>NZ_JALJZE010000001.1:4787500-8937384 GCF_024171045.1 Bradyrhizobium sp. USDA 4538
CATCCAGTCGACTTCCGCAAGGGTATCGATGGCCTTGTTGCGCTGGTGCGCGATGCCGGCTCAGATCCGTTCGACGGTGCGCTTTATGTGTTCCGCGCCAAAAGAGCCGACCGAATAAAGATCGTATGGTGGGATGGCTCCGGCGTGTGCCTCTATTTAAAACGGCTTGAGAAGGCGAGGTTCTGCTGGCCGCGGATCGGGCATCATCGGGTGCAGCTGAATGCTGCGCAGTTGATGGCACTGGTGGATGGGATGGACTGGAAGCGGGTCCGGACCGCGGCGGTCAAGCCGCCGGAGATTGTTGGGTAAAAGCACTGCGGCGAAGTGAATCAGCGGCCTGAAAGGGCAAGAGAACCGGGGCAAAATGTGCTCTGGTCGGGTCAATGACGCCGCCCGATCTCAGCCTCCCGAATGACGTAGAGACGCTGAAAGCCATGGTGCTTGCCATGGCCGAGAAAGCGGCCCGCGCCGATGCTCTGGAGAGCGAAGTCGCCGATCTCAAGGCCCGCAACGCCGATGCCGATGCGCGCATCGAGCGGCTGACGCAAATCCTGAAGGCCTTCGACCGCGCCCGGTTCGGCCGACGATCGGAGAAGCTCGGCTCGGCGAACGGCGACGATGAACAGCAGGCCCTCGTCTTCGAGGAGATCGAGACCGGCATCGCCGCGATCAAGGCCCAGGTCAGCAAGGGCCGTGCGCAGGCGGATGGCAAGCGTGCACCGCGTCGGCGCAAGGGCTTTGCGCCCCATCTGGAACGGATCGAAACCGTCATTGAGCCGGAAGAGCTGGCTGAGCATGCCGGCAAGCAGAAGGTGCTGATCGGCGAGGACGTGTCGGAGCGCCTGGATGTGGTGCCGGCGAAGTTCCGGGTGATCGTCACGCGCCGTCCCAGGTATGCCTTCAAGAACGCGGACGGCGTCATCCAGGCGCCGGCCCCGGCCCATATCATTGAAGGAGGCATTCCGACGGAAGCGCTTCTGGCCCAGATAGCCGTCGCCAAATATGCCGATGGCCTGCCGCTCTACCGGCAGGAGGCTATCTACGCCCGCGATCATGTCGAGCTCGACCGCCAGCTGATGGCGCAATGGATGGGCAAGCTCGGCTTCGAGCTCGAGATCGTGGCCGACTACATCTTCAGCGAGGTCAAGAAGGCCGAACGGGTCTTTGCCGACGAAACCACTTTGCCGACGCTCGCTCCGGGCTCCGGATCGACAAAGACGGCCTACTTATGGGCCTATGCCCGGGATGACCGAACCTTTGGCCGCAGCGGTCCCCCGATGGTGGCTTATCGCTTCGAAGACAGCCGCTCCGGCGAATGCGCGGTCCGCCATCTCAATGGTTATCGCGGCATCCTGCAAGTGGATGGCTATGCCGCCTATAACAAGCTCGCGCGATCCGATCGCGGCAATGATGGCATCACATTGGCTGGCTGCTGGTCACACTGCAGACGCAAGTTCTACGAGCTGCATGTTGCAGGGAGCTCGGAAGTGGCAACGGCGACGGTCGAGCGGATGGCAAGGCTCTGGCAGGTCGAGAAGACCGTGCGCGGTCAAAGCCCCGACGCTCGCGTTGCCGCGCGCCGGCAAGCCTCCGCGGCGATCGTCGCAGATCTCTTCGATCTCTGGCAGCAGACCTTGCGGCGGATCTCCGGCAAATCAAAACTGGCTGAGGCGATCCGCTATGCCGTCTCGCGGCGTGCCATCTTCGAACGTTTCCTGACCGATGGTCGCATCGAGCTCGACTCCAACGTCGTCGAACGCGCCATCAGGCCACTAACAATCACGAGAAAGAATAGCCTCTTCGCTGGCAGCGACGGCGGCGGACGAACCTGGGCGACCATCGCAACGCTGCTGCAGACGGCGAAAATGAACAACGTCGATCCGTTCGCCTGGCTCGCCTTAACACTTCAGCGTATCGCCAACGGCTGGCCGAGCAGCCAAATCGACGCGCTTATGCCATGGAACCACGCAGCCTGACGGCCTCAGCTTGCCGCTTACTTCCGTTCAATGATTTCACCACGCGCGACGCGCAGACCGGTGAGACCACGCATGTGGTCGGCGGCAAGAGCTCCGAAGGAATCAAGTTTGTCGCGGTCGAACTGCCGCCCGGCAACAAGCCGCCGCCGGATCTCGCTTCAATCCCGAAAACGCTGGCCGCAAATCCGGCGAACAAGGTTTCCGACGTCGGCCGCAGGACAAGCGGCGATGCCGAGATTCTGACCCTGACGGTGAGCGATGGCGCCAAGACCATGTACATGCGCTGCATCGATGCGAAAGGCGCGCGCTACACATTGACGATCGAGTTTCCCAATGCCTACCGGGACCTGATCGCTGCAAACAAAGACAGGTTCTTCGAGTCATTCAAACTGAAGAAGAACTCCTGAGCGGCGGACCGTCAGCGCTCGCCGTGCACGGGTGCGCATAGACTTCGGCCACGCCGCTGATCGCGATCCCATTGTGCTGCTCGACTGCTGGCTGGGCATTGCGATCAACACTCCTTGAACGCTTTGTGATGATTCGGCCACGATTGACCTTCATCGTCTACGACCAAAGTTCATGGGCCGTTCATTTCGATTTCCGTACCTGTTCCACCCAAGAAGCTCGGCAAAACCTGCCCCAACAAGGAGACTTCCATGCGTGAGATCGTCCGTCCCGTAACTGCTGCGCTGAGCGTCGCGTGTCTCGCGATCGCAATGACCGCGGCGTCGAACAGCGGCGCATTCGCGCAGGCCAAGCAGCAGCAGATGGCGCCGCCGGCCAAGCAGCCCGCGCAAGCCGCGCCACCCGCGCAGGCTGCGGCTCCGGCACAGGACCAGGCCCCGCCGATCAAGCAGATCGCGCTGACCGACAAGCAGGTCGATGGCGCGCTCGCCGCGGCCAAGGAAATGGACCCGATCACCGCGAAGCTTTCCCAGGACGCCAAGCCGGATCCGAAGATCGTCGGCCAGCTCGAGGGCATCGCCAAGAAGAACGGCTTCGCCAGCTATGACGAGTACAACAACGTCGTCGACAACATCTCGCTGGTGCTCGGCGGCTTCGATCCGCAGACCAAGAAGTATATCGGTCCCGAGGCCGTGCTGAAGGCGCAGATCGCCCAGGTCCAGGCCGACAAGAAGATGTCGGCCAAGGACAAGAAGGACGCGCTCGCCGACCTCAACGACGCCCTGAAGTCGCCGCCGCCCGCGGTCGAGAACAAGGGCAACATCGATCTCGTGACCAAGAGCTACGACAAGCTGATGGAAGAGTTCGGCGGCAGCGACGACAATTAATGCGTCGCATCGAATCAGGAATCGAATCAGGAAGAGAGCCCCGGAGACATTCTCCGGGGCTTTTTTATTGTCTCGGAACGCGCCCGGCTCAAGATGAACGAAATAATAAGCGCTGCTCCAGCCCCGTCATTGCGAGCCAACGGGTCGCGCGAACGCGCGCCCGATGACAGGCTCCGCGAAGCAATCCATCTCACCGCAAGCGGAGAAATGGATTGCTTCGTCGCTATCGCTCCTCGCAATGACGGCAGTGTAAAGCCATCGTCCGGTTCAGGTGCGCGTGCGCATCCGCATCATGAAGCTGTCGAACGAGAGCTCGGCGACCTGCATCCAGGCCAGCGATTCGTTGCGATAGGCGGCCAGGCTCGCATGCATCTTGCCGAAATGCGGATTGCTCTTGGAAAGATCCGCGTAGATCTCGTTGGCCGCGTTGTAGCAGGCTTCCAGCACCTCCTGCGGGAATGGTCGCAACTGCGCGCCGGCCACGATCAGGCGCTTCAGCGCCGGCGGGTTGACCGCGTCATATTTGCCGGTCACCCAGGTGAAGGTGTCCTCGGAAGCCGCCTGGATCGCTGCCTGATAGTGCTTCGGCAGCGCGTTCCACTTGTCCTTGTTCATCACATTGTGGCCCTGGCCGGTGCCTTCCCACCAGCCGGGGTAGTAGTAGAACTTCGCGACCTTGACGAAGCCGAGTCGGCGGCGTCGATGGTGCCTTTTTCCAGCGCCGGATAGATGTCGCCGCCCGCGATCTGCTGCGGCACCCCGCCGACCTTGGCGATGATGGTGCCGGCGAAGCCGCCGACCCGGAATTTCAAGCCCTGGAAATCCGCCATCGACTTGATCTCCTTCCGGAACCAGCCGCCCATCTGGGCGCCGGTCGAGCCGGTCGGAATGCCGATGCAGTTGAATTCTGCGAGCAAATTGTTGAGCAGGTCGGTGCCGCCGCCCCATTGCAGCCAGGAAATGTGCTGGCGCGTGTTGAGGCCGAACGGCAGCGACGTGCCGAAGGTGAAGGCGGGATTCTTGCCCCAGTAGTAATACAGCGCGGTATTGCCCATCTCGACCGTGCCGTTGGAGACGGCGTCCAGCACCTGCAAGCCGGGCACGATCTCGCCGGCGGCGAACGGCTGGATCTGGAAGCGGTTGTCGGTGATCTCGGCGACGCGCTTGCAGAAGAATTCACACCCGCCATAGAGCGTATCGAGTGCCTTCGGCCAGCTCGCCGCGAGCCGCCACCTGACCTCCGGCATCGATTGCGCGACCGCGGGCGCGGCGACCGCCGTCGCAGCCAGGCCGACGCCGCCTGCCTTCAAGAATTCACGACGTTTCATGCGTATCCCTCCTGTGTGCCGATACCTCGACAAGGGGAACGATCTTGGTGTCGTCTTTCTTCGCCGATCGATCGACGTTCTGTGATGAATGTGTCCGGTGGCCCTCGACGGGCTCTTGTTGTGGAAATCCGAGTTTCCGGTTCCGCCGGTCAGGATGATCGTTTGCCGGAGGAAATCAAGCGCCTGCCTTCGTTGCAGGTGCGAAGGACAATCGGCGCTGTCGGTCTCATCCGATACCCGCCGCGATGGCTGCCGGCCCTGCTGCGATCTGCTACGCAGGGCGGGTGGGTTGATGGGAGTTCAAGGACATGGCCAACAAGAAAATCGTGGTTGCCGGCGCAACCGGCCTCGTGGGCAACGCCGCCTTGCGACACTTCGGCGCATCCGACGATTGCGAGCGCATTGCGCTGTCGCGCCGCAAGCCACGCGATCTCTACGGCGCACGGCATGTGCGAATCGATCTCACCAGCGCGGAGGATTGCCGTCGCGCCGCGGCCGAGCTCGCCGGCGCAACGCACCTGATCTACGCCGCGCTCTATGAGGCGCCCAGCCTGGTCGATGGCTGGCGCGATGCCGGGCAGATCGAAACCAACGACCGGATGCTGCGGAATTTGATGGGCGTGCTCGAACCCGTCGCGCCCGATCTTAAGCATGTCGCGCTGCTGCAGGGCACCAAGGCCTATGGCGTGCATGTCCGGCCGCTCACGGTGCCGGCGCGCGAGGGCCGTTCCGAGATGTACGAGCAGCCGAATTTCTATTGGGCACAGGAGAATTTCTTGCGCGAGCTGCAGCGGGGCAAGAAGTGGCACTGGAGCATCCTGCGCCCGGTCCTGATCATCGGCGAAGCCATGGGCGGCGCGATGGACCTGATCCCGCCGCTCGGCGTCTATGCGGCGGTGCTGCGCGCGCAGGGCAGGCCGCTGGATTATCCGGGCGGCGCGCCGCGCGTCGCGCAAGCGGTCGATGTCGATCTGCTGGCACGCGCGATCGCCTGGTCGGGCGACGCCGAGGCTGCGCGCAATGAAGCGTTCAACGTCACCAATGGCGACGTCTTCACCTGGGAAAATATCTGGCCGGCGGTCTCGGACGCGCTCGAGATGACGCCGGGCCGGCACGTGCCGCTGTCGCTGGCGCAGGAATATCCGAAATGGATCGAGCAGTGGGACGAATTGCGCAGGATGCACGACCTGATCGCGCCCGGCCTGGAGGAGTTCGTCGGCCTGTCGTTCCAATATGCCGATTACAGCATGCGCTACGGACAGACTGAAGCTGGTCCGCCGTCGATCGTCTCGACGGTGAAGATCAACCAGGCCGGCTTCACCGAGATGATGGATACGGAAGCCATGTTCCGGAAGTGGTTCAGGCTGGCGAAGGCGAGCCGGCTGCTGCCGTAAGTCGTTCTGCCCGCGCTCTCTCTACTCCCTCTCCCCGTTCTTACGGGGAGAGGGTTGGGGTGAGGGGCTTCTATCCGGCAGGCAGAACAGAACTTGTTGAGCACCGTGCCTCGCCCCTCACCCGGATCGCATCTTCGATGCGATCCGACCTCTCCCCGCAAAGCGCGGGGAGAGGTGAAGAGCACAGCTCGCGCTGTGAGTTGGCCGACGAGTTAGCGAGAAGCGCTACCGCGAGAATGCTACTTCCATCGCCTTGCGCGTCTTGATCGTATCGTTGCTCTCGTCGACCTCGACATCGCTCCAGCGCACGACAGCGCCATGGGCGACGTCGTTCTTCAGCTTCACCCGATGCGCAAGCCCGATCGGCAATGCGCCGGCGGCGAGGCTGGCGGCGGCCGGCATCAGCTTGCCCCACACGGTGTAGCCGCCCTCGCCGTCGAGCATCTCGCCGGCGCGCAGATTGCGCTTGGCCACCGCTGCGACGTCGCCGCGGAAGCCGCGCGGCTGCCCGGTCGGCTCGTTGCGCAGCGCCGCCGACAGCACGGAAATGTTCAGCTCGAGTCCGATCAGATGATACGGCTTGTACATCGCCGCATAGCGGCCGGAGGCGTCGGTCTTGAGGCCGTACTGCTTGAAGCAATCGGCGGCATAATCGTTGGGCGCCTCCAGCACCACATAGACGCCCCAGCGCAGATCGCGAAACACCGGACGGCCGTCGCGCTCCAGCGACGACACCACTTCGACGATGCCGGATTTCTCAAGCACGCCGCCCTTGTCGCGCGGCCGCATCACATGCGGCAGGTCGTCGACGCCGCAGGGCGGAAACAGCAATCCCTCCGACGGCACGTCGAGGGTGCAGGCATTGGCGATCGCCGCCATCTCGATCGCGGATTTGGTGCCGTCGAGGAAGGAGTTGAACATCTGCGGATTCATGCCGGCGGATTGCGCCTCGCCGGCGGTGAGCCCGTAATGCTGCCACACACCGTCCGGGGTGACGTCGTGATAGGCCGGCAGGTACTTCGTGCCTTTGCCGGCAGCGACGACGCGGAAGCCTGTCGCGCGGGCCCAGTCGACCATCTCGGCCGTCAGCGCCGGCTGGTCGCCATAGGCCAGCGAATAGACCACGCCGGCCTTGCGTGCCTCCTCGGCGAGCAGCGGCCCCGCCAGCACATCGGCCTCGACATTGACCATCACGACATGCTTGCCGGCGGCAATCGCCGCGCGGGCATGGCGGATGCCGACGGCGGGATTGCCGGTCGCTTCCACCACGACATCGAATGCGCCGCCGGCGATCGCACGTGCACCGTCGTCGGTGAAGGTGGTGGCGCTGATCCGCGCGTCGTCCCAGCCGACCGTGCGGCACGCCTCGCGCGCGCGGTCACGGTCGAGATCGACGATCACGGGCACTTCAAGCCCCGGCGTGTGCGGCACCTGCGACAGGAACATCGAGCCGAATTTTCCGGCGCCGATCAGGACAACGCGCACCGGCTTGCCGGCGGCGGCGCGGGTTTTGAGGAGGTGATGCAGGTTCATGATGCTTTCCAATTAGAGAGTCATTCCGGGGCGACGCGTAGCGTCGAACCCGGAATCTCGAGATTCCCCGATGCGCAATTGCATCTGCGGTTCACGCTTCGCGTGCCCCGGAATGACGGTCGAAGACTTTACTCTGCCGCCTGCCGCGGTGCACGGGCGAGCCGCAGCAGCGCGTCGTCGGCAACCGTCTGGATCGGCGTGAAGTCGCGGTGCGCAATGTAGTCGGGCCGCGTCGGGGTGCGGATGTAATTCGAGACCGCGTTCAGCGTCAGGTAGACGATCTTGCGCGGGTAGGGCGTGATGTTGCCGCTCGATCCGTGCACCAGATTGCCGTGGAACATCAGCATGCCGCCGGGCTTGCCGGTCGGCGCGACGATGCCGCCCTGCTTCACGAGGCGGGTCACGGTTTCCTCGTCCAGCGTCCACAGCGGATAGGATGTGGTTTCGAGATCGTGCGAGGCTTTCAGATCGCCCGCGGTCTGGCTCTGCGGCACCAGCATCAAGGGGCCGTTGATCGGCATCACCTCGTCGAGGAAGATCGCGATGTTCATCGCGCGCGGCTCCGGCATGCCGTCATCGCGCTTCCAGGTGCCGTAGTCCTGGTGCCACTGCCAGACGTCGCCGGTGAAGGCCGCCTTCGCGTTGATCTTGAACTGATGCATGTAGACCTTCTCACCGAACAGCTGCTCGATGGGGTCGATCATGCGCGGATGCGCGCCGAGGGTGCCGAACGCCTCATTGTAGAGATGCGCGGCGAAGGCCGTGCGCGGCGCGCCGCTCTTCTCGCGCCACACCTCGGGGCGATTGGCGTCATAGATCGAGACTGCCTCGCGCGCGAGGAAATCGACCTCTTCCTGGCTGAACAGCTCGGGCAGGAACAGCCAGCCTTCGCGATGGAAAAATTCGACCTGCTCTTGGGTCAGTTTCATGGTGCTTTCCTCCTGTTGTTATTGTCATTCCGGGGCGATGCGTGAACGTCACGCCGCCACGTCGATTGCCCTCAGCTTCTCCTCGGTCATCCGTCCTGCCGTCTGCGCATGCGCCAGCGCCGCGGCTTCTGCCGCTGCGGCATTGCCGGAAAAAACATGTGCGGCGATGGCCTCGTGCTCGGTCCAGGCGCTGCCGCGGTAATCGAGCTCGGCGAGCACGGTCGCCATCGAGCGGCGCATATGCGGCCATTGCGGCGCGATCATCTCCTCGATCGCGGAATTGCCGGCGAGGCGATAGATCGCGCTGTGGAAATCGACGTCGAGTGCGATCAGGCGCGCCAGCGGCGTGCCGTCGTCAATCGCGCGTCCGGCTTCGAGCGCGGCTTCGAGCTGCGTACGTGCCGCGGCATCTTCCTTTACACGCGCAGCGGCAAGCCGCGCCGCCAGCGCATCGATGGCGCCGCGGACTTCATAGAGTTCGCGGATGCGCTGCGGATCGAGCTGCGTCACCTCGAAGCCGCGTCTGCCGCTCTCCGCGACGAGGCCCTGGCGATGCAACAGATGCAGCGCGTGCGAAATCGGCTGGCGCGAGACGCCGAGCCGATCGGCAAGTTCGTTCTGGGTGATGCGCTGACCAGGCAGCAGCGTGCGGTCGATGATCGCTTCGAGCAATCGCCCGTAAACCTGGTCGATGAGGTTTGGAAGCGGGTCCAACGGGATCATACCGACTGTCCAGTTTGGAATACGGAATTCCGTGTTCGAAAAGGAGGCTACTGCGGGTTGCAGGAGCGGTCAAGGCCCCGGTTTGCGACCACGATAAGCGATTGAGAATGGGGCGGTTTTGACCGGGCCGCGCTGCGGCAGCCGTCCCAACGTCGTGATGGCCAGCCGTCCGCGTCTTTTTTGATGTGGGACCAGAGACGCGGATGCCCGGGACAAGCCCGGGCATGACGAGTTTTTCGGAAACGCTACTTCGCCTTGCCCAGCTCCATCAGCGTCCGCATCATCAGATAGAGCCGCGGCACGATCGAGTTGGTGTCGATGTATTCGTCGCGGGCGTGATAGCCCCAGCCGGCGAGGCCGAAGCTTTCGACCACAACGGCCTTGCCGCTGCGCGCGGCGTAGCCGGCGTCGGTCGCGCCGCCGGTCATTTCCGCGATGTCGAGCGTGCGCCCGAGCTCGGTGTAGATCGCCTGTCCCTGTCTGGCGAGCGCGCGGCCGCGATCATCGGCGACGAAGGGCGGACGGCCCGCGACGACCTTCACGGTCACCTCGGTGTCCGCGATCAGTCTGTTCTTCGCCTTCTCGTCGAGCGCGGCCTGCAGCTTTTGCACGCCGTCGGGAATGGTGAGGCGGATGTCGGCGCCGGCGGTGGCGTGATCGGGGATCTGGTTGCGCACGGTGCCGGCCTTCGCGGTGGTCCAGTTCAGCTGCGTGCCCGGAATCGATTTCGCAACGTCCTGGGTCTGCAGCAATTGATGCGCGAGCTCGATCAGCGCGTTGCGGCCGAGCTGCGGCGCGGCGCCGGCATGCGAGGCCTTGCCCTTCACATCGATCGTGCCGGTGGCGGTGCCGCTGGCGCCGAGCAGCAGGCTTTCATTTTTCGCGACCGGCGGCGCCACCGTCGGCTCGAAGGACAGCACCACGTCGTGCTGGTCGGCGAGCTCGGCGATGATCTCGCCGGAGCCGATCGAGCCGACCTCCTCATCCGGATTGAACGACACCGTGAGCTTGGCGTAGTCGCGCCAGCCTGCATCGTTCAGGATCTTCAGTGAATGCAGGATGACGGCGATGCCGCCCTTGTCGTCGGCAATGCCGGGTCCATAGATCCTGTTGCCGTCGACCTTGTAGGGCTGGGTGTCGAGGATGCCGTGCTCATACACCGTATCCATATGCGCGATCAGCATCAGCTTCTTCGTGCCGGTGCCCTCAAAGGTGCCGATCACCATGTCGGCGCCGGCGCCCTTCGTGGTCTTGCGGCGTTCGGTCTTGGCGCCGAGCGCCTTCAGCCGTGCCTCGGTGTAGTCGGCCATCTTCTTCAGGCCTTCGACATCGCTGGAGCCCGATTCGATCAGCACCATGTCGTGCAGGCTCTCGATCACCGCCGGCTGGGCCTGCTCGGCGGCCGCACGTAGTTTTTCGTCTGCGGCGGCTAAAGCGGAGGAGGAGGCAAGGGCGAGCAGGCCGGCCGACGCGAGCAATTTGATGGATAGTTTCATGATCGTCCTCCCTGCGCAGATGCAGGGAGACACTAGCATTGCGACTTTGCTGCCTCCAGCTGTGTCAGCTGCGCTCGAGCACCTCGACATCGAAGGTCTCGATCTCCGAGGCGTCGGCGGTCGCGTCGATCGTTGCGATCCTGTCGCCTGAGATCGTGACCCGCAGCACAATGCGCAGCGCGCCGCCGAAGATGACGGCAACGCCGATCCCGCCGTCGACCAGAGCGGCTTTCGCCGCCTGCGCGCGTCCCTTGAAGCTTTCGGCAACCGCTGCGGCGCCGCGGATCACCGGCAGCGAGCCGAGCCGCTGTGCGGCCTGATCGGCGCGCACCACGACGTCGGGCGCCAGCACGGCCAGCAGCCCTTCGAAGTCGCCGTTGCGGGATGCGGCAAGAAAGGCCTCGACGATGCCGCGCTGCCGGCTGAGATCGGCATCCGGTGCGGGCGGCGTACCCTGCACGCGACGCCTGGCACGGCTGGCGAGCTGCCGCGCGGCGGCCGGCGTGCGCCCGACGATCGGCGCGATCTCCTCGAACGGCACCGCGAACATGTCGTGCAGCACGAAAGCCAGCCGCTCGGCCGGCGCCAGCGTTTCCAGCACCACGAGCAGCGCGGCGCCGACGGAATCGGCCATCTCGGTCTCGCGCTCGGACGGATTGTCCGCGATCGGCTCCGGCACATGTGGGCCGATCGGCTCCTCGCGGCGCGATTTGCGCGAGCGCAGCATGTCGAGACAGATGCGCGCGATCACCGTGGTCAGCCAGCCCCCGAGATTGTCGACCGCAGCAGCGTCGGTGCGGCCGAGCCGCAGCCAGGTTTCCTGCACGGCATCGTCGACTTCGGCGGTCGAGCCC
Source organism: Bradyrhizobium sp. USDA 4538 (assembly GCF_024171045.1). NCBI lineage: Bacteria > Pseudomonadati > Pseudomonadota > Alphaproteobacteria > Hyphomicrobiales > Nitrobacteraceae > Bradyrhizobium > Bradyrhizobium sp. USDA 4538. The sequence goes on from NZ_JALJZE010000001.1 coordinate 4,799,026, forward strand.
AGCATGCGATAGGCCACCGCCCGCAAGCGCGGCCGGTTGGCCTCGAACTGCTCGGCCAGAAATTGTTTCTCGTCCATCGGTCACATTCCCTTTGTCCGCTCCGTCATGGCCATGACGAACGAAACTGCGCCGATGTGACAACAGATCGGCGCAGCGGCGTCAAAGGACAAATCAGGAGAATGACATGATGAAAGCCCGCATGAACCACCCGGTGATGGTTGTTCCCGAGGCCATGAAGGCGTTGCAGGCGCTGAGCGAGAGCACCAAGCCGGCATTGCCGGAAAAGCTGCTGGAACTGGTGCATCTGCGCGCCAGCCAGATCAATGGCTGTAGCGTCTGCGTCGATATGCATCCGAAGCTCGCCCGGCGTGCCGGCGAGACTGACGAGCGGCTGTTCGCGGTCGGTGCCTGGCGCGACGCGCCGTATTTCACCGAGGCCGAGCGCGCCGCGCTGGCGCTGACCGAAGCGGTGACCCGGCTCAGCGACCGCGAGGATCCGGTGACGGATGCGGTGTGGGACGAGGCGGCCAAGCATTTTGACGAGCAGCAGCTCGCGTCGCTGGTGCTGGGCATCGCAGCGATCAACGTCTGGAACCGGCTGAACGTCGCGGTGCGCCAGCCGGTCGGCGCCTGGAAGGTGTGAGAGAGTAGCTTTCTTACTTCGCCTCTCCCCTTGTGGGAGAGGCCGCCGCCGATGCGTCGCATCGGTGGCGGGTGAGGGGTCCGCCTCCGCGGAGAGAACCCCTCACCCGGCACGATGCCGCTGCGCGCCATCGCGCCACCCTCTCCCACAAGGGGAGAGGGTGCATCGCTTACGCGGAGAGAAACTCCAGCACGATCTCGCAATAGCGCTGCGGCGCCTGCTCGAACATCGGATGCGTGGTGCCCGGGATCATCTCGATGCGCGAACCCTTCACATTGGCGGCGAGCGCGTGCAGCGCCTTCGGCAGCACGCCCTTGGTGTTGGCGCCGCCGATGAACAGCGTCGGCGTCTTGATCGCCTCCGCGTCCGCCCTCGAGAACGGCGGGCGCTGGTCGCGGGTCTGGCCGATCAGCGTGGTCGCATTGTCGCGCAGCAGCTGCTTGGAGGTTGCCGGAATCCGTTTCCACGCGCCGGGGCCTTCGAGCGCGTCCATGAAGATCTGCAAGCCGCCGTCGATATCGCCCTTGGCGATTTCCGCCGCGCATGCCGCGAAGCGTGCCGCCAGCGGCGAGGGGCCCGGCTTGAAATCGGGGTCGAGGGTCTCGTCGAGCTCGCCGCCAGGCTCGGCAAGGATCAGCTTGCGTAACAGGTCCGGCCGGCGCTGTGCGGCGCGGAAGCAGATATGGCCGCCGCGGGAATGCCCCATCAGGTCGACCGGTCTGGTGTCGAATTTTTCGATAAAGGCGATCACGTCGTCGACGTGCTGCGCGATCGAATAGGTGTCGCCGATGCCGTCCCAATGCGCCGGGAAGAAATGCCGCAGGCTGACCGCGATGACGCGATGCGCCCGCGTCAGCGGGCCGAGCACCGCCGACCAGATTCGGAAGTCGCACAGCGAGCCGTGCACGCAGACCAGCGGCGGGCCCTCTCCGACATCGAGATAGGGCATGTCGAAACCGTTGACGTGGAGGCTGTGCATTTTGGGCTCGCGGAGGGGCAGGAGATGTTGTTGATTTGGCCGAAGTTCCCACGGAATTCGGGTGGATAGCAACATTCTCCAAGCCTAGATTCCGGATCAACAGCAAGCTCACGCGAGAGCTGAAGGGAACATCTGGAGCGAGCCATGACAGGCCAGCATTTTGCAATCTTCGAGACCATGATCGGCGCCTGCGGCGTCGTCTGGGGCGAGCACGGCGTCACCGGCGTGCAGCTGCCGATGGGCACCGAGGAGAAGACCCGCAAGCGGATTGCCCAGCGCAACGGCGAGGTCACCGAGGCGGCTCCGCCGGCCGAGGTGCAGCACGCGATCGACGGTATGATCGAGCTGCTCGCCGGCAAGCCGAACGACCTTGCCGACATCGTGCTCGATCTCGACGGCGTGCCGGAATTCAACCGCGGCGTCTACGACATCGCGCGGAAGATCCCGCCGGGCAAGACCGTGACCTATGGCGATATCGCCAAGCAGCTCGGCGGGGTCGAGCTGTCACGCGATGTCGGCCAGGCGCTCGGCCGCAACCCGTGCCCGATCGTGGTGCCTTGCCACCGCGTGCTGGCGGCGGGCAACAAGCCGGGCGGCTTCTCGGCCAATGGCGGCGTCGTCACCAAGCTGAAGATGCTGCAGATCGAAGGCGCGATCGTGAACCACACGCCGAGCTTGTTTGATTGAGGTGCACGCTCTTCTTATCCTCCCCTGGAGGGGGAGGATCGGTTCGCATGAAATGCGAACCGAAGTGGGGTGAAGGTCTCTCGTAACGGGCGCTGCCCGCGTTGAGAGATCACCCCACCCCGTCTCACATTGCGCTGCGCTTCATGTGAGCCGACCCAGAGAGCGAGCTACGCTCGTCTCGACCCCTCCAGGGGAGGGTGGCAGAGAGCGACTATCGCGAGTTTGGCTCACGCTACACCGTCTCGCACACAAACCCGCTGCCCTTCCGCCTGATCTTGCCAATCGACGGCGAGGGGAAATGCGCGGGGCAGCACAGCGTGTCGGTGTCGCAATAACGCTCCAGGAAACCGCGCCGCGTCTTCGCGGCTTGCGCCTGGTCGACATCGAACTTCGCCGACAGCTCCGGATAATGCGTCTGGATCGGCGAGTGCATCAGATCGCCCGAAAATACCGCAGCGTCCTTGCCGCGGCCGAAGGCGAAGGCGACGTGGCCCGGCGTGTGGCCGGGCGTCGGCAGGATGCGGGCATGGTCGCCGATCGCAAAGTCATGGCCGACGATCTCGGCCCGCTTGGCCTCGACCACCGGCAGCACGCTGTCCACGAAAGGCGGGACCTCCGCCTTCGCGTTGCTCTCGGTCCAGTAGTCGAACTCGGCCTTGTCGAACACGTAGCGCGCGTTTGGGAAGGTCGGCACCCAGCGGCCGTTCTCCAGCCGCGTGTTCCAGCCGACATGATCGACATGCAGATGCGTGCACATCACATAGTCGATGTCACCGACGGAGAAGCCTGCCGATGCGAGGCCGCGCAGATAGGTCTCGTCGGTCTTCATGTTCCATTTCGGCCGCGCCGGCCGCGGCTTGTCGTTGCCGATGCAGCTGTCGATCAGGATGGTGTGGTGCGGTGTCTTCACGACATAGGACTGGAACGCCAGGATCAAGGTGTCGCTGTCGTCGAGCGCACCCGTCGCTTTCATCCAGCCGCGGTTCTCGGCGAGCACGTCCGGCGTCAGTCCGGGCAGCATGTCGTGGGCGGGCAGGAACGTGGTCTCCTGCTCGACGATGCGATGAATGGTGAGATCGCCGGCGGCAAACTTCAGGCTCATGGTGATTCCTTGGCGTTAGCGCTTTCGAGCGAGGTGGAGTCCGGTTCGCGTGAGGAAAACGCGCAAGAAAGTTCCAGTGCGCGTCGCGCGCGGCGGGATGTTGGCAAGGATATCCATCGCCGCAAGGCCTTCCTTGGGCTCGCCGTACCGGGCTGCCGCCGCCATCATCACAAGGTCGAGATCGCGACAATGACGGCGGGATATTGTCCGGTCGTGGTTGAGCCCGGCCGGCGATGCACAAGACCTGCGCCGGGAGGTGAGAGGCGGGGAGGCATTCGCGCGTCACATGCTCCCCGCTGTTGCCGTGGTCACGCCGCCGGCGGCGCCGAGATCTTCACCGACGGCCGCTCCAGCATTTTCTGGTAGAAGGCGTCGAGCTTGGGATAGGCCTTGCGCCAGCCGCAATCGGCGAAGCGGAAATCGGCATAGCCGAGCACGCACACGAGGCCGATCTGCGCGATGTCGAACGACGCGCCATCGAGAACATCCGGCCGGTTCTCGAACCGCGCCATGCCGGCCCAGGCCCTGTTCCAGTGATCGTCATGCCAGGCCTGCCACAGCAAGCCCTGCGGCCGCACCATCTTCTCGTAGCGGCACAGCAGCATGGAATCGAGCATGCCGTTGAGCAGGGAGTGATCGGTCTTCAGCTTCCAGCGCCGCGGGCCGTAGCCCGGGATCAGCCGGCCGCCGCCGAGCTCGTTGAGATATTCGACGATGACGTAGGAATCCAGAATGACGTCGCCATGGTCGAGGATCAGCACCGGCAGTTTCTTCAGCGGCGAGATCTTCGAATATTCGTCGTTGGCCGTGCCGGGCGCGACGGTCGCCGGCACCAGCTCGATCTTGTCGATCAGGCCAAGCTCGATCGCCGCGATGCGCACCTTGCGGGCGAACGGGGAGGCGGGAGAGAAGGTGAGTTTCATGGAGAAGACCTCTGTCCGAGTACACCACCGTCATCCCCGCGCAACGGCTCTGCCGTTGTCGCTGGAGGAGCGCGCCATCGGCGCGCGTCTCGAAGGATGGGCAACGATCAATACTATCTCGTCACCCATCCGCGGGAATGACGGTGTGCTGGGCTCATCCTTCGAGACGCCGCTTCGCGGCTCCTCAGGATGACGATCCCGTAAGCTACGCCCCAACGATTTCTTGGCGCTGCTCGCCGAGGCCTTCGATGCCGAGCGTCACGACGTCGCCGACATTGAGATATTGCGGCGGCTTCATGCCGGTGCCGACGCCGGGCGGGGTGCCGGTCGTGACGATGTCACCGGGCAGCAGCGTCATGAACTGCGAGACGTAGGAGATGCACTTCGCCATCGTGAAGATCATGGTCGAGGTCGTGCCGGTCTGGCGGCGCTGGCCGTTGACGTCGAGCCACATCGACAGTTTCTGCACGTCGGCGATTTCATCCTTGGTGGCGAGCCACGGGCCGACCGGGCCGAACGTGTCGTGCGACTTGCCCTTGGTCCACTGTCCGAGGCGCTCGATCTGGAAGTTGCGCTCGGAGACGTCGTTGCAGATGCAGTAGCCGGCGACGTGGTTCAGCGCGTCGGCCTCCGAGACATATTTGGCGCGGGTGCCGATGATGGCGGCGATCTCGACTTCCCAGTCGAGCTTGGTCGAACCGCGCGGCTTCTCGACCGCGTCGTTCGGGCCCGACAGTGCGGTGTTGGCCTTCAGGAAGAAGATCGGCTCGGACGGGATCGGGTTGCCGGTTTCCTTGGCGTGGTCGGAATAATTCAGGCCGATCGCGACGAATTTGGAGATGCCGGTGACGGGAGCGCCAAAGCGGGGCTTGCCGGCGACGGCGGGCAGGGAGGCGGGATCGAGGGCAGCAAGCTTCCTCAGCGATTCCGGCGTGTAGGCATCGCCGGTCAGGTCCTTCAGATGGGCCGAGAGGTCGCGGAGCTGGCCGGATTTGTCGATCAGACCGGGCTTTTCCGCACCCTTTTCGCCATAACGAACAAGCTTCATGTTGATCACTCCCTACGATGTCCTGAGGATTGTTACTGGTATACCTCGACACGCTTCATGGAACAGCGCGCCGGGAAATTCAACCGCCCTGAGCGCGCTGCATTGCTGCCAAGCCTTATTTCAAGGCCATTTCGGTCCAATCAGCCCAGCGCGATAAACCTGAACGCGTCGCCGTCGCGCTTGATGTGGCCGGCGTTGAAATGCCCGCCGATCACCAGCGTCGGCGTGTCGGCAAAGCGCGAGAACAATTCGCGCCGCGTCGCGGCCGATTGCTTCTGGTCGGAGTCCGCGGTCGACGACCAGTCGAGGTGGTACATCTGGCAGGGATGATGCGCGACATCGCCGGTCAAGAGGCCTTCCGCGCCGCCGGACCTGATGTGGATGCTCATGTGCCCGGGGCTGTGGCCCGGCGTCGGGATCAGCGTGATCTCCTCGGTCAGGCGGTGGTCGCTCGGCACCAGCTCGGCCTTGCCGGCATCCGCGATCGGCTTCACCGAGTCGGCGAACACGGCCGCATGCGTGGGATCGTCGCTATGGTCGCGCCAGTGCTCGTATTCGGTCTTGCCGAACACGTAGCGCGCATTAGCGAAGGTCGGCACCCATTTGCCGCCGACGAGTTTGGTGTTCCAGCCGACATGGTCGACATGCAGATGCGTGCACAGCACGGTGTCGATGCTGTCTGGCGCAAATCCGGCTGCGGTCAGTTTTTCCAGGAACGGATCGCTGCGGTTGTTCCAGGTCGGCACATTGCGGCCCTGCTTGTCGTTGCCGAGCCCGGTGTCGACGATGATGCGGTGCTCCGGCGTCTCCACCAGCAGCGAATGAATCGACATTTTCAGCCGGCCGTCCTCGTTGGCGAAATGCGGGATCAGCCAGGGCAGGCTCTGGATCTCCTCCCGGCCGGCCAGCGGCAGGATGAAGCGGGTGCTGCCGACGGTCTCGAGCTCGACGACCTTGGTGATCCTGACCTTGCCAACGGTCCAGTGCATGCGGCGTGCCCTCTGTTTCTTGTTGCTCTTGCCGGACCATGCGGGTTTCCGCACGCCGACGCAATGGATCAAGTCGGCGCCTCCTGCGTTACCGCCTCGTTGGACGAAGGAGTGTGCAATGCCGGAACTCGCAATCTCCCCTGAAAAGGTCGGCTTCTTGATCGAGAAGGCGCGCGAATTCGACGTCAAGGAGGGGCTCGTCGATCCCGACTCCGGCTCGAACGGCGCCGACGACGACATGATCGATGTGCTGGAAGATGACGGCAGGGACCCGGTGGCACGCGAGATCACCGGCTTCATCAACGCGCTCAGCGAGGACGAGCAGGTCGACCTCGTCGCCCTGATGCGGCTCGGCCGCGGCGACGGCACGATCGAGGAATGGGCCGATCTCCGCCGCGAGGCGGCGCGCGGACGCACCGGCCATGTCGCCAACTATCTGTTGGGCGAGCCGATGCTCGGCGATCTCCTGGCTGAAGGACTCGACGAGTTTGGCTTGGGGCCGAGCGACGAACGCATCACGCCGATCCACTAAGGATGCGGCTCCTTGCTTACCTCGCCCCGCTTGCGGGGAGAGGTCGGAATTCAAGCGTAGCTTGAATTCCGGGTGAGGGGGGCCTCCGCAATCTTTGCCTTCACCGTCTTTGCGGTGACAGCCCCTCACCCCAACCCTCTCCCCGTAAGAACGGGGAGAGGGAGTAGGAAGGAGAAACCGTGCTATCGCGCGCAGTCGACGATCACGGTGCCGATCTTGTCGCCCTTCTCGACGGCGAGATGGGCGTCGGCGGTCTCGGCGAGTGCGAATTGCCCGGCGATATTGTGCACGCGGGTGCCCGACGCCAGCCATTGGGTGATGTCGGCCTGCGCGGCCGCGAGCAGCGGCGGCGGCAGCGCGAACAGCACCAGCGAGCGCACGGTGATGCATTTTTCCATCAATTCGCGCACCGGCAGCGTCGGCGTGCGGTTGCCGTTGGTGGCGTAGACTGCGATCGTCGAGTTCATCGCCATGATCTTCAGCGTGGTCGCGAGATTGCCGCCGAAATCGACGTCGATCACGCGGTCGACACCGCGGTTCTCGGTGAAGGCCATCACCTTCGAGACGACATCCTCGGTCCGGTAGTTGACGACCATGTCCGCGCCGGCGAGCCGCGCCTCGACGTCCTTGACTTGCGAGCTCACCGTCGCGATTACGCGCGCGCCGCCCCACTTTGCCAATTGCACGGCATAGTGGCCGACTGCGCCGGCGCCGCCGGTGACCAGCACCGTTTGTCCGGAGACCGGACCGTCGGCAAACAGCGCGCACCACGCCGTCATGCAGGGGATGCCGAGCGTAGCACCTGCCGCGAACGACACGTCCTGCGGCAGCGGCGTCACCAGATAGTCGGCGAGCGTGATGTATTCGGCCGCGGTGCCGAAGGCACGGCCGTTGCGCTGGCCGTTGAACAGCCAGACGCGATCACCGACCGCAAAGCGGGTGACGCCTTCGCCGACCTGGTCGACGATCCCGGCACCGTCGCTGTTCGGGATCACGCGCGGGAATTCCATCGCGCGATAGTTGCCGCTTCGGCGGCCGACATCGGCCGGGTTGACGCCGGACGCCTCGAGGCGAACCCGGACTTCACCGGGACCAGCCTCGGGCGTCGGCATCTCGCCGACGGTAAGCACCGTCGGCGCCGCGCCGGTCCGTTCGTACCAAACAGCTCTCACAACGTACCTGGGAAAGCACCGCCGTCGAGCAGCAGGTTCTGCCCGGTGATGAAGCCGGCCTTGGCGCCGCACAGGAATGCGCAGGCATAGCCGAATTCGTCGGGATCGCCGAAGCGGCCGGCGGGGTTCAGCTTGGCGCGCTCGGCCAGGACCTGCTCGGCCGAGATGCCGCGCTTCTCGGCCTCGGGCTTCGCGGTGCCGCGCAGGCGGTCGGTCTCGAACGGGCCCGGCAGCAGGCCGTTGATGGTGACGTTGTTGATCACGGTCTTGCGCGACAGGCCGGCGACGAAGCCGGTGAGGCCGGCGCGGGCGCCGTTGGACAGGCCGAGGATCTCGATCGGTGCCTTCACCGCGGCCGAAGTGATGTTGACGATGCGGCCGAACTTGCGCGCCATCATGCCGTCGACGGTCGCCTTGATCAGCTCGATCGGCGTCAGCATGTTGGCGTCGATCGCCTTGATCCAGTCGTCGCGGGTCCAGTTGCGGAAATCGCCCGGCGGCGGGCCGCCGGCATTGTTGATCAGGATGTCCGGATCGGGGCAGGCCTTGAGCACGGCTTCTCGTCCCGCCGCCGTCGTGATGTCGCCGACGATCTCGGTGACGGTGACGCCGGGATGGGCCTTGCGGATTTCGTCGGCGGTCTGCTTCAGCGCCTCGGCGCCGCGCGCCGTCAGGGTAACATGCACGCCCTCATTGGCGAGCGCGATCGCGCAGGCGCGGCCCAGTCCCTTGCTCGATGCGCAGACGATGGCACGGCGGCCTTTGATTCCAAGATCCACGGTTCACTCCCTGTGATGTCGGTCGGTTTGTAAAGGTTTGATGGCACCAGTCTAGCGAAGCTCGGCGGCGCCGATAAGGGACGTGCAATGCATATGTGCATGCCGGACAGGAACAGTGCGGTGGGCCGGCGCCCTAGATGCGTTGCTCGCGCCGCAGCCGCTCGATCGCCATGGTGGCTTCGGGCGGCAGCGAGCGGAATCCGGCCTGTCCGGCCGCGGAGAACAACGGTCGCAATTGCGATCCGTTGAGGAATTGCGGCTGCCTGGTGAGCGGCACCAGCTGATCGAACACCAGCACCAGCGTGGTCACGACGAGACCGACCCTGATGGCGCCGAGCAGCGCGCCGCCGAGGCGGTCGCCGATCCCGATCTCCGAGCCGATGGTGTCGTCGAGCATCGTCCGCGCCATCTTTCCGAAGATGACGCCAATCAGGAGAAAGAGGCCGAACAGCAGCACGCCATTGGGCGGAAACGGCGACGACGGCAGCGTCGCGATGTGGGGCCCGATCATCGCCAGCGCGGCGACCGCAAGCGGCATGGCGACGAGATAGGCCAGGATGGTGACCGCGCTGCGCAGCAGGCCGGTCGTGAAGCCGGTCACCACCGCGAACACCAATCCGAGGATGACGGCAAGGTCGAAGAGATTCATGGATGAGGAATTCCTGCCCCAATCTCCTACTGTCCCCTGGTTGATCAAACCTGCTTACATCAGGGACAATTGTCGCTATCACTCGTCCGCTTCAATCCGGGAACCTGTCGATGTCCGACCTATTCGATGTCAGTAAAGAAATGATCCTCATCACCGGCGCCTCGCAGGGGCTCGGGCGGCAGTTCGCCCGCGTGCTGGCGGCACATGGCGCCGCGGTGGTGCTGGCCGCGCGCCAGACCGCGAAGCTGAAAAGCCTCGAGGAGGAGATCAAGGCCAAGGGCGGCCGCGCTGCCGCGGTGCAGATGGACGTCGCGGATATTTCCGGCATCGCGAAAGCACTCGACGTCGCCGAAGCTGCGCTCGGTCCGGTCACGGTGCTGATCAACAATGCCGGCATCGCGATCGAGAAGCTGTCGACGGAGCAGACCGAGGCGGATTGGGACGCCGTGATTGGCGCTAATCTGAAGGGCGCCTACTTCCTCGCGACCGAACTTGCGCGGCGCATGATGGCGCGCAAGCAGCCGGGCAATATCATCAACGTCGCGTCCGTGCTCGGACAGGGCGTGCTCAAGGCGGTGTCGCCCTATGCGATCTCCAAGGCCGGCATGATCCAGGGCACCAAGGCGATGGCGCTGGAGCTCGCCGGCAACAACATCCGGGTCAACGCGCTGGCCCCGGGCTATATCGACACCGAGATGAACCATGATTTCTGGTCGACGCCGGCAGGCGAGCGGTTGGCAAGACGGATTCCACAGCGCCGGGTCGGTGCCGAGTCCGATCTCGACGGCGCGATCATGCTGCTCGCCTCCAACGCCTCGCGCTACATGACCGGGACGGTGGTGACGGTGGATGGCGGGTTCTTGCTGAACTAGCTTTGTAGCCCGGATGAAGCGCAGCGAAATCCGGGAAGCATGCGTGAAGGTCCCGGATTACGCTCCGCTTCATCCGGGCTACGATTCCAACGCATCAGGTCACGAGCACGGCCCGAGGCAGTCGGCGCGGTTTCTGGATAATAGAAGAATGCCGCTGTTTGCCCGACGAGTCAAGTCGCCGTGTCGAAGTGTGTCAGTAGCTCGTGATCTGTCGCCTGTTTGTAGCTCGTGAAGTGTCGTGTTTTCGGTGCTCCGGAACAAGGGGGGCACGATGGGCACGGCATCCATTCACGAGGGTGTACGAAGGATGCGGTTTTCAGATTTGCTGGATCGGACGGAGGCGAAGGAACTGACGCAGGAGGCAGCTTCGGAGGTTCTTGGGATCAGTGTTCGGACGTTTCAACGCTGGGCGGAGCGCTATGAGGCGGAGGGCGACGACGGGCTTGTCGACCGCCGGCTGGGGCGTCGTTCGCCACGGCGGGCGCCGGAGGAGGAGCTGGAACGGATGCTTGCGCTGTACCGGGACAAGTACGCGGACTTCACGGTGAAGCACTTCCACGAGCAGATGCAAAAGCGGCACGACTATGTGCTGGGCTATACGGTGACGAAGCTGGCGCTGCACGCGGCAGGGCTGGTGCGGAAGGCTCCGAAGCGTTCGGCGCACCGCAAGAAGCGGCCGCGGCGGCCGCTTCGGGGCATGCTGCTGCACCAGGACGGATCGCGCCACGTTTGGATCGAAGGCCTGCCCGCGAGGGACCTGATCGTCACGATGGACGATGCGACGAGCGAGATCTACTCGATGGTGCTGGTCGAGGAAGAAGGAACGGCCTCGACCTTCCAGGCCTTGCGCGAAGTGATTGGCGAGCATGGCCTGTTCTGCGCGCTCTACACCGACCGCGGCAGCCATTATTTCCTGACCCCAAAAGCTGGCGAGAAGATCTCGAAGACGCAACAAACCCAGGTGGGACGGGCTTTGTCGCATCTTGGGATCGAGCATATCGCAGCCTATTCGCCGCAGGCGCGCGGGCGCTCCGAGCGGGTATTCGGCACCTTGCAGGATCGGCTGCCGAAGGAGCTGCGGCTTGCCGGGATCACGACGGTTGAGGCTGCCAACGCGTGGCTGAAGGCGCATTACATCCCCGGGCACAACGCCGCGTTTGCGATCAAGCCCGAACAGGAAGGCTCGGCATTCGTAGCCGACCGGCATGAGGCCTGGCGCGAGGCGCTGTGCGTGATCGAGGAGCGAACCGTCGCCAACGACAATACCGTTGCATGGAACGGTCGGCGGCTGCAGTTGCCGGAGAGCCGGCTAAGACCTCACTTCGTCAAGGCCTTGGTGCGGCTACATGAGTATCCCGATGGCACCGTCAGCGTGTTCCTTGGACCGCATCGATTGGCGAGGTTTGCGCCTGACGGACAGCAGATCAGCCCCGACGCGCTTCAGCCTGGCGGTGTGCTCGGAGCCGTCAAGGACAAGCCCTGGCGGGCGCGCAAGCGCGCGTCCTTGACCGCTCCTGCGCGCGCCGCCGTCGAGAAAGCGCGGGTCGGGACGGAGAAACGGGCTTCAAGTCGAACAAAGAAACTCACCCACAGGGCTAAAACCGCCACAACAGCCGTGGCATGATCAATCAGGGAAAGCCGTCCCCGCCTTCCGGCTCCCCTGCAAATCAGAAACGAAGGCGACAGATCACGAGCTACAAAAACACGACATCTTCACCCGCTACGGACAGTCGCCGTGTCGAAGTGTGTCGCCGTGTCGAAGCCGGCAGCCCCCCGGCTCCTTTGCATGGGGTTGTTTTCGATATTTTGGCAGTGCGGCCCTGCGACGGTAGCCTCATAGGGTGGGCAAAGGCGCTCTTGCGCCGTGGCCACCCTACGCATTTGGTTACCCCGCCCGCATCTCCGCCCTGATCATGTCGGCGGCCTTCTCGCCGATCATGATGGTCGGTGCATTGGTGTTGCCGCCGATCAGGGTCGGCATGATCGAGGCGTCGACTACGCGCAGGCCTTCGAGCCCGTGCACGCGCAGCTTCGGATCGACCACCACGAGCGGATCGGCGGTACCCATCTTGCAGGTGCCGACCGGGTGATAGACGGTGTCGACGCGCTCGCGTAGGATGCTGCGGATGTCGTCGTCGCTGCGGACGTCGGATGTGAATACATCCTTCTGCTGCAGGGCGCGCAGCGCCGGCGCCTCCATCAGCCGTCGTGTGGTCTTGTAGCCCGCGACCATCGATTCCAGATCGGCCTCCTCGCCGAGGAAGTTCGGGTCGATCAGCGGCGCCTGCATCGGGTCGCTGCCGGCCAGCGCGACGCTGCCACGGCTCTTCGGCCGGAGCAGGCAGACATGGCAGGAGAAGCCGGTGCCGCCGTGGCGCTTGCGGCCGTGGTCGTCGACCATCGCCATGCCGAAATGCAGCTGGATGTCGGGGATGTCGAGATCGGGCCGCGTCTTCAGGAAGCCGCCGCATTCGGCGAAGTTCGAGGTGAGGGGGCCGCGGCGCTCGCGCCGATATTGCATGATGGCGCGGACGAGCCGCGGCATGCCCTTCAGCGAGATGCCGGCGAAGTTCGGATTGTCGGACATGTAGCCGAAGATGAAATCGGGATGGTCCTGCAGGTTTTGGCCGACGCCGGGCAGATGATGCACGCTGGCGAGGCCGTGCTTGCCGAGCGCTGCGGCATCGCCGACGCCCGACAGCATCAACAGCTGCGGCGACTGGAACGCGCCGGCGGCAAGCAGGACTTCGCGCCGCGCGCGGATTTGCTTCAGCTCCTTGCCCTGCCGGTATTCGACGCCGACCGCGCGCTTGCCCTCGAACAGGATGCGCGTCGCGTGCGCATTGGTCTCGACGCGAAGGTTGGGACGCCTGCCGATATGCGGATGTACATAGGCGCGTGCCGCGCTCCAGCGCTCGCCGTTGCGTTGCGTCACCTGGTAGATGCCGAGGCCCTCATGGTCCTCGGCATTGAAATCCTCGCGGATGCGGAATTGCGCCTCCTGCGCCGCCTGCAGGAAGGTCTGCTGGATCGGATTGCCGGAGCGCAGCTTGTTGACGGCGAGCGGGCCACCCTTGCCGTGAAACTCACCGTCGAAATCGGAATTGTCTTCCGAGCGCTTGAAATAGGGTAGCACGTCGGCGAACGCCCAGCCGGCATTGCCGAGCGCGGCCCAGTGGTCGTAATCGGCGCGATGGCCGCGAATGTAGACCATGGCGTTGATCGCCGAGGAGCCGCCGAGCCCCTTGCCGCGCGGCTGATAGCCGATGCGGCCGTTGAGGCCTTTCTGCGGCACGGTGTTGAAGGCCCAGTTGTTGACGGTGCCCGCGACCATCAGCACCAGCGCGCCGGGCGTGGTGACGACCCAATTGTCGTTGGTGCCGCCGGCATCGAGCAGCGCCACCGACGTCGCCGGATCCTCCGACAGCCGCCCCGCCACCGCGCAGCCGCCGGAGCCTGCGCCTATCACGACGAAATCGAATGTGTCAGTCACGTTTCCCCCATTTCCTATTTGTCATTCCGGGGCGATGCGTCAGCATCGAACCCGGAATCTCGAGGTTCCCCGATGCGCAATTGCGCATCTGTGGTTCGCTTCGCGCCCCGGAACGACAGCACTTTCTACGACAACATCCGCATCAGCTTCTCCAGCCGCGCGACCTTCGCGCCATAAGGCGGATAGAGATCGGCAAGCCGGTTGAAGCGCGAGCGGTAGAGCACCGGCTTGAACTTGGTCAGCGTCTTGAATCCCCACTCGCCGTGATAGGCGCCCGTGCCGGAGGCGCCGACGCCGCCCATCGGTTGATAGGCCTGCGCGAAGTGGAACAGGCAGTCATTGACGGTGACGCCGCCGGACACCGTGCGCGCCAGCACCGCATCGCGGGCGGCGCTGTCGGTGCCGAACCAGTATAGCGCCAGCGGGCGTTCGCGGCTGTTGACGAAGGCGATCGCCTCCGCCGCATCGCGCACGCCGATGACCGGCAACAGCGGCCCGAAGATCTCCTCCTGCATCACCGTCATGTCCGGCGTCGCGTCAACGATCACGGTCGGCGGAAATTTGCGCCTCGCCTTCCACTCGCGGTCGTTCGGCGCTGCCGGCTGCATGATGGTCGCGCCTTTCGCGGCGGCGTCGGCGACCAGCCCCTCGAGCCGTGCATAGTGCCGATCCGAGACGATCGACGTGTAATCGGCGTTATCGGGATCGGTACCGAACATGTGCTGCATGTGACCCTGTAGCCGCATCGCGAAGGGTTGCACCGAGGCCTGCGGCACCAGCGCGTAATCGGGCGCGATGCAGGTCTGGCCGGCATTGAGCAGCTTGCCATAGGCGATGCGCTGCGCGGCTTCGTCGATGTCGGCGGAGCCGTCGACGATCGCGGGCGACTTGCCGCCGAGCTCGAGCGTCACCGGCGTCAAATTGCGGCCACAGGCTTCGGCCACCAGCTGGCCGACGCGGGTCGAGCCGGTGAAAATCAGATGATCGAACGGCAGCGCGGCAAACGCCCTTGCGATTTCGTCGTCGATATCGGTGACCGCGAGCTCGGTGACATCGAATTTTTTTGCGATCGTCTCCATCAGCAACCCGGCAAAGCGCGGCACCAGCTCGCTCGGCTTGATGATGGCACGGTTGCCGGCCGCGATCGCGGCGACCGCGGGCGCCAGGGTCAGCTGCAGCGGATAATTCCACGGCGCGATGATGCCGACCACGCCGAGCGGCTGCGGCATCAGCCGGTTTCTGGCGGGCGCGAACTGGACCGTGGTCGGGACCTTCCGCGGCGCCATCCAGCCCTTGAGGTGCTTGGCCGCGTGCTTGATCTCGCCGAGCACCAGCATGGTCTCGGCGATCGCGGTCTCGACGGTGGAGCGGTGGCCGAAATCGGCCGAGATCGCCGCCTCGAATCGCGCCTCATTCTCGGTCAGCGCAGCGCGCAGGCGACGCAGCCGGTCGAGCCGTGCCTGCAATGTCGGCGCCGGCTCGCTGCGCGACAGCTCGAACTGGCGATGAAAGGCCTCCTCAAGCCCATGCAGCCCCGGGCTCTTCAATGGCCGGTCCATGGCATTTCCCCCTGGGATGACGTTCTCTTGACGTATTTGTTGCGCGCCAAGCTCCGCTTTTGCGCGCGGTCTGGCAAGGCCCGGTTCCCGGCGGTAAATCCTGCCGGGACAGCCGGCGATTTCGACGTCACAAAATCCTCAAAAACCCGCATCCGGGGCTTTCCAAACCGGGCTCACGTTGATACATACGCCCCGCACCCGATGGCCTCGGCCCGGGTCGCCTTCTCAGGAAGCCCCCCGGACGGATCGATCGGCGCCGTTGAAAAGCGTTGGCCGGCCGGCTCAGGCACCCTTTCTGCAAGGCACGCAACGGTTTAACGCGGGGTGGAGCAGCCCGGTAGCTCGTCAGGCTCATAACCTGAAGGTCATAGGTTCAAATCCTATCCCCGCAACCAAAGTCCGGACCAACCGGTTCCGATAAAATGGCCCGCATTTCGCGGGCCATTTTTGCTTTGGGAGGACAATCGGGCCTCGTGTCGTCGACCGATTGGGCGCAGATCACGGCGTTTCCGCAACGCGGGCCGCTCCCTAGACGATGAAATGGAATTCGTGCCACGCACTCCAGCTGATGCCATCGCTGGAGCGAACCCAGAGGTCGTCAGGCACGGTACCGCCCTGGAATGTCGTGCTCGCAATTTGGGCCGCGCTGACGTTGATGGCGGTGCCGGTGGGCTGCGTATTCCCGCTAATGCTCCAGTGGCCGCTGCTTGCCGACGGCGTCGAATCCCAGAGTTGATATTGTGCGATACTGTCGCCGTCGGCATCCGAGACTGAAAACAGGGTTAAGGCGGCCACGCTCTGGTTGGCCGTCGCGTGGAAGTCGGACGCGGTCACTAACGGAGCGCTGTCAACCGGCGCGGTGACGTGAAATTCCTTCCACGCCCCCCAGGCAAAGCCGTCGTAAGCCCTCACCCAGAGATCGTCCGAACCCGAGCCGCTTTGAAAGCTTGTGCTCGAAAGTTGAGCTGCCGTGACATTGATGGCGGCATTGGTGCCTTGGGCGACTCCTCCGACCACCCAGTGCCCACTGCTCGCATCCGCCGTCGAATCCCACACCTGATAGTTTGTGATGGTGTCGGCAGTGATACCATCACCCAATACGCCTTCTGGGATACCGGTGGAAACGGCCACTGGGTGGTGAATGGCGTGGCCCAAGCCGCCAACACCGAGATCGATGTAAACGCGGCGAACCTGTCGCAGGTGAGCTACGTGTTCGGCCCCGGCGGTTCGACGCCCGATACGCTCTGGGTCAAGGCCAATGACGGCAGCATGTGGAGTGCGTGGAAGAGCTTCACGGCAACGCCGGGACCCGACATTGCTCCGGTCGTTACCGCATCGAACGTGACCGGAATTCACGGCCATTCGATCGCGGCCACGAGCCTGTTCGGGGTCTCGGACAGCGAAAGCGACACGATCACCCAGTACGCCTTCTGGGACACCGGAGGAAACGGCCATTGGGTTGTGAACGGTGTCGCCCAGGCCGCCAACTCCGAGATCGATGTGAGCGCGGCGAACCTGTCACAGGTGAGCTACGTCTTCGGCCCCGGTGGCTCGCCATCGGATACGCTCTGGGTTAAGGCCAATGACGGCAGCATGTGGAGCGCGTGGAAGAGCTTCACGGCCACCGCAACGAACCAGGCGCCAACAGTCGCGGTCTCGAACGTAACGACGGTCTCGGGGCAGGTCTTCGCGGCTTCGAGCCTGGTCAGCGCGACGGACGCGGATGGCGATACCATAACGAAATATGCGTTGTGGGATTCCAACACGAACGGGCGTTGGAACGTCAACGGAGTGAACCAGTCTGCGAATACGGAGATCGACGTCACTCCGGCACAACTTGCCCTGACGACCTATCAGGCCGGCTCTGGCACCGACCAGCTCTCGATCCGGGCCTATGATGGCAGTGCGTGGGGTGCCTGGCAGCCTTTCAACGTAACGGGAGAGAGCCCCAGCAGCGCCACCATCGCAGCAGGCGCGACGCTGGAATTGACGGGTGCTTCGAACGCGGCCGTAACGTTCCTCGGCAGCACGGGGACGCTGAAGCTCGACAATTCCGCGAGCTTCACCGGAACTGTCGCCGGGATGTCCGGTTCGGACACGATCGATTTCGCGAATATCAATTTCGCGACCGTTCAGACGCCGACCTTCAGCGGTGACAGTACGCACGGAACGCTCACGGTGACGGACGGCACTGTCACCGCCAGCATTGCGCTGCTGGGCAACTACATGGCTTCCACGTTCACGGCCTCGAGCGACGGCCATGGTGGTACCTCGGTCGTCGATCCGCCGGCGATGCAGGTCAGTCAGCTTGCGCAGCCGCAGCATGCGTAAGGGCTTGAGATAGGGCGGCTGTGGAGGGCCTGTTGCGGGGCCCTCGGCAACCAAGATCGCTCAACCGGCAAAGATGAAAGGGCCCGCCTCCTGGCGGGCCTTTTTCTTGTCTTGCAGCGCTTTCGCGATGCCGCTCAACACCTAACGCCTGCTCAGTACCTGATCACAGCGACGAGCCGTTACAGGCTGCTTCCGCCGCCTGGTCGTCCACATTCGGGTCGGCCGCGGCCGTGGCCCAGGCGAGCTCGACGAGGGTCACGATCCGCCGGCCGGCACCGTCGAGCTGGCAGACGATCAGGCCTTGTTCCTCGATGTAGGTCAGAAGATGCCGGGCGCGGCGCAGCGAATGCGTGCCGTAGGCGCGGGCGATCGCAGCATCGCTCGGGCACGGCCAGCCCTCTTTCGCGGCGCGGGCGATCATCATGAAGACGCCCTGCATGTCCTCGGGCAGCAACGCGGCGCGCAGCGAGACGTCCTGCCAGGCGTCGTCGTCCGCGACATCGGCGCCGAGCCCGGCGCGGGCGCGCGTCAGCATCCGGCGGAAGTCCGTCAGCTCCGGCACCACGGCACCGAGGCCCTCGATCCGGCAGCGGACCACGAACTCCTGATAGAGCACGCCGATGGCGCGGAAGCCGGCGTCGGGCTCGGCGAGGATGGCGCGCAGGATACGGTCCAGCCGTTCCCGCCGCTCGGCCATTTGCTCGGCGCTCGGCGGCGGCTCCGCAGCTTCGGGATCTGGCTCCGCTGCCGGCTGCTTGGCGGCCATCAACTGGCTGAGCAGGTCCGGCGACGGCGTCCGGCGCTGCGGCCGCACCGCTTCCGGCGGCGGAGCGGCGAGGATGATCGCGCGTGCGTCCTCCAGTGCCGCTTCAGGCAGCGGCATCAACCGCGGCGCCGCGGTGCGCGGCTGGGTGTCGGTCGGACCGATGCGCAAGCCCAGCGGACGCCGGGACAGTGCAGGTCCCAGCGCCATGAATTGTCCGCGCTCGAGGTCGCGGAAGGCTTCCGCCTGCCGCCGTTCCATGCCGAGCAGGTCGGCGGCGCGCGCCATGTCGATATCGAGGAAGGTGCGGCCCATCAGGAAGTTCGACGCCTCGGCCGCGACATTCTTGGCGAGCTTCGCCAGCCGCTGGGTTGCGATGATCCCGGCAAGCCCGCGCTTGCGGCCGCGGCACATCAAATTGGTCATCGCGCCGAGCGAAAGCTTGCGCGCCTCGTCGGACACCTCGCCCGCGACCGCCGGCGCGAACAGCTGCGCCTCGTCCACCACCACCAGCATCGGATACCAGTGGTCGCGGGCGACGTCGAACAGCCCGCCGAGGAAGGCCGCGGCGCGCCGCATCTGGTTCTCGGCGTCGAGTCCTTCGAGATTGAGCACCGTGGAGACGCGATGGATGCGCACGCGCTCGCCGGCGACCTGCAGGCTGCGCTCGGTGTGGTCCTCGGCGTCGATGACGAGGTGGCCGAATCGTTCCGCCAGGGTGACGAAATCACCTTCGGGATCGATGATGGTCTGCTGCACCCAGGGTGCGCTCTGTTCCAGCAGCCGGCGCAGCAGATGGGATTTGCCGGAACCCGAGTTGCCCTGCACCAGGAGGCGTGTCGCCAATAGCTCCTCGAGGTCGATGGCCGCCGAAGTGCCGGCCGTCGTTTGTCCCATCTCGATCGCTACGGTCATGTCCCGACTCAAATTGCCCTTGCGGAGAGGCGGCTTAACAAGCTGATCGCGCCGCGTCGAGCGAACCGCACCATCATCCCCAGGCACGGCCGGGAGGCGGACAATGCTGATGCTCGCCACGCGAGATGAAGTTTGATCAAGCCACTACAACGTGTTTAGCTCGCGTGTCTGATGTAGATTTTTTCGAACCAGTTCCTGTTCAGCTGCGCGATCCGGCCCGGTTCGGACCCGCTCTTATTCAATCAGCCCGTCGAACTCTCAGCCCGTCGAACTCAATGTCTGAGTTCAACTACGACGCATTCATTTCCTACATTCTTCCTGATCCAAACGGGATTGATCCCTGCTTGCAAGGCTCGCGTTGTCGAAGGCATCCGCCAAAAATCGAAGGTTTCACGGATCTTATCCCCGCTCACGCGTGCATGCGGCGGAGCGATCCTGATGTCGGCAGCGAGATGGTCGATCGCGCAAATCTTCCTGGTGCCGGTGCTGAACTTCGCCGTTATCGCGTTCGGGCTGGTCTCGGCGCTGCTTGGCGACGGGATCTGGGACCAGGCCCTCCTGGATCGCACTTGCCGTGCCGCTTGTCGTCATCGCTTTCTACATATTCCGGCGTTCCGCGCGTCCTTCGTAGAATGAGCGAGCGTTCGCGGTGACGCCGATGTGATCGGCGTCGCTATTCTTGTGCCGGATACCTCCGTCCCGTTTGCCGGTGGTGTCTCGGCGCGCAAACCTCGGCATAGTCCGCCGCACAAAAGAAACGTGCGAGGAAACATGACTGAGAGCATCGTTGATGCCGTAGCGCCGTCGGTCGCGGCGCCTGGCGCAGTGTCGCCGCGAAAAGTGTTTTGGGCGACCTGGTTCGGCTGGATGCTCGATGGCTTCGATTCGTCGATGTACGCCTACATCCTGGTCGGCGCGTTGAGCGAATTGCTGCCGGCCAGCGGCATCGAGCCGAGCAAGGCCAATATCGGCATCTATGGCGGGCTGTTGTTCTCGATCTTCATGCTGGGCTGGGCCTGCTCGATGGTCTGGGGCTGGGCTGCGGATCGTTACGGGCGGGTCCGGATCATGTGCTGGACAGTGCTGGTCTACTCGCTGTTCACGGCGCTATGCGGGCTTGCGACCGGTATCGTGATGTTCGCATTGTTTCGCTTTGTTGCCGGCTTCGGCATCGGCGGCGAATGGGCCGCGGGCACGCCGCTGCTGCAGGAATCCGTGCCGGAGAATACGCGGGTGCGGCTCGCCGGATGGCTGCACACGGCAACGCCGACCGGGCTGTTCCTCGCTGCCGCCGTCACGCTTGCGATCGGCAGCACGCTCGGCTGGCGCGGCATGTTCCTGCTCGGCATTCTGCCCGCGCTGCTGATCGCGTATCTGCGCAGCAACATTCCCGAACCCGAGCGCAGGGCTGCGCACGAGCAGCCGTCGGTCGCGGCCTTGTTTGCCGGCGACCAGGCGCGCACCACCTGGGCCGCGGCGCTGATGATGGCCTGCATCATCTTCGGCCTTTGGTCGTCGAACTTCTGGGCCCCGACCGTGATCTCGACCAAGCTGGTCGCCGCGGGCGCGACGCCGGCGCACGCGCAGGAGATGGGCGCGGTGGCCGGCCTGATCACCAATGTCGGCACGCTGATCGGCTGCCTCCTTGTACCGTGGCTCACCACCTGGCTCGGCAGCCGGCGCCGCACCGCGGTGCTGTTCTTCATCGGCGGGCTGATCTCCGTCGTGGTCTCCTATGAGGTCGCGATCGAATGGCTCGACAGCCTGACGCTGTTCATGGTGCTGCTGCCGGTGCTCGGCTTCTTCACCAATGGTGTGTTCGGCCTGTTCACGATCTGGCTGCCGGAGATGTTTCCTTCGGCGCTGCGCGGCTCGGGCTCCGGTTTCGCCTTCAGCATGGGCCGCGTGCTCGGCGCCGCCGGCCCGACCCTGATCGGCGCGCTCGCCGCCCGCACCGGCAGCTTCCCGCTGGCGATTTCGATGCTGTCGCTGATCTATGTAGTCGGCCTGCCGCTGATCGCCCTGGCGCCCGAGACGGCCGGCAAGCCGCTGGCGAGATAGCAGGTTACTTTGCACGTTGCGCGCGGCTTCGGCCGCGCGCCGTCACTTACTCCGCTGGCTTCGCGGTCGCTGGCGTCTGCGCGGCCACGGGCGTCTGCGCAGCTACGGGTACCTTCGCGGGCGCCTTGTCGACCTTCTTCGACCAGGAGCGGTAATAGGCGAGTGCGGTCATCAGCACGATGCCAACAATGCTGACCGCGATCTGCATCCAGATGCTGCCGGAGACCTCGACCAGCAGCACATGCGCGATGACCGCGAGGAAAACGCCGGTGCAGAACACTTCGAGCGACTGCTGGCCGCATTTGATGATCGGCTGGAAGATCGGCCATTCATATCCGGGCCATTCGCGCGGCAGGAAGCGGGTGACGAAGAAGGCGAGGACGATGAAGTGCAGCACGCGATAAGGCGCAAGGTTGGTCTTGTCGTTCGGATTGAAGGCGTCATAGAGCCAGGCCGGCATCGCCTGTCCGAGCTCCGGGAAGCGGCCCGCCAAGGTCATGACCAGCGCGAACAGCAGATAGGCGCCGCCGAGCCAAAGGAAGGCGCGCGAGCGGATGAACGTGATCGATTCGCTCGCGCCGCCGAGCGCGAACCAGCCGCCGAACACGAACAGGAACTGCCAGCAGAACGGATTGAAATACCATGAGCCGGACGGATAGGCCGGCAGGTTCCAGCCGAATTGCCGCGCCGCGAGATAGAGCAGGAACGAGGCCAGCAGCGTCAGATTGAGCTTGCGCAGCATCGCCCACAGCACCAGCGGATAGCACAGCATCAGCGCGATATAGAGCGGCAGCACATCCATGTTGACCGGCTTGAACGCCAGGATCAGGCCCTGATAGAGCGTCTCGGCCGGATTGTGCATGAAGCCCGCGACGTTGAATTCGTCCTGCAGGTTCGGGTCGTGGTAGCGCTGGGAGAGATAGCCGATCTCGGCGATATAGATCACGAACAGCAGGACGTGGGCGACATAGATCTGCCAAGCGCGCTTGATCAGGCGGGTGGCGCCGATCACGGTGCCGCGCTCGAGCATCATGCGCGCATAGACGAAGGATGCGGTGTAGCCGGAGATGAACACGAACAGATCGGCCGCGTCGCTGAAGCCGAAATTCTTCTGCGTGATCCAGTTCACCGCGTTGTTCGGGATGTGATCGAGATAGATCGCCCAGTTGGCGAAGCCGCGCAGCAGATCGAGGCGATAGTCGCGGCCACGCGGCGGCAGAACAGCCTTGACGTCCATCGGTACGCTCCCATCCCGAGCGCCCGCGTGTCCGGTCGCGGGTCGCCCACGACGTCATACTAGAACAAGATTTCGACGGTTGTGTATTGGTTTTCCGGAAACGGATCGCCGCCACAGCCGGCCAAACAGCGATGAATTTGGATCAAATCGTTCGCGCCGCGAACCACGCGGTGCGTAGGATGGGGAGAGCGAAGCGAAACCCATCACTCCGTGTCGACCTGACGAATGATGGGTTTCGCTTCGCTCTACCCATTCTACGAGAGCCGGCCGTGCACCGGCGCGGCTAACGCTGCACAAACCCGTTATGCAGCGTGGTGAACAGCGCCTTACCCTTCTTCACCAGATCGTATTTGCGGCCGTAAAGCAGCCAGACCGCGGTGAGGTGGCACATCCCGCCCATCATCAGCGACATCGCGGTGTAGGGATCGAGATTGCGGCGATAGGTGCCGGCGCGGCTCGCCTGCTTGATCAGCTGCACATAGCGCAGCGCGTATCTGTCGACCGCCTTCTTGATCCGCGGCTCGGCGGCAAGCACGCTCGGCCAGATCTCGAGGAAGAACACCCGGCCCCAGCTCGGGTTGTCCTTGATGTACTGGAAGTTGGTGAGGAAGATGATGCGGAGCTGCTCGACGGGATCGCCACCCTTGACCAGCAGCGGCTCGGTCTTCTGATACAGCGCCTCGAAATTGCCCTCGGGCACATCGAGCACCAGCGCGCGCTTGTCCTCGAAATAATCATAGATGCTGGAGAGCGGTACTTTCGCCGCGGCGGCGACCTCGGTGAGCGAGGTTCCGTCGATGCCTTTTTGGCCGAACAGCTTGGTGGCCGCCGTGAGGATCTGCTCGCGCCGGTCGCGGCTGCGTTGCTGCTTGAGCTTGAGTGTCGTCCCCGAAGCCACGGTGGTCTCCAAGAGCGTTTTCGCGCGAAGTGGATACCGGTTCGCGCAAGGAAGACGCGTCAAAGCAAGAATCTCGTCCCATAAAAACAGTAAGGCAGCGAGATCGGAACACAAGCGCTATTGCGACGACATACAGCGTAAGTGCCGATCAGACCGGCGCATTGCGCCGTTCGTGGCTGCGGAACGCGTTGCGGGCAATGATCTGGCGCATGATCTCTGAGGTGCCGTCCAGAATGCGGACCACCCGCGTTTCCCGCCAGATGCGCTCGATCGGCAGGTCTCTTGAATAACCGGCACCGCCGAACAGCTGCATGGTCGTGTCGGCGACGCGCTGCACCATGTCGGCGCCGGTATATTTGGAGAGCGCTGCCGCGGCGGTGCGGGCGGCGGCATCGCCCTGGTCGTAACGCCAAGCTGCCTCATAGGCGACAAGCCGCGCGGCATGCAGCGAACTCGCCATGTCGGCGATCTGCCACTCGATGCCCTGATGGTCGCGCAGCTTGCGTCCGAACGTCTCGCGCTCCGAGACATGGTCGAGAGCGTAGTCCAGCAGCTGGCTCGCCGCGCCGACGCAATAGGCGCCCCAATGGGTGCGCCCGGCATCTAGGCACCGCATCGCGATGGCGAATCCTTCGCCCTCCTGTCCCAGCAGATTCTCGCGCGGCACACGGCAATCCTCGAAGATCACTTCGGCGTGCTCCGAGCCGCGTCCGGCAGCCATCTCGACCAGGCGGCCGATGGCAAGGCCCGGCGTCTTTGCGTCGACGACAAAGGCCGCGATGCCCCTGGCGCCGGCGGAGGGATCGAGCGTGGCGAACACCGTGAAGACGCCGGCCGCGGGCGCATTGGTGATATAGGTCTTGCGGCCGTCGAGCACGTAATGATCGCCGTCCCGCCGCGCCCGGGTCTGGATCCGGGCGGCATCGGATCCGGCATTCGGTTCGGTCAGCGCGAACGCGCCGATCACCCGTCCGCTGGCGAGTTCCGGCAGCCATCGGTCGCGAACCGCCGGCTGCGCGTAGAGCTCGATTGCCTTTGAGCCGATGTGAACGTTGACCCCGCTCAGATAGTAGAAGGCGGTGTGGGCCTTCGCGAGCTCCTCGATCGCGATGCAGCTGCCCAGCATCGAGAGCCCGAGGCCGCCGAATTGCTTCGGCGTGTTGGTGCCGAACAATCCCATCCTGCGCAGGCCGGCCATGGCGCTGTCCGGCACCTTGCCGGTTGCCTCGATCGCGACATCGTGCGGCTGCAGCTCGCTGCGCACGAATTCACGCACCCGGCCTTGCAGAACGCGGAGGTCGTCGGGAAGCTCAAAATGCATGGCGCACCAAAAGTCGAATAATCTTCGAAAAATGTTGCACCGCCTCCCGGCAGATGTCAAGGTTTTGCGGAAGTTCCGGAGAACACGGGATGCTCGCAGGCTTGATGCAGCAGGTCCCGCTCACCCTCAATCTGGTGAGAGAACGGGTCGCGGATCTCTATCCGGACAAGACGGTGATGACGCGGTATTGCGACCGCATCCATGTCATCAGCTATGCGGAGCTGCTCGGCCGCGCGGGCCAGCTCGCCAACTTCCTCGCCGAGATCTGCGTCGAGCGCGGCATGCGCGTTGCCACGCTGGCCTGGAACTCGCGCCGTCACCTCGAGCTTTATGTCGCCGTGCCCTGCATGGGCGCGGTGCTGCACACCATCAATGCGCGCCTGCACGCGCCGGACATCGCAAGACTGCTCGCCCATGCCGAGGATCGGGTGCTGTTCGTCGATCGTTCGATCTGGCGAACCGTCGGGACGGAGATCGAGTTGCGCAACGCGTTTGGAGCTCACTAAACGCTTCGATCCGGCTTCCGACCATCGCATCTTCCGCCGCAACTTTGTCCACTTGTTACGGGACAAAACCACGAGTTGTGGACTGGCGACCTGTCGCTTTGGGGAGAAGATCATGCCACGTTCGTTTCAATCCAATTATTCCGTTCGGCTCTTCCTCGGCCTCGCCGCAGCCCTCATGATCGGGCTTGCCTCGCCGGTATCAGCACAACAGGCCACCGGCGCCGCGCTGGCCCGCGTGCTCGTGCTCGGTACCGGCGGCACCATCGCGGGGCAGGCCAGCGCACGCGCCGGCAACGCCTATGACTCAGGCAAGGTCAGTGCGGCCAACCTGGTCGCGGCGATCCCGGGCATCGACAAGCTCGCCCAGATGTCGGCCGAGCAGATCTCGTCGATCGGCTCGCAGGACATGAACGACAACGTGTGGTTCGACCTCGTCAAGCGCATCCACGCGGCCATTGACAACAAGGAGGTCGACGGCGTCGTCATCACCCATGGCACCGACACGATGGAGGAGACCGCGTTCTTCCTGCAAAACGTGCTCGACACCGACGTCCCGATCGTGCTGGTCGGATCGATGCGGCCCTCGACCGCGATCGGCGCCGACGGTCCGGCCAATCTCTACGAGGCGATGCGGGTCGCCTCGGCCCCGGAATCCCGCGGCCGCGGCGTGCTCGTGGTGCTCAACGACACCATCCATGCCGCGCGCTGGGTGCAGAAGACCAACACCACCAGCGTCGAGACGTTCCGCTCGCCCGAAGCCGGCCCGGTCGGCTATGTCGACACCGGCCCGCTGCGCTTCCTGCAGCCGGCCGCTCCAGCCAGGGGTACCAAGCTGAAATTGCCGGATGCGCCGCCCTTGCCGCGGGTCGACATCATCTATTCGCACGCCAACATGGACGCCGCTGAGGTCGAGGATGCGGTCAAGCGCGGCGCCAAGGGCATCGTGCTGGCCGGCGTCGGCGACGGCAATTCATCGAAGGGCGCGATCGATGCGCTGGCCGCCGCGGCGAAGCAGGGCGTCGTGGTGGTGCGTTCGACCCGGGTCGGCTCAGGCTTCGTGAACCGCAACGTCGAGGTCGAGGACGACAAGCTCGGCTTCGCGGTCTCGCTCGATCTCAACCCGCAGAAGGCGCGGGTATTGCTCGAGCTGCTGATCGCGAACGGCATCACCGAGCCGTCGGCGGTTCAACAGGCGTTCGCGCGGTAGACCACCGGTTTTGAGGCGCCTGGCTTCACCTGCGCGGCCTTGTTCGCCGCGAGCAGCAGGGCGCGCGCCTCCGCGATGCGCGACATCACGGTGGTGACGGGAATGCTGGCGACTTCGGCGATCTCCTTGTAGGACAGATCGATCAAGTCGCGCAGCGCGATGACTTCGCGGAGCAGGGCGGGCAGATCGTCGATCAGTTGCCGGATTGTTGCGCTGTCGCGCCGTTCTGGCGCTACATTCTCGCCGCCTAGTTCTTGGCCGAGTTTCTCCTGGCAAACGGCTTTGAGGATCGCGAGCAGCCACGGCCTGATGGCCGGGCCGCGAACGCCGTCGAACCGGCGCAGTGCGCGCAGATAGCATTCCTGCACGGCCAGTTCGGCGTCCGCCTCGCTTCGCATCAGCACCTGGGCGAACGCATAGGCATCGTCGAGACACGGCAATGCCGCGTCGCGAAACTGCTGCGCCGTTTTATTCCCGGCTTTCGCACTTCGCATCATAGGGTTGCATCTCGTGAATAGCTTTACCGGCAATCGGCGGAGTGGTATCAGGCTCCGCGCCGGAGTCGTGGACCGTCGCGCCAAGCGTAGGGACAGGAACGACGTGCGCACACGACATGCGCGCGGCGGGCAGCAAGCGATCGATCGTGTCAGCCCTGATCGATCGAGCGTCGGAGCGCGGATCATGTCCGAGACACAGGTGCCCAACCGGTTCTCGATCTTCCATCATGGGCTGGCGAAAGGGCCGGCCTATGAGGCATGGCGCGAAGGGATTTGCCGCGGCTTCTGCCGGCTCGACGTCGGACCGACCGACGACAACCGCATCGATTGCCACAACGAGTTCACGTTGCTGCATACGGTCGCCATCGCGACGCCGCGCGGCGGCTCGGCCCGCTTCGCCCGCACCCGCGCGCTTTTGAATGACGGCTGCGACGATCTTGTCCTGATCTTTGCGACGCGCGGCACGGTGCAGGTCACGCAGGCAGGCAAGGCGATCGAGCTTCAGCGCGGCCAGATGTGCCTCACCGAAATGAATATCGTCGGCACCGCCGATCTCACCCGGTCGGGCAGCTTTACGACGACGCGGTTTCCGCGGCGCCTGCTGCTCCAGATCGCGCCCTCGGCGGAGACGCAGCTGGCGCGGGCACTCGGGCGCGAGCCGGCCCTGGGCGCGATGATCGAGCGCTATTCCGTGCTCTGCACCGAGCTTGCCGGCGATCTGGACGTGCCCGGCCAGCGGGCAGCGGCGCACCATCTCGCCGACCTGGTGGGTCTCGTTCTCGGCAGCAGCGCCGAGACAAAGCAGCTGTCGGCACGCGACGGCGTGGCGAAGGCGCGGCTCGATCTGATGAAGGCCGATGTTCTCAAAAATCTCGACAACGGTAAGCTCACGATCGAAGCCATAGCAAGGGCGAATGCGCTGAGCACCCGCCAGGCGCAGCGCCTGTTCGCGTCCGCAGGGACGACGTTCTCGGAGTTCGTCCTCGAGCAGCGCCTGCTGCTGGCGCGCCGGCTGCTGCTGCACGAAGAGGGCGCCGGCCGCAAGGTCAGCGACATCGCCTATACGGTCGGCTTCAACGACCTCTCTTATTTCCATCGCGCGTTCCGCCGGAAGTTCGGCGTAGCACCGGCGGAGATGCAGATGGAACTGGGGCGGCGGCATTGAATGCCGCATGTCGCTGACGTAGATCAGGAGACCAGCTTCATCGCAATGAGGGCGCTGCCAATGCCTCTGTGGACCTGCGAACAGTGCGGCGCGCAATATCCTGAAACCGCGGCGCCACCGTCGGCTTGCCTGATCTGCGAGGATGAGCGGCAATATGTGAACTGGAAAGGGCAGGCGTGGCTGACGCGCGAGGAGCTCGCAGAGCGGCACAGACTGGTCTGGCGCGACGATCTCGGCCTCGTCGGGATCGCGCTCGAGCCGTCTTTTGCGATCGGGCAGCGCGCGCTGCTGGTGCCGGACCGCGGCGGCTGCGTGATGTGGGACTGCGTGCCGCTGGCAACCGCCGAGGCGATCGCGCATGTCAGATCGCTCGGCGGGCTGAAGGCAATCGCGATCTCGCATCCGCATTATTATGGCGCGGTCGCCGACTGGAGCGCGGCGTTCGACAATGCCCCGGTCTATCTGCACGGCGACGATGCACAATGGGTGACGCGGCCTTATCCGTCGATCGTGCCGTGGCAGGGGGACAGCCATCGCATCTCCGACGACATCCTGCTGGTGCGCGGCGGCGGGCATTTTGCCGGCGCCACCATGCTGCATTGGCGCAACGGCGCCGACGGGCGCGGCGCGCTTCTGACCGGGGATATCGCGATGGTGGCGATGGACCGCCGCTCGGTCAGCTTCATGTATTCCTACCCGAACTATATCCCGCTCAATGCATCGGCGGTCCGCCGCGTCGCGCGGGTGGTCGAGCCGCTGGCCTATGATCGGATCTACGGCGCCTGGTGGGGCAAGAACATCGCCTCCGACGCCAGGGCGGCGTTCGACCGCTCGGTGCAGCGCTATATTGCGGCGATCGCGGACTGACGGTTCCGGCCGCTTTTGGCAACCTTGCCACGCGGCGCGATCGCGCTATATCAGGGCTTTCCCGCCCCTTACCGATTGTCCGAGTTTCCGCATGACCACAACTGCCGCTGCCGAATCCCAGCCGTTCCAGGCCGAGGTTGCCGAATTGCTGCACCTGATGGTGCATTCGGTCTATTCCGAGACCGATATCTTCCTGCGCGAGTTGATCTCGAACGCGTCGGATGCCTGCGACAAGCTGCGCTACGAGGCGATCGCCAATCCGTCCCTGATCACGGACGGCACGCCGCCGGAGATCAGGATCGTCCCGAACAAGGCGGCCAACACGCTTGCCGTGGTTGATACCGGCATCGGCATGGAGCGCCAGGAGCTGATCGACAATCTCGGCACCATCGCGCGCTCCGGCACCAGATCGTTCCTGTCGAAGCTCACCGAGGCCAAGGACGGCGCCAACCTGATCGGCCAGTTCGGCGTCGGCTTCTATGCCGCCTTCATGGTCGCCGAAAAGATCGTCGTCACCAGCCGCCGCGCCGGCTCGGACGAGGTGTGGGGGTGGACGTCGGAAGGCGGCAGCGGCTTCGAGATCGCACCGGCGGGCGAAGAGGCCGCCCAGCGTGTCGCGCGCGGCACCGAGATCGTGCTGCATCTGAAGAAGGACGCCGCCAAGTATCTCGAGGCCTACGAGATCGAGCGCATCGTCCGCGAATATTCCGACAACATCCAGTTTCCGATCCTGCTGGTGCCGGAAGAGGGCGAGCCGCGCCAGATCAACTCGGCGAGCGCGCTGTGGCAGCGCTCGAAATCCGAGCTCAAGCCGGAGGATTACGCCCAGGCCTACAAGCAGATCGCCGGCGCGTTCGA
Organism: Bradyrhizobium sp. USDA 4538; assembly: GCF_024171045.1. NCBI lineage: Bacteria > Pseudomonadati > Pseudomonadota > Alphaproteobacteria > Hyphomicrobiales > Nitrobacteraceae > Bradyrhizobium > Bradyrhizobium sp. USDA 4538. The sequence goes on from NZ_JALJZE010000001.1 coordinate 4,829,079, forward strand.
CGAGCCGGCGATGACGCTGCATTACCGTGCCGAGGGCCGGCAGTCCTACGCCGTGCTGCTGTTCGCGCCGTCGCAAAAGCCGTTCGACCTGTTCCAGGTCGAGCGCAAGGGTAAGGTCAAGCTCTACGTCCGCCGCGTCTTCATCGCCGACGATGCCGAGCTGCTGCCGGCTTACTTGCGCTTCATCCGCGGCGTGATCGACAGTGAGGATCTGCCGCTCAACATCTCGCGCGAGATGCTGCAGAACAATCCGCAACTCGCGCAGATCCGCAAGGCCGTCACCGGCCGCGTGATCGGCGAGTTGGAGACGCTCGGCGAGAAGGAGCCGGAGACCTTCGCAAAGATCTGGGACGCGTTCGGCCCGGTGATCAAGGAAGGCCTGTGGGAGGATTTCGAGCGCCGCGACAAGCTGCTGGCACTCGCGTGCTTCACCACGACGTCGGGCGAGAACCGCTCGCTGAAGCAGGTTGTCGACGACTTCAAGCCGAACCAGACCGAGATCTATTATCTGGTCGGCGACAGCGTCGAGCGGCTGAAGTCGAACCCGAAGCTGGAATCGGCGCGCGCCCGCGGCATCGAGGTGCTGCTCCTGACCGATCCGGTCGATGCGTTCTGGACCTCGGCGCCGCTCGATTTCGGCGGCAAGCCGCTGAAGTCGCTGAGCCAGGGCGATGTCGATTTCGGCCTGATCCCGCTTGCCGACGACAAGGACGACAAGAAGGACGAACCCGCGGCCGACGCGGCGACCACGATCGCCGTGATCAAGGACGCGCTCGGCGAGCGCGTCTCCGACGTCCGGGCTTCGCAGCGGCTGACCGCGAGCGCGTCGTGCCTCGTTGCCGGCGGCGATGCGCGCGACCGCGCGCTGGAGCGGCTGCTCGCCCAGCAGAACCGCGGCGCGATCACAAAGCCGGTGCTCGAGATCAATTTGCGCCACCCGCTGGTCGCGGCGCTCGCGACCGATACCGCGCAGGCGAAGGACCTGTCGCTGCTGCTGTTCGAGCAGGCGCAGATCCTCGACGGCGAGATGCCCGACGACCCCGCCGCGTTCGCTGGGCGCATGAACCAGCTCGTGCTGCGCGGATTGGGGAAGTAGAGCGCGAACTCTGAACCCGTCATCCTGAGCCCGTAGCCCGGATGGAGCGAAGCGCAATCCGGGACAGGTCCATCCGTGGATAGCGCGGCCCCGGATTTCGCTTCGCTTCATCCGGGCTACGCATTCCTAAAACTGGCAGGCTGACTGCGCCGCCCAGGCGCTTGACAGGCCGCGCCTCATTGATGTTATGTTATAACATAACATCAAGCGAATGCCCCATGTCCCGCCGCCGCCGATCCCTCCAGCAACTGTTTGATCTCGATGCAAAAACTCCCCGTCACCATCTTGTCCGGCTTCCTCGGGGCTGGAAAGACCACTTTGCTGAACCACGTCCTGAACAACCGCCGCGGTCTGAAGGTTGCGGTGATTGTGAACGACATGAGCGAGGTGAACATCGACGCCGACCTCGTTCGCGATGGCGGTGCGAACCTGTCCCGGACTGACGAAAAACTGGTCGAGATGAGCAATGGCTGCATCTGCTGCACCCTGCGCGACGATCTGCTGAAGGAGGTGCGCGCGCTCGCCGAGAGCGGCCGTTTCGATTATCTCCTGATCGAATCGACCGGCATTTCCGAGCCGCTGCCGGTCGCCGCGACTTTCGAGTTTCGCGATGAAGATGGCCAGAGCCTCTCCGACATCGCGCGGCTCGACACCATGGTCACGGTGGTCGACGCCGCCAATCTCCTGAAAGACTACGCCTCGACCGATTTCCTCAGCCAGCGCGGCGAAGCGCTCGACGGCGACAAGCGCACGCTGGTCGATCTACTGGTCGAGCAGATCGAGTTCGCCGATGTCGTGGTGCTGAACAAGATCGATGCCGCGACGCAGGCAGAGCGCGAGGCCGCCCGCACCATCGTGCGTGCGCTCAATCCCGACGCCGACCTGGTCGAGGCGAATTTCGCAAAGGTCCCGTTCGACCGCGTGCTCGACACCGGCCGCTTCGACCACGAGCGCGCGCAGCAGCATCCGCTCTGGCACAAAGAGCTCTATGGCTTTGCCGGGCACGTGCCGGAGACCGAGGAATACGGCATCACGAGCTTCGTCTACCGCGCGCGGCGCCCGTTCGATCCGCTGCGCTTCCACGCCTTCCTGCGCGAGAGCTGGCAAGGCGTGATCCGCGCCAAGGGCCACTTCTGGATCGCGACGCGCCCGGATTGGTGCGGCGAGCTGAGCCAGGCCGGCGCCATCGTCCGCACCGAAGGGCTCGGTTCGTGGTGGGCCGCGATCCCGCGCGAGCGCTGGCCGGATCATCCGGACTGGCGGCTGATGATGCAGCGGAGCTGGAACGATCTCTACGGCGATCGCCGGCAGGAGCTGGTCTTCATCGGCTCCGGCACGAACGAGGACGACATCCGCCGCAGGCTCGATGCCTGCCTCGTCACCGGCAGACCGGGCATGGACCCGCAGGCCTGGGCCGGGCTGCGCGATCCGTTTCCGCCGTGGAGCAGGGCAGGCGAGGCGGCGTGAGACAGTCACCGTAGCCCGGATGGAGCGGAGCGCAATCCGGGGTCTCCCGCCGCTTTAGAGGTTCCCGGATTTCGCTGCGCTCCATCCGGGCTACGCTTCTAAAACCGGTCCCAACCCGGGCCGTATCTGCTAGAGAATCCCGCATCAGGGCGGAAACGGCGCGGCGTTGCGATGGCTGGCGGCAGCGATATCTTCTACGGCGGCATTCCGGTGTTTCGCGGCTTCGCGCGGCTGATGGACCCCGCGCTGTATGCGCCGTTGCCGGATGACTGGACGGTCGGCGTCGCCGATATCGTGGAATCGACCAAGGCGATCGCGGCGCAGCGCTACAAGGCGGTCAACATGGCCGGCGCCGCGGTGGTCGCCGCCGTCACCAATGCGCTGGAGGGCCGCGAATTCCCCTTCGTGTTCGGCGGCGACGGTGCGAGTTTTGCGGTCGCGCCCGCCGATCTCGACAAGGCACGCGAGGCGCTGGCGGCGACCGCGCGCTGGGTGCACGACGACCTCGATCTGGTGCTGCGGGTGGCGCTGGTGCCGATGGCGGCGATCCGCGCCGCGGGCGCCGATGTCCGCGTAGCGCGCTTCGGGCCGTCGGCCAATCTGTCCTATGCGATGTTCTCAGGCGGCGGTCTTGCTTACGCCGATGCCGCGATGAAGCGCGCCGAGTTCGCGGTCGATCCGGCGCCTCAGGGCACGCAACCCGATTTGTCCGGCCTGTCCTGCCGCTTCGAGGTGATGCCGTCCGCGCGCGGCGTCATTATGTCGGTGCTGGTGCTGCCGGCGAAGAACGCCGATCCCGCGTCCTTCCGCAAGGTGATCGAGGATATCGTCGTCCGCGTCGAGAAGAGTCCCGATGCCGGACGGCCGGTGCCCGCCAGCGGACCGCCGCTGCACTGGCCGCCGCAGGGAATGGAGTACGAGGCGCGCGCACGGCGCCGCGGCCCGCTCGCGCTGCGGCGCGCCGCGGTGCTCACATTCGCGCTGTGGGCCTATACGCTGATGCGGTTCAACATCCCAGTCGGCAAGTTCGCGCCGAAACGTTATCTGCAGCAGGTCGTCGAGAATTCAGACTTCCGCAAGTTCGACGACGGCCTGCGCATGATCCTGGATTGCACGCCGGAGCTCGCTTCCGACATCGAGCAGCGCCTCGCCGCCGCCGCGGCGCAGGGCATCGTGCGTTATGGCCTGCACGAGCAGGATGCCGCGATGATGACCTGCTTCACCCCGTCGGTGATGCGCGCCGACCACGTCCACTTCATCGACGGCGCCCGCGGCGGCTACGCCTCGGCCGCGACGGTGCTGAAGGCGCGCGCGGTGTAGCAATTTTTCTCACCTCTCCCCGCTCGTTTGCGGGGAGAGGTCGGACGCCACGCCTCGCGTGGCTTCCGGGTGAGGGCAGGCAATGAGTGGCCGCAAGGAGATATTCATCCGACTCGCGAGATCGACGGTGAGCTGACTACAATTCAGATATGGCTACGCGGATAGAGCCCCTCACCCCAACCCTCTCCCCGCAAGAGCGGGGCGAGGGAGCACGGTCCCGTCGCGGTTGCCGCTCGGCTCAGAATTACCGCCCCACCCGCGTCCAGGTCTCGCCGCCGCACAGCGCGCCGACGCAGCCTTCGACGCGCAGCGTACTCTCGCCGGTCACCGAGATGCTGCTCGCATAGGTGCCGCCGTCGTCGGCGTTGTAGATCTGGCCCGACCATTTGCCCGCGGCAACCGGATGCATGCCGGAAAACAGCGGCAGCCCGATGATCGGCCGGCTGGACAGCGACGGATTCGGATTCTTGTTGTCGAGCTGGGGCTTGCCGGTCATCGGATCGATCGGGTCGCGCAGGCTCACCACCACGCCACAGATGCCGCCGCCGCATTTGCTGATCTTGACGCGGGCATCGCCGGCCTGGGTCTGCCAAACGCCGACCGGCTCAGGCGCGCCTTGCGTATGCGCGGCGGGCACGGCAAGCGCCGTCGCAATGATTGCGATCATGAATTCGAATCTGCAGGCCATGGCTCATTCCCCCAGAGCATGATCCGGAAAAGTGCGAAGCGGTTTTCCGAAAAGATCATGATCAAACAAAGAGCTAAAGCGCGATGACGATTCGACCCAATCTCATCGCGCTTTAGTGGTCGGCCTGCATAACAAGTCGAAGAATTTCTGCAATGTCATATTCGCGCGATCAGGTGAGCGCGCTCCCAAAAAAAATCTGGTGCCTGTTTCAGGAGCAGTCATGCTCAGGCAACGCTCCGGTGCGAGGGCGCTGCGTCGTATTTATTTCCAGCGGGTCAGCCGGATCGAAATGATGGTGGCCAGGCCGAACGCCACCATCGCACCGCCGACCAGCGCAAACAGCGTCCACGCCGGGGCGCTCACGGTAGCGAGCCACCAGCCACCGATGCCGACCAGCAGCAGGCGGATGGTGCCGGCCAGCACCGGTCCGCCGACCTTGGCCGCGCCCTGCGAGGAGAAATAGAGACAGACGCCGACGCCGAAGAAGCCGAAGCCCGGGCCGGCCAGCGCGAAATAGGACGAAGCCGCGGCGGTCACGCCGGGATCGGTGGTGAACAGCGCAATCCACAGCGTCGGCTTGAGCGCGACCACAAGTCCGACGAAGCCAACGACAAGTCCGGCGACGGTGCCGGCGGTCCACGCCACCTTGCGGGCGCGCGTCACGAGTCCCGCGCCGATCGCCATGCCGACCATCGGCACCGAGGCGACGCCGACCGCGAACGCGATCGGGATCAGCAAAAACTCCAACCGCGAGCCCATGCCGTAACCGGCCAGCGTCTCGGTGCCGAAGCTGGCCAGGATCTTGGTGAAGATCAGGATGGTCAGCACGCTCTGCAGCGGCGACAGGCAGGAGATCGCGCCGACCTTGAGAATGTCGAGGAACATCGCGCGCTGGAAGCTGAAGGCGGCGAAGTCGAGTTTCAACCGGCTGCGGCCAGAGGCGAGATACCAGGCGAGGAAGATCGCACCACACGTGAAGGCCGTGAGCTGTCCGGCGGCGACGCCGCGCATGCCGAGACCGGGCATGCCGAACAACCCGAGACCCAGCACGCCGCCGACCGCGATCTGGATCATCGAGACCGTGATCAGAGTCATCGAGGGAATCCGCATGTCGCCGGTGCCGCGCACCACGGAGGCGAGCGTGTTGACCAGCCAGATCGAGATCGCGCCGGAGAACAGCACCTGCGAGTAATGCATCGACTGCTCGAGCACGCCGCCATGTCCGCCGAGCAGCGCATAGAAGTTTCGGCCGAAGCCCAGCATCATCACGGTGAAGAACAGTCCGGCGCATCCGCCGATGATCGCCGCATGCAGCGCCAGATCGGCGGCGCGGTCGCGGTCGCCGGCGCCGAGCGCGCGGCTGATCGCCGACGAGACGCCGCCGCCCATCGCGCCGGCCGACATCATCTGCGTCAGCATCGCGAACGGAAACACCAGCGCAATGCCGGCCAGCGGCTCGGTGCCGAGCCGGCCGATGTAAGAGGTCTCGGCCACCGCGACCAGCGTCGAGCCGAACATGGCGATGGTGTTCGGGATCGCGAGGCGAAGCAGCGTCGGCAGGATCGGCGCGGTCAGCAGGTCATTGACCGGCGTGGCGGGCGTGGCCGGCTGCACGTCGTCGATCGAGGCATCAATGGTCATGCGTCACGGCTCACTTCGCAAGCGGGAGAGGGGCGCACTGCAATCCAACGCCAGTGAACCGGGCTCGCAATCAATAAATGATGATCGACATGTTACGATGTTGCACCGATCATCGCCACCGCCGCCGATGCAGGGGTCACCACGGCAGGCCGCATAGGTCGATCTTGCCCTGGCGCGGCGCGCGGACGATGTCGTTGACGAACGGCGCCATCGCCTCAAAGCGGATCTCCCCGGAAGGCTGTTCGCAATAGACTTCGCCGCTGAAGGGATGCCAGCCGCGCGCTTGGTAGAACGCGAAATTGTGCGGCTCGCAGAATAAGATTGCAAATTTCACCGCGTCGTTGGCACGAATGGTGTGCACGGCGGCATCTAACGCCAGTGACGCATAGCCGCGCCGCCGGCAGTCCGCACGGGTCGAGACTCCGCCGATGCCGCCGACATGCACCTTGTGGCCATTCCAGGTGATGGTCCGGAAATAGATACCGACATGGCAGGCCAGCCCGCTGTCGTCGGGCGCATCGAGCAGTACGCGCAAATCCGCGTGGGCCCATTTGATGTCCGCCCAGACCGGCTTCTCGGCGGCATCCGGGCTCCAGACCGCCTGGAGCAGCGGCTCGGCGCGCCGCCACGACGCATCTCCGTTGAGAATGTCGATTTCGATGCTCATCGTCTGGGTCCTTGGTCTTGGTTCGGGCTGTGCCGATCTGTCATGGGCGATCCGAAAATGCGGTGTTTCTCCGCCATGGAACCTTCTATAAGGGGGGCCCGTTAAGTGTAGTCTCCCACCCTCTGTTGGACATTACCCCATGACCTTCACGCTACCCGATCTGCCCTACGCCCACGACGCCCTTGCTCCCTACATGTCCAAGGAAACGCTGGAGTTTCACCACGACAAGCATCACCAAGCCTACGTCACCAACGGCAACAACGCGATCAAGGGGACCGAATTCGAAGGCAAGTCCCTCGAGGAGATCGTGAAGGGTTCGTTCGGCAAGAACGCGGCCGTCTTCAACAATGCCGGTCAGCACTACAACCACATCCATTTCTGGAAGTGGATGAAGCCGAATGGCGGCGGAAGCAAGCTGCCCGGCCGGCTCGAGAAGAAAATCAACGAGGACCTCGGCGGCTTCGACAAGTTCAAGGCCGACTTCGCCGCTGCCGGCGCCGGTCAGTTCGGCTCCGGCTGGGCCTGGCTGCAGGTCAAGGGCGGCAAGCTCGAGGTCGCCAAGACTCCGAACGGCGAGAACCCGCTGGTCCACGGCGCGGTGCCGATCCTCGGCGTCGACGTCTGGGAGCACTCCTACTACATCGACTACCGCAACCGCCGTCCGGACTATCTGAAGGCGTTCGTCGAAAACCTCGTCAACTGGGACTATGTCGACGAGCTGTTCGGCAAGGCCGGCTAAGCGCGGCTTCGACCGTCGCATATTTCTTCACCCTCCCCTGAAAGGGGAGGGTCGTTTCGCATGCAGCGAAGCGAAATGCGAAACGGGGAGGGTCATCTCTCAGCACGAGCAGTCTCTCAATGGAGAGACTGTGACCCCGCCCCGCCGCTCATTTCATTCGCGTCGACCCTCCCCTTTCAGGGGTGGGTGATTTGAGTGTGCGGCAAGATGCGCCCTCACTCGACACACACCAGCGGGGGCATTGGTGGGTAACGCGGCAAGCTATCTCCTCGTCTTCTTCGGCGGCGGTCTCGGCGCGACGTTGCGCCAGGTGATCAACGTCACCTGCGCGCGCTGCATCGGCACCGCGTTTCCTTACGGCACCTTCATCATCAACATCACGGGCTCGACCGTGATGGGCCTGATCGCCGGCTATCTCGCCTTCAAGGGCGACGCCTCGCAGCCCTGGCGGCTATTTTTGATGACCGGCATCCTCGGCGGCTACACCACCTTCTCCGCCTTCTCGCTCGACACCGCACTGCTCTATGAGCGCGGCGAGCTCGGCCTTGCGGTGCTGTATGTCGCGGGCTCGGTGGCTCTCTCGATCGCCGGCCTGTTCGTCGGGCTCGCGATCGTGCGGCATTTGACGTGAGATGCGCTCGGTCGTCATGCCTCGCGGGCGCTCTCGCGCGCGCGTGCCGCAGGCAAGGCTTTTTACCTTTTGCACGGGGCCCCATGGGTGCGATCGGGACCCGGCTTTCCCTGCGCCTTTTGATCAAGGGAGGGCGGAATGAGATGCAAAGCTCGGACAAATCATGTCGGGAGAATGTGGATGTGTAACTCATAGACCGCGCCACACACGCAATGTCGTCCCGGCGAAGGCCGGGACCCATTACCCCAAATCTCAATTGTTGCGCGCGCTGGCCACAATCCCGTTCATGATTGAGTGCGGTGGTCATGGGTCCCGGCCTTCGCCGGGACGACGTGGGGAGGGTCTCGCCACCTTCCATCCCGCGGAAACTGTTCATCTGTGGAACCCGCCAACCTCCCCGGCCGGCGGCATTTCCCGCCTCCAAATTTCCCTTTGGTAACCTCGCCTTAACCATGATTAGCGTTTGGTTAGGGTCGGAATGACGCGTGAAAAGCCCTCGTTTTGACATGTTGGCAGGGGAAGCAGGGCCCGGCTTTGGACGGGCCCCCCATGCGACAGATGTAAGAGGCTCTCGCGCAGTTTTGCCGCGCCGGGCGCGCGGCCGTGGAAGGGGTGCCGATTGGCGGCCCGCCGAATTGGGACACTTGCGTTGAGAGGATATTGCCGATGAATCCCGCCGACGTGGCTCAGTCAACTCTGCCACTGGCATCGAGCGACGTGTCGCTGATCGCGCTGTTCTGGCAGGCCCATTGGGTCGTCAAATGCGTGATGTTGGGACTTCTGTCCTGCTCGGTGTGGGTCTGGGCGATCGCAATCGACAAGATCCTGCTCTACGCCCGCACCAAGCGGGCCATGGACAAGTTCGAGCAGGCGTTCTGGTCCGGCCAGTCGATCGAGGAACTCTACCGCGCGCTGTCGGCCAAGCCGACCCAGTCGATGGCGGCCTGTTTCGTCGCGGCGATGCGGGAGTGGAAGCGCTCCTTCGAGAGCCAGTCGCGGTCCTTTGCCGGCCTGCAGGCGCGGATCGAGAAGGTCATGAACGTCTCGATCGCCCGGGAGGTGGAGCGGCTGGAACGCCGGCTGCTGGTGCTCGCCACCGTGGGCTCGGCCGGTCCCTTTGTCGGCCTGTTCGGCACCGTTTGGGGCATCATGTCGAGCTTCCAGTCGATCGCGGCCTCGAAAAACACCTCCTTGGCGGTGGTGGCGCCCGGTATCGCGGAAGCGCTGTTTGCCACCGCAATCGGCCTGATTGCCGCAATTCCGGCGACTATTTTCTACAATAAGTTCACTTCGGAGGTGAACCGGCAGGCCGCGCGCCTGGAGGGGTTCGCCGACGAGTTCTCCGCCATCCTGTCCCGTCAGATCGACGAGCGGGGTTGAGTTAGATGATGGTCACTTTTGCGGGTGTGCGATCATGGCGATGAGCATGGCAGGGTCCGGCGGTGGCAGACGCCGCCGCGGCGGGCGCAAGCCGGTCATGGCCGAGATCAACGTCACGCCGATGGTCGACGTGATGCTGGTGCTGCTGATCATCTTCATGGTGGCGGCGCCGCTGATGACGTCGAACATCGACATCGACCTGCCGGTGGCGAGCGGCGGCAAGTCGATCTCGTCGAACCAGCCGCCGCTGACCCTGTCGGTCAAGCGCACCGGTGGCGGCTGCAACTCGAATGTCGAGCTCTATCTGGGTGACGCGCCGGTCACGGCCGCCGATTTTCCGGCCAAGATCAAGGCGATCGGTGACGCCCGGTCGGATGCCGAAAAAGTGGTCTATCTGCGTGGCGACAAGGACGTCTGTTACACGGATATGATGAAACTGCTCGGGGAGGTCCGGGCCGCGGGATTCAAGGCGAATATCGTCATCATCCCGGAAGGCGGATAACCACCATGCCAAGGCACGGGGAAGCCTGATTTGAAGGTCAAGGTCGACAAGACTCTGGCGGCATCGATTGTCCTGCACGTCCTCGTGATCGGGTGGGGCCTCGTGTCGTGGTCGACCAAGGCGTACGTGATGCCCGAAGAGGAATCGGTTGCCGTCGACGTGATCTCGCCCGACCAACTCTCGCATGTCATGGCCGGTCAGAAGGACGGCAAGAAGGAAAATCCCAAGCCACTGGTCGACAAGGTCGCCGAAGCCAAGCCGGTCGACGACACCGTCGGCAAGGTCGAGGAGAAAAAGCCCCCGGTCGTGACCGACACCGCGCCGCAGCCGGCGCCGAAGGTGGAGAAGCCGGAAGACAAGAAGCCGGATCCGCCGAAGAAGGTCGAGAACAAGCCGAAGGAAGAGCCGAGGCCGGTCGAGAAGAAGCCCGATCCGGTGAAGCCCGACCCGATCGCGGAAGCGATCAAGAAGGAAGAGAAGAAGCCGCCGCCGAAGCCGGTTGCGCAGGCCGCCAAGCCGCCGCCGGAGCAGAAGCCGAAGGATCGCGTGTTCGACCAGAGCAAGATCGCAGCCCTGCTCGACAAGCGCGACCCGACGCGCGCCGCGGCGACCGGCGATACGCTCAATGCCAATGCGGCGCTCGGCACCGCGAAGGGCAAGGCTGCCGACAATTCCGCGACCTGGGGCGCGATGTTCCGGCAGCAGGTCGAGCGCTGCTGGAAGAAGCCTTACGGTGGAATAGAGGCACAGATGGCAGAAGCCGTGTTCTCCATCCATTTGAAGCGCGACGGCACGCTGGAAGGCATGCCGGTCGTGGTAGGAAACGCGAAGACGCCTTATCTTCGGGTGTATCAGGAGAGCGGCTTGCGCGCGATCATCGAGTGCCAGCCCTATCGATTGCCTCCAGCATTCTTTGAGGAGTGGCAGTTCTTCGAGCCGGCCTTCACCGAGAGGCAGAGCTGAAATTGCACGCTACCGTTTACGAGCATGAGTTCGAACGATGATTGACAAGACCCGCTTGCCTCACACGCTATTCCGTCCGAGCCGCCGGCAGATCCTGGCCGGAATGGCGTCCGCCGGCGCGATGCTGGGTGGTCTCGCCGGCCCCGCGTCCGCCCAGAAGCGGATCACCATCACCGAGGGCGAGTTCGCGCCGGTGCCGATCGCGATCCCGAACTTCGCCGCCGGCACGCCTGGCGATGCCGAAGTCGGTGTCGGCGTCACGCAGGTGATCACCAACAACCTGAAGCGCAGCGGATTGTTCGCGCCGATCGATCAGGCCGCCTATCTCGAGAAGCAGATCAATATCGACGCGGCGCCGAACTTCAACAACTGGAAGAGCATCAACGCGCAGGCGCTGGTGACCGGCCGCATGACGCGCCAGGGCAACGGGCGGGTGAAGGCGGAATTCCGGCTCTGGGACGTCAACACCGGCCAGCAGCTCGCCGGTCAGCAGTACGACACCTCGGCCGAATACTGGCGGCGCATCGCGCACATCATCTCCGACCAGATCTATGAGCGCATGACCGGCGAGAAGGGTTATTTCGATACCCGCGTCGTGTTCGTCGACGAGAGCGGCTCGGCGGATCGCCGCGTCAAGCGCCTTGCGCTGATGGACCAGGACGGCGCCAATGTGCGCTACCTGACCCGCGGTTCGGACCTCGTGCTGACGCCGCGCTTCTCGCCGTCGACCCAGGAAATCACCTACATGGAATTCGGGCAGGGCGACCCGCGCGTCTATCTGCTCAACATCGAGACCGGCCAGCGCGAGATCGTCGGCAACTTCCCGGGCATGTCGTTCTCGCCGCGCTTCTCGCCCGACGGCCAGCGCGTCATCATGAGCCTGCAGCAGGGCGGCAACTCCAACCTGTTCGTGATGGATCTGCGCTCGAAGTCGATGACGCGGCTGACCGACACGCCGGCAATCGACACCTCGCCGTCCTACGCGCCCGACGGTACGCGGCTGTGCTTCGAATCCGATCGCGGCGGCAAGCCGCAGATCTACGTGATGCCGGCAACCGGCGGCGGTGCACAGCGCATCTCGTTCGGCGACGGCACCTATTCGACGCCGGTTTGGTCGCCGCGCGGCGACTACATCGCCTTCACCAAGCAGGGCGGCGGGCAGTTCGCGATCGGCATCATGAAACCCGACGGCTCGGGCGAGCGCATCCTGACCTCGGGCTTCCACAATGAAGGCCCGACGTTTGCGCCGAACGGGCGCGTCGTGATGTTCTTCCGCGATCCGGGCGGCAACAGCGGCCCGTCGCTGTTCACCATCGACGTCTCCGGCCGCAACGAGCTGCGGGTACCGACCCCGGGCTTTGCCTCCGACCCGGCCTGGTCACCGCTGTTGTCGTGAGCTGGGTGCAGAGCTGCTCCGGGAACCTCGGCGGCAGTCGCGGCTTCTCACCTAGCGCACTGAATTTCATGGTGAATTCCGGCCGTCGTCCTAGCGCGGCAAGGACTTGCTAACGATGTTCGCTCAGAAAGACTTCACCTGCGATCAGTAAGAGTGCGAGCTGAAAAGGACGCGCGCTCTCACAATGCAGTTTGCAAGTCAGACGGGTGAACCGGACCGGTCGATGTCGCCGACGATTTCCGCGGCGCTGGTCGATTCCCTGTTCATGAACCCAGCGCCCATGATCTTCGGCGCCTTCGGCCCCGCCATTGCGGGCGCCGTGATTGCGGCTGTGACGAGCAATCTGTTGTGCTGGCTGTGCGTGCCGCTGTTCATCGTGGTGGGGCTGGCGCGCGCGCTGCAGATGTACCGCTACCAGCAGCGCAATTCCCGGCTCACCGTCGAAGAGTCCGTGACCTGGGAGAAGCGCTACCGGATCGGCACCATCGCCTACGGCATCTCGCTCGGCATCTGGGGCGTCACCGTGCTCCTCACGACCAATGATGCCGCCGCGCACATGCTGTGCGTGACCACGGTGGTCGCCTACACCTCGGCGGGGGTAGGGCGGACCTTCGGCCGGCCGCAGATCTTCCACCTGCATCTGTTGATGTCGATCGGTCCCTTGATCCTGGCGCTGATGTATGTCGGCGGCCCCTATCACATCGCCCTTGCGCTGCTCAGCCTGGTGTTCTTCAGCGCCATCCGGCACCTGACCTCCAGCCTGCAGCGCATCTACGTCAACGCCTGGATCGCCAAGGAGCGCGAGGCCGCGCTGGCGGGCCAGTTCGATACCGCGCTGAACAACATGCCGCACGGCTTGTGCATGTTCAGCGCTGATGGCCGCGTTGCGGTGATGAACCACCGCTTCATCGAGATGATGCAGCTGTCGGACGATTTCGTGCAGCGCGGCGCCAGCGCGACCGACATCTGCAACGCCTGTGTCCTGTCCGGCTCGATCTCGGCCGCGGCCGCACAGCAGATCCTCTACGAGATCGAGAGCTCGCAGCGCGGCGATATCGTCACCAGCGATCCGGATCCCACCAAGAACCGCTCGCTCGACTGGACTTTCCAGCCGATGGCCGGGGGCGGCACCGTGGTGCTGGTCGAGGACATCACCGAGCGCAAGGACGCCGAGGCCCGGATCAGCCACCTCGCGCGCTACGACGAGCTGACCGCGCTGCCCAACCGCGTCAATTTCCGCGACGAAATCGGCCGGCTGCTCGCCATGCAGCACGGCGATCATCGCTCCGCATTGCTGTTCGTCGACCTCGACCAGTTCAAGCAGGTCAACGATACGCTCGGCCATCCCTGCGGCGACCAGCTGCTCTGCGCGGTCGCCGAGCGGCTGCGCGAGATGCTGCGGCCGGAGGATTTCGTGGCGCGGTTCGGCGGCGACGAGTTCGTGGTGTTCCAGCAGAACATCCACTCGCACGAGGACGCTGCGGCGCTGGCTCGGCGCATCGTCGACCGCCTCAGCGAGCGCTACAAGATCGACAACCATTTGGTCGAGATCGGCGCCAGCGTCGGCATCGCGATGACCGCGCCCGGCGTCGGCGCCGACACGCTGCTGAAGAACGCCGACATGGCGCTCTACCGCGCCAAGGCCGACGGCCGCGGCACCTTCTGCTTCTTCCGCGACGAGATGGCGCAAACCGTCGAGGCCCGCCGCATCCTCGAGCTCGACCTGCGCAAGGCGCTCGCCAACGAGGAATTCGAGCTGTTCTACCAGCCGCTGATCAACCTGAAGTCCGGCAAGGTGAGCACCTGCGAGGCGCTGCTACGCTGGAACCATCCGGCGCGCGGTACGGTCTCTCCCGTCGACATCATTCCCGTTGCCGAGGACATGGGCCTGATCGTCGATCTCGGCCGCTGGATCCTTCGCAAGGCCTGCATGGAATGCATGAAGTGGCCCGAGGCGGTCAGCGTCGCGGTCAACTTCTCGCCGCAGCAGTTCCACCAGCGCGACGTGCTGAGCGAGGTTCGCTACGCGCTCGAGGTCTCCGGCCTGCCGGCGCACCGGCTCGAGATCGAGATCACCGAATCCTCGCTGCTGCACAACACCGAGCTGACCCACGACTTGCTGTCCCAGTTGCGCTCGCTCGGCGTGCGGATCTCGCTGGACGATTTCGGCACCGGCTACTCGTCGCTCAGCTACCTGCACAATTTCCCGCTGCAGAAGGTCAAGATCGACCGGTCCTTCCTCGAAGGCATCGACAGCGACCGTCCGCTGACCCTGCTGCGCGGGGTGGCGCGGCTGTCGGCGGATCTCGGTATGTCGGTCGTTGTCGAGGGCATCGAGACCAATGAGCAGCTCGAACTGATCAGCGCCGATGGCGCGGTGACCGAAGCACAGGGATACCTGTTCAGCCGGCCGGTTCCCTCCGTCCGCATCCGCCAGCTGCTCAATGCCTCGCACGGCCGGCGGACCGACGAGCAACTGCACGTGGTTCCCTCGCGCTCGATCGCTTGATCCGGCGCAATATACTCAATCGATAGTTGCGAGAACCTTCGACTGCACCATTCGTAGTGTGCCCTTGGGTCGGAGGTTAACTGTATTGCCTCGATTGCTTTGACGGAAATTAAGAAGCTGTTAATCTTTTGGCCGCGCGTTGAAGTTGTTGCGTTGTTCAGGGAGTACCAAATGAGGTCCGCGGCCGAAGCCATCAAGCCCGCGACAGGAAGGCTTGCGGACCCTCTGGATCAAGTCGATTACCGCCTCGCTCAGACCCCGGAACAGAAAGACGAGATCTACCGGCTTCGCTATCGCGCCTATCTGCGCGAAGGCGCGATCCGGCCCTCGGCGGACGAGCGGGTCGTCGATCAGTTCGATGATGCGCCGAATGCCTGGGTGTTCGGTGTCTATCTGCAGGGCGAACTCTGCAGCTCGATCCGCATCACCGTGGTGACGCCGGAGTGGCGTACCTCGCCGACGCTCGAGGTGTTCGGCGACGTGCTGCTGCCGAAGCTTGATCAGGGCCTGGTCTTCATCGACTCGACGCGCTTCGTCGCGGATCCCGAAAAGGCCCGGAACGTTCCGGAACTGCCCTATGTCACGGTGCGCCTTGGCTCGACCGCGGGCGTGCACTTCAACGCTGATTACGGCTTGGCGCCGGTCCGGCCCGAGCACATGGCGTTCTACCGGCGTGTGTTCCTGCACGAGACCTGGTCGGAGCCGCGGCTCTATCCCGGGCTGGTGAAGCCGGTCGGCTTGATGGCGTCGCATTTGCCGACGGTGCGGGAACGCGTGCTGGCCCGCTATCCCTTCCTGCGCTCCAGCGCCTTCGAGCGGCGCATGCTGTTCGACCGCGAAGGCCAGTTGCAGCCCGACGGCTTCGTGCAGCCGTTCGAGCGCGCTTCGATCGTGCCGAATCCCTGAGGGAATCGGCCATTCTCATCGAGTCAGTGTCGATCGACTGTTGCGCGCAGGCCAAATTGTCCTGCAAAAGCGGCCGGTTCCCGCGAACCTTGCCTTCCCTTCACCATCGCGCCACATTTGCCACCCATTAACCATCGGGGGCGCTTTTCGCCATTGCCTGGCATTTGATGGGGTTCAGCAAGGTCTCGTCAAGGTTGACGGAACGTTCGCTTAACCATCGCCCTGTAGACCGATTGGGTAGTACGAAGAGCGCGAGCGTGGAGGCTCCGGGAATGAATTATCTCCAGGGTATGAAGCTGGTTGCGGTTCTGGCGGTGGCGCTGTCGATGGGTGCCTGTGCCAACAAGAACCCGTTGGACGCCAATGGCGCGATTGGGGGCGCCGCGACCCCGGGCAGCCAGCAGGATTTCGTGGTCAATGTCGGCGACCGCGTGTTCTTTGAGAGCGATCAGACCGATCTCAGCCCGCAGGCGACGGCGACCCTCGACAAGCAGGCGCAGTGGCTGCAGACCTATAATCGTTACTCCTTCACCATCGAAGGTCATGCCGACGAGCGCGGCACCCGCGAATACAACATCGCGCTCGGTGCCCGGCGTGCCCAGTCGGTCCGCGCTTACCTCGCCTCGCGCGGCATCGATCCGAGCCGCATGCGCACCATTTCCTACGGCAAGGAGCGTCCGGTCGCGGTCTGTAACGACATCTCCTGCTGGTCGCAGAATCGTCGTGCCGTCACCGTGCTGAACGCCAGCTCCTGACGCGAACCTGAATGAGTGTTTTCAAGCCGGCGCCTTCGGGCGCCGGTTTTGTTTTTGCCGCGTGAAGGCCCGGCCCGCCGTCATCAAGATGAACGAAGCTGCGCGCAATTGGCCGCTTGCTTGTTCCAGCATCCGTACTAAACCGGTATCCCGCGACGCTATCCCGGATTTGAAGTGCCAGTCACAATTCCGGCGTACTCCGTCTTTCAATGTCGCTCGCTTTTCACGTCGATCTCGTCGTCAGGGCAAAATGTCATCCAGGATTCATTTTCTTTCCTCCGCCGCGGCGATCGCGGCGTTGCTCGCCGTTTCCGCGCCAGTGTTTGCCCAATCCGACGATTCCGATGCTGAAATGCGGATCGAGCGGCTCGAGAACCAGCTGCGGCAGCTGACCGGCCAGAACGAGGAACTGCAATACCGTAACCGCCAGCTCGAGGAGCGGCTGCGGCAGCTTGGCGGGCAACCGCCCGGCCCAGCTGGACAGGCTCCGGCGGGCCAACCCGTTGCGGCGGCGCCACCGGCGCAGCAACCGCAGGCCTACCCGCAAGCGCAGCCGGGCTACGCCCAGCCCCAGCAAGGCTACGGCCAGCCGCAGCAAGGATATGGCAGGCCGCCGCAGGGCGGCTATGACCAGCAGCAGCAGATCGCGGCGCCTGCGCCGATCGCGCAGGAGCCGGCGCCGGCGGCTTCCGGCCGCCGCGGCCGCGGCGATGCCTTCGATCCGAACCAGAACCCGAATGCCCCAGGGGCGCCGCGCGCACTTGGCGGCGGCGGGATGCCGATGCCCAGTGAGGCGGCGGTTGGTGCGCCCGGCGGCCGTGGGGCAGGCGAGCCGCTCAATCTCGGCAACACCAGCCCGCAGCGTGCGCCCGGCGCGAGCGCAGCCCTGACCACGCTGCCGCCGTCGGCGACGTCGAAGGACGAGTTCGACCTCGGCATCGGCTATATGCAGCGCAAGGACTATGCGCTCGCCGAAGAGACGATGAAGAACTTCGGCCAGAAGTATCCGAACGATCCCCTGGTGGCGGACTCGCAATACTGGCTCGGCGAAAGCTATTTCCAGCGCCAGCAATATCGCGATGCTGCGGAGACCTTCCTCGGCGTGACCACCAAGTTCGACAAGTCCGCGAAGGCGCCCGACGCCCTGCTGCGGCTCGGCCAGTCGCTGGCGGCGCTGAAGGAGAAGGAAGCGGCCTGCGCCGCGTTCGGCGAGATCACGCGGAAGTACCCGCGCGCGTCCGGCGGGGTCAAGGCTGCGGTTGATCGCGAGCAGAAGCGCGTGAAGTGCTAAACCAGATGCGGGAAGGCCGCTTCCGGCCTCTCCGCCAGCAGCTGGTTTTGCGATGCCCGACGATCAATCCGCCATCCCGGCAAGGGACGCCAAGCGCCTGTTCGCAGGCCTTGCGGGCGCGCCGGCGCTCCTGCTTGCGGTGTCCGGCGGTCCCGATTCAGTCGCGCTGATGTGGCTCGCCGCGCGCTGGCGCCGCGCGCTCGCGCAGGGACCGCGGCTGGTGGCGGTCACGGTCGATCACGGCCTGCGTCCTGAAGCGGCTCGCGAGGCGCGCGACGTCAAGCGGCTGGCGCGAAGTCTCGAGCTGCCGCATCACACGTTGCGTTGGACTGGACCAAAGCCTGGAACCGGCGTGCCGGCAGCGGCGCGCGCGGCCCGCTATCGACTGCTCGCGCAGGCCGCACGCAAGCATGGCGCCACGCATATTTTGACCGCGCACACCCGTGACGATCAGGCCGAGACGCTGTTGATGCGGATGCTGCGCGGCAGCGGCGTTGCGGGCCTCTCGGCAATGGCGCGCGAGACCGAGCGCGACGGCGTCTTGCTGACACGGCCGCTGCTCGACATCTCCAAGGCCCAGCTGATCGCGACGCTGCAGAAGGCGCGCATCGGCTTTGCCGACGATCCGACCAACCGCGATCGGTCCTTCACGCGTCCACGGTTGCGCGCGCTGATGCCGATGCTCGCGGCGGAGGGCGGCGACGCGCGGAACCTGGCGCGGCTTGCCGCGCGGATCGCGCGCGCCAACGCCGCCCTGGAGGTGCTGGTCGACGGCGCCGAGCACTATCTTGCGTTGAAGAGCGAGGATAACTCCGGCGCTGGCTTCGATGCTGCGCTGTTCGCAGTAATGCCCGAGGAAATCCGCGTCCGTCTGCTCAAGCGCGCCATCGACCGCGTCGGACATGAGGGCCCGGCCGAGCTCGGCAAGGTCGAAACCCTGCTCGCCGCGATGGACGAGGCCTTGGATGGGACTTTGGGAAAACGCGAATCCAGGCTGAAACAGACCCTTGCCGGAGCGGTCATCAGCATCGCCGCCGGCCGGATCAGGATCGGCCCGGCACCGCCCCGCCGGGGGCGCTCTCGCTGAGCCGGGTTCGATT
Organism: Bradyrhizobium sp. USDA 4538; assembly: GCF_024171045.1. NCBI lineage: Bacteria > Pseudomonadati > Pseudomonadota > Alphaproteobacteria > Hyphomicrobiales > Nitrobacteraceae > Bradyrhizobium > Bradyrhizobium sp. USDA 4538. Next base: position 4,848,130 of record NZ_JALJZE010000001.1, read on the forward strand.
GTTTCAATCGCTGTCATAATCGGGCAAAGAGGCTTAACCACCCCGGAAAAACACCGGATTCAGCGCCATTTTTTGACCGGGAATCGCGCTAGGATGCGGTAAATAGTCGTGCGTGGTTCCCTTGGCATCTACCCCAGCGGCACCTAAATTGTATGCCATCGACGGGATGGATTCCCTGGGGATTCCCACAGAGCCTGCCCAAGGATAGAGAGAGGCCGCGATCCGCGCGACCACGAAGGAAGACCATGAACGCCAATCTGCGGAATTTCGCCCTCTGGGTCATCATTGTCCTGCTGTTGCTGGCGTTGTTCACGCTTTTCCAGAATCCCGGCCAGCGCTCGTCGTCCTCGGACATCTCGTTCTCGCAGCTTCTCACTGAGGTCGATCAGGGCCATGTCCGCGACGTCGTGATCCAGGGGCCCGAGATTCACGGCACCTTCAACAACGGCACGAGCTTCCAGACCTACGCGCCGAGCGATCCTTCGCTGGTGAAGCGTCTCTATGACGCCAAGGTGCAGATCACCGCGAAGGCACCCGGCGACAACGTGCCGTGGTTCGTTTCGCTGCTCGTCTCCTGGTTGCCGTTCATCGCGCTGATCGGCGTGTGGATCTTCCTGTCGCGGCAGATGCAGGGCGGCGCCGGCAAGGCGATGGGCTTTGGCAAGTCGCGCGCCAAGATGCTGACCGAGGCCCATGGCCGCGTCACCTTCGAGGACGTCGCTGGTGTCGACGAGGCCAAGCAGGACCTGCAGGAGATCGTCGAATTCCTCCGCGACCCCGGCAAATTCCAGCGGCTCGGCGGACGGATTCCGCGCGGCGTGTTGCTGGTCGGCCCTCCCGGTACCGGCAAGACGCTGATCGCGCGCGCGGTCGCGGGCGAAGCCAACGTGCCGTTCTTCACCATCTCCGGTTCTGACTTCGTCGAGATGTTCGTCGGCGTCGGCGCGAGCCGCGTCCGCGACATGTTCGAGCAGGCCAAGAAGAACGCGCCCTGCATCATCTTCATCGACGAAATCGACGCGGTCGGCCGTCATCGCGGCGCCGGCCTCGGCGGCGGCAATGACGAGCGCGAGCAGACGCTGAACCAGTTGCTGGTCGAGATGGACGGCTTCGAGGCCAATGAGGGCGTGATCCTGATCGCGGCGACCAACCGTCCCGACGTGCTCGATCCCGCGCTGCTGCGTCCCGGCCGCTTCGACCGCCAGGTCGTGGTGCCGAACCCGGACGTGGTCGGCCGCGAGCAGATCCTCAAGGTTCACGTTCGCAAGGTGCCGCTGGCGCCGGATATCAACCTCAAGACCATCGCGCGCGGCACCCCGGGCTTCTCGGGCGCCGATCTGATGAACCTCGTCAACGAGGCTGCGCTGACCGCCGCCCGCCGCAACAAGCGGATGGTGACGCAGGCCGAGTTCGAAGAGGCCAAGGACAAGGTGATGATGGGCGCCGAGCGCAAGTCGCTCGTGATGACCGAGGAAGAGAAGCTGCTGACGGCCTATCACGAGGGCGGCCACGCCATCGTCGGCCTCAACGTCGTCGCGACCGATCCGATCCACAAGGCGACCATCATTCCGCGCGGCCGTGCGCTGGGCATGGTGATGCAGCTGCCGGAGCGCGACAAGCTGTCGATGTCGCTCGAGCAGATGACTTCGCGCCTTGCCATCATGATGGGTGGCCGCGTCGCCGAAGAGTTGATCTTCGGCCGCGAGAAGGTGACCTCGGGCGCCGCCTCCGACATCGAGCAGGCGACCCGCCTTGCCCGCATGATGGTGACGCGCTGGGGCCTCTCGGAAGAGCTCGGCACCGTCTCCTACGGCGAGAACCAGGACGAGGTGTTCCTCGGCATGTCGGTCTCGCGCACGCAGAATGCGTCCGAGGCTACCGTCCAGAAAATCGACTCCGAGATCAGGCGTCTGGTCGAGGAAGGCTACAACGAGGCGACCAAGATCCTCACCGAGAAGCGCGAGGATCTCGAGGCGCTCGCCAAGGGCCTGCTCGAGTTCGAGACGCTGACCGGCGACGAGATCATCGACCTCTTGAAGGGCAAGAAGCCCAACCGGGAGTCGGTGCTGGAGCCGTCGACGCCGCGCGCATCCGCCGTGCCGCCAGCCGGCAAGCCGCGCCCGCGTCCCGATCCGGACACCGGCATGGAGCCGCAGCCGCAGGCGTAAGCCTCGCCCGCGATGGCCGGCACTTCCGGCAGACCAGTTGTGCAAAAGCTCGGCCTCAAGCCGGGCTTTTGTATTTTTGTCGACGGGTTGTCCGTTCCCTATGGCGACGTTGTCGGCGAGCTGCCCGCCGATGTGCTGGTAGCGAAGACCGCACGGGCACCGCTCGATGCCGTGCACCTGTTCGCCGCCAAGGCCGAGGGGCTTGCGGCCAGGCTGCGGCGTTACCGTCATGCGATCGCCCCTGACGGCATGATCTGGGTATCGTGGCCGAAGAAGAGTTCGGGTGTCGCGACCGATCTTACGGAGAGACAGGTCCGCGCAACCGGGCTCGCGAACGGCCTGGTCGACGTCAAGGTCTGTGCGGTCGATGACGTCTGGTCGGGACTGAAATTCGTGATCCCGGTCAGGGACCGCGGCAAGCGCTGAAATCGCACCTTTCGAATATCCGTGGCCTCCGCTGCGGCGCCGTGGCATCCTCCCGCCAAGCCGTAAACGGCACGGCCGCGTTGTCTGATGGCGCGGCAAGAAAAAGGGGAGGGGAGGCCGATGCGCAAGGCATTCGGCGCGCTTGGCGCCATTTCGTTCCTGCTGCTGCCCACGTCTTCCATCGCCGCCGAGATGCGCGGCGTCACATCAACCGAAATCAGGATCGGCCAGACCATGCCCTATAGCGGGCCGGTGTCGGCGTTCGGCGCGCTCGGCAAGGGCGAGGCCGGCTATTTCAGGATGCTGAACGAGCGCGGCGGCATCAATGGCCGCAAGATCAACTTCATCTCGCTGGACGATTCCTACGCGCCGCCGAAGACGGTGGAGCAGACGCGCCGCCTCGTCGAGAGCGACGAGGTCGCGCTGATCTTCTCCTCGATCGGCACCGCGCACAATACCGCGATCGCAAAATACCTGCAGGGCAAGAACACCCCGCAGCTGTTCCTGGCCTCCGGCGCCTCGAAATTCGGCGACATCACGCAATTCCCGCAGGCAACAATGGGCGTGCAGGCGCCGTTCCGCTACGAGGCACGGCTCTATGCGCGCTATGCGCTGGCGAAGAATCCGAATGCAAGGTTCGCCGTCATCTCGCAGAACGACGACTACGGCCGCGACTATCTCGCCGGCCTCAAGGACGTGCTCGGCGAGAAGTATGAGTCTCTGGTCACGGTTGCGACCTATGAGATCACGGACCCGACGATCGACTCCCAGATCGTCAAGCTGAAGGCCACCAATGCCGACGTCTTCGTGATCGCGGCGACGCCGAAATTCGCGGCGCAGTCGATCCGCAAGGCCTTTGAGATCGGCTGGCGGCCGATGACTTTCCTGTCCAACACAGCGGTGTGGATCTCGACCGTAATGCAGCCAGCCGGCGTCGAAGCCGGCACCGGCATCATCTCCACGGCCTATGTGAAGGATCCGGACGACCCGGCATGGAGCGACGATCCCGGCATGAAGGGCTGGCGCGAGTTCATGACCAGATACGTGCCGGAAGGCGATCAGCACGACACCAATTACGTCAACGCCTACAACAGCGCGATGGCGCTGGAGGCGGTGCTCAAGGCCTGCGGCGACGATCTCTCGACCGAGAACATCCTGCGTCAGGCATTCGCGATCAAGGGCCTGGAATTGCCGATGCTGCTGCCGGGCATCAAGGTCAACACCTCGCCGGCCGACCACGTGCCGGTCGATCAGATGCAGCTGATGCGCTTCAACGGCAAGACCTGGGATCGCTTCGGCGAACTTCAGACAGGGAATTGAGGGTGGGGCTGATCGCGCTTGAACTGTGAGCGCCGGGGATCAAACCCGTCATCCTGAGGAGCCGCGCAGCGGCGTCTCGAAGGATCGACGGCCCGACTGGTGGCCGATTCATCCTTCGAGGCTCGCCCAGCGGCGCAATTGCGCCGCAAGGCTCGCACCTCAAGATGACGGGACGACGATGCGATTTTGGACTTGTGCGGCGTCGGTTAGTTCGTGCTCTGACCCGCCGCCGCCGCGCCGGTCTTCGTCTCGTCCGAGCGCACATGGATCACGGCGATGTCGTCCTTGTACACCCGCTTCCAGCCCTTCAGATGATCCAGCGCGTTGCCGGCGGGAGAGTCCGAGCTCAGCAGCGTGGCATCGATCCGGTATTTGTCGAGCAGGCCCAGCAGCCGGCCGACGTCGCGGGCATCGAGCGCATCGTAATAGTCGAGCACGAATTGCTCGCCATAGAGCTCGGCGCGGCCGTCGATGAACACCTTCATGTCGCGGCTGACCATGTAGCCGCCGAACGGCGCGGTGCTGAACACGCGTTGCGCCTTGTGCTGCTGCAGCACGTCGACCGCGGCAACGGGCGAGAACATCGGGAGGAATTTGAACTGATGCTGCGCGACGAACATCGCCGTCGTCACCCATGCGCCGATCACCATCGCGATCACAGCCAGGATCGTGACGACGGGAAATGCGCGCGTTTCTTCGAAGCGGGCGGCGGTGGCGCCTGCCGTTCCCCATTGCTCGGCGATCGGCTTGGCGAGCACCAGCGGAGCGATGAACGCGAATACCTCGATGTTGCGGACATGGCTCAGCGCCATCCAGATCAGCCCGAGCAGCAGCAGGATCCGCGGCACCGACAGCGTCAGCCTGCGATAGCAGATCAGGCCGATCAGGCCGAGCAGCGTGGCTTCGAAGAAGCTGGGCTTGCTGAAATCCGCCGGCTTCCATTCCCCGATCAGCGTCAGCAATTTGCCGAGGCTGAGGATCTTGGTCGCGCCCAGCAGGCTGTTCCAGCCATAGGGCGTCAGGCAGCTCGCGGCCAGCGCGGCGAGGCCGAACAGGCCCCATCGCACGACAAGCTGGCGGCGGCGGCCGGGCTCCGCGTTCCACACCGCCTCCAGTCCGATCGGTCCGATCAGCGCCAGCCCGAGAACGAAGCCGCCATGCAGATTGGCCCACAGCGTCATCAGCGGCAGCAGCCACCATGACGGTGAAGTGCGGCGATCCGCGGCCGCGAGCAGGCCGCCGATGAACGCCAGCAGCACCGGCAGCGCCAGCACATGCGGCCGCGCCAAGAAGTGGATCGTCGACAACAGCAGCGCCAGCGCCGCGATCAGAAGCGCGCGCGCCGGATCGAAATACGGGCTCAACAGATGCAGGAAGATTGCGAACGTCGCGCCGATCGCCATCGACGACAGGATCACCGGCCCGGCCCAATCGCCGCCGTATACGAGCGCGTACACCACCTGCGACAGCCACGAGCTCGAGATCCAGGGCTCGCCGAAACGGGTGAACGAGAACACGTCCGATGTCGGCATCGCGCCGTGTTCGAGGATCCACTGTCCGACCCGGATCTGCCACATCGTGTCGGAATCGCGCAGCAGGATTTCGCCGGCCGAGAGATAAAACAGATAGGCGCCCACGGCGGCGCACAGCGGCACCAGTCCTCGCGCCGCGCTACGGCTGCTCACGCTGCTGGTGATGGAGAGTGACATGCGCTTTCTTGCTTGTTTCGGCCGGGGCATCCAGAGCCAACGCCACCGCGTGACGCCAGCGCGCACTCGACCACGGCTTCCGATAAATTCGGGTAAATGCCGCAGCGATATCGCGCGCGTGCGCAAGATCAGATACCTCGATTTCGAGCGATCGCCTTAGCCGGCGATTTACCATCGCGGCCCTGATCCGGCCGGGAGCGGCCGGAGCGTCGCCGGCTCAATCAGAGGTGGTACCAGAGGTTGCAAAAAATCCTTACAATTCCAGCTTGTCATTCAGTCTGAATAGTTGTTCACTTCTTCAGGCGATTGCGGGATCAATCGCTCAAAACGTTGAAGACTCGTGTGTTCTGCCGGTGGGCGCCGGCCGGGGCGCACGGCGGGGGGACGGAACGCCATGGTCTACCGGCGAACTCATCAGGTCGTGAAACGGCTGGCCGCGCGGCGCAGCGCCATCCTGTCGGCTGCGCGGGACGCGGCGGCGGCGGGCGGTATGGCAGCGGTCCAGATCGCACCCGTCGCGGTGCGGGCCAATGTCGCGGCCGGAACGGTCTACCGCTATTTCCCGTCGAAGGCCGAGCTGATCTCGGAATTGATCACGGAAGTCTCGCGCGACGAGCTCACGGCGATCCGGCGTGCGGCCGATGCCGCGCCAGGGCCGTCATCGGCGCTGGCTGCCGCGGTGACGACGATCGCGGTCCACGTGCTGTCGCAGCGCAAGCTCGCCTGGGGCATTTTGGCCGAGCCGGTCGACGTCGACGTCACCGCCTCGCGCCTCGCCAGCCGCCGCGATATTTCCGGCGAGCTGGCCATGCGCATCGATGCCGCGGTGCGCGCCGGCCACCTGCCGGCGCAGGACACGGCGCTGGCCGCCACTGCCTTGCTCGGCGCGCTGCATGAAGCGCTGGTCGGCCCGCTGGCGCCGGCCAATCTCGACGATCCGATCAAGCTGCGTGACGCGGTGCAGACCGTGACGCTGCTAGCGCTGCGCGCGGTCGGCGTGATGGACGCACGCGCGCGGGGCCTCGTGGTGCAGGCGACGACTCCGGCGAAGGCGCTGGTCGGCGCCTGAGGCCAGCGCGCGCGAAGAACAGTTCTGTCGCAATGGCGTTGTAGTTTTGCGGGCTGGGCTCAACCACCTCACGGAGCAACGCATGACGACGACCCATGGCTCGGCCAAATGGCAGGGCGGCATCAAGGACGGCAAGGGCGCGATCTCGACCAAGAGCGGCGCGCTCTCGGATTACCCCTACGGCTTCGCCAGCCGTTTCGAGGGCAAGCCCGGTTCGAACCCGGAGGAGCTGATCGGCGCGGCGCACGCCGCCTGCTTCACGATGGCGCTGTCGCTGATCCTGGGCGAAGCCAAGCTCACGGCGGAGCATATGGAGACCAAGGCCGATGTGACCCTGGAGAAGGTCGCCGACGGCTTCGCCATCACCGCGGTGCACTTGACGCTGTCGGCGAAGATCCCGGGCGCCGACAATGCGACGTTCCAGGAACTGGCCGGCAAGGCGAAGGCCGGATGTCCGGTGTCGAAGCTGCTCAACACCAAGATCACGCTCGACGCGTCGTTGCAGGGCTGATCGCGGCGCGGCGGGTTAGAGCGTTTTCGAGCGAAATAGGCACCGGTTCGTGTGAAGAAGACGCGTCAAACTGGAATCTAGAGCTGCGCGTCGCCCTTCGGGCCGACCGAGGCGATGCGCAGCATGTTGGTGGTGCCGGGCGCGCGCAGCGGAACGCCGGCAACGATGATGACGCGCTGGCCGGCCTTGGCAAAACCGTCGCGGAACGCAATCGAGCCGGCGCGGTCGACCATGTCGTCGAGATCGTGAGCGTCCTCGGCGACCACGCAATGCACCCCCCACACCACCGACAGCTTGCGGCCGGTGACGAGGTTCGGCGTGATCGCGACCACCGGCACCTTGGGGCGCTCGCGCGCCACGCGGATCGCGGTCGAACCTGATGACGTCCAGCAGATGATCGCCGACAGGTCGAGCGTCTCGGCGATCTGCCGCGCGGCGTCGGCAATGGCGTCACCCACCGTCGCTTCGGGATCGACGCGCTGCGCGTTGATCACGTTGCGATAGGTCGGGTCGCGCTCGACCTCCTCGCCGATGCGGTTCATGGTGGAGACTGCCTCCACCGGGAATTTGCCGGCGGCGGATTCCGCCGACAGCATGATGGCGTCGGCGCCTTCGTAGACGGCGGTGGCGACGTCGGAGACTTCGGCGCGCGTCGGCACCGGCGCCTGGATCATCGATTCCAGCATCTGGGTCGCGACTACCACCGGCCTGCCGGCGCGGCGCGCCATCCGGATCATCTGCTTCTGCAGGCTCGGCACCCGCTCCAGCGGCAGTTCGACGCCGAGATCGCCGCGCGCCACCATCAGCGCGTCCGACGCTTCGATGATGTCGGCAAGGCGGTCGATCGCCTGCGGCTTCTCGATCTTGGCCATCACGGCGGCGCGGCCGCGGATCATCTTCTTGGCCTCGATCACGTCCTCGGCACGTTGCACGAAGGACAGCGCGACCCAGTCGATCCCCTCCGGCAGCGCGGCTTCCAGGTCGGCGCGGTCCTTTGCGGTCATCGCCGACACCGGCAGATCGGTATCGGGCAGGCTGACGCCCTTGCGGTCCGACATCTTGCCGCCGATCACGACGCGCGTGACTGCGCGCTCGGGCGAGGTTTCCTCGGCGATCAGCCGCACCTTGCCGTCGTCGAGCAACAGCGCATGGCCCGGGCGGAGCGCCGCGAGGATCTCCGGATGCGGAAGCTGGACGCGGCTGTTGTCACCCGGCGTCTTGTCGGAATCCAGAATGAAGCTCTGGCCGTTCTTGAGCTGGGTCGAGCCTTCCGCGAACGAGCCAAGCCGCAGCTTCGGCCCTTGCAGGTCGACCAGGATGCCGATCGGCCGGCCGTAGCTCGATTCGACATTGCGGATGGTCTTGACCAGCTCCCGCATCTTGTCGTGCGGGGTATGGCTCATGTTGATGCGGAAGACGTCGGCGCCCGCCTCGAACAGCTTGCGGATCATCGCGCTGTCTGAGGAGGCCGGGCCGAGCGTTGCGAGGATCTTGATTCGACGCAGTCGTCTCATGGTTTGTTTCCGGGTGGTGCGGCTGGCGGCAGACCAGACGCGCCCGGAGGCGCTGCGCCCGGCGGCGGGTTGGGCAGGCCCGGCATCGCCCCGGGACTTCCTGGACCCACGCCGCCCGGCATTCCCGGTACTTTCTGCGGCTGTTGTTCGTTGGCTTCGGTCAGCTGGACGGTCCATGCACGCTGCTCGCCGGTGTCGACCTCGAAGAAGCCGGTGCGGTCGAACCCGCGCGCCAGGCAATTTTCGGTGCCCTTGATGGTGAATTCCTTGTCGCGCGAGCACATGAAGGCCTGGCCGGACCATTCGCCGCCGCGATCATAGTCGAGAGCGTAGATGTAGTAATAGCGCGCCACAAGGTTGCCGCGCAGCAAGGTCTCGCAGGTGCGCGACGACACGTTCCACCAGCCCTCGGTGGTCCAGCCCTCGGCGTCCTTGTAGCCGAGCGCGATGCCGACGCGGCTCGAGGTGTTGTTGCAGAGCCGGAAATCGGCCGCCGCCGGGCTCGTCCACAGGCAGGCCGCGACCAGCGCCAGCACCGGCAGGAGGCCGGCCAACGTCAGACGGATATTGCGGGGAGCTGAGGCGAGGGAATCTGTTGGGCTCATGCAGCGAAGCTATATCAAATCATGGACGATTTCGCGTGCCCGGCCGGCACTGTCAACGGGCAGGCGCCCGTCTGCGACGCTGTCGGACTATGGCCGGGGTGGCCGGACGGGTCCGTTTTGCGCGCCGATATGGCAAAATCTGTGACAATTCCCACCTGATATCAATATGGTGAGCGCGACACACGGGATCACGATCATGAGCATTGACGACAAAACCAGAACGGAACTCGAGGCCGCGGTCTTCCGGCGTCTCGTCAGTCACCTGCGCAACCGCACCGATGTGCAAAACATCGACCTGATGAACCTCGCCGGCTTCTGCCGCAACTGCCTGTCCAACTGGATGAAGGAAGAGGCCGACGCCAAGGGCCTTGCGGTGAGCAAGGACGAGAGCCGTGAGGCGGTCTACGGCATGCCGTATGAGGAATGGAAGGCGAAGTATCAGGGCAGCGCGACGCCGGAGCAGCTCGCGGCGATGAAGAAAGCCCAAAGCGGGCATTAAGCCGAGCAACGTCATTCCGGGATGGTGCGTTAGCACCAGACCCGGAATCTCGAGATTCCGGGTTCGATGCTGCCGCATCGCCCCGGAATGACGTTTATACCTGAAAGACCAGCATCTCCTGTGGGCGCGCTGTGGATGAGCGCGATGTTTCCTTGACGGAACGCGCGCCAAAATCGAGGGTCGCCCGCAGCAAGCGGTGCGCAAGGCGCGTATTCGCGTAACATTTTGATACCTGTTCAGGAGTGCGCGATGGCCACCACGTCTGCCGCCGTCAAGGAAGAGCCCGCAACGCGATTTGCCAAGGACCAGCTCAAGTCCATCATCGAGCGCATCGAGCGGCTGGAAGAAGAGAAGAAGACGATCTCGGACGACATCCGCGACGTCTATGCCGAGAGCAAGGGCAACGGCTTCGACGTCAAGGCGCTGCGCGCCATCATCCGTCTGCGCAAGCAGGATCCGAACGAGCGCCAGGAGCAGGAGACCATCCTGGAGACCTACATGCAGGCTTTGGGGATGCTCTGAGGCGGCCGGCGGCCCACTCTCTGCCGGGCGTTCGCCAAGGGCGCCCCCAAAGGCGTCCTCCAAGGCGCGCCCCTCAAAGGCTCAGGTCAAAGCTGCTGGAAGGCCTCCTGTCGAGGCTTGGGTGAAATGCCGGGATTTGCTACACTGCCGGCGAGGCAACCGGGCAGATCGTTCAGATGGACGTGCCAGGACCAGAGCGCCGGCTCGCTGCGGTCCTCGCCGCCGACATGGTCGGCTATAGCCGCCTGATGGAGGCTGACGAGACGGGCACCCTTGCGCGCCTCAAAACCCATCGCATCGAGCTGATCGATCCGGCCATCGCCAAGAATCGCGGCCGCATCATCAAGACCACTGGCGACGGCCTGCTGGTTGAATTTCATAGCGTCGTCGATGCGGTGCTGTGCGCGGCCGAGGTCCAGAGCCGGATGGCGAAGCGCAACGCCGACGTCGCACCGGCGCGGTGGATGCAGTTTCGCATCGGCATCAATCTTGGCGACGTGATCGTTGACGGTGCCGATATCTTCGGCGACGGCGTCAACGTCGCGTCCCGCCTGGAGACGCTGGCCGAGCCCGGCGGCATCTGCATTTCCGGCGCGGTCCGCGATCAGGTCGGCGATCGCCTGGAAGATCTGAGCTTCGAGGATCTCGGCGACCAGACCGTCAAGAACATCGCGCGCCCGATCCGGGTTTTTCGCGTTCATCTCGAATCCGGTGCCAGGCCCGTTCCGGAGCACCCGAGCGCGGTGGCCGCCCCTGTCGTCGCCAAGAAGCCCTCCATCGCCGTGCTGCCGCTCGTCAACATGAGCGGCGATCCCGAGCAGGAATTCTTCGCCGACGGGCTCACCGAGGACATCATCACCGAGCTGTCGCGCTTCCACGATCTGCTGGTGATCTCGCGCAACTCGAGCTTCGTGTACAAGGGCAAGGCCGTGAAGGTGCAGGACGTCGCGAAGGAATTCGCCGTCGACTATGTGCTGGAAGGCAGCGTGCGGAAGGCGGGCGGCCGGATCCGCGTCACCGTGCAGCTGATCGACGCCGTGGCCGACCGGCACGTCTGGGCCGAACGCTACGACCGCGAGCTTGCCGACATCTTCGCGATCCAGGACGAGATGACGCGCGCTATCGTGGCGACCTTGCCGGGGCGCGTCGAGGCTGCCGCGCATGACCGCGTCAAGCGCAAGCCGACCGACAACATGGCGGCCTATGAATGCGTGCTTGCCGCCAAGGTGCTGCATCATCGCTCGGCACGGGACGACAACGCGGAGGCGCAGCGCTTGCTCGAGCGGGCCATCGTGCTTGACCCAAACTATGCCCATGCCCACGCCTGGCGGGCCTGCGTGCTCGGCCAGACCTGGGTCTACAACTGGTGCACCGACCGCGACGCGACCATGGCGCAGGTCGCCGCAGAGCTCGAGATCGCGCTCAAGCTCGACGACAATGACAGTGACGTGCACCGGATCCTCGCCGCGCTGAACCTTAACCGCGACGACCACGACAAGGCGGCCTTCCACCAGGAGCGCGCGCTCGCGCTGAACCCGAACTACGACCTCGTGGTCGTGCAGCAGGGCGAGCTCCTGACCTGGCTCGGGCGGCCCGAGGAGGGCATCGACTGGATCAAGCGGGCGATGCGCCTCAATCCGTTCCATCCGGAGCGCTTCTGGAGCCATCTCGGCCGGGCCTGCTATTGCGCCGAGAAATACGCCGACGCCGTCGAGGCGTTCTCGCGCATCACGCGCCCCGACCACACCCATCATGCCTTCCTCGCGGCGACCTTCGCGCAGATGGGCAACACGGTGGCGGCCTCTGCCCACGCCGCCGAGGTGCTGAAGCGCGAGCCGAGCTTCTCGGTTGCCACGCACCTGACAACGCAGCGCTACAAGTGCGAGCCCGATCGGTCGCGTTACGAGGCCGGCCTGCTCAAGGCAGGGCTGCCGGCCTGAAGGGGCGGAAAGCTATCTTGTCGGCAGAAGCGCGGCTCAGCGCAGCGAGGCGGTGCGGAGCACGAAGGACTGGGTCGTCAGGAGGGCGGTCGCCGAGCCCGAGAAGCGGTCGCAGGTCATGCCCATCATCGGATCTTCCGAGAAGGTCATGACGACGGCGGCCTGCGGCTTCACGAAATGAGCCCGCATCATGGTCATGTCGGTGTCGCCAAGCACCGTGGTCAGCATGGCATTGCTGGCGCTCGGCGCCAGCATCACCACGCGCATCCAGATATCGTTGCCCTTGGCGGCCGAGATCCGCGCGGAGGTGGTGATCACGCCCTGGCTCGGTGCGCCCTTGGCAACGACGGTGTTGATTTCGGTGCTAGGACCCGCGGCATTGCGCGTCGGGCGCACGTTGCGCGGGATCGGCGCGGTCGCTGCGACGATGTTGGCGCGATCGACCGGTGACGCCGCGGGCGCATAGGCCAGCGCCTTGTTGAAGTTTTCGGTCGTCGTGCTGGCTGTGGTCTGCGGATCGCTACCGCCGACCGCCTCACGGGCCTTCAGCGCGGCTATCTGCGCCGCCGACGCCTGCTTCGGCGCCTCACCCTCGTCACCCCAGAAGCCGCGGGCATTGATGATGTCGGCAGGCGATTGCGGCGCGGTGTTCTCGGCCACCTGCACCACTTGCACCGCGGGCTTCGCCTTCGGCATCGGAACGAGTTGGGCGTCGGCGGCGGCGAGCTGGATGGCGGCGGCGAACTGCGGCTTGGCGCGCGGCAGCGGAACCGGATCGGCGGCTTTGGCGGGCGCGGCGGCGGCCACCACGGTGTTGGCGGCGGGCTTGTCGTTCACGCTGGCCGCGCCTTCGTCTTCATCGTCACTCGACTTGCCGCCACCGAACAGCTTCGCGAACAGGCTCGGCTTGCCGATGGTCGCGGCATCGTCACCATTGCCGCGGCGCTCGATATCGGCCTTGGCAAGCTCATAGCCCTTGAGCGGCGTGCCGTCGGTCGGGACATGGACGGTGCGGCCGTCGGGGAACACCCTGACCAGCTGATCGCGGGTCATGCGCGGCCAGTGGCGGATGCTGCCGGTGTCGAGATGGACGAACGGCGAGCCCGAGGTCGGATAGAAGCCGACGCCGCCGCGCTGCAGGCGGAGGCCGGCGTAGCGGATCTGCTCCAGCGGCACGCCCGGGATGAAGAAGTCCATCGCATGCCCCAGCATGTGCTGGCTGTGGCGCGCAACGCCCGAGGAGCGGCGGCGGAGCATGGCGTTGGTGGCAGGGGCGCGATAGGCGGAGATGATCTGGATCGGCTGCTTGCCGCCGACGTCGTTATAGACGTCCCACAGGATGTCGAAGAGGTGACGGTCCATCACCGTTTCATCCTGGGAACGCCAGTCGCGCAGGAAGTGGTTGAGCTGCTTCAGCGCGCCTTCGTCGTAGCGGCCCTCGCGCTTGAAGGTGACGGTGAGGTCTTCGCCGGAATGGGTGTGGTGGAAGGAGAGGGTGCGGGTCTGGTTCAGCGCGGTGGCATCGTGCACCGATCCTGCGCCCGCCAACAGCAATAGCGCAGTCAGGCCGACTTGGTATCCGGCCTTAGGCAACGACAGCGGATTGCAGCGGCGTGCGAAGACAGCCAGCACTATGAGCCCACCCAGTCGACGAGCGTTCGGTCGGCATCTTTCGCAGACCCCCTGCGGAAGACGGTGAACGCTTTCTTAAAGCGGGAGGGTTAACCGAGGTTTACCGACCCGCCCCCAAGTTAGGCTTAACTAACTGGGCGACTGTGGCAAAAGATAGCCCTGCTCCCCGGCCGAGACCCGAAATGGTTAACGTAAACGATCTCGCCTTTTGAGCGAGATCGTTGATTTTGCTTCAAAATTTATCCCAATCGGGCCGAAATGCAGATCAGCGGGTGATCACCCGGCGCTGCTGCTGGGCCTGCCCACGACGGATCGGCTGCGGCTCCGGCTGTCCGAATCCCCCGAACAGGCGCTCGAAGAAGTTTGGTCCGGAGGAGCCAAAGCCGTTGTCGCCGGCGACATTGACGCCGGCGGGCAGGCTGCTGCTCGGCGGACGCGAGTAGCTCGGCTGGGCGTGCGCCACTACCGTCTCGAGATCCTTGCCGCGGCCGTTCCTGAGCAGCGACAGCATGGCGGCGTCGCGGCCGTAAACGTCCCTGCGCAATTGCAGCTTGCCGGCATCGTCCACGAACGCGGTCTGGTAGGTGATGTTTACCGGGATCGGCGTCGGGAATTTCAGGTCGACCTCGCTCGAACCGTACATGCTGCGGATCCGCTCCGGCGTGTAGTGCTGGTTCGGCTCGGTAATGTTGAGCAGGACGGCGGCGTACTGATCGGGATTCTGCACGCGCATGCAGCCGTGGCTGAAAGCGCGCTCGTCCTTCGCGAACAGGTACTTGTCCGGCGTGTCGTGCTGATAGACCAGGAACTTGTTCGGGAAGTTGAAGCGAATGCGGCCGAGCGCGTTGGCTTCACCCGGCGGCTGCGAAATGTGGATCGAGCCGTCGCGGTTGCGCTCGAGCCTGAGGCCCATGCGCTGCAGCACCGTCGGATCCTGCTGCAGGGCCGGCAGATATTCGTTGTAGATGATCGACGGCGGCACGTTCCAGGTCGGATTGACCGTGATGTACTTCATCGTCTCGGTCAGAAGCGGCGTGGCATGCTGGCCGGGCTTCCCGGTGACGACGCGGGTGGTCCAGACCGGCGCGCCGTTCTGCATCACCTTCAGCGTGTAGTCCGGGATGTTGAGGATCACATAGGCATTGCCGACACTGGCGGCGCCGAGCTGGCGCGGCAGCCAGCGCCAGCGCTCCATGTTGACGATCACGGTGTCGATCTGCCGGTCGCGCTTCGGATTGTTCAGCGCCTTGACCGTGCGCTCGTCGAGAACGCCGGTCGGCTTGAGGTCGACGCTGCTCTGGAATTTCTCCACCGCCCGCGCGACCGTCGCGTCATACTTGGTGCTGTCGGCATCCTCGGTGATGCCGAGCTTGTTGCGCAGGTCCGGCACGCGCGGATCGTCCATCTCGACCGCAGCCTGCTTCTTGCGCGCCGGCAAATATTTCAGCGTCGGACCGTCCGCGATCGTGATGACCGGACCGTCGCCCTGGCCGCGCAGCTCGGCGAGCTTCTTCTTCAGCTCCTTGTAGAGCTTCTGCGGCGGGTTGTAGCCGTCGAGCGCGGCGGAGGCGTCCTTGGCGGAGGTCACATTGGCGAACACTTCCGCCGGATCGATCGGGTGCTCCGGATAGAGAATGTCCGCCGACACCTGCGACCAGTGCATGCGGCCGCTCTGGGCCTGGCGGGCGTAGTCCAGCATGCTGGCGGCGAGCTTCAGCTCGGCGTCGGCCAGCGCGTCCGGCGAGGTCGCCGCGGCGAAATCCGGCACCGGATAGTCTGATGCATCGAGGCCGTCGGCGGCCGCATCCTTCAGGCGGGCGATGACGCCCTTGCCGGCGTCGGTCAGCTTGCCGGCCTTGGTGAACACCGGCGCGTATTCGCGAGCCGAATAGAACTTCTCGGCCGCTGCGCGCTCGTTCTTGCGGTCAAAGCTACGCAGCGACTTGCTGGCGAGCAGTTCGCGCAGCTTGTCGGCAACCGGCTGATCCTCGGCAGCAACGTTGCTTGCCGCCTTCGCCGGTTCGCCCGCCGGCGCTGCGGCGGTCGCGGGAGCAGGAGCTGTGGCCGGCGCCGCTGCCGTTGCAGGCGCGGGGCTTGCGGCAGGCGCGGTGGCCGTTGCAGGGGCGGGGGTGGCCGCCGCCGGCGCGACGGCGGTATCGGTCTTTGGCGCGTCGGCGGGCTTCGTCGCCGGCGCGGTTACGGCATCGGCAGGCTTCGGCTCGACGGCCTTTGCAGTCGCGCTCGGCTCTGCCGGCTTGGCGTCGACCGGTTTTGTCTCAGCAGGCTTGGCTTCGGTGGCATGCACATCCGCTGGCTTCACGTCGGCCGGCTTGGCTGCATCGGGCAGCGCGGCGGTGGTGTCGGCCTTGAAATCGCTTGCGGTGGGGGGCGGCACGTTGGCCGGTTCGGGGCGCGGGATCGCCGCGTCGATCGCGAGTTCCGAAGCGCTGGAGTGCGGCGTGTCCTGCGCGAGGGCCGAGGTCGCGGACACCGTGAGGAAGGTTGCCGCGACGGCCATCAATACGCGGTCAAATCCTCGACGGTTGTTCGAACAGTCACGCATCGTCACACCCCCTGGGTGAAACTGCCCCTCATCAAGCTGGAACAGTTCAAATCAGAATTTGGTTTCATAGCTTGCGCGAAGCGCCGGCCTCTCGATCGACTCGCACGCCTGCACGCAACGAACGCAGACGATACCTTTGCCCCTCTCATGCAGCCAGCGCCATGCGGGGCAACTCACGACAAACTGACCTCGAAGCAGCTGATTTCGCTCCGGGCTGTGCGTTTTTGCCACGCGGCACAGCCTTTGTCTGTCACCGCCACGACACGGTTCAAAAGGTTCCCTGGTGCGGCCTATCGGCCTCGAGAGCTAAGTGGCGTCGCTTGCGCGCGCGCCAGCCGCAGCTTCGTCGAGCTTGCGGTAGAGCGTCGAGCGGCCGATCTTGAGGCGGCGCGCGACCTCCGACATCTGTCCGCGATAATGCGAAATCGCGAAGCGGATGATCTCGTTCTCGAGATCTTCCAGGGGGCGCACCTCGCCCGCGGCATTGAGCATGGAAAGGCCGCCGGCGGTGGGCAGGGAGGCGACAACCGGTATTTCATTACCGGAGATCATGGCGGGGGCCGTGGATGGCGACACCACCAGCGGCTCGCCCTGCAGCGATTTGCCCTCCGGCGCCGGATGCGCCGTTCCTTGCGGGAAATCGGCGAGCCCGAGCTGGTCGCCATCGCTCATCACCACGGCGCGGTACACCGTGTTCTCGAGCTGGCGGATGTTGCCCGGCCAGTCGAGCTGCGAGAGGTGGGCCATCGCCTCGCCGCTGATGCCTGTGATGTTGCGGTTTTCCTCGGCGCAGAACCGCGCCAGGAAATGCCGCAGCAGATGCGGGATGTCTTCGCGCCGCTGTCGCAGCGCCGGAATGGTCAGTGGCAGCACGTGCAGGCGATAGAACAGGTCCTCGCGGAACTGGCCGCCTTTCACGAGATCAAGCAGCTTGCGGTTGGTCGCCGAGATGATGCGAACATCGACCTTGACCGGCTTGCGGCCGCCGACCGCCTCGACGGTGCCTTCCTGCAGGGCGCGCAGCAATTTCACCTGCGTGGCCAGCGGCAACTCACCAACCTCGTCGAGGAACAGCGTGCCGCCATGCGCTTCGACGAACTTGCCCTGATGGCGCTCGGTGGCGCCGGTGAAGGCGCCCTTCTCGTGGCCGAACAGGATCGATTCGACGAGATTGTCCGGGATCGCGCCGCAATTCACCGCAACGAACGGCCTGGCCTTGCGCTCGCTGCTGCCGTGAATGGCGCGCGCGAACAGTTCCTTGCCGACGCCGGATTCGCCCTCGATCAGCACCGGGATCGTCGAGGACGCGGCCTTTTGCGCGGTGCGCAACACCCCGGCCATCGCCTCGCTGCGGGTGATGATATCGGAGAAGGTCAGCCGGCCCTCGCGGCTGTGGCGAATCCGCTGCAATTCGCCCTTCAGCGCCGAGGCGTTGAGGGCGTTGCGCAGGGAAACCTGCAGCCGCTCGAACCCGACCGGCTTGACGACGAAATCCTGGGCACCGGCGCGCATCGCCGACACGACATTGTCGATGCCGCCATGCGCGGTCTGCACGATGACCGGGACGGTCAAACCAGCTTCACGAATTTTTGCGAGGACTCCAAGACCGTCGAGGCCCGGCATCACGAGGTCGAGCACGACGGCGTCAATCGCCTGCGTCTCGGATGCGGTCAGGGCCGCGATCGCCGCGTCGCCACTGTCCACGACGAGGGGCTCATAGCCGCACTTCTGCACCATGTTTTCAACCAAACGGCGCTGTACTGCGTCGTCATCGGCGATCAAAATGGTGGCAGCCATGGTTTTCCCCGCACGCTACGTTTATTTGTCTCGAATCGGGGCAATGTCGCCGATGCCGATTAACGCACTCTTAAATGTTGCAAACCCGCATTTATTCCGCCGCCGCCGACATCTTTCCGACTGAACCAAGGTTACGAACAAGATGACCTCGCGCTCCAAAACTGCATCCAGCAAGTCTGCCCTCGGCAAGGCCGCTCTCCGCAAGGAAGCCGCGTTGCGCAAGACGGCCGCGCAACGCAAATCGTCCGCGGGCGGCCCGGCGGCGAGAAAGGCAGCCAGCAAGACCGGCAAGCTTCCGGAATGGAATCTGGCAGATCTCTACTCCGGTATCGATGCGCCTGAGGTCGCACGCGACTTGCAGAAAATGGACGCAGATTGCGTCGCGTTTGAGACCGACTACAAGGGCAAGCTTGCCGAAAATACCGCCAAGGAGGGCGGCGGAAAGTGGCTGGCCGAGGCGATCAGGCGCTATGAGGCGATCGACGATTTGGCTGGCCGTCTCGGCTCTTACGCCGGCCTGGTCCATGCCGGCGACAGCGTCGATCCCGCGATCTCGAAATTCTACGGTGATGTCTCCGAGCGGCTGACCGCCGCGTCGGTGCATCTGTTGTTCTTCTCGCTCGAGCTCAATCGCGTCGACGACGATATGATCGAGCGCGCGATGGCCGAACCCGAGCTCGGCCATTACCGGCCGTGGATCGAGGATCTGCGCAAGGACAAGCCATACCAGCTCGAGGATCGGGTCGAGCAGCTGTTCCACGAAAAGGCGCAAAGCGGCTATGCGGCCTGGAACCGGCTGTTCGACCAGACCATCTCCGGTCTGCGTTTCAAGGTCGGCGGCAAGGAGCTCGCGATCGAGCCGACGCTGAACCTGCTGCAGGACAAGGCGGGGGACAAGCGCAAGGCTGCCGCGCAGGCGCTCGCCAAGACCTTCAAGGACAATGAGCGTAGCTTCGCGCTGATCACCAATACGCTCGCCAAGGACAAGGAAATCTCCGACCGCTGGCGCGGCTTCCAGGATGTCGCGGATTCCCGCCATCTCAACAACCGCGTCGAGCGCGAGGTGGTCGATGCGCTGGTCGCCTCGGTGCGCGCGGCCTATCCGAAGCTGTCGCACCGCTATTACGCGCTGAAAGCCGGCTGGTTCAAAAAGAAGAAGCTGCCGCACTGGGACCGTAACGCCCCGCTGCCGTTCGCGGCGACCGGCACCATCGCCTGGCCCGAGGCGCGCAACATGGTGCTGTCGGCCTATAGCGGCTTCTCGCCCAGGATGGCCGAGATCGCGGAGCGCTTCTTCAGCGATCGCTGGATCGATGCGCCGGTCCGTCCCGGCAAGGCGCCCGGTGCGTTCTCGCATCCGACCACGCCGTCGGCGCATCCCTATGTGCTGATGAACTATCAGGGCAAGCCGCGCGACGTGATGACGCTGGCGCACGAGCTCGGTCATGGCGTCCATCAGGTGCTGGCGGCGAAGAACGGCGCGCTGATGGCGCCGACGCCGCTGACGCTGGCGGAAACCGCAAGCGTGTTCGGCGAGATGCTGACCTTCAAGCGGCTATTGTCCCAGACCAGGAACGCCAAGCAGCGCCAGGCGCTGCTCGCGGGCAAGGTCGAGGACATGATCAATACCGTGGTGCGGCAGATCGCGTTCTATTCATTCGAGCGCGCGGTTCATACCGAGCGCAAGAACGGCGAACTCACCGCCGAGCGGATCGGCCAGATCTGGCTCAGCGTGCAGGGCGAGAGCCTGGGGCCGGCGATCGAGATCAAGCCGGGCTACGAGACGTTCTGGATGTACATTCCGCACTTCATCCACTCGCCGTTCTACGTCTATGCCTATGCGTTCGGCGATTGCCTCGTGAACTCGCTCTATGCGGTCTACGAGCACGCGTCCGAAGGCTTTGCGGAGCGCTATCTCGACATGCTCGCCGCCGGCGGCACCAAGCACTATTCCGAGCTGCTGCGGCCGTTCGGGCTCGACGCCAAGGACCCCAAATTCTGGGACGGCGGCCTGTCCGTCATCGCCGGCATGATCGACGAGCTGGAGGCGATGGGCTGAGGCCCATCGGCGTTCCGGCCGGGCCGGGCGGCAGCCGGTCCCGTGCCAGTTTCGTTCGGCGTTTTGTGCGCCTGGCGGCATGATCGTTCCATGATGCCTGCGTTTGGGAGGGCAATCCTGCCGAGGGCTGGCGCGGCGTCGTCGCTCGAACGTGGATCGGGGACGATTTGCGCTTCAAATCGCCCGATCGGGACCGCGCCGTTGCCCTGCCTATCCGTTTGCGGTAATGGCTCGCGGAGGAACGCGAATTTCTGACTGGGGACAGCGATGGCAGACCATAGCGAAGTGGCCTACACGACCGCCGACGGCAACGATTACGTGGCGCATGAGCAGACCTATGAAGGGTTTCTCATGCTGGTCAAATGGGGCACCATCAGCGTCGCCATCATTCTCGCCTTGATGGCCTATTTCCTGGTCTGATCCTTAGATCGGCTAGCGGCGCCGCCGTCCCGCGGCGGTGCCGGAATTGCTGTCGAAACCCGGATGTAAAAACCGGGTATCCAAATCTGGCGAAAATAACGCTAGTTTGAAGACGCGTGCGCCGCTCGCGCCGCCGGAGGGCCCATGAAGATTGCCGTTGCCAAGGAAATTGATCCGTCCGAGCCGCGGGTTGCGGCCTCGCCCGATACCGTGAAGAAGTTCAAGGCACTCGGCGCCGAGGTCGCGGTCGAGCCGGGCGCGGGCATCAAGTCGGGCCTTCCCGATTCGGAGTTCACCGCGGTTGGCGCCACCGTCAGCGCGGACGCGCTCAAGGACGCCGACATCATCATCAAGGTGAAGCGGCCGGAAGCCTCCGAACTGTCCAAATACAAGCGCGGCGCGCTGGTCATCGCGATCATGGATCCCTACGGCAACGAGGCCGCCCTGAAGGCGATGGCCGATGCCGGCGTGTCCGCCTTCGCGATGGAATTGATGCCGCGCATCACCCGCGCGCAGGTGATGGACGTCTTGTCCTCGCAGGCTAACCTCGCCGGCTACCGCGCCGTGATCGAGGGCGCCGAGGCCTTTGGCCGCGCCTTCCCGATGATGATGACCGCCGCCGGCACCGTTCCGGCCGCCAAGGTGTTCGTGATGGGCGTCGGCGTCGCCGGCCTGCAGGCGATCGCGACCGCGCGGCGGCTCGGCGCCGTCGTCACCGCGACCGACGTGCGCCCGGCCACCAAGGAACAGGTCGAATCGCTCGGCGCGAAATTCCTCGCCGTCGAGGATGAGGAATTCAAGAACGCGCAGACCGCCGGCGGCTACGCCAAGGAAATGTCCAAGGAGTACCAGGCCAAGCAGGCCGCGCTGACCGCCGAGCACATCAAGAAGCAGGACATCGTGATCACGACCGCGCTGATCCCGGGCCGTCCGGCACCAATGCTCGTCACCGGCGAGATGGTGAAATCGATGAAGCCCGGCTCGGTGCTGGTCGATCTCGCGGTCGAGCGCGGCGGCAATGTCGAGGGCGCGAGGCCCGGCGAAGTGGTCGAGACCGATGGCATCAAGATCGTCGGCTACACCAACGTTGCCGGCCGCGTCGCGGCGTCGGCCTCGAGCCTCTACGCGCGCAATTTGTTCTCGTTCATCGAGACGATGGTCGACAAGGCCAACAAGGCGCTCGCGGTCAATTGGGACGACGAACTGGTGAAGGCCACCGCGCTGACCAAGGACGGCGCCGTCGTCCATCCCAACTTCCAGCCGAAGTAAGGAGAGAAGCCATGGAGCATCTCGCGCAGGCCGTCGATCCGTTCGTGTTCCGGCTGTCGATTTTCGTCCTCGCCGTGTTTGTCGGCTATTTCGTGGTGTGGTCGGTGACGCCGGCGCTGCATACGCCGCTGATGAGCGTGACCAACGCGATCTCCTCGGTGATCGTGGTCGGCGCGCTGCTCGCGGTCGGCGTCGGCATGGTGTCGAGCGGTTCGGGCTGGGCCCGCGGCTTCGGCTTCGTCGCGCTGATCTTCGCCTGCGTGAACATCTTCGGCGGCTTCCTGGTCACCCAGCGCATGCTCGCGATGTACAAGAAGAAAGCCAAGTGAGCGGCAATCACCTCGGGGTGATGAGGATTTTGGGGGACCTGAGATGAGCGCCAATCTCTCTGCACTGTTGTACCTCGTGGCGGGGGTGCTGTTCATCCTGTCGCTGCGCGGCCTGTCGAGCCCGGCGTCGTCGCGCCAGGGCAACATGTTCGGCATGATCGGCATGGCGATCGCCGTCGGCACCACGCTGGCGAGCCATCCGCCGGCCGACGGCGTGGCCTGGGTGCTGGTCATCCTCGCGGTCGCGATCGGCGGCGGCATCGGCGCCGTGATAGCGCGCCGGGTGCCGATGACCTCGATGCCCGAGCTGGTCGCCGCGTTCCACTCGCTGGTCGGCATGGCCGCGGTGCTGGTCGCCGCCGGTGCGTTCTATGCGCCCGAGGCGTTCGACATCGGCACGCCCGGCAACATCCATCCGCAGAGCCTGGTCGAGATGTCACTCGGCGTCGCGATCGGCGCGCTGACCTTCACCGGCTCGGTGATCGCGTTCCTGAAGCTGTCGGCACGGATGAGCGGCGCGCCGATCATCCTGCCGTTCCGCCACGTCATCAACATCGTGCTGGCGCTGGCGCTGGTGTTCTTCATCGTCGGCCTCGTGATGAGCGGCAGCGCGCTCGACTTCTGGCTGATCACCATCATCGCGCTGGCGCTCGGCGTGCTGATGATCATTCCGATCGGCGGCGCCGACATGCCGGTCGTGATCTCGATGCTGAACTCGTACTCCGGCTGGGCCGCGGCCGGCATCGGCTTCACGCTCGGCAATTCGGCGCTGATCATCACCGGCGCGCTGGTCGGCTCCTCCGGCGCGATCCTGTCCTACATCATGTGCCACGCGATGAACCGCTCGTTCATCTCGGTGATCCTCGGCGGCTTCGGCGGCGAGACCGCCGCGGCCGGCGGCGGCTCGGGCGAGCAGAAGCCCGCCAAGCTCGGCTCGGCGGATGACGCCGCCTTCATCATGAAGAACGCCTCCAAGGTCATCATTGTGCCCGGCTACGGCATGGCGGTGGCGCAGGCCCAGCACGCGCTGCGCGAGATGGCCGACATCTTGAAGAAGGAAGGCGTCGAGGTGAAATACGCCATTCACCCGGTCGCGGGCCGCATGCCCGGCCACATGAACGTGCTGCTGGCCGAGGCCAACGTGCCCTATGACGAGGTGTTCGAGCTCGAGGACATCAACTCGGAGTTCGCCCAGGCCGACATCGCCTTCGTGATCGGCGCCAACGACGTCACCAACCCGGCGGCGGAAGAGGACAAGACCTCGCCGATCTACGGCATGCCGGTGCTGCAGGTCTGGAAGGCCGGCACCGTGATGTTCATCAAGCGCTCGCTCGCCTCGGGCTATGCCGGCATCGACAACCCGCTGTTCTACCGCGACAACACCATGATGTTGCTCGGCGACGCCAAGAAGGTCACCGAGAACATCGTCAAGGCGATGTAAGGCGGTAGCGATGGCGTTGAACCGGGAGTGGCATCGAGCGCATCGCATGCCGCCCCGGGCGACGCGCGAGCAACGCATCAAGTGGCACATCGCGCATGCGGCGGCGTGCGCGTGCCGAGCGGTCCCCGACAGCGTCAAGGCGGACGTCGAGAAGCTGCTCAAGCTCCGCGGCAAGACATAGCCGCGGCCACCGCTGATGGCGCTGGCACTCGCAATCCTGAAATGGTTCCTGATCGCCGCGGTCGTCGTCTATCTCGGCGGGCTCGCGGTGCTGTACGTCAAGCAGCGCGAGCTGCTGTTTCCGATCCCGCCGGTCGGACGGACTGCGCCGGCAGCCGCGGGCCTTCCCGAAGCGGAAGAGCATGTCCTGACCACCGGCGACGGCGAGAAGGTCATCGTCTGGCACGTGCCGGCGAAGCCGGGCCGGCCGGTCGTGCTGTTCTTTCATGGCAATGGCGATTTCCTTGCCGGGCGCGTGGCGCGCTTCAAGGCCATCACGGCCGACGGCACCGGGCTGGTGGCGCTGTCCTTTCGGGGTTACGCAGGGTCGAGCGGGTCTCCGAGCGAGCAGGGACTGCTGCAGGACGCCGCGGCGGCCTACGCCTTCACCACCGCGCGCTGCCGCGCCGAGCAGATCGTGGCCTGGGGTTTCTCGCTCGGCAGCGGCGTTGCGGTCGCGCTCGCCGCCGAACATCCCCTCGGCAAGCTGATCCTGGAGGCGCCCTACACATCAACGGCTGACGTCGCCGGCGCGCATTTCTGGTATGTGCCGGTCAGCCTCCTGATGCGCGATCAATTCCACTCCGACCGGCTCATCGCGCAGGTCAAGGCGCCGCTCCTGATCATGCATGGCACCGACGATCCGGTGATCCCGATTCGCTTCGGCGAGCGCCTGTTCGATCTCGCCCATGAGCCCAAGCAATTCGTGCGACTGCCCGGTGGCGGGCACGACAATCTCGACGATTTCGGTGCGATGGCGACGGCGCGGCGGTTTATCGGCGCCGCAAGAGGCTGACGGCGGCGATTGTCTGTCGCATAATCGCGCCACCGAAGTGAGGGGACCCCACGATGAGTGCACACGGACCGATGCCGCGGTCGGCCTGGCTGTATCCCGTTCTGGCGGTGCTGTTGTTTGCCGCGGTCACGGCCACCGGTTACAGCTTCGCGCCATCGGCCGGGGGCTGGGTGTTTGCGGCGGTGCTGCTGGTCATTCTGTTCGGCACCGTGTTCGCGGCGGTCCACCATGCCGAGATGATAGCCGAGCGGATCGGCGAGCCGTTCGGCACATTGCTGCTGACGCTCGCGGTGACGATCATCGAGGTGGCGCTGATCTCGACCATCATGCTGGGCGAAACGCCGGCGCCGACCCTGGCCCGCGACACGGTGTTTGCGGTGGTGATGATCGTCTGCAACGGTCTGGTCGGGCTCTGCATCTTCATCGGCGGCCTGCGCTACAAGGAGCAGGATTTCCAGATCACCGGGGCGAACCTTTACCTCAGCGTGCTGTTCGTGCTCGCGACCATCACGCTCGATATGCCCAATTTCACGCTGACCTCTCCGGGCCCGGTGTTTTCCACGGCCCAGCTCGCCGTGGTCAGCGTCGTGACCGTGCTGCTCTATGCGGTGTTCCTCTACACCCAGACCATCCGTCACCGCGATTATTTCGTCAGCGGCGCCAATGAGGCAGCGGCGCATGGCGAGGTGATGTCGGACCGCATGACGGCGATCAGCGTTGCACTGCTGCTGGTCTCGCTGCTGGCGGTGGTGCTGCTGGCGAAGAAATTCTCGCTGGTGGTCGATGTCGTCACCGTCAAGATCGGCGCGCCGCCGGCCTTTGCCGGCCTGGTGGTGGCGGCCCTGATCCTGTTGCCGGAGAGCGTTGCCGCTGTGTCGGCGGCGCGCAAGAACGACCTGCAGAAGAGCATCAACCTCGCGCTCGGCTCGTCGATCGCCACCATCGGGCTCACGGTTCCCGCGGTGGCGGTAGCCGCCTATGCGCTCGACAAGCAATTGGTGCTCGGGCTCAGCAACCAGCATATGCTGATCCTGCTGCTCACCTTCATGGTCAGCATGCTCACCTTCGGAACCGGCCGCACCAACATCCTGTTCGGGCTGGTTCACATGGTGGTGTTCGCCGTGTTCGTGTTCATGGTTTTCGTGCCGTAGAGCATGATCCGCTTAAAAAAATTGGAGAAAATGACGATGCTCAGTGCCAAATCGGATGTGCAGGTGGATACGGCGGAAGTCCGGGTGACCGAATGGCGCCTCGCGCCGGGCAGCGCCACCGGCCACCACACCCATGAGATGGACTATGTCATCGTTCCGATCACGGCGGGCGAGATGACGATCGTGGCGCCGAACGGCGAGCGCTCGAAGGCGCAGCTCGGAGCCGGCAAATCCTATTTCCGCAAGGCCGGGGTCCAGCACGACGTGCTCAACGAGACGGCCAGCGAGATCGTGTTCCTCGAGGTCGAACTCAAGCCCTGACGCGGCGCGAGAACCAAGCAAGGAACCCTGCACCCGCCGAATGGCAGGTCCGAGCCGGCGCGGCTGTGGAAATTCATAACCCGTTAACGGCTGCGCGATGATCTAGAAGGCGGATGCGGCCTGCGCAGGGGACGCCTCCGGCTGAAACCAAAGCGACACCAAAGGTGACGTCGGAACGGGGGTTTGCCACCGATCCGACGCAGTTGATCCCTGAATGTGCCTCAAAGTTCCAGCATGTAGTAGCGGGGTGGGGAGTGGCAGGTCATGCTGAGTTACCTGAAGAAATTCGTGATGGACATCTTACCCTCGGTGGCAGCGACCATCATCGGGGCGTACATCGTTAATCACTACATCGTGGCCAAGCCGGAAGCACCCGCAGCCGTGACCGCCGCAGTCAATCCCAAGGCAGATCAGAAAGCCGCCGCCAAGCCCGCCACCGTCGTCAGCAGCCTCCCCGAAGCCGGCGTGAAGGCCAAGGGCATGTCCGAGCGCACGCTGATCGAGCGGTCGGCGTCCGAGAAGGCCACCGTCACCGAGAAGGCCACCGTCACCGAGAAGCCTGCCGAGAAATCGGCCGACCCCAAATCGGCCGACGCAAAGCCTGACGTGCCGGCCGATACCGCCAGCATCCCGGCCGACACCCGCCATCATCCGGCGGCGCCGAAGGCCGTCGCGAAGGTCGCGCCCGCCGCGCCGCAGCCGGCCGCGCCCGCGACGTCAGCCGCACCGGTCGAGGCTGCTGTGACGCCTGAGGAAAGCCGCGACGCCAACGACCTCGCGCGCGCCGCCATCGAGCGGCTGCGCAAGGAGCGTCCGCAGGAGGCAGCGCGGTCCCAGGATGCCACGCGCACCGATCTCGCTCGCCTGCCTGAGGCGCAGCGTCCGGCAGCCACATCGGCGATCCGGCCGTTGCCGCCGCCGATCATGGTGTCGAGCCCGTCCACTGACAATGTCGATCAATCCTCGCAGCCGCGTCCGCCCTATGCCGGCGGCGGCCAGGATTCCAACCGGCTGACGCCGCCGGCCGACATTCCGGTCCCGGTGGTGCAGGCCCCGCTCGACCTGCGCGCCGAGGCGATCATGCCGGCGCAGAAGAACGAGCGCACGTCGGTGACCGACGACATGTTCTCCGGCATGAAGTCGATGTTCCACGCCGTCCTGCCGAAGTAGCCGCAGCGCCGCTCGATCGTTCCTGACGGGTTGTCTTCACGCCAAGCGCTAGCCGCCGGTGCGCGCCAGTCCGCTGCGCGCATTGCCGTCGCCTGGCCGCAGCGCGAGCGCGCGATTGTAGGACGCCGCCGCCTTGGCCTTGTCGCCGAGCCGCTCATAGGCCTGGCCGCGCGTGCTCCACGCCGCAACATTGCCGGGATCGGCCTGCACCGCCTCGTCGAGATCGCTGGCGGCCTGCTTGGCCTTGTCGAGCGCGAGGTAGCTGGTGGCACGGCCGACCAGGGGCTCGGCCTTCTGCGGCGACAGCCCGCTGGCTGCCGTGAAATCGTCGATCGCCTGCTGATGCTGTCCGCGGACCTGATAGATCAGGGCGCGGCCGTAGAGCGCCTGGATGTTGTAAGGGTCGGCCGCCAGCGCCTGTTCGAACTCCGCCATCGCCTCGTCGAGCTTGCCGGAGCGCGCCAGCACCTGAGCACGCGTGGTGTGATCCTTGGCGCTGTTGACGTCTTGCGGGGTGATGGTGTCGGCGGCGGGCTTGTCGGCGGTGGCAGCGGGCTTCGGCTTGTCGTCCGAGGAGCCCCATGAACCGAGGTCGAAGGAGCAGCCGCCGAGCGGCAGGCCGAGAACCACTGCAATGATGACGAGATGCGGCGCGCAACGGCGGTGCGCGGGTCCTGGAAAGAGCGGGCGGGATACCGGATCAGCCGTCATGCAAAATGCTCTTGCCGGTCGCTTTGCATGGGTACCCCGGAACGCGGCGTGCTTCAAAACGACAACGCGGGCCCGTGGCCCGCGCTGTTAGACTTCCATACAGGCAAAACGGTTCAGCGAGGGCCGCGACCGGCGCCTGCACCGCCCGGACGGCCGCCGCGGTCGCCACCGGGGCCAGCGCCGAACACTGGCTTCGGCTTCATCGGCAGCAGGCCTTCGCGCTGCAGCTTCTTGCGCGCCAGCTTGCGTGCGCGGCGCACGGCTTCGGCCTTTTCGCGGGCCTTCTTCTCAGACGGCTTTTCGTAATGACCGCGGAGCTTCATCTCGCGGAAAATGCCCTCGCGCTGCATCTTCTTCTTCAGCGCCTTCAGGGCTTGGTCGACATTGTTATCGCGGACGAGAACCTGCACGCGGCATCCTCTTTTGAATTGATCGGTTCGGAATTCTGGCGAGGTGAAGGGGCGGCAAAAGGCCTGCCTCTTAACCCTAGGCGCGCGCATGTATCAGACAAACGCGCAGATGTCCACCGGTCGAGTGACTTTCGGGCCTAGTAAAGCCACGAAATAGGGCGAAAATGCCATTGTGCGGCCCCGATTTGGGTGGTTTGGCGCCCAGATGAGGGCCGCTCCCGGCGTTTTGGATAACCCGGACATTGGAAATAGGGGAGATGCGAGATGGAGATGAAGAAATACGCTGCCGAGGCCATCGGTACGTTCTGGCTCACATTCGCTGGTTGCGGCAGCGCGGTGATCGCGGCCGGCTTTCCGCAGGTCGGGATCGGCCTGGTCGGCGTGTCACTGGCCTTCGGGCTGAGCGTGGTGACCATGGCCTATGCGATCGGCCATATCTCGGGTTGCCACCTCAACCCGGCGGTGACCGTCGGGCTCGCCGCGGGTGGGCGTTTCCCAGGCGGCCAGGTGCTGCCCTACATCATCGCGCAGGTTGTGGGCGCGATCATCGCGGCCTGGCTGCTCTATGTGATCGCGAGCGGCGCGCCCGGCTTCGATGTCAGCAAGGGCTTTGCCTCCAACGGCTATGACGCGCATTCACCCGGCCAGTACAACATGGTGGTGTGCTTCATCACCGAGGTGGTGATGACCATGATGTTCCTGTTCATCATCATGGGATCGACCCATGGCAAGGCGCCCGCCGGCTTCGCACCGCTCGCCATCGGCCTCGCGCTGGTGATGATCCATCTCGTCAGCATTCCCGTCACCAACACTTCGGTGAATCCGGCGCGCAGCACCGGGCCGGCGCTGTTCGTCGGCGGCTGGGCGCTGGGACAGCTCTGGCTGTTCTGGGTCGCACCGCTGATCGGCGGCGCGCTCGGCGGCGTGATCTATCGCTGGCTCAGCGACGAACCGACCGGCATCGTCGCCGGCGCGAAGACGGCGTGATCGGCGAGAGCGTTTTCGAGCGAAGTGGACGCCGGTTCGCGTGAAGAAAACGCGTAAGCAAAAATCCAGAATATCGGTTCTGATTGAATCAGAACCGATGCTCTAATGGATCGTGGTTGCCACGATCCCATTTCCATCGATGCGACGAAGGCGGCTATGGGCCGCGTGTGGAATTATCCCTTGCGGGCCGGCGTCACTTCGGTGACGTGCCCCATCTTGCGGCCGGGGCGCGGCGTGCCCTTGCCGTACAGATGCACCGTGGCGCCGGGAACGGTGAGCCACTGCTCGTAGCTCAGGATGTCGTCGCCGATCAGGTTGGTCATGACGACCTCGCCGTGGCGCACCGGCTTGCCCAGCGGCCAGCCGGCGATCGCGCGGATGTGCTGCTCGAACTGTGAGATCGAGGCGCCGTCGAGCGTCCAGTGACCGGAATTGTGCACGCGCGGCGCGATCTCATTGACCAGCACCGTCGCCTTGCTGCCGTTGCCGGGCACCGCGAACATCTCCACCGCGAGCACGCCGACATAATCGAGCGCCGAGGCGATCTTTTCGGCGATCGCGCGCGCCTGTATGGCAAGCTCATCGGGGATTGCGGCCGGCGCGCGGGAAATTTTCAGGATGTGGTCGCGATGCTCGTTCTCGGTGACGTCGAAGCATTCGACTTCGCCGGACGCGGAGCGGGCCGCGATCACCGAGATCTCGCGCTCGAACGGCACGAAGGCCTCGAGGATCGCCGACTTGGTGCCAAGGTCCTCCCAGACCTGTTCGAGGTCATCGCCCTCGCGGATGATGGCCTGGCCCTTGCCGTCATAGCCGAAGCGGCGGGTCTTGATCACCGCGGGCAGGCCGATGCGTTCGATTGCCGTGCGCAGCGTGCCGACCGAGGACACGTCGGCATAGTCGGCGGTGCCGATGCCGAGCTTGCTGATGAAATCCTTCTCGATCAGCCGGTCCTGCGTGGTCTCCAGGATCTTGTAGGCCGGCAGCACCGGGCGCCGCGCGGCGAGCACCATTGCGGTCGCGGCCGGGACATTCTCGAACTCATAGGTGACGACGTCGACGTCGTTGGCGAACAGTTCGAGCGCCTCGACGTCGGCATATTCCGCGCAGGTCGCGTTCTGCACCACGTCGAACGCCGGGGAGTCCGGATCCGGCGAAAACACCTGGCAGCGGAGCCCGAGGCGCGCCGCGGCCATCGCCAGCATCCGGCCCAATTGTCCGCCGCCGAGGATTCCAATGGTGTCGCCCGGCTTCAGCTTCACTGCGTTCGAAGCCGTCACGCCGCGCCCTCCGGATGCTCGTTGACCGCGTCGGTCTGCTGCTTGCGCCAGGACGCAAGGCGGGCCGACAGAGCCGGATCGTTGAGTGCGAGCACGCTCGCCGCGAGCAATGCGGCATTGATCGCGCCGGCCTTGCCGATCGCCAGCGTCCCGACCGGGACGCCGGCCGGCATCTGCACGATCGAATAGAGCGAATCGACGCCTGACAGCGCCTTCGACTCGACGGGAACCCCGAACACCGGAAGCACGGTCAGCGCGGCCGTCATGCCCGGCAAATGGGCGGCGCCGCCGGCGCCGGCAATGATCACCTTGTGGCCGGCTGCCTTGGCGCCCTTGGCAAAGGCATAGAGCCGATCCGGGGTGCGGTGGGCCGAAACGATGCGCGTTTCGCAGGCCACACCGAGCGCAGCCAGCGTCTCGGCGGCATGGCGCATGGTTTCCCAGTCGGACTGACTTCCCATGATGATGGCGATCGGAGCGGTCATCTCTTCAATTCTGTGCAGGAATCCAAAAGCATAGGCCGATTATAGGGACGGCCCGGGCGTCATCCAAGGCGTGGCAAGGGAGTTAGAATGGACTATCCTGTCTTGGTGAATCCCGGCAAGCCTTCATAAGCAGGCCTCAACAAGGATGCGCATGAAGAAGAAGACGACGTCGGCCGCCTCCGGGGCCGCGAAACGACGGAAAGGCGCGCCCGCCGCGCGCAAATCCAGGCCGGGCAAGACTGCAGCCAAGCGGGCTGGCACCAAACGGGCTGGAACCGGAGCTTCCACGCGAGGCGCGGTCGCATCCGGCGACAAATCGACCATCCGCAGCTTGCGGGCGCAGCTGGCGCGGGCGCAGGCCCGGATCGAGGAGCTGCAGGCCTCCGCCGAGACCGACTTCCTGCTCGACATCTTCAACCGGCGCGGATTCGAGCGCGAGCTCGCCCGTTCGCTCTCCTTCATCAAGCGCTATCAGGCCTCCGGTGCGCTGATCGTGCTCGACGTCGATCGCCTCAAGCCGATCAACGATGCCTTCGGCCACGCGGCGGGCGACGAGGTGCTGAAGGCGATCGTTGCCGCGATATCGGATCAGGTGCGCGCTTCCGATGTGATCGGCCGTCTCGGCGGTGACGAGTTCGCCGTGCTGCTGTGGAATCTCAGCGAGATCGATGCCCGCGCCAAGGCGGCTGCGCTGGAAGAGGCGATCGATCGGTTGACCTTCATGTTTCGTAACAGCCAGGTCACCGCAGGCGCCTCCGCGGGCGTTGCTATCCTCACCGCGCACTCGGATATCGATCGCGTGCTCGATGAGGCCGACCGTGCGATGTATGTGCGCAAGGCCCAGCGGCGCCACGAATCCCGAGAATTATAGCGCGCTCAAATCCTCCGGCACATTGCCGTAGGCACGCAACAGCTTGGCATCGCCGAATTCGCCGATCGCAGGATCGCCGGTGCGGCTGAACGCGACGGCGCCGATGCTGCCGGGCATCCGCGACATGGTCTCCGCGCGGCGCAGCGCGACCGCCGAGCTCTGGCATTCCTCGGCATTGCCGGCGACCGGCGTGCCGTCGTCGTCCTGCATGAAGGGCAGTGCCACGTAATAGGTTACATCGGCCATCGCTGTGCTCCCTGAAGATCAGGCCAAGGATCAGGCCGCGTCGCTCGCCGCCCGGGTCTGCGCCGGCACGCAGCCGGCGGTGATCGCGGCCTGCAATTCCTCAAGCTCGGCTTCCAGATATTCGTTGGCCATGATCAGCGCCTTGATGGTGCTGCGCAGGTTGCCGTCGCACATCGCGATCGCCTGATCGCAGGCCTTCTCGTAGCGGCTGTTGTCGGGCAGGGAAGGCGGTGCGGACATGGCGAAACTCCCTCTGATGGCTGGCGGCTGGGCCGGCATGTTCTCTTTTTGTTCATGTGGAGTCAAGCGCCGGGAAACCGCCTTGCGTCCGTTGCCGCGAACGTGAAGCCGGCGAGGCGCTGTGGATGACGGGGAAAACCGCCGCCCGGTCTGAACCGGAAGCGCCGAAGCGCGAAGGCCCGCGCCGCGGCACGCGTCAGGCAATGATGTCGGGCGTGATCTGGTCTTCGATAAAGGCGATGCGATCGCGCAGTTGCAGCTTCCGCTTCTTCAAGCGTTGCAGCATCAAGAGATCCGGCGCCGGCGACTGATGCAGCGCGTCGATCGCGGCATCGAGGTCGCGGTGCTCTTGTTGCAGCCGCGCGAGCTCGGCGATTAGTTCGCGCTCATCCTGATCGTTCATGGTTGTGTATTAACTGATAAGCACGATGAGGTTGTTACGGCGGAAGTCGCCGCTCGCCGGAATATCCTCCTTGAACGCGCGCCGCGCAAGCCGGACCGGTTCCATAGTCACGATTGGTTACAGATAAACCGAAATGAGTGCGTGCGGCATTTCGCGTCCCCCATCGACAGCGCCGTCCACTCGTGTACACTCGGCGGTCCGGATCGAACCTGAGGTTTAACGCACCGAGGAGTGTTCGCAATGGCAATACAGGCCCATCTCATTGAGCTGGAGCGTAAACACAAAATACTCGAGAACGAACTGCACGAAGCGCTCGTTCACCCCTCTGTAGACGACCTGCATATTTGCGAGCTGAAGCGCCGCAAGTTGATGGTCAAGGATCAAATCGAGCGGTTGAGACTGTCCGCCGACGACACGGTCCACTAGACCGCCCCCCTGCAAATTAGCAAATAGCCTGGCCTTTCACCGAGGGATGAACGCCCAAGCGTGCGCGCATCCCCCGGGAGGCCTTACTGTATTTGCTCAGAGTTCCGCCAGCTCGCCGACATGGTCGGCGACCGCGAGCGATGACGTCAGTCCGGGCGATTCGATGCCGAACAGGTTGATCAGGCCCGCGACGCCGTGATCGGCCGGCCCCTGGATCAGGAAGTCCTGGGTCGCCACCGCCGGCGGCACGATCTTGGGGCGGATTCCCGAATAGCTCGGCATCAGCGCGCCGTCCGGCAGGGCCGGCCAGTATTTCCGGATCGCCGGATAGAACCGCTCGGCCCGATCGGGGTCGACGGCGTAATCGATGTGATCGATCCATTGGACGTCGGGCCCGAACCTCGCCTGACCGGCCATGTCGAGCGTCAGGTGCACGCCGAGCCCGCCGGGTTCCGGCACCGGATAGATCAGCCGCGAGAACGGCGCCTTGGCGCTGCAACTGAAATAATTGCCCTTGGCCAAATAGGCCGTTGGAATCAATTCGATCGGCATGCCCTCGACGTTGCGCGCGACTGCCGTCGCGCCGAGTCCGGCGGCATTGACCAGGATATCGCAGGCCAGTGTCATCGGCGCCGCGCCGCCGGCCTCGATCTCGAAGCCGTCGGCGGTGGCCCTGGCGTGGAGCAGCGGCGTATGGAAGGCGAACGCCGCCCCGGCCGCCTCGGCGTCACCGCGCAGCGCCAGCATGTAAGCATGGCTGTCGATGATCCCGGTCGAGGGAGACAGCAGCGCCGCGTCGCAATTCAGCGCCGGCTCCAGGGCGCGTGCCGCCTCGCCGGACAACAGCTGCATGTCGTCGACGCCGTTGGCCTCGGCATGCGCGCGGATCGACTGCAGCTTCTCGGTCTCCGCAGGGGTGGTGGCCACGATCAGCTTGCCGCAATTCTTGTGCGGGATGCCGTGCTCGGCGCAGTAGCGGTAGAGCGCCCGCTTGCCGCTGACGCACATCCGCGCCATCAGGCTGCCGGCGCGGTAGTAGATGCCGGCGTGGATCACCTCGCTGTTTCGCGACGAGGTCACCGTGCCGATTCCCTCGGCCTCCTCGAGCACAATCACTTCGCGGCCGGCCTGTGCCAGCCGCCGCGCCACGGCGAGGCCGATCACCCCCGCACCGACGATCACGCAATCAACCCTGTCCATCTCGTCCTTCAGGTCCGAAAATTTCCGCCCGGCCACGCCATGACCGTTGCCGCCAACATCGTTCAGCCGATCCGGTCGCTTTGGGCAAGTGCTTATTAGGCAAGTGCTTGGGCCATCTCAAAAAGTTGGGAAGCCATGCCCTGTTAGTGGAGCATTAATCATGTCAGGGCAATTGCCATAAATTAAGTCAGCATTTTCCGGTTGCATCAGTACGCGTTTACCCGATCCAAACCGCCGGAGCCGGACACTCGCCCCGGAAATCCGCGGGTGATCGATGGCTGGCAGGAAGGTGCAGGCGGGCGGGAAGAATTCGATTCCGGCAAGGGCCGTGCTCTGCCTGATTGCCGCCGTCGCGCCGTGCGCTGCAGCCTGGGCCGGCACCGGTGCGTTCGCGCCGTCGAGCTATCTGGGCAGCCTCGATCCCGGCCTGGTCTGGGAGCTGCTGATCGGCAGCGTGGTGGTCGCGTCCTTTTTCGGCGCGGTCGGGCTGTGGATCCTTTCGGCGCTGCGCAAGGCCAAGCGCGCGCAATTGCGGCGCAACGCCTTCGTCTCGTCGGCCCTCAACCATTTGAACCAGGGCGTGGTGATGACCGATGCGCAGGAGCGCATCGTGTTCTGCAACGACCGCTATCTCGACATCTACGGCCTGTCGCGTGCCGACATCAGGCGCAACATGACCGGCGTCGAACTGCTGGAACTGCGCCGCGACCGCGGCGTGCTCGACCTCAGCGCCGAGGATTTCTTCGTCAGGGCCGCGGCGCCCGACGGACTGGTTACCGAGCTGCCCGGCGGCAGGTCGGTGCTGGTGAAGTATTTTCCATTGCCGAACGGCGGCTCGGTCGCGACCCATCTCGATTGCACCGACCAGCGCAAGCTGTCGCGCAAGCTCGCCTCGACCACGCAATTCCTGGAATCCGTGCTCGACAATGTTCCCGTCTGCGTCGCGGCCAAGAACATCGAGGACGGCCGCTACATCTTCGCCAACCGCGCATTCGAGCGCTTCTCGCGCTTCTCGCGCGATCACATCGTGGGCAAGCGCGCCGACGAGATCTTCCGCCCCGAGACCGCCGCCAGCATCGACACCGCCGACCGCGCGGCGCTGAACGCGGCGGAAGGCTATCACCGCAGCGAATTCTTCGTCGAACGTGGTTCGGACAAGCGGATCCTCGCCTCCAACCGCGTGATCGCCCGCAACGAGGCCGGCGAGCCGGAATTCCTGATCGCGCTGTTCGAGGACGTCACCGATCGCCGCTCGCTGTCGCGCGAGCTCGAGAACAACAAGAAATTCCTCGAGCTCGTGGTCGACAACATCCCGGTCTCGCTGATCGTGCAGCGGGTCAGCGACGGCCGCTACCTCCTGGCCAACCGCAGCGCCGAGACGATCCTCAATCGCCGCCGCGAGGACGCCGCCGGCCTGACCGCGTCCGACATCTTCAATGCGCGTGAAGCCAAGCTGATCATCGCCCGCGACGAGGCCGCGATCAGGAAGCGCAGTATGATCGCCGAGGAGCATCCGATCTCGACCAAGGACGGCCTGCGGCTGTTCCTGACCCGCCGCATGACCGTGCTCGACGATGTCGGCGAGCCGCAATATCTGATCAAGACCCACGAGGACGTCACCGACCGGCGCCAGACCGAGTCGCGGATGGCGCACATGGCCTATCATGACGGCCTGACCGATCTGCCGAACCGCGCCGCCTTCCTGCAGGCGCTGACCCAGATGATCGAGGCCTGCGACGGCACCGACGAGGAGTTCGCCGTGCTCTGCGTCGACCTCGACGGGTTGAAGGAGATCAACGACGTCTACGGCCATGCGATGGGCGACAAGGTGCTGGTCGAGGTCGCGCAGCGTCTGCAGGCCGTGGCGCGCGGCGGCGTGGTCGCGCGGCTCTCCGGCGACGAATTCGGCCTCATCATCGACGGCAAGCAGCCGGTCGCCGGCATCGCGCTGGCCGAGCAGGCCGCCGAGGCGCTCGGGCAGGATTTCCTGATCGACGGCAAGTCGGTGCGAACCGGCCTCACCACAGGGATCGCGGTGTTCCCGGACAACGGATCCGACGCGGCCTCGCTGCTGGCCAATTCCGGCGCGGCGCTGTTTCGCGCCAAGGCGAAGTCGCGCGGCACGATCTCGATCTTCGAACCGGAGATGGACCAGCAGATCCGCGATCGCCGCGTGCTGCACCAGGAGCTGTCGGTCGCGATCAAGAATGGCGAATTGTCGCTCTACTACCAGCCGCAGGCCGCCGCGGGCGGCAGCGTGGCGGCCAGCCAGATCATCGGCTTCGAGGCGCTGGCGCGCTGGCACCATCCGGTGCGCGGCTTCGTGCCGCCCGGCGACTTCATTCCGCTCGCGGAAGAAAGCGGCCTGATCGTCGAGATGGGCGAATGGATTCTGCGCGAAGCCTGCCGGGAGGCGGCCTCCTGGGCGATCCCGCTGCAGGTCGCGGTGAACCTGTCGCCGGCGCAATTCACCCATGGCGACCTCGTCGGCCTCGTGCATTCGATCCTGCTCGAGACCGGGCTCACGCCCGACCGGCTCGAGCTCGAAATCACCGAGGGCGTGCTGATCGAGGATTTCGACCGCGGCCTGTCGCTGCTGCGGCGGCTGAAGGCGCTCGGTGTCCGCATCTCGATGGACGATTTCGGCAGCGGCTATTCCTCGCTGAGCTATCTGCAGGCGTTTCCGTTCGACAAGATCAAGATCGACCGTGCCTTCGTCATCAATCTCGGCCGCAACCCGCAATCGGCCGCGATCGTGCGCGCGGTGATCGATCTCGGCCATGGCCTTGAAATGTCGATCGTCGCCGAAGGCGTCGAGACCGAGGCGCAGCTCGACTTCCTCGCCGAAGAGGGCTGCGACGCGGTGCAGGGCTATCTGATCGGCAGGCCGGCTCCGATCGGTCAATTCGCCGCGCTGGTCGGTGGCGACCAGCTTGCCGAAACCGTGCGCAGAGCCGGGTAATTTGGCCTGAATGGTCGGGCTGGCACGGCCGGCTGTGCTTGCCATCCGCTGCATGCCCGGCTACATCTCGACCCACCACTTCATTTCAGCCGAGAAAGGAGGGCCGCGTCGTGGCGAGATACACCGATCCCCACCTCAAGCGTGGCCCCGTCAACGCCCTGCAGATGCGTTTGCAGGGCTGACCGGAAACTCGCGCTAAATCCTTCCTGGTCTGCCCTTCGTGGCCGTGCAGCGTCGAACGTTTGAGCGTTCGCGCCTGCACATCAATCCCTCGCCGCGCTTCGACATGCACATCCGATGATGGCTGGACGCCTCGGGATGTTGCGATTGCCGGCAAGACCAGAGAATTGATCGTGACCCTCATCAATGTCCGTAGTCTCGGCGTGACGCTGAACGCGCCGCTGTTTTCCGAACTGAATTTTGTCGTTAATGCCGGCGACCGGATCGGCCTCGTGGCCGCCAACGGCCGTGGCAAGTCCACGCTGCTGCGCTGTATCGCAGATGCGATGGAGCCTAACGAAGGCGATATCACCCGCGCGCGGGGACTGACCGTTGGCCATGTCGAGCAGGATGCGCCGCCAAGACTGCTGGATACGCCGTTCCATGCCGCCGTGCTCGAGGCGCTTCCCGGCGAGCAGCGCGCCAGCGAGGGCTGGCGGGTCGACGTCGCCTTGCAGTCGCTCGAGGTGCCGGAGGAGCTGTGGACGAGACCGCTGAAGCAGCTGAGCGGCGGATGGCTGCGGCTTGCGGTGCTCGCCCGCGTGCTGGTGACCGAGCCCGATGTGCTGCTGCTCGATGAGCCGACCAACCATCTCGACCTCGCCAAGATCGGCCGGCTTGAGGCCTGGCTGAACGCACTGCCGCGCGAGATGCCGGTGGTGATCGCAAGCCATGATCGCGCCTTCCTCGATGCGACGACCAACCGGACGCTGTTCCTGCGCCCGGAGCGGTCGCAGCTGTTCTCGCTGCCCTATACCGCGGCGCGCACCGCGCTCGACGAATTCGATGCCTCGGACGAGCGGCGCTATCAGCGCGACATGAAGGCCGCGCGGCAGCTCCGGCAGCAGGCCGCGAAGCTCAACAACCTCGGCATCAATTCCGGCAGCGACCTTCTGCTGTCGAAGACCAGGCAACTGAAGCAGCGCGCCGAGAGACTGGAGGAGACGGCGGAGCCCGCGCATCTGGAACGCTCGGCCGGAACGATCCGGCTCGCCAACCGCGACACCCATGCCAGGGTCCTGATCAGGCTGAACAACGCCGGGATCGCCACACCCGACGGCAGGCTGTTGTTCAGGACCGGCCAGCAGTTCATCTGCAAGGGCGACCGGATTGCGCTGCTCGGGCCGAATGGCGCCGGCAAGACCCGCTTCGTCGCGGCGCTGCGGCTGGCGATCGAGAATGCCGCAGCGGCACCGGCCGAGATCCGGGCCACCGAGTCATTGGTGCTTGGCTATTGCGACCAGGCGCTGGCCGATCTCGCCGATAGCGACACGCCGATGCGCATGCTGACGCGGCGCTTCGAGGTCGGTGATCAGCGGGCGCGCGGCCTGCTCGCCGGTGCCGGGCTCTCGATCGAGATGCAGGGCCGTCCGATCGGGCGGCTGTCGGGCGGGCAGAAGGCCCGCCTCGGCATGCTGGTGCTGCGGCTCACCCAGCCGAACTTCTATCTGCTCGACGAGCCGACCAACCATCTCGACATCGAGGGTCAGGAGGCGCTGGAAGACGAGTTGATGGAACAGCAGGCCAGCTGCCTCCTGGTGTCGCACGACCGCCAGTTCGTGCGCACGGTGGCCAACCGGTTCTGGGTGATCGAAGGCAGGAAGCTGATCGAGGTCGATGGACCGGAACAGTTCTTTGCCGCGGCCGGTGCGGACTAGCGCGTGATGGAGTCAGATTGGATAGCCGTCGCGAAGACGGTGTGCCTCTCCCGCTTGCGGGGCCGTCGCAGGAGGAGCGCTGCCAAAATATCGAAAACAACCCCATGCAAAGTAGCCGGCGGCGGCCGGCGTTCGAGCAGGCTACTTGACACGTCGGGCAACTCAGGGGCATTATTCCAATATTCCGAAATCATGCAAGCGTGCGCTCGCCCCCGCAAGCGGGAAGGTGAGTATGCCGTGATTCACCCAGACATCATGTCGTTCAGCGCCGCGCCTTGACGCATTTTTCGTGCGAACCCGTCTTTTGTTCGCATGAAAATGCGATAGGCGTTGCGCATGGCGGACTATGACGTCGCGATCATCGGCGGTGGCCTGAACGGCACGGGCATTGCCCGTGATGCCGCCGGCCGCGGCCTGCGCGTGATCCTGCTGGAGCAGGGCGATCTCGGTTCCGGCGCATCGCAGGCTTCGCCGCGGCTGGTCCATGGCGATCTGGCCGGGCTGGAACGGCGGGAGTTCTTCCGCGTCCGCAGGGCGCTGAGGGAACGCGACGTGTTGCTGCGCATCGCGCCGCATCTGGTGCGGCCGGTGCGCTTTGTGATCCCTGCTCATGCCGAGGAGCGGCCGCCGTGGCAGCTGCGGTCGTTGCTGCTGCTCTATGAGCGGCTGACTTCGCGCAGCGGTCTGCCGCGCTCGGCGACGCTCGATGTCACCCACCATCCCGTCGGCAATGCGCTGAAGCGGCCGTTCGGAACCGCGTTCGAATATTCCGACTGCGTCGTCGACGATTCCCGGCTCGTCGTGCTCACCGCCGTCGACGCCGCGGCGCGCGGCGCCGATATCCGCACCGGCGCGCGCGTGACTCGGGCCGAGCGCGGCGAGACCTGGCGGCTAGTCGCGATCGACCGCGGCTACCGGCGGGTGATCACGGCGCGGGCGCTGGTCAGCGCGACCGGCGCGTGGACCGCCTCGGTCGCCGACATCGTGCTGCGGGTGCCCGCGCCGCAGCTTGCGACCGTGCAGATCAGCCAGATCGTGGTGCGCCGCCTGTTCGACTGCGACAACGTCTATGTGTTTCAGAACCCTGACGGCCGGTTGATCTTCGCCAGTTCCTACGAGCGCGACTTCACCCTGATCGGCAGCGTCAGTCATCCCTTCAAGGGTGATCCGGCGGTTGTCG
Organism: Bradyrhizobium sp. USDA 4538; assembly: GCF_024171045.1. Taxonomy (NCBI): domain Bacteria; kingdom Pseudomonadati; phylum Pseudomonadota; class Alphaproteobacteria; order Hyphomicrobiales; family Nitrobacteraceae; genus Bradyrhizobium; species Bradyrhizobium sp. USDA 4538. The sequence continues at coordinate 4,888,858 of NZ_JALJZE010000001.1, forward strand.
CAATTGGTGTGCGCGAGGAGGCCTATCTCTGCGACGCCGCCAATCGCTACTTTCGCGAGCAGATCGCTCCGGTCGATGTGCTGCGGACCGTCTCCGGTGCCAATTCCGTGCTCGTGCCCGCGCGCCGGCACATGAGCGATGGCGCAGCGCTGCTCGATGTCAGGCGCCGCAAGGCGCCGCTGCTCACGATCTTCGGCGGCGACGTCACCACCGCGCGGCGCCGCGCCGAGCGGGCGGTGTCGGAGTTCACGCGGTTCTATCCGATGACGCCGCGCTGGACCGCAACGGCGCCGCTGCCGGGCGGCGAGTTCGCCTGGCAGCGTTTTGAAACCGAGGTCGACATCGCCCGCGACCGCTGGCGCTTCCTCGGCGAGCACGAGGCGCGGCGGCTGGTGGCTGCCTATGGGCTGAATGTGAAGGACGTTTTGGGAGACGCCAAAGAGAAGGCCGATCTCGGCCCGGCCTTCGGTCCCGAACTGACCGGCGCCGAGGTGCGCTACCTCATGCGCAAGGAATGGGCGCGCTTTGCCGACGATATCCTGTGGCGCCGCTCCAAGCTCGGGCTGACCATGCCGCAAGCCGATCGCGACGCGCTTGCGGCGTTCATGGCGAAGGTGGATTGAGCTCGATTCAAACCTCCCCTTGAAAAGGGGAGGTCGCTTTGCTCGCAGAGCAAAGCGGGTGAGGATCTGCTCTCTCCGCACGCACCGTCGTATGCGGCCGACCCCCATCCCGACCTTCCCCCTTTCAGGGGGAAGGAGAACAGGTTCAATAGCGGCTATTGCCGGGAAGCCTCCTGTGACCAGGCGAGGTCGCGCCGGGGCGGACGGCGATGCAGCCGCTCCGAGATCAGGCTCGTTGCCTGCCGGCCCTGGCCGGCGCGCAGGCACGCGACGATGAAGGTATCCTCCCACAATTCGCGTTGCGCATGGCTGCCGCCGATCCGCACCAGTTCGGGCATCAGCGGCGCAAGGATCCGCACGGCGTCGTGGTGATCGCCGGCGGCGAAGGCCGCGATCCCGCGGCCGAGCCCGATCGCCGCGGGGCCGGGCGCCAATCTGCCGTCGGCGTCGCGCGTGGCCATCTCGACCAGCCGCGCCTCGAGCGCGGCGTTGTTCGTCGTCGCTGCGACCAGCGCGTGGTGCACGTCGGCGAAATGTGCGCCGGCCTTCGGGAAGTAGCCGTCGCCATAGGCGGCGACATCCTTCCAGTGCTGCTCGAGACCGGTCTTGCCGGCGACCGTCAGCCGCCAGAGCAGCGAGGCCGTGTCGGTGAAGATATTGAGCGGCGGATAGGGGCGGCCCGCCGGCTTGATGTGCTGCTCGTAAATGTCGAGCGCGCTGTCGGCGTCGCCTTCCTCGATCGCGATCAAGGCGAGGTGCCAGGCGAGATGGCCCTGCAGGAAGCTGGTGCGATCATTCGCCGGCAGCCAGGCGGAGAGGAAGCTGCGGCCTTCCGCCGCGTCGCCCTGCTCGAACAACGCATGCGCGATGGCGTGCGCGGCGCCGGCGTTCTCCGGCTTCAGCGCATAGCCGCGCTCGGTGATGGCGCGGCCGGACACGACATCGCCGGCCTCGGTCTTCGACCAGCCGAGATAGGTGAGGAACCACCAATCGTCGCCATAGACGCCGGCGTAACGTTCGCAGACGGCAAGCCGTGCGGCGTCATGATCGGGCCGGCCGGAGAACGCATAGAGGCCGAAGGCGCCGAGCAACAGCGACAGCACCTGCGCATCACGCGGATATTCGGTGAGATGCCGTTCGGCTTCCGTCACCGCCTTCCTGGGCCGGCTCTCGATCACGGACGCCAAGATCTCGATGTGCTGGCGCTCGCGCGGGCTTGCGGCCGCGGCCAGCTGCCGTGCATCGGCCGCCTTGGCGCGGGCCTTGGCGCCTTCCATGTTGAGCTGGTGCACGCGGGCACGGCCGATATGGGCCAATGCGAAATCGGGGTCCTCGGCGATCGCCGCCTCGAACGCCGCATCGGCGCCGTGCAGCGCCGCCAGCATGCGATCGACGCCGTCGACATAGTAGGCGGCGGCGCGGTCCGAGCTCGTCGTCAGCGGCAGGCCGTAGCGGTCGTGAATCATCGGTTGCCCCTCGAATTGGCTGCGAAGTCTAGCAGAGGCGTGGACGCCGACAATATTGCGGGAGATGTCCGTGAGGCGGTTGAGCCGGTGGCGATCCGCCGCTAGCTTGCCGCCAGAATCGGACCTTACGGGGAATCGGGGCTGACGGACGTGACATCGGGCGAAGCGAGTGCGGAGGCGGCAAGGCCGTTGCCTGAACCGGCCGTCTCGGACATGCCGCTGCTGCGGATCGAGGGTGTCGCCAAGTCGTTCGGCAATTTCCGCGCGGTCGACAAGCTCTCGCTCGATATCCGCGCCGGCGAGTTCTTCGCGCTGCTCGGCCCGAGCGGCTGCGGCAAGACCACGCTGCTGCGCATGCTCGCCGGCTTCGAGACGCCGGACGAGGGCCGCATCCTGCTTGGCGGCAGCGACATTGCCCAGGTGCTGCCGCATGAGCGGCCCGTCAACATGATGTTCCAGAACTACGCGCTGTTCCCGCATCTGTCGGTGCGCGACAACATTGCCTTCGGTCTGAAGCGTGCCGGCATGGCGCGCGGCGATATCGCGGCCCGCGTCGCCGAGATGGTGGCGCTCGTCAAGCTTGAGGGGATGGAGAAGCGCAAGCCCGACCAGCTCTCCGGCGGACAGCGGCAGCGCGTCGCGCTGGCGCGCTCGCTGGCGCGGCGCCCGCAGGTGCTGCTGCTCGACGAGCCGCTCGCCGCGCTCGACAAGAAGCTGCGCGAGAGCACGCAGGCCGAATTGATGGAGTTGCAGCGCCGGCTCGGCATGACCTTCATCATCGTCACCCACGACCAGGAGGAGGCGATGACGATGGCCGGCCGCATCGGGGTGATGGATGCCGGCCGTCTGGTCCAGGTCGCCACCCCGCGCAATCTCTACGAGGCGCCGGCCTCGCGCTGGATCGCCGAGTTCGTCGGCGACATCAATCTGTTCAACGGCGAGGTCACGTCCCGCGAGAACGGGCGCCTGACGGTCGCGACGGCTGATGCGGGCAGGCTGGCGGTCAGCGAGCTGTGGCCGCCGGTGACCATGCAGGTCGTTGCCGTCGCGATCCGCCCCGAGAAGGTGAAGCTGTCGCGCCGCGCGCCGGCAACGGACGGCGGCGCGTCGCAGGCGATCAACCGGCTGGAGGGCGTCGTCACCGACGTCAACTATCTCGGCGGCGTGACCAGCTACCGGGTGAAGCTGGAGACGGGCGCGGTGGTGCGCGCGTCGATGGCCAACACCGCGCGGCTCGATGTCGATGCCTATCTCGCCGGCCAGCGTGTGGTGGCATGGTTCACCGCCGACGATTGCCTGGTGCTCGAACAATGAGCGCGCGCCGCATCTTCGCCCGGCCGGCGCGGTTCGCCGCGATCGCGCCCTATCTGTGGATGGTGCTGTTCTTCCTGGTGCCGTTCGGCTTCGTGCTGAAGATCAGCCTGTCGCAGACCGCGATCGCGCAGCCGCCCTATACGCCGGTGTTCGAGTTCACTGAGGGCCGCGCGGCGCTGGCCGCGGCGTTCGCGCAATTGTCGTTCGACAATTTCCGCCTGCTGATCTCAGACAATCTCTACATCCTGTCCTATCTGCGCAGCCTCGTCGTTGCGGTGACTGCGACGCTGATCCTGCTCCTGATCGGTTATCCTATTGCCTACGGCATGGCGCGATTGCCGCAGCGTTGGCAGGGCGTGGCGATGATGCTGGTCATCGTGCCGTTCTGGACCTCGTTCCTGATCCGCATCTATGCCTGGATCAACATCCTGCAGCATGACGGCCTGCTCAACCAGGTGCTGCTGGCGCTGCACATCGTGTCCGCGCCGGTGGTCTGGCTGTCGACCGACAGCGCGATGTATCTCGGTATCGTCTATTCCTACCTGCCGTTCATGATCCTGCCGCTCTATGCGACGCTCTCCAGGATGGACGCGTCGCTGCTGGAGGCCGCGGGCGATCTCGGCGCCTCGCCGTTGCAGGCGTTCTGGCTGGTGACGTTCCCGCTGTCGCTGCCTGGTGTCGGCGCCGGCGCGCTGCTCTGCTTCATTCCTGTTGTCGGCGAGTTCGTGATCCCCGATCTGCTCGCCGGCTCCAACTCGCTGATGATCGGACAGACGCTGTGGCTCGAGTTCTTCACCAACAAGGACTGGCCGGTCGCATCGGCCGCCGCGATCGCGCTGTTGCTGCTGCTGGTGCCGCCGCTCGTGCTCTACGATCGCCTGCAGCGGCGTCAGCTCGAGGCGAACCGCTGATGGCGCGCCCCGTCACCAGGCTCACCCGCTTCAACATGACGTCGCTGGCGCTCGGGCTGGCGTTCCTCTATCTGCCGATCGTCATCCTCGTGATCTACTCGTTCAACGCCTCGCGGCTGGTGACGGTGTGGGGCGGCTGGTCGCTGCGCTGGTACCGCGAGTTCTTTGGCGACCGCGCCATGCTGGACGCGGCGTGGATGAGCCTGTCGGTCGCCGCGGTGTCGGCAACGCTGGCGACACTGCTGGGCACGCTGGCGGCGGTCGGGCTGGCGCGCGGCGAGCGGTTCCGGGGGCGGGCGCTGTTCTCCGGCATGCTGTATTCGCCGCTGGTGATGCCCGAGGTAATCTCCGGCCTGTCGCTGCTGCTCCTGTTCGTGGCGCTCAATGCTGAGCGCGGGTTCTGGACGGTGACGATCGCCCACACCACGCTGACGATGTGCTTCGTCACCGTCGTGGTGCAGTCGCGCCTCGCCACGCTCGATCGCAGCCTGGAGGAGGCTGCGATGGACCTCGGCTGCAATCCGGTGCAGGCGTTCCTCCTGGTGACGCTGCCGCTGATCGTGCCGGCGATCGTCGCCGGCTGGATGCTGGCCTTCACGCTGTCGCTCGACGATGTCGTGATCGCGAGCTTCACCACCGGCCCGGGCTCGGCGACGCTGCCGATCCGGATCTATTCCGAGGTCCGGCTCGGCGTGAAACCCGAGATCAACGCGATCTGCACGCTGGTGATCGCGCTGATCGCCGTGATCATCGTGATCGCCTCGTTCGCCTCGAAACTGTCGAGCGCGCGCGGCGAGAGCGCCGCGCCGCTGTAATTTCCGTCATTCCGGGGCGATGTGAAACATCGAACCCGGAATCTCGAGATTCCGGGTCTGGTGCTAGCGCACCATCCCGGAATGACAGCGCGTCACGACTTGACGGCGCCGGCGGTCAATCCGCCCACCATGTAGCGCTTGAAGGCGTAATAGACCGCGGCCGGCGGCAGCGCGTAGATGAAGCCGGTGGTCATCAGGAGCTCCCATGGCGAGTCGTCCGCGGCGAGGAAGTTGCCGAGCGCGACCGGCAGCGTGATGTCGGTGTCCTTCGACAACAGCAGGAACGCGTAGAGATATTCGTTCCACGCGAGCAGGATCGCATAGGTGCCGACCGCGACCAGCGACGGCATCATCAAGGGCACATAGACCAGGCGGAACAGCTGCAGCGTGGTGGCGCCGTCCATCGTCGCGGCCTCGTCGAGCTCGACCGGCAGCTTGTCGGAGGCCTGCTTCAGGACCCAGATCGCGTAGGGCGCGGCGATCGTCACCATCGCGAGGATCAGCGACCAGTGATTGTTGAGCAGGCCGTAATTGCCCATGGTGCGGTACATCGGCACGGCGAGGAACGCGGCCGGAATGAAGTAGGTGAACAGCGCCATGTTCATGACGGCGCGGCCGCCCGGCACGCGCAGCCGCGAGATCGAGAACGCGGCGGCGGTGGCGACGAACAGCGTCAGCGCGCCGACCGCGAGCGCGATCACGGTCGAATTCCAGAACTGGATCCAGAAGTCGCGCAGGAAGTAGTGCTGCTGGTTGAACACGATCTCGAAATTGTGCAGCGTCGGATGCGTCGGCCACAGCTTGCCGGAGAACGCGTCCTCCTTCGGGGAGATCGCGAACACGAACATGTGGTAGATCGGGATCATGGTCCAGATGAAGACCGGGATGCCGATCAGCAGCAGCTTGGCTTCGGTACCGACTTCGCGGAGGGTGGGCAGCTTCATCGCGACAACCGTTTCATCATGTAATAGACCAGCGGCAGCACGAACGGCATCGCGCAGACGATCGAGGCCATCGCCAGCGAGAGCTGGTCGAGGCGCAGATAGCGGATGCCGAGGGTCGACAGCACGTGGGTGAGGTCGGCGGGCCCGCCGCCGGTGAGCAAATAGACGCTGTTGAAGTCGCCGAGCGTCCAGATCATCGAGAGCAGCGTGCACGTGACGTAGAGCGTCTGCATCGACGGCCAGGTGATGTAGCGGAATTTCTGCCACCAATTGGCGCCGTCGACGTCGGAGGCCTCGTACAGATCGTGCGAGATGGCGAGCCGTCCGGTCAGCAGGATCAGCGTCCAGAACGGCAACGACTTCCAGATGTGCACGCCGATCGCCATCGCCAATGCGACCGACGGATCGTTCAGCCAGTTCGGGCCGTCGTCGCCGGTGAACTTGAAGATCAGCTGGTTGACCACGCCCCATTCCGGATTGAGCATGAAGCGCACCGACAGGATGGTCGGGATCGAGGGTACCGCCCAGGGCAGGATGAAGATGACAGACAGCCACCTGATCCAGGGCCGCTGCTGGGCGAAGAAGCCGGACAGGAACAATGCGATCAGCATCTTGATGTTGATGCCGATGACCAGGAAGATCAGCGTGTTGATCGCCGCGCGCGCGAAGATCGGGTCGTGATAGAGCGCGACATAGCTCGCAGGATGGCGCGCCAGCCACAGGCCGTAGCCGACCGGATAGACCACGAAGGCGAGGAAGACGAGCAGATAGGGCGCGAGCAGCACGATGCCCCAGACCTGCGGCGGCGACAGCCGCGCCGACAACGGCGGCGAGGGGACATCGGATGCGGAGAGTGTGATCGCCATTCGGTTACTCTAAGATGTCGCTTACGTCGTCGATGTCGCCTACGTCGTCGTCCCGGCGAAGGCCGGGACCCATAACCACAGGGCCCGGCCGTTGCCAGAAAGCCGTCGACCAGCCTGCTCCCAAATTACTGCCTCGGCGTATGGGTCCCGGCTTTCGCCGGGACGACGCGGAGCAAGTGTCGGCAGTGCCGGTCATCGTTGATGTTACCCCGCGACCTGCTTGATGCGGGCGATCAGTTCGTCGACGGCCTTGTCCACCGGCACCTTTTCGCTGACGACGCGGTTCATGGCCTTGGCCCAGACGTTCTCGTTGTTGAGGATGGTGAACTTCCAGTTCTTGGTAAAGTCGAACGGCGCAGTGCCGCCGGTGAACTGGGTCCAGACCGCTTTGCGATGCCGGTCGGCCTGCCAGAACGGGCTCGCCTGGCTGGCCTTGGTCACCGGGAACCAGCGGCCGAGCGCACCCTCGATATAGGGCCGCACGTTGTCTTCTTCGAGCAGGAAACTGATGAACTGCTTGGCCTCGGCCTTGTTCTTGGCATTGGCGAAGATCAGCCCGGTCTTGACGTCGGAGCGGTAGCGGATGGTCGATCCGTCCGGCGCCTTCGGGAAGGACGCCGTGATGATGTCCTGTTCATAGGCCTGCTTGCCGGCGGCGCGCTGCGCATCGGTCAGCGCCGGGTTGGTGGAATCCTCGAACCACTTCGCCGCGATCGAGATCGTGAAATTGTGGGTCATCACGATCGTCTTGTTGTGGAAGGCGACGTTGTTGTCCGGGTCCTTCCAGGTCGTCGAGGAGGGCGGCGTGCAGCCCTTGATGTAGGTGTCGGTGTAATCCTTCAGCGCGTGGATCAGGCCGTCGCGCACCTTGGGATCGTCGACCAGGAGCTTGCCGTCGTCGTCGACCAGCTTGATGTGGTAGGCGTCCATGAAGGTGTAGAACGACTGGAAGGAGTCGGTGGATTCCACGCCCATCGGCTGGCCGACTGCATAGATGCGCTGGCCGGTGGCCTTGCGGATCGCGGGCTGCACCTTGTCGCACCAGAACGTCCAGTAACCGTTCCAGTCGTTCGGGATGTCGCTCTGCTTGAAGCCGGCCTTCTCCAGCATGTCCTTCCAGATCTGGACGTGCATGCTCTGCTGCTTCAGCGGGAAGCCGTAATAGGACCGCTTCTTGGCGACATCGTCATAGAGCTTCGACGCTTCCAGCGTGTTCGGCGCAAACCGATCCTGGATCGGTGTCATGACGTCCGAGAGGTCCTCGAGCTTGCCCTCGTAGGCCCACTTGCCCTGGGCCTGCACGTCGTAGGTGTCGGAATAGGCGACGTCGGGCACGGTGCCGGAATCGAGCGCGGCGACCGTCTTCGGAATCATGTCCTGGATCGCGTATTGCGACAGTTCGACCTTGATGCCGGTCTTGGCTTCGAATTTCTTGATCGTCTCGAGCAGCGCGTCGTCTTCGGATCTGTAAAATCCCTTGCCCCACCAGACGGTGATCGTCTTGCCCTGGGCGAGAGCGGGTGCAGTTGCGGCGAACAGGCCGACCGCGGCGACCGCAATTGATAGCGCACCGATAACCTTGGATCTCACGTTGTTCTCCCTCATGAGGCCGGCTTTTTAACCGGTTGGAGAAAACACTAGCGCATGCCCGTGACCCGATAAAGATGTCGCGCCGCCGACTTGTGTAGGGGTTTGCGGCGAGCGCGTGGATCGGTCCCGGTGCATCGATGCGCAAAGTGAATGGATTCGATCAGTTCGACTTCGCATTCTCGGCCGACGCCGCCGGTGCGCCGCCGGGCGCGCCTGCCGCAGCATCGGGCGCCGCCGCGGGCCGTGCGGCTCCTCCGCCGGTGAAGCGCTCGATCACCGAGCGCACCGCGTCGCGGGTCTTGCGATCCTTCACCGCATCGAGCAGCGGAGCGGAGGCCGGCGAGCGGCGGATCAGGCTTTCCGGATCGGGGAAGATCAGCGGATCGTCCCACGGCCCCTGGATCACGAAGGGCAGATCGAAACCGTTGCCGCCGGCCGATGCCGAGGTCAGGCTGGCGACGCCCTTGAGATCGTATTCGCGCGACGGCACCGAGGCCGTGCCGGTCAGCGTGATCTTCGCGGTGGGGCTTTCGACATGAATGTCGTCAGCGGTCGCGACGCCGTCGGCGAATTTCACCGAGATGCTGAGATTGTCGTAGGGCGTCGAGCCGGAGCGGAAATTGCCGCCGCCGGACAGCGGCCGCTTCTCCAGCCGCTTCAACAGCTGCTCGACATTGAAGCCCGCGATCGCGCCGTCATGCCCGTTCAGCGTCGCGGTGCCGTCGAGCGACGATGCGAGCCCGAACGGGCTCGAGCCCGAGGCGGTCAGCGAGACGTTGAGGTTGCCGCGGCCGGACAGCTTGTTGATGCCGAACAATTCGCTGGCGCAGGCCTGCAGATCGACATCGGTGAACTGGAATTGCGCCCTGACGTCGGCGACCGCATCCGAGCGCGCGATCGCGAACGAGCCCTTGGCGATGCCGCCATACATCTGCGCCTCGCCGACGCTGAGCGCCAGCGCGCCGCCGCGCAGATTGGCGCCGAACGCGGTGCGGCCGAGCTTGGACGGGCCGACCGTCACCTTGGCCGCCGACAGGCGCATGTCGAGATCGGTCGACGACAGCGAGGACAGGTCGAACAGCTGCCTGTTCCAGTCGCGCTGGCCGCTGGCCAGCAGGCGGAACGTCGAGATGTAAGGTGTGAAATCGAGATTGCCGGCGGCAAGCGTCGCCTGCAGCGTCTGCCGGCCGTTATTGGCGTAGGTCATCACGCCCTCGGCGACGTTGCCGTCGAGCTCGACATTGACATTGGTGAGCGCGACCGAGCCGCCGACCACATTGGCGCGGGCCTTCAGCGCGAAGCGGCCGAAGCCGCCACCGCCGCCGGGCGGGGCCTGGCCCATCCAGCGCAACGCGTTGCGCAGCGACGGTGAGTCCATGGTGGCGACGCCTTCCATCATCAGGCTGGTGCGGTTGGCGACGGTTCCGTCGAAAGCAACCTTCAGCGGCGCGCTGGCGAGCCGTGCCTTCAGGCCGGAGCGGTCACCCGACAACAGCGCGACGAAGTCGCTGGCGCTGATCGAGCCGTCGACGCGTTCGCCGCGCCAGTCGAACTGGCCGGTTGCGGCAAAGGAACGCGAGATCGAGGGCCAGGCCAGCGACAGGTCGATATCGCCGAGCTGCTCGGAGATGTTGTTGGTGCCGTCCTGGTAGTTCAGCTCGCCGTCCTGGATCCGGATTTCGGAGAACGACACCTGGTTCTCGGCGCCGGGCGTCATCGCCTTGGCGATGGTCTCGACGAACGGCGTCCAGTTGCTCTCGCCGGCGCCGTCGCGGACCACATGGATATGGGGACGGAGCATCATGACGTCGGCAATCTCGAACCGCCGCAGCAACAGCGGCAGCAGGCGCAGATTGGCGGTCAGCACGTCGACCTGCAGGGCGGGACCGATGGTATCGGCGCCCTTCAGCCCGACATTATGAAAGGAGACGTAGCTGCCCGGAAAAACCGAGACGTCGATCGGGCCGTTGACGACGAGTTCGAGCCCGGTCACGGCGCGGATCTGCGCCTCCACCGCGCGCTGCAGCGCGTCCCGGTTGAGGAACCACGACGTTCCGACCAGCCCGACCAGCGCCAGGCCGAAAAGCGCCGCGATCGGCATCCCCAGGCGCTTAATTCCTTGGGCCATCGTCAATGACATATCCGGGTCGGGTTGAATTTTGTCGGGTCGTCGTCGAACACAGCGGGCTCTCGCCGGAGGCCCCTGCCAACCCACGCAACTTGAAGGGTTTTCTTGTCGCTTTCAAGGCCATGTTGCTGCCGCGGGCCGCCGCCCGTCGCCGCACCGGGCCGTGATTGACGCATTGCGAAGATTTCGCCTAATAATCCGGTTTGCCACAGCCGTTCCGCGCCCTCCATCAGGTATTCGCTGCATGAACAAAGTTTATCCCGACGCCAAATCGGCACTCGATGGTCTCCTCAAGGACGGCATGATGATCATGTCGGGCGGCTTCGGCCTCTGCGGCATCGCCGAGACCCTGTCCGACGCGATCCGCGAGTCCGGCGTCAAGGGCCTCACCGTCGTCTCCAACAATGCCGGCGTCGACGGCATCGGCCTCAGCCGGCTGCTGGAGACCCGCCAGATCAAGAAGATGATCTCGTCCTATGTCGGCGAGAACAAGCTGTTCGCTCAGCAGTATCTCGCCGGCGAGCTCGAGCTCGAGTTCAACCCGCAGGGCACGCTGGCCGAGCGCATCCGCGCCGGCGGCGCCGGAATCCCGGCCTTTTACACCAAGACCGGCGTCGGCACGCTGATCGCCGAGGGCAAGGAAGTGAAGGAATTCGACGGCGAGAAGTACATCATGGAGCGCGGCCTGTTCGCCGACGTCGCCATCGTCCATGCCTGGAAGGGCGATACCGCCGGCAACCTGGTCTACCGCAAGACCGCGCGCAACTTTAACCCGATGATGGCCACCGCGGCGAAGGTCACCGTCGCCGAGGTCGAGCACCTGGTGCCGGCCGGCGAGATCGATCCGGACCACATCCACACCCCCGGCATCTTCGTCAAGCGCATCATCGAGGTCGGGACCGGCACGAAGCGGATCGAGTTCCGCAACACCCGACCGCGCCCCGCTGCCTAAAACCCATTTCTTCAGGAGAGCCTCATGGCCTGGACCCGTGAACAGATGGCCGCCCGCGCCGCCAAGGAGTTGCGCGACGGCTATTACGTCAATCTCGGCATCGGCATTCCGACGCTGGTTTCGAACTACATTCCCGACGGTATCGACGTCAGCCTGCAGAGCGAGAACGGCATGCTCGGCATGGGCCCGTTCCCCTATGAGGACGAGGTGGACGCCGACCTCATCAATGCCGGGAAGCAGACGGTGAGCGAGCTGCCCTCGACCAGCTATTTCTCGTCGGCCGATTCCTTCGGCATGGTGCGCGGCGGCCATATCGATCTGTCGATCCTCGGCGCCATGCAGGTGGCGCAGAACGGCGACCTCGCCAACTGGATGATCCCCGGCAAGATGGTGAAGGGCATGGGCGGCGCCATGGACCTCGTCGCCGGCGTCAAGCGCGTCGTGGTCGTGATGGAGCATTCCGCCAAGGACGGCCCGAAGCTGCTCAAGCAGTGCAACCTGCCGCTGACCGGCGAGCGCGTGGTCGACATGGTCGTCACGGATTTGGCGGTGTTCACCATCGACAAGCACGGCAAGGACGGCATGGCGCTGATCGAGCTCGCCGACGGCGTCACGCTCGACGAGGTCAAGGCCAAGACCGAGGCCGAATTCCGCGTCGCGCTGAAGAATACCTGAGATGATCGGCGCGGGACGATCCTCGATCCGTCCCGCACGATCCGACGACGCCGGCTTCATCGCCCGCACTGTTCTGGCCGCGCAGCGCGGCCAGTTGCCGCGCGGCTGGTTCGACATCGCGCTCGACCGGGGCGAGGCGGAATGCCTGGCGTTCATGACACGGCTCGCCGTGGCGCGGGTGCGGTCATGGTATCACGTCGCCCATTTCCTGATTGCTGAAGTCGATGGCGTGCCGGCCGCCGCGCTCTGCGCGATGCCGGCATCCGGAACCGTCGTCGCGGCACGTGCGGCGATCGAGGAAGTCGCAGCAGAGACCGGCATGGATGCCGATGCCATCGTCGCGCGCGGCGCCTATGCCCGCAACTGCTGGGTGCAAGGCGGCGAGGGCGACTGGCTGATCGAGCATGTCGCCCGACAAGCGTCCCATCGCAGCGGCGGCCTGGTGCAGGACTTGATCCGCCGCGCACTCGCCGACGGCAAGGCGGCCGGTTACACGCAGGCATCGATCTCGTTCCTGATCGGCAACGACGCGGCCGAACGCTGCTACGCCAGGGCCGGCTTCGCCTTCGCCGAAGAGAAGCGCGACGCCGCCTTCGAGGCGATGACCGGCGCGCCTGGCTTTCGCAGATTTGCGCGGGCGATGTGAGTGGGGCGCACGGCGACCGGCCCGCATATACATCTGTCGTCCCGGCCTAGTGCGCAATTGCGCACGGGGGCCGGGACCCATACGCCGCGGCGGATGTTGCAGGCGGGACTCGTCGTTGCAATCGCGCATGACAATTCGCATCGGTGGTTATGGGTCCCGGCCTTCGCCGGGACGACGGTGAGTGTGCGGCACGGTCCGTAAGTCAACGCCCGCATTCTCGCGACATGGTTTGTCCGAGTTGACAGGTTTTTGCCGAGTTGCCCGTCGGGCAGCCACACAGCGCGTCACATTCGGCGCCCGCCGCCCGCTTGTCCGGTCGTCCATGCAATGGCAGAATTGCACCATGTTGTGCAAAATCGGACACGGCCATGCCACTCATCCGGATCTGGGTCTATGACGGCATCCTCGCTTCGGGCGTGGCGGGGATTGTCGACGTGTTCACCGCCGCCAACTCGGTGACGGCACGGCGGCCGCGACGTCGCAACGGCATGCCGTCACAGCTGCGGTGGCGCGTCGAATCATTGAATGGCCGGCCGGTCCAGACGGCGTCAGGCCAGGTCATCGGCGTCGATGGGCCGATCGGCGCGCGGTCTTCGGCAGACGCGGTGGTGATCCCGGGACCGTTCGTCGGCGATATCGAACGTTTCTTCGCGCGGCTCGATACCGTCGAGCCGCTGCTCGCGGCGCTGCGGCGGCAGCATGAGCGCGGCACCCTGCTCGCGTCCTATTGCACCGGCAGCTTCATCCTCGCCGAGGCCGGCCTGCTCGACGGCAGGGTTGCGACCACCCATTGGGCGAAGGGGCGGACATTCGCGATGCGCTACCCGGCGGTGGATCTGCGCGTCGCCGAGATCCTCACCGAGCAGAACCGCATTGTCTGCTCCGGCGCGGTGACCACCTCGCTCAATCTCGCGCTTCGGCTGGTCGAGAAGTTCGCCGGTGCCGATGTCGCCGCCGAGACCGGCAAGCTGATGCTGATCGACAGCAATCGCATCTCGCAGGCCCCCTATGTCAGCCGCACGTCCGACACGCAGCACTCCGATGCGCTGGTGGCGCGGGCGCAGAGTATGATGGAGAAGTCGCTGCAGCAGGGCTTCAGCCTTGCCAGGCTGGCCCGCGACCTTTCGGTCAGCGAGCGGACGTTGAACCGCCGCTTCAAGCTGGCGGTCGGCGAGGCGCCCTTGCAATATCTGCAAGCGCTGCGGGTGGACGTGGCCAAGCGCCTGATCGAAACCACGCGGCTGAAGCTCGACGCGGTCAGCGCGCGCGTCGGCTACAACGATCTGTCGACCTTCCGTCGGCTGTTCAAGCGTGAAACCGGGCTCTCGCCCCGCGAATACCAGCGCCGGTTCGTGCGCAAGGCTCCCGCCGCCTGAGAAGGCCGTGTCCGAATTTGCCCTGAAAATGGCGATACTGCCACTGCTGCCGGGAGTGCGCCGCGCATAGACCTCCTGCTGTCAACAACAGGAGGTCGCCTCAATGCCGATGATCGACGTGACAATTCCCGAAGGAGCCCTGAAGCCGGAGGCGGAAGCGCGGCTCATCAAGGAGCTCGGCGATATCCTGATCGGCCACGAGGGGTTCGATCCGGCGAACAAGGTTGCGCAAGGCGTCACCGTTGTCTTCCTGCATCGGCCGGCCGCCGTTTATGTGGCGGGCCGGCCGTCGCCATCGCCACGATTTCGCATCGTCCCGACGGTCCCCGAGGGCCAGTACACCGAAGCCTCGCGCGCGGCCTTGGTGAAGGACGTGACCGATGCCGTGGTGCGCGCTGCCGGCGGTTCGTTCGACGATGTGGCGCCGCAGGTCTGGGTGTTTCCGACCGAGATCCCCGACGGCCAGTGGGGCAGCCGTGGCGTCATTCGTCCGCTGCCGGACATCCAGGCCTTCATCGCCGGCGAGCACGAGCGCAAGGTCGGCGAGGCGCGTCTGGCGCGACGGCGGCGCGTCAAGGCGCTGGAGTTGCTTGCGGGCGCGCTCGACGCTGCCCGCAAGGGCGTCGACTGACGCGGGCACAACCATGACATCCGACACGCATTTCAGGCTCGCGGCGGTCCAGGCCGCCGCGGTGCCATTCGATCGCGACGCCTCGCTGGAGAAGGCCTGCCGCCTGATCGGCGAGGCCGGCGCCATGGGCGCGACGATCGCCGCCTTCGGCGAGACCTGGCTGCCCGGCTATCCCTTCTTCTGTCACGCGCCGACCGGGCCGAACACGTTTCGCGCGATGGCCGAATATCTCGACAACGCGGTCGAGATTCCCTCGCCCACGACCGATCGGCTCTGCGCCGCCGCCGAGGCCGCGGGACTGGATGTCGTGATCGGCGTCGCCGAACGTGATGCAGTGACCAAGGGCACGGTCTACTGCACGCTGCTGTTCATCGGCCGCGAGGGACGGCTGCTCGGCCGCCATCGCAAGCTGAAGCCCACCTTCAACGAGCGCTCGGTGTGGGCCGATGGCGACGCGGCGGGCCTGCGCGTGCATGAGCGGCCCTATGGCCGGATCAGCGGCCTCAATTGCTGGGAGCACAACACGATGCTGCCCGGCTATGCGCTGGCCGCGCAGGGAACGCAGATCCACGTCGCGGCGTGGCCGGGGCGGGAGCCCGCGGTGGCGCCACCGTCGCCGACGCCGCTCTGGCCGCGGCAGTTGTTGCTGTCGCGAGCGTTCGCCTCGCAAGCCGGCTGCTACGTCATCGCGGTCGGCGGCATGCGCTCGCACGAAATCACGCCGGAACGTTACCGCGAACTATCGACGATCGAGTACAGCGGTGACAGCGTCATCATCGATCCGCGCGGCGAGGTCATCGCCGGTCCGGCGCAGGGCGAGACCATCCTGATCGCGGACGGCTCGCGGGAGGCCGTGCTCGCCGCCAAGGCACTGTGCGATATCGGCGGCCATTATTCGCGCCCCGACCTGCTGCGGCTGATCGTGGATCGCAATCCGCAGGAGCGGGTCATCGACTGCGGCTTCGCCGGGCGGGTCACGCCGGAGATGTGGGAGTGACGCGACGGCGCGGGTAGCCCGCGCCGTCAAGCTTGTCGCGAGAAAGGTCGCTCCGCCTCACGAAGCTTCCTGCGGAATTGCGGATGGTGATTCCTCGCCCTTGAGCTCCTCGAGGCTGCGGTGCCGCGGCTCGATGCCGAGCGCCCATACGGTGATGATCTGCACGACGAGCAGTCCGATCATCAGGGCCATCACGCCGGCGACGCCGCGCGCTTCGAACAGCATCACGACCAGGAATGGTGTCACGATGGTGGCACCTCGACCGAGTGTGTTGACGATGCCGGATGCCCGCAGCCGCACCTCGGTCGGGAACAGTTCGGGAATATAGATGCCGAACAACAGCGCGACCAAGACATAGATCGGCACGGTCAGCGCGAAGCCGACGGCCGGCAGCAGGAACGGATCCGAGATCATCGGATAGATGACGCCGAGGATGATCGAGATCAGCGATGCGCCGATGATCGTGGGCTTGCGGCCCCAGCGGTCGGCGGTCAGGGCGCCGATCGCCGAGCCGATCGGCGCGCCAAGCGCCATCAGCAGCGAGTAGCCGAACGAGGTCGCGACGGACAGGCCCTGCTTGATGAAGAACACCGGCAGCCAGGTCACGAAACCGTAGAGCAGCGTATTGATGGTAATCAGGCATACCGCGCCGACGATCATGCGGGAGAGCAGCGGCGCGGTGAACAGCGTGGCGAGATCGGGCGACACCGGTGCCGGTGTTGCAGCCGCGGGGGCCGGCAAGGGTTGGCCCTGGGAAGCTTCCTTCTCGATCGCCTGCATCAGCGCCTCGGCCTCGGTGGTGCGTCCCACCGCCTCCAGCCAGCGCGGCGACTCCGGCAGCGACTTGCGCAGGTACCAGACGATCAAGGCGCCGACGCCGCCCAGCACGAACATCGCGCGCCAGCCGAATTGCGGGACGACGACCGATGCGACCAGCAGCGCGATGGGCAGGCCGGTCACGACGCAGACGGCGGTGAAGCCGAGCCACTTGCCGCGGCTCCGGGCCGGCACGAACTCGGTCATCGTGGAGTAGCCGACAACATTTTCGGCGCCGAGACCGACGCCCATCACGAAACGGCAGGCAATCAGAAAGGCCATGTTTGGCGCAAACGCCGCCGCCAGGGACGCGATGCCGAACAGCAGCAGATTGAACTGGTAGGTGAAACGCCGTCCGTAACGGTCGCCGAGGAAGCCGGTGCCGAAAGATCCGAGCATCATGCCGACGAAGGT
Organism: Bradyrhizobium sp. USDA 4538; assembly: GCF_024171045.1. Lineage (NCBI taxonomy): Bacteria > Pseudomonadati > Pseudomonadota > Alphaproteobacteria > Hyphomicrobiales > Nitrobacteraceae > Bradyrhizobium > Bradyrhizobium sp. USDA 4538. The sequence continues at coordinate 4,906,022 of NZ_JALJZE010000001.1, forward strand.
TGCGGAGATGAACGCGGCGTTTTGGGCGAGCGTCGAGAACCCGGTTTTCAGCGTCACGCCGAGCACGGTGCCGGCGATATAGATGTCGAAACCGTCGAAGAACATTCCGATCCCGATCAGGATCATGATCCGGCGGTGGAATGGTCCGATCGGTAGCCGATCGAGGCGGCTCCCGGCATTGACCGATGTCGACATATGCGCTCTCCCCTTGACTGTTTCCTCGGTGATGCGGCCCGCCATCTGTGGGCGGTTTGCCGCTTTGCTCGACTGCGGCTAGTTCAACCGGCGCTGGTTGGCCGTGTCGCGGTACCAATCGAACGGCTGTTCGTGGGTCGCGACCATCACGCTCTTGGTGTTGAAATGGTCGTCGAAGCTCTCAGTGCCGCATTCCCGGCCGATGCCGGAATCGTCAACGCCGCCCCAGGGCGAGGCCGGATCGAGCCGGTGGTGGTCGTTGATCCAGACGATCCCGGCCTTGACCGCCGCGGCCACGCGATGCGCGCGCGCGACGTCGCGGGTGCGAATGGCGGCGGCGAGGCCAAAGGGAGAGTCGTTGGCGAGCCGGAGCGCGTCGGCCTCGTCCTTGAAGGGGGTCACCGAGGTGAAGGGACCGAATACCTCCTCCTGGAAGATCCGCATGTCGGATTTGACGTCGGCGAACACGGTCGGTTCGACGAAATAACCGTTGTCGTGGCCCGCGACCTTTGCGGCCACGCCGCCGGTGAGCAGCCGCGCGCCGTCTTCATGACCGTAGCGCGCATAGCTGAGAACGCGGTCGCGCTGGCGTGCCGAGATCACCGGCCCAAGCTGTGTGTTCGGATCGAACGGATCGCCAATGCGGATGGCGCGGGTCTTGGCCTGCAGCTTTTCGACGAACTCATCGTAGATCGAGGCCTGCACGATATGGCGCGACGCGCAAACGCAGGTTTGGCCGGCGCCGATGAAAGCGCCGAACGCGGCGTAGTTGACGGCGCGGTCGACGTCGAAATCGTCGAATATCATCACCGGCGTCTTGCCGCCGAGCTCCATGGTCTGGTGCGCGAACACCTTCGCCGCGGCGCTGCCCGCGATGCGGCCGGCTTCGGTCCCGCCGGTCAGCACAAGCTTGTTGATGTCGCCATGCTCGGCGAGCATCTTGCCGGCGCTCTGGCCGAGGCCAAGCACGATGTTGAAGACGCCGGGAGGCAGTCCGGCCTCGCTGAAGATCTGGGCGAGCTTCAGTGTCGTCAGCGGCGTGTATTCCGATGGCTTGACCACGGTGACGCACCCGGTCGCCAGCACGACGGCAAGCGACTTGCACAGGATCATGAGCGGGTGATTGAAGGGCGTGCAGTTGGCGACGATTCCGATCGGCGTGCGCAGGGTGTAGTTCAGATACGCGCCTTCGACCGGGATGACGGAATCACGGCGCGACAGCGCCAGTCCGGCGAAGTAGCGGAAGAAATCCGGCAGGCGCGACAGTTGCGCGCGGGTTTCGTTGACGGGACGGCCGTTGTTCAACGTCTCCAGCCGGTACAGCGTGTCGAGATTGGCCTCGAACGCGTCGGCGAGCCTGTTGACGAGCCGGGCGCGCGCCCTCGTGTCCATCCCGCCCCACGCCTTGCCTTCGAATGCAGCGCGCGCGCTCTTCATCGCGCGGTCGATATCCGCGGCGGTCGAATTCGGAATCCGGGCGATGACGTCGCCGGTCGCGGGATTGCGGACGTCGAGCATCTCGCCGTCTCCGGCCTCGACCTCGCGTCCGTCGATGAAGTTGCCGTGGATCTCGACGTCGATCGTCGCGGGCTTCGACGGAATGTTCATGATGACCTCTCTTCGACGATGACGGCGTTGCGCTTGAGTGCCGGCAGCACGCGCTTCTCGGTCGCCGCGATGTGAGCCTTGATGATGCGGGCCGCGGTGCGTGCCTCGCGTTGCTGCATGGCGTCGATCAATGCGACATGCTCGGCCACGAGCTTCGCCGGGTCGTGGCCCTTCAGATTGGAGACGCTGACGCGCACCAGCCGATCGGCCTGGCCGATCAGGTCGCAGAGCGTGGTCGCCATGCGGCGGTTGCCCGACGCGTGCGCCAGCGCCGAGTGGAAGCCGCGATTGTAGGTGATGAAGTCCTCATGGCTGCCGGAGAAGCGGCGGAATTCATCGAGTGATTTCAGGATGCTGTCGGGCGCGCTCTCGATTGCTTCGGCGACGCAGGCCGGTTCGAGCGCAAGGCGGAAGCGCAGCAGATCGCGCGCGTCGGACAGCGAGATCGGATTGACCCGGTAGCCCTGGCGGGGCTGCACCGTCACGAGGTGCTCGCGCTCGAGCCGCAGCAGGGCGTCCCGGACCGGCTGGCGGCTGACGGCGTAACGCTCCGCCAGATCCTGCTCTCGTATTTCATCACCGGGAGCAAGCTGACACGATAAAATATCAGATCGCAGATTTTCGTAGATATTTTCGCGGAGAAGGATCATCTTTATTGAGTCTCCTGCCCGTAAAATGCAGTTTGTGAAATATCACGTCAAGCTGAAATCCTTGAAATCCGGATGATTTGATCTATCAATCGTCCGCAGGGGCGCTTCGGAGCCCAAATGCGCGAATTTCGGGCGCGATTTGAAAGAGAGCGACGATGGACAGGCTTTTGGCCAACCGCACAGTCAACGCAGCCCAGTCGGGCGAAGGGCCGCCGCTGGTCCTGTTTCACTCGCTGCTGTCGGATCGCGCGAGCTTCGATGCGATCGTGCCGGAGCTTGCCCGCTCGTTTCGGACCATCGTGCCGGAACTACCGGGATTCGGTCGGTCGAGCGCGGTCGAGGGTGGCCTTGCCGCGATTGCCGACCGGATGGCGGACGCGGTGCATGATGCGGCTGATGGCACGCCGGCCATCGTGCTCGGCAATGGTTATGGCGGGTTCGTCGCGCTGCAGATGGCGATCCGCCACCCGGCGATCGCGAGCCGGCTGATCCTCGCCGACAGCGGTGCGGCATTCTCCGAGCCGGGCCGCGAGGCGTTTCGCAACATGGCCAGGGTTTCACGCGAGAAAGGGCTCGCCGCGATCACCGACATTGCAATGCGCCGGCTGTTTGCACCGGATTTCCAGGCACAGCATCCCGCGCTGATGCAGGATCGCCGCGACGCATTCCTGCGCACCGATCTCAACGTGTTCTGCGCGGCCTGTGACGCGCTGGCGAGCCTCGATCTTCGTGCCGAACTACGCAGCGTGACGGTACCGACACTCGTTGTGGTCGGCGAATATGACGAGGCGACGCCGCCGCCGATGTCATACGAATTGGCAGGCGGCCTGCCGAGAGCGAAGCTCAGGGTCATTCCGGGATGTGCGCATGTCCCGCAACTGCAATCGCCAAAACTGTTCCTCGATACGATCGGCGATTTCCTGGCGATCAAGCATAACGCGCCCGCCTGAGGCACGCGCAAACGGCTGGATCGCGCCGCGGGTCACGCGGCGGCGTGCCGACAATTTGGGCAGAACGCCCAGCTAATGCCGTTTGACGCGACAGCATCTCTGCCTAGTCTGACCGGAGACGGAGATGAAACATGCGAGCGATCCTTGATCACTGCACCGGCGGTCGCAGGCGCAGCCTGCCGGCGGGCACGGATTTCATCGAGGAGGGAGGCAAGACCGGTCATCTGTTCGTGCTGCTCGAGGGCAAGGTGGAAGTCGTCAAGGGCGACAGCCTGGTCGCCGTCATCGACGAGCCCGGCGCGGTGTTCGGCGAGATGAGTGTGCTGCTCGACCGGGCGCACAGCGCCAAGGTGCGCACGGCCACTGATTGCGTCCTGTACGAGTTCGACGATGCGGCGTCGTTCCTGCGCGAGCAGCCGGCGGTGGCGCTTCTGATCGCGCAGCTGCTGGCGCAACGGCTTCATGTCGCCACGACCTATCTTGCCGACCTGATGCACCAATATGCCGATCACGGCACCCACCTGGCGATGGTCGGCGAGGTGCTGCAGAGCATGATCAACCTGCCGCCGATGCAGGTCGCGCCAGGCTCGGATCGGCAATCCGATCCAAGGATATGAGCCAGTCCGGCGCCTCGCGCACGGGAGCCGCCGGCCGCGACAGCGGCGCCTTGAGATCGATCATCTGCGCATCGCCGGCGGCCAGCCAGAACGCCTTGTCCTGCGCGAGATCGAGCACGATGTAGACCGGAGGCCGGCCGGGCTGCAGGCCGGTGTTGAACACCCAGCTCGCTCCGATCCGGTCGAACCACGAGCCCATCTGGATGAACGGCGACTGATGCACATGGCCCGAGATCACCAGCGCCGGATGGTGGCGCTCGATCCAGCCGAGCAGCTCGGCGTCGCCGAAAAAGCGCTTGCCGCCCCAGCTGGTCGGCGAATCCGCCGGCGGGGCGTGATGGACCCAGACCCAGCGGCGGTGCGGCATCGCGGCCGCCGCGCGAAGCTGATCGTCGATCCGCGCCTTGACCAGCGGGCCGTCCCACCACGGGCACACCGTGAACAGCGTGTCGCCGATGGCCAGATTGTCGCCGTCGCAGGCGACGCCGAACTCCCTGATGCCCGCGACCCAGCGCGCGATCTTCTCGCCCTCCGGGTTGCGCTCGTCGAGGTCGTGATTGCCTGAACAGAAGATCACCCGCGTGAGATCGGCGAGCCGCGACAGGTATTTCGTGACGACGACGATCTGGGCGCGGAAATCGACCGCCGAGCCGAGGTTGAGCGCATCGCCGGCGAAGATCACGAGATCGAATTGCGGTGCCGCCGCCAGCAGCCAGTCGAACTGCGGCAACGAGTAATGCAGATCGGCGACGACAAGACAGCGCATCAGTGAAATCCGAATGCCCGGAAAATGGGCGGGGCCGCACGGCAATGAATTCAAACAAGCCAAATCGCAGCAAAATCTATGCCGCGCCGCGCGGATCCGACGCGACAGATGTTCGCAGTGTCCTGGAATCGGCCGGCAAGAGCGGGAAGGGCGGATCGCTGCTCACGCCCTTGCTGTGGCGTGAGCGAAGGTCACCTCGATCAGCGTGCCGGTGCGGCCGCCGGTCCGGATCTGGAATTTGGCGCGATTGGCTTCGACCAGCGCCTTGGTCAGCGACAGGCTGACGCCGCCGGAGCCGGCCTGATCTGATGGCGTCGGGGCGCGGAACGGCTCCAGCGCGGCGGCGACCTCGTTGTCGTTGAGGCTCTGCCCGGTGTCGCGCACGCGCAGCATCACCTCACCGAAATCCGACAGCGCGGTCGAGACGATCACCTGGCCGCCGGCATTGGCGAGATGGATCGAGTTGCCGATCAGGTTCAGCGTGATCTGGCGCAGCGCGCGGGCGTCAGCGACTACAGGCGGCAGCGTGTGGGCCAGCGAGGTGCGGATGATGATGCGCTCGCGGTTGGCTTGCGGCTGCATCACTGCGACGCAGCTCTCCACCATCTCGTTGAGATTCTGGCTGGCGAAGGCGAGGTCGAGCTTGCCGGTCTCGATCCGCGACAGGTCGAGCAAATCGTTGACGATCGCGATCACCCGCTCGCCGGAAGCGCGGATGTCCTTCATGTATTCGACATAGCGCTCATTGCCGAGCGCGCCGAAGCGCTCGCCGATCATCACCTCGGCAAATCCGATGATGGCGTTGAGCGGCGTGCGCAGCTCGTGGCTGATCCGCGCCAGCATGTCGGACTTGGCGTTGGCGGCGCGTTCGGCGAGCCGCCGCGCCTCGCGCAATTCGCCCTCGCTCTTCTTGGTCTGCGAGAGATCACGGAATACCGCGAAGAAGTTCGGTCCGTCGGCGCGGGTGCGGCCCATCGTCACCGACAGCGGGATGATGCCGCCCTGGCGGACGCGGCCGAGCGTCTCGCGGCCATGGTCGAGCAGGCTGGCGACGCCGGCCGATTTCAGGCTGGCGAGATAGTCGAAGATGCCGTGCTGGCTTTCCGGCGCGAACAGATCGGCGAGCTTGCGGGTGACGAACTCGTCGCCGTCATAGCCGAACAGCGCCTCGGCGCTGCGGTTGCAGGAATGGATGTTGCCGTCGGCATCGAACATGATGATGCCTTCGGCCGCGGTGTCGAGGATCGCGCCGAGCTCTTCGGCGTCGGCCTGGCCGGCTTGCGGCTCAGCCGGCGCAAGCAGCGGCTCGGCGGCCGCCGCAGGCTCCGGCTCGGACAGCGCGGCGGCGATCGCGGCATCCTCGTCCAGCGTGCGCGAGAAGATCAGCGCCAGCGCGGAATCGTCGTCCCAGGTGATGGTGTGCAGCCGCGCCTCGGCGGACACCGACTGCGCGCCGTCCTCGGTGCTCTGGTTCGCGGAGATCGTCACCGGCGTGCCGGTGCCCGACGTGCTGCTCGCCTGCGAGACGCCGGGCTCGACAAAGAGCGCGTCGAGGCCGCCGGCGGCTTCCAGCGCGTGCAGGCTGTCATGGCCCATGCGCGAGAGGAAGGCGTGGTTGGCATAGAGCAGGCGGTCGAGCCGGTAGATCAGGATGCCGACCGGCAACAGATCGAGCAGCGCGCGGTCGCGGCGGGAATCTGCGCGCGGCGCCGGCTCCGCCGCAGCCAGCCAGCTGGCCTTTGGTGTTTCCGCCGCCGTCTCCAGCTGCGCGACCGTCTCCTGCGGCGCCGCCTCTGCTTGCTGCGGCGGTTCGCTTGCGGGCGGCGCGTCGGCGACCGGCTCGGCCGGCACGCTGTCGTCCGTTGTCGCGGCGAGGCCGGCCTCGTTCTCGAGCCGCGCCGACAATTGGCGGGCGAGCTCGTTGAAGGCGTTGTTCTCGACCGGCGTCAGCGACGGCGGCCGGGTGTCGCTGGCGGGACGGAACGGCACCACATTCGGTGGCGGGTCGTGACGCACTTCGTGCGTTTCCTCGTGCGTTTCCACGGCGTGATCCGGATCGGCTCGGTGTGAAGTCTCTGCGGCTGTCGGCTCGGTCAATTCCTCGGGTGGTGGTGCTGCGGTCGTGTCGGGCGGCGGCTCCGCGTGCGGCGGAGGATTGTCCTGTGGCGCGGCGGGCCCGGGCGGCGCAACGGTGCGCGGCACCGGTGCGACATCGGCCGACAGCGATTGTGGCGCGACCGTGCCGCTGAAGAACTCATAGCGGCGCAATGCGGCGAGTCGCGCAAGCCCGTCGAGGTCGCGACACACACCAAAGCCGCGATAGCCGGCGAAATTCCTGGCACGATCGAACACCGGCAGGCCGGACAGTTCGACCGGCAGCCGGCCGCCGCCGTCGACCGGCCAGTGCAGCGTGATGCCGCTCCAGGTGTCATGGCTGGCGAACGCCTGCATCACGCGGCCTTCGGGATCGAGGCCAAAACTCTCGGCGATATCGCTCCACAGCCGGCCGAAGCCCGCCGCGGTGTGCAGGCCGATCAGGCGGGTGAATTCATCGGAGCCGAGCGAGAAGCGGGCCTCATGGTCCATCTGCCACATGAAGCGCAGCGGATGGCGCCGCACCGGCAACGGCTCGTCGAGCCAGGATGGTGGTGGCACCGGCGCCAATGTCGCGGGCTCCGGCTCGGCGGCAGGCGGCGGCGCGGGCGCATCCGCGATCGCATAAGGCGAGGGGGCGGGATCGGCCGGGGGCGCCGATATTTCCGGCGCGTGCGTGCGTGCCGTCTCTGCGAGATCAGGCACGGACTCTTCGGCGTGCGTCTCCGTGGGCACTTCGATCAGCGCTTCCGACAGCGGCTCCTCGACGGCGGGGCTTTCGTCAGGCGTGGTGCCGAGAGGCGCAGGCTCGGCGGGCGTCGGCTCTGAATGCGTGAGTTCTGCCGACGCAAGCGGCGAGGCAAGAGGCGTAGGCTCCTCGATCTGCGCGCCGTCCGGCACTTCGATCAGTGCTTCCGACAGAGGTTCCTCGGCGGCAGCTGTTTCGTCTTGCGTGGTGTCGAGAGCTGCGGTCTCTACGTGCGCCGCCTCTGCTGCCGCGGCAGATGGAGCAGCATTCTCAGGTTCGGATTTGGCCGCGCTGACGATCGGCTCGATCGTGACGCGCTCTTCCATCTGCGGATCCAGCGCGTCGAACAGTGTGAAGGCGATCGGTGCTGCGCAGGCCGTCGCGGGCGCTTCGTCATGCGCAACGGCTTGTTCGATAACTGCAGGTGCTGGCGGCGGCTCTACGGCCATGGCCTCTTGCTGCGCTGGCGCTGGGGGAGCCTGTGCTTCGCGCGCCGGCGTCTCCGGCTCAACTGGCTCGGGCACGATCGGCGCCGCCGGCTTTGCGGCGAGATGCGGCGCCGGCTTGATCAACGCGACCAGCGCGCGATCGGCGGCGCGGCCGATCCGCTGCAGCACGACGCGGCCGATCGCAACGCTCGCCGCCGCGCGGCCCTGCGCCAGCGCCTCACCGCGCGCGGCATCGAGACCAGCTTCGGTGAGGTCGTGCAGGCCGGGCAGCGTACGCGCCGCCTCATTGGTTGCGACCAAAAGTCCGTCGCTGGTGAAGGCGGCGGCCGGACGCGGCAAGCCCTGCAGCAGCCGCTGCAGGCGTTCCGCGAGCGGCATGCCGCGGCCGGTCGCATTGAGCGCCGTCATCAGGATGCCGTGGCTGCCGTCCGGCAGGTCGATCCGGGCGCAGCCGCAGGTCGCGAGCATGCCGGGCGCAGCGCCGAAGCCGCGCAGCCGCTCCAGCCGGACCGCGCCATTGGCGTTCAGGCTGTGGCCGAGCCGCGCGACCTGGCGGCGGTGCGGATCGGCCGGGCCGAAGCCGCGCTTCGCCAGCTCGGCGCCGTTGGCGGCACCGAATACCTGCGCGCCGACCGGATTGGCCCAGAGAATCCGCGCGCCGTCGGCCGCCCACAGCCATGCCGGCAGGGCGCCCGTCGCATGATCCGCCAGCCTGACATCGCCGAGCGCCTGGATCTGGAATTCCGCGTCACTCATCACGCAAGATTTGACCGCATGGGTTTGGCTTTCTTCCTTAAGCTCAGCCGAAGGCCCGGCAGCCGCAGGACGACAGCCTTAACAGAAGGTTAGTATCGCAACTGGGGGGCGGCAGGTCCATGTCCGCAGCGAAACTGCCCCCGCCAAAGCCGGGATAACGTTAACTCGGCTGAACGATCCACAGCCGTTTGGCGTTGTCGGGTTAAAGAGAGGTTGCTGCGAGCCGCGCGATGCGGAACCAGGCGGCGCCGCGTCACACCTGCGATTGCAGTGCCACGATATATATTCTGCCGTCTATCTTGCCCTGGGCCCGCAGGGCCAAGCGGCGGGCCGATCAGCAAGCGAGGGAGAGCGACCATGAGCGACAACGGGCGTGACCATTTCGAGATCCCCAAGTTCGAGATTCCCAAGGATATGCGGTCGATGGCGGAGGCGAGTTTTGAGCAGGCGCGCAAGGCGTTCGAGCAATTCGTGACCAACGCCAAGGACACCGCCGGCAAGATCGAGGAGCGCAACGCCACGGTGCGCGCCGGCGCCAAGGATCTTTCGACCAAGGCGCTGTCCTATGCCGAAAAGAACGTGCAGTCGTCGCTGGACTACGCCGAGGCGCTGCTCAAGGCCAAGGACCTCAGCGACGTCATGCGGCTGCACAGCGAATATGTGCAGGGCCAGATGCGCTCGCTCGGCGAGCAGGCCAGCGAGATGGGCCAGGCCGTCAGCCGGGCCGCGATGGACGCGGTCAAGCCGAAGAACTGACGAGGCGCATTGGCCGCGGCCGACCCTGGCGCATTCAGCCTCGGTCGGCCGCGGTAATCTTTTGTTCCGTCAGATAAAAAATGTGGCGTCGCACGCGATCTTACGTTGCGTTGCACAAAATTGACATGATATGGGTGTTTATTAGGCGCGCCCGACGAAGGGCACTCCCGTGAATCAAGGCAGCGTGATCCATTTCAGCGCTCCCGGCCTGATGGGCTCCGGGACGTCCGCAATGGTCACATCTACTCACCCGTTGCGAAGGATTACACGTATGACCAACCCGTCCGATCCGTTTTCCGCCTCGATCATTCCGTTTGAAGTTCCCGAGCAGATGCGCGCGTTCGCCGAGAAGGGCGTTCTGCAGGCCCGCGACAGCTACGCCAAGTTCAAGGACGCTGCCGAGACCCACAACTCGACGGTCGAGGCCGTGTTCACCTCGGTGAGCAAGGGCGCCAGCGAGTATTCGGCCAAGCTGATCGAGTTCTTCAAGGCCAACACCACCTCCTCGCTCGACTTCGCCCAGGAGCTGTTCAGCGTGAAGTCGCCGACCGAAGCGGTCGAGCTGTGGACGTCGCACGCCCGCAAGCAGTTCGAGACCTACACTGCGCAGGCCAAGGAACTGGCCGAGCTCGGCCAGAAGGTCGCCAGCGAGACCGCCGAGCCGATCAAGGCCAGCGCCTCGAAGTTCTACAAGCCGGCCGCCTGATCGCTGCCGTTTGGGAGACCAGCGAAAGGCCCGGGCCGAAGCGGTCCGGGCCTTTTTGCTGGCCAGGGCCCCGTCAAGCGGCCCGACATAACAGCGGAAATCGGCGCGTTACGGCCTTGCCAAAGCGCGGCGTTGCACCTAGTTTCCGCCCGAAATCGCCGCCCCGCTTGAGCGGGCCGCGCGTCAGGATGCAGTTGTAGCTCAGTTGGTTAGAGCGCCTGTCTGTGGAACAGGAGGTCGGTGGTTCGAGCCCACCCAACTGTACCATCCGCAAGATCACTCAGCGCGAAATCGCAAGATCAGACCATCGCAAGGTCGCTCGCCCTTATCGCCCGGCGTGTCATCGCGTCCGCTTGCACTTCTCTGTCCCGTCACCCAAACTGGCTGACACGACGCCTTAACGACGCCTAGTGACACCTTTGGGGGGATGCATGGGGATCGCCGGTTCAAGGAGTTTTTCGTTTGCGTTGATATCATCCGTCGCCCTTGCGGCGCTGCTGCTGCCGGGCCGAAGTGAGGCCTACACGCCGGATCAGCAGCAGGCCTGTACGCCGGATGCGTTCCGGCTTTGCAGCCCCGAGATTCCCGACGTCGATCGCATCACGGCCTGCATGATCAGGAACAAGGCGCAGCTCTCGCCGGCCTGCCGCGTATTCTTCCGCGCAGGTCCCGAGGCGAGCGAGCGCGTGGAGCGGCGGCCTGCCAAGCGGAAGGTCTCCAAATCGCACAAGGCGAAGAAGCCGGCCCACTGACCTGGCTCTCATCGCGCGCAGGCGAGGGTCTCTGATCGGGCGCGTTATCGTCACGCGAACCGGTGTCCGCCTTCACCTCGCCCCGCGTGCGGGGAGAGGCGTAGGCCGCCCTTGGCGGCCGTTCTCAAGAACGCCGAAGCGGAGCTTCGGCTATGACGCATCGCCAGATGCGTTCCGGGTGAGGGGGAGTCTCCGCAAACGCAGCTATCGCCGGATACGCGGAGGCCGCCCCTCACCCCAACCCTCTCCCCGTAAGAACGGGGAGAGGGAGCACAGCGCCGTCGCGGTCAATCCAATCGCTTCGCGCGAAAATGCGCGATAGATCGTTTGGCCGCGATTTCAAGTCGGTCATGCGCGACAGACTGACGCCTTGTGACGCTGTCACGCAGCATCATCTGTGGGGCTTGTGTGGTTTGCCAAATCTGTTCCGCCTGTGGAACGGATGGAGTAGGACGAGTGAGCGAATACTACAAGCAAGAGATCGATCGGCACTTCGCCTGGTTCGAAGCCAAGCTGCCGGATAAGCCGGCGCGCTTCGTCGCGTGGCTGCGCAAGCCGTCGTCGCGCTACGTGCGGATTCCGCTCGCGATCCTCCTGATCATCGGCGGCATCTTCAGCTTCCTGCCGGTGCTCGGACTCTGGATGCTGCCGCTCGGACTCCTTTTGTTCGCGCAAGACGTTCCGTTCCTGCAGAAACCCACTGCGCAATTGCTCGGCTGGATCGAGCGCAAGTGGATCGAGCGCGAGCGCGCGAAGGCTGCCGGAAAACGCTAGGCACCGAGTCAAATCAAACGCTTAGCGCTTCCATTTGCGGTTGCGTTATAAGTTCGGTGTGACTCAAAAAGCAAAACGCACCGGTAATCTTGGCCACTTTGCGGATTGCAAGAAATTTTTTCTTTCGCGAATCAGCGTGCTGATTCATTTTCGCCTCCTGGGGTCAATCTGGAGGCCAACGTATGAACGTGATTGTTTTCGCTTCGCGTAAGGGGGGCTCGGGAAAAAGTACCCTGGCTGCTCACCTCGCCGCGCAAGTGCACAAGGCAACGAAGCCCTGTCTGCTGATCGACGCCGATCCGCAGGGCTCGCTGACTCTCTGGCACAAGCTGCGCGGCACCAACGAGCCGGCGATCAAGACGGCAGTGAACTCGGTCAGCGGGATCATTGCCCAGGCCAAGCGTGACGGCATCGAGTGGGTGTTCATCGACACGCCGCCGAACCTCTCGGCCGTGGTCGACGACTCCATCAAGAACGCCACGATGGTGATCATTCCGGCGCGGCCCGGCGTGTTCGACGTCAACGCCGTGCAGGAAACCATCCAGACCTGCCGCTCGATGCGCAAGCCCTATGCCGTCGTGATCAACGGCGCGCCCGCGCAGCGTGACGGCGCCGAAAGCCGCATCGTCGCGATCGCGCGCGAGGCGCTGGCGAAATTCCGCGCACCGGTGTGGAGCGGCCAGATCACCAACCGCGCCGATCTTCTGATGGCGCTCGGCCAGGGCGAAGGCGCCCGCGAATATTATGCCGAAGGCCGCGCTGCCGCCGAGATCAATCGGCTGTGGGCCGCAATCGAACGCTCGATCAGGGCGATCCGCGGCACGGCGTCGGCGTCCGGTACGATGCACAAGCAGGCGGCGTAACAACGCCGTTTTGGTTTGAAATGGAAAGAACGCGCGGCTCCCGCGCGTTTTTTGTCGTCGAGAATATTGGAGTCATTCCGGGGCATGCGAAGCATGAGCCCGGAATCTCGAGATTCCGGATTCGATGCTCACGCATCGCTCCGGAATGACGGAGGGGATGCCCTCACGCCACCATCAGCAAATAAAACACGATCACCGGCGCCAGGGTCAGGATCACCGACCAGATGCCGACAGCCCATAAAATATCCTCGGTCGTAAAGCCCGGCTCGGCACCCGGCCTCACGGCAACAAAATTCCTGGAATTCACGACGCCCCCGCGTTGGTCTTGGCAATGCGGAAGGCTGTACGCGAGTGGTTTTAAAATCCCGGTTGGAATTTCGCGGGCATTTGCGCGCGGGTGCTACTTCGGATTAACCACAGCCCCGCGGTCGGTCGCGTTCGGCCGGGTGCCGTTCGCTTCAGTGCATTGCTCCGTCCCGATCGCGGATCGCTCCGAGATGCTCGTTGATCCGGAATACGATCAGGATGAACTCGGCGGCGATGCGCGAGAACACGATGCCGACGAAGACGCTCGCGATCGACGCGAGCAGCTGGATGAATCCGACGAACGGGCTGATCGCCATCGCCGTGAGGCTCCACAGGATGCCGGAGATCCCGAACAGCACGATGACCGCGATCACCAGCCAGTAGAACGTCTTGATGATCGTGGGCGTGATGAAGCGGTCCCACTGAAACAGATCCTGGAAATCGAACATCATGGTTCTCCCGGCCAGCCGAAATATGATTCGCGTCTCGTTCATCCTACTGCGTGACCGCCGGCGTGATCACTTCATCCCGGGAGCCTGCGCCGCAGGCGTCCGTCGGGACGAGGCTTTCGCCGGGCCAATGGTTCGGGACGGCGCCAGGCGCCTCCGCGACCAGAGGGATCGATACCGCAGAAGCCCATTCGGTCTCGCCAAAGGCGAGCCCCGGACCGGGCGCCGGCAGTCCAGGGGCGAGCTATGCGAGTGGGCCGGTTGTGATTGCCGCAAATAACGGCCACAATCGGGCTTCCCTCCGGCATATCCTCACCCAATGACCACGCTGACCTTCGAAGACTTCAAGCCCGGCCGCTTCGGCACGTTCGGCCCGCGCCATGTTTCACGCGAGGAGATCCTCGCCTTTGCCGCCGAATTCGACCCGCAGCCGATGCATCTCGACGAGGAGGCGGCGAAGAAATCCATGCTCCGCGGCCTGTCGGGCTCGGGCTGGCATCTCGGCTCGCTGATGATGCGGATGCTGTTCGACGGCTTCATCGGCCGCACCGCCTCGCTCGGTTCGCCCGGGGTCAACGAGATGCGGTGGGTGGCGCCGCTGCGTCCGGGCGACGATTTGACGCTGGATGTCGACGTCGTCGAGGCGCGCGTCTCGAAGAGCCGGCCCGAGACCGGCATCGTCACTTTCAAGGGCACCATCCGCAACGCGCGCGGCGAGATGCTGTGCGAGATGGAGTCGCCGATCATCGTCAGCCGCCGCGACGGCGCGAGCGCATAGGAGAGGTCATGCGCTTTTTTGAAGATATCGAGATCGGCGCGCGGCGCGAGTTCGGCTCCTTCACCTTCACGCCCGAGGACATCAAGCGGTTCGCCGCGCAGTTCGATCCGCAGCGCTTCCATCTCGACGAGGAGGAGGGGCGCAACTCGCTGTTCGGCGGGCTCGCCGCATCGGGCTGGCATGTCGCCAGCGTCTGCATGAAGCTGCTCGTCGCCGACGGCAAGCGGCTCGCCGCGGAAGCCGCCGCGCGCGGCGAACAGGTCGCGGTCTGGGGGCCGTCGCCGGGCTTCCGCGAACTGCGCTGGATCCGCCCGGTGCTGGCAGGCGATACCATCAGCTTCACCAACCAGGTCGAGACCAAGCGCACGTCCGAAAAGCGGCCCGAATGGGGCATCCTTCAGGCCCGCAACACCGGCGTCAATCAGCGCAACGAGGTGGTGTTCTCGTTCCTCGCCACCGCTTTCGTGCCGCGGCGGAATCCCGGTTCCTGATGTTGCTCGCGCGCCTCTGATGTTGCCCGGACGCCATGGTTAGCGAATGACTTCTGCTGCCGACGCAGTTGTGCGTTGCGTGGAACTCAGTTTTTGCTAACGCATTCTGAACCTTTGTCCCTGCCTTATGGTTTGAGGGCACGGACATCTGGCAAGAATGACTGGGGATACCATGGCAGATCGCAGCGCGCTGAAACTCGTCGGCATTATCTTCGCGACGGTAACGGTTGTGGTGATGCTGGCCACCGGAATGGTCGTGAAGGGTTTTGCCGACGGCAATTATTCCTTCGAGACCACCGCGAGCATCGACCGCTGATTGACCGTCTGTAACTCCCGGCGCTCGAGGGAGCGCAGGTGGCGTGCATTTGCGCTTTTCAATGTGATCTGTCGGCAGGCTGCGTCACATTTCTTCCAAGCTTCAGTCTAACGATTCCAGATCAGCACCATCACGACGGTCGCGGCTGCCAGGATGCCGATGAACCGGATCATGATCGTGCCGATGCCCTGCTGCGGCTGGCGCAGCGGAATCGGATCGGCGGCGTTGTCCGGCCGGACGCTCTGCATGACTTCGTCTCCAAATGGATGCCCGGCAGCGCGCGGTCCGGACGCGAATTCCGGATTGGACGCGGGCTCGACATCCCAAGTTCAAATCGGCTTCTGCAAAAATTGACGTCCCGGAGTTTACACCGCGCTGAATAACGAATCGTTCTGCGCTGAATCAGGCCGCAAAGCGAAGCCGCCGCCCCCCGTTCAGGAGGCGGCGGCGGTCAGTTTGGGAACCTGAGCTGTATCAGCTGTTGCGCAGGCCGTCGGCGGCGCGCTTCCACTGCGAAACGTTGTCGGCGATCATGCGCGTCGACTTCATCGCGGCCTGGCTGAGCTGGGCATAGCCGGAAATCTCGCGCTGGACGCGCTGGCCCTCGGCATGCAGCAGGTCACGCAGGCTCTCGAGCTCGCCGATCAGCTTCTCGATCTCGGCGAGCGAGGTGCCGGCGACGCGCTGGATCAGCGAGTTGACGTTGCTGACGGTGGCATCGGTGTTGGTGTCGGTCGGCGCGGTCTCCGGGCTCGCCACCGGCCGGCGCAGATAGGCGATATCGTTGCGCACGAAGTCGCGGATCCCGGCTTCGACTTCCGAGACGGCGGCGAGGTTGGTGTCGACCTCGGACGTCGTTTCGACTTCGGCTTCCTCGGTACGGTTGGTGGCGTTCATCGGCTTTCCCCTTGTTCGCAATGGCGAAGCGCGGCTTGTCCCCCGCACGACGAATTGATGAAGTTACGGACCTATCAGTGCCGCCGAATTTGACCGCATCTGGGCCAAGTTGCGGCAATGCCTGATCATTTAGCGCGATAGAGCTAACAGACCGTTCACCATGAGCGCTTGTAGCCGGCGCTGATGCTCTTGTTGGTGGTGCCTTGGGAGGTCTCGCCGACCGAGCCGGAGACGGTGACGCCGTCGAACAGCTTCTGCTCGGCGCCGATCCGGCGCAGCCATCGGTCGTCGGAGGTCGACAGCGTCTGGCCTGCCGTGATGCTGGTGCCGGTGTCGTTAACCGACAGGCTCGCCGACTGGTCGGTGTCGTAGCTGCGCGAGGGGTGGCTGATGATGCCGGGCACCGGGACCACGCCCTGCTGGATGAGGTTGTAGCCGTTCTGCAGCGTCAGCGAATATTGCTCCGACAGCGGCACCGACTTGCTCAAGGAGGTGCCGACCTTGCTCTGGTCGGCGGCGGGATCGACCCGCGCCTCGACCGAGGTCTTGTCCCAGATCGAGGCCACCCCGCCGGTAGAGATCGCGGCCCAGGCCGAGCCGCCGGACTGCGGCAGGCTGCCGCCATTGGCGAGCCGCTCCGACAATTGCTCCGACGTCGTCATGGTGCCTTGCCTCGCGACCGTCATGTCGGCGCCGATGCGGGTGTCGAGGAATGGCGAGATCGACTGCTTGACCGACACCGCCGACGAGCCGTTGGCGTTGTTGTTGGTCGACCAGGATGGATCCTTGCCAGCGACGCTGGCGGGCCTCGCCGCACGCTTCGGCGCCAGCGTGGGCAGGCTGGTGGAATCGGTGTCGAGCTGGCTCCAGTCGAGCTTGCTCTCGTCGATGTCCTTCAGAATGTCGGCGTCATTGGCATTGGCCGCCGGCGGCTCCTCGTCGGCCGCAGCCTCGGCGTTATCAGCTGCGGTATCCTGGGCGGCGGGAGCGATCTGCCATGGCGGGGTTTGCGCGGCGGCCGGCAGCGCCATCGCCAGGCTGAAGCCGGCTGCCAGCACCTGCAGCCTTGCCCAGCCAAATCGTAATGTGAAAGTCATTCCCAGCCCGCAAATTCCAGAGCCGCAGCATGCATTGCCGTGCCGCAAAATTGTGGCATCGGCGCTCTGAAAGCAAGTGATCAACGCGTGATCGTCATGTCCGGGACAAACGCGCCGCGCGTTCGCGCGGCGCGTCCCGAGCGCGGCCGTTCGGGGCTGGCAAAACAGGCCGCCGCTGCCGGGGCGCCTGAACGCGAAGACGCGCTTCGCGCTTTAGCGCCCCGGACATGATGAAGGCGTGAAATCGAAAAGCCGTCAGACCGCGATGCGCGGCAGATGGATCGGGTAGCCGACGGTCTGCTCGACGAGGTCGAAACTGTCGACCAGCACGCGGAAGCTCGTCAGCTTGCCGGCCCTGAACTGCGCGAAATGCGCGATCCGGAGCGAGATCGGCTTGTTGGAGTCGAGTGCCGTCAGCGAATAGCGCAGCATCGAGGCTGCGGAATCCACGCCGAGCATGATCTGTTCCCGGTCGAAGCGGTGAACCCTGAGGTTCTCGCCGATCTGCCGGATCACCTCGAGTACCGCGGCCTTGCCGCGGCGCGCGCCGAAAAAGGAAAACAGGTCGATCGGCCCATAGATGGACCATTCGACCTCGTCGTCGAGCAGCGGCTCGATATCTGCAAGCTGGCGTTCGTTGATCGCGCGATGCAATGCGCGCGAAAAACGCCAGAGACTATGCTCTGTCATTTTGGCCGTGTCCTGAAACTGGATTTTCAAACGCAAACGGATGGCAGGGGGTCAGCGCCGACGCCTTGCCAGGTTGCTGCACATCGCTATTGCGGCCTGAAATAGTGCCGAACGGCAAAAACGCAAATGACTTTTTTGCAATGCACAATTGCGCGGAATTTTACCGGAATGTGACCGCCGACCTCTGGATTCCGGTTCTGACGCGTTTTCTTGAGGCGAACCGGCATCCACCCCGCACCACGTGCGGGGCAGGCCCCGCGCGAAAACGCTCCGGTCGCCGCAATTCAGCGGTCGCGCTGCCGCACCGGTTGCCGCTCGATCACGATCTCGGCGTCGCGGATCGCCACCACCGCGAACAGCAGCGCGCCGCCGATGCCGCCGATCGCGGCGCCGAGCGGCATGAAGGTGAAAAACACCAGCGTTCCGCTGTCGATACCAGAGGTTCTGGCCAATCCGATCCAGCTAAGCCCGGCTCCGATGCCGAAGGCGGCGCCGCCAAGGGCGCCCAGCGCCAGGCCAAGCACAGCGAGCAATGCGACTTTCATGGTGATTTCAGCCCCGACCGCAACAAGCCCGGTAATAGGTCAGCGCCGGGCCGTCGAGGTTCAACGCCGGCGTTGCGAATTTGCCTGCACGATGTCGTCGTGCCCGGTCAGCGCCGCCGCGACGTCGCGCTCCAGCACCTGCTGGACGAGGTCGAAGGTGTCGATGATCTCGCGGATCTCGGTGATCTTGCCGTCGCGTAGCGTGTAGAACACCGCCACATCGAACTGCACCACGCGGGCGTTGTTGCGCTTGCGGAAGAACACGCGCAGCTGCGCGGCGACCCTGTCGCCCTGGGTCACCACGATCGGCGCCTCGTAGCGCATGTCCGAATAGCGCTCGTGGATCGTGGTCCACATCTGGCGCAGCGCGGCCTTGCCGCGGTGCTGGCCCATATGCGGAAGAATGTCGATCGGGGCGTTGGCGAGAAAGGCGACGTCGTCGCTGCAGCGATCGAGCGCGCCCTCGATGCCGCCGGCATAGTAGACGTCGAGGAAGTTCAAGACGCGCTGCCGGTTCAAATCCTCGCCCATGATCGACTCCGCCGGTCCGACTCGCTCTGGCCCGGCATTGTGAACCGGAGCATTCCACAATCAAACAACATATGTTTGACGCGCGAGACGCGATTAGGTTCGGCAACCAGCGCGTGCATTGTGGCGCAAAATGCATGCGGCGCGCCGGTTCGCGCAATGCGACGACGGGCGGCTGTCGCGGTGCAGGCGGCGGTTTATTCCGCGCCTGCGCCGCTTAAATCTTCGCGCCCGCGGCCTTGCCGCGGCGCCGCCGGCCCGTATGCTTCGCGGCGGAAGGCGGCCGAACAGAGCCGCCCCGATGGGGAGAGACCAATGAAGCGCATCACCCACTTCGCCGCGATCCTGTCGCTGCTGGCATGCCCGGCGATCCCGCCCGCCTTCGCACACACGCCGCAGCAGCCTGCCCACCAGCTCTACAACGAAGGCGACCTGAAGCTCGAGAGCGGCGAGGCGATCAAGGATTTCTCGATCTCCTACGTCACCCACGGCACGCTGAACGCGAAGAAGTCGAACGCCATCCTGATGGTGACCGCGATCTCGGGCAATCATCACCGGCTCGATTTCATGATCGGCCCCGGCAAGGCGCTCGACCCCGACAAGTATTTCATCGTCTGCACCGATGCGATCGGCAACGGGCTGACCACGTCGCCGAGCAATTCGAAGGCGCAGCCGCGGATGCAGTTCCCGAAATTCGCGATCCGCGACATGGTGGAATCGCAGTATCGGCTGATGAAGGAGAAGCTCGGTATCGACCATGTCGTCGCCGTGGTCGGCCCCTCGATGGGCGGCATGCAGGCGCTGCAATGGGGCGTCAGCCATCCGGACTTCATGGACGCGCTGGTTGCGATGGTGCCGCTTGCGAAGACGCCGGCCTGGTCGGTCGCGGTGATGGAGGCCTCGCGCAAGGCGATCATGAACGATCCGGCGTGGAAGGACGGCAATTACGAGGCGCCGCCGGAGAAGGGCCTCAAGCTGTTCCGCGATATCGTCGCGCTGCTCGCGGCGCGCACGCCCGACATGTATGCGGCGCAGTTCAAGTCCGGCCCCGACGTGCTGCCCTGGATGGCCGAGCAGGAGACCGCGCTGTGGAAGCTGTTCGACGCCAACGACTGGATCTACCAGAGCTGGGCCTATGACCGGCACGATGTCGGCACCACGGCCGGGTTCGGCGGCGACACCGCGAAGGCGCTGGCTTCGATCAAGGCGAAGACGCTGATCCTCACCGGCACCAAGGACCTGCTCAACCCCGAATTCGAGCCGAACCAGATGGGCCAGAACATCGGAGGCGTGACCATCAAGACGATCAGCCCGGGCACCGTTACCGGCCACGCTTCGGCCGGCGGCTTCTTCCCGGCGGATGTCGAGTTTCTCAACCGCGAAACCGGGGTGTTCCTCGACGGCGTGACCGACGGCGGCAAGAAACTGGAGTGATCGGCTGAACCGGCCGCGCCTCGCAGACGTGGAGGCATGCGGCGGGCAGCTGTCCGCGAGTTAATGAAACCTCCGCCCGCGCCCCCGGTTGGTTCGGCGTGGGCGACGCATCCGCGATCAGGAGTTCCGTATGAGAAACACCATGCCGCTTGCCGTCGCCGCCCTGGTTGTCTCCAAATAAATCATGCGAGCGCGCACCGCGCGATGGTGAGCCGGCGTCGACACCGGCCACGAGGCCTTGAGCTCCTCCGGGGCCGGCCGGTGAAATCGCGCCGGCTCGCTGTCGCGGTGCGTTCGACAACAGCTAATCCGACGGCGCCGCGTTGCCGGCGGCGGGGTCGATGGTGAACCGCTTCGTCTTCCCGGAACCGGCCGTGCCGCTGCGCCGTTGATGCGGCAGCATTGCATTGGAGCCGTATCATGAAATCGATTGTCCTCGCGTCCGTCATTGCCGTCAGCGGGTTTGCCTTGGCGTCGCCTGCCGACGCCAAGGGTTGCATCAAGGGTGCGATCGTCGGCGGCGTCGCCGGTCATTATGCGGGCCATCACGGCATGCTCGGCGCCGCCGCCGGTTGCCTCTACGGCCGCCATCACGCCAAACAGCAGCGCCAGCAGCAGCCGCAGTCACAGCCCGCGCAGCAGGAGAAACTGTAGGGTCGGTTGTGACGCCACGTTCCGGGAGCGTGAAGCCACGCTCCAGAAACTTGAAGCACATTCCGGGAACGCCGTCCGCACCGGCCGCGTTGTCTCCATGCGTAACGGAGACGATGATGACGAAACCAAAGACAAAGACCATCCAGCCCGTTCCCGACGACAACAAGAGCCACAAGGGCCCCGGCAGCACCCCCAGCGTTCCCATCGACACCACCAAGGGCCATCGCGACGACGAGAAGCACAACATCCGCGAGCAGGCCGCGCACGGCAATCTGACCCAGAACACCAGCAACAAGCGATCGGGGTAGGGCGCGCGGGCGCGAGGCGGCGCCACATCCTCAGGCGTCGTCCTGGCGAAAGCCAGGACCCATTACCCCAAATGCGAATTGTTGCGCGACACTGGGGCCGCGGCCCTGCCGACAACCAAAGCCGGTGGTAATGGGTCCTGGCTTTCGCCAGGACGACTTCCGAATATGTGGTTCGGCCGGTGAGTCATACCTCCGCATTCTCGCGACATGATCTGCCCGAGCTTTGCGCTTCCCTTGCGCGCCGTTGCCGATCGGCCTTATCTGCGAGCATGCAGATCAAGGACGAACGCCCCGAAGACGCCGCCGCGATCAGCCGCATCACGGCGGCCGCATTCGCAACAGCGCCGCACAGCAGCGGCACCGAAGCCCGCATCGTCGAGGCGCTGCGCCAGGCTGACGCGCTGACGATTTCTCTGGTCGCTGTATCCGACGACGGCAGCATCTTCGGCCACGTCGCGTTCTCGCCGGTCCGGATCGAAGGTGTAGTAGGACGTTGGTATGGGCTTGGCCCGGTCTCGGTCGCACCCGACCTGCAACGGCAGGGCACCGGCGGCGCGCTGATCCGCGCGGGACTTGCTCGCCTCGCGGCGATGAATGCTGACGGCTGCGTCCTGCTCGGCGATCCCGCCTATTACAGCCGCTTCGGCTTTGTCAGCGATCCCGCGCTGACCTATGGCGGCGAGCCCAGCCCGTACTTTCAGCGGCTGGTGCTGAAGGGCGATCCGCCGAAGGGGGATGTGAAGTACCATGCGGCGTTCGATGTGACGTGATCAGGTACCGCCTCAAGACGACGTGGCTTACGGCAGAGTCATTTCCTCGATCCGCGCCGGCACCGCGCCAAAATCGCTGAACCGGGCCCAGTTCGGCCGTATCCGCACATAGCCGATGTTCGGCCATGTCTCGCGCTCCGGCCCGTCGGGCCACGCCGCGAAATACACCTGCTTGCAGGCGATGAGCTCCGCGCCGCTCGGGAAGTCCGCGACGCCCTCGACCTGCGCGGTCTGCTCGGCGTCCCAGCCGATCACCAGCGCCGCGCGCGGATCGGCGCGGAGGTTCTGGTATTTGCGCGAGGTGGTCAGCGTGTCGAAGATGATCTCAAGATCGTCGCTGACCGCGATCCCGACGACCGCCGCCTGGGGCGCGCCATTGTGAACCGTGCTGACCACCGCGAGCCGATGCATCCGCAGGAAGGCGAACAGCTCGGCGCGCGTCATGATCTACCTTTTCTTCCACCCGCCCCGCTTGCCCGGCGCGCCGCCGCTCGACCGCGGCGACGGGCCGAACTCCGGCCCCGACTGCCGCGAGTCGGTCGGCTGGATGATGCGGCTCGTGGTGCCGAACGGCTTTGCGGGCAGCGCGCCGCTGGGGCGGAAGGGCAGCGATTCCGGGCCGTGCATCTCGTCGAGATCGGGCTTGTGGATGCGTGAGCCGGACTTGCCGCCGCGGCTCGCCTTGAGCGAGGTCTGCGCCGACTTGTTCTTCAATGCGCTGACCGGCAGGTTGGCGGCATCGCCGTATTTTCTTGTGCCGGCATAGGCGCCGGCCTGCTTCTGCACGTTGCGCTGCTTGGCGGTGGGGTCGTCGACCACGGCCATCTCGGTGGCGCGCAGTCGCTTGACCTCGTCGCGCAGCCGCGCGGCCTCCTCGAAGTTCAGATCGGCCGCGGCCTCGCGCATCCGCGTTTCGAGATCGCTCAGCACGGCCTCGAAATTATGCCCGATACTGATGACGTCGTCGGCCATGCCGCCGTCGCCGATCTCGACCAGCACGTGGTCACGCTCATAGACGGAGTTGAGGATGTCGCCGATCGACTTCTTCACGCTCTCCGGCGTGATGCCGTTGGCCTCGTTGTACTCGACCTGCTTCTCGCGGCGCCGCGTGGTCTCGGCCATCGCGCGCTCCATCGAGCCGGTCATGCTGTCGGCATAGAGGATCACCTTGCCGTCGACGTTGCGCGCGGCGCGGCCGATGGTCTGGATCAGCGAGGTCTCGCTGCGCAGAAAGCCTTCCTTGTCGGCATCGAGGATCGCGACCAGCGCGCATTCGGGAATGTCGAGGCCCTCGCGCAAGAGGTTGATGCCGACCAGCGCGTCGAACGCACCGAGCCTGAGATCGCGGATGATCTCGATGCGCTCGATCGTGTCGATATCCGAGTGCATGTAACGGACGCGGATGCCTTGCTCATGCAGATATTCGGTGAGGTCCTCCGCCATGCGCTTGGTGAGCACCGTGATCAGCGAGCGATAGCCGGCCGCCGCGGTCGCGCGCACCTCGCCGACGAGATCGTCGACCTGGGTGCGGGCAGGGCGGATGTCGACGGGCGGATCGATCAGCCCGGTCGGACGGATCACCTGCTCGACGAACACGCCACCGGATTCGTTGAGCTCCCAGCCGCTCGGCGTCGCTGACACCGCCACCGTCTGCGGTCGCATCATGTCCCACTCCTCGAAGCGGAGCGGGCGGTTGTCCATGCAGGAGGGCAGGCGGAAGCCGTATTCGGCGAGCGTCGCCTTGCGGCGGAAGTCGCCGCGGAACATGGCGCCGATCTGCGGCACGGTGACGTGGCTTTCGTCGGCGAAGATCAGGGCGTTGTCCGGCACGTATTCGAACAGCGTCGGCGGCGGCTCGCCGGGGCGGCGCCCGGTGAGATAGCGCGAATAGTTCTCGATGCCGGCGCAGCTTCCGGTCGCCTCCATCATCTCGAGATCGAAGGTGGTGCGCTGCTCGAGTCGCTGTGCCTCCAAGAGGCGGCCCTGGTCGTTGAGCTGGTCGAGGCGCTGCTTCAGCTCCGATTTGATCGACTTGATCGCCTGCACCAGCGTCGGGCGCGGCGTCACATAGTGCGAGTTGGCGTACATCTTGATGAATTCGAGCTCGTCCTGCTTGTGGCCGGTGAGCGGATCGAACTCCTCGATGGTTTCGATGGTGTCGCCGAACAGGTTCACCCGCCAGGCGCGGTCCTCATAGTGCGCCGGGAAGATGTCGATGACGTCGCCGCGGACGCGGAAGGTGCCGCGGGTGAACTCGGCCTGGGTGCGCTTGTATTGCAGCGCGACCAGGTCGGCGATCAATTGCCGCTGGTCGATGCGCTCGCCCTTCTTCAAGGCGAAGGTCATCGCGGTGTAGGTCTCGACCGAGCCGATACCGTAGATGCAGGACACCGAGGCGACGATGATGACGTCGTCGCGCTCGAGCAGCGCGCGCGTCGCCGAGTGACGCATGCGGTCGATCTGTTCGTTGATCGAGGAATCCTTCTCGATATAGGTGTCGGTGCGCGGGACGTAGGCTTCCGGCTGGTAGTAGTCGTAATAGCTGACGAAATACTCGACGGCGTTGTCGGGGAAGAAGTTCTTGAACTCGCCATAGAGCTGGGCGGCCAGCGTCTTGTTCGGCGCCAGGATCAGCGCCGGGCGCTGCGTCGCCTCGATCACCTTGGCCATGGTGTAGGTCTTGCCCGAGCCGGTGACGCCGAGCAGCACCTGGGTGCGGTCGTTGCGGTCGATGCCCTCGACCAGCTCGGCGATCGCGGTCGGCTGGTCGCCCTTCGGCTGGTAGTCGGACTTGATCTCGAAGCGCACGCCGCCTTCGGATTTCTCCGGGCGCGGCGGGCGGTGCGGGGTCCACACCCGCATCGAGCCGTCGTCCTTGCGGAATTCCGGGCGGCCGTCGCGGATCAGGTTCTCCAGCGCGTCGGCAGTCGCCTTGACGCCGAGCGCCTCCATCTTGCTGCGCGGCGGCCGTGCCAAGGCCTCCTCGTCATCCTCGGCGGTCGGCAGGCCGAGCTGCCGCGCCAGTTCCGGATCGAGGGTCGGGATGGTGGCCGAGGTGCCGTAATTGGCCTGCGGGGCCTCGCCGAGGCCCGAGGTATCGCGCCTGGCGACGTCCTCGCTGGTCTCGCGCGTCGACGCCCGCGCGCGATGCGCGGCGGCCTCGCCGCCGGCGCGACGGTCCCAGGAATTGTCCGGCGGCGGCTGCAGGCCGGTGCCCGAACCCATGCCGGCATCGCCGCGGTTGATCGCGGGATTGAGCAATTCGGCAAGCGCGGGCCCGATCGGGAGGACCTCGGGCCGGTGTGCTTTGGATTTGGGGGTTTTGCCGGGCTTTTTCGGAGTGTTCGGTGTCTTCGCCATGCCCCGAATATGGGACGAGTCCGGCAGCGAGAAAAGGGTAAACGACGGCTAGATAGCTGCACGGGCGAGGCTGCTGACAGCAGGGTGTCAGCAGGGGGCGCCGTCGCGGAGTTCAGGCCCGCGGCAGGTCGACGATGTCGAGATGGATCCCGCCGCAGCCGTCGCAGCGCATGGTCCAGTATTCGGCGGCGCGGCCGGGGATCACGCGCAGCAGCGAAAGCGATGCGGCGCATTCCGGGCAGCTGGTGCGGACCTGCGCCGGCCAGGCCGGATTCGGCTCGCATTGCGGGACGGCAACCACGACGTTGCCGGTCACGCCGACGCTTCGGCCGCCGGCATTGTCATGCCATAGCGTTGCGGGAACCGGTCGATAGCCCGCTTCGCGTCGGCGATCGCCGCATCCGGATCGGACCACGCAAAGCCGATGTCGAGCGTCGGAAACAGCATGCCATCGATGACGACCGGCCTTTGATCGACCCGTTGAACCCTGGCGTGCCATTGCCCCTTCCCCACTTCGAACGACTTGATCTCAAAACCGCTGTAAATCATGTGCGACCTCGAAACGCCCTTCTCATAGGAAGCACGAGCGCGCTGCGCCAAATGTGAAGCAGTTCACAACTCGCCGGGTTTATTTCCGCGCAGCAAAGGAACCCGGAGCCTTGAGCGCGTGGAGATGGTCGAATAGCGGCTGCGACGGCGGTGCGCTCCCTCTCCCGCTTGCGGCAGGGGTGTCCGGGGAAATTCAGGCATAGCGGAGCTCCATCTGGTCAGGTGAGATGGTTGATTTCCGACGGCTGGGGTTGATGGGCGGAGGTTTGTCGATGGCAGCGAGGGATCGACGCGTGAGCAGGAGCTGGCCGACGAGTTCGGCGAACCTGAGCGGGAGCATTTTGATGCAGTTGGTGTGAGCGGCGATGCGCAGCAGCAGGTAGGCAATCATCGCAGCGAGCACCTGAAGGCGGATCGCGTTGTCGTTGGCGCCGAGGAACTTGCGAATATCGAGATGCTGCTTGATCCAGCGGAACAGCAGCTCGATTTGCCATCGGCTCTTGTAGAGGGCGGCGATCTCGACGGCGCTACGGACAAGGTCGTTGGTCAGGAGTGTGATCTTGCCGCCTTTCTCGCGTCTGATCTTGATGCGGCGGAGCGGGATTGGAAGGCGCGAATCGCCCTTGCTGGTGAGCTTCACCTCGTCATCGGCAAGGATTTCGAAGCCATCCCCGTTACGCTTGCGGATGGCGCGATGCCTGAGCGAGCGAAGACGGATGCTCGTCTTCGCCCGGGTAACGAAGAAAGCCTTGCTATCATTGATCTTCTGCCACCAGTCGAAACGGCAATAGCCCTTGTCAAACACATAGGTGGTGGCGGGCTGGATTGGGGTCTGTCGGCCGATCTCGATGTCATTGACGTTCGCGGCCGTCATCTCGACGCAGGTCGGGACATCGCTCCTTGGGTCGTAGACGACATGCAGCTTCATGCCGCGGATGCGGCCGTTCCACGTCGCCCAACTGCAGACCTTGCCGAGCGGGATCGGACTGGCGTCGATCAGACGCACCATCTCCATGCCTTCACTCCGCAGCTGGCGACGCGCCATCGCCGACAGCGCCGCAAAGGTTTGCGCGAAAATGCCGATCGGACGGCGGGCATTGGCATCGGACAACGTCGAGCGCGACAGCTTGCCGGTTCCCAAGTGATAGTGATGCTGCGAATTGGCGTTGAAGCCAGTCACCACCCCGCGCAGACTGCTGTTGCCGCTAAGCTGGGCATAGATCAGCGCCACCAGATG
The DNA here is from genome assembly GCF_024171045.1 of Bradyrhizobium sp. USDA 4538. Taxonomy (NCBI): domain Bacteria; kingdom Pseudomonadati; phylum Pseudomonadota; class Alphaproteobacteria; order Hyphomicrobiales; family Nitrobacteraceae; genus Bradyrhizobium; species Bradyrhizobium sp. USDA 4538. Next base: position 4,933,115 of record NZ_JALJZE010000001.1, read on the forward strand.
ATCCCAGCTCCTGAACGACTTGTCGTAGGCATCCCCGTCCAGACGATCCACAACCGTCTGAAACTGCCGTCGATTGATCGGTTCAAGCAGCCTTCCAAAAATGCTACCGCGATATCGCATGCTCGGCCCTCTGTGTCTCGACAACCAGAAAAGACCGATTTGCCTCGGTCCTGCCGAGCATGCACCGCGACACAGTGAATCATTCCCCGGACACCCCTGCGCTTGCGGGGGAGGGTTGGGGTGGGGGCTCTCTCCACGAGTCACAGTGTGGAGAGAGCCCCCACCCGTATCGCATCTTCGATACGATACGACCTCCCAAGCGGGAGAGGTGCAGCGACGTACAACGAGCACACCGCTCATCCGGCGAAGCATGAACCGAGCGGGACCAATCTGTTCGACGCCCAACAGGCGACTGCCATGTTGCGCCACATGATCGAGGGAATGCCGCCAGCCGGCAATCTTTAGCGTTTGTGCCTGCGGCGTCGCCATGCCCGGCGGCGCGGCCATCCTGCTAAGCCCGCGACGCTTCGGCGTTCGCGGGCTTTCTTGTGTCGCACCGACAGCAGGCCGGCCGCGCGACCGGCCGAACCCGCGCAAACCGGCGTTTCGCGTAGTCGATGAGCGGGGATTCGATCGCGCGCCAGCTGATCTCGGCAAGGACGCAGACGATCGGAAGCGCGATGAGACCCGACCATGCACCAAAATCGAGGGACAGGAAGATGTTCAGCACGATCAGGTGGAAGAGATAGAGCGCATAGCAGCGGCGCCCGGGCCAGATGAACGGCTTGAGCAACACCGTCTTCTGTACGTTGATCCCGGCCCACGCGATGACGCCGCAGGCGAACGCCGATATCCCGAGGAAGGAGAACGGTCCAAACGCCGCCGCATAGGTCAGATCGCAAAGCATCGGCACGCAGGCGAGCGCTGCCCACACTAGAGGGGAGCGGCAGTAGCCGCGCACAAAGCACGCCAGCAGAACGCCGCCGAACAGCTCGTCGAGCCGGCAGGGCAGCAAAAACTCCCAGGAGAGGTCGGGCAGGTGCGCGTGGAACAGCCAGCGACAGGCCGGGGCGATCAGCACGCCGCACCAGAGGACGCGGACCAGCCATTCCCGCGGCAGCGACCAGATCAGGAGCGGCAGGATCAGGTAAAACTGCTCCTCGATCGCGAGTGTCCAGCTGACGAATGTCGGCTCGGTCATGGGATAACCGAACTGCAACCACGGCACGGCCTGCAGGAAGAACAGGTAATAGCCCCAGTGATCGGGCGTCGCGATCAACAGCAGCAGCCAGTACAGCGGCAGGATCCGGAACGCGCGCCGGCCATAGAACGACGAGAAGTAACCGCGCTGTTCGCGGCTATCGAGCAGGATGCCGCCGATCAAAAAGCCGCTGACGACGAAGAACAGGTCGACGCCCAGCATGCCGTACTTGAATTCGAAGTAGTGGCGGGCAATGACCGCCGAGATCGCGAGGCCCCTTAGCGCATCGAGCGATTCGGAGCGTGGCCCGGCAGAATCCTCCTCCGGGCGCGGACCAGCAATTGGACCCATGCTCAACCTGATATCAATTTCAATATGCGGCCACCCGTTGAGGTGGTTTGCAACCCTTACAGTCGTCCGGTTTCGTTGACAACTGAAGCGAGCAACGACCTTTCGTCTAAGGTTACCGGCCGCGGCAGCCTCGGGCTGCTCGATATTGCCCGGTCTTCCGCCTCCAGCTAGCCGCGGCCGGCGATGTGGTCGGCGAGCACGGCGGCATCGTCGCCGACGCCTGACAGGAACGAGGATTTCATCTTCGACAGCCATTGCAGGCCGAGGAAATAGAGGCCCGGCACGTCGGAGACGCCGTGGCGATGTCGCGGCGCCCCGTCGGCATCCAGCACCGGTATGTTGATCCAGTTCAGATCGAGGCCGTAGCCGGTGGCCCAGATCACGCTCCTGATCCGCGCGGCGCGGAGGTCGATCGCATTGAGCGGCGCGGTGAGGCACGGCGGATCGGGCAAACGGAGGCGCGCCAAGGGATCTTCGGGATGATCGAGGCCGCGCGCCGCGACGAAGTCGTCGACGATCCCGAGGAACGTCGCGTAATAGGCGTCGCCATTGGCGATGTTGGCGGCGAGATCGGGCGCGATCTCGAGCACGCCGTCGCGCGCCGCCGTCACGCGGCCGAGCAGGGTCACGCCGCCGGCGGCGAAGCGGCGGAAATCGACGGTGTGGCCGCCATGGGCGCCGGAAATCACCGGCAGCAGCCGCGACGGGCCGCGCTGCTCGACCGGCGTCCGGTCGATGCCCATCTCGGCCAGCCACCAGATCAGGTCGCGGCCGCGATAGCGGCGCGGCAGGCGGTTGTGACGTCCGACCGAGAGGAAGACATCACGGCCGGCGCGCATCAGCTCTTCGGCGATCTGCGCGCCCGAGGCGCCGGCACCGACCACCAGCACTGCGCCGTCAGGCAATTGCGCCGGATTCTTGTAGCCGGCGGCATCGACCTGGAACAGGCCGGGGTGATCGCGCAGGAGGTCCGGCCGCAGCGGCCGTTGATAGGGGCCCGTGGCGATGACAACACTGCGGGCGACGATGCTGCCGCCGGCAAATTCGGCGAGGAAACCGCCGGCGTCGCGGCGCAACTTCGTGACCGCGACGCCGCAGCGGATCGGCGGCGCGATGAACGCGGCGTAGTCCTCGATGAAGGCGATGATGGCAGCGGTGTCCGAGAAGCCGTCGGGATCGCTGTGCGGAAACGCAAATTCCGGTAGCCGCACCGACCAGTTCGGAAACTGGAACATGAGGCCGTCCCAGCGTTCGCTGCGCCAGCGCTCGGCGATGCGACCCCGCTCCAGCACCAGATGGGCGATGCCGCGCTGCTTCAGCCGATGGCTCATGGTGAGCCCGGCCTGGCCGCCGCCGATCACCAGCGTATCGACGGTCTCGTCAGGCACTGCGCGATCCCTTGCGGCGGGCCGCGGGCTCCGCCGCGGCGCGGATGATCCAGCGCCGGAACGCGGCGAAATCGCGCTGTTCGGCGTGGAAGCCGCGATAGACCAGATACCAGCGCATGCCCTTCGGCACGCTGAGCGCAAACGGCGCCACCAGCCGGCCGGCGGCGAGATCGTCGTCGATATAGGGCCGGATGCCCATCGCGATGCCGAGCCCGTCGCTAGCTGCCTGCAGCGCCTGGCCGTAAAACTGGAATTCCGGCCCGCGCGCGGTCAGGCGCGGCACGCCCGCGGCCTTCAGCCAGGACGGCCAGTCGTCGGGCGAATGCGCGACGCGGATCAGGCTCGGGCCCTTGAGGTCGGCGGGGCGCTTCAGGGTGTTGGCGAGCCGCGCCGTGCACACCGGCATCAGGTCGGCGGCAAACAGCGGCTCGGCGACGAGGCCCGGCCACTGGCCGTCGCCGAGCTGGATGCCGCAGCTCCAGTCGTCGGCGAAAGGCACCGCCATGCCGCCGGTCGTGATCCGCACCTCGATGTCGGGCTCCGCTTTGCGGAACTCGGCAAGGTGCGGGATCATCCATTTCAGCGCAAAGGTCGGTCCGACGCCGACGGTCAGCACCCGCGCGCTCGCGGATGCCGTGACCTGCGCGGTGAGGCTCGCCAGCGCGTCGAAGATCGGCGTCAGCCCGCCCTGATAGGCGCGGCCCGCCGGAGTGGTGACGAGGCGGTTGGCCTTGCGCTCGAACAGCGCGACGCCGAGCCGCTCCTCGAGCAGATGCACCATCCGGCTGATCGCGGCGGCCGAGACATTGAGCTCGCTGCCCGCCGCCGCGAAGCTGCCGGTCCGCGCCGCCGCTTCGAACGCCTTGATGCCGTTGAGGAAGAGCAGTCGCCGCATGAACCCTCAGGAAAACTGATGCAAGGTCAAGATAACTCAGTTTGCCGGAAGAGGCCAAGCGGCGCAGAAATACCGGAGACAGTGAATCCCTGCTGACCCCGGCGAGGACCACATGACAGAGACCACAGACGCCCTGGTGCTCGATCTTGTCGAGTGGCTGGCGCGCGAGCCGCGGCCTTATGCCGAGGTGCTCGAGGTCTGGCGCACCTCATGCCCGCGGCTGACGATCTGGGAGGACGCCGTCGATCGCGGCTACGTCGCGCGCCGACCTTCGGTCGAGGGCATGCGGGTAATGGTGACGGAAAGCGGCGAGACATTCTTGCGCGCGCACGGGCGGATGCTTTGAGGCCGTGATTGGTCCGATCCGCCTGTCGAACTGCTTTCTTCACCTCCCCCGCAAGCGGGAGAGGGAGGGCACTGCCGTTGCGGCACTAGCGTCCCGGTTCGGCGAGCCGTGGCCGGATGATCTCGACCATCCGGTCGGCCGACGTCCCCGGCGGAAAGAAGCCAAGATAATTGCCCTCGCGGTCCATCAGATAGATGTAGGCAGTGTGATCGACGGTGTAGTCGCCGGCATCCTTCAGCGGCACCCGCGCGAAGTAGACCTTGTAGGCATCAGCGAGCTTGCGGATCGCATCCAGCTTGCCGGTCAGTCCGATCAGGCGCGGGTGGAACATCGGCACGTAGTCTGCGAGATGCGCCGCGGTGTCACGCTCGGGATCGACCGTGATGAAGATCGGTTGCACCTGATCGCTGTCGCGGCCGAGCTTGTCGAGCGCCAGGGCGATCGCCTGCAGATCGGTAGGGCAGATGTCGGGGCAGGTGGTGAAGCCGAAATAGATCAGCATCAGCTTGCCGCGAAACTCCTTGTCGGTGCGTTCATGGCCGGCCTGATCGGTCAGCGCGAACGGGCCGCCGACCGGCTCCCTGTTCCACATCAGGATGTCCATGATCTCGGCGGCCGAGCGCGCCGATTGCGGCGGCGCATCGGCGGCCAGCACCGGCGCCAGCGTCAGCCACAGGCCGGCGCCGGCGAATGCCAGGCCCGCGCCAGCGAATGCAATGACGCGCTGGATCGGCGCGATCATATGCCGAAGGAGAGGCGGCTGCCCGTCGTCGTGACCAGCACCTTGTCGCCCATCTGCGCGGTCGCCTCCTGCACGAAGTTGAGCCCGGAGCAATGCATCGGGATCAGCACGTCGGGGTCGAGCTTCTTGATCTCGGCGACGACCTCGGTGAGGTAGTCCTTCGGCGCCGGTCCGAGATGGAAGCCGCCGACGATGGCGTGCACCTTCTGGATGCCGGAGACCTCCTGTGCCTGCTTCACCGAATTGACGATGCCGACATGGCCGCAGGACGAGATCACGACGAGGCCGAAGTCCCGCACGTTGAAGCAGGTGGCGTGCTCATGGATGTGCTCGTCGGGCACGATCTTGCCGTCCATCTCGGCCGGCAGATATTGACTGGCATTGCAGCCGAGCCCGTCCTTGATGCCGAACTCGACCCAGGTCTGCGGCAGCACACGCTCGATGCTGCGGCGGGTGATCTTGCCGGTGGTGAAGGCATGGCCCGCGATCACGGTCGGGGTCTCGCACAGCACCGTGGTGACGCGCTGCGCCGCGAGCTGGCGGCGGTCGAGCGTGCCGAAATCGTTGAACTGGCCCTTGGTCGGCGTTGCGCTGACGCGGTGGCAGAAATTGTCCTCGCCGCCGGCATAGAGCTTCACGTCGGCCGGTAGCTTGTCGCGGAACTTGTCGAGGAAGCCGTTGAGGCCGCCGAAATGATCGTAATGCCCGTGGCTCACGATCAGGCCGTCGAGCTTCGCCGGATCGACGCCGACCAGCGCCATGTTGTTGAGCAGCACCTCCGGCGTGTAGCCGTAGTCGAGCATCAGCGTGCGCTGTGCGCCCTTGGCTTCCGACTCCAGCCACAGCGACAGGCCCCATTCATTGTGCAGCGACTTCTGGTAGTCGGCGGAACGCGGCGGCGGCGCGATGGTGACGCCACCCGACTGCTTCGGCTTGAAGAACAAATCGAAGCTGGAATCGACCAGCACGCGGATCGAGAGCTTGTCGACGGTCGGCACCTCGATCGGTGCGGCGCTCGCGATCTCGACGCAGGAGAAGGCGCCCGCGGCTGCTGCGCCGGCGATCGCCGCCGAGCCTTTCAGGAAATCACGTCGTGCCAAATCCCGTGTCATCGCAATCCCCCGTGTTCTGAAAACTTTTCAATACCAAACACGTTGAGCCTAGGAGCAATCGGGACGCGGCTCAATCGGGCACTTGCGCTGGCCGCAGATCACATTCGCGCGCGGTGCAATGCGCGCGCCATTGACTTGGGTGCGGTTATGCGCCCAAGTCAATGCATTCGCATCTTTCTCGCCGATGCGCGGCATCGGCAGTCCCTGGCAATGCAGGATCACGCCCATGATCGACCTTCACTACTGGTCCACGCCGAACGGTCACAAGGTAACGATGTTCCTTGAGGAGACCGGATTGGAGTACAGGATTTTCCCGGTGAACATCGGCAAAGGCGATCAGTTCAAGCCGGAGTTTTTGCAGATCGCGCCGAACAACCGCATCCCCGCAATTCTCGATCACGCGCCGAAGGGCGGCGGCAAGCCGCTACAGCTGTTCGAGTCCGGCGCGATCCTGCTCTATCTCGCCGAGAAGACCGGACAATTCCTGCCGGCCGATATCCATGGCCGCTATGACGCGATCCAGTGGACGTTCTGGCAGATGGGCGGGCTCGGGCCGATGGCCGGGCAGAACCACCATTTCCGCAACTACGCCGTCGAGAAGCTGCCTTACGCGATCGACCGCTACGTCAACGAGACCAACCGGCTCTACGGCGTGCTCAACAAGCGGCTCGCCGACCGCGAATTCGTCGCCGGCGACTACTCGATCGCCGACATGGCGAGCTATCCGTGGGTCGTGCCCTACAAGAACCAGGGCCAGGAGATCGACGATTTCCCGCATCTGAAGCGCTGGTTGGAGACGATCGGCAAGCGCCCGGCGACCGTGCGCGCCTATGCCAAGGCGAAGGAGGTCAATCCGAATTTCGGCCAGCCCGCGATCCGCACCGAGGAAGAGCGCAAGCTCTTGTTCGGGCAGACCGCGGCCGTGGTGCGGTAGGGCGAACTCCTCCGTCATTGCGAGGAGCGAAGCGACGAAGCAATCCATCTTTCCGCGTATGCGGGTCGATGGATTGCTTCGCTTCGCTCGCAATGACGGATGTAGCACTCGCGGGTTTTTAAGCCCCGACATACCTCGCCGGCCGCCGTTCCTTCCACGCCGCGAGCCCCTCGGCGAGATCGCGGCCCGGCACCAGCGCGGCGAACTGCTCGCTCTCGACCAAAAGGCCCTCGGCAATCGGCATGTTGAGCCCGCGCGTCACCGCGGTGATGGTGCCGGCGACGGATCCGGGCGAATGCCTGGTGATCCGGCCGGCGAGTTCGCGCGCGGCCGTCTGCAGCTGATCATGCGGCACGACCTGATTGACCAGCCCGATCTCGCGCGCGTGCTCGGGCGGGAACGGATCGCCCGCCAGCAGCAATTCAAGTCCGCGCTTGCGTCCCGCTAGTCGCGGCAGCCGCTGCGTGCCGCCGAAGGTCGGGGGCATGCCGAGCTTGATCTCGGGCTTTGCAAATAGCGCACGGTCGCTGGCGATCGCGAGGTGCACCGCCTCGGTGATCTCGCAGCCGCCGCCGAAGGCGAGCCCGTTGATTGCGGCGATCACGGGCTTCTTGAATGCCTCGAGCCGCGCGGTCATGGCCTGGCCGCGGCGGACGAAGTCGCGCACCGCGACGGCGGAGCCCTGCTTGACGCTCTCGGAAAACTCCTTGATGTCGGCGCCGGCCGAGAAGGCGCGCTCGCCGGCCCCGGTCAAAATCACGGCGCGCACCTCAGCGTCGCCCTCGATGCGGTCGAGCGCGGCCATCAGCTGATCGATCAGTGCATAATTCAGCGCGTTGAGTTGCTCCGGACGATTCAGGGTGATCAGGGCGATCCCGTCGGTGATATCGAGCAGGATGGGTTCGGGCATGATGCAGTCTCCAGCAATTGTGTGTCGAGCCGAATGTAGGGCCAGACGCAATTTGTGTATATTCACTGGTTAGTATACATACGCAGAATGCCCAGACCTTCCGAGCCCACCCGCGAGCGCATCGTCCAGGCGGCAAGCGCGCTGTTCTACAATGAAGGGATCCGCCGCGTCAGCGTCGACGAGGTCGCGGCCAAGGCCGGCCTGACCAAGCGCACGCTGTACTATCACTTCAAGAGCAAGGACGATCTGGTCGCCGCCTATCTCGCCGCGCGCGACCAGCCCAATCTCGCGCTGTTCCGAAAGTGGTTCGCGGAGGCCGAGGGCGGCCTGGCGGTGAAGGTCGAGGCGATCTTCAAGAACCTCGCGCGCTCGGCGCGGCATCCGAAGTGGAAGGGCTGCGGCTTCCTGCGCACCTCCGCGGAGCTCGCCAACATGCCCGGGCATCCCGCGATCCGGATCGGTGCCGCGCACAAGAAGAAGTTCGAGGATTGGCTGCGCGCGACCTTCGCGGAGCAGGGCATCGCCGATCCGCTCAAACTGGCGCGGCAGATCCTCTTGCTGCTGGACGGATCGTTCGCCGTGGTGCTGCTGCATCGCGACCCGAGCTACATGGAGACCGCCGGCGAGGCCGCGCGCACACTGATCGAGACGGCGCTGGGGAAGCAGGGCGTAAGCGGGGTTAGGACATGACGAGAGTAGGTTGAATGGTAGTCGCGAAGGCGGTGCGCTCCCTGCCCCGCAAGCGGGAGAGGTGCAGCAGCCTGCGGCGAGACCGTCTCGCAATGACGGCTAAAGCGCGCCGCGCTCCTGCAGCAGCGCCAGCACGGCGTTGAGGTCCGGCAACACGGCTGCGCATTTCGCGCGGGTCTCGTCGGTCGGCGGCGCCATGTCCGGCACCATCAGCGTGATCGCGCCGGCGGCGTGGGCGGCCGCCACGCCGTGGTTGGAGTCTTCCACCGCAATGCAGGCTGCCGGCGTCACGCCGAGCCGCGCGGCGGCCTTGAGATAGAGCTCGGGATCCGGCTTGCCCTGCGCGACATCGTCAAGCGTCAGCAGCGTGTCGAAGCGCGCGCGGATGCCGGCGAGGGTGAGGTTGCGTTCGGCCGAACGGCGCGATGACGAGGTGACGATCGCCATCGGGCGCTCCGCAAGCGCGAGCGCATCGAGCAGAGCGAGCGTGCCTGATTTGAGCGGCAGGCCCGACCGCATCATCCGATCGCGATGTTCGAGGAAGGCCAGGTTGACCGCCTCCAGCGGAAACGTCGCGCCGTAATGATCGCGCAGCATCGCCTCGCAGACCGGGCCGGGAAGGCCGACCATGGAATGGCACAGCGCGACGACGTCGTCGGTGTAGCCGCACACGTTCAGCGCCGCGACCAGGCTGTCGAAGTAGACCTTCTCGGTGTCGAGCAGCGTGCCGTCCATGTCGAGCAGGACGGCGTCGACGGTCCAGCGTGCCTTCACGTGGCGCTCACCGCTGCTTGCTGTTCCGCGAGCTTCCGCAAGCATGCGGGGCACAGGCAGTCGCCGCCGTCGGTCGGCATCGGCAGGCGGAAGCTCTCGTCGGAACACCAGCACGACCCCGTGAGCGAGCAGGAAAATTCGCTGCCGCATGCCGTGCAGGCAAGCCGGCGCGGAGATGCTGGTTGGGAACGATCGTTTGACGAGAGGTCCATTCTAACCGCGATTTAATGCGCGAATTAATCTCGGGTTCATCCCGGACCGCGCTATGATGCCAGGCAACTGATATAGCCGGGATAGGCCGCCAAGGAAATCGTCAAGGGAATTCTGATGGCCCGTGATTCGCAAGCCGCGCTGGTTGCCCTCAACCGGTTTGGATTCGGCGCCCGCGGCGGGGCGTCCGGCGACTTCATCAACGCGGCCTCCGATCCGCGCGGTTTCGTGCTGGCGGAACTGGCGCGTCCGAACGGCGCGCTGCTCGAAGTGCCGGGCCTGCTCTCGACACCCGAACTCGGCAAGCAGGTGTTCGATTATCAGTTCGAGATCCAGCAGGCGCGCAATGCTGCGAAGGCCGCGCAGCAGGGCGCGAGCGAGACATCGCCGCAGGGGCCGGACACGAAGTCGCCGCAGCGGCGCAATCTGTCGCTGTCCACTGCCGCCAAGGAGATCGCCGGAAAAGATCCGACAATGCAGGCGCAGGGCGCCGATGGCGCCAACGCGGCGATGACGCCGTCGGCTCCGATGCAGCCTCCGACGATGCAGACGGTGCCCGGTCCCCCCAAGCCGCCGGCGGAACCGCTCAACATCATCCAGAAGACGTTCCGCGCCGAGGCGCTGGCGCGCCTGCAGCGCGGCGTGGTCGCCGATTGCGGCTTCGTCGAGCGGCTCGTGGTGTTCTGGTCCAACCACTTCTGCATCTCCGCCAACAAGGGCGCGCTGGCGCGGATGTGGGCCGGCTCGTTCGAGCGCGAGGCGATCCGTCCGCATGTGCTCGGCCGTTTCCCGGACATGCTGAAGGCCGTCGAGCAGCATCCGGCGATGCTGTTCTTTCTCGACAATCAGCAATCGCTCGGCCCGGAGTCGCGCGCTGGCATCAACCGCAATCGCGGCCTGAACGAGAACCTCGCGCGCGAGATCATGGAGCTGCATACGCTCGGCGTCGGCGGCGGCTACACCCAGGACGACGTGACGTCGCTGGCGCGCGTCATCACCGGCTGGACCTTTGCCGGCCGCCGTGGCCAGCTCGGCACCCCCGGCAGCTTCGTGTTCAATGCCAATGCGCACCAGCCCGGACCGCAGCGGGTGCTCGGCAAGACCTACGCGCAGGCCGGCGTCGCGCAGGGCGAGGCGGTGCTGTCGGACATCGCGCGGCATCCCTCGACCGCAAAATTCATTGCGACCAAACTCGCGCGCCACTTCGTCGCCGACGATCCGCCGCCGGCGCTGGTGGCGAGGCTGCAGGATATGTTCACGAAAACGGACGGCGATCTCCGGGCGCTGGCCACCGCGCTCGTTCAGTCCAGCGAGGCCTGGCAGGCGCCACTGACAAAGATGCGTTCGCCTTACGAGTTCCTGGTCGCTTCCGGCCGCCTGCTGGCGCGCAATCCCGAGGATCCGGGCCGCTATCTCAACGGCCTCAACGTACTCGGCCAGCCCTTGTGGTCGCCGGCCGGGCCGAACGGTTTTCCGGACACCGCCGCGGCCTGGGCGGCACCTGAAGGCGTCAAGCTCAGGCTCGACATCTCGGCGCAAGTCGCCTCCCAGCTCGCCGACCGGTTCGACCCGCGCGACCTGCTCGAGCTCATTGCCGCCGATGCCGCCTCGCTCGAGACGCGGCGCACCATCGAGCGCGCGGAATCGCGGCAGCAGGCGCTGGCGCTGCTGTTGATGTCGCCCGAGTTCCAGAGGAGATGACGATGGGATGCTCCGAGAGCCTGATGCTGCAGGCGACGTCGCGGCGCGCGCTGCTGCTCGGCGGCGCCTCGTTTGCGGCCTGGGCCTATTTGCCGAAATTCGCGCGCGCCGCCGATGGCCGCGACCCGCGCTTCGTCACCATCATCCTGCGCGGCGCGCTCGACGGCCTTGCCACGGTCGCCCCGGTCGGCGACCCCGACTATGCCGGCCTGCACGGCGCGATCGCGCTGCGCCCCGATGGCCCGAACGCGGCGGTGATGCTGGATCAGTTCTTCGGCCTGCATCCGGCGATGCCGGAATTTTCGCGGATGTATCGCGCCAAGCAGGCCGCGGTGGTTCATGCGGTGGCGACCTCGTATCGCGATCGCTCGCATTTCGATGGCCAGGATGTGCTGGAGAGCGGCTTCCCCGGTCCGGGCCGCGTGCAGTCCGGCTGGCTCAACCGCGCGCTCGAAGCCTTGCCGAAAGGCGAGCGGGTGACGAGCGCGCTCGCGGTCGGCCCGACCACGCCGCTGGTGCTGCGCGGCGCGGCGCCAACCGTGGGGTGGGCCCCGACCGCGCTGCCGCAAGCCGCCGACGACACCGCGATGCGCCTGCTCGATCTCTATCAGCACCGCGATCCGGCGCTGGCGAGCGCGCTGACGCAAGGCGTGCAGCTCGAGAAGCAGGCGCAGGGCGATGAGATGAAGCCGAAGCCCGGGGCGGGCGGCGTGGCGGCGATGCGCCTCGTGGCGCGCGGCGCCGCGAAACTGATGGCGGCCGATGACGGCCCGCGGATCGGCGCGCTCGCCTTCGACGGCTGGGACACCCACGCCAATGAAGGCGGGCCGGTCGGCCGCCTCGCGCAGCTGCTCGGCGGCCTCGACGGCGCGCTGGCGGAATTCCAGAGCGGCCTCGGCGCGCGCTGGCGCGACACCGTGATCGTGGTCGCGACCGAGTTCGGCCGCACCGCGCGCATCAACGGCACCGAGGGCACCGACCACGGCACCGGCACCATCGCGCTGCTCGCCGGCGGCGCGGTGAATGGCGGCCGCATGATCACCGACTGGCCCGGCCTCAAGCCCGCCAATCTCTACCAGGCCCGCGACCTCGCCCCGACCACCGACCTGCGCGCTGTGATCAAGGGCGTGCTGCACGACCTGTTCGGCCTCGGCGAGCGCGTGCTGGCCGATGCCGTGTTTCCGGACAGCGCCCCGGTAAAGCCGATGAAGGGGCTGGTGGCTTGACTTCCTCAACCTCTCCCCGCTCTTTGCGGGGAGAGGTCGGAAGCGACGCATCGCGTTGCTTCCGGGTGAGGGGCAGGGCAATGCGTGGCCGCAAGGAAACACCTATCCGACTCGCGAGAGGGCTGCGCGCCAATCAAACGGACGCGGAGACCGTGCTTTGGAATCGCATCCGCAATCGCCAGATTGATGGCCATAAGTTCGCACGGCAGGTGCCGGTCGGGAGTTACATTTGCGACTTCGTCTGCCGCGAGCGACGGCTCGTGATCGAAGTGGATGGCGGTCAGCACGCGGACTCAGCTGCAGACGTGGTCCGGGACCGGTATCTCACCGGGGAGGGCTATCGCGTGCTTCGCTTCTGGAACAACGATGTGCTCGGCAACGTCGAGGGTGTGTTGATTACAATTCAGACTGAGTTGCGCGGATAGATGCCCCTCACCCCAACCCTCTCCCCGTGAAGGACGGGGAGAGGGAGCGGAGAGAGTGCCGTTCGCTTCACGCCTTCGTTATCCCATCGATCTCCGCCATCTCCTCCGCGGAGAGCTTCCAGCTGATCGCCTTGACGTTCTGCTCGATCTGCTCGGGACGCGTCGCCCCGGCGATGACGCTTGCGACTTGCGGGCGGGCGGCGAGCCAGGAGAAGGCGAGCTCGAGCATGGAGTGGCCGCACTCCCTGGCAAACGCCTGGAGCTTCTCGACGATGTCCTCGTTGCGCGGCGTGACGTAGCGATCCTTCAACGCCGGCGCCTTGGCGAAGCGGGTATCGGCGGGTGCAGCGGCGCCGCGCTGGTACTTGCCGGTCAAGAGGCCGCTGGCGAGCGGGAAGAACGGCAGCAGGCCGAGATTGTATTGCTGCGTCGCCGGCAGCAGGTCCTTCTCGATGTCGCGCACCAGGAGGCTGTATTCGTCCTGGCAGGACACGAAGCGGTTCACGTTCATCTGGCGCGCGACGTACTCGGCTTCGGCGATCCGCCAGGCCGGGAAGTTGGAGTTGCCGATGTAGCGCACCTTGCCCTGGCGGACGAGATCGTCGAGCGCGCGCAGCGTCTCGTCGATCGGGGTGAGCGGATCGTAGTCGTGCTGCTGGTAGAGATCGATATAGTCGGTCTTCAGGCGAGTGAGGCTCGCTTCGACTGCGGACATGATGTAGCGCCGCGAGGCGCCCTGCTTGGTGCCGTCGGTCGCCATCGGCTTGGAGAATTTGGTGGCGAGCACGATGTCCTTGCGGCGGTCGCCCAGCACGGTGCCGAGCACGGTCTCCGAGCCGCCCATGCCGGCATAGATGTCGGCGGTGTCGAACAGCGTGATGCCGAGATCGATCGCCTTGTGGATCACCTTGCGCGAGGTCTCGAGGTCGGTGCGCTGGCCGAAATTGTTGCAGCCGAGGCCGACCGCGGACACGCGCAGCCCGGAGCCGCCGAGATTACGAATTTCCATGAGACAATCCTGTGGGATAGGCGAGGGGTGCCGCGTATTGTGACAAGCACACTAGGGCCCGGCAAGGTGCCGTCCTACCGCCGATCACGCATGACGATGTCGCAAAATGAGATGCCGCAAAAAAAGCGGTCCCGGTCAGACGCGGCGACTGACGGGGACCGCTTGGCGAAGATCTGAGACGGGGGGCCTGATCTGCGCGAGCGGAAGCCTAGCCGGGCTTTGTAACGTGCCGGTGACACCTCTGTTCAATCCACAGGCCGCGAAGATCCGCTCAGACAATCTTGCGATAGATGACGAAGCCCGGCTTGTCTGCGACCTTGTCATAAAGCTGCATCGCGGTGTGGTTGGTCTCATGCGTCTGCCAGTAGACGCGTGGCGATCCCGCGAGCTTGGCCTGCGCGTAAACCCCGTTGATCAACGCGCGGCCAACGCCCTTGCCGCGTGCGGCTTCGCTGGTGAACAGATCCTGCAAATAGCAGGTTGGCGCGATCGCCGTGGTCGAGCGGTGAAACAGATAATGCGTCAGCCCGAGCAATCTGCCGCCGGCGTCGGCGACCAGCGCGTGCACCGGCTCATAGGCATCGAAGAAGCGTTCCCACGTCATCGCGGTGATCTCGGGCGCGAGCGCGGTCGGCCCGGATCGCTCATAGAAGGCATTGTAGCCGTCCCACAGAGGAAGCCACTGGGCGTAGTCGTCGCGGGTGACGAAGCGGATGGTGACGTCGTCGGCCATGGAGGATTCCTGGATGATCCTGCGTTGCGGGCGATGTCTCCGCACCGCTCGCAAGGTTCTACCGTCGCTATCTCGCAGGATCAATTGCGGACGAGGTCGCGCCTCACTCGGCGGCGCGCAGCAGCCGCGCCAGACGGCGCTCGCGCCCGGCGCGCTGGGCCCGATATTCATCGGCCTTCGCGGGATCGTCGGTGTGCCGCACGAGGTCGGTGACCGGCGTGTAGCTCAGCATGCGGCCGCCGTCCGGCAGTGCGGTGCAGCTGAAGCGCAGCACCTGGCCGTCGGCGAGGTTGAGATTGATCGGCGTGGAGTCGCCGGCGCGCATCATCGCGATGCGCTCGGCGATGAATGCGCTCAGCTCGTCTTCCGGCAGTTCATAGGCGCCGGTGTCGCGGCCGTGATACATCAGCGCGACGAAGGGCGGCTTGCTCTCGGCCTGCGCATCCGACAGCGCGAAATAGTCGCGGAAGGCGCGGTTGATGAATTCGGCGCGGGTGTCGGCGTCGAGCAGCACGATGCCGATGTCGACCTGGTCGAGCGCGGCTGCGAGCCGCTCCGCGGTGGCGTGATGCTGCTGGTCCGCGGCAAAGGCGTCGATCCATTTCTGCCGTAGCATTCCGGTGATCACGGCGGTGCCGGCCGCGGTCGCCGCCAGCATCAGCATCCGCGCGACGTCGGCGGTGTCGTAACCGGGCAGCGCGCGATGATTGAGGAAGAACAGCGCCGAGGCGGCCACCGCGATCGCGGCGGAGATCAGCCCGGAGGTGATGCCGCTGATCGAGCTCGCAAGCGCCACGATGCAGACGAACAGCGGCGCGGGATTGGGGACGGCGACAACGAGGCGATCGAGCAGGAAGGCGGCGGATGCCGTGATCGCCGTCAGGGCCGGACCTGAAATTGCACGCCAGTCGAACCGCATGCGCGTTCTCGCTATCTATCAAACGAACGATAAAGCCGCAGTTTGACGACAGGGCCGCAACCGCGCCGGCATTTCCGTCCCGACCGTTAAGCGGGCGTTGCGGGGGCCGAACCAGCTTTCGCTGCTTTCAAATCAAATGATATGCAGATCGGCACGGAACCCGGTTCCGTGCCTGCGGGTTACCGCGTGCTTTGCTTGCAAGAGGACATTCGATGCCCGCCATTTCGCCGTCGCTGCTGCCGATCCTGATGCTGTTCGCCTCGAACGTCTTCATGACCTTCGCCTGGTACGGCCATCTCAAGTTCAAGGATCACTCGCTCCCCATCGTCATCATGGTGAGCTGGGGCATCGCCTTCTTCGAGTACTGGCTGGCAGTGCCGGCCAATCGCTGGGGCAGCGCGGTCTACTCGGCGGCGCAGCTCAAGACCATGCAGGAGGTGATCACGCTGGTCGTGTTCGCCGCCTTCTCGGTGTTGTACCTGAAGGAGCCGCTGGGCTGGAATCACGCGCTCGGATTTGCCTTCATCGCCGCCGGCGCGTTTCTGATCTTCCACAAATGGGGCTAGAGCATCTTCGGTTCTGATTGAATCAGAACCGAAGCTCTAGATGCTTGTTTTGACGCGTTTTCTTCACGCGAACCGGTTTCCACTTCGCTCGAAAACGCTCTAATGCGCTCTGCACCTGAGCTAGTGGTGCGGGGCCGGCTTGGCGGTCGGCGTCGTGACATGCGCGGGGCGTGCGCGGTCTTCGCCTTGCGTGCCGGTCACGATCAGGAGCGATGCCGCCAGCAGGATCGCCGCCGACAGCGTCACGGTCACCAGTCCGACGGGGGTCTTCATCATGTCGCGCCGCTGTCTCTCCCGCGCCTTGCCGCGGATCAGGTGCCAACCGGAAATTGCTTGATTACGCCGGGATCGCCGTTGCCATGGTGATGTTGCTCGACAGCACCGTCACGGCGACGACCAGGCACAACGTCAGCGCGCCGAGCGCGAGCGACGCGGCGATCGCGTTCGTCAGCCGGGATGATGCCACCGGGGCAGGGCGGCCATCGAAGCCTGCCGTGCCGGACCACCGCTTCATGGTCTAAATCCCTCAGGCCGCGAGCGAATCACTCGCGACATCCGCGCGAATCTGCCGGTTGTCACCGGCAACATTGCGGCGGTGGCGCCGTCCAAAAATGGCTAAAATACGGCGGTGGCGCGAGTTTTGCCCGTTATTTGGGCAGTTTCCCCGTTATTCCCTGGATTCACACCCAGCCGTTCAGACGCCGGCCGCGAGGCGAGGCTCAGGCTCGGCCTCGGTACCAGGCTGCCAGTCCATCGAGACAAACCCGGGGGTCTGCTCGACCCGCTTGAGCCAGGCGCGGATCGACGGAAAGGTCGCCAGGTCGAAGTCGCAGCGGTCGGCGACGTGGGTGTAGCCGTAGAGGGCGATGTCGGCGACGGTGAGCTGTCCGGCGGCGAAATAGGTGTGCTCCTTGAGGTGATTTTCCATCACCTGCAGCGCCGCATAGCCGCGCTCCATCCAGTCCTCCAGCGCGTGCGTCTGCAGGTCGCGTCCGCCCTTGACCAGCGACAGCCAGAAATAGGCGGCGCCGATGTTCGGCTCCAGCGCGTGCTGCTCGAAGAACATCCACTGCAGCGCCTCGGCGCGCTCGATCCGCGACTCCGGCGCCAGCGGCGTGCCGATCGCGACGTACCAGAGGATGGCATTGGACTCGGCGAGATGGCGGCCCTCGGCGACCTCGAGCAGCGGCACCTGGCCGCTCGGATTCTTGGCCAGGAATTCCGGGGTGCGGCTCTCGCCGCGCAGGATGTCGATCTCGATCGCCTCGTACGGCGTGTTCAGCACGGCAAGCGCCAGCCGGACCTTGTAGCTGTTGCCGGAGCGCTGCATCGAATAGAGCTTGTACATTGCGTCGTGGTTCACTCGGTCAGGGAGACGGTACGCTTAAAAATTGCGCGGCCTGTCACACCGCAACGCCGCTAAACAATGATGCTGACGGGGGTGCGTCGCAAGCCCTGCAGTGTGGAAAAAGTCGAAACGTCTACTGCACTGCACACGTGCAGAACGATTCCATCCACACGGCAGAACAACTCGGATCACGCCTGCGCGACGCTCTGCACGGTGCCGGTCGATCGCCAAGGTCGCGACCATGGCCGGTGCGCTGCAATTCACAAACCTTAACGCGCGTCCTTGGCGGCACGACGCGCGCCGGTCTGCGTTGACGACCCGCCGTTAGCGCTGTCAGGCAGGTTGCCGCGCGGCATTGTCCTCGGAGCAATCCGCGCTGGCGCATGCCGCCGAAGGGCCCCCCGGCAAGACCGGAGCGGGCTTGCCGGATATGAGTCATCCGGCGCCGGAACTTGCGGAAAATTGCGCGCGCCGCGAGCCATGCGCGAAAGTTTTCGTGCTTTACCGCCAAGCTTCTTGCGGTGCAGCGGCGACAGGCCTAGGGTGCCGCGATCCCATTCAAATCAAGTCGTGGCCCTACGGCTCACGACGTTTGCCAGGAGATAATAATGGCCTTCCTGTCCGCTGCGCTCGACCGTGTGAAGCCGTCCGCGACGATCGCGGTCACGGACAAAGCACGCGCGCTGAAAGCCGCGGGCCGCAACGTCATCGGCCTCGGCGCCGGCGAGCCTGACTTCGATACGCCCGCCAACATCAAGCTCGCAGCGATCCACGCGATCGAGGCCGGCAAGACCAAGTACACCGATGTCGGCGGCATTCCGGAGCTCAAGGAAGCCATCATCAACAAGTTCGCGCGCGAGAACGGCCTGACCTACAAGCCGAACCAGGTCATCGTCGGCACCGGCGGCAAGCAGGTGCTCTACAACGCGCTGATGGCGACCATCAATCCGGGCGATGAGGTGATCATCCCGGCGCCGTACTGGGTCAGCTATCCCGAGATGGTGGCGCTCGCCGGCGGCGAGTCGGTGCCGGTGGTGTGCCCGGCCTCGACCGGCTTCAAGCTGCGTCCGGAAGATCTCGAGAAGGCGATCACGCCGAAGACCAAGTGGGTGATCCTTTGCTCGCCGTCGAACCCGACCGGCTCGGCCTATACGAAGAGCGAGCTCAAGGCGATCACCGATGTGCTGGTCAAGCATCCGCATGTCTGGGTGATGACCGACGACATGTACGAGCACCTCGTCTATGACGACTTCGTCTTCACCACGGCGGCGCAGGTCGAGCCGAGCCTGTACGACCGCACGCTGACCGTGAACGGCGTGTCGAAGGCCTACTGCATGACCGGCTGGCGCATCGGCTATGCCGGCGGCCCGGCGCAGCTGATCAAGGCGATGGCGACGATCCAGTCGCAGTCGACCTCGAACCCGTCGTCGATCGCGCAATGGGCGTCGGTCGAGGCGCTCAACGGTCCGCAGGACTTCATCGCCGCGAACAACAAGGTGTTCAAGGAACGTCGCGACCTCGTGGTGTCGATGCTCAACCAGGCGAGCGGCATCGAGTGCCCGCGGCCGGAAGGTGCGTTCTACGTCTATCCGTCCTGCGCCGGCACGATCGGCAAGAAGGCGCCGTCGGGCAAGCTGATCGACAACGACGAGGCGTTCGTCACCGAATTGCTCGAGAGCGAAGGCGTCGCCGTGGTGCAGGGATCGGCATTCGGGCTCGGCCCCGCGTTCCGCATCTCCTACGCCACCAAGACTTCCGATCTCGAGGATGCCTGCAAGCGCATCCAGCGCTTCTGCGGTAATCTGCGGTAGTTCGATCCGAAATCAAGAAACGCTCCCGCACCTGGTGCGGGAGCGTTTTTGTTTGTGTGCTGAAATCGCGCCGGTAGATTCGACGAGTCAAATCACATCCTGCTCACCTCACGCGCGTGTGTGCGAACATCGATGCCACACGCGGGAAGTTTTTACGGCGTCTTTGCGCGCTGCCTTGTTTTGGACACGAGCCTTCCTTCCTGTCCGCCGCGCAAATTCAGTTCACCTTGCGGAGACAGTTCAATGCGACTTTCGACCCTCACCCTTGCAGCGCTTGCGTTGCTGGCGCCGTTCGCCACCGCCAACGCGGCGCCTCAGGTTCAAGCCGGGGTCCTGCAATGCCAGGGCGGCGAGAATGTCGGCTTCGTTGTCGGCTCTGTCGCGCGCCTCGAATGCGTGTTTCAGAGCGGCGGCCGTCGGCCGGAGCCCTATGTTGCGACCGTGAAGCGGATCGGCGTCGACCTCGGCGTCACCGCGACGACCCAGCTCGCCTGGGCCGTGAGCGCGCCGACCACCCAGCTCCCGCGCGGTGCGCTGGCCGGCAGCTACGGCGGCGTCGGCGTCAACGCCTCGGTCGGCCTCGGTGCCGGCGGTAACTTCCTGTTCGGCGGCCCGAACAATGCCTACGCACTGCAGCCGGTCAGCGTGCAGGGCCAGACCGGCCTCAACGTTGCGGCCGGCATCGCCGGGATCGATCTCGAGCCGGTCGCCTACGGCGGTCCGCGCCGTCATCATCGTCACCACCGTCATCATCATCACCACTAGATTTGTTTTGACGCGTTTTCTTCACGCGAACCGGTATCCACTTCGCTCGAAAACGCTCTAAGCTGGTCGGTGTTCGATCAAAGAGGCCCGCGAAAGCGGGCCTCTTTTTTTGTTGTCTGTTGTTTGCTGTCCGTTGCTCGATCAATCGGCAGACCCCGAGGAACATAGCAGCGCCGCAACATCTCCTGACAATCGGTGGCCGGGCACCGCAAATTCTGGCTGGACGTTCGATGTTGTGGCATAGGATGCGAACGGCGCCGCAGACACGGCGCCGTTCGGTTCTCTGCTCGCGTCATGCCTCTCAGCCGGAGACTCCCCAACATGCGTCGCTTCACTCTCCTCGCCGGTGCCGCCATAGCCACGCTGACCGCAATCGTTGGCGCCAGCGCCCAACAGCCGATCCAGCGCGTGCAGGTCGGCGTCCTTGAATGCCGCGGCGGCGCGAGCGTCGGCTTCATCGTCGGTTCCGTGACCCATCTCGGTTGCGTGCTGCGCGCCAATGGTCTGCCTGAGGATCGCTACATCGCGACCATCCAGAAGGTCGGCATCGATCTCGGCATCACCCAGGAATCGGCGCTGGCCTGGGGCGTTTACGCGCCGGTGGAGCGGCTCGGGCCGGGTGCGCTCTCCGGCAACTATGCCGGCGCGCAGGGCAGCGCGACGCTCGGTGTCGGCGTCGGCGGCAACGTGCTGGTCGGCGGCTCCGACAACACGATCGCCCTGCAGCCGCTCAGCGTGCAGGGTCAGGTCGGCATCAACATCGCCGCCGGCCTCGAAAGCCTCGAGCTGCGTCCGGGCCGCTAACGCGCGCCCGTGCGGTTGATCAGCTTGCCGAAGAAGCCGCTTGCTTCTTCGGCAACGATCCCGGGCGCCTCGGCGTGAACATAGTGCCCGGTCTCGACGAACCTGATCGAAGGTTCGCTCCAATAGTCTTTCAACCTGTCCGACCATTCGGGCGCGATCAACGGATCGCGGCGGCCCCAGAGAAAGCGCGAGGGCACGTCGATGCGCGGCTGCGCCGGCAGCTTGCCTTCCAGCCAGAGCCGGCGATTGGGCGCGGACGAGAGATACCAGTCGAAGCCGCCCTGGATGTTGCCCGGCTTCATGAAGTTGTCGACATAGGCTTCCAGCAGGTCGCCGAACACCGCGGGATCGTCGCCCGACCAGTGGTCGAGGAAATGTCGGAAGTAGAGCCGGCATGACTCGCGCGAGCTTCCGACCAATTGCGCGGCCCATGGCAGCTGCTGGAAGTATTGATACCAGACCTCGATCAGGTGGCCGGGCTGGCCGTAGCGGTGGCCGAGGCCCGGATAGGGCGTGCAGAGATAGAGCGTGCCGATCAGCCGTTGCGGCTGTCGATGCGACATCGCCTGCATGACATAGGCGCCGAGATCGCCGCCGATCACGCCGAAGCGGTCATGACCTAGCGCGTCCATGACGGCAAACATGTCCAGCGCGTGGCGCTCCGCGGTGGCGGACGCATCGGGCCCCGGTGTCGGCTTGCCGGTGTCGCCGCAGCCGCGCAAGTCCGGCGCGATCAGTTCAAAACTGTCGCCGAGGCGCAGCATCAGCGGGCGCCACACCAGCCAGAACTCCGGCCAGCCGTGAAGCAGGAGCAGCGGCGGCCCTTTGCCGAAGCGCGCGATGTTGACGCGCAGGCCGCCGATATCGATCTTCTGTTGCGTGATGCCTGCCGCGGCTGCTTCCGCGAAGGCTTTTTCCAGCGCCGTCATGGGGACTCCCTGTGCTTTGCCGCAGGCTGTCCGCGTTCGCGCGTCCGGTCCAATACTCGTTCGATACGGTTGCAGAGCTATTGCGTATGACTGACGGTACCCGCCGCCGTGCTATACCGACGGCATGGAATTGCGACATCTCAGATATTTCGTGGCGCTCGGCGAGGAATTGAATTTCACCCGCGCGGCCGAGCGGCTGCACATCGCTCAACCGCCGCTGAGCCAGCAGATCCGTCAGCTCGAGGACGAACTCGGCGTGACGTTGCTGCAGCGGAATAGCCGTCCTGTCAGGCTCACCGAGGCGGGCGAGTTGCTGCTTGCGCGCGCCCGCTCCCTGCTCGCAAATTTTGAGGCCACGGTTGCGGACACGCGGCGCGTCGGGCGCGGCCAGGCCGGCAAGCTCGCGATCGGATTCGTCGGCTCCGCGATGTTCGCCGGTCTGCCCGATATCATAGGCAGCTATCGCGACGCCTGTCCCGACGTCGAGCTCGTGCTTGACGAGATGCTGGCGGCCGAGATTGCCGAAGCGCTGCGGCGACGCCGGATCGATGTCGGCTTCGCACGCCCGGCGCTATTGCCGGAGGCGGGTCTTGCCCAGCGCCTGATCCTGGAGGAGCCCTATGTCGCGGCGTTGCCGCGCGCGCATCCGCTTGCCGAGAGGGACGACATTGCGCTTGCCGAATTGTCCGATGATGCCTTCGTGCTCTATCCGGCGCGGCCGGCGCCATCGGTCACCGGCCTGATCGTCGCCGCGTGCCAGGCCGCCGGATTCACGCCGCGACTCGCGCAGGAGGTACTGCATCTGCAAACTGCGATTGGCCTGATCGCCGCCGGCGTCGGTGTATCGCTCGTCCCGGAGGCCGCGGCACGCGCGCAGACCGGTCGCGGCGTGGCGTATGTCCGCTTGGCCGCGCCGGCGGTGACGGCGCCGCTCACGATTGCGTGGCGTGAAGAAGATGTCTCGCCCGCCGTGCAGCGTCTGCTCGACCTTGCGACACGCTGGCGCGAGATTTCTCCGGGACTTGCGCGAAGGAACTGACGCAGCGGATGCAATTGTCCGGACGATGGCTCGGAATTGCAAGCTTACGCGACGCCGCACCGCAGCGACGTTTTCCCGCTTGCCAAATGTCAAACGCAGGCAGAGCATAAACGGTCGCCGACCCAATCATGGGCCGAGCTCCAAAACGAGGAGGCGGCAATGGGACAAGACGTCAGAAGTCCCCGAGGTCCACGGTGCATCGCATTGGTGGGCCCTTTCCAAAGCGGTAAAACCACACTTCTGGAAGCGATCCTGGCGCGCACTGGCGCCATTAAAACTGCCGGCAGCGTCGATGCCGGAACCTCCGTCGGCGATGCCAGCCCCGAGGCGCGTCAACACAAGATGGGCGTAGGCCTGACCGCCGCCACCACCACCTTTATGGGGGACAGCTACACCTTTATCGATTGTCCCGGCTCGATCGAATTCGCGCACGATATGCGTGCAGCGTTGCCGGCAGTCGATGCCGCGGTCGTGGTCTGCGAAGCCGATGAGAAGAAGCTGCCGCAGCTGCAGATCATCCTGCGCGAGCTCGAGGAGCTCGGAATTCCCCGTTTCCTGTTCCTGAACAAGATCGACCGCGCCAACAAGCGCGTCCGCGAGACGCTTGCGACGCTGCAGCCGGCCTCGCGCGTGCCGCTGGTGCTGCGCCAGATCCCGATCTGGAACGGCGATCTGATCGAAGGCTTTGTCGATCTCGCGCTGGAGCGCGCCTTCGTCTATCGCGAGCACAAGCCGTCGGAGGTGATGGCGCTCGAGGGCGGCAATCTCGATCGCGAGAAGGAAGCCCGCTTCTCGATGCTGGAGAAGCTTGCCGACCATGACGACGCGCTGATGGAGCAGTTGCTGGAGGATATCCAGCCGCCGCGCGATGCCGTGTTCGACGATCTCGCCCGCGAACTGCGCGATGGGCAGATCTGTCCGGTGCTGCTCGGCGCTGCGAGCCGCGAGAACGGCGTGCTGCGCCTGATGAAGGCGCTGCGCCATGAGGCGCCCGGCGTTGCCGAGACCGCCGATCGGCTCGGCATCAAGGATCAGAAGGATGCGCTGGCCTACGTGTTCAAGACCGTGCACTTGCAGCACGGCGGCAAGCTGTCGCTGGCGCGCGTGCTTGCGGGCCGGCTCGACGACGGCGCGACGCTGCAATCCTCAAGCGGCGAGAGCGGACGCGTCTCAGGCATCCTCGCGGTCTCGGGCGGGCATGACAGCAAGCGGCCGCAGGCCGAGGCCGGCGACACCGTCGCGCTCGGCAAGCTCGATGCGATCAAGACCGGCGATACGGTCTCGAGCGGCAAGACGGCGCCGGCCTCGCTGGTCAAGGTCGAGCCGGCCGCGGCCGTGCTGTCGATCTCGATTGCCGCGACCGACCGCAAGGACGATGTCAAGCTCGGCCAGGCGCTGCTGCGGCTGAACGAGGAAGATCCCTCGCTGACGATGATCCAGAACCCGCGCACCCACGACACCGTGCTGTGGGGGCAGGGCGAGATGCATCTGCGCGTGGCGCAGGAGCGGCTGAAGGACCGCTACGGCGTCAACGTCAAATCGCATCCGCCGGCGATCGGCTATCAGGAGACCATCCGCAAGCCGATCACCCAGCGCGGCCGGCACAAGAAGCAGTCCGGCGGTCATGGCCAGTTCGGCGACGTCGTGCTCGACATCAAGCCGAAGCCGCGCGGGTCAGGCTTCGAATTCCACGAGAAAGTGGTCGGGGGCGCGGTGCCGCGCAACTATATCGGCGCTGTGGAAGAGGGCGTCGTCGACGCGCTGGCGCGCGGCCCACTCGGCTTCCCCGTGATCGACGTCGACGTCACGTTGACCGACGGCTCCTATCACAGCGTCGACTCGTCCGATCTCGCGTTCCGTACCGCGGCGCGGATCGGGGTCAGCGAGGGGTTGCCGCAGTGCCAGCCAGTGCTACTGGAGCCGATCCACATGGTCGAGATCGTCTGCCCGACCGACGCCACCGCCAAGATCAACGCGATCCTGTCGGCGCGCCGCGGCCAGATCCTCGGCTTCGACACCCGCGACGGCTGGATCGGCTGGGATTGCGTCCGCGCCACGATGCCGGAATCCGAGATCGGCGACCTGATCGTCGAGCTGCGCTCCGCCACTGCCGGCGCCGGCACCTTCACCCGCCAGTTCGACCGCATGGCCGAAGTGACGGGCCGCGCCGCCGACCAGATCATCGCCGCGCATCGCGACGCGGCGTGATCGAATTGTCATTCCGGGATGGTCCGAAGGACCAGACCCGGAATCTCGAGATTCCGGGTTCGATGCTGTCGCATCGCCCCGGAATGACGGGCCAAGATAGCGCCCGTGATTCCCTTCCTATGACGCAGTTTCCGCCAGCATGCTTGAATCCCGCCGTAACCTGGCGCTGGCCTGCGCGCTCAGCGCAATGGCCGGGTATGTCGACGGCATCGGCTATCTGCATCTCGGCGGGCTGTTCGTCTCCTTCATGAGCGGCAACTCGACGCGGCTTGGCGTGACGCTGGCCGAGGGGCATTGGCAGCATGCCCTGGAAGCGCTGGAACTGATCGTGCTGTTCGTCGCCGGCGCCGCAGCCGGCAGCCTGATCGTGCTCAGCGCGCTGGCCCATCGCCAGCCCCTGCTCCTGCTCGTCGAGGCGTGGCTGCTCACGGCGGCGGCGGTGGCCTATGCCTATGGTCTGTCGAACGCCGCGGTCGCCGCCATCGTGCTGGCGATGGGGCTCGAGAACGCCGTATTCCAGCTCGAAGGCGGCGCCGGGCTCGGCCTCACCTACGTCACCGGGGCGCTGGTGAAGGCCGGCCAGCTGATCGCCGCCGCGCTCACCGGCGGTGCGGGCTGGGCCTGGCTGCCGAACCTGCTGCTGTGGGCGGCGCTGGTCGCGGGCGCGCTCGCTGGCGCGCTGGCCTATGGCTGGATCAACCTCGCGGCGATCTGGTTTGCCGCGGCCGCCGCGTTCGCCCTCAGCGCGCTGGTTGCCGCAACCGCGAAGCGGACGGATTGACAGCGCGCCCGCCTTGGCCGATGTCACCATCATGACGTCCTCAAGCAAAACCCGCGCCGCGTGCCTGATCGGCTGGCCCGCCGCGCATTCTCGCTCGCCGTTGATCCATCATTACTGGCTGCGCACGCTCGGCATCGAGGGCGGCTATGTGATCGAGGCGGTGCCGCCGGAGGACTTCAAGGATTTCCTGTTCCGCCTGTCGCTGCGCGGCTTCGTCGGCGCCAACGTCACCATTCCGCACAAGGAGCGCGCGCTGGCGCTG
Source organism: Bradyrhizobium sp. USDA 4538 (assembly GCF_024171045.1). NCBI lineage: Bacteria > Pseudomonadati > Pseudomonadota > Alphaproteobacteria > Hyphomicrobiales > Nitrobacteraceae > Bradyrhizobium > Bradyrhizobium sp. USDA 4538. The sequence goes on from NZ_JALJZE010000001.1 coordinate 4,959,194, forward strand.
TCGGCGCCGGACGAGCGCGCCCGTGCCGTCGGCGCCGCCAACACGCTGTGGTTCGCCGATGGCGAGTTGCGCTCGACCAACACCGATGTCGAAGGCTTCATCAACAATCACGACGCCTGCACGCCCGGCTGGGATAAGACGGAGGACGCGCTGGTGCTCGGCGCCGGTGGCGCGGCACACGCGGTGGTGTTCGGCCTGATCGAGCGCGGCATCGCGCGCGTGCATCTGGTCAACCGCAGCATCGATCGCGCCCGCGCGCTGGCCGAGCAATTCGGCGCGCGGGTTCATCCCGCGACATGGGACGAGGTTGATAAGCTGCTGCCGCGCGCCGGCCTGCTGGTGAATACCACCTCGCTCGGCATGCATGGTCAGCCCGCGCTCGAGGTCGATGTCGGTCTGCTGCCGCAACACGCGGTCGTTTCCGATCTCGTCTATGTGCCGCTGGTGACGCCGCTGCTTGCGGCGGCAGAGGCGCGTGGTCTGAAGACCGCTGATGGACTCGGCATGCTGCTGCATCAGGCGGTGCGCGGTTTCGAATTGTGGTTCGGACGGCGTCCACAAGTCACGCCGGAACTGCGTGCGCTGGTTGAGGCCGATCTCACAAAGACTTGAGGCCTGGAATAGCATCTCCGGAACGGGGTCTGGTGTTAGTCCCCCCGCGTTCCCTCCCGGAGATCAGTCATGCCTGCCAGCCGTTCCCATTTCATTCGGCCGTTCATCGCGCTTGCGATGGTAACGGTGTCCACGCTCTACGCGCTCGCGCAGCAGCCGCCGACGCCGACCCGGGTGCGGGGAACCGTCGAGAGCGTCGACGGCGACACGCTCGCGGTGAAGTCGCGCAGCGGCGAGGACGTCAAGCTGCACATGGCAGGCAACATGGTGGTGCTCGGTCTCACCAAGGTCGCGCTGTCCGACATCAAGGTCGGTTCCTTCATCGGCACGACCACCGTGCCCGGCTCCGACGGCACGCCGAAGGCGGTCGAGGTGCATGTCTTCCCGGAGAACATGCGCGGCACCGGCGAAGGCTCGCGGCCCTACGATCTGAAGCCGAACAGCAGCATGACCAATGCGACCGTCGCGCAATCCGTCGTCAGCAATGACGGCCACACATTGCTGGTCAAATACAAGGACGGCGAGAAGAAGGTGGAAGTCGCACCCGATACACCGGTCGTGACCTATGTTCCCGGCGACAAGGCGGACCTGAAGGCCGGCGCCAAGGTCATCGCCTTCATGAAGAAACTGCCAGACGGCTCGCTTGAAACCGATCGCGTCAGCGTCGGCCGCGACGGGCTTACGCCGCCGATGTGACGCACAGCGCGTAGCCCGGATGGAGCGGAGCGAAATCCGGGAATCTTCCCAGGAAGGCGGTCCCCGGATTGCGCTCCGCTCCATCCGGGCTACGGCAGAACATGCATCACCTGTCCGTTATCGCAGTAACGGCCCCCTCATCCGGTCCGTAGTTGTTGAACGGTCACCTTTCCCGCGAACGGGAGGTGGCCGCACGGAATACCACCAATTCCCCGGTGTTCCTTCATCCGCCAGCCCAACCCATGAGGGACACCATGCCGAAATCGACGCTGTTCGCCGCATTGCTTCTTGTTGCCTTTGCCTCGGCTGCATCCGCGCAGCAGCCGCCGGCGGTGCGCATCCGCGGCACCATCGAGGCCGTCGACGGCGCCATGCTGTCGATCAAGTCGCGCGACGGCGCCGACATGAAGGTGCGGACCACCGACAACGTCGCGGTGTTCGGCGTCGCCAAGACCGATCTGTCGGAGATCAAGCCCGGTTCCTACATCGGCGTCACCGCGATGCCCGAACCCGACGGAACGCAGAAGGCGATCGCGGTTCACATCTTCCCGGAGAACCAGCGCGGCGCCGCCGAGGGGTTCCGCCCCTGGGACCTGCGCGCCAACTCGACCATGACCAACGCCACCGTCGCCGAGACGGTGAAGGGCACCGACGGCCAGAACATCACGGTGAAGTACAAGGACGGCGAGAAGAAAGTCGTGGTGCCGCCGGGCACCCCGGTCGTCACCTTCGTCGCCGGCGACAAGTCGGAGCTGAAGCCGGGCGCCAAGATCATCATCTTCGGTGCGCTGAAGAAGGACGACGGCACGCTGGAAGCCAACCGCGTCAATGTCGGCCGCGACGGGATCGCACCGCCGATGTGAGGCTGAACAGGCTCCGCTGTCGTCTCTGCGAAAGCAGGGACCCGTAACCACAGGGTTGAGTTGTTGAAGCGCGCTGTCGCCGCAGCGCTGCGAAACGACGGCCATCGGTGGTTATGGGTCCCGGGTCGCGCTTTGCTTGCCCGGGACGACGAAGATTGCGTAGCCCGGATGGAGCGCAGCGCAATCCGGGGCCAATCTATCCACGAGGAAAGACCCGGATTACGCTTCGCTTCATCCGGGCTACGATAATAGCGCCGGCGGCTAAACCGCCAGCACGTGATCGTCGATCTCGGCGATGGTGTTGACGCCGCACAGCCCCATCGTGGTGGTGAGCTCCTTGCCCAGGATATCGATCGCCTTGGCGACGCCTTCCTGGCCGCCGGCGCCGAGGCCATAGGCATAGGCGCGGCCGATCATGCAGGACTTCGCGCCGAGCGCCAGCGCCCGCATCACGTCCATGCCGGTGCGGATGCCGCCGTCGAACATGATCTCGAGCTTCGAGCCGACCTCATCGACGATCTCCGGCAGCACCTCGATCGAGGACGGTGCGCCGTCGAGCTGGCGGCCGCCATGGTTGGAGACCACGATCGCCTGGGCGCCGGTCTTGGCGGCAAGCTCGGCGTCCTCGACGTCGAGGATGCCTTTAAGGATCAGCTTGCCCGGCCAAATGCTGCGGATCCAGTCGATGTCCTTCCAGTTCAGCGAGGTGTCGAACTGCGAGGCGGTCCATTCCGACAGTTTCGTCAGATCCTCGGTGCCTTTGACGTGGCCGGCAATGTTGCCGAAGGTGCGGCGCTTGCCTTGCAGCACGCCTGATACCCAGGCGGGCTTGGTCGCGAAGTCGATCAGCTTCGACAGTGACCATTCCGGCGGCACCGTCATGCCGTTCTTGATGTCCTGGTGGCGCTGGCCGATCACCTGCAGGTCGACGGTCAACACCAGCGCCGAGCATTTCGCCGCGATCGCGCGCTCGATCAGCGACTTGATGAAGCCGCGGTCCTTCATGACGTAGAGCTGGAACCAGAACGGCTTGTCGACGGCGGCGGCGATGTCCTCGATCGAGCAGATCGACATCGTGCTCTGGGTGAAGGGAATGCCGGCCGCCTGCGCGGCGCGGCAGGCATAGATCTCGCCGTCGCCATGCTGCATGCCGAGCAGGCCGACCGGCGCCAGGATCAGCGGCATCGCGGCCGGCTCGCCGAGGATCGTGGTCGCCAGGGTGCGCTTGGACACATCGACCAGGATGCGCTGGCGGAACTTGATCTGCTGCAGATCTTCCGAATTCGCGCGCAGCGTGTCCTCGGTGTAGGAGCCGCGGTCCGCATAATCGAAAAACGCCTTCGGCACCCGGCGCTTGTGCAGCTGGCGCAGATCTTCGATGCAGGTAATGTGCTTCATGGACGGTCCCGGCCCTTCTTCTGTGTCGCAAGTTCGATGTCGCGAGCCTTGTTTAGGCAGCAAGTCTTGCGGGTGTTCGATCTTGCCGTCATCTAGCATGGATGGGGGAGCTGCCAAATCGAAGACGGATGGGAGAGCGCGATGACCCAATCAGGCTCCAAACCGAAAGCAAAAGCAGACGAGAACGCCGAGAAGCGCCGGCTCGACGAGGCCCTGGAGGAGGGGCTGGAGGAGACGTTTCCCGGTTCCGACCCCGTCAATGTCACCCAGCCGGCCCCTACCAAGGGTGACCAGCACGTCAAGCGCACCGGCAAAGGGTAGGGACGACGTTCGTTCCCCAGGTTGCCGAAAGAGTAATAATGTTATATCTTTCAGTGCCTTAATGTAGAGGCACGGGGTTTAGCCCCGGTAATGATTCATCATATTTTTTGAAGTCCTTTTAGCGCCTGGCAGTCTATAAGGCCGATGCACGCTAGACTGGTAGGCGTTCAGGACTCTCTCGCCGGGTGGTTCGAGAGGTCCGTGTTGGGGGTTACATGAGCCGCAAATATTTCGGGACCGATGGAATTCGGGGCCGCGCCAATGGACTGATCACGCCGGAGCTCGCGCTCAAGGTAGGGCAGGCCGCGGGATTGGTGTTTCAGCGTGGCGACCATCGCCATCGCGTCGTGATCGGCAAGGACACGCGGCTGTCCGGCTACATGATCGAATACGCCATGGTCGCGGGCTTCACCTCGGTCGGTATGGACGTGCTGCTGGTCGGCCCGATGCCGACCCCGGCGATCGCGATGCTCACCAAGTCGATGCGCGCCGATCTCGGCGTCATGATCTCGGCGTCGCATAATCTTTTCGAAGACAACGGCATCAAGCTGTTCGGCCCGCAGGGCTTCAAGCTGTCGGACGATGTCGAGAAGCAGATCGAGCAGCTGCTCGACGAATCGCTCGACCGCCGCCTGGCGCAGAGCGCGAGCCTCGGCCGCGCCCGCCGCATCGACGGCGTCCATGACCGCTACATCGAATTCGCCAAGCGCACGCTGCCGCGCGATCTCTCGCTCGACGGCCTGCGCGTCGTGGTCGATTGCGCCAACGGCGCCGCCTACAAGGTGGTGCCGGAAGCGCTGTGGGAGCTCGGCGCCGACGTGGTGCCGATCGGGGTCGAACCCGACGGCTTCAACATCAACAAGGAATGCGGCTCCACCTCGCCGGAAGCGCTGTCGCGGAAGGTGCGCGAGATGCGCGCCGACATCGGCATTGCGCTCGACGGCGATGCCGATCGCGTCATCCTGGTCGACGAGCGCGGCCACATCGTCGACGGTGACCAGCTGCTCGCGGTGATCGCGCAGAGCTGGAAGGAAGAAGGGCGCCTCGCCAAGCCCGGCATCGTCACGACCGTGATGTCCAATCTCGGGCTGGAGCGCTTCCTGCAGGGGCTCGGGCTGCAGATGGTCCGCACGCCGGTCGGCGACCGCTATGTGCTCGAGCAGATGCTGAGCGGCGGCTACAATCTCGGCGGCGAGCCGTCGGGCCATATCATCATGTCGGACTATTCGACGACCGGCGACGGTTTCGTCGCGGCACTGCAGGTGCTGGCCGTGGTGCAGAAGCTGCGCCGCCCGGTGTCGGAGATCTGCCGGCGTTTCGACCCGTTGCCGCAAATCCTGAAGAACGTGCGCTATCGCAGCGGCAAGCCGCTCGACGACGCCGAGGTCAAGTCCGCGATCACCGACGGCGAGAAGCGCCTCAACGGCCATGGCCGTCTGTTGATCCGCCCCTCCGGCACCGAGCCGGTGATCCGCGTCATGGGCGAGGGCGACGATCGTATCCTGGTGGAAGAGGTCGTCGACAACATCGTCAGCGCACTCGGCCACGCCGCTGCGGCATAAGCTCCGTCCGGCCTCGTCAGCTCGTGATCCGTCATCCTGAGGAGCGCGCCCTTGCCCGCGTCTCGAAGGATGCACGGCCCATTGTCGCAATTTGGCGAGCGCCGGGCCGTCGACCCTTCGAGACGCGCGGAGCCTGTCATCGGGCCGCGCTTTGCGCGGACCCGTTGGCGCTCCTCAGGGTGACGGGGATAGAGTTTGGCCGCCGGCTGGCCACACAGCGCATCGCTGCCATCGGCTAACGCAACTGGTTTGCCTCACCTCCGCGTCGTACGACACGGAGGTATTTTTGCGAATCTGTCCGGGAATGCTGCATTGAACAAACCCGTCGTGAGCAAACAGGCGCTGGGCGAGCCGGTGCCGGTGCCGGAGTTGACGGCCGCGAAGGTCGCCGCCGCTGCGGGACCGGCCTATGTCGTGCTTGCCGGCATCAGCTTCTCGCACTTCCTCAACGACACGATGCAGTCGCTGATCGCTTCGGTCTATCCGATCCTGAAGGACAATTACGCGCTCGACTTCGCGCAGATCGGCATGATCACGCTGGCGTTCCAGTTCACGGCGTCGCTGCTGCAGCCGCTGATCGGGCATTTCACCGACAAGAAGGCGCAGCCGTTCTCGCTTGCGATCGGCATGGGCTTCACCTTTTTCGGTCTGCTGCTGCTCAGCGTTGCGCACACCTATGGGGTCATCCTGATTGCGGCTTCGCTGGTCGGCCTTGGCTCCGCGGTGTTCCACCCGGAATCGTCGCGCATAGCGCGGCTGGCGTCAGGCGGACGTTACGGTTTCGCGCAATCGGTGTTCCAGCTCGGCGGCAGTTTCGGCACCTCGATGGGGCCGGTGCTCGCAGCACTGATCGTGGTGCCGTTCGGTCAGCCCTCGATCGCCTGGTTCTCCTCGATCGCGTTCCTTGCCATCGTGATCCTCTGGCGCATCGGCGTCTGGTACAAACCGCAGATATCGGGCAAGAAGACGGCCGCCAGCGCGCGGCATCCCGACCATCCGGATCAGCGGCGCGTGAAGATCGCGCTCATCGTGCTGGTCGCGCTGCTGTTCTCCAAGCAGCTCTATGTCTCGAGCCTGTCGAGCTATTACATCTTCTATCTGATCGACCGGTTCGGCGTCTCGACGCAGGCGGCGCAGCTCTATCTGTTCGTCTTCCTTGCCGCCAACGCCGCGGGTGCGTTCATCGGCGGTCCGCTCGGCGACCGCTTCGGCCGCAAATACGTGATCTGGTTCTCGATCCTCGGCGCGCTGCCGTTCACGCTGGCGCTGCCCTATGCCGGCCTGTTCGCCAGCGCCGTGCTGACGGTGGTGATCGGTTTGATCATCTCGTCGGCGACGTCGGCGATCATTGTGTTCGCGCAGGAATTGATGCCGCATCGCTTCGGCATGATCTCTGGCGTGTTCTTCGGCGTCGCCTTCGGGATCGGCGGTCTCGGCGCCGCCGTGCTCGGCAAGCTCGCCGACCACACCTCGATCGCCTTCGTCTATCAGCTGTGCGCCTTCCTGCCGGCGATCGGCCTGCTCGCGGTGTTCCTGCCGAGGATGCCGCAGGCCGTGCGCTGAACGCTCGGCCGCGGACGCGACGCCCGCGTTAAGCATTCGCTAACACACCCGGCTCGCGTGCCTTGCGAACGGCGCGGATGCGTCAACGCTTCATTAGCACTTGTGGCGGGATCGCGATGTTTCGTCGCCAACCTGCGTCATTTATGGACCCATAAGCGACAGCCGCAGAGAAAGGTGAGAGAAAATCAACCTTAAAAATTAGGGTTAAGTGCCGCTTAAACATTTCCTGCCATCGTCCGGGCCGTGAGTTTCAGACGTGGGGCTTTCGTGTCGCCTCACTTGGCCCAAAAGGACGAAGCCAATGCGTAGCGTAAAGACCCTGATTGCCGCCGGTGCGGCATCTCTGTTGTCCTCGGCGGCGTTCGCCGCCGACATGCCCATCATGCCGCCACCTCCGATGGCGTATGCTCCTCCGCCGGTCCAGGATTTCGGCGGCTGGTATCTGCGCGGCGACATCGGCATGACCAACACCCAGGCCAAGCTGCACGTCAACGCCTACGACACACTGCCGGCCGGCACCGCCTTCAACCAGTATGGCCACGGCTTCGACGGCGGCGTGCTCTACGGCATCGGCGTCGGCTATCAGTTCAACAGCTGGTTCCGCGCCGACATCACCGGTGAGTATCGCTCGAAGGTGAGCTTCAACGGCACCGATTTCTTCACGTTCCCCGGGCCCAGCCCGCTGAGCGACGCCTATCATGGCGGCATCCAGAGCTGGGTTGGCCTCGTCAACGTCTACGCTGATCTCGGCACCTGGGGCTGTTTGACCCCGTTCATCGGTGCCGGTGTCGGTGCCGCGACGATCAAGACCTCGGCCTTCTCCGACGTCGCGACGTTCCCGAGCGGGTCGGGCCTCACCAGCTCCTTCATCGCCGATGGCGCCACCAAGACCAACTTCGCCTGGGCGCTGCATGCCGGTGTCGCCTACAAGGTCACCAACAACTTCACGGTTGAACTGGCCTATCGCTACCTCGACATGGGCACTGCCGCCCACGGCCAAGGTCACTTCTTCGACGGCACGCCGGCCGGTCCCTCGAGCTTCCAGTACCGCGACATCACCTCGCAGGACGTGAAGCTCGGCGTGCGCTTCAACTTGCCGTGCTGCGACGTGCCGCCGCCGCCTCCGCCGCCGCTGATCCGCAAGGGTTAATTTCGGGCCTTCACGGTTAACGATTGCAACGGCGCGGGACCATCCCGCGCCGTTTTTCTTTGCCGCGTCATGTCGCGAACTTGCCGCGTCATGTCGCGCACTTCTGCAACTTGCGTGCTCGAAAACGGGCGGCGACAACGATTGGTTAAGGTTAACAGGCGATGATCAACGCGAAATCGGTGCGGTGGATGGAGCGTTGCAATGCGTAGGTTGGTGCTGGCGGCGATGATGATTGGAACGGTGACCGGCGCGCAGGCTGCCGACCTGCCGGACTTTCCGATCCTGCGCGGCTCCTATGTCGATGCACCGAGCAGGAGCGGGAACTGGGAAGGATGGTACGTCGGCGGCCAGATCGGCTATTCCTCCGGCGACATCGATTTCAGCCACGCGCCAAGCGCGATGACCTCCTTCATGCTGCGCGAGAGCGTTCTGGCCGACCCGGTTTCGGGTTGGGCCCTGCTGCCGAAGAACCATGCGCAGAGCAACGGGTTCGGCGCGTTCGTCGGCCGCAACTGGCAATGGGACGACGTCGTGCTCGGCGTCGAGGCCAACTACAATTACCTGAACGGCCTCGAAAGTTCGGCGGGCGACTCGATGACGCGGCAGATCGTGAATCCCAAGGGCGAGACTCCTCCGAGCGGGCACACCTACACCTACAACACCACGTTGTCGGGGAGCGCCGCCTTGCAGGTCAAGGATGTCACGACCTTCCGCGGACGCGCCGGATGGGCGGCAGGCAACTTCCTGCCTTACATGTTCGGCGGTGTTGCGGTGGGACGCATGTCCGTGTCGCGTTCGGCGACGGTGTCGTTTGACAAGTACGATGCCTGGGCCGAGACCCAGACGGTCGGCAACAACACCGTTACAATTCAGCATAACGACTACCTGGGCTCAGGCAGCGCCGCCCAGACGGAGCAGCGGGTGAACAACTATGCGGTCGGCTGGACCGCGGGCCTCGGGCTTGAATATTGCGTGGTCGGCGGGTTGTTTCTCCGCGGCGAGTGGGAATATGTGCGCTTCGCGGCGGTCAAGAATATCGCCGTCGACATGAACAGCTTCCGGGTCGGCGCCGGCTACAAGTTCTGATCGCCGCTGCCGTAGCCGGCGACGGTTGACAGACCGGGGAGCGACTGCTGCTCTGTCGCCACACGGTGCGGAGCGCGATCACATGAAAATCTACGGCGACGCCAATTCAGGCAACTGCCTGAAGGTGAAATGGGTGTGCGACAGGCTGGCGCTGCCGTACACATGGGTCGAGATCGACACCATGAAGGGCGGCAGCCGGACCGCGGAATTCCTCAAGCGAAACGGCTGGGGCCAAGTGCCGACGATGGAGCTGGATGACGGCCGCACGCTGGCACAATCCAACGCCATCATCCGCTATCTCGCGCGCGGCAGCGACCTGATCCCGAGCGATCCCTATCGCGCGGCGCAGATGGATGCCTGGATGTTCTGGGAGCAGAACAGCCACGAGCCTTATGTGGCCGTCTGCCGCTTTCAGGCCGTGTATCTCGGCAAGGCCATCTCGGAGATCGATCCGAATCTCATCAAGCGCGGCTATGTCGCGCTCGATCATCTGGAGCGGCATCTTGCGGGGACGCAATTTTTGGTCGGAGACGCGTTCTCGCTCGCCGACGTCTCGCTGCTCGCCTATACCCGTGTCGCGGAGGATGGCGGCCTCGAACTCGCGCGCTATCCCGTGATCCGTCGCTGGATCGCCGATGCCGAGCGCGTGCTCGCGCTGCCGCCGGTCCGCTGACCTCAGGTGAATGCCGCCATGACTGAAGCTTCATCCATCACGATCCGCCGCGCTCGCCGCGAAGACGTCGCCGCCATCGTCGGCATGCTTGCGGACGATCCGCTCGGCAGTGCGCGCGAGCGGATCGAGGATCCGCTGCCGCAAAGCTATTACGAGGCCTTCGCGCGGGTCGAGCGCGATCCCAATTTGCAGCTCGTCGTCGCCGTCGACGGGGACGGCGTCGTCGTCGGCTGTCTGCAACTCGCGGTTCTGCCGGGCATCAGCTCGCAGGCGGCTCGCGCGGCCTGCTCGAGGACGTTCGCGTCGCAAAGCATTGCCGCAGCCGCGGCATCGGCGAGAAGCTCGTGCAGTGGGCGGTCACGGAGGCGCGCGCGAGAGGTTGCATGCTCGTCGAGCTGCTGACGCATCAGACGCGGGTCGATGCGCAGCGCTTCTATGAACGGCTCGGGTTCGCGCGCAGCCATGTCGGGATGACGATTCGCTTTTGAATCGCGTGCAATAAGTTGTGCCATCTACCCGCCAATACCTGCAGCAGCGGATAGTCTGCGATCCGGTTAACAGCCAATAAACTAAGCCGGTCTCCGTGATTTTACGGACCGGAACGAGTCCGGTATGTCGGACGTCTCCCACGGGGCGGCGGGCAACTGGGGATTGGAATGTCGGATTATTCGATCGTGCGGGTCGGCAACGAATACATCGTGCAGGCCGGCGAGAAGCGCATTCTGAAAGTATCGAGCCGGCGCAGGGCAGTTAAGATCATGACTCTGGCGGCAGATTTGCTCGATCAGGAGACGATCCAGCAGGTCGAGGACGCCCCATCAATCAGCCGTGATGCCCGGATTGTTCCAGACGAGTCCGAACTTTCTTGACGTTTGGGTACCTTTCCACTATCCCCGACCGCGGGAAACCTCTCCCCACCGAGAGGCAGCTATCTGGAAGGGTAGATTATGACTGCAGCGAAGCCCGCTTCGCGGCCTGAAGTGCCGCATTTTTCCTCCGGCCCCTGTGCCAAGCGCCCCGGCTGGAACCCCAACAATCTCAAGGACGCCGCCCTCGGCCGCTCGCATCGCGCGAAAGTCGGCAAGGCCAAGCTCAAGCTCGCGATCGAACTGACGCGCGAGGTGCTTGAGGTGCCCGCCGATTACAAGATCGGCATCGTGCCGGCGTCGGACACCGGCGCGGTCGAGATGGCGCTGTGGTCGCTGCTCGGCGCGCGGCCCGTCACCACGCTCGCCTGGGAATCCTTCGGCGAGGGCTGGGTCAGCGATATCGTCAAGGAATTGAAGCTGAAGGACGTCACCAAGCTCAACGCGGCTTATGGTGAAATCCCCGATCTCTCCAAGGTCGATCCGAAGTCGGATATCGTCTTCACATGGAACGGCACCACCTCGGGTGTGCGCGTTCCGAACGCTGACTGGATCAGCGCGGATCGCGAAGGCCTGACGATTTGCGACGCGACCTCGGCCGCCTTCGCGCAGCCGCTCGATTTCGCCAAGCTCGATGTCGTCACCTTCTCCTGGCAGAAGGCGCTCGGCGGTGAAGCTGCGCACGGGATGCTGATCCTGTCGCCGCGCGCGGTGGAACGGCTCGAGACCTACAAGCCGGCCTGGCCGCTGCCGAAGATCTTCCGCCTCACCAAGGGCGGCAAGCTCAACCAGGGAATCTTCGAAGGCGAGACCATCAACACGCCGTCGATGCTCTGCGTCGAGGACTATCTCGATGCGTTGAACTGGGCGAAGTCGATCGGCGGCCTGAAGGCGCTGATCGCCCGCGCCGATGCCAACACCAAGGCGCTCGCCGACTGGAAGGCGAAGACGCCGTGGATCGACTTCCTGGCCAAGGATCCGGCGATCCGCTCCAACACCTCGGTGTGCCTGAAGTTCACCGATCCCGCGATCACCTCGCTTCCATCAGACGCACAGGCCGACTTCTGCAAGAAGCTGGTCGCGCTGGTGGAGAAGGAGAACGCCGGCTTCGACTTCGCGTATTACCGCGATGCGCCGGCGGGTCTGCGGATCTGGTGCGGCGCCACCGTCGAAGCCAAGGATGTCGAGCTGCTGACGCAGTGGATCGACTGGGCGTTTGCCGAGACCAAAGCAGCGTTGCCCAAGGCGGCATAAGTTTTTCTCTTGTCACCTCTTCCCGTTCTTACGGGGAGAGGTCGGATCGCTCGGCAGCGCAATTGCGCGCCTGAGCGATCCGGGTGAGGGGCCCTTTCGGCTTGTTCCTCGCTCGTGGCTGCCCTCACCCCAACCCTCTCCCCGCAAGAGCGGGGAGAGGGAGAAGTGATCAGAGACTTCACCAGATCGGTCCAGGAGACCCGCCCGCGGCAGGGCAAAGGAACAATCGAGATGACAAAACCCAAAGTTCTGATTTCCGACGCGCTGTCTCCCGCCGCCGTCCAGATCTTCAAGGATCGCGGCGTCGAGGTCGACTTCCAGCCCAACCTCGGCAAGGACAAGGAAAAGCTCGCCGAGATCATCGGCAATTACGACGGTCTCGCGATCCGCTCGGCCACCAAGGCGACCGCCAAGCTCATCGAGAAGGCGACCAGGCTCAAGGTGATCGGCCGCGCCGGCATCGGCGTCGACAATGTCGAGATTCCGGCCGCGACCGCCAAGGGCATCATCGTGATGAATACGCCGTTCGGCAATTCGATCACGACCGCCGAGCATGCCATCACCCTGATGCTGGCGCTGGCGCGCGAGATCCCGCAGGCCGACGCCTCGACCCAGGCCGGCAAGTGGGAGAAGAACCGCTTCATGGGCGTCGAGATCACCGCCAAGACCCTCGGCGTGATCGGCTGCGGCAATATCGGCACGATCGTCGCCGACCGCGCGCTCGGCCTGCGCATGAAGGTGATCGCGTTCGATCCGTTCCTGTCGCCGGAGCGCGCCAAGGACATCGGCGTCGAGAAGGTCGAGCTCGACGATCTCTTGAAGCGCGCCGATTTCATCACGCTGCACACGCCGCTGACCGAGAAGACCCGCAACGTGATCGATGCGGCCGCGATCGCCAAGATGAAGAAGGGCGTGCGCATCATCAACTGCGCGCGCGGCGGCCTGGTCGACGAGCAGGCGCTGGTCGACGCGCTGAATTCCAAGCATGTCGCGGGCGCGGCCTTCGACGTGTTCGTCGAGGAGCCGGCGACCTCGAACGTGCTGTTCGGCCATCCCAACGTGATCTGCACCCCGCATCTCGGCGCCTCCACCACCGAAGCGCAGGAAAATGTCGCGCTGCAGGTCGCCGAGCAGATGTCGGACTATCTGTTGTCGGGCGCGATTTCCAACGCGGTCAACTTCCCCTCGATCACCGCGGAAGAGGCGCCGAAGCTGAAGCCGTTCATCGAGCTTGCCGAGAAGCTCGGCTCGTTCGCCGGCCAGCTCACCGAGAGCGGCATCCTCAAGACTGAGATCACCTATGAGGGCCACGTCGCCGAGATGAAGATCAAGGCGATCACCTCGGCGGTGCTGTCGGGCCTGCTGCGGCCGATGCTGGGCGAGGTCAACGTGGTCTCGGCGCCGGTCGTCGCCAAGGAGCGCGGCATGGTGGTGGACGAGGTCGTCCGCGCCGCACAGAGCGACTATGAAAGCCTGATCACGGTCACCGTCACCACCGAGCGTCAGGAGCGTTCGGTATCCGGCACCGTTTACGCCGACGGCAAGCCGCGCCTCGTCGACATCAAGGGCATCCGCGTCGACGCCGAGTTCGGCAAGTCGATGATCTACGTGACCAACGAGGACAAGCCGGGCTTCATCGGCGCGTTCGCGAGCCTCTTGGGTGATGCGAAAATCAATATCGCGACCTTCCATCTCGGCCGCGTCAAGCAAGGCGGCGATGCCATTGCGCTGGTCGAGGTCGACGGCGCGGTGCCGGCGGAGCTGCTCGCCAAGGTACAGACACTGCCGCAGGTGAAGCAGGCCAAGGCGCTGACGTTCTGAGCCGCTGACGTTTCAAAGGCGCTGGCGTTTCAAACGCTGTTTGAGCGGTCCTCGTCATCGCCCGGAACGCCCGGCATGACGGAAGGAAGATACCGCTCAAGCAGTCCATATTCCGATCTGCGGAACATGACGCCGTCTCCGGTCCCGGAGGCGGCGTTTGTCGTTCCGGGGCGTCCGGTATTGCTGTTGCGCCCGCCGAAAAATGTGTACGAACGGGCCACGACGCGCCACAATGACCGTCATCTCAGAGGGAGAAAACAATGCGTGAAGCCGTAATCGTTTCCTACGCGCGCACCGGCCTGGCAAAGTCCGGCCGTGGCGGATTCAACATCACCCCGCCGATGTCGCTCGCCGCGCACGCCATCAAGCACGCGGTCGACCGCGCCGGCGTCGACAAGGAATATGTCGAGGATTGCTATCTCGGCAATTGCGCGCATGGCGCGCCGAACATCGGCCGCCAGGCGGCGCTGCTCGCCGGCCTGCCGAAGTCGACCGCGGGCGTCTCCGTGAACCGCTTCTGCTCGTCGGGCCTGCAGACCATCGCGATGGCCGCCAACTCGATCCGTTCCGACGGCTCCGATTGCATCGTCGCCGGCGGCGTCGAGAGCATCTCGATTCCCGGCGGCGGCTCGCCGAAGGAATCGATCGATCCCGAGCTGCTCAAGACCGCGCCCGACATCTTCATGGCGATGATCGATACCGCCGACATCGTCGCCGAGCGCTACAAGCTCAGCCGCGAATACCAGGACGAGTATTCGCTGGAGTCGCAGCGCCGCATGGCCGCCGCGCAGCAGGCCAACAAGTTCAAGGACGAAATCGTCCCGATGAAGACGAAGATGAAGGTGGTCGACAAGGCGACCAAGGCCGAGTCGATCGTCGACTACGTGGTCGATCGCGACGAGTGCAACCGCCCCGAGACCACGCTGGAGGGCCTCGCCAAGCTCGAGCCGGTCAAGGGCCCGGGCAAGTTCATCACCGCCGGCAATGCCAGCCAGCTCTCCGATGGCGCCGCCGCCGTGGTGCTGATGGAGGCCAAGGACGCCGAGAAGCGCGGCCTCAATCCGCTCGGCCGCTTCGTGGCCTGGGCCTCGGCCGGCTGCGAGCCCGACGAGATGGGCATCGGTCCGGTCTTTGCGGTGCCGAAGCTCCTGAAGCGCCACGGCCTGAAGATCGACGACATCGATCTCTGGGAGCTCAACGAGGCGTTCGCCAGCCAGTGCCTCTATTCGCGCGACCAGCTCGGTATCGATCCCGAGAAGTATAACGTCAATGGCGGCTCGATCGCGATCGGCCATCCCTTCGGCATGACCGGCGCCCGGCTCACCGGCCACCTGCTGCAGGAAGGACGTCGCCGCAAGGCCAAGTGGGGCGTCGTGACCATGTGCATCGGCGGTGGCCAGGGCGGCGCCGGCCTGTTCGAGATCTACAGCTAAGCGCGATCGACACTGATCGTGTGCGAACGAGCGGCCCGGCGGCAACGCCGGGCCGCTTTTCTGTTGGAGCCGGCTAGCTCGCCGCTGAGCCGAGCGCGCGCTCGTCAAACTCGAGCGAGGCAATCAATTCGAGCGTCTGCCGGAGATCGGCGGCCTGCCTTGCGCCGAAGGCGGACTCGAAACGCTCCTGCGCCTTGAGCCATGCGGCCTGTGAGTCCTCGAGCATGGCTTCGCCGCGCTTGGTGAGCCGCACCAGCCGGCTGCGCCGGTCGTTCTTGTCGACGGTGATGGTCAACAGACCGTCGCGCTCGAGCGGCTTGAGGTTGTGGTTGAGCGCGGTGCGGTCGAGCACCAGGGCTGCGGCAAGCTCGCCCATCGTCGGCGCTCCCGACCGCCTGACATAGACCAGAATCGCCCGTTGCGTGCCGCGCAGGCCGGATGCCGCAAGGACCTGATCGTAGAGCTGCGACACTCGCCGCGTCGCCTTACGCAACGCCGTGAGATTACACCGGCTGGGTTCCGTTTTCGCCATCGCTGCCTCCGATAGACTTGACAAATACATGCATATGCACCTAATGGCAATAGATGCATATGCACATATTTTGGAGGGTGTGATGTCGGAGGTAGAGGCGGAGACCATCGATCTGGTCGTCGAACCTGATGCGCGGCCGCGGTCCGGCGTCGCCACCGCAAACCCGCGCCAGGTGCTTGCGATCGTGTCGGTCGGAATTTGCCTCGCCAATCTCGATTTGTTCATCGTCAATGTCGGGCTGCCGAACATCGCGCAGGAATTTCGCGGCGCCTCGCTTGAGGATCTGTCCTGGATCCTCAATGCCTATGCCATTGCCTACGCGGCGTTGCTGGTGTTCTTCGGCCGGCTCGCCGAACGCCACAGCCGCAATCTCAGCTTCCTGCTCGGCGTCGCGCTGTTCACGGCCGCGTCGGCCGCATGTGCGCTGGCGTCCAGTGTCGAGTTCCTGGTCGTCTCCCGCGTGGCGCAGGCGGCCGGTGCGGCATTGATGACGCCGACCTCGATCGGCCTGCTGCTGGCGTCTTTTCCGCCCGAGCAGCGCGCCGGCGCGGTGCGCACCTGGACGGCGATCGGCGGCCTTGCCGCCGCACTGGGCCCGCTCGCGGGAGGCGCGCTGGTCACCTTCGACTGGCGCTGGATCTTCATCGTCAATGTCCCGATCGGCGTCGTCGCGCTGATCATCGGCTGGTTGAAATTGCCCGAAGTGCCCGGTCACAACGTGCCGCGTCCGAGTTCATGGGCGGCGCTGTTGGTGACCTCCGGTATCGGTGCGCTGACATTTGCGATCGTGAAGGCGAACGATTGGGGATGGAGTTCGCGCGGCGTCGTGCTTGGCTTTGCCGTCGCGACCGTCTCGCTCGCCGCCTTCGCTTGGCATTGCCTCAGATCGAGGAATCCCTTCGTCGATCCTGCACTGTTCGCGGTCAGGCCGTTCACCGGCGCGTCGTTGGTGATGGCGCCTTATTCGGCGGCCTTCGGCGCCATGCTGCTGTCCTGCACCTTGTGGGAGCAGACGGTATGGGGCTGGTCGGCGTTGAAGACCGGCCTTGCAATCGCCCCCGGTCCGCTGATGGTGCCGATCACCTCGCTGCTGTTTGCCGGCCGGCTGATTGCGCGGTTTGGCGCCGCGGCCGTCGTCTCCGCCGGAATCCTGCTGTTCGCGGCCGGCCTCGCGATCTGGGCGACGCTGCTCGGGGCCGAACCCAATGCGCCTGCCGTCGTCGCGGGCGTGATGCTGATCGGTATCGGCGTCGGGCTGACCTTTCCGACCCTGATGGGCGTCGGCGCCGGCGCGCTGCCGCCGTCGTCGTTTGCCACCGGCTCCGGCGTCATCAACATGATCCGGCAGGCGGCGCTGGCGATCGGCGTCGCGATCTTCGTCGCGATCCTTGCAACGCCGGTCTCGATGACCGAGCGGATCGCGGCGTTTCAGCGCGGCTGGTGGATCATGATCGCGATCACCTTGGCCGGCTTCGTGCCGAATTATCTGTTCATCCGGCGCAAGGCGGAGCGCTAGCGCCGAAAGACATCGCTGCGCCATGCGGCAGCCGCGGCGGCGCCATCGTCGCGCCGCAGGGAAACCTCAATCGAACCAGTCCCTTCCTCGCTGCGTCTCACCACGAGAAACGGCGCGCAGTCGAGCCCGGCGCGCCGTTCGTCTCGCGCGCGATGCGGCGTTTTTTTCCGGAGGGATGTCATGTGTAGGATTGCGAATTATCTTGTGACCACCAGCCTGGTGCTGGCGGGTGCGCTGGTTGCCGGGCCGCTGCAAGCGGCCAATCTCGATGCGGCCTCGCAGGTCGATGCCGTGACCGTCTATCCCGATGGCGCGAGCGTCACCCGCGTCATCACGCTGGATCTGCCTGCCGGCGACAACACCCTCATCGCCAGGGATTTCCCGATCGGGCTCGATCCGTCCTCGCTGCGGGTCGAAGGCGAGGGCGAAGCGAAGCTCACGATAGGCGCGATCGACACCAAGCTGCCGGGGCCGCTGCTGCCGCAAAATCTCTCCGAGATCGACAAGCGCATCGAGGCGCTTGACGATCAGCGCGCCGATTTGCAGGGACTGATCAGCGCGGCCGAGGCGCGGCGCAAATTTGCCGAGCGGTTTGCCGAGGCGTCACCCGCGGGCCTCGGCGAAAAGGGCGAGGCGCGTCCGCTGAGCGAGTGGCGCGCGGCGTTCTCGGCGGTGGCCGACGAGGTCGCAACCGCCGACAGCGCGATCCGTGACGCCGAGCGCAAGATCCGCGTGATCGACCGCGATCTTGCGCAGATCGCAGCCGATCGCACCAGCAAGCCGCCGAGCAAGGTCGAGGTGCGGATCGATGTCGCCTCGCAAGCGGCGACCAAGGTGACCTTGCGGGTCACCTATGCGGTTCCCAACGCCCGCTGGACGGCGCTCTATGACGCCCGGCTCGACACCGGCGCCAAAGACCGCAAGCCCGCGATCGAACTGGTCCGTCGTGCCGAGATCACCCAGTCGACCGGCGAGGACTGGTCGAACGTGGCGCTCGTCGTCTCCACCGTGCGGGTCGCGCGCGGCGGCAATGCGCCCGACCTCCGCTCGCTGATCGTGCAATATCCGCAGCCGCCGCGACCGCTGGCGAAGCTTTCGGGAGAGGCCAGCATGCGGGCGCGCGAGGCGCTGGCACCCGCGCCGGCCGCCGACGCGGTTCAGCAATTCCGCTTTGGTGGGGGGCGCATGGACGAACTGGAAGCCACCGCCGAGGTCGGCGCCTTCCAGGCCACCTTCAAGATTCCCGGCCGCGTCAGCGTTGCCGCCAATGAGGGCGCCAAGAGCCTGCGCATCTCGACGGCGACGATCACCCCTGATCTCGCGGTTCGCGCCGTTCCGGTGATCGACCCGACCGCGTTCCTGGAAGCGAGCTTCGTGCAGGCCGACGATGCGCCGTTGCTGCCGGGGCAAATCTCGATCTACCGCGACGGTATCTTTGTCGGCCGCAGCCGGATGGCCACGGCCGCCAAGGACGAGACCGTGCGGCTCGGCTTCGGCGCCGACGACAAGGTCAAGATCGAACGCACGGTGGTGAAGCGCAACGAGGGCTCCGCCGGCCTGATCGTGACCACGTCGAAGACCGACGAGCGCGCCTTCAAGACCACGGTGCGCAACGGCCACGACTTCCCGATCAAGGTCGCGGTCCAGGATCAGCTCCCGGTCAGCGAGAACGACGATATCGTGGTGGAGATGCTGCCGTCGTCGACGCCGGCGACGACC
The DNA here is from genome assembly GCF_024171045.1 of Bradyrhizobium sp. USDA 4538. Classification (NCBI taxonomy): domain Bacteria; kingdom Pseudomonadati; phylum Pseudomonadota; class Alphaproteobacteria; order Hyphomicrobiales; family Nitrobacteraceae; genus Bradyrhizobium; species Bradyrhizobium sp. USDA 4538. Next base: position 4,978,259 of record NZ_JALJZE010000001.1, read on the forward strand.
ACCAATCTGCGCGACAAGCGCGGCGTGCTGGAATGGGCGTTCGAGGCCAAGGCCGGCGAAGTCCGTGACATCAATTTCGCCTGGCGGATGCGCTGGCCCAAGGACAAGGGCGTCGTGATGGTGCCGGCGGGCTAGAGCCCGTGCCGGGGCTGTAGCGTTGTTGCTTGACGCGTTTTCTTCACACGAACCGGAACCCACTTCGCTTGAAAACGCTTTGAGGACCTGCGTCATCTGCCGATGACAACCCTCCCGATCTCGGGCATCACTTTGCCAAAGGCAACAAAGCCTGAGATCGGGAGGATCCATGAGCTACCAGCACATCATCGTCGATGATCCGCGTCCGCGCGTCCGCCGCATCACGCTGAACCGCCCCGAAAAGCGCAACGCGCTGAACAATCGCCTGCGCGGCGAGATCTTCGAGGTGCTGGAGCAGGCCGACCGCGATCCCGAAATTTCGATCTCGATCCTGCGTGGCGCGGGACCCTGCTTCTCGGCGGGCTACGATCTCTCCGCCGACAACCGCGTCGACCAGCCCTATCACTCGGCATCCGGGCCCGGCCAGTGGTCGCGCCATGTCGTCGAGGGCTGGTTCTCGATCTGGGATCTCGCAAAGCCCGTGATCGCGCAGGTGCACGGCTATTGCCTCGCCGGCGGCACCGAGCTCGCGACCGCCTGCGACGTGGTCTACGTCGCCGACGACGCCCAGATCGGCTATCCGCCGGTGCGGCTGATGAGCCCGCCCGACATGCAGTATCACCCGTGGCTGGTCGGCATGCGTCGCGCGATGGAATTGATGTTGACGGGCGACGCGATGTCGGGCCGCGAGGCCGCCGAATGGGGCTATGCGACCCGGTCGTTTCCGCTCGCCGAGTTGGAGGCGAAGACGCTGGATTTCGCCGAGCGCGCGGCCAAGGTGCCGATCGAGCTGCAGCAGCTCAACAAGCGCAGCGTCCACCGCGCGATGGAAATCATGGGCGCCCGCGCCGCGATGCGGGCCGGCACCGAGATCCAGGCGCTGGCCTTCACGACCGAGGCCAGCAAGGCCTACATGGCGGGCTTCCGCCGCGACGGCGGCAGCGTGAAGGCCCAGCTCGACCAGCGCGACACGACGTTCGGAGATTACCGGACGAAGAAGGAGTGACGATCACGCAAGCCGCGCGCTGAGCTGTATCGCCGTCAGCCTGAGGAGGCCGCAAAGCGGCCGTCTCGAAGGGCGGCGGCCCGGCTGTCTCCATGCGGCTGCATCGGGGCCGTGCATCCTTCGAGGCTCGCCCAGCGGCGCGATTGCGCCGCTGGCTCGCACCTCCAGCGACAAAGGCGAAGCCTTTGCGCGGGGATGACGGAATGGCCGTCGTGCCGGGATGAGCATCACGCTATCCGCATATTCGCTGTCATGTCCCGCCTTGAGCGGGGCATCCAGTACGCCGCGGCTTGTCCGTTGAGCTCGGGCGCCTCTGGAATACTAGGTCGCCCGGTCGAGCCGGGCGACGACACTGTTGTGGGTGGCGAGCACCGCCTCACTTCGCCTTCAGGAAGTCGCCGACCTCGAGCAGTACGAACTCGTCGTCATCGGCCTTGTTCGGGTCGCGGCTCGAGGAGAACGGCAGGTTGTTGTCGTTGCCGACGATGATGTGGGTCTCGTCGACCCGGTCGACATTCTCGATGGTGAAGAACGGGAAGGTGTAGACGCCGTCGTTGAGCGGCTTGCGGGCCTTCTTGTTGGGATCGCGGATCTTCATCAGGTCGATATAGGCGATCTTGCGCACGGGCTTGCCGACATTGGCGTCGGACAGCTCGATCTTGTAGACGCGCTTGAACTTGGCGAGGTCAGGGAAACAGTTCTCGCCGCGCTGGCCTTGCGGGCAGGCCTTGTCGGCGGTGCCTTCGCCATTGTCGCGTTCGATGACGAGGCCCTGGGCCGGATCGATCATGTTGAAGTCGCCGATCGCATTGCCGTTCTGCTCGAACACATACAGCCAGTAGCGTCCGGTGAACTTCTCCGCCGCGACGTCGAATTCCAGGATGCGTGAGGCCTCCTTGCCGTCGACCTTCTCCCAATCCTTCTTGTCGGCATCCCACAGCGGCCCCTCGAGCAGGCCGTAAAGGAACTTGCCGTCCTTGGAGGAAGCAAAACCTTCATAGCCCTTGGAGCGGCGCAGGTTGACGTTGGTGTAGCTGGCGCCGGGCGCGCCGGGCGACTGCACCGCCCAGTGATCCGGCGAACGCACCGGCTTGCCGTCGGCGACGGTCTCGAACACGGCGAGGATCTTGCCGGTCTTGTCGGCCTTGAGGATGTAGGGCCCGAATTCATCGCCGATCCAGAAAATGTCGTTGATGATCTGGAAGCCCTCGGTGTCGAAATCGGCACCGGTCAAATAGCGCTTGGCGGTGTCCTCGTGGACGATGCGGAACGGCACCTTCCTGTCGGGATCGTGCAGGAACACGGTCTCCTGACGCTCGATCTTGCCGCTCGCCCAGTCGATCTTGTGCCGGTTCAGGTACAGCATCGAGTCCGCCGAGTTGTAGCGCGAGCCCATGCCGTTGTCGGTGATCACCCAGAACGAGCCGTCGGGCATCACCTTGATGCCGGAATGGCCCTGCAGCGGCTGGCCCTTGAACGGCAGCGACACGCCGGTCGGCCGCTCGTACGATTTGCCCATCACGGTGCCGATGGCGTCGACGCGCTTGCCGGTGGTGTATTTGCCCGAGGTCTTCAGATCATCAGGGGCGTCGGCGGGCGCGTCGATGAAGCTCTCCGCCGGCATCACGGCGTGTCCCGCCAGCGTCGCCGGGAATTCGCCCTCACCCTGCGCGAATGCCGATGTGGCGAGCAGGATCGAGGCGACGGAGCAGAGCAGGGACAGGCGCATGGTTGATCTCCCAAAGGATAAACGATGCGGTGTTCTCCGAGCCGCCTGTTACAGCCACCTGACAGTTTTGTGAACCGCGGATGTTGCGGCGGGATAAGGCTTGCGGCGTTACGTCGCCTTGCCCGCCGGCTGCATCGTCTGCGGCAGCAGGAACGGCACGCCACCTCCGGTATAGGCGATCGCAGCGTCGATCTCGAAGATCTCGCGCAGCGTCTCGGCCTTCATCGCCGCCGTACGGTCGCCGTCGACGGCAAGCCGGCCGCGGTGCAGCAGCAGGATGCGGTCGGCGAACCGCATCGCGAGGTTGAGGTCGTGCAGGATCGCGATCACCGCGGTGCCGCGGGCGGCGCGCCGCCGGGCCGTTTCGACCAGGTCGATCTGGTGCCGCAGATCGAGGCTCGAGGTCGGCTCGTCCAGCAGCAACAGTCCCGGTCCATGCAGCGCTTCGCCGCAGGCGAGCTGCACCAGCACGCGGGCGAAATGCGCCCGCTGCTGCTCGCCGCCGGACAGTGTCGGCAATTGCCTGAAACGGAAACGCGCGAGCCCGACCTCGTCGAGCGCCGCCTCAACCAGCGCCCGCGCCACGGCACGCGGGCTTTCGCCGGCGCCCATGCTGACGATTTCCTCGACGGTGAACGGGAAGGTGACGCTGACGTGCTGCGACAGCATCGCGCGGTGCTGCGCCAGCGCGCGTGGTCCGTAAGTTTGCAGGTCGCGCTGCCTCAGCCTGATCGCCCCGCGCGACGGACGCAGGTCGCCCGACAGCATCCGCAGCAGAGTCGATTTGCCGGCGCCGTTGGGACCGACGATCGCGACCATCTCGCCGGCGCCGATCTGCAGCGACACCGCATCGACCAGATCAGTGCCGCCGACCGTCATCGATACCGACTGTGCTTCGAGCAGGGCCGTCATAGCGACACCAGCCCGCGCTGCCGCAGCAGCATGGCGAGGAAGAACGGCGCGCCGATCGCTGCCGTCAGGATGCCGATCGGCATTTCCGCAGGTGCCACGATGGTGCGCGCCACGGTGTCGGCGCCGACCAGGAGGATGGCACCGAGCAGTGCGGACGCCGGCAGCAGGAGCCGATGCGCGGGCCCGATCACCAGCCGCAACAGATGCGGCACCACGATGCCGACGAAGCCGACCACGCCGCAGACCGAGACCGCGACGCCGGTCATCGCCGACACCAGCACGATCGAGATCCGCTTCAGCCGTTCGACGTCGACGCCGCTGTGGAACGCCTCGGCCTCGCCGAGCACCAGCACGTCGAGCCCGCGCGCGATCGAGAGGCAGGCGACCAGCGCGACCGCCAGCACCGGCGCCAGCGCCGTGAGCTTGCTCCAGGTCGCACCGCTGAGCGAGCCGAGCAGCCAGAAGGTGATGTCGCGAAGCTGGCGATCGTCGGCGACGAACACCAGAAGGCCGATGCCGGCATTGGCGATCGCGGCGATCGCAAGCCCGGCCAGCAGGAAGATCGCAATCGATGTCCGGCCGCCGCGGCTGGCGATGCCGTAAAGCACGATGGTCGTGATCAGCGAGCCGGCAAAGGCCGCGATCGGCAGCAGCTGGTGTTGCAGGAAGCGCAGGCTTTCGCCGAGATGGCTGTCAGTGAACACGATCGCCGCCGCCGCGGCAAACGCGCCGCCGGAGGAGACGCCGACAAGCGCGGGGTCGGCGAGGGGATTGCGGAACAGGCCCTGCATGATCGAGCCTGATAAGGCAAGGAGTCCGCCGACCATCGCCGCCGCTGCGATCCGCGGGATGCGGATCGACCACACCACGAGCTGGTCGCGTGCGAGCAGCGGGTTGGCGACACGATCAGCCCATAGCCCGAGCGCTGCCGGAAGCCGCGCCATTGGAATGCCGGCGGCCCCGACCGTCAGGGCGACCAGGGCGGTGCCTGCGAGCGCCGCAAGCAGGCAGAGCAGGGTGAGTGTCGCGGCCGGCCGCAGCGACATGCCGGCGCGCCGTCGTTTCGCACGCCGGCGGCGTTCGGCCAGCACGCTCATTGCCGGCAATTCGCGGTCAGCGCTGCCGGCCTGAAGTTATCGGCCTCCGGCGCCAGCGCCGGATAAAGCTTGACCGAGAGGTCGCGTGCCGCGGCCGCGGTCCGCGGCCCGAAGCCGAGCAGATAAAGGCCTTCCATCGAGATGAAGGCCTTGTTGGCCGCGACCGGCGTCAGCGCGAAGGCCGGATGCGCGAACACGGCCTCCGACGTCAGCGAGTCCTTGCCGCGATCGATCGACAGCACGACATCCGGTTTCGCCGCCACGATGGCCTCGTCATTGACCGGCTTGTAGCCGTCGTAACCGTCGATGGCGTTGACGCCGCCGGCAAGCCGGATGATCTCGTCGGCCGCGGTCTTGTGGCCCGCCGCCATCGCCCGGCCGTTCAACAGCGACATCACGAACATCACGCGCACCGGCTTGGTCACCCGAGCACGCAGCGCGCGCAGTTGCGCGAGATCGCTCTCCACCGCCGTGGTCAGGCAGGCGGCGCGCGGATCGGCGCCCATGGCGTGGCCTACCAGTCTGATCTTCTCGACCAGCCCGGCCTCCGAGAACGTCTCCGGCACCAGCACCAGCGGCACCTTGGCCGCCTCGAGCACGTCCATGGTCTCCTTCGGTCCTGAGCCCTGCACCGCGAGCACCAGCGACGGGTGCAGGCCAAGCACGCCCTCCGGCGACAGCTGGCGCATGTAGCCGACGTCGGGCTTCTCGCGCAGCGCAGCCGGCGGGTAGAGGCTGGTCGCATCGACGCCGGCGATGCGGTCCTCGAAGCCGAGGGCATAGAGGATCTCGGTGATCGCGCCGCCGATCGAGACGATCCGCGACGGATTGTCGATCACGACGTCGCGGTCGCGTGCGTCATGCACGGTGATGCCCTCGGCCGTCGCGGCTTCGATCGGCAGCAGACAGGAGAAGGCGAGCAAAGCGAGCGTGCGACAAATTGTCATCGGGGCCGTCACTTGGTCAGGATCAGCTTGTTCTGCGAGGTCAGCCGCAACCGGTAATGCTCTTCGCCGTGCATGATGATGATCTCGCGCTCCGCCGCGAACAGGTCGCGGCTGTCGAGACGATTACCGCGCATGATCAGCGTTTTGGCCGCGCCGGATGCAGGCTCGGTCTGCTTTCCGGCTGCGCCGATATTGTCTCCGGAAGCTGCGGACATATTGTGGTGCTGCGCCTGCGAAAATTTTCAAATGGTGTTTGCTTGTATAAGCGGGCGAAGGCGCATTCCAACGGCCGCACTTTACAATCGATATAAACAGCGCCGCCGCATTCTTGACCGTTTTGTTGCCGGCTCGTAACCAATCCTCACGCGATGCAAGCGGTGGCTTGATCGCGATGTAGCCAGCAAGCCGCTCGTCGGAGAGCGCACGCCAGCCAAACCAGAAAAGCGATGATCAGGCTGGGGCTAGAATGGCTGACGGGGCTAGGGTTTCGCGCGCCTTGATTTTGAGCGCGTCGGTGTTCTCATTTGCGGCAGCACTGCCGGAACGCGGCTTCGCGCAGACCGCCGATCCGTCGGCTGCGCGTCCTTCGACCGAGCGGCCGAAGCAGGCCAAGCGGAAGCCGAAGCCGGCGGCCGAAGCTCAGGCGGCGCCGGCGGCGATGAACGCGCGGGCGCAAATCGGCGCGGTGCCGGTGCAGTCGCTCGACACCATCACGGCGGTGGCGTCCAAGACCGAGGAGCGCGCGATCGATGCGCTGGCGCCGGTCAGCTCCGTCACGCTGGAGAAGATCCAGGGCCTGCAGCCGAACCGGCTCTCCGATATTTTCTATAACGTGCCCGGCATCTCGGTTCAGGAGCGCGGCGACGATCCGGCAACCGTCATCAACATCCGCGGCTTGCAGGATTTCGGCCGTGTCGCTGTTGTCGTTGACGGCGCGCGGCAGAACTATCAGCGCACCGGCCACAACGCCAACGGCTCGTTCTTCCTCGATCCCGAATTGATCGGCAGCGTCGACGTGGTGCGCGGCCCGACCGCGAACATCTACGGCTCCGGCGCGATCGGCGGCGTAGTCTCATTCCGCACCAAGGACATCGACGACGTAGTGCGTCCCGGTGAGCGCTGGGGTGTCGACATGTCGGGCTCCTACGGCACCAACAAGGACCGCGGCATGGGCTCCGTGTTCGGCGGTGTACGCGTCGATCCGAATGTCGATGTGTTCGGCGGCGCGGTCTATCGCACCCAGGGCAATTACAAGGACGGCGCGGGCACCGAGATCGGTAACACCGGCAACGATATCGCGGCCGGCCTGATGAAGGTGACGTTCCGCCCGGCCGAAGGCCACGAGTTCAAGATCGGCGGCATCTTCCAGGACTACCAATACAATATCGGTCAGCCGAACCGCGGCCCGACCACGGCGGCGGCGCCGCTCGCCGCGATCGCGGGCTCCTCGGTCTATGCCTCCGACGCCAAGAACTACACGGGCACCTTGAGCTGGCGATATTCCAGACCCGACGACATGCTGTTCGACTGGAACATCTCGGTCTACGGCAACCGCACCGACAACGACCAGGTCAAGACCTACAACAACCGCATCACCACCGGCGGCGGCGTCTGCACGCTCGCCAATCCCGGCAACAACATCTCCGGCTGCGTCGGCGACAAGCGAGGCTATTTGCTGGATACGGTTGGTGTCGACGTCAACAACACCTCGCGCTTCAATTTCGGCGACTGGCGCAACGCCGTGACCTACGGTTTCGACGCCTTCCGCGACGATGTCGAGACGTTCGATTCGCGCGGCAATTCCAACATCACGACGCCGGGCGGCCAGCGCACCGTGTCCGGCGGCTTCGTGCAGCTGAAGCAGAACTATTCGACCTGGCTCGAGCTAATCAGCGCTGTCCGCTACGACCACTACGAGCTCAATTCGATCAACACCACGACCAGCGGCGACCGGCTGTCGCCGAAGATCACGCTCGGCGTCACGCCGGTTGCCGGCTTCACGCCCTATGTCAGCTATGCCGAAGGCTATCGCGCGCCGTCCATCACGGAGACGCTGATCGCGGGTGGTCACGCCACCGGCGGCGGGCCGGCGCTGTTCAACTGCCCTGATGGCACCAGCGGCCTGTTTTGCTTCCTGCCCAATGCAGCGCTGCGGCCGGAGGTCGGCAAGAACAAGGAAGCCGGCATCAACCTGAAATATGACGGCATCTTCACCGCGAACGACTCGTTCCGCGGCAAGGTCAACGTGTTCCGCAACGACGTCGACGGCTATATCGACCTCGTCGCCTCGGCGCCGACCCTGACGCCGTTCGGACGGTTCAGCCAGTTCTACCAGTACCAGAACATCGCCCACGCCCGCATCGAGGGCTTCGAGCTCGAGACGATGTATGACGCGGGCGACTGGTTCGTCGGCGTCGCCGGCCATCTGATGCGCGGCCGGAACACCCAGACCAATGTCGGGCTCGCCACCATCACGCCGCGCAAGGTGACGACCACGGGCGGCGTCCGCCTGCTCGACCGCTCGCTGATCGTTGCCGCGCAATGGTCCTCGTTCGGCGCCAACAACGACCTGCCGGCGGGCTATCTGCCCTCGACCGGCTACGAGCTCGTCAACCTCTATCTGACCTGGAACGCCACCAAGGACATCACCTTCACGGCATCGGTCGACAACCTCTTGAACCAGTACTACCGGCCTTATGCGATCCCCGGCTCCTCGACCGACGGCACGACGCAGAACGACGTGCTGTTCTCGAGCCCCGGTCCGGGCACCGTTTACAAGGCCGGACTCAGGATTCACCTAGGTGGAGCGTAACGCGAGACGCCGATCATTCCATCCAGGTTGCTCCGGCCGCGCTGGTGCCCCCAGCGCGGCCTTGGCGTATTCCTTGGCGCGTTCATGTTATTAACGAGATCAACCGGCAGGATCCGGGCATCCGCCGTCAAACAGGAGAGAGTTTTCATGTTCATCGCAATGAACCGGTTCCAGGTGATCAAGGGCAAGGAGCAGGCGTTCGAGACGGTCTGGAAGACGCGCGAATCCTATCTCGGCGATCTGCCGGGCTTCATCGAATTTCATCTGGTGAAGGGCCCCGAGGCCGAGGACCACACGCTCTATGCGACCCATACCGTCTGGGCCAGCAAGGCGGCGTTCGAGGACTGGACGAAATCCGATGCGTTCCGCCGCGCCCATTCGCGCGCCGGCAACGAGACCGGCGGCAGCCTCTATCTCGGCCATCCCAAATTCGAGGGTTTTGAGGTGCTGATCACCGAGCGCGCGAAGAGCCCGGCATGACGGAGACGGCCGTGCAGAACGCGGAGCTTGCGGGATTGAAGGCCTATATGGCCGACAATCCCGGCACGGTCATCGAGGACGTCGCGCGCGAGCGCAAGGTGACGCCGCGCGCGGTGCTCGAGGCGCTCCCCGAGAGCATGGTGCGGATCGGTCCCGGCGAGTTTGCCGCCGCGATGCAGGACATCGCGGAGTGGGGCGAGGTGACGCTGATCGTGCATACCGATGACGCGATCTTCGAGTTCACCGGCGCCATTCCGAACGGCGAGGTCGGCCGCGGCTATTTCAACCTGATGCAGCCGAAGGGCCTGCACGGCCATCTGAGGCACGATCGCTGCGCGGCGATCGCCTTCGTCGAGCGGCCCTTCATGGGCAAGGTGTCGGCGTTCATCGCCTTCATCAATCGCGACGGCGGCATCATGTTCAAGGTGTTCGTCGGCCGCGACGAGACGCGCGCGCTGCGTAGCGATCAGCTGGTGCGCTTTCATGCGCTGGCGGACCGCCTCGCACCGAACGCGGGCTGAAGATTTCTTCTCCCTCTTCCCGCTTGCGGGGAGAGGGTCGGGGCGAGGGGACCCTCCGGGCACCGTGCTCGTGGAGAGTCCCCCTCACCCGGCTCGCATCTTGCGATGCGATCCGACCTCTCCCCGCAGGCGGGGCGAGGTGAGATGCGGTTGGAGGTGAGTATGCTAATTCGCACGTTTGGCAGAAGTAGCCAGCTATCAATCGTCGTCCAGTTGATTGCGGTCGTGACTGCATCTCTCCCAAGCAGTAGCCTTGCCGCATCCGACGCCGCACTGCTGCCGCGCAACCTCTCGCCCTGGGGCATGTTCGAAAGCGCCGACATCGTCGTGAAGGCGGTGATGGTTGGGCTCGCCTTCGCCTCGCTCGTCACCTGGACGATCTGGCTCGCCAAGACCGTCGAGATCCGCCGCAAGACCGCGCTCGCCCGGCAGCGGATCGGCCTCCTTGAGCGCGACACCCAGCTTGCCGAGGTCGAGCAGGCGAGCCGCGACGGCAGCGATGCGGTAGCGCAGATCGTGCAATCGGCCTCGCGCGAGGCTGCGCTGTCCGGCGGGATGTTCGACGACGGCTTCAAGGAGCGCATCGCGCTGCGGCTGGAGCGGGTCGAGGCGGCGATGTCGCGGCAGATCGCGCGCGGCACCGGCGTATTGGCGACGATCGGCGCCACCGCGCCGTTCGTCGGCCTGTTCGGCACGGTATGGGGCATCATGAACGCCTTCATCGGCATCTCCGAGGCCCACACCACCAATCTCGCGGTGGTCGCGCCCGGCATCGCCGAGGCGCTGCTTGCGACCGCGCTCGGCCTGGTCGCCGCGATCCCGGCGGTCGTGATCTACAATCACCTGACCCGTTCGATCGCGTCCTACCGCGCGTTGCTCGGCGACGCCTCCGCCATGGTGATGCTGCTGGTCAGCCGCGAGGGCGATCGCAGCCTGTTCCGGCTGGCACGCGCTGCGGAGTAGGCGATGGGCGCGAAGCTTGGCACTGGCGGCGCATTCGGCGGCCGGCGTCGTGGCGACGACGATCTGGTCGAGGCGCATGAGATCAACGTCACCCCGTTCATCGACGTGATGTTGGTGCTGCTCATCATCTTCATGGTGGCGGCGCCGCTCGCGACCGTCGATCTCGGCGTCGATCTGCCGGCCTCGACCGCCGAGCCGCAGCCGCGGCCGGACAAGCCGGTGTTCGTCACCGTGAAGTCCGATCTCTCCGTCGCGGTCGGCGAGGACGTGATCGCGCGCGAGACGCTGACGTCGACGCTCGATGGCGCCACGCAAGGCAGGAAGGACGAGCGCATCTTCCTGCGCGCCGACAAGGCGGTCAGCTATGGCGATCTGATGGAGGTGATGAACCTGCTGCGCAACGCCGGCTATCTCAAGATTGCGCTGGTTGGCCTCGACGGGCGTAGCTGATCCATGAATGCGTACGCGCTTCATGATGCGGGCGACGAGATCTGGCTGCGGCGCTGGGGCCTGTCGGTGGCTGCGATCCTGGCGGCGCATGCGGCAGTGCTCGCGGTTGGCATGAGCTGGGTCCCGGCGCCGCCGCCCGGTGTTGCGGTGCCGGCGGTGCTGGTCGATCTGACGCCGATCACCTCGGCGCTGGAGATTTCGGAGACCGAGCTGCCGCCGGGGCCGGCGATGCAGGAGGCCGACGCGTCGCCGCCGGAGCCTGCCGCCGCGCAGCCAGTGCCGCAGGAGATCGCGCCGACGCCGATGCAGGAGAAGCCCGACGTCGTCGCGCCGCCGGAACAGAAGCAGCAGATCACGCCGCCGCAACCCGAGCCCGCGAAAGTCGTTCCGGAGAGGAAGGTCGAACCGGTCAAGCCGAAAGTGGTTCGTCGGGAAGCAAAGCAGCCGTCCGAGGCAACGCCGGCACCGCGCACCAGCGCGCCGAGCCGTGCCGAACGGCAGGCGCCGGCTGCGTCCGCGATCAGCGCCGGCGCGGCCGTGTCAGCGATCGCGGCCTATAACGCCCGCGTCCGCGCGCATCTGCTGCGCTTCCATTCCTATCCCGCAGGCGGCAACGGCCAGCGCGGGGTGGTCCGCCTGGTGTTCACGCTCGGCCGCGGCGGGCAGGTGCTGTCGAGCCATCTCGGCGGCTCCTCCGGCAATCCGACCTTCGACGCGCGCGCGCTGGCGATGGTGCGCCAGGCCCAGCCGTTTCCGGCGTTTCCGTCCGAGATCACGCAGGGCTCGATGGGTTTTTCCGTGCCGGTCGCGTTTGTGCCGCGGTAGTGCGCGACCTCATTGAGAGAGGCCGCACATCTATTCCCGTCATCCTGAGGTGCGAGCCTTGCGGCGCACTTGCGCCGCTGGGCGAGCCTCGAAGGATGCACGGCCCGGCTGCTGGCCGTCGATCCTTCGAGACGCGCTTCGCGCTCCTCAGGATGACGGGGATAGATTGAGTTCGCTTCAATACGCCGGAAGCTCCGTTACTCCTTCACCGCCCCCGTCAGCGACGACACGTAGTAGTCGACGAACAGCGAGTAGAACAGCGCGACCGGCAGCGAGCCGAGCAGCGAGCCGGCCATCAGCGCGCCCCACTGGTAGACGTCGCCGGTGACGAGCTCGGTCAGGATCGCGACCGGCACCGTCTTGTTGGCGCCGCTCTGGATGAAGGCGAGCGCGTAGATGAACTCGTTCCAGGACAGCGTGAAGGAGAAGATGCCGGCCGAGATCAGGCCGGGCACCGCGAGCGGCAGCGTGATCCGCCACAGGATCTGCAACCGCGTCGCACCGTCGACCAGCGCGCATTCCTCGAGCTCGTAGGGGATCGACTTGAAATAGCCGATCAACAGCCAGGTGCAGAACGGCACCAGGAAGGTCGGATAGACCAGGATCAGCGCCAGCGGCGAGTCGAACAGGCCGAACTGCACGATCACGGTGGCGAGCGGAATGAACAGGATCGACGGCGGCACCAGATAGGCGAGGTAGATGCCGAGGCCGACATAGGGACTGCCGCGGAAGCGCAGCCGCTCGATCGCGTAGGCGGCGAGCGTCGAGGCGAACAGCGACAGGAAGGTCGAGCCGATCGCGACCAGCATGGTGGTCTTCAGCCAGCGCGGATAGGCCGTGTCGAACAACAGATGCTTGATATGCGCGAGCGTCGGCGAGGTGATCCAGAACGGATTGTGCTCCTTGTAGTTCAGGAGCTCGGCGTTCGGTTTGAACGAGGTGACCGCCATCCAGTAGAACGGAAACAGCAGGATCAGGATGAAGCAGGCGAGCGGCAGATAGATCATCACCACGCGCCGGGCGCGGGAGTCCCACGCCATCGTATCGGGCGTGGCGCTGGCGACGTTGGAGGATTGGGCTGCAACGTCAGTCATTGGCTTCTCCCTGCTGCCATTTGCGGCGCGCGAGGCCGAAGTAGCTGAACAATGTTGCGAACACCAGGAACGGGATCATCGAGACGGCGATCGCGGCACCCTCGCCGAGCTCGCCGCCGGCGATGCCGCGCTGGAACGCCAGTGTCGCGAGCAGATGGGTCGAGTTGACCGGGCCGCCGCGGGTGATGGCGTAGACCAGCTGGAAGTCGGTGAAGGTGAAGATGATCGAGAACGTCATCACGATCGCCAGGATCGGCATCATCATCGGGAAGGTAATGTAGCGGAAGCGCTGCCAGGAGGTGGCGCCATCGAGCATCGCCGCCTCGTAGAGCGAGGGCGAGATGGTCTGCAGCCCCGCCAGCAGCGAGATCGCGACGAACGGGATGCCGCGCCAGATATTGGCGGCGATCAGCGAGAACCGCGCCGGCCAGGGCGAGCCGAGAAAGTCGACATTGCTGTCGCGCCAGTGCAGCACGTCGACCAGGAGATAGGAGATGATCGAGAACTGCGGATCGTAGATCCACCAGAACGCCAGCGCGGAGAGCACCGTCGGCACGATCCACGGCAGCAGCACGATGGCGCGGATCAGGCTCTTGAACGGAAAATGGTTGTTGAGCAGCAGCGCCAGCCAGAAGCCGAGCGCGAACTTTCCGAAGGTTGCAACCGCGGTGTAGAAGATCGAATAGAACACCGCGTTCCACCACAAGGGATCCTTGAGCAGATACTGGAAGTTCTCAAGTCCGATGTAGATGCCGCGCTGGCCGATCGTGGTGTCGGTGAAGGCAAGCCAGATGCCGAGGCCCAGCGGATAGGTGAGGAACACCAGCAGCAGGCCGACCGCGGGCGCAAGGCACATCACGATCAGGAACGGCTTGTAGTCGAACAGGCGCGCGAGCCAGCCCGGCTGGTGCAGCGCCGCGCCGCGTGAGGGGAGAGTGGTGACAGACATCAGGTTCTTGTCTCGGTCCGACTTCCAGGGTCATTCCGGGCTGGTGCGTTAGCACCAGACCCGGAATCTCGAGATTCCGGGTTCGATGCTACGCATCGCCCCGGAATGACAGCGGCTTGAGGTCGATGTTACCGGCCCTGCCGCCGGAAGTACCGCTTGGCGCGCTGCTCGGCCTCCGCGGCCGCTGCCTCGGGCGTTGCGGCGTCGGTCGCGACCGAGGCGCACATCTGCACCAGCACATAGTCGGCGTTGACGGCGCCGGTCGCGGTCGAGATCGGCCCCTTGTAGCCGTTGTAGTACGGGCTCCTCATCGTGTCCTTGAAGATCGCGACCTTGGGGTCGCTCGACCACACCGCGGCGTCGGCATAGGCCGCCAGCGGCTGCGACCAGTAACCGGAATTGGCGTTGAGCCACGGCTCGTACTGTTCGTGCTCGAGCATGAACTGCAGGAACGCCTTCGCTGCGTTGGGATACTTGCTGTGCTTGAACACCATTGCGTTCAAGGTCAGGCCGGACATCGGAGAGGTGGGGGCCAGCCCCTTGATCAGGAACTGATGCGCGGTGTCGTCGGCGATCGCCTTGGTCGCGGGATCGTTCTTCAGCGAGAAATACAGCGAGACGCCGTTTGCGGTCAGGCCGATCTCCTGCGACGAGTAGGCGCGGTTGTTGGAAACGTCGTTCCAGGACGGGGTGCCGGCGATGAAAGTCGGATAGAGTTCCTTCAGATATTTCAGCGCCGCGATCGTCTCCTTGCTGTTGATGATGATGTTGCCTTCCTCATCGAGCAGCGCGGCGTTGTGCGACCACAACAGCCAGTTGGCGAAGCCGTTGCCGTCGCCGACCGCGTTGCCGAGTGCGAAGCCCGCGGGCTTGCCGGCCGCCTTCAGCTTCTTGCAGAGTTCGAGGAAGCCGGCGTGGTCCTCCGGCACCTTGTCGAAGCCGGCGGCGTTGACCAGCGACTTGCGGTAGACCAGCGGGCCGCCCGAGGCGCCGAACGGCAGGCCAACCCAGCTCTTCGACTTCGAGCGCATGCCGTATCGGCGCGCCAGCGTGAGCCAGCCGCCATAGCGCTTGTCGAGATAGTCGGCGACATCGGTCAGCTCGATCAGCTTGTCGATATAGATGTGCGGCGCGTCGCCGAAGCCGATGATGATGTCGGGCCCGGCGCCGGAGTTCGAGGTCACGGCGGTCTGCTGGTTGATGTCCTCCCAGCCGACGAAGTCGACTTTGATCTCGACGCCGGTCTTGTCGGTGAATTTCTTGGCATTGGCGCGGAACACGTCCTCGTCGGCCTGAACGAATCGCACCGGCCGCAGCATACGCAAGGTGGCGTCCTTTTCGATCGGCAGCGACGGCGCCGCCACGTCGGCTGCCTTCACCTTCGACGCCTCCTGCGCCGAAGCGCCGGTGACCGCCAGCGCCGCCGCGGAAGCCCCCAGCACCAGCGCGTCGCGACGCGTGATCTCGTACTTCATGTCGTTCGCACTCCCGTTCTTATTGTTTCGTTGTTGTTTTTCCTTCCCGGCGTTTGGCCGCCGGTGAAGGTCTTTTGGTCTCGGCGCCAGCCGCACAAAGGGCCCGCAAGAGACGGGCCCCGCACGAAAAACGCATTCCCGCCCTAGCTGTTCGGACCGCGATCCATGCTGACGGGCTGCCAGCGGCGCAACGCGGTGTTTTGCAGCACCGACGGGTTGACACAGCTTACCGGCCACATGCCTTGCAGCACTAGTGACAATTCGTAGCCCACCCGGCGCTTGCGCGCCTCGTCAAAACGTGCCGACGCCGAGGCGACATGGGCGGTCAAGGTAACATTGTCCATCCCGAGCATCGGATTGTTGTGCGACGGAGGCTCCTTTTCCAGCACGTCGAGCGCGGCGTGGGCGATCCAGCCCTCTTGCAGCGCCTTGATTAGCGATTCCTCGTCGACCGTGGCGCCGCGGCCGGTGTTGATGAAGATCGCCGACTTTTTCATCTGGCGAAAATGCTTCTCGGTCAGCATGTGGTGCACTTCGGGCCGCGCCGGGGCGTGCATCGAGACGAAATCCGACTGCGACAGCACCTCCGACAGCGTCGAGGGGACCACGCCGTGGTCGTACATCAGGGTTTCCTGGATGAAGGGATCGTAGGCCACCATCCTGAGGCCGAACGGCGCGGCGCGCTTGGCCACCGCACGGGCGACCCGGCCGAACGAGATGAAGCCAAGCGTCTGGCCCATCAGCCGCGGAATCTTCAGAAGCGCCGGGCGGCCCTCGGCCCAGCGGCCGGTGCGCACCATCTTGTCCTGCTCGATCAGGCGGCGGAAGCCGGCGAGCAGCAGCATCATGGCGTGGTCGGCGACCTCCTCGATGAAGGTGTCGGGGATGTTGGTGACGGGGATGCCGCGGGCGGTCGCGGCCTTGACGTCGACCGAGTCGACGCCGACGCTGCCGAGCGTGATCACCTTGCAGTTCTCGAGCGCGTCGATGACCGCCTTGGTGATCGGCATGCCCTTGGCGTAGATCGCGTCCGCGGTGCGTGCCGCCGCAATGAATTCGGCCTCATTGGCCGGCGCCTCGATGATCTCGGCGCCGATCGGATCGAGCGCCTCGCGCTCATAGTCGTAGCCGCCGCCGGCGACCGTGAAGCTCGCGCCCTTCGGCGTGACCACCCTGAATTTCGACATTGTCTGCTCCCGATGTGAGTCTGCTGTTCTTGCTTCTTGCTGGTTTGCTTCTTGATCTTGATTCTTCTTGCTTCTTGGAGCGCGGCTGGGTCGCCGCCTTCCCATGCTTGTACGCGAGCCGCGCTGTTCTCTCCACAATTGCCGGTTGGTCCGCGGCCTGATTCTCCGGGCTTCTACGGGGAACCTCCGTAACCATCAGGTAAAGGGTCTCACATTACGGTGCGCGGAATCAATCCGCCAATCGCGTCGCGTTCCCCGCCTCTTCTGGAGACCCCCGTGAAGCTGTCAAATCTGAAGATCACCCCCAAGCTCGGCATTCTGGTGGGGGTGACCCTCCTTGGCCTGTGCACGGCCGGCATCCTCGCCGGTCACCTGATGCAGCGGGAGATGCTGAATGCGCGCATCGACCAGGCCAAGGCCATCGTCGAGATGGCGAAGAGCATGGCGGCGGGCCTGAAGAAGGATGTCGATGCCGGCAAGCTGACCAGGGAAGCGGCACTGGCCGAGTTCGGCAAGCGTGCCAACACCCTGACCTACGACAACGGCGCCGGCTATCTGTTCGGCACCGACTACAGCGGCATCACGGTGCTGGCGCCCGATCCGAAGCAGGTCGGAACCAATCGCATGGACGTCGTGACCAATGGTCGCAAGCTCTCGCAGGAACTGATGGACGGCGTGAAGACCAAGGGCGAGATCCTGCTGTTCTATGATTATGTGAAGCCCGGCCAGGAGACGCCGATCCGCAAGCTCGGCTACGCCGTCTCGGTCCCCGGCTTCGATATGTATCTCGGCACCGGCGCCTATCTCGACGATATCGATGCCAAGATGCGGCCGATTGCCTGGCTGCTCGGCCTCGCGATCCTCGGCATCGGCATCGTTTCCGGCTCGGTCGCCTGGTTGATCGGCCGCAGCATCTCCCGTCCGCTCAACCTGCTCGGCGCCCGCATGCGCGACATCGCCGACGGCAAGCTCGACGGTGACATCCCCGGCGTCGGCCGCGGTGACGAGGTCGGCGGAATGGCGGCCACGGTTCAGGTCTTCAAGGACAACGCGGTTCGCATCCGCGGCCTGGAACAGGCCGAGGCTGAGACCAAAGCACGCGCGGAGGCCGAGCGCCGTGGTGCGATGGAGAATATCGCCAACGATTTCGAGCGCAGCGTGAACGGCATCGTCCGCACGGTGGCCTCCGCTGCCGCCGGCATGCAGACCACGGCGCAGTCGATGACCGCGACCGCAAGCGACGCCAGCGCGCGGGCCGCGACCGTCGGCGCTGCGTCCGACGGCGCCTCCAACAATGTCGGCACCGTCGCCGCTGCCGCCGAGGAGCTCTCCAGCTCGGTTGCGGAGATCTCCCGCCAGGTGGCGCGCTCCAGCGAGGTCGCGAGCAAGGCGGTGGCCGATGCCGAGCGCACCAACGCGACCGTGCAGGCGCTCTCCACCGGCGCCGAGAAGATCGGCGAGGTGGTCAAGCTGATTCACTCGATCGCGGCTCAAACCAACCTGCTCGCGCTCAACGCCACCATCGAGGCGGCGCGCGCCGGCGAATCCGGCCGCGGTTTCGCAGTGGTTGCCTCTGAAGTGAAGGCGCTGGCCAACCAGACCGCGAAGGCGACCGAGGAGATCTCGGCGCAGGTCGCCGCGATGCAGGCATCCACCGGCGAGGCCGTGACCTCGATCGGCGGCATCACCGCGACCATCGCGCAGATGAGCGAGATCACCGCCTCGATCTCGACCGCGATCGACCAGCAGGGCGATGCGACGCGCGAGATCGCGCGCAACATCCAGCAGGTCGCGGCCGGCTCGAGCGAGATCTCCGCCCATATCGGCGGCGTCACATCGGCGGCCGCCGCCACCGGCACCGCGGCCGGCGACGTGCTGTCGAATGCCCGCGAGCTCGACACGCAATCGGGCATGCTGCGCAACGCGGTCGACGAGTTCCTGCAGAAGGTGCGCGCGGCGTAAGGCGATCGCGTAGGGTGGGTATGCTACGCTATTCCACCCAACGTTTCCGTATCCCCGTCATCCTGAGGAGCGCGCTCCCGCGCGCGTCTCGAAGGATGCACGGCTACCAGCGGGGCCGTCGATCCTTCGAGACGGCCGCGCTGCGGCCTCCTCAGGATGACGGAATTGGCAGACGTCCGCCCAGCGTCGTTCTCGCCTACTGCTTCTCGATTCCGGCGTCGGCGATCAGCTTTTCCCACAGCACGAGCTGCTCCTTGAGGAACGCCTCGAACTCCTCGGGCGTGCCGGAGAATGCCTCCATGCCGCGCTCGGCGAGCTGGCTCTTGATATCCGGCCGCTCGATGATCTTGCGGATCTCCGCATTCAGCCTGACGACGACGTCCTTCGGCATGTTGGCGGGGCCGAGATAGCCCTGCCAGGAGGTGATATCGAAGCCCTTCACGGTGTCGTCCATCGTCGGCAGGTCCGGCAGCAGCGCCGACTTCCGCTTGGTGGTGACGGCGAGCGGCTTCAGCACCTTGGCGTTGACGTGCGGCAGCCCGGTCGGCACGTCGATGAACATCATCGAGATGCGGCCGGCGATGACGTCGGTCAGTGCCGGCGGTGAGCTCTTGTAGGGTACATGCAGCAGGTCGATGCCGGCGAGGCGCGCGAAGGTCGCGCCGGAGACGCTCGCCGACGACGAGCCGCTGGCGTAGCTGTACTTGCCCGGCTCCTTCTTGGCGAGCGCGATCAGCTCGGCGACCGAGTTCGCCGGGATGTCCGGATGGATCACCAGCATGAAGGGCAGGTCGCCGGTGCGCGCGATCGGCGTGAAATCCTTGATCGGATCGTAGTTCATGGTCTTGAGCAGATACGGATTGGCCGAGTGCGTCGTGTTCGTGGTGACGAACAGCGTGTAGCCGTCGGGGGCGGAGCGGGCGACATAGTTCGCCGCGATCGAGCCGTTGGCGCCGGCCCGGTTGTCGATCACCATGCCGACGCCGAGCGCAACGCCGAGCTCCTTGGAGATCAGCCGCGTCGTGGTGTCGGTGCCGCTGCCGGCGGCAAACGGCAGCACCAGTGTGATGTTGCGGGTGGGATAGGTCTGTGCAAGTGCCGTTCCGGATATCGCCGCAAGCGCGGCGGCGGCTGCGGCCGCCAGGCAGCAGTATCGTCTCAATCCCATCACCATGTCGTCGTCCCCCGCGCGGACCCTGAACAGGCCCATTGCGGCCGAAGCTAGCCCGGCCGCCATGGCTGCGGAAGCCGTGCCGGGAGCAGCCTTTCGCCGCATGGCTGCTCCCGGGCCTCGCAGGGGCGCGCTGCCAAAAATATCGAAAACAACCCCATGCAAAGGGGCCGGTGGCGGCCGGCGCTCGACCAGGCAGCTTGACACGTCGGGCAAATCAGCGTCATATTTCTAATATTCCGAAAGTCGGCCGTGCGTTACGATCCCGCCGGAAAGACCTGCGCGACGTGAAACGCCTTGGTGGTGATGAGCCACCGGCCGTCGATCCGATGAAACACCAGATGATCGATGAAGCCGGTTTGGCCGGCCCTGACGCGTACCTTGGCGATGGCCAGATCGGACGCGGTCTGGTCGATGCTGATGATGGCCTCCTCGCGCGGCGATTTCATCGACGCCGGCGAGGGACGGCTGCGGATGAAGTCGCGGAATTCCGCGGCCGACCGCACCGTGTGCTTGCCGTCCCGGATGCCGTGCACGATGCAGGCATCGGAGAAGACCTCGCGGAACCGGCTATCGTCGACGTCGTACATCAGGTTGAAATATCCATCGATCGCGGACGCGATGGCCTCGATGTCGATCATAGCAAAATCTCCTTGATGGATGATGTGGCGGTGGCCGCACCGGATCGAACCGGTGATCTGCGCCGACAGTGGCCGATATGATGGCGGAGTGCTACGACTGGGCGGTCATCTCTTGGATGACTGAAAGGCATCGGCATGGACGAAGTTGACGGTCGGCTGGTTGGCGGCCTGGTGGTCCTCGCGGCGCTGGCGAATGCGCGCAGTTTTGGCCGGGCCGCCGAACGGCTCGGCATGACGCAATCCGGGGTCAGCAAGGCGATCGCGAAGCTCGAGGCGCGCCTCGATGCCAGGCTGGTTCACCGCACGAGCCGCGCCGTCGAGCTCACCGAGGAAGGACGCGCGCTGTACGAGCGGGTTGCCGCGCATCTGGCCGGGATCGGCGAGGCGGCGGCGGAGACCTCGAAATCGCGCGATGCGGTTCGCGGCAGGCTGCGGGTCAATGTCGACCCGCTGTTCTCCCGCATGGTGCTGTCGCCGAAGCTGAGCGAGTTCCTGCTGCAGAATCCAGGCATGGAGCTGCGTATCGAGACCCGCGACCGGATCGCGGATCTGGTCAGCGACGGTTTTGATCTGGCGGTGCGTTTCGGCGAGCCGACGCCGTCGGCGCTGATTGCGCGCCGCGTACTCGATACACGCGTGCTCACCGTGGCCTCGCCGATCTATCTCGAACGACACGGCCGGCCGCTTGATCCGCGGGAGCTGGCAAGCCGCGACCATCAGTGCATCCATGCAATCGACGCGTCGACCGGGCGTCCCTTCGATTGGGAGTTTCGGCGCGGCGGCGAGGTCGTGCCGGTGGCGGTCAACGGGCGGCTCACCGTAACCGATTCAGGAACCAAGCTCGGCGCTTGCCTGGCCGGCTTCGGCATCGCGCAGGTGATCGATCTCGGCCTCGACGATCACCTGAGGAGCGGCGCGTTGATCGAGCTGTTTCCGGACTGGCCCGACGAGCGTTTTCCGCTCTACGTCTATTACGCCTCGCGTAACCACGTGCCGGCCAAGGTGAGGCGGTTTATCGACTTCATCACGGAAACGCTGGCGGCAAAGCCATATTCGCCACGCAAATCCGCCGGCTTGCGCAAGGTCAGCTAGCCGTATGCTCGGCGTCAGCTAGCGTTTCGCGGATCCTTGCCGCGAGGCGATGATGACGCCGGCGAGCACCAGCGCGTAGCCGATCAGATGGAACGGCGCGAGCGTCTCGCCGAGCAGCAGGATCGCCATCGCCGAGCCGAACACCGGCACCAGATGGAAGAACGGCGCGGCGCGGTTCGGGCCGATCAGCGCGACGCCGCGGTTGAAGAACAGATAGGCGAGCGTGGACGGGAAGATCAGCACATAGGCGAGCGTTGCGCCGGTCAGCAAGTCGAACTTCAGCGTCACGCCGTTGGCGAACTCCCAGGCCGCCACCGGCAGCAGCATCAGCGCACCGCAGCAGGTGGTGAACGAGATCAGCGAGAGCTGATGGATCTTCGGTCGCCGCGGGATCAGCGCCGAATAGAGCCCGAACGACACCAGCGAGGCGCCGAACATGATGTCGCCACGGTTGAAGCTGATGCCGGCGAGCGCGGAGAAGTCGCCGCGCAGGATGATGGTCAGCACGCCGGCCAGCGAGATCGCGATGCCGGCCAGCTGCGCCGGCGTCAGCCGCACGCCGAACAGGATCAGTGACCACAGCGCCACGAACAGCGGCCCCGCCGACTGGATCAAGAGCGCGTTGAGCGCCTCGGTATACTGCATCGCCCAGTAGGAGATCGCGTTGTTGAAGGCGAAGCCGACCGCGGACAGCAGCAGCATCAGCGGCAGGGCGCCGCGCAGCTTCGGCCAGTCCTGCTTCAGATGCGGCCAGGCGAACGGCAACAGGATCAGGAAGACGCCGAACCAGCGGATCGTGGTCAGCGTGACCGGCGGCACATGGCTGCCGACATGCCGCGCCAGCACGATGTTGGTGGCCCAGAACAGCGACGTCAGGCTGAGCAGCAGATAGGGCTGATTATTGAGCCAGTTGAGCGGCGAGCGGCGTGGCGTTGTGGCAGGTGCGGGTAAAGCGCGAAGGTCGGTCATTATTTGATGGATGTTGTGCCCGAATCCGGCACGGCGACAAGACGAAAGTGCGGATTGGAGCCATGCGTGGTCACACCGGTTGTTGTTCGCAGCGCTACGGCAGCTCAATTCCGTCATCCTGAGGAGCGCGGAGCGCGTCTCGAAGGATGGGCGGCCCGGCTGTGGCCGATTCATCCTTCGAGGCTCGCTCCGCTCGCACCTCAGGATGACGGGGATGGGTCTTCGTCGGCCCGCCGCCTATTTCTGCGGCCCCGACAGCGAGATGTCGCGCTCGGCGCGAAACACGTTGCTGTAGAGATTGGCGATCCATTGCCGTCCGCTCGAGGTGATGTTGAGGTAGCGGATCGCCTTCTGCACATGCGGCGCGACGCTGTCCCAGTAGAACCGCGGATAGCGCTCGACGAGATCGGCCGGCGAATCGTAGCCGAGCTGGCGGTTCAGTCCGGCCTCCTCGAATTCGATGTACAGCGCGTTGGCCTTGCGGATGTAGTGGGGGTCGCCGAGCTGGCCGATCAAATCGGCGGCCCGCAGCAGGGTGGCCTCTTCGCCGAAATCCTCATCGTCATCAGGGGCGCTCAGCGGAAAGCGGGTGCCTTCGATGGCACGCACAATGCGCTCCTTGTCGAGCAGGGTGACGCCCTTGAGCCGCTCCATCACGAAGATCTTGGAGCGGTCGACGTGGTAGGACATTAGTGCCGCATCCGACGAGCCGCGCGGCAGGATGATCTTGCGGCCGTCGGCCTCGACCAGATAGCCGTCCTGGCCGTCGGCCTCGAACAGCCCGCGCACATAGCCGATGTCATGGGTGAGGCAGGCGATGATGACATGGGCATAGTCTTCGGCGCTCATATGCGAGTGCAGCGCGCGGCCGCGCAGGATGTCGTGGCCGGCCAGCGTCACCAGCATGGTGTGCTCGACATTGTGATAGAGCGCGTCGCTGTTGCCGATGCATTCGAGCGCGATCCGGGCGATCGAGGGCACCATTTCCACCAGCTGGGTCTGCGAAGAGCCGAACCGGCGCTGCATGTACTCGCCGAGGAACTTGCCGAGCGCGTCGGCCGCTAGTTCTGGAAGGGTCATCACGGCCTTGACCTCCGAGAGCTGACCTGAGCTTACGGCTCGGCGGTATTTCAGGCTAGTCCCGCGATGTGACATAATCGTTGCGGCCGGACCGATGTGGCGGGAGTGACGGGCTTTGGGCGGGGGCGGGTGATGGGTGTCGATCTCTTGAACGTCAAAGGCTTGAACGAGCTGGACCGCGAGGCGCCGGTCGTGATGGTCAATCTGATGCGGTTTCGCGCGCGGTCGCTCGACGGCGAGGGCTCGGGCTGGGATGCCTATTTGCGCTACAGCGCGCTCACCGTCCCGATGATCAAGGCGCGCGGCGGCACGCTGCTGTGGACCGGCAGCGCCGAGACTGTCGCGCTGGGCGAGCCGGCCGGCCAGCGCTGGGATTATCTCGCGCTGGTCTACTACCCGAGCGTCGCCGCCTTCATCGACATGATGACCTCGGCCGACTACGAAGACCGCTGCGACCCGCATCGCCGCAACGGCTGCGAGGAGCACGTCATCATTGCGACGCGCGAGGCCTACAGCAAGTTCAAGCCTTCGTAGCACCGTCACCCTGAGGAGGCCGCAACGCGGCCGTCTCGAAGGGTCGACGGCCCGGCTGGGGCCGATTCATCCTTCGAGACGCCGCTTCGCGGCTCCTCAGGATGACGGGTTGATTAGCGGTGCCAGCGCCGCGTGGCAGGCGCTCTGCACGACACGGCAGACATCATCGCTCGACCGCCCCCCGCTCAGCGACGCGAAGGTCGGATAGCTCGTCAGTGCGAAGATCAGGTCGACGGCGTCGCTGCGGGCCTGCTGTGATGCGCTCTTGCCCGCGATGCGGTCGATCAATGCGGTGACGCCGCGGCGGCGGCGCTCGTTGCGCTCGCGCACGGCCTCGGCGAATTCGGGATCGGTCGCCATCGCGTCATGCAGCCGGCCGACCGCGGAATCCCGGCTCCAGAATCCGCAGAAGATCTCCACCATCCGGTCGAGCGCGGCGCGCGGATCGGCCATCGTCATGGCGTCGGCGAGCTGGTGCAGCCCGCCATGGCGCGCGATCTCGTCGAACACCGCCTCGAGCAGCCCGCGCCGCGAGCCGAACTGGTTGTAGACCGTCAGCCGGGTCACGCCGGCCGCTTTCGCCACCGTATCCAGCGAGAAGCGCGCGATGCTCTCGTCGCGCAATGTGCGCGAGGCGGCCTCGATCACGCGCTCGCGCGTCTCGGCGGCGGCGGCGCTGCGCGCCGGGCTCACATAGCTGCGCGGCGGCATCGGTTTGCCTTGCTTTCGTCAGATTGACTATACATTATGTATATCTAATTTCAATGCCCATCCGGAGCGACATCATGCAGACCGCCCTCATTATAGCGCTGTCCCTTCACGTCCTGTCATCGGTGTTTTGGGCCGGCTCAAGCTTCACCCTGGCGCGCACCGGCGGCCTCGGCGGCGAAAAGCTGCTGTTTCCGCAAATCGGCGCCGCGACGGTCGCGATCGTGACCGGCGGCACGCTCTGGCGCCTGGTCCACGAAGGCTCGTTCGGGCTGTCGGAGCAGATTCTGGCGGGCGGCGCGATCGCGGCGCTGGCCGCGATCGCCGTGCAGGTCATCGTCGGCGGCGGCGCGGTCCGGCAACTGCGCAGCAGCGCGGGCGATACCTCAGCCGCGCGCTCGCGCCTGGCGGTCGCCCAGCGCATCGCCGCCGGGCTGCTCGCGATCACCGCGCTGTGCATGGGCGCGGCGCGCTATGCGTGAGCCTGGAGCCTTTCCCGTTCCGATAGAATCGCAACGGGGCTCTAAAGCGCGATGAGATTGGGTTGAATCATCATCGCGCTTTAGCTCCTTGTTTGAGCATGATCTTTTCGGAAAACCGCTTCGCACTTTTCCGGATCATGCTTTGGACTCTTGTTGTGACGCGTTTTCTTCATGCGAACCGGTATCCACTTCGCTCGAAAACGCTCTAGAACTTCCGCACCAGGTCCGGGGTGATCTCTTTCAGGCTGCGGATGCCGAGCAGCGCGAGGTCGCGGTCGATCTCGGCATGCAGCAGCGAGATCGCGCGCGCCACGCCGGCCTCGCCGGCGACCACGGCGGCATAGAGGAACGGCCGGCCGACCCAGACGAAGTCCGCGCCGAGCGCCAGCGCCTTGATCACGTCGGTGCCGCGGCGGATGCCGCCATCGACCATCACGGTCATGTTGCCCTTCTGCGCCGCGATCTCCGGCAGCGTGCGCAAGCCGGAGACGGTGTAGTCGAGCTGGCGACCGCCATGGTTGGAGACCATGACGCCGTCGCAGCCATGCTCGCGCGCCAGCCGGGCGTCTTCCGGCGCGATCAGTCCCTTCACCACGAGCTTGCCGGGCCAGCGCTTGCGGATCAGCTCGACATGCTTCCAGGCCAGCTGGTCGCGGCTGCCGATGTTGCGCATCAAATTCTTGGACAGCACCGGCGGGCCCTGCTTAGCGTCCATGTTCTCGAAATGCGGCATGCCGTGGTTGAACACGGTGCGCGCCCAGGTGTTGAGCAGCCAGTCGGGATGGGTGATGGTGTCCCAGAACACCCGCGGCGTGATCTCGAGCGGCACCTGGAAGCCGTTGCGGATATTGTTCTCGCGGTTGGGCGGCACCGGCACGTCGGCGGTGACGACGAAGGTGTCGTAGCCGGCGGCGGCGACGCGGTCGACCAGCGGCTCGATCCGCTCGGGAAGGCCGGCGAGATAGGCCTGATACCAGGCCGAAGGATTGGCGGCGCGAACGTCCTCCAGCGTGATCAGCGAGGAGGCCGACAGGATCATCGGAACGTTGGCGGCGGCCGCGGCGCGCGTCAGCACGATGTCGCCGCGATAGGCGCACAGCGCGGACGAGCCCATCGGCGGAATGCCGAACGGCGAGGCGTAGGTCTTGCCGAACAGCGTCGCGGTCTGGTCGCGGCCGGAGACGTCCTGCAGCACCCGCGGCACGAAGCCGTATTCCTCGAACGCCCGGCGATTGTCGGTGCGGGCCATATCGGTCTCGGCGCCGCCGGAGATGTAGCCGTAGAGGAATTTCGGCAGCAGCCGGCGCGCCTGCGGCTCGAAATCGTGGAGCGTGAGATAGCGCCGCAGATGCCGCGGTACGGCGGGTGCTGCGCGGTTGACGGTTACGGGAGGCGGAGAGGGGGCTGCGGTCCGGTCGTGCACGTTGAGCGTTTCCGTTGTTCTTGGTTCTTGGTCGGAAGGCCAGACTAGAGCATGATCCGGAAAAGTGGATACCGGTTTTCCCTCGCGACAAACGCGGAACGCGTTTGCGCGGAGATCATGCTCAAACAAAGAGATGAGATCATGATGCGATTCCATGCAAACGCATCATGATCTAGCGCCTGCCGGCGGGCCCGACAAATTTCTCGTTGAACTTGTTGACGGACTGGCTGACGTCGCTGAGCGTCTTGCGGGTCTCGGCGATCATGGCGCTGGATTTCTTGTCGAAGCTCTGGATCAGCTCGCGCAGCGAGATCACGGTCGGCAGCAGCTCGCCGCCATATTTGTCGCTGCCGAAGCTTTTCAGGAACTTGTCGGCCGAGTTCATCTTGGCGTCGACCGCGCTGATGCCGTCGTCGGCGGCGTCGATGAAGCCGGCGATCAGCTCGCCATTGCCGGACAGCGAATTGGTGAAGTTCTCGAGCCCGAGCAGCGAGTCCTTGATGTCGGCCTCGTTCTCGCTGATGACGCGGTCGACATTGCGCAGCGCGACCCGCAGCTTCTCCTGGATCCCCATCGTGCCTTCGGCGTCGGCGGTCAGTTCGGGAATGCCGTCGGCGCCGAGCGTCGGCGGCGGCGCATCGTCGGTGCCGCCGGTGAAGGAGATCGAGGCGATCCCGGTCAGGCCCTGGAATTCGAGGCCGGCCTGGGTATCCTTCTTGATCGGGGCGTTGCCTTCGATCCGCGTCATCGCCACCACGCGGTGCCGGTCGAGCCTGATCGAGACCACCTCGCCGATCCGCACGCCGGCGAAGTTGACGCTGCCGCCGCGGCGCAGGCCGGAGGCCGAGCCCTCGAAGATGACGCGGAACGGCACCATCCGCTTGATGCCGGCATAGCGCTGATAGCCCAGCCAGCCGCCGAGCGAGCCGGCGACCAGGGCCAGCGTCAGGGTGCCGATCAAGAGATTGCTGGCGCGCGCCATGCGTAAAACCCGTCCGCGAAGCAGGTCTCAAGAGATAGCGGATTTGCCGCCGATAGTCACCGCGGGCTTTCCTCACCTCGCCCCGCTCGCGGGGTGAGGTCGGATCGCTTCGAAGATGCGATCCGGGTGAGGGGGAGTCTCCGCGAATTCATCTCGCTCCGTCTTTGCGGAGCGAGCCCCTCACCCTGACCCACTCCCCGTAAGAACGGCGAGAGGGAAGGATGGAGATATGCTCTTCCGACAGTCACGCCGCCGACTGCTTCCGCGACGCCGCGAAGACACCGGCCAGCACCAGCGCAAAGCCGATGAAGTGGAAGGCCTGCGGATGCTCGCCGATGAACACGATCGACATGATGGTGCCGAACACCGGAACCATGTGGAAGAACGGCGCGGCGCGGTTGGCGCCGATCAGCTGCACACCGCGGTTGAAGCACAGATAGGCCAGTGTCGAGGGGAACACCGCGACATAGAATAGCGACAGCAGGTTGTTGATCGTGAGCTGCATCACCGGACGCGTGCCGAGTTCCCAGATGTAGAGCGGGATCAGGACCAGCGCGCCGCAGCCGAAGGTGAAGGCGGCGACCGACAGGCCGTGGATTTTGGGCCGCTTCAGGGTCAGCACCGAATACAGCGCGAAGATCACCAATGCGACGATGAAGATCAGATCGCCCTTGTTGAACTCGATCTTCGACAGCGTCGTGAGATCACCGTGCAGCAGGATCACCAGCACGCCGGCGAGCGACAGCAGCACGCCGAACAATTGCGCCAGCGTCAGCCGTGCGCCGAGCAGGATCAGCGACCACAGCGCGACCACCAGCGGTGCCGCGGATTGCAGCAGCAGCGTGTTGAGCGCCTGGGTGTGCTCGAGCGCCCAGTATTGCAGCGTGTTGAAGGCGCTGATGCCGGTGATCGACATCAGCACCATGATGCCGAGATTGTTGCGGATCACCGGCCAGTCGCGGACGAGGTGCTTCCAGGCAAACGGCAGGATGATCAGGAATGCCGCCGACCAGCGCAGGAACGACAGCGTCACCGGCGGAATGTGGCCGGCGGCGAGGCGGCCGACGATCGCATTGCCGGCCCAGCACGTCGCGGTGATGCAGAGCAGCAGATAGGGCTGGTTGGCGATCCAGGAGCCGGCCGCAGGCGTTGATGTGGTGGAATCGGAGGCAGACATAAAGAGGGCCCGGGTTCACGACGCCGCGGCCTGCCCGGCTGGCACCGCCGGGCCGGTATGGATCTCCCCGGCTCGGATCACAGACACGGATTTCGTCATTCCATCAATGGGGATAGACGCATCGCGACCATGCGCGAAGACCCCTTCACCAAGGCAGCAACAGCGCCTGGCCGGGCCAGCCCCGCGCCGGTCGCGCAGGGGATCGAACGTTTGGTCCTAGCCGGTCTCCGGCGGCGTGGTCTGGCGCTTGACGATCTGCTCGGCGAGCTCGATCAGGATCCGCTTGGTGTCGGGGTCCTGCACGTCGCGAAACACCCGCAGCATGCGCAGTTCGAGCAGGGACTGCAGCGACTCCGCCGTCTGGCCGGCTTGCGTCGGCGCTGCCGTGACCGGCCGGCGATTGAGGATGTCGGCGGCGATTCCGAGCATCTCGGCTACGGTCGCCAGGCGACCGGTATCGATCTTCACCGTGCCGTCGACGCCGTTCTTTTGCAGGGAGGCCCCTGCGCACAGGATCTCGGCGAGATCCGCCTGCGACAGCCCGATGGCGCGCCAGCGCGCCTGCACCAATTGGTCGATCTGGTCGTCCTGTGATGTGCTCATGATGCGTTCAGACCATCTCCAGCTAGGTCCGTGGACAGCATTTCCGCTACAAAAGTTGGTAGCAAATGAACCGGCGGTTCGTCGCGATGGGACTTCTACGGATCATGCGGCTGGACGACGGGTCCTGCCGTACCGGGCAACGTGCAGGATGATCCGCGCCTCGACGCCAGCCGGGCAGTCGCGCCGGACGGGCACCGGAGTGCGCACCCTGGTCTGGGATGCTCGCATCAGCGTCATCCGGCCACGGCCCTTATTATCAAGACCGTCCGCGAATGCAATCAGGGGGCGACCGGGGAGATGAACCCAACCGAATGTGTGACCGCGCCACATATCACGGTGTCTGGTCCTGGCAGGGCGATGCGGTCGGCATGGCGGCAGCCCCGGGAGCGCCGCCATGGCTGCGCGGCGCCGCTCACAAATCGATGATCCCGAGCGCGATGCTCTTGGCCACCCCATGGGTCTTGTTGGATGCCTCGAGCTTCCGCAGCGCCTGCTTGATGAAGCCTTCCACCGTCTCCGGCGAAATGCCGAGGATCTGCGCGGTGTCGGCCACGGTCTTGCCGCGCGCCGCCCAGGCGATCACTTCCTTTTCCCGGCCGGTGAGCTTGATGGTTTCGGCGGCGTCCGCGGGCTTGAGGATGGTCGGCGCGTTGCGCTGGTCGCGGTTGACGATGTCCATCGCCCGCTGCACCCAATAGATCATCAACAGATGCAGTTCATGGCGATGGCAGACGAACAGCTTGTCGAAGTCGCGCGGCTCGTCTTCCCAGAAGAACACCGTCGAGCTCGAATGCACCGCGCCGAGCCGGTCGCGATAGTGGAAGGGAACGACGAAGCCGTCCTTGAATCCGAACTCCCGGGCGGCATCCATCGTCTTGACCTCGGGCGGTCGCTTGCGTCCGCTTCGCTCCGGCAGCTTCAGGCTGCTCCAGCTGAACGGCGTGTTGGTGCGTCGTGACCGCGCCAGCGCCGGATCGGCATGAACGAACTCGTTCTGCACATACGCCCGCTTCCAGGCGTCGGGAAATGTGCCGATATGATAGGGCAGATCAAGGTCGGGCCGGCCGGCATCGACAAAGGCAAAGCCCGAGAAGCCGTAATTCTGGACAACGCGATGCAATGACGAGCTGAGCTCGTCGATGGTATCCGACGCCTCGATGGTCGAAATCGCGTCTACCAGGCCCATTGACGAAAACCCCCGGTTTTAGGGGGTACCACAGTTAACCCCTTTTGTTCCAGATGTTCCCGCATTTGGAGGAAGGGACAAATGCTTCATTCATTGGACGGCTACCACGCCCTCATTACCAGGGAAGAGCTTGATCCGGCGCATGTCGGGGCGATGTTGCGGCTGCGCAAGCGCCTGTTCGTCGACCATTGCGGCTGGCTTCTGACCACGGTCGGGGATATCGAACGCGATCAGTTCGACTGCTGGTATACCGAGCACTGCCTGTTGTTCTCCGGCGTCGAGCTCGTCGGCGGCTTCCGGGCCATCCGCACCGATTATCCCTATCTCACCAAGTCGGTCTTCTCGCAGCTTGCGCTGCGTCGCTTTCCGAGCAGCCGCGACGCCTGGGAGATCAGCCGTTTCGGCGTGCTGCCGAACGTCGCGAGGTCGCAGGCCGCACGCGTGAACTATGCGCTGATGTTCCGCTTCGCCGAGCTGCGCGGAGCGAAGGCGCTCGTCGCGCTGGCCGACCTCTCCTATGAGCGTTTTCTCACCCGGATGGACATCCGCACCCGCCGCTACGGCCCGCCGCAGGTGATCGGCAATGATCGCACGGGCCGCCCGCTGACGGCGCTCGCCGGAGAAATTCCGCTCGGTCTCGCCGCCAATCCCGGCCTGACCAAATTCCTCGACCTTGGACGGCAATTGGAGATCCACGATGCTTCACATGTTCTCGGACGTTCGAGCATTCCAGCGTGATCCGCTGCGTCTGCTGCTGACGCGCGGCAACGAGTCCGCGCTGGGGCTGGTGCCGTTGCAGCTCGGTCCCGCGCCGGTGTTCCTGGTGAACGATCCGGATCTGCTGCGCCCGATCCTCAAGGCGCCGGAGACCGACATCGGAAAGGGCAAGCTGATCAAGAAGCTGACGCCGGTGCTCGGCCGCAGCTCGCTGATGCTGAGCGGCGAGGAGCACAAGCGGCGGCGAGCGGTGCTGCAGAAGCACATGGCCAAGGGCAGCGTCGAGAAATTCCTGCCGCATATGTGCGCCGAGATCCGCGCGGTCGGCGCCAGCCTGGCGCGGCTCGGATCGTTCGATCCGCACCATATCACCGCGATGCTGGCGCTGCGGACGATCTGCGTCGCGATCTTCGGCTCCCAGGTGATGTCGTCCGGCGACGAGGAAGCCCTGGTTCAGGCGGTGGGCGCGATCGAGGACGATCTTGCGGAAGAGATGTTCCGCGCGTTGCCGTTCGGTCCGGTGGCCTGGTATCGGCGGCGCAAGAACCGGGTCTGTGCCAAGCTTGCGATGTCGACGGTGGTGCAACGTCTGCGCCGCAAGGCCGGCTCGAGCAGTGCGCTGCGCGATCTCGAGGCGCTCGGCCTGACCGATCGCGATCTCGAGGACGAGATCCTGACATTGCTGCTGGCCGGCCATCACACCACAGGTTCGACTGCGGCGTGGATGTTCTACCAGATGGCCACCAATCCCGCCCTGATGGACGAGATTGCCGACGAGGCGGCGGAGTGCCTCGGCGACGACGGCGAGCTGCGGCTCGAGGCGGTGAAGCGCGCCAATCTGAGCGCGACGTTGGTCAAGGAGGTCTGCCGGCTCTACCCCAGCGCCTGGTGGTTCTCGCGCGAGGTGATGCAGCCGGTGACGATCGGCGGGCGCGATCTCAAGGTCGGCACCTCGCTGTTGATCTGCCCCTGGCAGCTGCAGCGCGATCCCCGGCATTTCGAGGATCCGGACCGCTTCCTGCTGACGCGGCGCTACAACACCGACGCCTACATCCCGTTCGGCGCCGGTCCGCGCGCCTGCGCCGGGATGGGGGTTGCGATGCTCGAGCTGCAACTGCTCGCGCTCGAGATCGCCGCGGCCTATCGCTTCACCGGCGTCAGCCCGAATCCGGCGCCATGGCCGAAAGCCTCGGTGACGCTGATTCCCCCGCCGATGACCATCGACATCGAAATCCGCGAGATGCGCCCGCGCATCCCGCATCTCGGCGACGAAGCCGGGCATCTGCCGTACATCCCAACCGTGGGTGCGGCGTCCATCAGCACACTACAATCGGTATCCCAATGACAACTCAGCTAACAACGGCCGGCGCCGGGCAAAGGGCCATGGATCAAGTGCAAGTGCGCAGTTTGCGCGACGTCATCGCTGTCTTGATCGAGCAGCGCAGCATCGTGAGGGCGGCCGGCGCAAGCTTCGCCGCGCATCTGCTCGACCTCGCGATCATGCAGCTGCGGCTCAACGTCAACGATATTACGGCCGAGGAATTATCCGGTCTGTCCGACTTCGTCGGCGCGGAGTTCATGAGGGACAAATCCTCGCATTGATCGCGGCGGCCGGTCTTCGGATCAGTCTCGCGCAGGATCGGTCTCGCGCAGGCTCAGCCTTGCGTAGGATCAGTCCTGCGTCGCCACCAGCGCCTTCATCGTGGCGCCGGCGGCAAGCGCGGCGTCGTTCGGATCGATCTCGATCTGCAGGCCGCGCTGGCCGCCATTGACGAAGACCGTGACGTGGGTGAGGGCGGTCTCGTCGATCGCGGTCGGCACCTTCTTCTTCTGGCCGAACGGGCTGATGCCGCCGACATGATAGCCGGTCAGCCGCTCGGCATCGGCCGGGCGCATCATCCTGGCCGACTTGCCGCCGAGGGCGGCGGCAAGCTTCTTCATGCTGACCTCGCAGTCGGACGGCACCACGGCGCAGACCGGCTTGCCGTCGACCTCCGCCATCAGCGTCTTGAGCATGCGATTCGGGTCGACGCCGAGCGCCTCGGCCGCCTGCAGCCCGATGCTCTCGGCGCTGGAATCGTAGACATAGGTGTGAAGCTTGAAGGCAATGCCGAGCTTGCGCAGCGCCATCGTCGCTTGGGTGGAATTGGGCATGGACCCTGCCGGTTAATCTAGGTGAATGATCGCCGTAATAGGAGCTGCGATCAATCCACAGCAGGTCCGGCGTCACGTTGCCGTAACATTAAATTCCCGCCAGCCCGGTGCGGCCGGGCGCAGCATGGAATTTAATGGGGATATCAAAGGGTTGTAGGTCGTCTAAAAGGCGTAAACGAGCCCCTTCTTGCTTGCGCAGCCGAGCCGCTTCCTTTATCCGGTAGGCGCCTTGCGTGCGCGCGGCCGGGCGCCGCGATTTAGGCTGGGCATATCAATGCAGGTCGCTGTGGGCGGACGCGTTTTCGCCGCGATCATGGTCTGAAACACCTGAAGGGAACATCTTCGCAATGGCCAATGTTGTCGTCGTCGGCGCCCAATGGGGTGACGAAGGGAAGGGCAAGATCGTCGACTGGCTGTCGGAACAGGCCGACATCGTCGTGCGCTTCCAGGGCGGCCACAATGCCGGCCATACGCTCGTGATCAATGGCGAGACCTACAAGCTGGCGCTGCTGCCCTCCGGCGTGCTGCGCCCGAACAAGCTCGCGGTGATCGGCAATGGCGTGGTGTTCGATCCGCAGGCCTTCCTCGACGAAGTCGCCAAGCTGAAGGGGCAGGGCGTGGCGGTCGGACCGGACAATCTGCGGATCGCCGAGAACGTCACGCTGATCCTGCCGCTGCATCGCGAGCTCGACGCCTTGCGCGAATCGTCCAACGCCATCACCTCGATCGGCACGACCCGCCGCGGCATCGGCCCGGCCTATGAGGACAAGGTCGGCCGCCGCGCCATCCGCCTGATGGACCTCGCCGACCTCGACACCCTGCCGCACAAGATCGAACGCCTGCTGGCGCATCACAATGCGCTGCGCCGCGGCCTCAACCTCGCGGAGATCGACGGCAAGAGCATCCTGAGCGAGCTGTCAGCGATGGCGCCGAAGCTATTGCCCTATGCCGAGACGGTGTGGCGGCTGCTGGACCTCAAGCGCCGCGAGGGCAAGCGCATCCTGTTCGAGGGCGCGCAGGGCGCGCTGCTCGACGTCGACCACGGCACCTATCCCTATGTGACGTCGTCCAACACAGTGGCGGCGCAGGCCGCGACCGGCACCGGCCTCGGCCCGGGCGCGGTCGGCTATGTGCTGGGCATCTGCAAGGCCTACACCACCCGGGTCGGCCAGGGTCCGTTCCCGACCGAGCTGAACGACGAGATCGGCGAGGAAATCGGCCGTCGCGGCAAGGAATTCGGCGTCAATACCGGGCGCAAGCGCCGGGTCGGCTGGTTCGATGCCATGCTGGTGCGACAGACTGTCCGCACCTGCGGAATTGCCGGGCTGGCGCTGACCAAGCTCGATATTCTGGACGGGTTCGACAGCATCAAGGTCTGCATCGGCTACAAGCTCGACGGCAAGGAGATCGACCATCTGCCGGCGGGCGAGGGCGCGCAGGCCCGGGTCGAGCCGATCTATGAGATCATCGAGGGCTGGAAACAGCCGACCGCCAATGCGCGGTCCTGGGCGGACCTGCCGGCCCAGGCCATCAAGTACGTTCGCCGGGTCGAGGAACTGGTGGGGTGTCCGATCGCCCTGCTGTCCACCAGCCCGGAGCGTGAAGATACTATTCTGGTACAGAATCCGTTCGAGGCTTAACGGGATATTACCTATATCCCTCCAATTGTGTGGAAATGGCTGACTACTACCCGCTGATCGCCCGTGCCATCGCCGGATTGGACCCCAACGCCCCCGGCGAAGCCCGCCGTGCGCTGTATGCGCGGGCGCGAACGGCGTTGATCCAGCAGCTCCGCGGCGTGCAGCCGCCGCTCTCCGAGTCCGAGATCACCCGCGAACGGCTGTCGCTGGAAGAGGCGGTTCGCAAGGTCGAGTCCGAGGCCGCGCAGCGCGCCCGCGAGGCCTCGCGCCCCGGCGGTGCTGCCGCCGCTGTCCGCGGCAGCCGCGCCAATGCCCGGCCGCCCGAGGCCAGTCCCGCCGACACTGCCGCGCGCCCGCGGCCCCCGGCCGACCCCCGTCCGCCGCGCAATCTGCGCCCCGACACACCGCTGCCGGCCCCGCCGCGGCCGCAGAACCCGCCGGTCCCGCCCGAGACCCAGGCGCCGCCGGCCCGGCCGGGCCCGCCCCGCCGCGGTCCGGAAGGTGCGCCGCCGCCGGTGCCGCCGGCCGCGCCGGGCGTGCGCGGCTTCCGCGACATCACCGCCGATGCCGACGATCTCGGCCGTGCCGCGGCGCAAGCCAGCCGCAACGCGCGCAAGACCTACGCCAACGTGCCGTCGCCCTCGCCGGAATTCGATCGGCTCGAGCCGAGCCTTGAGAATCGCGGCGGCGATCCCGAGGCGCCGTATTCCTACGACGAGTCGATCGAGGAGGCCGAGCGCTACACCCCGCAGCCGCCGCAAGGTCCGCCGCCGCAGCGGTCGCGGGCCGGCAACGGCGAGCGCGAGCCGAAGAAGCCGCCGCGCGTCGGCTCGATGTTCCCGTTCAAGACCGCGATCGTGATCGGCATCCTGCTGATCCTGGTCGGCACCGGCATCCTGTTCCGGCAGCAGGCCATGACCCTCGTCAGCAGCCTGCTCAAATCCTCGGCCCCGGTCGAGGCGCCGAAGGATGCCGCGTCGACGCCTGCGAGCAAGAAGATCACCGACCGCGTCGGCCAGCCCTCGTCGTCGGGCGAGACGGTCGCCCCGGTGGCGCAGCGCGTGGTGCTGTATGACGAGGACCCGTCGGATCCGAAGGGCAAGCAGTATGTCGGTTCGGTGGTCTGGCGCACCGAGCAGGTCAAGGGATCGGGCAACCAGAAGCCCGACATCGCCGTGCGCGCCGACATCGACATTCCCGATCGCAAGTTCAAGATGACGATGTCGTTCCGCCGCAACACCGATTCATCGCTGCCGGCGAGCCATACCGCGGAATTGACCTTCATCCTGCCGCAGGACTTCGCCAATGGCGGCGTCGGCAACGTGCCGGGCATCCTGATGAAGTCGAACGAGCAGGCACGCGGCACGCCGCTGGCCGGGCTCGCGGTCAAGGTCACCGACGGCTTCTTCCTGGTCGGCCTCTCCAATGTCGACGCCGACCGCTCGCGCAACCTGC
Organism: Bradyrhizobium sp. USDA 4538; assembly: GCF_024171045.1. Lineage (NCBI taxonomy): Bacteria > Pseudomonadati > Pseudomonadota > Alphaproteobacteria > Hyphomicrobiales > Nitrobacteraceae > Bradyrhizobium > Bradyrhizobium sp. USDA 4538. Next base: position 5,014,817 of record NZ_JALJZE010000001.1, read on the forward strand.
AGCTCCTGAAGGAGCGCTCCTGGTTCGACGTGCCGCTGGTCTACACCAACCAGCGCCGCGCCATCATCGCGATCGAAAAGGGCGCCCCCGGCGAGCGAGCCTTCAACGAGGCGTTCGCGGCGTGGGGTGAGTAGCGGCCTTAGCTCTCGCCCCGGTCGCCAGCAATGTCGTCGCCCGGCTTCGTCCGGGCGATTCCGTATCGCAGCAAGATCAGCGGCTGTTGCAGCGCATCGACGTGCAGAGCTCCGGAACATCGCCGCGACTTTCGATTTTTCCCTAGAACCGTCGCGCGACCGCGTTACACTTGGTTGACGTCGGGCAAGGGCACGCCATGAAACGCTATCTGATCTTCGCAGCCATCGGGCCGTTCATCGGCGGCTTCCTGCTGCTGCTCATGACCACCTATCAGTCCGGCTACTGGACCGAGACCAGCGGCGGCGAGGTGACCAAGCTGCTCGTCGTGTTCGTGAAGTCGCTGCAATACAATTATCTGTTCGGCATCGTGCCGTCGCTGATGTTCGGTGCGATCGACGACATCCTGATGCATGTGAGGCGGATCGCGCCGGTGGTGCGGATGCTGCTCGTTGGTGCGGTGGCGTTCGTCGGCGCGGCGCTGACCTACGCCTCGCACGGCTCCGAAAGCGGCGCGGTGCAGTTCATCCTGTACGGAATGGTCGGCTTCATCCCGGGCGTGATCACGTCCTGGCTGGCGCACAAATATGCCGAAGAGCTGCACGCGCCGGCGCAGCCGGCTTCCCAGCATTAGGGCAGGTGCTCAGTACCAAGGGAAAAGCAGAAGTCGCGTTCGGCGACTTCTGACCCAACCGCGAAATGAGCACGTCGCGATCGGACAAGGGCCGCGCTCAACGCCCGGCGCGGAATAGATCGCCCCTTGCAGTAATCGTATCAGCGCGCGAGACGCCGGAGGTCCGGCTACCTTCACACAACTGTCACATCATCGTCATGCAAACGTAGTCCCAATGTCATGTCCGCGTTCGTCCTCGTGACCCGCGGCCGCCCGGGGCAGTGGCGATGCCGATCCCGGGCCTGCTCTATTCTGTGTTCGCGCATTTATTTCAGCCGTCGCTGCAGACGACCGGGACGTACGGGATCTGCGTCCGGATTCGGGGAAAGGAATTTCGAGTGGCAGATGCAAGCTTCAGCCTTCTGACGGGCAACAGTATCGAAACGCGCCTGGTCCGAGCCGGCGGCATTATCTTTCGCGAGGGCGAGCAGGCCAACGAGCTCTTCGTGATCAAGAGCGGCTATGTGCGCATTCAGGTCGGCAACAAGACGATGGCGGATCTGGCGCCCGACACGATCTTTGGCGAGATGGCGTTGATCGACAATGAGCCAAGGAGCGCGACCGCCACGGCGCTCACGGATGTCGAGCTCGTCCCGGTTTCGGAAAAGCAGTTTCTCTTCCTCGTGAGCCAGACGCCGCATTTTGCCCTGAAGGTCATGCGGACGCTGGCGCAGCGGCTCAGAACCATGAACAAGGGCGTCTACTGAAGCGAGCGCGGCAGAGCCTCGAGGTAATAGGCCTTGAAGGTGACACAGTGGTAATGTGACGCAACTTGAACCGCCTGCCTGCGTTACCATGTGATGGCCATGCCCGAGGACGACATCTTCACGCCCCACGCCGCGCGATCGCGGCCGCCCTTTGGCGGCGCGCAGGCGCGCGGCAAGGTCATCGACCAGGACGGGCGCGAGCTCGCCGATGGCCTGCTGCATCCGCAGTTCCAAGGTTTTCAGGGAGCCTTTCAGGAAGGCTTCCAGTTCGACTTCCGCAACTCCTCCGCCAACCCGTTCGGCAATCTGACCCGCGAGCAGCGGCTGCAGCGGCTGGAGATGATCGCAAAACTACTCGACGTCGCCTTCATCGTTCCGGGCACCAATGTGCGCTACGGCATCGACGGGCTGATCGGCCTGATCCCGGTGGTCGGCGATATCATCACCACCGCGATCTCGCTATGGCTGGTGCGCGAGGCGCGTCTGCTGGGCGCGCCCTGGCACATCACCGCGCGGATGCTCGCCAACGTCGCCGTCGACGGCGTGATCGGCATGGTGCCGGTGGCGGGCGATGCCTTCGACGTCATGTTCCGCGCCAATATCCGCAATGTGCGGATGCTGCGGCGCTGGCTCGACAAGCAGCCGCGATTTTAACTCTCAAAACAAAAGCCCCCGGATCGATCCGAGGGCTTTTCGTTGAGCGAAGAGCAGAAAGCTTATGCGGCGTCAGCGTCGGTCTGGCTGGCGGCCGGGCGCGGACGACGCGGCAGCGGAAAAGCCTCGCTCTCATAGAGCGAGCGGATGCCGTTCTGGTCGAAACGGGCTTCCTCGACCTGGAGATAGGCGCCGTTCAGCGAGTCCGCCGGCAGCTGCTCCATCGCGAACTGCACGGCCTCGGCAGCGGTGCCGAAACGGCGGTAGGCGAAACCCGCCCGCTTCTTCTTGCGGATCGCGGCGGGGAACAGTTCGGCGGATGTGTTATAGTTGAACGGACGCAGGGGACGCATGGTCGACGACCTCTTGTGTTCTTTTCAGTTGGCGTTGCGAAAGGGATTTTGGGGGACGGCGGCCTATTATCGGCGGCGCGCCGTACATGTCATTTCGACCCCTAATATAGGCCTCTTTGACAAAAATGCGACCCCAGAAGAGCCCCTGACAGGGCACATGCTGAATCCGCGCATAGCACGGGGGCCGGCCAGATAAATTCTTTTATTTCAATGGTTTATGGTGCTCAAATCTTGTCGAGCCAGGCCAGGATCGCGACCACGATCAAAATCACCCCGAAAAGGCCCATTCCGGAGTGGCCGAGGCCATAGCCATAGCCGCGAATTCGGCCGCTATAGCCACCCAGCAGGATAATCAGCAGAAGGATGATGAGGATCAGTCCAAGCGACATGGCGCCCTCCTCAGAACAGGCGGCAGCCGCACGGCGAGACGCCTACGGCCCCGCGAACACCGAGCAAAGCACATTCCGGCCTGCGAGTCGTTAAGGCCGTCAGCCGATCACGAGGATGTTGCCGGTGGCCCTGGTGGCTATTTCCTGCCTTCGTCGATCGGCAGCACCTTCAGCGGGGTCGGATAGGGCTCGACCCGCAGCGAGTCGTTGGCGATCAGTCCGACCTTGTGCACCGGCGCCTGTTCGAGATCGCCGGAGGGGGACTTGTGCACGGCGTATTGCCAGACGCTCATCGTGCCCTTCGCAACCAGCATCTTGGCGATGCCGCCGGCATTCTGGCCTTCGACCTCTGCGAGGTCGGCATCGGTCAGGCCGATGACGATCTCGTCCTTGCTGGTGATGACCTTGAACAGCGAGATCTTGTCGGCAGCCAACGCAGGCCCGCTCACCGCGCTCCCGACGATGAGGCCGGCAAGACCGAGACCGAACAAAAGCTTTCCTGGAATCCGTGACATCAAAATTTCCTTCGTTTGACGCGCAGGTCACCACGGCCAAAACAAAACCCCGCGCGACCGGTTCTTGGTCGCGCGGGGCGGAGAAATTGTTCGACGTGAGGCCAGGATATTTGCCCAACCCACTGTCGTCATTGCCGGGCTTGACCCGGCAATCCATCGCAGAGAAAGGCTCTCTCCTTGATGGATGCGCGGGTCAAGCCCGCGCATGACAAAAATCGCAGCCGTTACTTCTTCTCGTCGAGCTTCAGCGCCGCCGAGTTGATGCAGTAGCGCAGGCCGGTCGGGCCGGGGCCGTCGTTGAAGACGTGGCCGAGATGGCCGTCGCATTTCGAGCACAGCACCTCGGTGCGGATCATGCCGTGGCTCATGTCGCGCTCCTCGTCGACATGGCTCTCGACCGCGGGCTTGGAGAAGCTCGGCCAGCCGCAGCCGGAATCGAACTTCTGGTCGGATTCGAACAGCGTCTGCCCGCAGCCGGCACAGACATAGGTGCCCTTGCGGGGATCATGCTCGTATTCGCCGGTGAAGGGCCGCTCGGTCGCTTTCTCGCGCAGCACGGCGTACTGCATCGGCGTCAATTCCTTGCGCCACTCGGCTTCGCTCTTGCGGATCTTGCCGTCGGTCTTGGTATCGGACATGGAAACTCCCTTGTTGGTTGTCATTGCGAGGAGCTCGCGACAAAATTGCAAGGCAATTTTGCGCTGAAGCGACGAAGCAATCCATCTTTCCGCTTGCCGCGGCATGGATTGCTTCGCTTCGCTCGCAATGACGGGAAGCGTCGCCTCAGTTGGTGACCTTGGTGCTGCCCACCAGCGTCGGCTTCTCGATATAGTTCTCCGCGAAGATCTTCTTCAGGTTCTCGACCTTCGGGATGTCGTTATAGGCAATATAGGGCTGGTTCGGGTGCAGCGTCAGATAGTCCTGGTGGTAGCCCTCCGCCGGATAGAACGCCTCCAGCGCGCCGACCTTGGTGACGATCGGCTTCTTGTAGACCTTGGCCGCGTTGAGCTGGACGATATAGGCGTCCGCGACCTTCTTCTGCTCGTCGCTGGTGGTGAAGATCGCCGAGCGATATTGCGTGCCGGAATCGGGGCCCTGCCGGTTCAGCTGGGTCGGGTCGTGCACGACGGAAAAGAAGATCTGCAGGATCTTGCCGTAGGAGATCTTCTGCGGGTCGTACTTGATCTCGACCGATTCCGCATGGCCGGTGGTGCCGGTCGAGACCTTCTCGTAATCGGCGCTTGCCTTGCTGCCGCCGGAGTAGCCGGACACCGCGCTGACGATGCCGGCGGTGTGCTGGAATACGCCCTGCACACCCCAGAAGCAGCCGCCGGCCAGCACTGCGGTCTTGATGCCGGATTCCGGCGCGCTCGCGGCCGGCGCCGGGATGATCACGGCGTCCTCGGCGGCAAGCGAGGGCGCAACGGCAAAAGCTGTGACGGCCAGCGCGCCGATCGCGGCGGCGCACAGCGAGAGGCGGCTGAGGGAGCTTTTGGGCATGGGTTCCTCGTGGGATCGCAAGTGGGGCCAGTCTAGAGCGGGAGCCGGCATTGGCCAATCAGGCCGGGTGGCTCCGACGCTTCAAAATACGGGCGAGGAGGCGTTTTGTTACGGCGCCGGCCACACGGTTTCGTGAGGGAAATGCGCGTTTGCGAGCGTCATTCCGGGGCGATGCGAAAGCATCGAACCCTCAGGTGCGCAATTGCGCACCGAGAATCTCGAGATTCCGGGTCTGGTGCTTACGCACCATCCCGGAATGACGGCGTCACACCACCACGCTGAGCCGCTTCGCCGCCCGCGTGATCCCCGTGTACAGCCACCGCGCGCGCGAGTCCTGGAAGGCAAAGCTCTCGTCGAACAGCACGACGTCGTCCCATTGCGAGCCCTGCGACTTGTGCACGGTCAGCACATAGCCGTAGTCGAACTCGTCATAGGGCTTGCGCTGCTCCCACGGCACGCCCTCGACGCCGCCGTCGAAGCACTCGCCGCGCACCGAGACCTTGGTGACCTTGTAGCCGAAATCCTCGTCCGGCATCACGCGCATGGTGATGATCCTGGATTTCGACTGCGCGCGCGCCTTGACCCGCCACAGGCCGCCGTTGAACAGGCCCTTCTTGCGGTTGTTGCGCAGGCAGACCAGCTTGTCGCCGGCGACCGGCAGCGGATCCTCGATGTTCTGCCGCTGCCGCACCCGCATGTTGTAGGCGCGGCGGGTGTTGTTGCGGCCGACCAGCACCTGGTCGGCGCTCATCACGCGGTCCGGATCGAGCTCCTTGCGTGACACCACCTCGCTCTCGCCATGGCGGCCGATCTCGAGCTCGCGACCCTCGCGGATATCCATCGACATCCGCACGATCGGATCGTCCTGCGCCTGGCGGTGCACCTCGGTCAGCATCGCGTCGGGCTCGGCATCGGTGAAGAAGCCGCCGCCCTGGATCGGCGGCAATTGCGCGGGATCGCCGAGCACCAGCAGCGGGCAGTCGAACGACATCAAATCGCGGCCGAGCTCGGCATCGACCATCGAGCACTCGTCGATCACGATCAGCTTCGCCTTTGATGCCGGGGCATCGTCCCAGAGCTCGAAGCTCGGCTGCTCGACGCCGGACTCGCGGGCGCGGTAGATCAGCGAATGGATCGTCGAGGCGCTGTCACACCCTTTGTTGCGCATCACGAGCGCCGCCTTGCCGGTGAAGGCCGCGAACTTCACCTCGCCGTCGACACCTTCGGCGATGTGGCGGGCGAGCGTGGTCTTGCCGGTTCCGGCATAGCCGAACAGGCGGAACACCGGCGGCGTGCCATTCTGGCCGGGCTTGGCCTTCAGCCAGTCGGCGACGGCTTTCAGCGCAGTGTCCTGATGCGGCGTGAACGTGGTCATGGGCTTTCGGAAGAGTGAGCGCGCGACCGATAGCGCCGCGACTCAGGCCAGCACAAGCTAAACATTCATGCGTTCCGATCAAGCCGTCTCCCGCTGCGCGGAATTGGGGTTTCGCCCCCGAGGCTAGACTTGATCCGGAGCGCCACTAGACTGCCCCAAAACAACAAGCGGTCGAGACCACGATAAGTGGTCGAGCAAGCGACCTTGGGAGTGACTCCATGAAATTCGGCATCTTTTACGAGCTGCAACTGCCGCGCCCCTGGAACGACGGCGACGAGCTCAGGCTCTACCAGAACGCGCTGACGCAATTGGAAACCGCCGACCGGCTCGCTTACGACTACGCCTGGGTCGTGGAGCACCACTTCCTCGAGGAATATTCGCACTCGCCGGCGCCGGAATCCTTCCTTGCCGCCGCGAGCCAGCGCACCAAACACATCCGGCTCGGCCACGGCATCTTCCAGCTCACCACCAATCATCCCGCCCGCGTCGCCGAGCGGGTCGCGGTGCTCGATCTCCTGAGCAACGGCCGCTGCGAGTTCGGCATGGGCGAGAGCGCTTCGATCACCGAGCTGACGCCGTTCGGCCGCGACATGGAGACCAAGCGCGAGGTGTTCGAGGAAGCCGTGCAGGCGATCTTTCCGATGTTCAGCAAGGTCGGCACCGAGCATCACGGACAATATTTCGATATCCCGCTGCGCAATGTCGTGCCGAAGCCGGTGCAGAAGCCGCATCCGCCGCTCTGGATGGCATGCTCGCAATTGCCGACCATCGAACGCGCCGGGCAGAACGGATTTGGCGCGCTCGGCTTTCAGTTCGTCAGCGCCGAGGCGGCGCATGCCTGGGTGCACGCCTATTACAACGCGATCACCAAGCGGCTGAAGAAGCTCGCCGACTACAAGATCAATCCGAACATGGCGCTGGTCTCGTTCTTCATGTGCGCGAAGACCGACGAGGAAGCCCGCCGGCGCGCCGACGGCGCAACCTTCTTCCAGTTCGCGCTGCGCTATTACGGCCAGGCACAGAACCGGCAACGCCCGGCGCCCGGCACCGTCAACATGTGGGACGAGTACAACAAGTGGAAGCGGGACAATCCGGAGGCGCAGGAGGCCGCGCTGCGCGGCGGCCTGATCGGCTCGCCCGAGACCTTGCGCAAGAAGCTGCGGCGCTTCCGCGCCTCGCATATCGATCAGGTGATCCTGCTCAACCAGGCCGGCAAGAACACCCATGAGCACATCTGCGATTCGCTCGAGCTGTTCGCGAAAGAAGTGATGCCGGAGTTCCAGCACGATCCCGAGCACGATGCCTGGAAGAAGGGCGTGCTCGATGGCTCGATTAAGCTCGAGGAGATCGACACCCAGGCGTTCACGGACCGCTATGGTAAACTCGCGGTCAATGTCGGCTCGAAGGCAGCAGCTGCGGGCTGATCAATTAATGCGCAGCCGCCTCGCGATCGCGTGAAGAAAATAATTCGCTACACGCGATCCGCGCCTTAAAAGAAACGGCACGCGCGATGCCAGCACCGAAGTGCTGGCATCGCTATTTTTGTGCGGTGCTCGACAGCTTCATTCGCGCGCCCCATCATCCTGACATCGCATGATCGTGCAGCGCGATAGCGCGCTTGATCGTCAGGAGAGTTTGGAATGAAGCGTCGTGAGTTCCTCCAGCTGTCGCTCGTCACGGCCGCCGCCGCTGCGCTGTCACGCGGTGCGAAGGCGCAGGCGGACGCGAAGGAAATTCGTATCGGCTACCAGAAGAACGGCGTGCTCGTTATCACGCGCCAGCGCGAGGCCTTGGAAAATCATTTCAAGCCGCAGGGCATCGGCGTGAAATGGGTCGAGTTCTCCTCGGGCCCGCCGATGATGGAAGCGATGAATGTCGGCAGCGTCGATTACGGCGCGGTCGGCGATTCCCCGCCGATCTTCGCGCAGGCCGCGGGCGCGGCCATCGTCTATGCCGCGGCGCAGCCCATCATCAACGGGTCCGGCATCCTGGTGCCGCAGAATTCGGCGATCGCGTCAATCGCCGATCTCAAGGGCAAGCGCGTCGGCTTCACCAAGGGATCGAGCGCGCACAATGTCGTGATCCAGACGCTGGAGAAGGCCGGGCTCACCTATGACGACATCACGCCGGTCTATCTGACGCCGCCGGACGCCGGTCCGGCCTTCGCCAATGGCGGCATCGATGCCTGGGCGATCTGGGATCCGTATTTCGCGATCGCCGAGACCAGGCAGAACGGCCGCATTCTGGTCAAGACGCGCGACATCACCAAGACCAACTCGTTCTACATCGCCAACCGCGACTTCGCCCGCAATCGCGGCGCGGTCCTGCAGCAGATCGTCGATGTCACGACGTCGAGCGCGGCATGGGCGCAGGCGCATCCCGACGAGGTCGCCAAATCGCTGGCCGCCGTCACCGGCGTGCCGCTCGATATCCAGACCATCGCGGCGAAGCGGGCGGGCTTCTCGGTCGGACCCGTGACCGACGACATCATCGCGACCCAGCAGGGCGTCGCCGACCGCTTCTTCAAGCTCGGCCTGATCCCGAAGCAGATCGCGATCCGCGACATCGTCTGGCGCAATCCCCAGACCTGATCGGCGCGCGTTTGGTCATTTCAATGCAGAGGATAGTCCCATGACGCGTTTATTTCGACGCTGGATCGCCCGCGCGGTGCTGTCGCTCAGCATCGTCGCCGCAACCGTCAGTGCCTCCTACGGCCAGGAGAAAGTGGTCCGCATCGGTTACCAGAAATACGGCAAGCTGGTGCTGCTCAAGAGCAAGGGCTCGCTCGAGGAAAAGCTGAAGGCGGTCGGCACCAAGGTGGTGTGGACCGAGTTTCCGTCCGGGCCGCCGCTGCTCGAGGCGCTCAATGTCGGCGCGATCGATTTCGGCAACACCGGCGAGGCGCCGCCGATCTTCGCGCAGGCCGCCGGCGCGCCGATCCAGTATGTCGCCTACGAGCCGCCGGCGCCGAAGGGCGAGGCGATCCTGGTGCCGAAGGACAGCGCGATCAAGTCGGTCACTGACCTGAAGGGCAAGAAGGTCGCGCTGAACAAGGGCTCCAACGTCCACTATCTCTTGGTGAAGGCGCTGGAGAAGGCCGGCGTCAAATATTCCGAGATCGAGCCGGTGTTCCTGGCGCCGGCCGATGCACGCGCGGCGTTCGAGCGCGGCGCGGTCGATGCCTGGGTGATCTGGGATCCGTTCCAGGCCGCGGCGGAGGCTGCGACCGGCGCCCGCACGGTCGCCGACGGCACCGGCATCGTCGCGAACTATCAGTTCTACTTCGCCTCGAAGAAATTCCTGCAGGCCGATCCGAAGATCGTCGAGCTCGTGCTGGCGCAGCTGAGCGAGGTCGACGACTGGGCCAAGGGCGATATCCACGCCGTTGCCGAGCAGCTGGCGCCGAGCATCGGCCTGTCGGTGCCGGTGGTCGAGGTCGCGCTGAAGCGGCAGGCCTACGGCATCAAGCCGGTCACCGATGCGGTGGTCGCGGACCAGCAGCAGGTCGCCGACACGTTCTTCGCGCTCGGCCTGATCCCGAAACAAATCAAGATTTCCGACGTCGCATGGAGGCCGGGCACGTGAGCACCCCAACCAACGCCAACATCCTCTGGTTCCTGCCGACCCACGGCGACAGCCGCTATCTCGGCACGTCAATCGGCGGCCGCGAGGTGAACTTCAATTATCTGCGCCAGATCGCGCAGGCCGCGGATCAGCTCGGCTATTACGGCGTGCTGTTGCCGACCGGGCGGAGCTGCGAGGATTCCTGGGTGGTGGCCTCTGCCGTCGCGCCCTGGACCGAACGCCTGCGCTATCTCGTGGCGGTGAGGCCCGGCCTGCAGTCGCCGAGCGTCGCCGCACGGATGACCGCGACGCTGGACCGGCTGTCGAACGGCCGCCTTCTGATCAACGTCGTCACCGGCGGCGATCCGATCGAGAACAAGGGCGACGGCATCTTCTTAGGTCACGACGAGCGCTACGCGGTGACCCGCGAGTTCCTCAACGTCTACAGCGATCTGCTGGCGGGCAAGACCGTCAATGTCGAAGGCGAGCACATAAGGATCGAGGACGGCCGCCTGCTGTTCAATCCGGTGCAGTCGCCGCGGCCGCCGCTGTATTTCGGCGGCTCCTCGGATGCCGGCATCGACGTCGCGGTCGACACCGTCGACAAATATCTCACCTGGGGCGAGCCGCCGGCGCAGGTCGCCGAGAAGATCGCCAAGGTGAAGGCGGTGGCGGCGCAGCGCGGCCGCAAGCTCTCGTTCGGCATCCGCCTGCATGTGATCGTGCGCGAGACCAACGCGGAAGCGTGGCGCGCCGCCGACGAGCTGATTCAGTACGTCACCGACGACACGGTGGCCGCCGCGCAAAAGATCTTTGCGCGGATGGATTCGGTCGGCCAGCAGCGCATGGCGCAGCTGCATGGCGGCCGCCGCGACAAGCTCGAGATCAGCCCGAACCTGTGGGCCGGCGTCGGCCTGGTGCGCGGCGGGGCCGGCACCGCGCTGGTCGGCGATCCCGAGACCGTCGCCGCGCGGATCAAGGAGTATCAGGAGATCGGCGTCGATACCTTCATCATGTCGGGCTACCCGCATCTCGAGGAAGCCTATCGCTTCGCCGAATTGGTGTTCCCACTGCTGTCGCTGGCGCAGGGCGGCAACGTGACGCCGATCCGCGTCAACACCGGGCCGTTCGGTGAGACCATCGGCAACGACTATCGTCCGCAGAAGCAGGCATCGCAATCATGAGTCTCATCGACAGTCTCCCGCGCCGCAAAGCGTTTTCGAGCGAAGTGGATGCCGGTTCGCGTGAAGAAAACGCGTCAAAACAAAAATCTGGAGCTCCGTTCCGATCCCATCGGAACGGAAACAGCTCCAGCGCGCCGAAACTCCCGAAGGTCGACGGCTTGATCCCCTGGATCGTGCCGCTGGCGATCGTGCTGGTGTGGCAGCTTGCTTGCGTCACCGGCTACGTGCCCTCGCGGGTGTTGCCGGCGCCGACTGACGTCGCGGTGGCGGGATGGAAGTTGCTGCTGTCCGGCGAACTGGTCCGCAACATCTGGGTCAGCTTCTGGCGCGCCTCGATCGGCTTCTTGATCGGCGGCGGCATCGGCTTTGCCTTCGGCCTCGCCAACGGCCTGTCGCAGCTGTCGGCAAAGCTCACCGACACCACCTTGCAGATGGTGCGCAACATTCCGCATTTGGCGCTGATCCCGCTCGTCATCCTGTGGTTCGGCATCGACGAGTCGGCCAAGCTGTTCCTGGTTGCGCTCGGCGTGTTCTTCCCGATCTATCTCAACACGCTGCACGGCATTCGCACCGTCGACCCGCAGCTGATCGAGATGGGCCGCATCTACGGTATGACCGACGGCGAGCTGTTCCGCCGGGTGATCTTCCCCGGCGCGCTGCCCTCGATCTTCGTCGGCCTGCGCTTCGCGCTCGGCATCATGTGGCTGACCTTGATCGTCGCCGAGACCATCGCGGCCTCGTCGGGCCTCGGCTACATGGCGATGCAGGCGCGCGAGTTCATGCTGATCGACGTCGTCGTGCTCTCGATCCTGATCTACGCCTTGCTCGGCAAGCTCGCCGACAGCGCCTCGCGGGCGCTGGAGCGGCTGACCCTGTCGTGGCATCCCGCCTTCCAGAAGAAGTGAGAATCAGAATGCAAGAAGCGCTTCGTTTCGAAACCGCGGAAGCCGAGCCGGTCGACCGCACCGAGATCGTCGTGAAGGCGAGGCAGTTGCGGCGCGTGCCGGAAGGCGCGGCCCGCGGCCTGTCGCTGACCATCCGCGGCCTGCGCAAGGCGTTCGGCGACACCGAGGTGCTGCGCGGCATCGACCTGCACATCCCGGCCGGCCAGTTCGTCGCGATCGTCGGCCGCAGCGGCTGCGGCAAGAGCACGCTGCTGCGTCTGATCGCCGGCCTCGACGCGCCGACGGCGGGAACCATCGCCTTCGGCGAACCGCCGCGGGCGCAGGACGTGCGCGTCATGTTCCAGGAGCCGCGGCTGCTGCCCTGGGCGCGGGTGCTGTCCAATGTCGAGGTCGGGCTGGGGCGCGAGCGCTCGTCTGCTGATGCACAGGCGCGCGCCGAGCGCGCGCTGGTCGAGGTCGGACTCGGCGACAAGCGCACCCAGTGGCCGTCGGTGCTGTCGGGCGGGCAGAAGCAGCGCGTGGCGCTGGCGCGGGCGCTGGTCAGCCAGCCGCGCGTGCTGGCATTGGACGAACCGCTCGGCGCACTCGATGCGCTGACGCGGATCTCGATGCAGCAACTGCTGGAGCGGGTCTGGCGCGACCAGGGCTTCACCGCGATCCTGGTGACGCATGACGTCGCCGAGGCGGTCGCGCTCGCCGACCGCGTGCTGGTCATCGAGGACGGCCGCATCGCCGAGGATGTCACGATCGACCTGCCGCGGCCGCGCCGGCGCGGGTCAGCCGAACTCGCCGCGCTGGAGGGCGAGATCCTGAAGCATCTGCTCGAAGGCAGCGAAGACAGTCTGTGAGGTCGCCATGAATTCCATCGTCCGCAATGTTTCGATCGTATCAGCGGTTGCGGCCGCCGAATTCCGCGGCGCGATGCGTCACCTCACCGGCGGCGTCAGCGTGATCACGGCCGGCCGGGCCAAGGATATCTCGGGAATGACGGTGACCTCGGTGTCGTCGCTGTCGGTCGAGCCGCCGTCCTTGATCGTCAGCATCAACCGCGCGGCCTCGTCATGGCCGCTGATCGCGCGCCATGGCGTGTTCGGCGTCAACATCCTGGCCGCGGATCAGCGCGACATCGCCGAGCGCTTCACCGGCAAGGGCGGCCTGAAGGGCGCGGACCGCTTCACCGGCGCCGAGTGGACGACGCGCGCGTCAGGCGTCCCGCTGCTGGTCGGCGCGTTGACCGCGGTTGATTGCGAGGTCGAGGAGACCATCGAACGGCATTCGCACGTGATCGTCATCGGCCGCGTGCTCGACGTGATCGCGTCAGAGCGCACCGCCGCGCTGGCATATTGGCACGGCGAGTATGTCGCGATCGACCATGAGGAAGACGCCGCGCGGCTGGCTGAGGTCAGCCTGCCGTCGCGTCATGTTCATGTGTGAGGGCCGCGTTAGCGCGCGGTGCTTATCCGGATCGGACTTTAGAAAACTGCGCTCAGCGATGCCGGGCTGTCGATGATCACATTGCTGCCGCGGACGCCAGCCCATACAGCCTGGATGGTCTGAGCTGCATTGGCCAGCGGAATGCCAACGACGAGCGTGGTCGGGATACGGCCAAAGCTCGACGGGGTCTCGTTATAGGTGAAGCTTGCGACGACCGGCGAGACCGTGCCATTGACGGTGACTCCGAACACGCCGCCCGGAATATCGTTGCCCGTGGCGTAGGGATTCGGAACGTTAAGGGTGATGATCGCGGTGGTGCCGACGCCCTCCGGAATCGTCAGGCTGAGGCCTTGCATCGGCGTTAAAGTCGCGGAGGTCGTGGACAGGGTGCCGCTGGTCTGCGCATAAAGGGCCATATCACTCTCCAGTTGTCTAAGAATGTAAACGCAATAGGAGATTGAATAAGGCAACCTGCCGCAAGATTCAAGGGATGAACGGCGCCGAGGCCGGCGCGGCATGTTGGCTGTGGCGCTTTCCCAATCGGCGCATTAAATGGCGCGGATGTTTCGGAGAGGTGACCGTTGGATGAAACGCGTGGGAACCTGGCTGTTCTATCTCGTCGGTGCGATCGCCGTCGCCTATCTCGCGCTCTATGCCTATGTGACGTTCACCGGTCGCGACATCACGCCCGGCGATCCGATCCGGATCTTCCGCAAGCCCGACGCGCCCAGTTATTCGTGAGGCGAGGCAAACGGCGGGACTTAATCCGTCGCTTCCCGTGCTCAGCCGGCGTTCGCCATGCGCTGATAGTCGGGCGCGCCATTGCCGGCCGGGGTGATCGGAATGCCGCCGTCGGCATATTCGTTCAGCTTGTTGCGCAGCGTGCGGATCGAGATGCCGAGGATGTTGGCGGCATGGGTGCGATTGCCGAGGCAGTGCTTCAGCGTCTCCAGGATCAGGTCGCGCTCGACATCGGCGACCGTGCGGCCCACCAGCGCGCGGGTGACCTGCTCGGCGGCCAGCGTGGCGTGCGCGACCGCGGGCGCGGTCTTGGCGAGGTCGAGGCGGTCGCCGTCGGGGGTCAGGATCGCCTCAGCGCCGATCTCGTCGCCCTGCGCCATCAGGACCGCGCGATGGATGGTGTTCTCGAGCTCGCGGACGTTGCCCTGCCAGCGGTTCGCGGTCAGGATGCGGCGGGCATCAGTCGAGATCGGACGGACCGGCATGCCGTTGGCCTCGGCATATTTCCTGGCGAAATGCTGCGCCAGCTCGAGGATGTCGGCCGGGCGGTCGCGCAGCGGCGGAATCTTCAGGTTGACGACGTTGAGGCGGAACAGCAGGTCCTCGCGGAAGGTGCCTTCGCGCACCGCCTCCGAGAGGTTGCGGTTCGAGGTCGCGATGATGCGGATGTCGACCGGGACCGGCTTGGTGCCGCCGACGCGGTCGATCACGCGCTCCTGGATCGCGCGCAGCAGCTTGGACTGCAGCCGCACGTCCATCTCGGAGATTTCGTCGAGCAACAGCGTGCCGCCGGTCGCTTCCTCGAACTTGCCGATGCGGCGCGCGACCGCGCCGGTGAAGGCACCCTTCTCATGGCCGAACAGCTCGGATTCCAAGAGGTGCTCGGGGATCGCGGCGCAGTTGATCGAGATGAACGGCCGCTTGGCGCGGGCCGAGCGGGAATGGACGTAGCGCGCCAGCACTTCCTTGCCGGTGCCGGACTCGCCGGTGATCATGACGGAGGCGTCCGAGCCCGCGATCTGCTGCGCCAGCTTGATCACCCGGCCCATCGCCTCGTCGCGGTAGATCAAATCGCGCGCGTCATTGGCGACCGCGGCCAGCACCGCTGCGATCAACTCGGGGTCCGGCGGCAGCGGGATGTATTCCTTGGCGCCGGCATGGATCGCGGCGACCGCGGCGCGGGCGTCGTTGGAGATGCCGCAGGCGACGATCGGCACGTGGATGTGCTCGGCGTCGAGCCGCATCACGAGGTCGCGGATGTCGAGACCGACATCGACCAGCAGGAGGTCGGCGCCCTTGCCGCCGCGCAGCACGTTCATCGCCTGTTCGGCGGCCTCGGCGTGGGTCACGGAGGCGCCGTTGTCCATCGCGATCTTGGTCGCGGTCGTGAGTTGGCCCTTCAGGGTGCCAACGATGAGAAGCCGCATGATGATCTCCTGTTCGTCTGGTCGCGCAGGTCCCGCGCGTGACCGCCTGAGTTATTAAGAGCGTTCTGCCTTGATGATTTCGGTCATGGTCACGCCGAGCTTGTCTTCCACCAGCACCACTTCGCCACGCGCCACCAGGCGGTTGTTGACGTAGATGTCGATCGCCTCGCCGACGCGGCGGTCGAGTTCGAGCACGGTGCCCGGTCCGAGTTTCAAGAGGTCGCCGACGTCCATCTTGGAGCGGCCGAGCACCGCCGAGACCTGCACCGGCACGTCGAACACGGCCTCCAGATCGGCCGCGATGCGCGCGGCATGTTCGTCCTCGTTGTAGCCGATGTCGTCGATGGTGGGCGCGTCGGCGGAATTGAGATCGGGAAGCGGGACTTGGGTGTCGGTGTCGGTCATGGTTCAGCCCTCAATCGCCTTCAGCCGGCCTCGCCGCGGGACGCCAGATAGCGCCCGACGAGTTCGTTGATCTTGCCTTCGATCGCGGCGCGTTCCAGCACGACGCCGCCATCGGCCCATTCGATCCGGCAGTCGCCGGTCGCAATCGTCGGCTCGGCCAGGATCACCAGCCGGCCCTGAAAGCCGGAATGCGCCGCCATCCGCTCGATATTGTCATGCGCCGCCTCGTAGAGCGCGTCGTTGATGCGGACCACGAGATGCGGCGTCGCCACCAGATGCGAGAAGCAGTCGGAGACCAGCGCGGTGATCTCGCCGAGCGGCTCGCGCGCGATCAGCTCGGAACAAAGCTTGCGGGCGACCGCCACCGCGACGTCCACCGCCTCGGTCTCCATCCGCGTCTCGATGCCGGCGAAGCGCGCCGCGATGCCCTTGATCGCGGTGCCGATCTCCTCCAACGCCTGCGCGGCCCGGCGGTCGCTCTCGACCTTGGCCTCGCGCAGCGCGGCCTCGTAGCCGGCGCGATAGGCCCGCGCCTCGGCGTCGGCGACCTTCTGCGCGACCTCGGCCGGCGTCGGCGCGCGTTCGCGTGCGCGGTCCGGCGCCGAGAAATCCGTGTCGAACAGGAATTTTGCGGGCGCGGCCATCAATACACCAGCTCGTCGTCGGCGCGGTTCTTGGTCAGCGTGATCTCGCCGCGGGCGGCGAGATCCTTGGCGAGGTTGACCAGAAGGGCCTGGGCCTCGTCGACGTCGCGCAGCCGCACCGGGCCCATCGCGGCCATGTCGTCCATCAGCATCTTGCCGGCGCGCGAGGACATGTTGCCGAGGAAGAAGCTGCGCACCTCCTCGTTGGCGCTCTTCAGCGCGACGCCGAGCTTGTCCTTGTCGATGTTGCGCATCAGCGTCTGGGCCGAGGCGGTATCGAGCTTGATCAAATCGTCGAAGGTGAACATCAGCGCCTTGATGCGCTCGGCGGATTCGCGGTTTTCCTCTTCCAGCGAGGTGATGAAGCGGGTCTCGGTCTGGCGGTCGAAATTGTTGAAGATCTCGGCCATCACCTCATGGGCGTCGCGGCGGCGGGTCTGCGACAGGTTCGACATGAACTCGGTGCGCAGCGTCTGCTCGACGCGCTCGATGACTTCCTTCTGCACGGCTTCCATCCGCAGCATGCGGCCGACCACGTCGAGGGCGATGTCCTCGGGCAGGATCGCGAGCACGCGCGCGGCGTGCTCCGGCTTCAGCTTCGACAGCACCACGGCGATGGTCTGCGGGTATTCGTTCTTGAGGTAGTTGGCGAGCACCTCTTCCTGCACGTTGGAGAGCTTCTCCCACATGTTGCGGCCGGCCGGGCCGCGGATCTCGTCCATGATGCCGGAGACGCGCTCGGCCGGCAGGTATTGCTGCAGCAGCCGTTCGGTGGCGTCGAAATTGCCCATCAGCGCGCCGGAGGCCGACATCCGCGAGACGAATTCCAGCATCAAGTCCTCGACCACGTCGGCCTCGACGGTGCCGAGGGTCGACATGTGGACCGACAGCTCGCGGACTTCCTCGTCGTCGAGCATCGACCAGATCTTGCCGCCATACTGCTCGCCGAGTGCGAGCATCAGGATTGCCGCGCGCTTGGGGCCGGGTAACGGCTTGCCCTTGGGCCGGGCGCTTTGCCGGTTCGCCAGCGTCGAGAGGACGGTGGCGATGTCGTTGGCGTTGGTGGTCTGGGGTACGGCGGCCATGTCAGTTCTCTACCGGCTCGCTCAGCCATTGACGGACGATGGAGACGGTTTCGTTCGGATTGCGTTCGGCGAGCTCGCCGACCCGGTGCACGGCCTGGGCGTGGACCTGGCCCTGGATCTGGGCGACGTCGATCAATTGCGCCGCGCCGCTGCCGCTCGGGATCAGCGCCTGACCTGGCGTTGCGGCGCTCTCGGCATGCGCTTCCGCCAACGCGGGCATGCCCGCGCCGGCCAGCGCCGGAATGACGTCGGCCGCCACGATGCGCTTGACCAGCGGGCGGACCACCATGAACAGCACGACGAGGCCGAGCATCATCATGACGCCGAGCTCGATGACGTACATCACGTCATCCTTGGTGAACTGCAGCATGCCGAGCACGCCGGTCGGCTCGGCGATCGGCTGCGCGGCGGGCGGCTCGGCGAAGCGCAGGTTGACGACCTCGACCTGGTCGCCGCGCTTCTGGTCGAAGCCGATCGCGGAGCGGACCAAAGCGGCGATGCGGTCGAGCTGCTCCTTGGTGCGGTCCTGATAGACCAGCTCGCCTTTTTCGTTCTTGGAGTAGCTGCCGTCGACCAGCACCGCGACCGAGATGCGATTGACGCGGCCGGCCTCGGTCACCTCGGTCTTGGTGGTGCGCGAAATCTCGTAATTGTTGGTCTCTTCGCTCTTCTTGCTCTGGTCGCGGGCGCGGGCGGCGTTGTCCTGGTTCTGGCCGCCCGGCAGCTCGTTGGCGACGGTGACCTGGCCGGAATTGTCGGCGGTGAGGCTACTTTCCTCGCGGGTCTGGGTCGAGCGCAGCACCCGTCCTTCGGGGTCGAACTTGTCCGAGGTCTGGGTGATCTTGTTGTAGTCGAAGTCGGCGGAGAGCTGGACGCGGGCGCGGCCGGCGCCGACCACCGAGGAGACGATGTCCTCGACCTGCTTGCGCATCCGCTTCTCGAAGGCGGCGCGGCGCTCGTCGCCGACCGCGGCGTCGGCATCGGACTGGGCGCCGTCGGCGAGCAGTTGCCCGGCCTCGTCGACGATCGAGACCCGCTGCGGCTTCAGCCCGTTGACGGCGGAGGCGACGACGTGGCGGATAGCCCGGATCTGCTGCGGCTCCAGCGCGCCACGCACCCTGAGCACGATCGAAGCGGAGGGCTCCGGCGTCTCGCGCGAGAACAGCGGCTTCTCCGGCAGTACCAGATGGACGCGCGCGGCCTGGACGCGGTCGATGGCGCGGATGGTGCGGGCGAGCTCGCCCTCCAGCGCCCGCAGATGATTGATGTTCTGGACGAAGCTCGTGGTGCCCAGGGCATCCGACTTGTCGAAGATCTCGTAGCCGACGCCGCCGCCCTTGGGCATGCCGCCCTCGGCGAGCTTCATCCTGAGCCGCGTCACCTTGTCCTTCGGCACCATGATTGCGGCGCCGTCATTGCGCAGCTCGAACGGGATCGCCTGGCGTTCCAGCTCCTTGATGATTCCAGAGGAATCCTCGGTCGACAGGTCGGTGAAGAGGGTGGTCATCTGTGGCGTCGTGACGCGCATGATGACGAAGGCGAAGAAGCCGATCAGGGCCGCGGTGACCGCAACCATGGCCGCGAGGCGGGCCGCACCAAGACCTCTCAGGAAAGCAACCAGACTTTGCACCAACGGCCCCCAGGATTCGGCCCGCGCGGGTCCGACTGGGCAAATATTGCCTAGGGTATGGTTTCCATATGGTTAACGAAGGTTAAGGACCGCGGCAAAATCGCGGACATGAAAAAAACCGGCTTCGCAAGGCGAGGCCGGTTTTCGTCAAATGCCACAGGATCGGCGCCGAATTACTGCCGATATTGCTGGATGCGGGTGGTGCGCAGCCCGGCCAGACCGTGCTGGTCGATCGAGAACTGCCAGGAAAGGAATTCATCGACGGTCAATGTGTAGCGGCTGCAGGCCTCCTCGAGAGAGAGCAGGCCGCCGCGGACCGCAGCGACGACTTCGGCCTTGCGGCGGATGACCCACCGTTTGGTACCGGGGGCCGGCAAATCCGCAATCGTTAACGGGCTGCCGTCAGGCCCGATGACGTATTTCACCCTCGGGCGATGGGGTTCTGTCATGGCGTACTCACAAACTCTCAACCACTGAACTCGCAAGGGGTAAGCTACGCCTCCCGGTTTAAAATTTGCCTAAGCCCAAGCGTTCAATACGAATCTCGTTGGAACGGCCGGGAACATTCGGGTCTGCCCGCCGTCGGGCAGACCGGCGCGCGGCGCAATTCGCGGTTCGGCGCGCTCAAATCGTGGGGCGCAGGGGACCGCGCGCCAGCGTCAGCAAGGCATCGGCGAGCGCCTCTGAGGCCTTGTCCGGCCGTCTTTTCTCGTAGATGGCGAATTCTAGATCGGGAAGCGGCGGCAGGCCGTCGCCAATTCCGAGAACGCGCAGGCCCGTGGTGACCGCGCTGAGCGGCAGCGGGGTGACGGCAAGTCCCGCGACGGCGGCGGCACGGACGCCGGTCAGGCTCGGGCTGGTATAGACGATCTCCCAGCCGAGCTCGCCGTCGCGCAGCGCGGAGAGTGCGGCGTCGCGCGACACCGATCGTTCGCGGTACAGCGCCAGCGGCAGCGGCGCGCCGGGAACGAGATCGAACGTTTCCGCCGCGGTCCACACCAGCGGTTCGCGCCACACCAGACGGCCTTTCGACGTTCCGAGCGGCCGCTTGGCGAACACCAGATCGAGCCGGCCCGCATTGAGCTGCTCGATCAGTTCGGCGCTGACACCGATCTGCACCTCGAGCTTGACCCCGCGATGCAGCGCGGCGAAGCGGCCCAGCGCCGACGGCAATGAGCCGCCGGCGACTTCCTCGACCACGCCGAGACGGATCGAGCCGGACAGCCGCGGCGCCACCAGCCGCTGCCGCGCCGCTTCCTCGAGCTGCAGCAAACGCCGCGCATCGCCGAGCAGCATCTCGCCTTCGTCGGTCAGCGCGACGCTGCGCGTCGTGCGCCGGAACAGCGGCCGCCGGGTCTCGAGCTCGAGCCGCTTGATCTGCTGGCTGATGGTCGACTGGGTCAGATGCAATTGCTCGGCGGCGCGGTGGAAGCCGCCGCAATCGGCGACCGCGACGAAGGCCCGCAAAAGTTCGAGGTCGAGCATCGATTAATCCATATCTGTAATCAATCATATTATAGAATATCGTTTCTATTATCAATTCCGCCCGCCTACCTTCGCTTCAGATGATCAAGCAAGGAGAGGCCATCATGTCGGAGACGACACCACGAACCGATCGCACGGCGCGCCTCGTGCGCGCGCGAACTGTCTGCGGCACAAACGGAAAGGTCTGCCCGCCCGACCGCGCGATCGAGCTGCTGGAGGCGGTTATCGCATCCGGCGACCGGGTGGCACTCGAGGGCGACAACCAGAAACAGGCCGACTTCCTGGCCGCGTGCCTCGCCGGGGTGGACCCGGCGCGGGTGCATGATCTGCACATGGTGCAGTCGGTGCTGGCGCTTCCCGATCATCTCGCGGTGTTCGAGCGCGGCATCGCCAACCGCCTGGACTTCGCCTTTGCCGGCCCGCAGAGCCGCCGCCTTGCCGAGCTCGTCGCCGCCAAGGCGCTGCGGATCGGCGCGATCCATACCTATCTCGAGCTTTACGCGCGGATGCTGGTGGATCTGACGCCGCAGGTTGCGCTCATCGTGGCCGACAAGGCCGATCGCGACGGCAATCTGTACACCGGTCCGAACACCGAGGACACGCCGACCATCGCCGAGGCCGCGGCGTTCCGCGGCGGCGTCGTCGTGGCGCAGGTCAACGAAATCGTCGATCGCCTGCCGCGCGTCGATATCCCCGGCGACTGGGTCGATGTCGTGGTGCCCGGTCCGAAGCCGTATGCGATCGATCCGCTGTTCACGCGCGATCCCGCCAAGATCAGGGACGAGAACGTCCTGATGGCGATGATGGCGATTGCGGCGGTGTACGAACCTTATCAGGTGACACGGCTCAATCACGGCATCGGCTATGCCACCGCAGCGATCGAGCTGATCCTGCCGACCTTTGCCGCCAGGCGCGGGCTGAAGGGCAAGGTCGCGCGGAATTTCGTGCTCAACCCGCATCCGACGCTGATCCCCGCGATCGAAGCCGGCTTCGTCGACAACGTCTATTGCTTCGGCTCGGAGCTCGGCATGGAGCGCTATGTCGCCAGCCGTCCCGACGTGTTTCCGGTCGGCGCCGACGGCAATCTGCGCTCCAACCGCGCGCTGGCGCAGGTCGCCGGACAATATGCCTGCGATCTGTTCGTCGGCGGCACCTTGCAGATCGATCCCGAGGGCAACAGCTCGACCGCCACCAAGGACCGCATCACCGGCTTCGGCGGCGCGCCGAACATGGGTGCCGATCCGCGCGGCCGACGCCACGACAGCGTTGCCTGGCTGCGTGCCGGCGAGGAAGCAGGCGAGCGCCTGCGCGGCCGCAAGCTCGTGGTGCAGATGGTCCAGACCTGGCAGCCGAACGGCGCGCCGAGCTTCGTCGAGCGCCTCGACGCGTTCGACCTCGCGGCCTCGGCCGGCTTCGCGCTGCCGCCCGTCATGATCCATGGCGACGATGTCACCCACGTGATCACCGAACGCGGCGTCTGCAACCTGTTGCGTTGCCGCTCGCCGCAGGAGCGCGAGGCGGCCCTGCGCGCGGTCGCCGGCGACACCGAGTTCGGCCGGCGGCAGGACGCCGGGACGACCGACGGTCTGCGCCGCCGCGGCATCGTGATGCTGCCGTCCGATCTCGGCCTCGACGTCGAGACGGCGACGCGCGACTGGCTCGCCGCGAAATCCATCGACGATCTCGTCGCCGCATCGGGCAACCTCTACACGCCGCCCGCCAAATTCCGCCGCTAGAAGGAGGCTCCCATGACCCACGCCGAGCACATCCCAGGCAGTCCACCGGCCTCACTCGACAAAGCGAGGCAGCTCGCCGCGGCATTGTTGTCCGAGCGCGGCGAAGCGTCGGGCGCCCTGATCGCGCGCCAATTGCAGCAGACCATGCGCGCGCTCGATGCCACCGGCCGGCACGGCTTTCAACGCTATCTGGCGAGCGCGTTCCAGCCCGACGCGACGGCGCTGCAGGATGCGGCGAAGCGCTATCTTGCCGACGGCACCGCGGCGGCCGCGGCCGCCTTGGCCGACGCCGCCGATCCGCCGCGCCAGGAGGTGCTGCGGCGGATGAATATGGCGCCCGGCGGCACGGCGAGCCTGATCGCGATGCGCAGCGAGATCGCCGGCCGTCTCGGCCCCGAACCGGAGCTGAAGCTGCTCGATGCCGATCTCAAGCATCTGTTCGTCTCATGGTTCAATCGCGGCTTCCTCGAGCTTCGCCGCATCGACTGGCAGTCGCCGGCCGCCGTGCTCGAGAAGCTGATCGCCTATGAGGCGGTGCACGAGATCAAGGGCTGGGACGATCTGCGCCGCCGCCTTGCGCCCGACCGCCGCTGCTTTGCCTTCTTCCACCCCGCGCTGCCCGGCGAGCCGCTGATCTTCGTCGAGGTCGCGCTGGTGCAGGGATTGGCCACCGCCGTGCGACCGCTGCTGGTGCAGGATGCGGATCAAGACAGCGCCGGCCTCAGGGCCGCGCATGCCGACACCGCGATCTTCTATTCGATCTCCAACTGCCAGGACGGACTGCGCGGCGTGTCGTTCGGCAACTTCCTGATCAAGCAGGTGGTCGAGGAGCTGCAAACGGAATTCCCGCAGCTGAAACGCTTCTCCACGCTGTCACCGATCCCGGGCTTTCGGCGCTGGCTCAGCCAGCAGCCGCAATCCGGCGGCAACGAGGTCGCGATGCTGCGCGAGCTGGACCGCGAAGGCTGGTGGCACGACGCGGCGACCAGCGAGACCTGGCGTCCGGTCCTGATGAGGCTATGCGCGCAATATCTCACGCGCTCGCCGGCGTCAGGAAATCGCATCGATCCGGTGGCGCGCTTCCATCTCGGCAACGGTGCCCGATTGGAGCGGATCAATTGGCTCGGCAACACGGCCGATCGCGCGATGGCGGAATCCTTCGGCATCATGGTCAACTATCTTTACGATCACGACAGCATCGAGCGTAACCATGAGGCCTTTGCGCGCGTAGGAGAGATTGTCCGTTCACCGCAGGTGGACGCGCTTCTCTGATTTTCAACTCAGCATACAACAACGGAGCAGTAACATGATGATGAACAGACGCGCCTTCTCGACCGCCTTGCTCGCTGGAGCCGCGGCTTCACTGGTGTCCACGCGCGGCATGGCCGCCACCACGCCGCCGGTCAAGGCGCGCAACGTCGTGCTGGTGCACGGCCTGTTCGCCGACGGCTCCTGCTGGTCCGAGGTCATTCCGCGCCTGCAGGCCGCCGGGCTCAACGTGACGTCGGTGCAAAATCCGTTGACCACGCTGCCTGAAGCGGTTGCCTCCGCGCAGCGGGTGCTCGATCGCCAGGATGGTCCGACCGTGCTGGTCGGCCATTCCTTCTCCGGCATGATCGTCACCGAGGCCGGCGTGCATCCGAATGTCTCGGCGCTGGTCTATGTCGCGGCGCGCGCACCCGATGCGGACGAGGATTACACCGCGCTGGCAAAGACCTATCCGACGCCGCCCGCGAGCGCGGGCATCGTGTTCGACGGCGACGAGGGCCGGCTCAGCGAACAAGCGTTCCTGCGCGATTTCGCCGGCGACCTGCCGGAGGCGAAGGCGAAGGTGCTCTATGCCGTGCAGCAGCCGTTCCACAAGCAACTGCTGACCGGCAAGACCAGCCATGCGGCCTGGCGCAGCAGGCCGAGCTACTACGCCGTCTCGACCGAAGATCGCACCATCAATCCGGATCTCGAGCGCTTCATGGCCAAGCGGATGGGCGCCACCACGATCGAGGTGAAGGCCAGCCATCTCGCGCTGATCTCGCAGCCGGACGCGATCGCGCGGCTGATCCTCGACGCCGCGCGGCAGTCGAGCTGAGCGTCGGCGTTGACCGTGCGTGGGAGAGCATCCGCTTCTCCCGCGCACGATGACGCGCTCTAGAGGATATGCGCGCCATGACCGTCGAAGATGCCGCGATCGCCGGCGCGCGGCACAAGGTCATGTCCGGCGGCATCGACATCCGGCGGCCGGGCGCGCTTGGTGCCGAGCGTGTTCAGCAGCGTCGCGACCGCGGCCATCACAAGGACACCGGCAAGACTGAGTCCGATCTGCATCGAGAGCCGGTTCGAGATGTCAAACAGGTCGCATTGGCTGGCGAGCGCCAGCAGGACGCCGAGACAATAGATCGGCAGCGAGTTCTCGCCACAACGCCTCGCGCTGCGCAGCATCGGCGTCGACAGTCCCTGCCAGCCCGCTGGAACGAGCCATGACACCACGATGGCAAGTGCCAGAAAATGCAGCAGCCGCAACGGGCTCAAATTCGACTTGTCCATCGGAAACAGCAGATCCGTCAGCGCCTGCGGCAGCAGCGGCGGCTTGATGCCGTGGCCCAGCGCAACGACGAGGCCGAACGCGAGATAGAGCGCGGACAGAACCAGCGCAGGGCGCGACGTCACCCATCCCTGGATCGTCCTTCCCTCGATGACGTACCATGCGCCCAGCACGACCGGAAGCTGCCAGGCCAGTGGGTTGAAGAACCAGACGCCGTCGGGCCAGGCGGGAATGCTCCAGCCGAAGACATGCACCAGCGCATAAAGCGACAGCGAAAGACCAAGCGCCAGGTTCGGCGCTCGCAGCAGCAGCCACAGCAGCGGTGCGAACAACACGTGACAGATCACAAAGACCGGCAGCACGTCGGTATTGACAGGGTGGAATTGCAGCACCGCGGCGTGCGCAAGCGCTGCGCCCGGACGTTCGAACAGAACCCGCGTATTGCTGTCGTCGGCGAGACGGTCGCTGCCCGCGAGGTAGACGACGATCGCGCAGGCGAGCGTCAGCAGCAGAAAGGCGGCATAGATATCCCATCCTCGCCGCAGCGAACGGCCGATCATGCCGCGCCAACCGTCGCGCTGACGCGCCCTGCCGTAGGCCAGTGCGCAGGTGACGCCCGAGATGAACATGAAGATTTCGGCGGCATCGCAGAAGCCGTAGTTGCGCAGGGTCAGCCAGCTTCCGACGTTGTCTGGAATGTGATCGAGAAAGATCCACCACAACGCGATCCCGCGACAGACATCGATGCGCGGGTCGCGGCCGGTCGATCTGAACTCCGGCGGAGTCTCGCCGAGCAATCGCTTCGAGCTGCGGGTTCGATCGTGCATCTATCGATCTGTCTGGCGGGCGCGCAGCCTCATCGGACCCAGGTCCATGAGACGCCCGGGTGCTCCGAGGCGTGCGCGTGCCGGACTAGCCTCCGGCCAACCTGTATGATTGTGCGCTCCAGCTACTACCCGAGGGTTGGCGGCGCTTCCGCCGGCCAGCCGCAATCACGGGGACCGGGTGGATCGCTATCCTCTGACGGCGCCGCCTGCGCGACGTCGCCGATGGCCGGCAACAAATGCTGCTTTCGCATTTCGGCGAGGCGGGCGCGACAGTATTCACGATAAAGCATGTCGAATATGATGGACATGATCGAACGCCTTCTTGATCACTAGGTTGACTTTCCCACGTGACAGATTTCGACCATTTCAACCGGCGGCGATAACCGACAGTGCCGCAGGCAGTCCGACGCAACCAAAATCGATATCAGTCGTTCTACTGAATGACCTGCGCGTGGCGTCTTAGCCAGGAAACCGCGTACAGGGGCACGACACTGATTTGCGCTTGCACGCTGCCCGGAATGTTTGAAACGGATCCGATGGCAGCAATTATAAATAGAGCGATCGCGACTGCTTCTTCTTAAAAGGGAAATTTGCCGCGATTTTCATGATGTCATTATATACGTAATATTCTAATCACCAAGTGAACCAGTTCACATCAGCATCAATCACAGGCGAGCAAGACTAGCAGACCGGTAGCGTGGCTTCTTGGACTCATGCGCACGGATCGAGCGAAGGCCGGTGCGTGAATCGCAAAATGCAGATACTGACTGTGGAGTGCCGCAGCATTTCATTCTGGTGTTTTGTGAAGGCTGGAGGTCCCCATGCCGATGGACGCAGCCAATTTCGCATCGTATCGATTTTCGACGTGCGAGCTTCCGGAACGCATTCGTATCCCGCTCTGGCGCGAGCACTTTGGCCGATGCATCGTGCACGCCGATATCGAGCCTCTCTCGAACGTTTCATTCCAGGCCGATGCGTCGCTGCGAGCGGTTCAGGGTCTACGCATGCTGGCGCTGAAGGGCACGTCGATGCGGTTCAAGCGTTTGCAGGCGAACCTTGCCGATGGCGATGACTCCATCGGGGTCATCTTCTGCTCTCCGGGCAGAGGTCAGCTATCGCAGCGCGGCCGAGACGCCGATTTTCGCGCCGGCGATGCAATCGCAATTCTGCATTCCGAGCCTGCCAGCGTCACCTATATCGACGGGTTGCAATTCGGCCTGGCCGTGCCGCGCGAGGCACTTGCGCAGCGCGTGAGCGACGTCGAAGGCCTGGTCATGCGGCCAATTTGGCACCGGACAGAAGCATTCCGACTCTTTATCTCATACCTGAAATCGGTGCTTAAGACGAAAGCGCTGAGCGCGCCGAAGCTTCGCGATACGGTCGTGACCCATATCCACGATCTCATCGCGCTCGCGATCGGCGAGTGTGCTGCGCTGGGCGAGAGCAGCGCGAGCGCCGTCGTCGCTGCGCGGCACCGTGCCGTGCTCGACTACATCGCCGCACACTTTGAGGAGCCCGGGCTCAACGTTCAAACGGTTGCGCGTGGCCAGGGCATCTCGTCGCGCTATCTGCAGCGCCTGATGGCGTCATCAGGACCGTCATTCACCGAGCGCTTGAATGAATTGCGGCTCCAGCGGGCGCTCAAATTGCTCACCGAGCCAGATGCCGGCCGTCGGCGAATTTCCGATATCGCGCTCGAGGTCGGTTTCTCGGATGTTTCGCATTTCAACCGTCTGTTCCGAGCCCGCTTCGGCGATTCGCCACGCGGTGTGCGGCTCGCACGAAAGGGCTCTCACTGAGCCGCCGCCCCTGATCGGCATGTGCGCGAGATGCTGCATGGGGGCGCTCCGGAGCGAAGGGCGAGGTGGGTTGAGGCCGGCTGCAAGTCTGGTTGGGGCAAAACCCGACGTTGGGGCGGGCCCGAGCCTCGAACGCCTCTCGCGGCTGTGCGCGCATTAGCTTATGTGAATCGACACAACTTATGTGAATCGAAGCGCTATGGTGGCGGCTCTGCTCCCGGAGTGGCGAGCCATTGGTCGATCTGGACGGCGCGCTCGGCCTCGCGGGCCTTCTTGAGAAGTCGTTCCCGCTCGGTGCCGGGAGGCAGATGCGAAGCCCTCGCGCGGGCCGCTTCCTCCAGCTGAATGAGGCGGTATGCGAGCGTCGTGGTTTGCTTGAAGCGATTGCGACGTTTCATGTGTGCAATTGGTGTTTCAACCCTGATGTAGGTCCGAACCGCGCTCGTCGTCGTTTGTTCCTATTGAACGGCGGGGCGTGGCCTGTCCTGGTCGCCTCCTTGAGAGCACCATGCGGCGGGCCGGCCAGGGAATGCTGGACATCGGCCGGCAGCGTCGGTCTGCGGGAAGCGAGCCGAGCCGAGCTGAGAACGATCGTTCCCCGTCAGACGCTCGTCGAAGCCAGGGGGATGCGGAAGAGTTCGCTATCGCCCGCATCGCGAACCGAAATGAAATTGCCGTCGCGAACCATCTCCGGCTTTTCGGTCCCGATCCGGTGAGCGATGAAGCTGCCGTGATCCTGGGCGTCCTTGTCGTCGGCACAGTCGTGACCGACGACGTCGTGTGCGGGGATGTCGCCCGCGAGATGGAAGAAGTATCTGGGCATCTAGGTCAGCTTGTCCAAATTGCCGAACGGCTTCGCGGGCGGCGCGTTCTCGGCCTTCTTGATCTGCTGCGCGCCTTCCTTGGCAAGCCTGCCATCGTTGATGATCTCGGCGATGAGCTGCTTGACCCGTCCGCCGATCCTGTCTGCAATGCCTGTCATGGCTTACCCTTGTTCGTGCTGCCGCCCGCGGCCTCTCACGACTGAAGTATCGCTCGTGGAGAATGTTCCTCCGAGGGGTGAGGACCCAGCCATCCAAGAAAGGAACAAATGACTGTCCGGAAGATTGGATCGCCAGCAACGGCCGAGGCTCAGGCCGAGCGGTTGACGCGAGAAATTCAGTGACGAAGCGCCTGACCAGGAAAGAGCAGTTCGATCGATCGAAGATCAACATGCACGATCTGCTTCAGGTGAGATGCTGGACACATGCCCTCGGTGTGTCGCGCGAACAGCTGCGTAAAGCCGTCGAGAAGGTCGGTGACTCAGCCGTGACGGTTCGCAAGGAGCTCGGAATTCCCGAGGAATGACATGGCCACCGTACAGCAGATCCGGGACTACGCGCGGCAGCTCTGGGAGAAGGCCGGAAAGCCCGACGGCAGGGACGAGCAATTCCGGCACGCGGCCGAGGTCGAACTGAATGCGGAGAACGAAAGTCCGGACGCGCCAGCACTGGACCAGCCGAACAAGACGATCATTCCCGGATGAAGCCGGTCTTGCCGCGAGAGGCGTGCCGGCGGCGCGATTGATGGGGATCCTCCATTAGGAACATTGCCATTCTGTCGCGGTTCTCGAAACGCCGCATGGAGCGGTGAGGAGGACGTTATGAAAAGACTGGTTTTGATTTCTGTTGCCGCCGTATTGGCGTCGACGGGCGCTTTTGCCCAGAGCACGATTGTCGGCACGACCGGTGCCGGACATGCCGCCACCGTGCAGATCGAGCCGCAATACCGTACGCGAATCCACAGCTATGTGACCGAACACAAGATCCGTCCCGTCGAGACGCGGGAGAGGATCGTCGTCGGCTCGCCTGTGCCGCGCGAGGTCGAGCTTGAAGCGGTGCCTGCCGATTGGGGCCCGTCGCTCACCAGATATCGCTATGTCTATACCGGCCAGCGCGTGATGCTGGTCGATCCCGACACCCGTACGGTCGTCCAGGAAGTCGAGTGAGGCCGCTCTGATGGCGGGCCGCCAGCAACGGCGGCGGCCCGCCATCAGCCGGAACGCCTGATCCGCGGGACAAGCGCCGTTCGGTCAGGGGTCATCGACCGCGTCGGCCGTCAGAGACCGATGCTGGCGACAGCCGCTTCCGCGATGCCCTTCGCGTCGAGGGCCCCGGTCTTGCCGATCTCGATGACCTTGCGGGCCACGATCTCGCAAAGCGGATCGTTGCGATCGACCAGACCCATCGAATGCAGCGCCAGGCTGAACGCCCTGTTGAAGAGCTCGATTTGCTCCGGCGTGTATTCGTCCGTCTTCAGCAAGCGATTGATCGGCATTGTCGAGCCCCACAGCAAGCAGCCAAGTGACGTGGCTATAGCATGGAACCGTCGCGATCGGCACCCGGCTTTCCCTGCGCCCTCCAGCAGAGGCGAGACGAGAAGCAAAAGCTCGGGCAAATCATGTCGCGAGAATGCGATCGTGTGACCACAAAACCCGCGCCACACACTCAGTGTCGTCCTGGCGAAAGCCAGGACCCATTACCCCAACTCTCAATTGTTGCGCGACGCTGGGGCCACGATCCCGTTCATTACCAAATGCGGTGGTTGATGGTGTGGACGGCCCCCTACGGCATCAGTGTGCCAGAATGAGGTTGTCTAGATCTCATACAAGGGAGCCGTCCGTGAACCAGATTATCCGCATTGGGATTGATACGTCGAAGTATATTTTTGTGCTGCATGGGGTTGATGCGGCGGAGCAGGTGGTGCTGCGCAAGAAGCTGTCGCGCAAACAAGTGCTGGAGTTCTTCGCCAAATTGCCGCCGACTGTGATCGGGATGGAGGCCTGCGGGGCTTCGCAACATTGGGCGCGTCAGCTTTCCAAGCTCGGTCACGAGGTGAAGCTGATGGCACCGCAATTGGTCAAACCCTACGTGATGCGGAACAAGAATGACGGGCGGGATGCAGAAGGCCTGTGTGAAGCGATGAGCCGGCCGAGCATGCGCTTCGTGCCGGTGAAGACGGCCGAGCAGCAGGCCGCGCTGATGCTGATGGGTGTCCGCGACGGATTGATCGTCCGGCGCACCCAGCTGACCAATACGATACGCGGCCACGCGGCGGAGTATGGCCTGATCGCCCCCAAGGGACTGGACGCGATCGAACCACTGCTGGTGCGGATTGCGCAGGACGAGACGCTTCCGGTTCTGGCGCGCGAGCTGTTTGTGGTGCTGGGCCGGGAGCGCGTCAGGCTCGAGGGTGAGTTGGAGGCGGTTGAGGCCAAGCTGATGGCCTGGCACCGCGCCGATGCCACGGGCCGGCGCTTGGCTCAGATCCCCTCGGTCGGTCCGATCGTTGCAACCGCGCTGGTGATGAAGACACCTGATCCGCGCACGTTCCGTTCTGGTCGTCATTTTGCGGCCTGGCTGGGATTGACACCCAAGGACCACTCCACCGCTGGCAAGACCAGGCTTGGCAAGATCACGCGGGCTGGCGATGAGAACTTGCGCCGTCTGCTGGTGGTCGGGGCCACAGCGGTGATCCAGCAGGCCAGGCGGGGACGCGGTCATCACTCGCGCTGGCTGCTGGCCCTGATCAAGCGCAAGCCGCCGAAGCTTGCGGCCGTGGCGCTCGCCAACAAAGTGGCCCGTATCGCCTGGAAGCTGATGGCAACGGGCGAGAGTTACGAGGCGGCACGGATGAATCCCATGACAGCCGCCGCCTAATCGATTAGCCGGCGGGCTCGCTCGCCGGCCGACCGGAGCTGCAAGAGCAGATGGAGCGATCGATCGAGCAACGATGCGAGACAGTCCGCAGGACCCATCGGCTGCCAACAGGCCGCGTGGTTGTTTGGAACTCGCATCGCGCAAACCATCTTGGCCAGCGATCCATTCGATCGCACCCAACAGGCCGGACATATGGATGCAAGCGATCCGATCTCACCAAACAGCTCTTGTGCCACGGGGGCCGTCCACATATGGGTCCTGGCTTTCGCCAGGACGACGATACAGTGTGGTGTGCGCGGTCGCCCGCTCAACGCGCAGCTACGGATCGTGGCAATGTGCTCAGCTCGAGCCAGTCGCCCCGCGCACCACGCGCTTGATCTTGTCGGTGGTGTAGGTCTGCCCGCCGATCGAGAGCAGCGGCGGGGAGGCGGTCAGGTCGACGGAGTCGACGACGCCCTGCACCTCGGTCGAGATGGCGATCGGGTTGCCCTTGGAATCCTTGCCGGTGGCGGTCAGCGTGTAGGTGCCGGCCGGCCATTGCGTGCCGTCATTGCCCTTGCCATCCCAGACGAAGCTGGCATTGCCCTGCTTCAGGCTGAAATTGCCGGAATAGGCGGTCTGGCCGGTCGCGCTGGTGATCGTGATGGTGGCGCTGGTGGCTTGCGGGGACACCAGATTCCAGGTCGCGGATTTGTCGAACTGCGTCTTGCTGCCGTCGACCGCGACCGTGTTGCCGACATAGACCAGCGCCTGGGTCGACTGCGCGCTCTTCTCGATCTCGATCAGCGACTTCAGCTGATCGTTGGATTTCAGCTGCTGCTCGACGCCCGCGAACTGCACCAGCTGCTGGGTGAACTGGTTGGTGTCGAGCGGGTCGAGCGGGTTCTGGTTCTGCAACTGCGTGGTCAGCAGCGTCAGGAAGGTCTGGAAATTGTCGGCGATGCCCTGCGAGGAGGTCGTCAGGCCGCTGCCGCTGCTGCTTCCAGAGTTCGTTCCGTTGCTGGTGCCCGGTGCTGAGACGACGGGCGTCGGCATAGTTGCATCGACTGCCATGGTGAACTCCTTACACTCTGATATCGACGCCGCCGAGGGCGCCGGTTGCACGGCCGTAGGAGCGGCCCGCCGCTGCGGCGGGAACGCTGTCCTCCTCGGTGACGATCAAACGATGGGCGTTCGGATTGGACTGGCCATTGTTGTTTTGGCCTGACTGCGACTGGTCGCGCAGGCTGAACTGCAATCCGCCATTGCCGGTCGAGAGGCCGGCATTGTCGAGCGCGCGCTGCAGCTGGTTGGCATCCTGGCGCAGCATCGACAGCGTTTCCGGACGTTCGACGGTGAGATGCGAGGTGACCTGGCCGTTGCGATCGACATCGATGCGGACATCGATGCGGCCGAGCTCGGCGGGGTCGAGCCGGATCTCGAAGCGACTCTTGCCGCTCTTGGCGGAGGCGGCGATCTGCATCGCAAGCCCGCTGAGCGGCACGGCGGCGCTTTGCGCAGCGTTGGTCACGGTCAATTGTGCGGTCGCAGACGGCGTCGTCTGGGTGGTCGCGGGTTGCGGCTGCAGTGCGTTCGCTGCCTGCGCGCTGGGATCGGGGGTCGTGAGCTGGGTCTGCGCGGCGGCGTGGCCGCCGACCGCCGGTGTCGGCGCGGCATTGCCGTCGCCGCCCGCGTCGGCCTTGATGGCATCGGCGGCACCGTCGGTGGCGGCCTTTGCCTTGCCGGCAACGGCGGCCGGCTGCGCGGCGGCGGGAACGATGTTGGTCGGAGCAGCCTGCGCGGTGTTGGCGCTGCCCGCTGTGGCGCCGTCCTGGTCGGCCGGCATCGTCGCCGTCGCGTCCTTCGTGGTGAGCTGTGTCTTGGCCTGCGCCGTCGTCTTGGTGGCGGGCGTTCCGGCGGCAACCGCGGCGGCGAATGTCGCATCGCCGGTTGCTGTCGCTGCGCCCGATGCCGTTGCCGCATCGCTGGTGGTGATGATCTGCGCGTCGGTCTTGACGCCGGCCGCCTTGGCGACCTTGTCGGCGTTCGCTGTGGTGGCCGCCGCCGCTGCGGTGTCGGCGCCGGCAGGCGCGCCGGTGCCGGCAGCGGCACCAGTGCCGGCGATGGCCGAGCTTGCCGCGATGGCCGCCGCCGCGATCGCGAGCGGTGCGGCCGGCTGGTCGGACGGCGCGGTGGCCGCCGGTGTCGGGGCGGTCGCCGGTGTCGCGGCAACAGGAGCAATCACGGCATTCACAGTTGCCGCACCGGGATCCTGCTGCGCAGCGGCCAGCGTCGCGTCCGGCTTGTCACTGGTCGAGTTCGCATCGGAGCTCGATTTCGAGTCGTCCGATTTCGATTTCGACTTGGTCTTGGACGGCGCGTCGCTGTCGACCTTGTTGTCGTCGCGCGAACTGCCGGAATCCCGCGACGTCCTGTCGGGGCCCGTGCTGGTGTCGCGGGGGCGTGCGTCGGTCGTCGAGGGCGGATCGTCGGACCGCCGCGAGGGCGCCGGCTGGGAGTCGTAGCGGCTGCTGTCGTTTGCGGACGCAGTGTTGCTGTCGACCAGCGCGGCAAAGCCGTCGTTCCCCGCCTGCGAAGCGGGATCGGGCCGCGCCGACCGCTGCGTCGCGCCCTGAAAAGACCGGCCTGCCAATGCTTCCGACGTGACGCTGACCACTGCCAACCCTCGCAAATGAGACTTCCGGCGTTTTGTCAGCAAGGAGTGGGCCAACCAGGGACGGCAATAAATAATGAGTTATTTCAGAAGGTTAGGGGCTGCCTTGGTCGGCTGGAGCGGGTTCCCGGCAGGTCTCCTTTTTGCCCGGCGGCAAGATTTGCCGTCCAGGCGCGGCACGGCACGGCTTCCGCGGATTGCCTCACCGGAATACGGCCTATATTAAAGGTGGCCTCCAACGCGTCCGAAC
Source organism: Bradyrhizobium sp. USDA 4538 (assembly GCF_024171045.1). NCBI lineage: Bacteria > Pseudomonadati > Pseudomonadota > Alphaproteobacteria > Hyphomicrobiales > Nitrobacteraceae > Bradyrhizobium > Bradyrhizobium sp. USDA 4538. The sequence goes on from NZ_JALJZE010000001.1 coordinate 5,049,121, forward strand.
CGACCGAACCGGCCTTGGATGTGTTCTAAGGCTCTCTGGACAAAAGGTTTTTTCCAATATCGTCGCGGAGCGTCTAAGCTCGCCGCGACAGTGACCAATGACCGCTTAAAGATGCTCAACAGTCTGGATCTCGAAGGCCGCCCTGAAGACACACGGATCGTCGTTGCCATGTCCGGCGGCGTCGACTCGTCGGTGACGGCTGCGCTGTTGAAGTCGCAGGGTTACGACGTGGTCGGGATCACGCTGCAGCTCTACGACCATGGCGCCGCGACCCATCGCAAGGGCGCCTGCTGCGCCGGCCGCGACATCCACGACGCGCGCAATGTCGCCGAGCGGATCGGCATCCCGCATTACGTGCTCGACTACGAAAGCCGCTTCAAGCAATCGGTGATCGACAATTTCGCCGACAGCTACGCGCTCGGCGAGACGCCGGTGCCGTGCATCGAGTGCAACCGTTCGGTCAAGTTTCGCGACCTGCTCGCGACCGCGCGCGAGCTCGGCGCGCAGGCGCTCGCAACCGGCCACTATGTCGCCTCGCGGCGGCTTGCCGACGGATCGCGCTCGCTGGTCTGTGCCGCGGATGCCGATCGCGACCAGAGCTATTTCCTGTTCGCGACCACGCGCGAGCAGCTCGACTTCCTGCGCTTCCCGCTCGGTGACATGACCAAGCCGCAGACCCGCGAGCTGGCGCGGCGCTTCGATCTCGAGGTCGCCGACAAGCAGGACAGCCAGGACATCTGCTTCGTGCCGACCGGCCGCTATACCGACATCATCGGACGGCTGAAGCCGAATGCGATCGCGCCGGGCGATATCGTCGATCTCGACGGTCATGTGATCGGCCAGCACCAGGGCATCGTTCATTTCACCGTCGGCCAGCGCAAGGGGCTCGGCATTGCCTCCGGCAGCCCGCTCTATGTGGTCAAGCTCGATGCGGCGACGCGCCGTGTCGTGGTCGGACCGCGCGAGGCACTGCGGATGGATCGCATCGCGCTGCGCGACGTCAACTGGATCGGCGACGGCGCGCTGGATCGCGTGATCGGCGAGGGCATCGAGATCTATGTCCGCGTGCGTTCGACGCGCGCGCCGCAGCCGGCGTGGTTGCGCGCCGTCGATGGCGGCTATGAGGTCGAGCTCGTCGCCGGCGAGGAGGGCGTGTCGCCCGGCCAGGCCTGCGTGTTCTACGACGCGGCCTCCGGGCAGGCGCGTGTGCTCGGCGGCGGCTTCATCAGAAGTGCAAGCGCCAGCCGCGCAATGCGGACCGCGACGCAGGACGCGTTGGCGCCGCTTGCAGAAGCGGTTCGCGGATAGCGCATGATCCGGAAAAGTGGGGACCGGTTTTCCGCGACGATCATGCGCAAACAAGAGTAACGTCGGGGCAGGGGAATGGCTGGGGACATCGACCGCGAAGGGGTCGAAAAGGCGTATGGCCGCTGGGCACCGATCTACGATCTGGTGTTCGGCAAGGTGTTCGATCAGGGCCGTCAGTCGACGATCGCGGAAGCCGACCGGATCGGCGGCCGCGTGCTGGACGTCGGCGTCGGCACCGGGCTCTCGCTGTCGGAATACAAGCGCACCACAAAACTATGCGGCGTCGATATTTCCGAGCCGATGCTGCGGCGGGCGCTCAAGCGCGTGCGCACGCAGGGCCTCAGCAATGTCGAGGCGCTGGCGGTGATGGACGCCAAGAATCTCGCATTTCCGGATGCGTTCTTCGACGCGGTGGTCGCGCAATATGTCATCACCGCGGTGCCGGATCCCGAGGCGACGCTCGACGATTTCATCCGCGTGCTGAAGCCCGGCGGCGAGCTGATCCTGGTCAATCACATCGGCGCCGAGAGCGGCCCGCGCCGCGTCTTCGAGCTCGCCTTCGCGCCGCTGGCGCGGCGGCTCGGCTGGCGTCCGGAGTTTCCGTGGGAACGGCTGACCAATTGGGCGGCGAAGCATGGCGGGGTCAGCCTTGCGGAGCGCCGCCCGATGCCGCCGATGGGGCATTTCTCGCTGATCCGCTTCCGCAAATCGTGAGGTTGCGGCGATTTTGCGAGGGAACATCGGCGCGCCGTCACGGTTTTCTCGTCATGAGGATCAATCGAACACTCGCTTTATCCTGTGTGCTGATGCTGGCACCCGCTGTTGCCGCGGCGCAGGCGCCGCCGACATCAGCCACGCCGCCGGCACAGACCGCGCCGCCGGCGCCGCAGCGCGCCGCCACGAATTGCGCGCCGCAGCAGCAGCCGTCGCATCCGGGTGCTGCAGTGCCGGAGGGAACCACGACCGGGCAGGCCGCCCAGCCGCTGGGCGACAAGCTCGCCAAATCCGATGGCGTGCTGTGCCCGCCGGCCGGTGTCGATCCCGAAATGCGTGCGCCGACCCCGCAAGGCGGCAACACGCCGGTGATTCCGCCGCCCGGCAGCCCCGGTGGCGACCCATCGGTCAGGCCGAAATAGCCCCTGCCTGCAATAAGTTGCTGCCCCGTCCGGGTTTGCTTGACAGGCGCGCATGCCACTCTTTATATGCCGCGCGTTCGCACCCGCGGCTCACCAGCCGCCGATGGCGAGCCCATGGCGGGGTAGCTCAGCTGGTTAGAGCACGGGAATCATAATCCTGGGGTCGGGGGTTCGAGTCCCTCCCCCGCTACCATGCGGCATTCGTCATACCGTCGCGGTTCACCGCCTTATCCAGCCTCCAAAGGGATGGTGCTTTCCACGCGGTCCGCCAGCTCGGGGGCCGGCGCGCTCTGCGGCCAAGGCACGAGTAGCGAGTGAAAGGCTGCCTGGTGTTCAGCTGTCGGGTCGGAGCCGCTGCATCCTCATGCTCGACTCTCGCCGTTTTGATGGCGGTCGTCATTCTAAGAGCTTCGTACGAGTGCGGTGCCTTGGCGACCATTGAGCGAATTAGTGGCGCCAAGCCTCCAGGCCGTCAGCGTCGTACCAAGATACGGCCCAGCAATGCCGTGCTGTACTCGCCGGTGGCCCTCGCCAGATTTCTTGCGCTCGAACTCGGCTGCCCCGCCGGAAAGTTGAAGGGCAGGCTGAGCGTCCAAGGCGCGATGAACCGGAATCCCCAAGAGTCGTCCTTTTGCGGCGGCTTTGAGATCGGTGCGAGTTCGATCTCCTCTGCCTTATGGGCGAAAGGCGAGGATAGCGCGATCTTGCCTTTGATGGGTTGAACGACCGCACCGCCAAGACCGTATTTCAGCATCGAGTAGATGAAATTGCCATCCGGCTGGACGCCCACCAGAGGTTGATCCAGTTTGTCGCGGAGTTGCTTGATGGCGAGATAGCTGTCGATGCCACCGGGCACGCCGTCGCGCTCGAACCAGGTTCTTATGGTGCCGGATGAGCTTCGCATGGAGAAGGAGTCATTATCATCCTGGATTCGTGCGACCTGTTTGTTGAAGCCGTAAAAATTCTGGCCGATCAACGTGGCTGCCAGCGAGCTCACGAACAATTGCGGCATGTAGCTGAACAGGACGTTCTGCAATGAAGGTGCGTTCTTATGGATAACGTCGGGAATCAGCTGGGCGATTTCGAGGTAGTGCGCGCCGCCGAAGGGTAGTGGTCCTGGACGCACGTTGCGTTGCCGGGCAAAGATCAGGACGACATGATGCGGTGGCTCGGGAATAATCTCCGGTGTCTTTTCCGTCTTGCCCTCTGCATCGGACGCCGCGCCGTGATGCGCTGTCTTGATCGTGCTGTGGGGCGCTGGAGGTTCGAGGAGTGTCAGCCCATCGGGTAGCATCTTCTCGAGTTCGCAGCGCGGCCGTTGTTGGACGACGCAAAACGCCTCGATTTCGCCGGTACCGGCGACGGCGTTAGTGGCAAGCTTGCGCAACAGGTCCAATGCCGGCAACAAGGCGGTTGGCAGCGAAACGTCGTCGAAGTCGTTGGCGTTTGGCATGGCAATATCTACTCCTGCAATTGCGGCTGCCGCGGCGCGGCCCGCCATGACCGATGCTTCAATACAACCCGCATTAATACCGGTACGAACCCAGTCGCCGGCGAGAAAGAGATTGTCGACCCCCGACTTGCCGGCCTCCATGCGTTTGAACACGCTGCCGGGAACCGATAGCACATATCGGTCCGAGGGATTGATGTTCACCCTCGGATATTGCGCGAAGAACCGCCTTCGAGTCGGGGGGGAATAAGCACGATAGTCGAAGAATCGCTCCCACCGAATGGCATGGCCGGGGCCTTCAATTCCGGGCCATAGGAAGTGAAGGTTGCTCTCGACCCAGTGCAGCATCCTTCGCCTTTGCCGCGCGAGCATCCTGGCCGGATAACTGTGTTTGCAGAACGGGGGCGGCGGATTCAGGGGATCGTCGACCAGGGAGCCAACGAAATATGCCAACCCCTTGGGAGGCGGGTGAGGCCATTTTTCCAGTGGCAACATCAGGCTGAGGTCGGCCCAGGTATCGAGCGGCAATACGAATCCCGAAAGAGCCGTTCGATCCTGCTTGCAACCGAGCTCTCGCATGCCGACGTTTGTCCATGCCTGAAAGGCTACCGTCGCCGTCGTCTTGATGGCATCGACCATCTCTCGCCAGCCGGGCGTGTGGCAGATCAGGTCGCTGCATATCGTGCAAAATGCGCCGATGCCGATGCCGAGCACGACATCGTCGAAATCCCTCCCTCGCAGCAGCTTTCGGGGAGGGGCGACGCCGGGCCACTTCGTCCACGCCGATTCCAGGTCTATTCTTTGGTCCCGCAGATCCTGTCCTTGGACCAGCTGACAGTAGTCTGGATGGGAAGGCCAGCTCGGGATTGTGCCATCTGCGCCGATCCAGATCAGCGGATCGTAAGAATTGCCGGAGTGGGTGGTCGCCTGCACGGTGGTGTCGATGAACTCGATCGAAGCTTTGTCTTGAGACAGTCCGATGTGCTCGACCTTGGTAAAGAATTCGAATTTGACATGGCGTTTCGTGAGGACCTGGTAGAGCGGAGCGAACAGCAGCTCGCCCATGGTCGCCTTGAGAAGGTAGAAGAACGACCCGCGATATGTGAAGAGCAGTTTCAACAGGATGCGGGTGCCGGTGCCTGCCGCCACATTCCTGCAGGGAATGACATTCCCGTATCTATCCGTGTGGCGGCTACCGAAGAACCCGAACACATAATCATAGCAGCCACGGATAATGGCGGAATCCAGCGTCGAATCCGAGCAACCGTTCGACCTCATCCAATCGGTCCACTCCTGATGGTCGATGCAGTCGAAGCCCTGCCACAGCACGCCGTCGCTCAACATGCCGATCGCGATCGTCAGAGCGACCTCCGCCACGATCTCGCGCGGGTCGCGAGACATGACGGCTGACGCCGGCTTGTCGCAGAGCCGAGTCCGCGCATGCCTTAGTATCGTCTGTAGTTCGGCGGCGTCACTCGGGCTGACCGCCCTGGGATCCTGCGGCAGGATATCGATCTTCGCCCGCGCCGTTCTGAACGGACCGTCGGTTGTTCCGGCCGCCACGGCGGAGTGCTGGGTCCCCGCCGGCCATTGGTCGGTGAAACCAGCGATCGACTGGCTCTGCTGCACCGAGCATTCGAGCAGGGAGCGCAGAAAATCGACGAGCGAGACTGCGGGACGCGGCGTGCCCGGAATTCCTTCATGGGGTGGAATGTCGATAGTCCATGAAGTCCAACCGGAATTGAACGGCTCCATGAGCACGGATCGATCGAGGCCCTCGAAGGCGTTCTCGCGTGATCCGAACGGCGGGCTGAGATCGAGATCGTTCATCGCGGCATAAAGCCGGTCGACCAGTTCGAATGCGTTATCGTAGAAACCGGTCCAGACATGAAGTCCGTGTTCTTCGGCGCGATATCCTTTCTCCTTGTCGCGGCCGACCGCTCCCTTGCCGCCAAGCCGCCAGCCGATCGTGTAGACGGTGATGTCGAACAGCTGATGCTGCGGATCCTGTTCCGTCAGCTCGAACGCCGCGCTGAGCGCCGCGACACCGCCTCCCAGGATTGCAATCTTTCTGAGCGCCATGCGGCCGATCCTCATTCAGCGGGAGCGGGCGCGCAGCTGCGCATAACATCACAGAGAGACACAAATTGTCGGGTAGCGTGAAGGAAACGCTCGCCGGGAATTTCGAGCTCTGCGCCGGTGATCGCGCGCGCCGCCTGCATTCCCGAGATCACGGCTGTTTCAACGCATTCGGTGTTGAAGCCGGTGTCGATCCAGGTTCCGGCGAGGTACAGGTGCTTGAAGCCGGACTCGTCGGTCTTCAGGCGCCAGGCGCTGGTGCCGGCCGCGGTCGCGACACAGCAGTCCCAGGGACTGATATTGGCTTTGACGTGCTGAGCCCTGATCCGGCGATAGCCGTGGCGATCCTGATCGTCGTAAAGCACGGTCCAGTCAAACGCACCATTCGTCATCACCTTCGGCCAGATGAATTTGGCCTTGTGCTCGAGCCAATCCAACGTCTTGAGATAGGCGAGCAGATTTGCCACCTCCTGGGCATGCCGGCTTGTCTGCGGCGCTGCGTACAATTTCGAAGGGAAGACGTCACAGAGGTAGTGAAGCGAGTAGGGAGGGTCGCGGCGCTCATACCGCAGGAGCTGGAACATGTCCGCCCAGATGTCGAGAGGATTGGGGCCTGACACCAGCGCGGGCTTTTGTCCGGACCAGCCGAGGCCGGCAAGCGAGCGCGTGCTCCAGAGCTGAACTGCGATGCTGGGCACCAGGCGAAGCTTTGCCGCCATATTCCAGAAGCCGGTGCTGTAGTTGTAAAGGTCGTCGAACGGCTCGTGCTTTGCTTCAATGCCAGATAGGCCTGGTCCGGGCGGTCGCTCGACACTCTTGTTGCCCGTGAACTTCTTGAAAGCGCCGAGCGGTATCGCCAGGACGACATCGTCGAAATCGTCGACGCGTGTCTTTACGTCGGTGCCGACCCGCTCGTTGCACCAGAACGATTCAAAATCAACGCAGCCGTTCGGGGGCACGTCGAGGTGAAGCCAGTCGGGTTGGCTGCTCCAGCCGGACAGTCCATCGCCAATCGGCACGGTCCATTCATAGCCGGACTTCGGTATCGCCTGCACGTCAAAGTGCAGTGAATCGACGGATCGCCCATCCGACGAGACCCTGATATCGGTCAGTTTGTGAAAGAACCGAAACTCGACGTCTCGCTGCTTGAGTATCTCGAACAGGGGAGCGACAATCACTTCGCCCGCACCGGCCTGCAGCTCCCACGCCACGGCTCCCTGATAGGTTCCGAGTGCTCGAAGCAGGACCTGGACCGCGGTTCCTGCGCCGTAGCTCGCGTTGGCGATGTCTCCGTCCGGATACTGAAACATCGTGTCGTAGAGCGCTCTCACCATTGGCGACTGCTTGACCAGTAAGGGCTCGGCGCCATGACGAACCAACCAGCGGCGAAAGTCCTCGCCGTCCATCTGCTGGATGGATCGTTGCTCAATCACGATGTCGTCGAAAATGCCGTCCACCAGCGGCCACGCTAGTCGCAAGGCCTGGTCGAACAAGTGACCGGCTGCGGTATTCGCAAAGGTCATATGACAACTGGCGCCAGCAGCGCCCTGAAGCACCCGGCGGACTAATTCCATGTCCGCGGGGCCAAACGAGATCATGTCTTCGTCGAGATGCAACAGCCATGCCGAGGCAATCTCCAGACAGGTCCTTGCCGTCACCACACCGAGTAGTCTTGAGGGGGGAAACCGCGGGTCGTCGCGCATTTTTATCGTTTCGATCGAAACTTCGTCGAGCTTGACGATCGGCGAGTCTGACCCGAGCGCATAGTCGTGGAAGTCGATCAACAGCCCTATCGCGTGCGACAGACAATTGGCGATGCTGAGGTCAGCCGGTTCTCTGCCGGGTATACCGACTTTCTTCGATGTCGGGAAGTTGACGTCATACACGGTCGGCTTGGCCCCATCGGGATCGCCGATCGGCGTGTAAGCCTGTGGGAGAATCAAGGTGTTCAAATCGACTCTCGCTCCCTTCCGCGGCAAGTTTCGGTAAACCTCAGCCAACATCTGGAAAGCGTTCAGGTAGTGGCCGAACCAGATATGCAGGCCATGCTCGATGTTGCGGCCCTGCGCATCGCGCCCGCTGGCGCACTTGCCTCCGAGCCGCCATCCCAGCTGATAGACCGTGACGTGATATTGCTTGCGCAATTCCGATGTAAGGCTGAGCTGATAGGCGGCGGAAAGTCCCGCCATTCCGCCGCCCACGATGATGATGCGGCGCTGGCTCAAGCCTGTCTCCATTGCGACGACGGCGATGGATGGACACGTTTCAGTTCGGCGAGCTCCTTGGCGGCGCCGAGGCGTTCAAAGATGTCGGCCGCCTGCCGCAGGCGAGACTCACGCTCAGGATCGCTCGCGCTGGTCGCAAGGCCGGTTCGATAGATCGCCTGCGCCTGCTCGCGGGGGGTTTGCAGCAGCTCGGCCACTTCGGCGGCGCGCTTCCAACTCTCGAGCGCCCGCGCCGGTTGACCGGTCAGGAAGCACAATCGGCCGTTCATTAACAGACTGTAGAGACGGCAGATCGGCGATGTTCGAGCCAGCCGGGAAAGCTCCCGGCACGCCAGCTTCGCCTGGCTTTGAATGTTCGAAGAGACTGCGCCGGAAGCTTGCTCCCAATGGCTCAGTAAGACATCGGCGATTCCTGCCGGCCCGAAGGCATATCCGCCCCACACAACGCCGCATTCGCGCAAGATCGGAAGTCCCCGTTCCGCAAGCTCCAGGGCGACCGCGGCCTCGCCGCGCTCGAGGTAGCCGGCCGCGGCCACGCCGGTGCAAAGCAATTGTTCCGTGCGGATCAACCGCTGGCCCGCCAGCGCTTTCAGTTTGTCGAGGCATCCGGTATCGGCCCCGCCCCGGGTGATGTCGATCAATGCCCGTAAGGAAAGACTCCAAGCGCGGATCTGCGGCGGGGAATCGTCGGAGAGTTCCGCGAACAGCCTGGCAAGCCGCTCGTCGGCGAGCGAAATATATCCCCGCAACAGCGCGATGAAGATCAACATCGTCTCGCTGTTCTGCGCACGCTTTCGGTCTCCCAGGCGCTCGTAACAACGTCTTGCATGTTCGCCATGCGCCTCGGCATTGTCCCATTCGGCGAGGCCATAAGAGAGAACGCCGAGCACGAGTCGGACCCGCGCGATCTCGGGCAGCGAGCCGTAACCTTCCGCAAGTTGGATCGCGCGCGCTGCGTAGCTGCGACCGATCCCCACCATGCCGGACATCCCCATTCCGAGCGCCAGCGCGCTGTATCCTCGAATCGTCTCCGGGGTCGCGCCGCATTTTTCGGCCAGGTTCAACGAGGCCAGGGTTCCGTTGAGCACGGCCAGCGAGTCATTCTGGTAGAAATACTGCTCCGACAGAAATTCGTGCATATGAGCGACGCGCTGCATGTCGGACCTGTCCTGCTCAGCCAGGGCCACTTGTTTCGACGAAGTGTACCGTAACCTCAACTGGGTTGCGGCGTTGCGAACAAGCGCGCCGATTCGTTCGGTCTTGCTCACCGGGAGACGATGACCAAGCAACTCCATCGCGCGGTGGTAGTGGTTGGCGGAGCTCTCGTAGTCCGACAATTCGTGACAAGCGTCACCGAGGATGACCTCCCAAGCCGCCTTGCGGCTGCGTCCGATCTGGATTGCTTCGCGCTGCGTGAGATCGAATAGCTTCTCCACGTAACGGATCGCTTCGCGATTTGCCGAGTTGTTGCGCGACTGTTGCGCCGCAAGCTCGAGGTAAGTGATCGCCCGCAACGGCTCGCCGCCAAGCTCGAGATGCCTTGCCAGGCGCGCATAATTCGGTTGCAGCTCCTCGGCGTGATGCTGCTCGATGAAGCCGGCAATCCGCCGATGGAGGGTTTTTCGCTGCGCAAAAGACAAGACATGATAGGCAACCTCCATCGTTATGGAGTGCCTGAACACAAAGGAAAGTGGCCGCGTATCGCGATCGAGTTGCAGGAAGTCAAATTCGATCAATCGGCGGATGCATTCCGCCTTGGTGGCAGCGGACAACTCCGGGACGATTTGATCCAGCAGCTCGGAGGAGAAGGCGTCGCCGACTGCGCTGGCGGCCTTGAGCACCAGCTGGTCGTCGAGCGATAGCAGGTCGATCCGGCTGACGATTGCGCGTTCAACGCTGGTCGAGAGCGAGATACTGGAATCGGCGAGGCTCTGTTCATCGAACGAACATATCCCCCGCGTAACCTGAATCTTTCCAGTGTCCCTGAGCGCGAGCGCGAGCTCCTCGCTGAAGAACGGATTTCCACTGGCATGACCGTAGACATATCGCACCAGTTCCGGCGGAACCTCGGACGATCTCAGGCGCCGCTTCACCAGCAGCCGCACGTCGTCGCGCGACAGCCGGTCGAGCCGCAGCTGCAGCGATGAGGCGAGTTCGACGGCAAGACGCTGCTCTGCGATCGCTGTCGTCTGGGTCCGCTGAGTAACCACGATCAGGAAGTCCGAAAGCCGGCGCGCGACGGCGCCAAGCAGTTCGATCGAGGGGCCGTCGAACCAGTGGACGTCCTCCATCAGGAGGATGCGAACGCTCGATCGGCGAAGGATGAAGATCACGAGTTCTTCGATCGCGCTCGCGCGAGCCGAGCCGACGATCTGTTCAGTGAAGGCGAATTCGGAAAATCCCAGTGGAATGACTTCTTCGAGCAGCGGAAGCCAATTCAGCAGCGACTCGTTTTCGAGCAGCGCTTCCGACAATTCGCGTCGAACCCGCGGTCCGTCGCCCGGTCCTTCAAACTGCAAGATCTGCCGCAATACGGCGCGCCACACGAAATAGGGCGTCGATCTTTCGATCGCCGTGGCATTTGCAACCAGGACGGCGTGATTGTCGGCCTGCGCCGATCCGATGAAGTCTTCGAGTAGGCGCGATTTTCCGATGCCGGCTTCGCCTGCAATGAGGACGAGCTTACCGGTTCCCGTCTTCAGACCGTCGAGACAGCTCCTGAGCATCGCGGTTTCGCTGATGCGGTCGATGATGGTGCGCCGGGGTGGAGCATGGAAATCGTCGGTCACTGCCGCCGGACTGAACGCCAGCATCGATGCGCCCGTCCCCTTGACCTGGAGATGTGGCAGCAGATTGAACACGATCCTGCGCCCGACGGCCTGGGCCGTCGTGGCGTCGCAGACGATGTCGCCCTGTGCGGCCTCGGCGAAATGCGCGGCCACATTGATCGCCTGCCCAAAAATCCCGAATGTCCTTTGATGGAGGCCGCCATAATTGCTGCAGAACAGGCGGCCGGTCGCCAGGCCGACAGAAATCGGAATGGCCTTCGCTTCCAGCTGGCGACGGAGGCGCAGACACGCCTCGACTGCCCTGAAGGGATCGTCTTCGTGGGCAAGCGGAGCCAATCCGAAGACGAGCGTGAGAGTCAGGCCCTTGTCGTCCATCAGGACCTGATGAACGGTTCCCTCGAGCCGTTCGGCGATTTGCTGGACGTCAACGACGAAGGCCTGCAGTCTCGTCAAGAAATCATCATCGAAATTGAAATCGGGGAGGCCGACCCGCGCCACTGTGAGCGTGCGAAACTCGCCGACCCAGTCGCTGGCATCGGCCTTGCCCGTGTGGCTTCCGAAGATGGTGCGGTCTATCGGTGCGACGGCATCAGGCGAGTTCATTCCAAGGAGCCGTGCTCCATAGGGCATGGGCTCGAGTTCGCACGAGCCCGTCAACAGCCGCGCGGCGTTTGCACACAACGCGATGTCGCCGATCGCGGCTTTCTGATAAGCGAGGCCGATGCGATAAAAGGGTTCTCCGGCTGCAACATAGTGCCATTTGTCCTGCCAGCCGCCGAGCCTGCAGAAGAACACTTCGCCGGTTTCCACCGCCGTGCGCGCACTGATCGCTTCTCGGCCCGGCCCGGCGGTCATGGCCTGTCGCAGCGCAAGGCCGCAGCGCACGGCCTGCGCGGTAGCGACGGCAGCGTCCGGATCGACCCAAATCGCGAGAATGGCGTCACCGGCGAAAGCGACGATGTCGCCTCCCTCTGAATCAATCACGTCGGCCAGTATCGCAAAGCAATCGTTGATGAAGTAGGTAAGGCTTTCAGCGCCGTCGCCGGCAGCGCGGTCGGTCTTCGCTGTGAAGCCGGCAATGTCGATAAGCAGCACTGCCGCGGTCCGGGCGTCCGCGCGAGGGTTGTTGGACCACTCCTGAGACCGGAGGCGTGCATTCACCCATTTTGGCGTGTGGGCGGCTTGCTCCCTCGCGACAGCTCCGGCAGGCATTGCACGACCTCGGCTCAATGGAGCCGGAATGGAACCCTGTCTTGGAGAGAAAATCAACAAACCTGCGGTTCTCGGACCGCCGGAGACCGTCAGCGGTCTTGTCCAATGTCTAAAATGCCTTTTATCACTTCGGCTGCATGCGGGCTGTGGGGTGGTTCACAATGATCGTCAAACTTCGGGTCCGTTCGTGATCCGGAAAAAAAGCGACCACAGGCGATGACCTTGTCACTCACACGCATGTCGACGTGCAGATGAAGGGCTGGCCGAGCCGTGCGCATGACGCGACGCGAACGCGCGCCAAAGGACGGTGACTGGCTCTCTTGGCTTTCCAATCTTCATGAGGCTGCGCCTTCTGAACAAGCTCGACTTCCAAATTGAGGCTCAACCCATTGAAAACACTGGAGCGGGAAATGACGTGGCGATCCCGGCAGGAGGGATATCCCAAGCAAATTCAATGGCATGGACTGGATAACCTCGCGAATGCCGCCATTGCCTAGCGTTTTCGTTGCGGTGGCCACCGTGTTCGTCGCTGAAGGGGATATCAGCGCGAACAAAACGGACTAGCCGTTCTGCCCGTCGCGGGGTGCTGCCCGGCTGCAGGGATTGGATGGCTTTCAGTGCTGTGGGTTGACCAGGATCGGCTTACTGGTCGGGGCTGCCAGCCCGTCTCCGTGGGCCGTTCGCACGTCTCGATGCTTGCCGAAATTTGCGGAAATCTCCCTTGCGACGGGCGACCCGTGAAGGTCACCGACGCTCCCCGACCTCTCCCGACTGGCGGGTCGCAGGCGATACATTCTCGAACCGGTGCGCTTGCCAGCCTATGCTCAAGCCGAGCTGTCCTGCCGCCATCACCGCAGCCCGGGCCAAGATCCCTCCGTAGGTGGGGTAGGCTAGCCGCGACGTTCAGCCGCTTCGTGTCTGCGACCCAACCCACCGCCACAACCGCAAGCGAGGCTTCAGCATCCAACCGGGCTCCATTCTTCGTAAAGACCATGCGCACGCCAGCGGGTGTCTTCGCGAACGCCTCGATGGTGCCGAAACTCTCGTATCCTGAGCGTTATGGTGTCATTTGTCACTGCCTCGCAGCTCATGCCGATGCTTGCGATTTTGTTGAATCGAGAGAAGCGATGCCGTCACCCGCAACGTCGACAATCGAGCGTCTGCGTTGTGAAATTCAACCTGAGGTTAGTTAGCCCTCCGGACATGGCCGAAGACTCCTTCGCCTTTGTTTTGACGGACAGGAGTGTGACGAATGCTGCCAAGAGAGTAGCGAAGCTCCGGCCGGCAATCCCGGTATGCATCGAGGTGAGCAATGAGTTCATTCGAGGCTTTCCCGACAGCTCTGCACGACCGCCACTTGGGAGGGGTGTCGTGTGAGATGGCTGCCCACAGCGCCAGGCCGGGAGATCCAATCTCGCAACGCAAGCGGACGTCGATTCGACCGGTCTGGTTATGCATCTTGGCGCTGGCGGTGGCCGCGTTCGGCTGCGGCGCCCTTCACGCCCAAGCGGCCGCGGCGCCCGACAAGGAATTAGTCGTGGCGACCAAGCAGGCCCCTCCATTTGCCATCAAGCAGCCGGATGGGAGTTGGAGCGGTATGAGCATCGCGCTCTGGAAAAGGATCGCCGATCAGGCACACCTGCGTTTTCGCCTGGTCGAAACCCAGAGCGTGCCGGATTTGCTGGACGGCGTCGCAAACGGCAGATTCGATGTTGGCGTCGCGGCGGTCACAGTGACTGCCGAGCGTGCGCGCAAAGTCGATTTTACGCAGCCGTTCTACAACACCGGGCTCGGCGTTGCGGTACCGGTCAACGAAAACCCCTGGCTCGCGATCGGGCGGGCGCTTCTCTCTTTCGGATTCTTCCAGGCCGTCGCGGTGCTGCTTGGTTTCGCAATGGCGGTCGGATTCCTGATCTGGATGCTGGAACGGCGCAAAACGGAGCACTTCGGTGGCGGCGCCAAGGGACTCGGCTCCAGCTTCTGGTGGTCGACCATCGCCATGACGCAAGCCGGGGCCGCTCAGAATGCGCCGACAACCCTCCCCGGCAGGATCGTCGCAATGGGATGGATGATCGCTTCCGTGATCGCGATTGCGGTGTTCACCGCCGGTATCACCTCCACCCTGACGCGCAGAGGGCTCGAGGGCGCCGTTCACGGCTTCAACGACTTGCGGTCCGTGCGCGTCGGCGCGGTCGCGAACTCCGCGACGACCGACTACCTCGCTCGTCAGCGGCTTTCGTTTAGAACGTTTCCGGACATCCAAGGCGGCCTCTCCGCGCTGGGGCGTGGGACAATCGATGCCTTTGTTCATGACAAGCCGTTGCTGACCTGGATGGTTCGCAGCGACTTCCCGGCCTCGGCTCGCGTCGTCGATACCAGCTTCAGCAGCGAGAGCTATGCGATCGTGCTGCCCAAAGACAGCGCCTTGCGGCCGATGCTCGATCTCGCCGTACTCGATCAAATCGAAGGTGATTGGTGGCAGCAGACGGTGTTCGAGACGCTTGGAAACGCTCAATCTCGCTGACGATACCTGCGAGGAGCCCGGTCCGTTCAGCGCTGTCAGAGTCTCATCGTTGCAGCGGAACCGACAAAGTTCCGAACATCGGCCTCGCGAGCGATGCAAACCGTCAATAGCCCTGTGCGTATGCGCGAGTTGCTGTTCCACCAAATCAGCTTCAAGCTTGGTTCATCCTCGGCGTGGCAGCTTGGCGCATTTTCTAACATGGCCCCCAAACCACGTGCGTGAGTTGCCGTTGCCGAGGAACTGCTCCAGCGCGCCTTGTCCGTAGGCCGAGTTCGATCCATCGGCCAACTACGCGGGCCAATCATTCCCATCTGAGCGGCCTTCCTATTGGCGCGGTCTCAACCTGTTGTCGGCAACTGTGCTGGCGCGAGTGCGTTCCATGCTTCTGCGAAATGTTCTTCGGTGCCGCGACTGGCGCCACCGGGCACGCAACGTGAGCGTGATTTCCCAACCGTCGCGTCCGTGCCTGACCAGCATTGTCGACTATCGGGGCCGGCTGCCCGCACGCTTTGATTCGTGCAGCACTAGAGTTGATCCTTTTCTCTGCCGGAGCGACTGGCATTTTCGACATCATCCTGACCGCACATCAAGCCGCCCCAACAGGCGATGGTCTCGAAAAGGAGGCCGCGTTACACGCGCGTGCACATCAGTGCGCAGCGCAGTTCCACGAAGCGAGGTTGAAAAAAAGCGCAATGGGTTTGTGCGTCGATCAATCTCTGCAATAGGGCATCAAGCACTTGAACGCAGCAGCCGTCGAGTGGCTTGCAAGTTGAAATAGGAGACCGGGTTGCAAACACATTTTTCGCGCATCAATCAGTCCAAGGCCGTCTTCGATGATATTTATGCCCTGGATGATCCCAGGGCATATTTCTCTGTCCTGGGAGATTTGGATTACATGATCCCGGACGTGGCCGAGCCGGTTGTGCGCCAAATTCTGGCAGCGAAGGTTTCGGAAACCGGCGTCAAGCCGACCGTGCTTGATGTTGGCTGTTCATACGGAATCAACGCAGCGGTGCATCGGTTTCCACTGACTTTCGGGGGCTTGCGCCATCGCTACGCCCGACGCGAGATGAGGGCGATCGGTTCTGAGACATTGGTGCGTCTCGATCGCAATTTTTATGCGGCTTGGCCGGATGTCGGTCTCGCGCGATTTATCGGTCTCGATGTATCGGCGCCGGCGATAAGGTATGCGACGGGTGTTGGTCTGCTTGAGCAGGGCATTGTCGCAGATCTTGAAACGGAGGCGCTCTCGACCGACAGCGCGCATCTTGTCCGATCCGCGGATGTCATCATGTCGACTGGGTGCATCGGCTACGTCACCGAGAAGACGTTCAGCAAGATTCTCGATGCGACGGAGAAGCGTCCATGGATCATTTCGTTCGTGCTACGAATGTTCCCGTTCGATTCTCTAGCCGCGACGTTCGCGAAGCGTGGCCTTGTGACGGAGCGTCTTGCCGGCGCGACTTTCATCCAGCGTCGTTTTCGCGATGCTGAGGAGTTTGAAAGTTGCTTGGCCAGCCTGGCGGCTCTTGGCATCGATGCTACCGGTCTTGAGTCGGAAGGGCTGTTTCACGCCGATCTGATGTTGTCCCGCCCTGAGGCGGATGCGCGCGCCGCTCCCCTGGAAGACATTGTCACTGTTGCCAGCGGCAGGGGGCGTCCGATCGGACCCCGTTATGTCCATGTTGAGGGCGACGACGGCTTGCAGGTCGCGTTGGAGCCGTGACGGACTCGCTTTCCGAAGATGGGCGTGGGTGTGACCCAGGGACCTGTGCCTCCAAGTGAATCATGCCCTGACGCCTGCTTGGTCATTTTCTGCCAGTTCTGCAGTCTACAGGGAGGCCCTGTCCATGACAGCTTCGCCGATTTCGAATCCGTCCAATTCCGTGCCGTATATCGAGATCGATGCTGTATCGAAATCCTACGATGGGGGGCGGAGTGTTGCTGTTTCCAACGTATCGCTCGACGTGCAGCAGGGTTCACTGGTCGCGCTCGTGGGCGGCTCGGGATCCGGCAAGACCACGCTACTGAAGACGATCAATCGACTGGTCGATCCTGACGTTGGAGAAGTCAGGATCGACGGAGTGCCTGTAAGCGAAGCCGAACCGCCGATGCTGCGGCGGAGCATCGGCTACGTCTTTCAGGGGATCGGTTTGTTTCCGCACATGCGCGTTGCCGACAACATTGCCGTAACACTCAGGTTGCGTGGCTGGCAGGCGAGCGAGATCAAAGCGCGGGTGGCCGAAATGCTGGATATGGTGGACTTGCCGCAGGATTACGCCGGCCGCTTTCCGCACATGTTGTCCGGAGGTCAGCGCCAACGGGTTGGCGTCGCGCGTGCAATCGCCGCCCGACCGCGCATTGTTCTGATGGACGAGCCGCTGGGTGCGCTCGATCCTGTCACCCGCGACAGCCTGGGTTCTTCCTACCGCGAGCTGCACGACCGGTTCGGCATGACGACCCTGATGGTCACCCATGACATCCAGGAAGCTGCGCTGATGGCTGATCGAATCGTCGTCATGAAGAACGGCCGCGTACTCGCGGACGATACGCCGCACACGTTGATGATGGGCTCTGGTTCTGACGATCCGGACGTGACCGCCTTGATGGAAGTCCCGCGACGTCAAGCGGAACGCATCGCCGCGCTTGCGACCAAGAACGGACCTGCTCGTGCCTGATGCCGGCGCAGAGCTGCTTTCCAGTGCCCGATTAGACGCGTTGTTCGACGCCTGGCGCCTGCTTCCCACCTATCTCACACCACATATTGTACTTTGCGCCACGGCGCTGGCGCTTGGACTGCTCGTCAGCCTGCCGCTGGCTGCCCTCGCAGCGGAACGACCATGGCTACGCAGGCTGGTGCTTGCCATCGCCAGCTTGATCCAGACCATACCGGGACTTGCGTTGCTCGCACTGTTCTATCCATTGCTCCTTGCGCTCTCGACATTGACGGCACGGCTCTTCGGCTTCGGTATCCCCGCACTGGGATTCCTGCCGACGCTGATCGCATTGACGCTCTATGCGATGCTTCCGATCTTGCGCAACAGTGTGGTTGGTTTGAATGGCGTCAGTCCAGCTATCGTCGAAGCGGCAGAAGGCGTTGGTATGACGCCTCAGCAGATTCTGACGCGCGTCAAGGCGCCGCTCGCCACGCCCGTCATCATGGCCGGGGTGCGGACTGCAGCCGTATGGACGATTGGAGCAGCCACGCTTTCCACGCCCGTCGGCCAAACCAGCCTTGGCAATTACATTTTTACGGGGTTGCAAACCGAGAACTGGGTTTCCGTGCTGTTCGGCTGCATCGCCGCGGCCGGGCTTGCTCTGATCACCGACTTCTGTCTCGGTCTCGTGGAGACAGGGGCGTCTGAACGCAGCAGGAAGCGTGTGGTGTTCGGCATCGCCGGGCTTGCTCTCGGCACGCTCGCCGGTTTCGCGCCGCTGCTCTCGAACGAAGCAGAAACCTATGTCATCGGCGCGAAGAGCTTCTCCGAACAGTTCATTCTGGCGGACCTGATGGGTGACCGGCTGAAGGCCGAAGGGGTCGGCGTAACGCGTAAGGACGGGCTCGGTTCGGCTATCGCCTTTCGCGCGCTGGCTCACAATGACATTGATGCTTACGTCGATTACTCCGGCACGCTCTGGCGCAACGTTATCGGTCGCACCGATATGCCACGGCGCGAGGAGATGCAGGCGGAGATCGTCCGCTGGATGAAAGCGGAGCAGGGTGTCACGGTACTCGGTGCGCTTGGTTTCGAAAATGCCTACGTTCTCGCGATGAAACGGGAGAGAGCGCAGGAATTAAACGTCACCTCGATTGCCGATCTTGCTCGTGTTGCACCTCAACTCACCATCGGCGATGACCTTGAGTTTTTGGGCCGACCGGAATGGCGCTCGCTTAAGGATGCCTATGGTCTGTCGTTCAGAACGCGACGCTCGTACAATCCAACGATCATGTATCATGCTCTCGAGGCCGGCGAGGCCGATGTCATCTCCGCGTTCTCCAGCGACGGGCGTATCGCGGCGCTTGATCTGCTCGTGCTGGCTGACCCGAAGCATGCGATACCTTCCTATGATGCGCTGATCCTCATCGCGCCAAAGCGCGCCGCCGATGCGCGGCTGAAGCGAGCACTTGTTCCGCTTGTCGGCTCGGTGCCCGTTGAGGCGATGCGCGCCGCTAACCTCATGGTCGACGGCGATACGGACAAGGCTTCTCCGGAAGAGGCGGCGCGAGCCTTGGCAAAGGCCGTGCATTTGCAGTCGCGATAAGTACGAGAACACGATCAGGGGCGTTCTCGTTCGGGGTTCGACCATCGCCGATGGGGCGCGCTCGAGGTCGCGAACGAAATGGCGCGTCACGCAATGAACGATCACTTCGGCAGCGTGATTCATAATGAAGCCACGAATCGTTGTCACGAATGTACAACCGTATTTGGGGATGACAATGCGGGCAAAAAGAGTGGAAAGGGCGGTTGGTTCCAACCAATCGCTGCTTGAACTGCTCCAGGCAGAACTTGCAGCCCTCAACTCGCAAATCGAAGCGGTTGAAAAGACGCGGGCAGAAACGCAATCGATCGATGAGTTGAGAGAGTGTGCGATCCGCGCGTGTCGACGGATCGACGAGATTCGTTCCGTCGTTGCCGCCGAACAGTCGAATGACGCGCCCAACAGCGCAACTCCTGAATCTCCGTCTACGGTCGCTCGTTGAAGTTCGAGACGCTGTTTTAAGTCCCGGGGTCCTGGGCGGTAGACGCGATCAAGGCGCTGGCCGAGGGGGCGGCGATGCTCCGCTCGCTCGTCTGCGGCGGTCGTCCTGAAGGCGACGACGAATCTCGACCTGCGTCATGCGCTTGGGCATCGGCCCTAACCAAAAAAGCGTCCCTTAGATCCCGACAGCGGTGCGTGTCGCAATCAGCCAACTTCCGGGTGTAGCGCGATCAGCAAGATCGCCACCGCGACCACTGCGAGCCAGCATTCAGCGGCGATGATGGCCCATTCGGTGCCTGTTCGATTTTTCATTGGCGCCACCTTTTTCGACGGCTCCGACGTGAGTCTGAGGGGCTTCAACGTCGAAGCTGTCTTCGCCAGTGCTTCGGCCTATCCGAGTTTGATGCGCTGTGGGGCTCGGCTGATCCGAATGACGATCAGATCACACTCGGCCTTGGATGGAAGTGCACTTTGTGCCAACGCAACTGGTTCCGCTGTCCTGCTTGTATCATGGTTCATGCACAACGCAGGTCGTCCTTCGTGCGGCACCCAATTGTGTTGCCGCCAGTGCATTCCAAGCCAGGCCGAAGCTCAGTCCGATGGACGACACTTGATCCGCGTTAAGCGCAAGCCTGATTTCCCATCCGCGTCCATGCTGGCGTGAAATCAAAACCTCGGACGACCCAAATCCGCGCACGTCGCGTTTCCATTCGCGCAGCATTAGAATCAATTCCTTCTCTTCCGCGCTCACTTCTATTCTCGACATCGCCATCACCGCGCATCAAGCCACCCCAACCGGCAAAGCTATTGAGCGCCGCAACGCCGCGTCAACACGCGCGCGTGCATATCCGACAATGGCACTTCACGGCTGTCGCCCATCTCGCAAGCTCCGCTGACGCAAGCGACGGCCCCGACGTGCTGTCTGAGGGCCGCGCCGGAGCCGTCTTTGCCAGTATTTCGGATTGGCCGAGCCGATGCGCGTGCTCGGTCGATCCGATGTACGCAATGAGATCACAACCGCCTCGTGATGGGATGTGCAGTCCGTGCCAACAGCACGAGTTCCATGGTCACGATTGCATCATAATCAATCAACAACCAAAACGCCCACGCGTGTTGCTGTTCCATCGAATGCGTTTCACTTTGCATTTTCCTCGGCGGTGGTGGGCGACTCATGATCCAGCACTGGACTCGCAAAGTGTGTCGGCTAGCACTCGCCGGGGAACGGAGGCCATGATGAAACGCTGCGACCGCAAGCGCTCCGACATGACGCCGTGCGTGATTACCGACGGCGCGGATGCCTATAGCTTCGAGAGCGATCAGGACACCCACCCGATCTGCGTTGGCTGCGGTCGCAGCCCGCAAGTTACAGGCGTGGCGCCACCCGCCGATTGGGCTGAGCAAGTTGCCGACTATCTGAAGGCCGTGCAGATCAGGCAGCGGCGCTGAAGCCTCGCAGCGCGCGGCGCCCATGCAGCAGATCCGACCGGCCTGCCCAATCCACCAGCCCGGCCGAACCGCTCGCAACGGGCCTCCTGTTCGCGCTCGATCAGCCCGATGAGCGCTAGCTGCCATCGTCCCTTGCAGGTCAGTTCCATGACGCATTGATCGTCGTGCGTCATGTCGTCACGGATCAGTCCGTCAACGTGCGTCAATCGACCGCGCTAGAGGCTTCCAATCCGGGAGGAACCACCGTTCCAACGAAAAAGCTCCGGGCCTTTGTTTGGCCCGGAGCTCTCATGTCGCTTGGAGTTAAGCGAGCGATCAGTACCTGGCGACGGCCGGGCCGCCCAGGTTGAACCTGTAGTTCAAGCCCGCCTTGATGGTGTGCTGGTCGTTGCGGAAGCTGCCGATAAAGCCGAGAGAATCGGACACGTTGACGGTGCCGAAGTCATAGTACTGGTATTCGAGCTTGCCCGACCAGTTCTGGGTAAACATGTATTCGAGACCGGCACCGACGGTGTAGCCGTCACGGCCGCCGTCGCCGCCGAAGCCGTTCGAGAAGCGCGTGTCAGCCCAGGCATAGCCGCCCTTGACGTAAAGCAGCGCCGGACCCCAAGTGTAGCCGAGGCGGCCGGTTACCGAACCGAGGCCACGATTGGCGAAGCTCGAACTGGTATCCAGAAAACTATAGTTGGCTTCAAGACCCAGCACCCAGCTCGGCGCGAACTGGTAATCATAGCCAGCCTGCACGCCGCCCATGAACACACCGTCGTTGCCACCGCCGAAGCCGGGGGCGAGGACGTTGTCGTTGCCACCGAACGCACCACCGACGTGACCACCGATGTAGAAGCCGGTCCAGTTGTAGATCGGGGTCGGAGCAACATAGGGCGGAGCCTTGGTGTAGGGCTGAGGCGCGAGATCAGCCGCGGAAGCGGGCGCGACCGCGCCGAGCGCGATCATGCTGGCGGTGACAAGCAGAATTTTCTTCATCTTTTTCATTCCAACTTTCTTGTACTAGCCCAGCCCCAAGTTCATCGCCTATCAGACACGTGCGGAATTGCTGTAACTTGGCTGCAACAGGCGGCGCCAAACGCGGGCCGCTAACGACAAAGGCGAGGGACGCTTGGCGTTAGGAGAGCTTGGAACTTTCGTGACGCGGATTATGCATTGCAGATCACATCCCGGCGCAACGTGTCGGTGGATAGATGATTATCTTCGCATGGAACTGGGGCGAGCCCGAAGACGACTGAGTGCGAAGCGCGGGTCTGCAGTGCTTGTCGACCCAAAAGGGAGAGTCACTGTCGGGCTTCTGTCCCGTAGCGGAACGAAATGGGAGGCCCCGACGCATACCAGCCCCGCGCCGCAGTCTTTTTGCGTGCATCCCGCGATAATGCAGGGCAGCGTCCCGATGATGGGAGTCCTGAACCAGGCTGCGTCAATTACCGGAGAGGATGTAGCGGCGGACTCGGCCGATGAGCCACGAGCTAAGGCCAAGGGTGGCGATGACGACTCCAACTATTGGGGCAAACGCCACGTAATGGCGACAGGTCATCGATTGGAGCGTTATCGTCAGCCTTCTCGCTCGCTGGACGGCGCCGTTCTCGTGAAAACGGCGTGCTGTGCGTTCGGCCCGTAATGCGGCCACACTCTCTGCGCTTGCAACGCGAACTCGGCTTCGTCGCTCGCGCTGAACTAGGAGCGCTTCTCGAGCCGCGGCCGCGGCCCTTCGGTGATGCGGAACCGGGACAGCACGTCGGTGCGAATGGCGCCGCGGAGGATTTTGCCGATCCCATTGCGCGGCAATTCGTCGAGGGCAATCAGCAGGCGCGGGCGCTTGTAATCGGTCATGGTCGGCACCACGCGATTGATGCGCTCCTCCCAGCCTGGCGCAGGATTTTCCACCGCTGCCAGAATGATCTCGCCCCAATAGTCCGAGGGAATGCCGACCACCGCGACTTCCGATGGCTGCAGCGCCGGCGCAAGCAATCGTTCGACCTCTTCCGGCGCTACTTTGTAGCCGCCCGACTTGATGACGTCGGCGCTACGGCCGGTGAGGTGCAGCCGGCCGCGTGCATCGAGATAGCCGAGATCGCCGGTTTCGTGGAATTCATTCGGTGCGAGCGCGCTAAAACCCTCGGTGGTGAGATACCCGGTCATCAGGTGTTGTGCACGGATCAGAACCTCGCCGCCCGCCGCGGCCGGCCGGCCGTCCTCGCCGCGGATGACGATCTCAACACCGGGAGCGGGCCAGCCGACGCAGGCGTCCTCGCCTCCGGATGCATACCAGGACTCGGTCTCCTCGGCTTCAAGCACTGTGATCGGATTGAATACCTCGCTCTTGCCATAGGTCACCCGCACCACGGGGCCGAACATCTCCTTGACGCGCGCGTAGAGCGTGGGCTTCAGCACGGCCGTGCCGCAGAAGATCGTGCACAGCGACGAGAACTGGCGCGTGCCCGCGGCAGCCACGATCTTTGCCAGCACGGTCGGCGGCGCAAACATCGCATCGCATGCGCCGCGTGCAAGGATATCAAGTACGCGCGGCGGGTCGACGCCGTCGAGCAGTGTCACGGCCGCACCCGACGACAGATAGGCATGCGTCATCAACGAGGAGCCGTGCGAGAACGGCGTCATCAGCAGGACATTGCTGGCGGCATCCGGGCGGAACGGCAGGTTTGCCCGCAGCAATATGTTGGCCGTCCAGCGGCCGATCTGGCTGTGAACCGCGCCTTTCGGGCGTCCGGTGGTGCCAGAGGTGAAGACGATACGCGCCGGCGCGTCGCCGTCGACCTGCGGAAAGGCGGCCGGATCCAACGCGGTCCGTTCGATGCTTTCGACCTCGATGATGTTCGGACCGCCGGCAGCCTTTTCGGTCGCGAGGGCCGCGCCGGTGATCAACAGGCGAACGTTGGAGACCGCGAGGCAGTAAGCGCGCTCGTCGCTGCTCAGCGCAGGGTTGATCGGGACTTCGACGGCGCCCGCCAGCATGACGCCGAAAGTGGCCGCAGCGGCGTCGGCGCTGTTGCGGTACAATGTAGCCACGGCATCTGTCGGGCCGATCCCGGCCTGGATCAGGGCATACGCAACGCCGGCAGCTTTGGCGAACAACTCCGCATAGGACGTTGTGCCGGCGGCGTCGACGACAGCCGGCCTGTTGCCGTAGCGGAGCGCGAGCGCGGAGAATTCGCCGGCCCAATGGATTGATTTCGATGACATGCTCGAGCTCTCCGTCGAGACGATCCGCGTTGCTAGCCCGCGCCGTAGACCAGATTGGGCAGCCAAAGCGAAAGCTGTGGGACATAGGTGATGATCGCAAGGCACAGCAGCAGCAGGCCGAGGAACGGCAGAACGCCGCGCACCACTTCGGTGACCGGCGCCGTGGAAATCGTGGCCAGCACGTAGAGGTTCAGTCCGACCGGGGGATGAACCAGCGCGATCTCCATGTTGTGGGTGAAGACGATCGCGAAATGGACGGGATCGATTCCGAGCGGCTTCAGCGCAGGCGCAAGGATCGGCATTACCACCAGCAGCGTGGCGGCGACCTCGAGAAAGCATCCGAGCACGAGCAGCAGCACGTTGATCGCGAGCAGGAATTGCCAGGGATGAAGCTGGTTGTCGAGCGTGAACTTCACCAGCGAGGCCGGGATGCCCGAGTCCGTCATCCAGTGGCCGAATGCCAAAGCGGTCGCGACGATGATCATGATCGTCGCGGCACTCTTGATTGCCTCGGCGATCACCTCGAGTGTCTGGCTGACCTTAAAGCCGCGATAGAAGAACAGGCTGACGAGAAGAGCCACCGTGGCCGAGACCGCGGCTGCTTCGGTGACCGTCATCAGGCCGCCGTAGATTCCGACCATCACGATGAAAGGTACGCAAAGCGCGGGCAGGGCATTGAGACTCATCCGCACCAGTTCGGCGCGAGGCACGGACGGTTCGCGCGGCAACTCGTATTTGTGCGAGTAGTAGAACACCCAGCCGAAGAACATCGCTGCCTGCAGCAGCCCGGGCATGATGCCGGCCAGGAACAGGCGCGGCACGGACTGCTCTGCGATCAGCCCGTAAAGAATCAGCGACAGGCTGGGTGGAATCACGATGCCGATCGTGCCGGAAGCGCCAACTACGCCAAGCGCAAAATGACGCGGATAGCCGCGCTCGATCATCGCCGGCACCAGAATGGTGCCCATGGCGAGCGCAGTCGCAACTGAGGAGCCGCAGATCGCGGCAAACAAAGTACATGACACCACCGTCACGAGACCGAGTGCGCCCCGCAATCGTCCGAACCAGGCGATCGCGACATCGACCAGTGCCTTGGCGACGCCGCCGCGCCGCATGAATGCGGCGGCCATCACGAACAGGGGCAAGGCCATCAGTGTGCTGGAATTCATTTCATCGGCGATCTTCTGCGCGATCGCCACCAGAGGCTGGTCGCTGAAGCCGAACAGGACCGCCGCGCAGAGACCCAACACCAGAAAGATCGGCATTCCCGCGCAGAGCAGCCCGAAGAACATCAGCAGGAAAAGCATCGTCCACATCGTGTCGGTCTCGTTGCTGCTGGACCTGAAGCATCCCGATGCGGGACCACGACGGTCAGTTTGCCGATGGCAGATCGGTCATCAAGACGGCTGACGTCGCCGCCGATCGCTCAGTGATCGTGAACGGCGATGACCATGGTGGCGGGATCGAAGCGGAAGACGAGCAAATAAAGCTTGATGACGTAGCGCAACAGCATCAGTACGGCGCCGGTCAGGATGGCCGAGTAGTAGATCCACATCGGGAATTCGAGGCCCGTGATGCTGCGCTCGTCGAGGCTGCGGGCGACATCCGCAACCTGGAAGCCGCAATAGGCCAGGCCGCCACAAAACAAGATCGCGACACAGCAGTTGAATGCCTCGACCCATCTTTGCCCTTGCGGCGGCAACAGTCGCAGGACGACGTCGGGCCTGACATGCCCATCGGTCCGGACCAACTGGCTCGACGCCAGAAACACCGCCCAGACCGTCAGATAGACCACGACCTCCTCGCCATTGATGAAAGCGAAGTTCTTGTTCACGTAGCGGCCGATGACCTGAGCGGTCCCGACCGTCAGTGCGGCGGCACCAAGAACTCCAATCAACAGGAGTTCAAGCCTGTTCCAGATCTTCATCATGGGTGGCAATCAATGGCCGATGGTCGTTACATCCGCTTGCACCTGCTGCAGCAAGGCGGGCGAAATCCGCAACTCCTTCGCGATGCCGTCCTGCAAAGGCAGCATCTTGGCGCGGACCTCAGCGAGCGCGCTCTCGGACGGCGAAACGAACACGATGCCGTTCTTCTCCAGCGTGTGGCGTGCCTCGGTCTGAGCCTCTTCCATGCTCTTGCGGTAGGCCTGGATGTTCTCCTGCCAGAGATCGACGACCAGCTTCTGGAGATCCGGCGGCAGCTTCTTGTAGAAGCTCTCGCTGATCATCGGCACGTAGAACCCGACGAATTCGCGATCCGCAAATCCATATTTCACGCCGGATTCCCAGAGCTTTGCGCTGGCAAGGCTTTCATCGGTCGAGCTCAGCCCGTCGAACGTGCCTTGCGAGAGCGCCAACGGTACGTCCGGCCAGGCTGTGACGTTCGGCGTTGCATTGAAGAACTTGGCCCGCGCCGATTGTCCCGCTCCGCCGGAGTTGCGGATCTTCATGCCGGCCTGATCGGCGAAGTCGCGGATCGCCTTGTTGGTGCTGTAGGTGTTTTGATATCCGAGCTGCAGCCAGGGGCCGAGCAATTTGACATCAAGCTTGCTCTCGAATTGCTTGTTGATGATCTCGCCGATCTTGCCGTCGGCAGCAGCATAGACCACCGGGTAGGGCTGCCCGAAAAATGCCGGCAGCTGGAAGACGTCTGCATCGGGGACGAAGCCGGTCAGCACCCAGGTGCCGGGGATCGCCATCTCGACGGCGCCCTGACGCAGCGCCTTCACCACGTCGCGGTCGCGAAACAACTGGCCGCTGTGGAACAGCTCGGTCGTGATCCGGCCGCCGGATTTTTCCTGCAGCTTCTTCAGGTAGTCGGCGGCAGACAATGTCCGTCCGTGTGTCGCCGACGTGTCCACCGAAGCCCGCAGCTTGAACTGAGGTTCGGCTGCTAGCGCTCCCTGGCTGCACTGAATCGCAAGCACGGCAAGCACGGCCGTCACGGCGCCCCGCATCATCGAGTTTCTCCCCTTGGCCGTCGTCTTCTGTCCGCGACGGGTCACGGAAGCTAACGGGCAGGCCAGGTTGATTCAAGTGGAACGTTTCATCGCATAGGTGTGTCAGTAGCGGTGCGTCGTTTGGAGTTCTGATGGATCGTTCGATCGATATATTAAGCTACTGTTATTATTAATATTTATCTCACGGGCGGAACGGTGGCTCATCTCAAGCATAGCTGATCTGCCCTATTTTTCATGAAACGTTTCATTGACAAGGCGGCCTCCGCGCGCCTAGCGTCCCGGCGCCGAGCGATACGCGCGGCCCCGGAGCGGAACGCTTCGGGTTTCCACGCAACAAGTGGACGGCGCATGAGCCGCAACAAATTACGGGGGGAGTAATGAGCACTACGCGGAGAAATCTGCTGTTGTCCGGCATCGCCATCGGCGCTGCGCTGGCCAGTTCGAATGTTTCGGTGATGGCGGCGGGACAGGAATTGACGCTCGGCGTCGTCGGCGTTCTGTCGGGTCCCGCTGCGCAATGGGGCCTCGCGCTGCGCGGCGCGGTCGAACTCGTCGCTGCCGAGGCCAACCGGGACGGCCTGATCAAGGTCGACGGGGCGCCATGCAAGGTCAACGTCGTTGCCATCGACAGCAAATACACGGCCGAAGGCGCCGCCGCTGCGGCCAACACGTTGGCAGGGCAGGGCGTTAAATTCATCATCGGTCCGATCGGCTCGCCCGAGCTCACCGGCGTGAAGCCGATCGCCAAGCGCAATTCGATGCTGGTGATGGGCAACGGCTACGCCAAGGATGCGCTATCGCCGCAGTTGCCGCTGGTCTTCCACATGGGGCCGGGTCCGTCGGGCTGGGCCGAGCCGATCATCAAGATCGCCAAGCAGAAGTTCGGCATGAAGAGCGTGGTGCTGGTCGCGCCGAACGACCAGGGTGGCACGGATATCGCGAGCGTCGACGCCGACGCATACAAGAGAACCGGCATCACAGCTTCCGAAGAATACTATCAGCGTGGCACCACCAATTTCGCGCCGATCGTGACCCGGATCATGAACGCGAAGCCCGACGCCGTCGATCTCGCTTCATCGCCCCCTGGCGACGCCGGCATCATCGTGAAGCAATTGCGTCAGGCTGGCTTTGAGGGACCGATCGGACGTCTCGGCGGTCCGGGATACACCGAAATCTCCCGCGTCGCCGGTGGCGACGAGGTGCTGAAGGACTTCTATTGGTACGAGCCGGTTCTCATCGACGAGAAAGTGCAAATGATCGCCGACGAGTACAAGAAGCTGCTCGGTGCCGAACGGCCGGAAAACAATCTGTTCTTTCAGTGGGTCTCCGCCGCCCGCATGGTAACCAAAGCCATCGCCAAGGCCGGTACCATCTCGGACACGGCCAAGGTTGCCGAGGCCCTGCGATCGTTGCCGGTTGAGGATCCCAATATCGGTCCCGGACACTGGATCGGGCAGGATTTCTTCGGCATCAACCAGGAACTGTCGTTCCCGTTCGGCGTCGGACTCGTGGAAAAAGGCAAGCTGCAACCGACCATCAGGGTCGAAGCGGCCGGCGGCAAGTAGCGGGTACTCCGTGCAAGGTTTTGTCGCCACCTGCCTCATCGGCATCAGCCTGGGTGCGCAGTACGCGCTGCTCGCCCTCGGCTTCACCCTGATCTTCGGCATTCTCGGAGTCGTCAATTTCGCGCATGGCGGCTTCTACGTTCTCGGAGGATATCTCGCCTATTCCGCGGTGACGTATCTCGGCATGCCCTACGCGCTGGCGGTGATCTGCGCGGCGCTGGGCACCATGCTGCTCGGATTCCTGTTCGAACGCTTCGTGCTGGATCGCGTGATTGACGATCATCTGGCGACGCTGATGCTGACGCTCGGCCTCTATTTGATGATGTCGAGCGGCATATTGGTGGTGTTCGGACCGCAGTCTCCGGCCTTCGCCTTTCCATTGACCGGTGTCATTCATGGCCATGGCTTCTTTGTGCCGATCGAGAATCTCGTGGTGCTGGGCGTCTGCATCGTCGGGATCCTGTCGATCTACGGCCTGATCTATTACACCGATTTCGGTCGCGCGCTGCGTGCGCTGGCCGATGACCGCGCGGTGGCGACGGCGCAGGGACTGCGTCCGGCGATTCTGTTTCCGGCCGCCTTTGCCCTGGCGACGGGGCTCGCCGGCCTCACCGGCGCGCTGGTCACACCGATCCTGTCGCTCGCGCCGCATATCGGCGATCCCGTGCTGGCGACGTCCTTCCTGATCGTCATTCTCGGCGGTCTCGGTAGCGTCGGTGGTGCGACAGTCGCGGCTTTCATCGTCGGCATGGCGGAGGCGTTCTCTGCGGTCTATCTCGGTGGGTCGAAGGGCGCACTCGCGCTGTTCGTGCTCGTCCTGGTCATGCTGGTCGTCAAGCCATCGGGTCTGTTCGGTCACCGGGTTCGGGGAGCTTGAGCACATGACAGCCCGCACCCTTTCCAAGCGCGGCGACCTGGCCGAGGCAGCAAGCGTCGTGGTCATCGCGGCCGCTTTCGTAGTTCCCTGGCTCAGCCAGAACCCGATGGTCTATTCGCTGGCCAACCAGATGCTGATCGCGATTACGGCCGCGTTCAGCGTCTACATCATGCTGCGCATGAATCTGATGACCTTCGCGGTGCCGACCTTCATGGCGATCGGCGGTTACACCGTCGCGATCCTGGGGCTTCGTCACGGCGTGACCGATGTGCTGCTGCTGGGGCTTGCGAGCTTCGTGGTGCCGGCGCTGTTTGCGCTGCCGCTCGGCGCGCTGGTGCTCCGTCTGACCGGCGTCTATTTCGTGCTGGTCACGTTCGTCCTCACCGAGATCACGCAACTGTTGCTGTTTGAAACGCCGGGGTGGACCGGCGGGTCCAATGGACTGGTCGGGATGCCGGCCGTGACGCTGTTCGGGCTGGAGCTCGCCGACAACCGCGCGGTGCTGCAGGTCACGATCGGGCTGGCGCTCGCCGGTGCTATCGTCACCGCTGCGGTGACCCGCACGCTGCGCCAGCATTTCGCGGCGATCGAGGAGAACGAACTGCTCGCCCAGAGTCTCGGCCTTGTCGTCTGGCACTACAAGGCGTTCGGCTTCGCCATCGCGGCGGGCGTATCCGGGCTCGCCGGCTTCGCCCTCGTCAACATGCTGCTCACCGCTCATCCGACCTCGTTCAGCGCGCTGTCATCGGTCAACTACATTGCCTATGCGATCATCGGTGGGAAGAGCAGCATGCTTGGCCCGGTTGTCGGTGGCGCTCTGCTGATCTGGGCGGGAGACGTCTTCGCGTTGCGCGGGGAGTATTCCCAGTTCCTGTTCGGCTTCCTGATCGTGGTGGTGGTGCTGGTCGCGCGCGAGGGCGTCGTCGGGACGATCCATCGCCTCAGCGTCCGCATGCTTTCGCCATCGTCGCCGTCGCGGTCCTCCACCGTCGCCTCGTCGCCGACGCTGAGCGTGCCCAATGCGATGGAGCCCCTGCAATGACGACTGAACGCACCGGACGGACCGACGGCGGCGCGCTGCTCGAGGTCGCAGCCATCTCCAAGCGTTTCGGCGGGCTGCATGTCTTCGACAATGTCAGCTTCGCCATCCCGCCAGGCGATGTCCTTGGCGTCATCGGGCCGAACGGCGCCGGCAAGACCACGCTCATCAATGTCATTTGCGGCATGTTGCCGCCGACCACCGGCCGGGTGCGGCTCGACGGCAAGGATATGACCGGCAAGCCGCTGCATGCCGTCAGTCGCATGGGAATTATCCGCAGCTTCCAGCAGACCAACACCTTCCGCATGGCATCGGTCCGCGAGAATATTTCGCGGGCCCTTCGCTTCAGCGGCAGTGGGCCCGGATGGGACAGCGTCGCGCCGCTGATCGACGAGTTCGAGCTTGAACCGCAGCTCGACGAGCAGAGCGACAAGCTGCCGTACGGGCTCCAGAAGATGCTCGGTCTCATTCTGGCCTGCGCCGCCCGGCCGAAAGTCCTGCTGCTCGACGAGCCGGCGGCCGGCCTCGAGCGGCGGGAGCGCCTGCGGGTCGATGCTTTCGTGCGCCACGTGAGGACGGAGCTCGGTTGCGGGGTCCTGATCGTCGAGCATGACATGGATCTCGTGCGCCGCCTCTGTCCGAGAATACTGGTGCTCGATTCCGGTCGTGTCCTGGCCGAAGGCGCTCCGGCCGACGTCCTGGCACGCAAGGACGTCATCGACGCCTATCTCGGGACAGTGGACGAGGAGGCGGCCTGATGCTGGCGGTGAAAGACCTCGAAGTCCGCTATGGCGGCATCACGGCAATCAGCGGCGTCTCGATCGACGTCGCCGAGGGCGAGACGGTCCTGCTGATCGGCGCCAATGGCGCCGGCAAGTCGAGCCTGATCAACGCCATCATCGGTCTGGTCCAGGCCTCGCATGGCAGCGTGCGCTTCGCGGGCCGTGATCTCAGTGCCGTATCCTGCGATGGGCGCGCGCGGGCCGGAATTGGGTATTCGCCCGAAGGCCGCCGCGTATTCCCGACCATGTCGGTCGCCGACAACGTCCTGAGCGGCGCCTGCTGGCACGGCGGGGCGAGCCAGCGCCAAGCCTGGGCCTGGCTCTGTGGCATCTTTCCGATCCTGAAGGAGCGCGCCAGCCAGCCGGCCGGACAATTGTCGGGGGGACAACAGCAGATCGTCGCCTTGGCGCGCGCCATGAGTTCGTTTCCCAAGCTGCTGCTGCTGGATGAACCCTTCCTCGGGCTCGCGCCGGTGTGGATCGCGCAGATCAGCGAGGCGATCCGCCATATGCAACAGCGCGGCACGACCATTCTCATGACCGAGCAGATGGCGCGTCCGGCGCTCAAGCTTGCCACACGCGGCTACGTGATGCGCGGTGGCGAGGTCAGGCGGAGCGGCACCGTCGCCGAAATTCGCGACGTTGCGCTTGCCGAGGAGTATTTGTGATGTCCGCTACTTTGAACGCCACTGCGCTGCTCGGGACCTTCGCCGCAACGACGTCGGCGAGCGAACTGTCCCCGGATGTCGCCACGAAGGCAGCCATTTGCCTGCTGGACTCGCTGGGGCTCGCGCTCGCGGCGCGACACGAGCCGACGGCCGCGGCCGCGCGCGCGATGTCCGCGGAGGTGCTGCCTGGACCGCGCACCGCGCGCATCTGGGCGAGCGGCAAACATGCCGCGCTGTCCGAGGCGGTTCTCGCCAACGGCATTGCCGTTCACGCCCATTTTCAGGACGACACCGACCACGATTCATGGACGCACCCGGGATCCCTGATTGCGCCGGTCGCGGTGTCGCTTGGCGAATCGCTGGATGCGCCGCTGCGCACCGTACTGACCGCTCTCACGGTCGGCTATACCACGCTTAAATGGCTTGGTGCGGGTGAAGTCGTTGCCCGCGGCCTGATCGGCCGGGGCGTGCGGACCAGCCCGACCTTCGGCACGATCGGCGCCGCGGCGGCGGCCGCAGCCGAACTTGGGCTCGATGCACCGAGGTCCACCAGCGCGGTTGCAATCGCGGCCTGCACGACCGGCGGCACGCTGGAGCCGGTGCGCTGCGGCTCCGACGAATGGCGCGTACAGAACGGGCGCGCCGCCCAGGGCGGGCTGGTGGCCGCGGAGCT
This sequence comes from Bradyrhizobium sp. USDA 4538, assembly GCF_024171045.1. Lineage (NCBI taxonomy): Bacteria > Pseudomonadati > Pseudomonadota > Alphaproteobacteria > Hyphomicrobiales > Nitrobacteraceae > Bradyrhizobium > Bradyrhizobium sp. USDA 4538. Next base: position 5,081,767 of record NZ_JALJZE010000001.1, read on the forward strand.
TGCGGCGCGCGGCGTCCAGGGGGCGCCTGATGCGCTGGAAGGACCGAAGGGGTTGTTGCGCTCGCTTGCCGGCCTCGATCGCACGCCAGAACAATGGCAGCGAGGCCCCGATGTCGCGACGATGATCGGCATCATGGCAAAGCCGTTCGCAACCCTGGGCGACAACATGTCGGCGGTGCTGGCGGCGCAGGTGCTCTACCGCGACGGCATCGATCTGTCGCAGGTGAAGCGGATCACCGTGACGATCTGGGAGCCCTATACGCAATATCCGGGAACGTCCTTCAAGGGACCGTTCACGCGGACGGTGCAGACCCAGGCCAGCACCGCCTTTGCGGTCGCCGCCATGCTGCGTTACGGCCGCCTCGACTACGAGATGGGCGTCGAGCACCGCCAGGACCGGGAGATCATGGCACTCGTCGGAAAGACGATCGTCGAGCCGGACGCGGTCGGCACCCATCTCGACGCGACCGTCGAGTTGGAGATGGAAAATGGTGCGCGTCTTCGCCGGACCGCGCGCGAGGCGCCCAAGGTTCTGGTGTTCCAGGACGAAGCCCGCGCCACCGAGGTTTTTGATAGCCGCCTGGCCGGCACCGGAATTCCGGCCGGCGAAGGCGCCAGCCTTGCGGCCGAGGTTTTCGCCTCGGCACGTAGTGGCGGATCGATGCCTGTGCGCAGGCTGCTCGACCGCCTGACCCGATCTCAAAGGGATGCGATCAAATGAAACTTGGACTTGAAGGCAAGACTGCGATCGTCACTGGCGGCAGCAAGGGCATTGGTCTCGAGACCGTACGCTTGCTGGCGGAGGAGGGTGTCAAGGTTCTGGTCTGCGCGCGCCGCGAGGACGCGCTGGCCGAATGTCGTTCTGACGTCGAGCGGAGCACCGGCGTCAAGGTCGAAACGCTGTCGCTTGATGTGACGGATCTGAAGCAGATCGAGCGGCTGCCGGCGGTCGCCCGCGACCGTCTCGGCCGCGTCGACATCCTGGTCAACAATGCCGGCACCGGCACCTACAAGCCGTTCCTCGAAGTCACCGACGAGGAACTGCAATACGGCATGGCGATCAATTTCTTCGCTCAGTTCCGTATCTGTCAGCGCATCATTCCGATCATGATCGAGCAGAACGGCGGCAGCATCGTCAACGTGTCGGGCGAAACCGGGATCATGGTGACGATGCCGCCGTTCCTGTCGTCATGCACCGGTCCGGCCAAGTCGGCAGAAATCCGCTTCTCCAAGATTCTCGCCAACGAATTCGGGCCGCACAACATTCGCGTCAACTGCGTCGTTCCCGGTTTCGTCAATACTCCGGAACGTTTTGCAAAATGGGAGCGCGAACTCGCCAAGCGCGATCTGGGCGAAGAGGAGGCGGAAGCCGAACGCAAGCGCTGGTCGGAAAACAATTCGATGCGAAACACGCGCTGGGGCACGCCGGAGGAACTCGCGAATTTGATCGTCTTCGCGCTGTCCGACCGCGCGAGCTTCGTCAACGGCGCGGTGCTGGTTGCCGACAATGCGCAGGACAAGTCGTGAAAGCGACGCCGCTCGACATGATGAATCGATTGATGGCAACAGGAACGGCGGCGGCCCTTGCGGCAGCCGGGAGGATTTGATGGACGTTGACAAGCCGCTCGCTGGTATCACCGTGGTTGAACTCGGACACAGCGTGGCCGCCCCCTATGCCGGACTGATTCTGGCCGATCTCGGCGCGCGTGTGATCAAGGTCGAGAATCCCAAGAGCGGCGATTATGCGCGTGGCTGGGGGCCGCCGTTCTGGAATGGAACGGCAAGTGTGTTCCATAGTCTCAATCGCGGCAAGGAAGGCATCACCGTCGATTTCGGCGCAGCGGAGGATTGCGAGAGGCTGAAGTCGCTGATCCTGAACGAGGCCGATGCCGTCATCCAGAATCTGCGGCCTGGCATTCTGGACAAGTTTGGTCTCACCGCGGATGCGCTCAGCGCCGCGAAGCCATCGCTGATCTGGTGCGACATCGGCGCGTTCGGCGCCAAGGGGCCGCTCGCCAGCAAGCCCGGCTACGATCCGCTCGCCCAGGCCAGCACCGGCATCATGAGCGTCACCGGCGAGGGCGGCCGGCCGCCGGTGCGTGTCGGCGTCTCGCTGGTCGACATGGGCTCCGGCATGTGGGCAGTGATCGGCATGCTCGCTGCGTTGGTGGCGCGCAACAAGGGCGGTCAGGGTCGCAGCGTTGCGACCTCGCTTTACGAGACCGGGCTCGCGTGGATGACCGTTCCGCTGGCCGGCTATGCGGCGTCAGGTGAGGTGCGCAAGCCCTATGGATCGGGCACCGCGGAAATCGCGCCCTATCAGGCATTCGAGGCGTCCGACGGATGGCTGATGATTGCCGCCGGCAACGACAATCTGTTCCGCAAGCTGTGCGTGGCGTTGAGCCTCGAGGCGCTTGCGCATGATCCTGACTTCGCGACCAACGCGGCAAGGGTCGTCAACCGCGAACGACTGATCCGGCAAATCGCGGCCGCGGTGCGTAAGTATACGGTCGATGCGCTTGGCGGCATTCTCGACGGCGCCGGGGTTCCCAATGCACCGCTGCTGACCACCGATCAGGTTGCGGAGCATCCGCAAACCCGCGCCCTCGACATGATGGTGCGATGTGCTGGCGACGATATCGATCTTGTCGGCGTTCCGCTTGCCTTCGACGGTACGCGACCGCGCGCACGCACCGCTGCGCCGGCGCTCGGCCAGCACAATGCCATTCTTCGAAAGCCTGCGAGCAAGGGAGCCATCAATGCGAACTGATTTCCAGGCCATCAAGGTCGAACGGCGTGATGGCGATATCCTGCTGGTGACGTTGCACCGGCCGGAAGCGTCCAATGCGATGAACACCCAGATGGGCCTCGATCTGGTGGAATTGTTCGAGGGCTTCTCGACCGACATCGAAGGGTTGCGCGCGGTGATCCTGACTGGACACGGCGACAAGGCGTTCTGCGCCGGGGGCGATCTGAAGCAGCGCAACGGCATGACGGACGAGGCCTGGCAGGCACAGCATCTGGTCTTCGAGCGCATGCTGCGCGCTCTGCTGGGCTGTCCAATTCCCGTGATCGGCGCGATCAATGGTGCGGCTTATGGCGGCGGCTGTGAGATCGCGGCTGCGCTCGACTTCGTCTACGCCTCGACCAATGCACGCTTCGCGCTGACCGAAGTGACGCTCGGCATCATGCCAGGTGGCGGCGGCACGCAGAATCTGCCGCGCGCCGTCGGCGAGCGCCGCGCCAAGGAATTGATCCTGTCCGGCCAGCCGTTCTCGGCTGCCGAGGCCGAGCAGTGGGGGCTGGTCAATCGGGTGCTGCCGCCAGGGGAATTGCTGGAGGCGACCTTCGCCATCGCCCATCGCATCGCTGCCAATGGCCCGATCTCGGTGCGCCAGGCCAAGCAGGCGATCCATCGCGGTTTGCAGATGTCGCTCGCCGATGGCCTCGCCTTCGAGATCGAGGCCTACAACCGTCTGGTCCCGACCGCGGACCGGCGCGAGGGCGTGCTGGCGTTCAACGAGCGCCGCAAACCCAACTTTCAAGGCAAGTAGGAGGAGGCGCGAAATGCGTGAGAAAGCTCATGTTCGCGAGGTCGGACCCCGCGACGGCATTCAGATGGTCAAGACCATCTTGCCGAGCGCGCGCAAGCTGGCCTGGTGCCGTGGCGCGGTGGAGGCCGGAATCCGCGAGATCGAGGTGACCTCATTCGTGCCGGCCAAGGTGATCCCGCAATTTGCCGACGCGGAGGAGGTGGCCCGCGGCGCGCTGACAATGCCGGGCTTGCGGCCGTCGGTTCTGGTTCCGAATCTGAAGGGGGCCGAGCGCGCCTTCGCGCTCGGTGTGCCAATCGTCAACTATGTGCTGTCGGCGAGCGAGGAGCACAACCAGGCCAATGTTCGCCGCAGCACCGAGGAGTCGTTGCAGGATTTCGCGCGCATCGCCGCGGCGCGCGATAAGCGCGCCGGAGCACGAATCGGACTTGGTGCGGGCATCGCGACCGCGTTCGGCTGCACCATCTCGGGGGCGGTATCGGAGGCACGAGTGGTCGAGATCGCGGTGCGGCTCGCCGGGATGGGCGCCGACGAGATCATCGTCGCCGATACGGTCGGCTATGGCGATCCAGGTCAGGTCCGCCGCCTGATGGGCGCGGTGATCGCAGCGGTGCGTCCACTGCCGGTCGCCTGCCACTTCCACGACACGCGCGGTCTCGGTCTCGCCAATGTGACGGCGGCACTGGATGCGGGTGTACGCGCCTTCGACGCATCCCTCGCCGGACTCGGCGGCTGTCCGTTCGCACCCGGCGCCACCGGCAACATCGACACCGAGGATACCGTCTTCCTGCTCGAGCAACTTGGTTTCGATACCGGCGCCGATGTCGAGCGGCTGGTTGCCTTGCGACGCGAGGTCGAGAGCTGGCTGCCCGGCGAACGGTTCTCTGGCGCGATCGCCCGCGCCGGCCTGCCCAAAACGTTCCGCGTGTCGGCCAGCGCCGCCGCCTGAAAGGATATGACATGAACTATCACGACGCCGCCCAAACCGCCGACATGGAGGTCACCGTCACGTTGGGCGAGGATTTCTCCGACCTGCGCAACACGGTGCGGCAGATCTGCAAGGGCTTTCCGGGCGAATACTGGCGCAAGCTCGACGATCAAAGCGCCTATCCGACCGAATTCGTCGCGGCGTTGACGGAGGCGGGATTCCTCGGCGCGCTGATCCCGGAGGAATACGGCGGTTCGGGCCTGCCGCTGCGTGCGGCGGCAGTGATCCTCGAAGAGATCAATGCGAACGGCTGCAGCGCCAGTCCCGCGCATGCCCAGATGTACATCATGGGTACGTTGCTCCGTCACGGCAACGAGACCCAGAAGCGGACCTACCTGCCGGAAATCGCGGCGGGACGGCTGCGGCTGCAGGCCTTTGGCGTAACCGAGCCCAATACCGGCTCCGATACCACCCAGCTCAAGACCCGCGCCGAGCGTCAGGGGGACGTCTATGTCGTCAACGGCCAGAAGGTCTGGACGTCGCGGGCGCTGCACTCCGACCTGATGCTGCTGCTGGCGCGCACCAGTCCGGTCGATCAGGTGAAGCGGCGCACCGACGGACTTTCGGTGTTCCTCGTCGACTTGCGTGAGGCCAAGGGCAACGGCGTCGAAATCTGCCCGATCAAGGCGATGGTCAATCACAATACGACAGAGGTGTTCATCGAGAACCTGAAAGTGCCGGTCGCCAATCTCATCGGGGAGGAAGGCAAGGGCTTTCGCTACATCCTCGACGGCATGAACGCCGAACGAATCCTGGTTGCCTCCGAATGTGTGGGCGACGGACGCTGGCTTCTCGGCAAGGGCGTCGCCTATGCCAATGAGCGGCGCGTCTTCGGACGATCGATCGGCCAGAATCAGGGCATCCAGTTTCCACTGGCGCGCGCCTACGCCGAACTCGAAGCCGCCGACATGATGTGCCGCCGTGCCGCCGCGCTGTTCCAGGCCGGGCAGCCCTGCGGAGCAGACGCCAACATCGCCAAGCTGCTGGCGTCGGAGGCCACCTGGAAAGCGGCCGATACGACATTCCAGACCCATGGCGGCTTCGCCTTTGCGCAGGAATACGACGTCGAGCGCAAATGGCGTGAGGTCCGTCTTTACCAGACAGCCCCGATCTCGACCAACATGGTGCTGGCCTATGTGGCGCAGCACGTGCTCGGTCTTCCGCGTTCCTACTGAGGAGACGACCCATGCTGGATATCACGCGTCAGACGGCCAATTTTGTAGCCGGCCTCAAGCTGTCCGATCTGTCCGGCCGCTGCCGCGAGGCGGCGCGGATCGGCATCATCGACTGCGTCGGCGTCATGATCGCTGGTGCCGCCGAGCAGCCGGTGCGGATCGTGTCGGCGATGGTGGCCGCGTCCACCCAGAACGACGGCGCACCCGAGGTTCCGTCGGGCCGCAATCTCGCGGCGCCGGATGCTGCGCTCGTCAACGGTGTCGCAGCGCACGTGCTCGACTATGACGACGTGGCGCTCGCCGGACATCCGAGCACCGTGCTGGTGCCGGCCATCCTGGCCGAAGGCTGGTCGCTCGACTCCAGCGGTGCCGACGCGCTCGCCGCCTATGCCGCGGGCTACGAAGTCTGGGCGCAGGTCATTGCGCTGGAGCCCGGTCACCTCCATGAGCGCGGCTTTCATCCGACGGCCGTGATGGGCGCGCTCGCCACCGCGGCCGCCTGTGCGCGGCTGCGCAATCTCGACTCCACGAAGACCGCGCATGCCATCGCGATCGCCGCCTCGCTCGCCTCCGGACTGGTCGCCAATTTCGGCACCATGACCAAATCGCTGCATGCCGGCCGCACCGCCCAATCCGGCGTGCTTGCCGCGCGCCTCGCCGATCAGGGATTTACCGCATCGCTGGATGTGCTCGAACACCAAACCGGCTTCCTGCGCGCCCATTCGCCATCGGGCACGCCGGATATCGAAAACGGCACGATCGATATCGGCCGCAACTGGCGGCTTGCCGATCTCGGCATCAATGTGAAGCGCTATCCGACCTGCTATGCGACCCATCGTTCGATCGACGCGATGATTGGCCTGGTGAATGCGCACAAGCTCAAGCCCGACGACGTGAAGGAAATTCGGGTCCACACCGGCGTCACCCAAAGGCTGATGTTGCGCAACACCAATCCGCAGACCGGTCTCGAGGCCAAGTTCAGCATGGAATTCGCGATGACCGCCGCGCTGATCGCCGGCCGCGTCGGGCTGTCCGAGCTCACCGATGAGTTCGTCTCGCGGCCGGATGTCGGCGCTACCTTCGCCAAGGTCCGCTGCACGACGACGGACGAGATCATGCCGGGCGACCAGCCGTTCGCGCCGGCCGACCGCGTCAGCGTCGTGTTGACGTCGGGCGAAGTGCTTGAGCACGCGCCGGTGGTTCATGCCAAGGGCAGCTGGCAGCGCCCGCTCTCGCGCGATGAACTGCAGGATAAGTTCATGGAATGCGCGACCCGGGTGTTCAAGCAAGGCCAGGCCGCAGCGCTGTTCGAGCAGCTCTGGAATATCGAGGACCTCGGGTCGATCCGCTCGCTTCGCCTGACCAACGACCGGGGCGACGCATGAGCGCGGCAATGCCTGGGAAGGGATCGACGCCGCGCATCTGGCACCAGTCGGTCAACGAGCTCGATCATCTCGAAGTCTACAAGCGCGCGCTCGAGGCCCATGCGGCGGAAATCCTTGGCGACGACGCCGAGGTCGTCGTCCACGGGCTTCCGTCCGGATCATACGCCGGCGCTTCGGCCACTGCGGTGCTCGGCAATGCATTCGCCTATCACCGCATTCTCAGCCGGGTGATCGACAATGCGATCACCGCCGAGCGGCAGGGTTATGATGCCTTCGTGATCGGTTCGTTCAGCGAGCCGTTTCTGCGCGAGATCCGCTCCGCGGTGGATATTCCCGTCGCCTCGCTGACCGAGAGTGGTCTTCTGGTCGGCTGCTCGCTCGGCAGCTATGTGGCGTTGATCTCCAATGCGCCGGCGGTGCAGTGGATGACGAAGGTTGCGGTCGATAAGCACAAGCTCGCCGCCCGTGTGCTGGAGGTTGCGGCGATGGATCCGCCGCTCGACGAGCCGCAACTGGCGCGCGCTTACGTCGATCCGGCTCCGGTCATCGCAAATTTCACCGCCGCGGCCGAGCGCCTGGTGGCGCGCGGCGCTGACGTCATCATTCCGGCGGAAGGTGTGCTGGCGGAACTCCTGGTTCGTCACGGCGTCCACCGCATCGCCGGTGCTCCCGTGATGGACGTGTTTGCCGTCACCTGGGCCTACGCGCTGATGCAGATCAGGCTCTGGTCGAAGGCACAACTTGGCGTGGGCCGGAGCTGGCACCACAGGCGCGACGATCCAGCGATCGTTGCAAGATTTTGGCAAGGGGACGCACAATGAGCACTTCACCCTCAACGCAAGTCGCAGGAGTCTATCACCGCAGGCTTGGCGACGCGCTGGTCACCGGCCTCAGCGACGGTTACGTCGACATGGGATACACGATCTTTCGCAATATCCCCGAGGAGGAAACCAAGGCCATCCTGGCGCGCGATCATCGCACCTCGCCGCCGCGCATCTCGGTCAACGCCTTTGCCGTGCGCATGGACAACCGGACCTACCTGATCGACTGCGGATCGGCGGATCTGATGGGGCCGACCTGCGGCCGTCTGCCGGCAAATCTCGCTGCCGCCGGCATCGATCCGGCCTCGGTCGACGCGGTGCTGCTGACTCACGTCCATCCCGACCATTCCAACGGGCTGACAGATGCCGCAACCGGAACGCGGCTGTTTCCCAACGCGGAAGTCATCGTCCATGAGAACGAGATCAATCACTGGTTCAACGACGAGGCGATGGCCAAGGCGGCCGAGCGGCCCCGGCGCCGCTATTTCGAGGCCGGCCGCACCCAGCTGAAGCCCTATATGGCTGCCGATCGCGTCAAGACTTTCCGGAAGGGCGAGGTGCTCCCGGGCGTCACGGCGATCCCGATCCACGGTCATACCCCCGGCCACGCCGCCTATGTCGTATCGCGCGGCGGCGAATCAATGGTGGTTTGGGGGGACACGGTCCATGTGCCGGAGATCCAGGTTGCACGTCCGGAAGTGACGATGGAATTCGACACCGACCCCGAGGCCGCCGCAGCCGCTCGTCAGATGATGTTCGACATGGTGGTCACAGACGACATGCTGGTCGGCGGCATGCATCTGCATTTCCCCGGGTTCGGACATATGCGGCGCGAGGCAGGGCGATACAGCCTGGTGGCGGAGCAGTGGGCGTTCGAAGTATGAGCCGCAGTATCGTCGAAGCCGACGCCATCTGATCGTTTCCGGAACAAGGACGGGAGGCCAGGCCGTTTGGATCACGTTGGAGAAATGCACAAATCATTTGCCTTCGGCCGGCGGATAGCACCTGCGGCCGAATTGGCTTCCGCGTATTGTGCAGGGGATTGAGGTCTCAGCCCCGGTGATGGTGATGGCAGAACAGCAAACGGCAGGTCGCGGAAGCAAATTGACGATCCGCGACGTGGCGACCGCAGCGGGCGTATCGACCGGCACGGTGTCGCGGGTGCTCAATGCCAATGCCACCGTCCATCCCGACATCCGCCGGAAGGTCCAGCGCGCAATCGATGATCTGGGCTATACGCCGAATGCGGTGGCGCAGAGCATGCGCATCCGGTCGACCCACACGATCGGCTGCATCTTGCGTGAGATCAACATTCCGCAACTCGCTGGCTTCGTCAAAGCCGCGCACGACGTGCTGGACGAGGTCGGCTTCTCGCTGCTCATCTCCAACTCGGAAGGCCGCAAGGAGCGTGAGCGAGAGCTGCTCAGCCGGCTGTCGCGGCGGCAGGCCGACGGCGTAATGATGGGGCCATACACGCCGGTCGCCGGTGAGTTCGAGGCCTTCCTGCGCGATCTCGATATTCCGATCGTGCTGATCGATCGTGATCAGCCGGATTGGACTGATGCCGTTATGGCCGATCACGCCGAAGGGATGCGTGTCGCGGTCAGTCATCTGCTGGATCTCGGTCACCGGCGCGTGGCGCTGATCACCGGCGACGCCGGGCTCTATCCGGCGCGCGAACGCGTTCGCGGCTATCAGGAGGCTTTTGCCGCGCGAAATCTCGAGCCTGATCCTTCGCTCATTCACGCCGGGAGCTTCCTGCCCGGCGCGGGATTTCGTATCACCTCGGCATTGCTCGGCCAGCGCAACCCTCCGACCGCGATCATTTCCGGCGGCATCGACATGTTGTCGGGCGTGCTGCGCGCGGTGCGCGGGCGAGGCCTGCGGATACCGGAGGACGTGTCGCTGATCGCGTCAGGCCATTCCGAGCTCGCCGAGCTCGTCTCGCCGGCAGTCGCCATCATCGGCTGGGATCAGGCGGAGGTCGGCCGGATTGCGGCCGGCATGCTGCTCGATCGCATCCGAAACGACGGTCCGCACGAGCCGAGGCGCGTGCTCGTGCCCAACGAGTTCATTCCGCGCGCGTCGCTGGGGCCCCCAAGACGTACCTGAAGACTTGCCGTCCATGGCACGACCGGACGGCCATAGCATGCAAGGAGACAGTTCCATGAGTGGTGAGATGATCAACGGCAAGGATGACGAGCGGCCGATGCTGTTCCAGCCACTCACGATTCGAGGCCTTACGCTGAAGAACCGCCTCGTCGTGCCACCGATGGTCCATTACAGCTGCGAACCGGGAAATACCTGCGGAGCGTTTCATCTCGTGCATCTTGGTCGCTATGCGCTGGGCGGCTTCGGGCTCGTCTTCGTCGAAGTGACGGCGGTGGAGGAAGTCGGACTCACCAACGAAAACGACCTCGGCATCTGGAATGACGAGCAGGCCGAGAGCTTCAAGCCGCTGGTCGCCTTCATGAAGCGTCAGGGGACGGCGATCGGCATTCAGATCGGCCATGGCGGCCGCAAGTCGTCGGCACAGTCCGCCATGCAAGGCATGGGGCCGCTGACCGAGGAGAATCTGAAAGCCGGCGCCAGGATCTGGCAGCCGGTGGGCCCGACCGCCGAGCCGGTCGCCAAGGGCTGGCTGGCGCCACGGCAATTGACCACCGCCGAGTGCAAGGCCATGGTCGGCACCTGGGCAGCCGCTGCAAGGCGGGCGGTTGCCGCTGGGTTCGACACCATCGAGATTCACACCGCGCACGGCTATCTGCTGGCCTCGTTCCTGTCGCCGGTCTCCAACACACGCAATGACGAGTATGGCGGCGACCGCGCCGGGCGCATGCGTCTGCCGCTCGAGATCGTCGAGGCGGTGCGCCGCGAAATGCCGGTTGACATGCCGCTGTTCGTGCGCGTCTCGTCCGTCGACGGCACCGTCGAGGGCTGGAACATGGATGATACGGTCGCCTTCGCGCGCGAGCTGAAGGCGCGCGGCGTCGACGTCGTCGACTGTTCCTCCGGCGGAATCTCCGGCGCGGCTACGGCAGCGCAAGTGCCGCGCAGCCTCGGCTTCCAGGTTCCTTTCGCCGAGCGCGTGCGCAAGGAGGCGGATGTCACCACCATGGCCGTCGGCATCATTCTCGAGGCGCAGCAGGCCGAGGCCATCCTTCAGAAAGGCCAAGCCGACCTCATTGCCGTCGGGCGGCAATCGCAGTTCAATCCCAACATCGCCCACCACTGGGCGCACGATCTCGGCATCAACAGCCGTTTCGAAGATTGGTCGCCCGAGTTCGGCTGGTGGCTCGAGAAGCGGATCAAGACTCTCCACGGCTTTGCCACGCCGACGGGCGTCGTTACGCGTCACTCCTGACCGGCGTCACACACATCGCTCGCAGCCGGTGAACGGAACGCCGTCCACGGCATCGCTGCTATCTTTGAGGATCCGCGGTGCCGCGCGACGGGTATCGCAGCGCGGGTCCAGCAGCGCGTTTCAGGTTCGCTGCTGAACCTGCGCCGAGTAGATATCGGCGAAGCGGTCGCACGACAGGTTCTTCTGCACCCTCCCCATCGTGTTGCGTGGAAGTAACTCGACAAGGACAATCGAACCGGCTTCTTCGCTTTCAGCCGGATTCCGACAAGCGGCGGAATCATTTCGTGGAAGATCCGGGTTTTTACGGACTGAGCGTTAACGCTGCCGCACGAGCACAAAGGTGGGGGTCTTGTCAGGAAGCGATTTGGCCATTTTAATCGAGAGATTGCAGTACGTTATTCTTATTGTAGAGCGCATTTCCGATGAAAGCCATCGAGCAGATTGTTGCCGGCTACGTTTCGTTGAAGGATCGCCAAGCCCTGGAAAAGCTGAGGCACCATCGTCAGCAATTGCTGGATGATGTTCAGATGCACACCATCCCAGGGTTCAAGCCGTCGATCGTGAGCGATATCCTCCGCGAGGAGATCGAGGTCATCGAAGGCGCGCTAGCGCGCGTAGATGAGGATCGATCATTGTCATGAGCAAAAACTTCGACGAGATCGAGACACTGAAACCAATGGCCTGCAGTGCCATCACCGATCCCAGTCTGAGGATGATATACGAAGCTATCCGCGGCGCGCTCGAGGCCGACGATGAATTCGAGGCAAGCGGCAAAGATCCCAAATTCCGAGTCCGGTCAACGGCCGAATGGAAGCGGCATGCCCGCGATCTTGAGGCGGAGATGTTGAAGCGAGGGCTCGAGTTCGACGTTATCGATTGGACGAATGGTCAGAGTGAGCGGCGAGAAAGCCGGTGAAGGCACCCGCTGTTCATGCGTAAACGCCGTTGCGATGGCACCAACGGACAAACGTGTAGATGGACCAGACCCGCGACCAGTACATGCCGGGCGCTCCGTCGAGAAAGGCTCGCCATAGTCGCTCAACCGCGTCGGGATTCAGGCCGGTGGGTGCGATCGCCTGCGGATCGCGCATGGTTCGATCCATGGCGTCCTTCAATCCGCGGCGAATCCACCGGTCAAAGGGCATGACGAAGCCGGTCTTTGGGCGCTCGAAGAGCGCAGGATCGAGACCGCGCAATCCGATCCGCCGAAGCATTTCTTTGCGCCCCAAGGGCTGATATCGCGCTTCGTCCGACAGGGCGTCGACGCTTTCAAACAATACGTGGTCGACCAGCGGAACGCGCTGCTCGAGCGAGCTGGCCATGCTTGCTGCATCATTGTCGCGCAGGAGGCGTTCACCCAAAAAGAGACGTTGTTCCATCACGCTAATAGCGGAAACAGGGGTACGGCCGGCCGTTTCGGCCGTCAGCCGCCGGCGCATCGCGTCGGGAAGGCCTTCCATGAGCGCGCCCGCGAAATCCGGTGCAAGCAATTCACCCTGAAATCCAGGCAGGAAGAGCGCGTAGGCCATCTGGTATAACGCCAGCAGATCCTCGCTACGATCGACCATATCCGGAAGCTTCGCCCAGCGCGTTTGAGGCGGCACGGGATGCGAGGATCGTCGCAGGGGCCAAGTCAACAAAGCTGCAGCCCTGGCTTGCCATTTTCTGGGAAATGCGCGGCCCCGATGACACCACTGCTGCAAGATCGGAAGATCGCGGTACGTCGGATACCCGCCGAACAGCTCGTCACCCCCGGTTCCTGACAGCGCGACGGTAAAGCCTGCTTCGCGAATAGCCCGGGAGATGAAATAGGCGTTCAGTCCATCGAAGGTTGGCTGGTCGAGACTATCGAGGGCGTCGTCCAGACTGTCGACGAACCGCTGCTCGGACAACACCACCTCATGATGCTGAGTGCCGATTGCCGCAGCGGTCTGCCTTGCGAACGGCGCTTCGTTGAACTGCTGGTCCTCGAACGCGAGCGTGAAAGTATGAACCGGGGCGTCAGCGGTCCGTTGCGCGAGATTTGCCATCGCGGAGGAATCGATGCCGCCCGACAGGAAAACGGCGAGCGGCACATCGCTGGCGAGGTGAAGCCTCATCCCTGCGTCGAGGATCGAGGCAAGCGTCGCTTCGTCCATTGTCGGTTTTGGCGACTCTCCGGGAATGCGCCAGAAATCGCGCTCGCTTATTCTACGGCCTGTCCCGTCAAACTCGGCGTAGTGACCCGGCGCAAGAAGTTCAACGCCCTGAACGGCGGTGCAGGGGCCGACAACAAACCCGTTCCATACGTTGCTCGCAACCGCCTGCGGATCAAGACGCGGCGTTCCGAGCAAGCCTGAGGCCAGCAATGCACGCAATTCGGATGCAAATATCAGCGACCACGTCGTGTTCGGATTGCTGGACTGCGCGATATACAGCGGCTTGATGCCGAGCTGGTCGCGTGCAAGCAGAAGTCGTCGCTGTTGCGGATCCCAGCTTGCGAATGCGAACATGCCGCGCAGCCATCCAACTGCCTCCAGGCCATGCAGGCCGAGTGCCCGCAGCATGACGGCGGTGTCGCCGCTGGACCGAAAAGACTGCCCTTCGCTCTCGAGGCGTTTGCGCAGGGCGACATAGTTGTAGATTTCGCCGTTGAACGAAATCACGTGCCCGGTTGTATCGTCCACCATCGGTTGGGCGCCGGCGGACGACAGATCGAGGATCGAGAGGCGGCGGTGATCGAGCATGACACCCCAGCCGCGGGCATCCGGCGTCGAAGCCCACGAGCCATGGCCGTCCGGCCCGCGATGGATCATGGCCTTGCTCATCCGAGCGAGCGCGGCCCGGTTGTTTTCGTCAAGCCGGCCGATGATACCCGAGATACCGCACATTCAATCGTCGCCTCCGGGGCTTGAGCTTGAGCTGGACCGCACGAGGTAACGTTGCGGAGAACCTACCAAGACTGCTTCGGCAATGCTTCTACGTCGAAAATCCAAGCGGATAAATGGATACGGCGCCTTTCTATCATTGTTTCGTTAAGAGGAACGAGGCAACTATTAACGCAAGGCTCAGGCTTAAGCATTGAGTAAGCCGAGCTGTGTGAAATGTGGGCTTAGCGAGCATCTCAGTACCTGTCGATGTCGGCAGGCAGGTTTGGATCGATGCACTCAGACCGCCTAAATATTCTCTTCGTGTCACAGATGCCTGCGAGCCCGCCGCGGATCGGCGCGCAGGCACGCATGCACGGTTTGATGACGGAATTGGCTCAGCGCCATGACCTGACGGCAGTCATGCTCGTGGATGACGAGCACGACATCGACGAATGCCGAACTGCCATGCAGGCCTATTGCCGCAAGGTGGTGCTCGTGCGTAACCCGTTCGGTCGCGATGGGATGCCGAAGCGCTTGCTTCAACTGCGCTCCCTGGTGTCGCCCCTCAGCTTCGAGCGTTTGCGAATCACGGCAGACGTAGTGCGGCAGACGCTGGACGACTTGCTTGGGTCCACGCGCTTCGACGTGGTTAATCTCGAGTTCACGTTCCTTGGTCACTACGAGTTGCGCAAGGCGCCGGCAGGAGAGAAGCTTCCGGTATTGGTCGTGGATTCTCACAACATCGACTATGACCTTGCCCGCCAGTACGCCCAAAGCGGCGACAGCCTGTTTCGTCGCCTTTATTCCGAAGTCAATTGGCGCAAGCTTCGGAAGGAGGAGCTTGGGACCTATCGTGACGCAGACGGCGTCTATCTATGCAGCGCGACTGACGAACGACGGCTGCTTGAAGAAGTGCCGGAAGCCAGGACTACTGTCATTCCCAATGCCGCGGACATCGAGTTCTATCGCCCGCGTGCCGACGATCCGAAGCCCGACGGGCGCACTGTCGTGTTCTTTGGTCTTTTGTCATATGCACCGAATGTCGACGGTGTCATCCACTTCATCAATGATATATGGCCGCGCATCGCGGCCAGCCATCCAGATGCGCGTTGCAAGATCATTGGCGGTTCGCCGCCCTCCGCCCTGTTGGCGCTGGCAGGTCCCCGAATCGAGTTCACCGGCTTCGTGCCGGATTTGAGACCGCATCTTGCCGAGGCGGCGGTCGTCGTCGTCCCTCTGCGATTGGGAGGCGGGACACGGCTCAAGATTGTCGAGGCTATGGCGATGGGCAAGGCAATCGTCTCGACAACCCTGGGCGCCGAGGGGATCGAGGCCGTGCCGGATCGTGACATCATGATCGCGGACGATGTCGAGAGCTTTGCCGCCCGTGTCAGCGGCTTGCTGGGCGATGCCGATCGTGCTGCGGATCTCGGACGTTCCGCAAGGCAATTGGCTGAAAGCAAGTATGCCTGGAGTTCAGCAGCTCGCGCTCTCGAGAGCTTCTACCGAACGAGACTCGCCATCAGTTGCGGTACGGATGAGAAGGCGCCAATGCGTCGCCAGCAGCAACGGGGCGTCGAGCGCTGAAGAACCGCTTCAGTTCCAGGAAACGCTTTTCGACGAACTCATAGCTCAGATAAGCGATTAGCAGCGAGACGAGCGCGCCCGCTGTCGCCTGTATTGCCACGGCTGCGCTGTGAGAGCCAAGCCATTCGCCGAGTGTCAGTTCGGTTCGATGAGTCACAAGGTAGTACGATATGAAGTGATGGTAGACGTACAGGCCGTAGCTATAGGTCCCGAGAAGCATCAAGGGTCGGCTGCAGAAGAGGCGCGATACCAAGGAATGCTTTCGCGCAACAAGCACCCAGATGAGGAGACAAGCCAACAGCACGGTGATGATGGAAGACCGAACCGGAAGGACGAAAGCGTTGCCTTGGTCGGTCACCAGGCGCGTCCAGATGAAAGTCAGGGACAGCAAGGCAAATGCAGTGGTCGCAGCGTACGGAAGGGCGCCCACAAGTCGCTGAAGTCCGCCCGGTTGTCGGACGACCACGGCGAGAAAGGCGCCAAGGGCCAGACCGTCCAGGCGAAACGGTGTCAACACGTAGGTTGTCCACCAGCTAAGTCCGGCCAAGGAGCCGCCCAGGCGAGCGAGCATCGCAGCGACCGATAGGCCGAGGCTGACCGCAATCAACTTTCTCGGTTGCTTCGCGACCAGATATACGACGAGCGGCCAGAAGAAATAGAAATGTTCTTCGATGCAAAGCGACCAGAGATGCTCCAGATATGAGAATGACCAGTCACCGTTCCATGCGATGTAGACGTTGACTCCGTACAGCCAGGCCCAGGCCTGACGATCTATCAGATAGTCGAGGGTCGGACCACGCAGCGGGCTCACAAGCGGAGCGACGAAGAAGACAAGTGCGAGTACGCCATAGTAGAGCGGAAAAATGCGCAGCACTCGCCGTATATAGAAATTGCGGAAGAAGTTCGGGTCCTCCCGTGAATCATAGAGGATTCCGGTGATGAGAAAGCCGGACAGGACGAAGAACAACTCGACGCCATAGGAGCCGTAGTTGGTGATTCCGACGACGATCTTCTCGACAGCGTTGGTCGGCAACGTATTGCCGACGAAGTGCAGTAGCATCACCATGACGATGGCAAGTCCCCGCACGCCGTCGAGCGCAGGAATGTGTCCGTGAAGGCGTGGCCACCGGTCGCGGACTGTTGCCTCGGCGGATTCGGTTGCCGGCAGCATACCTGCCGCGCGAGCCGATTCCGCCAGGCCAATTGTCGTCATCGGGACGACGTAACGATGGTTGTCGCGCCAGAGATGCTGCCGTTGGCGAGTCCCTTCAGCGTGTAGGCATCGATCCCGGCGACGATTGGATCGCTCACTGTGCCGACGATCATCCGAAGGTAAGTCATGAACTTTGTCGCTTCGACAGAATTTGCGTTGGACGCGAAGATGACATCTTTATTCCGCATCTCGAATTCTGTCGCGATGAAGTAGCCGCCGGGATCTCTCAAATCGAGAATATAGATAACGGGGACAAGGGGTCCGCTATAGCGAGTGCAGTCGACGCCGAGCTGCTTGGCAACTTCGCGTGGCTCTCCTCGGTAGATAAACACGGATCCAGGGTCGGCGTGATCATCCTTGAGGCCGCCCGCCTTCGCCATGGCCTCGGCCAGTGTCAGGCGCCAGGCTCCAAACGAGAACTGCCCCTGTTGCCCGGAAGCGCCCATCGCGAGGAAGGTTTGCGGCTGCGTGAATACGTAGACCGTATCTTGGGGGCGAACGAAGATGTTGTTTGCCGGTTGGCTGAGCAGCGATCCGAACGGTGCGGTACCCTGCCGGCCGTCGCGTTCGAGGGTCACCCAGGTATCGAAGCCGGGATTCTTGGGGCCGCCCGCGCGTGTGATGATGTCGAGCAGCCGCTCGCCGCTGGCGCTTGCAGGCAAGCGTGCAGGCGTTCCGACCTCGCCCAATACGCTGATCGACGTTGCCTTCTGATCCACCAGCGCAACCACTGCCTGTGGTTCGATCGCACGGTCCTGCAGGGACTTCACGATCGCATTCTGGACTTCCTCCGGCGTCCGGCCCGCAGCGCGGATCGAGCCACCATACGGAACTGTGATGTTGCCTTTGTAATTCACGGCCTGATTGGGCAACGTGACATAGTTTCCCTGACGCGTGCCGGCTTCGGTCGGAGTAAACAGGCCACCGGCCATCGATTCAAACAGCGTCACGCTGACCGTGTCGCCGATGCCAAAGCGAATCTCGGGCGGGCCGCGGCGATCCGTGAAAACGCGGTCGATCCGCCTGGAGTTGCGCACCAGGACCCTCTCGGTGTCAGCCGTCAGGCGCACCAAAGCATAGTGCACGCTTTCAGGGTCGGTCTGCCCCGCGCGGACATAGGAGCTCGCCGGTCCCGAGGTCGGCATGGTCGAGCAGCCAGCGAGCGCGATTGTCGCTGTGATGGCCAGGGCGCCCAACAGGCGGCCACTGAGACGCGAGGAATTGCCAGCCGAATGCGCCGGCGCCACTTCACGAGTGGTCAGGCGCGGCGTTCGTTGACTACTCTTGCCTGCACTTCTCGGCACGACATTGGACCCTGGTTAACGAAGATTAACGAACGCAGTCTTGGTAAACGCCGGTCTCCTCTTCGCGCTTGTTTGCGCGCCGCTTGCGGTCGTCGCCGTCCGGCATCGACTGCCGTACTGCCGGACAGAGGCTCGGAAGAAATTTGCGCGAGTAAACATGTACTTACGCGGCATCCACAATTTCCCGGAATATCAATCGACCAAGCGAAACAGCCCGCCCTGTGCGCCACGCTAGGGGACAAGCGTTAACGAAGCGTTCACTATAAAAATTCAGGAAAGATTGACTTATCGTTGGTGTTCGCAGCCGTGTCTGAGTACGTGTTGGCGCCAGTGCCATTGAGAGGCTGATCGTATCGCTGCGCGGCCCCACGATCGGGCAAGGCAGGCGATTAACGATCAGCGTGCTGCCTTGGCGACTGGAGTTGACGGGCACCGAGCATGCACGAAGCCGTATTGCGTTCTCAGCGACCAGGCTTGGCGGCTCCCTCCGGTCGGGTAATCGATAGATACGCGATCATCCCGCTGCTGGCTTGTGTCTACGCCACGATTGCTTTTCCCCTGATCCTCGTGACCTGTAGTCCGACGGACTCGGCTTGTCTTTTGGAAGCTCGACCAGAGAGCAAAATCTTTTGGCCGATCCTGTCCGCAGTCGCGCTCGTCGTTGCGCTGCGCAATCGGTCGCGACTCCGCTTTCCGCCGATCCTGATCATACTGTTTGCCTATCTTGCGCTGGCGGGGGCGAGCGTTGCCTGGGCATTCAAGCCGGAGGCTTCGGGGATCAGGTTTGCGCAGCAGGCCATGATCATCGCCTCGATCGCGCTCCCGGCGATCGTTGCAACTCGATCGACCGACCTGTTGCGCGGCCTGTTCTGGTGCTTCTTTATCGCTGCCGTGCTGAACATGCTGTTCGTCATGGGCAGGCCGCCGATCGACGTGAAGTTCGCCACATGGGGCTACCCCGGCTATTTCTCGGGCAAGAACTATCTAGGTGAATGCGCTGCCGTTGCATTCCTGCTTGCGCTCCATGAGCTGCTTCATCCCGGACGGCGACGGGTTCTCGGCATCGTTACCGCGCTCATGTCTGTTGCGCTGCTGCTGCTGAGCAATTCAAAGACGGCGCTTGCTCTTGCGGTGCTTGTCCCGGCGTTCGCCTGGACCTTGCTCAAGCTTTCCAGGGCTACCCGCGTTCCGGTGTGGGTGATTGTCGTATCGATACCGATTTGCTGGATGGTCTTTTCGTTCGTTACCGGCTTCAGCATGAATCGCGTGTCGTACATGCTGTACGGCGATTCGACTTTCACGGGCCGTACCATCATTTGGGATTTTGCAAATATGCAAATCGCAAAGAAGCCGCTGCTGGGCTGGGGTTATCAGTCGTTCTGGCTGGTTGGACCCGACGCGCCGAGCATCGTGGAAGCGCCGGGCTGGGTCAAGGAGATGCCCAACGCCCACAATGGGTATGAAGACACGTTGCTCGAACTTGGCTATGCGGGATTTTTCCTGCTTGTCGCGTTCATCCTTGCGACGATACACGGCATTGGTCGCCTGGCGCGTTTTGATCTTTCGCGGGCACGGATCCTGCTGTCGATCGTTCTCTACGTTGCCATCACAAACGGTCTCGAGAGCACATGGATGCGCGGCTTCGAAATGCTGTGGGTCGTGTTCGTCATAGCCGCGGTTGAAGCTGCCAGATATTGGGGGCAGGCGTATCCCGCGGCCAGCTTGCGAATAGCCAGGCGTCCAGCAATGCGGCGCATCCACGGACCGCGGCTCAGGCCGCCGTCCACTCCCATCAACGTCGTGAGGTCACGCTAGCAGGCGCGAAGCCAGCGGGTTCTGCGCCGCAAGTCAGAGGATGTATGTTCAACCGGAAAGTCATCGCGACGCGGCGCAACCCTGGTCACGAGACGCTGCGAGCGGCCCCGCGGCGGCGGCCTTGGCGATGTTTGGCTGCAACGATGATCTTCGTTGCATGCTCAAGCCATTCGTCCGCATTTGCTCTCGACTCGATGGAGATACTGCCCTCAGATCGCGCGACCACCTGGCAACCCGGCCTGACGGCCGAGGGTGGTATACCCTCTCGAAAAACCATCTGCGCGACGCTGTCGCCTCGTGGCGGCACACTCGATGACGCTGCGGTAATCCAGGGCGCAATCAACGCATGTCCGGTAGGGCAGGTCGTGCAACTGTCCGCGGGACGGTTTCTGATCAATGGCGGCAATTTCCTGCTGCTCAACAAGGCAATTACCCTGCGCGGCTCCGGTCCGGGCCGGACGATGCTCGAAAAGCAAGATGGCGCGAAACCTTTCAACGACGCGGTCGGTGCCCGGCCATCTCCGCTGGTCGTGGTGGGACCGTCGCTTTTCTCCAGCACGAGCGATACGGTCAATGCCGTGCGGTCGGCGAACCTTCGGAATGATGCAATAAAGGGCGAAAGAACGGTCGAGGTCGACGACGCTGCGGGCTTTGTGCCTGGACAGATCGTGCTGCTCGACGAGGCGTCGGCCGCTGATTGGCGTGTCGACCCGCAGGGGCGAGGGGAGATCTGGGCGTCGGAAGATTTCAGGGTTGTCTGGCAAAAGCACAAGCCCGCAATTCAGTTTGTCGATGACTTTGCACCCGATGGGTTTCCGTCGACGCCGCAAAGCGCCGGATCGTGGTTCGGGAGACCTGATCGGCCCGTCGCCGAGATCAAGGAGATCAGCGCCGTCTCCGGTTCCAGGATCACCTTCACGACTCCAATTCACATCAGCTATCGGAAAGCAAACGCAGCTCAACTGTCGCGATTCGCGCAGCCGCATGTGAAGCACGCGGGCGTCGAAGATCTGGCGCTCAAGGGAGGCGACGCGGGCAATCTTCGCTTCAATTGGGCTGCTTCTTCGTGGGCGAAGAACGTCGACAATTCGGTTTGGCACGGCGAAGGCTTTGCAATTCACAGCTCCTTCCGCGTCGAACTGCGCGAGTTCTACGTGCACGACGCGGCCTGGGCTCAACCCGGCGGAGGCGGATATGCGATTAGCCTTTCCGCCGGATCGTCGGAAGTTCTGATCGAGAATGGAATTGCCGTGAGGGCCAACAAGCTGGTGGTGGCGCGTTCCGCCGGGGCGGGCTCCGTGGTCGGCTATAATTACATGGACATGGGCTACATCAATACGAATGGAGCCTGGATCGAGACCGGGCTCAACGCCAGCCACATGGTGGGCGCCCATCACGTCTTGTTCGAGGGCAACTACGCTCAGAACGCCGACAGCGACGACACTCACGGCAACAGCATCTATCACACGTTTTTCCGCAACTATCTGCGCGGCGTCCGGGCAGCGTTCGACAATCAGGCTGGCGGGACGATCGATGATGTGTCGCAGCCCCGCAATGGGCCGCGTCGCGCCGCCGGTCTGATGGCGTATTCCTACTGGATGTCTTTCATAGGAAACGTGCTCGGGGTTCCCGGTCAGATGGACGGCTGGTCGTATGAAACCCGTTTTACCGACGCAAAGCCCGGCGTCTGGATGCTCGGCTGGGACGCCGTGAAGCCATATCCGACGGACGCAAAGGTTGCGACGTCCACGATTCGATATGGCAATTTTGATTACCTCACCAACAAAACGCACTGGGATTCCGGAAGCGAGGATCGCGCCTTGCCTGCTTCCATGTACCTCACAAGCCGCCCCCCGTTCTTCGACGCCGGGCGCGGATACGAGTGGCCTTGGGTGGACCCGGTCGGAGAGACGAAGCTTCATGTGCTTCCGGCCAAAGCACGCTATGACGCCGGCACGCCGTTCGTGCAGCCGAATTTGGATGGATCGGCACGCAAAAGTTCGCAGTGAGCACACGCCTCGTGGGCAATGATTAAATATATTTTGAACAGGCGCGGTATTGCGTCAATGCGTCACCTGACCGACGCCGAGCTCAGAGGCTAACTAGGCGAGCGCCCCGATTTAAATGCTGCAGACGTCGTTAACTACAATAGAAGCTAAGGCCTTCTGATCCGCGCGGACCTTGGGCATTTCTGCACGTTTTGGTTTAATCAGATTGCCGATTCGCTATCCGGTTAGTCTCCGGAAGAGGAATTTGATGCGCAAATCGGTCTTTCACGAGGATTGGTGGCTGGATGCGCTGGCTCCCGGTGGCTGGCGCGAAGTCACTTGTTCGCGTGGCGGGCGCGTCGTGGGTTCTCTCCGGTTCGTCACGCGTACTGAAGGCGGGATGAACATATGTGAGATGCCTCAAATCACGCGCTTTCTCGGGCCGACGGTCACGCTGCAGTCCGGCAAGACGGAAGCGCGCATGCGGTTGGCGCATGCGGTCATCACTGACCTGCTCAAACAGGTCGCGGATTTCGATCACGTCGAGATGACGCTCGATACCGGGTTTAGCGATGTGGCCGCGTTCCTCGCGTGCGGCTACGAGGTGCGCGCGCATCCGACTTTCATGCTGAAATGCACGATCCCCCGAGACGAGCTCTGGTCGGGATTGCGCGACAAGACAAAGAACGTGATACGACGCGCGCGGGAACGGCTCGCCATTCGCGAAGTCACGTCCCCAAAATACTTCGTGAAGTATTACCAGGCCAACCTGGAGGGCGCGAAATCGTATTTCGACCTCTCTCGATTGGAAGCTGTCTATGCCGCCGCGAGCGAGCGACAGCAATGCAAGATCCTCGCGGCGGTGGACTCGAACAACAACGTCCACGCCCAGGTCTTCTTCGTCTGGGACCACAAGTTCGTGCACTATTTCCTGTCATCGCGGGACAGGAGCATTGCGCATCCAGGCGCAGTAAGTCTGCTCCTCTGGAGTGGCATCGAGCTGGCGCACGAGCGGGGCCTTCATTTCGATTTCGATGGCGGAATCGAAAACGAGGCGCGATACAAATTCGTTGTGGCGTTCGGCGGAGAACTGGCCAATCGCTTCGACGTCAGCCGCTCCACCACACGTTACCGGCTTCACCGGCAACTACGCAGAGTTCCCCAAGCGCTGCTGCGGCGTCTCTCGCCTGGCGCCGCTACCGGCGACGTCAACGATCATGGGGTACGGCTCAACCATTTTCCGTCGTCCTGAGCGGATCGTTCCCGCAATTTCAGGCGCGCCATTAACTAAGGTTTTACAAACACGTGCATCAGCGGGCGATTTTGAAATAAGTAGGCGAGATAGAAACAGAATAAATTTGGAGGCGTTTAGATGCGCGTTCTCGTGAGCGGACATCTCGGCTACATCGGAACAGTGCTCACCCCGATGCTACGGCGTGCCGGGCACGAAGTCGTGGGCCTCGACAGCGATCTGTACTCTCGCTGCACATTTGCAGAAGGCGGGTCGATCGTGGATGTGCCGGCCCTTTGCAAGGACACGCGAGACATCGAACTTGCGGACCTGAAGGCTTTTGATGCGGTCCTGCATCTTGCCGCGCTGTCGAACGATCCGCTCGGCAATCTGAGACCCGGCCTTACCGACCAGATCAATCATGTAGCCAGCGTGCGCCTCGCGCAACTGGCCAAGCAAGCCGGTGTGCGACGGTTCGTGTTCGCGTCCTCCTGCAGCAACTACGGCAAGGCGGGCGAGGGCATGATCGACGAAACCGGAGCGCTCAACCCGGTGACTGCCTATGGCGAATCCAAGGTGCAGTCGGAGCGCGATATTGCCGGCCTCGCCGGTGACGGATTTTGCCCGGTCTACCTGCGACCCGCAACGGCTTACGGCGTATCTCCCCGGCTCCGATTCGATGTCGTGCTGAACAATCTCGTTGCCTGGGCGGTGACAACGCGGAAGATCCTCTTGAAGTCGGACGGCACGCCCTGGCGGCCCATCGTTCACATCGAGGACATCTCCCGCGCCTTTATCGCGGCGATGGAGGCTCCCGAGGCGGCGGTGTTCAATGAAGCTTTCAACGTCGGCCAGACGGCGCACAACTACCAGATCCGCGATCTCGCGAAGATCGTCGCCGATGTTGTCCCCGGTTGTCAGATCGAATTTGCCGATGGCGCCGGTCCCGACACGCGGTCCTATCGCGTGAGCTTCGAAAAGATTCGAACCAGGCTGCCGGAGTTCAAGCCGCAATGGGATGCGAAGATGGGCGCGGAGCAGCTCTATAAGGCCTACCGGGTCTCGGGCATCACGCTCGAAGAGTTCGAAGGTCCCCGGTATCAGCGCATCAGCCACGTCAACAAGTTGCTGGCGGACGGCGTGCTCGATGCGGATCTCCGCCATGTAAAGTCGAGGCAGAGCGTCGGGCAATCAGCTCTCGCCGCGAACTAATACACGCGCCGATCGATTTGACACACCAGGAGGACGGCGTGTCGGCGGCAGACGATGTCACAAGTTCAGGCGCAAAGATCTTTGCGCTTGCCCAAAAGATCTACCCGATCTGCCGCAGCATTACCGGTAACGGTGTGCGGCAGACCCTTCGGGAGATCGGTGCGCACATCTCCCTTGATGTCCACGAGGTGCCGACCGGTACACCCGTTCTCGACTGGGTCGTGCCGCGCGAGTGGAACATCCGGGACGCGTACATCAAGGACCCGCGGGGCCGGAAGGTCGTGGATTTCAGCGAATCGAACCTGCACGTCATGAGCTACAGCGTGCCGGTGCGCCGCACCATGTCGCTGGACGAGCTTAAGTCCCACATCTTCACATTACCCGATCAGCCGGACCTGGTCCCCTACCGAACGTCTTACTACCAGGAAAACTGGGCTTTCTGCATGGCCCACCGACAGCTGGAGCAACTGCGGGACGATAGCTACGAGGTCGTGATCGACTCGACCCTCGCCGACGGGCATTTGAGCTATGGTGAGTATTTTCACCGGGGAGAGTCAGACGACGAGGTGCTTCTGTCGGCGCATGTTTGCCATCCCTCGCTTGCCAATGACAATTGTTCCGGTCTGGCCCTGCTTGCGGAGCTCGCAAGCCGCATCTCCCAGATGCGAACGCGATACAGCTATCGGTTTCTCTTTGCGCCGGGAACGATTGGCGCGATCACCTGGCTCGCCCGCAATGAGCATCGTGTGTCTCATATCAAGCACGGCCTCGTGGTATCAATGGTCGGAGACGGCGCCGGTCCGACATACAAGAAGAGCAGGCAGGGCGATGCCGAGATCGACCGTGCAATGATACACACGCTGCAGCATTCCAAACTGACGCCGACGATTTTGGAGTTTTCGCCCTACGGCTATGATGAGCGGCAATACTGCTCGCCCGGGTTCAACCTGCCGGTGGGATTGTTTCAGCGCAGCCGTTTCGGTGCCATCCCTCAGTATCATACCTCGGCCGACGACCTGAGCTTCATTCGGCCGGAGCACCTCGGGGAATCCTTCCGCATCATTTCCGAAGTCATCGACCTGCTCGAAGGCAACCGCAGCTACTACAACACGTCGCCGAAAGGCGAACCGCAGCTGGGTAGACGCGGACTCTATGGTGCGATCGGCGGCGACAAGGACGCCGCTGCAGCCAACATGGCGATGCTGTGGATTCTAAATCTGTCCGACGGACATCATTCTCTGCTTGATATCGCCAGGCGTGCCGACCTGCCATTCCCGGTCATTCTGAAGACAGCAAAAGTGCTCGAGCGCCACGGACTTCTCGCGCCTGTGCGGTAAGCGCTCAGGTACCGTGAAGCGGCCAGTTCAAGTCTTTATCGGAGATCGTGCTGACGGCCAGAGGCCAGCTGATGCCGAACATCGGGTCGTCGTATCGGACGCCGTTAGCAGCCGAAGGCTCGTAGAACTCCGAAATCAGGTAATTGACCTGAACGTTGTCGCTCAAGGTTTGAAAGCCGTGTGCGAACCCCTTGGGGATGTAGAGCTGCGAACCGTTCTCCGCTGAAAGCTCGAAGCCGCGCCATTGACGAAAGGTCGGCGAGCTCGCACGCAGATCGATGATGACGTCCCAAATCGATCCGTTCAAGCAGCGCACGAGCTTAACCTCGCCGTGCGGCTCATTCTGAAAGTGCATTCCGCGCAATGTTGCCTTGCGCGAGGAGCTCGAGATGCTGTGCTGGGGAAATCTGGTCACGAGCCCGTGTGCACGAAACTCGTCTTCGCAAAACGTGCGCGCGAAAAAGCCGCGCTCATCGTGTGCAGGCTCGACTTTGACGAGCCACGCTCCGTCAAGTCCTGTTGCTTCAAAGCGCATGGGACGTATCCACTCCCGGCCGAGAGGCCAATTGTCGACGACCAGTTCTATACAATTTTACTAAAATTTTCAGCAACTGCGTGGTTTACCTTGTTGTTCGATATCGCTTCATATTGTTCGCTTTCATACGATAAAATTCAATCTAACGAGCCCGATTTAAGCGCCGGCAATCTCATACTCGGCAATCCTATATTCATGGTACGGCCCAATGAACGCTCACTCGAGATTCAAATCAATTCGGTCGAAATCCTCTCACGGTAACTGCCGTCTGTGCGGCGCGACGTTGAAATCGACGTTTGTCGACCTGGGGATGTCGCCTCTCTGCGAAAGTTTTCTCACAGCCGACCAGACCGACGCCATGGAGCCGTACTACCCGCTGCACACCGTGGTTTGCGGGTCCTGCTTCCTGGTGCAACTCCAGGAATACGTCAAACCGGAGCATATCTTCACCGAGTATGCCTACTTCTCGTCTTACTCGACGTCGTGGGTGGAACATGCGCGGCGCTACTGTGAGATGATCAAGGCCAGGCTGAGCCTTGGTGCCGAGAGCCGCGTCTACGAGATCGCGAGCAACGACGGCTACCTGTTGCAGCACTTCCTGCCGCTCGGGGTGCCGGTCACGGGAATCGAGCCGGCGGCCAACGTGGCCGAAGTTGCTAGGCAGAAGAACGTCCCGACAATGGTCGAGTTCTTCGGCCTGGAGCTGGCGCAGAAGCTGGTGTCAGATGGCAAGCGCGCCGATCTGATTATCGGCAACAACGTGCTGGCACAGGTTCCCGATCTAAACGATTTCACCGCCGGAATGGCGTGCCTGCTCGCGCCGCAAGGCGTGATTACGCTCGAATTCCCGCATCTTGAGCGGCTCATCGACGAAAATCAGTTCGATACCATCTACCACGAGCATTTCTCCTATTTCTCGTTGGTAACGATCGACCGTCTCGCGCGGCGGCATGATCTGAAGGTTTTCGATGTCGAGCAGATCCCAACGCATGGCGGCTCGCTTCGCGTCTATCTCTGCCGCGCCGACGCGATCCACGCCGTCTCGACCGCGGTGACCGCACTGCTGGCCCATGAGCGTCGGATCGGCCTGGAAGACATAGGTCAGTACGAGCAATTTACATCGCGTGTTCATCGCACCAAGCGCGAATTGCTGTCGTTCTTCATTGAGAGCAAGAACAAGGGGGCGCGGATCTGCGGCTATGGCGCTCCCGGCAAGGGCAACACGCTGCTTAACTACTGCGGCATCGGAACCGACTTTCTCGACTTCACCGTGGACCGCAACCCCTACAAGCACGGCCGCTATACGCCGGGAATGCACATTCCGATCCTCCCAGTCGAAGCCATTGACGAGGCTCGTCCCGACTACCTGTTCATCCTTCCCTGGAATTTGAAGAGGGAAATCGTCGCGCAAATGCGGCATGTCGCGGACTGGGGCTGCAAGTTCATCGTTCCGATTCCTAACGTCGAAATCATTGATCCGCGTGAGGTTGCGCCATGAAGGTTGTCCTTTTTTGCGGCGGTCTCGGTACGCGGATCCGCGAGTATTCGGAGAGTATACCAAAGCCGATGGTCCCGATCGGCCATCAGCCGATCCTCTGGCATGTGATGCAGTACTACAGCCAGTACAATCACAATGATTTCATCTTGTGCCTTGGCTACAAGGCGAACGTGATCAAGGATTACTTCCTGAATTATCGCGCGACTGCGAACAGCGACTGCGTGATTTCAGAGTACGGCAAAAAGGTCGAGCTGATCGGCGAACATCAGCCGGACTGGCGGGTTTCGCTGGTGGATACGGGGACATGGCGCAACATCGGGCAGCGCTTGCTGGCCGTCCGCCATCTCGTCAAGGACGAGGAGATGTTTCTTGCAAACTACAGCGACGGGCTGACCGACGCGCCGCTGCCTGACATGATCCAGAAGTTCAAGGAAAGCGGAAAGATCGGTTGCTTCGTGGCGATCCATCCACCGATCAGCTTCCACCTTGCCGAGTTTGATGCCCAGGGGTCGGTGCAGCGGATTCGCTCGAGCCAGGAGTCCGAGATCTGGATCAACGGCGGCTACTTCATCTTCCGCAACGAAATCTTCGACTACATCAAGGAGGGAGAAGAACTCGTCCAGGAACCGTTCAACCGTTTGATCGAGGGCGGTCACCTCATGGCCTATCGCTATGAGGGTTTTTGGCGCGCCATGGATACCCTGCGCGATAGACAAGTGTTGGAGGACATGGTGGAGCGCGGCGACACGCCGTGGCGGCTGAATCACTCGTCGGTAGCCAGCGCGGCGTAACCGGAATGAGAGCATTGCAGCTTGCCAGGCCCGGAGACCATCTGTCGATCTTGTGCCTTGGCGCCCATTCGGATGATATTGAAATCGGCGCGGGAGCGACGCTGCTGGAGCTGATCGAGCGCGGTATCAAGCTGGACGTGCATTGGTGCGTTCTAAGCGGTGGCGCCATACGGGAGGCTGAGGCGAGAGCGTCGGCGGCCGACTTCTTGCGCGAGGCTGCGTCCGCGAAGGTCGAGGTGCTGTCGTTTTCCGACGGATTTTTCCCGGAAAGGGGAGAAGCCATCAAGGAATGGTTTGAATCGCTGAAGCGGCGGGTCGAGCCCGACGTCATTCTGACGCATCGCAGGGATGATGCTCATCAGGACCATCGCCAGGTCTGCCGCCTGACCTGGAACACGTTTCGTGATCATCAGATTCTGGAATATGAGATCCCGAAGTGGGATGGCGACTTCGGTCAACCCAACGTTTACATGCCGGTGTCGGCGGCGGCGCTCGATCGTAAGATTGAACTCCTGCTCAAGCATTTCGGAACGCAGCGATCCAAGCAGTGGTTCGATGCAGACACCTTTCGTGGCCTCGCACGGATTCGGGGCATGGAGTGCAGGGCTACGGAACGCTTCGCCGAGGCATTTTTCGGGCGAAAGTTGACACTGATCTGACGATGGTTGCGCGGACGTCACGCAGCCGGTGCAAGTTCTGATTGCAGGATTTATCTCAAGGCGCACGATATGAGCACGTTATTCTCAAGTATCTTTCGCGCTGGTGACCTGGTGGAGGTCAGAAGCAAGGAGGAGATCCTCGCGACGTTGGATGCCAACGGCCGCTTGGAGGAAATGCCCTTCATGCCCGAGATGCTGAAGCATTGCGGCAAGACGCTTCGCGTCGGCAAGCGAGCTCACAAGACCTGCGATCCCGCGCTAGGTATCGGCGGTCGCAAGATGCTGAACACGGTGCATCTCGAGAACATTCGCTGCAATGGCGCGGCTCATGACGGCTGCGAGGCGGCCTGTCTGATATTCTGGAAGGACGCCTGGTTGAAGCCGGCGGGCGAGAAAGGGCCGTCGCCAAATGGCGCGGGCAAGCCTTTCGGGTCTGGCGGCTGCAGCGAGGAAACGCTGTGGAGCACGATCAAGCATCCGCCGAAGGTGGGCGAAACCGAGCCGACCTACGTTTGCCAGAACACACAGGTAAAATTCGCCACGCAACCCCTGAAGTGGTGGGATCCGCGTCAGTATGTCGAGGACTACACTTCGGGTAACGTTCGGCTGCAGGATCTCGTCGCCGGATTGACGTTCTCGGTCTGGCGTACGGTCACCGAAGCGGGGCTGGGCATCGGCACCGCGATGCGCTGGATCTACGACACGTTCCAGCGCATGAGAGGTGGCGTGCCTTATCCGATCAGGCCCTTCGGTGTGCCAGAGGGTAGCAAGGCCCCGCAGTCCCGGCTTGATCTGCAGGTGGGCGACGTCGTGCGAGTCAAGCCGTACAAGGACATCCTCGAGACGCTGGACTGCAATTACCGCAACCGCGGCCTGTATTTTGATCCGGAGATGGTACCGTTCACGGAACGCGAGTACGAGGTCGAGAGGCGTCAAAAGCAGATCATCGACGAAGCTTCGTGCAAGATGGTCCGTTTCAAGACGGACGCGATCATCCTGAAGGATGTCGTGTGTGAGGCGCGCTATGCGATCTGCCGCCGCTTCTGCCCGCGCGCCATCTATCCCTATTGGCGAGAAATCTGGCTTGAGCGGGTACCTCAAAGCCAGAATCCGGCGAATTGAGCGGGAACGACGCGTGCATCGGAACGAACGCACCGATCAGTATTTTGCGGACAACAAGCCATATTCTGGCCTTGGCCGCAGGTCGCTGCACAGCGGCGTGGCGTTCATCGCTGCGCGCGGACTGAATATCTTCGTTCAGTTGGCCTCCACGATCGTACTGGCGCGACTGCTCGGACCGCATGATTTCGGGTTGGTGGCCATGATGCTGGCCCTGATCGGCTTTGCTCCCCTTTTCGTCGATCTCGGGATGAGCGAGGCCTCCGCCCAGCGGAGCAGCATCTCACGCGCCGAGGTCAGCACGTTGTTCTGGCTGAATGTTCTGATCGGCGTCGTGCTGGCTGTCGTGCTGGCTGCGTCCGGTCGGTGGATAGCGCGTGCCTTCGCCGAGCCATCGCTCGCGGGCATGGCGGTGGCATTGTCGGTGACCTTCCTGATGATGGCTTTGTCGACGCAGCACTATGCGTTGATGCGTCGGGCAATGCAGTTTCGCCGCATCGCGATGATCGACATATCGGCGAACATCATCGGAAGCGCGGCAGCCGTCGGAATGGCGCTTTCGGGCTGGGGCTACTGGGCGCTGATCGCCAAGCCGATCATAACGTCGGCTTTGACCGTCGTGGGAGCCTGGACCGCCTGTCGATGGATACCGGGCAGGCCCAGACTTACGCCAATGGTCAAGGAACTGCTGAGGTTCGGGCTGGGAGTGACCGGCTTCACCATGACGGATTACTTCGCTCGTTCGGCGGACAGAATCGCGATGGGCTATTTCCTCGGTGCAGGGCCGCTTGGCTATTTTCAGAACGCCTTCACGATCTACAACAACCTGCTGTCGATTCTCAGTGAGCCGCTGCACAACATCGCGGTGTCGGGACTGAGCAAGCTCCAGCACAGTGCGGCTGAACTGAAGCGCTCCTGGGAAGGCGCGTTGTCACTGCTTTGCTACTTTTCGGGGCCCGCCTTCGCCGCCCTGGCCGTGAGCGCTCATGACATCGTGATCGTGCTTCTCGGAGAGAAATGGTCTCCCGCGGGCCCCCTGCTCTGTATCCTCGCCATTCGCGGCATTGCCGACTGCATCGAGCGAACTCTCGGTTGGGTCCATGTCGCGGTCGGGCGTCCCGATCGGTGGATGCGATGGGGCATCTTCAGTGCAATCTGCCAATTGGTTGCGCTTGCAGCTGGACTGCCGTTCGGCGTGATCGGAGTGACGATCGCCTACACGGTCACCATGTTCGTGCTGTTCGTTCCTGCGCTCGTCTACGCCGGCAAGCCGGTCGGGATCAGCATCGGGGACGTCCTGCGCGCGACAGCGCCGCAGACCATTGCTGCGCTGGTCGCCGTAGCGGTCGCCTTCTCGATACAGGAGGCATTCCTGCAGGAATTGCCGCGGTTGCTACGAATCCCGGTCGCGAGCGTGATCTGTGTGACGGCCTACCTGACCGTCGTGGTCGGGGTCTTCAGGATCACACGGCCGTTGCAACTCGCGTGGTCCTTGCTACGCGACTTCGGCATTGTACGACTGCAAGTCAACTCCTGATCCTGGATTACGCCCATGACCTCCGTTGAGCGCTTCCTGATTAACTTGGACACGTGGCCCGCCGGGGCATTCCTGAGGATCGGCCTCGGCCTTTGCATTCTGCCGGTGTTCCGACTGCTGTCCGGCGGCGACGATCGTATCGTCGTCGCGTTGACGATGTTTCTCGCCCTGCTGCTCGCGCTTCGCCTTGTGCCGGCCGTGTGCCGGCGTGTTCTTCCGTTTTCGCGCGAAGCGAAAGATCTGTGGTTCAAGCGTCGCAATCTTGGCAAGAGGTACGATTCCTACCAGTGGCAAAAGCTGTTCTGGATGGGGCTGGGCATGCTGCCCTACGCACTGATCTCTGGTGGATTGGGGCGCGGGGAAATCGTGCTGCTTGTGATCTGTACGATCGGCGGCGGAGCAGGGCTGCTGCTTTGGCGTAGGACCGGTCAGCTCAGCGTCGGTCCCGCCACTGCGAAAGCGACGAAGTTACCGCCGGCCGCGGTCGCGTCGACGCCGCCCTAGGACCGGGCCGCCCTACATTACGGGAGCCTGCGGCACTCGGTAAACCTGTCGCCGTCCGGCGTTTCCGCCTTCTCGAGGCAATGAGCCTTATCGGTAGCCTTGCCGGCTACGACAAAGTCGTAGGCCTGGTTTTTGAAGACCAGCACGTAACGGCCGGGTGAGAGGACGAGATCGGGGTTCACTGGCTGCAGCTCGACCATCTCGCGGCTTTCAGGGACCGGCGCTACGGTCAGGTCGACGGAAACGGACCGGATCGCCCAGGCATCGTTGGCCGTAGCGACTGCCGGTGACGACGGTGTTCGTGCCACCTGGGCGAGAATGCGCAATTGTGCGTTGTCGGGCGCGCTTGTCATAAGCTCGCGCTGATACGCGACAAACGAAAGCGGGCCGTGCGGCACCACAACCGTGCCCGGCTTCGTGGTCAATACCGACACGGCGATCCGGCTGTCGGGAAGGCGGATGTTCATCGGCTCGAGCCGGATCATCCGCCCGTTGCTTGACGCAAAAATCCCATATGTCGTCGGCAGTGAACGTGCGGGTGGTGCGGGCGCGGCTGCATCGATCGGAGCACGATGTACGAACGTGGCAACTGCCGGTTTCAACTTGCGTCTGCTTTGCGGCGGCGACTGAACGGGCGTCGCGTTCGAATGGCTGGCAACCTGGGATGCTGTGCTGAACAGGGATGCAACATTGCCCCGCATGAGCATTCCGGTCCCAATCGCCAGCAGAACCGTTGTCGGAGCAAGGAACCAGACAAAGTTGCGCACCTTCCATTCGCTGGTGACGGAACGTCGGTCCCGCGGCGAGCTCTGAAGTTCTTCCGCGATCAGCTTGTCGATCAGTATGATCCGCTGTTCCTGCACCGCGACGCTCGCCTCGGCAGTGCTGGTGTGCACGGGCGGTTGCACTGCTGGACGGATTGACGCCGGCGGTACCGAGTTCGGACCTGGGTCCGCGGCCGGACTGAATCCCTCTCCTTCATCTGCTTCAGGCGTGTACGAGGCAACGGCCGAGCCGGCATGCGAGTCCGGTGGCGCTGGCTGCGTGTCGTTGTCGGATTCCTCCGCTGAAGCATCGTTTGGATCGGCCGCAGAGGAGACGGACCCGTCGTCTGGTCCGGCATCAGGCGGAGCCACATTTGTCCAGCGGCCGATGTTCTCCGCGGCCTCATTCAGGCGCAGACTGACCTCATCCTGCGGGAGCACGATCGGCTGCAGGTGTTCCAAGTCGGGGACCGGGTGGGCTTCATTCGTCGGCCCACCGCCTGGCAAGCTCGGATTGTCGCCGAGGATCGTCGGTTGCTTGTCGGTCGGACTGTCTGGCGGCGGCTCGGCGGGATTTCGTTCCGGATTTACGGGCTCGCGCAGGCGGGCTTCGACGAATTGCGTCCAGGCGCCACGCCGTCGCAGAGGTGCAGCAAGCCTGTCTGCCTGACGTGGCAAGGGCGGCGCATTGAGGATGGCCGCCTGAGCCGAGGGGAGCTGACTGGACCGTTTCATGCCTGGATACGCAGCTTGACGTTTGTCCGCCATTGCGGACGTTCGCGACACCCTGGCGATCATATGAAAAGGATCGCCTACCTGCCGGGATGTAGCAGCCGCCGCTTAACAGGCCGTTAACCATAAACCGGCGGAAACGCCGCATTGCTCCGCACTGCGCGAGGTGACGATTTCAGGCGGCCGCTGGCAGCTCAAAGGATCCGGCGATCTGGCGCAGACGGTTGGCTCGTGCGCGCATCTGATCGGTATGAGCAATACCGAGGATGTCGAATACCGTCTGTATGCGGTAGAGCCAATCGTGCCTCAGCGCGGCTTCCCGGACGTTTGCGTTCTGAACCGCTCGCAGTCGCGCCGGGTCTGCGTCCAACGCTTCGAGGATCTGGCAAATGTCGGGCGAATCGAAGGGTACATGAATGACGGCGTCGGGCCAGTCGAACTGCCGTGCAAACTCTTCGGTGCGCGGCGCTTCTCCAACCATCACCGCCCCGGCTGCAGCGCCTTCATAGTAGCGAGCGGAAATCTCATCACGGCCGGCCGTGAATTCCGGGTTGTTGACGTGACTGCGATTGGCAATGAAATAGCGGCTGCGCTGCAGGATATTCGCAATCATGATGCGGTGTTCTTCCGGATTGTCGACCCGGAACGTCCTTTCTTTTCGGTTCGAACCGCTCGCCGCCACAGTGTCGTAGTAGTAGAAGAAGCGCTCTCTCTCGGCGCCGGCCAGCAACGCGGCGTGGGTCGTCGCCGAACGACGCCCGATGTTGCACACGGCGATCGATCGCTGCTGCTCGGGCCTCGGCGCGAACCGCTCCACGTCGACCGCCAGCGGCAGATAGCTGCACGGTCGACCTGCTATTCGCGCAATCTGCGGTGCGCAGTGATGCAGGCCGACGAATATATGATCAAATCCGGATAGGAGCTCGACCAGATACTCCGGGATGTCGTCTGCCCAGACTTCAGTGATGAAGCATGCGGCCTTGCGACACCGTTTGCGCCAGTCGGGAATCGCGGCGAGCGAGTGAAGTTGATACGCATTGCTGAAGATCGGGAAGAACAGTTCGTAATCACGTTGCAGCCGCAGTTGCGGCGGGGAGGGTGCCAGCACACCTGCCAGTTTGGTCGATCCTGATGCAAGGCGCGTCCACTTGTAGACCCGTCGCGAGAACTCCAGCGCAGCGCGATTTTGAACATCGAACCGATCGGCGCGCGTCATCGCCGCCAAATTGTCTTCGAACTCATAGCTGAGGCAAAATGCAACAAGATCGGAAATCCGACGCTGCGAGAGGAGTAAAACCTTGCCTTCCACGAGGCGCTGCCTCCGACCTATCAAATGCCGGAAAGTGCCGGCCACACGACTTCCGGAATCTCTCGACCAGGAGCGAGTTGCGCGTTGATCGTCGTCACGATGCGCGCAATGGCGCCAATCAACGCTAGTCCAGATACGCTATTTAATCTTGTTTTGTACAAGTTTTCCCGAAATTGGATAATGCGAGCCTGTGGAGTTCATTGCACGCGCATTGGCATTCCCGCCGTGCCGTTGCGAATGCAAGCACGAGGATGCATCGGCGAAGATTTGCGAATGGTACAGCGAATCCGCGTTAACCTGGAGAAGTTAAATCTGGAACTCGCTGGCAGTAGCGAAGAACGTCAGCGGACAATGACTGAGTGCGCGTTAACCCGAAAAGGTTAAATCTGGAACCGCCTGACAACAGCCGGCTTCGATGATGCGCAACGCGCTCTGCGGCAACTCCGAGAATTAGCTATAAATTTCATTTAACATGTGCCGAGCCAACGTTGGCGATGAACGCGTCGGGAAAATCCGGTAGCGTGCCGCATCATTTCGAAACGACAAAAATATTCAACACGGCAAATCATTGAACACAGGCGGCGTCGGGGTTCATGCGTATTCTTAGCGTATTTGGTACTCGTCCAGAGGCGATCAAAATGGCACCGCTTGTGCTTGCGCTGGGCGAAGCAGAAGGAATTGATACGCGCGTCTGCGTGACGGGCCAGCATCGTCAGATGCTCGATGATGTGATGTCGGCCTTCTCGTTGAAGGCTGACTACGACCTGAACATCATGCGACCGAACCAGTCGTTGAGTGAAGTGTTCAGCGCGGTCATGACCGGAATCGATCCGGTCATCGCCGATTACAATCCGGACTACGTTCTTGTACAGGGCGACACTGCAACCAGTACGGCGGCTGCACTTGCCGCGTTCTTCCGGTCGGTCAGTGTCGGGCATGTCGAGGCGGGATTGCGAACCGGCAATCTCATGAGTCCATGGCCGGAGGAAGCCAATCGGCGGGTCACTGCTGTCGTTACGACGAGGCATTATGCACCGACGTTGCGTGCGCGTTCTGCCCTGCTGAAGGAGGGGTATCCGCCAGACGCTGTCATTGTCACCGGCAATACCGTGATCGACGGACTGCTTCGTATGGCTTCAAATATCTCTCAACCGGGCGAGCTTCGTCGGTCGCTTGAAGCGAAATACTCATGGCTCGATACGTCGAAGCGACTTGTGCTCGTGACCGGACATCGGCGCGAGAGCTTTGGATCCGGGTTCCGGCAAATCTGCGAGGCATTGAAGACGATCAGTCGGCGGGACGATATTCAGATCGTGTATCCCGTCCATTTGAATCCGAACGTGCGCGGGCCGGTGTTCGACCATCTGCGCGATGCGTCGAACATCTTCCTGATCGAACCCCTGAACTATCCCGAGTTCGTCTACCTCATGACGCGCTCGTATCTCATCCTCACCGATTCCGGTGGAATTCAGGAGGAGGCACCGGCGCTTCGGAAGCCCGTGCTCGTCATGCGAGATACCAGCGAGCGGATGGAGGCCGTTGACGCCGGCGTAGCTCGCCTGGTCACCACCGACCCGGCTCGCATCGTTGCAGGCGTCGAGCGCCTGCTTGATGTACCAGCGGAGCACGAAGCCATGGCTCTCGGTGCAAATCCATTCGGTGACGGGCGAGCCAGCAAACTCATCGTGCGGGATCTTCTGAACGTCCGTCGGCCGCAACGTCCAACTGATCACATCACGAGCGTCAATGGTTTTCCGAATGCCGAGATGCATTCGCGGCCGACGCCACCGCTCTCCCAACCGGCGCACTGATCAAACGAAGCCATGGACACCAGAACCAATCAATTGGCTATTCAGGAATATGGCCAGCCGCTTGCGGAAGACTACGGTCCGCCTGCGGCGGGCCGTCCCGCTTTCGGCTTGTGGGACATCATCGACGTTCTGCGCCGCGAATGGCGGTTGCCCGTTATCGGACTGTTGATTGGGCTGGCGGTTGCCGTGGCTTCCGTTGTGGTCATGAAGGCGCCCTACAAGAGCAGTGCGCGCATCCTCATCGATCGAAGTCTGAATCGTTATCTGCAGACGAACAAGATCGTAGATCAGCCGACGATGGATGAAGTGGAGGTCGGCAGTCAGCTCTACGTACTGTCATCAGACAGGGTCCTGCTTCCGGTTATTCGCTCGCTGGGTCTGGCCAGTGATGGCGAGTTTGCCGGGCGATCTGCACTTGGCAGCGCCACAGACGGGAACTCCAGCACGGCGGAAGCCACTGCAGCCGCTGAACGAGCGGCGCTCGAATCTCTGCTGAAGCGGGTGACTGTTGCACGTGAGGATGTCGCGAACGTTATCAACGTAACGGTCGAGTCGCAGAGCGCGGAGAAGGCCGCGAAGATCGCCAACGGAATCGTGGATAGCTATCTCGCGTCCCTGCAGGACGCAAAGCTGAAATCAACGCAGAAGGTGAGCAAGTGGCTGCAGGAGCGGCTGATCGAGCTGAAGAAGCAGGTGGCCGATGCTGACAAGGCGCTGCAGGACTTCAAGACGGCAAACAATCTCAGCAGCACTGGCGCTCAGGATACCGAGCTCCTGGCAAGTCTGAATACCCAGCTGATGAATGCCAAGTTCGCGGCAGTCGAAGCAAAGGAGCGTCTCGACCGGATCAAGCGGACAGAGGCAAACGGGATTCCGTCGGCCGTGTCGACGGACGCGCTATTCAACGACAAGCGAGCGGCGGTCATCAACTTCGCGCTCAACAACAGCGAACTTGCACGTCTCCGCACGCAAAAGCGCGATCTTGCGTCTCGGCTTGCGGAGATGGAAGCTCGCGTCGGTCGCAAGCACGCGGCTGTCGTCAAGCTTCGTGCGCAGCTCAACAGCGTTGACGCCGCCATTCGGTCCGACGAGGGGCGCATTACCGATTCCTACGCCAGCGAATACGAAGTCGCTAGGGCACGACAGACTGAACTCGAAGACACCGCCGCGAAGCTTTCCGCGGAAACCGGAAGCCAGCTGCGCGAACTCGAGAGCGCCGCAGAGGCGTTGCGCAATCTCTATAGCGGATTTCTGCAAAAGCATAAGGAGATCGAGGCGGCGCAGGCGGAGACGCTTCCGGCCCAAAGTGCGCAGATCATCACGAGAGCAGTGCCGCCGCTGACAAAGAGTTCCAAGAAAACCCTCGTCGTGGCGGCAGGCAGCATTTTTCTCGGTCTGTTTCTCGGCATAGGCTCTGCCTTCGGACGTGAATGGATGGCGGATGTGTTCCGTACGCCCAAGGCCGTCGAGCAGGTGACCGAGACGCGGTGCATCGGACTGCCTTTCGTCTATGCTGGTCAATTGCCAATCGAGGAGCATGTCCTTGCTGCCCCCTTCTCGCGCTTCGCGGAAGGTCTTCGCAATGTGAAGGCGATGCTCGATCGTTCGTCCGCCTCGACCGGGGGCAAAGTCATCGGCGTCGTGTCGGCGGTTTCGAAAGAGGGAAAGACTGTCGTTGCCGCCAATCTTGCCGCGCTCATATTGTCGTCCTCTGGATCGCGCACGCTGTTGATCGATGCCGACCTTCATCTCCGGAACCTCACGACTGCACTGTCCCCCGATGCGAAGGTAGGGCTTTTCGAAGCGCTGGAAGATCCTTCCCGTCTTGGCGAGTTTATTTGCAAGCGACCGCATTCGGGGCTGGATGTCCTGCCGAATGCCTGCGCGCTTCGGATTCCCAACGCTGCTGAACTCCTGGGCTCGCGGGAAATGGAAAACCTGCTCGCCGTGGCACGGAAGTCCTATGACTACATTGTGGTAGAGGTGGCGCCGATCATGTCGGTCGTCGATGCAAGGCTGATCGAGCGCTTCATCGACGAGTTCGTCTTCGTTGTGGAATGCGGTCAGACCAAGCGTACGAGCGTGCTCGAAGCGTTGTCGGTAACGCAGCTCATCCGTGAGCGCGTGTCGACCATTGTGCTCAACCAGATCGATCCCGTCGAGCTTAGAACCATCGAGGCAAGAAATGGCGTCAGGTCCGAAGGATATTACCGGGAGTAGACCTGTGGACGAGCTTGACAGTCGCGCTTCAGGTGTTCCGCACAGCGCCACGCCGCGCAGGTATGTGTTGATTTCGCCCTGCCGCGATGAGGGAGCCTATCTCCGCCGCACGCTGGACAGCGTGGCTGCACAGTCGGTGCCGCCAGCGCTGTGGATCGTCGTTGACGATGGATCCACCGACGATACGCCACGGATTCTGGAAGAGTATGTGGCGCGGTTGCCTTATCTGCGCGTCGTGCGCCGCCAGGACCGAGGCCATCGGCGGGTAGGGCCCGGCGTGATTGAGGCGTTTTATGATGGTCTCGATCAAGTGTCGCTCGGCGACTTCGGCTATTTGTGCAAGCTTGATATGGATCTCGACCTGCCGCCTCGCTACTTCGAACTGCTGATGCAGCGAATGGAGGATAATCCACGTATCGGGACGACCTCAGGCAAACCCTGGTTCGTCCATCCCCAAACTGGCGATCTCGTGCCCGAGGTCTGCGGCGACGAAATGTCGGTTGGAATGACGAAATTCTATCGGGTTGAGTGCTTCGGGCAGATCGGGGGATTCGTGCGACAAGTCATGTGGGATGGCATCGATTGCCACCGCGCCAGAATGCTGGGCTGGATCGCGGAGAGCGTCGATTCAGAGCCAATTCGATTCGTCCACCTTCGTCCGCAAGGGGCCAGCCAGAAGAGCATCTGGGCAGGCAGAATTCGTGCTGGCTTCGGTCAGTATTTCATGGGCACTTCGCCGTTTTACTATCTGGCGGTGGCGGCTTCCCGTCTTCGCGCGCACCCAATGTTCATCGGAAGCATCGCGATGCTTTGGGGTTATTTCAGCAGCTGGGCAAAGGGGTTGCCGCGCTATAACGACCCCGAGTTCAGACGTTTTCTTCGTACGTATCAGCACGCGTGCCTGAGACTGGGTAAACGAGCTGCCACGGCTCGCCTGGACGCCGAGCAAGTGGCTCGGTGGCAAGCCAGCCGGCAATCGCCGCAGGGGAGTTGAGCAGATGAAGCAACACGCGAGCCTATTGGGCGTCGAATTTGATGCGGTTACGCTCGATCAGGCGGCGCAGCGCTGTGTCGATATCTGTCGCCGCTCGAACAGTTCTCACGTCGTGATGACGATCAATGCGTCGCATCTCTGCATGATGCGGCGAGACGTGGAGTTGGCGCACGCATGTTCCGCGGCCGATATGACGGTGGCGGACGGTATGCCGGTGGTTTGGGCAATACGAGCGTCAGGTCAACACATGCCGGAACGCGTGGCCGGCATCGATCTGATGGAAGGACTTTTAAGGGGGGCCGCGTCCAACGGACTTTGTGTCTATTTTCTAGGGGCGCACCAGCAAGTCGTCGAAAAGCTCGTGTGCGTCTGCGAGGCGCGCTTTCCGCAGCTGAAGATCGCTGGTTTTCGGAACGGCTACTTCGGTCCGGACGAGCACGAAATTATCGTCGATGAGATACGAGCCAGCGGCGCCCACATTCTCTTTATCGGCTTGCCGTCCCCGTTCAAGGAGGTATGGAGCGAACGCTATCGGGATCGGCTGCAAGTTCCCGTCATCCTGGGGGTCGGCGGCAGCTTCGACGTCTTGGCCGGCTTTATCAGGCGCGCTCCTCGGCTATTCCAATCGCTCGGTCTCGAGTGGTTCTGGCGCCTGATGATGGAGCCGCGCAAATTATGGCGGCGATATCTTTCCACCAACAGCGAGTTCATCTGGCTGGCGCTCCGCGAAGTGGTGGCGCGCAGGGCTTACGCCGCCCGTCCGGGAAGAGCGATCGCCGGATCGGCAAGCGTGGTGCGGAGAGACGACCGAAAAGTGGGTACGGAACGCAGGGTAGCTGATCGGCGAATTCTTGTCAGGCGAAGGAGCAACGTGCGGGATTCGCAGCTTCCGATGCCCGATCGCCGGCGCGGCATAGAGCGACGTATCTCAGAGCGTCGGGCACGGTCGGCTAATGCCCTCAAGGGTATCGAGGTGAGCGCCTGATGTATCGGCTGACCAACCAGGATCACTGACCCAAGCAGGCAGCTCAGCGATTAGCCTCATGGCGCAAGCGCGGGAAGCATCAAAGTGATTAAACCGCCAAGCAGTACCGATTCCTTCGGGTACGATAACGCAGACCAACCCATCGTCGTTAAGCTAAAGCCTGATGTGTACGTATTTGGGTATGAGTTCTGCCACGTTCTGCAAACGCTGATCAAACACGGCTGCGTGCCCGCCGAGCTTATCTATGAAGACGGAGGGGCGCTCATCCTTATTTTTGATCCCAATGAGAAGAAAGCGGAACTATGGTCAGGATGGTGGAGGTGCGACAAACCCGACATTTACTCCATCATTGAACCAGAGCATCGCGGGCTCGTGAATCAAATATTCGAAACCGCAGACGCCTTCATGGAGTTTTCCAATGCTCGATCTCCTCAGATTGAGCTGATCCCAGGCCAGATCCAAAAGATTCAAAGATCGGAGGCTGCGGTTTTCCGCGGGGACGCCCTTCGTCCTCGACCTCTATAAAGAGCTGCTTCCGCACAGCGCGCATTGGAGGCGTTTTTCTGAGTGTTGGGAATGGCGGCAGCGCTCCCCCGCTACCACGGGCTACGAATTTCGCCACGCCAAGCGTCGATCCTCCACCATTGCACAATCCGGACAGCAGCGGCGGCTCAGAAATTTGAGGTTGAAGCAAGCCGAGGCGGAGCACCGCTGTCGGTCAATTTCGAACAGCCTGTTGTGATCCTCGTTACGGCTCAGCCCGATAGGCCGGCTTTGCGCAAGCCGTCGAGGAAGTGCTCGCGTTCGGCAGAAATTCTGTACCTTTCGGCCCGTGCTCGAACGAGATCGAGGGTGTTCGCTGGCGGCGTTGCGCCGTTCGCGCTCATTTCTCGACAACGTTCCGTGACGAACGCTTCGGCTTCGGATCGCGCTTCGCTGAGCCGACCCATCTGCGCATAACAGGCGGCAAGCAGACTGTGCGACCAGCGGTCGGGGGATCGTGCCTCCATCAGCGTCTTGACTGCTTCATCGTACTGGCGCCCCGAATAGAGCGCGAGCGCGTGGTACCAGTGGTACAGATTGGGCGGGAAGGGATTCAGTCGTTTGGCCGCACCGATCCATGTGAGGGCCTCTCGCCACCGTCCCCAGTAGACCAGAATGTTCGCGAAAACGGCGGCGACGTCGGCGTCGTTTGGATTGAGCGCGAGAGCCCGGCTGAAATGGATTTCGGCCTTGGCGTCCTCGCGAC
Source organism: Bradyrhizobium sp. USDA 4538 (assembly GCF_024171045.1). Classification (NCBI taxonomy): domain Bacteria; kingdom Pseudomonadati; phylum Pseudomonadota; class Alphaproteobacteria; order Hyphomicrobiales; family Nitrobacteraceae; genus Bradyrhizobium; species Bradyrhizobium sp. USDA 4538. The sequence continues at coordinate 5,124,297 of NZ_JALJZE010000001.1, forward strand.
GCAGGAACAGCAATTGCGCGAAGACGCCATGGGCCCAGGCGTCGCCGCCGTCGATGTCGAGCGCGGTCTCGATCTCGCTCAACGCGTCGTCGAGCTTCGCCGTGCCGGGCGATTCGAGAAACACGTCGCAGACGATCGTCCAGGCTATGTTGACGTGAGCGCGGGCATATTGCGGATCGAGCGCGACGGCGTCCCGGAAAAACTGCCTGGCTTCCGCCATGCCCTTCACCGTCAATTGACGCCACCGCTCGTTGCCCAGCAGAACCAGGTCATAGGCGGTGATGCTCGGGGTCGGCTTGCGTCTGGCGATCTCGCGGCCGGCGTCCTCGAGCCGGCCCGGAAGGGCTGCGACGATTGCGCGGACGATCTCGTCCTGCAGGGCGAAGACGTCCTCGAGTTCGCGGTCGTAGCGCTCGGTCCAGAGATTGTAACCGCTGGCGCCATCGAGAAGCTGGACGGTCACCCGCATCCGGCTGCCGATCTTGCGCACGCTTCCTTCGGCCACGTACCTGACGCCGAGTTCGCGGCCGACCTGCTTGATCTCGGGCGTCTTGCCCTTGTAGGCGAAGCTGGAGTGGCGGGCGACAACGAACAGCGAGCGGAAGCGCGACAGTTCGGCGATGATGTCTGCCGTGATTCCGTCGGAAAAATATTCCTGCGCGGCATCGCCGCTAAGATTCGAGAACGGCAGCACCGCAAGCGACGGCCCATCCGGCACCGTCGGTGCCGGCGAGGTGGGCAGGCCGGCGCCGGATTCGGCAGCGACCAGTGGCCCGACGTAACGGTAGCCGCGGCGCGGCAGGGTCTCGATCCAGGTCGCACCGCCCTCGACGTCGGCAAATACCCGCCGCAGAGCAGCGATCTGCACCGTCAGGTTGCTCTCCTCGATCGCAAGCCCCGGCCACGCCGCCTGCATCAATGTGTCCTTGGAAACCGGCGTTCCGGCCTGCTCGACAAGCAGGCGAAGCAGCGTCACCGCGCGCCGCCCGAGCGCGACCGGTTCGGACTCTCGAAACAACATCACGGCTTCCGCGTCGAGGCGGTAGGGGCCGAATTCGTGGATCGTCGCCATGGTTCGGGAGACTACATTTTTTGCATCTTTTTCGGAACAGATTCAGGGCCTCCGGGAATTCGGCGACCCGCCCCGCTGCCGCTGACGCGCAGCTTTGCGCGACCGATTTCCGCTTTCGCCTTGATCCACCTCGCGCGGCACCTCCGCCAGCCGTTCGCGCCGCCGCGGCGAGGCGACGGTCGCTTGACAATGTAAGTAAGAATATTATTACAAGCTGCTGCTTTCGGAGAACGCGTTGATGCTGCAGACCAAGCGAAGCTATAGCGGAATGGTGACCGCGCCGCATCACCTTGCGGCGCAGGCCGGGCTCGCCGTCCTCTCCGAAGGCGGCAATGCGGTCGAGGCGATGATTGCGTCCGCCGCCACGATCGCGGTGGTCTATCCCCATATGAACGGCCTCGGCGGCGACAGCTTCTGGCTGGTCGGCCGGGCGGGCTCTGCACCTGTCGGAATCCAGGCGTGCGGACGGTCGGCGAAGGCCGCCAGCCGCGCCTGGTATCGCGAGCATGGCTGCAGCACCATCCCAAGCCGCGGACCGCTCGCGGCACTCACCGCCGCCGGGACCGTCGATGGCTGGCAGAAGGCCTATGAGCTCAGCCGCGATCGCCATGGGGGGCGCATGCCGCTGGCGCGGCTGCTCGAACCTGCGATCGGCTATGCCGCCGATGGCGTCGCCGTGACCCAGACCCTGCACGACAACACCACGAAGAAGCGCGCTGAACTGCAGGATGTGCCTGGCTTTGCCGAGGTCTATCTGCCGCAGGGCAATCCGCTTGCAGTCGGCGCACGGTTGCGGCAGCCGCGCGTCGCGGCCACGTTGCGGCAGCTGGCGCAAGCCGGCCTTTCCGATTTCTATCGCGGCGACCTGGCGCGTTCGATGGCCGCTGATCTCGAACGGCTCGGCAGCCCGCTCCACCTATCCGATCTGGAGCAGCATCAAGCCGCGCTGGTGACACCGCTGTCGGTCGATGTGGCCGGGCACAAGGTGTTCAATATGCCGCCGCCGACGCAGGGCCTGGCCTCGCTGTTGATTCTTGCGCTCTATGCCCGGCGCATGGCGAAGGAGGCGGACGGGGTCGATCATCTGCACCGGCTGGTCGAGAGCACGAAGGCGTCGTTCCGCATCCGCAATCGCTACGTGACCGATCCCGACTACATGGCGCGGTCGGCGGCCGAGTTTCTCACCGACGAGTCCATTGCGGCGCTCGAAAAGACCGTCGCCGTCGATCATGCAGCGCGCTGGCCTGACCCGCCGGCCCAGGGCGATACGGTCTGGCTCGCTGCGACCGACCGGAACGGCCTTAGCGTCAGCTTCATTCAGAGCATCTATTGGGAGTTCGGCTCGGGCATCATCCTGCCCCAAAGCGGGGTCACCTGGCAGAACCGTGGGACGAGCTTCGGTCTCGCCGAGGCCGACATCAACCGCCTGGAACCTGGGCGGCTGCCGTTCCACACCATTCAGCCCGCAATGGCTGAACTCAGCGATGGCCGGCTGTTGTCCTACGGCACGATGGGCGGCGAAGGGCAGCCGCAAACCCAGGCGGCGATCTTCACACGCTACGCATTGCACGGTCAGGACCTTCAGTCGACAGTGACCGCGCCGCGCTGGCTGCTCGGTCGCACATGGGGCGAGGAGAACAACAATCTCAAGATCGAATCGCGTTTCGATCCTGCCGTCATCGACGCGCTGCGGGCGCTCGGCCACGACATCCAGATGGTCGGGGCGTTCGAGGAATTCATGGGCCACGCCGGCGCAATCGTCTGGCACCCGGATGGACTGCTCGAGGGTGCCAGCGATCCCCGCAGCGACGGCGTTGTCGCCGCCCGGTGAAGCGAGCACCTAGCGCTCACCCGCAGGCTGTTCGGAATTTGCCGCGCGTGAGCTAGCGTGCGGCGCCCGCCGGTGTTCTGGCTGCGGACGGTTTCCGTTTTCCCTCGCTTGCGGCCGCCGTCGCCGTCAACCAGGTCATGATCACGTCAAGCGCGTGATGGCGACGCTTCTCCAGCCAGTCGGGCTCTCCCAGATCCTTGTCGAACATCGCCGACAGCGTGTAGCGGTTGGAGACATGAAAATAGCTCATGGCCGTGATCGTGACGTAGAGCTGAACCGGATCGACGTCGCTGCGGAACAGCCCGACCGCAAGGCCCCGGCGAAGGATATTTTCGATGCTCGCGACCAAGGGCAGCGTGAGGTCGGCGATCTTGCGCGATTTGCGCAGGTTACGCCCACGCTGCAGGTTCTCATTGTTGATCAGGGCAATATAGTTCTGGTGCGCTCCGAAAAAGGTGAACGTGAAGTTGATCAGCTCGCGCATGGCCGCGACCGGATCGAGGTCGTCGAGCTTGAGTTGCTGTTCGGCCGCGCGGATCTCGGTGTAGACGTGTTCGAGCACGGCGAGATAAAGGCCGTTCTTGTCGCCGAAATAGGCGTACAGCAACCGCATGTTGGCTTTGGCGCGCTTCGCGATGGCTTCAACCCGAGCTCCGCCAATGCCGTTGCGGCAGAATTCGAACGTCGCCGCCTGCAGGATCGCTTCCTTGGTCAACGCGGAATCGCGTGCCCGTCTGCCGCGTGTGGCGCTGCGGGCCGGGTTGGTCGATGCTGTCGTTTCAGTCACGGGACAAGCTTTTCTCAGGTTGTACGAGCCCAGCGCGGACAATATGCCCCCGCCCATCATGTTCAACGGGATGCGGGGCCCTGCCGTGCAGGCTCGCGGGATTGAGATCGCTATTGCGGTGGCTCGTCAAGGGGTAACCTTCCCGATGTTCCGGTCTCCACATCCACATCAACGCGCCGACGTCACGACCGTGCCGCCATGCGCGACGAGGCGCCCATTCTTGTAGACGTCGCGCGGCCTGGGCCGGGCCACCACGGCCTCTTGCACGTGCTGGGCGTCGATCACGACGAAGTCCGCCGCCGCGCCCTCGGCCACCCCATAGTCCGGGAGGCCGAGTGCCTGCGCGGCGTTGGTGGTCACCATGTTGAAGGCCGCCGCCAGGTCGGCATCGGTGCTGAAGCCGGAGCGGTAGCCGACGATCATGGCGCGCTCCAGGAGGTCGCCGTCGCCGTAGGGCCACCAGGAATCGCGGATGTTGTCATTGCCAGCGAACACATTGACGCCGGCATCGCGCAGCAGCAACACCGGCGGAAACGCATGCGCTCCGGGCGCGTTGGTCAAAATCGCGACCCCGGCCTCGGCGAGCAGCTGCGCGGTGCGCTGAACGACGTCACGCGGCACCTCGCCGAGCGCATAGGCATGGCTGATCGTGACCTTGCCGCCGAGCCCGAGGGCCTTCGTCCGGCGTGCAATGTTCTCGATCTCGAAGATACCGAGCAAGCCGCCGTCATGCAGGTGAATGTCGATGCCGACCCCGCGCCGGTCGGCAATGCCGAAGATGACGTCGAGATGCCCGTCGATGTCTGCATCGTAACCCGCCGGATCGAGGCCGCCGACCAGGTCCGCGCCGGCGCGAACCGCCTCGTCGAGCAATCCGGCCACGCCCGGCGACGTCACGATGCCGCTTTGCGGAAAGGCGACGATCTGGACCGACACCTTGTCGCGGTGCGCGTCACGCGCCGCCATGACCTGCTCGAGATTGCGCAACCCGACCTGAAGGTCGATATCGACGTGGCTGCGCATCCGGGTCGTGCCGTGCGCGACGCAGAGGTCGATCAGCGCGGCCGCCCGCACCGCAATCGGCCTCGCGCCGGCAAGCGCCTCCTTCTCGAACTTGACGCGCTCGCGCACGCTGAAACCGGCGGTGCAGGGGCGGTGGGACTTCCAATCGTCGCCGACGAAGCCCTTGTCGAGGTGGATATGACCATCGACCAGCCCCGGCAACACCAGGCGTCCGGCCAGATCAAGGGTTTCGCCGGCCGCGACCGGCGATTGCGACGCGATCGAGGTGATGCGGCCATCGCGCACGGCGATATCGACGGTGCGCCCATCGACCAATCGGGCGTTTCGAAACAGCGTGTCGGCAGTGCTCACTGGTCGTCTCCGGTTCGTCGCAACGGCGAAGCGATCGGGGCCCGATTTGTTTTCATCATGTTGGGACGATGCCATCGGGCAGCGCGCGCGAGAATGCGGCTATACCTCCGGCGGTGGTGATCCAGATCTCGTCACGCCGCGCCAGGATTGTCTGCAGGGCGCGCCGCAGCGGACGCAGGCGGTGCGGCTGGCCGACCAGATAGGGGTGCAACGCAATTCCCATGACGAGCGATTGCCTTTTCGACTGTGCCAGCATCTCCTCGAACGTCTCGGTGATCATGGCGGCGAACTGCTCGCCGGAGTCCTTGCGACCGACGATCGAAGGGATATCGTTCAACTCCTGCGGATAAGGCACTGAAAGGATGCGGCCGCCGTTCCGCGTCGAGAACCACACCGGCTGATCGTCCATGCACCAGTCGAGCAGGTACTCGTAGCCTGCTTCGGCCAGCAGATCGGGCGTGACCTGTGATTGCGAAATCCAGGGCCCCAGCCAGCCGCGCGGCGGCCGCCCTTCGGCTCGCGCGATGACATCGGTCGCTTCCGCGATCAATTGCCGCTCCTCGTCGGGCGCAAGCACACCCTGGCGCTCGGAATTGGTGCGGCCGTGACCGACAATTTCGTCGCCGCGGGCGCGAAATGCCTCCATGACTTCAGGGCAGTAGTGATAGATGCTGCTGTTTGCGAGCACCGACAGCGGCAGCTTCAGCTCGTCGAACAGCTCGATCAGGCGCCACACGCCGACACGGTTGCCATAGTCGCGCCAGGCATAGTTGAGGACGTCCGGATGCGGACCGCCGGGGCAGAGCTCGGCACCGAGCCCGTCGCCGAATGCGAAATGCTCGAGGTTGAGACCGACGTAGACGGCAAGCCGCCGCCCTTGCGGCCAATTGAAATCCGGGCGTTGCCCGATCGCGCTGTAGCGATAGCGTCCGTGAGCGGCGAGGACCGGTCCGACAGAATCCGAGCGCAGCACGGCTTCCCTGCGCGACAGGCGGTCGCCATCTTCCGCGATCGAGATCAACACGTCGCCGGCCTCGACATTCCTTGGGTCCATCGGAATTTTCCCCGCGCGGTTGATCGCTCGCTTGACATCGGAATATTTTTGAAGAAAGTTTTTACTTCCGTCAAGTCCGCGCATAAGCGGCAGCGGAGGAACTGGCGGCTTCGATGCCGAGGCCGCCATCAGCGGAGGAACACCGAACATGAACTTCAGGAGCATAGTCTCGTCCGGACCTGCGCGTCGTTGGCCGGCTTGGCGCGCCGCAGCGACGATCCTGCTGGCCGCGTTGCCGTTCGCGTCCGGCGCGCGCGCGGCCGAACCGATCAAGATCGGCCTGGTGACCGCCCTGTCGGGACAGTCGGCGCGCGCCGGCGAGGCGCTCACCCGCGGAGCGACGATCGCCATCGAGGAAATCAATGCAAAGGGCGGCGTGCTTGGACGTCCGCTCGAGCTCGTCCGCCGCGACGACGAGAGCAATCCGGCCAAAGGGCTGATCGCCGCACGCGAGCTGATTCAGCGCGAGAAGGTCGCGGTCCTGGTCGGCGGCCTCGACACGCCGGTCGAGCTTGCCATCGTGCCGTTCGTCAACAACGTCAAGGTGCCGTTCGTGGTGCCGTGGGCCGCCGGGACCAACATCACGCGGAACGGCGCGCCGTCCAACTACGTGTTCCGCGTCTCGGCCATGGACGATGAGGTCGACAAGGCGATCGTCCAGTTTTCGCGCAAGACCTACAATGCGAAGAAGCCCGGGCTCATCCTGGTCAACAATCCCTGGGGCGAGTCGAACGAGCATGGCCTGAAGGCGGCATTGAAGGCCGCAGGAATCGAGCCTGCCGGCGTCGAGAAGTTCGAAGGCAACGACGTCGATGTCGTTTCCCAACTGTCGCGCCTGAAGCAGGCAGGCGCCGATACGCTCTACCTGGTCGGCAATGTCGGACCGTCCTCCCAGGTGGTGAAATCGCTCGACCGCATGGGCTGGGCGCCGCCGATCGTCTCGCATTGGGGGGCGGCCGGCGGCCGCTTCACCGAGCTCGCCGGGCCGAGCGCGGAGAACGTGATCTTCGTCCAGACCTACAGCTTCTTCGGCAACCTGTCGCCGGTCGGCAAGCGGGTGATGTCGGCCCTGCAGGCGAAGTATTCGGACATCAAGGGGCCTGCGGACGTGACGCCGGCGGTTGGCGTCGCCAACGCCTACGACTCCATCCTGGTCATTGCGCGAGCGATCGAAAAGGCCGGTGACACCGAACCGACCGCCGTCCGTGACGGCTTCTACGCCATCGATCGCGTGGATGGCTTGATCAAGACTTACGAGAAGCCGTTCGCGCAGGACAAGCACGATGCGCTGACGGCGGGCGACTACATCTGGGCGCGGTTCGAGGACAACCACATCATGCCGTTCGCGCGGAACTGACCGCGCGAGATCGTCCGACAAACAAGCAGGGTAGTCATCGATGTCATTTCTTCCCGCGGTGATAACAGGACTGGCGCTCGGGAGCATGTACGGGCTGCTTGCGCTTGGCTTCCACGTCACCTATGCCGTCTCCGGCACGGTCAATTTCTCCCAGGGCAGCTCGATGACCCTGGGAGCCGTTGCCGGCTACTTCTTCCTCGTGCTGTGGGGCTGGCCGGCCGCGGCCGGCATTCCCGCCGTTCTGCTCGTCTGCGCGGTCTACGGCCTGCTGATTGAGCGCTTTGCCGTTCGGCCGTTCGTGCAGCGTGGCTCCGACAACTGGCTGATGGCGACCGTTGCGGTCGGCATCATCGTCGACAACGTGATGATGTTCGTCTTCGGCAAGGAGCCGCGCAGCTTTCCGTCCGTCCTGGCGGCCAAGCCGATCCAGATCGTCGAGGGCGCGGGGGTCTATCCGTTGCAGCTCCTGATTCCCGTGGTCGGATTGCTGCTGGCGCTGGCACTTCATCTACTCAGTCGCCGAACGCGTCACGGCGTCGCCATGCTCGCGGTGGTCCAGAACCCGAACGCAGCGCGGCTGATGGGCATCAACGTCAGCGGCGCCATCGCGGCAAGCTACGCGGTCTCGGCGATGCTGGCCGGGGTTGCGGCGCTGCTGATCGCGCCCCTGTTCAACGTGTCCTCCGAAATGGGCACGCTGTTCGGCATCAAGGCCTTCGCTGCGGCGATCATCGGCGGCCTCGGCAGCGCCTGGGGCGTGATGCTGGCCGGGCTCTGTCTCGGCCTGATCGAGGTGTTCGCGACCAACTATCTGGGATCGGTCTACACCCAGATCATCACGTTCGCCTCGGTGATCGCGATTCTTGTCGTCCTCCCCCACGGGCTGCTCGGCCGAGCCGGAGTGAAAAAGGTATGACCTCTCGCGTCTCCATTCTCGCCGCCGTCGCGGCACTCGCGGCCGCCATCCTCTATGCCGCCGTTGCCGATAGCTACGGCGTGTTCCTGGTCGCGACCATCTCGCTGACGGCGATCGCCTGCATCGGCCTTAACGTGCTGCTCGGTCTCGCAGGGCAGATCTCGCTCGGCCACATCGGTTTCATGGCGATCGGGGCCTATACGACCGTGCTCCTGATGGAGAAGGCAGGGTGGCCCTATCTTGCGGCGACGGCTGCAGCGATTGCTCTTGTCAGCGTCGTCGGTGGCCTGCTCGCCATGCCGGCCTTGCGTGTGCGAGGTCCATATCTCGCGATGGTGACAATCGCCTTCGGCTTCATCGTCGAGCACGGCACGATCGAGTGGCGCGACCTCACGGGCGGCGGCAACGGCCTGATCCTGACCGCGCCGCCGCAGGTGTTCGGCTTTCCGCTGTCGGAGCGGCATTTGGCGATCGCGGGCATCGTGCTGGTGTTCGCCGGCCTCATCCTGTTCGAGTGCTTGAAGCGCAGCGGCTGGGGCTACGCCATGCGTGCCGCCCGCGACACCGAGGTTGCGACGCGCTCGATCGGCATTGATCTCGTGCGGGTCCGCACCGTGGCGTTCATCATCTCGGCCGCAGCGATGGCACTGGCGGGGGCGTTATTTGCGCCCCTCCAGGGCTATATCAGTCCGAGTTCGTTTCCCTTTCTGCAATCGATCCTGCTGCTGTTCGGCGTCATGGTCGGCGGCGCCGGCTCGGCGCTGGGGCCGGTGATCGGGGCGGCGCTCGTCGTGCTGCTACCGGAAATGCTGTCCGATCTCGCGGAGTATCGTCTGCTTGCCTTTGGCGTGCTGCTCTTCGCCGTGCTGCGGGTCGCGCCCTCGGGCATCATGGGGCTGATCGAGCAATTCGCGGCAAGGTTCCTGCCGACGGGATCGAAGGCCGATACGGGCGCGGTGGGCGTCGAACCGGTCGCCGACCTCGGCATCGGGACCAGCAGCGTGTCGCGTCTTGACGTCGCAAACCTCTCGATCTCGTTCGGCGGTGTCCGCGCCGTGCAGGACGTCTCGTTTACCGCCGAACCCGGCACAGTGACCAGCGTCATCGGCCCCAATGGTGCGGGGAAAACCAGCGCGCTGAATCTGCTTTGCGGCTTCTACCGCCCGAAATCCGGCACCGTGAAGCTTGGCGACCGCGACGTCACCGGCTTGCCGTCGCACCAGCTTGCGCGTGTCGGAGTGGCGCGAACGTTCCAGACGACGCAGCTCTTCGGTTCGCTCTCGATCATCGAGAACGTCCTGCTGGCGGCGACGGCCGGCAAGCTCGGTAACATCGTGTCCGCGCTGCACAATGACGCGCAGGAGCGCCTTGCGCGGTCGCTGTTGCGCTTTGCGGGTGTCGACGGCGATTTGAGCAGACGCGCGGACGCGCTGCCCCATGGCGAGAAGCGATTGGTCGAGATCGCGAGGGCGCTCGCCTTGCGTCCGAAGGTCCTGTTGCTCGACGAGCCGGCCGCGGGTCTTTCGAAGGGCGACAAGCAGCGGCTGACGGTTCTGCTCCGTCGCATCGCGGAGACCGGGATCGCGGTCATCATCGTCGAGCACGACATGCCGATGATCATGTCGCTAAGCGACCTCATCGTCGTTCTCGATGGCGGCAAGCGCATCGCGATCGGCGATGCGGCGGCGATCCGCAACGATCCGCTGGTCCGCAAGGCCTATCTCGGCGATGCGCCGTCGGGTGAGCGGCGCCGCGCGACGCGCCCGGCGAAACAAGGCACGGCGCTCGAAGTCCGCACGCTCGATGCCTTCTATGGCCTGTCGCGGGCGCTCGGTGGGATCGACCTTGCCGTCGCGCCCGGCGAGGCCATCGCCGTACTCGGCGCCAATGGAGCGGGCAAAACCACCCTGATGCGCTCGATTGCCGGTCTCGAACCACCGCGGTCGGTCGGCGAGATCCGGCTGTCCGGCGCCCGCGTCGACAAGATGCCGGCGCATATCCGCGCCAGGGCCGGCATCGTGCTGGTACCCGAAGGACGGCAGGTGTTTCCCGAGCTGACGGTGCGGCAGAACTTGCAGCTCGGCGCTTTCGCACGCAAGGGTCTCGAACTCGACGCGGAGATCGACGCGATGTTTGCCCGCTTTCCGCGCCTGAAGGAGCGTATCAACCATCGCGCGGGCCTTTTGTCGGGCGGCGAGCAGCAGATGCTCGCAGTCGCGCGTGGGCTCCTGACCGCGCCCAAGGTCTTCATGCTTGACGAGCCGTCGCTTGGACTGGCGCCGCTTGTCGTCGACGAGTTGTTCGCCTCGTTCGAGCAGCTTCGCGTCGAGGGGATGACCCTGATCGTGGTCGACCAGATGGCCGGGCAAGCCCTTGCGCTTGCCGACAGGGCCTATCTGCTTGAGACCGGCACCATCCTGAAGAGCGGTGCGGCCGAAATCATCGCGGAGGATCCCTCGCTTGAAGCCGCCTATCTCGGCGGAGAGGCCCACGGGAGTAGCGTGCCGCGAACCGCCGTGCTCACGTCCTGACGCCATGGTTGCGCAGCAGGAGATCGGTGTGATGCGGCCAGGCAATACGTTTCGCGACCTACCCGGCGCGCCCGTGTCTGAACGATTCGACGGCGGTGCCGTAATCGAGGTCGGCGTGCTTGCGCGCCGCGCGCTGCGCAGCGGACGGCGCGGCCGTATTGCGGCGGTGTTCGAGCGCAGCTTTTATGCGGTGCTCGACGATTGCTGGATCTGCATCGGTGTCAAAGACCTCGGCTCCGGCCCGCTGCATCTTCGGTGCACCGGGATCGAGCCGCGGCTGCTCGTTCCCGGACAAGAGGTTGCGATCGTCGACACGATGCTGCTCGTCGACGGTATGCGGTTTGCCGGTTTCGAGACGGCCTCCGTATGGGCGCCGCCGCCTTCGCCGGAATGGACGCTCGACAGTTTGCGGGTAGGGCTTGCGATGGTCGATCAGGTCTGGCGTCGCTTGCCGGTCGAGCAGGGGCTGGCCGCCTCGGGTGGCGCGGAGCCGCCCACAAGGCCGTCGCGGGTGCTCGCTGCCGCGGCGCCGGCGCTCGCCGCGCTCAAGCAATTGATCGAGGCCGGGCTTCGCGGAGAGCGATGCGTACCGCGTGACTACCCGGAGATCGTCGAATTGATCGGACTTGGTCCCGGGCTCACGCCATCCGGCGACGACTTGATCGGCGGCGCGCTGGTCGCGCTCGCCAACCTCGGCCGTCTCGCGACGCGCGACGCGCTGTGGAAGACCTGTCGCGCGCATCTCGGCCGGACCAATCAGATCAGTGCCGCCCACCTGCACAGTGCCGTGCTCGGCTTCGCGGCGGCGGCGCTCCATGAAGCCATCGACGCGACGATTGGCGGACGGGTCGATCGTATCAAGTCCGCGGTCGCGGCGCTGTCGCGGATCGGGCAAAGCTCTGGACTGGATGCGTTTGCAGGTGCGCTGATGGTGTTGCGCGCGATCGAGTGCCGGCTGCTCAACGACAGCGCGCTGCATCATGCCGGCCTCACCGGCAACGGCCCGCCGACGCGATCAATCGCAGGGGCCTAAACGATCATGCGACACAACGGGAATTCGGACGACAGGTCGCGCGTGTTTGACAAAGTAAAAATTTTCTTACTAAGATCGATGCATCGGATCTCGGGAGGCCGCAAGTGGTGACCAAGCAGGAAGGGACGCCGAGCGGGCGTTTGTTGATGAGCAAGCCGAGCGTGGTGAACGTCGGGCTGGCAGGCTTTGTGAAGGACTTGCGGGACTGCGATATCGAGGTCGTGCAGGTCGACTGGACGCCGCCCGCCGACGGCGATCCCAAAATGGCGGCACTGCTCGCCAAGCTCGGTACGTGAGAGCGCGGCCATGAAGCTGATCGAAGACGCCAACAAGCAGGCGCTGGCCCGCATCCTCGAGGGTGAGCCCAGGCTGATCGATATCGTTCCGGCACGCGACGTGCTGGAAGGGTTGAAGGAACGCATGATCCTTCATGCCGGGCCGCCGATCACCTGGGACCGAATGTGCGGTCCGATGCGTGGCGCGGTGGCAGGCGCCATCGTGTTCGAAGGCTGGGCTCCGGATCTTGAAGCCGCCTTCGAACTCGCGGCCGGCGGCGGCGTCGCCTTCCACCCCAACCATCATTTCGGCGCGGTCGGTCCGATGACCGGCATGACCACGGTCTCCATGCCGGTGTTCGTCGTCGAGAACGTCAAATATGGCAACCGCGCCTACTGCGCCATCAACGAGGGCCTTGGCAAGGTTATGCGCTTCGGCGGCAATGACGATAGCGTGCTGGCCCGCCTCGGCTGGCTGCGTGATGTATTCGGGCCGGTGCTGGCCAGGGCGATCCGCGCGCATGGCGGGATCGACCTGAAGGCGATCATCGCGCGCGGACTCTCGATGGGCGATGAAATGCACCAGCGCAACCTGGCCTGCTCCAGCGTGTTCCTGCGCGAGATCGGGTCGGCGCTGGCGCGCACCTCGACGGACAACGAGGTTCTCGCAAGCTGCATTGGCTTCATCGCGCAGAACGATCAGTTCTTTCTCAACATCGCGATGGCGATGGGCAAAGCGCTGACCGATCCCGCCAGCGGGATTCGCGGTTCGACGGTGGTGACCGCGATGTGCCGCAACGGAACCGACTTCGGGGTCCGTGTCAGCGGATTGGGCGATCGCTGGTTCACGGCGCCGGTGGAAATGCCGGAAGGGCTCTATTTCCCGGGCTATTCGCGCAAGGATGCCAATCCCGACATGGGCGACTCCGCGATCGTCGAGACGGTCGGGCTTGGTGGCTTCGCGATGGCAGCAGCTCCGGCAGTTGCCGGATTCATCGGCGCCGGGGCGCCGTCGTCGGCGGGCAATTTCACGCGGGCAATGAGTGAAATCACCGTCGGGCAGAATCCGGAATGGACGATCCCCGCGCTCGACTTTGCCGGCGTGCCGACCGGCATCGACGTTCGCCTGGTGGTGGAGACCGGCCTCGCACCGGTCATCAACACCGGCATTGCGCATCGCGAGCCCGGCATCGGCCAGGTCGGCGCCGGCGTGGTGCGGGCGCCGATGGCCTGCTTCCGGCAGGCCGTCCTTGCCATTGCGGAAGATCTGGGGGTGTCATGAGCGCGTTTGTCCTGAACGAAATTCGCAAGGGATTCTATCTCGACTCGGTCGCGTTGATGCGGTTGTCGCGCGAGATCGCGTCGGCGGCGGGCGTCGTCGAAGCCGCGCTGATGATGGGCACGCCGTCCAACCAGGCGATCCTGCGCAACGCCGGATTGCTCGACGGCGCGGTGATCGCCCAGGGCAATGATCTGATTCTCGCGATCAAGGCCGAGAGCGAAGCGGCGGCGAGCGCCGCGCTTGCCGAAGCGCAAAAGGCGCTCGATCGCCCCAAGACGAGCAGCACCGGCGAAGCAGCGTGGCGGCCGCGCAGCATTGCCGCAGCCGTCAAGGCCGCGCCCGCCGCCAACCTCGCCCTGATCTCCGTTCCCGGCGAGTTCGCCGCGGCGGAAGCGCGCAAGGCGCTGAACCGCGGACTTCATGTCCTGATGTTCAGCGACAATGTCTCGATTGCGGATGAATTGTCGCTGAAGCAGCAGGCGCGCGAAGCGGGCCTCTTGATGATGGGGCCGGACTGCGGCACGGCGGTCATCGGCGGCGCGCCGCTCGCCTTCGCCAACCGACTGAAGCGCGGCAGGATTGGGATCATCGGCGCATCCGGGACCGGGACGCAGGAGGTGTCGTGCCTGCTGTCCGAGGCGGGCGAAGGCATTTCCCACGCCATCGGCGTCGGCGGACGGGATTTGAAGAAGGAGATTGGCGGCATCACGACATTGATGGCGATCGACGCCCTTGATGCCGATCCCGAGACCGATCGCGTCGTGCTCATCTCCAAGCCGCCGCATCCGGACGTCGCCAGGGCCGTGCTCGGCCGGATCGGCCAGAGCTCGAAGCCCTACACGGTGTGCTTCATCGGCGCCGCCTCGGCGGATCTGCCGTCAAATGCACGCTTTGCCGGTACGTTGAGGGAAGCGGCCGAGAAAGCCCTCGGCAACGGCCGGAGCATTGGCGGCAAGTTCGACGCTGCCGCCGTGGCTGCGCGTTTGCCGCCGCGACGCAAGGCGGCGCAGCGCATCGAAGGGCTGTTCGCCGGCGGCACCCTCTGTGCCGAGGCTCAGGTGATCCTTGCTGCGGGCGGTCGCAAGGTGGCATCGAATGCCGCCATTCCCGGCGTCCCGCATTTCAGCGACCCGGAGGCGCAGGGGAAGGACCGCATCGTCGACCTCGGGGCCGACGAATATACCCAGGGCCGGCCGCATCCGATGATCGATCCCTCGGTGCGCGACGATGCCTTGCGGGCGGCGCTGGTCGATCCCGCGGTCGCCGTCATCCTGCTCGATCTCGTGATCGGATACGGCGCACATGACAATCCGGCAGCGCATCTTGCGGCTGTCGTGGCGGGCCGTGCGGATGACGCGCCGGTCCTGGTTGCGTCGGTGACGGGGACCGAGCTCGATCGCCAGGTGCGTTCGGCGCAGATCAGGCTGCTCGAGGACGCCGGCATCGTGGTGGCGCCGTCGAATGCCCAGGCCTGCGACCTTGCTCTCGCTCTTTCCGTCAACGACGTCAGGATGCCGCGCTATGCGAACACTCAATGAGGTCCCGCGCCGTCTCGTGATCGCGATCGGCGGCAATGCCGTCCACCCTGAAGACATCAGCGGCACCTCGGACGAGCAGAAGGCCGTCGCCCAGCACACGGCCGAGGCGCTGCTGCCGCTCGCCGAACTCGACAACGAACTGGTGATCACCCACGGCAACGGGCCGGTGGTGGGCAAGATCATGATGCGCCAGATGCTGACGATGAGCCGGATCCCGCCGATGTCGATGGACATCTGCGTCGCGCACAGCCAAGGTGGCATCGGCTATCTTCTGATGCAGGCGATCGAGAACGTCTTGCGCGCGCATGGCAACGGCCGGCACGTCGCCAGCCTGCTGACCCAGGTCGAGGTCGACGCCAACGATCCCGCCTTCGCCAATCCGACCAAGTTCGTCGGACCGTTTTTCACCGAGCAGGAAGCCCAGCGCATCAGCGCCGAGTTGAACTGGAAAATGCGCGAGGACTCCGGGCGTGGCTGGCGCCATGTCGTGCCGTCTCCGAAACCCAAACATGTCTGCGACATTTCGCTGGTCGACGCGCTGGTCAAGCGCGGCACCATCGTCATCGCAGGCGGCGGCGGCGGTATGCCCGTGATCCGCGACGAACGGGGCGTGCGCACCGGCGTGCCGGCAGTGATCGACAAGGACCTGACCTCGGCCCATATCGCCAACGTGCTTGGCATCGAGGAACTGCTGATCCTGACCGCGGTGCCCCGCGTCGCGATCAATTTTGGCAAGCCCGACAAGAGGGAGCTGGATCAGGTCAGCCTGGCGCAGATTAAGGCCTATCATCGCGAGGGCCATTTTCCGCCGGGAAGCATGGGGCCCAAGGTCGATGCCGCCATCCGCTTTCTCGAAGGTGGTGGCAAGCGCGCGATCATCAGCCACCTCAATTGCGCAATGGCCGCGCTGACCGGCGAGACCGGGACCCACATCGTTCCCTAGCGCTCGTCAGATGCGATGGCGGCGCCATTGATGATGGCCGCCGGGATCTGCCCGGCGGGATACCGATGTCGGTCGGCCGCGAGCACAGGTCCGGATCCATGCCGCTCCGCTCGGGCTGCCTGCGCGCCTATTTCAGCATCGCCGCGACGTTGTCCTTCGTCACAACGTCGAGACCGGTGTGGATGATCGGCGGCGCCTTCTGGCCTTTCTTGATGGCAAGCAGCGTGTCCATCGCTTTCTCGCCCATTTCGAACGGGCGCTGGCCGATCAGCGCATTGGCGTAACCCTCATTCAAAAGCTCAAGCTGCATCTTGAGGGTGTCGGCCACGACGAGCGTGAACTCGCCGGCGTCCATGTCCTTCTTGCTCTTGCTGGCGAACGCCTTGAAGCCTTCGGGCGCGAACATCGGCCAGCCACCGACCGGGATGATGGCTGCAAGGTCGGGAGCAGCGGTGCGCAGATCGGTCATCTGCTGAACGCCGAGCGCGGGATCGTCGTTGCAGAAGGTGGGCGAGCCCCCGACCTCGGTCCACTTCGAGCCCTTGAGTGCCTCACGCACGCCGTCGACCCGCTCGGCCAGGTTCTCCGCACCCGGCCCGCCGGAGATCATCGCGTATCTGCCGCCATCAGGCCGCAGCTTCAGCAATTGCTTGCCGAGCGCGAGGCCGAACTCCTTGTTGTCGGTGCCGATATAGGCAATCCGCTTCGAGCCCGGCGCGTCCGAGTCGAAGGTGATGACGGGAATGCCGGCTGCACTTGCCGCCTCGATCGACTTGGTCATCGCGGCAACGTCGGCAACCGAGATGGCCAGGCCATCCACCTTTTGAGTGACGAAATCCTGGATGATCTGCGCTTGCGTCGCCGGCTCGTGCTCGACAGGACCCTTGTAGATGCATTCGATGTTGCCGAGCTCCTTGGCGCGTTTCTGGCAGCCGTCGCGCGCGAAATCGAAGAACGGGTTGTTCATGGCCTTGGGCACGATCACGAATCTGTAGCTCTGGGCCAGGCCAGGCGTTGCCATCATGGCGAGGACCGCAGCGGCCAGAAGTGCCTTTCTCATTGTTTCCCTCCACATTTCTTATCGTGCCTATCCGTTCAAATCTGCGGCTCCGGGAGGCGGATAGGCGGACATCCATGATCCTCCAGGACGAACTCTTCAGGCCATGCGCGACCGGAGACGATCGACCAGCACCGCGGCGATGATGATCACGCCCACCAGGGTCTGCTGCCAGTACGAGTTGACCTGCGCGAGCACGAGGCCGTTGCGGATCACCTCGAGCAGCACGCAGCCGACAATGGCCCCGAGCGGGCCGCCGGCGCCGCCCGCGAGATTGGCGCCACCGATGACAGCGGCCGCAATCACGTTGAGCTCATAGGATGTGGCCATGTTCGCCGGCGCCGATCCCAGCCAGCCCGAGACGATGATGCCCTGCAGACCCGCCGCGAGCGCACAGATCACGTAGATCTCGATCTTCACCCGGACGACCGAGATGCCGGTCAGCGCGGCCGCCTTCTCGTTGCCGCCGACGGCAAAGACGTGGCGGCCGAAACCAGTGTGATGCAGCACGACCGCCATCGCCAGCGCGAGAACCACGAGATAGATGAACGGCGCCGGCATGCCGAACACAACGCCGGATGTCAGCGTGTAGAAATATTCGGCGTCGGGGCCGCCGGGAAAACTGCCGCGGCCGTTGGAGACGACGTAGCCGAGGCCGCGCACGATCGAGAGCATGCCGAGCGTCGTGACGAACGGCGACAGTCCAAGCACCGCGATGCAGAAGCCATTGACGAGGCCGACAATCAGCGCGACGCCGAGCCCCGCCAGAACCGAGACGAGCAGAATCAAGCCGGGCATATTGGCAATCACGGTCTTGCCGTCAGGGGCTAAATGCACGAACCACTCCGCGCCGGGCATGCCCGGTGTCGAGACGTGCGTCATCACCATTGAGGTGGTCATCGCTGAAAAGCACATCACGGAGCCGACCGAGAGATCGATGCCGCCCGTGATGATGACGAAGGTCATGCCAAGCGTGGCGATGGCGATGAAGGAAAAGTTCTTCGCCACATTCTGTATGTTGCCTGCGGTCAGGAAATAGGGGCTGGCGAAGTTCATCAGCACGAACAGCGCCGCCAGCGCCAGCAGGACGTAGCCGGTCTGCGAGGCGAACAGGCCGCTGCGCCACCATCTGGCCTTGCCGACATTGGTGAAGGTGAGGGGAGATTCCAGGGGCGTGGCCATCACGCAGCCTCCTTCGCTCCCGTGATGAGGGAGGTGACTTCCTCGGGGCTGGTGTCGCCGATCGCCTTGTCGGCGCGCTTCTCGCCGCGCCGCATGACGACGACGCGGTCGCAGACAGCGAACACGTCGGGCATGCGGTGCGAGATCAGCATGACCGCGACGCCCTGTTCCTTCAGGCGATGGATCAGGCCGAGGACCTGCTCGACCTGGCGAACCGAAATCGCGGCGGTCGGCTCGTCCATCATCACCAGCCTGGCGTTGGAGAGCCGCGTCCGCGCGATCGCGACCGCCTGGCGCTGGCCGCCCGACATCTGCTTGACGAGATCGTGCGGGCGGGTCTCGGAGCGCAGCTCGCCGAACAGCTCCAGCGCGCGCGCTGCCATCGTCTTGTGGTCGAGCAAGGCGAATGGACCAAGCTTGCGCTTGAGCTCGCGGCCGAGGAAAACATTGGCCGCCGCCGTGAGATTGTCGGCGAGTGCGAGGTCCTGATAGACCACTTCTATGCCGACCGCACGGGCATCGATCGGACGGGCGAAATCAACCGCCTTGCCTTCAAAGCGGATCTCGCCGTGACTTGGCGGAAAGTTGCCGGCAATGATCTTGACGAGCGTCGACTTGCCGGCGCCGTTGTCGCCCATCAGGCCGACCACCTCGCCGGGCGACACGCGGAGGTCGACGCCATGCAACGCGCGAATGGCGCCGAACTCCTTGCCGATGCCCTTCAACTCCAGGACTGCTAGCCCGGCGTCGTGAGGGGTTACCATGGCTGGCTTTGCTCAAGCATGCTGGCCACCTCCGCTCAGAAGTGCACCAGCGTGCGCAGACCGAGAATCCAGGCGTTGTCGGTCTTCACGCCGGCGGCATTGTACCCGCGCCCGCCAGGATGCATCACATACTGGGCGTCGAACTTCAGGTTCATCCAGCCCGTCGCCTGCCACCCGTACCAGGCTTCGATCGGAACTTCGTTTCCTCCGGCGTTGGGCGTGAGCGCAGCGGTATTCACATGGGTCGTACCGACCGCAAAGCCGACTTCGTCCTCCGGGCGCGAGGCGAACGTTCCGGTGTGCCTGAAGCCGAATGCAATCTGGTAATCCTGGTACGACGTGCGGTGGTCGGCGACGGTCGTATTGAGGAAGGTGTACCAGCCCTGTGCCTTGGGACCTTCAACCGTCAGCCGCTGCAGGATCGATTCATAGACGCCATAACGACCGCGCGAATCTCCGAGATTCTGGTCCGAGACGCCGCCGGTGCCCGGAGAGATCGCAATGATCCCCGGCAGGCCGCCATCAATTGTCGATGCGCTGTCATACCAGCCGCCAAATCTCCAGGTCCCGTTCAACGGACCGCTCGGCGCCCAGACCACCTCGACCGGCACCAGAACGCCCGAGGCGGGGCTAGAGCCGGGGACACCCGGCAGGAAGTAAGTCGCGGAGTCCGACGTCGTCAGGTAGTTCGGGTTGGCGTCGTAGACGCCGACCGAGAGCTGCCATTCCTTGGCGAAGTTGTAGTGCACCACACCGGCCCATTGGCTCACCGGCCAATTGTAGATGTAGCCACCCTGGATGTTGCCGGGCTGGCCGCCGCAGAAGGTCAGGTTGATGAACTCGCAGAGGCCAAAGAAGAAGTCGGAGCCGACCGGAAGACGGCCGCCCTTGAGCTCAAGGCGATCATCGAACAGCTTCTGCGAGTAGTAGAGTTCGGTCAGGCGAAGAATGCTGCCGCGGCCGAACACTTCGTTGGTCAGCTGCAGCGCCGGAATTCCCGCCTCGTCATTCAGGTTGCGGCCGAAGCGGTCGACCAGCGTGAGGCCAACCGTGCCGCCCTGGATGCCGGCAAGTTTTGCCATGTCGAACTTGGCCTGAAAGAAAAGCTGTCCGGCTTGGGTCGCGGTGTTCCTGTTGCCGCCCGACAAATTGCCGACGGCTTCGTCGCCCAGCGTCAGGGCCAGCGAGATCCCTCGCTCCTTTAGTTGCGTCCTGCCGAGATCGCCGAACAGATATGGTCTTGTCCAGAAATCATCGGTCTCGGTGTAAGGCACCGGCGGAGCCTTCGTCATGAGATCGGCCGCATGCGCGCCGCCGCCGCTGAACAGAGATAACAACGCGATCCCCACGCCGCACGCCCGCGCGGTGTCTACAGACCTAAGTGACATTTTCTGCACTCCCAGCGTCTCCGGCTTTGTCTATTTTTGTGCCACGTTCCCGCCCAAAGCCCTTCAGCGGGGAACGCGATCGTTTCAGTGCATCGATCCATCAACCAGAGATAGAATTCGTGCGCGCGCAAAGCCCTTCAAGACGGCGGCGAGGGGTCTGCCTGCGGCTCAGCTGGGCCAGGCCTGCTGCGCCAATTTGGATACGAGCGCCGCGAGCTTGATTGATCTTGCGCCTAGGACTCCTTCCCCTCGTTCCTCTACTCAAGCCGCCGCGACCATATTCCCGGTCCGGGTTCTTCCTTTTCGAGTTGTCATGCCTGATCGCCCGTCGTCGTCGGCAACGCAGCCGCGCTATGCGAAGCCGCGCCTTGCAGAATTGTGCTTTCCTTCGATCTTGGCGCAGTGCGGGCGAGGCCTGCGAGCACGGCCTTGCGCCGTCGACGGGCCTGCAATTGCTGATCCGCCAGCACGCCGATCAGTATCACGGTCCCCATCACCGCGAAGTTCAGCGAATTGGGAATGCCGAGGATGTTCACGAGGTTCTGCAGCACCTGCAGCAACGCCGTCCCGAGCACGATGCCCAGAATGGAGCCCTCGCCGCCGCGCAGGCTGCAGCCGCCGAGGACGGCCGCCGCGATCGCATAGAGTTCGTAGAAGTTGCCGAAGGAACTCGGAGAAACCGAGTTGGTGTAGAACACGAACATCACGGTCGAGACGCCGGCGAGCCCGCCGCTGATGACGTAGGCGGTGGCGATCACGAGGTTGGTGTTGATGCCGGAGAAGCGCGCCGCTTCCTCGTTCTTGCCCACGGCATAAAGCCAGCGCCCGTAGACCGAGCGGTGCAACAGCACGCCGAGGATCAGCGCAAGGATGATCAGGAAGATGAAGGTGTTCGGGATGCCCGCAATATTGCCGGAGGCGATATTGCTCAGCGTGCTCGCCTCGTCGCCGTAGCCAAAGCCGCGCGTCGAATCGCTGGTGTAATAGCGCGCGGCGCCGCGATAGATCAGCAGCCCGCACAGCGTCACGATGAAGGGCTGCATTTTCAGCCGCGTAATCAGGAAGCCCTGGATGCCGCCCAGCGCAAGCCCGCCCATCAGGACCAGCACCAGCGCGAACGGCCAGGGCACCTGATAGGTCGTCAGCAGGTCGACGAAGATGACGCCGAGTAGCGCGAACATCGAGCCGAGCGAAAGATCGATTCCTCCGGTGATGATGACGAGGCCTTCACCGAGCGCGAACACGCCGAACAGGCCGATCAGATTGGCCATGTTCAGCAGATTCACGACCGACAGGAAGGCCGGATTGATCGCGCCGGTGATGGCGGAGATCACCGCCAGCAGCAAGAACAGGCCGAGTTCCTTCTTCATCATGGCGCAGCGGCCTCCATGGTTTCGAGTGCTTGGCCGACCGCCAGCCTCAACACGTTGTACTCGCTGAACTGGTTGCGCTCGATCACGCCGCTGACACTGCCTTCATGCATCACCGCCACCCGGTCGGAGACGCCGATGACTTCCTCCATGTCCGAGGAGATCATCACGATCGCGACGCCCTGGTCGGCGAGGCTGCGCATCAGCGCGTAGATCTCGCTCTTGGCGCCGACGTCGATGCCGCGGGTCGGCTCGTCGAAGAACATCACGCGCGGCTGCATGGAGAGCCACTTGCCCAGCACTACTTTCTGCTGGTTGCCGCCGGAGAGCGTCGCGGCTTCGATGTCGATGCTCGGCGCCTTGATGGACAGCCGCCTGGCCTGGTCTTTGGCGATTCTGCGTTCGGCCGCCCCGTTGACCAGCCACATCCGCGCATGATCCAGCAGGCTCGCGAGCGTCACGTTCTCCCGGATCGGCAGTTCCAGCACCAGACCGGATTTCTTGCGATCCTCCGGCACCAGGTAGATCCCTTGCCTGATCGCGTCCCGCGGCGAGGCGACGCCGACCGGCGCGTTGTCGATCCGGATCTCGCCGCCCAGCAGCGGATCGACGCCGAACACCGCGCGGGCAAGCGAGGTGCGGCCGGCGCCGACGAGCCCGGCGAGGCCGAGGATCTCGCCGCGCCGCACCGACAGATTGATCTGTCGGTCGGGAAAGGCAGTGGTCACGACGCCGGCGATATCGCAGCCGCCCGGCTGCGGCGTGCAGGACGGCGGTGTATATAGCGCCTTCAGGTCGCGGCCGATCATCAGCCTAATCATGCCGGCGTGGCTGAGCTCGTCGCGCGCCAATTGCCCCACCGTGCGCCCGTCGCGCAGCACCACGACGCGATCGGCGCAGCTCATGATCTCGCCGAGCCGGTGAGAGATGTAGATCACCGAGATGCCGTGCGTCTTCAGGTCGGCGATCGCCTCGAGCAGCCGCTCCGTCTCCGAAATCGTCAGGCTGGAGGTCGGTTCGTCCATGATGATGACGCGGGCGTCGATCGAGAGCGCCTTGGCTATCTCCACCATCTGGCGCTCCGCGATCGACAAATTCTCGACCAGCGTGCCCGGCGTGAAATCGGCGCCCAGCCGTTCCAGCAGGGGCATCACGCGGGCGTGCATCTGCGCATTGTCCACCAGCTTCAGCGGGCCGCCGGCCAGCTTCTCGCGTCCGATGAAGACATTGGCCGCGACGTCGAGATTTTCGAACAGGTTCAGTTCCTGGTGCACGAAGGCGATGCCACATCGCGTCGCCTCGGTCACCGTCATCCGGGCGTGCTCGGTGCCGCCGATGCGGATCACGCCGGTGCTCGGCGCGATCACGCCGGCCAGCACGCGCATCAGCGTCGATTTGCCGGCGCCGTTCTCGCCGATCAGGCCCAGCACCTCGCCGCGATTGACGCGCAAATTGACGTCGTCGAGCGCCCTGACGCCGGGATAGGTCTTGCTGATTCCGCTGAGTTCCAGCAGCGTTTCCGCCATTCGGCATGTCCTCCTGCACAACGCCCGGCGGCCTGTGGCGGCCGGGCGTTGAAGCCGACTGAAGTTACTTCTTGAGCAGTTCCTTCAGATGTGCGGCGAACTCCGCGACGTTGGTCTTGCTGATCACCTTGGTCGGCACGATCAGCTTGCTGTCCTTCGGAATCCAGGACTTGTCGCCGTTCAGCGTCTTGATGATGTTGGTGGCGGAGAGATAGCCGAACTCGTAGGGCTGCTGCACGACCGTGGATTCGATCGTGCCGTCGGAAATGCCGCGCAGCGTCCGCTGGTCCTCGTCGAAGCCGACGATCTTGACCTTGCCGGCCTTGCCTGCGGCCTTTACCGCGTCATAGATCAGCGGCGTCTCGTAGCTCCATAGGCCGGACAGCAGCGCGATGTCGGGATATTTGACGAGCACGTTCTCCATGTTCGCCTTGGCCTTGGCGAAGTCCACCTGGTCGGTGAACACGTCGACCAGTTCGACCTTGGTGCCGGCGATCGCTTCCTTGATGCCCTGCACCCGCTCGCGGGCGTTGTCGGCGTCCATCGTTCCGACGAACAGTGCGATCTTGCCGCCGTTCGGCAGCGCCTTCTTGATCTCCTCGCCGGCCTGTCGCCCCGCCGCGACGTTGTCGGTGCCGATATAGGCGAGGCGATTGCTCTGCGGCGCGTCGCTGTCCGTGGTGATCAGCACGGTCTTGGCGGCAACCTTGTTGAGTTCTTCGGTTGCATGCGGTGCATCGTCGACCGAGATCGAGATACCGGCGACGCCGCGCACCAGCAGATCGTCCAGTTCGCGCCGCTGGCCGGCCGCCGTCCCTTCATTGGTGACAATCAATTCGATATTGTAGTCCGGGTGCTCCTTCTGCGCCTTCTCAAGCCCACGGCCCGCGATGGTCCAGAAGTCGGCCGCGACATTGGTCACCAGCGCGATGGTCTTTTTCTGCTGTGCCTGTGCTACCCCCGTCGCCATGGCGAGCGCGGCAGCGCCCGCCATGAGCGGCACGATCAATTTTCTGGTTGAGACATTCATATGCACCTCCCTGTCGACACCCCCGGTGAGGGGATTTCACGCCCGGCGCTTTTCACGCCTTATTTTATTCACGTAACTAATAAATTAGCGCGACAAAATGTCCAGTCAAGGATGTTCATGATAACGCCTTCAGCCAATAATAGTATGGGAGTGATGTTTTTCAGTCGCTATCCGCGCTTTTTGACCCACAAACGAGTAGCCTCCGTTGAATAATTTCATCAAGCGAATTAAAAAGCGCAATATGAACGAACAGCCCGAGCCGTTGAGACGTGCTTCGAGCCTGGCCCGCGGATCGAACCCCGGCCGTCTCGTCGAGGTACTGCGACGCCAGGGGCCGTTGCCGCGGGTCGAGCTCGCACGCAGCACGGGCCTGAGCTTCCCCGCCATTTCGGCCATCACGTCGAAGCTGATGGCGGAGGACCTGCTGTGCGAAGCCGAGACAGATGCGGCGACGCTGTGGCCCGACGACGCCGACGAAGAGGACGCGGATGGTGGCCGTCGCCGCGGCCGGCCGGCAGTCCTGCTGACCCTGAATCCCGAATTTGGCCGCATCATCGCGGTCTCGCTGCGCATGAATCTGGTCGAGACACTGATCGCCGATTTCAGCGGCTCCGCCCTGGCGCAATCGCGACTTGAACTCGCGACGCGCGCGCTCGATGCAAGCGCACTATGCGAGCTCGTGATCGCACAGATCGACGCCATGCTTGAGGCGACCGCCACGCCGCGACATCGCTTGCTCGGAATCGGAATAGCGCTGCAGGGCATCGTCGACGGCGATACCGGCCGGCATCTGTGGAGCCCGGCGCTGTCGATCACCGACGTCGATCTTGCCAAGCCGATCCACCAGGCGTTCGCCGTCGAAGTCGTGATGGCGAACGACGCGGTCGCGGTCGCGCTGTCCCTCGCTGCCGCCGAACCGGCACTGGCGCAGGGCCTCACGGCCACGATCATGGTGGGCCACGGCGTCGGCATGGGCATCATTGTCGACGGTGAAGCGCGCTGGGGTGCCGGCGCGGGCAGTGAGATCGGTCATGTCAAATTGGCGCTGAACGGCCCGCAATGCCGCTGCGGTCAGCGCGGCTGCATCGAGGCCCATCTTGCCGACTATGCGCTTTACCGCGATGCCCGCACCTTTCTCGACCTGCCGCCGGCGGCGTCGCAGCAACCGTCCGAGGCGCAGATGGCTCTGTTGCGCGATCGGGCGCGGAGCGGCGATTCCCGTCTCGAGCACTTGTTCCAGCAGGCGGGTCACGCGCTTGCCGAAGCGGTCGCCACGACGATATCGGTGCTGCGCCCGCATCATGTCATCCTCGCAGGTCCCGGCCTGCAGGCATTCGACATGATGCGCAGTGCCTATGAGGAGAGGCTCGACCAGGCGGTGCTGCCGTGGCTGCTCAAGTCCACGGCAATATATGTGCGTCCAAGCGAGTCGGCGACCATCGTCGACGGCATGGTGCGGCGGACGCTGCGGGTCGTGGACCGCAGCCTCATGGAGACAACCGAGTGAACCTCGGAATCTGTGGCCCTTTTGCCTGAGCCGCAGCAACGCAACCGACGCCTTCAGGCGCCAATATCGAGAGGATGCCAATGCAGGGCGCCATCTATCCAAGTCTCAAGGACCGGACCGTACTGGTCACCGGCGGCGGTTCCGGCATCGGCGAGGCGATCGTCCGCCGGTTCATCGGCCAGGGCGCGCGGGTCGGATTCATCGATATCGATCTGACGTCGTCGGAGCAGCTGCTGTCCGATCTCGGGGCACAAGCCCGCGTGCACTTCGAACATGCCGATCTGCGCGACATCGGCGCGCTGCGGCGCGCGGTCGCCGGCATCCGCGAGGCGCTCGGGCCGGTCACCATCCTGGTCAACAATGCGGCCCGCGACGACCGTCACGCGATTGAGGACGTCACACCGGAATTCTGGGACGAGCGGATCGCCGTCAACCTGAAGCACCAGTTTTTCAGCGCCCAGGCGGTCGCGCCGGACATGAAGCAGGCAGGGGGCGGTTCGATCGTCAACATCGGCTCGGTGAGCTGGGTGATCGGCCAGGGCAACATGCCTTGCTACACAACGGCCAAATCAGCCGTTCAGGGCCTCACCCGTGCGCTGGCCCGCGATCTCGGGCCGCACAACATACGGGTCAATTCCATCCTGCCCGGATGGATCATGACCCAGCGGCAGCAGGATCTGTGGTTGACGTCTGAAGGCGTGGCCGAGCTGATGCAGCGCCAATGCCTCAAGCGCAAACTCGTGCCTGATGATATCGCCCGCGTCGTGCTGTTCTTTGCCGCCGATGACAGCGGTGCCTGCACCAACCAGAGCCATATCGTGGATGGTGGCTGGGTCTAGCGCTTCAAGTAATCCGGCAAGGTAAACCCGTCATAGAAGCGGTCGGACAGGATCGCGGTCTTGAATGTCTGTGACTTGTAGCCGGCGACGATGTCCTGCGCCCACGGCGAGCCCGCATTGGCCTGCTTCACCGCGACCACATTGATATAGGGCGTCGTCATCTTCTCCAGGGCGAATGCATTGGTCAGCTTCAAGCCGCTGTAGATCGCGAAGTTGCCCTGGATGGCGGCGAAATCAACGTCATCGAGCGCGCGCGGCGCCTGTGCCGCTTCCAGCGGCACGATCTTGATGCCGCCGGGGTTCTTGATCACGTCGAGTTCGCTGACATCGACCGGCTTGGAGTCGCGAATCTCGACGAGGCCGAGATCGCGCAGGATCCAGAGCGCACGCTGCAGATTGACGGGATCGTTGGGCACGGCCACGGTCGAACCGGGCTTGATCGGCGAGCCGACCGGGTGCTTCTTCGAGTAAAGCCCCATCGGGGGCGTCGGGACGTGGACGATGCCGACGAGGTCGGTTTGCTGCCGCTCGTTGTACGAGTTCAGGAAGATCGTGTGCTGCATGACGTTGGCGTCGATCTCGCCCTTGAACACTGCATTATTGGCTTCCAGCCCGGTCGAAAACTCGACATAGCGGATACGGTAGCCCTTCTTCTCGAGTTCCGGCGCGACGCCAACCTTGAATTCGTCGATGTAGGGGCCCGGCACGAAGCCGACTTTCAGATCGGATTTGGCTGATGTCTCCGCGTGCAGGGCGGCGCCGGTCAGAGCACCGAGAATGAGCAGGGTCGAAAGCAACAGGACGCGCGCAGTGGTCATTGAATTCTCAAATCCTCAGGCTGTGGGCAAATAGCGATCCGGCCGACGCGGGGTCGGCGGTTTCGATCACGTCAGGCGATCGCCTTGATCGATCCGGAAAATAGGCTTTGCGGCCGGCTCAGTCCGTAATGGTCACGCAGCGTCGTGCCGCTGTACTCGTCGCGGAACAGGCCGCGCTTGCGCAGGATCGGCACGACCTGCTCGGCGAAGATATCGAACCCGCCGGGTAGCCAGGGCGGCATCACGTTGAAGCCGTCGGCCGCGCCATTCTCGAACCAGGTCTGGATGTTGTCGGCGATCTTCTCCGGCGGGCCCGCGATCACCCAGTGGCCGCGCGCCCCGGCGAGACGCTGCACGAGCTGGCGGATGGTCGGCTGCTCGCGATCGACGATCTCGACCACGAGCTTGAAACGGCTGGCGACCCCGCGGGCGCTGCCGGTGTCGATCAGGTGGCGCGGAAAGGGACCGTCGAGGTCGAAGCCGGAGAGGTTGAGCCCGATCATCTGGCGAAGTTGGGTCAACGAGTATTCCGGCTGGATCAGCTCGTTGAACTCGTCCTGCAACAGGTCGGCTTCGGCCTGCGTGCTGGCGATGAACGGACTGATGCCCGGCAGGATCCTGACCTGATCGGGGCTGCGGTCGAACGCGCGTGCCTGCCGCTTGATGTCCGCATAAAACTCCTGGGCGCTCGCCAGCGTCTGATGCGCGGTGAAGATCGCTTCGGCATAGCGCGCGGCAAAGGCGCGTCCGTCATCAGACGAACCCGCCTGGACATAGACCGGCCGTCCCTGCGGTGTCCGCGAGATGTTGAGCGGACCGCGCACCCGGAAGTGCTTTCCGACGTGATCGATCGGATGGATCTTTCCCGTATCGGCGAAAATGCCGGATGCGGGGTCGTTCACCACGGCGTCGTCTTCCCAGCTGTCCCACAGCCGCGTGATGACATCGATATATTCCCGCGCCCGCTCGTAGCGCTCGTGGTGAGGTGGATGCTCGGGCAAGCCAAAGTTCTGCGCCGCCTGTGCCGTGCTGGTCGTGACGATGTTCCAGCCGGCCCGGCCGCCGCTGAGGTGATCGAGTGAGGCGAACAGGCGGGCCAGATTGTAGGGCTCGGTATAGGTCGTCGACGCGGTCGCGATCAGGCCGATCCGTTTCGTGGCGGCGGCGATCGCGGCCAGCCAGGTGATCGGCTCGAACCGGAAGCGTTGTGCGTAGCGAACATTGTCGGCGAGCGCGGGGCCGTCGGCGAAGAAGATCGCGTCGAATTTCTGCGCCTCGGCACGCTGCGCCAGCTCCTGGTAATAGCTGACGTCAAGGATGCGATCCGCCGCAGACCCCTGGTAGCGCCACGCCGCCTCGTGATGGCCGCCGGGATAAATAAAGAGGTTAAGGGAAAGCTGTCGTTTGCTCATCTCGGATCTCGTGAGTTTTGCTGATTATTATTGGTGGGACGGCGCCTTGTGCGCAAACGCGAAGCGCAGGTAGCGCTCCAGCTTCAAACCTTCGGGCGTGCGCTGTTCTTCGACAAGGCGCGCGAAGGTGCGGCGCACCAGTTCGCGCTCGTGAGAGGTGAACGCTTCGAGGAAATTTCCGAATGCGCTCGCTTCCGACCACTGCAGCAGCGATGCCGCATCGTCGTGGATATCGATCAGCGCGCGCAGCTCGCTGCGGTAGCCGGCGAAGCCGTGTGCCGCGAACAGCGATTTGAGCTCCTCGTCGGTCGATCCGAGCACCGGGTTCGAGTCCTGGCGATCGCCGGCAAGACCCGCCTCGATGATGGCGCGACGAAGCAGCAGGCGCGACTGGTGCGGCCTGGACGGATCCTGCACATTCAACCCGAGGCGGCCGCCGGGCTTGAGTACGCGCCGGATCTCCCGCAGCGCGCGATCCTTGTCGGAGATCCAATGGAAGACGCTATTGAGATAGATCGCGTCGAACTGCGCGTCGTCGAAGCGCGACAGTTCTTCGGCGCGCCCGGTGGCGAACTGGAGGTTATCCCCTTGCCGAAGGCGCGCAATTTCGATGCGGCCGGCAAGTGGATCGATACCGATCACGCGGCCGTCCGGACCGACCAGTCCGGCGACGAATTCCGCAAGTCGGCCGGTTCCCGTCCCGATGTCGAGCACGTGCTCGCCGGTCTTGATGGCGAGCGGCCCGATCAGGAACTTGCCGTGGCGAAATTGAACGAGTCCCGCTTCATCATAGGAGCGGGCGAGCTCCGGGGTATCGTGTTCAAGGCTGATGTTGCCAGCAGTTCGCGGCATTTCGAGAGATCCATCGTTGCTCGCCGCGCGTCGACGTCAGGCGCGTGCGCTGCGTCAGACTCTATGTCGGCGGCGGTGAAATGAATTTGCGTTGTTGCACGGCAAGCGAGCATGAACGTGACGAGTTCGTCGTTCACCGGAGATGACTGCGATCGCGCCGATCCCGGCGACGTATGATTTGGGAAGTTCTCCCGATCGATCGCGCCGATCCCGCACGTCGCAATGCACATGAGATGATCGGTCAGGCGGCGATCATCGCAAATATTTCAATGCCCGCGTTGTCCACGACGCGAACATTGCCTGCTATCAAAAACAAAGCTGGTTTCGTTTCATTGACTGAATGTCGATCGCTTTTACGATTTGTAACGTCAAAGCGAGGTGGTCATTCATGCCGCAATCCGATCCCGACAGCGTCGCCCGCGAGGCCCTCCGGCTGATCGGGGCCGACCCACAGAACTGGGTGCCTGATCGCGACGGAATCGATCACAACGTCGTCGTGGTCGGCGGTGGCCAGTCCGGCGCGGCCTTCGCGTTTGCGTTTCGGCGCGCCGGGATCGGCAAGGTCTCGGTGATCGATGCCGCCGCCGACGCCAGCAAGGCCGGCGTGTGGCTGACGAGCGCGCGAATGCACAAGCTTCGCACCCCGAAGACGCTTCCAGGTCCGGAGCTCGGTCTGCCCGGTCTCGGTTTCCAAGCATGGTATGAAACGCGCCATGGCGCGGCGGCCTTCGACGCGCTCGATCGGATTCCGCGGCTCGACTGGGCGGCCTATCTCGACTGGTATCGCCGCGTGACAGGCGCCGGCATTCGTTACGGTACGCGGCTGCTCCGCATCGAGCCTGCAGCCGATCATTTGCGGTTACATCTGGAGCGGAGCGGGGTCACGACCATCGAGACCACGCGCAAGCTGGTGCTCGCAACCGGCTTTGCGGGTAGCGGGGGCGCTTATGTCCCCGACGCGCTGCGTGTCCTGCCGAAACGATTCCGTGCGCATACATCGGAGAAGATCGATTTCAGGACGCTGCGAGGTCTTTCCGTTGCGGTGATCGGGAGTGCTGCGTCGGCCTTCGATGCGGCGGCCGCAGCCCTTGAGGCCGGAGCGCGTGATGTTCATCTGTTTGCACGCCGGGAAACCTTGGCCGCGTTGCCGGTCATTCGGATCCGCGGCTACCCGGGAGCCTATGACAACTATGGCAGCTTGCCCGACGCGGTGCGCTGGCATCAAGCGATTCGGTTCAGGCAGGCTGGGTCGACCCCGCCGCCGGATGCGATCTCGCGCGCGGTAGCCTTCCCCAATTTTCATCTGCACCTGGGCGCACCCTGGACCTCGGCGCAATTGAAGGGGGTGCGGCCGGTCGCCATCACTCCGCAGGGCGAGTTCGCGTTCGATTTCGCGATTGCGGGAACTGGCTATTCCGTCGATCTGGGCGCGCAGTCAGAGCTCGGCGATTTCGCCGACGAAATCCTTCTGTGGCGAGATCGCTTCGTGCCGCCTGACGACGAAAAGGACGATCGCCTGGCGGCCTATCCTTATCTCGGGTCCGGGCACGAGTATCTGGAGAAAGTTCCGGGCCGCGCGCCGTATCTGAAGGACATTCACGTCTTCAACCCGGCAGCATTTGTCAGCTTCGGCCTGCCGATCGGCGACGTTCCAAGCTTCAAGCGCGACATTCCGGGGATCACGGCCAGGGTCAGCCGCGATCTGTTCCTGGCCGACCTTGCATCTCACGAGGCGCGCATCAACGGAGAGATCGCGGAGGATTTCACCGCCGAGCTCTATGCACCGGCTGTCTGGCGACCGCCGCAGCCCGTCGCGGCGGAATAGCGAGGATCACGACCACATCATTGATCTCCGCCGTCGTTTCCGCGACCGGCGCATGGCGGAGCCTTGTCCAGGGGATCGCGGCGACGAGACCAACATCATGAGCAAGACGACCACCATCGACAACGTCATTCCGCGCGCCGACATCGTCAAGCGTGCCGCCCGGCTTGGTGCCGAGATCAAGAATGTGAAGCTGTCGGGTGACCTTCCCGACGCGGTCATCCGTGCTGTCAACCAGGTGCTGCTCGAGCACAAGGTGATCTTCTTCCGCGACCAGGAGCACCTCGACGACGCCGAGCAGGAGCGCTTCGCGGTCAGGCTCGGCAAACTGGTGCCGCATCCGACCGTCGGCCCGAGCAAGGGTACGTCGTCGATCCTCGAGCTGGACTCGGGGCGTGGTGGCGGCCGCGCGGACCAATGGCATACCGACGTCACGTTCGTCGATGCCTATCCGAAGATCTCGGTGCTGCGCGGTGTGGTGA
Organism: Bradyrhizobium sp. USDA 4538; assembly: GCF_024171045.1. NCBI lineage: Bacteria > Pseudomonadati > Pseudomonadota > Alphaproteobacteria > Hyphomicrobiales > Nitrobacteraceae > Bradyrhizobium > Bradyrhizobium sp. USDA 4538. The sequence continues at coordinate 5,156,339 of NZ_JALJZE010000001.1, forward strand.
TCCCGCCCTATGGCGGTGACACCGTCTGGTCCAACACGGCGGCCGCCTATCTCGATCTGCCTCCGCCGTTGCGCAAGCTCGCCGACGAGCTCTGGGCGGTTCACAGCAATGCCTATGGTTACGCGGTGAAGTCTCGCGCCACCGACGCCGACAGAAAGCATTTCGACGAGGTATTCACCGGGACGATCTATGAGACCGAGCATCCGGTCGTGCGCGTCCATCCCGAAACGGGCGAGCACACGCTGGTGCTCGGCAATTTCGTCCAGCGCTTTGTCGGCCTGCCGAAATATGACGGCCAGAAGCTGTTCGATCTGTTCCAGTCCCACATCACGGCTCCGGAGAATACCGTGCGCTGGAGCTGGCGGGCCGGAGACGTCGCGATCTGGGACAATCGCGCGACCCAGCACTACGCCGTCAATGACTACGGCGATCAGCATCGTGTGGTGCGCCGCGCCACCATCGACGGCGAGGTTCCGGTCAGCGTCGACGGCCGCCACAGCGTGACGCGGATCAAATCGCCGAAGCCGCAAGCGGCGAAGGCAGCCTGAGCATGTCGCCTATTGGAGCAACACAATGAATGCCATCATTCGAATTCTGCGCGCGCGGCGAGCCGCTGCGCGCCGGGCGGCGCGATTGCTGCTGGCCGGCGTCTTTGCGTTGGGCCTGATCGCTTCGGCCTTCGCCGAGCCACCGCTCGAGAAGACCGAGATCCGTTATCAAGGCTGGGCCGGGCAGGTGACGTTCACCGAGCTCGCCGAGGACCTCGGCTACCTCGCGCCGCTCAAGCTCAAATGGGTCGGCAACACCATCAGCGGACCGCAGGACATCCAGACCGTCGTCACCGGCGACATCGACGTCGGCGGCGCTTTCTATGGCGCGATTATCAAGCTGATCGCGGCCAAGGCACCGATCAAGGCGGTGGTCGGCTACTACGGCTCCGACGCGAACACCTATTACGGCTACTATGTGAAGGATGACAGTCCGATCAAGACGGCCCGTGACCTGATCGGCAAGAAGGTCGCGGTCAATACGCTTGGCGCCCATCTGGAGTTCGTGCTGCGTGAGTATCTGGCGCGGAACGGTCTTAGCGCCGGCGAGACCAAGCAGGTGACATTGGTGGCGGTCCCACCCGTTACCGGCGAGCAGGCGCTGCGGCAAGGGCAGGTCGAGGTGAGCGCGCTCAGCGGCGTGTTGCGCGACAAGGCGCTGGAGCGTGGCGGGATCCGTTCGCTCTTCAACGATACCGATCTGTTCGGACAGTTCACCGGCGGTGCCTATGTGCTGCGGGAGAAGTTCATCAAGGACAATCCGAACACCGCCCGCAAGCTGGTTGAGGGGATCTCGCGCGCGATCCAGTGGGCGCAGACGGCGCCGCCCGATGAAGTGCGGGCTCGCTTCAACCGGATCATCGCGGAGCGCAAGCGCAACGAGGACGCCTCCTCGATCAAGTACTGGAAGAGCACCGGCGTCGCGTCCAAGGGCGGCGTGATCTCGGATGCTGAGCTGCAGGTCTGGGTCGACTGGCTGGTCAAGGATGGCCTGCTCAAGCCGGGCCAGATCAAGGCCTCGGACACCTACACCAACGAGTTCAACTATTTCCGTCCCGGAAAGACGGCGGAGGCGCGATGACGTCGGTCAAGATCAGCTTTGACAAGGTCCGCAAGGAGTTCGTCACCCGAGGCGAGGGAGGCCGGCCGGCGGGCCATTTCACCGCGCTCGAGGACATCACGTTCGACGTCCGCGCCGGCGAATTCCTTGCCCTGGTCGGTCCAAGCGGTTGCGGCAAGTCGACATTGCTCGATCTGCTCGGCGGGCTCGCAACGCCGACCAGCGGCCGCATCCTGCTCGATGGCCGGCCGATCATCGGTCCCGGACGCGACCGCGGTGTCGTGTTCCAGCAATATGCGCTGTTTCCATGGCGCACCGCCGTGCAGAACGTCGAGTTCGGGCTCGACATTGCCGGCCTCAAGCCGAAGCAGCGCGGAGAGATCGCGCGGCACTTCCTCGACTTGGTCGGGCTGTCCGGCTTTGCCGACCGTTACCCGCACGAGCTTTCCGGCGGCATGAAGCAGCGTGTCGCGATTGCGCGGAGCCTGGCCTACGATCCGGAAGTGCTGCTGATGGACGAGCCGTTCGCCGCGCTCGATGCCCAGACGCGCGAAACGCTGCAGGGCGAGCTGCTGCGGATCTGGCGTGCCACTGGCAAGACCATCATCTTCATTACCCATGGCATCGACGAGGCGATCGTGCTCGGCCAGCGCGTGGCGGTCATGACGTCGCGTCCGGGGCGGATCAAGGAGATTGTCGATATCCCCGCGGCCTTGCGCAGCGAAGCCGAGGACGTGCGCTCGCTGCCGGAATTCGGCCGCGTGCGCCATGAGATCTGGAGCCTGCTCCGCGAGGAGGTGCAGAAGGCGCAGCAGGGGCAATCGGCGGGCAGGGTCAGCGCAGGCCGTGTCGAGCGTGAAGTAAAGGAAGTCGCTCATGTCTAGCCTGGAGATGCTGACATTGCTGGAGCTCGCGCATGAACGGCGAGACGAGCAAGCGGCGGCGGCGCGGTCACCGCTGGTGAGCGCGGCCCGCGCCGCGACCCGCGGTCTGGCAGCTTTCGGGCGCCGCTCCCTGCTGCTGATCGCCCTTCTGGCGATCTGGGAGGCCGCGCCCAGGCTCGGCTTGATCGACGCGGTGTTTCTGCCGCCATTCTCTGGTGTCATCGCCGCAGGCTGGCAGCTCGCGCAAACCGGCGAGCTCTATGACGACGCCTCCGCGAGCCTGCTCCGCGCCCTGAGCGGGTTTCTGGTGTCGGTCGTGTTGTTCGTCCCGCTCGGGCTGGCCGTCGGCTGGTACACAAGGCTCGGCGATCTGCTCAACCAGTTCATCGAGATTTGCCGCAATACCGCGCCGCTCGCGCTCCTGCCGGTGTTCATCCTGCTGCTTGGCATCGGCGAGCTCTCGAAGGTCACGATGGTAGTCTATAGCTGCGCCTGGCCGCTCCTGCTCAACACCATCGCCGCGGTGAAGCAGGTCGATCCGCTCTTGATCAAGTCGGCGCGGACCATGGGCGCGACCCCACAGCAACTGTTCCGCAAGGTGATCCTTCCGGCGGCGCTTCCGACGATCTTTGTCGGCATTCGCCTCGCCAGTGCGTCAGCCATGCTGGTGCTGGTCGCATCCGAGATGGTCGGCGCCAAGGCCGGTCTCGGCTATCTCATCATCAACAGCCAGTACAGCTTCCTGATCCCGCAGATGTATTTCGGCATAATCGGGATCACCGTGATCGGGTTGGCATTCAATGCGGTCCTGGAGGCGTTGGAACGGCGCTTGATGCGATGGAAGGCACAGGTTGCGGCGTGATGAGATCGTGGTTCAGGCGCCGCTCGGGCTGTTTCGTGCGGTGGCCTGCGTCACAATGCTGTTCGGCGGCACGTCCTTGGTCAGCCAGACGTTGCCGCCGATGGTCGAGCCGCGGCCAATCGTGATCCGGCCGAGTATGGTTGCGCCGGCGTAGATCACGACGTCATCCTCGACGATCGGATGGCGGGCGTCGCCCTTGATCACATGGCCCTCGTCGTCGGTCGGGAAATGCCGCGCGCCGAGCGTGACCGCCTGATAGATCCGGACGTTGTTGCCGATGATGGCGGTTTCGCCGATCACGACGCCGGTTCCGTGATCGATGAAGAAGCCGGAGCCGATCCGGGCGCCGGGATGGATATCGATGCCGGTCCTTGTGTGGGCGATCTCCGACATCAGGCGAGCCACCAGCCGCGCGCCGATCTGGTAGAGCAGATGTGCAAGACGATGGTGGATGATGGCGGTCATCCCCGGATAGCCGATCAGGATCTCGGGAAAATTCCGCGCCGCCGGGTCTCCAACGAATGCCGCCCGCAGATCGTTGATCAGAAGTCCGCGGACCGGCGGCAGATGGGTGGCGAATGCGCGTGTCAGCTCGATCGCCTCCTCATGCACAAAGCCCGGCTCCAGCTCGTCGCCGACGAACAGCGCGCCGCGATGGATCTGCGCGCTGAGCGAATCCAATGCTGTGCTCAGCGTGTTGCCGACGAAATAGTCGATGTTCTCGCCGTCGAGGTCCGATTGGCCGTAGTGGCGCGGAAACAGCGCCTCGGTGAGGCCGTCGAGGATCGCCTCCAGCGCGTCCCGCGAGGGCGCGCGGCGTGCCTCGCCGTCGCGCCGGATGCTATGGGTCTCCTCGCGGGAGGTGCGCAGCTCGGCCACGATCCGGTCGAGCTGCCAGCGGCCCGGTGGTCTGCTGACCGGGCTGGCCGTTGACGGAGGCGATGCTGGCGGCAATTCGCGTTTCATGCTGCACCCTTTCTCTGCCCTAACGGACATGCGCCAGAGGAATGCTGACTTCGGCCAATAGGTCGAGATCGGCCTCGTGATCGATCTGGACATACTGTCCATTCCAGTAGGTGAGGCCGGACAGCCGATGCGACAATTCCATGCTGGCGAGGCGGCCCACGATGATGCCATGGGAATGCCGCTCGATGATCTCCTCGACCTGGCATTCGATCATCGCAAGCGAACGCTGCAGCAACGGCACGCCCGAGGCTCCATGGGTCCAGTCGGTGCCCTCGAAGCGTTCCCTGCCTTTCAGCCGGCCATTGCTGAAGCGCTCGGCCAGGGCCTGCTGGTCGGAGCCGAGGATGTTGACGCCGAACAGCCGATGGCGGGCGATCGGTGCGAAGGACGATGCCTGCCGGTTGATGCTGACCAGCAGCCGGGGTGGGCTGGCGCTGAGCGACGTCAGCGAGGTCACCGTCATGCCGGTGATGTCCTCACCCTGTCCTGCGGTGATGATGCAAACGCCGCCCGGGAGGCGGCGCATGACAAGGCGAAATTGACGCTCGATCTCGTGGTCGGCATCCACAAGATGAATATCCGGCTTGCTCATCGGGATTCTCCCTTGCATTGCCTCGCCGGATTGGACCTCGCCAGAGCGTTTTCGAGCGAAGTGGATACCGGTTCGCGTGAAGAAAACGCATCAAAACAACAATCCAGAGCTCCGTTCCGATTCGATCGGAGTGGGGCTCTAGAAGAAGCCCTTGGCGGGTAGCGGCGTGCCGCTGATCTCGTATTGTCCGATCGAGCGCGCCTTGAAGGTGTTTGGATTGTGCGACGCCAGGGTGCGCGCGTTGCGCCAGTGGCGGTCGAAATTGGTCGCCTTCTTGGTGGCCGATGCGCCGCCGATATCGAACAGCAGGCTGCCGCTCCGGATCGCGAATTCGTCCGCAACGATCTTGGCCTTGGCCGACAGCAGCGCGGCCTTGTGCGCGGCATCGACGGCGCTTTCGTCACCTGCATCGAAGGCGTCGGTGGCGGCATCGAGCGCCTCCCCGGCCGCAAGCACCACGGTCTCGGCGGCGAATGCGCTGCTGGCGATCTGACCGACGGTCTGTTGCAGCAGCGGGTCGTCCGCCGGGACCTCACTCGGCGCGTAATAGAACGTCCGCTTGCGGGTCCGCACCAGGGCGCTGGCGTCGCGCAGCACGGCGCGCGCGATGCCGGCATTGATCGCGGTCAGGAACAGCTGGGCAAATGTGTTGGAGTAGGGAATGCCGTAGCCGGTATCCGGTGCATCGAACACGACCTCCTGGCGCTTGACGCGCACGTTGCGGAAGTGGGTGGTGCCGGTCGCCGTCAGCCGCTGCCCGAGACCGTCCCAGTCGTCGATCAGCTCAATGCCCTCGCGGTTCACCGGAATCAGCACGGCTGCATTGGTGGCGGATGTGTCGGCGGTGCGAACGAGGACGTAGTCCGAATACAGTGTGCCGGTGCTATAGTATTTCGTGCCGTTGAGCAGGTAGTCGTCGCCGTCGGCAGTGAGTGTCGTGTTCGGCGTGAGATTGCCGACCTTCGGCGTGTCGAGCTCGGTCGCCGCGAGCCCGATGATCGCGCCGTCGGCAACTGCCTTCTGCCACTGCCTGTGCTGATCGTCCTTCGGCCGGCGCACCAGGCGTTCGACGACGCTGAAATGGTTGCGCAGGATATGCGCGACATTGGCGTCGGCCTCGCCGAGACCGATGACGATCTCGAACAATGCGCGAATCGACAGGCCGGCGCCGCCGGCTTCGATCGGAAGCCGCAACGCGCCGAGGCGGGCCTTGCGAATGAGATCGACTTGCGCGAACGGCAGGACGCGCTCGCGTTCGCGGTCGGCGGCGCCTTCCGCGATGCGGCCGAGCAGCGCGTCGATATCGGGTGCGCGGCTGTGAAGGCGGTCGGAAGGCTCCAGCGAGGTGGCGGACAGAGGCTTGTTCATTGGTATCACCCAAATGGCGTTGATTGATATGACGGCTACTGATCAGAGCTGGGCCAGGTGGTCGGTGACTTTGATCGGCTCCGGGAGCACCTTGCGCGCGACCAGCCAGTCGGCGGCCCTTTGCAGCTCGGCGAGGAAGTTTTCGTCGTTGGCGGCGAAGTAGCGATACTGCCGGTTCAGCGCGATGAACTGGTCGCGGACCTGGTCGCTGTACTTGCCGGCCTTCTGCGCGATGTATTCGGCATCCTTGCTGTTCGCGGAGATCCACTTGCCTTCAGCGCGGAAGGCATCGTTGACGGCCCGGACCAGCGCAGGATTGTCGGTCGCAAATTTTCGGGTGGTCAGGTAGGACGTGTAGTCGATCTGGAACTCGAGATCGCGACCTTCCAGGAAGATGTCGTGCGCCTTGTATTCGAGCCGCGCGATATCGACGCCCGGGCTCCACATCGACCAGGCGTCGACCTTCCCGGAGGCCAGCGCCGGCGCTGCGTCCGGCGGGTTGAGATAGACGAACGTCACCTTGGAGCGGTCGACCTTGTGCTTCTCGAGCGCGGCAACCAGCAGGAATTCGCCGAGACCCGAACGGTTCACCGCCACCGACTTGCCGACGAGATCCTCGACCTTGTTTATGCCAGAGTCATCCCGCGCGATGATCGCAGTGGTGCGCGGCTCGTAGACCACGAATTGGGTGAACACCAGCGGCGAGCCGGCGATGATCGCGGCGAGTGCCGGCGTCGTGCTGCCGCCGAAGCTGAAATCGGCGCTGCCGCCGGTCACAGCCTGCAGCGTCGGCGCATGATTGGGGAACGGCCCGAGCCACTCGACCTTGATGCCGTCCCTGGCCAGCAGCTTCTCGAACTCGCCGCGCTCCTTGGCAATCAAATTGAGGCCGCTCAAACCCCAGGTCAGACGCACCGTGTCGGTGACGCGGCCGGTCGCCGCATGCGCCGGCTCGGACAGGTCAAAGCCGGCAAGCGCGCCGATGCCGAAGGCGGCGCCGCCAAGGAAGCTGCGACGGGTGGGGTTGGTGAACCGGGGGATAGACATTGAGTGGTCCTCAGGCAGGAATGGGGTGAGAGGTGTCGACGCCGAGCTCGGCCAGCAGGTCGGTGCGGGCGATCGGCGCTGCGCCGTTACGTTTCATGGGATGCTCGAACGCGATCCGGCCCTCGCGCATCACCAGGATGCGGTCGGCGAGCGCGATCGCCTCGTCGACGTCGTGGGTGACCAGGAGCACGCCGGGCCGATGGACGGCGACCAGCTCGCGCACCAGATCGTGCATGCGAATGCGAGTCAGCGCATCGAGCGCTGCGAACGGCTCGTCGAGCAAGAGCAACTCGGGCTCCTGCACCAGCGCGCGCGCCAGCGCCACGCGCTGCGCCTGTCCGCCCGAGAGGTTGCGCGGCCAGTCATCGAGACGGCCGCCGAGTCCGACCTCGGTGAGCGCGGTGGCGGCGCGCTGACGGGCGTCGCTCGCATTGAGGCCGAGCGAGACGTTGCGCCACAGACTGTCCCACGGCAGCAGCCGGTGCTCCTGGAAAACGACGGCCGGCCGCCGTGGTGCCGTGATGCGCCCGCCGTCGATCGCATCAAGGCCGGCCAGCGCCCGCAGCAGCGTGGTCTTGCCGCAGCCGCTTTCGCCGAGCAGGACGACGAACTCGCCGCGCTCGATGCGCAGGTTGAGGTTCTCGATCACCACGCGGCTGCCATAGGCGCGATGCAGTCCCGTCACCAGGACGGCCGGCGCAATCGCGGCCGGTGAGGGCACGGCGTGCAGCGTCATCGCGCGCCCCCATAGTTCGGATGCCAGGCTAATAGCCGTCGCTCCAGGGCGCGCGCGATGCCGTCGGCGGCGACGCCGATCAGCGCATAGATCACGATCGTCAGCACGATCACGTCGGTGCGCAGGAACTCGCGCGCATCCATGGCGAGAAAGCCGATGCCGGACTGGGCGCCGATGGTCTCCGCGACCACCAGTGCCAGCCACGCGGTCGCCAGCGCATAGCGCACACCGGTCAGGATCGAGGGCAGGGCGCCGGGCAGGATGACGCGCCGGATCAGCTCGAGTGTCCCGAGGCCCTGGACGCGGCCGAGCTCGAGCAGCTTCGGGTCGACCTGCCGGATACCCAGCGTGGTGTTGATGTAGATCGGGAAGGCGACGCCGAGCGCGACCAGGAAGACCTTCTGGGCTTCGCCGACGCCGAGCCAGACGATCACCAGCGGCAGCGCGGCGAGAAACGGGATCGCGCGGATCATCTGGATGCTGCGGTCGATCGCGGCCTCCGCGATCCGCGAGAAGCCCACGAGGATACCGAGCGCGAATCCGACGCTGCCGCCGATCGCAAAACCGGCCGTTGCGCGCAGCAGGCTGACGCCGAGATCGTTCAGCAGGCTTCCGGACGTCGCCAGCTTGAATGCCGTGCGGACGACCTTGCTCGGTGCCGGCAGCACCTGCGGCGAGAGCCAGCCGGCCTGCGCCAGCAATTCCCAGACGATCAGAAGCACGACCGGGGCGAGCCACGACAGCAGCAGCATGCCGCGCCGGCCGATCTCTACTCGTGGCTTCCGGGACGGCGATGCCGTTTGAACGCTGCGCGGCGTTGAATCAAACGCGATCGATGACGCAGCCTGTTCGAGGTTGCTCAAGTCTGTTCTGTCCTCGTCTAACATTGCGCGCGAGCATCATTGATCGCGCGCGGCATGGTTCGCCGTTCTCTCGATGAACGGCGCGTCGCCGCACGAAAGAAGGCGTTGTTTATCTCGCGCAAACTGTCCCACGAATTTTCTCGAACAGAAATAGAGCCGTATTCCAATTGTCGCTGCGTCCGGAGTTTTCTGGTTTATCGGCGCGCGCGGCGCGGCAAGGAAAATCTTTTGATGCGCCGCTGCTTGATCTGTCGCCGTGCTTCTTTGAAAACACGCCGACGTAACGTCAGGGAAATCGGAGAGACGGCATGTCGACACGACCGCTTCGCTTTGGCATCTGGGCGCTGGTCCATGGTTCGCGCGCGGCCTATCAGGATCCGGAGGAGCCGTATGACGCATCGTGGGAGCGCAATCGCGACCTCGTGCTTGCCGCCGAGGCACTGGGCTACGATTCCACGCTGATCGCGCAGCACACCATCAATCCGCATCGGGAGGATTTCGATCAGCTCGAGGCCTGGAGCGCGGCGGCGGCCGTTGCGGCATTGACCAGCCGGATCGAGATCATCGCGGCCATCAAGCCCTATCTCTATCATCCGGTGGTTCTCGCCAAGCTCGCGCTCGGGATCGAGAACATCAGCCGCGGACGCTTCGCGATCAACCTGGTCAATGCCTGGAACCGGCCCGAACTCGACAAGGCCGGCATCGGCTTTGCCGAGCACGATGCCCGTTACGCCTATGGCCGCGAGTGGATCACGATTGTCTCGCGCCTGATGCAGGGCGAGCGGTTGACCTACAAGGGCGAGCATTTCGACGTCCGCGATTATCTGTTGCGGCCGACGAGCCTCTACCGACCGCGACCATTGATCTATGTCGGCGGCGAATCCGAGCCGGCGCGCGCTTTGGTCGCCGACCACGGCGACGTCTGGTTCATCAATGGTCAGCCGCTCGAGGATGTCGCGGGCCTCATTGCCGACGTGGCGGCGCGGCCGCGGACGTCGGCGCCGCTTCGCTTCGGGCTGTCCGCCTTCGTCATCGCGCGCCAGACGCAGGCCGAGGCCCAGGCCGCCTATGAGCGGCTGCTTGAGCTGTCGCGGAAGGACGCCTCGATGAAGGTGATCCAGCGACAGAACACCGACCCGAAGGTCGTGATGATGCAGACCATGCAGAAGTCGGAGCGGATCGGCAGCAACGGCGGCACCGCTGCCGGGCTGGTCGGCAGCTATGATGACGTGGCCGCCCGAATCGGGGCGTTCCATGCCGCAGGCATCGAGTTGTTCATGCTGCAGTTCCAGCCTTTCGAGGCCGAGATGGAGCGCTTTGCGAAGGAGATCATCCCGCGCGTCCGCGCAGCGTCATCTGCTGCGAATGACACCCCACCACTGCTGGCGAGCTCGCGGTAACTGCGTCACGCGGTTGCGGCGGCTTCCGTCTGACGCGCAAAGCGGCTGATCGGCCGAGGCAGGCCAAAATGCTCACGCAAGGTGGTGCCGGCGTAATCGGTTCGGAACAGACCGCGGCGCTGCAGGATCGGCACCACGTTGTCGACGAAGACCTCGAGCCCGGTCGGCAGCACGTCCGGCATCAGATTGAATCCGTCGGCCGCGCCGGCCTTGAACCAGGCCTCGATGTCGTTGGCGATCTGCTCGGGCGTGCCGACGATGATGCGGTGTCCGACCCCGCCGCCGAGCGCGCGCAACAACTGCCGGACGGTGAGGTTACCGCGGCGCGCAAGGTTCACCGTGCCCTGGAACATGGTGTGGTTGGCGTTGGCCGGCAGCGGCAGCGGATCGGGTAGCGGCTTGTCGAGCTCAAGGATCGCAGGATCGACCTGCAATGTGCCCGCGAGACGCGCCAGGCTGTACTCGATCGGAACCAGCTCCCACAGCTCATCCTGCCGCCGTCTCGCCTCGGCTTCGGTGCTGCCGATCACTGTGGCAAGGCCCGGCAGGATGACGATGGAGTCGCCGGCGCGGCCGTAGGTCGCGGCGCGGGCGCGCAGATCGCGCGCATAGGCGACGCCTTCCTCGATCGTCTGCGCCAGCGTGAACACAGCTTCGGCCTGCGCGGCAGCGAGATCACGTCCGTCGTGCGAGCCACCGGCCTGCACGGTCACCGGGCGGCCCTGCGGCGAACGCGGCACGTTAAGCGGACCGGCCACGGCGTAATGGGCGCCGCGATGCGCGATCGGATGAACCTTCGACGTATCGACAAATCGCGCCGAGGACTTGTCGCCGACAAAGGCGTCGTCCTCCCAACTGTCCCACAGCGCATGGACGACCTCGGCGAACTCCTTGGCGCGCTCGTAGCGGGCCTTGTGCTCCAGCACGTGCTGAGGCCGAAATTGCGGCTGGCCGACGCGTCGGCAGTGGTCACCGCATTCCAGCCGGCGCGGCCGCCGCTCGCGAGATCCAGGGTCGCGAAGCGGCGCGCGATGTTATACGGCTCGTTGTAGGTGGTCGAGGCGGTCGCGATCAACCCGATATGGCTGGTCGCCGCGGCCACCGATGCCAGCACGATCGTCGGTTCCATCGACATGAAGGAGCGGTAGTCGATGCGGTCGGTGATCGCCGGTGTGTCGGCAAGGAAGATCGCATCGAGCTTGCCGCGCTCGGCGATCTCAGCCACGCGCACATAATGGCCGACGTCGAAGCAGGCGCGAGGATCGCTTTCGGGCAGCCGCCACGCCGACGCATAGACGCCGGAGTGCAGCAGATTGACATTGAGATGAAGCTGACGATCGGACATGGCGACCCCGCATTGAGGTGAGACGACTCACGAAGTATCGCCTGTCAGGCCACATGAAAACGAACGGCCGGCGCGTGCATGCAAAAAGAAATATCCGTCTCCGCTGCGCGATCTGCGAACAAATCTGGTGTCGATCTTCTGCGATGAGCGGAACATCCCCTCCGCCGCCGCATGAATATTCTGCCACGTGCCGCGGCAGGGGAAGCTTCGTCCAAGTCTGCGCAAATATCTGAAATTGCCAGGGCAGCCTGCGCGCGTAACGATGCTGTTGCGGCGCGTTGCAAGCAATCGGTGCCACCCGGAGAACTGAACGATGACAGTCCACGAGCGACGCGCCGAACAGCGAACCGCGCCAGGCGGTTCGGTCGAATTCGACGCCGACGTGCTGGTGATCGGCGGCGGACCGGCAGGCACGTGGGCCGCGGTGAGCGCAGCCGAGTGCGGCGCACGCGTCGTGCTCGCCGACAAGGGATTTTGCGGCACGTCGGGTGCCACCGCGGCTGCCGGCACCGGCGTCTGGTATGTCGATCCCAATCCGGCGCTGCGCAAGGCCGCGATGGCCAATCGCGAAAAGATGGGCGGGCACCTGCAGGATCGCCGCTGGATGGCGCGCGTGCTCGACCAGACCTACGAGGACAGCAATCGTCTGGCCGCCTGGGGTTACCCTTACCCGGTCGACGACAGCGGCACATCGCAGCGCAACTCGCTGCAGGGGCCGGAATACATGCGCCTGATGCGCAAGCGCACCAAGCAGGCCGGCGTCACCATTCTCGATCACAGTCCGGCGCTTGAGCTGCTGGTGGATGACGACGGCTCGGTTGCGGGAGCCAGCGGCGTGCGCCGCCAGAAGCACGATCGCTGGATCGTGCGCGCCAAGGCTGTCGTCATGGCGACCGGCGGCTGCGCGTTCCTGAGCAAGACGCTGGGATCGAATGTGCTGACCGGAGACGGCTATCTGATGGCCGCGGAGGTCGGGGCCGAGTTCAGCAGCATGGAATTCTCGAATCCCTATGCGATCTCGCCGGCGTTCGGCTCCGTGACCAAGACGCTGTTTTATGGCTGGGCGACCTTCAGCTACGAGGACGGCAGCGTCGTTCCCGGTGCGGCATCCAAGGGCGGGCGATCGGCGATTGCGCGCGCGCTGCTTCAGGGACCGGTCTATGCGCGCCTCGACAAGGCCGACGACGAGGTGCAGCGTCACATGCGCGCATCGCAGCCGAATTTCTTCCTGCCGTTCGATCGCACCGGCATCGATCCCTTCAGGGAGCGTTTCCCCGTCACCTTGCGGCTCGAAGGCACCGTGCGCGGCACCGGCGGCCTTCGCATTGTCGACGATAGCTGCGCCACCAGCGTGCCGGGACTCTATGCCGCCGGTGATGCAGCGACGCGCGAATTGATCTGCGGCGGCTTCACCGGCGGCGGCAGCCACAATGCCGCCTGGGCGATGTCATCGGGGACCTGGGCCGGATGGGGCGCTGCCGGCTATGCAAGGCAGCTGGGCCCGGCACGTCAACGACGACTGGCGTCCGCCGGTACCGTCGCGTTCCGAAGCAAGGCGGGTCGCGCGTTTGAGCCCGCCACGCTGACAAAGGCGGTCCAGGACGAGGTCTATCCGTTTGAGCTGAACTACTTCCGGCATGCCTCGCGTCTCGAAGGCGCCCTCGAGCGGCTGGATGCGGCGTGGGTCAATGCATCATCGGCCGATGCGGCGAGCAAGGACGATCTGCTGCGCGCCCGCGAGAGCGCGGCCATGCTGGCGACGTCGCGCTGGATGTACCGCAGCGCGCTGGCGCGGAACGAAAGCCGCGGCATGCATCGCCGCGACGACTATCCCGATCAAGACGACCGCCAACGCCATTACGTGACGAGCGGCGGTTTGGACGAGGTCTGGACCACGGTGCGGCCGCATGCCGAGGCCAGCTATGCAGAGGCCGCGGAATGATCGAGGTGATCGACGCCGAGCGCTGCACGTGCTGCGACATCTGCGTGAATGTCTGCCCCACCAATGTCTTCGACAAGACGGAGGGGATTCCGGTGATCGCCCGTCAGGGCGATTGCCAGACCTGTTTCCTCTGCGAACTGTATTGTCCCGAGGACGCGCTTTACGTGTCGCCTTATGCGGAGGAGCCTCGCCCGACCGACGTGGTCGCGTTGCGGCAGACTGCCGCGTTGGGCAGCTACCGCCGCGCGGTCGGCTGGACCGACGAGACGCGCGATCTCCGCGGCATCGACCGCAGCTATCTGCTCTTTGGTCATTGAGCCCGGGCTGTGCCCGGCGACCGAAGCGATTTCCCAATTGGACCGACTGAATGAATGTACATCAATCCCTGACGACGGCGCAGCCTGTTGCGCCGCTGCCGTCGATTCCGCTCGCTTCCAACGCGAGCGAAGCCATGATCCGCTTCGAGGCGGTCTCGAAGGTCTATCCGGCCTATCGCGGCAAGCCGAGCGTGCATGCCTTGCAGGCGATCGACTTCGCGATCCCGCGCGGCTCGATCACCGGCGTGATCGGCCGCTCCGGCGCCGGCAAATCGAGCCTCGTCCGCCTCATCAACGGGCTTGAGAAGCCGTCGAGCGGCCGCGTCGTCGTCGATAACAGCGAGATCTCGGCGCTTGCCGGTCGCGAGCTGCGCCTGGCGCAGCGCTCGATCGGCATGATCTTCCAGCACTTCAACCTGCTGTCGTCGCGGACGGCGGCGGACAATATCGCCTTGCCGCTCGAGATCGCCGGCTGGTCCAGGGCCGACATCGCCGTCCGTGTAGCCGAGCTGCTCGAGCTCGTCGGCATTGCCGACAAATACGATCGTTATCCCTCGGAATTGTCCGGCGGCCAGAAGCAGCGCATCGGCATCGCCCGCGCGCTGGCGACTCGGCCGAATGTGCTGCTGTCCGACGAGGCGACGTCGGCGCTCGATCCGCAGACCACGCGCGCGATTCTGGACCTGCTGGCCAACATCAATCGTGAACTCGGGGTCACGATCGTGTTGATCACCCACGAGATGTCGGTGGTCCGCCAACTCGCCAAGGAAGTCGCGGTGATCGACGGCGGCCAGGTCGTCGAACGCGGCCATGTCGCGGAAATCTTCACGCATCCGCAGCATCCGGTCACGCAGGCGTTCCTTTCCGAGGTGATCGGGGACAGTGTTCCGGTCTCGCTGGCGAGCCGCCTTTCGCCACAGCCGGTTGCCGGCGGGCAGACGGTCCTTCGCGTGCAGGTGCGCGGTACTGAAGCCGGCGACACCGTGGTGGCGCGGCTTTCGCGCGAACTGTCCCATGACGTGGCGCTGCTATCGGCCCGCATCGATGAGATCGGCGGCCAGCACGTGGGCTCGCTAATCCTTGGCATTCCCGGCGGTGAAGCCACGGCCAGGCAGGCCCTGGCCTATCTTTCTCAGCATGACATTCTGGTGGAGCGTCTCGGCTATGTCGCGTGAACTCATCAACCTGATCGTTCAGGCCACGGGCGAGAGCCTTTTCATGGTCTCGGTGGCTGCGCTGGTTGCGACCGCGCTGGGCCTTCCGCTTGGCGTCTTCCTGGCGACCAGCCGGAAAGGGGAGCTGTTCGCCGCGCCGCCAGCCAATGGCGTGCTCGGCGTCATCGTCAATGCGGCCCGCTCGACGCCGTTCATCATCCTGGTGGTTGCGATGATTCCTTTCACGCGGCTGATTGCCGGCACCTCGATCGGATCGGGCGCGGCAATCGTGCCGCTCACCATCGCGGCAACGCCGTTCATTGCCCGTCTGGTCGAGGCGGCGATCCGCGAGGTCGATGCCGGTCTGATCGAGACGGCGTCCTCGTTCGGTGCAAGCCCGCTGCAGATCGTGTTCAAGGTCCTGATCCCGGAGGCTTTGCCGGGCCTGGTGCTGGCCCTGACGCTCGCGGTGGTCAGCCTGCTCGGCTACTCCGCAATGGTCGGGGCCGTCGGAGGCGGCGGCCTCGGCGACCTCGGCATTCGCTATGGCTATCAGCGCTTCATGCCCGAAATGATGCTGGCGGTCGTCGTCGTTTTGATCGCGCTGGTTCAGACCGTGCAGACCGCCGGCGACTATCTGGCGCGCCGCGTCAACCGCCGCCTGCGTCATCGCTAAAGGTGCGGTGGCGTCACGATCCCTTCGGTGCCCAGATCCTGACGTCGCCGGTATCGACCTTGCGTGGCAGCAGACCTTCCGCCGTGAAGGTATCGGCGATCTTCTGCTGCTCGGAAAGGCCGGCCGCGGTGACCACGCCGACCTTGTAGGAGCGATGGCTGTTGGCCTCCTCCACCGTGGCGGCGTCGATGCCCCACAGGCCGGCGAGCAGCGCCGCGGCCTCGTTCGGATTGGCTTTGATCCAGGTGCCGGTTTCCACCAACCTGGCAAAGATGACATTCAGTGCATCGGCCCGCTTTTCGGCGAACGCGGCCGAGGCAAGATAGTAACGCTTGTAGTTGGCGAGCCCGCCGCTGCCGTCGGTCAGGATGCGCGTGCTGGACTGGCGTTGCGCGCTGCTGAGGAACGGATCCCAGGCGACCCAGGCGTCGACATTGCCGCTGACGAATGCCGCGCGGCCATCGGCCGGCGTCAGATAGGCCGGTGTGATGTCCTTGAAGGACAGTCCGGCCTTGGCAAGTACCGCCAGCAGCAGGAAGTGGCTGCCCGCGCCCTTGGTGACCGCGACCTTCTTGCCCTTGAGATCGGCCGGCGCTTTGATCGCGGAATCCTTCGGCACCAGGATCGCCTGCGCCGATGGAGAAGCGGCTTCCTCGGCGACGTAAGCGAGCTTGGCGCCGGCGGCCTGGGCGAAGATCGGCACGGTGTCGGCGACGTCGGCTCCGAAATCGATGCTGCCGACATTGATGGCCTCGAGCAGCGGCAGGCCGCTTGTGAACTCGTGCCACGACACGGTGATGCCGAGCGGCGCCAACGCCTTCTCCAGCGCGCCGTTGGTCTTCAGGATAGCGGTCAGCGTCGACGATTTCTGGTAGCCGATCCGGATTTCCTCGGCGGCCGCAGGCCGAACCAGCGAGGTCATCGCAAGCAGCCCGATGGCGGCGACAGCAAGACGGCGCGACATCGCAGTCGCCGATGATGCGGCCTGCGCTGGCGGGATGAGGCGGGCAAAGATGGGCATGGCAAGTTGTCCTTAGCCGGTTCGATCTGTTGCCATTTGTGTGCAATCGGTGCGCCGGAGGCAATCGCGGAGAAGTCGTCCGAACGAGTGCAATTTTCTCTGCAAGCGAAGTCCGCGAGAAAAGCATTTTTTTCTGCGCGTTGCAGCTGGCATCAGCAGATAAGTCGCTCGCTGCGCCAAGATGCCCGGCCGGCTCCATTCTCTTTTCATCGCGGCCACAGCAGCGGCGACTCGTCATCGGGAAAAATTTGGATTCTCATTTCATTGATTTCGTCCCTGGCGCGAGCGATGAACTTGATAGCGAGTTCAGTTCCATGGAGACAAAGATGTTGCTTCGATCCATTTTCGCTCTTGCAGGCGCTGTTGCGATCTGGTCGACGGCCGCCGCGGCAGAAACGATCAAGATCGGCGTGACGCCCGGGCCGCATGCACAAATCCTCGAGGCCGTGAAACCGATCGCGGCGAAGAGCGGGCTCGAGCTTCAGCTTATCGAGTTCTCCGACTATGTCGTTCCGAACGCGGCGCTCGACGCCGGCGACATCCAGGCCAACTCGTTTCAGAACCAGCCTTATCTGGACAACCAGAAAGCCGATCGCGGCTACAAGATCGAGCAGGTGGGACTGACGGTCAATTTTCCGATCGGCGTCTATTCGCGCAAGCACAAGAACTGGGCCGACGTTCCTGACGGAGCCAAGGTCTCAATTCCCAATGATCCGACCAATGGCGGCCGGGCGCTGCTTCTGCTGCGCGACAAGGGCGCAATCAAGCTGAAGAGCGACGTCGGTTTCAAGCCGACCGTTATCGACATCGCCGACAATCCCAAAAACCTGAAATTCGTCGAGGTCGACGCAGCCCAGGCGCCCCGGGCGCTCGACGATGTCGATGCGGCGGTCATCAACACCAACTATGCGACACAGGCCGGTCTCGATCCGGTCAAGGATCCGATCCTGCGCGAGGATCCGAAAGGGCCATACGTCAATCTGATCGCGGTTCGCTCCGCCGACAAGGACAAGCCGTGGGTCAAGATCCTGGTCGACAGCTACCACACGCCCGAGATCAAGGAATTCGTCCAGACCAAGTTCAAGGGCGCGGTGCTGCCCGGCTGGTAGTTGCCGCCCCAATTGCTGAAGGATGATGATGCGTATTCTGATGACGGCGGTTGCCGCGGTAACGCTCCTGGTCGGCACCGCGAGGGCCGAGACGGTCCGCGTTGGCGTCACGGCCGGACCACACGCCGAGATCCTCGAAGTCGTCAAGAAAGTGGCTGCGGGCCATGGGTTCGACATCAAGGTGGTCGAATTCACGGACTACGTGATCCCGAACCAGGTGCTCGCGCTCGGGGATCTCGCGGCCAATTCGTTCCAGCACGAGCCTTATTTGAAGAACCAGATATCGAAGACCGGCTGGAAGATCGTCAAGGTCGCCAACACGATTGCGTCGCCGCAGGGTGTCTACTCGTTGAAATACAAGAAGCTGGCCGATCTTCCGGATGGCGGGCGGGTGGCGATCGCCAACGATCCTTCCATGGCGCGCGCGGCCTGATGATCCTTGCGCTGCACGGCGTGATCAAGCTCAAGGACCCCAACAACGTCGCGTCGACCATTGCCGACGTCACTGACAATCCGAAGCATCTGCGCTTCGTCGAGCTTGATGCCGCGCAGTTGCCGCGTTCCCTGCAAGATGTCGATCTGGTCTCGATCAACAACAATTATGCGGTTCAGGCCGGGCTCAATCCCGCCACCGATGCAATTGCCCGCGAGGCGGCCGATGGCCCGTGGGTCAACATCGTTGCCGTGCGCGAGGCGGACAAGGACAAGCCCTGGGTCAAGCAGCTGATCGATGCCTACCATTCCGAGGAGGTCAAGGCATTCCTCGAGAAACGCTTCAAGGGCACCTACATCGCAACCTGGTGACGGGCGTTGACCGCCCATCGCCGGGAGGTTTCCAGGCCGATCTATTCGGCGGCTTCGGTGCGCGCTGCCGTCGAGGCGCGGCGGAAGCCGGCGCCGGGATGCGTGGCGTCAAGATAGGGTCCGCGTCCGGGGAACAGCTTCTCGCGGAGCGTGCCTTCGCGATAGGCTGTCTTGTAGACTCCGCGTGACTGCAATTCCGGCACGACGAGGTCGACGAATGACGTCAGTGATTCCGGCGCGACGAGGCGGAACAGGTTGAAGCCGTCGACGTCGGTTTCGTCGGCCCAGGCGATCAGCTCATCGGCCACGTCCTGGGGTGAGCCGACCACGAATGGCGAGCGTGCGCCGATCCGGCTCAGCGTCGCGAGATCACCGACCTTGACCGGCCGCTCGCTCCGCAACGTGAAATTCTCGACCATCGACTGGATCGCGTTGCTCTCGACATATTGTACCGCCTGATCGGGACGATAGTTCGAGAAGTCGATGCCGGTCCAGCCCGAGAGCAGAGCCAGCTGGCCGGCTTGATCGACATACCCTGCGTACTCCTCGAGCAGATCGTTGGCCTCCGCGCGCGTCGGGGCAACGATCACGGTCGCGCCGGCGAACAGGCGGATATCATAGAGATCTCGTCCGAACGCCTTGGCCGCTTCCCTGATCTCGCGTACGGCACGAGCCAGAATGGGCCTGGTCTGGCCGTTGAGGAAGATCGCCTCCGCGTGCCTCGCCGCGAAGGCGCGGCCGCGCTTCGAGGTTCCCGCCTGATACAGCAACGGTGTGCGTTGTGGCGAGGGTTCGGCGAGGTGGATGCCGTCGACCTGGTAATGAAGTCCCTGGTGCCGCACATTGTGGATCCTTGTCGGATCCGTGAACACGCGCGCTGTCCGGTCACGGCGAACCGCGCCGTCCTCCCAGCTGCCTTCCCATAGCTTATAGCTCGCAATGAGAAACTCCTCGGCCGCCTCGTAGCGTTCATCATGCGCGCGGTTGGCCTCAAGGCCCATTCCGCGGGCGCCGCTGTCGAGATAGCCGGTGACGATGTTCCAGCCGATCCGCCCGCGAGTGAGATGATCGAGCGTCGAGAAGCGGCGGGCGAACTGGTAGGGATGCTCGTAGGTGAGGTTGGATGTGATGCCGAAGCCGAGATGCTTCGTTGCGTAAGCCATGGCGGAGACGAGCAGGGTCGGCTCGGCGTTCGGCAATTGAACGGCGTGACGCAGCGCAGTGTCAGGACTGCTGCCGTAGACGTCATAGATACCAAAGACGTCGGCGAGGAAGATGCCGTCGAGCAGGCCGCGTTCGGCGGTTCTGGCGTAGTCGACCCAATAGTCGAGCGAGTTGTAGTTAAGTGAAGTGTCGCGCGGATGCGACCAGAGACCGGCCCAGTTGTGGCTCGGCGCCATCATGTTGAACGCGTTGAAGCGAAGTTCCTTTGGTCTGGTCATTGCGCAATTCCGCTAATTGAGGACTGAGAGGTGATTTATCACGTCAGCTGCGCGGCTTTATTTTCTATATGGAAAGACAGGATCAAAATCGTGCTTTGTCTTCGATCCGGCGCAGCAGAGATTCGTTTGTTCGACGTCGTCGTGCTGTTCGAAATGACGGTATGCACGACATTGCGTACTGATTTGCAGGCGCGATCGGCAGATGACTCATCAGCTCCACTGAGCCGTTCAAACCGGCGGAGCAGTGAAACAAATGTTACGCGACAGGCGCCGCGGCTGAAAAATTAGCGACGCCATCAGACGCGCCGCCAGCACGCTCATCGCTATTTTCTCCGATGTCTCGACAGTCGCGGACGCTGCTGCGCATCATTCCTTGCCTTTTGATGCTGGGTCCGCGGATTTCAGGAGAATTTCGAGATGCCGATCGAAACCAAGAATGTCGAGACGCTCGCCTTGCATGGCGGATCGTACCGGTCCGACCCGGCGACCGGCGCCGTCGCCGTTCCGATCTACCAAACGACGTCCTTTCAATTCGAGAATACCGATCACGCATCGCGGCTGTTCGCCCTGGAGGCGATCGGACAGATCTACACCAGGATCAAGAATCCGACGGCTGACGCGTTCGAGGAGCGCCTAGCCGCGCTGGAAGGCGGCGTTGGCGCGCTGGCCGTGGCGTCGGGCCAGTCGGCGACGGCTTACGCGATCTTCAACATCGCGCAAGCCGGCGACAATATCGTCTCATCGACCGATCTGTACGGCGGCACCTGGACGCTGCTGTCGCAGACGCTGAAGCAGTTCGGCATCGAGGTTCGCTTCGTCGATCCGGCCGATCCGGAAAACTTCCGCCGGGCGACCGATGCGAAGACCCGGGCCTATTTCGCCGAGACGCTGCCGAACCCCAAGCTCAACGTCTTCCCGATCAGGGAAGTCGCGGATATCGGCCGTTCGCTCGGCGTGCCGCTGATTCTCGACAACACCGCCGTCCCGCTCATTGCGCGCCCGTTCGAGCACGGCGCAGCGATCGTCGTCTATTCCGCGACAAAGTATATCGGCGGCCACGGCACGTCGATTGGCGGAGCGATCATCGATGGCGGCAATTTCGACTGGGCGGCGCACGCCGAGCGCTTCCCGCTGCTGACGCAGCCGGACGATGCCTATCACGGGGCGATCTGGACCGAGGCAGCCAAGCCGCTCGGTCCGATCGCCTACATCCTGCGCGCACGCGTGAAGCTGCTGCGCGATCTCGGTGCCGCGGTCGCTCCCCAGAACGCATTTCAGTTCATCCAGGGACTCGAGACCTTGCCCCTGCGGCTGCGTCAGCACAACGAGAACGCGATCAAGGTCGCGAATTTCCTGGCACGACATCCCGCCGTTTCGCACGTAATCTTCCCCGGACTGCAGAGCGGGGAGGACCGGCGCCGCGCCGATCTCTATCTGAAGGGCGGCTATGGCGGGCTGGTCGGCTTCGAGCTGAAGGGGGGCGTCGAGACCGGCCGTCGTTTCATCGATGCGCTGAAACTGTTCTATCACGTCGCCAATATCGGCGATGCGCGCTCGCTGGCGATCCATCCGGCATCGACCACCCATCAGCAACTGAGCGGCGCAGAGCAGCTCGCGGCAGGCGTGACGCCCGGCTACATCAGGCTTTCGGTCGGCATCGAACATCCCGACGACATCCTCGCCGACCTCACCCAGGCATTGACTGATGCTGAGGCGGGAAGCAGCGGCCGCAAGGCGGCCTGATCGATCCCTGAAGACGGAGTTGAAACCGAGACCATGAAGACATTGTTGCGCCTGGCGCAGGCGGCTGGCGTGCTGCTTGCCATGACTGCGGCCGCCGTTGCGGACGAACCTCTCAAGATCGCGACCAGCGCCGGCCCGGTCGGTCAGCTGGCTGGCTTTGCCGCCAAGCTCGCCAAGGACAAGGGACAGGACGTCAAGATCGTCGAGCTGTCGGACTGGGTCGCGTTGAACGAGGTGGTGAACAGCGGCGACGTCGACGCCAACCTGTTCCAGCACGCCACCTATCTCGCGATCCAGAACAAGCAGCGCGGCTTCGACCTGGTCCAGGTCGACAAGGTCGGCGTGATCGCGCCCGTCGGGCTGTTCTCGAAGAAGATCAAGTCGCTCGAGGAGATCAAGTCCGGCGACAGCGTTGCGATCCCGAACGAGCCGCTCAACGGCGCGCGTGGCTTGATCCTGCTCGAACGCGCCGGACTGATCAAGCTGGCGCCGGGCAAGGGTTTTTCGGTCAATCGGTTTGATATCATCGAAAATCCCAAGAACCTGAAGATCGTCGAGCTCGATCCGGCGCAGACCTACCGGTCGCTCGATGACGTCACGCTTGCGCTCGTCAACATCACCTATCTGATACCGGCCGGCGGTGATCCAAAATCGGCGCTGGTGATCGACCGCACGGTCGATGACGGTCTCGTGCTGCGCTTTACCGCGCGGCCGGACAAGAAGGACGATCCGCGCCTGAAGGCCTTCATCCAGGTCTTCAATTCACCCGAGGTCAAGCACTTCATCGAGGAGAAGCTGCCGGCGTTCATTCCGGCCGGCTTCGGCAGCTAGAGCTTTCCCGAGCGAAGTGGACGCCGGTTCGCGGCAGGAAAGCGCGTCAAAAACTAGAATCTAGAGCCCCGTTCCGATTCCATCGGAACGGGGCTCTAGACGCGCGCGAAGGATGCGACCGCCGTTCCTCGTCGGCGCGAACCGGTAGAGCGGGCGCTGTCATGCTATCGCTCTGTGTGTGATCCTGCCGCACGACATGTGCGGCGTGGGCAGACTGACGTCGGCGTGGCGATGGATCACATCTGCTGCGGTCTCGACTGGGCATGCGTCGCGCCAACGAGCGATCAGCCGTGAGGACCAAACAGAAAGAGTTCGTACATGTCCTTGCCGTCGGGGTTGGCGGCGCGGGCCAGCCGCCGCTGCCATCTCTTCAGCCGACGGGCCGCGCGACGAAGGACGTGGAGCCAAGAGGATGTCCGCACCCAGAGCCTCCTTCGCATTCCGAGCCGTTCAATGAACGATAACACGCTCCTGTTCGGGACGCGCGCGAAACTCGGCGGCGCCGCGAACTTTGCAATCAGACGCGCATGGCGAGGCGATTTGCAGCAGAGAGATGCTCTCGCGACGCGGCGCCAGGAAAATTCATTCCGGGCAATGTTGCCCGATCGCCGGGCTTATGGAATTGTCCGACCGGATGGTCAATAAATAGCGGTTCGGAGGCGGGGCTGTGGTCCCGGAACCTTGCGACTATTGACTGACATCTCTGGACGATGGCCGAACGGCCGCCTGGTGAAACGGACAAGACATGGCCCGATCGCGCGCCAAGGACTATGACGACAAGCGCCTCTCGATGCTGCATCGCTCGGCCGAGCTGTTTGCCGCATCGGGATATGTCGGCACGTCGATGAACACCATCGCCGATGCCTGCGGGGTTTCGAAGGCGCTGCTCTATCACTATTATCCCGACAAGGAAGCGATCCTGTTCGATATCCTGTCGTCGCACCTCGCGAAGCTGGTGGCGGCGGTCCGCAAGGCGAGCGCACAGGCCGGCGATCCGGTCGCGCGCTTCAGGACGATCGTTGCGACCCTGCTCGAGCTCTACCGGCATGCCGACGCCGAACATCAGGTCCAGATCTCAAGTCTCAAGCTGTTGCCGAAGGACAAGCAACAGCCGCTGCTCGCAAGCGAGCGGATCCTGGTTGGGATCATGTCGGACGCACTCGCCGCCGCCGTGCCGGCGGCGAAGCACAAGCGCCTGCTCAAGCCGCTGACGATGAGCGTCTTCGGCATGCTGAACTGGCATTACATGTGGTTTCGCGAGGGCGGGCCGATGACCCGCGCCGAATATGCCGGTTTCGTCGCGCAACTCGTGCTGGCCGGCGCCGACGATGCCGCGGCCGCCGCCACCCGGCCGCGCGGCAGGGCGAAATCGGCCGGCCGCAGCCGGCAGGCCGAGTTGCTCTGACGCGGGCCGTTAAGCCCGCATCGCATTCATCGTCAGCAGCTCGTAGGTCGCCGCGGTTTCGCCGGTGCCGGTCGTGATCTCGACGTCCCAGCGTACCTCGCCATATTGCTTGTTGCGCGGCATCTTCTCCTTCGCGGTCAGCCGCACCTGGATCTGTTCGCCGGGCTGGACGGGTTTGACGAAGCGCAGCGAGTCGAGGCCGTAATTCGCCAGCACCGGCCCGTAGTCGGGATCGACGAACAGGCCGGCCGCAAACGACAGCAGCAGATAGCCATGCGCGACGCGGCCTGGGAAGAACGGATGCCCCTTGGTCGCTTCCTCGTCCATATGGGCGTAGAAGGTGTCGCCCGTGAAATGCGCGAAGTGCTCGATGTCGTCGAGCGTGATCTGCCGCGACTTCGAGACCAGCGTGCGGCCGATCTCGAGATCGTCATAGTGATAGCGGAACGGATGCAGGTCGCCTTCGAGCATCGGGCTGCTCTTGAACCAGCGGCCGGTGACGCCGCTCAGCATCGCCGGCGATCCCTGCAATGCGGTGCGCTGCATGTAGTGCTGGAGGCTGCGGACGCCGCCCAGTTCCTCGCCGCCGCCGGCCCGGCCGGGGCCGCCGTGAACCATCTGCGGCATCGGCGAACCGTGTCCGGTGTGCTCGCTCGCGCAGTCGCGGTCGATGATCGCGACGCGGCCGTGAAAACTGCCGATGCCAAATGCCAGTTCGGTCGCAGCCGGGATGTCGTGCGTGTAGATGGATGCGACGAGGCTGCCGCCGCCGCGATTGGTCAGCGCGATCGCCTGCTCCAGATCGTCGTAACCCATCACGGTGCTGACAGGCCCGAACGCCTCGATCTCGTGGACTGCGGATGCGGCGAGCGGCTTGGCGCAATGCAGCAGCAGCGGCGGAACGAAGGCGCCGCGCTTCGCGTCGGCATCGAGCAGCCCGAAGTTGCCGGGATCGCCGGCCACCAGTTCGGCTTCGGCGCGAAGCTTCGCGACATGGGCAAGCACATCGCTGCGCTGGCCGAGCCCGACCAGCGGCCCCATCCTGACCTTGTCGTTTTCGGGATTGCCGATCGTGACCTTGGCCAGACGGTCGCGCAGCGCCGTGATCACGGCATCGAGCTGCGCCGACGGCACCAGCGCGCGACGGATCGCGGTGCATTTCTGGCCGGCCTTGACCGTCATCTCCTTCGCCACTTCCTTGACGAAGAGGTCGAACTCCGGACTTCCCGGCACTGCGTCCGGAGCGAGGATTGCGGCGTTCAGCGAATCCCGTTCGGCGATGAACCTGACCGCTTCGCGCGCGATGACCGGATGCCGCTGCAGTTTTTGCGACGTGTCGGCCGAGCCTGTGAAGGACACCACGTCCTGGCAGGTCAGATGGTCGAACAAGTCGCCGGTCGATCCGACGATGAATTGCAGCACGCCTTCGGGCAGCACGCCGGATTCGGTGATGATCCGGACCAGTTCGTGGGCGACATAGGAGGTGACCGTCGCGGGCTTGGTCACGACGGGCACGCCGGCCAGCAGCGCGGGCGCCAGCTTCTCCAGCATGCCCCAGCACGGAAAGTTGAATGCGTTGATGTGCACGGCGACGCCGTGCAGCGGCGTCACGATATGCTGACCGGCGAATGCGCCACCCTTGGAGAGCCCTTCGACATTGCCGTCGAGCAGGACTTTGCTGTTCGGAAGTTCGCGGCGTCCCTTGCCGGCAAAGGCGAACAACGTGCCGATGCCGCCGTCGACGTCGATGACAGCGTCGGTGCGGGTTGCGCCCGCATGGAACGATAGTTTGTAGAGCCGGTCCTTGTGCTGGGTCAGATAGTCGGCCAGCGCCTTCAGTAGGCCCGCGCGCTGATGGAACGTCAGCTTTCTGAGATGTTTGCCGCCGATCGCGCGGCCATAGGCGAGGATCTCGCGCATGTCGAGATCGCTCCTGGTGGTGACCGCCACCACATCGCCGGTGACGGCACTGTGAATCTCGGCTGCCGGTTCGCCCGGGCCGGACCATTTTCCGCGCACGAAGCTGTCGAGCTTCATGACGTTGCCCGCCGTCCGTGCACCACTGGATTGAGGCTGTGTCATCGCAATTGGACCTTCTGACTTGTGATCAATGATGCGTCTCGCCTTGACGGCGGAATGTTCAATCCGAACGTTCAAGCTTTGGCTCGTCCGACAAAGCGCGTCGCGCGCTTTTCGAGAAAGGCGTTGAGCGTCACGACGCGATATTCGGCGCGGATATCGGTCAACACCAAATCGCTGACCATGATGACCTCCCGTTGCGGCTTCTGGTGGCCGAAGGTTGCGTGACGTGCGCTTGGATTACTATTGACCGTCCGGTCAGTCAATTATAATCCGCGTAACGGCTTGGGATGACGACACCGGGCAATATCGAGCGAGCACGATTTCGGTCTCGGTTGCGATTTCAGATCCGGCAATAGCGTCAGGATGATCCGGCGAGCATCGCCTGTCTGCAGCAAAAGTGCCGACGCGTAAGCACGGTCCCGTGCACTCGAGCGGTGTCATGCTGCCACAAATCGGCCCCATATCACCGGCGACCTCCCGCCGCCATGAGGATTGGCCGATGACGATGCAGTCGCCGGATATCGCCGGGTTTCGGTTCTCGGCCGCGGATTTCGGCGAGCGCGACCGCTTGCCGATCTTTCGCGAGCAGATCGGGCGGATGATCGTGAAGCTCGATCCGGAGCCACTGAGCGTCGGCGCGTTCCATGCCGAAGCCAATGTGCGCGAGCTGCCTGGGCTCGGGATCGGATCCTGGGCGTGCAGCAACCTCAAGATCGCACGGTCGCGCGAGCTGCTCGACGGCAATGACGACCTTGTGCTGACGATCATCACGAGCGGCAACGCCCGCGCGTCGCAGCGCGGCCGCGACATCGAGCTGGGCCCGGGGCAGGCCGTGCTGGAGTCGAGCGCGGAGGTCGGCAACATAGTGGTCCCGGTCTCGCCGAGCCGTTTCGTCGGTCTCAGGCTGCCGCGCAAGGCGCTGGCACTGCTGGTCCGCGATCCCGAGGACATGCTGAACCGGCCGTTGCCCGCGAACACCGAGGCGATGCGTCTGCCGGCGCTCTACATCAGGGAGCTTGACGACAGCTACCAGCTCGCGACGCCCGAGCTGCGCGGCGCCGTCGTCCGGCATCTGGTCGATCTCGGGCGACGTCGCAAACAGCGCTCTCCGCCAGCCTGTGTGCTGTCGCGCACACAACATCGCCGCCCAATCACGTCCGCTGCGGGCGATTTCAGACGTCAATGCACGACAACGTGTTTCACATTGTTGCCCGATGTCGCATATGTCCAATCCCCTGTCGCCTCAGTCCGAGCCTGCCAATCGTCTCGCGCTTAAAAGGCAGCCCCCCGGTGATCGTTGCAATCGGCGGATTCGTCGACTGCGATGCATTGAGGCGACTTGAGACCATCGAGGAGAATGTGATGAAGTTTGCACTTCGAGGATATTTTCTTGCGCTCGGCGCGAGCCTGGCCTTGTCCGGCGCCGCCATGGCACAGGATATCAGTGTTGCCGTGGTCGGGCCGATGACCGGCTCCGAGGCGAGCTTTGGCCAGCAGTTCAAGAACGGTGCTGATCTCGCGATTGCCGACATCAATGCGGCGGGTGGCGTGCTTGGCAAGAAGCTGAAGCTGGAGGTCGGCGACGATGCCTGCGATCCGAAGCAGGCGGTGTCGGTTGCCGAGAAGATGGCAGGCGCGAGGATTCCGTTCGTCGTTGGGCATTTCTGCTCATCGACCTCGATCCCTGCGTCGGACGCCTATGCAGAGGGCAATGTGCTGCAGATCACGCCGGGCTCGACCAATCCGCAATTCACCGAGCGCGGGTTGTGGAACACGTTCCGTGTCTGCGGCCGGGATGACCAGCAGGGCACGGTTGCGGCCGCCTACATTATCAAGAACTACAAGACCAAGAACGTCGCGATCATCCACGACAAGACGACCTACGGCAAAGGCCTTGCCGACGAAACGAAGAACGCCATCAACGCCGCGGGCGTGAAGGAAAAGCTCTATGAGGCCTATACCAAGGGCGACAAGGATTTTGCTGCCCTGGTATCCCGCTTCAAGAAGGAGTCGATCGATTTCGTCTATGTCGGCGGCTATTATGCCGAGGCAGCGTTGATCCTGCGCCAGATGCGCGAGCAGGGCGTCAATGCGGTGCTGATGGGCGGCGACGCCCTGGTCGACAAGCAGTTCGCCGCGATCGCAGGTCCGCTCGCCGAAGGCTCGCTGTTCACCTTCTCGCCCGACCCGCGCAAGAAGGCGACCGCGGCCGCGACCTTGAAGAAGTTCAAGGACAAGGGCATCGATCCCGACGGCTACACGCTCTACAGCTATGCCGCGTTCCAGATCTGGAGCCAGGCCGCAGCCCGTGCCCAGACCACGGACGCCAAGAAGGTCGCGGCGGCCATCAAGGCCGGAAGCTGGGATACCGTGCTCGGCAAGATCAGCTACACGCCGAAGGGTGACATCACCCTGATCGACTACGTCGTGTACCGCCGCGACAAGGACGGCAACTACGCCGAACTGCCGGCCGGTCAATGATCGCCGGAGCGTTTTCGAGCGAAGCTGATATCGGTTCGCGTGAAAACGCGTCAGAGCAAAATCGAGAGCCACCGTTCCGATGCAATCGGAACGGTGGCAACCCTGGCCAGGCTGAATCCTTTCCCGCTGCGTTCGTGACCGGCGCGTCCGGTCACACGTTCCGGGCAAAGCGCGCAGCGCCGGGGATCGGCGTGAGCCATGCGACGGCGCGATCGGTATAGATCTCGGCTTGCGGCTGCAATCCTTCCATGCTGTCGAGCGTGCCGGCTTTCACCACGACCTTGCCGGGCATCAAAGCGGTCTTCGCCAGCAGAGGGGACCCGCAGCGCCCGCAGAAATGACGATGGACCGGATGGCCGCTGTCGCCCTTGTCGACGAACACCACCGTCTCGCCCGACTGCTGGTAGTCGGCTTCGCGGATCACGAGGTTGAACGAGAACAGGCTGCCGCTTTGCCGCTGGCAATGTGTGCAATGACATATCGCGATGCTCCGCGGTTCGCTCTTGAGCGTGTAACGCACCGCGCCGCACAGGCAGCCGCCGTTCCGTTCCTGCATGCTGGTTTCTCCGTTACGATGACGCCGTCGCCGGGACAGGGACGCCGCCTCAGGCGTCGCCAATCACGGCATCGATGAATGTGGTGGCGGATTCCCTCAACTGCTTGCGGCTGTATCCGGCGCGCTCCATCACGGCGAGCCCGCGCGTGAACGTCACGATGACGCGCGCCAGCCGGTTCGCGTCGGCCGTGCTGCGCCTGTTCGGCGCCGCGCTGATGGCCTTGCCGACCAGCTGCTCGAGCCGGGTGAGCACGTCCTGCACGCGCTGACGCACATCCGCGCTCGAAACGGACGCGTCCAGCGCGGTGCGCGTCGTCAGGCAGCCCCGCTGCGGCGTGCCGTCGGTCATGTTGACGATGATCATGTCAAAGAAGTCCCTCAGTCTCGCTGCGGTATCGCCCTGCGCCAGCGCGCCGCCGGCCGCGTCCAGGAATTGCGCGGCATACTGGTCGAAGGCGCGCAGGAAGATCGCTTCCTTGTCGCCATAGGCGTTGTAGAGGCTGCCGCGCTGGACGCCGGTCGCGGCCGCGAGGTCCTGCATGGTCGCATCGTGCAGGCCCTTGCGCCAGAACACATCGAGCGCGGTTGCGATCATCTCGTCCTCGTCGAACTGACGCACGCCCACCATTCGATCCACTCCATCGGGTCATTCTTGACACAATCGTCAATATTGACAATGATGTCAAGAATGAAGCCGAGGAGATCCGGATGATTACCGCAATCACGACGTTCAAGCTGCCGAAGCCGATCACGCGCGAGGAAGCCCGCAGCATCTTCCTGAGTACCGCGCCGATCTATCGCGGCATTCAGGGGCTGTTCCGAAAGACCTATTTGCTGTCCGAGGACGGGATGACGGCCGGCGGTATCTATTTCTGGAACTCGAGAGTGGAGGCGGAAGCGCTGTACACCGATGCGTGGCGCGCCCGCGCACGGGAGAAATATGGCGCCGATCCGATCGTCACCTATTTCGAGAGTCCTGTGGTGGTCGACAACCTTGCCCAGCAGATTGTTGCCGACGATTAGCAACGAAGCGGCGGTGGCGGATGCGCATCACAGCGCATTGAGCGCCTTGCGCGACGGAGCGAGCGGCAGCCATTCCGGAATCTGCCGCCTGGCGAGCCAGTACGGACGCCAGATCGCGCGCCAGGTCGGGCGGTCGAGAGGCGCGGTGCCCCATCTGCGTTGCTCGACCTCCATCCGCAACAGGCCGTGGCTATGCAGCCATTGGCGCGCTGCCCACCAGACCTCGCGCGGCATCTCGGCGTTCCGGATACCGGTGAGCTCGGCGATACCTGGCAACGGACCCTCAAAACGCGCCGCAACTCTCAGGGTGGCGACGCGTTGCCCGCTCCGCTTGACGCTCCACAGCCGCGAGCGATTGTGGGCGAGGTTGGGACCGTAGGTGCGCAGGCAATTCTGCATCGCTTCCGCCTCCTCCGAAATATCCGTGGTCGAGTTCAGCGGGATGAAGTCGTAACCGTCAACGCGGCCCGGCCGCAGCCACATATCCGCGATCTTCTCCGAGCCGAGGCTGACATGCAGCGCGATCATCGTGCGCCACGCATCGGCGGCCGCGAGCGCCGAGCCGATCTGCATGCTCGGCGTCCACCTCCGGTCGATCAGCGTATGTCCCAGCGTCGCCGGCTGCGTGGAGAACCACGCCCACAGGCCGACGAGCCGCAATCGCGCAGGATCGGTGCGCGGCGGCGCTGGGACCAGCTCGCGCGCGATCCAGACCGCCGCCGGCCCATGTGCGAGCTCGGCAACCGCCGCGACGGATTTCAGCCAGATCGGCGCGAGCTTAGGTGACGGCGGCAGGTGGTTCGCGATCTGCCGGCGAAACAGCTCGTCATCGGGCAGTCCCGTGATCGGAGCGGTGAATGCTTCCGGCGGCAATCTGCGCAGCCACAGCGGAATGCCCGCCGCGGCCGCGGCGTCCGCGAGCGAGCGGCCGTCGATGACGCATGCGCGTGCGCGCGCCGAAGCGATCCCGGCTCGCGGGACCGCCAGCGCGAACAACAGCGCAGGAAAGCTCGCGGCAAGGTCCGCAAGACGCGTGTGCCGCATGGCCAGCGCGCGGACCCTTCCCTGAACGTGTGGATGATACCTCCGCAGCTGATGTTCGAGCAGCACGGAGCGTGTGGCTCGCGACGAGAGGTCACCTGAAGCGTCGAGGTCATGACAAAAGTTCCGCAAGCGCGGAGCCCAAGGCCCGCGGCAGATTCGATTGCGGGTGGGTGTTGCGATTTTACCCGGGATCCGATCCCGGGACGCGCGTCAAATATCGCGCGGCGAACCCGGGAAGCGCACAGACCTGAACATCGTCGCCTCCTGCGTTGAAGTTGCGGAGCGCTCCCATAGCCTATTTCCCGCCGATAGGCAACGTGAAGCTGTGCATTGCATTTTAGCGATGTGGTGCGCGCGCGATGAGAGACCTCACCGCGGCGTCGGCCGCCAAGGTCTCTTCACGATCCTGGTCAACGACGCTAGTCTGATGAGGGGCTGACAAGAAACGCAGGCGGGAGGCCATAATGACCCAACAACAATCCTCCGATCCAGGCTCCCCGGCACTGCCACGTCGCAGGCTCGGCCGCACCGGGCTCGATGTCTCCATTCTCGGCTTCGGCACAGCACCGCTCGGCGACCTGTTCGCGCGGCTCGACGACACTGCTGCGATCGCAGCAGCGGAGCGGGCGTTTGCGCTGGGCGTCAACCTACTGGATTCCTCGCCGCTCTACGGCCATGGCCTCGCCGAACACCGCAGCGGCACCGCGCTGCGCCGCGTGGCGCGCGACGACGTCGTCGTCTGCACCAAGGTCGGGCGCTGGATGGACCCGTTCCACGGCCGCGGCGACGGCTCCAATTTCGCCGGCGGCGCGCCGCATCGCGCGGTGTTCGACTATTCCTATGACGGCACCATGCGCTCGGTGGAGCAGTCGCTGCTGCGGCTCGGCACCGATCGCATCGACCTGCTGCTGATCCACGACGTCGACGTCTGGACCCACGGAGCTGACGCGATCGAGGCGCGGTTTCGCGAGGCGATGGAGGGCGCGTATGTCGCGCTCGACAAGTTGCGTTCCGAGCGCGTGGTCAAGGGCATCGGGATCGGCGTCAACGAGGCCGAGATGTGCGTGCGCTTCGCCAAGGCCGGAACGTTCGACACCATGCTGCTTGCCGGTCGCTACTCGCTGCTCGAGCAACCCGCACTCGCCGAATTCCTGCCGCTGGCGCAAGCAAAGGACATCGGCATGATGCTCGGTGGCGTCTTCAACTCCGGCATCCTGGCGACCGGCGCGGTTGCCGGTGCCAAGTACAATTACAAGGACGCGCCGCCGGACGTGATGCAGAAGGTGGCGGCGATCGATCGGGTCTGCCGCGCCCACAACGTGGCGCTGCCGACCGCGGCGCTGCATTTCGCGCTCGGCCATCCGGCGGTGGCAAGCCTCGTGCTCGGCGCGCAGACGCCGCAGGAGGTCGAGCGCAACGTCGCCGCGTTGTCGTCGCCCGCGCCTGCCGCGCTGTGGCGCGACCTGAAGAATGAGGGGCTGCTCGACCAGCATGCGCCGGTGCCGACATGATGCGGATCGACGCCCATCACCATGTCTGGACCTTGGCGCGCGCGGATTACGGCTGGCTGACGCCCGAGCGCGGGCCGATCTACCGCGACTTCGGCCTGGCCGATCTCGCGCCGCATCTCGCCGCGGCCGGGATCGAAGGCACCATCCTGGTGCAGGCCGCGCCGACTGAAGCGGAGACCGCATTTTTGCTTGATATCGCAAAAGGCGCCGAGCAGGTGCGCGGCGTGGTCGGCTGGATCGACTTCGACGCCGCCGACGCCGCGGCGCGGATCGACGCGTTTGCCGGGCGCGAGCTCCTGGTCGGTCTGCGACCGATGGCGCAGGACATCGCCGATGACGACTGGCTGCTGCGCCCCGAACTGGCGGCGCCGCTCGAGGCCATGGCGCGGCATGACCTCGTCTTCGACGCGCTGGTGCTGCCGCGCCATTTGCCGCGGCTCATTCAGGTGGTCGATCGCCATCCGGACCTGCAATTCGTGCTCGACCATTTCGGCAAGCCGCACCTTGCGACCGGCGACATCGCAGCCTGGAAGGACGACATCGCAAGCCTCGCCACACGATCCAACGTCGTCTGCAAACTCTCGGGCCTTGCGACCGAGGCGGCACCGAACTGGCAGGTTGCCGATCTCAGCGAGGCCGTGGATCATGCACTGGCATGTTTCGGGCAGCAGCGGATGCTGTGGGGCAGCGACTGGCCCGTCGTCAATCTCGCCGGCGGCTATGCGCACTGGTTCGCGGCGGCGGAGACCTTGCTGGCTGATTTGTCAAGTGACGCTAGGGTCGCGATTTTCGGCGGCAATGCGGCGCGCATCTATTTGTCAAGCCGCGGACGGCCAACATCCCGGAAATAGATTGCGGCCCGCGCCCAATTTGATCCACAGCGCGCCTTGATGAATCAATCCGGGATGGTTCATAAGCGGCCTCCGCGCCATCGGTGATCCGGCGGCGCAACGGAATTTCAGAGAGACGGGCGTGGCAAAGATTCATCATCAGATTGCGCAGGAGCTGGGGGTTCGCGACGAACAGGTCGAGGCGGCGGTGACGCTGCTCGACGGCGGCGCCACGGTGCCGTTCATCGCGCGATACCGCAAGGAGCTCACCGGCGCGCTTGATGACGCCCAGCTGCGCACGCTGGAAGAACGGCTGACGTATTTGCGCGAGCTCGAGGAGCGCCGCACCGCGGTGCTCAATTCGATCCGCGAGCAGGGCAAGCTCGACGCCGCGCTCGAGGCCCAGATCATGGCCGCCGACAGCAAGGGCCGGCTCGAGGACATCTATCTGCCGTACAAGCCGAAGCGTCGCACCAAGGCCGAGATCGCCAAGGAGGCCGGCCTCGAGCCACTCGCCGATCAGCTCCTGACGCAGCCCGAGAGCGATCCGAACGAGGCCGCGACGCCCTTCGTCAATGCCGAGAAGCAGGTCGCCGACGTCGCCGCGGCGCTCGACGGCGCGCGCGCGATCCTGGTCGAGCGCTTCGCCGAAGATGCCGACCTGATCGGCGCGCTGCGCGAGGAGATGTGGTCGAACGGCATCATGGCCTCAACCGTCCGCACCGGGAAGAAGACCGAAGGCGAGAAGTTCAAGGACTATTTCGATTTCTCCGAGCCGCTGCCGAAGTTGCCGTCGCATCGCATCCTGGCGCTGTTCCGCGGCGAGAAGGAAGAGATCCTCGACCTCGCCATCAAGCCGGAGGCGCAGGAGCCGGTCGTAGGCCAGCCCGGCCTCTACGAGCTCAAGATCATGAACCGCTTTGCGATCTCCAACCAGGGCCGCAAGGGCGACAAATGGCTGACCGAGACGGTGCGCTGGGCCTGGCGCACCAAAATCCAGATCCACCTCAACATCGATTTGCGGCTGCGGCTGTGGACGGCGGCCGAGACCGAGGCGGTGCGCGTGTTCGCCTCGAATCTGCGCGACCTCTTGCTCGCGGCGCCGGCCGGCGCGCGCGCCACCATGGGGCTCGATCCCGGGTATCGCACCGGCGTCAAGGTCGCGGTGATCGATGCGACCGGCAAGGTGGTGGCGCATACGGCGATTTTCCCGCACGAGCCGCAGCGGCGCTGGGATGAGGCGCTCGCCATCCTCGGCAAGCTCGCGATCGAGCATGGGGTCGAGCTGATTGCGATCGGCAACGGCACCGCCTCGCGCGAGACCGACAAGCTCGCCGCCGAGCTCGTGAAGCGGCTGCCCGAGCGCAAGATGACCAAGATCGTGGTCTCCGAAGCCGGCGCATCGGTCTACTCGGCCTCGGCCTTCGCCTCGAACGAATTGCCCGACCTCGACGTCACCATTCGCGGCGCGGTCTCGATCGCGCGGCGCCTGCAGGATCCCTTGGCCGAGCTGGTCAAGATCGATCCGAAGGCGATTGGCGTCGGCCAATACCAGCACGATCTCGGCGAGGCCAAGCTCGCCCGCTCGCTCGATGCCGTGGTGGAAGACTGCGTGAACGCGGTCGGCGTCGATGCCAATACCGCCTCGGTGCCGCTGCTCGCGCGGGTGTCGGGCATCGGCCAGGGACTGGCGCAAAGTATCGTGCAGCACCGCGATGCCAACGGCCCGTTCAAGTCGCGCAAGGCGCTGAAGGAGGTGCCGCGGCTCGGCCCGAAGGCGTTCGAGCAGTGCGCCGGC
This sequence comes from Bradyrhizobium sp. USDA 4538, assembly GCF_024171045.1. Taxonomy (NCBI): domain Bacteria; kingdom Pseudomonadati; phylum Pseudomonadota; class Alphaproteobacteria; order Hyphomicrobiales; family Nitrobacteraceae; genus Bradyrhizobium; species Bradyrhizobium sp. USDA 4538. Next base: position 5,191,779 of record NZ_JALJZE010000001.1, read on the forward strand.
TTCCTGCGTATCAGCAATGGCGAGGATCCGCTCGATTCATCCGGCGTGCATCCGGAAGCCTATCCGGTAGTGCGCCGCATCCTCGAGGCGACCAAGAGCGACATCAAGGCGCTGATCGGCAATGCCGACGTGGTGCGGGGTCTCAAGCCGCAATCCTTCGTCGACGATACATTCGGATTGCCGACCGTCACCGACATTCTGCGCGAGCTGGAAAAGCCCGGCCGCGATCCGCGTCCGGCGTTCAAGGCGGCGGTGTTCAAGGAAGGCGTCGAGGAGGTCAAGGACCTAAAGAAGGGCATGATCCTCGAGGGCACCGTGACCAACGTCGCCGCGTTCGGCGCGTTCGTCGATATCGGCGTGCACCAGGATGGGCTGGTGCACATCTCGGCGATGTCACGGAATTTCATCAAGGACCCGCGCGAGGTCGTGAAGCCCGGCGACATCGTCAAGGTCAAGGTGCTGGACGTCGAGGTCGCGCGCAAGCGCATCGCGCTGACGCTGCGGCTTGACGACGAGATCGGGCCGAAGAAGGACAATGCGGCGCCGTCGCGCGATTTCTCCCGCGGCTCCGGCAAGATGACGTCGTCGGCTCCGCGCCGGCCGCAGGAGCAGTCCGGCGGCGGCGCGCTCGCCGACGCGCTGCGCCGCGCGGCCGAGAAGAACGGACGCGGCAAGCCGACCTAGTCCGCGCGGGCACAATTCCGTTCCCGTCATGCTGAGGAGGCCGCGGAGAGGCCGTCCCGAAGCACGACGGTCCGGCTGTGGCCGTTCATCCTTCGAGGCGCGCTACGCGCGCACCTCCAGCGACAATGGCTGCGCCATTGCGCGGGGATGACGGGACGCAGTGCTTCATTCGTTACGGCATTCGCTACAAATTGCCCGCCGCAAACCTCGCCAGCGCATCCGCGACGCCCTTGCCGTAGGCCGGGTCGGCCTTGCTGCAATTCGCGACGTGCCGTTCCTGGATGTGCTTCGATGCATTGCCGACCTGACGGGCGGTGTTGTCGAACAGGGCCTGCTTTTGCGCGGCATTCATCTTGCGGAACAGGTCGCCCGGCTGCTGCCAGTGGTCGTCATCCACGCGATGATCCCAATGCGCAGCCGCGCCTGACAATTCGAATGGCGGCTCGTTCAGCTGCGGCTGGTCGGTCCACTCACCATGGCTGTTCGGCCAGTAGGTCAGCGTGGCGCCCAGATTGCCGTCGGTGCGCATCGCGCCATCGCGATGATAGCTGTGGAACGGGCATTTCGGCGCGTTGACCGGGATCTGGTGGTGGTTGACGCCGAGCCGGTAGCGCTGCGCGTCGCCATAGGAGAACAGGCGGGCCTGCAGCATCTTGTCCGGCGAATAGCCGATGCCTGGCACCACATTCGCCGGCGTGAACGCCGCCTGCTCGACCTCGGCGAAGAAGTTCTCCGGATTGCGGTTGAGCTCGAAATGCCCGACCTCGATCAGCGGATAATCCGCCTTGGGCCACACCTTGGTCAGATCGAACGGATTGAACGGGAATGCCTTGGCCTGTGCATCCGTCATCACCTGGATGAACAGCGTCCAGCGCGGGAAGTCGCCGCGCTCGATGCTCTGGAACAGGTCGCGCTGGTGGCTCTCGCGGTCCTTGCCGACCAGCGCCTCGGCCTCGGCGTCGGTCAGGTTCTGGACGCCCTGCCGGGTGCGGAAATGGAATTTCACCCAGACGCGCTCATTGTCGGCATTGATCATGCTGTAGGTGTGGCTGCCGAAGCCGTGCTGGTGACGGAAGCTTTTCGGGATGCCGCGCTCGCTCATGACGATGGTGACCTGGTGCAGCGCTTCCGGCAGCAGCGTCCAGAAATCCCAGTTCATGTCGGGGTCGCGCACCCCCGTGCGCGGATGCCGCTTGATGGCGTGGTTGAGGTCGATGAAGCGCAAGGGGTCGCGGAAGAAGAACACCGGCGTGTTGTTGCCGACCACGTCCCAATTGCCTTCATCGGTGTAGAATTTCAGCGCGAAGCCGCGAATGTCGCGCTCGGCGTCCGCCGCGCCGCGCTCGCCGGCGACCGTCGAGAACCGCGCGAACATCGGCGTCTGCTTGCCGATCTCCGAGAAGATGCTGGCCTTGGTGTAGCGCGTGATGTCGTGGGTGACGGTGAAGGTGCCGCGCGCGCCGGCGCCCTTGGCATGCATCCGCCGCTCCGGGATCACCTCGCGGTGAAAATGCGCCAGCTTCTCGATCAGCCAGACATCCTGCAGCAATGCGGGTCCGCGCGGCCCCGCCGTCAGGATGTTCACATTATCGGCAACGGGGGCGCCGGAGGCGTGGGTCAGAAACGGTCTTTTGGTCTCGTCGCTCATCGAAAGCTCCTTGCTGAAGGTCAGCACTTCGCCGTCCCGGCGCCCGAGGGGAGCCAGGCGAAAGGCGAATTGCATCGCGGATGGATGACGGCCGGCGAGGAAGGGAGAGCCCGGTGATCGACAAATTGTGAAGCGGGTCTGCGATCCCTCGACGCCGTCGTTGTTCTCCGACAGCTGCAGGATTAAGAACCGCGGCCGATCGATTCAACGAGCGCTATCCGCCGATTCCAGCCAAATGTCCGTCGATCCCGGCCAACGCCATCGTGGCCGCCGGTCCGGGCAACTGCCGCTCGGCATGCCGGCACGCGAATTCTAAATCCGGTGTCAGAATCTGGCGCATTTGTCAGTTGAAGTCGGGCATCGGCTTGCGTCTTCTGATCATGCTCGCGTGCGGCGATACGAGTTCGCCGCGGTCCCAATCAGGGAGGGTTTCATGAAGAACAGGCTTCTCACGTGTCTCACGGCAGCGACGCTCGCTGTCAGCGTTGCGCTTGCACCCGCTGCCCTCGCCAGAGGCGGCGGTGGTGGTGGCGGACATGGCGGAGGTGGCTTCGGTGGCGGCCACGGTGGTGCCATGGGTGCCATGGGTGGTGGCATGCACGGTGGCGGCTTTGGCGGCGGCATGCATGGCGGTGGTTTCGGCGGCGGAATGCGTGGCGGTGGCGCGGCGTTCGCCGCCATGGGCGGCGGCGGGCATTTCGCGGGCGGGCACGTTGGTGGTCCCCGCTTCGTCGGTGCACCGGCAATCGGCCCGCGGTTTGCCGGCGCCGGATTCCGCGGTTCGCGCTTCTTCCATCATGGCGGCTTCTTCCGCAACCACCGCTTCCATCGCTTCGCATTCTTCGGCGCGCCCTATCTCTACGCCGGCTATGACTACGGCTGCTACCGCAGGGTATGGACGGCTTACGGTCTGCAATGGGTCAATGTGTGCGGGGACTATTGGTGATAGCCCAACCAACCGCACCGTTGTCGCGGTCGTCGCCAGACGTTCCATCCTGCCCCGGAATGGGATAGTCTGGCGGCGATCGTCGCGGGGCGGCCGCTCGGAGAGTTTGAGAACTCGGAGAGTTCGACACACCTCGGAGAGTTCAGGAATATGACCGGTGCTCACCGCCGCATTCTCGTCGTCGAGGACGATCCGGAAACCGCGGATCAGCTCGTCGAGGAGCTCACCACCAGCGGTTATGATGTGGATCTGGCGGCGAACGGCCGCGAGGCGCTGAGCCAGGGTGCGGCGCGCGACTATGCCGTGATCACTATCGATCGCATGCTGCCCGACATCGACGGCATCACGGTGATGCGTCAGATGCGCGACGGCGGCATCGCAGTGCCGTTCCTGATCATCAGCGCGCTCGGCGAAATCGACGACCGGGTGCGTGGCTTGCGCGCCGGCGGCGACGACTATCTTGTCAAGCCGTTCTCCTTTGTCGAACTGCTAGCGCGGCTGGAGGCGCTTGGCCGCCGCAGCGAGACCGTTGCAAAGGAGACCATCCTGCGGGTCGGCGATCTCGCGATCGATCTGATTTCGCGGACGGCGAGCCGCCGCGGCCGCAGGATTCCGCTGCTGCCGAAGGAATTCCAGCTGCTCGAATACCTGGCGCGCAACGAGGGCCGCGTGGTGTCGCGCGCCATGCTGCTGCGGCATGTGTGGGACCTGCACTTCGATCCCTCGACCAACATCATCGACGTCTATGTCGGACGTTTGCGCCGCAAGGTCGACGACCAGCAAGCCTATCCGCTGATCCACACGATCCGCGGCATCGGGTACTGCCTCCGTGCTCCTGGCTAAGACCCTCAAGTCGTCGACGTTCCGCCTGGCGTTGATCGCCATCGGTGTCTTCGGCCTGATCGTCTCCGCGATCTTCGCCTATGTCTACTGGTCGACGTTGTCCTATGTGCGCGACAGATCCGACCGCGCGATCATGACCGAGCAGGCGAGCCTCGATGATGCCTATGCGCGGTCCGGCCGCGATGGACTGACCGCGTTGATCGCGCAACGCGTCGCGGACAAGGGCTTTGCCGATCATGTGTATTTGTTGGTCGGTCCCGGATCGACCGTGCTGGCGGGAAATCTCAGACAGTGGCCGGCGGGCGCTGCCGAGAAGGGATGGGCTGAATTTCGTGCCTCCCTGCCACAGCTTTCCTCGGGCCCCTCCCTGCTGCGAGGCGTGACGGAAACCCTGTCAAACGGCGATCGGCTGCTGGTCGGCCATGACATCAGCGATCTCGACGGCTTCATGGCGCAGATCAGGGCCGCCGGCATTGCCGTCGTCGTGCTGATCATCGGGCTTGCGGCTGCTGCCAGCATCGGCGTCACGCGGCGAACCGTCGGCCGGATCGAGTCGATCAATGCGACCAGTCGCGCTATCATGCTCTCCGGCCTCGACCAGCGCATCCCGCTTCGCGGCAGCCATGACGAATGGGATCGCGTCGCCGAGAATCTCAATCTGATGCTGGACCGGATCCAGACCCTGATGGGAGACGTCAAGCAGGTCAGCGAAAATATCGCCCACGACCTGCGCACGCCGCTGACCCGGATGCGCGGCCGGCTCGAGAAGGCCTATCACGCCCCGCGGAGCGGCGAGGGGGATGCTGCGCTGATCGGCGACACTATCGCCGATCTCGACGCGGTGCTCGGGATGTTCGCGTCGATCACGCGGATTTCTGAGATCGAGACGCGAGCCCGCAAGGGTGCGTTTCGCACCGTCAATCTCGTCGAGATCGCCGCCGAGGTGGTCGAGCTCTACGATGCCGCGGCTGAGGAGGTTACCACCCGGCTCGACCTTGTCGGCGATCAGGCGGTGCTGGTTACCGGGGACCGTGACCTGCTGTTCGATGCGATTGCCAATCTCGTCGACAACGCCATCAAGCATGGCCGCCCGGGTGGGCGGGTGACGGTGATCTGCGACAACGATGAGCGAGGCGCGGTGATTTCGATCGCCGATGACGGCCCCGGCATACCCGCCGAGCAGCACGACCGCGTCTTCAAGCGGTTCTACCGGCTCGAGCAGAGCCGCTACACGCCGGGCAACGGCCTCGGCCTCAGCCTGGTCGCGGCGGTCGCGAGCTTGCACGGCGCACGGATCGAATTGCGCGACAATGCGCCGGGATTGTTGTGCAGGCTGGTCTTTCCCGCCGCGGAAACGTAGGGCTAGCGCGGAGTGACCCACAAAATCGTTTCGCGAGAATGAAAGCGTATGACCCGCCGGCCAAGCCATACATTCGATGTGGTCCCTGCTTTCGCACTAGCGTATATACATATCCTCCGCAGTCTTTCCGGAGTCTTCTCAAAGAGTTGGCCGAAAACCGCAGAGAACTTACTCATCTGCACTAGGGTTGCGCCCGCCGATTTCGGCTCTCGCCTAGTAGCTAACCCCTTGATGATGAGTCGGTTTTCTAGCCTCGAAGAGATGTGTAAATGCCCTAGTGCTTTCGCAGGGACCACGACGGAGTGGAGTCTCTTTCAAAACCTCCCTGCCATCTCCACCAGCCGCCGGTGCGCCGCCTCGCGGGCGGCGCGGATCGGCTCGGTGGGCCCGGTGGTAGGGCCGATCGGTACGAAGCGCACGTCGCTGATGCCGATGAAGCGCAGCGCCTCGCGCAGATAGGGCGTTGCCATGTCGATGCGGCCGCGGTTCATGCCGGTGACGAAGTCGCTGCCGCTTGCGAGGATCACGATCGTCGGGCGGTCCTTGAGCAGCGGCAGATAGCCCTGCGCCGGATCGAAGCGGAAGGCCAGCCCGGGCTGGATGATGACGTCGAGCCATTGCTTGAGCTTGTAGGGAATGCCGAAATTCCACATCGGCGTCGAGATCAGCACGCGATCGGCCAGCGATAGCCGCAGCGCGAGGCGCTCGGCGATTGCGAAGGCGTCGTGCTGCGAACTGGTGAAGCTCTTGCCGTCGATCCGGGCGTATTTGGCCTCGAGCAGATATCCCTCGAATTCCGGCAGCGGCTCGCGCCAGAGGTTCATCGCGTCGATCTCCCAGTCCGGCCGCGCCTGACGGAAGCGATCGAGAAAGGCACGCGCGCCGGCCGCCGATTCCGAATCGGGGCGCGGTGAGCAGTTAAGGTGCAGCAGCTTCGGCACCGCGCCTCCCTAGCCGAGTGCCTTGATCACGGTGTCGGCGTTGGTCACGACGGAGACGTTCTGGAGCGCGAAATTGATCGCGGCGTTGTGCCAGTCGGCATTCATGGTCGAGCAGCAATCCTCCGGCACGATCATGAAATAGCCTTTGTCGGCGCCGGTGCGCGCGGTGTGCTCGACCGACATGTTGGTCCAGGCTCCGGTATTGATGATCATGTCGCGGCCGGTTGCCTTCAGGATGGTCTCGAGCCGGGTGCCTTCCCAGGCGCTCATCCGCATCTTCTCGACCACGAAGTCGCCCGGGCGCGGCTCGAGTCCCGAGACTGGTGCCGCGCCCCAGCTGCCGCGCACCATCGCCTTGCTGTCGACCAACCCCTCGAACAGCGGCGCATTGAGCGTGACGCCGGGCGCGCCCGGCTCGACGACGAACCAGACATGGATGATGACGACGCCGCGCGCTCGCGCAGCCTCGGCCACGCGGCGCACATTCTCGACGACATGCTGCTGGCGGGCGTGTGCCGGCGCACCGGACTCGGCGAACGCGCCGCCATCCATGATGACGTCGTTCTGCATGTCCTGGATGATCATCGCGCAGCGTTGCGGATCGAGCTGCATCTCACCGGCGGCGAGATTCGGCGCAGGCGTGGACGAAGCGGCACCCGCGCCGCCGCGCTTGCCGCTCATATAGGGCTCGTGGCGCGGGCCGACCTTGGTCGGGATCGCATAGACCGAATGGGTCGCGGTCAGATAGAGCGTGCGGAAGTCGGCGCCGCCCCAGGCGAGGTTGGCGACGAGCTCGGGCAGGCGGACCTTGCCGAGCAGGTCGGCGGCGGGTGAATAGACCCAGACGCCGCCGGGCGCGGTGACCCAGACATTGCCGCGCTGGTCGCATTTCATGCCGTCGGGCAGGCCGGGCTCGAGCTCGGAGCGGATACCGGAGGCGAACACGCGCGGATTGGTAAGCGAGCCGTCGGCATTGACGTCGAAGGCGCGGATCAGCGCCTGCACGGTGTCGTTGACATAGAGGATGCGCTCGTCGGGCGAGAAGCACAGCCCGTTCGGCTGCTCGAACAGGTAGCGGTCGACCAGCAGTTTCGGCGCGCCGCCGCCGGGCGGCACGCGGTAGACGCCCTGGAAGCCGAGCTGGCGCGGCCGTTCGACGCCATAGACCGGCATGCGGCCGTACCAGGGATCGGAGAAATAGATCGCGCCGGAGGAATGCACACAGACATCGTTCGGACTGTTGAGCTCCTGGTTCTCGTAATGCGAAGCCAGCACCTCGCGCCGCCCGTCGGGCCGCTCGCGGATCAGCGAAGACGTCGCGTGCTCGCAGACGATCAGATTGAGGTCCGCGTCATAGGTCATGCCGTTGCATTTGTTCGATGGCCGCCTGACCTCGACGACGCCGCGCCGCGCATCCCAGCGCCGGCGCACATCGCCCGGCATGTCGGAGAACAGCAGGAAATGATCGGCCGGATGCCAGATCGGTCCCTCCGTGAAATCGAAGCCGGTCCCGACCTGGCCGACCGGCGCGTAGGGATCGATCAGGTCTTCGAACTCGCCGCGCAGCGTGACATGCGTCATCGCCTCGATCCTCTACGCCGGGAACCAGTTGCGCTGCGGCAGGCTCTGCACGACAGGCCCGGGTACCTGGTCATGCAGGCGGCCGACCACCATGCCGCCCTCGATCTTGGCCGGGCGATCGTGCACCGGCAGCAGATAGCGCGAGCTCGAGAGCAGCTTCTTGATCGCGGCCTTCTCGGCGCGCTTGCTGGTGCCGTGGTTGCCGGTGGTGCGCGGCTCGGCGTCGTGGATCTCGTTAAAGGGATTCACGATCTGGTCGTTGAAATCGTAGATCACATCGCCGCAGATCGTCGCGATGCCGTCGGCGGTGTGGACATGGATGTTCATCGAGCCTTCGGTGTGGGCGTTGGCGGCGTCGCAATAGACGCCCGGCATCAGCTCGACCGGGCCGGTGATTTCGAGGTCGAGAAAGCGCAGCGCGCTCTTGGTGTGCAGGCGGTCGATCAGGTGCTTGATGTCCGGCGCCGGATACTGAGGGTGCATCAGGCCGGAGACGGAGTATTCCAGCTCCTTGCGGTTCAGCACGACGGTCGTGTTCATCGGGAACAGATCGTCCTTGCCGGCATGGTCGATGTGCAGGTGGGTGTGACAGACGAAGCGGACGTCGCCCATCCGCACGCCGTGGCGGGCGAGCTGGTTCTCGATCATGTTCTCGTGGAACTGGAGCCCGCGCATGCCGAGCGTCTCCATGATCTGGTTGGAGCGATAGCCGGTGTCGACCAGCACGGGGTAGGGGCCGCCGAGGATCAGGAAGCCGAGCGTCAGCACGCGGCGAGTGCGGCCGCAATTGTGCCCGAGCACGAGGAAGCTCGATTCCAGCTCGATATCGCCATAGTCCAGAATCTTGATCTCTAGCGGCATCTGTCTCCCTCCCAATTCGTGTTCGTTGTTATGTTCGACCCCGCGGTGCGGCTATGGCTGTAGCCGATAGACCCGCGCCGCCGTCGTGCTGAAGATCGCATCGCGCTGTTCGGGGCTCAGCCGCCCGGCGGCCGCTTTGAAAGCGGCGATGAGTTCGCGGTAGCTGGTCCACAGCTTCTCGATCGGAAAGTTCGAGCCGAACAGGCAGCGGTCGGCGCCGAAGATCGCGACGGTATCGGTCACCACGCCGGCGATATGCGCGGCATCGTTGCGATGGATGAAGGTGCCGAGCCCGGACAATTTCGACACCACGTTCGGGCATCGCGCGAGCCGCGTCATCCCGGTGCGCCAGGCGGCGCGGCCCTGCGGCGACAGATCCTCCAGCATGCCGGCATGCTGCAGGATGAAGGTCACGTCAGGGCAGGCCTCCGCAAGGCCGGCCGCATCGGCCATCTGCGACGCGAACACCTGCAGGTCAAAACTCCAGCCATAGTCGGCGAGGTGGCCGACATTGTGCCGGATCACGGGGTCGGTGCAGAGATCGGCACGCGCGGCGAAGCGGTACAGCGGGTTCTCGTGCCAGTGCAGCTGCATGCGCACGCCGCGCACCAGCGGATAGCGCTTCAACCGATCGAGTTGCGGCCGGACGTCGGCGACGGAGAAATCGGCATAGGCGACGAGGGCGTGCGGCCAGCCGTGCTGGTCCGCGGTCTGCTGCACCCAGGCGGCCTCGTCCTCGAATTGGCCGTTCGGCCAGTTGGTCTGGACATAGACCGAGCGGGTGACGCCGGTGCCCTTGAGGTCGTCGAGATATTCCTCGATCGGATAGTCGCGGCGGATCGGCTCATAGGGGCCGAAGATACGCGGCTGCATCGGGCCGGACAGCCAGGCGAGATCGGCCTGCCGCCAGATGTGATGATGTCCGTCGACAACGCCAGTCACGCGGCTCTCCTTGTTCCAAGCGACAGCAGATGCGCGACGACAGCCGCGCTGGATCCGCCGTCCACGAGATCGTCGACAAAGCGCTGGATCGCGATCAGCGCCTCGGTTTGCGGCGTGAAGTCGGGCGAGGTTGCGAGCGGCGTCAGCCAGCTGAGGCGCCAGGCCCGCCGCGACAGTTTTGCCACGGCATCGCGCAGCGCAGCCGGATCGCCGCGTTCCAGGCCGTCGGAGACGATCACGACCGCGGCGCCGCGGGCATATCCGCCGAACCGGGGCACGGCGAGGAACGCCTGCAGCGCATCGCCGATCCTCGTGCCGCCGTCCCAGTCGCTGACCAGGAAGGACGCCGCGTTCAGCGCCTGCTCGCGCCGCTTCAACCGCAGCGCCGGCGTGACGCGGGTCAGTCTTGTGCCGAAGGTGAAGACCTCGACATTGCCCGCCGCCTGCACCAGCACATGCGCGAGCTTCATGTTCTCCTCGGTGCGCGCCTTCATCGAGCCGGAGACGTCGATCAGGAACAGGATCCTGCGCGGGCGCTGGCGGCGGCGCATCCGCCCGAGCCGCAGCACCTCGCCGTCATTGCGCACGCTGTCGCGCAGCGTGCGGCGCAGATCGGCGAACGGGCCAATGCGTGCACGGCGACGCCGGTGGCCGCGCCGTCGCGGCAGCCGCCGTGCCGCCTCGCGCGACAGTTTGCGCAGCGGATCGCTGGTTGTGGTCTGGGCAAAGCGGCGCTCGACCAATGCCTCGGCGCGCGCCGCGGCGAGGCCGGACTCATTGGCCTCGTCGGCGAGCGGTGGCTCGTCCTCGCCGCGGCCTTCCTCCTGCAGGCGAACGGTCTCCTCATCCTCGCCCTCGGCCTGCTCGATCGCCTCGGCGCCGCGAAAATGGATGTCGAACAGCCGATCATAGGTCGCGCGGCGCTCCGGCGGCGGCGCCAGCGTCGCGAGCCCGGCCTGGCGGATGTGCTCCAGGCTGCGCGGACCGAGCAGCTCGATTGCCGCGAGGAAGCTCGTCGTCTGCTCCGGCGCAACCGAAAAGCCGTTGGCGCGCAGCAGCGCGACGAACGAGACAAATATCCGCGCGGCGCGCGGCAGTTGCAGGTCGTCGTTCACGCGGCCGCCTCCGCGATGATCGCATCGAGCCGCGGTGAAATGAAATGCAGATCCTCCTCGTCCTTTAACGCGACGCCGATCGAGCGCTTGAACGCGTCCGGCCAGCGCGCGCCGCCCTTGTTGAGCAGGGTCGCGGCCTCCGCCCAGTCGACCGCCTCGGCGATCCCGGGCGCCTTGCTCAGCGGCTCGCGGCGCAGCCGGCCGACGGCGGCGACCACCGCGCGGGCGGTGGCCTCGGCGACGCTGGAGGCGCGCATCATCACGATGCGCGCCTCGCGCTCGGCATTCGGATAATCGATCCAGTGATAGACGCAGCGCCGCCGCAGTGCCTCGTGCAGATCGCGCGTCCGGTTCGAGGTCAGCACCACGACGGGATGCTCGGCAGCGCGCACCGTGCCGCGCTCGGGGATCGAGATCTGGAAGTCGGAGAGGAATTCGAGCAGGAAGGCCTCGAACTCCTGATCGGCGCGGTCGATTTCGTCGATCAGCAGCACCGTCGCATCGGGCGCGCGCAGCGCGGCCAGCATCGGACGCTCGATCAGGAAGGCGTCGCCATAGATGTCGATGCTCTCCTCGCCGGCCTGCCGGATCGCCAGCATCTGGCGCGGATAGTTCCACTCGTAGAGGGCAGCGGCGGCGTCGATGCCTTCGTAGCATTGCAGGCGGATCAGCCTGCGGCCGAGCACGGCGGCGATCGCTTTTGCAGCTTCGGTCTTGCCGACACCCGGCGCGCCCTCGAGTAACAGTGGCTTGCCCAGCGCAAGCGAGAGATAGGAGGCGGTCGCGATGCCGTCGTCGGCGAGGTAATAGGCCGCGCGTAGCGCCTTCTCCAGCGCCTCGGGGCTGTCGATGCCGACGATGTTGCTGCGGACCGGCATAGAGAAACCTCAGCGCCGCGGCTGCGGCCGCGCGCCGCCTTGCGCCTTGATCGCGCGGAGCACCTTCTCCGGCGTGATCGGCAGATCGTCGATCCGCACCCCAACCGCGTTGAAGATCGCATTCGCGACCGCAGGAAGCACCGGATTGGCGCACATCTCGCCCGGTCCCTTGGCGCCGAACGGGCCGTCGGGCGCCGGGCGCTCCAGCACTGCGATGTCGTGCGGGCAGATGTCGCCCGGACCCGGCATCAGATATTCGACGAAATCGCGCGGACCGTGCACCGGCTCCGGATAATAGGGCTCCGGCGTCTCGTAAAGCGCGTGGCTGACGCCCATCCAGGCGCCGCCGACCAGCTGCTGCTCGACCAGCCGTGGATTGAGCGCGCGGCCGAGTTCATAGGCGGAGTCCATCCGGACCATGTCGACCTCGCCGGTCTCGTCGTCGACCTCGACCTCGGCAACCAGGCAGGCATGCGCGTAGCATGTCGCAGGCGACATCTCGCCGGTCTCGGGGTCGACGTCGGACAGCGGCACCAGGAAGATGCCTCGGCCGGAGATCGTCTTGCCCTGCTTGAACTGCGCGGCGATCGCGACGTCCTTGGTGGAGATCGAGCGATGCGGCGCGCCCTTGACGTGGATGTTGCCGCGGCCGTCGGTCTCGAGATCGGCGGCATTCACTTCGAGCTCTTCGGCCGCCGCCTCCATCATCACACCGCGCGCCTCGCGCGCCGCCGCCATCACGGCGTTGCCGACGCGATGCGTGCCGCGCGAGGCGAACGAGCCCATGCAGTGCGGGCCGGTGTCGGAATCCGCGGTGTCGACATAGACGTCCTCGACCGGCACGCCGAGCGTCTCGGCGCAGATCTGCCGCGTCACCGACTTCATGCCCTGGCCGAGGTCGATCGAGGACAGCGCCACGGTGAACTTGCCGCTCGGGTTGGAATGCACCAGCGCCTGGCTGGGATCGCCGCCGAGGTTCATGCCGATGGGATAGTTGACCGACGCGATGCCGCGTCCGCGATGCCGGGTCATGGTCAGCGCCTCCTGGTACCGAAGACGGAAGAGAAGCGGGTGGCGCCGTGCGACGGCGCGCCCGGCCGCGGCGGCGGAGACGACGGTGGCGGCGAAGAGGGCGGCGGTGGCGGCGGCTCGCGGGTCGCGGCCGGCGCGCGGTCATACGTCGTGCGCTGCTGGGATGGTGAGGCCGGCGGTGCATGCGGCTCGCGCGGGGTCGGCGTCACGGCGGCTCGCGCGCCGCCACCATCCTTGCGCGACGACATCCGCTTGAAGTCTTCGCGGAGCGGCCACTTGGCCTTCTCCGCTGCGACCTGCACGCATTCGATCAGCGCGGTGTTCTTGGCCTCGCGGCGGTGCGCCTTCATGTCGCCGTCGCGATACGCATTGAGGATCCGGAACTCCATCGGGTCCATGCCGACGAGATGGGCGAGCTTGTCCATCTGGCATTCGATGGCGAAATCCATCGCGGTGACGCCAAAGCCGCGCATCGCGGTCGCGGGCGTCCGGTTGGTGAAGACGCAGTAGACGTCGCCATGAACGTTCGGGATCGTGTAGGGGCCGGGCAGATGGGCGGCGCATTTCACCGCCGCATAGCTCGACAGCCGCGTATAGGCGCCACTGTCGAAATAGGCGCGCACCTTGCGGGCGACAACGCGGCCGTCGCGCATCACGCCATCCTTGATGTAGATCCGCTCGGCGCCACGCGGCGGCCCGTATTGCATCTCCTCCTCGCGCCCGAACACGTAGCGCACCGGGCGACCGGTCAGCATCGCGCCGAGGATGCAGAGCGGTTCGGTCAGCGTATCGACCTTGCCGCCGAAGCCGCCGCCGACCGTGCCGCCGATGAAATGGAAGGTGTTGGACGGCACGTCGAGGATCTTCGCGCAGGTGTCGACCGAGAAGAACAGCGCCTGCGTCGAGGTGTAGACGATGTAGCGGCCGTTGGTGTCGGGAGCTGCGATCGAGCCGTTGGTTTCGGTCGGCGCGTGCTCGATCGGCGACATCTGGTAGCGCTGTTCCAGCACATGGTCGGCCGTCGCGAGCGCGCGGTCGGCGTCGCCGAAGCGCAGCTGCTGGTGATCATAGGTCTCGTGATAGGTGAAGGTGTTCTTGGGATAGACCTCGTTGACCACGGGCGCGCCCGCCTTCAGCGCGTCCTCGACATCGAACACCGCCGGCAGCGGCTCATAGTCGATCTTGACCTTTGCGATGGCCTCATAGGCCTCGCGCGGGCTGTCGGCGACGATCGCGACGATGGGTTCGCCCTTGTAGCGCACCTTGTCGACCGCGAGCGAGGGCTCGTCGTCCTTGCCGAAATTGATCAGGCTGAGCAGCGTGTTCAGGTTGCGCGGCACGTCGGAGGCGCGGATCACGCGCCGGACCCCCTGCGACCGCTCGGCCTCCGAGGTGTCGATGCGGCGGAGTCTTGCGTGGGGATGCGCGCTGCGCACCACCTTCAGATGCAGCATGCCCTGCAGCTTGTGGTCATCGAAATAGGGCGAGGTGCCGGTGACATGGCCGAGCATATCCTGGCGCTGCGTGCCTTTGCCGATCTCCTTCAGATTGTCGTCGCGCTCGTCGGCGAAGATGTCCTTGCGCAATTCCAGCATGGCACTATTCCCTTACGCACGCGCCCGGCCGCCGGAAGCGGCTGATAGCACGGCGTTGATGATCGGCTCGTAGCCGGTGCAGCGGCAGATGTTGCCGGAGATCGCCTCGACCACTTCGGCGCGGCTCGGCTGCGGATTGCGGTCGAGCAGCGCCTTCGCGGCCATCAGCATGCCCGGCGTGCAGTAGCCGCACTGCGCGGCGAAATTGTCGGCGAACGCGCGCTGCAGCGGGTGCAGATTGGGGCCGTCCTTGACGCCGTCGAGCGTCTCGACCGAGCGGCCGGCGACCGTTTCGGCGAGCGTCAGGCAGGAGAGATGCAGCTCGCCGTCGATCAGCACGCTGCAGGTGCCGCAGCCGCCCTGGCCGCAGCCGAACTTCGGCGTCATGTCGCCGATCAGTTCGCGGAGCGCGACCAGAAGGTTGGTGCCGCCGTCGACGAAGATCGCGACGTCACGGCCGTTATGCTGGAATTGAAGGGCAGTCTTGGCCATCACGATTTATTCCTGACCGGACAACAGACGACGTAGATGCACGCCGACGATCTCGCGGCGATACCAGGCGCTGGCGAGCGCATTGTCGCCGGGTGACGTTCCCTCAACGGCTGCCGCAGCAGCTGCGCTGATGGTGGAGGCGTCGAGCGCGCGGCCTTCGAGCGCGCGCTCGACGGCACGGGCGCGGATCGGCGTCGGCGCCATCGAGCCAAGCGCGACGCGGGCGCCGACGATGCGGCTGCCGTTAACGGGCAGGTGCGCCGCGAGCGTGATCACCGCGCCGCCGTTGGGCTTGATCCGCGCGATCTTGCGGTAGCGGAGGGCCTCAGTGCTGCCGGGTCTGGCAAAGGAGATCGCCAGCACCAGCGATCCGGCCTGCCGGTCGCGCGATTGCAGGAACTCCTCGATCGGGATCTCGCGCCCTCCGAGGCCGCCCTGGACGGACACGGTGGCATCAAGCGCGAGCATCGCGACCGTGAAGTCGCCATACGGCACTGGCGCGAACAGATTGCCGCCGACGGTACCCATGTTGCGCACCGCCGGCCCGCCGATCGAGCGCGCCGGGGCGTGCAGGAAGGCGAGGTCGCGTTCGGCCAGGATGCGGGCGAAGGTGACGCCGGCGCCGAGCGTGATGCGCGAGCCGGTGGCATCGATCCGTGTCATAGCATGGTCGCTGGCGCGCACGATGGTCGAGATCGAGATGTCGCCCTCGTTCAGCGCCCGCATCACCAGCGTGCCGCCGCCGAGATAGCGGGCGCTGCGATCCGAGGACAGCGCCGCCGCGGCGTCATGGGTGCTGGTGAAGGTCTTCACCGTAATTGGCATGATGGTGCTCTCCGCTTACGCGGCCTCCTTCAGATGCCGGCGGATGGCGTCGAAGCCGGCCTGGTAGATGTCTTCCGAAACCATCTGCGTGATGCGCTCGCTGTCTTCGGTCCGCGTCGTGAAGCGCGACTCCCAGTGCCAGAAAGTGCGGTCACCATCGGTGACCGGCAGCAGGCGGACATGCGCCATGTAATTGAACATCGGGATCGGCGTATCGAGCAGGCAGTAGCTGAACGATTGCTCAAGATCGGACAGCGCCAGCAATTGCTCGCGCAGCTCGGCGCCGTCCTTCAGCTTGAAGCGCCTGACGCAGCCGATCTTGTCGGACGGCTGTGCGCGCTCGATGCCGCTGGTTGCGACCGCTGGATGCCAGCGGTCATGGCCGTTGAAATCGCGCAGCACGGCCCACACCGCATCGGTCGGTGCATCCAGGATCGTGCTCTTGACGATATGCGGCACGGCCTATCCCCCGAACGCCCGTTTCAGCGCGTCGAAGCCACCCTGGAACACGCTGCCGCCGATGTTGTTGACGAGCTCCGCCTCGCGTTCCGGCGCGCAGTCGAATTCGGCGGTCCATTCCAGGAAGGTCTGGTCGCCGTCGGTGACCGGCGTGAGCCGCAAGGTCGCGACGTAGTTCTCGACGCCCATCGGCGATTCCAGGATCGAATAGGTGCAGAACATGTCGTAGTCGGACAGGCCGAGCAGCTTCTCGCGGATGCGATCGCCGTTGCGCAGCCGGAAATCCCTGACGCAGCCGATCTTGTCGGAGGGCTCGCCGCCCTCGATCCGGCTTTCGGCGATCGCGGGATGCCAGTTCGGCAGCCCGTTGAAATCGCGGACGCGGGCCCAGACCCGGTCGTTGCGGGCGTTGACGACGGTGGAGACGTAAACCCGTGCCATGGCGTCAGCTCAGTCCTTCTTGCGCGGCGTGCGCTCAGGGCGCGCCGGCTCGCCGCCGCCCTCGGGCGCCGCCGGCTTGGCCTCGCCGCCGCTCTTGCGCGCGGAGTCCTTGATGCCTTGCATGTCGCGGGCTTCGCGGATCAGGCCGGGCATCTTGGCGAGGCTGCCGCCCTCGACGCCGATATCCGAGAGGATCGAGTCGATCAGCGGCGCCTGCACGCGGTAGCGCAGCGCCGAGTCGATCACCTCGTCGGTGGCGCTGCGGCCGGTGCCGTTGCCATGGCCATTGCCGTTGAGGCCGTCGACCTGGAGGATGCGGATGCCCTCGATCTTCTCCATCGGCTTGACGCTCTCGCGGACGATGCCCTCGATGCGGTCGAGCAGCTTGCGGCGGAACAGCGAGTAGCGCGCCTGATCGGTCAGCACGTTCTCGGCCTCGTTAAGCAGACGCTGCGCCTCGGCCTCGACCGTGGCACGGACCCGTTCGGCCCCGGCTGCGATCCTGGTTTCCTCGGCCTGCTTTTCGGCGAGCAGCACCTCGACGGTCTTGCGCCGCTTTGCGATCTCGCTTTCGCGCGCGGTGACGACGCGTTCGGCCGCTTCGGTGGCGTGGATCCGGGCGTCCTCGGCCGCGGCGCGCGCCGCGGATTCTTCCAGTGATTTCTGATGCAGTGCGATGGCCTTTTCCATCAGCGCGGTCTCGACATCCTTCTCGCGGTTGACCTCGAGCTTGCGCAGCTCGCGCTCGCGGCCGATGCGGGCCTCGTCGAGGCCACGGTCGGAGGCGATGCGGGCGCGCTCGACCTCCTCGCGGGCGCCGATCTCGGCCTCCTGCAGCGACTGGTTGCGGGCGACCTCGAGCTGCTCGATCGCACGGCGCCGCTCGATCCGAGCCGCCTCCAGCGCCTGCTCGCGCGAGACGTCGGTGGTGTCGATGTCCTTGCGTGCCACAATTTCGGCCTGCCGGACCTGCCGGTCGGCATCAATCCGCTCGGAGCGCTTGGCGGCGAGCGCGATCACGCGCTCCTCGTCGGCGAGCTCGATCGCCTTCTTCTGGTCGATGTTGAGCACCTCGCGGGTCCTGGAGGAGGCGATCCGCTCGCTCTCCAGCGTCAGCTCGACATCGATGCGCTGCCGCTCGATGGCGTCGCGGCGCTTCAACTCAGCGGCCTCGATCGCCTCGGTGCGCGCGATCTCGAGCCCGCGGGTTTCGCGCTCGGCGCGGATGCGCTGCGCGGCGACCGACTTCTCCTGCGAGATCCGCGCCGCCTCGATCGCCTCGCGGGAGGCGATATCGGCTTCCTCGATCGCGCGGGTGCGGGCGATCTCAAGCGCCCGGACGTGCTCTTCCTGGGCGATCCGCGACGCTTCGGTGGCTTCGCGGGCACTGATCCCGGCGATCTCGACCGCCTGGTTGCGCTCGATCTCGAGCTTGCGCGTGGTGTGGTCGGCGGCGATGCGCTCGGCGGCCAGCATCTTCTCGCGCGCGATGCGGGCGGCCTCGACCGCCTTCTGCGCCTCAATCTCGGCTTCCTGGATGGTGCGGACCTGCTGGATTTCCAGCGCGCGGGTGCGCTCGTCCGAGGAGATGCGCTCGACATTGACCGTCATGGTCTGGGCGATGCGCGCCTTCTCGGTGGCCTCGCGCGCGGCGATCTCGGCCTCGTCGACCGCGCGGGTGCGCTCGATCTCGCGGCGCCGGGTCTCCTCCTCATTGGCGATGCGGGCATCGGTGACGACGCGGTCCTGCTGGATCCGGGCCTTCTCGATCGCCTCGCGAGCGGCGATCTCGGCTTCCTCGACCGTGCGCATCCGCTCGATCTCGCGCTGGCGCACCTCGCGCTCGGAGGCGATGCGGGTGGTGTCGACCGAGCGCTGGTTGGCGATCCGGACCTTCTCGATCTCCTCGCGCGCCAGCAGCTCCTTCTCTTCGACCGCCCGCGTCCGCTCGATCTCCTTGTGCCGGGTCTCGCGCTCCGAGGCGATGCGTGCTTCGGTGATCGCCTGCTCGTTGGCGATGCGCGCTTTCTCGATGGCTTCGCGCGCCGCAATCTGGGCCTGCTCCGACTCGGTCTCACGCAGCGCGCGCTCGCGGGCGACTTCGGTGCGCTGCAGGGCGCGGCGCATCTCGATGTCGCGTTCCTGCTCGAGGCGGGCGGTCTCGCTTTCGCGCTCGATCTCCAGCGCCTGCCGCTCGGCCTCGAGATTGCGGGAGCGGATCTTGATCATCGAGTCCTGCTCGATGTCGTTGCGCAGCTTGCGCTTGGCCTCGATGTCCTCCATCAGGCGGGTCAAGCCTTCGGCGTCGAAGCGGTTCGAGGGATTGAAATATTCGAGGTCGGTCTGATCGAGATCGGTGATCGCGACCGACTCCAGTTCGAGGCCATTCTGCGCCAGTGCTTCGGCGGCATTGGCCTTGACGCGCGCCACATAGTCGCCGCGCTGCTCGTGCATCTGCTCCATCGTCATCTCGGAGGCGACTGAGCGGATCGCGGAGATGAATTTGCCGGAGAGCAGGGTGTGGAGCTGCTCGGGCTCCATGGTGCGGCGGCCGAGCGTGGCGGCAGCGATCGAGACCGCTTCGCGGGTCGGCTGAACCCGGACGTAGAAATCGGCCTCGATGTCGACGCGCATGCGGTCGCGGGTGATCACCGCGTCCTGCCTGGAGCGCACGATCCCCATCGGCAGCACGTTCATGTTGACCGGCGTGTAGTCGTGGATGAAGGGCAGCACGAAGGCGCCGCCATTGATCACCACGCGCTCGCCGAGGAAACCGGTGCGGACGAAGGAGACCTCCTTCGACGAGCGGTGATACAGCCAGTTCACGACATAGACGATGATGACGATCGCGACGATTGCGACGATGAGCCAGAGGATCAATTCACCGACCAGCATCCCCGACATCTCTTCCTCCCTTGGTCACGGCGGCTAGCGCGCGCCGATCGCCTTGAATTTGCGAACCTGATCCGTCAGCGCCCGCTCGACCGGCAGGCGCTCCATCGAGGAGGCGCCGTAGAAGCCGTGGCAGTTGCGGGTCTGCTTCATGATGAAATCGGCATCGGCGGGGTCCGCGATCGGACCGCCATGCGCGAGCACGATGATGTTCGAATTGACGCTGAGCGCGGCCTCGGCCCAGGCCTCGATGCGGGCAGGGCAGTCGGCGAGCTTCGGCGCGGTCTGCGCGCCGATCGTGCCGCCGGTGGTCAGGCCCATATGGCAGACGATGATGTCGGCGCCGGCGATCGCCATCGCGGCGGCCTCCTGCTCGCTGAACACATAGGGCGTGGTCAGCATGTTCTTCTCATGCGCCTTCGCGATCATGTCGATCTCGAGCGCATACGACATTCCGGTCTCTTCGAGATTGGCGCGGAAGGTGCCGTCGATCAGGCCGACGGTCGGGAAGTTCTGCACGCCGGCAAAGCCGAGGGCCTTGAGCTGGTCGAGGAACACATCCATGTCGCGGAACGGATCGGTGCCGTTGACGCCGGCGAGCACCGGCGTCCTGGTCACGACCGGCAGCACCTCGCCGGCCATCTCGACGACGATGGCGTTGGCATCGCCATAGGGCATCAGTCCGGCGAGCGAGCCGCGGCCGGCCATGCGGTAGCGGCCGGAGTTGTAGATCACGATCAGGTCGACGCCGCCGGCCTCCTCGCATTTCGCCGACAGTCCGGTGCCGGCGCCGCCGCCGACGATCGGCTCGCCGCGTGCGATCATGGCGTGAAACTTCTTCAACAGCGCCGTGCGTTCAAACCTGGCCATGGGTCACCTCGCCACTCTCCGCCGACCACCGGCGCGTCCAAGCAAGGGGCGGAACGCGCTGACGATGGCGGCGGTGAACTCGGGATCGTTGATGTTGCGTTTGATGCGGATGATCTGCCGATTGCCGGTCTGGCGCACGGTGCGCTCCAGCGCGCGGAACAGCGCCGCATCGGCCTCCGGGTCCCAGAACGGCTGGCCGGCTGCATCGAGCGCGGAGACGCCGCCCTCGGCCAGGAAGAAGCGCACCGGCCCGTCCATCTGGTTGAGCCGTTCGCCGATCCAGCGGCCCATGCGCTCGTTCTCTTCCGGCGTGGTCCGCATCAACGTGACCTGCGGATTGTGGATATGGAATTTGCGCTGCCGATAGCGCTCCGGGATCGTGTCGGGTGCGCCGAAGTTCACCATGTCGAGCGCGCCGACCGAGCCGACATAGGGCACGCGGCTGCGGATGATGGCGCCGAAGCGATCCTCGGTCGCCGGGAACACGCCGCCCATCAGGAGGTCGCAGACCTCGGTCGTGGTGAGGTCGATCACGCCGGCGAGTTGGCCGGACTCGACCAGCTTCTCCATCGAGCGGCCGCCGACGCCGGTGGCGTGGAAGACGAGGCACTCGAAATCCTCGCGCAGGTCGGCTGCGATCTTCTGCACGGCCGGCGTGGTGACGCCGAACATGGTGATGCCGATCGCCGGAAGGCTCGCGCCTGCATCGCGCTGCTTGCCGGCCTGCTCATCGAGCCGCGCCTTGACCATGCCGACCAGCGCATGAGCGCCGTTGCCGAGCACCGTGCGCGAAATCGAGTTGAGACCCTGCACGTCGGCCACCGAATACATCATGGTGATGTCGGCGGGACCGACATAGGGACCGACGTCGCCGGACGCGACCGAGGAGATGATCAGCTTCGGCACCCCGACCGGCAGCGCGCGCATGCCGGGCGCGACCAGCGACGCGCCGCCGGAGCCGCCGGCGGAGATGATCCCGGCGATATTGCCCTGGCGACGCAGCCATCGCTCGAACGCCTCCGCCATCGCCGTCACCGAGGCGCCGCGATCGGCGCCGAACACGCCCGAACCGGCGCGGCCGTGGTTGAGTGCGATCTCCTGCGCGGTGACGTCGCAGCTCGCCGCCTTGCCGCTGGTCGAGACATCGACCAGTCGGGTGCGCAGGCCGCTGCCGGCGATGATATCGCGGATGAAGCGCAGTTCCGCGCCCTTGG
The DNA here is from genome assembly GCF_024171045.1 of Bradyrhizobium sp. USDA 4538. Classification (NCBI taxonomy): domain Bacteria; kingdom Pseudomonadati; phylum Pseudomonadota; class Alphaproteobacteria; order Hyphomicrobiales; family Nitrobacteraceae; genus Bradyrhizobium; species Bradyrhizobium sp. USDA 4538. Next base: position 5,213,398 of record NZ_JALJZE010000001.1, read on the forward strand.
TGTCCAGCGTGCCGACGACCAGCACGACGGGTGGCCCCGACGTTCTGGACGTCGCCGGTTCGCGCCGCGAGCGACTTGTTTCCTCGAGCCGCGTGACCCCGGCGGACTGCGTCCGCGCGGCGGCCTCGATGCGGGCGATCGGCACCGGCTGCGACCAGCGGGTCGGCAGCACGGGATTGGAGACGTAGATGCGGGTCGGCCCCTTGCGTTCCGGCTGCGGGGCACCGACCGCTTCGGCCTTCGCCGGTGCTGGCTCGGCGTCGGTCTCGTCGGCGCCATGGGTGCCGACGCCGAGCAACCGCTGCTGCAGCTCGCGGTCGGTTGCAAGGCGGGCGGAATCGATGATCCGGTTGATCCGGCCATTGACCATGATGGCGACGTTGCGCGACACCGCCGTCGCCACACCGATGTTCTGCTCGATGACCAGCACGGAGATGTCCCCCTCATCGCCGAGCCGCAGCAGCATGTCCTCGACCTGGGCGACGATCACGGGCGCGAGACCTTCGGTCGGCTCGTCCATGATCAGCAGATGCGGATTGGTCAGCAGCGCGCGCGCGATCGCGAGCATCTGCTGCTCGCCGCCGGACAGCTGGTTGCCGCCATTGCTCTTGCGCTCGGCAAGGCGCGGGAAGGTGTCGTAGATTCGCTCGATGGTCCAGGCGCCGCGCCGCAGGCCGCCGGCAAGCGCGAGGTGTTCGTCGACGGTCAGCGAGCGCCACAGGCGGCGGCCCTGCGGCACATAGCCGACGCCGAGCCGGGCGATCCGCGCCGGATTGAGCCGCGTGACCTCCTCGCCGCGGATCCGGATCGAGCCGCCGCTGGCGCGCACGAGGCCCATGATGGCCTTGCACAGCGTGGTCTTGCCCATGCCGTTGCGGCCGACCACCGAGAACACGCCGGACTCGAGCGTGAGATCGACGCCCTGCAGCGCATGCGAATGGCCGTAATAGACGTCGAGGCCCTTCACCTCGAGCGCGGGCACTGCTCGGCGGTCATTCATGGCCGCCTCCGAGATAGAGCTCCTGCACCTCGGGATCGGATTCGATCTCGCGCGGCAGGCCTTCCTTGAAGATGCGGCCGTTGTGCATCATCGTCACGCTCTCGACCACGCGCAGCGCGACGTCCATGTCGTGCTCGATGATGATGTAGCCGATATGCGCCGGCAGCGAGGTCAGGATCTCGATCAGCTCGCGCCGCTCGGTAGGCGACAGCCCCGCTGCCGGCTCGTCGAACAGGATGAAGCGCGGCGCGCCGGCCAGCGCCAGCGCGATCTCGAGCTGCCGCTGCTGGCCATGTGCGAGTTCGGCGACGCGCTGGTCCTTCACGCCGCTGAGGTGAACCGCCTGTACCAGCGTTTCGGTCGCGTGCATCAGCGCATCGTTCTGCCCCGGGCGCAGGAACGAGAACCGGTCGCGCGAGACGCCGCGGCAGGCGAGGTAGACGTTGTCCTGCACCGTGAGGCCGGGGAACAGCGCCGAGATCTGGTAGGTGCGGCGTAAGCCCCGGCGGATCCGCTCATAGGGCGGGAACTGGGTGATATCCTCGCCGAAGAAGCGGATCGTGCCGGAGGAAGGCGCAAAGTCGCCGGTGATGCAGTTGAACAGCGTCGTCTTGCCGGCGCCGTTCGAGCCAAGCACCGCGCGCCTTTCGCCGGGCCGCACCGTGATGGTGACGTCGGTCAGCGCCGCCAGCGCGCCGAACAGCCTGGTCACGCCGCGCAGCTCGAGCGCCGCGCCAGCGCCGACCACGGACAGCCGCTGCGCGACGCTATCCATGGCGACCTCCGCCTGAACGTTGCGTCGAGGATGCGTTGCGCCGCCGCCAGCGTTCCCACAGGCCGATCACGCCGTCGGATGACCAGAACACGATGGCGAGGAAGCCGAGCCCGATCAGCAGCCGGAAGCGGTTGCCGTCGAGTCCGAACTTGATCAGCACGTCGAGCGCGAAAGTCCGCAGCAGCACGAAGATCAGCGCGCCGATGAAGGGTCCGATCGGCCGCGTGATGCCGCCCACCACGGCGATGATCAGGACGTCGATGCAGGCGCCGACGCTGACCGAGCCGGGCGAGATCTGCCGGTAGTTCCAGACCTGCAGCACGCCGCCGAGCGCGGCGATGAAGGCGGCGAAGGCGTAGGCCGCGATGCGGTGCGCATTGGGGTTGAAGCCGAGCGCCGCCATGCGGCGGGAATTGTCGCGGACGCCCTGCAGCGCGAGGCCGAACGGCGCCCGCGAGACATACTGGACGGCGAAGTAGCAGATCGCGGCGACGCCGAGCGTGACATAATAGAAGGCGATATCGGCGCGCCAGTCGACGCCCCAGAACTGCGGCGTCGCGACGGTGTTGATGCCGGTGTGGCCGTTGAAGATCGCCCAATTCTGGTTGGTAAAGTAGTAGAACGCGGCACCGATCGCGAGCGTAATCATGATGGTGTAGATGCCCTCGGTGCGCACCGCGAGCGCGCCGCCGAGCGTGCCGAACAGCGTCGCCAGCGCCAGCGCCATCGGGGTTGCCAGCCACCACGGCCAGCCGAGGCTGATATTGGCGTTGCCGCTGATGCCGAACACCGCGACCATGTAGCCGGCGAAGCCCGCGATGGTGAGCTGCATCAGGCTGACCATGCCGCCATAGCCGGCGAGGAACATCAGGCTGAGCGCGATGATGCCGAGGATCAGCGTGGTGGCGAAGATCTCGATCAGGAAGAAACCGTTGGCGATCAGCGGCATGATCACGAGGATCAGCGCGACCAGCCAGGCCGCCGGGTTCTGGAATTCCGGCCAGGCACGGATGAAGGCTCGGCGGGCCGCGTTGGCGGATGGATCGGGGCGGAACTGGGTGCTCTGGAGCAGCGACATCTGTCATCGCCTCGCGAGCAGGCCCTGCGGCCGCAGCGCCAGCACCAGCACCATGATCAGGAAGGTGACGACGATGGCGTAGGTCGGGATGTAGACCGAGCCGAGCTGCTCGGCGAGGCCGATGATGACGGCGCCGAGCGCCGCTCCCGGGATCGAGCCCATGCCGCCGACGATCACGACGACGAGGGAGGCGAGCAGGAACCGCGTATCCTCGCCCGGCGACAGCGACTGGAAGGTGCCGCCGACCACGCCGGCAATGCCGGCAAGGCCCGCGCCGAGCGCGAACACCAGCACGAACACCAGCTGGATCCGCACGCCGGTGGCGGCCAGGATGTCGCGGTCGTCGACGCCGGCACGCACGATCATGCCGATCCGCGTCCGGTTGAGCGCCAGCCACATCGCGATTCCGATCACGACGGACGCAGCGAAGATCACCAGCCGCACCAGCGGGTATTGCAGATAGACCGGTTCGCCCGTTGATTTGATCGCGGTCAGCAGCGGCAGCTGGATCGGGCCGATCAGCCAGCTCGGGGTCTGGATCTGGTAGAAATCGCCGCCGAACACCCAGAGCATCAGATCGGCGAACACGATCGACAGCCCGATCGTCACCATCGTCTGCCTGAGGTCCTGACCCTCCATGCGTCGGAACACGACGAGCTGCAGGATCACGCCGACCAGCGCCACCGCGATGAAGGCGATGATGAAGCTGAGGAGCCACGACCCGGTCCAGCTGCTGATCGCGTAGCCGACATAGCCGCCGAACAGATAGAGCGAGCCGTGCGCAAGGTTGACGTTGCGCATCAGGCCGAAGATCAGCGTGAAGCCGCTGGCCACCAGGAAGTAGAGCCCGCCGAGCGTGATGCCGTTCAGCACCGCGTTGAGGAACACGCGCTTGCGGCCGATCGCGGCCTCCAGCCCCGGCGGCCAGATCGCGAACACCAGCCACGCGAGCACCGCGACCGCGATGATCACGATCAGCGCCCAGGCCGGATGGCGTTCGATGAACCTGGCCATCTCCGTCGCGTTCCCTCACTGGTCGCGACCGTCTGCCGGGCCGCGTGTCCAGTATCCTACCGAGGGCGTAAGCTCAGGATTTGATCGACAGTATCTTTTATCGTGCGCTCCGGAACTCCTTCACGGCCGCAACACCTTGGCGGCGCGGCGATAGTCGGTCGGGGCCATGCCGACATTGGCGGCGAAGAAGCGGGTGAAGCCGCTCTGCGAGGAGAAGCCGAGGTCGAAGCCGATATCGGCGATCGGCGTCTCGGTCGCCACCAGCGCATCGAGCGCCTGCTCCATGATCAGCGTGTTCATGTAGAGGTGAGGGGTGACGCCGGTCTGGGTGCGGAACAGCCGGTAGAAATGCGGCCGCGACAGCCCGGCCTCGCGCGCGATCGCATCGAGCTCGATCTCGGCGCCGGGGCTTTCCGACATCAGCTTGATCGATTTGCGCACCCTGAAATCGGTCACCGCGGCCGCCGCGCGCGCATCCTGCGCGGCCTGCCAGCTCTCCTCGTAGCAGGAGTCGATCAGCTGCCGGAGTTCGCAATCGAGGCTGCGCAGCGACGGCGCGCCGCACACTAGTGCTGCGGTGCGGCGGATCAGCCGGTCGAGCGCTTCGGTGCGCGGAAAGAAGGTGCGGCCGAACCGCAGGCCCTGTGCCGTCGCGGGCTGCGGCGCGAACCATTCGGCGTTGACATAGAGCACGAAGAAGATCGCGCCGTGATCCATGTCGGTCGGCAGAAAGTTGTGCGGTTCCCACGGGTTGACCGCGACGACGGTGTCGTCCTTGAGCAGCAGCCGCTGCTCCGAGACGTCGATCTGCGCCGGCGTTCCGCCGACATGAAAGATCAGATGCCCCTCGCGGTGCGCATGCACGTTGAAGGGACGGTTCAACTGATAGACCGTCGCGCGACCGAACCGGCCGTGGAAGACGGCAAGCGCCCTGCTCATGCCTCCCCTCCCGCGGGATGTTCTTGTCTTTTCGACAAGCGTTCATCATCCGCCCGCGGAAAGCAAGGGCGAGCAGGGCTCTTGATGCAACCGCGCACCATGCCCCGGCCGTTCAGCCTGCACTGCAACAAATACGTCAGTACTTCTTGCACTCCGGGACCGTGCGGCTCGGCAGGCCGATCTTGGCGAACACCGCCGGATCGTAGCCCAGCGTCTGGTTGACGTTCGGGATCACCTTGACGACCTTGCTGAACAGTGCGCCCTTGCCGTCATCGACCACCTCGGTGACGAAATTGGTGCCGATCGCCTGGCGGTTGGAGTCGAGCTTGATCTTGCCGTTCGGCGCGTCGATCTCGATCTTCGCCAGCGCGTCCTTGAGCTTGGCCTGGTTGTTGGAGAGATCGCCATTGACCTGGCGCAGCGCCAGGATCAGCGCCATCGTCGAGCCGTAATAGTTGGTCGCGAGCAGCGACGGGCTCGGGAAGCGTTTGGCCGGCGGGAAGGCATCCTGATAGGCCTTCACGAATTTCTGCCAGCCCGGATCCTCCCAGGTATCGGCCTGGCCGCTCGCGGCGATGGTGCCGATCAGCGCGTTCTTGGCGCTGCCCTTCGACGACAGGATGGTCTGGTCGATCATGATCGAGCCGCCCATCAGATGCGCCTTGCCGCCGGCCTGCTGATACTGGTTGAGGAAGTTGACGGCGTCGGCGCCGCCGAGGCCGAGATAGATCGCGTCGACGTCGTCAGGCAGCGCGGCGATCACGGAGGCAAAGTCCTTGGTGCCGAGCGGCACCCATTGTCGGTTGGTGACCTGGCCGCCGGCGCCGCAGAACTCGAGCACCAGGCCAAATACCTGGGTGTAGATGAAGGAGTAGTCCTCGCCGACGGTCGCGATCTTGCGATAGCCCTTGGTCTCGTAGGCGTATTTGCCGAGGCCGACCTGCCACTGCGCGCCGTCCATGTTGTAGCGGAAGAAGTTCGGCGCCGGATCGACATAGGTCGTCTCCTGCGCGCCGGAGGCGGCGTTGACGAAGGTCAGCTCCGGATGGGTCTTGGCGAAGTTCTTGACCGCGATGCCTTCGTCGCCGGACAGCGGCGACAGCAGGATCTGCACCTTGTCCTGCTCGATCAGCTTGCGCACCGCGCGCACCGCGGAGTCGGGCGTCGCGTCGGTCGAGGCGACGACGAATTCGAGCTCCTTGTCGCCGATCTTCTTGCCGAGCACGTTGAGCGCCGTCTGGAAGCCGCGCATGCCGTCCTCGCCGAGCACCGTGTAGGTGCCCTCGAGCGTCGCGGTGACGCCGACCTTGATCTTCTCCTGAGCGAACGCCGTGCCCGAAAGCAACAGGCTGCTCAACGCAATCAGTCCCAAACTGCCTTTCAACATCGCGCTCCTCCCTCTGCGTTGTCGCCGGCGTCCACTTGCCGTGCGAAGGCTGATGGGCGTCCGGTTGTTGCCGGCAAAGCTAGCCGAAGGCAGGCGCGGCGCGGATGTCGTCGACGCGGGGTGGCTTAACGGGCAGTCTCATTTTGATTGTTGCGCCGCAGCGCGGCTCGCGGCGCAAAGCCGCGGAGCTTGTTCGGTGTCGTCACCCGGGAAAGCGGGTGATCCAGTATATTCGAGAAACGGCGGTGCTGGAGCCGAGAGGTTGGGGCGTACTGGATGCGCGGATGACGACGCCGGAGAGGAATGCGAGCAGGCAGCTTCCTTCGCGTCGTCCCGGCGAAGGCCGGGACCCATACGCCGCGGCGGACGTTGTTGTAAGGACACGTCGTTCCAGCGATGCTTGACAATCGGAATTTGTGGTTATGGGTCCCGGCCTTCGCCGGGACGACACTCAATTTGTTGCGCGACTTGTGAGTCATACCGTTTGCGTTCTCGCGACATATTTTGTCCGAGCTTTGCTCTTCTTTCCGCCCTCTCTTGAACAGAGGGCGCAGGGAAAGCCGGGTGCCGATCGCACCCATGGGCCCCGAGCAATGGGTAGAAAGCTCGGGGGTAGGACCACAGGTGTAACCGGAAACAACCCGGCTTTCCTGCGCGATGGGTTACGGCTTATACATGCTCTCCCCGGCGAGACTGGGCTTTTTTGTCACCGCCCTCGCAAACGCTTGCGCGCTTTGCGAGAGGACACCTGCCGCTAGGGCGTCAGGCCTGCACGATTTCGCCGTCCGCTTCATGCGCACTCGTCAGTTGCGCTTGTCGCGTCCACCGCATCTCACCGCAACACCCGTGACGATGCGCAGCGCCCCTCGATCGGGTGAGACGGGCGTTTCTATACACTGAGTTACGCTTCGGATAAAGCGAAATATTTTTGCTGCGGGGACTTGCGCCGTCGGGCAAATCAGTGGCAGGGGGCACGCTCATGCCAGCTCCAGTCCGCCGTCGACGGTTATGATCTGACCGGTCATCCATTGCGTGGCGGGACCGGCGAGCCGCACGATCCATTCGGCCACGTCGTCCGGAAGGCCGCGTCGTCCAAGCGGGATGCGTGTGCGTTCCTGCTCCTTTACGGCCGCCGCCTGCTCGTCGCTGAGACCCATCATGCCGGTGAGCGCGCCGGATTCGGTCGGCCCCGCCGCAACGGCGTTCACTCTCACGCCGAGCGGCGCAAGCTCGAGCGCCCAGCAGCGGGTCAAATGCTCCAGCGCCGCCTTGCTCGCTGCGTAGTGCGACAGGCCTGCCGCCGGCTTGTGTCCGTAGGTGCTGGAGACGTTGACGATGGCGCCGCGCGTCGCCGTCAGGTGCGGAAGCGCGGCGGCGGCGAGCAGGCTCGGCCCGACCACATTGACCGCGAAGATGTCCGCGATCCGGTCGGCCGTCGCATCTTCCAGCGCCAGGATCGCGCCGGCGCCCGCATTGTTGATGACGGCATCGAGCCTGCCCCAGGCCGCGATCGCCTTGGCGACCGTGCGCCGCGCATCATCGGCGGAGGCGGCATCCGCGATCAGGCCCGTGATGTTCGGATGCTCGGCAACCGCTTCCTCGAGGGGGCCGGGCCGGCGGCCGGTGACCAGCACCTTGTCGCCTTGCCGTGCGAAGGCGAGGGCGGCCGCGCGGCCGATGCCGGAGGTGCCGCCGGTCAGGATGATGACCTTGTCGTTCTTCATGTGATCGTCCTTTACGAAACTGCGATTGAGGTGAGGTCGAGCGCGAGCAGCAAGAGAGGCTCACCTCTTCCCATCGGGGAGAGCCAGGCTGAAGCCGGGCTCGATCATTCGATTCAAAATCAGGCCCTTCGGGCCGAGATGAACGCGAGGATGTCGGCATTGACGATGCCGGGCTGCGTGGTGCAGAGGCCGTGCGGCAGCAGGTCATAGATCTTGAGCTGGCTGTGCTGCAGCAGCTTGGCCGACAGCAGGGCGGAATCGGAGACCGGCACGATCTGGTCGTCGCCACCATGCAGAACGAGCGTGGGAACGGTGATGGCCTTCAGGTCATCGGTGAAATCGGTCTCCGAGAAGGCCTTGATGCAGTCGTGGTGCGCCTTGGCGCTTCCGGTCATGCCCTGGCGCCACCAATTCCAGATCACCGGCTGCGATGTTTCGGCACCGGGACGATTGTAACCGTAGAACGGGCCGGATGCGAAATCGAAGTAGAATTGCGCGCGGTTGGCGGCGAGCTGATTGCGCAGGCTGTCGAAGACCTCGATGGGCAGGCCACCGGGATTGGCCTCGGTCTTCAACATCAGCGGCGGCACGGCACCGATCAGGACCAGCTTCGCCACACGATTCTTGCCGTGGCGCGCGACATAACGCGCGGCCTCGCCGCCACCGGTGGAGTGGCCGATGTGAATGGCATTGCGAAGATCGAGATGCTCGACGAGGGCCGCGACATCAGCCGCGTAGTGATCCATGTCGTGCCCGTCGCTGACCTGGCTCGATCGGCCGTGACCGCGTCGATCATGGGCGATGACGCGGTAGCCGCGGCCGAGGAAGAACAGCATCTGGGCATCACAGTCGTCGGAGCTGAGCGGCCAGCCGTGGTGGAAGACGATCGGCTGGGCAGATTTCGGTCCCCAATCCTTGTAGAAGATGTGCACGCCATCTGTTGTCGTGATCGAGGTGACGGGACGCACCGTGTCGCCGGCGCCGGTCGGAGCTTTTGTTTCCTTGCCGACGGCGGATGTCGAGCGGATTGTCAGCGACATTGCCGACATGATCGAAGCCGTGAGCAGCTTTCGTCGCGACGTCCGTGCGAGCCGGGCGACCGAGTTGTTCCAGGCCATCTTGCTTGTCTCCTGTTGTTAGCGTGGGCATGCTGATGGTTTACGCCGTCAATTGCGCCGCTGCCCCAGAGCGATTGAGACCGTTGCAGCGCAATTGCTGCTAGCGCATGCGGCGCCGCCAATTGCTCGGCGTATCTCCGGTCAACCTCCTGAAGGCCGCGGCAAACGCGGTCTGGGAGGCGTAGCCCAGCGCGGCCGACACCGTGACGACGGACGCGTCGGTATCGCGCAGCATCTTCATGGCCTGCTCGAGTCGGTGCTGGCGCAGGAAAGCATGCGGCGAGAGCCCGGTGCTCTCCTTGAAGGCGCGGCAGAAGTGGAAGCGCGACAACCCCGCATCCGACGCCAGCGCGGCGAGCGAGACGTCCGCATCGCTGTCCGAGCGCAGGCGCTCGATGGCACGACGAAGCACCGCAGGCGACAGCCCGCCGACCGCCGGCGGCACATTGATGGTCGAGCCGGAATGCGCGACGAGCAGGCGGGTCGCCAACAGGTCCGTCAGCTGCTGCCTGAACAGGGTATCCAACGCGGTGTTGTTCTCCAGGAGGTCAGCCCCGCTGGTCAGCAATCGCGCCGTGATGGCGTCGGGATGTCCGATCCGTTCGGTCAGATCTGCCAGAGCACCCAGATCGGCTTCGCTTGCGATGCGCTCGAGCGTGGCGTGTGGAAGATAAAGCTGGATCAGATTCAAGAGTTGAGGCGAATCTGCGCGGCCCGCCGAACCGGCCGCAACGACATCCCACCGCGAGGTCGCGCCGGCGGGAATGACCGTCACCACCCCCGGCCGCGCGGTGCCGATCGCAACCGATTTTCCGCTCCGCCGCTCGAGCCGTTGAATGCCGGCGGGATAGGCCATGATGACGTGGTCGGCCATCGGCTTGACGATCTCATGCACGGGATCGTGTTGCCAGTAGGCAATCGAGCCGCCGGATGGCTCCAGAGCGAAGCGGACCGGCCTCGTCTTCAGCACGCGTGCCATTTCGGTATTGGCCGAGCGCTGGCCGGGAAGCGGCGGGCCATCCGGGCGGTCGTCGGGTGTCGCCGGCCGATCGTTCGGAAGATCATGCAGGACAGGCTTGTTCATGGATTTGCCTTCGCGCCGCTGACGGTGCCACTGATATCGAGCATGACGGCTTTCCCGGATCATGAGTGCGCGGCCGGCATGCCAGCTGGCCGCGATGCGGGAAAAAAGGCACGGTTTCCGAGACGGCGATACTGTGCCGCGGGATAGCCTCTGTTCGCCGGTCGTCAGGTCATCCCACGTCCTCCGCTGCGGCGATCCATCCGGCTGCGAACGGGACGCCGGCGTACATGGGTTTCCATGAGGTGCGGCCGGGACGTGGCGGGGTTACAATCGGGGCGTAAACCGCCCAGCTTGATCAACTCCGGCCCTCATTTGACCAATAGCGCCAAACACGACAGTGCCGATCTTGAGGCTGCTCCCAAGATTGACGCCAAGATTGACCGCAAGGCTGATCGCTCGCGGGCGAGGCAGCCCAGCACGATGCCAGCGTTGCCCCGCCAGCGCGCTTTCCTGGCGATCGCAGCCTGCCTCGCCGGCATTACCGCCAGCTGGCTCACGAAATCGCCCTTCGGCCTGCTGGCCGTGGTGGCTGCCCTATACCTCCATGTCGACCGACGGGCAGCCCTGCTCCTGCGGGTCGTGTGGGCCGTCGCGTTCGTCGGCGCGATTGCCGCGCATTTCCATGCGCACGACCCCCAGAGCGCCGCGCTATCGCTGGCGCTGTTTGCCATCCTCGCGCTTTGCATCGGCGAGATCGTCGCGATCCCGTCATCGGTAAAGCTGAGCGCCGATGCGGTGCAGGCCATGCGGATCATCGAGAGCATGCCGGCCTACACCTGGTCGGCGAGCCCGGATGGTCACATCACCCATGTGAGTGCGAGTACGCTGGCCTATCTCGGCGAGCTCGCCGACAAGACCGGGCTGTTTCACGTTCTGGACAATGCCGGCTGGCGGCGTGCCATCCATCCCGACGACTATGCGCAGGTGATGGAGATCCGCCGCCATTCCCTGAAGACCGGCATTCCGTTCGATGCAGAGTATCGGGTGCGCGGCTCGGACGGAACCTATCGCTGGTTTCGGTCGTTCGGTTCGCTGTCGCGCGATGAGCGGGGCGAACTGGCCGGCTGGTACGGCACGATGATCGATATCGAGGCGAAGAGGCAGGCGGAGGACGCGCTGCGCAAGAGCGAACGCCAGCTTCAGCAACTGATCGACGCGGTGCCCGCGCTGATCTGGAGCACGACGCCGGATGGAACGCCGACCTATGTCAACAAGCGGTTCAAGGTCGCAACCGGTGCTTCCCTCGAGGACATCACCGCGCCCGACGGATCGCCGTCGCTGAGTGTCGTTCACCCGGACGACAGGGCGGCCGCGATTGCGGCGATCACCCACTCGTTCAGGACGGGCGAGCCTTACGTCATGATCTATCGCCAGCTCCGCGCCGGGGGTGCCTACCACTGGACGGAGACCCGCGCCGAGCCGCTGCGCGACGATGCCGGCAATATCATCCAGTGGTACGGCGTGAGCGTCGATATCCACGACCTGGTGACGGCCCAGGAGGCGGTGAAGGAGAGCGAGCGATCGCTGCGCCAACTCGTCGAGACGCTGCCGGCCATGATCGATTGCGCCGCGCCGGATGGCGAGCCGATCTATCGCAGCCGTCAGCTCCGCGAGTTTCTTGGATACGATCTCGAGGAGCTCGACGGCAATGAGAAGGGGCGCCTCGAAGCGACGCTCGACGCCGGTGTCCATCCCGACGACCTTGACGGCGTCAAGCAGCGATACGCGCACTCATTGGCGTCGGGCGAGCCGTATGCCCGCAGGCACCGTCTGCGGCGTTTCGACGGCGAGTATCGCTGGGTCGAGACCCGCGCCGGCGCGATGCGCAACGCCGATGGCGCCATCGTGCAGTGGAATGTGATCTGTCTGGACATCGACGCCGAGGTGCGGGCGCAGGAAGAGTTACGGATGGCGCAGGCCGAGCTTGCCGGCGCAAGCCAGGCGGCGAGCCTTGCCGAGCTCTCGGCATCGATCGCGCACGAGGTGAACCAGCCGCTGGCCGCCGTCGTGGCCAATTCGCATGCCTGCCAGCGCTGGTTGACGGCGGACCCGCCAAACCTGGAGCGGGCGCGCAAGACGGTCGAGCGCATCATCCGCGACGCGAATGGCGCCGCCGATGTCGTGAGCCGCATCCGCGCCTTGTTCAGGCAATCGCTCGACAAGCGAAGCAGCGCGGAGTTGGGCAGCATCATCGCCGAGGTGCGCGAGCTGATGTCCGAAGAAGCCGTGCGGCGCCGCATCCGGCTCGATATCGATGTCGAATCCGCCATACCGCCCGTGACCGTCGATCGCGTTCAGATCCAGCAGGTTCTGAGCAACCTGATCCGCAACGGCATGGAGGCCATGGAGCGGGCCATCGACGACAGATCGATCCGGATCCGCCTCGATCGGATCGAGGATGCGGTTCGGGTGCGGATCAGCGACCGTGGCCCGGGCGTCGAATTCCCAGACCGGGTGTTTCAGCCGTTTTTCACGACGAAGGAGTCCGGGATGGGCATGGGCCTTGCGATCTGCCGCTCGATCGTCGAGTCGCATGGTGGGCATTTGTGGGCGGAAGAAAATGAGCCGCACGGCGCCAGCTTCATTTTCACATTGCCGATCGAGGCGAACAGGGCGACATGACGGCCGAGGAGCAGATTGTCTTAATCGTGGACGACGACGAGCGCACTCGCGAGGCGTTGAGCGAGCTGTTGGCCTCGCATGGCGTCGAGACCGCGACGTTCGCCTGCGCCGGGGCGTATATCGACGCCGGGAAGCCGGACGTGCCGGCCTGTCTGGTGCTCGACGTCGAGCTACCCGACATCAACGGGCTCGATCTGCAGCGGCAGATCGCGCAGGGCGATCATCCGCCGATCGTGTTCATCACCGGGCATGGCGATATCCCGTCGTCGGTTCGTGCCATCAAGCATGGTGCGCTGGATTTTCTGACCAAGCCGTTCAGCGATGACGACGTGATGGCCGCGATCCGGGCGGCGATCGACCAGGACCGGGTCAGGAGGGCGGATCGCGCCGAACTCTCCGGCTTGCGGCAGCGTTACCTCAGCCTGACGCCGCGTGAGCGTGACGTGCTGCCGCTCGTGGTCAGCGGCCTCATGAACAAGCAGGCGGCAGCGGAACTCGGCATCAGCGAGGTGACGCTTCAGATCCATCGAAGGAATGTGATGCAGAAAATGGCGGCGGCGTCGCTCGCCGACCTCGTGCGCAGCGCGGAGCGGCTGCAAATTCCCGTCACCCACTCCCGGCGCGGCGGAGGGACCGACCGTGAGTAAGAGGGTTGTCGCTGTTGTCGACGACGATCCGAGGCTGGTTGAATCGCTGGCGGAGCTGTTGGAGTCCGCAGGCTATCAGACATGCTGCTTCTCGTCGGCGCAGGCGATGCTCGCTGCCGGCTTTGCCAATGTGGACGTGCTCATCACCGATGTCGGCATTCCCGGGGTTGATGGCTTCGAGCTTCGCAGGCGCGCCCTGAAGCAGCGGCCGGACCTGCCGGTGTTCCTGATCAGCGGTCGCCATGAGGTGGCGGATCAGAGCCGTGCCCAGGGATTGAGCGGATTCTTCCGCAAGCCGTTCGACGGCCAGGCGCTGCTCGCCGCGGTGGATGATGCCCTGCGTGACGGAAGGGAGGGGAAGCATGAGGATTGACGCGCCGCTGCAACGACGCCTGCCGTCAGCCCGGCCGCTGCCGGGCGATAATGCTGCGCAACCGGTCGTCCTGATCGTCGATGACGATGCGTCGGTGCGGGAGGCGTTGTCCGAATTGATCCTGTCGGTCGGCTTCCAGTCGATCGGCTTCGCTTCCACCAGGGAGTTGCTCGAGGCGGATGTCCTGCAACGCCCCGGCTGTCTCATCCTCGACGTGCGGATGCCGGGCGCCAGCGGTCTCGACCTGCAAGCCTATCTGGTCCAGAACGGCAATCCCAAGCCGATCATCTTCCTGACCGGACATGGCGACATTCCGATGACCGTGCAGGCGATGAAGGCCGGCGCCATCGACTTCCTCACCAAGCCAGTGCGGGACCAGGCGTTGCTCGACGCCGTGCTCGCCGGCATCACGATGGATGCGGCGCGCCGGCAGCAGGCCCTGGTCGTCAAGGGCTATCTCGAACGCGTCAGGATGCTGACACCGCGCGAGCGCGAGGTGCTGCACAGGGTTGCGCATGGCGGCGTCAACAAGCAGATCGCCTTCGAGCTCGGGATCAGCGAGGTGACCGTCAAGCTGCATCGTGCCAACGTCATGCGCAAGCTGCAGGCGTCTTCGATCGGTGACCTCATCCGGATCTGGGAGGCGCTGCCGAAAGCCGTGCGCGAGACCGCCGTCGAAGGATGATCCTGGCACTCTTCCGCAAGCTGAGCAGGAACTCGATCACGCGTTGGAACAACACGCGGCCCGATGACGCAGCTCTCGGTTGACCTGCCGACGGTTCGAGCATCAGGCCAAACGATGGCGCGACGCGCGTGGCGGATTGTTCGCAAAGCGCAGTTGCCGGAACCGATCGCAGCGAGCGTCGGAAATTTCGATAATTGGGACGAACGTCGAAGTTCCCCTACGTTTGCCCAACATTGTCCATCATGAGTCTATCAACTTCGCGTGTGGTGCCTGTTGAATGCGGAGACAGGGGATCGCCGGAACCTGAGGTGCAGAGACTCGGGTCGCGTCAACAGGCAGGCGGAGCGGAACAATCAAGCAAATCGTGGTGCAACGATGCCCGCCGCCTTTGCCGGGGCGGGCAAGGCGAAGGTATTTCATTGCTGCGGCGCGACGCGTTCTGCGTTCAGCGTGCGTCGCTGTCGTCGGTTGCTCGCTGTGCGAGCAGGCTCACGCGCTCGACTTCTTTGGTCTGTTCGGTTCCGACGATCCGCCGCCGGTCAGCGCCACGACGCTGTCCTATCGGTTGGAGATCGAAGCCAAGACGCCGGAGGGCAAGAACGATAGCGACGCCGAACAGGCATTGCGCGATGCCGCCGGCACCTATCGCCTTCGACAGGAACCGCCCCCGGACGGGGAAGGTCTCGCGCGCCGGCTGCAGGCAGATATCAATCCGCTGCTCGATGCCCTTTGGGGGCTTGGTCGCTACAACGCTCAGATCGATGTGACGATAGATGGAGTTCCAATCTCCCTCGACGAGATCGGGCTGGCCGCGGCGGCGCGTCGGGCCGACAGCTTTCGCAATCGGACCGTTGTGCCCGTCAAGGTCATCGCGCGACTTGGTCCGTTGTTCAAGCTGCGCGCCGTAGATGTAGACTATCCGCGCGACCAAGCGCCGCAGGGATTGCCGCGCCGCGCGTTTGCGCTGAAGTCCGGCGATCCCGCGATCTCTGCCGACCTGCGCGCCGCGCAGGTGAAGCTCGTCGACTGGTTCCGCAGCAACGGACATCCGCTCGCGAAGGTCGCCGACGTCAAGGCCACCGTCGATCATGGCGCCGCCGCGATGGACCTTCGGCTGCGGGTCGAAGCGGGCCCCAAGGCCGGCATCGGCGCCGTGACGATCTCGGGCGGAGACGTCGATCCGAGAGTGGTGGCCACGCACGTCTACCTGAGGGAAGGCGAGCCTTATTCGCCAGAGCGGCTCGCCTTGGCGAAAACCTCGATCGCAAAGATCCCGGCCATCGGGGGAATTCGCGTCCGCGAGGCGGACCAGCTCGATGAGAATGGCAATCTGCCGGTCTTCATCGATTTGACGGAAAGGCCCAGGCACGCGGTGGGCCTCTCGGCGAAATATTCCACCGTCGATGGTCCCGGCATTGCTGGCTACTACGAGGATCGGAACATATTCGGCGGCGGCGAGCGCCTGAGGCTCGAAGCGTCCGCCTCGCTTTTGCAACGGATCGACGGCACGTCCTTCACCGGCTTCAATAATCTGAGCGGCTCGGATTTCGGCGCACGCTTTACCGGCACCTTCATCAAGCCGGGCTTGTTCGGTACGGCCAACGATCTACTGATCGAGGCCACTGCGTTCCGCGAGCGTGTCGGCAACAACGACCTCGGCGGTTACACTGACGACACGGTGCGCGGCACATTCGGCGTGATCCATCGCCTTTCGGAGGCGGCTTCGCTGCAGGCCGGTCTCCAGGTCGAGCAATCGAAATCGCAGGACGTGCTGGGGCGGGTCGATGCGACATTGATCGGCTTCACGGCGACCGGCCGCTACGACACGACAGACAATCCGCTCGACCCCACGCGCGGTGTGCGCCTCTCGGCGACCGTCAATGCCTATCCGAAGCTGATGGGTTCCACGATCGATCTGTTCGAAGCGCGGGTTGCGGGCTCGGCCTATTATGCGCTCGACGAGCAGGCCGACTACGTGCTGGCGGGTCGGTTGGCCGCAGGCTTGCTTGCGGGCGCGCCGCTCGACCAGATTCCGGACGCACATCGCTTCTTCGCTGGCGGCGGCGGATCCGTACGCGGTTACGGCTTCAACACCATTTCGCCGATGATGTTCGGTCAAATCACCGGTGGTCGCAGCCTGATCGAGGGCTCCGCCGAGGTGCGGGTCAGGATCACTCCCACCATCGGCCTCGTGCCATTCTTCGACTTTGGCACCGCCTCCCGATCGTCCCTGCCAGGCTTCGACGACTATGTGGGCTACGGCGCGGGACTTGGCTTGCGCTATCTCACGCCGGTCGGCCCGATCCGCCTTGACGTTGCGACACCGCTGAACCCTCGCCCCGGCGACAGCCGTTACGCGATCTATGTCAGCATTGGGCAGGCCTTCTGATGCGCATCCGACGGCTGTTCATTATCGGTTCCGCCGTCGCGGCCTTGGGTCTCATCGCTGTCGCGGTGCTTGGTGTCGTTCTCTACCGAATGGTGGGCGGTAGCGGCGAGAACCAGCAGGATGTGCTAGCCAGTCTCGTCTCGCGGACGCTCTCGACGCCGGCGACCCAGGTCCATGTCGGCGCCGTCGATGGTGTGCTGTCCTCGGATGCAACGGTCCGCGACGTTAGCATCACCGACAAGGACGGTGTCTGGCTGACGCTCGACAAGGCGCGCCTCGTCTGGCGACGCAGCGCATTGTTGCTGGGGCGGCTGGAAATCGACCGTCTCGAGATCGGCACGCTTGAGATCAAGCGAAAGCCGCTTCCGTCCGATCAGCCTGCCGCCGAGTCCGATCAGCCGATCCTGCCTGACCTTCCGGTGAAGGTGCAGGTGAAGGCTTTCGACCTGCGGGCCCTGACGCTGGGACAGTCGATTCTGGGTGAAGCTTTGAGTGTCGCGGCGACCGGCAATACCGAGCTCGGCTCGCCCTCGGAAGGGCTCGTCTTCAACCTCGATGCCACCCGCAAGGATTTTCCGGGCCACTTCAAGGCCGCTCTCGCCTACGTTCCGCAGGGAAATGCGCTTACCCTCGACGTCACGCTCGACGAGCCAGCCCACGGACTCATGTCGAAGCTCGGCCATCTGCCGGGCGAGCCGCCCGTCACATTCGCACTGGGCGGCAAGGGCACGCTCGACAGCTTTCGCGGTGCCCTGAAGTTGCAGGCCGGCCCCACGATCGATGCGACCGGCACGATTGCGCTTGACCGAAACGGCGCGGCCCGAGTGCTCGCAACGCGCCTTGCCAGTCACCTCGAACCGTTGTTGCCGGCGATCGCCGCGCCGGTCTTCGCCGGCGAAACCCATCTCGACAGTACGACACATTTTGGTGACGACGGCAGCATCGCCCTGGACGGGCTGACGCTGACGAGCCGTCTCGCACGGCTCGACGCGAAAGGTTTGCTCGGAGCCGACAAGGTCGTGGATTTTGCGGCTTCGATCCGCTCCTTGCCAAGCAACGGCGACGTGACCGAGACTGACCAAGGCTCGATCCGCAGCCTCGTTTTCGACAGCCGCGTCAACGGCCCAATCAAGGCTCCCACAGCATCGGTCAAGCTCGCGCTGTCGGGTGCTCATCTGCCGGACGGAGACATCGAGACGCTTGATGCTTCGATCACGGCCGTTCCTCGTGCCGAGGCCGGCGATCCGGCAACGCGCATCATCCTTGACGCGAACCTGCGTGCTTCCGGCATCGCGCCACGCGACGCGAGTTTGGCGGCCGCGATCGGCAACACCGCGTCGCTCGTGCTCCACGGCGATACCGACCTGGGCGGCCGCGCCAGGATCGAGCGTCTCGAGATCGGCACATCAACGGTTCAGGCCACCTATACAGGCGATGTCAGCGCCGATCGCCTGAATGGCCGGGCAACCGGAACCGTGCCCGACCTCGGCGCCTTTGCCGACCTTGCCGGGTTGAAGCTCAAGGGCTCGGTGGCGTTCGGCCTCGATCTCGACACGGATTTACAGCGTGGCAGCTTCGATATCAGAATGTCAGGTGCCGGCGAGAAGCTTGCGACGGGACTTGCGGCGCTCGATGGGCTTGCGGGGGCGCGGCTCGCACTCGCAGCCGACATCTCTGCTGATGGTCGCGACACTTACACGGTCCGCGACGCGTCGATCGATGGTGCCCGTGTTGCGGTTCGCGCCAAAGGAACAGTGACGCGCGACTCGAGCGACCTGTCGGCGCGTGTGGACCTGCCGGATCTCTCGGCGGCCGATGCGCGCCTCACCGGTGCGGGAGCTGTCGACGTCGGCCTGACCGGCGGGCTCGCACATCCCGGGGTTTCGTTCGCGGCCTCGGTGGATCGCGCCACCGCGATGCGGCGTCCGATTCCGCATCTGGCGCTCGCCGCGACGGTCAACGACATCAACGGAGTCTGTGCTGTCGAGGTCAAGCTCGACGGCTCCGTCGACGGCAAGCCAGCGCGCGGGATTGTTCAGGTGAGCCGTCGATCGTCGGAGCCCGACGATCGCGCAGCTCCCGCCGCTGCCGGTTGGCACGCAAAGACCATCGACATCGCGATCGGATCGGTATCCCTGAAGGGGGCAGCAACGATCGACGCCCAGAGATTCGCCAGCGGGCAGATTCGCTTCGCAGCCGGGGCGCTCGCCGATCTCTCGCCGCTTGCCCTTACAGAGCTCGCCGGTTCGGCCTCACTCGACCTTGCCGCTTCGGCCGATGGCGGCCAACAGTCGATCCGGCTTGCCGGCAAGGGCGCGGGAATCCGTGCCGCGGGTGCGGCCGTCCGCAGTTTCGATCTGCGCGCCGATGGCGCCGATCTCTACAGCCATCCGGTGCTCAATGCTGATGCGCAGGTCAATGGTGCCGAGTTCGGCGGTCAGACAGTCTCAAACGTCACGCTGGCGGCCGCGGGCAATGCCGATGCGAGCACGATCGGCCTGTCCGCCAAGGCTGCCGGATTCGATCTCGATGCCGCGGGTGCACTGACCACCAGGGAGCGGGTGCGGTTCGATCTCAACCGCTTCACCGCGCGCCGTGGCGCCAAAGCGATTGCGCTGCAGGGCCCCGCGGGCTTCACGCTCGACGATGGCACGGTGTTGATCGAGCATCTGGCGCTCGGGATTGGACGTGGCCGCTTCACGGTGGACGGCAAAGCCGGTCAGGTGCTCGACCTTAAGGCCATGGCCAGCGCGATCCCGCTCGGCGAGGCCGATGTCGCGATACCCGGTCTGGGCCTGAGCGGGACCCTCGACGCGTCAGCGGCCATTGCGGGCTCCATGAGCGCGCCGACCGGCCAGTACAAGGTCGCGGTCAAGCAGCTCACCGCGCCGCAGACCAGAAGCGCCGGCCTGCCGCCGATCGACGTTGCCGCGGACGGACGGCTCGATGGCAGCCGCGCGAGCCTGAACACCACAATTGCCGCGGGAAGAGCCGGTGCGATCGCGGCGTCGGGCACGGTGCCGCTCGACGCCACGAGTCCGATCGCGCTGACCGCGAAGGGCCGCCTCGATGCCGCCATCGCCAATGCCGCGCTTTCCGCCTCCGGCCGTACCGTGTCCGGCAGCGTTACGCTCGATGCCCGTGTCGGCGGCACGCGTACCAGGCCACAGATCGGCGGTGTCGCCACCATGAGCGGAGGTACCTTCCGTGACAGCATGCTCGGTACGCGCCTCGATGCCGTCGAGGCGAAAATCACCGCCGAAGGAGAGCGCATCGTCGTGGAGCGCCTGACCGCGGTGACGCCCAACGGCGGTACGTTGTCCGGCTCCGGTGAGGTACGGGTCGCCCCGGATGCAGGTTTTCCAGGCACGGTCTTGATTCGCGGTCAGCAGGCGACGCTTGCCTCCAGCGCGCTGGCGACCGCGCAGGCCAATCTCGCTATCGACGTCACAGGCGCCCTGGCGCGCGATCCGCGGATCGTCGGTCGCGTCGACTTGACTCGCGTCAACGTCGATATTCCGGATCGCCTGCCGTCGACGCTGAAGCCGATCGACGGCATCAACCATGTGAACGCCTCGGGACAGGCCGCTGTACGGCTTGCAGCTGCGCGCAAGGCCGAAACGCCGAAAGGCAACAAGAAGCGTCCGGCGCTCTTCAACGCCGCGCTGGACGTGACAGTTTCGGCGCCGAACCACGTCTTCATCCATGGCCGCGGGGTAACCGCGGAACTCGGCGGCTCCGTTCATGTCGGCGGTACGAGCAACGCGCCGGTTCCGAAGGGAGCCTTCTCACTCTATCAGGGCAAGCTGGTGGTGCTCGGAAAGACGCTGACCTTCACCAAAGGCAATCTCTCCTTCAATGGTGATCTCGCGCCCGAGCTCGATTTCGCGGCAGAGATACAGGCCTCTGACATCACCGCGCAGGTCGGAATCTCGGGCCCGGCGGCCGCGCCGGTCTTCGCCTTCCATTCGCAGCCCGAGTTGCCGCAGGACGAGATCCTGTCGCGCATTCTCTTTCAGAAAGCTTCGGGCAGCCTGACGACCTCGCAGGCCGTGCAGCTCGCAGGGGCCGCGGCTCAGTTCGCAAGCGGTGGCGAGGGAACGGTGGACCGCATGCGCCGCTCGCTCGGGGTCGACAATCTGGATGTGGGCGCCGGAGCGGGCGGTCCGATGGTCGGCGCCTCGCGCGCGATCGGCGACAGGCTGAGCGTGGGCGTGCGGACGGGCGCGAGCGCCAGCCAGTCAGGAGTGTCGGCCAATGTCGACGTGACGCGCCATATCCGCGTCGAGTCGGATGTCGATGCGAAGGGCTCGACATCCGTCGGTGTCGGCACGCGATTCGAATGGTAAAGGCGACCGAGATCGCCCCTCACTTCGTGGTGTAGCCGCCGTTGACCAGGATGGTCTGGCCGGTCATCCACCAGCCGTCCGACACCAGCAGGCGGATCCACGGCACGATGTCCTTGATGTCGGTGAGCCCGTTCCTGGAGAAGCCCGACAGCGCCGCCGCCGATTTGTGGTAGGCGACCGCGTCCGCGCCTTCGGCCGGATAGAAGAACGGCGTGTCCATCGGACCCGGGCCGATCGCGGTGACCGAGATGCCGCGCGCGCCGAACTCCTTCGATGCCGCGCGGGTGAAATGCTCGACCGGCGCCTTGGTGCCGGCATAGGCCGCATAGAACGGCGTGTAGGCGCCGAGCAGCGACGTCACCAGCGTGCAGATCTTGCCGTTGTCGTTGACGTGGCGGCCGGCCTCCTTGAGGAAGAAGAACGCGGACTTGGCGTTGACCGCGCTCATCGCGTCATATTCGGCCTCCGAGATCTCGACCATCGGTTTCTTCAGCACCTTGCCGACGGTGTTGATCGCGATGTCGGGGCGGCCGATCGCGGCGACCGCGTCGGCGAACAGCTTCTCCATCGCGCCTACTGTTGTGAGATTGGCCTGGAAGGCGACCGCCTTGCTACCTGCGGCCTGCAGCGCCGCCACCGTCGCGTCGGCATCGGCCTTGGTGGCCGCGCTGTTGTAGTGGATCGCGATCGCCCTGGCGCCGTGGGCGGCGAGATCGCGCGCGATCAGGCCGCCGAGATTCTTGGCGCCGCCGGCGATGATGACGGTTTTGCCCTTGATGCTGTGGTCGGTCATGGCGTTCGCCTCTCCAGGTCTCGCGGCCGCGCCCTGCGGCCGCTTTCTGGAGACGACAATATCGTCTGGAATTTGCCGATAAAGCCATGCATCCTGATATCACTTGTCGGGAATGGCGAACAATCGGGGACGATTTTGGACCGCATCGACCTGTTCCGCATCTTCGCTCGCGTCGTCGAGTGCGCGAGTTTTACGCGGGCGGCCGATACGCTGGGCGTGCCGCGCTCGTCGGTCTCGTCAGCGGTCGCAGAACTGGAGCAGCGCGTCGGCGCGCGGCTGCTGCATCGCACGACGCGAAAGGTGTCGCCCACGCATGACGGCGCGGCGTTTTACGAACGAGCCTTGCGCGTCGTTGCCGATGTCGACGAGGCCGAGACCCTGTTTCGGCACGCCGCCGCCGAACCGTCCGGCAGGCTCAGGGTCGACGTGCCCGGGCGGATCGGCCGCCTGATCATCGCGCCGGCGTTGCCGGCTTTCCTTGATCGTTATCCGCAGATCAACATCGATCTCGGCGTCACCGATCGCGCTATCAACCTGATCGAGGATTCCGCCGATTGCGTCGTGCGCGTCGGCCCGCTCAGCGATTCCGGTCTGATCGCGCGGCCGCTCGGCAATCTGACGCTGATCAATGTCGCAAGCCCCGGATATCTCGCGTGCCACGGCACGCCGCGAACGCCCGACGATCTCGGCGCGCATTGGGCGGTCAACTACGCCTCGCCTTCCACCGGCCGCATCGAGGAATGGGAGTGGTGCGAGCAGGGCGCAACGCGCAGCATCGCGATGCGCGGCCGCGTCACCGTCAACAGCGCCGAGGCCTATATCGCCTGCTGCCTCGCCGGCCTCGGCCTGATCCAGATTCCCGCCTACGACGTGAAGCGGCACCTCGATGCCGGAGAGCTCGTCGAGCTGATGCCGCGGCACCGCGCCGCGCCGATGCCGATGACCTTGCTCTATCCGCACCGTCAGCATCTGTCGCGGCGGCTGCAGGTGTTTGCCGACTGGTTGACGGATTTGCTGAAGCAGAAGCTGCTCGCGGTGGAGTAGGGGCGCAGGCTGGCGTTCCCGGTCGTCGGGACGTATAATCTCGGTGCTCGTGACGGTAATCTGATGACCACTTTGGTAAGCAAACTCGGCCCCGCAATCGCAGTGTTGGCGCTGTGCCTGAGCGGCCAGCAGCAGGCCAATGCCCAAGCCGGCCCGGTGCGCTACTGGACGCCGGGCTCGCTGTTCGGCTTCGGCGGCAGTCTCGCCGACGGCCAGAAGGCAGATACCTACGGAAACTTTCCGAGCTTTGACGCCGCCGGCGCGCGAGGCGGCGATTTCTCGTATCTGAACGGCCGGCCCGACGGCTGGTTCGCCGGCAGCGAAGGCGGTCGCGTCGGCTGGAACGCGCTCGGCCAATCGGCGGCGTTCGGCTCGCTGGAATATCAGGGCGCGCAGTTCGGCTACAATTTCAGGGGTGTCGGTAATACGCCCGTGACCTTCTTCGCCGGCTTCGACACCCTGAAATACAATCCGCCCGGTGCCGGCGGGCCGCTGGCGCCGTTCAGCGGCAATCCCGGTGTCAACGCCGGCTATTCGGCGCGCGCGGGACTCGAGTTCCGGCCGACTTCGAATCTCAGCCTGTCCTTCGGCGCGAGCTTCACCCAGCAAGGGGCGGAGCGGATGGACAGCGACATTCATTCGCAGCTGCTGCCCGGCCAGTCTCCGGTCCTGTTCGGCGGGCGCTGAAGCGCGATGAGATTAGGCTGAATCGTTATCGCGCTTTAGCTCTTTGTTTGAGCATGATCTTTTCGGAAAACCGCTTCGCACTTTTCCGAATCATGCTTTAGCGCGTCAGCGCAAGACGGCAGCGCCGCGGTCCTGATTCAACCAAAACTTCAGAACCCAAGAAGGCTCGAAGTCACGGGCACAGTCAGGATCGAAACATGGACATGCAGGGCAAGATCGCACTCGTCACCGCCGCGGCATCCGGCGCGGGCCGCGCCGGGGCACGCATCCTCGCGCGCGAGGGCGCGGCGGTCGCGGTGGTCGACCAGAACGAGGCTGGCGCGAAGGCGGTGGTCGACGAGATCAAAAAGGGCGGCGGGCGCGCGCTGGCGCTGACCGGCGATCTGCGCGACGACGGCTTTGCGCGCGACATCGTCACGGCGACCGTGAAGGAATTTGGAGCGCTCGACTGCGTGTGGAATCACCTCGGCATTCCCGGTCCGTCCGTGATCGACGATCTGGAAGGCTGGGATCTCAGCGTCGATCTCAACCTGCGCTCGCAGCTGATCACCACCAACGCGGCGCTCGGCCAGATGACCGCACGGCGGCAGGGCAGCATCCTGTTCACTGCATCGACCTCGGGCCTGGTCGGCTCGCCGTGGAGTCCGACCTATTCGGCGGCCAAGGCCGGCGTGATCGGGCTGGCGCGCGCGCTCGCCAAGCGCCACGCCAAGGACGGCGTCCGCGTCAACGCGATCTGCCCCGGTGCGATCGACACGCCGATGCTGCGGGTGTTCGTCAACCGGCCGGACCAGCCGGGCCACAACGAGGCCGATCCAGAGGAGCTGATCAAGGCCGCGGTCACCCGCAATCCGATGGGCCGCGCCGCGCGTCCCGAGGAGATCGCGGAGGTCGCGGTGTTCCTGCTGTCGGACAAGGCGTCGTTCGTCACCGGCATCGCGATGCCGGTCGACGGCGGGACGGTGGCGTAGCGTCTTCCAGGAATTGCCCTAAAGCATGATCCGGAAAAGTGCGAAGCGGTTTTCCGAAAAGATCATGCTCAAACAAAGAGCTAAAGCGCGATGACGATTCAACCTAATCTCATCGCGCTTTAGAACTTCGCCCTGATGCCGGCATAGGCCGCGAGCGGCATGCCGGGCACGAAGGTGCGCGGATCGGTCAGCTGCGCCATCAGGTTGGGCGCAGCTCCGGCGCTGGCGAAGCCGCCGGTCTCGTAGAACGCGCCGCCGAGATAATAATGCTGGTTGAAGACGTTGTTGATCAGGCCGAACACCTCGATATTCGGCGTGATCTTGTAGGAGGTGTGCAGGTTCACGACCGCGTAGGCCGGGACCTTCTGGCTCTGGTTGGTGTCGTCGCCGATCAGCCATTGGCTGCCGACCACGTTGATGTCGGCGCCGACCTTCCATGCGTCGGTGGCGAGGTACTCGACACCTGCCTTGAAGCGGTGCGCCGGAATGCCCGGGATTTGGTCGCCCGGCTTGACGTTGATGAACCGGACGTCATCGTTGTTCGGGTCGGTCAGGGCGTTCGGGTTGTCGGGAGCCGGCAACGTGTTTGCGCTTCGATAGGTCGCGTCGATGAAGGTGTAGTTGGCATAGGCGTTCCAGCGATTGACGCGGTAGTCGAGCTTGGCTTCGATGCCCTGCCGCAGGGTCTGCCCCGCATTCTGGAAATAGCCGAAATTACCTGTGCCGATGGGGCTCTGCACCCGGATGATATCGTCGTCGGACAGAGTGTGGAACGCGCCGAGGCCCCAGCTCAGCATGCCGGTCCTAGCATCGTTGCCCCAGGTGCCGCGGAAGCCGGCCTCGATAGTGTGCGACACCACCTGCTTGAGCGGCGGATCGGACACCAGGAAGGAATCGATGACGCAGGGGCGGGCCGGATCGGAGCAGCCGAGCTCGAGCGGCGTCGGCGCGCGGTTGGCCTCTGAATAGCCGGCATAAACGGTGAGGTTCGGCGTGATCTTGTAGGTGCCGCCGATCACCGGGTTGAGGCGCTGGAATCGGTTGCTGCTGTTGAGCTGGTCATTTGTCCCGGTCTGGTCCTGCAGATCGATCTGGGCATAGTTGAATCGTCCACCAGCAGTGACCGAGAACCTGTTCGTCACGTCGAAGGTATCGGTGAGATATACGCCGGTGTAGGTGTTGGTTGCGCGCAGGTCGACCGGGGCGAGACCGGCATCGGGCTGGTTGATGAAGATGCCGGTGCCGGTCACGAACAGGTTGTTCGGATCGATGGTTCCGAGCTCGCTGGTCGCCGTGAATTTCGTGTTGCCGTGGTCGACACTGACGCCCATCACAACGTGGTTGTCGTGTCCGAACAGCTTGTCCGAGTTGGTCAGCTGGGCTGTGCCGCCGAAGCTGTTGGTCGCGGCCCGGTTGCGGTCGACTTCGCCAAGGAAGGCGTTGCCCAGCGTGTTCGGAACCGAGGGACCTCCCGCCGGACCGAAAATCGGCAGGTCGTCGCCGATGCACAAACTGTCTCCCGCGTCGCAGGCATGCACGTCGGTGCCGTTGCCGTCGACATGGGTCTGCCGGAAGCCGCGGAAATAGGCATTGCCCTGGAAGGACCAGGTATCCGAGAAATTATGGTTCAGCGTGGCGTTGACGAAGGCGAGCTGAAGCAGCGTCGTCTGCGGCCAGGTGTAGACGCTCGACCAGCGCTGATTAAGCATCTGCACCGGCGTCGCTGCGACGTTGCCGAGCAGGTTGCTGGCGCCGGTGAAATTGACATGAAATTCGGTGTCGTCGCTGCGTGCGCCAACGTCCACATACATGCGGTTGATGTGCGACGAATTGGCGTAGTCGCGCCAGCCGCGATCATACGCGGATTCGAACGCAGCGTAGGCGGAGATGTTGTCCCTCTGGCCGCCGGCCTGCACGCTGCCCTGCACGCGCCCGTAAGAGCCGCCGAACAGTTCAGCCTCGGAGCCCTGATAGGTGAAGCCGTTCTTCATCTGGATGCTCAGCGCGCCGCCGATCGCGTTGAGGCCGAACACCGGATTGTTGGGAAACAATGCGACGCTGTCGATGGCCTTTTCCGGGATGAAATCCCAGTTGACCACGTCGCCCCAGGATTCGTTGATGCGCACGCCGTTCTGATAGACCGCGATGCCCTGCGGCGTGCCCTGGACCGGCGAGGCGGTAAAGCCGCGGTAGTCGAGATTGCGCTGGAACGGATTGCCGGTCTGGTCGCCGAGCGTGACGCCGGGCAGCTTGCGGTTCACAGCATCGAGGAAGTTAGTCGAGTAGTTGTGGCTGAAATCCTGCGTCGTCATCACCGCGGTGTTGGACGGGACCTTGTCGCGATCAATCAGGGTGGAGTCGCGGTCGGAGGGGCTGGGTGCAGCGGTGCCGACATCGGGTCCCGCTGCCGGAGCAACAGGTCCGGTTCGGGTTCGCGCGGTTCGCGTGGTCCGAACCACCGGCCGTGCCGCCGGCCTTGCGCTGCGGGTGCCGGCCAGCGGTGTGGGCGCAATCACGTTGACGGGCGGCAGTTCGGTGGGGGCCGGATCGGCCGTCTGAGCATGCAGGACAGTCGATGGCAGTGCAGAGCCAATAACGGCCAGCACGGCCGCAGCGCCGTGCGTATAGACCGAAGAAGACAAAGACCGTGTTGCCGCACGCAACAACGCACCAGCCATGACGCCCACCCCTAAGCCGCGGTTCGGCTTGATCCCCAACGAACCTTGGCTCGGAGACTGCGGGAGCGGCGTGGCTTTGGCAAACAACATCAGTCCCGGAAGGCCGGGATTCTTTTCCAACTGTAATCGGGAAAAATTCCCGATTTTGATGGACGGGCACGTGAGCCCAATAGGGGCCGGATGATTCCGGCCGACTTGGCGCAAATTGCTGCCCAAAAGGTGGGCATCGCCGCCTTTTGGGACCGCCGATCGTCTAGTCCTTGAACTCGCAGCCGAGGCGCAGCAGGGCCTCGTCGACCCAGCGGCGGTCGCTGGTGCCGGCGAGGATTTGCTGGATGGCCTTTTCCTCGGTCGCCTTCTTGGCCTCGGTCAGCTTGCAGATCGCCTCGGCGTCGTCATAGGGCACGCAGAGCACGCCGTCGTCGTCGGCCACGACGAGATCGCCGGGCTCGACGATCATGCCGTCGATCGAGACGGCGCAGTTGATCTCGCCCGGGCCGTCCTTGTAGGGTCCGCGATGGGCGACGCCGGCGGCGAACACCGGGAATGATCCGGCGCGGATCGCGCCGGCATCGCGGATCGAGCCGTCGATCACGAAGCCCGCGACGCCCTTCTTCTCGGCCAGCGTCGACATGATCTCGCCGATGATGGCGTTGACCAGCACGCCGCCGGCATCGACCACGATGACGTCGCCGGGCTGGGCCAGGTCGATCGCCTTGTGGACCATCAGATTGTCGCCGGGCCGGGTCTTGACCGTCAGCGCCGGGCCGCCGAGCCAGCCGCCCGCGTGCATCGGCCGCAGCCGGTTGGTGCCCGCGATCCGTGACATCGAATCGCTGATATTGGCGACCGGCAGGGTGCGGTAGCGCGCGACGAGATCGGGCGACACTTTCCGCTTCGCCTTGTGAATAGCAAATCCTATGGCCATCGGTTTTCTCCGGTGTGTTGGGCGTGATTGTACGTTTGCAATCGGGACGACGGAAATATCTTGCTTGTAGGACCATCACCGTCATTGCGAGCGAAGCGAAGCAATCCATGCTTCCGCAGATGCGGAGCGATGGATTGCTTCGTCGCCGACGCTCCTCGCAATGACGGGGCCGTAAACATCGATCGCTTCGCTCAATGCGCGCGGCGGTCGAGATGGGCGTTGAGGCGAGGATAGACGCGGCGGGCATTGCCTTCAAAGATCTTGGCCTTGTCCGCCGCGCTCAGCGGCAGCGCGTCGATATAGCGCCGGGTGTCGTCGAAGTGATGACCGGTTTCAGGATCGATGCCGCGCACGGCGCCGACCATTTCCGACGCGAACAGGATGTTCTCGACGGGAATCACCCTGGTCAACAGCTCGATGCCGGGCAAGTGATAGACGCAGGTGTCGAAGAACACGTTCTTCAAGAGATGCTCCGACAGCGGCGGCAGCTTCATGTCCTGCGCCAGGCCGCGGTAGCGGCCCCAGTGATAGGGCACCGCGCCGCCGCCATGCGGGATGATGAACCGCAGGGTCGGGAAGCGCTTGAACAGGTCCGAGGTCAGGAACTGCATGAAGGCGGTGGTGTCGCCGTTGAGGTAATGCGCGCCGGTGCCGTGGAAGCAGGGATTGCAGGACGAGGAGACATGGACCATCGCCGGCACGTCGAGCTCGACCATCTTCTCATACAGCGGATACCACCATTCGTCGGTCAGCGGCGGATCGCACCAATAGCCGCCGGCGGGATCGGGGTTGAGATTGCAGCCGACGAAGCCGAGCTGCGTCACGCAGCGCTCCAGCTCCTCGATGCAGTTCGCGGGCTTGACGCCCGGGCTCTGCGGCAGCTGGCAGACGGGGACGAAGTTCTGCGGGAACAGCGTGCAGACCCGGTGCACGAGGTCGTTGCAGATCGTGGTCCATTCGCGGCTGGTCGCTTCCTTGCCGACGTGATGCGCCATGCCGGCCGCGCGCGGCGAGAAGATGGTGACGTCGGTGCCGCGCTCCCTTTGCAGGCGAAGCTGCGCGCCCTCGACGCTGGAGCGGATCTCGTCATCGGTGATGCCGAGATTGGTGGTGAGCGGCCGGCGCGACTTGTCGGCGAGGCCCGCGAGCTGCTTGTCGCGGAAGATCTGCAGCTTGGCCGGCTCGGTGGTGTAATGGCCGTGACAATCGATGATCATGGTTGCTTCCTTGGCAGGGGTGTCAGTGGGCGACGGATGACGGGATCGCGTCCGTCAATTCCGTCTCGCGCGGCTTGACGCGCATGGTGGCGGCGATGGCGGAGGCGACGAGCAGGAAGCCGGCGATCCCGACCAGCGCCCAGGAGAAGCTTCCGGTGGAGTCCTTGATCAGCCCGATGCACCACGGCCCGATCAGCCCGCCGAACTGCGCCAGCGTGTTGACCAGCGCGATCGAGGCGGCGCCGGCCGCGCCCGTCAGCAGCGAGGCATTGATGCTCCAGAACAGCGGGTTGCCGGCATTGAGGCTGAAGCCGACGATGCACAGGAACGCGAAGGCCAGCACCGGGCTCGCGACATAGGCGCTGCCGAGCATCGCGACCGCGGCCAGCAGATAGACCGCCGCGAGATGAAACTTGCGATCGCCGGTCTTGTCCGAGCTGCGACTGACCACGATGGTGCCGATGACGCCGAGCAGCGGCGGGATTGCCGAGAGGAAGCCGACCTGGATGTTGCTGAGATTGCCCATGCCCTTGATGATCTGCGGCAGCCACAGCAAGAGCCCGTAGATCCCGACCAGTGCGCAGCCGAACAGCGCCGCCAGCAGCCAGACCCGGATATCGAGCACGCATTCGATCAACCTGTGCTGCCCCTGTTGTTCAATCTCGGCCCGCTCGGCGGCGAGTTCGCCCTCCAGCCAGGCCGCCTGTTCCTTGGTGAGCCAGCTCGCCTTGGCCGGGCGGTCGGTGAGATAATAGAGCGTGAACAGGCCGAGCAGAATGGTCGGCACGCCCTCGGCAAGGAACATCCATTGCCAGCCGTGGAGACCGGCAGTGCCATCGAACCAGGTCATGATGCTGGTCGAGATCGGCCCGCCCAAAACCGCCGAGAACGAGCCGGCGATGATGTATCCCGCCACCGCGCGGGCGCGATAGCGCGCCGGGAACCAGTAGGTGAGGTAAAGCACCACGCCGGGCATGAAGCCGGCTTCCGCGACGCCGAGGCCGAACCGCATCACATAGAGGCTGAGCGGATCCCAGACGAAGGCGGTCAGCGCGGCGACGAGGCCCCAGGTGATCAGGATGCGCGCCAGCCAGATCCGGGCCCCGAGCCAGTGCAGCATCAGGTTGCTCGGCACCTCGAGCACCATGTAGCCGAGGAAGAAGATGCTGGCCGCGAAGCCGAAGATCGCGGGGCTGAGGCCGAGATCCTTGTTCATCGTCAGCCCGGCATAGCCGAGATTGATACGGTCGAGATAGTTGAAGAACATCATCACGAACAGGATCGGGATCAGCCGCCAATAAACGCGGTGGATGGTCTGCTGTTCGAGCTCGCTGACAGAAGATGCGGTCACTGAAATCCTCCCGTTCATTGCGATGGCGTTCATTGGGTCGCGACGCCATTTCGGATGTTGTTGGGCTGTCCGGTCTCTCGTTCGTGCGGCAGGCGTTCGGCCCCGTCCGGCGCGCCGCCCGCTGCCATTGTTCTGAGGTCGATGCCCTGCTGCTCGGGCAGCAGCAATGCCGCGCAGAAGGCGGCGGTGTAGCCGCAGATCGCGCAGATCGCCATTGCGTCGCCGAGATGCATTCGCGTCGAGAGAATGCCGACGGTCGCCGGCACGATCGAGCCGAGGCCGCGCCCTGCGCTCAGCGCAAAGCCGGCGCCGTTGGCGCGGATGCTGGTCGGAAACAGCTCGGCAAAGGTCGGCATCAGGCCGGAGGCGAGGCCGGCCTGCAGCGCGCCGAGGAAGAATCCGAGGATGATGGTGATGCCTTGGCCGATCGGCGCCTGGGTGTAGACGACGACGTTCAGTGCCTGGCAGACCAGGAACAGCATGAAACCCTTGCGGCGGCCGATGCGGTCGGCGATCAGGCCGAAGGCGATCGGTCCGACGAACGATCCGAAGATGTTGACTGCGAGATAGCCGGCGGTGTGCGTGACCGGCAGATGCAGCCCGGTTTGCAGATAGGTCGGCAGCCAGGTGATCATCACATAAGCCGCGCCGAGCGTGCCCGTGGTGAAGAAGGTCGCGACCAGCGTCTTGAACAGATGCTCGCCGGTGAAGATGGTCCAGAAGCTGTGCGTCGGCGAGGCGGCGCGCTGTGCCTTCTCCTCGACGAAGATCGTGGATTCCGGCACGAAGCGGCGGACGAAGAAGACCAGCAGCGCGGGGAGGATTCCGATCGCGAAGAACACGCGCCAGGCCATGTTCTGCGACAGCCAGCCGAAGATGACGGGAAACAGCGCCACCGACAGCGCATTGCCGACGGCGTATCCGCTCTGGATCGCGGCGGCGACGCGGCCGCGCATGCCGGCCGAAACCACTTCGGCGACCAGCACGGCACCGACCGCGGCCTCGCCGCCATAGCCCATGCCCTGGACGGCGCGTGCGACCAAGAGATACCAGAAGCCGTCGGCAAAGGCGGCGGCAAAGGTCGAGACCGCGACCAAGAGGATGGTGAATTGCAGCACGCGCACCCGGCCGAACCGGTCCGCGGCAATTCCGGCGACCCAGCCGCCCAGGGCGGTGCCGATCAACGAGCTGGAAGCCAGAATGCCGGCGTCAGGCCGCGACAGGCTCAGCGTTGCGATCAGCGCCGGCGTGACGAGCGCGTAGATCGTCGTGTCCATCGAATCGAGTGCAAGGCCGCCGAAGGCGGCGAAGAAGGTCTTGCGTTCGACGGCGGACAGCTTGGACAGCCACCCCAGATCCATGTTCGTTTCCTCTTGTTGCGGCCTCTTGCTGGGCCGTTTCTGCGAGATTTAAGGTGCGTCGAGTGCCGCCGGGTTCACCACATTCGCGCGATCGATGTCGCGTTGCGTGAGGACCGCGACAATGTTGCGCGCAGCCTCGACGCCGGTCCGCGTGATCGATGCGCCGGTTTGGGCTGCGATATGCGGCGTCACGATCAGGTTCGGTGCCTGCAGGATCGGCCTGTCCTTGGCCGGCGGCTCCTCCGCCAGCGTGTCGAGGCCGGCACCGGCGAGATGGCAGCTTCTCAGCGCCGCGCACAGCGCGTCCTCGTCGACCAGCGCGCCGCGCGCGGTGTTGATCAGGAGGGAGCCCGGCTTCATGGCGTTGAGCCGCCCGGCATCGATCATGCCGCGCGTCGCATCGGTCAGCGGTGCATGCAGGCTGACGATGTCGGAGACCGCGAGCAGCTCGGCGAGATCGGCGGCTTCGCGCGCCAGCGCCGGATCGACGCGGCCTCTGGTTCGGCCGAGCGCGACGACGCTCATGCCGAGCGCGGCCGCCGCGCGCGCGACGTGCCGGGCGATGCGGCCGAAGCCGACCAGGCCGATTGTGCGGCCGCGGATTTCGCGGCCGCGATAGGTGGCGCGGTCCCAGGCGCCGGAATGGGTTCGCGCGTTCAAGCTGACGACGTCGCGCCCGAGCGCGAGGATCAGCGCGATGGTGTGCTCGGCAACCGCAGGCGCATTCGCATCGCCCGCGACCATCACCAGCACGCGCCTGGCGGTTGCGGCATCGATATCGACGCTGTCGACGCCGGCGCCGTGCTTTGCGATCACGCGCAGGTGCGGATTGCCGGCGATGGTGGCGGCGGAGAACACCGGATTGCCGCGCATCAGGATCGCCTGCGTCGGCGCCCGCGCCATCTCGTGCGCGAGACGGTCGGGCGTGACGGCATCGCGCATCAGCACGACATCTGCACCGATCTCGCTGAGGACATTGACGGCAGCCGGCGCGAGGCTGTCGCCGGTGACGAGAACGCGAAACGGAACGGTCATCTTCTATCGTCCGCTGCGATATTGCATGGCTGACCCGCTGCGAGCGCCGCGCCGTCGTGCCTGAACCTGACGCATTTCGCGCGCTTCTCCCTTGGAGGACTGGTGATTTCGCGCGAAGATCGGGAAACGGCCCCGTGAGGTCAAATACCTTGTTGACCCCCGACTTATAGGGAATCGGAATAAGCGATGGATTACAGGCAGCTTCGTTACTTCATCGCGGTAGCCGAAGAGCTCAGCTTCAGCCGCGCCGCCAAACGCTTGCATGTCAGCCAGCCGCCGCTGAGCACGCAGATCAAGGCGATGGAGGAAGAACTCGGCACGCGCCTGTTGGCGCGCACGCGGCGCGCGGTGGAACTGACGCAGGCCGGGCAGTTGCTGCTGGAACATGCGCGGCGTGCGGTCAGCGAGCTTGATCTGGCGTCGGAGACGGTGCGCCGTGCGGCGCGCGGCGAGGCCGGGATGATCCGGGTCGGCTTCACCGGCTCGGTCCCGATGCTCGACATGTTCGCCGAGCTGTTCCGCAGCTTTCGCGCCAGCTATCCGCGGGTGAAGATCGAGCTCCGGCACATGTCGACGGCAACGCAGCTGCGCGCGCTTGCCGACGCCGAACTCGATGTCGCGATCATGCGCCCGCCGCTCGATTTCAGGCCGGCGGCCGATCTGCAGGTCCATCTGGTGTGGCGCGACCGGCTGATGGTGTTCCTGCCGCTGGATCATCCGCTGGCCGGCGCGAAGGGCGCGCTCGAGATGGCCAACCTTGCCGAGCATGAATTCGTCGGTATGGCCGAGAGCGGCTGCGGTGTCGGCGATCAGGCCGCGATGCTGTGCCGGCGGGCGGGCTTTGCCCCGCGTGTGGTGCAGGAGGCGCATGAATTGCGCACCGTGCTCAGCCTGGTCGCGGCCGGGATCGGGCTTTCGATCCTGCCGTCCTGCTACCAGCAGGCCGGCGTGATGAATGTGGTGGCGAAGCCGCTGGACACGCCGGATGCGGAGAGCCGCATGCTGGTGGCGATGCGCTCCAACGCTTCGCTGCTGCCGCGCCGGTTCGTCGAATGCGCGCTGCAGGCGGCGTCGCGCAGCGCACCGCCGCTCGTCCCCGAGGTCGCAGCAATGAGTCGTTGATCGTGCTTCACGCCCTATACTTTCGTCGACCGTAGTCTTCCGGCATCCCGTCTGGCCCTGCTCTTGCATCGTTCAATGTCAGGTGCTGGGGCGCGGATGTGTCGTGTTCTCGCCTGCGGCGGCAGCGTCGCAGACGAGCAGTCTGTGACGCGCGCCCGCAGCTGGATCGACACTTACGGAGACGACGACATGCACGCCATCACGCGTGCGGCACTGCTGCTCGGGACGATGTGGCTGACATCGCCGACCCTGGCGCGAGACGACGGCCGCTACGCCAATTCACCGCTGAAGCCTTGGTTCGAAAGCCTGCGCAGCGGCTATGGACAATGCTGCTCGGATGCCGACGGCTATGTGGTCGCCGATCCCGACTGGGAGTCGGATCACGGCCACTATCGCGTGCTCATCGACAATGAATGGGTTGTCGTGCCGAACGAGGCGGTGATCACCGAGCCGAACAAGGTCGGGCGCACCATGGTGTGGAAGCACTATATCGACGGCCACCCGCGCGTGCGCTGCTTCATGCCGGGCAGCATGACCTGAGGCGCATCGTCCGGGCTGCAACTCAGGCCGGCGGGACGAACACCCGGTTCGGGAATGCCTGCTCGACGACGTCGAGAAACGCGCGAACCTTTGCGCCGACCAGCCGTCGCGAGCTCTGCAGTGCCCAGATCTCGACCGGAGGTCTGGCATCTGTTCCCCAATAGGCAAGCCGACCCGCGGCAATGTCGTCATCGACCAGCAGCTTCGGCAGCAGGGCCGCGCCCGCGCCTGCGAGCACCGCATCGCGCATCATCAGCATCGATGAGAGACGCAGCATTGGCCGCGGCCTGAGCATCATCTCTTCGCGTTCATTCCGGATGCGCCAGACCATATCGGGCGGCGTCGGCGACATCAGAACGGCATCGACGGTGACGCCATCGGGATCGCGCGCGGCGGTCATCGGTCGTTGCTGATCGGGATGCGCCACGACCAGCAGCTCGTCGCTGAGGAAGCGGCGGCCGACCAGACGTTCATCCGGTGACGGGTTGATACGGATGACGAGGTCATAGCCGTCTTCCACCGGATCGACCAGGCGATCCTCGGCGACGATCTCGAGCTGGACGTCGGGATAGGCGCGCGCAAAGCGCGCACCGATCCGGCCGAACGCGACATGGGCGAGCAAGACCGGCGCGCTGACCCGCAAGCGGCCGCGCGGTGTCGATGCGCCGAGCACCACGGCTTCGCCGGCCTCGGCGATGTCGGACAATGGACCGCTGGTGCGCTCGTGCAGCGCGCGGCCCTCATCGGTCAATCGCAGGCTCTGCGAACCCCGCTCGATCAAGCGGACGCCGAGACTCTGTTCCAGTTCGGCGACGCGGCGGGACAGCGTGGCCTTGGCCCGTCCGGAAGCGCGGCTGGCGCGGCCGAGCCCGCCATGAGCGGCCACCAGATTGAAATCGGCGAGTGCCTGAAGGTCCATCGAACTGTTCCATATTCGAAACGATGTGTTCAGATAATGCCATCTCCAAAGGAAAATTGGAACAGATAGCTTCTCCGCAACGGCAGACGGTCTGCCCCAAAAGAGGAGTATGCGACATGACCATTCTGGTGACAGGCAGCACGGGCACCATCGGCACCCAGGTTCTCAATCATCTCGCCGGTCAGGGCGTCGAGGTTCGGGCCCTGACGCGTTCGCCCGGCAAGGCGCAATTTCCGCAGCACGTGACGGCGGTTCGCGGCGATCTTGCCGACGTGGATTCGGTCCGCGCGGCGCTCATTGGCGTCAGCACGCTGTTCCTGCTGGTGCCGAATGCCGCCGACGAACTGACGCAGGCGATGCTGACGCTGACCGCCGCGCGCGAGGCCGGCGTCAAGGGCATCGTCTATCTCTCGGTGTTCAAGGGCGAGGCCTATGCGGACGTGCCGCATTTCGCCGGCAAGCACACGGTCGAGCGGATGATCGAGGCGCTCGATCTTCCCGCGACCATCCTGCGTCCGTCCTATTTCATCCAGAACGATCTTCGGCTGAAGGAGCCGCTGCTGAACTTCGGCGCCTACGGCATGCCGATCGGCGCGAAGGGCATCTCGATGGTCGACATCCGCGATATCGGCGAGGCGGCCGCGATCGAGTTGCTGCGCCGCGAGCGCGCGTCCGCACCGCTGGGCCGCGAGACCTACGCGCTGGTCGGCCCCGACGTCGTGACCGGCGAGGGCGCGGCTGCGATCTGGCGCGATGAGCTTGGCCGCGCGGTCAGCTATGGCGGGGACGATCTCGCGGCGATGGAGCAGCGTTTCAAGGCAGCGATGCCGGCATGGCTCGCGCTCGACATGCGCCTCATGTTCGGCCGGTACCAGAGCGACGGCGCGGTCGCGACGGCCGATGAGCTGGCACGCCTGACGAAGCTGCTCGGCCGCGCGCCGCGGGCCTATCGCGATTTCGCCCGCGACGCCGCCGCGCAGTGGCACAAGGGCTAGCTGCGAATGAAGGCTTTACAGCGAAGCAAGCGCTTCCTTCACCTCTCCCCTGCGTGCGCAGGGGTGTCCGGGGAATGATTCACTGTGTCGCGGTGCATGCTCGGCAGGACCGAGGCAAATCGGTCTTTTCTGGTTGTCGAGACACAGAGGGCCGAGCATGCGATATCGCGGTAGCATTTTTGGAAGGCTGCTTGAACCGATCAATCGACGGCAGTTTCAGACGGTTGTGGATCGTCTGGACGGGGATGCCTACGACAAGTCGTTCAGGAGCTGGGATCATCTGGTGGCGCTGATCTATGCCCAGCTTAGCGGCAACAGCAGTCTGCGCGGGGTGGTGACTGGCTTCAACGCCAATTCGCAGCATCACTATCACTTGGGAACCGGCAAGCTGTCGCGCTCGACGTTGTCCGATGCCAATGCCCGCCGTCCGATCGGCATTTTCGCGCAAACCTTTGCGGCGCTGTCGGCGATGGCGCGTCGCCAGCTGCGGAGTGAAGGCATGGAGATGGTGCGTCTGATCGACGCCAGTCCGATCCCGCTCGGCAAGGTCTGCAGTTGGGCGACGTGGAACGGCCGCATCCGCGGCATGAAGCTGCATGTCGTCTACGACCCAAGGAGCGATGTCCCGACCTGCGTCGAGATGACGGCCGCGAACGTCAATGACATCGAGATCGGCCGACAGACCCCAATCCAGCCCGCCACCACCTATGTGTTTGACAAGGGCTATTGCCGTTTCGACTGGTGGCAGAAGATCAATGATAGCAAGGCTTTCTTCGTTACCCGGGCGAAGACGAGCATCCGTCTTCGCTCGCTCAGGCATCGCGCCATCCGCAAGCGTAACGGGGATGGCTTCGAAATCCTTGCCGATGACGAGGTGAAGCTCACCAGCAAGGGCGATTCGCGCCTTCCAATCCCGCTCCGCCGCATCAAGATCAGACGCGAGAAAGGCGGCAAGATCACACTCCTGACCAACGACCTTGTCCGTAGCGCCGTCGAGATCGCCGCCCTCTACAAGAGCCGATGGCAAATCGAGCTGCTGTTCCGCTGGATCAAGCAGCATCTCGATATTCGCAAGTTCCTCGGCGCCAACGACAACGCGATCCGCCTTCAGGTGCTCGCTGCGATGATTGCCTACCTGCTGCTGCGCATCGCCGCTCACACCAACTGCATCAAAATGCTCCCGCTCAGGTTCGCCGAACTCGTCGGCCAGCTCCTGCTCACGCGTCGATCCCTCGCTGCCATCGACAAACCTCCGCCCATCAACCCCAGCCGTCGGAAATCAACCATCTCACCTGACCAGATGGAGCTCCGCTATGCCTGAATTTCCCCGGACACCCCTGCTGCGTGCGGGGAGAGGTCGCATCGCATCGAAGATGCGATGCGGGTGAGGGGGAGCCTCCGCGAATTTTTCTGGCTCCGTTGACGTGGTGACAGCCCCTCACCCCAACCCTCTCCCCGTAAGAACGGGGCGAGGGAGCGCAGTTCCGTTGCGGCCGCCAAGCGAACACGATGTCTAGTTGCTACGGCGCACGAGGAAGCGCGTGATCACGCCGCCAAGCGTGGCGTGGTCGAGCGGTTCGGTGAGCGAAGTCTTGGCGGCTTCGATCAGGGCATCCGGCGCGAGGCCGCGGCGCAGGTCGCAAAGCGCGCCGGCATAGTCGGCGGTGAATTCCGGATGCGGCTGCACCGACAGCGTCGTGCCGTTGGCGTAGAGCAGGGCGGCGTGCGGCGTGAACGCGGACGACAGGATGGTGCGTGCGGAGGCGGGCGCGTCGACCACCTGGTCCTGATGCGAGCAGGCGACGGCGATCGTCTCGCCGTCGATCAGTCCGTTGTCCGGCGCGATCCGATAGACATGGCGTCCGATGCCCCAGCCTTTCTCGGATTTGCGCACCGTGCCGCCGAGCGCCTGCGCGATCAGCTGATGGCCGAAGCAGACGCCGACAGTCGGAATGCGCTTGTCATGGGCCGTGCGCACGAAGGCTTCGAGCGGCGCGATCCACGCGACGTCGTCGTAGACGCCGGCGGCCGATCCCGTGATCAGGATCGCATCCAATGCGACCGGATCCGGCAGCGTCTCGCCATTGGCGAGGCTGACGACGTCGCAGCCAACAGATGGATCGGCGGTCGCCACCATCCGCTGAAACATCTGCGGATAGCTGCCGTGGCGCTCGCGGGCTTGCGGGTTGACGAGCCCGGTTTCGATGATGGTGATGCGGGGCATGGAACGCGCTGACGGATGAGCGGGGACGCCTCAGCCTTTACTCCGAAAGCGCCAATGGCGACAAGCTGCGCGTGGGCGGTTGCCGATCAATTCCGCGACGGTACCGCCGCGTCGATCGTGGCGGTGTGCTGCGCTGTCGGCGCCGGCGTCGTTGCGACGATCACGGGCTCGGTGCGGTAGCGCGGCAGCTGATCCTCGAGCGAGTAGCCGACGCAGAGCGCGAGGCTCGACCAGACCGCCATGCTGAAATACAGCGACATCCAGGCGATCTCCTCGCGCCATTCCGCGATGTCATGGGTCACGACCCAGCGCCGGCTGACGTCGCGCAGGCCTTCCAGCGGATGCAGCAGCGTGCCGCCGGCGGCGAGGTTGGCGCGCCAGCGATTCAGATACATCGGGACGTCGACGGTCATCAGGAAGGCGAGGAAGCCGGCGATGCCGACGATCGCGACGATGAAGGCCCAGCGCACCGGGCCATGAAACTCCGGCAGCAGCCGGCACAGAGCAATCCCGACCAGGAAGAACACCACCGCCCAGATCGAGTTCTCGATCGCGTTGCAGAGATAATGGGTGGTCAGCACCGCATACCAGGAGAAGCATTCCGCGATCACGATCAGCGGCACGATGATCCAGGCGATGTTCACGGTGGTCTCGGCGCCGGTCATGGTGCCGAGCTGATGCAGGATGATCGCCCATTGCGCGGCGAAGCAGACCTCGGCGACGGTGGCGACGGTGCGGCCGACCACGACGCTCGACAGCCAGGTGTCGAACAGGCAGATGCGCTGCACGTCGGCGCGCGGCAGGACCGAGCGGAAAGCACAGCCGAACACATAGGCCGCGCACAGCAGCATCATCAGGCCGATGCCCGAGGTGTTGCTGAAGCTGCCATTGGCCTGTTCATTGAACTGGCGGTAGAGCGCGAACCAGACCGCGATGTTGGCGGCGCTGACGAGGCTCAAGAAGCCCCACCACCGGACCACTGGATTTGACCAAGCCAGCGAAACCGGCCGTGCCCGCCACTCCATGCTCATTCACCGCTCCGCGTGTAACCGAATTGATATTGAACTGTAGCAATTCTGTCATAGAAGGCGGCGAATCACGAACTAAAAAAATTGCGTGTGGGAGCGAGCCGGGCAGATCCGATTGTGACAGTGCCCGATTGTGACAGTGTCCGATTGTGACAGTGCGCGATTGTGACAGTGCGTGGTGGTGCGTGACCGTCAGCCGCGCAGCGCGGTCTCGGGAATGGTGCGGCGGACCACTTCGCGCATCGCGAAGCTGGAATGGATGCGGGCGACGCCCGGCATCCGCGACAGATGCTGCTTGTGGATGCGCTCGAAGTCGGCGATGTCGCGGGCGATCACCTGCAGATGATAATCGTCGCTGCCCGACATCAGATGGCAGGACACGACGTCGGGACAGCGTGCGATCGCCGCCTCGAAGGCTGCGAGATAATCCTCGCTCTGCTTCTCCAGCGTGATGGTGACGACGACGGTCGTCACGAGTCCAAGCGTTGATGGTTCGAGGTCGACGCGATAGCCGCGGATCACGCCGATCTCCTCGAGATGGCGGATGCGTCGCGCGCAGGCGGTCGGCGACAACCCGACCTTCTCGGCAAGCTCGATCTGGCTGGCGCGGGCATCAGCGACCAGCTCGGCGAGGATTTTGAGGTCGATACGATCGAGACCGTCCACGCAGATTTCCTTCAAGGGCTGAGCTAGAAGCGAAGGATATGGGCGTATTCGGCTGTGAGCAAGCCGGAAATCGCTGAGAAACGCCATGTGACGGGGCATAGCCTTGATGGCGGCGGAAACGAATCCTTCAAGGAGCGGACCATGCGCATCGGCGTGCCCAAGGAAATCAAGGTCGAGGAATATCGGGTCGGGCTGACGCCTGCCTCGGTGCGGGAATATGTGGCGCACGGCCACGAGGTCGTGGTCCAGCGCGGCGCCGGTGACGGCATCGGTGCCGGCGACGACGTCTACACCCTGGCCGGCGCGCGCATCGCCGACACCGCCGAAGAAGTGTTTTCCGTCGCCGAGATGATCGTGAAAGTGAAGGAGCCGCAGCCGACCGAATGGATCAGGCTGCGCGAGGGACAGATCCTCTTCACCTATCTGCATCTCGCGCCCGACGTGCCGCAGACCTCGGGTCTGATCGCCTCCGGCTGCACGGCGGTGGCCTATGAGACGGTGACCGACGCACATGGCGGACTGCCGCTGCTCGCGCCGATGAGCGAAGTCGCCGGGCGGCTCGCGATCGAGGCCGCGGGCGTCGCGCTGCGCAAATCCGCCGACGGCATGGGCAAGCTGCTCGGTGGCGTGCCCGGCGTTCCGCCGGCGCGGGTTGCGATCATCGGCGGCGGCGTGGTCGGCACCCATGCGGCGCGGATGGCGGCAGGCCTTGGCAGCGAAGTCACCATTCTCGACCGCTCATTGCCGCGGCTGCGCGCGCTCGACGACCTCTTCCTCGGCCGCGTCCGCACCCGTTACGCCACGCTGGAAGCGATCGAGCAGGAGGTCTTCGCGGCTGATGTTGTGATCGGCGCGGTGCTGGTGCCGGGCGCCAGCGCGCCAAAGCTGGTGTCGCGCGCGCAGCTTGCAGGCATGAAACGCCGCGCGGTGCTGGTCGACGTCGCGATCGACCAGGGCGGCTGCTTCGAGACCTCGAAGCCGACCACGCATCAGGCGCCGACTTACCTCGTTGACGACATCGTGCATTATTGCGTCGCCAATATGCCGGGCGCGGTGCCGGTCACCTCGAGCCACGCGCTCAATCATGCCACCTTGCCGTTCGGGCTGGCGCTGGCATCGAAGGGGCTGCGCGCGCTGGTCGAGGATCCGCATCTGCGCGCCGGCCTCAACGTGCATCGCGGCCGCATCACCAACCGCGCCGTGGCCGAAAGCCAGCATCTGTCGGCCGTGATGCCGGAAGAAGCGCTGGCGTCGTAGGAAATTCGAAAGATCTAACTGCAGCGCGGGTCCCAACCTCCCCTTCAAAAGGGGAGGTTGCTTTGCTCGCCAGAGCAAAGCGGGTGGGGATCAACTCTCTCCACATAGAGCGTCGCCTGCGGCTGACCCCCATCCCGACCTTCCCCCTTTCAGGGGGAAGGAGAAGACAGATATTTAGTCCGAATGCTTCGCTTCATCCGGGCTACGGCTCCGTCATCCGCACGACGCGTTATGCGTCCCAAGAGGTCATTTCTCAACGAATCTTGGCCCGGCTTCATCTGTCAATTCTTTCAGCCGGCTCTGCATGACATCAATGATGTGCGCGCGCTTTGCCGCGATACGTTCGATGGGGCCGCCGATGCCGATAGCCAGCGGAGCGCGTCGCTTTGGCAGAGGAACGAGCATGCCTATTGTGTTTGCGCCCGGCGTCGTGCGGCCGCCTGACTCGGAATAGCCGCGGCGGCGAATGCGCTCGACCTCCTCGAGAAAGGCGGATTCGCGAACGCGCGCCGATTGACTCGGCTCCTCGGCGTTGTTGCGCCGGATAATGCCGCGAATTTTGGTGTTCGGCATTTGGCTCAGCAGCACATGTCCGAGCGCGGTCCGCACCATCGGTCGTATTTGACCGGCTTGTGCCGTGTACTGAAGCTGAGAGCCGCCAGGGACCACGTGCAGATATTGCATCCCGGCCGCGCCGGCCTGTTGTCCGAGCATGACGGTTTCGCCGCCCGTCGCGGTCCAGAGTTCCTCCATCAGATCGGTGAGCTTGGTATCACGGAACGGGGAACGACGGATCCAGTCACCGAGCAGATTGACCCGGTAACTGGGGATGAAGAGCCGGGTCTTTCGCTCGTATTCCAGGTAGTTCAATTCGACGAGACATCGAAGCAACATTGACGTGCTCGATTGCGGCATCTCCAACGCGGACGATATTTCGGTCACGGAAGCAGCCCGCTTTGTTTTCCGAAAGAACTCCAGAACTGCAAACGTCCGCATGGCCGATTTGACGATGGCCGTCTTATTCGGATTCGGCATGGCTGGCTCCTCGGTGGGTCAAGTACCGCACCTCCATCACATATGTGATGTTAGGGCAAAACTGCTTCACTTGACGACAACTTTGGCCCAGATTGGCGCCAATAAGATCAAGCCGCATGGAAACGCAGAGAGCAGGGGAAGGCGGATGCCCGGCCGAAGTTTGCTCGAGAAGATCTGGGGCCAGCATGTCATTGCTCGCCTCAGCGAAGACACAGACCTCCTTCATATCGACCGCCATCTGCTGCACGATCTCGGTGGCTCGCGCGGCCTGCTCGATCTGAAGAGCCGGAGCCTCAAGGTCCACAATCCCGAACTGACCTTTGCAACGCCGGATCACGCGCTGTCGACGGCGCCGGGCCGCGCCGGAACCAGCAAGATCGGACTGGAATTGCTGGCTGCGCTGCGGGTCGAGACCTCGGCGAGCGGCATCACGCTGTTCGACGTCGATCAGCCCGGCCAGGGCATCGTCCACGTCATCGGTCCGGAGCTCGGCCTGAGCCTGCCAGGCGCGACCATCGTCTGCGGCGACAGCCACACCTGCACCCATGGCGGCTTGGGGGCGCTCGCCTTCGGCATCGGATCGAGCGAGCTCACCCATGTGCTGGCGACGCAGGCGCTGATCCAGCGCCGCCCGAAGACGATGCGCGCGCGCTTCGAGGGCAAGCTGCCGCTCGGCGTCACCGCCAAGGACATGATCCTGGCGCTGATCGGCCATATCGGCGCCGCCGGCGGCACCGGCTATGCGGTCGAATATGCCGGCAGTGCGATCCGCGCGCTGCCGATCGAGGGCCGGCTCACGATCTGCAACCTCTCGATCGAGCTCGGCGCCAAGATGGGCATGGTCGCGCCGGACGAAAAGACGTTCGAATTCCTCCGCGGCCGTCCCTATGCGCCGCAAGGCGAGATGTGGGATCTCGCGGTGAAAGCGTGGCGCG
The DNA here is from genome assembly GCF_024171045.1 of Bradyrhizobium sp. USDA 4538. Taxonomy (NCBI): domain Bacteria; kingdom Pseudomonadati; phylum Pseudomonadota; class Alphaproteobacteria; order Hyphomicrobiales; family Nitrobacteraceae; genus Bradyrhizobium; species Bradyrhizobium sp. USDA 4538. Next base: position 5,257,368 of record NZ_JALJZE010000001.1, read on the forward strand.
AATTGCCGAGCGATCCCGACGCGGTGTTCGACCGCGAGGTCGTGATCGATGTCGAGAAGATCATCCCGCAGGTGACCTGGGGCATCAGCCCCGAGCACGTCGTCGGCGTCGACGGCGTGATTCCCGACCCGAAGGCGGTCGACGATCCCTTGCGGCGCGCCGCGATCGAGACTGCGCTCGAGTATATGGGCCTGCAAGGCGGGGCGCCGATCGCGGGCACGCCGGTCGATTGGGTGTTCATCGGCTCCTGCACCAACAGCCGGCTCAGCGATCTGCGCGCCGCGGCCGAGGTTGCGCGCGGCCGCAAGGTCGCGGCCGGGGTCCGCGCCTGGGTGGTACCAGGCTCGGAGAACGTCAAGCGCGAGGCGGTCGCCGAAGGGCTCGACAAGATCTTCATCGACGCCGGCTTCGAGTGGCGCGAGCCGGGCTGCTCGATGTGCCTTGCCGCCAATGGCGAGGTGGTGGCGCCCGGGCAGCGCTCGGTCTCGACCTCGAACCGCAATTTCGTCGGCCGGCAGGGGCCGCGCGCGCGGACGCATCTGGCGAGCCCCGCGAGTGCCGCAGCATCCGCCATTGCCGGTGCGATCGCCGATGTCAGGATGATGGGACGCTAGAGTATGCCAAAACCGTTCGACAAGCTCACCGCAACCGCCGCGCCGATCATGCGCGGCAATATCGATACCGACGTCATCATCCGCATCGAGCGGCTGGTGGGCAATTCGATCCGCGGCACGCTCGGTAAATGGGCGTTCGGCTCGCTGCGCTATCTGCCCGACGGCTCGGAGAATCCGGAGTTCATCCTGAACCGCGAGCCGTACCGCGAGGCGGAGATTCTGGTGACCGGGCCGAATTTCGGCTGCGGCTCCTCGCGCGAGGGCGCGGTGTGGTCGCTGCAGGAGCGCGGCATCCGCGCCATCATCGGCTCCGGCTTCGGCGACATCTTCTTCGCCAACTGCTTCCAGAACGGAATCCTGCCCGTCATCGTCGACAAGGCGGTGGTCGATCAGCTTGCCGCCGACATCGAGGCGACGCAGGGCGCGGGCAAGGTCTCGATCGACCTCGAGGCCCAGACCGTCGTCTCGCCGTCGGGCGCGCGGCATTCGTTCGAGATCGATCCGCGGCGGCGCGAGGGGCTGCTGAAGGGGCTCGACGAGGTGGCGCTGACGCTGCAGCGCGACGACGAAATCCACGCCTTCCAGGCCTCCGACCGCGCGGCGCGGCCATGGATTCATTCGACAACGACACCCGCTTCAAGGACACCGGCATGAGCACGCAATCCAACATGGTCAAGGTCGCCGTCGTCGGCGGCGAGGGCATCGGCCCCGAGGTCACCGCGCAGTCGCGTCGCGTGCTCGACTGGTTCGCGGCGAAGCGTAACGTGCCGATGACGCTGCGCGAGGCGCAATACGGCTTGATCCCGTATCTGGCGACCGGCAAGGTGCTGCCCGAGGACACCGCCGAGGCGATGGACGAGGCCGATGCGATCCTGTGGGGCGCGACCGGCGGGCCGGAGACCACCGAAGTGCCCGCGGCCGCGCGCAAGGCCGGCAGTCTGCTGGGGCTGCGCAGCAAATACGATCTCTACGCCAATCTGCGGCCGATCGTGGCGAGCCCGGCACTGTCGGCCTCCGCGCCGCTCAAGGCCGAGGTGCTCGACGGCGTCGATTTCGTCATCATCCGCGAATTGACCAGCGGCATCTATTTCGGCGAGCCGCGCGGCATCGAGACGCTGCCCGACGGCCAGCGCCGCGGCTTCAACACCGAGCAATACACCACGAACCAGATCCGCCGCGTGGCGCGCTCGGCCTTCGAACTGGCGCGGACCCGGCGTAACAAGGTCTGCTCGGTCGACAAGGCCAATGTGCTGGAGACCAGTGTGGTCTGGCGGGAGGAGGTGATCAAGCTGCACAAGGAGGAGTTCTCCGACGTCGAGCTGACCCATCTCTATGTCGACAACGCCGCGATGCAGATCGTGCGCGAACCGCGGCAGTTCGACGTGATGGTGACCGGCAACATCTTCGGCGACATCCTGTCGGACTGCGCGGCGATGGCTTCGGGCTCGCTCGGCATGCTGCCGTCGGCCTCGCTCGGCCCGGTCGATCGCTTCGGCCGGCGCAAGGCGCTCTATGAGCCGGTGCATGGCAGCGCGCCCGATATCGCGGGCAAGGGCATCGCCAATCCGCTCGGTTCGATCCTGAGTGTCGCGATGCTGCTGCGCCTGACGCTAAACCGGCCCGAGGACGCCGACCTGCTCGAGAAGGCGGTGCAGACCGCGCTGGCCTCCGGCGCCCGCACGGCCGATATCGCCGAGGCCGGGGCGAAAAAGCTGTCGACCGTCCAGATGGGCGATGCGGTGCTCGGCGCACTCGACAGGATCTCGGCCAAGGAGCACGCGTGATGGCGCGCCTCACCATGCCCCACATTTCAAGGCGATCGGCGCTGACGGTCATCGCCGCCGGCGGCGCCGCGCTGGCGACCGGGCGTGCGTGGGCGCAGGCGGCCGCGGGCCGCGCGATCTATCCGGTCGCGGTGCCAGTCTATCAGACGCAGTTCGTCGCCGACCGTATAGGCTACTTCAAGGAGGCCGGGCTCGACTGCAAGCTGGTGCAGGGCGGCAGCGGCGTGAAGACCCGCGAGATCATCGCCTCGTCGCAGGGCGATATCGGCATCGGCGACGTCACCCATCCGATGCAGCTGACCAATCACGGCCGCGCCGCGCGCGTGCTGTTGCCGGTCGACACGCGATCGAACTCGGTGATGTTCATTATCCGCAAGGATCTGAAGGACCAGGGCATCAACTCGCTGGAGGCGTTCACGCAATGGAAGCGGCCCGACGGCCGCAAGCCGATCGTCTCGGTCTCCTCGCTCGGCGGCACCAACCATGTCTGGTCGTCCTATTACATGGAAACCATGGGGCTTGACGACAAGGTGACCTGGATCGGCACCGGCAATGTCGACACCATGCTGGGATCGCTGAAGTCGAAGCAGGTCGATATCCTCGTCAGCTCGCTGTCGCTGTTGAACGAGGCACAGCAGCAGGGCTGGGGCGAATTGCTGTTCGATGGCACCGACGAGGCGATCTGGAACAAGCATATCGGCGGCAAGGTGCCGGTCACGGCGCATTTCACGCTGCAAGCCACCATCGACAAGGACCCGGCCAAGATGCAGGCCTACGTCACCGCGCTGTGGCGGGCCTCGCAGTGGATCAAGACTCACAAGCCGACCGAGGTCTACGACGCCATCGAGCCCTATGTCGGCAGCACCTCGCGCGAGGCCAATCTGCTGGAGATCACGTCGATCCAGAAGGTCGCGGATTATGAGGGCTCGATCGACGCCGCGAGCTTCGCTCGCGGCGAGAAGGTCTGGTTCCGCGAGATGACCGGCATCAAGCCGCTCAAGATCGCCGATGTGGTCAATTCGAACCTGATCGAAGCGGCGCGAAAGGCCTATCCGGGTTGAGCGCGCTCGAGACAAGCGCAACCGTATCGCCGCGCGCCTCGGCCGATCGCCGCGTCGAGGTCAAGGGCCTGAGCAAGTCGTTCCAGCTCGCCAAAACCACGATCGAGGCCGTGCGCGACGTCACCTTCGACGTCCGCCGCGGCGAGTTCGTCGCGCTGCTCGGGCCGTCGGGCTCCGGCAAGAGCACCGTGCTCAACATGATCGCCTCGCTGATCCGCCCGACCGGCGGCGAGATCCTGATCGACGGCAAGCGCGTCGTCGCCGGCAAGGCGACGCCCAATGTCGGCTATGTGTTCCAGCGCGACACACTGTTTCCGTGGCGGACCGTCGGCGACAATATCGGCTACGGGCTGGAGTTATCAGGCGTGCCGGCTCACGAACGGAACGAGCGCATCGCCGAATGCGTCGCGCAGGCCGGCCTGAAGGGATTCGAGAACGCCTATCCGTCGGCGCTGTCGGGCGGCATGCGCCAGCGCGCGGCGCTGATGCGGACGCTGATCGTCGAGCCGCAGATCCTGTTGATGGACGAGCCGTTCGGCGCGCTCGACACCCACACCAAGATCGACATGCACGAGGTGCTGCTTCGGATCTGGGAGCGCGAGCAGCAGACCGTGCTGTTCGTGACCCACGATCTCGGCGAGGCACTGACATTGGCCGACCGCATCATCCTGTTCTCGGCGCGGCCGGGCCGGATCAAGGACATGTTCGAGGTCGATTTCGACCGCCCGCGCGATGCGGTGAAGGTGCGCGAGACCCCGCATTATGCCGAGATGTTCCAGCACATCTGGCATTCGCTGGGCGAGGAATTCGTCAAGGGCCGCAGCACATGAAACGGTACGGCACGCTCGGCACGGTCGGCTGGCAGGTCTTGATCTGCGTTGTCGTGCTGTCAGTCTGGCAATGGGGCTACGACCTCCGCACCAAACTGCCCTGGCTGGTGCCCGACCTGCTCGATCCCTACTTCATCTCGAAGCCGTCGATGATCTTCGATAACTTCCTGATCCAGAGCTGCCTGACCTCGAAGCTCGGCGCCTTCAACAGCTGGTTCAACGGCGACTTCGGAAAGTGCCTGGCGCGCAACGAGAACAACCTCTGGGCCGCGACCGCCATTACCCTGAAGAATACCTTCTTCGGCTTCGTCACCGGCGTGGTCAGCGGCTTCGTCGCCGGACTGATCCTGGGACGATCCGATCGGCTGAGCGCGATCTTTCAGCCCTTCATCACCGCGGTGAATTCGATCCCGCGGATCGCGCTGGCGCCGATCATCGTGCTGGCATTCGGGATCGGCGACATGTCCAAGATCGTGACGTCGTGGATCGTCGTCGTGTTCCTGGTGTTCTTCAACACATTCGAGGGCGCCCGCTCGATCGACGAGGGTTTCACCAACGCGGCGCGGCTGCTCGGTGCCAGCGAGTGGCAGATCACCAGGACGGTGGTGATCCCCTCGACCATGGCCTGGGTGTTCGCCTCGCTGACGCCCGCGATCTCCTTCGCGCTGATCGGCGTGATCGTCGGCGAGTTCATCGGCGCCGAGCGCGGCATCGGTCGCCTCATCATCGAATCGGAGGCGCGCGGCGAGGCCTCGGGCATGATGGTTGCGGTCGTGGTGCTGATGCTGGTCGGCGTGGTGCTGTCGGCGATCATCTGGCGGCTGCAGGCCTATCTGTTGCGCTGGCAGCGGCAGCGCAGCGCCGAGTAGGCCGCGGGCCGTGGCGACGTCGCATTTGCCGCCACGGCCGGGCTGGATCTAGGCTGCATTTTCCGATGGCGAGGTCTCGCCGTCGAGCCAGTCCTGTTCCTTTGCCAGCGCGCGCCAAGCCGCTTCCATTCGCTTGAAGCGATTGTAGGTCGGCCCGTCGTCGGCACGCTCGGCAAGTTGCGCGCAGTTCTCCGCATTGTCGCGGAAGTGCTGTGACTGTTTCATGGAACGTCCTCCTATTAGTTAAGGACGTGGGACATCAATTCAGGCTATTCAACGCGTGGAACATGGGTATTTCGCCACACAGATGAATGCCTGTTCAGCGAGTTCCCGGCGCGATATTTCGCGACTGAGCGTGAGCAATTGCAGCACGGTCGATACAGGAACGGTGCGTCGCACTCGACGTTCCTCCTTCACGTCGCAACTGGAGGAGGAGAGACGGCATGAGGACGTATCTGCTAACCGCGGCCATGGTGACCGCGATCGCATCGCCTGTGTTCGCCGATGATATCGGTGTCCGCGCAGGTCCCGTCGGCGCAGGCGTAACGGTTGGTCGGGCACCCGAATATCGCGATCGCGATCGTGATCGCACCACGGTGATCAGGGAGCGTGAGCCGCGCCATGACCGGACCACGGTCATCAAGAAGCGGGACGAATTCGGCAATCGCAGCAAGACCGTCATCCATAACGACGACGATTGACGCCAACTCAGGCGATCTTGTGTGAGCATGAACGTCCGTCGCTGACCTCGTCACGGCGGACGTTTGCTTGGTGCCCCAGGCATGGAGCGACGATGGCGGCCGAGACGGAGCTCAAATTCCACGTTCCCGCGCGCAAGCTCAAGGGACTGAAGAAACCGCTGGTCGCCGGCAGCAAGAGCGGTGCACCATCCGAGAGCGATCTCGTCTCGACTTATTTCGACACCGCGAAGCACAAGCTCAAGCGGCACGGACTGACGTTGCGCGTGCGGCGGGATGGCGGCAACTATGTTCAGACTATCAAGTCGGGAGCGGGTCCGCAGTTTGAACGGGGCGAATGGGAGACTGACCTAGCGAACGGAAACCTCAACCTCGACAAGGCTGAAGGCACGCCGCTCGAAGACCTCGCGTCTGGCAGGCTGGGTCGCAAGCTGAAGCCGGTGTTCGAGACGTCGGTGCGGCGTATCACCGTGCCGCTGCGGACCAAACGCAGCGAGATCGAACTCGCGATCGATCGCGGCTGCACCACGGCCGGGCACCGTTCGCGCCGAATCGACGAGGTCGAACTCGAGCTCAAGAGCGGCCGCCCGCTCGACCTGTTCCGGGTCGCCAGGGCGCTGGAGCGGAAGGCGGCGGCGGAGCTCGATCTGCGTTCGAAAGCCGAACACGGCTATGAACTTGCCGATGGCGAGGAGCATGTCGTCGTCTCCGCCGGGAGCATCGTGCTCGACGCCGGACTTACCGCCGGCGCGGCGTTTCGGGTAATCGCGCGCGCCGCGCTTCGTCATTTCTCGTCGAATGCCGATGCCGTCCGCGAGAGCGAGGCGGAAGGCATTCACCAAATGCGGGTCGGGTTGCGGCGGCTGCGCGCCGCGATCTCGCTGTTCTCGAAGATCCTCACCGTAGCCCCGACGGAAGACATCAAGACGCAGCTGAAATGGCTCACCAACGCGCTCGCGCCGGCGCGCGAGCTTGATGTGTTCGTCAAGGAAGATATCGAGCCAGCATCGCATGACGCGCTGCTGCGGCGCGGCGGCAAAGCGATCCGGCAGGAGTTTTCCGGCCGCCGCGATCGTGCATTTGCCGGCGCGAGGCACGCGGTCAATTCGCGGCGCTATCGCTCCATGCTGATCGACACGTTGCAATGGATCGAGGCAAAGCGGACCATTGCCGCGGAGGACGAAGGCGGTCCGATCGAGGACTTCGCCGCCGCGCTGCTGCATCGCCGCATCAGGAAGCTGCGCAAGGATGGCCGGCGTCTCGACGAGCTGTCGGCCCGGGAGCGGCACAAGGTGCGCATCAGGGCCAAGAAGCTCAGATACGCGATCGATTTCTTCGAAAGCCTGTTTCCGCGCAAGGGTGAACGCAAGCAACTCGCGCGGCTGTCCAGGCACCTGAAGCGGGTCCAGGATGCGCTTGGCTCGCTCAACGATTTTGTCGCGCACCGCAAGCTGGCGGTCGATGCGACGCTGAAGTCCCCGCATCGGAAAGAGCGCGCCAGCGCCTTTGCCTCGGGCGTTGTGCTTGGCCGAGAGGAACAGGCGGTCAAGCCGCTGATCAAGGTCGCCGCGAAGGAAGTGCGAGGACTCCAGAAATTTTGACGAGCGTGTGGTGGCGAACCTCGGACATCTATGCTGCTGGTGATGCCCCCGACTGCCTCTCCCGCTCGGCCGCTTCGATGCGACATTCCTCTGCGTAGGCACGCAGGCGCTCGGCCGTCAACGAGTCCATGCCGGTGCGTGCCAGCCGCTCGGCGCGGTCGGCCTGATCTCTGAGATCATTGATGGTCCGGGTCATGTGTGCCTCCATGCCCGGACAATTTGAATCGAATTGCGACGTTCCCCGGCCGGTCAGGACGTGGCTAACGGGTGGTTAAGGAGGCACGGTTGCTCAGGTCACCGGCGCCGGGTTGAACAGCGTCAGATCGTTGTGGATGCCCCAGCGGTCCGACCACGGCTTGGTGCGCCCGCTCGCGACGTCGAGGATCAGGCGGAACAGGTCCCAGCCGGTTTCCTCGATGGTCTTCTCGCCGGTGGCGATGCAGCCGGCGTCGAAATCGATCAGGTCCTTCCAGCGTCGTGCCAGCTCGCTGCGGGTCGCGACCTTGATGACCGGCGCGGCGGCGAGGCCATAGGGCGTGCCGCGGCCGGTAGTGAACACCTGCAAGGTCATGCCGGAGGCGAGCTGCAGCGTGCCGCAGATGAAGTCGCTCGCCGGCGTCGCCGCAAACAGCATGCCCTTCTGCCGCGCCTTCTCGCCCGGCGACAGCACGCCCGCGATCGGGCCGGAGCCCGACTTGACGATCGAGCCGAGCGACTTCTCGACGATGTTGGCGAGCCCGCCCTTCTTGTTGCCCGGCGTGGTGTTGGCGCTGCGGTCGGCGCCGCCGCGCGCGAGATAGCCGTCATACCATTCCATCTCGCGGATCAGGGCGCGGCCGACATCCTCGTTGACGGCGCGGCGGGTCAGCAGCTGGATCGCGTCGCGCACCTCGGTGACTTCCGAGAACATCACGGTCGCGCCGGCGCGCACCAAGAGGTCCGCGGCAAAGCCCACCGCGGGGTTCGCGGTGACGCCGGAGAACGCGTCGCTGCCGCCGCATTGCAGGCCGATCACAAGGTCAGCGGCCGGGCAGGTCTCGCGCTTGCGCGCGTTGAGCACCTTCAGCCGGGCCTCGGCCTGGGTCATGATGGCGTCGACGATGGCGCCGAAGCCGTCAAACGCCTCGTCCTGCATCCGCACGATGGCATCGCCGACGCCCTCCGGCACCAGCCGTTCGGGCGCGAGCTTCTCGCAGCCGAGTCCGACGACAAGGATCTCGCCGCCGAAATTCGGATTGAGCGCGAGATTCTGCAGGGTGCGGATCGGCACCACGGCGTCGGGCGCCGTGATCGCGACGCCGCAGCCATAGGCGTGCGTCAACGGCACGACGTCGTCGACATTGGGATATTTCGGCAAGAGCTCGGCGCGGATGCGCTTCACGGCATATTCCATCGTGCCCTTGACGCATTGCACGGAGGAGGAGATGCCGAGGATGTTCTTGGTGCCGACCGAGCCGTCGGGATTGCGATAGCCCTCGAAGGTGAAGCCTTCGAGCGGCGGCAGCGCGGGCGGCACCGCGGTCGCGATCTCGAGCTGATCGAGCGGTGGCGCCTCGGGCATGCGGATGCGTGCCTCGTCGACCCACTCACCGGCCAGGATCGGCGACAGCGCCGTGCCGATCACCTCGCCATAGCGGACGATCGGCGCGCCCTCGGCGATGTCTTCGAGCGCGGTCTTGTGGCCCTGCGGCACGAAAGCACGCAGCGTCAGGCCGCACGCGAAGCGGGAGCCGGCGGGCAGCCCGAAATCATTCACGACGATCGCGACATTGTCGCGCTCGTTGAGCTTGATGTAGCGGGGCTGCTCCTGCGCGCCGATCGACTGGTCCATGCCGTATTCCTCCTGGCTTCACTTCACCTCTCCCGCTTGCGGCAGGGGTGTCCGGGGAATGATTCACTGTGTCGCGGTGCATGCTCGGCAGGACCGAGGCAAATCGGTCTTTTCTGGTTGTCGAGACACAGAGGGCCGAGCATGCGATATCGCGGTAGCATTTTTGGAAGGCTGCTTGAACCGATCAATCGACGGCAGTTTCAGACGGTTGTGGATCGTCTGGACGGGGATGCCTACGACAAGTCGTTCAGGAGCTGGGATCATCTGGTGGCGCTGATCTATGCCCAGCTTAGCGGCAACAGCAGTCTGCGCGGGGTGGTGACTGGCTTCAACGCCAATTCGCAGCATCACTATCACTTGGGAACCGGCAAGCTGTCGCGCTCGACGTTGTCCGATGCCAATGCCCGCCGTCCGATCGGCATTTTCGCGCAAACCTTTGCGGCGCTGTCGGCGATGGCGCGTCGCCAGCTGCGGAGTGAAGGCATGGAGATGGTGCGTCTGATCGACGCCAGTCCGATCCCGCTCGGCAAGGTCTGCAGTTGGGCGACGTGGAACGGCCGCATCCGCGGCATGAAGCTGCATGTCGTCTACGACCCAAGGAGCGATGTCCCGACCTGCGTCGAGATGACGGCCGCGAACGTCAATGACATCGAGATCGGCCGACAGACCCCAATCCAGCCCGCCACCACCTATGTGTTTGACAAGGGCTATTGCCGTTTCGACTGGTGGCAGAAGATCAATGATAGCAAGGCTTTCTTCGTTACCCGGGCGAAGACGAGCATCCGTCTTCGCTCGCTCAGGCATCGCGCCATCCGCAAGCGTAACGGGGATGGCTTCGAAATCCTTGCCGATGACGAGGTGAAGCTCACCAGCAAGGGCGATTCGCGCCTTCCAATCCCGCTCCGCCGCATCAAGATCAGACGCGAGAAAGGCGGCAAGATCACACTCCTGACCAACGACCTTGCCCGTAGCGCCGTCGAGATCGCCGCCCTCTACAAGAGCCGATGGCAAATCGAGCTGCTGTTCCGCTGGATCAAGCAGCATCTCGATATTCGCAAGTTCCTCGGCGCCAACGACAACGCGATCCGCCTTCAGGTGCTCGCTGCGATGATTGCCTACCTGCTGCTGCGCATCGCCGCTCACACCAACTGCATCAAAATGCTCCCGCTCAGGTTCGCCGAACTCGTCGGCCAGCTCCTGCTCACGCGTCGATCCCTCGCTGCCATCGACAAACCTCCGCCCATCAACCCCAGCCGTCGGAAATCAACCATCTCACCTGACCAGATGGAGCTCCGCTATGCCTGAATTTCCCCGGACACCCCTGCGCTTGCGGGGGGAGGTCGGATCGCATCGAAGATGCGATCCGGGTGGGGGCTCTCTCCACAGTATGATTCGTGGAGAGAGCCCCACCCCGACCCTCTCCCGCAAGCGGGAGAGGGGGCGCGGCGTCTTACGAGGCTGCACTCTGTTCCAACTGCTTCAGCCCGGGAACGTGTAAGCCGTCTTCACCGTGGTGTAGAACTCGCGGGCATAGGCACCCTGTTCGCGTGCGCCGTAGCTCGAGCCTTTGCGGCCGCCGAACGGGACGTGGTAGTCGACGCCGGCGGTCGGCAGGTTGACCATCACCATGCCGGCTTCGCTGTTGCGCTTGTAGTGCGAGGCGTATTTCAGGCTTGACGTGCAGATGCCCGAGGCGAGGCCGAACTCGGTGTCGTTCGAGATCGCCAGCGCCTCTTCATAATCCTTGGCGCGGATCACGCAGGCCACCGGGCCAAAGATCTCCTCGCGGGCGATGCGCATCTGGTTGTTCGCCTCGGTGAACAGCGCCGGCTGCAGATAGAAGCCGGGCGTCTCGCGGTTCAACAATTCGCCGCCCCAGTGCAGGCGGGCGCCTTCATCCTGGCCGATCTTGATGTAGCGGAGGTCCTGGTCGAGCTGGCTCTGGTCGACCACCGGGCCGACATGCACGCCGCTCTTCAGCGCGTCATCCACCGAAAGCCCCTTCATCCGCTCGGTCATCGCGGCAACGAAGCGGTCGTGAATTCCCGCCGTGACGATCAGGCGCGAGGACGCGGTGCAGCGCTGGCCCGTCGAGAAATAGGCCCCGTTGACGGCGACCTCGACCGCGACCTTCACGTCGGCGTCGTCGAGAACGACCAGCGGGTTCTTGCCGCCCATCTCGAGCTGGAACTTCTTCATGGGGTTGGAGAGCACGCAGGCCTGCGCGATCTTGCGGCCGGTCTGCACCGAGCCGGTGAAGGAGATCGCTGCGACATCGGGATGATCGAGCAGGGTCTGGCCGACCACCGAGCCCGAGCCGACCACGAGGTTGAAGACCCCCGCCGGAATGCCGGAACGCGCGATGATCTCGGACAGTGCATGGGCGGAGCCCGGCACCAGCTCGGCCGGCTTGAACACCACCGTGTTGCCGTAGCAAAGCGCCGGCGCGATCTTCCACGCCGGGATTGCGATCGGGAAATTCCATGGCGTGATCATGCCGACGACGCCGACGGGCTCGCGGGTGATCTCAACGTCGAGGCCGGGGCGCACCGATGCGCCTTTCTCGCCCAGCAGCCGCAGCGCTTCGCCGGCGAAGAATGCGAAGATCTGTCCGGCGCGCGCCACCTCGCCGATGCCTTCCGGCAGCGTCTTGCCCTCCTCGCGGGCGAGCAGGCGGCCGAGCTCTTCCTTGCGGGCGAGGATTTCGACCGAGATCCTGGTCAGCGCGTCGAAGCGTTCCTGCGGCGTCGAGCGCGCCCAGGCCGGGAATGCGGCCTTCGCGGCGGCGATCGCCTTTTCGGTCTGCGCCTTGTCGGCCTTGGCGTATTCGCCGACGACATCGGTCGTGTTGGAGGGGTTGATGTCCCGCGTGATGCCTGTTCCGTCGACCCATTCGCCGGCGATGAAGTTCTTCTGGTGAGCGGTCATGTTTCCAACCTTTCTTGTTAGCGCACGAGGCAGGGACGCTTGTCGTCGAAGGTCCACCCCTGGATCAGGAACTGCATGGCCAGCGCGTCGTCGCGGGCGCCGAGACCATGCTGTTTGTATAGCGCGTTCGCGGCCTCGATGGCACCGCGATCGAGCTCGATGCCGAGGCCCGGCCGATCCGGGATCGCGATCTTGCCGCCCTTGATCTGCAGCGGCTGGCGCGTCAACGCCTGGCCGTCCTGCCAGATCCAGTGGGTGTCGATCGCGGTCACCTTGCCGGGCGCGGCGGCGCCGACATGGGTGAACATCGCCAGCGAAATATCGAAATGGTTGTTCGAGTGCGAGCCCCAGGTCAGGCCGTTGTCGCGGCAGGTCTGCGCGACCCGCACCGAGCCCTGCATGGTCCAGAAATGCGGATCGGCGAGCGGAATGTCGACTGCGCCAAGCCGCAATGCGTGCGAGAGCTGGCGCCAGTCGGTCGCGATCATGTTGGTCGCGGTCGGCAGCCCGGTGGCGCGGCGGAACTCGGCCATGATCTCACGGCCGGAGAAGCCGGCCTCGGCGCCGCAGGGATCCTCGGCATAGGCGAGCACGCCATGCATGTTGCTGCACAGCCGGATCGCCTCGTCGAGCGACCAGGCGCCGTTCGGGTCGAGCGTGACGCGCGCCTTCGGGAAGCGTTTTGCAATTGCGGTGACGGCCTCGATCTCCTCTTCGCCCCTGAGCACGCCACCCTTGAGCTTGAAATCGGCAAAGCCGTAATGCGCCTGCGTCGCTTCGGCGAGGCGCACGATGGCATCCGGCGTCATTGCAACCTGATGGCGCAGATCGAACCAGTCGGGCTTGCCGGTCTCGCCCTCGACGTAAGGAAGGTTGGTCTTCCTGCGGTCGCCGACGAAGAAGAGATAGCCGAGCGTCTCGACGCTTGAGCGCTGCTGGCCTTCGCCAAGCAGCGCCGCGACCGGGAGATTGAGATGCTGGCCGAGCAGGTCGAGCAGCGCGGATTCCACCGCGGTGACCGCGTGAATGGTGATGCGGAGGTCGAAGGTCTGCTTGCCGCGGCCGCCTGCGTCGCGATCGGCGAAGGCCTGGCGCATCGAGGCCAGGATGTTGTTGCAGGCGCCGATGGTCTGGCCGACGACGAGGCCGCTTGCGTCCTCGAGCGTCTTCTTGATCTTCTCGCCGCCCGGCACCTCGCCGACGCCGGTGTGGCCGGAGTTGTCGGTGAGGATAACGAGGTTGCGGGTGAAGAACGGCGCATGCGCGCCGCTCAGATTGAGGAGCATGCCGTCGCGGCCGGCGACCGGGATCACCTCCATCGCCGTGACAACGGGTGCCCCGGCAAAGCCGGTGCGGATCGTGTCCTGGATCATCTGCTCCTCCCCTTCGTCCTTTGCTGTTTTCGCGGCCGTTCAGCTTATTCTGCCGCCTGCTGCGCGGCGGCCCGCGGCAGCTTTGCTACCAGCGCCGCGAGCTCGGCGATCTCCTGCTCGGTAAGATCGGTCAGCGGCGGCCGCACCGGGCCGGAGTAGCGGCCAATCACCTTCATGCCGGCCTTGATGATCGACACCGCATAACCCTTCTTGCGGTTGCGTATCGCGATCAGCGGCAGGATGAAATCCTTCAGGCCTGCATGGATGGTCTGATGATCGCGCCGGCGCACCGCGGCGTAGAAATTGGTGGCGAATTCGGGCACGAAATTGAACACCGCCGACGAATAGGTGGTCACGCCCATGTCGAGATAGGGCAGGGCGAAGGTCTCCGCGGTCGGCAGGCCGCCGATATAGGTCAGGCGATCGCCGAGCCGGGTGTAGACGCGGGTCATCAGCTCGATATCGCCGATGCCGTCCTTGTAGCCGACGAGGTTCGGGCAGCGCTCGCAGAGGCGCGCCAGCGTATCGGGCTGCAGGATCGCATTGTCGCGGTTGTAGACGATGACGCCGATCTTGACCGACGAACACACCGCCTCGACATGGGCGGCGAGGCCGTCCTGCTCGGCATGCGTGAGATAGGGCGGCAGCAGCAGCAGGCCGTCGGCACCGGCCTTCTCGGCGCCGACAGCGATCTCGCGCGCGATCGCGGTGCCGTAGCCGGTGCCGGCCAGCACGGGAACGCGACCCTTGGTCTCGTCGACCGCGATCTTCACGACGTGCGGAACTTCACTTGGCGTCAGCGAGAAGAACTCGCCGGTGCCGCCGGCGGCGAACAGGCCGGCGACGTCATAGCCGCACAGCCAGTCCATGTTGGCGCGATAGGTCGCCTCGTCGAACGAATAATCCGCGTTGAACGGGGTCACGGGGAAGGACAGGAGGCCGCCACCGATTCTAGCGGCCATCTCCTGAGGGGTCATCTTGCTCATGGCGCCACTCCTTGAATGTTTCTGGGAACGGGATGCGCGAGCAGCGCGCGTCCATGGCGGAATTTCTAGGGAATGCTTCGATGCGCGTCCAAGCCAAACGCGGTATCGAGCGATGCTAACTCTGCATCAATCGCCGCGCAGATGCGGCGCTGCGATTTCGGTTGCGATCTCGATCAGCGGCGGCAGCAACTGGTTCTCGTGATCGCGCCGCCAAACCATGAACAGCTCGACCGGCACGGGTGATCGCAGCTTCAGCGGCTTCAGCTTGACCTCCGCGATCTTCAGGCTGGCGGCCGCTTCCGGCACGATCGCAACGCCAAGCCCGGCGCGCACCATGGCGAGGATCGAGTGGATCTGGCTGAGATGCTGCACATAGCGCGGCAGCACGTCGGCGCGCGTGAACATCGACACCAGGAGATCATGGAAGTAGCGCGCCTCATAGGGCGAATACATCACGAAGGGCTGGTCGTCGAAATCCTTGATGCTGACGGTCTCGGCCGCGGCCAGCGGATGCTTCTTCGGGATCGCGGCGAGCAACGGCTCGGCCACGACGCGCCGGCTGGCGAATTCCGGCCGCGCGATCGGCGGGCGCAGCAGGCCGGCATCGATCTGCCCGGTGGTGAGCGCCTCGAACTGATCGCCGGAGACCATCTCCTTCAGCGAAAAATCGACCTCGGGCAGGCGCGAGCGGCAGGCCGCGATCAGGTCGGGCAGGAAGCCGTAGGCGGCCGCGGCGGTGAAGCCGATCTTGAGCGAGCCGGTCTTGCCGAGCGCGATGCGGCGGGCCACCTGCGAGGCCGATTCCGCCAGCTTCAGGATGCGCCGCGCCTCGGGCAGGAAACTGCGTCCGGCCGGCGTCAGCCGCACCGAGCGGCTGGTGCGTTCCAACAGCGGCGCGTCGATGATGTGCTCGAGTACCTGGATCTGCCGGCTCAGCGGCGGCTGCGTCATGTTGAGCCGCGCCGCGGCGCGGCCGAAGTGCAATTCTTCGGCCACCGTGACAAAGCAGCGGAGCTGGCTCAGGTCGAACATCGATGCAAGCCCGGAATTGATCGCGCGGGGATTTGTACGTTCTAGCATCGATGCCTCCCACTGGCCAAGAAGACAAAAAAGCAGATAAACAAGCAGACAAAGACGGCGGCCGAAGCCGCCGTTTGGTTTTCTGCTCCCTCTCCCCGTTCTTACGGGGAGAGGGTTGGGGTGAGGGGCTCTCTCTGCGCAACGGCCGCCTCGATGTGCACGCGCGATCCGAACGAGTCGGAAGGACTGTCTCTGCGGAGACGTATTGCTTCGCCTCTCACCCGAAATTCGCTGTGCGAATTTCGACCTCTCCCCGCGGAAGGCGGGGAGAGGTGAAGCGCGCTCACGCCGCCTTGAGCTGCACCCGCTTGATCTCGCCGACGATGAACAGATAGGCGATCGCCGCGACCAGCGCGTTGGCACCGACGAACACCAGCGCGCCGTTGAACGAGCCGGTGGCGGCCAGAATGTAGCCGATGACGATCGGCGTCGTGATCGAGGACAGGTTACCGAAGGTGTTGAACAAGCCGCCGGAGACGCCGCCGGCTTCCTTCGGCGAGGTGTCGGAGACGACCGCCCAGCCGAGCGCGCCGATGCCCTTGCCGAAGAAGGCGAGCGCCATGAAGCCGACCACCAGCGCCTGGCCGTCGACATAGTTGCAGGCGATGATCGACATCGACAGCAGCATGCCGCCGACGATCGGGATCTTGCGCGCCATGGTCAGCGAGCCGGTGCGGCGCAGGATATAGTCCGAGATCACCCCGCCGAGCACGCCGCCGATGAAGCCGCACAGCGCCGGCAAGGTCGCGACGAAGCCGGCCTGCAGGATCGAGAGCCCGCGCTCCTTCACCAGATAGACCGGGAACCAGGTCAGGAAGAAATAGGTCAGGGTGTTGATGCAGTATTGGCCGATATAGACGCCGAGCATCATCCGGTTGCCGAGCAGCTGGCGGATGTGGTCCCAGCTGGGGCCGCTGTCCTGAGTCTTGCCAGCCTTCGCCGCGTCCATGTCGACAAGCGCGCCGCCCTGCTTGATGTAGTCGAATTCGGCCTCGTTGATCGCGGGGTGTTCCTTGGGCTCGTAGATGGTCTTGATCCAGGCAATGCCCGTGACGATGCCGAGCGCACCCATCACGTAGAACACATGGCGCCAGCCATACTCATGGGCGATCCAGCCCATCAGCGGCGCGAAGATCACGGTGGCGAAATACTGCCCCGAATTGAAGAAGGCCGAGGCGGTGCCGCGTTCATTGCCGGGGAACCAGGAGGCGACGATGCGGGCATTGGCCGGGAATGACGGCGCCTCGGCGATGCCGACCAGGAAGCGCAGGGCAAACAGCAGGACCACGGCCGCGCCCGCGGAGAGGAATCCGACCAGGCCCTGCGTTGCGGTGAAGATCGACCAGACGATGATGCTGATCGCATAGACCCATTTGGAGCCGAAGCGGTCGAGCAGCCAGCCGCACGGCACCTGCGCGACCACATAGGACCAGCCGAACGCCGAGAACACGTAGCCCATCGCGACCGGATCGAGATGCAGTTCCTTGGAAAGGGCGGGGCCGGCGATCGAGAGCGTGGCGCGATCGGCATAGTTCACGGTGGTGACGAGAAACAGCATCGTCACGATCAAGAGCCGGACGCGGGATCGCCGCGTGTCTGCGGCGGACACAATTGCGCTCATTAGCGCCTCCTCGAAAATTTCCTCGGGGTCTGTCCTAGAGACATGACGACAATGGGTCCAAGCCGAAACGGGTATTGATCCATACCGATTTTGAATGGATCGGCCCGGTGTCATTCCACCTTTGCCGCTATTGCCAGGGTTTCGTATTTAGTGTACCAATAGTACAGTTATTAAGGGCGCAGCGTTGCGCCCGGCTGCTCGAGGTCGAATGCTGATGACCACGCCGCGCGACTATGAGGTGTTCGAGGCAGGTGATGTGACGCTGCAGGGCGGTGCCGTGTTTCCGCAACTGAGGCTCGCCTACAAGACCTATGGCACGCTGAATGCGGCGCGGGACAACGTCATCCTCTATCCGACGTCGTTCGCCGCACGGCACACCGACATCGAATGGCTGGTACAGCCGGGCGGCGCGCTCGATCCCGAGCGCTACTTCATCGTCATCGCGAATCTGTTCGGCAATGGCCTGTCGTCCTCGCCGTCGAATTCGGCCGAGGTGCTCGGCGGCGCGCCGTTTCCTGCCTTCACCTATCATGACGCGGTCGCGATCCAGCGGCGGCTGCTGGTTGAGCGGTTCGGCGTGACAAAGCTCGCGCTGGTCTATGGCTGGTCGATGGGCGGCATGCAGGCCTATCACTGGGCCGCGCGGTATCCCGACATGGTGGAGCGCGCAGCCGTGGTTTGCGGCAGCGCGCGATGTTCGCCGTATAATCATGTGTTCCTCGAAGGCGTGAGGGCCGCGCTGACCGCCGACCCGGCCTACCGGGACGGCCGCTTCGTCAGCAAGCCCGCGGCGGGCCTTCGTGCGATGGGGCGCGTCTACGCCGGCTGGGCGATGTCGCATGAGTTCTATCGCGAGGAAGTCTGGCGCGCGGCCGGCTTTAACTCGCTGGAAGACTACCTCGCGGGATCCTGGGACGGTGCCTTCGCGCGGCGCGATGCGAATGATCTGATGGTGCAGATCGCGATCTGGCAGGCCGGCGATATCAGCCGTTGCGATCAATTCGGCGGCGACTTCGACCGGGCGCTGGCCGCGATCAAGGCGCATGTCCTGCTGATGCCGGGGCGTACCGATCGCTATTTCGACCCGCGCGACAACGAGGCTGAACTCGGCCGCCTGGTCAACGCGCGCTCGGCCGCGCTGCATGCGATTCCGTCGATCCACGGGCACCGGGCCGGCAATCCCGCCAACAACGCCGAAGACCGCGCCTTCATCAACGCCGAAATCTCGGCGCTGCTGCAACGCTGACAGGTGAGACGACATGAGCACCGCAGAGACCAGTGACGCCGGACCCCGCCTGAAGCCGCTCAGCCCGCTGACCTTGCGCGAGTTGTCGACCAAGTCGAACCTTGCCGGCGCGGTGCGCGCGGCAAGCCATTACGGGATGATCGTCATCGTCGGCGCGCTGATCTCTCTGGTCTCATCGCGCTACGGTCTGCCATGGGCGCTGCCGCTGATTGCCGTGCAGGGCTACTTCGTCGCATTCCTGTTCATGGTGGTGCATGAGACCGCGCACAAGACGGCGTTCCGCAGTCCAGTGCTCAATCTTGTCGTCGGCAATCTGTCCGCCTTCATGATCGGACTGCCCTACCAGTACTACTGCCTGTTTCACTGGGACCATCATCGCTACACGCAGGATCCGGAGAAAGACCCGGAGCTGATCGTCGGCCCCAAGCCCGCGTCGGACACCCAGCTGGCGATCGCCTATTCGGGACTGCTGCAGGTGTTGGTTCGCATCCGCCTGATGTTTTGGCATGCACTCACCGGAAAGGTGGTCGTGCCGTGGATTCCGGAGCACAAGCGCGCCTCGATCGTGCTGGAGGCGAGGCTCTATCTCGCGGGCTATCTGCTGTTGCTCGCGGCCTCGTTCGCGCTGCACAGTGCGATCCTGCTCTGGGTGTGGATCGTGCCGCTCCTGGCCGGTCAGCTCATCCTGCGCCCCTATCTCTATGCCGAGCACACCGGCTGCGAGCGGACGCGGAGCGCGTTCGAGAATACGCGCACCACGATGACCGGCAGGATCATGAAATGGTTCGCCTGGAACATGCCTTACCATGTCGAGCACCACGCCTATCCCACGGTGCCGTTCCATGCGCTGCCGAAGCTGAACGCCATCGTCGATGGCCACATCGTGTATCGCGGCAGCAGTTACCGGGCCGTCACGCGCGAGACCTGGGTCTGGTTCCGCCGTCAGCGCCAACGCTCTGCTTGATAGTCAAGCGTCCGCGCGGGGCCGCAGCACCAGATTGACGAGATTGCGGGCGTAGGCCGGCGTCAACGGCTTGATGCCGAAGACGTAGCGATAGAACAGGCTGCCATAGATCGCATCATAGATATCGGCGGGGACGCCCGGTGCGTCGATGCTGCCGTCCTTCTGGCCGGCGGAGATGATCTCCAGCATCTTGCTGCGACGCAGGCCAAGGTAACGCTCGTAAAACAGCTCCGCCGTGCCGGTCTTCGAGATACATTCCGAGATCACGGCGAGCTGCACCCGGCCGAACTCGCCCTGCAACGCCTCGACATAGGTTGCGACGTGGCGGCGGATGCGGGCCACCGGACTGCCGGTTTCGGGCAGCGGCACGGCCCGCGAGGCCTGGTCGAGGAAGGCATCGATCAGCAACGCTTCGCGCGACGGCCACCATTTGTAGATCGTCATCTTCGAGACGTTGGAATGTTTGGCGATCGCGTCGATGGTGGTCGCGGCGAGGCCCGTCGTCGCCATCAGCTGATAGGCGCCTTCCAGGATCGCGGCCGTTGTCGCGGCGGAGCGCGGCCGCCCGCGCCGCCCCGTTGCCGCTTCCTCTGTTTCCGTCTTGCCGCTGGCCATGGCCGGACTTCGCGTCCCGCGTCTTTTAATCATTGCGCTGCATGCGGGCATAGCATGAAATCGCGCTCGGTTTCAGATCGTCGCCGACGCTGATAGTGTACAACGCGCAAGCCAAAGCTTGCGTGCGGCACATTGCCCTCGCTCTGTCCAGCTCAGCCGATCGAACAGGAGTGTCCCCGTGAAGGCCGTCTACAGTGATCTGCACCGCAGCCATGATCCGCAATTCTTCCTGGTCCGCGGTGTGGTCCAGCGTACCACCGAACAGCCCGAACGCGCCGACCGCCTGCTGGCGGGCCTGAAGGCCGGCA
The DNA here is from genome assembly GCF_024171045.1 of Bradyrhizobium sp. USDA 4538. NCBI lineage: Bacteria > Pseudomonadati > Pseudomonadota > Alphaproteobacteria > Hyphomicrobiales > Nitrobacteraceae > Bradyrhizobium > Bradyrhizobium sp. USDA 4538. The sequence goes on from NZ_JALJZE010000001.1 coordinate 5,277,777, forward strand.
AGCACACGCTGATCGAGCCGACCAGGTTCGGGCAGGGGCCGCGGGCGCGCGTGCACAGTCCGGAATATCTGAGCTTTCTCGCGGACGCCTGGGACGAATGGTCGGCGCTCGGCAATGCCGGGCCGGAGATGATCGCGAACATCCATCCGGTGCGCAATGCCGGCACGTACCCTGCTCATATCGTCGGCAAGCTCGGCTGGCACACGATGGACACCGCGGCTCCGATCGGTCCCGGGACCTGGGCAGGCGCCTGCGCCTCGAGCGACGTCGCGGTCACCGCCGCGCAGATGGTGCTGGACGGCGAGGATGCCGTCTACGCGCTGTGCCGCCCGCCCGGCCACCACGCCTATCGCGACCTCGCCGGCGGCTTCTGCTTCCTCAACAACAGCGCGATCGCGGCCGAGCATCTGCGCCAGAAGCATGAGCGCGTCGCGATCCTCGACGTCGACGTGCATCACGGCAACGGCACGCAGGGCATCTTCTACGAGCGGCCGGATGTCTTCACCGTCTCGATCCACGCCGATCCGTCGTTCTTCTACCCCTTCGTCTGGGGCTATGCGCATGAGCGCGGCGCCGCAGGTGGCCTCGGCACCAATCTCAACATTCCCCTCGCCAAGGGCACCGGTGACGACGACTACATGAAGGCGCTTGCCGTGGCGGAGAAGGCGATCCGCTCCTTTGCCCCGACCGCGCTCGTGGTTGCGCTCGGTCTCGACGCCTCCGAGAAGGACCCGCTTGCCGGTCTCGCCGTCACCACCGACGGCTTCCGTCGCATCGGCGAGGGGCTGGCTCGCTTCGGATTGCCGACGGTGCTGGTGCAGGAGGGCGGCTATCTCTCCGACATCCTCGGCGCCAATCTGACGGCGGTGCTCGGCGGGTTTGAGGCCGCACGCTAGCGCGGTCTCGGGCGAGGCGGTGACCGGTCCGCGCAAGGAAAGCCTGTCAAAACAGGATTCTGGAGCATCGGCCTTGATTGATCAAAGCCGACGCCCCGGCCGCGAGGCGCGCAACAGAGCGTCGTGCACTTGCGTGTCCGCAACCAAAATCACATCATGCCGTTGGTATTCGGCGCTGGCTTATGATTCTGCCTGGCGGCTTCAGCCGGCCAGGTGGACAGCAACGCGAGGACGGCCATGAGTGACCTGCTTCGCATCGCCATTGTCGGCTTTGGCGAGATCGCGTGCCGGCAGCACCTGCCTGCGATCGCGAAGACGTCAGGCGTGGCTCTCGTTGCGGTGGTTGATCCCGTGAAGACTCCGCCCGGCCTGCCGCATTTCCGCGACATGCAGGAGCTGTTGCGCGACGGGCCGGAGATCGACGCAGTCGCGCTGTGTACGCCACCGCAGGTGCGCCACGCGCAGGCCGCCGCCGCACTCGCGTCGGCCAAGCATGTGCTGCTGGAGAAGCCGCCGGGCACGACGTTAAGCGAACTCACGCCGCTGATCGCGGCCGCGCAGGAGGCGGGCCGGACATTGTTTGCCACATGGCATTCACGCTATGCGGCCGCGGTCGGTCCTGCGCGGCAATTGCTCGCGAGACGCACCATCAACAAGGTGACCATCATCTGGAAGGAAGACGTGCGCGTCTGGCACCCAGGCCAGGCCTGGATCTTCGAGGCGGGTGGCTTCGGCGTGTTCGATCCCGGCATCAACGCGCTGTCGATCCTGACCGAGATCCTGCCGCGTGCGGTCTTTATCAGGAGCGCGGCGTTGGACTTTCCGTCCAATCGGGAGGCGCCGATTGCGGCAGAGATCGAACTTGCCGACGCGGGCGGATTGCCAATTCACGCCGAATTCGATTTCCGCCAGACCGGATCGCCGAGCTGGGACATCCTGTGCGAGACCGAGGCCGGGCCCGTGACGCTGTCGAAAGGTGGAAGGCAGCTGCGCGATGGCGGCAGGCTGGTGGTCGATGCGCCGGATGAGGAATATCCCGCGCTGTACCGCCGCTTCGTCGCGCTGACCTCGGAAGGAAAATCCGATGTCGACCTCGCGCCCTTGCGGCTTGTCGCCGATAGCTTCATGCTCGGGCGACGGCGCCTCGTCGAGGCGTTCGAGGACTGACAATGACATCAGCCAGCATTGGTCGCGCTCCCTTCGGCAAATTGCACGACGGCACCGTGGTCGAGCGCGTGATCTTGCGCGGTGAACATGGTTTTGAGGCCGCCATCCTTCCGTTCGGCGCCACGCTGCAAGCGCTGCTTGCGCCGGATCGTGACGGGCATTGCGACGACATCGTGCTTGGCCACGATAGGCTCGACGGCTATCTCGCACAGCGCAAATTCTTCGGCGCGACGATCGGGCGCTATGCCAACCGGATCGCCGGCGCGCGCTTCGTGCTCGATGGCGAGACGGTCACGCTCGAGGCCAACAATGGCCCCAATGCGTTGCACGGCGGCCTGCAGGGCTTCGATCGCAAGCTGTGGCGGATCGTCGAACTATCAGATGAACCGGAACCGACGCTGGTGCTGGCGCGCGAGAGCCCGCATGGCGAGGAGGGCTATCCGGGCAATCTCGCGGCGCGCGTGACCTATCGCGTGCGCAGTCCGATGGAGCTCTCGGTCACCTACGAGGCGACGACCGACCGGCCGACCTGCCTCAACCTCACCAATCATAGTTTCTTCAATCTCGAGGGCGCGCGCTCGGGCATGCAGATCCTCGATCACCGCCTGACGATCGTCTCCGACCATTTCCTCGCGGTGGATGCCACGGCGATCCCGCTCCACGAGCCGCCGCGGCCGGTCGACGGCACGCCGTTCGATTTCCGCAAGCCTACAGCCATCGGCGCGCGGATCAGGATGCATGACGAGCAGCTCCAGCTTGGGCGCGGCTATGACCACAATTTCTGTCTGGCTTCGGGGGCGGGCCTTCGTCTCGCTGCGCGCCTCGAGGCGCCGCACAGCGGCCGTGTGATGGAGCTGCTCACCGATCAGCCGGGACTGCAGTTCTATTCCGGCAATTTCCTCGACGGCTCGACCGCTGGCAAGGGCGATCGTCTCTACCGGCAATCCGACGCGCTCTGTCTCGAGCCGCATGCCTGGCCTGATACGCCGAACCGGCCCGACTTCCCGTCGGCGCGGCTCGATCCGGGGCAGTTCTATCGGCGCAGCATCGTCTACCGCTTCTCAACCGCGTGAGTGACGCCATGACCGACCGTGCCGCCGAGCCGTTGATGGAAGAGGTGCCGACATCGGTGCTGTCGGCGGAGCGTTGCCATCTCGGCGAAGGCCCGACCTATGATGCGGCGACCGACACCGCCTGGTGGTTCGATATCCGCGAGCGCCGGCTGTTCGAGCATCGATTTGCAGGTGGCCGCACCGTCATTCACGAACTGCCGAAAATGGCGAGTGCATTGGCGCGGATCGACGGCGAGCGACAGCTGATCCTTACCGAAGATGGACTTTATGTACGGCACGTTGCCGACGGCCGCCTCGAGCTGTTCGCCGCGCTGGAGGCCGACAATCCGCTGACGCGCTCCAACGATGCGCGTGTGCATCCGTCGGGCACGTTCTGGCTCGGCACCATGGGGCGCCATGCCGAGCAGGGTGCCGGCGCGATCTATGCGCTGCGTCAGGGCCGCATCGTGCGGCTGTATCCGGGGATCACCATCCCGAATGCGATCTGCTTTTCGCCCGCGGGCGACATCGGCTATTTCGCCGATACCGCGACCAACGTGCTGCATCGCGTGCCGCTCGATCCATCAACAGGACTGCCGGTCGGCGAGGCCACCGAATTGATCAGGCATCGAGGCCGCGGCGGGCTCGACGGCGCGATCGTCGATGCCGACGGGATGATCTGGAACGCGCGCTGGGGCGGCGGTTGCGTCGACGTTTACGATCCCACCGGCCGGCATCTGCGTTCGCTACGCGTACCGGCGAGGCAATCGAGCTGCCCGGCGTTCGTCGGCCGCGACTTCTCGCGCGTGCTGGTCACCACGGCCTGGCAGGACATGGATGAGGCGCGGCGTGCGGCCGATCCCGAGCATGGCAGGACGTTCCTGCTCGAGGCCGCCGCGCGCGGTCGGGCCGAGCCTGACGTCAAACTATCCTGACGCAGCGCGGCGTTGTTGACGCGACCGGATTATTTGGACGATAGTACAAATATGGTCCGCAAACCTGCCAGGTCTGACGTGAAGGCCGCCGCCGGCACCCGCAAGCCGAACATGCGCGAGGCGATCCTCGCCGCGGCGGAGGAATTGTTCTCGACCTACGGCTTCAACGCCGTCTCGGTGCGCGACATCGCGCAGGCCGCCGGCGCCAATCCGGGCAGCGTGACCTATCATTTCAGGACCAAGGACGGCCTGCTGCTGGAAATCTATCGGCGCCATTGCGGCCCGATGAACCGGCGGCGCTCCGAGCTCTTGGCCGCGGCGCGGCGGGTGCGTGATCTGCAGGACCGGCTGGAGGCGATCGTGCGCGCCTATGTGTTGCCGGCCTTTACGTCCGGCAGCGATCTTGCCGGCGGCGGAACGCGGTTCACGCGATTGCGCGCGATCATGTCGGCCGAGGGCAATGAGGTCGTGCGCAAGATCATTGCGCAGACCTTCGACGACACCAGTCACGCCTTCATCGACGCGATTCATGAAAGCCTGCCGCATATTCCTCGTACCGATCTGGTCTGGCGCAGCCACTTCCTGCTCGGCGCGCTCTACTACACGCTGGTGACGCCGGAGCGCGTCTCGCGCCTGTCGCGCGGCAGCGCCGACGGCACCGATGCCGGCCACGCCATCGAGGAGCTGGTGCGCGCCACCGTCGCCGCGTTGCAGGCCGCGCCGCTCGACGAAGGGGCGCCGCGCAAGATCCCGGGCGCAAATCCGGGGCGAGTGGTGACCTGAACGTCCGGAGCTTGTCGCGATGGAGAAACTTCGGCTACGCGCCGTGCTCGGCAATCATCCGCACATCCGGGCGATGAAGAACGGTGAGCTTCGCTCCGACCTGTTCGATCTCGACTTCACCGAATTCACGCCGACCAACGCCGCGTTCAAGCCGATGGTGCGCGAGCAGGCCTTCGACGTCTGCGAGATGGCGATCGTGACCTATCTGATGGCAAGGGCGCACGGCAAGCCGCTGGTGCTGCTGCCGGCGGCGATGGTCGGCCGCTTCCAGCACGGCCATGCGCTCTATCGCGCCGACCTCGGTACGCTCGTGCCTGCCGATCTCGAAGGCACGCGGGTCGGCATCCGCTCGTTCACGACCACGACCGGGGCATGGATGCGCGGCATCCTTGCCAATGACCATGGCGTGAACCTCGACAGGATCAACTGGGTCACGTTCGAGGATCCGCATGTCGCGGAATATGTCGACAGCACCGAGCGTGCGCCGAAGGGCAAGACCATCGTCCAGATGCTGAGGGACGGCGAGCTCGATGCCGTGCTGGGCGAGACCTCCAGCGATCCGGCATTCAAGCCATTGTTCGCCGATCCAGCCGCAGAGGCGTCCCTGTGGTATGCGCGGCACGGCGTGGTGCCGGTCAATCATCTGGTGGTGGTGACATCGCGGCTTGCGGCGTCGCGGCCGGACGTGGTGCGGAGCCTGTACGAGCTGCTCAAGCGCGGCAAGGCAGCGGCCGGCCCGCCCGGCATGCCGGACCTGCTGCCGTTCGGCGTTGCGGCGAACCGCAAGCCGCTCGAGCTGATGATCGACTATTGCGTGCAGCAGGCGTTGATCCGCCGGCGCGTCACGGTCGACGAGCTGTTCGACGACACAACACGGGACCTGAACTGATGACAATCTCCTGCGATCCGCGGCAATGGCAGGTCGGCATGCTCGGCTATGGCGAGGTCGGTCGCATCCTTGCCGAGGATCTGCGCCAGCAGGGCGTGAGGGTTTCGGCCTACGACATCAAGCTCGACCGCGGGCAGGGCGCGGCGCTGCGCGCACACGCGGCGGAGATCGGCGTCGAGCTCGCGCAATCCCATGCCGTTCTTGCGGCGCGGGCCGATTTCATCATCTCGGCGGTGACGGCGAGCCAGGCGGTGCCGGTGGCCGCGGCCTGCGCACCTGCAATCCGGAGCGGGGTCTGGTTTCTCGATTTCAACTCGGCCTCGCCCGGCGCCAAGCAGCGCGCGGCGGCGTACATCGACAGCGCCGGTGGCCGCTATGTCGAGGGCGCGGTGATGACTTCGCTGCCGCCGTACCGGATCAGGGTGCCGCTGCTGCTCGGCGGCCAAGGCGCGCGGGAGCTGGCGCCGCTGCTGGTCGCGCTCGGTTTTGCGGCGAAGGTCGCAAGCGACGAGCTTGGGGTCTCCTCTGCAGTCAAGATGTGTCGCAGCATCATGATCAAGGGGCTGGAGGCCATGGTGATCGAGAGCTTCACCACCGCGCGCGCCTATGGCGTCGAGGATGCGGTGCTCGCCTCGCTCAAGGAGACCTTTCCGTCGATCGACTGGGAGAAGCAGGGCGCCTATTTCTTTCAGCGGGTGATCGAGCACGGCCGGCGGCGCGCCGAGGAGGTGCGCGAGGTGGCGGAGACCGTGCGCGAGGCCGGGCTGACGCCATGGTCTGCCTCCGGCACCGCCGAGCGGCAGGGCTGGATCGCCGACCTTGCCGATGAGGGCGTGTTCGGAGCCAAGGGAACGCCGGACTTCGCCCGCAGCGCCGACTGGCGTACCGAGGCCGACCGGATTCTCGCGCGCATCAAGTCCTGAGGTCTCGCCCGGAGAATCCGCCGCGTTCCCTGCCGACGCGCAATGCGCTATTGCTCCATGAACAGTTTGTTCTGGAGGCACTCCCATGAAGAATTCCGGCAAGGTCGTCGCCATCACGGGGGCGGCACGCGGCATCGGCAAGGCCTGCGCGGCGCGCTTCCTGTCCGACGGCGCCAGGGTCGTCATCTCGGATGTCGACGCTGCAGGGCTTGTCCACACCGCCCAGGAGCTCGGACATATCGATCAGTTGCGGGCCGTCGAGGCCGACGTCAGCAAGCGCGCCGATGTCGACCGCATCGTCGCGACCGCGGTGAAGGAATTCGGCCGGCTCGACGTCATGGTCAACAATGCCGGCGTCGCGCGCAACCGCGACTTCCTCGACATCAGCGAGGCCGAATTCGACGACGTGATGGGCATCAACCTCAAGGGCGCGTTCTTCGGCGTCCAGGCTGCGGCGCGCCAGATGATCGCGCAGGGCGGTGGCGGCGTCGTCGTCAACATGTCCTCGGTCAACGCGCTGCTCGCGATCCCCTCGCTCGCGACCTATGCGATGTCCAAGGGCGCGATGAAGCAGCTCACCTCGGTCGCCGCCGTGGCGCTGGCGTCGCACGGCATTCGCGTCGTGGCGGTCGGACCCGGCACGATCCTGACCGAGATGGTGGCGACGGCGATCTTCTCGTCCGAGGATGCGCGGCGCAGCGTGCTGTCGCGCACGCCGGCCGGCCGCTGCGGCGAGCCGAGCGAGGTCGCTGCCGTCGTGGCATTCCTGGCCAGCGACGATGCCTCCTACATCACCGGCCAGACCATCTATCCCGACGGCGGGCGGTTGATCCTGAACTACACGGTCCCGGTCAGCGAGAAGAAGTAGCGGGCAGGTTTAATCGCGAGCACACTGCCAAAATATCGAAAACAACCCCATGCAAAGGAGCCGGCCGGCGGCCGGCCTTCGACCAGGCGACTTGACGCGCCGGGCAAATCGGGGCTATTATTCCATTATTCAGAAATCGTGCGATCGCCATCCGGCGTCATCACCCGCGCATGCGCATGCGGGTGATTCAGTATTCCAGAGGCGGTCGTGCTTGAGCCGATGGGCCGCCGCGGACTGGATCGCCCAGTTGAACCGGGCGATGACCGGTGAGGATGAGGACGCCGCTACCGGCCCTTGAACTGCGGCTTGCGCTTCTCCATGAAAGCGCTGCGGCCTTCGCGGAAGTCCGCACTGTCCATGCATTCGATGCCGACCTGCTTGATCGCCGCCATGTCGCGGTCGGCTGGATCCCTCAGCACCTGCGCGATGGTGATCTTGGCGGCCTTGATCGCCAGCGGCGCATTGCCGGAAATGGTGCGCGCGATCTCCATGGTCGCGTCCCAGAGCTCGGCGTCCGGCAGCACGCGATCGACGAGGCCAATTCGCAGCGCCTCGGCGGAATCGATCCGCATGCCCGTATACATGATCAGCCGCGCCCAGGACGGCCCGACCAGCGACACCAGATGGCGCAGCCCGTCATAGCCATAGGCGATGCCGAGCTTGGCGGCGGGTATGCCGAACTGGCCGCTCGAGCCGGAGATGCGGATATCGGTCAGCATCGCGACCTGCATGCCGCCGCCGAGGCAGAAGCCGCGGATGCAGGCGATGGTCGGCTTCGGATAGTCGGCGAGCAGGGCGCGCTGGGCGGCGCTGCGCCGTGAATATTCCTCGGAGGCCTCGGCGTTGTGCCTCGTCTTCTCGAACTGGCTGATATCGGCGCCCGATACGAAGGCCTTGTCGCCGGCGCCAACCAGGATCACGACGCGGACAGCCGGATCGTCGCGCAACGACGTCAGCGCCTCGCCGAGCCCCTCCCACATCTCCAGCGACATCGCATTGCGCTTGTCGGGATTGTTGAAGGTGATGACGCCGACGCCGTCGACGACGTCCTGCAGGATCTTGCCGTCGGCAAGCGATTTGTTTGACATGTTGAGCCTATGAGGGTCCGGACTGATCGAGCGAAGGCTAGCACCCGGCCGACAGCCGGGGCAGGCGGTTTGGAGCACGGCGCGATTGCATTGCCGGGTAGCAACTCTCCCGGTAGTTGTACGGTTCGCAAAATAAACTGCCGGGCAACGGTTGCGCCATAGAGTGCGCCGCCGGCGCTCCGTCCCGGCTTAACTTTTTCCTAGTTTTTCGACGGTATGGCTGTACGCACCTGCGCGCCAGGACCATTCGGCCACGCGCTGGAATGCGTGCCGCAGCTCCCCGCTACCATCGCGTCGGTAGCGGACTTCCCCACCCGGACCGGCAGTGAAGCCGGTCAATCCCGACCTCCGTGCATTCACATCGCCTCGGGCGAGGTTCAGTCGTGTCCGTCGAAAAGTTTCTCAAGCAACGCGCGGTCAAGATCACCGTCAACGGCAGCTACACGTTGCCGAACTGGTACGATGCCCAGGGCAAATTGCGCACCTTCGCCTGCCGCACCACGCGCGTCTCGCCGTTCCGGATGATCGTGGACGTGCCCGTCGTCGGCAAGGTCGGCGACCGGCTGACTTCGTATTTCGAGGAGTTCGGCAAGTTCGAGGGCTGCATCACCGACACGATGAGCGGCAGCTTCCTGCTCGAGCTCGAGATGACGCATGCCATGCGCGAGAAGTTCGCCGACAAGCTGACCTGGATCGAGAAGAAGCAAAAGGATCCGAGCATCCGCGAGGCGCGCAACAACCCGCGTTTCGTTCCCGTCGCGCCGCATGCCATGTTGACGCTGGCGGACGGCACCATGCAGAGCTGCTTCATCATCGATATGTCGCTGTCCGGCGCGGCGGTCTCCTCCGAGGCGCAGCCGCCGGTCGGCATGCCGCTGGCGATCGGCGCCTGCGTCGGGCGGGTGGTCCGGCATCTGCCGAACGGCTTCGCCATCAAGTTCGTCGAGACCTACAAGCAGAGCGAGCTGGCCCGCATGATCTCGCGCAAATCCAAGGAGCTGCAGGTGGTCTCGGTCGACGCGGACCCTGTCGCCTAGACTTGGGCGTGTACTCATAAATCTGGTACGCGCGTGCGGAGATAGCGAGGTCTGAGTTGTCCTCCAAAGCAGACATCGACGGACGCCTAAGTGAATGTCCGCAACGGGCCAAGGCCGGACTCCCCCGCTGACTGGCCGTTCAATGATTACCCCCATCGATAACACGGAGCGCCGGTTGGCTAGCCGTGAGCGGCACGTTGTAGGTCACGATCGGCTGGGTGAGACCCTTCAACGAAAGTGCGCCAAGATGTTCAGTCGCTACGCTTCCTTTGAGAGCCACGTTGACGCGCTGGCTGAGCAGAATTTGGCCGTCCTTAGCCTCGCCGCACAGCCGTGCCGCCACATTGCACACGGTGCCAATCGCAGTATATCCGAAGCGCTCGGAAAATCCGATCTGGCCCAAGGTCGCGTAACCCTGGGCGATGCCGGCGCCAAATCCCAACTCACGGCCTCGCTCGCGCCAGGCCGCGGTCAGCGACGACGCAGCCTCGCGCATCGCGACGGCCATATCGACCGCGCGCAGAGCCGGGTCGGGGATCGGTACGGGGTCGTTGAAGAACACCATGATCCCGTCGCCGGAGAACTGGTCGAGCGTCCCCTCGAACTGGCTGACGAGCGGCCCGAGCGCGCCGTGATACTCGCGCAGGAAATTCAACACCTCCTCTGGCTCGGCGCTCTCGGTGAAGGCAGTATAGCCGCGCAAATCGCAGAACACGACCACGATCTCGCGGCGGTGGCTTTCGAGGATCTTCTCGTTTCCCTGCGAGACGATCAGTTCGGCCAGTTGTGGAGCGAGGAAGCGCTTCAGACGTCCGATGCGGCCCAATTCCTCGACTTGCTCGGCGACCCGCGCTTCGAGGCCCCGATTAAGCTCGGCTACTTGATCTGTGCGCTCCCGCAGTTCCTTGAGCAGCCGCGTGTTCTCGATGGCGATCACGGCTTGTGCCGCAAAATTTTCCAGCAACTCGACCTGCTTGTCGCTGAATTCTTGCACCTCCTTGCGGTAGACGGCAAAGGCGCCGACAAGCTTGCTCTCTTTGAGCATCGGCACAATCAGAACGGTGCGGGCTGCGGCGACCTTGTAGATCAGATCGTCGGGATGCTCGGTGGCAATATCGGCAATGTGAACCAGCGCCTTGGTCTCGACGAGGCGCCCCAGCGAAGGCGCCCCATCAAACGGCGCGATGAAGTGTGGCGGCGTTTCTTGGTCGGGCGCATACGATTGCGGCACGTTTTGCGCGGCCATTCGCGCTACCCGCCGCAACCTGTCGCCTTCGTATAGGAGCAGCGTCCCAAAACTGGCGCTGCAGATGCGCACGGCATTTTTCAGCATGGCCTCGAACACCGGCCCAAGCTCGCCAGGCGAACTGGCTATGACCTTCAATATCTCGGCCGTAGCCGCTTGCTGCTCGCGGGCCTCCTGCAACTCTTTGGTCACATCGGAGATCGGAGAAATGCCGCGCTTATTTTTAATGGGCTTTTTGTGGTCGCCCATAGAGTTCGCCTTGCGGGTTTTCGCCGCGCTCCTCTTGCCTCTCGTTTTTGACGGCCGCGCCATATCTTACCCTGGGGGTCAGGAGGCGCATCTTATAGGGTCAGGCCACAATTCTGGAAGGGCGGGTATAGCCAGAATTATCCCTTGCCAAATGGCCAGGCCGATGTCTGCTCCGGGTCTTGGTCGTGTAAAAACGCCAGTCCCGAGGCAGTCGGGACTGGATTGGTGTCATGCCGCGATCGCAGCCATCAGCGGCTTGATCCCGACGATGTTCATGACCCGTGTCAGATTGTAGGCCAGGACGGAGAGCGCCATTTCGGCCGCCACTTTCGGAAGCGTTTTGGTGAGGAAGTGTGTCGCTCCCATGCGGGCCTTCATGGTGCCGAACGGATGCTCGACAGTTTCGCGGCGCTGACGCATGGCGTGCGGGCTTGCATCAAGGCGCTGCTGCACAGCCTCGAGCAGATGCTCATGCTCCCATCGCGTAATCCGCCGTTCTGACCCAGGCGTGCATTGGGTCTTGAGCGAACAGCTTTGACAGGCCGTGGTCCAGTAGCGCCGCAGCACCTTGCTGTCTTCTTCATTCGTATAGCGATATGATAGCCGCTCCCCGGCCGGGCAGCGATAGACGTCCTCCTCTGGCAAATAGGCAAAGTCCTGTTTACCGAAGCGTCCGTCTGCCTTAGCGCCGGACGTTAGCGGTTTGGGCAGAGTTACCGTGATGCCCGCTTCGTGGCACGCAAGGATCTCTGGGCTGTTGAAGTAGCCGCGATCGGCTACAGCTTCGAGCGTCTCAGTCTTCAGAACAGCCTTCGCCCGCTTGGCCATATTGGCAAGTTGTGCCCGATCCGAGCCGCTGTTCGTCACCTCGTGCGTCACAATCAGATGGTGTTCGGTGTCTACGGCGACCTGTACGTTGTAGCCGACAACACCAGAGCCGCGCCCGCTCGTCGCCATCGAGCGGCTGTCGGGGTCGGTCAGGGAGATTTGCTGGTCGGGTGACGCAAGCACCTGCTTCTCGTAGACGGCAAGCTTGCCCATTTCCTCCTTCAGTTTCGTCAGCTTCTCGGTAAGCCTCGTCACCTTCGTGGCCAGGGCCTCGGTCGGCTCCTGGCGGTCGGCCGTGTCAAGTTGGCTCAGATAGCGCGCGACGCTCTCCTCCAACTGAGCACGCCGTCGCTCCATCTTCGCGCGCGTGAAGTTCCTGTCCCGGTTGTTCACGGCCTTGAACTTGCTGCCATCGATGGCGACGCTCGCCGTCGCCAGCAGACCCATCTCTCGGCAGAGTTCGACGAAGCGCGCACATACCCTGCGCAGCGCCAGGCCGTTGTCCTTGCGGAAGTCCGCAATCGTCTTGTGATCGGGAGCGAGCCGACCCAGCAGCCACATCACCTCGACGTTGCGCCCGGCCTCTCGTTCCAGCCGCCGGCTCGACTGTACCCGGTTCAGATAACCGTAAATGTAAAGCTTCAGGAGCACCGAGGGATGGTACGACGGCCGACCGGTGGCCGCCGGCTCCACACCCTCAAAGCCCATCTCAGCCAAACCGAGCGCATCGACAAATACGTCGATCACGCGAACAGGGTTGCTCTCGTCAATGAAGTCATCGAGGCATTCGGGCAACAGCGACCGCTGTCCACGATCCGCCTCTTCAACGAAGCGCCTCATCGATTCCCCCAAAGAATCACAGGAGAATCATAACAGAAGCCCAGCGTTTTCACACAGCCAGGGTCAGAAGGCGACATCCGCGTGGTCGGGGTCGCGAGTCCGCTTTACCTCTCGAAAGCGGACATCCCGGATTTATGAGTACGCACCTTGGTCTGCGGCCGCGCGTCCGATCCGCGCATTACGTCAGCTCGTCCGGATCTTCGGCCGCGCGCATCCGCGAGATGGTGTCCTCGGTTGCATTTGGACCGGCCGCCGCGATCGCGATCTCCCGCGCCAAATTGGTGCATTCGGCCCACAGCAGGAAGAACACCAGCGGCGGGCGTTCGCGCGCTTCCAGCAGTTGCCGGCAGCGCTCGGCCGCGCCGTCGATCGCCCACCACTGTTGGGCGACCACCATGACCCTGCGGAAGCTCCGCAACGTGCCGGAAAATTTTTGCGGATCCGCGCCCACGAGCGCGCCGCAATGGTTCAGCCAGTTCAGGCCAGCGTAGATCGCAATCCCGTAGTCTTCGATCGCGGTGCCGGTGAAATCGACGACGGTCTTGTCGTGCGCGCGCTGGCGCAGGAAAGCATCGATCATCTCCGCCTGGCGGGCCGGATCGACCAGCAGCGAGATGTCCTGCCGCGGCACCATCGGGACATAGCGCATCGCTTCAAGCCGCGTGTGCTCCCAGATCGCGCTGATGTCGCCGAGCAGATCGCCGGGCTTGCGTTTGCAGGCCGGATAGACCAGCACGCCATTGTCGGCGAGATCGAGATAGCGCGGGACCACCTTGTCGAGCGCGGCGAGAAACGCCGCCGGATCGCTGAGGCCGCGCAAATCGCTGGCGGCGTCTTCCGCTTGTGCAGGCTTGTTGCCGCGTGTCCAGCCGAAATTGGCCATCCCCGGACGCCCCGATCTCAACCCGGCTATCAGGTTAGTTGGAAAATGCGGCGAAGCAAATGCGGCATTTGCTGCTGCGCCGCCGTGCGTGCCCGCCGCTGCCGGTTGACGCGAGAGACCGCCGCGCCTAGCTGATGGTTAATGGCGCAACGCAGGTTGTTGCCGCTTTCGGGACCTATCGCCATGACCGCTTCTGATCGGCAATCGCATTGGCAGACCGTCTATCTGACCAAGGGAGAGCAGCAGGTGAGTTGGTCGCAGGCCGATCCGCAGCCATCGCTGCGTCTGATCGAATCGATCGCACCGGGCCGCGACGCGTCGATCATCGACATCGGCGGCGGGGCCTCGCGCCTCGTCGATGCGTTGCTTGCGGGCGGTTTCCACGATCTGACGGTGCTCGACCTCTCCGAAGCGGCGCTGGCGAGCGCGCGGGAACGGATCGGCGCAGCAGGTGACGCGGTGCGCTGGATCGTAGGTGACGCGACGATCTGGCAGCCGCAGCAGACCTTCGACATCTGGCACGATCGCGCGGCGTTTCACTTCCTGGTCGAGGAACCAGACCGCGCAGCTTATCTCGACCGGCTGCATCGCGGCGTCAAAGCAGGCGGGCACGCCGTGATAGGCACCTTCGCGCTGGACGGCCCGGAGAAGTGCAGCGGCCTGCCGGTGCAGCGCTATGACCCCGCGACGCTCAGCAGGACCATTGGTCCGGCATTCGAGTTGATCGCGCATGAGGCGCACCGGCACGTCACGCCCTGGGGCGCGACGCAGTCATTCCAGTTCAGTGTGCTGCGGCGCAAGTGACCGGCCAGAAGGAGAGCTGAGATGACGGACGCGCCACGGACGATCGGCGAGATCGCGAGCTATCACGCTCATGTCTATTACGACCCCGCGACCAGCCGGGACGAGGCGGAGCGGCTGCGCAACTGGATCGGCGAGCGCTTCCTGGTCACGCTCGGACGCTGGCACGACGTCAAGGTCGGCCCGCACGATCAGGCGATGTATCAGGTGGCGTTTGCGGCCGAGCTGTTTCCGACCCTGGTGCCGTGGCTGATGCTGAACCACGGCAGCCTGAGCATCCTGGTCCATCCCAACACCACCAATCCGCGCCGCGACCACCACGACGATCCGCTCTGGATCGGCACGCCGCTCGCCGTCCATGCCGACAAGCTGCCCGAAGAGGCCGAGATGGAGCAGGCGCCCGCGCCGAACACGTCGCCGACATTGCACCCGTGAGCGTCGTCGCCGGTCGCCGGGGTGCGTAAAGTTTGACGTAATTGTGCTGCAGCCAAGTCGTTTCAAACTCATCGCGTTTTGCAACGTGAGGTTAAGTCACGGTTCCTAGGCTCACCCGATAATTTCAGGGGCGGGCGCATTTGGGCATGTTCTTTTCGTTTCGAAGCCGGTCGTTGTGGCGGGTGGTGGGACCGCTGCTGGCCATCGTGTTGCTGCTGGGCGGCCTGTCGGCGGGCAGCCTGCAGGTGATGTCCGCGGTCAGGGCCTATGTGGCCGGCGAAAGCATGTGGTCGAAGGGGCAGAAGGACGCCATCCACTACCTGCAGACCTATGTCAGCACCGGTGCGCCGCTCTATCTGCAGAAGTTCGATGCCGCGATCGCGGTGCCGCTGGCCGATCGCACGGCGCGGCGCGCGCTGGAAGCGCCGGGCGACAATGACGCGGTGGCGAGGGCCGGCTTCGCCAGGGCAGGTAATCATGATGACGACATCGGCGGCCTGATCTGGCTGTTCAAATATTTCCGCACGATGCACCACGTGGCCGGCGCGGTGACGGCATGGCGCAATTCGGATGCGCTGCTCGATCAGCTGATTGAAATCCGGAACGAGGCGGCGAGCGACGTCGCGCTGCACGATCCGTCGGCTGCGACCATCAGGCATTGGGCCGAACGGATCGGTACGGTCGATGCGGCGCTGAGCACGCTCGCCGTCGATTTCTCCGATCATCTGGGCAAGGCGTCGCGTCAGGTCTCCGCGCTGCTGCTGCTGGTCAACTTCGTGATCGCGGCCTGCCTTGCCGGCATCGTGCTGGTCCACACGCGGCGGATGCTGTGGCGGCGCTGGCTTGCCGAGACCGCGCTCGCGGTCGAGAAGGAGCGCGCCCAGCTCACGCTGGCGTCGATCGGCGATGCCGTCATCGTGACGACGCAGGACGATCGGGTCGACTACATGAACGCCGCCGCGCAGCGGCTCATCGCGGCAGGGCAGGAGGTGACGGGACGGCCGCTAGCGTCGCTGTTCAACATTGCCGAGCAGCCGGTGCGCGGATCGTTCGACGCCGCCGACGAAAGCCGGCCACAGCTCCTGGTGCGGCCGGACCACTCCAGCGTGCCGGTCTCGGTGGTCGAGACCCCGATCGTGCATGCCGGAGAACCGGCCGGCCGCGTCATGATCATTCACGACATGACCGCCGAGCGGCGGCTGGTCGAGGAATTGGCGTGGGCTGCCTCGCATGACGCGCTCACCGGCCTTGCCAACCGCCGGCAGTTCGAGTTCGAACTGCACAAGGCGATGTCGGGCTCGCCGGCCGTCGGCGCCGACCTGATGCTGATCGATCTCGATCAGTTCAAGATCGTCAACGACACCTGCGGCCACATGGCGGGCGACCGGTTGCTGAAGCAGGTGGCGAGGCTGCTGGCGACCGAAGTCGGCAGCAGCGGCCTTGTCGCGCGTCTTGGCGGCGACGAGTTCGGCATTCTGCTGCGTGACGACGGCTCCGCGACGCACGACGTCGCTGCCGACGTTGCGGAGCGGGTCAGGGCGGTGATCGAGCAGTCGAGCTTCATTTATGAGGGGGCGAGCTTCCGGATCAGCGCGAGCATCGGCCTGGTCGGGCTGGCCGACAGTGCCGGCGTGCAGGACGCGTTGCGGCTTGCCGACGTTGCCTGTTTCCTTGCCAAGGACAAGGGACGCAATCGCGTCCAGGAGCACCGCCCGTCCGACACCGGCATGGCCGTGCGCGTTGCCGAGATGAGCTGGGTCAATCGCATTCGCAAGGGACTGGATGAGGGGCGCTTCTGCCTCTACGAGCAGGAGATCCGCCCGGTGAACGGCGTGCTGAAGGGCAACGACCGGCGCGAGCTCTTGCTGCGCCTGCGCGACGAGAGCGGCGCGCTGGTGCCGCCCGGCAGTTTCCTGCCCGCCGCCGAACGCTACGGGCTGATGTCGCTGATCGACCGCTGGGTGGTTCGCCGCGCCTTCGAGATCATCGCCGAGCGCAAGCACCAGCCGCGCAAGATTGCGAGCTACGCCATCAACCTGTCCGGCGCCACCATCGGCGACAGCGACTTCGTCGACTTCGTCGCCGGGCTGTTCGCGCAGCTTGACGTTTCGCCGGCATCGGTGTGTTTCGAGATCACCGAGACCAGCGCAATCTCGAACCTCGACGAGGCGCAGAAGTTCATCGCGCGGCTGCGCGAGATCGGCTGCAGCTTCTCGCTCGACGATTTCGGCACCGGCATGTCCTCGATCGCCTATCTGAAGCACCTGCCGGTCGACATCATCAAGATCGACGGTTCGTTCGTGAAGGAGATCCTGAACAGCAAGGTCGATCGGGCGATGGTCGAGATGATCACCAAGACCGCGAAGATCATGCAGAAGCAGGTGGTCGCGGAGTTCGTCGAGAACCTCGCGATCCTGGACGAGCTGCGCCAGATCGGGGTCGATTACGCCCAGGGTTACGCCATCGGGAAGCCGGTCCCGGTGCTCACCCTCTGGGAAGAAAAGATCGCCTGAGCTGCCGAAATCGTCCCGAATCGGGACCTTTTCGGTCAATTCAGCCCGCCCAAGGCTGATTCTCTGGCACTTTCCATCCGAAAAACGTTTAAAAAACCTCTCGTTGTGCGCTTTGTCTCGATTATGCCTTACTCTAATTCCCTGATATGATGAGTGATCGGTGAATCCCGGTGGGCCGGGTAACAGGCCCCAGAGCACCGAACTTGGGGATTGATGGGTCAACGAACGACGAAACCTGCCCGGCGTAAGTCGAGCCGCGGCATGTCTCTGGTGGGCAGCACGGCGTTTGCCGTGAGCGCGCTTGCCCTGTCGTCTGGCCTTGCCGCCTGGATGGTCGGCATCGACCCGACCGCATGGTTTCACGGTCCGGCGCTCGCCAACACCTCAGCCTCGCTGAACTTCGACGATCGCTTCGGCTCGCGCTCCACGATCAATTCGGCCTCACTCTATTATCCACTGCGCCGCGGGTTCCGTTCGAGCCGCGGCGATTTCAATTCCGAGTTCGGCCAGATCGAGGACGCGCTGTCCGGCCAGCTGCGCGACACGCAGACCGAACTGCCGACCAGCCAGTCGGCGACGGCGTCCGTCGCCGCCACGACCACAGCGACGACGTCCTCCGTGCCGATGCCGCGGTCGCGGCCGGCCGAGGCCAATCTGCTTGCGCGTAACGATCAACCGCCACCGCCACAGGCGCCGGTGCAGCAGGGCGACAATCGGACGTTCCTGCAGAAGATTGCCGACATGATGCCGGGCAAGATGCAGCTGGCCTCGCTCGATCCGAATGATGGATTGTTGTCCGGTCCGAGCCCCGACCTCGGCAAGCTCGGTTATGACAGCACGACGGCGGTCTACGACATCACCGGCCGCATCGTGTACATGCCCGACGGCACCAAGTTCGAGGCGCATTCGGGCCTCGGCAATCTGCTCGACGACCCGGCGCACGTGAATGCCCGCAACGCAGGCGCGACGCCGCCCGGCATCTATGAGATGAAGCCGCGCGAGAAGCTGTTCCACGGCGTGCCCGCGCTGCGCATGACCCCGGTCGATGGCAGCGACACGTTCGGGCGCGTTGGCCTGCTGGTCCACAGCTACATGCTCGGACCGAATGGCGACTCCAATGGCTGCATCTCGGTCAAGCACTACGACAAGTTCCTGCAGGCCTACCGCAGCGGCACGATCAAGCGCATCGCCGTCGTCATCAACATCAAGGATGTCCAGTCGGCCTCGACCCGCGCGGCGTCGAACTCGTAGGCTGCGCGCCGGCGCCTTCGGCAAATTGCGCAGGCTCCTGAAGAGTCCAGCCTTCGATCCGCTGACCGCCTCCAGCGCGGCTTGGCTGCTTCTTCCATCGTCTCGGAAAATCGCACCACGTTGTCGCCAGCTCTCCCTGGAGGCGGCGCCGGCTTGATTGTCTCCACCGACACGGTGCAACTATGTATACCGAAAACCGGACATGAATACCCTGATACCTCATAATTGTCTATTTTGCGGATATGATGTATACATAGCGTATTCATAAACGCTGAGAGGCGGACCAGTGCCAAAACCCTTTCCAATGAACGCGTGGTACGCGGCCGGCTGGGATGCCGAGATCAAGCACGCGCTGTTGCCGCGGACGATCTGCGGAAAGCATGTCGTGATGTACCGGAAGGGCGACGGCGAGGTGGTGGCGCTGGAGGATGCCTGCTGGCACCGCCTCGTGCCGCTCTCCAAGGGCCGGCTCGATGGCGATGCCGTGGTCTGCGGCTATCACGGCCTGAAATACAATGCGCAGGGCCGCTGCACCTTCATGCCCTCGCAGGAGACGATCAATCCGTCGGCCTGCGTCCGCGCCTTTCCCGTCGTCGAGCGCCATCGCTTCATCTGGCTCTGGATGGGCGATCCCGCACTGGCCGATCCCGCGCTGGTGCCGGACATGCACTGGAATCACGATCCGGCCTGGGCCGGCGACGGCAAGACCATTCACGTCAAATGCGACTATCGCCTCGTTGTCGACAATCTGATGGACCTGACGCACGAGACCTTCGTGCACGGCTCGAGCATCGGCAATGATGCGGTCGCCGAGGCGCCGTTCGACGTCACCCATGGCGAGAAGACGGTCACCGTGACGCGCTGGATGAAGGGCATCGAGGCGCCGCCGTTCTGGGCCAAGCAGCTGCAGAAGCCGGGCCCGGTCGATCGCTGGCAGATCATCCGCTTCGAAGCGCCGTGCACCGTCAACATCGACGTCGGCGTCGCGCCGGCCGGTTCGGGCGCGCCGGAGGGCGATCGTTCGCAGGGCGTCAACGGCTATGTGCTGAACACGATCACGCCCGAGACCGAGAAGACCTGCCATTACTTCTGGGCGTTCGTCCGCAATCACCGCATCACCGAGCAGCGGCTGACCTCGGAAATCCGCGACGGCGTCGCCGGCATCTTCCATGAGGATGAGATCATCCTGGAAGCGCAGCAGCGGGCGATGGACGAGAATCCGGACCGGGTGTTCTACAATCTCAACATCGACGCCGGCGCAATGTGGGCACGGCGCGTCATCGACCGCATGGTGGCGAAGGAAAATCCGCCGCAGCAGCTGCAGGCTGCCGAGTAGGCGAGGGGCGAGCCATGGCGGAACGCGAGACCGATCGTTCAGTGTCGCAGACCGTGCGGGCGCAGCTTGCGCTGCGCGACCTCGTTCTCTCCGGCGGCCTGCGGCCCGGCGAGCGGATCTCGGAGCTGCAGGCGGTCGAGTTCACCGGCGTGTCGCGCACGCCGGTGCGGATGGCGCTGGTCCGGCTGGAGGAGGAAGGCCTGCTGGAGGCGATCCCTTCCGGCGGCTTCATGGTCAAGGCATTTTCCGAGCGCGACATTCTCGATTCGATCGAGCTGCGCGGCACGCTGGAGGGCCTGGCCGCGCGCTTCGCCGCCGAGCGCGGCGTCTCGTCGCGCGATCTCGAGCCGCTGAAGGAATGCCTCAACGAGATCGACGGCCTGGTGCGGCAGGATCCGATTTCGGTCGAAGCCTTTTCGTCCTATGTCGCGCTCAACGCGCGCTTCCACGCGTTGCTCACCGAGCTGTCGCGCAGCCCGCCGCTGATCCGGCAGATCGACCGCGCCTCGGCGCTGCCATTCGCCTCGCCGAGCGGCTTCGTGATGGCGCAATCGGCGTTGCCTGAGGCGCGCCAGATCCTGCTGATCGCGCAGGATCACCATCGCATTGTGGTCGACGCCATCGAGAACCGCGAGGGCGCGCGCGCCGAGGCGATCATGCGCGAGCACGCAAGGCTTGCGGCACGCAATCTGCGGCTGGCGCTGCGCAATCGCAGCCATCTCGATCTGCTGCCGGCGCTGGCGCTGATCAATTCGGCAGCCGGCTGAGCGGAGAACGCCATGCGATTCATCGAGACCTGGACATCCGCCACGCTGCTCGCCGTGCGCGACCTCACGCCCGGCATCCGTGAATTCCTGCTGCGGCCGGATAACTTTACGGGTGCGCCCTATCCGGTCGGCAGCCATATCGATGTCGGCGTCACCATCGAAGGCCAGCCGCAGACCCGCTCCTATTCGCTGGTCGGCGAAGTCGATCCGCAGGGCTACCGGATCGCAGTTCGGCGCGCAGCGGATTCCCGCGGCGGCTCGCGCTACATGTGGTCGCTCGCGCCGGGCGTGCGGCTCACCGTCACGCTGCCGACCTCGCTGGTGCAGCTCGACTGGACGCGGCGGCAGTTCTGCCTGATCGCGGGCGGCATCGGCATCACGCCGATCGTCGGTGCGGCACAGGCGCTCGCCCGCCGCGACGCCGGCGTGACGCTGCACTATGCCGTGCGCACGCGCGGCGATGCGGTCTATCTCGATATGCTTGAGCGTGCGCTCGGCGACCGCCTCACCGTTCATGCCGGCGACGAAGGCAGGCGGCTCGACCTCGACGGCGTCTTTGCGGCGCTGCCGCAGGACACGATGACACTGTTCTGCGGCCCGATGCGGATGCTGGACGCGGCGCGGCGCGCCTGGGAGGCATCCGGCCGCCCGCTCTCCGACTTGCGCTACGAGACCTTTGGATCGAGCGGGCTGCTGCCGACCGAGCCGTTCCGCGTGCGGCTCAGGGGCGAGGGGACTGAGCTGGGGACCGAGTTCGTCATCCCGCGCGACCGGTCGATGCTGGACGTGCTCAACGAAGCCGGTCATGAGGTGATGAGCGACTGCCGGCGCGGTGAATGCGGGGTCTGCGCGCTCGACGTGGTCGATGTCGACGGCGAGATCGACCATCGCGACGTCTTCTTCAGTGACCATCAGAAGCGGGAGAGCCGCAAGATCTGCGCCTGCGTCTCGCGTGCCCGCGGCACCATCACGGTCGACACCCTGCATCGGTCGGACGCGCCCTGACGAGCCGAGCGGCGCTACGCCGCGTGCACCGAGTGCTGCGGATCGTGATCGAGCAGTGCGGAGATCTCGCTGCCTGACATCGGCCGCCCGATCAGATAGCCTTGGACCTCGTCGCAACTGGTCTGGCGGAGATATTCGAGCTGATCCGCGGTCTCGACGCCTTCGGCCACGACGCCGATCTGCAGCTCCTGCGCGAGGCCGATCACCGATTTGACGATCGCGGCGCAGTCCGGCTGGGTCAGCATGTCCCGGATGAAGGATTGATCGATCTTGATGCGGCTGAACGGCAGCTTGCGCAAATAGGTCAGCGACGAGAAGCCGGTGCCGAAATCGTCGAGCGCGACCGTCAGGCCGAGCTCGAGCAGCGCGTGCAGGATCGCGGGCGCCGATCCGTATTTCGAGATCAGCATCGACTCGGTGATCTCGATCTCGAGACGGTTCGGCGCGACGTTCGCCTCGGCCAGCGCGTCGACGATCGTCTGCAGGATGCCGACGTTCTGGAACTGGACCGCGGAGAAATTGACTGCGATCCGGATGTCGTCCGGCCAGCGCGACAGCATCGTGCAGGCGCGGCGGATCACCCACTCGCCGAGCTGGTGGATCAGTCCGCTTTCCTCGGCGATCGGGATGAAGACGGTCGGCGGGATCAGGCCGCGCGTCGGATGCTGCCAGCGCAGCAGGGCCTCGAAGCCGGTGACGCGGCCTTTGCGGATGTCGAGGAACGGCTGGTAGACCAGAAACAGCTCGTCCGCCTCGATCGCGTGCTCGAGATCCCGCTGCAGGGCACGGCGGTCGCGCGCCGACCGGTCGTCGCTGGCCTCGAAGAAGCAGATGGTGCCGGGCGCGGATTTCTTCGCCCGGTAAAGCGCGATGTCGACATGCTTGAGCAGGTCGTGGGACGTGCTGCCGTCCCGCGGCGCCAGCACGATGCCGATGCTGATCGTCCGGTTGACCTCCAGCCCATCGATCGGGAACGGCTCGGCAAAGGCCGCGACGAACCGTTCGGCGATCGCCAGCGCGTCCTCGGGCCGCGTCAGATTCGACATGATCAGCGCGAACTCGTCGCCGCCGATCCGTGCGACATGTTCGGCCGCGCGCGTGCAGCGCTGCAGCCGGGCCGCCACCTGCACCAGGAACTCGTCGCCTGCCGGATGGCCGAACCTGTCGTTGACCTCCTTGAAGCGATCGAGATCGAGCAGCAGCACCGCGAATTCCTCGCCCGACCGCGCCAGTCGGTTCAGTGCGCCGTTGAGCGCCTCATTGAAGGCGACGCGGTTCGGCAGATGCGTCAGCGGATCCTGCCTCACCGTCCGCTCGGCCTCGTGCTGGGCGATGATCCGGCGCCTGAACTCGAACGCGTTGACGAACACGCCGCGCAGCAGCACCGAACCGTAGACCAGCACCAGCACGGCCATCAGGAGGTAGACGAAATCGCCGTCCCGGCCGAGGCAGATCGCGGTGCCGACGAAGATCGGCGCGGTGAACGCAATCGCGGCGATCGGGATGGTGGAGAACGCGAAGGCGCCGCCGGCCAGCATTCCGGCGCACAGGCAGGTGATGACGAGCTGGGCGCCGCTCGATGCGTTCGCGAAGAAGGCGACGGGGACGACGCCCCAGGCCGTCCCGAGCGCCAGCGCATTGCGCACCAGCCGGTACATGGTTCGGCGCGACACGAATTGCGGCTTGGCGATGCGGCGCGATGCCCGCGCCTGCAAGCCGAAGAACAGCGCCGCGCTGCCCACGGCGGCCGCCCACACCAGCGCAAAGGCCCAGTCCGGCGATTGCCACAGCGCAATCGCCAGCACCATCGCGTTGCAGGCGTTGGCCAGCATGATGCCGAAGGAATAGCCGAGCACCAGCGAGACCTGTTCGGCGCGGATGTGGCCGGCAAGCGCTTCATCCGTCGGTGGTGCACCGAAGGCCGCGAGGTCGCCCGCGAACAGGGTCGCGAAATATGATCTCAGATGGGTCCGCATCACTACTTGCCTGCCCGGTTTGGCCATGGCGCAGTGGCGAAGAATTCTCTGCAAACCTTTGACAAACTATGAACTATTGGAACGGACCGTGCCGCGGCCGGCCGCTCCTTCGGTTCCACCGGCAGGCATTGCTAACAAATCGATACAAATGCGTGACGCGAGGTCACGGAGCGGCAAAGCTTGCCGCGGGCCGCGCTGCTTGATCCCCCGCGGGTTTTTCGCAATGAGTCGGGTTCCCGCGAACGGCAAAAACCAGAAGGTGCGCATGAGTCTCCCGATGACGAACCACGATCCCGGGTTCCGTATCACGCGGGCCAGCCATGTCGTCCTGAGCGTTCGTGATCTTGCGGCGAGCCGGCAGTTCTACGAAAAGGTGATTGGGCTGATCCTGACCGCGGAGGAGGGCGGCGCACTCTATTTCCGCGGCGTCGAGGAGGCCTGTCATCACAGCCTTGTGTTGCGCAAAGGCGAGGGCGCCGCCTGCGCACGGCTCGGCCTGCGGGTCTTTCAGGACGATGACCTCGACCGGCTCAAGGCCTTCTTCGAAGCGCAGGGATGCCGGGCCGCCTGGGCCGAGGTGCCGCATCAGGGCCGCACCCTGCATGCGACCGATCCGGCCGGCACGCCGCTGGAGTTCTGCGCAACCATGCCGGTCGAGCCGCGCATGATCACCAAATTCACCCGCCATGCCGGCGGCTCGGCGCTGCGGCTCGATCACTACCAGGTGCTGACGCCCGAAGTGCGCAAGGCATGCGAGTTCTACACCGCGGCAGGCTTCCGGCTCAGCGAATATATCGCGCCGGTGGGCACATTGGATCTGCGCGGCGTATTCCTGCAGCGCAAGGGCAATCCGCACGACATCGTGTTCTTCAACGGCGCCGGACCGCGGCTGCATCATTTCGCGTTTCTCGCGCCCGAGGTTCACCATCTGCTCAACGCCTGCGATGTCGCCGGCGAGCTCGGCTATGGCGCGGCCGTTGAACGCGGCCCCGGGCGCCATGGGCCGGGACACGCGATGCATGTCTACATGCGCGATCCCGATGGGCATCGCGTCGAGCTGTTCAACACGCACTACCAGATCATGGACATCGAGAACGAGCCGGTCGGGTGGGATCCGTCCGACCACACGATCTCGTTCCCGTGGGGACTGCCGGCGCGGCAGGCCTGGTTCGAGGAGGCGACGCCGTTCGAAGGTGTCGCGATCCGCGAGCCGCAAATGAAGCCGAAGCCGCTGACGCTCGAGAGCTACCTCGCGAAGTAGCATGTCATTGTCAGCCGATTATCCCATCCATGACGTGGCCATCGTCGGTCTCGGGCCGGTCGGTGCCATCTTCGCCAATCTGCTCGCGAAATCCGGCTTGAGGGTCGCCATCGTCGAGCGCGTTGCCGACATCTACGACAAGCCGCGCGCGATCACGCTCGACCACGAGGCGCTGCGCGTGCTGCAGGCGATCGGGCTCGGCGATTTCATGGAGCAGGCGATCGCCCCGCATAACGGCTCGCACTATCTCGGCGTCGACGGCGAGATCATCAAGATCTTCGATCCGATGCCGCCGCCGTTTCCGCTCGGCTGGATTCCGAACGTGACCTTCGTGCAGCCGGACGTCGAGCAGGCGCTGCGCGACAAGCTCGCCGACTATCCGCATGCCGACATTTTCCTTGCGGCCACGGGCGTGGCGCTGCAGCAGGACGATGGCGCGGTGATGCTGACGGCGCGCCGCGAGTCCGGTGAGGAGTTCTTGATCCGCGCGCGCTATCTGGTCGGCTGCGACGGCGCCAACAGCTTCGTCCGCAAGCAGCTCGGTATCGGCCTCGACGACCTCGCCTTCGATGAATGGTGGATGGTGGTCGACACGCTGACCAGCGATCCCGCCAGGCGGCCGGCCAGGAGTTTTCAGTATTGCTGGCCGTCGCGTCCCGGCACCTTCGTGCCGGGCCCGCGCAATTTGCGGCGCTGGGAGATCAAGTTGCTGCCCGGCGAGGACCCCGAGGCGGCCGGCACGCCCGACAACGTCGTGAAGCTGCTCAAGCGTTTCACCGATATCTCGGACCTCACGATCTGGCGCTCGGCGGTCTATCGTTTTCACGCGCTGCTCGGCCGGCGCTGGCGCGACCGCCGCGTGCTGCTGATGGGCGATGCCGTGCACCAGACGCCACCGTTCCTCGGGCAAGGGCTGTGCGCGGGTATCCGCGATGCGGTGAACCTGGCCTGGAAGTTGCGGCTGGTTCTTCGTGGCGACGCCGGCGATGCGCTGCTCGACAGTTACGAGATCGAGCGCAAGCCGCATGTCCGCGCCGTCGTCGCCAGCGCCAAGGAATTCGGCAAGATCATCGGCGAGCTCGATCCGGTGGCCGCCGTCGAACGCGACATGCGGCTGCGCGCCGACCTGAAGGCCGGCAAGGCCGAAACCATCAGGCAAAAATTCATCCCCGATCTCGTCTCCGGCCTGATCGCGCGCGATGCCGCGCTTGCCGGGCGGCTGTTCGTGCAGCCGCATGTGCGCGCGCCGGATGGGCGGACCTGCCGGCTCGACGATCTGCTGCAACCGGAATTCGCGATCGTGACGACCGCGGCGGCTCCGATGGCGTGGCTGTCGGACGCGTTCGCTGCCGCCTGGCAGCGTCTGTCGGGTGAGCGCGTCGTCATCGCCACATCAGACGAAACTGCCGATCGAGGCGGTATCCTGACCGTGATCGAACGCGACGGTTTGTTCGCGGACTGGATGCGGCAGCATGACTCCGCGGCGGTCATCGTGCGGCCGGACCGCTACGTCTTCGGCGCCGCGCGCAATGCCGGCGAGCTCAGTATGCTTGTCGAGCAACTGCTCCAGAACCTCAGCGCAGGGCGCTAGTCTTTTCAAGCCGCCGCTTTGTCTGTACCACCGGAAGAAAGAAATTCCGGGGGAAACCAGTGAACAACAACAACGATGCGGCAGAGTATGATTACGTCATCGTCGGCGCCGGCTCGGCCGGTTGCGTACTCGCCAACCGGCTGAGCGCTGACGGCAAGCACTCGGTGCTGCTGCTCGAGGCCGGACCGAAGGACAGCAACATCTGGATCCATGTCCCGCTCGGCTACGGCAAGTTGTTCAAGGAAAAATCCGTCAACTGGATGTACCAGACCGAGCCCGAGCCGGGCCTGAACGGGCGGCAGGTGTTCCAGCCGCGCGGCAAGGTGCTCGGCGGCTCCAGCTCGATCAACGGCCTGCTCTATGTGCGCGGCCAGCACGAGGACTATGACCGCTGGCGACAGCGCGGCAATGCCGGCTGGGGCTATGACGACGTCCTGCCCTATTTCAGGAAGGCGGAGGATCAGCAGCGCGGCTCCAACACCTATCACGGCGCCGGCGGCCCGCTGCCGGTGTCGGATTGGCGGCATCATGATCCGCTGTCGGAAGCCTTCGTGCATGCCGCAACCGAAGTCGGCATTCCTACCAATCCGGATTTCAACGGCGCGACCCAGGAGGGCGCGGGCTTCTTCCAGACCACGACGCGGCGCGGCCGGCGCGCCTCGACGGCGCGGTCCTATCTGCGGCCGGCGCTGACGCGCGGCAATCTTCATGTCGAGACCTCGGCGCTGGCGCAGCGCATCCTGTTCGACGGCAAGCGCGCGAGCGGCGTCGCCTACAAGCAAGACGGTCAGTTGCGCAAGGCCAAGGCGCGCAAGGAGGTGCTGGTATCGAGCGGTGCGTACAACTCGCCGCAATTGTTGCAGCTCTCCGGCGTCGGCCCGGCCGATCTGTTGAAGCAGCACGGCATCGACATCGTGCTCGATGCGCCCGGCGTCGGCAACGATCTGCAGGATCACATGCAGGTCCGCATCGTCACGCGCTGCGCGCAGACCGTCACGCTGAATGACGTCATCAATCATCCCGTGCGCCGCGTCATGGCGGGCCTCCGCTACGCCGCGCTGCGCAAGGGACCGTTGACGATCGCCGCCGGCACCTCCGGCGCGTTCTTCAAGACCAGCCCGCGGCTGGCCTCGCCCGACATCCAGATCCACTTCCTGCCGTTCTCGACCGACAAGATGGGCGAGCAGCTGCATCCGTTCTCGGGCTTCACGGCCTCGGTCTGCCAGCTGCGTCCGGAGAGCCGCGGTTCGCTGAAGATCAGGAGCGCGGACCCGGGCGTGCCGCCGGAAATCCGCATCAACTATCTGGCGACCGAGACCGATCGCCGCGCCTTCATCGACGGCATCCGTATCCTGCGCAAGATCCTGGCCGCGCCGGCGCTGAAATCCTATTCAGTGGGCGAGGTCGATCCCGGCGCCACGGTGGTCAGCGACGACGACCTGCTCGATTTCTGCCGGCGCACCGGCAGTACGGTCTATCATCCGACCTCGACCTGCCGGATGGGCAACGATCCGCTCGCGGTGGTCGACCAGCGGCTCAAGGTGCGCGGCATCGAAGGTCTGCGCGTGGTCGATGCGTCCGTCATGCCGGACCTGATGTCGGGCAATACCAATGCGCCGACGATCATGATCGCGGAAAAGGCGTCCGACATGATTTTGGAGGACGCGCGGTAGGAGTCCTCAGTTCCGTCATCCCCGCGCAAAGGCTTCGCCTTTGTCGCTGGAGGAGCGCGCTCTCGCGCGCGTCTCGAAGGATGCACGGCCCCGATATTTTCGACGCGTCGCCCTCCTTACTCGTGGCCAGACCTGGGCCGTCGACCCTCCGAGACGACCGCTGCGCGGTCTCCTCAGGGTGACGGTGAGGGAAGCTCCGTAGCCCGGATGAAGCGAAGCGTAATCCGGGGCTAGTCTAGCGACGGAGGAGAGAGTCCCGGATTGCGCTGCGCTCCATCCGGGCTACAAGGTCTCAGCCCTTATACGCGCGCACCCGCGCGACCATCTGCTCGACATGGGCTATCGGCGTCTCGGGGAGAATGCCGTGGCCGAGATTGAAGATCATCCGTCCCTTGCCGAAGTTCTCCAGCACATCGTCCACCGCGCGGTCGAGCGCGGCGCCGCCGGCGATCAGGGCCAGCGGATCGAGATTGCCCTGCACCGCGACCCGGCTCTGCACGCGCTCGCGGATCATCGACGGCTCGGTGGCCCAATCGATCGAGACCGCATCGACGCCGGTTTGCTCGACATAGGCCGGCAGCATGCCTGCCGCGCCGCGCGGGAAGCCGATGATCCTGGCATCAGAGACCTGCTTGCGCACCCCGGCCACGATGCGCCGGGTCGGCTCGATCGCCCAGCGGGCGAACTCGCGCGGCGGCAGCACGCCGGCCCAGGTGTCGAAGATCTGCAGGCAGTCGGCGCCGGCCTTCAACTGGCCGACGAGATAGTGGATCGAGTTCTCGACCAGCACGTCGATGATCTTGGCGAACGCATCCGGATGGCGGTAGGCAAGCATCCGCGCGGGTGCCTGGTCCGGCGTGCCCTGTCCGGCCACCATGTAGGTCGCAACCGTCCACGGTGCGCCGCAGAAGCCGATCAGTGCGATCTCGGGGGCGAGTTCGCGACGGACGCGGCGCAGTGCTTCAAAAACCGGCTCGAGCGTGTCGAAGTTGGCATCGGTTGCCAACGTCGCGATTTCGCCGGGCGTTGCCAGCGGATCGAGCCGCGGTCCTTCGCCGGCCTCGAAGCGCACAGAGCGGCCGAGCGCGTAGGGGATTACCAGGATGTCGGAGAAGATGATCGCGGCGTCGAAGTTGAACCGGCGGATCGGCTGCAGCGTGACCTCGGCGGCGAATTCGGGCGTGAAGCAGAGATCGAGGAAGCCGCCGGCCTTGGCGCGCAGCTCGCGATATTCCGGCAGATAGCGGCCGGCCTGCCGCATCATCCAGAGCGGCGGCACGGCCTGGCGGTGGCCCGATAGCACGTCGATGAGCGGCTTCTTGGTGGGATCCTGGGGCACGCGGATAGTTCCTGATCACGGTCAAATTTGCGCCCCTGATACACGCTGCAGCGCAATGGGCCAAGGCGGTTCTGGAACCCCCCTTTGCGCGGCCGCGTTGTCCCCCGAATGGAGGGACGACATGGCCGACAAATTCGATCCTGCCCCGCACGACAAGCATGCCGAGAAGCCGCACGAGGCGCAGGCTGCCGACCGCAAGGCCCGCACCCGGCTGAAGGAGGGGCTCGAGGATACCTTCCCGGCCTCCGATCCGGTCAGCGCCACGCAGCCCGCGCCGTCAAAGCACGACGGCAATCGGGACAATTAGCTGGTGTATGCCAGCGGCTGCTAACCACGATGCCAAGAGAGTTCCACATGCGGCGAACTATTCGCCGCGGAGCGATGGCCCGGAGCACCGGGCCCGTCCGCATACCGTGATCGCCGGGATAGTCTAGACGGGGCCGCTTGCGGGGCGCTGCATCCGGTCAGATTCGAAGGTCACGCCGAGCCGGCGCTCCAGGCGCCAGGCCACAATGCAGTGCCGCCGGATCGGTTCGCTCTCGATCTCGAGGTCGAACGCGAGCGGGATTGCGACGTCGCTTTCCACGGCGAGCCCCGCGCCGCCGGTCGAGAGGTTGAGCACAAGACATCCGACACTGCTGTTGCGGAAGAAGATCGTCCCGCGCTTCAGCAGGATCGTTCGTTGGCTGTCGGTCTTGTATCTTATCGTTGTGCTCACGGCAGTCTCCTCCCCCGATGTGATGCCCGTCGCGATCGGTCCCCTCAAGCGCGATGGTCGCGCTTTCGCTTCTTGTTCGAGCACGATCTCCGCGCAAACGCTTTGCGTTTGTCGCGAGGGAAAACCGCTTCGTACTCTTCCGGATCATGCTCTAGTTCACCAGCACGGCGCCATCGCAGCGGATGCCCAGCACCCAAACGTCGACCTGGCCGAGCCCGATGCCGAGCGTCGCGAGCAGCGACGCCAGCACCTGATCGACTGAACTCGTCACGCCGTTCAGGATGCTCATGACGAGCGCCCCCAATCCCGGGATCGGCAGCCCGAGCGGGCCGAGATTGATGGTCAGCGAGAGGTCGCCGAGCAGACTTCCTGTCAGCGATGAAAGGAAGTTGGTCGTCGTCACCGTCTTCTTGGTGCCCGACTGGATGTCGCTGTAGCTGAAATTGACATTGGTCGGCGTGGTGTTGCCCATGCCGGCATGGGCGAGGCCGGTGACGGTGGCGAGACCAAGGTTGACCAGTGTCGCCGGCGGCGGATTGGGCTTGGTCGTGAAGTTGGTCATGTCGGCGACCGTGACGTTGCCGATCCATGCATCCACGATCCCAGGCGTCACGCCGATCGTGACCTGCGAGGTGTTGATGTTGGGGTGGCCGCAGGACACCGCGTTGAGCGTCGCGGTGCCCGAGGCGACCTCGACATAGACCGGGAGATTGATCGCAGACACGGTGCCGGAGCCGAGCACATTGATGGTCGCCAGGATCCTGGTCTGCGCGGTGTGGACGCTCACACCCTGGGTGCCGATCGCGATCCAGCTCGAGCCGACCGGGCGCTCGCCGATCGTTGCGATCACGGAGACGTTGGCGATGCCGGGCAGGCCGAGATTGATCGAGGTCGCGATCTGATGGTTGCCGTTGGCGATCTGCGCCACCGTGGAAATCAGGTCGAACACCGAAACGCTGGCGCCGACCTTGGGTTTCTGCCCCACCGTGAGATTGGCGAAGGGACCGAGGTCGACCAGCGTGCCGGGCGAAATCTTGGTGGTGGAGCCGGTGACGGCCTGGGAGATCGTCGACAGCGCGGTGGTCGCCGCGTTGGCGCCGTTGGTGATCTGCTGGGTGGTCAGCGCCGACGCGACGATGTCGCCGACCTTGATGTTGCTGCTCAGCAGGTCGCTATAGGTGACGCCGGTCAGGTTGACCCGGGTCGCCAGTGCCGACAGGAAGTCCAGTGCGTCGATCTTCGCGCTGATCAGCGCATTGTAGTCCATCACCGAGAGCGACAGCGTGGTGCCGAGCATCGAGCCGAGCAGCGCATTGAGCGCGCCGCCGTTGACCGAGAGCAGCCTCGACCCGATCGCGAACGAGGCCATTTCGGTCGATGTCGCGGTGGCGGTCGTCTTGATGGTGAAGCTGCTCGCGCCGGTGAGGTACCGCGCGAAGTAGAGCGGGGTCTGGGTGTTCAGCGTGACCCGCGCGGCGTTGGGAGTGCCGACCGCCGGGGTCACGAAACGGGCCTGCGGCGCGATGGCGCTGTTTGCGGTGTAGGTTCCTGTCTCGACCTTGACCAGCGCACTGGCCGGGTACTTGTTCTGCGTCACCGTCGCGGTGGCGGCGTTGACCGGATTGTTCAGGTTGGCGGCGGCGACGATCGCGGCGAGATCGGCGGTGCTCTGCGTCTTGCGCCGGTCGGCGAAGATCGTGCCGAGATCGATGGCAAGACCAGCGCACCCGATCAGGAGCGTCATCAGGCCGGCGCTGATCATCGCGAAGTTTCCTCGTTCGTCGGCGCCAAAGCGCCGCATCAGTATGAGGACGCCTCTCATCCTAGAATCCCCCGTACTGAATCGCCGCGGAGCGGACGATGGTGCTCGCCGGGGCGGGGACGAAGGGCAGCTTGTAGATGAAGTTGCCGGCCGCGTTGTAGTTGACCGTCACGACGTAGACGTTGGCATTCGATGGAGACGGCGCGGCATTGACCGTGAGATTGCCGGGGACGAGCAATGGATAGGTCGACGCGTTGGCGGTGACGTAGCTCGTCGCGAGGCTGTTGCGTTCGGTGTCGGTCATTCCCGCGATGGATGACCGCGCCGCTTCGGCGGCGAGTTGCTGAACGCCATGCACCATGGCGAGATACGAGCCGAAGACGATGATGCCGAAAATGAAGGCAAGAAACAGCGGCAGCATCAGCGCGAATTCGACAGCGGACGCACCGTTTCGGCAGCGAAAAAACCTGGTCATTGCAACACACCTCGAAACGCCAACGACGACGTCACGTTGCGAGGCTTTGATTAAGGAAAACTATGAAAACGCTTCCGCGAATCAGCGGCCGCAATTCAGACTTATCGGGTCAGTGAAGCGTTATGGGGCGATCAGAATATTTGATGCGATATCCGCAAAAACCCGGGGTGTGGTGCGGTTGAGGTGCTGCAGCGTGTGGAGATGTAGTTGTTGGATACCGTGATACGCGGAGCAATGCACGTAACAATACATATGGCCTGCAATATCAGTGCCTTGGCGGGTAATTGTAGCTAAACGAAAGTGCAACCAAATGTTAGTATAGCCTGATCACATACTGTGGAGATTGGAATTGCGTCCCGTGCTGAGACTGGAGGGCTCGCGATGCATAGACCGCGTCAGCATTTGAATATTCCTACTGAAATCGTTCGCACCGTCGTTGCGATCGCGGAGACAGGCAGCCTGTCGAAAGCCGGGGAGCGTCTCGGCCTCAGCCAGCCGGCGATCAGTTCGCAGGTCAAGCGCCTGCAAAGCCTGATTGGTGGCGCACTCTTCGTCAGAACCGCAAACGGCACCACGACCACCGAGCTCGGCAAGGTCGCCGTGCAGCAGGCGAGGCGCATCCTCGAAGCCAACGATCAACTGCTTCGGCTCGGCGGCAATCATGAAGGACCCCAGCCGTTGCGGCTGGGAATCAGCACGATGCTCGCGGAGGAATTCCTGAAGCTGCATCCCTCCGATGCACTCGCCGACGTTCTGCTGCACGCCGACATGTCACCGGCCGTCATCAGGGGGTTGATCGACGGCTACATCGACATCGCGTTCGTCTACAGCAACCCTTCGCAGGAGAACGAAGACGAGGTGACGATCGCCGCCGAAGCCGAGGAGCGGTCGGTGTGGGTGCGATCGCGCGATTTTGTGCTGCGGCCGGGCGCCCCGATCCCGATCCTGGCCTGGCCTGGTGACGACTGGATGATCCGGACGCTCACCAAGCACAACATCACGTACAAGATCGTGTTCAGGAGCCCGAACCACCAGCTGCGACTGGAAGCCGCCCGGGCCGGGTACGGCCTGACGGCGTGCCCCGAGCGGATGATCCCGTCCTCGCTGATCTCGGCGAAGGATTATTATCTTCCGGAGCTTCCGTTGCAGAAGCGCCTGCTGTGCGTTCGCCCTGGTCTCGAAGGCAGCCGCGCCACGGCGATGGTGCAGCGGTTGTCCAGCCTGTTCTTCAGCGGCGCGAAGCCGATGCGTCAGGTGAGCAACATGTAGCCGGTGCTGCCGCGGTCCGGCGGCACCGATCAATAGTGCGGTGGGCGTTCGTTGGCGGGGCCGGGCGCCGGGCGTTCGGCCTCCTGAAGCCGGTCGCGCAACTCGGCGATCTGGCGCGTCAGCGCGTCGATCTGCTTCCATTGTGCCGTGATGGTCTGGTTCAGCGTCTCGATGGCCTCGTCCTGATAGGTCAGGCGAACCTCCAGCGCATCGATCCGCTCGCTCAGCTTGGCCGTGTCATTCATGGACGGCAGCCTCGCAGGGGGCAGCCTCGCGCTCCGCGTCGCTCGAACGCGCACCCGCACGCTCGCGCAGGCCGTGGCCGAGCGCAACACGCTCGTCGAACACAAAACAGTCGCCGCGCCAGCGGCTGTCCTGCTGCGGGGTTTCCTCGAGATATTTCAGGATGCCGCCCTTGAGGTGATAGACCTCGGCAAAACCTTGCGCGAGCAGATAGGCGCTGGCCTTCTCGCAGCGGATGCCGCCGGTGCAGAACATCGCAATCCTGCGGTGCTTCGCCGGATCGAGGTTTCTCGCCGCAAATTCCTTGAATTGTCCAAAGCTCGCGATCCTGGGATCCACCGCGCCTTCGAACGTGCCCATCGCGACCTCGAACGCGTTGCGGGTATCGAGCACCACGATGTCAGGCGCGGCGATCAGCTCGTTCCAGTCGGCGGCATCGACATAGGTGCCGACCTGCCGCGTCGGATCGACCGTGGTGTCGCCGAGCGTGACGATCTCCTTCTTCAGCCGCACCTTGAGCCGCTGGAACGGCATTTGCGCGGCTTCGGAGAACTTCAGCTCGAGATTGTCGAGGCGGCCGCCGAACAGCGTTCCGTACCTGAGCTCCGCAACGAAGTCATCGATGCCTTGGTCGGTGCCGGCAATGGTGCCGTTGATGCCCTCATGGGCGAGCAGCACGCTGCCCTTGAGATCGAGCCCGGCGCAGAACGCGCGCAGCGGCTCGCGCAGCGCGCGGAAGTCCGGCAGCGCGGCGAACTGGTAGAAGGCGGCGACCTTGAAGGGCATCGCCGGGATTTATCAGGCCGGCCAAGCCGGCGAAACCCGCAAAGCCATGCATTGTCGGGATATTTCCCCTGGCATGCCAGGCATTGCTCAGCCGGGGATGAGTGTGCCATGTACTTTGTACTCCCTTGGCATCATCCGCCGCAGCCGCATCAGACCATCACGATCAAGCGAGCACTCCGTTATGAGGAATTTCCATTTCGCCGGCCGTTCCACGGTCCACGCCCAGAACGCGATGGTGGCGACGTCGCATCCGGAAGCGGCGCTCGCGGCCATCGAGGTGATGCGCGAGGGCGGCACGGCCGCCGACGCGGCGGTTGCAGCCTGTGCGCTGCTCGGCGTCATCGAGCCGCAATCGACCGGCATCGGCGGCGACTGCTTCGCGCTGATCCAGCCGAGGGGGGAAGGCAAGATCACCGCCTATAACGGCAGCGGCCGGGCGCCGATGGCGGCGACCGCCGACTGGTATCTCGAGCGCAAGATCCATTCGGTGCCGCTGACCTCGGCACATGCGGTCAGCATTCCCGGCGCGGTCGATGCCTGGGACGTGATCCTGAAGGACCACGGCAAGTTCGGCTTCGACCGGCTGCTGCAGCCCGCGATCAAGGCCGCCGAAGAGGGCTACGTGGTCGCGCCGCGCATCGCCTTCGACTGGAAGAACGGCTTCGAGAAGCTGAAGAACGGCACCAACACCGAGCGCTATCTGTTGCCGCACGGCAGGCCCGCGGTTGCCGGCGACGTGATCCGCCAGCCCGAGCTCGGCAAGACGCTGCGCGCGATCGCGCAAAAGGGCCGCGACGCCTTCTATAGCGGCGAGATCGCCGCCGACATGGTCGACACGCTGCGCGGCATCGGCGGCCTGCACACGCTCGAGGACTTCGCCGCGCACTCGACCGAGGCGACCTCGCCGATCGGCACGATGTACAAGGGCTACGACGTCTGGCAGTGCCCGCCGAACGGCCCCGGCATCACCATGCTGGTCATGCTCAACATCCTGTCGCGCTTCGACCTGACCAAGTTCAAGCCGCTCAGCATCGAGCGCTTCCATCTCGAGGCCGAGGCGGCACGCATCGCCTACATGATGCGCGAGCAGCATATCGGCGATCCCCAGCACGTGCATGTCGACGTTGCCGGCATCCTCGCCAGGGAATTCGCCGAAGAGCACATCAAGAACATCCGGATGGACCGGCTGCTCGAACTGCCGAACGTCGCGCCGCCGATGAATCCGTCGACGGTCTACATCACGGTGGTCGACAAGGATCGCAACGTCTGCTCGTTCATCAATTCGATCGCGCATTCGTTCGGCTCGGCGATCGTCTCCAACAAGACCGGCGTCCTGCTGCAGAACCGCGCCGGCGGCTTCCGCATCCAGCCCGGACATCCGAATTGCATCGCACCGGGCAAGCGTCCGCTGCACACCATCATCCCGGCGCTGGTCACCAGGAACGGCCGTGCGCTGATGCCGTACGGCGTGATGGGCGGGCAGTACCAGCCGGTCGGCCAGACCCGTGTGCTGACCAACATGCTCGACTATGGCTGCGACATTCAGGAAGCCATCGATATGCCGCGCGGCCTGCACTACGAAGGCGTCTACCAGCTCGAGGACTCTGTGCCGGCGGAGATCGTCGAAGGCCTGAAGAAGATCGGTCACAAGACCACCAGCGTGGTCGCGCCGCTCGGCGGCGGCCAGGGCATCTGGATCGATTGGGACAAGGGGACGCTGACCGGTGGCTCCGACCCGCGCAAGGACGGCTGCGCGCTCGGCTACTGATTGTCGCGGCCGATCAGGGGCCGCCGGAAACAAGGTGTTGTCGCGGGGATGGTGCTAGTCCTGCCCCGCGGAAGCCCGTCACCGGCATCACCTACTCATATCTGGCGGCGCAACTGATCGGTGATCTCATCGCGGGCGCGTCGTCGCCATTGATCGGCGATTTTGCGCTGGACCGCGACGGCGGCATGGCCGGTCACTGAAAAATGGCTAGGGATTCGACCCGCACTGGGCTAGAGACGGCCGTCCTTCACGAGAGGTGCAAGATGCGATCTTCCCGACGCACGATCATCAAGACTGCATTTGCCGGCCTTGCGGCGGCAGTCTCCACGTCCGTTGTCAGCGGGACAGCAACGGCCCAAACTGCAGGAAAGCCCATGACCACAGCTTCAGGCCTCCAGATCATCGACAGCAAGGTCGGCACCGGCGCCTCGCCGAAGACCGGCCAGACCTGCGTCATGCACTATACCGGCTGGCTCTACGAGAACGGCCAGAAGGGCAAGAAATTCGACTCCTCCGTCGATCGCAACGAGCCGTTCGAGTTTCCGATCGGCCAGGGTCACGTGATCAAGGGCTGGGACGAGGGCGTCGCCACCATGAAGGTCGGCGGCAAGCGCACCCTGATCATCCCGCCGAACCTCGGCTACGGCGCGCGCGGCGCCGGCGGCGTGATCCCTCCGAACGCCACGCTGATGTTCGACGTCGAACTGCTTGGCGTCAAATAAGCCGATGGGCGTCAAGTAACCGGCTCACAACAACAAGGGCGCAGCGATGAAGATCTCGATCCTCGACGATTATTTCGACACGCTGCGCACCCTCGATTGCTACCGCAAGCTCGACGGGTATGACGTCAAGATCTGGAACGATCACGTCCAGGACGTCGATGCACTCGCCGAACGGCTGCGCGATACCGACGCGCTGGTCCTGATCCGCGAGCGAACCCAGATCCGCACGCCGCTGCTCGAACGTCTGCCGAAGCTGAAGCTGATCAGCCAGCGCAGCGTCTATCCGCATATCGACATCGACACCTGCACGCGGCTCGGCATCATCGTGTCGTCGAGCCAGCATGCCGATACGCCGTCCTACGCCACCGCCGAGTTCACCTGGGGCATGATCCTCGCGGCGATGCGCGCGATCCCGCAACAGATGGCGGCGCTGAAGGCGGGCAAGTGGCAGATCGGCGTCGGTCATACGCTGCGCGGCAAGACGCTCGGCATCTATGGCTACGGCCGCATCGGCGCCGTGGTCGCGGGCTATGGCAAGGCGTTCGGCATGAACGTGCTGGTCTGGGCGCGCGAGCCGGCGATGGCGAAGGCGCGCGCCGACGGCTATGAGACATCAGTCAGCAAGGCGGATTTCTTTGCCCGCTGCGACGTGCTGTCGCTGCATATGCGCTTGGTCGACGCGACGCGCGGCATCGTCAAGGCGGAAGACCTCGCGCGGATGAAGCAGACCGCGCTGATCGTCAACAACAGCCGCGCGCCGCTGATCGAGCCGGGCGCGCTGGTCAATGCGCTGCGTGCCGGCCGGCCCGGGATGGCCGCGATCGACGTCTACGAGAAGGAGCCGCTGCGCGACACGGCGGACCCGCTACTCAACATGGACAATGTGGTCTGTACGCCGCATCTCGGCTACGTCTCGCGCGACGAGTACGAAATCCAGTTCACCGACATTTTCGACCAGATATTGGCGTACGCGGCGGGTACGCCGACCAATGTCGTGAACCCGGATGTGCTGGCACATCCGCGCCCGCGCGGCTGAGCAGCGTCGTTCATGCTCGATCGGCCGGCTCGATGGGGCGGCCGTGTCATCTCTCGTTCAGCGAGGCCAGTGAGCCGCTGAGGTCACCCTGCCGACGATCCTCTTGATGCCGCCGAGTGCCTTCTGTCCCTTGCCCTTGGCTTCCAGGATCGCGCCTCTGCCCTGCATCGCCGGAGAGCCGGTGACCTTGCCAAGACGCCGCTTGAACCTGCCGATCGCCTCGTTGGCCGTGCCCTTGATCCTATCGGTCGTGCTACCCATGAAATTACTCCTTCGAATACGCTGAGATAACGCGCCGGAACATGGCGATGTTCCGATTCGGCGAGGTTCCGATTTTCCGCTCGCCTGCGCGGCTGCTTTTCGCTAGCGTTCCACGCACGAAATCAGGCCAACGAAAGCAAGAATGATGAGCGGTTCCCACGATCACACCCATTCCCACGACCATCACCATCACGACGACGAGCGCTGGAAGCACGACGGCGTCCGCGTGATTCCCGGCAACCAGCTCGATCCGAATGTGCCGTCGACCGCCGGCATGGACCGCAAGGCCGCGATCAATTTTGCCCGGGTCGGGGCGCAGAAATTGTGGGCAGGCACCGTCAGCATCAAGCCGGATGCCAAGACCGGCGCGCATCATCACGGCCATCTCGAAAGCATCATCTATGTCGTCAAGGGCAAGGCGCGGATGCGCTGGGGCGAGAAGCTGCAGTTCACCGCCGAGGCCGGCCCCGGCGACTTCATCTTCGTGCCGCCCTACGTGCCGCATCAGGAGATCAACGCCAGCCGCGACGAGGTGCTGGAATGCGTGCTGGTGCGCTCCGACGGCGAGGCGGTCGCGATCAATCTCGACATCGAGCCGATCGAGAAGCCGGAGACCGTGCTGTGGGTCGACCCGGTGCACCGCCATCCCGACGAGAAGAAATAGCCGCGACATTTGCGTCGAGATTCCGGGTTCACGCTTCGCGTGCCCCGGAATGACAGTCCAGGGGAGGAGGCCAGCATGACGCTCGTGCGTTACGAGAGCGCCGACCACGTCGCGACCATCACGATGGACCGCGTCTCCTCGCACAACGCGCTCAACAATGCGCTGTGCGACGAGCTGCAAAATGCCTGGCGGCGCTTTCGCGACAGCGATGACCGCGTCGCGGTGCTGGCCTCGGCCGAGGAGAAGTACTTCTGTGTCGGCGCTGACGTCCGGGATTTCCCCGCCAATATGTGGCAGGCGGTGCCCGGGCTCGGTGTCGAGCTCGACAAGCCGGTGATCGCGGCGACGTCGGGCTGGGTGGTGGGCGGCGGCTTCGTTCTGGTGCAGATGGCCGACATCTGCGTCGCCTCGGAGACGACGCGGTTCGTCTATCCGGAAGCCAAGATCGGCACCACCGGCGGCGGCGTCTCCTCGGTGCTGGCGCGCATGCCGCACAAGATCGCGATGGAGTTCCTGCTCGTCGGCGAGGAGCTGTCGGCCGAGCGGGCCTACCAGATCGGC
The DNA here is from genome assembly GCF_024171045.1 of Bradyrhizobium sp. USDA 4538. Taxonomy (NCBI): domain Bacteria; kingdom Pseudomonadati; phylum Pseudomonadota; class Alphaproteobacteria; order Hyphomicrobiales; family Nitrobacteraceae; genus Bradyrhizobium; species Bradyrhizobium sp. USDA 4538. The sequence goes on from NZ_JALJZE010000001.1 coordinate 5,317,674, forward strand.
TTCGTCAACCGCATCACGCCACCGGGGCAGCACCTTGCGGCGGCGCAGGAGCTGGCGGCCAAGATCGCGGGCAACGCGCCGCTGGTGGTGCAGGCGCTCAAGAAGCTCGCGCGTGACGCGATGCCGAAGGGGCCGCTGGAGACGGTCGCGGAGGTGCGCCGGCAGCTCGACGCCATCAAGGACAGCGACGACCTCAAGGAAGGCGCCAGGGCGTTCAGCGAGAAGCGCAAGCCGAGATTTACGGGGCGATGACCTTTTCCGTCATTGCGAGGGGCTCGCGACAAAATTGCAAGCAATTTTGCGCTGCGACGAAGCAATCCATCTGTCCCCGAGCGGAGATATGGATTGCTTCGCTGCGCTCGCAATGACGGGGCCTAACCCCTAGGCAAACACCCGGTGATCGATCACACCGTTCGGCACCACATAGCCGTAACGCGTGTTCGACGGCTCTACGCCAGCCTTCTCATACTGCGCCTTCATCATCGCAAAGCGATCGCCCTTGAGGTCGAGCATCGCGCGCTTCGGCTGGATGTTGTAGAGCCGGGCGTTGTTGTCGCCGAAGATCGCCGTCTTCACCGGCCCGTCGGCGGGGCCGAGCGGTGCGTAACCGAACTTCTTCTGCATCATCTCGGGGATCTCCAGCCGCCGCAGGCCCTCGATCTGCCATTGCGGCGCGCCGGTCCACAGCGCATCGGTACCCCAGCAGACGTGGTCGGCGCCGAGCCCCTTGATCAAGGTCCCCATCAGCGCGGCGCAGACATTGGGTTCGGCGACCAGCGTGGTCGCGAACAATTGCCCGACATCGCCATAGACATTGTTGACGCCGTACTGCGCCGGGATGTCGGCGAGATCCGAGGTCCAGGCGATGCGGCCGGTGCGCTCGAACTCGGCGAGCGCGACCTTCGGATCGCCGCCGACATGGCGATAGGCCGAGTGGTAGATGATGAAGTTGAGCTGCGGCCAGTCCTTGGCGGCCTTTCCGACATCGGCAACGTCGGCGAAGCCGCGCAGATTCGGATACTGCTTCTCTATCCCGGGCGGAAACAGTCCCTTGTGGACGCAGACGTTCCTGATGCCCGCCTTCACCATCTTCTCATAACCCTTGTAGGCGACCTTCTCGTCGTCAAGCCGCCAGGGGTAGCGACTGATCTCCTTGTGGGTGTTGTCGCCGATCGTGTAGCCCTTGCAGGATTCCGGCTTCAGCGCCAATGCGGCGTCGAGCTTGTCGAGCCAGCCGGGCTGCCCGGGCGTGAAGATGGCGTGGCAGAACACGCGCCGCGAGCCGGCCTCGTCGTTCATTTTCTTGCGCGCGTCGGCCATCTGCTCGTTGGTCAGGAACCAGTCCTGCTCGATATCCGACGGCGCCGAGGAGATCAGCGCGATCTTGGTGTCGGAATCGAGAAACATCTCCTTCTTGTAGTTGTCGAACTTGAGATCCTCGATGGTCTGCTCGTGATCGTTGAGCTCCTTGTTCCAGCCGGCCTTGCCGACCGCCTTGCGCATTTCCACAAAACCCATGATGCGGGTGTCGTCGCGCAGGAAATGCGTGTGCATGTCCATGATGAACTGGTCTTTCAGGGAGTTGGCGCGCTCCTGCGCCATTGCGGGTGTCGCGGCCTCCGCCGGCGTCACGACGAATAGCTCCCCGTAAACCTGGTTCATCGCGACGAAGGAGGCGGCCATGCCGGCCGCGGTCTGGAAGAATCTCCGGCGATCGAGGCCCTGCTTGCCGCCGAGATCGTCGGCCATCGCGAGCAGCCGCGCCTCGACCTCGCGCTGACGTTCGTTCTGCGGGTCGGGATAGAATTCGTCGCTGGAGACGATCTGGGTCGGGATCGGCGTCTGGTGCTGGCACAGTTCGGAGGGCATCAAGGCGGCAAGTTCATCGTCGGTGAGATTGCTGCTCATTCTTCGCTCCCGCTTCTCGCCGGATTTTTCCGGTCGGATCGCGGAGACTAGGACCAAGTCCGCCCGTCGTCCGCGCCGTTTGCCGGAAACCGCATTCACAAAATCGTGCATCGGATTGGCGGACGCGAGATGCGCCCGTCGCGCAACCGGACATGCGCGCTGCTATGCTCGATCGCACCGGATCGGACGAAGAAATCCGGAAGGGAGCGAACCATGATGTCATCTGACCATTCGCGGCGCAGCATGATCAAAGCCATCGGCATTGCAACGGCCGCCGGCGTGTTCGGCGCAGCGTCGGCACAGGCAGTGCCCGCGGTTCCTGTCGAAGGAGAAATATGGAGCAACGAATACTGGGCGAAGAAGGGTGACATCCCCTTGTGGATGTTCCGCAAGCGGATCGGTGCGCCGAAGCCGGGCGAGCCCGCGCGGCCGGTGGTGTTCTTCGTCCACGGCTCGTCGGTGACATCACGGGTGTTCGACCTCACGGTGCCGGGCAAGGGCGAGTATTCGCTGCTGAACACATTTGCCCGCTACGGCTTCGATTGCTGGACCATGGACCACGAGAACTACGGCAAGTCCGGCCGCACCTCGGGCAATGCGGATATCGCGAGCGGCGTCGAGGATCTGAAGGCCGCGGTCGAGGTGATCGCGCGCGAGACCGGGCAGGGGCGATACCACTTCGTCGGCGAATCCTCCGGCGCGTTGCGGGCCGGCGCTTTCGCAATGGCCGCACCCGAGCGCATCGACCGCCTGGTGTTCGCGGCCTTCACCTACAAGGGCGAGGGCTCGCCGACGCTGGCAAAGCGCGCCGAGCAGCTCGCATATTATCGCAGCCACAACATGCGCAAGCGCGACCGCGACATGATCCGCTCAATCGCAACCCGCGACAGGCCCGGCACGTCGGACCCCGCCGTGGTCGAGCTGCTGGCCGATGTCGAGATGCAGTTCGGCGACCAGATCCCGACCGGCACCTATCTGGACATGACCGCCAATTTGCCGGTGGTGCATCCGGAGAAGGTGCTGGCGCCGGTGCTGCTGGTCCGCGGCGAATATGACGGCATCGCCGCGGTTCCGGACCTCGAGGAGTTCTTCAACAAGCTGCCGAACGGCGATCGGCAGTTCATCATCCTGCCCGGCACCGCCCATTCGGTGGCGCTTGCCACCAATCGGGAGCTGTTCTGGCATGTGACGCGGGCATTCCTGACCATGCCGACACCGATTGTGACCTGACGTCACCCTGCGGCAGGACGCCGCAAGAAAAATCGGCGCGGTGATGTCGGGACGCGGCGAGGCGGTTCGTCCTCGGGGCACAACCCCGCGAAAAGGAGCGCCTTTCATGGCCAAGCCGACAATGATCTTCGTCAACCTGCCGGTCAGCAATCTCGCCCACGCGACCGCCTTCTATGAGGCGATCGGCGCGACCAAGAACGCGCAATTTTCCGACCACACCGCCTCCTGCATGGTGATCTCCGACACGATTCACGTCATGCTGCTGACGCACGACAAGTTCCGCGAATTCACCCCGAAGAAAATTGCCGACACCAAGTCCACGAGCGAAGTGCTGATCTGCCTGTCCGCCGACAGCCGCGACGCGGTCGACGGCTACGTCGCCAAGGCGAAGGGCGCGGGCGGCAGCGCCGATCCGTCGCCGCAGCAGGATTACGGCTTCATGTACGGCCGCAGCTTCGAGGATCCCGATGGTCACATCTGGGAAGTGATGTGGATGGACGTCGAGGCGGCGATGAAGGCGCAGTCCGCCGCGGCGACCGCCTGATCGCATCCCGTCATCACGAGGAGCTCAGCATGTCCAAGGTATCTCCCTGCCTGTGGTTCAACGGCGAGGCCGAGGAGGCCGCGAACCTCTACGTCTCGCTGCTGCCCAACTCTCGGATCGAGACGGTCCAGAAGAACGTCATCGACAGCCCCGGCGGAAAGGCCGGCACGGTGCTGCTGGTCGAATTCACGCTCGCCGGTCAGCGCTTCATGGCGCTGAACGGCGGGATGAGGATGGAGCATACCCACGCGGTCTCGTTCGCGATCGACTGTGTCGACCAGGCCGAGGTCGATCGCCTGTGGGATGCGCTGCTCGCGGCCGGCGGCACCGCCGAGCAGTGTGGCTGGCTGCGCGATCGTTATGGCGTCGCTTGGCAGATCGTGCCGGCGGCGGTCCGCCAATATCTCGGCGGGCCCGACGCCGCCGGCGCCGCGCGTGTGATGCAAGCCGTGCTCGGGATGATCAAGCTCGATATCGAAGGTCTGCGCCGGGCCTATCAGGGCGAGGCGGCGGCGTAAGGCAAGGCTTCGCTGGCATCGCCCGGCGCGCCGCCTTCGCTAAAGCTTCGGCGCGTCAGGGATTCGTGGCCTCGTCGAAGCCTTGGCGTAGACGGGACCGGGCGATCCAGCATTCCAGAGACTTCGGTGCTCCGCCGACACGCGGCGTACTGGATGCCCCGCATGAAGCGGGGCATGATAGTGCGCCTGCCACCGTGAACCCGGCTGCGGCCCGGCGGTGCCGTCCAAGGAACGGGTCGGTGATCCAGCCGTTGTGACGCGGAAGCCAAGTCGGCCGCCACAATCGAACCAGCCCTGGTTGCCAATTGTCGGCACGATGGTTCCGTCACATGACCGTGGCGACGGATCGCGGATGCAGCTGATATCGTATATTTGTCGCAAGCTGCGTTCCCCTCGCACCGTGCTTGCCCTTTGAACATCGTATCCAAATCTCCTTCTGTTCCGCGACGTCCCGCCGCGCGCACGGCGATCGTCGCGGCAATCGTCTTCATCGTCGCCCATGTCGTGCTGCTGCTCGGGATCACGGCGCCGGACAAGCTCTATTTCGACGAGGTGCATTACGTGCCGGCGGCGCGGCAGATGCTGCTGCCGGTGCGCGAGGGGGCGATCCTCAACCCGATGCATCCGCCGCTCGCCAAGGAGATCATCGCCCTCTCGATCAAGGCATTCGGCGACGTGCCGCTCGGATGGCGCTATCCCGCGGCGCTGTTCGGTGCGCTGGCGCTGGTCGGCGTCTATCTCGGCGGGCTTGCGCTGTTCGCGTCGCAGCAACGCGCGATCGCTGCCGCGCTGCTCGCCTTCTTCAACCAGATGCTGTTCGTGCAGTCGCGGATCGCGATGCTGGATATTTTCGCACTCGCCTTCGGCCTGTTCGCGATCGCGGCGTTCGTCCACGGCTTCAGGCAAAAGCAGCCGCAATCCGCCTTTGCGTTGGCGGGCCTCTTCGCGGGGCTTGCCAGTGCCTGCAAATGGAGCGGGCTGTTCGTGCTCGCGACCTGCATCGCGATCGTCGCTGTGATCCGCCTGATGCAAGGCTGGCGCACGCGCTTTGCCGACGGCAATGCGGAGGATTGGTACCGGCCGGAGCTATGGCCGGATTTTCGTCTTCCTCACTTCATCGTCTGTTTCGTGCTGATCCCGGCGGCCGTTTATCTCGCGACCTTCGTGCCGCTCTGCGGCCTCTCGTTCACGGATATCATCGAGGCGCAGCGCCGCATCTTTGCCGACAACACCACGACCGCCATCGCGGGCCACACCTATATGAGCTCGTGGCCGTCCTGGCCGTTCCTGCTGCGCCCTGTCTGGTACCTGTTCGAGAAGGTCGGTGATGACAGGTTCGCCGCGATCGTGCTCCTCGGCAACCCGTTGGTGCTGTGGCCGGCATTGATCGCGCTGATCATTGCGCTGCGCGACTGGATCGTCGGGCGCGGCCGTGATGCATTTCTCGTGCTGGCGTTCTACCTCGGCCCGTATCTCGCCTGGGCGCTGCTGCCGCGCACGCTCGGTTTCATCTATTACTATCTCCCCGCGGCGACCACCGCGAGTTTCGTGCTGGTCTACGCCTTGACGCGCAAGGGTGCGCCGCGCTGGCTGCTGTGGGCGTTCGTTGCGGTTGGATGCGCAGGGTTTGTTGCGATGCTGCCGGTCACGGCTGCTGTCATCGAGACGTCGATGGCGACGTTCAACCGGTTGATGCTGTTTCAGGGCTGGATATGACGGTCTTTAAAGCAAAGTGATCCGCCTGCCGGGCATGGCAGGCGGATCGAGGCTGCGGGAGGTTACTGCGAGGCGGTCTTGGTATCCATGTTGACGACCTGCACGCGTCGATTGGTCGGGTCCATCGGCGCGCTCGGGTCCTTCGGCCGGGTCTTTCCGTAGCCGACCGTCACGAGATCCGAGCCGTTCAGGCCGTAATGCTCGACCAGAAATTTCTTGATGGTGTCGGCGCGGCGCTCCGACAGGTCCTGGTTATAGGCCTCGCCGCCGATCGCGTCGGTGTGGCCGGCGACGACGAAGGTCGAGCCCTTCATGCTGGCATCGGACAGTGCCTTGCCGAGCTCCTGCATCGCCTGGGTCGAGCCCTTGCTGATGTCGGCCGAGTTGTAGTCGAAGTGGATCTCCAGATCGATCTTCGGCTTGTTCGCCGCGATGTCGGCGATCTCCTGGCGTTCAACGCGCGACAACGAACGGGTCTGCCGGTTGCGGACGGTGTTGAGGAAGCTTGCCTCCTTGGCGGAAGCCGCGAGGTCGACCTGCGTGCCGGCGGAAAGGCCGCGGGTGGCCGACTTCGGCTTCAGCGCATTGAGAATCTGTGCGGCCGGAACGGCCTCGCTGCCGGCCAGTGCGACGCCCGCCGTCATCGACAGCGCGGCGCCGATTGTCAGAAAAGACAAGGAAAAAGAGCGGGTCATGGTTTTCGTCCTCAAATGTCGGGCTAGCCAATCCGGCTTGCTGTCGTTTTGATGCTGGAAGAATAGGACCGGTTCAAAGCCCGGAATGTGATCTGGGTCACGGTTGGGTGTGCCGCCCCGCCTTGCGCCAGGCAGGGCAGGCGGGAGAGCGAGGACATCATGGCCCACGTCAATCGCGTCCTCCGCTCGATCAATGACGAAGCCGCCTCGCGCTACGTCGATATCTTCCTTCGCCCGGACGGCACCATCGGCTTCGAGGAATATCGGCGGGACGCCGAAGATGGCCGCGGCTGGTTTCCGGTTGGCGGGCATTCGTCCCGCATCTTCCATGGAGAAAGCGCCGCGCTCGCGGCGGCGACCAGGGACGTTCCGTGGTTGCGGCGGGTCGTCGGATCGACGTAGCCGCTCCGAATGATGCGGAGCTGATTTCCGCCGCGCGGCTCTCCACAGCTGCGCGAATCTCACTACATTGCTGGGGCAATGTCCCGCGCCGCCGAACCCCTTTTGTTGAACAATGCTGCCGCCCGCCATATCTGGCTGCGCGCGCAGCGGCTCGATACAAAGGTGCCGTTCGGCGAGGGGGCGTCAGCGGTGGCGGCCGCCGTCGATCATCTCGGCTATGTGCAGATCGACACCATCAACGTGATCGAGCGCTGCCATCACCACATCCTGTTCAGCCGCATTCCGGACTACCGCCGCGCCGACCTCAAGCAGGCGCAGAGCCGGGACAAGAGCGTGTTCGAGTACTGGACGCACGCGCTGTCCTACATTCCGTCCAAGGACATCGGCTTCTTCCTGCCGGCGATGAAGGCGCACAAGCGCGAGGGCCACAAATGGTTCTCGTCGGTGACCCCGGCGGATACGCGCAAGGTGCTGCGGCTGCTTCGTGCCGGTCCGCTGACGATCCGCGACATCGATGACGACGTGCTGACCGAGAAGGAGCATCTCTGGCAGAGCCGCAAGCCCTCCAAGCGCGCGCTGCAGCTCGCCTTCTACGGCGGCGTGGTCACGATCAGCGAGCGCGCCGGCATGCTGAAGACCTATGAGTTGATGACCCGGCACTTCGGCTGGGACAAGCCGCCGAAGCCGGCCCCGGCCTCGGCCCGGACCGCCTATCTGCTCGACCGCGCGCTGCGCTCGCAGGGCATCGTCAGCCTGGATTCGATCTGCCATCTCGATGCGCCGAGCAAGAAGGCGGTACGCAGCCTGATCGAGGCGCGCCTGCGCCGCAAGGAACTGGTCCGGGTCGCGCTGGAAGGCGCCGGCAAGCAGGAGCATTGGGCACGGCCCGAGGTGCTGGACGCGACCGGCGAGGGTGATCCCACCCTGGTTCACATCCTCTCGCCGTTCGATCCGCTGATCATCCAGCGCAAGCGCACCGAGCTGTTCTTCGGCTATGGCCACCGTTTCGAGGCCTATGTGCCGAAGGAGAAGCGCCTGTTCGGCTATTTCGCGCTGCCGGTGCTGGTCGGTGACGACATCGTCGCCGCCCTCGACCTCAAGACCGACCGGCAGAGCAAGAAGCTCCTGATGCAGAAATGGAGCTGGGTCGGCAACGGCAAGAAGCAGGCGGCACGCAAGGAGCTGAAGCGGCGCATCGAGGAAGAGCTCGACCGCTTCGAGCGCTTCCAGCTCGCGGACTAGCTTCCATCGATGATCAGATTGCGTTGAGTAAGCATCAGCATCGCATCTGCGTTCCCTCTTCCGCTTGCGGGGGAGGGCTAGGGTGGGGGCTCTCTCCACGAGTCGTATCGCGGAGAGAGCCCCCACCCGGTTCGCATCTGTCGATGCGAACCGACCTCCCCCGCAAGGGGGAGAGGTGCAGCGAGTTCGCCGCGGGACCCGATTCCACCTAACCGCATCGCGCTTCAGCACTGTCGCCGCTGGTCGTCCGTTTGTCGCTTGGGGTTCCCGTTTGCGCTGTGAGCTATGAGTTTTTGCCATTGCTCAAAGCGGAGCCAGCCAATAATCCTCACGGCAAGCAACACCCGGGGAAAGCTCATGAGCCAGACAGCAACCATCGCGCCCGATCGCGGCGTCCGCAGCGAGATCGAGACGTCGACGATCCGCGCGATCTCCTGGCGGCTGATCCCGTTCCTGATCCTGGCCTACTTCTTCTCCTATCTCGACCGCGTCAATCTCGGTTTCGCCGCGCTCACCATGAACAGCGAGCTGAAGTTCTCGCCGGTGGTGTTCTCGTTCGGCGCCGGCATTTTCTTCATCGGCTATTTCATTTTCGAGGTGCCGAGCAACCTGGCGCTGGAGCGGTTCGGCGCCAGCAAGTGGATCGCCCGCATCATGGTGAGCTGGGGCATCCTCTCGGCGTTGATGGCGGCGGTCTATGACGAGCACAGCTTCTACGCGCTGCGCTTCTTCCTCGGGGTGGCCGAGGCCGGCTTCTTCCCCGGCATCATCCTCTATCTGACCTACTGGTACCCGGCCGAGTATCGTGCGCGCTTCCTCGCCGCCTTCGCGCTCGCGGTGCCGATCTCGACCGTGATCGGCGCGCCGATCTCCGGCCTGCTGCTCGGCCTCGACGGCGTGATGGGCTTGAAGGGCTGGCAGTGGCTGTTCGTCATCGAGGGCATTCCCTCGGTGCTGCTCGGCATCGTCACCTGGTTCTACCTGACCGACCGGCCGGAGAAGGCCGAGTGGCTCTCGGCCGAGCAGAAGGCGTGGCTCAAGGCGAAGCTCGACGCCGAGGTCGCGGCCAAGCAGGCGGCGAAGCATTTCACCTTGGGCGAGGCGCTGTCCTCGCCCAAGGTGCTGGCGCTCAGCGCGATCTATTTCGGTTTCGTCGCCTCGCTCTACGGCATGCAGTTTTGGCTGCCGCAGATCGTCAAGGCGTTCGGTCTGACCAACGCGCAGACCGGCTTCGTCACCGCGATCCCGTACGCATTCGGCACCGTCGCGATGATCCTGTGGGCGCGCCGTTCCGATGCCACCCGCGAGCGCGTGTTCCATGTCGGCGCGCCGCTGCTGCTGACCGCGCTGGCGCTCGCGGTCTCCAGCTACATCACCGATCCGGTCATGACGATGGTGGTGCTGACGGTCGCCGCGATCGGCGTGTTCTGCACCTTCGCGGTGTTCTGGACGCTGCCGACCGCCTGGCTCTCCGGCACCGCTGCCGCCGGCGCGATCGCGCTGATCAACTCGATCGGCAACCTCGCCGGTTTCGGCGGGCCCTATCTGATCGGCTGGGTCAAGGAAGCCACCGGCAGCACGTCGACCGGGCTGCTGGTGCTGTCGCTGTTGCCGCTCGCGGCGGGCCTGCTGGTTTTCCTCGGTAGCCATGAGACCAAGACCGAGTTCGCGGGGGCGAAGTAGCTCGCCCTCAAATCACGTGCTCCCGTAGCCCGGATGGAGCGCAGCGCAATCCGGGGACCCTCCCGCCACCGGTGAGGTCCCGGATTTCGCTCCGCTTCACCCGGGGCTACGCATTTTCCGAACTCCGCACCCGCCAAATCCGATCCCGCTCACGAATTGGTTATCACTGACGAATATTGACATTTATCAGTGATAAATCGATACTCTTCATCAGTCGTCAGCCCGATGGAGATTTCAGATGTTCGTTCGTTCCGTTTTCTCGAGCTATTACAAGCTCTTAACCGGAGCGTCGCTGGCTTTCGCGGTGTTCGCGCTGACCGGCTGCAATGAAAAGGCGGCTGAAAACGCCGATCCGGGACGCCCCGTTCTGGTGGCGACCGTCCATTATGAAGCTGAAACCCCTGAGCGCAGCTTTGTCGGCACCATCAAGCCCCGTATCGAAGCCGATATGGGCTTTCGGGTCGCCGGCAAGGTGGCCAAGCGGCTGGTCGAGGTCGGACAGACAGTCGACGTCGACCAGCCCTTGGCCACCCTCGACGAGGTCGACCTGAAGCTGCAGGCCGAGCAGGCGGAGGCGGAATTCCGCGCCGCCACCGGCGTGCTCGCGCAGGCCGGCGCCGCCGAGCAGCGCGCCAAGGATCTGAAGGCCAAGGGCTGGACCACCGACGCGGCACTCGATTCCGCCAAGGCCGCCGGCGACGAGGCCCGCGCGCGGCTGAACCGTGCCGAGCGCTCGGTCGAGCTGACCAGGAATTCCCTCTCTTATGCAACGCTGGTGGCCGACACCCGGGGTGTCGTCACAGCGACCATGATCGAGCCCGGCCAGGTGGTTGCCGCGGGCCAGGCTTCGATCCGTGTCGCCCGACTTGGCGAGAAGGAAGCTGTCGTCGCGATCCCAGAGACGCTTCTTGCTCGTGCCAGGTCGGGCGTAGCCACGGTGACGCTGTGGTCGGACGCCAAGAAGAGCTATGCCGCCAGGCTGCGCGAGGTCGCGCCGCAGGCCGATCCCGCCACCCGCACCTATCTCGCAAAATTCTCGCTGCCGGACGCCGACGAGGCGGTTTCGCTCGGCATGACCGCGACGCTGACGCTCGCCGACAAGGCGAGCGAGCGGGTGGCCAAGTTACCTCTGTCGGCGCTGTACAGCCAGGGCGGCGATCCCTCGCTCTACATCGTCGACGACAAGGGCGACATCGCGCTGAAGCCGGTCAAGGTGAAGGCCTATGAGAGCAACAACGTCGTCATCTCCGGCGGCGTCGACGATGGCGCCAAGGTGGTCGCCCTCGGTGTGCAGAAACTCGATCCGAGCCAGAAGGTGCGGGTCGTGTCGTCGCTGTCGTTCTAACCCTCGCATAGCAGCGGAAACGGTTCTGGGACTGGTCTAGAACTTGGAGAGTTCGATGAAGCGCTTCAACCTTTCGGCCTGGGCGGTCAGCCATCCGACGCTGGTCCTGTTCCTGATGATCATCCTCGCCGCCGCGGGCTTCTTCTCCTACGAGAAGCTCGGCCGCGCCGAGGATCCGTTCTTCACCGTCAAGGTGGTGAACGTCTCGGTGATGTGGCCGGGCGCGACCTCGCAGGAAATGCAGATGCAGGTCGCCGATCCGATCGAGAAGAAACTGCAGGAGCTGCCGTTCTTCGACAAGGTGCAGACCTATTCCAAGCCGGGCTTCACGGCGATGCAGGTCTCCTTCAAGGATTCGACCTCGCCGAAGGACGTGCCCTATCTCTTCTATCTCCTGCGCAAGAAGCTGGTCGATGTGCAGGGCGAGCTGCCCTCCGGCATACTCGGTCCCGTCGTCAACGACGAATTCTCCGACGTCGATTCGATCCTCTATATGATGACCGGCGACGGCGCCAATTATGCGCAGCTCAAGAAGGTCGCGGAGGGTTTTCGCCAGCGCCTGCTCAAGGTGCCGGGCGTCACCAAGATCGATCTCTACGGCACCCAGGACGAGCGTATTTTCGTCGAGTTCTCGCATGCCAAGCTGGCGACGCTCGGCATCACGCCGCAGGCGCTGTTCGATTCGCTCGCCAAGCAGAATAACGTCACCCCGGCCGGTACCGTCGAGAGCTCATCGCAGCGCGTGCCGCTGCGCGTCACCGGCGCGCTTGACGGCGTCAAGGCGGTTGCCGAGACGCCGGTCGAGAGCAACGGCCGCGTGTTCCGGCTCGGCGATATCGCGACCGTAAGCCACGGCTATGTCGATCCGCCGAGCTTCAAGGTGCGTCAGGAAGGCAAGCCGGCGCTCGGCATCGGCGTCGTCACCGCCAAGGGCGCCAACATCCTCGAGCTCGGCAAGGAGGTCCAGAAGGCGACCGCCGAGTTCCTGAAGGCGGTGCCGCAGGGCGTCGATGTCCAGCAGATCGCCGACCAGCCCAAGGTGGTCGAGCACGCCGTCGGCGAGTTCGTGCACTCCTTCGTCGAGGCGCTCGCGATCGTGCTGTTCGTCTCCTTTGTCGCGCTCGGCTGGCGCACCGGCATCGTGGTCGCGCTGTCGGTGCCGCTGGTGCTCGGCATCGTCTTCATCGTGATGAACGCAATGTCGCTCGACCTGCACCGTATCACGCTCGGCGCGCTGATCATTGCGCTCGGCCTTTTGGTCGACGACGCCATTATCGCGGTCGAGATGATGGTGGTGAAGATGGAGCAGGGCTGGGACCGCATGAAGGCGGCGTCCTTTGCCTGGGAATCCACCGCGTTTCCGATGCTCACGGGAACGCTGGTCACGGCCGCTGGCTTCCTCCCCATCGGCTTTGCCAATTCTGCGGTCGGCGAATATGCCGGCGGCATCTTCTGGATCGTGGCGATCTCGCTGGTCGCCTCCTGGTTCGTCGCGGTGATCTTCACGCCCTATATCGGCGTCAAGCTGTTGCCCAACATCAAGGTGCACCAGAACCACGATCCGCACGCGATCTACGAGACGCGGATGTATCGCGGCCTGCGCAGCGTCGTGCAGTGGTGCGTCGATCACCGCATCAAGGTGGTGGCGGCGACCGTCGGCGTCTTCGTTGCCTCCATCGTTGCGTTCGGCCACGTCCAGCAGCAGTTCTTCCCGCTGTCGGAGCGGCCCGAGTTGTTCCTGCAGCTGCGTCTGCCCGAGGGCACCGCCTTCAACGTCACCGAGAAGGCGGTGAAGCAGGCCGAAGGGCTGCTGAAGGGCGATGACGACATCCAGACCTACACCGCCTATGTCGGCCAGGGCTCGCCGCGCTTCTGGCTCGGCCTCAACCCGCAGCTGCCGAACGAGGCGTTTGCCGAGATCGTGATCCTCGCCAAGAACGTCGAGGCGCGAGAGCGCGTTAAGGCCAAGATCGAGCAGGCCGCCGCCGACGGCGCTTTGAACCAGGCGCGGGTCCGGGTCGACCGCTTCAATTTCGGTCCGCCGGTCGGCTTCCCGGTCCAGTTCCGCGTGATCGGCCCCGATGCCAACAAGGTGCGCGACATCGCCTACCAGGTGCGCGACGTCATGCGCCAGAACAAGAACGTCAAGGACGTCCAGCTCGACTGGAACGAGCAGTCGCCCTACCTGAAGCTCGCCGTCGACCAGGATCGGGCGCGTGCGCTCGGCCTGACCCCGCAGGACGTCTCGCAGGCGCTGGCGATGCTGATCTCGGGCGCGCCGGTCACCACGATCCGCGACGGCATCGAGAAGGTCGGCGTGGTCGCCCGCGCGGTGCCGTCCGAGCGGCTCGATCTCGGCCGCGTCGGCGATCTCACCATCACCACGCGCAACGGCGTCGCCGTCCCGCTGCAGCAGATTGCCAAGATCGAATATGCGCATGAGGAGCCGATCCTGTGGCGGCGCAACCGCGACATGGCGATCACCGTGCGCTCCGACGTCGTCGACGGCGTGCAGGCGCCCGACGTCACCAACCAGATCTCGCCGAAGCTGAAGGACATCCAGGCCCATCTCGAGCCAGCCTACCGGATCGAGCCGGGCGGGGCGTTCGAGGAATCCGCCAAGGGCAATGCGTCGATCTTCATCCTCTTCCCCGTGATGGTGATGGTGATGCTGACGCTGCTGATGATCCAGCTGCAGAGCTTCTCGCGCCTGTTCCTGGTGTTCCTGACCGCGCCGCTCGGCATCGTCGGCGCCTCGCTGGGGCTCAACGTCGCCAACCAGCCGTTCGGCTTCGTGGCGCTGCTCGGCCTGATCGCGCTCGCCGGCATGATCATGCGCAACGCCGTGATCCTGGTCGACCAGATCGAGAGCGACGTGGCGTCCGGCCTGACCCGGCGCGAGGCGATCGTCGAAGCCACCGTCCGGCGCGCCCGGCCGGTGGTGCTGACGGCCCTGGCCGCCATCCTCGCCATGATCCCGCTGTCGCGCTCGGCATTCTGGGGCCCGATGGCGATCACCATCATGGGCGGTTTGTTTGTTGCGACTTTCCTGACCTTGCTGTATCTGCCGGGCCTTTACGCCCTCTGGTTCCGCAAGACCCTCGAGGAAAGCGGCTCCGAGCAAACCAATACTGCGCCGCAGCATGCCGGCGATGCGCAACGCGCATTTCCGCTTGCTGAGGCGGCCGAATAATTGAAGATTGAGCAGGCCAACATGACACTGATCTCGGAACATAGCGAAACCGACACCCGCGAGCGGATTCTCGTGGTGGCGGAGCGCTTGTTCCGGCAGATCGGGTATCAGAAGACGACGGTCGCCGACATCGCCAAAGAGCTGCGGATGAGCCCCGCCAACGTGTACCGCTTCTTCGATTCGAAGAAGTCGATCCACGAGGGCGTGGCCCGCGGCCTGATGGGCGAGGTCGAGATCGAGGCCCGGCGCATCGCGCGCTCGGAAGGGCCGGCGGCGCCACGCTTGCGCCAGATGATGACGACCATCAATCGCATGAACACCGAGCGCTATGTCGGCGATTCCAAGATGCACGAGATGGTCGAGATCGCGATGCAGGAGGACTGGGACGTCTGCGTCGCCCATATGGAGTGTATCGCCTCCATTATCGGCGAGGTGATCGCGCAAGGAGCCGCGTCGGGGGAGTTCGAGATCAAGGACCTGCAGCTCGCCTCGCTGTGCGCCTGCACCGCGATGATGCGGTTCTTCCATCCCCAGATGATCGCCCAATGTGCCACCAAGCCGGGCCCGACCATCGACCAGATGATCGATTTCGTGATCGCCGGCCTGTCGCCGCGCGGCCGCGCCAATTGAGCGCCAGGGCTGACATTTTCGTCAGTTGACTTCCTTGTCATTCCGGGGCGATGCGTAAGCATCGAACCCGGAATCTCGAGATTCCGGGTCTGGTCCTTACGGACCATCCCGGAATGACGAGGACGCAATCGTGACCGTCAAAGACCTGCATTTCTACGAGCCGAAGAACGGCCACGGCCTGAAGCACGACCCGTTCAACGCCATCGTCGCGCCGCGGCCGATCGGCTGGATCTCCTCGCGCGACAAGGGCGGCAACGTCAACCTCGCGCCCTACAGCTTCTTCAACGCGTTCTGCTATGTGCCGCCGATCATCGGCTTCTCCTCCACCAACTGGAAGGATAGCGTCGCCAACATCCAGGACACCGGCGAGTTCGTCTGGAATCTGGCGACGATGGATCTCGCCAGACACATGAACGCGACCGCGGCGCATGTCGCGCGCGATGTCGACGAATTCAGGCTCGCGGGGCTTACGCAGGTCGCCGGCAAGCTCGTCAACGTGCCGCGGGTCGCCGAAAGCCCGGTGTCGTTCGAATGCAAGGTGAGCCAGATCGTCCAGCTCCAGGGCGCCGACGGCAAGAAGGCCGAGGCCTGGCTGACGCTCGGCGAGGTCGTCGCCGTCCACATCGACAAGGCCTTCATCAAGGACGGCGTCTACCAGACCGGCCTCGCGCGCCCGATCGTCCGCGCCGGCCGCCGCGGCGACTACTTCGAGATCAAGCCGGAAAACATGTTCGAGATGATCCGGCCGGATTGAGTGCTGCTCTATCCTCCCTCTCCCCGTTCTTCACGGGGTCGAGACGAGCGAAGCTCGCTCTTAGAGGGTAGGGTGAGGGGCTGCTTCCACCAGTTGTGATGGTCGTGAGACCTGTACCCCTTCACCCTAAATTCAAGCTGCGCTTGAATTTCGACCTCTCCCCGCAAGCGGGGCGAGGTAAGGGACGTTGCTCCGCTGCGGATTCGTGCGCTCCGCAACGACGGCCCGCACCACAACAATGTGAAATTTCCGCGCGCGGGGATGAAAAACCGTCACTCGCAACCTCTCCGAGAGCAGTCTAACCTCCACCCGCCAGGCCGGATCAACGGCCGGCCAACAGAGTGGGAGGATGCGATGACACGCCACGAGCGGAGCGATCCGAACGAAGAACAACGCGATCCGAATGTTTCACGGCGCACGCTGGTTCAGGGACTTGCGGTTTCCGCCGCTGCCGTAGCTAGCATCGGCAACGCGCTGGCCCAGAACGCGCCCGCGCCGGTCGGGCCGCCGACGACGATCACCAGCCCGCCGCGCGACTTCAGTCCGCGCGGTGCGCCGACCACCTATTTCTGGGACCCCGACATCATCGCGGTCGATCCGTCCTTCAACGACCTTGCCCAGCCCAACACCTCGATCAAGCGCCTCTATACCGGCCTGTTGTGGGCGGAAGGCCCGGCCTGGAGTTCGCAGGGCCGCTATCTGCTGTGGAGCGACATCCCTAACAACCGGCAGATGCGCTGGTCGGAAGATGACGGCCATGTCAGCGTCTTCCGCATGCCGTCGAACTACTCGAACGGCAATTCGTTCGACTTCCAGGGCCGCCAGCTGTCCTGCGAGCATCTCACCCGCCGCGTGACGCGCTACGAGAATGACGGCACCGCGACCGTGCTCGCCGACAACTATCAGGGCAAGCGGCTGAACTCGCCGAACGACGTCGTCGCGCATCCGGACGGCAGCTACTGGTTCACCGATCCGCCCTATGGCGGCCAGCTCTATGAGGGCGAGCCTGATGCCGCGGGCGGCCCGAGCAATCCGGCCGGCAAGCTCAATCCCCGGATCGGCCAGCCGGCGGGCTTCGTCCCGGCCAAGCGCGAACTGCCGACCAATTGCTACCGCATCGATCCCTCGGGCCGCGTCGATCTCGTGGTCAGCGAGGACCAGGTGCCGGATCCGAACGGCCTCTGCTTCTCGCCCGACTACAAGAAGCTCTACGTGGTCTCGACCGGCAAGGGACCGGGCGATAGCGGACCCGGCGGCAAGGGTGACGTTTTCGTGTTCGATGTCGGCGCCGACAACAAGCTTTCCAACGGCAAGCGGTTCAGCGATTTTACGATCGACGGCGTGAAGTGCGGACCGGACGGTATCCGCTGCGACGTCAACGGCAATGTCTGGTGCTCGAGCAATGCCGGCCGCGCGGTCGGTTACAGCGGCGTGACGGTGTGGTCGCCGGAAGGCAAGCTGCTCGGCCGTATCCGGCTGCCCGAGGTCTGCGGCAACATCACCTTCGGTGGTCCCAAGCGCAACCGCCTGTTCATGGCCGCAAGCCAGTCGCTCTACGCGGTCTATACCGCAACCCAGGGAGCGGGACCCGCCTAGCTCGTCCTGCATGGGGATGGCGTCTGCGCCATCCCCGGCTACCTGATTGTCGCAGCTCAGCTTTCGGAACTGAACGCGTGGCGTGCCGTTAACAAAATGGCGCCTGGGCCGCGTCAATTTCGCTTTATCTGCGAAGCGAAGTGTTCACCGGTGAACGGCACTTTCCGATAAGATCACCCATCCGCGCCGCCGTTTCATGAGGGATCCGCCATGAGCTTCCGCCGCGACTATATGACAAAACCGATCTTCTCCTGGGCGCGTGGCGTGCTGCCGACGATGTCGGACACCGAGCGCGAGGCGCTGGAAGCCGGCGACGTCTGGTGGGACGCCGATCTTTTCACCGGCAATCCCGACTGGTCGAAATTGCTGGCGTTCGCGCCGGCCAGATTGACCGAGGAAGAGCAAGCCTTCCTGCACGGTCCGGTCGACGAGCTCTGCAGGATGCTCGACGAATGGAAGATCAACTGGGAATGGCGCGACCTACCGCCCGAAGTCTGGGCCTTCATCAAAGCCAAGAAATTCTTCGGCATGATCATCCCGAAGGAATACGGCGGCCTCGGCTTCTCGCCCTACGCGCATTCCGAGGTGGTGCGCAAGATCTCGTCGCGCTCGCTGACCGCGGCCGTCACCGTGATGGTGCCGAACTCGCTCGGGCCCGGAGAGCTCTTGATGCGGTTCGGCACCAAGGAGCAGCAGGACAAATGGCTGCCGCGCCTCGCCTCCGGACAGGACATTCCATGTTTCGGCCTGACCAGCCCGGAGGCAGGCTCCGACGCCGCCTCGATGATCGACACCGGCATCATCTGCAGGGGCAATTTCGAAGGCCGTGAGGTGCTCGGCTTGAGGCTCAACTGGCACAAGCGCTACATCACGCTCGGCCCGGTCGCGACGCTGCTCGGCCTTGCCTTCAAGGCCTATGATCCCGATCACCTCGTCGGCAGCGAGGAAGAGCTCGGCATCACCGTCGCGCTGATCCCGACCCATCTGCCGGGCGTGTCGATCGGCCACCGCCATCTGCCGGCGATGCAGGTGTTCCAGAACGGCCCGAACTGGGGCAAGGACGTCTTCATCCCGCTCGACTACATCATCGGCGGCGAGGCACGGCTCGGTCATGGCTGGAAGATGCTGATGACGGCGCTCGCCGCCGGCCGCGGCATCTCGCTGCCGTCGCTGTCGGCGGCCGGCGCTGCCTATGCCGCGCGCACCACCGGCGCCTATGCCCGCATCCGCGAGCAGTTCGGCATCTCGATCTCGAAATTCGAAGGCATCGAGGAGCCGCTCGCCCGCATCGCCGGCACGGCCTATCTGCTCGACGCCGCGCGACGGCTGACCTGCGCCGCACTGAACGAGGGGCATCATCCCGCCGTCATCTCCGGGATCATGAAGCTGCACGCCACCGAGAGGATGCGGATCGCGATCGACGACGCCATGGACATCCATGGCGGCAAGGCCGTGATCGACGGGCCGCAGAATTATCTCGGCGGGCTCTACCGCTCGGTGCCGGTCGGCATCACGGTCGAGGGCGCCAACATCCTGACCCGCAATCTGATCGTGTTCGGGCAGGGCGCGATCCGCGCGCATCCATATCTGTTGCTGGAGATGAACGCGCTCGGCGAGACCGACCGCGACAAGGGTCTGACCGCGTTCGACACCGCGTTCTGGAAACATATCGGCCACAGCTTCGCGACCATGTTCCGCGCCTGGGGCCGCAGCTGGAGTTTTGGGATGTTCGCACCGGCGCCGGATGCCGGCGATGCGACCGAGTTCTATCGCCAGCTGTCGCGCTACTCGTCGGCGTTCGCGCTGTGCGCCGACATGGCGCTGCTCACCCTCGGCGGCGCGCTGAAGCGCAAGGAGATGCTCTCGGCACGCTTCGGCGACATCCTGTCCGAGCTGTATTTGCTCTCCGCTGCTTTGAAACGCTGGCAGGACGAGGGCCGACAGAAGGAGGATCTTCCCGCGCTCGAATGGTGCATGGCGTCCGGCTTCAAGACCATCGAGAACCGCTTTGCGGAAATCTTCGCCAATCTGCCGAACCGCCCGGTGGCTTGGCTGCTGAAATTCCTGGTCCAGCCGTTCGGTGCCCGCGTCACCGGCCCGACGGACCGCGTCGTGCAGCAATGCGCGCAGCTCGTGCTGTCGCCGTCAGCGGCGCGCGACCGGCTGACGCCGGACCTCGCCTTTGTCGAGGACGACGGCGGCATCGCAAGGCTGGAGAAGGCCTTCCGCCTCGTCACCGAGGCCGAGGATGCCGCCAAGCAGCTGCGCGCGGCGCGCCTGCATGACTGGAAGGAGGCGGTCAAGAAGGGCGTCATCACCGAGGCCGACGGCGAGAAGCTTGCCGCTGCCCACGAGGCCGTCGCCAAAGTCATCGAGGTCGATGATTTTGCGCCGGAGGCGCTGTCCCCGATTTACAAGAAATCCGCCGACGTGCATCAGTTCTTCCAGGAACTTGGTGAGCAGAGGGCGGCGAGCTGATGGCGCGACCAGTCTTTATCGTCGACGGCAGCCGGACGCCGTTCCTGAAGGCGCGCTCCGGTCCCGGCCCGTTCACCCCGGTCGATCTTGCCGTACAATGCGGTCGGCCGCTGCTGGCACGGCAGCCTTTCGCGCCCACCGCCTTCGACCAGGTGATCCTCGGCTGCGTCAACGTGATCGCCGACGAGATGAACCCGGCACGGGTTGCGGCGCTCAGGCTCGGTATGGGCGAACAGATGGTCGCCTTCACGGTGCAGATCAATTGCGGCTCCGGCATGCAGTCGATCGACACCGGCTATCGCTACATCCGCGAGGGCATCTCCGACCTGATCCTCGCCGGCGGTGCCGAAGCCTTGAGCCACGCGCCGCTGGTCTGGCCCAATTCGGGCGTGCGCTGGTTTGCCGGCTTCGCCGGCGCCAAGGGGCTAGGTGCCAAGATCGCCGCGGCGCTGAAGGTGAAGCCGAGTTACTTCAAGCCGATCATCGGCCTCGAGCGCGGGCTGACCGACCCGATCACCGAGCTCAACATGGGGCAGACCGCCGAGAAGGTCGGTCATCTCTTCGGCATTACGCGCGCGCAGTCTGATGCGTATGCCGCCGAGAGCCATCAGCGGCTGGCCAACGCGCAGCAGCAGGGCTTTCTCAAGGGCGAGGTCGAGACCGCGTTCTCCCGCGACGGCAAGTTCTTCGACCATGACGACGGCGTCCGACCGGACTCGACGCCCGAGACGCTCGCAAAGCTGAAGCCGGTGTTCGAGCGTCCGTGGGGCCAGGTCACCGCCGGCAATTCCTCGCAGATCACCGACGGCGCCTCCTGGGTGATCCTGGCGTCGGAGAAGGCGGCGGCCAAGCACGGGCTGACGCCGAAGGCCGTCATCCTCGACAGCCAATGGTCGGCGCTTGATCCCTCGATCATGGGCCTCGGCCCGGTGCTCTCGGCGAGCGCGCTGCTCAAGCGCAATAGCCTGACCTTGCAGGATGTCGAGACCTGGGAGCTGAACGAGGCCTTCGCCACCCAGGTGCTGGGCTGCCTCGCGGCATGGAACGACGAAAAATTCTGCCGCGAGATCCTTGGGCTCGATGGCGCGGCCGGCGAGATCGACCGCGCGAAGTTGAACGTCGACGGCGGCGCGATCAGCCTCGGCCATCCGGTCGGCACCAGCGGCAACCGCATCGTGCTGCATCTGGTCAATGCGATGAAGCGGCTCGGCACCAGGCGCGGCGTCGCCACCGAATGCATCGGTGGCGGGCAGGGCGGCGCGATGTTGATAGAGACGGTGTGATCATGGATTCACGGATCATGGACCTTCTCGCCGATCGCGTGCTCGAACTCGGGCCGAAGCCTGCCGCCGACAGTCCCTACAAGAATTTCAAGCTGACGCGCGATGACGACGGTATCGCCTGGCTGCTGTTCGACCGCGCCGGCGCCAGCGCCAACACGCTGTCCGCCGATCTACTCGAGGAGCTCGATGCCATCGTCGCGGCGCTGGAGAACCAGCGGCCGGCGGGTCTCGTGGTGCGCTCGGCCAAGCCAAGCGGCTTCATCGCCGGCGCTGACGTCAATGAGTTTCGCGGCGCCAGCGATTCCAGCGCGGTCGAGACCGCGATCGGTCGCGCCCATGCGGTGATCGACCGGCTCGAGGCGCTGCGCGTGCCGTCGGTCGCCGTCATCCACGGCTTCTGCCTCGGCGGCGGCCTCGAGGTCGCGCTGGCCTGCCAGATGCGGATCGCGATCGACGATGCCAGGTTCGGTTTCCCAGAGGTGATGCTCGGCCTGCATCCAGGTCTTGGCGGCACCGTGCGCTTCACCGAGCTGGTCAACCCGATGCAGGCGATGACCTTGATGTTGACCGGCAAGACCATCGACGCGCGCCGCGCCAAGGCGCTCGGCCTGGTCGACGCCGTCACCCAGGAGCGCCATGTCCGCAACGCGGCGAAGGATGCGGTGTTCGGCCGGCTGAAGCGCGCCAGGCCGGGCGCGCTCAACTCGATTCTCAATCTTGGTCCGGTCAGGGGCTTCCTCGCCTCGCGGATGCGCAGCGAGGCCGAGAAGGCCGCGCCGCGCAAGCATTACCCGGCGCCCTATGCGCTGATCGATCTGTGGGAGAAGCACGCCGGCAACCGCGCGGCGATGCTGAATGCGGAGAAGGCCTCGTTCGCCAATCTGATGGTGACACCGACCGCGCAGAACCTGATCCGTGTGTTCTTCCTGCGAGAGCAGATGAAGAAGCTCGCCGGCAGCGGCAACAAGGTTGCGCACGTCCATGTCATCGGCGCCGGCGCGATGGGCGGCGATATCGCGGCGTGGTGCGCCAACCAGGACATGCGGGTGACGCTCGCCGACATGAAGGCCGAGCCAATTGCGGGCGCGATGAAGCGCGCCGCGGAGTTGTTCGGCAAGATCATGCGCAAGCGGATCGACCAGCGCGACGCGCTCGACCGGCTGATCCCCGACATGGACGGCGAGGGCGTCCGCAATGCCGATCTGATCATCGAGGCGGTGCCAGAAAAGCTCGAGCTGAAGCAGAAGGTCTATGCCGGCCTCGAGCCGAAGCTGAAGCCGGGCGCGATCCTCGCCACCAACACCTCGAGCATCCCGCTGCAGGACCTGCGCACCACGCTGGCACGGCCGGAGCGGCTGCTCGGCCTGCACTTCTTCAACCCGGTGTCGCGGCTGCAACTCGTCGAGGTCGTCAGCCATGACGGCACCGATGCGGCGATGCTCAAGGAGGCGCTCGCGTTCGTCGGCGCCATCGACCGCCTGCCGCTGCCGGTGAAGAGCTCGCCGGGCTTCCTCGTCAATCGCGCGCTGACGCCCTACATGCTGGAAGCGATGATGATGCTGGACGAGAAGACCGATCAGCGCCTGATCGACGCAGCCGCCGTCGAGTTCGGCATGCCGATGGGGCCGATCGAACTCGCCGACCAGGTCGGCCTCGATATCTGCCTCGATGTCGGCGACATGCTGCGCTCGAAGTTCGGCGACACGCTGCCGCCGACGCCTGCGTGGTTGCGTGAAAAAGTCGCCAAAGGCGAGCTCGGCCGCAAGACCGGCAAGGGCTTCTACACCTGGAAGGACGGCAAGGCGGAAAAGGCGCCGCTGCCGGAGACCGGTCCCCGGGTCACCGATGAGATGATCGACCGCCTGGTGCTGCCGATCTCGAATGTCTGCGTCGCGGCCTTGCGCGAAGGCATCGTCGACAATCCCGATATGGTCGACGGCGCGATGATCTTCGGCACCGGCTATGCCCCGTTCCGCGGCGGCCCGCTCAACTATGCGCGCAGCCGCGGCGTCGACGATGTGGTGTCGGCCATGCAGGCCTTGATGCGCAAGTTCGGCGGACGATTTGCGCCGGATCCCGGCTGGGAGGCATTCAAGTGAGCGATTCGCAAGTGACCGGCTCGCAAGTGACCGACGCCCACGCTCACGCGCCGCTGAGCAACGACGCCGAGCCGAAGGGCGATCTCTGCATCCGCACGCTGGCGATGCCGGCCGACACCAATGCCAATGGCGACATCTTCGGCGGCTGGCTGCTCAGCCAGATGGATCTCGGTGGCGGCGTGTTCGCCTCCAAGGTGGCGAAGTCGCGCACCGTGACGGTCGCGATCGACGCGATGAACTTCCGCAAGGCGGTCAATGTCGGCGATCTCGTCTCCGTCCACGCCAATCTGGTGCGCATCGGCCGCACCTCGATCACGGTGCATCTCGAGGCCTGGGTGCTGCGCCGCCGCGAGCAGCAGTCGATCCTCGTGACCGACGGCAATTTCACCTATGTCTCGATCGACGAGCAGGGCCATCCGCAACCGATTCAGCGCGACGGCGCGACGATCGAAACCTGACATCCTCCGCGCGCCAGTGCCGCTGATTCGGTGGGAAAGGAAACGCGTCGAAACTGAGTCCGGAGCGTGGTTTGATTGCAAAAACCCGGAGTTTTTGGCGCTTCGCCGCGCAAAATAATCGAGGAACAAACAGCCAGCGACTCCGTTGTCGGGCCGAAGTCAAACCGAGGCTGACAATGTCCGACAGTTACGTGATCGAAGTGAGTTCGCAGACGGCGGGTATCGTGGTGCGCGATACGCGTGGTTATCAGTTCTTTGCTGCATCGCACCTTTTTGACCGCCTTGAAGGCCAGATCTTCCGCAATGCGCGCGAGGCCGAGCGCGCGGCGCGCCGGCTGCTCGCCGGTCAATCCATGCAGATGGCATCGTAGAACGCCTTCGCGTCATTGCGCATGGCCCGGGCGAAGCGTCCACCTTCGCCCAGGCCTTCCCTGACCCGGCACTGCACGTTGACCTCCGTGCCGAACGGTCGCACCATGGGCGACTCGCCGTTTCAAGGGGGCCGCCGTGGCCGGACTCTCCCATCGCCAGACTGAAATCCTCAACATCGCGCGCGCGTTCGGCCGGGTCATGGTCGAAGACCTCGCCAAGCGGTTCGAGGTGTCGGCGCAGACCATCCGCAAGGACCTCAACGATCTCTGCGACCAGCGCTCGCTGACCCGCATCCATGGCGGCGCGATCATCGCCTCGGGCGTCGAGAACCTCGCTTACGAGGCGCGCCGCTTCGTCGCCGCCGAGGAAAAGAAGGCGATCGGCGCTGCCGCGGCGGCACGGATTCCGAACGGCTGCTCGCTGTTCATCAATATCGGCACCACCACGGAAGAGGTCGCGAGCGCGCTGACCTCGCATGAGGACCTGCTGGTCATCACCAACAACCTCAACGTCGCGATGCTGCTCTACCGCCATCCGCGCATCGAGGTGGTGGTGGCCGGCGGCACGGTGCGCCGCGCCGACGGCGCCGTGGTCGGCTCCACCGCGACCCAGCTGATCGGCCAGTTCAAGGTCGACTACGCCATCATCGGCGCATCCGCCATCGACGAGGAGGGCGCGCTGCTCGACTTCGACTATCGCGAGGTGCAGGTCGCGCAGGCGATCATCGCCAATGCGCGCAACGTGATGCTGGTCTCGGACTCGACCAAGCTGCGCCGCAGCGCGCCGGTGCGGATCGCCCATATGAGCCAGATCCAGACCTTCGTGACCGATTCACCGCTTCCTGCGGGCCTCGCCAATATCTGCCACAGCCGCGGTATCGAGGTGGTCGTCGCGATGGACAAGCCGCAAGTCGATCTCGACGACAACGCCGCCGACGCGGCACCCGCGGCGCTGCGCAGCGCGCAAGGCGCTTGATCTCTCAAGTTTTAGCGAACCTGTTTCGGATGCCTTTCGGCCGCTGTTGTAGCCTGCCTGAGGTGGAGCGGTTCATTGGTCAGCACGCAATTCAAGATCGTCACGGCATTGGGCATGGCGGCGATGTTCGGCGTCGTCTCGTTTGTCCTTGGCTTTAACGTCGCATCCGCGTGCGCGACGGCGCTGGCCGGCGCTGTTTCTGCGCTTGTGGTCATGCGTGCGTTCGATGGTGAGACCCAGCCGCCATCGAAGAGCGTCCGTGCCGACATCTTTCGCCTCGGCAGCGAGAGCCGCCAGGCCTGGCTTTCGGAACTGGAACAGCAGAACGGCCGTGGCAGGAAACTGCTTTACGGACTGTCGCGGATCTTCCTTTCGGGATCGCCGTGTCAGCGCATCGCGAGCGGGGGCTTCCTCGCGCAGTCGGTAATCGGCCTGGTGGCGATCGTCCTGTTCTGGCTTGGCCAGGCGATGGGCTTTGACATGCGGCTGTTCGCAATCCCGCCGTTCGGGAGCCTGTTTGCGGATGGCATCCCGATGTCGGCTGAAGCAATCGCGGGGGTGAGGTTCGAGCACCTCTTCCTGCCGCTGGTCGCGCTCTACGCCGTCACGTTTTCCCTGTTCCTGATCGCATTGCTTGGCGATCTCGCGACCATCCTGCGCGATGGCGAGAGCAGTGGAAGTATCTCACGATGCCGCTGTTCTGCTTTGCATTCTGGGCACTCCTGGCGCACCGAAAATCATCGGGATATAGCGCCCTGCAAGTCGCGCTCGGCGGCGGACACCTCTGGGCCTATGTCGCGATCTTCGTGTTCTTTCCGCTTTTCTTTCTCGTGCTGTCGGCGTCGCTGCCAGGCAATCGGGCGATCCGATGAACAGGGCTCGCTCGATCGGGCGAATCTATCTCCGCTTCGCGCTCAAATGGTATGCGATCCTTTTCGTCGCATCGTTGGTCTTCTACGTCCTGTTCGCCAGCGGTCACACATTCGTCGCGTCGACCGGTGTGCTCTTGCTCGCCGTCTACTTTGTGCGCGACAGCCGAGCTTGCGCCAAGCGGGTAGGCGGTGAAGTTCACCGTACCTACGATCCCGAAAAGGCTCTGCCGGAATTGCGCGTCGGACGATCGCCACAGCGTCCCTGACCGTCCGCCACCGCCTTGCCTGGCGTCACGCCAAGCGTCGCTCGTCCCGTCCCTCCAAAAGCCCTGACCACGGGCACTCCGCCCAAAGAATCCCCAGCCCGAGTTCCCCATTTTCACTTTGCTTTCGTTTTTGGTTGTGATTTACTCCAATACGAAAGTAAAACCGTCAAAGCGAAGGCGGTTGCCGGGGGAAGCGTTCTTTGGACCAGATTTACGACCTCGCCATCATTGGAGGCGGCGTTAATGGCTGCGGCATCGCACGCGATGCGGCGGGCCGGGGTAACTCTGTTTTCCTCTGTGAAATGAATGACTTGGCTAGCGGGACGTCGTCCTGGTCGACCAAGCTCGTGCATGGCGGTCTGCGCTATCTCGAATATTACGAGTTTCGTTTGGTGCGCGAGGCGCTGATCGAACGCGAAATCCTCTGGCAGATCGCGCCCCACATCATTCGGCCGCTACGTTTCGTTTTGCCGCACCACGCCGGCCTGCGTCCGGCCTGGCTGCTGCGGCTCGGCCTCTTCCTCTACGACCATATCGGCGGCCGGCATTTGCTGCCGGCGACGCGCTCGGTCGATCTGACGCGCGACGCGGTCGGCAAGCCGCTGATCCCGGGCCGCTACACCAAGGGCTTTGAATATTCCGACTGCTTCGTCGACGATGCCCGGCTGGTTGCGCTGACCGCGCGCGATGCCGCCGATCGCGGCGCCGAGATCCGCACCCGCACCCGCGCGGTCGAGATCAGGCAAGTCGACGGCGTCTGGCACGTCACGGTCGAGGACAGCGTCACGGGTGCCCGCGACACGATCCAGTCACGCGTGCTGGTCAATGCCGGCGGTCCCTGGGTCGAACAGGTCCTGGCCTCGGGCGCCGGCGTCAACGCGCGCGCCAAGGTGCGCCTGGTGCAGGGCTCGCACATCGTGGTGCCCAAGCTCTACGACCACGACCGTGCCTACATCTTCCAGAACGCCGACGGCCGCATCATCTTCGTCATTCCCTATCAGAACGACTTCTCGCTGATCGGTACCACCGATCGCGACTATGACGGCGATCCGGCCAAGGTGAAGGCGACGCAGGAGGAGATCGAATATCTCTGCGCGTCCGCCAGCGCGTATCTCGCCAAGCCGGTGAAGCCCGAGGACGTGGTCTGGAATTACTCCGGCGTGCGTCCGCTCTATGACGACGGCGCCAGCGAAGCCAAGGCCGCGACCCGCGACTACGTGTTCGAGCTAGATACGCCCGGCGGTGCGCCGCTACTGTCGATCTATGGCGGCAAGATCACGACCTATCGCCGGCTCTCCGAAGAGGCGCTGGAGCGGCTGTCGCCTTATCTCCGCGGCACAAAGGCGCAGGAGGGCTGGACCGGCAAGGCGCCGCTGCCCGGCGGCGACATGGATGTATCCGCGGTCGCGGCGCTGAGCGCCGAATTGATCCGCACCTATCCGTTTCTCGCGCAATCGCACGCCAATCGTCTCGCGCATGCCTATGGCACGCGCGCCAGCAAAGTCTTGGGCAATGCAACATCGACGGCCGATCTTGGCCGCTCCTTCGGCGCCACCTTGACGGAAAGCGAAGTCAGGTACCTGATGGCGAACGAATGGGCTCGGACTGCGGACGATGTCGTCTGGCGACGATCCAAGCTGGGCTTGCGGATGACGGCGGGTGAAATCGCCGCGCTCGACGAGTGGATGCTCGCCAACCGCGTGTCCGGTGAACGTCCCCTCCGCGAAGCGGGAGGACGGGCATGAGCGTCACACTGCAGAATGTCACGCGAACCGTGGATGGCATTCCGACCATCCGCGACGTGTCGCTGACGCTGGAGCGTGGCACGCTCAGCGTGCTGCTCGGGCCGACGCTGTCGGGCAAGACCTCGATCATGCGGCTGCTCGCCGGCCTCGACAAGCCGACCACCGGCCGCGTGTTGGTCGACGGCAAGGACGTCACCGGCGCCGACGTGCGGCAGCGTTCGGTCGCGATGGTCTATCAGCAGTTCATCAACTATCCCTCGCTGACGGTCTACGAGAACATCGCCTCGCCGCTGCGCGTGCAGGGCAAGCCGCGCGCCGAGATCGAGCGGCGGGTGGCGGAAGCGGCCGGCCTGTTGCGGCTCGAGCCGTTCCTGAAGCGCACGCCGCTGCAACTCTCCGGCGGCCAGCAGCAGCGCACCGCGATCGCGCGGGCGCTGGTCAAGGGCGCCGACCTCGTGCTGCTCGACGAGCCGCTCGCCAATCTCGACTACAAGCTGCGCGAGGAGCTGCGCGCCGAGCTGCCGCGCATCTTCGAGGCCTCCGGCGCGATCTTCGTCTATGCCACCACCGAACCGTCGGAAGCGCTGCTGCTCGGCGGCGACACGGTGTGCATGTGGCAAGGCCAGGCGCTGCAAACCGGCGCGACGCCGAAGGTCTACCGCCATCCCGACACGCTGCGCGTTGCCCAGGTGTTTTCCGATCCGCCGCTCAACATCATCGGCATCGAGAAGAAGGGCGCGCAAGTGATCTATGCCGGCGGCGAGCAGGCGCCCGCGGCCGGCCTCTATGCCAATCTGCCCGACGGCCGCTACCGGACCGGCTTCCGCGCACACCAGCTCGAGGTCGGGAATGTCGCGGCCGGCCGCCACAAATTTTCCGCCGCGGTGACCGTGACCGAGATCACCGGGTCGGAGAGCTTTGTGCACGTCCATGTCCACGGCTCGAATTGGGTCGCGGTGCTGCACGGCGTGCACGAATATGAACCCGGGCAGGTGCTCGATGCCGCGCTCGATCCCGACAACATCTTCGTGTTCGACGCCGCCGACCGCCTCGTCGCATCGCCCGCGACCTCGTTTTCGGGCAACGTGCATCGCAGTGCGCGCGCTGCAAACGCGTCAGCCGGCAACGGCAAGTGAGGGAGATGCTTCATGGCCCGCATTGACCTCGTCGATCTCGCGCACTCCTACGGCGGCAACGACGCGCCGCAGGAATCCTTTGCGCTGAAGCCGGTCACCATGACCTGGCGGCAGGGCGGCGCCTATGCGCTGCTCGGGCCGTCCGGCTGCGGCAAGACCACGCTGCTCAACCTGATCTCCGGCATCGTGACGCCGTCGCGCGGAAAGATCCTGTTCGACGGCCGTGACATCACGCCGCTGTCGACGCAGAAGCGCAACATCGCGCAGGTGTTCCAGTTCCCGGTGATCTACGACACCATGACGGTCGGCCAGAACCTGGCCTTCCCGCTGAAGAATCGCGGCGTCGCGAAGGCCGAGGTCGACGCGCGCGTCAGGCAGATCGCCGATCTGCTCGACCTCACGCCCTATCTCAAACGCAAGGCGACGCGGCTCACCGCCGACGCCAAGCAGAAGATCTCGCTCGGTCGCGGCCTGGTGCGCTCCGACGTCGCGGCCGTCCTGTTCGACGAACCGCTGACGGTGATCGATCCCGAGCTGAAGTGGCAGCTGCGCTCCAAGCTGAAGGCGCTGCATCGCGAGCTCGACCTCACGATGATCTACGTCACCCACGACCAGACCGAGGCGCTGACCTTCGCCGACACCGTCGTCGTGATGCACGACGGCCGCGTGGTGCAGAGCGGCACGCCGGCCGAATTGTTCGACAAGCCGGCGCACACCTTCGTCGGCTATTTCATCGGCTCGCCCGGCATGAACATCGTGCCCGCCGAGGTCAGTGGTCACGAGGCGCGGGTCGACGGCCATGTCATCGGCCTGCATCGAAACTATGGTGTGCTGCCTGCTGGCAAGAAGATCGAGATCGGCGTGCGGCCGGAATTCGTCGATATCGCGTCGCCGGCGTCAGGGCTGCTGTCGGCCACCATCGAGCGGATCGACGATCTCGGCCGCATCCAGTTCGCCCGCGTGCGGGTCGGCGATACCAAATTCGCCGCGCGCGTGCCGCCGGGCTTCTCGGTCTCCGGCAACACCGCCGGGCTGATCTTCAATCCCGCGCACGTCCACGTCTATGCCGACAGCCATTTGGTGGAGGGGGTCGCCTGATGGACAAGACGATCAACCAAAAAGCCTGGTTCCTGGTGCTGCCGGTGTTCCTGGTGGTGGCGTTCTCGGCGGTGCTGCCGCTGATGACCGTCGTGAACTATTCGATGCAGGACACCTTCGGCAACAACCAGTTCTTCTGGAACGGGGTCGGCTGGTTCAAGGAGCTGCTCGATCCATCGACCGATCTCGGCGGGCGCTTCCTGGCCTCGCTCGGCCGCAACCTGTTCTTCTCTGCGGTGATCCTCGCGATCGAGGTGCCGCTCGGCATCATCGTCGCGCTGTCGATGCCGCGCGAAGGCTGGAGCGTCGCGGCCTGCCTCGTCATCCTCGCCTTGCCGCTGCTGATTCCGTGGAACGTGGTCGGCACCATCTGGCAGATCTTCGGCCGGCCCGATATCGGCCTGCTCGGCTATGTGCTGAACCACCTCGGCCTCAACTACAATTACGTGTCCAATGAGGTCGACGCCTGGGTCACGGTCATCGTGATGGACGTCTGGCACTGGACCAGCCTCGTCGCGCTGCTCTGCTACGCCGGGCTGAAGTCGATCCCCGACGCCTATTACCAGGCGGCGCAGATCGACGGCGCCTCGCGCTGGGCGGTGTTCAAGGCGATCCAGCTGCCGAAGATGAACCGCGTGCTGCTGATCGCGGTGCTGCTGCGCTTCATGGACAGTTTCATGATCTACACCGAGCCGTTCGTGGTCACCGGCGGCGGCCCCGGCAATTCGACGACCTTCGTCTCGATCGAGCTCGTCAAGATTGCGCTCGGCCAGTTCGACCTCGGCAAGGCCGCGGCGCTGTCGCTGGTCTACAATCTGATCATCCTGATCGTGTGCTGGGTATTCTACACCGTGATGGTCAATGCCGGCTCCGAGCGTCCGGCCAAGGAAGGAGCGGCGTGATGCATTCGATCCCCGGCCGCCGCCTGATCATGGCGCTGTTTTTGATCTTCCTGCTGTTGCCGATCTACTGGCTCGTCAACATGAGCTTCAAGACCAACGCCGAGATCGTCTCGACGATGACGCTGTGGCCGCACACGCCGACGCTGCAGCACTACAAGCGCATCTTCACCGACGAGAGCTGGTATTCGGGCTACATCAATTCGCTCGAATACGTGGTGCTCAACACAATCATCTCGATCGCGGTGGCGTTGCCGGCGGCCTATGCGTTCTCGCGCTACCGCTTCCTCGGCGACAAGCATCTGTTCTTCTGGCTGCTGTCAAACCGCATGGCGCCGGCGGCGGTCTACGCGCTGCCGTTCTTTAACCTGTATTCGGCGATCGGCCTGTTCGATACGCCGTGGGCGGTCGCGCTCGCGCACTGCATCTTCAATGTGCCGCTGGCGGTGTGGATCCTCGAAGGCTTCGTCTCCGGCGTGCCGCGCGAGATCGACGAGACCGCGTTCCTCGATGGCTATTCGTTCCCGCGCTTCTTCATCAAGATCCTGGTGCCGCTCATCGCAAGCGGCATCGGCGTCGCCGCCTTCTTCTGCTTCATGTTCTCCTGGGTCGAGCTGCTGCTCGCGCGCACGCTGACCTCGGTGCAGGCCAAGCCGATCGCGGCGATCATGACGCGCACGGTCTCGGCGGCCGGCATGGACTGGGGCCTGCTCGCCGCCGCCGGCGTGCTCACCATCATTCCGGGCGCGCTGGTGATCTGGTTCGTCCGCAACTACATCGCGCGCGGCTTCGCGCTCGGCCGGGTCTAGGAGGCGATCATGGAATCCATCGCATGGATGGCCTGGACGCTGCCGACCGCGATCTTCTTCGTACTGCTGGCCTCGACGCTCGGCGTGATGACCTGGCTCGCGGCGGTTTATCCCGAGGCCGAGCGGGTCGGCGTGCTGCGCATCCCGACCACGCGCGGCGATCGTTTGTTCATTTCGCTGGTGCTGGCGGCGGTGATCCACCTGGTGTGGATCGGCCTCGTCGGCACCGATCCGATCCTCACCCTGCCG
Source organism: Bradyrhizobium sp. USDA 4538 (assembly GCF_024171045.1). NCBI lineage: Bacteria > Pseudomonadati > Pseudomonadota > Alphaproteobacteria > Hyphomicrobiales > Nitrobacteraceae > Bradyrhizobium > Bradyrhizobium sp. USDA 4538. Next base: position 5,349,869 of record NZ_JALJZE010000001.1, read on the forward strand.
ATCGGCGAGGGCGTGGAAATTTCGAGCCTGTGGCTCGCAACGCTGATTTCGCTTCTTTCAGCCGTGGCGATCTTTCGCACCGTCTGACGAAAGCGAAGAAGAGCAGATCCGGGGTCAACCCGGGCCTGGGGTTTTGTTTGTCGCTGCAACCGGAGGAATCATAATGCGACATTTGAGAACGACAAAGGATAGTCTTTTGACTATGACCAGCGCCGCCGCGCTGATCGCGGCCTCGCTCGCGGTCGCCACGCCGGCCCGCGCCGCCGACGATGCCGTGATCCAGAAGTGGATCGCGGAATTCCAGCCCTCGACGCTGTCGAAGGAAGACCAGAAGAAGGAGCTTGAGTGGTTCGCCAAGGCCGCCGAACCCTTCAAGGGCATGGAGATCAACGTCGTCTCGGAAACGATCACGACGCACGAATATGAATCGCAGACGCTGGCCAAGGCGTTCTCCGAACTGACCGGCATCAAGCTCAAGCACGACATCATCCAGGAAGGTGACGTCGTCGAGAAGCTGCAGACCCAGATGCAGTCGGGCAAGAACGTCTATGACGGCTGGATCAACGATTCCGACCTGATCGGAACACACTTCCGCTACGGCCAGACCATCATCCTGTCGGACTACATGAAGGGTGAGGGCAAGGAGGTCACCGACCCGATGCTCGACGTCGACGACTTCATCGGCAAGTCGTTCACCACGGCGCCGGACGGCAAGCTCTACCAGTTGCCCGACCAGCAGTTCGCGAACCTCTACTGGTTCCGCTACGACTGGTTCACCAACCCCGAGTACAAGGCCAAGTTCAAGGCCAAGTATGGCTACGAGCTCGGCGTGCCCGTGAACTGGTCGGCCTATGAAGACATCGCTGAGTTCTTCACCAACGACATCAAGGAGATCAACGGCGTCAAGGTCTACGGCCATATGGACTATGGCAAGAAGGATCCCTCGCTCGGCTGGCGGTTCACCGACGCGTGGCTGTCGATGGCCGGCAACGGCGACAAGGGTATCCCGAACGGCCTGCCGGTCGACGAGTGGGGTATCCGCATGGAAGGCTGCCGTCCGGTCGGCTCCTCGGTCGAGCGTGGTGGCGACACCAACGGCCCGGCCGCGGTCTACTCGATCACCAAATATCTCGACTGGCTGAAGAAGTATGCCCCGCCGCAGGCCCAGGGCATGACCTTCTCGGAAGCAGGTCCTGTGCCGGCGCAAGGCAACATCGCTCAGCAGATGTTCTGGTACACCGCCTTCACCGCCGACATGGTGAAGCCGGGCATCGCCGTGATGAACGCGGACGGTACGCCGAAGTGGCGTATGGCTCCGTCGCCGCACGGCGCTTACTGGAAGGAAGGCATGAAGCTCGGCTATCAGGACGCCGGCTCCGTGACGCTCCTGAAGTCGACCCCGCCGGATCGCCGCAAGGCAGCCTGGCTCTATCTGCAGTTCATCATCTCGAAGTCGGTGTCGCTGAAGAAGAGCCATGTCGGTCTCACCTTCATCCGTGAGTCCGATATCTGGGACAAGTCGTTCACCGAGCGTGCGCCGAAGCTCGGCGGCCTGATCGAGTTCTACCGCTCGCCCGCGCGCGTGCAGTGGACCCCGACCGGCAACAACGTGCCCGATTATCCGAAGCTCGCGCAGCTGTGGTGGCAGAACATCGGCGATGCGTCGTCCGGTACCAAGACGCCGCAGCAGGCGATGGACGCGCTGGCCGCGGCCCAGGATTCGGTGATGGAGCGTCTTGAGAAGTCCGGTGTGCAGGGCGCCTGCGGACCGAAGCTGAACAAGAAGGAATCCGCCGAGTTCTGGTACAAGAAGGCCGAGAAGGACGGCACCATCGCTCCGCAGCGCAAGCTCGCGAACGAGAAGCCGAAGGGCGAGACGATCGACTACGACACGCTGATCAAGTCGTGGCCGGCCAACCCGCCGAAGCGCGCCGAAGCGAAGTAAGGCGCAAGCAAAGGCGTACCAGCCCACGCCATCCGAAGACGACGAAAGGCCGGGAGCGATCCCGGCCTTTTTGCTGATTGCCAGGTCATTCCGGGATGGTGCGCAAGCACCAGACCTCAGGTGCGCAACTGCGCACCGGGGAATCTCGAGATTCCGGGTTCGATGCTTCGCATCGCCCCGGAATGACGATGTGGAGAGAGGAGCGCTCCCTACTCCGCCGCCTCGGTCGCCTTCAGCGTCGGATAATCCGTGTAGCCCTTGGCGCCGCCGCCGTAGAAGGTCGCCTTGTCCCACTCGTTGAGCGGCGCGCCGGTCTTGAGCCGCTCGACCAGATCGGGGTTGGAGATGAACGGCTTGCCGAACGCGATCAGGTCAGCCGCGCCGGCTTCCAGCACCTTCTCCGCCAGCGCGAAGTCGTAACCGTTGTTGGCGACATAGGCCTGCTTGAAGCGCTTGCGCAGCGAGGCGTAGTCGAACGGCGCGATATCGCGCGGGCCGCCGGTTGCGCCCTCGACGACGTGGAGATAGGTCAGCTTCAGCGCACTGAGCTGGTCGACGATGTAGTCGAACAGCGCTTGCGGATTGGAGTCGGTGATGTCGTTGGCCGGCGTCACCGGCGAGATCCGGATGCCGGTGCGATCGGCGCCGGCCTCGGTGGCGACCGCCTTGGACACGTCCAGCATCAGCTGGGCGCGGTTCTCGATTCCGCCGCCATAAGCGTCGGTGCGCTTGTTGGTGCCGTCGCGGGCGAACTGGTCGAGCAGATAGCCGTTGGCGCCATGGATCTCGACGCCGTCGAAGCCGGCCGCCAGCGCATTCGCCGTGCCGCGCTTGAAGTCCTCGATGATCCCGGGAATTTCCGACAATTCGAGCGCGCGCGGCTCGGACACGTCGGCAAACGTGCCGTTCACGAAGGTCTTGGTCTTGGCCTTGATGGCGCTCGGCGCCACCGGCGCGCCGCCGTTCGGCTGCAGTGCGACATGCGAGATGCGGCCGACATGCCAGAGCTGGATGAAGATGCGGCCACCGCGCTCATGCACCCGATCGGTGACCCTGCGCCAGCCCTCGACCTGTTCCTTCGAATAGATGCCGGGCGTGTCCTGATAGCCCTGGCCCTGCTGCGAGACCTGGCTCGCCTCGGTGATCAGAAGGCCGGCGGAGGCGCGCTGGCCGTAATAGTCCACCGCGAGCGGGCTCGGCACCATGCCGGGCGGCACCGCGCGGTTGCGCGTCAGTGGCGCCATCACCAGGCGGTTCGGCAGCGTCAGCGCGCCGAGCTTGTAGGGCTCGAGAAGTTTGGTCGATTGGCTCATGTAAATGTTCCAGAGAATGACTGATGAAGGACAATTGTGCATTGCCGCGACGAGCGCAATGCCCGAGGCATTCGCGCTCCGCAGACTAGCCGCGCACAATTCCGCCCATGTGGCCGGCATCGAGGAACAAGGTGTGCGCGTTGACGTAGGAGGATTCATTCGAAATCAGGAACAGCGCAGTATAGGCGACCTCCCAGCCGGTGCCCTGGCGGCCGAAAGGCACTGTCACGGCGCGGTCCGATCGCCTGCGGCTGGCGTCGCGCCCCATCGGCGTGTCCATGAAGCCGGGCGCGATCACATTGCAGCGAATGCCCTTGTCCTCGCCGGCCCGCGCGATCGCCCGCCCCAGCGCGATCTGCGCCGCCTTGGAGGATTCATAGGCCGGGTTGCGGCCGCCGGCGCGCTGGCTCGCCATTGAGGAGATCAGGATGATCGCGCCGCCCGGCGCCATCACCTCCAGCGCCTTCTGCGCGAACAGCATGTGGCTGCGCACATTGACGGCATAGTCGCGGTCCCAGGCTTCGGCCGTCATCTTGGGCAGCGACAGGCCGGAGGAGATGCCGACATTGAGCGCCAGCCCGTCGAGCCCGCCGAGCCGCTGCGCGCAGCGTTCGACCGCGGGCGCGATCGCCGCGACGTCGGCGACATCGACCACGTCGGTGAAGGCCTTGCCGCCTTCGCCTGTGATCTGCGCGACGGTGTCGTCGGCGGCGTCCTTGTTGACGTCGAGGCAGGCGACCGACGCGCCCTCGCGCGCGAACAGCACGCTCATGGCGCGGCCGTTGCCGATCGGCGGGGCTTCATCCACGGTTGTGCGCTGTCCCGCGCCGACCACGATGACGCGCCGCCCGGCGAGGCGGCCGTGGTTCTTCGCCAGTCCGAGCGCTTCGGCATGCAGCGAAGCGGACGGATCGATGGCTTTCGGTGCGTGGGTTGTGGTCGACATGGCGTGCTCCCTGACGTCTTGTTGTTGTCAGGGAGCAGTAGCACGGGCGAGGGCGTGAAGCGAAAATCCCGTCGCGGGGAATATGGATCGCCGAAGCGCGTCAGCTGACGCCGAGGAAATCGCGCTTGCCGATCTCGACGCCGTTGTGGCGCAGGATGTCGTGCGCGGTCACGGCGTGGAAATAGAAGTTCGGGAACGAGAACGCGCTGAGGAATTGCTGACCCTTCAGGGTCATCGTGCGATCGGGGCCGATCGGGAAGGTGACGTCCCTGGCGTCGGCGCCGTCGAACTGCTCCGGCTTGAACGACTTCACATAGTCGATGGTCTTGGCGAGCCGCTGCTTCAGTTCACCGATGCTCTTCTCGGTGTCGGGCGTCGACGGCACCTCGCTATGGGTCAACCGCGCACAGCCGCGTGCGGCGTGATCGCAGACCAGCTGCACCTGCTTGGTCAGCGGCAGCATGTCGGGATAGAGCCGCGATCCCAGCAGCACCTCGGGCGCGATCTTCTTGGCCTCGCAATGCGCCTCGGCCTTGGTCAGCTCGCCGGTGAGGCTGTTGAGGATCTGCAGGTAGGCGGGGACGACGGCGTCATGAAAGGACATGTGATGCTCCCTGTTCTGATGAAATCCGGATGTTACCGAACGGCGATGCTGCAAGTGGGGCGGCAAGGGGAAGAATACAACTGCGGGGAGCTGTAACACTTGGTCAAATATTTCCCGCGGGCGGCATTCTTGATCCCGTCATCCTGAGGAGCGCGAAGCGCGTCTCGAAGGATGCACGGCCCCAGTGTGGCCGATTCATCCTTCGAGGCTCGCTCCGCTCGCACCTCAGGATGACGGATCGCCAGAGTCTGCGTAGCCCGGATGGAGCGCAGCGCAATCCGGGGAGGCGCATCGGGGCTTGTCCCGGATTGCGCTGCGCCGCATCCGGGCTACGGAAAATGGGCGTTTGCTCTACCGCATCCCCGGTGCCGCGGCATCGGCGGCAGGCTGGGTGCGGCCGCCGCGCATCCGCGCCAGGAGCTCCGCGGTCGGCCAGGAATCCGCCGGCAGGCCGTATTTCATCTGCATCGCCTTCACCGCGCTGCGGCTTGCCTGTCCGAGCACGCCGTCGATCTTGCCGACGTCGTAGCCGGCGCGCGCGAGCAGTCCCTGCAGCTCCTTGATCTCATTGAACGGCAATTGCGCGACCGGACCGTGCGGCCGCTGCATCGGCGGTGCGCCCGCGATGCGGCCGGCGAGATAGCCGGCGGTGGTCGAATAGATCAGCGAGTTGTTCCACTCGGTGTAGGCGGCGAAGTTCGCATAGGCGAGGAACGCCGGACCCATCCGGCCCATCGGCAGCAGCAGCGAGGCCGGCATCTTGTCATTCGGCAACGGCTTGCCGTCGGTCAAGCTGACGCCGAGCGCCACCCATTTCGAGCGCGGCAGCTTGATGGTGAGGTCGGCCTGGTCCCACGGGAAGTTTGCCGCCTGCGGCACGCGCACCTCCTGCAGCCACGGCTCGCCGCGCCGCCATTTCAATCCGGTGGCGATGTAGTTCGCGGTCGAGCCGATCACGTCGGGGCCGCTTTGCAGGAGATTGCGGTGGCCGTCGCCGTCATAGTCGACCGCGTAATTGAAATAATGCGTCGGCAAGAATTGCGTCTGGCCGAGCTCGCCGGCCCATGAGCCGATCATCTCGTCGGGTGTCAGGTCGCCGCGCTCGATGATCTTCAGCGCGGCGATGGTCTCGCCCTGGAACATTTCGGAGCGGCGGCAATCATAGGCCAGCGACACCAGCGATTTCAGCGTCGGCAAATTGCCCATCTGGACGCCGAAATCGCTCTCAAGTCCCCAGAACGCGGCGATCACCGCCGGCGGCACGCCATATTCCTTTTCGGCGCGCGCGAACGCCGCGGCATAAGTCCGGATGTATTGCTGGCCCTGCTGCATGCGATAGTTCGCGGCCATGCGGCCGGCGAACTGGGTGAAGATCTGCCCGAACACGCGCTGGCCGCGGTCGCGGTTGACGATGCCCTGGTCGTAGATCAGGTAGGGCGCGGCCTCCGCGATCGTGCGCTGCGAGACGCCGGCGGCGGCCGCCTTCTGCTTCAGCTCGGCGAGGAAGCGATCGAAGTTCTGCCCGTTGTTGCAGGACGCAGCCCTCGGCGAGGCGACGGCGGCAGGACGCGGCCTGACCGACGCGGGATTCAAGGGGCTGGGCAACGGCTGCTGCGCCGAGGCGAAGGTAGTGAACGCCAGCGCCCCCGCGATCGCTGCGATCATGATCGGGGCGCGGAGGGAAGAGGCTGGCATCGATGTCACCGGCTGGAAAAAGGGGAATTGAGGTCCAATCTGCATACACCAGGGCGACACCGGGCAACAACGGGGGTGCCGCTCTTAGACCAATTGGGCTGAGGTAGGTTGAGCCGCCGCCGCTATGATCGGCCGGTGATTCGCGGGCAGGGGTGCCGGCGGATCGATCACGCCCGGAGGGACCCATGTGGAGTTTTCTCGAGCGTCTTTTGGATTCGTCGACGTTTTCGCCGCACGGCATCTGCCTGCTGTGGGAGCCGGAGCTGATCTGGCTCCACGTGATTTCAGACGCGATCATTGCCGCTTCGTATTTCTCGATCCCGTTTGCGCTGGCGATCCTCGTCTCCAAGCGGCGCGATTTCCAGTTCGGCTGGATGGCCTGGCCGTTCGCCGCGTTCATCCTCGCCTGCGGCCTGACCCATGTGTTCTCGATCTACACGCTGTGGGTGCCGATCTACGGTCTCGAGGGCCTGCTCAAGGCACTGACCGCTGTCGCCTCGATCTTCACCGCAGTGCTGCTCTGGCCGCTGATCCCGCGGATTCTCGCGATCCCGACCGAAGAGCAGTTGCGCGAGGCCCATGTCGCGCTCGCCGAGGAGGGACGCCAGCGCCAGCGCTCGGAATTCCTGCTCGAGCGCTTTCGCGAGGCCGAGGCGAATGAGAGCAAGATCCGTCAGGCGCAGAAGATGGAAGCGGTCGGCCAGCTCACCGGCGGCATTGCGCACGACTTCAACAACATCCTCACCGTCATCACCGGCACGATCGACATCCTGGCCGAGGCAGTCACTCACAACCGCCAGCTCACGGAGATCACCGCGCTGATCCGCGACGCCGCCGAGCGCGGCGCATCGCTGACGCGGCATCTGCTCGCCTTCGCGCGCAAGCAGCCGCTGCAGCCGAGCGACGTCGACGTCAACGCGTTGATGGTCGACACCATAGAGCTGCTGCGGCCGACCATCGGCGACCATGTCGACATCGATTTTCGCGCCGCACCCGATCTGCCGCGCGCACTGGTCGATGGTAACCAGCTCGTCACCGCGATCATCAACCTTGCGCTCAACGCGCGCGACGCGATGCCGAAGGGCGGCCGGCTGACGATCGAGACCCGCACGGCCGAGCTCAAGCCATCGGACGTGAGCGGCCATGACGGGCTTGCCGCCGGCGACTATGTCGCGATCGCGCTGACCGACAACGGCCGGGGCATTGCGGAAGTCGATCTGGCCAAGGTGTTCGAGCCGTTCTTCACCACCAAGGACGTCGGCAAGGGCACCGGGCTCGGCCTCAGCATGGTGTACGGCTTCGTCAAGCAATCCAACGGCCACGTCGTGCTCGACAGTGAGATCGGTCGCGGCACCAGGGTGATGCTCTATCTGCCGCGCGCGGCAGTGGTCTCAGCGGCAGCAGTGCCCGAACAGCGGCAGCCGGACGCGCGCGGCGCGCGGGAAATCGTGCTCGTCGTCGAGGACGACAGACTGGTGCGCTCCTATGTGCTGACCCAGATCGAGAGCCTCGGCTACACCACGCAGTCGGCCAATAATGGCCGCGAAGCCCTTGCCGTGCTCGACAGCGGCGCGCCGATCGATCTGTTGTTCACCGACGTCATCATGCCGGGCGCGATGAACGGGCGCGACCTCGCCACCGAGGCGCGGAAGCGCCGCCCGGGTCTCCGCGTCCTCTTCACGTCGGGCTATACCGATGACGCCATCGACCAGGACGGCAAACTCGTGCAGGGCATCCTGTTCCTGGCAAAACCCTACAGCCGCGCCGAGCTCGCCCGCATGTTGCGCGTCGCGCTGCGCGAGGAGGGGGTGGTGATCGCGCAGGAGCCGGCGGCGTAGCGTGCTTCCGAACCGGCGGCGTAGGCACGATCTCGTAGCCCGGATGAGCGAAGCGATATCCGGGGCGGTGCCCCCGCATGTCGCTTCGCTCATGCGGGCTACGGACGGCGCCGCACATGACCAATCATTAACCCGCGCCGCGTCGCTGCGACGCACTGGTTCCCCTTGCGGCTTCCGCGGCAAAATCCCTACCTCAGCGACGTCAGTTGTGGCAGCATTCCGCTCGCCGTGAGGGAACAACGATGAATTATTTCCGCACCGCGCTCCTGCTTGCCGGCCTCACCGCCCTGTTCATGGGAGTCGGCTATCTGATCGGCGGCGGCACCGGCGCCGTGATCGCGCTGATGGTCGCGGCTGCGACAAATCTGTTCACCTACTGGAATTCCGATCGCATGGTGCTGTCGATGTACGGCGCCCATCAGGTCGATGCGGGCTCGGCGCCCGAACTCTACAATCTCGTCGCCGAGCTCGCACAGCGCGCCGCTCTCCCGATGCCGCGCGTATTCCTGATGGACGAGGCGCAGCCCAATGCGTTCGCGACCGGCCGCAACCCGGAGAACGCGGCGGTCGCCGTCACCACGGGCCTGATGCAGCAACTCAGCCGCGAGGAGCTTGCCGGCGTGATCGCGCATGAGCTTGCGCATATCAAGCATCACGACACGCTCACCATGACGATCACGGCGACGATCGCCGGCGCGATCTCGATGCTGGCGCAGTTCGGTATGTTCTTCGGCGGCAACCGCAACAACAACGGCCCCGGCATTGTCGGATCGATCGCGATGATGATCCTGGCGCCGCTCGGCGCCATGCTGGTGCAGATGGCGATCAGTCGCACCCGCGAATACGCCGCCGACAATTATGGCGCACGCATCGTCGGCCAGCCGATGTGGCTTGCCTCCGCGCTCGCGAAGATCGAGAACGCCGCGCATCAGGTGCCGAACATGGAGGCCGAGCGCAATCCGGCCACCGCGCACATGTTCATCATCAACCCGCTGTCGGGCCACGGCGTCGACAACCTGTTCGCGACCCACCCCTCGACCGCGAACCGCATCGCCGCGCTGCAGCAGCTCGCCGCCGAGCTCGGCACCCAGACCGCGCCGCGCCCGGCCGGTGGAAGCTATCCGCCGCGCAGCCCGTGGGGCGGATCCGGCCAGCGCGGCCCGTGGGGGTAGGGTGAGACCAAGCCGTAGCCGCGAAGGCGGTGTGCTCCCTCGCCCCGTTCTTAGGGGAGAGGGTTGGGGTGAGGGGCTGTCTCCGCAAATACGGCGATAGCTGCATTCGCGGAAGCTCCCCCTCACCCGGAACGCATCTAGCGATGCGTTCCGACCTCTCCCCGCACGCGGGGCGAGGTGAAGTGAAGGCAGCTGCTACGCGCTCGCGGCGTCCAGCCGTTCGACCTGATCCTTGCTCAGCTCAAGTTTGGTCGCCGCGACCAGCGTTGCGACCTGCTCGGGCCTGGTGGCGCTGACAATCGGCGCGGTGACGGAGGGTTTTGCCATCAGCCAGGCGAGCGCGACCGCGGCCGGCTCGGCGCGGGTTTCCGCGGCGACCTCGTCGAGACCGGCCAGGATGCGCATGCCGCGCGGGTTCATGTATTTTGGAATGCTGCGTGCCCCGCGCGGGCTCTTGGCGAAGTCGCTCTCCGAGCGATATTTGCCGGTCAAAAATCCGGCGGCGAGCGAGAAGAATGTGATCACGCCGACGTCGTTCGCCTCGCAGACGCGTTGCAGCGCGCGTTCGTAGCTTGAGCGTTCCGCGAGGCTGTATTCGGGCTGCATGCTCTCGTAGCGCGGCAGGCCGTTCGCCTTGGCAATGTCGAGCGCGCTCTGGAGTCGCTCCGCCGAGAAGTTCGAGGCGCCGATCGCCCTGACCTTGCCGGCCTTGACCAGTTTGTCATAGGCCGCGAGCGTCTCTTCCTGCGGTGTCGTCTCATCGTCCTTGTGGGACTGGTAGAGGTCGATGAAATCGGTCTGCAGCCGCCGCAGCGAGTCCTCGACGGCGCGCGCGATGTAGTCCGGCTTCAGCCCGACATTGCCGCCGCCCATGTCCATGCCGACCTTGGTGGCGAGGATGACGCGGTTGCGGTTGCCGCGCGCCTTCATCCATTTGCCGATGATCGTCTCGGATTCGCCGCCGCTGTGGCCCGGCACCCAGCGCGAATAGACATCCGCCGTATCCAGGAATGTCAGCCCCTGATCGAGCACGGTGTCGAGCAGGCGAAACGACGACGTCTCGTCCACGGTCCAGCCGAATACATTGCAGCCGAAGCACAGGGGAGGGACAGTGAGGCCGGAGCGGCCGAGCGCGCGATGCTTCATGAGTTTTCTTTCGCTTGTTCTTGATAGCGGGCGCCGGACACTGAGGCAGATCGCCCTTGTTTGCAAGGCGTTGTGCCGCAACCGCCTGGCAGGCGCTTGGCGGACGCGGATGGATCGGGACCGCTCGTCGGTCAGGTCAGGCACGCTGCCCCTCGACGCTGCATCGACTAAGGAAGAGATTCTGTCGCAGAGCAGAAACGCGATTTTATTTGCCGCGGGTCTGATGTAGATTGCGCGGCGAGCTGCCACCGGTTGCGCCGAAATCCGGAGAATGAGCGGCAGCGCGACTGGCCATCGGCAGGCCATTTCTTCTCATTTTTCAGTACGAAATGCTCTGCCCGGGCCGCGCGCCTGGGTGAAAGTTTTTTTCATTTCAACCAAACGGAGCGATTGCCATGCATTTCTGCTTCTCTGGTGAATACACCCCGCGTTCCCTGAACAACATCATGGAAAACCCGACGACCAATCGATACGAGGCCGCGAAGAAGTTGATCGAGGCCGCCGGCGGGAAACTGATTTCGATGTACAGCACGGCGACCGATGGCCCCGGCGTGATGGTGATCTTCGACGTGCCGGATCCGAGCTTCGCGCCCGCGATCAGCGGCGTGGTGGTTGCGGCCGGCGCCATGCAGAACGTGAGGCTGGTCCGGCTCTTTACCCAGGACGAGATCAAGGTGGTGCGTCAGCACGCGACCAAGCTCAAGACCGCTTACACGCCGCCCGGTGGCTAGCAGACCGAGCGATCCAAAACGGCGCAGATTGATCTGATGGCCGGTGTCACTCTCGCGCGGCGGCGCTTGCTGGCGTCCCGCGCGGAGGCGAGGGCCGTTGCGCGCCGCTGATCCGGGGCGTCAACGGATGGGCACCAGCTCAGGCGGATGTCCTGGCTACGTGCATGCCGGCCACAGCCCCGGCCGGTTGTGCCGTCGCATGACGTCCGCCGCCTCGCTCGGCCTCCGCTTCAGCAAGACGAGCGCAGTACGCGCTAAGGCGCGATGAGATCAGGGCGTGTACTCATGAATTCTTCGCGTCCGCTTTGATCTCGGAAGCTGACGTTGAGGCCGACATCGCCGTATGTCGGCCTTGGGCCAATAAGCAACATCCAAAGAAGTTCAGTTGACTACGTGCGGGCCTCAAAGTTCATGTTGAACGGCGTCTCGGTCGCGCGACCGAACTACTTAGAGCCCGCCCCTATAACGCATGCTCGCATGTCCAGCCCTTCTTAGCGGACGACTAGCAAATGCGACAGGGGATGCGAAGTATCGCCTTGGCCGACCAGCGCCGCTTGGGGATGGAAAATCACACCCCCCGCTTCTTCAGACCGAGCCCCTCGAACTGCGTCTTCTGCTCGTCACTCAGGTTCCAACGGAAATCGTCGACCGCGTCGTTCACGCTGATGATCGCCTCTCTCATCGCTTCCAACCGCGCCTTTGCGGCCTTAAGGCGGGCCGGCGGGGTGAGCGCGTCCTTTGGCGGGCATGGGTTTAAGGCTTCCATGGTGCCCATCGTGGTATCCTGCACCACTTCGAGCGCTGCGCGTTGCGTATCGTTCAGTTTCAGGCTGGCGACGATGTCGTCGAGGGGCCATTGCTGGGCGACGAGCTGGCGGTATTGCTTTTCGGCCTGTTGCTCGTCTTGCGGTTCACGGCTCGCCTGGCAGGCGGCGTCCTGCATCTCCTTCAGCTTCGCGGCCGCAGCGTTAGCGCGGCGGTCGCGTTCGGGCGAGTTGAGCTGGGCCTTCTGTTCATCGCTTAGGAGATCGTAGAATTTTTGAAATGGCGGCATAACGGTCGCAACTGCGCTCAGCATCGCGTTGACGCGGCTCTGCATGGCCGCGAATCGCTCCAGCGCGGTGGTTGCGGTCTGTGCTGGACAGGAAGCGCGGATGGTGTTGCCGGCGGAAATCCAGGCGCTCGCGAGCTCGTCGAAGGCTGCGCGCTGCGCCTCGTTCGCCGCGACCGCCAGGCCGATCCGCTCGAGGGGAAGGCCGGTCGTCTCGGCGGTGTCGCCGCTACAGAATTCCTGCACCGAGGGCGCTTTGCGATGCCGCCTCCCGGCGGGGCGCTCGGCCGCAAACGCTGAGAGATCGCTCGCAGCGTAAGGCGAGAAGATCGCGGCGTAGAGATCGCCGTAGCCATAGGCCCAGAAGCCGGTGCCATCATTGAGAAGCGCGTAGTCATAGAGATCGCTATAGGCAAACGGCCAGAAGAGCGGACCGACCCAGCCGTATGAACCGTCGGAGTGCTGCCACCAGCCTTGCGCAGCTCGGCCGCCCTGCCAGCCGGCCAGCGCGGCGACGGCAGTGAGCTGCGCGCGCTCACTCGGGCCGATCGACTCGGCGGCGGGGCGAAGATCTTGCGGTCTTAGAGCAGCCATGCGGACGCGGCTGTGGCGCGCCGCTATGCGTGCGTGGCGGAGACCTGCGACCGACAGCACGCCGGCCATCGCGAAGCGCGCGACACCCACGGGGCCGCCAACGCGCAGGCGGAAACCCGCCTCGGCCGCGCTCGGCAGCGCTCCCAGAACGCCAATTACAACGCCGGCCGCAGCCATTCCAAGGCGGGACTTTGACATGATCTCTCCCTCGGTCTCTCCCTTGGCGGTCCAGGCCACATCGCGTCACAAATATGACTCGCAGCGGAACCGAAAGTTCCTCCCGCCGTTTTCATTGGGTGAACCTGCGGTCAGGTGACGACGTCAACGGATTAGTCGCGTCGAGTACACGCGCTGGGTCGAATCGTCATCGCGCTTTAGTTTGGTGTGTGATTCGCGCAAACGCGTTGTCGCGAGGGAAAGCCGCTTCGCACTTTTCCGGATCATGCTTTAGCGCACGTCGTCCTCGGTCGAATCCTCCTCCGTTTTCGGCGGCCAGGCGCCGCGCCGGACCAGCGCCTCGTGCAGGAGATGTGCACGCTGTTCGTCGCACCCGATGGCTGCAAGGTGGTCGAGGGCGCGATCGGCAAGGACGGCTGGTGCAAGGCTTTTGCCGCGGTGGATTGATCGGTGGATTGATCCTTGGCTCACAACTCCCGCGCATTCGAGAACGCGAACGAGGACACGCGCCGCGTGGTCTCGTCCAGGATCAGGGTGCGCGTGATCGGCGGCTCGGCGCGCTGGCTGCAATTCTCGCGCTCGCAAAGCCGGCAGTTGACGCCAATCGGGGTGCCCTCGACCTTTTCCAGATCCATGCCGGTGGCATAGACGAGTTTTGCCGCATGACGGATCTCGCAGCCGAGCCCGATCGCAAAGCGCGGCTGTGGCCGCGGGTAGGGCGCCACCGGCCGGCGCACCATCTGCGCGATGGAGAAGTAGCGCGTGCCGTCCGGCAATTCGATCACCTGGCTGAGCAGGCGATCCGGCATGTCGAAGGTCGAATGCACGTTCCAGAGCGGGCAGGTGCCGCCGAACTTGGAGAACGGGAAGGTGCCGGAGGAGAACCGCTTCGACACGTTGCCGGCATTGTCGACGCGGAGCAGGAAGAATGGCACGCCGCGCGCGTTCGGCCGCTGCAGCGTGGTGAGGCGGTGGCAGACCTGCTCGAAGCCGGCGTTGAAGCGCTGCGCCAGCACGTGGACGTCGTAGCTCAAGGCTTCGGCTGCGGAATGAAACGCCTGATAGGGCATCATCGCGGCGGCTGCGAAGTAATTGGCGAGCGTGATGCGGTAGAGCCGGCGCGCGGTATCGTCGAGCGGACCGGCGCGGCTGACGATGGCGTCGATCGCGGCGCCGCACTCGACAAAGCCGATCTGCAGCGCAAGCTGGAAGCTGCGGCCGGAGCTGTCGACGAGTTCGGAGATCAAGAGCTGCCGGCGATGCCGATCGAAACGGCGCAGCGTCTCGCGCATCACGTCGACCGGCATCACGCGGGTCAGAATCGAATGTTTTTCGCGCAAGCGCGTGGTCAGCGCCGTGAACAGGCCTTCGGTCGGCACGTTGAGCTCGTCGCGTAAATTCTCCGCGGCGGTCTCGAGCTCCGGAAAATAGTTGCGGTTGGCCTCGATCAGGTCACGCACCCGCTCGATCGGATTGGCGTCGAATTGCGAGCCTTCGCGGTCGGCCATCTGCGCCGCCACCAGCGTTTCGCCGCGGCGCGCCTCGGTGTAGGCGGCGTAGAGCCGCTGCAGCGCATGCGTCACGCCGGGGCAGAGTTCGGCGAGGTCCCGCAGCTCCTGCTTCGGCAGGTCGATCTGGCGGAACAGGGGATCGGAGAAGATCTCGTTGAGTTCCGCGAAGAAGCGGTCCTCGTCGGCGGTGGCGAGGTCGCGCAAGTCGAGGTCGTAGGTCTCGGCCAGCCGCAGCAGGATCTGCGCCGTCACCGGGCGCTGGTTGCGCTCGATCAGGTTGATGTAGGAGGGCGAGATGCCTAGCCCCTCGGCGATCTGGGTCTGCGACAGCCCCAATTGCTGGCGGATCCGCCGGAAGCGCGGACCCACGAATAGCTTCTTTCCGGATTCACCGGGCACGGGTTGGTCTCGCTTGCCGCAGCAAATTCTGACCGCCTCGCCCCGCGCGCGGGGAGAGGCCGGATCGCATCGCCAGATGCGATCCGGGTGAGGGGGACTCTCCGCGAGTCTCGCTGCGGAGACAGCCCCTCACCCCAACCCTCTCCCCGTAAGAACGGGGAGAGGGAGAAGAAAAACCGGCGGGCATGGCAGGCTTCCTGACCTATTTTGTGACAGAATTTACAAATCGACATTTATTACAAGTTCAGATGTTACATGACATCACCAATAAAAAACAAGGCATCTGTACGAACTTCTTGTTTTCGCGTTTATCTCCTGACACGCGGTTCGCAATGCTCTGTCAAGAATGTCGATGCGAGTAGGTTGCGGGAATTAAGGTACAGGCGGCTGGGCAAAGGCAGCCCGATTTTTTGAAGGAGACTGACGATGAGCAAGGGCAGCAATTTCTGGGTGATCGGCGGCGAGTTCGGGTCGATGAACTTCCACAAGCTCGTCGAAGGCTCGGCCCAGGTCCGCGGTCCGTTCAAGACCCGCAAGGAAGCCGAAGAGTGCTGGAAGGAAGTCTCGGAAGAGAGTCGCCACAAGGCCGGCGTGCGCTTCTCCATCGTCGAGGAGCCGTCGCGGGTTTCGGCCTGAGCGCCAGAATTTTCAGAGCTAAGAAAACGTCCAAGGACGGCGGCCCCATCCGGTTCATCCGGGTGGGGTCGACCGCTTTTGGGACAGCGTCAGGTCTTTGATCTGGGGATAAGTGGCCGCCTAAGTGCTTGGGAACCAACGCCCTTTGCGGACATCTTGGTTGCTGATAGGTTAATGCGCAGGAAACCCGTCACCACGAGACCGTAAGGCATGTCCGATCCGCAGAACACCGGCAGTGAGGCGCGCGAGATGCGGCCGACGCTGCGAGAGGCGCTGCGGCGGGCGCGGATCGAGGCGGCCGATCGCACCGGCGTCGTCGTCGAGTTGCGCGACGCCGAGGTGGCGCGGCTCGAGATCCTCAACGATGCGCTCGATCCGTTGTTCGCGCAGGTGCCGGACAAGGTCGATCTGTTCGACCGCGGCATCAGCCAGGGCGAGACGCCGCGGCTGTGGATCGACGTCGTCGCGCATGTGCTGATGGGGCGCGACAAGCGGATCTACCGCTTCGTGCAGGACACGAGGTTCGGCCGCATCGTGCTCGCCGAATCGCATGACGTGGCCGCGATCGTCGATGCCGTCACCGACTATGTCGCGCGCCGCCTGATCGAGCGCGAGCATGCGATGGTGGCAACGCCGCTTCCGGTTGCCGAGCCGCCGGCGCCGCCCCCCGTGCCGGTGGCGCCGAGGCGCCGCGGCGGGATCGGCATGTTCGTGTTCGGCTTCGTCATGGGCGCGCTCGCGCTGTTCGGTCTCGCGCTGTATGCGAGCTTGCAAAACTTCTAGCCGCTCAAGGGGCGGGGCATCGTGGTCATAACACCCGCCTCGGCATTTTTCGGCGTCCTGGCGGCAGCCGCGGTGGTCGGCAGCGCGGTGCTGTTCGGCAAGTGGCAGACATTGCGGCGCGCCGAATACATCCGCACCTTTCACTGGCCGGCGGGCCTGTTGGCGCGGCTCGAGAAGCGTCACCCCGGCTTCACCCGCAAGGACAGTGCGCTGGTCTCGCGCGGCCTGCGGCAGTTCTTCCTCGCCTATCTGATGAGCGGCAAGCGCTACGTCTCG
Organism: Bradyrhizobium sp. USDA 4538; assembly: GCF_024171045.1. Taxonomy (NCBI): domain Bacteria; kingdom Pseudomonadati; phylum Pseudomonadota; class Alphaproteobacteria; order Hyphomicrobiales; family Nitrobacteraceae; genus Bradyrhizobium; species Bradyrhizobium sp. USDA 4538. The sequence continues at coordinate 5,366,686 of NZ_JALJZE010000001.1, forward strand.
ATGCCGTCGCAGGCGGCCGACGACCTCTGGCACGAATTCATTCTCTACACCCGCGAATACGACGCGTTCTGCCGCCGCGCCTTCGGCAGCTTCCTGCATCACACCCCCGCGGTCGTCCTGGTGAAGGAACGGCGCAGGAGCAATGAGGGGCTGCGGCGGGTCTGGTGGTACTGCTGCAAATACGAGAACATCGATCCGGTCAGGCCGACTCGGCTGCCGCTGCTGTTCGCGCTCGACGCCAAGCTGAGCATCGCGAACGGTTTCATCTATCACACCGACTGCGAGGCGCTGCGCCGCAGCGGCATCGGCGGCAGCAGTCCCTATTGCGGCGGCGATTTCTCCGACTCCTCGATCGACGGATCGTCAGCCGGCTTCGGCGATGCCGGCAGCGACGGGAGTGGCGGCGGCGATGGCGGTGACGGCGGTGGTGGCGGCGGCGACAGCGGAGGCGGCTGCGGCGGTGGGTGTGGCGGCGGCGGGGGCGGCGATTAGGAAAGTCGTGCTTGCTTCAATTCGCGAATGCCGGCGTGCTCGCCGAGCCCGCGCACGGTCTGCTCGCAGCGCCACGCATTGCCGTCACGCTCGATCGTGAACAAATTGTAGGCCGCCGCCGGATAGTGCTTGCGCGCCAGCGCCGATGCCGACGGCACGCCGATCGCCGGGATCTTCCGCTCCGGGCCGTCGAACCACATCGTCGAATGGATGTGGTCGTGGCCATGCAGCACCAGCTCGACGCCGTGGCGCCTGAGCAGCGCCAGCAGCTGATGCGAATCGGTCAGCCGCTTGGCGCGGCCGTCGGAGTGCAGCGGGTGATGCACCAGGAGGACGCGGAAGGCGTCCTCCCGCGACAGCTGCGCGAGGATCGCATCAAGCGCATCGAGCTGGGGATGGCCGAGCCAGCCGGTCGCCATCAGCGGCGGCGTCGGCACCGCCGAGGAGACGCCGATCAGTGCCACCGGCCCGCGGCGGCGCACGAACGGAAAATGCGTTGCCGCGCCGTCGGCGTCGCCGCGCAGGTAGTCGCCGAAATGACTGACGAAGCGATGCCGGGTCGCGCGCACATAGGCGTCGTGGTTGCCGGGGACCACGGTGACGTCGGCAGGCGAACCTACCTCCTCCAGCCATTGCCGGGCCGGATTGAACTCGGCATCCAGTGCCAAATTGACCAGATCTCCGGTCACGGCGATGTGGTCCGGCTGCTGCGCCTGCATGTCCGACACCAGCGCATCGAGCACGTCGCGGCGGTGATATTTATGACGGTTGCGCGTCCAGTTCAGGTAGCCGAAGGCGCGCTTGCCGGCCAGATCGCGCAGCCGCGCCGCCGGCAGCGGCGGCAGATGCGGGTCCGACAGATGCGCGAGGCGGAACGCCGCCATCATGCGATTCCCTTCGGATTGTCCGCGAAAAGTGGCCGGCAGCCGGTCATGTCGTGCTATCCCGAACGTCCTGCCCTGTATTGGCAAGAGCCGCGCAGGCGCGCAAGGATCAAAGCACGGATCAAGCACCATGATGTCGAGGGTTCAGTGACGGTCCTGCTCGATTTACGCAAGCGCTACGAGCCGCAGATCAGATGGGTGTTTCATTTCTACTGGCGGCTTGTCCGCAGCATGACGCTCGGGGTCCGTGCCGTCGTGCTCGATGCCGACAACAGGGTGTTCCTGGTCAAGCACAGCTACGTCCACGGCTGGTATCTGCCCGGCGGCGGGGTCGAGGTCGGCGAAAGTTTTATCGAGTCGCTGCGGCGCGAATTGGAGGAGGAGGGGCGGATCGAGCTCAAGGGCGAGCCGGTGCTGCATGGCATCTTCCACAACAGCCACGTCTCGCCGCGCGATCATGTCGCGGTCTACGTCGTCAGGAACTACCGGCAGGACCGCCTGCCGGAGCCGAATCGCGAGATCGTGGCCTGCGGCTTCTTCGATCCGGCTGATCTGCCTGACGAGACCACCCCGGGCACGCGGCTGCGGATCGCGGAGGTGCTCGAGGGCAAGCCGCCGACGGCGACATGGCGGTGATGGACCGCGCCCGCGCCAGATGCTATCCCGCGCCCCACAATGACCGAATTGTCCCTGACCATCCTGCCCGAGACCCCGAAAGACGCCCAGGCGATCGAGCGTCTGCACGAGCGCACCTTCGGGCCCGGCCGCTTCGTGCTCAGCGCCTACCGGCTGCGCGAGCATGTCGATCATCTGCTCGATGTCTCCTTCACGGCGCGGATCGGCACGCTGCTGGTCGGCTCGGTGCGCCAGCTGCCGGTCACGATCGGCGATACGCCGGCCCTGATGCTTGGGCCGTTGACGGTCGAGCCGCCGTTCCGCAGCCGCGGCGTCGGCCGTGCGCTGCTCGAGCGTGCGATCAACGACGCCCGCGCCAAGGGCCACCGCCTGATCGTGCTGGTCGGCGACGAGCCGTACTACGCGCGGGTCGGCTTCAAGCCGGTCCCGAAGGGACGAATGACCATGCCCGGCCCGGTCGATTACAGTCGCCTGCTTGTCATGGAACTGGTCGACGGCGCGGCCGAGGGCGTGTCCGGGCCGATCCAGCCGGACTGGAGCAAGGCGATCTGACATCCGCGCGAGCGGTGCCGGAACGGTTGCGCACCATCGGAAACTGAAGCACAGTTGAGGCAAGCGCCGGGACAAGACCGGCGCATGTCATATCAACAGGGAGAGTGCGCGCCATGATCAAAGTCAGTGTGATGTATCCGAACAATCCAGGCGCACGCTTTGATCACGACTATTATCGCGACAAGCACATGCCGCTGGTGAAGGCGCGCCTCGGCGACGCGTGCAAATACTACACCGTCGACAAGGGTCTCGCCGGGGGCGCGCCGGGGCAACCTGCAACCTATGTCGGAATGTGCCACATCTTCTGTGACTCGGTTGAGGCCTTCGCGGCCGGCATGGGCAAGCACGCCCAGGAGATCTTGGGCGACATCCCGAACTACACCGATCAGCAGCCGGTGATCCAGATCAGCGAAGTCGTTGTCGGCCACTGATCGTCCAGACCGAGCAGGTTACGCAGCTCCCTTCAGAGACGCTCGTAGCCCGGATGGAGTGAAGCGAAATCCGGGATCAGTCTCACCGCGGGAGCAGTCCCCCCGGATCGCGCTGCGCTTCATCCGGGCTACGTGATCGCAAATTCCCTCTGCCGCTGGCGGCAGAGGGATACGCACGTCTCAGAACTTCAGGTTGGCGAACGCCCGTATGCCGAGGCCCGGCATCAGCACCTCGTCCTTGGTATAGGAGACGGAGTTGCGGATGTTCTGGTTGAGCAGGTTGTTGCCGACCAGACCAAGCGTCATCTCGCGCGCGCCGATCCATGACGAATTCAGCTTGGTGTTGTAGGTGATCTCCGCGTTGAGGAGATTGTAGCCCGCGGTCGGGGTCTCGCCGATGACAGCGATGTCGTTCTGCGCGAAGGCGTGCACCAGATTGATGCGGGTCAGCCAGTTGCTGTCGCGCCAGTAGAAGCCGCCGCCAAGCCGCATCGGTGGAATCCGCGGCACGTTGGTGCCGTCGGTGAAGGTGGCGCGCACCACGTCGAACTGGTTCTCGATGCCCCAGATGCCGCCGTTGAGCGGGCCGATGTCGAGCTGGCTCTGGAACTCGGCGCCGCGGAAGATGGCGTCACGCTGCGAGTAGCGCGCCTGGTTCAGTTCGAGGCCGGGGCCGAGCTGGCACGCACTCTCGTCACACGTGTTGCCCGTCAGCCGGCGGAATATGAAGCCGTCGAACCTGGTGTAGTAGCCGGTGAGTTCGAACCGCAGCGGTCCGGTCGCCCGCCGTAGTCCGATCTCGATCGATTTTGCGGTTTCGATGCCGAGATTGGGATTGCCGATGTCGAACGTGGCGGTCGCATCGTGTGGGCCGCGCGAGAAGAGCTCGGCCGGTTTCGGCGCGCGTTCGACGTATTGGGCGGTCGCGCTTGCTACCAGATCCCACGGCAGATTCTGGATCAAGCCGATGCTGCCGCTCTTGGGTGTGAAATTCGGATTTTGCGGTGTCGCTGGACCGATGCTTGCGGGGTCGGTGGCCACGTCGAACACGGGGGGAATGAAGGCCGGCGTTGTGCCGGAGAGATCGACGTGTTCGATCCGCCCGGCAATCTGCGCCTTGGTGGTGTCGATGAACTTCAGCTCGTTGAACACGTAACCGGCGACCCTGTTGTTCTTGTTGGGGTCCCATAATCCGTTGAGCGGGCTGGTCGGATCGTCCGGGCTTGGTGCGGTCAATTCCTGGTGCCCGCCCTGCAGGCCGAATGCCGTGGTCACGGTGGCGAAGCGCGCGTTGAACGGCATCATCTGCACCTCGACGCGCGCCTCCTGCTCCTTGTTGGTGAAGGTCTGTCTCACGCCGTCGCTCACTGGATCGGTCGGATCGGCAAGGCCAATCTCGTTGTGCCGATAGTCGGTCGCGCCGACCCAGAACCGCACGGCGTCGATCGCCGCGGCATCGGGCCGGTACTCGCCCTTGACCGCGATCTTGGTCTGGTGCGCGTCGATCCGGGTCTGGTGATCGGTGCCGTCGATACCGGGGATGTGGTAGAGCGAGTCGTTCTGGGTGATCGCCGCGCCGATAAAGCCGCCCTGGAAGAAATAGGAGGCGCCGACCGACGCGCCGTCCGACTGCGTCGCGGAGTTCGGCTGGCGGCCGTTGAATGGCTGGCCGGGCACAAATAAATAGGGATAGCTCGGGATACTGTAGTCGCTGGTGGTGCGGCCGTAGACGTCGGCATGCACGGCGACATTGTTGCCGCCGGCGTCCAGCAGCATGCCGCCGTCGACGCCGCGATTGACCGAACTCACCGACGTGCGCGTCTCGACATTGAGGCAACCCGGGCCGCCGGCATCGGCCAGCGGCGCCTTCACCGGCAGCCCGTAGGATTGGAACGGCGCCGCCGCGCAGGTCGGCATCGCGTCGGGGATGCGGTTGTTGGTGGCGCTCACGACGCCGCCGATCGAGGTCGAGCCGTAGCGCAGCGCGGCCGGGCCGCGCACCACCTCGATCTGATTGGTCGAGAGCGGATCGATCGGCACGAAATGATCCTCGCCGAGATCCGAGGCGCCGCCACCGCCGAGACCATTCTCGACAATGCCGACGCGGTTGACGTCGAGGCCGCGGATGATCGGCCGGCTGGATGCGCCGGGGGCGAAGCTCGATCCGGTGATGCCGGGCTTCGAGAACAGCAGATCGCCAAGCGTGGCGGCGCCTGAGCGCCGCAGTTCCTCGTTCGGGATCACGGTGACGGTGGCGAACTGGTCGGTGACGACAGGCAGCACGCCCTGCTGCGGTGCCGGTGCCGGTGGAGCGGGCGCCGGTTGCGCCGCGGCGGTGCGTTCGCGGCTGCGGCTCGGCGCAGCTCGGACAACACGGGTCGGCGTGCGCGTCGGCGCAGTCCGGTGCCGCTGGATCGGGCTCGGCGCCGTCACGGTGATGTCAGGCAGTTGCGTCGGCGTCTCCTGGGCCAGCGCGCCGCTACTCATTGCGCCCAGCAATAGCCAGCTCGCGCTCCCGATGTGGAATGCTCGTTTCTTCTGAAGTGTCATTGTCCCGATCCAAGTCCCGATCCAGGCCCGTCGAAATGACGGATCGATCCCGATTTGTCCCGCTGGAGCAGGCCGCATGTGACGGCCGTCCGCTCAGGGCGTGCAGCAATCAGTCGATGTCAGGACAGGGGAGGTGCGCGGGAGCGGAAGGCCGCCGGCGCCGATTTCAGATGGACGAATTCGGCATTGGTGGTACGGAACAGAAGCTCGATGGCTTCCGGCAGCAACAGCACCGGCGGCGCCGTGAACAGCATGCTGCTCGCGAGCGAGATGACGGCGCAGATCGCGCAATTGTCGGCCGGATGCCGGTCGTTGTCGGGATTGGCGGGCTGTGGCGTCCCGGTCACCTGGACCGCGAGGTCCGGCGTCGCCGAGGTCCCGATATAGGCGAGATCGACCAGCGACAGCCCGGTCTGGACCGCGGGCGCCGCTTGCGCAGCCGCGATCGGATGGAAATGCCCGAACGACAGCATGAACTGGACGGCGAGCGCGAACAGCGCCAGCCGCGAGCCAGTCTTGATGTGTCGCCGGAACCACTGCATGCCTGATGACGCCCGCCCAATCGGGAGCGCATCAACATCCCAGCGCCCCGATGTTACATTATAACATCGGATGGCATGCGCGATGTCAACCGGCGTTCAGACAAACCGTATCGATGCATTGCCTGTGTGTGCTTGATGCAACGCAGACGTGAGCCCGGCCGGGCTCAGCGTCCCTCGCGCAGCCATGTTGCCGCGAATGCGCCGAGCAACAGCAGCAGGCCGACCAGGCCGGCGAACATCGGCAGCACGCCGACACCCTTGACGACGCTGGCGTCGCGCATCTTGACGCCGAGCCAGCCGTCGCCGCGGAAGATCGAGGAGGAGCGCACCGGCACGACGCGCGGCATGTCGAGGCTCGAACCGTCGACGATGCGCCGGGCGTCGCCGCCGGTTGCCTGCGCCAGCGGCTTCAGCATGTCGGTGGTCGAGGTGACCTCCGAGAATTCCTTTGGGTTGGTCGGGCCGACATTGATTAGCGCCTTCAGCGCGCCGTCGGTGGCCTGCCACAGGCCGAGTTCGTTGGCGGGCAGCGTCGCGCGCCACTCGCCGGGATCGCCGGCGGTGAGCGTCAGTTCATGCGTGGTGCCGCTCGGCGACGTCACGGTGACCGGCGACACGGTGTCGGCCATGGTCTGGCGGACCACCATGAGATCCTTGCCCTGCACCTGCATGCGCAGCGCCTCTTCATCGAGGTCGGGCTGCTTCATCAGCCAGTGCGACACCCGCCGCAACAAATCGAGATGCGGGCCGCCGCCCTCGTAGCCGCGCGCCCACAGCCAGATGTGGTCGGAGAGCAGCAGCGCGACGCGGCCTTCGCCGAAGCGCGACAGCAGCAGCAGCGGCTTGCCGTCGGCGCCGGTCATGACCGGCGGATTGATCGCGTTGCGGGTATCGACGGTGCGGAAGAACCGGCTCCAATGCGGCGGCTCGGCATTCGAGCCTTCCAGCCCGCGCGTCACCGGATGGCGCTTACCGGCATCGCTCAGATGCGCGTAGAACGGCTTCTCGGTCACGCCGACCGGTTCGGCCGGCAGCACGGAGTCCAGCGGCGTGCGCCAGATGCTGGTGGTCGAGGCGTAGTCGGGACCGGCGGACACCAGCACCGCGCCGCCGGCGCGGACATAGCGCGCGATGTTGTCGAAATAGGCGATCGGCAGCACGCCCTGGCGGGCGTAGCGGTCGAAGATGATCAGCTGGAATTCGTTGATCTTCTGCTGGAACAGCTCGCGGGTCGGAAATGCGATCAGCGACAGCTCGTTGATCGGCGTGCCGTCCTGCTTCTCCGGCGGCCGCAGAATGGTGAAGTGCACGAGATCGACGCTGGGGTCGGACTTCAAGAGGTTGCGCCACGTGCGTTCGCCGGAATGCGGCTCGCCGGAAACCAGCAGCACGCGCAGCTTGTCGCGCACGCCGTCGATCGCGACCACGGCGCGGTTGTTGACCGGCGTCAGCTCGTTCTCGAGCGGCGAGGCCTCGATCTCGACGATATTGGGCCCGGCGTGCTTGATGTCGATGTCGACGCTCGAGGTCTGGCCGCTGGTCAGCGTGCGCTCGTTGATCACTTCGCCGTCGCGGCGGATCGTGACCTTGGCGCGCTCGCCGGTGACGCCCTGGTCGTCGAGCCGGAAGGTGATGGTCTGGGTTTGGCCGACGATGCCGAAGCGCGGCGCGGCGGTGATCGCGATGCGGCGGTCGCGCTCGTCCTTGCGGCCGGTGATCAGCGCGTGCACCGGCGCCTGGAAGCCGAGCGCCTGGGCGTTGGCGGGAATGTCATGCACGCGGCCATCGGTGATCATGAAGGCGCCGGCGACGCGCTCGACCGGAACGTCCGACAGCGCCGACGTCAGCGCCCCGAACAGCTTCGTTCCGTCGGTCTCGCCATCGGCCTGACCGGCCTCGACGACGCGGACCTCGAGGCCCTTGATCTGCTTCAGGCTGTCGACCAGCGCCTGCCGCGCCTTGTCGGTCTCCTGGTTGCGCGTGCCGAAATTCTGGCTCGGGCTCTTGTCGACCACGACGGCAGCGACCGAGGACAGCGGCTCGCGGTCCTCGCGGGTGAAGGAGGGATTGGCCAGTGCCAGCAGGATCAGCGCCAGCGCCGCGACCCGCACCGCGGCGCCCCGCGCGCGCGACACCAGGAGCAGCACGGCAATGACGACGATCGCGCCGAGCGCGAGCCACAGCACGAGCGAAGGAACCAGCGGTGTGAACGCGATGCCGTAGTTCATGACGTCACTCCGTCATTCCGGGGCGATGCGAAAGCATCGAACCCGGAATCTCGAGATTCCGGGTCTGGTCCTTCGGACCATCCCGGAATGACGGTGTTGGCAGCTGAAGCACTTGCATCTCTATTGTCCCAGCCGCTCGATCAAGGCAGGCGCGTGCACCTGGTCGGCCTTGTAGTTGCCGGTCAGCGTGTACATCACGATGTTGACGCCGGCGCGGAAGGCGAATTCGCGCTGGCGCGGTTCGCCCGGCGTCAGCGGCAGCATCGGCTGGCCGTCGGGGCGGATCGCCCAGGCGCCGGCGAGGTCGTTCGACGTGATGATGATCGGCGAGACGCCGTCGCCGCCGCGCGCCGGGCGCTGCGCAGCCTCGTCGTCGTCTTCGCGCGGCAGCGCCTCGACCCAGGTCTGGCCGGAATTGAAGCGGCCGGGGAAGTCGCGCAGCAGATAGAACGTCTTGGTCAGCACGTGCTCGCGCGGCACCGGCTCGAGCTCGGGCACGTCGAGGGTCGACAGCAATTCGCGCAGCGTCTGCATGCCGGGCGTTTGCGATGAGCCGTTGTCCCCCGGCGGCGCTTCGACGGCGTCACGGGTATCGAAGATGACGGTGCCGCCCTGCTTCATGTAGGCGTCGATCTTGTTGATGGCGTCCTGCGGCGGCTTCGGCGCGCCCGGCACGATCGGCCAGTAGATCAGGGGGAAGAACGCCAGCTCGTCGCGCGCGGGATCGATGCCGACGGGATCGCCGGCTTCCAGCGCGGTGCGCTGTCCGAGGAACAGCGTCAGTCCGGACATCCCCGCCTTGACGATGGAATCGACGTCGGCATTGCCGGTCACGACGTAGGCCAGCCGCGTCTGCGACACCGCCTTGATGGCGAAGTCGTCGCTGCTGGCGTTCTGCGCGCGGCTCGGCGAGGGCACCATCGTGGTCGCAAGGATGAAGGCCAACGCGAGCACGGCCGGTGCCGCGCGCCGCCGGATCAGCGCGGCAAGGCCGCCGCCGAGCATGGCCACCACGATCGCATCGAGCAGGAACAGCGCCAGCGCCGTCGACAGCATGATGCCGCGCAAATCGCGCGGCTCGGCGTTGGTGTAGCTCGCACGCGTCGCGCGCAGGGCCGAGGTGTCGAGCGGCGCGATGCGATCGGCGGAGGCGAGCGTGTTGACCGCGATCGGGCTCTCGGCAGTGCCGTAGAAGCCGGGCGGATGGTCGGCCGTGCCGCGATCGCGATAGTCCGCCGACATCGGCTTGGCGCTCGAGGGCGGCGGGCCGAAGATGCCGAAGCCGTCGAGTGTGCGCAGCGGCGCAACCGTCTCGGCATTGGGATCGCTGGCGACGCCGGGGCCGGGCTTCGAGGTATAGCCGGACATGTCGATCAGCCGGCGCAGCATCTCGACGAAGGTGCCGGACATCGGCAGATCCGACCAGCGCATGTCGGCGCCGACATGGAACAGGCTGACCACGCCCTTGCCGCGACGCTCGCCGGTGACCAGCGGCGTGCCGTCCTCCAGCGAGGCCCAGCTCTTGGTCGAGAGCACGGCGTCGGGCTCGGCCAGCACCTGGCGGTTGACGGTGATGTCCTTCGGCACGGTGAGGCCCGAGAACGGGCCATCGGCGGCGAACGAGGCCATGTGCTGCGGCTTCTCCCAGGTCAGGCTGCCGCCGAGCGTGCGTCCGCCGCGGCGGAGCTTGACGGGAACGAGGTCGTCATCGGCCTGGGCGAGGCGCGGACCTGCGAAGCGCACCAGCACGCCGCCCTGCTCGATCCAGGCATTGAGCCGGTCGCGGATCTCCGGCGATAGCGTGCCGACGTCGGCCATCACGATCATCGGCAGCCGCTGGTCGAGGAATTGCCCGATCACCTGCTGCGGCGCGCCGCGATCGCCGAGCCTGACATCGGCGAATGGCGACAGCGCGCGCGAGAGATAGAAGGTCGACGCCAACAGTGGCTGCGCGGTGTCGTTACTCGCACCCGAGACCACGCCGATGGCGCGGCGGCGCCAGCGTCGGTCGAGCAGCTGCACGGCGCCGGCCGAATGCTCGCCGGAGATTTCGAGCCGCGCGATGTCGTTACGCAATTCGACCGGAAGATCGAAGGCGGCTTCGGTCTCGCGATCCTGCGGGCCGAATGTGTAGCGCGCCTCGCCGATCGGCGAGCCCTTGGCGTCGACCGCGCGCACCGTTCCCGCCGCGATGCCGCTCTCGGTGCGCAGCACCTTCACCGTCATCTTGGCGGCGGCGTTCTCGGCCGCGACCAATGCCTGCGCCGACTGCGCTCCGCCCGCATAGATCGTCAGATTGCGGCTCTCGATCACCTTGCCGAGCCCCTCGGTGAATTCGCTGCCGCGTCCGGTGTCGACGCCGTCGGACAGCCAGGCGATGTCGCAGTCGCCGGTCGATTTGAGGAAACGTCCAAGAGCGCCGAGGGTTTCAACCCGATCGACCGAGTAGGGCTTCGGCGCGAGCTGGCGCAGCGCGACGCGCGCGGCGCCGGCCGGCATCAGCGTAATGTCGCGCGCGGGCTCGGACAGCGGCACCAGCGCGACGCCGCGGCGGTCGCTGTCGGCGTTGGCGATCAGTTCGTCCGCGGCCCTGATCCGCGCGTCCCAGCTCGAGGCCGCGCTCCAGCCGTCGTCGAGCAGGATCACCAGCGGCAATTTACCGGCGGCAACGCCGGTCTGCGGATTCCAGATCGGGCCGGCAGCGGCGAAGATGACGAGCGCGGCGGCGGCGAGCCGCAGCAGCGTCAGCCACCACGGCGTGCGCGACGGCGTCTCCTCCTTGGGCGCGATGTCGAACAACAGCCGCGTCGGTGGGAATTCGATCCGGCGCGGCCGCGGCGGCATCACGCGCAACAGCCACCACAGCGCCGGCAGGCTGACCAGCCCCAGCAGCAGCAGCGGTTCGGCGAAGGAGAGGGGGAGGCCTGCGATCATGCGCTGCGTCCCGCCTTGACTATTGAGCGGCCACCGCCCTTGCTCACCATCATGCCGGCATGCAGGAACAGCAGCAGCTCGGCCGCGGAGCGGCTGGTGGTGTGGGTCGAGAACAGCCAGTCGAGCCGATTGGTCTCGCCGCGGATCTGGTCGCGATGCAGCGCGACCCGGGCGACATAATCGCTCGCCCAGCTCTCGGCGCGGCCCGCGGTGATGACGCTGCCGATCTCCGGCTCGACGAATTCGACGCGGCCGGAATAGGGGAAGGTCTCTTCGGCGGGATCGACGACCTGGATCAGGGTGCCGTGCGCGCCGGAGGAGGAAAGCCCGGCCAGCATCGCCGTGATCTCCATGATCGGCGACCAGAAATCCGACAACACGACGACTTCGGCCAGCGACGATGGCACGAAGGACGGCGGCAGGCTCGCGCGCGTCTTCTCGTCGTGCAACATCGCTTCCGCCATCTTGTCGATCACGTTGAGGCTTGCGGTCGGGTTCAGCAGGCCGGGAATGCCGACGCGTTCTCCGCCCGCAACGAGCAACTCTGCGAGCGCGAAGGCTACGATCAGTCCGCGCTCCAGCTTGCTGTCGCGCGCCTCGCGCGAGGCAAAGGCCATTGACGGCGAGCGGTCGGGCCAGATCCACACCGTGTGCGCGGCTTCCCACTCCTGCTCGCGGACATAGAGATGGTCGTCGCGTGCCGAGCGGCGCCAGTCGACGCGCTGCGACGGCTCGCCGGAGACGAAGCGGCGGTATTGCCAGAAATTCTCGCCCGAGCCGGCGCGGCGGCGGCCGTGCAGGCCATGGATGACGTTGGCAGCGACACGGCGGGCCTCAAGCACCAGACGCGGCAGCGATGCGGCGAGCGTTCGGCTTTCGCCATCGGCACGTCGAACCGCAAGGATCTCCTCGTTCTGGTGCCTGTTGTCTGCGGCCATCAACCGATCCGGGTCTTCAGTTGCTTGATCACGTCGGGAATGGTGCGACCCTCGGCGCGCGCCGAGAAGGTCAGCGCCATGCGGTGCTTGAGCACGGGCTCGGCGAGATCGAGCACGTCGTCGATCGACGGCGCGAGTCTCCCGTCGAGCAATGCACGGGCGCGCACCGCGAGCATCAAGGCTTGGCTGGCGCGCGGACCCGGGCCCCATGCGATCAGCTTGCCGGCCTCGCCGCCCTCGGTGCCGGGACGCGCGGCGCGGACCAGCGTCAGGATCGCCTCGACCACGGAATCACCGACCGGCAGGCGCCGCACCAGGCGTTGCGCGGTGAGCAGCGTCTCCGCGTCCATCGACGGCTTGGCCGCTGCCTCTTCGGCGCCGGTGGTTTCGAACAGGATGCGCCGCTCGGCGTCGCGATCGGGATAGTCGACGTCGATTTCCATCAGGAAGCGGTCGAGCTGCGCCTCGGGCAGCGGATAGGTGCCTTCCTGCTCGAGCGGGTTCTGCGTCGCGAGCACGTGGAACGGCTTTGGCAAATCATGCCGCGCGCCGGCAATGGTGATGTGCTGCTCCTGCATGGCTTGCAGCAACGCCGACTGGGTGCGCGGGCTGGCGCGGTTGATCTCGTCGGCCATCAGCAGCTGCGCGAACACGGGACCTGCGATGAAGCGGAACGAACGCTTGCCCGCCGAGCTCTCGTCGAGCACTTCGGCGCCGAGAATGTCCGACGGCATCAGGTCGGGGGTGAACTGAATGCGCTTGGCATCGAGGCCGAGCGTGACGCCGAGGGTCTCGACCAGCTTTGTCTTGGCGAGGCCGGGCACGCCGATCAACAGCGCGTGGCCGCCGGACAGGATCGTCACCAGGGTGTTTTCGATCACCTGCTCCTGGCCGAAGATGACGGTGGAGACCGCTTCCTTGGCGGCCTTGATCTGGCCCGCGACCTGCTCGGCCGAACGGACGATCACATCCTCCAGTTTCTCGACGCTGTCTGCACCAGCCATTCGATCCGCTCCTTTTTGACGATGCGCGCACATCGGCGCGTCGTCATCATCTGTCGTCATCTCGGCCCTCATGCTAAACCTGAGCGAAGGCCATGTATTCGTTGAATTAAACTATCCCCACCTTATCGGTGTTTCAGGGTATGAACGGCATCACGATGTGGCGAGAATGACATCCCGACCACATCTCAGGATATGTGCACCAAACGTGCCAGATTGAAGGTAGGAAACCTTAAGGCAAACAATGGCGAAGCAAGGGCAGAGCGATTCCGGCAGGGAAACTACGGGCCTCGGAAGCAAGGGTCTCGAAGGGCTCACCACGGCCGCCAATCAAGCTGCGACATCGGGTCCGGCCGGACGCAAGGGCCTGCCGCCGGTTCACCTGTGGAATCCGCCATTCTGCGGCGATCTCGACATGCGAATCGCGCCTGACGGCACCTGGTTCTACATGGGAACGCCGATCGGCCGCCCCGCGCTGGTGCGGCTGTTCTCCACGATTCTGAAGCGCGAGGACGGCAAGCACTTTCTCGTGACACCGGTGGAGAAGGTCGGCATCCGCGTCGATGACGCGCCGTTCCTTGCCGTGGAAATGCAGACCGGGGAGGACGCGCGCGGCCGCCTGCTCAGGTTCCGCACCAATGTCGACGATTGGGTCGATTGCGAAAAAGGCCACGGCCTCAGATTCGAGGCGGCCGAGGATGGCGGATTGACGCCCTATCTGCATGTCCGCGCCGATTTGTGGGCCAAGGTCACCCGCGCGCTCTATTACGATCTGGTTGACATGGGCGAGCAGCGGATGGTCGATGGTCAGGAGATGTTCGGCATCGAGTCCGGCGGCGAGTTCTTCGCGATGGCCGATGCTAGTCAGGTGAGGGACGCACTTTGAACGAGCCGTTGCTGAAGGTGGAGCCGGCGACGATCAGCTCGACGGAATTCTTCGCGCGGGCCCGCACGCGGCTCACTTTCGACGTGCCGCCGGGCCTGGTCGATCCGCATATCATTCCGCGCACCGGAGATTCCGGCAACGACCGCATGCTCGAGATCGTGGCGCAGGAGCAGCCGGTGCGGCCGGCCGCGGTGCTGATCCCGGTGGTCGATCACCCCGAGCCGACCGTGCTGTTGACGCAGCGCTCGCCCAATCTGTCGAGCCATGCCGGCCAGATCTCGTTTCCCGGCGGCAAGATCGACGCCACCGACGCCTCGCCGCTCGATGCCGCGCTGCGCGAGGCCTGCGAGGAAGTCGGACTGAAGCGGGAATTCATCGACCCGGTCGGCTATCTCGACCTTTATGGCACCGCGTTCGGCTTCCGCATCCTGCCGACGGTCGCCAAGGTGAAGCCGGGATTCACGCTTGCGATCAACGAGGCGGAGGTGGTCGATGCGTTCGAGGTGCCGCTCGCCTTCCTGATGAATCCCGAGAATCATCAGATCCACACCAAGGAATTCCGCGGCATGGACCGGTCCTATTACGCGATGCCGTTCGCCGAGCGCTACATCTGGGGCGCGACCGCGGGCATCCTGCGCGTGCTGTATGAGCGGATATATCTGTCATGATCCGCACGGTATTGACCGAGATCGGAATCTTTCTGATCCCCTTCGCGGTCTATGCCATCTTCCTCATCGCGACGCGGTCCGGCGTGACGCTGCCGGCGTCATGGCCGCTCGACATGATCGCAAAGCTGACGCTGGTGGCGCTGGTGATGGTCATCGTGAGCTTCGTGCTGTTGGCCGAATTGACTGGCGCGCCGCCGAATTCGACCTACGTTCCCGCCCATATCGAGAACGGCAAGCTGGTGCCGGGAGTTGAGAAATGAGCGAGGTGCGCCTGTTGTCCGACGCGCCATGGCTCGCTTCCGGGCCCGCGGCGCGCGTGCTCGACCTGCTCAACGCCGACGGCGAGGAAGCGCGGGTGATCGGCGGGGCCGTGCGCAACGCCTTGATGCAGATTCCGCTCGCCGACATCGACATCGCCACCACGGCGCTACCGGAGGAGGTGATCCGCCGCGCCAAGCGGGCGGGCATCAAGAGCGTGCCGACCGGCATCGAGCACGGCACGGTGACCTTGGTCGTCGACAGCCAGCCCTTCGAGGTGACGACGCTGCGCGAGGATACCGAGACCTATGGCCGCAAGGCCAGGGTGGCGTTCGGTCGCGACTGGGTGCGTGACGCCGAGCGGCGCGACTTCACCATCAACGGCCTGTCGGTCGACGCTTCGGGCGTCGTGCACGATCACGTCGGCGGCCTCGCCGACATCGAGGCGAGGCGCGTGCGCTTCATCGGCGATCCCGCGCAGCGGATTGCCGAGGACTATCTGCGCATCCTGCGCTTCTTCCGTTTCCATGCCGCCTATGGCGCGGGCGAGGTCGATCGCGCCGGCTATCTCGCCTGCATCGGCGGGCGCGCCGGTTTGAGCGGCCTGTCGGCCGAGCGGATCCGCATGGAGATGCTCAAGCTCGTGGTCGCGAACGGCGCCGCAAGTGCAGTGGTCGCGATTGGTGACGGTGGTTTGCTGCAGCCGCTGTTCGGCGGCGTCGCCTATACCGGGCCATTCGCGGCGATGATCGAGATCGAGCAACTGATGAAGCTCGCGCCGAGCGCGATGCGAAGGCTCGCCGCGCTGACGGTCGCCGTGACCGAGGACGCGCGGCGTATCGCCAGCCGGCTGCGGCTCTCCAACGCCGAGGCCAAGGCGCTCGATTCGATGGGCCATCGCTGGTGGCGCTTGCCCGGCATGGACGAGGCCCATGCCAGGCGCAGGCTCTACCGGCTCGACGAGGAGCCCTATCGCGACCGGCTGCTGCTCGCCTGGGCGCGCACCGGCGCGGGCCAGGATGTCGATCAATGGCGCGCGCTCGCCACGCTGCCGGAGCGCTGGCGCGCGCCGCACTTTCCGTTGCGGGCGTCGGATTTCATCGCGCGCGGCATTGCCGAGGGACCGGCGCTCGGACATGTCCTGACCCTGGCGGAGGATGCCTGGTTGGCCGCGGACTTTCCGCTGGAGCCGAAGATACTGTCTGATATCGCCGATCAGACCGCGGCCCGTTTCACCCGCGACCATCGGCTTTGAATTTTCTCTGAGTTTTCTCTGAGTTTTCTTGCCGACGTCTCGATGCCGCCGTGGTCAGCGGCGGCACGGTGACGATCGGCTGAACGACGATCGGTCGAACGTCGCATGGAGGCGATGCTGCCGGCATCTGCCAGTCAGCATCGCGCCAACGGATCTCACGCCGCCTTGCGCTTCTTCTTGCGGTCGCCGTCGTCGTCTTCGTCCTCGTCGTCCTCTTCTTCCGCGTCGTCCTCGTCTTCGTCGTCTTCCTCTTCATCGTCCTCCGGATCGAGCTCGGTCGATTCGAGTGCGACAAGCGGCAAGGTTTCGCGAAACAGATCGCCGTCCGTACCCATCCACAGGCACGCGACCTTGTCCTCGTCGATTTCGACGACCGTGATCGGATGGCCGCCGGACTTCAGCATGACAACATCGCCTGGTTTCAGTTCCATGATTTTCCCTCCGCGCTGGATGACGCGGGCGGCAGGCTAGCGACCGGTGATGACAGCCAAATCACGGCCGGCGCCAGCTTGAATGGAATTGATGTGGAAAACGGCCGCGATGCGCTATTTGCGCGCGGCAGGAACCAGTTCGCTCAGCGAGCGGATGATGCGGTCGGGCTTGATGGTCGATCCCGGCGGCAGCCCGACACCGTGCACGTCCATCCAGATCGCGTAGATGCCAAGCCGCTGTGGCGCCACGACTTCCCACTCGAGATTGTCGCCGATCATCCAGGTGTCCGGTGCGGTGACGCCGAGCGCTTCCATCGCGTGCAGGTAGGCGCGCTCCTCCGGCTTGCCGAAGCCGTACTCGCCCTCGATCTGGATGTGATCGAAACGATGGCCGAGCGCGAAGCGCTCGACCTTGGCGCGCTGCATGTCGGCGGCGCCGTTGGTGACCAGCGCGAGCTTGATGCCGAGCGCCTTCAACGCATCGATCGCTTCATGCGCGCCGGGGAAGACGAACATCTCTTCCTCGCGATAGGCGGTGAAGCGATCGGCGATGCGGTCCGCAAGATCGTCCGGCAGCGCGCGGTGACCGGCCGCCGCAAGCGCCGCGAAGCCGCCCTTCACGGTGAGCCGCCGCGCCTCGCCAAGCTTGATCCGCCAGATCGGCTCGGCGGTCGACCAGAATTGCCGCGCGTAGGCCAATAGCGCAGTCGCGACCTGATCCGGGGGCAAGGGCGCGAGCTCCGCGGCGAACTCCGTGGTGATCGTGTTCCAGGCGATCTCGGGGCGTCCATAGGCCGACAGGATGGTGTCATCCATGTCGATCAACATCGCGCGCGGCAGGTTCATCATGGCCATTTCACCTCCGGCGGCAGCGACGACAGGATCGAATCCACATTGCCGCCGGTCTTCAGGCCGAAGATGGTGCCGCGGTCATAGAGCAGGTTGAACTCGACATAGCGGCCGCGGCGGACCAGCTGCTCGTCGCGATCCTCCGCGCTCCAGGCGGCCGCGAAATTGCGCCGCACCAGGTCGGGATAGATCTTCAGGAAGCTGCGCCCGACGTCCTGGGTGAAGGCGAGATCGGCCTCCCAGTCGCCGCTGTCGTGCCAGTCGTAGAAGATGCCGCCGATGCCGCGGGCTTCCTTGCGGTGCGGCAGGTAGAAATAGTCGTCGCACCATTTCTTGTACTTGTCGTAGTCGGCGACGCCGTTCGGTCCACTGCACGCCTCCTTCATCGCGGCGTGGAAGGCGACCGTGTCGGGGTCCTCCTGGGTGCGCCGGCGGTTCAGCACCGGCGTCAGGTCGGCGCCGCCGCCGAACCACGCCTTCGTGGTGACGACGAAGCGGGTGTTCATGTGCACGGCGGGCACGTTCGGATTGCGCAAATGCGCGATCAGCGAAATGCCCGACGCCCAAAAGCGTGGATCGTCGGCGGCACCTGGAATCTGCGCGCGGAATTCGGGGGCGAACTCGCCGTGCACGGTCGAGCAGTGCACGCCGACTTTCTCGAACAGCCGGCCCTTCATGATCGACATCACGCCGCCGCCGCCCGGCTTGCCGGTGTGGTCGGTGCGGTCCCAGGGGGTCCGCGCGAACCGGCCGGCGGCGCCGGGATAAAGCGTGGACGGGGCGTCGTCCTCGAGCTTCTCGAAGGCCGCGCAGATGTCGTTGCGCAGCGCCTCGAACCAGCCGCGCGCACGCGCCTTGCGGTCCTCGATGATGGCGGGGTCTGTTGGCAGCATGACTAACCTTGCGGGCCGAAGTATGTGCAGCTCTCGTTGCAGCTGTCGCGATGGACGCTGACGCGGCTCAGCTTGCCTGCGTGTTGCAGCCGCTCCCAGATGAAGCGCGACAGATTCTCCAGCGTCGGCACGCCGATCGCCTCGATCTTGTTGAGGAACTTATGGTCGAGCGTCTTCTGCACCTCGGCCATGGCGCGTTCGAGCAGGCCGAGATCGACCACCATACCGGTCGCGGGGTCGGGCGTGCCGCGGACGGTAACTTCGGCTCGAAACGAGTGGCCGTGAATCTCCTCGCTGGCGGTGCCAAAGGTCGTTCCGGACAGCGCGTGCGCAGCCTCGAACCGAAACGCTTTCGTCAATTCCCACATCTCGTTCAACAATCCGATTCTGTTAGTTCATCTAATGCCGAGCGACTTGTGCGTCTGCACGCTAAGGCGCCATTGCGGGTGCTTCAGGCAATAGGCGATCGCCCGCTCGGTATTCTCGATCACGTCGGGGCCGTCCATCGGCTGCAGCGAGAAGCGCTCGAAGGCGAGGCCGGCGAAATCCTCCGGTGCGTTCTCCACCTGCGGATAGACCAGTTTGAGCTCGTGCCCCTTGCGCACCACGAGCTCGGCCGCAGCCTTGGGACTAACGCAGATCCAGTCGAGACCGTCGGGCGGGGCGATGGTGCCGTTGGTCTCGATCGCGATCGCAAAGCCGTGGCCGTGCAGGGCATCGATCAAGGCCGCGTCGACCTGCAGCAGCGGCTCACCGCCGGTCAGGACCACGTAGCGGTCGGCCTCGCCTCCCGTCCACTGCGCGGCAATGGTGCCGGCCAGCTCTTCGGCGGTCGCATAGCGGCCGCCCAGCGTGCCGTCGGTGCCGACGAAATCGGTGTCGCAGAACTTGCAGACCGCGCCGGCGCGGTCCTGCTCGCGGCCGCTCCAGAGGTTGCAGCCGGCGAAGCGGCAGAACACGGAGGCGCGGCCCGCATGGGCGCCTTCGCCCTGCAGGGTGAGAAAGATCTCCTTGACCGCGTAGCTCACCAAAAATCCCTTAAGTTGCCGAACCGGCGATTCCTGAACCGGTCTGCCGCAGCGCCTCGCCGACGGCCATGGCCGCCGTGACGGCCACATTGAGCGAACGCATGGTCGGCCGGATCGGAATCACCAGCCGCGCATCCGCAGCGGCCACCACCGCGTCGGTCACCCCTGCCGTCTCGCGCCCGAACAGCAGGACATCGGAGGCCGTATACGCGAAATCAAGATAGGATTTCGCCGCCCTTGTCGTGAACAGCACCAGCCGGCATCCGGCCTCGGCCCGCCATTCCTCGAATTTCGACCATGAGTCGTGACGCTTCAACCGCACATGGTCGAGATAGTCCATACCCGCCCGGCGGAAATTCCTGTCCGAGGTGTCGAAGCCCGCTGGTTCGATGATATGGGCTGCCACGTCCAGGCAGGCGCAGAGGCGCAGAATCGTCCCTGTATTCTGGGGGATGTCGGGCTGGAACAGCGCGATCTGCATGGTGCGGGCGGCCTGTGAAATCCGGATGAAATTGTTTCAATAAAACATCGCTCGGCGCGGATTTCGTGCATTGCACGTGTGCGAGCCGATAGCGGGCTTGCGCTCGTCCGGCAAGGGTGCCAATAGAACGATTCTGGACTGCTGTTCCGCCATTTGGGGTGGGGAATAGCGGTTTTCTGCCGCCGCGGGGGCCGCGGGCGCCGGCAGCCTTTCTTGGGGCGCGTCCTGCGTCTCCAGGGCGGTTCCACCGGCTGCAGAAAAGAAAGGGCTAGGAATCGTGACGACAGCGTCTTCGGCGGACCATCCGACACGCCGTGATTTTCTCTTTGTTGCAACCGGAGCTGCCGCCGCGGTCGGCGCAGCCGCCACCGTCTGGCCGCTGGTTGCGCAGATGAACCCGGATGCCGCGACGATCGCGGCCGGCGCGCCGATCGAGGTCGATCTGACGCCGATCGCCGAGGGCCAGGACATCAAGGTCTTCTGGCGCGGCAAGCCGATCTACATCAGCCATCGCACCAAGAAGCAGATCCAGGAGGCCCAGAGCGTGGCGCTCTCGAGCCTGCCCGATCCGCAGCCCGACTCGGCCCGCGTCAAGGCCGGCCACGACCAGTGGCTGGTCGTGATCGGCATCTGCACCCATCTCGGCTGCATCCCGATCGCCCATGAAGGCAATTACGACGGCTTCTTCTGCCCCTGCCACGGCTCGCAGTACGACTCCTCCGGTCGTATCCGCCAGGGGCCGGCGCCCGCCAACCTGGCGGTGCCGCCTTACGCCTTCCTTTCCGACACCAAAATCCAGATCGGCTAAGTCCCGGCCCCTCCGGGATTTCAGCTTCCACTTGGACCCATCGCGTCGTTTTTCTTCTTCAGGATCGCATCAATGAGCGGACCATCTGATTTCCAACCGAGCAACCCCGCCTTGAAGTGGATCGAACGGCGCCTTCCGATCTTCGGCCTGATCCACTCCTCGTTCGTGGCCTATCCGACGCCGCGCAACCTGAACTACTGGTGGACCTTCGGCGCCATCCTTTCGATGATGCTGGCGCTGCAGATCCTGACCGGCGTGATCCTGGCGATGCACTACACGCCGCACGCCGACCTCGCCTTCAAGTCGGTCGAGCTGATCGTCCGCGACGTCAATTACGGCTGGCTGCTGCGCAACATGCATGCGTGCGGCGCGTCGATGTTCTTCTTCGCCGTCTACATCCATATGTTCCGCGGCCTCTATTACGGGTCGTACAAGGAGCCGCGTGAGGTGCTGTGGATCCTCGGCGTCATCATCTACCTCCTGATGATGGCGACGGGCTTCATGGGCTACGTGCTGCCGTGGGGCCAGATGAGCTTCTGGGGCGCCACCGTCATCACCAATCTGTTCTCGGCCGTGCCCTATTTCGGCGAGAGCATCGTGACCCTGCTGTGGGGCGGCTATTCGGTCGGCAACCCGACACTGAACCGCTTCTTCTCGCTGCACTATCTGCTCCCGTTCGTGATCGCCGGCGTGGTCGTGCTGCACGTCTGGGCGCTGCACGTCGCCGGTCAGAACAACCCGGCCGGCGTCGAGGCCAAGACCGAGAAGGACACCGTTGCGTTCACGCCGTATGCGACGATCAAGGACATGTTCGGCGTGTCCTGCTTCCTGATCTTCTTCGCCTGGTTCATCTTCTACATGCCGAACTATCTCGGCGACGCCGACAACTACATCCCGGCGAACCCGGGCGTGACGCCGGCGCACATCGTGCCTGAATGGTACTACCTGCCGTTCTACGCGATCCTGCGTTCGATCCCGAACAAGCTCGCCGGCGTCGTGGCGATGTTCTCGGCGATCATCATCCTGTGCTTCCTGCCCTGGCTCGACAGCGCACGGACCCGTTCGTCGAAGTATCGCCCGCTGGCCAAGCAGTTCTTCTGGATCTTCGTGGTGGTCTGCATCCTGCTCGGTTACCTCGGCTCGCAGCCGCCGGAAGGCATCTATGTGATCGCCGGCCGCATCCTGACGGTCTGCTACTTCGCCTACTTCCTGATTGTGCTGCCGCTGCTCGCCCGCATCGAGACGCCGCGTCCGGTGCCGAACTCGATCGCCGACGACGTGCTGGCGAAGAGCAAGGGCAGGGCCGCGACCGCGGCCTCTGTGATGCTCGCGATGGTCGTGGCCGGCAGCCTGCTCGTCGGCGGCACCCAGAACGCCAAGGCCGAGGAGGGTGGCAACGCGCCGCCGGCCCAGAAGTGGTCGTTCTCCGGTCCTTTCGGCACCTATGACCGTGGCTCGCTGCAGCGCGGCTTGAAGGTCTACAAGGAAGTCTGTGCCGCCTGTCACGGCCTGTCCTATGTCGCGTTCCGCAACCTCGCCGATCCCGGCGGTCCCGGCTATTCGCCGGCGCAGGCGGCGGCCTTCGCGTCCGAGTACAAGATCAAGGACGGTCCGAACGACCAGGGCGAGATGTTCGAGCGTCCGGGCCGCCCGGCGGATTACTTCCCGTCGCCGTTCCCGAACGAGCAGGCCGCGCGCGCGGCCAATGGCGGCGCGGCGCCGCCCGACCTCTCGCTGATCACCAAGGCGCGGTCCTACAAGCGCGGCTTCCCGCAGTTCGCGATCGACTTCTTCACCCAGTACCAGGAGCAGGGACCCGACTACGTCGACGCCATCCTGCAGGGCTTCGAGGACAAGGCTCCGGCGGGCGTCACGATCCCGGAGGGCTCGTACTACAACAAGTACTTCCCCGGCCACGCCATCAAGATGCCGAAGCCGCTGTCCGATGGTCAGGTGACCTTCGACGACGGCTCGCCGGCGACGGTCAAGCAGTACGCGCATGACGTCACCACGTTCCTGATGTGGGCCGCCGAGCCGCACATGGAGGAGCGCAAGCGGATCGGCATGCAGGTGTTCTTCTTCCTGGTCGTCTTCGCCTTCCTGATGTACTTCACCAAGCGCAAGGTCTGGGCCAACGCCCACTGATCTCGGGTACGGTATAGCGAGTTTGAAAAAGCCCCCTTCGGGGGCTTTTTTGTTTGCAATCTCTCCGTCATTCCGGGGTGACGCGGTAGCATCGAACCCGGAATGACAGTGTCGTCAATTGCGTCGGCCGCCGAGTGCGGACAAGATGCCGGCCAATCAGCCGGCAAACATTGCGGAGGAACTCATGGGTACCAGCATCAGCTTCAAGCGTCCGGACGGCAAGGAAGCGTCGGGCTATCTCGCCAATGCGGCGCGCGGCAACGCACCCGGCGTCGTCGTGATCCAGGAATGGTGGGGCCTGTCGGACCAGATCAAGGGCCTGTGCGACCGCTTCGCGGTGGCTGGCTTCGATGCGCTGGCGCCCGATCTCTACAAGGGCAAGGTGGTGCCGTATCACGACACCGATGCCGCGGGCAAAGAGATGAACTCGCTCGACTTCATGGACGCCACCACGCAGACGGTGCGCGGCGCCGCGCAGTATCTCGCCAAGAACGGCGCCAAGGTCGGCCTGACCGGCTTCTGTCTCGGCGGCGCGGTGACCATCATCGGCTCGGTGCATGTGCCGGAACTAACTGCGGGCGTCGTGTTCTACGGCATTCCGCCGGAGCAGGCCGCCAAGCCCGCCGACGTCAGGATTCCGCTGCAGGCGCATTTCGCCAACAAGGACGATTGGTGCACGCCGGAGCTCGTCAGCAATTTCGAGAAGGCGATGAAGGCCGCCGGCAAATCGCTCGAGCTGTTCCGCTATGACGCCGAGCACGCCTTCGTCAACGAGCAGCGCCAGTCGGTGCACGACCGCGAGGCCGCCGAACTCGCCTGGGGCCGCGCCACGGACTTCTTCAAGAAGCACCTGGGGTAAGGCGATTGCCAAAACCACCGGCGTCGTCCCGGCGAAGGCCGGGACCCATACGCCGTGGCTTTTGCAATGGGCACGCTGGCAGTCATCTCGCCAAATAACTACGCCCTGTGGTTATGGGTCTCTGCTCCCGTGCGCAATTGCGCACTAGGCAGGGACGACGGCGAGACTTAACTTTCCTTCACCCCGTCCCACCACGGGCAGGTCCCCGACATCAGCCTGAAATTGCCTTCCATCACCTGCACCGGTGCGCGCTTGCCCTCGGCGGCGGCGCGCATCCGCATCTCGCGCGCGACAGCGCGGTCCTCCGGCGACAGCCAGACCCGCTCGTGGCCCCACAGGCTTGGGCCGTCATGCATCTCGAACGGTGTCCAGTTCGCCGGATCGATCTCGCGGCCGCCCCAGCCGCACTCGACCATGAAGGCGGACGGCGACCTCGCGTAGAACGACGTCATCAGGTCGTTGGTGTGACGGCCGAGCGTGACGTTGACGCGATCTTCCTGCTGGGCGACGTCGTAGGCTTGGCCGACATCGTCGAGCGAGAACAGCTCGACCATCAGATGATGCATGCCGTTCGTGCCGGTCTCGATCAGCGCCAGCGAGTGATGGCGGGCATTGACGTGGAAGAAATAGGCGCGGAACGGTTTTTCGATGTAGTCGCTTAAGCCGAAACCGAGCACGTCGACATAGAAGCTCATCACCGGGGCGATGTGCTCGACGGTCAGCACCGCGTGGCCGAGGCCGAGCGGCCCGGTGCGGAAGCCGGAGATCGAGCGCCCCGGCCTGAACGGCGTGTCGTCGATCTCGGCGCCATGAAACGCCTCGAGACGGTTGCCGGCGGGGTCGCGAAACGAGATCAGGCCGCGTACTCGCCTCGCGTCAGCGAGCGCCTGCGGCTCAGCGGTCACGGCGACGCCGGCGCGTTCCAGCCGTGCCGCCAGCGCGTCGAGGGCCGCACGGTCAGCCACCTCCCAGCCGAAGAACCGGGTGCCTTCGCCCTGGGCGCGGTCGATCACGATGCGCTGCTTGCGGTCGTCCATCCGGAACGCGAGCAACGAGTTGCCGCGTTCGACCGCCTGCAGCCCGACGAGGCCGGTGCCGAACTGCCGCCAGTCGTCGAGCGCGTCGGAGCCGAAGCCGGCATATCCGAGACCCAAAATCGCCATCTGCGCCTCCGCCATCTGTCTGTTTTTTGGGCGGCCGGCCGGCCGCCATTTCGGCAAATGCTACGCGGTTTCTTGCCCCTTCAAACCCCGAAAATGCCGTCCAGGGGGCGTCCCGCCTTGGGGCATGGCTGCCGGGCCATCCCTTGACACGGCCCGCGCCGGGTGGTGAGTAACGGGCATGAGCACCGTTGCCAGCCCATCCCGTCGTTGGTGGCCCACCTTCTCATAGGTGGCCGGTGCGTTTTCTTTTTTCACAAACGTCGAAGGTCGCCATCGCAGTGCGACCGATGGTTAGTTTATTTGCCCTTCGTTTGTCCTGTGTGGCGCTCTCTCGGCAAGTCTCGTAAGAGGATCACATGAACAGGACAGTCTTCTCCCTGCCGGCTCGAAGCGAATATCTGACCAATGGCGGCCTTGCGGTCGCGCGCGTGGTCGAGCAGTTCACCGGCGGCGCCAACCGCCTCGACGATTTGATCGCGCTACTGGACCGCCGCCGCGGCGTGGTGCTGTCCTCGGGCACGACGGTACCGGGCCGCTACGAGAGCTTTGACCTCGGCTTTGCCGATCCGCCGCTGGTGCTGGAGACGTCAGGTACGAACTTCTCGTTGCAGGCGCTGAACCCGCGCGGCGAGGTCCTGATCGCCTTCCTCGGCGACGTGCTGCGCGAGCCCTGCGTCGTGATCTCAGAGCGGAGCGCAACGCGGCTCGCCGGCCACATCATCCGCGGCGCCGCGCCGGTCGAGGAAGACCAGCGCACCCGCCGCGCCAGCGTGATGTCGCTGGTGCGCGACATGGTGGCGGCGTTCACCTCCAATGCCGATCCGCTGCTCGGCCTGTTCGGCGCCTTCGCCTACGACCTCGTGTTCCAGATCGAGGACCTCGTGCAGAAGCGCGCCCGCGAGGCCGACCAGCGCGACATCGTGCTCTACGTGCCGGACCGCCTCTTGGCCTATGACCGCGCCACCGGCCGCGGCGTGGCGCTCACTTACGAGTTCGCGTGGAAGGGCAAATCCACCGCCGGCCTGTCGCAGGAGACCGCGCCGAGCCTCTACGCCAGGAACGGCCGGCAGGGCTTTGCCGATCACGCCCCGGGCGAGTACCAGGCGACCGTCGAGGTCGCGCGCGCGGCGTTTGCCCGCGGCGATCTGTTCGAGGCGGTGCCCGGGCAGCTGTTTGCCGAGCCCTGCGAGCGCTCGCCGGCGGAAGTGTTCCAGCGGCTCTGCCGCATCAATCCGTCGCCCTATGGCGCGCTGATGAATCTCGGCGCCGGCGAATTTCTGGTCTCCGCGTCGCCGGAGATGTTTGTGCGCTCCGACGGCCGCCGGGTCGAGACCTGCCCGATCTCGGGCACCATCGCGCGCGGTTCGGACTCGATCGGCGATGCCGAGCAGATCCGCAAGCTCCTGAACTCGGAGAAGGACGAGTTCGAGCTCAACATGTGCACCGACGTCGATCGCAACGACAAGGCGCGCGTCTGCGTGCCCGGCACCATCAAGGTGCTGGCGCGGCGTCAGATCGAGACCTACTCAAAGCTGTTCCACACCGTCGATCACGTCGAGGGCATGCTGCGGCCGGGCTTCGATTCGCTCGACGCCTTCCTGACCCATGCCTGGGCGGTCACCGTGACCGGCGCGCCGAAACTGTGGGCGATGCAGTTCGTCGAGGATCACGAGCGGTCGCCGCGGCGCTGGTATGCCGGCGCGATCGGCTGCGTGAATTTCGACGGCAGCATCAACACCGGACTCACGATCCGCACCATCCGGATGAAGGACGGTCTCGCCGAGGTGCGAGTCGGCGCGACCTGCCTGTTCGATTCAGATCCCGCCGCCGAGGATCGCGAGTGTCAGGTCAAGGCTGCGGCGCTGTTCCAGGCGCTGCGCGGCGATCCGCCGAAGCCGCTGTCGGATTTTGCGCCCGACGCCACCGGCTCCGGCAAGAACGTGCTCCTGATCGATCACGACGACAGCTTCGTGCACATGCTGGCCGATTACTTCCGCCAGGTCGGCGCCACCGTCACCGTGGTCAGGCACGTCCATGCCCAGGACATGCTCAAGAAGAAGGGCTGGGATCTCCTGGTGCTGTCGCCCGGGCCGGGTCGCCCGGAGGATTTCGGCATCGCGAAGACCATCGACACCGCGCTCGAGAACAAGCTGCCGATCTTCGGCGTCTGCCTCGGCGTGCAGGCGATCGGCGCGTATTTCGGCGGCCAGCTCGGCCAGCTCGGCCAGCCTGCGCACGGCCGTCCCTCGCGCGTCCAGGTGCGCGGTGGCCGGCTGATGCGGAACCTGCCCAATGAGATCGTGATCGGCCGCTACCACTCGCTCTATGTCGAGCGCGACAGCGTGCCCGAGGTGCTGGCGGTGACCGCGACCACCGAAGACGGCGTCGCGATGGTGATCGAGCACAAGACCCTGCCGGTCGGCGGCGTGCAATTCCATCCGGAATCGCTGATGTCGCTCGGCAACGAGGTCGGCCTGCGCATTGTCGAGAATGCATTCCGGCTTAATGTGAGTAGCAAGTGAAGGCTAAGTTTAACCATCGTCATTCCGGGATGGTGCGTTAGCACCAGACCCGGAATCTCGAGATTCCAGGTTCGATGCTTCGCATCGCCCCGGAATGACCCTCAGAGCGAGACCAATGACCTTCGACCACGACATCAAGGCGACCGTTCGCACCATCCCGGACTACCCGAAGAAGGGCATCCTGTTTCGCGACATCACGACGCTGCTGGCGGATGCTCGCGCCTTCCGCCGCGCGGTCGATGAGCTGGTGCATCCCTGGGCGGGGGCGAAGGTCGACAAGGTCGCCGGCATCGAGGCCCGCGGCTTCATCCTCGGCGGCGCGGTGGCGCATCAGCTCTCCGCCGGCTTCGTGCCGATCCGCAAGAAGGGCAAGCTGCCGCACACCACGGTGCGGATTGCCTATTCGCTTGAATACGGCATCGACGAGATGGAGATGCATGCCGACGCCGTGCAGCCCGGCGAGCGCGTGATCCTGGTCGACGATCTGATCGCGACCGGCGGCACCGCGGAGGGCGCGGTGAAGCTGCTGCGCCAGATCGGCGCCAATGTGGTCGCCGCCTGCTTCATCGTCGACCTGCCTGACCTCGGCGGCGCGGCCAAGCTGCGCGCGATGGACGTTCCGGTGCGCACGCTGATGGCGTTCGAGGGGCATTGATCTCTTAGCCTCGCCCCGCGTGCGGGGAGAGGCCGGATCGCATCGAAGATGCGATCCGGGTGAGGGGACTCTCCGCGCCCTCCAATCTCGGTCGAATTTGCGGAACCAGCCCCTCACCCCGACCCTCTCCCCGCAAGAGCGGGGCGAGGGAGCAGAGTCATCCCCGCTGCAGCAGCATGCTCAATTCGAGATCGCGGAACGTCGTGTAATTCCGCCGGATCCATTGATGCAGCTCGGTCGATGAATCCCTTTCCTGGCGCAGATAGCCGGTGAAGGAGAAGTTCAGCCGGTCGATATAGGTCTTCAGGAACACCGGCAGCGCGCGGAAGCGCAGCACCCGGCTGGCGGTCATGACCGGCGGCAGCTCGCCGCGCACCACGAACTCGTTGTCGATGACGATCAGCGCATTCGGCGGGATCGTGCCGAGCAGCGTCTGGTAGCCGCGCACCGAGGCGCGGTCGGTATCGGCGACGTACAGGATCACGGGTGAGACGCGGCGGCGCAGCGCCTCCTTCATCAGCCCGATCTCGTCGCACATTTTGAAGAATTCGTCGAAGGCGTGGTAGCCGAGGTCGATCACCTTGCCGATGCCGTCATTGACGATGACGCGGTCCATCAGCTGCATCTTGCCGTAGGTGTCGATCACATCTGCCGTTTCGGTGATCCGCGGCAGGTAGTCGAGCAGCGACGGCTCCTTCAGATTGATGTCGTAGCAGACCACGTCGCCGTTCTTGAGCAGCAGGAATTCGCCGAGCAGCCGCGCGATCAGCGTCTTGCCGACCTGCGGGCGGGGCGAGCAGATGATGTAAACGGGCGTCGATGACATCGTCCGCTATATCAGGCCAAATTTTCGCCTAATCCAGC
The DNA here is from genome assembly GCF_024171045.1 of Bradyrhizobium sp. USDA 4538. NCBI lineage: Bacteria > Pseudomonadati > Pseudomonadota > Alphaproteobacteria > Hyphomicrobiales > Nitrobacteraceae > Bradyrhizobium > Bradyrhizobium sp. USDA 4538. Next base: position 5,395,639 of record NZ_JALJZE010000001.1, read on the forward strand.
CCCATCAAGGTCGAAGGTCCGACTATTTTTCGCCTTTGGCCGACTTGGCGCCGACCAGGTCGGTCAGCTTGATCCGGTCGTACTCGCTCCAGACATTGGCGAGCCAGTGCCGGACATAGCCGCGCAGCACGAAGGAGTAGTTGGCGGCGTCGTCGTTGATGCCCTTGTTGGCGACGAATTTCAGGAACGGAACCGAGGAGACCTCGACCTGCTCATAGGCCATTTCGTTGAGCTTCGGGATGGTCAGGTCCACGGCATCCTTGATGCGGTGGAAGTAGGAATTGTAGGTCGCCTGGTCCCACTGGAAGAACTGGGTGTCGTTGATGAAGTTCTTCACCAGGAAATATTTCGCGCCGCTCATGAAGTTGGCGGTTTCGGCGATCTCGTCCAGCGAAGCGATCGACGGGCCGAGGATATGGAACACGGCGAAGGTGATCTGGCCGGAACGCGCCGCGTCGAGGAAGCCGATATCGCGCAGCGAGGCCAGCGCGGGCGACAACAGGCCGGCGCGGACGTCGATCACGGTAACCGAGGGCCCCGAGTTCAGCGTGTCGAAGATCTTCATCTGGTCCGCGGTCGTCGTCATGTCGACGATCTCGGTGATGTCAGGATGGAAGCGCTTCAGCGTGCCGCGCGGCGATTCGGTGTCGAACGCCCGGGTCTGCACGTTATTGGCACTGAAATAGTCCAGGAGCGTCCGCGAGACGGTGGTCTTGCCGACCCCGCCCTTGTCGGCGCCCACCACGATCACAACCGGCTTTGCCATGGAAGTCCCTTAAAGCGCGCTCCCGATCGCGATGGCGATCGGCAAGTCCCCACACTGCTTTGGGCGCGAACATGGCAGAAACGAGGGAGAATTCAATTCCTTAAGGCGTCCACGATCGGTTTGGTGGGAATTTCCTTAATGGACTGAGTAAGCTAGGGCCATGATCCGGAAAAATGCGCAGCGGTTTTCCGAGACAATCATGGTCAAATCAAACCGCTACAGCGGTCAGCGGCGCGGGCCCCAAGGGCCCTGGAGCGGACCTTGAAGCGGACCAAACGGTCCCTGCCTCGGAGTTGTGTCCGGCAGCGGCGGCGGATTGTCCGGCTGTGCCGTCGGCGTATCGCCCCATGGGCCATGGGTCGCCGGCGGAGGCTGGTCGCCCGCCGCGGACGGCTCATCCTGCGGCTCCGTCTCGTCCGGCAGCGCCAGCGGTCCGGGATCGTGGCCGCCGGCGTATTTCACCAGGGCATCGACCCGGGACTTGACCGAGGGATGGGTGGCAAACAGGTCGGCAAACCCCTCGCGCGGATTGTCGACGCAGAGTTCCATCACCGCCGAGGTGGCGTCCGGCAGCTCGCCGCGGTTCTCGATCTTGCGCAGTGCAGAGATCATCGCGTCGGGGTTCTTGGTCAGCTCCACCGATCCGGCATCGGCGAGGAATTCGCGCGAGCGCGACAGCGCGAGCTTGACCACTTGCGACAGCAGCCAGGCCAGCACGATCAGCGCGACCGCGATGATGATCACGATGATCGCGCCGCCACCGGAGCCCTTGCTGTCGCGGTCCGAGGAGGATGACGACGATCGTGAGGATGACGACCAGCCGCCACCGCCGCCGCTCGAGTTCCACGACAGGTTCGTGAACAGGCGGAAGAACAGCTCGCCGAAGAAGCCGACCACGCCGGCGATGATCACGGCGATCACCATCAGCTGCACGTCGCCGTTCTTGATATGGGTGAGCTCGTGGCCGAGCACGGCCTCGATCTCCTTATCGTTCAGCGCCTTCAACAGGCCGGTGGTGACGGTGATGGCGTATTGGCTCCGGTTCAGTCCGGTCGCGAACGCATTCAGCGCCGGGCTGTCTATCACCTTCAGCCTCGGCATCGGGATGCCGCGCGAGATGCAGAGATTTTCCAGGAGATTGTAGAGCCGCGGCTCTTGCTGCCGCGTCACGCTCTCGCCGCCGGTGACGGCATCGATCATCTTCTGGTGGAAGAAATAGGCGATCACGATCCAGGCCGCTGCCGCGATCGTCGCCCACGGCAAGGCCGAGACCAGGTCGCGCAAGGCCCGCGTCAGGTAATAGTTGACGGTGCGGCCGCTATCGATCATCACCTCCGCGACCAGCGCGCCGGCATAGACCAGCACGTAGATCAGCAGGAACAGGCCGGCAAGCAGCAGCATCGAACGAAACTTGTTCGATGCGATATGCGTGTAGAGACCATAGGCGGCCATGGTGCGCGTCCGCTCTCACCGTCATTCCGGGGCGCGCGGCACGCGCGAACCCCAATGCGCAATTGCGCTTTGTGGAATCTCGAGATTAGTGAGTGAGATGAGATTCCGGGTTCGATGCGTTGCATCGCCCCGGAATGACCGAAGGGGCGTCATCTCGAAGGAAGTAATCAGAACTTCACGCTGGGCGCCGCCTCGACTTCCGTGCGGCTGGCGCCGAGGTCGAAGAAATCCTTGCGGGTGAAGCCGAACATGCCGGCGAACAGCGCGGCCGGCATCTGCTGGATGCCGGTGTTGTATTCCTGGACCGCATTGTTGAAGAAGCGGCGGCTGGCGGCGATCTTGTTCTCGAGATCGGAGAGCTCGGAGGCGAGCTGCTGGAAATTGGCGTTGGCCTTGAGGTCCGGATAGGCCTCCGACAGCGCGATCAGCCGGCCGAGCGCGCCGGAGAGCTGGTTTTCCGCCGCCGAGACCTGGGCCGGACCCTGCGCCGACATCGCCGAATTGCGCGCCTTGATGACGTCGTCGAGCGTGCCGCGCTCATGCGCAGCATAGCCCTTCACGGTCTCGACCAGGTTTGGGATCAGGTCGTGACGCTGCTTGAGCTGCACGTCGATGTCGGCAAAGGCCTGTCCGACCCGCTGGCTGAGCGCCACGAGGCGGTTGTAGGCGCCGAATGCAAACAGCACGAGAAGCACGATGACGCCGATAACGATCCAGCTGGTCGACATGACGGGGCAGCTCCTGATGGACGAGACGGCGGCACCGTAGCCCAAGATCGGGGCGCAGGGCAGCCCGCCGCGGAAAGGTGGGCAAGCGTTAGTCGGTGATGGCCGCAAATTAGTTCAATATCGTCCCGGCGAAGGCCGGGACCCATACGCCGCGGCCCGCGGAAGGGGCGCAAGCGGCGACGGCTTCACTCGCAACAAACCTCGGTGGTTATGGGTCCCGGCCTTCGCCGGGACGACGTAACTAGACCGCATCGCCCCAGCGCCAGCGCCGGGCGCGGGCGTAATCGGTTTTGGCACGGCGCGGGATCCGCGCAACCGATACGCCCTCGGGCGTGCACAGTTTCGCCGCGATCTCGACCTTGCCGACGTCCGGCTGCGCCAGCACGCGCGATGGCCTGTTCTCAACGCGCGCGCGGCTCAGCGCGACATAGGCGAAGCGCTCGTCCTCGAAGGGTAGCTCCGCGCCCTTGACCTGCTTGTGCGCGCGCGAGCGTTGCAGGCGCTGCGAGAAGTGGCACCAGTCGGGCGCGACCAGCGGACAGCCACCGTCATGCGGGCAGGGTGCCACGACGTGAGCGCCGGCGGCGATCAGGCGTGCGCGCAATGCGATGATCCGCGCATAGCCGGCGGGCGTACCGGGCTCGACGACCAGCAGCGTGTCGCTGGTATTCGACCACAGCGCATCGGCCAGCGCCCCGCGCTCGGCATCGCCGAGTTCGCCGATCATGTAGCTGGCGACGACGAGGTCGGCGGGCTCGGCCTTGTCGAGCAGGGCGCGCGCCTCGCCGAGTTGATAGCTGGCGTCGTGCAGGCGAATGCTGCCGTGAAACAGCTCCTCGGCGAGCGTCCGCAACGCGCCGTTGGCATCAAGTAGGGTGAAGTCCCGCAGCGACGTGAACGCTTCCGCGGCGGTCCAGGTCGCGGTCCCCGGACCGGCACCGACATCGAGCAGGCGCGCCGGCGCGAAGTCCGGCCTGATCTCCGTCAGGGCGTTGAGGCTCGCTGCGACGGCGGCATAGGTCGCCGGCATCCGCGCCAGCGCATAGGCCAGCGCATCGGTCTCGGTCCTGATCGTCGAGGAGCCGCCGCCCTCGCGATAGGTCTGCGAGATCACCGCCGCGCGGCCGGCGGCGTCGCTGCGCGACAGGCCTTCGAGCCTGGCGTTGAGGGCTGCGCGCAGTTCGGCGGGGAGATCGGGTGAGGTCATGTGACGGACTATCCCACGTCATTGCGAGCGGAGCGAAGCAATCCATAGCGCCGCGTGCTGAGGCATGGATTGCTTCGTCGCTATCGCTCCTCGCAATGACGATGCGGAGGCGCGGGTATCAAGAAAATGACGTCGACGCGTAGGTGCTACGCCTAAGCCACGTTCTGGTCGAGGATGTCCACCGCGCCCTGCAGGTCGACCGACACCAGCTGCGACACGCCGCGCTCGGCCATGGTGACACCGAACAGCCGGTTCATCCGCGCCATCGTGATCGGATTGTGCGTGATGATGATGAAGCGTGTCTCGGTCGAGCCGGTCATCTCGTTCAGCAGGGTGCAGAACCGTTCGACGTTGTGGTCGTCGAGCGGCGCGTCGACCTCGTCCAGCACGCAGATCGGCGACGGGTTGGTCAGAAACACCGCGAAGATCAGCGCGAGCGCCGTCAGCGCCTGCTCACCGCCCGAGAGCAGCGAGAGCGTCTGCGGCTTCTTGCCGGGCGGCTTGGCGATGATCTCGAGGCCGGCCTCGAGCGGATCGTCGCTCTCGATCAGATGCAGCGCGGCTTCGCCGCCGCCGAACAGCTCGGTGAACAGCCGCTTGAAGTGGTTGTTAACGGTCTCGAACGAGGTCAGCAGGCGCTCGCGCGCCTCGCGGTTGAGGCTCTGGATGCCCTGGCGCAGCCGCTTGATCGCTTCGACCAGATCGTCGCGTTCGGTGGTCAGCGCGGTGTGCTGGGTCTCGACTTCCTTGAGCTCTTCCTCGGCACGCAAATTGACGGCGCCGAGCCGCTCGCGGTCGCGGCGCAACTTTTCGAGCTCTTCCTCGACCTGCGTGACCGGCGGCAGCTCCTGGCCGGGTTCGATCTCGGCCATGCCGACGACCGCGCTGGGCTCGACCTCGAGCATGTCGTGGATCTCGCGCTCGATGTCGGCGAGGCGGCGGCGGGTGCCTTCCATACGCTCCTCGGCGCGCGCGGTAGCTTCGCGGGATGAGGACAGCGCTTCGAGCGAGGCCTTGGCGAGGCGATCGGTTTCCGCCATCGCGGCTTCCGCGGTCGCCAGCGCGTCGGCGGCGATGCGGCGATCGCCTTCGGCGTGCTCGATCTCCGTGATCAGCGCGCTGCGCTTCTCGGCGAAAACTTCGGGCGCATTGGCGAGTTCCTCGCGCTCGGCCGACACCTCGGCGATGCGCGCCTCGACGGTCTCGACCTGCGAGGCGGCGCTGGTCTTGCGGGTCTGCCACTCATTGCGCTCGGCAACGATCGCCTGCACGCGGCGGTCGGCGAGCTCGGCCTCGCGGGCCAGCGCCTGCGCCTCGGCGCGGACTTGCGCCGCGGCCCGGCGCTGGTTGTCGATCTCGGCGCGAACCGCGGCGAGCTGGGCCTCGGTCTCGACACCCGGCGGCAGTTCGGCGAGCGCGGCAGCCGCGCTCTCATGCGCGGCTTCGGCCTCGGCGCGGTCGGCGGCGACGCGGCTGTGCGCCTCGGTCAGCGCCGATTTGCGCGCGGCGTGGCGGTTGATCTCGCGCTCGGTGGCGGCATGACGTTCGCGCGCGGCGTCGGCCTCGCGGCGGGCGGCGCGGACGGCTTCGCGCGAGGCACCCTCGGCGGCGGACGCCGAGCGCAATTCCTCTTCAGCCGTCTCCAGCGCCTGGCGCTTGGTGGAGGCATCGATGCGGGCCTGTTCCAGCTCGTGCTCGATGTCGACAAGACGGGCGCGCTCGGCAAGACGGCGGGCGGCGCCGGTCGGGGCATGCGCGTCGGCGACGAAGCCGTCCCAGCGCCAGACGTCGCCTTCGAGCGACACCAGCCGCTGGCCGGTCTTCAGCTGCGACACCAGCGCCGCGCCGCGTTCCTTGGCGACGACGCCGATCTGGGCCAGGCGGCGCGCCAGTTCCGGCGGCGCCTGGACATGGTCGGCCAGCCGCTCGACGCCATCCGGCAGCGCCGGATCTTCGCCGGCCACGCCTATATTGGTCCAGCGCATCGGCGCGGAGGAATCCACCGGCGCATCGAGGTCGTCGCCAAGCACGGCGCCGATCGCCTTTTCATAGCCCTTGGCGACGGTGATGCCGTCGATGATCGGCGGCCACAGATTCTTGGTCTCGCTCGTGACGAGCTTGGAGATGGTGCGGGCTTCCGTCTCGAGCCGCTGCACGCGCTTCTCGGCTTCGGTGAGCGGATTGCGCGAGGCTTCCAGCGTCTGCCGCGCGGCGGCGTGATGCGCCTCGCTGGTCTGCACGGCGGCCTCGGACTCGGCGAGCGTCTGCTGCGCCATCTCCATGGCAGCGGCCAGCGCGTCGATGTCGCCGAGATTGCCGGTCTCCTGCGCGAGCCTGGATTCCTCGGCCTGGACGCTGGCGATCTCCTGATCGAGCCGCGCGAGGCGATCGCGATGCGTGCGCACGCCGGCTTCGAGCTGGTTGCGCTTGGCGGTGAGATCGGCGAGCTGCGTGGTCAACTCGGAGAACTGACGCTCGGTCGCGGCCAGGATCTCCTCGGCCTCAGCGACGCGCTCGTCGACGCCAGAGCGCTTCTCGACGCGCGACTTGATCTCTTCCTTCAGCTCGGCGTCTTCCGTGTCGAGCCGCTGCAGCGCGATGTCGGCATCCGAGGTCTGCTGCTGTTCGCGCGCGATGTCCTGGGCGAACTGGGTGAGACGGCGATCGAGCTCGCCGACGCGCTCCTTGGCGCGCTGCTCCTCGCGGTCGAGCATCTCGCGCGCGTTGGTCAGGCGCTGCAAGCCGGCGGCGGCGCGCGCCTCGGCATCGCGCAGCGCCGGCAGTTCGGCAGCGCGGATCGCCTGGATGCGGGCGGATTCGGCCTGCTCGCGGGTGCGCTCGGCCATCTCGCGCACGGAGATATCATGGGTCTGCGCGGCGTCGTTGACGTCGGCATTGGCCTCGATCCAGCGCAGATGGAACAGCATGGCCTCGGACTTGCGCACCTTGGCCGCGACCTCGCGGTAGCGGATCGCCTGGCGCGCCTGCTTCTTCAGGCCTTCCATCTGACCGGTGAGCTGGCCGATCACGTCCTCGACGCGGGTGAGGTTGGTTTCGGCCGCCTTCAGCCGCAGTTCCGCCTCGTGGCGGCGGGCATGCAGACCCGCAACGCCAGCGGCGTCTTCCAGCACGCGACGGCGCTGCTCGGGCTTGGCCTGGATGATCTCGCCGATCTTGCCCTGGTGGACCAGCGCCGGCGAGCGCGCGCCGGTGGCGGCGTCGGCGAACAGGATCTGCACATCTCTTGCACGGACATCGCGGCCGTTGATGCGGTAGACCGAGCCGGCCTCGCGCTCGATGCGGCGGGAGATTTCCAGGAGCTGGCTGTCGTTCACCGCGGCCGGCGCCGAGCGATCGGAATTGTCGATCGTCATCACGACTTCGGCGTGGTTGCGCGCCGGACGGTTGCCGGAACCGGCGAAGATCACCGCGTCCATGTCGGCGGCGCGCAGCGACTTGTGCGAGGTCTCGCCCATCGCCCAGCGCAGCGCTTCGACGAGATTGGATTTGCCGCAGCCGTTCGGTCCGACGACGCCGGTCAGGCCCGGCTCGATCATGAAATCGGTGGGTTCAACGAACGACTTGAAACCGTGCAGGCGGAGGCGCGTGAGCTTCATGTACACAAATCTCGTTTGGCCGGGCGCGAATCTCCCTGCCGTGACAATACCATGGATGGCAATGTCGGTGTCTGGGGTGAATAGCTGCGTGCAGCTCTCATGAGCGGCGACAATGGCGATGCCCGCGCGTCAGGGCAACCGCTTGACCTAGCTTTTCCCAAGGGATTTGCAGGGTTTTAAGGCCTCTGCATGTCCTCGACGATTCGCATCACGCGAATCAAGTTTTCAACAACCAAATGATGCGACGGCCGCGTGCCGTGATCGCAAATAGTCCACAATTATCGTGCCTCGACTCGAAAGCGAGGCACAAAGGCATCAGGTTCGCGGGCTCCCGATCAGCTCTTCAGCAGCGGATCGATGTGCTTGCTGAATTCCTCGAACGAGGTCTCGCCCTTCAGCATCTCGCCGTTGACGAAGAAGGTCGGCGTCGAGTTCACCTTCAGCACCTCGTTGGCGTATTTCTGGTCGGCCGCGATCTTGTCGAGCAGCTTCTGATCCTTCAGGCAGTCCTCGACCTGCTGCTGGGTGAGGCCGGCCTGCTTGCCGATTCGGGTCAGTGTCTCGGTGGTGTTCTTCACCACCCAGTCGTTCTGCTGGCGGAACAACAGGTCGATCACGGCAAAATACTTCGGCGCGTCGTCCTTGGCGATACAGCGCGCCAGCATCGAGCCGGCGGCGGCCTTGATGTCGAGCGGGAATTCGCGGAACACGTAGCGGACCTTGCCGGGGTCGATGTAGGTCGACTTGATCTTCGGGAACACGGTCTCGTTGAAATTGGCGCAGTGCGGGCAGGTCATCGAGGCGTATTCGACGATCGTCACCTTGGCGTCCTGCGGGCCGAGCCCCATGTCCGGCAGCGACTGCGGCTTGGCGACCTCGGCGGCGGTCTGCGCGAACGCGTCGGTGATCAGGCGCAGCGGCGACAGGCCGGCGAGGGCGGCAAGCCCGGTCAGCGAGAGAGCGGTGGTGAAGGCGCGGCGCGTGATGATCAAGGTCAGCTCCCGGATTGGCGCATTCACGCCACAATGAAGGGGTCCCGAAAAAGAAGCCTTCGCTAGCTTGAAACGGCCATTGTGGCAATGCCGCGGTCTTGCGGCGGGCCTGCCGAAAAGCGTCAATTTCGCTTGATCGAGGCACCCAAACGGGCCAGCGCCGCGCGCAGATCGTCGTCCTCGACGGCCGCAAGGTTGGCCGCCTCCCGGGCCACGGTTTTGGCGTCCGGCGGGCGCGGCCGTGCCGGGCGGCTGCGGCGCGAGAGCGGCGCCTGCCGGATGGTCAGGCGGCCGACCGCGTGCCAGCCGAAGAAGCGGTTCACCCGCTCCAGGATGACGTCGGAGGAGTGCTGGATCTCCAGCGCCATCGGCCCTTCGACCCGCAGCACCAGCGTCGCCGGCTCCTGCGGCTGTCCCTCCACCGGCCGCGGCCACTGCATCTTCAGCGGCTCGCAATAGGCGGCAATTCGCTTGCCCGCGATCTCGGTCCAGCGCGTCACCAATTCGCGCGCGGCAAAGCCCTGCTTGGCATAGGCGTCGGTGAAGACGTCGCTGAGCAGGATCGACAGGGGCTTTGCGCTGATCGGGCCGGGTCTGGACATGGGAGGGTTATAGCAGTGGTGGTGATGTGGCTGAAACCGTGTTCATCATTGTGGCGGCGTTTTCCGTGCCGGGCGAAGAAAGACGTGGATGCCCGGGTCAAGCCCGGGATGACATGGCGAGATGTGGCTTAAGATGCGTTCATGAGTTCTCGCGCTGCCGCCAAAATCAAATCGACCGATCAGCAGGCCGACCGCCCGGCGCGTCTGCTCGCCTGGTATGACCGGCATCGCCGGACGCTGCCGTGGCGCGCGGTGGCGGGGGAGCGGGCCGATCCGTATCGCGTCTGGCTGTCGGAGATCATGCTGCAGCAGACCACGGTACGGGCGGTCGGGCCCTATTTCGAGAAATTCGTGTCGCGCTGGCCCGACGTGACCGCGCTTGGGCGTGCCTCGCTCGACGACGTCCTGAGGATGTGGGCCGGGCTCGGCTATTATTCGCGGGCGCGCAATTTGCACGCCTGCGCGGTCGCGGTGATGGGCGACCACGGCGGGGTGTTTCCGGACACCGAGGAAGGCCTGCGCGCGCTGCCCGGCATCGGGCCGTACACCGCGGCCGCGATCGCCGCCATCGCCTTCGACCGCCGCACCATGCCGGTGGACGGCAACATCGAGCGCGTGGTCAGTCGGCTCTACGCCATCGAGGAGGCGCTGCCGCAGGCCAAGCCGCTGATCAAGGAGATGGCGGCGACATTGCTCGGCCCGTCCCGCGCCGGCGACAGTGCTCAGGCGCTGATGGATTTGGGCGCGACGATCTGCACGCCGAAGAAGCCGGCCTGCGCATTGTGTCCGCTGAATGACGACTGCGCGGCGCGCACGCGCGGCGACCAGGAAACGTTCCCGCGCAAGGCACCGAAGAAGAGCGGCATCTTGCGCCGCGGCGCGGCCTTCGTGGTGACACGCGGCGGCGAGCTCCTGGTGCGCTCGCGCCCGGAAAAAGGCCTGCTCGGCAGCATGACCGAGGTGCCGGGGTCGCAATGGCTGGCCGGGCAGGAGGACGCGGCGGCACTGGCGCAGGCGCCGGACCTCAAGGGCGTCACGCGCTGGCACCGCAAGGCGGGCGTCGTCAGCCACGTGTTCACGCATTTTCCGCTCGAGCTCGTCGTCTACACCGCCAGCGTTCCGCCGCGGAGCCACGCGCCGGATGGCATGCGCTGGGTGCCGGTGGCGACACTGGACGGCGAGGCGCTTCCGAACGTGATGCGCAAGGTTGTCGCGCATGGGCTCGATCTCTGACGATGCGATGAATCACATCATCGACACATTTTTTTGAGCATGATCGTTTCGGAAAACCGGTTCTCAGTTTTCCGGATCATGCTCTGACCTGCTGACACCATGCTGGCAGCAGGGCTTCGCTATCACCTCCGGAAACCGGAGGCCGCCATGATCGCAACCGCACTCGACCGCATTCCGATGCCGCCCGTCGCAAAGCTACTGGGGTGGCGCGTGGTCGACGCCCGTCCGCAGGAGGGCTGGATCAGGATCGTGTTCGACGGCAAGCAGGAGTTTTGCAATCCGGCCGGCTTCATCCAGGGCGGCATGCTCTCGGCGATGCTCGACGACACGATGGGGCCGGCGGTGTTCGTGATGACCGAGGGGCGGCTCTTCACCACGACCATCACGATGACCGTGAATTTCCTGGCGCCGGCAAAGCCCGGACCGATCACCGGCGAGGCGACGGTGACGCAACTCGGTAAGACCATCGCCTTCGTCGAGGGCAAGCTGAGCGCCGCCGACGGCACACTGCTCGCGACCGCGAGCAGCAGCATCCGCCTGGTGGAGGCGGCGCGCGCGCTGCGGTGAAGCCGCGCCCGCATTGGCAAATCCGTCATGCTGAGGTGCGAGCGGAGCGAGCTTCGAAGCATGCACGGCCACCGGCCGGGGTCGTGCACCCTTCGAGACGCCGCTTCGCGGCTCCTCAGGTGACGGTGATAGATCGTGCGCCGCGCTACAGCTCAACCCGTCCGCTGCACGATCGGCGGCTTGGCGTTCAGTCCCTCGACCTGGAAACCGGCGACGCGCTTGTAGTTGGCGGCGATGTCTTCCAGCTCCTGCTGCGACAGCACGTCGGTGACGACCTTGAAGCCGTCAGGCGCGCGCTCCTCGACCAGCTGCATCACCTGCTCCGGGCCGTTGCGGCGGTTCAGCATCACGAGGTCCGTGGTCGCGGGCCGCCGCTCGGCCTCATAGGCCGCGAGCGCCGCCTGCGTCGGGCCATGCGCCAAAATCTCGCGCGTCAGCACGCGCGCATCCAGGATCGCCTGCGAGGCGCCGTTGGAGCCGATCGGATACATCGGATGCGCGGCGTCGCCCATCAGCGTGACGCGGCCGAAGGTCCATTGCGGGATCGGATCGCGATCGACCAGTGGATATTCGTAGGCATGCGGGCAGTTCCGGATCAGGCCGGGGACATCGAGCCAGTCGAAATTCCAGCTCTCGAACCAAGGCAGGAACTCGTCGAGCTTGGCGGTCCGGTTGTAGTCCTCGCGGCGCCATTGATAGGTCGGCGGCATGTGTCGCTCGGCGACCCAGTTGATGTCGAACTTGCCGTCGGGGCCAGCCTCCTTCGAGATCGGGTAGCAGACGAATTTCAGGATCTCGTGGCCGGCCATGATCATGGTGCGGCCGGTCAGGAAGGCATCGCCGCGGGTGATGCCGCGCCACAGGATGCGGCCGTTCCAGATTGGCGGCCCCTCCTGCGGATAGAGCTTCTCGCGCACCGCCGAATGGATGCCGTCGGCGGCGATCAGCACCACGCCGTCATAGCTGCCGGCGGGCTTGCCGGTGGCGCGATCGATGAAATCGGCGCGGACGCCGTCGGCGGTCTCGGTCCAGCCGGTGAGGTGATGGCTGGTGAGAATGTTCGCAGCCCCCAGCCGTTCGGTCGCGGCATCGAGCAGCAGCTGTTGCAGCCGGCCGCGATGGATCGAGAATTGTGGCCATTTATAGCCGGCCTCGAGCCCGCGCGGCTCGCTCCAGATCGGCTTGCCGTGCTTTGAGAAATAGGCGAGCTCGCGGGTGCGCACCGCAGAAGCGTCGAGCACATCGTGCAGGCCGAGCTCGATCAGTTCGCGCACCGCATGCGGCAGCACGTTGATGCCGACGCCGAGCGGCCGCAGCTCGGGCACGCTCTCGAAGACGCGGGCCGGCACGCCGATCTGGTGCAGGCTGAGCGCCAGCGTCAGCCCGCCAATTCCGCCACCTGCAATGAGCACAGTCATAAAAAATCCCCTCAATTGGCCATGGTCATCGCACGACGGCACCGCCGCGGGCAAGGTCTGCGGCGCGCGGGGTGGACGGCCAAGGGGGCTGCCGCTAACCTCCGCGCCGTCAGAACAAGAACCAGAGCCGCGTTCGCAACGAACCGACAAGGCTCGGAGAGGACAGCAACATGCTCAAGCTCTATTTTGCCCCCGGCACCTGCGCGCTCGCGTCCCACATCGCGCTGGCCGAGGCCGGCGCGCCCTACACGACCGAGAAGATCGACTTCAAGACCAACCAGCAGAACAGCCCGGAATACCTGAAGATCAATCCGAAGGGCCGCGTGCCCACTTTGGTGACCGATCGCGGCGTGCTGACCGAGACGCCGGCGATGCTGGCCTATATCGCGCAGAGCTTTCCGCAGGCGAAGCTCGCGCCCGACGACGTCTTCGAATTCGCCAGGCTGCAGGCCTTCAACTCCTATCTGTGCTCGACGGTGCATATCTGCCACGCCCACAAGATGCGCGGTCCGCGCTGGGCGACGCAGGAGACGTCGTTCGCCGACATGAAGGCGATGGTGCCGAAGACCATGGGCGCCTGCTTCAACCTGATCGAGCGCGACATGCTGAAGGGCCCGTGGGTGATGGGCGAGAACTACACCGTCGGCGATACCTATCTCTACACGCTGACCCTGTGGCTCGACGGCGACGGCGTCGACATCGCAACGCTGCCTAAGGTGAAGGCGCATCGCGCGGCGATGGAGGGCCGCCCGGCGGTGCAGAAGGTGCTGGCGGAGCAGAGGGCGTAAGGCCCAAAAATTCGGTGTCGTCCCGGGCAAGCGCAGCGCGACCCGGGACCCATAACCACCAACGATCGTTGTTACGCGACGCCGGGGCCGCAGCTCACTCTCACAACGCAACCCTGTCGTTATGGGTCCCGGCCTTCGCCGGGACGACGTGTGGAGAGAGCTGGGCTACACCTTCCCCGTCTCCAACTCGCGTCCGGTCTCCAGCATCAGCTTGCGCAGCCAGAGCGAGCCCGGATCCATCTGCGCCCGTGTCGGATAGAACATGTGCTGCTCGTCGATCCCTGGATCGAGCGGCGGCGTCACCGTCATCAGCGACAATTGCCTCGACAGCGCCGAGATCAGCCGGCGCGGCACGAACGCGACGAGGTCGGTGCGCGCGGTGACGTGCAGCGCCTCGATATAACCCGGCACCACCAGCGCGATCCGCCGCTCGATGCCCTTGGCGCGCAGCCAGGTGTCGATCAGGTCCTCGTTCTGGCCGCGGATGATCACGGCGACATGGCGGGCGGCGAGGAACGCCTCGCGCTTCTTGAGCTTCGCGCCGGCGAGGTGGCCGCGCCGCACCGCGAGTGCATCGCTGTCGGTGTAGAGCCGCTGGCGGTGAAAGCCCTTAAAGGAGTCGCCGATCGAGATCACGAGATCAATGGTGCGGGCGAATTCGGGCGTGAAGATCGCAGGTCCCCGCCACGGCACCACGTCGATGGTGACGTTCGGCGCGATCTGAGTCACCTTCTCCATCAGCGGCGGCATCAGGAGCTCGACCGCGAGGTCGGGCATCATCAGGCGAAAGTGCCGGTCGCTGCGCGCGGCGTCGAAATCGTCGGAGACGAACAGCGCGCGCACCTGGTCGAGCGCATGGGCCAGCGGCGAGCGCAACGCCTGCGCCCGCGGCGTCAGCTCCATCCGCGCGCCGGTGCGCACCAAAAGCGGATCGCCGATCAGGTCGCGCAGCCGCTGCAGCGCGTGGCTGGTCGCCGGTTGCGACAGATTGAGCCGCATCGCCGCGCGGCTGACATTGGCTTCGCGCAGCAGGGCGTCGAGCGCGACCAGCAGATTGAGGTCAAGCGAATTCAAATTCATCGAGTGAATATATATCATACTACCTATCGATTGGAAGAATGCGCGCAGGCGCCGCAGGATTGCGGGCAAGGCGTTTTTCACGAGAGCCGAAGACCGCATCGCGTGAGGAAACGCCTGAAATCAGGGTCTATCAATCGCAAGGAGACGCGCCATGAGCGCAGCCGACAACAAGAAACTGGTGCAGGAGATGTTCGTGATCGCAGGCAGTCCCGATCCTGCGGTGCGCGATAACTCGCTGTTCATGGCAACGCTTGCCGACGACGCGATCTGGACCGTGACCGGGCAATATTCCTGGTCGCGTACCTTCACCGGCAAGCAGTCGATCATCAACGATCTGCACGGCCATGTCCGCTCGAAACTGGTCGAGCGCGGCCGCACCGTCGCCCATCGCATCATCGCCGACGGCGACATCGTCGTGATCGAGGCCAAGGGCGACAACCTCACCAAGCAAGGTCAGCGCTACGACAACGACTATTGCCTGGTGTTCCGTTTCGACGGTGGTCGGATCAAGGAGGTGCGGGAATATTGCGACTCGGTCCTGACCGAGAAGGCGCTCGGCGCGTTTCCGGCGTAGCGGTCCGCCGCTAACGGACGGCACAAACGAAGACGGCGCCCATCCGGGCGCCGTCGTCTTGCCGTCGTGTGGATTGGCTTACGCCACCTTGGACTTGAGGTGGCCGAACATGATGTCGCGCGCCGCGTCGTCCATCTCGGCCTTGAAGGTGTGCTTGTCCTTCAGCGCGATCGCGCGCGCCGCCGCCGGCCGCGCCGAGATCTCGTCGACCAGCCGCTTGACGTTCGGATATTTGGCGTAGCCTTCCTCGCCGAGGATGAACGCCGCCATCCGCGCCCAGCCCCAGAACGCCATGTCGACGATCGTGTAGCTGTCGCCGACCATGTAGCGCTGTTTCGCCAGGTGATCGTCGAGGATCTTGTAATGGCGGTGCGCCTCGTACTGGTAGCGGTTGTTGGCGTAGTCGAGATCCTTCGGCGCGAAGTGCTTGAAGTGCACGGCCTGGCCGGAATAGGGGCCGAGGCCGGTCGCGATGAACATCAGCCAGGACAGCGTCGCGGCGCGATTGGCCGGCGTATTGGCGGGCAGGAACTTGCCGTGCTCCTCGGCGAGGTAGAGCAGGATCGCGTTCGAATCGAACACCAGCACGCCGTTATCGTCGATCGCCGGCACCTTGCCGTTCGGGTTGACCTTGAGGAATTCCGGCGCGAACTGCTCGCCCTTGCGGGTATCGACCGGAATCGCCTCGAACGGCAGGCCGGACTCTTCCAGGAACAGCGCGACCTTGTTCGGGTTCGGCGCACCATTGAAATAGAATTTGATCATGAAGGGACTCCCTTGGTTCTTGTAGCCGGCGAGATCGCGACGCGGCGGGGAAGGCCGCAGACGATCCCCTCATGCGCAAATTTCGCTGCGCTGCGCAAGCGGCGAGTTTGTGCATCAGGGTCGCGTGGCGCGCTGGTCAGCCGGCCCAGAAGAAGCCCAGGATACCCGCGACGACCAGCGCGATGCCCGCGACGTCCAGCGCGGCGGCGGAGCGGGTCGCAGCACGCAAATGGGAGACCTGCGTCGCGCGTTCCGATCCCCGCGCGTAGCCATGGACGATGATCTCTTCATTGAACTCGCCATGCGCCTCGAGGGCGAGCGTCAGCCCGACGCAGACGAGCAGGATGCCGAAGATGATCAGGCCGAAGAATCCCAGCAGGCCGATCAGCAGCATTGGAAACATGCCGAGCAGGAAGACCGGCAGCAGCGGCACCAGCAGCAAGGTCTCGGATTGTCTTCGCATCGGCGACCAATCGAAACGGGCAAGTGACGGGACAGCGTAGGCCCGCTTCGCGAGTGCATCAAGGCGAAGGCATTCAGGCGAAGGCATTCAATACCCCGTCATTCGGCGCACCGTGACAATCGGCCGCGAACCGCGACGAACGATACTTAACGTCGCCGCATGGACATCGGCGGAGGGTCGGATACCGCCTCAAGCCGACATTTACCGTTCCCGGATTCAACAAAAGGTAGCGGCTTGTGCGGTACGCACGCACGGCCTAATGCCTGAGGATCGGGAGAACGCGAATGCTCATGGTATCATCCCTCCGTCATGCCGGCCTGGCCGGTCTCGTCGTCGCCTGCGTCGGACAGCCCGCTCTCGCGCAAGCGCCAGTCGCGCCGGCCGGATCGCCGCCTTCCCCCGCAAAGGCTGCCGAGGAGCAGCTGCTATTGCGGCTACCTGCAGGGCAGTCCCTTGATCGCTACCTCGAGCAGCTTCGCGGCGAGTTCTTTAACCTCGATGCCGACGGCGACGGCAAGCTCACGCAGCGCGACGTGGAGTTGCACGCCGCCATGGAAGCAGTCCAGGTCAGGAGCGTCGCCTGGATGAGCGTGCTGCGCTACGATCTCGATGGCGACGGCTTCGTGACCGAGGACGAGGTTCGCAGAAGCGCAGCCTACGAGTCGCGTTGGGCGCGCGCCCAGTCGGTAATCGGCAAGTCCCCACTCGGCGGCAGCGCGGAGTCGACCGAGCGCATGGTCACGACAATCATGGCGCTCGATGTCAACAAGGACGGCAAGGTCAGCCTTGCCGAGGCAGCGAAGTTCAACGAGGCAAACCAGCGGGTCGCTTCCTTGAGCGGCTATGCGGCAAAGACCCGACTTGCATTGGCGCTCGAAACGGCGACGGCCGGCGAGCTGTCCCGTGCCGCCTACGAGGCCACGGGAGAGGCGCTGTTCCGTAAGGTCGATACCGACAGTGACGGCAAGGTCTCGCAACAGGAGCTCATGGAATTCAGGCGCACTCCCGCGCCTCCTTCGAGTGATCCGGATGTGGCGCAGAAGCGCCAGCACGAACAGGCCGAACTCGCCCGCAAGCGGCAGCGGGCGATCGACGCCGAACGTGCGGTCTGCGCGATGCCGGCCGTCTCCGAGAAGGCCCGGGTCGTGTTGCTCAGTGCGTATCAGACTGAGTCGCTGTCGAGCGTGACCATAGGCTCGCAGGATGCGGTAGTGCACGCCGGGCGGATCAATGTCGAGCCGGGTAGCGATCCGCTCTATGTGGTGATCGCAAGCTTCAGCCCGACCATCTGGCAATTCGGCGGCGCGGTAGAGCGGATCGAGCGCGTGGTCGTGACGAGTTTGAGCACCGGCGGCAAGAGGGGCGATCCGACGCAGGGGCCGCTAACCGGCGCGACAGGCGTCGCGCGCGACCGCGTCAGCTTTCTCGGCCGCGCCAACTGCCTGACCTACTTTCACGAGTTACCGTCGAGCGGCTCGCTGCAAGCCGTTGGCGCTGTCCGCGACGCGACGGGCAGGGCGCCTGATGTCGTCGCCGCCAAATATGCAGTCTCCACCTTCAACGTTCCCTCCGGCGGGATCGACACGCTCAAGGGGCAATCCGGCCAGGGCCTCGTAATCCGCAAGAGCGGAGGCACACTCAACATTGTGGGCAATCCCGGCAACGTGGTCATCGAGACAGGTCCGAGCCGTGCGCACGATGATCTGCAACGTTACTGGCCCGGCGGGGTGGTGGACATCGATCCCGCTTCCGTCGTCGCGAGTGGTCCCGTCACACCCTATGAGGTGCTCCCCGCGCAGGCCGGGCTGGTTCAGCTGCTCGCGAACGGCAGTGTCACCCAGAACGGCGCCGGCGAATTCGTTGTTCGCAAGAAGATCCGGTTCCCGTCCGGCCTCCACGGGGCCCATTCGGTCACCTTCCTGGTGGTGAAAGGCACGCCATATCCCGATGGCGATCCCGGACATTCCTGCGTGATGGTCGAGGATACCGGCGAGAAGAGCGCAGGCTGCCCGTCGCGCTGACACCGCGCGCCACGTTGGCGTGACGCATCAAGTAACTCGGCCGGCGGGCCGCTCAGCCCGCCGCCATCTCGGAGCGGATCTCGGCGCGCAGTTCGTCGATCAGCCGCAGGCCGCTCTTGGTCTCGACGTGCCAGAAGGTCCAGCCGTTGCAGGCGCCGGAGCCCTGCGCGACCGCGCCGATGCGGTGGATCGAGCCGACCTTGTCGCCGAGCATGATGGCGCCGTCGGCGCGCACCAGGGCGCCGTGGCGCTTCTTGGCGTCGACCAGCCTGGCGCCCGGCACGATCATGCCGCGTTCGATCAGTTCGGAGAACGCCACCCGCGGTGCCTCGCGCGCGGTCATGAACGGCGCCAGCGTTGCTTCCGGCAGCGGCTCGATCGCGGCGATGCGCGCCTCGGCGGCGGCGGCATAGGCCTTGTCGCGCTCGAAGCCGATATAGCTGCGGCCGAGGCGCTTGGCGACGGCGCCGGTGGTGCCGGTGCCGTTGAACGGGTCGATCACGAGATCGCCGGGCTTCGAGGACGACAGCAACACGCGGGCGAGCAGCTGCTCGGGCTTCTGCGTCGGATGCACCTTCTTGCCGTCGCCGTCCTTGAGGCGCTCCTCGCCGGTGCACAGCGGGATCAGCCAGTCGGAGCGTGCCTGCACGTCCTCATTGGACGCCTTCAGCGCTTCGTAATTGAAGGTGTAGCCCTTGGCCTTCTCGTCGCGCGCGGCCCAGATCATGGTCTCGTGCGCATTGGTGAAGCGGCGGCCGCGGAAGTTCGGCATCGGATTGGACTTGCGCCACACGATGTCGTTCAGGAGCCAGAAGCCGAGGTCCTGCATGATCGCGCCGACGCGGAAGATGTTGTGATAGGAGCCGATCACCCACAGCGTTGCCGACGGCTTCATCACGCGGCGGCAGGCCAGCAGCCAGGCGCGGGTGAAATCGTCATAGGCAGCGAACGACGAGAACTTGTCCCAGTCGTCGTTGACGGCATCGACATGCGACTCATCGGGGCGCTTGAGGTCGCCCTTGAGCTGCAGATTGTAGGGAGGATCCGCGAAGACCAGGTCGACCGAGCCGGCCTGAAGCTTCGACAATTCGGCCACGCAATCGCCAATGACGATGTGGCTCGATGGGGCACTCTCAAATTTAGTGCGGGGCGCCCTTGCAGACGCCCCGCGACGCGACACTACCATGACTCAAGAACTCTGACTCAGGCGACGCTGTCGGCGACGCGGGACTAAACAACCGACTGGCGTCACATTGACCCGGCAAAGTAAAAATCGACTTAATTGGAAATCTTCATGCAAAAGATTGCAGCATCTTTTGCGCGGCATGGCGCAGTGCCGTCGGCGTTGTGCTGCAACATCAGAGCATTCGGCGAAAAAATTGCGGATCATCAAACCGGCACGATTTGCGCGGTAGATTCGCCCTCATTCGCAGCCGTTTGCACCGCAAGGGATGCGCCTCTTCCGGACTAGGCAATTATTGCCGGGCAGGATATTGATTAACAGAATGGAAATTTTAAGTTGGAGTGTCCCGCGTTGGGTCGCCGACTGGAATGAAGGGAAACCACCATGCGCTATGATGATTTCCGCCGCAGCGACGACATCGAAGACCGTCGCGATGAAGGCGGGATGGGCGGAGGGGGCGGTGGCGGCTTCGGCATTCCGATGGGTGGTGGCGGCCTCGGCATCGGCACCATCATCGTCCTCGGCCTCCTCGGCTACGCCTTCGGCATCGACCCGCGCATCCTGATCGGCGGCGCCGAGATTCTCACCGGCGGCGGCCAGGCGCCGACCTACCAGACCGACCGGCAGTCGTCGGGCGGGCAGGCCAAGCGCGGCGCGCCGACCGACGAGATGGGCAGCATGATCGCCGGCATCCTGGGCGAGATCGACGATCGCTGGAGCGAGATCTTCAAGGCCAGCGGGCAGACCTACACCGGTCCGAAGATCGTGCTGTTCCGCAATGCCACCAATGGCGGCCGCTGCGGCATGGCGCAGTCGGCGATGGGACCGTTCTACTGTCCGCCGGACAAGACCATCTTCCTCGACACCGGCTTCTTCCGCGAGGTCGAGACGCGCTTCCGCGGCTGCTCTGGCAACGCCTGCAAGTTCACCGCGGCCTATATCATCGCGCATGAGGCTGGCCATCACATCCAGAACCTGCTCGGCATCATTCCGCGCGTGAACCGGCTGCAGCAGCAGGCCGGCAGCAAGGCCGAGGCCAACGCGCTGCAGGTCAAGGTCGAGTTGCAGGCCGATTGCCTTTCCGGCGTCTGGGTCAACCGCGAGGAGAAGAAGCGGCCGGGCTTCCTCGAGGCCGGCGACATCGATGCCGCGCTGACCACCGCGAACGCGATCGGCGACGACACGCTGCAGCGGCAGGCGACGGGCAGGGTGGTGCCTGATTCATTCACCCACGGCTCCGCGGCGCAGCGCAAGGAGTGGTTCATGAGGGGCTACCAGCAGGGCACAGTGCAGGCCTGCAACACGTTCGGCGGTAGCTTGTAGCCGTGTGCCGGTAGCGTCATCCCCGGATGAGCGCGAATGCGCTCACTCGGGATATGTTCGCCTCTTGGCGGGCCTCGAAGGATTGCGGAGCCCGTGGCCCATCCTTCGAGGCTCGCTCACCGGTGCAAGTGCACCGTAAGGCGAGCACGTCAGCGGGATGGAAAGAGGTGTAAATGTCCTCACTCGACGAATCCAAATCGTTCATCCCGCTCAACATTGCGGTGCTGACGATTTCCGACACCCGCTCGCTGGCGGATGACAAGTCGGGCACCACGCTCGCCGATCGTCTCACCGCGGCCGGCCACAAGCTCGCGGCGCGCGAGATCGTCACCGACGATGTCGAGGCGATCAGAGCCGTGATCCGGCGCTGGATCGCCGATCCTGCCGTCGATGCCGTCATCACCACCGGCGGCACCGGCTTCACCGGCCGCGACGTGACGCCAGAGGCGGTCGAGCCGTTGTTCGAGAAGCGGATGGACGGCTTTTCGATCGCCTTCCACATGCTGAGCCACGCCAAGATCGGGGCGTCGACGATCCAGAGCCGCGCCACCGCCGGCGTTGCGGGCGCGACCTTCATCTTCTGCCTGCCGGGCTCGCCCGGCGCCTGCCGCGATGGCTGGGACGGCATTTTGGCCGCGCAGCTCGACTACCGCACGCGCCCCTGCAATTTCGTCGAGATCATGCCGCGGCTGGATGAACATCTGCGCCGGCCAAAGGCGAAAGGCGCGAGCGCTTAGCCGCTGCTTTTTTGTCATCCCGACGCGCAATTGCGCATCTGAGGGCGTGTGAACCACGAACCCGAATCTCAAGGGTGAGCTTCCGTGGCCCGGATGGAGCGAAGCGAAATCCGGGCAGTCTCTTCCGCGGCAGCACCGCTCCCGGATTGCGCTTCGCTCTATCCGGGCTACGCAGTCCAGACGTCTCGGCGCTGCGGCTTCACAACTCCAGCTCCCAGGTCTCGCCGACCAGGTCGACGCCAAAACTGTGATGCTTCTCTTCCTTGACCCGCTGGAAGCCGGCGCGGGCGTAGATGCCGCGCGCGGCGACCAGGATGCTCTGGGTCCAGAGCGTCATCTTCTTGTAGCCCTTCTCGCGCGCGGCGCGGATGCATTGCTCGACCAAGGCGCGGCCGACGCCGAGCCCGCGCGCCTTTTCTTCCACAAGCAGCAGGCGCAGCTTGGCGACCCCGTCGCCGCCGTCGACCAGGAAGACCGAGCCGACCGGCTCGCCGTCGACCTCCGCGATCCAGCAATGCTCGCGGGCCGGATCGAACGATCGCAAAAACTGCGCGCAGATATCGGCCACCAACGCCTCGTAGCTGATGTCCCAGCCATATTCCTCCGCGTAGGCTTGTCCTTGCCGCGAGACGATCCAGCCCATGTCGCCGACGCGATGGCTGCGCAGCAGGAAGCCGACCGGTTTCTCGGCCGGCGGCTCCAGCGATTGCTCGATCGTGCCCATGGCGCGCACCACCGCGGCGCGACGGTCGCTGTCCATCTGCTTCAATAGTGCCCCGACCTCGCTACGCGAGCGGCGGTCGAGATCGGCGGCTGCGGTACGGCCCTTGGCGGTGAGGGCCACCTCGTTGACGCGTTTGTCGGCCTTCGATGGCTTCCGCGTCACGATCTGGCGGCGCTGCAGCGCCGCCAGCGTGCGGCTGACGAAGCCGGCATCGAGGTCGAGATCGCGCACCAGGTCGGTTGCGGTGCAATTTTCGCGGTGCGCGAGCTCGTAGATGATCCGCGCTTCCTGCAGCGTGAATGTCGAGTGCAGCAGCTTCGGCTCGATGATGCCGAGCTTGCGGGTATAGAACCGGCTGAACCCGCGGACCGCGGCGACCTGGTTCTCGAGCGTGGTGTCATAGGAATTTGATTTCATCAAATATATTATTTGACGGAATCAAATAATCCGCAAGCGCTTTGTTCAGGCCACCATGATCCGGCTCCGCAGCATGGTGCGGGAGGAACGGCCGAGCCGGCGCAGCAGGCGCGCCTCGGAGCGGCGGGCGTCGGGCCGGTAGCCGCCGATCCGCTCGTAATGCTCGCGCGCGATCAAAAGGCCTTGTTCGGCCGAGGGCCCGGTGATCATCCGGGCAACGAATTTGAGGCCGTCGCGCAGGCCCGGATCGGTGTAGGGTGCGCGGGCGTAGCGGAAGATGCCGGCGCGGTCCTTGCCGCTCGCCGCCACCATCTGGATGAACTGGGTGGTTTCCTCGATCCAGCCGGCATCGAGCACCGCGCCCGGATGCAGGAACATCAGCCAAGGCGACCGCGCCTGCCGCGCGCCTGCCGCAAGCGCGGCGGCGCGCGTGCCCTCGAAGCGCAGGAAGCGGCAGCCGGCGACGTCGGCGACGCGCTCCATCACATCGCTGTTGCCGCGGTCGACCAGCAGCACTTCGCGGATGACGCCCGCGGCCGCGCCCGGCACCAGCGCCGCCAATGTTGCGACCGCGGTGCGCTCGACGCCGTCGGTTGGAATGATCACGCTCAGCATGATTTTGAGGCTTCGATGGCTCAAACGGTGGAGAAACTCCGGCCGTGTTATCACCTTGTCATATTCAAAGCAGCCTGTTCGCCTGCAGAATTTTGTAGCAAGGTTTTGTGGAATTTCTCTGTTCATGTTCTTGATTTGTTCTCGTGCTGTGTTAGCTTCAAAGCATGAGCCGAGCATCCTCTCATGCCCTCAAGCACCCGCCGGTAACGGCGCCCTCCGATAACCCGGCGGGTGCACCTTCCCCTTTTCCCGAGCTTGCGGTCGCGATCGAGCGCGAGCGGCGGCGCGGCCGCGGCGCGCAGTCCAACGCCAGCGGCCGCTACGAGGCCGAGGCGCGCGTTGCCTTCGACGACGGCTGGCAGAGCCTCGAGGACCTGCCGCCATTTGCGACCAGCGTGGCGCTCGACACCTCGCGCAAGGTGATCACCCGCAACGACTCGCCCGACATCGGCTTCGACCGTTCGATCAATCCCTATCGTGGCTGTGAGCATGGCTGCGTCTATTGCTTCGCGCGGCCGACCCACGCCTATCTCGGCCTGTCGCCGGGGCTGGACTTCGAATCGAAGCTGTTCGCCAAGCCGGACGCACCCGCGCTGCTCGAGAAGGAGCTGGCGGCGCCGGACTACGAGGCGCGGATGATCGCGATCGGCACCAACACCGATCCCTATCAGCCGATCGAGCGCGACCGGAAGATCATGCGCGCCATCCTCGAGGTGCTGGAGCGCGCCGGCCATCCGGTCGGTATCGTCACCAAGTCGGCACTGGTCACCCGCGACATCGACATCCTGGCGCGGATGGCCAAGCGCAATCTCGCCAAGGTCGCGCTCTCGGTGACGACGCTCGACCCGAAGCTTGCCCGCACCATGGAGTCGCGCGCCTCGACCCCGCCGAAGCGGCTCGAGGCGATCAAGCGGCTCGCCGACGCCGGCATCCCGACCACGGTGATGGTCGCGCCCGTGATCCCGGCGCTGAACGACTCCGAGATCGAGCGCATCCTCGATGCCGCCGCACATGCCGGCGCCAGGGAGGCGAGCTACGTGCTGCTGCGCCTGCCGCTCGAGGTGCGCGATCTGTTCCGCGAATGGTTGATGGCGAACTATCCCGACCGCTACCGTCACGTCTTCACGCTGATCCGCGACATGCGCGGTGGCCGCGACTACGACTCGCAATGGGGCACCAGGATGAAGGGCACCGGCCCGATGGCCTGGATGATCGGCCGCCGCTTCGAGATCGCCTGCGAAAAGCTCGGCCTCAACAAGAGGCGGACCAAGCTGACCACCGATCACTTCGCCAAGCCGAAGCGCAACGGGCAGCAACTCAGTCTATTCTAGGCGAGGGCGTAGCCCGGATGGAGCCCAGCGAAATCCGGGGTCCCGTGTTAGCGGCTGAAGCTTTCCCGGATTGCGCTTCGCTCCATCCGGGCTACGAAGACGTCAAACAGTGAGTGCAAACATGAGTAACGCCCCGACCGCACGCTTCACCGTCCTCACGTTGGGCGTGAGCGACATGCGCGCCAGCATCGGCTTTTATGAATCGCTTGGGTTCACCAGGAAGATGCGCGTGACCGGCGAGGAGGTCGCATTCTTCGAGACCGGCGGCACCGTGCTCGGCCTGTTCCCATGGCATCTGCTCGCCGCCGATGCCGGGCTGCCGGATCAGCCACGGCCGTCAGCGTTCCGCGGCGTCGCGATCGCCTGGAACTGCAACGACGACGCCGAGGTCGATCGTGTGATGGCGTTCGCGCTGTCGAAAGGCGCCAGGCTGCTGAAGCCCGCGCAGCCAACCAGCTATGGCGGCTATTGCGGCTATTTCGGCGATCCCGACGGCCACGCCTGGGAAGTGGTGCGCGCGCCGGGCTTTGAGGTTCGCGACGACCGCCGGGTGTCAATTCCCGATTAGAGCGCCGATCCCGATGAGGGTGGCGGATTGAATAACGGGGAAGGGCGCCAGGTTCCCGGTTGCGCCGCGGGCCGGGCTTGATCACGATCCCCGCATGATTCGGGACAAGTCCAATAGCACGTCAAAGACCGCGTCGAAGAAGAAGCCGGCCGAGCCGGCCAAGCCGGACAAGCGCGTCATCGTGGTGACGCGGCCGAGCTTTCGGCGCGAGCGCGCGCTGATCAAGCGCGGCGTCTGGCCGGTCGCCGGCTGCGACGAGGCCGGGCGCGGGCCGCTGGCGGGTCCGGTGGTCGCCGCCGCCGTGGTGCTGGACCCAAATCGGATACCCAAGGGCCTCGATGATTCGAAGCGGCTGACCGTCGAGCGCCGCGAGGAACTGTTCGAGGAAATCTGCGCGACAGCAGCGTTCTCGGTCGCGGTGGCGTCACGGTCGCGGATCGACCGCGACAACATCCTGCGCGCCTCGCTGTGGGCGCTGGCGCGCGCCGTGCATGCGCTGCCGGAAATGCCGAAGCATGTCTTCGTCGACGGCCGCGACAAGCTCGCCACGCCCTGCGACTGCGACGCCGTGATCGGCGGCGACGGCATCGTGGCCTCGATCGCGGCGGCCTCGATCATCGCCAAGGTGACGCGCGACCGCCTGATGTGCGCGCTGGCGCTGGATTGCCCCGGCTACGGCTTCGAGCAGCACAAGGGCTATGCCGTCCCCGAGCACCTCGAGGCGCTCGATCGGCTCGGCCCCAGCAGCCATCACCGCAGCTTCTTCGCTCCCGTCGTCGCGGCGCGGCTGAAGCATTTCCCGGTCCCGGCGGAGCCCGACCTGTTCACGGTGGACGCCGAAAGCGAAGCCGCGGCATCCGAAGCGGCGTAAAGCGCGGCGGCGCCGCACTCTCGGTGTCATCGCCCGGCTCGCCGCCTCCGCGAAAGCTTCGGCGCGCCAGGGGGCCGTGGCCTCGTCGAAGCCTTGGCGAAGACGGGACCGGGCGATCCAGTATTCCAGAGACCGTTGTGCTCAAGCCTGGCCGCCGCGGCGTACTGGATGCCCGCCTTCGCGGGGCATGACAGCGATGTTTGACTTTGCACCGTGGACACATCCAGCCCGGTTGCCTCCACCGCCGCCGCCGTTTATCAAAAACGCTCGGGATCAGATGGCGCCGCTTGATACGGGTGGCTGGGGCATTTCAGGCGTTTCATGCGGTTTACCTCCCTGGTTGTCGAACTGATCCGCGCCCGGCCGCGCCTCGTGGTCTGGATCGTGGTGCTGGCGCAGGCCGCGATCTGGCTGTTCCTGCCGGCGATCTTCTACGGCAGTCCGCCCGGCAACCTCGCCACCATCCTCGCCTTCGGCCGCGAATATCAGGTCGGCACCGACATGGGGCCGCCGCTCGCGTTCTGGCTCGCCGACATCGCCTTCCGCGCCGTCGGCAATCACGTGTTCGGCGTCTATCTCCTGGCGCAGGTCTGCGAAATCGTCACCTTCATCGCCTTTTACGCCCTGGCGCGCGCCATCGTCGGCGGCCCGCAGGGCGTGCTGGCGGTGCTGCTCTCGATGACGGTCGTGGTGTTCTCCTCGCCAAGCGTCGAGTTCGGCCCGCTGATCCTGGCGCGCCCGCTCTGGGCGCTGCTGCTGCTGCATTCCTGGCAACTGATCGGGCAGAACCGGCGCAGCGCCTGGTTCGCCTGGTCGATCGATTGCGGCCTCCTGCTGCTGACGACGCCGGCGGCGATCGGCATGATCCTGCTGGTGATCGGCTTTGCGCTCGCAACCGAGCGCGGGCGGCGCATGCTCAAATCGGTCGATCCGATCTACGCGCTGCTGGTCATCATCGTGCTGGCGCTGCCCTACCTGATCTGGCTGCTCCGCGCCAACGTGCTGGCGCTGCCGGTCCTGCCGGCATTCGCCGATCTCAGGGCGCACGCGCTGCGCTGGGGCGTGGTGCTCGGCGGGCTGATCGTGGCGACCGCCGCGATCGCGCTGCTGGCGATCCTCAATTCGCGCTGGTTCGCCCGCGATACGGAGGATGCTCCGATTATCTATCGTCCGCCCGTCAGTCAGCTGGCGCGGCAATTCGTGTATTTCTTCGCGTTCGCGCCGGCGATCGCCAGCAGCTTCGTCTCCGGGCTGTTCAATCTCGATCGCGCCTTCGGCGGCGCCGGCGTGGTGCTGCTGATGTCCGGGCTCGCCGTCGTGGTCGCGACCGGCGGCCTGATCCCGCTCAGGCGGCAGCGGCTGCTGCGTTCGGTCTGGGCCCTGGCGGTCGCGGCGCCGGCCGCGCTGGCGCTGGCGGCGGCCCTGTTCCTGCCCTGGACCAGCACCACGGAGGCGTCTACCTCGTTGCCGGCAGCCGCGATGGGCCGCTTCTTCGATGACAGCTATGAGCGTCGCACCAACCAGCGCCTGCGCGCGGTGGCCGGCGATCCCGAACTTGCCAGCCTGATTGCAATGAACCGCCGTCGCCCGCATCTTTTGCTCGACGCCACGCCGCAGCGGACGCCGTGGCTGTCGGTCGCAAAATTCAACGAGACCGGCGGCGTCGTGGTGTGGCGCGCACAGGACACCGCCGGCACGCCGCCGCCCGACATCGCGCAGCGTTTCCCCGGCCTCGTGCCGGAAGTGCCGCGTTCGTTCGACCGGCTGGTCAACGGACGGCAGCCGGTGCTGCGGATCGGCTGGGCGATCGTGCGGCCGAAGGGGACGTGATTTGACGTGGAGCCGTAGCCCGGATGAAGCGGAGCGAAATCCGGTGCCGCTCGTTTACGCCACCTGATCCACCCGGATTGCGCGGAGCCTGTCATCGGGCGCGCGTCCGCGCGACCCGTTGGCTCCATCCGGGCTACGAAGCTACGCGCCCGCCACCTGCAGCACCTTCGCGATCGCGCGCAGATCCTGCCACGACAGCCGCTTGTACGACGGCGAGCGCAGCAGATAGGCCGGATGGAAGGTGGCGACGGCGCGGATCGTGCGCGTGCCGGTGTCGTAGTCGATCCATTTGCCGCGCGTCCGCATGATGCCCTCGCGGGTGCTGAGCAGCGCCTGCGTCGAGGGATTGCCGAGCGTCACCAGCACGTCGGGATTCACGAGTTCGATATGGCGCTGGATGAAGGGCAGGCACACCTGCGTCTCCTGCGGCGTCGGCGTGCGGTTGCCGGGCGGCCGCCACGGGATCACGTTGGCGATATAGGCTTTGCTGCGGTCGAGCCCGATCGCCGCGATCATGCGGTCGAGCAGCCTGCCGGAGCGGCCGACGAACGGCAGGCCCTCGATGTCCTCGTCGCGGCCCGGTGCCTCGCCGACGAACATCACGCGCGCCTGCGGGTTACCGTCGGCGAACACCAGCCTGGTCGCGGTGTGCTTGAGCGCGCAGCCGTCGAAATTCTCCATCAGCGTGCGCAGGGCTTCAAGCGTCGGCGCAGTCCGCGCAGCCTCGCGCGCGGAGGCGATCGCGGCATCCGGCGCCACGGTGATTTCGCTGCGCGGAACTGACAGCATCGGCGGCGGACGCAGCGGATTGAGCGCAACTGATGGACGCGGTGCGGCTGGGGCGGGAACTGGCTCCGGCTCCGGCTCCTCGAGCCGGTTGATCGGCGCATCGCCGAGCGCGCAATCGACCCCGGCCTCGAGGTAAAAGGCCAGCAATTGCTGCAGTGTAGGGGTGGGCTCGGGCGGCAGGACCATCATCGGCGCAATCTAGAGCATCGACCAGAAAAGTGGAGGGCGGTTTTCGGAAAAGATCATTCTCTTGCGGTACCCGGGCCGTGCAAACCCATGGAAGCGCAATTCCATGGTTGTCCTTCCGCCAAAAATCGGAAACAACGACCCGTGAAAAGCTTAGAAGCGTTCTCAATGGGCTGAGATCAAAGATCATGAGTGCTGAAGACCTTCCTCCGCGCGAGTCTATGGAATTCGACGTCGTCATCGTCGGCGCCGGCCCGTCGGGCCTGTCGGCAGCGATCCGGCTGAAGCAGCTCAATCCGGAGCTCTCGATCGTCGTGGTGGAGAAGGGCTCCGAGGTCGGCGCGCACATCCTCTCGGGTGCGGTGATCGATCCGGCCGGGCTCGACAAGCTCGTGCCCGACTGGCGCGAGGATGCCGACTGTCCTCTGAAGACGCAGGTCAAGGACGACCGCTTCTACTGGACGACGTCGCAAGGCTGGTTCCGCCTGCCGAACTTCATCATGCCGCCGCTGATGAACAATCATCACTGCTACATCGGCTCGCTCGGCAATGTCTGCCGCTGGCTGGCACCGAAGGCGGAAGCGCTCGGCGTCGAGATCTATCCGGGCTTTGCCGCGGCCGAAGTGCTTTATGACGACAAGGGCGCGGTGCGCGGCATCGCCACCGGCGACATGGGCATCGCCAGGGACGGTAGCCACAAGGATTCCTACACCCGCGGCATGGAGCTGCTCGGCAAGTACACGCTGTTCGCCGAAGGCGCACGCGGCTCGCTGTCCAAGCAGCTGATCGCGAAGTTCAATCTCGATGCCAACTCCGAGCCGCCGAAGTTCGGCATCGGCCTCAAGGAGGTCTGGCAGATCGACCCGGCGAAGCACAAGAAGGGTCGGGTTCAGCACACGCTCGGCTGGCCGCTGAACGACAAGACCGGCGGCGGCTCGTTCCTCTATCACTACGACGACAACCGCGTCGCGGTCGGCTTCGTGGTGCATCTGAACTACAACGATCCGTATTTGTCGCCGTTCGACGAATTCCAGCGCTTCAAGACCCATCCCGATGTCCGCGAGCTGTTCGAGGGCGGCAAGCGGCTCGCCTATGGCGCGCGCGCCATCACCGAGGGCGGCTACCAGTCGGTGCCGCGGCTCTCGTTCCCGGGCGGCGCGCTGATCGGCTGCGCGGCGGGCTTCGTCAACGTGCCGCGCATCAAGGGCGTCCACAATGCGATGGGCTCCGGCATGCTCGCCGCCGAGCATGTCGCGGCCGCGCTCGGCGCCGGCCGCGCCAATGACGAGCTCGTCGAATACGAGAACGCCTGGCGCTCGTCGGCGATCGGCAAGGACCTGTTCAAAGTCCGCAATGCCAAGCCGTTGCTGTCGAAGTTCGGCAACCTGCTCGGCATGGCGCTCTCCGGCTTCGACATGTGGTGCAACACGCTCGGCTTCTCGCTGTTCGGCACCCAGTCGCATGCCAAGCCGGACCGCAAGACGCTCGATCCGTCCAAGCAGCACCAGCCGATCGCCTATCCGAAGCCGGACGGCAAGATCTCGTTCGACAAGCTGTCGTCGGTGTTCCTGTCCAACACCAACCATGAGGAGGACCAGCCGGTCCATCTCAAGGTCGCCGATCTCAATCTGCAGAAGACCTCGGAACACGACGTGTTCGCCGGTCCTTCCAACCGCTATTGCCCGGCCGGCGTTTATGAATGGGTCGAGGAATCGACGGGTCCGCGCTTTCAGATCAACGCCCAGAACTGCGTCCACTGCAAAACCTGCGACGTGAAGGACCCCAACGGCAACATCACCTGGGTTCCGCCGGAGGGCGGCGGCGGTCCGAACTACGAGGCGATGTAAGGCCAGGGTGAGCTCAAGGCGGCCGACCACATTTGCGTGAGGCGGCTGCGCGAGTTGCCGCAACCTCCGCTTGGCCTCTCCGCGCGTGGAGCGGCCGGATTGCACCCCCGGTTACAACAGAAGGCGCGAAAAGGGGTGCCGTGGCGCCCTTATCTCGCGCCTTTTTGCGTCCGCGCGCGAATATGCCCGGCCCGGTCACGATACCGCCATAGTGGAAGCGTCTTGCGGGGGCTGGCTGGATCGGCGGGCCTAAAGGCCTAATCTGCCAATTGATTCGTCATGGGTTGCCTTTGGGCGATCCTTGCGGATGAGCGCCAAAAGCGGCATTGTCCCCCGCCGTGATGCCGCCGCTTGGGTTCGCATTTTGAGACTGATCGCAAGATCTTGGCCATAAAATCCATCTTGGCGTAAATCCCTGGAGCAAGGCGACCGTGATGCTGTCCACCCGATTCCACCGCCTGACGATTGCCGTTCTCGCTGCCGCGGCGCTTGCCGTGCCTGCGCAGCTTGCAGCGCAAACGCCGGACCATCCGACCGACAATACCGCGCAATTCCCGTCCAAGAACGACCTGAAGTCGCTGACCACCGCCGGCAGCTATCTCGCCGCCCGCCACGCCAGCGTCGAGCGCGATGCGACCTCGGCCGCGACGTTCTACCGCTCGGCGCTGCGCACCGACCCGAAGAATTCCGAGCTGCTCGACCGCGCCTTCATCTCCTCGCTCGCCGACGGCGATATCGAGGAGGCGGTCAAGCTCGCCGACCGCATCCTCACCCAGGACAAGGCCAACCGCGTTGCGCGCCTGGTCGTCGGCGTGCGCGATCTCAAGCTGAAGAAATATGCCGCCGCGCAGTCCAACATCAACCAGTCGGTGCGCGGCCCGATCACCGATCTCGTCGCGACGCTGCTGTCGGCCTGGGCCGCCTATGGCGCCGGCGACAGCAAGGCCGCGGTCGCCTCGATCGACAAGCTGACCGGCCCCGAGTGGTACCCGATCTTCAAGGACCTCCATGCCGGCATGATCTACGAGCTGTCCGGCAAGGAGAAGGATGCCGGCGCCCGCTTCGAGCGCGTCTACAAGCTCGATGATTCGATGCTGCGCACGGTCGACGAATATGCGCGCTGGACCTCGCGCAACAAGGACGCGGCCGCCGCGACCGCGATGTACGAAGCCTTCGACAAGAAGCTGCCGCGTCACCCGCTGGTGCTGGAAGGCATCAAGGAGACCAAGGCCGGCAAGAAGCTGCCGCCGCTGGTCGAGTCGCCGCAGGCCGGCGCGGCCGAGGCGCTGTACGGCATCGGCGCGACGCTGACCCGCCGCGGCGGCGAGGACCTCGCGCTGGTCTATCTGCAGCTCGCGCTCTATCTGCAGCCCAACCATCCGCTGGCGCTGCTGTCGCTCGCCGATCTCTATGAATCGGTGAAGAAGCCGCAGATGGCGATCAAGGTCTACGAGCGGATGCCGGCGTCCTCGCCGCTGAAGCGCAACGCGCAGATCCAGCTCGCGACCAATCTCGATGCCGCCGACCGCAGCGACGAGGCGATCAAGATCCTCAAGGAAGTCACCTCGGATCAGCCGAAGGACATCGAGGCGATCCTGGCGCTCGGCAATATCGAGCGCGGCCGCAAGAAGTTCGCCGACTGCGCCACCACTTATTCGCAGGCGATCGACGCGCTGCCGGCCGGCGGCGACAAGAACGCCTGGGTCACCTATTACTATCGCGGCATCTGCGAGGAGCGCTCCAAGCAGTGGAACAAGGCCGAGGCCGACATGCGCAAGGCGCTCGAGCTGCAGCCCGAGCAGCCGCATGTGCTGAACTATCTCGGCTATTCCTGGATCGATCAGGGCATCAACCTCGACGAAGGCATGAAGATGATCAAGCGTGCCGTCGATCAGCGCCCTGACGACGGCTACATCGTCGACTCGCTCGGCTGGGCCTATTACCGGATCGGCAATTACGAGGAGGCGGTGAAGAACCTCGAGCGCGCGATCGATCTGAAGCCGGAAGATCCGACCATCAACGACCATCTCGGCGACGCCTACTGGCGCGTCGGCCGCACCCTGGAAGCCAAGTTCCAGTGGGCCCATGCCCGCGACCTCAAGCCCGAGCCGGAAGAGCTGCCGAAGATCCAGGCCAAGATCGACAACGGCCTGCCGGACGACACCTCCAACGCCGCCGCCGCCGAGAAGAAGAAGGACGACGACGGCAAGGGTGGTTGAGCGGCGGTCGTCGCGCTGCAACTTCATAAAATACCGTGATGCCCGGGCAAAAGCGCGAAGCGCGTCTTCGCGCAAGATGTCCCGGGCATTGACGTTTGCCCGTCATGGCCGGGCTTGGCCCGGCCATCCATCCCTTCGAGAAATTCGTTCTTGGTTGATAGATGCCCGGGTCATAGGCGAGCGGAAGCGACGCCGTCCTTCAGACGGCTATGCCCGGGCATGACGAGTCATGGCGGAATTTCCATCCAAACAAAGGGATAGGATCGTGCGGCGATTTACGCTAATCGCATCACGATGTGTGTTTTTTAGGGGTTTATCGCCGTGCCGGCGCTGATTGAAGAAGGGCGTGCCAAGGTCAACCTGACGCTGAAGGTTGTCGGGCGGCGCGTCGACGGGTTTCACGACTTGGAGAGCGTCGTCGCGTTTGCCGATTGTGCCGATCGCCTCACGCTCGAGCCGGGACCGGGGCTGTCGCTTTCGATGGCGGGGCCGCTGGCCGATGCCTGCGGCGACACCTCTGACAATCTGGTGCTGAAGGCCGCGCGGCTGCTCGGCGAGCGCGTCGCGGACCTCGAGGTCGGCCACTTCACGCTGGAGAAGGTGCTGCCCGTTGCGGCCGGCATCGGCGGCGGCTCGGCGGATGCCGCGGCGGCGCTGCGGCTGTTGGCGCGGCTCAACGAGCTCTCGCTCGACGATAGCAGGATCATGGAGGTCGCGCTGCAGACCGGTGCCGACGTGCCGGTGTGCGTCGCCTCGCGCGCCTGCGACATGACCGGCGTCGGCGAAGGCCTGCTGCCGCTCGACCTGCCGAAAATGCCGTGCGTGCTGGTCAATCCGCGCGTGCCGGTTGCGACCAGGGACGTCTTCAATGCGCTCGGTCTGCGCAACGGCGAGCTCCTGATCGGCGCCACCGACGTCGTGATGCAGGCGCCGTCATGGCCGGAAGCCGGCCGCGTGATCGACGATTGGATCGCGGCGCTGGAGCGCGGCACCAACGATCTCGAAGCCCCCGCGGCGCGTATTGAGCCCGTCATCAGCGACGTGCTGTCCGCGCTGCGTGAGACCCGGGGCGTTCGTCTGGTGCGCATGTCGGGCTCGGGCGCGACCTGCTTTGCCGTGTTCGGAACCGACGCCGACGCCGAGGCGGCCGGCGAACAACTCCGCGCCGGTCACCCCGGCTGGTGGGTGCATGCGGGCACGCTGAGCTAGCGCGCGCCCATTCTCTCTCCGTCATTCCGAGGCTCGCGCCAGGAGGCGCGCCCTCAGGCGCGCAATTGCGCACTGGGGAATGACGACGGAGAGGGGTGCGACAAAACAACCCGACGGGCAACTCAGCAAAACCTGTCAATCCTCGCGCGCGAAATAATTCGCTTTATCCGAAGCGCGAAGCTCGGACAGTGTAGCGAGAACGCGGAAGTTTGACTCACTGACCGTGCCACCTACTCGGTGTCGTCCCTGCCTAGTGCGCAATTGCGCACTAGGCAGGGACGACAGGGGCATTCGCGGCGCGCCCCTCCCACCCCAACGCCGGGCAGCCTTGCGGGGCCATTGCTTGGCAAGCCAAACCCCGTTTGCCATAACAGGATGAAACAACAACGTTGCGCGTGCGGGGCCGTTCGGAATCCGCCTGCAGCCAAAGAGCCGGGAGGATGCCATGGCCAATATCCGAGTTCTCGCCACCGATCTGGAGTTTCCCGAAGGTCCGGTCGTCATGCCCGACGGTTCGGTCGTGCTGGTCGAAATCCGCGGCCAGCGGCTGACGCGGGTCTATCCCGACGGGCGCAAGGAGATCGTCGCCAAGGTGCCGGGCGGCCCGAACGGCGCGGCGCTCGGCCCGGACGGCAAGATGTACATCTGCAACAATGGTGGCTTCTCCTGGATTCCGACCCGCAACATGATCATGCCGGGGCCGCAGCCGGAGGATTATCTCGGCGGCTCGATCCAGCGCGTCGATCTGCAATCCGGCAAGGTCGAGACCGTGGTGACGAAATGCGGCGAGCACGAACTGCGCGGGCCGAACGATCTGGTGTTCGACAGGCAAGGCGGCCTGTGGTTCTCGGACCTCGGCAAGCGCCGTGCCCGCGACATGGATGTCGGCGCGTTCTACTATCTGAAGCCCGGCATGAACGAGATCGTCGAGGCGGTGCACGGCATCCTGCCGGCCAACGGCATCGGCCTGTCGCCGGACGAGAAGACCGTCTACATCGCGGAGACGCCGACCGCGCGGCTGTGGGCGTATGAAGTTTCAGAGCCCGGCACCGTCAAGCCGCGCGACGTGATCTATCGCGGCGAGCGCGGCAAGCCGATCGCCGGCCTCGGCGGCTACCAGATGTTCGACTCGCTCGCCGTGGAAGCGAACGGCAATGTCTGCGTCGCGACGCTGGTCTCGGGCTGCATCTCGGTGATCGCGCCCGACGGCACCGTGGTCGAGCAGGTGCCGACCGGCGACCGCGTCACCACCAACATCGCCTTCGGCGGCCCCGAGCTGAAGACCGCCTACATCACGCTGTCGGGCAAGGGCGAGCTGATCGCGATGGACTGGCCGCGGCCGGGATTGCCGCTGAATTTTCTGAATAGATGACGATTGCGGTTCGCGAAGCGCAATCGTCATTCCGGGATGGTGCGAAGCACCAGACCTCAGATGCGCAATTGCGCATCGGGGAATCTCGAGATTCCGGTTCGATGCTGCGCATCGCCCCGGAATGACAAAGATGGAGAGATCTCGAATGCCCTGGCTTGAACCGGTCACCCTTCGCGGCGCGCATGCGCGGCTGGAGCCGTTGTCATACGATCATCGCGACGGGCTGGTCGAGGCGGTGAAGGACGGCGAGCTGTCAAAGCTCTGGTACACCGCGATCCCGCAGCCGGAGAACATGGCCAAGGAGATCGACCGCCGGCTCGGCCTGCAAAAGGCCGGATCGATGCTGCCGTTCACGGTGTTCGACGCCGACGGCAAGATTTCCGGCATGACGACCTACATGAACGTCGACACGTCGAACCGTCGCGTTGAGATCGGCTCGACCTGGTACGCCAAGCGTGTGCAGCGCAGCGCGGTCAATACGCAGTGCAAACTGCTACTGCTGACCCATGCCTTCGAGAAGCTTGATTGCATCGCGGTCGAGTTCCGCACGCATTTCTTCAATCACCAGAGCCGGCGTGGCATCGAGCGTCTGGGTGCGAAGCAGGACGGCATTCTGCGCAGCCATCAGATCGCGCCCAACGGCACGTTGCGCGACACCGTGGTTTACAGCATCATCGCCAGCGAATGGCCGACGGTGAAGGCGCATCTGACCTATCAACTCAACGAAAAGCCGCGCTGACACGATAGTCGGCGCCAGAAACGAGACGATGGAAACGTTCGATTATGTGATCATCGGCGCAGGCTCCGCCGGGAGCGTGCTGACCAACCGCTTGAGTGAAGACGCAGGCACCAAGGTGTGCGTGCTCGAGGCGGGGCCGAGCGACTGGCATCCCTACATCCATCTGCCGGCCGGCTTCATCAAGACCTTCCATATGAAGAGCGTGAACTGGGCCTATCAGCAGGAGGTGGGTCCCTACACCGGCGGGCGCAGCATCTATGCGCCGCGCGGCAAGACGCTCGGCGGCTCGTCCTCGATCAACGGTCACATTTATAATCGCGGCCAGCGCCAGGATTTCGACACCTGGGCGCAGCTCGGCAATCGCGGCTGGGGCTATCCTGACGTGCTGCCCTATTTCCGGCGCATGGAGAGGCGGATCGGCGAGGGCGACGACACCTATCGCGGCCGCGACGGCAACCTCACCGTCACCACCATGGACTGGCAGGATCCACTCTGCGAGGCCTTCATGGCGGGCGCGGTCAGCCTCGGCATTCCGCGCAATCCCGATTACAACGGCCAGATCCAGGAGGGCGTGTCGTACTGCCAGCGCACCATCCTAAACGGCCGCCGGGTCAGCGCCGCGACCGCGTTCCTGCATCCGGCGCGGCGGCGGCCCAATGTCGATGTGCGCACGCATGCGCATGTCACCGGCATCATCTTCGAGGGCAAGCGCGCGGTCGGCGTGCGCTACAACCGCGGCGGCAAGCACGGCGATCCCCTGGAGATCCGCGCCACCAAGGAGATCATCCTCTCCGGCGGCGCCTACAACTCGCCGCAGCTGTTGCAGCTCTCCGGCGTCGGCGCGCCCGAGCTGCTGCAGGCGCACGGCATCGAGGTGCGCCACGCGCTCCCCGGCGTCGGTGAAGGCCTGCAAGATCACTACGCGCCGCGCTCGGTGGCGCGGGTCAAGAACATCAGGACCATCAACGAGCTTCGCCGCGGCTTCAGCCTGTGGGGCGAGGCGATCAAATGGGCGACGACGCGGCGCGGCCTGCTGTCGCTGTCGCCGACCATGGTCTACTGCTTCTGGCATTCCGGCGAGACCACCGAGAGCTCCGATCTGCAGCTCACCTTCACGCCGGCGAGCTACAAGGAAGGCGTGCAGGGCCAGCTCGAGGACGAGCCCGGCATGACGGTGGCGTCATGGCAGCAGCGGCCGGAGAGCCGCGGCTATGTCCGGATCCGCTCCGCCGATCCGTTCGCGCCGCCGATCATCCAGACCAACTACCTCGCCGAGGAGATCGACCGCCGCGTCGTCGTTGCCGGCATGAAGCTGGCGCGCCGGCTGCTCGCCTCCGAGCCGCTCAGTCCGTATTACGCCTATGAGGACTTTCCGGGCCCGAAGGTCACGAGCGACGACGAGCTGCTCGCGGCCGCGACCCAGCGCGGCACCACCACCTTCCATCCCGGCTGCACCTGCCGGATGGGACCGGCGGACGCGCCGTGGGCGGTGGTCGACGACCAGCTTCGGGTCCATGGCATGGAGGGCCTGCGCGTGATCGACGCCTCGATCATGCCGCGGATGATCTCAGCCAATCTCAACGCCTCGACCTTGATGATCGCCGACAAGGCCTCCGACATGATCCGCGGCAAGGCACCCGAGGCGGCTGCGAAGCTGCCGGAGTATGCGTGACGGAATAGAGGCGTACGCGATGTTGCTTCTTGATCAGCGCGCTGTGTCTAACACCGTCATGCTGAGGAGGCCGCGAAGCGGCCGTCTCGAAGCACGACGGCCCGAGTGGGGCCGTGCATCCTTCGAGACGCGCTACGCGCTCCTCAGGATGACGGGACTAATATCAGGAGCTCAGCCGTAGACGAACGCCTTGTCCTTGAGGTCGATCGCCGGGAATTCGTCCTTCTCGGCCCAGTAATCCTGGTTGTGCTGCCACTCCGGCTTGTCGCCGCGCTTCGGCAAGAGGTGCATGCCGCGCATCATGTAGCCGGGGTTGAAGTTCTCCGGATCGATCCACGGCAGCAGCGGCATGTTGTGGTCTTCGGGGCGCAGTTCCGGCGTCACCTTGTTCGCGCCGGTCGCCTTCATGTGCTGCAGCAGGCGGCAGACGAAGTCGCCGACCAGATCGACGCGCAAGGTCCAGCTGGCGCGGAAATAGCCGAACACCCAGACGAGGTTCGGCACGCCGGTGAACATCATGCCGCGATAGGTCACGGTATCGGCGAAGTCGAGCGGCTTGCCGTCGATCTCGAAGTCGATGCCGCCGTTGGCGGAGAGGTGGAAGCCGGTCGCGGTGATAATGATGTCGGCCTCGAGCTGCTTGCCGGACTTGAGCAGGATGCCCGTCTCGGTGAAGCGGTCGATCTCGTCGGTGACGACCGACGCCTTGCCGCCCTTGATGGCGTGGAACAGGTCGGCATCCGGCACGAAGGCGATGCGCTGCCGCCACGGCCGGTAGCTCGGCGTGAAATGCGTGGCGATGTCGTAGTCCTTGCCGAGGACGGCTTCGACCGCTGCCAGCAGGTCCTTCTTGGCGCCCTCGGGCTCGGCGAAGGTCCGCCTGGTGAAGGCGTCCTGCTCGAACAGGATCTTGCGGCGGGTGATCTCGTGGATCCAGTGCTCGTCGACCTGCAGCCTGCGCAGCTCCTCGGCGATCTCGATGGCGTTGCGGCCGGTGCGGAAATAGGTCGGTGAGCGCTGCAGCATGGTGACATGGCCGGCGTCCTTGGCCATCGCCGGGATCAGGGTCGCGGCGGTGGCGCCGGAGCCGATCACGACCACGCGCTTGCCCTTGTAGTCGAGGTCGTCGGGCCAGGTCTGCGGATGCACGACGGTGCCCTTGAACTTCGCCATGTCGGTCCATTCGGGCGTATAGCCCGCGTCGTGGCGATAATAGCCCTGGCACATCCAGAAGAAGTTGGTGGTGAAGCGCAGCCGCTCGCCGGTGTCGATGCGCGTCGCATCGATGGTCCAGAGATTGGTTTCGTTCGACCACTTCGCCGCGGTGATGGCGTGGCGGTAGCGGATGTGACGGGCGATGTCGTTCTCCTCGATCACCTCGCCCATGTACTTCAGGATCTCGGCCGCGGTCGCGATCGGCGCGCTGGTCCACGGCTTGAAGCGATAGCCGAAGGTGTGCAGGTCGCTGTCGGAGCGGATGCCGGGATAGCGGTGGGTGGACCAGGTACCGCCAAAAGTCTTCTGCGTCTCCAGCACCACGAAGCTGGTGCCGGGGCATTGCGTGGTGAGGTGGTAGGCGGCGCCGACGCCGGAGATGCCGGCGCCTGCGATCAGGACGTCGAAGTGCTCTGTCGTGACGGGCTCGGCGGCCCGGATCTGGGTCTGGACGTTCATCTTCCCTGGTCTTCTTGCTTGTTGGCTTGTTTGTTGAGCTGCAGAAGCAAAACGCCGGAGCCATCGCCCCGGCGTTTGCCGATATCGGAACTAGACTTCGCGGCGGCTGAGGAAAGCCAGCCGCTCGAACAGATGCACATCCTGCTCGTTCTTGAGCAGCGCGCCATGCAGCGGCGGGATCAGCTTGCGCGGATCGCGCTCGCGCAGCATCTCGGGGGTGATGTCCTCGTTCAACAGCAGCTTGAGCCAGTCGAGCAGTTCCGAGGTCGAGGGCTTCTTCTTCAGGCCCGGCACCTCGCGGACTTCGAAGAAGATCCGCAGCGCCTCTTCCACCAGGCGCTTCTTGATACCGGGGAAATGCACGTCGACGATCTTGCCCATCGTCTCGTTGTCGGGGAACTTGATGTAGTGGAAGAAGCAGCGGCGCAGGAAGGCGTCCGGCAGTTCCTTCTCGTTGTTCGACGTGATCATCACGATCGGGCGCAGCTTCGCCTTGATGGTCTCGCCGGTCTCGTAGACGTGGAATTCCATGCGGTCGAGTTCGAGCAGCAGATCGTTGGGGAATTCGATGTCGGCCTTGTCGATCTCGTCGATCAGCAGCACTGGGCGCTTCTCGTTGGTGAAGGCCTCCCACAGCTTGCCGCGCTTGATGTAGTTCTTGATGTCGGACACGCGGGCGTCGCCGAGCTGGCTGTCGCGCAGTCGCGAGACGGCATCGTATTCGTAGAGGCCCTGCTGCGCCTTGGTGGTCGACTTGATGT
Organism: Bradyrhizobium sp. USDA 4538; assembly: GCF_024171045.1. Classification (NCBI taxonomy): domain Bacteria; kingdom Pseudomonadati; phylum Pseudomonadota; class Alphaproteobacteria; order Hyphomicrobiales; family Nitrobacteraceae; genus Bradyrhizobium; species Bradyrhizobium sp. USDA 4538. Next base: position 5,435,979 of record NZ_JALJZE010000001.1, read on the forward strand.
GCCAGGTCAAAAGCGGCGCGTCGATCGCCTTGGCGACTTCCTCGGCCAGCACGGTCTTGCCGGTGCCGGGCTCGCCCTTCACCAGCAGCGGGCGCTCGAGCACGATGGCGGCATTGACGGCGACCTTGAGGTCATCGGTGGCGACGTAGTCCTTGGTACCCGTGAATTTCATCTATCTGTTTGCCTTGCTTCGTTCGTCGGCGGCCCGGGCCCCCACACGAAACGACCGCTCTCGCAGCGGTCGCGTGTCCTCTCCGATATCTTGTCCGGTACAATTCTAATTGAAAAAGCCGGGCGGTCTAGCGCGGATTCCGCAGCGCAGCGGTACCGATGTGGGCTTCCGCCATGGAATGTCATGCATCATCTTTCCGTTCTGCGGAATGATCGCCGGCGTGGCGCGACCTTGCCGCGGTGGCGCGGGCGCCGCCACGGACCGACGGCGGCGGAGGTAACCCGGTGAAAGTGGATGGCTGATCTCGGGATGAAGCACGGCCGGGGGCCCTTGACGCCACCGGCCCAGCGGGCGATCTAGGTGGGTATGTTCCTGCAGTTTTTCACATCGCTGCGCGACGCCCAGGTCCCCGTGACGCTACGGGAATATCTGACCTTGATGGAAGCGCTTGACGCCGATCTCGCCGAGCAGACGGTCGAGAACTTCTACTATTTGTCGCGCGCCGCGTTGGTGAAGGACGAGCGCAATCTCGACAAGTTCGACCGCGTGTTCGGCACCGTGTTCAAGGGGCTCGAGAGCCTGCTCGACGCCATGGGCAAGGCGGAGATCCCCGAGGAGTGGCTGAAGAAGCTCGCGGAGAAATATCTCACCGAGGAAGAGAAGAAGCAGATCGAGGCCATGGGCTGGGACAAGCTCATGGAGACCCTGAAGAAGCGGCTCGAGGAACAGAAGGGCCGCCACCAGGGCGGCAGCAAGTGGATCGGCACCGCCGGCACCTCGCCGTTCGGCGCCCATGGCTATAATCCCGAGGGCGTCCGCATTGGGCAGGAGAAGAACCGCAACAACCGCGCCGTGAAGGTGTGGGACAAGCGCGAGTTCAAGGATCTCGACGGCAATGTCGAGCTCGGCATCCGCAACATCAAGGTGGCGCTGCGGCGGCTGCGCAAGTTCGCGCGCACCGGCGCGCCCGACGAGCTCGACCTCGACACCACGATCAAGGAGACCGCCAACCACGGCTATCTCGACGTGCACATGCGCCCCGAGCGGCGCAACGCGGTCAAGGTGCTGGTGTTCTTCGATATCGGCGGCTCGATGGATTCGCATATCGAGCAGGTCGAGGAACTGTTCTCGGCCGCCAAGAGCGAATTCAAGCACATGGAATATTTCTACTTCCACAACTGCCTCTATGAGGGCGTGTGGAAGCAGAACAAGCGGCGCTTCACCGATCGCACGCCGACCTGGGACGTGCTGCACAAGTACCCGCACGACTACAAGGTGGTGTTCGTGGGCGACGCCTCGATGTCGCCTTACGAGATCATGGTTCCCGGCGGCTCGGTCGAGCATGTCAATGAAGAGGCCGGCTCGGTCTGGCTCGACCGCATCATCCGCACCTATCCGCACGCGGTATGGCTCAATCCAGTGGCGCAGAAGCACTGGGACTATTCGGAATCGACCACCATCATCCGCCGCCTGTTCTCCGAGCGCATGTATCCGATCACGATCGAAGGTCTGGAGAACGCGATGCGGGAGCTGGTGCGGTAACCAATCCCGTCATTCCGGACGGTCCATGGGATCGATCCGGAATCTCGAGTTGATGAAATTCGATCGTCATTCCGGGTTCGATGCTGCCGCATCGCCCCAGAATGACGATCAAGAAAAGCCAGGGAGAGCCCCATGCCCCAGAACATCCACCGCGGCATCAAGGTGATGATCGACGAGGCCAATGCCGAGATCGAGACCATCAGCGCGGCCGACGCGATCACGCTGATCGGCAAGAACGACGTCGTCATCGTCGACATCCGCGATCCCCGCGAGATCGAGCGCGACGGCAAGATCCCCGGCGCGTTCTCCTGCACCCGCGGCATGCTGGAGTTCTGGATCGATCCGAACAGCCCTTATGCCAAGCCGATCTTCCAGGAAGACAAGAAGTTCATCTTCCACTGCGCCGGCGGCCTGCGCTCGGCGCTCGCCGCCAAGACCGCAAAGGACATGGGCCTGAAGCCGGTCGCGCATATGGGCGGCGGCTTTGCCGCCTGGCGCGAGGCCGGCGGGCCGATCGAGGCGTGGGAGCCGAAGAAGAAGGGCTAGGCAGGATGTCACACGCGGGCTTGACCCGCGTGTCCATCGCTTCAAGGCAAGATGGATTGCCGGATCAAGTCCGGCAATGACGATGGAGAAACACGCAAGATGACGATGACCGACGATCCGCTCGTTTCGACCGAATGGCTGGCTGCGCATCTCGGCGATGCCAACGTCAAGGTGCTCGACGCGACCTTCAAGCTGCCCGGCGTGCTGCCATTGCCGAAGGACGATTATCTCGCCGCGCATCTGCCGGGTGCTGTGTTCTTCGATGTCGACGCGGTGTCCGACCATGCCAATCCGCTGCCGCACATGTTTCCCAGCGCCGAGCAGTTCGGCCGCGACATCGGTGCGCTTGGCATCGGCAATGCCGACACCGTGGTGATCTACGATTCCGGCGGCTGGGTCGCGGCACCGCGCGCCTGGTGGATGTTCCTGTCCTATGGCCATCGCAACGTGCGCATTCTCAACGGCGGTTTGAAGAAGTGGCGCGCCGAGGGCAGGGCGGTCGAGAGCGGCGAGGTGAAGCCGAAGCCTGCGACCTTCAAGGCGAGCTACGATCCGCAGCGCGTGCGCAGCATCGAGCAGATGATCGCCAATGTCGAAAGCCGTGCCGAGCAGGTGATCGATGCGCGCGCCGCCGACCGCTTCGAAGGCCGCGCGCCGGAGCCGCGTCCGGGCATCCGCGCCGGCCACATCCCAGGCGCCCGCAACGTGCCCTACAACCAATTGTTCGATGCCGCGACCGGCGAGATGAAGCCGCTCGATGACCTGCGCAAGTCGTTCGCGGGCGCCGGCGTAAAGCTCGATGCGCCCATCGTCACGAGCTGCGGCTCCGGCGTCTCGGCCGGCGTGCTGACGCTGGCGCTTTACCGGCTCGGCGTCACCGAGAGCGCGCTCTATGACGGCTCGTGGTCGGAATGGGGGCAGGCGAGCGGCCCGCCGATCGCGACGGGACCGGCCTGACAGGTCATTCCTGCTTGCTAGCGGCGGGTGAGCGGCACCAGCGTCGGCTGGCCGAACGGATCGAGCTGCTGCTGCTGAACGATCTGCCGAACCGGCGGCGCGCGGACAATCCGCCGCCGCTCCTTGCGATGTGCCGGCTTGCTGACCGCGCTGCGCTCCGGCTTCTTCGCCTCAGCGGCCTTCGGCGCCACCGGCGCTTCGACAACAACTTCAGGCCCACCCAGCGTCGCGATCTTGGTCGCGGCCGCGATCGCCTCGGGTGATGGCGGCGGGGCGGGCTCCGGCGCTGCCATCGCGGGTGCCGGCGGCGGAAGCGCGGGCTCGCTGGGGCCGGGCGGATCGGCGACGGCGGCGACCTTGGCCTCCGTAGCCGCCGGTGCGGCTTCGGCGGCAGCGGGCGTCGGCTCCGATGCCGCCGAGGGATCTGCGGTCGGAGTCTGAGCCGCAGTGTCGGCGGATTGGGCCGGCGCCGGGGTCTCCGTGGCTTGGGCCTCCGGCTTCGGCGGAGCGGGTGGGACCGGATCATCCGCCGTCACGGCGGCGACCTTCTCCGGCTCGGCTGCAGGGGCGGCGATCTCAGCGGGAGCGGCCGGTTGTTCGGACGCGGCCGGCTCGGACGGGGCTGCTGGCGTATCGGTCGTCACCTTGTCGGCGGCGGGCGGGTCGACCCGCACCATGGCAAGCACTGGCGGCGTCTCGGGCTGCTGCGCGAATTGCGGCTCGGGCGGCGGTGCCCGGCGGGCCGGAATGCTGGCGAACTCTTCATGCGCCGCGCGAAACAGCGCGGCTGCCCCTAACCCGAACACCAGAAGCGAAGTCGCCAGCACGATCGCGGCGAACAGAAAACGAAGGCCGGGGAGCATGGGCGCGGGTTCCCCCTTCTGCGGGAGGGTCTTCGATGTCGAGGGAACGCGGTGACCACACAAGAAAGCCGGCGTCGCGAGCGCGAATCAGGCCGATTCGAAGATATCGCAACGTCCCGCGACTGTTTGTTACAAAATGCGGGTGATTGATGACTTTGGCCACGTGGACAAACATTCCCGACCCGTGAGACATCTTTGCCGCAGCGTTGACGCGAAATCACAAAAGGCCCGGAATAGCCCGGGTTTCGCGGATTTGTCTTGAATGCGCCGCTATCTTCCTGCATTGGGCCGTTAACAGTCCGGTGTGGCTTGGGGACTATAACAGAGCAATGATGATCAACCGCATTCTGACGATTTGCGCTGCCGCGGCTCTCGGCGTGGCAGGAACCTCGCTTGCGCATGCGCAGCAGGGTTACCCGGCGCCCCAAGGCACCGCCTATTCGACGGCGCCCCAGCCCTACCCCCAGGGCAGCATGCCGGATTTCGACGCACTCAATGACGATGACGGGCAGGATTCGGCTGCATTGCCGCCGCCCGGCCCGGTGCTGTCGCCGAACGACCCGCGCTATGGCCGTCCGGCGAATGCGCCCGCCTATTCCGATCGTGGCGCGCCGACCGGTCCGGTGATGTCGCCGGACGATCCGCGCTATGGCCGCCCGATGAATGCTCCTCCGGTCTATTCCGACCGTGGCGCGCCGACTGGGCCGGTGATGTCGCCCGATGATCCCCGCTACGGCCGTCCGATGGGGCCGCCGCCGGTGATCTACGGCGACCGTCCGGGTGCGCAACAAGCCAATCGCGACAATGGCGTTCCGGCCGCCGGCGTTTCCTACGGCGACGACCGCGGCGGCATGCGTCCGCCCGAGGGCGTTACCGGAGCCGTGCCGCAGCAGCAGGCGCCGGTCGATGCCAACGGCAAGCCGGTGCAGATCGCGGCGCTGCCCCCGGACGAGCAGCCCGAAGACGCCCCGGCGCAACTGCCGCCGAATCTGCGTCGCCAGGAAGTGGCGTTCGCGACCAAGGAGCCGGCAGGCACGATCGTTGTCGATACGTCGAACACCTACCTCTATTACATCCTGGGCAATGGCCGGGCGGTTCGTTACGGCGTCCGTGTCGGCCGCGACGGCTTCACGTGGACCGGCGTGCAGAAGATCACCCGCAAGGCCGAGTGGCCGGATTGGCATCCGCCGACCGAGATGATCGAGCGTCAGCCCTATCTGCCGCGCTTCATGGCCGGCGGACCCGGCAACCCGCTCGGCGCCCGCGCGATGTATCTCGGCTCGACCGTGTACCGTATTCACGGCACCAACCAGCCGTCGACCATCGGCAAGTTCGTCTCGTCGGGCTGCATCGGCATGCTGAACGAGGACGTCTCCGACCTGTTCGAGCGTGCCAAGGTCGGCACCCGCGTGGTTGTGCTGCCCGGTGGTCCGCCGCCGGGAACGGCGACGGCTTCTGCCGCGCCCGCGAACCCGATGGCTCCCTCTGCGGCCCAGACTCAGGCGGCCGCGCCGCTGCCCGGCACGCAGCCGACCACGGTGCAGCCGCTGCCCGCACCGGTGACGGTGCGCTAGGCCAACCGGCAAGTTCATCATTGAAAAAGGCGCGCGAACAGCGCGCCTTTTTTGTTGCAACAAGCCGCGCATTTCGACGTTGCAGCTTGGGAAGCAATGCGATGCAGGACGTCTGCGAGACCTATCCGCCGCTGAATGCGCCAAAGCCTGTCGCCGATGACGTATGGATGATCGATGGTCCGATCATCCGGTTCGGTCCGCGCTGGTTCAAGATGCCGTTTCCAACGCGCGCGACGATCGTTCGTCTGCCGGGTGGGCGGCTGTTCATTCACTCGCCGACACCATTGCTGGCCGAGCTCAAGGCCGCAATCGTTGAGCTGGGCGTACCGCGCTGGATCATCGGTCCGAATCGTCTGCACTATTGGTGGATTCCGGAATGGCATGCTGCCTATCCGGATGCGCGCATCTTCCTTGCGCCCGGGATCAAGCAACAGGCGGACAATCGGCTGACCTTCGAAGGCGAGCCACTGGAACGATCATCCGGCTATCCCTGGGATGAGTGGATCGCGACGCTGCCGGTGGCAGGCAGCTATATGACGGAGGTCGTGTTCTTCCATCTGCCGTCGCGGACATTGCTGCTGACGGACCTGATCGAGAATTTTGAGGCCGGACGAGTCCGCTCGCCGTTGATGCGGTTCCTGATCTGGCTCGGCGGCGTGCGCGATCCCGATGGCAGCACGCCAACCGATCTGCGCTCGACCTTCCTGCAGGACAGGGACGCGATGAAGGCCGCCGTCGCCCGCATGATCGAATGGGATCCGGAGCGGATCATCCTCGCCCACGGGCGCTGGTACGACCGGAACGGCCGCGCCGAGCTCGAACGCGCGTTCCGCTGGCTCGGCTAGTCGCGGTGAATGCTACTGTCAGGCCAGGCGCCGCGGCGGCTCGCTGCCCTTGGTGAAGGCGTCGATGCATTGGACCATCTGCTGATAATGCGCCTGCAGGCTCTCGCGCGTCGCGTAGCCGAGATGCGGCGTGATCACGACATTGTCGAGCTTGCGCAGCGGATGATCCGACGGCAGCGGCTCGACCGAGAACACGTCGATGCCGGCGCCGGCGATCGTCTTGTCGCGCAGCGCCGCGAACAGGGCGTCCTCATCGACGATCGGCCCGCGCGCGGTGTTGACGAGATAGGCCGACGGCTTCATGCGGGCGAGATCGGCGGCGCCGACCAGTCCGCGCGAGCGCGGGCTCAGCACGACATGGATGGTGATGATGTCTGATGTCGCGAACAGCTCGTCCTTGTTGGCATAGCCGACGCCGGCCTCCTTGCACTTCTCCGGCGTCAGATTGGGACTCCAGGCGATGACGTTCATGCCGAACACCTTGGCCATGCCGGCGACCTTGCTGCCGAGCTTGCCGAGGCCGATGATGCCGAGCGTCTTGCCCTCGATCTCGGTACCGGCAAAGGTCTGCCAGGCCTCGCCGGCGCGCATGCGCGCGTTCTCGCGGCCGATGCCGCGGGTCAGTTCCAGGATCAGGCCCATGGTCAGTGGCGCGGTGGGATCGCGGTTATATTGGGTGCCGCACAACACCACCTTGCGGTCCTTGGCGGCCTCCATGTCGATCGCCGCGTTGCGCATGCCTGACGTGATCAGGAGCTGCAGCCTGGGCAACGCGTCGAGCAGGCTCTTCGGGAACGGGGTGCGCTCGCGCATCGCGCAGATGATCTCGAAATCCTTCAGCTTCGTCGCCGCTTCCGCCTCGCTCGCGAACGGCTTGTCGAACACGGTGACGTCGACCCGGTCCTTGACCTTCGGCCAGTCGGCCACCGAAAGCGCGATGTCAAAATAGTCGTCGAGGATTGCACAGCGGAGCCGCGTCATCGGGGAGGTCCATTCAGGGTGAGGACGACGGCGGGAGATCAACCGTCGGGATACCCGTTATGGTCGCGCGCAATCGGCAGGCGCGCAAGCGGCCGCGGTTTCAAAAAGCGGCGATTGTCACACGCGCGGCGACGGCTTCTTCGTGGCGCGGATACCGGCGAGCATCGAGCGGACCGCCGGCGACAGCGCCATCTGCTTGGCACGGCAGGCCGGACCCGGGCCGCGCATATAGTGCAGTTCCGGCCGGTAGGGATTGAAAGCCTTGGCGACGAAGGCGCGCCAAAAGGCACGGAATTCGGCGAACAGCGTCGCCTCGCCTTTGGTCGTCGGGCGCGGAAGGGGTGCTGAAATGATGGTAGCCATGAAGTGGCCTCAACTGTTTTGGCCGCGGTTCTGCCGCGAAAATCGCCGTTTTTCGACGTTGAGAACGAGTTTTGGCCTGATTTATTAAAAGATGGTTTCAATTGTCGTGATTCGGCGCACACATGACGTCGAACCCGTAATCATCCGTGGTGAAGCCGCGAAACGTGGTGAACGGACGGAAAACAGAGGTCCCGCGGTTGCGCTTTCGGGGGCCGGCCGTTACATCGGCGGCAGCAAAATTTCCACAAATCGGATCAATTCCAGGGACAGCGGATGGCTCGCCAGTTCATCTATTTCATGCAGGGTCTGACCAAGGCGTACCCGACCCGCAAGGTGCTCGATAACATCCATCTGAGCTTCTACCCGGACGCCAAGATCGGCGTGCTCGGCGTCAACGGCTCGGGCAAGTCGACGCTGCTCAAGATCATGGCCGGCCTCGACAAGGAGTATAACGGCGAGGCCTGGGTCGCCGAGGGCGCCCGCGTCGGCTATCTCGAGCAGGAGCCGCACCTCGATCCGGCACTCAACGTTCGTGAGAACGTCATGCAGGGCGTCGCCAAGCAGAAGGCGATTCTCGACCGTTACAACGAGCTCGCGGTCAACTATTCGGACGAGACCGCCGACGAGATGACCAAGCTGCAGGACGAGATCGAGGCCCAGGGCCTGTGGGATCTCGACAGCAAGGTCGACCAGGCGATGGACGCGCTGCGCTGCCCGCCCGACGATGCCGACGTCACCAAGCTGTCCGGCGGTGAGCGCCGCCGCGTGGCGCTGTGCCGCCTGCTGCTCGACCAGCCGGAATTGCTGCTGCTCGACGAGCCGACCAACCATCTCGACGCCGAGTCGGTGTCGTGGCTGGAAGGCCATCTGCGCAACTATCCCGGCGCGATCCTGATCGTCACCCACGACCGTTACTTCCTCGACAACGTCACCGGCTGGATCCTCGAGCTCGACCGCGGCCGCGGCATCCCCTACGAGGGCAATTACTCGTCCTGGCTGGTGCAGAAGCAGAAGCGGCTCGAGCAGGAAGGCCGCGAGGACGCCGCGCATCAGAAGACGCTGGCCCGCGAGCAGGAATGGGTCGCGTCCTCGCCGAAGGCGCGTCAGGCCAAGTCGAAGGCCCGCTACCAGCGCTATGAGGAGCTGCTCAAGAAGGCGAGCGAGAAGCAGACCCAGACCGCGCAGATCATCATTCCGGTCGCCGAGCGGCTCGGCGCCAACGTCGTCGACTTCGAAGGCCTCAGCAAGGGATTTGGCGATCGCCTCTTGATCGACGATCTCACCTTCAAGCTGCCGCCCGGCGGCATCGTTGGCGTGATCGGCGCCAACGGCGCCGGCAAGACCACGCTGTTCAAGATGATTACCGAGCAGGAGACGCCGGACAAGGGCACCATCACGGTCGGCGAGACCGTGCACCTCGGCTATGTCGACCAGTCGCGCGACGCGCTCGAGGGCAACAAGACGGTGTGGGAGGAGATCTCCGGCGGCAACGAGCTGATCCTGCTCGGCAAGAAGGAAGTCAATTCGCGCGGCTACTGCTCGGCGTTCAACTTCAAGGGCGCCGACCAGCAGAAGAAGGTCGGTGCGCTGTCGGGCGGTGAGCGCAACCGCGTGCATCTCGCCAAGATGCTGAAGTCGGGCGCCAACGTGCTGCTGCTCGACGAACCGACCAACGACCTCGACGTCGACACGCTGCGCGCGCTGGAAGAGGCGCTCGAGGATTTCGCCGGTTGCGCCGTCATCATCAGCCATGACCGCTGGTTCCTCGACCGCATCGCGACCCACATCCTGGCCTTCGAGGGCGACAGCCATGTCGAATGGTTCGAGGGCAACTTCCAGGATTACGAAAAGGACAAAATGCGCCGGCTCGGCCAGGACAGCATCATTCCGCATCGCGTGAAGTACAAGAAGCTGACGCGCTGACCAGTATGAACGGTCGAACGCGGCATCTCGCCGCGCTCGACCGTTCTTCGTTGGCAGGATCGTGACGGCATCGCGGCGCAATCTGCGGCCAGTTGTCGCTTTTCAAGCGCGCGGGATTGCGTAGATAGAGCGCTCCGCAATTTTCAATCCTGCGAGCACTCCACCATGTCCGCACTTTCTGAGGCGCGCGCCCCCGCGAAGGGCCGGTCGCTGCGTCCCGTTCCCATGCTGATCTTCGGATCGCGCTGGCTGCAATTGCCACTCTATGTCGGCCTGATCATCGCCCAGGGCGTCTATGTCGTGCTGTTCCTCAAGGAACTGTGGCACCTGTTCGCCCATGCCTTCGATTTCAGCGAGCAGCAGATCATGCTGGCCGTTCTCGGCCTGATCGACGTCGTCATGATCTCGAACCTGTTGGTGATGGTGATCGTTGGCGGCTACGAGACCTTCGTGTCGCGCCTCAATCTGCAGGGACACCCGGACGAGCCGGAATGGCTCAGCCACGTCAATGCCAGCGTGCTGAAGATCAAGCTGGCGATGGCGATCATCGGCATCTCCTCGATCCATCTGCTGCGCACCTTCATCGAGGCCGGCGCGCTGTCGTCAGGCAAGGGCAACTACACCGAGACCGGCGTGATGTGGCAGACCATCATCCACTGCGTCTTCATCCTGTCGGCGATCGGCATCGCCATCGTCGACAAGCTGTCGAACGACTCGATTGAAGGCGCCAAGCAGGCCGCGCATTGAGCGCGGCCGCCAAGGTTCACAGCAATCCGGTGTCGTGGTAAGGCTCACGACACTGATATCGCGGGCGTTGGCCTGATGCCGCGCCCATTGGACCGCTGCGTGAACAGGTTGTTGGATTTGACATTCCTCCGCGCGCTTGCCCTCGGGCTCCTGCTCGCATCCGTCGTCTCACCCGCGCGCGCCGCCGATGCCGCGTTCACGCAATTCATCGCCTCGCTGTGGCCGGAGGCCAAGGCCGCCGGCGTGTCGCGCGAAACCTTCGATCGCGAGACGCGCTCGCTCGAGCCCGACTACAAGCTGCCCGACCTGATCCTGCCAGGACGTCCCAAGACCGGCGCACCGGCGCAGGCCGAGTTCGTGCAGGTGCCGGCCGATTATATCAGGGAAGCCTCGATCGCGCGGCTCGCCGCCGAAGGGCAGCGGCTGATGCAGAAGTATCGCTCCTCGCTCGATGCGATCGAGAAGCGGTTCGGCGTCCCGGCCACCGTCGTGCTGGCGATCTGGGGCCGCGAGACCGACTACGGACGCTATTCTCTGCCCTACGACACGTTGCGCGTGGTGGCAACGCAGGCCTATGTCGGCCGTCGCAAGGATCAGTACCGTACCGAGTTCATCCTGGCGCTGAAGATCCTCGGCGAGGGCGCGGTGACGCGCAAGGAGATGCGCTCATCGTGGGCGGGAGCGACCGGCTACACCCAGTTCCTGCCGTCGGAATATTACAAGCACGGCGTCGATCTCGACGGCGACGGCCGCGTCGACATCTGGCATTCGGTGCCGGACGCGCTCGCCTCCGCCGCGCAGCAGCTGGTCAACAAGGGCTGGCAGCCCGGCGTGCGCTGGGCTTATGAGGTGCAGGCGCCGGCCAATGCCGACTGCACGATGGGCGTGCCTGAAGTGACGAAGCCGATCAGCCAGTGGCTGCGCGCCGGCTTCGTGCCGGTGCGCGGGCAGAAGCTCAGCGCCGCCGAGCAGGCGCAATCGGCGTCGCTGCTGCAGCCGGAAGGCAGCTACGGTCCGGCCTTCCTGACCACGCCGAACTACTTCGTGATCAAGGAATACAATTTCTCCGATCTCTACGTGCTGTTCGTCGGCCACCTCGCCGACCGCATGACGAGCCCGCAGCCATTCGCGACGCCATGGTCGGCGTCGAAGCAGCTGCGCTCCGCCGATGTCGAGGCGATGCAGCAGCAGCTGACGAAGATCGGTCTCTACAAGGACAAGCTCGACGGCAAGGCCGGGATGCAGACCCGCGCGGCGCTCGGCGCCTATCAGAAGCAGGCCGGGCTAAAGGTCGATTGCTGGCCGAGCGAGGCGGTGCTGCGCGCGATGAATGGGCAGCGCTGACCGGGCTGGCTCGCAAGACCGCTTGGTGGCGCAAAGCAAAAACCCGGCCGCGAGGCCGGGTTTTCGAGTGTGATGCTGAAAACGTGTCGGTCGATCAGTCGCAAACCTGGATGCGACGGAAGCGCCAGCCGTAGCCGTCCCAGAAGCGCTCACGAACCATGCGGCACGGGGCCTCTTCGACGTAAACCGGCGCCGGTGCGACATAGACCGGCGCGGGGCGAGCGCCTGCGATAGCGCCGCCCAGCAGGGCGCCGCCGATCAGGCCGCCGGCAACGCCGGCCGCGACGGCGCCGCCGTCACCAGCCTTGGCAGCCGGAGCAACGGCCAGCGAACCGGCAATCGTGGTAACGGCGACAAGGGCAGCTAAAGTCTTCTTCATGTCTTTGGCTCTCCTGGAAGGTGGTGGCGTCGTGGTTCGGCGCCGGGTTGAGGTGACTCACACGCTGATCTCGAACTGCTGTCTTGCTAAACAGCGCAGAACAGTCAACCGAAAGTAAACGTCCGCAGGCTGATCGCGCAGAAAAGCGGTTTTTTCTGGCCATCTGCAGCAGATGTCCCGGAGAAACAGTCGGTTTTCCGGGACATCTGGTTCGATTTAATCGAGATGAACGGCGATCAATCGCAAACGCGGACGCTGCGAACACGCCAGGTGTAGCCGTCCCAGAACCGCTGGCGCTGCCAGAAGCAGTCGGGGCCGTAGCCGGGTTCGGCGACATAGGCCGGACCGGGCGCATAGTAGCCGTATCCGGGACCGTAATAGCGGTTCTGCGATGCGATCGCGCCACCGACAATGGCGCCACCGATCAATCCCGCAGCGACGCCGGCGGCGACACCACGTTGTGCCTGGGCGGGGGCGGGCACCGCCACAGTCGAAGCCGCCACAGCGGCAACGGCGCAAAGCGCCAGCAATGTCTTCTTCATGGCCTCACCTTTCTCGCGGCAGCAGGGACAGCGTGCATTGGCGATCTGTCTCGCCGGAGGGTTCCATATTCAGCTTGAATGATCAATGAACGACGCTGCCGCATTCGCGACCAAATGCTTGCAGCTTTTGCAATATCTTGCAACGCACAAGCCCGATAGCGCCGCGGCGAGGCGCCTACTCATGGGGGCCGGCGGCGAAGGCAGCGGTTATTGGCCCGTCAGCCACCCGGCGGGTGTCGGATTCCTGACCTCCGATCGATTTAGACTCATTCCAATATGAATCCCGCATCAGTTTGGAATTGCTACAAAAACCGCTTTTTCCTTTTGCATCCCGCGGGAGCCGACAATATCCATATTGCCAAACATCACCGTTGGACCCCGCCTTTCTCCGATGATTGTCTGTTCCTGTAACGTCCTCAGCGACCACGATGTCCGCAATGCCGTTAATGGCGGTGGGGCCGTGACACGAAATGCCAAGCAGGTGTACGGCTGCCTCGGCTGCAGTGCCGAATGCGGCCGCTGCGCGCGCACCATCAAGGCGATCATCGACGAGGCGCTCGGTCCCTGCGCCAAGGCCTGCTGCTCCGGCTGCCCCCACAGCGGCCATCCGCACGCCGCCAACGAGGACGCCGAGCCGGCCGAATTCGCGCTCGCGGCCTGCTGAAGCTTCTCGTTTCGACGCGCTTCCTGACGGCGAACGGGCTTCCGCTTCGAAGACGCTGCGCCAAATCCTTCGAATCCGGTTACCCACGCGCTGCTTCTGCGAAGGGTTGCTCTTGCCCGCAAACTGATTTAGAAACATTCTAAGTTTAGCGCCGGCCTAGGTTGGCCGCGACAGGTGGAGTGGATCATGCAAGGCGACCCGAAGGTCATCGATTATCTGAACAAGGGGCTGCGCAGCGAACTGACCGCCATCAATCAGTACTGGCTGCACTACCGGATGCTCAACAATTGGGGCCTCCTGGAGATGGCCAAGGTCTGGCGCAAGGAGTCCATCGAGGAGATGGAGCACGCCGACAAATTCGTCGATCGCATCCTGTTCCTCGACGGCTTCCCGAATCTGCAGGTGCTCGATCCCCTGAAGATCGGCCAGGACGTCAAGGAGATCATCGAGTGTGACCTCGCCGCCGAGATCGGCGCGCGCACGCTCTACCAGGAGGCGGCGACCTACTGCCATGGCGTCAAGGACTATGTCAGCCGCGACCTGTTCGAGCAGCTGATGAAGGACGAGGAAGACCACATCGACTTCCTCGAGACCCAGCTCGACCTGATCAAGCGCATCGGCCTTGAGCTCTACACCCAGAAGCACGTCGGCCATCTGAAGGGCGAGGATTCCTGACCGGCTGTCTGCCGGCGCGCCGAGCGTCTGCCAAAATACGAGAGGCCGTCCTTGCGGGCGGCCTCTTTTGTTTTTGCGAACGGGATCGAGCTATTCGTCAGTAGCACCGCGTGATGTTGACCGTGCGGTCGCCGCCCCGGCCGGGCACCGTGACGCTCTCGGTGGGGCAGCTCGACACATAGGGCCGATCCGACGGCACCACGGCCGGCGGATAGCGATGCGCCCAATCCCACGGCACGTCCTGGGTGTAGGTGTAACGGACGTCGCTCGAGACTGGCGCCGGGACGTCGGCAGCGAAGGGAACGCTCGCCGCGCCATCATAATAACCGCCCGCGTCCGGCAACACGATGCCGGGGACCCGCACATGATGGCGGAAGGCTGGATGGTGCGAGGAGAACGTGCCGCGCGCTGCGGATCCGGATCTCGCATATGTCTCGGTCGGGGAAGCAAGCAGCAGCGCTGCAACGCCAAGGGACGCCATCAGCGCCCCAGTTGTTCGATACGCCATTCTTCGAAGAGCCATGGCACGCACCAACTCGCGGTTACGGAGCATTTCTGCAGACGCTAGGCCGCGCCTCACGGCGCCCGCAAACTCATCCTTAATTATTGGTTAAAAAGTAAGGTTAACAGGGAGTAACTGTTTCAAATTGACGCGACCTCGCGCGCAGGCTTCCCGCGCAGGCGGCGGGCGCCGTTCAGACCGCATCCGCCGGAACGAAGCAGCTGATGATGATGCTGCCGCGGTGGTGCACGTACCACACCACGGCCTCGCCGACCGGGTTGCCGCGATCGCGGATCACGGCGCGCTCCGGCACCATCATCCACTCGCCCTCGATCGGCACCCAATAGGCGCCGCCCCGAACGTCGTAGCTGGTGCGATGGCCGTCGGAGATGTCGCAGCACGGCACGCCATTCGGCGCGATCACGCTCTTGAACCAGGCGCGGATATCGGGCGGCACGTTGTCGTATTGGCCGTTGTCGAACGCCAGTGCAGCGCCCACCATCATGGCGAGCCACGCAAGCACCGCGACATGCGTGAGCCTTCGCATTACCTTCCTCCGGCGAAAACTTCTACGTGACCCGCGCATAGCGTCACGCGAATCCGGGGTTTGCGCGATTAGGCACGAACCGCGCGCGGGATGCATGCTCAAAGAATCAGCGAATCCGCGTGTCTTGCTTGATGCAGTGCGGGATGGTTGCGCTCAGGTTGGTTGCTTCGTGCGCGCCTTCTTCGCGGCTTTCACCGCGATATTGTCCCGCGCCATTTCGAGCACGCTGCGCAGCGTGATCTGATCCGCTTTCGCGAGGCGGACATTGGTGCTGCCGCTCTTGCCCCAGCCGCCCGGCACCGGCCGGAAGATCTCGGGCTCGGCCTCGATCACCATCGCCTGCTGCTCAGGTGTCAGCTTCACCATGCCCCAATCCTGGTCGGGATAGCCGAGGGTTGCGAAGATGCGCTTGCCGACGCGGAAATCGGTTGTGCCGTGATGCGCGCCTTCAACGACCTCGGGCAGGCTCAGCGCAATGCGGCGGAAGCGATCAGCGGACATTGCCCGGGCCTCGATCGCTACATCGTCGGCGCCGTCTGCAACAGTTCCTGCAATTGCCTGGCATAGAACTTCGCATCGCCGGTGGTGAGATGGCCGCGTGTCTCGCTGCTTGCCGGGATCAGATCAACCCTGCCGTTCTTGATCCGCTTCACTGCAGCTTCAGTGACGCCGGTCTCCGGCGGGTTGCGTTCATCGTCGGCGGCATTGATGGCACACAGGTGGCCTCGATCTTCTCCATTCCGGCGGAGGGATCGTAGTCGTGCGAGGCCTCCCATTGATAGATGTAGTCGTTGGCATCTGATGTGACCGGCAGCGCCAGCTGGTCGTCGACCAGCTTGTCGGCCTGCGCCGCGGTCGGCGCCAGCGTCTGGTAGCCGAGCGTGCCGCCGGCACTGGCGAAGCGATAGGCGGCGACGGCGTATTTCATCATCCGCGGCTGGCTGGTGTAGTTGCCGCCATTGTAGTCGGGATCGTTGCGGATCGTTTCCAGCATCGTCCGCCGCAGCATCCAGTTGCGTGCCGCCATAGCGGTCGGCTGCGAGGCCATCGGCACCAGCACGTCCATCATCCGCGGATAGCGCACGCCCCAGATCCAGGTGTGCATGCCGCCCATCGAGTTACCGATCACGAGCCGCAGATGCCTGATGCCGAGCCCTTCGGTGACCAGCCTATACTGCGCGTCGACCATGTCGTTGTAGTCGTATTTCGGAAAGCTCGTCCGCATCGCGTCCGACGGCTTCGACGATTTGCCGTGCCCGATGCCGTCAGGGATGA
The DNA here is from genome assembly GCF_024171045.1 of Bradyrhizobium sp. USDA 4538. Classification (NCBI taxonomy): domain Bacteria; kingdom Pseudomonadati; phylum Pseudomonadota; class Alphaproteobacteria; order Hyphomicrobiales; family Nitrobacteraceae; genus Bradyrhizobium; species Bradyrhizobium sp. USDA 4538. The sequence goes on from NZ_JALJZE010000001.1 coordinate 5,452,420, forward strand.
TGATGTAGTATTTCGCCGCGTCGAGCGGCTGGCCGGGGCCGAACAACTGGCCGGCAAAGCTCGGCGTCAGCATGCTGGCGGCCGAGCCGCCGGAGCCGTGCAGCACCAGCACCGGCTGTCCGGTCGGTGCGCCGACCGTGGTGTAGTGCAGCCGCAATTCCGGCATCACCTCGCCGCTGTGAAACTTGAAGTCCTTTGCGGTCCACTTGCCGTCCTGCGGCGAGGGGTAATCTGCAGCCATGGCCGGTACCGAGATCGAGACGAGAGCGGCCACGAGCGCCGCGCACCAACGGATCATCATGCTTCTTCCCACGCGCGGCGCGTTTGTCCAGCCGCTTCGGTGCAAGCCTAGCATGAGGGAAAGCGTTGTCCGAGAGCTGCGCGGCGCGGCTGGCGCAGACGTGTTTGGCTAGCTCTCCTTGAGCACGTTCAGCGCAAACCATCCCCAATAGACCCGGTGACGCTGGATCAGGCCGTCATCGATCTCCATGACCTCGACCAGATCCATCTGATCGCCGTCCGGAGACTGCCGCGGATATTCCCAGGTCAGGACGCGGCCGTCGCTGAAGAAACCCTGCTTGAAGCGCCGCCGTTGCGGCGGGCTGGTGCGGAACACGCGCGTGATGAACTCGCGCAGCGCGTCGCGGCCGCGGACGATCCCGTCTTTGGTCTGCATCAAATGCTGGACCAGCGGGCTCTCGATCGAGGCGTCGGCTGCGTAGAGCGCGAGCGCCGCCTCGAGGTCCTTGTTACCGAGCGCCTCATCCCAGAGCCTGTAGATGCGTTCCGCGTCGTTGCTGCCGGCTGTCATGATCGTTCCCTTGTGTTTGATCGACTGCCGCCCATTTGAACGGAACAGGCCGCCGCGACGTTTCAGGAAAATCTGAAATGAACTGCGCGGCACGGCGTATGCGGGTAGGATGTTTCGGCGCGATCTGGAGGACGATGCGGTGGGATCATCCCAGGCTTTGCAGACAGGATTTTCGCGGATCGCCGAGGCCTTGGGAGATCCGGTCCGCGAGGCGATGGTCAGTGCGCTGGCCGACGGCAAGGCGTTGCCGGCGGGCGAGCTTGCTGCGGTCGCCGGCATTTCGCCGCAAGGCGCCAGCGCGCATTTGCAGAAGCTGGTCGACGCCCGCGTGCTTTCCGTGTGGGCACAGGGCAGGTTCAGATATTACCGGATCAGGGACGACGACGTCGCGGCGCTGATCGAGAACCTCGTCGATCTTGCGGCCAAGGCCACTGTGGGGAGGCGTGCGATGCCGGCCGAGCAGCTCAGGCGATCGCGCACCTGCTACCACCACCTTGCGGGTCAGCTCGGCGTGCTGTTGTCGAATGCGCTGATCCGCCGCCGCCTGGTCTTGATCGACGGCCGCGATGGTCGGGTGACCGAGCAGGGGTTGGCCTGGTGCCGGGCCGAGGCAATCGATTTCGATCCGGCGCGGCAGCCGCATCTGCGGCTCTGCAACGACTGGACCGAGCGCGTGCCGCATCTCGCCGGTCCGTTTGCCAATGCCGTGCTGGCGCGGCTGATCGAGATGCGCGGCGTTGCGCCGCATCGGATTCCGCGCGCATTGCGGATCACCGACCGGGGGCGGGCGTTCTTCGACCGGCTTGGCGTCCAGGTTCCGTTCTGAAGGCGACGAGATGATCTAGCGGCCGTCCTCGACCTCGGTCTCCGGGCGGTCGTTGCCGGATGCGGTTTCGGTCAACCATTTGCCGTCCGACGTCTCGTACTGGATCGCCTCGGTGCGGCCGGGGACGCGCTGCTCGTTGGCGGCGCGTCGGGCAGCGGCGAGTGCCGCGGCGTGGGTAGGAAATGGTTCCGAGAACACCCCGTTGACGGTATAGGCCCAGCCGCCGTCGTGCTGGACTACCTTGTAGATCACGTGGCTCATCCGGAACCTCGCTCCACCGTGGACGATGACACTGCCAGAATAGACCACGATGTCGTATTTTGCAGCAGCCGATCGTCCTTGAGAGAGCCGCCCCGTTGCCGCGGGCGAGGGAGACCGACATGTGCCGCAATATCAAGACGCTGTTCAACTTCGAGCCGCCCGCCACCGAAGACGAGATCCACGCCTCCGCGCTGCAGTTCGTGCGCAAACTGTCCGGCTTCAACAAGCCGTCGCAGTCCAATGAGGCCGCCTTCAACCTGGCCGTGACCGAGGTCTCGAATGCCGCGCGCAGGCTCCTGATCTCGTTGCAGACCACGGCACCGGCGCGCGATCGCGAGGTGGAGGCGGAGAAGGCGAGGGAGCGTTCGCGCCTGCGATTTGGCTGAGGGCGGGGCGCACCGTGATGCAGGTCACGGTACGGCGCCACGCGTCCGGGCATCGGTGCAGTTCACCCGATCCCGGAGCAACGCCATGAAGCCTGCCCTGCTCACGTCCTGTTCGATTGCGTTTGCCGCGCTCTGGACCTGCGGCATGCTGTGGTCGAGCGGGACGATCGACCTTGCCAACGTCATCATCCTGTCGGCCTGCGGGGCGTTCGCGGGCGTTGCCTGGTACTACGCGATGCGCTGGGTCTTCCAGCTCATGCACCTCGCTCGACCCTCCGATCCTCCGGCCAATCCCGGCGCGGAGCCGTAGGCATCGGGCGCGGCACGGACAGAGCTGGCCGTGTCGCCGCGCGAGGACAGGAAGGATTACTTCTTGTCCTTCTTGCGGTGCTTCTTCTTTTTCTTGTGATCGTCGTCCTCGTCGTCATCTTCCGCGAAGTCGATGGCGTCGACGTCAAGCGCGATCGCCTCCGCTGCCGCGCGCTCGGCGGCATCGCGCTCGGCGAACTCGGCGGCTTCACGCTCCTTGGTGCGCTTGTAGTCTTCCCAGGCGTCGAAGATCATGTGCAGCCACGGCATCACCTGTTCGATCGACGGCAATTGTCCGGGCGGGCCGGCTTCACCGCGCGGGCCGGCCGGTCCCTGCGGTCCCTGTGGACCAGCTTCGCCGCGCGGACCCTGCACGCCCGCCTTGCCTTGCGCTCCCGGCTTGCCCTGGGGACCCGCCTTCCCAACCAGTCCGGGCTTGCCTTGCGGGCCCGGCTTGCCGCGCGCACCTTCCGGCCCCGGCCGCCCCGGATGTCCTTGCGGACCGGGCCGACCCGGCTCGCCCTGACGGCCCTGCGGCCCCTGCGCCCCTCGTGACCCCTGGCGGGAGATTGTCTCGTCAGCCACTGATATGCTCCGTCGCGATTTCAAGCCGCTTGTAACAGAGGTTGGATGACGGCTTCAATTCTGCCCGGCGCGGCTGATGCAAGCGATCAACAGTCATAATTCGATGCGAAGATTGTGACGGGAGGACGCGTTGCGGATTCTGAACGACAGACGCGGGGCAGTTGCCGGTGACGCAACAGGGCCGCTGACGTTCGACATCGTGGTGACGCGGCACGATCTGCGCGATGAAGCGGCGTTTCGCAACACCGGCGTCCTCGATCTGTATGCCGAGCTGTTTCCTCCGAACGAGCGCGACGCCCCCGACGACATTGTGCGCTGGGTGTTGTCAGATGATGTCGGCGAGCGACGAGAGTTCAGCGTCGGTGATCAGCAGCTGTCATATTGCCTCGACTCGCGCTGCTTCATCCTGCGCGCGGAAGGGCGCGCGATCGGCCTCGGCTTCTTCACCTACGATCACGCAAGCGAGCTGATCTACTGCAACTATGTCGGCGTCGCGAAGGCGTGGCGCGGCGGCGGCCTGGCGGGCCGGTTCTATCGCGAGATGATCGAGATGCTCGACGCCTTGTTTCCGCGCAGTATCGGCGTGGTGCTCGAGGTCGAGCCGTATGATCGCGATCGCCTGGAGGCGATCATCGGCGATCTCGAACGGACGGGCATGAGGCGGCTCGCAGCGGATCAACAGACCGAGATTCGCAGATTGCTGCGCGTCAACTGGTACGACAAGCTTGGCTATTGCTTCTTCTGCGACGCGCGCGGCATGCAGCCGCTTGAGTGTCGCTCGCCATGCCTCGATCCATCGCTATTGCCATCCGCTTGGGTCGGCGCGGAGGAAAATTATTGGTTGGCCTGGCAGTCGCGGACCGGCGCGCCCTCGGCGGAGGGCGAGCGCGCGGGTGAGCTCTGGCAAAGAGCCGTCGCTGCGATCTATGTCGAGATCCTCGCAAAATCGCTGGTCGACGACGATCCGAAGGGGCGGCGCGACTATTGGGACTATGCGACGGCGCTGGTCGCGCAGACGCTGCAACAGGCCGGGACGACCGAGGTGCGTCTCGCTCGCTGCCTCGATGCCGACGGCAGCGAGCTATTGTCGCGCTGGCGGCGGCTTTCGATCGACCTGCCGATCTAGCGTCGACGTGCCGCAAAGCGTGATGAGATCCGGTTGAATCGTCATCACGCTTAGCTCGTTGTCCAAGCACGATCTTCCCGGAAAGCCGCTTCGCGCGCTCCCGGATCTTGCTCTAGGCTGCGGCGTGCTCGCTCAGCGGCACGTCGATGCCGTCGGCCGAATATTCGCGGATCTTGTTCCGCAATGTCCGAACCGACAGCCCGAGCACGCGCGCGGCGCGGGTGCGGTTGCCGTCGCAGCGCGCAAGCGTTTGCAGCACGAGCTCGCGCTCGACTTCATCGACGGTCGCGCCGATCAGCAGTGGGACGATTTCATTTGGAGCCAGCGACGGCAGCAGAGCTTCCGGCGACGGTACGGTGGACGCGTAAGACATGAACTCCTCCCGATCAACGCCCGCTTCGTCGGTGAAGCGAAGACATCGAGAACCAACTACCCCGTAGATCCACGGTGTGCCGGTTTGGTTAACAAGCCCTTAACGCGCCCCTAACTCCCTGCTCTGTAAGCAAAATACCCAGAAATCGCCACGATTGCGGTTCCATCCGTCACAATGTGCGGTAGCCGCCATCGACCATCACGATCGATCCCGAGACATAGGCCGACAGGTCCGAGGCGAGGAAGATGGCGGGGCCGACGATGTCCTCCGGCTTGCCGGCGCGGCCGAGCGGGGTGTGGTCCATGAAGACCTTGACGAGGTCGGGATTGGTGGCGCGCACCTTCTCGTTCAACGGCGTCTCGATGAAGCCCGGCCCGATTGCATTGACGCGCACACCATCCTTGCCGAGTTCGGCGGCCAGCGCCTTGGTGAAGCCGAGCACGCCGTGCTTGGAGGCGGTATAGGCCGGCGAACTCGGCGTGCGCAGATGCACGAAGGACTGGATCGAGCCGATGTTGACGATGCGTCCCTTGTTCTTGCGCAGTGGCGCGAGGAACGAATGCGTCACGTTGAACACGCCGGTGAGATTGATCGAGATGATGTCTTCCCAATCCTTGATCACTTCCTCGTCGGTGCCGAGCATGCCGTTGCGGCGCGCGATGCCGGCATTGTTGACCAGGATCGAGACCGGCCCGACCTTGTCGGCCACTTGCTTTGCCATCGCGACGCAGGCGTCGCGATTGGTCACGTCGAGCGCAAAGCTCTCCGCCTTGCCGCCGGCATTGCGGATCTCCCTGGCCGCTTCCGCCGCCGCATCGCCGTTCATGTCGAGCAGCACCACGCGCGCGCCCTCGCGGCCGTAGCCCAGTGCGATGGCGCGCCCGATGCCCGAGCCCGCACCGGTGATGACGGCGATGTGATTGTCGAGAAGGGCCATGGCGTTTCCTTGTTCTGATTTGTGAGCGTTGTCGACAACACTATTCAAAACTGCGCCAACCGAAACGCCAAGCCGCGTTTGCGCGTTGCTGTTATCCGGATTCGGATGACAGTTACGGACCGCGGACATGGACCCGCATATCAGACACTGGAAAGTTGCGATCGAGCGCTTTTGCGCGGCGCCGGATCCCGACTACCGCGAGATGGCCAAAATGGTCGCGGAGATCGCCGCGACCGACATCGACGAGACGCTGCGGCATGCGGCCGCACAGGTGCTGCCGATCCTGCGCCAGGCGGCGATGAAATCGGCCGACCGCCGCACCAAAGCGATGGCGCTGCGCCGTCTCGGCATCGTCAACGACGCACTGCACATGCTGTCGGCGCCGCGGTTCGGCCGGCGCGGCCTGGCGCCGAAGGCGCTGACGCAGGAGGAGCAGTACCGGCAATTGCTCGGCCTGCCGTTCGGCCGCCGGCTCGCAGCGACCGAAGTCCAGCAGGCTTTCAAGCGCGCCGCCAAGACGGTGCATCCCGACGGCGGCGGCAACGGCGCGGCATTCCTCGAACTCGCCGCCGCGCGCGACGCCCTGATCAAGCATCACTGACGCTGGATGGCGTCATATCTGACAGCACAAGGACGGACGCCGCGCTGTTGCCGCGTGTCCGCCCTGTGCGTGATCGAATGGCGTTCGCTCAGAACGCGCAGGTGCCGTTGTTCAGGAGGCCGGTCTTGTAGCTGAACGCGGCGTCGAAGGTCGGCAGCTCCTCGCTGACGATGGAGAAGTTCGCCGGCCACGGCGTGGTCGGGATACTCTGGTCCCAGATCTGGCAGAAGCCGGTGTCCTGCCAGCGGATCAGATGATAGGGCGTGGCGCTGGCCGGGCTTGCCGCGGCAAGCAAGGACACGGTGGCGGCAATGGCGGCACAGGCAATCGCAAGACGACGCATGGGAAATCTCCGGTTTGAAAAATGAATGCTCCGCGGGGCAATCCTGGAGCTCAGGGGCCGATCGCCCCGGACATGCAGTGAGTATTGCAACCCCGGGAACAGGTTCAACACCGGTCGTGCGAAAGCACCCGTCAACAAATCGGCCATCGCTGTGCCAAATTGCGCCTGTTTACGCGCTTGCTACAGTCGGAGCATCGCGATTCGCAGCCGTGTCACGACGCGAGCAAATCGACGAGAGCAAATCGACGTGAGTAAATCCTGGGGAGACCGCACATGAAACCTTCATCCACCCTGCGTGCTGCGCTTGTCGCGCTGCTGGCGTTCATTGGCCTTGCGTTCTCTTCCGCGGCCCGCGCCGACAGCGGCTTTGTGACACTCACGATCTACAAGGCCGGATGGATCATCGGTGGCTCCGGCGGCAGCGGCGTGTTGACCTTCCGCGGCCGCTCCTACCGGCTCTCCACCGGCGGCCTCGACTACGGACTGGTGTTCGGCGGCTCCAAGACCGTGCTACGCGGCCGGGTCAGCAACATCAACCGTCCGTCCGACGTTGCCGGCGTCTACGGTGCGGCCGGCGCGGGGCTTGCCGTCGGACGCGGCGCGCGTGCGATCGTGCTGACCAATCAGAAGGGCGCGGTGTTGGAGTTGACCGGCCACCAGGTCGGCCTGATGGCCAACGCCGATCTGAGCGGGCTTGCGATCACGATGCGGTAGAGCATTTCGTTCGGTTTATCCCCGTCATCCTGAGGAGCGCGTCTTCGCGCGTCTCGAAGGATGCACGGCCCGGCTGGTGGCCGATTCATCCTTCGAGGCTCGCCGAAGTGGCTCGCACCTCCAGCGACAATGGCATAGCCATTGCGCAGGGATGACGGGGACAGCTAGTCTAAAGCGTTGAGTGCGCGAAGCCGCGTTCACCTGAACAGATGCAGCGCGGCGTATTGCAGCAGCATGATGGTCTTGGCGTCGACGATGCGGCCATCGCTGATCATGGCGAGCGCGTCGTCGATCGCAAGCTCGAGCACCTCGATGTCCTCGCCCTCGTCGGCGAGCCCGCCGCCGTCACCGATGCGCATCGCGGCGTCGTATTCGGCGACGAAGCAATGCAGCTTCTCGGTCACGGCGCCCGGAGACGTGAAAGCCTCGAACACCTTGCGCACATGCGCGAGCCGGTAGCCGATCTCTTCCTCCGCTTCGGCGCGGATGCGTGCTTCCGGCTCGGCATCGTCGAGCATGCCGGCGGCAACCTCGATCAGGAGATCGTCATAGCCGTTGGCGAAGGCGGGGTAGCGGAACTGGCGCACCAGCACGACGCTGCGGGTCGTCAGATTGTAGGGCAACAGCGCGGCGCCGTTGCCGCGATCGTAGACCTCGCGCACCTGGGTCTGCCATTCGCCGTTGGCGCGCCGGTAGTCGAACGTCGCACTCTTCAGCTCGTAGCGGCGCTTCGAAAGCAGCTCGACGTGCTTGACGCGGACGCGGTCGGCGATGCTCATGCGTCGATCCTCAACCCTCTCACGGCGTCGCTTCGCGACCGTCGAGCCATTTGGCCAGCATCACCGAGGTCGACTCGTCATAGCCGAGCGATTGGTAGAACGCGCCGGCCTTGATGTTCTCCCGCCGCACCAGCAGTTGCAGCTTCGGCACGCCGGCGGCGCGCAGCCAGTCCTCGGCCGCCGCCATGATGGTGCGGCCAAGTCCCTTGCCCTGGCGGTTCGGATCGACCGCGACGTAATAGACCCAGCCGCGATGGCCGTCGTGGCCGACCATCGCGGTCGCGACGACCGCATTGGCGTCGCGGCCGACCAGCACGGCTGAATTCGGTCCGCGCCGCGCCAGCGCGATGTCGGCAGCGGGATCGTTCCACGGCCGCGTCAGGCCGCAGGCCTGCCACAGCGCGACGACATCGGCGATGTCGTTATCGGTGATCTCTGCAATGGCGAGGGAGGCAGAGGAGGAGGGCATCGTCGCCTGCGCGGTCACAGCACCTTGCCCGGGTTCATGATGCCGAGCGGATCGAGCATCGCCTTGACCTGCCGCATCAGCTCGATCGCGACCTTATCCTTGACGTCAGGCAATTCGTCGCGCTTGAGCACGCCGATGCCGTGCTCGGCCGAGATCGAGCCGCCCATCCGCAGCACGATCTCGAACACGACGGCATTCACGTCGTGCCAGCGCGCCAGGAAGTCGGCCGCATTGGCGCCGACCGGCTGGCTGACATTGTAGTGGATGTTGCCGTCGCCGAGATGGCCGAACGGCACCGGCCGCGAACCGGGGATCAGCTTCACCACGGCAGCATTGGCTTCCTCGATGAAGGCGGGTACGGCTGCCACGGGCACCGAGATGTCGTGCTTGATCGAGCCGCCTTCCGGCTTCTGCGCCGCCGACATCTCGTCGCGCAGCTTCCAGAACGCCTGGCGCTGGCTCAGATTGGCGGCGATGACAGCGTCATCGACGATGCCGTCCTCCATGCCCTGGGCCAGGATCGCCTCCAGCGTGTCGCGTGCATCGTCGCGCGACGACGACAATTCCATCAGCACGTACCAAGGGTGCTTGCTCTCAAGCGGATCGCGGATATCGATGCCGTGGCGGATCGAGAAGTCGACCGCGACGTCGGCGAGCAGCTCGAAGCTCGTCAGCGCTCCGGCCGCTTGATCGCGCGAGATCGACAGCAGCTTGAGTGCGGCCGCCGGCGAAGCCAAGCCGACATAGGCGGTCTCGACCGCACGCGGCCGCGGAAACAGCTTTAGCGTTGCCGCGGTGATGATGCCGAGCGTGCCTTCGGCGCCGATGAAGAGGTTGCGCAAATCGTAGCCGGTGTTGTCCTTTTTCAGCTTCGACAGCGCGTTCAGCACGCGGCCGTCAGCCAGCACGACTTCGACCCCGAGCGCCATTTCGCGCGCCACGCCATAGGCAAGGGCTCCGGTGCCGCCGGCATTGGTCGAGAGGTTGCCGCCGATCGTGCAGCTGCCTTCTGCGCCGAGCGACAGCGGAAACAGCCGGTCGACCTCGGCTGCCTTCTGCTGCGCGATCTGCAGCACCACGCCGGCCTCGCAGGTCATGGTGTTGGATTCGACATCGATATCGCGGATCTTGTCGAGACGCCGCAGCGAGACCACGACCTCGCCATTGTGCGGCGTCTGGCCGCCGACCAGGCCGGTATTGCCGCCCTGCGGCACCAGCGCGATCCTGTGCTCGGTCGCGAGCTTGCAGATCGCAGCGACCTCGGCGGTCGAGCCCGGGCGCAGCACCAGCGGCGAGCGGCCGTGGAACAGGTCACGCTCCTCGGTGACATAAGGCTCGATGTCGGCGGCGTCGGTCATCGCATATTTCGCGCCGACGATGGCGCGGAATTTTTCAAGCAATTCGGGCGGAAGCGGCGGCACCGCTGATTGGACGATGTTCATTTTTTCTTGGTCTTTCACTCAGTCGGGGATCTTTGCCTAAGCATGCCCTTCGCGCAAACGCTTCGCGTTTGTCGCGAGGGAAAACCGGTTCCCGCTTGGCGCCAACGCGGCCGTTCCGGTCCGGGTCATGCTTGTTACCGCCCAACGGCTGCGCGGCGCAGCCGGTCATTGATGGCTTCGCCCAATCCCTCCTCGGGAATCGGCGTCACCGCGATCGCATCCGCGTTCCTCTTGTCGAGGGTGCGAAGGTAGCCGAACAGATTGGCGGCGGCCTCGGCAAGATCGCCGCGCTCGGACAGGTTCATCTCCACGGAGGCGCATTCGCGCCGCGCGACCTTGGCCGGCCCGAACGACAGCAAGGCTTCGCCGACATGGACGTCGCTGGCATTGAGCCGGACCGGTGTCCGCGGCGCATAGTGCGAGGCGAGCATGCCGGGGGCGACCGGCTGGGTGTCGCTTTCCGCGTCTTGCGGCGGCGACTGCAAGGGGTGGCCGAGCACGCGCTCGATCTCTGCGCGCGTCAGCCCGCCCGGCCGCAGCAGCACCGGATCGGAGAAGCAGCCGACGATGGTGGATTCGACGCCGACCTCGACCGGCCCGCCGTCGACGATCAGGTCGATGCGGCCCGCGAGATCGCCGTTCACATGCTCGGCGGTGGTCGGCGAGACGTGGCCGGAGAGATTGGCCGACGGCGCTACCACGGCACCGCCGAAAGCCTTGATGATGTCGCGCGCCACCTTGTGGGCCGGGATGCGTATGGCGACCGTGTCGAGCCCGGCGGTCGCGAGTTCCGCAACCGGGCAGGACAGCGCCTTCGGCAGCACCAGGGTCAGCGGACCCGGCCAGAACGCGTCCGCCAATCGCAGGGCCTGCCCATTGAACAGGGCAATCCGGCGGGCGGCGCCCAGATCGGCGACATGGGCAATCAGGGGATTGAAGGCCGGCCGGCCCTTGGCCTCGTAAAGCCGGGCGATCGCTGAGGCGTTGCCAGCATCGGCGCCGAGGCCATAAACCGTCTCGGTCGGAAACGCCACCAGGCCGCCCTCGGCCAGGACCCCGGCGGCGGTCGCCGTGGCGGCGGCGCCTGCGGACAAAACGTGCGTTTTCAGACCTGTATCCACTGTGACTAGATTCCTCAATTGGGTGGCTCGTGGTCCCTTGCGGTCCCCGAAACCCGACGCTATAAGCCGGCCCTCAGTCGGAGTGTGGCTCAGCCCGGTAGAGCACTGCGTTCGGGACGCAGGGGTCGCAGGTTCGAATCCTGCCACTCCGACCAGATTTCCTTAGGTTTTTTCTTCTCATCGGTGGCTGTTCCCGAGTCAACCACCGATTTGACCACCGAAACATACCGCGTTTTCTGGCCAATGGCTGCCGCCGCCCCGTGCAAATGATCGGGATGGTGATGGCCATAGGTATCCTGCAGGACCTCCGGCGACATGCCGAGGAACCCGGCCGCCTCCCAAATCGGCACGCCGCGCTGCATCAGCCAGGTCGCCGCCGTGTGGCGCAACGTGTGCGGAGTGACGTTCCCGGGCAGCTTGGCCAGATCCACGGCAGATTTGAAGCCCTTCTTCACGGAAGCCACCGGCTTGCCATTGAACTCGACGAAGCAGGTGCTGATCAGCTTCCGGTCTTTCCAACGACGCATGTGAGCCAGCAGCCGAGGTGGAAGCGGAGCAGGCGTCTGACGCTTCTTGGTGGCTCGCTTCCCGATCGGCCTCCGGTAAAAGATACCACGCTCAAGATCAACGTACGAGTGCCCAAGCTCGGGGTAAGGCGATGCCGCCGCGATCGCGCCCGCCCTGGTGCCGGTGTAGAGGCCGATCAGGATAAATCTGGCCACGTGTCGCAGCGGTCGGCGGTCTGTCCAAACCGGGGCGCCCTTTGAGCCGCCGGCGTGAATTGTCTGTTTTTCGCGATAGCGCCAACATTGCCAAACCAGGGCTGCCGCCTCCCTGCGTGTCAGCCAACGATCGCGCGCCTCGCCTTTTGCCGGGAGGGATACGCGAATCGTCCCACGGTGAAAGCCCTCTTTTGCATGATGGTTGATCGCAGCACGAAAAGTCTCAAGGTCACGACGCGCGCCACCGCGGCTGCCGCGATGTTTGACGTAACCGGCACAGGTTTGCGCGTTGACTGACGCCAGCCTCTTGCCACCCCAGAAATCGTTGAGCCGGTCGATCCTCGCTTCAATTTCGAACTGGTCGCCCGGCTCACCGACGTCGGTCAAATAGATCGACAGCACGTCCGCGCAATCGATGTCGTCGATGTCCCGCCGCTTGCGCTCGGGCTGGTACTTTTGCGCGATGTAGTCTGCTAGCGCTTGCTCTGCTTCTCGAGGCGGCTTTGTTTCAGACGGGCTCGCAAGGCAGCCTGTGGCGATATGGCGCTCGCCGTCTTTGATGATCCAGACGGCTCGGGCGACGAGCTTTCCGCCGCGATATCGTGCCTTTCGCTTATAGAGTCGGGCTCCCTTACTTTGACGCGGCACAGCTCCCTCATCTTCTCGATGTTTTCGAGCGTAGTATAGTCTCTGCCGGCAATTCTTTCTATTTCGAGTCGGCCGCGGCGTGCTTCTCGCCGCAGGCCAGAAGCAGTCATCGATCCGTCTGGAAAAGCCAACGATGCGGCAGCAGACAGGCGGATAGGCATATCACGCGAAACCAGACTTGGGGAGAGATGCGCTCTGGCCATGCTAAGACCAAGTCATCTAGATTCGAGTGGCATGCATTTTTCGATGGTCCAAGTCCACGCGAGCCTTCCGATGGTCTGAGGGCAGCCAATTTTTCAGGTGACGTCACGACCTCAGAATTCGAGCAGTCGAAGCTTCGCGCGGCGATGGCAAAGTTAACTAACCTTGGAGAAGTATACGGACGCTTCGTCATCGCTCAATTGAGCGAGGTTCGGGTTCTTCCTTGACGCGATCAATGCCTCGCGTCGAGTGTCATAATCTCGTCCATTCCAGGCTGCTATTAGTATAAGCGAAGGCTTCTACTGTGAAAGCGGATCGTGCTCGCTCGTGGGACAATCGGCGGCTTCCGAGTGCAAATCGGAACACTGAGACTAGTTTTAAAATGGTCCTAGTCGAGGATGCCCTCATCGCACTTACCTGGTAGCCCTTGGCCTGTGTGCATCGCCACATGCAAGCCTGATGCGGTCCCGACGTTCATGTCAGAGCTATGTCGACAGCGCGGGAGAGCGTCGCCAGCCAATCGTGACAATAGTCCGCGCGCGTCGGTGCCGTCAGACTAGCGAATGCGAGTCCTATCAGAAGATAGATCTTTACGGGAAAGCTGCGTTACGATCCGTGGCCGACTTGCGATGCGTGTTTTCTCGATGCAATACGATTGGACTCACGTGTCGGGCGTGGAACGATCTTTAGCTGGCGCGGACGCATCATACCTTTCTGCCCGCCTTCAAGGCAGACGTTCCCCATGTTTTGGTGACCGTCGAGCTCGAAGAAGGTCCGTGGATGAATGCCAGCTTAGTGGGGAATGGGCGAGAACCGACCGATGGCGCAGCCGTCACCTGTAGATTCGACGCGCACGATGATCGCTGGACATTTCCGAGCTTTGTTCTGGTGTACCGGGAGGGAACGCGGGGCGTGAGATTACACGACCAGGCTTCCATCTGCCCGCGCCGGCGCCCTTTGGACTGAGAAGCTTTCTAACAAAAGTCGTCAGAACATGGGAATCATAATCCTGGGGTCGGGGGTTCGAGTCCCTCCCCCGCTACCAAGAAAACAAGCCATTTCTCGGCGCCTTATGAAGCTCGCCACTTCGTACCACGCTCCGTACCACAGTTTTATTGCTATCGATCCTAAGGATTCGAATACGAACCCTAGGAAGGTCAAGCGTTTACGGGGCGCCTCCTCCGCGGTCGATCGAGATGGATATTTGCGAGCTAGGGGCGTCCTGCCCACCCAGACGTCATTTGGCCGATCTGGAAATATCTCGAAGATTTGACCTTCCGTTGCTTTGACGTCTCGCTCTCTTAGAGCGGCGAGTTGCCCCGTAATCGAATCCTTGTTCGTCATGTCGCGCTAGGATTCGGCAGGCCCCATCTAGCCTGTGCAAACGCAATCATTTATACGGCAGGTATATTTAGTCCGCCGCAAGCTTGGCGCTTGATTTTCCGTAGCGCACCCTCAGATTGCGTGCATCAGCGAGCGATGAACGGCATCGCCGTGGCGCGAACGCGGACGGTAAAGGCAAAGATGGCTGCTCCGAATGACCCGCCTTATTCATCAACGGTTTCGTCCGTGATCGACGCCTTCTTGAGAAGGCTTGAGGACCACAAGACCATCGCGCCAGCATCGCTCGCCGCACTGCGACAGGCATTGGCGGATCACAAGCTAGACGCAGAGAGCCTGCGGGAGGCGATCTTCACCCCTGCGGAGCAGAGCGATGATTCAGATTGAAGAAATCGAAATCGTCGAGTTCCGAGGCATCCGTTATCTAAAGCGCTCGCTCGGGCGAAAGAGCTTCGGCATCGCGGGTCCGAATGGGACCGGCAAAAGCGGTATTGTGGACGCAATCGAGTTTGCCCTCACCGGTAATATCACACGGCTCGGCGGCGCGGGCACCGCCGAGCTGAGCGTCAAGGCGCACGCTCCACATGTGGACTCGAGCAAGAAGCCCGAGAACGCGTTCGTTAGTCTCAAGGTCTATGCGCCTTCACTAAAGAAAAGCTTCACAATCGAACGGAGCGTCAAAAACGCAAGTACCGCGACATTGAAGCCGAACGACGCCGACACCAATGCCATTGTCGCGCAGCTCGAAACTCATCCTGAATTTGCCCTGTCGCGTCGCGAGATCATCAAATACATTCTCGTCCCGGCGGGGAAGCGGTCGCAATACGTCCAGGAACTTCTGCGCCTCGATCAACTCGAAAAGCTGCGGACCTCGCTTCAGCGCGTTGCCAATGAGGCAAAGCGTGATCATACCCGTGCTGAGGCGGAAGATGCGCGGACCAAGTCCGATTTTTTTCGGCATCTTGGCATCGCAGCTCCCAATAAGAATGACCTGCTTGCTGCAGTCAATGCTCGGCGGGCCACTTTGAATCTTGATTCAATCGCGGATCTTGCCCCGGCAAATGCCTTG
The DNA here is from genome assembly GCF_024171045.1 of Bradyrhizobium sp. USDA 4538. Lineage (NCBI taxonomy): Bacteria > Pseudomonadati > Pseudomonadota > Alphaproteobacteria > Hyphomicrobiales > Nitrobacteraceae > Bradyrhizobium > Bradyrhizobium sp. USDA 4538. Next base: position 5,467,484 of record NZ_JALJZE010000001.1, read on the forward strand.
AAGGCCGGCGTCAACGCGGATGCCGAAGAGAAGGCGCCGCAGCCGTTTTCCAAGCTTGGTGCCAAGAGCGATCTTGTGGCCTGTCTAGGCGCTCTGGCTGCCTTACAGGAAACGGCCGTCATAGGCGCTAAGGCAGAGGCTGTTGCCGCCGTCACCAAGCTCACCGAAAACCCAGCGTTGTTACAGGTGGTCAAGCAACGTGCACTAGTCGAGCGGGGACTCGAGCTGATCGATGAAGATGCCTGCCCGCTCTGCGATAATGCTTGGGAAATGGCCGCGCTGGTCGCCCATCTCCAGGAGAAGATGGTAAAAGCCGACGCCGCCTCGGCCGTTTTGAAGCAGCTTGCCTCTGCGATCGCTCCTCTCACTGCGCACCTGCAGGCGGTGATCCGCGAAGTCGGCAAGGTGGCCCAATGGTGCGAAAAAGCCAATCCTCCGATAAACGTTTCGGCGCTTAACGCTCTTGCCGAGGTGCTCGACGACGACCGCGTCGTTCTCGAGAAGGTCGTTCGCGACCCAGCAGTCATTGCCGAGGCTCTGCAAGCACTCGGCCGATTAGGCGCGCCCACCGCAGCCGAGGTGCTCCAAGCCGCAGATAGTCTGGCGGCCTATATCGACACGCTGCCAGATCCCTCAAAGGAGGAGGCGGCGAAGGAGTTCCTGATCGTCGCGCAGGAAAAATACGATCAATGCCGACAGACGCAGCGGGCGCTGCGTCTGTCGGCACAGCGTGCGGAGACGGCTTCGACCGTGCTGAGCCACTACGGCGCGGTCAGCACCGCAATTCTGGAGGGCATCTACGACAAGGTGCAGACGGATTTCACCGACTACTATAGCTTCATCAACCGTGACGATGAGGACAAGTTCGAGGGCAAGCTCTCGCCGTCATTCGGCAAGCTCGCTTTCGATGTCGACTTCTACGGACGCGGCAAGTTTCCTCCCGGGGCCTACCATAGCGAGGGCCATCAAGACGGCATGGGTCTTTGCCTCTATCTCGCGCTGGTGAAGCATACGCTCGGCGAGGGGTTCACGCTCGCCGTTTTGGACGATGTGCTGATGTCGGTCGACGCCGGACATCGGCGTGAGGTCTGTGCACTCCTGAAGCAGAAGTTCCCAAATACGCAGTTTATCCTGACCACACATGACGGAGTGTGGCTGAAGTTCATGCAGAGCGAGAAACTGGTTCAGAGCACACTTAGCGTCGGCGGCTGGACGGTTGACGGCGGCCCGCAGGTCTGGACTGAAGGTGACGTCTGGGCGCAGATCGACGGATGCCTCGCCAAGGGCAATGTCCCACAGGCGGCGGGAACGTTGCGGCGCTACCTCGAGTTTACCTCGACGATCCTGGCGGACAACCTGCGGGCTCGCATCGAGTACCACGGCAACGGACAATACGATCTCGGCGATCTCTGGCCCAGTGTGCTGGCCGCGTGGAAAGCCCGCCTCCAAGAGGCGCGCGACTCTGCTGCCTCATGGGGCAAGAATATCCAGGAGGCCGAAGGGCTCCAAGTGGAATCCAAGAAACGCGTTGCCGCGACAAAGTCAGAGGAATGGATGATCAACAAGGCCGTCCACTACAACGCCTGGGCGGATCTCCAGCCAAAGGAATTTGTCGCGGTCGCGAGTTCGTTTCAGGAATTGCTCCGGCTGATGCAGTGCCCCAACGCCGACTGTGGAGAATTTCTGTGCGTGTCGCCGATCAAGGGCGACAAGGAAGTACTCCGCTGTAGCTGCGGAACCGTTACGCTCAACTTGGTGCCGAAAAAGAAGTGACGGCTCGGTGGTCGCAGAAGACAGGCGCCCCTCAAATCCGGAGTCGTCGCTGCTAGACCAGGCGACGGGGCAGGTCAGTGCGTCGTTTGTCGGTAGCGACCAGTTGTGGACAAACGGTTGTCCAATATCGTCTGTCTAGACGCGACCGATCTTCTTGTTATCCGTCGCACAGACCCAGCGCCTTTTGGAGCGTCTCATATGACAAGCAACTGGTTCAGTCGCAGAAGTTCGTGGTCTCAACAACAGGAGGATGCTCGGGAGCCCTTCGACGTCGACTACGCTCGCGTCGTTCATTCAGGTTCGTTCCGAAGGCTTCAGGGTAAGACTCAGATATTGAATTTGGGCGATAGCGATTTCTATCGAACTCGGCTAACCCATTCACTGGAGGTCGCCCAGATTGCTGGCGGCGTCATGCGCCAACTTGCAAAATCTTACTCTGACCATCCCGCCTTCCCATTCTTGCCTCCACTGAGCCTTATCCAAACATCCGGCTTCTGCCATGACCTTGGGCACCCACCTTTTGGCCACGGCGGCGAGGTGGCTCTCAACTACTGCATGCGGTCGCACGGCGGTTTCGAAGGCAACGGCCAAACGCTCAGGATCCTTTCTCGGCTCGAGAACTTCTCCCGTGACCACGGGGCTGACCTGACACGTCGCACTTTGCTAGCGGTTCTGAAGTATCCGGTGCCGTTCGCAAAAGCATTGAATCCAACTCTTCAGCCCAGCCTGGACGCAACCGCAACGTCGATCCGAACGCTAAATCGCGCGAGTTGCAAGCCGCCGAAATGCTATTTCGAAGCCGAGAACGAAGTGGTCGAGTGGATCCTCGAGCCACTACCGAAAGACGATCGCATTGAATTCCAGGCGTTCGACCTCGTTACAGGAAAGCATTCTCGACCACGTCATAAATCGCTTGATTGCAGCATCATGGATCTTTCAGACGATATAGCCTACGGCGTGCATGATCTCGAGGACGCGGTAGCATTAGGGCTCGTAGACGAGCGTAACTTCCGTGAACACGTCAGCGAGGCAGCGAGCGCTCCCTTCCTGGATGCTTTGAAGAAAAAGTATCCTGACGAATGTGGCAATGACGTCTATGGGTGTTTCGTCTCCAAGTTGTTCTCGGACGGAAATCAAAGAAAGCGATTCATTGGTCGCCTAGTCCACCACTTCGTTACGAATGTCGAGCTCCTGACGCTCGATCAATTTGCAGAGCCCCTCATCCGTTATCGAGCACAAATCAAAGCTCCCCAGCGACGATTTCTCGATGACCTCCAGGACCTCATCGAACAAAAGGTCATCTTCAGCCCAAACGTCCAGCAATTGGAGTTCAAGGGGCAGAAACTCGTTGTTTCAGTGTTCGAGGCGATCCAATCCGCCCCCAAGTCGCTACTTCCATCTGACGCTTATGCTCGGTACGTCGCAAGCGACGACGAAGTGCGGACGATTTGCGACTATGTCGCCGGCATGACCGATGATTTTCTCCTCAAGACGTACGATCGCCTCTTCAGTCCTCGGATGGGGTCTGTCTTCGACAGGCTATAACCATCTGGAATGGATGTCCGATTTTACGTTCTTGAAGTTCAATACGGGATTGGCTCAATGATACTCGGGCCTGCCTTCTAGGCGACGGCAAGCTGCCACTCGCGTTGCCTGGGGTTGGTCATCGGTTGAACGTAAACATCCGGATGGCGGGACCAGAAGGTAAGGCAAGGGGCGCTTTCCCTGACGCGGCGTCCCTTCATTTCTCAAGCATCTCTAGCGCCAGACTCACAAGTCGTCGAAATGCCGTAGACTGCTTCGCGGCTCCGGCGACCTTTCCTAGCCACGCAGACTTATGCGTCGACGATTGCTTCCCAAACAGCAACCGCATCGCTCGCGATTTAACTTTGTCGCTGACCGGCACGCTCTCCGATAAGATCCTCGAGAGATGAGGTTGGCTCACGCGCAGACGTCGCGCCAAATCCTGTTGAGTTAACCCGCGCTCCCTCCGGAAGATATCCAACGCTTTGGCGAGCGATGTAGGTTTCATGCTTGTCATATACATAAATATACATAGTAATGTTTAAAAATACATAGGAGTCAGCGCGATGGAATTGACGGCTGATCGATCCTGCCACGCGCCGGATGCGGAAGTCATTCCTGGTGTCAAATGGGGCAAGCCCGAGTGGGTGCCAAGCGCGGCCTATTGGGCCGCGATGAGCGAGCTTGCCGAAGATGAGGACGACTTCGTTTGCAAGGAGGCCACCTTGAAAGAGCAGGTCGGCTTCTGTCTGCTCGGCGGGTTCGGCATAACAGCCGAGATGAACCACGCAATTTTTGATCGCCTCGAAGCCGAGGGCATATTTTGTTCGCCGAGCATACCATCGGCAGTCCAAATTGAACGCCTATTGCGCGAACCAGTAAGTGTTGGCGGGAAGCTTAGGCGGTACCGATTTCCGCATCAAAGATCGTCGCGTCTCGCGGCCGCGCTTCGGCTCCTAGACGAGAATCCCCCATCGCCCGCCGATCCAAAAAGCTTCCGGAACGGCCTGATGAAAATCCCAGGCGTAGGCCCCAAGACGGCTTCCTGGATCACCCGGAACTGGCTGGGTAGCGACGAAGTTGCCATCTTGGACATCCATATCATCCGGGCGGGGGTCCTTATCGGCCTGTTCGGTCGGCAGCAAAGTGTCCCCAGAGATTACGATGTTATGGAGGCGCGATTTCTTGCGTTCGCCGCGGCGCTGAACGTGCGCCCATCACTCTTGGATGCGGTGATGTGGCGCGAGATGCGGAAGTTGGGACGCGGCTCGGTTTGACTCTCCGGTCGAATCGCGCACAGATTGTGCAGTTTTGGGGAGCGTCATGTCTGGGAAAAGCAAACCCAAGCCTCCTCCACATACCCCCGGCGCTCGACCGAAGGGGAAGAGTGGCGGGCAGGCAGACGACTGCGATCTTACCTTCGAGGTAGATCTTGTGTCTTTGAGGCCGGAGGTCAGATACGTGGCCCGCGGTCAGGCGCTGGACGTCGATCTGTTCACAGAGCAGGGGTTGGAGGCCGCAGTATGCCGTCGCCCGTCTGAACGTGACGTGATTGGATCGCTAGCGGCATTTGAGGGGCTAGCTAGCTTGATCGATTGCATGCGTCGCGGAAATCGCTATGTCGCCGACGTGGTTACGGTCTCGCAGACGAGTTGCAAAGTCCAGGTTCGTCGGGTTTCCAAATGATCGTTGCGGGCGGTAGCTACCTCGAGGTTTGTGTACGTCCCGAATGGCGAAGGCTATTCGGTTCAGGCCTCCGGGCGGCTTGTGCCATATCGCGCTTGTCACCAGGTACCGAACTTCACACCTATGGCTATGCTGGCTGGGCGGACGACATCCGACATACAGCCGCTGCGTTCGGCTGTCGCGCGCATGTCCAGCCGGTCGACTATCCCATCTGGTTCTCCTACGACTACCCGCTCTCCTCGGCTCGTTTGCATCCTTCAGGTATTGGACCCAGCACGGCGTTATCTGTTCAGGGAAAGACCGTACTCAGGTTCGGTTTCGTCGAAGGGGATGCGGTGGTACAAGCGGAACGCGCCGTCTTTGATCCTCAATCGAATGATCCATCTGAGCCGTTCGGCGCGAACGGGTCGCGTGCCGATCAACTCGCGCTGGTTTTGAACGAGGCTGAAGCAGCCGGGACGCTGGGCAGCTTTGATCCCGATGCCCTCATGAGTCGACACGGTGCCGCTGTTCTGGTCGTTAAGCGCGGCCCACGGGGTGCTATCGTATATCAAGTGGGCGACGACCCCATCGAGATTCCTGTCTATCGGTCCGAGACCGTGTTCAAGATCGGTTCTGGCGACGTTTTCAGTGCGGCCTTCGCTTTGCACTGGGGTGAGCGTGCCATAGACGCAGCAACGGCGGCCGACATAGCGTCCAAGAGCGTCGCACATTTCGTGGATGGGCATGCGTTGCCACTGCCCGAATCCCTGAATCACGGAGGACCAGCGCGAAACGCAGCCCGATGAAGGCTCGATCTATCTTGCGGGGCCATTTTTCGATCTTGGCCAACGCTGGGTCGTAGAGGAGGTCTACCGGGCGCTGGCCGATCTCGGCGCAAGGGTTTTCTCTCCCCTGCACGAAGTAGGGACCGGGCAGTCTCCCGATGCAATTGCGGAGGCCGATCTTGAGGGGCTCCGCGGCTGTTCAAAGGTGCTCGCTCTACTGGACGGTGCCGATCCTGGGACAATCTTCGAGGTGGGCTACGCGCGCGCTCTAGGAATACCGGTCGTCGCACTCGCAGAGCGATTGGAAAGGGAAAACCTGACAATGATCGCGGGGGCAGGCTGCGAGGTCACGCAAGATCTTGCGAGTGCGATCTATCATGTGATCTGGACCAAGGGTCGATGAGGGTTCTGCTGTTCTCGGGTGGTTTGGACTCTTCCGCACTCGCGTTTTGGAAGCGCCCCGACGCATGTTTGACAGTTGACTATGGGCAACGTCCGGCCCGTGGCGAAATGGCCGCCGCTGCGGCGATCTGCAGAGAACTTGGTCTGCGTCACGAGGTCCTGGCCATCGACCTCCGAGCCTTAGGGGCAGGTAGCTTGGCAGGCGCTGCGCCCTCGGCACTAGGGGCGGCAGAAGAATTCTGGCCTTATCGTAACCAGATGCTGATCACGATGGCAGGTATGCGGTTCCTGCCGCAGGGGCTCAAGGAAATCATGATCGGCGCGGTACGAACGGATGTGCACGCCGACGGAAAAAGTCCCTTCCTGCGAGGAATTGATCGATTGATGTCGCTGCAAGAAGGGGCCGTGTCGGTTACCGCTCCAGCTCGCGCGTTGCATCCTCGCAGATTGCTCGAAGTCTCAGGATTCCCGCGGTCGCTTGTCGGTCTCACGTTCTCCTGTCATGTAATGGAGTATGCCTGCGGCCAGTGTCGGGGATGCGAGAAGCACCTCGAAACCGTCGCTCGCTTCGCTACAAGCGCCGCTTTGGAGAGACGCATATGAGCGGCATGAAACCTTCGAAACGTTCAGTCGCCGGTCGCCGTCAGGGGACGGCAGGCGACCCGTGCGACATTCGAATCCATATCGACTTGATGGGGGTGCGCAGTGAAGTCGCACAAAAGCTTCGCGCGGGTGATCTGTTGAAAGTCGAGCTCATTGTCGATGGGCCACTGCGCTCCGTTGTCTGCCAAACCGCCGAAGGCGACCGGGTCGGCGCTCTTTCAGCATTCCCGGGACTCGCTCAGTTCATCCGATGCATCGAACAAGGTGTGCGCTATTCGGCCCTGGTGGAAAGAAGTAGCGGCCATTCGTGCAGTGTCTTCGTTGCTCGGAGCGGTTAATGATCGTGGTCGGTGGCACATATGAGGAAACCTGTAATTGGCCCGCTTCCTGGAATATCATGGGATCAGGACTTCGCGCCGCTATGACGGTCAGCGGGGTGTCGCCCGGCAGTGAGCTCTATACGTGCGCTGACCCGGCGGCCGAACCCGACTTACGACTCACAGCAGCGGGGGGCGGAATTGGGCTCACCATAAGACCACGGCGCGGACCGATCTCGTTCTACTACGAGCATCACCTGACTTCCCCGCCAGACCTACAAGCAGAGGATTGGGAGCCACGTGAGGAGCCCGTATGGACCATTACCGGTGAAACCGCACTCGCGTTTCCACTGAAGGAACAGAAGATCCTTCTCAACGCCGAGAGAGCGGTAATCGAGATATCCCCAAGCGATCCGGAAATTGAGCGTGGAAAAATCGGCGCACTAGCGCTGATAGCTGCTGAGGACGAACTACCAGGCTTGACGTCCACCACCAAGAACGTGCGCGTCGGAGCGGAGAGGTGGCTAAACGAATACAATGCCGAGCTGATAATTATTCGACGGCCGGCTGGCGGAGCTTTCCTGATCGACAGACAGTACAGTTGTGATGTACCGGCCTACGAAGCCAATCGATGGCACAAGATTGGTGCCGGAAATGTATTCTGCGCGATGTTCGCGCATTATTGGGGCGAAAGGAGAATGGAGCCCCAGCGCGCTGCAGAGCTTGCCTCGCGAAGTGCCACTTACTATGCCTCTGAACGGGTGATACCCATGGTCGGCGAGGATGTTCTTCCGCCAATGGATACGTTCGACTCGGCCGTCGAGTGTAAAATCTTCATAGCATCGCCCAGGAAATCCATGGCGCGAGAGTGGCTTCTCAACCAAGCAATCGACGGTCTTCGTGATTTGGGTGTGCAAACAGTTTCAAAGTATGATCTCGAGCGGATAGAGCGATCAAATGCCAACTCTCTATTGGATGACTGCGATGCGGTCCTGGTGTTGGCGGAAGGTTCGGACATATCATCTGTTTTTGCGGTGGGTGTAGCGAAGGTGCGGAGTTTGCCCATCGTAATCCTCTCAGAAGAATCGAGAGAGGCCACACCTGAGTGGCCAGGCGCGAATTGCGAGATCGTCCACGATTTCGCGAGCGCAGTTTATCGCGCCATGGTTGCCGGAAGAAAATGGAAGTCACGAAAGATGGCTGCGGTGTGAAGCAGCGAGGTGACGTGTGTTTTTTGCTTCTCTTTTCCTGAAGTCGTAGGAAAATAACTCCTCGCCGAACAACTCCCTAACATCTCGTATTCTGTTGGGTACCATATGCCCGCGAAAATCCTGATCTGTGATGCGGTAGGCTCCGATCATGCGCTCGTGCGGCGACTGCACGAGCGCCTGCATGTTGCCGTAGACGGGCAAGATTTAATTGTCCACGACCAGGACACACCGTCTGGCGCCCTGCACGCTCAAGGACTTAGGGATGCTGTCGGGCAATCAGATCTTGTGATAGCGATAATAGCTGAACGCGATCGGCTCGATGCAGTCGAAGGCAAAAGTGCTGGCTGGCTCCGGAGTCCTCAGAGCTTTCTTCGGATAGATCTCGAAGAAGCGTTGAAGCTGAGCAAGCCCGTTCTGGCTATCTTGGTCGGCCGTGCGCCCCTGCCGCCACCGAAAGATTTGCCCCGACCGCTCCGATCGCTCGCGACGCATCCGACGGTAAACTTGACGCAGGCGGGCTTCAACGGCGGAGTCGATCGGATAGTCCGGCTCGTCAAACAAGTTCTGCAAGCTAGCGTAGTCGCCCCGTCCGCCGGAGCCGTGCTCGAGATCCCCCCTCAAGGTTATGGGCCGCATTTCGTAATCGATCAGGACGGCGTGATTAAGTTCGCCCCGCCAGCGGCGTTGGATCGACTAGGGAATAATGTTGATCGTTTGCGGAGGATGCATCCGGCCCTGCGAGATCTATCACAGGGACTTGTCGAAAGATTGGGGTTGGGAAACGCGCCTCACAACTACCTCCATGAGCGCGCCAAGACGTACAACGTTATGATCAGCCGAGCATTGGAAGAGATCGACTTCTCCCTGCTCTACATTGAAGGGCTGAGGTTGGCCAATGCCGAGAAGGCCGTCGCAATTGACAGAGAACTGCCTCCGCTGGATACGTCCGTTCGAGAGACCGTTGACAGCCTTCTTCAGCTTCACGGGTCTTTTATTCTGGCTTCTCGGGATGGGCTAGAGGCATTTGAGGCGGAGCAGCGCTACCGTCGGAACCAACAGCAGGAAGCCGACTATCGGTCGGCGGCTGTTGATTTCGCGAGCAGCTTGCAAGGTAAGCCTGAAATAATTGACCCCGCAGTCGCTACCGCCGCATTAAACGCCGCGCGAGAAATCGACACGGGGCCGAACCCCGAACGAAGTGGGACCGTCGCAACCGGATTGTTGGGCAATCTCACCGTAGCGTTTTCGGTAGCTGCGACCATTGGGACCTTGTCGACGGTAGCGTTGTCGACAGGATCTCCCGCCCTGGTCGTGATTGCCGCGGCCGCAGGACTCGTCGCGACGGAAGGTCTCAAGAAATCACAACCGTTCGTCGCGCTCACCAGCTTCGTCTCGAGGGGCATCGATCGGATCGGACGGATCGAACTAAAACCGTCGCTCTTAAAATTGGGCGAGCAATTCAAGCCGCAGCTCGAACTGTTTCGTTCTGTCGAGAAGCACTTGTCGAAACTGGCCAGTGGCCGCGAAGAGATCGCTTGGCTCGGGAATGCTATCCGTTGGGTCGAAGAGCAAATGAACGCCGAGCCGGCAGCCTCGGATAATTCGTCTCTATCACGGTTGCCTGAAGTGTCGCCCTCGACTTTAGTTGGCAACATCTATCTTGCCAAGATCGATAGGGTGGAGCCCTCTCTTCAGTGTGCCTTCGTTGAATTCGGCGGCGCAAAGCACGGCTTTCTTGCGTTCGACGAGATCCATCCAGACTACTATCAAACTTCTGCCGATAAGCGAAAGGAACTGGCGGATCGTTTGAGCCATGCAGCGAGGCACCCAGAAGTCGATCAGCTCGAAATCAGGTTTGGGGAAGTCAAGGGCGGTGGAGATCGCCATCGATTGGCTGCCCGCGCGGAGCCTATTGGTGCTGGCATTCAAGACCTCATCAAGCGACGACAGGTCATGTTGGTGCAGGTCACGAAAGATGAAATCGCTGATGAAGGCGCAATGCTCACCACTTTCCTTTCGATCGCCGGCAGGTTTCTCGTCCTGACGCCGAACACGGCGATGGAATTGATGGTGAGTAAGAGGATTCCGTCGGTGGAAGATCGGCTGCGAATGGCGCAATTGGCTTTGGAGGTACCTGCTGGCATGGGCGTGTTTGTGCGGAGCTCGGCGAAGGGTATCCCCGACTCCGAAATCATCGACGAATTCGACGGCTTAGTCCGCATTTGGCGAGCTGCGCGTGACAAAACGCTTCGGTCCCAAGCTCCCGCTCTGATTTACGACGCCCCAAAAAGAATAGTCCCCCCGGACTGAGGGAAACGTGCCAGCTTTTGGTAGCAACATCGAGCTTAGCCCGTCTTCGCGGCCGGCAATCGACCCGGCCGGCGCTAGCCGACCTTCAGTTCATGCTCGGCAGGTCTTTCCAGCAAGGGCATGTCAACGCTCGGGATCTCAGGCATGGCTTTGCCAGCAATCGCCTGCAGTTCGCCGACCATTCCGACCGTGGTTTCGATAACTGATTGTATTTGAGTTTCGCGCTTTGCCCACTGCCGGCTGATGAACTTGCGCTCCTTATCCAGATCCTCGCGCATGTCGTTGAATTTCTCGATCACAGCTTCCACTCTCTGTCGGAATTTGATGCCGGTCAGATATTGATAGACCTGTTCCATCTTGGTCTGCTGCCCTTGCTGCGCAAGGCGTGTGCTGCTGACCTCAATAAGGGTCTGACGCAGGGCTACGGCGACCGGGAGAGCATAACGCGGGTGAGCGACCCAAACCCCGTCGACCAGGTCGAAGTGCTCGATGTGCCTCGGGAGAGCCTGCGAGATGATCAGGGCAACGTCGGCTCCACAACGTCGCTGGTCGTCGCGCAGCTTTGCCAGCCAGCCGTCGCTCCAAGCCTTGGTGCGTTTGGACTCCCACAAGATGATACCTGCCGCTTGGCCGATTGATCCATTTACTTGCTGAATTAAGTCAGCACCAACTTCGCCCTTGCCGACTGGCTCTACGAAATCCGTAGGAAAACGCCCGCGCAACATCGCTTCGAGTTCGACTTCCAGTACCTCACCTTGAGACTGCTGGGATCCCTGCTCGGCTTTGCGCTTCAATTCTTCGATCGTTCGGGCCATAGACTCTATGGTTTGATCTTTTTCAGCGACCCGAAGCCGGGAAGCTTCGTCAGCCTCCTGCCTGGCTTTTACGTGAATTTCGTCGATCGATCCTTGGACGCGTCTTTCGATGGTCAGTTCAAGCTCTCGCTTTTCTTCGTCAAGCGCCCGCTGTCGACGCATGACCTCAGCCTGTATTTGTTGCGCCGCGGCAAGTTTGGCGTTGTTGGCCTCCAGGATTTCGCGAAGTTCGGCAACTTCGGTTTCTTTCGCTCGAAGATCGCTAGCCGCCGCCTCGTGGGCCTTCTTTGCCTCTAGCGCGATCAATTGACTGCGCTCCAACGCCAGGCGTTTGAAAACCTCCTCTTCGATACCTTCGCGGTCCTTCGCTAACTGGTCGCGCTCTTGACGCAAAGCCTCGCCCTTGCGGGCCATTTCCGCATCCTTTGCCGCGAGCTGCTCTTGAAAGCGCTGACGGGTCTCCGCAAGAAGGGGCGCCGCAAGCGACTCGGTCAGCGGAATTTCATGGTTGCAATTGGGGCAATGAAGTGTTGGCTCATGGGCGGTGCCGACGATGGTTGCCTTGTAAGTCATAAGGCTCTCCTGAGAATCATGCGATCACGTTGGCGAACGGCGCTCAATCAGGCCAGCCTCGGCCCCAGTTCGAGGTGGCTTTATCTCGCTTTCCGCATCTGAAGCGACGGCACGAACCTGCATCTGCAAGTTTTCCACTGAAACTTCCGCTTATTGGCTAAACCCCTGCTAATGGATGACCCCACGCGTTATGCATGCGGCTTGGCAACCATAGCGGGTATTTGATATAGCCGCCCCGCGGATTTCCGCGAAACGGGGGCGAATATTGTCTACGCATGACCCGCGGAAGGTGCTTGAGACCCTCCGCAACCATCTAACGCAGCCGGAGGCCAACGTCGCGTTCCTACTTGGCGCCGGGGCATCCTGTGCCGTGCGAATTCCTGTCATCGTGGAAGACGGAAGTACGACGGCAGGTGAGCAGGGTCCAGAGGCTCCGGCGCAGACTAGGTCATTGATTCCAAACGTCGCTGAGCTGACGCAGATTTGTGTGAAGGAGATTCGTAAACTCGATCCTGGGGGGCAAGTCCTACGGTTCGGGCCCGCCTACGATGCGATTGAATTGGAAATTAGGCCCAAGAATCGCCCTACAAACATCGAAGACGTACTGTCCTGCGTGAGGCGGAAGCTTCAGGCGATCGGAGCCGCAGACACCCTGTCCGGGTTATCGGCGAGCGACCTCGATCAGCTTGAAAAGACAATCTGTCGAACGATCGCAGCGCAGGTCAATCCGGATCCATCCAGTTTTCCGGAAAAGCTACCTCACGAGGATTTCGTTCGTTGGATCGCGCGCATGCCTCGTGCTCACCCGGTTGAGATATTCACCACTAACTACGACGTTCTAATCGAGACGGCCCTAGAGGTTGAACGAGTTCCTGCTTTCGATGGCTTCGTTGGCTGCAGTAGGCCATTCTTTTTCCATGACAGCCTCACGAGGCCTGAGAGTGCGCCTGGGGCCGCCTGGACTAGGTTGTGGAAGGTTCATGGTTCGATCAATTGGCGGCTTGACATGGTTCGCGGTCGTCAACGCGTCGTTCGGACGGATCCACACAATGAAGGCGAGATGATCCTTCCGTCCCATCACAAATACGACGAGTCTCGCAAGCAGCCATACTCGGCGCTCTTGGACCGATTGACCCGGGCTCTGGAAAGAGATGATGCAATACTTTTCGTCTGCGGCTACAGCTTTTCAGACGATCATATCAATGCAATCATTTTTGACGCGTTGGAGGCTAAGCGCCGACCGCACGTTGTCGCGCTTCAATACGCAGATCCCGAACCTGGTTCTGTCTTGACAGATCGCGCGGCACGCTTTCTCAATTTGATGGTGCTCGGGCCCCGGATCGCTCACATCGGTGCGCGCCGAGGCGAATGGCTATTGGAAGAGCTCCGCGGCGCTTCCCAGATTGCGCAAGCGTTTCGACTTGATGCCGCGAAAGAAGAGGAGCAGCTCAGCGGCGCGGGAACACTTTTGTTGGGTGATTTTACTCGTTTCGCCGAATTTCTTGGCGCGTTGACCAGGCCTGCGTGAAATGACGAGCTCAGATCCAACTTATGTAGGGCAGGTGGCGTCCGTAACCGGAGGCGTGGTGCGAGTTCGTCTTCGGCGCGATCTTCCCACCACGTTGGTACTAGTCGAAGGTGAATCGTATCGCGTCGGTCAGATTGGCGGGTTTTTTCGAATTCCGGTCGGCTATACACAACTGTACGCAGTGTGCTCGCAGGTTGGAGCGGATGCCGTACCTCCATCCACGGCGCCTGAGTTGGCCGTTCTTGAGCGCGATCCCACCAAAGACGAAGGCCTTGCTGGTTATCGGTGGATGACGATTGTCCTCTTCGGAGAGTCCTCAGGTGGGCAATTTGAGCGCGGCGTCGGCCAATATCCGACGGTCGGAGATGAGGTGCATTTCGTCACAAGTGGAGACCTCTCGGTCATTTATGGCCGCGAGCCTTCGGCGGGCGGACTGACGATCGGAAATATAGCGTCGACGAGCGGAATTCCTGCAACACTCGATCTCGGGCGCTTTGTTAGCCGTCATTGCGCAATTGTCGGCTCGACCGGTGCGGGCAAATCGAATCTTGTATCCGTGATACTCGAAGCGCTCGGCTCGACGACGTTTCCCTCCGCTAGAGTCTTGGTCATCGACCCCCATGGGGAGTACGGCCGTGTCGCAACGAGTAGATCGATCGTCTTCAGAGTGACGCCTGGGGCAAGCGATCAATCGCTGGTGGTTCCTTACTGGGCGTTGCCATTCGACGAGATGCTTTCGATCACGTTTGGCGGAATGTCTCCCGCTAACGAAGCAATTGTTCGCGATCTGGTTCAAGATATGAAACGGGACGCGGCCAGCCAACTGAAGAATCCGCCTCCGTCCGAAGCTATTACGGCCGACACGCCAATTCCCTTTAGCATTAGACAGTTGTGGTTCGACCTAGACGACTTCGAACGCCGCACCTTCAAAAATGCTAACGGACAACGTGTTCCTACAGAACCCGAAAAGAAAGGTGATCCGCAGCAGCTGATCCCAAATATCTACCCTATTCATGGCCCGGGAGGAAAAGAGCCGTTCAAGAATCCGTCGCCCCGTGGATTGGGCAAACAACTCGAACTGGCTCGTAGCCGTCTGACAGATGCCCGCTATGCCTTCCTGTTCAATCCGTCCGGGGGATTTGCACCTGATATCTTCGGTAAAGTCGAGGCGGATATCGATGGTCTCGTCGCATCATGGGTGGGACACGACAAGCCTCTTACGATCTTGGATGTCTCTGAGTTGCCATCAGATGTCGCTGGTGACGTCGTCGGGCTACTTTTGAGGATCGTTTACGACACGGTATTTTGGGCTGGGTCGCTTGCGATCTCCGGAAGATCCCAGCCTCTTCTCATAGTGATAGATGAGGCGCATCGGTTTTTGCCGGAGGGCAGCGATAGCAGTTGTCACCGCATCCTCACACGGATCGCAAAGGAAGGCCGGAAATATGGGGTCGGCCTTGTAGTTGTCACCCAGCGTCCTAGTGAGGTTGACGCGACCGTTCTGAGTCAGTGCGGCACCATGATCGCGTTGCGCACGACCAATCCCGGCGATAGAACCCGCGTCGCAGCCGCTTTCCCGGATGACCTCGGGGGCTTGGTTGACCTCTTGCCCTCGTTGAGAACTGGAGAGGGCTTGTTCGTGGGGGAGGCGATGTTCGTTCCATCGCGAGTTCGTGTGCGCCTTACCCAGGCTCCAGAGAGCAGCTCCGATCCTAGCGTTACAAAAAATTGGATGGCCGATGCCCGGCCGGATCCGAAATTGTATTCTCAAGCTCTTGGTAACTGGCGCCGACAAGTAAAAGGCTAACACCCATGGATTTCATTTACGTCGATTCCACCAGCGTTGATCAAATTGGCTACGACGAGGACCAGCGCGAAGCACACGTAATCTTTAAGAACGGTCGCCACTACGTCTATTCCGATGTTTCTGAAGAGATTTGGGATCGTCTCAAGGACGCTCAATCAAAAGGGACCTTCATAAATCAAGAGTTCAAAGCGAAGGCATATCCCTATCGGCAAGTCTGAGCGCGGTTGTCCGCTCCGTGCGCGGCGTGAAGCGATCTTGAATTGAACCAGTGAGCGCGCGGATGCTAACAATGGCCTCGGACCAAACAGTGTCGTGTCGGCCGGAATACAATCCGTTTCTGCCAACGCACCCGTTCAAAATCCTGATGGACGGCCAGGAATCAATATTCATCTGATCGTTGGAAAAAAGGTCGCCAGTCAAGATGACCTAAGCCCAGTAGTCAGCGCTCTAACCAAAATAAAAACAGAAAGCCTTGATCCCAAAAAGGCGCCGATCTTACCATATGGTGTGGGCGAACGCCCGCAATGGAGGGACGTCAAGCGGGATATTCTGCTCTGAGGATAGGCGATGTAGAGCGAAATCGCGGGGGGCGGCGCCAAGCTTGCTGAGCTCAACACTCTCGAGCTTCGTGCCGAGATCGTCCGAGATCAGGCGAGCGCCGGTCAGAATGGCGATATCCTCCAGCATGGCCTTGCGCCTGTCGCCGAACTCCGGCGCCTTGATCGCGGCAACCTTGAGGCCGCCGCGAAGCCTGTTGACGACGAGCGTGGCGAGCGCCTCGCCCTCGACATCTTCGTGCAGAAGAGCGGAACTGGCTGCCCTACAGCTCCGGAGTGAAGAAAATCCGGGCTGCCGCAACGTTCGTCTTTAAGTGCTTGATCGAAGTGACTCCCGAATGACACCATGCGTCGATTTCGCAAGTAGCTATTCTTCCTTGGTTTCTGCCTCGACAACCCTGATCAAATGGAGTTCGATCGTACGGAAAAAGGCTGTCGCCGCTGTGATAGCCTTGAGCAGTATAGTTAGGAATGCCGAGTTGATGATCGAGTGCGTGCTCTGAAGAGCTCCAAGAACGAAGGCTATCCAGTTAAACATAGTTGGTAATGAAAACCATGTTGCCAACAGGAGAATGCTACTTACGCCCGCATGGAGATGGGACGCGTCCGACACTTGAGTGATAACGATGGTTATCCAATCGCTCAGTACGTGAAGGCTATCCAGCGCCGCGACAGCGGTCGCAGTTGGATGGTTTGCGATGCGCATCCGGGTCTCCATTGCGAAGTCGAGACTGACCTCAATCGGAAACGCAAAAAGAGCGGATTTCTTTTGAATATTATTTGGAATCAAAATTACTAAGCGAAGTCATTGGCTTGGTGGCGACGGGCCGTCGCCGTAGAGGTTTTTTTTGCGAAGTTTTTTGTCCGATCCGCGTTTTAGGGTGGAAGGGAGCTAACAGTATGCTTGGAGCCATCTATGAACTGCTATAGCGGCAGCAGCTGGAAGGACGCATATGAGGCTCTTCCTCTGGAGAAACGGCATTGGGTGGAGATGGTCGCTTTTGAAACCATTGCCCGCACTTTTGAGAAATTTGGAGGATCAGTTGCGGCATCTTCCGGATTGGCGTTAGCGCTGGACCCCGCAAGCCAACTGCTCGAATGTTACGAAGTATATTTGCAGAGAGCACTCAGATATCAACTCGGCCAAGGTCTTGTAAAAGACTGGTCCGACCAGGATTTGGCCCGAACACTTGCTTGGAAGGCGGCCAAGGAGGTCCTGGATCACCTTCGAAAGATTAGAGCCGGCTTGGTGAAGCCAAATCGATCTCGGATCAATCATCGAGAGTCGGATGAAGATCATAAGTATCTGGTTGCAAACTTGATTTCTCATCTGCGTTCTACGAAGAGGAAGGCCGGGCGTGATGCTGCTGTGCTCCTAGAGTATGTTTGGCAACATTCTCACGTCCTTACGGAAACACCCAAGCGGCGCGTCTCTTTCAAAGTGCAATCTATCGCGGCTGGATTGACCAAGCTACGAAATGAAAAGTGGGACGGAAACAGAGTTCAACGTGCAAAAGTTTTCGCAATCAAAGAGCTGTCGCAGTTCCAAGGCTCTTCGATGGATGAGATTGTCGACTTCGTAAGCCTCAAGAAAGCATGAAGGAGCGTGTCATGCTGACTGCTGAAGAGAACGTCGAACTATTGCTTCGTATCATGGAGGACAGTCTCGCAGACGAGATTGTTGAAGAAGTGCTTTCTTTGTCGCAAGACAAATTAAGTGATGCTGCACGAGCTCATGGCTTCAAGCCGTCGTCGAGCGAGCCTCTCGCAGTTTCGGCTGGGACTACATCGCCGGAGAGTGCCAAAGGCGCAGATATTGCGAATAATTCGACGCCTCAGACAAGGGATCAACTCGGGCTAGCTTCCGTTAGGACGAGCGTTGAGGATAATCTGTCAGGGAACGCATTGGAAAAATCCGGAGCCAAGGGCGCAGCCAATGAAGTGATCGCTGCTACGGAGGAGAGGCTGCTAGCTCTACTTGCGACGCTGGAAGAATGTCATGCGTATCTTCAAGATACGTCCAGCTCCGACGCCACCAGATTGTTGTCGCTGGCAATTCTTGAGGTTCGAATGGAACTTCATAGAGCGTCTGATACCG
Organism: Bradyrhizobium sp. USDA 4538; assembly: GCF_024171045.1. Taxonomy (NCBI): domain Bacteria; kingdom Pseudomonadati; phylum Pseudomonadota; class Alphaproteobacteria; order Hyphomicrobiales; family Nitrobacteraceae; genus Bradyrhizobium; species Bradyrhizobium sp. USDA 4538. Next base: position 5,485,455 of record NZ_JALJZE010000001.1, read on the forward strand.
AATTGAGGGCGCTGTGCGATGCGATAGCATTTGCGAACGATGCTCCTGGAGAAAAGTCTGAAAAGGGACCTCCCGCGAAGTTTGGCGTGGTTCGAAAAGTGAAGTAACGCTGCTATCGCGAACGGGGAAAGAGTGAGAAAAATCCTGAACTCATAGAGCGGCGGTTTCAACATATGGTTGCCCAGTTCAAGGAAGGGCACCGAAGACTCGTCAAAGTAAGCTCTACCCTAATGACTCGGTTACTGGATCCTCGTTGCTGGATGGGCAGGGCTATCGAGTTCTGCGAGACGAGGACGCCAAGCCGGCCAGGTTTATCGACCGATGCTGGGTCTACGGGGTGCGCCGATGCACGATAATCGCGTTCGGGATGACCCACTGGCCTTCTAAGTCTATGCTTTTAGAACCAAGGGCGAGTGAGGCCTGCGCGGATGGGCCACCATCAAGATACATCGCGCGCTCGCAGCCCAACCCTCCGTGGGCCTTGTCGTCAACCAACAAGTCGGCAAAATCGAACAGTTGAAACAGACCTTTTGCAATTACAAAAGAGATGTTGCCATTTGGCTGGACGCATACCGCAGCGCGGTCTGCGAGCTCCGGTGTTCGCCCCCTGATTCCATTTCGACCACCCGGATCGACGACTAGCAAAGAAGATTGCAACACATCCTCGGAAACCTCGAACTTATCACGCGCGAATTGCGAGATCGGGAAGATTTCGGGCGAGCCATCTCTTATCGTAAGAAATCCTCCCGTGCTCCATTCCGAATGACGATTTGCCAAGATTACTCCGCGCCGTACCAGAAGACCGCTCGGTTGTTTGTTTCCTTCCGTGTCTGCGTCAAACATTCCGCCTACGATAGAGAAGACAGCAGACTCATCAGTTCGGAATTGCCTTGCAGTTTCTCCCAAGCTGGTTGGGGCGACTCCAATCGACAGCCGGTATAGCTTGGGATCAAAATTGAACGCGTAAAATTTCGCCTGAGGCGACTTGATCTCCACTTCCAGTACAGATGCACCATCGACGACCTTCGTGGGTTCAAGGTTCGCCAACGCTTTCTTGATGCTTGGTGCAGGGTTGTTGATTTTAGTGGTGAATGGAATTCTCGGATAGTCCTTGTCAATTCCAGTCGCTTTCTTATCGAACGCCTGAGCCTCGTCTTCTTTACCTTCTGATCTCTTGATCTCTGCCAACGCGGAGTAGCCAATGGCAAATTTCGGATTGGTCTCTACCGCGTTCATTAGAAGGCTTTCAGCTAAAGCTCTATCTCCTCCAGCAAAGACGCTCTCAGCTGCTCTATATTGCATCAGTTCTGGAATTCCATATTTGCGCCCTGCCGCAGTTGTTTGGGACGGCACCTTCAATTTTGCCTGCAAGTCACTTGGCAGTGGCATTGTTTCAAATATTGCGGCCATGATTGCATCGGAATTGATGCCGCTCTTGCGATCAAAATATTTAGATATAAGCAGTGCGCCATTGAGTGGAATCGGCACCGATGACTCCACAATAGAGTTTCTCGTTAGCTCTAAGTTGACCGTAAACGACGCGTCCCAGAGCTTGATGATCACATCGTCCAGCGCCTGTGCCAATACGGCCGCTCGCCTTCGTGCCTGCTCCTTTTCGTACTCCTTGGGGTCGTCGATGTTCTCGGTCTGAGTAGCATGATCGTTGGGCAATGGAGAAGTGCAGGTGAGGGTCAGCTCCAGCGAGTATCTCACGGGCACGCGGTCTAGTCCCTGCGCCGTTCGAGATGAATATACTCGTAGACCCTTTGCGCTGAGATAACGGATGGCGTTTCTAGTCATTACGTCTGTAACGTAGGTCGCGATAGCTCCAGAGGTGCTCTTTAGCTGATCTCCCGAGTTGCAAGATTCAGCGACACGCATCGGTTCGATCCGGATGTCGGCCTTTGGCTGCAGCTGAAAATAAGCGTCCTCGGTTACATGCTTCTGTGTGTCCTGCGGGAGGGTCTTCCATAGGGCAAACAGTGCTACAACGAGGGCGCCAATTACCTGAAATAGAAATTGCGACCAACGGATCCCTCGCCTGAGCCACTTATAGGAAGACTTCCGCGCTGTACTCGCAGCTTCATCCTTCTTTTCGGCGATTGCAGGTGAGCCGGGCTGAGGCGCGATAGCATTGATCGACCTCTGAAATCGGATAAGTCGGAAAATGCTGTCAAGCATCGAACAATCCGCTTCGCGCGAAAATCTAGCTCATCAAAATGAGGGAGGCACAATTACGGCCACTCAACCATAAATCGTGCACGGCGGCAAGGACTCGATCTCGCCCACTCGTGGAAATTGGCAGCAAAGTACTCTGAGTGGCCAACTTGGCTTGGTCTTCACACAGGGCGGCGACTACTATTGCCCACAGACCAGCGATACCCGGAAATTGAGTAGATCGCGGCTCATGTGCGTCAGCTTAGCGCTGTATGCTGACACGAACCTTTCAGCTAGCAGGCTGTTGAAAAAGGCGCTCGCCGCCGACCGGCGACCGTGATTCATTGGCTCCGACGGGATTCGGAGATGGTGCGTACGCGGCGGCGACAATCGAACGGGCGAGCTGTTTAGTTACGTTGATCTGGAGGCGCGGGTGCGGCGTGATCATCCGCTGCGAGCGATCCGGACGATTGTGAACGAGGCACTGGCGGTGCTGGAGCGCGAGTTTGCCGCGCTCTATTCGCCGATTGGGCGGCCGTCGATCCCGCCGGAGAAGCTGCTGCGGGCGATGCTGTTGCAGGCGTTTTATTCGATCCGCTCCGAGCGGCTTCTGATGGAGCGGCTGGAATACGACCTGCTGTTCCGCTGGTTCGTGGGAATCGGTGTCGACGACGCGGCCTGGGACCATTCGGTGTTCTCGAAGAACCGCGACCGGCTGCTGGAAGGCGACATCGCGGCCAAGTTCCTCGCGGCGGTGCTGGTGCAGCCCAGGGTGAAGAGGCTGCTGTCGAGCGATCACTTCTCGGTCGATGGCACGCTGATCGAGGCCTGGGCCTCGATGAAGAGCGTCAGGCCGAAGGACGGCTCTGGCGAGCCGCCGGCGCAAGGCGGCGGGCGCAATGCCGAGGCGGACTTCCATGGCCAAAAACGCTCGAACGACACCCATGCTTCGACCACCGATCCCGATGCCAGGCTCTACCGCAAGGGCAAAGGCAAGGAGACGAAGCTGTGCTTCATCGGGCACGGGCTGATGGAGAACCGCCACGGCCTGCTGGTCGACGCCTGCCTGACGCAGGCGAACGGGCATGCCGAACGGGTGGCCGCGCTGCACATGATCGAGCCGCGTGCTGACCGGCCGACAGCGATCACGCTTGGCGCCGACAAAGCCTACGATGTGGAAGACTTCGTCAACGAGCTGCGCGCGATGAACGTGACGCCGCATGTTGCGCAGAACACCAGCGGCCGCAGCTCTGCGATCGACGGGCGAACGACCCGGCACGGCGGTTATGCCGTCAGCCAGCGCATCCGCAAGCGGATCGAGGAGGCATTCGGCTGGATCAAGACGGTCGCCGGGCAAGAGAAGACCCGCTTCCGTGGCCGTGATCGCGTCGCATGGGCCTTTACCTTCGCTGCCACCGCCTACAATCTGGTGCGGCTGCCCAAGCTGATCGCGGAGACCGGCTGATGGCCAAGGTGCCCGGCTTCGCCAAGGCCTTTGTCGGCCGCTGGCGCATCGTCGAGATGGACGTCTGGGACAGCGACTTCCTCGATCTCGTCGAACAGGCGCATCTCACCTTCCAGGGCAAGTCCGATGGCGAAATCGCCTTTGGGGCTCTCAAGGGCTTCCTGGACGTGCGCTACGGCACCCGCGACGGATCGGCCTGCGCCGAGTTCTCATGGGAAGGGCACGACGAGAATGATCCGTCCTGTGGTCGCGGATGGGCCATGATCGGCACTGCGGGCAGGCTCGTCGGCCACTTCTACATCCACAATGGCGACGATTCAGCCTTCGTTTGCGAACGCGGCTGAGTTCTTCAACAGCCTGCTAGGTCGGCGGCCGTAGCTCCCGTGAAGCCAGCCATTGTGTCATCTGGCAGGCTGCTTCAGCCTGCCGCGCCCGACGAATAAGCCGGTCGCGCTCAATTCCTGGTGGGGTGCCGCGCGCCTCTTTTCGCAGGCGCTCGGCTGCCGTACAGACGCTCTCATCGTGAGGATCAATTTGCTTGGAAAGTCGGAGCCCGGTCATGCACTCCCCTCCCTGTTATGCAGGCGGGAGCACGCTCGGTCTCTCAGGCACCGACGCCTACAGGCAAATCCTCTGGCCGGTGATGTTGGAACAATGATCCTGCCCGGAGATGGTTGCAATGACCTTCCTACCCGTGGAACCACGGTAAGAACAGTTAGAGACCAGTCACATTTGTTGCGCTGAGGCGGCTCCTTGCTATCCAAAAAAGGACGAAATAGCCTCGCGCACGCGACAACGGCGGCCAGCCAAACCAGCAATAGAACGTAATGCGCAGTATCGGGCCGCACCAATAAGGGTCTCCAGCCCCCTCAACCACCTAGGGTTGTTACCCAGCCTTCTTTTTGTTCTTCGATTTGATCACGTCAGCTTGTGCCTACGAGCGCCGAACTGAGGCCGGGTCAGGAGTCTTGCGTTTGGACGAACCCCAGTGATTCAAATCCCCATGCTGGCACTGCCTTCGGACGTTTTTCGATTTTTCGCGAAGACATACTCCAGCGTTCTGTTCGGCGCGCCCCGATGACGCCCGATGATCGTTCACCAACTAGCTTCCCGTACCAGGTATCCCCTGAAGGTCGGTGAGAAATTTGGTCGAGCTCACTCGTCGTCTCGTCCCAGGCCTCTTGCTAGGCGCCGAAGCGGTCGATCCACTTGCGGAGCAAGGGCGCCGGAAAACTTTCTCCATAGCCCTCAGCGACTGTCTTCTTTTCGTGCCAAGCCGCGCCCAGCGATAGTCTTGGGGGCAGCCAGCGGCGCGCAGGCGATCCTGAGCTCGATGCCGGATGGAGTGGACGACCTTATCCAATCCGGCAGTCTGGATGTCAGCGCGGATAGATCCCGCCGGCTGCCTTGAAAGCTTCGAGCAGCGCGTTGGACCAAACCTCCATCGCCGTGGCCTTGTGCGGGATCCGCTGGGTCAGGACGTAGTGCTGCTTGGTTGTGGGGGCGAGTCTTTGAAGCTCATCCACCCTGTCGCCAGGGAAAGCATGATCGATCATCAGCAAAGCGGTCCCTGGCGGAAGATCTGTGCGTTCAACAGAACATTGCCCATGGTGGAGCGAATGGTATGCATGCTGAAGTGCGGGATCTTGTCCAGGACGTCGCCGCGATTGGCGCTCTTGTGTTTGCGCAATCCGCGCAAACTGCGAATGTGGTTGGCTAGTCCGCTTCCCGACGCGGCGATGTCGACGGCCGCCGACTGCTTTACCCGCGAGGCGAACAACCATCGTGTTTTGAAGTCCGGCATTTCACACGATAATCCGAAAGGCCAAACCATCCAAACCTCGCCTGGACGTTCATCCCCACGGCTGCGGTGTCAGGAGCGTTTGACGGTCTTCGCTTTCACGTACTGCGCGAGCAGGCGCCGCGCGCTCCTCTCCTCGCTATAAGTCTTATCGGTCCGGACCAGCCTGGCTCCGTCTATGATATACCAATATCGGACCCAATTCGAGCGGCCATTCATGAACGGGGGCGTGTGAAGAACAAGCTTGGGCCGAGCGGCAACGGGCTTGGCGGAATTCCGACTCATCTGACGACTCCAAAACTACCGAAGATAGAAGGCGGCTTGTCCTTCAAAGACCGCATTGGGCGACGAGAAGAGTCAACGGACGCGGGGTACGGCTCCGGGGAAAACCTCAATATTCCGGCCACAAGCGTTTTTGGCCTCCGGACGTCCGGTTATCTACCTGTCAAATACCATCCGGAACTGCTCTCTTTGAATCATGAAGAACTGCCCCATCCTCGGGTTCATTATGTCGGTTGAAGGCTTGCTCCTACGGTGAGGGGACGAAGGGAGCCGGAGCCGACCGGAGGGCCGTCAGCGGCGGGCGGCTTGATGAGGCCGCTACTTCGCTTGGCGCGGAGCCGGCAGCTGTCGCCGCGGATAGTCAGCACGTGGCTGCGGTGCGTGAGCCGGCACGGGATCGCGTGGTGACCACCGGGTCGACGAACACGGTGCCCCTTTCGGCAACGCTGCGGTTCTGCTTCGCGCCGGCTGCGCGCACAACGTCTCTCAGAAGTGACCTCAAACGCTTTGAGGCGGCCTTCTCTGGAGTTCGAGCTACTTCGCCCCTCCAGTGGAGGTGCCCCACTCCTATTTGAGCTAATCGTTTCATTGAAGGGGCCAAATGCACTCGCTGCGGTTTTCTAAGCAATTGACATACATCATGTTTATTTGTCGGATCCTCTCACTTAAACCACACCAACAGCCTTCAAATACCTCCACGTAGGCGCCGCGGGCTGCGGTCGATATGCCGAACATCGACATGTCGATCATAAAACCCCAAGCCCTGAGAGGACGCGGCTCGGCCGAGCCGGGCCTAGCGGCACCGGATGGAGCCCGGCTAGGCTGACTACAACCTTGGACGATTGTACTTGGCTGCCGTCACACGCTATTGCTGAACTAGTGAGCGGGCTGCAGAATCTTGGACTGACGGAGAGATGGGGCGACGCAGGGGCGGGTCTTCGATAGGAATCGGCTTGGTGATCGTGCTGAGCTTGCTCTACGCGGCGCTTAGCGCCATCTACCGTTTTGTCATGGAAAACTTGGCTGCAGTCGTGGCGATATGCGCGATTTCCGGCTCAGTTTCACTACTCACTTACCTGTTCTCAAGGGTGAGCAGTCGGAAGAATACCACGACCAGCCAACGCAACGCCCAACGCACTCCTTCCCCGGCCGAAGAGGAACAGAAGCAGCTTCTCCCTATTGGTCGGACAGACCGGCGTCTTGTGCCCGCCAGATGGGTGAAGCCAGGAGAGGCAGTCACCATTCAGGGCGTCACGATTAGCGCCGGGCGGTTTTATCTCGGTGAAGCCGTTCTCTTCGAAGGACGCGAGATCGACGGGTACGTCGTCAATCCCAAGCTTTCTGCACTGGCATCACGGCCGGACGTCGGCGGCGATTCCCTGCCGTACTGGCCATCCTATGCGGACGTACCGCCAGCGTCACGTCGAGCTTTCCTCGATTGGATGTCAAGTGGTCGGCGGGCGGATACATACGGCATCGGCCACGTCTTTTTGTTCTTCTATGGGTTAGAGCACAGGCTCTTTGTTGATAGGGACCTCGCGAGCGCGCCCGACTGCATTGCCGAGGTCGAGAGACTTCTTGCAAGGCGTCTCGATAGCGATTCTTTTCAAAGCTACGGGAAGCGGTTCGTCGATGTCGCAAGATGTGCTGCCGGGATGCCGCTCGGGGTCCCACGACCGTCGGCGGAGCGACCGCGCTCACCCGAGATGGACATTTCGGTGCGTATCCACCTCGGGCGACGCCTGTTGCAATCGTCCGCGATCCTGTCGGAGGATGCTCTACTCTGGCTTCTTGCGCTGCCGGACGTCTATTTACGAACCGCGGCCGTGCGATGCTTCGACGAATTCGTGGCCCTGTGGCATATGCGTTTCAGCAAAGCTTTTCCAGACGGCTTCGGAGTCGTTACCGCCGGCACCATCGACCTTCAATACGATGCCGCAAGCGGGGCGTTCCGGGTCTCAGTCGACGGCCCTCATCGCGCATATCCCGACGTCCTGAAAGTGAAGACATCCACCGAAACATTGAGGCGCCTCGTGCAAGATTGTACCGACGAACTGGATGGTTTCAGCCGGCTCCTGGGGCGCCAGCCTGATGCGCGTAATTCGGCGCAGGCGGCGCTACTGCTTCCGCAGGACCTCGTGTCGGAAGTCGGTTTCGAAGCGCTACGTCTGTTCGGCAACCGTCTGTCGGAGCTTATGGGCGGTCAGAGCCGCGCGAGTACGACCATGGACGCGGTGCTACGCTCGGCCAACTTCGAACTTCCGGAAAACGGCAAGGTTTCATCTGGGCTCGCGGAGCAGCTCGGGCAGTTGCTCGACCGTCTCGATATTGCGATCGAGCCGGACCGACGCTTCGGCGGTGCTGTTCCCCAACCGGACGATCAGATTTTCCTTTTTAAGGCGCCTGCGGGCGGACCGGTCGATCCGGATCGTCCACCCTATCGGACAATGAAAGCCCAGGTCGAAGTGGCGGTTCTGGCCGCGGCCGCGGATGGCGAGTCCTCGAATGAGGAGATGTCGCAAGTCATCGCCGGGATAAGGGATGCAAAGGATTTGAGTGCGATCGAGCGGGCTCGTCTTATCGCGTTCGCAGTCACGATCTTCAATAATCCGCCCAAGCTATCGAGAGTCATGAAGCGATTGGCGGAAAGGACCGATGCGGAACGAGAGGCCATCGCGGACGCAGCGGTGGCTGTCGTTGGGGGCGACCAGAACATTCGGCCCGACGAGGTCAAATTCCTCGAGAAACTTCACAAGGCGTTGGGGCTTCCCAAGGAACGGGTGTACTCAGAACTGCATAGGAGCGTTCCTAGATCCGACGAACCGGTGGCACTATCCGTCGAGCGACGCGAGGCCGGCGTTCCAATTCCGAAAGAGAAGCAGGCCACCGCAGCAGACCCTGTTGCTGCACCTTCCCCGACGCCCGGTATCAGCATCGACGCCGCGCGCCTCGCGCGAACCCAACGGGAGACGGCCGCAGTTTCCGAACTGCTGGCGAACATCTTTGAAGAGGAGCAGTCGCCGTCACCGGTCGAGACGCCCATAGCATCCGCGGCGAATAAAGCGACATTCGAAGGGTTGGACAGGTCGCATACGGAGCTCGTCGAACTCCTCGAGTTGAAGGGTACGATTCCGAGGTCCGAATTCGACGAACGAGCGCGTGCAATGAAGCTTCTTGCAGATGGCGCTATCGAACGTATCAACGACTGGTCCTTTGATCGATTCGATGAGCCCTTGTTCGAAGAGGGCGAAGACATTGTCATGGCCCCCCATATGCGGGAGCGACTGGCTGAACTGAGGGAGATGACGGCATGAGCAAGGCGCCGAAGACCATTAAGCCGAAGGAGCGCGACACGATCATTCAGGCGCTGAGTGCTGGCGTGGTGCCGCGTGTCGGCCTTGCTCACATCCAGGTGGGCAGAGCCGCAGAGATCGGAGCATTGCTGCGTGACGTCGACCGTATTGCGGACGGCGGAGCTTCCGTCAGATTCGTGATTGGCGACTACGGCGCAGGCAAGACCTTCTTTGCGAACCTCATCAGGCTGATCGCGCTGGAGCGGAAGTGTGTAACTGTGCACGCCGACCTGGCGCCTGACCGCCGTATTCACGCCAGCGGCGGTCAGGCGAGGGCGTTGTACTCTGAGGCCGTCCGCAACATGGCGACGCGAACTAAGCCGGAGGGCGGCGCCCTGGCGGCAGTCGTGGAGCGGCTCGTTACCGATGCCGTCAAGGAAGCTGGAGAGCGGCAAGTCCCGGTCGAGAAAGTGATCGATGAGAAGCTGGCACCGATCCAGGAATTCGTCGGAGGCTACGATTTCGCGACGGTGCTCAAGGCTTACTGGCGCGGAAGCGAGGCGTCGAATGACGAGCTTAAGCTTGCGGCCCTACGTTGGTTGCGCGGAGAGTTTTCGACGAAGACGGAGGCGAACAAGTCTTTAGGCGTCCGGACCATCATCGACGACGACAGCGTGTACGATTCACTCAAGTCCCTTGCGTGTCTGTCGAAGGTCGCTGGCTATGCGGGACTCCTTGTGATGTTCGACGAGATGGTGAACATCTACAAGCTTCAGAATGCTCAGGCGCGTAAGTCGAACTTTGAGCAAATCCTTCGCATCGTAAACGACGCCCTGCAGGGAAACACGTCCAATATCGGCTTTGTCATGTGCGGAACGCCTCAGTTCCTGATGGACACCAGGAGAGGTCTGTTCAGCTACGAGGCCCTGCAGTCACGGCTGGCCGAGAACCAGTTCGCCACTAAAGGGCTTGTCGATCTCTCGGGCCCGGTCATCAATCTTCAGAGCCTAACGCCTGAGGACCTACTGGTCCTCTTGTCCAACATCCGGATGGTCTTTGCTGCGGGCGATCCCTCCAAATTTCTGGTCCCTGACGAGGCGTTGACGGCTTTCATGGCCCACTGTGATCAGCGGATCGGAGCAGCGTACTTCCGGACCCCGCGGACGACGGTCAAGGCTTTTGTCCAAATGCTTTCCGTTCTCGAGCAAAATCCAGGCACGAAGTGGCAGGATCTTCTCGGCGACGTGCAGGTTCCGGCCGACATGCACGGCCAGGAGGAAACGGAATCCGAGGGCGGCGCCCAACCCGGAGAGGATGATGAGCTCACAAGCTTCCGCCTCGGGACTTGAAGCGGCCTATCACCTGCTTCATCCCAAAATCCGTCGTTGGATCCATGATCAAGGCTGGGATGAGCTACGCGAGATCCAGGCGCGAACGATCCTCTCCGTTCTTGAAGGCGCACGCGACATTCTGATATCGGCAACGACGGCGGCCGGAAAGACGGAAGCGGCTTTCCTACCCATTCTAACTTCCGTCGCGGAGCGTGCTGCATCGGGTTTCTCTGTCCTTTACGTCAGCCCCCTCAAGGCGCTCATCAACGACCAATTTCGCCGTCTCGAGGGATTGTGCGAAAGCATGGAGATTCCAGTCGTCAAGTGGCACGGAGACGCGCCGCAGACGGAAAAGAAGAAGGCTCTGAACAAGCCCGATGGCATAGCTTTGATCACGCCGGAATCGATTGAAGCCATGTTCGTCCGTCGTCCGGCCGACGCCATACGTCTTCTGTCTCATGCTGATTTCATCGTCATCGATGAGCTGCATGCCTTTCTGCAGGGGCCACGGGGACTGCACGTCGCCAGCTTGCTCCGGCGCATCGATGCGATGGCGGCACGACCTGCCCGGCGCGTTGGACTTTCGGCGACGATCGGCGATCTCGGTCAGGCATGCGCTTGGCTGCGCCCTGCCGATCCGGCGAGCGTCGAACAGCTTAAGGCCAAGTCAGACGCTCCCGAATTGCGGCTACAGGTCCGAGGGTACGTCGAACCGCCGGATCTGGACGACCCCGACCACGCGGAGGGAGCCGCGGTAGGTGCTGAGCAGGACGTGCCACGGCGCATCGCGCTCGACGCGATTTCCGACCACCTGTTCGAGACACTGCGGGGCGAGAACAACCTCGTGTTCGGCGGATCGCGACGTACGGTTGAGTCGACCGCAGATCGCCTGCGAAGGCGCTCCGAGAAGGCGAATGTGCCGAACGAGTTCTACCCTCATCACGGGAGTCTCTCGAAGACCCTCCGGGAAGAGCTCGAAGATCGTCTAAAAGAGGGCAAGCTGCCAACAACAGCGATTTGCACATCAACGCTCGAGCTTGGAGTCGACATCGGCTCGGTCAAGTCGGTCGCGCAGATCGGCGCGCCGCGTTCGTTGGCTTCCTTGAAGCAGAGACTAGGGCGCACAGGCAGGCGACCGGGGACGCCGTCGGTACTCCGGGTCTATCTACGAGAGCCGCATATCGATAGAAAATCCGGCATTCTCGATCGATTGCGGCTCAATACAGTTAGATCCGTCGCGGTTGTCAGGCTTCTGCTCGAGGGCTTCGTGGAAGAGGCCCGTACAGCCCCCGAGATCGCCTCGACCCTCATTCACCAGATGCTCTCCGTGATCATGGAACGCGGAGGCGTCCGGCCGAAGACCCTATACGATCTCCTGTGCGGGCCGGGCCCCTTCTCATCAATATCGACGGCCGATTTTGCTGGGCTGCTTCGCCATCTCGGTAGCTCGACTGTCCGATTCATTGAGCAGGCCGCCGATGGAACGCTGATGCTGGGGCAGGAAGGCGAGAGGATCGCACAATCGCGAAGTTTTTTTGCGGTGTTCGAGTCGAACGAGGAGTGGCGGCTTACGGTGGGCGGACGGACGCTCGGAACGCTCCCGATCACCCATCCCGTCCACAAGGATGGACTTGTCGTATTCGCAGGCCAACGCTGGATCGTGCAGGATCTGGACGAACAGACGAAGACGCTGGTCGTCGCTCCCCATCCTGGCGGCGTCGTCCCGCGGTTCGAGCCTGCGGCCGGCGAGCCGGCTCACGATCGGCTGATCGCCGAAATGCGGGAGGTCTATCTAGCTGATGATATTCCGCCATACCTCGACGCCAGAGCTCGGAGCCTACTGGAGGAGGGGCGTGAGACCTTCCGAAAGCTGGACCTAGAAACGCGATCGCTAGTCCCGGAGGAGCGTGATCTGCACGTTTTTCTCTGGCGCGGATCCCAGGCGACTGCTGTCTTCAGCGCTGCGCTCGCGATGGCTGGACTCCAATCGGGTGTGCACGAACTCGGCGTCTCGGTCTCCAAGATCAAGCAGGGCGAGCTGAGCCCCATCCTTTCGAAGCTTGCAGGAATGCAGAAGATCGATCCCGACGACGTTGCGGCGTTCGTCGCCAACATCAAGGTCGGGAAGTTCAGGGAGCAAGTTCCCGACAGTCTGGCGCGATCGCTCTGGGCCAGGCAGAACCGCGACAAAGTAAGTGAAATTCCTGTCATGGCGGACGTTCCGTAGTTGCGGACGCACCGACAATGAGCGTTCAGGCAAGGAGTGTAAATGTATAGGACAGGCGCAACGCTCACTCTTAGTGCGAGCGATCTAGTTGGCCACTTGAACTGCCGATATCTCACCGAGCTCGATCTTGCCGTGGCGAACGGCCGGTTGGAAAAGCCTCGTGTCTGGGATCCGGTGTTGGAGGCGTTGGCGGAACGCGGCGAGCTTCACGAACAGGGGTATATCGAGCATCTCAACGAAAGCGGACTAACGGCAACCACAATCGATGGCGTCGGTATCGACGCAAAGGCGGTCGCTGCGACAACCGCAGCGATGGTCCGAGGGGATCCCGTCTGTCATTCGGCCTGGAATATTGACCCCCTAAGCCGGGGGATCGGCGTCCAAAATTGACCCCCTGTAGGTTGGTCTGTTGCGCTGCCTGCTTTGGAATGAAGCAGGTGGTCGGGGATGCTGGTCGTGGAGACGATTGCGCGGATTCGGCGCGAGCACTTCATCAAGGGCAAGACGATCAAGGAGATCGCCCGCGACCTGAAGGTGTCGCGGAACACGGTCCGGAAGGTGCTGAGGTCCGGAGAGACCTCCTTCGAGTACGAGCGGCAGGTGCAGCCACGACCAAAGCTGGGGCGGTGGGCATCGGAGCTCGATAGGCTGCTGGCGGCGAACGCAACCAAACCGGCTCGTGAACAGCTGACGCTGATCCGGATCTTCGAAGAGCTGCGCGGGGGCGGCTACGACGGCGGTTACGATGCCGTGCGGCGTTATGCCAGGCGGTGGAGCAAAGAACGCGGGCAATCGACCGCGGCCGCTTATGTCCCGCTGAGCTTTGCCCCCGGCGAAGCCTACCAGTTCGACTGGAGCCACGAGGTGGTCTTGCTGAGCGGCACCACGGTGATGGTGAAGGCCGCCCATGTCCGGCTCTGTCACAGCCGCATGCTGTTCGTGCGGGCCTATCCGCGGGAGACGCAGGAGATGGTGTTCGACGCCCACGACCGGGCGTTCGCCCTGTTCAAAGGCACCTGCACCCGCGGCATCTACGACAACATGAAGACCGCCGTAGAGACGATCTTCGTCGGTAAAGGGCGTCTCTACAATCGCCGCTTCCTGCAGATGTGCAGCCACTATCTGGTCGATCCGGTCGCCTGCACGCCAGCGTCGGGCTGGGAGAAGGGGCAGGTCGAGAACCAGGTCGGGCCGGTCAGGGAACGCTTCTTCACGCCGCGGCTGCGGTTCAAAAACCTCGACGAGTTAAACGCCTGGCTGCTCGACAAATGCATCGCCTACGCCAAGGCTCATCGCCATCCGGAGCTGGTCGATCAGACGATCTGGGAAGTGTTCGAAGCCGAACGCCCCAAACTCGTTCCCTATGCCGGCCGCTTCGACGGCTTCCATGCGGTGACGGCATCGGTCTCGAAGACCTGCCTGGTGCGCTTCGACAATAACAAATACTCGGTCGCAGCCAGCGCAGTCGGACGACCGGTCGAGGTTCAAGCCTATGCCGATCGCATTGTGATCCGTCAGGATGGACGCATCGTGGCCGAGCACCCGCGATCCTTTGGCCGCGGCGATACCGTCTACGACCCCTGGCATTATGTGCCGGTGCTCGCCCGCAAACCCGGCGCCTTGCGCAACGGTGCTCCCTTCAAAGACTGGGTGCTGCCGGCCGCGATCGAGCGGATCCGGCGCAAGCTTGCCAGCACCGACGATGGCAATCGGCAGATGGTCGACATCCTCAACGCGGTGCTGACTGACGGTCTGCCCGCGGTGGAAGCAGCGTGTGCCGAAGCGCTCAGTCACAGCGTCCATTCCGCCGATGTCGTGCTCAATATCCTGGCCCGTCAACGTGAACCCGCCCCACCGGCCAACATCATGACGCCGGCCGCACTGACACTCCGTCATGCGCCGATCGCCGATTGTGCCCGCTACGACAACCTCCGGAGGACCATCTGATGGAACGAACCCAAATCTTCGACCTCATGGGCGAACTCAAGCTCTACGGCATGAAGGCTGCCTTCGACGAGATCATGGCAACTGCCGTCAAACGCCAGCACGAACCTCAGCGCATTGTCGGCGACCTGCTCAACGCCGAGATCAACGAGAAGCAAGCCAGGTCGATCAAATACCAGCTCACCATTGCCAAGCTACCGCTTGCCAAGGACATCACCGACTTCCAGTTCGACGGCACGCCGATCAATCAGACTCTCGTCAATGATCTCGCTGGCGGCGGCTTCATCGCCCAACAACGCAACGTCGTGCTGGTTGGCGGCACCGGCACAGGCAAGACCCACCTGGCCATTGCCATCGCCAGAAGCTGCATCCGATCCGGGGCCCGCGGCCGCTTCTTCAACGTAGTCGACCTCGTCAATCGCCTCGAGACCGAGACCCGCAACGGACGGCAAGGACGGCTCGCCGAGCATCTGACCCGGACGGACTTCATCGTGCTAGATGAACTCGGCTATTTGCCCTTCGCCCAGTCCGGTGGCCAGCTTCTGTTCCATCTCGTCAGCCGGCTCTATGAGCGCGCCTCTGTCATCGTGACCACCAATCTCGCCTTCGGCGAATGGCCGAGCGTGTTCGGCGACGCCAAAATGACCACCGCGCTGCTCGACCGGTTGACCCATCACTGCGACATTGTCGAGACCGGCAACGATAGCTGGCGGTTCAAGAGCCGAGACGACGATCACGCCACCCGCGCTCGTCTCGCCTCCGCTATCCCGGCCAGCTCCGACGAGACGAGCGCTACCAGCAAAGCCCGCCGCGCAAAGGGGTCAAAATTGGACGCCGATGAGGGGTCAAATTTGAACGCCGATTGACACCCATATTTGAAGTTCACCCATTCGACAGTCATGGAAAAGTAAGCTGGGATCTTACGACTCCCATTCTCCAGTTTGGGCGGTCATTTTGAAACGCCTTGAAAAACAATGAGGCGTGTCTTACCCAAACAATTCCGTAAGGCATTGAATTCTCTATCTTGTTTCAGTTCCCTAGGGAGCGCCAAATGTTCGCTATTCCACGACATTTTACGATACGGCTCCATTCGCCGGGAGCTTTCCTGCTCGACGACTGATTGATCACGCCGGCCGCCTGAGCAGTTGCCGCCTTGTGCTCATTTGCGTCCCGGTGACGCAGCTTCGAGCCCTCATCGCGCCTTGGCGGGCAATCCCCACCACGAAACAAGCGGCGGGCGTCCCTCGTTTCCGCTATGATGAAGCCATGACGATCGGGATTACCGGACCCGGCCGGAAAGGACCACGGCAAAGTGGCGTGGTCAGGCTGATCGTTGCGGCCATCGTCATCACGATTTGCCTGATCCTGCTCTCGTTCGCGAGCGACTTCCTGGTCGATTGGCTGTGGTTTTCATCGATCGGCTACCTACAGGTTTTCCTGACGGCGATCGGCGCCAAGGCAATCGTCTTTCTCTCCGTCTTCGCGGTGACCACCGTCGTCCTCTCGCTGAACGGAGTCCTGGCGGTGCTGTTTGCCATGCAGCAGCCGCTACAGAACCGAGTCGCCCCGGGGAAGGTCGCCGGTTTTACGGCGCCGCCCGATTCGTTCGTAGAACTGCGCGACCAATTAGCCCGGCCGCGGTTTGTCGCGCTCGGTGCGGGTGTGCTCGCCGTGCTGGTTGCCGCAGGCGAAGTCGGCAATTGGAACATCTTCCTGCAGTTTCTCTACCACGTGCCCTACGGTGCGCAGGATCCGCTCTACAACAAGGACATCGGGTTCTATCTCTTTTCGCTACCCGCCTATATCGCGATCAAGAACTGGATGCTGCTGACAATTATCCTGGGCGCGCTGTTTGCCGGAGCGATCTACTGGGTGCGCGGCGACATCGAATACGATGTTCACAACCGTTCAATTTCGCCGACCGTGATCGCGCATGGCTCGGCGCTGATTGGCCTTCTGTTCGCGGTGAAAGCCTGGTCCTATGGGCTCGACCGCTATCTGCTGCTCTACGGCGACAATGGTGTCGTGGTCGGGGCGAGCTACACCGATGTCCATCTGGGGCTGCCGGCTCTGTGGTTGATGATCGGGCTTTCGATCATCGCGGCGCTCATCGCATGGGCCAATTTGCGGGCGTGCACCTACCGGCTTCTTGCCGCCGCGTTCATCCTCGTCGGCGTCGGCTCTGTCATGCTGTCGAGCCTCGTCCCTTCGCTTTTCCGGCACTTCGTCGTCAAGCCGACGGAGTTGGAGCTGGAGAAGCCCTACATCGAACGCAACATTGCGCTCACCAGGCAGGCCTACAATCTCGACCAGATCGCAACCAAGCCGTTTGCCGCTGAACAGAGGCTGACCTTCAAGACGCTGGAAGCGAACAAGGCGACCATCGACAACATCCGGCTGTGGGACTGGCTGCCGCTGTCGAATACCTACGCGCAGCTGCAGGAGATCCGTACCTATTACAAATTCCACGATCTTGACGTCGATCGCTATTGGCTCGACGGCTCCTACCAGAGCGTAATGCTCTCGGCCCGCGAACTCCGGGCCTCCCTGCTGCCGGCGAACGCCCAGACCTGGGTCAACCGCCACGTGCTGTTTACGCACGGCAACGGCGCAGTGATGAGCCCGGTCACCCGCAAGAGCACGGAAGGACTGCCGTTCTTCTATTTGCGCGATATTCCGCCCGTTGCCGACGGTGGCCCCAGGATCGACGAACCGCGCATCTATTTCGGCGAAGAGAGCGACGACTACGTCATCGTCAAGGCCAGCATCCCGGAGTTCGATTATCCGAAGGGGAAGGACAACGTCTATGCGGCCTATGACGGCAGCGGCGGTGTGCCGATCGGAGCATTGGGATGGAGAACGCTGTTCGCCTACTACTTCAACGACGCGAATCTGGTCCTCTCAAGCTATATCACGGCCGACAGCCGGATCATGATCCGGCGCAACATTACGGAACGGGTGCGCACGATCGCCCCATTCCTCAGGCTCGATCATGATCCCTATCTGGTCGTCAGCAACGGTCGGCTGTTCTGGATGCAGGATGCCTACACCACGAGCTCCTATTTCCCCTCAGCGCAGCCCGTGCCGGAGCTCGATCTCAACTACATCAGGAATTCGGTGAAAATTGTCGTCGATGCCTATAACGGGACGGTCGATTTTTACCTGATCGACCCAAGCGACCCCATTGCAGCGACCTACCAGCGCATCTTCCCGGACCTGTTCAAGCCGTTCATGGCCATGCCGGCGGATTTGCAGAAGCATATCCGCTATCCGGAGAATCTGTTCCTGATCCAGGCGCGGCTGTATCAGACCTACCACATGGAGCAGGCCGAAATATTCTACAACCGCGAGGACTTCTGGCAGTTTCCGCGACAGCCGGGCGGCGACGGCACTTCGGTGATGACCCCCTATTACATCATCATGCGGCTGCCCGGCGAGCCGCAGGCCGAGTTCTTCCTGATGCTTCCCATGGTACCGAGCCGTCGCGACAATATGATCGCGTGGCTCGCGGCGCGTTGCGACGCCCCCGACTACGGCAAGCTGATTGTCTACGAGTTCCCCAAGGACAAGCTTGTCTACGGGCCGTTTCAGATCGAGGCACGGATCAATCAGAATACCGAGATCTCGCAACAACTCACGCTGTGGAATCAGATGGGCTCGCGGGTGATACGCGGTGCGAACCTGCTGGTGATCCCGATCGAGAACTCGATCCTTTATGTCTCGCCGCTCTATTTGCGCGCCGAGCTTGGACACCTGCCGGAGCTGAAACGCGTGATCGCGGCCTACGGTGAGCACGTCGTGATGAAGGAGACGCTCGCTGACGCCCTGGCCGCGTTGTTCGCGGAGCCCGGTGTGGTGCCGGCGGTTTCAAAAGCAACGGAAACGGTGTCCCCTGCGGGCGGGACGGCGAGCCCGGCGCAGCAGGCGCTCGATCACTACAATCAGGCGATGGAGCGATTGAAGGCGGGAGACTGGAAAGGTTTCGGTACCCAGTTCGATGCCCTGCGCGAGCCCCTTGAGGAAATGAACCGACGCTCCGCCGGTCACTAGAGCATGATCCGGAAAAGCGTGTAGCGGTTGTCCGAAAAGATCGTGTCAAATCAAAGGGTCAGAGCGGGATGACGATTCGAAGAAAAGTCATCGCGCTCCAATGGGCTCGGGGAATTGTGAGTGCGGACGCACGCCTCAATCGGGTATTGTTAAAGGTCGCATTGCAATTTCAATCACATAAGAGTTCGCAGTTTCGTTCCGATTGGCGCGCCATTGAGCCCTCATCCGCAAACCCGGAACTGACCCGCTTCGGCACGCAAAAGCGGCCATTTCGAGCGCATGCCTGCGGCTCCCGATTCAGATTGCGGTGCCGTTGGCCGCGATCACATTCGTGAACGATTGCGCAGGTCTTTCGGAACGGGCTCGCGCGAGAGCGTGCCCTGGTCGTTCGCCCCTCGCGAACTGATCGGCGCAGCATCAGACGCGATAGCTAGACTCCGCTGCAAATCCGCTGCTATACTTTCAGTTGCTCGACCGGCGTAAGGCACGCGCCGACATTTCGTTTGATTGCGATATCGCGAAAAGGAGCTCGACGATGGCGATCACGCTGACGGTCTTGGCGAGCCTGCTGCAACTGCACGGGCCGGGTGCGACAATCGAAAGCGATCATCAGGGTATCGACGCATTGCTGAGTGGTGTGCGCGAGCAGAGCCTTCAGGAACAGGGCGCTCAGGAACAGAGTCCTCAAGAACAGAGCGCTCAGGACGTCTTGCAGCTGGGGGTGGTTTCCGAACAGCCTCAGGCAACTCAGGTCTATTTCAGGCGCGGGGCCTTTGCCAGGGGGCCCTATGCGGGCGGCTTTCGCAGGGGCGGCGGCTACTATCCGGGCGCCGGCGCATTTCGCAGGGCCGGCGGATATTATCCCGGAGCAGGCGCGTTCCGACGAGGTGGCTTCGTCAGGGGCTACTAGAGCATGATCCGGAAAAGTGGAAACCGGTTTTCCGAAATGATCATGCTCAAACAAACAGATGAGATCATGATGCGATTCCGTGGAAACGCATCATGATCTAGCCCGATCGCAGCTTGCTGGTATCCGCATGTCGGTTGACGCTTCAAATTCCGTCGCGTTCCAGGAGCAGCCGATCACGCAGTTGCTGGTCAAGGTTGCGGCGAGGTGCAACATCGATTGCTCCTATTGCTACTGGTTTCGCGATGCGGCCGTCTATGACAAGCCCAAGCTGATGAGTGCCGAGGTGCTGCAACAGCTGTTGCTGCGCCTCGAACAGCACGTCGCCAGATACTCCCTCGTCGACTTTCCCGTGATCCTGCACGGCGGTGAGCCGCTGCTTTGGGGTGTCGATAATTTTCACCGTTTTGCGGAGGGCTGCGAGGGCATTTCATCCCGGACCGGCTGCGAGATCCCGATCGCGGTGACGACCAACGGCATCCTGATTGACGATGAATGGCTCGACTGCTTCGAGGCCCGCAATATTTCGGTGGCGATCAGTATCGATGGGCCGGCACATATTCACGACGCTCACCGCAAGACGTTTCAGGGGACCGGCACCCATGCCGCCGTGGAACGCGCCGCCCGCATGCTGGTATCGCGCGACATCGGCGTGATCGCCCTCGCGGTGTGCAACCCGGCCTACGCGCCGCAGGAGTACGCGGATTTTTTCGCGGCGTGCGGCATCGCCAACTACGACATCATGATTCCCGACGCGACGGTGGACGAGAAGCCGTCGTCCATTGCCCCGTTCTATAACGGCCTTTTCGATTTGTGGCTGGAAGCCAATCGCACGACGCCGACATCGAATGTCCGCATCATTTCCGACATGGTCGCGGCCCTGATCGGCAACAACGCGCCGACCGAAGGTGTCGGCCACAAGCCGGTCGAGCTTTGCACGGTCATGACCGACGGCACGGTGGAGGCCCATGACGTGTTGCGGATTGCGGGTGACGGTTTCACCAACACGCGGTTCAACATCTTCGATCACGCGATCGACGACGTCAGGAACGAGCCGCGCTGGAAAGCCGCACGCGATGCGTCAGTCAATCTTTGCGAGAAATGCCGGCAGTGCAAGTTCATGAACGCCTGCGGCGGAGGCTATCTTCCGCACCGCTTCTCCACGAAGAACGGTTTCGACAATCCGTCGGTTTATTGCGACGATCTCTATTCGATGTTCGAGAACATGCAATCCGTGCTGGAACGTCATCTCTACGTCCGCAAGCAGGACGGGGAACGGATTGGCGTGCGCAACGCAGCGGCGGACGGTTAGGCAATTCGAATCAATCGGCAGTTCCGCTTTTGTAGATGACGCGGCACGCGCGGTATCTGTCCATTGCGCGCAAAGCGCGACCGCCTCAGGACCACCGTCGAAACACCAGGCTGGCGTTGACGCCGCCAAATCCAAAACCGTTCGAGATCGCGTGTTCGATCGCCATCGGTCGCGCGACGTTCGCGACGAGGTCGATGCCCTGTGCTGCGGAATCGGCGTTCTCCAGATTGAGCGTGGGCGGCGCGACCTGATCGCGCAACGCCAGGATGGTGAAGATCGCCTCGATGCCGCCGGCGGCGCCGAGCAGATGTCCGGTCGCCGACTTGGTGGCGCTGACGGCAACTTTTCCCGCGCGCCCGAACACGCGCTTGATCGCCTCGAGCTCGGAGAGATCGCCGACCGGCGTCGATGTCGAATGCGCGTTGAGATGCTGGACCTCGCCGGGCCGCAGCCCGGCCTGCCGCAGCGCCGCCTCCATCGCGCGCCGGGCGCCGTCGCCATCCTCCGGGCCCGCGGTGATGTGATAGGCGTCCGCCGTCGTGCCGTAGCCGATGAGCTCGGCGATCGGCTTCGCGCCGCGCCGAAGCGCGTGTTCGAGCTCCTCGATGACGAGCACGCCTGCGCCTTCGCCCATGACGAAGCCGTCGCGGTCGCGGTCGAACGGCCGCGACGCCCGGGCCGGCGTGTCGTTGAAGGACGTCGACAACGCCCGCGCCGCCGCAAAGCCGCCGAGGCTCACCGGATCGATGCAGGCCTCCGCGCCGCCGCAGATCGCAATGTCGGCTTCGCCTGACCTGATCAGGCGCGCGCCGTCGCCGATCGCTTGCACGCTCGCGGCGCACGCGGTCACCGGCGCGCCGATCGGACCCTTGTAGCCGTACCGGATGCTGATCTGCCCGGCCGCGAGATTGGCCAGGAAGGATGGAATGGTGAACGGCGACAGCCGGCGCAGGCCGCTCTTCTCCGCGGTGCGCACGGCGTCCGCGATCGCGGGAAACCCGCCGATCCCGGATGCGATCACGGTGGCGGTGCGCTGCTGCGCAAGCGCGTCGGCCGGCATCCAGTCGGCCTGCGCCACGGCTTCAGCCGCGGCCAGCAGCGCGAACAGGATGAACCGGTCCATCTTCTTCTGGTCCTTGCGCGGGGCCGCCAGGTCGGGATCGAAGCCGCCCTCGGCATCCCCGGCCTTGTCAGGAACCTGTCCTGCGACGCGCCCCGGCAGCGCCGCCGCCCACGCCGGCAATGCGCGAAGCCCGGAATGCCCCGCAAGCAGCCTCGACCACACCAGTTCGGTGCCACAGCCCAGCGGGGACACCGTCCCCAGACCCGTCACAACAATTCGACGCATGGCTCTCCTGTCGCGCCCTTGGTGCGAACCGGCATGGCCGGGATTCGAACCTGCCCGGGCGCCGGGTCGTTATATGATGGTTGTCATCTATTGTCTCGACCGGCCGGACGTCAAGGGATTGACTTCGCTCTCAGCGCTCCGCTGACGAGCGACTGCAGTCAGGCAGCAACGATCACGCCGGGACGACGATATGGTCCGGCGCAATGCCCGCCCGGTGACGCTCATACATCGCGGTATAGGCGGCCTCGATATGCCTAGTGAAACGTTTGGTATCGAACAACGGCGCCGTCAGCCGGTTGGCCGCCAGCCTGGTTCTGAGCGCCGCGAGCCTCGAAGGATGGGTCGCAAGATCGACCGCCATGCGCTCATAAGCCTCCGGCGATTCCGCAATCAGCTCGGGCAGGCCGACCGCATGGAGCAAGCTCGCCGCGACCCGGCTGGCAAACGTGTCGCCGAGAATGGTCAGCACCGGCAGGCCGGCCCATAGCGCATCGCTGGCGGTGGTGTGGGCATTGTAGGGAGTGCTGTCGAGGAACAGGCCGGCGAGGCGATGGCGTGCGAGATGGTCGGGCAACGACATCCGCGGTGCGAACACAAGGCGCTCCGCAGCCACGCCACGCGCGACCGCCTCCTTTCGCAAATTTGCGGCAGAGTCGGCGTTGGCTTCGAGCAGCCACAACATGCTGCCCTCGACGCGGCCGAGAATCCGCATCCACCGATCGAACATGTCAGCCGTGATCTTGTAGTTGTTGTTGAAGCAGCAGAACACGAAGCCCGTCGGCGCCAGCCCCACGTCGCCGCGCGTGAACACGCGATCGGCAATGACGCGTTTGTCGTCGTTGGCCTGATAGCTGCCGGGCAGGGCGACCACCTTTTCGCTGTAGAATTCGCGATGGTGATCCGGGATCACGATGCGATCGGCGATGATGTAGTCGATGAACGGGGCACCGAGTGTTCCCGGATAGCCCAGATAATTGACCTGGATGGGGGCAGGCCGGCGGCCAAGCACTCTGGTGCGGGATCCCCCGGTAAAGCCTTTCAGATCAACCAGGATGTCGATTTCCAATCGTCTGATCAGGTCGGCGACCTCATCGTCGTTGATGTCCCGGACCTCGACAAATCGATCGAACGACGCCTCCAGCCGTCGACGCATCTCCGAGGGGTCGTCGGGCGACCACGAGATTGCCACCGTCTCGAATTTCGACCGGTCGTGGCACTCGAACATCCCTGCCATCAACAGCGATGTCGCGTGGTTGCAGAAATCCGAGGAGAAATAGCCGATGCGAATTCGATCGTGATCGTAGCGCTCGCCCCGCCAGCGCTGGCTTGCGGACGGCGGATGATTCTTCGCGGTCCATCGCGTGGCGCATAGCAGTTGGTCGGCGGTCGATGAAGGAACGCTGCAAAACAGGAATGGCGGCGTCGTCGCGTTCCGGATCCTGATCGACTCGATAAGTTGGTCGCACTCGGCGTCAAAGTCGGTCCAGTCGCACATGTGGGATTTGGCGTGCAGACGATAGCCTTCGATGTCGGCCTGGTCCGGTTTGAGCGCGACGGCCTTGTCATAGGCGGCGAGTGCCTCGGGATAGCGCGCCAGAGTGGACAGAACCTTGCCGCGGTTGGCGTGGGCAGCCGCATCGTCGCCCTTGTGCTGGATCGCCTTGTCGATGCTGGCGAGCGCCGCGTCGTGATGCCTGAGCCTGAACAGCGCCGAGCCGCGGTTGTTGTAGGCCTCGCCATAGTCGGGCTGGAGCGCGATCGCCTTGTCGTAACTTGCAACTGCCTCTTCGAGACGATCCAGTTCGATCAGCACGTTGCCGCGATTGTAGCACGCGCCGGCAATTTTCGGGGCCCGGTCGTAGCTCGCGAGCGCATCATCGAACCTCTTGAGGTCGTTGAGCACGTTGCCGCGATCGTTGTGTGCGCCGGCATCGTTGGGCTTGAGCGCAATCGCCCTGTCCAGGCTCGCCAGCGCCTCCTCGGGCCGCTGCAGCTTTCTCAGCGCGGTGCCCCTGTTTCGATGGGCATCCGCATGGTCAGGCGCGAGCGCGTGCACGCGATCGAAGCTTGCGAGCGCCTCCTCGTGGCGCCCAAGGTCGGCGAGCGTAAGTCCGCGATTGTAGAGCGCCGGCGCGAGGTTTTGCTTGAGCGCGACCGCCCTGTCGAAGCTCGCGAGCGCTTCGTCGAAGCGACGCAACGCGCGCAGCGCGTTGCCGAGGTTGCTGTGCGCGTCCGCGACGTTGCCGTTGAGCCTGATCGCGCGCCGGATCAGGTCGACGCCGCGCTCGCTACGGCCGGTCTGCGCGGAAATCAGGCCCAGCAGATGCAGTGCATCGAAGTTGTCCGGCTGCTGTCGGAGCATGTCTTCATAGATCTTTTCCGCGGCCGCGAGCTGACCCCGCTGATGCAGCGCGACAGCCTGCGCGAAGGCGCGCTGCAAGTCGGTCGAACTGGATTTTTGAAATTCACCTGTTTCGGGCATCAGACGTCTTCACGCGCTCCGTGTCCGGGTCCTGGCCTCACGCTGGCAGACCTGTCGCATCCTGTGCCCGCGATATGGATCGCCCGTTGATTAAAGGTTGAAAACTGGCAGATCGTTCTCGATCGCGCAACGGCCTCCAGGAACAGCTCCGCGAATAGTCGGGCTGAAGCGGATGGTCCTCGGTCAGCCCGGCGGCTGCCTCGTCGTCGGCCGCAGCCGAACCGTGGACAGTCACGACGGAAGCGGGGGCATCGTCTGGAGCATCAAGGCCGGGCGTTCACGATGCGGCCGCCATTCTAGCTTGAACACGCATCGTTGCTGAGAAGCGGCGTTGGGTTCTCGGTCGAATTTTCCCCGCCGCGATACCATGGCTTGAAACGAAACCCGGTTCTCGCATACGACCATGGCGCGGTCAGGGATCGGGCGCTGCCCTCCGTCGTATATTCTGAAGCGACGTTAGGGTCTGGATTATAGAGCGAGAAGACGCCGCGCCAGCTGCCGTCCGGCTGCTCCTGGGCGTAGGACAGCTCCACCTTGTTTCGTGAGACCGAAACCAGACGATCCGAAACGTGATCGAACACGAATGGCCGCTCGAACCAGATCGTCGTTTCGTCCTGCTTGATTGCGACGTTGGCCTCCTGTCTTGCCGTGCCGCCGCCCACCAGCAGGGGAATCCCCAGCGGCACCGCGACATCGGCGGTGGCGGTTGCATTGAGACGGTGGGCGGAAAGCGTCGATGCAAAACCATCCGGCCGCGCGATGATGGTCTTCTTCGTGAACGGGCCGTGCGGGCTATCTGCCGTGGCAACCAGCGCGACGGCATTCTGCGTGTTGTTGTAGTAGCCGTGATAAAAGATGACATACTCGCCGTTCGCGCGCCGGCAGGCATAGCTGATCGACAGCCCGGACGCCTCCTCCGGCAGTGAGGGGGTGATCACGGCGCCCTGGCGCGTGAATGTCATGCCGTCGACGCTGGTGGCCAGCTTGATCTGCTTCGACGCGCGGTCGAGGTAATAGATCATGTACGGCTCGGCTGCTCCGGGCTCATACACCACCTGCGCGGGGCCGATCCCGCCGGGCTCGGACGCGTCAGACTGAAAAGCGATTCCTTGCGGGATCCAGGCGCCGCCGTTTGTCGACGTCCAGAGCCGCAGCTGAAACCAGCCCGTCGTATAGGCGGACGCATAAAGACGCCTTGTATGCGCATCCGGCGCGATCGCGGATGGCCACGCCAAATGAAGAACGCCATCGGGCGGCGAAAGCGCCGGCGTCAGGCTCGACACCAGGCCGTCGTCGCCGAACTCCCAGATGTGATAAATGCCGCTGCTCCCGAGGCCATTGAGAAACCAGCTTCTGGCAATTGCGCCTGCCGGGAAAAGCGTGAGGATGACGAAAACAAGCCCCCGCGCAATCATGAAATTTATCCTGGGTCGTGCCGTCTATCGAGCAAACAATTCCGCTGTGATGACACACTCGGGCGCCCGTTTCGCCCGGAAATTTGTTTCTGAAAATGACGCGGGCCTCGGATTGAGACGCGCAGGACGCGCCGGCGGATTCAGTTATGTCCCCCCCGCAGCGAGCAAGCCTGCCTCCGAAATGATTGGGGCTTTCACCAAAGATCAAATGTTGCAGATTTTAGCTCGCCAAACCGAAGCGGGGAACGCACTCGTAACGGCAGGATTGGTAGAGGATTGGCTGCAAAAACTCCTTCTGGCCGCTGGCCGAGAAGACCTGACCAACGACGATGCATCACGCTTATTCGACGGACCCATGGGTCCGTTGAAGTCATTTTCCAACAAAATCGAAATCTCTTACATGCTGAATCTGATCGACAAGCAAACGCGCAAGGAACTGCGTCTGATCAAGAAGATCCGAAACAATTTCGCACACAGTAGTCGCTTTGTGAGTTTTGGCACCGAACACATAGCGAAGGATTGTCGGGAGCTTTCAACTTGGAGAAAGGGAGAGAGCAATGAGGCGTGTTATAGGGCTTCAGCAGTTCGATGCATCAATACGATCTCGGCCAAGATGGATGAATTGATGTACGCGAACGCTATCAGCGCTCCACCAGAGGTTTCCCTCGAAGACGAGGCTTAGTTAGGCCCGTAGAACACGATTGCGGAAAACTGCCCGTTTTCTCAGGCCGGCCGGCAAAAATGGCAGTCTTTCGTTTCTGGACTGGACATGATTGCGGTTACAGTGCACTCAAATATCTGTCGTCGCCGTCGCTGCTATTCATCTCAATCGCGGTTTCGCGGCACGCGCGGGGCAGATCACGCTCGGATGATCTCTCACTCGAGCGGATATAGCTAGGTGCCATCACCGCAAGCCATCACTTCATACTCTCCAGCATCTTCCGCGCCTCACCCAACAGTACCAGAATCTGCCGTCGCTCCGCGATCGCATCCCAGCTGAACAGTCCGTGCTTGTGCGCGTTCCGGTTCGCCCTCGGCGCGCCGGATCCCTCGGCACC
Source organism: Bradyrhizobium sp. USDA 4538 (assembly GCF_024171045.1). Classification (NCBI taxonomy): domain Bacteria; kingdom Pseudomonadati; phylum Pseudomonadota; class Alphaproteobacteria; order Hyphomicrobiales; family Nitrobacteraceae; genus Bradyrhizobium; species Bradyrhizobium sp. USDA 4538. Next base: position 5,512,527 of record NZ_JALJZE010000001.1, read on the forward strand.
GCCGTGCATGCGGCAGCGCGTCTTGCCGTGCACGGCATGCGCCCGGCACGAGCTGCCGCAGCGGGTCTTGGCGCCACAACGCGGGCTCGCCAGCATCGGGCCGGTATTCTTGACGTGATCGCTCATGCCTGTGCGTCCGGCCTGGCATCGGCGGCACCCTGCCGTCGCCTGGCGCCCGCGGGCCCCAGTGCCCGCGCCGCGGATGCCGGCTTCTGGTCCGACACGACCACATTCGCATGCTGCGTGACGTTGCCGACGATGGCGTTGCCGCCGCCCTCGACCTTCACGTTCTGCACGGTGACAAGCCCAACAGGCCGGCAATTGGAAAGAGAGGGGTACTTCCTCAGTCGGACGCAAGGAGCCCACAGGGTTGGCGCTGGCAGCTTACAGGGGCTAGCCCGGATGGACGGTCCCGTAGATTTACCATGACCCGGAATTCCAGCTGCCTGGCGCCGGAGCGGGCGCTAAGTTGATCGCGCGGGGGCGGCGCCTTGAGGTCAGGAGGCCGCAATGGAGCGTCTGTATTTGGGCATCGCCGTCACCAGCACTTACGCGCTGGTCACCATTGCGCTGATCCTGGCCTTCGTGCGCTGACCGCCGGGAATCCGGATCTTTGCTCGCGGGGCCGCTACGGGGTGCGTTGTCGTCTTCGCGGAATGCGGCAATGTCCGGCTACCGTTAACCTTTTACTGCGTCAGCGGGTTTAATCGTCATGCCGAGGCCTGTAGCGATAACCCTGATGAGTTTGGCCGTTGCAACGCTCACGGCGTTCGGCATCGCCGCAGCCCTCATGATCCATTAGCGGGAATGGGCCAGCGGGATTTCGCGCCCGGCGGCCCATTGGTCGTTGAGGCGTGCGGCCATTTGCGAAACGCAATCACTTCATCCCTTCCAGCATCCTCCGCACGTCCCCCAACAACGCCCGGATCTGTCGCCGCTCGGCGATCGCATCCCCCGTGAACCGGCCGTGCTTGCGCGCATTCCGGTTCGCCCGTGGCGCGCCGGATCCCTTCGCGCCGCCGTGCATGCGGCAGCGCGTCTTGCCGCGCACCGCCGGCGCGCGGCACGAACCGCCGCAGCGGGTCCTGGCGCCGCAACGCCGGCTGGCCAGCATCGGGCCGATCGTTTGGATGTGGCCGCTCATGCCTGTGCGTCCCGCCCGGCATCGGCGGAATTCCGCCGTCGCCTCGAACCCGCGGCCCTCAGTGCCCGCGTCGCGGATGCCGGGTTGTTGTCCGAGACGATCACGCTCGCATGCTGCGTGACGGTGCCGACGATGGCGTTGCCGCCGTCCTCGACCTTGACGTTCTGCACGGTGACGGCGGGCTCGCCATGGCTCCGGTGGCGGTTCAGCGCCTCGATCTGGGCTGGAAAGGTGCGGGCGAGCCGGCCCAATGCGCGCGCGGCGCTGTCGTGCTGGGCGAGGTCCTTGGCATGCGCGAGGTGATGGGCGCATCGCATCGCCATCACATGGACCGACACCATCTGCGCCACCAGCATGGCCTCGACGGAATCCCGCGGACCGATGCTTCTCACCATCGAGATCATGAAGGCGAGGTTGACCTCGCAGGGCTTGCCGCCGCTCACGCTGGCCTTGACCAATTGCCGCAGGATGCCGTCCATCGCGTCGCGGTCGGCAACGCCCAGTGCATTCGCCATCAGCTGTGCGCCGAGCTCCGGATCAGGATGGTCGATGCAGAAGCCGTGCGAGGAGAATTTGATCCGCGGGGGTGCGGCAGCCTGGGTCTGGCCGGTTGCGGCGGCCATCGTCGGCACGGCGATGTCGGGTGCAGTATCCATGTCGGGTAGTCCCTGGAATGCGCGCGGCAAGCGCGCAGACGATCGCTCGCTGCGGCAGCCGGTGCGATGTCGATTGTGGGGAGGGGGTTCGGTCTCACGTGCATCCGTCGCGCCCGCTGTTGCGGGCGAGGGGGCATTTGCACGATTTCGGAATATTGGAAATGTATCCCTGATTTGCCCGACGCGTCAAGTGGCCTTGTCGGGCGCCGGCGGCCGCCCCGGCCCCTTTGCATGGGGTTGTTTTCGATATTTTGGCGGCGTGCCTCCGGCGGGAGTTCCGCCGCCGTCAGCCGCAGTCATGCCGGCAAGGCGCGGTGCGATCCGTGTTAGCGGGTACCGCGCGCCGATTGGATCATTATACTGGCGGGGAATGTTGCGACAGGCGTGGCGAGGGCCGGCCTGGGATGAAGGAGCATCGATGAGCGAGACCATTGGCCACCCCGATCCCGGCCTCGATCTGTCCGACGGTTTCAAGCCGCACACCTCGCATTGGGGCGTGTTCTCGGCGCGGCTCGGCAAGGCGGGTCTCGAAGTCAGGCCCTATGCCGCTGATCCCGATCCGAACCGCATCATCAACAACTTCCCCGGCGCGTTGCGCCACCAGGCGCGCATCGCGCAGCCCGCGATCCGCCGCGGCTGGCTCGAGCGCGGGCCCGGCCCTGACGATCGCCGCGGCCGCGACGAGTTCGTCTCGGTGAGCTGGGAGCAGGCGCTCGACCTGCTCGGCGGCGAGCTGACGCGGATCCGCGACACGATCGGCCCCGGCGCGGTGTTCGGCGGCTCCTACGGCTGGTCCAGCGCGGGCCGCTTCCATCACGCGCAGAGCCAGGTGCACCGCTTCCTCAACATCGCCATGGGCGGCTATGTCCGCTCGGTGAACACCTATTCCTCGGGCGCGTCCTCGGTGCTGCTGCCGCAGATCCTGACCGGCTACGAGGACATCACCAAGCGCAACGTCACCTGGGAGCAGATCGCGGCCGAGACCGACATCGTGCTGGCGTTCGGCGGCATGGCGCTGAAGAACTCGATGGTGGCCGGCGGCTCGATCAGCAAGCATGTCGAGCGCGGCGCGATGGAGGCCGCGCAGCGGCGCGGCTGCGCGTTCGTCCTGGTCAGCCCGCTGCGTGACGATCTCCCCGTCGAGGCCGGCGCCGAATGGCTGACGGCCACACCCGGCACCGATACCGCGCTGATGCTCGGCATCGTCCACACTTTGGTCAGCGAAGGCCTGCACGATCAGGCCTTCCTCGATCGCTACACCGAGGGCTGGCCGGTGTTTTTGCGCTATCTCACCGGCGAGAGCGACGGTCAGCCCAAGAGTGCCGAATGGGCCGCGGCGATCTGCGGCATCGATGCGGGCACCATCAGGACGCTCGCGCGCCGGCTTGCCGGCCGCCGCGCGCTGATCACCGTGTCGCATTCGCTGCAGCGCGCCGAGCATGGCGAGCAGCCGGTGTGGATGGGCATGGTTTTGGCGGCGGCGCTCGGCCAGATCGGCCTGCCCGGTGGCGGCTACGCCTATTCGCTCGGCGCGATCGGCTATTACGGCCGCCGCGTCAATGCGGTGCCGGGACCGACGCTCGGGCAGGGCCGCAACGGCGTCGCCGACTTCATTCCGGTGGCGCGCATCGCCGACATGCTGCTCAATCCCGGCACCAGCTATCGCTACAATGGCGAGACGCGGACCTATCCGGATATCCGGCTGGTCTACTGGGCCGGCGGCAATCCGTTCCACCATCACCAGGACCTCAACCGCCTGCGCAAGGCGTTTGCGCGGCTCGACACGCTGGTGGTACATGAGCTCGCCTGGACCGCGACGGCCCGCCACGCCGACATCGTGCTGCCTTCCACCATGACACTGGAACGCGAGGACATCGGCTATTCCAGCAACGATCCCTTGATGGTCGCGATGCACCGGATCGCCGAGCCGTTCGGCCTTGCGCGCGACGACTACGAGATCTTCGCCGATCTCGCCGAGCGGTTAGGGGCTCGCGAGCCTTTCACGGAAGGACGCACCTCGCGGCAATGGCTAGAACATCTCTTTGAGCCGACCCGCAAGGCGCTCGCCGTCCGCGGGCTCGAGGCCCCGAGCTTCGAGGAGTTCTGGACGCGCGGCAGCCTGGTGGTGCCGCAGCATCTCGACGACGGCGGCTCGCTGCGCCGTTTTCGCGAGGACCCGGTCGCGCGGCCGCTGCCGACGCCGAGCGGCCGCATCGAGATCTTTTCGCGGAAGATCGCTAGCCACGGCGATGCGGATTGTCCGGGCCATCCGGTCTGGCTCGAGAAGACCGACACGCCGACGCCGGGCGCGCCGTGCTTCCTGGTCGCCAACCAGCCGGTGACGCGGCTGCACAGCCAGCTCGATTTCGGCGGCCATTCGCTCGACGCCAAGCATCGCGGCCGCGAGGTCGCGCGCATGAATCCGCGCGACGCCAAGCCGCGCGGCATCGCCGACGGCGACATCATCCGCATCTTCAACGCACGCGGCGCCTGCCTCGCCGCGGTGCATGTCACCGACGGCATCGCACCCGGCGTGGTTCAGCTGCCGACCGGCGCCTGGTACGATCCGATGGATCCCGAGGAGGAAGCGCCGCTCTGCGTGCACGGCAATCCGAACGTGCTGACCCGTGACATCGGCACGTCATCCTTCGCGCAGGGCTGCACCGGCCAGCTCACGAGCGTCGAGGTCGAGCGCTTCAACGGCAATCTGCCGCCGATCCGGGCGTTCGATCCGGCGTAGAGGGGGATCGCAGCCGATCACGAACAAATCATCGGTGGGTGCTGGATGGCGTTAAGCCGTTCGGCTACGGCATCACGAGATCGCCCCTGAGTTCTGGATTTGCCGAGATGCCCCTGAAAACCCTGTTTCACATCGCCGTCGCTGCGACCGTTGCGCTCGGATCGTCCAACGCCTTGGCGCAATCGGCCGCCGAGCCGGCCTACGGACCGGAGTTGCAGGGCTTCGACTATCCCTATCCGGTGGAGCATTATCGCTTCAGCTCGCAGGGGCAGGAGCTCGACATGGCCTATCTCGACGTCAAGCCGGCGACGCCGAACGGCCAGACCGCGGTGCTGCTGCACGGCAAGAATTTCTGTGCCGCCACCTGGGACGGCACCATCAAGGCGCTCAGCGGCGCCGGCTATCGCGTGATCGCGATCGACCAGATCGGCTTCTGCAAATCCAGCAAGCCGGAGCGCTATCAGTTCACCTTCCAGCAGCTCGCCGGCAACAGCCGCGCGCTGCTCGCCTCGCTCGGGATCGCGCATTCGATCATGGTCGGCCACTCGACCGGCGGCATGCTGGCGATGCGCTACGCCCTGATGTATCCGGAGGCCACCGACCACCTGGTTTTGGTCGATCCGATCGGACTGGAGGACTGGAAGGCCAAGGGCGTGCCGTGGCTCAGCCTCGACGGCTGGATGCAGCGCGAGACGCGCGTCACCGCGGACAGCATCCGCGCCTATGAGCGCGCCACCTATTACGCCGATACCTGGGATGCGTCCTACGAGACGTGGGTGCAGATGCTGGCCGGCATGTATCGCGGAGAGGGCCGCGCTGCCGTGGCGTCGAGTTCGGCGCGGCTCTACGACATGATCGCGACCCAGCCGGTGTTCTACGAATTCGAGCAGATCAAGCCGCCGACGCTGCTCTTCGTCGGCGACAAGGACACCACCGCGATCGGCAAGGACACTGCGCCGCCGGAGATTCGCAAGACGCTCGGCAATTATCCGGTGCTGGGCAAGGAGGCGGCCAAGCGGATTCCGCATGCGCAGCTGATCGAATTCCCCGACCTCGGCCATTCGCCGCAAATCCAGGCGCCGGCGCGCTTCCACGAGGCGCTGCTCGGCTGGCTGCAGCATCCGGAGACCGGCGCGACGCTGGTCAAGTAGGCGACGGCGAGACAGGCGAGCGACATCATGACGACAGCCGAACTGGTCAGCGTGTTCACGGTGGATGGGCAGGGCGGCAATCCCTGTCCGATCGTGGTGGATGCTAGCGGCATGAGCGCCTCCGAGATGCAGGATGTTGCCCGCCGCCATGGTCACGAATCCGGCTTCGTGCTGCCGGCACAGAGTGACGATTTCGACGCCACGTTCCGCTTCTTCGTTCCGAACCACGAAATGGAAATGTGCGGCCACGCGACCATCGGTGCGCTCTGGCTGCTTGCGCGCCAGGGAAGGCTGCCGGGCGACACCATCCGGATCTCGACGCGCAGCGGTCCGGTCAGCGGCTTCATCAGCCGTGATCGTCACGGCGAGCCGCGTGTCGAGATCACTCAGCCGGCCGGAAAGGCCGTTCCGCTCACCACGGGGCAACGCGACGACGTGCTGCGGGCGCTCGCGGTCGGGCCGGAAGCGATCGACGCGGCGACACCGTGCAATGCCGTCACATCGCGGATCAAGACACTCGTTCCGATGCGCTCTCCCGAAGCGCTGAATGCGCTCGATCCCGCGATAGGGGACGTCGAGGCGGTCTGCGGCCGGATCGGATCGACCGGGCTCTATCCATTCGCCGTGATCGACCGAAAAGCTCGCCTGTTCGAGGCGCGGCAATTCCCGCGCTCCTCCGGCTATCGCGAGGATGCCGCAACCGGCATTGCGGCCGCCGCGCTGGCGTTCGGGTTGCTCGACTATGGCTTGGTCGCTCCTGATGACGACGAGATTCGAATCCTGCAGGGCAGGGCGATGGGGCGGCTGTCGGAGATACGCGTCCGCATCGGCTTCGCCGGCGGCCGTCCCGTCGGCTGCCTGCTGGGCGGCAATGTTGCGCTGATGGCTGCGCCGTCAGGCTGAGTAGCCGCCAGCGCGGGGCGCCGGCTTCGCGAACAGTATCCAGGTCTAATCAGCGGCACGCTTGGCTCGCTCCTGCGCCTTGGCGTGCACCGGTGACGATTTCCGCGCACCGGGGCCGGGATGCACGTGGACCGCCTTCGCGCTCAGCGGCTCGCCGCATTCCGAGCAGACCATGACGGGATCGAACATCTTCTTGCAGGTCTTGTGTTCGTGCAGCATCGGCCGGCCGCGCGAATCGACCATGTGGACGTTGCCCCAGTGCACGATCGACATGATGATCGGATAAAGATCGAGCCCCTTCTGCGTCAGGATGTATTCGTAGCGCTTCGGCGCCTCCTGATACGGAATCTTGCGCAGCACGCCGAAGCGCACCAGCTTCTTCAGCCGGTCGGCGAGCAGATGCCGCGTGATCCCGAGCGAGGCCTGGAAGTCATCGAACCTGCGGATGCGCAGGAAACATTCGCGCAGGACCAGCAGGCTCCAGCGGTCGCCGATGACAGCCACCGTGCGGGCCACCGAGCACGGCTCCTCCTCGAGGGCATCCCATTTCATCAGCATCTCCTGCGGTCTGCGCCGACATCGCCTTTTAAATTCTAAAACAGAACTAACGCAATTTCAATAGGATGCCTCGCCTGCAGCCGTGACTTAGTCATTGGATGACAAATATCATATTGACAGTTCTAAAATAGAACTTAAGGTCCCGGCTCGATCAACGCGGCGGCTGAGGGCTGCTGGTACTCAAAGGGAAGGGCGTTCCATGGTTGCTCCGCTCAAGGTCGAATTCCATTTCGATTTTGGAAGTCCGAACGCCTATCTGGCGGAGCAGGCGCTGCCCGAAATCGAGAAGCGCACCGGCGTGAAGTTCGACTACATCCCGGTGCTGCTCGGCGGCGTCTACAAGGCGACCGGCAACATGTCGCCCGGCGAGTCGCTGCGCGGCATCAAGAACAAGCCCGAGTATAACGCGATCGAGACCGAGCGCTTCCTGCGCCGCTACAACATCACGACGTTCAAGACCAACCCGTTCTTTCCGGTCAACACGCTGATGCTGATGCGCGGCGTCGTCGCTGCCGATTTCGAAGGGCTGTTCGAGCCGTACTTTCGCGCCGCCTACCACCACATGTGGTCCGAGCCCAAGAAGATGGACGATCCGCAGGTGTTACGCGAAGCGTTCCTGTCTTCCGGCCTCGATATCGACCGCATCATCGCCCGCGCCCAGCAGGACGAGGTGAAGAAGAAGCTGATCGACAACACCAGCAACGCGGTGGCGCGCGGCTCGTTCGGCTCACCGACCTTCTTTGTCGGCGACGAGATCTTCTTCGGCAAGGACAAGCTGCGCGAGGTCGAGGACGAGATCGTCGCGCAACTGGTTGCGGGGCGGCGCAAGACCGCCTGAGCGGGAAAATTCCTCAAGACAACAAATCAGGCCCAAAGGGCTGTCACAGGGAGGTTTCAGTGCAGGCGTCGACCCAGTTTGAAGGAAGTGTGGAAGGCTTGCCGAACCGCATCCACGAGGTGATCGATCACCACGTCGGGGCGACGCCGGATCATCCGGCGCTGATCGACGACAAGACGCGGCTGACCTACCGCGAGCTCGACCGAACGGTCGGTCGCGTCGCCGAGGCGCTGCGGGCGCTCGGCATCCGCGCCGGCGACCGCATGATGATCGTGAGCGAGAATTCGATCCCGCTCGCCTGCCTGCTGCTGGCGGCGAGCCGGCTCGATGCTTGGTCCATCGTGGTCAATCCCCGGCTGTCGCCGCGTGAGCTCGACCAGATCAGGGATCACAGCGGCGCCCGCCGCGTGCTGCTGACCGCCGAGGTCTCGCAGGAGGCGGCTACGCATGCCGCGCGTTACGAGGCCGCCGTGCAGGATGTCGGTCCGCTCCGCGGCATCGCCGTCACCGGTTTGAACCTGGCAACCGTGGCGGAGCCGGTCGAGGCCGACGGCGCCAACCAGGTTGCAGTTCTCATCTACACCTCCGGCACTACGGGCACGCCGAAGGGCGTGATGCTGACCCATCGCAATCTCTTGTTCAGCGCCCGGGCGACGGCAAGCTTCCGAAAGATGGCGGCCGATGACGTGCAGTATTGCGTGCTGCCGATCTCGCATATCGTCGGCATCTCGTTGCTGACCATGACCCTGATGATCGGCGCCACCGTGCGTCTGGTGGCGAAATACGATCCGGCCGCGCTGGTCAAGGCGATGACTGAAGAGGGCATCACGATCCTGAACGGCGTGCCCGCGACCTATCAGCGTCTGCTCGAATACCGGCGCAATACCGGCCTGCCGAAGCTCGATCGCGGCCGGTTGCGGGTGATCTCGGTGGCCGGCGCGCCGCTCGACCTCGATCTCAAATCACGGGTCGAGCAGGAGCTCGGGCTGCCGCTGCTCAACGGTTACGGCATCACCGAATGCTCGCCGGGCATCTCCGGCGTCCGGCCCGACAATCCGCGGGCCGATCATGCGGTCGGCAGCGTCATGCCGGGCCTCGAGGCAAAACTGGTCGGCCGCGACCTCAAGCCGGTTGCGGCAGGGGAAGTCGGCGAGCTGCATGTTCGCGGCCCCAACGTGATGCGCGGCTATTACCGCGCGCCCGATTTGACCGCCAAGGCGATCGATCCCGACGGCTGGTTCAACACCGGGGATCTGGCCCGCTTCGAGAACGATGCGCTCTACATCGTCGGGCGGACCAAGGAGATGATCATCCGCTCCGGGTTCAACGTCTATCCGGCCGAGATCGAGGCGGTGCTGAGCACGCACGACGCCGTGGTGCAGTGCGCCGTGGTCGGCCGGCCGGTCGAGGGCAACGAAGAGGTGGTTGCCTTTGTGCAGCTGATCAAGGGTTCGATCGCCACGGTACAGGACCTGATGGCCCATATTGCCCCGCAACTCACCTCGTACAAGCGGCCGTCGGAGATTATCCTGATGGACGCGCTGCCCGCGACATCGACGGGCAAGCTGCTGAAGCACAAGCTGGCGGAGTCGCTGCGCGGCTGAGGGTGAGCCGACGCCGCAAGCCAGTTCACTCAAACAAGACCGGAGAACACCATGCAGAAGAGAAACAGGACGGTGGCCGTCATTGGTGCCGGTGATTTTATCGGCGGCGAGATCGCCAAGAAGTTCGCCTCCGAAGGCTTCACGATCTTCGCCGGCCGCCGCAACGGCGACAAGCTGGCGCCGCTGGTCAAGGAGATCGAGGCCGCCGGCGGCGAGATCCATGCCCGCTCGCTCGATGCGCGCAAGGAAGAGGAGATCACGGCCTTCCTCAACGATGCCGACAAGCATGCGCCGCTCGAGGTTTGCATCTTCAATATCGGCGCCAACGTCAATTTCCCGATCCTGGAAACCACCGAGCGCGTGTTCCGCAAGGTCTGGGAGATGGCCTGCTACTCCGGCTTCCTGGCTGGGCGCGAGGCGGCGCGGCTGATGATGCCGCGCGGCGAGGGCAACATCTTCTTCACCGGCGCCACCGCGTCGCTCCGCGGCGGCAGCGGCTATGCCGCCTTTGCCAGCGCCAAGTTCGGCCTGCGCGCCGTGGCGCAAGCGATGGCGCGCGAGCTCGGACCGAAGAATATCCATGTCGCGCATCTGATCATCGATTCCGGCGTCGATACCGAATGGGTCCGGCAGCGCCGCATCGAGGCGCTCGGTCCGAACGCGCTCGACAATCCCGATCTCTTGATGCCGCCGGCATCGGTCGCGGGCGCCTATTGGCAGCTCTATCAGCAGCCGAAGAGCGCCTGGACCTTCGAGTTGGAAATCCGGCCCTTCGGCGAGAAGTGGTAGGGAGCCGGTCAGATGGAGCTCGCGCTATCCCCTGAAGATGCGGCGTTCCGCGATGAGGTTCGCGCCTTCATCAAGGACAACTACCCGGCGGAGATGCGCGTCGCCAATCCGGAGACCGATCTCTCCAAGGAGCAGATGCTGCTGTGGCATCGCATCCTGCATGACAAGGGCTGGATCGCGCCGCTCTGGCCTAAGGAATATGGCGGGCCCGGCTGGTCGATCACCCGCCGCTTCATCTTCGAGCAGGAGACGACGCGCGCCGGCACGATGCCGCCGCTGGCGTTCAGCGTCACCATGGTCGGGCCCGTCATCTACACCTTCGGCAACGATGTGCAGAAGAAGAAATTCCTGCCGCGCATCCTTTCCGGCGAGGATTGGTGGTGCCAGGGCTATTCGGAGCCGGGCTCCGGCTCCGACCTCGCGACCGTGCGCACCAAGGCGGTGCGTGACGGCGACCACTACATCGTCAACGGCCACAAGAGCTGGACCACGCTGGCGCAGCACGCCGACTGGATCTTCTGCCTGGTGCGCACCGATCCCACGGCCAAGCCGCAGTCCGGCATCTCGTTCCTCTTGATCGACATGAAGTCGCCCGGCGTCACCGTGCGCCCGATCATCACCATCGACGGCTCGCACGAGGTCAACGACGTCTTCCTGGAGAACGTGCGCGTTCCCGCCGAGAACTTGATCGGCGAGGAAAACAAGGGCTGGACCTACGCCAAATTCCTGCTCGGCAATGAGCGCACCAGCATGGCCGGCATCGGCCGCTCGACGCGCTACATCGCGCGGCTGAAGAAGATCGTGAAGGCGGAGATCCCCGAAGACGATCCGGCGCATCTGGAATTCATCCGGGACATCGCCCGCGTCGAGCTCGACGTGCTGGCGCTGGAGGCGACCGAGCTTCGCGTCGTCGGCCAGATGGCGCGCGGCATCGACCCGGGACCGGCCGCCTCGTTGTTCAAGATCCGGGGCACCGAAATCTTCCAGAACATCACTGAGCTGACGCATCGGGCGATCGGCAATTACGGGCTTGCGATCCGCGAGCATCCGGTCAGCGCCAATCACTTCATGCCGGGCCCCGACTACGGCCACACCGCGTCGGAGAAATTCCTCAACTCGCGCAAGCTCTCGATCTACGGCGGGTCGAACGAGATCCAGCGCAACATCATCGCCAAGGCGGTGCTTGGTCTCTAGAGCATGATCCGGAAAAGTGTGAAGCGGTTTTCCGAAGAGATCATGCTCAAACAAAGAAAGCGCATTTCATCGCGCTTTAACGGCAACGAGGATCGGATGGATATCCAGTTCACGGAAGAGCAGGAATTGTTGCGGTCCAGCGTCCAGCGGCTGCTGCGCGACCAGTATGATTTCGACGCCCGCCGCAAGATCGTCGCGAGCGAGGAGGGTTTTGGCCGCAAGCAATGGGCTGAATTCGCCGAGCTCGGCCTGCTCGCCGCGCCGTTCTCGGAAGCGGTCGGAGGGCTCGGCGGCGGGCCGTTGTCGACCATGATCATCATGCAGGAGTTCGGCCGCCATCTTGTCGTGGAGCCCTTCGTCGAGACGGTCGTCGTCGCGGGTGGCTTGATCGAGCAGGCAGGTTCCGACGCGCAGAGGCAGGCGTTCATCGCCGACATCATCGCTGGCACGAAACTCTGGGCGCTGGCCTGGACCGAGAAGGGCTCGCGCTTCGATCTCGCCACCGTCACCACCACGGCGCGCCGCGAGGGCAACGATTATGTGCTCACCGGCGAGAAGACGACGGTGACCGCCGCGCCGTGGGCGGATTATCTGATCGTCTCCGCGCGCACCTCGGGCCATCGCCACGATCGTGGCGGCGTCAGCCTGTTCGTGGTCGATCGCCGGGCGGCCAATCTCGACCTGCAAAGCTTCAAGACGATCGATGGCCGCAGAGCGGCCGAGGTCAGCCTGCGCGGCGTGCGCGCGCAATTGCTGGGCAGTGAAGGCGAGGGCGTCGCCGCGTTGGAGGCCTGCCGCAACCGCGCCATCGGCGCGCTCTGCGCCGAGGCGGTCGGCGCGATCGGCGAACTGAACGCTGCGACCCTGGACTATTCCAAGACGCGAAAGCAGTTCGGCGTCACGATCGGCAGCTTCCAGGTGCTGCAGCACCGGATGGTCGATATGTTCATCGCGCTTCAGGAGGCGTTGTCGCTGATGCAGCATCTCAGCCTCAGTCTCAATGACGATGAGGCCGGCGTGTCTCGGCTCGCCTCGGGTGCCAAGTCGAAGATCGGCTATGCCGGCAAGTTCGTCGCCGATCAGGCGGTGCAGCTGCACGGCGGCATGGGCATGACTGACGAGCTCAATGTCGGCCACTACTTCAAGCGGATTTCCTCCATCAACATCCAGTTCGGCGATCCCGCCTATCACGTGCTGCGCTATGCGCAGCTCGACGCGGCCGCCTAAGCCAGAGAGGCAAGCATGTCACAGGATGCAGTCATCGTTTCCACCGCGCGCACCGGCGTCGGCAAGGCCTATCGCGGCGCGCTGAACAACACCGACGGCCCGACTTTGGCCGGCCATGTGATGGCCGAAGCGGTGAAGCGTGCCGGCATCGCGCCCGGCGAGGTCGAGGACGTGGTGATGGGCTGCGCGATGCAGCAGGGTACCATGGTGATGAACCTCGCGCGCAAGGGTGCCATCCGCGCCGGGCTGCCGGTGACGGTCGCCGGCACCACCATCGACCGGCAATGCGCCTCCGGCCTGCAGGCGATCGCGGTCGCCGCCCGCTCTGTCATGCTCGACGGCGTCGAGATCGCGATCGGCGGTGGCATCGAGTCGATCAGCCTGGTGCAGAACGAGCACATGAACAGGTTCCATGCCGTCGACGACGAGCTGATGGCAATGAAGCCCGAGATGTACATGTCGATGCTGGAGACGGCGGAAGTCGTCGCCGAGCGCTACGGGATCGGCCGCGACAAGCAGGACGAGTACAGCCTCGAATGCCAGCGCCGCGTCGGCGCCGCGTTGCAGGGCGGCCGCTTCAACGACGAGATCGTGCCGATCACGACCAAAATGGCCGTGGTCAACAAGGACACCAGGGAAGTCAGCTACCAGCAGGTGACGCTGGCCAAGGATGAGGGGCCGCGGCCGGATACCACGGCGGACGGGCTCGCCAAGATCAAGCCGGTGTTCTCGGGCAAGACCATCAGCGCCGGCAACGCCAGCCAACTATCGGATGGCGCTTCGGCCTGCGTGATCATGAGCGACAAGGTTGCCGCGCAGAAGGGCCTGAAGCCGCTCGGCATCTTCCGCGGCTTCGTCGCCGCCGGCGTCGAGCCGGACGAGATGGGCGTCGGCCCGGTTGCCGCGATCCCGCGGCTCCTCAAGCGGCACAACCTCAAGATCGACGACATCGATCTCTGGGAACTCAACGAGGCCTATGCGGTGCAGGTGATCTATTGCCGCGACAAGCTCGGCATCGATCCGGACAAGCTGAACGTCAATGGCGGCTCGATCGCGATCGGCCATCCCTACGGCATGACCGGGGCGCGGCTCACCGGTCACCTCTTGATCGAGGGCCGGCGGCGCAAGGCGAAATACGGCGTGGTGACCATGTGCATCGGCGGCGGCATGGGCGCGGCGGGCCTGTTCGAAATCGTCCACTGAGCGGAAACGCGGGAGAGACTTGTGAAGACAGCAATCACTGAACTGTTCGGCATCCAGCATCCGATCATCCAGGGCGGCATGCATTTTGTCGGCTTCGCCGAGATGGCGGCCGCGGTGTCCAACGCCGGCGGCCTCGGCATCATCACCGGCCTGACCCAGAAGACGCCGGAGCTGCTGGCGAAGGAGATCGCGCGCTGCCGCGACATGACCGACAAGCCGATCGGCGTGAACCTGACCTTCCTGCCGAGCTTCACCGCGCCGCCCTATCCCGAATACATCGCGGCGATCCGCGAGGGCGGCGTCAAGGCGGTGGAAACCGCGGGCCGCAGCCCGGAGCAGTACATGCCGGCGCTGAAGGCGGCCGGCATCAAGGTGATCCACAAATGCACCTCGGTGCGGCATTCGCTGAAGGCCGAGAAGATCGGCTGCGACGCGGTCAGCGTCGACGGTTTCGAGTGCGGTGGCCATCCCGGCGAGGACGACATCCCGAACATGATCCTGCTGCCGCGCGCAGCGGACGAATTGAAGATCCCGTTCGTCGCCTCGGGCGGCATGGCGGACGCGCGCAGCCTTGTCGCGGCGCTGTCGATGGGCGCTGCCGGCATGAACATGGGCACGCGCTTTATCGCGACCAAGGAGGCACCGGTTCATCCCAATGTGAAGCAGGCGCTGCTCGACGCCGACGAGCTCGACACCCGCCTCGTGATGCGCGCGCTGCGCAATACCGAGCGCGTGCTGAAGAACAAGGGCGTCGACGAGCTGCTCGAGATCGAGCGCGAGAGGGGCGCTAAGCTGAAGATCGAGGACATTCATGAGCAGGTCGCCGGGGTCTACCCGAAGGTGATGATCGACGGCGAGATGGACGCCGGCGCCTGGAGCTGCGGCATGGTGGTCGGCCTGATCAACGACATCCCGACCGTCAAGGAGCTGATCGACCGCATCATGGCCGAAGCCGAAGCGATCATCCGGCAGCGGTTGACCGGCTTCCTCGACGGTAAGTTCGAAACCATGCCGGCCCGCGCGGTCGCCTGACGGGAGAGTGCCATGACCGAGCATGTCAAGGTTGAGATCGCCGCCGGCGTCATGACGCTGACCTTGCAGCGGCCCGAGAAGAAGAATGCGCTGACCGGCGCCATGTATGACGCCATGTCGAACGCGCTGAAAGAGGCCGAGGCGGATCCGTCCGTCCGCGTGGTCCTGTTCCAGGGCGACGGCGACAGCTTCACCGCGGGCAACGACCTCGCCGACTTCGCGAGCCAGGCACGCGGCGAAAGCGCGGTCGATAGCCCCGCGCATCGCTTCATCGAGACCATCAGCAAGGTCGGCAAGCCGCTGGTCGCCGCCGTGCAGGGCAATGCGGTCGGCGTCGGCACCACCATGCTGCTGCATTGCGACCTGGTCTATCTCGCCGAGAACGCGCGGCTGATCACGCCCTTCGTCAATCTCGCGCTGGTGCCAGAGGCGGCGTCGAGCTGGCTGCTTCCCTTAAGGATCGGGCATGCGCGCGCCTATGCGATGTTCGCGCTCGGCGAGCCGATGGACGCGCAGGGCGCGCTGGCATCGGGTCTCGCCAATGCCGTGGTGCCGCAGGCCGATCTGCGCCAGAGGGCGCATGACGCGGCGATCGCGCTGACCAGGCGGCCGGCAGGGTCGCTCGGCATGACCAAGAAGCTGATGCGCGAGCAGCAACGGATCGCGGCGCAGATCGCCGAGGAAGGCGTTTTGTTCAAGGAGCGGCTGACGACGCCCGAGGCGCGCGAGGCCTTTGCCGCCTTCGCCGAACGGCGTCAGCCCGATTTCACCAAGCTGTCGGCCTGACCGGCGGCGTAACTCACGGACACATCGAGGGAGTGAAGAGCATGCGCGTCACCGGCAGCCATCAATACCCGACCATGGAATCCGTGATCTACGGCAAGCTGGCGGCCGAAGCGCTGCGCGAGGAGGCCGAGCGGCTGGACGCCAGGCGCGTCTATCTGATCGCCAGCCGGACGTTGAACACCACGACCGACGAGATCGTGAAGATCCGTCAAGCGCTCGGCGACCGCCATGCCGCGACCTTCGACGGCGTGCCGCAGCACACGACGCGGGACGTGGTGACGCAGATCGCGCGGCAGGCCAGCGAGGCCAAGGCGGACCTCGTCGTCGCGATCGGCGGCGGCTCGGTGGTCGATGCGGCAAAGATCGTGCTGATGTGCATCGAGCAAGCGATCTTCGAGCCTGATGGCCTCGACGGCTTCGAGACCACGCCGGACCGCCGCTTCGGGCCATTCCGCACGCCGAAAGTGCGCATGATCGCGATCCCCAGCACGCTGTCCGGCGGCGAATACAATTCCGGCGCGCTGGTCACCGATACCAGCCGCAAGCTGAAGCAGATCTTCAACCATCCAATGATGATGCCGCGCAGCATCATCCTCGATCCCGCGATCACGAAATATACGCCGGAGAAGCTCTGGCTCGGCTCCGGGACGCGGGCGATGGATCACGGCATCGAGGCGATCTGCTCCAGCCGTCCCAACGTGCTGGTCGATGCGGTGTGCCAGCAGGGGCTGCGCTATCTGCACGACGGCCTGCTGCGCACCAAGGCCCACCCCGACGACGCGGCGGCGCGGTTGAGCTGCCAGCTCGGCTCCTGGCTGTCGGCGTTCGGATTGCAGTCGCGGGTGCCGATGGGCGCCAGTCATGCCATCGGCCATGTGCTCGGCGGCACCTGCGATGTGCCGCATTATTTCTGCACGGCGGTGATGATGCCGAGCGTGCTGCGCTACAACCGCCCGGCGACGGAGGCAGCCCAGCAATCGATCGCCGCCGCGCTCGGCGCGCCGGGGCGCGACGCCGGCGAGGCGTTTGCGGCGTTCATCGCGGAGCTCGGCCTGCCGCGCCGGCTTGCCGATGTCGGCGTCGGCGAGGACCGGTTCGAGCTGATCGGTAAGAACGCCATGCTGTCGATCTTCACGCGCGCCAACCCGCAGCCGATCCGCGAGCCCGGCGACGTCGTCAAGATCCTGAAGCTGGCCGCCTGAGGCTTGTTGCAACGGGAGCAGTCCACCATGGCCGCCTTGCGCATCTTCTCCTATCTGCCGAACCCACGGGTCTGGAAGGCGACCATCGCGGCGCGGTTCTGCGGCGTCGATGTCGAGGTCAGGGGAGCCTCCGGCAAGGAGCTGCGGGACTGGCTGTGGGATTATGATGCCCGCCCGCTGGCGGAGCACGAGCGCGCCTCGCTGTCGTCGCTGGCGCGGACCGGGCGGGTCGGACTGACCGGCGCGCAGCTGTTCAAGACCGATGCATTCATGGTGGCACAGCCGTTCGGCAATGTGCCGGCGGCATTCGGCGCCGACGGCAAGGTCGGGATCTTCGAATCGAACAGCATCATGCGCACGGTGGCGCGGCTCGGCGAGGCGAAGTTCCCGCTCTACGGACGCGACGCCTATGAGGCGTCGCGGATCGACAGTTTTCTCGATGTCAGCCTGGTGTTCGCGCGGGACTCGCAAATCTATCTGCTGGCGCTCTCGGGCGGCACCGTCGATGCGGCCATTCATGCGCGGGCCAAGGATGCGTTCGCGATCTATGCGTCCGGCATCGAGCAGGCGCTGTCGCCGCGGCGGGAGGCGCTGGTCGGGAACGGTATCTCGATTGCCGACCTCTGCTTTGCCGCCGAACTCGCGCTGTTCATGAATGAACATGCGCGGACCGAGCAGCTGAAAAAGCAAGGATTGGCGAAAATCCTGCATTCGGGCGTGCAGGATGAGTATCCGCTGATGTTCGCGCACTTTGATCGCCTGATCGCGCATGAGCACGTCGGGCTGGATCTCAAGCCTTATGTCGAGAAGCTGCTGTCGAAGGCGGCCGCCAGACCATGAAGGCCATGGGCCGCAACGCGGAGGGTTGATCGCGTGACCGCACCTGTCTGTCTGATATCCGGCGTTGGGCCCGGCACCGGTTCGGCGCTCGCCAGGAGATTCACTGAGGGCGGCTATCGCGTCGCGCTTCTCGCCAGGAACGAGGCGCGCCTCGCCGCGCTCGAGACGCAGCTGCCGGGCGCAAAGGCCTATCGGTGCGACGTGTCCGATCCCGCGCAGGTCGAGGCGGTGGCCTCCGCCGTGGAGCGCGATCTCGGCAATCCCGCCGTGGTCATTCATAACGCCGTCGGCGGGGCGTTCGGCACCTTCCGCGAGATCGATCCGGAGATTCTCAATCGCAACTTCCAGGTCAACACGATGGGATTGCTGTACCTGGCACGGCGATTTGCCCCGGCGATGATCGCTGCCGGCAAGGGCGCCATCGTCGCGACCGGCAATACGTCGGCGTTGCGCGGCAAGGCCGGCTTCGCGGGGTTCGCGCCGACCAAGGCGGCACAGCGGATTCTCGCCGAGGCGATGGCCCGCGATCTGGGGCCGCAAGGTGTTCACGTCGCCTATCTCGTGATCGATGCCGTGATCGATCTGGAGTGGACGCGGAAGCGCTGGCCGGATCGGCCGGACGACTTCTTCATCAAGCCGAAAGCGATCGCCGACGAGGTCTGGCACGTCGCCCATCAGGATCGCAGCGCGTGGTCGTTCAATTTCGAGATCAGGCCGTTCGGCGAAGCTTGGTAGCGCCGCGCGCCGGTCGCAAGAGTTGGTCAATTCATAAAAGCTCAGGAGGAATTTCATGTTGTTGAAGACGTTTGCCGTGTCCGTTGCGATGCTCGCGGCGCTTGCCGCGGCTCCAGTCCGCGCCGAAACGCCGGGGGTATCGGAATCGGAGATCAAGGTCGGGGCGACGTTCCCGTTCAGCGGGCCGGCGTCGCCGCTCAGCAACACCGGCAAGGGCCTGATCGCCTACGTCCATTCCGTCAATGACCGCGGCGGCATCAACGGCCGCAAGATCAACCTCATCACCTATGACGATGCCTACACGCCGCCCAAGGCCGTGGAGCAGACCCGCAAGCTGATCGAGAGCGACGAGGTGGCGTTCCTGTTCAGCCCGCTCGGCACGCCCGGCATCGGTGCGACCATCAAATACGTCACCGCGAAGAAGGTGCCGCATCTGTTCGTCGTCAGCGGCGCGACCAAGTTTGCGAATTTCGCGGAATTTCCGCTGACCACCACGGGACTGCCGAGCTACAACACCGAAGGAAAGATCTACACCAAATACATCATGCAGACGGCGCCCGATGCGAAGATCGCGATCCTCTACCAGAACGACGATCTCGGCCGCGATTTCGTGGCCGCGTTCAAGGAGGTGCTGAAGGCCGATTTCGACAAGAAGGTGGTGACGTCTCCCTATGAGGTCACCGAGCCGACCATCGAATCCCGCGTGGTGACGCTGAAGGCGTCGGGTGCGCAGGCGTTCCTGATCGCCGGCACGCCGAAATTCGCGGCCCAGGCGATCAAGAAGGCGAACGAGATCGGCTGGTCGCCGCTGACCATCGTCAACTATGTGTCGAGCTCGGTCTCCGCGACCATCGTGCCGGCGGGCGCGGACAAGGCGGTCGGCGTTGTCGTGGCGACCATCACCAAGGATCCGAACGACAAGAAGTGGGCCGACGATCCCGGCATGAAATGGTATCGCGCCCATTTCGAGAAATATCTCCCAGGCGCCGATATCGGCGACAACAACTATCTGTTCGGCACCCAGCAGGGCCAGATCCTGGAGCAGGTGCTGAAGCAGTGCGGTGACGACCTGTCGCGCGAGAACATCGTGAAGCAGGCGCGCAACATCAGAGGGCTCGTGCTGCCGACGCTGATGCCGGGCATCGCCATCAACACAGGCCCCGACAACAGCATGGCCTATACGCAGCTTCAGCTGCAACGCTGGACCGGAAGCTCATGGGAGCAGTTCGGCGGCGTGCTGAGTGCCGACCTGAACTGAACCGGGTCGACCGAGGCTAGTGGAGCCGTCGCGCGATCGGCTTCGCCAGCGTGCCTTGCCACTCCCGCTGCGCTGGTCGGTCGCTTGACCGCAGGCTGTTCAGCAAGGCGGTGGTCTTCGGCTGGACCCGCGAGCCGTCGATCACCTCGAGCCGGCCGCAGCGGTTGAGCGTGTGCAGCTTGCGTCCGGTCCACAGCGGCCCGGGTTTGAGCAGATGGCGCACGGCCTGCCGGTAGGTCGTCGGCGACAGTTCGAGCACTTCCGCAAGTCCGAGCGCCGCGCCGTACCCGTTGCTGCAGTCCTGCACCGGCCGCCACAGCTTGCCGTTGATGGTCACGAAATTGCCGGCCGGCCGCGTCGTCGCGCGATCCATCAGGATCGGATTGCTTGCATGCGGCCGCCACGGGCCGAACAACTGCTCGGCGTAATAGATCGCCAGCGTGTCGGAATATCCGCCGGTGCCGTCGCGCCAGGCTCCGAACATGTAGTAGAGGCCGTCATGCTGCGTGATGGTCGCGTCGGCGAGTTCGAGCCCGGACAGCAGCGTGCCCTGCCGTTCCCACTGGTCGGGAAAGCGAACGCATTTGTAGATCGGGACATCGCGATGCGCGGTGCTTTCCGGGATCATCCACAGCTCGCCATTGTTCTCGATCAGGAACGGGTAGGACAGGTGCCACGGCTCTTCGAGCACCGGCAGCACCGTGCCGACCGGACCGTTGCCGTCGAATTCGATCGCGGAGATGATGCCCTTGCCGGTTCGGTGGTCGAGGTCCTCGAAGAACACGAACGTCCTGCCCTGCCACTTCACCGGGACGGGATCGGCATAGAAGTGATTGCCGGGATCGCCGAGCACGTTCCAGGCAGGTCCCGACAGGTCACCGGTCCGCCAGACATCCGTGTTCTCGGCGTAGCGCCAGCCGACATGCCAATGCGGCGCGTAGCAGCAGAGACGATAGATTTCCTTCGCGATCGAGGTCGCGACGCCGCGCAGGACAAAGGGCGCGGGATTTCGCGGTGCGCTGCCGGCCGCCGGCACAGCCAGTTGCGGCACCAGCCGCGGAGCCCCCGACAGGATCGGCGGCAGCATGGACAGGGTGCGCGCCATCACCGTTTCGAGCCCGCCGCTCAGGCCGGCGGCGATTTCCGCCGAGGGATGGCCGCGGTCCATGACCGTGCCGTCGAGCTCGTTGACGATTTCAATCACCGGCAGGTCGCCGGCGAGAATGGCGGCCAGTGCGGCGGCTTCGCCCGCCTGTCCGTTGAAGCGCGGACGGAGGTAGAGCCTGGCGGGGCAGTTCGGGTCCCGCGCGGCAGTGGTGAAGTCGATCACCACATCGGGGTTGCCCATGCGCGGTCGTTCCGCAATCGCCTTCAGCCTGTCGACATCACCCGCCTTGCCCTTGCGCAGCACGATGCGCTCGAGCTCGAACAGCATGTCGAGGCCGGCGGGCCTTGGCCCTGGCGTCGTCGTCCAGGCGATTTGAACAGGAATATCCTGATCGTTGACGCGCAGCGTCTCGCGGCGCATCCAGAGTCGCGCCTGCGCGCGATCGCAGCGAAACTCGATAATCATGTCCAGCCCAATTTCCTAGTGCGCGTCCACTCCCACGGCATTGCCGAGAATGCGGACGTATTCCTCTATCATGGCATCCAACGAATAACGCGACTTCAGGCCCACGGCACTTTGCCGCAGCTGGTCGCTCAACAAACGATCGGTCAGGACTTTCGACACGGCGGCCGAAAACTCCGCCTCGTTAGCCGCGTCAACGAACACTGCGGCAGGCTGTCCCTGGTAGGACAGCACCTCGCGCAGCACCGGCAGATCGTTGACAACGCAGGGGATGCCGGCGCTCGCGGCTTCCACCGCAGCGAGGCCGAAGGTTTCGGCCTGCGTCGGAAAGACGAAGACGTCGAGGCACGCCAGAAATTCGGCCATCTGGCGCGGTTTGATCTCGCCGACGAAGTGCAGCCGGTCCGCGACGTTCAGCTCGCTCGCCAGGGCTCGCAGCCGTTCCTCGTCCGCGCCTTGTCCGGCGAGGGCAAGATGCCAGGATTGGTCGGCGGCCAGCAGGCGAATTGCCGCATCGAGCCGCTTGTGCGGATGCAGCCTTGCCGCGCAGCCAAGCAGCGTGCGATCCGGCGGCAGCCTGAACTGCTGCCGCGCGACGTTCTTCGGCAGGCTGTGCGACTTGTCGTCGAAGCCATGCGGGACGTGCGTCATGCGCGCGCGATAGGTCGCGGGATAGCGGGCGTATTCACGCTCCATGTCCCGCGAATTCAGCGTGATGCACTGGAAGAAGCCGGTCGAGCCCATGAAGATGTCGGCGGCGCGCACCGGCATGCTCATCGACATCGCCGAGGACACCTGATTGGCGATCACCGGGGCTCGGCTGACGAGCCGCGACACGCCTCCGCCGATCACATTGCCGAAGTGCTGGAAGGTCAGCACGACATCGGGCCTGATGGTCCTGAGATGACCGGCGAGCGTCCACAGCATCCGCAGCAGCGCCAGCGGGTTTCCTGGACGGCTCGGCGCGCAATAGAAAGTATTGGGCGGCTCGTCGAAGGAATCCGATTTGCGGAAGAAGAACAGGTTGGCGACGTCATAGCCGCGCGCGGAGAGGCCCGCGCCGAGCAGCCGCGATATCTCCTGCGCGCCGGCGTTCTCGGCCTGGGTCTGTACCAGGACGATACGCAGCTTTGGCTTGCTCTCGTTCGGTCGATCGCGTGATGCGGTCGATGCCTCGCGCAATTCTGTGCTTGGCCTGTAATGAAGCACGGCTTCCTCACCCGTCGAAGGAGTGAAATCGTCTCCCTCGCTATTACGCGCGTACTTATCACGCGAAGCGCGCTCGTAGATCGAGTAGCGCGTGTTGAGGTTACTGCTCATTTAGTGCGATCAGACATTGCCAGCAATCGAGAGCCATTGTTTCACACATAGGGTACAGCCGGCTCGTTAACTAATTGGTTACGTCCGCATGAGGAGGGGGTAACCGTGGATTAACCATAGATATTTACGTTGGAGCAGTACTGTCAGTTGAATTCGAGTAACAGCCCCATGAAGTTCGGTAGCCGCGTAGGCCCGAGACGTTCCGAACCCACGGAACCCGCCGCGTCGTGGGAAGCTGCCGGCGTGCCGACCAGCCGATCCTCTGCGGAAACCACCAAGGGCGTGCTTAGCATTCCCGGCGTGGTGGCTTTTTTCCGCGAGAACGGTCAACGCATTCTGATGCTCGCCGCGGTGATCTTCGCGGTCGGCGTCATTCTGCTGATGTTGATTCCGGCGCGCTATGCCGCGACCGCGCTCGTCGTGGTCGACCCGCGCGAGCAGCGCGTGACCACCGATCAGGACGTCCTGCCGGGGATCGGTCAGGATGCCGCAGCACTGCAGAGCTATGTCGAGATCGCCAAATCCGACGGATTTCTCGGGCCGCTGATCGAGCAGCTCAAGGTCGCCGAGGACAGCGACATCTCCGGCGGCAGGACCGACCCGACGCGGCTGCTCGACCGGTTCCGCAACCGGCTCGACATCTCCCGGCGCGGATTGACCTATGTCATCGCCATCAAGTTCACGTCCAACAACCCGCAGCGTGCGGCCTATTACGCCAATGCGGTGGCTGAGGCGTTCGTCGCCAGCCAACGTGGCACGCGCAGCGTGGCGACCGACGAAGCCGCCGACTGGCTGAAGAGCCGGCTCAAGACATTGAACGACCGCCTGCGGTCTTCGGAAGATGCCGTTGCGAAGTTCAAGCTCGAGCACCGGATCGTCAACGCGGGCAAGGAATCGACGACGCAGCAATTGCGCGTTACGGATCTGACCCAGCAGGTCGCCGCCGCGCGCGCCCGCACCGAGGAGGCCAAGGTTCGCTACGAGCAGCTGCAGCGCGACCTGAAGGCCAATGTCGACGGGCCGGTCAAGCAGGACCTGCTGAGTGCGCTGCGCGCCCAGCGCTCCGCGCTCAACGACCAGATCGCACAGAAGCGCGGGGTGCTGGGCGATCGTCATCCAGACCTCGTGATGGCTCTCAGCCAGCTCAGCGATCTCAACCGACAGATCGAGATCGAGCGGAAGAAGAACATCGACACCGCGAAGTCGGAGTATGAAGCGCAGCGCGATCAGCAGAAGGCGCTCGAGGATCAGCAGAAGGCGGTCGAACAGCAAATCCTGGTCGACGGTCAGGCGCTCGTCAAGCTGCAGGAATTGCAGCGCGACGCCGATGCCAACAAGAATATCTACGAGCAATTCCTCTCGCGCTACAAGACTACCGACGAGCAGCGGCTGCTGCAGAGCTCGCAGACCAAGGTCGCATCGCCTGCGACGCCGCCGGTGCGCTCGACGCTGCCGCCGCTTCCGCTGTTGCTGGTCGCGCTCGCGATCGTCTCGCTGCTGACATCGACGGCGATCGTCGCCGTTCCCGGTCTGAATCTGAAGCAGCTCCCGATCAAGGCCATTCCGCCGCTTCGTCGGGCCGAGGCGCCCGCGCCGCCGGCGCGTGCCGCGCCGCAACCAGCGCCGCCGCCGGGATTGCCGGTGCTGGCCCGCATTCCCAACATGGTGTCGCCGGACGCCGTCAGGAGCGTCTGGCAGACCCCGATCTCGTCGACGGCCGAACCCGATCTCAGTCCGCATCTTCAGCTGCTGATCGAGAACATCGAGCAGCTTTCGGGAGAGCACGGCAAGGTGGCGCTGTTGCTGTCGGTCGAGGCCGGTGCGGGCGGCAGCACCGTTGCACGGTCGCTGAACCGATCCGCCGTCAAGAACGGCATGCTCAGCGTCCTGATCGAGGTGGAATCCAGGCGCGCCGAGGCCGCGCCGCCGCAAGGATCGGGCATCATCAAGGCCGACCTGCCGTCGGTCGTCGAGCTGCTGGGCGCCAGCAGCAAGGCGCCGCCCTATCCGCCGGACGATATTCGCGCCGATTTCGGCTTGATCATCGTCGACGCATCGTCGCTTGCCCTTCAGCCGGCCGCGGTGGCGCTGGCTGCCCATGCCGACCTCGTGATCCTCGTGGTTCGCGAAGGTGCGGCCAACTCGGCCGCGATCGGCAAGGCGCGGGCCGATCTATCCGGCTATGGTTCGGTCCCGACCGCGCTGGTCGTCAATCGCGTGGCGGTCGATGCCGCCGTTCGCGGTCGCCAGGGCGAGGCGCTCGGCCTGGCGAGCTGAAGGCGGTTCGGCTGAAGCTAGCGCCTTTTCCGTTCCGATAGTATCGGAACGCGGCTCTTCGCTCGAAAAACGCTCTAGTCGTTGCTGTCCGCAACGCGGACCGCGTAGGCGTCACCTTTCGACGGCCACAGATGCGACAGCACCAGAATGGATGGGTCGACGCCGGTCCGCCGCCGGCACAGCACGTTGAGCGCGATGGTGGCGACGACCAGCGAAACCGTCGCCGAGATCGCGGCGCCGAGCACGCCGAGCCACGGGATCAGCACGACAAATCCCAGCAGCCGTAGCGCCACATTGGCCGCGACGACGGGAACATAATCACGCTCATGGCCCGTCAGCTGCAGAACAGCGGCAGAGGGTCCGCCTGCCGCCTGGAAGGCCGTTCCGATCGCGAGCACGATCAGCACCCACTGCTGCGCCGCGAAGTGCGGCCCGAACAGGCCGAGCAGATAGGGGGCGCCCACCCAGACAATGACGAGCCCGCTGAGCACGCAGAGCGCGGTCACCTCGGCCATCAGCTTCAACGTATGTTCAAGCTCGCCGTGGTTCTTGCTGAAATACAGCGAGGGCAGCCGGCGCGCGCCGAACGTGTAGAGCGCAGCCGACAGCATCGCGAAGATGTTAGCCAGCCGCGAGGCGGCGAAATAGACGCCGGCGGTGGCCGGATCCAGCATCCAGTAGACCAGGATGACGTCGAAATACTGGTTTGCCGCTTCGAGAATGGAGGCGAGCCAGAACCGGAATGCGCTTTTGTTCCAGCGCGAGGCCTCGAAGCGCGCCGTGACCGACCGCAGGTTCGGCAGCGCCCGCATGATCGATACGATCTGCACGACGAGCCCGAGCGCCATCGCGGCCGACATCGCGCTGAACAGCTCGGCGGGGGTGAGCTGCCGGTGGCCGAACAGCACCGCGATCAGGAACAGGACGACGGCGACGCGCCAGAAGAACTCCCGATTGCCTTCGCCCATCAGGATGCTGACCAGCGATCGCGCGATCTGGCTGCCGAGCATCAGCCCTGCATTGATCGCGGTGAACGCCGAGACCGACAGGATCAACAGCCACCACTCGCCGCGAATGCTTGCCACCGCGGCGATCGCGGCGATCGAAATCAGCATCCCGATCGCGGAGTTCTTCAGGCTCGACAGCAGCACACCCTTGGTGAACTCGGCCTGGCCGCGCACCTCATACTCATTGAGAAATCGAACCAGGAGCAGCTCCTGGCCGACCAGGCCCACGACCGAGGCGATCTGGGCGACGGAGAGCAGGGTTGCGAAGTTTCCAAACGCGTCCGGCGTCATCGCCCGCGCGGCGAGCGAGAACAACGCGAATGCGAGCCCGCCGCTACCAACCTTGAGCAGGATGGTCCCGGCAACGCCGCGCGTAACGTCGCGCCGTAACAGTTGGAGCACGGAGGCAATCACCAGAGACGTCTCAATATCCAGTCGGGCTGTTGACCGCAGCAATCGGTGAAGCCTGGAGTGTTAATGTTCTCTTGCTAAGATTCCGTTCCTTTCGAACGGCTGCCGGGCCCAACGCAGTTGTGAACAGGGCCAGGTCGCGTTGCTCCATTCTGGAACGGCGCCGTCTGCCCTGTCTCCAAACGGCGCAGGTTGGATTTGCCTCCAGCGTCCGGTCCAGTGGCGCGGACCTTGCCGGAACAGACTGCGCTTGCGCGTCAACGCCATTTGTCGCTGCTCGATGGCCTGGCAATTGCCTCGCCATCCCGCTGCGGAGCCTGCAAAGGTTCGGTTTCATGGCCGACCGCCGTGCAAGCCATGTGCCGAGAGACCGCTGATCGTGGTCCGGACGTTTTCATTAACCGCAATTCTGGAACTCGCCGTGTTCGATCGGCAAGGCGGCACCGCAGGCAAGGAAATTGCAGTCCTGCGGCCAACCAGAGCTTTTCCCGTTCCGATGGAATCGGAACGAGGCTCTAGATTCTTGTTTTGACGCGTTTTCTTCACGCGAACCGGTATCCACTTCGCTCGAAAACGCTCTAGCCGTCGGAGCGGACGAACATGATTGCCGAGAAAAGTGCGACCAAGCCAATCGTGGCCTGCGAGACCGAGGTCATCGAAGCGGACGTCGCAATTGTCGGAGCCGGTCTGGCAGGCTCGCTCGCAAGGGCTGTGCTCGCCCGAGCCGGATACCGCGTCGTCCTGATCGACAAGCGATCGATCCCGCCGGACGAATTCCGGGTTGAAAAAATCGCCGGACGGCAGATCGACATCCTGCGCCGCCTCGGCTTCATCGACGACGTCGAGGCCATTGCCGCGCCCTATGACCGGGTGCTCAACATCAGGAGCGGCAAGCTGGTCGATATCGGCGTCGGCCGGTCCTACGGGATTTCCTATGCCAACCTCGTCAACATGGCACGCGGCCTGACGCCCGATGCGTCGAGCTTTCTGCTCGACCAGGTGACCAATGTCAGCTGCAGCGAGGAACGTCAGCAGTTGACGTTGGCCTCCGGAAAGCGCGTCGTCTCGCGTCTGGTCGTTCTGGCGACCGGCATGGCGAACGTGCTCGGCCATAATCTCGGAATGCGCCGGCAGATGCTTGCTGCGCGCCACTCTGTCTCGTTCGGCTTCACGATTGCACGGCCGGACAACGCGCCATTCGATTTCGATGCGCTGACCTGCTATGGCGAGCAGGCGGCTGACGGCGTCGACTATCTCAGCCTGTTTCCGATGTCGGGCGGCATGCGGGCGAACCTGTTCATGTTCCGCGATCCGACCGATCCGATCATGCGTGAGCTGCGCCGCGACACCAGACGAACGCTGCTTCGCCTGATGCCGGGATTGCAGCCCTATCTCGGGGATTTCGAGGTGGTCGGCCAGGTGCAGAACTGGGTCATGGATCTGACCGTGACCGAGGGCCATCTGCAGCCCGGCGTCGTGTTGATCGGCGATGCGTTTCAGACCAATTGTCCCGCAGCCGGAACCGGCGTTGGCCGACTGCTGGTGGACGTCGAACGTCTTTGCACGGACTATGTGCCGCGCTGGCTGAAGACCGCCGGTATGGGCGCGGACAAGATTGCGCAGTTCTATTCCGATCAGGACAAGCTCGCCGCGGATCAGCACTCGCTGCACCTGGCGAGCTTCCGCCAGGCCTTGACGTTGAACACCGGTGTGCGCTGGAACTTGCGGCGGAAGCTGCACTTCCTGCGCCGCATGATCACACACCGGGTGGACCGGATTCATCCGGGATGGGTGATGCGCGTCCGCAGCGCGCTCCGCTGATCGGGCTGCCAGCGCCGGGCGGCGCTAGCGCGTGCCGGTCGAGGTGCGGACCGGCCTGAAATCGGTCACACGCTTGGCGGCCTGCTTGATCCAGGGCGCCTGCTTCAAGGCAAACAGCGCGAGCGAGCCGGCTGCGCTCCCGGCCTGCGTCACGGCCGACATCGGGGTCGGCTGACCGCCGAAGTACGTCTTGTAGGGTTCGTCACCGATGGTGAAGTCCAGCACCCGGCCGCCGCGCTCGATGCAATCCCTGGCGACGCTCTCGAATGTCAGCGCGCCGATCGATTGGCTCTTGTACCCCTCGACATCAAACGCCGTCATGACGACAAGGAGGCTGTCACGGTGAACCAGCCCAAGGGCCGCCGCGATGACTTTGCCGTCCATCTTCATGGCGTAGAGCCGGGTAAACGAGCCCATGCCGCGAAGCGCCACGCTCGAGTAGAAATCGAAATACTCCGGTCGCTGCAATAGGTCGCCATCACCCTGTTCGTGAAACCGCGGACCGCGAAACTTTCTCATCGTCTCCATGGCTTCGCCGACGGAAGCGCTATCGTCGCAGCATGAGAAGGTGAGTGTGCCTTTCTTGTGGATCTGGCGCCATTTCTTTGCCAGCTCCTTCTGGTACGACTTTCCCATTGCATTGATCTGCCATTGCTCGAACGGCGCGACCAGGACCGTCGCGTAAGCATTGGTATCCATCAGGCTGCGATGGGGCGCTCCCAGCAGATTCTCGATCGGCATCCTCGCATCGAGCAGCTTGGGTATGCGCAGCAGGTCGAACGGCCGCAGCAACTGTCGAAGCCTTTCGCAAGCACGCTGGTCTTGCAGCAGGTCGGTGAAGGTCGCGATGCTGCACACCGGCGACAAATAGTCGGACACGCGGAGATCGGCGAATTCGATGGTGCGCATCGGGCCGCGCCGCACGCGCAGCATCGGCAGCACGGCCGCAAGCGACCTGTTCGCACGATGGCGGACGGCGACGACCAGCGGTTTGGCCGACGCAGCGGGAGCGAGCTTGCGATAAAGGCTGTCCAGCCATATCGGATGCTGGAAGGCGGTCGCGTCCGAGCCTTCAAATAATTTGACGTACTCTTCAGACAGGAAGTCGAATGCGTCGTCGATGCTGACATCGAACGCGTCATCATTCTTGTTCATGTGAGACCAAACAAAACGACAGTTTCAAAGCGCCGATTGTATCCGGCACGCCGCCCTTATAGCAAAGGTCGATCGGCTCGGGCAGCGGCAGAATACGATTTGTATTAATGTAATGCCTCGACCTTTGCACATTGTTGCTGGGGCGGGCCATTGCCGTCATCGCATCGACTGCGATCGGCTGTCATCTCAACGTGGCCGGGTCCGAGGGATCAGCATCATTAACAATCCTTTAAGGATGCGTTCAATCGCGCCGTGGTGAGATATCGCACCCGGTCTGGACCGGATATTGCAGTTAAGGGCTCGCAAGTCCTGGAGTCCCGCCGAAATGCTGAGTCACAACCAAAAAACCCGCGCTTCCTACGCAATTTCGTTCCCGCAGGCCGACCGCAAGCCGGCTCGGCGTCTCAATTCGGACATGGCTGCTCCGCCTGTCCGGATTTGCGACATATCGCGGGCCGAGCGGATGTCCCCGGCGCCGGCACAGATCGGATCATTGCCACACGGCGCGCCGGAGCGGCGTATCAATCCTGTCGGCAGGGCTGCGACTGCCGGTGTTCCCCGGGCAACCATCGGTGGACTGCGGCTCGCCGTGCTCGATCGCGAGCAGACCGCCGAGTTCATGGTCGAGGCTGTGCATCCGAACCGGCGTGCCAATCGTCCGCTGTATCTGACCTCCGCCAATGGCGAGGTGCTGTCGCGCTGCTCGACCGAGCCGATGACGGACCGGCTGTTCCGTACCGCCGACCTGATCAACGCCGACGGGCAACCGCTGGTCATGGTGTCCAAGCTTCGGTCGCCGAATCCGCTTCCCGAGCGCGTCGCGACCACGGACCTGTTTCACGACGTCGCGCGCAAGGCGGAAGAGCTCGGGCTGACCTTCTATCTGTTCGGCGCCAACGAAGCCGAGAACAAGGCTGCCATCGCCAATGTCCGCCGGGCCTATCCGGCACTCAAGATCGTCGGCCGTTCGCACGGCTATCTGCGCGGTGACGCGCTGCGGGCCAAGGTCGACGAGATCAACGCTCTGGCGCCGGATTTTCTCTGGGTCGCGCTCGGCGTGCCCTATGAGCAGGCTTTCGTCGACGAGTTCATGCCTCGGCTCGGCAATGTCGGCGTCATCAAGACCTCGGGCGGGCTGTTCAACTTCCTGTCCGGCTCGCGGCCGCGTGCGCCCAGATGGATGCAGATCGTCGGCCTCGAATGGGCCTGGCGCCTGTGGCTCGAGCCGCGGCGGCTGTTCTGGCGCTACCTGACGACCAATCCGCACGCGCTCTATCTGCTGTTCAACCGGACCCGATCCTCCTCAACGAAAGACTGACGCCTCTCACGAGTGCAATGTGCTGCTCCGATCCACCGGAGCAGCAAGCTCATTCCATGAGCGGGGTACAACCGAATGGACGGACGTGCGATCGACAGTTCGATCTGGCAGGCACCCGGCGTCGGGGCGGAGAATTTCGCCAGGACCGTCGTCGGTTGGTCGATCACCATCAATGTGATCATGTCGATGGGGACCTTTCACGCGGCGCTGCTTCCGACTGAATTGACCCTGGTACAGCAAGCCGTCGCCCTGTTGATGTGGGGCGTCCTGATTTACGCAAGCCTGTTCATCCGTCCCTGCCTGCGGCTGGCCCTCAATCTCGACACGCTCGTGATCGTCGCGTTCTATGCGTTCGCCACTGTTTCCGTGCTGTGGACCAACCTCGGCGTGGCGGCCCTGATGAAGGCCGCGGCGCTCGCAATCACGACGCTTGGCGCGTTCTGCATGATCACTCGCGTCGATATCGACGACATCGTGACATCGGCCACCCGCGGCCTGTTGGTGCTGATCGCGGCCTCTGCGCTCTGTGCTGTGATCCTGCCGGACATCGGGATCGATCAGACCTGGATGCACAAGGGGCAGTGGCAGGGTGTCTTCGAGTCGAAGCAAACCCTCGGCTTCGCCGGCGCCTATCTCATGTTCTTCGCCTGCTATCGAAAGATAGCGGGACAAGGATGGCTGCCGTTCCTCGTGACGTTCGTGCTGGCCTCGACCTGCGTCATGCTTTCGGAGTCGCGCGGCGCCGGCGCCCTGTCGTTGGTTGCCTGCGCGCTGCTGCTCACCTCCCTGTGGTCGGTCCGGTGCATGCAGGTCTACGCGATCCTGCCATGTGTCATGTGCGTCGCGGCAGCGCTATTGATCCTGTATTTCTACACGACCGGATACGATTCGATTCATGCCTTCGACACGACGATCGACTTCACCGAGCGAACCTTCATCTGGCAGTACGCCATCAGCCATTTCGATGACGCGCCGCTGTTCGGATTCGGCATCAACGGTTTCTGGACCAATCCGGCGATCTACGACTATTTCAACCAGAACCACGGCTGGGTGCTCGACAATTATCACAACGGCTATATCGCCATTCTCGTCGAGACCGGATTCCTGGGCTATTTCCTGTTCACGGCGAGCGTCTTCCTGTTTTCCTACAAGGTGCTCTGCCTGATCGTAGGGCGGGCGATCGACCGTCTGCACTGCGCGTTGATCATCGGGTTCGTCTTCCTCAACTGTCAGACCAATTTCACCGAGACGGTCTTCCTTCGCTCGACGATGTTCACGTCGGTGCTGCTGATCGCCTTCTTCCTCGCCATTTGCCGGCCGGTGCCGTCATCGCGCGTAGAGCCGCGCGAGTTGGAGCAGCCATGACCGCGTTCCGATTGCTTCTGCAAAGAGCCTTCGTCATGCTGGCGGCGGCGGCACTTGCTCTCCCGCTGATCGCGCCGGCGAACGCTGCGGGGCAGGGGGCATCGCCGGACGCCGCGCCATTGGGGCGCGGCATCAATATTCTCGGCTATGACGGCATCTGGGAAGGCTACCGGAACGCGCCGTTCCGGCTGGAAAACCTCGCCGCGATTCGCAGGGCCGGATTTTCCCATGTCCGGATCAACTTCTTCGGCTTCAGGCATATGGAGTCCGGCAACATCCTCGATGATGCCGTCCTGCGGCGCCTCGATGCCGTGATCGAGCAGGTGCTGGAGAATAGGCTCGTTCCGATCCTCGATGAGCACGACACCGATCTCTGCCAACGCGACGTGGCCGAATGCGGCGTGAAGCTCAAGGCATTCTGGCGCCAGATCGCATCGCGCTATGCGGGGAAATACCCGGCGCTGGTGTTCGAGATCCTGAACGAGCCCGGCGGCAACATGACCTCGGCCGAATGGAATGCGCTGCTCGGCGATTGTCTTGCCATCATCCGGGATACCAACCCGAAGCGCAATGTCGTGGTCGCGATCTTGAACACCGAGGAGCTGCCGATCGATCAGCTGGTGCTGCCGGCCGGCGACCGAAACCTCATCGTCACATTCCACTATTACCTGCCGCTGCAATTCACCCATCAGGGCGCGCCGTGGTCGCCGACCTTCTCGAAGATCGGTCCGTTGCGCTGGGGCTCTGCGGAAGACGAAGCCAGGGCCTCGGCCGATTTCGACAAGATCCGCTCCTGGTCCGAGAAGGAACAGCGCCCGATCTATCTTGGCGAGTTCGGTGTCTATGAACGTGCGTCCGCGGAGAGCCGCGCGACGTATCTGTCGTTCATGGCGCGACGCGCGGAACGCAATGGCTGGGCGTGGGCGTACTGGCAGTTCGACCACGATTTTGCGGCATTCGACGGCGCCCGGCAACGCTGGAAGGCGGACATCCTCCGCGCGATCATCCCTCCGGTCCGCTAAGCCGTTCGATTGGACGCAGCGTCCGATTCAGGATTGGCCGGCGGCCTTGACGACGCGATTGTCCCGCGCAACGAGCACGCCACCCTTGTAGACTGAACGCCCGGACGGCCGCGCCACCACGGCCTCCTGGATATGCACGGCGTTCAAGGTCACGAAATCGGCCTTGGCCCCCACATGCAGGCCGTAGTCCTCGAGCCTGAGCGCCTTGGCGCCGGCCGCGGTGATCATGTCGAACGCGATCGCGAGCTCCTCATCGGTGTAGAAGCCCGAGCGGTATCCGATCATCATGGCACGGCCCAGCATGTCGCCGTCGCCATAGGGCCACCAGGAGTCGCGGATGTTGTCGTTGCCGCTGAACACGGTGACGCCGGCCTTTCTCAACACGGCGACGGGCGGGAACGGCCGGCTGCCCGGCGCATTCGTCATGATCGCCACGCCCGAGCGCGCCAGACTGTCGGCGGTCTTCTTCAGCGCATCGGCGGGAATGTCGCCGAGCCCGTAAGCGTGGCTGACGGTGACGCGGCCCGCCATGCCGAGCGCGCGGGTTCGCGCCGCGATCTGCTCGACCTCGAAGGCACCGAGCATGCCGCCGTCATGAAGATGGATATCGACATCGACGCCGTGCTTTTGCGCAACGCCGAACACGACATCGAGATGGCCCTCGACATCCCGGTCGAAGCTTGCGGGATCGAGCCCGCCGACCGCATTGGCCCCGAGCTTGACGGCCTCGTCGAGCAGTTGCGGCGTGCCGGGGCTGGTGAGGATCCCGTTCTGCGGGAACGCCACGAGCTGGATATCGATCAAATCCCTGTATTTCTCGCGAACCCCGAGGATGGTCTCCAGCGACTTCAGTCCCACCGAACCGTCGACCATGACGTGGCTGCGCATCTGCGTCGTGCCATGGCCGATGCAGAGGTCGAGCTGGTTCCGTGCGCGCACGTCCATCGGCGCGGCGGCGGCAAGGTTCTCGGCCTGAAACGCCACCCGCTCATGGACGTCGAATCCGTCGGTGCAGGGGCGGTGCGGCCGCCAGGTATCGCCGTAAAAACTGGTGTCGAGATGGATGTGGCCTTCGACAAAGCCGGGCACGACCAGCGCATTGCCGAGATCGACGATCTCGACCCCGCTCGGGCGTTCGCCTTTCGCCTCGATCGCAACGATGCGGCCGGCACGGACCAGCATATCGCGGCTGGCGCCGTCACCGAACCTGGCATTGATGAAGAGTTTGTCGGCTGGCATCGGATCTGTTCCTCTTGTCGCTTGCGTCGTATGCAGATCGCGCGGCTCTCCATGCCTTGCCTAACATGGTCGGAGGAATAATACTCCGCTCGCACAAGCAGACAAGGAACCGAGAGCGTTGCCGGAGATTGCAAGCAGGGAAGAGTTCGATGTCAAGCGCGCAGCCCTTGCCGCGACCATCGGCAACATGCTGGAGTTCTACGACTTCATCACCTACAGCTTCTTTGCGACCGAGATCGGCCGCACCTTCTTTCCCGCGCACAGCGAATACGGCAGCCTCATGCTGTCGCTTGCGACCTTCGGTGCCGGTTTCCTGACGCGGCCGATCGGCGGCATCGTGCTCGGCATCTTCTCCGACCGGGTCGGACGGCGGCCGGCGATGCTGCTGAGTTTCGCGCTGATGGGCGGCGCGATCCTGACCATCGCGCTGACGCCGTCCTATGCCGCGATCGGCATTGTGGCGCCGATCATCGTGATCCTGGCGCGGATGGTGCAAGGATTTGCGCTGGGCGGCGAGGTCGGGCCGACCACGGCCTATCTGATCGAGATCGCTGCACCGAGGAACCGCGGCCTCGTGGTCGCCTGGCAGCCTGCCAGCCAGGAGATCGCGGCGACGGTGGGCGCGCTTGTCGGTGTCGTCCTGAGCAGCGCGATGGCGCCCGACATGCTGCAGGCCTATGGATGGCGCATCGCGTTCCTGCTCGGCGCCGTCTGCCTGCCGTTCGGCATCTGGATGCGCCGCACGCTGCCGGAAACCGTCTCGCACGGCGAGCACGTCGCCGGGCAGATCGAACGCTCGAGCCATGTGGCGCTGGCGCGGCGGCATCTTCGCGTCATCGTGCTGGCGGTGATGATCCTGGCCAGCGGCACGATCTCGACCTATGTGACGCAATACATGACGACCTACGCCAAGAATACGCTGCATGTGTCGCCGTCGCTGGCGTTCACGGTATCGCTGGTCAGCAACGGACTGCAGATCATCGGCGCGGTGCTGGGCGGCTGGCTTGCCGACCGGCTCGGACGCAAGCCGATCATGATCTGGCCGCAGCTGGTCGTGCTGGTGCTGACCTATCCGGCCTTCCTGTGGATCGTCCAGGACCCCGGCGCGTGGTCGCTGCTGTTCGGCTTCGGCATCCTGTCGTTCATCGGATCGCTGCCGTTCACCGCGTTCTATGCCGCCTTCACCGAAGCGCTGCCGCAGAGCATTCGCGGCGGCGTATTCGCCACGATCTACGCGGTCGCCATCGCGACGTTCGGCGGCACCGCGCAACTCGTGGTCACGTGGCTGCTGCACGTGTCAGGCGATCCGCTGGCGCCGTCCTGGTATCTTCTGCTTGCGGCGGCGGTCGGCATCGTGGCCATGAGCCTGATGCCCGAGACCGCCCCGGTGAAGGTCGGCGAGAAATA
Organism: Bradyrhizobium sp. USDA 4538; assembly: GCF_024171045.1. NCBI lineage: Bacteria > Pseudomonadati > Pseudomonadota > Alphaproteobacteria > Hyphomicrobiales > Nitrobacteraceae > Bradyrhizobium > Bradyrhizobium sp. USDA 4538. The sequence continues at coordinate 5,548,299 of NZ_JALJZE010000001.1, forward strand.
ACGCCGGCAGACGCGCTCAATCCATGTCGCGAAAGGCGTGGCCGTTGGCCTCGATTTCCTTCACGAGCTGCGGCGGCAGATTGGCCTGCGCCGAGGTGCCGTCGAACACCCAGTCCTTGGCGTCGGCAAGGTCGGGAAGGCCGGCGCCCTTGCGGACGTAGAGACCGACCGATGCCTTCTTCGGATTGATGTAGAGATCGTAGTCCATTGCGCGCCTCCTCTCCGTTTCACGTTTGGCGGAAGCTCCGGCAACGGCCGGAGACTTCCCGGATAGGTCAACGCCGGCAAGACTAGGCGGGTTTCTTCGCCTCCGGCGCAAGCACCACCGACGCTTCGCTCGTCAGCATCAGGAAGGTGATGGTCTCCTGGAAATACAGCTGAACCGATTTCGCCGAGTGGCTGAGATAGCCGATCGAAAGGTCCTGGCCGATCGAGAGCTGGAAATCGCCGCCGCGGGTGGTCAGCAGGACGCCACCCTCGATCGCGGGCGCCCAGATGATCTTGCCGTCAATCAGGCGCTGGATGTGCTGCAGCACCGGATAGCCGTCGTCGGTCGCCCCGCCGATCGCGGTATAGGGCTCGGTGCCGAGCAGCAGCGTATAGGGACCGTTGACGCCGGCAAGCCGCAACTGGCTGACCGCCTGCGCGACCACGGCGGGATAGTTCTTGACGCTCGACGGCAACGTCAGCACCGGGTTGCTGGTGCCTTGACGGATGCCCTGAATGCCGGCGGCTGCATAGCCGTCGAACACCGCGCGATCCTCGGCGAAGGCGATCTTGCGCGCGGCATCCTTGAGCGGATCCCAGTCGGAATCATTCGCGCCGCGCTCGACATCGTCGATCGCCTGGCGCGAGAGCTCGAACGGCACACGCAGTTCGACCAGCGCCTGGACGTCGCGCTGCGTCGCCTCGACCCCGTCGCCCGGCGCCGCAATCTTCTTGAGATGACCGGTGCCGACCGCGGAGAAATCCGTTCCCTTCGGACCGTCGACGTCGACGACACGGCGCGCCGCCAGATGGCGCTTCAACGTGCGCGAGGCCTCCTCTTCGATCTGGGCCCATGCCGCGTCCGAGATGGGAGCGAGTCCCCGATGAAGATTATTCATGTCCAGCCTCTCCTTTCAGTGAGCCGATCCCGAGCGAGCCGTCGGACGGCGGTATTCCCGGTGCAGGTGTGTCGCCAGCCCCGGCGTCATCCAGCGACGGCTCGGCGGGCGAGGGTGCCGGCGCCTCGCTCGCGACATCCTCCAGGAAGGTCGCCGACGGGACGAAGAACAGCATGCCGGTGACGGCACGGCTGAAGTCGAGCAGGCGGTCGTAGTTGCCCGGCGGCTTGCCGACGAACATGTTCTCGAGCATCTGCTCGATCCGCTGCGGCGACTTGGCATAGCCGATGAAATAGGTTCCGAACTCGCCCTTGCTGATATTGCCGAACGGCATGTTGTCGCGGACGATATCGAGCTCCTCGCCATTCTCGACGATCGTGGTCAGGGCGTTGTGCGCGTAGCTCGGCTTCACCGCATCGTCGAGCTCGATGTCGGACAGCTTGGTTCGGCCGATGATCTTTTCCTGCATCTCGACCGGCAGCTCGTTCCACTTCTTCAGGTCGTGCAGGTATTTTTGCACGATCACATAGCTGCCGCCGGCGAACGCCGTGTCCTCGTCGCCGATGATGGTGGCGTCAGTGGCCGCCTGGTCCTCCGGATTCTCCGTGCCGTCGACGAAGCCGAGCAGGTCGCGTTCGTCGAAATATTTGAAGCCGTGCACCTCGTCGGAGGTCGCAACCGCATCGCCGAGCCGCGTCATGATCTGGGTCGCCAGCTCGAAGCACAGATCCATCGGCACGGCGCGGATGTGAAACAGCAGGTCGCCCGGCGTTGCGACGGCGTGGTGGACGCCGTCGATCTCGCGGAACGGATGCAGGCCTTTCGGCTTCGGCGCGCCGAACAGCCGGTCCCATGCGTCGGAGCCGATGCCCATGACGCATGACAGCCGGCCCTCGAGATCGCGGAAGCCCACCGCACGCAGGAGCGCGCCCAGATCGGCGCACAGCGACCGCACCACCGCGTCATATTCCGGATTGGGCTTGATCGTGACCGCAAGGAAGATGGCTGCGCGCGTCAGCTTCGCAGCGACCGGTTGCGGAACGGCTGATGGCACGCATGTCTCCTTGACTAAACGGCACTTCCACGAGGACAAAAGGCAGGCGCTGGACGCCGGATCGGCGTCCAGACAGGGTCAGAGGAGCATGCCGGTGGAACCTTTACAAGGGCTCGAATGGCTCACGCTCTTGCAGAGGTGCCTGCCTCAATCGACGGGCTTCCCGGACTTCTCTTCCTCGAGGGTCACCGCGATCGCGGCGTTGGCCGAGAGCCGAACCTTGGAGCCTTCGACACCCGCCACGAAGCCGAGCTCGATGAAGTGATGATGGCCCTTGTGGAAGCCGTCGCTCTCGCTCTTCTTGAGCTTGATGCGGTTGCCCTCGACGTGATCGACGGTGCCGACATGCACGCCATCGGCGCCGATGACCTCCATGTTGTCCTTGATCTTGTGCTGCGTCATGGCGCTCTCCTGGTTGCAGGTCAGCTTGTATATTCGGCTTGCATATGATGCCGGCAGACGACGCGGCGATGACAGCGCGTCGTTGGCGATCCGGCCTGTCTCACACCGGTTCGAATTCGTCCGCCGCCGCGTTCTCCGGCTTCTTGCCGTTGAAGGTGAGGCCGGCCTTGGTGGCCGAGAGTTTTACCTCTGAGCCGTCGCGCACATCGCCGGAAAGGATCATCTCCGCCAGCGGATCCTGCACGCTGCGCTGGATCACCCGCTTCAGCGGGCGGGCGCCGTAAGCCGGATCCCAACCCTTCTCGGCGAGCCAGTCCCGCGCCTTCGGGTCGAGCTCCAGCTCGATCTTGCGATCCTCGAGCAGCTTGCGCAGCCGCGAGAACTGGATCTCGACGATGCGGCCCATGTCGCTCTTCTGCAGCCGGTGAAACAGGATGATCTCGTCGATCCGGTTGAGGAATTCGGGACGGAAGTGCGCCCGTACCATGTTCATCACCTGCTCGCGCACCGCGCTCGTGCTCTGACCTTCCGGCTGGTTGACCAGATATTCGGCGCCGATGTTCGAGGTCATGATGATCAGCGTGTTGCGGAAATCGACGGTGCGGCCCTGGCCGTCGGTCAGGCGGCCGTCGTCGAGCACCTGCAGCAGTACGTTGAAGACGTCGGGATGCGCCTTCTCGATCTCGTCGAACAGCACCACCTGATAAGGCCGCCGCCGCACCGCTTCGGTCAGGGCACCGCCCTCATCATAGCCGACATAGCCGGGCGGCGCGCCGATCAGCCGCGAGACCGAATGCTTTTCCATGTATTCGGACATGTCGAGGCGGATCATCGCGGTCTCGTCATCGAACAGATATTCGGCAAGCGCTTTCGCAAGCTCGGTCTTGCCGACGCCGGTGGGACCTAAGAACATGAACGAGCCGATCGGCCGGTTGGGGTCCTGCAGGCCGGCGCGGGCGCGGCGCACCGCGGTCGACACCGCGCGGACCGCCTCGGCCTGGCCGACGACGCGCTTGCCGAGCATCTCCTCCATGCGCAGCAGCTTGTCCTTCTCCCCCTCCAGCATCTTGTCGACTGGCACGCCGGTCCAGCGCGACACCACCTGCGCGATATTGTCGGCGGTCACGGTCTCGCTGGTGGACGAGGTCTCGCCGGCCTCGACCGCCGCGAGCTTCTTCTCGAGTTCGGGAATCCGGCCATAGGCCAGCTCGCCCGCCTTCTGGAATTCTCCCTTGCGCTGCGCATTGGCGAGCTCGGTACGCAACTGTTCGAGTTCGCCCTTCATCTTCTGCGCATCGGAAAGCTTGCTCTTTTCCGACCGCCATTTCGACGTCATGTCCGCCGATTTCTTTTCCAGGTCGGTGAGATCCTTCTCGAGCGTCTGCAGGCGGCTCCTGGAGCCGAGATCGGTCTCCTTCTTCAGCGCTTCCTGCTCGATCTTGAGCCGGATGATCTCGCGGTCGAGCGAATCGAGTTCTTCAGGCTTGGAATCGACCTGCATCTTCAGTCGCGCCGCGGCCTCGTCCATCAGGTCGATGGCCTTGTCGGGCAGGAAGCGGTCGGTGATGTAGCGGTTCGACAGCGTGGCAGCGGCGACCAGCGCCGAATCCGCGATGCGCACGCCGTGATGTTGCTCGTATTTGTCCTTCAAGCCGCGCAGGATCGAGATGGTGTCCTCGACCGTCGGCTCGGAGACGAACACCGGCTGGAAGCGCCGCGCCAGCGCTGCATCCTTCTCGACATGCTTGCGGTATTCGTCGAGCGTGGTGGCGCCGATGCAATGCAGCTCGCCGCGGGCGAGCGCGGGCTTCAGGAGGTTTGATGCGTCCATCGCACCGTCGCCCTTGCCGGCGCCGATCAGCGTGTGCATCTCGTCGATGAACAGGATGATGCCGCCCTCGGCCGAGGTCACTTCCTGCAGCACTGCCTTGAGCCGTTCCTCGAACTCGCCGCGATACTTTGCGCCGGCGATCAGCGCGCCGAGATCGAGCGCGAGCAGCGCCTTGTCCTGCAGGCTTTCCGGCACGTCGCCGTTGACGATGCGCAGCGCGAGGCCCTCGACGATCGCGGTCTTGCCGACACCGGGCTCGCCGATCAGCACGGGATTGTTCTTGGTCCGCCGCGACAGCACCTGGATGGTGCGGCGGATCTCCTCGTCGCGGCCGATCACCGGATCGAGCTTGCCATCGCGCGCGGCCTGGGTAAGGTCGCGGGCATATTTCTTCAGCGCGTCATAGGCGTTCTCGGCCGATGCGCTGTCGGCGGTGCGGCCCTTGCGCAGCGCGTTGATCGCCGCATTCAGGTTCTGCGGATTGACGCCGCCCTTGGCGAGCAGCTTGCCGGCCTCGCTGTCCTTGTCGGCTGCGAGCGCCTGCAGCAGGCGCTCGACAGAGACGAAACTGTCGCCGGCCTTGTCAGCGGCCTGTTCCGCCGCGGCGAAGGCGCGCGCGGTCTCGGGCGCCAGATAGATTTGTCCGGAGCCGGCGCCGCTCACCTTCGGCACTTTCGCCAGCGCGTCCTCGGTCGCCTTGAGGATCGCGCGCGAATTGCCGCCGGCGCGGTCGATCAGGCCGGCCGCGAGGCCCTCATTGTCGTCGAGCAGCACCTTCAGGATGTGCAGCGTCGAGAACTGCTGATGCCCCTCGCGCATCGCGAGCGATTGCGCCGACTGAATGAAGCCGCGAACGCGATCGGTATATTTTTCTATGTTCATCGTGGCACCTCAAGCAACGCAAGCTCGTCGAGATCCATTATGCCACGCAGTTCCGTCGGCGACAGATGGCGGAACGATGACATCCATCATGCAACAGCCCCGTGCAATTGCGCCGGCGGAAAACCGCGGGCCCAAGGCTGCCGCGTCTCGCATCGTGTGGTCCTTTCAGGGGAGTGTCAATCGCGCAGCGCGCTCGCTGGGATGCTGCGGTTAAGCCGTTGCGAGCGCTGATGTTCGTCGCTGGCACTCATCGGGAGGCACTGCTACGGCCGCGCCGGCAAGCCGGGTGCACGCATCGCGCTGACTACGGTTCGATGGATCGCCGGGCTCGCGAAGCGAGTGTTGGATGAGCATGGACCGCTGTGATCGTACAAAGGCCCAGGTCATGATCGGGACACGTTATCGGAATCGATCGCGTCGCGTTTCGCGTCGCTCGCTCGCTGATACAGAGAAGCAACGCGCGATGTTCCACTGAATCGCGCAACGTTGCATCACGGCGCACTCTGAACCGACCGTGAATAGCCGGATGAGCGCGTTTCCGTTTGCGTCGATGCGTTTCAGGCTGGTGTAAGGTCAAGGCGCTAGCGATGAAGTGTGTCGGTGCATTGCCGACGCACGGAACTTTTGTTCCGTCTCACGTTGAACGTGCTCATCGAAGAGGCTCCCAATGACAACTCGTCTCCTTTCGACCGTGTCGTGTGCAGCGATTGCCACGGCGCTGTTCTATGCGACGGCAATGCCCGCAATCGCGCAGGATGCGGCATGCGCGCCGGTCTCTGCCGTCGAGACCGCGCCGCCGCCGTTGCCGACCTACGATCAGCCGCCGGTGCCTGGGCCCGGCTACATGTGGTCGCCGGGCAATTGGTCGTGGGACGAGGATCGCGGCGATTACTACTGGGTGCCGGGCACGTGGGTGCAGCCGCCGCGGGTCGGGCTGCTGTGGACACCTGGTTATTGGGGCGCGTTCGGCGGCGGCTTCATCTTCCATCAGGGCTACTGGGGTGATCGCGTCGGCTTCTACGGTGGCATCAATTACGGTTTCGGCTACGGCGGGTCGGGCTATGAAGGCGGCCGCTGGGATCACGGCAACTTCTTCTACAATCGGACCGTGAACAATCTGCAGGGTGCGCGGATCACCAACGTCTACGAGAAGAACGTCACGATCAATCAGACCACCGTCAACAACGTCAGCTACAATGGCGGCCGCGGCGGCATCGAGGTGCGGCCGACGCCGGCCGAGCGCGCGGTCGCCAAGGAGCAGCACTTCGCGGCGACGCCGTTGCAACGCAAGCAGGTCGAGACCGCAAGCCAGGATCCGAGCCTGTTCAAGCGGACCAACAATGGCGTGCCCGCAGTCGCCGCAACGGCGCGTCCCGGCGAATTGAAGGGACCGGGCGTAGTTCGCGCGCGGCCGGCCGGCGAGGCGGTGCCGGCCAACGCCGCACGGCCGGCGGCCGGGGAGCCGGGGCACCCGGGAGCTGCACCTGCACCCGCGCCCGCAACAGCACCGGCTGCTTCCCATGCGCTCCCGGTCCCGGGAAAGGAGCTTCCGGCGGCGCATCCGCCCGCCGAGGCGAACAAGCCCGCGGCCGAGGAGAAGCGCGCAGCACCTGCTCCCGAGACCAAGGCCGAGCCGCACCCTGCTGCGCCGGCACCTGCCGGATCCCACGCGCTTCCGGTTCCCGAGAAGGGCGTTGCGGCGCATCCGCCCGCCGAAGCGAACAGGCCCGCGGTCGAAGAGAAGCGCGCGGCGCCTGCCGCCGAGCCGAAGCTTGAGCCGCATCCTGCAGAAGCGGCGCGGCCTGCCGTGCAGGAGAAGCGGCCCGAAGAGGTGCGCAAGGAAGAGCCGCGTCCCGAGCCTGCCGCGAAGCCCGTCGCGCGGCCCGAGCCAGCGAGGCCCGAAGCGCGACCGGAGCCAGCAGCGAAGCCGCAAGCGCACCCGGAGACGATGGCGCGCCCTGAGCCGCATCCGCAGCCGCAGGCCGCCCATCCCCAGCCGGCGGCACGGCCGGAGCCGCACGCCGCTCCGCATGCTGCGCCTGCGGCAGGTCATCCCGCAGAGGAGAAGCGGCAGGAGCAACACTAAGGCACGTCCGCGCTCCGCTGGCTCGTTCCGGCGGAGCGCGGTATTGTTCCGCCTGTGCAAGCGATCATCAGTGGAGGTTGGTCATGGCACAGAGTCATGGCGGCGATGGACAGCTCGACGATGGCAAGCCGCGCTTGAGCGAGGACGACATGCAGCGTGCCCTGCTCGGTCCGAGGGGCGTGCCAGGCAAGGCGGATACCGCCAAGATGACGCCGCAACAGCAAAAGAACATGCCGAACTATCTGGACCCCGGACATACATCTTAACTTGTCATGTGACGTGAGCGCATGCTGCGTCGGCCGCTTCCGGGCGGCGCGCCTGCGCACTTGCAAATCGCCTGCTTTTGCGCCCTCATGATTGCAGGTGCACTCACGGTGTTGCGGAGCAGGTTGTGAGAAATCCGTACGAGGTTCTTGGCGTTGCCCCGACGGCGTCTGCGGCCGATATCCAGAAGGCTTATCGAAAGCTGGCGAAGAAGCTGCATCCGGATCTCAATCCGGGCGACAAGGCGGCCGAAGACAAATTCAAGGAAGTCGCTGCTGCGAACGATCTGCTCTCGGATGCCGAGAAGCGCAAGCGCTTCGACGCCGGCGAGATCGATGCTGATGGCGCCGAGCGGCCGCAGCATCGCTACTACCGGGATTTCGCCACCGCGGATGCGGGGCATCCCTATGCCGACAGCTCCGGCTATGCCGACTACATGGACCAGGACGACGCCTTCGCCGAATTGCTCCGGCGCAGCGAGCAGGCGCGCGCCAACCGGCGTGGCCGCGATTTGCATTACGCTCTCGCGATCGACTTCGCGGAATCGATCACCGGTGCGAGCAAGCGGCTGACGCTTCCCGACGGCGGTACGCTGGACGTGACGATCCCGCCGGGGCTCGTCGATGGCCAGATCATTCGGCTGCGCGGCAAGGGCATGCCCGGCAGCGGCAAGGGCGGTCCCGGCGATGCGCTGATCGAGGTGGAAGTTCGCCCCGATCCGCGCTTCACCCGCGAAGGTGACGACATTACGCTGGAACTGCCGATTTCGCTGTCCGAGGCGGTGCTCGGCGGAAAAGTCCGCGTTCCGACGCCGACCGGTGCCGTGACCATGACGGTTCCGAAGGGATCGAACACCGGCACGACCATGCGGTTGCGCGGCAAGGGCGCGCCCCGCGTCGGCGGAGGCCATGGCGACGAACTCGTCAAGCTCAAGGTGGTCCTGCCCAAGGGACCCGATCCCGAGCTCGAGGCGTTTGTGTCGAACTGGGATCGAAAGGCATTCGATCCGCGCGAGGATGGTGCATCATGAACAAGCAGCAGTTCCTCATCGATGCGGGTCTGGAGGTGCAGACCCTGGAGTTCTGGATCGAGCAGCAATGGCTGGTGCCGGACGAGACCGCCAGCGAGATCAGCTTCTCCGACACCGACGTGGCGCGCGCGCATCTGATCCGCGACCTGAAGGGCGACTTCGGCGTCAACGACGAGGGCATCGACGTCATCCTTCATCTGGTCGATCAGCTGCACGGCCTGCGCCGTGCGTTCGAGCAATTGCACAAGGACATCGCGTCGCCACCGCGCTAGGCGCCTCACTTGCGACGAACCTCAGCCTTGGGACTCAGCCTTGGGATCAGCCTGGGAGACGATCATGACGGACAAGCCGACGCCGCTGGCGCATGGCGAGATCGACGTTCTTATCCTGCAGGCGCTGGTGCGCAAGCTGATCGCGAAGGGCGTGCTGACGCCGGACGACGTCCGGTCGATGCTGTTCGAGGCCGCCAAGAATCTTGACCTGGTCGGCAGCGAACTGACGACGGAAGCCGCCAACATCATCGTGCAGGAGGATCTCGCGCCGGCATTCCTTGGCGGCTAGCGCATGATCCGGAAAAGTGGAAGCCGGTTTTCCCTCGCGACAAACGCAAAGCGTTTGCGCGCAGATCACGCTCAAACAAAGAGCTCAAATAAAAAAGGCTTCAGGTCTGGCCGCCGCGGGTGGAGACCAGTCGGATCCGGGTGACCTGACCGGCATTGCCGGCGAGATAGGCTTGTGCGTCACGCACCAGCCGCTCCACGGCGGCCGCGTCATAGCTCGGATGACGGGTGTTCAGATGCAGGTCGGTCTCGATCTGCATGACGTTTGTCGTGTCCGCGGCGCCGATCTCGACCGAGAACGACACCAGCGATACGTGCGGGCTCTTGAAGGCCATCGCTCGATCTCCCTCATCGCGTGACGCGCGGCGCGCATCGGTACGATGGGCGCAGTCTATCTCAAGCTGCCGAATCTTGCTCGGCCGCTCGCATCGCAGCCGGACGCGCCCTGTCGAGCTCCTCGATCATGCCGCGGGCGATCTCGCGCTCGCCCATGATCACGATGTCGGCGCCAAGTGCCTTGAGATGATCGACCTCGGCGTCGGAATGCGCACGGGCGATGATCTGGATATCGGCATTCGCGGCGCGCGCCTGTTCGACGATCTGGCCGGCCTCGAAGGCTTCGGGAATGGCGATGACCAGCGATCGCGCGCCGGCCGGATTGGTCGCGCGCAGCACGCTGGCGCGCGCGGCGTTGCCCATCAGGGCTTCGATGCCGCGCTCCTTGAGCTTGGCAACCATGTCGTCGGACGCCTCGACCGCGAGAAACGGCGCGCTGCGTTGATGCAGCGCATCGCCGACGATGCTGCCGACCCGGCCGTAGCCGACCAGGATGGTGTGATCCTGCAATTCGGTGACCGGGATTGGTTCAGAAGCCGCGGCGGTTGGTGAGGAAGCTTGCGGCTTCTCGAGCCGCGACTTCAGCCAGTCGACGACCGCGAACACCAGCGGGTTGAGCATGATCGAGAAGATCGCGCCCGCCAGGATCAGGTCGCGGCCGGCCTTCGGCAGCAGATTGAGCGCAACGCCGAGTTCGGCCAGGATGAAGGAGAATTCGCCGATCTGGGCGAGGCTCGCCGAGATCATCAGGGCTGTTGCCATCGGATGACGGAACAGCACGACGATCAGAAGGGCTGCGATCGACTTGCCGACCACGATGACGAACAGCGTCGCGACGAATGGCCAGGGCTCGCGGACCACGCTCATCGGGTCGAACAGCATGCCGACGGAGACGAAGAACAGCACCGCGAACGCATCGCGCAGCGGCAGGGTCTCCTGGGCCGCGCGCTGGCTGAGCGGCGATTCCCGCAGCATCATTCCGGCGAAGAAGGCGCCGAGCGCCAGCGAGACGCCGAACAGCTTGGTCGCGCCGAACGCGATGCAGAGCGCGATCGCGAGCACGGTCAGCCGGAACAGCTCGCGCGAGCCGGTATGCGCGATGTAGTGCAGGACCCACGGGATCAGCCGGCGTCCGACCACCAGCATCAGCGCGATGAACACGGCGATCTTGATCAGCGTCAGCACCAGCACGCCGGTGAGCCCGAGACCGAAACGGGCGGCGAGCGGGTCGGAGGTGAGCGCCGCGCCATCGCTGCCCTGCAATCTCGCCACCGCCGGGAACAGCACCAGCGCCAGCACCATGGCGAGGTCTTCGACGATCAGCCAGCCGACCGCGATCTTGCCGCGTTCGGTGTCCATCAGGCGGCGCTCCTGCAGCGCGCGCAACAGCACGACGGTACTTGCGACCGACAGCGCGAGGCCGAACACCAGACCCGCGCCGACGGTCCAGCCCATCAATAGCGCGAGGCCGAGGCCCATCAATGTGGCGACCGCAATCTGCGCAATCGCGCCGGGCACCGCGATCGCGCGCACCGACAACAGATCGTTCAGCGAGAAATGCAGGCCGACGCCGAACATCAGGAGAATGATACCGAGCTCCGCCAGCTCGGTTGCCAGCGCCTGATCGGCAACGAAGCCGGGCGTGAAGGGACCGACGGCCACGCCCGCGAGCAGATAACCGACCAGTGGCGGAACCCGAAAGCGCTGGGCGATGGTTCCGAAGACAAAAGCGAGGCCGAGGCCCGCGACGACGGTCGCGATCAGAGGTGTGTCATGCGGCATTTCGCCTTGTCGCACAGCATCCGTGGCGGTGCACCGCGACCATTTGAGGCGCGGCATTCCGCGCGGAAATCGTGATCTATTGCTCATGGCGTGAGCATATGATCTCATGCCGGGATGGATCCGCGGCTTCCCGAGACCGATCTCGTCATCTTCGACTGCGACGGCGTGCTCGTCGACAGCGAGGAATTGAGCTGCCGCTGCCTTGCCGAGGCGATGGTGCAGGCCGGCATCGGGATGAGCACCGAGCGGGCGCTCGAACTCTTCCTCGGCCGCAGCACCGCGGCCGTGGTCGACTACTGCCGGGGCGTCGGAAAGCCGCTGCCCGAGACGTTTCTGCCTGACCTGGCGCTGCAGGTCCGTGAGACCTTCCGCTCCCGACTGAAGCCGATCGCCGGCATCGCGGCGGTGCTCGAGGAATTGCGGCTGCCATATTGTGTCGCCTCATCGAGCGATCTCGAGCGGGTGAAGTTCTCGCTGGAGCTGACCGGCCTCGCCGCCAGCTTCGGGCCGCGGCTCTACACCGCGCAGATGGTCAGGCAGGGCAAGCCGGCCCCTGATCTGTTCCTGCATGCGGCAAGCGCCATGGGCGCCGCGCCGCGCCGCACGCTCGTGATCGAAGACAGCGTCAGCGGCGTGATGGCCGCGAAGGCGGCGGGCATGAAAGTGTGGGGATTTGTCGGCGGCGCCCACTATCGGTTGGCGGATGGCAGTGCTCTGCTGCGGCAAGCGGGGGCGGATCGAATCTTCGCCGCGATGACGGATTTCTGGATGGAAGGCTGACGCAAGACGATGGCTGCGCCCGACAACGAAAAGTCTCGCCTCGACGATGCGGCGCGCGCCGGCTGGCTGTATTTCATCGCGGGCCACACCCAGGATGAGATTGCGAAAATGCTGCAGGTGTCGCGCGCCTCGGCGCAGCGCCTGGTGTCGCTGTGCCTGGCGGAGCGGCTGATCACGTTTCGCCTCGAACATCCCATCGCGGCCTGCATGGAGCTGGCCTCCCGGCTGAAGGCGCGGTTCGATCTGGTGCATTGCGACGTCGTGCCGACCGATCCGGCGGCGCCGCTGTCCAATGCAGGGATCGCCGAGCGCAGCGCCAATCTGCTGGAGACGACGCTGCGCTCGGAGACGCCCGTGATCGTGGCGCTCGGCACCGGCCGCGCGGTGCGCGCCGCGGTCGAGCGGGTCTCGCCGATCGAGCGGCCCGATCACCAGATCGTCTCGCTGGTCGGCAACATCTCCGCCGACGGCTCGGCGAGCTTCTACGACACAGTGGGACGGCTCGCCGACCGCACCGGCGCGCGGCATTACCCGATGCCGCTGCCGTTCCTGATGTCGAGCGAGGACGAGCGCAACCGCATGGTGCGCATCGACCCGATCGCGCGGGTGAGGGCGGTCGCCGCCAAGGCCGATCTGCGGCTGATCGGCATCGGCCAGATGGACCAGAAGGCCCAGGTCCATGTCGACGGCTTCGTCACCCGCGAGGAGCTGCTGGAGATGATGCGGCTCGGCGCGGTCGGCGAGGTGACGGGCTGGGCCTATGACGCCAAGGGCCGCCTGATCAAGGGCGGCACCAACAAGCGCCTGACCAGCATTCCGCCGCAGATCCCAGCGGAAGCGACCACGATCGCCGCGGCGGTCGGCGGCGCCAAGGTGCCCTCGATCAAGGCCGCATTGGGGGGCCGGGTGATCAACGGCCTCATCACCGATGAGGCCACCGCGCGCGCGGTGCTGGATCGTTAGGCGCCACGAGTCGTACTTCACCTCGCCCCGCTTGCGGGGAGAGGTCGGATCGCATCGGAGATGCGATCCGGGTGAGGGGGAGTCTCCGCGCATTCGTCCGCTTCGTATGCGCGGAAAGAGCCCCTCACCCCAACCCTCTCCCCGTAAGAACGGGGCGAGGGAGCGCAGTCCCGCTGTGGCCGCAAATCAAGTTGCCTTCTGGGTCTCAGCGCCCTTCTTCATCTCCGCAGACACCTCCATTCCAGCGTGCAGTGGAACCCGCGAACGCGCGGGACGGCGCTCCCGCGCGCTTGACAAAGTTTGGCGACAGAGTGAACATACGCTCAACACGTGGGCATATGCTCAACGTGACATAAGGGAGGTCACCTTGAAAAACGTCCTTTGCGCCGTTGCGGGCGCGGCTGCTGTTTTGATCTCTGCCCCCTCGATCGCCCAGACCACGCTGACGGTGGCGACCGTCAACAATGGCGACATGATCCGCATGCAGGGGCTCACCAGCGAATTCACCGCGAAGAATCCCGACATCACCGTCAAATGGGTGACGCTCGAGGAGAACGTGCTGCGCCAGCGCGTGACCACCGACATCGCCACCAAGGGCGGCCAGTTCGACGTGCTCACCATCGGCACCTATGAGGTGCCGATCTGGGCCAAGAAGAACTGGCTGGTGCCGCTCGACAAGCTCGGCGCCGACTACGACGTCGGTGACCTCTTGCCCAAGATCAAGGATGCGGTCTCGGTCGACGGCAAGCTCTACGCCGCGCCGTTCTACGGCGAGAGCTCGATGGTGATGTATCGCACCGACCTGTTCGACAAGGCCGGCCTGAAGATGCCGGAGAGCCCGACCTGGGACTTCGTGGTCGACGCCGCCAAGAAGCTGACCGACAAGTCCGCCGGCGTCTACGGCATCTGCCTGCGCGGCAAAGCCGGCTGGGGCGAGAACATGGCGTTCCTGACCGCGATGGCCAATTCCTACGGCGCGCGCTGGTTCGACGAGAAGTGGGAGCCGCAATTCACCTCGCCGGAATGGAAGAAGACGCTGACGACCTATGTCGACCTGATGAAGCAGGCCGGCCCTCCCGGCGCCTCTTCCAACGGCTTCAACGAGAACCTCGCGCTGTTCAACGCCGGCAAATGCGCGATGTGGATCGATGCCACCGTGGCGGCGTCGTTCGTCAGCAATCCGAAGGAATCCACGGTCGCCGACAAGGTCGGCTTTGCGCTGGCGCCGAACACCGGGCTCGGCAAGAACGCCAACTGGCTGTGGGCATGGAGTCTCGCGGTTCCTGCCGGTTCGAAGAAGGTCGAGGCGGCCGAGAAGTTCATCGCCTGGGCGACCAGCAAGGATTACACCAAGCTCGTCGCCGCGAAGGAAGGCTGGGCCAACGTGCCGCCGGGCACGCGCACCTCGCTGTACAAGAACCCCGACTATCTGAAGGTCGCCCCCTTCGCCAAGCTGACCTTGGCCTCGATCGATGCCGCCGATCCGAACAAGCCGACGGTGAAGCCGGTGCCTTACGTCGGCGTGCAGTACGCGGCGATCCCTGAATTCCAGGGTATCGGCACCCAGGTGGGCCAGCAGTTCTCGGCGGCGCTCTCAGGTTCGACCACCGTCGATGCGGCGCTCACCGCTGCGCAGTCCGTGACCGAGCGCGAAATGAAGCGCGCGGGCTACATCAAGTAGAGCACGCCTGAAACAAAGCCGGGGCGCGACAGCCGCCTTGGCCGCCCGACCAGCTTAGACCTCCCGAGCTGGGCCACTTGCGACCATCCTGTCCCGCAGCGGGATGGTCGCTCCTTTCCTTGAGAAGGAGGCGGGGATGGCGACCCAGCAGACCCAACTGCTTGCACGCACGCTGCTCACGCCCGCGGTGGCGCTGCTGTTCATCTGGATGATCGTGCCGCTGGCGCTCACGATCTATTTCGCGACCCTGCATTACAATCTGCTCGATCCCGGCTCTGAATCATTCGTTGGGCTGGAGAATTTCCGCTACTTCCTGACCGATCCGGCCTTCCTCGCCTCGTTGCAGAACACGTTGGTGCTGGTCGGCTCGGTGCTCGCGATCACGATCATCCTCGGCGTGCCGCTGGCGCTGCTGCTCGACCAGCAGGTGGTCGGGCTATCGATCGTCCGGCTGATGGTGATAGCGCCGTTCTTCGTGATGCCGACGGTGAGCGCGCTGGTCTGGAAGAACCTGTTGATGCATCCGGTGTCGGGCCTGTTCGCCTGGATCGCGCATCTGTTCGGGCTGCCGGCGATCGACTGGTTCAACGACGCGCCGTTGTTCTCGGTGATCCTGATCATCTCCTGGCAATGGCTGCCGTTCGCGACCCTGATCCTGCTGACCGCGCTGCAATCGCTCGACGAGGAGCAGAAGGAGGCCGCCGAGATGGACGGCGCGAGCGCGATCTCGACCTTCATCTACATCACGCTGCCGCATCTGGCGCGCCCGATCACCGTGGTGATCCTGATCGAGACCATCTTCCTGCTCACGGTGTTCGCGGAGATCTTCGTCACCACCGGCGGCGGCCCCGGCCTGCAGACCACCAACATCGCCTTCCTGATCTATTCGCAGGCGCTGATCCAGTACGACGTCGGCAGCGCCTCGGCGGGCGGCCTGGTCGCGGTGGTGCTCGCCAACATCGTCGCCTTCTTCCTCGTTCGTATCGTCGGCCGGAATCTGGAGGCGTAACGTCATGGCGCGGATGGTCACGACACGGCGCAAGGTCATTTCGACGGTGGCGGCCTGGCTGGTCGGCTTCCTGATCTTCTTCCCGATCCTCTGGATGGTGCTGGCGAGCTTCAAGACCGAGCTCGAGGCGTTCGCGATCCCGCCCTCGTTCCTGTTCTTCCACTGGACCACCGAGAACTACGCCGCGGTGCAGGAGCGCAGCGACTATTTCCACCATGCGCTCAATTCGATCATCATCGCCGGCGGCTCTACGCTGATCGCGATGCTGATCGCGATCCCGGCGGCGTGGTCGATGGCGTTCTCGCCGACCAAGCGGACCAAGGACGTGCTGCTCTGGATGCTCTCGACCAAGATGATGCCGCCGGTCGGCGTGCTGGTGCCGATCTATCTGATCTACCGCACCTTCGGCCTGCTCGACACTCGCTCCGGCCTGATCTTCATCCTGTGCCTCGGCAATCTGCCGATCGTGATCTGGATGCTGTTCACCTATTTCAAGGAGATCCCCAAGGACATCCTCGAGGCGGCGCGGATGGACGGCGCCACGATCGGCCGCGAGCTGATCTATGTGCTGACGCCGATGGCGGTGCCGGGGCTGGCCTCGACGTTGCTGCTCAATCTGATCCTGGCGTGGAACGAGGCGTTCTGGACCCTCAATCTGTCGACACTCGAGGCCGCGCCGCTCACCGTCTTCATCGCGTCCTATTCCAGCCCGGAAGGATTGTTCTGGGCGAAATTGTCGGCGGCGTCGACGCTCGCGATCGCGCCCATTCTCGTGCTCGGCTGGTTCAGTCAGCGGCAGCTCGTCCGCGGCCTGACCTTCGGCGCGGTCAAGTAGCAGAAAGGCGTTTTGCCATGGGTCAGATTACGCTGCAGGGTGTGCAAAAATCGTTCGGGCCGGTCCACATCATCAAGGGCGCCGACCTCGACATCGCCGACGGCTCCTTCGTCGTCTTCGTCGGCCCGTCCGGCTGCGGCAAGACCACGCTGCTGCGGCTGATCGCGGGGCTCGAGGATGTCACCGGCGGCGCTATCCTGATCGATGGACGCAATGTGGTCGACGTGCCGCCGGCCAAGCGGGGGCTGTCGATGGTGTTCCAGTCCTACGCGCTCTATCCGCATATGAGCGTGCGCGGCAACATCGCGTTCGGCCTGAAGATGGCCGGCATCGCCAAGGACGAGATCAACCGCAAGGTCGAGGCCGCCGCGGCGACGCTCAATCTGACGCCCTATCTCGACCGCAAGCCGCGCGAGCTCTCCGGCGGCCAGCGCCAGCGCGTCGCGATCGGGCGCGCCATCGTGCGCGAGCCGAAGGCGTTCCTGTTCGACGAGCCGCTGTCCAATCTCGACGCCGCGCTGCGCGTGCAGATGCGGCTCGAGGTGACGCGGTTGCAGAAGCAGCTCGGCACCACGGCGATCTACGTCACCCACGACCAGGTCGAGGCCATGACCATGGCCGACAAGATCGTGGTGCTGAACGGCGGCAAGATCGAGCAATACGGCTCGCCGCTCGAGCTCTATGAGAAGCCGGCCAACCTGTTCGTCGCCGGCTTCATCGGCTCGCCGAAGATGAATTTCGTCACCGGTGAGATCGCCAAGCAGCAGGGCGCCGCGACCATCGGAGTGCGGCCCGAGCATTTGAGGGTCGAGCGCGACGGGCAGGGCGGCTGGCACGGCACCGTCTCGGTCGCCGAGCATCTCGGCAGCGACACCTTCCTCTAT
Organism: Bradyrhizobium sp. USDA 4538; assembly: GCF_024171045.1. Taxonomy (NCBI): domain Bacteria; kingdom Pseudomonadati; phylum Pseudomonadota; class Alphaproteobacteria; order Hyphomicrobiales; family Nitrobacteraceae; genus Bradyrhizobium; species Bradyrhizobium sp. USDA 4538. The sequence goes on from NZ_JALJZE010000001.1 coordinate 5,565,784, forward strand.
GTCGACGCCGGACCGCTGGGAATGCTGACCGCGCGCTATGTCGGCGAGCTTGACCTGCATCCCGGCGACCGGGTGTCGCTGATCCCGGATCCGGCGCGCATCCACCGTTTCGACGACAGCGGAAAATCGATTCACGCGTAGAGCATGATCCGGACCCGGAGGGCCGCGTTAGCGCAAAGCGTGAAGCGGCTTTCCGAACAGATCATGCTCAAAGAGAAGCTAAGGAAGAAGAAAATGTATCTCGAAAAATTCAGGCTCGGCGGCAAGACCGCCATCATCACCGGCGCGGGTCAGGGCATCGGGCTCGCCTGCGCCGAGGCGCTCGCCGAAGCCGGCGCCAAGGTCATCATCGGCGATCGCGACGCCAAGGTTGCCAATGACGCGCAGGCGGCGCTGAAGGCCAAGGGCTTTGACGCCGACATCGCGCTGATGGACGTGACGGATTCCGGTCGCGTCGCTGCGGTCGCCGACGAACTGGTCGGCAAGTACGGCAAGGTCGACATTCTCGTCAACAATGCAGGCATCGCCCGCAGCGAGACGCCGGCCGAGACCGTGACCGACGAGCACTGGCTCAACGTCATCGACGTCAACCTGAACGGCACCTTCTGGTGCTGTCGCGCCTTCGGCAATCACATGCTGAAGGCGAAATCCGGCACCATCGTCAATGTCGGCTCGATGTCCGGCTTCATCGTCAACAAGCCGCAGGAACAGTGCTTCTACAACGCCTCCAAGGCCGCGGTGCATCACCTGACGAAATCGCTCGCCGCCGAATGGGGCGCGCGCGGGGTTCGCGTGAACGCCGTGGCGCCGACCTATATCGAGACGCCGCTGAACGCCTTCGTGAAGAACAGCCCCAGAATGTACGACGCCTGGATCGGTGGAACCCCGATGGCGCGGATGGGGCAGGTTGACGAGATCGCCTCCGTGGTGCTGTTCCTGGCGTCCGAGGCGGCGAGCCTGATGACCGGAAGCATCGTTCTGGTCGATGGCGGCTACACTTGCTGGTAGGCTTGCGCCCGGGGATTGTGCTCAACGGAAGATAGAGCGGTCATGCGGCAAGCCTATATCGGGGTGGACGTCGGCAGCACCAGCGCCCGGGCGGGCGTGTTCGACGAGTCGGGGAAGCTGCTCGGGTCGGCCCGGCATCCGATCCGGGTCTGGCACGAGCCCGGCGATATCGTGGAGCAATCGTCCGATGACATCTGGGCGGCCTGCGTCGCCTCCGCGCGCGGTGCGATGCGGGAGGCTGCGGTTGCCGCCGAACACGTCAAAGGCATCGGCTTCGACGCGACCTGTTCGCTGGTCGTGCTCGACAGGGCGGGCCGGCCGCTCACCGTCAGCCCGTCGGGCGATCCCGCGCGCAATGTCGTGGTCTGGATGGATCACCGCGCGATGGATGAAACCGAATTCGTCAACGTGACCGGCGACAAGGTGCTGCGCTATGTCGGCGGCGCCATCTCGCCGGAGATGGAGATCCCGAAGATCCTCTGGCTGAAGCGGCATCTGCCCGCGACCTTCGAGGCCGCCGGGCATTTCTTCGATCTTGCCGACTATCTGTCGTTCCGCGCGTCCGGCTCGCTGGCGCGCTCGACCTGCACGATCACCTGCAAATGGACCTATGTCGCCGGCGAGGGCGGCTGGAGCGAATCCTTTTTCAAGCGGGTCGGGCTCGAGGCGCTCGCGGCCGACCGTTTTGGGCGGATCGGCAGCGAGATCGTGCCGCCCGGCTCGCCGCTCGGTCGGGGGCTGTCCGAGGATGCCGCGCGCGATCTCGGCCTGCTGCCGGGAACCGCGGTCGGTGCCTCCCTGATCGATGCCCATGCCGGCGGCGTCGGCGCGATCGGCGGCCGCGATGGCTCCGGCGCCGAGGTCGATGTCTGCCAACGGCTCGCCTACATCATGGGAACGTCGGCCTGCATCATGGCGACGACGGTCGATCCCTGCTTCGTGCCCGGCGTCTGGGGTCCGTATTTCGAAGGCATGGTGCCGGGCTTCTGGCTGAACGAGGGCGGCCAATCGGCGGCGGGCGCCGCGATCGATCACCTGCTCAAGTCGCATCCGGCGCATGCCGAGGTTGCGCTCGCGGCGAAGACCGACGGCGTCGACGTCATCGAATATCTCGAGAAGCGCATCCTGGCGCGCAGCGGCAATGCCTGTGCTGCGGCGTTGCTCGCGCGCAACGTTCACGTTCTGCCTGAGTTCCTCGGCAACCGTTCGCCCTATGCCGATCCCGGCTCGCGCGCGGTGATCGCGGGGCTCGATCTCGACACCGACGTGTCGGCGCTGGAGCGGCTGTTCATCGCCGGCCTGTGCGGGCTGGCCTATGGCCTTGCCGACGTCATCGACGCCTTGCAGGCGCATGGCGTCAAAGGCAAGACCATCGTGATCGGCGGCGGCGCGAGCCGCAGCCCCCTGGTGCGCCAGATCATGGCCGACACGACAGGCTACACGGTGGCACTGCCGGAGACCCAAGAACCCGTCTTGCTCGGCGCCGCGATGCTGGGCGCGGTCGCCAGCGGTGCGCACAACTCGATCAATGCGGCGATGGCCGGCATGTCGGCGCTCGGGCGGTTGAGCGAGCCGACCAGGCCGGAGCTCGCCGAGTTCCACCGCAAGAAGCGCGGCGTGCACAAGATGCTGCGAGAGCTTGAGCGCGACAGCCGCGAGGCGATGAGGCGGGCGCCCGGCGAAGCGCCGACGTAAGGTTTGCCCCATGCTGCTGAGTTGCGGAGATGCGCTGATCGATTTCCTGCCGTCGAAGACGGCGGATGGACGTGAGGCCTTGACGCCCGCCGTCGGCGGCTCCTGCCTCAACATCGCGATCGGCAGCGCCCGGCTCTATGTTCCCACCGGCTTTGTCGGCGGCATCTCGACCGACACCTTCGGCAGGATGATCGCCGATCATGCCGCGGCGTCCGGCGTCGATCTTCGTCGCGCCACGCGGAGCAATCGCCAAGCCACGCTGGCCTTTGCGCGCGTCACCGGCACCGAGACGCAATACGCCTTCTACGACGCCGACACCGCGTCGCGGAACTGGACCTATCGGCGCGATGCGGTCGCGCTTGACGGCGTCACCTGCGTGCATACCGGCTCGACCACGCTGGTCCATGACAAGGGTGCGGCGGAGACGCTGGCCTTGATCGAGGATGCGCGGCCGAACGTGACGATCTCGCTCGATCCGAACTGCCGACCGAACCTCGTCAAGGACAAGGACGCCTATCGCGCGCGCATGCTGGCGTTCTGCGGCAAGGCCGACATCGTAAAGATGTCCGACGTCGACTTCGCCTATCTGTTCGGTGACGAGGCCCATGCTGCGCGGGCCGAGACGCTGCTGTCGGGCGGCGCATCGCTCGTCGTCATTACGCGCGGCAATGATGGCGCTTGCGCCTGGCATCGCAAGGCAGGACCGATCGCGGCCGAAGCGCCGGTGGTCAACGTCGTCGATACGATCGGCGCCGGCGACAGCTTTCAGGCGGCGCTGCTCGCCGCGTTGCATCGGTTGGACCGGATCGCGCAGCCGCAGTTGCGCGACGTCTCCGCAGCCGAGCTGACCCGTGCGTTGTCCTTTGCCTGCAAATGCGCCGCTTTCACCTGCACGCGGCCCGGCGCCGATCCGCCGCGCAGCCGGGAGTTGCCGGCCGACTATTGGTAAGCCATGCAGGGCCTCAGCCGGCGCGGCGTCCCGCGCGATGCCGTCGCTTGACGCTTAGTCTCATTTTGCGTGCTGCGCCTGCGAAGGCAAATCTGCCCGGCGATGCGTGAAGGCGTCCGAAGCACCCGATATCGCTCGGATTTGATGCCAACCCGCGATCGCTGCATTTCGATCGTGCGAAGTCATGCTGCTTCGGCTTCGCATGGAGCGCATCGGTTGTCTTTGTGAAAGACCGCGCTAACATGGAACCCATCCATCGATACCTGTCGTCGTCTTTTTTGATCGTCTATTGCAGCGCAACCAGGCCATGCAACGGGTTGCGGGCTCGCCAGGGCGACCGGGCCTCGAAGGGAAGTAGCAGACACGCATCCCTAATATTGCAACCAAGAAATAACGGGGGAAGATATGTATGTGAGAGGGATTGCGGCATTCGCCGCCGCGCTCGGCGTTGGCCTGTTGTCGGGCGCCGCCATCGCGCAGGAAGTCAAGCAGGAGAAGCAGTCGGTCCTCGGCAACGCCAATGTTTCTCCGGTGACCCAGGAGCAGCTCAACGCCGCCGACAAGAACAGCAGGGATTTCCTGCTCACCAACGGCAACTATGCCCAGACGCGATTCTATCCGGGCAAGCAGATCAGCCGGGACAATGTGAAGGACCTGCACGTCGCATGGATCTTCCAGACCGACGTCAAGGAATCGCTTGAGACATCTCCGATCGTCGTCGATGGCGTGATGTTTGTCACGACGTCGTTCAGCCATGTCTATGCGCTCGACGCCAAGACCGGTCAGCAGCTCTGGCACTACGCCCACAAGATGGGCCCGATCACGGTTTATTGCTGCGGTCCCAACAATCGCGGCGTCCAGGTGCTCGGCGACCGGGTCTATCTGGCGACGCTTGATTCCAAGCTGATGGCGCTGAATGCCAAGACCGGCGAGGTGGTCTGGACCACCAACATCGCCGATCCCGAGCTCGGCTACAGCGAGACGATGGCGCCGACCGTGGTTAAGGACAAGGTGCTGATCGGAACCAATGGCGGCGAATACGGCATCCGCGGCTTCGTGCGCGCCTATGACGCCAAGACCGGCAAGCAGCTCTGGAATTTCCACACCATTCCGGAGAACTCCGTCGGTGTCTGGGCGACCAAGGATGCCACCGGCCGTGACATGCATCGCAATATCCAGGCCGAGAAGGACATGCTCGCCAAGATCGGCGATCCCTATGCCAAGCTCGGTGGCGGCGTGTGGCAGAACCCGTCGGTCGATCTCGCGACCAACCGGATCTACTTCGTCGTCGGCAACCCGTCGCCCGACCTCGACGGGTCGAACCGGCCCGGCGACAACCTCTACACCAATTCGCTGGTCTCGCTCGATCTCGACACCGGCAAGTATGTCTGCCACTTCCAGTACATCGCCCATGACGTCTGGGACCTCGACGCGGTCAGCCCGACGGTGCTGGTCAACGTCAAGGACAAGAGCGGCAAGACGATTCCCGGCGTCATCCATGCCGGCAAGACCGGGCACATCTATGTGCACGATCGCAAGGATTGCAGCCTGATCCGCTTCTCCGAGGCGATGGTGCCGCAGGAGAACATGTGGGTGCTGCCGACCAAGGAAGGCGCGCGCATGTTGCCCGGAGCCAATGGCGGCGTCGAATGGTCGCCGATCGCAACCGATCCGGGACAGGAGCTGGCCTACGCGATCAATCTGCACCAGCCGATGACCTACCACGTCGAAAGCTCGGCCTATCCGAACGGTAAGCTTTGGCTGGGCGGCGCCTTCAAGGTGATCCCGGGCGAGAAGCAGGCAGGCAACATCACCGCGGTGAACTACAACAACGGCAAGATCAAATGGCAGGTCAACACGCCCGAGCCGATGATCGGCGGCATCCTCGCCACCGCCGGCGGCCTGGTCTTCACCGGCGAAGGCAACGGCAAGTTCGCGGCCTACAATTCGTCGAACGGCAAGGAGCTGTGGAGCTTCCGCGCCGGCGCCGGCGTCAACGCGCCGCCGTCGAGCTACATGGTCGGCGGCAAGCAATATATCGTGGTCGGCGCGGGCGGTAACACCCAGCTCGACTACAAGCGTGGCAACAACATCATCGCCTTCACGCTCGACTGAGCCGGGCCTGATGCATCATCACGCGTGCAAACATTGACGGCGAGGCGGGACCGGTTCGGTCCCGCTTCTGTTTTCTACGGATAAAAGGTCCAGCCACGTCATTGCGAGCGAAGCGAAGCAATCCATTGTGCCGCGTTTGTGGAAGCATGGATTGCTTCGTCGCTCCAGCGCAAAATTGCTTTGCAATTTTGTCGCGAGCTCCTCGCAATGACGGAGGTGGACCGATACTGCGCCTCAGGATGAGCCAATGTTCGGTAGATTGATGATTTGCGGCGCCGCGCTGTTGCTGGTTGCGTCACAGGCGCGCGCGGAGACGATCGAAGAGAAGGCGCAAGTCTGCGCCGGCTGCCACGGCGAGAGCGGCAAGCCCGTCGACAAGACCATTCCGACGATTTGGGGCCAGCAGGCCGGCTATCTCTACATCCAACTGCGCGATTTCAAGCGCGGCGATCGCAAGAGCGAGATCATGCAGCCGATCGCGGCGCAGTTCGAGCGCGACGACATGCTGGCGATTGCGGAATATTTTTCGCAGAAGCCGTGGCCTGACCTCGGCCAGCCGCGCGCGCCCAAGGACGTGGCGGAGAAGGCGGTCAGCGCCAGCCGCTCGGTCGGCTGCCCGGCCTGCCATCTCGATCGCTTCCAGGGCGACGGCACGGTGCCGCGGCTTGCCGGCATGGGACGGGATTACCTCGCCAAGACCATCGCCGATTTCCGCACCCGCGCGCGCGGCAACAATCCCGGCATGTCCGACCTGATGCTGGCAACGTCGCCCGACGACCTTGCCGCACTGGTGGACTATCTGGCGGGGCTATAGCTGCGGACACTCGTCATGCCCGGGCTTGTCCCGGGCATCCACGTCTTGATATCCAGGCAAAAGAAGACGTGGATGGCCGGGACAAGCCCGGCCATGACGTCCGAGCAAGTCGCCTCAGCGCGGCGTCAGCTCTTCGCGCAGCACTGAGAGGATGGTCAGATCGGCGGCGTGCTTGCCGGCCTTGTCGGCCAGCGCAGGGTCGGCGCCGTGCGCCAGCAGTGTCCTGGCAATCGCCGGATGATTGCCTTCGGCGGCGATCATCAGCGCGGTGCGGCCGCGCGCATCGCGGTCGTCGACCTTGGCGCCGCCTTCCAGCAGGTACGAGACGACCTCCAGTGCTTGCGCCTCCGGCACGGTCTCGTCAGGGCCGGCGGCCCACATCAGGAGCGTCAGATCGTTGGCGTAGCGCGCGTTGATGTCGATCTCGCGCGCCAGCAGCTGCTTGACGATGCCGAGCTGGCCGCCGGCCGCGGCGTAGACGATCGGCGGCTTGCCGGTGTCGTCAGCCTTGCGGCCGTCGGCGCCGTGCGCCAGCAGCATGCGCACCACCATGTCCCTGCCGGCATAGGCGGCGGCCGCGACCGGGGAGGCGCCGCTGCGTCCGGTGAGATTGACGTCGGCGCCGCGGTCGATCAGGCGCTGCACGATCGCGACATGGCCGCGCTCGGCGGCAAAATACAGCGCGGTCGATCCCGCGAGGTTGCGCGCATCGAGCGGCGCGCCGCGTGCCAGCAGCAGGTCGACCATGGCAAGATGGCCGGAGCGGGCGGCGTGGCTCAGCGGCCTTGCGCCCAGCCGGTCCCGCGCGTCGACCGAGGCGCCGTGATCGAGCAGCTCGGTGGCAAGGTTGATGCAATCGGCATTGGCGGCCGCAAATAGCGACAGCGAGATCTCGATCGCGCTGAGCTGGGCCTTGTCGGTTTCGTATTTGCGGATCAGCTCGCGGCATCGCGCCGGATCGGGCGCCGCGAGGCTGCCGTGCACGCTGCCGGCAACGATCAGCGCGGCGAGGGCGATGCGGCGATACAAGGCGTGGTCCTCCGTCATGCTGACAGCAGCGCCATTCGGTCGAGCGTCGCATGATCCTCCGTCGCTGCCAAGCCGCGCGGCCGGGAAGGGCCCGCCGCGCCGGCAGGCCATGCGCCGTCGCGGCTCCGTGGCCTTTCGCCATGCGTCCGAGCCGATGGACTTGCCGCTTGCAGCGCGGCACGATGCGGGCGTCGACCCTATCTGACGCGAGTCCTTGCCCAAATGAGCGACGATCTGTGTCTGCTGTCTGCCGTTGAGCTTCGTGGGCGCATCGCCCGCAAGGAGGTTTCGCCTGTCGAGGTTACGCGCGCGGTGCTCGCCCGTGCCGAGCGGCTGCAACCCGAATTGAACTGCTTCATCACGCTGTGCGGCGATGCGGCGATGGCGCAGGCGAAAGCCGCCGAGCGGCAAATCACGGCTGGCGAGCCGCCCGGTCTGCTCCACGGCATCCCCTTCACCGTGAAGGACATCGTCAACACCAAAGACGTCCGGACGACCTTCGGCGCGGTGCCGTACCGGGACAACGTGCCCGACAACGACGCCGTCGCGGTGGCACGCCTCCGTGCCCAGGGCGGCATATTGATCGGCAAGACCACGACGCCGGAGTTCGGCAGCAAGTGCCTGACCGATTCGCCGCTGTTCGGGCGGACGCGCAATGCATGGAGTGCCGAGCGGTCCAGTGGCGGCTCCAGCGGCGGCGCGGCGGTAGCCGTCGCGAGCGGCATCGCACCGCTGGCGGTTGCGACCGATGGCGGCGGCTCCACCCGGGTTCCCGCCGCCTGCAACGGCGTGGTCGGAATCAAGCAGAGCAACGGGGTGATCCCGCATAGCCAGGTGCAGGACGCGTTCGGCAACCAGACCTATGTCACACCGACCACGCGCACCGTTGCCGATACGGCGCTGATGATGCAGGCGATGGCGGGAGAGGATCTGTCGGACCCCTGGTCGATCGGGGTGCCGGTGCCTGACTATCTCGGGCTTGCCGCGCCGCGCGGCGACCTCAAGGGCCGGCGGGTGCTGTTCTGCCTGTCGCCGCCGGGGCGTCCGGTCACATCCGATGTGGCCGCGGCGTTCAAGGCAAGCCTCGACCGTCTGGCGAGCCTCGGCGCCGCGCTCGAAGAGTTTTCCGGCGACGGCTTTGACATCGAGCCGATCTGGCGTGCGATCAATCACACAGTCTGGCGCACCCGCTTCGAGAAGCTCGCGGCCGATCATCAAAATGATCTCAGTGCAACCTTCCTGAAGCAGCTCGCGCTGGCGGCGCAGGTCAGCGGTGTCGACTACCAGCGGGCGATGTTCGAGCGCACCGCGCTGTTCCGCCGGGTGCAGTCGCTGTTCGCGCGCGGCGATCTCCTGGCGATGCCGACCTTGACCCGGTCGGCTCTGCCGATCGACCAGGACCTGTTCGGCACGATCGAGATCGACGGCCGGAGTTTCGACAGCGTGCGGCCGCACTGGTTTCCCTGGACCATGCTGTTCAACATGACAGGTCATCCCGCCGTCAGCATCCCCGCAGGTTTCGGCCGCGACGGCCTGCCGATCGGACTGCACCTGGTCGGCCGCTTCCGGGCCGATGCCGAACTGTTGCGCGTTGCAGCGTTGTTCGAGGCGGCGAGCGACTTGCTTGGTCGCTGGCCGACCTGACGTTGTCGGCGACGCCGGCCGCGGCGTCGCTGGTTCAGCCGCTTTGCCCGGTGCTCGCATTGGCGACGGCGCGCGCGACATTGGCGATCACCTCGTTGCACTTCTCCATGGGGGCACTTGCCCCGGTCAGGTAAACCGTCACCACGATCGGCTTGCGGCCGGGCGGCCAGAACACGCCGATGTCGTTGTAGGTGCCGCGCTCGCCGGTGCCGGTCTTGTCGCCAACCCGCCAGTCGCGGGGCACGCCGGCACGCAGCCTTGCGTCGCCGGTTTTGTTGGCGACCATCCAGTCCACCAGCTTCTGGCGCGAGACGGTCTGCAGAACGTCGCCGAGCACGACGCGCTGCAAATCCTTCAGCATCGCGACAGGACTCGTGGTGTCGCGCTGGTCGCCGGGCACGGCTTCGTTCAGCTCCACCTCCCAGCGGTCGAGCCGGCTGACATTGTCGCCGATGGTGCGGAAGAAGCTGGTAAAGCCGGCGGGCCCGCCGATCTCCCGCAGCAGCAGGTTGGCGGCGGTGTTGTCGCTGAGCGTGATGGCGGCCGCGCAGAGTTCGGACAGAGTCATGGCCGATCCGACGTGCGCCTTGGTGACCGGCGCGTAGGCCAAGATATCCTTGGCCTCGATTTGCACGCGCTGATCGAGGCTGGATTCGCCGCGGTCGACCCGGTGCAGCACCGCGGCCGAGGCCAACGCCTTGAAGGTGCTGCACATCGGGAACCGCTCGTCGCCGCGCCGGCTCGCGCGCAATCCCGTCTCCATGTCGAGCGCGGCGACGCCGAGCCGGCCGCTGGTTGCCAGCTCGATGCGCGCAAACTCCTGCTGCAGCCGCTGCGCCGGCTCGCCTGGTCCTGCCGCTGCGCCTTGCCGCGGCAAAGTGCAGGACGCCGCAAGGCCCAGCGCGCACAATCCAAATGTCCGTCTCGTCAGCATGTCGAATCTCCCGTTGGCGGCGCGAACCTGCCGGGCGGCGTGACGGCGCACAAACAATCATTTATACAGCGAGACATGAGGAAAACTTGGTCATGACGCCGTGCGCCGGCATCTCCCGCTGAACGCGCTGCGCGCCTTCGAGGCCTCCGCGCGGCTGCTCAGCTTCACCCGCGCCGGGCTGGAGCTGCGCGTGACGCAGACTGCGATCAGCCATCAGGTCAAGCAGCTCGAGGATCTCCTAGGCACGAGCCTGTTCCGCCGGCTGCCGCGCGGGCTGGTGCTCACCGACGAGGGGCTGGCGCTGCTGCCGGTGCTGTCAGACGCGCTCGACCGGATCGGCGCCGCGATCGACCGCATCGAGGCCAAGGGCACGCGCGAGGTCGTGACCGTCGGCTGCGTCACGACGTTCGCGACCGGATGGCTCTTGCAAAGGGTCGACCGCTTCAAGCGCGCGCATCCCTATATCGATTTGCGTCTGCTCACCAACAACAACCGCGTCGACATCGCAGGCGACGGGCTCGATCTCGCGCTGCGCTTCGGCGACGGCTCGTGGCACGGCACCGAGGCGATCCATCTGTTGTCCGCACCGCTCTCGCCGGTGTGCTGCCCCGACGCGGCGGACCGGCTGCGCAAGCCGTCCGATCTCGCGCAGGAATTCCTGCTGCGGTCCTACCGCGCCGAGGAATGGCCGCTATGGTTTGCGGTCGCCGGCGCGCCGTGTCCGAAAATCCAGGGGCCGATCTTCGACAGTTCGGTCGCGATGGCCGAGGCCGCCGCGCGCGGCGTCGGCGTCGGGCTGGTGCCGATCGCGATGTTCGAAAATGAGCTGGTCTCCGGCCGGCTGCTGCGGCCGTTCGCGGCCGAGGTCCCGGCGGGATCCTATTGGCTGACCTGGCTGAAGTCGCGCGAGGTGACGCCGGGCATGCGCGCGTTTCGCGACTGGCTGCTCGAGACGCTGCGGACGGAGGTGAATGAGGTGGAGGACGCCGTCGCGCCTGCACCGCGGCGGAAGATCAAGACAAAGGCCGGACCGAAGCCGCGGACCAAGACCAAGCGGCGTTAACGTCTGACGACGTGATTCAACTATCGTCGCCATTATTTCGGAATTATCGAATGATGCCGCTGATTTGCCCGACATGTCAAGTGCCGTGTCGAACGCCCGCAGCCGCCGGCTACTTTGCATGGGGTTGTTTTCGATATTTTTGGCGGTGCGCTCCCGCCGGCTGGCTATCGCATCTGGCGCGCGACCTACGCCAGATGGCACGCCACGGAATGCCCGTTCCTGCCTTCCAGCAACTCCGGCGCGCTTTGCCGGCAGCGCTCCTCGGCGATCGGGCATCTCGTGTGGAAGTGGCAGCCCTTGGGCGGATTCATCGGGCTCGGCACGTCGCCCTTCAGGCGGATGCGGTCGCGCTTCGCCTTGGGGTCCGGCACCGGCACCGCCGAGAGCAGCGCCTTGGTGTAGGGATGCTGGGGGTTGCGGTAGAGATCGCTGGCCTTGGCGAGCTCGACGATGCGGCCGAGATACATCACCGCGACGCGGTCGGAGATGTGCTCCACGACCGAGAGATCGTGGGCGACGAACAGATAGGTCAGGTTCAGCTCGGCCTGCAGATCCTCGAGCAGGTTGATGACCTGGGCCTGGATCGAGACGTCGAGCGCGGAGACCGGCTCGTCGCACACGATCAGCTTCGGCTCCAGCGTCAGCGCGCGGGCGATCGCGATGCGCTGGCGCTGGCCGCCGGAGAATTCGTGCGGGTAGCGGCGCATGTGCTCGGCCTTCAGCCCGACCTTGACCAGGAGGCTCGCGACGCGGTCCTCGCGCTCGCTGGCCGAGCTCACGAGGTTATGGATGATGAAGGGCTCGCCGAGGATCGCGCCGACCGTCATGCGCGGATTGAGCGAGGCGAACGGGTCCTGGAACACGAGCTGCATGTTCCGCCGCATGGCGCGCAGGTCGCCGCCGCCGAGGCCGGTGACGCTCCGGCCGTCGAACACGACCTCGCCCGAGGTCGGCTCGATCAGCCGCAGCACGCAGCGGCCGGTGGTCGACTTGCCGCAGCCGGATTCGCCGACGAGGCCGAGCGTCTCGCCGCGATTGACCGAGAACGACACGCCGTCGACCGCATAGACCTGGCCGACCTCGCGCGAGAGCAGGCCGCCCAGCACCGGAAAGTGCTTCTTCAGATTGGAAACGCGCAGCAGCGGTTCGCTCATGACGCGTCTCCGAGGTGGCAGGCCATGCGGTGGCCGGGCGCGATCTCGCGCAGCCGCGGCTCCTTTTCGGTGCAGATGCTCATGGCGTATTTGCAGCGGGCGGCAAAGCGGCAGCCGGGCGGCGGGTTGATCAGGATCGGCACTGAGCCGCCGATCGCCTCCAGCCGCGTCTTGTGCGCGGCGTCGAGATCGATGCGCGGGATCGAGCGGATCAGGCCCTGGGTGTAGGGATGGCCGGGATTGCCGAACAGTTCGTCGACCGGCGCCTCCTCCACCACCTTGCCGGCGTACATCACGACGACGCGCTGCGCGGTCTCGGCGACCACGCCCATCGCGTGCGTGATCAGCATCACCGCCATGCCGAAGCGTTCCTTCATGTCCTGCAACAGGTCGAGGATCTGCGCCTGGATGGTGACGTCGAGCGCGGTGGTCGGCTCGTCCGCGATCACGAGCTTGGGCCGGCACGCCAGCGCCATCGCGATCATCACGCGCTGGCGCATGCCGCCGGAGAACTGGTGCGGATAATGATGCACGCGGCCCCCGGCGTTGGGGATCTGCACCAGCTTCAGCATCTCGATGGTGCGCTCGAGCGCCTGCTTCTTGGTCACCGCCTCGTGGCGGCGCAGGCTCTCGGCGATCTGCTCGCCGATGGTCAGCACCGGATTGAGCGAGGTCATCGGCTCCTGGAAGATGAAGCCGATCTCCTTGGCCCTGATGTCGTCGAGCTGGTGGCTGGTCAGCGGCACCAGGTCGCGGCCCTCGAAGATGATCTCGCCTTCGACGATCTTGCCCGGCGGCATGGCGATCAGCTTCAGGATCGACATCGCGGTGACGGTCTTGCCGCAGCCGGATTCGCCGACCACGCACAGCGTCTCGCCGCGGTTGATGCTGATGTCGACGCCGTCGACCGCCTGGAGGATGCCGTCGTCGGTGGTGAAATGGGTTTTCAGGCCCTTGATGTCGAGCAGCGCCATCAGATCACCTTGCGCGCGTCGAGCGCGTCGCGCAGCCCGTCGCCGATGAAGTTGATGGCGACCACCGCGATGAAGATCGCGCCACCCGGGAACAGCGCCCAATGCGGGCCGATGTCGAGAAAATCCTTGGCGTCATAGAGGATGCGGCCCCAGGTCGGCGTATCCGGCGGGAAGCCGAGGCCGAGGAACGAGAGCGTCGATTCCGCGATGATGGCGGCGGCGACGTCGATCGTGCCGGCGATGATCACGGGGCCCAGCGCGTTGGGCAGGATGTGGCGCACCACCTGGCGCACCGGGCTCGCGCCGAGCGCGCGCGCCGCCTCGACGAATTCCTTCTCGCGCAGCGACAGGAACTGGGCGCGCACCAGGCGCGCGACCGGCATCCAGCGCAGGCCGCCGATCACCAGTACGATCAGGATGAAGATGCCGCCCTCGGGGCCGAACATCGCCTTCAGCCCGTCGCGGAACAGGTAGATCAGCATCAACAGCAACGGCAGTTGCGGCAACGACAGGAACAGATCGGTCAGCCACATCAGCGCATAGCCGAGCGCGCCGCGCGACATGCCGGCGAGGGCGCCGATCAGCGTGCCGACGAACACCGAGACCAGCATCGCGGCGAGGCCGACCGCGAGCGAGATGCGCCCGCCATAGATCATGCGGGCGAGCAGGTCCTGGCCGAGATCGTCGGTGCCGAACGGGTGCGCCAGCGAGGGGCCCTGCAGGCCGGCCACGACGTCCATGTCGCTGATCGAGACGCGCCAGACGAACGGACCGATCACGACGGCTGCGATCAGCAGCAGCAGCAGCACGGCGCTGACCACGGCCGGACGGTGCCGGCGGTAGCGCTGCCAGGTTTCGCGCCAGGGCGAATAGCCGCGCCGCTCAGCGGAAGGAGATGCGAGGGTCAAGCCAGCCATAGAGGACATCTGCGATCAGGTTGAACAGCACCACGAGACACGCGAAGACGAAGGTCACGGCCATCACGACCGGCGTGTCATTGGCGAGGATGGAGGAAATCAGGAGCGAGCCGATGCCGGGAATCCGGAAGATCTGCTCGGTGACGATGGCGCCGCCGAACACGGCGGGCATTTGCAGCGCAATCAGCGTGACGACCGGGATCATCGCGTTGCGCATCACGTGTTTGACGATCACCTTGGCTTGCCCGAGCCCCTTGGCGCGGGCGGTGGTGACATAGTCGAGCCGGATCACGTCGAGCATTGCCGAGCGCACGAAGCGGGTCATCGACGCCGCCTGGAACAGGCCGAGCACCATCACCGGCATGATCGCCTGCCGGACCATCTCCAGCAGCCAGGGAATGCCGCTGCCCGGCACGTCGGTGTAGACGAAGGGCAGCCAGTCCAGCTTCACCGAGAATACCAGGATGAACAGGATGCCGGTGAAGAAGGTCGGCAGCGAGAAGCCGATGAAGGCGAAGGTGTTGGCGAGCTGGTCGAAGATCGAATAGGGCCGGGTGGCGGCATAGACGCCGACCGGGATCGCGATCAACAGCGCCAGCAGCTGCGCCGAGCCGATCACGTAGAGCGTGGTCGGCAGCCGCTGCAGGATCAGCGTGTCGACATTGATCCGGCTGACAAAGGAGAAGCCCCAGTCGCCCTGCGCCATCGCCGCGAGCCAGTGCAGGTAGCGAAGATAGATCGGGTCGTCGAGGCCGAACTTGGCGCGCAGCGCGGCCTGCACCTCGGGCGGCACGTTCGGATTGGTCGCGAGCTCGCTGAACGGATCGCCCGGCGCGAGCGCCAGCACGACGAACAGCACGAGCGAGATCCCGAGCAGGCTCGGGATCGCGATCATCAGGCGACGCAGGATATATTGACTCATCGAGAGATCATCTAACTAACGCTCGCACCTTGAGCACGTTGATCTTGCTTCCAGTCGAAAGGCGAGCTTCACCTCGCCCCGCGTGCGGGGAGAGGTCGGAATTCAAGCACGGCTTGAATTCGGGTGAGGGGGAGTCTCCACGAACTCATCTTTCACGGTGTTTGCTGCGAAAGCCCCTCACCCCAACCCTCCAAGAGCGAGCTCCGCTCGTCTCATCCCCGTAAGAACGGGGAGAGGGAGAAGATGCACCTACTCAAACTCCGAACCTGTCCCCGTGTCTCAGGTTTCACGATACCAGTCTTGCAGATTGTCGGTCTGGTTGGCCCAGCCGGAGAGCGCGGGCCGCACCGTGTTGGAGCAGGCTTCCACCGCGAGGCGGTGCATCACCGGGATCACCACCGTGTCCTGCCACATCAGATCGTTGCACTTGATGTAGAGCTCGGCCCGCTTGATCGGATCGGTCTCGGTATCGGCCGCCTCGATCGCGGCGTCGAAATCCTTGTTGACCCAGCGCGGGAAGTTCTGCCCTTGCCACTTGTTCTCCTTGGTCGCGACATTGCGCGACAGATAGCGGCGCATGTGCAGGCCCGGGTCGGGTTGTGTCATCGGGATCTGGAACATCTCGATGTCGGCGTAGAACTTGGAATAGGTGTCGGGGTTGGCGACGTCGGAGGAGAAGAACACCGAGGCCACCACCGACTTCAGCTCGACGTCGATGCCGGCCTTCTGGCAGGCCTGCTTGACGATCGCCTGGGTCTTCTGCCGCGGGCCGTTGATCGAGGTCTGGTACAGCAGCTTCAGCTTCTTGCCGTCCTTCTCGCGGATGCCGTCGGAGCCGACCTTCCAGCCGGCCTGTTCGAGCAGCGCGCTCGCCTTCTCGACCGAGAACTCCCATCTGGTGTTCTTGGAAACGAACTCCTCGGGGCCGTTGAGATAATTGGCGGTGGCGCGGCCGGCGCGGCCGTAGATCACCTTCTTGACGGAGTCGCGGTCGACCAGCAGAGCCAGCGCCTTGCGCACCGCCGGATCCGACAGGATCGGATGCTTGGTCTTGATCGACGAGCGTTCGCCGTCGACCTCGGTGTTCGGGTCGGTGAAGTTGATGGCGATGAATTCGATGTCGCCGCCGACGGCATAGAGCGTCTTGCCCTTGCCGCCCTTTTCCAGCCGCAGCAGCACCTCGTCCTCGACCTGGATGTTCCAGGCGAAGTCATATTCGCCGGTCTGGATCACCGCGCGCGCCGCCGACACCGCATCGCCGCCGCCCTTCATCTCGATCGTGTCGAAATAGGGCCGGTTCGGCATGTGGTAATCGGGATTAATCTCGCCGCGCACCAGATCGCCCGGCTTGAACTCGACGAACTTGTAGGGGCTGGTGCCGACCGGCTTCAGATTGTTCGGCGCCTCGCGCGACTTGCTGCCCTTGTACTCGGCGAACAAATGCTTTGGGATGATGCAGCCATAGGCGCCGACGAACGCATTGGCCCAGAACGGCGTCGGATCCTTGAACTTGATGCGGACCGTGAGGTCGTCGACCTTCTCCACGGTCATGCCGGAATAGGTCCCGCTCGAGACGGCTGCGGTCGCGGGGTCGGTGGCATATTCCCAGTTGAACACGACGTCGTCGGCGGTGAAGGGTTTGCCGTCATGCCATTTGACGCCGGGCTTGAGTTTCCAGACCACCGACTTGGCGTCTTTGGAAAGCCCGCCGTTCTGGATCGAGGGGATTTCGGCGGCGAGGATCGGGTTGAGATGGCCGTCGACGTCCCAGCTTGCCAGCGGTTCGTAGAACAGTCGCGAGCCGTCCTGGTCCTTGGTGCCGGTGGCGAAGTGCGGATTGAGCAGGGTGGGGCCCTGCCACCACAACAGCTTCAGCGGACCGCCGCCGCCGCGCTTGGTCGGCTTGTAGGGATTCGGGCTCTGCGCCATCGCGACGCCGCCGATCGCAAGGATCTGGTTGGCCATCGGCGCGGTGAGGCCGACGGCAATCATTCGCTTGACGAAGGCGCGGCGATCCATCCGCCCGTCCTTCACGTCGTCGATCATGCCACGCAGATTCCTGTCGAACATTGTCCCCTCGGTCCGGCTCAATTGGTTATTGCGGCGGGCCGTGGAACCGGCCGCCGTGTTGGCGGCAGGATGGCACACCGAATGACCGCGAAGGTCAACGCCTCCCGCCCTTCAGCGCCTAGGTCTTTTGGCTATCGCTTGTGCAGAACCTCCCCTTGCCGCACACCGGTTCAGCAGATCGGCGCCAAAAGCGCGCCCTTGCGCGCCTCGCAGTGCGGAAAATTTGTTCGTTATCCTTTGTTCCGAGATGCTTTTTTGCCACGCAGGCCGGAGTTCGCGTCTGAAGCGATCCCTCCGCAAACTCGTCATGCCCGGCCTTGTGCCGGGCATCCACGTCTCCGTTTCCGCGTGAGAATGTCGTGGTTGGCCGGGACAAGCCCGGCCATGACGATGGGGATATGCGATTGCTTGATCCCGGAGAGCAGGTCCGGCCCGCACACGCGGTTCTCAGGCGATCGACATGTCCAACGGCGGTGCAACATTCGCCGGCAGCGGACTGACATAAGGCGTTCTTGTGGTCCGCTTCTTGAGGTCGGCCTTGGCGGCCGCGATCAGCTCCGGCTCCATCAGCGCCTTGACGCCGAGGCCTGCCATCGCCTTGGCGGCCTGCACCATCGCCTTGTGCGCGGCCGGCGTCTTGCCCTGCGCCACAACCTGCCAGGTGTGGAACGGCGTGCCGATTGCAACCGTCGGTGCATGGACCTGCACGGTCGGCACCACCCAGCTGACGTCGCCGACGTCGGTCGAGCCGATCAGCGGATTGCGCGTGGCGTCGATCGGCACCAGGAAATCGGCGAGCGGCCGGTCGGTCGGCTCCATGCCGATCGCATAATAGACCGAAGCGATGTCCTTGTCGGTCAGGGTCGCGCGGATCTTGCCGGCGAAATCCTTGTCGGCATCGTCGAAATGCGGGGGGCCGAGCTCTTCCATGATCCGGTGCAGCGTCTGTTCCAGCGGCGTGTTGGGCAGGATGTTGGAGACCGCGGAGATGATCTTCATCTCCACCTTGGTCTCGGTCATCAGCGCCGCGCCCTGTGCGATCTTGTGCACGCGCTCGACCAGCTCGTTCATGCCGGGCAGGTCGCGGGCGCGGATCGAATAGCGCACCCGGGCATGGGCCTGCACCACGTTGGGCGCGATGCCGCCGGTGTCGAGCAGTGCGTAGTGCACCCGGGCGTCGCTCGGCATGTGCTCGCGCATGTAGTTGACGCCGACATTCATCAATTCCACCGCATCGAGCGCGCTGCGGCCGAGATGCGGCGAGGCTGCCGCATGCGAGGTGCGCCCGATGAACGTGAAATCGGCGCGGGTATTGGCGAGCGACGGCGTCACCGCCACCTCCCAAAAACTGTGCGGATGCCAGGTGATGGCGATGTCGGCGTCCTCGAACGCGCCACAGCGCACCATGAAGGCCTTTGCCGCGCCGCCTTCCTCGGCAGGACATCCGTAATAGCGCACGCGCCCCGGCACCTTGTTGGCGGCCAGCCAGTCCTTCACCGCGGTCGCGGCGAGCAGCGCGGAGGAGCCGAGCAGATTATGTCCGCAGCCATGGCCGTGGCCGCCGCTTTCGACCGGGCGATGCTCGGCGATTCCGGCCTCCTGGCTGAGCCCGGGCAGGGCGTCATATTCGCCGAGGAAGGCGATCACCGGGCCGCCTTCGCCCCATTCGCCCATCACCGCGGTCGGGATCTCGGCGACGTTCTCGGTGATGCGAAAACCCTGATGGCGCAGTTCGGCCAGATGTTCGGCGGATGAGCGCGCCTCGGTGTAACAGACCTCGGGCATCGCCCAGACCCGGTCGCTCAATTCGATGAAACGCGGCTTGATCGCGTCGACGCCGCGCCAAACATCACTACGGTTGTCCATTTGCTCCGATCCCTTAACGCTAGAGCATGATCCGGAAAAGTGTGAAGCGGTTTTCCGAAAAGATCATGCTCAGACAATGAGCCGAAGCGCGATGATCTCATCGCGCTTTGGGCAATCTGAAGCGCGAAACGCTAGCAGCTTGTCGCGACGCCGCCTAGCGCGCGCCGGCAGACCTGCATTTCCGAATGTCACGTCTTGGTGTGCAGAAATGTTTCTGCGTCAGGCGACGCTGAGCCGCTCAAGGCCTTTCCAGTCGAAGGCGATGCCGTGCCCCGGGCGATGATCGGGCGCGATCGCCATGCCCTGCTCCAGAACCAGCGGGTGCTCGATATAGCGGTCGAGGCCGAAGCCGTGCGCCTCGAGATACGACCGGTTCGGGCACGCAGCCAGCAGATGCACGGTGATGTCATGCGCGCCATGGCTGGTGACGGGAATATTGAAGGCCTCGGCGAGCCGGGCGACCTTCATGAAGCTGGTCACACCGCCGCAATTGGTGACGTCGGGCTCGGCATAGGACAGCGCGCCGCCGGCGATATACGGCTTGAACTCCCACAGGCTGCGCAGGTTCTCGCCGGCCGCGATCGGCACGCCGCCGGCCTGCACGATGCGGGCGTGTCCCGCGACGTCGTCCGGAATCGTCGGCTCCTCGAGCCAGGTCAGGTCGAACGGTTGCAGGGCGCGCGCGGCGCGGATCGCTTCCTCGACGGTCCATTTCATGTTGGCATCGGCCATCAGCGGAAACTCGTCGCCGAGATGGCCGCGCATCGCCTTCACGCGCGCCACGTCGGATGCAAGGCTCGGCCGGCCGACCTTCATCTTGATGGCGCGAAAGCCCTTGGCAAGATTGTCGTCGGTCTGCTTGAGCAGGCCATCGAGCGGCAGATCGAGATCGATGCCGCCGGCATAGCAGGGCACCCGTCGGTCGAAGCCGCCGAGCAGCCGCCACAGCGGCAGCGATGCCCGCCGCGCCTTGAGGTCCCACAACGCGATGTCGAGCGCGGACAGCGCCAGCACCGCCGGGCCGCCGCGGCCGCCATAATGCAGCGCCCACCACACCTTGTGCCAAAGCTGCTCGGTGTCGTCGGCCTCCATCCCGCGCGCGATCTCGGTGATTTCGCGGCCCAGGATATCGGCGATGGCGCCGCCATTGCGGCCGACCGTGTAGGTGTAGCCGGTGCCTTCGGCGCCGTCGGCATCGCGGGCGCGGATCGTGACGAGCTCGAACGCCTTGATCTCGCCATGCGTGCTGTCGCTCAGCACCACCGGAAGCGGGATCTTGTAGAATCCGATGCTGAGGTCCTTGAGGATGGCCACGCCGGAACTCCTTGTCATGGGACGAATGCAATGCGTGACACACGATCTCAAAAGCCCCGGCTGCCTGCAACCTTGCGCCTGCGAATGTCTGCCTTGAGCGATCAGTCTGCCTTCCTCTATGATGTGGCTCGCGAGGACGTGGTCCGACCATGGATGATGCAATTCCGTCTCTGTTACCGAGAAATTCGGGCCACCAGTTCGTGATCTATGCCGATGCCTGCTCGGGCGTTCCGGGCGCGCTGCATGAGCGCACCTTCGCGTCGGTGAACGACGTGGTGCGCCGGCTGCATCCTGCGCCCGAATTCATTCTGTTCCCTGGCGACGAGATCATCGGCCTCACCGCCGATGCCGACGCGCTGCGCGCGCAATGGCGGCATTGGTTCGAGGTCGAGATGTCCTGGTTCGACCGGCGCGCGGTGCCGCTGTGGCACACGACCGGCAACCACACCACCTATGACGAGATGAGCGAGGCGGTGTTCCGCGAGGTGCTGCAGCTGCCGCGCAACGGCCCGCCCGGTCAGGAGGGGCTGTCCTACTGGGTTCGCCGCGACGATCTCGTGATGGTGTTCGTGCACACGCTGTGGAGCGGCCTCGGCGGCGAGGGGCATGTCGAGACCGACTGGCTGCAAGCGGTCCTCGCACAGCACAAGGACGCCAGGCACAAGCTGGTGCTGGGCCATCATCCCGTGTACCCCATCAACGGCTACAGCGGCAGCTATCAGCGCGAGATCGGCCACGAATACCGCGAGCGCTTCTGGGATATCCTCGTCCGCGCCGATGTCACCGCCTATCTGTGCAGCCACATTCTCGCATTCGACGTCCAGGTTCATCGCGGTGTGCTGCAGGTCTGCACGGCGGGCGCCGGCACCGCGCACCGGATGCCCGAAGGCGTCGAGTATCTGCATTGCGTGCAGGCCGCGCTCGATCAGGATGGGTTCCGCTATCAGGTGCTCGATACCGAAGGTGTGGCGCGCGAGCAGCTGGCATGGCCGCTGCCATCGCTGGACCAGGCCGCGTGGTCGCCGCTGCCGCGCGGGACCAGCCCTGCACCGCTGTCGGGGACATTGGCGCCCGCGACGGTCATCGCGCTGAAACTGGCGGGCCGCACCGCCGCGGGAACCGCCGCGCCACAAACGCTGCTCTGCACGCCCGCGCCCGGCGTGATCGCACCGCTCTGGCTTGGCTTGCGCGGGCCGAATCAGACGCTCACCTTGATGCTTGGACGCGAGCGTGGACGCAGTCCCTATTACTGGATCGGTCCCGATCTCGGCGCCAACAGCGATTTCGACCTCGACATCGCCTTCTATCCGGACATGGGACCGGGCGGCGTGCTGTGGCGACGCAGCGGTGACACGCGCTGGACGTCGTGCGCGGCGATATCGGCAACGGGGCTGGAGCGGTTCGCATGGCCGGCGGTCTGGAACGTCGGGTGCGGCGAGGGTGGGCCGGATGACAGGCGCTATGCCGGACCACGGTTCGAGATCGCTATTTCCGTCATCGCATCGTAGTTAATCGCGCCCGGGCCGACGCGCTCGACGTCGGCGCTGCGGCTGAGCGGGCTTCGACGCCCGCATTGCGGTCGCATTGGCTCCAATGAATGGCCATGGAAAAATCAGACGTCAGCCAAACTTCGCGCGTAGGTTTTATCGCTTGCTGACCTCGAAAAGGAATCGACCATGCGCAATCTCACAGCATTCGTCACTGTTGCCGCGCTCGTCCTCGGAACGCCCGCCTTGGTGCAAGCGCAAGGCACGCAACCCAATGCGCCGCCGCAGTCATCCGATCAGTCCACTGTCATCCGGAGCATACAGGTCGTCGACATCAAGGACCTCAAGCCCGAGATGCGATCGAAGATCGAGGATGCGATGGCAAAGACCAAGGAGGACGACATCCAGTCGCTTCGGAAGTCGATTGACGCGACACCGCAGGCGGTCTCCGCGCTCAAGGCCAAGGGCCTGACTTCGTCGCAGGTCGTCGCTATCAACATCGCCGATGGCGTGCTGACGATGTTCGCCAAAACAGCCTGACCAGGGTCAGCGAATGTCGGTATCGGTGGTTGGACCTCCCCGCGGTCACCGATGCCAACAACTCCCGCAGCCGGCGCTGCGGGAGTTTTCATTTGTGATAGGCGCGGCCCGTCCAATGGACCTTCACCGGGGAGAGCGATCAGTCGGGCTCGTTGGGCCTGGTACGTTCCGCGCGTTTCAACTCGCGATCGATCAGCGTGCAGACGCGCCGCCGCGCCAGCAGGTCGAGCCGCGCGCGCGTGGTGCCTTGCTTGGTCTTGCCGTTGATGTCGAACGACCAGGCCCAGAGGTCGGGTTCGATGTTGGTGAGTGTATATTGAATGTCCCGATGACGACCGATCAGCTTCTTCATGCCGTTTCTTCTTGTTGGCTGAAGATTGCATAGCCAGATCGTGAAGGCGTCTGTATCCGGTCGAATACTGAGTCGGGTGTCCGCAGGGCGGAATTTTCCAAATCGCTGATTTGGGGTTGCTGTGCAGTGGCTGCGTGAAGCAGACGAGTGCGCACGAAAGATTCGCAGTCGTCCTGGCGAA
Source organism: Bradyrhizobium sp. USDA 4538 (assembly GCF_024171045.1). Taxonomy (NCBI): domain Bacteria; kingdom Pseudomonadati; phylum Pseudomonadota; class Alphaproteobacteria; order Hyphomicrobiales; family Nitrobacteraceae; genus Bradyrhizobium; species Bradyrhizobium sp. USDA 4538. The sequence goes on from NZ_JALJZE010000001.1 coordinate 5,588,812, forward strand.
GGCCAGGACCCATTACCCCAAGTGCGCACTGTTGCGCGACGCTAGGGCCACGATCTCGTTCACCGTCGAATGCGGTGGTTAAGGTCCCGGCTTTCGCCAGGACGACAACGACGAGTCCCGCCTGCAATATCCACCGCGGCGTATGGGTCCCTGCTTTCGCACTAGGGCATGCACACATTTCTGAGGCTCCATCCGAGAGCGACGGCGCGGAAGTAATCGAGACCGTTTTTGAAGGTGATGGGGCCTGGTGGCTTGGAGGACGGATAGCCGTCCCATCCTCCAATGCGGCCGATAATCCAGGCCGCCCAGGCAAGACGATCGGACGGATGCGGGTTCTTCAGTCGTCTGTTCCTGGCTTCAAGCTGCTGATTGAGGGCGGTCAACGCATCGATCTCGCTGGGATTGAAGGCAACGTGAAGCGACTGCTGGCTCCCGTTGCGCGCTTGCAGGAGCTGGATGGTGATGATCGCGGCCTTGGCAGCGATGGCAACCAATTTGAGAAGCCGGCCGGCGGTGCCGATCTGGCTATCCTCGAGCTTGAAGCCCTGCGTCTTGAGGACGCGGAAGAACTGCTCGATGATCCAGCGCTGCTTGTACCAGGCGACAATGCGCCAGGCATCGTCTGAACTGGTGACCTCGTGAGAGGTGAGAAGACGCCAGTGCAACGGCTCGACGTTGGGATCGGCATTGATCTCGCGGACGTCAACGATGGCCAGATGCAGGCTTTTCGGCAAATGGCGCAGGAACTTGCTTTGCGGCCGGGCCAGCTCGATTGCGCCGAAGCGAAGTTCGAGGTCCATCGGACGTGCAGGCCGCCCCGCACGCGCAGGCAACTCGATGATGCGACGCTCTACCGCCGTCATGGCGTCGATCGCCGCATACAAACCCGTCGTGTCGGCCAGCTTGCGATCATGCATGCTGCGGGCGATCACGCGGTAGTCTTGCTCGGCTGCGCTGGCATAAAGAGCAAAGATGTCGCTCTCGCGGTCACCAAGCAGGGTCACCATTGCAGCACCGGTAAGCAGCGGCTTGGCCGCAAGGGCGGTGGCAATCCAGCGCTGCGATTCCTTGTCCGACAGGTCGCGGCTGTCATGCGAGACGCTCCGAGGGCCTTCACGCGTCCACACCTCGCCGCTCAAAAGTCCCAGGCAGGTGCCATTGTCCGCATCCACCGCCAGCATCGGGTGCAGCAGCACGCCGTGGTGATTGCCCTTGCCGATCTCCCCGAGCCCGCGCCGGCGTTGCGGCGTGGTGTTGAAGTGGATCTCGCTGGTGTCCTGGATCGCCAAAACATGGCGGCCTGTAACCGCCGCAGCCGTGCTTTCGCTCCAGCTTTCGATGATGCGCTCCTTCGTCACCTTGGAGTTACCGAGAAAGCGGTTGAACCGCACCTCCAGCGCGCGGTCTCCCTTGGAAAGCCGCCGAAGGCATACATCCTTGCCCGCGACCATGCGTCCGATGAGCGCCGCCCCCCTTTATCGAGACGACCATCCTCGAACCGGCCCAACGTCCAGTCAATCCGCGACAACATGCTGGCACCTCCGCCCAAGCCGAAGTGCCGTAATAGAAGTCACCGAGACCCCCGATTCTGGAATCCCCAATCTCTGACCCGAGTCAATCCGTCGCACCAGATGTGTGCATCCCCTAGTGCTTTCGCAGGGACGACGGGTGGAGAGATCTCAGCTCAGCGTCACTACAACAATCATCCCACCCCTCACAAATTGATCACCCCGCGCCGCGCGGCATGGGCGACGGCGTCGGTGCGGCCGGTGGCGTCGAGCTTGTCGAGCAGCGAACCGACATGAAACTTGGCCGTGTGGACGGAAATCCCGAGCCGCTGTGCGATCATCTTGTTGGACGCGCCTTCCGCCAGCAGCGCCAGCACGTCGAGCTCGCGCGGCGTCAGCTCGAAGTTGCCGGCGCCCGCGGCCTCGCGGTTGCGTGCGACGACCGCCGCCGTGGCCTGTTCGCCCGGCGCTGCGAGCCGCAGGCCGTCGACGCTGCCGAGCAGGGTCGCCAGCCGGTCGGCGAGGACGGCGTCGTCGACCTCGAGCGCGATGACGATGTCGTTGGCCGGCTCACCGCTCACGTCTCGGGCCTCTCGCCGACTGTCACCTTGAAGTTCAGCGGCTCGCCGCCGCGATGCACGGTGAGCTCGACCACCGTGCCGACGCTCTGCGGTCCGAGGCCGCGCGACAGCGCGCGCACGCCGGACAGCTTCTCGCCATTCACGGCAATGATCACGTCGCCTTGCCGGATGCCGGCGGCGGCCGAGGGGCCGGCCTTGTCGACGTTCATCACCATCGCGCCGAGGCCGTCGTCGAGACGGACCGGCTGCAATCCGACGCCAAGATATCCGCGCGCGATGCGGCCGCTCTTCTCGAGCTGGCCTGCGACCCGCTCGATGGTCGTAGCCGGGATCGTCAGCACGCGGCGCGGGCCGAGCACGGCCATGCCGAACGGCTCGCCCGCGGCGTTCAGCGCCAGGCCGCCCTGCTGGCTGTGCCGCAGCCGGACGTCGAGCTCGATCCGTGCATCGATTTCGCCGCCGCGCAGGCTGCGCCAGGCCGGGCCGGACAGTGCGACGATGCCGAGCCGCGCGGTCGGCGCGCCCCGGTCGGCGGCGACGATCACCGCGAGCGATCCCAGCGCGGGGCTGCCGGTCGACAGCTTGACGGGGGCGACATCGCCTTCGACGCGCAGCAGCGCGACGTCGGTGGTGTGGTCGCGTCCGACGACGGTCGCTGGCCTGCGGCTGCCGTCGGCGAACTGGATTTCGATCTCGCCCTCGTCGGCCAGCGCTTCATCGGCGGTGACGATCAAGCCCGCCTTCCAGACAAAGCCGGAGGCGCGCGCGCGATGCGAATGCACGGAGACGATGGCGGGCGCAGCGCGCGCAATGGTCTCCGCAAAAGCTGATGACAGCGAGGACAGGATATTCGGTTCGGTCATGGGAAACTCCGTTGGCTTCCCTCAATCTGGGATGTCGCGGCTGACGGCGATACTGGCCGGATGGGCAGGGCGTGGCCGGGCTGCCCGGAACCGCCGCTCAGCTCAGCCGCTGCAGGGTCGCCTTCGGGCTCTCGCCGAACTTGGCGCGGTAGGCGCTCGCCATCCGGCTCAGATGGGTAAAGCCGAGGTCGAATGCAATATCGACGATGCGCTCGCCCGGCCGCGCCGTCTTGAGGCGGGCGTTCAGATGGGCGAGGCGGATGTCGAGCAGCATCTCGGACACGGTGGTGCCGAAGTGACGGCGGAAGCCGAGTTGCAGCGCGCGGATGCCGGTGCCCGCGATCTCCGCGAGCTCGGCGAGGTCCAGCGGCTCGGTTGCCCGGCTCTCGAGATAGGCGCGCACGCGTTTCAAGGCGGCCGGCTGGGCCTCGGTGCGGCCGTTGAAGACATCGATCGCCGAACTCAGGCTGTGCCGCTGCCCGTTGAGCAGGACATTGAGAAACGATTCGCGCCAATCGGCCGCCGCGACCGCCGACAAAGTCTTGCGCGGCCCGAGCTGCTCGGCGGCCGTGACAAGCTGCTCGATCCTGGCCGAGAGCGTCTGCCCGAGCGGCCCGCTCAGCGCGACGGCCGGATCGAACTCGACCGGCCTCACCGCCACGCCGCCAAGCGCCGCGGCGCGATGCTCGACCAGCTTGCGGTCGAGCAGCAAGATCAGCTGGGCGCAGTCGCCGCGCCAGGTCATCTCGGTCGGAATTGTCGGCGACAGCAGCGAGGCGGTGTGCCGTGGTCCGGTGGTCAGTTCGCGCGCGGCGGTGCGGATCGCGGCCGAGCCGGACAGCGGCATCTGCAACAGGAAGAAGCGGTCGAGGCAGCCGGGATTGATCGCGACCGACCCGCCATAAGCGACGTAGTTGACGGAGAAGCCGTCGAAGTCGGCACAATTGTGATGCGCGGAGAAATCGCTCGCGGAATGATCGACCGGCGTCAGATCGTGCGGACAGAAGATGCGGCCGATCGCTTCCGCCGCGTCATCGACGCGCGCCGTCGCGACGCGTGCGAAATCCTTGAGCCTTGCGCTTGCCGGATTTGCGCTTGCCGAAACCTCGTTGCCAACAGCAGTCACGACGGCCGTCCGGAGTTGTTTGAGGTCTAAAACATCAAGCAGCCTAGAGCATCCCGCGGTAAAGGGGAACGCCGTTTCGTCGTGCAATCTGCCCGATCGGCGGTCAGGACGATGCGACGGCATTGGGCAGCAGCCGGCCGGCGCAACGCTCCCGCATTGCAGCATGAACGTGCCGGGTGCGGATTCGTTTATCGGCTAGACAGCCTCACCGGCCGGCGACAGGCTCCGTGCCGGCACTGCGCATCAAAACTGGAGAGGCTGACATGGGCACGCTCGAAAAAGGAATTACCCGAACCGGCACCGGCTACGGCGGCAAGACCTGGAATATCCTGGGCCAGGTCTACTATCCGAAGGCGGTCACCGACTCGACCTTCGCGTTCGAAACCAACAGCGATCCCGGCCAGTTCGTGCCGGTGCACATCCACCCGACCCAGGACGAGTTCATCCTGGTGCAGGAAGGCGTGCTCGACCTCAAGCTCGACGGCGTCTGGGTGCAGGCCAAGGCCGGCGACCTCGTGCGCATGCCGCGCGGCATCCCGCACGGCTATTTCAACAAGTCGGACAAGCCGGCGCGGGCGCTGTTCTGGGTGTCGCCGATGCAGAAGCTCGAGGCGCTGTTCGAGAAGCTGCACAATCTGCAGGACCCCGCCGAGGTGGTGCGTATCTCCGCCGAGCACGAGGTGGACTTCCTGCCGCCGGAAGCCAACGACTAGCCCGGCGGTCAAACAGACAATACGCACACGAGGCGGCAATCGCCGGAGCTGGACTCCGGCGATGACGGGGACGCGTGCGCTTAACGAAATTGGACCTGTTCATTCAATTCGGAGCGGTTTCATGGTCAAGCAGAAGCATGTGTGCGTCATCGGCGCCGGCATTTCCGGCCTTGCTGCCGGCAAGGCCTTTGCCGGTCGCGGCCACAAGGTGACCATCATCGAGCGCAGCGGCGATCTCGGCGGCGTTTGGGAGCCGGCGCGCTCCTATCCCGACGTGCAGACCCAGAGCCCGAAGGAGCTCTATCGCTACACCGACAAGGCAATGCCGGAGTCCTATCCGGAATGGCCGAAGGGTCCGCAGGTCCATGCCTACTTGCGCGACTATGCCCGCAGCCACGGGCTCGACGGCGCGATGCGGTTCGACACCAAGGTCGAAGGCATGACGCGCCGCACTGACGGCAGGCCGGGCTGGACGCTGGCGCTGCGCTCGACCGACGGCGCCACCGGCCACGAGGATTTCGACTTCGTCGCGGTCTGCACCGGGCAATTCAACGAGCCGCAGGCCTTGCCGCTGGCGGGCGAGGACGGCTTCAAGGCGCAGGGCGGGCAGATTCTGCATTCATCGCAATACGGCGATCCAACGCTTGCCAAGGGCCGCAAGGTGGTGGTGCTCGGCGGCTCCAAATCGGCGACCGACATCGCGGTGAATGCGGTCAATTCCGGCGCCAGCGAAGTCACCATCGTGTTTCGCGAGCCGGTCTGGCGGATTCCCTATTTCGTCGGCGGCCTCGTCAACTTCAAGCGCATCCTCTACATCCGCGCGCAGGAGCAGATGTTTGCGAGCTGGGGCATCGGGCCGATGGCACGCCTCGCGCATGTGGTGGCAAAGCCGTTCGTGTGGGCGAACTGGCGCGGGCTCGAGAGCATGCTGAAGATGCAGCTCAAGCTGAAGCAATGCGGCATGGTGCCGAAGGAGCGGATCGAGGACGGCGTCAACTGCTCGGTGCCGATCGCAACCCCCGGCTTCTATCCGATGGTGGCCGACGGCCGGATCAAGGCGGTGCGCGGCACCTTTGACCATTACGACGGCAAGACCATCGTGATGAGCGGCGGCCAGCGCGTCGCGGCCGACCTCGCGGTGCTCGCGATCGGCTACAAGCTCGGCGTGCCGTTCCTGCCCGAGGAGTATCAGAACAAGCTGGTCGAGCCCGACGGGCAGTACCGGCTGTACCGGCTGATCGCCAATCCCGATCTGCCCGACATGGGCTTTGTCGGCTTCAATTCGAGCTTCTGCACCGTGCTGTGCGCCGATCTCGCCGCGAACTGGCTGGTGCGCTACGCCGACGGCCAGCTGGCGCGGCAGCCGAGCGCGGCCGAGATGCACGACAACATCGCGATGATGCTGAACTTCAAGCGCGTCGGGCGTCCGGCAGCGGGCGTCTATGGCGGGCTGTGCGTCGCGCCGTACCACTTCAAGCATTTCGACGAACTGTTGGCGGACATCGGCACCAAGGCGTCGCGCCGCAACCCGCTCGTCGAAAAGTTCACGCCGCCGGACGCCGACGCCTATGCCCGCTTCCTCGCGACTGCGCCAGCATACAGAGCGGTGGCGTAGAGCATCACGGGATTGGGGCGAGCAGCAAGGGCGCTGCGCTCCCTCTCCCCGTTCTTACGGGGAGAGGGTTGGGGTGAGGGGCCGTCCCCGCATCTGCGGTGATAGCTGCGTTTGTGGAGACTCCCCCTCACCCGGAACGCATCTAATGATGCGTTCCGACCTCTCCCCCGCACGCGGGGCGAGGTGAAACGGAGGCCGCTAATCGCGGCCGGCGTCGAGGAAGGCCTGCGCCAGCCGCTCGGGATTGGAGAAGCAGAGCTCGTGGCTGCCCGGCACCTGGACCAGGCGGAACAGTCCGAGCTTCTCCGACAACCGTGGATGCCAGGGCAGGCTGTGCGGCATCGCGGTGTCCTCCGTGCAGTTCACGTAGGACTTTGCGATCGGCATCTCGGCCGGATTGGTGCGCAGCGCGATCTTGTCCTGGAAGGTCTTCAGCGGGTGCGGGTTGAGCTTGTCATAGGCGCGCTGCGCCGTCTCGAGATCGGCGTCGTTGATGAAGGCCTCGCGCCAGATCGGGAACGGCAGCACCACCGAGCCGTCGCCCCGCTCGGCATGAATGGCGTCGAACAGGCCGCGATAGTGCGGCGGCACCATGTCGTTGAGGCATTCGCCATTGTTCGGGACAAAGGCGTTCCAGTAGACGAGGCGGCGGATGCGGTTCGCGGCGGCGTCGGCGACGCCGGTGATGACCATGCCGCCATAGCTGTGGCCGACCAGGACGATGTCCTTGAGGTCATGCTCGGCGAGATAATCCACGATCGACTGGATCGCCTCGGCGAGGCCGGAGTCCTTCCGGTCGCCGGGGCGGTTACCCCTGATGGTCGGGGTGTGGACGACATGGCCGGCCTTGCGGATGGCGGCCGCAACCGGCTCAAACTCGGCGCCGGTATGCCAGGCGCCATGGACGAGAACATAGGTCGACATGTTGTACCTCCCTGTCTGGATTGCCGCGTCCGGACGGCCCGGGATACGCGCAGGTTTCATCCGCTTCCTGATGGATATTGACCTGGACCCGCGGAACGCGCTTGGCTGTGAGCGAACCGGACTGGGCTCGGAGTGAACTGATGCAGCAAATCGCCGCCGCGGATCGCTCGCGCAGGCTGAGCTGGAATACCGCGGACACCAGGCCCGGCGAGCAGTTCGCGTATTACCGCGAGGCGATCTGCCAGGCCTTCATGAACCTGACGCCGGAGCCGCCGGCGACGCCGGGCTTCCTCGCCCGCGTCGAGACCGTTGGGCTCGGTTATGGCGCGGTCAACCGGGTCAGCTTCCCGGAGCATGTCGTGCGGCGCTCCGCTGCCGACATCGCCGCGTCCAGCCGGCGCTGCTACTACCTCAATCTGAAGCTTGCCGGCCGCTGCCGCATCCAGCAGGCGGGACGCGAGATCAGCCTGTCGCCGGGGCAGGTCGGAATCTTCGACAGCGGCCAGCGCTTCGCGCTGCTGCACGACCGCGGCCCGGCGCTGCAGGTCGCCTCGTTCTGGGTGCCGGCCGAGGCGCTGGATGAACGGCTGCCGACGGCGCCCGAGGTCGCGCCGGCGCGGGTCTCGGATGATCCCTTCGTCGGCCATCTCATCACCGAGACGGCGCAGGTTCTGAACACATCCGCCCTCTGTGCTTCGGATGCGGACAACGCGCGGCTGTTCGGCGTGCTGCTCGATCTGGTCGCGCTCAGCCTGTCGCGCAGCGGCCGCGCCGGCGTCGCCGAGAGTGCCGGCCTTGCCGATGCGACGTGGCTTGCGCTGCGCCGCGCCGTGGACGGCAGGCTGCGCGAGCCCGGGCTCGGCGTTGCCGCCATTGCGGCTGCGATCGGCATCAGCGAGCGCTATGTCCACAAACTGTTCGAGCGCGCCGGCACGACATTCGCCAGCCATGTGATGGACCGCCGCCTCGACGGCGCCGCGCGCGATCTGAGAGACCCCGCGATCGCCGGGCGCGCGATCGGCGACATCGCGTTCGACTGGGGCTTCTCCGACCTGTCGCATTTCACGCGGCGCTTCAGGCACCGCTTCGGCTGCACGCCGCGCGACTGGCGCCGCGGCTGACCAACGCTTCGGAAATCGCCATGGCGCAGCCGTTCACCTACCAGGTCAGCCCGATGCGGGTCGTGTTCGGGGTCGGCACGGTCGCACAGCTGGCGGCCGAGCTCGACCGGCTCGGCATCAATCGCGCGCTGGTGCTGGTGAGCCGGCGGCAGCAGGCCGAACTCGGCGATCTCGCCGACCTGACCGGCGGCCGTGTGGCCGGATCGTTCGACGGTGCAGTGGTGCATACGCCGGTCGCGGTGACAGAACGTGCGATGGAGATCGTCCGCGAGCTCAAGCCCGACGGCGTGGTTGCGATCGGCGCCGGCGCCGCGACCGGCCTCAGTAAGGCGATTGCGCTGCGCACCGACCTGCCGCAACTGATCGTGCCGACCAGCTATGCCGGCTCCGAGATGACGCCGGTACTCGGCGAGACCGTCGACGGCGTCAAGACCACGCAATCATCGCCGAAGATCCTGCCCGAGGCCGTGATCTACGACGTCAACCTGACCGTCTCGATGCCGGCCAAATTCTCGGCGATCTCCGGCCTCAACGCGATCGCGCATGCGGCCGAGGCGCTGTACGCGCGGGACGGCAACCCGATCACCTCGCTGATGGCGGAAGAGGCGATTGCGAAGCTTGCCTCGTCTCTGCCGGATGTGATTGCGCAGCCGCGCGATCTCGAGGCGCGCGCGGACGCGCTCTATGGTGCGTGGCTGTGCGCGGTCTGTCTCGGCACCGTGGGCATGGCGCTGCATCACAAGCTCTGCCACACCGTCGGTGCGTTGTTCGACCTGCCGCATGCCGAGACCCATGCGGTGCTGCTGCCGCATACCATCGCTTACAACACGCCCGCCGCGCGCGATCCAGTCAGCCGCGCGGCGAGGGCGCTTGGGGCGGCCAGCGCCGCCGATGGCCTGTTCGATCTGTCGGCAAGGCTCGGCGCGCCGCGCTCGCTCGCCGAGATCGGCATGCCCGAGGACGGCATCGCAAGGGCAGCCGCGCTCGCCACCAAGAACCCTTACTGGAATCCGAGGCCGATCGAGGAGAGCGGCATCCGCGACCTGCTGAAGCGAGCGTGGTCCGGGTCGCGGCCGCAAGCCGGATAGATCACACCCCGATCGCGTTGCGCGCGATCACGTCGCGGTAGAACGCCGCGCTCAATTTCGGCACCCGGGCCTGGGTCTCGAAATCCACCCGGTAGAGGCCGAAGCGCTTCTCATAGCCGAAGATCCATTCGAAATTGTCCATCAGGCTCCACAGGAAATAGCCGTGGACCGGGACCCCGTCGGCGGTCGCGCGCTGCAATTGGGCGAGATAGTTGCGCAGGAACATGATGCGGTCGAGATCGTAGATCTGCCCGTCCGGATGCACCTTGTCCTCACCGGACGTGCCGTTCTCGCTGATATAGATGCTCTTGATGTTCCACAGCTTGGCGGCGATCCGCGGCGCCCAATAGATCGTCTCCGGCGCGATCCGCAGCCATTCCGAGCTCATGTGCGGGAAGGAAGCCGGCATCGGCAGCGGCTTCCAGCCGGGGGCATGGTCGGTGGCAAGGATGTAGCATTGCGGCGCGTAGATGTTCAGCCCGACGAAATCATTGGGCTGCGAGATGATCTTCAGCTCATCCGCGGTGAATTTGGGCGCGTCCGCGCCGGCATATTGCAGGAAGCCTTCGGTGTACCTGCCTTCGAGGACGACTCCGAGAAAACCTGCGTTGAGCTCGCGGGTCGCGGTTTCGGTGGCGCGGATGTTCTCCGGCGTGTTGAAGGCGGGCACGCAGGCGGTGATGTTCTCGGCCGGCCCGACTCGCGTGCCGGCACGGCCTTTGGCGCGAATCGCCTGCACCGCAAGGCCATGCGCCAGCGCCACATGATGGCGCGCCTGGTTCACCTCGCCCGCCGGCAGCTTCAGCCCCGGGGCGTCGACGCCGAGCGCATAACCGAAGGGGAGGAAACGTCCGACCTCGTTGAGGGTGAAGACGTTCTTCACGCGGTCGGTCAGTCGCTGCGCCACATAGCCGGCATAGTCGCCGAACGCCTTCGAGGTGTCGCGCGAGCGCCAGCCGCCGACGCGGTCCTGCAACGCCTGCGGCAGGTCCCAGTGATAGAGCGTGGCGTAGGGCTCGATGCCGTTCGCAAGCAGCTCGTCGACCAGACGGTTGTAGAAGTCGAGGCCCTTCGGGTTCGGCGTGCCGGTGCCGTCGGGAAATACCCGAGGCCAGGCGATCGAAAACCGATACGCCTTGGCGCCGAGATCCTTGATGAGGCGAACGTCCTCCTTGTAGCGGTGATAGTGGTCGTTGGCGCGGTCGCCGGTCGAGCCGTCCTCGATCTTGCCCGATGTGTGGGTGAAAGTGTCCCAGATCGATGGGCCGCGGCCGTCCTCATTGACCGCGCCCTCGACCTGGTAGGACGAGGTTGCGGTGCCCCAGACGAAGCCCGTGGGAAAGTTCGTGCCGTCCGGCCGCGACGCACGGCTTGCAGCCTCGGCAGGGCCGGTCAAACCGAGCGCCGAGAGGCCTGCAAGGCCGGCAAACTGCCGGCGCGAGAACTTTCCGAACATTGTTGTCTCCCGTCGCGGACGTTGCCGCTGGAATGCGGGCCGTAGGTTAACCTTCCATCCCGCCGTTGAGCAACAAGGGTCGGCGGGCCCAAGCGCCGTGGCGAGCGGCGCACCAATCAGTGCGAACCATTGTGATGTCAATGTCGCGGAGTTGTCAGTTTTGTGGCGACATTTTCTCTACTAGATTGCCTGCTACGTCCTTCCGCAATGACATCCGAATATCCCCGAGATTCCCGTGAGCTTCGCGCGATGAACAAGCCTGCAACCCATGTCCGAAGGGCGCTGCTGCGTCGTCTTGCCACTGCGATCGGCTTGGCTTTGGCGATGGCCGCAAGCGCGCAGGCCGAGCAAACATTTTCGTTCGACCGCACGCCCGGAAAGCTACCGAAGACGGTCGTCCCGTTGCATTACGCGATCGAGCTGACACCTGATATCACGGGCCTCGCTCTGCCAGGCGTCGAAACCGTCGACATCGAGGTGCGCGAGGCGACCGCGCAGCTGACGCTGAACGCGGTCAACACGACATTCGCAGAGGTTACGATCGATGACGGCGCCCAGCGCGCGGAGGTCGCGACCGACGCCACCGCGCAGACCGCAACGCTGACCTTCGCCAGGCCGCTTGCGGCCGGCCGCCACAAGCTGCGCATCGCCTTCACGGCGCAGATCAACAAATTCGGCACCGGCCTGTTCTCGGTCGACTACCCGACCAGGACCGGGGTCAAGCGGATGATCTCCAGCAAGCTGGAGCCGGCCGATGCAAGGCGGATCTTCCCGTGCTGGGACGAGCCGTCGTTCAAGGCGAGCTTCGCGCTGACCGTCGTCATTCCGCGCAATCTGCTCGCGGTCGGCAACATGCCCGTGGCCGGCGAAGAGCCGGTCGCCGGCGATCTCAAGAAGGTTGCGTTCGCGCCGACGCCGAAGATGTCGAGCTATCTGTTCGTGCTCACGGTCGGCGAGCTCGAGCACGTCACAGCGGATGCCGGCGGCGTCACGGTCGGCGTGGTGACGACGGAGGGCAAGGGCGGCCAGGGCCGGTTCGCGCTCGACAGCGCGGTGAAGCTGCTCGCCTATTACAACGACTATTTCGGCGTCAAATATCCGTTGCCGAAGCTCGACCTGATCGCCGTTCCCGGCGGGTTCGGCGGCGCGATGGAGAATTGGGGCGGCATCACCTTCTTCGAGAGCCGGCTGCTGTTCGATCCCGCGACGTCCGCCGAGACCGCGCGGCGTGGCATCTTCGCCATCATCGCGCACGAGATGGCGCATATGTGGTTCGGCGATCTCGTCACCATGGCGTGGTGGGACAATCTCTGGCTCAACGAGGGCTTTGCCAGCTGGATGGCAACCAAGGCCTCGGAGCAGTTCTATCCGCAATGGCAGGGCTGGCTGAACGGCTACGGCGCGAAGCAGTTCGCCATGGCGCTCGATGCGCGGCGCACCTCGCATCCCGTGCAGCAGCCGATTGCCGATCACAGCGAAGCGGTCACGGCATTCGACGCCATCACCTACAACAAGGGGCAGGCGCTGATCCGCATGCTCGAGACCTATCTCGGCGAACCGGCGTTCCGCGACGGCATCCGCAAATACATGGCCGCGCATGCCTACAGCAACGCGACGACCGCTGATCTCTGGCAGGCGCTCGAGAGTAGCGCCGGCAAGACCATCACCGGTATCGCCGCCTCCTTCTCCGAGCAGGACGGCGTGCCGCTGGTCGTCGCCGAGGCGGCCTGCGACGGCATGGCGCAACGTCTGACCTTGCGGCAGGATCGCTTCGTGATCGCGCCGGCCAACAATCCGCCGCTGCCGGCCCGCAACTGGCAGATCCCCGTTGCGGTCGGACCGGCGCATGGCAAGCCGTTCGACGAGATATTGTTGAAGGGGAGCACCGATATCCCGGCCGGCGCCTGCGGCGATGCGATCAAGGTCAACCTCGGCGACGTCGGTTACTACAGGGTCGAGTATGGCCCGAAGAACCGTGCGGCGTTGCTGAACGCATTCCCGCAAATGCAGGTCGCCGACCGTCTCAATGTCGTTACCGACAGCTGGGCGCTGGTGCAGGCGGGCCGCGCGGAGGCGCCGTTCTATCTCGCGCTGCTTGATGCGCTCGATGCCGGTGACCATCGCGCGGTGTGGGACCAGGTGATCTCGACATTTGCCGCGCTGAACCGCCTGTCGCGCGACCGCACCGAGCGGCCGGTGATCCAGGCCTATGCCCGCGCCAAGCTGCGCCCGGTGTTCGATCGGATCGGATGGGACGGCGCCGGTTCAGGCGACGATGACACTGCATTGCTGCGTGCAAGCCTGATCTCGACGCTTGGCGACCTCGGGGATGCGGCTATTGTGGCGGAAGCGAAGCGGCGCTTTGCGGCATTCGTCGATGATCCCAATTCGCTTCCGACCGCATTGCGCGATGCCGTCACGCATGTTGTCGGTGTGACCGCCGATCGGGCGACCTACGAACAGCTGCTGGCGCTGGCGCGCAACAGCACGGCGACCAATGAACGGCTGCGCTATTATCTCGCGGCGGCAAGCGCCCGCGATGCCGAATTGGCGCGGGCGACGCTGGCGTTGACGCTGACCGACGAATTGCCCGACACGATCGTGACGGGGATGATCAACGCGGTTGCGTCCTCAGGCGAGCAGCCGCAGCTCGCCTGGGACTTCGTCCGGACCAATTTCGATACGTTGCTGGCAAGGCAGGGGCCGAACTTCCGCGACCAGTTCGTGCCGAACTTCATGGCCAATTTTACCGATGAGGCGCACGCGGCGGAACTGGCCGCGTTTGCTCCGTCGCAATCAACCACCGGCGGACGGGTGATGGTGGCGCGATCGGTGCAGGCGATCGCAATCTCGGCCGATCTTGCCGCGCGCGTGTTGCCCGCCGCCGACGCCTGGATCAGGGCGCACAAGCCGTGAGCTCGCGAAGCAGTTTCCGGCGGCGCGCGATGCGGCTATGCTTCGGGCGCGGCATGCAATCAACGATGCGAGGCTGAGATGGTCAAAGGTTCCGATTTGCTGGTCGCTGCCCTCGAGAATGAGGGCGTGGAGCGGGTGTTCGGCGTCCCCGGCGAGGAGAATCTCGACGTCGTCGAGAGCCTGCGCAAATCCTCGATCAAGCTGATCGTCACGCGCCACGAGCAGGCGGCGGCGTTCATGGCGGCGACCTATGGCCGGCTGACCGGAAGGCCCGGCGTCTGCATGACGACGCTTGGCCCCGGCGCGCTCAACCTCACCACGGGTGCGGCCTACGCGCTGCTCGGCGCGATGCCGATGGTGATGCTGACCGGCCAGAAGGGCATTTTGAGCAGCCGGCAGGCCAAGTTCCAGATCGTCGACATCGTCAACACGTTCCGTCCGCTGACCAAGCTGTCGCTGCAGATCGTCAGCGGCGCGACCATTCCGACCCTGGTCCGCGACGCCTTCCGAATTGCGACGCAGGAACGGCCGGGGCCGGTGCTGCTCGAACTGCCGGAGGATATCGCAGGCGAGGAGATTGCGCCGGTCGAAATGATACCGCCGCATCCGATCGAAATTCCGATCGCGCACGCGGCTGCGCTCGACCGCGCCGCCGACATGATCCTGAAGGCGCAGCGCCCGCTGATCATGCTTGGTGCTGCGGCATCGCGTCCGCGTTCGACTGCCGGGATCGGTGACTTCGTGCGGCGCACGAAAATCCCGTTCATTACCACGCAGATGGGCAAGGGCACGGTATCGGGCGGCACCAATCAGTATATGGGGACCGCCGCGCTGAGCGAGCGCGACTATGTGCACGAGGCGATCGACCGCGCCGACCTCATCATCGCGATCGGTCACGACACGGTCGAGAAGCCGCCTTTCATCATGGGCCCGAAGGGGCCGCAGGTGATCCATGTCAGCTACATGCCGGCAACGGTCGAGCAGGTCTATTTCCCGCAATGCGAGGTGATCGGCGATGTCGGGCCGAGCCTCGAATTGCTGGCCGATCGGGTCGAGGGGAAGCTGCCGCATGCCAGCGCGCTGCTCAGCCTGCG
Source organism: Bradyrhizobium sp. USDA 4538 (assembly GCF_024171045.1). NCBI lineage: Bacteria > Pseudomonadati > Pseudomonadota > Alphaproteobacteria > Hyphomicrobiales > Nitrobacteraceae > Bradyrhizobium > Bradyrhizobium sp. USDA 4538. Next base: position 5,603,817 of record NZ_JALJZE010000001.1, read on the forward strand.
CCAGAGCATTCTGGCCAAGATCACCGATCGCGCCACCGAGGGCCGCTGGCCGCCGACACCGCAGCGCATCGTGCACGATGTGCGGCAGGTCATTCCGGAGGACGGCATCGTCGCGCTCGACAACGGCATGTACAAGATCTGGTTCGCACGCAATTACCGCACGCTGCTCGCGAACTCGCTGCTGCTCGACAACGCGCTCGCGACCATGGGCGCCGGCCTGCCGTCGGCGATGATGGCGGCGATGCTGTATCCGAACAACCGCGTGCTCGCGGTCTGTGGCGATGGCGGCTTCATGATGAACTCGCAGGAGCTCGAGACCGCGGTCCGCCTCAAGCTCAATCTGGTGATCCTGATCCTGGAGGATTCCGCCTACGGCATGATCCGCTGGAAGCAGGCGGTCGACAATTTCCCGGATTTCGGCCTGACCTTCGGCAATCCGGATTTCGTCAAATACGCCGAAAGCTACGGCGCCAAGGGTTCGCGGATCGCGAGCACGGATGCGATCGTTCCGACCCTGGAACGGGCGTTTTCCGGCGGAGGCGTGCATCTTGTCGTGGTGCCGATCGACTATACCGAGAACAAGCGGGTGCTGGTCGACGAATTGCGCGAGAAGGTGCAGCAGATCGATGTGTCGTAGAGCATGATCCGGACCCGAAGGGCCGCGTTAGCGCAAAGTGCGAAGCGGTTTTCCCTCGCGACAAACGCAAAGCGTTTGCGCGGAGATCATGCTCAAACAAGAAGCTGAAGCATTGCTGCGGTGGCCAAGGAACGAAAAGCCCTCGGCTTGATTGAACGTAAGCCGCCATGGTAGCACGCCACTGCATCACCATTGCGCAGATGGTCGGCGATACCAGATCTGAGAGGTCACGTGACTGCACCAAATCCTGCCGCCGGCAAACCCATCGATCCCGCCCAGCTCGCCAATGTGCCGCGGCTGGTCACGGCCTATTTTGCCGGCAAGCCCGACGCTGGCGATCCCGCTCAGCGGGTTGCGTTCGGCACCTCGGGCCATCGCGGCTCGTCGCTGAAGAATTCCTTCAACGAGGACCATATCCTCGCCACCACGCAGGCGATCTGCGATTACCGGCGCGAGAAGGGTCTCACCGGGCCGCTGTTCATCGGCATCGACACCCATGCGCTGGCTGAGCCGGCGCTGGCCAGCGCGGTCGAGGTGTTCGCGGCGAACGGCGTCGAGATCATGATCGACGCGCAGGGCGGCTACACCCCGACGCCGGTGATCTCGCATGCGATTCTGAGCTACAACAAGGGCCGCAGCACGGGCCTCGCCGACGGCGTCGTCATCACGCCGTCACACAACCCGCCGGAGGACGGCGGCTACAAATACAATCCACCGCATGGTGGTCCGGCCGACACCGACGTCACCGCCGTAGTCGAGAAGAACGCCAACCGTTATATCGAGGCCGGCCTCAAGGGCGTCGCGCGGCTGTCCTATGATCGCGCGCGCAAGGCCGCGACCACGCATCTGCACGACTACATCACGCCCTATGTCGCCGATCTCGGCAACACCGTCGATCTCGCGCTGATCAAGTCTGCCGGCGTCAAGATCGGCATCGACCCGCTCGGCGGCGCGGCGGTGCACTACTGGCAGCCGATCATCGCGCGCTACGGCATCAACGCGTCAGTCGTCAACGAGGCGGTCGATCCGACCTTCCGCTTCATGACCGCGGACTGGGACGGCAAGATCCGGATGGACTGCTCGTCGCCTTATGCGATGGCGAGCCTGATCGGGATGCGCGACCGTTTCGACGTCGCCTTCGCCAACGACACCGACGCCGACCGCCACGGCATCGTGACCCGCTCGAACGGGCTGATGAACCCGAATCACTTCCTTGCCACCGCGATCGCCTATCTGTTCGCGCACCGGCCGCAATGGAGCAAGGACGCCGCGATCGGCAAGACCATCGTGTCGAGCTCGATCATCGATCGCGTCGCGAAGAAGCTGGGCCGCAAGCTGGTCGAGACGCCGGTCGGCTTCAAATGGTTCGTCGACGGGCTGGGCAGCGGCGGCTTCGGCTTTGCCGGCGAGGAGAGCGCGGGCGCATCGTTCCTGAAGCGCGACGGCTCGGTGTGGACCACCGACAAGGACGGCATCATCCTCGGCCTCCTGGCGGCCGAGATCATCGCCAAGACCGGCCGCGATCCGAGCGAATTGTTCGGCGAACTGACCGCCGAACTCGGCGTTCCCTATTACGAGCGCATCGATGTGGCGGCGACGCCGAAGCAGAAGAACGCGCTGAAGGCGCTCGGGCCCGATCAGCTCAACATGACGCAGCTCGCCGGCGATGCCGTGCGCGCGGTCAGGACCAAGGCGCCGGGCAACGACCAGCCGTTTGGCGGCATCAAGGTCGAGAGCGAGGCGGGCTGGTTCGCCGCGCGTCCCTCCGGCACCGAGGATGTCTACAAGATCTACGCCGAAAGCTTCCGCGGGCCGGATCATCTGAAGCAGATCCAGGGCGACGCGCAGGCCGCGATCGCCAAGGTGTTCTGAAAGGCGCGGGCCGGGCGGACCTCATGCGAATATTGTTGACCGGCTCCTCCGGCTGGCTCGGCCGTTTCCTCGCGCCGCGGCTTCGACAGGCCGGCCATGATGTGGTCGGCCTCGACGTCGTCCCGGGCGAGGCGACCGATGTCACAGGCTCGGTAGCCGAGCGATCGGTGGTCGAGCGCGTGTTCGCGGATTACGGCATCGAGGCCGTGATCCATGGCGGCGCGTTGCACAAGCCCGATATCGAGCGGTTCGCGCCGCAGGCCTTTGTCGACGTCAATGTGTCAGGCACGCTCAATTTGCTGCAGGCAGCCGTGGCTGCCGGCCACGCCCGTTTCGTCTTCACCTCGACGACGTCGCTGATGATCTCGCAGGCGATCCGCGACGAGGAGGGCCATGCTGCGGTGTGGCTCGACGAGACGACAGGGCCGCTCGAGCCGCGCAACATTTACGGAGTGACAAAACTCGCCGCTGAAGGGCTGTGCCGTCTGTACAGCCGCGAGCACGGGCTGAACTGTGCGGTGCTGCGCACTAGCCGCTTCTTCCCCGAGGATGACGATACCATCCGCGACATCCATGGCGAGAACCTGAAGGCGACCGAGCTGCTGTACCGCCGCCTCACCGTCGAGGACGCCGCCGATGCCCATGTCGTGGCGCTCGAGAAGATCCGCGGCTTCGAGGTCTTCGTGATCAGCGCGCCGACGCCGTTTGCGCGCAGCGATGTCGCCGACCTGAAGACCGACGCGGCCGGGGTGATCGCGCGCACGTTCCCCGATGCGCCGGCGCTGTTCGCGCGGCGTGGCTGGCGCCTGCCGAAATCGATCGGCCGGATCTACGACGCGAGCAAGGCCGAACGGCTGCTCGGTTTCCGCGCCGGCACGGATTTCGCAGCGGTGCTCGGCGCCATGCGCAGCGGCGCGCCGCTTCCCTTTGCGCACGATCCCGATTATGTCTCGCCGTCAACGAGGCTCGCAAATGGCTGATTTCCACGGCGTCTTTCCGTACCTGGTGTCCCCGGTCGACCCTGCCGGCCATGTCCGCACCGAGGTGCTGGGCCGGCTCTGCGACGATCTGGTCAAGGCCGGCGTCCACGGCCTGACGCCGCTCGGTTCGACCGGCGAGTTCGCCTATCTCAACAATGCGCAGCGCATGCAGGTGGTGGCGACCACGATCGAGGCCGCGCAGGGCCGCGTGCAGGTGGTCGCCGGCGTCGCCTCGACCTCGACGGCGGATGCGGTGGCGCAGGCCAAGGCCTACCAGAAGCGCGGCGCGACCGGCATTCTCGCGATCATGGAGGCGTATTTTCCGGTCGGCGACGCGCAGGTGGAAGCCTATTTCCGTGCCATCGCCGATGCCGTCGACATTCCGGTCGTGATCTACACCAATCCGAATTTCCAGCGCTCCGACCTCACGCTCGACGTCATCGCGCGGCTCGCCGGGCATCCGCGCATCGGCTACATCAAGGACGCCTCGACCAACACCGGGCGGCTGCTGTCGATCATGAACCGTTGCGGCGACAGCCTGAAAGTGTTCTCGGCCTCCGCCCATATTCCGGCCGCGGTGATGCTGATCGGCGGCCACGGCTGGATGGCGGGCCCGGCCTGCATCATCCCGCGGCAGAGTGTCGAGCTCTACAATCTGTGCCGCCGCACCCGCTGGGATGAGGCGATGGCCCTGCAGCGCAAGCTGTGGCGCATCAACGAGGCGTTTGCCCGCTTCAACCTCGCCGCCTGCATCAAGGCCGGGCTCGCGAGCCAGGGCTACGACGTCGGCGATCCCGTGCCGCCGCAGGCGCCGCTCACGGCCGAGCAGCGCAAGGTGGTCGAGGCGGCGTTGCGCGATCTGGGCTGAGGCCGTCGGGGGGCTGCGCGGCAAAATGCCGGGCAATCCGCCTTGGCCATGCCGGAAACCTCCGCTTGGTCAGCGCGTTTGTTGCGTGGAGCACACCAATGAATCGGCGTACCGTCCTTGTCCTGGCCGTGATCGCGGCCATTCTGCTGATCTTCGCGGCCGGCAGCATCCGTCAGGCGCCGTGGAGCGGCCCGGCTGCCCGCGCGGTCACCGAGCGCGGCGCGCTGTCGGATGCCGAAAAGGCCAATGTCGAGATCTTCGAGAAGGTCTCGCCGTCGGTCGTGCAGGTGGTGACGCAAACCGCCGCCAATCCGCTGAGCGAGGATCAGGAAAGCGGCGCGGCGTCGGGCACCGGCATTGTCTGGGACAATGACGGCCACGTCGTTACCAACAACCACGTGGTGCAGAACGCAAGCCAGGTCGCCATCCGCTTTGCCTCCGGCGAAGCGGTACGCGCCGAAATCGTCGGCACGGCGCCGAACTACGATCTGGCCGTGCTGCGCATCCGCAGCGCGCGCAAGCTGCCGCCGTCATTGGCGCTCGGCAGCTCGTCCGATCTTAAGGTCGGCCAGTTCGCCTACGCGATCGGCAACCCGTTCGGGCTCGATCAATCGATGTCCAGCGGCATCATCAGCGCGCTCAAGCGCCGGCTGCCGACCTCGAGCGGCCGCGAGATCTCCAACGTGATCCAGACCGACACCGCGATCAATCCGGGCAATTCGGGCGGCCCGTTGCTCGATTCTGCCGGGCGGCTGATCGGCGTGACCACGGCGATCCTGTCGCCGTCGGGCTCGAATGCCGGCATCGGCTTCGCGATCCCGGTCGACATCGTCAATCGCGTGGTGCCCGAGCTGATCCGCAACGGTCGCGTGCCGACGCCGGGGATCGGCATCGTGACCGCGAATGAGGCGGTCGCCACGCGTATCGGTGCCGAAGGATTGATCGTGGTGCGCACGACACCGGGGTCGCCGGCCGAGCGCGCCGGGATACGCGGGGTCGACATGTCGACCGGTGAACTCGGCGACGTGATCACCGCGGTCGACGGCAAGCCGGTGCACCGGCTCTCCGATCTGGCCGACCAACTCGAGCAGATCGGGGTCGGCAAGAAAGTGCGGCTCAGCGTGAACCGCGACGGCTCGGCGCGCGATGTCGAGGTCGCCATCGTCGATATCGGCCGGGCGCAATGATGTCGTCACTGGCCTGACGCGTGCCGCCGGATTGTGCTTCCGCGCGCCGCGCGACGAGACGCCTGTCCTCCGGCCGGCGCGTGGTTGTCAGGCCGCCAAAATCCGCTAAAACCCCCGCCAAATTCTCTGGAAACTCTTGGAAGCTCGAAGGACCCTCTGATGAACATTCTTCCCGGCAATATGCGTTTTGGTGCGGGCCAGCCAGTCAAGCGTCTTGAAGACCAGCGGCTGGTCACCGGGAAGGGGCATTTCATCGACGACAAGCCGCAGGACGGCGCGCTCTGGCTGCACGTGCTGCGCTCGCCGCACGCCCATGCCAACATCAAGTCGATCGACGCCAAGGCGGCGCTGGAGATGCCGGGCGTCAAGGCCGTCTATACCGGCGCCGACCTCGTCAAGGACGATATCGGCACGCTGCCGACGCTTGCGATCTTCAAGCGGCCCGACGGCTCGCCGATGACCGTGCCGCCACGGCGCCTGCTGGCGCATGATGTGGTGCGTTACGCGGGCGAGGGCGTCGCGGCCGTGGTCGCGACCTCGCGGGTGCTGGCGCAGACCGCGGCCGAGGCGATCGAGATCGATTACGAGGTGCTGCCCTCGGTGGTCGATCCGGTCGAGGCGATCAAGCCGGGCGCGCCGGCGGTCTGGCCGGAGGCGCCCGACAACATCGTGGCCGCGATGAGCTATGGCGATGCCGCCAAGGTCGAGGAAGCCTTCGCCAATGCCGCGCACAAGGTGTCGCTCGACCTGGTCAGCCAGCGCCTGGTGCCGTCGGCGATGGAGCCGCGCTCGACCATTGCCGAGATCGAGAAGAAGACCGGCCGGCTGATTCTGCACGTGCAGTCGCAGACTCCGGGTTCGACCCGCGACCTCTTGGCGGAATCGATCCTGAAGCGGCCGAAGGACAGCGTGCGCGTGCTGGTCGGCGACATCGGCGGCGGCTTCGGCCAGAAGACCAGCCTGTATCCGGAAGACGGCATCGTCGCCTATGCCGCGACCAAGCTGAACGAGAAGATCCGCTGGCGCGGCGACCGCACCGACGAGTTCGTCGGCGGCACCCATGGCCGCGACCTGACCTCGACCGGCGAGTTCGCGCTCGACGCCAAGGGCCGCGTGCTGGCCTACCGGGTGCGCTCGATCGGCGGCACCGGGGCCTATTCGTCGGGTACCGCCAACATCATTCCGCTGGTGCTCGGCCCGTTCGTGCAGACCGGCGTCTACGACCTGCCGCTGGTGCATTTCGAGGTGAAGTCGGTGATGACCCACACCGCGCCGGTCGGCGCCTATCGCGGCGCCGGCAGGCCCGAGGCGGTGTTCATCGTCGAGCGGCTGTTCGACGCCGCCGCGCGCCAGATCGGCATGGACCCGCGCACCATCCGCAAGGTCAACTACATCAAGCCGGTGCAGCTGCCCTACACCAATGCGGTCGGGCAGGTGTACGACTCCGGCGCCTTCGCGCACATGCTGGAGCGCGCGTCCGATTTGGCCGACTGGAACGGCTTTGCCGCGCGCAAGAAGGCGGCGAAGAAGAAGGGCCTGCTCTACGGCCGCGGTCTCACCAGCTACATCGAGTGGACCGGCGGCCGCGCCCACACCGAGAACGTCTCGCTGCACGCGACCGCCGAGGGCCGCGTCATCCTGCATTCCGGCACGATGGCGATGGGGCAGGGCCTCGCCACCACCTACACCCAGATGATCGCTGATACGCTCGGCATCGCCATGGACAAGATCGATGTGATTCAGGGCGACACGGATCTCGCCACCGGCTTCGGCAGCGTCGGCTCGCGTTCGCTGTTCGTCGGCGGCACCGCGGTTGCGGTCTCCAGCAACGACATGATCAACAAGGCGCGCGACAAGGCCTCCAATTTGCTGGAAGCCTCCGTCGAGGACATCGAGTATCGCGACGGCTTCCTCACCGTGGTCGGCACCGACAGGCGCATCAGCCTGTTCGAGATCGCGGCCAAGGAGAACGGCGCAAAGCTCTCGGTCGAGAGCGAAGGCAATGTCGACGGGCCGAGCTGGCCGAACGGCACCCATATCTGCGAGGTCGAGATCGATCCGGAGACCGGCGTCACACGGGTGGTGCGCTACACCACGGTCGACGACGTCGGCGTCGCGGTCAATCCGATGCTGGTGACGGGGCAGGTGCACGGCGGCGTTGTCCAGGGCATCGGCCAGGCGCTGTATGAAGGCGTGGCCTATAGCGAGGAAGGCCAGCTGCTGACCGCGAGCTATCAGGACTATTGCATCCCGCGCGCGGACGACATTCCGCCGATCACGGTGACGCTCGATGGCTCCGCGCCGTGCAAGACCAATCCGCTGGGTGCCAAGGGCTGCGGCGAGTCCGGCGCGATCGGCGGGCCGCCCTGCATCACCAACGGCGTGATGGATGCGCTGAGCGAGGTCGGGATCACCCAGCTGAACACGCCGCTGACGCCGTCGAAGATCTGGCAGGCGATCCGCGACGCCAAGGTGGGGGCGGCATAGGCCGCGCTTTCTCCTCCACCGTCATTCCGGGGCGCGCGTTCGCGCGAACCCGGAATCTCGCGCCACAACATCGAGGTTCCCCGGTGCGCAATTGCGCACCTGAGGTTCATCGCTTTGCGATGCCCCGGAACGACGGTGCCCTACAACCCCAACACCATCTTCGCGATGATGTCGCGCTGGATCTCGGACGATCCGCCGAAGATCGTATAGGCGCGGCCGTTGAGATATTCTGGCACCACCGGCAGCAGTTCTTCGGGGATCGCCGGCTCGTGGTTGAGCCGGTAGAACGGACGCGCCGGCTCGACGGCAAGCCCGTCCTGGCCGATCACGTCGACGCCGAGCCGCGTCACCGCTTGGCGGATCTCGCTGACCCTGAGCTTGATCAGCGACGACACCGCGCCGGGATTTTGTCCGGTCTGCAGCGCCGACAGCACCCTGAGCTCGGTCATCTCGAGCGCGTCGATATCGACCTCGACCTCCGACATCCGGATCGCGATGTCGGGATCCTCGATGGCGCGGCCGGTGACGTCGGAGCCAGCGAGATCGGAGATCGTCTTCAGCGCTTCGCGCAGCTTGGCCGACGCGATGCCGGAGCCGCGCTCGAATTCCAGCAGATATTTGCCGTAGGTCCAGCCCTTGCCTTCCTCGCCGACGCGGTTGGCGACGGGCACACGGACGTCGTCGAAGAACACCTGGTTGACCTCGTGGTCGCCGCCGATCGTCAGAATCGGGCGCGTGGTGATCCCCGGCGTCTTCATGTCGATCAGGATGAAGCTAATGCCGTCCTGCTGCCGTTCGCCGTCATTGGTGCGCACCAGCGCGAACATGCGGTTGGCGTGGTGCGCATGCGTGGTCCAGATCTTGGTGCCGTTGATGATGTAGTCGTCGCCGTCGCGCACCGCGCGGGTCTTCAGCGAGGCGAGGTCAGAGCCCGAGCCCGGCTCGGAATAGCCCTGGCACCAGTAATCCTCGCCGGAGAGAATCCGCGGCAGATAGAAATTCTGCTGCTCGGGCGAGCCGAACCCGATGATGACGGGGCCGACCATCTTCACGCCCATCACGTTGACATTGGGCACGCCGGCGCGCGCGCATTCGGCCTCGAAGATCCAGCGCTGTGCCGGTGTCCAGTCCGGTCCGCCATGGTCCACCGGCCAGCCCGGCGCACCCCAGCCCTTCTTGTGAAGCGCGCGCTGCCAGGCCATGCCGATGTCGGGGTCGGAGAACACCGACGGCGTCAGCGCGGTGGCGCGCTTCATCTCCGGCGTCAGGCTCCCGGCAATGAAATCGCGGACTTCCTGCTCGAAGGCGCGTTCCTCGGCGCTGAAGGTGAGATCCATGGTGCGCTCTCCGTTAGGCGTGGGCGCGGCCGCTGAGCGCGGCGTGGCGGCGATAATGATGGGCGCTGTTGCCGAACAGCGTGTCGAAGGCGAGCAGCCGCTTGAAATAGGCGCCGATGTCGAGCTCCTCGGTGACACCCATCGCGCCGTGCAGCTGCACCGCCTGTTCGGCGACGAAGCGCGCGCATTTGCCGATCTTCGCCTTGGCGCCGGACGCCGCACGGCTGCGGGCCACAGGCTCGGCATTGGCCATCAGCGCGGCGCGCAACGCCATCGAGCGCGCCTCGTCGACCTGCATCGCTACGTCGGCGAGGCGATGGCGGATCACCTGGTTGGCCGATAGCGGCCGGCCGAACTGCTTGCGGATCTTTGTATATTCGAGCGTGGTGTCGAGCAGCGTCTGCATGATGCCGACCGCCTCGGCGCCGAGCGCGGCCATCGCACGGTCGACCACGGTTTCGATCGCGGGCAGCGCGTCACTGCCGTCGCCGAGCAGCGCATCGGCGGGCAACTGCACGTCCTTCAGATCAAGATTACAGCCGCGCCCGCCGCCGAGCCGCGCGTAGTCGCGCAGCGTGAGACCAGGCGTTCCCGCCGACAGCAAAAACAAGGCAAGCTTGCCGGATGCACCATTGGCGTTGGCGATACGGGCCGAGACGATGACCTGGTCGGCTGCCGCGCCATCGAGCACGGCGATCTTGCTGCCGTTCAGGCGCCAACCGTCGGCCGTCTTGCCGGCCGTCGTGTCGACATGAGCGAGATCGAAGCGCGCGGCGCGCTCGGAATGCGCGAAAGCGAGCGTGAGCGCGCCCTCGCCGATTTTGGGCAGGATCGCCTGCTTCTGCGCGTCGGTGCCGCACTCGGCGACCAGCGCGGCGCCGATCACGACCGTCGAGAGGAACGGCTCGGACACCAGCCCGCGGCCGAATGCTTCCATCAACAGTCCGATCTCGATCGCGCCGCCGCCAAGCCCGCCATGGGCTTCGCTGATCGGCAGCGCCAGCCAGCCGAGCTCGGCGAACTGTTTCCAGATCGCGGGCGAATAGCCCAGCGGATCGTTCGCCGCTTTCTTGCGATGCTCGGGGCTGAAGGTTTCCGCCACGAAGCGGTCGGCACTTTCGCGCAGCAGGCGCTGCTCGTCGCTGAGGGTGAGGTCCATCTGGCTTGCTACACGTTGGCGGTTTTCTTGACGGAGGGATGCAGGCCCGCGGGGTCCACCACCATGCCGAATTCCTGAAGGTTGTGGGCGTGGCAGAGCTGATGCAGCGCGAAGGCCTGATCGATCGCGGCCGGCTGTCCCATGATGTCGATGGAGCGGTTCACCGCCTCCTTGGAAAGCTTCAGCGCAAAGGCGGGCTTTGCGGCGATCCGCCGCGCCAGCGCCAGCGTGAAGGACGAGAGATCGCCGCGCGGCACCACGTGATTGACCATGCCGAGGCGATGCGCCTCGTCGGCACTCCAGACATCGGCGGTGAACAGCATCTCCTTGGCCTTGCGCGCGCCGAGCTCCCAGGGATGCACGAACCACTCGACGCCGCATACGCCCATCGTCACCACGGGGTCGCAGAACTCGGCATCGTTGCTGGCAACGATCAGGTCGCAGGCCCAGGCCAGCATCAGTCCGCCGGCAATGCACTTGCCGTGCACCTCGGCGATCGTCGGCTTTGCCAGATTGCGCCAGCGCCTTGTGATCTGCAGATAGATCTCCTGCTCGCGCGCGAAGCGGCCATGGGCGTTCGGCTCGGCGAAGCCGCCCCAATTTCCGACTGGCGGGAAATCGACACCCGCCTGGTTCTTGGCCCCTGGCCTGAGATCGTGACCGGCCGAGAAATGCGGGCCGTTGCCGGCGAGGATGATGACCTTGACCGCGTCGTCCTGCACCGCCCGGTCGAAGGCGGCGTTGAGATCGTAGGTCATCTGCAGGTTCTGGGCGTTGCGGGCCTCGGGGCGGTTCATCACGATCCGCGCGATCGCGGGCTCGGGCCGTTCGACAACAATCGTCTCGAATTGTTCAGACGCCAATGGATCCTCCCGCGATCGATTTTTTTGCCATGATGAACGGCGCGGGCAGGGATAGGCAAGCGTCATCATCCGCAAAAGAAGCCGCGAAATCCGCCGCACGGGATTATCCGGCGAAAATCTGTTACGCTGACGCAGAATCCACCCGGGGAGGACCATCTTCATGCGCAAGCTTTGGACCGTGCTCGCAGCGCTGGCGACATTGAGCCTGACCAACTGCGGCTACAACGCGATCCAGACCAGTGACGAGCAGGTCAAGTCGAGCTGGTCGGAGGTGGTGAACCAGTACCAGCGGCGCGCCGATCTCGTGCCCAACCTGGTCAACTCCGTGAAGGGCTTTGCGCAGCAGGAGAAGGACGTGCTGCTCGGCGTCACCAACGCGCGCGCCAAGGTCGGCAGCATCCAGGCAACGCCCGAGGTGCTCAACGACCCGGCCGCGTTCCAGAAGTTCACGCAGGCGCAGGGCGAACTGACCAGCGCGCTGTCGCGGCTGCTGGTCGTCACCGAAAACTATCCGCAGCTGAAATCGGACGCGCTGTTCCGCGACCTGATGGCGCAGCTCGAAGGCACCGAGAACCGCATCACGGTGGCGCGCAATCGCTACATCAAGGCAGTGCAGGACTACAACGTCGGCATCCGCACCTTCCCGAACAATCTGACCGCGATGGCATTCGGCTACAAGGAGAAGCCCAACTTCACGGTTGACAATGAAAAGGAAATATCGACCGCGCCGAAGGTCGATTTCAATAATCCGTCGCCGGCCCCTGCGCCGTCGAAATAACGCCGGCGTGCGCGCATCGCGATGACCGCCGCACGCGTCATCCTGCTCGCCTTCCTGCTGGGCTTCGTGTGCCCGGCATGGGCCGAGGTCGCGGTGCCTCCGCTCACCGGCCGCGTCGTCGACCAGACCGGGACGCTGTCGGCGAGCGATGTCGCCTCGCTCACCGACCGGCTGAAGGATCTGGAAGCCCGCAAGGGCAGCCAGATCGCGGTCTTGATCGTGCCGACCACGGGCGAGGAAACCATCGAGCAGTTCTCGATCCGCGTGGCCGAGGCCTGGAAGATCGGGCGCAAGAAGGTCGACGACGGTGCGCTCCTAGTCGTCGCCAAGAACGACCGGCACTTGCGCATCGAGGTCGGCTATGGCCTCGAAGGCGTGCTGAGCGATGCCGTCACCCATCGCATCATCGACGAAGACATCACGCCGAAATTCAAGGCCGGCGATTTCGCCGGCGGCATCTCGGCCGGCGTCGACCGGATGATCCGCCTGATCAATGGCGAGCAATTGCCGGCGCCGGAGCCCGAGCATTGGCAAGGGCCGAACCTGGTCGACTTCGCCAATCCGGTGACAATCTTTATCGTCATCATCGTGGCCGGCGTGTTGCGCGGGATACTGGGGCGGTTGTTGGGCTCGGTCGCGACCGGCGGTGTCGTCGGCGTCTTCACCTGGATGGTAGCCGGCTCGCTCGCCACGGCGCTGGTGGTCGGTCTGTTCGCCGCCGTCGCGGCGCTGATCTTCGGCGGATTGAACTTCGGCGGTCCGACGGCAGGCTCGGGACCGTACCGGCGCGGCGGCGGCTGGTCCGGCGGCGGGGGCTGGAGCAGCGGCTCGAGCTCGAGCGATAGCGGCGGCTTCAGTGGCGGAGGCGGCAGCTTCGGCGGCGGCGGCGCCTCGGGGAGCTGGTAGGCATGGGCATCAAGCGCATCGGCAAGCATCTGCTCGAGCACCGCTGGCGGGTGCGGCGTGATTTTCCGCCGCGCGTGCTCGACGCCATCGAGCGAGCGATCAAGGCCGGCGAGGCCACTCATTCCGGCCAGATCCGTTTCGTCGTCGAGGGCGCGCTCGACGGTGTGCCGCTGTTCCGCAATCAGCCTGCACGGGAGCGTGCGCTCGACGTGTTCTCGCATTTGCGAATCTGGGACACCGATCACAACAATGGCGTTCTGATCTATCTGTTGCTCGCCGACCGCGACGTCGAGATCGTCGCCGACCGCGGCATCGACGCGAAGGTCGGCCATGCCGGCTGGGAGGCGATCTGCCGCACGATGGAAACGGACTTTCGGGCAGGCCAGTTCGAGCAGGGCGTGATCAAGGGGATCGAGGCGGTGTCGCGCGAGCTGGCAAAGCATTTCCCGGCTCCCGCCGGCCCGAATGAGCTGCCGGACAAGCCGGTGGTGATTTGAGTTCGTCATTCCGGGGCGATGCGAGAGCATCGACCCTCAGATGCGCAATCGCGCATCGGGGAATCCAGAGGTAATGGCTTGAGATTCCGGGTTCGCGCTACGCGCGCCCCGGAATGACGGTAGAGAGAGCGTCTACGCCTTCACCGATGGCCGCGCGCCGACGCGGTTGAACCAGGCGACGATGTTGGCGTTCGACTGGTCCAGCGGCTGGCCGACCTGGTTGCCGAAATCGAGCCAGCAATAGAGCAGCATGTCGGCGAGCGTGAAGCGCTTGCCGCAGATGTAGTCGCGGCCGTCGGCCATCTGGTCGTCAAGCCATTTGATGCGGTTGGCGGCGATCATCTTCAGGCCGGGCGAGGCTTCGGGCGCAACGGGAATGCGCTTTTCGAAGAATTTCAGCGCTTCGCCGAAGCGGTAACCGTTGGCGAGCGGCTCGGCGATGTTGAGATCGACGCGGCGTGTCCACATCCGGCATTCCGCGCGCTCTTCCGGCGTGGTGCCGATCATCGCCGGCGAGGGGTGCTTCTCCTCGAGATATTCGCAGATCGCCGTGATCTCGGAGAGGTAGTTGCCACAGTCGAGCTCGAGTGCCGGCATCTGGCCGTGCGGATTGCGCTTCAGGTGTTCCGTCTCGCGGTTCTCGCCCTTGCGCAGGTCGACGGTCTGTTTGGGTATCTCGATGCCCTTCTCCACCATGAACATGCGCACGATGCGCGGATTGGGTCCGATCGAGTCGTAAAGCTTCATGATCCTCGCTCCCTGTTTCTTCAACGTTGTTGTTGCCGCTGTTGAACAGGCCGGGCGCGGATTTGTCAAATGTGAAGGCGCTCGGTCGCCCGAACGTCATTGCGACCCGTTGGCTCGCAACGACGGGGAGGAACTGAGCTCAATCGTCGAGCTTGTTGAGGTCGCGCACCGACTGCATGATCGGCTCGAAATTCGAGCGCGCATCGAGTGCATCGAACAGTTGCGCGGTGTCCTCGAGCAGGCCGTGCGAGCGCTGCAGCGCGATCCGGACATCGTCCTGCGGCGTGTCGGACAGCCGGCCATGTCCTGACAGCAGGATCTTCGAGTTGAGGCCCTTCAGCCGCTCCAGCGACTGGATATAGTCGGCGATCGAGCCGGAGCCGAACACGCCGCCCATCACGCCGCCGGGCATCAGCGTGTCGGCGGCGAACAGCAGGCCCTTGTCTTGGTCGAACAGCGTGATGCAGGCCGAGGTGTGGCCGGGCGTGTACATCACGTTGAGGCGGAAATTGCCGAGGTCGATCAGGTTGCCTTCCTCGAGCCAGATGTCGATATCGATCGGCACGTTCGGCTCGTTGAACATCTTGCGCAGCATCGAGAAATCGTCGCGCAGCATGATCTTGTTGGCGGCGAGCCGGTGCGCGGCGATGTAGGCGCTGCCGTGGAAATGGTACGCCGCGCCGATGTGGTCGAGATGCTCATGGCTCAGCACCACCATGTCGATCATCTCGGGCGTCACCCCGAGATGGTTGAGACAGGCGACGAGCGACGGATAATTGCTCGACAGTCCGACGTCGATCATGATGGTCCGCTTGCTGCCGCGCACCAGATAGGCGTTCGCCGCACGGTTCTTGAAGCGGATCTGATAGACGTCGTCGGCGGCCTGGATCAGCGTTGCGACCTCGGCGTCGAACAGCGTCTTGAACGGGCTTGGCTTGCGGTCGCTCATGGGGTTGCCGCCGTCCGGTAAGTGACCGCGTTGGATGCGCGCAGGCGCTTCGAGAGCGCATCCATCACCATCAGCGCGAACGCCGGCTGCTGGCTGACCAGATAGACGAAGCGGGCGTGGTTGATCCGCATCACCCGCGTTGCGGGCGCGGAGGCGATGGCGGTCGCCGAGCGCGCCGAGCCGTCGATCACGGCCATCTCGCCGAAGAACTCGCCCTTGCCGAGGCTGACGATAGCAGTCTTGTTTCCGCGATCGATCTTGGCGATGTCGACCTTGCCGTCGAGCACGACAAACAGCTCGCGGCCGGTCGAGCCTTCCTCAAAGATGACGTCATCGACACCAAATTCCTTGATGCATTTCTCGATCGTCATGGTGCTCTCCTGCCTTCTGGCTGGAAGATGACGGTATGTTAATCGGGAAAGCGCCGCGCGCAAACGGAAGCGGCGCAGATTGCCGCAGGGCAGCATCGCCCAAATCCGGCCCGGAAAACTCCCTAAAATTTAGGTAATGGCGGAGCGGGGTAATCATTTCGCAAGCAATAAAAGTTACCGAATTGTCAACCTAGTCTGGAGACTTTGAACGTGAGTGAGCAGCAGAGCGAGCCGGTCAGCGGTCAAACCGGCGCCGAAATGGCGGCGAAAAGCGAGCCCGTGATGGCCGCGACCGGTGTCGAAGCTCCCCGGCTTGCGCCCGAGCAGGAAGAGACGTCGCCAAAGGCGGACGCGCCCCGGATGGACGCTCCCAAGGTTGAACCCTCGAAGGTTGAACCGCCCAAGATCGAGCCCAAGATCGAGTCCATGATCGAGCCGAAGGTCGAGGCCAAGGTCGAGCCGACCAATATGGACGTGCCCAGGGTCGCGACCGGCAAGCGGGAAGTGCCGCATTTTCCGGGCAAGCTGATGATCATGGCGCCGGGTGACCGCACCTGGGACCATGAGGCGACGGCATCCAGGCCAGGCGCCGAACAGGCGGCCAAGGCGGCAGGCAAGCCGGCCGGCACGCGCCGGATCGGGGCGATGGCCGCGGTGATCGCTCTGGCGACCGTGGCCGGCGCCATCGGCGGTGCGCTCGCGACCGCGGGGCTCGGCCATCTTGCCGCCCCCGCCGCTGCTTCCGTCAGGGATGTGGCTGCCAAGGACGCCGCCGCCAACAAGGAAGCGGCCGATGCCGCGCTCGCCCGGATCGAATCCGAGGTCGCCGCGCTGAAGGCCAGCGTCGAGCAGACCGCCAAGGCCGGCCAGGCCCAGTTCAGTAAGGCCAGCGACCGGATCGAGAAGGTCGAGAAGGCCCAGGCCGAGCCGATGGCCAAGCTCAACAAGCTCAGCGAGGCGGTCGACAAGCTCCGCGCCGCGCCGCAGACCACCGTCGCCGCGGCGACGCCCGCCCGCGAGGTCACGGGCTCGATCACCCCGGCGACTGCCGCGGCGGCGCCGGCCGCCCCCAGGCCAGAGGTCGGCCGCCTGCCGGTGGTCGACGGCTGGTCGCTGCGCGACGTCGGCAATGGCGGCGCGCTGATCGAGGGCCGCGGCGGCATCTACGAGGTTTACGCCGGCGACCCCGTCCCGGGCCTCGGCCGTGTCGACGCCATCCGCAAGCAGGATGGCCGTTGGGTGGTCGTCACCAGCAAGGGCCTGATCGTTTCGCGCTAGTGTCCTGAATCAAAAGTTCGGCGGACTCCAAATCGACTCGATGATAGCGGACTCTCCTGATTTGGGGAGGATTGGCGATGGGTCGGCGCTTTGCTCCGCTGGAGCTTGATGAGGTGGAACGTGCTGAGTTGACATCGTTGGCGTCGCGTCGAAGCACTGCTCAGGCGTTGGCGCTGCGGGCTCGGATCGTCCTGGCCTGTGCTGAGGGCGAGCAGAGCAAGGTCGTGGCGGCCCGTTTGGCTGTCGATCCCGACACGGTCGGCAAATGGCGGCGGCGGTTCTCCGAGCATCGGCTTGAAGGTCTTTGGGACGAGCCGCGATCGGGGACGCCACGCACGATTGAGGATGCCCGGATCGAGGCGGTGATCGTTCGCACCCTTGAGACCCAGCCTCCCGGGGCCACCCACTGGAGTTCGCGCAGCATGGCGCGGGCCAGCGGGCTGTCAGTCTCAACAGTACAGCGTATATGGCGCGCTTTCGGCTTGCAGCCGCATCGGTTGGAGACCTTCAAGCTCTCAACCGACCCCGACTTTGTCGCCAAGGTTCGCGACATCGTCGGCCTTTACGTAGCTCCGCCCGAGCGCGCCATCGTACTGTGTGTCGATGAGAAGTCGCAAATCCAGGCGCTGGATCGCAGCCAGCCCATGCTGCCCATGCGACCTGGCCAGCCGGCGCGCCGTAGTCACGACTACAAACGCCATGGCGTCACCTCGCTGTTTGCCGCCCTCGACGTCGCAACCGGCCGGGTCATTGGCAAATGCTATGGACGCCATCGTGCCAAAGAGTTCCGCAAGTTTCTCGATGAGATCGAAGCTGCGGTTCCAGACGATCTGGACGTCCACCTCGTCATGGACAATTACGCAACCCACAAGACGCCGTTGATCCGCAACTGGCTGGCAAAGAGGCCGCGCTGGCACGTCCACCTGACGCCAACCAGTTCATCCTGGCTCAATCAGGTCGAACGCTTCTTTGCACTCATCACCGAGCGTAAGATTAGGCGCGGCATCTATCGCAGTGTGGCGGCGCTACGGGCCGAGATTGCCTCCTTCATCGACCATCACAACGCTGACCCAATGCCGTTCCGATGGACCAAATCAGCTGACGACATTCTCGGCTCAATCGAACGCTTCTGCGCTTACAATCTGCCCGCCAAGGCATAAAATGCCATGAACTTTTGGTTCAGGACACTAGAGCATTTTCGGTTCTGACTGAATCAGAACCGAAGCTCCAGCTCGTCGTTTGGACGCGTTTTCTTCACGCGAACCGGGGTCCACTTCGCTCGAAAACGCTATGATCTCCGCAACACGACAACACCAAGGCGCTTCACCACGATGTGAAGCGCCTTTTTTCTTGAATAGGGTTTGCCGCGCGGTGTTAGTGGGGGCATGAGCCGCGCGCTGAAATGCCTTCTGGTGATGTCCGTTCTGCTCTGCGGCGCCGCGCCTGGACGTGCCGCCGAGGATCGCGCGCTCGAGCGCGGCGCGGCGGTTATCGATCCCGCCACCCTGCGCGAGCTCGACCACGGCCGCTTCAGCCTCGGCCGGATGCTCGCCCCAGAGCGTTCCGCCGACACGCCGCTGTCCAACCGCGGTCTGTTCGGGCTCGCCGCGATGGTTCCGGTGCGCGAGGCGCTGGATCGCGAGTTCGATCGCTACGTCGCAAAGCATAAGGCAAGCCTGCCGAATGAGAGCATTGGCGTCGGCGACGGCTTTGCGTTTCAGCTGTTCGATCGCGCGCTGCTTGAATCCCCCGACGTCCGCTTCGTGCTGTCAGGCATCGTCAACCGCATGGACCGCGCCTATGTGGCGCCGAAAGATTGCGGCGAGATCCGGCTGATCTACCGGCTGACCCGTACCGATGTGCCGCCGATCGGCGAGAACGCGGTGTCGCAACGGCTGCCGATGACGCTGAACCTCGTGCTGAAGGCGAAGGGCGACGGCAACGACGCATCGCTCGGCTGCCGCGAAATCGCGCGGCGCTGGCTCGCGACCGGCAGCGCGCCGCCGGCGATAGAGAAGTTGCTCGGCAAGGATGGTCCGCTCGCCCTGATCGATGCGCGCAATATCGATCGTATCGAGACCAATCTGCAGATCGCGCACGCGCCGAAATCCGCGGTGCGCGATTTCCGCACTGACTATCTGCTCAAAGTGTTCGATTATGACGGTGCGGCAAAGCGCTTTGCCGAAGCGCCGCTGGAGAACCAGATCGATCGCGACCGCATTTTGGCGGACGGGGCACTGAGGCGCGACTTCAAGGCGTGGCTGCTTGACCCCAAGCATTTTGCCGAGCTCGATCGCGGCACCTTGCTGATCCCCGATCGCTTCCTCGCGACCGTAGCGGTCGCGCCGACGCCGACCGGTTTCGATGTCAGCGAGCTGGAGCCCGAATTCGGCATGGTGCAGGGCGAGGGCACGGCCGGCAATGCGGTGTTCTCGGATGATGACGTCGTCGGCGCCCTGCAGAAGGCTGCGGCCGACGGAACGAAGCTGCAGAACATCCAGTCGCTGGCCGGCTTCGAGCGGCGCCTCAACGATGTCACCTGCGCGGGCTGCCACCAGACCCGCGGCATCGGCGGCTTCCATTTCCCCGGCGTCGACTGGATGGCGGCAAAGCCGTCGAACTCCACCGTGGTGCCGGCCTCGCCGCATTTCTTCGGCGACCAGCCTCGCCGCCGCGATATCCTTGCAAGCTTCCGCGACGGCAAGGCGCCGGACTTTTCGCGCGGCTTCTCCAACCGGCCGCAGCTGCGCGGCAGCACCGAGCTTGCCGGCACCGAATACAGCGACGGCTGGGGCGCGCATTGCTATCTGCCGGGCGCGAGGCCCGCCGAGAGCGACCGCAGTTTCCGCGGCTGGACCTGCGCCGACGGCCTTGCCTGCCAGGTTGCCGGGAAGGCCTCGCACATCGGCATGTGCTTCGTGAAGGGTCGGTGATTTTCCGCCGGAACCGAAGCGGCTGCGCGTCATTATTTGATGCTACATTCCACGTCGCGACCACGCACCGAACAACCCAGCCTTGAGCGGAGACCAGCCGATGAGTGCTCCCGAGGACGACAAGCAGCGCGACCGCGAAATCGCGGCCAACGAGGCCGAGCGTCAGACGGTCAGCGCCGTCCGCGTCAGCAGCTGGGCGATCGGGCTCGCGGTCATCATCGGCATCATCGTTGTGGCCATCGTCTGGGCCTGGATGAAAAGATAGCTTCCTAGGCGTCGGATGCCTGCGATGGAATGCTCGATGACCTCGTAGCCCGGATGGGGCGAAGCGAAATCCGGGATTGCGTGATCCGATTGCGAGACTTGTCCCGGATTTCGCTTCGCTCCATCCGGGCTACTCACGAAGGTGGTTAGTTCGCTACGCCACAGCGCCCGATGCGCGCAGCTTCTGGATCGTGGCCTCGTCGTAGCCGGCCTGGCGCAGGATTTCGTCGGAATGCTCGCCGACCTCGGGCGGCTTGCGCGGCTGCACCTTCCTCGCGCCGTCGATGAAGATCGGGCTGTTGACGGTCAGCATGGTGTCGTTCTCGAAGCGCACCAGCACCTCGTTCTCGATCATCTGCTTGTCGTTCGGGATGTCGTCGAGGATGCCGACGACGCCGAACACGAGACCGTTGCCGTCGAGGATCTTGCGCCATTCGGCGAGGTCCTTGCCGGCGAACACCTCGTCGAAGATCTTGATCAGCTCGACCGAGCGCGCATGGCGGTCCGCCTTGGTGGCGAAGCGCGGATCGGCGACGAGATCCTCGCGGCCCATGCAGCGCGCCAGCGTCGGCCATTGCCGGTCTTCGTTGAGCAGCGACAGGATCAGCCAGCGGCCGTCCTTGCACTTATAGTGGTTGGTGACCGCGTTCAGCGCCTCCTCGCGCGGCTTGCGCTTCTTGAACTTGGCGCCGGCGAGCTTGGCCTGCGCCAGCACGCCATTGGCCCAGACGCCGTTGGCCATCAGATTGGTCGAGACGTGCGAGCCCTTGCCGGTCTTCTCGCGCTGGAACAGCGCGGTGACGATCGCGCCGTAGAACGCCATCGCGCAGGGGTGATCGCCCATGCCGGCGACGGAACGGGCCGGCGTGGTCTCCTCGTCGGCGCGCACCAGATCCATCAGGCCGGAGCGGGCCCAATAGGCGTTAGAGTCGAAGCCGGGCTTGTTGGCCTCTTCGCCCTTCTCGCCATAGCCGGTGAAGGACGCGTAGATCAGCCGGTCGTTGAGATGGGCAAGATGGTCGTAGGTGATGCCGAGCTTTGCGCGCACCTGCGGCGGCATGTTGGTGATGAACACGTCGGCCTCGGCGACGAGTTTGTACAGCACCTGCTGCGCGTCAGGCTTGGTGAGGTCGAGCGCGAGGCTCTTCTTGTTGCGGGCCTCCAGCATCCACGCGAAATTGTGCTCGCTCGATGGATAGCCGGGCAGATTGGGCAGATTGCGATAGGGATCGCCGGCGCCGGGCGGCTCGATCTTGATGACGTCGGCGCCGAAGTCGGACAGCACGGTGGCGGCCGCGGGCGCCGCGATGAAGCTCGCGCAGTCCAGGACCTTGAGCCCGTCAAAAATGCCTTTTTCCATCGTGCCGTCGCTCCCGTGGCGCTTGTTGGTGTTTTTCCGGTAGCTGGAATTATCGCAAGCAATGATCCCGATCGGACCGCCATTTGACCCATCTGGGGGGCACGATGCAACCAAGTCATTCCGGACCTGGCGCCCATGCACCATGCCGGAATGACATGTCGGTGATGAGTATTACTCCACCCCCGCCATCAGCGCCGCATTGCCGCCCGCGGCGGCGGTGTTGATGGTGATCGTCTGCTCGGTGGCGAAGCGCGCGAGGTAATGCGGGCCGCCGGCCTTGGGGCCGGTGCCGGACAGGCCGCTGCCGCCGAACGGCTGCACGCCGACCACCGCGCCGATCATGTTGCGGTTGACATAGATATTGCCGACCTGGAGGCGGTCGATCACGTGCTCGATCGTGTCGTCGATGCGGGAATGGATGCCGAGCGTCAGCCCGAACCCGGTCGCCTCGATCGCACTCAGCACCTCGCCGAGCTTGTCGGCGCGGTAGCGCACGACGTGCAGGATCGGGCCGAACACCTCTTCCTTCAATTGCCCGGCCGCCGACAGTTCGAAGATGTGCGGCGCGACGAAATTGCCTGATGGCGCCTCGCCGGCGAGATGCACGCGGGCCTCCTGCTTCATTTGCGCGATATGCGCATCGAGCCGCTGCTTGGCGTCGGCATCGATCACCGGTCCGATATGCGTCGACGGTTCGGAGGGATCACCGATCTTCAATTCGCGCGCGGCGCCGGCGATCATCTCGATCATGCGGTCGGCGACGTCGTCCTGCACGAACAGCAGCCGCAGCGCCGAGCAGCGCTGGCCGGCGGAGCGGAACGCCGAGGTCACGACGTCGTCGGCGACCTGCTCGGGCAGCGCGGTGGCGTCGACGATCATGGCATTGATGCCGCCGGTTTCCGCGATCAGCGGCACGATCGCGCCGTCCTTGGCGGCGAGCGTGCGGTTGATCGACCGCGCGACCTCCGTCGAGCCGGTGAAGACGACGCCTGCGATAGTGGGATGCGCCACCAGCGCGGCGCCGACCGCGCCGTCGCCCTGGACCAGATGCAGCGCCGATGGCGGCACCCCGGCCTGATGCAGCAGCGCGACCGCTTCGGCTGCGATGCGCGGCGTCTGCTCGGCCGGCTTTGCGATCACCGCATTGCCGGCCATCAATGCCGCCGTCACCTGGCCGAGGAAGATCGCAAGCGGGAAATTCCACGGCGAGATCACAACGAACGCACCGCGGCCGTGCAGCTCCAGCACGTTGCTTTCGCCGGTCGGACCCGGCATCGTCTCGCCTTCACCGAACAGCTTTTGCCCCAGCGCGGCATAGTAGCGGCAGAAGTCGATCGCCTCGCGCACTTCCGATAGCGCATCATCGAGCGTCTTGCCGCCCTCGCTTTGCAGCAGAGCGAGGAAGTGGGCGCGGCGCTGCTCGAGCAGCTCCGCGGCCTTGTCCAGGATCGCCGCACGTTTTGTGGCCGGCGTGGCGTTCCAGGCCTTGAAGCCGCGGCGCGCCGCGGCAACGGCGGCATTCGCCTGCTCGGTGGTTGATGGCGTGACGGAAGGCGAAGCCTTCCGTTCGGCCGCGATCGCCGACGTCAGCGCGCCGAGCGCCTTGCGTTCGCCGAATTCGATGCCGTGCGAGTTCTCGCGCTGCGGCCAATAAAGCTCGGCCGGCAACGGAATCGCGGAGTGCGACGCCTTGTCGTCGGTGCCGACGATCTCGGCCGGGCGGCGCAGCAGGTCCACGATGGACACGCGATTGTCGGCGGCCAGCGCCACGAAGGACGAGTTGGCGCCGTTCTCGAGCAGCCGCCGCACCAGATAGGCGAGCAGGTCGCGGTGGCTGCCGACCGGCGCATAGGTGCGGTGGGCGATCTCGGGCCTGTCCTCGCCGAGCTGGGCGTAGAGCGCTTCGCCCATGCCGTGCAGCCGCTGGAATTCGAAGCTTGAGGGATCGTCGGCGAGTTCGAGGATGGTTGCGACCGTCAGCGCGTTGTGGGTGGCGAATTGCGGAAACAGCCGAGGCCGCAGCGCCAGCAGCTTTCGCGCGCAGGCGACGTAGTTCAGGTCGGTCATCGCCTTGCGGGAGAACACCGGATAGCCGTCGAGCCCGCGCTCCTGCGCGCGCTTGATCTCGGTGTCCCAATAGGCGCCCTTGACCAGGCGCACCATCATCCTGCGATCCAGCGCACGCGCGAGCGCATCGACATAGTCGATGACGTCGGCGGCGCGCTTCTGATAGGCCTGGATTGCGAGGCCAAAGCCGCTCCAGCCGGCGAGCGAGGGGTCGGCGAACGCGGCGGCGATGACGTCGAGCGACAGCTCCAGCCGGTCGGCCTCCTCGGCATCGACGGTGAAGTTGAGGTCGAACGCCTTGGCGCGGCGCGCGAGATCGATCAGCTGCGGCACCAGCTCGGTCATCACCCGCGCGTGGCTCACCGCCTCGAAGCGCGGATGCAGCGCGGAGAGTTTCACCGAGATGCCGGGCCGGTCGGGCAGGGGTTGATCGCCGGCCGCTTTGCCGATCGCATCGATGGCGCGGGCGTAGGATTCGAAATAGCGATGGGCATCGTCGGCGGCGCGCGCACCCTCGCCGAGCATGTCGAACGAATAGCGCGAGCCGCGCGCCGTGTGCGATTGCGCGCGCGACAGCGCCGCCTCGATGGTCTCGCCGAGCACGAAATGGCTACCCATCAGCCGCATCGCCTGCCGTGTCGCGGCGCGCACCGCCGGCGCACCGAGCCGCTTCGTCAGCCGCCCGATCGTGCCCTGCGGCGTCTCGCCGGGCTGGATCACGCGGGCCGACATGCCGAGCGCCCAGGCCGAGGCGTTGACCAGGAACGCGCTCGATCTGGTCTCGTGGTTGACGAAGTCGCCCTGGCCGAGCTTGTCCTCGATGAACTGGTCGGCGGTGCGCGCGTCCGGGACCCGCAGCAGCGCCTCCGCCAGCACCATCAGCGCCAGCCCTTCCTTGGTTGACAGCGCGAACTCCCGCAGCATGTCCTCGACCCCGCCAAGCGGATCGTCGTTGGCCCGGATTGCCTCGATCAGGCGGGTTGCCGCGTGGTCGATCCGCGCCTCCGCCTCCGCGCCGAGCGTTGCGTCCTGGCGCAGGCGGGCGGCGATGGCGCTGTCGTCTGGCGCATACGGCGCGCTGAACGGGGGCGGGAGCGGCGACGGGTCTGGCATGGCGGTTCCTCGAGATTGTGTGGGAACACGTACGCGCTAGCGAACCGTAGTTCGATAGACAAATTAGCAGATTTGCCTTAGAAAATCAGGATCAATTCGAGAATTGCCGTAGATATGACAGAAATCGACAAGACTGACCGCAAAATCCTCTCGATTCTGCAAGGGGATGGCCGGATTGCCAATGTGGAGCTGGCGGAACGGATCGGCCTGTCGCCGACCTCGGTCGGCGAACGGTTGAAGCGGCTGCAGCGCGACGGCTTCGTCGAGGGCTATGGCGCCCGGCTCAATCCGCACCGGCTCGGGCTTGGTCTGCTGGTGTTTGTCGAGGTGCTGCTCGACAAGACCACGCCCGATGTATTCGAGAAGTTCGCCAGGGCGGTCCAGACCGCGCCGGAAGTGCTCGAGTGTCACATGGTGGCCGGCGGCTTCGACTATCTGGTCAAGGCGCGGGTCGCCAACATGACCGCCTATCGCAGGTTTCTCGGCGAGACCCTGCTGGCGCTGCCGGGCGTGCGCGAAACGCGAACCTACGCGGTGATGGAGGAAGTCAAGCGCGACGCGCCGCTGCCGGTCTGATCCACAGCCATGCGCCGGATGTCTTGGCATCGCGACACGCCCGCGATAATCCTTTGGTCGAGTTGGGGCGGTGGTTCATGAAAGACGCTGATCAGCCGATACGAATGAAGCGGGCCGGATTTGCCGGCGCGCTTGCTGTGCTCATGCTGTCGTTGCCGTCGGCCATGCCGGCCCGCGCGGCCGAGCTCAGCTCCGGCATCCTGCAGCTCTACACCTCGGTCTCGATCTATCCGCCGTCGGCGACGGGGATGACCGTCTGTTACGGCTTCGTCTGCCGGCGTCGCGAGATGCTCGACTTCAGCGCAGCCGACCGGGCGGCCCTGGCCAAGATCATGGCCACGGGCCGCGCCAATGCCGCCGCCGAACGCGCGGCCGTGCAAAAGGCCGTGATCTGGTTCGACCGGCGCATGGGGCCGATCCTCGGCACCGACAAGCGCGTCGCGAAAGCGGATTTCCGCGCCAACGACGACAAACACAATTATGATTGCTGGGACACGACGCGGAACACGACCAGCCTGATGCTGGTGATGCAGGTGTGGAACCTGTTCAGGTTTCATGACGTCGGGGATCCCCACTACCGCGGATTTTCGTTGGCGCAAACGCCGCACAACACCGCCGTTCTCGTCGAGCGCGCGACCAAGGTGGAATGGGCCGTCGATCTCTGGCCCCGCGGCTATTTGCAACCGCCTGATGTCATGACCGTCGCCAAATGGGTGACGGAAGATTGAACGGCTGAGCGTCGCAGCTGCGTTCCGCGCTGTTCCATCCTCATTGATTGCAGGGACTGCGATCTGCGTCATTTGACGCTGGAACTGGACTCCATGGTTCCAAAAAATACATTCAGTCCCCATCACCATAAGAACCAAGTGACGCGTTAACACCGGCAGCATTCGGTCAACCCGAGGCTACCACATGCGTTCACGTTCGATCTGCATTGATGCCGCCAGCGGCGGCGTTCGTTTCCCACAGCTGCTGGCGCTTGCGCTGCTGCTTTGGCCTGTGCTCGCCGGCCCGGCCCGTGCGGGTGATGTCGAGGATTGCAGCGGGCCGCCGACGGACAAGGCCGAGGCGGCGTGCTCGGGCATCATCAACGATACCACACGCTCCACGGAGGACCGCACCAAGGCCTTCACCGGCCGCTCGCGATTTGACATCGCGCGCGGCAAGATCGATCAGGCGCTCAGCGATGCCGATGCGGCGGTGCAGCTGAATGGACAATTCGTGCCGGCGCTGATCGCGCGCGGCTATGTCCAGCAACGCAAGGGTAGCGCGGATCAGGCCCGCGCCGACTTCGATCGCGCGATCGAACTCGAGCCGAAGAACCCGTTCGGCTTCCTGGCGCGCGGCAATCTGCGCGCCGACCAGCACGCCTGGAGCGATGCGATCTCGGATTACGACCAGGCGATCACGTTGCGGCAGGATCTTCCCGCTGCCCGTGTCGGGCGCGCGCGGGCCTATGTCGAAACCGGACAGCCCGATGCGGCGGTGGCCGACGCCAACACCGCGATTGCCGTCAACGCCGGCACGCCGAATGCATTCTACTGGCGGGGTCAGGCCCATCGCCGCAAGGGCGACATGGATAAAGCGATCGAGGATTTCTCGCGTGCGATCGCGCAGGCGCCGCAGGCCGAGCGCAACGCTTATTTCGCCCGTGCCCAGCTCTACAGCGCCAAGGGTGACTATGCCCGCGCGATTGCCGACTTCGACCGGTTGTTGGCGGTGCTTCCCGACAACAAGGAGATCCAGCAGCAGCGCCAGCAGGCGGTCACGATGCAGGCCGAACTCGCCAAGGCAGCAGGCGGCGCCGCGCCGCCGCAGGCCGCACCGGCTCCAGGCGCGCCGCCGGCGCGGCCAGCCGGGCCGGCGGCGGGTAACCAGCAGGTCGAGCAGGCTAAGCAGCTCGTCGCACAGGGCAACTACGCAGGCGCCGTTGCCAATCTCACCCAGGTGCTGGGCGGCGATCCCCGCAACGAGGCTGCGCTGCGCCTGCGTGCACTGGCCTATTCAAAGCTCGGCCGGTCGGCGGACGCGCGCAACGATCTCAATGCCCTGCTCAAGGTCAAGCCGGACGATCCGCAGCTGCTGGCGGCCCGCGCGCTCCATGCCGCCGGCACGCGGCAGTTCGATCAAGCGATGGCCGACGCCGGCCGTGCCATCACGCTCGATCAGAACAATTCGTTGGCCTATCTGGCGCGTGGCCTCGTCAAGGCCGGCACCGGCAAGGTGCAGGACGCGCTCGCCGACTACGATCATTCGATCTCGCTCAATCCCAAGGAGACGCTCGCTTTCACCGAGCGTGGGCTCGCCCATATCGGCCTCAATCAGCTCGACAAGGCGCTCCTGGATTTCGATCAGGCCCTGGCGCTGGTGCCGACCAATCTGATCGCCAAATCGTGGCGCGGCCTCGCGTTGATGCTCAAGGGCCGCGCAGATGAGGGACTGGTCGATATCGACGCTGTGCTGGAGCGAAGCCCGAACAATCCGACGGCACAGCTCGGCCGCGGGCTCGCGATGCTGACTTCCTCCCAGTACGACCGCGCCATCGCCGCCTTCGACCAGATCATCACGCGGGCGCCCAACGATGCTTTCCCGCATGTGCTGCGCGCCCGGGCCTATCTCGGGCTGAAGAAGCCGGATAACGCGATGAAGGATCTCAACTTCATCCTCTCTGCGCGGCCCGATTATCAGCCGGCGCTGACATTGCGCGGCATCACTTGGTCGGCGTTGCGCAACTACGACAAGGCGGTCGAGGATCTCGACCGGGCGATCGCGCAGAAGGAGACGGTTGAGGGCCTGTTCGCCCGCGCCAAGGCGCATGAGGCGCTCAACCATGTCGACAAGGCGACCGAGGACTTCCGCAAGGCCACGCAGCTCACCCCGTCAAGCGTGTTCGACGTGCTGGCGCAGGCCGAGTCGAAGCGCAAGGTTCAGCAGCTGTCGAAGCGGGTGCCGTGCGGCAACGGCCAGAGCGGCACGTGCCTGTGATGCTGCAATGCGCAGCCGCGCTTCCCGGCGCAAAAGGTAGTCGTCGGCGCGCGAGCGGTGGCCGCCGAAATAGTTCAACGCCATATAGTTCAACGCCATGGCGCGCGGGCATCGTGCCCGCCCCGCCGAACGTCACGTTGTCTGGTGTGTGGATCGGCCCCCACTCCCGGATGGCGTCCGAGAGTGCGCCGCCGGATCTGGCGCTGTGACGCTAGACCTTGAGGTTTTCGGCTGACGTCTTGCCGCGATTTGCAATCTCTTCGTATTCAACCGACTGACCTTCGTTGAGGGTCTGAAGGCCAGCCTTCTGAACTGCTGAAATATGAACGAAAATGTCCTTGCCGCCCGATGCGGGCTGGATGAATCCATAACCCTTGGTCGGGTTGAACCACTTCACTGTACCTTTGGGCATTCCAGTCGTCTCCGCGGAATCAATCGAAAACAGACCAGTCGGTCCCCGCAAAAACCGGCTTGTCCGCAACGACAGGATAGCAGTTTGAAAAAAGCTGGGTAGATCAAACGACGGTGTGTTTTTGACCGGAAACAACCCGCTTTGCGGGGGTTTTACGCCGGATTGCCCGTTTCGTGGTCAATTGATGCGCTGCAAAAACGGATCGGTTCCGGTGTACCGAACTGGATCGATCGTCCCGCGCGCTGCCTTTTCGGCCGGCGCGCGGGGATCGACCGGCGGCGTCTCAATAGGTCGCGGAGAGGTATTCGACGATCTTGCCGACGTCGGCTTCGTCGATCGGCGCACCGTAGACCTTGATCATCTTGGTCACCTCGGCCTGCCAAAAATCCTTCTTGAACTTCTCGCCCTGCGGTTGGGTCTTGATGTAGTCGGCCGAGTGGCAGGCGGTGCAGTTGTTTTGCACCACCTCGAGGTTGGGACCCGGCTTGAAGGCCGCGGTTTCCTCGGGGACCGTGTAGTTCACGGGCGCGGCGATGGCAGCGCCGATCGACAGCGCGGCGATCGCGGCGAGGGATGGAAGCAGCTTGCTGGTCATGATGCTTCTCCTCACGCTGCGGTGACGCGCACGGTTTCGACGACGTTGCGCAGATAGCCGGCCGGATTCCACAACGGATCCATCGGCTGGGTGTCGCCGGCATTGTTGGTGGCGCGCACCTTCAGCTCTGCGGGACCGGCCGCGAGCTTCACCGGCAACTTCCATTCGCGGAAGGCGTATTTGCCGAGGTCCTTGCCGAGCTTGGCCGGCGTCCAGCTCTTGCCGCCGTCGGTCGAGACCATCACCTCCTTGATGCCTTTACCGCCGTCGAAGGCAATGCCGCGCAGCATGGTGCGGCCGGCCTTCAGCTTGGCGCCGTCGGCAACGCTGGTGATGAACGAGCGCACCGTGAAGCGATTGATCGGGATCGTCGCCTTCGGTGCGGTGCCGGGCTCGACCGCATTGTTCGGCGTATCCGGTATCCGGTAGGCGGACTTCATCCAGAAGCCCTCGAACACGTTGTCGATCACGGTGATCTCGTTGAGGTGCTTCACCCAATAGGTGCCGTAATAGCCGGGCACCACGAGGCGGAGCGGGAAGCCGTTGAGGAAGGGCAGGTCCTCGCCGTTCATGCCCCAGGCCAGCATCACCTCGCCGTCGCGTGCGTGGTCGATGTCGAGTGCCTTGACGAAATCCGGCGTCTTGTCGCTGACCGGACCATCCATGCCGTTGAAGGTGAGCTGCTTGGCTCCGGCCTGCACGCCGGCCATGTCGAGCACGGTCTTCAGCGGCACGCCGTGCCAGCGCGCGCAGCCCATCGCGCCGTTGCCGAGCTGGCCGCCGGCGACGCGCGGACTGAAGAAGCCGCGGCTGTTGCCGGAGCACTGGTTGACGGCAACGATATCGGTCGCCTTCAGCTTCCTGATGTCCTTCAGCGACAGCTTCAGCGGCTTGTCGACCTTGCCCTTGATCTCCAGCGTGAACTTGTCCGGATCGAGATTGTAGGGGAGGTCGGCGAGGTGATAGCGCACGAAGAACGCATTGTTCGGCGTGATCGGGCCGTCGTTGAAGACCGCAAACGGCGTTTCCAGCTGCGGCGGGCGGGCGGTCAGGCCGATCATCGGGCGCTTTTGCGGGTAGCGCACCAGCGGCCGCTCGCCATTGCCAAAGGGTAGCGTCACGGTGTCGAGGGCGAGTGCGCCCCTTGATCCCAGCCCCGTCACCAAAGCCGCCAATCCGGCGCGCTTCATCAAGTCTCGTCGATCGAGCATTCCGCTTCCTCCGAAGCTGTTCTGTCGTGAGCCGGTCATCACCAGGCCCAGATTGCCTTGCGCGCCTTCGCATCGCGGAATGCGCGCTGTCCAAATGTCGCACCGGGGAACGGCAAGTCAATTGAGCTTTCGCAGCGTTGCGTCGCAACAACGAAAAGCCCCGGTCGCGTCGACGACCGGGGCGTTTCCATCCAAGTAGAACGTTCGATCAGTAGCAGACGTTCACGGTGCGATAGCGATAGCCGTAGGGCGTCAGCACCAGGCGGGTGGCGTAGCAGCCGGAGTCGACGAAGCCGACGGCAACGCCCGGGCCACCCCAGAAGTGATGGTGATGCGGATGCCAGAAGAACGGCTTGGCGGAAGCTGCGGTCGGCGCCAGCGCGGCGGCACCGAGGGTTGCGGCAGTGGCGAGAGCGAGCGTGACTTTGCGAAGCATGGTCTTCTCCTTCGGGTGCGCGTTGAGCTCTGTCGCGGCGCGGTTGCAGTGTTACCCATCGCCAATCAGTCGCATCCGGCACCGGGCACGTTCGAGCATCTCTGCTGAACGCACCGTCGGATGTGCGGCAGGTCACATTGGGCTGAAGCGGAGATGAACCGGTCAGGCCGCGACGGCACGCCGGTCGTCGACCAGCGTCGACAGGAGCTGCGTCTTTTCGACCGTGCGCACGGTCATCGGCTCGTTGCGGCCGCGGATCGCGACCTCCTGCGCCGGCAGGGCATCGTCGGCCAGCCCGGCGGTGACGCGCACCTCGTCCGAGATGATTGCCTCGCAGGCCAGCGCCTTGGTCATGTCCTGCAGCCGTGCCGCGACGTTGACGGCATCGCCGAGCGCCGTGAACACCATGTGGTCGCGATAGCCGATATCGCCGACGATCACCTCGCCGCCATGGATGCCGATGCCGAAGCGGATCGGCTCGCGCAGATCGTGGCTCAGGAACTGGTTCAGCTCGTCGATATGGGTTGCGATCAGCGCCGCCGCGCGCAACGCCTGGCGGCAGGCCACCTGCCGGTCGGTGGCAAGCCCGAACAGCGCCAGCATGCCGTCGCCGATGAACTGGTTGGGCCGGCCACCTGCCTCCAGCACCGCCTGCGATACCGCGCCGAGGAAGCGGTTGACGATGAACACGGTGTCGAACGGCAGCCGCTTCTCGGCGAGCTGCGTCGAGCCGCGCATGTCGACGAACATGCTGACCAGATAGCGCTCCTGGCCGACCCGTGCCGGATTGGCGGCGTGTGCGTTGGCCGACGTCGTGCTCGGCAGGAACAGCTGGAAGAAATTCAGGTCGGTGGTGGGCCGCAACTGGCAGGCCAGCCGGATCGACGGATCGTCATTGCCGACCCGGTGCAGCACGAAGGCTTCGCGCGGCGAGGGCTCGGGCAATCCGGCGTGGTCGCCGATGATGCGGATGCGGCAGGTCGAGCAGCGCGCGCGGCCGCCGCAGACGCTCGCATGCGGCACGTTGTAGCGCAGGCTTGCTTCCAGCACGCTCAATCCCTTCGGTACCCGCAGCGTGCGGCCGTTGCCGTAGGACAGCGCGATCATGCCGCCGCTGCGCTCCAGCAGGGCCCGCGCGCCGCGCGCCAGCAGCACGAGGCCGAGCAGGCCGAGATAGCCGATGGTCAGCCCGTCGGTGATCTTCTCGAGCATGGTCCCCTGCGCCGCGGTTCCGAGCTTCTGCACCGACAGCTCCTCGCGCCGCCAGTCGGCATCTTGATAATCCGCGATCGTGGCGCGGCCGCCCTGGTAGATGCCGAGCATCGCCAGAGTCGGGATCAGCACCGCTCCGGCGAGCAGGAACGGCGCGGCGCGCTTGAAGAACGGACGCAGCCGCAGCCAGAAATACAGGCCGATGCAGCCATGCACCCAGGCGATCACCAGCACCGCCAGCATCTGCCACAGCCGGTTCGGCGAGGCGATGAAGAAGGTGTACAGCTCCTGGGGGTAGAGCTTCTCGTGCCCGTACAGGGTCTGGCCGAGCCGTACGCCGACGACGTGGGCGACGATCAGCATCGGGATGCTGAGGCCGAGCGTGAGTTGCAGCGGCTCGATCGCCTTCCAGTGGAACTCGCGGCGCTGATAGAGTGCCCAGATGCCGAGCCCGGTATGCACCAGGCAGGCGCTGTAGAACACGATCGCGACCGGCAGGAACTGCCAGAACTCGGTGTGGTAGTAGACCCCGATCGCCAGCGCCTGCGTCGAGATATTGCCGAGCGCGTGGTTGAGGAAATGGCTGGTCAGGTAGGCGAACATGATCGCCCCCGTGACGATGCGGACCTGCCGCAGGCCGATACCGCGGGCCATGTCCTGCAAGTGCTCGCGCGAGGGGGAGGCCATGTGATTCATGATCGGCAAGTCTAGTGGTTAATTCCCGCGCTGAACACCACCGCGGGTCCGGGCCAGCCGTGAGAGCGGGCCGCGCGGCACGTTGACACTCCGTTAAGAGTCGAACAAAAAGCGCGCCGTGACGATAGCCCAAGCCGAACCTGGAGCCGATAACAACAGCGTTAAGCCGGCCCGTTCGCGCGCGCCGGACTGGCGGGGCGTCATCGCCGTGATCGTTGCCATGACCGCGATGCGGTTGGTCTACGCCCATGCGCTCGATCTGCGCACCGACGAGGCCTATTACTGGACCTGGTCGAAGGAAAACGTGCTGTCGTTCCTCGACCATCCCCCGATGGTCGCCTGGTTCATCCGCTTCGGCACCGCGATCCTCGGCGACACCAATCTCGGCGTCCGCCTCGGCGGCATCGTCGCGATGCTGGCCACCCAGCTCCTGCTCGCCGACATCGTCCGCCGCGTGACGGCCAACAACGTCCGCGCCGTGATGCTGGCGCTGCTGCTACCGGAGGCGGCGCTGTATTACGGCCTCTTGATGGCCAAGGTCGCGCCGGATACGGCGCTGATCCCGTTTTCGGTGGCGATGCTGTGGTCGCTGGTGCGGCTTGCGCAAAGTGGTGACGGACGCTGGTGGCTCGCGGCGGGGCTGTTTGCCGGGCTGGCGCTGCTGTCGAAATTCACCGCGATCATGTTCGCGCCGGCGGTGCTCGCCTTTGCGCTGG
Organism: Bradyrhizobium sp. USDA 4538; assembly: GCF_024171045.1. NCBI lineage: Bacteria > Pseudomonadati > Pseudomonadota > Alphaproteobacteria > Hyphomicrobiales > Nitrobacteraceae > Bradyrhizobium > Bradyrhizobium sp. USDA 4538. Next base: position 5,637,309 of record NZ_JALJZE010000001.1, read on the forward strand.
TGCCGGACTGGCGCTGGCGCTGGCTGCGCAGCCCGTATCCGTATCTTGCCGCGCTGATCGCGATCGTCGTGTTCGCGCCGGTGCTGATCTGGAATGCCGAGCACGACTGGGCCTCGTTCCGCTTCCAGGCGGTGCGCGCCACCGCCGAGCGCGCCTTCACGCTGCGCACCGTCGGCGAATTCGTCGGCATGCAGTTCGGCCTGGTCGGCTTCGTGCTGCTGCCGGTGACGCTGTTCGGCACCGCGCTGACAGCATGGCGCGGCTATCGCAAGCGCGAGCCGGTTGCGATCCTGCTGGCGACCGCGGTCTTGGTGCCGTTCATCTACTTCCTCTGGAAGTCCTTGACGCTGCGGGTCGGCGACACCTGGCCGATGTTTTTGTGGCCAGCCGGATTTGCGGCGGTCGCGATCAACGTCACGCGGATGCCGTTCGAGGACTGGTCGGTCGGGCTCGTCAAATCGACGGTGTATTGGGCGCGGACCGCGATCACATCAGGCATCGTGTTCGTCGTCTGCGTCTTCCTCTATTACATGTTTGCGCCGTGGAATCTGATCGGCCGCACCGATCCGATCGGCACCGAGGCAGGCTACGATGTGGTGGCCGCGCGCACGCTGGCGCAGGTTGAGGCGACCGGCGCGACCTGGGTCGCGACCACGGATTACCGCACCTATGCGATGCTGCGCTGGTTGCTGCGCGGGAAGGTGACGGTCATCGAAATCAACGAGCGCGGCCGCTTCCAGGGCTTTGCCGATCCCGGCATGAGCAAGATCCGCGATCACGCCGGCATTTATGTCGGGCGCGAGCCCGAGAACAATCTGCCGCTGTGGAGCGAGACATCAGCGGTGCGCCAGCCGCTGGAGCGCGTGACGCGCAGCTGGCGCGGCATGGTGATGGACACCTATGCGCTGGAGAAGATCAGCGGCTGGACCCCCGATCTGTCGCCGCCGCCGGACACCACCTTCTTCCGCTGGCGGGTGCTGGCCTCCTCCTTCTCCCCGCTTGCGGGGACGAGACGATCAGAGCTCGCTCTGCGAAGGTCGGGATGAGGGGGAGTCTCCACGGGGACGGCGAGAATTGGTCTCGCGGAGACTCCCCCTCACCCGGAATTTGCGCTTCGCGAAAATTCCGGCCTCTCCCCGCAAGCGGGGCGAGGCAAGCACCTCATTCCTCTTCCTCGCGCTTGCGGATCAGGTCTTTCGCGAGATCCGTCAGCGCCGGGCGCGGCAGGGCGTTGAAGGGAAGCGGGCGGGTGACGTCGATCGCGGCGAGGCCAAGCCGGGCGGTCAACAGGCCGTTGAGCATGCCTTCGCCAAGGCGTTGTGACAGTTTTGCCGCGATGCCGTGACCGAGCATCTGCTGGATCAGGCTGTCGCTGGCGGCCATGCCGCCGGTGATGGCGAGATGCGCGACGACGTGGCGCAGCAGGCGGATCATGCCGAGCGCGCCGGGCCGGCCGCCATAGAGCCGCGCCAGCTGCCGGATCATCCGCAAGCTCGCCACGAACACGAACAGCACGTCGAACAGCGCGCGCGGGCTGACCGCGGTGACGACCGAGACGCGCTGCGCGGCGGTCGATACGAGCCGTCGCGCTTCCTCATCGAGCGGTGTCATCAGCTCGCGCTCGGCGAGGCGGATCATGTCGGCGCCGTCGATGATGTCGTCGGTGTGGCTCTGCAGCTCGCTGCGGGCGCGAGCGAGCTGCGGGGTCTGGTGCGCGAGCTTGAGCAGGTCGGCAACGATCGCGCGGCTCGCGGCCCGGTCGTCGCTGATCAGCACCTCGGCGGCGCGCAGATGCAGCTTCTCGATCGTCGCAAGCCTTGCCAGGCCGACGAGCTCGCGCGTGGTCACGACGGCGAGCGCAACCGCGGCGATGACGGCGAGTCCCAGCCCGAGGACGCCGAGGCCTTCATTGCGTGCGAACAGGTCCTCGACCAGGTTGATCACGCCAAGTCCGGTGCCGAGCACCACGAGGCCCGCGACCGCGCTCCAGAACAGTGTGCCCCAGCGGAAGCCGCGGCGCGCCGGCACCAGCGGCGTATCGACCGGGACCGGGAGCTGCGCGGGCTCGGCCTCGGGCACGATCTGGATCGTGCCGCGGGTGAGGCGGCTGCCGTCGTCCGGATCCATCACGACCACGCCGGGATCGTCGAGCTTGAACGTCGCCGGCCGCCGCGGGGGCGTCTTCTCGTTCATTGCAGTCTGTCTCCGATCAGGAACTGGAGAGCGCGGTCAAGGCGGATGTGAGGCAGCGCCGGCTCTGCATCGCCGTTTCGTTCCAGCTTTGGCGGACGGAAGCGCAGGAAGCGGTAGTCCGCGGCCTCGGTGTCCGAGCTTGAGAGACCGCGGAAGCCGCCGTCGAACAGGTCCTCCGGATTGTCGGGCAGGTCGCCCGGAAAGGTCGCAACCTCGGTCTCGCCGTCGAGCCGCTCGCCATTGGCGACCTCGCCCGGCGCCGGCATGCCGAGGATCGACGGCAGCCGGTCGCGCCCGCGCTGGACCTGCGCCTCGCGCGTGGCGCGCACCGCGGCGAGCGCGACGACGTCGATATCGGCGCCGGCATATTCGGCGCGCTCGGCGGCCTTGGCCACGATCCGCCGCAGCACGGCCTCCAGCCGGTCGTGGCTCTGGTGGTGCAGATGGTCAGCCTTGGTTGCCGCGAACAGGATGCGGTCGATGCGCGGCCGGAACAGCGCGCTCAGGATGGTGCTGCGGCCGATCCGGAAGCAGTCGAGAATGCCGGCGAGTGCGGCCTCGAGATCGTGCAGCGCCTCGGGGCCGGCATTGAATGCGGCGAGCGCATCGGCCAGCACGATCTGGCGGTCGAGCCGCGCGAAATGGTCGCGGAAGAACGGCCGCACCACGACGTCCTTGTAGGCCTCGAAGCGCCGCCGCATCATCGCCCACAGCGAGCCGTCGGGCGCGCTGCCGCCTGCGGGCACGTCGAGCGGTGCAAAGGTCAGTGCCGGCGTGTCGGCGAGATTGCCGGGCATCAGGAAGCGGCCGGGCGGCAACAGGCTCATCGCGAAGCGCTCGTCGCGGCAGGCGCGCAGATAGTCGGTGAACAGGCGTGCTTCGGTGAGCGCGGCCTGCTCGTCCTCTCTGGCTTCGGGCTTCAGCGTCGCGAGATGGGCGTGCCAGGGTGCCGCGAGTTTTGCGCGCAGCGGCTCGCGCGACAGCGCAAGGCTCTCCGCCGACCATTGCTCGTAGCCCTTGTTGAGCAGCGGCAGATCGAGCAGCCACTCGCCGGGATAGTCGACGATATCGAGGGTCAGCGTGCGGTCCGCGCCATTTTGCCGCTGATACTCGATCACGAGACGGAGCTCGGAGATGTCGGTGGTCGAGTTCGGCCAGCGCCGCTCCTCGACCAATGTCCGGACATGGTTCTCATAGGCGAAGCGCGGCACCGCATCGTCGGGCTGCGGGGCGAGATAGGCGCGCGCGATCCGCCCCGAGGCATAGGCCTCGAACACCGGGAAGCGGCCGCCGCGGGTCAAACCGTGCACCAGCGCGGTGATGAACACGGTCTTGCCGGCGCGCGACAGGCCGGTGACGCCGAGCCGCACCGTCGGGTTGAAGAACCCCTCGCCGTAGTCGAGCAGCGCCCGCGCCGAGAGACGGGCTTCCTCGACGATATCAGTGAAGCTGGGGGGCATGGAGGGTTAACGAAAACCCGGCAGGAGGGACCAAAAGGGGCGGGCGATCACCCGCAAGGTGGCGATTATCGGGCCAAAATCAAGCTTCACATTTCCGGCGCCTTTGCAGGCGAGGGGTTGTCGGGGGGCAGGGGAATTGAACACGTCAGACCACCCGCGCTACCCATCGTCCATCGGCCCACGGGAAAGCCTGCATGACGGTCTTCCGCCTGAAGCAACTTGCCTCGACCTCGATCCACGCGGCCGGCGCCGCGCTGTGGAACTACGACCGTGCCGAGCTGATCGCCGACGGCGTCGTCCATCTCGTCGGCGTCGCTTTCGGGCTGGTTGCCGCCACCGCGCTGATCGTGCTGACCGCAGTCTATGCCGGCCCGTTCGACATCGCCGTGGTGTCGGTCTATGTCGCCGGCCTGCTTGCAATGCTGGTGCTGTCGGCGACCTATAATCTCTGGCCGGTGTCGCGCGCCAAATGGGTGCTGCGGCGCTTCGACCATTCCGCGATCTATCTGCTGATCGCCGCGACTTACACGCCGTTCATCGTGGAACTGAAGGACAGCACCTTCGCGATCGCGCTGCTGGTCGGGGTGTGGTGCGTGGCGATCGTCGGGATCTGGCTGAAGTTGCGCTATCCCGGCCGCTTCGACCGGCTCTCGATCGGGCTTTATCTCGCGATGGGCTGGAGCGGCATCATGCTCTACGACCGCGTCGTGAAGGCGCTGCCGGCGATGGCGCTCGGCTTCGTGCTGGCCGGCGGCATCCTCTACAGCCTGGGCGTGATCTTCCACTCCTGGCGGCGGCTGCGTTTCCAGAACGCGATCTGGCACTGCTTCGTGCTGCTCGGGGCCGCCTGCCACTACACGGCGGTGTTTGACGTGGTGTTGGCAAGCTGAAGTTCTCGCCATCTGCGGCGAATGGGCTATCATGTTTCGCGATAGGCGCATTCAGCCCTCACACCGTCACCCTGAGGAGCCGCGCAGCGGCGTCTCGAAGGGTCGACGGCCACCAGCCGGGCCGTTCATCCTTCGAGACGCGCGTCGCGCTCCTCAGGATGACGGAAGGCGCAGGGCAGCATGGGCAAGGCAACAACGTACGAGCAAAGATATCGGGAGGATGGCCATGCAGGTGGCAGGTAAGGTTGTGGTGGTCACCGGCGGTGGCAATGGCATCGGCAAAGCGCTGTGCGAGGCGTTCCACGCCGCGGGCGCATCGAAGGTCGTGGTCGTCGACCTCGATCATGGCGCGGCCGAGAAGGTCGCGGCCACGGTCGGTGGTGCCGCCTTCAAATGCGACGTCGGGCAGGAGAAGAACATCCTGCATGTGATCGACGAGACCGAGCGCATGTTCGGCCCGATCGCGCTGTTCTGCTCCAATGCCGGCATCGGCGGCGGCTTCGATCCGCTGTCGGTGAACGCCGGCGGCACCTCGGACGAGCCGTGGTCGCGGAGCTGGGCGATCCATGTGATGGCGCATGTCTATGCCGCGCGGCATCTGGTGCCGCGCATGAAGGCGCGCGGCGGCGGCTATTTCCTCAACACGATCTCGGCCGCGGGCCTCTTGTCGCAGGTCGGCAGCCCGGCCTACTCGACCACCAAGCACGCCGCGGTCGGCTTTGCGGAAAACCTCGCGATCTCGCACCGCGCCGACAACATCAAGGTCTCGATCCTCTGCCCGCAGGGCGTCGACACCAACATGCTGCGCTCGATCCCGAAGGGCCCGCAATCCGGCGACGGCGATCTTTCCGCCGAGCAGGTCGCGCAGGATGCGCTCAAGGGCATCGAGCAGGAGACCTTCCTGATCCTGCCGCACCCGCAGGTGCTCGGCTACATGCGCAAGAAGACCGAGAATTACGATCGCTGGATTGGCGGCATGGCCAAGATCCAGGCCAAGATGCGGGAAGCGCACGGTAAGTGAGACCTGTAGCCCGGATGCAGCGAAGCGTAATCCGGGTCGAACGTGCGCGCGTGAATCCCGGATTTTGCTGCGCTTCATCCGGGCTACGATATCGGCCTCGCAACTGAGGCGCCTCACTCCTTTGCGATCTGCGCGATCTTGTCGCGCAGATAGGCATCCATCAAATCGGGCGCCGAGGCGCCGAACATCCTGATGCGGCCGGTGTGCAATAGCAGCAGGAGGCCGGTCGCATGCGCGAAGCAGTCCACCATCACCGTGTTCGCCTTCGACCTGGAGGCGCCGAGCGCCTCTGCGGCTTCGGCGATCGGATGCAGCGCCGCCTCCAGCGCGGCGTTCAGCGCGTGATCGCGGTCATGGCCGAGCCCGGCCGGCTTCATGCCGCCGCGGAACAAATAGAAGCCGAGATCGAGGTCGCGCGGGTTGTCCGCGTAATAGCGGAAGAAGCCCATGCCTGCGGCGTGCAGCTTCTGCTTGGCGCCGCGCGTCGTCGCGACTGCCGCACTGACGGCTTCGCCGAGCGATGCCAGCGATTGCCGCAGCACCTCGGCGTAGATCGCCTCCTTGGAATCGAAATGGAAGTACAGCGCCGCCGGCGTGTAGCCGGCCCGCGTCGCGATCGCCCGCAGGCTCGCGCCCTCGAGGCCTTCCTCCGCGAACACGCTGCGCGCCGCGTCGAGGATCAGCTCCCGCTTGTGGCGGCTGACCGCTTCCTTCCTGCTCTCGCGCATCTGCATGGCCCGGCAAATCCGTTCTTGACTCAATTCTAACAGCGTTAGATAATTTAACAGTGTTAGAATAAATGAGCAAGGGTGAAGCGCCATGCTGATGACGGCTGCGGACTACCGTGAATCCCTGCGCCGCTACAAGCCGCGTGTGTTCATCAACGGCGCGGCGGTTGCGAGCGTCGCGGACGAGCCGTTGCTGGCGCCCGGCGTGGCGGGCGTCGGCGTAACCTATGATTTCGCGCTGCAGCCCGAGCATGTGCCGATCATGACGGCGCGGCAGGGTACCTCGGGCAAGACCGTCAACCGCATGCTCCACATCAATCGGAGCTCGCAGGACCTGCTCGACAAGCTTGAGGCGGTGCGGCTGGTGTGCAGGACGTCGGGCTGCGCGCAGCGCTACCTGACCCATGATGCGCTGAATGGTCTCTTTCAGGCGACCAGGCTGGCCGACGATCGCCACGGCACCGATTACAGCCAGCGCTTCCTCAACTATCTGCACGAGGTGCAGGACCAGGATCTGACGCTCGGCATCGCCATGACCGATGCGAAGGGCGACCGCTCGAAGCGTCCCGGCCTGCAGGCCAATGCGGACGTCTACGTCCATATCAAGGAGCGCCGGCCCGACGGCATCGTGATCCGCGGCACCAAGGCGATCGTGACCGGCGCGCCTTACATGCACGAATTCCTTGTCATGCCGTGCCGCACCCATGTGCCTGCCGACAAGGATTTTGCCGTCTGTTGCGCCGTGCCGGTCGATGCGCCCGGCGTCACCATCGTCGCGCGTCCGGCCGGCCGGCCCGGCGATGCCGCGGCGAAATTCTCGGCGAAGTACGGCCAGTCGGTCGGCGTCGTGATGTTCGACGACGTGTTCGTGCCGCATGATCGCGTGTTCCTTGCCGGCGAGACCGAGGAGGGCGGTTTCCTCACCACCTCCTACGCGACGCATCACCGACATTCCTGCATCGGCGCCCGTGCCGGCTTCGGCGATCTCTTGATCGGCGCCGGCGCGCTGATGATCGAGGCCAACGGGCTCGATGCCGAGAAGCATGCGCATATCCGCGAGGCGATGGTCGAGCTGATCACCATCACCGAGAGTTTCTATGCCTGCGGCGTCGCCTCCTCGGTCTACTGCACGAAGGATCCGGCGGGCTCGGTGATGCCGGATGCGGTGTTCTCCAACATCGGCAAGCTGCTGCTGGCGACCAAGATCTACGACATGCACCGCGTCGCGCACTACGTCTCCGGCGGGCTGATCGTCGCGCTGCCGGGTCCCGACGAGGATCACAATCCGGAAACGCGCGCCTCGCTTGCCGCGGTCATGGGCGGACGTCCCGATATTCCGGCCGAGCAGCGCGCCGAGGTGGCGCGGCTGATCGAGGACCTCACGGTCTCGCACGAAGCCGGCTGGTATTCGGTGATCTCGTTGCACGGCGGCGGCTCGCCGGAGGCGATGAAGCGCGAGATCTGGCGCAACTATCCGGTGATGGAGAAGGCCGAGCTGGTCGAGAATCTGCTCGGCCGCGACCTCGTCGACCAGGGACAACGGGTGTCGAAGCAGCCCGGACGCTGCTGCGCCTCCGGCTGCGAGGCGCCGACGCCGTCAGCGGCGCCCATGCTCGGCGATCCAATGCCCTCGTAATAAGGTTGCGAATATATGTCCAGCCGTCATTGCGAGGAGCGGCAGCGACGAAGCAATCCATATCTCCACTTGCCGAAAGATGGATTGCTTCGCTTCGCTCGCAATGACGTGGCGAGATTGCCGCTCAGCTCTTCTGCGCGTAGAGCAGCGGCACCGCGGAATCGACCATCACCTCGATCAGGCTGGTGCCTTGATGCGACAGCGCGCGCTGGTAGGCGCCCGGAAGCTCGGCTGATTTCGTCACCCGCACGGCGTCGCAGCCCAGGCCTTCGGCGAGCTTGACGAAATCGATGCCGGGCAGATCGAGGCCCGGCACGTTGCGCACCTGCATCACCTGGCTGAACGAGCGCATCGCGCCGTAGCCGGAATTGTTCAGCACGACGACCGTCAGCGGCAGCTTGCGCTGCGCTGATGTCCACAGCGCCTGGATCGAATACATCGCCGAGCCGTCGCCGATCAGGCAGACCGTGCGTCCCTGGCGTCGACCGAGCGCCATGCCGACTGCGGCCGGCAGGCTGTAGCCGAGGCCGCCGCTTGCCATGGTGTAGAAGCTGTCCTGGCCGTGCATCGGCATCGCCTTCTGCATCAGCGGACGGTGCGACGGTATTTCCTCGACCAGCGCATCATGCGGCCCCATCGCGGCCGAGAGCGCATGCAGCGCATATTCGGCGGGGATCGGGTCGCCGGCCGCGGGAGCCGGCGGCAGGATGCGGCCGGCCGGCGCGGTGCGCCTGGTCTCGGGCAGCATCTCGAGCAGCGCCGTCAGCGCGGGCTTCATGGTCGCGACGATGCTGTGGCCCGTCGGCGTCATCGCGGCGGCGTCCGGATCGTCGGTGATCTGGAAGATCGTGGTCGAACCGTCGAAGATCGCGGCATGGCCCTCGACATGGAAGGTGAAGACCGGCGCGCCGATCACGACGACGAGATCGTGCTCGCGCAGCGCATCGGAGAGCTGGCCCGGCGCGGCATGCAGGAAGCCGGCGAACTGCGGATGCCGTTCGGGGAACGAGCAGCGCGCCGAGAACGGGCTGGCCCAGACCGCGGCTTTCGATTTCTCGGCGACGTCAACCATGAGATCAACCGCCTCGGCACGATCGACGGCCGGGCCGACGACGAGGGCAGGGCGCTTGGCCTCGCCGAGCGCGGCCGCCAGCGCCTGCATCGCCGACAGATCGGGGCCGATCTCGCGGCTGACCTGGCGCGCGTCGAGCGGCTGGGTCGCATGCGCCCAGTCGTCGATCGGCACCGAGACGAAGGTCGGCCCGCAGGGCGGCTGCATCGCGACATAATAGGCGCGCGCGATCGAGGCGGGCACGTCTTCGGCGCGCGCCGGCTCGACCGCGAATTTCACGTAAGGCCGCGGGAATTCCGAGGCCCGCTCGGCATAGAGGAAGGCCTGCAGCGGCATGATCGAGCGCGCCTGCTGGCCCGCGGTGATCACCAGCGGGGTCTGGTTGCGATAGGCGTTGTAGATGTTGCCGAGTGCGTTGCCGACGCCGGCCGCCGAATGCAGATTGACGAAACCGGCATTGCGCGTCGCCAGCGCATAGCCGTCGGCCATGCCGACGACGGAAGCCTCCTGCAGGCCGAGCACGTAGTCGATGTCGTCGGGCCAGTCGCTCAGGAACGGCAGCTCGGTCGAGCCGGGATTGCCGAACACCTTCTTGATGCCCCACGCGCGCAGCAGGCCGAAGGTGGCGTCCTTGACGGTGACGGTCGTGCCTTTGCTGGCGGCGGGTTTGCGCGAGGACATCGGGCGGCTCCCATTTCTGTCTTGTTACGTTCCGTCATTGCGGGCGGCAAAAGCGGAAAGGCAATCCACCTGTCGATGGATTGCCTGACGATGTCAAGCCGCTGCGCCCATAGTTGCCGCGGCAACGGCCGCAAAATTGCGGCTAATTGGCCTTCTGCAGCGCGGCGGTCTGCTTGGCGAGCTGCTTGTCGAAATCCTGCTCCAGCCCGGCCACATAGGTGGCATTTTCGCCCGGCTTGACGAACGGGTTCGGCGCGCCGTCCTTCATCTGCGCCCGCTTGGCCTGCATGGCGTAGACCTCCGGATGCGGCCCGAGCAGCACGTCGACCTTCATCGCCTTGACCTTGGTGAAGGTCGAGCGGTAGTCGTCGACGATGCCGGGATAGGTCGGACGGCCGACCAGCCGGTTCAGCGCCACCGTTCCGCTGCAGAAGAACAGCACGTTGCGCGCCTGGCTGCCGTCCTTGACCGTGATCTCCCAGCTGGTGCAGCCGGGCGAATGGCCGGGGGTGGTGTGCGCGGTCAGCGTGACATCGCCGAGCGTCACCTTGTCGCCTTCCTTGACGGTGCGGTCGACCTTCACCGGCGTAAAAGCAAGATCGGCGTTGTTCTCGTCGCCCGGATAATAGCCGGCCTCGAGCAGGGGCTTGTCGCGCTCGCCGGCGATCAGTTGCGCACCGGTCTCCTTCTTGATCTCGGCAAAGCCGCCGGTGTGGTCGAGATGGGCGTGAGTGTTGAGGATGATCTTGATGTCGCCCTCCTTGAAGCCGAGCTTGGCGATGTTGTCCTTGATCATGCCGGTCGACTGCTGCATCGCCGTGTCCATCAGGATCAGCCCTTGCGACGTCTTGATGATGTAGACCGCGATCCCGTCAGTGCCCACATAGTAGATATTGTCGATGAGCTGGAACGGCTCGAACGGCGCGGTCCATTTCTTCATGACAACAGCCATGAAGTCCTTGAGCGTCTGTGCCTGCGCACCGGTTGCGATCAGCGTGAGCGCGCACAGCGCGGCTGCGATCGTCCTCATGGTTGCCTCCCTCTTTGTTGTTGTTCGTGCACGGGCGGCACTATGCGTGCTGGCGACGCCGGCCGCAAGCTGCGGACGGCAAGCCGCAGGGCAGGCGGCCGCCCGTCCGGCGCATTCCTGTTCTGCGTTCAGCTCGCGTATTGCGCGATGCCGTGGCCGAACGACCAGTTCTCCTTGGCGACCTCGACGAGGTTGATGACAACATCGTCCGGCCGTCCCTGCAGCTGGCTCTGATAGTCGTCCACGATCCGCTTGTAGAACGCCTTCTTCATCTCGACGGTGCGCCCGGCATTCATGGTGATCTGGATGAAGATGAGGTCGTCGCTGTAGGTGTTGCCGAGATAGTTGTCGGCGTAGTTCAGGTCGCTACGGTCGTGCTCGGTGATGACCTGAAACTTGTCATTCTCGGGCACGTTGATCACCTCGCGCATCGCCTTGTAGACGATCTCGCCAAGGGTCTTGCGATATTCCGCGGGCTTGCCGCGCTTCAGGTCGATACGAACGAATGGCATGGTGGTCTCCTGTGTGATGCGGGGCTCGGCCCCGCGTGATCGGGACGTGCGACGGTGCAAACGGGCATCGTCCGCTTGCGCCGGCGGCGTCGGTGCGTTCAGCGGGCCGCCTTGAAGGCCTCCCAGCGCGCATCGCGCTCTCTCTGATATTTGGGCGTTCGCTCCGCAACCATGTCCGCCCAATACAGCGGCTTGCCGCAGGACTGGCAGACCGGACCGAGCCCGGCCGGCTTGCCGCAGACGAGGTGCGTATAGTTCATCGAAAGACCGTCCCTGGGTGACTTGCACCAGGTCTCGCCCCAGGCGCGCAGGGCAAACATGACGGGGAAGAACGCCGCGCCCTTCTCCGTCAGATGATATTCGTGGCGCAGCGGCCGCTTATTGTAGACGCGCCGCGTCACCAATCCGTCCGCCTCCAGCTTCTTCAGCCGCGCGGTGAGCATCTGCGGGGTCGCGCCGGTATGGGCCTGAATCTCCTCGAAGCGATGGTTGCGCGCGAACAGCTCGCGCAGCACCAGCACGGTCCAGCGGTCGCCCACCGCGGTCTCCGCGCGCGCCACCGGACATAGCGTTTGGTCAGCAGGGTTGCCCTTTGGCCTTGCGATCACGTTTTCTTCATCCGGCATTGTTGCTATGATTTTCATAGCAATATGGGATATCGTCAAGGTGGGTGCAACGGGCTTTTCCGCCCGGTCCCTCACATTTCAAGGAGCGCGCCATGAGTACCGAAAGCAAGAAACCGGGTATCGACATGAAGCTCGAGGTCGTGGTGATCCCCGTGTCCGATGTCGACCGCGCCAAGCGCTTCTATGAAAATCTCGGCTGGCGGCTCGACGCCGATTTCGTCAGGGCGGACGGGTCCCGGGCGCTGCAGCTGACACCGCCGGGCTCGCCGACCTCGATCCATCTCGACAAGGGATCCGCGCTGCCGCGCTTCCTGATCGTGAACGACATCGAGGCGGCGCGTGCCGAGCTGATCGCGCGCGGCGCTGACGTCAGCAAGGTGTTCCATCGCGGGGCCGAGGGCCGCATCAAGGGACCCGATCCGGAGCGGCCGAGCTACGGTTCGCTGGCGACCTTCAACGATCCCGACGGCAATGTCTGGCTGCTCCAGCAGGTGACGCAGCGTCTGCCCGGACGCGTCGACGGAAACAGCACGACGTTCACCTCATCGGCCGATCTCGCCGCCGCGCTGCGGCGCGCATCGGCCGCCCATGGCGAGCACGAGAAGCGAACCGGCGGGCACGATGCGAACTGGCCGGACTGGTACGCCGATTACATCGTGCGCGAACAGGCCGGGAGCCCGCTGCCGGAGTGAAGGATCAAACAGGAGTATCCGTCATGGCGGCGCAATCGATCGCGCAGTTTCGCGAACGGACCGCCGCGCTCGGCGCCAAGGTTGCCGGACGTGGTGTATGCCGGCCGGGTAGGTGGCGTTACGCCTTGAGGCAGGCGCCGCGCTCGGACAAAACCTTCTCGGCCTTCGGCGTCAACTCGTAGAGGTCGCCGTCCTTGGCGACGTATCCCTCCCTGATCAGCCGGTCGACCTCGCCTTGTACGTCGTCGGCGAAGGCAATGGATTGGGCGATGTCGCAGAGAACCGCGACCTGTTCGTCTCTAAGCATGGCGTCCTCCGTCAGGGCGGGGAACGCGCAAGCCGGGTTTCGGTTCCAAGGGGCCGGATGATACACCCGGCTTTCACGCGGTGAGCTGTGGCGCCGGGTGTTGCATCTTACCCATGCCGCGCATCGAACACCGGCGCGTAGCCACCGCCGTCTCGGCGAACATAGGCACAGCGCGGGCCGCGGAAGTGGGCGGGTATGACGAGGCGGCCGCTGTCCGCGGCCTCTGCCAGGATCTTCGCGCGCGTCTCGCGCGCGAGTTGCGGGTCGGCACAGGATGATGTCGACAGATCGGGCTGGAAGATCTGCACCGGATTGTGCACGGCATCGCCGCAAAAGATCGCGCGATGTTGTGCGTAGTCTACCATCAGCCCCATCTGGCCGCTGGTGTGGCCCGGCAGCGGGAACAGCCGCAGGCCCGGTCCCAACTGATGGCCATCGTCGACCAGATCGACACGGCCTGCCTCGACGATCGGGATGACGCTCTGCTCCAGGGCGCGGGCGTGGATCGGCGGAGCACGCCCGGCATCATGCTGCGTCATCCAGTCGGCAAGCTCGCGGCGGCCGAACAGATACCGCGCGTTGGGAAAGGTCGGCTGCCAGCGGCCGTTGTCCTGGTGGGTATTCCAGCCGACGTGATCGACATGCAGATGGGTGCAGAATACGACGTCGATGCCGGCCGGGTCGACGCCGCACGCGCGCAACCGGTCGAGGAAGCCGCTGCCGCGGCGCCGATGCCAGGCCGGAATGTCGGGGATGTCCTTGTGCTCGCCGATGCAAGCGTCGATCAGCAGCGTTCGGCCGCCGGTTCGCACCACAAAACTCTGGATCGCGTGTTTCGCGACGCCCCGGGCGAGGTCGATGAACACCGGCTCCAGCGTGGCACGATGCGCTTCGATCAAGCCGCGATCGTATCCGGGCAGGAATTCGGCGAGCGGAAGGCCGAAATCGTCGTCGTCGACGATGACGTCGACGGTCGCGTCGCCGATCGCAAATCGCATGACCGCTCCTTCCCGGAGAACCGTGCATCCCAACGCGCGGTCACTATGCAGGGTGGCGCCGTCGATCGCAAGTTGGTGAACGGCTATCAGACCATGCCGCGCAGCAGGCCGAGCAGGCGGCCGCACTCATCGTCGGTGCCGACCGTGATGCGCAAAAAGTCCTCGATCCGCGGCTTCTGGAAATGCCGCACCAGCACGCCGCGCTCGCGCAACCTCGCGGCGAGATCGGCGCCGCGATGGCTGGGATGGCGGGCGAACACGAAATTCGCCTGCGACGGCAGCACCTCGAACCCCAGCTCAATGAGGCTGCGGACCAGCGCCTCTCTGCTCCTGATGATGTGTTGCCGCATCTCCTCGAACCACGCCTCGTCCTCGATGGCGGCGACCGCGCCGGCGATCGCGAAGCAGTCCAGCGGATAGGAGTTGAAGCTGTCCTTGACGCGCTCCAGTGCCTCGATCAGCGGGCGTTGGCCGATGGCGAAGCCGACGCGCAAGCCGGCCAGCGCGCGCGATTTGGAGAGCGTCTGGATGACGAGCAGATTGTCGCGGCGCGCGACCAGCGGCACGGCGCTCTCGGCGCCGAAGTCGACATAGGCCTCGTCGACCACCACGAGCCGGTCGGGATGCTCGGCGAGCAGCGACTCGATCGCGGCGCGCGGCAGCGCGGTGCCGGTCGGTGCGTTGGGGTTGCACAGCAGGATTGCGCTGCCGGGCCGCCGGTAGTCGGCAAGCTGCACGCGCATCGCGGCGTCGAGCGGCACTTGCTCGCAGCTGACGCCATAGAGGCGGCAATAGACCGGGTAGAAGCTGTAGGTGATGTCGGGAAACAGCAGCGGCGCATCGTGCTTCAGCAGCGCCGGGAACGCGTGGGCCAGTACCTCGTCCGAGCCGTTGCCGACGAACACCTCGTCCGCCGTGACGCCGTAGCGCCGCGCGATCGCCTCACGCAGCGCGGTTGCGCGCGGGTCCGGGTAGAGCCGCAGGCGATCCGTCGTCGCCGTGATCGCCGCCACCGCGCGCGGCGACGGCGGGTAGGGATTTTCGTTGGTATTGAGCTTGATAAGGCCGTCGATCTTCGGCTGCTCGCCGGGCACGTATGGCGACAGATTGTGGACGACCGAACTCCAGAAGCGACTCATGATCTGCGATCCAGGGATGAACGCGATCACAATAAGGAATACGAGGCGCTGATGAAAGCGCCTCTTTATTCCCTCGCATCATGACGCGCGTCGTGCTCGCGCGTTACCAGGTCGCCGTGCCCTTCATGGTCGGCTGGCCCTCGGCATTCGCGGTCCACAGCTCCATGCCGCCGTCCTTGTCGCTGGCATTGATCGAGAACTCGCTGCCCTCGAACAGCGGCTGCACGCCGCGATAGGCGAGCTTCTTCGGCGGCTTGCCGCCGCGCAGCTTGGCGGCGAACTCGACGATGAAGGAAGCCTGCAGCGGGCCGTGGAAGATCAGGCCCGGATAGCCCTCGACCTTGGTGACGTAGTCGCGGTCGTAATGAATGCGATGGCCGTTGAAAGTCAGCGCCGAGTAGCGGAACAAGAGCACCGGGTCGGAGACGTGGCTTTCGCGATGCTGCGCGACCGGGGGAGGCGGCGGCGCCTTGGCGGGCGCTGCGCCTTGCGTGCTCGTCATCTCGCGATAGACGATGTCCTGCCGCTCGCGCACCGCAAGCCCGCGCGAGGTCGTCACCTCGTGATTGACCGAGACGAAGCACAGCGTGCCGGTCGAGCCCGATTTGACCGTGACGTCGACGATCTTCGAGGTGCGTTTGGCCTCATCTCCGATGCGCAAGCTGTCGAAGAATTCGAGCTCGCCGCCGGCCCACATCCGGCGCGGCAGCGGCACCGGCGGCAGGAAGCCGCCGCGGGTCGGGTGGCCGTCGGGGCCGAGCTGCGACATCGGAAACACCGGCTGCGCCAGGCACCAATGCGTGGTCCACGGCGCGGCGTCACCGGCCTTCGGCTCGCCGATCTCCTGGAACAGCGTCGCGCGCAGCCCCATCACGAGATATTTGGTGACGACGTCGGAGGCCTCCGTGGTCTTGCCAATCCACTGGCGGAGATGATCGAGGTCGAGTTTGTCGCTCATGATTGTGTTGCCCGGGCAGGAGGGATTTCAGGAACGTCTGGTGCGCTCGCCGATCGCGGGCACCTTGCCGTAGTGCCTGTCCTCGCCGACCACGATCGCGGCCGGCGCCGGATAGCTGACCTTGCCGTTCGGCGTGTCGACCTCGACGCGGCGCAGATGCGGATGTTTCGCGAGGTCGTCCATGCTGTTGACCTCGGCAAAGGCAATGTCGGCCTCGGCAAGCTTCGCCAGCAACTCCTCGCGCGTCAGCTTGCCGAAGCTGTCGCTGACGATCTGGTCGGTAACGGCGCGGTTGCGCACGCGCTCGACCATATTGGCAAAGCGCGGATCGTCAGGCAGGCCGGGCTGGCCCAGCACCTTGGCGCAGAGCGTCTTCCACTCGCGCTCGCTCTGGATCGAGATCAGGATCTCCTTGCCGTCCTTCGAGCGGAACACGCCATAGGGCGCGATCGAGGGATGGGCGAGGCCGATCCGCTTCGGCGACTTGCCGTCCTCGGCATTGAGCAGCGGCACGGTGAGCCAGTCGGCCATCACGTCGAACATCGAGATCCGGATGTCGGCACCGTCTCCGGTGCGACCGCGGCCGATCAGCGCCTCGAGGATCGCGGCATGCGCGGTGGCGCCGGTTGCGACATCGACGATCGACATGCCGACGCGCGAGGCGCCTTCCGGGCCGCCGGTGATCGAGGCAAGGCCGCTTTCGGCCTGGATCAACAGGTCATAGGCCTTGCGGTCGGCATAGGGACCGGTGTCGCCATAGCCCGTGATCGTGCACATGATCAGCTTCGGGTAATCCTTGCGCAGCCGCTCGCGCGCGAAGCCGAGCTTGTCCATCGAGCCGGGCTTGAGGTTCTGCAGCAGCACGTCGGCGCCGGCGATCAGCGTCTCGAGCTGCGCGCGGCCTTCCTTGGTGGCGAGGTCGACCACGGCGGAATCCTTGCCGCGGTTGAGCCAGACGAAATAGCTGCTCTGGCCCTTCGCCGCGGCGTCGTAGCCGCGGGCGAAGTCGCCCTCGGGCCGCTCGATCTTGATGACATGGGCGCCGGCGTCGGCGAGGCGTGACGAGCAGAACGGCGCGGCAACCGCCTGTTCGACGGCGATGACGGTCAATCCCTCAAGCGGCAGCATGATCAAGCAACTCAGTAGGAGCGGGGCATGCCGAGCACATGCTCGGCGACGTAGGACAGGATCAGGTTGGTCGAGATCGGCGCCACCTGATAGAGCCGGGTCTCGCGGAACTTGCGCTCGACATCGTATTCCTCGGCGAAGCCGAATCCGCCATGGGTCTGCACGCAGGCGTTGGCCGCTTCCCAGGACGCGTCGGCCGCCAGCATCTTGGCCATGTTGGCCTCGGCGCCGCAATCGAGACCGGCTTCATATTTGCGGGTGGCTTCCTTCACCATCAATTCGGCCGCGCGCATCGAAGCGTAGGCCTTTGCGACCGGGAACTGGATGCCTTGATTCTGCCCGATCGGCCGGCCGAACACGCTGCGCTCCTTGGCGTAGTTGGTCGCCTTGGCGATGAACCACTTCGCGTCGCCGACGCATTCGGCCGCGATCAGGATGCGCTCGGCGTTCATGCCGGACAGGATGTAGCGGAAACCCTTGCCTACCTCGCCGATCAGATTCTCCGCCGGCACCTTCATGTCGGTGAAGAACACTTCGGTCGTGGCGTGGTTCATCATGGTGCGGATCGGGCGGATCTCCAGCCCCTTGCCCTTCACCTCGCGCATATCGACGATGAACACCGAGAGACCGTCGGTGCGCTTCTTCGACTGCTCCTTCGGCGTGGTGCGCGCCAGCAGGACCATCAGGTCGGAATATTCGGCGCGGCTGGTCCAGATCTTCTGGCCGTTGACGACGTAATGGTCGCCCTCGCGGCGCGCGAAGGTCTTTAGCGACGACGTATCGGTGCCGCTGGTCGGCTCGGTGACGCCGAACGCCTGCAGCCGCAACTCGCCGGTCGCGACCTTCGGCAGATACTTCGCCTTCTGCGCGTCGTTGCCGTGCCGCAGCACGGTGCCCATCGTGTACATCTGGGCGTGGCAACCGCCGCCATTGCAGCCGGCGCGTTGGATCTCTTCCAGGATCGCCGCCGCCGCCGACAGCTTCAGGCCGGCGCCGCCATATTCCTCGGGGATCAGCACCGAGAGATAGCCGGCCTCCGTCAGCGCATCGACGAATTCCTTCGGATAGGCCATCTGGCGATCGAGCTTGCGCCAGTATTCGCCTGGAAACTGCGCGCAGAGCTTTGCCACGGCGTCGCGGATGTCGGAATGGTCGTCGGTGTGTTGTTCGTGTGCGGTCATTGTTTCGTCTTGCCGAGAGGTTGCGCCAGAGCGTGTTCGAGCGAAGCGGAAATCGGTTCGCGTGAAGAAAACGCCCGCTGTTGTGGGGCCCCGGTAAACTCCCTATGCTGTTTTGTTATAGCGTATGAACCTGCCTTCCAGGATTGGCAAGTATGGATTTCCGCCAGCTTAGGACCTTTGCGTGCGTCGCGGAACTCGGGAGCCTGAGCAAGGCATCCGATACCTTGCGGGTCGCGCAGCCGGCGCTGAGCCGGCAGATCAAGCTGCTGGAACACGAGCTGCGCACCGAATTGTTCACGCGCAACGGCCGCGGCATGGTGCTGACCGATGCCGGCCGGCTGCTGCTGGCGCGCACCAGCGGTATCGTGCGGCAGATCGACCAGATCCGCGACGACATCCAGTCCGCCGGCGGCGCACCATCCGGGCGCGTCGTGCTCGGGCTCGTGCCGACGGTGAGCTGCGTGCTGTCGGCGCGGCTGGCGCGGCGCACGGTGGAGCGCTATCCCGGCATCTCGCTCTGCATCGTCGAGAGCTACAGCGGCCATCTGATCGAGTGGCTGCATCGCGGCGAGATGGACCTTGCCGTGATCTACGGCCCGTCGGTCGATCTGCATCTGGCGGTGCAGAGCCTCGGCCGCGACAGCATCGTCGCGGTCGGCCCGCGCGGCAGCGGGCTGAAGCCGAAGAAGCAGGTCGACTTCGGCTGGCTGATGCGCCAGCGCCTGGTGCTGCCAAGTCATTCGCACGGCCTCCGTGCGCTGCTCGAACATGCCGCGGCCAAAAAGAAGATCGATCTCGACGTCAAGCTCGAGGCGGATTCGTTTCGCGTGCTGACCAGCCTGGTCGAGGAGGGGCTCGGATATACCTTGCTGCCGCCGTCCTCGGTGCGCGCCGAGGTGGCGGAGGGCCGGCTCGAGACCGCCGCCATCGCGCGGCCGGCGCCGCGGCGCGAGCTGACGCTGGCCTCGCCGGTCGAGCATCCCGGCTCCAACGCGATGACGCTGATCGCGAAGCTGTTGCGCGACGAGGTCGCCGCGCTGCGCGCCGAGGGGCTCTGGGATATCCAGCTCGCCTGAGCGCGGCTTCGCATCAGCTCACCTTGAAGCCGAGATGGCCGCGGAAGCGGTTCTTCAGGTAGGTGCCGTCGCGCGGCGGCAGCGCGCGCTCGACTTCGCCGGCCGCGATCCGGATCCGCGCCAGCCGCGGGCCGCCGCCGAGATCGCGCAGGCTGGTGCGGAATTTCTCGATGCCGGCCATGTCGGCGATCTCGGAGACGTTGCCGATGCCCGCGCCATCAGCGATCACTTCGAGCCTGGCGCCGAGGCCGGAGTGACTCGGCTGCATGCCGGTCTCGCCGAAATGGCCGTTGTCGAGCACCGCGATCGAGAGATTGCCGGGCTGCTTGGTCGCGATCGTCAGCAGGCTGCCGATCCCCATCAGCTGCTCGCCGTCGCCGGTGATCACGAGCACCGGGCGCTTCGGTTGCGCCAGCGCGAGGCCGAGCCCGACCATCGCGGCGCCGCCCATCGCGCCCCACAGATAGAAATTGCCGGGATGCTCGCCGGCGTCGAACGCGTCGTAGGAGGAGGAGCCGAGCCCGGAGATCACGAGCAGATCGCCGCGGTCGGCGAGCAGCGCCTTCACGGCGGCGCGGCGATCGAGAGTGCCTGTTGATGCCGACATCAGTGCGTCTCCCTGGTCCACTTCTTGCGGCCGATCATCCGCTGCGAGATCAGCACCGCGACCTGCTGGTCGCCGTCATAGGCGAGCGAGGCGGCGGCCGAGATCACCTCCTCGGCATCGTCGGGGTTCTCCAGCCGCAGCACCGTAGTGCCCATGATCTCGAACGCCTGCGGCGTCGCCCGGCCCATCGGGATCTGCCAGGGATTGAATTCGGCCCATTCGCCGCGCATCGTCACCAAGGTCAGCAGCGGGAAACGGCAGCTCGCCATCAGCGACAGCATGTTGACGCAATTGCCGACGCCGCTCGATTGCATCAACAGCACCGCGCGATCGCCGCCGAGCCAGGCGCCGGCCGAAAGCGCCACGCCCTCTTCCTCTGTCGTCAGCACCGTGGTCTTGATGTCGGCATCGGCGTGCGACAGCTTGATCAGCTTGGAATGTCCCGCATCGGGAACGTAGGACACCTGTGCCACGCCAAAGCTCTTCAGCGTGCGGTAGATCGCAACCGGCCAGTCCCGGCTGGTCGCGCTGTCCTGGTGAACGGCAATCTGGTCCATCATGGCCTCGGCGGTAGCGTTTTCGAACGAACCGGGTACCGGTTCGCGAAGAAAAACGCGTCAATACAAGGGACGCGCATTGGCGCGTCCTCACACCGCTGGCTTTAAGCCAGGTCAGGGGTTTATTCTCTTCGCATCTGGCTCGCCCAGCTATGCCGGAATTTTATAGGGCCAGGGTTTTGCAGGGCCGACGCAAGCGAAATGGCGGCTGGAGCCGGCTGCGTCCTTTGGTCGGGTCGAATGACAGCCCCATTACGGCCTAAAACGACGCTCTATGCTAGAAAATGCCGGTTGGCGGCAGCGCCGGCTTCATTTTCAAGGCTTCATTTCGCATATCGATATATCCGTCGCATTTTCAGGGATCAGGGCATGATTGTCCGAGATCGGTTTCGCGGCCTCTTCCCAAAGTATTTTCTCGCACTGTTCCTGGCCGTCGCGCTTCCGCTCGTGATCAACGGGTCGATCGAAGCCTGGTTCGGTTACCGCGATCAGCGCGCAAGGCTGGACCAGTTGCTCGGTGTTCAGGCGACTTCCGCGGCCGCTGAAATTCATAACTTCATCTCCGACATTGCAAGCCAGCTTGGCTGGCTGGTCCAGCTTCCCTGGACCGACGAGGCCGACGAGGGGCGCCGAACCGATGCGTTGCGTCTGTTTCGTCAAGCGCCGGCCGTCGTCAGCCTGACACTGATCGACAACAATGGGTTGGAGCGTCTCTACGTCTCACGGGTCGGCCTCAATCGAATTGAAAGTCGTATCGACCGATCGGCTGAACCTGCGCTGGTCGGCGCCCACGCGCGCCAGGTTTGGTTCAGCGATGTCAGCTACAACAGAGGCTCAGAGCCGTATTTGACCATTGCGCTCGTGGGTAACCGATCCGCGGTCGGCGCAGTCATCGCCGAAGTCAATCTCAAGCTGATCTGGGATGTCGTATCGGCGATCAAGGTGGGAGAGACGGGCCTCGCCTTCGTGCTGGACCGGCCGGGCCGCCTCATTGCCCATCCCGACATCAGCCTCGTCCTCCGCGGGCTGGAAGAAACAACCTCTCAGCCGTTTCGCACCATACGCGACGCGATCGGCCCGGGAGCGGGCTTTGCAACGGGCCGCGACGGACAGGGACGTCCGGTTGCCGCCCGCGCGGCTCCTGTGGCGGGTCCCGATTGGACCGTCGTGGTGGCGCAGCCGCTCTCCGAGGCTTACGCCCCGATCTATGCCGCGTTGCGACGGACCACAGTGCTTCTCGCAGGCAGCACCGTATTTGCAGGGCTGCTCGCTTATGCATTCGCGCACCGGATGACCGAGCCGATCAGGCTGCTCGAGGAGGGGACGGAGCGGATCGGCGCCGGATCGTTCGAGCACCGCATTTCGATCCAGACCGGGGATGAATTTCAGCGCCTGGCAAGCAGCTTCAACAGGATGGCCGGCGAGCTCGCGCTGGCGCAGCAGCACCAGGAGCGGATCGCGAAGCTCAAGCGGTTTCTCGCGCCTCAAGTCGCCGATCTCGTCGATCGTGCCGGCGATGACAGCGTGCTGGATGGCCGCCGCACCGATGTCGTCGTTGTGTTCTGTGACTTGCGCGGGTTCACCGCGTTTTCCGCGGGCGTCGCTCCCGAGGAGGTCATGAGCGTGCTGTCCGAATATTATGAGGTTCTGGGCAGGGTCATTGCGCGGTTCGAAGCAACGCTCATCAGCTTCTCGGGAGACGGGCTGATGGTGCTGGTGAACGCACCCGTGCCGGTCGAGGAGCCGGCGCTGAGAGCCGTCGACCTTGCGACCGAAATGCAGAAGCGCGTGCAGGGCTTGATCGGCGGCTGGCGGTCGCGGGGCTACCAGGTTGGCTTTGGAATAGGGCTTGCCAGTGGATCGGCGACGGTTGGGCGGATCGGCTACGAAGACCGGCTCGATTACACGGCCATCGGCAGTGTCGTGAATCTCGCCGCCCGCCTGTGCGCATCTGCCGCAGATCGGGAAATCCTGATGGACGCAGGGACCGCCGCGAGCGTCAGAGGCAAGCGCTCCCTCGAGGATATCGGGAGTCGGCAAATCAAGGGCTTCGATGACGCCATTCCGGTGTTCGGAATATCTTTTTGATGTGCGTTGGCCGATGCCGACCGGAGCGGTTCGGTGCAGTCCATTGGCGACTGGCTTCGGATCGTGGGATATACTTCCGCCGACGGCGAACGCCAGCGGGTCGATAGAGCATGAGTTGCGCTCACTCTCGTGCAGCAACATCCCACGGACGCGGCAGCCGGCGTGAGGTCCTGTTGTTGATGGCTGCCGCCGCGGCCTGGACCACATCCTCGCGGGCGCAGAAGCCGTCGATGCCTGTGATCGGGTATCTTTGTCCGGAATCGCCGGAGTTGTTTGGCAGCCGGCTGAACGCTTTCCACCAGGGACTTCGTGAAGCCGGCTTTGTCGAGGGCCGCGACGTTGCGATCGAATATCGATGGGCCAATGGGCAATATGCCCGGTTACCTGCACTGGCCGGCGAATTGATCGCGCGCGACGTCGATGTGGTGGTTGCGCCCGGCGGCGCGCCCGTCGCGCTTGCCGCCAAAGCTGCCGGCGTCACCAAGACAATCGTTTTCGAGATGGGCGGCGACCCCGTTCAGCTGGGTGTGGTGGACAGCCTGTCGCGGCCGGGAGGCAACATCACGGGAATCTCGAGCCTGAGCGTTGACGTGTCGCCGAAGCGGCTCGAGTTGATGCACGAACTTCTGCCGGCGGCGAAAACGTTGGGGGTCGTGACCAACCCGACAAGTCCAACGGCCAGCTCGCAACTGCAGAGGCTTCAGGCCGCTGCCGAAACTTTGGGAGTCCATCTGCAGATATCGAGGGCAAGCAAGGAGGAGGAGTTCGAAGCCGTATTCGCTTCCGTAGCGAGAGAGTCGACAAACGCGCTTGTTTTCACCTCCGATCCCTATTTTGCATTTCGCAGCCGGCGATTGGCCGATCTCGCACTGAAGTATCGTGTTCCCGCAATCACGCAGACCCGGGATTTCCCGACAGCCGGAGGCTTGATGAGCTATGGCGGAGATTTCGTGCAGTCGCATCGACGCGCGGGCGTCTATGCCGGCCGGGTTCTGAAGGGTGAGAAGCCTGCCGATCTTCCGGTCCAACTGGTCACCAAGGTCGAGTTCGTCATCAACCTGAAGACCGCCAAACTGCTTGGCCACGAGTTCTCTGCTTCAGTCGTCAGCGGCGCAGACGAAGTGATCGAGTGATTAATTCGTTCATGAACCCGGTCGTCCGGCCGGCACGGACTGAGCGGTCCGGCCGGACCGTGACATCGCGTGCGCTCACGGGCTCAACTGTTGGGCTGTAGAAACGCGCCGTATTGCTTGCTCGTGGCGACCGCGGCGGCCGCCTGTCCGATCACACGCATTGCCGCCATCATCGGCCACGGCCCAAGGCTCACCCTGCGAACACCGGCGCGGGCGAGCTCCCCGATTTCGGGCACACCTTGCGTTACCATGATGTTGACCGGCAGCGGCGTGAGCTGAACGAGCCTCGCGATCAGTGCAAGGTCGGTGAGCCCCGGCACAAAAATTCCGTCGGCGCCCGCATCGGCATAAGCTTCCGCGCGCCTTGCCGCCTCATTCAGGCATTGCTCGGGCGAGCCGAACTTCAGCAGAAACGGATCGGTTCGCGCATTGATGAAGAGGTGAACGCCGAGTTTTTGCGCGGCGTCCCGCACCGCCCTGATCTTCGCGGCATGCTGCTCCGGAGCGACGAGCTGCCGCTTTCCGCCGACAAGCCCGTCCTCGATGTTGATGCCGATCGCGCCGGCCTTCAGGATCCTCGCCGCCGAATGCGCGGCGGCATCCGGCGTGTCGCCATATCCCGCCTCCAGATCGATCGACAGCGGAACCGGCACCGACGCGGTCATCCGCGAGACCAAGCCTTCCACGATGTCGAGCGGGGCATTTTCGCCGTCGGCGTAGCCGAGTGCGGCCGCGACCGCGCCGCTGCTAGTTGCGATGGCCGGCGAAGTCTTCGCGATCGCCTTGGCGGTGGCGACGTCCCAGGCGTTGAACAGGACGAGCGGATCGCCCTGCTTGTGAAGTCGGTGAAACGCTTCGGCGTAGTGCTGCTGTGTCGTGGCGTCCATTGCGCGCACTCCTTCTCAGGGAAATTGACAGATATCGACTGACGCGGCCGCTGCTCGCGCGCGGGCGTTCAGTTGGCGGCGTGGGTGGTGAACCAGTCCATGATCAGACCTGTGACCTCGGCCTCGCGCTCGAGATGCGGGAAGTGTCCGACGTCGGGCAGGACGATGCGCCGATGTGGTCCCTTGAAGAGCGGCTCTTCCTTGATCGAATACCGCGCCGTCGGATCGTTGCCGCCATAGATTGTCAGCGTTGGTGTATGCATGTCGTTGATCGGTAGCCGGCCCGCAACTCCCGCATCGACCAGGCCATTGTAGTATTTCAGCGCCGCCTTCATGGTGCCGGGAGAGCTGAGCGTCTCCTTGACCGAGCGGAGATGCTCGTCGTTCTGCAGGGTTGGCGACCACAGCTTCCAAAGGTAGTCGACGAAGGGAAGTCCCTCGATGTTGACCGCCGAGTGAGCGCCAGGCACCGTGAAGAAATAGACATGGAAAACCGATCGAACGGCATCGGGGTCGCTCCGGAGGCTTGGGATTGTGATCGGGTGCGCGGTGTTCATGACCACCGCGGCCTTGATCGCCGACGGCGCCGTGGCCAGTACCTGGAAGGTTGACGTACCGCCCCAATCCATGCCGACGACGTAGCCCTGTCCGTCGTTGCTCAGCGCCGCGATCAACGCTTCGAGATCCTGGCCCAGCGCGATTGGATCGAAAATGCCGTCGACCGGAATCTCGGTCGGCGCATAGCCGCGCAGGAACGGCGCGACCGCGCGATAGCCGGCATCCGCGAACACCTGCAGCTGCTTTCGGTACGACCAGGCGTTGTCGGGAAAGCCATGCATGAACATGACGAGCGGTCCGCTGCCTTGTTCGAGATAGGCAAATCGCACGCCGTTGGCCTGCACGTATTTCAGGGCGGGTTCGCTGCCGGCGGCGTCACGCGTTGCCAGTGCGGTGCTTCGGGTCGTCATCGCTGCTCTCCATTTGTGTCGTCGTTGCGCTCCCGGGCATATATGTGCGCAGTGCACATATATGGTCAAGTTGTTTTTTGTGCGCAGCGCACATATTATTCCCGGCATGGAACACGGAATCGCTAATCTGCTGGGCGCGCTGTCGCTCGCTGTCATGGATCGTATCGAGCAAGGCGCGCGCGAGGTCGTCGGTCGCGGCGGCGAAACGCCCGCGGCGCTCATCGTAATCGGCTATGGTCAGGGCATGACCAACGACAAGCTGAGGCGGATCCTTGGCCTGTCGCACTCCGGAACGGTCCGCCTAGTCGATCGGCTGGTTTCGGATCGGCTTGTCGAACGCCGGGCGGGCAAGGACGGCCGCGAAGTCGCCTTGCACCTGACGGCATCGGGCGCTGCGTCCCGGAATGAACTGCTGGCGTCGCGGATTTCAGCCGTGACGTCGCTGCTGGACGTGCTGTCATCGGCTGAGAGGAAGCAGCTTGCAACGCTGATCCGCGAGCTGCTGGCAAGGCAGGACACATCCGAGATGGATCGCTTCACGATCTGCCGGATGTGCGACGACCGGGTCTGCACCAATTGCCCGTTGCCGACCAGCAAGGGCCAGCACGCGCGCTAGAGAGGTTACTCTGAATCGAGCGGCCAACTCCGCTCACCTCGCCCCGCGTGCGGGGAGAGGTCGGAACGCATCGCTAGATGCGTTCCGGGTGAGGGGGAGTTTCCGCAAACACAGCTATCACCGCTTATGCGGAGAGTGCCCCTCACCCCAACCCTCTCCCCGTAAGAACGGGGAGAGGGAGCGCGGTGCCATCGCGGCCGCTATTCGACCTCATCTCCTCACGCTCCAGCAGCTTGCCGTCAGCGCGCGTTCTTGCCCGCCATGAACACGTACATGTCCCAGAAAGTCTCGGGATGATCGACCTCGAAGCGGTGCCACTGATCGAGATTGGTCTCGTCGGCCGTGCCCGGAAACTGCTTGCGGAATTGGTCGAGCACCGCCGGATCGTCGAACGGTTCGAATCCCCCGAACGCCAGGCCGTGTTCGCTGAGGAATGCCGCGATCTCCGGAATCGTCAGCCGGTGTTCCATGACGTTGAACAGCAGATCGCGGCAGCCGCTCATGCTGTAGAAATCCTTGGCGCCGATCAGCGGTTTCCATCTGTCAGCTTCGCGGAAGATGTCCTGCCGGCAACGTCTGATGTCGCCGGCGGTAGCGCGATAATTGCGCGCCGCGATGCGATCGCGGGCCTCGACGATGACGCGGCGCGCCAGATCGCTGTAGAGCCCGATGCGCATCGTGCCGCCCGGCCGCAGCAGCGAGACCAGCACGCGCCAGCCGGCCAAGGGTTCGGCAAGATGATGCAGCACGCCGACCGACTCGATGCTGTCGAAGCTGCGATCGATCGAGGCCAATTCCAGGATGTCCGCTTGCGCATACTCGATGTTGCGCAAGCCGAGCTCCCGCGTCTTGCGGCGCGCATAGGCGAGGCTGGTCCTGCTGATGTCGACCGCGAGCAGGCGGGCGTTGGGATAGACCTGCGCGATCTGGATCGCGTGCGAGCCGGTGCCGCAGCCGGCAATCAGGATATCCCGTTCGGCTCGCTGGTCCGCGGTTGCGACGGTCCTTCCCCGCGCCCGATCGGCCGCGAAGGCCGTCAACGGGTTGACGGTCCAGCGCGGATAGGGATTTTCCTCGTATTGGCGCATCACCTCGACGGACATGTCGTTCCTGATCGGAGTGAGCGCTGCAATAGCGCTGCGCTCTTCGATCTCCTCGCGCGGCTCGCGAAGCTGCACCCGCAACAGGCCGGCGACGGCCGCGGGCCAATCCCGGCGCAGCAGCGCGTCCGCCGTCGGCAAGGCATGAAGCGGGAAGTAAGTAGCGACAACGGCGAGCGTGAGCGGCGTGATCGCAGCGCCCGATGCCAGGTCCTGCAGCAACCGGTCGCGCAGCGCGCCCGCGCCTTCGCTTTCCGCCGCGCTCTGCGCATAGACATATTCGTTGATGAAGCACTGCCGCGCGAGCGCGCAGGCAAAGGCTACGATATCGTCGTCGACGTCATCCTGATCCGGCTTGCTCGCGAGCCGCAACAGCTCGGCCCGCGCATATCCGAACAGCACCTCAAGCTGCATGCTCGCCAGCGTCGTCGTTTCCATCGCGCAGCGCAGGAACAGGTCGTTCGCGAGCGGGGCGACGCCTTCGCTGCCGAACAATTCGACGCTTGTGACCGGTAGCGGCCACTTGCTTGCAATCCGCCCGACATAGCTGGTGACGGTCGGGCTCTGCAGGATGAAGCCGACCGCCTTCGCGTCCATGCCGAGCGCCAGCGCCTTGCTGAAATGCGCGGCCGCCTTGCTGCGATTGCCCAGCGCCTGGTAGGAATTGCCCGCGTTGTAATGGCAGGGGGCATTGACGTCGTCCGCAGCAATCGCTTTCGTGAACATCTTCGCGGCAGCCCGGTGATCGCCGGCAGCCTGCGCCATCAGGCCGAGAAGATTCAGGCTCTGCACATGGCCAGGCTCGCGCGCGAGAATCTGCCGGCAGATCTCCTGCGCTTCGTTGAAGCGGCGCATCCCGTAGAAGCGGCTGGCCTCAGCGGCGAGGCCGCCAATGCTGACACCCGTGGAGCCGAAGGCAGGTGCGTTTTTGCTGGACGCGTCCCGTTGCTTCCCGGCGGCACGCCGCTCTTTTCGGTTCATGTTCCGTCAACTGGCCCAAGCTGCAAGACGCGGTGCATCAACCACCACGCCCGGGAAGACATAGGGCCGATCGTCTTTGTGGCCAAGGACAATCTGGCTTCAGCCCGGGATCCGCACCGGCAGGTTCTCGATGCCGCGGACGAAGCTGGAATAGACCCGCTTCGGCTCGCCGACCACCTCGATGCGGTCGAAGCGCTTCAGCATCTCTTCCCAGACGATCCGAAGCTGCAACTCGGCGAGCCGCATGCCGACGCAGCGGTGGATGCCGAAGCCGAACGACAGGTGGATGCGCGGCCGCGGGCGGTCGATGATGAACTCGTTCGGACGATCGATCACCTCGTCGTCGCGGTTGCCGGAGACGTACCACATCACGACGCGGTCGCCCTTCCTGATCGTCTTGCCGCCGATCTCGGTGTCGACAAGCGCGGTGCGCCGCATATGCGCCAGCGGCGTCTGCCAGCGGATCACCTCCGGCACCATGGTGTCGATCAGTGCGGGATTCTCCTTCAGCTTCCTGAATTGGTCGGGATGCTCGTGCAGCGCCAGCACCGAGCCGCTCATGGTGTTGCGCGTGGTGTCGTTGCCGCCGACGATGAGCAGGATGATGTTGCCCATCAGATTGTCGGGGTCCATGTGCCGCGTGGCGTCGCTATGCGCCATCATCGACAAAAGGTCGTTGCGCGGCGGGGCGTTGACGCGCTCGTTCCAGAGCTTCGAGAAATAGGCGTAGCACTCGTCCATCTCCTGCCGCCGCTCCTCCGGCGAGTTGACGACGCCGCTCTTCGGCAGCGCGGTGGAGACGTCGGACCAGCGCGTCAGCTTGCGCCGCTCCTCCCAGGGGAAGTCGAACAGCGTCGCCAGCATCTGGGTGGTCAATTCGATCGAGACGCGCTCGACGAAGTTGAAGGTCTCGTTGCGCGGCAGATTGTCGAGCACGCTGGCCGAGCGCTGCCGGATCAGCTTTGCCAGCTCGTCGAGATGCGTGGGCGTGAACATCGGCGACACGGTCTTGCGCTGATGGGCGTGCCTCGGCTGGTCCATCGCAATGAAGCTCGGATAGTCGTAGCCGGGCGGCACGTCGCGGATCGAGATGCCGCCGAGCGTGGAGTCCGAGGAGAAGATGCCGTGGCTAGTGTCGACATGCATGATGTCGTTGTACTTCACCACCGACCAGTACGGCTCGATCGGCGCATTGGTGCAGTAGTGCACCGGCTCTTCCTTGCGCAGCCGCTCGAACCACGGCCACAGCGTGTCGTTCTGGAACAGTTTTGGCGCGCCGGGATGAAAATCCTTGAGCGGTGTCGAATACGCTTCCTCGCGGGCCTGGCGCAGCAGCTCGGCCCGGTCGGCACGGATGGCGGTCTGGACGTTCATGTTCCTTGATCCCGTTGGCTCGCGACGCGTCAGGCGGCGATGCGCACTGGCAGCGTCTCGTAGCCCTTGATGAAGCTGGAATACACCCGCTGCGGCTCCTCCACCACCTCGATGGTGTCGAAGCGCTTGAGGATCTCCTCCCAGATGATCTTGAGCTGCAACTCGGCAAGCCGCAGGCCGACGCAGCGGTGGATGCCGAAGCCGAACGAGATATGGGTGCGCGGCCGGGCGCGGTCGATCAGGAACTCGTAGGGCTTCTCGATCGCTTCCTCGTCGCGGTTGCCCGAGACGTACCACATCACCACCTTGTCGCCCTTCTTGATCTGGCGGCCGCGGAATTCGTAGTCGGCGAGCGCGGTGCGCCGCATATGGGCGAGCGGCGTCTGCCAGCGGATCACCTCGGGCACGAAGCTGTCGATCAGCGCCGGGTTCTCCCGCAGCTTGCGGTACTGTTCCGGATGCTTGCTCAGCGCATAGATGCTGCCGGACAGCGTGTTGCGCGTGGTGTCGTTGCCGCCGACGATCAGCAGGATCAGATTGCCGAGGAAGTTCTTCGGGTCCATGTTCCGCGTGGCGTCGCTGTGCGCCATCATCGAGAGCAGATCGCTCTTCGGCGGCTGGCTCGAGCGCTCCTTCCACAGCCTTGCGAAATAGTTCGCGCATTCCATCAGCTCGGCCTGCCGCTCGTCTTCGGTGGCGACGAGGCCGCCGGCGCCGGGCAGGGTGGTCGCGACGTCGGACCAGCGCGTCAGCTTGCGGCGGTCTTCCCAGGGAAAGTCGAACAGCACCGCGAGCATCTGGGTCGTCAGCTCGATCGAGACCTTGTCGACCCAGTCGAACACCTCGCCGCGCGGCAGATTGTCGAGGCACTCGGTCGAGCGCTTGCGGATGTTGGTGGCGAGCTCGTCGAGGTGCGTCGGCGTGAACATCGGCGCCACGGTCTTGCGCTGCGCGGAATGGCGCGGCTGGTCCATCGCGATGAAGCTTTCGCGGCGCAGATCCGGCGGCACGTCGCGGATGGTGATGCCGCCGAGCGAGGCGGCCGAGGAGAACACCGAGTGGTTGGTCTCGATGTCCATGATGTCGTTGTAGCGGGTGATCGACCAGTACGGACCGAACATCGAGTCCTTGCAGTAGTGCACCGGATCCTCGCGGCGCAGCCGGTCGAAATACGGCCAGAAGGTATCGGTCTTGAACAGTTCGGGATTGCCGGGATCGTAGTCCGAAAGCGCAAGCGAGTTGGCGCGTTCGCGTGCGGCGTCCAGATTCGTGTTGTCGACGAGATCGATGGTCCCGTGCATGAGCGGCTCCTCAACCGTTTGAGCTGCCGGGGCATGGCCGGCGCGGCATGTTTTACCGAATTACATTCTCATTCCGCGGTTTGCGCAAGGGCTCTCGACGCGCATTTGGCCGCATTGATGTCAGGCCAAAGCGGCCGAATCCGGGCTTTTCCGGTGGGGAAGGGGCCGCGGCCGCGACCACGCCCGTTTGAAACGGCGTTTGATTTGGCCGGGCGGCGGCGTGCGAACGGTGCGGGTGCCGTTTATTGACTGCCGGTCTTCTCGCCGGCGGGCTTTTCGCAGGGGTAGGTGTCCTGCATCCCCCACAGCAGCAGCAGAGCGATCACCATCTCACCTTTCGCCGAGCGCTTGTCGGCGGACTTGAGCATGATCACTTCGGTCTGCTCGCTGCTCAGTGCGAGGTCGTCGGGCATGCAGAACAACAATTGACCGCCATGCCGTTTCAGCCAGGCATTGGACGCCATCAGGCCGCCCCTGACGCCGTCGAGGTACATGTGATTGAAGATGCGGAAATTCTCACTCTTTGGATTGCGATAGGAATCCAGCCGCACGTCGACGGCAGCGGCCGGAGCTGCCGTGAGCGCCAGGAGGCATGCCGACAGGATCCATCTGGTCATCGCTGCGGTTTCCTCGCTTTGCGGCGGCGTCTTCGCCTCCATCGCCTGATCGTTAAGTATGTCATTGCCGCCGGGGGGTTCGACGCCGGCGGTCGATCGAGGACTGCGCGCTTTCCGGCATTGCCGTTAAGGCATGGCCAACCGCATCCCGCCAAAAATCGGCCGGCGATCTCGACCTTGTGTGAAACCTGGATCACACTCGCGACGACAAATCTGTGCTTTTGATACCCAGAGATTGTCCCGCCAGGAGCCATCCCGTGAACGACATGAGCTGGACCCCGCTGGGTCCGCCGCAGCCGCCTCCGCAACCGGCCCCGCCGCCGATGCCGGTGGCGTTTTCAGGGAACCGGAAGGAATTCTTCCGCCTGGTTGCGCGCGGCGCCGGGCTCGAACTGGTCACGGTCGGCTTCTACCGGTTCTGGCTCACCACCGACATCCGCCGTCATCTGTGGTCGAACAGCCAGATCGATGGCGACGCGCCGGAATATACCGGCCGCGGCAAGGAGCTCCTGATCGGCTTCCTGGTCGCGCTCGCGATCCTGGTGCCGATCTATCTCGGCTACTTCCTGATCGGCATCGAGGCGGAGCATCTCAAGGCGTTCGCCTCGCTGCCGCTGGTCGCCTTCTTCTATTTGTTTGGCCAGTTCGCGATCTATCGCGCGCGGCGTTACCGCCTGACCCGCACCGTGTGGCGCGGCGTCCGCTTCTGGATGAGCGGCTCGGGCTGGGTCTATGCGCTCAAGGCCTCGCTCTGGGGCGTGCTGGTCGTGATCACGCTTGGCCTCGCGCTGCCGTGGCGCGAGGCGGCGCTCGAACGCTACAAGATGCGGCACTCCTATTACGGCGACCTTCAAGGCTCGTTCGACGGCCGCGGCTGGGAGTTCTTCGCGCGGGGCTGGTGGCTCTGGGTCCTGATGCCGTTCGCGCTCTACAGCACGATCTTCGCCCCGTTCGCCTATGCCGCGTTCAAGGCGGTCGAGTGGCGCTGGTGGCTGTCGGGAATCCGTTTCGGCGAAGTGAGGCTGGAGTCCACGCTCCGCCGCGGCGCGCTGATCGGCCTGTACTGGAAGGTGATCGGCTGGGTCATGCTGCTCGGCGTGGTGTTCGTGGCCTATCTCGCGCTCTGCACCTTGCTGGTCGCCAGCATGGACGGCTCCTCGATCGCGGACTTCTTCAGGACCGAGGCGTTCGCCAAGAGCATTCCGCTGATCGTGCTGCTCGGCATCGGCTACCTCGCCTTTGCGCTGGCGCTGAACGTGGTGTTGCGCGTTTATCTGATGCGCGATCTCTGGGTCCGGGTGCTGTCCTCGACCATCGTGCACAACATCGGCGCGGCCGCCAACGTCACCGCGCGCGGCGAGCTCGCCAACGCGCTCGGCGAAGGCTTTGCCGACGGCCTCGACGTCGGGGGCTTCTAGCTCCATGGAATCCGATTCCGGTCAGACCAATTCCGCGGCGCCGGCTCCCGGCGGCGTCTTCTTCGACGGCCTGTCGAACCGGCGGCGCATCGTCGCACTCAGACTGTCCGACGCACTGGAGATCCGCGAAGACGGCGCACTGCTCGCGCGCTGGGTGTTTCACGACATCCGCCGCGCCGACAGCCCGTCCGGCCTGTTGCGGCTGAGCTGCCTGACCGCACCGCCTTTGGCGCGGCTCGACATCCGCGACGCCGGGCTGATCGCCGCGCTGGTCGCGCGCTGCGATACGCTCGAGGAAGGGCTGCCGAACCGCAGGGGCGTCGCCGCGATCGTCGGCTGGTCGCTCGCGGCCGCGGTGTCGATCGTGCTGGTGGTGCTGTTCGGCGTGCCGCTGGCCGCCGAGCGGCTGACGCCGCTGGTGCCCGACTCGTTCGAGCGTCGCATCGGCGATGTCGCGGAGGCGCAGGTCAAGGTGCTGTTCGACGGCAAGCCCTGCAGCAACCCGGCCGGCCAGGCGGCGTTCGCGAAGCTGGTCGGCAAGTTGCGGCAGTCCGCGGGCTTCGACACATCGGTGCAGTCGGGCGTGCTGGCGACATCGGTGCCGAACGCCTTCGCGCTGCCCGGCGGCAAGGTCTATCTGTTCGACGGGCTGCTGGAGAAAGCCGAGAACCCCGACGAGATCGCCGGCGTCCTGGCGCATGAGCTCGGTCATCTCCGGCACCGCGACAGCATGCGCGAATTGATCCACAACGGCGGCACCTCGTTCCTGATCGGGCTGTTGTTCGGCGATGTCACCGGCTCCGGCGCGCTGATCTTCGCCTCGCGCTCGCTGGTGACGTCGTCCTATTCGCGCGACGCCGAGACCAACGCGGACAGCTTCGCGATCGAGACCATGCACAAGCTCGGCCGTCCGGCCAAGCCGATGGGCGAACTGATGTTCCGCGTCACCGGCAAGGAGGGCGGCAAGGGGCTCTCGCTCGTCTCCAGCCATCCCTTGACCGAGGACCGCCTCGCGCGCATGGACAAGGCCGATGCCGCCAGCCGCCCCGATGGTCCGCCGCTGCTGTCACCAGCCGAATGGCAGGCGCTGAAGGGCATCTGCAGCGGCGCCGGCAAGGTGTGACGGCGCAGCCGCTGACGGTCCCTCGCTACTTCACCAGCCGGAACTTGCCGCCCTCGACCTTGATCAGGAACGCCGAACGCTCGTCATAGCCGTTGTGATCGGTCGGGCTCATGGTCGAGAGGCCGTTGTTCAGGTAGACGTCCTTGCCGCGCTCGAGTTCGTCGCGCAGCGCGGCGCGGAATTCCGCCGTGCCGGGCTTTGCGGTCTTGAGCGCATTCGCGGCCGCCCGCTTGAACAGCGTGACGGCGTCCCACAGATGCGCGCCGAAGATGTTCGGCCTCGAGCCGTTGGCCTTCTCGTAGGACGACACGAACTCGTCGCGCACTTGGCGGAACGGATCGTTCGCCGGCAGATCGTCGGCGATGGTGAAGGCTTCGCCGGTGAAGATCGCGCCCTCGACATTGGCGCCGCCGAGCTTGATGAACTCTTCCGAGGCCACGCCGTGGGTCTGGAAGATCTTGCCGGCATAGCCACGGCTGCGCAGCGCCTCCTGCGGCAGCACGGCCGGCGTGCCGGCGGAGGCGATGAACACCGCTTCCGGATTGGTCGCGATCACCTTCAGCGCCTGGCCCATCGCGCTGGTGTCGGCGCGCGCATAGACCTCATGCGTCGTCACGGTAAGGCCGAGCTGAGGGGCGAGCCGCGACACCTCCTTGTAATAGCCTTCGCCATAGCCGTCGGAGACGCCGATATAGCCGAGCGTCTTGATGCCGGACTTGGCGATGTATTTCAGGATCGCCGCCGCCATCAGGTCGTCATTGGGCACCACCTTGAACGCCCAGCGGCGGCGGTCGTCCATCGGCTGCACGATCGCGGTCGCCGCCGCGAGCGAGATGATCGGCGTCTTGCTCTCCACGGCGACGTCGAGCATCGGCATGGTCACCGGGGTGAGCGAGGAGCCGATCAGGATATCGACGCCGTCCTGGATCACGAGGCGCCGCGCATTCTGCGTGCCCTTGGTCGGATCGGACTCGTCGTCGAGCGCGATATAGGTCACCTTCTCGCCGCCGATCTCCTTCGGCAGCGCGGCGATGGTGCGCATCTGCGGCTGGCCGAGCGCCGAGCCCGGTCCGGATCCGGACACCACGACGCCGACCTTGATGTCGGCACGCGCGCCCGGCGCAATCAGGATCGCGCTCGCAAATGTCAACAGTCCGGCCATGGCCAGCTTCATTGCAAATCCTCCCAGCAGGTTCTTTTTATCTGCGGCCGATGATAGCCGACCGCCGTCCGCTCGCGCATCATATTGATTCCGCCCGATCCGTCTGTCCCCCTGATTGGGGACACTGCGCGGCGCTGGGCAGGGCCGTGCGCCCTTGAGTCCTGCCCTGATCGGCCGGGGTGCCGGAACGGGGAACGCGGATGGCGAGGCCGACATCGTCCGGAGCTCTTGAACGGGCTCCGCCCGTCCTCAACCTCGCGTTTACCAATCCCTTAAAGGCCGTGAGAACCAGTTTCCCTAATCGGGCGGCAACGTCCTGCTGTTATTGAAGGACAGGAAAAGGGAGTACGAACCATGTTCAGCATTGTTCGGATCCTCGTCTTGATCGCATGTGCACATGCGGGATCCGTGGTTGCGGAAGTGCAGTGGGACGGCGCGCAGTCATCGCCACCGGTCCACGTCCATGATTGAGCCTCATCCGATTGCGTCCGAGCACGCGCGCGCCATCTGCGAAGAGATTGGCGAACGGCTGCGCCACGCCCTGCGTGGCGATTACGCCGATCTGCCGCCAAGGCTGCGCGAGCTGGTCAACGAGCTCGCTCTGCAGGACTGTGAAGCGCCGTCACTGGTGCCCACGATGGCGGACATCACGAGACCGCTGGTCGTCGCGGCCTAGGTCATCGCCTCACGACGATCTGCCGATCCGCCGGCGTGCCCTTCAAGAGCTACAATCAGTGCACGGAAATCGGACTGAATAACGGTTGGGGAAGCGGTGAAGTCGCCGCGTACTGCAGCACCCTTGCGTTGAAGTAGGGAACAGAAGCCCGCTTACACGTTCTTCGCGACCTTCCGCGTCCGCGTTGGCCCGGCGCCGGCGATCGCCGGCTTGATATTCCATACCGCGCGCACGCTTGCGAAGGCATGGGCGATCACCGGCTCCTGGCGGCGGGCGGCGAGGCTGGCGAAGGAGAGATCGCAGGTCAGCTTCACCTTGTCGACGACCACGAACTGATGCGGCCGCGCCATCCGCGGCGCCAACACGTTTTCGCGTGCGAGGCTGAGGCAGAGGCCGGACTCGACGAAGTCGATCATCGCCTCTTCCTGGTCGGTGTAGCCGATCCGCTTCGGCAATGCGCCGAGCGGGCGGAAGATGTCGTCGAGCAGCCGCCGGTGGCCGGAGTGCGGCGGTGTCGCGAGCCAGGGCAGCTCGGCGAGCTCGGCCCAGCCCTTGCCCATCACCCGGTCGCGCCAGGCGATCGGTGCGATCACCCGGTAATCGTAGCAAAGCAGCGGGGCGAGCTGGTAGCGGCCGTCGACGATGGTCCGTTCGGTGAAGCTGTGATGGACGAGCTGGTCCTGTGGCGTGGCGTCGACATAGTAGCCGACGTCGAGTTCGCCGCGGCCGATCTGCGCCAGCACGTCGTCGCTCACGCCATGGCGCAGGAAGACTTCGGTGCGCTGAGAGGACATCGCAAGGCTGCGTACGAACGGTCCGAGCCGGGTGAATTCGGGGTCGAGGATGGTGCCGACGCGCAGCGTGCCGCGCTGTGCCTCGTTCAGCGAGTCCGCCATCGCCTTGAAATCGGAGGCGGCCGCGACCGCCCGGTGCGCCAGCGGCAGCAGCGCGGCGCCGGCCTCGGTCAGGGTGAATCCGGCAGGTGTGCGGTTGAACAGCTGCAGCCCGGTGCTTTCCTCGAGTGCCTTCAGCTGCAGGCTGACCGCGGGCTGGGTCAGTTTCAGCATCGCCGCTGCGCGCGATACCGTGCCCTCACGGGCAACCGTGATGAAGCAACGCAAGGCCTGGGTACGGGGAAGCTCGATCATCGCACGTGCTTATAGCACACTTTTTTTGCGCGCATCCGACCTGCGTCGTGCATTGTCATACGATTATAATACAACCAATGCGAGAAGTCAGGACGGCCGCCACGCGATCGTGCCTTCGGTGCGCGCGCGGACCTCGGGCGAAGCAAGGCAGGTCGCGACCGCTTCATAGCCCGCCGCGCCCGGGACGGGCGTAACGCAGATCGGCCGGCTGTGATTGGCGGGGCACAGGATGATCGCTTCATCGTCGCCGACCGCGTCGAGATCCAGGATCGCGTTGGAGCGAGTGAGGAAGAACAGCGGCCGGGCCTCGGGTCCGCGGCGGCGCAGATGCGCGATGACGGCTTCCTGGCTCGCCGCATCGAGCCCTTGCTCGAGCATGTCGATCACGAGGATCGCGTCGTCGCCGGCCTCGAGCGCCGCGAGCAGGGCGGTCAGCGCCGGCGAGTCCACGGCGCCGTCGGCCAGCAGGGTGGCAAGGCTCGCCGCGACCCTGGCGTCGTGCGCCGGATCGGCATCGAGGCGCGCCCGCACGGCCGCGCCGCCGTCGGCCGCGCGGTCCAGCCCGACGAAGCTGGCGCCGGGCACGGCTTCGGCGAGCCGTTGCGCAAGGCGCGTCTTGCCGCTGCCGAGCGGGCCGACGATGTAGTTCAGCCGTTTGATGTCGCGCAGCTCGAAGCGCTCGCCGCCCCACGGCCACGGCAGATCGAACGCGACGCCGATCGCCGGCCGCGTCCGGACCGCACCGATGATGTCACCGGTCGCGGGCATCCTGCCGCCGCCAAGGTCGGCGCGCAGGCGGCGCAGTTTGGCGATGCTGTCGCCGCATTGGCGGATGCGCGCTTCGAGCATGGCCTCGTGCGCGGCCAGCACGCGGCCAAGGATGACGGCGTCGCCGTTCAGGATGCGCGCGACTTCACCGATGCTGAGGCCGAGCGCGCGCAGCTCGACGATCTCGGCGCCGCGCGCCATCTCGGCCGGACCATAGGCGCGCCATCCCGCCGGCGTGCGGCCGGGCGCGATCAGGCCGCGCTCCTCGTACAGGCGCAACGCTTTCGCGGAGATGCCGAGCTGTCTTGCAGCTTCGGACGGGCTGAGGAAACGGGCGGCAGCAGCATTCATCGAATCACCTCGCGTCGTCTGACCGCGCCTCTATGGAGGCGGCCGCAGGGGCAAGGTCAAGCGGGGAGGTGGGACCCGTCCACGGGCGGCTCCCTCACTCGCGCAACACACTCGATGTCGTCCCTGCCTAGTGCGCAATTGCGCACGGGAGCAGGGACCCATAACCACAAATGTTGATTGTTATGCACCGCTGGAACGACGAGTCCCGTCAACAACATCTGCCGCGGAGTATGGGTCCCGGCCTGCGCCTGGACGACGGCGGTATGTGTCGCGAGCGCCTGCGCTCATCGCCCACCCTCACTCCAGATGGTTCACCTTCGCCACCCAGGCGCGGACGTCGGCGAGGACGGCGGGCAGCACGGCCTTGACCTCCTGCACGGTCATGCCGGGCTTGATGCGGGGGTCGTAGAGCAGGTTGAGCAGATATTGGTCGTAGAGGTCGAAATAGCCCATCGAGACGTTGTCGTTGAACATGGTCCACGGCACGGTGGCGGTGTCGTTGATCGGGCCGAGCGACTGCAACAGCTCCTCATAGGCGCAGTCGAGGAAGACGAAATCGCCGTTGTCGACGGTGAGGATCACGTCGGAATGCTCGATCTCGTAGTTCTCGTTCTTGCGGAAGCCGGACAGGCATTGCGGGTCGAGCGAGGAGCGGATCTCCCTGGCGCGCTCCTGGCCGTAGAAGGTCGCGATCGTGCGGTACAGCTCGCGGTCGCGCACCAGCTTGACCACGACATTGGCCGCTTCGTTGTTCTCGGTCATCGCGATGTCGAGATGCTGCACCTTGCTGCGGATGTCGGCGACGACCCTGGCGAGCTGGGCCTTGCGGTCGGCGCGGCTGCCGTCGGCGAACACGCGCACCGGACTGTCGTACTTGCGGATGCGGTCGACCCGCCCGGCGAGATGATATTCGGCGCCGAACGCGGTTTTCAGAAAGCCCTCGACGATCTCGGCGTCGGTGAAGACCTTCTTCTCGTTGCGCTGGCGCGCGGCGATCGCCGGTACCTCGGTGGCGGCCGCGGGCAGCGCGGCATCAGCGAGGCAAGCGGCGAGCGTTGCGGCGAGAAGGACGAGGATCGAAGGACGGTGCTGGGGCATTGTGACAACGCTGCCGCAAGGCTTGCGGCAGCGCAAGGAGGGATCAAGGCGGCGGGATCAGCGATCTTGCCGAATGGCGGCGCCTGGTTCCGTTGAAATCGACGCGATCAGTTGTTCTTCACCACCACGGTGGTGCCGACCGAGACCCGACCATAGAGATCGGTGACGTCGTCGTTGGTCATGCGGAAGCAGCCCGACGAGACGGCCTGGCCGATCGTCTCCGGCTCGTTCGAGCCGTGGATGCGGTAGAGCGTCGAGCCGAGATACATCGCGCGCGCGCCGAGCGGGTTCTCGATGCCGCCGTTCATGTGGCGCGGCAGGTCGGGGCGGCGGCGCAGCATCTGCGACGGCGGCGTCCACGACGGCCATTCCTTCTTTGCGGAGATGCGGTGGACACCGCTCCAGCGGAAGCCGTCGCGGCCGACGCCGATGCCGTAGCGCAGCGCCTGGCCGTTCGCCAGCACCAGATAGAGCCGGCGCTCGGCGGTGTTCACCACGACGGTGCCGGGGGCGTAGTTGGTCGGGTA
Organism: Bradyrhizobium sp. USDA 4538; assembly: GCF_024171045.1. NCBI lineage: Bacteria > Pseudomonadati > Pseudomonadota > Alphaproteobacteria > Hyphomicrobiales > Nitrobacteraceae > Bradyrhizobium > Bradyrhizobium sp. USDA 4538. Next base: position 5,677,137 of record NZ_JALJZE010000001.1, read on the forward strand.
GTTGACGGTGGTGCGTGGGATCGGGCTTGCGCCTCCGCCGCCGAAGAAACTCGGGGCTTCGGACTGATAGCCGCGAGAGTCGAAGAACTGGGCGTGGGCCTGGCCGGCACCTGCCAGGATCGTGAGCGCGGCAAACATCAAGGCAATCGGGCGCATGGTCGTCGTCCTCGCGAACAATCAAATATGCAGTCAGAGAGGCCACAATTGCCGGCGTTTCGCAAGCGACGAAGCCGTGACCTCAGGCATTTTCGAACAACACGGTTTAAAAAGGCAACAGATCGGAAGCGATACCTGCATTGTCCGGCCAAGCCTTTGACGAAGCGGCTGAAGAATGGTTGATCTGGAGCGTTTTCAAGCGAAGTGGATACCGGTTCGCGTCAAGAAAACGCGACCAAACAAAAGCTGGAGCGTTTTCAAGCGAAGTGGGTACCGGTTCGTGTCAAGAAAACGCGACCAAACAAAAGGATGAGAGCATGATCCGATTCAATCGGATCGGATCATGCTCTGAGCGATCTCAAGAACATCTCGAAACGGGAGCGAGAGCATGAATGGTGCGGAAAGTCTGGTGCGGACATTGGTCGCAGGCGGCGTGGATGTCTGTTTTACCAATCCCGGCACCTCGGAGATGCATTTCGTCGCGGCGCTGGACAAGGTCCCGGGCATGCGCTGCGTGCTCGGTCTGTTCGAAGGCGTGGTGACCGGTGCGGCCGACGGTTATTTCCGCATGAAGGGAACGCCGGCCTCGACGCTGCTGCATCTCGGGCCCGGCCTCGCCAACGGCCTTGCCAATCTGCACAACGCCAAGAAGGCGCATTCCGGCATCGTCAACATCGTCGGTCAGCATGCCACCTACCACATCGGCTACAACGCGCCGCTGACATCCGACATCGAGGGCCTGGCGCGGCCGATGTCGTCCTGGGTGCGCACCTCGCCGGATGCCAAGTCGGTCGCCGCCGACGGCGCGGCTGCGATCGCCGCCGCCAGGAGCGCGCCGCCGCAGATCGCGACCCTGATCCTGCCGGCCGACACCGCCTGGAACGAAGCCGACGGCATCGCCGAGGTGCCCGTGGACACGCAGCGTCCGAGCTATTCGCCGCAGGCGGTCGATGCCGCGGCGAAAATCCTGCATGGCGATGCCGCGCATACGCTGCTGCTCGTCACCGGCAGCGCGCTGACCGAGCACGGGCTGGCGCTCGCCGAGCGCATCGCCGGCAAGACCGGCTGCACGGTGATGGGCCAGACCTATCACCCGCGCATGGCGCGCGGCCGCGGCCGCTTCTCGATCAACCGCATTCCCTATGTGATCGAGCAGGCGCTGCCGATCCTGAAGAATTTCCGTCACATCGTGCTGGTCGAGGCCAACGATCCCGTCGCGTTCTTCGCCTATCCGAACAAGCCGAGCATGCTGAAGGCGGAAGGCTGCGAGGTGCATCGCATGACCGCCTGGGGCGAGAATTCGGTCGCAGCGCTCGAGGCGCTCGCGGGTGCGCTGCATGCGACCGCGCAGGACGTCAAGCCGCAGCAGCACCCGGAGCTGGTCAAGCCGACCGGCGCGCTCAACCACGCCTCGATCGCGCAGGCGATCGCGTGCGCGATCCCCGAGAACGCCATCATGGTCGATGAATCCGTCACCACCGGCCGCGGCTTCTTCCCGCCGACCGCGGCGGCCGCGCCGCATGACTGGCTGCAGAACATGGGCGGCTCGATCGGCTTCTCGACCCCGGTGGCGACCGGCGCCGCGGTCGCCTGTCCGGACCGCAAGGTGATCTGCATGGTCGGCGACGGCAGCGCGATGTACACGATCCAGTCGCTGTGGACCCACGCGCGCGAAGGGCTCAACGTGGTGACCATCGTGTTCGCCAACCGCATCTACCAGATCCTGCGCGGCGAGTTCGACGGCGTCGGCGCCGGCGAGCCGGGCAAGCGGGCGCAGGACATGCTGAAGATCGATCGGCCGACGCTCGACTTCGTCGCACTCGCCAGGGGCATGGGGGTGCCGGGCAGGGCGGTGACGACGGCCGACGAGTTCAACAAGGCGCTCGCGGAAGCCGTTGCCGAGCCGGGACCGCGGCTGATCGAAGTGCAGATGTAGGGGCGCGAGTTCAATAGCCACGGCGGTGGCCAGTCCAGTCGGAGGCGTCGATGCAGACCGAGCTGAACAAGGTGATCGCCGCCGTGGAGGAATTCTATGCGCAGGAGATGTTCCTGCTGGAGCGCGATCTCGGCGAGCGAACGCTCACTCACCGGCTGGCGGTCTATGTCGAGCGGCAATTTTCCGGCTGGCAGGTCGATTGCAACTACGACCGGCTCGGCGAACGCACGCTGCGGCTGCCGCGCGGCTCAGGGAGCTCGACCGACGACCATCTCGGCAAGTCGATCTATCCCGATATCGTCGTGCATCAGCGCGACATCCCGAACAATCTCCTGGCCATCGAACTGCGCAAGGACAGCAATCACCAGCCGATCGAGCACGATCAGCGCAAGCTGCAGGCGCTGACCGACCCGAATGTCTGGTTTGCCTATGCGATGGGCGTGCTGGTGATCGTCGGACAAGGCGGGGTGAGCTTTACCGAGGTCTATGCCGGCGGAGCCATCGATAGCGCGACATCGCTCTGGTTTGCCGAGCGGCTACGCGAGAGCGGGCTCGCGAACAGGCGCGACAATGGCGCTCCGCATTAAGTCTATCGATGAATCTTTCCTCGCGTTTGCAGTGATAGCCCGTTTGGATCATGCGTCGCCCCTGCACGCGCGGCACAACAGAAGGTGCGGGAGGTGGAGCAATTCCTGGAGCTGGTGGTCAATTTTCAGAACGATCCGATGGCGGTGCGGATTATCAGCTCCGCAACTCTTTCGCTCCCCCTCCCGCACCTGAATTCGCTGGTCCAACGCTCGCTGGTCCAGCCTGCACTGATCCAACTTCCACTGCCCCAACTTTCCACTGCCCGAGGTGGTCGGCGGACTCGATTGCGACGCGACGGGCCGAGGCAACATCCGCACCGAGACAGTAAAAAGGCCGCCTTCGGGCGGCCTTTTCCGTGATCGCCAAGTCCGCGATCGCCAGGTGGATCACCGAGCGATTGTTTCTGCTTATTGCTTGGTGGCATCGCTGCCGGTCGTGGCGGCACCGGTCTTGGCACCGGTCTTGGCGCTCGATTTCTTGGCGGTCTTCTTCGCTTTCTTCGGCGCCTTGGCCGCCTCGCCCTTGGTCGCGGTGTCGCCGCTTTGCGCGGCGGGGGCCGGGCTGCCGCCTGCCTTGTCCTGCGCGAGCGCGGTGGACGAGACGAAGGCAAGGGCGGTGGCGGCGAGGATCAGTGTTCGCATCGGATATTCTCCCAAGTTGGTTTCCGGCGATCCTCAACGGGACAGAATGTCGCAGGGTTCCGCGGCGCCGATCAGCAGTCCGTGAGCTGTGCGTGAACGGCATGGCCGCCGCGAAGCCTGCGGAACCGGGAACCGGGCGCCGCGTTATCTGGCCGGGCAGGAGTTCCGAGGAGAGACGCCATGCGCTGGCGGTCAATGACGGAAACCACCAATACGGTGCTCGACACCGCCCCCGAGGACAGCTTCTACGCGGTGGGCTGGACCATCAGCGGCGTGGCGACATTGGCCACCATCGTCGCGATCTGGATGTTCGGGATCTGAGGGCGAACGATCCGCGCGGGCGACCGGCTCGGCACCGCCGGCTGCCGGTTGCGGCCTGCGCCGTCCGCTACTTCCGCAGAATTGCCAGCGCTTCCCGATAGAGCTGCGAGAAGCAGACCAAGAGCGCGCTCGACAGCAGGAACATCGCCAGGCTGTCGTAGTCGTCGGGCGTCGGCCAGGAAAACTCGAAATAGGGCGGCATGAACGCCCACCAGACGATCGGAACCGTGATGATCGTGGCAAAGGCGCCGGCGGGTGCGCCGCCCATCAGGCCGGCGATCAGGATCGCCGGCACGAAGCCCGCGAAATAGAACTGCATGCCGAAGCTCGCGAACATCTCCTGCGTCGCGGTGGCCAGCACCACCGCAAGCAGGGCGACGACGAATGTCGACAACGACCAAGGCCGCAGCTTCAAAATGTAGTCGTTGCCCTTGCGCATCCAGACTCCCGGCCCCCGCGAGTTCCGGGAAGGTAGCCGAGGAGGCCTGCAAACAAAACCCCCGTACGATTCCGAGGGGCAGGGTTGTGCTCGATACAGTGAAAAGGAACCGGCCCGGTCAAGCCGCCGCCGCATTGTCGCGCATATTGCATTGCGGCACGGTGATTGGGGGCAACACGATGCTCGAGCTTCTGATTGTCGCTCTCGTCGCCGGGATCGGTTTCATCTCGGGGTACGGCGCACGCGAGCTGATCTCGCGCCGGCGGCGGCGATCCGCCCCGCGCGCTCACGTTCGTGCGCCGCAGGTTCGCGCCGCGAATGACGACAGCTCCGCCTCCGGCTGGTATCGGCGGACCGGCACGCCGGGCGCCGTTCACGCCATCCCGCCACCCGACGAACTCGACGGCGCCGTTCGCGACCTGCTCGGCGAACTCAGCCGGCGCAACGCCAACCCGTCACCCGCCCCGCACCGCCGCCGGCAGTGAGCTGGAAAGGCCGGGCCGCCGCCGCTAACGCGTCGGCTACTTTGCATGGGGTTGTTTTCGATATTTTTGACGAGGCGGTCCCCGAAGGGGAATGGTGGACGCACAAGGGATCGAACCTTGGACCTCTCCCGTGTGAAGGGAACGCTCTCCCGCTGAGCTATGCGTCCGGGATGTGACGTGCCAAAGGCCGCTGGTCGGCGGCCGGTCGAGTGCGGCGCTTCGTCAGAGCGTGCGATTTACGAAGTGCCGGGTAGGGGTGTCAAGCCAAACCCTGCGGGAATCACGCCCCTTGCTGGCGGGCGCGGGAGGCGTGTGACTGCAGCGCCCGGATGCGCTCGGCGAGCGTGCCGCCGCCCTCGGGCATCCCGCTGCCCGGCGAGGCGCCGTTGGCGGGCTTGGCCGCCGCCTTGCCCGGCACCGTCGGCTCCGCCGCCAGCATGGCCTCGATCGCCGAATTCGGGCCCTCGAGCTGGATCGCGAGCTTGGCCACCTCGGCGGCGATGTCGTTGATGCGCTCGCGCAGCAGCGCATTCTCCATCCGCTCGGTTGCCCAGGAGCTCTCGGCCTGCTGCTGGATCGCGTTGATGTCGCGCTGCAGCTTGCCGCGCTCGTCGCTGACGGTGCGCAGCTGCTCCTCGACTTGAGTCTTCTCCTGGCGCAGCTTCTCGAGCGCTGAGGATTTGCCGCCGCCCACTGCTGCGATCTCCTCGCGCAGCTCCTGCACGGTCCGCTCGGCGGCGGCGTTGGCCTGCTTCAACTGGCCGTTCTCGAATTCGCGCTCGGCAAGCAGCTTGCCCTGGGTCGCAAGCCGCGTTTCGAGGTCGTTGACCCGGTTGCCGAGCATCTCGGCTTCCTTGACCTGGGCGACGAGCTGGCGGTCGAGATCGGTGACGCGCTGGCTCAGATTCTCGACCCGGCCGCGCGCGTCGGTGAGATCGCGCGTTGCAGTTTCCGACTGGTTGCGCTCCTGGGCGAGGCGGGCTTCGGTTGCCGCGAATTCCCTGGCGGCATCGCCGACCCGATTCTTCAGCTCCTCGACCTGGGTCCGCACCGCGACCAGTTCGATCTGGCGGCTGTCGGCGGTCATCGCGCGGTCGTTGAGCTCGGCGTTGATCTTGCCGAGCTCGCCCTGCTTGTCGGTCAGCGCCTGCTCGGCGTTGCGCAACAGCTCGGTCTTGGCCGAGAACTCTTCCTCGGTGGCGCGAAGCTGATCCTTCATCGCCTTTTCGCGCGCTTCCAGCGCGAAGATCGCGGCGTTCTTCTCGCCGAGCTCGATCTTCATGCGGTTGATCGCATCGGTCTTCTTGCCGAGCTCGGCGAGCTGGCTCGTGGTCTTGCTCTTGAGCTGGTCGACGCTCATCTCGAGCCGGCGGGCCGACATGGCGAATTCGGCGCGGAGCTGGTCCTTGTCGGCCTGGATCTCGGCCATCGACAGCGGGGTGGCCGCCTCCATGCGGCGCGTGGTCAGCCGCACCGCCCGGTTGTGCACCAGCGGAACGATCATCAGGCCGCACAGCATCGAGATCAGGAAACCGATCGCCGCGTACATGATCGGCTCGATCATGAAGGGTCACTCCAAGAAAAGAAGGAATTTGTTAATCACAATGCCACGGCGGGCCGGCCAAAGGCCAGCCCGATTGCCGCGTTAACCTGAATTGCTAACCGTGCCGGAGCGCCGGCCTCATCGCCCGATCAGGGCTGCGACCTCGTGCTTCGTTCCGATTGAATCGGAACGAAGCTCTGGATTCTGTCCTGACGCGTTTTCTTGATGCGAACCGGCGTCCGCTCGGCTGGAAACGCCTAGAACGGGTTCCAGGTCGCGCGCGGGGTGAATTTGAGATAGCCGACGCTGGCGCCGAGCCGCAAGCCGATGCCCGAGCGAATCGGGACCAGCACGATGTTGTTGGCGGTCAGCGCCGTCATGCCGAAGCCGCCGACGATATAGGCCGAGCCGTCGATGCCGACGAAGCGCTGATAGATCGCCTGGGTCGAAGGCAGGTTGTAGACCAGCGTCATGGTCCTCGCGCCGTCGCCGCCCCAGTCGAAGCCGACCGAGGGACCCTGCCAGTAGACCCTGAGGTCGCCGGCGTTCTTGGTGTAGAGCGTGCCTTCGCCATAGCGCAGCCCGGCCACGAAGGCGCCGGAGCCTTCCTCGCCGAGCACATAACCATTGGGCAGGCCCCACTGGCTGACGGCGCGCTCGATGACCGAGGCGAGTCCGCGCGAGACATTGCCGAAGAACTTGTGTCCGGCATTGACCAGTTCGTCGGGCCCGTAAGTATACGGGGTCGGCTCACGCTGTGGCGGCGGATATTGCGGTGGCGGGCCCTGCTGCGCGGACGCCCCTGCGCTCCAGCACATCAGCGCGGCAAACGCGACCGCGGCAAGGCGTGATGCGAAAGTCATTAAGAACCCCTGCTATCGAAATCCGGGCGCTGCCCTTTAACCTGATGCCAACAGGCACGGCTCTAGGTTGCGCCCGGTGTCCCCTCGACTCGGATGTTATCGGTATCAACTATGACGGCACAACGGCAGGAAAGATATGGATCGTGCCGGGGGATGGCGTTTTTCGGCCTGTTGGCGGGCATTTTGGCGGCCATCTGGCCGTCCTTGCCTGTTCAGGCCACCACAACCGAGCGCGTGGTGACGAACCGCTACTCCGGATTGGCGATCGAGGGATTCGACCCCGTCGCCTATTTCACCGACGCCGCCGCCACCCAGGGGCGGCCGGAATTCGAGGCCGCAGAGAACGGCGTGGTCTGGCGTTTCCGCAACGAGGGCAACCGCGCCTCGTTCGTGGCGCATCCCGAAATCTATGGCCCGCAATTCGGCGGTTACGATCCGACCGATCTGGTGCGGGGCGTCACCTGCGCGGGCAATCCGCGATTCTGGGCCGTCGTCGGGAACAGGCTTTACCTGTTCAACCGGGAACGCAGCCGTGACGCGTTCGCCGCCGATCCCGCGCGCTTTTTGAAGGAAGCCGCGGCGCGTTGGCCGGAGCTGGAAGACAATCTCGCGCAGTGATCACGGCGCCGCGGCCGGGTCGCCCCAGGCAATGAATTCCGGCACCAGAAAGTCTTCGCGGCCCAGCCCGAAATGCAACGGGCTGCCGTTCGAATCGGTGACCTTGCCGCCGGCCGCAACGACGACCGCGTGACCGGCCGCCACATCCCACTCCGATGTCGGCGACAGGCGGGGATAGATATCGACTTCGCCCTCGGCGACACGGCCGAATTTGACTGCCGAGCCCAGCACGGCGCGGACCGCGCCGCCGCGCGCGTCGATGAAGGCTTCGGTGCGCGCATCGCCATGCGAGCGGCTCACTGCCACCGTCCATGGCGCGCCGCGCGGCGGGCAGGGACGGCTCTTGATCGGCACCCCCTGCGAAACCGCGCTGCCCTGCAGCGTCAGCCGCTCCGCGCCCTTGCCGACGATGCCGCGCCAGATCAGCCCGAGTGCCGGTGCGCCGACGATGCCGAGCAGCGGCACGCCTTGCGTGACCAGCGCCACATTGACGGTGAATTCATTGCGGCCGGCGACGAACTCCTTGGTGCCGTCGAGCGGATCGATCAGGAAGAAACTGTCCTTGTAAGGCGGCGTCGCCAGATGGACGCGCTCCTCCGACAGCAGCGACACCTGCGGCGCGAGCCGCGTCAGGCCTTCGACGATGATGTGGTCGGCGGCGAGATCGGCCTCGGTGACCGGCGAACCGTCGCTCTTGCCGGTCACATTCATCGCGGAACGATTGACGGCAAGAATTGCCTCGCCGGCGCGGATCACAAGTTCGGTCAGTGATTCGAGCAGCGTCGCGGCGGCCTCGCAGCCGATCAGGGACGGCTGTGCCTTATTCATGAGCGGATCTCATATCCTGTTTGTGTTCCCTTATCAGCGTCGCCGCAAGCTGGCAGCATCCGTCTGCGCGGTGTATCAAGCCGACAGGCATGCGTGATTCGCACTCCTCGGTCGGCGTGCGGCTTTCCAGGAAACAATTGATGTCTGGCACTTCGTCTCCCGGTCCCGCTCCCGACGCGCTCGAACTCGCGGCGCTCTTGTGCTCGCGGGTCTGTCACGATCTCATCAGTCCGGTTGGCGCGATCGTCAATGGCCTTGAGGTCCTTGACGACAATCCCAAGCCCGAAGATCGCGACTTCGCGCTCGATCTGATTCGCAAGAGCGCCAAGACCGCTTCGGCGCGGCTGCAGTTCTGCCGGCTGGCGTTCGGCGCGGCCGGTTCCTCCGGCGCGCAGATCGACCTCGGCGATGCCCAGAACATGGCGAAGGGGCATATCGAGGACGGCAAGGTGACGCTGACCTGGAATTTGCCGCGGCTGCTGTTGCCCAAGAACCGGGTCAAGCTGCTCTTGAACATGCTGGTCATTGCGCAGCAGACCATTCCGCGCGGCGGCACGCTCACCATCGACCCGGTCGGCGAAGGCGAGGCGATGAGCTTCCGCATCACGGCCGCGGGCCTCAATGCGCGCGTGCCGCAGAACATCGTCGATCTCCTGAATGCAACCTCGCCGAACACGGTCGATGCGCATGCGGTACAACCGCACTACACCCGCCTGCTGGCGGAAGCCTGCGGGCTGAAGGTGACGCTCGCGCTCGACGGCGACAAGGTCATCATTGCCGCGTCCTGACCGCGGCCGCGCCGATATCATTAATCAAAGGTTACGACCGGCCGCGCGATTCGATCGCGCGGCCTTATCTCTTTGTTGATCCCGTTCCTTTCCATTTGCTCAACCAAACTTAAACGCTTTGCGGAGAAGCTGACCTGAGTTCCGTCAGGCGCGTCGATGTTGCGCGCCGCTGCGTTTTCGGCGTTTTTCGAAGGTTGGTTTCATGGACGATCTGTTGCGCGAGTTCCTGACGGAGAGCAGCGAGAGCCTGGATACGGTCGACAACCAGCTGGTGCAGTTCGAGCAGGATCCGAACAACGCGAAGATCCTGGATAACATCTTCCGGCTTGTGCACACCATCAAGGGCACCTGCGGCTTCCTCGGGCTGCCGCGGCTGGAAGCGCTGGCGCATGCCGGCGAGACCTTGATGGGCAAATTCCGCGACGGCATGCCGGTGACGGCGGAAGCCGTGACGCTGATCCTGTCCTCGATCGACCGCATCAAGGAGATCCTCGGCGGGCTCGAGGCGACCGAGGCCGAGCCCGAGGGCAACGACCGCGATCTGATCGATCAGCTGGAAGCGATGGTCGAGCACGGCATGGCGGCGATGTCCGATTCGACGCAGTCGATATCGTCAGGCTCGACGCAGTCGATGCCGGTTGCTGCCGAGGAAGACGTGCCGGTCGTCGAAGCTCCGTCGGTGCAGGCGGCGATGACCGAAGGCACGCTGGTGGTGCAGACGCTGGAGCGTCCGCTGCGTCCGGGCGAGGTCTCGCTCGACGAGCTCGAGCGCGCCTTCCGCGAGACCGAGACCGAAGTCGCCGCACCGGCGCCGGCCGTGAAGCCTGCACCTGCTGCCGCCGCCGAGCCGGCTGAGGCTGTGAAGAAGCCGGCCCGCAAGGCCGCCGGTGAGGAGGTCCAGGAAGGCGACAAGATCGCCAACCAGTCGATCCGGGTCAATGTCGACACCCTCGAACACCTCATGACCATGGTCTCCGAGCTGGTCCTGACCCGCAACCAGCTGCTGGAGATCTCCCGCCGCAACGAGGACACCGAGTTCAAGGTGCCGCTGCAGCGGCTCTCCAACGTCACCGCCGAGCTGCAGGAAGGCGTCATGAAGACGCGCATGCAGCCGATCGGCAATGCCTGGCAGAAGCTGCCGCGCATCGTCCGCGACCTCTCCGGCGAACTCGGCAAGCAGATCGAGCTCGAGATGCACGGCGCCGACACCGAGCTCGACCGCCAGGTGCTCGACCTGATCAAGGATCCGCTGACGCACATGGTGCGCAACTCCGCCGATCACGGGCTGGAGACCACCGCCGAGCGCCTCGCAGCCGGCAAGCCGGAACAGGGCACCATTCGCCTCTCCGCCTACCACGAAGGCGGCCACATCATCATCTGCATCGCCGACAATGGCCGCGGGCTCAACACCGAGCGGATCAAGGCCAAGGCGCTCCAGAACGGTCTCGTCACCGAGGCCGAACTCGAGAAGATGGCCGAGGCCCAGATCCACAAGTTCATCTTCGCGCCGGGCTTCTCGACCGCCGCCCAAGTCACCTCGGTGTCCGGCCGCGGCGTCGGCATGGACGTGGTGCGCACCAATATCGACCAGATCGGCGGCACCATCGACATCAAGAGCGTGGCCGGCGAGGGCGCCTCGGTCACCATCAAGATCCCGCTGACCTTGGCGATCGTCTCCGCTTTGATCGTGGAAGCCGGCGGCGACCGCTTTGCGATTCCCCAATTGTCTGTCGTCGAGCTGGTGCGGGCCCGCGCCAACTCCGAGCACCGCATCGAGCGCATCAAGGACACCGCAGTGCTGCGGCTGCGCAACAAGCTGTTGCCGCTGATCCATCTCAAGAAGCTCTTGAAGATCGACGACGGCGCGACCACCACCGACGCCGAGAACGGCTTCATCGTGGTCACGCAAGTCGGCAGCCAGACCTTCGGCATCGTGGTCGACGGCGTGTTCCACACCGAGGAGATCGTGGTCAAGCCGATGTCGACCAAGCTGCGGCACATCGACATGTTCTCCGGCAACACCATTCTGGGCGATGGCGCCGTCATCATGATCATCGACCCCAACGGCATTGCGAAAGCCCTCGGCGCGTCCGGCTCCTCGGCCCATGACCTCGCCGACGAGAATGCGAACGCCCACGCCGCAAGCGGCGAGCAACTGACCTCGCTGTTGGTGTTCCGCGCCGGCTCCTCGCAGCCCAAGGCGGTGCCGCTCGGCCTCGTCACCCGGCTGGAGGAGATCGCAACCGACAAGATCGAGCTCTCGAACGGCCGCTACATGGTGCAGTACCGCGAGCAGCTGATGCCGCTGGTGCAGATGGCCGGGGTCGAGGTGCAGTCGCAGGGCTCGCAGCCGATCCTGGTGTTCGCCGACGACGGCCGCTCGATGGGGCTCGTGGTCGACGAGATCATCGACATCGTCGAGGAGCGGCTCAACATCGAGGTCGCGGGTTCGCAGGACGGCATTTTGGGTTCGGCCGTGATCAAGGGCCAGGCCACCGAGGTGATCGACGTCGGCCACTTCCTGCCGATGGCGTTCGCCGACTGGTTCTCGCGCAAGGAGATGCGCCCGTCGGCCTCGGCGCAGTCGGTGCTGCTGGTCGATGACTCAGCGTTCTTCCGCAACATGCTGGCGCCGGTGCTCAAAGCCGCCGGCTACAAGGTCAGGACCGCGGGCGGCGCGCAGGAAGGGCTCGCGGCGCTGCGTTCGGGACAGAGCTTCGACGTCGTGCTGACCGACATCGAGATGCCCGAGATGAACGGCTTTGAGTTCGCCGAGAACATCCGCTCGGACCACAATCTGATCGGGCTGCCGATCATCGCGCTGTCGGCGATGGTGTCGCCGGCGGCGATCGAGCGCGGCCGGCAGGCCGGCTTCCACGACTATGTCGCCAAGTTTGATCGTCCCGGGCTGATCGCGGCGCTGAAAGAGCAGACCGCCGAACTGCGCCGCGCGGCTTGAGGGAAGAGAGCATGATCCGGAAAAGTGTGAAGCGGTTTTCCGATCGGATCATGCTCAAACAAAAGGTTCATCGATGACCAGCAAGACCGAGACAAGCGAAGGCGCCATGGCCGAATACGTCACCGCCGTGATCGGCGGGCAGCTGTTCGGCCTGCCGATCTCGCGGGTGCAGGACGTGTTCATGCCGGAGCGGCTGACGCGGGTGCCGCTGGCCTCCAGCGAGATCGCCGGCGTGCTCAATCTGCGCGGCCGCATCGTCACCGTGGTCGACATGCGCGCCCGGCTCGGGCTGCCGAAGGCCGACGACGGTAAGCCTCCGATGGCGGTCGGCGTCGACCAGCGCGGCGAATCCTATGGCCTGTTGATCGACCAGATCGGCGAGGTGCTGCGGCTGCCCGACGACAGCCGCGAGGACAACCCGGTCAACCTCGATCCCCGCATGGCCAAGCTCGCCGGCGGCGTCCATCGCCTCGACGGCCAGCTCATGGTCGTCCTCGATGTCGATCGCGTGCTCGAACTGGTGCCTGATGCCAAAGCGGCGTGAACAGGGCCGCCCGAACTGAAGAACTGAAACATCCCACCGGGGATGAGGAAGTAGAGGTCGCAGATGAGAACCTGTCTTGTTGTCGATGACTCAAGCGTCATTCGCAAGGTCGCCCGCCGCATCCTGGAAGGGCTCGACTTCCAGATCGTCGAGGCCGAGGACGGCGCCAAGGCGCTCGAGGCTTGCAAGCGCGCGATGCCGGAAGCCGTGCTGCTCGACTGGAACATGCCCGTCATGGACGGCTACGAGTTTCTCGGCAATCTCCGCCGCATGCCAGGCGGCGATCAGCCCAAGGTCGTGTTCTGCACCACCGAGAATGACGTCGCGCATATCGCACGCGCGCTGCATGCCGGTGCCAACGAGTACATCATGAAGCCGTTCGACCGGGACATCGTCACCGCGAAGTTCCAGGAAGTCGGACTGATTTAGAGCATGATCCGGAAAAGTGGGAACCGGTTTTCCGAGAAGACCATGCTGACTTAGATTCTTCGTTCGATCCGGCGGCAGAAGCCCTCGGCTCAACGGTTGTTGTGCGTCGTGTTGCGTCGCTGGTGAAGTCATGAGTGTTGCGTTGACAAGTACTGCGGTCCCGACATCGACCCGTTCCGACAAGGTGCGGGTGATGGTGGTCGACGATTCCGTGGTGATCCGCGGGATGATCTCGCGCTGGATCGGCGCCGAGCCCGACATGGAGGTCGTCGCCTCGCTGCGCACCGGTCTCGACGCCGTCAACCAGCTCGAGCGCATCAACCCCGATGTCGCGGTGCTCGATATCGAGATGCCAGACCTCGACGGCATCTCGGCGCTGCCGCAGCTGCTGGCGAAAAAGCGCGATCTCGTCGTCATCATGGCCTCCACGCTGACCCGCCGCAACGCGGAGATCAGCCTGAAGGCTCTCTCGCTCGGTGCGTCCGACTACATTCCGAAGCCGGAAAGCACGCGCGAGGCCACCGCCGCGGAAACCTTCCGCCACGACCTGATCCAGAAGATCCGTCATCTCGGCGCCAGGGCGCGGCGCGGCCCGGTGCACACGACGGCAAGCCCGCCGCTTGCGCCCGGTCATGACAGATCGCGTCCGCTGACTCCCGCTGCCGCGCACACGGCGCCGGCCCAGGCCACGCGCCGTTCGTTCGGCCTGCTGCCGCCCAAGGTGCTGCTGATCGGCTCGTCGACCGGCGGACCGCAGGCGCTGATGACGCTGGTCGCCGAGATCGGCCCGGTGATCGATCGCTTCCCGGTGCTGATCACCCAGCACATGCCGCCGACCTTCACCACCATTCTCGCCGAACATCTGGCGCGTACCAGCAAGCGGCCGGCGCATGAGGGGATCGACGGCGAGAGCATCAAGCCGGGCCAGATCTATCTGGCGCCGGGCGGACGCCACATGCGGATTGCCCGTCACGGCATCGATGCCACGATCGCGCTCGACGACGGGCCGCCGGTCAATTTCTGCAAGCCCGCGGTCGATCCGATGTTCACCTCCGCGATCGATGTCTGGCAGGGCAGCATCATGTCGGTGATCCTGACCGGCATGGGCTCCGACGGCATGCGCGGCGGCAAGGACGTCGTCGCCGCCGGCGGCAGCGTGATCGCGCAGGACGAAGCAACCAGCGTGGTGTGGGGCATGCCCGGTGCCGCGGTCAATGCCGGCATCTGCGCCGCGGTGCTGCCGCTCAATCAGATCGCACCGAAGCTTGTTCGGGTATTTGCGGGAGACCGTTCGTGACGCCGCTGGACTACGAGTATCTGCGTAAGCTGCTGAAGGAGCGTTCCGGCCTCGATCTCTCCGCCGACAAGCAATATCTCGTCGAGAGCCGCCTGCTGCCCTTGGCGCGCCGGTCGAACCTCGCCGGGATTCCCGAGCTGGTGCAGCGGATGAAGGGCGGCGCGGAGCTGCTGACATCGGAGGTGGTCGAAGCGATGACCACCAACGAGACCTTCTTCTTTCGCGACAAGATCCCGTTCGACCATCTGAAGGAAGCGGTGCTGCCCGCGCTCGCGCAGGCGCGCGCGGCGCGCCGCAGCTTGCGCATCTGGTGCGCGGCGTCGTCGACCGGGCAGGAGCCGTATTCGATCGCGATGCTGCTGAAGGAGATGACTGCGCTGTTTGCCGGCTGGCGCATCGAGATCATCGCCACCGACCTGTCGCAGGCGGTGCTCGAAAAGGCCAAGGCCGGCCTGTTCAGCCAGTTCGAGGTGCAGCGCGGCCTGCCGATCCAGCTGCTGGTCAAGTATTTCGTGCAGAAGGGCGAGCTCTGGCAGCTCAACGCCGATATCCGCGGCATGGTGCAGCACCGCCAGCTCAATCTGTTGCAGGACGTCTCGCATCTCGGCACCTTCGACGTGATCTTCTGCCGCAATGTGCTGATCTATTTCGATCAGCAGACCAAGGCCGGTATCTTCGGCAAGGTGTCCCGGATGCTCGAGCCCGACGGCGTGCTGGCGCTTGGCGCGGCGGAATCCGTGGTCGGCATCACCAACCTGTTCAGGCCATATCCCGACCGGCGCGGGCTCTATCAGCCAAACACTGCGCCAGTCGCGCGCGCCGGCGCCGCGCTGCATGTGCTGAAGGCGGTTGCGTCCGCTGCGCGGTGAGACGAGACATCTCGCTTTAACCCCGTCACCCTGAGGAGCCGCGAAGCGGCGTCTCGAAGGGTCGACGGCCACCAGCGGGGCCGTGCATCCTTCGAGGCTCGCAAGCGCTCGCACCTCAGGATGACGGCGACAGAGCCGCGTTCTTTCAACGTTCATGAACTACAAAATCGCGTGCGGCAGGAAGCGCGAGGTGTTGCCGGTGATTGGATTCTCGTCTTCCCGAATCGAGAGTCCGCAGGGCGTGCCGTCCACCAGCCAGCTGCCGAGCACCGGATACTGCCCGGAAAAATTCGGCAGCGGCGCCAGCGCCTGGCGGATGAAGCCTTCGGCGCCGTAGGGGCCTTGCTCGGCGACCAGCGTGACGCCGGCGCTGACCAGCTCGACATTGGCGCCCTCGCGCGAATAGATCGGCTTGCGCACGAACGACGTGCCGAGCTGGGCGGCCTGCGGGTCGTCCTCGAAATAGGCCGGCAGCAGATTGGGGTGGTTCGGGAACATCTCCCAGAGCAGCGGCAGGATGCCCTTGTTGGAGAGGATCGCCTTCCATGGCGGCTCGATCCATTGCGTCGGCGCGGTCGAGAGGTTCTTGCCGAACGCGTCGTGGAACATCCACTCCCACGGATAGAGCTTGAACGCGAGCGCGATCGGGCGTTCGTCGAGGTCGACGAATTGACCGTCGTCGCGCAGTCCGATCTCCTCGATGTCGAGCAGCGTGGTCTTCAGCCCGGCCTGCGCCGCGGTGTCCTCGAGATAGGCGAGCGTGCCGGCGTCCTCGGGATTTCCGGTCAGTCCGGTGAGATGCAGCGGGTGGGTCGCGCCGATCCTTTTCCAGGCCTCGATCAGCCGGTCGTGGATCGAGTTGAACTGGTCGGCGCGCTTCGGGATGATGTTGCGCGCAATCGCCTGTTCGAGCCAGGTCCATTGAAATACCGCGGCCTCGAAGATCGAGGTCGGCGTGTCGGCATTGTATTCGAGCAGCTTGGCCGGGCCGCGGCCGTCGAAGGTGAGATCGAGCCGGCCGTACAGGCTCGGATTCCTGCGGCGCCAGCTTGCAGCGATCAGATCCCAGAACGCCTCCGGTATTTTCAGCCGGCGCAGATAGCGCTCATCCCTGACCGTGCGTCCGGCGAGCTCGAGACACATCGCGTCGATCTCGCCGGTCGGCGCCTCGATCGAGCGCTCGATCTCGTCCAGCGTGAAGGCGTAATAGGCGCGCTCGTCCCAATACCGTTCGCCGTCGATGGTGTGGAAGGTGAAGCCGGCGTTCTCGGCAGTCGTCCGCCAATCGTCGCGTTCGGGACATGCGATGCGTTGCATGAGGGGAAACCGCGCTCGCTCGTCAGCCTGGTGTCAGCTTCCGCCATGCGACGGATCGTCGTCGCCGTAGCGGGCGATGGTGCGCGGCGCGCCGCCGAAGCCGCCGGAGGGTGACCGTTCCGCCGACTTTCCCTTCGTTCCGTGTCCTGCATGGTGGTGGCTGCGGGCATGGCTTGGCGTCAGGCCGATCGACGCCGCGCCGATCGCGATACTTCCCATCAATTTCAGCCATACGCGGCGCGAGCGTTTCATGGACGCAATCCCTGCCTTGCCGTCTGCGGAGCCATGCCGAGTTTCCATCAGCTGCGTTCGCCGGGCAAGCGAAAGCGCGATGACACGGCGATGACACGGCAACATGCATCAGCCGCCGCTGAAGCCGAACGCATGCGCGAACGAACCGAAGCCGCCGCGGCTCACCGACGAGCTTGACGACGAGCTCGAGGAAGAGGAGGAGCCGCTCGACGACGAGCTGCCGCTGTAGAAGCTGCTGCGCGAGCCGCTGCTGCCGCCCGATCCGGACGATGAGCTGCGCGACGTGCAGTCAGCGCCGGGTTGTGGCGGGACCGGCGTGGCGACGCCCGGTGCGGTGACGCCCGGCGGCGTCGGCGGCACCGGCTGGCAATTCGGCCGCGGCATCAGCGCGTAGGCGCTGCCGCCGACCGCGAGCGTTCCCATCAAGAGCAGCGCGACGTGGTTGGAGCGCTTGGATGGCGCATCCGGCCGCGGCGGCGTCGGCACCGCCGGCACGACCGGTCGCCGTTTGCCGAAGTCCGGGTTCGGTTTGCGCGCCATGGTTTGGCTCAACGGCTCAGTAGATCATGCAGGCCGCGTTCAGCGCGCCTGCGGCCAGCGAGGACAGCCCGAGCCAGATCGCCGGCGCCATTTCGCCGGAGGCGATCCGCCCCGACAGGTTCGGCACCGGGATCTTCACGATGTAATAGACGATGATCTGCACGATCAGCGCGATGATGCTCCAGATCAGGCAGTCCACCACATTGGCGGAGTGGGCGATCGCGCTGACCACCGGCAGCACGAAGCCGAGCAGGCTTAAGCCCAGCGCAATCGCCGCCGCCGGATCGTTGTCGCGGATCAGCTGGAATTCGTCATGCGGGGTGACGCGCGTGTAGACGAAGAGGTAGGCGACCACGGCGATCAGCGCCGTGCAGAAATAGACCAGGAACGCCGGCAGGCCGGCGAGGGATTGCAGGATCATGTCGGGGCGGTCCGGGAGTTCGTCGGGATTCGCGCGAGGCAGGATTGCACGTTCCCTTGGTCGGCGCATGCCGAGAGCCGGTTCAATCCAAACAAAAACCCCGCCATTTGCGGCGGGGTTCAGGTCGAAAGGAGCGAACCTTGCGGTTCTCTGCGGGCCCAGAAGGTCAGGCGGGAATACGCTCGTCGGCCTCGTGCGGCTCGCGCAGCACGTAGCCGCGGCCCCACACGGTCTCGATGAAGTTGCGGCCTTCGGAGGCGTTGGCGAGCTTCTTGCGGAGCTTGCAGATGAAGACGTCGATGATCTTCAGCTCCGGCTCGTCCATGCCGCCGTAGAGATGGTTGAGGAACATTTCCTTGGTGAGGGTGGTGCCCTTGCGGAGCGAGAGCAGCTCCAGCATCTGGTATTCCTTGCCGGTCAGATGCACGCGCTGGCCGCCGACCTCGACCGTCTTGGTGTCGAGATTGACCACGAGATCGCCGGTCTGGATGACCGATTGGGCGTGCCCCTTGGAGCGGCGCACGATCGCGTGGATGCGGGCAACCAGCTCGTCCTTGTGGAAGGGCTTGGTCATGTAGTCGTCGGCGCCGACGCCGAGACCCTTGACCTTGTCCTCGATGCCGGCGAGGCCGGAGAGGATCAGAATGGGAGTCTTGATCTTCGAAACCCGGAGCTGCTTGAGCACGTCGTAGCCGGACATGTCGGGCAGGTTGAGGTCGAGCAGGATGATGTCGTAGTCGTAAAGCTTGCCGAGATCGACACCTTCTTCGCCGAGGTCCGTCGTGTAGACGTTGAAACTCTCGGATTTGAGCATCAATTCGATCGACTGCGCGACGGCGCTATCATCTTCAATCAGCAAAACGCGCATGCCAGTCCCCTATAGTCGCCGCTCCGGGCGTCAGGTCGGCCGCACTTGCGGCACTCACAAAACGCCTTTGAACAACTGATTCGGATCCTGACGAGATATGGTTAACAAAAACTGATTCCTCGACGCAAGCTCTAACCGTGCAATTTTTGTCGAATCGCCCTAAGATATTGCGTAGAAGAAGCTTTTCCTAACCGCGCTCGTTCAGTTTCCACATTAAGAGCCGGGCCTAACCGACTCTCGCGACTCGCCCTTCTTCTGATGGGCAAGCGACCTCAGTCACCAAAGACAGTGACGCAATGATTAATGATGCGGGTAAACACGAAGTTAAGCGGCCGGAGCAAAAAAGCGGAAACTTAAGGTTTTCGCAATGAAGGCGCTCGCGGAGCAGATCGGCGACATCGACGGCGTCAATATTTATGGCCGTGTGGTCGGCGTCCGCGGGCTGATGGTCGAGATCGCGGGCCCCATTCACGCGATGTCGGTCGGCGCCCGCATCGTGATCGACGTCGGCGCGGGCCGCTTCATCCCCGCCGAGGTGATCGGCTTCTCCGGCGAGAACGCGGTGGTGATGCCGTTCGGCGGATTAGATGGCGTGAGGCGCGGTTGCCGCGCGGTGATCGCCAATGCGGCGAGCCAGGTGCGGCCGTCGCCGGCCTGGCTCGGCCGCGTCGTCAACGCGATGGGCGAGCCGATCGACGGCAAGGGCCCGCTGGTGCAGGGCGCCTCGCCGATGTCCTACCGCAACTCGCCGCCGCCGGCGCATTCGCGCAAGCGGGTCGGCCCGCCGCTCGATCTCGGCGTGCGCGGTCTCAATACTTTCCTGACCTGCTGTCGCGGCCAGCGGCTCGGCATCTTCGCCGGCTCCGGCGTCGGCAAGTCGGTGCTGCTGTCGATGCTGGCGCGCAATGTCGATGCCGCGATCTCGGTGATCGGGCTGATCGGCGAACGCGGCCGCGAGGTGCAGGAATTCCTCCAGGAGGATCTCGGCGAGGAGGGGCTGGCGCGCTCGGTCGTGGTGGTCGCGACCTCGGATGAGCCGGCGCTGATGCGGCGCCAGGCGGCGTATCTGACGCTCGCCATCGCGGAATATTTCCGCGACGAGGACCAGGACGTGCTGTGCCTGATGGACTCGGTGACGCGCTTTGCGATGGCGCAGCGCGAGATCGGCCTCTCGGCGGGCGAGCCGCCGACCGCCAAGGGCTACACGCCGACCGTGTTCACCGAATTGCCCAAGCTGCTCGAGCGGGCAGGGCCGGGCACCGGCGACGGCACCATCACCGCGATTTTCACCGTGCTGGTCGACGGCGACGATCACAATGAGCCGATCGCGGACGCGGTGCGCGGCATCCTCGACGGCCATATCGTGATGCAGCGGGCGATCGCCGAGCGCGGCCGCTATCCCGCGGTCAACATCCTCAAGTCGGTGTCGCGCACCATGCCGCGGTCGGCCGACCCCAACTTCCTGCCCTACATCAACAAGGCGCGGCAGGTGATGGCGACCTATGCCGACATGGAGGAATTGATCCGGCTCGGGGCCTACCGGCCGGGTTCCAGCGCGGAGGTCGACGAGGCGATCCGGCTGCATGAGCCACTCGAGGCCTACCTGCGCCAGGCCAAGGACGAGTCCACCAGCCTTCCCGACGGCTACCGGCAACTGGCTCAAATCCTGTCGGGTTTGGAAACGGAACGCTAACTTTGTCGGGCCATCATCACCGGCACACCATAGCTATGCCGGCGGGGCCCAGCGGGGAGCCGGCTCTGTCCCGCGTTCAGATTTGGGACTTCTGGGGAGTATGAGTCGATGAAGTCACGTGAAACGCTGATTCGCCTGAAGAAATTTCAGGTCGACGAGAAGCGCCGTCGGGTTACCCAGATCGAAGGCATGATCGCCGACTTCCAGCGCATGTCGGTCGAGCTCGAGCGCGAGATCCAGACCGAGCAGGAGCGCGCCGGGATCAACGACCCCACGCACTTCGCCTATCCGACCTATGCCAAGGCCGCGATCCAGCGCCGCGAGAACCTGACCCGTTCGGCCGACGAACTGCGCGCCCAGCTCGACGACGCCAAGGCGCTGCTGTCGGAGGCATTCGAGGAATTGAAGAAGGTCGAGTTGCTCGACGAGCGCGACCAGGCGCGCGAACGCGCGGAGGAGAGCGCTCGCGAACAAGCCGACATGGATTCGATCGGCCTGATGCGGGCCCGTCTCGGCGTCATCGCCTGAACCCTCGCTCCCTCCGCTGACCAGATTGAGAGCCCGGGCCGATCGCCCGGGCTTTTTGCTGGGCGCTGTCCACAAGCCGCCGACTTGCCGGCCACTTGTTAGCCCCTTGGCGGATCGTGGTGTCCCAAAATATGCTACCACCGGTCAGGACGGATGATCGGCAGCACGGTGGCAATGAGGCGATGGGGGATCGGGGCTTGGAGGGCGCAAGATGCTGACGCCGGCTGAGCTGGTCTGGCTGATCGCCGCCGTCGCCAAGGGGGATGAGGCCGCCTTCGAGCGGCTGTACGCCGCGACCCGCTCGAAACTCTTCGGCGTCGTGCTCCGTATCTTGCGGCGACAGGACCTCGCCGAGGAGGTCATTCAGGAGGCTTACGTCAAGATCTGGAACAGCGCCGGGCAGTTCAACCCAGCCCTGTCATCCCCGATCACGTGGATGACGTCGATCGCGCGCAACCGCGCCATTGACGTGGTGCGCAAGCGCGGCGAGGCCTCGCTGGAGGAAGAGCCGGCGGCGATGGAGGTCGCAGCCGACCAGCCCGATCCACTGGCGCGACGGGAGATGACGGAAGAGTTGAAGCGATTGCTGGAGTGCGTCGGTCGTTTGGAGCCGGATCGTCAGAAGCTCGTGCTGCTCGCCTATTACAACGGCTGGAGCCGCGAGCAACTCGCCGCAAAGTTCGAGACGCCGGTGAACACGGTGAAGACCTGGCTGCGCCGCAGCCTGATGGATATCCGGGAGTGTCTTGGACTCTGATTGATGGCCTATAGCGAAGACCATATCGCGCTCGCCGCGGAATATGCGCTCGGTACGCTCGATGCCGAGGAGCGCGCGCAGGTCGAGACCATGATGGTCGTCGACAGCGAGTTCGCAGCCCTGGTGCAGGCCTGGCAGTTCAGGCTCGGGCCGCTGAATCAGATGGTCGGCCTGGTCGAGCCGCGTCCGGCGGTTTGGGACAACATCAAGGCGGCGATCGGCCACACGAGCGCGCCGCAGGCGCCGCTGGTGCTGCCGGAGACGCCGGCCATGACGGTGACGCCGCCGCCTTCGCCAATCACGGACGATCCCGAATTCGGCTCGGCGTTCGATCCGGAGCCTGCGCAGTCGCCCGAGCCCCGGAGGCTGCCCGAGGCCCGACCGCCGCGGGTCATCTTCGACGAGCGCAACGTGACCGCGCTGACGGGCCGCGTCAAACGCTGGCGCGGCATCGCGTCGGCCGCGACCGCGATCGCGGCCGCGCTGCTGGTGACGCTCGGCCTGCAGATCTACAAGCCCGACGCTCTGCCGAATGCGATCCGGCCGAAGCCGCGCATCCAGACCGTCGAAGTGAAGACGCCGGCGCCAGCGTTGACGCCGTCGGCGCAATATGTCGCGCTGCTGCAGGGG
The DNA here is from genome assembly GCF_024171045.1 of Bradyrhizobium sp. USDA 4538. NCBI lineage: Bacteria > Pseudomonadati > Pseudomonadota > Alphaproteobacteria > Hyphomicrobiales > Nitrobacteraceae > Bradyrhizobium > Bradyrhizobium sp. USDA 4538. Next base: position 5,699,447 of record NZ_JALJZE010000001.1, read on the forward strand.
CCGAATGGCGGGCCGGCCTTCATCATGACCATCGACGGCGCCACCAAGAACTTCACCGTCCGCAAGGTCGGCGCCCCGTCGGAGCCCGGCAAAAGTTTCGAGCTCTGGCTGATCTCCGACAAGCTGCCGCAGCCGCGCTCGCTCGGCGTGATCGGCGCCGATGATTTCACCGCGCGGCCGGTGCTGTCGGGCTACGATTCTGACGTGATCAACGGCGCCACCTATGCGGTGACCGTCGAGCAGGCCGGCGGCTCGCCGAACGGCCAGCCGACCTCGGCGCCGATCTTCACCGGGAAGCTGATCGAGACCGTACCGGGCGCGTCGGGTTCGCCGCCGCGATAGGCCAGCCGCCCATCGTCAGAGGTTGCCGATGGTGGCCGCCCGTCCCATTGCGAGCGCAGCGAAGCAATGCACCCTTCCGCACGAGCGGTGACAGTGGATTGCTTCGCTGCGCTCACAATGACGTGGATAAGATGTCGCGTCGGCCACCCGCAAAAAAAGAAAACGCCCGTGGGGAGCGGGCGTTTTCGATAGTCAACTTGGGGGTAGTTGGGGGTCTTAAATATCCACGCAGCGACTTTGGGGGGCTGTAAAGAACACTACGTGAATTCGTGAAACTCTCCTGTTAGCGGACCAGCGAGTTGCTGGTGCTGGTGATCGCGACGGGCTTGCCGGCCTTCATGACCCGCGCCGTCTGGGTGTATCCCTCATCCGACGAATTATGTGCCGCGATGCCGAAGCCCGCGACCAGGATACCGGCGAACAACGCCACAACCACAATCTTCAGGTGCGTCATACGATCGGCGCTGTAGATCGAGTGGTTCATGGAAGTCTCCTGCCGCCTTCCTGCTCTCAGTAAATCTGTCGGTTCGGTCTGTTGTCCGGTTCAACGTCTCGTGCCCCGCTAACGTAGGATTTGCCGATTCCGTTCCCTAGAGGCCATCACAAGGCCGTGATGAGACGTGATCGGGCGCGATCAGAAATGACCCTTTGGTAATCCGAGACGCATTAAAGCTATTTAATATCAGTGTCTTGGGATTATGCTGGGATGCTGCATCCCAGATAGGGCCGTTCCGGCCTGTTCTGCATAAATCAGTTGCCTGTGGCGAGAAAGCACAGACGAAAACGCAAGTGATTTGCGGCCCCTAGCTCGTTTTCGCGCGAAGTGGACGCCCGGCTCGCGTGCAGAAAACGCTTCCGAACAAGTGACTCTAAACGCTGCCGACCGTCTTCAGCCGGGCCCTGGGATGGATCTCGGCTTGCGACAGGACGGTGGTCTGCGAGCGGAACCGTTCCACCAGTGAGCGAACGAACGGCCGGATCGCGGCCGACGTCACCAGGACCGGCGCCTCGCCCTCGCGCGCCGCCTGCTCGAAGGCGTTGCGCACGGCGGTCATGAACTCCGACAGTTTCGAGGGCTGCATCGCCAGGCTGCGGTCGTCGCCGGTGCCTACGATCGATTCCGCAAACGCCTGCTCCCAGCGCGCCGACAACGCGATCAGCGGCAAATAGCCGTTCGGCGAGGTGTTTTGCGCGCAGATCTGGCGGGCCAGCCGGGCACGGACGTGCTCGACCATGGTGGCCGGATTGCGCGAGAACGCCAGCGCGTCGGCGATGCCTTCGAGGATGGTCGAGAGATCGCGGATCGAGATGCGCTCGGCGAGCAGCAATTGCAGCACGCGCTGGATGCCCGACACCGTTACCTGGCCCGGCACGATGTCCTTGATCAGCTCGCCTTGCTCCTTCGGCAGGTCCTTCAAGAGCTTCTGCACCTCGCCGTAGGACAACAGGTCCGCCATGTTGGTCTTGAGCAGCTCGGTCAGATGCGTCGACAGCACGGTCGCGGCGTCGACCACGGTGTAGCCCTTCAGCGCGGCCTCTTCCTTCAGGCCGGCGTCGACCCAGGTCGCCGGCAGGCCGAAGGTCGGCTCGATGGTGTGGATGCCGGGCAGTTGCACCTGGTTGCCGGCGGGGTCCATGACCATGAACTGGCTCGGCCAGATCTTGCCGGTGCCGGCGTCGACTTCCTTGATCTTGATGACGTAGCTGTTGGCTTCGAGCTGGACGTTGTCGAGGATGCGCACCGCCGGCATCACGAAACCCATCTCGATGGCCAGCGAGCGGCGCAGCGCCTTGATCTGCTCGGTCAGGCGGTCGGTGCCGTCGGGGCCGTTAACCAGCGGCAGCAGCGCGTAGCCGAGCTCGATCTTGAGGTCGTCGATCTTCAGCGCGGCGGCGATCGGCTCCTCCGCGGCCGCAGCGGCGGCGGCCGCGGCTGCAGCAGGGGCGGCGGCTGCTGCCGTTTCGGCCGCCTTCGCAGCCCGCTTCTGCTTGCGTGCGTTCCAGGCCAGCACCGCGGCGCCGGAGCCGAGCGCCAGGAACGGCAGCGTCGGAATGCCCGGCAGCAGCGCCAGCACCAGCATCACGCCGGCCGACATGCCGAGCGCCTGCGGATAGCCGGAGAGCTGGCGCATCAGCGCCTTGTCGGCGGCGCCGGTGATGCCGGCCTTGGAGACCAGGAGGCCGGCGGCGGTCGAGACGATCAGCGCGGGCACCTGGGTGACGAGGCCATCGCCGACCGTCAGCACGGTGTAGGTGCGGGCGGCTTCGCTGAAGGAGAGGCCCTGCTGGGCGACGCCGATGATAATGCCGCCGACGATGTTGATGCCGACGATCAAAAGACCGGCGATGGCATCGCCGCGGACGAATTTCGAGGCACCGTCCATGGCGCCGAAGAAGCCGCTCTCGTCTTCCAGCGCCTTGCGGCGCTCCTTGGCGGCCTTCTCGTCGATCAGGCCGGCGGAGAGATCGGCGTCGATCGCCATCTGCTTGCCGGGCATCGAATCCAGCTGGAAGCGTGCGGCAACTTCGGCGATGCGGCCCGAACCCTTGGTGATGACCACGAAGTTCACGATCACCAGGATCGCGAACACGATGATGCCGATCACGAAGTTGCCGCCCATCACGAAGTTGCCGAACGCCTCGATGACGTGGCCGGCGGCCGCCGTGCCCTCGTGGCCGTGGCTCAGGATCAGCCGGGTCGAGGCCATGTTCAGCGACAGCCGCAGCATGGTCGAGATCAGCAGGATGGTCGGAAACGACGAGAATTCCAGCGGCGCCTGGATGAACAGCGAGGTCATCAGGATCAGGATCGAGACCGTGATCGAGACCGCCAGGAAAAGGTCGAGCACGATCGAGGGCAGCGGCAGGATCAGCACCACCAGGATGGTGAGGACGCCGATCGCCAGCGCGATATCGCCGCGCTTCAGGATGTCGCCGATCTCGCCGAGGCTCGGCAATCCGCTCTTGCCTGCCGTGCCCTGACCCGCCGTGATGTCGACCATGGTAGCCGCGCTCCCCCGCGACTGGCGGCTGCGGCCGCCAAGCGTCTGCGCGACGGCCGCAGGGCCGCCGTTCCGAAAGTGAGGCACCGCGCTGGCGTTCACGGGGATCTCCGCCCGTTAGACGCGTTCGACGACACTCGACTTCACTCGGCAATTCTTGCCGGGTGTATGGTTAGCAAAGGGTTAATAAGGGCCGTCCAAAGGCCGCGCGGAGGGGGTGCGCGGACGTCGCGGCCCGAGGCGTCGGGGGTTCGGGCGGGTAGGCTGGATCGTCCGGCTGTTCGGGGATGGCCTCGCGGCCTCTATTTGAGCGCACCGAGCACGACGCCCGATGCGGCGATGATGCCGAGCGTGATGACGCTGGCGCGCCATAAGAACTGCTGCCGGGCGGCGCGCCGGTCATGAAAGGCCAGCCAGTCGTGGACAAAGCCCGCGGGGATGTCGAACACCACCGCCGACTTGTTGCGACGGTGCGTTTCATGCTCGCAGTACATCGTCCGGACTGTCGGCACGCCCAGCCGCTCGAGCTCGCAGTGCCATTCCCAGGCATGCTTGCCGTTGGTCCAGCGATTTTCGAAAGGGATCACGTGTGATTCCATGACGAGCCTCCTGGCCCACCCTTGAACCTCACGCGATAAGTCTAGCCGATTTCATGGGCTGGCGCGAGATTGACGCTGCACCGGGGCTCTTGCCCGTGCGGCGCGATGGCGGTAACTCGTCCGGGCGCGCCATGGAGCGTCCCCGGCGGCCCTGCGCCGGGTCCGCCCGGCGGTGCAGGGGCCCGCTTTAGGCGGGCTCAGTCCAACTGCGCCAATGCGTCGGTTGAACATGGACGTGGTCATTTGAACCAACGACCCAGTCGGCGCCGTCCTTGTGGCAGGGGACCACGAGCGCATGGACCATTCCATCATAGTCCAGGACACAGACTTCAAGATCCCGGTCTGCTGGCGCAGTTGAAACGGGTAGCCATTCTGCGGGCAAGGTATGCATGATGTACCCTCCGATGAAATGCATGCGGTTCTCTCGGCGCGACGGCCGGGGGCGTGGGGCATCTGGCTTGACGCCAGCACGCGAGCGTCTGTCGCTCGTCAGTTCCGTCACAGGCAGCGCTGCCGGCCTGCGACGCACAATCCACCGTCCGAACGATCTTGGCACGGATGACGAATGGCAAGTGTGAACCAGCTCGCACTGCTTTCAATCTTCTTCGACAGGATGATCGCCGTCGCGCGATCGATATTCCTACACGTCCGGACACTTTCTCAAGTCGTATGCACGAGCACGATCAGTCCCGCCACAATCAACGCGGCGCCGGCGGCATAGCTGAGGCGGTGGCCGACCGGGAGCAGCTTCTCGCAGGCGACGTAGACGGTGATGCCGACGATCCAGAGCAGGTTCATCACGCCGCCGACGAACAGCAATGCCATCAGGAACCAGCAGCAGCCGAGGCAGTAAAGGCCGTGCCGCAGCCCCATGCGCAGCGCACCGGCCGTGCCCGGTTGCCAGTGCCGGCTCAGGAACAGCACCGGGCTCTGGCAGTAGCGCAGGCAGGCGCGCTTGAGCGGCGTGAACTGGTAGAGCCCGGCCAGCAGCAGGACGCCGCTGGCGAGCGTCGCGCTGGTAGCAGCCATCGCCATCGACAAGAGGCCGGCGAGGTCGAGTTGCCATTGCGCCAGCGTCGCGGCGAGGCTGAAGCCGGCCCAGATCACGAGATAGCCGCACAGGAATATCCAGGCCTCAGCGAGGGGAGAGGGCGTTGCCGATTGCTTGCGCTTCAGGGCGGCGAACAGCAACACCATCGGCGCGGCGCTCGAGATCATCATGGCGACCATCATCGTCAACCACATGACGAACACCAGCACGGCATAGGAAGGCGTCCATGGCGTCGGATCCATCGGCATATCAGCCATGCTCATGTCGATGCCGGCGCCGGCCAGGAGATAGGCCCAGGCCAGCGCCATCACCGCGGCGATGCCGCCTGCAAAGATCAGGCGGTCATGCCGCAGGACGTGTTCGAGCGCCGATGTCTCGCTCATGGTGGGATCCCAGCAGCCGAACGGCCGAACCGCGTCCGGCCGTGTCAGGCCGCGACGCCGTCCGGCGTCTGCACGACGTTGGCGAGCGAGCTGTGCGAGCCCTTGGTCTCGTACTTGATCGCCCCGGTCGAGCGGATGTTGGAGGAGGCCACCTCGGCCCCCCTATGCTCGAACCCCTCCGGCATCACGACCTGGATGCGATGCGGCGTGCCGGTGACAGGATTCTTGATCGGCTCGACCTCGGTCTCCAGCACGCCCTTGGCGACGAGCTTGGCGACGCGCCCGTTCTTGTCGAAGGAGAACTCGATCGGCACGAACACCGGATCATGGATCTTGGTCACGATCAGGCTGAAGATCTGGAACAGCGTGCCTTCGGCCGAATTCTTGCCGGACAGGATGTTGAACAGCGCTTCGCGCTGTTCCGCCGTGGCGCGCTCGTCGATGATCGGCTGCATCTGCCCGTTGCCCTCGTGAAGCGCGCCGGGAAAGTCGACGGTTGCCGCGAACACCAGGCCGTCGAGCTTGGTGCTGCCGAAATGCCCCTTGGTGATCCGCATGCCGACCATGCCTTTGCAGGAACCATGCGTCGGCAGCGCATTGAAATCGCAGGGGCAGCCAAATGCACAATTGCAGTTCTTGATCCATTCGCCTTCGAGACGCCAGTCAGAAGCCATGGCAAACCTCCATATGACTGTCGGTGATCAATGCAGGCGCTTCAGAATGCCTTCCGCTTCAAAAAAACCGGATCAGTTCAAGTAGGCCGGGATCATAGCAGCAACCGGTCCGGCGGTACAGGAAGCGCTGACGCCCGATCGCCCAAACATCGCCGCGGCGGCGCACGGAGGCGCCGATCGGGGAGGGAGGACGGACCGGGATTGAACGTCCCAGCCTCGACGTCAGACGAAATACCGAGCAAGTCGCTTCGTGTCGGGGGATTCCATTACAAGCCAAGGAGACCGTGCGGCGGCAACGACCGGCAAACCCTGGATTGGTGGTTTCAGGGCTGTCGCGGCTGTCACCCTTTCCGTCGCGACGGGTGCTGCCGCAAAGCCTCCGGGCCAGGACGCCGCCATGATGCGCATGCTGGCGTGCGACGGCGAAGGCGTCAGGATGGAGGTCTATCTACCGCTATCGGTTGCATTGGCAGGCCAAGGCCTGCGCGCCGGCCAGACGGTGATCGGCTACTACGCGCTCGACCTGACCGAGGCCAACAAGGGCAAGCCGCTTGAGCCGGTTCGCGTCACGATGAGCGCGGACAAGAAGACGGTGACCGTCGACCAGTACACAAGGGGACTGCCGCCGACACAGATTCCGGTGGGCGGGGGCACGGTCGATTTCGATCAGCGGTTTGCGAAACGCGCCAAATGCGGCCCGTTCCAGTCGCAGGACCCGAACTTCGGGAATTGATGCGACGCTAGCCGCGCGCGAATCCGCCGCGGAGCGTGCCGTTTCAAGGGGCGGCGTCCCCTTGCTGGCGCATGCCTAATCTCTCGGCAATGTGGCTTGACCCGGAGGCAAATGCCGACGAAGTTCCGCCTGCCGTGGTAATTTCTTCTGAATTTTCCCCTGAAGTCGCTACGTTCATTCCCGACTCGCGCCGGGCATGGCTGCGGCTTGTCGTGGCCGTGGTGATCGGCTCGCTCGGCAGCGTCGGCATGTGGTCGGTCGTGGTGGCGCTGCCCGTGGTGCAGACGGACTTCGGCGCGACCCGCGGAACGGCCTCGCTCGCCTTCACCATGGTGATGCTCGGCTTCGGCCTCGGCCAGGTCGTGACCGGCAAGATCAGCGACCGCTACGGCATCGTCGCGGCGATCGGCGCCGGGATCGGCATCCTCGGCCTCGGCTATGTCGGCGCCGGCTACGCGCCGTCGATCTGGGCCTTCATCCTGCTGCATTTTGCCATCGGCCTGTCGTCGGCGGCGACCTTCGGCCCGTTGATGGCGGAGGCGTCGCACTGGTTCGAGCGCTACCGCGGCCTCGCGGTCGCGATCGCCGCGAGCGGCAATTACGTCGGCGGTACGGTGTGGCCGCCGCTGGTCAATTTCGGCATGCAGAGTGTCGGCTGGCGCACCACCCATATTGCAATCGGCATCTTCACCGCGATCGCGATGTTGCTGGCACTCATGGTGCTGCGCGTGTTGATGGGCGCGGCGACCAGGCGCAGCCATGGCAACGCGGCACCACCCCGGGTCGACCTCAAGCTTTCCACCAACGCGCTGACCGCGATACTGTCGCTCGCGTCGATTTCCTGCTGCGTGGCGATGTCGATGCCGCAGGTCCATATCGTCGCCTATTGCGGCGATCTCGGCTACGGCGTGGCGCGCGGCGCCGAGATGCTGTCGCTGATGCTCGGCTTCGGCATCATCAGCCGGATCGGCTCCGGCTTCCTCGCCGACCGGATCGGCGGCATCCGCACCCTGCTGATCGGCTCGATCGCGCAAGGCGCGGCGCTGTTGTTCTATCTGTTCTTCGACAGCCTGACCTCGCTCTACATCATCTCGGCGATGTTCGGCCTGTTCCAGGGCGGCATCGTGCCGAGCTACGCGATCATCGTGCGCGAGGCGATGCCGGCGTCGGAGGCCGCGACGCGGATCGGCATCGTGATCTTCGCCTCGGTGTTCGGCATGTCCTTTGGCGGCTGGATTTCGGGCGTGATCTTCGACGCCACCGGCTCCTATGCCGCCGCCTTCGCCAACGGCCTCGCCTGGAACCTGCTCAATGTCAGCATCATCCTGCTGCTCATGATGCGCTCGCGGCAGCGGGTGGCGCTGGCGTAATTCTCGATCACACCGCCTGGCCGGCCTTGAGTAATGAGCAGCCGGTGATCTTCAGGCTGCCGTCGGCCTGCCGCTCCAGCGTGTAGAGCGCCTCCCACGCTTCGCCATTGGCGTCGACGATATGGACGCGCTGTGCGATCCGGTCGCCGTCGCTGCGCGCCTCGCCGAACTCGAAGCTCCTGTGCCGATAGACCGGCGCGTATTGGTTCTGCACCATCGACATGAAGATGTCGGCTTGCGGAAAGATCTGCCGGATCGCCGGCGCGGCATGCGAATAGGCCGCCGCGGCGTCGTCGCGGCCGAACGCCTGCTCCTGCGCGCGGATCACGGCCTGCGCGGCGCCGACGTCGTCGGCCGCTGCGGGAGCGAGCGAGCCGAGCAGAATAGCGACGAACATCAGGATGATGCGCATGCGGTGGCACCGTCGACAGTCGACCTTCCAGCCGCCGCAAGGCTACTCCCGCACGACCACGGCGGCAACGGAGCAGGCGCATTCGGCGGCTGGCTCCGAACGGCCACGCAGCGCGATGTCAGTTGACGCGCCGATGGTGCCGCAGCGCCTCGGCAGTCGGGCATCCGGCGTGCCGCGCATGACGCGTTGCGAATGGCTGCTCGATGGTGACGATCTGGCAACCGTATTGCGCCGAAACCTCGGCGATGACGTTCGACACCGCATCGTCGATCCGCGAGCCGGGCAGATGCGCGACGATCAGATCGCCGATGCTGAGCCGCTTGCGGACGCGCAGGTCGTTGTCGATGCGGTAACTGAACAGGGCATGGATCACGCCGCGGCGATCGCGAATCGCGATCAGCCCGGTCTCGGGCGAGCTGCCGCGGCAGCGCCGGCGCACGAACCGCAGCCATTGATCCGTGGTAATACTGGCATCATGCATGAACACCAGCGGATAGGCCACGATCGCATGCTGATGGTCGATCGGAAGTGCCTGGAATTGCTCGTTCATCGCCGGATTCCCCGATGATGGCGAAACTGCTGGGGAAAGCGCGGCGCAGCATTGATCTGCATCAATGCCGCCGGCGGTTGATCCAGATCAAATCGGGGTTGATAGTGTCAAGCACCCAACCAAGCGGACACCCGAAGCCATGAGCATTGCCGAGCCACTGCAGGATTCGTGTGCAGGCGCGACGCGTTCCGACTGCAGGCACGGCCGCGCCACGAATGGCTGCGAGGACTGCAAGGTCAGGCTGTTCAGCGTCTGCGCTGCGCTGGAGCCGTCCGAGCTCGAGGAGCTCGACCGGATCAGCCAGGCAAAGCAGGTTCCGGCGCGAACGACGCTGTTCGAGCAGAGTGCGCTGGCGGGCAGCGTGTTCAATGTCACCGACGGGGTCGTGCGGCTCTACAAATCATTGCCCGACGGCCGCCGCCAGATCGTGGGTTTCGCGCTGCCGGGCGACTTCCTCGGACTTGCGCTGCAGGACCGCTACGGCGTCACCGCGGAGGCGGTCAACGACGTCGCGGTTTGCCGTTTCGTGCGATCGGCGTTCCTCGCCTATGTCGACGGCAAGCCGCATCTGCTGCGCCGCCTGCATGAGTTCGCGGGGCACGAGTTGAGCCTGGCGCAGGACCAGATGTTGCTGCTCGGACGGCGCAGTGCCGAGGAAAAGATCGCTGCATTCTTGCTCCACATGCAGACGCGATACGCCCGGATCGGAAGCGTGTCTGTCACCGTGCCGCTGCCGATGAGCCGGCAGGACATCGCCGACTATCTCGGTCTCACCATCGAGACGGTGAGCCGCACGCTGACCCGCCTTGCGCGCGAGAAGGTGGTGTTGATCGTGCCCGATGGCGTGCGGCTGCTCGACCTCGAACGGCTCAAGCTGAGCGGCGCGAGCTGACGCCGCGGCGTCGGGTTTTGATCCAGCACAAGGCGATGCGCGCGCAGGCGCGCTAGGTCTCTCCATCATATGCAGGAGACGACCCATGCCTCTCGACACCATCCTCGTCATGATCGCGGTCACCGCGATGTTCGCCACCATTGCCGCCGTTATTGCCTGGGGCGACCGGCAGACGCGCGATCTGTGATACGGTCGCGTGATCAGAGCCATTCCGGTCCGATTGAATCGGAACGGGTCTCTGGATCGTTGTCTTGACGCGCTTTCGTCACGCGAACCGATATCCACTTCGCCTGAAGACGCTCTATCTGATCGAGCCCTTGAAATTGTCGATGTCGGGTGAGGGGCGGGCGGGAAACAGCCGCGCGGTCGAGGAGTTGTCGAGCCGGCGCTTGCATTTCGCTTCGTCGGCGTCCTTGTTCTCGGTGCCGTCCTTGTTCGAGTAGCGCTTCTTCGCGAACAGATCGTCCTGCCGGTTGACGATCAGCATGGCGTGGTCGCGCTCGAGCGTGTCCGGGTTCTTGCGCTGCTCGTCGGAGCGGAACGTACCGCCGACGATCTTGCCCGTCATCTCGTAGTCGCAGCCGGCCTTCCAGTCGCCCTGGTCCCACTTCCATCCCGTCGCCTTCACGGCGCTGTTGCTCTCGGTGGTGATCTTGATGATCGCGTTATGGGCGAGCCAGATGCCGGCAAGCCCGCTGCGCTTGTCGTCAAAGCCTTCGAGCAGCGCCAGGCGTTCGCGCTGCAATCCGTCGACGTGGTCGCGGGCATCGACGGTGAAGTGAACCTGGGAGCTCTGCTTGTTCCAGGCCGGGTGCAGGAATTCGGGATATTGCTGCGTCTGGCTCTTCACCCAGCTGCGCTGGTCGTCGATCAGCGCGCGCCGCGTCGCCTCGTCGAGGTGCGGCTGCAATGCCTTCCAGGCGCGGTTCAGCCGCCGGTCGTTGTCGGCCAGATCAGGGTCGGCGCAGATTTCCTCGTCGGTCGCCGTCTCCGGCCTGGTGCAGTCGAAGGTCGGGACGACGAAGGCGGTGTCCGCCCGGTCGGATGCCGTATCCTTGCCGGCGGCAAAATAGCTGCCGGTGACCTGCCACATCGACGAGCAGTCGGCGACGCCGTTCCATTCCTCGTCATCGATGCTGCCGACGATCCGCAAGGTCTCGCCCTGGCGGCGGAGTTTGACTGACGGCGGCCTGGCGGGAGCGGCCGCAGCGTCGGCTTTCGGCTTGTCGGCCGCTGTGTCCGTATTGATCACCACGGTGCCGGCGAGCCAGCCATTCCCCGAAGGCTTCAGGTCGACGGTGAGCTTGCAGCTTCGCTTGCGGTCGCCGCCATAGTCGCCGCGCAGATCGGCGGCGAGGCGATAGGTGCCGCCGTCGGCCGGCGTCAGCGTGATGTTGCCGAAAGCATTGACCCAGTTGCCGGCGATGCCGGGACGGCCGGATGCCATTCCCTCAAGCGCGGCGGCGCGGCGCCGCAGGGCTTGCGCAAAGCTCTCCTTCAATTCGTCCGCGTCGCTATCGGCCAGCACCTCGGCGGCGTCGATGATCATCTCGTTGAACCAGGCCTGGTCGCGCTTCAAGAGCGGCTTGACGTTCGCCGGCATCCTGCCGAGCGCCGCGTCGAACACCCTGTCGATCTGCGTCACCAGCCTGTCGGTGCCGGCCTTCCCGCAGTCCGCGGTCTTGATCGTGCTGTCGCCGCTATCGCCGCACAGCCTGATCGCGGTCGGCGCGCTGCTCGATGCCCGCAGATCGTCGTCCATCGCAACGGACGGGCCGGACGCAAGGACCGCGATGGCCGCGGCGGCGGCCGCAAGCCGTGGAGAGCAAGGCATCGACGTCACCCGCACGGCCGCGCCATGCGGCCCCTGCGGCTTGGGTCGCCCGCCGCGCGCGCCGGGTTCAAAACGTCGGCGGCGTACAGGCCGAGATCACCTCGCACGGCTTGGCGCCGATGCAGCGGAAGCGGTGCGGGCGGCGGCTTTCGAAGTAATAGGCGTCGCCGGCGTTGAGCACCCGCCGCTCGTCGTCGACCGTGACCTCGAGCCGGCCCGAGACCACGATGCCGCCTTCCTCGCCCTCATGCACCAGCGGCACCCGGCCGGTGTCGCTGCCGGGCTCGTAACGCTCCTTCAGGATCTGCAACGCCCGGCCGAACAGACTGTCGCCGATTTGCAGGTAGGAGATCGGCTTCTTGCCGATCTCGGTCAGCTCGTCGGCGCGATAGAACGCCTTGCGCGGCCGCTCCGGCTCGATCGCGAAGAATTCGGCGAGTCCCATCGGAATCCCGTCGAGGATGCGCTTGAGGGCGCCGACCGACGGGTTCATCTGGTTGGATTCGATCAGCGAAATCGTCGAATTGGTCACGCCGGAGCGCTTGGCGAGCTCGCGCTGCGATAGCTTGTGGCGCGCGCGGATGAATCGAAGCCGACCGCCGATGTCGACGCTCATGGCAGTCCCCTTGGCAAATCCCTGTTGCAGGTGTTGCGGATCGAACAAATCTTGGCAGACCGCCTCAACAAGATCAATGGCTTGCGCTGCGGCAGAAAAGGACTTGTTGAGTGCCTGGAAGAGTGGTCCGACTAGCATCAGTCAGCAATGGAGCGCCACCGTGACCGTTCATCAGATTCCGAACACCATCAAGACCGACTCGTTCTGGATGCCGTTCACGGCCAACCGGCAGTTCAAGAAGGCTCCGCGGCTGTTCTCCTCCGCCAAGGGCATGTACTACACCTCGGTCGACGGCCGGCAGGTGATCGACGGCTCAGCCGGCCTGTGGTGCGTCAACGCCGGCCACGGCCGCCCGCAGATCGCGGCCGCGGTCGAGCGGCAGCTGTCGACGCTGGACTTCGCGCCCTCGTTCAACATGGGCCACCCGCTGGCGTTCGATTTCGCCGAGCGGCTCGCCGAGATCGCCCCGAAGGGGCTGGATCGCGTCTTCTTCACCAATTCGGGCTCTGAATCGGTCGATACCGCGCTGAAGATCGCGCTGGCCTATCATCGTGCCGCCGGCCAGCCGAGCCGCACCCGCTTGATCGGCCGCGAGCGCGGCTATCACGGCGTCGGCTTCGGCGGCATGTCGGTCGGCGGCATGGTCGCCAACCGCCGCCAGTTCGCGACCCATCTGCCCGGCGTCGACCACATCCGTCATACCCACGATCTCGCCCGCAACGCCTTCGCCAAGGATCAGCCGGAGCACGGCGCCGAGCTCGCCGACGATGTCGAGCGGATGGTGGCGCTGCATGGCGCCGACACCATCGCGGCGGTGATCGTCGAGCCGGTGCCGGGTTCGACCGCGGTGCTGCCGGCGCCGAAGGGCTATCTGCAGCGCCTGCGCGAGCTCTGCACCAAGCACGGCATCCTGCTGATCTTCGACGAGGTCATCACCGGCTTCGGCCGCCTCGGCACCCCGTTCGCCGCCAACTTCTACGGCGTGACGCCCGACATGATGACGACCGCGAAGGGTATCACCAACGGCACCGTGCCGTGCGGCGCGGTGTTCACCAGCCGTCAGATCCACGACGGGCTGATGGTTGGCCCGGACAACGCCATGGAGCTGTTCCACGGCTACACCTATTCGGCGCATCCGGTGGCCTGCGCGGCGGGTCTTGCCACGCTCGACATCTACAAGGACGAAGCTCTGCTGACCCGCGGCGCCTCGCTCGCCGACTACTGGCGCGATGCCCTGCATTCGCTGAAGGGCCTGCCGAACGTGGTCGACATCCGCAACCAGGGCCTGATGGGTGCGGTCGAAGTCGCGCCGCGCGATGGTGTCGTCGGCGCGCGCGGCTACGACATCATGGTCGATTGCTTCAACCGCGGCCTCTACTTCCGCATGAGCGGCGACTCGCTGGCGTTGTCGCCGCCTTTGATCGTTGAGAAGTCGCACATCGACGACATCGTCTCGATCCTCGGCGACTCCATCAAGCGCGTGGCCTGATAATTGCTAGCTAGATATTAGCTAGCTCTACAAATTGCTGTCGCCGTTGCGAAGCAGAGTGGTTTCGCAGCGGCGATTGCGTTTTCGCTGCAGGATGTGAGGAAAAGTGAAGGTCCTTGTTCTCGGCAGTGGCGTGATCGGCGTCACCTCTGCCTATTACCTTGCGCGCGCAGGCCACGAGGTCACGGTGATCGACCGTCAGCCGAAGCCCGCGCTGGAAACCTCCTTTGCCAATGCCGGCGAGGTGTCGCCGGGCTACTCGTCGCCCTGGGCCGGCCCCGGCGTGCCGGTCAAGGCGGTGAAGTGGCTGTTGATGAAGCACGGCCCGCTGGTGATCCGCCCCAAGCTCGATCCCGTGATGTGGCTCTGGCTCTTGAAGATGCTGCGCAACTGCACCACGTCGCGCTACGCGGTGAACAAGAGCCGGATGATCCCGATCGCGGAATACAGCCGCGACTGCCTGCAGGCGCTGCGCAGCGAGATCGGCATCCGCTATGACGAGCGTGCGCGCGGCACGCTGCAGCTGTTTCGCGAGCAGGCCCAGCTCGATCACACCGGCGACGACATCGCGGTGCTGAAGCAATACGGCGTGCCGTTCGAGGTGCTGGGCCGCGAGGGCTGCATCGCCGCCGAGCCCGCGCTGGCCGGCGTGAAGGAAAAGTTCGCCGGCGGGCTGCGGCTGCCGCATGACGAGACCGGCGACTGCCACATGTTCACGCAGGCCCTGGCGCTGGAAGCCGAGAAGCTCGGCGTGCGCTTCAACTTCAATGTCGGCATCGACGGGCTGAATGCGGACACGACCCGGATCACCGGCGTCGCGACCAGCGCCGGAATGATGACGGCGGATGCCTATGTGCTGGCGCTCGGCAGCTATTCGCCGATCCTGCTGCGGCCGCTCGGCATCTCGCTGCCGGTCTATCCGGTCAAGGGCTATTCGATCACCGTTCCGATCAGGGACGCGTCCGGCGCGCCGGAATCGACCGTGATGGACGAGAGCTACAAGGTCGCGATCACCCGGCTCGGCGATCGCATCCGCGTCGGCGGCACCGCGGAGATCTCAGGTTATTCGACCAAGCTCTACGCCGCGCGGCGCGCGACGCTGGACCATTCGCTGACCGACCTGTTTCCGCGCGGCGGCGACCTTCCCAGGGCCACCTTCTGGTGCGGGCTGCGCCCGATGACGCCGGACGGCCCGCCGGTGATCGGCGCGACGCGCTTTGCCAATCTGCACCTCAACACCGGCCACGGCACGCTCGGCTGGACCATGGCCTGCGGCTCGGGCCGGGTGCTGGCGGACATGCTCTCGGGGAAGAAGCCCGAGATCGACACCAAGGAGCTGTCGATCAAGCGCTACGATGTCAGGTTCGGGTAAGCCCCATTGCCGCACGCGAGCCACTATTCGGCGGCGTTCTTCACGGGCGGTTCGACATCGTCGTCTCGCTTCGTTGCCGTCCAGTTCGACAGCGCATTCGAGAATCGGTCGAGATAGAGATACACGACCGGCGTGGTGAACAGCGTGAGCGCCTGGCTCACGATCAGGCCGCCGACCATCGCATAGCCGAGCGGCTGACGGATTTCCGATCCCGTTCCGGTGCCCAGCATCAGCGGGACGCCGCCGAGCAGCGCCGCCATCGTCGTCATCATGATCGGGCGGAAGCGCAGCAGGGCCGCTTTCCGGATCGATTCACGCGGCGACAGATGCTCCTCGCGTTCGGCGGCGATCGCGAAGTCGACCATCATGATGCCGTTCTTCTTCACGATTCCGATCAGGAGGATGATGCCGATCAGCGCGATCAGGCTGAAATCGAATCCGAACGCCATCAGGATCGCCAGCGCGCCGACCCCGGCCGATGGCAGCGTGGACAGGATCGTGAGCGGATGAATGTAGCTCTCATAGAGCACGCCGAGGATCAGGTAGACCACGACCAGCGCGGCCAGGATCAGCAGCGGCACCGAGCTCAGTGACTGCTGGAAAGCCTGCGCGGTGCCCTGGAAACTAGAGCTGAGCGTGGCTGGAGCACCGAGATCGGCGACGGCGTTCTGGATGGCATCGGTGGCCTGGCCGAGCGCCACCCCTTGCGCGAGGTTGAAGCTGATCGTGGTCGCAGGAAACTGTCCCTGGTGCGCGATCGCGAGCGGGCGCACCGGAATCGTGGTCCACTTGCAGAACACGGAGAGCGGCACCTCGTCCCCCGTGGTCGGCGACTTGATGTAGAGCCTGTTGAGCGTGTCGAGCTTGCCCTGCAATTCGGGGAGGATCTCCAGGATGACGTGATAGCTGTTGAGCTGGGTGAAGTATTGGGTCACCTGGCGCTGGCCGAACGCGTCGTACAGCGTGTCGTCGATCAGTTGCGGCTGGATACCGAAGCGCGACGCGGTGTCGCGATCGATGGTCAGCGTCAGCGTCGTTCCCTCGGTCTGCTGGTCGGTGGCGACGTCGCGCAGTTCCGGCAGCGTCTTCATCCTGGCCAGAATCTTCGGCGCCCATTCGTTCAGCTCGTCGAGCTTTGCATCCTGCAGCGTGTATTCGAACTGCGTCCGCGTGGCGCGGCCGCCCAGCCGGACGTCCTGGGACGCCTGCATGTAGAGACGTGCTCCCTCGACCGCCTCGAGCTTCGGCCGCAGCCGCGCGATGATCTGCTGCGCATTCGCGTCGCGCTCCTCGCGCGGCTTCAGCGTGATGTACATGCGACCCGAATTCAGCGCGGTGCCGCCGCCGCCGATGAACTCGGCCATGCTCTCCACCGCGGGATCGGCCCGAACGATCCTGCTGAGTTCTTCCTGGTGCCGCTCCATGTCGGCGAAAGAGATATCCTGGGCCATCTCCGACACCGCGTTCAGGAAGCCATTGTCCTGTTGCGGGAAGAATCCCTTCGGAATGATCAGGAACAGATAGACCGACAGTGCGACCGTCGCGAAGAAGATGCAGAGCGTGGTCCGGCTCCAGCTCAGCGCCCGATCAAGCCCTCGCTCATAGGCATGCAGCATCCTGTCGAATGCCGCCTCGCTCCATTGGTAGAGCCGGCCGTGCCTGGTTTCGCCATGCGCGCGCAGGAAGCGCGATGCCATCATCGGCGTCAGCGTCAGCGACACCACCAGGGAGACGAAGATCGCCATCGCCAGGGTCACCGCGAATTCGCGGAACAGTCGGCCGATCACGCCACCCATCAGCAGCAGCGGGATCAGCACCGCGATCAACGAGATACTGATGGACAGGATGGTAAACCCGATCTCGCCGGCGCCCTGCAATGCCGCGGCGAGCGGCCGCGCGCCCTGCTCGACGTATCGCGTGATGTTTTCCAGCATCACGATGGCATCGTCGACCACGAAGCCGACGGCGATCGTCAGTGCCATCAGCGAAAGGTTGTCGAGCGTGTAGCCGAACACCCACATCAGCGCGCAGGCGCCGAGCAGCGCGAGCGGCACGGTCACGGCGGGAATCACCGTCGCCCAGAAGCTGCGCAGGAACAGGAAGATCACCATGACGACCAGAACGATGGTGATGAGCAGTGTGATCTGCACGTCCTCGACTGCGGCGCGGATCGTCAATGTCCGGTCGCTGATGATCTTGATCTTGATGGCGGGTGGAATCGCGGCAACCAGCCTTGGAAGCTGCTCCTTGATCCTGTCGACCGTTCCGATGACGTTGGCGCCGGGTTGCTTGAAGATGACGAGGAACACGCCGCGTTTGCCGTCCGCCCAGGCGACCCGCTTCATGTCCTCCGGCCCGGCGATGGCCTGGCCGATGTCGCGAATCCGCAACGGGCCGCCGTTGCGGTAGGCGATGATCACGTCATTCCAGTCCTTGGCATCCAGCAACTGATCGTTGGCGTAGATCGTGTAGGCACGGCTCGTGCCGTCGATGTTGCCCTTCGGACTGTCGACCGTCGTGATCGCGATCTGGCCGCGGATATCTTCCAGCGAGAGCCCCTTGGCGACCAGCTTGGCGGGATCGATCTGCACGCGGATCGAAGGCTTCTGCTGCCCGCCGATGAACACCTGGGCGACGCCCGAGATCTGACTGATCTGCTGCCCGAGCTGGGCGTCGACCGCGTCGCTCACGGTGATGAGGGGCAGGGTGTCCGAGGTCGCCGACAGCAGCAGGATCGGCGAGTCCGCCGGGTTGACCTTGCGATAGGTCGGCGGCGTCGGCAGGTTCTTGGGCAACTGGCCACCTGCGGCATTGATCGCCGCCTGGATGTCGTTGGCGGCGCCGTCGATGCTGCGGTTCAGATCGAACTGAATGGTGACCGCGGTCGACCCGAGCGAACTCGTCGAGGTCATCTGGGCAATGCCCGGAATCTGCGCGAATTGCCGCTCCAGCGGCTGCGCAACCGAGGAGGCCATGGTTTCCGGGCTGGCGCCGGGCAGATTTGCGGAAATCTGGATGGTCGGAAAGTCGACTTGCGGCAGGGGCGCGACCGGCAGCAGGGGATAGGCGACCATTCCTACGAACAGAATGCCGGCCATCAGCAGCGAGGTACCGATCGGGTAGCGGATAAACCGAGATGAGATGCTCTCGTTCATTTCTGCGATCCAAATGAACGGCAGGCGCATCTTTTCCCGAATATCGGGAGTCGTCCTCGAAAGCTCGAGCGCGAACGCGCGTTTTCCTCGCCATGGCCAATCGGCAGATCGCGGAGTTTGCCTCCGCGTCTACCTGTTTTTTGCCAGCATAATCATTCCGAGGCATGCCGCGCGAATGGAAACGTCGGATCGGCCATTCGACGTTCGTTCAATGGCCGGAATTCGCGTGCCGTTATCGCCGTTTGGGAAGCGTCAAAAATGTCCCTGACGCATAATATATCGTGGACGACATATTATTGCGCGCGCGGTTGGCTCGACGCCACGAGGGGGCGTCATGATTGTTCAGGCGCGGCTTGTCCGGTGCAACGTGCTGGTGCAGCAGTCCTAGGCGATGTCGAACTCGTCCTGCATCCTGGTCACGATGTCGCGAAGTTCTTTTTCCTTCGCCTCGTCCAGCGCCGCCTCGCGGGTGCCGCCGAGATCCCAGCTCGGCGTATAGCCCTTAAGCCGGATCAGCTTCAGGCCAGTGACACCGGATCGTCTTTCCAGCTCGGCCGTGATCTCGTGCTGCATTTGAAGCATCTTCATCGCGCACCTCCGGGAACGCTATTCCGCTCAACAGGACAGCCAGCATCATGTTCCTCGCGAGCCCGCGCCGGATGTGTGTCCCGCCGTGCAGGAACGTGCGCCTTGCGGTCCACGTTGCTTCCGGTCGAACCAGGAAAGGACCTCACATGAAGAAACTGGCAACGATCGGATTGGCTGCGGCCGTGATGCTGTCGACATCGCTCGCCTTCGCGCAGGGTGGCGGCGGCGGTGGGGGCGGCGCCGGTGGCGGATCGGCCGGCGGTGCGAGTGCAGGCGCGGGGACCGGAAGCTCCGGCACAGGAACCGGCACCGGCGGCACAACCGGGATGGGAACCGGCTCGGGAATGAGCAATCCGCCCGGCAGCACGACCGGGAACATGAACAACCCAGGCACCTCGACGCCGAACTACTGGACCGACCCAAACAACAATTCCGCGACCGGGACCGGGACCTCAAACCTTCCCGGCAACAACAGCGGAACGCGGACCAATCCGCGATGATCGCGAAAGCCTCGCCTCAGCGCGGGGTTTTTCATTACGGTCGGGTTCGGCGACGAAAGAGCCCGGCGCGATGGCCGGGCTGGATCGCGAATATGAACAGATATGTATGTACCAAGCTTGGCAATGCGACGATCTAACCGAATGCCAACCTGATCGTCTGTGCACTTTAGCACACTTGCGCGGCCACCGTGCTCAGCGACCGCAGCCATCGCATCCGGCGCGGGCCTATGCGGCTCATATGCCGTAGAGCCCGCGGCGCTCTCGAATTCATATCCCGCCCTGAAGATATTGAGCCCGACGCAGACGCTCTCGCGTGCAGGCCAGACCGTTGAGGTTCGGCCGCGAGCGCGGCAGCGAACCGAAAGGTGATGTCATGTCTTCGCTTCAGATTGCTATCGGCGACCGGATCATCGAGCCGATGATCGCGCTTGCCGGCTGCACGACGCAACAGCGCATCGTCGTGGCCGGCACGAGGAGCATGGAATTGATGTTCGAGCTGCAGCGGCGCGGCTACGCGCGCGCGGCGGCGTCGGGCAATTGCGGCCGCCCCGCCGGTCAGTACGACGTTGCGCTGGTCGATTGGCGGCGGCGCACGCTTCTCTCGCTCGAGCCGGCGCTGGACTGGTTGACGAATGTCCTTAGCGCCCGTGCGGTGCTGGTGGTGTGGGTCGATGCCCAGAAGCCCTCGGCCAACCAAAGCCTGCGGGCGTCGCTGGAGCGGCGCGGCTTCGTCGTCGAGCAGGGCATCGTGCATCAGTACGGCTGCGCGCTGTCGGCACGGAGGTCGCAAGCCCATCCGCTGCAGCTTGCGGCCTGACGCGCTGAACGCGGCTTATCGCGAGGGGAAATCACCATGTCAAAGGTGCGACGCGCCGTGATCCGCGAATGGATGTTGCTGGCGCGCGAGAAACGGCAATCCAGCGAGCAGGCGGCCGCCTTTGCAACGGCGGCGCTGCAGCGGCACGACCTGCCGCGCAGCAGCCGTCGAACACCGCATGAAATCATCATGCGGTGGCTGCGGCCACGCACCGGACGTCCTTGAGCGGTGGCCGCCGCCATCGTGGGGCGGGCGGCAATCAACAGCAGAGCGATCGATGCGTGCCCATGAGTTTGAGCTGCCCCCGCATGCGCCTCGCGGCGCGGAGGATCTTGTTGCCGAAATCGCGAGGTCAACGTCCGACGCTGCGGCCCGCAGCGCCGCGGCGCTCGCGCTGGTGTATTGCGACATCATCGCGGGCGAGGGACCCACGGTGGCCGGCCGGGCGCATTTCTCGCGAACGATCGACGCCGCCGACGCCGCGCTATGTGCGCGCATCCTCTGTGCCGCCGGTCACGCCGGACACTCGGTCAGTCGCGCCGAAGCCGACGCGCTGTTCGCGATCGATGCGGTCGGGAGCGAACGGGTCGATGACGGACGTTTCGACGACCTGCTTGCCAAGGCGGTGCTGCATCATCTGATGGGCGCCGCCGGCACAACCATTCCCGGCCGCGAGCAGGCGCTGGCCCGCGACAATCCGCTGGATGACTGGGGGTCGGCGATCGTGCTGGCTGCGGAGCCGCGATCCTGGCTCGCCGGTCATCTTGACTGGATGAAGCCGTCATCCCCCGCCGCGCGCACCATCGATGCGGTGCTTCATGTCAATCCGGCAGGACCCCGGCTGCCGCTCGGCATCCTCTTCAACATGGAGGCCTGAACAAGCATAGCCCGTTGAGCCACGGGTCGCGCGATGGCCCGCCGATGACAGGCTCCGCGATATCCGGGGCAGTCGGTCCCGCATGTCGCTGCGCTCATGCGGGCTACGATGGGTAAGGTCACCGTGACGGCTTTGGGTTGGCTTTCTTCGCAGGCTTTGCCGTTGTGCCGACCGGCTGCACCCGCAAGCCGTCCACGAATACGTCCAGCAGCCTGAGCGCAGTGGTCTGCCAGCCGGGCTGGTCGTGCATGTAGCACATGCCGATCAGCGCCCGCAGCACGTCCTCGGCGCTGATGTCGCCACGGATCGCACCGGCCGCGACCGCGCGCGCGAGCAGGGTGCCGATCGCCCTGGTCAGGCGGTCGAACGAATAGGCGTGCAGCTCGGTCGAGCCGTGCGCGACCAGCGCGAGCGCGGCGACCATGCCCTTCTTGGTGGCGACGAATTCCACATTGGCGCGCAGCCAGCGGCGCAGCGCCTCGACCGGCTCGGGGGCGCATTGCAGTTGCTCGGCCAGATCGCCGAGCTGCTCGACCTCGCGGCGATAGACCGCCTCATACAGCGCCTCGCGGGTCGGGAAGTGGCGATAGAGCGTGCCGATGCCGACGCCGGCATGGCGTGCCACCGCCTCGAGACTCGCCTCGCTGCCGCCGGCCGAGAACACGGCCTTGGCCGCTTCCAGCACGCGCTCGCGGTTGCGCACGGCGTCGGCGCGGGGCTTGCGTGCAATTTCTGGTGATCGACCGGCCATCGCTTTTTCTTTTCACCCTCCCTTGTAAACGGAGGATGCCTCCGTATATGGCGACCAGCACCGGGCCTGACAAGGCGCGCCGATCCTGCATCGGCGGCCACGGGCTTCCGTTGCCTCGATTCAAACCGACCATACACGGATCGGAGCCCTGCATGAATCTCCCACTCAGCCTCACTATCAACGGTGTCCGCCGGGAAATTGCCCTCGACGACCCCCGCGTAACCCTGCTCGACCTGTTGCGCGAGCGGCTCGACCTCACCGGTACCAAGAAGGGATGCGACCGCGGCCAGTGCGGCGCGTGCACCGTCCTGGTCGACGGCCGCCGCATCAATTCCTGCCTCGCGCTTGCCGTCAGCCATGACGGCGCCGAGATCACAACCATCGAAGGCGTCGCGCGCGGCGACCAGCTGCATCCGGTGCAGGCCGCCTTCATCGCCCATGACGGCTTCCAGTGCGGCTTCTGCACGCCGGGCCAGATCATGAGCGGCATCGGCCTGATCCAGGAAGGCCAGGTCGGCGATGATCCGGAGCGCGTGCGGGAATGCATGAGCGGCAATCTGTGCCGCTGCGGGGCCTATCAAGGAATCACCGAGGCCGTGCTCGAGGCGCAGGCCGACATCAACGCGACCAAGCAGAGGCGCTCCGCATGATGAACTTCGATTATGTCAGGCCGGCCAGCGTCGCGGACGCGATCGCGGCGGCATCCGAGAAGGGCGCGAGCTATCTCGCCTCCGGCACCAATCTGCTCGACCTGATGAAGGGCGGCGTCAGCCGGCCGAGCCTTCTCGTCGACGTCACGCGTCTGCCGGGGCTCGACCGCATCGAGCATCTGGCCGACGGCGGCTTGCGGATCGGCGCGCTGGTGCGCAATGCCGATCTCGCGCATGATGCGGAGTTTGCGCGCAACTATCCGGCGGTCGCCGAGGCGTTGCTGTCGGGCGCGTCCGCCCAGCTGCGCAATGCCGCGACCGTCGGCGGCAACCTGATGCAGCGAACGCGCTGCGCCTATTTCTACGACGCCGGCAGCGCCTGCAACCGGCGCTGGCCGGGCGCCGGCTGCGACGCGCTGAAGGGCGAGAACCGCCTGCACGCGGTGCTCGGCTGGAGCGAGGGCTGCATCGCAACCCATCCGTCGGATTTCTGCGTGCCGCTGATCGCGTTCGATGCCGTCGTCGAGATCGAGGGCAAGACCGGCCGGCGCGAGCTGCCGCTGGAGGCGCTGCACCGTCTGCCGGGCGAGACGCCGGAGCGCGAGACCGCGCTGGAGCGCGGCGACCTGATCGTCGCGCTGCGGCTGCCGGCCGAAGCGCAAGGCTTCTCCGGGCATGCGCGCTACATCAAGGTGCGCGAGCGCACGTCCTATGCGTTCGCCGTGGTCTCGGCCGCGGCCGGCTTGCGCATCGAGGATGGAAAAGTCCGCGAGGCGCGGCTGGCGCTCGGCGGCGTCGCGGCAAAGCCGTGGCGGGCGCGCGAGGCCGAGCAGGTGCTCGCGGGCGCCGCGCCGGATGCGGCGACCTATCGCGAGGCGGCGCGCGCCGCGCTCGCGGGCGCAAAACCGTCCGGCGACAACGCCTTCAAGATCGAGCTCGCGCAGCGCATCGTCGTGCGCGCGCTCACCCTTGCTGCTGCAGGCACGCCGGATCGCATTCCCGCGCTGCCGGGCTCTCCCTTCTCATCCGTTGCAGGAGCGTAACGCATGACGGCTGAACTCAATCTGACCCGCGACCCCGCCCATCTCAGGCACGGCTCGAATATCGGCCAGCCGCTGACCCGCACCGACGGCACGCTGAAGGTGACCGGCAAGGCCCGCTATGCCGCCGACAATCATCCGCCCGGCATGGTCTATGCCGTGATCGCGACCAGCTGCATCGCGCGCGGCCGCGTCACCGCGCTCGACGTCGCCGCCGCCAAGCGCCACCCCGGCGTCATCGACGTGATGACGCCGGCGCACAAGCCGGAGCTCGCCGAAGACCCCGACGCCAAGGGCAATCCGTTCGCCTTCCGCATGGAGCTCTTGCAGAGCGACGAGGTGCGCTACGCCAACCAGGCGATCGCGGTCGTGATCGCCGAGACGCTGGAGGCCGCCACCGAAGGCGCCGCGCTGCTGTCGCCGCGCTATCAGGTCGAGATCGCGCGTGTCGGTCTCGACGCCGGCGAAGCCTACGCGCCGCCGGTGGTCGGCATCGGTAATCCCGCCGAAGTCCGGCACGGCGATATCGATGCTGGCCTTGCCGCGGCATCGAAGCGGATCGACGCAACTTACGAGACGCCGGCGCAGTATCACAACGCGATGGAGCCGCACGCGATCGTCGCGGTGTGGGACGGCGATCGCTTGTTCCTCGACACGCCGAGCCAGGGCATGGCGATGGCGCAGATGCGGATCGGCGGCCTGTTCGGCATTCCGCCCGGCAACATCCACATCAACAGCCCGTTCCTCGGCGGCGGCTTCGGCTCCAAGGGCCTGGTCTCCGGGCCGCAGGTGCTCGGCGTCATGGCGGCGAAGCTGGTCGGGCGTCCGGTCAAGCTGGTGCTGCGGCGGAGCCAGATGTATGGCCCGGTCGGCCATCGTCCGCAGACCCGCCAGCGCATCCGGATCGGCACCGGTGAAGACGGCCTGCTGACCGCGCTGGATCACGAGGCGCGCGTCACGACGTCGAGCTTCGACGATTTCTACGAGCCGGCGGCCGACGCCTCGCATACGCTCTATGCGAGCCCGGCAATCCGCACCGCGCATGAGGCGGTGCGCGTCGACACCGGCACGCCGCTGTTCATGCGCGCGCCGGGCGAGGCCACCGGATCGATCGCGCTGGAAAGCGCGATCGACGAGGCGGCGTTCGCCTGCGGCATCGATCCCCTGGAATTCCGGCTGAAGAACTACGCCGAGGTCGAGCCGACCACCGGCAAGCCGTTTTCCTCGAAGGCGCTGCGGCAGTGCTACGCCAAGGCCGCCGAGCGTTTCGGCTGGGCGGGGCGTCCACTGCAGCCAAGGCAGATGCGCGACGAGAACGGCTTTCTGATCGGCTGGGGCATGGGCACCGCGACCTTCCCGGCGCTGATGTTCCAGGGCAATGCCCGCGCCGTGATCCGCGCCGACGGACGCGGCGTGATGGAGAGTGGCGCGCATGACATGGGGCAGGGCGCCTGGACCGCGCTCACGCAAATCTCGGCCGATGCGCTGGCGCTTGATCTCGAGCAGATCTCGTTCCTGTCGGGCACGTCGGACCTGCCGGATGCCGGCATCGCCGGCGGCTCCGCGCACACCGCAACGGTCGGTGCCGCGATCCACAATGCCGGTGCGGCGGTGATCGCAAAACTCGCCGAGCTTGCGACCTCCGATGAGCGCTCGCCGCTGTTCGGCGCCGGCAATGCCGGCGTGGTGGCGCGGGCCGGGCGGCTCCATCGCCGCGACGATGATGCACGCAGCGAAAGCTACGCCGAGATCCTGGCGCGCGCCGGCGTTGCCGAGGTCGAGGCCTCCGGCACGGGTGCGGCCGATCCGGCGGCGCAAGCGCAATATGCGATGCACGCGCATGGCGCTGTTTTTGCCGAGGTGAAGGTCGATCCGGAGCTCGGCCAGATCCGCGCCACGCGGCTGGTCGGCGCGTTCGCCGCAGGGCGCATCATCAATCCGTTGATGGTGCAGAGCCAGCTGCGCGGCGGCATGATCTGGGGCCTTTCCTTCGCGCTGCACGAGGAGGCGGTGATGGACAAGCGGTCCGGCCGCATCCTGAATGCCAACCTTGCCGAGTATCATGTGCCCGTGAATGCCGACGTGCCGCCGATGGAGGTGATCACGGTCGACGAGCACGATCCCCATGTGAACCCGCTCGGCATCAAGGGCGTCGGCGAGATCGGCATCACCGGCAGCGCCGGCGCCGTTGCCAACGCCGTCTTCCACGCCACCGGCATCCGCGTGCGGAATTTCCCGATCAAGATCGAGGAAGTGGTGATGGGGTTGAGGTGATGCGGCTCGACGTGAGGGCTCCGTAATAACAGGTGTCGTCCCGGCGAAAGCCGGGACCCATAACCACAGGGTCGGTGTTGTTTAAGAAGGCTACGGCCCCAGCGTCGCGCGATAACGCCCATTAGTGGTAATGGGTCCCGCCCCCCGTGCGCAATTGCGCACTAGGCCGGGACGACGCTGGATGGTTTTCGCCGGGACGACGGCGGAGGGAGATGGGCCGTCACCCCGCCGCCGTCACGCAATTCACCCACAGCACCACGGCCTTCGCATCGCGCGCGGGATTGGAGAACCGGTGCGGCCTCCGGCTCGCGAATCTGAAGCTGTCGCCTTGCTTCAGAGTCCAGGTCTCCGTGTCCACCGTCAGCGTCATCTCGCCCTGGAGCACGAGGCCGGCCTCTTCGCCGTCATGGGTATAGAACTCGTCGCCGGTGTTGCCGCCGGGCTCGAGATGCACCAGGAACAGGTTGAGCCGGCTCTCGCTGCCGGCCGGGCTCAGCAGCTGCTTTGAAATTCCCGTGCGCCACAGCTTCAGCTCGGCGCGCTGGACCTCGCGGGTCACGATGCCGCCGGCGCCGTCATCCCTGGGCGTCGCGCCGAACAGCGCGGCGATGCCGACGCCGAGTACGTCGGCCAATGTCGCCAGCACGCGCAGCGAGGGCGACGACAGGCCGCGCTCGATCTGGCTGATGAAGCCGATCGACAAATCGGTGCGCGCGGCGACCACCTCCAGCGACATTTCCTTGCTGCGGCGCAGGTCGCGGATGCGGCGTCCGACCGCGAGATCCATCGCCGGCTCCGCCGGCTTGCCGGCCGGCTTCCTGGCCGGTTTCTTGGCCGCGCGGCGTGCCGTTGCGGGCTTCGCTGCCGCGCCTTTACGCATTCTCTTGCCGCCGCTCACGTCAGTCCGCTTCCTTCATGTGCATGAAAACCGCTTGCATTGGCCGCGGTTTCGTGACCACAATTTCATATTGGTGAAAATAGGCCGGAACGGCGTCGACCGCAACCAAAAGCCCGAAACGCGCGGGCGATGCGGCGCCAAGGCCAGCTTCGGGAGGTGTTGCGATGTCGTTTCAGCGTCTCGTCCAGGCCGCGGTGGCGGCGCTTGCCCTTGCCTTGAGCGCGCCGTCAGGGGCGCAGCAGGTGCTGAAGGTCGGCTCGACCCCGACCGGCATTCCCTTCACCTTCCTCGACACCAAGACCAATTCGATCCAGGGTATCATGGTCGATCTCGCCACCGAGATCGGCAAGGATGCCGGCTTTACCGTGCAGATCGAGCCGATGCAGTTCTCGGCGCTGATCCCTTCGCTGACCGCGAACAAGATCGACATCATTGCCGCCGCGATGTTCGCCACCGCCGCGCGCAAGGAGGTGATCGACTTCTCCGAGCCGGTCTACACCTATGGTGAAGGTTTGGTGGTGCCGAAGGCCGACACCAAGGCCTATGCCTCGCAGGAGGATCTGAAGGGCACCGTGGTCGGCGCCCAGGTCGGCACGGCGTTCGTCGATGCGCTGAAGAAGACCGGGCTGTTCAGCGAGGTCAAGGTCTACGATACCATTCCCGACATCCTGCGCGACGTGAATGCCGGCCGCCTCAAGGCCGGCTTCGCCGACTATCCGATCCTCGCCTACAATCTGCAGCAGGGCAATTTCGCCGACGTCCGTTTGGTCGACGGCTACAAGCCGGTCACCGTCGGCACCGTCGCGATCGGTGTCCGCAAGAGCGACACGGAGCTGCTCGCGAAGATCAATGCCTCGCTCGCCAAGCTGAAGGCGAACGGCACGATCGCCAAGATCTTAGAAAAGTGGGGCCAGAAGGCCAACGCATCGTGAGTATTCATGTCCCGAAGTGATCCGTCACCCTGAGGTGCGAGCGAAGCGAGCCTCGAAGGGTCGACGGCCACCAGCCGGGCCGTACATCCTTCGAGACGCGGCGAAGACGCCGCTCCTCAGGATGACGGAGGTAACGTTCGAATAGTGTCGGGACTGGATACGTTTGAGCCGATGCAAAAATTCTTCCATGACGCCGTCGAGTTCGTGCCGATCCTGCTGCAGGGTGTCTGGCTGACCATCGTCGTCACCATCGGCTCGCTGTTGCTGTCGACCGTGCTCGGGCTGGTGTGGGCCTTGATGCGGGTGTCCGGCATCGGCGTCCTGGTCGGGCTCAGCGCCTCGTTGATCAACGTGATCCGCGGCATCCCGATCATCGTGCTGCTGTTCTACATCTACTTCGTGATGCCAGATTTCGGCATCGCGCTGTCGGCGCTGCAGGCCGCGATCATCGGGCTCGGCATCGCCTATTCGGCCTATCAGGCGGAAAATTTCCGCGCCGGCATCGAGGCGATCGACAAGGGGCAGATCGAGGCAGCGCAGACCATCGGAATGGGCTGGTGGCTCACCATGCGCCGCGTGGTGCTGCCGCAGGCGGTTCGGATCATCCTGCCACCCTACGGCAACATCATGATCATGATGCTGAAGGATTCCTCGCAGGCGTCCACCATCACGGTCGCCGAACTGGCGCTGCAGGGCAAGCTGATCGCATCCTCGACCTTCAAGAACACCAGCGTGTTCACCCTGGTGGCGCTGATGTATCTCACCATGAGCATCCCGCTCATCCTGCTGGTTCGGCACTTCGAGAACAAGGCGAACCGCAAATGATCGAGCTCAACGACGTCCACAAGAGCTTTGGCAAGGTCGAGGTGCTGAAGGGCATCACCGCCTCCGTCGCCAGGAGCGAGGTAGTCTGCATCATCGGCCCGTCCGGCTCCGGCAAGTCGACCATCCTGCGCTGCATCAACGGGCTCGAGAGCTACGATCGCGGCGAGATCAGCGTCGAGGGCGCACGCGTCGACAGCAATGACCGCTCGATCGTGGCGATCCGCACCCAGGTCTCGATGGTGTTCCAGCGCTTCAACCTGTTCCCGCATCGCACCGCGCTCGAGAACGTCATCGAGGGGCCGCTTTATGTGAAGAAGGAGCCGCGCGAGCAGGCGATCGCCCGCGGCCGCGCGCTGCTCGCGCAGGTCGGGCTCGCCGACAAGGCCGAGGTGCACCCGCCAAAACTCTCCGGCGGCCAGCAGCAGCGCGTCGCGATCGCGCGGGCGCTGGCGATGCAGCCGAAGGCGATCTTGTTCGACGAGCCGACCTCCGCGCTCGATCCGGAGCTGGTCGGCGAGGTGCTGTCGGTGATGCGCAAGCTCGCCGACGACGGCATGACCATGGTCGTCGTCACCCATGAAATGGGCTTTGCCCGCGACGTCGCCGACCGCGTGCTGTTCATCGACGGCGGCGTCATCGTCGAGCAGGGCGCCGCCAAATCCGTCCTCAACCAACCCCAGCACCCGCGCACCCAGGATTTCCTGCGCCGCGTGCTGCATCCGCTGTGATCAGGTCACTTGAAATGAACGCGCCAATCCGCCTGCCGCTGCCGCCGAGCCTCTATGCCGACACCGCGGTGCAGGCGACGCCGACGCCTCAGCTCACATCGGACAAGAGCGTGCCGGTGGCGATCATCGGCGGCGGCTTCACCGGCCTGTCGACCGCGCTGC
Source organism: Bradyrhizobium sp. USDA 4538 (assembly GCF_024171045.1). Lineage (NCBI taxonomy): Bacteria > Pseudomonadati > Pseudomonadota > Alphaproteobacteria > Hyphomicrobiales > Nitrobacteraceae > Bradyrhizobium > Bradyrhizobium sp. USDA 4538. The sequence continues at coordinate 5,728,963 of NZ_JALJZE010000001.1, forward strand.
ACCTCGCCGAGCAGGGCGTGCTTGCGACCGTGCTGGAAGCGCAGGAGCCGGGCTGGGGTGCCTCGGGCAACAATGGCGGGCAGACCAATCCCGGACTGAAGCACGACCCGGACCAGATCGAAGCGGATTTCGGCGCTGATCTCGGCCGCCGCATGATCGAATTCTCCTATGGCACCACCAACTTCACGCATGATTTGATCCGCCGCTACCAGATCCCCTGCGAGGCCAGGCAGAACGGCACGCTGCGCGCGGCCTACAACGAAGCCAGCGCAGCGGCGATCGAGACCACGGCAAAGCAATGTATCCGGCGCGGCATGCCGGTGAAGCTGCTCGACGCCGCCGAGATGCGCCAGATGACCGGCAGCGACCGTTACCTCTGCGCCATGCTGGATGCGCGCGGCGGCGATTTGCATCCGCTGAGCTATGCGCGGGGCCTTGCGCGCGCCGCGATCGGGGCCGGCGTCGCCGTCCATGGCGAGACCCCGGCGCTGCGGCTGCGCCGCGACGGCGGCCGCTGGCGGATCGAGACGCCGCGCGCGGTCGTGCTCGCCGACAAGGTGCTGCTCGCGACCAACGGCTTTACCGATGATCTCTGGCCGGCGCTTCGCCGCAGCATCGTGCCGGTGTTCTCGTCGATCGCGGCGACCGCGCCGCTGTCCGAGGCGATCGCCCGCGCGATCATGCCGACCCGGCCGGTGCTCTACGAAAGCGGCCACATCACGGTCTATTACCGCATCGACCAGCACAACCGGCTCTTGATGGGCGGCCGCGGCCCGATGCGCTGGATCAGCAAGCCGGCCGACGTCGCCTATCTGATCCGTTACGCCGAGCGGCTATGGCCGCAGCTCAAGGGCGTCAGCTGGACCCACGGCTGGAACAGCCGCCTTGCCATCACCGCCGATCACTACCCGCATGTCCATGAGCCCGCGGAGAATTTGCTGATCTCGCTCGGCTGTAACGGCCGCGGCGTCGCGCTCTCGACCGCGATGGGCGCACAGCTGGCGCGCCGGCTGATCGGCGGCCCCAAGGCCGAGATCGACATGCCCGTGACCGGTATCAAACCGATCCCGATGCACGCCTTCTGGCGGGTCGGCGTCACCACGGCCGTGCTGACCGGCCGGGTGCGGGACTACCTCGGTGTGTGAGGCATTTAACACAATTACAGAATGTGCTGGGCTAATCTCGCGCGTCGGATATATTCGCAGTCTTTACTGGAAGGCTGTTCATGCAGTGCGAGCGATGCGGCCGCGCAAACCGGGCTGGCAACGATTATTGTGAAGATTGCGGTGCGCCATTAGGCCTCAAATGTGACTCCTGTCAGCATGTGAATGGGCCCTCCAGCCGCTTCTGCGGCCGCTGCGGGACCGCGCTCGCCGCGGGCAGCGTCCGTCCCGACGCGCCATCGCAGCGGCTGCTCCGTTCGCTCAGCACCAAGGGCGGCGAACGCAAGAACCTCACTCTGCTGTTTGCCGATATCCGCAACTCGACCAATCTGATCGACAGCCTCGGCGATCCCGAACTCGGGATGCGGCGCCTCGAGCCGGTGCTCGACCTGATGAAGGAAGCCGTCCACCGCTACGACGGCATCGTCAACAAGATCCAGGGCGACGGCGTCATGGCGCTGTTCGGCGCGCCGCCGCGCCCGCATGAAGATCATGCGGTCCGCGGCTGTCTCGCCGCGCTCGCCATGCAGGATTCGGTGGCCAGGCTCGCCGATCCCGGCATGCAGATCCGGGTCGGGCTGCACACCGGCGAAGTCGTCGTTCAAACGGTGGAAAACACAATCTATCAGACCTACGACGCCGCCGGCGCCAACGTCCATATCGCCAACCGGATGGAGCAGATGGCCGATGAGGGGGCGATCCTCATCACGCGGGACACCTATCTCGGCGCCAGGCAATTCGTCGAGGTCATGCCGCTCGGCATGCAGACCATTCGCGGCATCTCCTCGCCGGTGGAGGTCTTTCGGCTGACCGGGCTGCTCAGCGCGCCCGCCAGCGACGTTTTCCGCAGCGGCCGCCGCCTGACCTCGATGGTCAACCGGACCGAGCAGATGGCGGCGTTGGAGCATGAGCTGTCGCGTGCAGTTGGCGGCGACGGCCGGGTCGTCGGCATGGTCGGCGACGCCGGTATCGGCAAGAGCCGGCTCTGCTTCGAGTTCGCCGAAAACTGCCGCCGCAAGGGCATTCGCGTCTACGAGGCCCGCGTGCTGGCGCATGGCCGCGCAACACCGTTCCAGCCCGTGCTCGAGCTGTTGCGCGACATCTTCGGCATCCGCGCCAAGGAGCCGATCGAGACATCCCGGCGCCGCGTCATCGACCGTTTTGCCGAGATGGCCGCGTCGGAGCAGGAATTGCTGGTGCTGCTCGAATTCCTCGGCCTTGCCGATCCGGAGCATCCGGCCCCGAAGCTCGATCCGCGTGCGCTGCGGCTGCAACTGCTCGATCTCGTTCGAACGCTGGTGCATGCGCGCCCCGGCGACACGCCGGCGGTCGTCATGATCGAGGACCTGCACTGGATCGATGCCGCGAGCGAAGAGTTCGTCGAGACGCTGGTCGATGCCATCGTCGGCACCGCGACGTTGCTGGTGGTCAATTTCAGGCCGGGCTTCACGGCACCTTTCATGCAGCGGTCGCACTACCGTCAGATCGCAATCCCGCCGCTGCCGTGGTCCGATTCGAACGAGCTGCTCCGCGAGCATTTCGGCAGGCATCCCTCGCTGGCCTCGCTGAGCAGCAATGTCATCGAACGCGCGCAGGGCAATCCGTTCTTCATCGAGGAGCTTGCCAACACCGTCGTGGAGCGCGGCAATGTCGAGGGCGAACGCGGCAACTACCGGCTCAAGCATGGCGTCGATGCGGTGCCGCTGCCCGCAACGGTGCAGGCTGTCGTGGCCGCCCGCATCGATCACCTCGAGGATATCGCCAAGCAGGTGCTCGAGACGGCGGCGGTGATCGGCCGGCTGGTTGCGATGTCGGTGCTGCGCCCGGTCGCGGCGCTGCCGAACGACGATTTGCAGAACGCCATCGCGCAGCTGCGCCAGGCCGAGCTGCTGTACGACCTGCCGCCCTACGACAAGGGACTGCTGGCGTTTCGCCATCCATTGATCCAGGAGGTCGCCTACGCAACGCAGTTGCGGTCGCGGCTGACCACGCTGCATGCGACCGTCGCCAAGGCGATCGAGGGCTTCGACTGGGGCAAGCTCGACGAGTTTGCCGGGCTGCTCGCCTATCACTACGAGGCCGCGGGCCAGCCGCTGGAGGCGGTCACCCATTTGCAGCGTGCGGCGCGCTGGATCGGCAAGACCAACTCCGCCGAGGCAATGAAGAGCTGGAAAAAGGTTCGCGCCCTGCTGCAGGACCAGCCCCCGTCCGAATATGTCGACCGGCTGCGGGCGATGTCGAGCGGCCAGATCCTCAACTTCGGCTGGCGTGAGGGGATGTCCGCCGAAGAGGTCAAGCCCTACGCCGAAGAGGCGATCAAATACGCACGCGCGGCGGACCCGGTGCACGAGCCGATCCTGCTCGGCGCCTACGGCAGGATCCTGGCCGCTACCGCGGCCGCCGACGACTATGTCAATCTCGTGCAGGACGCCTTGAAGCTCACCTCCGGCACCGGGGACGTCGGACGGTTTGCGACGGTCAATGCCATGCTGAGCCAGGCGTTCTTCCTGTCGGGCCGTCTTGCCGAGGCGCTCGACGCCGGGCAGGTGGCGGTTGCCGCGATTGCCGAGCAGGGCGGTTTTCACAACAACGTCACACTCGGCCTCAACCCGAACCAGATTCTCGGCTTCGACGTCGAGCACTGGATCAGGTGTCTCGGCACCAGAATTCTGGTGCGGCTCGGCCGATTCGACGAGGCCGAACGGCGGATCGCCGAGGTGCTGCGGGCCGAGCCGGAGCGCTTCGCCGCCGTCGTGCAGTTCATTCCGCATTTTGCGATGGTGGAGATGGGCTGGAGCCGCGGCCGGCCGGAGCTCGCCAAGCCGCATGCGGCGAGGATCGCCGAACTGGCCGAGCAGTCCGGCACGCCCTATCTGCGGGTCGCGGCGCTCGCCAGCGCCGGCCTCGCCAGCGGCGCCGCGGGCGATTTCAAGGTTGCCGCCGCCCAGCTTCAGGAAGCGATCGACTTTGCGCGCTCTGCGCGAGCCGGCCTCGAATTCGAGGCGCGCATGCTGGCGGATCTGGCCGAGGCGCTCTATCGCGCCGCCGACCACCATGCGGCCCTGCAAGCGGTGGACGAGGCGCTAATGGTCGCGCGGCGAAGGACCGATCGCATCGCCGAACTGCACGCGACCGTGCTGCGCGGCCTGATCGTTTGCGCCTTGGGCAGCACGTCACATGAGGAGCTTGACGAGATTGTCGGCGGCGCCCAGAATCTGCTCGATGTCTCGGGGGCAGTCTATTTCACACCACAACTCGATCAGCTTCGATTGCATCTTGAGCGACGCTAGACGCGACGATTTTTCATTTCTGGAAACAAGGTACTGAGGGGGTTTTAATGGGACGGATGATTCAAGACGATACGACGCGCGATGTCCTTGATCTGCTGAACAAGCGGTTTGGTCCCGGCGGGATCATGGAGATGGTGGAGCTGCAGAAGGAGTTCGACATCTTCTCTCCCAATCATCCCCTCGAACAGTCGTTCCGGCTGATCGGGATCGAGCCGGCCGACCGGGTCGAGCGGAAGCGCTGGTATACTTTCCTCGGCACGCTGAAGGACTATCCTTCCGATCAGCCCAATGTGAGCGGATACAAGCGGGTGGTCCAGGCGTTCCGACAGGCGCTCACGCAGGGTCCGTATCTGCCGGTGCTCGTTAGAGTTCACGCCATGAAGGAAAATCCGAAGGTGACGTTTGCAGCCGATGGCCATACGCCGCTGATCTACTCGACCCAGTCGTATCGGGTTCTGTCGATCCCGACCAAGCCAAGCCAGGTCGCCCGCAAGGAGCTTGCCGCGATGGCGAAGCAGCGGCGGGCTAAAGCCAAGAAATGAGCAAGACGTGAGCATCGCAGCGGAGACCGCAGGTGTCGGCGCCGAAGGCGACCGGGCGCGGTTCTCCGACCTCTATGCCAACGTCGAATCCTACTACAGCGCGCGGGTCGCCAAATACGGCGCCACCCCGCGCGGAGTGGACTGGTCCTGCCAGGCCACCCAGGACCTTCGCTTCGTCCAGTTGCTGAAGCTCTGCGACTTCTCCGCACCGTTCAGCCTGAACGACATCGGCTGCGGATACGGCGCGCTGTGCGCCTATCTCGCAAGGCGCCATCCGCAAGCGGAAATCGATTATCTCGGGATCGATCTGTCGCTCGCCATGATCAGCCGCGCGCGCCGCCGTTTCTCGGCGCCGGGGCGCCGCTTCAAGGTCGGCAAGGGCAGCCTGCGTCGCGCGACCTATTCGGTCGCGAGCGGCATCATGAATGTCGATGTCGGCGGCTGCCGTCGATCCTGGGAGGCATTTGTCGCCGGGATGCTGGCCGACCTGCGCCGCGCCAGCCTGCGTGGCTTCAGCGTCAACTTCGTCACCGGCGGGACGGAAGGCACGGCGGCCGCCGATGCGTCGCCGGTGCAGCTCTATTGCACCAGCCCCGAGCCATGGATCGATTATTGCGAACGCGAGCTTGGCTGCACCGTCGAGACCGTCGACGGCTACGGACTGAACGAAGCCACCCTGCTGGCGCGATGTAGGGATTTCTGATCGATCGGACCTGTGCCAGCCCAGGCAGATGGGAGCAGGTCGAGAGGCGTGACGCGATCGAATCCTGCCGCACGGCTATAGCTTGTCCAGAATCCGCAACTCGGCCGTGGCGCTGGCGACCGTCACATCGCTGGCGTCGATCAGATCGGCTTCGACGATCATGTCGCGGTCGGTCTGCGAGATGACCTTCGCCTTGGCCGTGATCGGGCCGATGCGCGCCGGTTTGAGAAACCGCGTGGTGAGGGTCCTCGTCACGACGGTCCGCGTTGCGGGCAGCGCTGCGAGGGCGCCGAGACCGGTGGCTGAATCCAGCATCGCGGCAAGGAAACCACCCTGGATCGTTCCGTGGCGGTTGGTGAACGAGGGTTGGGCCTCGAAGCGGACTGTGGCGATTTCACCGTCGAAGCCCAGCCACTCGCGTCCAAGAAGTCGCGCGCCGGGCGGCACGTATGCGCTTGCTTCACTCAAGCCGGTCACCGCAATTGTTGTCGGTCCAAATGTATCAGCCCGTTCGGGTCATGCAATAAACTCAGTGTCGTCCCTGCCTAGTGCGCAATTGCGCACGGGAGCAGGGACGACGACCTCAATGAACCGCGACTTGCCGTCACCCCTCCGCGACCGCGTCGCCCCAGGGCTGGAACGGCTCGGTGACGCCGCTGTTGGTGGCGCCGTCGCGCAGCACGACGCTCGGGCAGGCGAACTTCATCGGCAGGGTCTGGATGCGGGCCTCCTCGAAGTCGAAGCGGCCGCGCAGCGCCTCGCGCACGCTGGCGGGCAGGCGCTTGTCGCCGATCACCACGGCGCCTTCGCTGGCGTCGATGCGGGGCTGGTGGATCGCGGCGTCGAGATCCATGCCGAAATCCATCACGAAGGAGAGCAGTTGCGACACTGCCGGCAGGATGCGGCGGCCGCCCGATGCGCCCGCGGCGAGCGTGCGGCCGTCGGCGGCCTGCGCCACGACTGGCGTGTAGTTGGTCAGGCAGCGCTTGCCGGGAGCGAGCGAGTTCGGATTGCCTTGCGTCGGGTCGAACCACATGATGCCGTTGTTCATGGTCAGCCCGGTGTTCGGCGTCACGAATTTGGAGCCGAAGGTCGACAGCAGCGTCTGCGTCACCGCGGCCATGTTGCCGTCGCGGTCGACCGCGGAGAAATGCGTGGTGCAGCTTGGCGCGATTGCTTCGGCGCCGAGCGCGCGGCGGCCGTCGACGTCGCCCATGTCCTTCAGCCGCTCGCGATAGGCGGCTTGCAGCGCCTCGGCATAGGCTGCGTAGGCCGCCGCATCCGGACCGCCCTGCGCGGGCGCCAGCGCCTTTTGCAAAAGGCCGAGCGTGCGCGCCATGGTCGGACCCGCGGTCAGCTCCGGCGTCGCATAGACCGTGCCGCCGCGATAGGGAATTTTCAACGGCTCGCGCAGATGGGCACGGAAGGCGGCGAGGTCGCGCACCGACAGCGCGCCGCCGGCGGCCTGGATGTCGTCGGCGATGCTGCGCGCCAGATCGCCCTCGTAGAAATCGCGCGGGCCGGCCGCGGCGAGCTGCGCCATCGTGGCCTTCAGCCTGTCCTGCGGCATGCGGACCACCGACCTGATGCCCCATTGCGCATTCGGCGGCAGGCCATCTTGCAGATACGCCGCCGCGCTGGCGGGATAGCGCCGCAGATCGGCCGCGGAGCTTGCGATCATCGCGGTGGTCCACCAATCGACCAAAAGGCCCTCGCCGGCGAGCTTGACGCTCGGCGCCAGCAGATCCTTCCACGCCATTTTGGCGTGGCGGCGATGCGCTTCCTCCATGCCGGCAACGACGCCGGGCACCGCGATCGAGCCGGGGCCGTGCAGGTTGCGGTCGTCCTTGACCCGCGCCCAGGGGAACAGGTCGGAGGCCGCACCGCCGGTCAGCGGATAATCCTCGATGCGCAGGCCGTCGGGCGCGCGCATGCCGTAGTCGATCACCTCGACGCGGTTCTCCTTGGCGCGATAGAGCACCATCGCGCCGCCGCCGCCGGCGCCGCTCATCCACGGCTCCACGACGCCAAGCGCGAAGGTGGTTGCGATCACGGCGTCGACACAATCGCCACCATCAGCCAATACCTCCGCGCCGACCTCGGCCGCCTTGCGCGACTGTGCGGCGACGATGCCGCCCTTGGCGCTGACGGCCGGCTTGCGGATCACTTGCGAGTTGGAGAACTGGTCGGACATGGCGTTGCTTTCGCTGTTCTTGTTGCGGGTGGGACACGTTGGCGTAGCATGCCAAGCATGGCACTGTCAGTGCAACAACAAGAACCAATTTCAGGGAGCGGAAAATGACTGGTGTGAAGCGTGAACGGGACGGCAAGGTCGGCATCCTGACGCTCAACGATCCCGCGAGCCTGAACGCCATGACGCCGGAACTGCTCGGCGATCTCGCGCGCGCCGTCGGCGAGATGAGCCTCGACCCGGACATCCGCGCGCTGGTCCTGACCGGGGAGGGACGCGGCTTCTGCTCCGGGCAGAACCTCAAGGCGTTCCAGTCGCTCGGCGACAATATCTACACCGGCGTGATGAGGCATTATTGGCCGGCGATGCAGGCCTTGCGCGAATGCCGCGTGCCGGTGGTGGTCGCGGTCAACGGCGTCGCGGCCGGCGGCGGCTTCAGCCTCGCGATGTCCGGCGACATCATCCTGGCGGCGCGCTCGGCGAGCTTCATCCAGGTGTTCAGCCGTATCGGCCTGGTGCCCGATCTCGGCTCGACCTGGCTGTTGCCGCGCCTGATCGGCCGCCAGCGCGCGCTCGACCTGATGCTGCTGAACGAGCCGCTGCCGGCCGAGCGGGCCAAGGAGTGGGGGTTGGTGCGCGACGTGGTCGACGATGCAAAACTGCTCGACGAGGCAAAGGCGCTCGCCGGCCGTCTCGCCGACGGACCGACGCGCGCGCTGGTCGCGACCCGGCAACTGCTCGAGGAGAGCGAGCACGCCAGCTACGCCGATCAGTTCCGCCGCGAGATCGAGCTGCAGCAGGTGATCCGCGAGAGCGCCGACGCGAAGGAAGGCCGCCAGGCCTTCGTCGAGAAGCGCAAGGCCCAGTTCACGGGACGCTAGAGCGGGATGAGCTTACCTAAATCGAGCGGCGGGCTCCGCTTCACCTCGCCCCGCGTGCGGGGAGAGGTCGGAACGCATCGTTCGATGCGTTCCGGGTGAGGGGGAGTCTCCGCGAATACAGCTATCACCAGACATATGCGGAGGCAGCCCCTCACCCCAACCCTCTCCCCGTAAGAACGGGGCGAGAGAGCGCAGCGCCGTCGCTGTTCGGCGCAATCTCAGGATGCTCCAGGCCTTGATCGTGCGCGTGCTAGCCGATCGCAATCGCGATCTTGCCGAAATGCGCGCCGCTCGCCATGTGGGCGAACGCGGCCTTGACCTGGTCGAACGCGAACACCTTGTCGATCACGGGCTTGACGCCGTGCAGGCTGATGCCGTCGCACAGCGCCTGCAAATCCTCGATCGAGCCGACGGTGACGCCTTGCAGCCGCTGCTGTTGCATCACCATCAGCGGCAGCCGCGTGTCGGAAGAGGCGGGACCTGCGAGCACGCCGATGAAGGCGATGGTGCCGCCGATCCTGGTGGCGCGGATCGACTCGTTCAGCGTGCCGACGCCGCCGACCTCGACGACGAGATCGACACCGCGCCCGGTCAGCTCGCGCGCCTTCTTGCCCCAATCGGGCGTGGACTTGTAGTTGAGCGTGACATCGGCGCCGAGCTGTTTCAGCCGCGCGATCTTGGCGTCGCTGGAGGATGTCGCGATGACGCGGGCGCCGCACATCTTGGCGAATTGCAGCGCGAACAGCGAGACGCCGCCGGTGCCCTGGGTCAGCACCGTCTGCCCCGGCTTGAGGTCGCCGAGCTTGACCACCGCGCTCCACGCCGTGAGGCCGGCGCATGGCAGTGCCGCGGCCTCGATATCGCTGAGATGATCCGGCGTGCGCACCAGCGCATGCGCGGGGAAGACCCGGTACTCGGTCAGCACACCGTCGACGCTGCCGCCGAGCGCCGCGCGCATCCGCGCCTCGCTCGGCTCGCCGGCGAGCCAGCTTTCGAAGAAGCTGCCGATCACGCGATCGCCGGATGCGAAGCTCTGGACGCCGGCTCCGACCGCCTCGACCACGCCGGCGCCGTCGGAGACCGGCACCAGCGGAAATTTCTGGCGCGAGCCGTAACCGCCCTTGACCGTGAGCAGGTCGCGATAATTCAGCGTCGCCGCCTTCAGCCGCACCAGGACCTCGCCCGGGCCGGCTTGCGGAACAGGCTTGTCGACCAGCGCCAGCGCGTCGACGCCGCCGGGGCCTTGCAACTCATAGCATTTCACGGAACGTCTCCTGCTCGGTGCACTTGTGTTGGGCAGCGCTCGCGGCGCCGCCGCGCATGCGCCGAGCATATGTCAGGCCTGCCGCGCGTGGCCATAGCGCGCAGTGGGGTTGATGGAATGGCGCCCATGCCCGAACGCACTGGCGCGCGACCGGGAAATACAGCCAATCTGCGCCGTCAATGAAGCGACCGAGCGGAGGTGACCATGGCTGCCTTGCTTGAGACCAAGCGCGATCTGATCGCAACGCTCGCACGCGGCGCGGTCCGCGTGCTGCTTGCCGCTGCATGGATCGCTTGCGGTGGTGCGATGGCCGCAGCAGACGACAGCCTCTACCGCGCGCAAACCGTCGTCACCGGCCAGGGCGAGCCGAACCGCATCGTAGGCTTCGGGGCGTGTCTGGAGGACGTCCTGATCAAGGTTTCCGGTCAGCCAATGCTGGCAGGCGACCACCGGCTTGCCGCGTACAAATCGAAGGCCAAGGCGTTCGTCAGCAGTTTCGACTATCACGATCAATATGCCGGCAAGCCGCATCATGACGAGCAGGGCACCCGCGACCGGCCCTACGACCTGACGGTGGATTTCGACGAGAAGAAGATCGACGGCATTCTCGCCAGGCTCGGTCTCAAGCCGTGGCGGTCGCAGCGACCGGTGCTCGGCGTCTTCGCCGAGATGCAGCACGGCCCGAAGGACTACATCGTCACATCCGACGGGACGCAGTCCGACCTGCAACGCGACGCGCTTGCGGCTGCGGCCGGAAAACGCGGCATGCGCTTCGTGCTGCCCGATACAGCGGCATTGACGAGCGCCAACCTCACCGCCGCCGAACTGTTGAAGACGCCGCCGGCGAAGCTGAGTTCGATCGTCGCGGCGCAAGGCGGCGAGGCCACCCTGCTCGGTCGGCTGGTCTGGGACGACAAGGATCTCGGCTGGGCCACGCAATGGCGGGTGGCCTGGCACGGCAAGGATTACAAATGGCAGTTTCGCGGCGTCACCTTCGATGAAGCCTTCCGCCGCGGCATCGGCGGCGCCGCGCAGGTGCTGTCGGGCAATGGCGATCCGGGGCGACCAAAATAAGCTTGCGCGCGCAGCGGCTGGATCGCGCTAGCCGGCGTAGCCGAGCGTTTGCGACGGATATTCCCCGAACATCGTGCGGTAATATTGCGAGAAGCGCCCGAGCTCGATGAAGCCCTGTTCGATCGCAACCTTGGAGACGGTTGTCTGGTCGGGCGTGCTTTCGCGCAGGATCGAACGGATCGCGCAGAGCCGCTTGTAGCGCAGGAACGTTACCGGGCCGACCCCGAACACCTCGTGGAAGGCGCGGTGCAGGCTGCGTCGCGACAGCCGAAGCTCGCTGCAGATTTCCGAGACATGGACCGGGCGAGTGCCCGCGGCGTGCAGATAGTCCTCGACGTGGCGCACCAGGCGCATCGCCGACGGTAGATAGCTCGTCCCGTCGGGAGGCAACGATGTCACAACCGTCGCGGTCACGCAGTCGACGATCGCGCGCTTCCAGAAGCCGGCCGACGCGTCCGTCAAGGCGTCCGGATAGCGCGCGAGGTGCGCGACGATCCGCGGCAGTTTGTCCGCCGCGCCCATGCCGATCGTGGGATCGGCGCGAAAGTGGTTCTTCGCCTGCCAGGTCTCGGCGTCGGCGAGCCGCGGCTCGCCGCCGAATATGTCGGGCAGATCGGCGAGGTCGAAGCGGATGGCCGCGTAGGACGAAGCGCTGTGAAAGACCCCGTCATGCTCGACCGACGGCGGAATCACCAGCACATCGGCCGGCTGCATGTCGAACGCCCAATGCGTGACGCGGTCGGTCGCGTTGAGCAGCATTCCGATGATCAGCTTGGGATCGGTCGAGACGCGCTGGGTGCGGACGCCGACATTGAACGCGCCGATGCTGAGCGAAAAATCACCGATCCCGACGTGAGACAATGTGCCGCGCAGCTTGCCGCGCTCCAGCTGCATGACATCGACATGCGAGCCTTTGACGGCATCGTGGAGACCCTCGAAGCCGTCAAGCTCGCCGGTGCTGACCGTCAGGTGTTGGCCCATATCCACGTTCACAACTGCAGCGCGATTAATCTACTAAAACCAAATGCTTGAAGTCGGTACAAAAAATGTGCCCCGCGACAATGTGCTTAGATTGGTTCGATTCGCATGGCGAGATCGTGATGCGGATTTGCAAACGCGCGGATTTTCGCTTGTTTTCCGAGAAAGCAATAAGGCCGACCGGATCGGATTGATCGAATTGGAGCATCTTTCGTTAAGCCTGCACGCCTCGGGGTTGAGATTGGCACAAAGTGCACATCCCTTGTATAGTGCGTTCCGCTATCGTTTGAACTGACAGCAGAATTCGCTCGTGACAACGTCCAGTGGAACGAGTCACGATGGAGAATCCTGTGCACGCAAATGTGCACATGGATTGGCAACGGAGGAGAAAAGGGAAGAAGGCCTGACGGATCAACGCTGCCGAAAAGTGCAGCACAGAAGAATGGAAGGGCGCGACAATGCACTCAGGCACGACGCAATCATGCACGACGTTCGGTCACCGAGATCATAAGGCTCCGATCTTCAACAGGATTTTCCGTCTGGCGCTCGTTGGAGCAGCCGCGATCGTCGCGCAAGCAGGCCCGGCGTCGGCGGTCAGCATCGGCTCTTCCGCTTCACTGCCGATCATCACACAGCAGGAAGGCAGCGGTAACGTTGTGCAGGTGCGCGCTGTCGCGCGCCGGGGCGGCGTTGCCGTCGGACCGCGCGGCGGTGCGGTAGCTTACCGGAGCCGGACGGTGGTGGGGCCGGGCGTTCGCCCCGGCTGGCACGGCGGCGGAACGCGCTGGGTCGGACCGCGGCCGGGAGGTTGGGCGCGGCCCGGCTGGTACGGCTGGCCGGTCGGGGGCGCGGTCGCGGCCGGCGCAGCGATCGGGTTCGTCAGCGCGGCGAGCGCAGCCGCCTGGGCGGGACCGGCGCCGGCAGCGGGCATGTGCTGGTACTACACCGACCCGTCTCGAACACAGGGCTTCTGGGACTACTGCTCGCGGTAATGCCCAAAGAGGTGCATCGCCATGTCCCGGGTAGAGATCGCCTCCGCTGAGCGAGAGCGTGACGACCGCGTCCAGACCGACGACATGGTCTGGATTCCCGGCGGCACGTTCCGCATGGGCTCCGACCATCACTATCCCGAGGAGGCGCCGGCGCATCGGGCGTCGGTCGATGGCTTCTGGATCGACCGCACGCCGGTGACCAACGCTCAATTCCGCGAATTCGTGCGGGAGACCGGGCACATCACGGTCGCCGAGCGACCGCCCGATCCTGCGCAATATCCGGGGGCGCTGCCGCATATGCTCTACGCCGGCTCGCTGGTGTTTCAGCCGCCGCGCCGCGTCACCACCCTGCGCGACTGGAGCCAATGGTGGACCTTGATGAAGGGCGCGAACTGGCGCCGCCCCTACGGCCCGCGCAGCAACATCAACGTGCTCGGCAGCCATCCGGTGGTCCACGTCGCCTATGCGGATGCGCTCGCCTACGCCAAATGGGCCGGCAAGGAACTTCCGACCGAAGCGGAGTGGGAGTTCGCGGCGCGCGGCGGGCTCGAGGCCGAGGAGTTCGCCTGGGGCAACGCCTTGACGCCCGGCGGCAAGCACATGGCCAACACATGGCAGGGCAATTTCCCGATTCAGAACCTCTGCGAGGACGGCTTCGACCGGACCTCGCCGGTGACCGCGTTTCCGCCCAATGGCTACGGCGTCCACGACATGATCGGCAATGTCTGGGAGTGGACCGCCGACTGGTGGTCCGCCCGTCATGAGGCCGACGCCGCGAAGCCCTGCTGCATCCCGCAGAATCCGCGCGGCGGCCGCGAGGAGGCGAGCTACGATCCCGCCCAGCCCGCCATCAAGATCCCGCGCAAGGTCCTCAAGGGCGGCTCGCATCTGTGCGCACCGAATTACTGCCGCCGGTATCGCCCTGCCGCCCGTCATGCCGAGCCGGTCGACACCTCGACCAGCCATGTCAGCTTTCGTTGCGTGGTGCGCCGACCCGATTCTCAATCGTCACAAAAACCGTTCGACAAGCAAGGAGCGTCAGAATGAGCGATGAGAGCAATATCGTGACCAGGCAGTCCGGTAGTCGCGGAGGGTTGCTTCGTGGCTTGTTCGCGGCGGCGTTGGTCGCGACAAGCCTGGCGCCATTTGCCGGGTCTCCCGCGTCAGCGCAGCAGCCGAACGCGGCCAAGCCGAACATCCTCGTGATCTTCGGCGACGATGTCGGCCAATCCAACATCAGCGCCTACACGCGCGGTGTGGTCGGCTACAGGACGCCGAACATCGACCGGATCGCCAATGAAGGCATGATCTTCACCGACTACTATGCCGAGAACAGCTGCACGGCGGGACGCTCGACCTTCATCACCGGGCAGGCCTGTTTGCGTACCGGACTCTGCAAGGTCGGCATACCCGGCGCACCGGTTGGACTCCAGAAGGGCGACATGACGATAGCCCAAGCGCTCAAGCCGCTTGGTTATTCTACCGGACAGTTCGGCAAGAACCATCTCGGCGACCGGGACGAGTATCTTCCGACGGCGCACGGCTTCGACGAATTCTTCGGAAATCTCTATCACCTCAATGCCGAGGAAGAGCCGGAGCGCCCCTATTTCCCGAAGGACGATCCGGCCTTCGTCAAAGCCTATTCGCCGCGCGGCGTAATCAAGTCGTCCGCCGACGGCAAGATCGAAGACACCGGGCCGCTCACGCGCAAGCGCATGGAAACTGTCGATGACGAGACGACGGGCGCCGCGATCGATTTCATGCAGCGGCAGGCGCGGGCCAACAAACCCTTCTTCACCTGGATGAACTTCACTCGCATGCACATCTTCACGCATGTTCGGCCGGAATATCGCGGCAAGAGCGGCATGCCCGGCAACGAGTATGCCGACGGCATGTGGGAGATGGACCAGAATGTAGGCAAGCTGCTGAAGATGCTCGACGATCTTAAGATCGCCGACAACACGATCGTCATCTTCACGACCGATAACGGTCCGAACGCCTTCACCTGGCCGGATGCGGCGACCACGCCGTTCCGTTCGGAGAAGGACACCAACTGGGAAGGCGCGTTCCGCGTTCCGGCGATGATTCGTTGGCCGGGCCGCGTGAAGGCCGGCGAGACAGCCAACGGCATCGTTTCGGGTCTCGACTGGTTCCCGACCCTGCTTGCCGCGGCCGGCGATACATCCGTCAAGGAACGCCTCTTGAATGGCTGGCAGCCCCAGGGCAACCCGACCACCTTCCGAGATCACCTCGATGGGTTCAATCAACTCGACTACATCACGGGCAAGACGGACAAGAGTGCACGCAGCGAGTTCTTCTACTTCAATGACGACGGCGATCTCGTTGCCACGCGTTTTGACAACTGGAAATTCGTCTACGAGAAGCAGGAGCAGCCCGGACAAATGGATGTCTGGGCCAATCCCTTCAAGCCGCTGCGCGTTCCGAAGATGTTCAACCTGCGCATGGACCCATACGAGCATGCTGAGATCTCGGGCAGCGGTTACGACCAGTGGCGTGTGGAAAATGCCTATCTCGTTGCTCAAGGGGTTATGAGGTCGGCGGCCTTCCTTCAGACGTTTGCCGACTATCCGCCGAGTCAACGTCCGGCGAGCTTCAGCATCGATCAGGTTCGCAGGCAGGTCGAC
Organism: Bradyrhizobium sp. USDA 4538; assembly: GCF_024171045.1. NCBI lineage: Bacteria > Pseudomonadati > Pseudomonadota > Alphaproteobacteria > Hyphomicrobiales > Nitrobacteraceae > Bradyrhizobium > Bradyrhizobium sp. USDA 4538. Next base: position 5,744,686 of record NZ_JALJZE010000001.1, read on the forward strand.
AAGAAGGTTGACGAGTCGTTCAAGAAGCGCGGTCTCGAATAGTCGCGAGGCCCTGCGAGACAGGCCAGTGGTATCGGCCTGTCTCGCACTGTATCCAAGGGGACAAGCGGATGGATGCTCGATCGAGCATAGGGTCTGCATCGACCGCGACCCGAGCACACCGAAAGAATCTGGATGCCGGTGCGAGCCGGAGGCTTGTCGCAGCGGCGCTGGCATTCGTCTCGGGTGCCGCCGGCCTGATCTACCAGGTGATCTGGATCAAGCAGCTCTCGCTCGTCGTCGGCGCTGATGTCTACGCCATCACGACCGCCGTGAGTGCCTTCTTTACCGGCCTGGCGTTGGGCGGCCTGATCTTTGGTGGAAGGGCCGACCGTGCCGGCCAGCCGGCGAAACTCTACATCGCGATCGAGATCGGCATCGGCATAACCGGCGTCGCCACCACATTGATCCTGGCGAATATTGCGCCGGTCTTCGTGGCGATCGAGAGCGCGAGCGGCTTGCTCGCATGGGCCATGGTGTTCGTTCTGGTCGGCATCGCCCCGCTTCTGATGGGTGGGACGCTACCGGTCCTTGTGCGTGCGGTGCTGCGGAATTCCGGCGATGCCGGCCGCGTCGGTGGCCGGCTGTACGCCGCCAACACGGCCGGCGCGATTCTTGGCGCTCTGCTGCCGATGTTTGTCCTCATTCCGCTGTTCGGCGTGCAAGGGACCTCGATCGCGGCGGCGACACTCAATGCCCTCGCGGCGGCGGGGGCAACGGTGCTTGGTCGGATTCCCCTGGCGTCGGCGAGGATCAAGCCTGCCGGCCGCGCGGCGGCGCATCAACCGCGCCGGGTCGGCTTGGCCGTTGCCCTCTATGCCGCCGCCGGCGCAATTGCCCTCGGCTATGAGGTCGTCTGGTCCCAGTCCATCGTTCAGTTCATGAGTACGCGCAGTTTCGCGTTTTCCGTGGTGCTTGCCACGTACCTCGCGGGACTTGCGGCGGGCGCCGCGATCGTTGCGCGGGCAATCGACCGGATCCGCGATCCCTGGAGTGTCTTTGGCCTTCTGATCGCCGCTGCCGGTTTGCTGGCCTTGATCGAGATCGCGGCACTTGGCCATTGGCTCGTGGTCGCGCAGACGGCGACCGAGGCGTTCGTGCTCCGCCTTACCGAAAGCCAGTTCGCCGGCATGTGCGCCCGCTTCGCGGTGGCCGCGTTCTGCATCGTATTCGTGCCGACCTTGCTGCTCGGGGCGGCCTTTCCAGTGGCGCTGCGTCTGGTGGTGCGTGATGCGCATATCGGGCAGGACGTTGGCGCCGTCGTGGCGGTCAATACGCTGGGCGGTGTGGGCGGCGCGCTTCTCACCGGCTTCGTGCTTCTGCCCTGGCTCGGGCTTGTCCACACACTTGCATTGCTCGCAATCGGCGCCGGCCTGCTGGGTGTCTTGGCCTGCTGGGGCGGTCGCTCGAGCCGCACCGGTCTTGGACTGGCAGTCGCGGTCGGCGCAGCCTGCATCGTCGCTGCGGTCGCAACGCCGTCCGACCGATTGGCCCAATTGCTGCCGGCAGCGCGGTCGGGAAAAATTCTCTTCTATGAGGAGAGCCCGGGTGGGACGGTTGCGGTGGTCAACACCGGCCGCTTCCGCCGGCTCTACATCCAGGGCGTATCCAATTCCGGCGACGCCATGCCGTCGCTGCGCTACATGCGGCTGCAAGCGCTCCTGCCTCTCATCATTCACAATGGCGAGCCGAAATCAGCCCTGGTGATCGGCTACGGCACGGGCATCACGGCCGGCGCTCTCTCACAATTCCCTGCTCTCGACAGGAGAGTGGTGGGTGAGCTGCTCCCGGCGGTCCTTCGTGCAGCTCCGATGTTCGACGGCACCTTCAACGCCCAGTCCGATCCGGGATTGGAGAAGCGGTTGGGCGACGGCCGTCGCCTCCTGCAACGCGAGAGCCAGACCTACGACCTGATCACGCTGGAGCCGCCGCCGCCATCGGCGGTGGGCGTCGTCAATCTCTATTCTCGCGATTTTTATCGCCTGGCTTCGTCGCGACTGAACGACGACGGGATTGTCGCGCAGTGGTTGCCGCTGCCAACGCAGAACGACGAGGACACGCGCGCACTGGTTCGCAGCTTCATCGATGTGTTTCCGTACGCGTCTCTCTGGACATCGGAGCTGCATGAAATGTTGCTTGTCGGGTCGCGTCGTCCGATTCAGTTGGATGCGGAGCGAATCAGCGCGAGATTCAATCAGCCCGAAACGTCCGCGGCACTTTCCGCGGTCGGCGTCAACTCGGTCGCGGCGCTGATCGCAACCTGGATCACCGACCGCGACGGGCTCGTGCGCTACGCGGCGGACGCGCCGGCAGTGACAGACGACAGGCCGCGGATCGAATACGCGACATGGGTTCGTCCGGACGAGTTCAGCCGGACGATTTCGCACATCTGGCAGTACCGTAGCGAACCGCCGCTCAAGGGAGCGGACGAGCAATTCACCACTTCGCTGCTGGGCGAAAGGCGAGATCTTGATGCGTTCTATCGTGCCGGCCTCAGCGCCTATGCAGGCAACAGGCAAGCTTACGCGCGCGAGATGGCGAGCCTGAGCCAAGCCGCGAGACGGAACCCCTATTACAGGTGGTTTACGGGGTCCAAGGAGCCGTAGTGCAATGTCAGACCATGCCGCAACAGAGTTAGCGGCCGCCCCGGCGCGGCGAACTGCCAAGGACTCCGCGGCGCGCGAGGCCGTGCTCGATCTCAAGGCGCGCATCGGCAGATCGGTGCTCGGGCAGGATCATCTGGTCGAGAGCATGCTGATCGGGTTGCTGGCCAACGGCAACCTTCTGATCGAAAGCCTGCCGGGACTAGCCAAGACGCGGGCGGTGAAGACGCTGGCGAAGAATCTTGCCGCCGACCTGTCGCGCGTGCAGTTCACGCCGGACCTGCTGCCGTCGGACGTGACCGGCGCGGAAATCTACCTGCAGACCGAGAAGGGCGGCCAGTTCCAGTTCCAGAAGGGGCCGATCTTCGCCAACCTCGTGCTCGCGGACGAAATCAACCGCGCGCCGGCCAAGGTGCAGTCGGCGCTGCTGGAAGCGATGGAGGAACGTCAGGTCACCGTTGCCGGCAAGACCTACAAGATGCCTGACCTGTTCATGGTGCTCGCCACCGAGAATCCGATCGAGCAGGAAGGCACCTATCCGCTTCCCGAGGCGCAGCTCGACCGCTTCCTGATGAATGTCGTGATCACCTATCCCGACGAGGCGACGGAAGGCGAGATCATCAAGCTCAATCGCGCCGAGAATGCGCGGAAGCCGGAAGCCGGAGCTGCCGAGCCGCCGCCGGTGCCGCAGCAGGCGATCCTCGATGCGCGCGGCGAGCTCGACGGCATCTTCGTCTCCGACCTCGCACAGAAATATATCGTCGACCTGATCTATGCGACGCGGTTTCCCGGCCGCTACGGCGAGCCGTTGAGCAAATGGATCCAGATCGGCGCCAGCCCGCGCGGCAGCCTTGCCATCGACCGCTGCGCGCGGGCGCGCGCATGGCTCGACGGGCAGGATTTCGTCACGCCCGACCACATCCGCGCCGTCATCCATGACTGCCTGCGGCACCGCCTGATCCTGAGCTACGAGGCCGTATCGCAGGGCATCAGCCCCGACCAGGTGATCGACAAGATCACCGAGCTTGTCGCTGCAGCGTGAGGGCCGTGATGACGGAGACATCAGCCAGAACGCCCGGTGTCTACGTCAGTCTCGACGATCTGATCGCGCTCGAATTCAGGGATCGCAGGGTTTCGTTCCTGCCGCGCCAGCCGGTGCATAGTCTGCTGTCGGGCCGGTTCGCCTCGCGCATGCGCGGCCGCGGGCTGAACTTCGAGGAGATCAGGGACTATCGCCCGGGTGACGATGTCCGCGAGATCGACTGGAAGGTCACGGCGCGGCTGCAGAAGCCGCATGTGCGCGTCTTCAACGAGGAGCGCGACCGTCAGGCCCTGCTCGTGGTCGATCAGCGGCTGTCGATGTTCTTCGGCAGCCGGCGCGCCATGAAGTCGGTCACCGCGGCCGAGACCGCCGCGATCGGTGCCTGGCGTGTGCTCGGCGTCGGCGACCGGGTCGGCGCGATCGTCTTCAATGACAGCGATGTCGTCGAGCTGGCGGCGCGGCGCAGTCGCGCGACGGTGTTGCAGATATTGTCCACCATCGTCGCGCAGAACCAGGCGCTCGGCGTCGGCCGCGGCATCGTTCCGGCGTCAGGCATGCTCAACCGGGCGCTCGAACATGCCGAGCGGCGGACGATGCACGACGCAACCGTGATCCTGATCAGCGATTTCGATGGCGCCGATAGCGCGACGCGCCGGATGATCGGGGCGATCGCCCGGCATAACAACGTGGTCGCGGTGCTGGTCCACGATCCCTTGCAAAGCGATTTGCCGGCCTCGAGCCGGATGACCGTCACCGATGGCGAGCTGCAGATTCAGCTCGAAGTCGGCCGCGAGAGCGTCCGCAAGAGTATCGCGCAGGCGTCGCAGGAGCGGCTGCGCGGCGTATTCGCGTGGACGCGCGAGCTCGGCATTCCGGTGCTGCCGCTGAGCACGGCCGAGGAAACGGCGCCGCAAATCCGGCGTCTCCTGGGCGGGCTGCCGGCCCGGCACGGACGCGGTGGCGGTCACGCCCGAGCGGAGGCGGCTCTTGGCTGATCCCCAACCCGTCATTGTGGATCCGGTCGCGGGCCTGATCGATATCCCGCTGCCCCCGTCGGTGAGCCTGCTTCCGGCGACATGGGCGTCGCGGATCGTGATCGTGCTGGTTGCCGCGGGGGTCGCCGTTGCGGCGCGGCGCCTGCTGCGGCGTTTCCGCGCCAACCGCTATCGGCGCGCGGCGCTCGCGGAGCTTGACCGGCTGCTGCAGACACAAGGCGGCGCCCCGGAGGGAATGGCGGCGAGCCTCGCGCTGCTGGTGCGGCAGACCGCGCTCGATGCCTTTCCGCGCGAAACCGTCGCACCACTTGCCGGCGCGGGTTGGCTTGCGTTCCTCGACCGCAGCTATGGCGGGGACGAATTCTCGCAAGGCGCGGGACGGCTGCTCGCGACCGCGCCTTACGGGCGGACGACGGCGGATGCCGGCGATCTAACGGCGCTGCAGGATCTGGTGCGGCGCTGGATCAGGGGGCACCATGTTTGAGTTCACATGGCCCTGGATGCTCGCGCTCCTGCCGCTGCCGATCCTCGTGTGGTGGCTGTTGCCGCCGTATCGCGCGCGGCAGGCCTCGGTGATGGTGCCGTTCTTCGACCGCCTTGCGGCGGCAACCGGGCAGACCCCGCAGCGCGGCGCCGTCGTGCTGCAGCGGCGGCGCATCCAGATGGTGACGGCCGCATTGATCTGGGCGCTCGTCGTCGCGGCGCTGGCGCGGCCGCAATGGGTCGGTGATCCCGTCACACGCGAGGTTTCGGCGCGCGATCTCATGCTCGCGATCGACATCTCCGGCTCGATGGACCAGCGCGATTTCCGCGGCAGCGACGGCGCGGTGCTGACGCGGCTCGACGGCGTCAAGCGTGTGGTCGCGGATTTCATCGCGCGGCGGCACGGCGACCGCGTCGCGCTGGTGCTGTTCGGCACCAGGGCCTATGTGCAGGTGCCGTTCACGCAGGATCTGCAGACCGCGACCGCGCTGCTGGCGCAGACCGGGGTCGGCATGGCCGGACAGCAGACCGTGATCGGCGACACCATTGGGCTTGCGATCAAGACCTTCGAGGCAAGCAAGGCGCGACAAAAGCTTCTCGTCCTGCTCACCGATGGCAACGATACGGCGAGCCGCGTCCCTCCGGAGCATGCCGCCGACATCGCGCGCCAGAACGGCCTCGTGATCGACACGATCGGCGTCGGCGATCCGTCGGCGACCGGCGAGAACCGCGTCGATCTCGGCGTTCTGCGGTCGGTCGCCGCCACGACGGGCGGCCATTTCTACCGTGCCGAGGACGGTGCGCAGTTGCAGGCGATCTACGCGGACATCGACCGTCTCGCGCCGGCCAAGCTCGATACGCTGTCATGGCGGCCGAAGCAGCCGCTGTTCCAGTGGCCGCTCGGCGCCGCCGTGGTGCTGTCGCTGCTGCTGTGGCTCGGCCTTTCGCTGGAAAGCGGGCTGGGACGAAGGGGAGCGCCCGGCCATGCATGACGCGGCCGCGATTCCCTTCCATCTGCTGCGGCCGCTGTGGCTGCTCGCGCTGATTCCCGTTGCTGCCGTGTTCGCATGGGTGCGGTGGCGGCAGAGCCCGCAGGCGCAATGGGGCGGGGTGATCGCGCCGCATCTGCTCAACCATCTCATCGTGCAGCCGGGGGCGGGACGCGGCGTCAGCCCGCTTTATCTGGTCGCCGCCGCGCTGTCGCTTGGCATCGTCGCGTTGTCGGGCCCGACCTGGCGGCGTGAGCTGCCGCCCTTCGTCGAGGACAAGGCGCCGCTGATGATCGCGCTGTCGCTCGACGCAACGATGGGGCAGAGCGACGTCGCGCCGACGCGGCTCGAACGCGCCAAGCAGAAGATCAGGGATCTGCTTGCGGCGCGCGCCGGCGCGCGCACGGGGCTGATCGCCTATGCGGGCACCGCGCATCTGGTGATGCCGCTGACCGACGATCGCGCCGTCATCGAACCCTTCCTCGCCGCGCTTGCCCCGGGCCTGATGCCGTCGCCCGGGAAGAACGCCGTCGCGGCGGTGGCGCTCGCCGCAGAAGCGCTCGCGACCGAAACCGTTCCCGGCACGATCCTGCTTGTCGCCGACGACGGTGGCGACGAGGAGGGAGCGGTTCGCCAGGCCGCCGGACGGAACGGCCTGGTCAAGCTGAGCGTCACGCCGAACAAGGGCGAAAGGTTCGCGCTCGGTTCGGACGTCGTACAGGTCAGCATCGACGACGCTGACATCGCGGCGCTCGAGCGCCGGATCGAAACCCGTTATCAGGCCGCGCAGGGTGACGCGTTCGGTACGCAATGGCGCGATGAGGGCTTTTGGCTGCTGCTGCCGATTGCACTGCTCAGCCTGCTCTGGTTCCGGCGCGGCACGACGGTGGCCTGGGTTGTCGCCTTCGTCTGTCTGTCGCACGTGTCGTCCGCGAGGGCGGAGGGGCCGCGCCGTTTTGCCGACCTGTGGCTGACGCCGGATCAGCAAGGACGCATCGCGTTCGATCGCGGTGACTATGCGACCGCGGCCAAGCGCTTCTCCGATCCGATGTGGCGCGGCATCGCCGCCTATCGTGCGTTCGACTTCCTGACGGCCGCGCAGGAATTTGCGCATGTCGATACGCTCGAGGGACGCTTCGCGCTGGGCAACGCCCAGGCGCAGAACCACGCCTATGAGAAGGCGATCGCCGCCTATGACGAGGTTCTGAAGATCGCGCCCGGCCACGTCGCGGCGAAGACCAACCGTGCCATCGTGGTGGCGGCGCTGAAGGCGAAAGAGGAGAAGCGGAAGAAGCAGGAGCAGGACGACAGCGCGCCGCCGGACGAGAAGGCCGACGAGATGCGGGTCGACCCGACCCAGAAGGGCGGCAAGCGGATCGAGGTGAAGCCGACGGATCTCACCACGGCCGGCGCCGCCGAAGCCTGGATGCGCCAGGTCCAGACCACGCCGGCTGACTTCCTCAAGCTGAAATTCGCGATTCAGGACGCGGCGCGGCCGGCGGGGGCGAAGCCATGAGGCAGCCGCTCGCCGCCGCAGCCCTGATGCTCGGACTGCTGATGCCCTGCGCGGCACTCGCGCAGCAAAGCGTGCCGGAGCCGATCCTGCGGGTGACGATCGATCCGCCGCGCGTCGTGGTGGGGCAGGCGGCCACGCTGCGGATCGACGTGCTGGCGCCGAATTACATGACGGCGCCGCCCGAGCTGCCCGACTTCCAGGTCCGCAACGCCGTGACCCGTCAGTTGCGGAGCATCAACGAGAACGAGCAGCGGGACGGCGTCACCTATGCCGGCGTCCGGTTCGAATTCGCTATCCATCCACAGGAGCCGGGCAGCTACGCGATCGCCGGCCAGGCGATCACCATCAAATACGCCGCCGAGCCGCCGGCGACACGCGAGGCCACGCTCGCGCTGCCGCCGATCGCATTTGAGGCCTTCATCCCGGACGCGGCCTCCGCCCTGCAGCCGTTCCTGGCCGCGCGCAATCTGTCGATCGAGCAGACCGTCAATCGCTCGTCGGATCAGCTCAAGACCGGGGATGCCGTGACCCGGACCGTCACCATCAAGGCCGAAGGCATTCCGGCGATGCTGCTGCCGCCGGTGAAGTTCGCCGCGTTCGACGGGCTCAAGCTGTACCCCGCCCAGCCGTCGCTCCAGGACAAGACCGACGGGCGCACCGATGTGCTGTCCTCGGCCCGCACCGACAGCGGCGTCTACATGCTCGAGAAGGCCGGCGATTACGTGCTGCCGCCGATCGACCTGCGCTGGTGGAACATCGACGCGCAGCGCATCGATGTGGCGCATCTCGACCCGGTGACGCTGCACGTGGAGGCGAACCCCGCAGCCGGCGGTGCGTCGTCAATCGGCAGCTCCGGCGCACGCCGGTCATGGGGTGCGCTGCGCGATGTCATCGCCGATCACTGGAAGTCGACCGTAGCCGTGCTGCTGGCGCTTGCCGGGCTCGGCTGGCTGATGCCGCGGACGGTCCGCGCGATCGCGGCGTATCTTCGCCAGCATCGCGAAGCCTATCTGCGCTCGGAAGCGTTCGCCTTCAGGGAGCTGCGGCGCGCCGCGCGCCATGGCGACGCCAAGGCGGTCTACTTCGCGCTGCTCGACTGGCTGCAGCGGTTCGAGCCGGTCGCGCCGCAGCACACGGTCGAGGCGTTCAGGGCCGTTGCCGATGATGCCGCGCTCGATGACGAGATCGGCGCGGTCGAGCGCGAGCTGTTCGCGCCGTCTGCCGGCGCAGCGCGCTGGTCACCGCACCGGCTGCTGCGCCAGGTCGGCGGAGCCCGGCGCAATCTGCGTCGGCGCGCGAGACGCCGCGAAGACACGCGCCTACTTCAGAACCTGAATCCGGTCGGGCTTTCCTCCACCACGTCCTTTGGTCGACCAAAGCCCGCCAGATGAACGAAGCACATTGAGACCGATCGAGCAGAACGCATGATTCGTAATCACCAGAGCGAGCAACCCTAGCGTAACTCAGGAGTATCGAATGACGAGTGAGACGAAGAAACATGACGCCGGCGCCGATTCCACTTGCGGTGCCTCGACCATCGATCGCCGAGCCGTGCTGCTCGGCACGTCATCGCTTGCTGCCACGGCGGCGCTGACGTCGCAGGCTCTCGCGCAGGCCCAGAAGGCCGCACCCGCCGCGGCGCCGGCCGGCGGCCGCAAGCCGAACATCCTCGTCATCTTCGGCGACGACATCGGCATTCCGCAGATCAGCGCCTACACCATGGGCATGATGGGATATCGCACGCCCAATATCGACCGGATCGCGCGCGAGGGCGCCATCTTCACCGACGCCTACGGTCAGCAAAGCTGCACGGCAGGCCGCGCCTCCTTCATCCTCGGGCAGGAGCCGTTCCGTACCGGCCTGCTTACCATCGGCATGCCCGGCGATCCCCATGGCATCCAGGACTGGATGCCGACGATCGCCGACGCCCTGAAGACCCAGGGCTATGCCACCGGCCAGTTCGGCAAGAACCATCTCGGCGACCGTGACGAACATCTGCCGACCAAGCACGGCTTCGACGAGTTCTTCGGCAATCTCTATCATCTCAACGCCGAAGAGGAGCCGGAAGGCTATTTCTATCCGAAGGATCCGAACTTCCGAAAGCAATATGGTCCGCGCGGCGTCATCAAATCGTCCGCGGATGGAAAGATCGAGGACACGGGTCCCCTGAATACCGCGCGTATGCCCACGGTGGACGAGGAATTCCTGGGCGCTGCCAAGGATTTCATCGGCCGCCAGGTCAGGGCGGATCGGCCGTTCTTCGTCTGGTTCAACTCGACGCGCATGCACGTCTTCACGCACCTGAAGCCGTCATCCCTCGGCAAGACCGGCAAGGGCATTCACGCCGACGGCATGGTGGAGCATGACGGGATGGTCGGCGAATTGCTCAAGCAGCTCGACGATCTCGGCATCGCCGAGAACACGATCGTGCTCTACACCACGGACAATGGTGCGGAGCTCGCGCTGTGGCCCGATGGCGCGATGACGCCGTTCCACGGCGAGAAGGGCACGACGTGGGAAGGCGGCTTCCGCATCCCGATGATGGTGCGATGGCCGGGCGTCGTAAAGCCGGGAACGCAATACAACGAGATCATCTCGTTGATCGACTGGTTCCCGACGCTGTGCGCCGCGGCAGGGATTCCGGACATCAAGGACAAGATGAAGACCGGATTCGCCGGCGCAAGCGGCAAGAGCTTCAGGGTTCATCTCGACGGCTACAACTTCATGCCGTTCTTCAAGGGAGAGGCAAAGGAGCCGCCCCGCGATGCGATCTACTATTTCGACCAAGGCGGCAACCTCAACGCGCTCCGGTGGAACGACTGGAAGCTGAGCTTTGCCGTCGCATCGAAGGGCAATATTGCGACAGCCACCCGCGAAGTGCCCTCATGGGCGCTGATCGCCAATCTGCGCATGGATCCCTACGAGCGCGGCATGGAGGAAGGCGGCGGAGCGATCCAGTTCCTCGCCCAGAACATGTGGCTGATCGTGCCCGTGCAGGGGAAGATCAAGGACTTCTTCTCCGACTTCGATCAGTTCCCCTACCAGGGGGGCAGTTCGCTGAACGCAAGCGGCATCAATTACGGGCTGCTTCGACAGCAGGCGGCCTTGAAGCGGCTCAACGAGCTGGAACGCATGAAGCCGCAGTGATGCGGGAAGAGCAACGGACGGAAAGAGGGAAAGTGCGATGATGGTTCGGCTTGCCGCTGTGCTGCTTGCGGGTCTTGTGGCCATCTCCGTTGCGGTGGCACAGCCGGCGGATCCCTTGCCGTCCTGGAAAGACGGCGCGGCGAAATCGGCGATCGTCGATTTTGTCGCGCGCGTCACGACGCAGGGCGGGCGGGATTTCGTGCCGCCGGCCGAGCGGATCGCGACATTCGACAATGACGGCACGCTGTGGACCGAGCAGCCGTTCTATTTCCAGCTCGCCTTCGCGTTCGACCGCGTCAAGGCGATGGCGCCGGTGCACCCGGACTGGAAGACGCGGCAACCGTTCAAGGCGCTTCTCGAGAAGGACACCAAGGCGCTGGCCGCGAGCGGCGAGAAGGGCCTCCTGCAGATCATGGCGGCGACGCATGCCGGCATGACCACCGATGCGTTCGCAAGCTCGGTGCGCGACTGGCTCGCGACCGCCAGGCATCCGCGCTTCAACCGGCCGTATGACAGCCTGGTCTATCAGCCGATGCTGGAGCTGCTGGCCTATCTCAGGGCCAACGGCTTCAAGACCTTTGTCGTTTCCGGCGGCGGCGTCGAATTCATGCGGCCGTGGATGGAGAAGGTCTACGGCATCCCGCCGGAGCAGGTGGTCGGCTCGTCCGGCGTGGTCAAATTCCAGGTCGGCCCCGACGGCAAGCCGGTCCTGATGAAGCAGGCCAAGGTCGAGTTCATCGACGACGGCCCGGGCAAGCCGGTCGGCATCAACCGCTTCATCGGCCGCCGTCCGATCTTCGCGTTCGGCAACTCCGATGGCGATCTGCAGATGCTGCAATGGACCGTGGCGGGACCGGGCGCGCGCTTCGCCGGCATCGTGCACCACACCGACGAGGTTCGCGAATACGCCTATGATCGTCAATCCAAGGTCGGCAAGCTCGACAAGGCGCTCGACGCGGCCGCCGCGTCCGGCTGGACCGTGGTCGACATGAAGCAGGACTGGAAGGAGATCTTTCCACCCCTGGCCACGGCCGGTGCCGCGAAGGAGACGAAGCCATGAGCGGTTACGACATCTTTGCCTGGATCGTGCTGGTCATCCTGGTTGCCAGCGCGATCGCGGTGTTCTGCATCGCCGGCTGGCTGCCGGGGCACATCGCGAAATCGCGCAATCACCCCTATGCGCAAGCCGTGATGGTCGCCGGCTGGATCACTTTGATCTGCGGCTTTGCGCTGTGGCCGATCGCGTTCATCTGGGCCTATGTCGATGTGCCGGCGCCGCGCCGGGCGGGAGATGCGTGATGGGTGTCGCGATCTTCAACGTCTATCTTGTGCTGCTGTTCCTCTTGGTGCATTTCAAGATCGTGCGCTTCAACCTGTTCTGGAAGGCGTCTCCCTTCATCGTACTGGTGCTGCTGCTGTTCGGCCTGCTGGTGCCAATGGGCTGGGGCGCGCCGCAGGGCTCGGCGCTGGTCGCGCGCAACGCGGTGTCGATCGTGCCTGACGTCGCGGGTGAGGTGACCGAGGTGCCCGTCGTCGCCAACGTGCCGCTGAAGGCCGGTGACGTTCTGTTCAAGATCGATCCGACGCCCTATGACGCGCAGGTCAAGGCGATCACGGCGCAGCTCAAGCTGTCGAAGACGCGGCTGGCGCAGATGACGACGCTCTACGAGCGCGATGCGGGGCGCGGCTTCGACGTCGAGCAGCGGCAGTCCGAGGTCGATCAGCTCAGCGGACAGCTCGAGGCCGCGCAGTGGAACAGCGACAAGACGGTGGTGCGCGCGCCGGCCGACGGCTACGTCACCAACCTCGCGCTGCGCAAGGGCGCGCGGGTCGCGAACCTGCCGCTGTCGCCGGTGATGGCGTTCATCGATACCTCGAACACGATCATCGGTGTCGAGATCAACCAGATCGATGCGCGCTACGTCGCGCCCGGGCAGGAGGTCGAGGTGACCTTCAAGTTCGCGCCAGGGCAGATCTATTCCGGCAAGGTCGAGAGCGTGCTGCAGGCGGTGGCGACCGGCCAGGTCACGACCTCGGGCACGGCCGTTGCGCCGAAGGCGATCGAGGCCGTGCCCTTCGTCGTGCGCGTCAGGCTCGACGATGCCGCGTTCGCCAACCGCCTGCCGGCCGGCTCGACCGGAACGGCGGCGATCTACACCGACCATCTGAAGCCGACCCACGTCGTGCGCCGCGTGATCCTGCGGCAGCTCGCGATCGTCAATTATGTGAATCCGTTTTGAGTGATGGAGATTGTCATGAAGCCATTGATCGCCGGAGGACTTGCGCTGATGATGGCGACCGCATCAACGTATGCCCAAACGCTGTCCAGCGACGATCTCAACCGCCGCATGATCGAGCGCCGCGCTGTCGAGGCCGTGATCTGGGGCATTCCCGCGGTCAATACCGATCTGATGCGGCAGGAGATGCTGACCAGGACGCCGGGCAAGGTGGGGCAGGTGATCTATTGGGGGCGTCCGCTTGATTGGCATAACCAGACGCTGACGCCGAATCCGGACGCGCTGTACTTCATGACGTTCTTCGACACGCGGAATGGTCCGATCGTGCTCGATCTCCCGCCTGGCAATACGAACGGATCGTTCAACGGCAATATCGTCACGGTCTGGCAGATGCCGCTCGAGGATGCCGGCCTGCTCGGCGTCGACAAGGGTGCCGGCGGCAAGTTCCTGATTCTGCCGCCGGGCTACAACGGCCCGAAGCCCGACGGCTACATCGCGCTGCAGTCCGACACGTTCGGCGGCTACATGCTTCTGCGCTCCAACCTCAAGAGCCACGGCGATGCCGACGTCCAGGCCGCAGTCGCCTACGGCAAGCGCATGAAGGTCTATCCCCTGGCGCAGGCGGCCAGCCCGCCGGCGACGGTGTTCAGCGACGTGAAGGACACCGATTTCGATTCCACCATTCGCTACGACGCGGCTTTCTTCGAGCACCTGAACCGGATCATACAGGACGAGCCGTGGATCGACCGGGATCGGGTGATGATCGATAGCCTGAAGTCGATCGGCATCGAGAAGGGAAAGTCGTTCGCTCCGTCCGAGGCGATGAAGACGGTGCTTGCTTCGGCGGCGAAGGAGGCGGGTGCCTGGCTGGCGGCGAAATACGACGCCGGCCTGCCGCCGTTCTTCTCTGAGACCAGCCGCTGGACGTTCCCGGCGCCGCCGGACGTCGTCAAGGCCTACTCCGACGGGTTCGCCGATCTGAACGCATACCCGACCGACAGCCGCGCTCTCGCTTACAGCTACGCCTATATCGGCATCAAGCGCCTGGGCGCCGGTCAGTTTTATGCGATCTCGATCCGCGACAAGGCGGGCGATGCCTTCGACGGCAGCAAGACATACCGCCTCAACGTCCCGGCCAATGTTCCGGTCGAACAATACTGGTCGGTGACCGCCTACGATCGCGCGACCCATGCGTTGATCAAGAACGTCGCTCGGGCCAGCCGGTCCTCGCAAATCCCCGACCTGAAGAAGAACCCGGATGGCTCAGTCGACATCTATGTCGGGCCGGCGGCTCCGGCCGGGCAGGAGACGAACTGGCTGCCGACCGACCCCGCGCGCAAGTTCGAGCTGATGGCGCGCTTCTACGCGCCAAAGAAGGAGTTTTTCGACAAGGTGTGGAAGCTACCCGACGTGGAAAAGATCAATGCCACGGTTGGAAATGGAGTGAAGCAGTGAAATTCAGATATCTGTTGGCCGGTGTCCTTTGCCTCGCGGGCCAGAGCACATCGCTCGCGCAATCGCCAGTGCCTGTCACGGTGGACAATTTTGCCCGTGCCGAGTCCGATCTCTATCTGGGCAATCTCGCCAAGGGGGTCGGCCTCGGAAAGCTCAACCATCGCCGCGAGCCGGCCAGCATCGACAACCAGACCGTCATCCGGCTCAACCGCGATACGCTCTATACATCAGGGGTGTTCGACCTCGACGCCGGGCCGGTGACGATCACGATGCCGGACCCTGGCAAGCGCTATATGGCACTGCAGGTGATCAGCGAGGATCATTATGTGCCCGCGGTCTATTACGGTGCCGGCAAGCGCACGCTGACGCGCGACAACGTCGGCACGCGCTACGCGGTGGTCGGAATTCGGACGCTCGTCAATCCAAACGATCCGAAGGATCTCGAACAGGTCCACGCGCTGCAGGATGCCATCAAGGTCAGCCAGAAAGGTACCGGCAAGCTCGAACTTCCGAACTGGGACCCCGCCAGCCAGAAAGCCATTCGCGAAGCGCTGCTTGCGCTCAATGATTACACCGGAGGCTTTGCGCATGCTTTCGGACCCAAGGGGCACGTCGATCCTGTCAGGCATCTGATCGGCACGGCCGCCGGCTGGGGCGGCAATCCCGACAAGGACGCCACCTATCTGAGCATCACGCCTACGAAGAATGATGGCACGACGGTCTACAAGCTGACCGTCCGCGACGTTCCCGTCGACGCGTTCTGGTCGATCAGCGTTTACAATGCCAAGGGATATTTCGAGAAGAATCCCTATGACGCCTACACGCTGAACAACATCACGGCAAAGAAGTCCGCTGATGGCTCGATCGCGGTCCAGTTCGGCGGCTGCGACGGCAAGCTCCCGAATTGCCTACCGACCATGAAGGGCTGGAACTATACGGTCCGGCTCTACCGGCCGCGTGCGGAAATCCTGAACGGCAAATGGAAGTTCCCGGAGGCGCAGGCGGTCAACTGAAGCGCGAGCGAATCCGCTATGATGGCCTGAGCGAAGTGGGGAGATCAGGATGAGGATGGTCAGAAATCACAGGTGCGCCGCACTGGGCATAGCTGGCGCACTCGCACTGTCGGCAGCGCCGCGCACGGCGTCGGCCGACGCCGGCGGATTGAGCTTCTGGCTGCCCGGCGCGTTCGCGAGCCTGACCGCGGCGCCGGCGATGCCCGGCTGGGCCTATGAGACGATCTACATTCACCTCGACACAAGCGCCAACGCGGGCAAGAATTTCGTCATCGGCAACCGTGTGCCCGGATCGGTCGTCGCTGGTCTCAACGCGCATGCCGACGTTCTCGTGGAAGGATTTACCTACACCTGGGCTCAGTCGGTGCTTGGGGGCCAGGCCGCCGTAACCTTCCTTGCCGCGCCGGGAAATGTCGGCGTCGGCGTCGACGCGACGTTGACGGGGCCGCGGGGCAATACGGTCTCGGGCGTCGCAACCGACAACCGCAACACGGTCTCCGATGTCTTCTACCAGGGCACGCTGAAATGGAATCAGGGTGTCAACAACGAGATGGTCTACATCTTCGGCAACATCCCGAGCGGGACCTATGACAGCAGCCGCCTCGCCAATCTCAGCTTCGGATTCACTGCGATCGATGTCGGCGGCGCCTACACCTATCTCAATCCGGAAACCGGCCAGGAGTTCTCGGTGCTGGCGGGCGTCACCTACAACGGAATGAACAAGGATCTGCAGTACCAGAACGGCATCGACTTCCACGTCGACTGGGGACTTTCGAAGTTCGTCGCCAAGAATGTGCATGTCGGTGTCGCCGGCTACTATTTCCAGCAGCTCACCGGAGACAGCGGTGCCGGCGCGAAGCTCGGTGATTTCAAGGGACGCGTCGCCGGCATCGGCCCGCAGGTCGGATTCATCTTTCCGGTGGCCGACGGCTATCAGGGCTATCTGAACCTTCGTGGCTACAAGGATTTTGCCGCCGAGAATCGGCCCGAAGGGTGGACGGCCTGGGTGACGTTCCAGCTCTCGCCGGCCGCGCCGGCTACGACACCGACGAAGCCGATCGTGCGCAAATATTAGCGGAGGCGAACGACGAGCTCGATGAGTGATGCGCGCGAGACCGGCCGGGGGCCGGTTCGTATCGGCTTCCGTACATCGATCATCACGGTGGTCATTGCCGCGGTGCTGGTGGTCGGACTGACGCTGGTCTATCTCAGTTTCAGGCGGGTCTCGTCGATCACGCAGATGGCTGCGAGCACCTTCATCGACAAGGTGGGGCAAATCGGCGCCGATCGCATCGACGCGCAGTTCAAGAATGTGCGCGACAGCCTCGAGATCCTGGCGGGAATTCCGGCCATCCAGGAGGCCGACGTCGCCGATAACGTCAGGCTCTACGCGCTGCTCGCCTCGATGCTGCGCAACAATCCGCAGATCTTCAACCTCTATGTCGGCTATGAAGACGGCTCCTTCCTTGAGATGGACGTCATCGATCGCGCCAAGCCGCAATTCCGCACGGCGCTGAATGTCGCCGCCGACGCCGTCTACCGCGTCGTCGTCATTGCCCGCTCCGGGGCGGCCGCCGCGGCACCGGTGACGCTGTTCCTGTCGGAAAACCTGACCCAGGTCGCGAAGGTGGCGGGGCCGCACAGCTACGACCCGCGGCGGCGTCCCTGGTATGTCGATGCTTTAAAGGATCGCAAGACGCTGCTCACCGGGCCCTATGTGTTCTACGCGACCGGGGAGCCCGGCTACACGCTGCGCACGCCGCTCAGGGAGGGCCGCCGCGGGGTGGTGGCCGCCGACCTGCTGCTCAATCGCCTCGAGGAGATGCTGAGCCGGCAAAAGCTCGGAAAATCCGGGCTGGCCTTCCTGTTCAACGACGCCGACCGTATCGTCGGGCATCCCGAGATGCGCGAGCTGATGACGGAACGCAGCGACGCATTGCCCCGGATCGACGTCCTCAAGCTTCCCGGCCTGTCCGCGGCGATCCAGGCCTGGCGCAGCGACGGGCTGGCCCAGCAGTTCTTCACCGACGCTGACGGACGGACCCTCGTCGCGGCCTTTCACCGCATCGAGACGGCCGGTGCGGCTAACATCCATCTCGCGGTGGTCGCCCCGCTCGACGAGTTCTTCGCCAAGATCATCTCGGAGCGGCGCGCGCTGTTCGCCGTCGCGCTCGGCTTTGTGATCGCGATGTTGCCGTTCGCGTTCTGGCTCGGCTCGCTGCTCGCCCGATCGCTGCGCGAGCTGGCGCGGCAGACCGACGAGATCCAGCGCTTTCAGCTCGCCGACCGGCCGCGGATGCAATCGGCCATCGACGAGATCGATGAACTGGGGCGCTCGGTGTTTACGATGCGCACCGTCGTACGCAACTTCTCAAGCTTCATTCCGCAGCCGATCGTCCGTCAGCTGATGCAGTCCGGAGCCTCGCTGCAGCTCGGCGGCATCAGGCGCGAGGTCACGGTTCTCTTCACCGACGTCGCCGACTTCACCGCGAAGACCGAGAAGGCGGACCCCTCCCAGGTCATGATCTTCACCTCGCGTTATTTCGCCGCGATGTCGGAGGCGATCATGAAACACCATGGCACCATCGACAAGTTCATCGGCGACGCCGTGATGGCACTGTGGAACGCGCCGGACGAGGATCCCGATCACGTCGTTCATGCCTGCGAGGCCGTGCTGGACTGCGTTCATCGCAATGCCGAGCTCAACCGGGCTTTCCGCAGCGAAGGCTGGCCGGCCTATGGCACGCGGTTCGGCCTGCATCTCGGCGATGCCGTGGTCGGCAATGTCGGCTCCGCCGCCCGCATGAGCTACACCGCGCTCGGCGCCACCATCAATCTGGCCTCGCGTCTCGAAGGCCTCAACAAGAACTACGGCACGCAGGTCCTGGTGAGTGCAGCCGTGAAGGCGCGTGCCGAACACAGATTCGCGTTCCGCAGCGTCGACCAGATCCGGCCGAAGGGCTTTGCCGACGCGATCACGGTCTACGAGCTGTGCGGCGAACGCGGCGATTCGGAGCTGACGTTCTGCGCACGCTGGGAGGCCGTCTACAGTTCGATCCGGTACGCGGAGCCCGCCGTGGCGGCGCTGCGCGTTGCCGATTTCCTGGTCGAGTACCCCGGGGATGGCGTCGCGCAATACCATGCCGAACGGCTGCGCAATGCGGTTCAGCAACCGTTGCTTGATCTACCCGTGCCCTGAGATGCAGGGTGAGGAATTTTGATCCGACCTCGATCTTCCAGGGCCGCTTCGGTCATCGATCGGGTCGCGCGATCGCCGATGCGATCGTTTCGGCCGCCCCCGCAACAGGGGCGCGTAACGCCGGTGGCTAGGCCGCCATCAGTTGCTGAAGCGCAACAGCTTGCTCACGGGTCTGGAATGCGATGGCGGTGTGGGTAAAGCCCGACGAGGCCTGGGTCTGCGCGATATGATTGAGGACCTCGTTGCCCTTGACCACGTGAAGATCCATTCCCTGGCCGGCCGGGAAAATCCCCAGAACGACGTCGTAGGCCTCGATGATGGCCTTCAAGGCGCCACCCTTGTCTTCCGACGCGTCGATAAAGATACGAACATCCGCGGCGATACTACGAAGTTCGTCAAAGTCGATCACTGGAAGTCTCCCATACGCAACTCACTGATCGATCCTAGCTACAACTTGCTTACTGAAACATAAATTACGCGGGGTTCCTCACCGGACAAGTGTCGCTAGGCGCCGGTCGGCGGCCTCCGCTTCGCAATGCGTTTGACCGGCGCATGGGCCGGCACGGCATTCGAGGTCTGGTCGGCCATGTGGGGAATGCGGTGCTCGATATGCGCCACGACCCGGAAGAAACTCTCCAGCGCCTTGGCGTCGAGACCGGCCGTGAGGTTGCTGTGCCGGCGCAGGATTTCATCCAGACTGCGGTCGAGCAGCGCCACGCCCTGCGATGTCAGCCGGATCTCGGTCCGGTTCCGGGCGCTGCCTCGCACCGGCGTCAGCTCGATCAGGCCCTTTTTCCTCAGCGAGGTTGTCTCGCGGCTGACGACGGCCTTGTCGAGTTGCGCATTGGTCCAGATGTCGTAGGCGCTTGCCGGCTCATGCTCCCTGAGAAAGGACAGCACCCGCCATTCCGCGAGCGATACGCCGTAGGCTTGCGGGAAGAAGGCATTGGCATTGGCGCGCAACTTCGCGACCAGGCTGGACAGCACCGTGGGCACGTAACGTTCGAAATCGATCACCAGCTCCGAGCCCGTGTTCCCTTGCGCGGCGCGGCGCGGGTCAGGGGCTCTGTTGCGGTTTGCGCCAGTCCGGCTCTTCATTCTTTCACGAGTTGAGTGCGCGCGATCAGGACCAACGCCGCCGCGACCAGGAGAACGCCTGTTACCACGAGGAATCCGGTGGTGAAACTGCCCGAGGCGTCCTTGGCGCGTCCGATCACGATCGGGATGGTGGCGCCTCCGATGCTGCCGATGGTGCTGACCAGGCCGATCGCGCCCGGCGCGCTCTGCCGCGACATGTAGGACTGGGGAATAGTCCAGAACACGGCCTGCGTACCATAGACACCGACGTTGGCAACCATGAATCCGATGATGATCCAAACCGGCGATGTTGAAAAGGCTGCTATCGCGAAGCCGGCCGCTGCGATCACGAAGGTTATGGCCGCATAATAGAAGCGCTCACCGACATGGTCGGAGTGCCGCGACAACGCGATCATGCCGATCAGGCCGGCGACGGGCGGGATCGCGGTCACGAAGCCGACCTGTGAATTCGGCAGCCCGAACGACTTGATGATTTGCGGCAGCCAGGGAAACAGCGAAGCCAGGCCACAGAACAGGCCGAAATTGCACAGGCCGAACAGCAGCACCATCGGCTTGGTGATGGTCCGGAGCACGCCTTCGGCATGCACCACCCCGGTCGCCTTGGCGTCGCGCTCCAGCGCGCTGGTCAGCCAGTTGCGCTGCGCCGTCGACAGCCAGCTCGCCTGCTGCGGGCGGTCGGTCAGATAGAAAATGCCGACGATCCCGAGAATGACGGGCGGCAGGCCTTCGAGGATGAACAGCCATTTCCAGCCCGAGATGCCGAACACCCCGTTCAGCTCGAGGATCGCGCCGGAGATCAGCGAGGCGAAGATATAGGAGATCGGCACCGCATAGTTGAACATCGCGTTGTAGCGGGCGCGGTAGCTGAACGGAAACCAGAGGCTCAGCAGCAGCATCACGCCGGGAAACAGGCCGGACTCGGCAAAGCCGAGGAAGCCGCGGAATGCATAGAGGCTGAGCGGGCCTTGCGTGAATGCCATCAGCATCGTGGCGATGCCCCACAGGATCGCGATCCGCGTCAGCGTGACGCGCGCGCCGTATTTGCTGAGGATGAGATTGCTCGGGATCTCGAAGATCGAATAGGTGAAGTACATGATGCCGACCGCGATGCCGAACTTCTCGGCATTGAGCCCGAGCTCCTTGTTCATCTGCAGCGCGGCAAAGGAGATGTTTCCGCGGTCGAGAATGGCGAGGAAGTACATCGCCATGACGAACCACATCAGGCGCAGCGCGACTTTGCGGATTGTGGTGCGTTCGATCTGCGGATCGGCGGTCGTCATCGCCGCCTTGTCCATCACGACTTCGGTCATCCCTGTTTCCCCCGATTCTTGATTTTTGATGGTCGTCTTATGCGGGCAGGCAAACTTCGAGCCTGTCGCCTGTCACACGTACCGGATACGTCCGGATGTCGATCTCGACGGGGCTGGTCAACGCCTCGCCGGTCCGGATATCGAAGCGGCCCATATGCAGCGGGCATTCGATCTCGCAGCCCTCCAGAATGCCGTCGGACAGCAGTGCCTCCGCATGCGTGCAGATGTTGCTCGTGGCGTAGTACTCATTGCCGACGCGATAGAGAGCGACGTGGTGGCGGCCGATTTCGATGCCGTACGGCTCGCCCTCGTTCAGCGCGCTGAGTGCGGCCGCTTCGTGCCAGGTTCCCTGATCGTCAGTCATGTGCCCTCTCAAATGCTGTAGAAATCGAGCACGGTCGGGACGCGGTCGTTGACCAGCGTGATGACCTTGCGCGTGATCTTCCAGGTCTCGCCGTCACGCCGCAGCGTGTGCTCATAGCGCCCGTGCCGCAGATGTTCCTTGGCCATGCGCGGGTCGTAGACGTGGACCGAGAACACCGAATGGCAGGTGATCTGATCGGCGCCGGCTTCCGACGCTTCCAGGTTCGAGATCTGGTGCACGGTGCGCGGCAGCGGCAGCGCGGTGATCGATTTGCGCGACTCGATGCGCGCGATCCGCTCTTCCAGTCCGCGCCGCGCATCGTGGTAGAGCAACGAGACCTGCGTGTCGGGATCATTGGTGGTGGTGTACTCGTCGAGCCATGCCGGCACCCAATAGACAGCATCCTCGCTGTACATCGCGACCCAGTCGGACCATTCGCCGGCGTCGAGCAGGCGGGCCTCGCGAAAGATGACCGCGGCTGCGACCGCGTGGGTATCGGTTTCCCTGATTGCGTCGGCCGCCATCACGCGGTCTCCCCGGCGGCGTGCTGCAACAGCCTGCGCCACTCGCGATACCCGGGATGGAAATTCGTCTCGCCGCCGAAGCTGGCGGGGCCGAACGACCATTCGGAAGGGGTGATGCCGAGCTCGTGCGTGTGCGCGCTCTCGCCGTGGCCGACCTCCGCGACGCCGCGCAGATAACCTTGCGTCGGCGCGGCGGTCGTCGCGTTGTAGCCGGTCTGGCAGAACTCATACATGACGTTGTCGTCCGAGCTTGCCAGCCCGGAGGCATTGAAGAAATCTTCGTAGTTGCGGATACGAAGCGTGCGCGCCGCGGCGCTTTCGCCGACCGGAGCAAGGCAATGCGACACCATCTCGGTCTTGTCGGGCGCCAGCGGCCGCCAGGTTCGCACCTGCGCCGACAGGATGTCGATGACCTGCAGGTTCGGAAAAATCGTGAGGTTGCGCTGGCGCAGCATCCATTTGGCGCGGGTGCTGCCGACGCGCTGCCGCACCGCATCGAGACGCGCCGGATCCATGCCGAGCGGCCGGCCATAGAGCTGCGTGCGCTTGATCGACCAGTTGACGGCGTGACCGTAATCGAAGCTGAAGCTGCCTTGCCCTTCCTGCTCGCCTTCCGGCTCCGCAGTGAATCCGGCATCCGGTCCGGCGCTTGCATTGCGCTTCTTCAGGATATCGACGTAGGAGCTGTGCGTGGTCGCGAAGTGATAGTAGTCGAGACCGTTCTCAAACTGCAGCTTCCAGTTTCCATCGAACGTGTAGGTGCTGGCGCCCGGCACGAATTCGACCTCACCGCTGTCGCTCTGATCGATGATGAGGTCGAGGAACGCGCGGGTGTCGCCGAGAAATTCCTCCAGCGCCGGAACGTCGGCCGAGAGGCTCGCGAACAGGAACCCGCGATACGAACCCAGCCGCGCGACCGGAAGAAGGTCGTGATTGCTGTTCGAGAAGGACGGCGGATACTGCCCGCTCGCTTCCTCCGTTACGGAGATGTTGCGCCCGCCCGAGTCGTAGGCCCAGCCATGATAGCGGCAGACGTGAAACTTCTGCCGGCCCTGCTTGAACGGACAGACGATCGTTCCGCGATGCCGGCAGGTGTTGAGGAACGCGCCGACTTTGCCCTCAGCGCTCCGCATCACCAGAATGGGATGCCGGCCGATATGGGTGGTGACGAAGTCGTTGGGCCGGGCGACCTGGGATTCCAGGCCGATGAAATTCCACGTGGCCTCGAAGACATATCGCAGCTCGGCGTCGAACACGTCCGGGTCGGTGAAGATCCGGCGATCGACTTCAAAGATGCGTTCGCCGGGGCGGTCGTCGATGAGCCGGGAAATCTCGCTCAGCCTTGCCGCGTGGGTCTGCGAAGCAGCGTTCATAACGTCCTCCCTTCGACTAACCGCCGGCCGCGAAAAGTCCCCCGCAGAGCCGCGTCACGGCTCGCGTCTTTTCACGGCGGGAACAGCCGGCTTGATCGCCAATCTTGGAATGACTCTATAGTTGTCATGACAACTATGGTCAAGACGGATTGGCGGGCCGGGAAGTCGGAGCCGGACGCGGTGGACGGGCCGACCGTCTGGAACGGGCGGCCGGATGCAGCGAATGAGGCCCGCGCGTACAGCGCGGAATCAGCCGATCGTTTGGAGTGGCGTACTCAGGTCTTGCGCGCCGGTGCAGTCAGGATAATTCCCTCATCGATCAGGGCGCGACAGATCTTCTTCAAGGCGGCAATCGCTTCACGCGTGGCCCGGCTCACGGGCCGTCCGCGCGGCAGCGCCAGCACGCGTTCGGCGCGCATCCACGGCAACAGCGCCGCCGACAGCACGCCGGCAGCCACCTCCTGGTGAATGCCGGAGAATGGTAGCAGCGCGTAGCCGAGGCCAGATGCCACCATGCGTTTCATCGGTGTGCTGTTGTCGACCCGCACTGCGCAGAGCATGGTCGACGGGAATGGGTTGCGGCTGAGCGGGGCCACCGCGGATGGCAGGGCGTCGAACTCCTTGCGGGTCAGCCGGCCGCGCTTCAGCAGCGGATCGCGCGACGGCCCGATCAGGAACACCTGCTCGACGACCAGCGTCTCATAGTCGAGATGGTCGTTGGGGGATGGCGTCGTCACGATCGCCAGATCGAGTTCGCCGCGCAGCAGGCGTTCGGATGCGTTCTCAGTCAAGCCCTCGCTCAGTTCGAGCCGCACGCGTGGAAACTGCCTTACGAAGGCCTGGGCCAGTGGCGGGTAGAGGATATCGCCGAGGCTCGGCGGCGCGCCGATCCGCACCGTACCGCTCGGCTCGCGGTTTTCCGTGCGCACCTCGGCCTTGATGTCGTCGATTGTGCCGAGCAGCCAGCGCCCGCGCGCGAGCAGCACCTTGCCGGATTCCGTGACCGAGACACCGCGCGCGCCGCGTTCGAGCAAGGCGCCGCCCAATTCGTCCTCGAGTTCCTTGACGTGGCGGCTGAGTGCCGACTGGGCGACGTTCAGCGTGCTCGCTGCGGCGGCAAAGCCGCCACGCTCGGCGACGGCGACGAAATAGCGGATCTGCCGCAGGTCCATGGCGGGCACTCCATCTCAAATCGAGATGGATACCATATCAAACATATTCTTGTGAGATACCAAAAAAGGAGCAGTCTCCTCGCAACGATCAAATGGAGGAGAGACGAGGATGGGCATCGCCACCGATGAGGCACGCCAGACGTCCGTATTCATTGCCGGCGGCGGGCCGGTCGGCCTTGCGATGTCGCTGCTGCTCGATCGCTTCGGCATCGACTGCGTGGTGGTCGAGAAGAGCCCGACCACCACAGATCATCCCAAGTCGCGCGGCTGCTGGGTCCGCACCATGGAGATCTTCCGGCAGTGGGGGATCGAGCAGGCGATCCGCGACCGCGGCCTGCAGGACAATTCCGACATGTTCGTGTTCCTCGACAGCATCGCAGGTCACGAGTTCGGCCGCACCCGTCCCGAGCCGAATGTCGGGCATACCCCCGCCTGGAAGAACCTGGTCGCCCAGGACGCCGTCGAGGAGGAAATCCTGCGGGTGGTCGAGAAGTCCAAGCACGCCACGGTGCTGTTCAACACGTCCTGTGAATCGTTCGAGGAGACCAACAGCGGGGTCAACGTCACGACGCGTTGCGAAAAGACCGGCGAGGTGACGCGATGGACGGCGACATATTTGATCGCAGCCGATGGCGCGGGCAGCCAGACCCGGCGCAGCGCCGGGATCGAGATGGTCGGGCCCTCGACGCTGGCGGTGATGTCAAACGAGTATTGGCGTGCCGATCTATCGCGTCTGCCGATCGCGCGCGAGGCCGCCGGCTTCATCATCGTCCCGGACAAGCCCGACCTGCCGCGTGCCGGCATCCTGAACACCAATGGCCGGGATCGCTGGCTGACCGTGACGCAAATCGGCCTGAGCAAGGATGATCGCGAGCGGCCGTGGACCGACCAGGAGTTCATCGAGATCGCGCGCGGCCATGTCGGCATTCCCGATCTCGATGTCACGCTTTTGAACCGCTCGATCTGGCGGGTCAGCATGCAGGTGGCCGAGACCTTTCGAAAGGGCCGGGTGTTTCTGGTCGGCGACTGCGCACACCGCTTTCCGCCGACCGGCGGTTTCGGCCTGAACTCCGGCGTTCAGGACGCGCATAACCTCGCGTGGAAACTGGCCTTCGTGCTGAAGGGCTTTGCGAACGAAAAGCTGCTCGACAGCTATTCCAGCGAGCGACGTCCGATCGCGCAATCCAATGCCAATTTCAGCTACGGCAATCGGCTGAGATTCGGGCTGACCGATGACGCCGTGCGATCGCGCGATCCGGACCGGATCAGGTTCTGGATCAACGACATGGACAATCACCTGCACAGCATCGGGCAGAACCTCGGCCACAATTACGAGGAGGGCGCGGTGATCCCCGATGGCACCGTCGCGAAGGCCTTGAACTCCCGCTACTACACGCCGACGGATCGTCCCGGCGCGCGATTTCCGCATATGTGGCTCGAACCTTCGCGCAAGAAATCGACGCTCGACTGGTTCGACAAGCAGTTCACCGTCGTCACGGGGCCGCTCGGCGGCGAGTGGCTGGAGGCGGGGAAGCAGGTGTCGGAGAAGACCGCCTTGCCGCTGTCGCTGAAACAGTTGCCGTCGGCCGATCCGGCGGACGGATTCCAACTGGGCATGCGCGGCGCCGTGCTGGTGCGCCCCGATGGACACGTGGCCTGGCGAATGCCGTGGCTGCCGTCGGATCCGGCGAAGGAATTGGCCGGCGCGCTTTCAACGCTGCTGCATTAGCGGGGACCCCGATGCAATCGTTCGAATCCAACGGCGTCGTCACGGCGTTTGAGAAAACCGGGCGCGGCGAGCCGATCGTGCTGCTGCATGGCGGCGAGGCCGATCATGCGATGTTTGACGGCCTTGCGCCTGTCCTTGCGGCGAGCTTCACGGTGATCGCCTATGACCAGCGCGATTCCGGTGCCACCCGAAACCCTCCGTCGTCCTATTCGCTGGCCGATTTGGCCGACGACGCCGCGGCCTTGGTCGGAGGGCTCGGTTACGATCGTGCCCATGTCTTCGGAACCTCGCTGGGTGGGCAGATCGCGCAGGTGCTGGCGGCCCGTCATCCCGATCGCATCGACCGCCTGATCCTGAGCAGCACCTGGAAGGTCAACAGAAGTCCACTCGACGTCAATGCGGATGTGTTCCGCAAGCTCGCTTCCTGGCGCGCGGATACCATCGCCAATGCGTCGAAGATTTCCGAATTCTTCTTTCCGCCGGCATACCTGCGCACGCGGCCTGAGCTGATCGAGATCTTCCGTGGCTCGAGCCGCGACGAGGGACAGAAGGCGCGCCGCGCCGCCTTGCTTGCGCAGCCTGTCGCCGCCGATCTGACCGGCTTCGATCGCCCGACGCTCTTGCTGGCGGGCAGTGATGACCGGCTGATCCCGAATGTCGAAACATTTGCGCTCGCCCGCGATCTTGCGCGCGTCGAGACGAGGACCATCGCAGGCGTCGGCCATGTCGCGTCGATCCAGGCCCCCGAGCGGGTGGCGGAGGCGGTGACGGCATTTCTGAATTCAAACAAGAAGGCGGCTTGACAACAACAGGGGGAGACCATGGCGGAGCAAACGAGTGCGGTGCCGTTCGACGAAGCGCCGGTAACGACGCGCTATTGGCTATCGATCATCATCTTCGCCGTCACCGGCGTGGTCGATTTCTTCGATTTCTTTGTGGTCGGATTTCTGGTCTCGGTGCTGGCGCCGAAATGGCACCTGACGTTCGGGCAGACCTCGATCATGCTGATGAGCGCCGGCATCGGGGCGATGCTGGGCGCCTTCGTCGCGGGCATCCTCGCGGATCGCTTCGGACGCAAGCCGCTGGCGATATCAGGCGTTATGATTTGCGGCCTGACCTCGGGCGCGATCGCGTTCATTCCGGAAGACGGCTGGGTTGCGTTTGCGATCCTGCGCTTCTTCGTCGGCTTCGGCCTTGCCGCTGGAGCTGCGGCGGCGGTTCCTGCTATCGTCGAATTCGCACCGACCCGCCATCGCACGCTGGTCACGAGTCTCGTGGTCGTCCCGGTCGCCTTTGGCGTGCTGTCGGCGTCGGTGACGGCGAGCTTCCTGCTGCCGCTGGTCGGCTGGCGCGGATTGGCGGCGGTCGGCTTCTTGCCGATCCTCCTCGGAATTCTGACCATGATCGTCATGCCGGAATCGCCGCGCTGGTTGATCAGCAAGGGCCGCGTGCGCGAGGCGCAGGCGAGCATCCGAAAACTCTATCGGATCGGCGGCGATGAGTTTGTTCTGCCCACGCTGCCGCCGGCGAGCCCGGCGACATTTGCCGATCTCTTTGCCGAGCAGCGGCGCTTCTGGCTGACCGTCCTGATCTGGTTCGGCGCCAGCACGGCGAATTACGGTGTGTTCCTGTGGGGGCCGACGATCGTGGCGCTGCTGCTTGGCGTCTCTCCCCAGGATGCAGCCAAGATGTTCATCTATGTCAGCCTCGCCGGCGTGCTCGGCCGGACCGGCTTCGCCTTCCTCGCCCATCGGATCGGGCGCAAGCCCTGCGGCCAGTTGATGGGCTATGGCACCGCGGCGTCGCTGGCTCTCGCCGCCTATTTTCACAACGACTTTGCCGGCTCGGTGCCGCTGTTCCTGGTCTTCCTGATCGTCGGCGCCGTGTTCTTCGATGGCGGATTTTCGAACATTGGGCCCTATCCCGCGGAAATCTTCCCGGTTCAGCTCTCGGGGCGGGCGGTCGGCCTTGCCCAGCTCTCGAATGGGATCGGCAAGATCGTAGGTCCCCTGTGTCTCGCATTGATCGCCGGTGCTGACAATCTCGTGCATCCAAGTGCGACCGCTGCGGCGGTGTTGCCGGCGTTCTGCTTTCTTGCCGGCGCGGGCCTCCTGATCGGCCTTGCCTTTACGTTCCTCGGCGTCGAGCCGCACGGGCGCCCGGTGGTTCTGTTTGGCGAGAACGCGGGCGCGAGCGCCGCACCGAAATCGCTGGCCGCAAAACCGGCAGCGGGACAGTGAAAGACGAAAGGTCATACCATGGACAACGCTTTCGACACGATCGCAGCGGCGGCGCCGTTCGATACTGCAAAGCTCGATCGGCTGATGGATGAAGCGGGGCTCGATGTCCTGATCGTCACCTCGCGTCACAATGTGCAGTATCTGCTCGGTGGATATCGTTTCTTCTTCTTCGACGTCATGGAGGCGATTGGCACGAGCCGCTATCTGCCGGTGTTCGTCTATCAGAAGGGGCACCCGGAAAATTCCGCCTACATCGGCAACCGCATGGAAAAGTTCGAGCACGCGCTCGGACGGATATGGACGCCGGTTGTCAAGGCGGAGGCGTGGGGAACGATCGATGCGATCGGCCTCGCGATTGATCATGTGAAGAAGCTCGCGGGCTCGGCCAGGCGCGTCGGCATCGAGGCTGGCTTCCTGCCGGCCGACGCCAGGGATCATCTGTATGCCGGCCTTGGCGACGTCGAGTTCCGCGAGGCCCATTTCTCGCTGGAACGTCTGCGTGCCGTAAAGTCTCCCGCCGAACTGGACCTCATCAGAGAGGCTTCCGAACGGGTCGTTGATGCGATGATGGCCACCTTCAGTGGCTGCGCGCCGGGCATGACCAAGAACGACGTCGTCGCCCGTCTGCGCCGCGAGGAGCAGGAGCGCGATCTGGTCTTCGAATATTGCCTGATTGCCGCGGGCAAGAGCCATAACCGCGCGCCTTCCAGCCAGCGTCTCGTGCAAGGCGACGTGATCTCGATCGATTCCGGCGGAAACTACCGGGGCTACATCGGTGACCTCAGCCGCATGGGCATCCTGGGTGAACCCGACAGCGAGCTGCGCGAGTTGCTACAGGAAATCGAGGACGTCCAGCAGTTGGCCCGGCGCGCGATCCGGCCGGGCGCCATGGGTGGCGACATCATCGCGGCGGGCGAGGCGGCCGTCAAAGCCTCGCCGCATCGCGCCGTGCTCGACTTCACCGCACACGGCATTGGGCTCGTCAGTCACGAAGCGCCGCGCCTGACCGCGAACGGCCCGGTTCCTTACGCGCCGTACGACGCCGACCGGCCGCTCGAACGCGGAATGGTGATCTCGATCGAGACCGCACTGCTGCATCCAACGCGTGGCTACATCAAGCTCGAGGACACCCTGATCGTCTCCGAATCGGACTGGGAAGCGCCCGGTGACCATGGCAGGGAATGGAATTCATCGCGTCTCATGGCGTGAAGCGGTCAACGCCACGGCGGCATTTTTGGCTGGGGCACCGATTCAGCTGCGGGGGTCAAGTTCGGAATATTAGAAATATATCCCTGAGTTGCCCGACGTGTCAAGTTTGTCCGGTCGACGCCGGCCGCCGCCGGCTCCTTTGCATGGGGTTGTTTTCGATATTTTGGCAACGCCCGCCTGCGACGGCCCAGATGACTTCATATGCGTTCTGCCAGGCGATTGATCCGGCGGTCTTGGCTTCACGCGAGCCTTCGGCCATGCGATGCTTCGAGCTGGATGTAGCGGCGGCTCCGTGTCGTCTGCTCGCCAGGTCGGCGCCGACGATGGGCAGGTGCAACCGATATGGATTGCCTCCCCATCGACAGAAGCGACCTGATGACCGCTGCCGCCAACGCGCTCCGCGACTACGCCCAAAGCATCCTGACCGCCCGGGTCTACGACGTGGCGGTCGAGACGCCGCTCGACCCGATGCCGCGGCTCTCCGAACGATTGTCGCGCACGGTGTTGCTGAAGCGGGAAGACTTCCAGCCGATCTTCTCGTTCAAGCTTCGCGGTGCCTACAACAAGATCGTCAGGCTGCCGGACGCGCAGCGCAGGCTGGGCGTGATCTGCGCGTCGGCGGGCAATCATGCCCAGGGCGTCGCGCTGTCGGCGCGCAAGCTCGGCATTCCGGCGACGATCGTGATGCCGAGGACGACGCCCGCTATCAAGGTCGAGGCCGTCCGGCGTTTGGGCGGTGATGTTGTCCTGCATGGCGATACGTTCGACGACGCGCAAACCAAGGCCAGGGAGATCGAGGCTGCGCGTGGCTTGACCTTTGTGCATCCGTTCGACGATCCCGATGTGATCGCCGGCCAGGGCACGGTCGGGATGGAGATCCTGCGCCAGCATCCCGATCCGATCGAAGCGATCTTCGTGCCGATCGGCGGCGGCGGGCTGGCGGCCGGCGTGGCCGCTTTCGTGAAATTCCTCAACCCCTCGATCAAGGTCGTCGGCGTCGAGCCGGCGGACGCTGCGTCGATGGCGGCCGCGCTCGCCAAGGGCAACGTCGTCGCGCTGGATCAGGTCGGACTGTTCGCCGACGGCGTCGCCGTGCGCAAGGTGGGAACCGAGACCTTCCGGCTCTGCCGCGACCTGCTTGACGAGGTCGTCACGGTGGACACCGATGCGATGTGCGCCGCCATCAAGGACATCTTCGACGACGTGCGATCGGTTGCCGAACCCTCCGGGGCATTGGCGCTCGCCGGCCTCAAGGCCTACGCCGAGCGCGGCGCGCTCAGCGACGGGAGCCTGATTGCCGTCAACAGCGGGGCCAATCTGAATTTCGACCGGCTGCGCACCATTGCCGACCGCGCCGAGGTCGGCGAACATCGCGAGGCGCTGCTTGCCGTGACCGTGCCGGAGAAGCCGGGCAGCTATCGGCACTTCATCCGCATCCTCGGCTCGCGCGCGATCACGGAATTCAACTACCGCTTTGCCGAGACCACCGCGCCGGCGCAACTGTTCGTCGGCATCGCGCTGAGCCGCGGCGAGGCCGAGAAGCGGGAGGTCATGGAGCTGCTTCGGCGCGAAGGCTATCCGATCCTCGATTTGAGCGAGAACGAGATGGCCAAGGACCATGTGCGCTACATGGTGGGCGGTCGCGCTCCGCTGCTCAAGGACGAGGTCATCTACCGCTTCGAGTTTCCGGAGCGTCCGGGCGCGCTGCTGAAATTCCTCGAGAGCCTGGCGCCCGACTGGAATATTTCGCTGTTCCACTATCGCAATCACGGCGCCGACTATGGGCGCATCCTGGCGGGGATCGAGGTCAAGCCTCACGAGCGCGCCCGGTTCGTTCAGGCGCTGGATGCGCTCGGCTATCCCTACTGGAACGAGAGCGAAAATCCGGCCTATCGCCTGTTTCTTTCCGCCGAGAAGGGATGAAGCGACGAACGTCTCTGTCGATCAGCGATCGGCCGTCAGTTGCTGGCGATAGCGCTCGGCGTCCCAATTCAGCAGCGCATGCTCGTTCTCTGCGGTCAGATAATTGACCCGTGCGGTCAGGGGCAGGCGGCAGGTGACCAATGCGAGACAGCTCAGCATGGCTTCCGCGCCGTCGCTCGCATCCTCGCGGATAAGGCTGCCGAGGTCGGGGACGAGAAGCGCAACCGGCGGCGGCAGTCCGTTCGCGGTGGTCTGCGCGATCATGGCGCTCAGCTTCTCGCGATGCTCCAGGACCGGCAGGCCCGGGCCAAGGAAGACGACGTGATCAGGATACAACGAGCCGCTGGTCGCGATCGCGCGGCTGTAGCGGTCGGTGGCAATGTCGTGGCCGCGAGGATCCCGCGGCAGGCGATAGTTGGTGCCCACGCAGATCGTGCGGAGCGCGTCATGATCTGCCGCCGGCGCGCTACGCTGCTCGAGGGCGAGACGTTGCTCGACCTCGGCGACCAAAGCCTCGGCGGCGTCGCAGCTGGCCGCACCGACCACCAGGCCGTGATTGCCGAGGATCAGGACGTCGACCGCATCATCGGCGATCGCGTCGCTGACGGCGCGCGCGAGCGGCAGCCCCGGGTGGTGATAGTTGAGGTAACGCCACGCCAGTCCGTCCAGGCGCCGGGCAAATTCGTCGCGGGCGTCGGTGCGCACCGCCCACGCGATGGTGTTGACGGAATGGACGTGCAGCACGATCCGCTGCGGCATCAGCGCATGCAGCGAGGTCTCGATCGAGGCGCGCAGCGTCGTCCCGGCGTTCGGCGCCAGCGGCACGCGTTCGTCGCCATGCAGCAGCGCCGCGCGCGCGGCCGACAAGGCGACCGGCACGAAAATCTCCTTGTCCTCGGCATCGGCGAGCCAGGTACCCGACGCCTTCACCCACAGCACGTCGCCATCCTTGACCGACGAATTGCCGCCGGCGCCTTGCACCAGCAGGATATTCCTGCCGACGCGTGCCGACATGCGGCGCAGTTCATCCAGCATTTGAGGCGGTCGCATCGGGGCTGTTCTCACCAGGTCAGATGGTCCATCGTCCAGTGCGGCATCCGCGCCGCTGTGCCGGCCACGGTCTGGATCGCCCGCGGCAGATCGCTCGCCTGCGCAAGCGTCGCGCGGTGGGCGCCGGAGCCGATCAGCAGGGTCAGCATGCCGGCGGTGCGTCCGCCGGCGATATCGTGATCGAGGGAGTCGCCGATGACGAGGATCCGGTCCGGCGGCGGCCGTCCCAATTGGTCGAGCGCGGCGGCAAACATCGGCGGATGCGGCTTGCCGACGAACAGCACGGTGCCGCCGAGCGAATGGTAGAATGCGGCGAGCGCGCCCGGCGCGGGGATCAGGCCCGCGACCCCGAACATCACCAGATCGGGATTGGCGCACAGCATCGGCAGTTGGCGTGCGGCAGCGGTTGCCAGCGGCTCACGCCATCGCTCGGGCTCGGCCGCATCATCGTCGAGACCGCCGAGCAGGATGAAATCGGCCTCGCGCATGTTCGAGACCACCACAAGGTCGGTGCCGTCGACGATCGAGCGGTCACCGTCGCGCGAGATCAGGAAGCAGGCGCGTCCGAGCTCGGCAAAGGGAGCCTGCTCGCGCGCATGCAGGCCGCGCCAGGTGACCTCGCCCGAGGACAACACGCCGTCATAGGCGTCGGGCGGCAGACCGAGCGTCGCGAGCCGCCGCTGGTTGCTGCCGGCGCGCTTGCCGGAGTTGGACAGGACCAGGATCCGCTTGCCGGCTTCGCGCAGCCGCGCCACGCAATCCAGCGCCGCGGGGAACACCGCCAGCCCCTCATGCAGCGTGCCCCACTGGTCGAGCAGCACATGATCGAAGCGGTCGGCAATGGCGTGAAGGCCGGCGATCGCGGTCGCATCGGCCTTCATGGCGGGCCTCCGTTCAGCGCGAGCAGCGCGGCGCCGTAGCTTGCTTCGGTCTGCTCGGCGACCGAGACGGGAACGCCGAGAACGCGATGCCGGATGCTGGTCCATGCGTCGTTCTTCGCGCCGCCGCCGATGCCGATGACGCGGCGCAGGCGCGGCGCACCGAGCCGCGCCAGCTGACGGTAGGCGAGGGCTTCCACCGAGGCGATGCCCTCGAGCAGCCCCTGGAAGAAGCGGCAATCCTCCGCCGGACGCGGCGTGACCCGCGCGGCGAGCGCCGGATCGGCGATCGGAAAGCGTTCGCCGGGCTTTGGCAGCGGATAATAGTCGAGCCCGGTCGGCTGGTCCGGCGTCAGCTGCGGTGTCAGCCGTTCCATCTCGGCGGCGGTGAAATGCACCAGCAGCGCGGCGCCGCCGGAGTTCGAGGCGCCGCCGGCAAGCCAGCGTTCGCCGAGCCGATGCGAATAGACGCCCTGATCGGCCGCGAAGATCGGCTGGGTCGCAAGCTGCTTCACCACCAGCGTGGTGCCGAGCGAGGTGACGGCATCGCCAGGCTGGTCGGCGCGCGTTGCGATGAAGGCCGCAACGCCATCGGTGGTGCCGGCGGCGACCTGCGCCGTGGGCGGCAGTCCCAGCGACCGCGCGACCTGCGGATCCATCTCGGAAAATGGCGTGCCCGGCACCAGCACCTCGGGCAGCAGATCGTCGCGCACGCCGAGCTGTTCGAGCCAGGATGGCCAGGCGCGCGCGACCGGGTCGTAGCCGAGCTTCAGCGCGTTGTTCTCGTCGCTGATGCCGTGATGGCGCGCGAGCCGGCCGGCGATCCAGTCGGCCTGGTGAACGGCGTGGCGCGCATCGCCGATATAATCATGGCTCAGCAGATAGAGCAGCTTGGCGAGCGCGCTGCTCGCGCCATGCGCGCCGCTCTCGCGCGGAGCGACCGCCGCGACGCGCGTCGCCTCACGCGTGGCGCGCGCATCATTGTACATCAGCCCCGGCGAGCAGGGGCGGCCGGCGGCGTCGACCAGCAACAGCGTGCCCGACGTGCCGTCGACGACGATGCGCGTGACGTCGCCGAGAGCGACGGTCTCGCCGAGCTTGCGGATGGCCGCCGTCGCGGCTTGCCACCACAGCTCTGGTGTCTGGTCGATGGCGTTGCCGTCGACGCGCGGTGCAGCCAGCGCGACGGACGCAAAGCCGCGGATGGCGGCCCGCGCATCGATTGCACAAGCGCGCACGCCGCCGGTTCCGACGTCGATGCCGAGATACAGACCTCCCATGCGACCTCATCGCTCTCTGGTGCGCGCGCGACGACATTGGTTGCGCTGCAGCACGTTTGGGGGATTGACGCCCCGTTCGGCCTCTGCAATTTTTTGCAGGACGTGAAGAAATTTGCAAGCGGACTTTTTCCGATATGGCACCCCCGCCCGACAGGCTGCCGGTGATCGACGGCGAGGCGTCGCTCGCGACGCGCGCAGCGTGGCTGTATTTCGCGGCGGGGCTCACCCAGTCCGAGGTCGCCGACCGCCTCAACATCCAGAGCACCAAGGCGCATCGCCTGATCGCACGCGCCAGCCGCGAGGGCATGATCCGCGTGTTCGTCGAGGGGCCGGTCGCCGAATGCGTCGCGCTCGAGAACGATCTCGCGCAGCGCTTCGGCCTCTCGTTCTGCCGCGTCGCGCCTGATCTCGGCGAGGGCGATCTGCCGCTGAAGGCGCTGGCGCTGGAAGGCGCGAGCTTCCTGCGCCAGATCCTGGAGCGCGGCCAAGACAAGGTGATCGGCTTCGGCCATGGCCGCACGCTCGCGGCGGTTGTGGAGCAGATGCCGCAGACGCCGGCGCGCGACGCGCAGTTCGTGTCACTGCTCGGCGGGCTGACGCGGAAATTTGCCGCCAATCCGTTCGACGTGATTCACAAGCTCGCCGAGCGCACCGGCGCGGAAGCCTATCTGCTGCCGGTGCCGGTGTTCGCCAATTCGGTCGCCGATCGCGCCGTGCTGATGCAGCAATTCGGCATCGCCGACGTTTTCGCGCTGGCGCGCAAGGCCTCGCTGCTGTTCGTCGGCATCGGCCAGGTCAGCCGTGACGGCTTCCTGGTGTCGAGCGGCATGATCAAGCCCGACGAGGTCGTCGAGCTGAAGCGTGTCGGCGCCTGCGCCGACCTGCTCGGGCATTTCTTCAGCGCCGACGGAACGGTGCTGGACACCGATCTGTCGGCCCGCGCTACCTCCATGAGCATGCCCGACCTCAGGAAGCACCGGATCGTCGCCATCGCCGGCGGGCCGGCCAAGGTGACCGCGCTGCGCGGCGTGCTGCGCAGCGGCGTTCTGCACGGCCTCATCATCGACGAAGCGACCGCAAAGGCGCTCGCCACCGACAAGCCGGAGACCACATCCGGCAAGACAAGAAGCAAGACCCGGAAGGACACATAAAACAAAGCGTCAACAAGGAGAGGAAATACATGTTCGATCGCGAGAAGAATCTGTTCGACTCCTACGCTGCCAAACGCATCAGCCGCCGCGATCTCCTGGACGGCGCCGCCAAGCTCGGCATCGCGGGGATCGCCGCCAACGCCGCTTTCGCCTCCTCGATGTCGAAGGCGATGGCCGCCGACTTCAACTGGAAGGCCCAGAGCGGCAAGAGCGTCAAGCTGCTGCTCAACAAGCACCCCTATGTCGACGCGATGATCGGCGACATCGAGGCGTTCAAGACGCTCACCGGCATGAACGTCACCTACGACATCTTCCCGGAGGACGTCTATTTCGACAAGGTGACGGCGGCGCTGTCGTCGAAGTCGGACCAGTACGATGCCTTCATGACCGGCGCCTACATGACCTGGACCTATGGTCCGGCGGGCTGGATCGAAGACCTCAACACCTACATCAAGGACCCCGCCAAGACCAATCCGGCCTTCGCCTGGGACGACGTGCTTCCGGGCCTGCGCGCCTCGACCGCGTGGGACGGCGTCGCCGGCTCCGAGCTCGGCTCGGGCAAGGCCAAGCAGTGGTGCATCCCCTGGGGCTATGAGCTCAACAACATCACCTACAACCGCAACGTCTTCGACAAGGTCGGCGTCAAGCCGCCGAAGAACCTCGACGAGATGCTGGAGGTCGCGGCCAAGATCACCAAGGACGCCGGCGGTCCCTACGGCGTCGGCGTGCGCGGCTCGCGCTCCTGGGCGACCATCCATCCCGGTTTCCTGTCGGCCTATTCGAACTTCGGCCAGAAGGATTTCGTGATGGAGGGCGGCAAGCTGAAGGCCGCGATGAACACCAAGGCCTCGAAGGATTTCCACGACAAATGGGTCAAGATGATCCAGACCTCGGGCCCGAAAAACTGGTCGACCTACACTTGGTACCAGGTCGGCACCGATCTCGGCGCCGGCGCCTCGGGCATGATCTTCGACGCCGACATCCTCGGCTACTTCATGAACGGCGGCGACAACAAGGAGAAGGGGCATCTTGGCTATGCGCCGTTCGCGGCCAATCCGGCCGCCAAGGCGCCGACCCCGAACGTCTGGATCTGGTCGCTCGCGATGTCGAGCTTCTCCAAGCAGAAGGACGCGGCCTGGCTGTTCATGCAGTGGGCGGCATCCGTCGAGCACGACCTGTTCGGGGCGCGCAAGATGGACTTCGTCAACCCGGTTCGCGCATCGGTGTGGAAGGACAGCGAATTTCGCGACCGCATCGCGAAATCCTATCCCGGCTATCTCGAGCAGCACGACATGTCGTCGCCCGGCGCCAAGATCTACTTCACGGCGCAGCCGCTGTTCTTCGACCTGACGACGGAATGGGCCGCTTCGCTGCAGAAGATGGTGGCCAAGGAGGTCAGCGTCGACGAAGGGCTCGACAAGCTCGCCGACAGCATCAACCGCCAGCTCAAGCAGGCCGGTCTCGGCTGACGGATCAACTGTGCGGTGCCTGATCCCCCGCACCGCACCCATCCGCCGGCTCGGACCCTTGTCCCATCCGAGCCGGCGGCGTTTGCCAGCCGAACGCGATCTCTTATCATCATGAGCATGGTCCAACTCCTCCAGACGAACGCGCAGGCAGCGCCGGCCAAACCAAGGCCGCGCGTGCGCCTCTTGCCCTATCTGCTCAGCCTGCCGGCGCTGCTCGTCTGCGTGGCGATCCTGGTTCCGTTCGTGACCGCGGCGGTCTACTCGCTGCAGCGCTACCGGCTGAACCTGCCTCATCTGCGCGGCTTCATCGGCGCCGGAAACTATGTCGACTTCCTGTCCGACCCGGCGTTCTGGAATACGTTCCGCGTCTCGATCACCTATACTGTGGTCACGGTCGTGCTCGAGCTGCTGCTCGGTCTAGGCATCGCGCTGCTGCTGCGCCGGCCGACCCGCTTCCACAATGCGGTGTCGATCATGCTGCTGCTGCCGCTGATGACGGCGCCGGCGATCGCCGCGCTGATGTGGAAGCTGATGACCAATCCAAGCTTCGGCATCCTGTCCTATCTGGTCGGCCTGTTCGGCGTCACCGATTTCAAATGGGCCTCCGATCCATCGAGCGCGCTGTTCACGGTCGTGCTGGTCGATGTCTGGGTCTACACGCCCTTCATCATGATCCTGCTGCTCGCCGGCTTGCGCTCGCTGCCGCGGCAGCCGTTCGAGGCCGCGGCGCTCGACGGCGTGCCGGCGAGCTTTGTGTTCTTCCGCATCACGCTGCCGATGCTGGCGCCCTACATCATCACGGCGTCGCTGTTCCGGCTGCTCGATTCGATCCAGCAGTTCGACATCATCTATGCGATGACGCAGGGCGGGCCGGGCGACCGGCTGATGGTGTTCCAGGTGCAGGCCTATCTGGAATTCTTCCAGTACACCAATGTCGGCAGATCGGCGGCGCTGTTAATGATCCTCTGGCTCATCACCAACATCCTGTCGAACATCTTCATCAAGAACTGGCTGCGGCTGCGCGCGCGTGCGCACGGCCACGCGTGACGGGGAGGGGCGCGATGGAACATTCCAGCCTTGCCGGTCGCATCTTCCGCGGTGTGGCGCTCACGCTGATCCTGATCTTCTTCATGTTTCCGATCGTCTGGATCTTCCTGATGTCGTTCCAGACCAACGAGCAGATCCTGCGGATCCCGCCGCGTATCCTGTTCGAGCCGACGCTTGCCAACTACGAGGCGCTGATCTCCGGCCAGCTGCGCACCGCGGCCGGCAATCTGCAGATCTCCTTCATGCGCAATCTGTTCAACAGCGTCGTGCT
Organism: Bradyrhizobium sp. USDA 4538; assembly: GCF_024171045.1. Classification (NCBI taxonomy): domain Bacteria; kingdom Pseudomonadati; phylum Pseudomonadota; class Alphaproteobacteria; order Hyphomicrobiales; family Nitrobacteraceae; genus Bradyrhizobium; species Bradyrhizobium sp. USDA 4538. The sequence continues at coordinate 5,783,492 of NZ_JALJZE010000001.1, forward strand.
GTCGAGCGCGGCGGTGCTGCTGGCGCTGCTGCTCGGCGTGCCGGCGGCCTACGCCTTTGCGCGCTTCAAATTCCGCCTCGGCGAGAGCATCGCCTTCACGCTGCTGTCGTTCCGCTTTGCGCCGCCGCTGCTCGTGCTGCTGCCGCTGTCGCTGTACTACCAGGAGCTCGGCCTCAACGACACCTACTTCGGGATCGTCTGGGTCTATCAGTTGATCGCGCTGCCGCTGATCCTGTGGATCGTGCGCGGTTATTTCGAGGATATCAGCCCTGATATCGAGCATGCCTACCGACTGGCCGGGCATTCCTGGCGCGAGGCCTTCACCAGAATCGCGGTGCCGCTGGCAGGACCGGGGATCGCCGCGGCGGGTTTGCTGTCGTTCATCTTCTGCTGGAACAATTTCGTCTTCGCGCTGATCCTGGCCTCCGCCGACAAGCAGCCGGTGACGGTCGGCGCGCTCGCCTTCGTCACCGCGTCCGGTATCCAGTACGGCCAGATCGCGGCGGCGATCGTGCTGTCGGTGACGCCGACGTTGTTGCTTGCGCTCTATGCGCAGCGCTATCTGGTCGAGGGTCTCTCGCTCGGCGCGGTGAAAGGCTGATCCGATGGCGCGTCTCGAAATCAATTCGGTGAGCAAGGCGTTCGGTGCGGCACGGCCCGCCGACGGATTGTCGCTGGCTGTCGAGCCCGGCGAGATCGTGGCGGTGTTCGGACCGTCCGGCAGCGGCAAGACCGTGCTGCTGCGCATGATCGCGGGCATGTTCGAGCCCGACGACGGCGACATCCTGGTCGGCGGCCGCTCGGTGGTCGGTGCTCCGCCCGAGCGGCGCGGGATCGGCATGGCATTCCAGAACTTTGCCTTGTTCCCGCACATGACCGCCCGCGACAATATCGCAAGCGGCCTGCGCGTCAGGGCCGGCGGCGGCGATGTCGCCGGCCGCGTTGCCGCGATCAGCAGGCTGCTCAAGATCGAGCACGTGCTCGGTCACGCGCCGCGCGAATTGTCGAACGGACAGAAGCAGCGCACGGCGCTGGCGCGGGCGCTGATCGGCAATCCGGATGTTCTGCTGCTGGATGATCCGCTGCGCAATGTCGACGCAAAGCTGCGCTACGAGATGCGGCTCGAGCTGCCGAACCTGCTGCGGCGCGGCACTGCCGCCGTGCTCTACGTCACCCAGGACTATCGCGAGGCGATGGCGATCGCCGACCGCATCGCGGTCTTGATCGACGGCCGGCTCGCGCAGGTCGCGACGCCGACCGATATCTATGCCCAACCCGCATCGGTCGCGGTCGCGCGCCTGTTCGGCGATCCGACCATTAACCTCGCGGAAGTCTCGCCAGTAGCGGAGCATGGCATGCTGTCGGCTGACATCGCCGGCGCCAGGATGCGGCTCGGCGCGGCCGATGGCGCAGCACCTGGCGGTGCATGTTGGCTAGGCGTCCGGCCCGAGGATATCGCGGTCTCGTCGGCATCCACCGATGACGCCATCCCGGCGCGCATTCTCGCGATCACGCCGATGCACGAGAAGGCGGTGCTGCTGCTCCGTCTTGCCGACGGAACGGAATGGCTGGCGGCGCTGCCGCCGGATGCGCCGCAAGGCGCGGCCGACGATGCCGTTTTCGTTCGCTTCGCGCCCGACGCCGCGATGCTGTTCGATCGCGCGACCGGGCTGCGGATCGGGGCGTCGCACCGGCTCAAGGCGGCATAGGAGCGGATGGTCATGGACATGCTCGAGCTTCGAGGCATCGACAAGGTCTATCGCAGCCGCGGCAAAGAGCCGGTGCATGCGGTGCGCGCGCTCGACATGGCGGTCGAGAAGGGCGAGATCGTCGCACTGTTGGGATCGTCGGGCTGCGGCAAGACCTCGACATTGCGCATGATCGCAGGCTTCGAGGACGTCTCCGCCGGATCGATCGCGCTCGGCGGGCGGCGGATCCACGAGCTGCCGCCGGCGCGGCGCAAGGTCGCGATGGCGTTCGAGGGTTACTCGCTCTATCCGCCGCTCACGGTTCGCGAGAACATCGCTTTCGCGCTGAAATCCGCCCAACTGCCGCGCGCGGAGGTAACGCGCCGCGTCGACGAGATCGCCCGCCTGGTCGAGATCGAGGACATCCTCGACAGCTATCCGCGCGCGATCTCAGGCGGCCAGCAGCAGCGCGTGTCGCTGGCGCGGGCGCTGGTGCGCGACGCCGATCTTTATCTGCTCGATGAGCCGATGGGGCAGCTCGAACCGCAGCTGCGCGCGGTGCTGCGCGGCCGGATCAAGAGCCTGCTTGCCGAGCGCGGCATGACCGCGATCTTCGTCACCCACGACCAGACCGAAGCGAGCGCGCTGGCCGACCGCATCGCTGTCATGGAAGGCGGCGTGCTGCAGCAGTTCGCCAGCGAGAAGGAGCTGAAGGGCCGGCCCGCCAATCTGTTCGTTGCAAGCTTCATCGGCGAGCCGCCGATGAACCTGCTCGAGGCGGAGGTGACGCGGTCGGATGGCGGCTTCCGCCTGTCGGTCGGAACCGACATGCGTTTCGATATCGCCGGCGCCGGACTCGACGTTGAGGCGGCGAAGACGCTCGCGGCCACGCCGCAGGTGCGGATCGGCATTCGTCCGCAGAAGATCGTGGTCGGGACCGGTGACGTCAGGGTCAAGGTCGTCTCCAATCAGTGGCTCGGCGATCAATCGCATGTCGCCGGCGATTGCGGCGGCCGCATGCTGATCGCGGTGACGCCGGGCCGCGTCGCCGCGCGGCCGGGAGAGATCATCTCGTTCACGCTGGAGTCGCGTCACCTGCACATCTTCGGCGGGGACGGGACCTGCATTCGTCATGCGGAGGGAGCGTGACGATGACCGCTTCCGCCAGCCGCGACGTGATCATCGGCATTGACGCCGGCACCTCCCTGATCAAGGCGGTGGCGTTCACGTTGAATGGCGAGCAACTAGCCGATGTCTCGCGGCCGAACGCCTACGTTAGCCCGGCCAGCGGCCATGTCGAGCAGGACATGGCGCGGACCTGGAGCGATACGGTCGCGGTCATTCGTGCGCTGGCGAAGTCCGTGCCTGACCTGTCGGCGCGGATCGCGGCCGTCGCGGTGACCGGGCAGGGCGACGGCACCTGGCTGATCGATGACGACGGCCGGCCGGTCGCGCCGGCGCTGCTGTGGCTCGACTCGCGCGCCGGGCGGCTGGTCGAGGCGATTCGCGGCAGCGAGCACAGCGCGATCCTTTACCGTCGAACCGGCTCCGGGCTCAATGCCTGCCAGCAAGGGCCGCAACTGGCCTGGCTGCAGGCCCACATGCCCGACACGATCGCCAGCGCGACCACGGCCTTCCACTGCAAGGACTGGCTTTATTTCCTGCTCACCGGTGAACGCGCAACCGATCCGTCGGAAGCCACGTTCTCCTGCGGCGATTTCCGCAAGCGAGCATTCGACGCAGAGACCGCGCGGTTGATCGGTATCGCCGACCTGACGCGCCTGTTCCCGCCGGTCGTTGACGGCGCGGTCATGACGCATCCGCTGACCGCGGCCGCCGCCATCGAGATCGGCCTGCCGGAAGGTGTGCCGGTCTGCCTCGGCTATGTGGACGTGATCTGCAATGCGCTCGGCGCCGGGCTCTACGATCCGTCACCCGATGTCGGCTGCACCATCATCGGCTCGACCGGCATGCATATGCGGCTGGTACCGAGCGCCGACGCGGTGACACTGAATCGGGAGGCAACCGGCTACACCATGCCGTTCCCCGTGCCCGGTCATTATGCCCAAATGCAGTCCAACATGGCGGCGACGCTGAACATTGACTGGATGCTCGATCTCGCCTGCGACATGCTGGCGGCGGAAGGCGTGACGCGCACACGCGCCGAGCTGATCCGCCGGCTCGACGATCAGGTGCTCCGGGCCAGGCCCGGCGAGGTGCTGTTCCACCCGTTCATTTCCGATGCCGGCGAGCGCGGTCCGTTCGTCGCGCATGAGGCCAGCGCGCAATTCTTCGGCCTGCGCTCGCGCCACCGCTATGGCGACTTGATGCGCGGCGTGATGGAGGGCCTGGCCTTCGCCGCACGGGATTGTTACGCGGCGATGGGGTCGCTGCCGCGCGATGTCAGGATCACAGGCGGCGCGGCGAAGAGCCGTGCGCTCGGCGCCATCCTCGGGGCCGCACTGGATTGCGACGTCCGCATCTGCAGCCGCGCCGAGGCCGGCGCCGCAGGCGCTGCGATGATCGCGGCGGTCGCGATCGATGCCTATCCCGACATGCGCGCCTGTGCCGAGCAGTGGGTCGCGCCGCATCTAAGTGCGCCGCAATCGCCGGACGCCGCGCTGGCGAAGCGCTATGCCAGCATCTTCCCGACCTATCTCGAGGCAAGGCTGGCGTCGCGGCCGGTCTGGAAGCAACTCGCCGCGCTGCGCGCCGGAGGCGATCATGTCTAAGTCCATCGCCATCGTGGGCGACCGCTTCATGCTGCCCTCGGTGTTCGCCGAGCACATCCGATCAGCCTGCGGCGATGGCGTCGATATCCGCACCCTGGAGCAGCCCTGGCCGGACGAGCCGATGGAGCACGGTTACGCCGGCTCGAAGCTCGATGGCCTGAAGGAGTTCATGGGGCAGCCCGACGAGATCATCGGCTTCATCGGCGATGCCGAGCTGCTCGTCACGCATCTGGCCCCGATCTCGCGGTCGATGCTGGAGCGGCTGCCGAAGCTGAAGTTCATCGCGGTGTCGCGCGGCGGCCCGGTCAACATCGACATGCAGGCGGCGCGCGACCACAACGTGCTGGTGGTCAATACGCCCGGCCGCAATGCGAGCGCGGTCGCGGAGTTCACCATCGGCGCGATCCTCGCCGAGACGCGCCTGATCCGCAGCGGTCACGAGGCGCTGCGAGGCGGGGAATGGCGCGGCGATCTCTATCGCGCCGACCGTACCGGGCGCGAGCTCGGCGAGATGACGGTCGGCATTGTCGGCTACGGCGCGATCGGCAGCCGCGTGGTCAAGCTGCTGAAGGCCTTCGGCTGCAAGATCCTGGTCGCCGACCCCTATGTCCAGCTCAGCGCCCAGGACCGCAATGACGGCGTCGAGCATGTCGCGCTCGGCGAATTGCTCGGCCGCGCTGACGTCGTCACGCTGCACGCCCGGGTGACGCCGGAGACCACCCGTTTCATCGGGCGCGAGGCGCTGGCGCGGATCAAGCCGGGCGCGTTCCTGATCAACACCGCGCGCGGTCCGCTGGTCGACTACGAAGCGCTGCATGATGCGCTGGCATCGGGGCATCTCGGCGGCGCCATGCTCGACACCTTCGCGGTCGAGCCGGTTCCGGCGGACTGGCCGCTCTTGCGACTTCCCAACGTCACGCTGACGCCGCACATCGCGGGCGCCTCCGTGCGTACGGTCACCGTGGCCGCCGTGCAGGCGGCCGAAGAGGTTCGCCGCTTCCTGGCCGGCGAGCCGCCACGCAATCCGTGCTGAAGAGAAAGGCAGTTCGTATGACCCGTGAGGAACGACAGTTGCGCGAGGCGATCATCGCCAAGTGCCGGTGGATGAATGCGTCGGGTCTCAACCAGGGGACATCGGGCAACATCTCCGCCCGCTACAAGGACCGGATGCTGATCACGCCGTCGGCGACGCCCTACGATTCGATGAAGCCGGAGATGATCGCCTCGATGCCGCTTGAGGGTGACTATGGTGCGTGGGAGGGGCCGCTGCAGCCGTCCACCGAATGGCGCTTCCATCTCGACATCACGCGCGCCCGGCCCGATGTCGGCGCCATCGTCCATACTCACTCGACCTACGCGACCGTGCTCGCCATCGCGCGCAAGCCGATCCCGGCCTGCCACTACATGATGGCGGCGTTCGGCGGCACCGAGATCCGCTGCGCCGGCTACGCGCGCTACGGCACCAAGGAATTGTCCGATCATGCGATCGCGGCGCTCGAAGGACGCAATGGCTGCCTGCTCGCCAATCACGGCATGATCGCGCTCGGCGCCAATCTCGACAAGGCGATGTGGCTCGCGGTCGAGCTCGAGACCATCGCGCGTCAGTACTACCTCTCGCTGGCGCTCGATTCGCGCGTCATCCTGACCGACGAGGAGATTGCCGACACCGCGAAGGGATTCTCCACCTACGGCCTGCAGGCGCCGAAGCCGAACAAGGCCCGCGCAACGGCAAAGGCAGCGCCGCGCCGCGCCGAGAAACGGCGCAGCAGCAAGCGATGACGGGCACTGCGCCGGTCGCAGGTACGGATCACGGGCTGGTCGATATCGCGGTGATCGGTGGCGGCATCAACGGTGCCGGTATCGCCCGCGACGCCGCCGGCCGCGGCCTGAAAGTGCTGCTGTGCGAGAAGGATGATTTCGCCGAGGGCACCTCGTCGCGCTCGGGCAAGCTGATCCACGGCGGGCTGCGCTATCTCGAATATTATGAGTTCCGCCTGGTGCGCGAGGCGTTGATCGAGCGCGAGGTGCTGCTCGCCTCGGCGCCGCACATCATCTGGCCGATGCGCTTCGTACTGCCGCATTCGCCGGAGCAGCGGCCGGCGTGGCTGGTCCGCACCGGCCTGTTGCTCTACGACCATCTCGGTGGCCGCAAGCAGCTGCCGGCGAGCCGCAGCCTGGATCTGTCCCACGCTCCAGAGGGCGCGCCGCTGCGTCAGGAGTTCCGGCGAGGCTTCGAATATTCGGACTGCTGGGTCGATGACAGCAGGCTGGTGATCCTCAATTTGATCGATGCCGCGCAGAACGGCGCCTGCATCCTGCCGCGCACGCGGGCGGTGCGCGCGCGCCGCGACGGCGAGACCTGGCTGCTCGACATGCACGGCGACGACGGCACAACGCAGGTCGTGCGGTCGCGCGCGCTGGTCAACGCCGCCGGGCCGTGGGTTCAGGATGTCATCCAGGGCGTGGCGGGTCTGAACTCGGCCCAGAGCGTACGGCTGGTCAAGGGCAGCCATATAGTGGTGCCGAAATTCTGGAGCGGGCCGCAGGCCTATCTGCTGCAGAACAGCGATCGCCGGGTGATCTTCGTCAACCCCTATGAGGGCGATCTCGCGTTGATCGGCACCACAGACATTCCCTATCACGGCCGCGCCGAGGACGTCGCGATCGGCGAGGACGAGACCGATTACCTGTTGCAGGTCTTGCGCCGCTATTTCCGAACGCCGCCGCAGGCCGGCGAGATCGTGCATGTGTTCTCCGGGGTCCGGCCGCTCTACGACGACAACGCCGACAATCCGTCGGCCGTGACGCGCGACTATGTGTTCGAGGTTCATGGCGCGCAGGATGTGCCGCCGCTGCTGTCGATCTTCGGCGGCAAGATCACGACCTACCGCCGGCTGGCGGAGCAGGCGCTGCAGCGCCTCGCGCCGTGGTTTCCGAAGCTGTCGTCGGCCTGGACCGCGGATCGGCCGCTGCCGGGCGGCGGCATCGGCGGCAGCTTCGATGAGTTCGCAAATCGGCTGGCACGCGACTATCCCGATTTGCCGCGAACGCTCATCCATCACTATGCCCGTCTCTATGGGACGCGCGCGCGCCAACTGCTGGGTCCGGTCCGCCGCGCCGTAGACCTCGGCCGTCATTTCGGCGGTGAGTTCTATGAATGCGAAGCGGTGTATCTTCGCGAGAAGGAGTGGGCCAGGAAGCCTGCCGACTTCCTGGACCGGCGCACCAAGCACGGCTTACACTTGACGCCCGCGCAGCGGGTCGCGTTCGAGAGCTACCTCTAGGACGCGATTTGCGTCCAGGTGCGTCACGCAATCGTTTTCAAATACAGGCTCGGATCGAAATATTTGCTTGCCGGGGTAAAGTCCTTGATGCCGGCATTGGCCATGAAGAAGTCGGTCGATTGCTGCAGCCAGTTGGTGACCGTGCCGTCGGAATACATCCGCTTCCAGTCCCGTGACGAGAACATCTTCTGCGCCTTGAACGATTCGTCGATGTCGGCCATCGGCGTCTGGCTGTAGTGGCCCTTCTGCAGCTTTTCCATCGCTTCGGTGCTGTTCGCGATGATGTAGTCATTGGCATCGGCCCAGCCACGGATCAGCTTCGCCAGCGTTTCCTTGTTGGGCTCGTAATAGTCGTTGGCCGCGGCCCAGCCGCCGATGATCGCGGCCTTTGGATAATAGGCTGAGGCGTCGGCGAGCTTGACCGCGCCCGGCACCTTGTCGCGAACCGTCACGTTGAAAGGCACCCAGAGCGCGACGGCAGGTACCGCGCCTGAAATGAAGGCGGTTACGGCGGCCGGCATGGTCTGGTTGACGAGTTCGACCTGTTTGGGATCGACCTTGTTCGCGCGCAGCGCGGTGTCCAGGAACACATGCGCGGTGGTGCCGGTCGCAGTTGCGATCCGCTTGCCCTTCAGGTCCTCGAATGACTTGATGCCCTGATCGCCGCGCACCCAGAGCTGTGCGGTCGCGACCTCGATGTCGTTGATGAGGAAGACCTTGCCCTGGCCGCGGGCGGGGAAGTTCGAGAGCACGGCGCCCGTCGCCAGCACGTCGAGGCTGCCGCCGATCAGCGCCTGGAAGATTTCGAGGCCGGTATTGAACTGCCGCAGCTCGAGATCCAGTCCCTGCTTTTCGAAGGAACCGCGGTCCATGCCGGTCCAGATCTGGCCGTCGACGGCAACGGTGTGCAGATAGCCGACACGAACTTTTGTTTTTGCCTGAGCAATCGCAGGGGCTGCGGCGGTGAAGGACCCCAGGGCAAGCCCGGCCGTCGTGGTCAGAAATTGTCGCCGATCCATAGGTCGTCCTCCGCTGTGTTGTTTATTCCGAGAAAGAGACCGGACGCATCTGCGCCTGCTGGGCGCGATACTCGTCCATCACCAGATGCTTGATATAGCTTCGCAGCTCGCCGAATTCGGGCCGTTCCTGGATCGATTCATCGCGCGGATAGGCGAACGGCACGTCGATGATCTGCCTGATCCGCGCCGGCCGCGCGGTCACCACCACGATACGGGACGCGAGATAGATCGCCTCCTCCACGGAGTGGGTGATCAGCATGACCGTCTTGCCTTCGGTCTGGAGCACCTTGAGCAGCAGGTTCTGCATGTTGGAACGGGTCTGGGCGTCGAGCGCACCGAACGGCTCGTCCATCAGCAGGAACTGCGGCTTGACCGCGTAAGCCCGCGCGATCGCGAGCCGCTGCCGCATGCCGCCGGACAAATGCTTCGGATAGGAGTTGGCGAAGTCGGACAGCCCCATCAGGCCGAGATAGTGATCGCAGATCGAATCACGCTCGCCGGCCGCGACGTGATTGGCTCGGAGCGTCAGGCCGAAAGCGATGTTCTGTTTCACCGTCAGCCACGGGAAGACGCCATATTCCTGGAAGATGACGCCGCGCTCGGGACCAGGACCCGTGACGGGCCGCCCGTCGAACAGCACGCTTCCGGTTGTCGGCTTCTGGAAGCCCGCGAGCATGCTCATCATCGTGGTCTTGCCGCAGCCTGAAGGGCCGATCACCGCGATGAAATCGCCATCGTTGATATCGTAGCTGACATCCTCGACGACGTTGAGGCGTCCCTTCGGGGTCTCGAAGGCAAGCGAAACCTTGTCGAACTGTGCACGCGTGGTCATGCGATGGCCCGATCCTGCCAGACCAGCAACCGGGCCGTGATCTTGCGCAGGATCATGTCCATGATCAGCGCGATCAGGCCGATGCAGATGATGCCGACATAGATGACGTCGAGCAGGAAGTAGGTCGATGCATTCTGGATCATGGCGCCAAGCCCACGCTGGGCCGCGATCAGTTCGGATGCCACCAGCGTCGCCCAGGCTACCCCAAGCGCGACCCGCAGCGCGGTGAGGATGTGCGGAACGGTGAGGGGAATGATCACCTTGCGGAAGATTTCCGCCTGATTGGCGCCGAGCGTCTGCGCCACGCGGATATAGAGCGGCGTGATCTGCGAGACACCCTCATACATGACGATCACGCCGGAGAAGAACGAGGCGTAGAACAGGATGACGAGCTTTGCGAGCTCGTCGACGCCGAAATAGACGATGACGAGCGGGATCAGCGCGATCGGCGGCAGCGCGCGGAAGAAATTGATCATGGGGTCGGCGAAGGTGCGGGCCGGGCGATACCATCCGAGCAGGAAGCCGACGGGCACCGCGACGAGAATTCCAAGCGAGACGCCGAAGAAGACGCGCCTGGTCGAGGCGAAGATGTCGATCAGGAGGCCTTCCTTGGTGAGAAGCTCGACGAACTTCGCGGCGACCTGGTGCGGGGCGGGGATCAGCGATGCGTTGACGAAGCCGCTCCAGCGCACGGCATACCAGAGCAGGATCGCACCGACCCACGGTATCAACCCGAGACCAAAGCGTCTCACGCCAGCTCCGTCCATTCGACGCGCCCACCCAGATTGCAGTTGATGTTTGCCCAAGTCATATTATAAATAGGATGACCATACAAGCGCCGCTTTGGTCGTAGGCGCCGCAGGCTTTTCCGCGCATGACATCGCCGCCTTTCACCATCCGGAGCGTCCAGGCCTTTGGCTTTCGTTATCCTCTGACGACACCGGTCATCACCTCGTTCGGGCGGATGGGGGACCGGCCTGCCGTGTTCGTTCGGGTCGAGGACACGGACGGTTACGTGGGCTGGGGCGAGGTCTGGTGCAACTTTCCCGCGCCGGGCGCCGAGCATCGTGTTCGGCTGGTCAACGAGGTCCTGGCACCGGCGCTTGTCGGATTCAGGGCAAGCGAACCTGGTGCCGCATTCGAGCGACTGACGCAGGGAACTTCGGTGCTCGCGTTGCAATCTGGCGAAGCGGGCCCATTCGCGCAGTCGATCGCCGGCATCGATCTTGCGGTCTGGGATCTCCATGCGCGGCGCCGGAACGTTGCGTTGTGGAGATTGCTCGGCGGATCGCGGAAGCGGATAAAAGTCTACGCCAGCGGCATCAATCCGGTCGGATCGGAGCGAGCGGCGGAAGCAGCGCTCGGCCGCGGCTATCGCGCCTTGAAGCTGAAGATCGGCTTCGATCCGGCAGGCGACCAGGCCAATCTCGCCGCGCTGCGCCGCCTCGTCGGCGATGGCATGCTTGCGGCCGATGTCAACCAGGGCTGGACCATCGCGCAGGCGATCGAGCGTGCGCCGCAGCTCGAGCCGTTCGGCCTTGCCTGGCTCGAGGAGCCGATCCGCGCGGACCGTCCGCGGCAGGAATGGAAGCAGCTGCACGAGACGATCCGTTTTCGGCTCGCGGCCGGTGAGAACATCGCGAGCCACGCTGGCTTTGCCGAGGTGCTGAGCGAGCCGGTTCTCGGTGTCGTCCAGCCCGACATCGCCAAGTGGGGCGGGCTTTCGGCTTGCGCCGGCATCGCCCGCGACATCCTGACGTCAGGCAAGATGTTCTGTCCGCACTATCTCGGCGCCGGCATCGGCCTGTTGGCGTCGGCGCATCTTCTGGCGGGCGTCGGCGGCGAGGGACTGCTGGAGGTCGACAGCAATGAGAACCCGCTGCGGGATCAATTCTGCGGCCCCGTGCTGCACGTCAGCGATGGAATGATCGAGCTCGGCGACGAGGCGGGTCTCGGCATCGCGCCCGATCTTGCCTCGATCGAACAATACCGGACCGCGTGATGTCGGGGCTTGGCTACGATTACATCATCGTTGGTGCGGGGTCGGCCGGCTGTGTGGTCGCAAACAGACTGTCAGCCGATCCTGCCTGCCGCGTGTTGTTGCTCGAAGCCGGCGGATCGGACCGGAATTTCTGGCTCAAGCTGCCGGTCGGGTATTACCGGACCATCTACAACGAGCGCTTCTCGCGCCTGTTCAAGACCGAGCCGTCGGAAGGAAGCGGCGGTCGCGCCATCGTCTGGCCGCGTGGCCGCGTGCTCGGCGGATCGTCGTCGATCAACGGCCTGATCTTCATCCGCGGCCAGCACGAGGATTTTGACGACTGGGAACGTCTCGGCGCCGACGGCTGGAACTATCGCGACGTCCTGCCCAATTTCCGGCGCTACGAGCGCTATCGCGGCGGCGAGAGCCAGTTTCACGGCGGCCTCGGTGAGTTCGAGGTCTCCGATCTCCGTAACGACAATCCGGCGTCGAGGGCCTGGGTGGAGGCGGGCGTGCAGTTCGGCCTGCCGCGCAATCCCGACTTCAACGGCGCGACGACGCTTGGCGTCGGTGCCTATCAGCTTGGCATCGGGCGGCATTGGCGGACCAGCTCGGCATCCGCCTTTCTTCGACCGATTGCCGACCGGCGCAACCTGACCATCATCACGCATGCGCAGGTGAGCAAAGTCACTTTCAACGGCCGCGTCGCGACCGGCGTCGAGTGGATCAGCAAAGGGCAGGTTCATCGCGCGACAGCCAATCGCGAGGTCATCCTGTCGGGCGGCGCGCTGCAATCGCCGCAAATCCTCCAGCTTTCCGGGATTGGTCCGGCCGACCTGCTTCGCAAGCACGGTATTGCCGTCGTCACCGACTCGCCCGAAGTCGGCTCCAATCTGCAGGACCACTATCAGGCACGGCTGATCGTGCGCCTGAAGGAGCGGATCTCGCTCAATGACCAGGTCCGCCATCCTGTCGAACTCGCGAAGATGGGGTTGCAATGGATGCTGGCCGGACGGGGACCGTTGACGGTGGGGGCGGGACAGGTGGGCGGAGCGGCCTGTACCGAATATGCGGTCGGTGGCCGTCCCGACGTGCAGTTCAACGTGATGCCGCTCTCCGTCGACAAGCCCGGCGAACCCCTCCACAGCTATTCCGGCTTCACGGCCTCGGTCTGGCAATGCCACGGCCGGTCGCGCGGACAGCTCGCGATCCGCTCGGCCGATCCGTTCGAGCAGCCGCTGATCGCGCCCAATTATTTCGCCGAGGAGATCGACCGCAAGACCATTGTTGCCGGCCTGAAGATCTTGCGCGAGATCTATCAGCAAAAGGCGTTCCGCCCGCTCTGGGACGTCGAAATGGTGCCGGGCCAGGCCGCAAGTAACGATGCCGGGCTGTGGGAGTTTGCGCGCAACACCGGCGGCACGGTGTTTCACTGCGTGGGCACCTGCCGCATGGGCAGCGACGAGCGGGCAGTACTCGATCCGCAGCTGCGGGTGCGCGGCGTCGAGCGGCTGCGCGTCATCGACGCCTCGGTGATGCCGCAGATCACCTCGGCCAATACCAATGCGGCGAGCCTGATGATCGGGGAACGCGGTGCAGCCCTTGTCATGCCGTGATTGGGCCGCTTGATTTCCGGAGGGCGAGATGGAATTGAGTTCCGACAGTCACGTCCCCAAATACGCGCAGATTGCCGATATCTTTCGCCAGCGGATTGCGCGCGGCGTCTGGAGTCAAGGTTTTCGCCTGCCGGCCAACGAGGATCTGGCGGCCGAGTTCGGCGTCTCGCGCGTCACCATCAGGCAGGCCGTCGAACTGCTCGCCCGCGACGGTGTCATCGAGGCGCAGCAGGGCCGCGGCACCTTCGTCACCGGGACTGTACGACAGGACCGCTGGCTCAAGGTCGAGACCACACTGTCCGATCTCGCGGACATGTACCGCGACACCTCGCCGGAGATCATCAACATCTCGGAAAGCCGGAGCGATGCGCCGTTGCTTCCCGAAGACGGCAAGCCGGCCGAGAAATATGTCTTCATGCGCCGTCTGCACTCGCGGCAGAAGCAGCCTTATTGCGTCATTTCCATCTATCTCGATGAGAAGATCTTTCGCAGGTCTCCCAAGCGCTTTCGCAACGAGACGGTGATCCCGATCCTCAACGATCTCAGGGATCCGGCGATCGCCAGCGCCCGCCAGACATTGACCATCGGAACCGCGGACATCGAGGCGGCGCGGCTGCTGCGCGTGCCTTTGAATTCGCCGGTCGCCGAAGTCCGCCGTGTCTTCACGGCGAGCGATCGCACCGTGATCTATCTCGGTGAAGTCACCTATCGCGGCGATTTTGTGCGGATCGATATGGATCTAAGGCCATAGCGCGCAAGTATCACCGCGAAAACAGCTCCTGGTTCCGGCGTTCGAGCTCTTCCCCATAGGTGCGCAGCACATGGGATTCGCTTAAGGTGCCAATCGTGACGCGGTGGTCGGCACGGTCAATGACCGCGAGGACGTCGGCTTCGCTCCGTTCAAAGGCCTTCAGGATCTCGCGAACCGACGTGGTCGGAAGCAGGTATTCATCCTGCTGCTGGGCCAGCGACCCGAGCGGATCGTCGTCCCGATTGGTGACGGAATGCAGCGTCGCCGCCGCGACGATGCCGGCATAGCTGCCGTTCGGATCGCGCAGCACGACCTGTCGGACCTGCGCCGGCGAGAACAGCTTCTGCGCCTCGCCGATCGGCATGGTCGTCAGCGCATTCTCGAAGTCGGCGCGCATCAGGGACGCTGCGCTCATCTGACGGACCCAGCCGATGTCCTGCGGACCGCGGATCACCTCGCCGCGCAGGTGGAAGCGCCATGTCGCAAAGCTGTAGCCGAACAACTCGCGGACGATCAGCGCGCAGACCGATGATGCGACCACGGCCCCGACGGTCACGGAGAAATCGCCGGTGATCTCGAGCGCGAGACAAACCATGCTGAACGGTGCGCCGAGCACACCGGTTCCGAGTGCGGCGAGAGCCGCGATGGCGGCGGTCCCGGGCTGAAGCGCGAGCGTGGGGAAGGGGCCGGTCAGCACGACGCTGTAGAGCTGCCCGATCAGCGCGCCGAGCAGCAGCGAGGCGAAGAACAGGCCGCCGCGAAAGCCGGAGCCGAGCGAGACGGCCGATGCCAGGATCTTGAGCACGATGGTCGTCGTGAGCAGGAGCCAGCTCGGATTGCTGACCAGCAGGATCTGCATTGCGCCATGTCCTGCGCCGAGCACGGTCGGCGTCAGCAGGGCGAGGCCGCCGAGCAGCAGGCCGCCGAGGATCGGGCGCACGAAGCCGCTGAAGAGCGTGACGCGCTGAAAGCAACGTTCGGAGAATGCGACCGCGAGCATGACGAGGATGCTGACGAATGCGCAAATGATGCCGATCAGCACGGTCTGTCCGATCATCTCGACGGACACGGGCGATGGGAAGCCGGGCACCATCAGAAAGGACTGGTGCGTCAACCCCCGCGCCACCAGCCAGGCCGTGACGGCGCTGGCGATGACGGGCACCAGAGCGGCCGAGGTGTAGGCTCCCAGCACGACCTCGAAGGCATAGAAGGCGCCGGCCAGCGGAGCCGAAAACGCTGCGCTGATCGCCCCCGCCGCGCCGCAGGCCACCAACAGCCGCATGTCGTTGCGGCGGGCGGCGAGGCGCTGGCCGACATGGGAGCCAAACATCGAGCAGATCTGCGTGTATCCCGCTTCGAGTCCGACCGATCCACCGAACCCGTTGGACAGCAGAGTCTGGATCGAGATCAGCAGGCTGCCGCGGAAGGACACCCGGCCGCCATAGAGTGCGTTGGCTTCGATGGCGTCGGCGAGCTGCTGTCCCTTGACGCGCCGCGCGAAGTACAGCCCGATCAGCGCCAGGACCAGGCCGCCAACTGCCGGGATCAGCAGCGTGCGCTGCCAGGAAATCACGCCGGTGGCGCTCAGATGTGCGTCGAGGGGAATGTCGAACAGCAGCGCGTGCGAAGCCTGGCTGAGGCCCGAGATCGCGGCAACGAGGACGCCGCTCAGCAACCCGACGACAATGCCGACCAGCACGAGGCCGGTCTCGCGATTGCGCACGAAATTGCGCAAGAACTGCGGCAACAGACGGGTGCCGGGAGCAGGGGCCGGCTTCGCGGCATTTGTCGCCAGCGTCATCCTATGCCGGATCCCGCAGCTGCCCGGTGCGCACGACACGGAAGCCGGTCGTGCCCGACGAGCCGACCGGCGCGTTCGGGTTTCGCGCTGCGAAGCGGTGGCGGCTGCCGTGGGACTCGAGGCAGGATTCACCGCGCGTCGAGCGGTTCGGTGCAGGCTCGCGATTCAAGGGGACTCCCGACGGTGCGAGGCGGTCCTCGTACCATTCCCAGACATTTCCGGCGACATTATGCAGGCCGTATCCGTTGGTTTCCTGGCTCATCCGGCAAGAAACCCGCCATCCACCGCGACGACGGTGCCGGTAGCATATTGAGATGCCGGCATGCAGAGGAATGCGACGGCTCCCGCAACGTCCTCCGGCTGACCCCAGCGCTTGAACGCGGTGCGGTCGGCGATGCGCTGATAGTGCGCGCGATCGGTGCGGCCGGCCGCATTGATCGCCGTTTCGATATAGCCGGGGGCAACCGCATTGACCCGGATGCCTTGCTTGGCCCATGCCAACGCGAGCGCCTTGGTCAGCATCACGACACCGCCCTTGCTGGCGCAATAAGCCGGGATTCGCGGCAGCGCCAATGTCGCATTCATCGAGGCAAGATTGACGATCGCGCCCTTGCTCTCGGCGAGAAGCGGGCGGAACGCCATGCAGGTTCGAAATGTGCCCGTGAGATTGACGTCGAGCACCCTCATGAAGGTCTCGATCTCGTATTCCTTATCGCGGGCGAGGATTCCCGCGCAGTTGACCAGCGCATCGACGCGCTTTTGCTGTTGGGCAAAAGAAGCGACAGCGTCGTCGTTCGTGACGTCGAGCGTCGCCAGTGTGAGTCCGGGGCGCGATTTCAGCAAAGTGCGCGCCAGATCGGTCTCGTTGGCCGCCGTTGCGGTCACCGTCGCGCCGAGATCGCAAAACTGATTGCTGATCGCGGCGCCAATGTCGCCGGCGCCGCCGATCACCACGGCATGGAAGCCGGCCGCAAGAGAGAAATTTGAGCGCATTGCAGGGGTCTCGCTTCAGGATTTGAGTGGGGGAGCCGTCGATTCACGGACCACCAGGGAGAAGTCGATCTCGCGATGCATGATGGTCTGCTCGCCGGCGAGGCTGCGCACCAGATATTCGCCGGCACGCTGCCAGGTTTCTCCGGTCGGCACGTGGATCGTGGTCAGGCTCGGCCGCAAATGGCGGCTCCAGTCGAGATCGTCGAAGCCGACCACCGACAGGTCGCGCGGCACCGAAAATCCATCGCGCTCCGCCTCGAGCAACACGCCGTAGGCGATCACATCGTTGCCGCAGACGACGGCGGTCGGACGATCCTTCAGGTTGAGGAGATAGCGGGCTGCTTCGCGCGCGTCGTCCAGCGTGTAGGGCACCTCGACATGCCATTGCGGAGGGAGCTCCAGGCCGTTCTCGGTGAGCGCGCGGCGAAAGCCGGCGACGCGAGCGCTGGCGCGGTCGTTGTTGCGCTGGAGCGCCGAGACGATCCCGATGCGGCGGTGGCCAAGCTCGATGACGTGCGCGGCGGCGCGGTGGGCGGCCGCTTCGTTGTTGGTTCCGACGCAAGGGTGGGGTCGATCAGGCTGGTAGATGCCGACATTGATGAAGGGAACCGCGTTGTCCGCAAGCAACTTGCGCAGTCCCTCGTGATGGCAATCACCGCGCAGCACAAGTCCATCGACGCCGCGGCTGATCAAATTGCGCGCTTGCTGCAATTCGACGTCGAGATCGTAGCCGCTCGTGGTGAGAAACAGCATGTATCCGACCGAGGAGAGATACTGCTGGAGCGAGGCGATGCCGCGCGCGAACATCGTGTTGTCGATGGTCGGAACGATCGCGCCGAGCGTGCGCGAGCGCCGTGACGACAGGATGCGCGCCGGCGCATGCGGAATGTAGCCGAGCGCGTCGATGGCCTGTTCGATGCGCGCCCGCAGGGAAGGGCTCACCGCATCGGGATTGTTGAGCGCGCGCGACACCGAGGCCGTTGAGACGCCGGCACGGGCTGCGACGGCGCGGATGCCCTGTTTCACGGATTTGGCGTTGGTCAATCGCATCAATGTAACGTTACATTCGACGGGGCAAACCGCGTGGCAGCGGTAATCTCGTAAATTTGCCGCAGAATATCCGGTTTGTCCATTGCTTGACACAACCGATGTGAGGTCTAAATTGTAACCGTTTTCAAGTGGCGTTCAAATGGCCCGCCAGCTTAAGGCGGCCAGCCGGGAGGAGAGTTCGATGAAGGTCAGGATGCTCGCGACGCACGTCGCGTTGCCCGTTCTCGCGCTTGTCGCCGTCAGCGCGCAGGCTCATGCGGCCGATTTCGACTGGATGAAGTTCAAGGGCAGGACCGTCACCTTTCTCGCCAATAACAATCCGGTCGCGCAGGCGCTGCTGACCTACAAGGCCGATTTCGAGAAGCTGACCGGCATGACCCTGAAGGTCGACGGTTATCAGGAACAACAGATGCGCCAGCGTCTGGTCACCGTCATGAATGCGAACAGCGACGAGGTCGACGTGTTCATGACGCTGCCTTCGCGCGAGGGCGAGCAGTTTGCCGCGGCCGGCTGGTACGGCGATCTCACTGCGATGGCCAAGAATGAGGTGGCCAAGGAATACGACCCGGCCGGGTTGAGCCAGGCTCTGCTCAAGGCCGCGACCTTCGGCGGCAAGCTGACCAGCATGCCGATGAACATCGAAGGTCCGATCTTCTATTACCGCACCGACATCTTCAAGAAGTGCGGCATTGAGGCGCCGAAGACCATCAAGGATGTCGAGGCGGCCGCCGAGAAGATCAAGACCTGCGACAGCGCTGTCACGCCCTTTGTCTCGCGTGGCCTCAAGCCCGCGGTCGCCTATACCTTCAGCAACATGCTGCACAACATCGGAGGCAGCTACATCGCAGGCGGCAAGTCGAACCTCTGCTCGGCCAAGGGCAAGGAAGCACTCGACACCTATAGCCGGCTGCTGCGCGACTTCGGTCCGCCAGGTGTGGTCAACTACAGCTTCCAGCAGATTTCGGCGCTCTACCGCAGCGGCCGCGCCGCGATGGCGTTCGAATCCTCGAACGAGTTGCGCACAGTGATGGAGGGCGGCGCGCGCCTGAAGGACACCGGCCTGTTGCCGTTCCCGGCAGGCGAGGCCGGCCAGGTGCCGACCACGATCGGCTGGGGCATGGCGGTTTCCTCGCACAGCAAGCAGCCGGACGCGGCCTGGTACTTCGTGCAGTGGGCGACCAGCCCCGAGGTGCAGAAGAAAATGGCGCTCCAGGGCATTGCCCCGCCGCGGCCGTCGGTTGCCAAGGATCCTGAGTACCGCAAATGGATCGACGAGGAGCCGGTCCGCAAGGAATGGCAGGCTGCGCTCGACGTGCTTGCGACCAAGGGCTCCTCCGAGGTCGGCTATCCCATCATCGCCAACCCGGAATCACGCGAATTCATCGGCCAGGCCGTGCAGGACCTGATCTTGAAGCAGAAGCCCATCGACCAGGCCTGTGCTGATGCCGACAAGGCGCTCGATGCGCTGATCGCCCAGAAGTAACCGCCTGATGCTGGCAGGCTTATGCCTGCCGGCTCCTCACTCTCAAGGAAACGGACGCATGTCGGACGCGGCTGCGACACTCACGCAGGACCGGCAGAAGCTGGAAATGGCGGCGCTCTCGGCGCCGGCCGTGATCTTCACGGTCGCGATGATCGCGTTTCCGGTCGTCTATACGATCTGGCTCGGCTTCCAGACATTCTCCTCGACCGGCAAGCAGTCCTTTGCGGGCCTCGCCAATTATTCAAAGCTGATCTCCGACTACGAGTTTTGGCACGGACTCTGGATCACCATAGCGCTCTATGTGCTATCGTTGGTGCTCCAGCTCGTCTTCGGCGTGTGGCTGGCTCTGGTGTTGTTTCACGCCAGGCGCCTGCCGGGAATCGTGCGCTCGCTGTTCATCTCCCCGTTCATGATGCCGCCAGTGGTGGCGGGCATGATGTGGCTGGTGATCCTCGATCCTTCGCTGGGCGCGGCCAATTACATCCTCCAGTCGTTCGGCCTGCCGCCGTCGGACTGGCTGGCGTCGCCGACCTGGGTTATCCCGACCGTCGCTCTGATCGACAGCTGGCAGTGGACGCCTTACGTCGCCTTGATCGTGTTGGGCGGCCTGCAATCCCTGCCGCCGAGCGTCTACGAGGCCGCGCAGATCGACGGGGCATCGCCGTTCAAGACCTTCCAGCGCATCACTTTGCCGCTGCTCTTGCCGACGATCGTCACCGCGGCCATCCTGCGCAGCGTCGATCTCCTGCGTTTCTTCGACATCATCTACATCACGACCCAGGGCGGCCCCGGCAACGCCTCGAACACGCTCAACATCTACGGCTTCCGGGTCGGCTTCGAATTCTTCAACATCGGTTACGCCAGCGCCCTGATGCTGACGCTGACGGCGATCGTGTTCGGCGCCGTGCTCGCCTTCAACCGCCTGCGCGGCGCTGTGGCGTGGTGATGTCATGACGGATGCCGCCAACACCGACCGCTGGATCCGCTGGCTCAACACCGTGCAGCTCGTGCTCGCCGGTGTGCTCATCATGGCGCCGACGGTCTGGATGGTGTTGTCCTCGTTCAAGCCGTCGTTCGAGGTGACGGCCTATCCGCCGACGCTGATCTTCACGCCGACGCTCGACAATTATGTCGAGCTGACGAAGACGACGCCGTTCCTCAGCTATGCGCTCAACAGCCTCATCGTCACCGTCGGCTCGACAGCGCTCGGACTACTGTTCGGCATCCCCGCCGCCTTCGCCGTGTCCTGGACTCGCATTTCCTGGCCGGCGATCCTGACGCTCGCCGCGCGCATGGCGCCCGGCACGCTGTTCCTGCTGCCGTGGTACGTCATGTTCCGGCAGGTCGGGATGATCGGCTCGTACACCGCGCTGATCCTGAGCCACGCGGTCATCACGCTGCCGATCGTGATCTGGGTGTTGCTGCCATCCTTCGACGGCATCCCGCGCAGCGTCTTCGAGGCCGCGCAGGTCGACGGATGCAGCGTCACGCGCATCCTCTGGCGTATCGCGCTGCCGCTGGTGGCGTCCGGCGTCGCCGTCTCGGCGATCCTCGCCTTCGTCTTCTCGTGGAACTACTTCCTGTTTGCGCTGGTGCTCTCCAACGGCGACACCAAGACGCTGATCGCGGCGGCCTTCAACTTCATCGGCGAAGGCTCGACGCAATGGGGCGCTCTCATGGCCGCTGCGACGCTGATCGCACTGCCGCCGCTGGTGCTGGCTGCCCTGGTTCAGCGCTGGCTGGTGTCCGGACTGACGCTCGGTGCGGTGAAAGGCTAGGTATCTGATGAACGTATCACCCCGTCCGAATTCGATCATGCAGGCCGCGGTCTTCCACGGCGGCGACCGCATCACCATCGAGCGCGTGGCAATGCCTGACGTCGGCACAGGTGAAGTGCTCGTGCGCGTTTCGCGCACCGCGCTGTGCGGTTCTGACTTCAAGCTCTGGCACAAGGGCGCAGAGTTCACCGCCGGCCATGAGATTTTCGGCGTGGTCGAGCAGCCCGGTCACCGGCTGCATGGTCGCCGCTGTGCCGTCTATATTCCACTCCACTGCGACCATTGCGCGGCCTGCAAGCGCGGCGATACCCAGATGTGCCTGGAGGTCTCCAGCCTGATCGGCTGGAACCGGCCGGGCGGCTACGCCGAATACGTGCCGGTGCCGGAAAATTGCCTGCTGCCGGTGCCCGATGACATCGAGGACAGCCTTGCGCCGCTCTTGCTCGACACCATCGGCACGTCGGGCCACGCCGTGCGTTTCGTCAGCCGCGTGGTGCCGCCCGGTGAGGCCGGACCTGTTCTTGTCATGGGCGCCGGGCCGGTCGGCCTCGGCGTCGTGCTGGCGCTCCGTGCGCTCGGCTACAACGACATCTACGTCGCCGACCCCAATGCGACGCGGTTGAAGATCGCGCAATCCTTCGGCGCGAAGGCGCATCCCGTGGGCGACACCTCGAAGCGCTTTGCTCTCATCATGGAATGCTCCGGCGCGCATGCGGCGCGCAACCTCGGCATCGAGCTCGTCCTGCCGCGCGGCGCGCTGGTGCTGGTCGGCGAGAACGCCGCGCCCTGGACCATCGAAGAGGGCAAGGTGTTCCGCCGCAAGGACTTCTACATGATCCGGACCTTCTACTTCCCGGTCTCGGATTTCGAGCCGAACATCGAATTGCTGCGCAAGTTCAAGGACGAATACCGCGTCCTCGTCGACGGCGAGTTCGGCCTGTCGGCCCTGCCTGAGAATTTCGCCCGCTTTGCCAGGGGCGAACTGATCAAGCCGGTACTGGCGCTGGGTTAGGCGATCATGGCCTCGATCTCGATCCGCAACCTCGTCAAGCGCTACGGCAGTTTCACCGTGATCCCCGATCTCAATCTGGAGATCGCGGACCATGAATTCGTGGTGTTCGTCGGGCCGTCCGGCTGTGGCAAGTCGACCCTGCTGCGAATCATTGCGGGTCTCGAGCCGATCACGTCGGGTGACCTTTACATCGGCGACAAGCGCGTCAACGGCGTGCAAGCTGCACAGCGCGATATTGCGATGGTGTTCCAGGACTACGCGCTCTATCCGCACATGCGCGTCTACGACAATATGTCGTTCGCATTGGAGCTGCGGGGAACGCCAAAGGCGGAGATCGATGCGCGCGTGAAGCGTGCCGCCGCGCTCCTGCACATCGAGCCCTATCTCGATCGCAAGCCGAAGGAGCTCTCCGGCGGACAGCGCCAGCGCGTCGCCATGGGCCGTGCGATTGTGCGCAATCCCAAGGCGTTCCTGTTCGACGAGCCGTTGTCCAACCTCGACGCAAAACTGCGCGGGCAGGTGCGGGCCGAGATCAAGGCGCTATCGCAGGAGCTCAAGACCACCATGGTCTTCGTGACCCATGACCAGATCGAGGCCATGACGATGGCCGACCGGATCGTGGTGCTCCAGAACGGGGCGATCCAGCAATACGACACGCCGGAGACAGTGTACGAGCGGCCGGCCAACCAGTTCGTCGCCGGCTTCATCGGCTCGCCGGCCATGAACTTCTTCCCGGTCGAATGGCGTGAGGAGCGCGCGATCCTTTCGCAAGGCGCAACGGCGGTGCCGCTGGACGGCGAGGCCGCAAGCCGCCTGCAGCAGGCGGGAAATGCCGTGCTCGGCATTCGTCCTGAACATTTTGCCGTCACGACCGATGCGGCGGACGGCATCGCCATCCACGTCAAGCTGGTCGAGCCGCTCGGCTCGGATACGCTGATCCATTTCGATCTCGCCGGCGTCTCCGCGATCGCAAGGGTCGATCCAGCGTTGCGACCAAAGCCCGGCGATCGCCTCAGTTTGCGGCCCCAGCCGGGCAAGACGCATTTGTTCGATGCAGCGAACGGGCAGGTTTTGCGGTGAGCGCATCGGCGAACATA
The DNA here is from genome assembly GCF_024171045.1 of Bradyrhizobium sp. USDA 4538. Lineage (NCBI taxonomy): Bacteria > Pseudomonadati > Pseudomonadota > Alphaproteobacteria > Hyphomicrobiales > Nitrobacteraceae > Bradyrhizobium > Bradyrhizobium sp. USDA 4538. The sequence goes on from NZ_JALJZE010000001.1 coordinate 5,806,609, forward strand.
GCAGCTCTTTCAGCGCTCGCGGATGTGGCGTCGGGAGCCAGGGGCGTCCAGGTGATCTGCCTTGGGCTGTCCGCGCTCGATCAGGTCTGGCGTGTTGATCGGCTCTTTGCGGGCAACAGCGAGAAGATAAAGGCCATCGACTACGGTACCCTTGGCGGCGGAATGGCCGCCAATGCCGCGGTCGCCGTCGCACGGCTCGGTGCCTCCGTCGCGTTCTGGGGGCGGGCAGGGGACGATGCCGCCGGGCACGAGATGCGGTCGGCTTTTGCGGCCGAAGGTGTCGACGTCGAGAATTTCCGGCTGTTTCCCGATGGCCGCTCATCGGTCTCGGGGATCATTGTCGACAGTTCGGGCGAGCGGCAGATCGTGAACTTCCGTGGTCTCTTTCCGGAAGCGGCCGATTGGCTTCCGCTTGAAGCCGTCGCTCGCGCATCCTCGGTGCTGGCGGATCCGCGCTGGGTGGAGGGCGCCGCGACGCTGTTTCGCGAGGCGCGTGCGCGCGGCATTCCGACGGTACTCGACGGCGATATGGCTGATGCCGAGGTATTCGAGCGACTGCTGCCCCTGACCGACCATGCGATCTTTTCCGAGCCTGCGCTCGCTTCTTTCGTCGGGTCTGCCAAAGACGAATCTCTCGCAGCACTGGCGCGCTTCGGCTGCAGTGTCATCGCCGTCACACGCGGCGAGGGTGGCGTCAGTTGGTACGAGAATGGCCAGCTGCACCGGCATGCCGCCTATGCCGTCGATGTCGTCGATACCACCGGTGCCGGCGACGTCTTTCATGGCGCCTATGCGCTGGCGATCGGCGTCGGCCTCGATGTGCGCACCGCCATGGCGTTTTCTGCAGCCACGGCCGCGATGAAATGTCGCCACGCGGGTGGCCGCAACGGAATCCCCACCATCAACGACTGTCTTGCATTCATGAGGACGAAGCCATGAGAACGATTGGAAAGAACCGCGGGCTGGGACGCCTTGCTGACGCGGAAGGCCACTTTCGCATGGTGGCATTGGATCAGCGGCCGCCGCTGTTCGATGCCATTGCGAAGGCGAAGGGAATCACGCGGGATCAGGTCGAATATTCCGACGTCACGGCGGCCAAGCGGCTCCTCGTGGAAAACCTCGCACCGCATTGCAGCTCGATGCTGTTCGATCCGAATTTTGCCGTGCCCGCCGCGATTGATCTGTTGCCGCCGCGCTGCGGCCTGATCATGACGCTGGAGGAGCATCGCGTCGAGGAGACCGCGGGCGGTCGCAAGTCGCGCGCGATCGCCAACTGGAGTGTGGAGAAAATTCGCGCCATGGGCGGCGACGCCGTCAAGGTGCTGGCCTGGTATCGGCCGGATGCGGACGCCGCGGTCAACGAGCATCAGAAGCGCTTCGTGCGCGAGATTGGCGAGGAGTGCGCCCGCCACGACGTTCCCTATGTTCTTGAACTGCTGGTCTATCCGTTCCTTGGCAGCGCCAATCACACCGCCGATTATGTGGAATCGCCCGGCAAGCTGCCGGGCCTCGTCATCGATAGCGTGCGCGAGTTTGCCAGGCCCGAATACGGCGTCGATCTCCTGAAGCTTGAGAGCCCTCTCGCGGCCAACAGCCTGCCGGCCCGTGACGGCAGCAAGGAAGCCACGGCCGCGCAGAAGGAATTCGATGCGATCGGCGATATCTGCCGCGAGCGGAGCATTCCCTGGGTGCTCCTGTCGGGCGGCGCCGCGCCGGAAAAATTCGAGCGCGTCCTCGACTTCGCCTATGCCGCGGGCGCGGGCGGTTTCCTGGCCGGCCGCACCATCTGGCTCGATGCCGTCCTGAAGAATTTCCCGGACCTTGCGGCGGTCTCGGCGGGCCTGCGCAAGGATGGCCTCGGCGTGCTTGAGCGGCTCAACAAGTTGACGACGGCCAAGGGCACGCCGTGGAAGGCGCGCTTTCCGGTATTCACTGACATCAAGCAGGAGGGTGACTTCGCGCGCGCCTATTGAAACGGTGACGGCTCCACGTGTCTTGGTGGGCCCGGCAGGACTCGAACCTGCAACCAGACCGGTTATGAGCGGCCGGAAAAGGGATGCGGACGCTAGCTTGAGTGCTCAGTTCGTTTGCCGAAGGAATCCGTGTATCAGATGATCCGCCGAGATGCGTCCCGGTCCCCAAGCCATGATCCCGAGCGCCATCGCCGCCCAAGTGAGGTGGATCGGCCAGCCGTCGGGCACGGTGAGTTCGACAATCATGGTCATGAACAACAGCCCGAGTGCGGCAAAGCGGGTGCCAAGGCCGAGCACCAGCAGCACCGGAAAGATGATCTCGCCGCATCCGGACAGGAATGCCATCACCGCAGGTAGCGGATAGTGATAGGGCCCGCCTGGCAGGTGCAGCATGAACTCGTCGGTGAACAGCGTCACCGCGGTGTCGCTCAGCTTGAGGAAGCCGGTCCATTTCAGGATGCCGGATTTCCAGAACGGCACCGCCAGCGCCACGCGCATCACGAATTGAACCAGCGACGGCAAGGCCACTGTCTGGATCAGGTGCTCGGCCTTGTCAGCGAGGTGGCTCAGCCGGTGGCGTTCACTGGCGCCAAAATGCTGATCGATGACCATCATGCTTCTCCGAAATTGATTGATGTGAAAGCACCCGCCTCGATCATGCCCGCGATGTTCGCCGCGATGTCGAATCCGGGCGAGGACTGAAGTGCCGACGCTGCGGCGTCGCCAAGCGGCCGTCCCGACATCAGGTTTGTCAGAAACACCGCGCCGTCCTCGGGCAGATGGCGCACGACGACGTCCATCTCGGGCCGGGTGATCAGAGCATCTTCCGGCGTTCCCGCGTCGATCTGACCCGGCATCTCTCCGCCGCGATTGGCGGCGAAGATCGTCACCGCCGCGAAAGGCGAGCGGACGAGTCCTGCTGCAGGATGTGCGGTGAACACCACATCCGCCAGCCGCTCCGGCGGAACCAGAGCGAGCACATCCCGTGACAATGGCGCGGCATCGGCGGCATGATAGGCGTCGAGCCAGGCCCGCTCGATCCGCGCGACATCCGCTAGCCAGGGCATGGCACAGGCATATTCGTAGGTTTCGATGAACGCGGGAAAGTCGCGGCCATAGTCGAGCAAGAGCGGCGATGTTGGCGGCGAGGCCCGGACATGGAAACGCGCCATGGCACGGAAGAACTCGACGCCCGTGATGCGCTGGACCGCAGGGTAGACCGCGGCAAGCGCATCGATCAGGCTGACCGTGACGTTGTTGCGATAGACATTGTAGCGCCGGACCGCCGCCTTTCCGTTCGGCCCGGTGACGAGCGAGGGTGTCTCGCGCCCGGGGTCGATCAGCGCAGCCGCGAAGCGCGCCGCGTAGGACGAGAGCTCCTCCTCAAGCGGCAGCATAGCGCATCTCCCGCTGGTGGCGGTCGAGGATTGCTTGCGCCGCGGCCGCTTCGGCCTTCAGCACGGGCCAGTCCGGAATTTTGCTGTCCCATTCGACCAGCGTCGGGACGGAACCACAGCGCGAGACGACGATCTCGAACAGCTTCCACACCGCGTCCGTGACCGGCCCGTCATGGCTATCGATCAGGAGCAGGTCGCCTTCATCGTCGAGCTGCTCGGCATGACCGGCGAGATGGATTTCGCCGACGCGTGACAACGGAAAGTCGGAGAGATAGTCGAGCGCGGAGAAGCCGTGATTGTTTGCCGAGACAAACACATTGTTGATGTCGAGCAGCAGTCCGCATCCGGTGCGCTCCGCGACGCGGCGGATGAACTCGGTCTCGCTCATCGTCGATTCGGTGAACGCGAGATAGGTCGACGGATTTTCCAGCAGCAACGGCCGCCAGATGGCGTCTTGCACTTGATCGATATGATCGCAGACCCGTGCGAGCGTCGCTTCGGTATAGGGCAGCGGCAACAGGTCGTTGAAGTAGGTGGTGTCGTGGGTCGACCAGGCGAGATGTTCCGATACCAGCGCGGGCTCGTAGCGCTCGACGAGATCGCGGAAGCGCTTCAGATGCGCCTTGTCGAGCGGCCGTTCGCCGCCGATCGACATGCACACACCATGCAATGATACCGGATGATCGCGGCGCACGGCTTCCAGCGCGCGATGCGGCGGCCCGCCCGCGCCCATGTAATTCTCTGCATGCACCTCGAAGAAGCCACGCTGCCGTCCCGCGCCAAGGATCGCAGCAAGGTGCCCGGGCTTGAAGCTGGTGCCAGCCAGGCCATGTATGGCAAGCGCGGGAAAGCGGGGAGGCTCGGCTGCGAGCAACCGGGACGAGATCGCAGCGTTCATGTCGTCTCTCCGCTTTCTCTATGATCGTGAACGTCTGCCGTGCGGTGCGACTAGACCGGCTTGAGCGATCCGGTCTTCCCGTTCGGAAGCTGGATGCTGGTGCAGGTGCCACCCTGCACGAACTTCCACGCGTTGCCCTGAAAGTCGACCGTCGAGGTGCCTTGGCAAGTCGTGCCGGGGCCGGCCGCGCAATCGTTCTGGCCCTTCAGCGCGACGCCGAAGCACTTCTCCTTGTGGGCCGCGGTCGCTGCATCCGCCTCGGCCTTGGTGAGGGGAGCGGCGGTGGCAAGGGTTGCAAGCGCGGTCGAAACGGCGCCGGCAAGGACAAGCGAGCTGATGACATTCTTCATAGATCTCTCCACATCGTTATTTTGCGTCGCCTCCTGAGGCGTCGGGGGCGCATCGAAAGGTTCGTTCCGTTCGCTGCCGCCGTTACGGTTTTGGCAGCTCACGAATCCGTGACTTCGCTGCAGGTGTCCCGCAAATGGCTCTTGTGCCGTCTGCGTGCCGATCAAATACGCTGACATCGACCGGAGCCTCCAATGCCTTGTCGCTATGGAAACCGGGCGGGTCGAGCATTGGCGATGGCGACGCTCCGCCTGTCATAATTCCGAGACGTAACAATCTGCCGGACGCAAGCGTATCGCCATCAAGCCCTCCGACCGCCGGCGAAGGCCAACATGAACGCCTTTGAACGCTCAAGCGCCCTCGAACGACCGCGGTCACCGTCTTCGGCGAGGATGCTGACGATCAGCATTCGTCTTGCCGTCTCGGCGCTGGTCCTTACGGCGATCCTGCTCACCGCAGCAGCCTCGAGCCTGCTCTGGTGGCGCACGGCCGAATCGATCAGCCGGCAGCTCGCCTCGACGATCAACGAACAGATCGTTGCTGCCGTTCGCAAGGAGGTGTCCGCGATCGTCAATGAAGCGCGCGCCGCCCACACCGCCGTGCGCACGCTGTTCCTGCAGAACGTGCTCGATACCCGCGAGGCCGACAAGCGCGAGTTCGTGTTCCTATCACAATTGCAGTCGCAAGCGACGATCTCCTGGGTCGCCTTCGGGTGGCCCGACGGTTCCTTCTTCGCCGCGCATAAGCTCGGTGACGGCCATCTCGAGATGATGGAGATCTCGAAGATCGACCATGTCGGCCAGCGCCGCATCGACGAGTATCAGGTTATCCCCGGCGACATCGAATTTGAATCCCGCCGTTTCGAACCCACAGACTTTAGCGTCACTATGCAGGACTGGTTCAAGATCGGCATGGAGGCCAAGGGCCCGCAGTGGTTCGGGGTCGTCGACCATCCGATCGGCCCGCGCCCATCGATCGCCTTCGCGGGGCCGATCGATGTCTATCAGGAACGTCAGGGCGTCCTTGCGATCATCATCGAGTACACCAGGCTCTCCCGTTTCCTCGCCCAGCTCGAGGTCGGCCGCACCGGAACGGCTTTCATCCTCGGTGCCGGCGACGAATTGATCGCGGCTCCCGACAAGAACGCCGACGAACTGCATCCCGCGCACAGCCGGATCGATCTGTTGCCGTTGGCGCGCATGGCTCTGACACTGGCCGGCGAGGAAGGTCGCAAGGAAGCCTGGCGGCGGCGGCTTACCCTCGATGGCGCAGCCTATGAGGTTGGGCTGACGCCCCTACCATTTACCGGCTGGTGCCTGGCGACCGTGATCCCTGAGGCTGAGTTTCTTGGCCCGGTCGAAACCACGTTGCGACGGCTCATCATCGGTCTTGCCATCGGTGCGCTGCTCGCCGCCCTGTTCTCTGCGATGCTGGCGCGGTCGGTGATCGCCGCACCGCTCGCCCGTGTGGTCGGCGAAATCCGACATGTGGAAAGTTTTGCGCTGGACCAGGTGCGCCGCCACCCGTCGCGGCTCGCCGAGATTTCGAGCCTTTCGGGCGCGATAGCCGAGATGGCGCAGGGCTTGTCTGCTTTCCGCAAATTCATCCCGGCCGATCTGGTCCGGTCGCTCCTTCGCCAGGGCATCGAGGCGAAACCTGGTGGCTCGATCCAGGAGCTGACGGTAATGTTTATCGATGTGGCCGGCTTCACCGGGCTTTCCGAGCGCATGGGGGATCGGGTTGTGCCGCTGTTGTCGCGATATCTCGACGTCGCCTCCGAAGTCATCGTCGCCCACGGCGGCACCATCGACAAATTCATTGGCGACGCTGTGATGGCATTCTGGGGCGCGCCGACAGCGCAGGCCGAACATGCTCTGCTCGGTTGCCGTGCAGCACTCGTCTGCCGCCAAGGCATTGAGGCCGCGGGCGTCAGGGACGACCAGGGCCATCCCCTGCAAATCCGGATCGGCATCAATTCCGGCCGCATGCTGGTTGGCAATGTCGGCTCCGAATTGCGGCTGAACTACACGGTGATTGGCGATGCCGTGAACGTGGCGAGCCGCCTCGAAGGCGCCAACAAGCACTATGAGACGCAAATTCTGATCGGCGCCGAGACCAAGCGCCTCGTTCAGGGGGCGATGATCACACGCGAGATCGATCGCATAGCCGTCTACGGCAAGACAGAAGGCCTCGCCGTGCATGAACTGATCGGTTCGGCTACAGGCGCCGCTTACCCGGCCTGGATCATCGATTACGAACAGGGACTACTTGAATATCGCAAGCGCGACTTCGCCAGCGCCATATGCTGCTTCGAGGCTGTCTTGCGCCAGCGTCCTCACGACAGGCCGACTGAACTGATGCTCGACCGCTGCAAGCTCCTCGAGCAGTCGGGTGTTGACGACACGTGGTCACCTGTCGTGACACTTCAGTCAAAATAGCCGACCCGCCGGCACCAGACAGACGACTGGATGCTGGCTATGCTCGAAAGCGGCAGCTTCGATATCCAATAAGGACGTCGTTGCCAGCCCGCTGGTCAATCCTGAGTTCTGGCGGGAAATAAGCCTGACCACGGTCAAGGGGAGGCCCTATTCGTGGGCTGTCGGTTCGCTTGTCCACGAGGCGATGAGATCGGCGTGGCTAGGTGAGGTCCCTCTTGCCGACAAGGACCTCTTCGCTGCGGAAGCTGGATCGGACGAGTAATTCCCCCATCGCGCAATCCTGTTCCTGGCGCGCACCTTATTCCGCCGCCACCGGCATCAATTCCATCTGCTCATGCAGGATCACGCCCGACAGCGGATCAAACTCGCCAACCCACGGCGCGTGTTCAAGGGCTGCTCTCGTGTGCGAGTAACCAGCGTCCCACCGCTGCATGATGCCGCGCGGGCTGAAATCGATGTCCTTGGTGTGGGTTTCGCGATCAAGCTGCGGCGCAAGCAGACGCACGACGTGCATGCGTGTCTGACAGCCGTAACCGACCAGTTCGCGCACCTCCGGGGTGTTGCGTTCGCTGTCGGGCAGCCGTTTGGCCAATTGGTTGATGATGTGACGCAACCGATGCGCCTGCTGCTGGCGCGCGATGTGGCTCATGATGCGGCTGGAGTATTGGACATCCTTGTGTCGATTCAGCACCTCCGCCATCGTGGTCGGCTCCAGGCCTGCAGGATTCCACAGATGGACAGCGAAGATCAGCGAGTTCTTGCGGGGATTGTCATCGAACACGACTTCAGTCGGCGTGTTGGACAGAATACCGCCGTCCCAATAGAGCTCGCCGTCGATGCGGACGGCGGGAAAGGCCGGCGGCAATGCGCCGGAGGCCATAATATGCCTGATGGTGAGCTCCCCGTCGCGGCTATCGAAATAGTGCATCTGGCTGGTCCGCACGTGGGCGGCCCCGACCGTCAGGCGCGGCGAACAGCTATTGAGTAGCTTGACGTCGACGAGTTCGCACAGGGTCTGCTCCAGTGGCGCGGTCGAGTAATAGCCGGCCCGTTCGGCACCCAGCGGGTAGCTGTCACCCGCATGAGCAAGGGCATTTGGACGAAAAAAGCCGGGAATTCCGTGGGTGATGGTCGCCCAGTAGGATAGCCGGTCATTGAAGTCGGGAAAGGCCGTCCGGATGTTCCAGACCGGATTTTGCTCCATCCGTTTCCAGAACTCTTTCAGGCGTGACAGCCGGTTCTCGACCGGATTGCCGGCGATGAGGCTGGCATTGATGGCGCCGATCGATGTGCCGATGATCCAGTCCGGCTCTATGCCTGCTTCGTGCAAGGCTTGATAGACACCTGCCTGGTACGAGCCCAAGGCGCCGCCGCCTTGCAACACCAGAACGACCTGGCCGGGGAGATCCTTGGCCAGCGATTTGATATTTCGCGACGAAGTTCTGTCCTGCATGTTGTGCTCCCATTCCGGCCTGGTCTAATATTCGCAAGCGCGCCCGGCTCTGTTACGAGCGTCGTCTCAATGTGCTGTCCAACCGCCATCGACCGGCAAAGCAATTCCGGTAATCGACGCGGCTGCTTCGCTCGCCAGGAAAACCGCCAGCGCACCGATCTCCTCGACTGTCGCAAAGCGCTTATTCGGTTGCTGGGCCAGCAGCACGTCGCGGATCACCTGATCCCGAGAGATTCCATTCGCCTTGGCTTGTCCATCGATCTGAGCTTCGACCAGCGGGGTATAGACATAGCCAGGGCAGATGGCGTTGCACGTAATACCTTCCTCGGCGATTTCGAGCGCCGCTACCTTTGTCAAGCCGACAATGCCGTGTTTGGCGGCGACATAGGCCCCCTTGAACGGCGAGGCGACCAGCCCATGCGCAGATGCCACATTGATGATGCGGCCGAATCCTTGTTTGCGCATCGCCGGCAGTGCCAGCCGCGTGGTGTGGAACGCGGACGATAGATTGATCGCAAGGATCTGATCCCATTTTTCGACCGGAAACTGGTCGAGCGGTGCGACGTGCTGAATACCGGCATTGTTGATGAGAATGTCGAGCCGACCAAAGTCGGCCAGCGTCACCGCGACCATCTCGGCGATCGCATCTGGCGACGTCATATCGGCCGCTGAATAGCCGACCTTGACGCCATGATCGGCTTCTATCGCATCTTTCGTCCTGGCGATCTCGGCCGCGGCTCCGAAGCCATTCAGCATCACATTTGCGCCAGCCGCGGCAAGCGCGCGGGCGATGCCAAGCCCGATCCCGCTGGTTGAGCCGGTCACCAGGGTTACTCTGCCATCGAGCATTCTTGCGTCCATTGCGGCATGCGATTTGATCTGGACATTCATCTTCTGAATCCCGCTTGCGTCGTCGGTGGTATCCGACGATCGCCAAAATCTGCATCGCAAAATGGATTCACGGAAATACCCTTTGACTTCCAAAACCATAGGTGCGCGCTATGGCCGCCTTGGCCCTCAATCGGCTAGACTGTGAGCCGGATCAGGGGAGTTCGGCCATGGAAATGCATCAGGTTCGGTACTTCCTCGCGGTCGCGCGGACGCTCAACTTCACGCGTGCTGCCGATGAGTGCAATGTCACCCAGCCATCGCTGACGCGAGCAATCAAGCAGCTCGAGGCAGAGCTTGGCGGCGACCTGTTTCGCCGCGAGCGTCCGGCCGGATTGACCGAGCTCGGTCAGCGCATGCACCCCTTGCTGAAGCAATGCTACGAGGCCGCCGCCGGCGCGCGCTCGCTCGCCTCGTCATTCAAGAGCGGCGAGATCGGCGCGCTGAGAATCGCGCTCACCCACTCGATCGATCTGTGTCTGCTGATTCCCTTCCTCGATCAGATCAAGCGCCAGTTCAATCGGCTGGAATTCCGTTTTCTCCGTGGCAATGGCCGCGAAGTCGGAGACATGCTGAAGAAAGGCGAGGCGGAGCTAGGAATTGCAGCTGAGCTCGACCCGAATTGGGAGCGGCTCGACACCTGGCCGCTATTTACGGAGGACTTTCAGCTCGTCGTCAACGCTGACCACCGGCTTGCCGATCAGGACAGCATCGACCTCGATGATCTGCGTTCCGAACAGCTTTTGTCGCGTGGATACTGCGAGTATGGCCCGCGCTTGAACACCGTCTTGCGAGAGCACGGCATAGACGTCGATCATTGCCACGAAATCTCGAGCGAGCGCGATCTCATTGAGCTGCTTGAGGCCGGTATCGGCATCGCCGTGGTTCCTGACACCTCGCGGATACCGCAGACGCTCAAACGTACCTCGGTCGAGGGACTCGATGCCCGACGCACGGTCAATCTCTACGGCGTCGCCGGTCGCGAGCGAACTGCGGTCGCATCTGCCGTCATGCGCATGCTGCGTGGCACGGATTGGCGGCAGTTTTTGGAGAAGAGCCGAGCCGCGTGAGAGTACCAATGCACGCGGGTCGCCCGGAAGCGCCTACCTCGCGTCCTTCAGAGCTCCGAGTAGATCCTCGATCGCCATGCGGCGCCGGAAGTCGGGATCAACAAAACGCGTTTTGACGATGCCATCGCATCCGATCACAAAGGCCGCAGGAATCGGCAACACCCAACCGTCGTTGCCGTGAAAGCTCGGCATGTCGAGATAAGAGAGAAGCCGCTCAATCTCTGCACCAAGCCAGATCGCCAGGTTGAGGGACAGCGCATAGCCATTGTCGAGATCGGTCAGCACTGGAAACGGTGCTCCGGCTTCGGACTTGAATTCTGCCGCATATTCCTGTGTCTCGGGCATGACGGCGACGACGTCCGCCCCCAGAGCCTTGATGCGGTCATAGGCCTTGATCACGGCCCTGACATTGAGTCGGCAATACGGGCACCAATGGCCGCGGAAAAACATCACCGCCACCGGGCCTCGCTCGAGCAGAGAGGGCAAGGCGATTAGGCGACCGCTTTCGTCGGGTAGCACGAAAGGTGGCATCGGCTCGCCAGGACGCGGCGCGTTTTCGCCGCCGCCATTTTCGTTGACCCTGATAACGAGGCGATCGACTGCGTCGCCATAGGCCGGAAAGATTTCCCGGCCTGCTGCCGCATAGGCTTGGAGCTGCTCGTTGAGAGTGCCTTCCATCTCCCGGCAGCGCTGAAAGGCGACCTTGAGCCGCTCGGCGTCGGCTGGGGAAAGCGATGTCATCCCTTGCTCCCGTATGTTTGACCTTCAGATGGCAATTCCTGCGCGGACCGCCCACCAGAGGCGCCTTTGTCTCCGCCAGGAGCATTGCACAAAGCACGATAGCATTGGGCTATCGATATCAGAGCGGGCCCGCATTTCGTGTTGGACGCCTGAGCGGGGATGGCCGTCCCCCGAGGGGTTTTCTATGTCCCGCTATAACGTACTGTGAATTGGCAAATTCGCTACCGTTCCTTTCCTGATGTCCATCGTGGGCCATGCCGGTCATGAACTTGGAGATATGTTCGGCCTTGCAATGAAACTCGGCACCCGCGGGAGCGAGCTTCGTGACCACATCTCCGCCTGTCCGACCTTCGCGTCCGACATCAAGCACATGCTCGGCCGCGCTTGAGTCGCATAGCTCGCCGCTATCGACTCAACAGCCAACCGGCATTTCCCGAAGCAAGGGCCTTGCGCGATGCTCCTGACACGCCGGCCAGCCTTTCGGGGCCGCGACATCAAGGAGACAACAACATGTTCAATGACATCGCAACCTCGCGCAAGATCCGGCGAGCTCTCGGCGTCGCGAGCGCCATTGCCATTTCGCTCGCGACAGCATCCGCGGCTTTCGCCGGCGAATGTCCCGCCGACAAGATGAAGGCCAATGCCCGCTCGATGGTGGACTACAAGCCGGTTGGTGTTACCGACGTGACGCTTGGCTCCATCGATCTCGGCAAGCAACCCGCGCATATCGAGGGACGCGAACTGCGCTTCCGCAAGCTGACCATCGAGCCCGGTGGCATCGTGCCCTGGCACAGCCATGACGATCGGCCGGCGCTGATCTTTGTCCAGCAGGGCGAGGTCGTCGAATACGCCAGCAACTGCGTCGACCCAATTGTGCACAAGGCAGGTGACCTGCGACCGGAGGTCTACGGCACCTCGCATTGGTGGAAGAACCTCGGCAAAGAGACCGTCATTCTCTATGTCGGCGACGTTCGCAAGGATCCGACTGACCACAACATGTAACGAGTGCTCCAGCCCCACGCCTCGTTACCGGATGTGACGACCCGGGAGCCACGTGTTGGCCCCGCACGCCCGGGCGTCACATCCCCCTTCGATCACAGGAGCTGCGGCGATGACTGATATGCCGATGGAAGTCACAGCAAAACCAATGCAAGAGCACGGTCATTCGACCGGCGTGGCGCTGCGATCTCTGGTGATCGGCCTCACCGCATTCCTGACCGTCGTCGACCTGTTCGCAACGCAAGCAATTCTGCCAACTCTGACGCGGCACTACGACGTCACGCCCGGTGCGATGGGCTTCGCCGTCAATGCCAGCACGATCGGCATGGCAGTCGCAGGACTGGTGGTCGGATCCTTCAGCCCGCACATCGATCGCAGGACCGGCATTCTGGCAAGCCTGCTTCTGCTCGCGATTCCGACGAGCTTGCTTGCCGTCGCACCGAACCTTGCCGTCTTCACCATTCTTCGCATCATGCAGGGCCTCTGCATGGCGTCAGCCTTTACGTTAACCCTTGCCTATCTGGGCGAACAGTGCAGCGCAATGGATGCTGGCGGCGCCTTCGCCGCCTATATCACCGGGAACGTCGCAAGCAATCTGATCGGACGTCTCATCTCGGCGTCCGTGTCCGACAATCTGGGCCTGGCGACGAATTTCTATTTCTTTGCCGTGCTCAATCTCGCAGGCGCGCTGCTGGTCTACTTCACAATCAAGCGCGTCCAGCCCATGCACTCCATCGGCCCGGCACAATCGCCACTTTCGGCAATGATAGAGCATTGGCGCGATCCGGCGCTACGCGCGGCCTTCGGCCTTGGCTTCTGCATCCTGTTCGCGTTCATCGGCACCTTTACCTACGTCAACTTCATCCTGGTCCGCGCCCCACTGTCGCTCGGTATGATGGGGGTGGGTTTTGTCTATTTCGTATTTCTCCCCTCCGTCGTCACGACGCTGCTGGCTGGCAAAGCGGTGGCACTGTTCGGTATGCGCCTAACACTTTGGGGCGGTCTCGCTATCGCCGCTCTAGGCCTGCCACTGATGCTCTCATCGCACCTTGCGGATGTGCTCGCGGGGATGGTGCTGATCGGGGTCGGCACCTTCTTTGCGCAAGCCTGCGCCACAGGCTTCGTCGGGCAGGCGGCGCGAACAAACCGCGGGGTTGCCAGCGGCACCTACCTTGCCTGCTATTTCTTCGGCGGCCTGGTCGGCAGCGCGGTGCTTGGTCAATTGTTCGATCATTTCGGATGGGCGGCCTGTGTAGCAGGCGTGGGTGTGGTGTTGGCATTGGGGTGCATTTTGACCGCAAGCCTCAGGATCCCGGTGTCCGGTCGATAACACGAGTGGTGGGCCCGGCAGGACTCGGACCTGCAACCAGACCGTTATGAGCGGCGCAACAAGATCGGCTTCGTTGATCTTGCTGCACCATGCTTGAGTTCGATGGCGTTCGTCGCGCTTTTGGTGAGGTCGTTTTCTGGCGCGAAACCGGTGCGGTTCGCGGCAATGGCGGATTTCGGCCGAAGCTGAGGCTGCTCGCGCGCCCAATCGCTTTGTTGAACGTTCAGTAAAGTCGCATACTAAACATGCTGGCTGCGGCTGACCTTCCGGCTTCCCTGTTATCGGGACGGACCGAATTGCGTCCTCCGGACCAGGTCGGCAATCGTTGTTCGCCGCATTCGCTGCAATTATGGGGAAATTTGCTGCATTGCAAACGTCGACGCTTGCGCGTGCGAGCGTCGGGAATATTTTCGCCAAGGTCGCGAGAACCGGCTTGACGGGCCAAAAAATTTAGTACTACGTTTAGTAATACAAAAAACTAAACATCGCGCATCGAGCGCCGATGTGCAGGAGGAGCCCAAGCCATGCCGGAGCCGTCTCCGGCAGCGGTCCGTCTCGTCCTTCACTCATCGCTCCTCAAACTCGGTTTCAGGGTCTTGGCGTCGCTCCGGCAGGGCGCGCCGAGCGGGTTGGACGCTTCAACGAGAGAGGAAACGGATATGCGAACATTCAATTGGCTGAGAAGCTCGGCGGCCACCACGGTTCTCGGGGCGGCGCTGCTGGGGATATTTGGCGGAGGCGAAGCTGCGGCCCAGGGTAAGCAGCTCACGCTGTGCTGGGCGGCATGGGATCCGGCCAACGCGCTGGTCGAACTCGGCAAGGATTTCACCAAGCAATCCGGCATCGAGATGAGGTACGAGTTTGTCCCCTGGACGAGCTACGCGGATCGCTTCCTCAACGAGCTCAACTCCCACGGCAAGCTCTGCGACCTGATCATCGGCGACAGCCAGTGGATCGGCGGCGCCGCCGAGAACAAGTGGTACGTCAAGCTCAACGATTTCTTCGACAAAGAGCACATCTCGATGAACGACTTTGTCCCGGCGACCGTTGTCGGTTATTCGCAGTGGCCGAAGAATTCGGCGAACTACTGGGCGCTGCCGGCGATGGCCGACGCCGTGGGCTGGACCTATCGCAAGGACTGGTTCTCGCGGCCCGACATTCAGTCGGCTTTCAAGGCCAAGTACGGTCGTGATCTGGCGCCGCCGAAAACCTATGACGAGTTGAAGCAGATCGCGGAGTTCTTCCAGGGCCGCGAGATCGACGGCAAGAAGGTCTACGGCGCCTACATCTTCACCGAGCGCGGCTCCGAAGGCATCACGATGGGCGTGACCAACGTCCTCTACAATTACGGCTTCAGCTACGACAATCCGAAGAAGCCGTACCAGATGCAGGGCATCGTCAATTCCGCCGAGGCGGCCAAGGGGCTCGAATTCTACAAGGAGCTCTACAAGTGCTGCACCGCGCCGGGCATGACCAACGCCTACATGCAGGAAGGGCTCGATGCCTTCAAGTCGGGCCAGGTGGCGATGCAGATGAACTGGTTCGCCTTCTTCCCCGGCCTCTACAAGGATCCGAATGTGGGCGGCGACAAGATCGGATTCTTCGTCAATCCGGCTGGCCCGAACGGGCACTTCACCCAGCTCGGCGGACAGGGCATCTCGGTGGTTGCGACCTCCGACCGCAAGGACGACGCGCTCGCCTATATCAAGTGGTTCGCGCAGCCTGCCGTGCAGCAGAAATGGTGGCAGATCGGCGGCTACTCGGCGCTCAAGGCGGTGGTCGACGCGCCGGACTTCCCGAAGAGCGCGGCGTTCGCGCCGCAATTCCTGGAGTCGATGGGCATCGTCAAGGACTTCTGGGCCGAGCCGTCCTACGCCCAGCTGCTGCTTGATATGCAGAAGCGGGTGCACGACTACGTCGTCGCCGACAAGGGCACGGCGCAGCAGGCGCTCGATCTCCTGGTCAAGGACTGGACCAAGGTGTTCAAGGAACAGGGCAAGCAAGTCGCCTCGCAATAGCCCGAACGCCGCGTCCCAACTGAACTGGCTTCCCCGAGGTCAGCCTCGGGGAAGCCGAACCAGCGAGCCGATGGACAAGATGACGACGATCCTGCAACCCGACCATGCTACGATCCCGGGCGTGAGCGAGCCAGCCAAATCCCGCGCCGCGCGCCGCGGCCATGGTCTGTCCGACCGGACCATCGCGTGGCTGTTCGTCGCGCCGACGATTGCGCTGCTGCTCGCGATCAACATCTTTCCGCTGGTCTGGATGATCCGGCTGTCCTTCACCAGCCTCAACCTCAGCATGTCCTATCTGCCGCTGCGGTTTGTCGGGCTCGACAATTTCAGCGACATACTCAACGACGAGGACGTCTGGTTCCGGCTCCAGACCACCGCGCAATTCGTGATCTGCTCGGTCGCCTTGCAGGTCGTGGTCGGCTTTGGGCTCGCGCTTCTGATCAACCGTCAGTTCCGCGGCCACAGCTTCTGGACCACGATCATCCTGCTGCCGATGATGCTGTCGCCGGCGGTTGTCGGTAATTTCTGGACGCTGCTGCTGCAGCCGCAGATCGGCCCGTTCAACTATCTGATCAGCTTGTTCACCGGTGTGCCGCCGAGCTCTTTCAGCATGACAGGGCAAGTCGCGCTCGCGCCATGGACCATCGTGCTCGTCGACACCTGGATGTGGGCGCCATACGTGATGCTGATCTGTCTCGCCGGGCTGCGCTCGATACCGGATTACATCTACGAGGCGGCTGAAGTCGATCGTGCCTCGGCCTGGCGGCAGTTCTGGTCGATCACGCTGCCGATGACGGTGCCGTTCCTGATGCTGGCAGTGCTGTTTCGCGCGATCGAGAACTTCAAGATGTTCGACATGGTCAACCTGCTGACGTCCGGAGGACCAGGGTCGACCACCGAGCTCGTATCGATCACACTGAAGCGCGCGGCATTCGAGAAGTGGCGCACCGGCTATTCCTCCGCGCTCGCCATCATCCTGTTCGTGGCCGTGTTCGGTGCCGCCAACATCTACGTCAAGGCGCTCAACAAGGTGAAGCAACGATGACCGCTGCCGTAGCCAAATCTGTCCTGGCCAGATCCAGCGCACACTCGATCGTCGAGGCCTCGCCGCGCACCAAGGCATTCGCTGGTGCTCTCGTCATCCTCTATGCGTTGATCACGATCCTGCCGCTAGTCTGGATCGTCGCCACCGCCTTCAAGTCGCAAAGCGATGCCATCGCCTATCCGCCCAAGGTGATCTTCGAGCCGACGCTCGAAGGTTATGTCAACCTGTTCACGGTGCGCACCCGCCAGACACCTGATTTCACCGCCAAGTTGCCGCCCCCGGAGACCTGGTATGACAAGCTGGTCCGCAAGCATGACATGGTCATTGCCGGACCGTCCAAAGTCGTCCCGCGCTTCGTCAACTCGCTCATCATCGGGTTCGGTTCGACCTTCCTCGCCGTCTTCCTCGGTACGCTCGCGGCCTACGCCTTCTCGCGCTTCCGCATTCCGCTGGCGGACGATCTCCTGTTCTTCATTCTCTCGACGCGGATGATGCCGCCGGTTGCGGTCGCGATCCCGATCTATCTGATGTACCGGCAGCTCAACCTGACCGACACCAGGCTCGGAATGATCCTGCTCTATACCGCCGTGAACGTCTCGCTCGCGGTCTGGCTGCTCAAGGGGTTCATCGACGAGATCCCACGCGAGTACGAGGAGGCGGCCCTCGTCGATGGCTACACGCGACTGCAGGCGCTGCGCAAGGTGGTGCTGCCGCAGGCCGTCACCGGAATTGCGGCGACCGCGATCTTCTGCCTGATCTTCTCCTGGAATGAATACGCCTTCGCGGTTCTGCTGACCAGCGGTGAGGCGCAGACCATGCCGCCCTTCATCCCTTTCATCATCGGTGAGGGCGGGCAGGACTGGCCGGCGGTTGCCGCCGCGACCACGCTGTTCGTCGTCCCGATCGTCATGTTCACCGTGCTGCTCCGCAAGCATCTGTTGCGCGGCATCACCTTCGGAGCGGTGCGCAAATGAGCGGTTCAGCTGTTGTTAAGGAGGCCAAGGGAACCAAGGGGACATTGCACCGCTTCTTCAGCCGCGGGCGCTGGGAGGCCGTTGCGATGACTCTGATCGGAGGCGGCATCTTCATGCTGGTGCAGCCCTTCTCGATCGATCTCTACAGCTATTCATTCGTGACGATTCTGGCCGGCACGGTAGGCTTCGTCGTCGTCAGCCACTTTCCGGAATAGGGACATGGCTCAGATCCGCATCGAAAATCTTCGCAAGTCGTTCGATCAGTTCACCGCGGTGGAAGGGTCGACCTTCACCATCGACGACGGCACTTTCTTCGCGTTGCTCGGCCCTTCCGGCTGCGGCAAGACCACCACCTTGCGCATGATTGCCGGCCTCGAGCTGCCGACCGAGGGCAAGATCCTGCTCGACGGGGAGGACGTCACGTTCCACCGCGCCGCCGCCCGCGATATCGCGTTCGTGTTCCAGCTGTTCGCGCTCTATCCGCATATGAATGTCGGGCAGAACATCGGCTTCCCGCTGAAGTGCCAGGGCATGGCGCGGCACGAGATTCGCGAGCAGGTGCAGGAGACCGCGCGGATGCTGCGGATCGAGCATCTGCTGTCGAGCAAGACATCAAAGCTCTCGGGCGGCGACCGCCAGCGTGTCGCGCTCGGGCGAGCCATGGTGCGGCGCCCGAAGGCCTTCCTGATGGACGAGCCGCTGGGCGCGCTGGACGCCGAGTTTCGTCATCTGATGTGCGGCGAGCTGCGCGATTTGCACGATCGCATCAAGGCGACCACGGTCTATGTCACTCACGACCAGCTCGAAGCAATGTCGATGGCCGACCAGATCGCGATCATGAACAAGGGGCGCGTGGAACAGATCGGCACGCCGCAGGAGGTTTATGACCGGCCCGCCAGCATGTTCGTCGCGGACTTCATCGGCTCGCCACCGATGAACTTCCTGCGCTTCGAGGGCGGCCTGCGATCTGGTGACCGGGCGATCAATTTTCACGACACCAGGCTCGTGGTGCCCGAGATCCGCGAGGACCGCGCCAGCGCCGCGCTGGCCCTCGGGATTCGTCCAGAACATATTCGATTCACCGACGCCGGATCCGTTCGCGGCGAGGTGTTCGGCGCGGAATATCTCGGCACGACGCAGATCGTCACAATCGACACCGCCTATGGACGGGTTGCGGCGCGGCTGCCGTCGAGCGCCTCGGTGCGGATCGGAGAGACCGTCGGCCTCGAATTCAACTCCGTTCGACTCTCATTGTTCGATGCCGGCAGCGGCCTTGCAATCAGGACCGCCGGCGAGGAGGGAGGGCGCCATGGTTGACGTCAGCTTGCGCAACATCAGCAAGCGCTTCGGCGCGGTGGAGGCGGTGCGCGACCTCTCACTGACGGTGAACGACGGTGAGTTCCTCGTCCTGCTCGGGCCGAGCGGTGCCGGCAAGACCACGACGCTGCGGCTGATCACCGGGCTCGAGAGCCCCGACGCCGGCTCGGTCATGATCGGCGGGCGCGACGTGACGCATGATCCGCCGGGTTCACGGGACATCGCGTTCGTGTTCCAGCAATATTCGCTGTATCCGCATCTGTCGGTCTATGACAACCTCGCATTCCCGCTGCGCTCGCCGGCACGGCGCGTGCCGGAGCCGCTGATCCGCAAGCGTGTCGAGCAGACCGCGGAGCTCCTGCACATCGCCAGCAAGCTGAATAATCGTGCCACCCGCCTGTCGGGAGGTGAGATGCAGCGGGTCGCGATCGGCCGTGCGCTGGTGCGCGATCCCTCGATCTATCTGATGGACGAGCCGCTGTCGTCGCTGGATGCAAAGCTTCGCGCCGAGCTTCGCCTCGAGCTGAAACGGATCCAGCTCGAGCTCGGCGCGACCATCCTTTATGTGACCCACGACCAGGTCGAAGCCATGACGATGGCGTCAAGGATCGGTGTGATCAAGGACGGCCGGCTGCTTCAGCTCGGCACGCCGAGGGAGGTCTACGAAAATCCATCCAGCAGCTACGTCGCGTCGCGGCTCGGGACGCCCCAGATCAATTTCCTTCCCGCACGGCTGTTGTCCGATGTGGCGATACCGCCGGAAACGGAGACGGTCGGCATCCGCACCGAGCACCTCCAGATCGCCGCGCGCAACGGCGGGCAGATGGTCGGTCGGGTGCATCGCGTCGAGCATCTCG
This sequence comes from Bradyrhizobium sp. USDA 4538, assembly GCF_024171045.1. NCBI lineage: Bacteria > Pseudomonadati > Pseudomonadota > Alphaproteobacteria > Hyphomicrobiales > Nitrobacteraceae > Bradyrhizobium > Bradyrhizobium sp. USDA 4538. The sequence continues at coordinate 5,826,355 of NZ_JALJZE010000001.1, forward strand.
GCGAGCAGAATCACGTTCACCTCGACTATAAGGGCGAAACGCTGGTGACGCTGGCGGATCCGCATCAGCCGCTGCGGGCCGGCCAGGAGGTTGAATTGCAACTGGTGCGTCCGCTGTGTTTCGACCGCGCGGGGCAACGCATCGGCGCGATGGTCCAATAGAGGAGCGAGAGGTTCAGATAGATGTCTGTGCAACCGGAGACATTCAGGTCGCTGCTCAAGGCGGCCGCCGAGCAGGTCATCGCCAGCGCGCCGGAGCTCACGAGCCTGGACCAGGCGATCGGCGACGGCGACCACGGGACCAACATGAAGCGCGGCTTCGAAGCCGTGCTCGGCAAGCTCGATGCCATCTCGGCGCAGCCGCTCAACGAGGCATTCAAGGCGATCGGCAAGACCCTGGTCATGACGGTCGGCGGCGCCTCCGGCCCGCTTTATGGCAGTTTCTTTCTCGCCGCGGGCGAGGCGCTGTCGCAAGACAAACACCTGCCTGACGATCTCGCCGACGTGTTCGGTAGCGGAGTGGACGCGGTGAGCGCGCGGGGCCGCTCGCAGGCCGGCGAGAAGACGATGCTCGATGTGCTCGTTCCGGTGCTGGAGACACTGAAAGCGGGCGCCGGCCAGCCCGATTTGATCGCGCGGGTGCGCATCACCGCAGCTGAAGCGGTTGAGCGCACAGTGCCGATGCAAGCCACCAAGGGCCGGGCGTCGTTCCTCGGTGCGCGCAGCGTCGGTCATGTCGATCCCGGGGCACGATCGAGCTGCGTTCTGCTGCACGCTGTGTGCGCTGGCCTGGAGGCGCGGCAATGACCGATACCGTAGGGATCGTGATCGTCTCGCATTCCCGGGATATTGCCAAGGGAACCGCGGACATGGTGCGGCAGATGGTCGGCAGCGAGGTCAAGGTCGCCTTCTGCGGCGGCAATCCCGATGGTGGTCTCGGCACCAGCGTGCCGCTGATCATCGACGCCATCAACGATGCCTGGTCGTCAAAAGGCGTTGCTGTGCTTGTCGACCTCGGCGGCGCCGAGACGAACAGCGAAATGGCGGTCGAAATGCTGGAGCCGGCGCGGCGTGATCTCGTTGTCGTCTGCAACGCCCCGATCGTCGAGGGCGCCGTCATGGCGGCGACCGAAGCTGCGGGCGGCAGCTCGCTGGCCCAGGTCAGGGCCGTGGCCGAGGAACTCTCTGCCGACTGAGCCGGCGGGGAAGCGATGGTGGATGATGAGCATGCTTGATAAAGCGGACGAACAGATCTTCACCGGCAGTGTGCGGTTGGTGCATGCGGTTGGCATGCACGCGCGCCCCGCGGTCAAGCTGACCAAGCTCGCCAAGAAGTTCCAGGCGCAGATCTCGGTGCGAGTCGCGGGCGCGCCTGAATGGATCAATGCCAAGAGCGTGGCCAAGATCATGGCAATGCGCGCGGCACACGGCAGCACGATCGATATCAAGGCCTCCGGCAGCGATGCCGAGGTCGCGGTCGCGGCGTTGGTCGATCTGATCGCGAGCGATTTCCCGGATGGAGCACCATAGCATGCCGGGCGGCGCTGCAGGGCTGGCCTACCGCGGCAGGACCGCCTCGATCGGCTTTGCCCATGGCCCGTTCGTCCGTGTCGACGCGGGCGCGGCCGGCGAGCGTGTGGCCGGCACACTGGTCGAGGAGGCGCTGGCCTTGCGCAATGCGATCGACGTCGCGAGTGGCCAGATCGCGGATCTTGCCGCCAGCGCCGGCGGCGAAGCTGCGCAGATCCTCGAATTCCAGGTTGCGCTGCTGGAGGATGAGGATCTGATCGAGGCGATCTTCGCGTCGATCGGCGAGGGACGTCCAGCCGATATCGCATGGCGTTCGACGCTCGACGCGCACATCGCCGACTACAATTCCGCGCCGGACGACTATCTGAAAGCGCGTTCCTCCGATCTTGCGGATTTGCGCGACCGCGTGGTCCACGTTCTGCGTGGCGACCAGGGGCAGCCGCTGAAGGTCCCGAGCGGGGGCGTGATCTGCGCCGACGATCTGCCGCCATCTCGATTCCTCGAGATCGACTGGTCCGGCGGCGGTGGCCTGGCGCTGTTGCGCGGCAGCCCGACCAGCCATGTCGCGATGCTGGCGCGCGCGCGCGGCATCCCGATGGTGGTGCAGCTCGGTTCAATTCCAGACATCGGCACCATGGCGTTGCTCGACGGCGAAGGCGCGACGCTGGAACTCGATCCCAATGCCGAACAGGTCCGTACTTTCGAGAAGCGGCGCGACAGCCATCTCAAGAGCAGGGCATCCGCGCGCGCAATCCTGCGGCGGCCGACAGCCTCCTGGCGCGGCGAGCGGATCAAGCTCTTCATCAATATCCAACGCGTCGAGGATCTCGAGCATGCCGACGCGCAATATGCCGACGGCATCGGCCTGATGCGCACCGAGTTCCTGCTGACGGAGCGTGGTGGCCTGCCCGACGAAGAGACACAGTTTCAGGCGTACGATGCGGTGTTGCGTTGGGCCGGCCAGCGGCCTGTCACCATTCGCACGTTTGACGCGGGCGGCGACAAGCCGGTGCTGGGCTTCACGGTGGACGGCGAAGCCAATCCGTTCCTCGGGGTGCGCGGCCTGCGCCTGTGCCTCGCCCGGCCCGAGATCTTTGCGGTTCAGCTCCGCGCGCTGGCGCGGGCCGCGGTGCGCGGCAATCTCAAGGTCATGTTCCCGATGGTCACATCGGCGGACGAGCTCGAGGCGGGACGGAAGCTGTTCGCCGATGTCGTGCAGCGCTTGCAGGCGGACGGCATTGCCGCGATGCTTCCCGAGCTGGGAATCATGGTCGAAGTCCCGGCGGCGGCCCTTGCGGTATCTAGCTTCAAGGCCGCCTTCTTCTCGATCGGCTCGAACGATCTCGCGCAATATGTCCTGGCTTGCGATCGTTCCAACGGAGCTCTCGCCCCATTGGTGGACCCTCTGCATCCCGCAGTGCTCGAACTGATCGCGCGGACCGCGGAGCACGGCCGCCGCGCCGGCATCAGCGTCAGCCTGTGCGGCGACATGGCCGGTGATCCGCGCTGCCTGCCCGCTCTGCTGAATTGCGGACTGCGCGAATTGTCCGTGAACGCCTCGGCGCTGGCGCAGATCAAGCACACCATCGACCGGCTGAGCAGCGGAGGCAGCGTTGGCTGACACGGCGGCCGATGAAGCGCCCGAAGCCGGCGCGGTTGCGGTCTACAAGCGCATCTTCAAGGAAGTCCTTGAGAGCCGCCCGTCCGGCATGCGGCTGCGGCTGGCCCATGCCATGGGCAAGAACCGCAGTTTCGTCAGCCAGATCAGCAATCCCGCCTATCCGGTGCCGATCCCGGTGCAGCATCTCAACACGATCTTCGATGTCTGCCACTTTCCGCCACAGGCGAAGGCAGCCTTCCTTCGCGCCTATGCGCGCGCGCATCCGCGCCGCGTCGGCCGGTTGAGCGAAGGCTCGCACGAGCGGACGCTGACGCTGCATCTGCCGGACCTCGGCAGCACCAAGCGCAACGCCGAGCTCGACACGCTGCTCCAGGAGTTCACGCGGAGACTGATTGCCATCATGCGGGAAAAATAGGCGAGAAACGCCAAACGGACGAAGCGGGGAGGAGACAATGAAGAAGTTCATCAATTCGGTCGACAACGTGCTCGGCGAAAGCCTCGACGGTTTCGCGGCCGCGCACGCCGATCTGGTTGTGCTGGGCGCCGAGCGCAAATTCGTCCGCCGCCGCGAGCTGAACGGCAGGAAGGTCGCGCTGGTCTCGGGTGGCGGCAGCGGGCACGAGCCGCTGCATGCGGGCTTCGTCGGCTACGGCATGCTGGATGCCGCCTGTCCCGGCCAGGTGTTCACTTCGCCGACGCCGGACCAGATCGTCGCGGCCGCACAGGCGGTCGCGGGCGATGCCGGCGTCCTGTTCATCGTCAAGAACTATGCCGGCGACCGCATGAACTTCGAGATGGCAGCCGAGATCGCCGAGGGTCGCATCGCCACCATCGTGACCGATGACGATGTCGCGGTCGAGAAGTCTACCTACAGTATCGGGCGGCGCGGCGTCGCCGGCACGTTGATTGTCGAGAAGATCGTCGGCGCCGCCGCCGAGAGAGGCGCCGATCTCACCTCCTGCGTGGCGCTCGGCGAGCGCATCAACGCACAGACGCGCTCGATGGGCGTGGCGCTGACCAGCTGCACCGTCCCGGCTGCGGGCACGCCGACCTTTGCACTTGCCGAAGACGAGATGGAGATGGGGGTCGGCATTCACGGCGAGCCTGGCCGCCGTCGCGTCAAGCTCGCAGAGGCCGATGCGATCGCATCGGAGATGACGGCAGCGATCGCCGGCGATCTCGCAGCGCCCGCGGGCTCCGAGGCGCTGCTGCTCGTCAACGGCTTCGGCGGTACGCCGACGATCGAGCTCTATCTGATGTACAACGCGGCGCGCCGGATGCTCGAGGAGCGAGGCCTGCGCATCGCCCGTTCGCTGGTCGGCAGCTACGTCACATCGCTGGACATGGCGGGTTGTTCGCTCACCGTAAGCCTGCTCGACAGCGAGACCACCGCGCTCTGGGATCATCCCGTGCGTACGGCCGCATTGAAATGGTGACCGCCGTGGTGGGCGGCCGCTGATCTTCAGATCGCGCCCTGACCGACGATGGGCCGGGGTCTCAGGCATGCACCGGAAGTCTGCCGGTTCACCCTCCCTGAAACTTGCCGTGTCCTTCGGGCGCGGCATCTTTTTTGCGTGGAGGAGACAAGGGCTTCGGCGATCGTGAGTGCCAAGCCATTGATTTGCTGGTGGGCCCGGCAGGACTCGAACCTGCAACCATAAACGGGCATAGCGGTTCGGTTGTGAATTTGCCCTTGGATGCTTGCTCCGCAATTCGCCTGACGCGGAGCATTTGGACCGTTCGGACGGCGTTAAGAGGCAGCAGAACCGAGTGAAGGATGAGGATTGGATACAAGCCGTCGAAGAACGCGTATGCGATGAACGCGACATTGCTCAAGATGGCCGTGATCCGGAGCTGGAGCATCGTCTTCATGCAAAACGTGGCGAAGACGAGAAGAGATGCGAGATAGCCGGCGGCTTCAACCCAGGACTTCGAGCCGCAGAGCAAAACGTCTGAGCAGCGCATTTCCGCATCCTTCTATGAACTTGCCCCTGAAGAGCGCGACGACCCCTGCACATGAGGCTCAACGGGCTTGGATACCGAAGCAAACGCAAGAATCGGATGCTGATCGGCTAGAAGAATCCGGCACTGAGATCCAGCCCATAGGTCACCGACAGCAGCCACACCAAGAGGGCGGCTCCACAGAACAACGCGGTCTGCTTGAGGACGTTTGCCTGCAATGACGATGCGGGGAATACCCGGACAAAAGCGTTAGCAATCGCAGCAGTTGCAGCGGCGCGCATGATGATCTCCAGGAGTTGGCAAATGGTGCGCCAACAGCGCCTCGATCAGGGAATGTTGATCGCCGGCAGCGGGCCAGTGGGTCGGATCAACGCTTTGGCAGGTTGCTCCTGCGTGAAGGCCGCGAGTGCAATCAAAACGGCGCATAATAGGGCGATGAAAAAGCCGAGACGCCACCGCCGCTCCGTCCGGTCGTCGTCGGGCGTGTCAAGCCGGCGCGCGCCCGTTGCTGTGCGCATCGTTAATCTCCGAATATCGTGACGGTGAGAAGGCCAGTCTTCCCAACACCCGCACTGAATATCTCGCCAGTTGATGCGTCTGGGAACTACCTAGAAAGGTGGTCCGGTGTCTCCTATGCTTGCTCGAAGGTCGGTGACCTGCGCACTCGGTTCGGGGGGGGACATGTATCTATCGACGGATTCCACCAATCCGCAGAATCAAGATGTCTATGCACTCTGGGATCGGCTGGCCGAGTTCTCCGTCGGCGACGGCGACGCCGCACTGATACATCTGCTAGCCGCACTGCGTACCATGTTGTCGGCACGCAATGTGCTATGGGGTGTGGTCGTGCGATTGCCTTCGCCGAAGCGGGCCGATCCCTTGCTCGGTTGGCGTCCGCGCCTCGTCCGGGTGCTGGACCCGATACCGGCGGTGGCAGCATCCGTGCAGAAGCAGTTCGATACGCTCTGGTCCCGCGACGTCGACCTGTCTCAGATCCTTTCCATGTCGGGAGATGAGCCGTTCCGGGTCCGCCTGCTGTTCGAAGCGCTGCCGCCGGAATGGTTCGAGGGCGAGCACTATCGGCGGCACTATCTGGACGTCGGATTCGCCGACAGCATCTCCGTGCGCATTGCGCTCAACGACGACGTGAGGATTCGCCTGTTCGTATTTCGCGATGCGGAGGCCCCTCGCTTCTCGGCACAGGACGGCCAGCGTCTGGGCTTCGTGATGCGCGGGTTGAGATGGTTTCACCGTCAGCAACTGCTCAGCCACGGCCTGCTCATCGCCAATGCACCCCTGACACCTGCTGAACGCAGGGTGTTGCTCGCACTGCTCGACGGGCACACGGAAAAGCAGATCGCGCAGAGGCTTGACCAAAGTCCGAACACCACGCATTTCCACGTCAAGTCGATCTACGCCAAGTTCGGCGTGCGTAATCGCTCGGCGCTCACCGCGCTGTGGCTCGGCAAGCTGCGATAACGAACTTACAGTTGATTTGCTGGTGGGCCCGGCAGGACTCGAACCTGCAACCAGACCGTTATGAGCGGCCGGCTCTAACCATTGAGCTACAGGCCCCGCCGCCTTGCGGGCCGCGGGGCGCGGCCGGCAACGGTGCGGGCTCCGTTTACAGGCTGACTGCGGTTTCGGCAATGCCGCCCGCACCCCTGTGCCGACGCCGCCGGGCCAGCCACGTCTTGCGGCCGGCATCGCTGGAACAGCGGCCGGCAGCCATCCTGCCTGGCCCTCCGTTTCCCTGGCGACCGGCGCCTCAATCCACCGAGACGCCGGCAAACTCGACGACTTTGCGCCATTTCTCGGTCTCGTCGGCCACCAGCTTGCCGAATTCGGCCGGGGCCATCGGCTTCGGGATGCCGCCGACCTCGGCGAGGCGCGCCACGAGCTTGGGGTCCTTCAGCGCTTCGCCGACCGCCTTGTTGAGCGCATCGACGATCTCGGGCGGGGTGCCCTTCGGCGCCGAGATGCCGTAGAAGCCGACCGCCTCGAATCCCGGCACGGTCTCGGCGATCGCCGGCACGTCGGGCACGCTCGCCCAGCGTTTCGGCGAGGTGACGCCGAGCGCGCGGACGTTGCCGCCGCGGGCCTGCTCCAGCGCCGACGGCAGATTGTCGAAGATCAGCTGCACCTTGTTGGAGATGATGTCGGGGAAGGCGATCGCGGATCCCCGATACGGCACATGCAGCATGTCGCACTTGGTCATCGCCTTGAACAACTCGGCCGACATGTGCACCGAGGTGCCGTTGCCCGAAGAGGCATAGGAGATCTTGCCCGGATTGGCCTTGCAGTAGTCGATGAACTCCTGGACGGTCTTCACCGGCATCGCGTTCGAGACCACCAGCATGTTGGTGAGCTGCATGATGCTCGCGACCGGGGTGGTATCGCGCAGGAAGTCGAACGGCAGCTTCTTGTAGAGCGAGGTCGAGATCGCATTGTTGGGCGCGACGAACAACAGCGTATAGCCGTCAGCCGGCGAGTTGATAGCGGCCGCGGCGGCGATGTTGCCGCCCGATCCGGTGCGATTCTCGACGATGAATTGCTGGCCGAAATGATCCGACAGCCACTGGCTCATGATGCGGGCGACGATGTCGACCGGACCGCCGGCGGCAAACCCGATCACCCAGCGCACCGGGCGGTTCGGATAGTCGGATGCGGATGAGGGGGCAATCGAGGCGAGGCAGCTAATCAAACCAAGCAAGGCGACACGCGCGAACCGGATCATCGTCTCTCCCGTCATTTTCTTGTGACTGTTGCCGGCATGGTTTCACAAAACGCTGGCTTTGCCTACGACGTCGCCCGTGCGACGATAGTCGGGTTCGTGTGGAATGCTTGAGGCTCGGGATGAAATTCGCTGTTATGATGTGCGCCGGCGCGCTGCTGCTCGCGGACGGGGCGGCGGCGCAAGAGGGGAGCAAGACCATTTCCAAGACCACGATCAGTTTCGCCACGGCGACGCCGGGTGGCGGCTTTCCGCTCTATGGCAATGCCTTCGCCGAGGTGATGAATGCGGCCGACCCGACGCTGTCGATCGAGCCGCGCAACACCAAGGGCTCCAATGAGAACATCCCGCTGCTCGAGGCCGGCAACGTCGATATCGCGACCGTGGCGGGCGAGCCGTCCTATGAAGCCTTCATGGGCATCGGCCGGCCGAAGGCCACGAAGCTGAAGATCCTCACCGCGATGTATTCGAGCCCGGGCATGTTCGTGGTGCGGGCCGACAGTCCCTACAAGACGATCCAGGACCTGGTCGGCCAGCCCGTCGCGTTCGGCGCCAAGGGCTCCGGCCTGCCGATCCTGTCGCGCTACATCCTCGACGGCATCGGGCTGAAGCAGGACGAGGACTTCAAGTCGATCTATCTCGATCGCGCCGGCGACGGGCCTGCGATGGTCGAGGACGGCCGCGCCGCCGCATTGTGGGGCGCCGGCATCGGCTGGCCCGGCTTCACCAAGATGGCCGAGAGCGCCACCGGCGCCCGCTTCATCGCGCCGACCACGGACGAGATCGCCCGCATCCGCGCCAAGCACACTTTCCTCAAGCCGCTGACCATCCCAGCCGGCAGCTATCCGAAGCAGACCGCGGCAATCTCTTCGGTCGGCTCCTGGAGCTACATCCTGGTGCGCGAGACCTTGCCCGACGATGTCGCCTATCGGCTGGCCAAGACGCTGCACGGCATCGAGGCGACCTTCTGCAACAAGCTCGCCCAGGCGTGCGAGACCACGGCGGCGAACACCGTCGCCGCCGCGCCTGATATCAACCTGATCCACCCCGGCGTGCTCAGATATTTCCGCGAGATCGGGGCGGCGAAATGACTTCTGCATGGACGCGCTATCGCGTCTATGCAGAGGTCATTCCGGGGCGCGCGAAGCGCGAACCCGGAATCTCGAGATTCCGGGTTCGATGCTGACGCATCGCCCCGGAATGACGACCTTCGGTCGTCATTTCTTCGCCATCGCGCAGGCCGGATCCGGCGGGCCGAACGCGTCCTCGCCGGAGATCTTGGCCAGGATCTTGTAATAGTCCCACGGATATTTCGACTCGGCCGGGGTCTTGACCTGCACGAGCCAGAGGTCGTGCACCATCAGATTGTCCTCGCGCAGCTTGCCGTTGCGGGCGAAGAAGTCCTCGACCGGCTTCTCGCGCATCTTGGCCGCGACCTTGAGCGGATCGTCGGTGCCGGCATCCTTGATCGCGTTCAGATAGGCGGTCACGGAGGAGTAGACGCCGGCCTGCCACATCGTCGGCATCCGGTTCATCTTGGCGAAATAGCGCTTCGACCACTCGCGGGTCTTGTCGTCCATGTCCCAGTAGAACGAGGTGGTCAGCAGCAGGCCCTGCGCGGCCGACAGCCCGATCGAGTGGATGTCGGTGATCAGCGCCAGCAGCGCGGCCATCTGCTGCCCGCCGGCGAAGACGCCGAACTCGGCGGCGGTCTTGATCTCGTTGGTGTTGTTGGGCGGTCCGCCGGCAATGCCGATGATCTTGGCCTTCGAGGCCTGCGCCTGCAGGATGAAGGACGACAGATCAGGCGTCGCAAACGGCGGCCGCACCGCGCCGAGCACCTTGCCGCCGTTCTTGGTCACGATCGCGGAGGCGTCCTTCTCCAGCGAGTGACCGAACGCATAATCGTCGGTGATGAAGAACCAGCTGTCGCCGCCGCGCTTCACCACCTCCTGCGCGGTGCCGACCGCGAGCGCCCTGGTGTCGAATACCCACTGTATCGCGTAGGGCGAGCAGAACTTGCCGTGGAAATCGGTCGCGCCGGTCGAATGCGTGATGAAAAGCTTCTTTTTCTCGTTGGCCATGTTCTGCACCGCGAGCCCGACCGCCGAGACCGGCACGTCGACGATGAGGTCGACCTGATCGACGTCATACCAGCGTCGCGCGATGGTCGCGCCGATATCCGGCTTGAGCTGGTGATCGCCGACGATCACCGAGATTGGCTTGCCGAGCACCTTGCCGCCGAAATCGTCGACGGCCATCTGCGCGGCGGTGACCGAGCCTTGGCCGGTCGGCGTCGAGGCGGGGCCGTTCATGTCGGTCAGCACGCCGATCTTGACGATGTCGTCGGATACCTGCGCCGATACGCTCGGGGAGGCCAGCAGCGCGGCTGCGAGCGTCCCGAACATGGCTAGTCTGGTGGCCTTCATTCTGTCTCCCTCCTGAATTGGCGCATTGGCCATTATTGGTTGTGCCGGGCCTTCGGGGACCCGGTCATATTGGTTTCTTTTGCAACTATATTGGGGACCGCGTCAACGCGCCATCGGTCTAATGACGCAGCCCCGGTGCGGCGAGAGACAGTTTCTTTCGGGGCCGATTCAGTCCATAGCGGGCCATGGTCACCGCCCAGCGCCTTCCGCCTTCGCTCACCCCGCTCGTTGCGGCACTGGCTGCCGTGCTGCGCGACGTCGGACCGGTCCAGCCGATCGCGTTGCCACCGGCCGACGCCTTGCGCTGCATTGCGGCCGAGATGCCGGCCTTGCGCGCCTATCCGCCGCGCGATGTCGCGGTCAGCGACGGGTGGGCGATGCGCGCCAATGACCTGGTCGGCGCGTCGTCCTATGCGCCGTTGCCGCTGGCCGAACCTCCGGTCTGGGTGGCGGCAGGCGCTGCGATGCCTGATGGCACCGACTGCGTGGTCGATGCCGATGCCGTCGATACCTCCGGTCCGCTTGCGCAGGTGCTCGCCGAAGCAATCCCGGGGCAGGGCGTCAGGCGTGCCGGCAGCGACATCGCCGTTGGGCGCACCGTGATCGCAGCAGGGGAGCCGCTGCTGCCGCGCGGCCTGCTGCTCGCGCGCGCGGCCGGACTGCAGATGTTGCGCGTGCGACGGCCGCGGCTTCGCATCGTCAACGTCGCCAATGGCGAGCTGACCGCACAACTGATCGCTGACACCGCGCGCCTCGCGGGCGCTGAGGTCGTCGGCATCGAGGCGGCACCCGATGTGGCGGCGATTGCAAACGCACTCGAACCAGACGGCTGCGATCTGATGGTCACGATCGGCGGCACCGGCGTTGGTCACGCCGATGCCGCGGTGAATGCGCTGGCAACGCGTGGCGCACTGATCGCGCACGGCATTGCCCTGCAACCGGGGCGCACCGCAGCGGTCGGCCGTATCCACACAACGCCGGTCGTCGCCTTGCCGGGCGCGCCGGATCAGGCTTTCGCGGCCTGGTGGGCGATTGCGCTTCCCCTGCTCGACCGCCTGTCGGGCCGGCGCGCGCGCAAAACACTGGCGCTGCCGCTGGAACGCAAGATCGCCTCCGGCGTCGGCGTTGCCGAGGTCGTGCTGCTGATACGCGAGCAAGGTTCCTGGGCGGCGCTTGCGACCGGCGACCTGTCACTCGATGCCATCGTGCGCGCCGAAGCCCTGCTGATCGTGCCCGGCGCTGCCGAGGGCTTCGCTGCGGGCGCGGTTGTCGATGCCTATATGTTGCGGGAGTGAGTTCCCGAGATGAACAACACGTTCACGCCGAAACCCAACCCGTCCGTCGAGCAGGACCAGTTCCTGACCATCCTGTCGCGCGAGGAGGCGCTCGCGCGCTTCGAGGCGGCGCTGTTCCCGCGCCAATTGCCGTCCGAGAAACGGCTGCTCGCCGATGCGCTCGGCCGTGCGCTGGCGGAGGACGTGGTGGCGCCGATCGATGTGCCGCCATTCGATCGCTCCAATGTCGACGGCTTTGCGGTGCGCTCGGCCGATCTGGCGCGCGCCGGCGAGGCCGCGCCGGTGCAGCTCGCGCTGAACGACGAGACGATTTCGTGCGGGACCGCGCCCACCATGCCGGTGCTCCCGGGTACTGCAACCGCGATTGCGACCGGCGGTCCGGTACCGCGCGGCGCTGATGCCATCGTGATGGTCGAGCACACCCAGCCTGCCGGCCACGGCACCATCGAGGTCCGGCGTGCGGCGTCGCCCGGCCAGTTCGTGTCCTATGCCGGCTCCGACATCGCGCGCGGCGAGGCCCTGCTGCGCGCGGGAACGATGATCGGGTCGCGCGAGATCGGCATGCTCGCGGCCTGCGGCATCGCCGAGGTTGCGCTGACGCGCCGTCCGCGCGTCGCGATCCTCTCGACCGGCGACGAACTGGTGCAGCCGGGTGAGAAGCTGCGGCCGGCCGCGATCTACGATACCAATGGTGCGATCGTCACCGCGGCGATTGCCGAGAACGGCGGTGACGCGGCGTTCCTTGGCGCGATCGCCGACAACGAGGCGATGCTCGAGGCCGCGATGCGCAAGGCGCTGGCGGACAGCGACATGCTGGTGCTGTCAGGCGGCACCTCCAAGGGCGCGGGTGACGTCTCGCACCGGATCATCGCTCGCCTCGGCAAGCCCGGCATCATCGCGCATGGCGTGGCGCTGAAGCCAGGCAAGCCGCTGTGCCTTGCGGTGTGCGACGGCAAGCCGGTGGTCATCCTGCCGGGCTTTCCGACCTCGGCGATGTTCACCTTCCACGACATGATCGTGCCGGTGCTGCGCCGGATGGCCGGGCTGCCGCCGCGATCGGATGCCAAGGTGGCGGCGAAGGTGCCGGTGCGCATCGCCTCCGAGCTCGGGCGTACCGAGTTCGTGATGGTGTCGCTGGTCGAGGGCGCCGACGGCCTGATCGCCTATCCCGGCGGCAAGGGCTCGGGCGCGATCACCTCGTTCGCGCAGGCCGACGGCTTCCTGAAGATCGAGGCGCTGGCCGACCAGTTGCCGGCCGGCAGCGAGGCCGAGGTGACGCTGTTCACGCCGCATGTGCGGGTGCCCGATCTCGTCATCGTCGGCAGCCATTGCACCGGGCTCGATCTCGTCACGGCGCCGCTGGTGCATGCCGGGCTTGTAGTGCGTTCGATCGCGGTCGGCAGCCTCGGCGGGCTCGCTGCCGCCAAGCGCGGCGAATGCGATCTCGCCCCGATCCATCTGTTCGACGACAAGACCGAGACCTACAACACGCCGTACCTGGCCGACGGGCTCGAACTGGTGCCGGGCTGGCGGCGCATGCAGGGCATCGTGTTTCGCAAGGACGACACGCGCTTTGCCGGCTTGAGCGCAGAGCAGGCGGTGCGCGCCGCGCTCGCCGATCCCGCCTGCCTCATGGTCAACCGCAACCAGGGCGCCGGCACCCGCATCCTGATCGATCGCTTGCTGGTGGGCCGCCGGCCCGACGGTTACTGGAATCAGCCCCGCTCGCACAATGCGGTTGCGGCCGCGGTGGCGCAGCGCCGCGCCGACTGGGGCATGACCATCGCGCCGGTCGCCGATGCGTCGGGACTCGGCTTCATACCGCTCGCCGAAGAGCATTATGACTTCGCATTGGTGACGGCGCGCAAGCAGCGGCCCGCGGTGCAGGCCTTTCTCGACGCGCTGGCGTCGGATGAAGGGCGGGCTGCATTGACGAAGGCGGGGTTCAGGCCGGCGTAGCCGGTGTGCCGCTCTGCCGCACCATCACAGCTGTCGTCCCTGCTTTCGCACTAGGGGATGCACACATCTGGTGCGACGGATTGACTCGGATCAGAGATTGGGGATTCCAGAATCGGGGGTCTCGGTGACTTCTATTACGGCACTTCGGCTTGGGCGGAGGTGCCAGCATGTTGTCGCGGATTGACTGGACGTTGGGCCGGTTCGAGGATGGTCGTCTCGATAAAGGGGGGCGGCGCTCATCGGACGCATGGTCGCGGGCAAGGATGTATGCCTTCGGCGGCTTTCCAAGGGAGACCGCGCGCTGGAGGTGCGGTTCAACCGCTTTCTCGGTAACTCCAAGGTGACGAAGGAGCGCATCATCGAAAGCTGGAGCGAAAGCACGGCTGCGGCGGTTACAGGCCGCCATGTTTTGGCGATCCAGGACACCAGCGAGATCCACTTCAACACCACGCCGCAACGCCGGCGCGGGCTCGGGGAGATCGGCAAGGGCAATCACCACGGCGTGCTGCTGCACCCGATGCTGGCGGTGGATGCGGACAATGGCACCTGCCTGGGACTTTTGAGCGGCGAGGTGTGGACGCGTGAAGGCCCTCGGAGCGTCTCGCATGACAGCCGCGACCTGTCGGACAAGGAATCGCAGCGCTGGATTGCCACCGCCCTTGCGGCCAAGCCGCTGCTTACCGGTGCTGCAATGGTGACCCTGCTTGGTGACCGCGAGAGCGACATCTTTGCTCTTTATGCCAGCGCAGCCGAGCAAGACTACCGCGTGATCGCCCGCAGCATGCATGATCGCAAGCTGGCCGACACGACGGGTTTGTATGCGGCGATCGACGCCATGACGGCGGTAGAGCGTCGCATCATCGAGTTGCCTGCGCGTGCGGGGCGGCCTGCACGTCCGATGGACCTCGAACTTCGCTTCGGCGCAATCGAGCTGGCCCGGCCGCAAAGCAAGTTCCTGCGCCATTTGCCGAAAAGCCTGCATCTGGCCATCGTTGACGTCCGCGAGATCAATGCCGATCCCAACGTCGAGCCGTTGCACTGGCGTCTTCTCACCTCTCACGAGGTCACCAGTTCAGACGATGCCTGGCGCATTGTCGCCTGGTACAAGCAGCGCTGGATCATCGAGCAGTTCTTCCGCGTCCTCAAGACGCAGGGCTTCAAGCTCGAGGATAGCCAGATCGGCACCGCCGGCCGGCTTCTCAAATTGGTTGCCATCGCTGCCAAGGCCGCGATCATCACCATCCAGCTCCTGCAAGCGCGCAACGGGAGCCAGCAGTCGCTTCACGTTGCCTTCAATCCCAGCGAGATCGATGCGCTGACCGCCCTCAATCAGCAGCTTGAAGCCAGGAACAGACGACTGAAGAACCCGCATCCCTCCGATCGTCTTGCCTGGGCGGCCTGGATTATCGGCCGCATTGGAGGATGGGACGGCTATCCGTCCTCCAAGCCACCAGGCCCCATCACCTTCAAAAACGGTCTCGATTACTTCCGCGCCGTCGCTCTCGGATGGAGCCTCAGAAATGTGTGCATCCCCTAGTGCGAAAGCAGGAACCCATACGCCGCGGCGGGTTTTGAGAAACGGGACTGGTCGTTCCAGCATCGCGTAACAATTTGCATTTGTGGTTATGGGTCCCTGCTTTCGCAGGGACGACAGTGAGTTTTGTTGCGCTAGCTGTGAGTCAAAACATCCGCATTCTCGCGACATTCGGGGACTTCCTGATGCGGTGTGCCGAAGGTACCCTGATCACTCGCTCAGCTTGCGGTCCAGGAAGTCGACGTAGGAATTGTCCGGGTCCAGTTTGACGGCCAGGCGAAGCGCTGCCCGGGCGGCGGACCTGTCGCCGTCGGCCGTGGCCTTGTGCTCGTCCAGGATCGCATTGGCCACCGTGCGCGCGGTGTCGAGACGGGCCTCGTCGATGGAACGGTCGGCAAGATAGGCTTCCACCGGCTCGCGGAGGCGCTTCAGTTCGTCCACGCTGACCGAACCCAGCGGATACCAGTTGTAATATTCGAGACGCGGCCGATCATCCGTAAGGCTCGGCACATCCCCGACAAAGGCCGCGAGTTTTTGATCGGCGGCGATGAACGTCGCCAGGAATTCCTCGGACGAGCCGAGGCCGTTCGCCGTCAGGTCTTCAGCCACCGCGGGCTTCGACATGCGCATGGCGAGCTCGCGCGGATCGATGTTCAACGGTTCATCGGAGGCGATCGCCACGCCTTCCATTCTGGACGGCAGCCACAGCGAGACATGCTTGAACTGGCCCATCATGGCCTTGAGTATCATCTTCGGAAGAATGCCGCGGTTGAAATCCAGCGGCACCCATTGCGCGAGAACGCCGCCGGGACGCATCTTCTGCTTTGCCAGCGCATAGAATTCCTCCGTGTAGAGGTTGATGACGCCGGCATCATGGGGCGGTGGCGGCTCGAGCGTGATGACGTCAAATGTCTCCTTGGTCCCCAGCAGGAAGTGGCGCCCGTCCGCGACGATCTGATGGACCTTGGGATTTTGATAGAATTGCTTGTTGATCGGCACGAAGTGGGGCGCGAATTCGAACACCGTCGATGCCAGATCGACCGCGTCGATGGATTGCAATTCCTCATGGGTGCTCACCGCTCCCACCGTGGTTCCGGTCCCGATGCAAATGACGACAGCCGTTTCAACCGGGCCCCGGTGCAGCAGAATGGGATAGTGCCCCATCGCGGCCATGTAGCGTCTGCCCTCGGGACGGTTGTTGGCATAGCTCTTCGAATTCACCACCAACTGCTGATAGGTGCCCGCCGCCTTCTCGCGATACTCGACCACCGCAAACGTCGCTTGCCGGGTTTCCCGCAACTCGAGCACATTGGCGCCTTCGATCGCGGTCAGGACCCGCTCCAGATAGTGCGGAGTGAAGAGCAGCAGTGCTACGGCGATGACGCTCGCGGCGATCGTCCCCTGCCGCCACAGGCTCCTTTCTCTCAGAAGATCCGGCTGCGACACGGTGGTCGCGACGAACAGCAGGACGTTCACGACAATCAGCGCGGTGAGCGCACCCTGGCTGCCCAGATACGGGATCAGCAGAAAGCCCGCCGCCAGCGAGCCCACGACGCCGCCAATCGTGTTCAAGGCGTAGAGCGTGCCGATCCTGCGGCCCAGCGCGCTCATCTGCATCACGGTCAGCTCGCTGGCCAGGGGAAAGCTGATGCCGATCAGCGTCGTCGGCAGCAACAGGGCGACAGCGCAGACCAGGAAGAATGAAACGTCGCCTCCCAACAGCTCCTGCACCGGGACTGGAAGCAGGCCCGATACGATGGGAGACAGCGCTACTCCCATGGTCCGCGCCTTGCCGAGCATTCCGACGGTCAGCGTGGCTGCAACCGCGATCAGCAGCTGCGTCACGGCGAAGTATCGCAGCAATTGATCCTTGCGGGGGGCGAGCAGCCTGGCGCAGATCAGGGCGCCGATCACGAGCCCCAGCAGGTAAACGCCGAGCATGCCCGAGAACGCGTAGACGCTCGAGGTGCTGACATTGGTCAGGAATCGAAACCAGACCACCTCATAGGCGATCGATACAAAACCGGAGCACGCGAAAATCCAGATCAGGACCGACGTCCTGCCACTCGCGGTCGCGGCGGTTTGCACCGGCGCCTGTGCCGCGACCGGCAAGAGCGGGCTTGCGCCGCGCGCAACGAACAGGGCCACAACGCCGACGCAGACATACAGCGCTGCCGCAACCAGGCTCGATCCCGCGATGCCCCAAAGGCCCATCAGCACAAAGCCGACCGCCAGGGTGCCGATGGCGGCGCCCAGGGTGTTGAACCCGTAGAGCAGACCGATCCGATTGGCGAGGTCGGTTTGTGTGCGGGTCAGGAATTTCACCAGGAAGGGCAGGGTCGCGCCCATCAACATCGTCGGCAGCGACAGAATGGCGAGCGACACGGCGACCATGAGAGGCAGCCGGAAGGGAGACTCCAGGTCGAGCATCGGTGACAGCCAGCCCACCCATGTCGGCCAATGCGACAGGAATGCGGTGACCGCGAGAGAAACGAGGGCGAGGGCAAGTTCGAGCAACCCGTAGATTTTCAGGGGGCGGCTGACGGTGTCGGCGATCCGGCCTCCCAGGGCGCTGCCCAGCGAGAGACCGAAAAAGAAGCTTGCCACCGTGACGCTGACGGAGACGGTCGCGCTTCCCAGCACGAATTGCAGTTGCTTGAACCAGAGAACCTGCAGGATCAGCGATGCCGCGCCCGATGCCAGAAAGATCGCCGTGACCAGAACCCGGTTTTTCAGGCTCACGGCGTCTCGAACGTCACCACGATTGCGCACTGGACCGCTCTCCCGTTGAACGGAGAACAGGTAAGGCGAATGCTCTTAATATTGCCTTATGGCGGAGCAGCGCTGCGCGGCAGCCGAATCCCGTTGAAATTGCTCGTAAAATTGCCGTTTGGCGGATGCTTGCAGGGGGCCGAACGATCGCGCTGTGAGAGGGCCTTTTGCGTTGCGGATCCAGCTCAATGCCGCATCGCCGTCTCCACGAACTCCAGCACGGAGCGCGGGACCTCTTCGTATTCGACGAAACGGCGCCGAAGCTCGTCGGCAATGTCGGTCGTGACGTCGCGCGACCATCCTTCGTTGGTATTGAAGGCCACGATGCGGACCGGGCGGCTGTACTGGTCATCCAGCAGACGCCGGATCAGCGTTTTCCGGTCAGTGCCTTCTTCGTCGGTTTCGCTCCAGGCACGGCCCAGTCGGCCAAAATCGTTCAGCACCAGATAGGTGTCGTGATCGATTGAATGCGGCACAATCGAAGGCGAGCGAGGCATACATAGTCCTCCATGCTGCACATTATCGTGTTCCGATCGCCCTGCGTATCGGAAATTTCGAGGTAAATCCGCTGGATAGCGGGATCGCGCGTGACGTGAGCGGGGGCTGCAACATGCATTGGAGCAAACCGTCCCGTCGCTGGTTATCTCTTGTCACCGACATGGGCCCTGTTGTGGATGTCGGTGGTTGAGCGACCGATGGGGCTCCCACCCGCTCGAGGAGCGGAGCGATGTTAAGAAGGCTTCGTTTTAGGAACACAACGCTGGAAGAAGTGCTGGCAGTCGATACGCAGCGGCCGCGGAAGAGGCTGCGGATGCGTGACCAGCCCCCGAGAGAGAGCCGATCGGCAAGGCTTGCCAAGCCGGGGCGGCCGGTCAGTCAACGAACCGACTGACCCTGCGGGATAGCGAGCCGAGCCCGACTTGCGCGGCGGCCCGTGAACGGGTTCGCCGATTGCGGCGACCAATCGATCATGGCATTCGACACTGTCAATTTTCGCAAGATTGCCGCGCTCGTCGCGGCGGCCGGCACCTTGTTCTGGCTCTACACCTTCTACGCCATCGCCCATGTGCCGCCTGGCGACGGTACCGGCTTCCAGTGGCTGGCGGTCTTTCCGCTCGGCCTAGTGTTCGGCCTGTTCTTCCTGCCGGCCTGGCTGCTCGTCGCCATCGGCCGATTGCCGAGATTCACCGCGGCGCTTGGGGTCTGTGGCCTGATCGCGTTCGCGGTGCTGTGGGCGCAGCTGCTGCAGGAGTTTCCGAGGGCAGTCCTCTAGCGCGCCAGCCCATCCTCATCCGCCGGCGAGCCTGGCATGACATTGCTCCAAGGCTGATATAAGCAGCGTTGGGCGCAAGTCGCGGCTTTCCGCCATCACGGCTGGTCCCGGCCATCCATGTCGGGCGGAACCGCAGGCGTGGATGTCCTAACGATTGGTATGTCTTCGGAGACGCGTATGAAAGTGATTGGCCTCGCGGGCTGGAGCGGTGCCGGCAAGACCACCCTGCTGTCGCGGGTGATCCCCTGCCTGCTGGGCCGCGGCCTGCGCGTCTCCGTGATCAAGCACGCCCACCATGAATTCGATGTCGACGTGCCCGGCAAGGACTCTTGGGTGCACCGGCAGTCCGGTGCGACCGAGGTGCTGGTGTCCTCGACGCGGCGCTGGGCGCTGATGCACGAACTGCGCGGCGCCGATGAGCCGCGGCTGCCGGAGCTGCTCGCCAAGATGGCGCAGGTCGATCTGGTCGTGGTCGAAGGCTTCAAGCGCGAGCCGGTCAACAAGATCGAGGTGTACCGCGCCGCCAACGGCAAGCCGCTGCTGTTTCCCGACGACCCGCGCGTGGTCGGGATTGCCAGCGACGTCGCCGTTGCAACCACGCTGCCGGTCGCGCATCTCGACGACATCGAGGACGTTGCCGAATTGATGCTGCGTGCCGCGATCCCCGTCGACGACGTGCTCGCGTCGGCTCCGGCCGAAGGCTGACGTGGACGGGGAGGCGGCGTTGACGATGCAGGACGGCTTCGCCATGGTCGAACCATGACAACAACGAAGCTCGATCTCACCGGCCTGAAATGCCCGCTGCCGGCGCTGAAGACGCGCAAGGCCCTCCGGAGCGTGACGGCGGGAGATTTCCTCGAGGTGCACTGCACCGATCCGCTTTCGGTGATCGATATCCCGACCCTCATCCAGGAGACCGGCGACAAGGTCGAGATCACCGAACGAAGCGACGCCCGGATCGTTTTCTTGATCGAGAAGATCAATGGAGCGATAGGCAATTCGAATGCTGCGTTGCCGCGTACGCGCTAGATGCAGTTTGATATCTACCTTTTGCCTATCGACACCTATTTTCCATTCTGCGCGAATTGATAATGTCCGCCGGGTTGTGGTGATGGCGTTGTGCCCGAGTGTGGGCGCATCGACGGACAACGACTGGGCCTGTGTCCAGATCACGGGCTGCACGGCCGGGCATATCCGGTCGTATTGGGGGTTAGCATTTCCGGAATGTGCGTGGTTGGTCCCGACGCATTGAGGAAATGTGCGGAGCTGCCGGCTGACGCTGGCCGCAATGGGCTGAGACGGGATCGAAGATGCAGATGCGCCTGTCGTAATGGCGGCTGCAGGGGAGGTGTCAATGACCACAGTGAGCAGCGCCGGACGCGTATCCGCGACAGGCGCAGGTTTCCTCGACAAGGAACATACAATCGCGACCGCCGGCTTCAACCGCTGGCTGGTGCCGCCGGCCGCGCTCTGCATCCATCTGTGCATCGGCATGGCTTACGGCTTCTCGGTGTTCTGGCTGCCGCTGTCGCGCGCGATCGGCCTGACCGCGCCGAAGGCGTGCCCCGACATCTCGCTGGTGCAGGAGCTGTTCACCACCACCTGCGACTGGAAGGTCGCGAGCCTCGGGTGGATGTACACGCTGTTCTTCGTGCTGCTCGGCGTCTCCGCCGCGATCTGGGGCGGCTGGCTCGAGAAGGTCGGTCCGCGCAAGGCCGGCTTCGTCGCGGCGCTGTGCTGGGCCGGCGGTCTCGTGATCGGCGCGCTCGGCGTCTACACGCACCAGCTCTGGCTGATGTGGCTCGGCTCCGGCGTGATCGGCGGCGTCGGCCTCGGCCTCGGCTACATCTCGCCGGTGTCGACGCTGGTGAAATGGTTCCCCGACCGGCGCGGCATGGCGACCGGCATGGCGATCATGGGCTTCGGCGGCGGCGCGATGATCGGCGCCCCGCTCGCCGACAGGCTGATGAATTACTTCAAGACCCCGACCTCGGTCGGCGTCTGGGAGACCTTCCTCGCCATGGGCGCGATCTACTTCGTGTTCATGATGATCGGCGCGTTCCGCTATCGCATTCCGCCGGCCGGCTGGCAGCCCGAGGGCTGGACGCCGCCGACGAAGGCCAACGCGATGATCTCGAGCAAGCACGTCCATCTCGACAACGCGCACAAGACGCCGCAATTCTGGCTGATCTGGTGGGTGCTCTGCCTGAACGTGTCGGCGGGCATCGGCGTGATCGGCATGGCCTCGCCGATGCTGCAGGAGATCTTCGCGGGCAAGCTGATCGGCCTGCCCAATGTCGGCTTCAACCAGCTCGATGCCGGACAGAAGGCGCAGATCGCGGCGATCGCGGCCGGCTTTGCCGGATTGCTGTCGTTGTTCAACATCGGCGGCCGCTTCTTCTGGGCGTCGCTGTCGGACAAGATCGGCCGCAAGAACACCTACTACACGTTCTTCATCCTCGGCATCGCGCTCTACGCGCTGGCGCCGACCTTCGCCGCGATGGGATCGAAGCTGTTGTTCGTGCTCGGCTTCGGCATCATCCTGTCGATGTATGGCGGCGGCTTCGCCACCGTGCCGGCCTATCTCGCCGACATGTTCGGCACCCAGTTCGTCGGCGCCATCCACGGCCGTCTGCTGACGGCATGGTCGACCGCCGGCATCATCGGTCCTGTCGTGGTGAACTACATCCGCGAGTTCCAGCTTGCCGCCGGCGTGCCGCGGGACCAGCTCTACAACACCACGATGTACATCCTGTGCGCCATGCTGATCGCGGGCCTGATCTGCAACTACCTGATCAAGCCGGTCGATTCGAAATGGCATATGAGCGACGCCGAGGTCGCCAAGCTGCAGGATGCGAGCGCCAGCGCCGCGGCGGCCGGACCGCACGGTTCCTACGGGATCGGGTTTGGCGGGCTCGACGCCAAGGCGGCGCTGTTCTGGCTGTTCGTCGGCATTCCGCTGGCGTGGGGCGTCTACATGACGCTGCTCAGCGCGGTCAAAATCCTCTGATCGCAATTCAGGCCGCGCGCGGGACATCTGGTATCCCGCGGGCGGCCTGAAGCGTTTTCGAGCGAAGTGGATGCCGGCTCGCGTGAAGAAGACGCGTCAAACAAGAAGCTCTACGCCGTTCAATTCAACAGATAATCAAGGGACATTTCAGTCATGTTTCGTACCGCAAGCTGTCTTGTGGCCGCCCTGCTTCTCGCCGGCTCGCTGCACACCGCGTCAGCCCAGACCACCGAGGCCAAGCCGTCGAAGGTCAAGCTCACCATGCAGAAGCTGAAGGACATGAAGGCGAAGTGGAAGGCCAACAAGCCAAAGCTGAAGGTCTGCCGCGCCGAGGTGAAGTCGAAGGGCCTGACCGGCGACGACCGCTGGTTCTACATCGAAGAATGCATGGGCAAGAGCTGAGCGGCGCCGCTCCGCTATCTGCAACGCAAGAGGGCGTGACGGCGATCGCTGTCACGCCCTCTTGTTGCGTTTGAGACGCGATCACTCCGCGGCGGCGGGCGTCGTCTTGGCGGCCTCCAGCGCTGCTGCGATCGCCTCGTCGACCCGTTCGAGCCAGATGAACTCCAGCTTGGCGCGGGCGCCGGCGGGGATGTCGTCGAAGTCGCGCTTGTTGCGCGCCGGCAGCATCACCCGGGTCAGGCCGGCGGCCGCGGCCGCGACCACCTTCTCCTTGATGCCGCCGACCGGCAGCACCAGGCCGCGCAGCGAGATCTCGCCGGTCATCGCGGTGTCGCTGCGCACCGTGCGGTCGGTCAACAGCGAGGTGAGGGCGGTGAACATCGCAACGCCCGCGCTCGGGCCGTCCTTCGGCGTCGCGCCGGCGGGAACGTGGACGTGGATGTCGCTCTTCTCGAACACGCCGGGATCGATGCCGAGCTGGGAGGCCCGGCTCTTCACCAGGGTCAGCGCGGCCTGCACGCTCTCGCGCATCACCTCGCCGAGCTGGCCGGTGAGGATCAACGCGCCGCGGCCCGGCGTGCGCGACGCCTCGATGAACAGGATGTCGCCGCCGACCGGGGTCCAGGCCAGCCCGGTGGCAACGCCCGGGATGCTGGTGCGCATCGCGATCTCGTTCTCGAACCTCGGCTGGCCGAGCAGCGAGACGATGTCCTTCGGCGCGATGGTGACGTGGCTGGTGCTGCCCTCGGCGATCTGCACCGCGACGTTGCGCAGCACCTTGCCGATCTCGCGCTCCAGGTTGCGCACGCCGGCCTCGCGGGTGTAGCTGCGGATGATCAGCCGCAGCGCATCCGGATCGATCTCGACCTGCTCGGCCTTGATGCCGTTGGCCTCGAGCTGGCGGCGGACCAGATAGCGCTTGGCGATCTCGAGCTTCTCGTCCTCGGTGTAGCCGGCGAGACTGATCAGCTCCATGCGGTCGAGCAGCGGGCCGGGGACGCCGTCGAGCATGTTGGCGGTGGCGATGAAGACGACGCGCGAGAGGTCGAACGGCACGCCGAGATAATTGTCGCGGAAGGTGCTGTTCTGCTCGGGGTCGAGCACTTCCAGCATCGCGGCCGACGGATCGCCCTGGATGCCGCGGCCCATCTTGTCGATCTCATCCAGCATCATCACGCAATTGCGCGCGCCGGCCTTCTTGATCGCCTGAATGATGTTGCCGGGCAGCGCCCCGATATAGGTGCGGCGATGGCCGCGGATCTCGGCCTCGTCATGCACGCCGCCGAGCGAGACGCGGACGAATGGCCGCGCCATCGCGCGCGCGATCGATTGGCCGAGCGAGGTCTTGCCGACGCCGGGCGGCCCGAGGAAGCACAGGATCGGCGCCTTGCCGCCGGGCGCGAGCTTGCGCACCGCGAGATATTCGATGATGCGGCTCTTGATCTTCTCGAGGCCATAATGGTCCTGGTCGAGGATCTTGCGCGCCTCCGCGATGTCGATCGGCTTCTCCTCCGGAATGCTCCAGGGCAGGTCGATCAGCCAGTCGAGATAGCTGCGCACCATGCCGGACTCGGCCGCGGCCTCCGGCATCCGCTCGTAGCGGCGCAGTTCCTTCTGCGCCTGGCTTTCGGCCTCCGGCGGCATCTTGGCCTCGACGATCGCCTTGGTCAGCTCGGCGACTTCCGCGGCCTTGCCGTCGCCTTCGCCGAGCTGGCGCTGGATCGTCGCCATCTGCTCGCGCAGGATCGCCTCGCGCTGCCGCTCGTCGAACACGGCCTTGGTCTTCTGCCCGATCTCCTGGCTCAGCCGCAGCACCTCGATGCGCTCGGCGAGGTGACGCGACACCTTGTCCATCCGCGCCACGAGATCGATGGTTTCCAGGATGTCCTGCTTCTCCGACGGCTTGATGTCCATGTAGGACGTCGCAAGGTCGGCAAGGGTTGCCGGCGAGGTGGTGCCCTGCAGCGCGGCGATCAGCTCCTGCGGCACTTGCGGCAGCAATTGCGCGGCCTCCAGCGCCTGGCGTTGCAGATTGAGGAAGCGCGCCTCGATCTCGGCCGAGGTGGTGGTCGGCTCGGGAATTTGCAGCACGCGGGCCGCGAGGAACGGCGTGCCCGGCAGATAGTCGAGCACGCGCATGCGCTGCACGCCCTGGCAGACCAGATGGTGGCTGTCGTCCGCACCGGTGATGTAGCGCACGATGTTGGCTGTGGTGCCGACGCGGTAAAGCCCGTCGGGGCCGGGATCGTTGGTCTCGGGATCGCGCTGCAGCAGGATGCCGATCGGCCGCTGCTCGCGCACCGCCTGCTGGGCCGCGGCAATCGAGGTCGCCCGGGCGATCGTGATCGGAATGATGACATCCGGAAACAGCACGGTGTTGCGCACCGGGACGATGATCAGCGCGTCGCTCGGGATCGGCGTCGAAGTTGAAGCTGGGCTTGAAACGTCTGAGGCAGCCATGTCGAAATCCTTTAGCTCGACTTTCCGAGCCGCAGGCCGACGCAACCATGCGCGGCAAAGCGGCTGATCGTGTAGCGGCCGGTCGGGAGCGCGATGCGGCGCTCGAACCGGCCCTGCGGCAGTTCGAGGCGCAGGATGCGGGCGTTGCGGAGTTCAGGGGGCAGGGTGCGGCGGCCGGAGATCACCAGCGTGCCGCCGTCGAGCGCGGCCTCGACCTCGTCGGGATCGACCCCCGGCAACGCGACCAGGATCAGGATTTCATCCTCGGTCTCGATCACGTCGGTCGGCGGTTCCCAGCTCGGCTCGGTGCTTCCCGCGCGCGGGTGCAAATTGAGGAAGCTCTGGTGCAGCCGTTCGGCGCGGGCGAGCGCCTCGATCGCATCCGACAGCATCCAGTTGATCTGATCCTTGGGCCGCATGGGCACTCTCCACGTCGCATTGGGAGGCAAGGTTACCGGTCTTGCCGCCGACCGTAAACCTGCCCCTCGCGCCGCTGATCGAGGGTAAAATTGTCCGAAATCTCGCGATTTGCGGCATGACCGCGATGCACGGACCACAGCCGGACGCTTATGCCGCGGCTATGTGACAGGGCCGCGGCTGCTCTCGAATTCCTACGGCCTTCCCCGCATCTTTTGCCGTGATGCGGCGCGCTCGCGCGCGCCGCCAAACGGGAAGGTGGCACATGACCTTGCTCCATTACCACGATGCCCGGCCGCACGGTTCGGCCGGCGCCATGCCCTTGATGCTGCGGCGAACCGTCAGGCGGATCGGCCTCGTCTTCAGGACTGTTCACCGCGCGATCGCCGCCGCCAAGATTCATCGGCTCCGCAATGAGCTGCTGCTGCATCGCGGCCACGAGGATTGGGCGCGGACCAACCTCAACGTCGGCATGCTCGGCGGCGACGCCGAGAGATATCCACGGGCGCCGGTCGTGCTCGGCGAGAAATGGGACTACTGAGATGCGCACAGTTTCGTTCATCGCTGCCCTGCCGCGCCGCGCCGCAGAAGGCCTGCTCGCATTCCTCGCCTGGATCGGCGAGGAGCCGATCAGTGGCTACCGGCCCGAGGCGCACTACATGCGCGGTCCGGGACCAGCGTGGCGGGCCAAGCATCCCGGGAGTTAAGGCCCCGAACCCATCCGCGTCATTGCGAGGAGCATAGCGACGAAGCAATCCATATCTCCGCATGTGGTGCGATGGATTGCTTCGCTTCGCTCACAATGACGTGGAGAGGCCGCGGCGCCTACGGGACCCACGATCCCGAGCGCGCCGACCTTGAGCGACCGTCGTTTCTGCTCCCAAGCCAGTTCACGTCGCTTCACGTCGCGGCGCCAGGTGATCGAGAAGGTTCATCGGCAGCGGGAAGACCACGGTCGAGGAGCGCTCGCCGGCAATGTCGTGCAGCGCCGCGAAGTAGCGCAGCTGCATCGCTTGCGGCTCCTGGGCGAGGATCCGGCCGGCCTCGACCAGCTTCTCGGCGGCCTGCTGCTCGCCCATCGCGTTGATCACCTTGGCGCGCCGCAGCCGCTCCGCCTCGGCCTGCTTGGCGATCGCCCGCACCATCGTCTCATTGAGATCGATATCCTTGATCTCGACCCCGGTGACCTTGATGCCCCAGACGTCGGTCTGTCTGTCGAGGGTCTCCTGGATATCGGCGTTCAGCTTGTCGCGTTCCGCCAGCATCTCGTCGAGCTCGTGCTTGCCGAGCACCGAACGTAGCGTGGTCTGCGCAAGCTGGCTGGTCGCAGCCATGTAGTCGCTGACCTTGATGATGGCGCGCTCGGGATCGACGATGCGGAAGTAGAGCACGGCGTTGACCTTGACCGAGACGTTGTCGCGCGAAATCACGTCCTGTGGCGGCACCACCTGCACCACCACCCTGAGATCGACCTTCACCAGCTGCTGCACCACCGGAATCAGGATGATGAGCCCCGGGCCCTTCACCCCGGTGAAACGGCCGAGCGTGAAGATGACGCCGCGCTCGTATTCGCGCAGCACGCGCACGGCCTGGGTCAGGAATACGATGATCAGCAGCGCGATCGCCGCATAGGTGAAATAATCAAGCATCATGCTGTACCTCCTTCGCCGGGGGAGGCCGGCGTGCGCCGTACCACCAGCGTCAAATCGATGATGTTGGCGACCTCGACCGTGTCTCCCGCCGTGAATGTCTCGGTGCTGCGCGCTTGCCAGCGTTCGCCGTTGGTGAAGACGTGACCCGTGGTCTCCGACCAGTCGAGCACCTCGGCCGATAGCCCGCGCATGGCTTGCGCACCGATCCGCACCGGGCCCTTGCGCGCGCGGCGGAGCGCGCCGAGCACGACGAGAATGAGTCCGGTGAACATCGCGGCGACGATGCCGATGACCGGCCATGACAGCCGGTAACCGGGCGCCTCGATCCGAAACAGCATGGCTGCTCCAAGCACGAAGGCGACTATTCCTCCGAGGCCGATCACGACGGTCGGGTTGAAGGCTTCGATTGCGAGCAGCGCGATCCCGACCAGCATCAGGGCGAAGCCCGCGTAGTTGATCGGCAGCATGTTGAGTGCGTACAGACCGAGCAGCAGGCAGATCGTCCCGACAACCCCGGGCGCCACGGCACCGGGCGACATGAACTCGAAGATCAGGCCGTAGATGCCGACCATCAGGAGAATGAATGCGATGTTGGGGTCGGTGATGACCGCAAGCGCGCGCGCGATCCAGGTGGGATCGATGGCCTCGATCGCGGTGTCCCTTGTCGCCAGGCGTTGCGTCTTGCCGCCGGGAAGCTCGATGGTCCGGCCATCGACCTGCCTGAGCAGGTCGGCCGGGTCGCGCGCGGTGAGATCAATGACGTTGGCCTGCAGCGCGGCGTTGGCGGAGAGGGTGGCGGCATCGCGGACCGCCTTCTCGGCCCAGTCGGCATTGCGGCCACGCAATTCGGCGAGGCTGCGGATGAAGGCAACGGCATCATTCGTCACCTTCGCCGTCATGGCATCCTTGGTTTCGGACGGATGGCCGCCGTCCTTCTGGTCCTTGCCGCCCTTGTCCGGAGTGCTGCCCGGCAGCCCCGGTATCGGGCCGCCGATCTGCACCGGCGTCGCGGCGCCGATATTGGTGCCGGGCGCCATGGCCGCGAGATGGGTCGCATAGAGGATATAGGTCCCGGCGCTCGCGGCATGGGCGCCGGATGGCGCAACGTAGCCGACCACGGGAACGGGCGAGGCCAGCACGTCGGCGATGATCTCACGCATGCTGGTGCTGAGGCCGCCCGGCGTATTCAAACGCAGGATAACAACCTCGGCGTGGCGCTCGGCGGCCTTGGCCAGGCCGTCCTTGACGTAGCTGGCCGCTGCCGGCCCGATTGCCCCGTCGATTGAAATGGTCAGGGCAAGATGGCTGTTGTCCGCGGCCGGACCGGGACGGATGGAGATAACCAGAGCGACCAGGACGGTCGCAACAACGAGGGCCGCCTTGAAGGTGGTGTGCACGGCAAGCACTCCCTTGCCGTGGATATGGGGCGCCGTTTCGGAACCTCAAGTTGGCGCCGTGTCACGGGCACCGTGTGCTGATCGCATTGTGCATTGCGATGGGTCATGTCGGGTCGGCAAATCTCAATGCGCGGCTGCGAGGTACTCGTCGGCAAGCTCAGCCATCGCCTGCGAGACCTCGGCCTTTGCCGATCCGTTCAATTGCACGATCGGCAGCCGCGTCGTCGGCGGCATGAATCCCAGAAGCGCCAGCGCGAACTTCAATGCGGCGGGATGCTCGCGCTCCAGCAAGGTCGCAAGCGGCACCAGCCGCTGGTGCAACTCCCGCGCCTGATACAACCGTCCCTCGCGGAAATGCCTGTGAACGGCCACGTACAGATCGGGCGCGACGTTCGTCACGACCGAGATGCAGCCATCGCCACCGGCGGCGAGCCAGGCCAGCGAGGAGGCGTCGTCGCCGGTCAGCATCCGGAACGTCGCCGGCAGGCGTGAGCGCAGGCGCGCCAGCCGGGCAACGTCACCGCTGCCGTCGCGCAAACCCACGAAGCGTGGCGATGCGGCGAGCTCGAGCAGGGTCTCGTCGGCAAGGCCCTTCACCGTGCGCGACGGAATGTCGTGCAGGATGACAGGCAGCGTGGTGGCCGCGGCGACCGCGTGGAAATGCGCCGCCGTGCCCCGTGGCATCGGCTTGTTGTAATAGGGTACGACCGACATGACGGCGTCGGCGCCGGCCGCTTCCGCGGCCCGGGTGAATGTGACGGCGCGATCGGTCGCGTTCGATCCGGCGCCGGCAATGATGCGAACCCGCTTGCGCGCGACGCCGGCCGCGATCCGGACCAGCTGCGCACGTTCCGCGGGCTCCAGCGTCGCGCTTTCACCTGCGGTCTCGCCGACCACCAGCGCGGTGGCGCCGGCCGCGATCTGGCGCTCGCACAGCCGGCCGAACGCGTCCGCGTCGATCTCGCTCCGATGGTTGAAGGGGGTCGGAAGATCGGGGATGAAGCCCGACAGCCATCCGGCCGTGTGGGCTTTCGCAGCCGTTTGCCAGGTCATGGGTGGCTCACGCCACGCGGATTGCGGGGAAGCTCGCGGTCTCGCCGCGCATATCGAGCTCGATCTCACGCGACAGCTCGACGATCATTTCAGGATGCTGGCCGTTTTCGAACAGCGCGTATTTGACGGCCTGGGCGCGGTTGACGAACAGGCCGCCATAGAGGCCGTTCTGTTGCTGGGCGACCCACTGGCCGCGATGGTTGCGGCCGATGAAGACGACGGTGGACGCGGCGCTACACGAGGGAGGTTCGACGAGTTTCACGGTGGTGGTCCTTCTTTTTGTTTCTGACGCGTTTTCCTCGCGCGAACCGGTATCGGGCTCGCTCGAAGACGCTTCAGTCACGGTCACGCGATCAATGTCTGATTTGCGGGATATGAAATCGAGCGCGAAGGACGACCGACTTCATAGGAGCGGCATAGGATTTGTGGGGATGGTCTAGAGGCGCTGGACGATGCCGGTGCCGAGCGCGCACAGCGCGACATAGGCGGTCATCTCGTCCCAGTGATTGAGGTTTGCGGCAAACGGCATTTCGCGCTTGGCGATCCCGGCGAAGGCGCAGATCACGGCCGACATCCACAACAGCGTGACGAAGCCCTTGCCGAAGCCGGCGCCGGCGAACACGGCAAAGCCGATCATGATGGCAAGCCGGAAGCCGAACCGGACCATGACCTGGACCGACTGCAGCTGCCGCGGCAGTTGTTTGGTGTCCACGGCCGCGCCGCCGTCAGCCGATATTGTCGACGAACAGCGGCTCGTACAGCGCGCGCGTGTCGCGACGGACGGTCGGCACGCTGGTTCGGCTATCGGGGGTCGAGATGCGCTGCGCCTCCACGAAGGCGCTGAGGATCGCGAGTGCAAGATCGGTGTGGTGGGTCTCGATCGACTGGTCGAGCCAGTCCGGCAGCTCGCGTTCGCGCGACAACGCACAGTGCCACTCGCCCTCGTCATAGACCAGGCGGCGGATCTGCCATTGCGGCAGTTCCAGATCGAGCAGCGCGATCGCGGCGTCGGTCCAGGCGCCCGACTGGATCAGCCGCTCGACACGGCGGGTCTTGCCGCTCTGTCCGACCGAGGGAAAGCGCCGGCAGGTCTGGCTGATGATGTCGGCCATGAATTCGGCTGTCACCGCATAGGCGTCGCGCAGCCGGTCGCCGAGATCGATGGAGGTGTTTTGGGAAAGCTCTGACATGGCGTCATCTCGTCTTGCGCGGCCCAAGAAATCCAAGCTCAAGGCATTGGCCGCACGCTCAAAATGGCCGGAGTGCCATTTGAAAACGAGATGAGGCGGGGGACGGAGATATAGGGATTCCATAAAGACCAAGCTGTCGTGCTGGCGAAAGCCAGGACCCATTACTACCGAAGCTGCTTGTGAGATGAGGTTGGGGCCCCAGCCATCGCAAAACTCGGCCCTGTGGTTATGGGTCCCGGTCTTCGCCGGGACGACGGCTGCGCAGCTCGTGGCACTTATAGGATTCCTATAACGTCCTTATTCGCCACCTCTCGAAAACCTATGCCCCGGATGGCACCTCACGGCCATCCGGCGCGGAGCCCTTATACGGTCGTCCCGCGCCTCTCGGATGCATAGGAGTCTCACATGATGGACATTCTCATGGCGGCGCTTGCGATCGGCTTCTTCGCGGCCGGCATCGGCTACGCCTACGCCTGCGAACGGCTGTAACGGAGGCGGCGATGATCTTCGATTACTCGCTCGCCGGCCTCGTCTCGCTCGGCCTGCTGTTCTACCTCACTTACGCATTGCTGCGGCCCGAACGCTTCTAGGCGGCCCGCGATGTCAGCGCTTTGCACAATTCTGTTAGCCGACGCGATGTTGACCGGGCTGTTGCTCGGCTTGTTCGCGTCGATGCTGCGCTTCGCCCCCATTCGAAAGGTTTGACGCAATGACCGTCATCGGCTGGATTCAAATTATTCTATTCTGCGCGATCGTTGCCGCGCTGGTCAAACCGCTCGGCTGGTACATGACCCGCGTGTTCAACGGCGAGCGCACCTTCCTGTCGCCCGTGCTGCGCCCGGTCGAGCGCGGCATCTACTGGGTCGGCGGCGTCGACGAGCGGCGCGAGCAGCACTGGCTGACCTATACGGTCGCTATGCTGCTGTTCCATGTCGGCGGCTTCACCATCATCTACGGCCTGATGCGGCTGCAGGCGGTGCTGCCGTTCAATCCGGCCGGGCAATCGGCGGTCGCCGAGGACCTCTCCTTCAACACCGCGATCTCCTTCATCACCAACACCAACTGGCAGAACTACGGCGGCGAGAGCACGCTGTCCTATCTGGTCCAGATGGTCGGCCTGACCCATCAGAACTTCCTGTCGGCGGCGACCGGCATCGCGCTGGCGATGGCGCTGATCCGCGGCTTCACCCGCTCGTCGATGCGCACCGTCGGCAATTTCTGGGTCGATGTCACGCGCTGCACGCTCTACGTGCTGCTGCCGATCTGCGTCGTCTACGCGCTGTTCCTGGTCTGGCAGGGCATGCCGCAGACGCTCGGCGCCTATGTCGACGCCACCACGCTGGAGGGCGGCAAGCAGACCATCGCGCTCGGGCCGGTGGCCTCGCAGGTTGCGATCAAGATGCTCGGCACCAATGGCGGCGGCTTCTTCAACGCCAACGCCGCGCATCCGTTCGAGAACCCGACCGCGCTGTCGAACCTCGTGCAGATGGTCTCGATCTTCGCGCTCGGTGCCGCGATGACCAACGTGTTCGGCCGCATGGTCGGCAACGAGCGCCAGGGCTGGGTGATCTTCGCCGTGATGGGCATCCTGTTCGTCGCCGGCGTCACCGTCACCTACTGGGCGGAAGCCAACGGCACCTCGGCGCTGCACGCGCTCGGCCTTTCCGGCGGCAACATGGAGGGCAAGGAGGTCCGCTTCGGCATCGTCGCGTCCTCGCTGTTCGCCGTCGTCACGACTGCCGCCTCCTGCGGTGCGGTCAACGCCATGCACGACAGCTTCACAGCGCTTGGCGGCATGATCCCGCTGATCAACATGCAGCTCGGCGAGGTCATCATCGGCGGCGTCGGCGCCGGCTTCTACGGCATGCTGCTGTTCGTCGTGCTGGCGATCTTCGTCGCCGGCCTGATGGTCGGCCGCACTCCGGAATATGTCGGCAAGAAGATCGAGGCGCGCGAGGTCAAGATGGCGATGCTCGCGATCCTGGTGCTGCCGCTGATGTATCTCGGCTGGACCGCGGTCGGCGTGGTACTGCCGTCGGCGGTGGCCTCGATGGCGAACTCCGGCCCGCACGGCTTCACCGAGGTGCTGTACGCGTTCACCTCGGCGACCGGCAACAACGGCTCGGCCTTCGCGGGCCTCACCGGCAACACCCTGTTCTACAATCTGACGCTCGCCTCCGCGATGTTCGTCGGCCGCTTCTTCATGATCGTGCCGGCGATGGCCATTGCAGGTTCGCTGGTCGAGAAGAAGTCGATCCCGGCCTCGGCGGGCACCTTCCCGACCACCGGCGGGTTGTTCGTCGGCCTCGTCATCGGCGTGATCCTGATCATCGGCGGTCTCACCTTCTTCCCGGCGCTGGCGCTCGGGCCGATCGTCGAGCACCTCGCCATGAACGCCAACACCCTGTTCTGATCGAATTGTCCGGAGTGACAACCATGGAAACCACAAGACTGCAAAAGCAGGTGACGGCGTCGACCATGTTCGACCCGAAGATCCTGGTGCCGGCGATCCGCTCGGCCTTCGTCAAGCTCGATCCCCGCCTGATGGCGAAGAACCCCGTGATGTTCGTGGTCGAGGTCGTGGCCGCGTTGACCACGGTGATCTTCGTCCGCGACCTCGTCACCGGCAGCGCCAATCTCGGCTTCACCTTCCAGATTATCCTCTGGCTCTGGTTCACGGTGCTGTTCGCCAACTTCGCCGAGGCCGTTGCCGAAGGCCGCGGCAAGGCGCAGGCGGAATCGCTGAAAAAGACCCGCACCGAGAGCCAGGCCAAGCTGCTCACCGGCACCGACCGGACCTATCGCATGGTGCCCGGCACCTCGCTGAAGGTCGGCGACGTCGTGCTGGTCGAGGCCGGCGACAACATCCCGTCCGACGGCGAGGTGATCGAAGGCGTGGCCTCGGTCAATGAAGCCGCGATCACGGGTGAATCCGCGCCTGTGATCCGCGAGTCCGGCGGCGACCGTTCCGCGGTCACCGGCGGCACCCAGGTGCTGTCGGACTGGATCCGCGTCCGCATCACCGCAGCCCAGGGCTCGACCTTCATCGACCGCATGATCAGGCTGGTGGAGGGCGCCGAGCGGCAGAAGACGCCGAACGAGATCGCGCTCAACATCCTGCTGGCCGGCCTCACCATCATCTTCGTGTTCGCGACGGTGACGATCCCGAGCTATGCGGCCTATGCCGGCGGCTCGATCTCGGTCGTGGTGCTGGTGGCGCTGTTCGTGACGCTGATCCCGACCACGATCGGGGCGCTGCTGTCGGCGATCGGGATCGCCGGCATGGATCGCCTGGTGCGCTTCAACGTGCTGGCGATGTCCGGCCGCGCGGTGGAGGCTGCCGGCGACGTCGATACGCTGCTGCTGGACAAGACCGGCACCATCACGCTCGGCAACCGCCAGGCGACCGCATTCCGTCCGATCCGCGGCGTCGCCGAGCAGGACCTCGCCGACGCAGCGCAGCTTGCCTCGCTGGCCGACGAGACGCCGGAAGGCCGCTCGATCGTGGTGCTCGCCAAGGAGAAATACGGCATCCGCGGCCGTGACATGCATGAGCTGGCCGCGACCTTCGTGCCGTTCACCGCGCAGACCCGCATGAGCGGCATCGATGCAGGCTCCTCGTCGGTCCGCAAGGGCGCGGTCGACGCCATCCTCGCCTATGTCGACGGCGGCTCGCCCCGCACCGTCGCCTCGGGCAACACCGTCCGCGCGGTCGCGGCGACGATGAGCGCCGAAGCGCGCGAGATCCAGTCGATCGCCGACGAGATCGCCAAGGCCGGCGGCACGCCGCTGGCCGTCGCCAAGGACGGCAAGCTGCTCGGCGTCGTGCATCTCAAGGACATCGTCAAGGGCGGCATCCGCGAGCGCTTTGCCGAACTGCGCCGCATGGGCATCCGCACCGTGATGATCACCGGCGACAATCCGATGACCGCGGCCGCGATCGCGGCCGAGGCCGGCGTCGACGACTTCCTGGCGCAGGCAACCCCCGAGGACAAGCTCAAGCTGATCCGCGACGAGCAGTCCAAGGGCAAGCTGGTCGCGATGTGCGGCGACGGCACCAACGATGCGCCGGCGCTCGCTCAGGCCGATGTCGGCGTCGCCATGAACACCGGCACGCAGGCCGCCCGCGAGGCCGGCAACATGGTCGACCTCGATTCCAACCCGACCAAGCTGATCGAGGTGGTCGAGATCGGCAAGCAACTGCTGATGACCCGCGGCGCGCTGACCACGTTCTCGATCGCCAACGACGTCGCGAAGTACTTTGCGATCATCCCGGCGATGTTCCTCGCGTTCTATCCGCAGCTTCAGGTGCTGAACGTGATGCACCTGGCGAGCCCGCAGAGCGCGATCCTGTCGGCGATCATCTTCAACGCGCTGATCATCATCGCGCTGATTCCCTTGGCGCTGAAGGGCGTCAAGTATCGCGCGGTCGGTGCCGGCGCGCTGCTCGGCCGCAACCTGATGATCTATGGCTTAGGCGGCATCATCATCCCGTTCATCGGCATCAAGGCGATCGACCTCGTCGTCGCCGCCTTGGGCCTGGCTTAACCACAACGTCATTGCGAGGAGCGAAGCGACGAAGCAATCCATCCATCCGTTATGCCGATCCATGGATTGCTTCGCTTCGCTCGCAATGACGAAAGAGATTTAGGAGACCAGTCATGTTGAAAGAAATCCGCCCCGCCATCCTCGTGCTGGTCCTGCTGACCGCGATCACGGGCCTTGCCTATCCTCTCGCCATCACCGGCATCGCCGGCGTCATCTTCCCGCGGCAGGCGCAAGGCAGCCTGATCGAGCAGGACGGCAAGGTGATCGGCTCCGCCCTGATCGGGCAGGAGTTCAAGGAGGACAAATATTTCCATGGCCGGCCGTCGGCGACGGTCGCGCCCGATCCGAACGATTCCACGAAGACCGTGCCGTCGCCCTACAACGCGGCCAATTCCGGCGGCTCCAACCTCGGCCCGACCAGCAAAGCGCTGAACGACCGGGTCAAGGAGGATGTCGAGAAGCTGAAGGCGGAGAACCCGTCCGCCAGCGTGCCGGTCGATCTTGTGACCACGTCGGGCAGTGGGCTCGATCCGGACATCTCGCCGGACGCCGCGCTGTTCCAGGTGCCGCGGGTCGCCAAGGCGCGCAGCATGTCCGAGGACGCGGTGCGCGAGCTAGTGACGCAGAACACGCAGGGCCGCTTCGCCGGCGTGATCGGCGAGCCCCGTGTTAACGTTCTTGCGCTCAACCTGGCGCTCGACGCGGCAAAGCCGAAATAGGGGAGTAGGCTGCCCCTCGCAGGATGACTATATTGCGGTATGGCCAATCAGCGCGACCCTGATAAACGACCCTCGCCGGATGCGCTGCTGGAGGCGGCGCGTCGGGAGACCGATCGATCGGGGCGGCTGAAGATATTCATCGGCGCCGCCCCCGGCGTCGGCAAGACCTACGAGATGCTCTCGAGCGCTCACGCCCGCCTCAAGGCGGGCGTCGACGTCGTGGTCGGCGTCGTCGAAACCCACGGCCGGGTCGAGACCGAGACGCTGCTCAGGGGTCTCGAGGTGCTGCCGCGGAAGCGGCTGACCTATCGCGACCAGACGCTCGAAGAGATGGACCTCGATGCATTGATCGCGCGGCGGCCGCAGCTCGCGCTGGTCGACGAACTCGCCCATACCAACGCGCCGGGCAGCCGGCATCCCAAGCGCTATCTCGACGTCGAGGAGCTGCTGTCGCACGGCATCGACGTCTATACCGCGATCAACATCCAGCACATCGAGAGCCTCAACGACGTCGTCGCGCAGATCACCCATGTGCGGGTGCGCGAGACGGTGCCGGACTCGGTGGTCGATCGTGCCGATGCGATCGAGCTGATCGACCTGACGCCCGACGATCTGATCCAGCGGCTGAAGGAGGGCAAGGTCTACGTGCCCAAGCAGGCCGAGCGGGCGCTGGAACACTACTTCTCGCCCGGCAATCTGACCGCGCTGCGCGAGCTGGCGCTGCGCCGCACCGCCGAGCGGGTCGACGAGCAGCTGCTCAATCACATGCAGGCCAATGCGATTGCCGGCCCCTGGGCCGCCGGCGAGCGCATCCTCGTGTGCCTGAGCGAGGATCCGCGCGCAGCCGGCCTCGTGCGCTACACCAAGCGTCTCGCCGACCGGCTGCATGCGCAATGGACCGCGGTCAGCATCGAGACGCGGCGCAGCCTGCAACTTTCCGACGAGCAGCGCGATCGGCTGGCCGACACCATGCGGCTCGCGGAATCGCTCGGCGGCGAGGCGCTGACGCTGCCAGGCGTCGGCCGCCGCATCGCCGACGACATCATCAATTTCGCCCAGGCCAACAACGTCACCCAGATCATCATCGGCAAGTCGACGCGCTCGCGCTGGTTCGAGCTGACGCATGGATCCGTGGTGCACGATCTGGTGCGCCGCGCCGGCAATATCAGCGTCAACGTGATCGCCGGCGACGAGCTGCCGGTCGGCAAGGCGGCGGTGCAGACCGCGCAGCGGCAGGAGCCGTTCAATCCGCGGCCCTATCTGATGGCGCTGCTGCTGGCGGCGCTCGGGCTCGGCGCGGCCAAGCTGATCCAGCCGTTCTTCGGCATCGAGAATGTCGACCTGGTCTTCCTCACCGCCGTGGTCGGCGCCGCGGCGCGCTACGGCCTCGGGCCGTCGCTGCTGGCGAGCGTCGCGGCCTCGCTGTGCTACAATTTCTTCTTCCTGCCGCCGGTCTATACCTTCACCATCACTGACCCGACCAATGTCGCGGCGTTCTTCTTCTTCATGCTGATCGCGCTGCTGGTCTCCAACGTCGCGGCGCGGGTGCGCACCCAGGCTGACACCGCGATCAGCCGCGTCCGCACCACCGAATCGCTCTACGCCTTCAGCCGCAAGCTTGCCGGCACCGCGACACTGGACGACGTGCTGTGGGCGACCGCCTACCAGATCGCGCTGATGCTCAAGGTGCGCGTGGTGCTGCTGCTGCCGGAGGACGGCATGCTGACCGTCAAGAGCGGCTATCCGCCGGAGGATCAGCTCGATCAGGCCGATCTCGCCGCCGCCAACTGGGCCTGGGGCAATGACCGCCCGGCCGGCCGCGGCTCCGACACGCTGCCAGGCGGAAAGCGGCTGTTCCTGCCGATGCGCACCGGCCGCGGCCCGATCGGGGTGATCGGCATCGATGACGACCGCACCGGGCCCTTGCTGACGCCGGACCAGCGCCGGCTGCTCGACGCGCTGGTCGACCAGGGCGCGCTGGCGATCGAGCGCGTGCTGTTGGTCGAGGACATGGATCGCGTCAAGCGCACGGTGGAATCCGACCGGCTGCGCGGCGCGCTCCTGACCTCGATCTCGCACGATCTCAAGACGCCGCTGGCCTCGGTGCTCGGCTCGGCCTCGGCGCTGCGCGACCTCGGCGCCAACCTGAGCGATGCCCAGAAGCACGATCTGCTCGCGACCGTGATCGACGAGTCCGAGCGGTTGAATCGGTTCATCGCCAATCTGCTCGACATGACCAAGCTGGAATCCGGCGCGATCGTGCCCAACACGGCGCGGCACGATGTCGGCGAGATCGTCGGCAGCGCGCTGCGGCGGGCAAGCAAGATCCTGGTGCATCACCGGGTGT
Source organism: Bradyrhizobium sp. USDA 4538 (assembly GCF_024171045.1). Taxonomy (NCBI): domain Bacteria; kingdom Pseudomonadati; phylum Pseudomonadota; class Alphaproteobacteria; order Hyphomicrobiales; family Nitrobacteraceae; genus Bradyrhizobium; species Bradyrhizobium sp. USDA 4538. Next base: position 5,864,658 of record NZ_JALJZE010000001.1, read on the forward strand.
CGCTGGAGCTCGCGGCCGACCTGCCGATGCTGGAGCTCGACGCCGTGCTGTTCGAGCAGGTGCTGTTCAATCTGCTCGACAACGCCGCCAAATACGCCCCATCGGATACCACGATCTCGATCCGCGGCGCGCGCGACCGCGACACCATCGCGCTGCAGATCCTCGATGAAGGCAACGGGATTCCCGCGGCCGAGCTCGAAAGCGTGTTCGACAAATTCTATCGCGCCGAGAAGGGCGACCATGTCCGCCCCGGCACCGGCCTCGGGCTTGCGATCTCGCGCGGCTTCGTCGAGGCGATGCGCGGCACGATCGCGGCGGCCAACCGCGCCGACCGCAGCGGCGCCGTTATTACGATCCGCCTGCCGATCCCCGCCGACACCAACGCGCTGGACACTGCTGCATGAACGCCACGCCGATCAAGGTCCTGGTCATCGACGACGAGCCGCCGATCCGCAAGCTGCTGCGGATGGGGCTGAGCACGCAGGGCTACGACATTCTCGAGGCATCCAACGGCAAGCTGGCGCTGGAGATGCTGGCCGAGGGGCCGGCGCTGATCATCCTCGACCTCGGATTGCCCGACATCCAGGGCCACGATCTCTTGCGCATGATCCGCGGCCGCAACGAGAGCGTGCCGATCGTGGTGCTGTCGAGCCGCGGCGACGAGGCCGGCAAGGTGCAGGCGCTCGACCTCGGCGCCGACGACTATCTGACCAAGCCGTTCGGCATGGACGAATTGCTGGCGCGGCTGCGCGCGGCGCTGCGGCACCAGTTGCAGGTGCAGGGTGAGCGGCCGGTGTTTCGCTCCGGCGATCTTTCAGTCGATCTGGTGCGCCGGATCGTCAAGGTCGGCGACAGGGAGATCAAGCTGTCGCCGAAGGAATACGACCTGTTGCGCGTGCTGGTGCAGCATGCCGGCAAGGTGCTGACCCACCGCTTCCTCTTGAAGGAATTGTGGGACGAGCTGACCGACGCGCAATATCTGCGCGTCTATGTGCGCCAGCTACGCCAGAAGATCGAGGCCGACCCGGAGCGTCCGCAATTCGTGCTGACCGAGACCGGCATCGGCTATCGGCTGCGCGCGGCGGACTAACATGTAGCCCGGATGAGCGAAGCGATATCCGGGGCACCTCCCGCATGTCGCTGCGCTCATGCGGGCTACGTTGGTGCCGTCGCCCGACGACACCAAACGGAACTTTCGCTGCCATCGAGGCTTGTTTTCCGTTAGCGGGAGACAAGCCATGGCAAGGAAATATTCGCGGAAGGCATCGGGCGATGTCGAGCGCGCGATGAAGAAACGCAAGGCCGGCACGCTGCGCAGCGGCCGCTCCAAGAAGAAGGTGAAGAGCCGCAAGCAGGCGATCGCGATCGGCCTGTCCGAGGCGCGCGCCAAGGGCAGGAAGGTGCCGAAGAAGTCGTCCAAGAAGAAGACGGCGAAGAAGCGCAAGACAGCCAAGAAGCGGAAGAGCTCGAAGAAGAAGTAGGGCCAGGCCGCCTGCTTCGTCATGGCCGGGCTTGACCCGGCCATCCACGTCGTTCTGACCAAGTCGATGGATGCCCGGGTCAAGCCCGGGCATGACGAGTGGAATTTGCCTCACCCCGCCTTGCGTCGCCGCGCGCTTGACCGGTGCGCCTTCTTGGCGGCGCGGCGATGCGAGGTCGGGCGGCGCGCGGTGGAGCGCGAGCGCGTTGCGCCGCTCTTGCCGCCCTTGAGGCTCTGCTGCAGCGCGTCCATCAGGCTCACGACGTTGCTTGGCTTCTCCTCGCGCTCGGCGGCCTTGATCGGCTTGCCGGCCGCCTTGCGGCGGACCAGGGCCTTCAGCGCGGTCTCATACTCGTCCTTGAATTTCGACGGATCGAAATGCGCGGCCTTGCTGTCGAGGATATGGCCGGCGAGCTCGATCATGTCTTTCGTGACCTTCGGGCTCCTGATGTCGTCGAAATAATCGTCGGCGTCGCGCAGCTCGTAGGGGTAGCGCAAGGTGGTGCCGAGCATACCCTTGTCGAGCGGCTCGATCGCGATCACATGCTCGCGGTTGGTCAGCACGATCCGCGCCAGCGCGACGCGGTCCTGATCCTTCATGGCGTCGCGAATCACCGCGAACGCGTCGACGCCGGCCTTGCCGTCGGGCCTGATGTAATAGGGGTGGTCGAGATAGCGCTTGTCGATCTCGCCCTCAGGCACGAAGCTGTCGATGTCGATGGTATGGTTGCTCTCGATCTGGACCGCTTCGAGCTCGTCCCTCTCGATCTCGACATATTTGCCCTTGCTGACCTCGTAGCCGCGGCCCTTCTGATCGCCCTCGACAACGTCGCCGGTCTCGGTATCGACCATCTGCTGCTTCAGCCGGTTGCCGGTCTCCCGGTTGATCATGTGGAAGCGGGTCTTCTCGACCGCGGTCGAGGCCGGGTAGAGCGCCACCGGGCATGACACCAGCGAGAGCTTGAGCGTGCCTTTCCAGTAGGCGCGGGGAGCGGCCATGATCGCCTCCAAACAGCTTGAGTTTGGAACTTGAACGGATACCGTGGGTTTTGGTTCCTGATGGCCGCACGGAGGCGGCGGCCGTCGTTTGCGCCGAGGGTTTGCCGAGGTTTGTTGTGTCGCTGAGAAACCTGTCCACCTATCGCAAGAAGCGCGACTTCGAGAAGACCAGCGAGCCGTCGGGCGACGTCAAGGTCGCACCCAGCAAGCAGCGGCGCTTCGTCATCCAGAAGCACGACGCGACGCGGTTGCATTACGATCTGCGGCTCGAATTCGACGGCGTCTTCAAGTCCTGGGCGGTGACGCGCGGGCCATCGCTCGATCCGCATGACAAGCGGCTGGCGGTCGAGGTCGAGGATCATCCGCTCGACTATGGCGATTTCGAAGGCACCATTCCCGAAGGCCAGTACGGCGGCGGCACCGTGCAGCTGTGGGATCGCGGCACCTGGGAATCGGACGATCCCGAGCGCGGCTTCAAGAAGGGCGACCTGAAGTTCACGCTTGAGGGCGACAAGCTGCACGGCAGCTGGGTGCTGGTGCGGATGAAGGGCGACCGCTTTGGCGGCAAGCGCACCAACTGGCTCCTGATCAAGCACCGCGACGAATATGCCGTTGACGGCAACGGCGAGGAGATCCTCGACGAGGACCGTTCGGTCGCCTCCGGACGCTCGATGGCGCAGATCGCGGCCGGCAAGGGCCGGGCGCCGAAGCCGTTCATGCTGGCCAAGGGCAACGGCAAGGCCAAAGCGGACGCGGTCTGGCAGTCCAACCATGGCATGGCTGCGGACGCGCGCGCCAGGACCAAGGCGCCGGCGCCCAAGGAGCGGCTGAAAGTGGCGCGGCAGGCGAAACCGAAGCAGGTATCGGAGATGCCCGATTTCGTCGCGCCGCAGCTCTGCGCCGCGGTGGAGTCTCCACCCAACGGAACGGGCTGGTGCCACGAGATCAAGTTCGACGGCTACCGCGTACAGTTGCGTGTCGAAGACGGCGAGGCCGTGCTGAAGACGCGCAAGGGGCTCGACTGGACCGCCAAGTTCGGCGCGATCGTGAAGGAGGCGGAGAAGCTGCCCGACGCGCTGATCGATGGCGAGATCGTCGCGCTCGACAAGAACGGCACGCCGCATTTTTCGACGCTGCAGGCCGCGCTCTCCGACGGCAAGACGGATCGGCTGATCTTCTACGCGTTCGACCTGCTGTTCGCCGGCACCGAGGACCTGCGCCCGCTGCCGCTCGCCGAGCGCAAGACGCGGTTGAAGCAATTGCTCGCGGCGCGCAAGGGCAAGAACCACCTGATCCGCTATGTCGAACATTTCGAGCAGCGCGGCGAGGCGGTGCTGGAATCCGCGCGCAAGCTCGGCCTCGAAGGCATCGTCTCCAAACGGCTCGACGGTGCCTACCATTCCAGCCGCTCCGACGACTGGACCAAGGCAAAAATCCGCGCCGGCCATGAGGTGGTGCTCGGCGGCTGGAAGACCACCAATGGCAAATTTCGCTCGCTGATGGCGGGCGTCTATCGCGGCGATCATCTGGCTTTTGTCGGCATCATCGGCACCGGCTTCGGCCAGGACACGGTCCGCCGCATCATGCCGGCGCTGAAGGCGGCGGAGGCGGACAAGAGTCCGTTCGGTGGCAAGGACGCGCCGAAGAAGACCCGCGACGTGCACTGGCTCAAGCCGGAGCTGGTCGCCGAGATCGAGTTCGCCGGCTGGACCGACGCCGGCAATATCCGCCAGGCCGCCTTCAAGGGCCTGCGCCAGGACAAGCCGGCGCACGAGGTCGAGGCCGAGCGGCCGGTAGTAACCAAAGTGGTGAAGCCGATGGCCGAGGGCGTCGCGAAGAAGGGCACCGGGAAGGCGTCCAGCGAGGTGATGGGTGTCGTCATCTCGCACCCGGACAAGGCGCTGTGGCCCGATGCGGGCGATGGCGAGCCGGTCACCAAGCTCGACCTCGCCAATTATTTCGAGGCGGTCGGCGAATGGATGATCTCCTATCTCAAGGGCCGGCCGTGCTCGATCGTGCGTGCGCCCGACGGCATCAAGGGCGAGACCTTCTTCCAGCGTCATGCGATGGCCGGCACATCGAAGCTGCTCAAGCTTGCGAAGGTCTCGGGCGACCGTAAACCCTATTTGCAGATCGACCGGATCGAGGGCCTGGCGGCGGTCGCGCAGCTCGGCGGCCTCGAGCTGCATCCCTGGAATTGCGCGCCTGATGCCTATGACACGCCGGGCCGGCTGGTGTTCGATCTCGATCCTGCGCCCGATGTCGCATTCACCGACGTGATCGACGCCGCCAAGGACATGCGGCAACGGCTGACCGCGGTCGGCCTCGAAAGCTTCTGCAAGACCACCGGCGGCAAGGGGCTGCACGTCGTCACACCGCTGCTCGCAGGCAGCAGGGACAAGGTGACGTGGAAGGAGGCCAAGGCGTTCGCGCAGGCGGTCTGCCAGTGGATGGCGCAGGACGATCCCGAGCGCTATCTGATCAACATGTCCAAGGCCAAGCGCACGGGAAAGATCTTCCTCGACTATTTGCGCAACGACAGGATGTCGACGGCGGTCGCGGTGTTGTCGCCGCGGGCGCGGCCGGGGGCGACGGTGTCGATGCCGCTGACCTGGCCGCAGTTGCGCGGTGATCTCGATCCGAAGAAATTCACGCTACGCACCGTGCCGGCCTTGCTCGCGAAGACGAAGGCCTGGGATGGCTACGAGGATGCGGCGTCGTCGATCAAGTCGGCGATGAAGAAGCTCGCGGCCAAGTAAGCGCCGTCCAACGAAGCACCACCCGCTTGCGCGGGTGATGCTGGTCGTCGATATCGGCAGGACGCAACGCTACCAAGGGCTACAGTCGTCCCATCAGGAGCAGGATCAGCAGGATCACGACGACCAGGCCGAGCCCGCCGCCGCCGTAATAGCCGGTACCGTAAAACGGTCCGCCGCCGATGCCGCTGAAGCCGCCAAGCAGCGCAATGACCAGGATGATGAGAATGATCGTTCCAATTGACATCTAGCGTCTCCTCAGCCCCGCGGGCCCGTCTCGTTTCTGCCCTTCGGGAAGGAAAACAACCCGTAACTGTGAAGGTTCCGGAGTTGGCGCTGCGATAAACCTGTGTGGTTCTTCCGTTTGCCTTGGAACAGAACTACATCAACCAAATCCATGGAGGAGTGCATCGCAATGTCGGCGCCGCTGATCGTTTCGATACCCCATAGCCTCGGCCGCGACGAGGCGATGCGCCGCTTGAAAACGGGCCTGTCGCGCGCGACGGCGAACCTGCCGGTCATGAGCGTCGACGAGGAGCGCTGGGACGACAACCGGATGAGCTTTCGTGTCCGAGCGCTGGGGCAGGTCGCGGCCGGGCATGTCGATGTCGAGGATTCCCATGTGCGGGTCGAGGTGACGCTGCCGTGGCTGCTGCAACGGTTCGCCGAGGTCGCGCAGGTGGCGATCCGCAAGCGCGGGCAATTGCTGCTGACCAAGCGCTGACGCAGGACGTCAGGCGTGCGAGCGGGCCGGCCTTGCGGTGCGTTTCGTCCCCGCGACCTTTGTCTTGAGCACGGCAACCGGCAGATTGCCGAACAGTTTCGGGAGCTGAATCCGGGTTGCGCCATCCCTGAGCGCATATCCCGTCACGTCGATTTCACCTTCAAAAGCCTCGGGGCGCGGCCAGCTGCGGCCGCCCTGCGTGAACGGGGCGAATGACCTTGCCACCGCAACGATGGCCGCCTCGCGGCCATGGCGCCGCGCGAAGGCAATGACGTGATCGCGGTGCGGGCCGCTGACCGCGAGCGGCACGTAGTCGCCGCTGGTGAACACATCGGCCAGCTCGTTGCGGAGCCGTAGCAGATGCCGCGTCCATGCGAATTTGAGACGGCCGTCGCGCCAGTCTTGCGCCAGCGCATCCCAATCCGGCATCTCCAGCGCGGCGAGCATTCCTGCCCGTTCGGTAAAGTCGACCGGGCGGCGGTTGTCCGGGTCGACCAGCGAAAGATCCCAGCTTTCGGTGCCCTGGTAGAAATCCGGCACGCCCGGCATGGTTGCCTTCAGCGTGATCTGGCCGAGCGAATTCAGCGCGCCGATCAACGCGGTCCGTTGCGCCAGCGTCCCCAGCGCATCGAGGAATTCCGGCGAGGTCTTGCGATCGAGGATTCGCTCGATGAAGGCTTTCACGCCGGCCTCGTAAGGCTGGTGCGGATTGAGCCAGCTGGTTTCCTGCTTGCCCTCGCGCGCTGCCTTCAGCGCGTAGGCCTGGATGCGGGCGGCGAGCGAGGCATCATCGGGATCCCAGGCGCCGAGCAGGACCTGATACAGCATGTATTCGAACGTCGCCGATGGCGCGCGCATCTCGCCGTCGAGCACGAGATGCGGCGCATTCAGCACTTTCCAGCGCGCCACCGCGCTGGTCCACTCGCCAGGGATTTCCGCAAGCGCCATGATGCGGGTGCGGGCGTCCTCGCCGCGCTTGGTGTCGTGGGTCGCGGTCGCCGTCATGCCGTGCGGCCATTCGCGCGCGCGGGCCTGCATCATGGAGTGGAAGGTCTCGGGCGCGATCGCGCTCGCCGCCGGATCGCCGCCGACCTCGTTGAGCGCCAGCAGCCGGTGATAGCGATAGAAGGCGGTGTCCTCCAGCGACTTCGCCATCATCGGCCCGGTGAATTGCTGCACCTTCAGCGCGAAGCGTCGCACCCGCGGCGCGCCATGCGGCGGCCGGCCGGGCTGCAAAAGGTCCATGGTCAAGGCATCGCGCAGGAAATCGAAGATACCCTCGTCGGCGGCGAACCAGTCGGCGCGAGCGCGCTCGATGGTCTCGCTGATCAGCGTGCGGTCATGCGCGGCGGGGCCGGAGGCGGTCAGATAGGTCCGATAGACCGGAAAGTGCAGCACATAGAGCTCGAGCGCCTGCCGCAGACTGTCGCCGGAGAAGTCGCGGGTCGAGTAGTGTCCGCTGGCAATGCGCGCAAGCAGCCGCGCCAGCACGGTGAATTCGCTGGTGAGTAGCGTCTCCAGCACGCGTTGCTTGGCCTCGCGCAACACCGGCGTCAGGTTCGGCGACTGGTTGCTGATCTGGCGCCAGATCTCGTTCAGTGGATCGAGGCCGCGACCGTCGACCAGTGCCTGGCTGATCGTGTTCATCCATTCATAGCCGGTGGTGCCGTGAACGCCGCTGAATTTCGGCAGCTTCTCGTCCTCGCCGAGGATCTTCTCGATCACCATGTAGAACGGCCTGGCCTTCGCGCCCTGCGCGGAGCGGATCAGACGGCGCAGCCGCTGGAAGTACTGCGCGGGATCGCGCAGGCCGTCGATATGGTCGAGCCGCAGGCCCTGCAGCCGGTCCTCGGCGATCAGCCGCCTCACGAGGCTGTGGCTCGCCTCGAAGGTCGCGGCGTCCTCGACCCTGAGGCCGGCCAGCGTGTTGACGTCGAAGAAGCGGCGATAGTTGATGTCGCTGGACGCCAGCCGCCAGTGGCCGAGCTTGTAGTGCTGGCGTTCCAGCAAATGATGCAGGGCCAGCGTCTGGGTCGGGCGGTCCTCGCCGGCGCGATAGGCATCGAGGCCGCGTGCGATGATGTCGGCGCCGCCCTCGATCGCCTTGATCGCCGCCTTCAGCGCCGGCGCTTCGACGCGGTTGGGGCGACGCAGCGCCCGGTATTGCGCGGCGAGCTCGAGCATCGCGCGTCCGGTCGGGCTGTCTTCGGCCGCGGCATCGCGGACGATGGTGCGCAGCACCTCGCCATAGCGCTCCGGCGCGATCGGCAGGCGGTGCTCGAAATACCAGGCCGAGAAGCTGCCCTCGTTCGCGTCATAGCGCAGCTCGATGTCGCCGCGCTCCAGCGCCTGGCCATAGGACGAACCGAGGATCGGCAGCAGCACGCCGCCGCGCGCGCGATAGGGCAACTGGTCCCAGTCGATGTCGAAGGAGACCGCGTGCGGCGATACCGGTCCCCATTCCAGCACATCGAGCCACCACGGATTGTCGGCGAAGTGAACGCCGACATGGTTCGGCACGAAATCCAGGATCAGGCCGAGATCATGGCGCTTCAATGCGTCGCTCAGCCGCGCAAAGCCCTCCTCGCCGCCGAGCTCCGGATTGAATTTGGTGTGGTCGACGACGTCGTAGCCGTGGGTCGAGCCCTTGCGCGCCTTCATGAAGGGCGACGCATAGACATGGCTGATGCCGAGCGCCTTCAGATACGGCGCCACGCCGGCGGCGGCATCGAAGTCGAAATCGGCAGTGAGTTGCAGACGGTAGGTTGCGATCGGGATCGCCGGAGGCATTGTGCTATCCGATGTGCCAGCGCACCGCCCAGCCGGGGAGGTCGCTCGACAACGCGCCGCCCCAGATCGCAGTTCCCTTCGGCTCCGGTCCATCGGGGATGTCGCGAGCGGACAAATTGGCTGTCAGCCGTAGCGTGCTGCCGTCGCCCATCTGCCAATGCGCCGTCAACAGGTCGCCAGCCACGATGGCATCGCCGAAACGGCACCCTTTGAGCCGGGGCATGATCTCCTGCCGGCGCACGGCGAGCAGGTCGCGCACCAGCGCAAGCTGTGCGCGCGCCGGATCATGGCCGAGCGCCGCCCAGTCGAGCACGGCCGATCGCACCGTTTCGTCGGCAAGCGGGTCGGGAATGTCGTTGCCATATTTGGCATAGGCCCAGGCGAACTCCTTGCGCCGTCCGGCGCGGACGGCATTGGCGAGGTCGCCCTTGAAATCGCAGAAGAACGGGAAGGGCGTCGTCGCGCCCCATTCCTCGCCCATGAACAGCATCGGCGTGGTCGGCGCGATCAGCGTCACCGCCAGCGCCGCCGCGACCGCCGCCGGCCGGGCAATGCTGACGAGACGATCGCCGAGCGGCCGGTTGCCGATCTGGTCGTGGTTCTGCAGGAAGTTGATGAAGCAGGTCGGCGACAGCATGCCGCTCGGCTCGCCGCGGGCCTTGCCGCCCCAGAACTCCGAGACTTCGCCCTGGTAGATGTAGCCGGACGACAGCGCGCGTGCGAGGTCCTGCTTCGGCGCCCGGTAGTCGCCATAATAGCCCTGCGTCTCACCGGTCAGCAGCACGTGCCAGGCGTGATGATAGTCGTCGTTCCATTGGCCGCGGAATTTGCCGTGCGGCGGATCCTCGGCGGCATCGAGCAGGCTTGCAATGTTGTCGCCGTTTTCGAGCACGAGGTTGATATAGCGGCCGGTCTCGGTGGCGAGCTTGCCGGCGGCATTGCTGAAGTCATGGAGCACGGAGACTTCGCCGGCTTCGACGATGGTGTTGACCGCATCGAACCGCAGCCCGTCGAAGCGATAGTCGCGCAGCCAGCTCACCGCGCTGCCGATCGCAAACGCGCGCACCTCGGGCACACGATAATCGATAGCGCTGCCCCACGGGGTGTGCGCGTCACTGAAGAAGGACGGCGCATAGCGGCCGAGATAATTCCCCTCGGGGCCGAAATGGTTATAGACCACGTCGAGCATCACCATCAGCCCGCGCAGATGCGCTTCGTCGATCAGTGTCTTCAGGTCCTCGGGCCGGCCGTAGGCGCTGTCGGGCGCGTACCACAGCACGCCGTCATAGCCCCAGTTGCGCTTCCCGGCGAAATCCGCCAGCGGCATCAGCTCGAGCGCGGTGATGCCGGTCGCCACGAGATGATCGAGCTTGTCGATCATGGCGCGATAGGTGCCCTCTCGGGTGAAGGTGCCGACATGGGCCTCGAGGACGACGGCTTCATGCCAGGGACGGCCGCGCCAGTCCGTCGCGCGCCACTTGAAGGCGGCTTGGTCGATCACCTCGCTCGGGCCGAACACGTCGTTCGGCTGGAATGCAGAGGCGGGATCCGGCACATCGACTTCGTCATCGATGCGGAATTTGTAACGCGTGCCGGCGCGCGCGCCCGGGATCTCGGCGACGTACCAGCCGGCTGCATCGCGCGTGAGCGGATGCGGTTTGTCGATCAGGAGGTCGACGCGCTTGGCCGCTGGCGCCCAGAGCCGGAAGCGCGTGCCGTCAGATGTCAGCTCGGCGCCGAAATGTTGTCTGTTCATGTGGAGCCTGCAAATGCCAGCACCGAGCGCGGGGGTGCCTTGGTATCGGCGCCGGATGCGAATTGCTCAGCCGTTTGCTCGGCCTTGGTCGTGTTCAAGACCTGCCGCCAGCTCTTGTATTCCGCCATCCTCGGCATCCTGAACACGATCTCCTGCGGTGCGGCATTGAGCACGATAAAGATCGGCGCCTGTCCTGGTTCCATCGGCCCCAGCACATAGGCGAGGAATCGGCTCTCCGGGAATTTCCAGTCGGATTCCTTCATCTCCTCCGCTGCCGGCGTCAGCCAGAGCACGCCGTAGCTGCCGTCGGTGCGGCGGCCGTCGAGCCAGCGCTGGCAGCGGATCTGGCCGAAGCGCTGGCGCAGCGCAGTGAGGTGGCCGATGAAATCGATGGCGTCGTCGTCCGTACCGAGGTTCTCCCAGCCGATCCAGCCGGTCTCGTTGTCCTGGCAATAGGCGTTGTTGTTGCCACCTTGCGTGTTCGCGACCTCGTCGCCGGCGAGAATCAAAGGCGTGCCCTGTGCCAGCAGCAGGCAGGCCAGCGCATTCTTCCGCAGCTGCCGGCGCAGTGCGATGATGGCGGGATCGTCGGTCGGGCCCTCATGGCCGCAATTGTTGCTGTGATTGTCGTTGGAGCCGTCGCGATTGTCCTCGCCGTTGGCCTCGTTGTGCTTCTCGTTGTAGCTGAAGAGATCGGCGAGCGTGAAGCCGTCATGTACCGTGACGTGGTTGACGCTGGCGCGGGTCGCGCGGTTGTCGTGGTGAAACAAATCCGAGGATGCGGTCATGCGGCCCGAGATATCGCCGATCAGGCTGCCTTCGCCGCTCCAGTAGCGCCGCATCGCGCTGCGATAGCGGTCATTCCATTCCGACCATTGCGATGGAAACGCTCCGACCTGGTAGCCGCCGAGACCGAGGTCCCAGGGCTCGGCGACCATCTTGGCGGTTGCCAGCACCGGGTCCTGGCGGATCGCGGTGAGGAAGGGGTGGTTGCGATCGAACCCGTTCGGCCCGCGCGCCAGGGTGGTGGCGAGATCGAAGCGGAAGCCGTCGACATGGCAGACCTCGACCCAGTAGCGCAGCGAATCCATTACCATCTGCAGCACGCGCGGATGGGTGAGGTTGACCGAGCTGCCGCAGCCGGTGAAGTCGTCGTAGAAGCGCGGGTTCTCGCGGTTCAGCCAGTAATAGGAGGCATTGTCGATGCCGCGGAAGCACAACGTCGGGCCCATATGGTTGCCCTCGGCGGTGTGGTTGTAGACGACGTCGAGCAACACCTCGATGCCGGCATCGTGCAGCCGCGCCACCGTGGTGCGGAAGGAATCGAGCGCATTGTCCTGGGCGTAGCGCGCCTCCGGCGCGAAGAAGGCGATGGTGTTGTAGCCCCAGTAGTTCGCCAGCTTCTTCTCGACCAGGATACGGTCGTCGATCAGGCCGTGGATCGGCAACAGCTCGATGGTGGTGACGCCGAGCCGCTTGAGGTGGGCGATCATCGCAGGCGACGACAGGCCGCCATAGGTGCCGCGCAGGTTCGGCGGCACGTCCTCGCGCTTCTGCGTCAGGCCCTTGACGTGGGCCTCGTAGATGATGGTGTCTTCCCAGGGGATATGCGGCCGGATCTCGCGGCGGCCCCAGTTGAAGGTCTCGTCGACCACGACCGCCTTCGGCATGCCGCGGGCATTGTCGCGCCGGTCGAACGAAAGGTCCTCGCGCGCGCTGCCGGTGCGGTAGGCGAAATGCGCATCGCTCCATACCAGCCGGCCGGCGAGCCGCTTGGCGTAGGGGTCGAGCAGCAGCTTGTTGGCGTTGAAGCGATGGCCGCGCTCCGGCGCGTAGGGCCCGTAGACGCGATAGCCGTAGAGCTGGCCCGGCGAGACGTCGTTGAGATAGCAGTGCCAGACGTCTTCGGTGCGCTCCGGCATCTCGATCCGCTCGAGCTCGCGGCGACCCTGGCCGTCGAACAGGCACAGCTCCACCTTCTCCGCGTTCGCCGAGAACAGCGCAAAATTGGTGCCTCTGCCGTCCCAGCTTGCACCGAGCCGTGCGGACGTACCCCCGGTCAGTCGCATCAATCAGCTTTCCGGTACGAGGAAGATCGCAGCCAGCGGCGGAATGGTCAGGCTCAGCTCGGGCGTGGCGTCCTCCGATGCGCGCACCTCGCCGACATTGCCGACATTGGTGCCGCCGTAATGCGCGGAATCCGAGTTGAACACCTCGTGCCACTTGCCCGCGAACGGCACCGGGACGCGATAGTTGCGGTAGACGTTGGGTGAGAAGTTCGCGATCACGAGGCAGCGTGCGCGCTCAGCATTGCCCTTGCGGATCCAGGCAAACACGTTGTTGTTGGCATCGTCGGTGATGACCCATTCGAAGCCGGCCTGGTCGCAGTCGAGCTCGTGCAGCGCCGGCAGCGCGCGATAGAGCCGGTTGAGGTCGCGGACCAGGTTCTGGATGCCGCTGTGCCTCGGCTGTTGCAGCAGATGCCAATCGATCGAGTAGTCGTGATTCCACTCGCGTTCCTGGCCGAACTCGCAGCCCATGAACATCAGCTTCTTGCCGGGGTGGCCGAACATGAAGCTGTAATAGGCGCGCAGATTGGCAAAGCGCTGCCAGTCGTCGCCGGGCATGCGGCCGAGGATCGAGCGCTTGCCGTGCACCACCTCGTCGTGGGACAGCGGCAGGATGAAATTCTCCGAGAAGGCGTAGTGCAGGCCGAACAGGATGTCGCCGTGATGGTATTTGCGGTGGATGGGATCCTTGCCGATATATTTCAGCGTGTCGTGCATCCAGCCCATGTTCCACTTGTAGCCGAAGCCGAGCCCGCCATACTCGACGGGACGCGACACCTGCGGCCATGCGGTGGATTCTTCCGCCGCCGTCGTCGCCTGCGGAAAATGCGCGAACAATTCGGTGTTGAAGCGGCGCAGGAAGTCGATCGCCTCGATGTTCTCCCGGCCGCCATATTTGTTCGGAATCCAGCCACCGGCGGGACGGCTGTAGTCGAGATAGAGCATGGAGGCGACGGCATCGACGCGCAGCCCGTCGATGCCGTAGCGATCGAGCCAGAACAGTGCGTTCGACACCAGGAAGTTGGTGATTTCGGTGCGCCCGTAATTGTAGATCAGCGTGCCCCAATCGAGGTGACGGCCCTGCAGCGGATTGGCGTGCTCGTAGAGCGCGGTGCCGTCGAAATTGCCGAGCCCGTGCGGATCATCGGGGAAATGCCCGGGCACCCAGTCGAGCAGCACGGCGAGCCCTGCGCCGTGGCAGGCGTCGATCAGCGCGGCGAAATCGTCCGGCGAGCCGAAGCGGCTGGTCGGTGCGAACATGCCCGTCGGCTGGTAGCCCCAGGAGCCGTCGAACGGATGCTCTGATATCGGCAGGAATTCGACATGGGTAAAGCCCATGTCGCTGGCATAGGCCGGCAGCTGCTCCGCCATCTCGCGATAGGTCAGCCACTCGTTCCGCCCCTTGCGCCGCCACGATCCGAGATGGACCTCGTAGATCGACATCGGCGAGCTCAGCGCGTTGACGCGATCCGGCGCCGGGCGCGGATGCGGGATCTTGCGCTCGTCGATCACGATCGAGGCGGTCTTCGGGCGCACCTCGGCGGCGAACGCCAGGGGATCGGACTTCAGCGGCAGATGCTGGCCGTTGCGCCCGATGATCTCGAACTTGTAGTGGTCGCCGACCCTTGCACGCGGGATGAACAGTTCCCAGTAGCCCGGGCCGCGCACGCGCATCGGGTGGCGGCGGCCATCCCAGAAGTTGAAGTCGCCGACCACGCTGACCCGGCGCGCATTCGGCGCCAGCACCACGAAGCCGATGCCGTCGACGCCGTCGAGCGTCATCGGATGCGCGCCGAGCGTGTCGTAGACGCGCTGATGGGTGCCTTCCCCGAGCAGATAGAGATCGAAATCGCTCAGGATCGGCGGAAAGCGGTAGGCATCCTCGAGCTCGACGACGTTGTTACCGAAGCGGGCGCGGAGCTGGTAGCGCGTCGAGCCGTTCGGCAGGGGGCCTGCGAACAGGCCGGCGTCATGGATTCGCGCCAGCTGTGCGGTCTCGCCATGCTCGCCGATCGCCTCGACATTGCTGGCATCGGGCAGGAAGGCGCGCACGACGTTGCGATCCCCCTCGGGGTGAAGCCCGAGATAGTGGAAGGGGTCGGAGTGGCGGCCCTCGATGATGGCATAGGCCTCGGCGGGCAGTTTGCTCATGCAACCTCATGCGGCTGTTGCGCCAGGATCCTCAGCAGGCCGGTGAGCGGCACCCGCAGCCAATCCGGCCGGTTGGCCAGCTCATACTCGATCTCATAGAAGGCTTTCTCAAGCAGGAAAAAATTGAGCAGGCGATCGGCCGTCTTGGCGTCGGCGGGCCACAGCCGCTGGCCGGCCACCGTCTCGCGATAGGCCGCCAGCAGGGTATCCGCGGCCTGGTCGCGCCATTCGGCCAAGGCGAGGCTCAGCCGGCCGCTCTCGTCGGGGGAGACCTTGAGCGTGCGTTCCAGCGCGGCGGTCGCCGCATAGTCGATCGAACGGATCAGGCCGGCGACGTCGCGCGCCGGCGGTGCCTTGCGCCGCCGCTCGGCGATGGTGCGGCCCGGTCCGCCGTCGAAATCGATGATGAAGACGTCGTCCTTGACCACCAGCAACTGACCGAGATGCAGGTCGCCGTGATGGCGGATGTTGAACCCGTCGGTTTCTCGCGGCAGCAGTGCCTTGAGCCGCTCCGGCAGCGTGTCGTGCTGGGCCTGCAACTGATCGGCCAGCAGCCGGTCGGCCTCCTTCAGGGAGCCGCGCCGCTGCTTCAGCGTATCGAACACGCGCTCGGCCCGCGCCATGATCTCGTCGGCCCAGCGCTGCAGGTCGTCGGGCTTGGTCGGCTCGGGCGCGAAGTCCGGCAGGTCGCGGTTGCTGGCGAGCGCCAGATGCAGCTCGGCGAGTCGCTTTCCGCTATGCGACATGTGGCGCAGATAGGTGGCCTGGTCGCCGTTCTCCACGGGGTGCTCGCTCACTGTCAGCAGGCGCTGCCGTTCGACCAGGCGGTCGAGGTGTGCGCCTGCGATGGTCCAGAGGTCGCCCTGGTTGACGACCATCGCATGCAGGACGGCGATGGCGCTGCGCTTGTCGCCCTCGATCAGCTCGGCGGTGCCGAGCAAGGCAGGGGTGTTCGGAAAGTTGACCACCTCTGTGAGGAAGCGGCCCATCTCGATCTCCGGATTGATGCCGACCTCGAGCTTGCGGTAGATCTTGGTGACATATTCGTTGTCGACCAGCGCGGTCGAATGCGGCTGGTCGTTCTCGAACACCCGGATGCGCTCGGGCTGCCGCACCGGCCGGTCGGAGAAGCGGCTGGTCGGCCGGAATTCGAGCTTGAGGCCTTGCTCGCCTTCGTCGACCGTGAGGTTTTCCCGCAGGTTGCGCAGGAACAGGCCGGTGAAGATCTGGTCGGTGGCGACATCGAGCAAGGTGCCCTCGCGCGCGCCCTGACGTATCGCGGCGAAGGCGCGCGGGTTGTAGCGCTCGCGGTCGAAGCGTACCCACTCGATCTGCATCGGCAGCACGTAGCGGCTGGTGGTGCCGCGCTGCGTGGTCTCGAAGAAGGCGAGCCACGGCCGGTTGTCGCCGATGTCGCAGAACGGGATCGCGGAGACCAGCATCGGCTGGATCGCGCTCGCGGATCGTTCCGGATACCAGCGCGTGCGGGCGAGATGGCCGGGCAGCACGTCGTGCTCGAACACGCCGCGGGTGCGCGCCAGTGACATCCAGGTCGAATTCAGCGGCACCACCAGCGTCTCGAATTCCGGCACCGCGCGCGGCGTCACCGGCTCGGACTTGTCGCGCTCCTGCAGCTGGAACCAGTAGAAGCCGTATGGCGCGAGCGTGATCATGTAGGGCAGCTCGCCGATCGCCGGGAAGCGCGTGCGCCCGAGCATCTCGAGCGGAATGCGGTCCTTGAAGGCGGAGAGGTCGAGCTCGGTGGCCTGCGCCGACCGCGACAGATTGGCGACGCACAGGATCGCCTCACCCTGGTACTGGCGCACATAGGCCAGCACCGAGCGGTTCTCCGGGCGGATGAAGGTCATGGTGCCGCGCCCGAAGGCAAGCGTCGACTTGCGTACCGCGATCAGCCGCTTGGTCGCCGACAGCAGCGACGACAGGCTGCGCGACTGCGCCTCGACATTGACGGATTCATAGCCGTAGACCGGGTCCATGATCATCGGCGCGTAGAGCCGCGCCGGGTCGGCGCGCGAGAAGCCGCCGTTGCGGTCCGGCGACCACTGCATTGGCGTCCGCACGCCGTTGCGGTCGCCGAGATAGATGTTGTCGCCCATGCCGATCTCGTCGCCGTAATAGATGATCGGCGTGCCCGGGAACGACAGCAGCAGCGAGTTCATCAGCTCGATCTTGCGTCGGTCGTTGTCCATCAGCGGCGCAAGGCGGCGGCGGATGCCGACATTGATGCGGGCGCGCGGATCGTTGGCGTAGGTCGACCACAGATAGTCGCGCTCGACGTCGGTGACCATTTCGAGCGTCAGCTCGTCGTGATTGCGCAGGAACAGCGCCCACTGGGCAGCGGCGGGAATGTCGGGCGTCTGCCGCAGGATGTCGGTGATCGGAAAGCGGTCTTCCTGGGCGATCGCCATGTAGATGCGCGGCATCAGCGGGAAGTGATAGGCCATGTGGCATTCGTCGCCATGACCGAAATATTCCTGCACGTCCTCCGGCCATTGATTGGCTTCGGCCAGCAGGATCTTGCCCTTGGCATAGGCGTCGAGCTCCTGGCGCAGCCGCTTGATGATGGCATGCGTCTCCGGCAGGTTCTCGTTGTTGGTGCCGTCGCGCTCGCACAGATAGGGAATGGCGTCGAGCCGGAAGCCGTCGACGCCGGTGTCGAGCCAGCGCTTCATCACCTGCACGATGGCGCGCACCACGCGCGGATTATCGAAATTCAGGTCCGGCTGGTGCGAGAAGAAGCGGTGCCAGTAGAACTGACCGGCCTCCGGATCCCAGGTCCAGTTCGACTTCTCCGTATCCGTGAAGATGATCCTTGTATCGAGGTATTTCTGGTCGGTGTCGCTCCAGACGTACCAGCTGCGCGCGCTCGAATTCGGCGGGCTGCGGCGCGCGCGCTTGAACCACGCATGCTGGTCCGAGGTGTGGTTGACGACCAGCTCGGTGATGACGCGCAGGCCGCGCTTCTTGGCCTCCTGGATGAAGCGCTTGAAGTCCTTCATCGTCCCGAAATCGGGATTGATGTCGCCATAGTCGCCGATGTCGTAGCCGTCGTCGCGGCCGGGCGAGGGATAGAACGGCAACAGCCACAGCGCGGTGACGCCGAGCTCCTGCAGATAGCCGAGTTTCTCCGTCAGCCCCGCGAAGTCGCCGATGCCGTCATTGTTGCTGTCGGCAAATGCCTTGACATGCAGCTGGTAAATGATCGCGTCCTTGTACCACAGCTGGTCCGCAGTCTCGGTTGCGACCTTCTCCTGGGTATTGACGGAGGAGAATACGTTCATGACGGCTCCTTCAGGCGACACAGCGCAGCAGCAACGCGGGATCGCGCGCAGGATCTATACGTAGACGGATGCCTCCCCATTCGAGCGCGTGACGCTCTCCGGTGACAAGGTCTTCCACTGCCGAGACGGGGCGGCGGGCATCGCCACGGCCGACCATGACGTCGCCGAGCGGCAGCCAGACCTCACGCAGCTCGGCTGACAATGCAATCGCGGCCGCGATCACGTTGCCCTGATCGACTGCCTCCTTGATGAAGCCGATCACACCGCCGTCATCGACACTGATAAAGCGCAAATTGGCGAATTGTTGCAGGGCCGGATTGCCGCGCCTGATCCGGTTGAGAGCCGCGATATAGGGCTTGATGTTCCCCGGCTGCTCCCAGTTGCGAACCCTGATCTCGTACTTCTCGGAGTTGAGATATTCCTCGCGGCCGGGCACCGGCGTGTGCTCGAGCAATTCGAAGCCGCTGTAGATGCCATAGCTGCTTGAAAGCGTCGCGGCCAGCGCGAGACGCGACTTGAACATCCAGGATTCGCCGCTTTGCAGGTGGAAGGGCAGGACGTCCGGTGTGTTGACGAAGAAATTCGGCCGAAAGAAGTCACGCTCGGGATAGGAGGTCAACTCGCCGAGATATTGTTCGAGCTCGAAACGCTGCGTCCGCCAGGTGAAATAGCTGTAGGACTGTGTGAAGCCGAGCTTGGCGAGGCCCTTCATCAGTTTCGGGCGCGCGAAGGCTTCCGCGAGGAACAGCACGTCCGCGTCGCGGTCCCGCACCTCGCGGATCAGCCACTCCCAGAACGCCAGCGGCTTGGTGTGCGGATTGTCGACCCGGAAGATCCTGACGCCCTGTTCGACCCAGAACAGCACGACGTCGCGCAGCGCGCGCCACAGGGCGCCGGCGTCTTCGGACCCGAAATCCGGATTGACGACATCCTCCCAGCGCTGCGGTGGATGCTCGGCCGTGCGCATCGATCCGTCCGGGCGCCGCTTGAACCACTCTGGATGCTCGGTCAGCCAGGGATGATCGGGGGAGCACTGCACGGCGAAATCGAGCGCGACCTCGAGGCCATGCGCCTGGCATGCCGCCACGAAGGCGCTGAAGTCGTCGAGCGTGCCGAGTTCCGGATGCACGGCGTCGTGGCCGCCCTCGGCTGCGCCGATCGCATAAGGGCTGCCGGGATCGCCCGCCTGCGCGATCGCGGCATTGTTGCGGCCCTTGCGGTGCTGCCGGCCGATCGGATGGATCGGCGCGAGCAGGACGACGTCAAAGCCCATCGCGGCGATGTCGGGAAGCCGCGCGATGCAGTCGTTGAAGGTTGCATGCATGCCCGGTGTCTTGCCCTGGCTGCGCGGAAACATCTGGTACCATGCGCCGCTGCGCGCCCGCGGGCGATCCGCGGTCAGCGGGTAGAGCTGCGATCGCATCAGGTCGCGGCGAAACTGGCTGCCGGCCATCGCCTCCCGCAATTCGGGCGCGAGCAGCGCACCTGGTTCGCCGGTCTGCAGAAAGATTTCGCACTGCCTGATGATGACGGCCGCCGCCGCCGGGCTGCCGGCCTGCGCCTGGGTCAGCATGCCCGCGCCTTCGAGCGCGTCCAGCGTGTGATCGCTGCCGTCGCGCGGCGTCTGCTCGAAACGATGCCGCCAGCTGGCGAATTCATCGGTCCAGGCCTCGATCGCGAACGCGTAGCGGCCGGGCCGGTCGGGCACGAAGACGCCGCCCCAGCGGTCGTCGCTGTGCGCCGTCATCGGCGCGACCTGCCATTCGCTGTCGCCCTCGCGCCGCCACACCAATGCCGCCGATATCACGTCATGTCCGGCACGGTAGATGTCGGCCCACACTTCGACAGGTTCGCCCACAATGCGCTTGACCGGAAAGCGGCCGCCATCAACCGACGGATAGACATCGGTGATATGAAAAGTGCCATGGGCACTCTCGACAGGCCGGAGGGTTTTGTTCACGGTGATGCCGCCATTAAAAATGCAAATGACGTCCCGGCGCCGGGAAGGAGGCGCGCCAGACCCATATAGAAAGCCGCTCGCCGGGCAATGGTTCCCGGTGGGAACGCCGGATAGGGTAGAGCGTTGAACATCAACTATCCCTTTCCCGTATCTGTACAATTTAGCAACGATCCACCAACCGTTGCGAGCAGGCAGCGTGCCGAATGGACCTTTACGCCAAAGCCCAGACCCTGGGAATCCAGACCGAGTATATCGATGGCAGCGGTCACCGCCGTGTGACAACCCCCGAGGCGCTCACGGCGATCCTCGACGCGCTGCCGCCGCAGGCGCCCCGTCGGATCATCGCCGATCCGGTGGTGGTCAGAGGCGGCCAGGCTGCGCAAACGCAGCTCTCGGAAGCTGCCCGGCTTCCGGTGCAATGGAAGCTTGCGAATGGCACCGGGGTGCTCGCGCAGGGCGAGGCGCGTGAGCGCAGTGTGACGTGGCCGTCAGGTCTGCCCGAAGGCGTGCACCGGTTGCAGCTATCGGACGCCTCTGGCAGCGAGGAACTGCCGCTGCTGGTGGCGCCGCACGGCGCCTTCGGCGGCGAGTTCGACCGCTGCTGGGTGATAGCGGTGCAACTCTACGGCGTGCGGTCAGCGCGCAACTGGGGCATCGGCGACTTCACCGACCTGCAGCACCTGCTCGAATTCGCCCACCGGCTCGGCGCCGACGGCGTCGGGCTCAATCCGCTGCATGCGCTGTTCGACGATCGGCCCGGCGATTGCAGCCCGTACTCGCCGAACAGCCGGCTGTTCCTCAATGGGCTTTACATCGACGTCGAGCAGATTCCCGAATTCCGCGTCGATGCCGAGACCAAGGCCGCGCTGGCACCGCTCCGCAGCCACGACATGGTCGACTATGTCGGCGTCGCGGCGCAGAAATGGCCCGCGCTGCGCGCGGCGTTCGCGGCCTTCAAGGCCAACCCGGGCCTCGGCCGCTGGCAGGATTTCGAGGCCTATCGCAACGAGCAGGGCACGCTGCTGTCGCGCTTCGCCTGCTTCGAGGTGATGCGGCACAAATTCAACACGCCGTGGTGGGAATGGCCGGACGAATGGCGGCAGCCGAGCGACGCAGCTTGTGCAAAATTGCGCCGCTCGCGCGACTCTGCCGCCGAGGTCGAGTTCGTCGAATTCGTGCAATGGACCGCGGACCGTCAACTCGGCGCCTGCCAGGCGCTGGCGCACAAGCGCGGCATGCGGGTCGGGCTTTATCTCGACGTCGCCGTCGGCGTGCAGTCGGACGGGTTCGACGCCTGGAATGAGCAGATCGCGATCTCGCGCCATCTCGGCGTCGGCGCGCCGCCTGACCCGCTCAACACGGCGGGCCAGGACTGGGGGCTTGCCGGCTTCAATGCTGCGGGTCTTGAACAGCGCTCGTTCGAGCCGTTCAGGCAGATGCTGCGCGCCTCGATGCACCACGCCGGCGCGATCAGGCTCGACCACGCGTTCGGGCTGAAGCGGCTCTATCTGGTGCCGCGCGGCTTCGGCCCGGCCAATGGCGCCTATGTGCTGATGCCGTTCGAGGCGCTGCTGGCGGCGACCGCGCAGGAGAGCGTGGCGAGCCGCTGCGTCGTGATCGGCGAGGACCTCGGCACCGTACCTCCCGGGTTCCGCGAGCAGATGAACGGCTGGGGCATCTGGTCCTATCTCGTGATGATGTTCGAGACCGACGACCGGGGCGTCTTCCGCAACGCCGACTACTATTTGCCGGATGCGCTGGTGACCTTCAACACCCACGACCTCTCGACCTATGCGGGCTGGCGTTCGTTCAGCGACCTCAAGACCAAGCGTGCGCTCGGGATCGATCCCGGCGAGACCGACGAGGGGCGCTGGCACGCGCTCGGCCAGCTCGACGACGTGCTGCGCCGGCACGATATCCACGCGAACGATTTCTATTCGGTGGCGAGCTTCCTGGCGCGGACGCGGTCGCGGATGATGGCGGTATCGATGGAGGACCTGCTCGGCATTGTCGAGCAGCCGAACATCCCCGGCACCGTCTACGAGCATCCGAACTGGAAGCGGCGGCTCCCGGTCTCGATCGAGCATCTCGCGTCGGCGATCGACGTCGACGCCCTCAAGCGCGCGACCCGCGAGCGCTCGCACACCTGACAACGCGGAGCGCAGCGCGTGGCCTCTCGTATCGAAGACTATGGACTGATCGGAGATTGCGAGACCGCCGCGCTGGTCGGCCGCGACGGCTCGATCGACTGGCTGTGTTGGCCGGCGTTCGATTCCGACCCCTGCTTCGCGGCGCTGCTTGGCACGTCGAGGAACGGTCGCTGGCTGCTGGCGCCCACTGGCGAGATCAAGCAGACCTCGCGGCGCTACTGGGACGATACGCTGATCCTGGAGACCCGGTTCGAGGTGGAAGGCGGCGCGGTCGCGCTGATCGACTTCATGCCGCCGCGCGGCAACGCCTCCGATGTGGTCCGCCTCGTTCGCGGCGTCAGCGGCCGCGTCAAGATGCGAATGGAGCTGGTGATCCGCTTCGGCTTCGGGGTCGATGTCCCATGGGTGCGGAAGAATCCGGATGGCGACGGGCTTCTGGCGATCAGCGGGCAGGACATGACCGTGCTGCGCACGCCGGTCGAAACCCGCGGCAAGGATCTGACCACGATCGCCGATTTCGAGGTCGGCGAAGGCGATACCGTGCCGTTCGTCCTGACCTATGGACCGTCCTATCACCCGGTGCCGGAGGCGATCGACCCTGAGGCTGCGCTGAAGGACACCGAGGAATATTGGCGGGAATGGTGCAGCCGCTCGACCTATGACGGCAGCTATCAACGCGCCCTCGTGATGCGCTCGCTGATCACGCTGAAGGCGCTGACCTTCAGGCCGACCGGCGGCATCGTCGCGGCACCCACCACGTCGTTGCCGGAAAAGCTCGGTGGCGCGCGCAATTGGGACTACCGGTTCTGCTGGCTGCGCGACGCCACCTTTACGCTGCTGGCCCTGATGAACTCGGGCTACACCGAGGAAGCGGCAGCCTGGCACAACTGGCTGCTGCGGGCCGCAGCCGGCGCGCCGGCCAACATGCAGATCATGTACGGCATCCTGGGCCAGCGACGCCTCCTGGAATGGGAGGCAGGGTGGCTGTCCGGCTATGAAGGGGCGCAGCCGGTACGCGCCGGCAACGCCGCGCATGCGCAACTTCAGCTCGACGTCTATGGCGAGCTGATCGACGCCTTCCATCAGTCCCGCATGGCCAAGCTGAAGCTCGACGAAGAGAACTGGTCGCTCGAATGCACCGTCGTCACCCATCTCGCCGATGTCTGGGATCAGCCGGATCACGGCATATGGGAACGCCGTGGCACCCCCAGACACTACGTGTTCTCCAAGGTGATGTGCTGGGTCGCCTTCGACCGCGCCATCAAGAGCGCGGAGCGGTTCGGCTTCAAGGGGCCGCTGGTCAAATGGCGGGTGCTGCGCGAGGCCATTCATCGCGACGTCTGCCGACGGGGCTTCGATCCCGGCCTCAACAGCTTCGTCGAGAGCTATGGCTCAAAGTTGCTCGACGCCAGCCTGCTGCTGCTGCCGTCGGTCGGCTTCCTGCCGTCGGGCGATCCGCGCATCCGCGGCACGATCGACGCGGTCGAACGGCACATGATGCGCGACGGCTTCGTGCTGCGGCACGATCCGCGCGAGGTGTCCGATGAGGTCCAGCCGATCGAGGGCGCGTTCCTGGCCTGCAGCCTGTGGCTTGCCGACGCCCATGTGCTGGCGGGAGATGTCGACAAGGCGCAGACCATGTTCGACCGCGTGGTGGCGGTCGCCAACGATCTCGGATTGCTGGCGGAGGAGTTCGATTCCGGTGCCGGCCGGCAGACCGGCAATTTCCCGCAGGCGCTGACCCATATCGCGTTGATCAACACCGCGCACAATCTCAGCGCCGCCAGGGCCGACGCCGAGAAGCCCGCGGTGCAGCGGTCGACTTAACCACCGCGGCGATGCCGCCCTCCGCCTTCCGCTTGCGGGACCGCCGCACGTGCGCGCTGCCAAAATATCGAAAACAACCCCATGCAAAGGAGCCGGCAGCTGCCGGCACTGGACCGGGCAACTTGACACGTCGGGCAAATCAGGAATATATTTCCAATATTCCGAAATCGTGCGAGTGTGATCGGCCGCCTCAGGAACCGCGGATTGGTCGGGTGACAGGTCTCGCCGTGGCAAATGGCCGCGTGATCAGCGTGACGCGATCACATGATCAATTTGACTCGATTGCGACGTGGCGGACTGTAACGGCGATCACGCTGCGCCCCGCGCTCGATCACGGGTGGGGCGATCGTTCGCACGCCTCAGCGAAGCTGCAACACCGTGTCCATCGCGCGTGCGAAACCGTCCTGCTCGTTGGATTCGGTGACATGGGTGGCGCGCGCCTTCACGTCATCGCTGGCATTGCCCATCGCGAAGGAGACGCCGCTTCGCGCGAACATCGGCAGATCGTTCTGCATGTCGCCGATCGTGGCGACGTTCTCCAGCGGCACGCCAAGGCGCTTCGCGATGCCCTCGACGAAGGTGCCCTTGTCGTGGCCCGGCGGGGTGACGTCGAGATAGTAGGTCTGCGAGCGGACCGCGGTGGCATCACGGCCGACCATCTGCTGCATCTCCGCCTCGCAGCGTTGCAGCAGGGCCGCATCCGAACTCGCGCCGACGATCTTGCAGGCCTGATCGAGATAGGGCGTGAAATCGCCGACGATGGTCGGATCATGCTTGATCGTGTGCTGCTCGTGGGCGGTGTACTCGCCGTCAGGATTCCGCGTCAGCCAGCGGTCGTTGGTGAACAGCCAGATGTCGACGTCGCGCTCGCGCAGCATGTCGATGCAGCGTTTTGCGACCGCGGCCGGGATCAAATGCTGCTCGAGGGGCTTGAGCTGCGGATCGACGATCGAAGAGCCGTTGAATGCGCCGATCGGCTGTGTGATCGCAAGCGGCGCAACCAGAAAGCCCATCCCGATCGTCGGCCGGCTGGAGACGATGGTGAAGCCGATGCCGGCCTCGTGCAGCCTGCGCACTGCCGCCCTGGCGCCGTCGGTCAAGGTCTTGTCCTTGGTGAGCAGCGTGCCGTCGACATCGGATACGACAAGGGCGATGCGGGTCATGTGCGGTCCAGCTTCAGTTGAGTGACGATGTCTTCGACGATGGTTTCGACCGGACGGTCGATCGCAACCGTGATCGGGCGTTCCTCCGGGGTCGGCGGCTCCAGCGTCTTGAACTGGCTGGCGAGCAGCCCCGGCGGCATGAAATGGCCCTTGCGCGCGCCGAGCCGCGTGGCGATCAGGTCCTGCGAGCCGTCGAGGAACACGATGCGGATATCGTCGCGGCCATGCACCAGGATGTCGCGATAGGCGCGCTTCAGCGCGGAGCAGGCGATGACGGCGCGTTCGCGGACGCCGCAGGTGCGGTCGATCTCGTCGGCGATCGCGCGCAGCCAGGGCCAGCGATCCTCGTCGGTGAGCGGCTGGCCGGAATGCATTTTGGCGACATTGCTTGGCGGATGAAAACTGTCGCCGTCCTCGAAGCGCCAGCCGATCCTGATCGCCAGGCGGTCGGCGATGGTGCTCTTGCCCGAACCCGACACGCCCATCACGACCAATGCGCAGGGGTTTTGTCCGTCACCCACGAAAGTCCTCCGGCAGCGCGGCCTGATCGATCAGCCAGACGGTCTCGCCCAGCGATCGCGCGCGATTTGCCGGCAGGTTCTCGCCTGCGAACAGGCGCGTCAAGATCGCGCGCTTGTTCTCGCCCGCCACCTCGAACAGCATCTCGCGGCAGGAGGCGAGGGCGGGCAGGGTCAGCGACACGCGCGGCACGAACGGCTCGACATTGGCCTTCGGCACGCCGACCACCCAGCGCTGGGTTTCCTCGACCGCGGGATAACCCGGAAACAGCGAGGCGGTATGGCCGTCGGGGCCGATGCCCATCAGTACCAGGTCGAACAGCGGCCGCTTCGGATCGAGCTGCTCGGCGCCGTAGAACGCCATCAGCTCGTTCTCGTACAGCGCCGCGCTGATGTCGGGATCCCTGAGATCGGCGGTGTCGGTCGCGATCGGATGGACATTCGCGGCCGGTGCACAGCGGTCGAGGAAGGCCTGACGCGCCATGCTCATGTTGTGCAGCTTGTCCTTGCGCGGCACCAGTCGCTCGTCGCCGATGAACCAGTCGACGCGGTCCCACGGAATCCTCGCGCGATAGTCTGGCGTCGCCAGCAGCTGGTAGAGCGCCTTGGGGCTGGAGCCGCCGGTGAGGCAGACGGCGATCCGGCCGCTGTTCTGGTCGATCCTGGCGATCACCCGCTCGGCGGCCGCCTGCGCCAGTGCCGCCGGATCGGCGACCGTGATGATCTGGCGCTTGCCGGTCGCGGTCATGTCAGCCCAGCTTCCGCCAGCTGCGGCCGTCGCGCGTCAGCAGCGCATTGGCGGCCTCCGGGCCTTCGCTGCCGGCCTTGTAGGGTTGCAGGCCACGGCCGCCGGCGCTCTTCCAGGCGTCGATGAAGGGCTGCACCGCCTGCCATCCGGCCTCGACGCTGTCGGCGCGCTGGAACAGCAGATTGTCGCCGATCATGCAGTCATAGATGAGTGTCTCGTAGCCGGTCGACGGCTCGGCCTTGAAGTAGTCCTTGTAGCGGAACTTCATCTCGACGCCGTCGATGTTGATGGTCGGGCCGGGTACCTTGGTGTTGAACTGCAGCTCGATGCCCTCGGTCGGCTCAGTGGAGATGACGAGGTAGTTCTGCGACAGGCGATCGACCGACGTGTCGCGGAACATAGCGAACGGCGCCTGCTTGAACTTGATCGCGATCTCGGTGCGCTTGGTGGTCAGCGCCTTGCCGGTGCGCAGGTAGAACGGCACGCCGGCCCAGCGCCAATTGTCGATGGTCAGCTTCAGCGCGGCATAGGTCTCGGTCGAGCTGTCGGGCCTGACGTCGGGCGTCTTGAGAAAGTCCTCGATCTCGGTGTCGCCGATCCGGCCGGCGCGATACTGGCCGCGCACCGAATTGTGCAGCGCCTCCTGTTCGCTCTGGGTCTGGATCGCGCTCAGCACCTCGGCCTTTTCGGAGCGCACCGCGTGGGCGTCGAACCGCGCCGGCGGCTCCATCGTCACCAGCGACAGCAGCTGGAACAGATGGTTCGGCACCATGTCGCGCAGCGCGCCGGTGGCGTCGTAGAAGCTGCCGCGATGACCGACGCCGAGCTTCTCGTCGACGGTGATCTGGATGTGGTCGATGTGGTTGCGATTCCAGATCGGCTCGAACATGCCGTTGGCGAAGCGCAGCACCAGGATGTTCTGGACGGTTTCCTTGCCGAGATAGTGATCGATCCGGTAGATCTGGTGCTCGTCCATCAGCTTCAGCAGCGCGGCATTCAACGCCCTGGCCGACGCCAGATCGGTGCCGAACGGCTTTTCGATGATCAGCCGCCGCCAGGCGCCGTTCTCTTCCAGCATGCCGGTGCGCCCGAGCTGCTCACTGATCGGCAGGAAGGCGCTCGGCGGGGTCGCGAGATAGAACAGCCGGTTGCCACCGGTGCCGCGCGCCGTCTCGAGCTTGTCGAGCCGTTCGTTCATGGCATCAAAGGAAGCCGGATCGCGCGGATCGGCCTCGATCGAGGTGACGCATTCGAACAGCCGCTTTGCGATCGCCTCGTCCACCGGGCGGGTGGCGAACTTGCGCAGCCCCTGCATCAGGCTGTCGGTCAGCTGCTCGCTCGACATGCCCTTGCGGACAATGCCGACGACGCAGAATTTGTCCGGCAGCAGATTGCCGGCGGCGAGATTGTAGAGCGCCGGGATGACCAGCCGGTGCGTCAGATCACCGGTGGCGCCGAAGATGATGAAGGAGCAAGGATCGGGTTTCTTCTGCACGTGACCTTCCGCGGTTCTCTTCAAGCTTTTTATGCCTTTTTCGGCGGCTCCTTGTGGCCGCCGAAACCTGCGCGCATCGCCGAGAGGATCTTCTCTGCGAAGGTGTGATCCTTGCGCGAGCGGAAGCGCGTGTAGAGCGCGGCCGTCAGCACCTCGGCCGGCACGGCCTCGTCGACCGCGGCATTGACTGTCCAGCGGCCTTCGCCGGAATCCTCGACAAAGCCGGAATAATTGTCGAGCGTGTGGTTCTGCGCCAGCGCCGATGCCGTGAGGTCGAGCAGCCAGGACGGGATCACGCTGCCGCGCCGCCAGACTTCGGCGATGTCGGCGATGTCGAGGTCGAAGCGATGCTCGGCCGGCAGCGCCTCGATATTGGCGTTCTTCAGGATGTCGAAGCCTTCGGCATAGGCCTGCATCAGGCCGTATTCGATGCCGTTGTGGATCATCTTGACGAAATGCCCGGCGCCGATCGGGCCGGCGTGAATGTAGCCCTGTTCGATGCGCGGATCGCGGCCCTCGCGGCCGGAGGTGCGAGGAATGTCGCCGATGCCGGGCGCCAGCGTCTTGAAGATCGGGTCGAGCCGGTCGACCACTTTCTTGTCGCCGCCGATCATCATGCAGTAGCCGCGCTCGATGCCCCAGATGCCGCCGCTGGTGCCGACATCGACGTAATGCAGCCCGCGCTCCCTGAGCGCCTTGCCGCGGCGGACGTCATCCTGCCAGAAGGTGTTGCCGCCATCGATGATGACGTCGCCTGGCTGCATCAGCTTCGACAGCGCCTCGATGGTGGCTTCGGTGATCTTGCCGGCCGGCAGCATCACCCAGGCGGTGCGCGGCGCCTCCAGCTTGAGGACGAAATCCTCCAGCGATGAGGACCCGATCGCATTGTCGGCGACGAGCGCCGCGACGGCCTTCGGATCCTTGTCGTAGACCACGGTGGTGTGGCCCTGGGTCATCAGGCGGCGGACGATGTTGCCGCCCATCCGCCCGAGGCCGATCATGCCGAGTTGCATCCCTCGCCTCCGTCAGTTCAGTGCAGCCGAGATCGCGGCATCGAGCGCCGCGAGCCCGGAGCTGAGATCGCCCTTGAGATGCACGCGCAGCGCCCGCCGGCCGCGCTCGGTGAGCACGTCGAAATCGCCGCGCGCCTGTGCCGCCTTGATCACGCCGAAGCTCGCCTTCTGGCCGGGCACCGGCAGGTCCGCCGTATCGTCGGTCGTGACCTGCAGGAACACACCGCTGTCGGGCCCGCCCTTGTAGGCCTGCCCGGTCGAATGCAGGAAGCGGGGACCGAACTCGGCGCAGGTCGCAAGGTGCCTTGCGTCGCGCACCTTCAGCCGCATCGCCTGCATGGCGTCGATGGTGTCGCCATCGCGCTCGATATAGGCGAGCAGGGCGACATAGTCGCCGCGGCCGGAGCGCGCGAGGTGCGCCTTGATCCAGGAGTCGAGATCGCCGTTCGCACCGGCCTTGCGCAGCTCCTCGGCGTTCTGCGCGTCGGTGTAGAGATCGACCCCGTCCGCCGACACCACCGGCTGTTCGGCCGGCAGCGACCCGGTCTTCTCGAACGCTGCCGTCAGTTCGCGGGTCTTGATCTTGGCGGCTTCGACGTCGGGCTGGTTGAACGGGTTGATGCCGAGGATCGACCCGGCGACCGCGGTCGCGATCTCGAAGCGGAAGAACTCCTGACCGATATGGTCGATCGACTTCATCACGATCCGAACCACGGGATGGCCGGCGGCCTCGAGCGCCGCGAGCTTGGCCTCATGCGCTGCATCGTTCTCGCCATCGGTGCGCAGATCGATGAAGAACCGGTCGTTGCCGTAGACCGCGGCGTCGCCAATCGTCTCGCCCTCGATCGGGATCAGGCCCTTGCCGTCCTTGCCGGTCGATTCCGCGATCAGCTGCTCGGCCCAGGCGCCGAAATCGGCAACGTCCGGCGAGGCGAAGATCGTCACCTTGTCGCGGCCTTCGAGCCCCGCGATGCCCATCGCGAGCCCGAGCTGCACGCCCGGGTTCTCCTGCGGCGGCACGTCGGCACCGCAAGAGCGCACCATCGCGAGCGTATGGCCGAGCAGGCTGCGGACGTCGATGCCGGCAGCGGCCGCCGGCACCAGACCGAACGGCGACAGCACGGAATAGCGGCCGCCGATCGCGGGGTCGCCGTAGAAGATGCGGGCAAAGCCCTGCTTGATCGCGACCTTCTGCAGCGATGAGCCCGGATCGGTCACCGCGATGAAGCGGTGGCCGGCCTTGTCCTTGCCGATCGCCTTCGCCACCCGATCGAAGAAATAGTCCTTCATCACGTTCGGCTCGGTGGTGCCGCCGGATTTGGAGGAGACGATGAACAGCGTCCTTGCGATGTCGACATACTCCTCCATCGCGCGCACCTGCGCCGGATCGGTGGAATCGAGCACGTGCAGCCGCGGGAAACCGGACCGGTGCGGGAAGGTCTGGGCCAGGACCTCCGGCCCAAGGCTCGACCCGCCCATGCCGAGCACGACGGCATCGGTGAAGTTCTGCCCCTTCACGCGCCGGGCGAAGTCCTCGTAGTCGGCGACATCAGCGGTGGCCGCGCTGGTGAGCCAGCCCAGCCATTTGTCCTCGTCGTCGCCGGTCCAGACCGATTTGTCCTTGTGCCAGAGCCTTCGGATCCGGGCGGAGGCGCGCCATTCCTCGGTGCTCTTCTCGACCGCCTTCTCGATGGTGGCGCCGAGCGCGAGCTTCTGGCGGTCGATGCCGCCGCCGAGCGAGGTGGCGCGCTTGTGGGCGACCGCGCCGTAGAGCTTGTCGGCCGCGTCGGCGAACAGCTTGACGCCGTCCTTGACCAGCTCCTCGGTAATCGCATCGAGCGAGATGCCGGACTTCTCCAGCTCTTCCAGCACGTGGCGGGCGTCCTCGACATTCTCCTCGAGGCTGTCGCGGACCTTGCCGTGGTCGCGGAAGGCATCGAGCGTTGCCGGCGGCACGGTGTTGACGGTGTCGGGGCCGATCAGCTCCTCGACATAGAGCACGTCGCTATAGTCCTTGTTCTTGGTGCCGGTCGAAGCCCACAACAGCCGCTGCGGCTTGGCGCCCTTGGCCGTCAGCTTGTCCCAGCGGTTGCCAGCGAACAGGTGCTTGTAGTCCTGATAGGCGAGCTTGGCATTGGCGATGGCGACCTTGCCCTTCAAGGCCGCGAGCCGCTCCTTTTCGTGCGGATCGTTGGCCTTGGCGATCTTCTCGTCGAGCTGCTTGTCGACGGCGGTGTCGATGCGGCTGACGAAGAAGCTCGCGACGCTCGCGACATGGGAGGGATCGCCGCCCTTGCCGACGTATTTCTCCAGGCCCTTGAGATAGGCCTCGGCGACCTGGCGATAGACCTTCTGCGAGAACAGCAGCGTGATGTTGATGCTGATGCCTTCGCCGATCAGGTACTCGATCGCCGGCAGGCCCTCGGGCGTCGCCGGCACCTTGACCATCAGGTTCTTGCGGTGGACGTCCTTCCAGAGCCGTTCGGCTTCCGCGATCGTGCCCTTGGTGTCCATCGCGAGATAGGGCGACACCTCGAGGCTGACGAAGCCGTCGCCGCCGTGGCTCTGGTCGTAGACCGGGCGCAGCACGTCGGCGGCGTGCTGGATGTCCTCGACCGCGAGGTGCTCGAACAGGTCGGCGACCGAGCGGTCGCCGTTCTTGAGGGCCTTGCCGATCGCCCCGTCATATTCATCCGAGCTGCCGATCGCCTTCTCGAAGATCGAGGGGTTGGACGTCACGCCTTTGACGCCGTCGGTCTCGATCAGCCGCTTCAGGTCGCCATCGGCGACGAAGCCGCGCGCGAGGAAGTCCAGCCAGACGGCCTGACGGTGATTTTCGAGTGCTTTGACGGGGTTCATGGGTGCCTGTTCTCGTTCGATCGAGGGTCGATTTTTGGGTTCCCGGGCAGCTTTCGGGGGCGGAGGGGGATTGTCAACATGGCGGGAGCCCCGGGCGGAATATCAGCATTTCCAAGGGATAACGCCATTCACAACAGTTCGATCCGCTCGGACGCAGGTGCGAGCAGACCCCCATCTCAGCACATTTTTATGACGCGTTGCGGCGCAGGACCGCGCGTCAGGGGCGCAGGTAGAGGTAACCCTGGGATTGCAGCTCGGCGAGGCGGACCACCCCGCCGCGCTCGGCGGCAACGAAGCCGGGGAGCAAGTCGGCGAGGCCGATGTTCTGCGATTTCATGGTGTTGCCGCAGGCGGCGAACTCGATCCCATCCTTGGTGAACCGCGCGACATGTTTTGACAGCTCGGGATTGGCGGCTGCTGAATGAAACGCCTTCAGCGCCCGGCCGTGCACCACCAGCGCAATCGTCACATTGCCGGGGCCGCCGACGCCGTCGAGATGGTTCTGGATGTTGCCGATCACGAAATTGACCTTGTCGAGGTCATCGAGGTGATAGACCACCTTCAGCTTTTGCGGCGGTGCTTCGGTGGCGGCGCCGGCCCGGGACGCTGCCAAGACGGCGCCGATCGCTGAAAGCGTGCCCCAGAGGATGCTGCGTCGGCGCATGGCGTCTCTCGCGCAATTATTGTTGATCCAGTTGTTGTCCCTTTGGGCAAACCTATCATTTGTGGCGGAGCGCAGCGAGTTCCTTGCGGTCGGTCACAAGTTCGGCGCATTCGCCCAAGTCCGCGCGATCGACGCGAAAGATCTTGTCGTCGGCGCCGGCGAACAGCGCTTCGCCCGCATCGTCGTCGGGCTTGTTGCGATTCCACACCATGATGCGGCCAAGGCGCGCAATCGCGGATTTATTGTCCTTGGACAACGCCACGGTGATACCGCCGCCCTCGCAATCCACGCCGCATTCGAAGCGTATTTCGTGGCCGGATTCGGCCACGATGGCATGATTGCAGTAGCCGCTGGAGTCGAAATTGCCAGGGCGGTGGCGGTACGCGACGCCGAGCCGGAATGAATAGTTGGTGGCCTTGTCCTCCGGAGCGTCTTCCGCTGACACCAGCAGCTTCATCGCGCTGACCTTCTGCTTCGGATGCTGCGCCAGATGATTTGCATCGTAGCGCCGCACGAAGCAGGCATAGGCTTTCGCGCCGGGCGGGCCCGCGAACATCCTGTTGTCGAAGGCGGCCGCCGCGGCCTTGTCGACGCCTTCCTGCGCCTGAACGGCTAACGGCGCGCCGGTCCAGGCGGCGGCTGCGAGTGCGACAACAAGGAGCGCCTGCTTCATGACCGGCTCGGGAATAGCCAGCGCCTTCAAGGTGTCATCTTTAAAGCGCGGCAATGGTGCCGCGCGGAACTGCGCGGGCTCGTTGCCTTAGTCGCGGCGACAAGGAGGCACGTTCAACCGCGGCTGAACGTTTGTTCATGAGAGTCTATGACGCGTGCATCTTGACGCCACGGCTGAACGGTCACACTTTTTCAGGGAAGCCCAACGTCCATCGCCGGACGGGAAGTTGCCCGCTCGGATGTCCGCTTCGGAGGCCTGGGCCCCGGTAAACCACGGATGTGGCGAGGGGGTTACAGCCACCAAAAACAAGGGGATATTGATGAACCATTAAGCTTCCTGCCTGTTGATAAGGCAGAGGCTGCACGCGCCGTGCATTGCCGAACTGAGTCGGTCGAGTGTCCAATGGACCCAGCGTGCCGACGCTGATTCGATCCTAGGACGCTCTTGTTACGACTCGTGTCAGTCGTGCGGCGATACATATCGTGGAGAGAGGGATCATGTACAACGATTCTTTGTTCAACGCCTTCGCAAGGTCGTTTGAAGCGCGAAGCCAGACCGACATGTCGATGGCCGAGTATTTGGAGTCGTGTCGAAGTGATCCGATGCGATATGCAAATGCGGCCGAGCGGTTATTGGCGGCAATCGGTGAGCCCCAGATGATCGACACGGCCAAGGACCCACGCCTTGGCCGTATCTTTTTGAACCGTACGATCAGGTCGTATCCGGCCTTCGCCGGCTTCTACGGCATGGAGGACACGATCGAGCGCCTCGTCGGCTTCTTCCGTCACGCCGCGCAGGGCCTCGAAGAGCGCAAGCAGATCCTCTATCTGCTCGGGCCGGTCGGCGGCGGCAAGTCATCGCTCGCCGAGCGCATCAAGGCGCTGATGGAGATTCATCCGATCTACGTGCTGAAGGCGGGCGACGAGCTGTCGCCGGTGTTCGAGAGCCCGCTTGGGCTGTTTGATCCCGAGACGCTTGGCCCGATGATCGAGGAGAAGTACGGCATTCCGCGCCGCCGGCTGAGCGGGCTGATGTCGCCCTGGGCCTACAAGCGGCTCGAAGCCTTCGGTGGCGACATCTCGCAATTCCGCGTCGCGCGCATCCAGCCCTCGAGGCTGCGCCAGATCGCGGTTGCCAAGACCGAGCCCGGTGACGAGAACAACCAGGACATCTCCTCGCTGGTCGGCAAGGTCGACATCCGCAAGCTCGAGACCTACGCCCAGAACGATCCCGACGCCTACAGCTATTCCGGCGGCCTCAACCGCGCCAACCAGGGCGTGCTCGAGTTCGTCGAGATGTTCAAGGCACCGATCAAGATGCTGCACCCGCTGCTGACCGCGACGCAGGAGGGTAACTACATCGGCACCGAGAACATCGGCGCGATTCCGTTCACCGGCATCATCCTCGCGCACTCCAACGAGGCGGAGTGGCAGAGCTTCAAGACCAACAAGAACAACGAGGCCTTCATCGACCGCATCTGCGTCATCAAGGTCCCTTACGTCCTGCGGGTCACCGAGGAGCAGAAGATCTACGAGAAGCTGATCCAGGGCTCCGAGCTTGCCGCAGCACCTTGCGCTCCGGCGACGCTGGAGACGATGGCGCGCTTCTCGGTGATGTCGCGGCTGCGCAAGCACGAGAACTCGACGCTGTTTGGCAAGATGCGGGTCTATGACGGCGAGAGCCTCAAGGAATCCGATCCGAAGGCGCGCAGCGTTCAGGAGTACAAGGACGCGGCCGGCGTCGACGAGGGCATGGACGGCGTCTCCACCCGCTTTGCCTTCAAGGTGCTCGCCTCGACCTTCAACCATGACACCACCGAAGTCGGCGCCGATGCGGTGCACCTGATGTATGTGCTCGAGCAGGCGATCCGCCGCGAGCAGCTGCCTGACGAGACCGAGAAGCGCTATCTCGAATTCATCAAGGCCGACCTCGCGCCGCGTTATGCCGAGTTCATCGGCAACGAGATCCAGAAGGCCTATCTGGAATCCTACGCCGACTACGGCCAGAACCTGTTCGACCGCTATGTCGACTACGCCGACGCCTGGATCGAGGATCAGGACTTCAAGGATCCCGACACCGGTCAGCTGATGAACCGCGAGCTCCTGAACCAGGAGCTGACCAAGATCGAGAAGCCGGCCGGCATCGCCAACCCGAAGGACTTCCGCAACGAGGTCGTCAAGTTCTCGCTGCGCTCGCGGGCCCATAACGGCGGCAAGAACCCGAGCTGGACCTCCTACGAAAAGGTTCGCGACGTGATCGAGAAGCGGATATTCTCGCAGGTCGAGGATCTGCTTCCGGTCATCTCGTTCGGCTCCAAGAAGGACGGCGAGACCGAGAAGAAGCACGGCGAGTTCGTCGAGCGGATGGTGGAGCGCGGCTATACCGAGCGCCAGGTCCGCCGGCTCGTCGAGTGGTACATGCGGGTGAAGCAGGCCGGCTAATGCGCGATCCGGAAAGCCGGCACCGGCTTTCCGTTTCGTCTCGTCCCGTCCAATAAAATGCGATGCGACTGTCATGATCGCATCCGGTGAGGCAGATGCAACGTGGTCATGCATATCGTCGATCGGCGGTTGAATCCGGGTAGCAAGAGCCTGGAGAACCGCCAGCGCTTCCTGCGGCGCGCCAAGGCGCTGGTGCAGGGGGCCGTCAAGAAGTCGTCACAGGACCGGGACATCAAGGATGTCCTGGAAGGCGGCGAAGTGACAATCCCGCTGGACGGCATGGACGAGCCGCGGTTCCGGCGCGAGGGCGGCACGCGTGACATGGTGCTGCCCGGCAACAAGAAGTTCGTCGAGGGCGACTGGCTGCAGCGCCCGAACCAAAGCGGCGCCAAGGGCTCCGGCGCAGGCGAGGGCGACAGCGAGGACGCCTTCCGCTTCGTGCTCAGCCGCGACGAATTCGTCGATCTCTTCCTCGACGACCTCGAACTGCCCGATCTTGCCAAGCGCAAGCTCGCGGAAACCGAAAGCGAAGGCATTCAGCGCGCCGGCTATGCGACCTCCGGCTCGCCCGCCAACATCTCGATCAGCCGCACGGTGAGCCGGGCGCTGGCGCGGCGCGTGGCACTGCGCCGGCCGCGCAAGGACGACATCGAGGCGCTCGAGGCGGAGCTTGCCGAATGCGATGACGATGCGCGGCGCCGCGAGCTGCTGGCGCTGCTGGAAGCGTTGAAGGCCAAGGCCAAGCGGATCCCGTTCATCGATCCGATCGACATCCGCTACCGCCGCTTCGAGACGGTGCCGAAGCCGGTGGCGCAGGCCGTGATGTTCTGCCTGATGGACGTATCGGGCTCGATGTCCGAGCACATGAAGGATCTGGCGAAGCGGTTCTATATGCTGCTCTACGTGTTCCTGAAGCGGCGCTACAAGCACGTCGAGATCGTGTTCATCCGCCACACCGACCGCGCCGAGGAGGTCGACGAGGACACCTTCTTCCATGGCCCGGCTTCCGGCGGCACGCTGGTGTCGAGCGCGCTGGTCGCGATGAACGATATCGTCCGCACCCGCTTCCGTCCGGCCGACTGGAACATCTACGCCGCCCAGGCCTCGGACGGCGACAACATGACCTCGGACAGCGCGCTGACCGGTCACCTCCTGACCGACAAGATCCTGCCGGTCTGCCAGTTCTTCGCCTATCTCGAGGTCGGCGAAGCCGCCAACTACACTTTCGACATGCCGGACTCCTCGCTCTGGACGCTCTATGAGCGTCTGCGCAACGAGGGCGCGCCGCTGTCGATGCGCAAGGTGAGCGAGCGCGGCGAGATCTTCCCGGTGTTCCAGGACCTGTTCAAGCGCCGCAGCAAGCAGGAAAGGGTGTAGCGTGATGGGTTCTTCCGGGGAGCGGCTGTTCGAGGGCGCCGATTGGGATTTCCAGACCTTGCAGCGGGTCCACGACGCCTGCGAGAAAATCGCGCGCACCGAGCTCGGGCTCGACGTCTATCCCAACCAGATCGAGGTGATCACCGCCGAGCAGATGCTCGACGCCTATTCCTCGGTCGGCATGCCGCTGTTCTACAAGCACTGGTCGTTCGGCAAGCAGTTCGCGTTCCAGGAAGCGTCCTATCGCAAGGGCCTGATGGGCCTCGCCTATGAGATCGTGATCAATTCCTCGCCGTGCATCTCCTATCTCATGGAGGAGAACACGGCGACGATGCAGACGCTGGTGATCGCGCACGCGGCGTTCGGGCACAATCACTTCTTCAAGAACAACTATCTGTTCAAGCAGTGGACCGATGCCGACGGCATTCTCGACTATCTGGAATTCGCCAAGGGCTATATCGCGGTCTGCGAGGACCGCCACGGCCGCGAGACGGTGGAGCGGACGCTCGATGCCGCGCATGCGCTGATGTCGCATGGCGTCGACCGCTATCCCGGAAAGAAGACGCTCGATTTGCGTGCTGAGGAGAAGCGAGCCGGCGAGCGCCGGCAGCACGAGGAAAGCGTGTTCAACGATTTGTGGCGGACGGTGCCGAACACCAAGGCCAAGAGCAAGGCTGCGCTCACGGCCGAGCGCCGCCGCGCGCTGCTCGGCTTGCCGCAGGAGAACATCCTCTATTTCCTCGAGAAGACCGCGCCGCGCCTTGCACCCTGGCAGCGCGAGCTGATCCGCATCGTCCGCCACATCGCGCAGTATTTCTACCCGCAGGGCCAGACCAAGGTGATGAACGAGGGCACCGCGACCTACGTCCATTACCGCATCATGAGCCGGCTGCATCAGCAGGGCCGGCTCACCGACGGCAATTTCCTCGAATTCCTGCAGTCGCACACCAATGTGGTGTTCCAGCCCGAATTCGACGACCGCCGCTATTCCGGCTTCAATCCCTACGCGCTCGGCTTCGCCATGATGCAGGACATCGAGCGGATCGTGAAAAATCCGGAGGACGAGGACCGCGAGTGGTTCCCCGATATCGCCGGCAAGGGCGACGTCGAGGGCGTGCTGCGCGAGATCTGGAGCAACTACCGCGACGAGAGCTTCATCAACCAGTTCCTCAGCCCGGCGCTGATCCGGCGCTTCCGCATGTTCCATTTGCACGACGACCCCGCGGAAAGCCAGGGGATCAAGGTCGATGCGATCCACGACGAGCGCGGCTACCGCCGGGTCCGCCGCGAGCTGGCGCGGCAATACGACGTCGGCTTCGTCGACGCCAATATCGAGGTCGTGGATGTCGATCTCGACGGCGATCGCCGCCTGATGCTGCGCCACACCACCGTGAAGGGCGCGCAGCTCAACGAGACCGACGCGCGGCGCGTGCTGCAACACCTCGCCGATCTGTGGTCCTACGACGTCGCGCTGACCGAAATCGACGGCACCGACAAGGTGCTGAAGGAATACGTCGTCAGCCCGCGCGCGGCTGCGGTCGCGGCGTGAGGATCACGCTCTCGCGATAATGAGCGCGGCGCGCACCGCCGCGCGGAATGCGAGTCTTGCTCGGTGAACCTTCATGTCTATCGAAGGCTCACATCATGAACATCCCGGCAACATTCCGACTTTGAAAGCGCATGGCGTTCTATGCGCGAACGCGATTGCCGGCATGCGGAAATCTCGCGAGACGTTCTTGGTGATTGCCTGCGCGGACGCGATGGATAATGTGCGCCGCGTCAAGAAAACCAAGAAAAGGATATGCTCTTGTCAACTCGCTCCCGCCTGGCGGGCTTTCTCGCCTTCACCGCGCTCACGGCCTCGTTGACCTCGCCGTCCGTGGCAGCCGATACCGCGATCAAAATAGGAAACATCGCGCCCTATAGCGGCCCGGCGTCGGCCTACGGCACGATCGCGCGTGCCGAAGCCGCGTATTTCCAGATGCTCAACGATCAGGGCGGCATCAACGGCCGCAAGATCGACTTCGAGAGCCTCGACGACGCCTATTCGCCGTCGAAGACCGTCGAGCAGACCCGCAAGCTCGTCGAGCAGGACGAGGTGCTCGCGATCTTCAGCGCGGTCGGCACCGCGCCGAACATCTCGGTGCAGAAGTACCTCAACATCAAGCGCGTGCCGCAGCTGTTCGTGTCCTCCGGCGCGACGCGCTGGAACGATCCAAAGCAGTTCCCGTGGACGGTCGGTTTCAATCCGACCTACGAGCTCGAAGGCCGGCTCTACGCAAAATACATCCTGAAGACCAAGCCGGATGCGAAGATCGCCGTCATCACGCCGAACGAGGACGCCGGCAAGGACTATCTGAGGGGTTTCAAGGACGGGCTCGGCGAGCATGTCGGCCAGATCGTCGCCGAGACCACGTATCTCACGACCGATCCCACCATCGATTCCCAGATGGTGACGATGCGCGAGTCCGGCGCGGACGTCTTCTTCGCGGAGGCGACGCCGAAATTCGCGGCCCAGGCGCTGCGCAAGGCGGCGAGCATGGGCTGGAAGCCGCTGACCATCCTGCCGACCGTCTCGAACTCGGTCTCCGCGGTGCTTGAACCGGCCGGCCTCGAGAACGTCATCGGCGTCGTGACCGGGCTCTATCTGAAGGATCCGACCGATCCGCGCTGGGCCGACGATCCCGCGCAGAAGGAGTTTGCGGACTGGATGAAGAAGTACCAGCCGAATGCGAGCCCGGGCGACCTCTTCAACGTGCAGGGCTACACGGTGGCGCAGGTCATGACGGCGGTGCTGAAGAACTGCAACGGCGATTACAGCCGCGCCAACATCATCAAGCAGGCGA
Source organism: Bradyrhizobium sp. USDA 4538 (assembly GCF_024171045.1). Lineage (NCBI taxonomy): Bacteria > Pseudomonadati > Pseudomonadota > Alphaproteobacteria > Hyphomicrobiales > Nitrobacteraceae > Bradyrhizobium > Bradyrhizobium sp. USDA 4538. Next base: position 5,904,419 of record NZ_JALJZE010000001.1, read on the forward strand.
CCAATCTGAAGGCGCTCGAGCTGCCGATGCTGTTGCCCGGCATCAAGGTGCAGACCGAGCCCGACAATGTGACGCCGATCCGGCAAATCCAGATGGCGCGGTTCGACGGCAAGTCCTGGGCGCTGTTCGGCGACGTGCTGAGCGACAAATAACCGTATCAAGGCAATCCGGGCCTTCCAGCGGACGCGGAAGGCCCGGTCTGGACCAGGTCTTACTTCAGCGCAAAGGCTTCACCTCGGCACATTTCGAGCCGTTACCGAAATGCGATCTTAACGTGTGCCGGGTAACTGTCGGCATCCAGAACTCCTGGTTGTCGAGAGCGCGGTCCGAGCATGCGGCCTGGTGACGATCTTCCCGACGTCGAGATCGGCATTTCCTATTGGAAAACGCTCGGCCTGCTGGTCGTCAGCGCCGCGCTTTGGCTGATGACCGCGACCGCCTTGTTTCAGTGGCTTCCATTCAAGGCACCCGCGAACGTCTCCGCTGCTGCCGGCTATTGCGGCTTCATGCTCTTCGGGGTTGGCACCTACATGTTTGCCTGGCAATTGCTACAGCCCAGCAGGACTGTCCTTGTCGTCAACCGGTACGGCGTCCGGGACCTGCGAACGTCGTTCAATCTCATCCCTTGGCAATCGGTGGGAGCAATCGATACCTGGCAGTCTCGCAGCTCGAAATACGTGGTGCTGAAATTGACTCCGGCCGCGAGGGATCGGTTCGCCGCGGCCGGCGTATTGCAGGCGGCGATGGCCTTCAACAAGATGTTCGGACTGGACGGGATCCCGATCCGCGCGACCATGCTCACGGTCAGCCCCGAGGAGTTGCTCAATATCTGCAACACCTACCTCGCCGCCGCCCGCGGCAGCGAGACGAGTTCGGCCGCGGTTCCGTCAGCGCAGGCTGGCGTTGATCTTGTCGAGCACCGCTGAGCCGGGGCACAGCGCCTGCTCGTCCAGCGTGTTGAGTGGCGTCTCGACGGTGTCGAGATGGGTATGCAGATCCTCGGCGTCCGGATCGACATAGAGCAGGCCAGTGACGATCTGGCCCTTGGCCGCGTGCTTCTGCAGGAAGGTCATCGCGCCCAGACGATCATGCGGATCGTAGTCGGCGTCGAGCTTGCGCAGCGCCAGCCTGGAGCCGTCATGCTGCTCGACCACCTGCACGGTGCCCGGCGCATAGTCGACGCTGATCGGATTGCGGCCGACCAGCACGTCGAGGCGGTTCACCGCGTCATTGTGCTCGCGGACATAGTCAAAACTCTTGGTCGAGCCGGCGTGGTTGTTGAAGGCGATGCAGGGGCTGATCACGTCGATGAAGGATGCCCCCTTGTGGCGGATCGCGGCGGCGATCAGCGGCACCAGTTGGGTCTTGTCGCCGGAGAAGCTGCGCGCCACGAAGGTGGCGCCGAGTTGCAGCGCGATCGCGACCAGGTCGATCGCATTGTCGGTATTGGTGACGCCCTTTTTCGATTTCGAGCCGCGGTCGGCGGTGGCCGAGAACTGGCCCTTGGTCAGACCGTACACGCCGTTGTTCTCGACGATGTAGGTCATGTTGACGGCGCGCCGGATCGAATGCGCGAACTGGCCGAAGCCGATCGAGGCGGAATCGCCGTCGCCGGAGACGCCGAGATAGATCAGGTCGCGGTTGGCCAGGTTGGCGCCGGTCAGCACCGACGGCATGCGGCCGTGCACCGAGTTGAAGCCGTGCGAATTGCCGAGGAAATAGTCCGGCGTCTTCGACGAGCAGCCGATGCCGGAAATCTTGGCCACCCGGTGCGGCTCGATCGAGAGCTCGTAGCAGGCCTCGATGATCGAGGCGGTGATCGAATCGTGGCCGCAGCCGGCGCACAGCGTCGAGATCTTCCCCTCGTAGTCGCGGTGGGTATAGCCCAGCTCATTCTTCTTCAGGCCGGGATGATGAAACTTCGGCTTTGCAATGTAGGTCATGTCACGGCCTTGCGGAGAGGGGTCACCTTGAGATGATCCTGGTGGTCGCCGATCGCGCCCGCGATGAAGCGCGCGGTGATCGGCGTGCCGTCATAGTGCAGGATCGGCACCAGCCTGACGGGGTCGATGCCGTTCTCGTTGACGATCAGCTGGCGAAGCTGCGCGTCGCGGTTCTGTTCGACCACGTAGACGAAGTCGTGGTCGGCGATGAAGCTCGCGACGCTGGAGTGGAACGGGAAGGCGCGGATGCGCATGCGGTCGAGCTGATGGCCGCGCGCCTCCAGGATCCCGATCGCCTCGTCCATCGCGGGCGAGGTCGAGCCGAAATAGATCACGCCGTATTTGGTCGGCTTTGCCGCATTGGCCTGCAGCGGCCGCGGCACCATGTCCTGCGCGGTCTCGAACTTGCGCACCAGGCGCTGCATGTTGTCGGCGTAGACCGCGCCTTCCTCGGAATAGCGCGCGTAGCGGTCGCGCGAGGTGCCGCGGGTGAAGTAGGAACCCTTGGTCGGATGCGTGCCGGGATAGGTGCGATAGGGGATGCCGTCGCCGTCGACGTCGAGATAGCGGCCGAAGTCGCGGCCTTCCTCGAGCATCTCCGCCGTCATCACCTTGCCGCGGTCGTATTGCTTCGCGTCGTCCCACTTCAGCGGCCGGCACAGTCGGTGGTTCATGCCGATGTCGAGATCGAGCATCAGGAAGATCGTGGTCTGCAGCCGCTCGGCGAGGTCGAAGGCGGCCGCGGCGAACTCGAACGCCTCCGCCGGATCTTCCGGGAACAGCAGCACATGCTTGGTATCGCCGTGCGAGGCATAGGCGCAGGCGATGACGTCGCATTGCTGGGTGCGGGTCGGCATGCCCGTCGAGGGGCCGGCGCGCTGGATGTTCATGATCACGGCCGGGATCTCGGCGAAATAGGACAGGCCGATGAACTCAGTCATCAGCGAGATGCCCGGACCCGACGTCGCGGTGAAGGCCCGTGCTCCGTTCCAGGAGGCGCCGATCACGATGCCGATCGAGGCGAGCTCGTCCTCGCCCTGCACGATCGCGTATTTCGCCTTGCCGGTCTCGGGATCGTGGCGGTACTTCTTGCAGTGGCTGGTGAAGGCTTCCGCCACCGACGATGACGGCGTGATCGGATACCACGCGCACACGGTGGCGCCGCCATAGACGGCGCCGAGCGCGGCCGCGCTGTTGCCTTCGACGAAGATGCGGTCGCCGACCTTGTCGGACTTCTTCACCCGCAGCCCGACCGGGCATTTCAGGTTTTGCAGCGCCCAGTCGCGGCCGAGATGCAGCGCATGGATGTTGGAGGACAGCAGCTTCTCCTTGCCCTTGTACTGCTCGCCGATGAGCTGCTCGACTAGCTTGGGATCGAGGTCGAGCAGGGCACAGAGCGCGCCGAGATAGATGATGTTCTTGAACAGCTGGCGCTGCCTGGGATCGGTGTAGGTCGAGTTGGTGATCGCGGTCAGCGGCACGCCGATGACGGTGATGTCCTCGCGGAATTTCGACGACGGCATCGGCTTGGTCGAATCGTAGAACAGATAGCCGCCGGGCTCGATCGAGGCGACGTCCTTGTCCCAGGTCTGCGGGTTCATCGCCACCATCAGGTCGACGCCGCCGCGGGCGCCGAGATGGCCGTCCTCGGTGACGCGCACCTCATACCAGGTCGGCAGGCCCTGGATGTTGGACGGGAAGATGTTGCGTGGCGAGACCGGCACGCCGTGGCGCAGGATCGAGCGCGCGAACAGCTCGTTGGCGGAAGCCGAGCCCGAACCGTTGACGTTGGCGAAGCGGACGACGAAGTCGTTTACGCTGCTGATCGGGCTTTGGACTGACATGTTGATCCCGCTTGAACCATATCGATGAGGTACTTCTGCATGTCCCAGGCGCCGGTCGGGCAGCGCTCGGCACACAGCCCGCAATGCAGGCAGACGTCTTCGTCCTTCACCATGACGCGGCCGGTCTTGAGGTCGCCGGAAACGTACAGCGCCTGGTCGTGATGCGGCGAGGGCGCTTTCAGCCGCTGCCGCAAATCATCCTCCTCACCGTTCTCGGTGAAGCTGATGCAGTCCATCGGACAGATGTCGACGCAGGCGTCGCATTCGATGCAGAGCGGCGCGGAAAACACCGTCTGCACGTCGCAATTCAGGCAGCGCTGCGCCTCGCCGAGCGCGAGCTTGAGGTCGTAACCGAGCTCGACCTCGGCGCGGATGTCCTTCAGCGCGACCACCTTGTCGCGATGCGGCACCTTGAAGCGCTTGTCGGCGGAGATGTCGTTGTCGTAGCTCCACTCGTGGATGCCCATCTTCTGCGAGGAGACGTTCACCTCGGGCAGCGGGCGCTCGTTGATGTCCTCGCCGGACAGCATGCGGTGGATGGAAAGCGCGGCGTCGTGGCCATGCGCCACCGCCCAGATGATGTTCTTCGGCCCGAACGCCGCATCGCCGCCGAAGAACACCTTCGGATTGGTCGAGACGAACGTCTTGGGATCGACCTTCGGCATGTGCCACTTGTCGAATTCGATGCCGCAATCGGCTTCGATCCAGGGGAACGCGTTCTCCTGGCCGACCGCAACGAGCACATCGTCGCAGGGCACGGTCTCGTCCGGCTCGCCCGAGGGCACCAGATTGCGGCGGCCCTTGGCGTCGTACTCCGCCTTCACCTTCTGGAAGGTGACGCCGATCAGCTTGCCGGCCACATGCTTGAACGCCACCGGCACCATGTAGTTCAGGATCGGGATGTCCTCGTGAAGCGCGTCTTCCTTCTCCCACGGCGAAGCCTTCATTTCCTCGAAGCCGGAGCGGACAATCACCTTGACGCTTTCGCCGCCGAGGCGGCGCGCGGTGCGGCAGCAATCCATCGCCGTGTTGCCGCCGCCGAGCACGATGACGCGGCGGCCGATCTTGTCGACGTGGCCGAACGACACGTTGGCCAGCCACTCGATGCCGATATGGATGTTGGCGGCGCCCTCCTTGCGGCCGGGGATGTCGAGCTCGCGGCCGCGCGGTGCGCCAGAGCCGACAAAGATCGCGTCATAGTTCTCGGCGAGCAGCTGCTTCAGGCTGTCGACGCGCTGACCACCCTTGAACTCGACACCGAGGTTCAGGATGTAGTCGGTCTCCTCGTCGATCACGCTGTCGGGCAGGCGGAATTTCGGAATCTGGCTGCGCATCATGCCGCCGGCCTTGGGATCGCCGTCGAACACGGTGCAGTGATAGCCGAGCGGCGCGAGATCGCGCGCCACGGCGAGCGAGGCAGGGCCGCCGCCGACCAGCGCGATGCGCTTGCCGTTCTTCGGCCCGGGCTTCGGCAGCCGATGCTTGATGTCGTCCTTGAAGTCGGCTGCGACGCGCTTCAGGCGGCAGATCGCGACCGGGTTGTCCTCGACCCGGCCGCGGCGGCATGCCGGCTCGCATGGACGGTCGCAGGTGCGCCCGAGAATGCCGGGGAACACGTTGGACTTCCAATTGATCATGTAGGCGTCGCTGTAACGCCCCTCAGCAATCAACCGGATGTACTCGGGAACAGGGGTGTGTGCGGGACAGGCCCATTGGCAATCGACTACTTTGTGGAAGTAATCAGGCGCCGAGATATCAGTCGGTTTCATTCCTACCTTTGACCCGCGCGAAAATGCCAGACCCGCGCGGCCTTATCGTTGACGACGAACGCTCACGTGGCGTTGTTCTGGTTTTTGAATTGGATCATAGGCTTATCTTATTAGAGCCGTTCCAGAGAAGGCAAAGGCTAAATTGTCCGATCATCAGCTTTCGCGCGGCTGATGCGCGTGTAGCGTTAATCTCGATTGCGTTATGTGGCGGTGCAGCATGATCTGCATCGCCACGCTTGCTTGAGAAAATGTTTTTCGGGACAGCGCTTCGCACGCTTCCGGATCAGGCTTACTCGCGCGGAAGGTCGCTCTTCGCGATATCCCACAACAGCTTGTAGACTCCGCTGGTGACCACGAGCGGCTTCAAGGCTGCATTGCCGGTGATGCCTGCGGCCGCTGCGGGGACCGCGCCGACGTCGGTGGCGTCGATCAGCACGAACCAGTCGCCGGCGCCGGGATCGGGTTTCGCCGCATCCGGCGTGAGCGGTTTCGACAGGTCAGGGTCGTTCTCCAGGAGGTGCATCGAGATGATGCCGTCGCGCGAAGCTGGATCGAGTTGCTCCCGCAATGCAACGCGAAGTTTGTCTGCGCCTTCGGCAGGCGGGCGCAGGCGGATGATGCCGAGGGCTGCGCCCCTGCCGACGCCGCGGCTGATCGTGATGCGGGCAACGCCCCGGATCATGTTCTGAAAGCGCGCGATATTGGCCTTCGACCAGTCGGTCTGGTTGGCGAGCGCCTTGCGATAGGCCGGGCTCTCGAGCACATCGAAGGTCGCGGTCGAGTAGAGGCTGAGATATTTCGGCTTGCCATCATGGGCGACGTAGCGGCGGGCTTCCAGGAAGCCGTCGATGGCGACCCGTTCCTCGAGATGTTCGCGGTCGTACCAGCGATTGAATTCAGCTTCGTGCAAGCTGTCGATATCCATCGAAGTCAGCAGCATGCCTTGTCCGGCGATTGGCATCGAGTGCTCCTTTTTTGCCTGTTTTATCCACGCAATATCGCCTGATCGCGCAAACCAGGGAAGCCGGTTCCCGTCACCACAGACCAAGGATTGCCACAATTGCTGCAATGCTGTTCAGCACCGGTTCACAGAGGTAGCATTTCATTCGTTACGCCAACTCTCGAGAAGAAAAGGGACGACCACCATGGCACGCATTCTGTGGGCATTGATCGTCGGTCTGGTGTCGCTCGCCTCGCTTCCCGTGCATGCGCAGGATCAGGAAAAGCGTCTCGCACTTGTCGTCGGCAACGGCGCCTATGAGGCCGGCGCGTTGCAAACCGCCGCGAACGACGCCGGCCTGATCGCGCAGACCTTGCAGGCCGCCGGCTTCGACGTGATCGGCGCACGCGATCTCGATGGCGAGACGCTGCGCAAATCGTTCCGCGATTTCATGCAGAAGGTGCAGGAGGCGGGGCCCAATGCCGTGGCCTTCGTGTATCTCGCCGGCTACGGCGTGCAGCTCACCGGCGAGAACTATTTCGTGCCGGTCGACGCCAAGATTGCCCGCGACACCGACGTGCCGGTCGAGGCGATCCGCATCTCCGACTACAGCCATCAGCTCTCGGCGCTGCCGATCAAGGCCGGCGTGATCGTGCTCGATGCGGCGCGCAGCAATCCCTTCGCCAAGGAGGGCCAGCCGCTGGCCGGTGGTCTTGCGCTGGTCGATCCCGATCCGAAGATGCTGATCGGCTTCAACTCGGCGCCCGGCACCGTCGCCCCTGACGGTGCGCCGCCGTACGGGCCTTATGCGCAAGCGTTGGCGGAAATGATCCGCACCGGCGGCCTGACCTTGCCCGAGGTGTTCGACCGCGTTCGCCTGCGCGTCAACGAGATCACCAAGGGCGCCGAGATCCCGTGGGATGCGCACAAGGTCGACGCGCCCTTCATGTTCTTCGAGCGCAAGCCGGACGCGCCGCCGCAGCAGGTCGATGCCGGGCTGCGTACCAAGCCGATCCGCGATTTCTCGGCGCAGGATGCCTACGCCGCGGCGCTGGAGCGCGACACGCTGCAGGGCTACGAGGATTACCTGCAGGCCTATCCGAACGATCCGCTGGCCAAGCGCGTGCGCGCGATCGTGGCGGCGCGGCGCGAGGCGATCACCTGGCGGCGCACCTACAACGCCGACTCGACTGATGCGTATTGGTCGTATCTGCGGCGCTATCCGCGCGGGCCGCATGCCTACGACTGCCGGCGCCGGCTCGCCTATCTGTCGGCCGCGCTGGAGCCGCCGGCGCAGTTCACGGTGCTCGACTACGACGTGCCGCCGCCGCCGCCCGACGAGATCGACTATGTCGACCGCCCGGTGCTGTATTACAGCGATCCGGTGTTCGCCTTCGCGCCGCCACCGCCGCCGCCGGTGTTCTTCCTGCCGCCGCCGCCGCCGGACTTCGTCGTGCTGCCGCCACCGCCGCCGCCGATCGGCCTGTACGTGCTGCCGACGCCGATGTTCGTGGCGATGCCGGCCTATGTCGCCGCACCGGCCTATGTCGTGCCGCCGCAGAACAACATCGTGTTCAACAACATCCACAACACCACGGTCATCAACACGGTCATCAACAATCCCAACCCGACGCCGGCGCAGCTCCATGCGGCCGGGGTGACGGCGGCGATGGGCGGCGCGCCGGTGACGGCGGCACCGCGACTGCCGGCCGCGGCGATGCAGCGCGCCAATCTGCCGGGCGCTCCGCAAGGCGCGACGCCCGCGCAGGGCGCGGCGATGGGAGCTCCGCGCGCCGCACCGAACGCTGCCGCGGCGCCGAACGCTGCTGCCACTCCGAATGCTGCCGCCGCTCCGAATGCGATGGGCGCGCCGGGCACGCCGGGTGCGCATACCCTGCCGGGCGCGAAAAATGGACCGCCGCTGCCGCAGTCGGCGACCGCACCGGCCAATGCCATGCAGCATGGCGCTGTGCCGCCGGGAGCCGCACAACCCGGCGCCGCGCAACCTGGCGCAAAGCCGAATGCGGTGGTGCCGGGCAAGCCGGCGACTGCCATGGCGCCTGCCAATGCGCAGCCTGCTCCTCCGGCCAAGCCCGGTGTCGCGCCGGCGACCAGCGCGCCCGCCTCACCCGCGGCCGCCGGCAAGCCAGGTGCGCAACCGCTCCCGCATGCGGCGACCGCGCCGACCGCAAACGTGAAGCCCTCGGCGGCACCGTCACCGGCGAACCGCGCGATGTCGACACGGCCGACCCCGGCCGCGCGCCCGGCACCCGCGCGCGCGGCGGTGTCGCCGGCGCCGGTCTCCCGGCCCGCGCCGGCGCATGCGGCAGCTCCGCCGGTCCATGCCGCAGCTCCGCCCGTGCGGGCTGCGGCTCCGCCGGCGCGGCCGGTTGCCCCGCCACCTCGTGCTGCGGCTTTGCCGCCGCGTCCGGCTCCGGCACCGGCTCCGCGCGCCGCGCCGCCACCACGGCCGGCGATGCAGGTGCAACACGCAGCGCCGCCACCGCGGATGGCGGCGCCACCAAGGCCCGCGGCCGCGCCACGGGCAGCGCCGGCATGTCCTCCCGGCAAGTGCAAACATTGAGGGAAGCAGGGAGTCGGTCGAGTTCTTCACCGGCTCCTGATGTCGAGGGTGTTCCGGCGGCGGTCTAGCGCTTGGCCGCAAGGTCGGCGATCGCCTTCATCACGGCGTTGCGGATGCCGGGATCGTAGAGGATGTGGCCGGCGCCATCGATGATGCGGACCTCGCTGCCCGGCCAGCGCGCGGCGAGCGCGTGCGATGTTGCGGGCGGGCACAACAGATCGTAACGGCCCTGCACCAGGATGCCGGGAATGCCGGCGAGCCTGCCGGCCTCACTCATCAATTGATGCGGCCGCATGAAGCAATTGTTGGCGAAGTAGTGCGCCTCCATGAACGGCGTCGAGGGCAGGGCGCCCGAGGTCTTGAGGTCGAGCCGCGTCTGCTTCGGTGTGTGCTCCGACAACGCGCGTTCGGTGTCGTGCCAGGCGCGCGCGGCCGGCGCATGCAAGGCGGCGTCGGGATCGAGGATGCGGCGATAATAGGCCGCAAGCGGTGCTGCGCGCTCGCTCTCGGGCAGGAAGTTGAGGAAGTCCTCATGGAGGGCGGGATAGAAGCGCGGCAAGGCGCGCAGGAAAACGTCGTCCAGCTCCTCGGCTGTGCCGAGAAACGTCGCGCGGAGCACCAGCCCGCTGACCTGCTCAGGGTGGGCCTGCGCATAAGCCAGCGCCAGCGTCGCGCCCCAGGAGCCGCCGACCACCATCCAGCGCGCGAAGCCGAAGCGCTCGCGGATCTTCTCCATATCCGCGATCAGGTGCTGCGTCGTGTTGTTGTCGCGGCTGCCCTTCGGCCGGCTGCGGCCGCAGCCGCGCTGGTCGAACAGCACGGCGTGAAAGCGCTCGGGATCGAACAGCCGGCGATGATCGGGCTGACAGCCGCTGCCGGGGCCGCCATGCAGATAGACCGCGGGAATGCCGCCCTCGCGCCCGACGCTCTCGACATGGAGATCGTGACCATCGCCGACGTCGAGCCATTCCGACGTCAGCGGCGCAAAGGGATCGGCACGCCTCGCGGCCTTGCCGACGTCGGCGTCAGGCGCCATTGCGCTTGTCCTGGGATTCGTTCCGGGGGTGGTCCGTCTCCAATGTGCCGCCGGCGAAGTTGCGATACAGGAAACGGTTCTGCGTGCCGGCGGATTCCCGCTCGGCCTGCTTGAAGATCTCCTCGTGTCGCGGCGACAGCGCGCAGGCCGGGTCGGTGTTGCCAGCATCGCCGGTCAGCGCAAAGGCCTGGCAGCGGCAGCCGCCGTAATCGATCTCGCGGAATTCGCAACTCTTGCACGGCTCCGGCATCCAGCCGGTGCCGCGATAGCGGTTGAAGGCCTCCGAGTTCTGCCAGATCCAAGCGATCGAATGGTTCGAGCGCACCGATTCGAATTCGAGCCCGGTGATGCTTTCGGCGGCGTGGCACGGGAGCACCTTGCCGGCCGGCGAGATGTTGAAGAACTGGCGGCCCCAGCCGCCCATGCATTTCTTCGGCCGCAGCGCGTAGTAATCCGGCACCACATAGTCGATCGCAAGCGTGCCCTTCAGGCGCATTTGGGCTTCCTCGACGATGCGGCTGGTCTCCTCGATCTGCTCGATCGTCGGCATCAGCGCGGCACGGTTCTTCAGCGCCCAGCCGTAATACTGCACGTTGGCGACCTCGAGCCGGTCGGCGTCGAGGTCGACCGCCATCTGGATGATGTCGGTCAGCTGATGCAGGTTCTGCCGGTGCATCACCGCATTCACCGTGAGCGGCAATTCGAGCTCGCGCGTCCATTTCGCGACCTCGAGCTTCTTCTTGTGCGCGTCCTTCAGCCCTGCCACGCGGTCGGCGACGTTGGGCTCGTTGCCCTGAAAACTGATCTGCACATGGCTGAGGCCGGCGTCGGCCAGCGCCGAAAGCTTGTCCCTGGTCAGCAGCACGGCCGAGGTGATCAGGTTGGAATAGAGCCCGACATCGGTCGCGTGCTGCACCAGCTCGACGATGTCCTTGCGCGCGGTCGGCTCGCCGCCGGAGAAATGGATCTGCAGCACGCCGAGCTCGGCAAGCTCGCTCAGCACCTTCTTCCATTCGTCCGTGGTGAGCTCGGTCGAGCCGCGGTCGAGCTCGACCGGGTTCGAGCAGTAGGGGCATTGCAGCGGGCAGCGGTGGGTGATCTCGAGCAGCACCGCGAGCGGGATGCCGTAGGTCTCGGCCGCCGAGCGGCGGCTCTCCAGCACGGCGAGCCCATCGCTTGGGGCTGCGCTCGGGCCCGGCGCTGTCGTCTTGTTGTCGGCGAGCGTGTCACTCATGCTGTGCTCTCGCGCGCTTCGGTGAGAAAACCCTTGTCGGCCAGATCCTGCAGCATCGCGACCACGTCGGTCGCGATCGCCTCGCGTGGAGCGGCGTATTTTTCCGCGAGCTGGTCCACCATCTCGGCGACGCTGTGCATGCCGTCACACAGCTGCAGCACCTCGACCGCGATGTCGTCCGGCGCCAGCACGCGCTCCGGCGCCAGGATCACCCAGACCTGCCGCGTCTCGTCGAATTTCAGCTTGGTATGGCGCGGCAGTTTCGGCCGGCTGGTCTCGCTGACGCTGATGTTGCGGCTGGCCATGATGTTGTCTCTAACCTGTCTTCGGCACGAAGGCGCCGGGCGGAATCTGGCCGTCGACATACGCATGATACAGCGCGTCGAGCTGCACCCACAGCACGTTGGTCTTGAAGATCAGCGCGTTGCAGACCGCTTCGCGCTCCGCCGGCGTCTTGGCGTGCTGCTTGACATAATCAAGCGCGAAGCCGGCGTCGCGCGGCGCCTGGGTCAGGCGGCGGCTGAAATAGCTCATGATGTCGGGGTTGACGAAGTCGTAGTGCTTCAGCATCCCCGAGATGCGCTCCTCGTGCAGGTTCGGCGCGAACAATTCGGTGAGCGAGGAGGCGATCGCTTCCAGCGGCGTGCGATCGCGGCAGAAATGCACATAGGCTTCGACGGCAAAGCGCGTCGCCGGCAGAATGCCTTCGGTGGACTCCACATAGGCCGTGTCGAGGCCGAGGCCCTCGGTCAGCTTCAGCCAGCGCTCGATGCCGCCCTCATTGCCGAGATCTCCGTCATGATCCTCGATGCGGTGGCGCCATTCGATCCTTGTATTGCGGTCGCGGAAGCGCGAGATCACCATCGCGTCCTTCAGCGGGATCGTGCTCTGGTAGTAATAGCGGTTCAGCGCCCAGGCCTGGACCTGGCCCTTGTTGAGCTTGCCGCCGTGCAGCAGGCGGTGGAACGGGTGCAGGCTGTGATAGCGCGTGGCACCGATCGTGCGCAGCGTCGCCTCCATCTCCTCGGCACTGTCGAGCGTGATGCCCTTGCCGATCGAGAGCGCGGTCATTCCTGAGGTCAGCACGACATTCACAGCACGATCTCCGTTCCGTCGGAGGGAATCTGCCAGCCCGCCTGTTCGGCCGCCTTGCGTTCGGCCGAGGTCCCAAGCAGCGCCGGGTTGGAGTTGTTGATATGCAAAAACACTTTTCGTCCGATGTCGAGCCCGGCGAGGCTTTCGATCGCACCCTGATCGCCCGACATCGCGATATGGCCCATGCCCTGGCCGGTCTTGTTGCCAAGGCCCGCCGCGATCAGTTCGTCGTCGCGCCACACCGTGCCGTCGAAAAACACCAGCGGGGCGCCCTTGAGCCGCGATTTCAGGTCGTCAGTCACCCGGGCGCAGGCGGCCAGGAAATAGAAATATTTGCCGCTGCGCCGGTCCGCAATACGCAGGCCGAGCGTATCGCCGACGCCGTCGGCGCCCGCCGGATGCGCCTTGCCCTCAAGATACCACGCGCCCTTGCCGGGAACCTCAAACGGCAGCACCTCGAGCCCGGACGGCGATCCGTCGGGCAGGGCCGGTTCGAAGGCCTGATCGACCGCGATCGGCCGGCGGTCGACGTTCTTGTCGCTGAGCACGTTGAAGATGCTGTTCGCGCGCAGGATCGCGAGCACCCGCTCATGCGCGTAGATCGCAAATGGCGAACCTTCGCGCATCGACAGCAGCCCGGCGACCGCGTCGATCTCGCCATTGGTGAGGATGACGCCCGCGATCGGGCTATGGCGCAGTGCGCCGTGCTTCGGATGCAGCTGCGGCGTGGCAATCAACTGCTGGCGCAGATCCGGGGAGGCATTGACCAGGAACCAGTGCACGCCATCGCCGCTGACGGCGATCGAGGCTTGCGTGCTCTGCAGTTCGGGATGGTTGCTCCGCGCCGTCCTGCAGACGGCACAGCCGCAGTTCCACTGCGGAACGCCGCCACCCGCCGCGGCACCCAGGACGACGACACGAAGCATGATCCGTCCCCTGGAGAAGCTTGGCCTGGAGAAGTTTGTTGGACCCAGAAACGTTACGAGGTGGACCCCGGATTTGAAACACACCCCCTTGCTCGGGAGCGCGTTACGCCCGGATGTCCACCTGCGCTAAAACGCTAAACGTGTAGAGGGCGCTGCCGCTTACTTGCGGGTTGCGCACATATACATGTTGATTTCCATGCCGACCGACACTTCGACGATCTTCGGTGCTTTCCAGGCCATTTGGCTCTCCTTGTTGCAACCGGACGAACTTTCCGCCCTGCAGAGTAAACTACTGTGGTTGGAAAAGTTCGCCAGTTAAATTTTCTGTAAGGTGCCGCCTCCAAGGGCATGCTGCACTGCGGCAAGCAAATCTTACCCACTCACAAATTTGTGCGCGCGTTTCCCGTCAAAAGCCCGTGGCATCAGACCTTTTTCCTGTTGTTAGCCACACGGTGAATGGTGATGTTGGAATAAGTAAACAGCAGCCCCGCGGTCCTCCGAAGGTCCCGGTGACGATCCTGTGCTTCCCCGCGACGGGAGGCGACTAACCGAGCCGAGTTCAGCCGATGCCACGCTATTTCTTCAACACCCGTATCGGCGACGAGTTGATCTCCGATCCCGACGGCGAAATCCTGCGGGACCCGGATCGTGCGTGGGAAATGGCGCGCGCGATGATTCGCGAACTGCTCAAGACCGAGGGCGCCGACGGCGCGCTGCTCAGCGCCGTGATCGAGGTGACCGACGACGAGGGCGAGGTCGTGCTGGAGTTTCCATTCACGGAGGCGATCCTCGATCGCCCGGACCGCTCGATGACAAGGCACTGACGCTGGCCCCGCGCGGCCACAACCATGCGTTGGCCGATGTCCGGCATGCTTCCGATTGCAATTGTCCGGACAAATTCGCAAGACTATGAACGGAAAGCCGAACGGCGCCGGGCGACGTCAATGGCGCAATCAACAACGGCTTCCACCCAGGGGAGATCTTCATGAAAAAACACTCGTTCGCACCGCGCAGCTTGCTGCTCGCGGGGGCCATGCTCGGGGCGTTCACGCTCTCTGCTGCGGCGCAACAGCCGGCCGCGCCGGCGGCAGGTGCCGCCCCTGCCGCCCAGCCGCTGCCGCCGGGCTCGCCCTTGATCGGGCGTCCGGACAACGAGGCCGCCGCCAAGCTCGCGCCGGTGGCGCCGCCGCCGCTGCCGTCCGCACCCGACAAGCTGCCGCTCGCCAAGCTCAAGGTGCCGGCCGGCTTCAATGTCGAGGTCTATGCGGCCGGCATGGCCAATGCGCGCTCGCTGGCGCTCGGCGAAAAGGGCACGGTGTTCGTCGGCAGCCGCCTCGTCGACAAGGTCTATGCGATCGTCAACAAGGACGGCAAGCGCTCGGTCAAGGTGATCGCCTCCGGCCTCTATCGTCCGAACGGCGTCGCCTTCAAGGACGGCACGCTCTACATCGCCGAGCTCTCGAAGGTCTCCAAGATCGACAAGATCGAGGACAATCTGGATAACCCGCCGAAGCCCACCGTCGTCTACGACAAGCTGCCGAAGGACGAGGCGCATGGCTGGAAGTTCATTGCCGTCGGTCCCGACAACAAGCTTTATGTTCCGGTCGGACAGCCCGGCAACAACGTGCTGCATGACGCCGACCACGGCCAGATCCGCCGCATGAATCTCGATGGCTCCGGCGCCGAGGTCTACGCGCTCGGCGTGCGCAACACGGTCGGCTTCGACTGGAATCCCGAGAACAAGCAGATGTACTTCACCGACAACGGCCGCGACTGGCTGTCGGAGACGGTGCCGGAAGACGAGCTCAACCGCATCACCAAGGCGGGCGAGGATTTCGGCGCGCCGTACTGCTACCAGGGCAACATCATCGACCAGGAGCTCGGCTGGGGCAAGACCTGCAAGGACTACACCGCGCCGGTTGGCCTGATGGGCCCGCATACCGCGTCGCTCGGCATGCGCTTCTACACCGGCAGCATGTTCCCGAAGACCTACAAGAACGTGATCTTCGTCGCGCGTCACGGCTCCTGGAACAAGTCGCAGAAGCAGGGTGGTGACGTGGTCGCCGTCAGGCTGAACAAGGACGGCACCGTGAAGTCGATGGAGCCGTTCCTGACCGGCTTCCTCGAAGACAACAAGTATGTCGGCCGCCCGGTCGACGTGATGCTGCTGAAGGACGGCTCGCTGCTGGTCTCCGACGACTGGAACGGCGCGGTCTATCGCGTCAGCTATGGCAAGCCGAAGGTCGCCAATCAGTAACAACCACCAACGTCATTCCGGGCTGGTGCGACAGCACCAGACCCGGAATCTCGAGATTCCGGGTTCGCCCTTCGGGCGCCCCGGAATGACACTGAAAGTCAGGAGCAGCCGATGCGTAAGTTCATGATCCCTGTGCTCCTGTTTGCATCCGCTCTTTCCGCAAATGCCGAGACCATCCAGGAGCGTGCCGCGGCGTGCTTTGCCTGCCATGGCGAGCATGGCACGTCCGAGACCGAGAACACGCCGTCGCTCGGCGGCCAGACGGCGCCCTATGCGCTGATCCAGCTCTTCATGTTCCGCGAGAAGCTGCGGGTGTTCGAGCCGATGAACGAGATGGCGAAGCCGCTGACCGACGACGATTTGCGCAGCTTCTCGGACTTCATCGCGACCTTGCCGAAGCCCACGCCGCCCGCTGATGCCGGCGATCCGGCGCGGATGGCGCGGGGCCAGGCGCTGGCGCAGCAGAACCGCTGCAACAGCTGCCACAACACCGATTTCTCCGGCAAGGAGAATGTCCCGCGCATCGCCAACCAGCGCGAGGACTACCTCGCCAAGACGCTGGCCGAATACAAGGACAACAGCCGCCATGGCTATGACGCCACCATGGCCGACGTGATGCAAACGGTCACCAAGGAGCAGATCGGCGACCTTGCCTATTACATCGCGCATGTCCGCTGAAACATCAGGCGGCGGACCGCTGGCCATGTTCTCCGCGCGGCGCTAAAACGCAGCGTCACACGGAGTTGCACATGCAGGATATTTGGCGTCTGTCGGCGGCCGAGCTCGCCAGCCTCATCAGATCGAAGAAGGTGTCGGCGAAGGAGGCAGCGGAGGCGGGGCTCGCCCGGCTCGACGCGGTCAACCCGAAGCTCAACGCGGTGGTCGATCACCGGCCGGACGACGTGCTGGCGCAGGCGGCCAAGATCGATGCGGCCATTGCGCGCGGCGAGGCGGTCGGGCCGCTCGCCGGCGTGCCGGTCACCATCAAGGTCAATGTCGACCAGGAGGGCTACGCCACCACCAATGGGCTGAAGGCACAGCGCGACGTCATCGCCAAGGTCGACAATCCGGTGGTCGCCAATCTGCGCAAGGCCGGCGCGGTGCTGCTCGGCCGCACCAATTGTCCGGCGGTCTCCTATCGCTGGTTCACCACCAACCTCATTCACGGCGACACCAAGAACCCGCGCGATCCCGGCATCACCCCGGGCGGCTCGTCCGGCGGCGCGGGTTCGGCGGTCGCGGCCGGCATCGGCCACATCGCGCACGGCACCGATATCGCCGGCTCGGTGCGCTATCCGGGTTATGCCTGCGGCGTGCACGGCCTGCGGCCAAGCATGGGCCGTATCCCGGCCTTCAATTCGGCTTTGCCGGAGCGGCCGATCGGCCCGCAGATCAGCGCGGTGTCGGGCCCGCTGGCGCGCACCATCAACGATCTGCGCATCTCGCTCGCGGCGATGTCGGCGCCGGACTATCGCGACCCCTGGTATGCGCCGGTGCCGCTCGAAGGCCCGCCGCGCGAGAAGCGCGTTGCGATGTGCCTCAATCCCGACGGTCTTAATCCGGTGCCGGAAGTGGTCGCCGCGGTGGCCGATGCCGGCAAGCGCTTGCAGAAGGCCGGCTGGATCGTCGAGGAAATTGCAAACACGCCGTCCTTGCGCGAGGCGGCCGAGATCCAGACCCGGCTCTGGCTCGGCGACGGCTATGAGGCCCAGCTGGCATTCGCCGAGCGCGAGGGCGATCCCGGCGCACTGGCCTGCCTGCGCGGCGTCCGCGCCCGGGTGCATCCGTTCGACCTGTCGCAGGCGCTGACCCGCCGCGCGACCCTGACGCGCGAATGGTTCGCCTTCTTCGAGAAATATCCGGTGCTGCTGATGCCGGTGTCCGGCGAGCTACCGTTCCCCGACCATCTCGACCGCAAGGACGAGGCGTCGTTCGCGCGGGTGTGGCACGCGCAGCTGCCGCAGATTGCGATCCCGTTCATGGGGCTTCCCGGGCTCGTGGTCTCCACCGGTCTCGTCGGACGGATCCCGGTCGGCGTGCAACTGGTGGCCGGACGCTACCGCGAGGATCTCTGCCTTGCCGCTGGTGAGGCGGTCGAGGCCGGCGGCACGCCGTCGTCGCCGATCGATCCGGTCAGCTGAGATGGCGACCGTTTACGATTTCACCGCCAAGTCGCTCGCCGGCGACGACGTGCCGCTGCAGCGGTTCGAGGGCCAGGTGCTGCTGATCGTGAACACGGCGAGCGCCTGCGGGTTCACGCCGCAATACAAGGGCCTGCAGGAGCTGCACGCCGGCCTGTCGCCGCGCGGCTTCGCCGTGCTCGGCTTCCCCTGCAACCAGTTCGGCGCGCAGGAGCCGGGCGATGCGAAGCAGATCGCCGCGTTCTGCGAGACCAACTACGCCGTCACGTTTCCGATGTTCGCCAAGATCGACGTCAATGGCTCAGGTGCGCATCCATTGTACGAACACCTGAAACGTGAGAAGTCGGGCCTGCTCGGGCCCGCGATCAAATGGAACTTCACCAAGTTCCTGGTCGATCGCGCCGGCAAGGTCGTGGCGCGGCATGCGCCGACCGCCCGGCCCGAAGGATTGAGGAAGGACATCGAGGCGCTGCTATGAGCGACGACAACGACACCAACGACCAATTCCCCGACCGCCTCTCGGTCGATCCGAACAGCCCGTACTACAATGCGGATATTCTCGCCCGCGATGTCGGCATCCGATTCAAGGGGGTCGAGAAGACCAATGTCGAGGAGTACTGCATCAGCGAAGGCTGGGTCCGCGTCACCGCCGGTAATGCCAAGGACCGTTACGGCAATCCGCTGACCATCAAGGTGCACGGGCCGGTCGAGCCGTATTTCCGGGATAAGAAGTAGCAACCGTCATTCCGGGATGGTCCGAAGGACCAGACCCGGAATCTCGAGATTCTCGGTGCGCAACTGCGCACCTGAGGGTTCGATGCTTCGCATCGCCCCGGAATGACGTGCCTAACAAACTGCGAAAGCTCCCCATGTCCGTCCGCATCGTCGACGTCCGCGAAATCACAAAGCCGATCTCCTCGCCGATCCGCAACGCCTATATCGACTTCACAAAGATGACCTCGAGCCTGGTGGCCGTGGTCACTGACGTGGTGCGCAACGGCAAGCGGGTGGTCGGCTACGGCTTCAATTCCAACGGCCGCTACGGGCAGGGCGGTCTGATCCGCGAGCGCTTCGCGCCGCGCCTCAAGGAAGCCGATCCGAAATCGCTGCTCGATGCCGATGGCGGCAATCTCGATCCGGACAAGGTCTGGTCGACGCTGATGTCGAACGAGAAGCCGGGCGGCCATGGCGAGCGCTCGGTCGCGGTCGGCACCATCGACATGGCCGTGTGGGACGCGGTGGCGAAGATCGCGGGCAAGCCGCTGTTCCGGCTGCTCGCCGAGCGCCACGGCCGCACCGCCAATCCGCGCGTCTTCGTCTACGCCGCCGGCGGCTACTATTATCCCGGCAAGGACCTCGGCGCATTGCGCAAGGAGATGCGCGGCTATCTCGACCGCGGCTACAACGTCGTGAAGATGAAGATCGGCGGTGCGCCGCTTGCCGAGGACCGCGAGCGCATCGAGGCGGTGCTGAAGGAGATCGGCAGCGCGGCGCAGCTTGCGGTCGACGCCAACGGCCGCTTCGATCTGGAGACCGCGATCGCCTACGCCAAGATGCTGCGCGAGTATCCGCTGTTCTGGTACGAGGAGGCCGGCGACCCGCTCGACTACGCGCTGCAGGCCGCGCTGGCCGAGTTCTATCCGGGGGCGATGGCGACCGGCGAGAACCTGTTCAGCCACCAGGATGCGCGGAACCTGATCCGCTACGGCGGCATGCGGCCGGACCGCGACTGGCTGCAATTCGATTGCGCGCTGTCCTACGGGCTCTGCGAGTATCAGCGCACGCTCGAGGTGCTGAAGACCCACGGCTGGTCGCCGAGCCGCTGCATCCCGCATGGCGGCCACCAGATGTCGCTGAACATCGCGGCCGGCCTCGGCCTCGGCGGCAACGAGAGCTACCCCGACCTGTTCCAGCCCTATGGCGGCTTCCCGGACGGCGTGCACGTCGAGGGTGGCCACATCGTGATGCCCGACCTTCCGGGCATCGGCTTCGAGGGCAAATCCGATCTCTACAAGGAGATGAAGGCGCTGGCGGACTAAGTCCGGCCCGCGAGTGCCGATCCGCCGGGCGCGGGGTGGGCCCGAGCTTGATCGCAAAATATTGTGAGCAATGCTCAAGAAATTATTGAACGTTGCTCATTTCTGGATATACTCATGAGAACAGGGCGTCTTTGTCCCGGATGATCGGGAGCAGGCGCAAAAACCGGCCGTGAGGATAGTCGCATGCCATATTCAGCAAAGGATCTCCGGGACGCCGCAAATGCTGGGGTGATCAGCCCGGCCGATCTGGAACGGTTGCTCGCTTTCCTGGCGAGCAGCGCCGGGCAAGGTCCGGCAGGCGATGCAAGTCCCGCCGCCAAATTCGATGCCGCGCATGTGCTCTGGTACGCCGGCGCGCTCATCGTGATCGGTGCCATGGGCCTGTTCTCGACCCTGGCCTTCACCCAGATGGGCGGCCGGGCGCTGACGGCCTGCGCGATCGCCTATGCGGTCGGGTTCAGCGTGGCGGGTCACCACCTCTGGCACGACAAGAATCTGCGGGTTCCCGGCGGCCTGCTGATCGCGATCGCGGTCTCGATGGCGCCGCTCGCGGTCTACGGCATCCAGGACGAGCTTGGCTGGTGGGGCAAGTTCGGCAAGCCGGGAACCGTGCAGGACTTCTACGTCTGGGTGAAGGGCAGCTGGATCTTCATGGAGATCGCGACCGTCGCCGCCGGCATTGTGGCGCTGCGCTACTACCGCTTCGCCTTCATCGTCGCGATCATCTCGGTCGCGCTGTGGTTCATGTCGATGGACCTGGCGCCGTGGTTGAGCGGCGTGGCTCACGCCGATTTCGAGATGCGCCGCAGGGTGTCGATCTGGTTCGGACTTGCCGTGCTCGCGGTCGCGTGGATCGTGGACTATCGCAGCCGCAACGGCGACTTTGCGTTCTGGCTGCATCTGTTCGGCCTGATGGCGTTCTGGGGCGGAATTAGCGCGTCCGAAGGCTCAACCGAATTGAGCAAGGCGGTGTACTGCCTGCTCAATGTCGGCCTGATCGTGATCGCCGTGATTTTGATGCGGCGCGCCTATGCGGTGTTCGGCGCGTTCGGCATCTGCCTCTATCTCGGCCATCTCGCCGACGTCGTCTTCAAGGACTCGCTGTGGTTTCCGTTCTCGCTGTCGCTGATCGGCATTGCCGTGATCGCCGCAGGCCTGCTCTACCATCGCAACGAGCGTGCGATCACCGGCTGGATCGATGCGCATCTGCCGGCGGGGTTGCGGCCGCGGTCCGCAACCGCATGACCGCGACGTCCTGATCGTTTTAGAACCGCTACAATCTGGAATCGCTACAAGAAGTGCGGCGCGCAAGCGCCGCTCTTCGTTTCCAGGCGCAAATCCGGAAGCCGACAGAAACCATTCGCATCCTTGACTTTTCCAACCCTGCGCTCGCCGCGAATTGTACCCACGTCCATTCGTCGCGATTTTATTCCGTCGTCACGCAAAAATTTTCTCGCGCCCGTCGTCTGGACGCACAGCGCCTCACCTCACTAGAGGACGGCGCATCGCCTTCAGCGAAGGCGAGAGTTGCTTGAGGACGACGTCATGACATCAAGATCACAAGCCCATCGTCGCACTGTCTCGCTTGCGCTGCTCACGGCGAGCTATCTCGCGCTGAGCGTTCCGCTCGCAACATCTGCCGCACAGGCGCAACCGGCGCCGTCGCAGGCCGGCGCCTCGTCGCTGCCGCCCGTGACAGTCACCGCGCCGGCCACGCAACGCCGCCGCAGCGCGCCGTCGACATCGCGTAACACCGCCGCAGCACGAGGCCGCCGCACCCAGACAGCACGGCGGATCGCGCCCGTGGCAAAACCCTTCGCAGAATCGCAGGACGCCCGCACCGGCACGTCAGGCTATTTCGCCAACAGCACGTCGGTTGCGACCAGGACCAACACCGCGATCGTCAACATCCCGCAATCGCTCAACGTGATCACGCGGGAGCAGATCCGCGACCAGAACTACCAGGGCCTCACCGACGTCACCCGCTATGTCCCCGGCGTTGCCGTGCACCAGGGCGAGGGCAATCGCGACGAGCTCGTGATCCGCGGCGTCGATTCCAGCGCCAACTTCTTCGTCAACGGCTTTCGTGACGACGTGCAGTATTTCCGCGACATGTACAACGCCCAGAGCATCGAGGTACTGAAGGGGCCGAGCGCACTAACCTTCGGCCGCGGCGCCGGCGGCGGCCTGCTCAACCGCACCCTCAAGGAGGCCGACGGCAACCGGGTCTACGAGGCGACGGCGCAGACCGGCTCGTGGGGCGATCGCCGCGTCAGCCTCGATGCCGGACAGGCGATCAACGACAACGTCGCAGCAAGGCTCAACGTGTTCTACGAGGGTGCCGACGCCTTCCGCGATTTCAATCATCTGGAGCGCTACGGCATCAATCCGACGGTGACGCTGAAGCCCGACGACAACACCAAAATCAAACTGAGCTACGAGTACTTTCACGACGAGCGCACCGCCGATCGCGGCAATCCCTCGCAGGGTCTGCCGGGCGGCGCGACCCGCTTCAACCCGACCACGCCGTTCGCGCCGAACGGCGACTTCTCGACCTTCTTCGGCAGCCCAAGCCTGAACACTGCGCAGGCGACGGTGCAGACCGGCATGGCCATCATCGAGCACGATTTCGAGAACGGGCTGACGGTGCGCAACGGCACCATCGCCGCCGACTACCAGAGATTCTATCAGAACGTCTATCCGACCGGCGGCCCGCTCGCCGGCGCGGTCAATCCCGCCGACACCGCGGTCAACCTCGGCGCCTATCAGCACACGACGAACCGCGACAATGTCTTCAACCAGACCGATTTCACCTACAAGACCTGGACCGGGCCGCTGTTCCACACGGTCGGCTTCGGCACCGAGTTCGGCCGGCAGACCGGCGTCGATATCCGTAACACCGGCGTGTTCCCGAACGGAACCAACACCATCGTGCAGAACCCGTTCGCGCCGACCTATTTCGGCCCGGTGACGTTTCTTCACCACTTCACCGGCACCAATAGCGACGGCGTCACCACGCCCGATTCGAACAGCCGCTACGCGCTGAACATCCAGTCCGGCTATCTCAGGGACACCATCGAGATTTCGCGCGCCGTGCAGATCATCGCCGGCGCGCGGTTCGATCGCTACGACATGTCGGCCACCGACATGAACACCAACATCAATCGCAATCGCGTCGACAATCTGGTGTCGCCGCAGGGCGCCCTGATCATCAAGCCGATCGATTCGATGTCGGTCTATACCGCCTACAGCGTCTCGTTCCTGCCGGCCTCGGGCGACCAGTTCAGCGCGCTGAACGACGGCACCCTGATCCTGCAGCCGCAGCGCTTCGAGAATGTCGAGCTCGGCATGAAGTGGAACATCAATCCGAAGCTGCTGTTCTCGACCGCGGTCTACAATCTGAACCGCACCAACCAGCCGATCGCCGACGGCAACAATCCCGGCTTCTTCTTTCCCTCCGGCAGCACGCTCACGCGAGGCGTCGAGGCGAGCCTGACCGGCTATGTCACCGAGCAGTGGCAGTCGTCGCTGGCCTATGCCTACACCGACGCGAAGATCACCGGCGCGACCTCGGCGACCGTCGTACCCGGCAACCGCGTCCAGCTGGTGCCGTACAATCAGTTTGCCTGGTGGAACAAGTATCAGTTCACGCCGATGTGGGCGGCCGCGCTCGGCGTGATCTATTTCGGCGATTCCTTCGCCTCGTCCGACGACACGGTGCGGCTGCCGGGCTTCGTGCGCTTCGATGCGGCGATCTATGCCAAGATCGACGAGACCTGGAGCGCCCAGCTCAACGTCGAGAACATTTTTGACAAGGGCTATTGGGCGTCGGCCGACGGCAACAACAATATCTCGCCGGGACAGGGGCGGACGGTGCGGCTGATGGCGCGGGCGAGGTTCTAGGCGGCGGCCATGATGAATGCTGGGACGTCATTGCTGTCGCCCCGTCATCCTGAGGAGCCGCAAAGCGGCGTCTCGAAGGATCGACGGCCACCGGCCGGGCCGTGCATCCTTCGAGGCTCGCTCCGCTCGCACCTCCAGCGACAATGGCGAAGCCATTGCGCGGGGATGACGGTGTTGGAATGCGAGCGCTCCCAGTCGTCGTTGCAATGACGTGGATAGAGCGGCGTCCTACCCCAACCGCATGTCCAGCAGCCGCCGGCCTTCGCCCTTCAACAGCTTCTTCACCGCGCTCGAGGCGATCACCTCGCCATTGTTGGCGTAGGCTTCGTGGTTCTTCTCGATGTCGTCGAGGCGGTAGAGGTAGTTGACCATGATGCCGGCGGATTCGCGCAGGCCCTTGGGTGAGAGGTCGCCGAGCCAGTTGATCCGCTCCAAGCGTGCGCCGTTGCCGAGATGGAAGCGCGCGACCGAATCGATCAGTCGTCCCTTCGGCGTGCGCGCCTTCAGGAAATAGTAGGCGGCAAGCGGCTCCAGCACGGCGCGCAGCTGGGTGGCGAGCTCGGCGTTCTCGAACCAGTCGGGCTTGCCGAGGCTTTCCAGCAGCTGGCGGTCCTCCTCTGTGAGCGGCACGTCGTCGGCCTGCTTGACCCACTGCATGAAGCCCGGCACCGGCGACAGCGTCACGAAGTTGTCGAGCTTCGGCAATTCGCGGCGCAGCTCCTCGACCACCTGCTTGATCAGGAAGCTGCCGAAGGAGATGCCGCCAAGGCCGCGCTGGGTATTGGAGATCGAATAGAACACCGCGGTGCGGGCGCGCTCGACCGGCACCGGCTCGCGCTCTTCCGCAAGCAGCGGCGCGATTGCGCCCGGGATGGCTTCCGTGAGCGCGACCTCGACGAAGATCAGCGGCTCGTCGGCCAGCGCCGGATGGAAGAAGGCGTAACAGCGGCGATCGATCGGATCGATGCGGCGGCGCAGATCGTCCCAATCGCGGATCTCGTGCACGGCCTCATAACGGATGATCTTCTCCAGAATATTGGCCGGCGACGACCAGTCTATCCTGCGCAGCACGAGGAATCCCCTGTTGAACCAGGACGAGAGCAGATGCACCACGTCGCGATCGAGCGCGGCAAGGTCCTTGTTGCCCTTCATCAATGAAAGCAGATCCGAGCGGATCGACACCAGCTCGCCAGTGCCGCCCGGCGCGCGATTGAGCCGGCGGATCAATTCCTGGCGGCGCGGCTCGGAGGCGAAATGCAGGTCGCTGGCGTCGTCGCCATTGGCTTTGGCGCGCCAGCTTTCGATCGCCTGCGCCAGCTTGGCGTGATCGGGGCCGAAATCGCGGGCCAGCGTCTGGAAGAACGACAGCCGTCCGGCGGCATCGAGGTGGTGGTAGCGGTCGAGTACTTCGCGCGCCATCGCGGTGCCGGAGGCTTCGCCGCGGCCGGACAGCAGTGCTTCGCACAATTCCAGCAGTTCGGACGCATCCTGCTTGTCGTTGGCCGGGCTGGCGCGGCCGAGCAGGACGCGGCCGCGTTCGGAAATCGTCGAGAGCAGATCGGAGAAGAAGGCATTGGCCATGAGCAGGTCGTATCCAGCAGGTCGTATCCAATGAAGCCGGACCTTACACGGGATTTAAGGTCGGGAGCACAGCAATCAAGCGCATGGATCGTACGGAAATATGTCGCAGCGCGACAGCGGTATAATTCGTCATCGCTGCGCCCGGTGACAAACCCGGTTCACGTTTTCTCGCACGTTTTCTCCGCGAACGCGGTCGGTGTCTTGCCGGTAACCTGGCGGAACGCGTGGGAAAATGCCGGTACGCTGGCATAGCCGAGGTCGGAGGCGACCTGCTTGACCGAAACATTCGCGGTGCTCGACAGGCGCTCGATGGCGGCCGCGATGCGGGCGCGCTGGCACCAGCTCTTGAACGAGAGCTGCGTTTCCGCCGAGAACAGCCGCGACAGCGTCCGCGCCGAGGTGCCGACGGTGCGCGCCAGCGCATCGATGTCGTGGTCCTGCGTCGGATCGGCCAGCACGAGGTCGGCGGCGCGGCGGCAGCGCGGCTCCTGCGGCAACGGGATGAAGGTCGCGGAGTCCTCGGCCTGGTGCAGCTCCAGCATCACGAGGCGGATCAACAGATCGGTGCGCTCGCGTCCGCATGAGGCGTCGAACAGCGCGAGGATCGCCTGGTGCACCAGCGGCGACACCCGCACCACGAATTCGTGGTCGAGGCTGTCACTGCGCTTTTCGCGCGCGAGCCAGGCCTGGTCGAAATACAGCGTGCGCATCTCGATGTCGGCAAGCACGTCGATCGCGTGCGGGAGCAGGGCAGGGACCCACACCGCGCGGTCCGGCGGCACCAGCCAGCGCCCCTTCGGCGTCGTCACCTGCATGGTGCCGCTGGCGGCATAGACCAGCTGTGCCTCGCGGTGCATGTGCGGGTCGAGCCGGACGCCCTTGCGGTAGCTGCGCGCCACCAGATGCACGCCGTCCCCGGTGACGCGCCGGTCCTGGTGGAGGGCTCTTATTGGCGGCTCAGCGATAGTCATTGGCGACATCCCGTCAGGACAAGCACCTATAACCTATTTTCGAGCAATTGAAGAATCGCGTGAGAGACGTGCCGATGAACAGTCCTAGCAACAGTCCAAGCCGGGTGATCACCTTCGTCAACGCCGCCCATTTCATCGATCACTACGCGATGCTGATCTTCGCCGCCGCCGTCATTATCATGGGCCCGGCGCTCGGCATGGCCTATTCGGAACTGCTGCCCTATGCGACCCCGGGCTTCATCGCCTTCGGCGCCGGCTCGCTGATCACCGGCTGGCTCGGCGACCGCTGGAGCCGCCGCCACATGATGGTGATCTTCTTTGTCGGCATCGGCTTGTCGATGATCTCGGTCGGCTTCGTGCAGACGCCGCTGCAGCTCGGCGCCGCGCTGCTGGCGATCGGCGTCTTCGCCTCGATCTACCATCCGGTCGGCACCGCGATGATCGTGTCCTATGCCGAGAAGCTCGGCGCCCAGATGGGGATCAACGGCGTCTGGGGCAATCTCGGCGTCGCCTCGTCGGCGCTGGTGACCGGCGTGATCGGCCAGTATCTCGGCTGGCGCTGGGCCTTCATCGTGCCCGGCACGGTCACCGTGCTGATCGGCATCGCCTTTGCGATGACGGTGGTGCATGAGGACCGCAAGGGCTCCAGGCAGGCGGCAGCGCAGGTGCGGGTCGCCAAGGAGGACATGTGGCGCGTGGTGCTGTCGCTGCTGATCGTGGTGATCGCGATCTCCACCACCTTCAACGCGGTGACGGTGGCGCTGCCGAAGCTGTTCGCCGAACGGCTCGCCGACCTGACCAAGAGCCCGGCGCTGCTCGGCGTGATCGCGGCCGGGGTCTATGTGTTCGGCGCGATGACGCAGTACACCATCGGCAAGCTGCTCGACAGATATTCGCTGAAGACGGTGGCGCTGCCGCTGTCGTTCCTGCTGGCGCCGTTCCTTTATCTGGCGGCGAGCCTAAACAACCTGCCGCTGATCGTGGTCTCGATCGGCATCGTGATGGGCGCGTTCGGGCAGGTCACGGTGAACGATGCCATGGTCGGCAAGTACACCACCGAGGAATGGCGCTCGCGCGCCTATGCGGTGCGCTATTTCGTCGGCTTCACCGCGGCCGGCGCGTCCGTCGGCCTGGTGGCATGGCTGTACGACCAGGGTGGCTTCTCGATGATGCTGCGCGCGTTCGCGGCGCTCTGCCTGCTGGCGATCGCCGCCGCGATCATCCTGCCGCGCGAGATCCGCACCCCGGCCGCGCAGGCGGGCTGACGCAGGCGTTTTGCCGCCCGTTTGCCGTTGCGACGAGGCGTGCCCGCCCGACCGGCGGGCCTCGGCCGACGGCGGACAACCGTGACATGGTCACGCTTCGCGAACTTTGTCCCGACCCGCAGGTGTGGTAGGTTGAAACGGGCCTCGGGGACGAAGGCGCCGGTTGCGCCTTGAACACGTCTTTGCGGAGCAGCCGGAGCGCTATGGGAGAAATTCGCGACTTCAAGTCAGGCCGGTCACAGCCCGACAATACCCAGCCTCCCGGCGATTCAATGCCGCGGCGCCTCGCGGCGATCGTAGCGGGCGATATCGCCGGCTACAGCCGGTTGATGCAGCTCGATGAGGAAGGCACGCATACGCGCGTCAAGCGGACCCTGCGCGATCTGATCGAGCCCACCATTGCCGAGCACCACGGCAAGCTGGTCAAGACCACCGGCGACGGCTTTATCGCGATGTTCGACAGTCCGGTCGAGGCCGTCCGCTGCAGCATCGTGATCCAGCAGAACATGATCGGCCGCAACGCGGCGATCGCGAGAGATCACTGGATCGAGTACCGGATCGGCGTCAACCTCGGCGACGTCATCATCGAGCCCGACGATATCTATGGCGACGGCGTCAACGTGGCCTCGCGCCTGGAAGGGATCGCGGCGCCGGGTGACGTCTTTATTTCCGGCGGCATCTACGAGCAGATCAAGCACAAGATGGTCTGCGGATACGAATCGCTCGGCGACCGCAAGGTCAAGAACATCACCGATCCGGTCCGGGTTTATCGTGTGCTGCCGGACGCCGCTGCGTACCAAAGGACGCGCAGGCGCCGCGAGTCCGTCCTGCTCACGCTGCTCGGACTGGCGGTCGCGATCATCGCCGGAGGCGTGCTGTGGTATCTGCTGGCGCAACCGCGCGGCAAGCCGGCCGATGTGGCACAGGCGCCTCCGGCACCGACGGCATCGCCTGCCGTTCAGCCGCCGGCACCAAGCCCGGCTCCGACCCAAACCGCAAGTCCGACCCCGGCGGCGCCGACGCAGCAAGCGTCGCCTCAACCCGCGCCCTCCGCGAGCCCCACCCCAGACCTGCCGGAACCCGAACTGGTCTCGCTTCAAGCCGGCAGCTTCTCGATGGGAAGCAATGACGATCCGTCGGAGCGGCCGATCCGCCGGGTGACGGTCAAGCCCTTTGCCATGGGCAAGTATCCGGTCACGGTCCGCGAATGGAACGCCTGCGCGGCGGCCAAGGCCTGTGGCTTCACGGCCAGTGGCAAGGACGACGTTCCGGTCACCAATGTGAGCTGGAGCGATGCGAAGCAATATGTGACGTGGCTCGCCGAGCGCACCAAGAAGGCCTACCGGCTTCCGAGCGAGGCCGAGTGGGAATATGCGGCGCGCGGCGGAACGCAATCGAAGTACTGGTGGGGCGACCAGGTGCAATCGGGCCACGCCGGATGCAAGGATTGCGGCGGCGACAGTTCGGCCGAGCAGCCGGTCAAGGTCGGCAGCTACAAGCCGAATCCGTTCGGCCTCTACGACATGGGCGGCGGGGTCGATCAATGGGTCGAGGATTGCTGGCACAGGAATTACCAGGGCGCGCCGACCGACGGTGCGGTCTGGTCCGGCGGCGACTGCGCCTCCCATGTCATCCGCTCCGGCTCGTGGAAGAATGACGCACGCTATGTGCGTCCGGCCAATCGCGATAATTACGACACCAATGTCCGTTATCCGACCCACGGTTTCCGGGTCGCGCTGTCTCCCTGAGCGATCATCCCTGATCGCCAGGCTTCATGGAGGGGCTATGAAAAGTGCAGGCTTGATCATGCTCGCCGCGGCACTGACGCTGTTCGCGGTTCCGGCCGACGCGCAGAACAAGCCGGCCGGCAAGGACACCAAGCTGTATTTCATCTGGCCGCGCGACGGCGCCAAGCTCAAAAGCCCGTTCTGGTGCCGCTTTGGGCTGCGCAACATGGGCGTCACCCATGCCGGCGACGACTACCCGAACAGCGGCCATCACCACCTTCTGATCGACGTGAATGAGCCGTTGAATGCGAATGAGCCGATTCCGTCGGACAAGTCTCATCTGCACTTCGGTGCGGGCCAGACCGAGACGCAGCTCGATCTGGCTCCCGGCAAGCACACCCTGCAGTTGGTGCTGGGCGACGCCAAGCACTATCCATTCAGCCCGCCGGTCGTCTCCGAAAAAATCACCATCCGCGTGAGATAGGCCGATACGGATAGCTCCCTTGCGAGAACCGGCGCTTGCACAAGGCCGCGCCGTGCGGTTTGTTGCGCGCCTGCCGGACAGCAAGATTCGGTGTGGAGGACGTCCGATGTCGTCTCGACTGCTGCGTCTGGCTGGCTTCGTTCTGGGAGTGATTGTCATGGCCACATCAGCGGATGCCGACGCCTTGAAGGATCAGATCGCGCCGACCGGAAAGCTCCGGGTCGCGATCGCGATCAGCCCGGCCGGCGGCGCGTTCTGGTCGACCAAGACCGAGAACGGCTATGCGGGCGTTCCCGTCGACCTCGGCCGCGAGATGGCGGCGCAACTCGGCATCCCCGTCGAATATGTCGTGCACCAGAATTCCGGCCAGATCACCGACGCGGCGGCTAAGAACACCTGGGACATCACCTTCCTGCCCAAGGATCCCGAGCGCGAGACCAAGATGACGTTCGGGCCGATCTATGAGGTTGCCGACGCCACCTATATCGTCAAACCCGGCTCGACGATCACGAATTTCGCCACGCTCGACCAGGACGGCGTCAAGGTCGCCGCCGTCAATGCCACCACCACGATGCGCGGCGCGATCGCCCATCTCAAGCACGCCAAGGTCACGGGCTATCAGACCTATGACGAGATCTTCAATCTGCTGAAGAGCGGCGAGATCGACGCCTTCGCATTGTCGCGCGATCAGCTCAATGCGATGGCGAAGAAGATCCCGGGCACGCGCGTGCTGGACGAGACCTTCAAGCAGACCGTCACCGCGGTCGCGGTGCCGCTCAACCATCCGCTCGCCGCGGCCTTCGCCACCAGGTTCATGACGGAGGCGATCGCCAACGGCACGCTCCGCAAGGCCTACGACAACAACGGGCTGAAGGGCGTGCCGGTCCGCACCGAGGTGAAGTGAAGTAGCGGTGCGTATCGACCCTTTCCCCGTCACCCCAGCGACAAAGGCGAAGCCTTTGCGCGGGGATGACGGTGATGGAGGGGCGCGCATCCTCTGGGCGACATCTGGGCATGCTGCATAATTCCGCGCCATCGCGCCATGCGGTTCCTGCGCCACCAGCCTAACTCATTGTATTAACAGGGATTTAAAGCCAAGCGCCAGCGTCGCCGCTTGGCACATCCATTGCTTTTGATTGCACCAGTCAATGACGACTGCCGTTCTCCGGATTGCCGAGGCCAGTGCTGGCCGAGGCGAGGGGATCAAGGTGCCCGGCCCGGGCGTCTCGAGCAATCGTTGCAGCCCCATCTCCCCGGACGGACGAGCATTTCAACCAACCCGCGTCGCTTCCGGCAGGCAACCGGCGCGGCCGAATTGCGCAAGGGGATTTTACGAATGGCCTATCTCGCTCCGTCCGAATTCGTCACCAAGATGGTGGATGCCGGCGAATCCAAGATCTTCATGTCGACCCGCGACACCGTGATCCGCGCCTATATGGCCGGCGCGATCCTCGCGCTGGCAGCCTGGTTCGCCGTGACGATCAACGTCAATACGGGTCAGCCGCTTGTCGGAGCATTGTTGTTTCCGGTCGGTTTCGTCATGCTCTATCTGCTGGGTTTCGATCTATTGACCGGCGTGTTCGTGCTCTCGCCGCTGGCGCTGCTCGACAAGCGGCCCGGCGTTACGCTCGGCGGCGTGCTGCGCAACTGGGCTCTCGTGTTCATCGGCAATTTCGGAGGCGCGCTCACGGTGGCGTTCATGATGGCCTTTGTCACGACATTCGGCTTCACGCAGGAGCCCGACAAGGTCGGCATGACCATCGGCAACATCGGCGAGGGCCGGACGCTGGGCTACGCGGCGCATGGCGCGGCGGGTATGGCCACGCTGTTCATTCGCGGCATGCTCTGCAACTGGATGGTCTCGACCGGCGTCGTCGGCGCGATGATTTCCACGACGGTGCCCGGCAAGGTGATCGCGATGTGGATGCCGATCCTGGTGTTCTTCTACATGGTATTCGAGCATTCGGTGGTGAACATGTTCCTGTTCCCGTCGGGACTGATGCTGCATGCGAAGTTCTCGATCATGGACTACCTGATCTGGAATGAGATCCCGACCGTGCTCGGCAACCTCGCCGGCGGCCTCGCCTTCACCGGGCTCACGCTCTACACCACGCATGTGAAGACGGCGCCGAAGCGCCAGCGCCTCGCGGCTTGATCCTCGACGACTTATGGGGCTCTCCTGTCGCGGAGGGCCCCATTGGCTTTGGGACGGTCGATGCCGCGCGCGCTGACAATATCGGTCGGGCAATTCTCTGATCAGGGCCGCAAGGACGCCAATCAGGACTTCCACGGCGCCTTGATCCCCGACGAGCCGCTGCTCGGCCTGAAGGGCATCGCCGTGGTGCTTGCCGACGGCATCTCCTCGAGCAGCGTCGGCCGCATCGCTGCCGAATCCGCGGTCAAGAGCTTCCTGACCGACTACTACTGCACCTCGGAATCCTGGTCGGTGAAGTCCTCGGCGCAGCGGGTGCTGGAGGCGACCAATTCCTGGCTGCACGCGCAGACCAGGCGGAGCCAGAATCCCTACGACAAGGACAAGGGTTACGTCTGCACGCTGAGCGCCCTGGTCATCCGGTCGACCACGGCGCATCTGTTCCACGTCGGCGACTCCAGGATCTACCGCGTCGCCGGCAACAGCCTCGAGCAACTGACTAACGACCACCGCGTCGTGATCTCCTCGCAGCAGAGCTATCTCGGCCGCGCGCTCGGCGTGAACCCGCAGCTCGAGATCGACTACCAGGCTCTCCCGCTGGAGCGCGGCGACATCTTCCTCTTGGTAACCGACGGGATCTACGAGCATGTCCCGGCGCGGCAGCTGGCGAAGACGATCAAGGACGGCGCCGCCGATCTCGATGTTGCCGCGAAATCGATCGTCGAGCAGGCCTATGAGAACGGCAGCCCGGACAATCTCACCGTGCAGATCGTCCGGATCGACGAATTGCCCGACGGCGATGCCGGCGAGGTATTCGGCCAGCCGACCGAGCTGCCGCTGCCGCCGCTGCTCGACGCACGAATGCTGTTCGACGGTTATCGCATCGTGCGCGAGCTGCACGCATCGCACCGCAGCCACATCTATCTCGCGGTCGACGAGGACAGCGCCACCACGGTCACGATCAAAATCCCTTCGATCGACCTGCGCGACGATCCGGCCTATCTGAAGCGTTTCATGATGGAAGAATGGGTCGCCCGGCGGATCGACAGCCCGCATGTGCTGAAGCCGTTTCTGCCGCAGCGCAAGCGCAATTTCCTCTACGTCACGATGGAATATATCGACGGTCAGACCCTGACGCAGTGGATCACGGACAATCCAACTCCTGCGCTGGAGACGGTGCGCGGCATCACCGAGCAAATTGCAAAAGGGCTGCGCGCCTTCCACCGCAAGGAGATGCTGCATCAGGACGTCAGGCCCGACAACATCATGATCGACAGGACCGGCACGGTGAAGATCATCGATTTCGGCTCGACGCGGATTGCGGGTGTCGCAGACGCGGTGCCGGCGGGCGTCGAGGATATCCTGGGCACCCAGCAATACACCGCGCCGGAATATTTCCTCGGCGAGGGCGGCACCGCGCGCTCCGATCTGTTCTCGCTCGGCGTCGTCACCTACCAGATGCTGACGGGACGCTTGCCCTATGGTGCGCAGATCGCGCGGGCCCGGACGCGATCCGACTTCAACCGGCTGGTCTATCGTCCGGCCGCGCATGGCGGGCGCGACGTCCCGACCTGGGTCGACGGCGCGCTGGAGCGCGCCGTGCATGCCAATCCGCTCAAGCGCTACGAGAGCTTTTCGGAATTCTTGTTCGACCTGCGCAATCCCAACGCAAAATATCTGACGACGTCATCGACCCCGCTGATCGAGCGCAACCCGGTGCTGTTCTGGAAGTCGACCACCCTGCTGCTGGCGCTGGTCGTGGTGCTGCTGCTCGCCTACGGCGCGCATCACTTGCGGTAGTGTATCTAGTCGCCATCTAGTCCCGTCACCCTGAGGAGCGCGCACTTGCGCGCGTCTCGAAGGGTCGACGGCCACCAGCCGGGCCGTGCATCCTTCGAGACGCCCGCAAGTGCGGGCTCCTCAGAGCCTGACTGAAAAATGGGTGAGTGATCTCAGTGGGGTGTGATTCCATCGGATTTGCAAAGATTCGAGGGAGAGCACGATGCCCTGGACCAAGATCACTCGGGAGCAATATCGGCGGGACGATCTGCGTTATGCAAGCGATATGACCGATGCGGAGTGGGCGCTGATCAGACGCCTGTTGCCGCGAGCGAACCGGCGCGGCCGGCCGCGTAAGACGGAGCTGCGTCGTGTGATCGAAGCGATCCTCTATATCGTTTCGACCGGCTGCCAGTGGCGGGCGTTGCCGCAGGAGTTCCCGCCCTATTCGACGGTGCAGGGCTATTTTTATAGATGGCGGGATACAGGCCGGTGGCAGAGGATTGTCAGCGTGCTTGTCCGACGGGCGCGAAAAAAGCTTGGACGGACACCGAAGCCGACGGCAGCCGTGATCGACAGTCAAAGTGCGCCGACCACGCAAGCTGGCGGACCGCGCGGCTACGATGCAGGCAAGCGCATCTACGGCCGCAAGCGGCATATCGTGACGGATACCAATGGCCTCCTCCTCGGGGTTCATGTTCATCCCGCCAACGTTCAGGACTGCCATGGCGCCGTACCGCTGCTGAAGAACGTGCGGATGAACTTCCCCCGGCTGCGCCACGTCTTTGCCGACCGGATCTACCGCGGAAATCAACTCCTCGACGCGCTCTCAGACTGCGGTCCATGGACTGTCGAGATCGTCGAGCGGCCTCAAGGCGTCAAAGGCTTCCAGCTTCTGCCGAGGCGGTGGGTGGTTGAACGCACATTCGCTTGGTTCGGCAGATGCCGCCGCCTCGCCAAGGACTTCGAGGCGACGGTGGCAACCGAAGCTGCCTGGCTGCTGATTGCACACATCAGGCTCCTGACCCGCAGACTCGCGGCTGCAGCTAAGGTTGGGTGATTTATGAGTCAGACTCTCAGGATGACGGGGAGGGAAGAGGATGACGGGGAGAGAGAGGCCGACTTCAATGCGTCCCACCCGCCGCAATCGGATCGAGGCCGCTCTTCACCAGCGCGTCGTGCGCATCCGGCGAGGCGAGGAAGCTGATCAGCGCCTTGCCGGCCTCACGCTCCTTTGCAGCCGTCGCGATCCCGGCGGAAAACACCGTGATCTTCTGCAACGGCTCCGGCAATGGGCCGACGATGTCGATGCCGGCGACCGGCTTCAGCTCGGAGATCTGCTGCAGGCCGATCTCGGCCTCGCCCTTGGCGACGATCTCGCCGACCGGGGTCGCCGGGATCATCCGCGCCTTGTCCTTCATCTGATCGGCGATGCCGAGCTTTGCGAACATCTCGGTCGAGACATAGACGCCGCTGGCGCTGTCGGAATAGGCGACAGACTTCGCCGCCAGCAGCGCCTGCTTGACGGTGTCGGCCGAGCCGATGTCCGGTTTTGGCGCGCCGGCCTTCATCGCGATGCCGATCGGCGACTTCACGAGGTCGACGCGGCTGTCGGCCAGCACTTTGCCCTGCTTGATGAGATCGCCGAGCGCATAGCCGACCATGATCAGCACGTCGGCCGGCTCGCCGCGCTCCAGCCGCACCGGAATGGCGTTCGTCGTGGTACCCATCGACGGCCCGAAGGCGGTCACCACCTTGTGCCCGGTCTTGCGTTCGAACTCCGGCACCAGCGCCTTGTAGGCCGCCGTCAGTCCGCCCGAGATCATGACATGGACTTCGGCGGCGGATACGGCTGAGGTGAAGGCGAGGGCGCCGATCAGGGCGAGCGTGAGGGCACGGAAGGCAGTGGGCGCGCGCATGGAGTTTCTCCCTGGACGATTCTTGGGAAGCGGGTCGTCGTGGCCGGGAGACTATAGCGCGAGTCGATGCGTGGCTAGCCGCCACCCGTCATTGCGAGGAGCGTAGCGACGAAGCAATCCACCTTTCCGCCCATGTGGAACGATGGATTGCTTCGCTTCGCTCGCAATGACGGGGAAAGATCGTTGCCGATCCGTCACGAATTCACATGCACGAAATCGCGCAGCAGCGGGTAGATCTCGTTGTTCCAGCGCTTGCCGGAAAACACGCCGTAATGGCCGACGCCGGCCTGCATGTGATGCACCTTGCGATAGGTGCGGACTCCGGTGCAGAGGTCTTGCGCGGCGAGCGTCTGGCCGATCGAGCAGATGTCGTCCTTCTCGCCTTCCACCGTCATCAACCCCATGCGCCGGATCGCCGCCGGATTCACCGGGCGGCCGCGATGCATCAGCATGCCCTGCGGCAACAGATGCTCCTGGAACACGTCGCGCACCGTCTCGATGTAAAACTCCGCCGGCAGATCCATGACCGCGAAATACTCGTCGTAGAAGGTCTTGATCACCTCGGCCTTGGCGGTCTCGCCCTTGGCGAGATGGTGGGCCAGATCGATATGCTGCTTGATGTGCCGTTCCAGGTTCATCGACACGAACGCCGTGAGCTGCACGAAGCCGGGATAGACCTGGCGCAACGCGCCCTTGCACTGCATCGGCACGTAGTTGATCAGATTGTCCTCGAACCATTTGATCGGCTTGCTCTTGGCGAATTCGTTCACCTTGGTCGGCTGGATCCGCGTGTCGATCGGCCCGGCCATCAGGGTCAGCGATGCGGGCCGCGCCGGATGATCGTCTTCCGACATGATCGCGGCGGCCGCCAGCGCCGACACCGAGGGCTGGCAGATCGCCACCATATGCGCGCGCGGGCCGAGCTGGCCGAGGAAGTCGATCAGATGGTCGGTGTAGTCCTCGAGCCCGAAGCGGCCCTTGCTGCGCGGGATGTCGCGCGGATTGTGCCAGTCGGTGATGTAGACGTCGTGGTCCTGCAGCAGCGTCTTCACGGTGCCGCGCAGCAGCGTGGCGAAATGCCCGGACATCGGCGCCACCAAGAGCAGCCGCGGTTGCTCCGGTCCGTCCACCTTCCTGAAATGCAGCAGCGAGCCGAACGGCGTGGCATAGGCGACCTCCTCGGTCACCTCTAACTCCCTGTTGCCGACCGTCACGCTGCCGATGCCATAAGGGGGCCGCGCGTAGGTCAGGCTGGAGCGCGAGATCAGCTCGAGCGCGGCCGCGAGCCGGCCATACATCCGGTCAGCGGCGCCCTGCGGCACCAGATTGAGGTATTTCAGCGCCGCTGCAGCCCCGGTCCGCCATGGCGCCGTGAGGTCCATGTGGTTCTGATAGGCTTGGTACATCATTGACATCATATGCATCCACCCGTGGCCTGGCTTGCCATGCAATATCGACGCCAGAGGCGGGCCGGCCGCCCGGCAAATTGGCACGTGGCTTGCTGCAAAAGCTGATGGCTCCGGGTGCGCGGCGGCTGAACCGGCGCGCGATATCCGGGAGCTGAGGACGCGTTCAGGCGTGAGGGACCGATATGGCGAAAGCGACACTCACCATCAGCAGCAAGAATTACTCCTCCTGGTCGCTGCGCGGCTGGCTGCTGGCGAAATTCGCCGGGCTGGAGTTCGAGGAGGTGGTCACCGCGCCCGACGACCCGTCGGCCCGCGCCGAGCTGCTGCTGCTGTCGTCCTCGATCCTGGTGCCCTGCCTGCGCCACGACGGTGCGACGGTGTGGGATACGCTGGCGATCGGCGAGTATCTCAACGAGATCATGCCGCATGCCGGGCTGTTGCCGGAAGACCGGATTCAGCGCGCGCATTGCCGCTCGATCTCGGGCGAAATCCATTCCGGCTTCACCACGCTACGCTCTTCGCTGCCGGTCAATCTCAAGGGCCATTTCCCCGGCTTCAAGATCTGGTCGCGGGCGCAGGCCGACATCGATCGCGTCTGCACCATCTGGCGCGATTGCCTCGGCGCATCGGGCGGGCCGTTCCTGTTCGGCGAGCGCCGCACCATGGCGGACGCGATGTATGCGCCGGTCGTGACCCGCTTCATGACCTATGACGTCAAGCTCGAGCCCGCGCTTGCGGTGTATGCCAGCACCATCATGACGATGCCCGAGATGCAGGAATGGATCGAGGCCGCGAAGGCGGAGCCGGCCGACGTCGAGGAGCTCGAGGTCGAATATTAGGCAGCGCCCGGCCCGGCCTGCCTGCATCGGCGGCTCAAGCACGAGGCAAGCCTTGCTCAATGGACGTGCCGTCGGCGTCAGGCATTGGCGCCAGGCGACGAGTGTGCACGACAGCCACTGAGACGCAAATTCGCGCCTCCCTCCAAATGCTTCCGCGGCGATATCAGCGCATGGCGAGACGGTTCGCCGCAGCCCAACCCGGCTGGCAAGGATTTCGCATGGCAATGACCGAGCTGTGACCGCGACGATGCGACGCTGCCGAAAATTTGGACGCCGAGCCGCGCCGCGATCTCGCGAACACGAGAACCGTGGAGGCTTGAAATGAACCAGCACGCCGTCGTCAGCAAATTCTCCCACGTCAAACCCGGTGACACCGAGTTCAAGGGCGGAGGTCTGCGCGACTTCTTCCTGTATCGCGATCTCGGCATCGCCGATGCCACCAGCGGGCAGGTGATCTGCCACCTGGTCAAGGCCAATCCCGACATGCCGCCGGAGCAGGGCACCGGCTGGCACAAGCATCTGTGCGATTTTCAGATCGTCATCATGACCAAGGGCTGGGCGCGCTTCATGTACGAGGACAAGGAGACGCTGGTCGAGGCCGGCGACGTCATCCATCAGCGTCCCGGCATCACCCACTACCTGTTCGATTACTCGAAGGACATGGAATACCTCGAGATCGTCAGCCCGGCCGATTTCAAGACCGTGGACGTGCCGCCGGCGACCGAAGCGGTGCCGCCGATCACGCCGTGGAAATGATCGCCAGGCAGGACAGAGAGGGGTGATCACAATGTCGTCTGCGGAGGAGTTAACCTTTGTTATCGGCCGCTGGCTGCGGCCGATCGTCATGCTTCTGTATGTGGTGCGCAGCCTGGGGCTGATGACCACATCTAGCCGTGAACAACGCAGTACGCTGCTCGATCAGTGATTCGGACGCGGTTCGTTCCACCCGCGTTCCAAATCTTAAGGCACGGTGTGCGCGCGTCGCGTTTTGAAACAGCGCGCGCCGATGCCGGCCTCAGGCCATGCCCGCCTGCTTCTCGCGCGGCTTCCGCCAGGCGATGACGTTGGCTTCCAGCGCGCCGCCGGTGGTGTCATTGCGCCACTGGCCGTTGACGAAGCGGCAGGCGAACGGCAGCTGATACGTTCCGCTATGATCCTCACAAAGTACTTCCACGCGCTGTTCCGGCGCAGGTTCGCCATTGCCGTCGAATTGCGCCAACCGTTTTTCGCGCGTTGCCATGCGATCTGTCTCCACTGCCCAAGGTCGAGCCAAAAGGGATCGAACCAAACAAGTTCCGAAGGCCCCCGTCCCCACGAGTAGTCCCGTAATGGGTGAAGCACACCGCTTGAATGCGGTTTCAGTGTGGTATGTCTGCCTCGCTTTCAGCGTCGCGAGCACAAAACTGTGAATGACGCATTTGCCTGGAGACGCCGATGACCGCTCGTTTTGTTCTCGCCTTGCTGGCACCGCTCGCACTCGGCGTCGCCGGAACCGCGCATGCGCAGGACGTTCCCGGCATCGAGATCTGCACCGTCGAGAAAACCATGGAGCGGCGCACGAGCTGTCTGCAGAGCAATGTCGACTTCCTGCAGAAGACGATCAACAAGCTCACGTCGGATCATCAGCAGAAGCTCGACGCCGCCAACCGACAGATCGCGAGCTTGCAGAGTTCGGTCGCGAGCTTGCAGAAGCTCGTCACCGATCTGCAAACAGCGCAGGTCAAGCTGACCGAGGATCTGAAGAAGAAAGCCGACGCGCCGCCGGCGAAGGATGCCGCGCCGGCTGCGAAGGACGGGACGAAGTAGGAAATCGTCATTGCGAGCGAAGCGAGGCAATCCATCCCACCGCGCGTGCGGAACGATGGATTGATTCGTCGCTTCGCTCCTCGCAATGACAGGGTCTCAGCTACGCCACCCGGTACTGCTCCATCACGTCGCGATCCGGCTCGTAGCCGAGGCCTGGGCCCTGCGGCACGGCGACATGGCCGTTGGCGTCGACGTCGATGCGGTCGCCCCACAGGCAGGCGGGTCGCTTCATGAAGAACACCTCGATCAGCCCCGCGTCGCGGATCGCCATCAGATGCAGCGTGGCGAGGAAGCCCGGCCCGAAATACGGCGAGTGCGGAATCACCTGGACGCCGAACTCGTCGGCGAGGACGGCCACCCTCAGGAATTCGGTGATGCCGCCGACCTTGATCACGGAGGGCTGCGCGTGACTGACCGCGCCCGCGGTCATCATCTGGCGGAATTGATGCACGGTGCAGGCGTTCTCGCCGGCCGCGATATCGAGCCGGCCTTCTCTGCGCACCTCGGCGAGCGTCGCAAAATCCTCCGGCGGCCAGACCGGCTCCTCCAGGAACAGCGGCGCGGCCTGCTTGCAGTCGCGCGCGAACTGGATCGCCGCGGGTCCGTCCAGCGGGCAGTTCATGTCGACCATCAGTGGCACGTCGGGGCCGATCGCCTCGCGCGCGGCGGCGACCGCGGGCACGGTGG
This sequence comes from Bradyrhizobium sp. USDA 4538, assembly GCF_024171045.1. Taxonomy (NCBI): domain Bacteria; kingdom Pseudomonadati; phylum Pseudomonadota; class Alphaproteobacteria; order Hyphomicrobiales; family Nitrobacteraceae; genus Bradyrhizobium; species Bradyrhizobium sp. USDA 4538. Next base: position 5,944,749 of record NZ_JALJZE010000001.1, read on the forward strand.
TCTCGTGCAGCTTGATCGCCGAATAGCCCAGCTTGATCGCCTTCTTGCATTCGGCGGCGATATGCGCCGGATTGCCGATCCGCATCAGGCTCGCATAGGCCGGGATCGTGCTGCGCTTCGCGCCGCCGATCAGTTGATGCAGCGGCACGCCCTTCACCTTGCCGGCGAGATCCCATAGCGCGATGTCGAGCGCCGAGATCGCAAACATCGTGATGCCGTAGCGGCCGAACAGATGCAGGTTGCGCTGGATCTGCTCCATCGCGGCGCGGATGCTGGCGGCGTCGGGCACCTCGAGGCCGCGGGCCTGCGGCGCGATCATCTCGGCCACCGCCGTGCAGCTCGTCTTCGGGCAGACATAGGCGAAGGCATCGCCCCAGCCGGTGAGGCCGGCATCGGTCGAAACCTCGACCAGCACCATGTCGAGCGCCGAGATCGCGGAAGCTCCCTGGCGGAAGCTCGCGGGCCCGGCGTCATAGGGAATGCGGATATGGTGGGCGCGGACGTCGGTGATTTTCATTGTTGTTGTCCTTCCGATCGCAGGATGTGCCTGGAATTCGTGGTGGCCGGACACTTGAGCCTGAAGAACGGCGTCGCTTCGGCTGGTCTGGGTTCCGGCCATCGCAAATCTTGCTCGTAACGAGTCTTGCTTGCGACAAGTCTTGCTCGTGAATCATGTCGAAGACGTGGATACCCGGCGCACGGCCGGGCATCACGAACCGCAAAGTTGTGGAGGAAGGCCCTCAACTGCTCTTCTCGCCGCTCATGATGGGGCCGAACCGCTCCCAGCTCTCGCCCTTGAAGCGCATCATCTGCAGCTGCTCGATCGGCGCATAGTCGTCCGGCCCGGTCTTGATCTTGGTGCCGGGCAGATAGATGCCGATCTCGAGGTTGAGGCTGGCCGCCTGCTTCATCAGGTTCTCGCGGGTAAGATTGTCGCCGCATTGCCGCAACACCTGCTCCAGCCCCTTGGCGACACCATAGCCGAATACGGTCGCGGCGTCGTCGAGGTCGCCTTCGGGATACCACTTGGTCATGAAGGCGCGCCACTCGGTCATCGCCGGATCGTTCTTCCACTCGGTATCCTTGGGGTCCTTGAGATACGCCGTGGACAGCACGCCCTGGCTCGCTTCATAGCCGGCCGGCTTCATCACGCCACCGATCGAGCCGGAGACGTTAGTCAGGAACTGCACTGGATGCCAGTCGAGCTCGGCGGCTTTCTTGATCGCCTGCGCCGCGAATTTCGGCGTTGCAATGTTGACGAAGATGTCGGGGTTGGCGCCCTTGATCTGCACGATCTGCGAATCCACCGTCGGTGACGAAGTCTCGTAGGAGGATTCGACGACGATCAGCTTCTTGGCCTGGTCGCCGAGCCCGTCATGCAGGCCGATCAGATAGTCCTTGCCGAAGTCGTCGTTCTGATAGAGCACGCCGATGGTCTTGCCCGGATAGTTCTGCAGAATGTACTTGGCATAGATGCGCGCTTCGACCTGGTAGCTCGGCTGCCAGCCCATGGTCCACGGGAAGTTCTTCGGATCATTCCACTTGGCCGCGCCGGTGGAGACGAACAGCTGCGGCACCTTCTTGGCGTTCATGTATTTCTGGATCGCGGTGTTGCCCGGCGTGCCCAGCGGATTGAAGATCAGGAGCACCTCGTCGCTCTCGACCAGCTTGCGGGCCTGCTCGACCATCTTCGGCGGCGAGTAGGCGTCATCGTAGGAGATGAAGTTGACCTTGCGGCCGTTGATGCCGCCTTCGCTGTTGAGCTTGCTGAAATAGGCTGCTTCGGTCTTGCCGATCGTGGCGTAGGCGGACGCCGGACCGGAATAGGGCATGATGTTGCCGACCTTGATCTCGGTGTCGGTCGCGCCCGGATCGTATTTCTTCTGCGCGTTGGCGGCGCTGGCGACGGCGATCGTCAAAAGCCCCGCAAGCGCCGCTGATTTGACGCAGTTGGCATAGCTCAAGCGTTGGTGGTGCATCATTGTCCTCCCTGACATGCTGGCCGCGGCTCTTGCAGTCTTGATTATCGGGCAGCTTGATGAGCCGTCGGATCGATGCGTCGGCGAGTATGCACGATTGCAACATTGTTGCCAGCGACGGCTTTGCGGGTAAATTTCCGTGGAGCGGAACCACGGTTTCGCCGCCCGGGTAGCAAGGACTGTCAAATGCCGCGCGCGGCAGCCGTGCATGATGCCCGAGCTTTGCAGGAAAGCCGTCATCCATGAATCCAGCCCAGAAGGCGCTCTGGTACATCGAAAGCCATCTCGGCGCGCCGCTGACGCTTGACGAGATTGCCGCCGTGGCGGGGGTCTCGCGCTTCCATCTGGTGCGGGCGTTCGCGGAAGCGACCGGGTTCTCGGTGATGCGTTATGTGCGGGCCCGGCGGCTCAGCGAAGCCGCGCGCCAACTCGCGGCCGGTGCGCCCGATATTCTCAGCCTCGCGCTGGATGCGGATTACGGCTCCCACGAAGCATTCACCCGCGCGTTTCGCGACCATTTCGGCGTCACGCCCGAGACGGTGCGCGCGACAACGTGTCTGACGACACTCAATCTCCAGGAGCCGATCACCATGATCTCGACAGCTCTCGACCACATCGATCCGCCGCGCATCGCCACCGGGAAGGCGTTCCTCGTCGCCGGCATCGGCGAGCGTTACAACCACGGCAATGGCAGCGATGCCGGCATTCCGAACCAGTGGCAGGGCTTCCACCAGCAATGCGCGCATATCCCCCGTCAGGTCGGCAATGTCGCCTATGGCGTCTGCTGCAACGGCGATGATGCCGGCAATTTCGATTACATCGCCGGCGTCGAGGTCGCCGATTTCTCCGACCTGCCGCGCGAGTTCGCGCGCGTCCGGATTCCCGAGCAGAAATACGTCGTGTTCACCCACGCCGACCACATCTCGACCATCCGCCGCACCGTCAACACGATCTGGAATCGCTGGCTGCCGCAATCCGGCATGAAGGTCGCGGACGCGCCGAACTTCGAGCGCTACGACGAGAAGTTCGATGCGAGTACCGGCAATGGCGGGCTGGAGATCTGGGTGCCGGTGAAGGAGTAGCGGGCGCCGGTGCAGCAAACCCTGGTGTCGCCCCCGCGAAAGCTGGGACCCATGACCACCGATGCTTGTTATTTGCGTGACGCTGGAATGACGAGACCCGCCTACAACTCTCGCCGCAGAGCATGGATCCCTGCTTTCGTGTTTGGTCCCTGCTGATTGGTTTGATGGAATCGGTGTAGAACGAGGCGTGGCCTTTGTCAGGGAGCACCTCGGGTCATGGAACTGAGCCTGCACGCGAACGCCACGACGACGCCGAAGACGCGCGCCTATATCCAGCGCAGCAGGAAGTCGGTTGCCGAATTGGCGACGGAACTGGGGGTCAGCGAGACCACGATCTATCGTTGGCGCGACCGCACGACGGTCGAAGATCGCTCGCACCGGCCGAAGAACCTGGTGACCAGCCTGTCGGCTGTCGAAGAAAGGGCGGTTTGCGAGCTGCGGACGTCGCTGCAGTTGCCGCTGGATGACATCGTCGAGGTGATGCAGCGATGCATCAATGCCAAGCTGTCCCGCAGCGCCATTCACCGCTGCCTGCAGCGCAATGGCATCAGCCGGCTCGCCAAGCCTGACAAACCCAAGGTCGGCATCTTCGAGACCGCCAGCATCGGCTTCATCCATATCGACGTGAAGTATCTGCCGTCCCTGCAGCGCCGCACCAGCTATGCCTTCGTCGCCATCGACCGCGCCACCCGCTACGTCTTTGTCGAGATCCATTCCAGGCGGGACGGGGCCACCGCGACCGGCTTCCTCGAGCGCTTCCTGGCCGACTTCCCGCACCAGGTTCACACCATCCTGACCGACAATGGCGCGGAGTTCACCGACCGCTTCGCTGTCGACAAGAAGAACAAGCCGCCCGGGAAGCCTTCCGGCGACCACCCCTTTGATCGGCTCTGCAAGCAGCGCGGCATCCAGCATCGCCTGACCAAGCCTTACCACCCGCAGACCAACGGCCTCGTCGAACGCTTCAACCGGCGTATCGCCGAAGCCATTGGCCGCGAACAAAAGCGCGGCAGCGCCCGCGGACCTTCATCGACCATGCCGATCGCGACGCCTTCATCGCCAAGTTCGTCCACGACTACAACCGGACTCGCCTCAAATGCCTCGGCTACCAGGCCCCGATCCAGGCCGTTGCTAAACTCACGGGACTGAACACTTTCGCAGGGACGACACCGTCTTGTTGTTCGCGAGTGCCTAGATCAATGAGAGCGCGCCAGGCAGAACGCGACGACCTCTTCCAGCGCCGTCTTCATCGGCGAGGGCGGGAACAGCGCCAGCGCGTCGACCGCCATCGCGCCGTAGTGCTGGGCGCGGCTGATGGTGTCTTCCAGGGCGCGGTGCTTGGTCATCAGCCCGATCGCGTGGTCGAGGTCGGCCGATCCGATCTCGCCACGCTCCAGCGCGCGGATCCAGAACTTGCGTTCGGTATCATTGCCGCGGCGGAAGGCGAGCACCACCGGGAGCGTGATCTTGCCCTCGCGGAAATCGTCGCCGACATTCTTGCCGAGTTTTGCGGATTTGCCGCCATAGTCGAGCACGTCGTCGACGAGCTGGAAGGCGATGCCGAGATTCATGCCGACCGAGCGGCACGCGGTCTGCTCGGCCTTCGGACGGTTGGCGATCACGGGGCCGACCTCGCAGGCGGCGGCGAACAGCTCCGCGGTCTTGCCGCGGATCACGGCGAGATATTCGTCCTCGGTGGTCGCGGTGTTCTTGGCGGCGGCAAGCTGCATCACCTCGCCCTCGGCGATGGTGGCGGCGGCGGCGGAGAGGATGTCGAGTGCGCGGAGCGAGCCGACCTCGACCATCATCCGGAACGCCTGGCCGAGCAGGAAGTCGCCGACCAGCACGCTGGCCTCGTTGCCCCACAGCATCCGCGCGGACAATTTGCCGCGGCGCAGCTCGCTCTCGTCGACCACGTCGTCATGCAGCAGGGTCGCGGTGTGCATGAACTCAACCGCGGCGGCGAGCTTGATATGGCCGTCGCCGGAATAGTCCGCGAGCTGGGCCATTGCCAGCGTCAGCATCGGGCGCAACCGCTTGCCCCCGGAGGAGATCAGGTGATTGGCGACCTCGGGGATCATGGTGACCTCGGAGCCGGTCCGCGAAAGGATCGTCGCGTTGACGCGCTCCATGTCGGCGGCGAGAAGTCCCACCAGCCCGTCGATCGAAGCATTGGACGGGCTTTCGAAGGGTACAATAACCGCCACGCTGGTCTCCAATTTTGCCGAATACGCACTATGCTCAGCTATAACAATAGAAACTGAGCGGTGCAGCGGCAAGGCCATCAAGTTATTGACATGTGGCGCAAGTGCCGCACTGCCGGGGCGACAGGAGAGCGTATTTTGCGGGAATTGGTACGGACCAATGACATGGTGCTGGTCTCCGCCATCGGCGCGCTGCTCGACAGCGCTAACATCCATCATCTGGTGCTGGACCAGAACATGAGCATCATCGAGGGCTCGCTCGGCGTGCTGCCGCGGCGGATCCTGGTGCATGAGGACGACAACCACGAGGCCCGCCAGCTCCTGACCGATGCCGGCCTCGGCCACGAATTGCGGGCCGATGACTAGAGCGTTTTCGAGCGAAATGGGCCCCGGTTCGCGTGAAGAAAACGCGTCAAAAAGCGAGTCTCCGGCCGCCGGGATCACCGAAGACGGATTTCTCGGGGGCCAATTGCGCCTGCGGCAACCCCGCAGCGGCCACCGCGCCGGCCATGACGCGATCCTGCTCGCCGCGGCGACGCCGGCTCGATCAGGCGACCGCGTCGTCGATCTCGGCTCCGGCGTCGGCGCGGCCGGGCTGGCGGTGGCGCGGCGGGTGAGGGGGATCGATCTCGTCCTGGTCGAAATCGACCCGGCCCTGGCCGAGCTTGCGCGGAATAATGCCGGCACCAACGCGATCCTGGCAGAGGTGATCGTGCTTGATGTCGAAGCCGGCGCCGCAGCCTTCGATGATGCCGGCCTCGGGCCGGATAGCGCCGACGTCGTGCTGATGAACCCGCCGTTCAATGATCCGTCGCGGCACCGCGCCTCGCCGGACGGTGTGCGCGAGCGCGCCCACGTCGCGACCGCGACCACGCTGGCCGGCTGGGTTCACGCGGCGCGGCGAATTCTCAAGTCGAACGGGCAGCTTGCGCTGATCTGGCGGGCCGACGGCATTGCCGAGGTGCTGGCCGCGCTGGACCGCGGTTTTGGCAGCCTCGAGATCCTGCCGGTTCACGGCGACGGGACGTCGCCGGCGATCCGAATCCTGGTGCGGGCGACCAAGGGCGGCCGGGCGTCGACGCGGCTCCATGCCGCACTGCTGCTCAATGAAGAGTCAGGCGTGCCCAATAAATGGGTGCAGGAGGTGTTGGCTGGGAAGGGGGAATTGCCGCTGGCGCGGCGCTAAAACGATCATGCTCGAACAAGAAGCCAAGGCGCGATGGCATTGCGCTTTAGCGGGCAGGCATGCTGCCCACGTCGTCAGAGGCACTAAATCACTGCGAAGCCGTTTCCGACTGGCGGTCCGGCGTGGACGTGAAGTGGATCGCCGCCAGGAGTGTACCGATCAGCAAAATCAGCAGATAGATTTTCATAAGTCCCTCTCCGCCCGCGCATTGCAGCCCCAATGACAAAATGCAAAACGCGTTCCACGGATTCCAATGACAGTGGCGTGATAAAAAGTGGTTAATTCGAGGTAACGGCATGAGTGAACAAATAAGTGATCACGCTGGACGTTCGGGACTGCTCGAACGCGTGCAGGCAATGTTGCCGGCGCGCTTCAGGCGCGGCGCAGCCGTCGTGCCGGTGGTGCGGCTGGCAGGCGTGATCGGCGCGGTGACGCCGTTGCGGCCCGGCATGACACTCTCCGGCGTCGCCAAGATGCTGGAGCGCGCCTTTGGCACGCGGAATGCCAAGGCGGTGGCGCTGGTGATCAATTCGCCGGGCGGCTCGCCGGTGCAGTCACGGCAGATCTATCTGCGCATCCGGCAACTCGCCGCCGAGAAGAAGTTGCCGGTGCTGGTGTTCGTCGAGGACGTCGCGGCCTCCGGCGGCTACATGATCGCCTGCGCGGGCGACGAGATCTATTGCGACCCGTCCTCGATCCTCGGCTCGATCGGCGTGGTCGGCGGCAGCTTTGGCCTGGAGGGGCTGATCAAGAAGATCGGGGTCGAGCGCCGGCTGTATACGGCGGGCAGCCACAAGGCGATGCTCGATCCGTTCCTTCCCGAGAACCCCGACGACGTCGCCCGGCTGAAGGCGATCCAGCGCGAGATCCATGCGATCTTCATCACGCTGGTGAAGCAGAGCCGTGGCAGCCGCCTCAAGGGCGCCGACGACATGCTGTTCACCGGTGAATACTGGGCCGGCGATACCGCGATCGGTCTCGGGCTCGCCGACGGCATCGGCGACATCCGCTCCACGCTGCGGGCCCGCTATGGCGACAAGGTGCTGACCCCGGTGATTGCGCCGGCCAGCGGCTTGCTGTCCGGCCTGCTCGGCCGGCGGGCGCCGGGGGCAGGGTCGCTGGCGGCGCTGGACGGGCTGGCCGCGCTGCCGGACGAGGTGATCTCGGCGCTGGAAACCCGGGCGATTTGGGCCAGATTCGGGCTATGAACACAGGGATGTGAGCGCGCCATTTAGCCCCAAAACCGCGATTGCGGCGCAGGCCGCCTTGCGCGAGAATGCCTGTCATTGGGGGCTTGACAGACGTGAACGACAAGGATCGACCGATGCCGCCGCTGATTGCATTCGCAGGCGTCTTGGGAAGCCTGGCCGTGGTCCGCTGGGCGTACAAGACGGCCGTCCGGATCAACCAGGAACTCGAAGAGGCGCGATTGTCCCGCGTGGCCGAGGCCACCCGCGCGGGCGAAATCAAGACCCTGCGCCGCGACCCCGTGACCGGAGCCTATCGCCCGGGCTAGGGGGCTTGGATCTCCCTCGCCCCGCTCTTGCGGGGAGAGGGCCGGGGTGAGGGGCTGTTTCCGCAGATTCGAAAGACCTAAGTTCGCGGAGAGTCCCCCTCACCCGAAATGCGCGCTGCGCGCGAATTTCGACCTCTCCCCGCAAGCGGGGCGAGGTGCAGAAACATCCTCCATCGCCTTGATTCCATTGGCTGCCGCCGATACGGTCCCGCGCGCCTCACACCCCCTCGCGAGATCGATTCCAACGATGGACGCCCTGCCTGACCACATGCGCCCGGAACGTTCGTTCCAGGGCTTCATCCTGGCCCTCCAGCGGTTCTGGGCCGAGCAGGGTTGCGTCATCCTGCAGCCCTACGACATGGAAATGGGCGCCGGCACCTTCCATCCCGCGACCACGTTGCGCGCGCTGGGGCCCAAGCCCTGGAACGCGGCCTATGTGCAGCCCTCGCGGCGGCCCAAGGACGGCCGCTATGGCGAAAACCCCAACCGTCTGCAGCACTACTACCAGTTCCAGGTGATCATGAAGCCGTCGCCGCCGAACCTTCAGGACCTGTACCTGAAGTCGCTGGCCGCGATCGGGATCGACGCCGCCGTCCATGACATCCGCTTCGTCGAGGACGACTGGGAAAGCCCGACCCTCGGCGCCTGGGGTCTCGGCTGGGAATGCTGGTGCGACGGCATGGAGGTGTCGCAGTTCACCTACTTCCAGCAGGTCGCCGGCGTCGAATGCGCGCCGGTCGCGGGCGAGCTTACCTACGGACTCGAGCGGCTCGCGATGTATGTGCAGGGCGTCGACCGCGTCTACGACCTCAACTTCAACGGCCGCGAGGGCGCCGAGAAGGTGACCTATGGCGATGTTTTCCTGCAGGCCGAGCAGGAATATTCGCGGCACAATTTCGAGCACGCCGACACCGCGATGCTGTTCGAGCAGTTCAGGATGGCCGAGGACGCCTGCCGCAAATATCTCGCTGCCGGTTGGCGTAAGGGTGGGAATCAAAAGGAACATCTGATGGCCTTGCCGGCCTACGACCAGTGCATCAAGGCGAGCCACGTATTCAACCTGCTCGATGCCCGCGGCGTCATCTCGGTGACGGAGCGGCAGAGCTACATCGCCCGCGTGCGCGACTTGGCGAAGGCCTGCGGCGAGGCATGGATCCACACTGAAACGGGCAGGGCGGTCTGATGCCCGATCTTCTCCTCGAACTGTTCTCCGAAGAAATTCCCGCGCGCATGCAGGCCAAGGCGGCCGACGATCTGCGCCGTATGGTGACCGACAAGCTGGTCGCTGAAGGCCTGGTCTATGAGGGCGCCAAGGCGTTCGCGACCCCGCGCCGTCTTGCGCTCACCGTGCACGGCATCCCCGCGCGCCAGCCCGACCTGAAGACCGAACGTCGCGGCCCGAAGATCGGCGCCCCCGATGCGGCGGTGCAGGGCTTTCTGAAAGCGACCGGTCTCACGTCGCTGGAAGAGGCAAAGATCCAGAAAGACGCGAAGGGCGACTTCTACATCGCGCTGATCGAAAAGCCCGGCCACACCGCGATCGACGTGATCGCGGAAATGCTGCCGGTCATCATCCGCACCTTCCCCTGGCCGAAATCGATGCGCTGGGGTGCGCGCTCGGCGAAATCAGGCTCGCTGACCTGGGTGCGCCCGCTGCACGCCATCACCGCGACCTTCGGTCTGGAGACCGAGGAGCCTGACATCGTCAAGTTCTCCGTCGACGGCATCGAGGCCGGGCAGACCACCTATGGCCATCGCTTCATGGCGCCGGGTGCGATCTCCGTGCGCCGCTTCGAGGATTACGAGGCCAAGCTGAAGGCCGCGAAGGTGATCCTCGATCCGCAGGCGCGCAAGGACATCATCCTCGAGGACGCCAAGGAGCTGGCGTTCGCACAGGGCCTCGAACTGGTCGAAGACCAGGTGCTGCTCGACGAGGTCTCTGGCCTCGTCGAATGGCCGGTCGTGATGATGGGATCGTTCGAGGAGCAGTACCTGTCGATCCCCGACGAGGTGATCCGCGCCACCATCCGCAACAACCAGAAGTGCTTTGTGGTCAGGGATCCCAAGACGGGCAAGCTGACCAACAAGTTCGTGCTGACCGCCAATATCGAGGCGCCCGACGGCGGCAAGACCATCGTCGCCGGCAATGAGCGCGTGATCCGTCCGCGGCTGTCGGACGCGAAGTTCTTCTACGATACTGATCTGAAGACCAAGCTCGAGGACCGGCTGCCGAAGTTCGAGCAGATCGTGTTCCACGAGAAGCTCGGCACCCAGGCGGAGCGCATCAAGCGGATCGAGCGGCTCGCCGCCGAGATCGCGCCGCTGGTCGGCGCTGACGTCGAGAAGACAAAACGCGCCGCGCGCCTCGCGAAGGCCGATTTGCTGACCGAAGTGGTCGGCGAATTCCCGGAGTTGCAGGGCCTGATGGGCAAGTACTACGCGCTGGCGCAGGGCGAGGATGCGTCCGTCGCCGCCGCGAGCGAGGACCACTGGAAGCCGCAGGGGCCGACCGATCGCGTGCCGACCGATCCGGTCAGCGTCGCGGTTGCGCTGGCGGACAAGCTGGACACGCTCGCCGGATTCTGGGCGATCGATGAGAAGCCGACGGGTTCGAAGGACCCGTTCGCGCTGCGCCGGGCAGCGCTCGGCGCGATCAGGCTGATCGTCGAGAATACGCTGCGCCTGCCGATCCTGAAGACGGCCAAATCCGCGTTGCTCGGATTGTCGCTCAAGGCCGATGCCGAAACGCTGCCGAACGATCTGCTAGCCTTCTTTGCCGACCGCCTGAAGGTCCAGCTCCGCGATCAGGGCGCGCGCCACGATCTCGTCGATGCCGTGTTCTCGCTTGGTGGCCAGGACGATCTGCTGCTCGTCGTCCGGCGCGTCGAGGCGCTCGGCAAATTCCTCGACAGCGACGACGGCAAAAACCTGCTCGCTGGCACGAAACGCGCCAGCAACATTCTCGCGATCGAGGAGAAGAGGGACAAGCGGACCTTCGACGGCGCGCCTGACGCCGCGCTCTACAAGCTCGATGAAGAGAAGACGCTGGCCAAGGCGATCGACCAGGTGAAGGCCGAGGCCTCCGCCGCCGTCGCCAAGGAAGACTTCGCCGGCGCGATGAGCGCGATGGCCAAGCTGCGTCCGGCAGTCGATGCGTTCTTCGACAAGGTCAAGGTCAACGACGACGATCCGAAGGTGCGCGAAAACCGCCTGAAGCTGCTCAACGAGATCCGCGCCGCGACGCGTGCGGTGGCGGATTTCTCCAGGATCGAGGGCTGATCGATGGACCGCGCAACGCTCGCCGCTTACGACAAGGATGCGGCGGCGTTTGCGCAGGACTGGCACGAACAGCCGGCCCCAGTCGATCTGCACGACATCGTCACGCGGTTCTTCATCCGGGGCGGCGCGACCGCCGATATCGGCTGCGGCAGCGGCCGCGAGGTGGCTTGGCTCAATGCCCACGGCTTTCCGGCCGAAGGCTTCGACGCCTCCGGGGGCCTGCTCGCGGAAGCCTGCGCCCGCTATCCGGCGCTGCGCTTTGCCCGCGCCGAGCTGCCGGACCTGTCCGGCACCGCCTCCGGCAGCTTCGACAATGTGCTCTGCGAGACCGTGATCATGCATCTCGATCACGCGCTGATCGCGCCGTCGGTCCGTCGCATGTTCGATATCGTGAAGCCCGGCGGCATCTTCTATCTGAGCTGGCGCGTCACCAGAGGTGACGATGCGCGCGATGCGCATGGCCGGCTTTACGCGGCGTTCGATACCGCGCTGGTGCGGGCCGAGCTGGCGGCGGCCGAGTTGCTGCTCGACGCGGAGGTCGTCAGCGCATCGTCCGGCAAGGTCATTCACCGGCTGGTCGCCAGCAAGGGCGGGCGATGATGGCGCGGCTCGCGACATGCGCCTGCGGACAGCTCCGCGTCACCTGCCAAGGCGAGCCCACCACAGTAGCGCTGTGTCATTGCCTGGAGTGTCAGAAGCGAACCGGCAGCACCTATGGCGTCGCGGCGTTCTTTCCGCGCGCCGACGTCGAGCCGCAGGGCGAGGCGCGCGAATACAGCCGCATCGGCGGCAGTGGATCTGCCGTGGTGTTTCATTTCTGCCCGAATTGCGGGTCGTCGGTCTATTGGGAGCCCGGTCGCGCGCCGGACCTGATCGGTGTTGCGGTCGGCGCCTTTGCGGACCCCGATTTTCCCGCGCCGTCGCAATCGGTCTTTACGCAACGCCGCCACGGCTGGGTCGTGGACCGCTAAACGACCGCCGCTGACGGGCATGTCTCGTCGGAAATATTTCGACACAGTTTGCAATTTGTTAACCATGCCCTGCGAAGGTCCTGACGAAGCAACGATTTCTTAAGACATCGCCCCTCGCGCCAATGCAGGGACCGCCCGATGACCTCGATCGGCACCACGCCCAATCCCTACGCCCAATATGGTTCGGCCTATGCGCGGGCAGCAGCGACGCCCTCGCTGGCGGCGACCTTGTCGGGCGATGGCACCGCCGGCGATCTGTCGGCGTCCTCGACATCCAACGCCGCAACCAACCTCACGCTGTCGGACGCCGCCCGCGCGCAGCTCGCCAAGGCGCCGCTGCCGGATTTTGCCGCCGTCACCAGCGACGCGCGCATCACGCTCGACCGGCTCTACACGGTCGCTGGCGTCAAGGCACCGATCGTCGACGGCAAGACCACCATCGATCTCTCGACGCTGGACCGTCGCTCGCTGTTTGCGATCTCAACCAACAACGGCGGCAAGTTCACCCCGGACGAGCAGGCGGTTGCGGCCACCGAGCTGAAGCAGCGCTTCGACAAGGCGATGGAGCCGTCGCTGGCGACCACGCGCCTGACCGGCGACTACAGCGTCAGCTACAAGGCTGCGCTCGATTATCTCGATGGTGCGAGCGATGAGGAGAAGGCCACTGCAACCTGGGCCAGCCAGCGCGCCGCGGTGCTGAAGGGCTATCAGGCGACGCAGCAGGATCCGAACACGGCGCCATCGGGAATTTCCGGCGATCCGATCGCGGCCGCGCTGGCGGGGACGGAGCCTCCCACAAAGAGCACCACGCGCGACTTCAGCAGCGTCGCCAGCGACGTGCGCGCCTTCCTCGATCGGCAGAAGGGCGAGGCGGCGAAGAGCGGCAAGGAACTGGTCTACGATTCCCGCCGCAAGACCGGACAACTCGCCGACCTGTCCTCGCTCGACAACCGCTCGCTCTCGGCGATCTCGCTGAACCAGGACAAGAAGTTCTCCACCGAGGAGATCTTCGCGGCCAAGCAGGAACTCAACACGCGGACGCGTCTCGCCGTGCTCGACGCGCTGAAGCAGAGCCAGACCGCCGGCGATCCGCGCCAGTTCAGCCTCGGCATCCTCAAACAATATTCTTCGATGAGCGCGGAGGAGCGCCAGGCGGCCAACTGGACGCAGGATTTCCAGGACGCTGCGATCAAGAGTTACAAGTCGACCTCGACATTGCTCTCGATCCTCAAGTCGTAACCCGGCACGGCATCAGAACGGAAGAGCCCCGCCCGGAGGGGAAACCGGGCGGGGCTTTCTGGTCCGGTCGATCCTCGCGCACATCCGCTTGCGCGGCGCCCGGACTGTCGTTCAGGCGATCGTGCTGACGTTGATCTACTCGACCACCTGAACGATCCGTCGCGAACGCGGCTCGACCAGAACGGTCTCACCGTTCACGACGGTGTAACGATAGGGCGTCGCGCCGAACCGTTGCGGCACGTCGTAAGTGGTCACGCCGGCGTCCGGTAGCACTGTGCCGACCACGATGCGATCCGGAACCGTGTAGTTCGGCACGCGCTCGCGCACGATGTACTCGCGGAAGGCCGGACGCTGCTCGACAGTAATGCCCTCGTCATCATCGACTGCAACCGGCGGGCCACCGCGGACGACGCCAACGGTCTGGGCCTGTGCGGCAACAGCCGGCACCGTGATCGCGGCAGCAACCGCTGCAACGGCAAGTAATCTGTTTCGCATGGCTCGCTCCATTCTTTTTCGGTGCGCGCCAGCCATCGCCGATGCGCACGGCGAGCCAATGCATCGGCTGCGGTGATGTTCCGGAAAACCGCCGCCATATACGCGGCAATTTGGAGCAATTTTCGTGAGTTGCGGGAACTCGTCGGCGGGACCTGCGTCTTGATGTGGGAACTTCCCTCAGCGGATAAACTGCCGCTCGATTCGCTCCTCCAAGAAACCCCCGGAGAAAACTTCAATGACCATCACCGCTGGGCATCTACCTGCTATCGTGGCTCTGATCGCGGGCGTCCTGATCCTGATCATGCCGCGGCTCCTCAATTACATCGTCGCGATCTATCTGATCTTCGTCGGGCTCGTGGGGATGGGTCTGCTGCGCTGGCTGCACCTCTAGCGGGAAAGAGGGGTTTCGCGGCTTGCGCGGAACCCCTCAAAATGGTGTAAGGCGCGCATCTTCGACCCCTCCTTCCGGATTGTTGTCTGACATGGCCAAAGCCGTCGCGAAGTCCAAGAAAACTGCTGCGAAAACTGCCGAGAAAACAGCAGCGAAATCAAAGCCCTCCGCCGCAGCCCGCAAGGCCGCTCCGGCGCGCAAAGCACTGAAGAAGAGCGCCCCGAGGGCGGCGCCGAAAGCCGCCCCCAAATCGGCTGCAAAGCCCGCCGCAAAGCCCGCTGGCAAGGCGCCGGCGAAGGCCATTGCGAAGAAGGCGGCCCCGGCTGCGATCAAGGCCGGCAAGTGGGTCTATACGTTCGGCGACGGCAAGGCCGAGGGCCAGGCGACCTTGCGCAATCTGCTCGGCGGCAAGGGCGCCAACCTCGCGGAAATGGCCAATCTCGGCCTGCCGGTGCCTCCCGGCTTCACCATTCCGACCTCGGTCTGCACCTATTTCTACGAGCACGACAAGACGTATCCGAAGGAATTGAAAGCACAGGTTGAGAAGGCGCTCGACTATGTCGGCAAGCTGACCGGCAAGACTTTCGGCGACGCCAAGAACCCGCTGCTGGTCTCGGTCCGCTCGGGCGCGCGCGCCTCGATGCCGGGCATGATGGACACCGTGCTCAATCTCGGCCTCAACGACCGCACCGTCGAGGCGCTCGCCGAACTCTCCGGCGACCGCCGCTTCGCCTATGACAGCTATCGCCGCTTCATCACGATGTATTCGGACGTGGTGCTCGGCTTCGAGCATCATCACTTCGAGGACATCCTGGACACCTTCAAGGACGGCCAGGGCTATTCGCTCGACACCGACCTCACCGGCGACGACTGGGTCGAACTGGTCGGCAAGTACAAGGAAGCGGTCGCCAAGGAGACCGGTCACGACTTCCCGCAGGATCCGCACGATCAGCTGTGGGGCGCCATCGGCG
Organism: Bradyrhizobium sp. USDA 4538; assembly: GCF_024171045.1. Classification (NCBI taxonomy): domain Bacteria; kingdom Pseudomonadati; phylum Pseudomonadota; class Alphaproteobacteria; order Hyphomicrobiales; family Nitrobacteraceae; genus Bradyrhizobium; species Bradyrhizobium sp. USDA 4538. The sequence continues at coordinate 5,960,062 of NZ_JALJZE010000001.1, forward strand.
CGGTGTTCTCATCCTGGATGAACGCCCGCGCGGTGACCTATCGCAAGCTGCACGACATTCCGGAATCCTGGGGCACCGCCGTCAATGTGCAGGCGATGGTGTTCGGCAACATGGGCGAGACCTCGGCCACCGGCGTCGCGTTCACCCGCAATCCCTCGACCGGCGAAAGCAAGCTCTACGGCGAGTTCCTGATCAACGCGCAGGGCGAGGACGTCGTCGCCGGCATCCGCACGCCACAGGACATCACCGAGGAGGCGCGCCAGGAATCCGGCTCCGACAAGCTGTCGATGGAAGCGGCGATGCCGGCCGCGTTCAAGGAGCTGACGCGGATCTACACGCTGCTCGAGAAGCACTACCGCGACATGCAGGACATGGAGTTCACGGTCGAGCAGGGCAAGCTGTGGATGCTGCAGACCCGCGGCGGCAAGCGCACCGCGAAGGCGGCGCTGCGCATCGCGGTCGAGCTCGCCAATGAAGGCCTGATCTCGCGCAAGGACGCGGTGACGCGGATCGATCCGGCCTCGCTCGACCAGCTGCTGCACCCGACCATCGATCCGGCCGCCAAGCGCGACGTGATCGCGACCGGCCTGCCGGCGTCGCCTGGCGCTGCCTCGGGCGAGATCGTGTTCTCGTCGGACGAAGCGGCCAAGCTGCAGGCCGACGGACGCAAGGTCATCCTGGTCCGTATCGAGACCAGCCCGGAAGACATCCACGGCATGCACGCCGCGGAAGGCATCCTCACCACCCGCGGCGGCATGACCTCGCACGCGGCGGTGGTTGCGCGCGGCATGGGCAAGCCCTGCGTCTCCGGCTGCGGCACCATCCGCGTCGATTACGGCCGCGGCACCATGAGCGTGGGCTCGCGCACCTTCAAGACCGGCGACGTCATCACCATCGATGGCTCGGTCGGCCAGGTGCTGGCCGGCCGCATGCCGATGATCGAGCCGGAACTGTCCGGCGAGTTTGGCACGCTGATGGGCTGGGCCGACGAGGTCCGCAAGCTCGGCGTTCGCGTCAACGGCGATACGCCGGACGACGCGCGCACCGCGGTGAAGTTCGGCGCCGAAGGCATCGGCCTCTGCCGCACCGAGCACATGTTCTTCGAGGAGACCCGCATCCGCACCGTGCGCGAGATGATCCTCTCCGAGGACGAGCAGTCGCGCCGCGCCGCGCTGTCGAAGCTGTTGCCGATGCAACGCGCCGACTTCGTCGAGCTGTTCGAGATCATGCAGGGCCTGCCCGTCACGATCCGCCTGCTCGATCCGCCGCTGCACGAGTTCCTGCCGCACACCCAGGCCGAGATCGAGGAAGTGGCCCGCGCCATGAACACCGATCCGCGCAAGCTCGCCGACCGCGCCCGAGAACTCTCCGAGTTCAACCCGATGCTCGGTTTCCGCGGCTGCCGTCTTGCGATCGCCTACCCGGAGATCGCCGAGATGCAGGCGCGTGCGATCTTCGAGGCCGCCGTCGAAGCCGGCAAGCGCACCGGCAAGCCGGTCGGTCTCGAGGTGATGGTGCCGCTGATCGCGACCAAGGCCGAGTTCGATCTGGTCAAGGCGCGGATCGATGCGACAGCCAACGCGGTGATGAAGGAAACCGGCGTCAAGCTGAGCTACCAGGTCGGCACCATGATCGAGCTGCCGCGCGCCTGCCTGATGGCGGGCGAGGTGGCGGAGACCGCGGAGTTCTTCTCCTTCGGCACCAACGACCTGACGCAGACCACCTACGGCATCAGCCGCGACGACGCCGCGAGCTTCCTCGGCACCTATGTCGCCAAGGGGATACTCGAGATCGATCCGTTCATCTCGGTCGATCGCGACGGCGTCGGCGAACTCGTCAGGATCGGCGTCACCCGCGGCCGCAAGGCGCGTCCGAGCCTCAAGGTCGGCATCTGCGGCGAGCACGGCGGCGATCCCGCGTCGGTCGCGTTCTGCCACGAGGTCGGGCTCGACTACGTCTCGTGCTCGCCCTATCGCGTGCCGATCGCGCGTCTCGCCGCGGCGCAGGCCGCGCTCGGCAAGGAGATCGCCAGCCAGGCGTGAGCGATCTTACAGTTCAGAGAGTGCGATGGCCGGGACCAAGTCCCGGCCATTTTTGTTTGTTGAGGCAGCCTGCAAATAGCGTCATTGCGAGCCAACGGGTCGCGCGAACGCGCGCCCGATGACAGGCTCCGCGAAGCAATCCATGTTTCCACTTGCCGAGCCATGGATTGCTTCGTCGCTGTCGCTCCTCGCAATGACGGCGGGTGGCTACCGTGCCTGCAACACTTTGTTCACCATCTTCGTTGACCTGTTGTTTACGACTTTCATGCGCCGCGCGTTTACCAAGGCGCGCAATGCAACGCGCGAAACATGCGCGATCGCTTGAGTGTAGCGCGCGAGCAACGCCGATTAACTCCGCGGCAACCTAAACGGTTTAGCAACGAGAAAGGTCGAATTGCGCGGATGTACCGCGTTCGATTGCACTCAGTAAGCGTTGCGTGAGCGTACGATGTTTGTGTCGCGTAACCAGCCGAAGGGCGCACGTCTCGCGCTCTTCGGTCTCGGTCTTGGCATCTTCGCACTGATGCCGACCGAGATCGGATATCAGGATATTGCCTCGCTCCTGGCCCGGCAGCCCGGCGTCGCCGAGCGCTGGCAGAAGCGCGTCTTCGCCTCCGCCGTCGGCTCCATCCAGGTCGCGACCTACAGCTTCGGCCGTCCGATCGGCACGTCCGCGCCGCAAGCCCCGCAAATCCTGCTCGCAAGACTGGACAGTTCGAACCTCGACATCACCGGAACGGTGACGCGCAATCCGATCACGGCCCCGCCGCCGCGCTACCAGGCATCCGATTTTCCCAAGGTCGATCGCACCATGAAGGGCGATCGCCTCGTCGTCCGGCGGCCCGATCAGGTCGAACCGGCGGAGCCTGCAAATACGGCGCCGGCGAACGAGGATCCGGCGACATCGAATTCGTCGGTCAAGGGCATGAAGACCGCGACCGCACCGGCCGACAGCGCGCCGCTCGATCCTGAATTGCAGGAGGCGCTGCGCGCGCCGCCCTTGCCGCAATATGCCAAGCCGTCGCCGCAGCAGAACGACGTGTCGCTCTCGCTCGAGGCCAGCCCGCTCGACGATCTGAAGCCCGCGCCCGCGAAGCCGGTAGCTGCGCCCGCCGATGCGGCGCGCGAGCGCGACCCGTTCGCATTCCAGACCGCCAGCCTGTTCTTCGGCTCGTCGCTCGGCACGCCGGAGAACCTCGAGCGCTGGCAGCCCGGCGAGGCGCCGGTTGTCGTGACGCCGGCAGCATCGCCCGATCCCGACATGAAGGTGATGGCGTCACTGCCGGTCGATGCCGACGGTCCGGTCAAGGCCGGCGAGATGGGCGAGAGCATCGCGCCGAAGGGCGAGGTCAATGCCGACGACCAGCACACCAAGACGCCGGCGGAGCGGCTCGGCCTGTTCGACGAGAAGTCGCGCGCCAAGTCGGAGAAGTGCCTCGCCGAGGCGGTCTATTTCGAAGCCCGCGGCGAAGCGGTGCGTGGCCAGATCGCGGTCGCCCAGGTGGTGCTGAACCGCGCCTTCTCCGGCAAATATCCGGAGACGGTGTGCGGCGTGGTCTACCAGAACAAGAATCGCCATTACGCCTGTCAGTTCACGTTCGCCTGCGACAACGTCCCCGACGTCGTCCGCGAGCCCGACATGTGGGATCGCGCCAGGAAGATCGCGAAGGCGATGCTCGACGGCGAATTGTGGCTGCCGGAAGTCGACCGCTCGACCCACTACCACGCCTACTGGGTGCGGCCGTCCTGGGTCAGCGAGATGAAGAAGATGTACAAGTTCGGCGTCCACACCTTCTATCGCCCGCGCGCCTGGGGCGACGGCAGCGACGCGCCGAGCTGGGGCAACCCGGCCGAGACCGCCAAGATCTCGGCGCAGCTCGCCGAGGCCGCCCAGAGCTCGGCCGAGCAGGCCAGCGCCCGGCGATAGGGCCTTCTGCCTCCCGTTCCGCGGCCGGCGTGCCCCGGAATGACGGTCATCATCCTCTCCGATTCTGCAGAGCAGCCCTGCAGGCGAATATTTTTCTCCGGCCCCTCTTGGGGTTTTCATGCACCTGCATTAACTCCCCGTAACGTTCGGCGGGGCGGCTCCCCGCGCAGCAGTTGCGGGGGAAGACAAGATGGCCGTTACCACCGGGGATCTTCGACCGACGTCGGGCACGTGGCGCACGCCGCTTGTCATCATCGTCTGTGGCTGCGCGATTGCGCTGCTGAGCTTCGGGCCGCGCTCCAGCCTCGGCTTCTTCGTGCAGCCGATGAGCCATGAATTCACCTGGGGCCGCGACGTGTTCGGCCTCGCGCTGGCGCTGCAGAACCTGTTGTGGGGGCTCGGCCAGCCGATCGCCGGCGCGATTGCCGACCGCTTCGGGCTGCTGCGTGTGATGGTCGTCGGCGCACTGCTTTACGCCGCGGGCCTGCTCCTGATGCGTTACTCGGCGACGCCGCTCTCGCTCAACCTTGGCGCCGGCGTCTTGATCGGCTTCGGCCTGTCGGGCTCATCGTTCAACCTGGTGCTGTCGGCGTTCAGCAAGCTGCTGCCGCCCGCGCAGCGCGGCATCGCGCTCGGCGCCGGCACCGCCGCGGGCTCGTTCGGCCAATTCCTGTTCGCGCCGTTCGGCGTCGCGATGATCGACAATTTCGGCTGGCAGACCGCGCTCCTCGTATTCGGCGCACTGATGCTGCTGATCCTGCCGTTGTCGCTGGCGCTCTCGACGCCGCCGGCGGAGACGAATGACGCCGCGCCGGCCGATCAGCAGTCGTTCAAGACCGCGCTGGCGGAGGCATTCGGCCATCGCTCCTATGTGCTGCTGGTGCTCGGCTTCTTCACCTGCGGCTTCCAGCTCGCCTTCATCACAGTGCATCTGCCGGCCTATCTCGCTGACCGCGGCATTCCGGCATCGACCGGCGGCTGGGTGATCGCGGCGATCGGCCTGTTCAACATCGTGGGCTCGCTCAGCGTCGGCTGGCTGCAGAACGTCTTCCCGAAGCGCTACATCCTGTCGGTGATCTACTTCACCCGCGCGCTGTCGATCATCGCCTTCATCTCGTTCCCGATCACGACCTTCTCGGCGATCGCGTTCGGCGCGATCTCCGGCCTGACCTGGCTCTCCACGGTGCCGCCGACTTCGGCGCTGGTGGCGCTGATGTTCGGCACGCGCTGGTTTGCGACGCTGTACGGCTTCGCCTTCGTCAGCCATCAGGTCGGCGGCTTCCTCGGAGTCTGGCTCGGCGGCATCGTGTTCGAGCAGTACGGTTCCTACACCCCGATCTGGTGGCTGTCGGTGCTGTTTGGCGTGCTGTCCGCGCTGATCAACCTGCCGATCGTCGAAAAGCCCGTCGTCCGCCCGGTTGCGCAGCCTGCCTGATGGGGTAAACCATTTCCCCGAAACCAAGATTACGGGGAGTGCACATCGTGGCAACGTTCAAGGCAATCAGGATCGACAAGGCGGACAAGGGTACCACCGCCGCGCTCACCCAATTCGACGAAGCCGAGCTGATGGACGGCGACGTCACCGTCCGCGTCGAGTGGTCGACACTGAACTACAAGGACGGCCTCGCACTGACTGGCAAGGCACCGGTGGTGCGCCGGTTCCCGATGATCGCCGGCATCGATTTCGCCGGCACGGTCGAGCAATCCAGCCATCCGGACTGGAAGGCGGGCGACAAGGTCGTCTGCAACGGCTGGGGCATGGGCGAGACCCATCTCGGCGCCTACGCTGAAAAGGCCCGCGTCAAGGGCGACTGGCTGGTGCGGCTGCCCGACGGCATCTCGGCCCGCGATGCGATGGCGGTCGGTACCGCCGGCTATACCGCGATGCTCTCGGTGCTGGCGCTGGAGAAGCATGGTCTCACCCCGAAGAGCGGCCCCGTGGTGGTCACGGGTGCCGCCGGCGGCGTCGGCTCGGTGGCGATCGCCGTGCTGTCGAAGCTCGGTTACCACGTCATCGCGTCGACCGGGCGGATGTCGGAGACCGACTATCTCAAGGGTCTCGGCGCCACCGAGGTGATCGACCGCGCCGAACTGTCAGGTGCGCCGAAGGCGCTGGCGAAGGAGCGCTGGGCCGGCGGCGTCGACAGCGTCGGGTCGACCACGCTCGCTAACCTGCTGTCGATGACGAAGTATGGCGGAGCCATCGCGGCCTGCGGTCTGGCGGCCGGTATGGATCTGCCGTCTTCGGTCGCGCCCTTCATTTTGCGGGGCGTGTGCCTTCTCGGCATCGATTCGGTGATGTGTCCGATCGAACTGCGGAGGACCGCCTGGCGCCGCCTTGCCAGCGATCTGGATAAGGCAAAACTGGCTGATATCACTCACGAAATCGCCCTGGACGAAGTCATGGGCTTTGGCGCGAAAATCCTCGGTGGCCAGGTCCGGGGCCGCATCGTGGTAAAAATAGTCTGAGGACGTTCAGACTTTACCAACCAAGCTGCTCCAATGTTGCCACTGTTGGTATGGTAAGCAGCGGGTAAAGAGACTTGCGGCATGATCCCGGGGGGCCGGGTTTCCTCGCGCAGACGTCGAAAAGCGTTGGTGCGGGGGTCATGCGCAACAAGGAGCGAGTGCCCGCGCTCGTCAGTGGAGTAGCTCATGCTTGCGCGTTTGGTGTTGGGGGCCGTCACGGCCGGAGCAATGGTCGTGCCGGCATTCGCGGGCATGATGAACGCCGATGAGGCCCGCAGATTCGTCGCCGGCAAGGTGTTCGCGTTCACCTGTTTCGATGGCACCCGCGGTGCCGGCCGCATCCTCGACGATCTGGGCGCGGCAGGCTCGGTCCAGTTCTCCGGCTCGGGGCCGATCCGTCACCTGCGCCTGCCCGGCAACACGCTGCAGATCCGCGGTCAGAGCGTTTGCGCGTCGCTGAAGGGCATTCCGTTCGAACCGTGCTTTAATCTCGACAAGCAGGACGACCGCTCGTTCCGCGGCTCGGTTTCCGGCATGGGCTTTGCCTATTGCGATTTCCATCATCAGGGCGGCCAGCAGATGCTGATGGCGCGCGCGGCGGCGCGTCCGCGCTCGCTGCATCCGCGCACCCGATCCGCGGATGCCTCGCAGACCGAAGTGTCGCGCGTTGAGACGCCGCAGGTCGGAAGCGCGAAGCTCGAGCCGGTCAAGGCCGAGCCCGCCAAGGTCGAGAGCGCGCCGGAATTGCGCCGCTCCACCGACTAACCTTTCATCTGCGCGCTAGCGGGAATAGCGCCGCCAAGCCGTAGTCATACGGATGGCGGTCGCCACGCCTTGCTCGCTACTCAATACCTGGCGTTCGCCGTGAGGCGGGACATTGGGGACTCTGATTTTGAGTAGTCATATGGCGCAATATTTTTTTCGAATTAGTGATGGCGATTACGCTGGTGCATCCGACCACGCGACGGAGTTTGAAAGCCGCGACGTGGCCTGGGCCGAGATGACCAAGGTCTGCGGAAATTTCCTCGGCAGCATTTCGCGCAATCTGAAACAGAACAGCGAATGGCACATGGAGCTGCTCGACGAGGGCAGAAAACCCGTGTTCAGGATTCGACTGGTCGCCGAGTCCGTCGACTGAAGCTGTCCTTCAGGACGGCAAGTCCTAACCCTCAGCTTGCGCGAGCGGCGGAGCGGTTCGCCTGCGAAACAGGATCCGCTGATACAGCCAGCCGATCGCGACCAGCACGATGCCAAGGCACATGAACGACAGCGCCCGGTAGACACCCGTGAGCGTCGACATGTCGATCAGGAAGGCTTTCAGAATCGTCAGCCCGATCACCGCAGCCGACGCGAGCCGCGCCCGCTGCGAGTTGACGACGATGCCGATGCCGAGCAGCGCGACGCCGAACATCAGCCAGGCGATCGAATAGGTGTATTGCTCCGCGCCCGTGGTCTCGCCGCGCGTCAGCACCGGTCCGTGATAGAGCCTGCGAATCTCGAACGTGACGTAAGCGAGCGCAAGGACCAGCGCGCCGGCGGCGATCGTGTTGGCATAGCCGGCAGGACGATGGCCCGCCACCGCATAGGACAGCAGCAGCGCCAGCACCGCCGGCAGCGCGTAGCCGAGCAGCAGCAGGTTGATGAAGCTGCCGCCGACGTCCTGCCACCATAGCATCGGGTTCTCCAGCGCCAGCAGTCCGAACAGGCTGGCAAGCCCGGCGAACGCGGTCAGCAGGATCGCGCCGACATTGTGCACGATGCTGCCGCTGCGCAGGCGTAGCCGCTCCAGCCCGATCGCCATCGCAAGCGTCACGCCGACCTGCAGCGCGACCTCGGTCAGCCCGGCGCTGGCATAATAGACATCGCCGCTATTGACCGCGTGGCGGATCTCCATGAAGGCAAGCAGCACCGTGAACAGGATCGCGGCGGATTCGACGATGCGCAGCGGGACGTCGTCGCCGCTGCGGCGCAGGAAATGGCTTGCCGCCCAGAATGACAGCGCCGGCACGCCATAGCCCCACAGCAGCCAGTTGAAGATCGGCGTGGTGCCGACGGCGTCGCCCGCGATCCGCGGCTCATAGCCGATGCGCAGCACGACGATGCCGGCCAGGATCGCGGCAAGCCAGCGCAGGAACGGAATCGGCCGCTGCACCGACAGCCACGCCGTGCCCATCGACACCAGCGCGAGCGCGATGGTGAGCCAGCCCTTGTCGAGCGCGAAGGTCAGCGCCAGCGCCAGCGAGGCGAGGGCGCCGGTGGCGGACAACGCAATCGAAGGCGACAGCTCCGGCCGCTCGTCGCGCCGGGTCAGCACCTCGGTCGCGGCTGCGTAGGCCGCCGCCAGCAGCACGGCGAGGACCGCGAACGGGATCGAGCGGTCGAGATGCGCGATGCGTGCATAGAGCGCGACCAGCAGCGCGACCGGCGTGAACACCGCCGCCGCGGCCCAGGTCACCGTGACCTTCGTGGTGGTAAAACGGAATTGCGCGAGGAAACCGGCGATGCCGAAGGCGGCTGCGAACAGCGCCGCGGTGACGAGATGCAGCGAGACCGAGCCGTCGGTCGCGGACGGGCCGATGCCGGGGATCGCACCGCCCGGCAGCACCAGCATGTCGACGTTGCGGCGGACGGCCCATTCGCCGAACACAATGAACACGAAGATCGACGCGGCGCCGATCGCACGGGTAGCAGCCGGCGCGCGCCAGGCGACAAGCAGGCTTGCGGCTGTCAGCAGCGCAAAGCCGATCATCGCGGTGTCGGCGTGGGCGCTGTTGAGCACGATCAGCATCGCGCCAAGCAGATAGGCCGCGAGCGAACCCGAGGAGATCGGCTCGATCTCCTCGCCGTCGCCGTCGGGACCGAACATGAAGCCGCAGACCACGAGCAGCGCCGCCAGCACGAAGCCTGCGATGACGTGGAAGACATGGGGCGCGATCATCTCAGGCCCGCATTGCAAGCAAGGGAAGGTCCACAGCAGCGCGAAGGCGATCGTCGTGACCGCGAGCCAGCGCCACAGCCGGATCCGGGCGAGGCCGAACGCCGCCGCCGTGACGATGGCGAGGTAGACGTAGAGCGACCAGAAGTCGGGTTTGTCTGACGACACCAGGAGCGGCGTGACGAAGGCGCCGACGATGCCGAGCCCGGCCAGCGCGGGTCCGTGCAGCAGCGCGGCCGCCAGCGTCCCGAGCGCGACCATGCCGAGCAGGATGAAGGCGGTTGCCGGGGCGAGGAAGTCATACAGCGCGTAGGCGGCGTAGACGGTAGCGAATGCCACCGCGGTGCCGGCGGCGGTGAGGATCGCCGGGATGTTGGCGATCGGCAGCGCCGCGATGTTGGAGATGCTTTCCTGGCGCCTGGTCCATTCACCGGCGCCGAGCAGCGCCAGCGCAAACAATCCGCCGAGCATCGTGCGAACGCCGGGGCCAAGCAAACCGGCCTCGATCGAATAGCGCACCATGAAGAAGCCGCCGAGCGCGAGCGTCAGGCCGCCGATCCACACCACCCAGCGTGTGCCGAGCGTCTCCTCGAAGCCGGGAGCCGGCTGCGGCGGAGCTGGCGGCTCCGGCAGGGGTGGCGGTGCGGCGCCTGGCGCGTCCGCTGGCTCGGTCTGCGCGGCCGGTTCGCCGGGAGCCGCCTCCGGGAGCGGTGGCGGCGCGACGGAAGGCGCCGTCGGCGGCGTCTGCTCGAACTCCTGCAGCGGAGTCAGCGGCGGCGGCATGGCCGTCCGCGCGGCGGCGCCGCCCGCGGCCTCGATCGCATCCAGGCGGCGCTGCAGCAGGTCGATCCGGCCCAGCGCCTTGCGCGCGAAAATGATCGCGACGATGGCGAGGACGAGCGTCAGGAAGTCGAACGGCGAATCGAACATTGGGCCTCCGGCAGGACGCGCCGGACTTGGCCAGCCGGCGGCCCGTCGCAACCTAGTAGTGCAGTGAGGAGGACCGGAAGTTCAAGCGATCGGGCGTGACCGGCCGCGCTTAGTCCAGATCGATGCGGAAGGGCCGGCCTTCGACGCTCATGCTGCCGGGACCCATCGCGTCGAGTGCACGCAGCATCCGGCCCTCGCGTCCCAGCGCCTTGTCGGCGAGGCTGACGATCAGCCGGTTGGGAGCCGCGATCGGCGAGGCCTCGCGGATCATCCGGGCGATGGACATTTCGTCGCGGTGCGGGTTGAGGGCGCAGACCGTCGCGAATGCGCTCGCGGTCGAGCGGCTGATGCCGGCGTAGCAATGCACCACCATCGGTGCTTGGCGATCCCAGCCGCGCACGAAGCTCAGCACCTTCTCGATATGCGACTCGTTGGGCGCAACGAAGCCGTCCATCTGTTCGATGATGTCGTCCATCGACACTTTCAGGTGGTTGGCCGGCAGCACGGAAGGCGGCCGCTGCACCTGGTCGACATTGGCCATCACGGTCAGCACATGGCTGGCGCCGGTGGCGCGAACCGTGTCGGAGAGTGCGGCAAGCGAGCAGACGTGAAGCATGATGATCCTTCTATCGGGGGTGCCGGACTATAACGGCTGCACCCGAACGGGCAAAGGCGGGGGTGCCATGCCGATTCGTCGTTTTGCGGCGCAACCGACGGCACGTTTTGCGGTGCCGCCCTACGAGGCGTGCAACGCCTTGAATCGCTCGAGAAACTGCTTTTCGGCCCGCGCTGCGGTCCATGGCGTCAGATAGTCGCGCTCGGTTGCTTCGGGCAGTTCCGGATCGCGGCCGAACAGCCGCTTGGCCTCGGCTTGCGAAAATCCCGCCAGATGCGTCGCCTCGAGATAGGCGGCGCCGCGATCGGCGGCCTTGATCTGCTGGGTGATCTCGTCCGCCAGCACGGCGGGCAGGCCGAAGCGGATATGGATCGCGCCGAGCAGCCGTTTCTCCACCGCTTTGTATTCGCCTGACAGCACCGCCTTGAACGGCGAGATCATGTCGCCGATGACATATTCCGGTGCGTCGTGCAGCAGCGCGGCGAGACGATGGCGGATGTCGACGCGCGGCATCTGCTGGCGCATCACGGCTTCGACCAGCAGCGTGTGCTGGGCCACCGAGAAGATGTGCGCCCCGCTGGTCTGGCCGTTCCAGCGCGCAACCCGCGCCAGTCCATGCGCGATGTCGACGATTTCGATATCGAGCGGCGACGGGTCGAGCAGGTCCAGCCGGCGTCCCGACAACATCCGCTGCCAGGCGCGGGTTGTCTCCGTCGATTTGCGCGCCGTCATTTCTTCTTGAGTCGCGGTGTGCGGAGCTTGCCGCTGCAGCTCTCGTGGCAGAAGCAGGTCACGAGGTGATCGTTGACCATGCCGGTCGCCTGCATGAAGGCGTAGACGATGGTGGGACCGACGAACTTGAAGCCGCGCGCGCCGAGCTCCTTGGAGACCTTGATCGAGACCGGCGTCGAGGCCGGCACGCTCGCGGTGGTCTTGAATTGATTGACCTTCGGCTTGCCGTCGACGAAGTCCCACAGGAAATTCGAGAAGCCGGGGCCTTTCTCCATGATCTCCAGATAGCCCTTCGCACTCGCGACCGCGCCTTCGATCTTGGCGCGGTTACGGACGATGCCGGCGTCGTTCATCAGCGCGTGCACCTTCTTGGCGTTGTAGCGCGCGATCTTCTCGGGCTGGAAATCGTCGAAGGCTTTGCGGAAGTTCTCGCGCTTGCGCAGGATCGTGATCCAGGACAGACCGGCCTGGAAGCCGTCGAGGATCAGCTTTTCATAGAGCGCGCGGTCGTCATATTCCGGCACGCCCCATTCATTGTCGTGATAGGCGACGTAGAACGCATCCTCGCCCGGCCAAGGGCAGCGTGTCTTGCCGTCGGGGTGCAGTTGCGCGGTACGGCTCATGCGACGGTCTGCTTGGGTGTGATGCGGACGGCGTCAGGTTCGGCGAGGTGAAGCGACAGCCCGCCCGCGGTCAGCGGCAGGCCGGCGTCGAGCGCATCGGCGACGCGGTCGATGCGGACCAGCGCGAGACCTTTCTCGCCGGCGGTTGAGCCGATGGTGCCGACCTGCTTGTCGCCAGCCAGGATGGTAGCGCCGGCTTCGGGCGCGGGGCCGTCGAGGACGATCTTCACCGTGCGGGTGCGCGCCGTGCCGCGATGCTGCATGCGCGACACCACCTCCTGGCCGACATAGCAGCCCTTGTCGAAATCGACGCCGTTGAGGCGATCCATATTGGTCTCGTGCGGGAAGGCGTCGCCATACATGAAGTCGAGCCCGCCGCGCGGCACGCCGGTAGCGATCCGATGCGCCTCGTAGGCGCTGGAGTCGACGAGATCGGCACCGATCAGCTCAGCGAGCTTCTGCTTCAAATCTTCCGGGATCAGGATGCGCCAGCCGAGCGCTGCGTTGCGCGGATCGGCGAACGCGAGATCCGGCGTCGCCGCCGGCTCGCCATCCCAGGCTGCCAGCACACCGAGGCCGTCGGACAGGTTCTCGACCACGACCTTGGCGCGCAGCTTGTAGAAGCCGAGCTTGTCGGCAAGTCCCTTGGCGAGCGCACGCGGCGCGTCGATCAGGAAGCCGCCGCCATGACCTGAGGGTATCTCGGTGATCAGGAAATCGACGATGATCTTGCCTTGCGGCGTCAGCAGCGCGCCGAACCGGGCCTGTCCCGCGCGCAACTCGGCCATGTCGGCGGTGATGAGGCCGTTGAGGAAGTTGCGGGCGTCCTCGCCAGAGACCTTGACCACGCCCCGATCTGGAAGAAACGCTGCTTTCATTCGCAAAATTGGCTCTTTTTCCAAGTTCCTTGGGAAACGCGCAGGCCGCGATATCCCCTGCCAAGCTAAGGCGCTAGAGTGCGCCGAACAAGGCCCGCGCGACAGCCGAAAGCGGGCGTCGAGGACCGATGAATCAGCATTTTGACACCATTCTAAAATCCGGCACCGTGGTCAATCAGGACGGCGAGGGCGTGCGCGATATCGGTATCGCGGGCGGACGCATCGCCGCGATCGGCTCACTCAGTCAGGCCTCGGCCGGCGAGGTGATCGACTGCAAGGGCCTGCACATCCTGCCCGGCGTGATGGACACCCAGGTGCATTTCCGCGAGCCCGGGTTGACCCAGAAGGAAGACCTCGAGACCGGCTCGCGCAGCGCGGTGATGGGCGGGGTCACCGCCGTGTTCGAGATGCCGAACACCAATCCGCTGACGGTCACCGAAGCGGCCTTCACCGACAAGATCAAGCGCGGCCGCCATCGCATGCATTGCGATTTCGCGTTCTTCATCGGCGGCACCCGCGAGAACGTGCAGGATCTGCCGGAGCTCGAGCGCGCCCCGGGCTGCGCCGGCGTCAAGGTGTTCATCGGCTCCTCCACCGGCGCGCTGCTGGTCGAGGACGACGAGAGCCTGCGGCGGATCTTCCAGGTGATCCGGCGCCGCGCTGCGTTCCACGCCGAGGACGAATACCGTCTCAACGAGCGCAAGCCGCTGCGGATCGAGGGCGATGCTCGCTCGCATCCGGTGTGGCGCGACGAGACCGCGGCGCTGATGGCGACCGAGCGCCTGGTCAATCTCGCGCGCGAGACCGGCAAGCGCATCCACGTGCTGCACATCTCGACCAAGGAAGAGATTCTGTACCTGCGCGACCACAAGGATGTCGCCTCCTGCGAGGCGACGCCGCACCACCTCACCATGGCCGCGCCGGAGTGCTACGAGCGGCTCGGCACACTGGCCCAGATGAACCCGCCGGTGCGCTCGGCCGATCACCGCGCCGGCATCTGGTACGGTATCGAGCAGGGCATCATCGACGTGCTCGGCTCGGATCACGCGCCGCATACGCTGGAGGAGAAGGCCAAGACCTATCCGGCCTCGCCGTCGGGCATGACCGGCGTGCAGACGCTGGTGCCGCTGATGCTCGATCACGTCAATGCCGGGCGGCTGTCGCTGGCTCGCTTCGTCGATCTCACCAGCGCGGGGCCTGCGCGCCTGTTCAACATCGCCTGCAAGGGCCGCATCGCGGCCGGTTACGATGCCGACTTCACAATCGTCGACCTGAAGCGCAGCGAGACCATCACCAACAAATGGATCGCCTCGCGCGCCGCCTGGACGCCTTATGACGGCGTGCGGGTGCAGGGCTGGCCGGTCGGCACCTTCGTGCGCGGCCGGCGGGTGATGTGGCAGGGCGAAGTCACGACGCCATCGACCGGCGAGCCGGTTCGGTTCCTCGAGACGCTGAAGCAGTAGGTTCGCGTTTGACGCGTTTTCTTGATGCGAACCGGCGACCCACTTCGCTCGAAAACGCTATCGTTTTACTGCTTGGCCAATGCCAGCGAGAACTCGCCGTTGCGCACGCGCGCGGCGAGGCCCTCGGCAAATTTCGCCACCGCGTCCTCGCCATAGGTGCCGACGAGCTCGGCGAGCGCCGCAAACAGGCTCGCCTGCGCGAGGCAGTCGCCATCGACGCCGTCGTGACGCGCTTCAGCCCAAGCCTCGTTCAGGTAGCCCAGCGCGGCCTGCTTCTGCTCGTGGTCGGGTCGCGGGTCTTGGTGATGGGGGAAGGACGCTGGATGGCGCATGAAACTCTGCAAATTGACTGCGCGCGGTCCGAGGAGCGAACCACTGCGACGTGCGAGATGTATCACGCATGCAGGTACCGCCTAGCCCACATCTTTCGAAAAGGTTAACGGCGGCCCCGGCATTTAAAGGGGAATTCCGGATATCCGGGCCGCGATCAGCCGAATGAGCTGTGGATATGGTCCAGCACCGCGCGCGGCGTGGCGCACAGATGGCTGGCGCCGGCCTCGGTCAGCTCCTCGGGCGTGCCGTAGCCATAGGTGACGCCGACCGCCCGGATGCCGTTTCGATTCGCCCCGATCACGTCGTGGCTGCGATCGCCGATCATCAGGGATTTGGCCGGATCGGCCCCGGTCTGCGCCAGCGCATAGGTGAGCAGGTCGACCTTGTTGACCCGGGTTCCGTCGAACTCCGAGCCGAACACGTGGTCGAAATAGCCGCCGAGGCCGAAATGCGCGATGATCCGCGTCGCGAACACATGCGGCTTCGAGGTCGCGACGAACATCCGGCCCGGTGCCCGGCGCAGCTCGGCCAGAACCTCCGCGATGTCGGGATAGACCGCGTTCTCGAACAGCCCGACATCTCCGAATCTCTCGCGGTAGAGCGCGACCGCGCGGTCCGCGAGCTCCTCGCCGCCGAGCAGCATCGCAAAGCTCGCCCTGAGCGGCGGCCCGATGCACCAGGTCAGTTCATCCTGCGAGGGAACCGGCCGGCCGAGCTTTTCCAGCGCGTACTGGATCGAGCCGGTGATGCCGGGCTTCGGGTCGGTCAGGGTGCCGTCGAGGTCGAAGAAGATCGCCCGTTCAGTTGGCATAGCGGGCCGTCAGGTCGCGCGAGATTTTCGAGCCCTCCTCGATGTAGCGGCGGATCGCCACGGTGGCCGCGGGCGTGCAGGTCCGGTAGGTCTGCTGGAAGCCGTTATAGCCGCGGTTGAAGCCTGCGATCATGCGGGCGCGGCGGTCGCCGGAGGGGGTCTCGGCATCGATCAGCGCCTGCATTTCGTTGCGCCATTTGGCGCCCTCGTTGGAGCCGCAGATGCCGCGCAGATAGTGCAGGGCGCCGAGGATCTCGGCCAGCCGCTGCAAATCGCCGTCGAACGGCGCAGCCGCGTCCTGCGCCCGGGCGGGCGTCGCAAGGCATGCCGACAACAGGATCACAACGGCGAGAAAGGCTTTGATCATCGGGGTTCCGGAATGGCCGTGGTATGCCCCCTCAATGCGCCCGAGGCAAGGCGGCCGAGCCCCCCAAAGCCGCTAAAACGGGCCTCAAACCAGCCGCCGGGCGGCCGCAATCACCTCATGCAGGCCGCCGGTGACCTTGAGGTCGCCGATCTCCTCCGGCGCCAGCCATTTGAAATCGTCGTGCTCGTCGTTCAGGTGAGGCTCGCGGGACGCCCAGCGCGCCGCGAAGGTCATGATCAGATAGTGTCCGGTGCCGGGGCCGGTCGGCAGCACCTCGCGCCAGCCGGCGAGGCCGACGATCTCGACCTTGAGGCCGGTCTCCTCGTCGATCTCCCGGTGCAGGGCGGTATGCAGCGATTCGCCGAACTCGACCCGGCCGCCGGGCAGCGAATAGAAGCCCTTGCCGGGCGAGCGGGCGCGGCGCACCAGCAGCACCTTGTCGTCGCGGAAAATCACGCCTGACACGGCGAGCTGCGGGCGGATCGGAGGTTCGGGAGAGGTCAAGGTGATTGGCAGCCGGTTGTGAAGACCATCATGCCCGATATCTCAGGCGCCCGCCATGATGCTGTCGACATCGGCCTCTGCGGCGCCGTTGATGATGCCGGCGGTCTGCATCACCAGCGGCTTGACCCAGACGATCGCCTGCTCGGCGAGCGCGACCCGGCTCTTGTCCTGCTGCAATTGCCGCATCGCCGCCCCGACCTCGGTCAGGATCTTCGTCATGCTGTCGGTGAGCTGGTCGAATTCGGCCCGGATTGCGGCGTCCGCGGTCTCATAGGCCTCGATCGCGAGATCGCGTGCCCGGAAATTCGACGCGGTGAAATGCTCGGCATAGGACAGCGGCTGCCATTCGAGGAAATCGCTGGCGCATTCCGGCAGGTCCGGGACCATCTCCAGCAGCATGATGGCTTCGTTGAAGTGATTGAGGTAGTCGGTGGCGAGCCCGGTGCGGGGATTGATGTTGGCGGCGCGCAACAGCGCCGCCCGCGCCTCGTCGGGGTACGTCGGTCGCGGGGAAGAGCCCGCTATGGCGGCCGTTGAGGTCATTGATCGCAGTCTTTAACGGTCCAAGTTAAGGCAGAATAAACGGATACCACTCTGGACGGCAAATGTGCGGACGCTTTGTCATTACCTCGCCGCCGGCGGCCTTGCGCGAGATGTTCGGCTATATCGAGCAGCCGAATTTTCCGCCACGGTATAATGTTGCGCCGACCCAGCCGATCCCGGTGGTGCTGCTGCAGAATGGCGGCCGGCATTTTCAGTTGATGCGCTGGGGCCTGATCCCGTCGTGGGTCAAGGACCCCAGGACCTTCTCGCTGCTGATCAACGCTCGCTCCGAGACGGTGCGTGAGAAGCCGGCCTTCAAGAACGCGATCAAGCGGCGCCGGGCGCTGATCCCGGCCGACGGCTATTACGAATGGCAGGATGCCGGCGGCCGCAAGCGACCGTTCTTCATCCATCGCCGCGACGGCCATCCGCTCGCCTTCGCCGCGCTTGCCGAGACCTGGATGGGGCCGAACGGCGAGGAGCAGGATACGGTCGCGATCGTCACTGCGCCGGCCAGTCCCGACCTCGCGCAATTGCATCACCGCGTGCCGGTCACGATCAGGCCCGAGCAATTCGCGCGCTGGCTCGACTGCCTGCCGAACGATGTCGACGACGTGATGCCGATGCTGAAGGGCCCCGAGGTCGGCGAGTTCGCCTGGCACCAGGTCACGATGCGCGTCAACGCGGTCGCCAATGACGATGCGCAATTGCTGCTGCCGATGACGGCGGAAGAAATCGCCGCGGAGGACGCGCCGCAGCCGAAGAAGGCCGCGCCGAGAAAGGCGGCGGTGCGGGAGGACGACGGGCAGGGGTCGTTGTTTTGAGGGCTCACTGAACCGGCGTAATGCAGCGCGGATTTGCGTCAGCTCTCTCCACATCGTCGTCCTGGCGAAGGCCAGGACCCATAACCACCGAATTTGCTTGTGAACCGGAACGCGGCCCCAGCGTCGCGCGACAATTGAGATTTGGGGTAATGGGTCCTGGCCTTCGCCAGGACGACGATGAAGATGGACCTCGATTCAACCGGTGCGCAATTGCGCACCTGAGGGCTCGCGCCAAGTGGCACGCTCCGGCATGACAGAGCCAGAGATCACCCCTTCACGTGTGCCACGCCCTCGATCTCGATCAGCATCTTCGGATTGGGCAGCGCCACCACCACGCAGGTGGTGCGTGCGGGGTAGGGGGCGGGGCCGAACGCGCCGGCATACAGCGCGTTCATCGTCGCGACGTCGCTGGCGCGCGTCAGCAGCACGTTGACCTTGACGAGATCGCGCATCGTCGCGCCCGCCTCGCTCAGCACGCGCTTGATATTGGTCACGACATTGGCGAACTGCGCCTCGAAGCCGTCGGGCAGCTCGCGATTGGCGTCAAAGCCGGGAATGCCGGAGATGAACAACAAATCGCCGACGCGGGCGCCGAACGAGAGTGGCGGCGCCTGGACGCCGGGCGGAGGGGGGAAGTGCTTGATGGTTGTCTTTTCAGTCATTGGGTCACCCGTCTGCGCGAGATGGAAGGGAAGAAGTTTCGATGGCGCGCGGCGCCGGTGCACGCCGGCGCCAAAGATTCCTGCCGAAGAGATTCTGGCCGATCATGCCTGCGAGCATCGCGACGACGAAGACCACGATCGGTAGCGAGAGGCCGGCGAGATTGACCAGTGCCGGCCCTGGGCAGATGCCGACGAGGCCCCAGCCGATGCCGAACAGCACGGCGCCGGCGACCAGCGGCGCATCGATGTCGCTGCGGTCGGGCCAGAGGAAGCGCGCCGAGAAGGCGGGCGCGACGCGCCGCCGGGCGATCGCGAAGCCGGTTGCTGCGACCGCAACCGCGCCCGCCATCACGAAGGCGAGCGTCGCGTCCCACGCGCCAAACAGATCGAGGAAGCCGAGCACCTTCTGCGGATCGGTCATGCCGGAGATCAGAAGGCCCGCGCCGAAGATCAGGCCGCAGGCAAAACTGGCAAGCACCGCCATCGCTAAACCGCTCCTTGTTTGAGCATGATCCTTTCGGAAAACCGCTTCGCACTTTTCCGGATCATGCTTAGCCTCCGATCCCGTGCCTGACGATTGCGACCGTCGCGATCGCCGTCAGCATGAAGATGCATGTTGCCACGATCGAGCGGCCGGACAGCCGCGCGAAGCCGCAGACGCCGTGGCCCGAGGTGCAGCCATTGCCCATCCTTGTGCCGAACCCGACCAGCAGTCCCGCGATCGTGACCACTACAAGGCTCGCGTTCATCGCCGGCCGTGGCAGCGGCGCGCCGAACAGCGCCGCAATCAGGGGCGCTCCGATCAGTCCCGCGATGAACGCGATGCGCCAGGAGCGATCGGCGCTACGGTCGGCGGTATCGGCCTGCAGCGCGCCGCCGACGATGCCGGTGACCCCGGCGATTCGCCCGGTCAGCAGCATCAAGAGCGCCGCGGCAAGCCCGATCAGCGCGCCGCCGGCAAGGCCGGAAAGTGGGGTGAAATCGTGCATCGATGCAGATCCCTGTTGCGCAAACTCCTCAGCGATCCGGCAAAGCGGTGGGCGCGCATGCGCCAGTGGTCGCGCGGCTGCGGAGGCGATGATAGACTCCGCACCATCAGGAACAAGCGCAATCCCGCATGTTTCGCGGCATTTCAGCGATGCCGCCGGTCGGCTGGATTGCCGCGATTCGCTCTCACTTCGTCCGGAGAATCCCCCATGAAATTGCCATCCGTCGCCCGCGCCGCGCTGCTCGCGCTGGCGATGCTCACCGGAACGTCCGCCGCCCTGGCTGACGAGGGCGCGGTGACGCTCGTGATCTTCAAGGGCGGCTGGGTGTTCGGCGGCTCCGCCGGCAAGGGCGTCATGACCTTCCACGGCCAGACCTATGGGCTCACGGCCGGCGGGCTGGACTATGGGCTCGTGTTCGGCGGCTCGCAGACCACGCTGCAGGGGCGGGTGCGCAATATCCGCCGTCCGCAGGATATCAACGGCGTCTATGCCGCGGCGGGCATGGGTGTTGCGCTCGGCGCCGGCGTGCGCGGCATCCTCTTGACCAACCAGAACGGCGCGGTGCTCGAACTGAGCGGCAAGCAGGTCGGGCTGATGGCCAATGTCGACCTCAGCGGGCTTGCGATCACGTTGAAGGAATAAGCGTTCGGTATCGTAGCGATTTCGTAGGATGAGTAGAGCGAAGCGAAACCCATCGACTTCGGTGCGCCGGGAGAGATGATGGGTTTCGCGGAGTCATCGGGCCGCGCTTTGCGCGGACCCGTTGGCTCTACCCATCCTACGGTTCCGTGATCCACTCGGCGAGCTCACGCCACGGCTGCAAACTCCAATGCCCGGAGGCCGCGCCTGATGGCGACGGCAGCACGAACACTTCGGGAAAGCCGTTCACTGATGGCTGCCGACCGAGCACCAGCGCGCTGGTCGGCCTGTTGTAGAACAGGTTCGCCGCCTTCCTGCTGGTGAAGGCGACGGTCCTCGGCCGATAGGTCTCGATCTTCGTCCGGAAGCCCACCACATCGAACGACTGCCTGTTGATTTCGTGATCCATCCCGGCGCCGGTCTTGGAGAGATCGGTGAAGCCGATGCCGAGCGCGAGCAGCGCCGCGAACTCGTCCGGCCGATAGCGCCGCGGCGTGATGCCGGCCTCATGCAGCGCACGCCAGAACCGGTTGCCGGGATGCGCGTAATAATGCCCGACGGCGGCTGACCGCGTGCTGGCCGCGGTGCCGACGAACACCAGGCGCAGATTGGCGCGGAGCTGGTCGGGGAGGCGGTGGGAATTGTTCGCGGGCATTCAAAAGCACAGGATGGAGCATCAGTGGGAGGTGTAGCCCGCATGAGCGTAGCGATATGCCGGACGGAAACAAACCCGGATGTCGCTTCGCTCATCCGGGCTACAGGCCATCGCCCTTGCATTGGACGATTGCATCATGCCGCCCGCAAAACCTTCATCGCAAATTGGCGCGAAGTTCGCGGACGCCTCTCCCCAAGCGCTCGCGCAGCAGCGTTCGCAGCGTGGCTCCGTCTTCATAGCCGACTTCGGCGGCGATCGCTTCGATGTCGAGGCCGCTGCCATGCAACAGCGATTGCGCGCGCTCGACGCGAAGATCCTGGAAGTAGGACAGTGGTGATTTGCCGAGCACCGCTTCGCAGCGGCGCTGCAGGGTCCGCGGGCTGGTCGCGAGCGCATCGGCCGCGTCCTGCAAGGAGAAGCCGGCCCTGAGGTGCTCGCGGGCCCAGCGCTCGAAGCGCTGGATCAGCGGATCGGCCTGCGCCAGATGGTTCGGGATGATGAAGACCGATTGCGACGAGCGCACGTCGGCCAGCAGATAGCGCGAGACGACGGACGCCAATTCGGGGCTCACCTGCCGGATCAGCCAGAGCGCGAGATCGAGATGGCCCATCGCGGCACCTGCGGTGACGCCGATGCCGGAAGGAACGAGCATGCGCGCTTCATCGAGCCGGACATGCGGGTAACGCTGCCGGAAGAGCGGCGCGAGCCACCATGTCGTCGTCGCGTCCTGATGATCGAGCAGCCCGGTCTCCGCCACGATGAATGAACCGATGCAGGAGGCGGCGATCCGCGCGCCGAGTTCGTGCCACTGCACGAGTTGCTTCGTGGCTTGCTTCACGTCGCGCCGCTCGAGCGCGGGCACCAATTGCTCCGGCAGTCCGGTGTTGAGTGCAGGGACGACCACCCAATCCGGTTTGACGTCCGCCGTGACGGTCTTGACCGGAATCCCGAGGCCCTGGCCGGAGCGCACCTTCTTGCGCATGCCGTAGACCGAAACGTCAAAGCGAACCGTGCCGCCCATTTGCAGCCTGGAAAACTTGTCGGCGAGGGACAGGGCGTCGAGCATGGCCGTAAGCCCGGTGTCCCAAAGTCCCTCGAGCGCGAGGATCGCGATATTCATTGGCGTAAATGCCTTCAAAGTTGTCGCTTGCGACAATCGTCGTCCGGCCGCTGCCGAGCTAAGCCTCTTTCCGCGAACGCTCTGGACGACGCCGCACGTGACCGAGAAGCCGGCCTAAATTACTGACAGAACGCGATTTCCGTCAATGATCGGCTTCCATCTGGCTTGGCGTAAACGGCATCAAAATTGTCGTTTCCGCCTCTGGCTCGGCGCGGATTGCGGCGTCGGTTCGTTCGCACCAACCCTCGACCAAACAGGAGAACAGTCATGAAAGTCTTCGCGATCGGATCGGCCGCCAAGCCCATCACCGACGAGCAGCGGAAGGAGATCATGCCGAAGGAAGTCCCCGACACGCTGCGGCTCTACCTCGACGGCAAGATCGAGCAATTCTGGTTTCGCGACGACAAGCCCGGCGTGGTGTTTCTGATGAACGTCGATTCGGTCGAGCAGGCCAAGACGACCATCAACGCGCTGCCGCTCGCGGCCGGCGGGATTCTCGCCTTCGAGATGATTCCGGTCGGTCCGCTCAAGCCGCTTGGCCTGCTGCTTCAGGGCAGGTGAGCGGCGCGGGTATCAGCGGCATCGGCACTGCGCTCCCTCTCCCGCTTGCGGGAGAGGGCTGGCGTGGGGGTTCGCCCGCGAGTCATATCGTGGAGAGAGCCCCACGCAACTAGCGTACCGGCTCCTTGATCTCTTCTTCCGTCGTGACCGCTTGCGACGGTCCGGTCGAACGCACCATCAGGAACGTCCCTGAGAACCTTGTGCCGCGAATGCTCCAGCGGCCGTCGATCTCGGTCGCATCGGCATTGACGGCACCTTCATAGTGAACGGTGCTGTAGCCGTAGCCGGGCGGCTCGTAACGTTTGACGAACGACACCGCGCTGCCGGAGCGATGACCGGCAAGCGATGCATTGTGCGTGCTGATCGGACAGCCCGGCATCACGCAGGGTTCGGTCACGCCGCCGCCGAGCGCGCCGCCGGCGTCGATCAGCGTCGCCAGGAACGTGACCATGCCGCTCGGCTGAACATAGCTGCCGTCCCAGACGCCGGTGAGATTGTCGGTCATGTCGCTTGCCCGGATTGCGCTCGGTGAAATTGCAGTGATCGATGTGGTGCATGCAGCGCCTCAACGCAAGTCGTGCCCGCTCGCGCGGTTGCTTGCAGGAGCAAAAGGGTCTGTAATCCGCTCAAACAGATCAAGAAGAATTCGGGAGCGGACATGACAGGAGAGGTGAAAACCCATTACGAGGTGATCGTGGTCGGCGCCGGCGTCGCCGGCATCTACCAGATCAAGCGGCTGGCGGATCTCGGCATCGACGCCACCGTGCTCGAAGCCGCGGTCGATCTCGGCGGCACCTGGTACTGGAACCGCTATCCGGGCTGCCGCTTCGATTCCGAGAGCTATACCTACGGGTTCTCGTTCTCGCGCGAGCTGCTCGACGAGTGGCACTGGAAGGAGCGCTTCTCCGGCCAGCCCGAGAATTTGCGCTACCTCAACTACGTCGCCGACAAGTTCGACCTGCGCAAGCACATGCAGTTCAATTGCAAGGTCGAGACCATGCAGTTCGACGAGACGCGCGATCTCTGGCAATTGAGGATTAGTGACGGCCGCGAACTGACCTGCCGCTTCGTGGTGCTCGCGATCGGGCTGCTGTCCGCGCCGACCATGCCGCGGGTGGAAGGCACCGAGGATTTCAAGGGCCACTCGTTCCACACCTATTACTGGCCGCACGAGCCCGTCGATCTCGCGGGCAAGAAGGTCGCGGTGATCGGCACCGGCGCGACCGGCATCCAGCTGATCGGCGAGATCGCCGACAAGGTCGGCGAGCTCACGGTGTTTCAGCGCCGGCCGAACTGGAGCGCGCCGCTCAACAACTCTGCGATCTCCGCCCAGGAGATGGCCGAGATCCGCGCCCGCTATGACGAGATTTTTGCGGCCTGCGCGTTGACGCCGGGCAGCTTTGTGCACGGGCCCGACAAGCGCGGCTTCTACGAGGTGAGCCGCGAGGAGCGGCTTAAGCTGTGGGATAGGCTCTACGACGAGCCCGGCTTCGGCATCTGGCTCGCGAACTTCCGCGAGATCTTCATGGACGAAGCCGCCAATGCGGAGCTGTCCGAATATATCGCGGGCCGCATCCGCCGGCGCGTGAACGATCCTGATGTCGCCGAGAAGCTGATCCCGCGGGATCACGGCTTCGGCGTGCAGCGCCTGCCGCTGGAGACCCGATATTTCGAGGCGTACAATCGCGACAATGTGCAGCTCGTCGATCTCTCCGAAACGCCGCTGGTGCGCGTCACCGAAAAAGGCCTCCGCACCACGGCGCGCGACTACGATTTCGACATCATCGTCTACGCCACCGGCTTCGACGCCATCACCGGCGCCTACGACCTGATCGATATCCGCGGCATCGGCGGCGAGCGCCTCGCCGACAAGTGGAAGCACGCGCCGTCGACCTTTCTCGGCATGCTCGTGCACGGCTTCCCGAACCTGTTGATGCCGACCGGCCCGCAAAGCGCTTCCGCGTCGACCAACTTCCCGCGCGGCATCGAGAACGGCGTCAACTGGTGCACCAACCTGCTGCAATACATGTGGGACCGCGGCCTGACCCGCGCCGACGCGACCCTGGAAGCGCAGCAGCGCTGGACCGCGCATGTCGTCAAGATGTACGAGATCATGCTGATGCGCAAAGCCAAGTCGTGGTTCACCGGCTACAACTCCAACGTCGCCGGCCACGAGGAGGGGACGGTCCGCTACTTCGTCTACAACGGCGGCACGCCGAAGTTTTTGGGGATCATCAACGGGGTTGCGGAGAAAGGGTATCAGGAGATTGCGTTTGGTGCGGGGGCGCGGGGCGGTGTGCAAGCAGCTGTCGGGGCGACGGCGTAGGATTCAGGAATAGTCCGGTAGCCCGCATGAGCGTAGCGATATGCGGGACAGGTAAACCCCGGATATCGCTTCGCTCATCCGGGCTACTTGCTCAAGCCGTCGCCGCCGAATGTCACATCGAGCAGCGAACATACGGCGTCTCGATGGGCACCGGTGCCTTGGAGCTGAGTATGATCTTGTTCTCTCCGGAGAGTGTTATGTCGAATGACACGTCCGAAACCGCGACGCCGTCCGAGCACGCCGCAATCACGCGAACATTCTGCCCGTCATCATGCAGCGATTTGACGGTGCATTTTTGAAACGTGCCGGTGATTTGCTTGCCCTGGACGATCAAGCCTCCCGCGTTGAGATCGGCATCTTTCTTGAACGCGAGCTTGTTGTTCTCCTTGGTGAAGACCTGGTTGCAGGCCGAGGCGTCGATCGTCCAGGCTCCGCTCAGATCCGCAGCCTGTGTCGAGGCCGATTGCGCAACGAGAAGTACGAATAGCACGGCGTTGAAGGTTCTCATGAAACTCTCCAATCAAATTGTCATTAGGCTGCTGGACCCTCTGCGACCGAACGCGGAATTGGCGCTCAATCGCCTGCTTGCGGGGCAGGGGTAATATTCCCCACGCGACCTTCATCGCTTTTGAGCGTCATAGCAAGCGATGAGATCGCGGATTTTTCGTTGATCCAAGTCAAGGGTTCTGCGGAGCGCCTGGTGTGGACCTGGGCGGGTTGCTGTCGTGACCGGCCCTCCACAAGCCGCACACACGCACTAAATCATAAGTGAATGATCCAGATGCAAAAAGGGCCGGGCTTTCACCCGGCCTTTCGTATTTCGATGGATGCGCGGGTCATCTCGCGCGAAGACGCGCTTCGCGCTGTTGCCCGGCACGACGAGCGGTGAGGGCGAGCCCTCAAAACACCCTGTTGCTCTCCTTCACCTTGTCCGCGTCCAGATACACGTCGCTTCCCATCTCCTTGAACTTGGCGCTCATCTGCGCCATGCCCTGCTCCTTGTCGTTGAGCGTCGCGGCGTAGTCGCGGACGTCCTGGGTGATCTTCATCGAGCAGAATTTCGGGCCGCACATCGAGCAGAAATGCGCGACCTTGTGGGCTTCCTTCGGCAGGGTCTCGTCGTGGAAGTTCTTCGCGGTGTCCGGATCGAGGCCGAGGTTGAACTGGTCCTCCCAGCGGAAGTCGAACCGGGCACGGCTGAGCGCATCGTCGCGGAGCTGCGCGGCGGGGTGGCCCTTGGCCAGATCAGAGGCGTGGGCCGCGATCTTGTAGGTGATGACGCCGGTCTTGACGTCGTTGCGGTCGGGCAGGCCGAGATGCTCCTTCGGCGTGACGTAGCACAGCATCGCGCAGCCGAACCAACCGATCATCGCCGCGCCAATGCCCGAGGTGATGTGGTCATAGCCCGGCGCGATGTCGGTCGTCAGCGGCCCGAGGGTGTAGAACGGCGCCTCGCCGCATTCCTTGAGCTGCTTGTCCATGTTGATCTTGATCTTGTGCATCGGCACGTGGCCGGGGCCCTCGATCATGACCTGGCAGCCCTTGTCCCACGCGATCTTCGTCAATTCGCCGAGCGTCTCGAGCTCGGCGAACTGCGCGCGGTCGTTGGCGTCCGCAATCGAGCCCGGGCGCAGACCGTCGCCGAGCGAGAACGAGACGTCATACTTGCGCATGAGGTCGCAGATCTCGTCGAAATGGGTGTAGAGGAAGCTCTCCTTGTGATGCGCAAGGCACCACTTCGCCATGATCGAGCCGCCGCGCGACACGATGCCGGTGACGCGGTTGGCGGTGAGGTGGATGTAGGGCAGCCGCACGCCGGCGTGGATCGTGAAATAGTCGACGCCCTGTTCGCACTGCTCGATCAGGGTGTCCTTGTAGAGCTCCCAAGTCAGCTTGACCGGATCACCGTCGCACTTCTCCAGCGCCTGGTAGATCGGCACGGTGCCGATCGGCACCGGCGAGTTGCGCAAAATCCATTCGCGGGTGGTGTGGATGTTGCGCCCCGTCGAGAGGTCCATCACGGTGTCGGCGCCCCAGCGGATCGCCCACACCATCTTGTCGACCTCTTCCTCGACCGACGAGGTCACCGCCGAGTTGCCGATATTGGCGTTGATCTTGGTCAGGAAGTTGCGGCCGATGATCATCGGCTCGAGCTCGGCATGGTTGATGTTGGAGGGAATGATGGCGCGGCCGCGCGCGATCTCGTCGCGGACGAATTCCGGGGTGATGAAGGCCGGCACGGAGGCGCCAAAGCTCTCGCCGTCGGCAAGCGCGGCCTCGGCGCGCTCGAGCTGTTGCTTGCGGCCGAGATTCTCGCGCTCGGCGACGTAGATCATCTCCTTGGTGATGATGCCGGCGCGGGCGAATTCGAGCTGCGTGATCTTGTGGCCGTCGAGGCCGCGCAGCGGCCTGTGGTGCGCGGTGAACGCCTTGGCGGCGTGCGCGGCGCCGACATTGCCGTTGTCCTCCGGCTTGATGGTGCGCCCCTCATATTCCTCGACGCCGCCGCGCTCCTTGACCCAGGCCAGCCGATTGCGCGGCAGGCCGGCATTGACGTCGATCGTCACGTTCGGGTCGGTGTAGGGGCCAGAGGTGTCGTAGACGGGCAAATTCGGCTCGCTGGCGCCCTCCGACAGCATGATCTCGCGCAGCGGCACGCGCAGATCGGACGCGGCCTCCGGCGTCGCAAAGATCTTGCGTGAGGCGGGCAGCGCGCCGGTGGTGACGGCGGGACGGGTGGTGTCGGGATTGGAGCGGATGTTCATGAGGGATCCTCCTTAATCTTGTCGTCATTCCGGACGGTCCGTTAGGACCGATCCGGAATCTCGAGGTGGTGGCGCGAGATTCCGGGTTCACGCTTCGCGTGCCCCGGAATGACGCTGGTGAGAGTTACGTGCATCACGCGGCCTCCGCGCTGAGGCCGAGCCATTGTCTGACCCGCGCGTCTGGGTCGGGGTTCTGGGTGACGTCACTGACGACGGCGATCGAATCGGCGCCGGCGGCGAAGATCTCGGCCGCATGCTCGAACTTGATGCCGCCGATCGCGACAAGGGGGATCCCGCCGATCCGCTTCTTCCACTCGGTGATCTTCGGAATGCCCTGCGGCTCGAACCGCATCGATTTGAGCGTGGTGAAGAAGATCGGGCCGAGCGCGACATAGTCGGGCTTGGCGGCGAGCGCGGTGGCGAGCTCGGCGTCGTCATGGGTGGAGATGCCGAGCGTCAAGTTCGCTTTGCGGATCTCGCCGAGGTCGGCCTCGGCGAGGTCTTCCTGCCCGAGATGCAGATGCTCGGCGCCGGCGACGATCGCCGCGCGCCAATAGTCGTTGACCACGAGCTTGGTCGGCGTGCCCTTGGTCACTGCGAGCGCATCGCTGACGATCTGCAGCGCCCCGGCATCGTCGAGCTCCTTGGCGCGCAGCTGGATGGTGCCGACGCCGAGTTTTGTCAGTCGCTCGACCCATTTGATGCTGTCGACGACGGGATAGAAGGGATCAGGATACGGCATGCCAGAACGGGGTCCCAACGACAGGGGTGGAGGGGGAGGCGAAGTCGCGGGCTTCCATCAGCCCGGCTTCGTAAGCGGTGCGGCCGGCCTCGACGCCGAGGCGGAAGGCATTGGCCATCGCAACGGGATCGGCAGCTTTGGCGACCGCCGTGTTGAGCAGCACGGCGTCATAGCCGAGCTCGAGCGCCTCGGCGGCATGCGATGGCGCCCCCAAGCCGGCGTCGACCACCAGCGTGATGTCGGGCAGGCGGTCGCGCAACAGCTTCAGCGCGTCGCGGTTGGTGATGCCCTTGGCGCTGCCGATCGGTGCTGCCCACGGCATCACCACCTTGCAGCCGGCGTCGACCAGCCGCGAGGCGACCGAGAAATCCTCGGTGCAATAGGGGAAGACTTCAAAACCGTCCTTGATCAGGATGCCGGCCGCCTCGACCAGGCCGACCACATCGGGCTGCAGCGTGTCGTTGTCGGCGATCACCTCGAGCTTGATCCACGGCGTGCCGAACAATTCGCGCGCGAGCTTTGCGGTGGTCACCGCTTCCTTGACGCTGCGGCAGCCCGCGGTGTTCGGCAGCACGGTGACGCCGAGCTCGCGGATCAGCGACCAGAACGCATCGCCGGTCTTGCCACCCGCCGCCTCGCGCCGCAGCGACACCGTGACGATGCTGGCGCCCGAGGCGCGGATGGCATTCTGCATGATCGCAGGCGAGGGATACAGCGCCGTGCCGATCAGCAGGCGGGACGGGAAGGATTTGCCGTAGAAGGTGACCATGTGTCTCCTCAAACTATGCCGTCGTCCCGGCGAAAGCCGGGACCCATAACCACGACCGGAAATTGTCGGATGGGACGTCTCCCCGCGTGCTTCACTGAAGGGCCGCTGAGTATGGGTCCCTGCTTTCGCAGGGACGACATGGGAAGGGAGTGTGCGAACAAACTCACATCACCCTCCCTGCCGCGGCGTGATGATCTCGATCTCGTCGCCGGCTTTCAGCGCGGTGTCGGCCCAGCGGCTCTTCGGCACCACGTCGTAGTTCAGCGCGATCGCGAAATGCGTGCCCTCGTAGTCGAGCTCGGCCAGCAGCGCATCGACACTGGAGGCCACGATCTCCCGCTGCTCGCCGTTGACGATCACGCGCATTGCATCACCTCGTTGTCGATTTCGCCGCGCGCGAGATAGGCGAGTGTCAGCTCGGCCAGCGCCGGCGCCAGCAGGAAGCCATGACGGTAGAGTCCGTTCACCGTGATGCGTTCCTGATCGATCCTGATTTTCGGCAGATTGTCGGGAAATGCCGGACGCAGCCCGGCGCCGAATTCGACGATGCGCGCCTCGGCGAATGCCGGATGCACGACATAGGCGGCCCCGAGCAGCTCCAGTGCCGAGCGCACGCTGACGCCGTTGTCTTCGGCCTCGATCGAGGTCGCGCCCAGCATGAAGCGGCCGTCGCCGCGCGGGATCACGTAAAGCGGCCAGCGCGGATGGATCAGCCGCACCGGGCGCGCCAGTTCGACCTCGGAGGTCTCGATGATGATCATCTCGCCCTTGACGCCGCGCAAGCTCGCCTCGCGGTCGCGCGCGGCAAGGCCGCGGCAGTCGATCACGACGCCATCGAGATCGGCTGCCTCGGCGTCGCTGCCGAACTTGATGGCGCCGCCGGCCTTGCCGATCGCGGCATGCAGCCGCGGCAGCACGCGCCGCGGCTCGACATGGCCCTCGTCGGGATAGAACAGGGCGTCACGGAAACGGCCTTCGAGCGACGGCTCGAGCGCGCGAACGCCCTCGGCGTCGATCCGGCGATGGCCAGTGGTGAGGCGGGCAAAGCGCTCGAAATCGGCGCGGTCGCGCGGATGCGCCACCACCAGCGAGCCGTTGAACGGGGTTTCCGGAACGTGCTGCCGCCACAGCGCGAGCGAGCGGATGCCGAGCCGGGAGATCACCGGCTCGGAGGCCTCCGCCTCGCACCAGGGCGCCAGCATCCCGCCGGCCCAGTGGCTTGTGGATTCCGTCATCGCGGCGTCACTGCGCTCGTGCAGGGTGACGGCACGTCCGGCCTCTGCGAGCAAGAGCGCATGCCAGGCGCCGGCTATGCCTGCGCCGATGATGGAGACGGGGGAATCCCCCCGCGGTCTTGACGTCTGATACATCCCTGTCCCTTCGCCGGCATGACCCGGATCAGGTTCAAAGGGTCACCGCGGTCCCGGACTATTCGCCTACTGGCTAGCCCAAGCTTGCGGTATCTCAGCTCCTCCTTCGGAGCACCCCTCGGAACGCCCCTAATGTAGGCGGATGGGCTCGTGTGTCAACTTGTATGCCAGACGCGTTGACAGGCGGTGTCGAGGATGGCCGGCACGCGCCGTGGGGCTGCGCGGACACGATCGGCGCTATTTTTCGGCCTGTTCCGGCTTCGGCTCGGCGGTATCGGCCGTCATTTGCTCCGACTTGGCGAATTCCTTCGGCGGTGCACCCGCGCCGCCATGCTTCGCTTCCTTCAGGTGATCCCCGCGCTGGCGCTTTGCGACGTAGTAATACCCGCCCGCGAAATAACGCACGGCTCGATCGTGATTGCCATCGGCGGCGCGATAGGCGCCGGCGAGGTATTTGATGCCGTATTTGAGGTTGGTCTGGGGATCGCGCAGACCCTCGGCGGTACCGGTGTAGCCGAGGCCACGTGCAGTGCCGAGCTTGATCTGCATCAGCCCGATGGTGCCGCCGCGTCCGATCAGCTGCGGATGGTACTTGCTCTCGCGCACGATGACGCGATGCACCAGCTCTTCCGGTACGAGGTTGGCCTGGGCCTCGGCCGCCACCATCGCCTCATATTGCGCGCGCGATTGCGCCTGCGCGCTCGCGCAGGGCGCCAGCAGCGCGATTGCGGCAAGGCAGCCAAGGGCTTGTACGGTCTTCATCTCAATCGCTCGGGCTTTCAGATGCGCGTCGGTTCTGCGGTCTCATTGGTACGGCTAGCGGGCAGGAATGTGGCAAAACCTTCGCATCAGCGAACGTTATGCATCCGTGATTGTCCGGTCATGGGGTGAAGGGACGACGCGATTGCAAGACGGATGCTTCAAATTGTTTGCTTCAATCGTCTCAGCCAAAAATTGTCTTGGCCTGCAATTTCCTTCTAGTTTTCCTGACTAATTTTGCCGCACGCTATCCACAGCAGTTTGTCGTGCAAACGAATCAATGAAGGTCTAGACTTCATCCACGGCAGAGTGCGCGATCGTTCAGTCAGCAGCTCTGTCCAAGCACGCAAGAAACAACATTCGGGAGATGCGCCATGGTCCGTCAGGACACCGGCTATATGCCTCGCGAAAATCCCTGCGCGCAATGCGGCAAGCCGATCGCCCGCCCTGATTGGGTGGAGCACAGCGAAGGCCGCTCCTCGTTCCTGTGGAATTGCCGCGCCTGCAATTACCGCTTCGAGGCCATCGCGATCTACGAGGAAGCGGAGCTCATTACGCCGCTCGCCGCTTGACGTCTCCTCATCGCATCAGCTTCAGCTGATCAGGCCGCGGATTTCTGCCGCGGCTGCAATTGCTGTTGCCGCGCCGGCAATTCGATCCGGACCACGAGCCCGTGCGGCTTGCGATCGTGCAGCGACAGCGTGCCGGCATGCGCGAGCACGATGGCGTTGGCGATCGACAGACCAAGGCCGAAGCCTTCGGCCTCATCCATGTTGCGTGCCTGGTCGCCGCGCACGAACGGCTCCAGCACGCTCGCCTTGTGCGCATCCGAGATGCCGGGCCCGTCATCCTCGATGTCGACGACGAGGCGGTCGGGCTTGACGTCGAGGCGCACGGCAACTTCGCCGCCGAACCGCACGGCATTCTCCACCAGATTGGTGATGCAGCGATGCAGGTCGGCCGGCCGCGCGGTCGCCATCGCGTGCTGCGGGCCCGTGTAACTGACCTTGTGTCCCATGTCGGCGAACTGATCGGTGACGAGGTGCAGCGTGCTCGCGATGTCGACCAGCGTCATCTCCTCGAGCTTGCGGTCGTTGCGCAGGAACGACAGCACCGATTCCAGCATCGAGCGCATCTGGTCGAGGTCGCGCAGCATGCGGTGGCGGTGCGTCTCGTCCTCGATGAATTCGGCGCGCAGCCGCATCCGCGTGATCGGCGTGCGCAGGTCATGGCTGATCGCGGCCAGCATCTTGGTGCGATCGTCGATCAATGCGGTGATGCGCTCGCGCATCCGGTTCAGCGCCCGGGCCAGCGAACGAATCTCCTCCGGACCGCGCTCGGGCAGCGGCGCGGCGGCGCCGTTCAGGCTGAAGGTCTCGGCGGCCTTGACGAAGGACGACAGCGGCGCGGTAAGCGCCCATGCCGCCCACAGGCCGAGCAGGGTGACGCTGATGACGGCGAACAGCACCGTCATCATCCACGGTCCACCCCAGAACGGCCGCATGTGCTGATCCGGCGTCAGGTTGGCGGCGAACATGGCGCCGTCGGGCAGGCGGATCGCGACGCGGCGAATTTCGCCGTCATGTGGCGTGCTGCCAGCTTCGCGCGGCAGTAGGAAGATGCGATAGCCGGCGCCGAGCCGGCGCAGCGCGTGCAGGCTCGGCGTGTCGGTTTCGGTGAGCGCGCCGGCATCGGAAGGCAGGTCGCCGATCGCAAGTTGCGGGAAGGCACGGGCGACGTCGGCCAGGAGCCGCGGCCGCTCCGACGCCGGGGCATGCCCGAGCAGCTGCGCGGCGGCGGCGAGCTGGGTGTGCCAGCGGTCCGACGGCTCCACCCGATCAGGGCGATGGATCAGGAAGGTGGCGGTGATGATCAAGTGCAGCGCGACGATCGAAACGACGACCAGCGCCGCCATCTGGGCGCCGATCCCCCGCAGACTCAGCACGCGCAGCAGCTTCATGGTCAATTGTTCGTGGCGGCAACCGCCTCCACCCTCGGCGTGAACACATAGCCGCCGGAACGCACCGTCTTGATCATGGTGGCTTCCTGCGGATCGGGCTCGATCTTGCGGCGGATGCGGCTGACCAGCACGTCGATCGAACGTTCGAACGAGCCGGCGCTGCGGCCCTGGGTCAGGTCGAGCAGGCTGTCGCGCGACAGCACGCGGCCGGGCCGCTCGCAGAAGGTGCGCAGCAGGTCGAACTCGGCGCTGGTCATGGCGACGCGCGCGCCTTCGGGGTTGCGCAGCTCGCGCAGGCGGATGTCGATACGCCAGCCGAGGAAGGTCAGCGTGGTCGCGCCCTCGATCGCGCTGGCGTTGCGCGCGGCGGCCTGCCGGCGCAGCACCGCGTTGATCCGCGCCAGCAGCTCGCGCGGGTTGAACGGCTTTGCCAGGTAATCGTCGGCGCCCATCTCGAGGCCGAGGATGCGGTCGACGTCCTCGCCGCGCGCGGTCAGCATGATGATCGGCGTCTGCGATTCCGCCCGCACCTTGCGGCACAGGCTGAGGCCGTCCTCTCCGGGCAGCATGACGTCGAGCACCAAGAGATCCACGCGGTGGTCGGTCATCGCCTTGGCCATCTCGCGGCCGTCGGAGGCGGTCGTTACATGACAGGAATTGGTGCGGAGATATTTTGCGATAAGGGACCGCGTCTCGCGGTCGTCCTCGACGACAAGGATATTGGGCGCAGCCTGGGTCATACCGATCTTTTGTCCGTGATTCGGGGAAAGCGGCTCAGGAATTTTGTTTCAGTATGTGTCTGAAATCTTGCCCGGCTATCCGGGTTAACAGGTCGGCCGCAGGGAGAAAAGTTATCGTTCTGTCATCGATCCTGATGCCCTGAAATGCGGGCAGAACCCTCCCGAACGGCGCATTTGTCCCTGGCCGCCATGGCAGCCGGAGAAAGGGCAGGGCGGCTGTCATATCCGGGGGCGGAACCCGTTACCCCGGCGACGCGTTATTTCTCTTTCGGGTCAAGGAGGGTGAGATGGCTGTCGAGGTCGAGACCAGGCCGCATCAGCTCATTGCAAGCGACCGGGTCGAGGGGACGGCGGTGCGCCGGGCCAATGGCGACATGATCGGCCATATCGAGCGGCTGATGATCGACAAGATCTCCGGCAAGGTATCGTACGCGGTGTTGAGCTTCGGTGGCTTCCTGGGCATTGGAACCAATTTGATCCCGCTGCCCTGGGGCCGGCTGCACTACAACCCGAAGTTCGAGGCCTATGAGCTCGACATCGAGGACGAGGAGCTGAAGCGCGCGCCGTCGTTCCGTGCCGACAAGGATTTCGATTGGGGCGATCGCTCGCAGGAAGTCGAGCTGCATCGCTTCTACGGCGTGCCGCCCTATTGGGGCGGCTTCTGATCGCGCGGCAACATGCGCGCA
This sequence comes from Bradyrhizobium sp. USDA 4538, assembly GCF_024171045.1. Lineage (NCBI taxonomy): Bacteria > Pseudomonadati > Pseudomonadota > Alphaproteobacteria > Hyphomicrobiales > Nitrobacteraceae > Bradyrhizobium > Bradyrhizobium sp. USDA 4538. The sequence continues at coordinate 5,994,802 of NZ_JALJZE010000001.1, forward strand.
TGACGACGCTCGCCGATCGATGATGCGGTTGCCGGGACGAGCGCGCGGCTTGTGCAGCGCGGTTCGCCGGGACGACTTAGTGAGCCAAACATCGTCACATCATGGACTGCGCGTCCGGCGCAGTCGTGAGGCTCAACCGCAAGCTTGGTTGAGAGATCACGATACCTTTCGTCAACCGGCGCAGCGTTTCCGTGCGCTGAAAGGTCCTCACCCTGTTCCTCGGCATTTAAGCGGCTTTTGAGCGCAGGTCCGTTAGGAACGGTTGCGAAGATGACGGGTTTTCCCAGCATCGATTTTGCGAGAGGAGAGCCATCAATGTTGGTCAAATCCATCATCGCCGGCCTCGCCGGCACCGCGCTGCTTGCAACCGTCGCCGTTGCGCAGACGCCAACCGATAAGGGCGACAAGATGTCTCCTGCGGCGTCGACGTCATCCACGTCAGCCACGTCGCCGGATTCGTTCAAGGGCAACTGGCGCGCGTCGAAGGTCGTCGGCCTTAGCGTATACAACGACGCCAATGAAAGCGTCGGCTCGATCAATGATCTGCTGATGGAGAAGGGCGGCGCCATGAAGGCGGTCGTGATCGGCGTCGGCGGCTTCCTTGGCGTCGGCGAGCACCTGGTCGCGGTACCGATCGACAAGGTGAAGTTCGTGAACGAGCCGATCGCCTATACCGGCGCCTCGAACACCGGCAGCACAAGCAAGTCGACGACCACCACCACGGGCGCGGCGCCTGCGGCGGCGACGTCGAAGCCGAATCCCTGGTATCCGGATCATGCCGTGTTCAATGCGAGCAAGGATGAGCTGAAGGCGATGCCGGAATTCAAGTATTCGATCGACTAACGCATCGCGTCACCTGCAAGAGAAGAGCGCGTCCGGTTGCTGCCGGGCGCGCTTTTTTGCTGGCCGGATGGATAAAATTTGGGAAGAGTGTAGGGAGTAGGTCAGGCGATCCAATTCGGACAGCGCGTTGCAATCATCATCAACCCTCACGTGATCATTCGTCAAATGGCTGAAGAACCTGATGAATGACAGGGACCGCGATAGCGGCGATCCAGCGGTAGCCCGGATTCGCGGCCGCTACCCGCAATACACGCGGCGCCGGTTGCAAGGCTTTGCGGAGCGGCTGCAACAGAAGATTCATGCCGACCGCGTGCCGGTCACTTCGCTCGCGCTTGCCGGTCCCACCGAGCGGATCAGCCTCGAGGACGCGCTCAATCTCGATTATCGGCCGGTCCCGTTGGGCGAGGCGCTGGGACCGCTATGGGCGACCTATTGGGTGCACGTCGTGGCCGAGGTGCCGCAGGCCTGGGCCGGCTCGCGCGCGGATTTGTATTGGGACAGCCGCTCGGAAGCGCTGCTTTGGCTCAACGGACGTTCCTCGCAGGGTCTCAATCCCGGCCGCCACACCGCGCCGCTCGTTCAGTCGGCCCGCGGCGGGGAGACCGTCAGCTTCCATGTGGAGGTGGCCTGCAACGGCTTGTTCGGCGCGTTCTGGAGCGATCCGCAGGCCTACGCGCTGGTCGCCTGCGAGCTGCGCCGCTTCGATCCCGAGGCCTCGGCATTCTATTTCGACTACGAGGTGCTGCGCCAGCTTGAAGGTGACCGCGATCCCACGACAAAGTCGAGGTCATACGGAGCTGTCGGAGAGACGGCGCAGCCGGCGCTGGATCGGACCTGGGCGGGGCGCCTGCTGCACGATCTCAACCGTATCTGCAACATCACCGATCCCGACGATCGCGCGACATGGCCGGCGGCGCGGGCGATCCTCGACGGCCTGCTCGCGGCACGAAACGGCAGCATCACCCACGAGATGTCGGCGATCGGCCACGCCCATCTCGACACGGCATGGCTGTGGCCGCTGGCGGAAACCCGGCGCAAGGCGCAACGCAGCTTCTCCACGGCGGTGGCGCTGATGGAGCGCTATCCCGATTTCAAGTTCGCCTGCTCGCAGGCCTATCAGTACGCCGTCATCGAGCAGAATGACCCTGACCTGTTCGCCCGAATTCGCGCCAAGGCCGCCGCCGGCCAATGGATTCCGGTCGGCGGCAGCTGGATCGAGCCGGACTGCAATCTGCCGTGGGGCGAGTCGATCTGCCGTCAGTTCCTCTATGGTCAGCGCTATTTCGAGCAAACGTTCGGCGCGCGCTCCAGCGTGTTCTGGAATCCCGACGTTTTCGGCTACGACGCCCAGCTGCCGCAGCTGATGCAGTCCGCGGGGATGTCGCGCTTCCTGACCCAGAAGCTGTCGTGGAACAAGTTCACCTCACCGCCGCATCACAGCTTCCATTGGCGCGGACTGGACGGCAGCACGGTGCTGGCACATTTCCCCCCGGCGGACACCTACAATGGATCGGCGCAGGTCGCGGAGCTCCGCTATCACGCCGCCAATTACAAGGACGCCGACCGTTCGTCCGACGCACTCTATCTGTTCGGCTATGGCGACGGCGGCGGCGGTGCCGACGAGACGATGCTCGAGACGTTGCAGCGCGCAAGGGACTTGCAGGGGCTGCCGCGAATCCAGATTCGCTCCGTCGACGAGTTCTTCGACCGCCTGGCGATATCAGCGCCAGATCTGGCAACGATCGAAGGCGAGCTCTATCTCGAATATCATCGTGGCACCTACACCACGCAGGCCGAGACCAAGCGCCTCAACCGCGCTTGCGAGGCCGGTCTTCAGGCCCTCGAATTCGTGACCACGGTCGCGGCCGCCTGCCGGCAACCGGCACCGTCAGCACAGGAGATCGAAGCGCTGTGGCGCACGCTGCTGGTCAACCAGTTCCACGACATCATTCCCGGCAGCAGCATCCGCGAGGTCTATGAACGTGCGGAGGTCGAACTCGCCGGCGTGGCGGAGGAGGCCGGGCGTCGCACGCAAGCCGTGCTGGCGACACTGTGCGATCCCGAAGACGGCAATTGGACACCCGTCAACACGCTGGGCTGCGCGCGCGCCGAGGTCGCGTCCGACCCCGACGGCGAGCTTCGTCACATTGTCGCCGCGCCGTTTGCGGCGGGTGAAACGACGACGACCGACGATCGCGTTGTGGTCGCCGCCGATCTGGACGGCTTCGTGCTGTCGAACGCGCGGCTCGAAGCGCGCATTGATCGCAGCGGGCTCGTTCGGTCGCTGCTGCATGTTGCAACCGGCCGCGAGACCTTCGCATCGCCGGCAGCCCGGCTGCTGCTGCTCGATGACCGGCCGCTCGATTTCGAGGCATGGGATATCGATCCGTTCGCGCTGGAGACCGCGCGCGAGGTGACAGGGGATGTGAGCTGCGCCGTGCTGTCGGATGGCGGACTGCGCGGCGAAGTCCGTTTCGAGCGCGGGCTCGGACGCGCGAGCCGGCTCGCGCAGGTGATCCGCCTCGATGCCGGCGCCGATCATCTCGAATTCGAAACCACGGTCGATTGGCAGGAGCGCAAGACGGCGCTGAAGGTCATGTTCCCCGTCGCCTGCCGTGCATCGAACGCAACCTATGAAACCATGTTCGGCGCAACCGAGCGGCCGACCCATGCCAACGCGGATGCCGATGCGGCCAAGTACGAGGTGCCCGGGCATCGCTGGGCCGATCTCGCCGAGCCGGATTTCGGCGTGTCGCTGTTCAGCGACTGCCGTCACGGCTATTCGGCGTTCGGCAACCAGCTCGCGCTGACGCTGCTGCGCGGCTCCGAATTGCCTGATCCGCAGGCCGATATCGGGCGGCACCGGATGCGCTATGCGATCTATCCCCACCACGGCGACTGGCGCAGCGCGGACACGGTCGGGCGCGCCTTGCGGTTCGAGCGTCCGGTGCTGTGGACCAAAGGGCGCCCTGGCGCGCTGTTGCGACGATCGCTCCTGACCGCGTCTCCGGCCAACGTGATCGTCGATACGATCAAGCCCGCCGAGGATGGAGACGGCTGGGTGGTGCGGCTTTACGAGAGCGCCGGCATTCGCACCGCCGCGGCGCTCGATTTCGGCGTCGACATCGCGTCGGTGTGGATCAGCAACACCCTGGAAGACCGCATCGAGACCCTGCCGACCGAGGATCGGGGATGCCGCCTGGCGCTGCGTCCATTCCAGATCGCAACGCTGCGGGTCTGCCAGGCGTAGTGATTGCAGTGACTTTCGCCCCGGCTTGCGCCGAGAGGCCGGATCGCATCGCTGGATGCGATCCGGTGTGGCGTGGCCGTCAGTTCGACTTCACCAGCGGACAGCCGCCCTTGTCGAGCGGGCGGAACGCCTCGTCGCCGGGCACGGTGGCGATCAGCTTGTAGAGGTCCCACTCGCCCTTGGATTCCTCGGGCTTCTTGACCTCGAACAGATACATGTCGTGCACCATGCGGCCGTCGATCCGGATATGGCCGTTCTTGGCGAAGAAGTCGTTGACCGGCGTGGCGCGCATCTGGGCCATCACCTTCGGCGCCTCGTCGGTGCCGATAGCCTCGATCGCCTTCAGGTAATGCATGGTTGCCGAATAGAGGCCGGCCTGGATCATGGTCGGCATATGGCCGACCTTCTCGTTGAAGCGCTTCGAGAAGGCGCGCGTCTCATCGTTCATGTCCCAATAGAAGGCGTCGGTGACGATCAGGCCCTGGGTGGCCTTGATGCCGAGCGAATGCGTGTCGGTGATCTCCTGCAGCAGCGCGATCATCTTCTGGCCGCCCTGGGTCAGGCCGAACTCGGAAGCCTGCTTCAGCGCGTTGGTGGTGTCGCCGCCGGCATTCGCCAGCGCCACGACCTTGGCCTTGGAGGCCTGCGCCTGCAGCAGGAAGGACGAGAAGTCCGACGAGTTGAGCGGATGACGCACGTCGCCCAGCACCTTGCCGCCACTCTCCTTGACGACATTGGCGGCATCGCGTTCCAGCGCCATGCCGAAGGCGTAGTCGGCGGTGACGAAGAACCAGGTGTCCTCGCCGCGCTTGACCATCGCCTTGCCGGCGACGTTCGATAGCGCATAGGTGTCGTAGGTCCAGTGCACCGTGTTGGGCGAGCAGGCGGTGCCGGTGATATCGGAGGAGCCGCCGCCGGAATTGATGTGGATCTTGTTCTTCTCGCGCGTCAGCGCCGAGATCGGCAATGCGACCGACGAGGTCGGCACGTCGAGGATCGCGTCGACCTTGTCGTTGTCGTACCAGTTGCGTGCGATGTTGACGCCGACGTCGGGCTTGTTCTGGTGATCCGCTGCGATCACCTGCACCGGCTTGCCTTTCACCTTGCCGCCGTAATCGGCGACCGCCATCTCGACGGCGGCGACCGAGCCCTTGCCGGTGGCGTCCGCATAGAGGCTCGACATGTCGGTGAGCACGCCGATCTTGACGACATCGTCGGAGATCTGGGCGTTCGCCGCGGTCCCTGAGACCGCGAGCGCGAGGCCGGCCGCCGCTGCGGCCAAGAGTGTTTTCATCGTGTTTTTCTCCCTGACTTTTTCGTTGAGGGTTGCTTCCACCGGGGCGTTCTAGCCGCTGCGACAAGCTGTCGCAAAGACGACTTTTTGAGCATGCGCGCGGCAAGTGTTCCCCCTCTCCCCGCTCTTCGCGGGGAGAGGGTTGGGGTGAGGGGCCTTATCCACGGGTGGCGATTGTCGTGAGACCTGTACCCCCTCACCCGGATTGCTTCGCAATCCGACCTCTCCCCGCAAGCGGGGCGAGGTAAGAGAGCAATCCGCTCGGGCAGTGTCCTACAGCGCCGGTAACGCGGTGACGGCGGCCTTGATGGTGCCGTCGGTTTCCACGATCACCCGCAACGTCTTGGAATCGAAGTCGATCCCGGCAAGCCGGATGCTGTTGACCTCGGCGTCGACGCGAATGCCTTCCTCGTTCTTCTGCAGGTCGGCGATGGCGGCGGCGACCTTGCGCTGCGCGTTGGTCGCGAATGGCTTCAGGTCGACCACCAGCCGGTCGTTGAGGGTCTGCTGCATGTGCGGGATCGCCGCGCGTGCGGCGGCGCCGAGCAGGCCGAACGCGGCCTCGGATTCCACCGCCAGCTCGACGTCGGTCAGCCGCAGCGTCTGCGACGGCTGGTCGAGCCGCGGCCGGCCCCAGATGTGCACGGTCGCCTCGGCGCCCAGCCCGAACCAGCTGGCCTTCTCCTTGGCGTGCACCAGGAGCGAGATAAGAAGCCGGTCGCCGGAGGCGGCGATGCTCGCGCTCTTGACCGTCACGTCGACCGGACCGGAGCCGTCCTCGGGGAAGGTCTTGCCCTTGAGCTGCGCCTCGACCAGCTGGCTCAGCGTGGTGAAGGACAGGTCGACAGGCAGGCCGATCGCGACCTGGCTCGGCATCGGCGGCACGATCGAGAGTTTTTCGGGGAACGGGCAGTTCGGGGTGGTCTGCGCCTCCGTGATCCGCGTTTCGGCCTCGATCCCCATCGTCAGGATCAGCGAGGACACATCGACCTTCGGCTGCGCGGCGATCGCGCGGGTCGGTCGCAGCTCGAGCCACATCGGCGGCATCGAGGTGGTGCCGCCGGTGCCTTGCAGCGGGATCGAGCGGCAGGCCTTGGCCCATTGCGTGCGGGCGTTGTTCTGGAACACCGGGTCGTTGTGCAATCGGGCCTCGACCACAGAAATCTGGTCGGCGACCGCCTTGTCGATGACAGGCTTGACCTGGGCCGGCACGCTGATGCGGACGCCGGCCGTCGACAGGCTGGTGTCGCCGAGATTGACCTGTGCCTGAAGGTTCGGCTCGATCCGCCAGGATGCGCCGAGCTTCGGGCGCGCGGTGAGGGTGACGTTGCCCTTGATCTCGGCGTTGGCGTTGATGTTCTTGATGTTCACGGCGCCGATCTGCTTGGCGACATTGCCGCCGAGCAGGCTGCCGAGCGCGTCGTTGACCGCGCCGGTTGCCTTGGCGGACAACGCGCCGGTGACCTTGAGCGTGCCGTTGATCGGGGTGGTCAGCGTCAGCACGTCCTGCGCGCCGGTGGCCGCGATCGGCCCGCGCGATGCGGTCCAGCCGATGTCGGCATTTTGCAGGATTTGCTGGACCGGGTTGTCGGCCTTGCCGCCGAACGTCTTCGGCGCGCCGCGTTCGGCGGCGTCGCGGATCGCCGACAGCGCGACCGAGACCTGCGCCACGATCGTCGAGGAACGCGGCGCCTGCGGCAGCGGCGGCAGCTCTGCGAGCTTCGGCTTCTGCACGGTGACGCTCGGCGCGAGCCAGTCCATTGCCTTGAGGCTGATCACGAACGAGACCAGCACCACCGCGGTCCCGAGCGCTATCGTCCTTGGATGCATCGGTAGACGCATCATTCCCCCGGATGAAAATCAACTTGACGGCTTGTACAGGCCCCCCGACGAGGGCGCCAGTGTGGCGGGATCAAGCTGCTTCAGGGGCGGAAGGCGTTAAGGTTGATGAACGCGACAACGGCCCCGGCACGAGGTGCCGGAGCCGTGGTCGAGGACGCCTTTATCAAGGACGCCTTGGAAGGGCGGGAGTTAGCGGACGGCCGAGCCGAGATCGGCGCGGCGGTCGGTCATCGGCAGCACGATCACCTTGGTGCCGACGCTGACCCGCGAATAGAGGTCGGAGACATCTGCATTTGTCAGGCGCAGACAACCGGAGGACACGCGGGTGCCGATCGTCTCCGGCGCGTTGGTGCCGTGGATGCGGTAGATGGTGCCGCCGAGATACATGGCGCGGGCGCCGAGTGGATTGCCGGGGCCGCCGGCCATGTGGCGCGGCAGATAGGGCTGGCGGGCGATCATTTCCGGCGGCGGCGTCCAATCCGGCCACTCCGCCTTCTTGGTGATGGTCTGGGTGCCCGACCAGGTGAAGCCGTCGCGGCCGATGCCGATGCCGTAGCGCATCGCCTGGCCGTTGCCGAGCACGAGATAGAGATAGGTGTGCGGGGTGTCGATGATGATGGTGCCGGGCGCCTCGCGCGTCGGATAGGCGACGATCTGGCGGCGCAGGCGGGCGGGCAACTCGACCGAACGGTCTTCCTCCTGCGCCTGCGGCATCGACTGCACCGGCGGCTGCACGGCCTCGGTCGGCGGCGTCAGGATGAAGGGGAACATCGGCAGCGGAGCGGCCGCGGCGGAATCTGCGAAAGCGACGGTGCCAATCGCCAGCGCACCGAAGGCGGCGGCAGCGAGACGTGAGTTCAGCTTGATGGAATTGAACATTGTCGACCCCTGTTGTTTGCGCCCTGCGCGCCAGTTCCGGCGCGTCGTTGGGTCAAAGCAGTACAGGTGAGGCGTTTCAGGACGTTTGCACGAAATCGCCAAAATGGTTTCGTGCCGTTAGGGAATTGTTTCGTGCGTGTTTCGTCGCACGGTTAAGGCCGGGTTGCCGGGAAGGGGGTGTCCCGCCGCAAGACAGTCTTCCTGGCACGGCGCTTGCTGTCCCAGCGCATTGTTTCGGAATGGAGTGGAAATGATGCTGGGGCACACGATCGGCAGCATGCTGGATCGGCAGAAGGGCTTTGGCCCGGGGTTCGATTTCCTCCGCATTGCACTTGCGATTTCCGTCGTCGCCGCCCACGCGCCCTATGTCGCGGGCGGCAGTGGCGACGGCGAGCAGGCGTGGATCGCCTGGTTTCCGCACTACGCCATCCTCGTGATGTTCTTCGCGCTGAGCGGCTTTCTGATCGCGGCGAGCGGCCTGCGGCTCTCCCTGAAGGAATTTCTCACCAATCGCGGCATGCGGATCATTCCGGCGCTTGCGGTCGAGATCGTGCTGTCGGCACTGATCCTCGGGCCGATCTTCACCGCGCTGCCGCTGCACGACTACTTCACCAATTTCGGCACCTACAAATACTTCACCAACATCATCGGCCTCGTGAACTACGTCCTGCCCGGCGTGTTCAGCGGCAATCCCGCGCCGGAGGTCAACAGCTCGCTGTGGACGGTGCCGTTCGAATATGGCTGCTACGCGCTGATGACGGTGTTCATCCTGTTCGGCCTGTTGCGCAAGCCGCCGCTCATCGTGCTCGGTGCGCTCGTGCTGGTCGGCATCGGCCTTGCGCTCGTACTCACCGGGCATGGCGCGCAACCCTCGCAACTGCCCGCCGGGGTCGCCGGTACGCTGCATGACAGGATCTTCAGCACGGCGCCGTTCCTCGGACGCGGCGCGAAGCTGCCGGTCGCGTTCATGCTCGGCATCGCGATCTATCTCTATCGTGACCGCATTCCCTACAACGGATGGCTTCTCGCCGCGTGCTGCGCGCTCTGCGCGGGCGCCGCGCTGCTCGGTCCGGCGGACTGGATGAGCCAGCCGGTGCTCAATCTGCTGATCGCCCCGGCGCTGGTCTATATCACCGCCTATCTCGGCGTTTCGAAGCTGCCGCGGCTGCCGCTGATTTCGCGCGGCGACTATTCCTACGGCATCTATCTCTACGGCTTTCCGGTGCAGCAGGTGGTGCGGGTATGGCTGCCGCACGCGCCCGTGATCGTTCAGTTCGCGATTGCGCTGCTGCTGATCACGCTGTTCGCCGCGTTCTCCTGGCACTGGATCGAGAAGCCGATCCTGAAGCTGCGCAGCCGCTTCTCCTTCGTGGCGCGCGAGCGCCTTGCGCCGGACGACGCGGCCGCGCCGCGCCAGGACATTGCGCCTCTTGCCGTTGCCGCGAGCGCCGTCCGCAGCAGGCAATCCTCCTGACGAGGAGCCAGCACTTTCGCTGTTCAGGAGCTGAGATATCCGGCCGATCCGTCCCACAGCAGCTTGGCCGCGGTGATGACCAGAATGGCGTAGCAGGCGCGGTACAGCGCGCGCTGGTCGAGACGTTCGTGTAGTCGCCATCCGGCCCAGACGCCGACCGGCACCGCCGGCACGCAAAGCGCCATCAGCATCCACAGGCTACGCGCGGCGTGGCGAGCACGAGCCACGGGCCGGCCTTCAAGAGGTTGCCGACCGTGAAGAACAGGCTGGTGGTGCCGGCGTAGAGCGCCTTCGGCATGCCGAGCGGCAGCAGATAGATCGCAAGCGGCGGCCCGCCCGAATGGGCCACCATCGTGGTGACGCCGGAGGACAGGCCGGCGAACGTCGCCTTGAACGTCGAGCGCGGACGCGGCTTGATCTCGCCGCCGCCGAGAAACCACAGCGCGGCGAACACCAGCGTCACCACGCCCATCACGATCTCGACGGCATGCCGGTCGAGATCGCGCAGCACGAAATAGCCGAGGCCGATGCCGACGACGAGCGCCGGCAGCAGCATCGCGAGGTCGATGCGCGACCACGTGCTCGGGCGCCAGAACCGCAGCGCGGTGACGTCCATGACGACGAACAACGGTGCCAGCAGCGCGCCCGCCGCGATCGGGTCCATCGCCAGCGACAGCAGCGGGATGCCGACGATGGCAAAGCCGCCGCCGAACGCGCCCTTCATGAAGGCGATCAGGAAGACGCCGGCGAAGGCAACCGCGAGCACGAAAGGCCCGGGCAGGTCAGCGACGATGGACGTGATCATGGTGTCGTGCGAAGCGTTGTGGTCAGTACTCAACATGGCCACGCGCGCCTGCATGCGCAATCCAAACATTGCTCTCGGTGCACATTGCTCTCGGTGCACATTGCTCTCGGTGCAATTCGGCGTGCACGCGGCCTAGCCGGCGCGCATCCGCGGCAGGCCCGGCTTGTCGCCGTTGATCACGGCGCGGCGGTCGGAGACGGCGTGATGGAATTGCTCGAGCGTCAGCCCGATCACCGAGAGATCGCCTTCCTCGATCGCGCCGTCGTCGTAGCAGTCGAGCGCCTCGCGCAACAGGGCATCCGCGTCGCCCTGCATGGCGGCGAGCTGTTCCGGCGTCTCGGCGCCGCGCACCTGCGAGATCAGGGTCAGCAGATTGTCGCGATGGGTGATGTAGTGCTCGCGCTCGTCGCGCTTCACGTAGTGGCGCAGCCAGGCGCCGGCCGAGCCGAGGCCGGAGAGCAGCAGGATGCCGCCCCAGATGTAGTCGGAGTATTTTTCGAGGAAGGTGCGCTCGGTGCCGTCGATATAGGCGGCCGCGCCCTGATGTGCCGGCAGCGCGGCGTCCTTGTCGGTGTCGGGCTTCTCGATCTTTGCCGCCGCCGGCAGATCGCGCGCGACCTGGAGGCGCAGCGTGAACAGCTGCCGGTCGAGCGCGCCGACGGTCGCCTCGCTCAGCGCATGTTGCGCGATGATGAGGTGATTGACGCTGACGGTCTCGACCTTGTCCTCGGGCCGCGCCGGCGACGACGAGAAGATGCTGCCGGCGATCTCCTCGGACTCATAGCGCGGATGCTTCTGTGCGATCGCTTCCGAGACATCGACCGGGAGGAAGACCGGCTCGCCGCGCGCGGCCGCCGTCGCCGTAATCGCTTCCGCCGTTATCTTGCTGTCGAGCGGGCCGACGGTCATGTAGGCATCGAGCGAGGGATCGCGCGCGAGGTCGGCGATCTTGTTGACGGCGAACTGGCTGACCGCGACCTTGTCGGGGTTGACGCCGGATTCGGTCAGGATCACGCGCAGCAGCGTGACATTGGCCTGGGTGCTGCCGACCACGCCGACCTTGTGGCCGGCGAGATCGTCGATGCTCTTGATCTTCGCGGACCGCCGCTTGCCTTTGGCGCCCGAGGGCGCCCACAGCACGACGACATTCTTGCGCAGGATCGCAACCGACTCGGCGCTCGCGGGCAGATCGAGGTCGCCGCGCACCACCGCGAGGTCGACCTTGTTCGCCGTGAACAGCGCGATGCTCTCGGCGGAGCCCTGCGTCGTGACCGGCTTCAGCCGCACCGAGCTGCCGTCGTGCGTAAAGACCTGGGTGAAGCCCTGGATCAGCTTGACGTCCTCGCTGCCGGTCGGGCCGACCGCGATCGCGAGCGTCACCGGACGCAGCGCGTAATACAGCGCGCCGGCGGCGAGGCCGAACACAAGCATGCCGGCCGCAAGGATCAGCAGCGACGAGTTTCGTCTCCTGAGCCTGCGGCGCTTGGTGCCGGGATTTTCACTCTGCTCTGACATCTGGCTGTCACGTTACACGAAAAACCGGCCGTTTGCCGTGAAAAACAAACTAACATTTCGATGACGTCATACGTTTGAAACATCCATGTCAGAACGTCGTGCGAGCAGAATCAAGATTAACGATTTGGATCTCCTGCAATGCGCATACTCGTTGCGACCGATGCCTGGCATCCGCAAGTCAACGGCGTGGTCCGGACGCTGACGTCGCTTGCGCGCAGCGCAGCCGGGCTCGGCGCCGAGATCGAATTCCTCACTCCCGACGGTTTCCGCTCGGTCGGCGTGCCGACCTATCCGGGCCTGCGCGTGGCGCTGCCGAACCGCCGCGAGATCGCGCGCCGGATCGAGGAGGCCGCGCCCGAGGCGATCCACATCGCGACCGAAGGGCCGATCGGCTGGGCGGTGCGCGGCTATTGCCAGCGCAACAAGCTCGCCTTCACCACATCCTATACAACGCGCTTCCCGGAATATGTTTCGGTTCGTACCGGCATTCCCGACAGCGTCGGCTATGCGGTGCTGCGCCACTTCCACGCCGCCGGGTCGATGACGATGGTCGCGACCGACTCGCTGCGCAGCGAGCTCGCCGAGCGCGGCTTCCGCAGGCTCGGCTTCTGGACCCGCGGCGTCGACACCAGGATCTTCAATCCGGACCAGCCGGCGGTGCTCGATCTGCCGCGGCCGATCTTCATGACCATGGGCCGCGTCGCGGTGGAGAAGAACCTCGACGCCTTCCTGTCACTGGACCTGCCGGGCTCCAAGGTCGTGGTCGGCGACGGCCCGCAAAGGGCGGCATTGGAACAGAAATATCCCGACGCGATTTTCCTTGGCGAGAAGAAGGGGCAGGATTTGACCTCGCACCTCGCTGCCGCCGACGTCTTCGTGTTCCCGAGCCTGACCGACACCTTCGGCGTCGTACAGCTCGAGGCGCTGGCCTGCGGCACGCCGGTCGCGGCATTCCCGGTCACCGGCCCGAAGGACGTCATCGCCCACCATCCGATCGGCGCGATCGACAATGACCTGCGCAGCGCCTGCCTGCGCGCGCTGACGATGTCGCGCGCGGATTGCCGCAATTTTGCGTTGGAGCGTTCCTGGGAAAACAGTGCGCGTCAGTTCATCGGCAATCTGGCCACGCTGCAGCCGAGCCGCGCGCCGCGGCCCGCCCGCCGCGTTGCCGGCCGCAGCGCGGTTCCGAATTAGCAGCTCAATCGAACGAGAGACGAGAGACGATCTATGGCTGAAATCATCAAGCTGGGTGCCGACCGTTCCATGGACTTCGACCGCGAGACGGTCGAGCAGGCCTATGACCGCTGGGCGCCGATCTACGACCTCGTGTTTGGCGGTGTGTTCAGCAAGGGCCGGCAGGCCGCGATCCAGGCCACCAACAAGATCGGCGGCCGGGTGCTCGAGGTCGGCGTCGGCACCGGCATCTCGCTGCCGCTCTACAGCCAGAACGTCCGCATCTTCGGCACCGACATCTCGGAAGCGATGCTGGAGAAGGCCAAGAAGCGGGTCGCGGAGCGGGGCCTGAAGAATGTCGAGGGCCTCGCGGTGATGGACGCCGAGAAGCTCGAATTCCCCGACAATTCGTTCGACGTGGTGATGGCGCAGTATGTGCTGTCGGCGGTGCCGAACCCGGAAGCCGCGCTCGACGAGTTCGCCCGCGTGGTGCGTCCGGGCGGTGAACTGATCATCCTGACCCGCGTCAGCGCCGATGCCGGCGTGCGCCGCTTCATCGAGCAGAAGCTGCAGCCGGTGGTGCGCCCGCTCGGGTTCCGGACCGCCGAATTCGCCTGGTCGCGCTACACCAAATGGCTCGCGGGCGCGCGCGGCATGGAACTCGCTGAGCGCCGCCTGATTCCGCCGCTCGGCCACTTCTCGCTGGTCCGCTTCCGCAAGGCGGATGTCGCCAAAGCCGCCTGAGACGGCCCGGCCAGGCGGCCCAGCCCGCCGCTCCTCCCGGGTGAGGTAGCGCACAGCGCCCCCCCAAGCCGGGAGGCTACGATCTCCTTCGCCTGATCCCCGCAGATTTTGTCGGGATGAGGCGAGACCCTGCTCCGGTTGCGTCAAGGCGTCGCTCCGCATTGTCATATGTCATTATGATGATGTCACACGCGATACATCGAATCCCTGTAAATCCTGTCCCGAAAGATGTTGGGGGAACCAATGATCAAGAATTTCCTGCAAGAGCTGCGTACCCAGCGTTGGGATGACCATCGCTTCTACCATCACAGCCGGATCAACCAGAGCCTGCACTTCGTCAGCGCGCTGAGCTTCCTGTTCGCCTATGTGATGCTGTTTTTCGATCCGGTCGTGTCGGCGCTGGTCGGCTGGCTGGTCTCGATGACCTCGCGCCAGGCCGGTCACTTCTTCTTCGAGCCGAAGGGCTACGACCACGTCAACCAGGCGACCCACGAGCACAAGGAAGACATCAAGGTCGGCTACAATCTGCAGCGCAAGGTCGTGCTGATGGCGATCTGGGCGCTGTCGCCGATGGTGCTGTACTTCGATCCGACGCTGTTCGGCCTGTTCAAGCCCTGGGTCACGATGGGCGACTTCACCCGCCAGGTGGCCAAGATCTGGCTCGTGGTCGGCGTCGGCGGCCTGCTGTTCCGCACCATCCATTTGTTCTTCATCCGCGACGTCGAAACCGGCCTCGTCTGGATGACCAAGATCGTCACCGACCCGTTCAACGATCTGAAGCTCTATCACAAGGCGCCGCTGTTCCTGATGAAGGGCGAACTGATCGATCCGGGTCTCGAGAAGCACGTCAAGCACGCCTGATCGTTGCTCCCAGCGTCTTCAAACTGCGTCATGCCCGGGCTTGTCCCGGGCATCTACGTCTTAGGATTACGGCGGATCATCACTTGAGCGCCTTCGACCGCGCGCACACGTCACCTCGCCCCGCTTGCGGGGAGAGGTCGGATCGCGTCAGCGATCCGGGTGAGGGGGGCTCACCACGAGTCCGTCTGTCACCGATTTTGTGGATGCAGCCCCTCACCCCAGCCCTCTCCCCGCAAGAGCGGGGCGAGGGAGTAGGCGGGCCGCGCGTTGCCTCAGCGCCTGAACTTCACGGTGACGACCCAAACGCCGTCATTCCGGGGCGATCGCGCCAGCGAGCGAACCCGGAATCTCGAGATTCCGGGTTCGATGCTGTGCATCGCCCCGGAATGACGGTGTGCTCAGCGGCCGAACCTCACGGCGACCATCTCCTTCAGGATCTGCCGCTTGATGTTCTTGTTGGTAAGGCCGGCCTTGTGCCACCACCAGCCGTCGCGCTTCATCTTCTCGGCTGCCGCAACGAAGCGGTCGCTGACCTCGGCGAAGTCGGCGTCGGTGTAGTTCAGGGTGAAGATCAGACGGCCGGTGCCGACCCAGCTCAGCGCCAGTCCCTCGGCCCGCAGATAGTATTGCAGCATCCAGTTGTAGCGGGACGGCTCGGTGTAATAGACGGTCCAGATCGACGAGATGTTGCCGACCCGAACTGGAAGGCCTTGCGCGGCGAGGCGGTCGTTGAGCGCCTTGGCACGGCCGTTCCAGGTCTCGTCCAGCCCGTTGTAGATCGAGCGGAAGTTCGGGCTGGCGAGCCGGCTCAGGAACTCGTCCATCGCCGTCATCACATAGGGATGCGAGTTGAAGGTACCGCGGGCGAAGCAGATGTCGGCCGGGCGGTCGTCGCGGAAGCGCCGCATCAAATCCTTGCGGCCGCACACCATGCCGACCGGAAGCCCGCCGGCCAGGCTCTTGCCGTAGGTCGCCATGTCGGCCTTGACGCCGAAATATTCCTGGGCGCCGCCGGCGGCGAGGCGGAAGCCGACGAACACCTCGTCGAAGATCAGGACGATGCCGCGTTCGGTGCACACCTCGCGCAGCTTCTTCAGCCATTCGGTGTAGGCGGCGCGGTCGTATTTGGAGGAACGCGAGGAGTCGACCAGCGCGGAATCGCCGGGCGCGTTGGAATTGGGATGCAGCGCCTGCAGCGGGTTGACCAGCACACAGGCGATGTCGCTGCGCGTCCGCAGCACGTGCAGTGTCTTCTCCGACATGTCGGCGAGCGTGAAGGTCTCGTGCGGCGACACCGGGTTGCCGACGCCGGGCTGCACGTCGCCCCACCAGCCGTGATAGGCGCCGGCGAAGCGCACGAGGCGCTTCCGCTTGGTGTGGTAGCGCGCGAGCCGCACCGCCTGCATCACGGCCTCGGTGCCGGACATATGGAACGAGACCTCGTCGAGGCCGGACAGCTCGCAGAGCCGCTTGACGTTGTCGGCAATGACCGGGTGATAGGGGCCCAGCACGGGGCCGAGCGCGTGGGCGCGCTTCTCACCTTCGGCGATGCACTCCTTGTAGAAGTCGTTGCCGAAGATGTTGACGCCGTAGGAGCCGGTCAGGTCGTAGAAGACATTGCCGTCGACGTCGGTGACGGTGACGCCGCTGGAGGCCTCGACGAAGGCCGAGGTGCCGAGATGCTCGCGCACCAGGCGGCTGTACTGGAACGGCACGCGGTAGGTTTCGGTGAACTGCAGGTCGGAGATGCGCTCCGTGACCTCGGCGGTCAGCGCGCGGCCCTTGGGGTAGCGATCCCCGTAGAGGCCGGCGAGGCGGAAGAAGCCGTCCTGGCGCTGCATCGCGACGTCCTTCGGCGCGCCGTCGGAGCGGAAGAAATCGTCGATGTCGAATTCGTAGTGCGGGACCATCCGCGCGACCATCTTGGACATCTTGGAATGTCCGGTCAGCGAGCGGTGCTTAGCACGCGAGAGCGCGATGCGGGCCTGAATTTTGGGGAAAGCTGCGGCGGCGCCGGCAAGCGCGGCGGCGGACAGCGAGAGAATCGGAAGGGATGTTTCCATGACAGAAGCGCTAGCCTCAGCACCTAACAGATTCATGACAGTCAAGGGCCTGATCTCGGCATTCACCCAGCAGGAAGACCTCAATTTCCTGCTCACCAACCGGATTCCGCGGGCCGCGCTGACCCGATTCATGGGCTGGTTCTCCAAGGTCGAGAACCCCCTGGTGCGCGACGCCTCGATCGCCTGCTGGAAGCTGTTCTCCGACCTCGATCTGTCGGAGGCCAAGAAGACCGAGTTCAGGAGCCTGCATGACTGCTTCACCCGCGAGCTCAAGCCCGGCCTGCGTCCGGCAGCGGCCGATCCCGCCATTATCGCGAGCCCGTCGGACGCGATCATCGGCGCGCATGGGCGGATCGAGGACGGGCAATTGTTCCAGGTCAAGGGCGCGCCCTATTCGCTGCTCGATCTGGTCGGCGATCCCGCGTTGGTGGAGCAGCACCGGAACGGCCGCTTCGTCACACTGCGGCTGACCTCGAGCATGTATCACCGCTTCCACGCGCCCTATGATCTTGCCATCGACAAGGTGACGTTCATTCATGGCGACGTCTGGAACGTCAATCCGATCGCGCTGAAGCGGATCGAGCGGCTGTTCTGCAAGAACGAGCGCGCGGTGCTGCGCGCCAAGCTTCCAACCGGCGAGGCACTGACGCTGGTTCCGGTCGCGGCGATCCTTGTCGCGAGCCTCCGCCTGCATTTCCTCGACATTACGCTGAACGCGCAGTCGCGGGGTCCGGTGGATTTTTCCTGTAACGCGCATGTGAAGAAGGGCGATGAACTCGGCTGGTTCGAACACGGCTCGACGATCATCGTGCTGGCGCCCGGCAATTTCGAATTCCCTGACAACGTCGCGGAGGGAACGCGGATCAAATGCGGCGAGCCGCTGCTGCGGAGGCCTTTATAGCCTTGTTTCCATCGCGCTCATCGTTTGAGCATGAAAACCGGCTTCCACTTTTCGCGATCATGCATAGAATGGTCGGGATCGTCGTGCGACGATCCTAAATCGCAAACCTGATGGACACGAGATGGCGCGGACGCCTGTTCTGGCGGCGGGAGGCATTGTGCTGCGGCGGGACGCACCGCAGCGCTTCGCCGTAGTGCGGCTGCGCAAGCGCAATGAATGGGTGTTGCCGAAAGGCAAGCTCGACGACGGCGAGACGCCGCGCGCCGCTGCCGAACGCGAGGTGCTCGAGGAAACCGGCCACGACGTCGACGTGCACGAATTCCTCGGCACGCTGGTCTATGATTCAGGCGGCCGATCCAAGGTGGTGCATTACTGGCGCATGGATGCCGGCGGCAAGCCGGTGCGGGCGCTGATGAGCGACATCCGCGAGGTGGACTGGCTGCCGCTCGATGCGGCACTCGAGCGTCTGTCACGCGGCTATGAGCGCGCGTTCCTGGAAAATGTCGGACCGATCGCGTTGCAGGCCGCGGCGCTCGCCGAGCGCGAGCGGCGCGCGCGGGCGAGAGCCGTGGCCGCAGAGCGCCGGCGGATTCGCGAAGTCGCTGTGCCACAGGTCATCGACGAGCAGGAGGTCGCCGACGCGCCTGATGTTGCCGATGCGGCTACGCCGGCGGAGACGCCGGCCATCGATCAGCCGCCGCTGGTGCAAAGCAAACCCGATCCGCTGATCATGGCGCCGCAGGACGTTCCGGCGGACGCACCCGATGCAGCTGCCGAGACCGAGCGGGGCGCCGAGACGGTCGTCCCTGAACAAGCGCCGCCATTCGTGCACGAGGTCGTGCCGGCCGGCGCGGCACCTCAGGCCACGCCGCGCAAGAATCTGATCGAACGCGTGCGCGACTGGCTGCGCCGCGCGGCGTGATCACCCGCACATCTGACGTCGTGCCGTTGGCTGCCAGGCGTCAATGTCACGCTGCAAGGCAAGACACTCGGCAAGACGCTTGGGCGAGCCCAGGTCACGGGCCAGAAGCTGTGCCGCATGAACTTCGGCCATGGCGCCGCGAACATCTCCATGCTCCAACTGGAGGCTGGAGATCTGAAGCCGCAGCCGCACGATCTGGACCCGCCCTTCGATGCTGGACCACAGCTGGCGGGCGAGATGGAGATGCCGCATGGCTGTTTCATGGTCCTGCCGGGAAAGCGCGAGGATCGCCTGTGCTTCGTTGGTGAGTGCGCGGATCGAGGGCATCGGCCAGCGATCCGGACTTCCCGACAGTTCGCAGATCAATGCCTTCGCTCGAACGGTCCGATGCGTGTGCGCGGCAACCAGCGCCAGATGCGCGAGCAGGATTCCGCGCCGCTGCAGCGTCCACCAGGTCTTGCCGATCAGGCTTCGCTCGAGGCTTGCATAGGCGGCTTCCGCTTCCCCTCTTGCGAGCAGCAGCATGGCGCGGCCCGGTTCCGGGCACCAGCCCAGCGTGTAAGCCCTGTCATAGGCTTCGAGCGCTGCGTCGTCATTGCCGATCGCCGCCTGAATATCGCCCAGCACCCGGTTGGCATCGCCAAGCGACCAGGGCGCATCGCTGGTGAGGCGCGCGAGCGCGTCCTGAATGCGCGCCAGCGCTTCGTCGAGCGAGCCTCGGATGCCGAGCACCTCGGAGCGGTGCAGCTGGCACGAGCCCGTCAATTCCATGCCGCTGCCCGAGCAAAAGTTCTGGTAGCTCCGCGTCCACTGGTCGGCGCGTGCCCAATCTCCGAACATCCGGGCCGCCCAGAGGATGTTGCAATAGAGGTTGCCGCCCATGATCGGGTCCAGATTGTTGCTGGACAGGGCAACTGCGGCGGCATGGTCTTGATCGGACAGTCCTCCGTGTGTGTCGCCGAGGCACAGCCGATAGAAGCCGCGATAGGCCAGGCTCAGCGCTTCGATATTGATCGCATCCTTGTATCGGACGGCGGTGTAGGCAGCATCGGCCAACGCGAGTGCCTGTTCCGGTTCGCCATCGAAAGCAGCCAGTTTCGACTTCATCCATAACACCAGGGCCGTCGTCGGAGGATCGTCGAGCGTTGAAGCCCAATCTTCCGCCCGAGCGAGCCAGCCCTTTCCGATCGCGGCCTGGCCGCTTTCGAAATGCAAGGCCGAGAGTGCTATCGCGTCGACCGTGGCGCCTGCGGCGTCACCGGCCTGGCTGCGGGCGCCGACCGCGCGAACCAGAATCGGAATCGCTGCCGTGGCCCTGCCGAGGCACTGCAGGGCGAGCGCCCAATCGTGCAGATCTTCAGCGTTGAGCTGGCCGCTTTCATCCGCGCTCGCGAACAGGGTCGCTGCCTGCAACCACAATTGTCCGGCCGCTGCGCGTCGGGCGAGACCGATTGCACCGACGGTGCCATCGACTTGCTTGGGGTCGATCCGTTCCGGCTGCCGGATCTCTGACTCGAGGAAGAAGCGATAGCCTTTGCCCGGCAGATTTCGGATCGCGCCGTCCATGCCGCCGTTGCGCAGCGCGGCGCGCAACGCACTCACCGCCCGCTGCAGCGAGTTGTCTGTGACCGTCACATCCGGCCAGACGGCTTCGAGGAGTTCTTCCTTGGGGATGACCCGGTCGCGGTGTCGAACCAGATAAATCAGCAGATCGAACACACGTGGCTGCAATGGGACCTCTTGGCGCGCGCACAGCAACACGCGTCCAGCTTCATCAAGCTCGAACAGTCCAAATGAGAATGCCATGTGTGTGAGTGCGGGCTCGGCGGAAAAGGTTCAGGCAAGGATCAGACAAAGATCAGGCAATGATCAGTCCGCGGTAAGGACAGTCGGCATCGACAGCGCCTATAGCTGATCATGGCTCGCCATGAGCGCCTGCCGTTCAATAATTGCAACCGAGGAGATTTCGATGGAACTCTATGTCATTCGCCGTCCGAGCGCCTGGGCGAACATGAGCGAGCTGGAACTCGCCGGCGCAACGTCCGCAAGGGTCGGCGACGAGCAGATGCCGGACCGTGTCCGCTGGATCCGCAGCTATGTGGTGCACGAGGCGGATGGTCGCATCGGCACATTCTGCATATACGAGGCGCGTGACGGTGACTCGATCCGGGAGCATGCGCGCTGCGTCGGCATGCCGGGCGAGGAATTCTACAAGGTCGCGGCAACCGTGGTGGTGCGTGGTGATCCGGTCCAACCGCCCATTGCAGCCGAATGACGCCTGCGCGGCGTCGCATGGCGTATCCCGACCAAACCTGATCCGGAGCGCCATCACACTTCGATCAAGGAAACAATTATGTCGATTTCATTCATGGAATCCATTTCAAGTTCGGTACGAAGGCATTTTTCCTTCCTGCTTTTGCGGATCCGCCGGATCGTCAATCAATCGGTCGCAGGCATGCTCGCCCATCGCGAGCGGCAGGCCAGTCGCCTGATGCCGCGCGAGGCCTGCGGCCAGTCGAAGGGCGCCGGGAACCGCTGCTCACGGCCGATCGGGCGAAGCGCGCTGCTCGGGCTGGTGATCGCGGGTTTGTCCTCGCCCGTGTTCACCCGAGCGGAGGAACCTGTCGTTCTGGAGCATCGTGCAGCTCCGGCGCAGCAGGCCGCCTCGACGCAGCGTAGCAGCCACGGCTGCAGGCATCGCTCGGACTGGAGCATAGTTGCCGCATCGACCATCCCGGTCCTGCTCGACCGCCGCACATAGCGCGCAGCACATTTGAAGTCATTGCACTGCTCGACGCCGTTTTTTGGCGCAACCCGCGGACTTTCGGCGAAGCCGGCGGCCTCGCCGCGAGCCGCACCACATTTTCAAAGGAGATGCACATGAACGTTCAGACCGAAATGCCGACTGTCGATCTCGCCGCCGTCAAGGCGCGCCAGCAAGCCACCTGGAGCTCGGGCGACTACGCGATCGTCGGCACCACGCTCCAGATCGTCGGCGATATGCTCTGCGAGGCAGTCGACCTGCGCAGCAATCAGATGGTGCTCGACGTCGCCGCCGGCAACGGCAATGCGACGCTGGCTGCGGCGCGGCGCTTTGCCGACGTGGTCTCGACCGACTACGTCGCGGCGTTGCTCGAGCGCGGCCGCGAGCGGGCGGCGGCGGAGCGTCTGCCCATCACGTTCCAGGAAGCGGACGCGGAGAAGCTGCCGTTTGCCGATGCCAGCTTCGATGTCGTGCTGTCGACCTTCGGGGTCATGTTCACCGCCGACCAGCAGCAGGCGGCGAATGAACTGCGCCGCGTCTGCCGCATCGGCGGCAAGATCGGCCTCGCAAGCTGGACGCCGGAAGGTTTCATCGGCCAGCTGTTCAAGACCATCGGGAAGTATGTGCCGCCGGCGCCGGGCGTGAAGTCTCCCGCGCTGTGGGGCACCGAGGCGCATCTCGGCGCCTTGTTCGGCCCGCAGGCGACGCTCGATGCCAGGCGCAGGCACTTCAATTTCCGTTACAGGTCGCGCGAGCATTTCCTCGAGATCTTCCGCACCTATTACGGGCCCGTGCTGAAGGCGTTCGGGGCGATCGATCCGGTCAAGCAGCAATTGCTCGCCGCCGACATGTTCAGCCTGATGGACCAGTTCAATATCGCCAGGGACGGCACGCTGGTGATCCCGAGCGAATATCTGGAGGCCGTGATCACCAGGCGCGGCTGACCTGCCGCTCGGCATTGGTCGATCTGTGCATGGCGCCGGCGTAACTCGCCGGCGCCATTCGCTCGTTTGATCGACATTGCTGTGATCTCAGTTACTGGCGCTTGTCCCTGGGTGGAGGCTTCGCGCCGCGCGGCGGAGGCGGCGCGCGCCGTTGCTGGAAGCCTGGCCGCGCCTGCACCGCGGGCCGTTGTATGCCCGGACGTACGCCCGGTGCGGCTTGCTGGATGCCGGGTCGGATCTGGCCGGGCGCCTGCGGCACGGGCTGCGCTGTGCCTTGTCGCGGCGCGCCCGATTGACCCGGCTGGGCCGCTGGTGGTCCTGGCTGGCGCACGCCGCCCGGTGCCTGGGTGCGGCCGGGCTGCAGACCGCCTTGACGTGCCGGCGATTGTTGTCCGCCGGGTTGCGTCGTGCCGCCTTGGCGCGCGGGCTCTTGCGTGGGGGCTTGGCGCGTTGGCTGTTGTCCCGCCGGCTGTTGTCCGGCTGGCGTCTGGACGCCGGGCGCGTGCGGCAGCGTCGCGCCGCCGGGTTGGCCGGGCAGCGCATGCTGTGCGCCGCCTTGCTGCTGCGTGCCGGGCCGCTGCTGCGAACCTTGCCGGCCAGGCGTGCCCGGTTGCTGGCCGGGACGGTTCGGCTGACCGGGCTGCTGCATCTGGCCCGGACGGTTTTGCTGACCCGGCTGCTGCGGCGTGTTGCGGTTCTGGCCCGGCAGGCCGTTCTGCCGCTGCGGGTTCGGCTGCACGGGCTGGCCGCGGTTCGGATAGGGCGCGGCCGGATTGGCCCTGCGGAAATCGGGATTGGCGCGGCGGAAGTCGCGCTGCTCGGTCACGACCTGGCGGCCCAGCGTCTGCGCGCTATGGACCTGGCGCACAAAGCCCTGGTCGCGCGTGATCTGTTGCGGCGAGATCGTCAGCGGCACCGCGGCGAAGCGGGCACCGCCGGTGCCCGGACGAATCGCAAAGCCGCTGGCGCCGCGCGTCAGCACGCCGAGCGAGGCACCGCTGCGGTCGTTGACCTCGATGCGGCCGACATGTCCGTCGGCGTCGGGATAGAGCTTGATGCCGACATTCCTGCTGGTCGCGGTGGCGCCTTCGGGCACCTCGACGAGACCGGTGGTGCCGCGGATGCCGAGCGTCGCGGTCGGGGTCGAGATCTTCATGTCGCCGGTTTTGGCGACCGCGGCGGCGACGAAGGCCGCCGTTCCCTTGGTGACGTTGAACAGCGCGCTGTTCTGTTGGCCGCCGTCCTCATAAACGTAATTGTCGATCGTGATCCTGGCATTGGCGCGCAGGTTGAAGGTGGTGCCGTCGATGAAGGTGATGCCGAGCGAGGAGGTCCCTGATGTCGCGACCTCGTCATTGGCAAAGATGTCGTCGCGGATCTGCAGCGGCGTCGCGGTGCTGTTGCGCGTGACGGTCGCGGTTCCTGTCAGTGTTGCCACATTGCCGATCGGCTCGGGCGCCGCGGGCTGCGCGCTCGCGGCCGGCGCCGGCGTTGCAGGCGCGGGTGTTGCAGGAGCGGGCGTAGCCGGCGTCGCACTCGGCGCCGGGGCGGGTGCCTGTGCAGGCTGCGCCTGTGCAAGCCGCGTCAAGTCCGGCGCGGCATTGGCCGATTGCCAACCGATCGTGACGCCGGCGCCAAGCAGAAGCGCAAAGAGAAAGCTGCGGCGCATCGCCATCGATTCCCGGGGGAGGCAGTGGGGACGGCAATTGAGCCGCGTCAGGCTGAATGCCGGATGAACGGTCGTGCCTTGTTGTCATGGCGGACCGAAACGATCAAGCACCGCGCTCCGTTGCCGGAAGCGCGGTGCTTGGTCGCTGTTGGGGTTTTGCTTAGCCGCGCTTGTGAGGAGTGATATTGAGCGGTTTCGCCGGCTTGGCCGCGGGCGCATAATTCGCGGGTTGCGCAACCGCCGGCGGCACGTAGTGGAACACCGCCTTGCAGCCGTCGCTGAGCAGCGCGCGCTGACGGATCATGCAGGCGGTGACGCGATCGACGTCGGGAATTTCCGAGCTGCACAGCCGCATGGCGTCGCTGGTGCACATCTGCTGCTGCTCGTCGGTGTAGGCATAGGACGCCGAGGTCAGCAGACCGAGCGTGAACGCGGTTGCCGCCAGCAGTTTGCCGTGACGAAGCGCGGAAGCGGTGAAAGCCATCATGTCCCCCTTGTGATCGCGCCGAAGCAGCGCGTTATCGAACCGATCACTAGGCAGGCTTGGTTTCAGCAATTCTTCGTCGTCATGGCAAAATGGTTTCGTCGCGCGGGCCGTTTGTTTCGTCAACAACACCCCGGTCGGGGGTTACGGCGCCGCGGGCGCCGGTGCTCCTTCGAGCGCGAGCACGGCCTCGCGCTGGGCCTCCGGCATGGCGCGGATGCGGCGCCTCGCGGTGAGGCGGAGCGCGGCAAAGCCGCCGAGGAACACCACGATCTTGCTCACGATGCCGAAGATCGGCATCACGACGGCCCATGTCGTGATCTCGCAGGTCAGCGCGACGACGGCGTTCACCGCGGCGGAGATGAACATCAGGGCGGCCCAGGCATAGCCGACCTTGACGGCGACATCGGGCACGACCTTCTGTGCGATCTCGGGCAGGTAGCGGTTGAGCCAGCCGGGCTTCAGCATCACGACGCCGACGATGGCGTAGATCACGCTCGGCTTGAACAGCACGAAGCGCGGGTCGTGGGTCAGCAGCGTGGCGGAGCCGGCGGCGACGACCAGGAACAGGCTGAGCCATTCCATGGTGTCGATCCGCTTGCCGCGCACCATCTGGACGCCGATCTGCACGACGCCGAACGCGATGCCGAGGCCGACCGCGAGCGCGGTGTTGTGCGTCAGCAGGAACAGAACAAGAAAGACAAGCGTCGAGGCGAGATCGAGGGCCAACAGCCTGGCCGCGGTGAGGAAATGCTTCATTGGTCGCCGGTCGCCCGCAGGTTCAATTCATTTTCGACAATGCGGCTCTTATAGCGGGTCCGGCGACGCACATGAAGCGACCGCCGGGCAGATACAAGCCGTTACCTGAAGGGCGACTCGCAAGACTCGCCCCGCCGTTGCACGGCGCAGCGCTGCACGCGCATCGCATTCGAGCCCCTCATCGCGATCATCGAGCTGTAGTTGTGGGGGAGTGAACGCAAAACAGCAAAGCGCCGGCGGGGGCGGCCGCCGGGCGCTGAACTCATGCCTGTCGAATGTCCTAGAACACGCCGAGAATAATGGCGCCGACGAAGGCTAACGCGATGTACGCGGCCACAATGCTCAGCTTGCTCAGCAGAGGACTCGCGAAATCCATTGGGGAAACTCCCTCGGTTCACACAACGCTGCCCGCATTAACGTCAAAGCTAGCAAGGGGTTCCAGGCCGAAAAAGGCAGTCTTGTTGTCAGGCTCGCAATTCGCGGCAATGCCGCATTGCGATGCACGGCTCAAATAGCCGCCGAATCAAGGCGTTGACGCGCCGCAAATATATTCAGCGGCGGCGCCGGTTCCAGGCGCCGATAGCAGTACCCGCTTGGATGTCCGTCGGTTGCTCTCGCCCCTGTGTCGTTGCGCCGCAAGGCAGCATCGTCATTTGTTGTGCGCCTGTCACAAACCATACCCAGATTGCCGCCCGCAATGACCGGGGCTCTACCCCGGTAATAAGTACTTGGGGGCGTTACGTGAAATCTGAGTTTCTGAGCCGCGCAAGCCGGCTTGCGCTGGCTATTTCTGCGACTTCGTTGGGGTTCTCCTGTCCGGCACTGGCCGCAAGCTTCAGCACTCCTCCCAACAGCACGACGGCGCAGACCGTCTCCAACAATGATACCGGCTCGGTCGCCGCCGGCAGCAGCCTGTCGGTGACGGGCACCGCGATCACCTGGATCACCGGCCTGTCGTCGCCCGGCGTCGTCATCACCAACAACGGCACCATCTCGGCGACGTCGCGCGGCATCGACACCTCGAGCAGCGCCATCAGCGGCAATCTCACGCTGATCAACAATGCCGGCGCGCTCTTCACGGCGTCCAACGATGCATTCCGGATCAACGGCGGCCTGAGCAGCGGGTCGGTCACCGTCGACAATGCCGGCACCATCCAGTCGACGGGCAACGGCCGCGTCTTCGACTTCGTCAACGCGACGTCGAACACCACCGTGTTCGCGATCACCAACCAGAGCGGCGGCACCATCAAGTCATCAGGCAGCGACGTGATGCGGATCGGCGGCGGAACCACCACGATCACAAATTCCGGCCTGATCGACGCGACCAATACGGCAGGGTCTCGCGCGATCCGCGCCACCACCAATCTCAACAACGTGATCTCGCTGTCGGTCGTCAACAATGCGGGCGCGACGATCCAGTCGGCGGACGACGCCATCCAGATCAACGGCGCGTCGGGCAGCAACAGCACGACCGCGGCCAGGTTCTCGGTCGACAATGCCGGCACCATCAAATCGGCGACCGGGCAGGCGATCGACTTCGACAATCTCACCTCGACCGCCGCGAGCGTTCACATCACCAACCGCGCGATCGGCCTGATCACCGCAGCCAATGCGGACGCGATCCGTCCGGGCGAAAACTTCACGATCGACAATTACGGCCAGATCATCGCCAATGGCACGATCGATCCCGCAACCGGCCGGCCCAGCGCCGATGCGATCGATCTTCAGGGCCGCCACAACGGCACCGTCAACAACTATGCCGGCGGCCTGATCTCGGGTGCCAAGAACGGTACCGCGGGCGACGCCGGCACCATCACGGTCAACAATTTTGCCGGCGCAACCATCATCGGCCGCAACGGTGCGGGCGTCGGCGGCGGCAACGCCATCGTCACCAACTACGGCACCATCACCGGGGCGATCGATGGCGTCTCGACGCGCAGCGATGGCGACGGCATCGATATCGACAATGTCCTGACGCTGACCAATTACGGCATCGTCCAGGGCACCGGCGCAACCGGCGCCGACGACGGCGGCCGCTTCAACAACAGCGAAGGCCTTGCGATCGGCGGCGGCACCATCCGCAACTACGGCACCATCAGCGGTGGCGCGGCGGGCATCGTCGTCAACAACGATTCAAATCCGGACCATTCGCGCAGCGGATCGGCGGCGCTCGACCTGATCAACTATGCCGGCGCCACCATCGTCGGCAACAACAGCTATGCGATCCGCTCCGAGAACAAGACCGGCAATGCTGCCGTCGACAACGACAGGATCGTCAACTACGGCACCATCATCGGCAACGGCACGATTCCCGATCCCAACGGCGTTACGCTGCTGCAGAGCGGCACGCCCGATACCGGCTCGGTCGGTACGCTGAACGGCGTGACCTATACCGGTACCGGCTCGACCCGCTTCATCCGCGGCGACGGCGCAGCGATCCAGACCGGCGAGGGCGCCGACGTGCTGTCGAACTATGGCACCATCATCGGCAATACCGGCCGCGCGATCAGCATGGAAGGCGGCGACGACACGCTCAATCTCTATGGCGGCTCGACCATCACCGGCCGGATCGATGGCGGCGTCGGCACCGACACGCTCAACCTGTTCGGGCCAGGCTCGGGCACGCTCTCGAACGTGATCAATTTCGAGGTGCTCAACGTGCAGGGCGGCGTCTGGACCGTGACCGACGCGCAGAGCTACCAGGCCGGCGCCACCATCGGCGCCGGTGCGACGCTGCTGGTCAATGGCTCGCTTGGCAATGCCGTGACCGTCAATGCGGGCGGCACGCTCGGCGGCAATGGCAGCGTCGGCAATGTCCTGGTCAATGGCGGCACGCTGTCGCCGGGCAATTCGATCGGCACGCTCACGGTGCAGGGCAGCCTGACCTTCACCGCCGCATCGACCTATCTGGTCGAAGTGACGGCCGCAGCGTCCGATCGCACCAACGTGACTGGTGCGGCGACGCTCGGCGGCGCCATGGTCAACGCGTCCTTCACCGGCACCACGTTCCAGAAGCAGTACACCATCCTCAACGCGTCCGGCGGTGTCAGCGGCAGCTTTGCCGGGCCGGTCAGCAGCAATTTGCCATCGAACTTCATCTCCAGCCTGAGCTATGACGCCAACAGCGTCTATCTCAATCTGGCGCTGAATTTTGCCGCAGCCTCGAAGCTCAACGGCAATCAGGCCGCGGTCGGCCATGCGATCAGCAACGCCTTCAACAGCACGGGCAGCATTTCCGCCGCGTTCGGCGCGCTGACGCCGGCGGGGCTGACGCAGGCGTCGGGCGAACTCGGCACCGGCTCGCAGCAGACCACGTTCGACGCCATGAACATGTTCCTCGGCGTCATGACGGATCCTTTCACCGAAGGGCGCGGCGGCGTGCCTGCAAATAGCGGCGCGTCGCAATTCGCTGATGACACCATGAGCTACGCGTCGACCGGCATGTCGCGAGCGAATGGCGCGCGCGATGCCTATGCCGCGATCTATCGCAAGGCGCCGCCGCCCCCGCCGCAGACGTTCGAGCAGCGCTGGAGCGTCTGGGCGGCGGGCTTCGGCGGCGGGCAGAGCACCGATGGCGGCACTGCCGCCGGATCGAATTCGACGACGAGCCGCATTTTCGGTGTCGCCGTCGGCGCCGACTACCGGATCTCGCCCGACACGATTGCCGGCTTTGCGCTCGCCGGCGGCGGCACCAATTTCACCGTGGCCAACGCACTCGGCGGCGGACGCTCCGACCTGTTCCAGGCCGGCGCCTTCATCCGTCATGGATTCGGGCCGGCCTATCTGCTGGGCGCGCTGGCCTATGGCTGGCAGGACGTCACCACTGATCGCACGGTGACGATCGCCGGCATCGACCGGCTGCGCGCGCAATTCAACGCCAATGCGCTGTCGGGCCGGATCGAAGGCGGCTATCGCTTCATCACGCCGTGGTCGCTGGCGCTGACGCCCTATGCCGCCGGACAGTTCACGACCTACGATCTGCCGTCCTATGCCGAGCAGGTGCTGTCGGGATCGAGCGCGTTCGCGGTGGCCTATGGCGCCAAGACCGTCACCGCCACGCGCAGCGAACTCGGCCTCCGCAGCGATCGCTCGATCGCGTTGCAGGATGGCATTCTTAGCCTGCGCGGCCGGCTCGCCTGGGCGCACGACTACAACACCGATCGCAGCGTTGCCGCGACATTCCAGACGCTGCCGGGCGCGTCCTTCGTGGTCAACGGTGCGGCGCCTGCGAGCGACGCGGTGCTCACCACCGCGAGCGCGGCGATGAACTGGACCAGCGGCTGGTCGGCGGCGCTCACCTTCGAAGGCGAGTTCTCCGACGTCACGTTGTCCTATGGCGGCAAGGGTGTCGTTCGCTACACGTGGTGATGGAGATCATTCTCGGCAGGGCGCGTGTTGCCCTGCCGGGTTCCGCTGCATGGTTAAGGACAGCTGAAAACAACGCATCGAAATGCGTTGAAGAGTCTTTAATCAAATTCGCAGAACCTCCGCGCCATGACGCGTGGAGTTCGTTTGTATCTCGTCGGCTCCCTTGTCCTTGTGTCGCTTGCTGGTTGCGGTCGCGGTCTGTTTCAGACCGCCGAGCGCGAACCGTGGCGGGCCGAGGCCGAGGCCGCATGCCTGAAGTCGGGCGCGGTCAAGGAGAGCGCCGACCTCGTCCGCATCGATCCGATCTCCGGTCCCGGCGTCTGCGGCGCCGAGTTCCCGCTCAAGGTCGCCGCGCTCGGTGAAGCCAGTTCGGCTTACGGATTTGCCGACGACAGCCTGCGCCCGCCGGCATCAGTCGGCAACCAGCCGCGCTGGCCGATCAACCGCCAGCTGCCTCCGCCGCCCGCGCAGGCGCCGTATTCCAATCAGGCCGTCGGCCAGCCGAGCTATGGCAACGAGCCGGGCTATGGCAGCCGTCAGAATGGGCCGGTCTCGCTGTCGGCGCCCGGCGTTCCGCCGCAGCAGGACGAGATCGATTTGCCGCCGGAAGGCTCGCCCGACGCCAGGGGCGAGCGACCTTATTATCCCGGCCTGCCATCCAATCCGCAGCGCGACAGCGCGGCCGCGCCCTATTCACCGGCACCGTATTCCCAGCAGCCGCCCGGCGCGCCACCGCCGCCGCGGCTCGGTCCCTCGAGCGGCAATCCGGTGGTGACGGTCGGCCCGGTCGCAGTGAAGCCGGCGGCAACGCTGGCGTGCCCGATCGTCTCGGTGCTCGAGCGCTGGCTCGCCGATTCCGTACAGCCGGCGGCGCAGCGCTGGTTCGGCGCGCGCGTCGTCGAGATCAAGCAGATTTCGGCCTATTCCTGCCGCGGCATGAACGGCAATTCGCACGCGCATATTTCCGAGCACGCCTTCGGCAATGCGCTCGACATCGCAGCCTTCACGCTGGCTGACGGTCGCCGCATCACCGTGAAGGATGGCTGGAGGGGCCTGCCGGAGGAGCAGGGCTTTCTGCGCGATGTCCAGGCCGCCGCCTGCCAGCAATTCACCACGGTGCTGGCGCCGGGGTCCAACGTCTATCACTACGACCACATCCATGTGGATCTGATGCGCCGGGCCAGCCGGCGTCTGATCTGCCAGCCCGCCGCCGTCTCGGGCGAGGAGGTCGCGGCGCGTGCCGGCGGCCGTAACCCCTATGCAACGCGCGAACCTTATGTCACAGGATCGCTCGGCGGCAGAAAGCCGGCCCCGCGGGGTAAGGCGGGGGTCAACGAAGAAGACGAATTCGCCGACGAATAGGGACGCGTCTGATACCCGTATTTTTACTGGGTGACACCGTGCAAACGGTAGCCACTTTTATGCTGCATATGCTTCGGAGCCGGGCGCACCCGGCTGATTTCTGGGGGATAGCTTTGCAAGACGCGCCGATCATTCTCGTCATCGAAGACGATCGTGATCTTCAGATGATGGTAGAGGACGCCCTGAGGGACGGCGGCTATGAGCCGGCGATCGCGGGCTCGGGCGAGGAAGCGTTGACGCTGCTGAAGGCGTTCCGCACCAAATACTCAGCACTGGTCACCGACATCCGCCTGCTCGGCCGGCTCGACGGCTGGCGCGTGGCGCGCGGCGCCCGCGAGATCGACCCGTCATTCCCGGTGCTCTACATCACCGGCGGCGGCGGCGACGAGTGGCCGACCCGGGGCGTGCCGGACAGCGTGCTGCTGAACAAGCCGTTCTCGCCCGACGAACTGGTCGCGGCCGTGGCCAAGCTGCTCAAGAACGGCGCGCCGGCCTGAGCGACTGATCGTTCCTGCGATTTGACGATGCGCACGTTGTGCGGGCAAAACGTGCCGGCATGAATGATTTCGCACAGTCGATCACGGCGGCGGCATCGCTGATAGCCGGTCGCGATCCGGTCCTGCTTGGGATCGTCGCATTGTCGTTGCGCGTCAGCCTGCTGGCGAGCCTGCTCGCGCTTCTGATCGGCGCGCCGATCGGCGGCTGGCTTGCGATATCGAGGTTTCGCGGACGGCAGGTGGTGATCGTGCTCGCCAATGCCTGTCTCGGCCTGCCGCCGGTCGTGGTCGGCCTCGGGCTTTATCTGCTGCTGTCGCGATCCGGACCGCTGGGCTTCGCCGGGCTGCTGTTCACGCCGACGGCGATGGTGGTGGCGCAGGTCATCCTGGCGACGCCGATCGTGGTTGCGCTGGTGCATCGTCCGGTCGCGCTGCTGTGGGCGGAATATGCCGATTTGATCCGCACCGACGGCCTGTCCCGCCTGCGCAGCCTTGCGCTGGTGTTCTCGCTCGGCCGCGCCTCGCTGCTCACCGCGTTCCTCGCCGCCTTCGGCCGCGCCATCGCGGAGGTCGGCGCCATCATCATCGTGGGCGGCAATATCAGCGGCTATACGCGAACGATGACGACCGCGATTGCGCTCGAGACCAGCAAGGGCGAGCTGGCGCTCGGCCTCGGGCTCGGCGTCATCCTGCTTGCGCTGAGCGTCAGCGTCAGCACGATCGCGTTTCTGCTAGTGCGCGGCGTTGGGGAAAAATAGCTGCTCGCCGCCGACCTTGTAGCCGGCAATGGCCGACTGCCCGGCCTGCGAGACCAGCCAGTCGATGAAGGCCTCGCCGTCCGCGGCCTTCACCGTCGGGTGCTTGGCCGGATTGACCAGCATCACGCCGTACTGGTTGAACAGCCGCCGGTCGCCTTCGGTCAGCACGGCGAGCTCGCCGCGGTTCTTGAACGACAGCCAGGTGCCGCGGTCGGACAGCACATAGGCATTCGACGCGGATGCCATGTTGAGCGCCGGACCCATGCCCTGGCCGATCTCGCGATACCACTGGCCCTTCGCTGAGCCGAGATCGACGCCGGCCGCTTTCCAGAGCCGCAGCTCGGCCTCGTGCGTGCCGGAGTGGTCGCCGCGCGAGATGAAGGCCGAACTGGTCGCAGCGATCTTGCGCAGGGCATCCGCGACATCCTTTTCGCCGGCGATATGCGCCGGATCGGCCTTCGGGCCGACGATGACGAAATCGTTGTACATCACGTCATATCGCCTGGTCGCAAAGCCCTCGGCCAGGAATTTCTCTTCGGCCACGCGATCATGCACGAACACCACATCGGCATCGCCGCGCCGTCCGATGTCGAGCGCCTGTCCGGTGCCGACCGCGACCACCTTCACGGCAATGCCCGAGGTCTCCGAGAACCGCGGCAGCAGATAGCCGAACAGGCCGGACTGTTCGGTCGATGTCGTCGAGGCGACGGTGATGGACCGGGTCTGCGCGAGTGCGGGACCGGCGAACAGCAGTGCGGCGGCGATGACAAGGTGTCGAAGGAGGGATGTCATGTGAATACTGCGTACCGGAGAACGATGTCGGTCACCATGCCGCATTTCGTCCGGTGACGCAAAGCAGGAGCGATGTCGCGCGCTGCGATCGGCGGTGATAGGGTCGCCTCGAACGAAGCAATAAGAAGGGATATCAGGTCATGGCTTTGGAGAAGGTCGCGCTCGTTACCGCAGGCGGCAGCGGCATGGGAGCGGCGGCGGCGCGGCGCCTCGCGGCCGATGGTTTCCGCGTTGCGATCCTGTCGTCGTCGGGCAAGGGCGAGGCGCTGGCAAAGGAGCTCGGCGGCCTCGGCTTCACCGGCTCGAACCGTTCCAACGATGATCTGAAACGCGCCGTCGACGGCGTGGTGGAGCGTTGGGGCC
The DNA here is from genome assembly GCF_024171045.1 of Bradyrhizobium sp. USDA 4538. Lineage (NCBI taxonomy): Bacteria > Pseudomonadati > Pseudomonadota > Alphaproteobacteria > Hyphomicrobiales > Nitrobacteraceae > Bradyrhizobium > Bradyrhizobium sp. USDA 4538. Next base: position 6,028,128 of record NZ_JALJZE010000001.1, read on the forward strand.
GCATCGATGCGCTGGTCAACAGCGCCGGCCACGGCCCGCGCGCGGGTGTGCTCGAACTGACCGACGAGCAGTGGCACACCGGTCTCGACGTCTACCTGATGAACGTGATCCGCCCGACGCGTCTCGTCGCGCCTCGCATGCAGGCGCAGAAGTCGGGCGCGATCGTCAACATCTCCACCGCCTGGGCGTTCGAGCCGAGCGCGATGTTTCCGACCTCGGCGGTGTTCCGCGCCGGGCTCGCCGCGTTCACCAAACTGTTCACCGACAGTTACGCCGCCAGCAATGTGCGCATGAACAACGTGCTGCCGGGCTGGATCGACAGCCTCCCGGCAACCGACGAGCGCCGCGACAGCGTGCCGATGAAGCGCTACGGCAAGGCGGAGGAGATCGCCGCAACCATCAGCTTCCTCGTCTCCGACGGCGCGGGCTACATCACCGGCCAGAGCATCCGCGTCGACGGCGGCCTGATGCGGTCGATTTGAGGCAACTGCTAACCCGTCATCCTCAGGGTCTGACTCATAGTCAGACTCTGAGGAGCAAGTGAGCTCGAGCTTCACAAGCGGCTCCAAATGTTCGCCGTCGTCCCGGCGAAAGCCGGGACCCATAACCACCGACGGTTATCGTTGCGGATCGGTGAAATGACGAGTCCCGTCCACAACATCCGCCGCGGAGTATGGGTCCCGGCTTTCGCCGGGACGACATCAAAGTGTGCGGCGCCGTTCGTACCCGTTGCGTCGCCACAACTTACGTCACCAGTTGCGTCTACGCGCTGCGCGGCGCGCTCCAGGCCGCGGGCGTCACAATTGCGGCGACCTCTGATTGCGTTTGTCGTGATGACAAACTGAAGGCGCAGGGCTAGCCTTCCGTCAAATCAAAACATACCGGAGGAATGGCATGCCAGACGCAGCAGTTGCAGCACGCGCTTCAGACTCCACGCAGAGCGGAACCACGCAGCAGGTCGACGTTGCGGTGGTCGGCGCCGGCTTCGCCGGACTTTACCTGCTGCATCGGTTGCGCAAGGCGGGCTTCTCGGCGATCGCGCTCGAAGAGGGTGCCGACGTCGGCGGCACCTGGTACTGGAATCGTTATCCCGGCGCGCGCTGCGACATCCAGACCATCGACTACAGTTACACTTTCGATCCCGAGCTCGATCAGGCCTGGACCTGGTCGGAGAAATACGCGACCCAGCCGGAAATCCTGCGCTATCTCGGTTTCGTCGCCGACCGTTACGATCTGCGTCGCGACATCAGGTTCGGCACCAAGGTTACGCAGGCGACCTGGAATGATGCGACCTCGCGCTGGCAGATCTCGACCAACAACGGCGCCAACGTCTCGTGCCGCTACTACATCATGGCGACCGGCTGCCTGTCGTCGCCAAAGCCGCCGGAGATCGACGGCGTCAAGGACTTCAAGGGCGAGATCTATTTCACCGGCCGCTGGCCGCATCAGGGCGTCGATCTCAAGGGCAAGCGCGTTGCCGTGATCGGCACCGGATCGTCGGGCATTCAGTCGATTCCTTTGATCGCCGAGCAGGCCGCGCAGCTCACCGTGTTCCAGCGCACCCCGAACTTCGCGCTGCCCGCGGGCAACGGCCCGGCGCCCGAGGATCGCAAGACCTATTTCGAGAGCGACCGTGCTGCCTATCGCGACCAGGCGCGCTGGTCGATGGCCGGCGTGCCCTATCCGCAGCAGACCGTGGTGAGCTGGCAATTGAGCGACGCCGAGCGCCGCGAGCGGTTCGAGAAGGCGTGGGCGGCGGGCGACCTCGTCCACATCCTGACCCAGCTCTGGGCCGACCAGGCGGTCGATGTCGACGGCAACAGACTGGTCGCCGACCTGATCCGCGAGAAGATCGGCGCCGTGGTCAAGGATCCGGAGACGGCGGCGGCGCTCGCCCCGCACGATCATCCGTTCGGCGCCAAGCGTCCCTGCCTCGATACCAACTACTACGCGACCTACAACCGTCCGAACGTGACGCTGGTGAATCTGCGGCAGGAGCCGATCAAGGGGATCACCACCAGCGGCATCTTCACCAACGGACGCAAGTTCGACGTCGACGTCATCGTGTTCGCCACCGGCTTCGACGCGATGACCGGCGCGATCATGGCGGTGCATCCGATCTCCGGCCGCGGCGGCAAGTCGCTGTCGGATGTCTGGGCGCACGGACCGCAGACCTATCTCGGCGTCACCGTCGCGGGCTTCCCCAATCTGTTCATGATCACCGGCCCCGGCAGCCCGTCGGTGCTGTCGAACATGGCTGTCTCGATCGAGCAGCATGTCGATTGGGTGGTCGAGCGGATCGCCGCGCTGCGCGACGCCGGCTTCACCACGATGGAAGCGACCGAGACCGCGCAGGCCGGCTGGGAACGGCACATGGCCGATTGCGCGACGCTGACGCTGCACCGGCTCGCCAACACCTGGTACACGGGCGCCAACGTGCCCGGCAAGCCGCAGGGCGTGATGCCCTATACGGGCGGCGTCGGTCCGTATCGCAGCATCTGCAACGAGGTGGTCGGCCGCGGCATGCTCGGCTTCAAGCTCTCGGGTCCCGGCGTTGCCGAGCAATGCAATGACGGCGAGATCGTGCGCTTGCAGCCGGATGTGCGGCTGGTGCTGAACCTGCTCGGCGAGATGAACCTGCCGCCGCTCGAGACGATGGGGGCGCAGGGCGCGCGCGACTTCCTCACCGAGTTCAACAAGGGCCGCCCCTTTGGCCGCCCGGTCGGCGAGGTAGGCGGCGGCATGCTGCAGGGCGCGGACGGTCCGTTGCCGTACAAGCTCTACCGGCCGACGACGTCTGGGCCGCATCCGATCGTGGTGTATTTCCACGGCGGCGGCTGGGTGCTCGGCGACGAGATGTCGGATGATCCGTTCTGCCGCGACCTGTGCCGGCGCACCGGCATGATCGTCGTCAGCGTCGGCTATCGCCATGCGCCCGAGCATCGCTTCCCGGCCGCGGCCGAGGACGGTTTTGCGGCGATGCGCTGGATCGCGGCCCATAGCGCCGAGCTCGGCGGCAGGGCAGGGCCGCTGCTGGTCGCGGGCTGGAGCGCCGGCGGCAACCTTGCGGCCGTCACCTGCCAGCTCGCGCGCGATCGCGGCGGGCCCGAGATCGCGGGCCAGCTCCTGATCTGTCCGGTCACCGATTCCACATTCGACCGGCCGTCCTATGTCGACAACGCGACCGGCTATTTCCTGACCCGCGGGCTGATGTACTGGTTCTGGGACCTGTACTGCTCGCCGGCCGACCGCACCGACCCGCGCGTCGCGCCGCTGCGCGGCAAGCTCGAAGGCCTGCCGCCGACGTTCATCGCGACCAGCGAGTTCGATCCGTTGCGCGACGAGGGCATCGCCTATGGCGACGCGCTCGCCAAGGCCGGCGTCAAGGTCGAGCAGCTCAAGGCGCAGGGCCACTTCCACTCGTCGTTCGTGATGGTCGACGTCATCATCACCGGCGTTGCCGGCCGCGTGAAGATGGCGAAGGCGCTGCGGCGCTTCGCCGGCCTGCCCGAGGAGGTCGAGCAGGACAACGTCGCTACGCCGGAGGTCAACGCGGCGGCGAACTAGCTCGGGTTTGAATTGCAGCCGCGCTCCCTCTCCCGCTTGCGGGCACTTGCGGGGGAGGCGCGTTGCGAAAATATCGAAAACAACCCCATGCAAAGGAGCCGGCGGTGGCAGGCGTTCGACCTAGCCACTTGACACGTCGGGCAACTCACGGATATATTTCTAATATTCCGAAATCTCTCGCTCTAACCGAGCTCGAACGTCGTGACGCCGAACACGCGATCGATCCGGAGTGGCGGGATCGCGCCGGTATACATCCGCGCGGTCTCGAACACCGGCGACAGCCCGAGGCCTTGCGCCAGCGCGACGGCGTCGCGGTTGACCGCGGGGACATCGAGGAAGACCTCGCCGCTGCCCGCGCTCGCGAGCAATGCCGCGACAACGGCCTCGGCGCCGGCACGGTCATCGGCAACCAGCGGACCGATCTTGCGGCCGGTCCGGCACGGGCGGATCACGCCCCAGCCGGCCAGCCTGCCGTCGCGCATCAGCGCGCGCCCGACATGTCCTGACGTGTTGATCCAGGCGCGCAGGAATGCCGGCCGCGGTGCGGGAAACACAGTGGCGTCATCGGCCTCGATCAGCGCCATCGGCAGATCGATCAGCGCGACGGTGCCGTCGCTCGGCGCGGATGGTGCGGCGACAGTGCCGCCGTAGCGCACATTGGCGTAAGCGAGCGCGAAGCCGGACTTCTGGTAGTTCGCCTGCTGCGCCACCACGCCATCGAGCCCGATCACGCGCGGGCGCGCATGCGCGATGGCCGCATTCCAGATCTTCAGGCCATGGCCGCGGCCGCGCAGATCCGGACGCACGATGTAGAAGCCGAGGAAGGCAAATTGCGCGCCGTAATTGACGCAGGAGATCACCGCGGCCGGCTCGCCATCGAGCTGGCCGATGAAGAAGCCCTGCGGGTCCTCGGCGGCAAAGCAGGGCGCATCTGCGAGACCAGGATTCCATCCCTCCGCCGCGGCCCAGTCCACCGCGAGCGCGATCTCGTCCGGCTGCATCTGTCGGATGGTGAGGTCGTTCATGGTCGATCGCCTCGTCGTGCTGGAGTTATTGATCGTGCACATCGACGGCTGGAGAACAATACCCCCCGTGACGATCTAAAGAACGTACGTCCGTCATGTTGATGAGGCTGCCAACGAGTCCGCACAAAGCGCGGCCCGATGATAAACTCCGCGGCCGTCTCAAGCACGACGGCCACCAGCCGGGCCGCGCATGCTTCGAGGCTCGCTACGCGAGCACCTCAGCATGACGGGACGAAGAGCGCGCTGGTCCGCGATAAGACGTCGATCTCACCCGGCCTTCGGCCGGTACGCCGCGAAGAACACGCGCGTCGCGCTGTCGACGACGGTTGCGATCCGCTCCGGCGAGGGCGACGGCTTGGCCTGGAAGATGAACGCCTGGAACAGCGTCGCCTGGCACATCTGCATGAATTGCCAGGCCGCGAGCTGGTAGTCGTCGATCACGAGCTCGCCGAGCGCGGCGCGCGCCTCGAGATAGGCGGCGAAGCGGTCGACGGTGTGGGCGATGACGTGGGTGTAGAACCGGCTGCCGAGCTCGGGCATCCGCTCGGCGATCGCCATCACGGTGCGGATCGCCGAGCCGCCGCCGGGCCGGCACAACACCGCGACATAGGCGCGGCCGAATTCGGGGAGGGTGGTGTCGACGTCGCGCGCCGGATCGAAATTGAAGGCGACCTTGCCCTGCTCGAGCTTTTCCTCCTCGACGATCGCCGCGAACAGCCCGGCCTTGTCGGGGAAATAGACGTAGAGCGTGCCCTTGGAGACGCCGGCAGCGCGCGCGATCTCGCCCATGCTCGCGCCGTCAAAGCCGAGCTCCAGGAATACCTTGCGGGCGCCGTCCAGGATCTGGCGGCGTTTCGACGATTCCTCCTCGCCGACGGACTGGAGGGAGGTTCGGGGCGCTGCAACCATTGATTTAGCTTCTCGGGAAAGAACTCAACCCAAAGTAGGAAAGGGAAGAATCGAAGCTTTATAATCTAGCGGGCGGGAATGTATATTGACCGAACCGTTCGGTCAATGGTATCTTGGGAGTGACGATGCGCCGCACGGCCCTTATTCCGCCATCGCGCGTGTCAAGATTTTTGTGGGGAGCCTCGGCCATGGCCGCAGCACGGGATCAGGCTGCACGCATTGTTCGTTCCGAGCCTGAGATGGCCGAGGACGCGATCGCGCGCGATGCATCCGCCGATCTCGGCGAGCAGGGCCGTGCTGACGAAGCCAAGCGTCCCGCGGAGGCGCCGCCCGCGTCTGCGCACGAGCAGCCGGCGGCTTCGTCCACTGCGGCGCCGGCGCCGAAATCCGGCAAGCGCAAATTCGTGATGATGGGCGTGGTCGGCCTGCTCGCGCTCGCTGCCGCAAGCTATGCCGCCTATTACCTGATGGTCGGGCGCTTCTACGTTTCGACCGACGATGCCTATGTCCGCGCCAACAACTCCATGCTCGGCGCGCGCGTCGCGGGCCATATCGCGGCGATCCTGCCCGGCGACAACGCGCTGGTGCGCGCAGGCGACGTGATCTTCCGGATCGATGATGGCGACTACCGTATCGCGGCCGACGCCGCGCGCACCAGGATCGCGACCCAGCAGGCGACGATCGAGCGCATCGGCCGCCAGGTTGCGGCGGCGGCGAGTTCGGTCGAGCAGGCGCAGGCCCAGCTCGTGTCCGCGCAGGCCGGCCTGAAGCGCGCCGATCTCGATTTCGATCGTCAGCAGGCGCTCAGCACCAAGGGTTTTGCCTCGCGTGCCACCTTTGAAGTCTCGGAGGCCGGCCGCGATCAGGGCGCGGCCAGCGTGCGATCCGCGCAGGCGGCCTATGATGCCGCCAAGGACAATGTCGAGGTGACCAAGGCGCAGCAGGCCGAGGCCCGCGCCCAGCTCGCCGAATTGCAGACCCAGCTCGCCAAGGCCGAGCGCGATCTCGAATTCACCAACGTCCGCGCGCCGGTCGACGGCACCTTCTCCAACCGCCTGGTCAACACCGGCGACTACATCAATGTCGGTCAGCGGCTCGGCAATGTGGTGCCGCTCGACGGCGTCTACATCGACGCCAACTATAAAGAGACCCAGCTCAAGCGCATCCGCACCGGGCAGCGCGTGACGATCAAGGTCGACGCCTACGGCTTCCGCAAGTTCACCGGCCTCGTCGACAGCATTTCGCCGGCGGCAGGCTCGGTGTTCACCTTGCTGCCGCCCGACAACGCCACCGGCAACTTCACCAAGATCGTGCAGCGCCTGCCGGTCCGCATCCGCGTGCCTGCCAGCGTCGCCAAGCAGGGCCTCTTGCGCGCCGGCATGTCGGTCTACACCACCGTCGACACCCGCGAGGGCGCGGCCGATGCCGACGCCGAAACCGATCTCGACGCGCCGATGATGATCCATCCGCAGTGATGTCTTGAAGCTTCGGACAGAGTCCGAGGCTCGGAGCCGATGAGCCCATGGCTGATACGACCACTGCTTCACCCTCGATGATGACCGGCGCCCCGGAGTCCGAGCGCATCCAGCCGAAGCGGCTGGTTGCCTTCATCATCATGGTGTTCGGCATGTTCATGTCGATCCTCGACATCCAGATCGTCTCGGCCTCGCTGTCCGAGATCCAGGCCGGCCTGTCGGCATCCTCGACCGAAGTGTCGTGGGTGCAGACCGCCTATCTGATCGCCGAAGTGATCGCGATTCCCTTGTCCGGATTCCTGTCGCGCGCGCTCGGCACGCGGCTGTTGTTCGCGATCTCGGCGTTCGGCTTCACCGCCTCGAGCCTGCTGTGCGGCTTCGCCTCCTCGATCGAGCAGATGATCCTGTGGCGCGCGCTGCAGGGCTTTCTCGGCGCCGGCATGATCCCGACGGTGTTCGCCTCGGCCTACACGATCTTCCCGCGCACCAAGTTCCACATCGTGGCGCCGATCATCGGCCTCGTCGCGACGCTGGCGCCGACCGTTGGCCCGACCGTCGGCGGCTACATCACCGATCTGATGTCCTGGCACTGGCTGTTTTTCATCAACATCGTGCCTGGCGTCATCATCACGGCAGGCGTGCTGGCGCTGGTTGATTTCGACCAACCAAACTTCGCGCTGCTCGAGCGCTTCGACTGGTGGGGCCTGATCTTCATGGGCGGCTTCCTCGGCTCGCTCGAATATGTGCTGGAAGAGGGTCCGCAGTACGAGTGGCTGCAGGACACCTCGGTCGCGGTCTGCGCCGCGATCGGCTTCGTCTCGGCGGTCGCGTTCTTCTGGCGCGTCTTGACCGCGGAGGAGCCGATCGTCGATCTCTACGCCTTCAGTAACCGCAACTTCGCGGTCGGCTGCGTGCTGCAGTTCTGCATCGGCATCGGGCTCTATGGCCTGACTTACGTCTATCCGCGCTATCTCGCGGAGGTTCGCGGCTACAGCGCGCTGATGATCGGCGAGACCATGTTCGTCTCCGGCGTCACCATGTTCTTGATGGCCCCGGTGGTCGGGCGGCTGATGCAGAAGGTCGATTTGCGCTACATCATCGCCTTCGGCCTCGTGACCTTCGCGCTCGGCTCCTGGCAGATGACCTGGATCACCCGCGACTATGATTTCTACGAGCTGCTGCTGCCGCAGATCCTGCGCGGCATCGGCATGATGTGCGCCATGGTGCCGACCAACAACATCGCGCTCGCGACATTGCCGCAGGATCGCGTCAAGAACGCTTCCGGCCTGTTCAACCTGATGCGCAACCTCGGCGGCGCGGTGGGGCTCGCCGTCATCAACGAGGTGCTCAACGACCGCACCGATCTGCACATCTCGCGGCTGCATGACCGCGTGACCTGGGGCAACACCACCGCGGTCGAGACCCTCAACATGTTCACCCAACGCATGCAGGGCATGGGCGATTCCGCCGTCATGGCGATGAAGCAGCTTTCGCAGATCGTGCACCGCCAGGCCGCGGTGATGGGCTATGGCGACGCCTTCTTCATGCTGTCGCTGTTCTATGTCGCGCTCAGCCTTCTGGTGCTGTTCGTCAACAAGCCACCGTCGATGACCGCGAGCGGCGGCGACGCGCATTAGGTGTCATCGGTTTTCGTAGCCCGCATGAGCGAAGCGACATGCGGGGCCGATCTCAGCAGTTCATCACTAAGCGTGACGCGGCGCCGAATATCGCTTCGCTCATCCGGGCTACGAAGCTTCCAGATCTCAGGCGCTGATCTGTATTGACGCAAGCGTCTGCTAGTCTGCAGTATTCTAACATCGTAGCCCGCATGAGCGAAGCGACATGCGGGACCGATCTCAGCAGTTCATCACTGAGCGTGACGCGGCCCCGGATATCGCTTCGCTCATCCGGGCTACGAAGCTTCGAGATCCCAACCGCTGATCTGTATTGACGCAAGCATCTGCTGATCTGCAATATTCTAACATCGTAGCCCGCATGAGCGAAGCGACATGCGGGACCGATCTCAGCAGTTCATCACTGAGCGTGACGCGGCGCCGAATATCGCTTCGCTCATCCGGGCTACGAAGCTTCGAGATCCCAGGCGCTGATCTGTATTGACGCAAGCGTCTGCTAATCTGCAATATTCTGGCATCGTAGCCCGCATGAGCGAAGCGATATGCGGGAATGCTGCGGGAGCTGGGGCATGGTCAGATACCGACGCAACTTCATCCCGGGCGGTACGTTCTTCTTTACGGTCACACTCGATGACCGGCGATCCAGCCTACTCGTGGATCATATCACGGCGTTGCGGGATGCGTTCGGTACCGCCCGGCGCGAACATCCGTTCTCCGTCGACGCAGTGGTGGTGCTCCCCGATCACCTCCACGCGATCCTTACACTGCCGCAAGGCGATTCCGATTTTGCAGGTCGTTGGCGTCGGATCAAAGGACACTTCAGCAGCCGGTTGCTTGCTGCCTCGATCGAGCTGAAGCGTCGATCGAATGGTGATCTGGCGCTTTGGCAGCGGCGATTTTGGGAGCACACAATCCGCGATGAAGATGACTTCGCGCGGCACGTTGATTACATCCATTTCAACCCAGTCAAGCATGGCTTGGTCCGGCGCGTGTGCGATTGGCCGCATTCCTCGTTTCATCGTTATGTGAGGGAGGGCGTGTTGCCATTCGACTGGGCGGGCGATGCGGGAGAAGGCGGAAGTTTTGGCGAACGTCCTGAGTGAGGAGAGTTGGTGGATCGTCATTTGTAGCCCGCATGAGCGAAGCGATATGCGGGACCGATCTCAGCAGTTCATCACTGAACGTGACGCGGCCCCGGATATCGCTTCGCTCATCCGGGCTACGGACTATGTCGCGCTCAGCCTACTGGTGCTGTTCGTCAACAAGCCGCCGTCGATGACCGCGAGCGGCGGCGACGCGCATTAGGTGGCGTCATTTGTTCTTCGTAGCCCGCATGAGCGAAGCGACATGCGGGACCAATCTCGGCAGTTCATCACTGAGCGTGACGCGGCCCCGGATATCGCTTCGCTCATCCGGGCTACGAAAGTGTGCCGTTGTCGCCGGGCTGAGTGCATCGCATCGGCGCGCGGGCTGCGCCCGGTCGCGTGAATAGCTGATATCGCCGACACATTGACACACTCACGCCGATGTTACCTTGCCAATCGCGCGTGATGCATTTATAAGCAGCGCTTCCTTACTCGAACCGGGGAGATGCGCATGAAGTCGCTTATTTCGCAGATCGCGCGCCCGCGTTCGACGGTGCTGGACGCCTTTACGCGTTAGCTCCCGGCGCTGATCGGGCCTGATCCCCGATCAGCAAAACTTCCCAACACGCTATCGACAATTTCCAGCGGCGCTCGCGGTCGGATTCCGCCCGCACGTCGCCTCAGATGGAGCCGGCACGCGCTGCAAAAGCGTGGCCGGAATGTGCCATGACCTCTCTGACGACCAAGCGGCCGGCCGCAATCCGGATCGTGCTTCCCTTTGTCTTCCGCCATTGGCTGGAACAGCCGCTGCGTGCCTCCGCGGTGACGGCGGGATTCCTCGGCGCAACGGCGGCCGACCTGTTCATGCCGGTGTTTTCCGGCCATCTGGTCGACGCGCTGACCGCGGGCGCGACCGATGCGGCCGCGCGCCATGCGGCGATGCTGGCGTTCGGCGCCATCGTCGGCCTCGGCGCGCTGTCGCTGGTGCTGCGACTGGTCGGCATCCAGACCATCGTGCCGTTCACGCTGAAGACGATGTCCGATGTCGGGCAGCAGGCCTTCATGCGGGTGCAGCGCTTCTCGACCGACTGGCACGCCAATTCGTTCGCCGGCTCCACCGTGCGCAAGATCACGCGCGGCATGTGGGCGCTCGATTTGCTGAACGACACCATCCTGATGGCGCTGCTGCCGTCGGTCGTGGTGCTGGTCGGCTCGATGATCCTGCTCGGCGTGCATTGGCCGCAGCTCGGCGCGGTGATCGCGGTCGGCTCGGTGATCTATGTCGCGATGACCATGATGTTCCAGGTGCGCTACGTGGCGCCTGCCGCGCGCGTTTCCAATGCGTGGGACACCAAGGTCGGCGGCACGCTGGCCGACGCCTTGACCTGCAACGCGGTGGTGAAGTCGTTCGGCGCGGAGACGCGCGAGGACATGCGGCTCGACGGCGTCATCAGCCGCTGGCGCCGACGGGTGCGGCGGACCTGGTTCCGCTACAATCACACCTCGACGGCGCAGCTCGTGGTGCTGCTGTGCTTCCGCGCCTCGGTGATCGGCGGTGCGATCCTGCTGTGGGCGCAGGGCCGCGCCACGCCGGGCGACGTCACCTATGTGCTGACCAGCTACTACATCATCCACGCCTATCTGCGCGATGTCGGCATGCACATCAACAACCTGCAGCGTTCGGTGAACGACATGGAGGAACTGGTGCAGATCCATGGCGAGCCGCTCGGCATTGTCGATGCGGATGATGCTGGGACGATCGACATCCAGGGCGGCCGCATCGTGTTCGACGACGTCACGTTCCACTATGGCGGCCATCGCCGGCCGCTCTATGACGGGTTGTCGGTTGACATCGATGCCGGCGAGCGGGTCGGCCTGGTCGGGCGTTCCGGCTCCGGCAAGACGACCTTCGTCAAGCTGGTGCAGCGGCTCTACGACGTCTCCGCTGGCCGGATCCTGATCGACGGTCAGGACATCGCCAGGGCGACGCAGCAATCGCTGCGCAGCCAGATCGCGATCGTGCAGCAGGAGCCGATCCTGTTCCACCGCACGCTGGCGGAGAACATCGCCTATGGCCGGCCGGGCGCCGGCATGGAGGCGATCGAACAGGCGGCGCGGCTTGCCAATGCGCACGACTTCATCATGCGGCTGCCGAAGGGTTACGGCACGCTGGTGGGCGAGCGCGGCGTCAAGCTGTCGGGCGGCGAGCGGCAGCGCGTGGCGCTGGCGCGCGCCTTCCTGGCCGATGCGCCGATCCTGATCCTGGACGAGGCGACCTCGAGCCTCGATTCGGAATCCGAGGCGCTGATCCAGCAGGCGATGGAACGGCTGATGAAGGGCCGCACCTCGATCGTGATCGCGCACCGGCTGTCGACCGTGCGCAGCATGGATCGCATCCTGGTGTTCGACCGCGGCGAGATCGTCGAGCAGGGCACGCATGAGGTGCTGGCCGCGCGTCCCGGCGGCATCTATCGCGGCCTGTTCGAGCGTCAGGCGACCGAGTTCGGCCAGGCCGCGGCTGAGTGAGCGATGGCGCGTGGCTGATGGACATTTGTCCTTCAGCCACGCGCGAATGCATTATTTCGGCGCCAGCCCGTTCCACACCAGCGCGACGCCGGACAGGAACAGCAGCAGCAGCACGACGTCGGAGAAATTGCGGTCGCTGAGCGCGTGATAGAGCCGCGCGCCGAGCCAGGCGCCGAGCAGCGTCCCCGGAAACGCGCACGCCACCAGCCAGATCAGCTCGGGCTTCACCAGGCCGCTTGCGATCTGCACGCACAGCGCGGCCGCCAGGATCGTGAAGTTGAAGATCTGGAACACGCCGCGGCGCTGCTGCTTGCCCCAGCCGCGCACGCTGGCCCACAGGATCGGCAGCGGGCCGGACAGTCCGGCGAGGCCGCCGAGGATGCCGCCGGCAAATCCGATCGCGCCATCGGCCCATTTGCCGCCGAAGGCGATCGACATCGGCTTGCGCTGCAGGAACAACGCGGTCGGAAACACCAGCAGGAAGACGCCGATCGTCAGCTTGAAGACCTCGGGGTCGGCCCGCGCGATCAGCAGGATGCCGATCGGCACGCCCGCGAGGCCTGCGATGACGAACGGCCAGACCAGGCGGAAATCGATGCTCTTCCAGATCGACGGCAAGGTCGAGAGCTGCGCGATGACCGAGCAGACCAGCACGAGCGGCACCGCGAGTGTCGGCGGCAGCACATAGAGCCAGATGCCGAGCGCCATCAGCGCGGTGCCGAAGCCGGCAAGGCCGGAGACGAAACCGCCGGCAAGCGCGCCGAAGAACAGGATCGCATAGCTTGCCGGGGTCATCGAGGCCTTTCAATCGTCATTCCGGGGCGATGCGCAGCATCGAACCCGGAATCTCGAGATTCCGGGTCTGGTCCTGCGGACCATCCCGGAATGACAAAGGGAGGGGAGCGACTGCACGTTTACACAACGTGCATCGTGGGTACACTTCAAAATCGCCGCTCATCAACGATAATCGGAATGGAAGCATCCCCAATGACTGCGAGCATGCCTGCGAACTCACAAAAAACCTTTCTGGTCTGTCACGGCGCCTGGTCGGCAGGTTGGGCATGGAAGAAGATGCATCCCCTGATGCAGGCCGCCGGGCATCGGCTGGTCACGCCGAGCTACACCGGGCTTGGCGAGCGCGCGCACCTTGCGCATCAAGGACTCGACCTCGAGGCGCATATCCAGGATGTGCTCAGCGTCATCAGTTACGAGGACCTGCACGACATCGTGCTGATCGGCCACTCCTATGGCGGCATGGTCGCGACCGGCGTTGCCGACCGGGTGCGCGAGCGCATCGCGCAGATGATCTATATCGACGCCTTCGTGCCGCGCGACGGCCAGTCGCTGTTCGATCTCAACGAATCGGCCATCGAGACCATGCGTGAGTTCGCGAGCGATGGCGACGGCTGGCGTATTCCGCCGATGCCGGTGCCGCCGGACACGTCGCCCGCCGACGTCGCATGGCTGAGCGCGCGGCGCGTCGACATGCCGATCAAATGCTTCGAGCAGAAATTGCGGTTGAAGCACGGCGAGACGAGCCTGCCGCGCAGCTACATCTACGCCACCCGCACGACGCAGGCCGACACGTTCGGCCAGTTCGCCCGGCGCATCAGGAACGAAGCCGGCTGGCGCTATTTCGAGATCGACGCCAGCCACTCCCCGAACGTCACCGCGCCGGAGGCGCTGATGGCGATGCTCATGGAGATTGCCGCCTAGTCGGGGCGATGCCAAACATCGCACCCGGCATCCCGAGCTCCGCGGCGCATTGCTCTCGAAAACGCAGCCGCGTGATGGACCGCAGGTGCGGGCTCTCCGCCAGGTGGCGCGGCCCGCACGCATTCATGCCCTGCGATCAGTCGGCGCTGGCCTTTTCCTGCATCGCCGCCTGCAGTTTCTTGATGTCCGCGGGCGTGAGCTGCGGCCGGTCGACCTTGATCGTGAGTTTGTTGAGCTTGGCCGTCAACGGGAATGGAGGCTTGTAGTCTGCATCGTTCACGCCCGTGAGCGTGTCGGAGCCGATGTCGAAGCTCTCGTCCCACTGGAGGATCATCGGCAGCGTCTTCGACATCTTCTTCGTGGCGACCTCCTTGCCGTCGACCTTCAGCGTGCCGGTGCCGGGTTGCCCGAGACCGCTGAAGTTGTTGTACTCAAGCGTCTGGACGCCGATACCTTCGTACTTGAAATCGAACTCGACCGTATGGCGGCCCGGCGACAGCGCATCCGACCCTTCCCACTTGATGCGTTCAAGGTCGACCATGTTCCACAGGAAGACCGGCCTGCCCTGCAGCAGGTAGAAGCCATAGCCGGCGAACCGACCTCCCGAGGTCAGGATCATGCCCTCGGCGCCGCCCTGCGGCACATCGATGTCCGCACTGATGGTATAGGACGTATTGAGCAGCACCGGCGAATCGCCCTGCGGCAGTCCCGTCATCGGCCGCGTGTACACGAACTCCTTGCGGCCGGCAGTGATGTTCGGCCGCGGCGCGATCATGCGGGCGGCGACCGAAGCGTCCATCGGGAAGACCTGATACTTCCTGGCTTCCGCAATGAACTTTTGCCGCATCGCCTTGACCTTTTGCGGGTTCTGCGTCGCGATGTCGTCAACTTGGCTGAAGTCCTTGGTCAGGTTGTAGAGCTGGAAGGCCTGGTTGTTGAGTGGATCCGGGTTTGCCGGACCGAACGCCTGCCAGGGCGCGCGGTTGACCTTGGTGGAGAGCATCCAGCCGTCGTCATAGAGCGCCCATTGCCCCATCATCTCGAAGTACTGCATCTTGTGCCGCGACGCGATCTTCGCGTTCGCCGCGTCGAACGTGTAGGCGAAGCTCGTGCCCTCGATCGGCGCCTGCTTGATGCCATCGACGACCTCGGGCGCACGGATGCCGGCCGCCTCGAGGATGGTCGGCACCACGTCGATCACATGGACGAACTGCTCGCGCAGCGCGCCCTTGTCCTTGATGCGCGCCGGCCATGACACCACCATGTTCTGGTTGATGCCGCCGAGCCGGGAGGCGTTCTGCTTGAACCAGTCGAAGGGCGTGTCGAAGGCCCACGACCAGCCGGCCGACATGTGGTTGTACGTCCGCTCTGTACCCCACACGTCGTAGTACTTCATCTGCACGTCAACAGGCAGTTCGTTGAGACCGTTGAAGAACGCAACCTCGTTTGGCGTGCCGAGCGGTCCGCCCTCGGCGCTGGTGCCGTTGTCGCCGTTGATGTAGATGACCAGCGTGTTGTCGAGCCGGCCAAGATCCTGGAAGTGCCGGATCACGCGGCCGATTTCGTGGTCGCTATAGGCGGCGTAGGCAGCAAAGACCTCGACCTGGCGGATGAAGAGCTTCTTCTCCTCGGCGCTCAACTGGTCCCATGGCTTGAGCAAGTCCTTGGGCCAAGGCGCCAGCTTGGTGTCCTTCGGGACCACGCTAAGACGCTTCTGGTTCTCGAGAATGCGCTCGCGCACCTTCTCGTAGCCGTCGTCGAACAGGTGCATCGCGCTGATCTTGTCCACCCACTCCTTGGTCGGATGGTGCGGCGCGTGGGTGGCGCCGGGCGCGTATTTGATGAAGAGCGGTTTCGACGGGTCGGTCTGGTGCATCCGCGTCATCCAGTCGATGGCGTCGTCGGCCATCGCGGTGACCAGGTTCCAGGTGCCGGGCGGCTTGCCCTGGAACGGATAAATCTGCGTCGTGTTGCGGAAGAGGTTGGGCTCCCACTGGTTGGCGTCGCCGCCGACGAAGCCATAGAAATACTCGAAGCCCATACCGACCGGCCATTGGTCGAACGGCCCGACCTGGCTCGCGGCAAAGGCTGGCGTGTTGTGCTCCTTGCCGAACCACGAAGTGCCGTAGCCGTTGTCGAGCAGGATCCGACCGATTGTGGCTTTATCCTTGCCGATAATGCTGTTGTAGCCCGGGAAGCCGGTCGACTGCTCGGAGACCACGCCGAAGCCAGCCGAATGGTGATTGCGCCCGGTGATCAGCGCGGCGCGGGTCGGTGAGCAAAGCGCGGTGGAGAAGACGCGGTTGTAGCGCAGGCCGTCATTGGCGATGCGGTCCATCGCCGGCGTCGGGATGACGCCGCCAAAGGTGCTCGGCACGCCGAAGCCGGCGTCGTCCGTGATGATCAGGAGCACGTTCGGTGCGTCCTTGGGCGGGACGACGCGCGACGGCCACCACGGCTTCGACTGCAGGGCGCCGTCCTTGATGATGCCGCCGAACTTGGGATCGGGTGGCGGAAGCTGCCTTCCGTCGATTGCTGTCGTGGCGCTGGGCGAGCCGGGTGCACCGGTACCTTGCTGGGCTAGCGCCGAAGTGGAGATGAGCAATCCAAGGGTAAGAGCAGACACAGCTTTGGGGCAATGCATGGCGACGCTCCCAAAATAAAAAATATGGGCAGCGTCACCTGTGATGGCGGTCGCGACATTGATGTACATCAAGCCGGAAGGCGCGGGCGAGGATTGGAGCGATCCCGACCAGGTCAGCGGCATTGACCAATGCCGCTGACACGCCCGCGCTGTCCACTTCGGCATACGGCAGGCCGCGCGCAACCGCGACGGCTGACGTATGCCGCGGGATGCCGATGCCGCGCCGGAATCAATCAGCCGCTTGTTTGCCCGGGATCATGCACCGCGCGCGTCGCGGACGGCTTGAGCGACCTTTGTCGCCTGCGATACGCGTCCGATCTTTGCGCCTGCAATGATCTTTCGTCGGCGTTCGCTTGGCTTCGACGCCATGCCTTCGCCCGCGGTGCCTCCTGCCGGGGGACGCGTCGTGAAGTTCGCGGCCCGGTGCAGCGCGAGGGCCTTTCGCGCTGCTTCGACATGTGCGGTCCGGGCTGCCAGATTGTGCTGACGCCTCAGCTCCGTGTTGACCCGTTTCAGCGCTGCCGCGAAGACCTGTTTTCGCTCTGACGCATGCTTGGCGGTTCCTGGAAAGCTCGTGCCGCGAGCCTCGGCCTTTCCGCGGCTCTCTCGCTGCTTCTGTCGGCCCACCGTTCGCTCCTTGTCGCGCATCTTGCGCAAGCGGGGTCGCATGGCCTCGAGCTCGCTCACCTCGACGCCGTAGATGGCGGGATGATGCGTCAGGCGGATTTCCTCATATTCTTCATGGCTGAGGATGCTGCGTTCGAACTTGCAGGCGACCGACATTCCTATTCCTCCTTTTGATCTTCTTGAATCTCGGGGGGGCAGAAGGATACGTCCAGCTCTCGCGGATCATAGCTGCAATGCCGCCGGATGCCACCATCCAAATTCGGCCAGCGCTTCGATCGCGGTGATCGATTGTCTCGCTACAGCGTCAAAGCACAGTGGCTCCCTACTTTTCTGCGTCGTTGTCCTTGAGACGAATCCCCTCAGTGCGCAGAGCCGCAAACAGAGCCGCGATATCTTCGGGCTCCATATTGTTGGGGCACATCCCGTTCAGTTGCTCGGTCGTGATCGTGCCGGTGCTGCTGGCGATGTCTCTTGCCTTCGCCATGATCTTCTGAAGGTCCATCTGCGATCCTCCGCGAGGGACACACTCTACGCCCGCGACCCCATGCATGTCGCCTTTTAAGAAACGTGGCCTGTGGCGGCACTGAAGCGATCGGTTCGCTTCGCTTCGAGTTGAGATAATATCGTTCGAAGTTCGCCGTCGGAATTGCGCAGCGACCGCAACTTTGTCTCGCATGTTCGGCTAAACTGCGACATAATCAGTATCTCGCGTGCTGGTGAGCATGGATTCATGAACCGCAGCCCCGTGCTCGTAGACCTGGCGCTTCAAGGCGGGGGATCGCACGGTGCGTTCACGTGGGGTGTCCTGGATCGGCTTCTCGAAGAACCATGGTTTCAGATTGCGGGCATATCCGGGACATCGGCCGGAGCGATGAATGCAGCCGTGCTGGCGGATGGTTGGACCGCGGGCGGCGCTGCCGGCGCGCGCGAAGCGCTTGAAAAATATTGGCGAAGCGTCTCGCGCGCCGCCGCATTCAGTCCGTTGCAACGCTCGCCGCTCGACCGCCTGATGGGACGCTGGTCGCTTGACAGCTCCCCGGCCTATCTCTTCACCGATTTGATGTCGCGGATGCTTTCACCCTACGACCTCAATCCGCTCGGCTTCAATCCGCTACGCGACATATTGAACGACAGTATCGATTTCGAGCGTCTTGCACGCGCGCCGATCAAGCTCTTCATCACCGCCACGCGCGTGCGTACGGGCCGCGGACGGATTTTTCGCAACGCGGAGATTACCACGGATGTCCTGCTTGCGTCGGCCTGCCTGCCAACGATGTTTCGTGCGATCGAGATCGATGGCGAGCCCTATTGGGACGGCGGCTACGCGGGTAATCCCACGATTACGCCGCTCGTTCGCGAGACCGACGCGCGCGACACCGTCGTCGTCCAGATCAACCCGACCGAGCGTCCGGAGCAGCCGCGCACGGCCGCTGACATTCTCAACCGGCTTAACGAGATCTCGTTCAACTCGCCGCTGGCAAAGGAGCTGCGGATGATCGCGTTGCTTCGCCAGGTCGCCGACCCCGGTACTGGGGAAGGCGCCCGCTGGGCGCAGATGAAGACGCACCGGATCAAGAGCGACATGCTCGCGACGTTCGGTTCGTCATCCAAGCTTAATGCCGAATGGGCGTTCGTGGCCAAGCTGCACGAGGAAGGGCGGCGAGCCGCCGGCGAATTCCTCGACGCCCATGGCGCCGATCTCGGTGAGCGTTCGACCGCAGATCTCGATATTCTGCTGGCGGAGTGCTGAGACGATGGGTCTTCTCGGCATTCTCGTCGGGCTTGGACTGCTGGTCTGTCTCGCTTTCCGCGGTTGGAGCGTGCTGCTGCTCGCACCGCTCTGTGCGCTGGTGGCCGCAGCTTTCGGTGGCGAGCCGCTGCTTGCCAACTGGACGCAGACCTTCATGGGTAGTGCGTCGGAGTTTCTCGCGCAGTTCTTCCCTATTTTTCTGCTTGGCGCCGTGTTCGGAAAGCTCATGGATGACAGCGGCGCGGTCGCTGCGGTCGCGGGCTTCATCTCCCGGTGCATGGGCGAACGCCGGATCATCCTCGCGGTCGTGCTCGCGGGCGCACTGGTTACCTACGGCGGCGTCAGCCTGTTCGTCGCCTTCTTTGTCATCGTTCCGATGGCGCAGTCGCTGTTTCGCACGGCGGGGATTCCACGTCGTCTGGTACCGGCGGCGGTCATTCTCGGGACTTCGACCTTCACCATGTCGGCGCTGCCGGGCACGCCGTCGATACAGAATGCGATACCGATGCCTTTCTTCGGCACGACCCCCTTTGCCGCACCGGGCCTCGGCGTTGTCGCCTCGATCATCATGCTGAGCGTCGGGCTGTGGTGGCTTCTTCGCGCGGAGAAGGCAGCGCATCGCGCAAAAGAGGGATATGGCGACGAGCCGCCGGTGCCGGCGGATGCAGCCGACGATGAGCTGTTGCGCGAGCGGGCTACGACGGCGCGGGAATTCGACCCGGCGGAGCTCCGCCACGGATATCACAGCGATGCCGCCGTCCCGATTTTCAACGCCTTGCTTCCCCTGATCGTCGTCGTCGCCGTCAATCTGGTGATGTCGCTGGTTGTGCTGCCTCGGCTTGATTTCTCGTTCCTGGCCGAACAGCGGTGGGGAAATACATCGCTGGCTGCCGTGGCCGGCGTCTGGTCGGTGGTCGTGGCGTTGGCGGGAGCGATCGTGACGGTCATCCTCTGCAACTGGACGCGGCTGCCCGCATTGCGACGAACCATGGATGCCGGTGCCAACGCGTCGGTCCTGCCGGCGCTGAGCGTCGCAAGCCTTGTCGGATTCGGCGCCGTTATCGCCTCGCTTCCCGCTTTCGGCGTGGTGCGGGACTGGGTGTTGCGAATTGAAGGCGGTCCATTGGTGTCGCTCGCGGTCGCGACGAACATCCTTGCCGCGCTGACGGGGTCGGCTTCCGGCGGCTTGACGATCGCGCTCGATGCGCTGGGACGGACCTATATGGATCTTGCCGCGGAGGCGGGTATTGACCCCGGCCTGTTGCATCGCGTCGCGGTGATCGGTTCGGGAACGCTGGACATTCTACCTCACAACGGCGCTGTCGTTAGCCTGCTTGCGATCTGTGGGCTCAAGCATCGCGATAGCTATCTCGACATTGTCATGGTCGGCATTGTGAGTTCTGTCATTGCTCTCGCAGCGGTGATTGCGATCGGCACCGCATTCGGGTCGTTCTGACGCAAGACGATGGGTTGGCTCTACTTCCCGCCGGCGCGCGTAGCTGGAACGATGCTGATCTGAAAATGGCGAGGGGCCCGGCGTGTCGCGCCGAGCCCCTCATACTCCAAGATATCAGCCGGCCTGTAAGCCGGGTTCTGTAGGGCACCATTCTTGCGAATGATGCGCGACGGCCATTCCTCTGGGACAAGGTTCGCACCTTGCCTCGGGCAACCTACCCGGACAGCGGGCCTGACATCGCCCTGCGGTGTTATCGCGCGTGCGCGAACTAACCGCGTTGCCGTCCCTATTCGGTTTTGCTCCCGGTGTGGTTTGCCATGCCGTCTCCGTTGCCGGAAACGCGGTGCGCTCTTACCGCACCTTTTCACCCTTACTTCCTCCGAAGAGGGAGCGGTTCGTTCTCTGTGGCACTTTCCCTGGGGTCGCCCCCGCCGGATGTTATCCGGCACCGCATGTCGATGGAGCCCGGACTTTCCTCCCCCGCGGCCTTTCGGCGCTTGCGGGAGCGGCCGTCCGGCCGACTGACGGGTTACGCATGCGGGCTTTGGCCGCCCGCGTCAAGCGATTGCGATGGTTAACCTTGGCCTGGCGCGCGGCTGGCTCTCGATTTTGACATTCGCAGAGGAGAGGCCTTTGATATCGATTTGATCGATCCAAAGGTCGAGGCGCCATGGATACCGAACTGGCCCGGACGTTCCTGACGGTGGTGAGCGCCGGCAACTTCATCACCGCGGCGGAGCGGCTGCATGTCAGCCAGTCGACCGTTAGCACCCGCA
This sequence comes from Bradyrhizobium sp. USDA 4538, assembly GCF_024171045.1. NCBI lineage: Bacteria > Pseudomonadati > Pseudomonadota > Alphaproteobacteria > Hyphomicrobiales > Nitrobacteraceae > Bradyrhizobium > Bradyrhizobium sp. USDA 4538. The sequence goes on from NZ_JALJZE010000001.1 coordinate 6,049,318, forward strand.
TCCACACGCTCGAGCAGCAGCTCGGCTGCGTGCTGTTCGTGCGCAACAAGGCCGGCACCACGTTGACGCCGGCCGGCCGCCAGTTTCAGCGCCACGCCTCGGTGCTGGTCCGCACCGTCGAGCAGGCGCGCCATGATGTCGGAATCCCCAAGGGATTTTCCGCGACGCTGGTGGTCGGCGGCCGCATCGGACTTTGGGAAGAGTATCTGCTGCGCTGGCTGCCGCTGATGACGCGGGCGCATCCCGACATCTCGATCCGCGCCGAGAGCGCGCTCGAGCCCGAGCTGATGCAGGGGCTGGTCGAGGGACGCATCGACATCGGCGTGATGTACACGCCGCAGAGCCGCCCCGGCCTCAAGGTCGAGCAGTTGTTCGAGGAGCAGCTCATCCTGGTGTCGACCGATCCGAAAAGCGCACCGGAGCCGGGACCGGGCTATGTCTATGTCGATTGGGGCCCCGAATTCTACGCGCGTCACGCCACGCTGTTTCCGAATTTCGCCGGCCCCGCGCTGACGGTGAATATCGGCTGGCTCGGATTGCAGCATCTTTTGGAGAATGGCGGCTCTGGCTTCTTCGCGCGTCGTATCGTGGAGCCGCTCCTGAAGGCGCGGCGGCTGCACGCCGTCGCCGGCGCACCTGGCTTTGCGATGCCCGCCTATGTCGCCTATCCGGCTGACAGCCAGGACGATCATCTGGCGCGCGCGGTCGAGACCATGCATCGGCTTGCCGCGTCGCAGGTTAATGCGAGCGCGGACCTGCCGCGGGCCAGGCCTGCCGCGCGGCGGCGGCGCTGACCGCGATTTCTATCGGCATCTCCGATCGATTCCATCGGCTTTCTTCGCTTGTCAGCGCAAACGTCCGCGTTCACAGCAGGATCGGGATCAGCAGGAGGTCAAACGATGGATATTGCGGCAGAAGTGGGAGACGCGTTGCTCAAGGGAGCCTCCGACGCGATCGTTGCGACCGATGTCGAAGGCCGTATCACCTTGTGGAATCCCGGCGCGGTCAGGATGTTCGGCTTCAGCGCCGAGGAGGCGATCGGACAATCGCTCGATTTGATCATTCCGGAGAATCTGCGCGTGCGTCACTGGGCCGGCTTCCGGCACACGATGGCGACCGGGACGAGCCGCTACGGTCAGGGCGATCTGCTGTCGGTGCCGGCGCTGACCAGGCACGGGACGCGCATCTCCGTCGAATTCACCATCGTGATGCTGCACGATGCGGCGCACAAGGTCGCCGGCACCGTCGCCGTGATGCGTGACGTGACCAAGCGTTTCGAGGAGCTCAAGGAGTTGCGGCGCCGCGCCGCGCAGCAGGCCGGGACATCGTCGTAAAGGCTGGGAAGCCATGCCGTCATTGCGAGGAGCTCGCGACAAAATTGCGAAGCAATTTTGCGCTGAAGCGACGAAGCAATCCATCGCTCCGCACATGCGACAGATGGATAGCTTCGCTTCGCTCGCAGTGACGCGGATAAGGCTACAAGCAAATGCCAGGTTCTCGGTCATCCCCTCCGGAGCCGATCACGGCCGCTGGAGCTACTTTCCCGATCGCAGGCGGGTCTCCGCCAGCGCGGTCACAAGGCCGATGACCAGCATCGAGGCCACGATGTCGGCTTCCGCACCGAAACCAAATGCGATCACCGTCGCTGCGGCGACCGCCGCAAGGATCGCGATGGTCAGCCCTTCGTCGGCGATCAGCTGACGCAACGCCTTCAGGCGCGTGATGCCCCGTTGCATTGCCTGCTCACACGCCGAGCGGATTGCCGCCCGCGGCGATGTTCGAGGCGACCTGACTGGCGTGGTGGCGCGGTTTCGCCACGATCCGGCTGCGCAGGATTCGGTACAGCATCGACAGCAGGAGCCGGGAAAGGCGTGTGGCTGTCTGCGGCAGTGGTGTCATGGCGAAGTCCTCCGGGCATCCGAAGGCTACGCGCTGCCATGAATTTAACAAACGAATAATATTGGCGATTACTATCGGATTATCCGATATAAGCTGGCTCTGCGGCCCGCCGGGCCGGTGAGACATTCACGCCGGGCGGCCAAAATAATTTATCCTGACGATGTCGTCCTGCGTGTCGCCCGTTCGACTGGGTGTCGGCGATCCAGCCGATCAAGAGGAGTTCTCAAGATGCAATATCTGTTGCTGATCTACCGGAGCGACGCGGAATATGGCCGCATGAATGCCGACGACCGCAAGGCCCTGTCGGCGGAATATGGCGTCTACACCCAGTCCATCATCCAGAGCGGACACTTCAAGGCGGGTGACGGGCTGCAGCCGGTGTCGACCGCGACCACCGTTCGGGTGCGCGACGGCAAGACGCTGACAACCGACGGGCCGTTTGCGGAAACCCGCGAACAACTCGGCGGCTATTATCTGGTCGATGCCAAGGATCTCGACACGGCGCTCGGCCTCGCGGCGCGGATTCCCGGCGCCAAGACCGGCTCGATCGAAGTCAGGCCGGTGATGATCTACGACAAGTGATGGTTTCGTCGTTCCGGGGCGCGCGAAGCGCGAACCCGGAACCTCGAGATTCCGGGTTCGATGCTTCGCATCGCCCCGGAATGACGGTGAGACCATGACCCCCAGCCAGATCGAAAAAGTGTTTCGCGACGAGGCGGGCCGGGCGCTCGCAACGCTGATCCGTCTCGTCGGCGATTTCGACCTGGCCGAGGATGCGCTTCAGGATGCTTTTGCCGTGGCGCTGCAGCGCTGGCCGATCGGCGAATTCCCCTCCAATCCGCGTGCCTGGCTGGTCAATGTCGGCCGCAACAAGGCGATCGACCGCGTTCGCCGCGCGGCGACGTTTCGCGGCAAGCAGCAGGAACTGACGCATCAGATCCTGCTCGATGCAGAGTCCTCGCCCGAGCCGGCCGATGCAACGCTCGACGACGACATGCTGCGGCTGATCTTCACCTGCTGCCATCCGTCGTTTGCGGCGGAGGTCCAGGTCGCGCTGACCTTGCGCACGGTGTGCGGGCTGACGACGGTGCAGGTCGCGCGCGCCTTCCTGGTGAGCGAGGACGCCATGGCGCAGCGCCTCTTGCGCGCCAAGCAAAAGATAAAACTCGCCGGCATTCCCTATGAGGTGCCGGAGCGTGAGGCGCTGGAGCCGCGCCTCACCGGCGTGCTCGCGGTGATCTACCTCGTCTTCACCGAAGGTTATGCGGCGACCGCCGGCGAGGATCTGATGCGGCCCGATCTTGCCCGCGAGGCGATCCGGCTGGCGCGGCTGATCGATGCGCTGATACCGGCGCGCGGCGAGATCAAGGGGCTGTTGGCGCTGATGCTGCTGCATGATGCGCGCCGCGCCGGCCGCCAGACCGCCGGCGGCGATATCGTGCTGCTCGAGGAGCAGGACCGTTCGCTGTGGGATTTCCAGCAGATCGCCGAAGGCCTCGAACTGGTCGAGGAGGCGCTGCGGATGCCGGGCCGGCCGCAGTCCTACGCCGTGCAGGCGGCGATCGCCGCGCTGCACGCGCGGGCGCCGAGTTACAAGGACACCGACTGGCCGCAGATCGCCGGTCTTTACGAGGTGCTGCTGCGCATCAGCCCGTCGCCGGTGATCGAGCTCAATCACGCCGCCGCGGTGTCGATGGTCGATGGTCCGGCGCGCGCGCTCGACCTGATCGACGCGCTGGATGCGCGCGGCACTTTGAAGGGATATGACCAGCTGCCCGCGGTGCGCGCCGACCTGCTGCGCCGCCTCGGCCGCAAGGATGAAGCGCGGCAGGCCTATCTCGCCGCAACGGCAGCCACGCAACTCGAACCGCTGCGCCGGCTCTATGCGCGGCGCATCGCCGAGATGGGGTGACGCACCCCATCTCTTGCGTGGCCAGTGACGGCGCGCCATTTATCCACGATGGTCAGCGCGCCGTGAGGCGTTGAGCGTGCTCAGTACCCTGTCTTTGCCTTGGCGCCGGTGCTCGATTGCCCGGTCGTCGTCCCCTTCGACATGCCGGTCGTGGTGCCGGGTGCCATCTTCTTCTGCGCGTGATGGACCTTCTGGGTCTTGTGATGGGTCGACGACATGGTCTTGCTTTGGGTCGACATAGCGCCAGCGGCTGCCGGAGCGACAATGAGGCCGACGGCGGCGGCTCCTGCGATCAGTGCTTTGAACATGGACGAATCTCCACTCGGACCGCCCCACCTACAAAGACCGCTCATGCCGAAAAGTTCCAACGTACATGCACACTTGGCCGGTAAATGCACCGCTCCTCGCGACGACGGACGGAGGCGAGCCTAGCTCGACGCGACCACCGTCGCCGCATCCGGCGGCAGGCTCTCGAGCAGCGCGTGCAGTGTGGCCATGGTGGAACGGTCGGCGATCCCGTCGATGCGCTCCGGGCGGAAGTGGCGCTGGAAGGCGGTGACGACCTCCATGGTCGGGCCGTCGAACTTGCCGTTGTTCGGGATGTTGTAGCCGTAGCGCCGGAACGCGGCCTGCATGTTGGAGACGCTGTCGCTGATCGCACCGAGCTGCAGCGCGTCGCCGCGCACGATCGGCGCCGGCTGCACCCAGTGCCCGACGCCGGAATTGGCCAGCGAGTGCCACGGGAATTTCTCGCCGGGATCCTTCTTGCGCGCCGGCGCCACGTCGGAATGGCCGAGCACGCGATGCGGAACCACCTTGCGGCGAAGCATGATGCCGCGGCACAGCGCTATGACAGCCGCGATCTGGCGCAGCGGAAAATCCGGATAGCCCCAATCGTGACCGCGATTGACGATCTCGACGCCGATCGAGCAGGAGTTGATGTCGTCATCGCCGGCCCACGCGGACACGCCCGCGTGCCAGGCGCGCTTGCTCTCCGGCACGCACTGCACGATGCGGCCGTCCTCGAGCACGATGTAGTGCGCCGAGACCTCGGTGCCGGCCGTGCAGAGCTGGGTGATCGCACCCTCGACGTCGGGCATGCCGGTGTAGTGCAGCACGATCATGTCGGGTTGCCGGCCATTGGCGCGATCGCCGAAGTTCGCCGACGGGATCACGTCGGAGGCGATCGAGGAATCCGGCGTGAACGTCTTCGCGTCCGCCACCCCCTTTGGAACAGGGAGGGCGCGCTGACGCTTCGAATCAGCGTTGCCGGACGAAGACGAACTTGAAGCCATACGAATCACTCAAACCCGAACCAGGAGAAAGCATTTTGACACATGGATAAACAAATAGGCGTTTACTATTCCTTTACCGTGCGGGCCGCGCAATCGACCCCTGCCGGTTCCACGATCCGCATGATGTGCTGCGCCATTGTGCCCGGAGCGGGTCGCGAGGGTATCACTCGAATGCGGATCAAAGCCGCGCGATTCCGCTAACCGATCATCAACGTTTTCTTAACGTTAAGTGCCGTTACTGAGAGGTGAAGTGCCGAACCGGTTTCGGGGGACGGCCAAAGGACGCTGAGCCCCGCTGTTTGCGCGAAATCCCATGGAAACCCTCCCAATTCCGGTCGGATATCAGGATTTGCGGCCGAGAACGGGAGTTGGCGCTGGCGTCACGCAGCGGCTTTTTCACGCGTTTTCGAGCGAAGTGGATACCGGTTCGCGTGAAGAAAACGCGTCAAGACAGGAATCCAGAGCCCCGTTCCGATCCAATCGGAACGAAGAAGGCTCTGGGCGCGAGGATTCGAGGCGCAATGAGTCGGCGCGCACCCAGCTTGCATGCCAGTTACGCGGCTCCGCCCGGGAGTGGCGCATGAGCGAGCGTGCGCCGCGTCACATTTCGGTGCTGGGCCGCGAGGCGGTCGCGTATCTCGCGCCGCGCGCCGGCGGCGTCTATGTCGACGCCACCTTTGGTGCCGGCGGCTACAGCCGGGCGATCCTCGATGTCGCCGACACCCGCGTGATCGGCATCGACCGCGACCGCACCGCGATAACCGGCGGCTTCGATCTGGTCGACGGCGCGGGCGGTCGGCTGACGCTGGTCGAGGACCGCTTCTCCAATCTTGCCGAGGTCTGCGCATCGCAGGGGGTGGATAAAGTCGACGGCGTCGTGATGGATGTCGGCGTCTCCTCGATGCAGCTCGACCAGTCCGAACGCGGCTTCTCGTTCCGCCTCGGCGGTCCGCTCGACATGCGGATGGCCCAGAGCGGCCCGACCGCGGCCGATGTGGTCGCGTCGGCTTCCGAGAAACAGCTCGCCGACATCATCTATATCTTCGGCGAGGAGCGCCATTCGCGCGGCGTCGCCCGCGCCATCGTCGCCGCGCGCAAGGACGCGCCGATCACGACGACCGACGCGCTTGCCGATATCGTCGCGAAGGTCGTGCGCGCCAAGCCGAACGAGATCCATCCGGCGACGCGGACCTTTCAGGCGCTGCGCATCTTCGTCAATGAAGAGCTCGATGAACTGCACGAGGCGCTCGCAGCGGCCGAGCGCGTGCTGAAGCCGGGCGGCCGGCTCGTCGTGGTTTCGTTCCATTCGCTGGAAGACCGCATCGTCAAGAATTTCCTCAGCCTGCGCGGCAAGGTCTCCGCCGGCTCGCGGCATTTGCCCGAAATGGCGCAAGCGGCGCCGAGCTTTCAGATCCTGACCAAGCGTCCGGTGACGCCTGATGAGGCCGAGCTTGCAGCCAATCCGCGCGCGCGATCGGCCAAGCTGCGTGCCGCCGAACGCACCGCGGCGCCGGTGCACGCCGACGACGACCTACCGTCATGGCCGCGTCTGTCCGACCTGAAGCGGGGAGGGTGAGGATGCGCCTTCTCCATCTCCTCGTCATCGGCATGCTGATCTTCGCGGCGTCCTATGTCTACCGCATCAAGATGGAATCAACCGCGCGCGTCGAACGCGTGCTGCAGCTCAATGCCGAGATCCGCGAGCAGCGCAATGCGATCGCCGCGTTGCGCGCCGAATGGGCCAAGCTCGATGCGCCGCTCCGGCTGCAGGGCCTCGCCGAACGCCATCTGCCGCTGAAGCCGGTCAACGCCAACCAGTACGATTCCCTGAAGAACCTGCCGGAACGGCCGCCGAGCTTCACGCGGCCCGGTTCGCGCGATCCGATCGGCGCGATGATCGATACCATCGAGGCCGCCGCGGCGCCCGACAGCACCACCGGATCGATCGACAAGGCGGCGACCGACCAGCCGGCCGCCGACCAGCCTGCGCCCGACGACTCCGGGCAAGGCGGGGGAGACCAGCAATGACGGGACCAGCCATGACCGATCCGGCACCCGCCAACACACCGGCCGTGAAACCTGCCGAGCCATGGAACCAGCGGCTGATCCGCACGCTGCTGTATGGCAGCAATGTCGACCGCGCCGCCAAGGCGCGCGCGCGCGTTGGTCTTGCCATCCTCGCTTTCGCCGCGGTCTATTGCGTGCTGGCGGGGAGGCTGGTGCTGTTCGCCGTCGGCGCCGACAGCCACGGCGCGCGCCGCACCGCCTCGCAGGACGCCATCGCGACCGCGCGGCCCGACATCACCGACCGCAACGGCGAAATCCTCGCCACCGACGTCAAGGCGCCGAGCCTGTTCGCCGAGCCGCGCCGGCTGATCGACAAGGACGAGGCGATCGAGCTCTTGACCGGAGCCTTGCCCGATCTCGACACCAGCGAGGTGCGCGACCGCCTGTCGTCGCGCAAGGGCTTCGTCTGGCTGAAGCGCGAGATCACGCCGAAGCAGCAGAACGACATCCATCGCCTCGGCCTTCCCGGCGTCGGCTTCCTGCGCGAGAACAAGCGCGTCTATCCGACCGGCAACGAGGTCGCCCACCTGATCGGCCTCGTCAACATCGACAACCAGGGCATCGCCGGCATGGAGAAGTGGCTGGACAGCAACGGGCTGGCCGATCTGCATCGCGCGGGTTTCGCCACCGACCGGCTGCAGAAGCCGGTGGAGTTGTCGGTCGACCTGCGCGTCGAGCACGCGCTGCGCGACGAACTGCTCAAGGCGAAAGAGAAGTTCAAGGCCAAGGCCGCCTCCGGGCTGGTCTCCAACGTGCGCACCGGCGAGATCGTGGCGATGGTGTCGCTGCCGGATTTCGATCCGAACAATCCGAAGGAGGCGCACGATCCCGATCGCATCAACCGCCTGACCACCGGCGTCTACGAGATGGGCTCGACCTTCAAGGCGTTCACGCTGGCGATGGCGCTGGATAGCGGCCGGTTCGACCTCAACTCGATGTGGGATGCGCGTGGCCCGCTGCACTACGGCAAGTTTGCGATCCATGACGATCACAACATGGGCCGCATGATCAACATGAAGGAGGTGTTCTACTATTCCTCCAACATCGGCGCCGGGCGCATTGCGCTGGCGATGGGCGTCGACGCGCACAAGGCGTTCCTGCGCAAGATGGGCCAGCTCGAGCGGCTGCGCACCGAATTGCCGGAGAGCGCGTCGCCGATCGTGCCGAAGAAGTGGGGCGAACTGAACACCGTCACCATCTCGTTCGGTCACGGCATCGCGGTGGCGCCGCTGCAGGCGGTGATGGGTATCGACGCGCTGGTCAACGGCGGCTACCTGATTCCGCCGACCTTCCTGAAGCGCACCGAGCAGGAGGCGATGGCGCTCGCCAAGCGCGTCATCAAGCCCGAGACCTCGGACAAGATGCGCTATCTGATGCGGCTCAATGCCGAGATCGGCACCGCGAAGAAGGCCGACGTCAAGGGCTACTATATCGGCGGCAAGACCGGCACCGCGGAGAAGGTGATCAACGGCCGCTACGCCAAGAAGCGCGTGCTCAACGCCTTCACCGCGATCCTGCCCGCCGACAATCCGAAATACCAGCTCCTGATCATGCTCGACGAGCCGCAGCCCCTGAAGGAGACCTACGGTTTCATCACCTCGGGCTGGAATGCGGTGCCGACCGGCGGCAATGTGATCGCCCGAATTGCGCCGCTTTTGGGCGTTGAACCGCGATTCGACCTGCCGCCGTCCGACCGCCTTATTCTTGCGGCATCCAGAACAACCCAGTAAGGCGTATACTCACGCGGCGCCAGAACGGCGCCGGCCAGACTGGAAGATCATGAGACTTCGCGACCTCTTCAGCGATGATGCCACGATCGATCCGAGTGCCTCCTCGCTCATTGTCGGAGGGCTTGCGGTCGACAGCCGCGCGGTGAAGCCGGGCGACCTGTTCTTCGCGCTGGCCGGCAGCAGGACCGACGGCGCACGCTTCGTCGATGCGGCGATTGCCGCCGGCGCGGTCGCGGTCGCCAGCGACCATCTGCCGCAAGGTCACGCGCGCGCCGCCTTCGTCATCACGCCGAATCCGCGCCGCGCGCTGGCGCTCGCCGCGGCCAAAATCTTTTCCCGCCAGCCGGCGACGATCGCGGCGGTGACGGGCACCAGCGGCAAGACCTCGGTCGCAGCGTTCACGCGCCAGATCTGGCAGCGGCTCGGACATTCCTCCGCCAGCATCGGCACGATCGGCCTCGTGTCGGACAAGCGCACGGTCTACGGCTCGCTGACCACGCCGGATCCGATCGCGCTGCATCGCCAGCTCGACGAGATCGCAAGCGACGGCGTCACCCATCTGGCGTTCGAGGCGTCCTCGCACGGCCTCGACCAGTATCGTCTCGACGGCGTGCGCATCGCCGCCGGCGGCTTCACCAATCTGTCGCGCGACCACATGGATTATCATCCCGATGTCGCGCATTACCTCAATGCAAAGCTCCGGTTGTTCCGCGATCTGGTCGCACCAGACGGCGCCGCGGTGATCTCGGCCGATCATGACTGTTCGGGCGAGGTGATCGATGCGGCGCGCTCGCGCGGCCTGCGCATCATCGCGGTCGGGCGCAACGCCGATGCAGGCGATGGCATCAAGCTCCTCGATGCCGCCATCGAAGGCTTTGCCCAGCGGCTCCTGATCGAGCACCGCGGGCGCAAGCACGCGATTCGGCTGCCGCTGGTTGGCGAATTCCAGATCGAGAACGCGCTGGTCGCGGCCGGGCTTGCGATCGGCACCGGCAGCGCCGCCGATGACGTGTTCGGCTGCCTCGAACATCTCGAAGGCGCCAAGGGCCGGCTGGAATTCGTCGGCGAGCACAATGGCGCGCCGATCTTCGTCGACTACGCCCACAAGCCCGACGCACTTGCCAAGGCGCTGCAGGCGCTGCGGCCCTATGCCAGGCGCAAGCTGGTCGTGATCTTCGGCGCGGGCGGCGACCGCGACGCCGGCAAGCGTCCGATCATGGGCGCGATCGCGGCAGAGAATGCCGATCAGGTCATCGTCACCGACGACAATCCGCGCAGCGAGAAGCCGGAGGCGATCCGCGCCGCGATCATGGCGACGGCGAAGGGCGCGCGCGAGATCGGCGACCGCGCCGCGGCGATCCGCGCCGGCATTGCCGGCCTCGCGCCGGGCGATGCGCTGGTCGTCGCCGGCAAGGGCCACGAGGTCGGGCAGATCGTCGGCAACACGACGCTGCCGTTCAGCGATCATGAAGCGGTCGCCAGTGCACTGGCTGCGGAGGGCGCATGAGCACGATGTTGTGGACCTCGGATGCGATGGCGACGGCGATGCGCGCCGCCACGCAAGGCACGCTGCCGGGCGGCGTCACCGGTCTCTCGATCGACAGCCGCAGCATCGCGCCCGGCGAGGCGTATTTCGCGATCAAGGGCGACGTCCATGACGGCCATGCCTTCGTCGAGGCGGCACTGAAGGCCGGTGCCGGGCTCGCGGTGGTCGAGACCGCGCAACGGGCAAAGTTTCCCACTGATGCGCCGCTGCTGGTGGTCGACGACGTGCTCGCCGGCCTCGTCGAGCTCGCGCATGCCTCGCGCGCGCGGCTCAACGCGCAGATCATCGCGGTGACCGGCTCGGTCGGCAAGACCTCGACGAAAGAGGCGCTGCGCCGCGTGCTGTCGGCCCAGGGCGAGACCCATGCGTCGGTGGCGTCGTTCAACAATCACTGGGGCGTGCCGCTGTCGCTGGCGCGCTGCCCGGCCAGCACGCGCTTTGCGGTGTTCGAGATCGGCATGAACCATGCCGGCGAGATCACGCCGCTGGTGAAGATGGTGCGCCCGCACGTCGCAATCATCACCACGATCGAGCCAGTGCATCTGGAATTCTTCGCCGGCATCGAGGCGATCGCCGACGCCAAGGCGGAGATCTTCGCAGGGCTCGAGCCCGATGGCGCGGTCGTGCTCAACCGCGACAACGGGCAATTCGCGCGGCTGCAAAAGCAGGCCAAGCAGGCCGGCGTCTCGCGCATCGTCTCGTTCGGCGCCGACAAGCGCGCCGAGGCGCGGCTGCTCGACCTGTCGCTGCACGCGACCTGCTCGGCGGTGCATGCGGATATTCTGGATCATGACATCACCTACAAGATCGGCATGCCCGGCCGGCACATGGCGATGAACTCGCTCGCGGTGCTCGCCGGTGCTTCGCTGCTCGGCGCCGATATCGCGCGCGCGGCGCTGTCGCTGTCGCAGCTCGAGGCGCCGACCGGCCGCGGCTTCCGCCGCACCCTCGAGGTCGGCCATGGCGAGGCGATGCTGATCGACGAGAGCTACAACGCCAACCCGGCCTCGATGGGGGCCGCGCTCAACGTGCTCGGCCAGGCCCAGACCGGGCCGCACGGCCGCCGCATCGCCGTGCTCGGCGACATGCTCGAGCTCGGGCCGACCGGGCCCGAACTGCACCGCGGCCTCAACGAGGCCGTGACCGCCAACCGCATCGACCTCGTATATTGTTGTGGTCCGCTGATGCGGAATCTGTGGGATGCCCTTTCCACCGGCAAGCGGGGAGGCTATGCCGAGAGCTCGGCGGCGCTCGAAGCGCAGGCGGTCGCCGCGGTCCGTGCCGGTGACGTGATCATGGTGAAGGGCTCGCTGGGATCGAAGATGAAGCTCATTGTCAGCGCGCTGGAAAAACGCTTCCCCGACAAGGCCGCGCACGAAGAAGCGGTATAGGACTCCTCGAATGTTCTACTGGTTGATCGAACTGTCCAACACCGTTCCGGGGTTTGGGGCGTTCCGCAGCGCTTTGAACGTGTTCCGCTACATCACCTTCCGCACCGGCGGCGCGATGGTGACCGGCGCGCTGTTCGTGTTCCTGTTCGGGCCCTGGATCATCGATCATCTGCGGCTGCGGCAGGGCAAGGGCCAGCCGATCCGCACCGATGGTCCGCAGTCGCATCTGATCTCCAAGAAGGGCACGCCCACCATGGGCGGGTTGATGATCCTGTCCGGGCTCGTGGTGTCGACGCTGCTCTGGGCCAATCCGCTCAATCCCTATGTCTGGATCGTGCTGGCGGTGACGCTCGGCTTCGGCTTCGTCGGCTTCTATGACGATTATTTGAAGGTCACAAAGCAGTCGCACAGCGGCTTCGCCGGCAAGTTGCGGCTGCTGATCGAGGCGGCGATCGGGCTCGCCGCCACCTACGCGCTGGTCCGGCTCGGGCGCGACGTGTCGTCGACCTCGCTCGTGATTCCGTTCTTCAAGGACCTCGTGATCAATTTCGGCTGGTTCTTCGTGATCTTCGGCGCCTTCGTGATGGTCGGCGCCGGCAATGCGGTGAATCTCACCGACGGCCTCGACGGTCTTGCCATCGTGCCCGTGATGATTGCCGCCGCAAGCTTCGGCATGATCTCGTACCTGACCGGCAACGCGGTGTTCTCGGATTATTTGCAGATCAATTACGTCGCCGGCACCGGCGAACTGGCGGTGCTGTGCGGCGCGGTGCTCGGCGCAGGCCTCGGCTTCCTCTGGTTCAACGCGCCGCCGGCCTCGATCTTCATGGGCGACACCGGCTCGCTGGCGCTCGGCGGCATGCTTGGCGCGACGGCGGTTGCGGTGAAGCACGAGATCGTGCTCGCCGTGATCGGCGGCCTGTTCGTGCTGGAGGCGGTCTCGGTCATCGTCCAGGTCACCTCGTTCAAGCTCACCGGCAAGCGCGTGTTCCGGATGGCGCCGCTGCACCATCATTTCGAGCAGAAGGGCTGGACCGAGCCGCAGATCGTGATCCGATTCTGGATCATCTCGGTGATGCTGGCGCTCGCCGGCCTGTCGACGCTGAAGCTGCGCTGATGGCTTCGCATCCCATTGACTGTCATTCCGGGGCTCGCGCAGCGAGAACCCGGAATCTCGAGATTCCGGATAACCGCTGCGCGGTTTCCGGAATGACAGGGAGATAGACATGATCCCGGTCACCTCCTTCTCCGGCAAGACGGTCGCGGTGTTCGGGCTCGGCGGCTCCGGGCTCGCGAGCTGCCAGGCGCTGAAGGCCGGTGGCGCCGAGGTGATCGCCGCCGACGACAATGCCGACAACGTCGCCAGGGCGGCGCAGGCCGGCTTCACCACCGCCGATCTGCGCACCGTGTCGTGGGCGAATTTCGCCGCATTGATCCTGACCCCGGGCGCGCCGCTGACCCATCCGGCGCCGCACTGGAGCGTGCTGAAGGCACGCGAGGCCGGCTGCGAAGTGATCGGCGACGTCGAACTGTTCTGCCGCGAGCGGCGCCGTCACGCGCCGAACGCGCCGTTCGTCGCCATCACCGGCACCAACGGCAAATCGACCACCACGGCGCTGATCGCGCATCTGATGAAGGTCGCCGGCTACGATACCCAGATGGGCGGCAATATCGGCACCGCGATCCTGTCGCTGGAGCCGCCGCGCATGGGTCGTGTCCATGTGATCGAGATGTCGTCCTACCAGATCGACCTCGCACCGTCGCTCGATCCGTCGGTCGGTATCCTGATCAACATCAGCGAGGATCACATCGACCGCCACGGCACACTCGAGCATTACGCCGCGGTGAAGGAGCGGCTGGTCGCCGGCGTGCAGGCCGGCGGCACCGCGATAACAGGCGTCGACGACATCTGGTGCCGCAACATCGCCGACCGGCTCGATCGCGCCGGCAAGCGCGTGGTGCGCATCTCGGTGAAGAACCCGCTGCCCGACGGCCTCTATGTCGAGCACGAGACCATCGTGCGCGCATCTGGCGCGGCGCGCGGCGAGATCGCGCGGCTAGGCGGCATCGGCTCGCTGCGCGGCCTGCACAATGCGCAGAACGCCGCCTGCGCCTCGGCCTGCGCGCTGGCGATGGGGATCGCGACCGACGTCTTGCAGAACGGCCTGCGCAGCTTCCCGGGTCTCGCGCATCGCATGGAGCAGGTCGGCCGCTGCGGCAACGTGCTGTTCGTCAACGACTCCAAGGGCACCAACGCGGATGCGGCCGCGCATGCGCTGTCCTCGTTCGCCGACATCTACTGGATCGCCGGCGGCAAGCCGAAGGCCGGCGGCATCACCAGCCTGACCGAATATTTCCCGCGCATCCGCAAGGCCTATCTGATCGGCGAGGCGGCGGCCGAATTCTCCGGCACGCTCGGCGAGCGCGTCCCGCACGACATGTCGGGCACGCTCGACGTCGCGATCGCCAGCGCCGCGCGCGATGCCGAGGCATCGGGGCTCGCGGAAGCCGTCGTGCTGCTGTCGCCGGCCTGCGCCTCGTTCGACCAGTACCGCAATTTCGAAATCCGCGGCGCCGCCTTCCGCGACATCGTGCAGGCGCTGCCGGGCGTGAAGCCGGTGGTGTGACGACACGTAGGGCGGATTGGCACAGCGTAATCCGCCGTTCGGTGCCGGGCGATGACACCGAGATGAAGTACGCAGTGACGGTGCGTCGTATCGCGAGAACCATCCTCATCGTCGTCCTGGCTTTCGCCAGGACGACGTCGGGATGGGGGCTCATTCACCTCCCTCAAAAGTTACCCATCCCGTTAACCCCTTGGAAACCATCCTGCGCCACGAATGGACGTTATCTCTGCCATCTGGGGACGCCCATGCTCGCCCGTGACCAACGCACCCCGTTCTCGGACTGGTGGTGGACCGTCGACAAGCTGCTGCTTGTGGCGATCGCCGCGTTGATGCTGGCCGGCGTCATCCTGTCGCTGGCGGCGAGCCCGCCGGTGGCGACCCGGATCGGGCTCGATCCGTTCCACTTCTTCAACCGCCACGTCATGTTCCTGGTGCCGTCGCTGATGGTGCTGATCGGCGTCTCGTTCATGACGCCGCGGCAGATCCGGCGCACCGCGCTGATCGTGTTCGCGGTCTCGATCGCGCTGATCGTGCTGACGCTGCTGCTCGGCCCCGAGGTCAAGGGCTCGCGGCGCTGGATCACGCTGCTCGGTGTCAACATCCAGGCCTCCGAAGCTGCAAAACCCTCTTTCGTCATCGTCGCTGCCTGGCTATTTGCGGAATCGACCAAGCGGCCGGAGATGCCGGCGACCTCGATGGCGCTGGTGCTGTTGCTGACGCTGGTCACGCTGCTGGTGATGGAGCCCGACTTCGGTCAGACCATGCTGATCCTCACGGTGTGGGGCGCGCTGTTCTTCATCGCGGGCATGCGGATGATCTGGGTGTTCGGGCTCGCCGGCGCGGCGGGCGCGGGCCTGTTCGGCGCCTATCTGCTGGTGCCGCACGTCGCCGGCCGCATCAAGCGCTTCATGAATCCCGCCTCCGGCGACACCTTCCAGGTCGACACCGCGATGGAGGCGTTCTGGAACGGCGGCTGGTTCGGCCTGGGGCCGGGCGAGGGCATCGCCAAGCGCAGCCTGCCGGACAGCCACACCGACTTCGTGTTCGCGGTCGCGGCGGAGGAGTTCGGCATCATCCTCTGCCTGATGCTGGTCGCGCTGTTCGGTTTCATCGTGATCCGGACGCTAACCCGTGCCTATGCCACCGAGGACATGTTCTCGCGCTTCGCGGCGTCGGGGCTTGCGATCCTGTTCGGCGTGCAGGCGACCATCAACATGGCGGTCAATCTGCAACTGATCCCGGCCAAGGGCATGACGCTGCCGTTCATCTCCTATGGCGGCTCCTCGTTCGTGTCGCTTGCCTATGGCGTCGGCATGATGCTGGCGCTGACGCGGCAGCGGCCGCGCACCGAGATCGAATCGATGGAAGGCGCCAGCGCTCAGCGCGCCTACGCGTAGGTGAACCCTTGTTGTCATTGCGAGGAGCGAAGCGACGACTTGTCCGCCGAAGCCTCGGCGAAGGCGGAAGCAATCCATCCCGCCGTTCTGCGGGGCGATGGATTGCTTCGCTTCGCTCGCAATGACGATGTAAAAGGCGGCTATGGACAACGCGCCCCTGATTCTGCTGGCGGCCGGTGGCACCGGCGGCCATCTGTTCCCGGCCGAAGCGCTCGCCGTGGAATTGATCAGGCGTGGCCTGCGCGTCCGGCTCGCCACCGACGGCCGCGCGCTGCGCTATTCCGGCCTGTTCGGCAGGGAGAGCATCGACCTCGTGCCGAGCGCAACCGTGCGCAGCCGCAACCCGATCTCGCTGGCGCGCACCGCGCTGATGCTCGGCTACGGCACGCTGGTCGCCGCCAAGCTGGTGCGCCGGCTGAAGCCCGCGGCCGTGGTCGGCTTCGGCGGCTACCCGACCTTGCCGCCGCTGATGGCGGCGCGGCTGCTCGGCGTTCCCGGCATCATCCATGACGCCAATGCGGTGCTCGGCCGCGCCAATCGTTTCCTCTCTGCCCGCGTCAGCGCGATCGCGACCTCGCTGCCCGGCGTGCTCGATCGCGATCCCGCGCTGGCCGGCAAGGCCACCACGGTCGGCACGCCGATGCGGCCGGCGATCCTTGCGGCTGCGGCAGTGAAGTACACGCCGCCCGAGGCGAACGGTCCGCTGCGCCTGCTCGTCGTCGGCGGCAGCCAGGGCGCGCGGGTGATGAGCGATATCGTGCCGCCCGCGATCGAGCAGCTCGCGCCCGCGCTGTGGAGCCGTCTGATCGTCACCCAGCAGGTGCGCGAAGAGGACATGGATCGGGTGCGCGCGGTCTACGACCGGCTCGAGATTAACGCCGAGCTCGCGCCGTTCTTCGCCGACCTGCCGGCGCGCCTCGCCTCGAGCCAGCTCGTGATCTCGCGCTCGGGCGCCGGCACGGTCGCCGAGCTCGCCGCGATCGGCCGGCCCTCAATCCTGGTGCCGCTGCCGGGCGCGATCGATCAGGACCAGTTTGCCAATGCCGGCGTGCTGTCGCAGGCGAGCGGCGCGCTGCGCATCGCGCAGGGCGACTTCACGCCCGAGCGGCTGGCCGCCGAGATTTCGGCCTTCGCCACCGAGCCCGTGAAACTGACCACGATGGCGGCGTCGGCGCGCGGCGTCGGCCGGCTCGATGCCGCCGAGCGGCTGGCCGATCTGGTTGCGAAAGTGGCCGGAATTTAGGCCGCTTTCGAGGAATTTCGGCCGTGGGACGCCATGGCCGGGCTTGTCCCGGCCATATCAGTCTTTCATAAGTCGGAGAATTGCCGGGGTGAGTCCGGAGACGATGAAGGTGTTAGCATCATGAGACTGCCGCGCGAGATCGGACCCATTCACTTCGTCGGGATCGGCGGCATCGGCATGAGCGGCATCGCCGAGGTACTGATCAATCTCGGCTACACCGTGCAGGGTTCCGATGCTTCGGACAATTACAACCTCGACCGCTTGCGCAAGAAGGGCGCCAAGGTCTCGGTCGGCCACGCCGCCGAGAATGTCGACGGCGCCGATGTCGTCGTGGTCTCGACTGCGATCAAGCGCGACAATCCCGAACTGATGGCGGCCCGCGCGCGACGCATTCCGGTGGTGCGGCGCGCCGAGATGCTGGCGGAACTGATGCGGCTGAAGAGCTGCGTCGCGATCGCCGGCACCCATGGCAAGACCACCACGACCACGATGGTGGCGACCCTGCTCGATGCCGGTGGGCTCGATCCAACCGTGATCAATGGCGGCATCATCAACGCCTATGGCTCCAACGCACGGCTCGGGGCCGGCGACTGGATGGTGGTCGAGGCCGACGAGAGCGACGGCACCTTCCTGAAGCTGCCGTCCGATGTCGTCATCGTCACCAATATCGACCCCGAGCATCTCGACCACTTCAAGACCTTCGAGGCGATCCAGGACGCGTTCCGCAATTTCGTCGAGAACGTCCCGTTCTACGGCTTTGCCGTGATGTGCACCGATCACCCCGTGGTGCAAACT
Source organism: Bradyrhizobium sp. USDA 4538 (assembly GCF_024171045.1). Taxonomy (NCBI): domain Bacteria; kingdom Pseudomonadati; phylum Pseudomonadota; class Alphaproteobacteria; order Hyphomicrobiales; family Nitrobacteraceae; genus Bradyrhizobium; species Bradyrhizobium sp. USDA 4538. The sequence goes on from NZ_JALJZE010000001.1 coordinate 6,067,220, forward strand.
CTCGTCGGCAAGATCGAAGACCGCCGCATCATCACCTACGGCCAGAACCCGCAGGCTGATGCGCAGCTCAAGGAGCTGACGCCGATGGGTGGCGGCTCAAAATTCTCGGTCGCGATCCGCGATCGCAAGTCCGGCGCGGTCCATGAGATCGCCGATATCATGCTGCCGATGCCGGGGCGCCACAACGCATCGAATGCGACGGCCGCGATCGCGGTCGCGCACGAGCTCGGCGTGTCCGACGACGTCATCCGCCAGGCCATGGCCGGCTTCGGCGGCGTCAAGCGGCGCTTCACCAAGACCGGCGAGACCAACGGCATCACCGTGATCGACGATTACGGTCATCATCCGGTCGAGATCGCAGCCGTGCTGAAGGCGGCGCGGGAATCCGTCAACGGCAAGATCGTCGCCGTGGTGCAGCCGCATCGCTACACCCGCCTGCAATCGCTGTTCGAGGAATTCTGCACCTGCTTCAACGATGCCGATGCGGTCGTGGTCGCCGAGGTCTATCCGGCCGGCGAGGCGCCGATCGCTGGCGTCGACCGCGACCATTTCACCGCCGGCCTGCGCGCCCACGGCCATCGCAATGTGGTGCCGCTGCCGAACGCGGGCGAGCTCGCGAAGATCGTGCACGGCCTCGCCAAGCCCGGTGACCTCGTCGTCTGCCTCGGCGCCGGCAACATCACGCAATGGGCCTACGCACTGCCCGGCGAATTGAAGGCGTTGGGGTGATGATGGCCTCGTATCCATCCACGTCATGGCCGGGCTTGTCCCGGCCATCCACGTCTTCACTGCACTATCGTGTCGTACAGGTCGTCCCAGTTCGGGTTCGCCGCGATGATCTTGCGGATCTTCCAAGCGCGCGGCCAATGCTTGATGGTGTGTTCGCGCTGGATGGCTGTACGGATGTCGTCAAAGTGCTCAAAGTAGACGAGTCGCTTCAGTCCGTATCGCTTGGTGAAGCCATCGACGAAGCCGGAACGGTGCTCGAATATCCGGCGGACAAGATCGCTCGTTACCCCGACGTAGAGCACGCCGTTCGGACGGTTGGTCAGAAAATAGACGTATCCCCCTGCCATGTGGAGATACTGCAAGACGTGGATGGCCGGGACAAGCCCGGCCATGACGGATGGAGAGGTCACCCATGACCTTTCCCGACATCACGCCCGATCTGAAAGCCGCGATGCCGGAGCTGCGCGGGCGGCTGCTGGCGAACCAGTCGCTGGCGGAGCTGACCTGGTTTCGCGTCGGCGGCCCGGCGCAGGTGCTGTTCACGCCGGCAGATGAAGATGACCTCGCCTATTTCCTGAAGCGCCTGCCGCAGGAATTGCCGGTCTACGTCGTCGGCGTCGGCTCCAATCTGATCGTGCGCGATGGCGGCATGCCTGGCGTCGTGATCCGGCTCGCGCCGCGCGCGTTCGGCGAGACCAGCGCGGCCGGCGATGTCGTCACCGCCGGCGCTGCGGCGCTCGACAAGCGCGTCGCCGAGACGGCTGCGGCGGCTGACATCGGAGGCATGGAATTCTTCTTCGGCATTCCCGGCACCGTCGGCGGCGCGCTGCGCATGAATGCCGGCGCCAATGGCGGCGAGACCAAGGACGTGCTGATCGAGGCCACCGGCATCGGCCGCGACGGCGTGAAGCATACGTTCGGCAATGCCGACATGAAGTTCGTCTATCGCAACAGCGGCGTCGATCCGTCCATCGTCTTCACCTCGGCGCGCTTCCGCGGCACGATCACCGATGCTGTGGCGATCCGCGCCCGCATGAACGAGGTGCAGGGCCATCGCGAGACCGCGCAGCCGATCCGCGAGAAGACCGGCGGCTCAACCTTCAAGAATCCGCCCGGCAACAGCGCCTGGAAGCTGATCGATGCCGCCGGCTGTCGCGGCCTCAAGGTCGGCGGCGCACAGGTGTCGGAGATGCACTGCAATTTCCTGATCAACACCGGCAATGCCACCGGGCACGACATCGAGACGCTCGGCGAGACGGTGCGCGAACGGGTCAAGCAAAGCAGTGGAATTGAGCTACACTGGGAAATCAAGCGGATCGGAAATTCACCGTAGTCGTCATTCCGGGGCGATGCGCAGCATCGAACCCGGAATCTCGCTTCGGACCATCCCGGAATGACGGAAGCAGCGAAGACAGGCAAAGAAGATGCAGGTGACCATTCTGTTCGGCGGCACCAACAAGGAGCGGCTGGTCTCGGTGGCGAGCACGCAGGCGCTGCACCGCGCGCTGCCCGACGCGGACCTCTGGTTCTGGGACGTCGACGACACCGTGCACGCGGTGACGTCGGAAAAACTGCTCGGCCACACGCGTCCGTTCGAGGTCGACTTCAAACCCGACGGTCGCGGCATCGCACTCGACCAGGCGCTCGACAAGGCGGGCGCCGAGCAGCGCGTGCTGGTGTTCGGCCTGCACGGCGGCCGCGCCGAGAATGGCGAATTGCAGGCGATGTGCGAGATGCGCAATGTCGCGTTCACCGGCTCCGGCTCGGCGTCGTCGCATCTGGCGTTCGACAAGCCGTCGGCAAAGCGCTTCGCCGCGATCGCAGGCCTTAACGCGCCGCAGGGCATCAATGTCGAACAGATCGATGACGCCTTTGCGAAACACGGCAAGCTGATTGCAAAACCCGCCAAGGACGGATCGAGCTACGGGCTGATCTTCGTCAACGCGAAGCAGGATCTCGTCGCGGTCCGCAATGCCGCGAAGCATGAAGAATATCTGATCGAGCCGTTCGTGTCGGGCGTGGAGGCGACCTGCGGCGTGCTCGAGCAGTCCGACGGCTCCGTGTTCGCGCTGCCGCCGATCGAGATCGTGCCGGGGGAAGGAACCTTCGACTACACAGCCAAATACCTTTTGAAGTCGACCCAGGAGATCTGTCCCGGCCGCTTCGCGCCCGAGGTCAGCGCCGCGATCATGGACCATGCGCTGCGGGCGCACCGCGCGCTGTCCTGCACCGGCTACTCGCGCAGCGATTTCATCGTCTCGGCCAATGGCCCGGTCTATCTCGAGACCAACACTCTGCCGGGGCTCACCGCGGCATCACTGTACCCTAAGGCCTTGAAAGCACAGGGTATCGCCTTTGCCGACTTCCTCACCGACCAGATCGAGTTGGCCCGCCGCCGCGTCCGAAGTTAATGCCCGGCCGGGGGGAACCCGCCCTGGTCGGCCGGATGGAACCCGGGCGCTGTTGCTATAATGCTAACGAGTTCGCGGCAAAGTACTCACAGCGTTGGTCAAAACACGCTCCAGGCCGAAGTCATTTACCCTTTGTTTACCAGGAAGCCCGAAGGTTAACGCTGGCGGCGCATGTAGCGCTTGGCTGCCGGGGCGTGAGCTGTCGCGGATTACCGCTTCGAGGATCGCAACCAGGGAACAGGGGGCCACTCTAATCCCACCGGTCTAGCCGAGACGTGATTTGTGCCGGGACCCGCGGGGTTTGCGGGCGCAACATGTGACGAGCTCGTGCAATGGATGGTGCAGGACGCCTCACCCGATCGCTGCGATCGCTGGGGCCTCAAGCTGACCTGAGAGCAGCCGCTATTGGAGCGGCGGTGCTGCTGCGCGAGTATGTCGGCACCCATCTCGCGCGCCGCAGGCGGCGTCCCGCCAAGCGGCCGCAAGTCATCATCGATCGCGAGCCGCCGAACCGCTACATCCTGATGGTCGAACGCTATCTGCCGCGCCGCATCGGGCTGGTCGCGACGCTCGCGATCCTGTTCGGCAGCCTGGGCCTTGGCATCGTCAAGGGTGGTCATGTCGAGGAATTCACCACCGCGCTCAGCGATGCCCGCAACGCGCTCGCCAACACCGCCGGCTTCCGCATCACCACCGTCGGTATCAACGGCCGCAAGCAGCTGAGCCAGGACGAGGTGCTCGCGATCGGCGGCGTCAATGGCCGCTCCTCGCTGCTGTTCCTCGACGCCGACACCGTGCGCGCCAAGCTGAAGGCCAATCCCTGGATCGCGGATGCCACGATCCTGAAGCTCTATCCGGGCCGGCTGCAGATCGACATCGTCGAGCGCACCGCCTTCGCGCTGTGGCAGCAGAACGGCCGCCTGTCGGTGATCGCCTCCGACGGCGCGGTGCTCGAGCCCTACGTCTCGCGCCGCTTCCTCAATCTGCCGCTGGTGGTCGGCAAGGGCGCCGACGTCAGGGCCCACGACTTCCTGGCGCTGCTCGACCGTTATCCGCAGGTCCGTTCGGTGACCAAGGCGGCGATCTTCGTCGGCGAGCGGCGCTGGAACCTGCGCCTCAAGGACGGTCTCGACGTTCGCCTGCCAGAGAATGACGTCGGCAACGCGCTCGCTGCGCTCTCCAGGCTCGACAAGGACGAGAAGCTGTTCTCGCGCGACATTGTCGCCGTCGACATGCGCCTGCCCGATCGGCTGATCGTGCAATTGTCAGAGGACGCCGGCAAGGCGCGCGACGAGCTGTTCAAGGACAAGAAGTCCAAGAAGAAGGCCGGTGATTCCGCATGACCGGCCTCGATCGCAACCTGACCCCGAAAACCCGCCCGATGCAGAAGCGCACCGCGATGGTGGCTTCGCTCGATGTCGGCTCCAGCAAGATCGCCTGCATGATCGCGCGGCTGAGGCCGTCGCCGCCGAACGAGGCGCTGCGCGGACGCACCCATGCGGTCGAGTTGATCGGCTACAGCCAGATCCAGTCGCGCGGCGTCAAGGCCGGCTCCGTGGTCGATCTCGCCGAATGCGAGAAGGCGGTGCGCCACGCGGTGGCGCTGGCCGAGCGCATGGCCAAGGTCCGCGTCGAATCCGTCCTGCTGTCGGTCTCCGGCGGCCGGCAGCATGGCCAGCTGGTCGAGGCCGCGGCCGATATCCGCGGCGGCTCGGTGACCTCGGACGATATCAGCCGCGTCACGTCCGCCGGCATGCGCCACGCCGCAGGCGCGGGCCGCACCGTGCTGCACGCGCTGCCGGTCGGCTACGCGCTCGACGGCGTCAAGGGCATCCGCGATCCCAGAGGCATGGTGGCGCGCCAGTTCGGCGTCGACATGAACGTGGTGACGTCGGACGCGACGGTCGCCAAGAACCTGATGCTGGTGGTCGAGCGCTGCCATCTCAACGTCGAAGCCATGGCGTCGAGCCCCTATGTCGCGGGCCTCTCGGTGCTGACCGACGACGAGGCCGATCTCGGCGCTGCCGTCGTCGAGATGGGCGCGGGATCGACCACGATCGCGACATACTCCGGTGGACGTCTCGTGCACGCATCCGGATTTGCGCTCGGCGGACAACACATCACGATGGATCTTGCGCGCGGCATCGGCGCGTGCATTGCGGATGCGGAGCGAATCAAGACCTTATACGGCACGGTGCTGACCGGCGGTTCGGACTCGCGCGAGCTGATGTCCGTTCCCACTGCAGGCGATGATCGGGAGACACCGCAAATCGTGTCCCGCGCCACGATTGCGAACATTGTCCGGCATCGCGCCGAGGAGATTTTCGAAATGGTCCGTGACCGGCTCGCGGATTCCCCCTTTGCGGCAGAGCCGAGGGCGCGCGTCGTGCTGAGCGGCGGCGCCTCGCAGCTCACCGGCACCGTCGAGCTTGCCACCCGCATCCTGAACCGTCAGGTCCGCATCGGCCGTCCGCTCGGCTTCGGCCGGCTGCCGAACGAGGCGAAGGGCGCTTCGTTCTCGGTGCCGACGGGCCTCCTGGTCTATCCGCAATACGCACATCTTGAACATGTCGAACCGCGGCGCACGCGGCAGCTCAGGACAGGGACAGACGGTTACTTCGGAAAGGTCGGACGATGGCTTCGCGAGGGCTTCTGATGACCGCACCCCGGCTCACTGCATTTTCACCAGCTCCGGCGGCCAGCGGCCGGGACGAACCAACGCGCGCATAATCGAGAGAGGCAACCATGGCACTCAATCTGACACCCCCTGACATCAGCGAGCTGAAACCGCGGATCACCGTCTTCGGCGTCGGCGGCGCGGGTGGTAATGCCGTCAACAACATGATCACCGCCGGGTTGCAGGGCGTCGACTTCGTCGTCGCCAACACCGACGCGCAGGCGCTGACCATGTCGAAGGCGCAGCGCATCGTGCAGATGGGCACCCAGGTCACCCAGGGCCTCGGCGCCGGTTCGCAGCCCGACGTCGGCGCTGCGGCCGCGCAGGAGGTCATGGACGAGCTGCGCGATCACCTCACCGGCGCCAACATGGTGTTCGTCACCGCCGGCATGGGCGGCGGCACCGGCACCGGTGCTGCACCCGTGATCGCCAAGGCCGCTCGCGAGATGGGAATCCTCACCGTCGGCGTGGTGACGAAGCCGTTCCACTTCGAAGGTCAGCGCCGCATGCGCACCGCCGAGCACGGCATCGCCGAGCTGCACAAGGTGGTCGACACGCTGCTGATCATTCCGAACCAGAACCTGTTCCGGGTCGCCAACGAGAAGACCACCTTCGCCGACGCCTTCGCGATGGCCGACCAGGTGCTGTACTCGGGCGTCGCCTGCATCACCGACCTGATGGTCAAGGAAGGTCTGATCAACCTCGACTTCGCCGACGTCCGCGCCGTGATGCGCGAAATGGGCAAGGCGATGATGGGCACCGGCGAAGCCACCGGCGAGAAGCGCGCGCTGACCGCCGCGGAAGCCGCGATCGCCAACCCGCTGATCGACGACAGCTCGATGAAGGGCGCCCGCGGCCTCTTGATCTCGATCACGGGCGGCAAGGACCTGACCCTGTTCGAGGTCGACGAAGCCGCCACCCGCATCCGCGAAGAAGTCGACGCCGACGCCAACATCATCGTCGGCGCCACCTTCGACGAATCGCTCGACGGCGTCATTCGCGTCTCGGTGGTCGCAACCGGTATCGAGCAGGCGGCGATCGCCTCCCGCGCCCAGGCTCCCGCCGCGCAGCAGTCGGGCGGTTCGCCGGAGAGCCGGCTGGCCGATCTGACCGCCCGCCTGCGTGCCGACAATCAGCGCATGGCCGAACGTGCCCAGAAGCTGGAACCGCCGGCCGGCGTGACGGTCGCCCCGATTGCGGCTCCCGCCGCTCCGCAGCAGCGTCCGGCTGTCGAGCGCGCCGCGCTCGCGGCGATCGCCGCAGCGGTTGCTCCCGACAGCGCGCCGGCTGCCCAGGCGCCGATGCAGCCGGCCTCCTACGGTGACGTCACCGTGCGGCCGATTGCCCAGAAGCCCTCGCTGTTCCCGGACCACGAGGCCGCCCGGGCCGAGCAGCATGAGCCGATGCCGCCCGAAACCTTCATCCCGCAGGCGGCGGAACGGTCGCCGGTCCGTGCTCCGCGGATGCCGAAGTTCGAGGATCTGCCGATGCCGGCGCAGGCCGAAATCCGCCAGGCCAGCGGTGACGGCGAACCGGAACACCCGCAGAAGACCCGCCTGTCGCTGCTGCAGCGGTTGGCCAATGTCGGCCTCGGCCGCCGCGACGAGGAGACCGAGCCGCCGATCGCGGCCCGTTCTTCCGGTCCGGCCATGCCGACGATGCCGCCACTGCCCGAGCGCAAGCCGGCCCGCAGCGTCGCCCAGCAGATTTCGGCGAACGAATCGCCGGTATCCGAATATGCAAAGCGCCCTGCGCCGCAGGGTCTGGACGCTCATGGCCGCCAGGCACCTGTTGCCCCAGCGCCACAGGGCGACGACCATCTTGATATCCCGGCCTTCCTGCGCCGGCAGGCAAACTGAAGTTTGTTACAATCTTGGCCACGAAGAAGGCCTCGGCGGGGAACCGCCGGGGCCTTTTCCTTGTCGCGGGCAGGCGATCGCGCCGGATGAACAAGCAACTGATTTTAAATGATTAATTATTCTTTCGGTGGTCAGATGGCGCGTCGCCGAGGACCGCTTTCGCTGCCGTAGTTTGGTTTACCTTGGGCGTGAATGCGGCGGAGATGGGGTAACAATCGGTAAAGAAGCGTGAGTTGGCGCGGTTTAGGGCCGTGACTATGGTCTGCCGTGACTTGGGGAGCTCAAGCGAGTCGGCCTTGGGGAAATTTGGCCACTTGAATTGAGTGAAGTCGGGTAGTGGGCATTATCGAATGAAGTTCAGCCGTCAAACAACGCTTCGGTCGCAAGCCACCGTGACTGGCGTAGGCGTTCATTCCGGTCTTCCTGTCAGTCTCACCATGGGACCTGCACCTGTTGATGCGGGTTTTATTTTTGTCCGCACCGGTCTCGACGGTTCCGACCGCGAAGTCGTGGCCACCGCCGATGCGGTGATCGCGACCGAGTTCGCGACGGTGCTGGGTGACCGCGAAGGGCCGCTGGTTTCGACCGCCGAGCACGTGCTCGCGGCGCTGCGCGGCATGGGCGTCGACAACGCCACCATCGAAGTCGACGGCGCCGAAGTTCCGATCATGGACGGGAGCGCTGCAGCGTTCGTCGCGGCGATCGATCAGGCCGGGATTGTGACCCAGCCCGGTGTCCGCCGCTTCATCCAGGTTTTGAAGCCGGTGCAGGTCAAGATCGGCGAATCGGTTGGCGAGTTGCGTCCGTTCGCCGGCGGGTTCCGCACCGAAGTCGAGATCGATTTCACCAACCAGGTGATTGGCCGCCAGACCTTCACCTTCGATCTGTCGCCGGAAGGTTTCCGCCGCGAGGTTGCCCGTGCCCGCACGTTCGGCTGCATGAGCGACGTGGCGCGGCTGTGGGGTGCAGGCTTCGCGCTCGGCGCGTCCTTCGACAACACCGTGGTGTTCGACGAGGCCCGTCTGCTCAACGCCGAGGGCCTGCGCTACGCCGACGAATGCGCCCGCCACAAGGTGCTCGACGTGATCGGCGATCTGGCGCTGGCCGGCCTGCCGCTGCTCGGCAGCTACCGTTCGGTACGGGGCGGCCACAAGCTCAACAACGCGCTGCTGAAGGCGCTGCTCGCCGACCGCAGCGCCTGGCGGGTGGTCGAATCGGAGACGGCTCGGCGGCCGGCCCGTGGCCATGTCGAAGCCGGTGCAGGCACCGTGGGCGGCCTCGTCGCCCCGGCCTATGGCCCGGACGTGTCCTGATCGCCCAAGTCCTGATCGCCTAGCCGGTCGGGCCCAATTTCCGTAATAACCACAGCAGGCTGTGAGCTTCGCCGGGTCGCCTTATTCCCGGCGGAATGGCTCCGTATTCGGTTGGTCCACGGTCATTTTTCGGCTAAGCAGGCCTGCGGTTGCGAGTAACGGCAGTCAAGGCACTGGAAATATTGCATCCATGACCGCGGTTCATGGGTGGAGTGGGGTCGCCGTTAACCGCATCAAAGGCGTCAGGTTTTACAATTCATGTCGGCAATGCGTATGGCGCTCGAATCACGCAATTCTTCTGACGTCTCCGGCCTGACCAAGGCCGCGCGCACGCTGCGTTTTGCGGCGGGCCTGATTGTGCTGGCCATGCCGCTCAGCGGCTGCGGCACCGGCGCGCTGTGGGACAAGTTCATGGCCAAGGACGACACCTTCGTCGATGAGCCCGCGGACAAGCTCTACAATGAGGGCTTGTACATGATGAACGAGAAGAAGGACCTGAAGGCCGCGTCGAAGAAGTTCGAGGAAGTCGACCGTCAGCATCCCTATTCCGACTGGGCGCGCAAGTCGCTCTTGATGTCGGCCTATTCGTTCTACCAGGCAGGCGACTACGACAGCTGCATCGGCTCTGCCACCCGCTACGTCACGCTGCATCCCGGCAGCCCGGACGCGTCCTACGCCCAGTACCTGATCGCGGCCTCGCATTTCGACCAGATCCCGGACATCTCGCGCGACCAGAGCCGTACCGAGAAGGCGATCGCGGCGCTCGAAGAGGTGGTGCGCAAATATCCGACCTCGGAATACGCCACCCAGGCCAAGTCCAAGATCCAGGCTGCGCGAGACCAGCTCGCCGGCAAGGAAATGGCGGTCGGGCGCTATTACATGGGCAAGCGCGACTTCACCGCCGCGATCAACCGCTTCAAGACCGTGGTCACGCAGTACCAGACCACGCGCCACGTCGAGGAGGCGCTGTACCGCCTCACCGAGGCCTACATGGCGATCGGCATCGCCGGCGAGGCGCAGACCGCGGCCGCGGTGCTGGGCCACAATTTTCCAGACAGCCGCTGGTACAAGGACGCATATAATCTAGTAAAGTCCGGCGGTCTCGAGCCGAGCGAGAATCAGGGTTCCTGGATCAGCAGGACCTTCAAGAAGATAGGTCTCGGCTAGGAATTGTCCTCGCATGCTGGCGCGTCTGTCGATCCGTGACATCGTCCTGATCGAACGGCTCGATATCGAATTTTCCCGTGGCCTCGCGGTGCTGACCGGCGAAACCGGCGCAGGCAAATCCATCCTGCTCGATGCCTTTGCGCTGGCGCTCGGCGGCCGCGGCGATGCCGGACTGGTGCGCCACGGCGCCGAACAAGGGCAGGTCACCGCCATGTTCGACGTCCCGAAGGGGCATCCGGCGGCCGGGATCCTGGCCGAGAACGGCCTCGACGACACCGGTGAGATGATCCTGCGCCGCGTGCAGCTCGCCGATGGCCGCACCCGCGCCTTCATCAACGATCAGGCGATCAGCGTGCAGACCCTGAAGGCGGTCGGTGCCGCGCTGGTCGAGATCCACGGCCAGCATGACGAGCGCGCGCTGGTCGACGCCTCCACCCATCGCCAGCTGCTCGACGCCTTCGCCGGACACGAGAAGGACGTCGCGGCGCTGGAAGCGCTGTGGGACATCAGGCGGACCGCCAATGCTGATCTCGACGAGCATCGCGCCGGCATGGAGCGCGCCGCGCGCGAGGCGGACTATCTGCGCCATGCCTCGCAGGAATTGAAGACGCTGGCGCCGAAGGAAGGCGAGGAGACCGAGCTCGCGGGTCGGCGCACCACCATGATGCAGGGCGAGAAGATCGCAACCGATCTGCGCGAGGCGCAGGAGGCGATCGGCGGCTCGCATTCGCCGGTGGTGTCGCTGTCGGCCGCGGTACGGCGGCTGGAGCGGCGCGCCGCCAATGCGCCTGCGCTGATCGAGCCCGCGGTCAAGGCGATCGATATTGCGATCAACGCGCTGGAAGAGGCCGACCAGCATCTCAACGCCGCGCTGGCGGCGACCGATTTCGATCCGGCCGAGCTGGAGCGCATCGAGGAGCGGCTGTTCGCGCTGCGCGCCGCCTCACGTAAATATTCGACGCCGGTCGATCTGCTGGCTGCGCTGGCGGCGCAATATGCCGGCGACGTCGCGCTGATCGATGCCGGCGCCGACCAGCTGAAGAAGCTGGAAGCGGCCGCCGGTGAAGCCGACAAGCGCTATGCGGCGGCTGCCGCCAAACTGTCGGCGGCGCGCACCAAGGCCGCCGAGAAGCTCAACAAGGCCGTCAACGCCGAGCTTGCGCCGCTCAAGCTCGAGCGCGCGAAGTTCATGACCCAGGTCGACAGCAACGCGGCCGCGCCGGGGCCGCAGGGCATCGACCGTGTCGAGTTCTGGGTGCAGACCAATCCGGGCACCAAGCCGGGGCCGATGATGAAGGTCGCCTCCGGCGGCGAACTGTCGCGCTTCCTGCTGGCACTGAAGGTCGTGCTGGCCGATCGCGGCTCGGCGCCGACCTTGGTGTTCGACGAAATCGACACCGGCGTCGGCGGCGCGGTGGCCGATGCGATCGGCTCGCGGCTGGCGCGCCTTGCCGGCAAGGTGCAGGTGATGGCGGTGACGCACGCGCCGCAGGTCGCGGCCCGCGCCAGCCAGCATCTCCTGATCTCCAAGGACGCGCTCGACAAGGGCAAGCGGGTCGCCACCCGCGTCAACGCGCTCGCCGCCGACCACCGCCGCGAGGAGATCGCGCGCATGCTGGCCGGCGCCGAGATCACCGCGGAGGCGAGGGCGGCCGCGGAACGGCTGCTCAGGGCGGCGACGGCGTAATCTCTCCCCCTCGTCATTCCGGGGCGATGCGAAGCATCGAACCCGGAATCTCGAGATTCCGGGTTCATCGCTGCGCGATGCCCCGGAATGACCACCTCAGGTACAGATCGACTCGTACAAGTCATTCCACTGCGGATTGCTCGCTTCGATCAATTGCATCTTCCAGGCTCGCTTCCACTTCTTGAGCTCCTTCTCGCGTGATATCGCGGAGATCGGGTCGTCGTAGATTTCGAACCAAACCAGCTGCGTGATGTTGTATTTGGACGTGAAGCCTGGGACGGCCTTCATTCGATGTTCGTAGACCCGCCGCACGAGATCGTTGGTGATCCCAACATAGATTGCTCCGTCTCGTCGACTTGCTAGAATGTACACGTAGTACGACATGAGCCCCATTTCCCACACAGTCATTCCGGGGCGATGCGAAGCATCGAACCCGGAATCTCGAGATTCCGGGTTCGGTCCTGACGGACCGCCCCGGAATGACGAAAAACTATAGCGCGCCCGTCGCATGGCTAAAGCAGCAAAAAAGAAAGAACTCTCCGACGTCGACAAGCTCACCAAGGCCCAGGCCAAGGTCGAGTTGATGCGCCTTGCGCTCGAGCTCGAAGGTCACGACAAGCGCTACTACCAGGATGACGCGCCGAGCGTCACCGACGCGGAATACGACGCGCTGCGGCAGCGTTACAATGCGATCGAGAAGCGCTTCCCTGAATTCGTCACCGCGGAATCGCCGTCGCAGAAGGTCGGCGCCGCGCCGTCGGGGCGCTTCAGGAAGGTTCGCCATTCGCTGCCGATGCTGTCGCTCGACAACGCGTTCGCGGAAGCCGACGTGGTCGACTTCGTCGGACGCATCACGCGCTTCCTCAAGCTGCCGGATGACAGGATCGATTTCTCCGCCGAGCCGAAGATCGACGGGCTCTCGATGTCGCTGCGCTACGAGGGCGGCGAGCTCGTCACTGCGGCAACCCGCGGCGACGGCACCGAGGGTGAGGACGTTACCGCCAACATCCGCACGCTCGAGGACGTGCCGCAGAAGCTGAAGGGCCGCAACGTGCCTGACATCTGCGAGGTGCGCGGCGAGGTCTACATGACCAAGAAGGCGTTCCTCGCGCTGAACGAGCGGCAGAAGGCGGCCGGCGACACCATCTTCGCCAATCCGCGCAATTCGGCGGCCGGTTCGCTGCGGCAGAAGGATCCCACAATCACTGCCTCGCGGCCGCTCGGCTTCTTCGCCTATGCCTGGGGCGAGATGAGCGCGCTGCCGGAGGATACCCAGACCGGCATGATCCACTGGTTCGAGCGGTGCGGCTTCAAGACCAATCCGCTGACCAAGCTGTGCCACTCGGTCGAGGAGCTGATCGCGTTCCATCGCAAGATCGAAGAGCAGCGCGCCGAGCTCGACTACGACATCGACGGCGTCGTCTACAAGGTCGATCGCATCGACTGGCAGGAGCGGCTCGGCTTCGTGTCGCGCACGCCGCGCTGGGCGATCGCGCACAAATTCCCGGCCGAGCGCGCCATGACGGTTTTGCGCGACATCGAGATCCAGGTCGGGCGCACCGGCTCATTCACGCCGGTCGGCAAGCTCGAGCCGGTCGGTGTCGGCGGCGTGATCGTGCAGAACGTCACGCTGCACAATGAGGACTACATCAAGGGCATCGGCAACAAGGGCGAGGTGCTGCGCGAGGGACGCGACATCAGGATCGGCGACACCGTGGTGATCCAGCGCGCCGGCGACGTGATCCCGCAGGTCGTCGACGTCGTGATCGACAAGCGGCCGAAGAGCGCGAAGGAATTCCACTTCCCAAAGAAGTGCCCGTGCCCGCTGCACACCGACGTGGTGCGCGAGGAGACTGCGGCCGGCGAGGAGGGCTCGCGCGCCCGCTGCACCGGCGAGTTCGCCTGTCCGTTCCAGAAGGTCGAACACCTCATTCTGTTCGTGTCGCGCCGCGCCTTCGACATCGACGGTCTCGGCGTGAAACAGTTGCAATATTTCTTCGACGAGGGATGGGTCAAGGAGCCGGCTGATATCTTCACGCTGCAAAAGCGCAACGCGAAGCTGAAGCTCGAGGACATCGAAGGCTACGGCGAGACCTCGGTGCGCAATCTGTTCGCCGCGATCGACAGCCGCCGCAGGATTGGCCTGGAGCGCTTCATCTACGCACTCGGCATGCGCCATGTCGGCGAGACCACCGCGCTGGCACTGGCGCGCGGCTATGGCTCCTGGGACGCGTTCCACGATGCCTGCCTCAAGGTCGCCAAGGGCGACGAGGAAGCGATGGCGGAGATGGATGCGCTCGACCAGATCGGCGACACCGTGATCAGGAGCATCGCCGACTATTTCGGCGAGAGCCACAATCGCGGCATCGTCGAGCGGCTGACCGGCGAGCTCGACGAGATCATCGACGCCGAGAAGCCGAAGAGCAATTCGGCGGTGGCCGGCAAGACCGTGGTGTTCACCGGATCGCTCGAAAAGATGACACGTGACGAGGCCAAGGCGACGGCCGAGCGGCTGGGCGCCAAGGCGGCCGGCTCGGTGTCGAAGAAGACCGACTATGTCGTCGCGGGGCCGGGCGCCGGCTCGAAGCTTGCCGAAGCGCAGAAGCACGGCGTCCAGGTGCTGACCGAGGACGAGTGGCTGAAGCTGATCGGGGAGTAGGGTTGTCCGTCATTCCGGGGCGCCTCGAAGAGGCGAACCTCAGGTGCGCGATTGCGCACCGGGGAATCTCGAGATTCCGGGTTCGATGCTGCGCATCGCCCCGGAATGACGAACTGCTCACATCATCCCCTGCTCATCCTCCTCGGCCTGCGCGATCAGCTCCTCGCTCACCACCACCTGCCGTCGCGGCACGACGAAGATCATGGTGCAGGCGCAGGCGATCGAGATCGCGAAGATCGCCGCGGTCAGCGGCAGCGTCGTGGTGGAGTGGCCGCCGAGATAGGCGCCGAATTGCGAGATCAGCGAGCCGATGCCCTGCTGCAGGAACCCCATGGCGCCCGAGGCGGTGCCGGCGGCTTCGGGCCGGATGCTGATGGCGCCGGCGGCGGAATTGGCCATCACGAAGGCGTTGGCGATCATCACGATCATCTGGGTGCCGAACAGCCAGAGCGGGGTCTGGTTTACTCCAGTAAAACTCCAGACCAGGTTCAGCAGGCTGCTGCCGACCTGCAGCGCGAGGCCGAACCAGATCAGTTTCTCCAGCGAGTGCCGCGGCGCGAAGCGCACGCACAAGAGATTGCCGACGAAGTAGCCGAACCCCGTCATCGCGAACCACGCGCCATACTCGGCGCTGGTCCGGCCCATCTGGGTCACCACGATGTAAGGGCCGCCGCCGGCGAAGGCGAAGATGATCTGCGACGCCAATACCTGGCACAATAGATAGCCGACGAAGGCGCGGCTCGTCATCAGCTTGCCGAGGTCGCCGCGGAAGCTGGAGCTGTCGGCGCGGTCGCGGCGGGTTTCCGGCAGCGCCAGCGCGATGAAGATCGTGGTGATCAGCGACGCCGCGGTGATGAGATAGAGGATCGCGCGCCAGCCGAATGTGGTCTCCAGCAGGCCGCCGGTCAGCGGGCTCACCATCTGCGCGATCATCAGCGCGGCGACGACGAGGCTGATCATGGCGCCGACCCGCTCGCGCGGATAGAGGTCGCGGATGATGGCACGGCTGATCACCATGCCGCTGGCGCCGCCGAGCGCCTGGAAGAAGCGCGCCGCGATCAGTTGCGGCAGGGTCTCGGCGAACACCGAGCCGACGCCGGCCACGACCATCAGGCCGAGGCCCGCGAGCAGCACCGGGCGGCGGCCGAACCTGTCGGACAGCGGCCCCATGATCAGCTGTGAAAGCGCGATGCCGACCATGTAGAGCGACACGGTCATCTGCGCGATAGAGATGTCGCGGCCAAAGGTGGTCGCCAGCACCGGCAGCGCCGGCACCAGCATGTAGAGCGAGATCGGCGCCACGCCCGTCATCACGACGAGCATCAGCAGCATGACCTTCGATGTCGCGATGTTGTCTTTGGCCGCGCCGGGCGGCTTGCCCATCACGCCGTGCATTCAGGTCCGATCCAGCATTGTGGAAAGACTGTAGCGTGCCCGTCCGCGCGGAATACGGGTGTTTCGGCATACGCCCATGCGATTTCAGGAGACGCGGTGACGATGTTTCGTCTCGCGCAATAAACGCTCTGTCGTCAGCTGCGAATTCCGCTGTCGTCCTCGGCGAAAGCGGGGACCCAGTACTCCAGAGGCAGGCGTATTTGAATTGATAGGCCGCGGCGTACTGGATCCCCCGCTTTCGCGGGGGATGACACAGAGCGTTGGGGGGGGGGGACGACGTCGAGCGTGCGGATGCCTGGGCGCGCCGCTACTTCAGCGCCGCCGTTGCCTCGTCCAGCCACAGCTTGGTGGCGTTGTCGTCGAGATGCGGCCGCACCACATGCGCGACGCGGGCGTGGTAGTCGTTGAGCCAGCTTAACTCGTCCGGGCTCAGCATGCCGACCTCGATCAGACGGCGATCGATCGGCGCCAGCGTCAGCGTCTCGAATGCATTGATCGGCTTCTCGGCGCCGGCAATGTCGGTGCCGATCACGAGCTCTAGGTTCTCGATCCTTATGCCGTAGGCGTCGGTCTTGTAGTAGCCAGGCTCGTTGGACAGGATCATGCCGCGCTTCAGCGGCGTGGTGCCGAGCTTGGAAATCCGCGCCGGCCCTTCATGGACGCTGAGATAGCTGCCGACGCCGTGGCCGGTGCCGTGCTCGAAATCGATCCCGGCCTGCCAGAGATATTGCCGCGCCAGCGTGTCGAGCTGTGCGCCGGTGGTGCCGTCGGGGAAGATCGCGCGGGCGATGGCGATATGGCCGCGCAGCACGCGGGTGAAGCGGTCGCGCATCTCGTCGGTCGGCTTGCCGACCGCGATGGTGCGGGTGACGTCGGTGGTGCCGTCCTCATATTGTGCGCCGGAATCGATCAGCAGGAGATCGCCGGGCTCGATGCGGCGGTTGCTTTTGCGCGTCACGCGGTAGTGCACGATGGCGCCGTTCGGCCCGGTGCCGGCGATGGTCGGGAAGGAGACGTCCTTCAGCGCGCCGGTCTGGCGGCGGAACGTCTCCAGCGCCTCGACGGTATCGATCTCGGTGAGGCTGCCGGAGGGCGCCTCGCGATCGATCCAGGCGAGGAAACGCACCAGCGCCACCGCGTCGCGCTGATGCGCCGTGCGCGTGCCCTCGATCTCGGTGACGTTCTTGACCGCCTTCAAGAGGCTGACCGGATCGCTGCCGCGCACCGGCTTGCCGCCGGCACCCGCGATCAGGCGGCTCAGGGCGTCGGCCGCGGTCGCGTTGTCGAGCGCGATCGAGGCGCCGCGCTTGGCGAGCTCGGTGAGTTTTGCCGCCAGCGCCGCGGGCTGCTCGACATCGGCCGATTGCTCGAGATGGTCGCGTGTCGAGTTGGACAGCTTGCGCTGATCGATGAACACCAGCGGCCGGCCTTCCTTCGGTACCAGCGCATAGGACAGCGGCAGCGGCGTATGCGAGACGTCGGCGCCGCGGATGTTGAAGGTCCAGGCCACCGCGTGGCTGTCGGACAGCACCAGTGCGTCGACGCCGAGCTTGTTGATCTCGAGGCGGATGCGCTTGAGCTTCTCGGCTTCGATCTCCCCGGAAAACTGCGCGCCGTGGATCGTGACCGGACCGAGCGGCGGTGCCGGCCGCTCGTGCCAGATCGCATCGAGCGGATTGCTGTCGACGGCGACCAGTTCCGCGCCGGTCTTGGCGCAGGCCGCTGCCAGTCGTTCGGCTGCCGCAGAAGTGTGCAGCCAGGGGTCAAATCCTAGGCGGTCGCCGGCCGCCAGATGCCGGGTCAGCCAGTGCTCCGGCGGCGGATCGACCAGCGGCTCGACCTGCCAGGCCTTGCGGTCGACCTGCTTGCCGGCCTGCAGCGTGTAGCGGCCGTCGACGAACAGGGCGGCCTCCTTGCTCAGCACGATCGCGAGCCCGGCCGATCCGGTGAAGCCGGTCAGCCAGGCGAGCCGCTCCTCGGAGGCCGCGACATATTCATTCTGCTGCTGATCGGCGCGCGGAACCACGAATCCGGTCAGCTTGCGCCGCGCCAGCTCCTCGCGCAGCGCGCTCAAGCGGGCAGCCAGCGCCACGCCGCCTTCGGGCTCTTCGAACGTCTGGAAATGGGCTTCGAACATCGCCGTCGCACTCTCTTCGGATGGAGCATGACCTTCGCGCGAGCGCGGTCAAGCATGACCATATTTTTGGCATAACTTATGCTTGAATATGGCATAGTGGAATTGGCCGGACGATGTCCACTGCACGTCAACGGTCAAGCGTACGGGGAGTGTCCAGGAGTGTCTCAACTCAACGGTGAGGAGATGCACGATGCCTGCATTCACGTTTGAGAAGATCTCGCCGCCGGTCCGCCGCGGCCCGATCGCGCCGGTCGAACAGAAGCAGCGCGGCGTCATCGTCCAGATGCTGGACCGCCTTGTCGAGGCGCGCGCCAAGCGTGCGGCCGGTCAGGACAAGGTCGAGACCAACCGTAGCGATTCGCCGGCGCCCAAATAAACAACCCGCGGATCGCGGCTACCGTTCCAGATCGGATGCCTTCGCCACGGTCACATTGACGACCTTGCCGTCCTCGAGCTCGCGCACGATCCGCTCATCGGGGCCGACGATGCCGAGATCGAATTCGCGCTCGGGCGTCACGAGCGTCATGCGCTGGCCGGCGATCACGACAACGGTCATGTCGAGCGTCTCGCCGGAGATCGCCCAGTCCCTGAGCTCGTTGCGAAACGGCTCTTTGCGCCAGGCGTCGGGGAAGCCCGGATCGCATCTGACCTCAAGACCATCTTCCGATGTGGTCAGGACGAGCTTCGACCTGGAAGGCTTCCAGTGCTCCTCCAGCAGCTCGTTCGCCAGCCAGACGCAGCTGAACGAGCGGCATTCCATAGGCCGCCCCGGATAGGTCCGGCAGCCGCGCCCCGGTTTGCAATGCGGGCACCACGTGTTGGCGGGCTTGGCCAGTTCCTCGATCGCCATCACCTTGCAGCAGAGCGTGCAGTCGCCGCACTGTCTGCCGGTCGCGGTCACTTCACGGAGCGCAGCAGCAGGCTGCTCCAGCCCTCGATCTTCAGATGCCGCAGCGGCACCAGCCCGCGGGCGCGGTAGGCGGCGATGACCGCCGGCGCCTGGTGCGTCAGCAGGCCCGAGAGAATGACCTGCGCCGACGAGGCGAGGTGACGCGCCATCGGGCCGGCCAGCTGCCGCAGCGGATTGGCGAGGATGTTGGCGAGCACCAAGTCGAACGGACCGTCCTCGGCGAAGCGCGGAGCGGCAAAGCCGGTGGCGCGGATCACGTCCACCAGATCGCCGGCGCCGTTCAGCCGGGCATTCTCCTCGGCGGCCCTGACCGACGGCGCGTCGATGTCGCTCCCCAGCACCTTGCCGTGCAGCGCCTTGGCGGCGGCGATCGCCAGCACGCCGGTCCCGGTACCGAGATCCAGCACGCGGCGGGGCTGATACGCCTTCAGCACGTGGTCGAGCAGCAGCAGGCAGCCGCGGGTGGTGCCGTGATGGCCGGTGCCGAAGGCCAGCGCCGCCTCGATCTCGATCCCGAGCTTGTTGGGGGGTATCCGGTGCCGGTCATGCTGGCCGTGGACGATAAAGCGGCCGGCCGCGACCGGGACAAGATCCTCCAGGCTGGCCTTGACCCAGTCCTTGGCCTCCACGGTATCAAAAACTAAAGTCGATGCGACATCCTGCCGCAGCACCTGGCCAACCAGTTCGCGCAGTAAATTTTGGTCCGGCGGCTCGGCAAAATGGACGGTGACGTCCCAGCGGCCATCCGGCCGCTCGAAGGCCGCAAACGCCGCCTGATCCTCGAAAAACAGCTCGGAAAGCGCATCTACCACGCGCTTTGCGGTCGATTCATCTGGAAGGGTGACGCTGGCGCGGTGTGTGGACGGGGTCATCGGAGGCCGGTAGCGCGGTTTTTGTTAAAATTTCAAGCCGGATTCAATCGAATATCGCGAGAATTGAGAGGTTCCCGGTTCAGACAACCTTAGATGTTGCCGTACTACTAGGGTGGCGGAACTGGGAACACCCTTCGTTCCAAGGCATCACAACCAAGGGCAGGGCTGCAATGAAGGCTTTTATCGTTAAGTTTTTGCGGAATGAATCCGGCGCGACCGCCATCGAATACGGATTGATCGCGACCGGCATCGCCATCGCGATCATCGCTGCGGTGAACGGCGTCGGCACGGCACTGAGCGGGACCTTCAACTCGATCAGCGGCTCGCTGAAGTAATTTCTCGAACGGCGTTCTCAGGGAAGCACCGGGCGACATGTCGCCCGGTGTTTTCTTTTTGACCGGTTGTCCACAGAGCCACACGCAGCTTGTCGACAAGACATCAACTGCGTTGTCCCGGGATTGTCAGCGTCGGTCGCACAGCCGCTCCACAGCGACGTCCACCGGTTATCCCGTCTTGAGACAAGGCCGCTATCCACCGCAGGCCACAGCTTCTCAACACGCCTGTCCACAGCTTGTCCCGCGGCGCGCGGTGTGTCGTCTACGAGAACAGCGCGCGATGGTCGGCCAGGATGGCCCGCGCGGCATTGTGGCCGGGGGCGCCGGTGACGCCGCCGCCGGGATGGGCGCCGGAACCGCAATGGTAGAGACCCTTCAGCGGTCCGCGATAGTCGGCATGGCCGAGCATCGGCCGTGCCGAGAACAATTGGTTCAATGTCAGCGCGCCGTGAAAGATGTCGCCGCCGAGCAGGCCGAATTGCCGCTCGAGGTCGAGCGGCGACAGGATCTGGCGGCCGATCACGCTGCCTGCGAACCCGGGCGCGTAGTGGTCGACGGTTGCGATCATCAGATCGGCGACCTCTTCGCGATGATCGTCCCACGATCTGCCGTCGGGTAGTTGCGGCGCGACGTGCTGGCAGAACAGGCTCGCGACATGCTGGCCCGGCGGGCTCAGGCTGTCGTCGAGCGTCGAGGGGATCAGCACCTCGACGACCGGGGCGCGGCTCCAGCCGAATTCGCGCGCATCGTGCCAGGCGCGATCCATGTAGCCGAGGCTGGGAGCGATGATGATCCCCGCCGTGAGGTGATCGCCGGGACCGGGCAGCGCGGTGAACGAGGGCAGGGCGCTTAGCGCCACATTCATCCTGAACGTGCCGGACCCGTTCCGCCATCGTGAGATGCGCGCGCGAAACTCGGGCGCCAATGCGCCCTCCGGCACCAGGCGTGTGTACAGCAGCTTCGGATTGACGTTCGAGACGACGTATTTGGCGCGCACGGTCTTGTCATTGTCGAGGACGACGCCGACGGCGCGCTCCTTCTCGACGATCACCTCGCGGACGGCAGCATCGGTTTCGATCTCGACGCCATGGCCGCGCGCGGCACGCGCCATTGCCTGGGTGATCGCACCCATGCCGCCGATCGCGTGGCCCCAGACGCCCTTCTTGCCGTTCACCTCGCCGAACGCATGGTGCAGCATCACATAGGCCGAGCCGGCCGCGTAGGGGCTGGCATAATTGCCGACGATGGCATCGAAGCCGAACAGCGCCTTGACGAGGTCGTTCTCGAAGCGCTCGTCGAGCATCTCGCCGGCCGATCGCGTGAACAGGTCGAGCAGATTGCGCTGCTGTTCCAGCGACAGCCGGCGCAGGATGTTGGCGGTGCCGAGCGCGTTGAAGGCCTCGCTGATCGCGCCGATGCCAAAGCCCTCGACGAGGTTCGGCGGCGCGCGCAGCACGAATTGCCGCAGCACGTCTGCGATGGCTTCGAGTTCCCCTGAGAACACGCCGATTGCGGCCGCGTCCTTTTGGCTGAGCTTTTCGACCGACTCCCGGGTCCGGCGTTCGCCGGTCAAAAGATAGCTGCCGTCGGGCGCGGGGAGGAAGTTCTGCGCGCGCCGCTCGACGATCCTGAGGCCGTGATCGGCAAGTTTCAGGTCAGACATGATCTGCGGATTGAGCAGGCTCACCGTGTAGGCGGCGACCGAATTGCGGAAGCCCGGGCAAAATTCTTCGGTGACCGCGGCGCCGCCGACCACGTTGCGGCGTTCCACGACCTTCACGCGCAGCCCGGCCATCGCGAGATAGGCCGCGCAGGTGAGGCCGTTGTGCCCCGCACCGATGATGACGACGTCTGTTTCGTTCATGTCCGCTTCAAGAAGCAGTGATTACAGCCTGCTGTGGCGCCGCAGCGCCGCGTCGTCAAGTCCGCGTGACCGCCGTTTCTTGTCCGTGATAGTGCCGTATGCTCAACTGAAATCCTCCGGTGGGGTGCCACCGGACTGTCCGCCTCCGGCGCCCGCCGGGTCCATGCCGGAGCTTTCATGACGTCTGAGCCGACCGCCTCGCGCAACCGGCTGGTGCTGGTTGTCTACACCGCCGCGATCTTCGTCAGTGCCCTGTTGCTGTTCTCGGTGCAGCCGCTGTTCACCAAGATGGTGCTGCCGCGGCTCGGCGGCTCGCCGGCGGTGTGGTCGGTGGCGATGGTGTTCTTCCAGTCGCTGCTGCTCGGCGGCTACGCCTATGCGCATCTCTTGATGAAGCTGAACGGCCGTATTGCGCCGGTCGTGGTGCATCTGGTGCTGCTCGTCGTCGCGTTGCTGACCTTGCCGCTGGCGATCAGGAGCGGCTGGGGCGAGCCGCCGACGTCCGGCTATGCGATCTGGCTGCTCGGCCTGTTCGCGGTTTCGATCGGCCTGCCGTTCTTCGCGCTCGCCGCCAACAATCCGCTGCTGCAGGCCTGGTTCGTGCGCACCGGACATCCCAATGGTCCCGATCCGTATTTCCTCTACGCATCCTCGAACATCGGCAGCTTCCTCGCGCTCTTGTCCTATCCGGTGCTGCTCGAGCCGATGTTCACGTTGCGCATCCAGAATCTGATCTGGACCGGTGGTTATGGTCTGCTGATTATTCTGATCGCAAGTTGCGGCGTGCTGCTGTTGCGGTCGCCGGCCAATGCCGCCGCGCTCGACATGCAGGTCGATGACGCCAATGCGCCGGCGCCGTCCTGGCCGCTGCGGGCGCGCTGGATCTTCCTCGCCGCGGTGCCGTCCGGCCTCTTGATCGCGGTGACGGCGCATATCTCGACCGACGTCGCCGCCGCGCCCCTGCTGTGGGTGCTGCCGCTGTCGCTGTATCTCTTGACCTGGGTGCTGGTGTTCCAGTCGCGGCCGCTATTGCCGCACAAATGGATGCTGCTGGCGCAGCCGCTGGCGATTGCCGGCGTCGTGATCCTGCTTGCGGTCGGCGGCGAGCAGAACCTGCTGCTCACGCTCGGTGGCCATCAGCTCTGCTTCTTCATCATCGCGATGGCCTGTCACGGCGAGCTCGCGCGCACCCGCCCGGCGGCGAAATATCTCACCGGATTCTACGTCGCGCTGTCGTTCGGCGGCATGGTCGGCGGCCTGTTCGCGGGGCTTATTGCGCCCTTTACTTTCTCGTGGGTCGCCGAATATCCGATCCTGCTGGCGCTTGCGGCGCTATGCCGTCCGCCCGGCGGCGCGGAGCGGCTGCCGCGCTGGAGCGCCTGGTACTGGCCGTTCCTCGCGGTGCTGGCGGTGGCGCTGATCGCGCCGAGCTATTCGGCCGGCGACATCTTCAACTGGTTCGACGTGCACCGGGTCTGGGTGATCGGCGCGGTCGGCGTGCTCTCGGCGCTGCTGGCGCTCGCGCTGAACGCCAATCGCTGGAAGATCTTCGCCACCGTCGTGGTCGCGCTGGTGGTGCTGCGCGCCTATCCATCCGACGACGGCCGCGTCGAAACCGTGCGCAGCTTCTTCGGCGTGCACAAGATCGTGGTGACGCCGAACGGGCAGTATCACGTGCTGATGCACGGCACCACGATCCATGGCGCCGAGAAGTTCAAGAACGATGACGGCACGCCGGTCGCCGGAATGCCCGAACCGATCAGCTACTATCACAAGGACGGCGGCATCGGGCGGGCGATATCAGCGATCCGCGAGCGTAAGGGCGCGCCGCTGAAGGTGGCGGTGATCGGGCTCGGTTCGGGGACGCTGACCTGCGCGTCGGCCCCCGGCGAGGACTGGCGCTTCTTCGAGATCGACCAGTCGATGGTCGATACCGCGCGCGATCCGAAATACTTCACCTACATCCAGAACTGCGAGCCGAACCTCAAGCCCGTCATCGGCGACGCGCGGCTGACCTTCGCCAAGGAGCCGGACGGCGCCTACGATCTGATCATCGTCGACGCCTATTCGTCGGACGCGATCCCGATCCATCTCGCGACCGAGGAGGCGATGGCGATCTACAAGGAGAAGCTGGCGCCGCAGGGCGCCGTCGTGATGCACGTCTCCAACCGCCACCTCGAGCTTGCCAGCGTCGTGGTCGGCATCGCCGACGCCAACGACATGAAGAGCTGGGTCTACAGCGAGGATTCCGGCCGCGACAACGAGTACATCTTCTCGACCTCGGTCGTGGTCTCCGCGCGCGAGGAGGAAGACGTCGGCAAGCTCGCATCGTCTGATGTCTGGACCGAGACCGAAGCCGACGAGAAGCAACGGGTCTGGACCGACGACTATTCGAACGTGCTGGGTGCAGTGTACCGCCGACTGCGCGACGGCGAGCAGTAGGACCTGCAAGCCGAGCCAATCGCGGCGGCTTCCGCGCGATAATTCTCTAGCGATCGGCTACCAGCAGTCTGGCGAACTGGGGCTTGACGATCGCGGCAAACATTCCGGGATCGTCGAAAGCCCTCGCCGAGAGCATTGCCCCATGAACCGATGCCATCAGCATCTGGGCCTCCTCGTGCGGCCGCTGGTCCAGCCGGAACAGATGCTGTTCCGCGCCGGCCTGCAGCACCGAGGTGAGCCATCCCGCAAGATGATGGAAATGGGCGCGGACGCGCGATGCGACCTCGTCCGGCAGCATCGGCATCTCGCCGGCAAGCATCGCGCAGACGCAGAACGGCAGCGAGGCATCGCCGATGCACGCCTGCCAGAAGTTCACGTAAGCCTGCAGTTGGTCGGTCGGGCTCGCGAATTGCTCCTGAAGCGACTTCAGGCCCAGCGCGGTCTGCTGCCGGTAGCGATCCACCAGCGCCGAGACCAGCTCGGCCTTGGTCGGGAAGTGATGGTGGATGCTCGCCTTCCGGATACCGATGGCGTCGGAAATGTCGGCATAGCTGAAGCCGTTGTAGCCCCCCGCGACGATGAGGGGCTGCGCGACGTCGAGAATTTTTTCAGAAGTCGAAATCATCACGTTCACGTTATGCCTACCTTCCAGTAGGTAAATTACAAAGGTAAATCAAGGCCTTCCTCTCCACACAGGGCGTCCGAGCGCCAGATTGACTCGGAATTGTTGTCTACCTACTAGTAGGACGATAAACAAGGAGCCTGTCAATGCAAAGCCACCTTTCGACCCAATCCACCTGGCTGCGATCCTATTATCTCGGGCGCGCCATCTTCTCGGTCGCCTGGGTCGCCGCTGCCGTTCTGTTTAGCGGCCAGGCCGGCCCTGCCGGGGTTCTGTTCGTGATCTACCCGGCGTGGGACGGCATCGCCAATCTGGCTGATGCCCGGGTCAATGGCGGCCTGAAAGCCAACCCATCCCTGGCCCTGAATGTCGTGGTCAGCGCGATCACGACGCTCGCCGTGATCGTGGCGCTCAGCCACAGCAGCTATGCCGTCCTGGCCGTGTTCGGGGTTTGGGCGATCCTCGCGGGCGTGCTGCAATTGTACACCGGCGTCAGGCGCTGGCGTCATTATGGTGCGCAATGGGCGATGATCCTGAGTGGCGCACAGTCGGCACTCGCCGGCGGCTACATGATCAGCCAGTCCATCGGCACCGTTGCGCCGACCATTCTCGACGTCGCTCCCTATGCGGGCTTCGGCGCGTTCTATTTCCTGCTTTCCGCAATCTGGCTCGTTGCCACCGGCTATCGCCACGCGCGCGCTTAGTGTCAAAGCAAGAAGCTGGAGCTCCGTTCCAATTCAACCGGAACGGAGAGCTGTCCGGCAGCACCGGAGGAGCGCCAGCTCGCCTTCAGCGCGACGCGACTATTTGTTCTCTGGCGGCGCCGCACCCGCGGAGGCGGGCGTCGAGGCAGCGAGCAGCGGCATCGTCGGCGTGCTCTCGCCCGCATCCTCGTCTAGGAATTGCTCCACGCCGGCCTGGATCGACGATTTCGCGCTGTCCGGGCCGCGGTCGCTGAGATCGTTGTGCTGGAATTCGGTTCTGACCACCTTGATGCCGAGTCTCGCACAGGTCTCGTCGTCCGGCACGACGCCCGGATCGGCCTTGAACACCGGATCCCTGGAGCGAAACGAGAGGATCTTGATCTTGCCGTCGGTGATGAAGGGGACGCGCAGATTGTCCAGCGTGACGACCTTCTTGACCAGGTCGGGATGCTGCTTGGCGAAGAACATCGAGATGTCGCCGCCGTTGGAATGGCCGATCAACGTCAGCTGGCGATAGTTTGCGTTCGGATAGACCTTCTTGAGCTCGTCGATCGCATACATGATGTTGAAGACGCCGCGATTGTACTGCATGCGGCGGCCTACATATTCCTCGCCGACCTTGGTAACCATCGGCGCGTCGGTGTCGAGATCATGCTGAATGCTGATCACGAGGTATCCGCGCGACGCGAACAAATTGGTGAGGAACGAGTACTCGGTGTTCTTGACGGTGTTGCCGTGGCTCAGGATCGCGACCGGCAGCTCGATCATCTCGGCCATCGCCTGCACTTGCCGGTCGCGGCGCACCGCGACCTCGACCGTGACGTCGCGGTCGTCGCGCAGAACGTCGTGGAACGTCAGCGTCGTGTGACGGATGGCCCATCTGTCCGTCGTGAAATAAGCGGCCATCGCCACGACGCACAGGCAAAGGACAATGATGCCCCGTTTCATGTCGACCTCTGATCTTGCCTACGTGACCCGCGCTTCTCGCCCTGATTTCATCGGGCATACAGCGTGAATCGGCCTCCAGGGGCCAAGCGGGCGCTTGTGCCGCCGAATATCGGGCTAGTTTTACAATCAGATGACGACGGGCCGCGGCGCACGTTGACGGACGCCCTTTGCGACGGTCACAAGCGGGTGAGGGGAGCGTGAACTGACGGCGCCCTGCCTGCGGCGCCGTCACGGATCAAGAGCGTGCGGCAGATTTCTTTTGACGCGTTTTCTTCACGCGAACCGGCGCCTACTTCGCTCGAAAACGCTCTAATCCTGATAGGTGTTGCCGTAGAAGCCGCGCGGCTGATAGGCGGGGCGCGGCTGGTAGTAGCCTTGCGGCGCCGGCGCGTAGCCCTGATTGCCGTAATACTGCTGCTGCTGGCCATAGGCCTGCGCATCGTAGACGCGGCGGCTTGACGGTGGTGCCGGATAGCGGCGATCGGTCGAGCTGCCGTCGGCCGGATAGATGTAGCCGTCATCGGTGCGGGCCTGCGCCGGATAGTCGCGCGGCTGCGGCGTCAGCACGACCGGGTCGCCGGCGGCGGCGGTGCCGTACTGCTCGTCATATTGCTGCGGCGCGCGGCGGGCGACGGCGGTGCCATTGCGCCCACGCGGATTGCGCGCCAGCGCGACCTGCGACGAGCCGGTCAGCGTCACGGTGGTGTTGAGCACGCCTTCCTTCTGGACCAGCGAGTAAAGCGTGGTTGCGTTGTCGCGCGACAGCCGCACGCAGCCATGCGAGGCCGGCGAGCCGAGGCGGCTGACCGAGTCGGTGCCGTGAATCGCGTGCCCGATCTTGGTGAAGAAGATCGAGTGCGGCATCGGCGCGTCGTCGAATTCCTTGGAGTAGTGATCCTCTTCCATGCGGAAGGCGCGGAAGCTGCCGTTCGGCGTTTCGCGCGACGGGATGCCGGTCGAGACCGGCCAGTGATAGCGCGCGACGCCGTCGACCGCGACGGTCATCTGCTGGTTGTCCTTGTCGATGGTGATATCGACCTTGGCCTGTGCGGCGCCGGCGGTGAAGAGCATCACGGACGTGAACGCAATGAGGAACGAACGCATTTTACCTTTGGCCTCCAGGCCTGCTCGCGAAGCCGCGGCTCTCCGTCCCCGGCAATCAATATGCACGGAATCCGAACTTGGTTCCAGTGGCGGGCCAAGGCTGTGATCAATCGCCATGGTTAATCCCGCCCGCGGCGCAAACAAGGCCGAAGCCGGGCCTGCCAGTCACGGCGGGCTGACTTTTTCGCGAGCAGGCCGCGACCACGGCCCGATTGGTCTCCGACACGCAACCATTTGGCCGCATGGGCGTTTAACAATCCCGCCCGGCGGCGCGTTCGCGCCGCGCATCAAGGAATCCAGATGAACAACACCAAGGTGAAGACCGCGGCCGTCGTCCCAGCCGGCCTCTCCGCGCGGCTCCTGCTTGCGGCCGCAGCCCTCGCTTTGACGTTGGTCGCAGTCCCCCATGCAGGCCATGCCCAGGGCATCGTCCGCGGCGCTCATGAGGGCGCCTATGAGGGCAACCGGGTCGCCGGCCCGGTGGGCGGCGTGGTTGGCGGCGCCGTCGGCGCCGGTGTCGGTGGCGCCATGGGCGCGGTCAAGGGCGTGTTCGGCATCCCGGATCGCGGTTACCGCCGTGGCCACCGCTGCCGCGGCTATTACCGCCACGGTCATTTCCACTGCTATTGATCGTTGAAGAACCTGTAGCCCGGATGGAGCGAAGCGAAATCCGGGTTCTGCAGGCTTGGCGATAAGGTCCCGGATTGCGCTTCGCTCTATCCGGGCTACGGGCGAGCGTCATTCCGGGGCATGCGAAGCATGAACCCGGAATCTCGAAGTGACGGCGCGAGATTCCCCGATGCGCAATTGCGCATCTGAGGTTCGCGCTAAGGCGCGCCCCGGAATGACTTGCTTGCAAGTCAGTTCTTCAGCCGGTAGCCGGTCCTGAAGATCCACGCCACGATGGCCATGCAGGCCACGAGGAATCCCACGGTCATGCCGAGGCTCAGCGGCACGCTGACATCGGCGATCTCGTAGAAGCTCCAGCGGAAGCCGGAGATCAAATAGACCACGGGATTGAGCAGGGTGATGGTGCGCCAGCCCGACGGCAGCATGTTCACCGAATAGAAGCTGCCGCCGAGGAAGGTCAGCGGTGTCACCACCAGCATCGGGATCATCTGCAGCTTCTCGAAGCCATCGGCCCAGATGCCGATGATGAAGCCGAACAGGCTGAAGGTGACCGCCGTCAGCACCAGGAACGTCAGCATCCACACCGGATGCTGGATATGCAAGGGGACGAAAAGCCCGGCCGTCGCCAGGATGATCAGGCCGAGGATGATCGACTTGGTGGCGGCGGCGCCGACATAGCCGATGACGATCTCGAAATAGGAGATCGGCGCCGACAGGATCTCGTAGATCGTGCCGACGAATTTCGGGAAGTAGATGCCGAACGAGGCGTTGGAGATGCTCTGGGTCAGCACCGACAGCATCACGAGCCCCGGCACGATGAAGGTACCGTAGCTGACGCCCTCGACCTCGGTGATGCGCGAGCCGATCGCGGCGCCGAACACCACGAAATACAGCGAGGTCGACACCACGGGCGAGACGATGCTCTGCAGCAGCGTGCGCCAGGTGCGCGCCATTTCGAACAGGTAGATCGCCCGGATTGCGCGGTAGTTCATGGCGCCCTCACGAGGCTGACGAAGATATCCTCGAGCGACGACTGCCTGGTATCGAGGTCCGAGATGCGGATGCCGGCATTGCGCAGATCGTTGAGCAGGCTGGTGATGCCGGTGCGATCGCCCTTGGTATCGTAGTCATAGGTCACGGTGCGGCCGTCGTCGGACAATTCGAGATTGTAGGCAGACAGAACATCGGGAATGGCCTCGAGCTTGTTCTGCAATTGCAGCGTCAGCTCCTTCTTGCCGAGCTTCTGCATCAAGGTCGCCTTGTCCTCGATCAGGATGATCTCGCCCTTGTTGATGACGCCGATGCGGTCGGCCATCTCCTCGGCTTCCTCGATGTAGTGCGTGGTGAGGATGATGGTGACGCCGGAAGCCTGCAGCGTGCGGACCACCTCCCACATGCCCTTGCGCAATTCGACGTCGACCCCGGCGGTGGGCTCGTCGAGGAACAGGATCTGCGGTTCGTGCGACAGCGCCTTGGCGATCATCACGCGGCGCTTCATGCCCCCGGACAGCGTGATGATCTTGTCGTCCTTCTTGTCCCACAGCGACAGGTCGCGCAGCACCTTCTCGATATGGGCGGGGTTCTTCGGCTTGCCGAACAGGCCGCGGCTGAAGCTGACGGTCGCCCACACCGACTCGAACGCGTCGGTGTGCAGTTCCTGCGGAACCAGCCCGATCATCGACCGCGCCGCGCGATAGTCGGCGATGATGTCGTGCCCGCCGATCGTGATGCGGCCCTCGCTCGGATTGGCGATGCCGCAGATGATGCTGATCAGCGTGGTCTTGCCGGCGCCGTTCGGCCCGAGCAGCGCGAAGATCTCGCCTTTGACGATGTCGAGATTGATGCCCTTCAGCGCCTTGAAGCCGGAGCCATAGGTTTTCGAAAGATTGGATACGGAGATGATCGGCGACATGGAGAGTCGGTGAGCGTGAGGGAGGGGGCGCGCGCGGATTGGGGCCCGGGCAGGCGCGTGATGCGGGTTCAGCCCAGATAGGAACGCACGGTCCGTTCTGCAATCGGTCGGCGAGGGAGAAATTTATTCTGCAGCGTGCACCGCTCCCGCTTGCGGGCAGGGCCATTGCATACGGCGCTTGCGGCCTCTGCAACTCACGTGTCCACGTATCGAGGCCGGGCTCGAACGAGGCTGATAGCCTGCCGCCTCAGGGGCGCACTACCAAAATATCGAAAACAACCCCATGCAAAGGAGCCGGCGGCCGGCGGCGCATATTGCAACTTGACCCGTCGGGCAAATCAGCGGTAATCTTCTATTATCCCGAAATCGTGGAGGCGCCGCTCGCCCCGGGGACATCGTATACGGGCGGGAGGGGACGCAGTTCCGACGCCCCGATATTCAATCCAATCAGTGCTTCTTGGCTGATTTCGCCGGCTTCTTGGCGGCGGCCGTCGGGGCAGGGTGCGCGGGCGGCGCGCTGTCGGCGACCTTCGCGACCAGCATGATCTGCACCTGGTTGTTGACCGGCGCGTTGGGTTTGGTCGGGTCGAGCAACTGCTCCTCGCCGAGCCCGACCGACTGCAGGCGCTTCGCGGTGATCTTGAAGGTGTTGACCAGGATGTCGCGGATCGCGTCGGCGCGCCGCTGGCTCAGCAGCACATTGTTCTCGCGTCGTCCGGTCGATTCGATGTGGCCGACGATCAGGAAGGTGTAGGGCAGCAGCGAGGAGTGCGTCAGCGCATCGGCGATCCGCCCGACCGTCTGATACGACTCCGGCAGCACGATCGGCGTGTCGACGTCGAACGCGATGTCGACGTTAAACGTCGGCAGCTTGGTCAGGTCGGGAGCGATCGGCGGCCGCTTCGAGGGCGGTGGCTCGTTCTTCGATCGCGACTTCGATCGTTCGGCCACCTGCTGGCGCAGCGCAGGGACATCGACCTCGGCATCTGTCTCAAAATGATTGAGCTTGGCGATGACGTCGTCGCGTGTGATGGCGGTCTGCGCCGGCGCTGGCGCAATCGACATCGCCAGCAAAGCCAGCGTGCCCAGCAGGGCCAAAAGGCCAGGATCGCGCAAGCCTCGCCTCGACAGCCGCATCATTGATACCCCGCGTCATTGATCGCCTGGGTGCAATTGCGGCTGAGGCCCTTGGCGCTGACGAGGCAGGGCACCGACTTGCTGGTCTCCTTGGTCGAGCCGCCGCAGACCTTGACGATCTCGCGGGTGCAGGCATTCGCAACGGTGACGCGCGCCGCGATCCGCTTCTGGATCGCATCGAGGGTGGAGAAGTAGCTCTCCTTGCACTGCGGCGAGATCACGTCGCGGTTGCGCGACAGGCATTCCTTGAGGCGGTTGGAGTCGAGATTGACGCCGCGGCAGTTCGCGGTGATGTCTGCGCCGCAGGCCTTGGCGAGCTGGGCTGCCGAATCGCCAAAGCTCATCGTCTCCGCGACCGCCAGCGACGGCGCGGTGAGCGCGATGACAAAAAGGAAAAACCTCCCCCGGACCATGGATCCATCTCAACCCATGAAATCAACTGGGGTCAAGGGCTACCAACAGAGAAGACCGCCAAAGAAGGTCGCCAAAGAAAGGTCGCTATGTCACACCCGTTGCACAAAGCTGTCGACCACCTTCTTCTCGCCGGCCTTTTCGAAGGCGATGGTCAGCTTGTTGCCGTCGATCTTCACCACATGGCCGTAGCCGAATTTCTGGTGAAATACCCGGTCGTCCAGCGAAAAATCCGACGTTGTGCCGGTGGACTTCGCCACCAGCTCGCCCTCGATCACGACAGGGCCGCGCTTGGTGCGATTGAAGCTTTCAGAGGAAAAGGAGGATTGCCGCTCCTCGAAGCCGCTGCCGCTACGGCCCCCGCCGCCGCGGTTGCGGTTGGCCTGGGCGCGCTGCCAGCCCGGGGTCGAATAGCTCGAGCCGAATGATTCGAGGTTGTCGAAGCGCGAGGCGCCATAGCCGCCGCTGCCGCCCCAGCCCGATCCGCCCTTGGATTCGGTGATTTCGACATTGTGCGCCGGCAGCTCGTCGAGGAAGCGCGAGGGGATCGTGGTCGACCAGGTGCCATGGATGCGGCGGTTGGTGGCGAAATAGATCTTGGCGCGGCGGCGCGCCCGGGTCAGCCCGACATGGGCGAGGCGGCGCTCCTCCTCGAGCCCGGCGCGGCCCTGTTCGTCCAGCGTGCGCTGGCTCGGAAACAGGCCTTCCTCCCAGCCCGGCAGGAACACGTTGTCGAATTCCAAGCCCTTGGCCGAATGCAGCGTCATCAGCGACACCGCCTCGTCGCCGGCCTCGCCGTCGCGGTCCATCACCAGCGAGATATGTTCGAGAAACCCTTGCAGGTTCTCGAATTCCTCCATCGAACGCACCAGCTCCTTGAGGTTCTCCAGCCGGCCCGCGGCATCAGCCGAGCGGTCCTTCTGCCACATCTCGGTGTAGCCGCTCTCGTCGAGCACGATCTCGGCGAGCTCGGTATGCGAGGTGACCTCGCGCTGGGCGCGCCAGCGGTCGAACTGCATGACGAGATCGCGCAAGGAGCCGCGCGCCTTCGGCTTCAGCTCGTCGGTCTCGACCACGGCGCGCGCCGCCTCGAACAGCGGAATGCGGCGCTTGCGGGCATGGTCGTGCAGCAGCTGCACGGTGGCGTCGCCGAGCCCCCGCTTGGGCACGTTGACGATGCGCTCGAAGGCGAGATCGTCGGCCGGCGAATTGATGGTGCGCAAATAGGCCAGCGCATCGCGGATTTCGGCGCGCTCATAGAATCGGGGGCCGCCGATCACGCGGTAGGGCAGGCCGAGCGTGACGAAGCGGTCTTCGAACTCGCGCATCTGGAACGAGGCGCGCACCAGGATGGCGACGTCGTTGAGGTTCTCGCCCGCGCGCTGCAGTTCCTCGAGCTCCTCGCCGATCGCGCGCGCTTCCTCTTCCGAATCCCAGGAGCCGGTGACGGTGACCTTCTCACCGTCGACATCCTCGGTGCGCAGCGTCTTGCCGAGCCGGCCTTCATTATGCGCGATCAGATGCGAGGCCGCGGCCAGAATGTGGCCGGTGGAGCGGTAATTGCGCTCGAGGCGGATGACCCTGGCGCCGGGGAAATCGTGCTCGAAGCGCAGGATGTTGTCGACCTCGGCGCCGCGCCAGCCATAGATCGACTGGTCGTCGTCGCCGACGCAGCAGATGTTCTTGAGGGGTTGTTGCGTGGTGACGTTTTCCTCGTCATTCCGGGGCGCACCGCCAGGTGCGAACCCGGAATCTTGAGTTGAGTCCTCATTGCTTCGGGATTCCGGGTTCGCCTCTTCGAGGCGCCCCGGAATGACTGGCGCGTTGGTTGCTCCCGGAATGACGTCGGCAAGGCGTCGCTCCGGCCGCGACGGCGCCTGCGACAGCAGGCGCAGCCACAGATACTGCGCGACGTTGGTGTCCTGATATTCGTCGACCAGGATGAACTTGAAGCGGCTCTGGTACTGCCGCAGCACGTCTGGATTTTCGCGGAACAGCCTGATGTTCTCGAGCAGCAGGTCGCCGAAATCGGCCGCGTTGAGGATCTTCAACCGCTCCTGATAGGTCGCGTAGATCTTGCCGCCCTTGCCGTTGCCGAACGAGGCGGCTTCGCCCGCCGGCACCTGCGATGGCGACAGGCCGCGATTCTTCCAGCCATCGATCAGGCCGGCCAGCATCCGCGCTGGCCAGCGCTTGTCGTCGATGTTCTCGGCCTGCAGCAATTGCTTCAACAGCCGCACCTGGTCGTCGACGTCGAGCACCGTGAAGTTGGATTTCAGCTGCACCAGCTCGGCATGGATGCGCAGGATGCGGCCGCCGATCGAGTGGAAGGTGCCGAGCCACGGCATGCCCTCGACCGCCTGGCCGAGCATCTGCCCGAGCCGCAGCTTCATCTCGC
This sequence comes from Bradyrhizobium sp. USDA 4538, assembly GCF_024171045.1. Lineage (NCBI taxonomy): Bacteria > Pseudomonadati > Pseudomonadota > Alphaproteobacteria > Hyphomicrobiales > Nitrobacteraceae > Bradyrhizobium > Bradyrhizobium sp. USDA 4538. Next base: position 6,101,543 of record NZ_JALJZE010000001.1, read on the forward strand.
GCGCCGCCTTGTTGGTGAAGGTCACCGACAGGATCTCGTGCGGCCGCGCGCGGCCTTGGCTCAGGATATGCGCGATGCGCGTGGTCAGCACGCGCGTCTTGCCGGTGCCGGCGCCGGCAAGCACCAGCACGGGGCCGTCGAGCGTCTCGACCGCCTCGCGCTGCTCCGGATTGAGGCCGCTCAGATATTGCGGACCGGCCGCCGCCCGCGCACGCGCGGCGATGCCGCCAGCCGCCGGCTGGTGCTCGGGAACGCCGTGATGGGGCAATTTGCTCGGCTCGGTCATTGGCGAATCGTCTCGGCCCCACGATGACACCGCAGGATGGTGAAGGGGAGCCTTCTTAACAGGGATTGAAGGCCATATAGGGCCTGATCGGCCGTTTTGACAGGTTTTATCGCGATCGACAGGAACGCTTTCGCCGGCAGCCCACCATCAATGCTGGTTCCGGAAATCAACGAAAATTTCGCGGTTTCACGCTCAGGAACCCGCGTTTCCCGGCCGGATTGTTTCAACGGGTGCGCGCCGGACGAAGGTCCGCGCCCGAGAAACAGCAAGGAAACGAAGCGGAGTTTTGATCATGCTGAGCTGGGTCGTCACGTTCCTGGTCATCGCCCTGATCGCGGGCATTTTGGGCTTTGGCGGCATCGCCGGCGCCTCCGTCGAAATCGCCAAGGCGATCTTCTTCATCGCCGTCATCCTGTTTCTGGTGTCGGCGGTGGTCGGATTGGTGCGCGGCCGCACAAGGGTCTAGCGAGGCCGCGAACCGGCGGCCGCTTCGCTTGAAAACGGCAAGTTATTTCGCCGAGGGCATCGCCACGTTGCGGCCGATGCCCTCGGGACGTGGTACACCCGCATAGCTGTCGACGACCGCGCGAGCGCGGGCGCGGATATCGGGCGGAAACGGCGCCACCTTGCGCGCCTCCATGTCGATGTGCAGCGTGAGGTTTTCCGAGGTCGCGGAGAGCCAGCCTTCGGTGGCATGGCGCAGCTCCTCGAACGTGTGCAGCCGCTTCTCGTCGGCGCCGAGCAGGTGGACGTGGACTTGCACGGGATCGCCGAGATGAATTTCCCTGAGATAGCGGACGTGGCACTCGGCGGTGAAGGTCGAGCACTGCCGCGCCTTCATGTAGGCCGGCCCGATGCCGAGCTGCAGCCACATCTCGTCGATGGCGCGGTCGAACATCACGTTGTAGTAGGCCATGTTGAGATGGCCGTTGTAGTCGATCCATTGCGGCTCGATCTGCATCACCGAGGATCTGAACGGGGCCGGCGGAAGCGGCATCTCGCTCGTGGCAGTCACTGAAGTCATGATCCATCCCCGGTTTGCTGGCGTTCGAGCATGAGCTTTTCTGTGACTCCGGCGTCCACTTTTTCAAGTCAGGCTCTCTTGACCCCTTATACAAGCTTTGCCACGGTCGGCTAAAGGTGGGAGGAAATTTGACGTGGCGACAACGATTTCGAGCACTGTGACGCGCCCTGAGCCGCAGGCCCTGAAGCGCGCGATCGACGCGCTGGCGGCGCGGTTCGGCAACCGGCTCGTCACGTCGCAGGCGGTGCGCGAACAGCACGCCCATACCACCACATGGCTGCCGACCCAGCCGCCGGATGCGGTCGTGATGGCGCAGGAAACCGCCGACATCCAGGACGTGGTGCGAATCTGCGCCGCCAATCGCGTGCCGGTCATCGCCTTCGGCACCGGAACCTCGCTCGAGGGGCAGGTCAACGCGCCCGCGGGCGGCATCTGCATCGATCTGCGCGACATGAACAAGGTGCTCGAGGTGCATGCCGAGGACCTCGACTGCGTGATCCAGCCCGGCGTGACGCGGAAGGCGCTCAACGAGCATCTGCGCGACCAGGGCCTGTTCTTTCCGATCGATCCCGGCGCCGATGCCTCGCTCGGCGGCATGACCTCGACCCGCGCCTCCGGCACCAACGCGGTGCGCTACGGCACCATGCGCGAGAACGTGCTGGCGTTGAAGGTGGTGCGCGGCGACGGCGAGATCATCACGACAGGCACGCGCGCCAAGAAGTCGTCGGCCGGTTACGACCTGACGCATCTGTTCGTCGGCGCCGAAGGCACGCTCGGCATCATCTCCGAACTGACCATCCGCCTGCGCGGCATTCCCGACACGATCGCGGCGGCGGCCTGTTCGTTCGAGACGGTGCGTGGCGCCTGCCAGGCCACGATCCTCGCGATCCAGACCGGCATTCCGGTCGCCCGGATCGAGCTGCTCAATGCCGCGCAGGTGAAAGCCTGCAACAGCTATTCGAAGCTGTCGCTGCCGGAGACGCCGCTGCTGCTGCTGGAATTCCACGGCAGCGAGGTCGAGGTCGCCGAGCAGTCGAAGAATTTCCGCGACATCGCCGCCGAATGCGGCGGCGGCGACTTCACCTGGACCACCAAGCCTGAAGACCGCACCAAGCTGTGGCAGGCCCGGCACGACGCCTACTGGTCGGTGAAGGCGCTGCGCCCCGGCGACAGCATCGGCGTGGTTGCGACCGACGTTTGCGTGCCGATCTCGCGGCTCGCCGACTGCGTCACCGAGACCGAGGAGGATCTGCAGCGGCTCAACCTGCTGTCGCCGATCGTCGGCCATGTCGGCGACGGCAATTTCCACTGCTCGCTGCTCTGCGACGTCAACGACAAGGGCGAGATGGCGCGCGGCGAGGAGTTCATGCACCGCCTGGTCGAGCGCGCCCAGGCCATGGACGGCACCTGCACCGGCGAGCACGGCATCGGCCAGGGCAAGCAGAAATACTTGCAGGCCGAGCTCGGCCCGGAGGCGCTCGACGCGATGCGGGCGCTGAAGCAGGCACTCGACCCGCAAAACATCTTCAATCCCGGAAAGATCGTCCCGGCCGCCTGAGGCGTCGTCACGCCGCGCAGCGTTCGCGAGCCCGCGCGCGGCGCGTGTTATACGCGGAACTTTTCCGCCCGCCCGGCGTCTCTCTTGTGCTGTGCTGTGTTGCCGCGACGTGTGTGGTGCGCGGAGGGAGGACGCCGTGATCGGACGGGCAATCGGAATTGCGGTCGTGGTGCTTGCGATGGCGCTGTCGGGTGACGCGATCGCCCGAGGCGGCGGCGGACACGGCGGCGGCCATGGCGGAGGACATGGTGGCGGCCATGGGCATGGTGGCGGCCATGGGCATGGTGGTGGCCACGGGCACGGCGGTGGCCATGGACGTGGCGGGCATGGCTTCGGCCACATGCATTTTGGCGGCGGCCATCATGGCGGGGTCGGCCGTTCGCACGCGATCTCGCGATCAGGCTTTGCCGGCCACGGCGCCTTCGCATCGCGCGGGGGCGGCAATTTCGGCCGGATGCGAAATGCCGCGATCGCACCAGGCCATATGCGCAATACGTTCAACTCGCTGTCGCGCAACGGCGCATTGCGCAACGGCGCATTGCGCAACGGCCGGCTGTTGAGCAACCCGGCGGCGCGCGCGCAGATCGCCGCGGCCGCGGCGCTCGCCGGCTGGCACGGCGGGGCGGTGGCCAACGGATGGTGGCAGCATCCCGGCGGCGGCTATGGCTGGGTCGGTCCGCTGTTCTGGCCGTTCGCGTACAATGACATCTACGACTACGCGATCTGGGGCGACGACATCGGATTCTGGGGCTACGGCTATCCGGATATCTATGCCGGCATCTTCGGGCCTTATGGGTATGACGATCTCAGGGGCTATCTGCCGGAGCGCCGGACGGGCCGCCGTTACCGCGGCGGCGGGCGCATCGAGCAAATGTGCGGCAATGACAGCCGTTCGGTCGCCGGCCTGCCGGTGGATCAGATCGCGGATACGGTGCAGCCGACCGAAGCGCAATCGGCGGCGCTCGGCGAACTCGGCAACGCGTCGCTCGCGGCTGCCCAGGTCATTCGCGCAGCATGTCCTGCGCAGGTGGTGTTGACGGCGCCGAACCGCCTCGCCGCCATGCAGCAGCGGATCGAAGCGATGGTCACCGCGGTCGGAATCGTGAAGCCTCCGCTGGACAAATTCTACGGCCTGCTCGATGACGAGCAGAAAGCGCGGCTCAACGCGCTCGCCGAGAACCAGCGCAAGGAAGCCGCGGCGCGCGATCCGAACGCGACGGTCGCCCAGAGCTGCGGCGCTGCGCAACCGGCGATGCAGGAATGGCCGACCGGCGAGATCGAGGCGCGGCTGCAGCTCAGCGACGCCCAGCGCGGTGCGCTTCAGGCGCTGCAGGATGCCAGCGCCGACGCCGCGCGGAAGCTGAAGGCCGCGTGCCAGACCAACGAGGCGATGACCCCGCCCGCACGCCTTGCCTTCGTTGCCAGGCGGCTCGACGTTATGCTGCAGTCGGTCAAGGACGTCCGCGCCGCGCTTGAGAATTTCTACGCCACGCTCAGCGATGAGCAAAAGGCGCAGTTCGAGGCGATCGGGCCGAAACGATCGGCTTAGAGCCTCGTCGGTTCGCGTGAAAACGCGGCAAGCGAAAACCCCGCAGCCTCGGCTCTGACGCAATCAGAACCGAAACGGGCTTTATTCCATGAGTTCGACATCAATTCGCGCGCGGATCGGCCGCGGGTGTGGCCGCCGGGCCATAGTGTGCACCTCTTGCTCGGCACCGAGTCGACTCTGCGGTTCACAGGTTGCGCCAAGGCCAGCTATGTTTGCCGTGCATTCAAGGTGCGGCGATGTGGTGGTTCAGCAAGGACGAGCACAAGGATATCTGGGACGATCCCGTCGCGCATCCGCTCGGCGACATCGAAGCTGCGCAGCGGATCCGTGCGATCTGCCGCGATGCCGCCGGCTGCGCCGAGGCGGTCGGCTCGCCCGACAAGCGCTCAGCGAAGAAGCAGCAGATCGAGCGTGATCGCTACGAGCGTGCCGCCAAGGTCGCGATGGAGACCGCGATGAAGATCTCCGACGAGTTGGTGCGGGATTCCGCGGTGCGCGAGATCGTCGGTCTCTGCATGAAGGCCAATAACATCAAGACGGGGCGGGCGCTGCTGCGCGCCATCCACGCGGGCTCGATCAAGGCGGAAGTTTTGAGGGAGCATCCGACGCTCGAGGGCGAGCAGGCCTGAGGTCGTCCGGTAGCCCGGATGGAGCGTAAGCGAAATCCGGGACGGTTCATCAACGCGCGAGAAATCCCGGATTGCGCTTCGCTTCATCCAGGCTATGCAGCTGAGTCGCCCTAAATTTGTAGCTCCGTCATTGCGAGGAGCATAGCGACGAAGCAATCCATGCTTCCGCATACGCCACACGATGGATTGCTTCGCTTTGCTCGCAATGACGGAGGATCGTGCGTAGCCCGCATGAGCGAAGCGATATGCGGGAACGGTTTCCCGGGTATCGCTTCGCTCATGCGGGCTACGGACTGATCTCACCAACCTCTACGCCTGTCCGCCGAGCGTGCGGACCGCTTCGTCGACGCTGCGGAAGACGTGGTCCCGCGGCAACACCTCGTAGAGACCGAAGCGCCCGAAGGCGTCCTGCGCGCGCTCGGATTCGAGCCGCGCCACCGCCACCGTCACGCCGTCATCGCGGCATTCGCGAAACAGGTCGCGCAGCGCCTGCGCCGCCGTGAAATCGATCTCGATCATGCCGCTGGCCTCGATCACCAGCAGCCGCGGGTTGGGTGTCGTCGCGCTGATGGTTTTGAGCACGCCGCTGTGGAAGCTTTCCGCGTTGAGGAACGACAGCGGCGCCTGCAGGCCGACGACGGCAATGCCGGGCGTGCGCTCGCCTGTGACGTGCGGGCCCGTCGGCCACCAGATCGTGGTGCCGGGCACATGGACGAATTCGGCAAGCTGGCCGCGCGTCGTGGTCCAGATGCCGTGCAGCAGTGACAAGGCGATGCCGACGGCGACGCCTTGCTCGATCGGCAGCACGATGATCGCGGCTGCGGTCGCCACCACCAGCAGGAATTCATAGAACGACTGACGGAAGATCGCGACGATCTGCTTCACGCGGATGATGCGCAGCGCCACGAACAGCAGGACCCCGCCGAGTGCCGCATCGGGCACGTGCTGCAGCAGCGTCGCGCCGAACGCGAGCAGCGCGAGCACGATGGCCGCGGCAAACAGCCCCGAGAGCTGCGTACGTCCGCCGGTCTCCGACACGATGCCGGTTCGCGGCGGACTGGCGTTGACCGGAAATGCGCCGAACAGTCCGGACAGCAGGCTGCCGGCACCGGCGCCGAGGAAGTCGCGATCGACGTCGGCCGGCTTGTCCGGATCGGACAGGAACGAGCGCGTCGTCGCCGCGGTCTGCACCATGATGACAACGGCGATCAGGATCGCCAGCGACAACAGCTTGATCCAGCGCTCCGGCGCGATGTCCGGAAACGATGGCGTCGGCAGCGTCCCGGGCACGGTGCCGACCACCTTGACGCCCTTGCTTTCGAGATGGCCGGCGATCACGGCGACGGTGGCCACGACAAGGCCGATGAGCGCGCCCGGAATGCGTGCGCTGATCTTCTCCGATCCGGCGACCAGCGCCAGCACGCCGAGGCCGATCGCCAGCGTGTAGAAATTGGTTTGACCGATCTTCTCGGTGAGCACCCCGAGCTTGTAGAGCGTCGGCCCGTCCGGCGTGGTCAGGCCGAGCACGCCGGGCAATTGCGAGACCAGGATGTGGACCGAGATGCCGGCAAGGAAGCCGACCGTCACCGGCGTCGACAGCAAATTGGCGATCCAGCCGAGCTTGAACAGGCTGCCGGCGATCATGATCGCGCCGACCATCAGCGCCAGCGCCATCGCCAGTGCCTGATAGTCCGGCGAGCCGGCGGTAGCCATCAGCGCGAGGCCGCCGGCGAAGATCGGCGTGATCGTGGAGTCGGCGCCGCAGGACAGGAAGCGGTTGGCACCGAACATCGCAAAGCCGAGCGAGCCGGCCATGAAGGCGAAGAAGCCGATCTGCGGCGAGAAGCCGCCGAGCCGCGCGGTCGCCATCTGCTCCGGGATCGCAATCGCGGCGAGCGTCAACCCGGCGATCAGGTCACCCGGCAGGTCGCTTGGCCGGAAGGCCCTGAGCGAACGGAAGATCGGCCAGCTGGCGCGTGTCTGACGATCCTGGCCCATCGGTGCCCCGTGAGGATTGCGGCGATTCCCCGATAGTCCGACATCGCGCGGCCAAAAGCCAGCCGACGGCAGCCTGCGCTGGCGCGCAGGCCTAGCCGATATTTTGCAGCGCCGGGAAGGTTTCCAGCAGCCAGACGCTGACGCTCGAGACTGCGCCGGTCAGGAAGCCGATGCCGGTGACCACCATCAGCACGCCCATCACCCGCTCGACGGTGTCGAGATGGCGCTTCATCCGCGCGAACAGCGAGGAGAAATGCTTGACCATGAAGGCCGCAAGCAGGAACGGGATGCCGAGCCCGGCGGAATAGACCGCGAGCAGGCCGGCGCCCTTCGTCACCGTGGCCTCGGCGGCCGCGATCGAGAGGATCGCGGCGAGGATCGGCCCGATGCATGGCGTCCAGCCGAAGGCGAAGGCCAGACCCATGACGTAGGCGCCCCACAGCCCGACCGGCTTCGGCGCGGTCAGCCGCCCCTCGCGCATCAGCAGGCCGATCCGGGTCACGCCGAGGAAGTGCAGGCCCATGATGATGATGACGATGCCCGCCAGGATCGAGAGCTCGGCCGACCAGGCGCGCACCAGCCCGCCGACGAAGGACGCGCTGGCGCCGAGCGCGACGAACACGGTGGAGAAGCCGAGCACGAACATCAGCGCCGCCGTCATCACCGCGCGCTTGGAGGCCGCGGTGGCGCCGTCCTGGTTGACCTGCTCGATGGTCGCGCCGGTCAAATAGATCAGATAGGGCGGCACCAGCGGCAGCACGCAGGGCGAGAGGAAGCTGACCAGACCGGCGATCAGGGCCGCCGGGATCGAGACGTCGTGCATCAATGAAACCTTCGCAGAATAGCGCTCCTGTCTTGGCGTCTACGCGGCCAACAATCCAGAAGTTTCGTCGTCGCAGCCTTCAACTATGGTCACAGGCCCGTGTGCGGGTCGACTCTCGTGGCGGGCGCGGAATGACGGCGAGGTGAGCACGCCGCGCGGCTCCCACTCTCGCAAGGGGCAGGGAACCCTTCTGGCGGTGCCTCGCTCACGCGCCAATCACTGATGCCCATTTTTGACCTGCAAGCGGCACCACACATTCGCTGTCGTCCCGGCCTAATGCGCAATTGCACACGGGGGTCGGGACCCATAACCACCGCTGAGCTAGGTTGCGCGACGCTGGAACGACGAGTCTCACCGACAACATCGGCCGCGGCGTATGGGTCCTGGCTTTCGCCGGGACGACGATTGGGATGTAGGTCGCGCCCCATATTCGATGTCGTCCTGGCGAAAGCCAGGAGGTGGATTCACATTCGAAGTGCAACACTTGAGCAAAGGACTCGGCGGGCGTGCGGTAGTCAAGGCATTTGCGCGGGGTGTTGTTGTAGGCGGCGATGAACTGGCGGAATCTGGCGGTCGAGAGGGTGACGAGATCCGTCTTGCGGGGAATCAAGCGGCGCATCCTGCCGATGGCGTTCTCGATGCCACCCTTCTGCCAGGGGGCATGGGGATCGCAGAAGAAGGTCGCGATCGAGAGGCGGTGCAGCGCCAGGTGACCGGCGAACTCGGTGCCGTTGTCGAAGGTAACGCTCTGGCGCAGCTCTTGTGGAAGGGGCGCGAAGAAGCCCACGAGATGGCGGGCGACACCGCGCGCGACCTTGCTGGCAAGGCGGATGCCGAGCAGCAGCCGCGAGGTGCGTTCGTGCACGGTCAGCACGGCCTGACCGTATTTCGAGAACATCATCAGGTCGGCCTCCCAGTGTCCGGGCACGCTGCGGTCGGCCACTTCGAGCGGCCGATTTGCCAAGGAAACACGGCCTTCGATGAAGCTTGCGGGGCTGCCGCCCCGCTTGCCGCGGCAGCCGCGCTTGCTCTTGGCGCGCGGCAGATAGCGCCGCCAGTTGAAGTCCGTGGTGCGCCTGAGTTGGCCATAGATGAAGCGGTAGATGGTCTCGTGGGAGATCACCTTGCGCCCGTGCTCGCGGGCCAGCCGGCCAGCGACCTGCTCGGGCGACCAGCCGCGGCGAAGGCGTTGCAACACCGCGCGGCGCAGGCCGGGCTCCCGTTCGAGGCGTCCGCCCGTCCAGCGCCGCGCTCGCATCTGGTGCTGGGCATAGCTCGGCTTGTAGCCGACCTGGCTCCCCCGATTGCGCCTCAGTTCCCGAGAGATCGTTGATGGCGAGCGATCCAGAGCTGCCGCGATTTGCCGGACCGAGCTGCCATTGGCCGATAGGCAGGCAATCTCGCATCGGTCGTCCAGAGAGAGCTGCTTGTAAGTCCGCCCCATGGCAACACCTCCTCAAGGAAGTGTTGCACTTCGTTTGTGAACTCAGGGGACCCATTACCCCAAATGTCAGGTTGCGCGACGCTGGGGCCATGATCCCGGTCACAACCACTTGCGGTGGTTATGGGTCCTGGCTTTCGCCCATAGGCGCTAAGATAGTTTGATCATAGTCTGATAGTGGCGCTTATGTCTGGGTGGCTCGCGTAGATGTCGCCGGAGAGCGTGACTGGCTCTGCAGAGTAGAGCGATTGCGGGCTGTGGAATGATCGCTTGCCGTAGCGAAGCTACGAGCTGGCGCAGCAGACGCCACGTCACTGGGTGGGTCAGGCGGCGTCGGCCAAGCGGGGAGAGTCTTCGAGTTCGTCGACGAGCGGCTCGAGCAATAGAATGATCAGCAGATGAGCGAGGATATGGGGTCTGGCGGACCGCTCGTCGGTTCCGGGAGGTCCCTTCAGGCCAATCAGGCTTTTCAGCCGCTTGAAGCCGAGCTCAATGCGCCATCGCAGCCGATAGAGGGCGAGGATATCTGCAGTCGTGAAGTCCTCTGGCCTGAGTGAGGTCACCAGGATCACCCAATCTGCGGCGTCAAGTGTTTGCCTGGAGAGCTGATGACCTCCCTTTTGTGCAGTCCGGCGCGCCTTGCGTCGCGCAGCCGCAGCAGCTTGCGCCGGCTTCTTCGCGGCAACCAGACGCACTGCGAGCGGCGGCGCACCTGACTTGCGCTTTATCCAAATCGGCCGATCGATCAGGCCACGCGCCGAGGCGTTGCGCAGTTCGGCAGTGAGGTCAACAAGATTACCTTCGGCATCGAGCCAGCGCGCGCTCTTCCAGCCGGCCCGGATCACGAAGTCCGCATCGGCATCGACGAGATGCGCCATGCGCTCCGGTTGCAGATAGGCGCGATCGGCAAGACGGATCTCACCGGCAACCGCCGGTATCCGATCCAGCGTCTCGCCCGCTCGCTGATCGGTCAGTTCGAAGTGACCAAAGCGCTCCTGCGGAAGATCGAACGCGCTATGGATACGCCACACTGCGTTCTTGTTCCTGCCGCTCGTCCCAGCCTTGGGGACCGTCGTGGCGTCAACAATACGGATCAGACGACCGCGGCTCGCCTTCGGCGCCGCGGCGGCAAGCGCCTGCTCGACCAAGATTGCCAGCCAATCTCCGCACTGACGTAAGCGATACAACAGAGCCACGTTGGAGATATCGACAAGCCCAACCGACGTGGCCCATGCCGCCGTCAACCGCAGCCCTTTCTCACCAAGGCAATAAGCCAAGATCAGGCGCAGCAAGTCGACCGCATTGCTGATCTCCCGCGGACGGACAAACGCCTTCGTCTTGCGCGCGCTAATGTTCAGAGCCTCGGCTCCGCCAAGTCGGGCGACAACGCGCGCCCAATCTTTGTTCACAAGCGATTCGTGTGCCATTCCATCTTGGAATCACAAGCGAATCCAAGGCGCAAATCCTATTTTAGCGCCTATGGGCTTTCGCCAGGACGACCATGTGGAAGCAGTGAGCGCATCACGACCGCAGTCACCAACATCATCGGCGCTTGGCTGGACGTGGCGTGTCGAACTCCCGGCCACGAATGCGCACCAGGTCGTCGGCGGAATTCGTCAGCAGCACGACCGTGGCTGTGCGCGCCGTCTCCGCATCTCCGGCGGCGATCGCGTCCAGCACCGCGCGGTGCTCGCGCAGCGCCCGCGGACGGTGCGAGCCCGGCGCTGCGATCGTAAAGCTCTGGCGCAGCGTGATCTCGAACATCTGCGCGATCGGCCAGAAGAATTCGTTGCGGGTGGCGAAATAGATCGCCTGGTGGAACGCAATGTCGGCGGCGACGAACTCCTCGTTGGTCTCTGCCGCGTCCATGCCATCGCATCCGGCGCGGATGCGGGCGATGTCGACCTCCTCGGCATGGGTCGCCGCGAGCGCTGCCGCGGCCGGCTCGACCGCGGCGCGCAGCTGGAACAGCTTGGCGAGGTAACGGTCGATCTCCGCGGTCTCGAGGTGCCAGCGCAGCACGTCGGGATCGAGCTGATTCCACTGCTCGGGCGGCCGAACCCGCGTGCCGCTCTTGGGCCGCGACTCGATCAGGCCCTTGCCGGTCAAGGTGCGGATCGCCTCGCGCACCACGGTGCGGCTGACGTCCATCATCTCGCAGATCCGGATTTCCGGCGGCAGCGTTTCGCCGACGCCGATCTCGCCGCGCACGATGCTGCTGCCGACGCGGTCGGTGACCTGGCTGTGCACGCTCCGACGCAACGCGTTGGATGTCTGGAACATCGAGGGCCTCGCTGCGGTTGCAGCCTGCGCCGCCGCCGAGCCGCGCCCTTGCACAACCGTATCCGTTTTGTCATACATTATGACAAATCGGCTGCCAAGCTCACGCCGTCAGGCGGGTGGCCAACACAATAAAGATCCGTCCCCGGGAGGAGCACCATCATGACGTCGAACCGCGTGAGCCGCCGCATTGTGCTGCAGTCGTCGGTCGCAGCGACCGCGTGGCTTGCCGCCGCGCCCGCCATCATCGGCCGCGCCGAGGCTGCGGTGATGAAAATGCGATGCTCGTCGTCGCTTCCGAACGATCCCAAATACGCCAATGGCCGCGTCTACTACGACAATCTGGTCAAGAGTCTGAAGGCGAACGGACTCGGCGAGCAGATCGAGGTCACCTTCTTCCCCGACAACCAGCTCGGCCAGGAGATCGACGTCATCAACTCGGTGAAGCTAGGGGTGATCGACCTGATGGTGTCCGGCTCGTCGATCTCGGCGAATCTCGTGCCGCTGGTCGGCACCTTCGACCTCGGTTACCTCTTCACCAGCTTCCAGCAGCAAACCAAGGCGTTCGACGCCGGCGCGGCGAAGCCGATCGAGGCTGCGCTGCTCAAGGGCGCCGGCATTCACATCATCGGCTGGGCCTATAATTTCGGCGCGCGCAGCGTGCTGGCGAAGAAACCGGTGAAGACGCCGGAGGATCTCGCCGGCCTGAAAATCCGCACCTTGCCCAATCCGATCATCACCGAATGCCTGCGGCTGATGGGGGCCGCCGCGACGCCGCTGGCGTTCGGCGAGATCTATACGGCGCTGCAGGCCGGCGTGCTCGACGGCCTCGAACACGATCCGCCGACCATCCTCGCCAGCAAGTTCTACGAGACCGCGAAGCACTACGCGCTGACCCAGCACATCTTCTCGCCGCTCGCGGTCTATTTCAGCGACACCAGCTTCAACCGCATGGCTCCCAAGCTGCGGGAAGGCTTTCTCGACGCGGCGAACAAGGCCGCGATCGACACCCGCGCGCACGGCCTTGCGGTGGAAAAGGAGGCGCTGGCGGCGCTGGTGGAGAAGGGCGTCACCGTCGTCGAATGCGACAAGGAGGCATACCGCAAGCGCGTGCTGCCGCAGACCGACAATTTCATCAAGGCGCGGCCCGAGGCCAAGGCCGTCGTCGACCTGATCCGCGCCACCCAGGCCTGAGGTCGGCGCATGTCAGTCGCCGCAGTCGAGGCGAGAAGCAGCGCTGATCGGATTACGGCGCCGCTGCTTGCCGTCAGTGATGCGACCGCCGCGCTCCTGCTTGCCGCCGATCTCGTGGTGGTCTGCGTCTCGGTGCTGGCCCGCTTCCTGTTCAATGCGCCGGTCGAATGGTCCGACGACGTCGCCCGCGGCCTGATGGTCGGGTCGAGCTTCTTCGGCGCGGCAAGCGCGCTCGCCCGCAGCGAGAATCTCGGCGTCGCCTTCTTCGTCAACATGCTGCCGCCGGGCGTGCGGCGGGTGGTCGACGCGGTCGGTGCGCTGCTTGTCACCATCATTGCCGGCTATGTCGCGTTCAACGCCGTCAAGATGGGCTGGCTGACCACCGGTCAGACTTCCGGCTCCGGCCTGCCGCTGGAATGGACATTCTATCCAATGGGCGTCGGCGCGGCGTTTATGACGATCTTCGCGTTCGAGACGTTCTGTGGCCGGCCGCTGCGCGACATGACGGTGGCCATCGTCGCGACTGCCGTCATCGTGGGTCTCTATCTCGCTTGGGATGCATTCGCACCATCGTCCGTACCGTCATCGCAAACGTTGATGCTGATCGGCTTCCTCCTCACGCTGTTCGGCGGACTGCCGATCGGTTTTGCGCTGGCGCTGGCGGCGTTGATCTTCATCTGGGTCGAGGGCACGCTGCCCGGCGTGATCTTCGCCCAGCAGATGGCGCGCGGCATCGACAATTTCGTGCTGCTCGCGATCCCGTTCTTCATCCTGGTCGGCTACCTGATGGAAGCCAACGGCATGTCGGTCCGGCTGATCGAATTGCTGCAGCGCGCGGTTGGACGGATGCGCGGCGGGCTCAACGTCGTCATGGTGATGTCGATGGTGCTGTTCTCCGGCATCTCGGGCTCCAAGATGGCCGACGTTGCCGCGGTCGGCTCGGTGCTGATCCCGGCGGCGCGCCGCTCGCGGCAGAACCCGGGCGGAGCGGTGGCGCTGCTCGCCGCCTCCGCTGTCATGGCGGAGACCATTCCGCCCTGCATCAACCTCATCATCCTCGGCTTCGTCGCCAACCTGTCGATCGGCGGACTGTTCGTCGCCGGCATGTTGCCGGCCGCGCTGATGGCGCTGGCGCTGATCGCGGTGTCGATCATCTTCGGCAAGCGCCCCGCGGCGAACGTGGAAGCCGAGCCGCGCGCCGCGGTATCGGGGCTCTGGACCGGTGCGATCGCCTCGTTCGGGCTGATCTTCATGATCTTCTTCGGCTTCAAGAGCGGCTTTGCCACCGCGACCGAAATCTCCGCCTTCGCCGCGGTCTACGCCATCGCCGTCGGCAGCCTGCTGTTCCGCGAGCTCGGCGCGAAGAGCCTCGCGCACTGCTTCGTCCAATCGGCTGTTCGTTCGGGGCTGGTGCTGTTCATCGTCGCCGCGGCGCAGTCACTGGCCTTCATCCTGACGCTGCAGCAGGTGCCGCATGCCGTCGGCGACCTCATGCTGGCGATCTCGGGCAGCCACGGCGTCTGGCTGTTCATGCTGCTGTCGATCCTGGTGCTGGTGGTGATGGGCTCGGTGCTCGAAGGCGCCGCGGCGCTGATCATTTTCGGCCCGCTGCTGCTGCCGGTTGCCGTCAAGCTCGGCATCGATCCGCTGCATTTCGGCGTCGTGCTTGTGATCGCGATGGGGCTCGGGCTCTTTGCTCCGCCACTCGGCCTTGGGCTCTACGGCGCCTGCCTGATCGGCAACGTGCCGATCGAGCAGACCATCAAGCCGATCGCGGGCTATCTCGGCCTGCTGTTGCTGTGCCTGCTGGTGATCGCCTTCGTGCCGGCGATCAGCACGGCCTTGCCGCATGCGCTCGGCTATTAGGGGAGTAGGATCGTGAAGGTGCTGCTCGCCCATACCCCGCAGATGCGCCGCGACTATTATGGCGAGCGCAGCCTGAGCGGCCTGCGCGCGGTCGCCGACGTCAAGCTGCACGAAGGCGAGGACGCGCTCGATGCGGCGGTGCTGGTCGAGGCCGCGGCCGATGTCGACATCATCGTCGCTGACCGCATGACGCAGGGGCGAGGGGAGATCTTTCCGCAGCTGCCGAAGTTGCGCGCGTTCGTGCGCTGCGCGGTCGATATCCGCAATATCGACGTGGCCGCGGCCTCCGCCGCCGGCGTGCTGGTGACGCAGGCGAGCGCCGGCTTCGTCCGGTCGGTCGCCGAGCTCGCGCTCGGCTTCATGGTCGATCTGTCGCGCGGCGTCTCGCGCGCCACCGCGGATTATCACGCGGGCAGGGCGCCCGAGGTCGTGATGGGCCGCCAGCTGGCGGGAAGCGCGATCGGCATCATCGGCTATGGCAGCATCGGGCGCTATCTTGCCGGGATCGCAAAAGTGCTCGGCATGAATGTGCTGGTCGCCGATCCCTACGTAACGATCGATGATGCGGCGATCGGGCATCTGCCGCTCGACGATCTGCTGGCGCGCGCCGACTACGTTGTCTGTCTCGCGATCGCCAACGCGCAGACCGAGAACCTGATCGGGCAAGCCGCACTGGCGCGGATGCCGAAGCACGCATTCTTCATCAACCTTTCGCGCGGAAACCTCGTCGACGAGGCGGCGCTGTCGGCCGCGCTGCGCGATGGCCGCATCGCGGGTGCCGCGATAGATGTCGGCCGCGCGCCGGACCAGATGCCGACGCCCGAGCTTGCGAAGCTGCACAATGTGATCGCAACGCCGCATGTCGGCGGCCTGACGCCGCAGGCGATCGAGCATCAGTCGTCGGAGACGGTACGCCAGGTTGCGAAGATCGTTGCCGGCGAGATACCCGTCGGCGCGGTCAATGCCGGCTACTGGACGCGGCGGCCTCGGCCATGAAAGTTTGGCGAAGCCCAATGTCGTCCGCGGGGCTGGACAAGAGCTTCGCATCCGGCCCAGACTTGGCCCGCATAACCGCGGCCCCTGAGCGCGCGGACAATCAATGAACGGACGTCCCGCAACAAACGACGGGCGCCGAGAGGGAAACAGGGAGGCATCACATGGCTATTTCACGCCGTGACGTTTTGTTGGGCAGCGCCGGTGCATTGGGCGCCGCATCATTTTCCTTCCCGGCGCCTGCCATCGCACAGTCGGAACCGATCAAGATCGGCTGTCTCGCGGCGATCACCGGCCCGAGCTCGGCGCCGACCGTCGGCTTCAATCGCGGCGTCAACTTCGCGGTCGACGCCATCAACGGCGCCGGCGGGGTGAAGGGCCGCAAGATCGAGCTCGTGATGCGCGACACCCAGGGCGATCCGACCAAGGCGGTGAACGCCACGCAGGAGCTGATCAGCCAGGCCAAGGTGCACGCGATCTGGGGTCCGCTGAACTCGGGCGAGGCGCTGGCGACGACGCCGATCATGGCGCGCGCCAAGATGCCCGACCTGCACCCTTGCGTCGTCGAGACCCTGATCGACCCGGTCAAGTTCCCCAACGCGTTCCGCATCGCGCCGTCGAACAACCAATGGGACGATGCCGTGCGCAATTACTGTCTCAAGATCCTCAAGGTGAAGAAGGTCGCGGTGATCGGCGACACCACCGGCTATGGCGTCACCGCGGTCGGCGCTTCCGTCGCGGCGTTCAAGAAGGATGGCGCCGAGGTAGCCTATCAGGCCAATATCGACGCCACGCAGCCCGACATGACGCCGGACATGCTGCGCACCAAGAATGCCGGCGCGGAAGCGATCGTGGTGTGGAGCGTCTCGACCGGTATGGAGGCGCGCATGTTCAACACCCGCGCCGCGATGAACTGGGACGTGCCTTTCGTCGGTCATCCCTCGATGGCGTCGGGCGAGCTTGCGAGCCTGGTCGCCAAGCCGGAGAACTGGAAGAAGGTCTACGCGATCGGCTACAAGAGCTGCAGCTATGACGGCGCCGGCAAGCTGCCGCCGAAGAGCGCGGACCTGGTCGCGCGCCTGACCAAGGCCAACATCGCGCTGAACGACACGCTGTTGTGGTGGGTCGCAGGCGGCATCGATTGCATCGAGCTGATCGCCAAGGCGGTCGCCGAAAGCGGCTCGACCGACAGCGCCGGCATCATCAAGTACTGGAACACGCTGTCGACCTATCCTGGCTATTTCGGCAATTATCGCTTCTCGCCGACCGAGCACAACGGCTACCTGACCGAAGAGATCGTGATGTCGGAAGCCTCTACCGCCAAGGACGGCACCTTCGCGCTGGCGCCGGGGTATACATAGAAGGGCGAGGGCACAGCCGATGCTGGCCTCGATCCTTGCATCCGGTCTCGCGGCGGGCGCGATCTACGCGCTCGTCGGCGTCACCTACAACACGATGTTCTCGACCTCGCGGGTGATGAGCTTCACCGCCGGCCAGCTGGCGATGCTGGGCGGCGTGTTCGGCTCGATGTTCACGCTGAAGCTCGGCCTGCCCATTGCCGTCGGCTTCGTGCTGACGCTGCTCTGCTGCGCGGTGATCGGAATCATCACCGAATTCGTCGCGGTGCGGCCGGTGCTCAAGAGCCTCGACCAGCATCTCTATGTGCTCTCGACCCTCGCGGTCGCGCTGATGATCCAGCAAATCACCGCGATCAAATGGGGCACCGAGCCGCAACCGTTCCCGCGCATCGCAGGATTCGGCGAGGGCGTCCTCGACGAGAAATTCTGGCTGCCGGTCCTCGCCTGCGCCGTCACCATTGTCGGCCTTGAATATCTCTACCGCCGCACCCTGGTCGGCCGCGCGTTCCTGGCCATCGCCGAGGATAATTTTGCGGCGCGGGCGCTCGGCCTGCCTGAGCGCAATCTGCGGGTCGCGAGCTACGCGCTTGCCGGCGTGGTCGGCGGCATCGCCGGGTTTTCCGGCGGCCAGTTGCTGCTCGCCTTCTTCGCCAACGGCGCGCTGCTCAACTTCTACGGCTTCGTGCCGGTGGCGCTGGGCGGGCTCGGCAATAACAGAGGCGCGATCATCGGCGGGCTGGCGCTCGGCCTGTTCCAGCAGGCGGCGAACTTCCTGGTCGGCGGCATCTTCTCCTCGGTCGCGGTGTTCACGCTGTTCATCGTGGTGCTGCTCGCCGCGCCGCAAGGACTGTTCGGCGCCTCGACCGCGCGGAGGGTGTGATGGAGTCGGTCGTGGCCACTCCGTCCCGAGCCGACAGCGGCGTGTGGCGCGCCGCGCTGCCGCACGTCCTGCCGTTCCTCGGCATTCTGGTCGCGGCGGTGCTGCTGCCGTTTGTCAGCAACGATTACTGGGTGCTGATCGGCACCCGCATGGCGATCTACTGGGTGCTGGTGTCGGGCCTCAATCTGGTGGTCGGCTTCGCCGGTCACCTTGCGATCGGCTATGTCGCGCTGCTGACGCTCGGCGCCTACACGACGAGCGTGCTGGTTGCCGGCAACGTGATGCCGGCGCTTCCGGTATTCGTCGCCTTGCCGATCGCCGGCCTGATCGGCGCGATCTTCGGCGTGGTGGTCGGTCTGCCGGCGCTGCGCCTGCGTACCTTCTACTTCGCCATGTCGACGCTTGGCTTTGCGACCATCGTGACCCAGATTGCGCTGGCCTGGCAGAGCGTGACCGGCGGCGGCATCGGCATTGCAGGTCCCGAATTCCCGGCGCCGTTCAACACGCCGTGGGGCTTCTACGCCCTCTGCATCGCCTTCGCCGCGCTGACCACCGGGATGAGCGCCAACGTCGCGCGCAGCCGGTTCGGCCGCGCGCTGATCGCGGTGCGCGACGCCGAGGTCGCCGCCGAGGCCAGCGGCATCTCCAAGCCGAAAATGCTGATCGCGATCTTCCTGTTCGCCGGCGCGCTGGCGGCGATCGCCGGCGGATTGTTCGCGACCCTGCAGACCTACATCACGCCTGATGCGTTCACCTTCGATCTCTCGGTGCTGTTCTTCATCGCGATCCTGATCGGCGGCCGCGGCTCGATCCTCGGACCCATGCTCGGCACCATCATCCTGACCATCCTGCCCGAGATCGCGGCGCCGCTCGCGGCGTGGTCGACCTTCCTCTACGCGGTGCTGCTGCTCGTGATCGTGCTGGTGATGCCCGGTGGCATCGCGGCGTTGCTCGATTTCCGCAATCGCCGGCCGCTCGCCAGCAACCGCGCCATCATTCCGCGTCCCGCTGCACTCGCCGACATCGTGCGCCGCAGGGACGGCGGCAAGACGCTGCAGCTGCGCGGCATCGCGCTGAGCTTCGGCAATGTGAAGGCGATCGATGGTCTCGATCTCGATATTGCGCCCGGCGCGATCCACGGGCTGATCGGACCGAACGGCAGCGGCAAGACCACGACGCTCAACGTGATCTCGGGCTATTATGCCGCCAAAGCCGGCACCATGACGCTTGGCGGCGAAGTCCTGGCCGCGGGCCAGCCGGTCAAGCGCGCCGCGTGCGGCATCGCGCGCACCTTCCAGACGCCGCGGGTGATCGGCGAAGCCTCGGTGCTAGAGAACGTCATGATCGGCGGCTCGATCGAGGGCCGTGCCAATTTCGTCGAGGCGATACTCGCACTGCCGCGCAACGGCGCCGACGAGCGTCTGCTCGCGGCCAAGGCGTACGCGCTGCTCGGCGTCGTCGGCCTCGAGGCGCTCGCCGACATACGCGCCGATCGCCTGCAGCACAGCGAATTGCGCTTCATCGAGATCGCGCGGGCGCTGATGCTCGATCCGGACTTCCTGCTGCTCGATGAGCCCGCCGCGGGTCTCTCCAATGACGAGATCGAGCGGCTCGCCAGCCTGATCAAGGCGGTCTGTGGCCGCGGTACCGGTGTGCTGCTGGTCGAGCACCATGCCGATCTGATCTTCGATATCTGCCACCAGGTCACCGTGCTCAATCTGGGCCGGACGCTGGCGGCGGGAACCCCGGCGGAGATCCGCATCCACAAGGAGGTCGTCAGTGCCTATCTCGGCGGCTGAACCGTTGCTCGCGGTCAATGGGCTGCAGTCCGGCTACGGCAAGATCCGTGTGCTGCACGGTATCGACATCAGGATTGCCACCGGCGAGGTCGTGGCGCTGCTCGGGCCCAACGGTGCCGGCAAGACCACGCTGCTGCGCGCGATGTCCGGACTGTTGCCCGTCACTGCCGGACAGGTCCGGTTCGGCGACCGCGACATGACCAACGCCACGCCGCGCGATGCCGCGCGTGCCGGGCTGGTGCATGTGATCGAGGGACATCGCGTGTTCACGCAGATCTCGGTGACCGACAATTTGCTGCTTGCCGGCTATGACCTGCCGCGCGCCGAGCGCGCCGTGCGCATCGAGGAGGCATTGGCGTTCTTTCCCGAAATCGCCGAGAAGCGGCATGAACGCGGCGGCGCGCTGTCGGGCGGGCAGCAGCAGATGCTGACGGTGGCGCAGGGCCTGGTCCGCCGGCCGCGGCTGTTGATGCTCGACGAGCCGTCCGCCGGACTGTCGCCGGTGCTGGTCGATCGCGTCCTCAACGTCATCGGCCAGCTGCGCGAGCAGGGCATCTCCGTGCTGCTGGTCGAGCAGCTCTTGGAGAAGGCGCTCGCCTGTGCCGATCGCGTCTACGCGCTGGTGCAGGGTGCGATCGCGCTGGAGGCGCCGACCGGAGAGAGCGACCTCGCGCATCGGCTCGAGCGCGCCTATTTCGGCCATGAGAGCCACGCGTTGCAGACCTAGCCAATACAACCTGTGTGCTCGACGCCAACGGCGACGCAACTTGTGATCGGATGCGGCGTCGACTGCCGTTTTGGCGCAATCTGCACGTGCGCCATAAAATGGCACGACAGGTGCAGGCGGCTTTGCTAAGCTTCACAGCGATACCCGATTGTGATCATTGTCGCGTTGTTTTTAAGACTTGTTGCGGTTGCCTGCGTCTGCAGCTCTCTTCAAGAGGCCTACGATGCAATGTTTGCGTTGCGGTTGTCAGAACAGGGCGACCAATGAGTATTGCGAAGGGTGCGGGGCCTCTCTCGGAATTACGTGTGAAGCTTGCGGCCACCTGAACGGATCAAGCAGCCGCTTTTGCGGAAAGTGTGGCGCTGCGTTGGCGACGGCGATTGACGCGACCCAGGTTCAGCCGTCGCACAAGCATGCCCTGAGGAGCCTGCATGCCAAGGGCGGGGAGCGGAAGCGCCTCACGATCCTTTTCGCTGATATCAGCAACTCGACGGGCATCATCGATAGCCTCGGAGATCCCGAACTGGGCATGCGGCGCTTGCAGCCGGTGCTCGACCTGATGAACGAGGCGGTTCACCGCTACGGCGGCGTCGTCAACAAGGCCCAAGGCGACGGCGTCATGGCGATGTTCGGCGCCCCGCAGCCTCATGAGGATCACGCCGTTCGGGGCTGTCTCGCGGCGTTGGCGATGCAGGATGACGTCAAGCGGCTGCATGACGTCGATATGCAAATCCGCGTCGGCGTCCACACCGGTGAGGTCGTCTTCCAGGCCATCGAGCACGGCATCTATCAAACCTATGATGCCGCGGGCGCGAACGTGCACCTCGCCAGTCGACTGGAGCACCTTGCCGAGCCCGGCACCATTCTGGTCTCGAGGGAAACCTACGCTGTCGCGAAGCAGTTCGTGGAGGTGGAGTCGCTTGGAGAGCAGGCCATTCGGGGGCTCGCGGCTCCCGTCGAGGTGCTCAGGCTGAGGGGCCTTCAGCATGCGCCGTCGAGCGGTGTGTTCCGGACCGGACGACGGTTGAGTCCCTTGACCGGCCGCGCCGACGAGTTTGCGGCGCTGACGGCTGAACTCGAGAACACCCGCAAGGGAGATGGCCGGGTGATCGGTGTCGTCGGCGAAGCCGGCATTGGAAAGAGTCGCCTTTGCTTCGAATTTGCCGAGAGTTGTCGCAGCAAGGGCATCCGCGTCTTCGAGGCGCGTGTGCTCGCGCACGGCCGCGCAACGCCGTTTCAGCCGGTGCTGGCGCTGCTTCGGGATATTTTCGGCCTTCGCATCAAGGAGGAAGCGCCGGACGTTTCGCGCCGCCGTATCTTCGACCGGCTGGCGGCGATGCCGGTCTCCGATCATCTGGCACCCGTGCTGCTGGAATTCCTCGGTCTGGCGGACCCGCACCAGCCCGCGCCGAAACTGGATCCCAAGGCCCGCAAGGCCCAATTGCTCGATTTCGTCGGCGAACTGGTACGCGCCGCACCTCGTGACAATGTGACGGTCGTCCTGATCGACGATCTGCACTGGATCGATCCGGCGAGCGAGGAGTTTGTCGAGGCCCTTGCCGACGCCGTGGTCGGAACCACGACGATGCTGCTGGTCAATTTCAGGGCCGGATTGAGCGCGCCGCTGATGCAGCGGTCGCATTATCGGCAGATCAACATGGCTCCGCTTGGGCCCGCGGAGGCGCAATCGATCTTGCGCGATCATTTTGGTACCGACCCGTCGCTGGCGCTGTTGAGCCGGAACATCGTCGAGCGCGCGCACGGCAATCCGTTCTTCCTGGAAGAGCTCATGAGCGCCCTCGTCGAGCGCGGCGACTTCGAGGGCGAGAAGGGCGCGTACCGGCTGAAGGGCGGCATCGACACAATCCCGCTTCCGACGACCGTGCAGGCCGTGGTCGCGGCGCGCATCGATCGCCTCGACGAACACGCAAAAAGAGCCCTCGAGGTCGCTTCGGTTGCCGGGCGCGAGATTTCGTTGTCGGTTCTCGATGCCGTTGCCGGACTGGCGAAGGCCGAGTTGCTGGAAGCCGTGGGACATTTGCGACGCGCCGAATTGCTCTACGACGTGCCTCCCTTCGAGCAGCGGCTGATCGCGTTTCGTCATCCGCTGATCCAGGAAGTCGCTTATCTGTCGCTGTTGCACGAGCGGCGCCGCGAGCTTCACGCGGCCGTCGCGCAGGCGATCGAGAAGCTGTTCAAGGATCGCGCCGAGGAACGGGCGTCGCTTCTCGCCTACCATTGGGAGCATGCCGGCGAACATTTGAAGGCGGCGCAGCAGCACATGCGTGCGGCGGTCTGGGTCGGCGCGAACGATCCCAGTCAGGCCTTGCGGAGCTGGAAGAAGGTGCGTGAACTGCTGACGCACCAGCCTCCGTCGCAAATGACCGACTATCTGAAGATGATGGCCTGTGGCCAGATCGTGAATTTCGGCTGGCGCGAGGGAATTTCCGCCGCCGATGCGCAGGTCTATTTCGAGGAAGCCCGCGGCCTCGCGCTCGCGATGGGGGACCTGCGCGCCAACACGCTGATTCACGCTGCCTACGGCCGGATTTTGGCGAATGGCGGCTCGGCCGACGAATATGTCGAGCGGGTGCTGGAAGCCAAGGCGCTTGCCGACACCGGCACCGACACCAGCGTCCAGGTCACGCTGAAGGCCATTCTCTGTCATGCGCTCCGGCTCTCGGGGCGGATGTCGGAGGCGCTGCAGATGAACTTGGAGGCGGCCGCGCGCGCCTCGGAGATCGTGAAGTCGGACCGGGAGACGCTTGGATTCGACGTCGATGTCTGGTTGACCGCCATGCGCGGGCAGACGCTCGTGATGCTAGGGCGCGGGTCCGAGGCCCGGCCACTGCTCGATCGCGTGCTGCAACTGGATGGCAGCCAGGTCGATGCCATTCACTATGTCATTCCGAGCCTCGCCTATGTCGACCTCGCCTGGTCCGAAGGCGACGTCGGATTGGCCCAGCACCACGCCGATCGCGCCTTCTTGCTCGCGGTCAAAAGCGGCAATCCATATTTGCGCGTCTACGCCCAGGCCAGCCGCGGCCTGTCCCATATGGTGGCAGGCCGGATCACATCATCGATCGAGGATCTGACGGCCGCGCTCGACTTCGCGCGAACCCGCAAGGCCGGCCTCGAAAACGAAGCACGGATTCTCGCCGATCTCGCGAACGCGTATCGGCAGAAAGGAGATGCGGCGGCAGCGTTGTCCGCCGTCGACGAGGCGATTGCGGTTGCGGTCAAGCGGCACGCGCGCATTCCGGAATGCCTTGCCCGATCGGTTCGCGCCGATCTGCTGTTGCGCTCCGGGCGCAGCGATGAGGCCGAGGAGGGCACGAAGGAACTGGACCGCGCGACCGCGCTGCTTCACGAGACCGGCGCGATGATCTTCGCGCCCTTTGTCGGTGGCGCGGGAAAGACGGTCAAAGCGAGTCGAAGTTCGAACGAAGCCAATAATATTTGAATTGCGAGTGAATTTGTTCTGATCCCATTCGGATGATCTCATGTTGTTCGCGAATATGACGGGCGAACCGGTCGGCAAAGGAAGCGCCCGCACGCGCAGGGACGCGCTCCTTTGCGACATCCTTGCCGATTTCAGGCGTGCGTTTCCCGATCTGCTTTTCGAACTCGACGAAGGCAGCGCAACCGTCAATGCCCAGGCCTTCATTCGTGGCAACGACCGCGTCGTGCGGATCTATGGCGGACTGGCTTACCACGCAGCGATGAACGCCGATGGCCTGGTTTTCGCTCTGCTTCACGAGGTCGGACACCATCTATCGAAAGGCGGTCGGCTCGCCGCCAATTCCGAGCTCGGTTGCGAGTGCGCGGCGGACCGCTGGATTCTCGCCAAGGGCGCAGCCCGGCTACGCAAGCAGACCGGGCGCACGCTCTCGATTGAGCGCGCGGTATCGAGCATCGAGCAGTTGACTGCGCTTGCCGCTTGCGGCCTGAGAGCTCGCAAGCGCGGTCCAAGCGTGTGCTGGGCCGATCATTGGCCGAGGCGCAAACATGTACTGGTTCGACCGGAGGCCGCGCCGGCAATTCCGCGGTGCTATCTGTCCGAGTTCTTAC
Source organism: Bradyrhizobium sp. USDA 4538 (assembly GCF_024171045.1). Classification (NCBI taxonomy): domain Bacteria; kingdom Pseudomonadati; phylum Pseudomonadota; class Alphaproteobacteria; order Hyphomicrobiales; family Nitrobacteraceae; genus Bradyrhizobium; species Bradyrhizobium sp. USDA 4538. Next base: position 6,126,019 of record NZ_JALJZE010000001.1, read on the forward strand.
GACTGAATCAAATTGCACAAAGGGAGACGACAAATGGGTGCGCTACTTCCCGTCGGCAGCGGTCCCGATGCTGAAATCGTGGACCGGTTGAATGAGCTCTTCAGCGGCAAGGATCTGGCTACTCTTCGCAAGCACAACAAGAAAGAAAAGCTGTTTGATCCGAGCCACAGGTTGCGGCGCGTGGCGTTCCGCATCGGTGCCTATCCGAGCAAGGATTACGGGAAGGATGATGCCAAGCGGAAATGGTTCTTCTTTCTCCATCATGTGCTGCCTCAGGAGACGCAAGAGGCGATCAAGAAGATCCTGGGCGACGCGATGACCCGAACCGCGATCAAGGCGGTGAAGTTCTCGGTCGAGGAAAACAGCGTGGTGACCCATCCGCATCTGTTTCCGAGCAACAACGAGCCGCTCGCGAACTACCTGAATGGGGCCGGTACCGCCTATCTTGTCCATCTGGTCGTGCAAGGGCCGATGGATGACAGCGCCGAAGATCCGCCCGGCGACAACGACCCGGACAGCGGTGAACAGCCGATCGCCTGGCCCGAGCTTTCGCTCCGCAGGCCAACGTTCAGGCGCACCAAATCAGGCGGCGGGAAGCGCGCCGGCAAGAAGAAGGTCGTTGGCAAGAAGAAGGCAGCCAAAAAGTCGGCCAAGCGTCCGCGCAAGCGTTGACGAGGCGGTCACGGCGGTTGATTGTGGCGGCAAGGGTCGACGGATGCGTCGGCCCTTCTGTCTCCAGGTCGTCCTGAATCTGGCTGGTGGCAGCGCCTGCTGCCGGCTGCCCAAGTGTCCGCTACGGCGCCGGTCCAGCCTGTTCCGTTGCGGATGGAATGCTGCGTCCGATGCGACTTCCCTTTTTCTACGGCTGGATCATCGTCGCGGTGACCTTCGTCACCATGGCGATCGGCGTCAACGCGCGTACGGCGTTCTCGCTGTTCTATCCGCCGATCATCTCGGAATTCGGCTGGGAGCGCGGCATCACGGCGGGCGCCTTCTCGTTCGGCTTTGTCGCCTCGGCGATCGCAAGTCCGCTGATCGGCCGGTTGATGGACCGCGGCGGTCCGCGCGCGGTGATGGAGCTTGGCGTGCTCTTGATGGGCTCGGGCCTGCTGCTGGCGCCGCTGACGACGCAGCCCTGGCACCTCTATCTCACGATCGGCGTGCTGGTCGGCGCTGGCAGCGTCTGCCTCGGCTATTCCGGACAATCGTTGTTCGTGCCGAACTGGTTCCTCCGCCGCCGCGGACTTGCGATCGGGCTCGCCTTCGCCGGCGTCGGCATCGGTTCGGTGACGCTGCTGCCGTGGGTGCAGCACATGATCGAGCACACCGGCTGGCGCACCGCCTGCACCGCAATGGGGATCGCGGTGCTGGTCGTGCTGGCGCCGATCAATCTCTTGCTGCACAAGCGGCCGGAGGACATCGGCCTGCAGCCGGACGGCGATGCCGCGCCGACGGCGACGTCAGCCAGGCCGGCATCGAATATCGTCGACCCCGTGTGGGCCGGCACCGACTGGACGCTGTCGCGTGCGCTGCGCACCGCGCGGTTCTGGTGGATCGCGACCGGTTATTTCTGCGGCCTGTACATCTGGTACGCGGTGCAGGTGCATCAGACCAAATTCCTGCTCGACATCGGCTTCAGCTCCAGTGTTAGCGTCTGGGCGCTTGGCGTCGTCAGCCTGCTCGGCATTCCCGGCCAGATCTGGCTCGGGCATCTCTCCGATCGGATCGGCCGCGAATGGGTGTGGGCGATCTCCTGCTTCGGCTTCGTGATCTGCTTCGCCGCGCTCGCCGCCTTGAAATATTGGCCCAACATGGCGCTGATCTATCTCATGGTCTTCACCCAGGGCGCGCTTGGTTATGGCCTGACATCCGTGATGGGCCCGGTCGTGCTGGAGATATTCCAGGGCAAGCATTACGGCAGCATCTTCGGCACGGTGATGCTGGCTGCGCTCGCCGGCGGCGCTGCGGGCCCCTGGATCACCGGCCAGCTCTATGATCTCTCGGGCAGCTATACCAGCGCCTTCCTGCTCGGGATCGCCGTCAGCCTGCTGTCGGCATTTGCGATCTGGCAGGCCTCGCCCCGCAAGGTCCGCGCCGTCGCCGGACAGATGCACAAGGTCGCAAGCGCGGCCTGACGCGTCAGGCCGACGAAACGCCGATGGCGCGCTGCAGGTCGGTGATCGCGCGCAGGCAGCTGTCGGCGGGGGTGGTTTCCGGATCGATCAGGCGGTGCAGGCGGAAACCATCTTCCAGCGCCAGCACGATCGCTCCGGTCCAATCCGGATCGAGTCTGCCGTTCCGGCCGCTGTTCTTCTGCGCAGTCGTGACAATGTCGGCGATCAGCTTGCGCCGCGCGCGCAGACGTTTGGCGAGCTCGGGCCGGCGCTTCTCGGCGCGCGCCACGAACAGGATCATCTCCATGTGCAGGAGAGGGGAGCGGCCGAGCGGATCCTGCCGGCTGCGATCCATGGTGCGCAGCGCCTCAAGGAAGTCGGCCAGGTTGCTGTGCCGGGCGAGCAAGTCGAGATTGCGCCGGATCGATTGCTCGACGTGATCCTCGAGCATCGCGAAGATCAGCTCGTCCTTGCTCTTGAAGTTCGAATAGAAGGCGCCGCGGGTGAAGCCCGCCGCGGCCGCGATCGCCTCGATGCTGGCGCCGCCGATGCCCTGTTCCTCGAACACCCGCGCCGCCGCCTCGAACAGCTTCTCGCAGGTGTCGTCCCGTGTCGGTCTGGTTCGAACCCTTGACATCGGCGCATTTTAGGGCACAATGCAACTCGATACAAGAGTGTATCGAGTTGCATTCGACAGAACCAGAACAGCCGCATCCGTGATGATGCGGTCTTGAGGATGACACCAGGGCACGCCAGCCTTTTAGGCATCGGCGTAGCGAGCGAACGAGGTCACCATGAACGAGCAAGTTCAGCCGGCGAGCGGCGAGCCGCTTTTCAATCCACTGGCGCCTGAATTCATTCGCAATCCCTATCCGTATTACGAGCGGCTGCGCCGCCTCGATCCGATGCATGTCAATGTGCACGGCGCTTTCGTCGCCAGCCGGCACGCCGAGGCGAGCCTCGTGCTGCGCGACAAGCGGTTCGGCAAGGATTTTGCCGAGCGCTCGATCCGCCGCTACGGTCCGAAGATCATGGACGAGCCGGTCTTCCGCAGCATGAGCCACTGGATGCTGCAGCAGGATCCGCCCGACCACACCCGCCTGCGTGGCCTTGTCGTCAAGGCTTTCACCGCGCGGCGGGTCGAGGACATGCGGCCGCGCATCCAGCACGTCGTCGACGAGACGCTCGACCGCATCATTCCGCAAGGCAAGATGGACCTGATCGAGGATTTCGCGTTCCGCCTGCCGGTCACCATCATCTGCGACATGCTCGGCATTCCCGAGGAACACCGCGAGGCCTTCTACAACGGTTCGCGCGATGGCGGCCGCATCCTCGAGCCGGTGCCGCTGACGCCTGAGGAAATCAAGCAGGGCAACGCCGCCAATGCGATGGCGGCGATGTATTTCCATCAGCTGTTCGAGCTGCGCCGCAAGCAGCCCGGCGACGACCTCACCACCCAGCTGGTGCAGGCCGAAGAGGACGGCCAGAAGCTCACCAACGAGGAACTGACCGGCAACATCATCCTGCTGTTCGGCGCCGGCCACGAGACGACCGTGAACCTGATCGGCAACGGCCTGCTGGCGCTGTTCCGCAACCCGGACCAACTCGCGCTGCTGAAGGCCAATCCCGGCCTGATCACCAACGCGATCGAGGAGTTCCTGCGTTACGATTCCTCGGTGCAGCTGACCGGCCGTGTCGCGCTGGAAGACATCGACGACCTCGGTGGCAAGCGCATCCCGAAGGGCGAGAGCGTGCTGTGCCTCCTGGGCTCGGCCAATCACGACGAGGCTGTCTACCCCGATCACCCCGAAAGGCTCGACATCCGGCGGCCGAACGTCAAGCCGCTGTCGTTCGGCGGCGGCATCCATTTCTGCCTCGGCGCCCAGCTGGCGCGGATCGAGGCCGAGATCGCGATCTCGACACTGCTGCGCCGGATTCCCGACCTGCGGCTCGATGACGCGGAAAATCCGGAGTGGCGGCCGACCTTCGTGCTGCGCGGGCTGAAGCGGCTGCCGGCGAGCTGGTGACGTTCCCGCGGGCAGCGATCCGCGGCGGGGCCGGGACACGCACGCTTGAACGGGAAATCAACCATCTGTCCAGAGTCCCAGCAGTAAACCGGCTGTGACTTCGCCGTACTTGTCTCTATATTTGGGTTGCTCCGGCCAGAGGTTGGCAAAGGGTTCAGCATGAGGAGGCTGCCCCGGAGCTGGCTCAAAGGGAGACACCGTGCAGACGACGCTGCTCGGCCTGGCAATTGCCTTCATTCTTGCACTGGTCGCGGCGCTGGTCGGTCCATATTTCGTTGACTGGAACCAGTTCCGGCCGCAGTTCGAGGCGGAGGCGTCCAAGATCATCGGCGTGCCGATTCGCGTCGCCGGCAATCTCGACGCGCGTCTGCTGCCGGCACCCTCGCTGCGGTTGAAGACGGTCACCGTCGGCGGCGCCAACGACCTCGGCAAGATTCGGGCTGCCAATCTCGACGTCGAACTCAGCCTGAGCTCGCTGATGCGCGGCGAGTGGCGCGCGAACGAGCTCACCATCAACGGCGTGTCGCTCGATCTCGGGCTCGACCCGAAAGGGCGGATCGACTGGTCGCCGTCGAGCGGGAGCTTCAACCTCGCTTCGCTGGCGATCGACCGGCTCAACCTGACCGGCCGCATCGCGCTGCATGATGCAGCGAGCCGCAGCACGCTCGAGCTCAACGACATTGCCTTCAGTGGCGACGTCCGCTCGCTTGCCGGCGCGATCCGGGGTGACGGCAATTTCATGTTCGACGGCAACCGCTACCCGTTTCGGGTCTCCTCGGGGCAGAGCGCCGATGGCAGCGGCACTCGCCTGCACTTCAGCATCGATCCCGGGCAGCGGCCGGTGTCGGCCGATCTCGACGGCATCCTGACATTCGAGGCCCGCGCGCCGCGGTTCGAGGGCACGCTGACGCTGGCGGGTGCGCCCGGTCAGCGCGGCGGCGATGCGCCGCCATGGCGGATCGCGGCCAAGGTGAAATCGGATTATTCGGCGGCGCGGCTCGACCAGATCGACGTGAGCTATGGCGCCGAGGATCGTGCGCTGAAGCTCGCCGGCAATGGCGATCTGCGTTTCGGTGCGTCGCCGCTGCTGCGCGCCTCGCTTACGGCGCGGCAGCTCGACGGCGACAAGTTCGCCGCCAAGGATAGCAGCAATGGCAATGTCGAGCCGGTCCGCGTGCTGCCGGCGATGCGCGCGGTGTTGTCGGGTCTTCCGCAAAGCCCGATACCGGCGCAGGTGGAGCTGGCATCCGAGCAGATCATGCTCGGCGGCCGTCCATTGCAGGACATCTCGGCGGAGCTGCGATCGGATGCGAAATCATGGACGGTGCGCCGGCTGGAATTTCGCGCGCCGGGATCCACGCGGGTCTCGATGAGCGGTGCCAGCGCGCAAGCTGGAGCGGCGAACAGCTTCAAGACCGCGCTCAACATCGAATCGTCCGATCCCGACGCGCTGATGACCTGGCTGCAGGGGCGCGGCGACGCCACCTATCGCAGCCAGAGGCCGCTGCGTTTGCGCGGCGACGTCATGGTGTCACCATCGGGCTTTTCGATCGATGCGATGAAGGCGGAGATCGAAAGCGGCACGCTCGAGGGCCGCGTCGCGGTTACGCACCGCGAGGCGACCAGCGGCTCGAAGGTCGAGGCGCAGTTGAAGGCGGAGCGGCTCGATCTCGACGCGACCGCGGCATTGATCCGCTCGCTGGCCGGTCCGCAAGGCGAATGGCCCGACGAGGCGCAGCTGTCGCTCGACGTCGGGCGCGCGGTCTCTTCCGGGCAGGAATTGCGGCCGCTGCTGGCGAAGATCGCCTATAGCCCGAAGAACATCGTGCTCGAGCGCGTCAAGATCGGCCAGCCCGACAATGTCACGCTGGACGGCAGCGGCAATTTCGACCGCGCCAATTCGACCGGCAAGCTCGCGGTCGACGCGACCGCCGCGTCGCTTGGTCGGCTGACCGCTGTGGTTCAGCCGTTCGCGCCGGCGCTGGCGGCGCGGCTTGGCGTGCTTCGCGCGGATGCCGGCCCGGTTCGCGCCAGGCTCGCGCTCGACCTCGGCAAGAGCAAGGCTGCCGACCGCGTCAGCGCGCGCGCGACGCTCGATCTCGACACGCCGCAGCTCAAGGGCAATACGGTGATTTCGGTGACGCCACAGGTGGCCGCGATCCGTGCGCTGGATTTCGATGCACTTCGCCGCAACGAGGTTGCAGCTGAGACGAAATTCTCGGCAGGCGATGGCAACGCTTTGCTGGCGCTGCTTGGGCTTGACCACGCGGTCGCAGCCGGTGCCGGTTCGACGCAATTCGAGGGCACGGCGATCGGCGCGTGGGGCGCGCCGTTGCGGCTGAAGGCAAGGCTCTGGGGCGCAGGGCTCGACGCGGATGCCGAAGGGACCGCGGAGCCTTGGACCAAGGACGGGGCCAACGCGGGCAAATCGAGCATCAGCCTCCGCGTCCGCAGCGCCGACATCAGTCCGCTGCTCAATCTGAAGCCAGCCGATCCGGTCGCAAACATCCGCCTGTCGTCGAAGCTGACGCTCGCGGGCGACAAGCTGACCTTCGACGATCTCGACAGCATCATCGCCGGTTCACGGCTGCGCGGTCATCTGGCGCTGACGCTCGCCGATCAGAAAAGTGTCGACGGCGAAGTCGGTCTCGATCAGATCACGCTGGCGCCGATTTTCGCGGCCGCGATCGGCGCGGCCGGTCACGATGCGACGGAGCCGCTCGGCCAGGGCCTCACAAGCGCCTGGCGCGGCAAGGTCACGTTCGAAGCGCTGCATGGCCTGCTGCCGGGTGGCGCCGAACTGCAGCCGGTCAGCGGCACCATCAGGTCGGACGGGCAATCGCTGACCTTCGACGGCATCAAGGGCAAGCTCGGCGGTGGCGAGGCGACCGCCACCATCGATGCGCGACAGGGCGCCAACGGACTTGCGCTCAGCGCCAATGTGCGGCTGTCCGGCATCGACAGTTCAGCCTTGCGCTACCGCAGTCTCGCGATGCCCAAGGGACGCGCCTCGATGCAGATGACGCTGTTGACGCAGGGCCGCAGTGCCTCGGCGTTGACCGGCGCGCTGTCCGGCAGCGGCACCGTGACGCTGGAGGGGCTGAGCCTTCCGGGCCTCGATCCGCGCGCCTTCGAGGTTGCGATCCGCGCCAGCGATTCCGGGCAGGCGACCGACGACACGCGGCTGCGGCAGATCGTCGAACCGGTGCTCGCGAGCGGCGCGCTGTCGATTGCTTCGGCGCAAATCCCCTTCAACATCCGCGACGGCCGCCTCCGGGTCGGCGCCACCACGCTCGCGGCGAACGGCGCCAATGCGATCGTATCCGGCGGCTACGACATTCCGGCCGACCAGGCCGACATCCGCGCCGCCCTGGCATCGACGCAGGTCGGCACGGCCAACAGCCGACCGGAAATCCAGCTGCTTGCCGTGGGCACGCCCGACGGATTGTCGCGCAGCATCGACATTGCGGCGCTGTCGTCGTGGCTTGCGGTGCGCGCGATCGACCGGGAGACCAAGCGGCTCGACGCCATCGAGCGCGGCGAACCGGTGCCGCCGCCGACCCAAACGGCGCTTCCGCATCCGGCCGAGCCGGCGCCGGATGCATCCAACCCGAATTCGGCAGGAGTGCCTTCCGCCAACTTGCCGGGGCCTGGTCCTGATCCGCGCCGCGTGCCGGCGAAGCCGAAGATCGTTGCGCCGCGGCCGCCGACTGTCCCGCCGGCCGCCACCGCGCCCGCCATTGCGCCGCCCGCGTCGCTTGCGAGCCAGCCGCAGCTGGCGCCGCTGCCGCCGCCGATCGAGGTCAAGCCGGCGCCCGGCGCGGCCAGGCCAAAGCCGCTGCGGCCCCCGCTGTCGCTGACGCCGCAGGTCGCCAATCCACCGCAGCGGCCGGCGATGCAGAACTAAACGCGCTTTCAAGCGAAGTGGGCACCGGTTCGCGTCAAGACAGCGCTTCAAACGAAGCGCTGGCTCATGATCGGTGCTGGAGAATATTGATCAGCTTGCCGAAGGGATCGCGGACGAAGAAGCGCCGCACGCCCCATGGCTCCTCCGCCGGTCCGTATTCGATCGCGATGCGGGCTGCCTTCATCCGGCGCAGGGCCTCGTCGAGATCATCGACCTCGATCGAGAGATCAGGCACCGGCGTGCCGGAGCCACCTTCGGAAGCGAAGCTGATTTGAGCCTGCATTGTTTCGGATGAGCCATAAGTCGCAACCCAACCGAAATCCATCAGGGGCTCGAGGCCAAGCACGTCGCGATAAAACGACTTCGCTGCCGCTGTGTCCGGTGCGGCAACGTTCGCGACGATCCGATTGACCTTCATGCTGAGCCCGCGCAGCGGAACGACCGTCTACTGGTGGCGACGGTCGGAGACGGCCGTCAGGCCTGCTGACGCGTGTCAACCTGTTGCGGCCTGACATCCGTGGGCACCGCCGGCGTGGCGCGCGAGCGGAAGTAGTCGAGCACGAACAGCCGGATCGCGGAGGACAAATTGCCCTGCTGACGGTTGTTGTCGATCTCGCCGACCAACTCCGACAGCGTCATGTTCCGCAGACCGGAAATCTCCTTCATGCCATTCCAGAAGGCTTCTTCGAGGCTGACGCTGGTCTTGTGTCCGGCGACGACAATCGAGCGCTTGACGACGGGAGACTTCATGATGCGTCTCCATTTTCGATGCGGTGCTGATCGAGCACACGCGCGTTGCGCTCGCCGAGGAATTCGTCACGCGCTCGTTCGGATTTGGTGCGACCGAATAGCGCACGATTGGCTTCGGCCTGCTTCGCTGCTTGTTCGCGCTCACCGCGCTTCTTGAATCGTTTCAAGTTGACCACGTCGCCCATGCTCGTCGTCCTCATCGTCCCCAGAGCGGAATTGGTGATGCATCGTGACGAAAGCAAGAGCAACTGCGCTACGCGCCCGGCTCGATATCCATCCCGAATCCCCGTTTGATGCTCTGATAGCATCAAAGAATCCGTTTCGCTCTGCGAAAACTAGACGTCTGTACCATGCGCCAGCGCAGAGCTCATAGGTAACGCGCCTTAGTCTTTAGGCGTTATGATCCATAATTATATCACGCGCGCTGACCGTAATTATCCGGACAATGCGCGCTTCGCTTTAGCCCGGGTGTGTCATTTTGTCCGGCTGCACGAGGCGATCAAATTCATCCGCGGAAACAAATCCGAGCCGCAAAGCCTCTTCCTTCAGCGTCGTTCCGCGCGCATGCGCCGACTTGGCGACCTTGGCTGCGTTGTCGTAACCGATCTTCGGTGCGAGTGCGGTGACCAGCATCAGCGAGCGCTGCATCAGTTCGTTGATGCGCTTTTCGTCGGCGCGTATTCCGACAACGCAATGCTCGGTAAATGAGCGGACAACGTCAGACAGCAACTGAATGGAATTTATCATACAGTATGCCAACACAGGCTTGTACACGTTCAACTCGAAATGGCCCTGGCTGCCGGCGACGGTGATCGTGGTCTGATTGCCGAACACCTGGCAGCAGACCATGGTCATGGCTTCGCACTGGGTCGGGTTGACCTTGCCAGGCATGATCGACGAGCCCGGCTCGTTCTCGGGCAGGATCAACTCGCCGAGGCCCGAGCGCGGGCCCGAGCCGAGCAAGCGGATATCGTTGGCGATCTTGAACAGGCCGGTCGCCACCGAGTTGATCGCGCCGTGCACCAGCACATAGGCGTCGTTGGAAGCCAGCGCCTCGAACTTGTTGGCCGCGCTGGTGAACGGCAGCTTGGTGATCTTGGCGACGTGGCGCGCGAAGGTTTTCGCAAATCGCGGCTTCGAGTTGAGGCCGGTGCCGACGGCGGTGCCGCCCTGCGCGAGCGGAAGCAGATCTTTCACCGCGACGCGCAGCCGCGCGATGCCGCTCTCGACCTGCGCTGCGTAGCCGGAGAATTCCTGGCCGAGCGTCAGCGGCGTCGCATCCTGGGTGTGGGTGCGCCCGATCTTGACGATCTTGGCAAACGCCTTCTCCTTGTTGCGCAACGCGCGATGCAGTTCGGTGAGTGCTGGAATCAGATCGGCGACGATGCGGCTCGCTGCGGCGATATGCATCGCGGTCGGAAACGAGTCGTTCGACGACTGACTCATGTTGACGTGATCGTTCGGATGAATCGGCTTCTTGGCGCCAAGCTCGCCGCCGAGCATCTGGTTGGCGCGGTTGGCGATCACCTCGTTCACGTTCATGTTGCTCTGTGTGCCCGAACCGGTCTGCCAGACCACCAGCGGGAAATTGTCGTCGAGCTTGCCTTCGATCACTTCCTTGGCTGCGCGGATGATGGCGCCGGCGCGGCGCGCATCGAGCTGGCCGAGCTCGCGATTGGTCTCCGCGGCCGCAAGCTTCACGATGCCGAGTGCATGGACGATCGCGATCGGCATGCGGTCGTGGCCGATCTTGAAATTCTGCCGCGAGCGTTCGGTCTGCGCGCCCCAATAGCGGTCGGCGGGAACGTCGATCGGACCGAAGCTGTCGGTCTCGCTGCGGGTCTTTGCCTTGGAGGGGATCGTCGATCGAGCCATCATGCTTTCCGTGGATGCTTGCCGTTGCGTCATCAAAACGTGGCCCCGCGCGGCAACGCGACAGCGTCCGCGTGAAGGGCACGTTCATGCAGAAGGTAGGCCGGGATGACGATTTGTCATCCCGATCCCGGCAAGCATCCTACAAGGTCGAGGCGTGATCTGCGCTTAGATTATTTCTTGCGGAAGCGGTCCAGCCGCACGACCTCGGCGCCTTCGCTGGGCTTCGCGGGCTCCTGCTCGGTCTCGGCGCTCTCGGTCTCGGCCGCAGGGGCGGGCAGGGGAGAGGCCGGTGCGGTGGCGGGAGGGGCTTCTTCGGACAGTGCGTCCGAGACATCGAAGCGCAAATCGAACGGCGCGGACGGATCGAGGAAGCGCGTCACCGCGGCGAACGGCACGGTCAGCCGCTCGGGAATCCCGCCGAACGACAGGCCGACCTCGAAGCGATCCTCGGTCACCACCAGATCCCAGAACTGGTGCTGCAGGATGATGGTCATCTCCTCCGGATACTGCGCGAGCAGCCGGGGCGACAGCTTCACGCCGTCGCCGTGCGACAGGAAAGTGATGTAGAAATGATGCTCGCCCGGCAGGCCATGTTCGGCGGCGTCGGACAACACCCGGCGCAGCACCCCGCGCAGCGCATCGCGCGCCAGCACGTCATATCGGATGTGATCGGTCGCCATGGTGATCCTGTCGCTTCGAAAATGCGCGCCTGGGCGGCGCCGGACCCGTCCGACTCGCCCTTTCGCCATGCTACCCCGCCGGGAGCCGGAAATCAGCAGGGCTGGCAGCTGAAATGCGCGCGGACGCCCGATTGGGAGACAAGGGATGAAGTGGAGGCTTCTGTTGCCAGGTGCCTCCGAACCCCGCCTAGCGGAGCTTAACCCGCTAGGACTTTAAGATGGTCTTTCAAACTGCGTTACGCAGCCTGAGCAACCGGAGCAAAGTTGTCGTTGGCAACTATTGCATTGGCCCGATGTCGGCGGAACCATACCGAGAAAAAACACGCCCTTTACGCCCTCGTCGATCCTATTTCGCCCCCGCCGAAAGCCACCGCGACGGATGGATTTTGGTGGAGGCGCCGGGTACCGCCCCCGGGTCCGAATGGTTTATTGCGACGGTCATTTATTTCCATAGCCGGCGAACCGGCACCCCCAATATAGCGGCAAAGTCTTAGAAAAACAGAGCCGATTCAGGTCCTTTCGGCTGTGAAAACCCACCGATTTCGGGTTGGCCAGGGTCTTGGCGCTGTCCCGGCGCCGTTCTAGGTTTCGTCCATGCCCCCGGATTCTCCGCCGGTTGCCGCCCCGGCGCCGGATGCCCCCGTACCATCGCCGCCCCACCAGCCCGGCCTGCTTGAGCTGTTCCTGGCCTTTGCCAAGATGTCGCTGGCCGGCTTTGGCGGGGTTCTGGTCTGGGCCCGGCGCGCGATCGTCGAGCAGCACCGCTGGATGACCGCGGAGGAGTTCAACGAGACCTTCGCGCTGTGCCATTTCCTGCCAGGTCCGAACATCGTCAACCTGTCGGTCGTATTCGGCTCGCGCTTTCGCGGCATAGCCGGCGGGCTCGCGGCCTTCGCCGGGCTGGTCGGGCCGCCGATGGTGATCGCGACCATCCTTGCCGCGCTCTATGCCCGTTACGGCGACATCGACGTGCTGCGCCGGACGCTCGCCGGCGTCGCCTGCGCCGCGGTCGGGCTGCTGTTCGCCGTCGTCTTCAAGATGATGATGCCGCTCCTGAAGCGGCGCGATGTCACGGGCCTCGTCATTCTGGCTGCTGTTTTCGTCGCGATCGGACTGATCCGCTGGCCGCTCCAGATCGTGCTGCTGGTGGCGATCCCGCTCAGCATTGCGACGACGGTCCTGGCGCGCCGCATGGTGCGGGCATGAGCTCGGAGTCCAACCCGATCGCGGCGCTGGTCTGGACCTTCGGCCTGATGTCGCTGTTTGCGGTCGGCGGCGCCAATTCGGCGATTCCCGAAATGCACCGTGCCGCCGTCGACGTGCATCACTGGCTGACCGACAAGCAGTTCGCCGACGTATTCGCGATCTCGCAGCTCTCGCCGGGGCCGAACGTGCTGATCGTGACCTTGATAGGCTATTCTGTCGCAGGCGTCGCCGGGGCGTTGGCCGCGACGGTGGCGATGTGCGGACCGACCGCGCTTCTTGCCTATTATGTGAGCCGTTTCCTCGATCGCTCGCGCGAGGCGCGCTGGCCGGCGATGATCCAGGCGGCACTGGTTCCGCTGTCGATCGGTCTGATGGCGGCCTCCGGCCTGATCGTGGCGCAGACCTCAGACCAAAGTTGGATCGCGGTCCTGATCACCATTGTCGCGGCCGCGCTTGCTTTTGCGACGCGGATCAACCCTTTGTGGATGTTGCTGGCCGGAGGCCTCTTGGGTTTCGCTGGCGTTATCTGACGAAAATCGCTAGCAAGGCTTTCGGTCAACGCACCACAAACCAAGCCATTCAATCAAAACGGGCGGGACAGCCCTGACGGGGGAAGCGAAGTCATGAGCGATACGCCGAGCGAGGCGCCGGTCAAATCGATCTTGCCGAAATGGGTGCGCGGTCCGCAGGATTTTGTCGGCGGGCTCGCCATGATGGCGGTTGCGCTGTTTGCCTTGTGGGCCTCGAGCGATTTGCAGGGCATGCACGGATTTTCGTTCGGCGCCGGAACCGCGCCGCGCATGTTCGCCGTGCTGCTGCTGTTGCTCGGCGGTGGTGTCGCGCTGATGGGAGTTCTGCAGAATGGCCCGCATATCGCGGCCTATTCCTGGCGCGGCCCGTTGTTCGTATCTGCCGCAATCGTGTTCTTCGCATTGGCGATCCGGCCACTCGGGCTTGTGGTCTCCGCCTTTGCCGCCTTCATGATCGCGGCGATGGGCTCGCAGGAGACGAAGTTGGTCGAGGCCATCATTGTCGGCGCCTGTCTGACCCTCGGCTGCGCGCTGCTTTTCCCCTATGTGCTGGGACTTCCGATGCCGATGTTCCCGCGTTTCCTGATCCAGTGAGGGCGTGATGGAACTGTTTGCCAATCTCGCCCACGGTTTCGCGGTCGCATTCTCGCCGATCAACCTTCTGATGTGCCTGATCGGCGCACTGGTCGGCACGCTGGTCGGCGTGCTGCCGGGCATCGGCACCATCGCCACCGTCGCCATGCTGCTGCCAATCACCTTCGGCCTGCCGCCGGTCGGTGCGCTGATCATGCTCGCCGGCATCTATTACGGCGCGCAATATGGCGGCTCGACCACCTCGATCCTGGTCAATATTCCGGGCGAGGCGACCTCGGTGGTCACCGCGCTCGACGGCCACCAGATGGCCAAGCAGGGCCGCGCCGGTCCGGCTCTGGCGATCGCCGCGATCGGCTCGTTCTTCGCCGGCTGCGTCGCGACCGTGCTGATCGCCGTGCTCGGCGCGCCGCTGACCAAGCTCGCGCTGGCGTTCGGTCCGGCTGAATATTTCTCGCTGATGGTGCTCGGCCTGATCTTCGCGGTGGTGCTCGCCAAGGGCTCGGTGCTGAAGGCGATCGCGATGATCGTGTTCGGCCTGTTGCTGTCGATGGTCGGCTCCGACATCGAGACCGGCGCCTCGCGCATGGCCTTCAACATCCCCGAGCTCGCCGACGGTCTCGGCTTTGCCACCGTGGCAATGGGTGTGTTCGGCTTCGCGGAGATCATTCGCAACCTCGACCACGGCGCCGAGATGAACCGCAACCTGGTGCAGCAGAAGATCACCGGCCTGATGCCGACCAGGAAGGACATCGCGGATTCCACGCCGGCGATCCTGCGCGGCACCGTGCTTGGCTCGATCCTCGGCATCCTGCCGGGCGGCGGCGCCGTGATCGCCTCGTTCGCGGCCTATACGCTGGAGAAGAAGCTGGCGAAGGATCCGAAGCGGTTCGGCCGCGGCGCGATCGAGGGCGTGGCGGCGCCGGAAAGCGCCAACAACGCCGCGGCGCAGACCTCGTTCATCCCGCTGCTCACGCTCGGCATCCCGCCGAACGCGGTGATGGCGCTGATGGTCGGCGCGATGACCATCCACGGCATCGTGCCGGGTCCGCAGGTGATGCAGAAGCAGCCCGATCTGGTCTGGGGCATGATCGCCTCGATGTGGATCGGCAATCTGATGCTGATCATCATCAACCTGCCGTTGGTGGGCATCTGGGTCCGTCTGCTGCGCGTGCCGTACCGCCTGATGTTCCCCTCGATCGTGGTGTTCTGCGCGATCGGCATCTACTCGGTGAACAACGCGCCGGTCGACGTCGTGCTCGCCGGCGTGTTCGGCCTGGTCGGCTATTGGCTGATCAAGCACGATTTCGAGCCGGCACCGCTGCTGCTCGGCATGGTGCTGGGCCCGCTGATGGAGGAGAACCTGCGTCGCGCGCTGTTGATCTCGCGTGGCGACTGGAGCGTGTTCGTCTCGCGGCCGCTGTCGGCGGTGCTGCTGGCGATCGCGGCCGGTCTCCTGGTGCTTGCCGTGCTGCCGACCTTGCGTGCCAAGCGCGACGAAGTGTTCGTGGAATCCGAGGGCTGAGCGAGCCGTCGGCCCTGCGTCGGCGCGCCGCAGGCGGAAGTCGAATCGACACTCGATGTCGTCCCGTGAAATGAAAATGCCGGCCGATTTGGCCGGCATTTTTATTGGTCAAACGTTCCCGGGAGGAATTGAGATGATGTCCATTCGCTCGCTTGCGGGCGCATGCCTTTCGGCATTTGTCGCGCTCGGCGCATTCGCCATGCCGGCGTCTGCGCAAAATTATCCGACCCGCACCATCACCATGATCGTGCCGTTCGCAGCCGGCGGCCCGACCGATGTCATCTCGCGCATCGTCACCGCGCACATGGCGCAGACGCTGGGACAGAGCATCGTCATCGAGAACGTGGTCGGCGCCGGCGGCACCACCGCGACGACGCGCGCCGCACGCGCCGCCAATGACGGCTATACGTTGATTACAGGGCATATGGGCACGCACGCCGCCTCTGTGCCGCTCTATCCGAAGCTTGCCTATCACCCGGAAAAGGATTTCGAGCCGGTCGCGCTGCTCGCCGGCACGCCGATCCTGATCCTTGCCCGCAAGGACTTTCCGCCGAAGGATCTCAAGGAATTCGTCGCCTACGTGAAGGCCAATGCCGAGAAGGTCAACGCCGCGCATGCCGGCATCGGCTCGGTCTCGCACGCCTCCTGCGAGCTCCTGAACTCGATCCTCGGCGTCAAACCGGTCGGCGTGCCCTTCAACGGCACCGGCCCGGCCATGAATGCGCTGGTCGCCGGCCAGGTCGACTACATGTGCGACCAGATCGTCAACGCGGTGCCGCAGATCAACGCCGGCACCATCAAGGCCTATGCGGTCGCCACCCCCGAGCGCAACCCGTCGCTGCCCAATGTGCCGACCACGACGGAAGCCGGCTTGCCGGCCTTCCAGGCCCAGGCCTGGAATGCGATTTTCGCGCCGAAGGGAACTTCGCCCGCCATCATCGCCACGTTGAATGCCGCGGCCATCAAGGCGCTTGACGATGAGAACGTCCGCAAGCGCCTGCTCGACCTCGGCAGCGTGATCCCGGCACCCGCCAACCGTACGCCGGAGGCGCTCGCGACGCTCGTCAAGAACGAGATCGCGAAGTGGACGCCGGTGCTCAAGCCGGCAACTTAATCCAGTACAATCAGGCAGATAGGGCAGGGGCGGGACGCGAGTTCCGCCCCTTGTCGTTTGGCGCGGAGTGCTCACTTTTCAGGGTATAATCGGTGCGTTCAGCCGAATCAGCGTGCCGACCGGCGGCCTTGGCCGCTACATTGGTCGTTCTCTCGAAAGCCCGAAACAGACGCCATGAACCAGTATCACGACCTGCTCGAACGCATCCTCGCCGACGGTGCCGAGAAGCACGACCGCACCGGCACCGGGACGCTGTCGATCTTCGGTCATCAGATGCGTTTCAACCTCGCGGCCGGCTTCCCGATGCTGACCACCAAGCGGCTGCCGCTGAAGGCGATCGTGCACGAGCTGCTCTGGTTCCTCGCCGGCGACACCAACATCAAATATCTCAACGACAACGGCGTCACGATCTGGGACGAATGGGCCGACGCCAACGGCGACCTCGGTCCGGTGTACGGCTCGCAATGGCGGTCGTGGCCCGCGCCGGATGGCCGTAGCATCGACCAGATCGCTGGCGTGGTCGAGATGATCAAGCGCAATCCGGATTCGCGACGGCTGATCGTCAGCGCCTGGAATCCGGCCGAGGTCGACAAGATGGCGCTGCCGCCGTGCCATTGCCTGTTCCAGTTCTATGTCGCGAACGGCAAATTGTCCTGTCAGCTCTATCAGCGCTCGGGCGACGTCTTCCTCGGCGTACCCTTCAATATCGCCTCCTATGCGCTGCTCACCATGATGGTCGCGCAGGTGACCGGGCTGAAGCCCGGCGATTTCGTGCACTCGCTCGGCGACGCGCACCTCTACTCCAACCATCTCGAGCAGGCGCGCCTGCAGTTGACGCGGCCGACGCGGCCGTTGCCGACGATGGCGATCAATCCGGACGTGAAGGATATCTTCGCGTTCCGCTACGAAGACTTCAAACTCGAAGGTTACGACCCGCATCCGCACATCAAGGCCGAGGTCGCGGTATGAGTTGCGGTCTGAGGGATTGAATGTCGCTGACGATCCGCCGCGCGCGGCCCGATGAGGCCGGACTGGTGTTCTCGCTGGTCCGCGAACTCGCCGAATACGAAAAGCTTCTGCACGAGGTTCACGCCAGCGAGGCCGATATCGCCGAGGCGCTGTTCGGCGCCAACCCGCGGCTCTATTGCGACATCGCGGAATGGAACGGCGAACCTGTCGGCTTCGCGGTCTGGTTCGTCAATTTCTCGACCTTCGCCGGCCGCCACGGCATCTATCTCGAAGACCTCTTCGTGCGTCCGGCGCTGCGCGGCAAGGGCATCGGCAAGGCGCTCTTGGTGCATCTGGCGAAGCAATGCCTCGCCAATGGCTGGTCGCGCCTGCAGTGGGCGGTGCTCGACTGGAACGCGCCGTCGATTGCATTCTACAAGTCGCTCGGCGCCGAGATGATGGACGAATGGACGATTTGCCGCGTCTCCGGCGAGGCGCTGTCGGCTCTCGCGGAAGGGGCGCGCTGATGGAGATCGTGCTCGTCGTAGCGGTCGCCGAGAACGGCGTGATCGGGAGCGACAACGCCATTCCATGGCGGCTGAAATCCGACCAGCAGCGTTTCAAGGCGATCACGCTCAACAAGCCCGTCGTGATGGGGCGCAAGACCTTTGAGTCCCTGCGCAGGCCGCTGCCGGGCCGCACCAACATCGTGGTAACGCGCGATCCCAACTACCGCGCGCGCGGCGCCATCGTCACGACGTCGTTTGACAACGCCCGCGCCATTGCGCTTGGTGACGCGCTGCGGCGTTTCGCCACTGAGATTGCAATCATCGGTGGCGCGGAAATCTACGCGCAATGGATGGGCACCGCCGATCGCCTTGAGATCACCGAGGTCCATGCCCGGCCGGACGGCGACACGCGGTTCGACAAAATCGATGCGCAGCTGTGGGACGAGGTGGCGCGCGTGCGAAATCCGGCAGGCCCGGACGACAGTGCCGACTTCTCCTATGTGACATATCGTCGGCGCGGCCCGGGTTAACCAATGTTTGCATTGACAATTATGCCCCGGCGCATAGCTCGTCCGGCCAGGAAGCTTGCGTTGTAAGGGCCCTAGCGGTCCCCTATAACCGGGCCGGACATTCGAGGCCGGGCGTCCCGTCCGGACTTGCCGAGGAGATGTTTGATGCCGTGGAAAAATCAAGGCGGGGGGCCCTGGGGCTCGGGTCCGAAAGGGCCATGGGGCACCGGTCCGCAGTCAGCCGGGCCAAGGCCGCCGGATCTTGAGGATCTGCTGCGGCGCGGCCAGGACCGCCTGCAGCAGTGGCTGCCCGGCGGGCATTTCAGCGGCATGGGCGTCGCGCTGGTGCTGGTCGCCGCGCTGGCGATCTGGTTCGCGACCGGCATCTTCCGCGTGCAGTCCGAAGAGCTCGGCGTCGTGCTGCGCTTCGGCAAGTATGTCCGGGATGCGCAGCCGGGCCTGCGCTATCACCTGCCATATCCGATTGAGACAGTGCTGCTGCCGAAAGCGCTGCGCGTCAACACGATCTCGATCGGCATGACGCTGATCGACGATCCCGCTCGCCGCGGCCGCACCATGCGCGACGTGCCGGAAGAGAGCCTGATGCTGACCGGCGACGAGAACATCGTCGACGTCGACTTCACGGTGTTGTGGCGCATCAAGCCGGGTGGGGCCGGCGCCTATCTGTTCAATATCC
Organism: Bradyrhizobium sp. USDA 4538; assembly: GCF_024171045.1. NCBI lineage: Bacteria > Pseudomonadati > Pseudomonadota > Alphaproteobacteria > Hyphomicrobiales > Nitrobacteraceae > Bradyrhizobium > Bradyrhizobium sp. USDA 4538. Next base: position 6,145,001 of record NZ_JALJZE010000001.1, read on the forward strand.
AGAATCCCGAAGGCACCGTGAAGGCGGTTGCCGAAAGCGCGATGCGTGAGGTGATCGGCCGCTCGCAGATCCAGCCGATCCTGACCGGGGCGCGCAACGTCACCGAGCAGAGCGTCCAGGAGCTGATGCAGAGGACGCTCGATACCTACAACGCGGGCATCCAGATCACGCAGGTGCAGATGCAGAAGGTCGATCCGCCGGCGCAGGTGATCGACGCATTCCGCGACGTGCAGGCGGCGCGCGCCGACCTCGAGCGCAAGCAGAACGAGGCACAGACCTACGCCAACCGGATTGTGCCGGAAGCGCGCGGTCGTTCCGCGCAGATCCTGCAGGCCGCCGAAGGCTACAAGGAACAGGCGGTCGCCGACGCCAAGGGCCAGAGCGCACGCTTCCTGAAAGTCTATGAAGAGTACAAGAAGGCACCCGACGTGACGCGCGAGCGCATCTATCTGGAGACCATGGAAAAAGTGCTCGGCGGCTCCGAGAAGCTGGTTTACGACGGCGGCCCGGGCCAGAACATCGTGCCCTACCTTCCGCTCGGCGAACTGACGCCGCGGCGTCCGGCGGCACCGGCCACGACCGGCCAGCAGCAGGGAGCCACCCGATGAGGTCTCCCGTCACCGGCATTGTGTCCCTGATCATCCTCTTCATTGTGCTCGCCGTCGGCTACAGCTCGGTGTTCACCGTGCAGCAGACCGAGCAGACCATCGTCTTGCGGTTCGGTGAGCCGGTCGACATCGTCACCGAGCCCGGTCTGCACTTCAAGGCGCCGTGGAATTCGGTGATCAACGTCGACAAGCGCATCCTCGATCTGGAAAACCCGTCGCAGGAGGTGATCGCCTCCGACCAGAAGCGGCTCGTGGTCGACGCCTTCGCGCGCTATCGCATCAAGAATGCGTTGCGCTACTACACCAGCGTCGGCTCGATCCAGGCCGCCAATCTGCAGCTGACCACGCTGCTGAACGCGGCGCTGCGCCGCGTGCTCGGCGAGGTCAACTTCATCACCGTGGTGCGTGACGATCGCGAGAAGCTGATGCAGCGGATTCGCGAGCAGCTCGACAGGGAAGCGGACGGCTACGGCATCGAGGTCGTCGACGTCCGCATCCGCCGTGCCGACCTGCCGGAGCAGAACAGCCAGGCCGTCTACAACCGGATGAAGACCGAACGTGAGCGCGAGGCGGCCGAGTTCCGTGCCCAGGGCGACCAGAAGGCGCAGGAAATCCGCTCGAAGGCCGACCGCGAAGCGACCGTGATCGTCGCCGAGGCGAACTCGGCCGCGGACCAGACCCGCGGTGCGGGTGACGCCGAGCGCAACCGCTTGTTCGCCGAAGCCTATGGCAAGGACAAGGACTTCTTCGCGTTCTATCGCTCGATGACGGCCTATGAGAACGGCCTGCGTTCCAGCGACACGCGTTTCCTGTTGCGGCCGGACTCGGAATTCTTCAGATACTTCGGCGGTGCAAGCGGCAAGTTGCCTGAGGCGGCCGCCGCGCCGAAACAGTAACGTCACGACTTGAACATCAGGACTTGGCGGCGATGCGGATGACGCTTCGCCGCCGACCAAAAACAACAAGCATCGAGCGGGAGGCTGCCATCCGATGAAGTCCATAGCGTTCGGCGACTTCCTCATCGGGTTGGGAATCCTGTTCGTGCTCGAAGGCATTCTGTTCGCGGCAAGCCCCGCCTGGATGCGCCGGGCGATGAAGAGCGCGCTGGCGACACCCGACAACATCCTGCGCATCGTCGGTATCGGCTCGGCGGTCGCCGGGCTCGTCCTGATCTGGGTGGTGCGAAGATAGTCGCCGCTCCGGAGCATGCGAAGCATGACCGCCAATGCGCGATTGCGCATCGGGGAACCTCGAGATTCCCCAAGGTGCGCAATTGCGTCCCCGGGGTTCAGCCTTGTCGGGCTGCCCCGGAATGACAAGCAAGACTGAACATAATCGTGAGCCTCTCGCAGCCGGTTTTTCGCCGAAATGTCCGGCTGAGATGCTTGCGCCGTATGCCCGTTCGGGCGCACTCTGTAACTAGCGCATTTGAACCCGTTTGCCTCTGGAGAAACTCCTACATGACCGCTGCCAGACCAGCCCTGAGCCGCCGCTTCCGCATGATGGGAGCCGCGATCTCGATCGGTGCTGCGAGCATGCTGAGCTCCGTGCCGGCGTTCGCACGCGGTCCTGAAGGCATCGCCGACATCGCCGAGAAGGTGATCGACGCCGTCGTCAACATCTCGACGTCGCAGACCGTCGAGGCCAAGGACCGGACGATGCCGCAGCTGCCGCCGGGTTCGCCGTTCGAGGAATTCTTCGACGACTTCTTCAAGAACCGCCGCGGGCCGCCTGGCAAGGGCGGCGACAAGAGCGGTGAGTTCCAGCCGCGCAAGACCAACTCGCTCGGCTCGGGCTTCATCGTCGACACCGCGGGCATCGTCGTCACCAACAACCACGTCATCGCCGACGCCGACGAGATCAACGTCATCCTCAACGACGGCACCAAGATCAAGGCCGAGCTGGTCGGCGTCGACAAGAAGACCGACCTCGCGGTCCTGAAATTCAAGCCGCCGAAGCCGCTCACCGCGGTCAAGTTCGGCGACAGCGACAAGATCCGGCTCGGCGACTGGGTGGTCGCGATCGGCAACCCGTTCAGCCTCGGCGGCACGGTGACCGCGGGCATCGTCTCGGCCAAGAACCGCGACATCAGCCAGGGCCCGTATGACAGCTACATCCAGACCGACGCCGCCATCAACCGCGGCAATTCCGGCGGTCCGCTGTTCAACCTCGATGGTGAGGTGATCGGCGTCAACACGCTGATCATCTCGCCGACCGGCGGTTCGATCGGCCTCGGCTTCGCGGTGCCGTCGAAGACCGTGGCCGGCGTCGTCGACCAGTTGCAGAAATTCGGCGAGCTGCGCCGCGGCTGGCTCGGCGTGCGCATCCAGCAGGTCACCGACGAGATCGCCGACAGCCTCAACATCAAGCCGGCGCGCGGCGCGCTGGTTGCCGGCGTCGACGACAAGGGGCCGGCCAAGCCGGCGGGCATCGAACCCGGCGACGTCGTCGTCAAGTTCGACGGCAAGGACGTCAAGGACCCGAAGGATCTGTCGCGCATCGTTGCCGACACGGCGGTCGGCAAGGAAGTCGACGTCGTCGTCATCCGCAAGGGCAATGAGGAGACCCGCAAGGTCACGCTCGGCCGGCTCGAGGACAACGAGAAGGTTCAGCAGGTCAACGCCAAGTCGAAGGACGACACCGCCGAGAAACCGGTGACCCAGAAGGCGCTCGGTCTCGACCTCGCGGCGCTGAGCAAGGACCTGCGCACCAAGTACAAGATCAAGGACAGCGTGAAGGGCGTCGTCGTCACCGGCGTCGACGGCAATTCCGATGCCGCCGAGAAGCGGCTGTCGGCGGGCGATGTCATCGTCGAGGTGGCGCAGGAGGCGGTGTCGAGCGCCGCCGACATCAAGAAGCGCGTCGATCAACTCAAGAAGGACGGCAAGAAGTCGGTGCTGCTGCTGGTCTCGAACGGCGACGGCGAACTGCGCTTCGTCGCGCTCGGCGTGCAGTAGCCCCGATGGTCATTGCCGGGCTTGACCCGGCAATCCATCACCTAACAAAGTTCTTGCGAAGAAGATGGATGCCCGGGTCAAGCCCGGGCATGACGACTTTCGCGAACGGCTACCCCGCCACGAACTCATCCCGCCGGTAGCCCTGCGCGTACAGCAGCGCGGTGAGATCGCCGTGGTCGATCCGGACCGCGGCCGCGGCCGCGACCGCCGGCTTGGCGTGATAGGCTACGCCGAGGCCCGCAGCCTGGATCATGCCGAGATCGTTGGCGCCGTCGCCCACCACAAGGGTGTCGATCTCGTCGAGATCGAAGGACTCGGTGAGCTCGATCAAGGTGGCGAGCTTGGTGGCGCGGCCGAGGATCGGCTCGACCACCTCACCGGTCAGCTTGCCGTCCACGACCTGCAACTGGTTGGCGCGGTTTTCCTGAAAGCCGACCTTCGCCGCGACCACCTTGGTGAACAAGGTGAAGCCGCCCGAGATCAGGCAGGTATAGGCGCCGTGCGCGCGCATGGTCATGACCAGTTCGCGGCCGCCCGGCGTCAGCGTGATGCGCTTGTCGAGCACCTCGTCGACCACGCTGACCGGCAGTCCCTTGAGCAGCGCCACCCGCTCGCGCAGCGCGGACTCGAACTCGATCTCGCCGCGCATCGCACGCTCGGTGATCGCAGCGACATGGGCCTTGAGCCCGGCGAAGTCGGCGAGCTCGTCGATGCACTCCTGGCCGATCATGGTGGAATCCATGTCGGCCAGAAAAAGCTTCTTGCGCCGGGCGATCCGAGGCTGCACGACGATGTCGATCGGCAGGTCGCCGCGGGCCTGGCGAACGCGTTCCTCGATCGCCTTGATACCGTCCCTGCTGCTGTCCTCGCTCTCGAACGGAATGTCGGCGGCGACTTCGTTGAACAGCCACTGCGCCGGGCCGGGTGAGGGCAGCAGGGCCCGCGCACCGTCGACGATGGTGGAGTCGAGCGCGGGGCTTGCAGGATTGCAGATCAGCGTGGCAACGAGGGACATGCAGGCGCATTCGGGATTGTTGAACAAGGCAGTGCTTATCGCAGGGCCGACCGCCAGCGGCAAGTCGGCGCTGGCGCTCGAACTCGCGCAGCGGACCGGCGGGGTCGTGATCAACACCGACTCCATGCAGGTCTATCGTGACCTCCGGATCATCACCGCGCGGCCGACCGCAGGCGAAGAGGCGCTGGTTCCGCACCGGCTCTATGGCCATGTCGACGCCGGCGTGAATTTCTCGGCGGGCGCCTGGGTGGCCGATGCGGCGAAGGTGCTCGGCGAGGCGCGTGCGCAGGGACGGCTGCCGATCTTCATCGGCGGCTCGGGCCTCTATTTCAAGGCGCTGACGCGCGGCTTGTCGGCGGTACCGCCGATCCCGGCCGATGTGCGCGACGGCGTGCGCGCACGGCTCGAGCAGCACGGCGTCGAGGCGCTGCATGCCGAGCTTGCAGCGCGCGATCCGGTGTCGGCCGAGCGGCTGAAGCCGCGCGACCGCACCCGCATCGCACGCGCGCTCGAGGTCGTCGAGGCCACCGGCCGCCCGCTGCCGGACTGGCATCGCGAGGGCCTGCCGCCACTGCTGCCGCCGGGCGATTTTCATGCGCTGTTTCTCGCGCCGGAGCGCGAGAGGCTCTATGCACGGATCGACGCCCGGTTCGGTGTCATGCTCGATGCCGGCGCGCTCGACGAGGTCGCGGCGCTGGCGGCGCGTGGGCTCGATCCGTTGCTGCCGGCGATGAAGGCCCATGGGGTGCCGGCGCTGATCCGGCACCTGAGGGGAGAGATCAGCCGCGAGGAGGCCGCCGAGATCGGCCGGGCCGATACCCGCCATTATGCGAAGCGCCAGTTCACCTGGTTCCGCCATCAGCTCCCGGAATTCGAATGGGTCGAGCCGGATACGGCGGGCAAATGGCTGCGAGGGCAAGTCCCGTAGCCCGGATGGAGCGCAGCGCAATCCGGGGACCGGCCCTCCGCGCGGAGGCTATCCCGGATTGCGCTGCGCTCCCATCCGGGCTACCGGGCCGGCGGTCCCGCACGCCCGTCAGCCATGCGCGTTCGCCCGCGCAAAAACACTCGCCGAACGAGCGGAACCCCGGTAGAGTACGGAAATCGCGAAAGTGCTTGCCTCGCCTTGACATTCAGGCTTTGGCCGCTATGTTCGCGCAACCTTTGGGAAGACTGGGTCGTATCGTGCGCAACATTATTACCAAACTGCTTATCGCCGTCGTACCCAGGCACACCGCCGGGGATGGCTAGCGGCCATCCAAATTCGGGCGGTGTGCATGGGGCCTCTAGGGCCCCTTTTTATTGCCCGAAGCCGAACTGACGAGAACTGACAAAAGCCGCGCAAAAACAAGCGCATCCGGAGCGAACCATGACCGACAAGAGCCACGATCCCAATCAGATGACCGGCGCCGCGATGATCGTGCGCGCGCTCATCGATCACGGCGTGCAGCATGTCTTCGGCTATCCCGGCGGTGCGGTGCTTCCGATCTACGACGAGATCTTCCAACAGAGCGAGGTCGAGCACATCCTGGTCCGTCACGAGCAGGGTGCCGGCCATGCCGCCGAAGGCTATGCGCGCTCGACCGGCAAGCCCGGCGTGGTGCTGGTGACGTCAGGCCCCGGCGCCACCAACATGGTGACGCCGCTGACCGACGCGCTGATGGATTCGATCCCGCTGGTCTGCATCACCGGCCAGGTGCCGACCCACCTGATCGGCAACGACGCCTTCCAGGAGTGCGACACGGTCGGCATCACGCGGCCCGCCACCAAGCACAATTGGCTGGTCCGCGACGTCAACGACCTCGCCAGGGTGCTGCACGAGGCCTTCTATGTCGCCACCACCGGCCGGCCCGGCCCGGTCGTGGTCGACGTGCCGAAGGACGTGCAGTTCGCGACCGGCACCTACCATCCGCCGCGCAAGTCGGACGTGCACATCTCCTACACGCCGCGCGTCAAGGGCGATGCGACCCAGATCCGCAAGGCGGTGGCGCTGCTCGCCAACGCAAAGCGTCCGGTGATCTATTCCGGCGGCGGCGTGATCAATTCGGGTCCCGAGGCCTCGAAACTGCTGCGCCAGTTGGTGGAGGCGACCGGCTTCCCGATCACCTCGACCCTGATGGGGCTGGGCGCCTATCCCGCTTCGGGCCCGAACTGGCTCGGCATGCTGGGCATGCACGGCACCTACGAAGCCAACATGACGATGCATGATTGCGACGTCATGCTGTGCGTCGGCGCGCGCTTTGACGACCGCATCACCGGCCGTACCGACGCGTTCTCGCCGGGCTCGAAGAAGATCCACATCGACATCGATCCGTCCTCGATCAACAAGAACATCCGCGTCGACGTGCCGATCATCGGCGACGCCGGCAACGTGCTCGGCGATTTGCTGCAGGTGTTCAAGGCAGAAGCCAAGAAGCCGGACATCAAGTCGTGGTGGCAGCAGATCGCGCAATGGCGCGCGCGCAACTCGCTGTCCTACCGCAAGAACAACGATATCATCCTGCCGCAATACGCGATCCAGCGCCTGTTCGAGCTGACCCGCGGCAAGGACACCTACATCACGACCGAGGTCGGTCAGCACCAGATGTGGGCCGCGCAGTTCTTCGGCTTCGAGGAGCCGCACCGCTGGATGACCTCGGGCGGTCTCGGCACCATGGGCTACGGCCTGCCGGCCGCGGTCGGCGTGCAGGTGGCGCATCCGGACAGCCTGGTGATCGACATCGCCGGCGACGCCTCGGTGCAGATGACGATCCAGGAGATGTCGACGGCGGTCCAGTTCGAGCTGCCGATCAAGATTTTCATTCTGAACAACCAGTACATGGGCATGGTGCGGCAATGGCAGCAGCTGCTGCACGGCAACCGCCTGTCGCATTCGTACTCCGAGGCGCTGCCGGACTTCGTCAAGCTCGCCGACGCTTATGGCTGCGTCGGGCTGCAGGCGACCAAGCCGTCCGATCTCGACGGCGCGATCAAGGAGATGATCTCGATCAAGCGCCCGGTGCTGTTCGATTGCCGCGTCGCCGCGCTGGAGAATTGCTTCCCGATGATCCCGTCGGGCAAGGCGCATAACGAGATGCTGCTGCCGGAAGAGGCGACCGATGAGGCCACGGCGAAGGCCTTCTCCGGTGGCAAGGCGCTGGTGTGATGATAGATCGGCGTGGAGCACTCTCTTTTCATCTCGCCCCGCTTGCGGGGAGAGGTCGGATTGCGCGCAAGCGCAATCCGGGTGAGGGGGAGTCTCCGCGAGTCCGTCTCTCACCATTGCTCTGGAAGCAGCCCCTCACCCCAACCCTCTCCCCGCAAAGAGCGGGGAGAGAGAACTTATCACGCGCTCGGATGGAGGGCGGCTCCCATGTTTGACCTCAACGAGCTCGAGCGCGCGCACCGGATCGTCGGCACCGCAGTGCCGGCGACGCCGGCGCACGCCTGGCCGCTGCTGGCCGAGCGGCTCGGGACCGAGGTCGTGGTCAAGCATGAGAACCACACGCCGACCGGCGCCTTCAAGGTGCGCGGCGGCCTGGTCTATCTCGAACGGCTGAAGCGCGAGCGCGCCGACGTGCCCGGCATCATCTCGGCGACGCGCGGCAATCACGGCCAGAGCCTGGCGTTTGCTGCCGGGCGTCACGGCGTGCCGGCGACAATCTACGTGCCGCGCGGCAACTCGGTCGAGAAGAACCGCGCCATGCACGCGTTCGGGGCCGAGCTCGTCGAGCACGGCGACGACTTCCAGGCCGCGCGCGAAGAGGCCGAGCGCCGCGCCCAATTCGCCGGCCTGCACATGGTGCCGTCGTTCCACCCGGACCTCGTGCTGGGTGTCGCGACCTACGCGCTCGAACTGTTCCGTACCGCGCCCGATCTCGACATTCTCTACGTGCCGATCGGGCAGGGCTCCGGCATCTGCGGCTGCATCATGGCGCGCGACCTGCTCGGGCTGAAGACCGAGATCGTCGGCGTGCAGTCGACCGAGGCGCCGTCCTACGCGCTGTCGTTTGCGGCCGGAAAGATCGTCACCACCGAGACCAGCAACACCCTTGCCGACGGCATGGCGACGCGGATTCCGGACGCGGATGCGTTCGCGCTGATCCGCAAGGGCGCCTCGCGCATCGTGCAGGTCAGCGACGACGAGGTCGGGCAGGCGATCCGCGCCTACTGGACCGATACCCACAATCTCGCCGAGGGCGCGGGCGCTGCGGCGCTCGCGGCCGCGCTGCAGGAAAAGAGCAGGCTCGCCGGCAAGCGGGTCGGCCTGATCCTGAGCGGCGGCAATATCGATTTCGATCTGTTCCAGACCTGGATCGGAACGGATGCTGCGCCGGCCGCCGAGCGGGCGGTGGCGTGAACAGAATGTAAGGGGACGACCATGAACCAGCCCGCATCCGCCTACTTCCTCGAAGAGCGTCACGATCCCAACGAGACGCACACTTTGTCCGTGCTCGTGCAGAACGAGCCCGGCGTGCTCGCGCGCGTGATCGGCCTGTTCTCCGGCCGCGGCTACAACATCGAGAGTCTCACCGTCTCGGAGACCGAGAGCCAGAAACATCTCTCGCGGATCACGATCGTCACCACCGGCACGCCGATGGTGATCCAGCAGATCAAGCATCAGCTCGACCGCATGATCCCGGTCTACCGCGTCGTCGACATGACGCTGACCGGCAGCTCGATCGAGCGCGAGCTTGCGATGGTCAAGGTGCGGGGCGGTGGCGATCACCGCGTCGAGGCGCTGCGGCTGGCGGACGCGTTCCGCGCCCGGGTGATCGACGCCACGACCGAGAGCTTCGTGTTCGAGATCACGGGCAATTCGTCCAAGATCAGTCAGTTCATCGACCTGATGCGTCCGCTGGGCCTGGTCGAAGTGTCACGAACCGGGGTGGCCGCGATCACGCGCGGGCCGGAAGGGATGTGAGGCATGTTGGCGCGCGACTGGTACTACACGCAACGGCGGCAGGTCGGTCTCGATACCGCGGTGGCCTCGATCTATGACGTCAGCGAGGACAGCGATGTCCGTGCCCGCCAGGCGCTGACCATGCTCGGCGTCAAGCCGGGCTGGCGGATCGCCGATATCGGCTGTGGCAACGGCGTGCTGGCCACCGAGGCGGCATTGATGGGCGCCGAGGTCGACGCCATCGACATCTCGCCGGCGATGATCGGGCTTGCCGAAATCTATGCGCGCGACCGCAAGGCGAAGATCCGGACCCAGCCGGCCGGCCTGCTGTCGTTCGCCTACCAACCGAATTCCTACGACCTCATCGTCAGCGAGTTCACGTTGCACCATCTGCCGGACTTCTGGAAGGCGGTGGCGCTGTCGCGAATCTTCAACGCGTTGAAGCCCGGCGCGAACTTCTACCTGCGCGACATGGTGTTCGTCGGCATGCCCGACGGTGTCGATCGCGATGTCGAAGGATGGGCCGACTTCTCGATCAAGAATCACGGCTTCGAGCGCGAAAGCGTGATCACCCATATGCGCGACGAATACTCGACCTTCGGCTGGGTGATGGAGCGCATGCTGACCGAGACCGGTTTCACGCTGGTCTCCGTCGACTACCACGCGCCCCTGCACGGCACCTATCTGCTGCGCAAACCGAAGCCCGACGAACAGATCTAGATCCCGACCGAAACGGAAGCAAAAGAAGAACAACAATGAAGCCGGCCGATGTTGGCATCGCCGTCATGGTCGCGGTGATCTGGGGGCTTGCGTTCGTCGCAAGCCGGATCGCGCTCGATGAGTTCTCGCCGGAGCTGATGACGACGCTGCGCTTCGCCATCGCCGCGCTGCCGTGCCTGTTCCTGCGCAAGCCCGGCGTTTCCTGGCCGCTTCTGATCGCGATCAGCTCAACGCTGTTCCTCGGCCAGTTCCTCGCACAGGCCTTTGCGATCGCGCATGGCGTTCCCGTCGGGCTTTCCAGCGTGATCGTGCAGAGCCAGGCGCTTTTCACCATCGCCTTCGCCGCCCTGGCCTTCGGGGAAATCCCGACACGGAGCCAGGCAATCGGCATCGCGATCGCCGCGCTCGGCCTGCTGATGATCTGCGGGACGGTCGGCTACGACTTCAGCGTCGCCGCGTTTGCGATCATCATGATCTGCCCGATCAGCTTCGCGATCGGCAATCTTCTCCTGCGGCAGGCGAACGGCGCGCCGATGTTCGATCTGTTCGCCTGGCTGTGCCTGTCAGCCGCGGTGCCGCTCGCGGTGCTGACCTTGATCACGAACGGCCCGCAGCCGACCTGGCATGCGCTGACCCACATGTCGCTGACCGGGCTCGTCTGCATGCTCTGCCTCGGCGGCATCTCGACCAGCATCGCCTACTGGCTGTGGGGCCGGCTGCTGCGGGATTATCCGGCGGCGCAGGTGGTGCCGTTCGCGCTGCTGGTGCCGTTCGTCGGCTCCGCCGCGTCGAGCATCGTGTTCGGCGAGACATTCGGGCCGCTGCGGCTGGCCGGCATGGTCACCGTGATCGCCGGCATCGCCGTGATGCTGCTGTCGAAGCGGCCAAAAGCTCTGCCGAAAGTCGCGTGAGGGCACCATGTCGAATTCGCTGCTGTTCGCCTTTGTCGTGTTCGCCGTCGTGATGTTCTTCACGCCGGGCCCCAACAACATCATGCTGCTGTCGTCGGGGCTGACCTACGGCTTCCGCCGCACGGTGCCCCATATCGCCGGCATCACGGTCGGCTTCGCCTTCATGGTCGGCGCGGTCGGCGTCGGGCTGGGGACCGTCTTCATCGCCTATCCGGTGCTGCAGACGATTCTGAAATATGGCGGCGTCGCTTACCTGATCTATCTCGCAGCCGTCATCGCCATGGCCGAGCCGCCCTCGGCGGACAAGGACGACAGGGGCGGCCGCGGCCCGATGACGTTCTGGGGCGCCGCCATGTTCCAGTGGATCAATGCCAAGGGCTGGGTGATGGTGATCGGCACCATCACGGCCTATGCGGCGATTGCCGCCTTTCCTTGGAACATCGCGATCCAGGTCGGCCTGAGCCTGATCCTGGGCACGGTGTCCTGCATCGTCTGGGCGCTGTTCGGGACCGCCCTGCGGCCGATCCTGACCTCGCCCCGGGCGATCCGCGCCTTCAATGTGGTGATGGCCATCCTGCTGCTGGCCTCGCTCTACCCGGTCTTCATGGACGCATGATGCCGCACCGCGCCATGCGAGATGAGGGTTTCCCCTGAGGGGGAAAATGCTCTAGACAACGCCGGAAATTCGCGGGCGCCCGGCGGTTCTGACCTTCCGAAAGCCTGATTCATCGGCCGATTTTGGCCCCCTTCAAACGAGGAAACCACGATGCGAGTTTACTACGATCGCGATGCCGACCTGAACCTGATCAAGGGCAAGAAGGTCGCCATCGTCGGCTACGGCAGCCAGGGCCACGCCCACGCGCTGAATCTGAAGGATTCGGGCGTCAAGGAAGTGGCGATTGCGCTGCGCAAGGGTTCGGCCTCGGCCAAGAAGGCCGAGAACGCCGGCTTCAAGGTGATGGAAGTTGCCGAAGCCGCCAAGTGGGCCGACCTCGTCATGATGCTGACCCCGGACGAGCTGCAGGGTGACATCTATCGCGAGCACCTGCACGACAACATGAAGAAGGGCGCGGCGCTCGTGTTCGCCCACGGCCTCAACGTGCACTTCAACCTGCTCGATCCGCGCGCCGACCTCGACGTGCTGATGATCGCGCCGAAGGGCCCCGGCCACACCGTGCGCTCGGAATACCAGCGCGGCGGCGGCGTGCCCTGCCTGATCGCGATCGCCAAGGATTCGTCGGGCAACGCCCATGACCTCGGCCTCAGCTATGCCTCGGCGATCGGCGGCGGCCGCGCCGGCATCATCGAGACCACCTTCAAGGAAGAGTGCGAGACCGACCTGTTCGGCGAGCAGGTGGTGCTCTGCGGCGGCTTGGTCGAGCTGATCAAGGGCGGCTACGAGACGCTCGTCGAGGCCGGCTACGCGCCCGAGATGGCCTATTTCGAGTGCCTGCACGAAGTGAAGTTGATCGTCGACCTGATCTATGAAGGCGGCATCGCCAACATGAACTACTCGATCTCCAACACCGCCGAATACGGCGAGTACGTCACCGGTCCGCGCATCGTCACGGCCGAGACCAAGGCGGAGATGAAGCGCGTGCTGGCCGATATCCAGGGCGGCAAGTTTGCCCGCGACTGGATGCTGGAGAACAAGGTCAACCAGACCTCGTTCAAGGCCACCCGCGCCAAGCTCGCCGCGCATCCGATCGAGGAAGTCGGTGCCAAGCTGCGCGACATGATGCCCTGGATCAAGAAGGGCGCGCTGGTCGACAAGAGCAAGAACTGACAGGCGAGGCCTGTCATTCCGGGGCGGTCCGCAGGACCGAACCCGGAATCTCGAGATTCCGGGTCCGCCTCTTCGAGGCGCCCCGGAATGACGCTGTGATGAAAAAGGGTGGGCGCGTTGCCCACCCTTTTTCTTTGTCGCAGAGGCGCGGAGGCCTAGCCGGCCGCCATCGGCTGCTTCTCGATCCTGTTGTGCAGCTGCCAGAACCGCACCGTGCGCTGCGCGGTTTCCAGCGAGAGCCGGCGGTAATCGCGCTGCGCGATCTCGAGCGTCGCATTGTCGAGCGGCAACGGCAGCGGCCGCTTGCGCAGGATGCTTTCGACCGTCGGCCAGTTGAGCCGCGCCGAGCGGCACGGGATCAGGATCAGGTCGGAGCGAAGGCCGAGCATCAGCCGTTCGATCATCGCGATCGGCATGTCGTTGAGCACGGCGAGCGCGACCGTGACCTCGTCGAGCTTGCCCCCTTCGGCGAATTTGTAGACGGCCGCATCGTCGAGCTCGTTCAGCTGCTTCATCAGCTTGACCAGCTCTTCGGCGATGCCATAGTTGCGGCGCGGCGCCGCGGCCTCTTCCTGGGCGATGTCGTTCAGCACCTGGCTGATCTCCTCGCGTGCCCTGGGCGACGCGATCGAGAGCAGGCGGGCGCGCACAGTATCCTTGGCGCGCTGCAGCAGGTCGCGCAGCAGTTTGGCCGGAATGTCGATGCGCAGCCCGAGGATCTCGACCAGCTCGTCGTCGCCTTCGGCGCGGGCGACGATGCTGGAATAGCCGTTGTCGGAGAACTGGGCGCCGGCGTTCTTGGCGAGACGCCGGATCACCTTGTCCTCGCCGCGGTCGATGATCACGTCGGTGACGGAAGGCGGCAGGTTTTCCCGCGCGGAGATCGCGAACAGGTGGTCCTGGCCCTTGCTGCTCGCGATCTCGCGCAGGGCGTCGTTCGAGAGGCGGCTGGAGTGGGTCAGTACGTCGCCGGCGACGCTGATGTCGTCGTCCCAGGCGAGGTGCTGGATCACCTCGAACGGCGCATAGTCGAGCGGTGCGAGCCGCTTGCTGAGCTCGGCCCGCGCACGCGTCTCGACGCGCGCGACCAAGAGGCAGAGCACGTCGTCGAACACCTTGACCTGTTCATCGTTGAGGCGGTCGCCGTCGTTCAGGAACAGATCGGTGACCTGCCGCAGCGTCTGCACGCGCTTGGCCGATGTCCCGTCCCGGACCGCATCCTCGAGTTCGGCGATAATCGATTGTGACGCCTGTTGCGCCATCGATGGGCAACCTTGTTTTTGTTGAATGACACCTGTTTGCGCACCATGCGGGGCGCGGTCTTACACCTGCGTTAAGGTGAAATACGGTGCAAATACGGTGTGCGTCGCATCCTTAACAGGCTGCGACCCGACTCGATTCAATGCGCGCTTTCGGCTCAGCGGAAGCTGATGCCGGTGCATTTTAAGAGATCGTTTAGGACGATAGGCGCCGCGCGACGGAAAAGATGTCGATCGACGCTGCTCGTCCGCGCAATTGCGTCGAGCCGAGCGGCTCGACGACTAAGTCCCGGTCCGGCGGCAGCAGGCGGAGCAGGTCGCCCGATACCAGCAGCGGCCGGCCGGCCTCCTTGCAATGCGCCTGCAGCCGCGCCGTGACGTTCACGGTGTCGCCGAAATAGGCGATCTGTCGCCGCGAGTCCCCGCATTCCGCGATGACGACCGGACCGGCATGCATCCCGGCCCTAAACGCGGGCACCACGCCGAACTCCTTGCGATATTGATCGGCCCGCTTGGCGAGGCGATCCTCGATCGCGAACACGCAATCGAGATACCGCCGCGATCGCCCGTCGGCATTGGCCGGCCAGGTCACGATCACTTCGTCGCCGACATAGGCGTGGACTTCGCCGCCGTGCGACACGATCGGCTCGTCGATGTCGAAGAAGAAGCGCGTCAGCAATTCCTGCACGCGCAGCTCGCCCATCGATTCCGCTAGCGTCGTCGAGCCGACCAGGTCGAGAAACAGCAGCACGCGCTCCTCGCGCACCGGCTGCCGATAGCGTCCGAGCACGATGCCGAGCAGCGTGTGCCCGCCGATCATCCGGACCAGCTCGTAGATCGTCGTGATCGGGATCGACAGCAGCAGGCCGACGCCAATGATCTTCAGGAAGGTTTCGCGCATCCACTTGGCTTCGAGCCCATGCCCGTAAAGCACGATTTCCAGCACGATCGCGGCGGCCGCAACGGTGACGGCGAGGATCACAGAGCGGCCGATCAGCTCGACGATGAGTGATTGCCGTCGCAGCCAGCCACCACGTGCGGCCAGATAGAGATGCGTCGCCCAGACGATCACCGTGAGGGCTGCGCCGTCGAGGGCGCTGCGCACATAATTCGAGACGGAGGCCTCGTCGGACTCATCGAACGCATAGCGAAACAGCCCACCGACGAGCAGGCCGAACACCGCCAAGACGATCACAGGCGTCACGGCGCGCCGCATGGTCCCCTCCATGCATATGAAATATCCTGCGCGGACCGGGAAGGCCAGCCGCGGCGCGGCCGGCGGTGGACGGGATGCATCGCGGCGGCACCACGTATGCTGCGACGACAAGATCGATCGAACAGGCATGCGCAGCATGACCGAAGCCCGCGCTAAGGAACTGGAGAATCTTGGCCATCAGTGAGCCATCTTCCGGAGTCAGGACCGAGGTCATGACTGATGGAAAGAGCCAGGACGAATTGACCCGACTTGCGGATGAGGCGTTGCGCGCCCAGCCCGGCTGTGAGACCGCGCGCGTGCCGGCGATCGCCGGGCTGCCCGATGCGCAGATCGGACGCAACTGGGAGATTCCGAACGTCGTGCTCGGCGACAGCCTGATCAGCGACGTCGACCGCGCGGTGCTATCGGTTCATCGCCAGCTCGGCCGCAAGTTTCACCTGGTGTAAGGTGGCCCGATCTTAGCTCGCCTGCGCCTGACGTGGCGCGGGCCGGCCGGCCATGCTGATCATCCTGAGCGCGAACACCGCAGCGAGCGGCACGAGGAATAGCGCGTAGAGCGGCATCTCGGGAATCCGCTTGCCGAACGAGACCATGAACTGCAGCAGCAGATAATAGCCGCCGATCAGATGCAGCCTGCGCCAGGCGCGCGGGCCGAGCAGTGCAGCCGTGCGATCGAACGAAGTCGCGGTCAGCGCGATGATGGCGAGATAGCCGATACCGCCGAAGACGTAGGAGACGATCGAGGTCGCGGCCGCAAAGCCGGGCGGATCGAGCATCGCGAAGGCGGCGATCGCGACCGCATGGATGGCGTGCGAGGCCGCGAAGGTGAAGCCCAAATAACGGCGGTTGCGGCGCTGCCAGTGCGTCCAGGCGTTCGGCCACAGCCGCGCCAGCGCCGCCGCCGAGAAGGCGAGGCAGAAGAACAAGAGCGAGGTCCGCGCCGTGAAGCGGATCACCATCCGCACGCCCTCGACCTCGAACTGCCGCATGGCGGCGATCCAGATCGAAAGCCCGATCAGGGTGAGCGTGAGCAGGCCAAACAGCCGCCAGCCCTCGAACCAGTTGCGATGCGTCGCCATATCCCGCCTCCCGTTTATGTAATCACCAGTTACATTTCGGCCCCACGCGCGGTCAATCTGTGTAATCATCGCTTACATTCACAAGCGGGTGATGCTAGAGGTGCGCCATGCGCCGCCCCGCCAAAAGCCCGCCCACCGGCCGCCGGCCCGCCAAGCCGCGTCCGGCCGCGACGCGGGCGCAGGCGGCGAGGCCGTACCACCACGGCGACCTCCGCCGGGTCCTCATCGATGCCGCCATGCAACTGGTCGGCGAGGGCGGCCCGGAGGCGGTCAGCGTGCGCGAGGCCGCGCGCCGGGCCGGGGTCTCGCCGGGCGCGCCGTTCCGGCATTTCCCGAGCCGGGACGCGCTGATGAATGCGGTGGCGGAGGAGGCGCAACGCCGCTTTCGCGCCGAGATCGAGGCGGCGTTGGCCGAGGCGCCGCCAGGCGATCCGCTCGGCCGCTTCCGCCATCTCGGGATCGCCTATCTGCGCTGGGCGATGAAGAACCCGACCCATTTCGAGATCATCTCCAGCCGCCGCTTCTTCGACCACGACCGCTCGGCCGCCGTCTCCGGCGACAATGCCGAGTTGATCGGCCTGACCGAGCGCACGCTGGCGGAGGCATTTTCAGCTGGCCAACTCGGGACGCGCGACCTCAGGCAGGTCCAGATCGCCGGCCGCGCGCTGGTCTATGGCTTCGCGCGGATGCACATCGACGGTCATTTGCCGCGCTGGGGTGTCGGCGATGCGGAGGTCGAGCAGATGGCTGCCGACATCGTCGATCTCTTCATCGCGGGTATCGCGAGCCACGCCGCGCCGGCCGCCAAAGTTTAAGGCACGCGCACTGCCTGCCGCGGCCAGGCTTGGGCAGGCAAATTCATTGCGCGTTCATGACGATTCAATTACGGTTTTGTGACGCGGCCCAGACACCGGCTGTGCCGCATGCCTCCTGGCCGTTGCCAGTCAAGGCGGTGGCATTGCGCCGGGTTGTATTGCGTCCCGCCCATGGCGCCCGCGCCTCAGCAGAACTCCTCCGTTGCCGCACTGGCCGGCGGTCTTGCCGCGCTTGGCATCTGGCGGTTGATGGCGGTCGCGGCACCGCATTTCGGCGCGCTGATCCTGATGCTGCGCACCGAGACCGATTTCGGCTCGCGGCTTTGCTTCCTGCTCACCTGGGGAATCCTGAACTTCCTGTTCATCGCGCTGCTGCGCCGGCCGGCGCTGTCGGGCGCGCTGTCGCTGACACTGGTCGTGGTCTTGGTGCTGCTGTCGCGCTTCAAGCACGACGTGGTGCAGATGACCGCGAACTTCGTCGACCTGATGGTGATCGACCGCGACACCGCGGCGTTCCTGCTGACGATCTTCCCGAGCCTGCGCTGGTCGATCATCGGTGCCGGCCTCGTCACGCTGCCCCTGATGTACGCGCTGTGGTGGCTCGATCCGTTCCGCATTCGCCGGCTGCCGGCTGCGGCGGCCTGCCTCGCCTGCACCGCGGCGCTCTCGGGTTATGCCTTCGCCTGGCCGGATGAAGCCTGGCGCGGCTATTACGACGACGGCTACCTCTCGAAGTTCGCGCGCTCCGGCGTCACGGCCGTGTCCGATTTCGTCGCCTACGGCTTTATGGAGTCGGATCCGACCGCGAGCGATCAGCTCAAGATGCCCCTGGTCGATGCCTGTCATCCCGCCGGGCGGCGGCCGAACATCATCATGATCCATGATGAATCGAGTTTCGACATCCGCGCCGCCTCCGGCGTCAAGGTGCCGCCGGGCTATGGCAGCCAGTTCAAGTCCTACGACGGCGTCGCGCGCAAATTCCTTGCCGAGAGCAATGGCGGGCCGAGCTGGTTCACCGAGTACAACGTGCTTGCGGGATTGTCCTCGCGCTCGTTCGGCCGGTTCTCCTATTTCGTCACCCGCATCGCATCGGGGCGCGTGGAGCGCGGCCTGCCGTTGGCGCTGCGCCGCTGCGGCTACGACACGCTCTCGCTCTATCCCGCATTCGGCGCCTTCATGAGCGCGCGCAACTTCCAGACCACGACCGGCATCCAGCGCTTCTACGACGCGCATGACCTGCATGCGAAGGATGTCGAGCCCGACAGCTTCTTCTACGACAAGGCGCTGAAGCTGATGGCCGAGCAGAAGACGTCAGGCACGCCGCTGTTCGCCTTCGTCTATCTCGCCGCCAATCATTTCCCCTGGGAAACCAAATTCCGTCCCGAGTTGCTGCCGTCGTGGAAGCGGCCGGGCAATACGCCCGCGGTCGACGAATATCTGCGCCGGCAGGCGATGAGCGCTGGCGACTATGCCGGCTTCGTCGCGGCGCTGAAGAAGAAGTTTCCGGCGCAGCCTTTCCTGATCGTGCGTTACGGCGATCATCAGCCGGAATTCTCGCCGCAGCTGCTCGATCCCGATCTCGACGAGGCCGGCATCGGTAAGAAGCTGATGGATTACGATCCGCGTTACTACGCGACCTACTATGCGATCGACGCCGTCAACTTCGAACCCGTGAAGAGCCCGGCGGTGATGGACACGATCGACGCCGCCTATCTGCCGCTGGTGATTCAGGAAGCCGCGGGCATTCCGCTCGACCCGTCGTTCGAGGAGCAGAAGGCGATCATGCTTCGCTGCAACGGCGCATTCTATTCCTGCAAGGACGGCGCAGAAGCACGCCGCTTCAATCGCCTGTTGATCGACGCGGGGATCATCAAGGGATTGTGAGACGTCGTCATTGCGAGGAGCGTAGCGACGAAGCAATCCATCTTTCCTCGCATGCGGAGAGGTGGATTGCTGCGCTTCGCTCGCAATGACGGCGAGAGGCTATTTTCCGCCGACCTTCTCCCACAGCCAGCGCGCCACGGCGTCGGGCGACGATGATGCGTCATTGCCCGACGCGCGCAAATTCGCCCCGCGCATCTCGGCGATATCGATCTTGCCGAGCAGCGGCCGCAGCGCCGCCTTGAGCGCCTCGTCGTCGCGCCGCTTCGGCGACAGCAGGACGATGGCGTCATAGGGCGGGATGGCGTGCCTGTTGTCCTCGAGCGTGACAAGATCGTATTTCGCGATCAGTCCGTCGCTGGTGTAGCCCGCGATCACGTCGACCTCGCCGGAGGCGACCGCCGCATACATGAAATCCGGCTGCATCTGACGCTGGGCGCGGAACGTCAGCCCATAAGCCTTCTGGATGCCGGTCCATTCCGGCCGCGAGAAGAATTCATAGTCTCCGGCGATCGACATCGTCGCCGCGCGTGACGCGAGGTCGGCGATCGAATGGATGCCGAGCTCTTCGGCGCGCTTCCTCGGCATCACCAGCGTATAGGCATTCTCGAAGCCGAGCTCGCCGAACAGCGTGATGTCTTGCTTCGCCAGCGTTGTCTGCAATTCGCCCAACAGCTCGGCGCGGGGCTTGATGTCAGTGTGATGGAACTGGTTGGCCCACAGCGTTCCGGAATAGTCGACATAGACATCGATATCGGCGGCCGCGAGCGCGTCGAAGATCACGTTGGAGCCGAGGCCGGCGCGGGTCGTGGCCGGAAGGCCGGCCGCCTGTAGCCGCTGCGCGATCAACGCCGACAGCACATATTGCTCGGTAAAAGTCTTGGCGCCGACCACGATGCCCGCATGCGAGCGCGCGATCGCGGGCACCAGCGTCGTCGCGATCAGGGCGGCAATACCGAGCCCGCCGAGCGCCGTCCGGATGCGGCTGCGATTGCGCAGGCCGTTCTCGATCAGCGCCAGCAATTGGTCAACCACAAGCGCGAGCACGGCCGCAGCGAAACAGCCGAACAGCACGAACACCCAGTTCTGGGTCTGCAATCCCGCGAAGATATAGTTGCCGAGGCTGGTTTGGCCGATCGGCGTCGACAAGGTGGCGGTGCCGATCACCCACACCGCCGCGGTGCGGATCCCGGCCATCATCACCGGCAACGCCAGCGGCAGCTCGACCATGGTGAGCGATTGCCGCGGCGTCATGCCGACGCCCTGGGCGGCTTCCAGCACCGCCGGATCGACCCCGGACAGACCGGTGATGGTGTTGCGCAACACCGGCAGCATCGAATAGAGCGCGAGCGCCAGCACGGCGGGCAGGAAGCCGAAGGCGGAGAAGCTGAAGCCGAGCCACGCCGCGGTCAACGCGGCGAGCGCCAGCAGCAGCGGATAGAACAATGCGAGCAGCGCGAGACCGGGCACGGTCTGCACGATGCTGGCAAGCCCGAGCAACGTCCTGCGCAGCACCGGCCGGTTACGCGCGATGATCGCAAGCGGCAGGCTGATCAGGAGCCCGAGCGCCAGCGCGGCGACGCTGACCCGCACATGATTGCCGAGATAGTCGGGCAGATGGGAAAGCGCCTCGCTCCAGCGCGGATCGGCTGATAGAGTCATGCCGTGTCGCCCCGCGGCAGCAAAGCGCCCAGGCGTTCAGCCTGCCGCCGCGGCGTGTGCATCAGTTCACCGACATAGCCATCGGTGCTGGCCGAGAGTTCCGCCGGCGTGCCCTGGGCCAGCAGCCTGCCGCCGCGCATCACCGCGACACGATCGGCCAGCAGCAACGCCTCGGTCATGTCGTGGGTGATCATGACCGTGGTCAGGCCGAGCTCGCGGTGCAGCGTTCGATAATCGTCGCCGAGCGCGTCGCGGGTGAGGGGATCAAGCGCGCCGAACGGCTCGTCCATCAGCACGATGCGCGGCTTCGCAGCCAGCGCACGCGCGACGCCTATGCGTTGACGCTGGCCGCCGGAGAGTTCGTGCGGCAAACGCTCGCGATATTGTGAGTTGTCGAGCCGCACAAGGTCGAGCAGTTCATCGACCCGCGCCGAGATTTCCGCCTGCGTCCAGCCGAGCAGATGTGGCGTGATGCCGATGTTGTCGGCGACGGACAGATGCGGAAACAGCCCACCGCTCTGGAAGACATAGCCGATGCGGCGCCGCAGCAGGATCGGGTCGATGCGGCTGACATCCTCACCCTCGACCGCGATCCGGCCGTGGTCGGCTTCGATCAGGCGATTGGCGAGCCTCAGCAGCGTCGTCTTGCCGGAGCCCGAGCCGCCGACGATCGCCAGGAATTCACCCTCGGCCACGTCAAGCGAGACGTCGTCGACCGCCACCACGCGACCACTGTCAAAACTCTTGCCGACATGCGCATAGGCAATCAGCGGTGTTGCGGGCATTCCGGGGCGACCTCATGTCTCACCGTCGTTAACGACAGTGATAGCCCATAAATTGGACTTTGACTCGAGGCGCGGGCGCCTGCGCGGTGGTTTCGCAGGCTGTTCCGGTCGAAGCGGGTCAGCCCCGTCCGAGGCTGTGAGCGCACATCACACTTCGTTCTTGGGTACGTACTTGCCCATGATGCATTTATAGCTCTGCAGGTGCCATTCGTGATACGGCCCCTTGGCGAGCCAATCGGCGATGCCGATCTGCGCATTCACTGCGCAGGCGCCCATGGTGATGCCGGATTGGTCACTGGTGGTGACGACCTTTTCCATGCAGAGTTGAGCATTGCAGAGGATGGCGACGAGCGTAACGAGCATGACGGCCTTTATCAGTGGGGTTAACCCGGTCTGACCCGAATCATGCAGGGTTCATGCCACTATCAGCAGCCTTGGCGTCGCAGCCGACAAGACCGGGAAAGTACGGCCGGAGCGAATCGTCACGCCCGTCAGCGCGTAGCCGCACGCCCGTAGATACGCTATAGTCGCTGCCCAACTACGGCGTGAGATCGGGGCGAGCGAGGAACGTTGCGCGGTCGGGGGCTGCATCGATGATGACGTTACCTGAGTTGGCGGCAGGTGCTTTGGAGAAGTTTCTCGCCACGCATGTCAGCCGCACCTTCGGCGCTTCGCAGGCGCGCTTCGGCGAACTCCTGCCTGCCGCCGCGCGCATCGCGCTGGAATGCATCGGCAACAGCGACGCGCTCTACCACAATGTCGAGCACACGATGCTGGTCACGCTCGCCGGGCATGACATCATCCGCGGCCGCGCGCTGCACACCCACGTCACCGCCGAAGATTACACCCACACCATCATCGCCTGCCTGACTCACGACATCGGCTATGTGCGCGGTCTTTTGAAAGGCGATGGACCCGATGGCTACGTCATCGATGCCTCCGGCAACAAGGTGGTGCTGCCGCGTGGCTCGTCGGATGCCGGCCTGATGCCGTATCATGTCGACCGCTCGAAGCTTTATGTGCTCGACAGGCTCGAGGCCGTCCTTCCGCTCGATCGCGAGCGCGTCGCGCGCAACATCGAGGGCACGCGGTTTCCGGCGCCCGAAGGCCAGCAATATGACGATGAGGCGTCGATCGTCCGGGCGGCCGATTTCATCGGTCAGCTCGGCGATCCCAACTACATCAGGAAGGCCAACGCGCTCTATCACGAGTTCGAGGAGGTCGGCATCAACCGCCAGCTCGGCTATGAGTCGCCGGCCGATATCGTCGACCGCTATCCGCAATTCTACTGGAACATGGTTGCGCCGCACATTCAGGGCGCCATCAACTGCCTGAACATGACGGCAAGCGGCCGCCAGTGGATCGCGAACCTCTATAGCAACGTGTTCCGCGCCGAGCGCGAGGTGACGCTGTCCGGCCCGCAAATCTGACGCCGCGGCCTTTCAGCACGGATTGTGCTGCGTTCCCCAGCCGTTCGCGTGGTGTCCACATTTAGGCCTGCTTCGTCGTTGCACAGTCCGTGGAAATCAGCGACCTTGCGCCATGGACCCCTCCAGCGACCGTGTTTTCGACCGTTTCAGCATGATCTCCCGTTTCGCTCAATTGATTGCGGCTGCCGTTCTCTGCTGGCCGGCGCTGGCCGTTGCCGCCGGTCCGGTCTACGACGTCGATCTGTACGCGTTGATGTCCGGCACCTGCCGCAACGTGACCGTTGCGGGCCGCAGCTACACCTGCAAGGCAGTCGCTTACTTCCACACCCTGCGCGGCCGTTCCGAATTCACCGTGGTGCTCGACGATCCCGCCGACAAGAGCCACATCATCTCGTTCTCCGGCGAGAGCACCGAGCGCACCCAGGACAATCTGTTCGAGCTCGCGGTCGACCGCATGTTGCTGAAGTCGAGCGACCGCCCGCGGGTGGATGGTCTGCCGGTGCCGCTGGTCGAGATGTCGACGGGCTCATGCCGTCAGGTCGGAAGCTTCATCACGCGGCAGGTGTCCACCATCACCTGCGCCGCCACCGACCAGAACGGCAAGAAATACGAGCTGAGCTTCGAGTCGGACGGCTCGCCGATGACGTTGCGGCGGTTGCGGCAATCGACGCTGCCGTCCGAACGGCAGCGGGCGCGCGAGATCGCGCAGCTCGAATGCCGTCTCAAGGCGCGCGCCGCGCAAGTGCTGCCGCGGGACACGACGGCCTTCATGATTCGCTGCCTCGGAGAGGGCGACGGCAAGCCGGCCGACGAACAGCGATAGCCACGCGCCCGGCGATCCGGACCAGGCTTGAGGAGAATTCGATGCGCTTGAAATTCATCATCATCGCCGCCCTCGGCGCTGGTCTCGCCGAGCCCGCCGCCGCGCAAATGTACGATCCGAACTATCCGGTGTGCCTGGAAGTCTATGGCGGCAGGCTGACGCCCGAGTATATCGATTGCAGCTACACGTCGCTTCCGCAGTGTCAGGCGACGGCCTCGGGGCGCTCCGCGACGTGTTCGGTCAATCCGTTCTACAAAGGTCCGAAAAAGCCGCCAAAGCAACGGGGGCAGCGACAACGCCAATCCGCCAACTAGCGCGCTCAGGCTTGCCGCCTGCCGTTGCTCAAGACTGTATGGCCGTCGTGTCCCCAGTGCGGTTGACTAACTCCGGCAGTTGTGAGGAAACGGTCCGAGCAATAAGGAGAATCCGATGCGCCTGAAACTTTTCGCGATCGCTGCGTTCGCGGTCGCGCTCGCCCGACCTGCCGCCGGACAGGCCTATGATCCGAACTATCCGGTCTGTTTGCATCTCTATAACGGGCCGATGGCCGGAGACCACATCGATTGCAGCTACACCTCGATCCCGCAGTGTCAGGCGACGGCATCGGGTCTCTCTGCGATGTGCATCGTCAATCCCTTCTTCGCTCCTCCGCCACCACCGCCGGAACGTCCGGTGCGCCGCGGACGCCATCCCGTTCAGTGAGGCGGGCCCGCGAAACTCGTCCCGTCAAAGCGGCACACGCAAGGCATCGTAGGTGAACAGCCAATCATAGCGCTCGCGCACCCGGTCCGGCTGCCATTCGCGCGAGACATAGGCGTCGGCGCCTTCGGCGTCGGCAAGCGCGGGATTATGGAAGCGCCTGGCATTCTCGGCCGACTTCACCACGATCGCGTTCGTCCGCGTCAGCCGTGCGGTCTGGTAGCGCTGCAGCGCTTCCTCGGGCGGGAAGCCTTCAAGACAGCGCGCCAGCACCATGCCGTCCTCGATCGCCATGTTGGCGCCCTGGGCCAGGAACGGCAGCGTCGGATGCGCGGCGTCGCCAAGCAGGCAGGCGCGCCCGACGACGAAGCGATCGAGCGGGTCGCGGCCGAGCAGCGCCCATTTGTAGGGAATATCGAGGCTCGCGATAATGGTGTGGATCTGCGGATTCCATCCGGCAAAGGCTCCGCTGCAGGCCTCGCGCGTGCCGCGTTCGGTCCACGATTCGACCGACCAGCTCTCACCCTCGAAGATACCGACGAAGTTCAACAACTCGCTGCGGCGAACCGGATAGGTGATGACGTGGCCGCCCGGGCCGATCCAGTTGGTGCCGACGTCGCGCCTGAGCGGTGACGGTAGCCGTTCCATCGGCACCAGTCCGCGCCAGGCGGCCACGCCCGAAAAGAACGGCTTGGTGTCGCCGCCGATCTGCCGGCGAATTGCGGAGTGCACGCCGTCGGCGCCGACCACGACGTCGCCGCGCCGACGCTCGCCGTTGGCAAAGTCCAGCCAGATGCCGTCGCCGTCCTGGTCAAATCCGGTGCAGCGGCTGCCAAGATGCAGCCGCCCCGGCGCCCGAACCGTGAATGCGTCGACCAGCACGCGGTGAAAGTCGCCGCGATGCACCATCCAGTAGGGCGCGCCATAGATCGCGCGCGAGGAGGCGCCGAGGTCGAACAGTTTCCAGGTCCGCCCGGTGCTGAACAGCCTGATCTCCTTGCCCGAGGGCTCGCAGGCGATGGCCTGCATCTCCTGCTCGAGGCCGAGCGCGATGAGGACGCTGGTGCCGTTGGCGCTGAGCTGGACACCGGCGCCGAGCTCGCGCAGCTCGGACGCCTGCTCGAAGATCTCGACCTCGATGCCACGCTGCAGCAGCGACAATCCGGCGACAAGGCCGCCGATCCCGGCGCCGGCAATCAGCACTCTTGGCTTGCGGTGAGTACTCACGCGAACATCGCTATCTGCGCGTGATCAGGAAGTCGTCGGTGAATTCGCCGCGCGACAGCTTGACCGGGATCTCGCCGTCGCTGCCGATCTCGACGATCTCCGAGCCGGACTTGCTATTCTCAGGGGTTAACAGCTCGATGCGCTCGGCGATCCGCTCCGCCTGCCAATCGGTCAGCTTCCAGGCAAACCGGCCGCCGAGATCGCGCATGCCGAATTCGTCGTCGGCAGGCGCCAGCACCAGCGCGTCGCGCGAGACGGCGTCGGGAATCCGCTCCGCGACGGCAATGGTCTGCGGGTCCTCGGCAAAGCGCCGCAGCAGCATTGCCAGGGCGGCGAGATCGGCAGATTCGCCGAGGAACAGGAACAGCGGATGAAAATCGCTCGGCATGTATTCAAATCGCAGCATGATCGTCGGTCCGTTGACTGGGACTACTCGCTGAGCACCTTGATGACGTCCTGGGCGTGGCACAGCTCCACCGTGCCAACGTCGGCGGGCCGGGCAGGGCACTCCAGATAACGCACCTGCAGCCACTGGCCGTCGTCCATGTTCTCCACCACTTCGGCGACGACGCCGGCCTCAAGTTTCAGCCGCGTCCCGACCTTGATCGCCATCACGTCAATCATCGCTACCCTTGCAATCCTTGGACCCGCTCAAAAGAACGTCGTGAGATTCTTGGCCAGCAGGATATTCTGTTCAAGCAATATCTCGCGCCGCGCGATCTTCCAGCCAGTGTCGGTCAAGCGTAGCGCGTCGTTGCGGCGGCCGACGAAGATGTAGGTCTCGTACTCGACGCGGTTCTGGTAGACGAGGAAGCGGCTGGTGACATCCAGCTCGCGCGCCGCATCGATATCCGGCTGCGCGCCCTTGATCTGCGCATTGCTGACCATATGCGTGATCCGCGACAGCGGCTCCTCAGCATAGTGCACCCCGGTCAGGATCTGCTCGACCCGCTTGGTCAATGTCCATTTGTCTTCGTCGAACCAGCTGATGCCTTCACCGCGTTTGGTGTTCTCGCGCGCGGCCTGCTGGCCGAACTTCACGTTGCGGCGGATCGGCATGAAATAGCTGATGTCGTCGGTGAGTAGCTCGAGCCAGTCGCGGAAGCGCCGGTCGTCGAGCAAATCGGCCTCGTGGTAGTAGAAATCCTCGACATCGGCCTTCAGCCGGTAGTAGGCCGCCGATCGCTCGATCGCAGCGTTGCCGGCGTGTTGTCGTTTGTCCTGATCCTGAACGGTCGTCGTCATCGCTATCTCCTCATCAGGCATCGCAGGGTTGTCAGAGCGCCGTCTTTGGCGGAATCGGTCCGCCCTGCTGGGCGAAGCACCCGACATCGATCACGGTGCCGGACAGCGTTTCCGCTTCCGGCGACAGCAGGAAGGCGACCACATTGGCGATGTCGTCACCGGCGGCGACGCGGCCCGCGGCGGTGCCCGGCGCGCCCTTGCCGAAACGCGCCGCATCGCCGCCGACACGGCCGAGGCTCATGCCGCTGACGATGCCGCCACCACCGGGGATCACGGTGTTGACGCGGATGCGCTGGTGGAAGAAGTCGTAGGCCATCGCTGCGCTCAGCGCGACAACGCCGCCCTTGCTCGCGCTGTAGACCGCCATGTTCGGCTTGCCCCAGCCGGCGCCGGATCCGATGTTGACGATCGAGCCGCCGCCTTGCGCGATCACGTGCGGGATCGCGGCGCGGCTAGTCAGATACGGTCCTTTCAGATTGACGGCGATGATCCGGTCGAACAGCGCCTCGTCGGTGTCGAGCACCGTGCCGAGCGGGCCGATCGCGGCGTTGTTGACGACGCCGTCGATGCGCCCGAACCGCGCCATCGCGTGCGCGACCACCTCGGCGACATCGCCGGCCTGCGACACATCGGCTTCCATCAATTCGGCGGAGAGCCCTTCGCGATCAAGCTCTTCGCGCAGGGCCGGAATGGCGTTCTGCGCGGTACTCGAGACCTGCGCCGCCTCGAGACCGAAGGCGACCACCGCGTGGCCGCGCCGCGCAAGGCCGAGCGTGATCGCGCGGCCGATGCCGAAGGTGCCCCCGCTGACGAGGACGGTTTTTGCGGGCGCGGTCATTCTGCGGCCTGCCGGTTGCCAGCGGGTGATCCGAGCAACTCGTGCCAGTCGCCGCCCTGCATGTAGGTGGTCCAGCGGCGATAGAAGCCGCGCGCGATCTGCTCGGTGACTTGCGTCGAGACATCGCCGCCGAGCGGATGATCGGTGACGTAGGCGCCCATCGACTGCTGATAGTTGAAGGGATAGCGCCGCGCCACCGTGCCGGTGCTCGCCGCGGTGGCATAGAGCCAGTTCTCCATGTCGTCCTGTTCGGTCATGCCGGCAGGGCCGGAGTAGCGCATGTAGTAGCGGCGCAGATATTCCTTGGCTTCCTTCGGCGCATCCTTGTCGACCAGGAAAAAGCGCCAGCCTTCGGTCGAGGTCGGGCTGTGCGGATGCCAGGCGCAAAGTCCGCGCGGCTGACGGCCGTGATAGGAGGTGTTGGGGAAGATCGTGCCGACGAACGGCAGCAGCCGCGCCCCTTCGCCGAGCCGCCGTTTGCGCTCCTCGAAACAGTGCCGGAAGTATTTTTCGAGGATCGGGCTGTCGAGGAAGGACTCGATATATTCATTGGCCTCCGGCTGGATCGCGCTGTGCACGCCATGGCCTTCCGGAAAGCTGATCCAGACGTGCTGTGCCTTCTCCAGCTCGTCGTCGCGGCGGCCCTTCTTGCCGGCGGCAGCGCTCGGCCCGATGCCGATCAGGTCGACCGAGCGATGGCTTGGATTGTGATAGGTGTCGCCGAGGAAATTCTCAGCAGCGAATTTCCAGTTGGCGGGGAACACCCATTTGTGGACGCCGATCACCTCGGAGCCGCCCTCGCGGCCGTCGCGGCAGTCGAGCGCCTGGTCGAGATGGACCTTGGCATCGCCGAGATAGGTGATGAAGTCGGGCGCGTCCTTGTCCCAGGTCGCCCAGATCGAGCCCTTGTAGTTGCAGAGCTTCGCCACCGAGACCAGCGAGTTGGCGTCGCGGTCGAGCACCCCGTCGTACAGCGTCCGGTGCAGCGGAACGCCCTGCAGCTTGCCGTCGGTGGTGTAGGTCCAGCTATGATAGGGGCAGGTGAACAATGACGTGTTGCCCTGCTCGTAGCGGCACACCTTCATGCCGCGGTGCCGGCACGAATTGAGAAAGACGTGGATCTCGCCCTTCTTGTCGCGGCAGAGGATGACGGATTCCTCGCCCATCCGCGACGTGTAGAAATCGCCGGGATTGGGCACCAGGCTTTCGTGCCCGACCAGCAGCCAGGCACGGGTGAAGACCTTGTCGAGCTCCTGCCGATAGATATCGGCGTCCACGAAGATCTCGCGGCTGATGAAGCCACCCTTGACGTCAACAAGCTGATCGAAATCGTTGCGAAGCGGCATCGGCTCCTCCTTGTCTGGCCTGCGCGACCGTCAGTCGCGGTGAATGATGGTGCGTCCTACTTGTCGAGCTTGCAGCCGCCCGTTCCCTCGGGGCGGAAGGCCTTGTCGCCGGGGATGGCCGCGATCTTCTGGTAGTAGTCCCAGGGATATTTGCTCTCATCCGGCTTCTTCACGCGGTAGAGCGAGAGGTCGTAGACGACGCGGCCGTCTTTGCGGATGTGCGCGGGGCGGCCGAAGAAATCGACCGGCAGCTTGCGCATCTCGGCATTCACCGCCTTCGCCTCGTCGCTGCCGCCGGCCTCGATCGCCTTCAGATAATGGCGCACGGCGGCGTAGGTCGCGGCCTGCAATTTGGTCGGCTCGCGCTTCTCGATCTCGATGAAGCGCTTGGCGAAGGCGCGGGTGCCGTCGTCGTCATCCCAGTAATATTGGGACGCGATGTACATGCCCTGCGCGTCGCGCAGGCCGATCGAATGGACGTCGGAGATGAAGGTCAGCATGCCGACGATGGTCTGCCCGCCCTGTTGCAGGCCGAATTCGTGGGTCTGCTTCACCGCGTTGACGGTGTCGGCGCCGGTGCCGGCCAGCGCCACCACCTTGGCGCCGGAGCTCTGCGCGGCCAGCAAAAAGGATGAGAAGTCGGTGGTGTTGAAGGGATAGCGCACCGCGCCGATCACCTTGCCGCCCGTATCGGTCACCGCGCGCGAGGCATCCTTCACCATCGCGGTGCCGAACGAGTAATCGACCGCGACGAAGAACCATTCCTTGCCGACGCGGCGGCTCAGCTCGCCGACCAGGCCGGCCGACAGTGCGTAGGTGTCGTCGGCCCAATGCGTGACGACGGGCGAGCATTTGTCGCCGGTCAAATCGGACGTCGCGGCGCCCGAGACCAGCGCGGTGCGGTTGCTCTGCGTTGCAAGGCCGGCGACGGCGAGTCCGACCGAGCTCACGGCGAGATCGGTCACCGCGTCGACGTGTTCGACGTCGAACCATTGCCGCGCGATCCCGACCGCAACGTCGGGCTTGTTCTGGTGATCCGCCGAGATGATCTCGATCGGCTTGCCCAGCACCTTGTTGTGAAAATCCTCAGCGGCAAGCTTGGCCGCGGTCACCGAGCCCGGCCCGCCGAGATCGCGGCCGCTGCCGTAGTCACCCAGCACCGCAATCCGCACTACGCCGTCCGAGATGCCTGAGCCGTCGGGGGCGGCGTGCGCCAGCGGCGCCGAAAGCATCAGCGTGGCGATCGCGGCGGCGGCCGATCTGCGCGAGGCGTTTGTCTGCAGCAATTCCAATCCTCCCGTCGATTTTCACGTGTCCATTTAGTGGACATTATTCTCATAATTTGCGATACTAGCCGCGCGGGCCGATTGGTCAAGCGCGCTGGATGCAGCGCGCCCCTGCCGATTTTGCGGATGTAGACGGATGGCAAAGAAACCGAAGGCGGAAGTTCACGACGCCGAGCAGGGGGCGTCAGGCGTGCGGGCGGTCGACCGCGCCATCGCGATCCTGCAATGCTTCACGCCGGATCAGCCGGCGATGAGCGTGATCGAGATCCAGAAGCGGGTCGGGTTGAGCCGGCCGACGCTCTATCGCCTGCTACAGACGCTGGCGCAGCGCGACCTGATCCAGGCCGAAGGCGACCCACAGCGTTTCCGGCTGTCGCACGGCGTGATGAAGCTGGCCCATGTGTGGCTGAAGGGTCTCGAGGTGGTCGCGATCGCCCGCCCGGTCGTCGAGGGCCTGCGCGAGGCGACCGGCGAGACCGCAGCGTTGTTCCGCGAGCAGGACGATCGCGGCATCTGCATCCTCGAATGCGAGAGCCGTCACGTGCTCTCGATCAGCCGAGGCGTCGGCCACAGTCTGAGTTTGATCCAGGGATCGACCGGCAAGGCGATGCTGGCCTTCATGGACCCGAAGCGGCAAGCCGCGCTTCTTGCCAGCATTGCAAAGAGCGCGGACCGTGCGCGGCTCGAGGACGCGCTGAGCTTTGCGCGGCGCAACGGCTATGCGACCAGCCATGGCGAGATCTTCGCCGGCGCGGTCGCCGTCTCCGCGCCGTGTTTCGATCACCGCGGCGAGGTGGTCGGTTCGGTCGGCCTCTACGGACCGAGCGCGCGCATCGACGAGCGGAAGCTATTGGAATATTCAAAGCTGGTGCGCGAGGCCGGGCGGCAGATTTCGGTTCTGCTGGGCTATCAGGACGGCGCGCCCATCGCATAGGGCTTCAACACCGCATAGAGCATGTCGTGCGTCGGCGTCGGGACGCCGAGCTTGCGGCCGAGCTCGACCACCTTGCCGTTCAGCCACGGCAGTTCGAGCCGGTTGCCGCGCTCGAGATCGAGCGCCATGGAGGCCTTCATCGCCGGCGGCGCGTGTCCGATGAAGTCGAGCACTTTCGTCAGCGCATCCGGCGGCAGCTTGATGCCGCTGGCGTGCGCGACGGCGATGATCTCCTCGCAAGCCGATACGAAGAGCGGGCGCAAATCGGGATCGTCGCGCAGCTTGCCGATCGGCAGCCGCGTGACCGCGGTCATGCCGGCATTGGTGGCGAGGCCGACGAACTTCATCCAGAGCTCGGTGTTGATCTGCTCGCTCAAGGTCGCGTCGAAGCCGGCCTTCAGGCAGAGATCGAGCAGCGCCTTGCCGCGCGGTGTGATGCGGCCGTCGAGCTCACCGAAGATCATGCGCATGAAGGTGCCGACCTGGTTGATGACGCCAGGCTTGATGATCGAGGCCGAGATCTGCGCCACGCCGCCCATCACGGCGTTGCGTCCCAGGATCGGGACCAGCCTGTCGGGCGCGTCGATACCGTTCTGCAGCGGGATCACCGCGGTGTCGGGGCCAACCATCGGCCTGATGTGTTGGCCGGCGCTCTCGACGTCCCACAGCTTGACGCAGAACAGCACGATATCGACCGGGCCGACGCTTGCCGGATCGTCGGTCGCCTGGGTCGGGACCAGATGGGTTTCGCCGCGGCCGCCCTGAACCTTCAGCCCCTCGCTGCGCATGGCGGCCAAATGAGCGCCGCGCGCGATAAAGGTGACGTCCGCGCCGGCATGCGCGAGCGCCGCACCAAAGCCGCCCCCGACGCCTCCGGCGCCCACCACTGCGATCCGCATGATTGTCGCCTTGTCCGTCGCTTTGGTCCGCAGCCTCGACGATGTCGGCGCAATGCGCAACCCGGTTGCGCAATTGAGCAACCCTGGCCTGTCTGAAAATCGCGTGACCACAGCCTTGTTTGCTAGGCCATCTTCCTGCGTTGACTTGCCCGCCCGAACCGCTAAGCCATCTCGGAAAGTTCGGGAGGGATGCGTGGCGATGACGGAGCCGACGGCGGTCGCGCTTGACAGTGCGACGGTGGCGTTTCGGTTGGCGGATGGACGCGTCTATACCGCGGTCGAACAGGCCAATCTTTCGGTTGATCATGGCGAGTTCGTCGCCATTGTCGGACCGACTGGATGCGGGAAATCGACGCTACTTAACGTCACGGCCGGGCTGCTCAAGCCCGCGGCCGGAACGGCAAGGATCTTCGACAAGCCGCTGAGCGGCCTCAACCGTGATGCCGGCTACCTGTTCCAGGCCGATGCACTGTTCCCCTGGAAGACCGCGATCGACAATGTCGCGATCGGGCTCGAGATATCAGGCACGCCGCGCGCCGAGGCGCTCGCGCGCGCGCAGAAATGGTTGACCTCGGTCGGGCTCGGCGCCTTCGCCAATCGCTATCCGCACATGCTCTCGGGCGGCCAGCGCAAGCGCGTCGCGCTGGCGCAGGTCCTGATCCGCGATCCGAAGATCCTCCTGATGGACGAGCCGTTCGGTCCGCTGGACGCCCAGACCCGGCAGATCATGGGCAATCTGCTGCTGGAATTGTGGAGCGCTGACCGCAAGGCGGTGCTGTTCGTCACCCACGATCTCGAGGAAGCGATCGCGCTGGCCGATCGCGTCGTGATCATGTCGGCCGGTCCTTCCGCGCGCATCATCGGCGACTGGCGCATCACGCTGCCGCGGCCCCGCGACATCGCCGAGATCCGGATGGAGAAGGATTTCCATGCCCTGCACCGCGAGATATGGGGCGTGCTGAAGGACGAGGTGATGAAGGGTTATGTCCAGTCGACGCAGGCGGGAGCTGCCTGATGTCGCGCGTCACACTGTTGTCCCTGCAGGTTCTGGTCGCCGTCGTCACGCTGGCGCTGTGGCAGGTCTTTTCCACCGTGCCGGTGTTCGGCAAGGTGTTGCTGCCGCCGTTCTTCTTCTCCAATCCGATCGACGTCTTCAGCCAGATCGTGAAATGGTTCTCGACCGGGGTGATCTGGAAGCATCTCGCGATCACGTTGTGGGAATCCATCCTCGCCTTCGCGATCGGCTCGGCCGGCGGCATTCTGGTCGGCTTCTGGTTCGCGCGGCAGCCGCGCGTCGCCGCGGTGTTCGATCCCTATGTGAAGATGGTCAACGCGTTGCCGCGCGTGGTGTTGGCGCCGATCTTCGCGCTGTGGTTCGGGCTCGGCGTCTGGTCCAAGGTCGCGCTCGGCGTAACCCTGGTGTTCTTCATCGTGTTCTTCAACGTCTACCAGGGCGTCAAGGAAGTGCCGACCACGGTGCTCGACAATGGCCGCATGCTCGGCATGAACGAGCGGCAGCTGATGCGCCACGTCTACTGGCCGTCGGCGCTGTCCTGGATGTTCTCCTCGCTGCACACCTCGGTCGGCTTCGCGGTGGTCGGCGCGGTGGTCGGCGAATATCTCGGCTCCGCAGCCGGCCTCGGCTACCTGATCCAGCAGGCCGAGGGCGTTTTCGACGTCGCCGGCGTGTTCGCGGGCATGTTCGTGCTGTCCGCCTTCGTCATCCTGATCGACATGGGCGTGACGATGGTCGAGAATCGGCTGCTGGTGTGGCGGCCAACGCCGGTGACGCGGGACTAGGGCACAAGCTTGGCGCGTCCCGAACGAAAGAGGCCGCCAGCGTTGGTGGCCTCTCCGCATTCGCGACGCGAAAGCATCAGGTCTTGTATCCTTGACTGGTGCACCACCATGAGGTGCCCCAGCTATCGTGGCCTAACTTGAGCAGGAATTCCCGGCATTCGTTGTAACTGTGGAAACGTTGGACGAGACGTGGCGCGCACGGCACCGGCGCCGGATTGGGCCAACTGCTGGTGACGGAGCAACCAGACGGGTGTGTTTCCGCGGCGGCCTGCGTGATGAGTTTGCGCTTGTTCTCAGCATTCGCAGATGCAATCGAAACGATTGCGACAGCTAGGCCTGCGACGCAAAGTGACGAGGCTTTCATGGCTATCTTCTCCCATCCACCGTTGGCTCGGTGGTGGCGCACTATACCATAGGTCGCATCAAAGGAGCGCTTCAATTCGCGTTTCGCTTCGTGTACGGCGCCGACGATCATGTCCGTTCATTTCCCGGGTGCGGTGTTCATCAACCCGCGAATCTTCTCCGCCACCTCGGGGTCGATCGGATTGTAAACGATCATGCTGAGGTCGGGTCGGCCGTCGACCGCGAACGCCGAATATTCGAACTTGACCGGGCCCAGGATCGGATGCCGGAGCTGCTTGACGCCTTCGCCGTGCGTTCGCACGTCGTTGTCGCGCCACAGCGCCGCGAATTCCGGACTGAGCCGGCAGAGCTCGTCGACGAACGGCTGCACCTCGGCAGCGGCGCCGGCACGTGCTGCGTCGACCCTGAAGGCGCCGACCACGAAGCGCGCCACGCTGGCCCAGTCATGTTGTGCGGCGCGGACGCGCGGATCGAGGAACATGAAGCGCAGCACGTTGCGCTCGCGCGGCGGCAGCGATCCGTAGTCCGTCAGCATCACGGTCGCGGCCCGGTTCCAGGCGACGATATCCCAGGTCGCGGTGCGTATCACGGCGGGGCGCGGCTCCAGCGCGTCGAGCACGCGCTGCAGCCGGGGCGTGACGCCTTCGCTCTTCTGGTAGCGCACCTCGGGCGTGCGGCCGAGGCCGAGCAGGAACAGATGCTCACGCTCGACATCGGTCAGCATCAGCGCACGCGCGATGCGGTCGAGCACATCGGCCGAGGGCGCGCCGCCGCGGCCCTGTTCGAGCCAGGTGTACCAGGTCGCGCTGATGTTGGCGCGCTGCGCCACCTCTTCGCGGCGCAGGCCCGGCGTGCGCCGCCGCTCCGGCGGAAAGCCGAACACGGCCGGATCGAGCTTGCTGCGGCGGTCCTTCAGGTAGGCGCCGAGCAGGTTCTCTTGCGCGAGCGGTTCGCTCATCCTGTTAGCTATTATACCATGATAAGGTCACTACTTTAACAGGATAGCGCGCAGGGCCAGATTTGTCTCCAACGAAACCTGGAGACTTCCTCATGCGTGTGTTCGTCACTGGTGCCACCGGATTCATCGGCACGCCCGTCGTCAAGGACCTGATCGCCGCCGGACATCAGGTTCTTGGTGTGGCCCGTTCGGACGAGGGGGCGAACGCGATCTCTGCCCTTGGCGCGGAGGTTCTTCGCGGCTCGCTCGAGGACCTTGATAGCTTGCGCAAGGGGGCAAGCGCGTCGGATGCCGTCATTCACCTGGGCTTCGTTCACGACTGGTCCAATTTCGCGAAGAGTTGCGAGATCGACCGCTGCGCCATCGAAGCGCTGGGTTCTGTTCAGGCCGGATCGGACAGGCCGCTGATCGTGACCGGGGGCTTGGCGGGATTGGCCGCGCCCGGCCAGATCGCGACTGAGGACCAAACGATATCGCCGGATTTCCCATTCCCCCGCGTGTCGGAACAGACAGCCTTGTCGCTAAAGGGCGTCCGCGCGTCGGCCATGCGTCTTCCCCAGGTCCACGATCCTGTCAGGCAGGGTCTCATCACCCCATTGATCGCGG
Source organism: Bradyrhizobium sp. USDA 4538 (assembly GCF_024171045.1). NCBI lineage: Bacteria > Pseudomonadati > Pseudomonadota > Alphaproteobacteria > Hyphomicrobiales > Nitrobacteraceae > Bradyrhizobium > Bradyrhizobium sp. USDA 4538. The sequence continues at coordinate 6,181,031 of NZ_JALJZE010000001.1, forward strand.
TGTACCGCGAAAAGGCCGTGTGCGCCTATCTCGGCGACGGGCAAAATCGTTGGCCGGCGGCGCATGTTCTCGACGTGGCGCGTCTCTACCGGCTGGCCATCGAAAAGGCTGAGCCGAACGCAAGGTATCACGCCGTCGCCGAAGAGGGGGTCTCGATGCGCGATATTGCCGAAACGATCGGACGGCGGCTGAAGCTGCCGGTCAAATCCATCGCCCCGCAAGAGGCGCAAGCCTTCTTTGGCTGGCTCGGCACGTTCGCTGCATACGACATGGCGGCCTCCAGCGAGCAGACGCGCAGGAAGCTTGGATGGCAGCCGACCGGGCCGGGGTTGATTGCCGATCTCGAACAGCTGGTCCATCCCGCCCAGTAAGAAGCAGCGCAGTAGGATGCGTAGGGTGGGATAGCCGAAGGCGTAAGCCACCCTACGCATCTACGCTGCGGCTCAGAGCGGGAAGCACCGCATGTAGGCGGCGAACAATGCTTCGTCGCTGTAGCTCACCAGCTTCGCGGCAATCGCGTCGGCCAGTTCGAGGTCGCGGTTCTGCACGCGCAGCCAGGCCTGGGTATCGGCGGTGATGGTCAGAGCCGCCTCTCCGACATGCCGTCCCGGCACGACCTGGAGATCCTTGCCCTTGATCGCAACGGTCATGTCCCGCGCGCTCGTGCCGGTGAAGCGCAGATGCGTCACGAAATCCAGACCTCGGGCCCTGCCGCGCTGGAATCCGAGCGAGAGCGAAAAGATATAGGCCTGCAGGCTGCCGGTATGGCGGCCGGACGTGACATGCTGAAGCTTTTTGTGCGGAAAGCGCCGCGTCACCGTGTCCTCAGCGTCGGTATCCGGGATCACGTAGACGAACTCGTCCTTGTCGATCAGCGGCTGCACCACATCGGAGAAGTGGGCGTCGCGATCGTGGAGGAAGGGGCCGATCACGTCTTCGCCGGCCGGGCAGGCCGAAATGCAATAGGCCGCCTTGTAGCCAGGCTTGAACGACAGCGATTGCCAGATGTTTAGCGTCTCGGTGCGGGGAACGCGGGCGCGATAATCCCTTGCGTCCTTTGCATCCGCGACCTTCTCCACCCACTGCGAGAAGTTGCCGAGAAAGTCGTGATAGTTGTGGGTGTGGCAGGACAGGAAATCGAAGCCGCCGTCCGGCTTGATGGCGCCGACTGGGCAGGCCGCGACGCACAGTTTGCACTCCAGGCAGGGATTGTAGTCGATCGGGTGGTCATGCGCGTCGACCTCGCATCCGAGCAGGATGGTGCCGAGCAGGACGAAGCTGCCGAATTTCGGGTGGATGACGCTGCGATGGATTCCCATGCGGCCGAGACCGGCTTCCACCGCGATCGGCTTGTGCTGGACCATCATGATCCTGGGCAGGTCCATCTCCATCGGGAACGCGGCAACCGAGTTGCAGGCCGGGATGCCGTGCTCGTCGAGCGCGCGAACGATGGCACGCGCGGTTTCGTTGACGTGATCGTAGGTGCTGTGGAATTCCTCATTGGCGACCGAGCGCGAGGGCGAGCGCACCGGCTCGCGGTTCATGTGGCAGACGATCGCGAGCAGGGAGCGCGTCCGGCCATAGACCTTGCGAATGAAGTCCCGCTGCGGCGCGATGGCGGTCCGTTCGAACTCGATGATGCCGACATCGTCGGCTCCGCATCTGCGCGCGATGTCCTTGATCAGCTGCGATGAAACCGGGACGTCGCGGACCGGTTCGCTGCTGCGAGCGCGCACAGCCCTGACCGTGGGGTGATCGTCCAGGCTCATGAGTCTAGCTTTCTATGAAATGACGATCGTCATACTATGGAGCGAACGAACTTGAGGCAAGTGAATTATCTGTCAAGTGTCATGTCATGGAACCGGCGCTGGCGCGCGCGCGACTTTCGTCATTGCGAGGAACGAAGCGACGAAGCAATCCATGGGTCCGCCTATCCGGAGAGATGGATTGCCTTCGCTTCGCTCGCAATGACGTTGAGGATGGCCGCAATCAATCCAGCAGCTTGGTATCATCCGGCGCCTGCGGCGGCGTCTTGATCGCGATGGCCTTGATGGCGCGGCCGTTCGGCTTGGTGCCGCCATGCGGCGTGCCCTTCGGGATCACGATCAGGTCGCCCGGCTTCACCGTCACTTCCTTGTCGCCGAGCCAGACCGTGCCGGTGCCTTCGAGGACGAACTGCATCTCGTTGGTGTTGGGATGCATGTGCTTCGGCACATTGCCGTCCTGGATAGAGACGGTGGCGCCGTCGGCGGAGACGAACATCTTGGAACGGAAGCCGACCTTGTTGGCGTCGCCGAGCTTGTCGCCCTCCATCTCGCCGGTGTGGATGACCTGCGCCGTGATGTTTTCGGCGGCGAGCGCCGGCCGCAGCAAATGGGTGATGCCACAGCCCGCGGCAAAGGCGGTAGCGATCGACAGCGCGGTTGCAATACGATTCATGAAGACCTCCCTTGATGTTTCCCTTGAAGTATTCTTGGTGCTTATGGTTTTGGCGCTTCTTCTGCGTTTTCTTGTATCCGCGATGCTATGCCGCCCCCGCAGGCTTGACCAGCTGTCGGAAAGTCGCCTTCTCAAGGCCTGCCGGCTCCTCTATCTTGCCGGCCAGTCGAACGGAGGACGTCATGAACAAACTGCTTGGCAAGCTTGCCGGAATGCTGTTGGCGCTGACCCTGTACACGGGCCTTGCCGCGGCGCAAAGCAAGATCACCATCGCGGTCGGGGGCGGCGCCTGCCTGTGCTATCTGCCCACCGTGCTGGCCAAGCAGCTTGGCGAATACGACAAGGCCGGGCTTGCGGTCGAACTGGTCGACCTCAAGGGCGGCTCGGACGCGCTCAAGGCCGTGCTCGGCGGCAGCGCCGACGTCGTCTCCGGCTATTTCGACCACTGCGTCAATCTCGCGGCCAAGAAGCAGGAGCTGCAGGCCTTCGTGGTCTATGACCGCTATCCCGGCCTCGTGCTGGTGGTGTCGCCGAAGCACACCGGCGAGATCAACTCGATCAAGGATCTCGCCGGCAAAAAGGTCGGCGTCAGCGCGCCGGGCTCCTCGACCGATTTCTTCTTGAAGTATTTGCTCAAGAAGAACGGCCTCGATCCGGCCGGCGCCGCCGTGATCGGCGTCGGTCTCGGCGCCACCGCGGTCGCGGCGATGGAGCAGGGCCAGATCGATGCTGCCGTGATGCTCGATCCTGCCGTTACCGTGCTGCAGGGCAGCTACAAGGACCTCAAAATTCTCAGCGACACCCGCACCCAGCACGATACGCTTGCAGTGTTCGGCGGCGAATATCCCGGCGGCGCCCTGTATTCGACAGCGGCCTGGGTCAACGGCCACGAGAAGGAGGTGCAGGCGCTGACCAATGCGATCATGGCGACGCTGGCGTGGATCCATTCGCACAGCGCCGAGGACATCATGGCCAAGATGCCGGATGAGATCGTCGGCAAGAACAGGGCGCAGTATCTCGCCGCGCTGAAGAACACGATTCCGATGTATTCGGAAACCGGCAAGATGGACCCCAAAGGCGCGGAAGCTGTGCTCGCGGTGTTCAGCGAAGGGTCACCCGATGTCGCGAAGGCCGGCATCGACGTCACCAAGACCTACACCAACAAGTTCGTCGATCAGGCCAAGAAGACCACCGGAAGCGGAAAGTAAACGCGTACGGACATGCAGTCTCCGCTCATTTGTCGTGTCACCGCGCTCGACCTTGCCTTGCAGCGGCGTCGTTGGCCGTTCGCGGACGAGCGGCGCGTCGAGATTGACGCGCATTTCGCCGAGCAGCAGCGGCTGAACCCGAACCTGTGGAACGGCCGCGTCCTGCTCGGGCGCGATCCGGTCTTCGCCGGCGAGCGGCTCAGCGCGAGCTATTTCGAGACCGATTTCGCGAGCTTCCTCGCCTGGCGCGACTGGGGCTTTCCGGACAGCGAGGTGTTCAACGGTTTCGGCATGGGTGCGCTGCTCGCCAGCGACGGCGCCTTCTTGTGCGGGGTGATGGGCGAGCAGACCGCGAATGCCGGGCGCATCTATTTTCCCTCCGGCACGCCCGATCTCGACGATATCAGGGGCGACACGGTCGATATCGCCGGCAGCGTGATGCGCGAACTCGAGGAGGAGACGGGACTGTTGCCGTCGGATTGCCGCGGCGACGCCGACTGGCACTGCATCTACACCGGGCCTGCGCTTGCGATGATGCAGATCCTGCGCGTCGATATGCCTGGTGACGCGCTGCGGGAGCGGATCGAGGCCAATCTCGCGCGCCAGGCAAATCCGGAGCTTGCCGGCATCCATCTGGTGCGCAGCCGCGCCGATATCACTCCTGCAATGCCGCGCTTCGTCACCGCGTTCATCGAGACGCAGCTGCCGGCCTAGGCAAAGGAATGCGCAATGACCGAGCAAGGCACAATGACCGAGCAAGGCACCGCTGCCGCTGCATCGACACCGGCAATCGCCGATGGCCCCAACACGATCAAGGTCATCATTTCGGGTGGATTCGCCGCGGTCTACCGCGACGTGCTGCCTGAATTCGAGCGAAGCACGGGCATCAGGGTGCAGACCGGATCGGGCGCGTCGGAGGGCACCGGTCCGAAGACGATCAGGCACCAGCTTGCGAACGGCACCAAAGCGGATGTGGTGATCCTTTCGCGCGAGGGGCTTCGAAGTCTGACCGAAGACGGCCGAATTCGTGCGGGATCGGAAGCCGGACTGGCGACGGCACCTTTGGCCGCGGCGGTTCGAGCAGGCTCTCGCAAGCCGGACATCGGCAATGATGTCGCGCTCAGGCAGGCTTTGATCGACGTCGGCGAGGTGGTGGCGCCGAGCAGCACGAGCGGACAGTACGTCCGCGACAAGGTTTTCCCCAGGTTGAACTTGCCGGACACGGTCAGGCTCACCCTCGAGACACGCGGAACCGAGGCGGCCGAAGCGCTGAGAGCAGGCAAGGCAAATCTCTCGATCGGCCCGACCAGCGAACTGGTTCAGGAGAGCGGCATCGAAGTTGTCGGCCTGCTGCCGCCAGATCTCCAGCTGGTCCAGACCTTCACGGCCGCGATCGTCAGCGACGCGCAAGCGCCGGAAGCAGCCAAGCGCCTGATCGATTTTCTTGTCTCGGACAGCGATATTTTGCTCACGGCCATCAAACGGGCCGGCATGGAACGGCCCCGCGGATAAATTGCCGCGGCCAAGCGCACGCCGGAGCACCGCGCGTCGGCACCGTTCCGCCGAAACTTTGCGCAAGCCTGCGCGGTGCGGACGCAGCCATCGCGCTTGACATCATCGGCCGCTCCCCCTGTGATAGGGTCGCACGACAACAAAAAATGCAGTGCACAATCTCTGGGGAGGGATTCATGCCGGTCAGGAGGGCTGCCCGCTGGCTTGCGGGTCTATCTGTCGCGCTTGCGGCGCTTGCTGTGGCCAATGCAGCGCATGCGCAGGACAAGAAGATCAAGATCGGCGTGATCTTCGATTTGACCGGCCCGCTGGCCGGCGGCGGCTCCGAGCTGCAATACACCGGCGTCAAGATCATGCTCGACCATTACGCCAAGACCGGCGTCGAGGGTTACAAGGTCGAGGCCGTCTATGCCGACGCGCAGAGCAAGCCCGACATCGCGATCAACGAGGCCGTCCGGCTGCTCGAGCAGGAAAAGGTCGACATGGTGATGGGCTTCTTCTCCTCGGCGCAATGCGTGCCGGTGTCGGCGCGGGTCGAGCAGATGAAGAAGTTCATGTGGATCACGACCTGCATTTCCTCCGGCGTGTTCGACGGCAAGAACTACAAATACGTGTTCCGTCCGCAGGCCGCCGGCAACCAGTACGGCATGATGACGACCGACTTCATCGCGCAATACTCCATGTCCAAGTTCGGCAAGGAGCCGAAGGATCTCCGCGTCGCCATCATCCATGAGGACGGCGCCTATGGCGTCGACGTCTCCAAGGGCAATGAGGCCGGCGCCAAGAAGGCCGGCTTCAACATCGTGCTCAAGGAGGGTTATTCGGCGACCGCGCCCGATCTGTCGGCGCTGGTGACCAAGCTGAAGCGCGCCAAGCCCGACGTGATCTTCCACACCGGCTACAATCCGGACATTACCCTGCTGTTCCGCCAGGCCCGCGAGCAGGGATTGAAGTTCGGCGCCATTGTCGGCCATGGCGCGGGCTACGGCGTCTACGAAAAGCTGAAGGAAGGGCTCGGCACCGACGCCAACTATCTCTTCAACACCGACCCGATCTCGATCTGGCTTGCCAACCAGAAGAACATGGATCCCAAGCTGCCGCCGGTCATCAAGATGGTCGGCGAGGAGTTTGACCGGCTGAAGCCCGGCGTGCCGATCCGATCCGCCCATGTCGGCATCGGCGCGGCCAACGCCTATGTCTTCCTCGACGACGTCTTGCCGCGCGCGATCAAGAAGTATGGCGGCGTCGATCCGGATGCGCTGCGCAAGGCCGCGCTCGACACCGACATACCCGAGGGCGGCACCATGCTCGGCTACGGCGTGAAGTTCTACGGCGAGGGAGAGCAGTATGCCGGGCAGAACGCGCGCTCGTTCCCGGTGGTGCTGCAATATATCGACGACAAATCCTATGTGGTGTGGCCGAAGAGCCAGATGCAGCGCGAGACCGAGCTGCCGCTGCCGGCCGGCACCACCTACAGCTACAAATAGCTCGCTCGCGAAGGGAACTGCCGTGCTCGCCGTCGAAGGCCTGGTCAAGCGGTTTGGCGGCTTTCGTGCCGTCAACAACGTGTCGTTCCGCGTCGAGCAGGGCGAGATCCTCGGCCTGATCGGCCCGAACGGCTCCGGCAAGAGCACGATCTTCAACATGCTGTCGGGCACGCTGCCGCCGACCTCCGGCTCGATCCTGTTCGACGGCCACGAGATCGCGGGGCTCGCCCCGCACCGGATCATCAACCGTGGCATCGGCCGAACCTTCCAGATCCCGCGGCCGTTCCATCGCCTCAGCATCTTCGAGAACGTCGTGCTCGCCGGCTTCTACGGCCAGGGCCGCCACAGCCGCGGCAAGGCCGAGGAGGCGGCCGAGCGGGCGCTCGCGATGGTCGGGCTGCCGACCGATCGTCACGCCAGCGTCGAGGGCCTGGGCGCCGCCGGGTTGAAGAAGCTCGAGCTCGCCAAGGCGCTCGCCACCGGCCCGAAGCTGTTGCTCGCGGATGAGAGCCTTGGCGGCCTTGACGAGGCCGAGATGGACCAGGCCGCCGACATGCTGCGCCGGATCCGCGACGAGCTCGGCATCACCATCATCTGGGTCGAGCACATCATGGGCGTATTGATGCGCGTGGTCGATCGCGTGATGGTGCTCGATCACGGCGAGAAGATCGCCGAGGGCCTGCCGGCCGATGTCGCCGGCGACGCAAGAGTGATCGAGGTCTATCTCGGCACCGATGCGGATGCGAGCCTCGCAGCCGCGGCCGCAGCCCAGGCGCGGCGCCGGATCGGGGCGTGAGCGCATGCTGGAATTGAAATCGATCGACGCGGGCTATGGCAGCTTCCAGGCGCTGTTCGACGTCAGTCTCGACGTCAAGGCGGGCGAAGCGGTCGGCGTGATCGGCCCGAACGGCGCCGGCAAGACCACCCTGATGCGGGTGATCTCAGGGTTGATCCGCCCGATCAGGGGCACGATCGCGATGGAAGGCGTGAACGTCATCGCGACACCTCCGCATCGCATCGTCAGCCTCGGGATCGCGCATGTGCCGGAAAATCGCCGGCTGTTTCCCCGGCTCACCGTCGCCGACAACCTGAAGATGGGCGCCTACATGCCCGGTGCCCGCGCGCATTACGCCGAGCGGCTCGACTTCGTGTTCGAGCTGTTTCCGCGCATGAAGGAGCGCCAGCACCAGATGGCCGGGACGATGTCGGGCGGCGAGCAGCAGATGTGCGCGATCGGCCGTGCGCTGATGTCGAACCCGAAACTGCTGCTGCTCGACGAGCCGTCGGCTGGCCTCGCGCCGGTCGTGGTGCAGCAGGTGTTCGAGCTCGTCAAGCGCATCCGCTCAAGCGGGCTGACGGTGCTGATCGTCGAGCAGAACGTGCAGCAGGTGCTGCGCGTGGTCGACCGCGCCTATCTGCTGGAAGCCGGCAGCATCCGCGCCGCCGGGTCAGCGGCGGAGCTCGCGGCGAGCGACACCATCAAGCAGGCGTATTTGGGGGTGTGAGGGGGTAATGATCGTGAATCGAGCAAGCGCACTCACATATTTCCCCGTCATCCCCGGACGAACGCGTTTGCGTTCGCTCGGGAGGTGCGCGCTCTTGCGCGCCTCGAAGGATGAATCGGCCACAGACGGGCCGTGCATCCTTCGAGGCTCGCTCCGCTCGCACCTCAGGATGACGGTTGCGCTAGTTCGAGTTCGGCCAGATGACGACGCCTCGGTCTAAGGCGGAGCCACCATGCAATCCTTCCTCGACATCTTCGACATCTACCTGCTGGAGGCCGTCATCAACGGCATCCTGCTCGGTGGCGTGCTGGCGCTGCTTGCGCTCGGGCTCAACCTGATCTTCGGCGTCATCGACGTAACCTGGATCTGCTACGCCGAGCTCGTGATGATCGGCATGTACGGCATGTACTATCTCGTGCAGTATTACGGCCTGCCATACTGGGCGGCGGCGCCGCTGGTGATCCTGCTGGTGGCGCTGCTCGGCGCCGCGCTGCATTTCTTCGTGATCGCCCCGCTCCTGACCGCTCCGCCGATCAACCAGCTGCTCGCCACCGGCGGCGTGCTGTTCATCCTGCAGAGCTTTGCCACCGTCGCCTTCGGCATCGACTTCCGCAATCTCGGCATCCGCCTCCCGGTGCTCGCACTCGGCGAGATGAATTTCAGCTACGCGCGATTGCTGTCGTTCGCCGCCGCGCTGCTCGGCATGATCGGCGTCTATCTGTTCCTGACCCGCACCTTCACCGGCACCGCGATCCGCGCCATCGCGCAGGACCGCCAGATCATGCCGCTGATGGGCGTCGATCCCAAGCGCATCTATCTCGTCACCTCGGCGATCGGCGGCGGGCTCGCCGGCCTCGCCGCCTGCCTCCTGGTGCTACAATATGACGTGCATCCGTTCGTCGGCCTGTCATTCGGGCCGATCACCTTCCTGATCTGCGTGCTCGGCGGGCTCGGCAATTTCATCGGCGGCTTCATCGCCGCCTTCGTGTTCGCCGAGATCATCTCGCTCGGCGGCCTGTTCTCCGATCTCGAATGGGGTTACGTGCTGGCCTTTGCCTTCTTCATCGTCATGATGTTCATCCGGCCCGCGGGCCTCCTGGCGAGGCGCTCGTGAACAGGCAAGCCGCCGGCTGGATCATCGCGCTGATCGCGCTCGTCGCGGTGCCCTTCGTGCATCGCGATCCCTATCATCTGCACGTGCTGGTGCTGATCCTGATCTGGTCGTTCGCCTACACCTCGTGGTCGATCATGGGGCGCTTCGGCCTGGTCTCGCTCGGCCATGGCGGCTTCATGGGCATCGGTGCCTATGTCACCGCGCTGCTGTGGAACCATCTCGGCGTGTCGCCCTGGATCGGCATTCCCCTCAGCATGGTAACCGCCGGCGTGCTCGCGCTCGTCGTCGCCTATCCCTGCTTCCGCTTCCGCATCACCGGGCATTATTTCGTGCTGGTGACGCTGGCGCTGTCGGGCATCGTGCTGCAGGTCATCACCGCGACCCGGGACTATACCGGCGGCTCGCTCGGCTACACCCCGCAGCGCGCCCCGAGTGGCAAGGGGCTGCTCGCGCTGCAATTCGACGACAAGACCACCTGGTATCTGATCGCGCTCGCGGTCTGGCTCGCCGGCCTCGTGATCTGGCGCGCGATCGATCGCAGCATGATCCGCCATGCCATGGAGGCGATCTCGGAAGACGAGGATGCCGCCGCCGCCGCGGGCGTCAACGTCACCGCCGAGAAGCTCAAGATCACCCTGATCAGCGCGCTGATGACCGCGCTGTCGGGCGCGCTCTACTGCCAGTACCAGATGTTCATCTCGCCCGACACGGTGAGCGGCATCGCGGTCTCCCTGCAGATGGTGTTCGCGGCGATCGTCGGCGGCGTCTATGTCGCGCTGGGACCGACGGTCGGCGCCGTCATCACCATCGTGCTGGCCGAGGTGCTGCGCATCTCTTTCGGCACCAAGGCGGTCGGCTGGGACAATCTGGTCTATGGCGTGCTGCTGGTGCTGTTCATCATCTTCCTGCCCAAGGGCATTCTTGGTAGCGTGATCGACCGGATCAAATCGCCACGCAAGCCGTCGAGAAGCCATGAGCAACAAACCGTCCCCGTCGCTCGCCGATGAACTGAAGCCCTTCGTCGCGCCGTTCCGCTTCGACGGGTCGGGCGAATTTCACCTCAAATCGTATCCGACCGCCGAGAAGGGCGGCATCGACAAGGACGCCGGCGGCAAGATCATCGAGGCCAACCGCAAGCGGCTCAACGACTTCCAGGAGAAGCTCTACGCCCAGGACCGCTGGTCGCTGCTGCTGATCTTCCAGGGCATGGATGCCGCCGGCAAGGATTCCGCGATCAAGAGCGTGTTCGAGGGCGTCAATCCGCAGGGCTGCGAGGTTTCCTCCTTCAAGCAGCCTTCGACCAGGGAGCTCGACCACGACTTCATGTGGCGCGCCATGATCGCGCTGCCGGAGCGCGGCCGCATCGGCATCTTCAACCGCTCCTATTACGAGGAGTGCCTGGTGGTGCGGGTGCATCCGGAAGTGCTCGACAAGCAGAAGATCCCGAAGAAGCTGGTGACCAAGGACATCTGGCGCGAACGCTTCGAGGACATTGCGTCGATCGAGCGCTATCTGTCGCGCAACGGCACCGTGATCCTGAAATTCTTCCTCAACGTCTCCAAGGAGGAGCAGCGCCAGCGTTTCCTCGACCGGCTCGAGGAGCCGGCCAAGAACTGGAAGTTCTCGATGGCCGACGTCGCCGAGCGCAAGCTGTGGGCCAAATATCAGGCCGCCTATCAGGACATGATCCATCACACCGCAACCAAAGAGGCGCCCTGGCACATCGTGCCGGCCGACCACAAATGGTTCGCCCGCGTCGTGATCGGCTCGACCATCGTCAACGCCCTCGACGGGCTCGACCTGAAATTCCCCGAAGTCGACAAGGCCGACTTGAGCGAATTCAAGCGCGTCCGCGCGGCGCTGGAGGCGGAAGGCAAGGGCGGGGCGGGCGAGAAGACGTCTGCAAAGAAGTAGGCGCCGCGTCCCATGTTTGTCGCATGCGGATATTCCCAGCGCGTACCGGCCGCTCGCAAGGCAATCTTAATGAATTGACGCAACATGGGGGCATGACAACCACAGATTTAGCGACAGGCAGTCACAACGTGAACGATGTCGCACTGAGGGGCGTGCTATGGGCGCCTGTCCTGCTGTTCCTGGCTGGTTGCTTTGCTGCCTTCCATTGGTCCGGATTCCGGCACGTCGATGTCAATTGGGCCGGCTATGGCGGGATGGCAGCGATCTTGTTCAGCGCCTACCTCGTGACAAAGGGACTGCGAATCCAATTCGTCCAATTGTTCATAAACTGCTGGTCGCAGAATCTGGTGGTTGCGATCGCCGCGACGATGTTGACCTATGCCGCCGCGACAGTCGGCCGTCCCTTGATCGACGACCAATTGCTGCGTGCTGATCAGCTGATCGGATATGATTGGAGAGCTTATGCGGGGTTCTTCGCGGGCTCGGACACGATGGTCCGCATCGTGAGCGAATTCTATAACTCGATTTTTTATCTACCCAATGTTGTGATCCTGGCGCTGGCCATCAAGAAGGATGTCAAGACGCTTGAGAAATTCATCCTGGCGGCGATCATATCACTGCTGCTGACGATTGGGATTTTTGCCCTGGTTCCGGCCACCACGGCGTGGACCCATCTGCATCTCAGCGATACCGAGATATCCTCGTTCCGGAATTTGCCGCTGTCGTCCGACGGCTGGATCGACGAGCTGATCCGGATTCGCGAAGGAAGCCTCAGAAGCCTGCGCAATTTCCAGGGCAAGGGACTGATCGCGTTTCCTAGCTTCCATTGCGCGGCAGCCCTGATCCTGATCTGGGCAAGCTGGAACATCCGCTGGCTGCGCATCCCGATGACGCTCGTCAATCTGGGCATGATCCTGGCAACGCCGATCGTCGGCGGTCACTACGTCGCGGACCTGATCGGCGGTCTGGTGATCACGATCGTGTCCGTGATCCTCGCTGGTTGGCTTCACACCTGGATGCTGCGGCACGTGGCTGTGGTCCGGCGAGGAGCATGGGCGATGATACCCGCGGTGCAACGAGCTGAGCCCCGGGCGGAAGTCAGGTGAGGGCGATCGCGCCCCAGCCATGCGGCAACGATAGGTCAACCCAACTGACCATCTTTACCCGTTGCGGCAGCTTGCCATAATCGTCTAGAACGACGGCGCACAGCGCGTCTCGGCAACCAACCGTCAATGGTTTTGCCCGAGAGTTTTGGCGCTCAACAGGGTCTGGCAATGCTGATTCGCGGCCAAATTGATGGGATTTCGGGGGAGGTGGCCCAGGCTACCGCCACGATCCCTGCCGCAGCGCCCACCCTGCTTATTGGCGGCCTTCTTCTTACCTGCCCCTGAGGGCCGGCTGGGCGTTTGCGCCTGGGCACTCAGGGGTTTGTACGAGATCACCGAACCCTGATATCGCCCAGGTAATTGCTCAAGGAGCAACATGACGGGCGCAAAGCTTAAAGGAATTTCTGACATGGCCACCGCGAACAAGTCCGAGAAGGACCGCGTCATCATTTTCGACACCACCTTGCGCGACGGCGAGCAGTGCCCCGGCGCCACCATGACCTTCGAGGAGAAGCTCGAGGTCGCCGAACTCTTGGACGACATGGGCGTCGACGTCATCGAGGCCGGCTTCCCGATCACCTCGGAAGGCGATTTCCAGGCGGTCAGCGAGATCGCCCGCCGCTCCAAGAACTCGGTCATCGCGGGCCTGTCCCGTGCCCATCCGGCCGACATCGACCGCTGCGCCGAAGCCGTGAAGTTCGCCCGCCGCGGCCGCGTCCACACCGTGATCGCGACCTCGCCGCTGCATATGCGGGTGAAGTTGAACAAGACCCCCGAGGAGGTCATCGAGACCTCGGTCGCGATGGTCGCCCGCGCCCGCAACCAGATCGACGACGTCGAATGGTCGGCCGAGGACGGCACCCGCAGCGAGATGGACTATCTGTGCCGGATCGTCGAAGCGGTGATCAAGGCCGGCGCCACCACGGTGAACATCCCCGACACCGTCGGCTACACGGTGCCGGAGGAATACACCCACTTCATGCGCACGCTGATCGAGCGTGTGCCGAATTCCGACAAGGCGATCTTCTCGGTGCATTGCCACAACGACCTCGGCATGGCGGTCGCGAACTCACTGGCCGGCGTCGTCGGCGGCGCGCGGCAGGTCGAGTGCACCGTCAACGGCATCGGCGAGCGCGCCGGCAATGCCGCGCTGGAAGAGATCGTGATGGCGATCAATGTGCGGAACGACAAGTTTCCGTTCTGGAACAAGATCGACACCACGCAGCTCACCCGCGCCTCGAAGGTGGTGTCCGCGGCCACCTCGTTCCCGGTGCAGTACAACAAGGCAATCGTCGGCCGTAACGCGTTCGCGCATGAGAGCGGCATCCATCAGGACGGCGTGCTGAAGGACGCCTCGACCTACGAGATCATGCGGCCCGAGATGGTCGGCCTGAAGCAGTCCTCGCTGGTGCTCGGCAAGCATTCCGGCCGCCACGCCTTCATCCACAAGCTGGAGGAGATGGGCTACAAGCTCGGCGCCAACCAGCTGGAGGATGCCTTTACGCGGATGAAGGCGCTGGCCGACCGCAAGAAGGACATCTACGACGAGGACATCGAGGCGCTGGTCGACCAGGAGATGGCGGCCGCGCACGACCGCATCAAGCTGACCTCGCTGACCGTGATCGCCGGCACCCATGGCCCGCAGCGCGCGACCATGAAGCTCGACGTCGACGGCCAGATCAAGATCGAGGAGGCCGAGGGCAACGGCCCGGTCGACGCCGTCTTCAACTGCATCAAGCGCCTGGTGCCGCACGAGGCCAAGCTGGAGCTCTATCAGGTGCACGCGGTGACCGAAGGCACCGACGCGCAGGCCGAAGTCTCGGTGCGTCTAGCCCATGAAGGTCGCTCGATGACCGCCCGCGCCGCCGATCCGGACACGCTGGTCGCCTCCGCAAAGGCCTATCTCGGTGCGCTGAACAAGATCGTGATGAAGCGCCAGCGCGACGTGCCGGCCAAGGCCGCGGGCTGACGAGCGCGCAGAATCGATAAGTCGAAACGCGGCGCCTCGGCGCCGCGTTTTTGTTTGAACGCCCACATTTAAACCCGTCATCCCCGCGCAACGGCTTCGCCTTTGTCGCTGGAGGTGCGAGCGAAGCGAGCCTGGAAGGATGCACGGCCCCGCTGTTTCAGCGCGCGATGATCCCTCGCGGAGAACGCCGGGCCGTCGCCCTTCGAGGCTCGCATTCGCTCGCACCTCAGGGTGACGGTGACGAACTGCGCTCGTAATACAGCTGCGGGTGACCGGTTTGGGATGAAAACCGCCCAACTCAGTCATTCTTGGAATCATTTACCAATATTCCGTCTCATTCCGCACTGCTTTGGAATCTTCCGCGCCATCTCCAGCGCTACGCTGCGTTCTTTCCTGGGGAACGCCGTCCATGCCGATCTCCTCCATCGTGACAGACCTTCCGCGCGCCGCCACGCCGGCGGAGACCGCGCTGACGCGCCGGGTCGACCTGACAACGCTTCGCCTGTTCGTCGCGGTCTGCGACGAACAGAACCTCACCCGCGCCGCGCAGCGCGAGGGGATCGCGGCGTCGGCGGTGTCGAAGCGGATGAACGATTTCGAGCTGGCGTTCGGCGTCACGCTGTTCAAGCGGCTCGCCAAGGGCATGGCGCTGACGCCGGCCGGCGAGGCGCTGCTGCACCACGCCCGGGTGACGCTGCTCAATGTCGAGAAGATCGCGGTCGAGCTGTCGGAATATTCGCAAGGCGTGCGCGGCCATGTCCGCATGCTCGCCAACCTCTCAGCGATCGTGCAATACCTGCCCGAGGATCTCTCCGCCTTCTTCGCCGCGCATGAATTGCTCCGCGTCGATCTGCAGGAGCGGCCGAGCGGGCAGGTGGTGCGCGGCATCGAGGAGGGCGCGGCCGAGATCGGCATCTGCTCCGCCGAGGCCGACAGCCGCGCGCTCGAGGCCTTCCATTATCGCTACGACAATCTGGTGGTGGTGATGCGCGCCGACCATCGGCTGGCCGGCCGCGAGACATTGCTGTTCACCGAGACGCTCGATTTCGACCATATCGGCTTGCACACCGCGAGCTCGATCTATCTGCGTTCGCAATATGCGGCGACGCAAGCCGGCAAGGCGATGCGGCTGCGCATCAATGTGCCCGGCTTCGATGCGGTCTGCCGCATGGTGCAGGCCAATATGGGGCTCGGGCTGATCCCCGACCGCGCCTTCGAGGTGGTCGGCGCCGGCATGGGCCTTCGTGCGATCCCGCTGCGCGACGATTGGGGACGGCGCGAGCTGAAGATCGTGGTCCGCGACACCACGCATCTGTCGGCAACCAGCCGTCTGATGCTGGACTATCTGCGGGCGATCGAAACGGATCGGGTCGGCCGGGTTGGCGGACGGGCCAGCTAAGCGATCAACGCGAAGCGTTTGCGCGGCGATCATGCTCGAACCATGAGCCAAAGCGCGATGACGATCCGACCCAATCTCATCGCCCTTTGGCGTCTCCCGCATCGGCGGGCACGCGAGCTGCGCGATTTCCAGAACGTGAACACGAGCTGCGGCGATCTGTCACACGAGTGTTGCGATCGGCCCCGTATGAGGAAACCATTCCAATTTTCAAAAAATGGGGGGTCTTCGCATGTTCAAATCGATCGCCAAATCGCAAACAACTCCGGAAACATTTCGCCGCGCGATTGTCCGGCGCCTGATCGCGGGTACGGCGCTCTCACCGGCGCTTTTTGCGGTCCATCCGGCGTTGTCCCAGACCGCGGGCAATCCGCACGAATTGCTGGTCAGCACGGCGGTCTATGCGGGCAACCCATCGACCGTCACCGTAGGCCAGACGCTGCCGACCGGCGCGACGGCTGTGGCGGACGGCCGCTATCCGGGGGTCTTCAACAACGTGGCCGTCGATTCGAACTTCGGCGTGACTGCGCCGGTGGCGATCAGGAAATTTCATCTGGAAGGCCGTCGGCTGCGCGAAATCGGCGCGCTGACCGTCCCGGCGGACGTGGCCGTGACGAGCTTCAGCTCCAAGTCTGAACTGTCGCTGCATTTGTCGCCCGACGGCAAGGCCGTGACGTTCATGGGCTACGACGCGGCGGTGAACCAGCTGGACGTTTCCAACTCCAATTCGCCGAACCACGTCGACCCGACCAATCCGGACACCGGTGTGCATGCGCGCGTGGTCGCGGAGCTGGATTTCGACGGCTCGCTGCACCGGACCAAGGTCAATGTCTATAGCGGCGACAATGGCCGCGGCGCGATCCGCGCCAACAAGGTCAATGGCACCCAGGCCGACCAGTATTTCACGGTCGGCAACGCCGGCAACGGCAGCGGCACCCAGCCGGTGCTTGTCGTCAACGACACCGGCGTTCAACTTGCGACGCCCGCTGTCGATGGTTCCGACGCCGTGGTTGGCGTGCAGCAGGGTACGCCCGGCAGCAAGAATGGCTTCCAGTTCGGCTTCTCGGTTGCCCAGCTTGGCTTTGCCGCCGACAAGTCCGGCAAGGACGATAATTTCCGCGGTCTCGCGATCTCCGACAACACGCTCTACGTCACCAAAGGCAGCGGCAGCAACGGCATCAATACGGTTTATCAGGTCGGCCAGCCGGGCGTGTTGCCGACCCGCGAGACCGCCGCGTCGACGACGTTCAGCATTCTTCCGGGTTTCCCGAACAATCCCTCGGCGAACTCGGGCGCGAACGGCTTTTATCCGTTTGGCATCTGGTTCGCCAGCGCGACGACGCTCTATGTCGCCCAGGAAGGTGACGGCAATCTCGCCGACGCTGCCACGTCACCGACCGCAGGCCTTCAGAAGTGGGTCTATGTCAACGGCAGCTGGAGCCTTGCCTACACGCTGCAGAAGGGCCTGAACCTCGGCACGCTCTATCATGTCAACGGCTATCCGACCGATCCGGCAACCGGCGGCCTGCGCAATATCACGGGCCGCGTCAACCGCGACGGTACCGCGACGATTTTCGCGGTGACGTCGACCGTGGGCAACTCGGTCGAGCCCGGCGCCGATCCGAATCAAGTCGTCACGATCACGGACAGGGTTGCGGCGACAACGCTTCCGGCGAACGAAGCTTTTGACGTCGTTGTGCCGCCGGCGTTCGGCATGGTCTATCGCGGCGTGTCGTTCGCTCCCGTCAATTGCGATGGCGATCACGGCCGGATGAAGGACAACGGCCGCGGCCACGACAACGGCAACAACGCAGACGACGTCTGCGGCCCGACCAGGATCGCCGCGGGGCACTGATCGCCGCGACCCAGCGGAGCCTGTGCCGGCTGCTTCCGGTCAGGCTTCGGCTGGATCAGGCGAGGCACGATCGGCTGAACCCGATCGCGCTTTCCGTATTGCACCAGCCTCACGATCTCCCTGCAGAATCTTCATGCGGCAGGGGCCTTCCGGTTGCCGCTTCGCGGGTTAGGTAGTGGGGTGCGATTCACTGCAGCGGAGTGCCGGCGCGCGTGAATCGTGACGCCATTGGCCGTCCAGTGCATGCATCCGGGACGCTACACAGGGCAGGAGTGCGATGATGGCGGACACGATTTCCAGCGTTCGAATCCCGGACAGCAAGATCGCGCGGGAAGCCGCCGAGCTGGTGCGGCAACATGAGACCGAGATGTTGTTCAATCACTCGGTCCGCGTGTTTGTGTTCGGCGCGCTCAAGGGTGCCAGGCAAAATCTGAAGTTCGACGCTGAACTGCTTTATGTTGCCGCGCTGTTTCATGATCTCGGCCTTGTCGATCATTTTCATACCGAGACCAAACGGTTTGAAGTCGACGGCGCCGATGCGGCGCGCAAATTTCTCAGGAGCCACGGCATCGCCGAGCCCAAAGCAGACCTGGTGTGGGAGGCGATCGCATTGCACACCACGCCCGGCATTCCGCAATACATGCGGCCGGAAATCGCGCTCACCAATGCGGGCGTATTGGTCGATGCCGTCGGCGTCGGATACGATGACTATACCGCCGAGCAGCGCGACGGCGTCCTTGCCGCGTTGCCCCGCGGCGATTTCAAGAACGAGTTCATCGAGGTTCAGACCTGCTCGGCCCTGAAGAAGCCGCAGACCACGTTCGGCACTGTCAATTTCGACTTCGTCGCGGAGCGCGATCCCACATTTCACAGGCCGAACGCCTGCACCCGGATCCGCAACACGCCGTGGCCGAGCTGAGTGGGGCGGCGGACGTTAGAGCGTTTTCGAGCGAAGTGGACGCCGGTTCGCGTGAAGAAAACGCGTCAAAACAAGAATCTAGAGCTTCGGTTCTGATTCAATCAGAACCGATGCTCTATCCGCCGTCGAGCGCGGCGAGGCGGTCGGCTTCCGCGATGTCCTCGACGGTGTTGGCATTGAAGAACGGATCCAGCGGCTCGGTCGGCCACTCGACCGTTGCGAGCGGATAGCGCGCGGTCCAGCGGTCGATCTTGCGCACGTCCTCGACGACCAGCGCCTGGCGCAATTCATTCCGCAGGCGCACGCTCCAGAGGCCGATCACCGGATGCGTCTGCCCGCCGGATGAAGCGACCGCGAGCTCGGCATTCTGCGCTCGACGCGCTTGTTCGAGGCGCGTGACCAGATCGCGCGGCAGAAACGGACAGTCGCCCGCGGCGCTGAGCACCCATTGCGCATCCGGCCGGTTGGCGGCGGTCCAGTCGAGCGCGGCCAGGATGCCGGCGAGGGGACCGGGATTGTCGGCGACATTGTCGGCGACGACTGGAAGGCCGAACGCGGCGAAGCGCGCCGGGTCGCCATTGGCGTTGATGATCAGCCCACTGCATTGCGGAGCGAGACGGTCGATCACCCGCTGCAGAATGGTGCGGCCCGCGATCTTGCGCATCGGCTTGTCGCCGCCGCCCATCCGGCGCGCGAGCCCGCCTGCGAGCAGCACGCCCGGGACGGCAGTCCCCGGAATGTCAGACATTGTCGGTCTCGCCCTTGCGCTTGTGACGCATCGATTCCTCTTCGACATAGTCGAGGTTCTGGTCGTAGACGATCCGCTCCTCACCGGACAGCGCGATGAAGCGCTTGCCGCGGGCGCGCCCGACCAGCGTCAACCCGACCTGCCGCGCCAGATCGACGCCCCACGCCGTGAATCCGGAGCGGGAGACCAGGATCGGGATCCCCATCCGCACCGTCTTGATCACCATCTCCGAGGTCAGCCGCCCGGTGGTGTAGAGAATCTTGTCGGCCGGATCGACATTGTGCCGGTAGATCCAGCCCGCGATCTTGTCGACGGCATTATGCCGGCCGACATCCTCGGTGTAGCACACCGGCGTCGCCTCCTTGCACAGCACGCAGCCGTGAATAGCGCCGGCTTCCAGATAGAGCGAGGGCATCGTGTTGATGGTGTGCGTCATCCGGTAGAGCCAGGAGGTCCGCAATTCGGCTTTCGGCAGCGCCACCTTCTCGACTGCTTCGAGCAGGTCGCCGAACGCCGTGCCCTGGGCGCAGCCCGAGGTCTGCGTGCGCTTCTTCAGCTTGGCCTCGAAATTGGTGTGGTGCGCGGTACGCACGACGACGACCTCGAGATCGTCGTCATATTCGACCTCGGTGACGACGTCGTCGTATTTGAGCATGTTCTGGTTCAAGAGGTAGCCGAGCGCGAGGTATTCGGGGTAGTCGTTGATCGTCATCATCGTGACGATCTCCTGCGCGTTGAGGTACAGCGTCAGCGGCCGCTCGACCGGCACCTTGATCTCGGTCCGTGCGCCGGTCTGATCGACGCCGACCACGCGCTCCGTCAGGCGTGGATCGTCCGGATCAGGAACAATGATGGGAGCGGTGGTTTTCTCGGGCACTGCTTGACGTCCAGATGGGTTCACATGGCATCGCAGCTAGGGATATAAGCACGTTCGGAGACTGACTGGCGACTCTCCGCCGCGTCGCGGGAACTGGCATCGATCGGTCCGGCTTTGAGGATAACGCCGCAGTTCGCGATCCGGGTCGAACAAATCTTGTCGATGGCCGAGGACTGAGGGAGATCATGGCGCAGCTTTCGGACGACTGCTTCGCATTCGGCGGACCGATGATGTCGGTCGACGAAGCCGTCGCGATCATCGCCGCGCGGGTCAAGCCTGTCGGCGAGACCGAAGCCGTTGCCCTGGTGGATGCGGACGGACGCATCCTGGCCGGCGACATTGTCGCGCCGCTTGCGCTGCCGCCGTTCAAAAATTCCGCCGTCGACGGCTACGCGGTATCCGGCGCGGACCTGCCGGCGAGCGGCGAGCGCGCGTTTCCCGTTGCCGGACGGGTGCAGGCGGGCGCGTCGGCGCAGCCGGCGCAGGCGGGCCAAGCGGTGCGGATCTTCACCGGCGCGCCGATGCCCGATGGCACCGACACCGTGTTCATGCAGGAAGACGTGCGGATCGACGATTCCGGGCACGTAATCCTGCCGTCCGGCCTGAAGGTCGGCGCCAATGTGCGCCCCAGCGGCGAAGACATTCCGCGCGGCCATGTCGCGCTGGCGGCGGGCCGGCGGCTGCGCCCGCAGGATATCGCGGTCGCCGCGGCCTTCGGGCTCACCACGCTCGATGTGGTGCGTCGGCTTCGCGTCGGGGTGTTCTCGACCGGCGACGAACTAGCCGCGCCCGGCAGCGCGCGCGCCGAAGCGCAACTGTTCGATTCCAACCGTTTCATGCTGATGGCGATGCTGCGGCGGCTCGGTTGCGAGGTCGGCGATCTCGGCATCCTGCGCGACGAGCGGGCCGAGCTCGCCGCGGCGCTCAAGCAGGTCGCGCGGCGCTACGACCTGATCCTGACCACCGGCGGGGTCTCGACCGGCGAAGAGGACCACGTCAGGGCCGGTATCGAACAGGCGGGCTCGCTGGTGCTGTGGCGGATGGCGATCAAGCCCGGCCGCCCGGTGGCGATGGGAATCATCGACGGCACGCCGCTGATCGGCCTGCCCGGCAATCCGGTGGCGAGCTTCGTCACCTTCGTTCATGTCGTGCGGCCGACCGTGCTGGCGCTATCGGGCGCTGTGCCGTCCCCCTTGCTGCCGATGCCGGTGCGGGCGGCCTTCAGCTACAAGAAGAAGAGTGGGCGGCGCGAATATGTCCGCGTCTCGCTGCGACGGGCGACGGACGGTACGCTGGAAGCGAACAAGTTTCCTCGCGAGGGAGCCGGTCTGCTGTCGTCGCTGATCGAGACCGATGGACTGGTCGAACTCGGCGAGTCGGTGGTGCGGGTTGAACCTGGCGATGCCGTCGGCTTTCTCGGCTACGCCGACCTGCTGTGAGAGCTGAAACGCGGTCGGGACCGCGCAGCGCGACGGGTGCGCGATAGCAAAATCAGATCGCCCGATAGGCAAACATAAACAATGGCCTACGCGGCAACCCGACGCTGCTAGAGACGTTCTAAAACTGCTTGCCTCTGGCATACCAGAGAATAGAGTTCGTCGAAGCAGTGCAATTCGCGCAAAGCGTGGTTCCCAAGGCGAGGCTTCATGAGTCGAGACGACGTTCACAAGGTTCGTGCGTTCGAGCATCCCGGACAGGGCAGGAAGCGAGCGAAGGCCACGCCCAAGGGACGCCAGGTCGACCCCGTGGCCGCCCATGAGATCGAGACGCTGCTCGGCGATCGTCCGAGGCGGCGCGACCTCCTGATCGAGTATCTGCATCTGATCCAGGACAAATACCATCAGATCTCGGCGGCGCATCTTGCCGCGCTCACCGACGAGATGAAGCTGTCGTTCGCCGAAGTGTTCGAGACCGCCACCTTCTACGCGCATTTCGACATCGTGAAGGAAGGCGAGGCTGACATCGCGCCGCTCACCGTACGTGTCTGCGATTCGCTGACCTGCGCGATGCTCGGCGGCGAACAGCTGTTGAAGGATCTGCAGAACCGCGCCGGCCCCGGCATCCGCGTCGTGCGCGCACCGTGCGTCGGCCGCTGCGACACCGCGCCCGCTGCCGAGGTCGGCCACAACTTCGTCGATCATGCGACCGTCACCAATGTGCTGGCGGCGGCGAAGAGCGGCGACACCCATGTGCACCTTCCGCCATATGTCGACTACGACGCCTATGTGGCGGGCGGCGGATACCGGCTGCTGGCGCGCCTGCGCTCAGGCGAGCTGCCGCGCGAAGACCTGCTGAAGGCGCTCGACGATGCGTCGCTGCGCGGCCTCGGCGGCGCCGGTTTTCCGACCGGCCGCAAGTGGCGCGCGGTGCTCGGCGAGCCCGGTCCGCGATTGATGGCGGTGAACGGCGACGAAGGCGAGCCCGGCACGTTCAAGGACCGCTATTATCTCGAGACCGATCCGCATCGTTTCCTCGAGGGCATGCTGATCGGCGCCCACGTGGTCGAGGCGCCGGAAGTCTACATCTATATCCGCGACGAGTACCCGGCCTGCCGCGACATCCTCGCGCGCGAGATCGCGAAGCTCCCACCGGGTGGTCCGACGCTGCATCTGCGGCGCGGCGCCGGCGCCTATATCTGCGGCGAGGAATCCTCGCTGTTGGAATCGATCGAGGGCAAGCGCGGCCTGCCGCGGCACAAGCCACCATATCCGTTCCAGGTCGGGCTGTTCGGCCTGCCGACGCTGATCAACAACATCGAGACGTTGTGGTGGGTGCGCGACATCGTCGAGAAGGGCGCCGATTGGTGGAAGAGCCACGGCCGCAACGAACGCCACGGCCTGCGCAGCTTCTCGGTGTCGGGACGCGTCAAGAATCCCGGCGTCAAGCTCGCTCCCGCCGGCATCACGCTGCGCGAGTTGATCGACGAGTTCTGCGGTGGCATGGCCGATGGCCATACCTTGCAGGCCTATCTGCCGGGCGGTGCATCCGGCGGCATCCTGCCGGCGTCGATGGACGACATCCCGCTCGATTTCGGCACGCTGGAGAAATATGGCTGCTTCATCGGCTCCGCCGCCGTGGTCGTGCTTTCGCAGGCCGATGACGTCAGGGACGCCGCGCTGAACCTGATGAAGTTCTTCGAGGACGAGAGCTGCGGGCAGTGCACGCCGTGCCGCGCCGGAACCGAGAAGGCGGCGCTGTTGATGCAGCAGCCGGTCTGGAACAAGGAACTGCTCGACCAATTGAGCCAGGCGATGCGCGATGCGTCGATCTGTGGCCTCGGTCAGGCGGCCTCCAATCCGCTGACCTCAGTGATCAAATATTTTCCGGACGGCTTTCGTCCGCAGCAAGCCGCCGAGTAGGCAAGGCCGAGCAGACGAATTTCGACGAGGACTTGAATGAGCAACAATCAGAACTCAGGCCTGACGATTCAGTTCGAGCTCGACGGCCAGCAGGTCGAGGCGCGGGCCGGCGAGACGATCTGGCAGGTCGCCAAGCGCCAGGGCACCGAGATCCCGCATCTGTGCTATTCGCCCGCTCCGGACTACAGGCCGGACGGCAATTGCCGCGCCTGCATGGTCGAAATCGAAGGCGAGCGCGTGCTGGCGGCGTCCTGCAAGCGGACGCCGACGGTCGGCATGAAAGTGAAGTCGGCCAGCCAGCGCGCCGTCGCGGCGCAGAAGATGGTGATGGAGCTGCTGGTGGCGGACCAGCCGGCGCGCGAAACCTCGCACGATCCGGACTCGAAATTCTGGCACTGGGCCGAGAAGACCGGCGTGACCGAAAGCCGCTTTCCCGCGACTGAACGCTGGCACGCCGACACCAGCCATCCGGCGATGAGCGTCAATCTCGACGCCTGCATCCAGTGCGGCCTCTGCGTGCGTGCGTGCCGCGAGGTGCAGGTCAACGACGTGATCGGCATGGCCTACCGCAACCACGACGCCAAGATCGTGTTCGACTTCGACGATCCGATGGGCGAATCGACCTGCGTCGCCTGCGGCGAGTGCGTGCAGGCCTGTCCGACCGGCGCGCTGATGCCGGCGGTCATGCTCGACGACAAGCAGACCCGCGTCACCTATCCAGACAAGAAGGTGGATTCGCTCTGTCCGTATTGCGGCGTCGGCTGCCAGGTCACCTACCAGGTCAAGGACGAGAAGGTGATCTACGCGGAAGGCCGCGATGGTCCCGCCAATCACAACCGGCTCTGTGTCAAGGGCCGCTTCGGCTTCGACTACATCCATCACCCCAATCGTCTGACCAAGCCGCTGGTGCGGCTGCCCGGCGTCAAGAAGGATGCCAACGACCAGGTCGATCCGGCCAATCCCTACACCCATTTCCGCGAAGCGACATGGGAGGAGGCGCTCGATCTCGCTGCTGCGGGCTTGCGCAAGATCCGCGACGAGAAGGGCGCCAAGGCGCTCGCCGGCTTCGGCTCGGCCAAGGGCTCGAACGAGGAAGCCTATCTGTTCCAGAAGCTGGTGCGCACCGGCTTCGGTTCCAACAATGTCGATCACTGCACGCGGCTGTGTCACGCCTCGTCGGTGGCGGCGCTGTTCGAGGGATTGAGCTCAGGCGCGGTGTCGGCGCCGTTCGCGGCCGCGGCCGACGCCGAGGTGATCTGGGTGATCGGCGCCAATCCGACCGTGAACCATCCGGTCGCCGCCACCTACATCAAGAACGCCGCCAAGCGCGGCGCCAAGCTCTATGTGATGGACCCGCGCCGGCAGACGCTGTCGCGCCACGCCACCGAGCACCTGCAATTCAAACCGGGCAGCGACGTCGCGATGCTGAACGCGATGATCCACACGATCATCACCGAAGGCCTGACCGACGAGCAGTACATCGCCGGCTATACCGAGGGCTATGACGAGCTGAAGGCGAAGATCCAGGAGTTCACGCCGGAGCGCATGTCCCAGATCTGCGGCATTCCGGCGGAGACGCTGCGCGAGGTTGCACGCGCCTACGCCCGCGCCAAATCGTCGATCATCTTCTGGGGCATGGGCATCAGCCAGCACGTCCACGGCACCGACAATGCGCGCTGCCTGATCGCACTGGCCCTGATCACCGGCCAGGTCGGCCGCCCCGGCACCGGGCTGCATCCCCTGCGCGGGCAGAACAATGTGCAGGGCGCCTCCGACGCCGGCCTGATTCCGATGTTCCTTCCGGACTACCAGCCGGTCGGCCGCGACGACATGCGCGGCGCCTTCGAAAAGCTGTGGGGACAGGAGCTCGATCCGGTGCGCGGCCTGACCGTGGTCGAGATCATGAACGCGATCCACGCCGGCGAAATCCACGGCATGTATGTCGAGGGCGAGAATCCCGCGATGTCCGATCCCGACCTGCAGCACGCGCGCGAGGCGCTCGCCAAGCTCGATCATCTCGTCGTGCAGGACCTGTTCGTCACCGAGACCGCGTTTCACGCCGACGTCATCCTGCCGGCTTCGGCGTTCGCCGAAAAGTCCGGCTCCTTCACCAACACCGACCGCCGCGTGCAGCTGGCGCGCGAGGTGATCAAGCCGCCGGGCGATGCAAGGCAGGATCTCTGGATCATCCAGGAGATCGGCAAGCGGATGGGACTGCCCTGGAACTATGCGGGGCCGGGTGAGGTCTTCACCGAGATGGCCGAGCTGATGCCGTCGCTGAAGAACATCAGCTGGGAGCGCCTGGTGCGCGAGGGCGCGGTGACCTATCCGGTCGACGATCCCGACAAGCCCGGCAACGAGATCATCTTCACCACCGGCTTCCCGACCGAAAGCGGCCGCGGCAAGATCGTGCCGGCCAAGGTGATCCCGCCTGACGAACTGCCCGACGACGAGTACCCGATGGTGCTGTCGACCGGCCGCGTGCTCGAACATTGGCACACCGGCTCGATGACGCGCCGTGCCCAGGTGCTCGACCAGATCGAGCCCGAAGCGGTCGCGTTCATGACCCCGAAGGACATGCACAAGAAGGGACTCGCGCCCGGCGACTTCATCCGTCTCGAGACGCGCCGCGGCGCGGTCGAGGTCAAGGTGCGTGCCGACCGCGACGTGCCCGAGAACATGGTCTTCATGCCGTTCTGCTACGCGGAAGCGGCGGCCAACCTGTTGACCAACCCGGCGCTCGACCCGTTCGGCAAGATTCCGGAGTTCAAGTTCTGCGCGGTCCGCGCCGAGAAGATCGATATCCGGACCGCGGCGGAATAGCGGTCCGGGGACGAAGCGCGGAAAGCCGTCCGCCGGCTACTCGCTCACCCGACACAGCACCGCAAGCACCGTCGATCAACATCCGCTCAGAGCGTAAAAGCGGGGCGTCGCTGCGGCGTGGACCCATGTCGCCCTTTACCCCAAAGCGGACCTGTTTGAGAGCCCGGAAGTTGCCATTTCCACGAGAACTCGCGTATGCATGACGTGCAGGATCGCAGTGTGAGAAATTCAGATGACGATGGAGCTGAGGGGCGCGAGAGGCGAGGGATTTGCGACGATTGCCGCTGATGGGCGCGTGCTGGATTCCTGGTTTCTTCAGCTGCGCCTGGTCGCGGAGGCCGACAAGACGGCAACGGTCCCTCTCACGAAGGACGAGGTCAGCAGATCGTTGGGCGAGTCGGCGGACGGATATGCGCGACACGACGACATTCGCAATGTCGACATCGTTCCAATCCGTACAGAAATTGGCTCCCTTGCATCTGCGCCGACGGACGTGCACGACGCGTATCTTCGACTCCATCTGCTGAGCCACCGGCTCGTCCAGCCGAATTGTCTGAACCTCGAGGGAGTTTTCGGTCTCTTACCTAACGTTGCCTGGACGCCCCTCGGTCCCTGTGAGTGCTCTCGTGTACCGGACGCGCGAATGGAGGCACGAAAGCGTGCCCTCGCATTCGAGGTGACAGGCGTGGATAAGTTTCCGCGCATGACCGATTATGTGACGCCAGCGGACGTGAGAATTGCAGATGCGGATCGCGTAAGGCTCGGCGCCCACTTGGCCCCGGGCACAACCGTCATGCATGAAGGCTTTTGCAATTTTAACGCGGGTACGCTCGGTCCCTGCATGGTCGAAGGCCGGATCAGCGCCGGCGTGGTTGTGGGAAGCGGCAGCGACGTTGGTGGCGGAGCGTCGATCATGGGCACTCTGTCCGGAGGAGGGAAAGAGAGGATTACAGTCGGTGAGCGCTGCCTGATCGGAGCCAACGCCGGTATCGGCATTTCATTGGGTGACGATTGTATCGTCGAAGCGGGCTGTTATGTCACGGCAGGCGCGCGCATCCTTTTGGAAGATGGCCGAGTCCTGAAAGCCAAAGAACTCTCGGGCCAGAAGGGCCTGCTTTTTCGTCGGAATTCCCAGAGCGGCGCTCTTGAGGCAACCAAGCGTACGCCAAATTGGGACGGCCTCAACGCGCAACTTCACAGCTAGTGTCCCGAATCCGAAGTTCGCATCATTTGCCGCACCTTCGGAGCGAACTTCGGATTCGATAAGGACACTAGCAAACTTATGATTCTAGTGTGCTTTATGAATGCGAAGTTCGTGAAAGTGGCTGCCGCGAAATCGCACGAACTTCGCATTCAGCACACTAGTCCCCGTCCGTCAGGGGACGATCACCACTCGGAATGTGATCTGTTTGGCGCGATCGCTGTTCACCACCAGTATGGCCACCGCCACGCCTCATAGAGGCGCCACGACGACACCAGGGGCGGGGCGTATGGATCGACCCGGTCGTCTTCAGGGCGATATTGATATCGTGGAACAATATAATAGTCCCACGGAGTTGGCCTTATCACGGGCGTCGGGATAATGACCCTCCTTGGTTCATGAACGACTTGTGCCTTCCGCGCCCGGGCTTCAGCACCAGACGTCCCGAGGTTGCACAGCACGAGGGCCGCTCCGAGAGCGCACGCGACGGTCATTATCTTCATGCATCGGCCTCCTTTGCCTGAGAGTGCAAAAGGACTCAAAGCAAGGCAAGCTAATTCGCTCTCGACCGGCTTGAATGACAGCTTGTGGGGCCCGTAGCCGACCTTTGCTCAGAAGGGCCGCGCGGAAGCCGGAGCCCGCCCCCATGATCGATATGAGTACGCGCCCCGGTTCGGCTCTAACTCGACAAGGTCTCAGTAGTCCCAGAACACCGGCACCCAACGGAAGGCGTCACCCTCGACCGCGACATGTCCGACGGACGGGAACGGCATATGCGTGGCAACCAGCAACTCGCGGTTCGCCGCCAGTTCCCGCAACAGACTGATCCGGGCGCGGGCCGCCTCTTCGGGATCGTGTTCGAAGCCATTGTGCCATTCGGGGTGCTCGAACCCGACCGCGAACACGAGGTCACCGGCGAATGTCAGCCGGTCGCCGCCGGACGCCAGACGAACGACGCTGTGGCCGGGAGTGTGGCCGCCGCTGCGACGGACGACCACTCCGGGCGCCACCTCGTGCTCCTCGTCGAACAGCCGCAGCTGGCTCTGGTATTCCTTCCTGAACCGCTTGGCCGTCGCACGAAGCGCGTCGGGGAAACCCGGCGGCATCGAGACGCGGGAGAAATCGGGCGCCTCCCAGAACTTGACCTCGGCAGCCGCCACATGGATCCGCAGGTCCGGACGCAGCCGCTCCTTCACGCCCTCGACGAGCAGCCCGCCAACGTGGTCCATGTGCATGTGGGTCAGCACCACGTCGGTCACGGACCCAAGATCGATGCCGGCCGCCTCCAGTCGCTTGACCGTCTGCCCGGCCTTCGGCAGGTGCAGGTCCGGGTCCGACCCCAGCCCGGCGTCGACGAGGATGGTTTTCCCGCCGCTTCGCACCACGACCACGTTCAGCGCCCAGTCGAACGCGTCCGGCGGCAGGAACATGTCGTCCAGCCAGGCCGCGCGGACGGCCGGCTCGGCATTGTGCGCCAGCATCTTGGTCGGCAGCGGCAGCACCCCGTCGCTGACGACCAGCACGTCGATCTCGCCGATCTTCAGCGCGTAGCGCGATGGCACCAACTCGTTTGGCCCCGGCTGACCGGCGTGCGAGACATTGTCGAGGTTCATGCTTGTCTCCTGGGTATTGCGGATCATCTGGTTCATCGTTGAAAACTCCTGCGTTCGATCCTGATGTTCGATCCCGGCGGGCCGCATTGTTTCCGCCCGTGGATTGGACATGGTGGTGATCTAACGGATCGGGTGGGGCGCCGCCCCAGAGCGGTTGCCGTCGCTGTAGAGCGATTGCTGCCAACGCATGCGGGCCGCCGCACGCGAGCGCTGGGGACGAAACGGGAGGCAGCAGGCCATCGCCATGCCCTAGCCACGTGCGACACTTCGGATTGGCGAAGCCGGTTCAACCCAGGACTAATATCTCCTCGTCGAGACCCCGGAATACGAACGTTCGGAGCAATTCATGGCCAAGCATCGGATCTATACAACGAGCTTCGCAAGCGTTTACCCGCTCTATGTCGCGAAAGCGGAGAAGAAGGGACGCACCAAAGCGGAGGTTGATCAGGTGATCTCCTGGTTGACCGGCTACGGTTCGAAGGAGCTGGAAGCTCAGTTGGAAAAACAAACCGACTTCGAAACGTTCTTCGCAAAGGCGCCTGAAATGAATCCTTCGCGGGCCTTGATCAAGGGCATGGTGTGCGGTGTCAGGGT
Source organism: Bradyrhizobium sp. USDA 4538 (assembly GCF_024171045.1). NCBI lineage: Bacteria > Pseudomonadati > Pseudomonadota > Alphaproteobacteria > Hyphomicrobiales > Nitrobacteraceae > Bradyrhizobium > Bradyrhizobium sp. USDA 4538. The sequence goes on from NZ_JALJZE010000001.1 coordinate 6,210,670, forward strand.
TGAGGAAATCAAAGAGCCGACCATGCGGGAAATTCGTTACCTGGATAAACTGATCGATGAGCTGGCGCGTGGAAAGGCCATGGATAAAATCCTGCGGAGGGAATGACGCCTGATCGACCGGATTCCGTTCGCTCGGCGAGGCGACACCGGACGCTGGTGCGTCGCCCGCAATGACGAAAGGACCGGGGAGGGCCGCTACCACTGAGTTGCCCGACGGCGCAAGCCCTCGCAGCAAAAATATTTCGCTTTATCCGAAGCGTGGCTCGGTGTATGGTCTGCCCGTCTCACCCGACACGAGGGGCGCTTCGCGGTCGTCACGAACGTGGGTCGAGATGCGGTGGACGCCGATTGCGCAGTTGACGAACGTGCATGAGGCGGACGGTGAAGTCGTGTGGTCCTGACGCCCTAGCGGCAGGTGTCTTTTCCGATTGCGCAGTGCGCGTTGCGAAGACGGTGACAACCAAGCCCAGTCTCGCCGGGGAGAGCACGAAGTAAGCCGTAGCCCATCGCGCAGGGAAAGCCGGGTTGTTTCCGGTTACACCTGTGGTCCTACCCCCGAACTTTCTACCCATTGCTCGGGGCCCATGGGTGCGATCGGCACCCGGCTTTCCCTGCGCCCTCTGCTTGAGGTGAGGGCGGAACAAGATGCAAAGCTCGGACGCAATGCGCCGCGAGACTGCGGAAGCATGAGCCACACGTGGTCCAACACATTCAGTGTCGTCTTGGCGTCAGTGTCGTCTTGGCGAAAGCCAGGACCCATTACCCCAAATGAGACTTGTTGCGCGATGCTGGGGCCACGACCTCGTTCACAATCAAATGCGGTGGTTATGGGTCCTGGCTTTCGCCAGGACGACAACGAAGAGTCACATCTGCAAGATTTGCCGCGGCGTATGGATCTCTGTTTTCGCAGGGCGACAGCCGGCAAGAAACACGCGCAGCATTCGCGCCCGGCGAACCCGCCATTGCCAAACCTCGCATTGACCTCATTGCCGTGGCCGGGCACAGCGTGCGGGTGGTGTCATTGAACGGTCGCAAGAGCCGAAGGGGATACCGCCGCATCGAATTTTGCAGTGCAGCAATGGTGCAATTGGCCCCTGCTAAAGGGGCAATGGCAATCGTCTTTGCTTGTCTGTAATGGTGCGACCGGATGTCTCGGGGCCGGTATTCGCGCTCCGCAATTACGCGGGAGGAAACATGCGTAAACTCATATTGGCTGCGGCGTCGATCGCGGCTTTGACCTTTGTCGGGCCTGCGGCGGCGCAGTCGCCGATCGTTCTCAAATTCAGCCACGTGGTGGCCTCGGATACGCCGAAGGGCAAGGCGGCCGACAAGTTCAAGGAACTCGCCGAGAAGTACACCGGCGGCAAGGTGAAGGTCGAGGTCTACCCGAACTCGACGCTTTACAAGGACAAGGAAGAGCTCGAGGCGCTGCAGCTCGGCGCGGTGCAGATGCTGGCGCCGTCGAACTCGAAGTTCGGCCCGATCGGCATCAAGGAATTCGAAGTCTTCGATCTGCCCTACATCCTGCCCGACCTGAAGTCGCTGCGGAAGGTCACCGACGGGCCGCTCGGCGCCCAGCTGCTCAAGAAGCTGGATTCCAAGGGCATGACCGGTCTCGCCTATTGGGACAACGGCTTCAAGCAGATGAGCGCGAACAAGAAGCTGGTCGCGCCCGCCGACTACAAGGGGCTCAAGTTCCGCATCCAGTCGTCGAAGGTGCTGGAAGCCCAGTTCCGCGCGCTCGGCGCGATCCCGCAGGTGATGGCATTCTCCGACGTCTACCAGGCGCTGCAGACCGGCGTGGTCGACGGCCAGGAGAACACCTGGTCGAACATCTACACCCAGAAAATGCATGAGGTGCAGAAGTACGCCACCGTCACCAATCACGGCTACATCGGCTACGTCGTGGTCGTGAACAAGAAGTTCTGGGACGGCCTGCCGGCCGATATCCGCGAGCAGCTCTCCAAGGCAATGAAGGAAGCCACCGAGTTCGGCAACAGCCAGTCGGCCAAGGAAAACGACGACGCGCTCGCCGAGATCAAGAAGGCCGGCAAGACCGAGATCGTCGCGTTGACGCCGGAGCAGGACGAGGCGATGCGCAAGGCGATGATGCCGGTCTACAAGGACGTGGCATCGCGCGTCGGCCAGCCGTTGATCGACGAATTCCTCAAGGAAACCGGCCGCAGCCCGATGAACTAGCTGCGATGCTTCGCCGCTGAGGCGATGCCAGACGAGCTCCCTCTCCCCGTTCTTGCGGGGAGAGGGTTGGGGTGAGGGGCCTTCTCCGCGAACGCGGCTCCAGATGTGCTCGCGGAAGCTCCCCCTCACCGGAAATTCAAGCTGCGCTTGAATTTCGACCTCTCCCCGCACGCGGGGCGAGGTAGATCGGAGGCAGCTCCGATCGACGGCAACAGTCACGCGGGACTTGAACCGCAAACATAGTGAACGCCGCGGCCGCGTGAGGTCGCGGCCAGGGTGCCGTGGCCGGTTGCCGCATCAGGCCATGACAGGGGAGATCAATGCTGCTTAAAATTCTGGACCGGCTCGAGGAAATCATCATCGCGAGCCTGATGGGGGCCGCGACGCTGCTGACCTTCGTCACGGTCGTGCACCGTTTTCTGGTCGACGTTCCCGTGCTCTATCCGTACCTGTTCGGCATCAATCTCGCCTGGTCGCAGGAACTCTGCATCTACATGTTCATCTGGATGGCGAAGTTCGGCGCCGCCTATGGCGTGCGCGCCGGCGTCCATGTCGGCGTCGACGTCCTGATCAACCGGCTCAACGATTTCTGGCGCAAGCGCACCATCACCTTCGGCCTGCTCGGCGGCGCGCTATTCACCGGGATCGTCGGCACCATGGGCGCCAAATTCGTGTTCGAATTGATGCATACCGACCAGGTCTCACCGGATCTCGAGATCCCGAGCTGGATCGTCTACGCCTGCATTCCGCTCGGCTCCTATCTGATGTGCTTCCGCTTCCTGCAGGTGTGCTGGAATTACTGGTGGACCGACGACCTGCCGCACCATGACGCCTCCCATGTCGATGGCGTCGAGACCAGCAAGACCGCGCCCGTCGCGCTTGGAGAAGCGTGATGAGCGCCGCACTTATTTTCGGACTGCTGTTTGCCCTGATGCTGACGGGCATGCCGATCTCGATTTCGCTCGGCCTGACCGTGCTCACCTTCCTGTTCACCATGACCGAGGTGCCGATCGAGAGCGTCGGCCTGAAGCTGTTTTCGGGCCTCGACAATTTCGGCATCATGGCGATCCCGTTCTTCATCCTGGCCGGCACCTTCCTGACCCGCGGCGGCGTCGCGCGGCGCATGATCGCGTTCACGACCTCGCTGGTCGGGCATCTGCCCGGCGGCCTTGGGCTGGCCGGCGTCGCGGCCTGCGCGATGTTCGCGGCGATCTCGGGCTCGAGCGTCGCCACCGTGGTTGCGATCGGCTCGATCATGATGCCGGCGATGGTCGATCACGGCTATCCGAAGCGGTTCGGCGTCGGCGTGATCTCGACCTCGGGCGCTCTCGGCATCCTGGTGCCGCCCTCGATCATCCTGGTGCTCTACGGCGTCTCCACCAACACCTCGATCGGCGCGCTGTTCATGGCCGGCATCGTGCCGGGCGTCGTGCTCGCGCTGATGCTGGCGGCGGTGACTTTCTTCGTCGCGCAGCGCAACGGCTATCCGAAGATGCCGCGCGCGATCATCGGCCAGCAGTTCAAGGCGTTCCGCGAAAGCATCTGGGGCCTGCTGCTGATCGTGATCGTGCTCGGCGGCATCTATGGCGGCATCTTCACGCCGACCGAAGCCGCAGCGGTCGCCGCGACCTACGCCTTCTTCATCACCGTATTCGTCTACAAGGAGCTGAAGCTCTCCGAGGTGCCGAAGGTGCTGCTGCAGGCGGCGAGCATGAGCTCGATGCTGCTCTACATCATCACCAACGCGGTGCTGTTCTCGTTCCTGATGACGCACGAGCAGATCCCGCAGGAGATGGCGGCCTGGATCATCGACAAGAACTTCTCGGTCTGGATGTTCCTGCTCGTCGTCAACATCATCCTGCTGCTCGCCGGCAACGTGATGGATCCGTCGTCGATCCTCCTGATCATGGCGCCGATCCTGTTTCCGCTGGCGACCAAGCTCGGCGTGCACCCGGTGCATCTCGGCATCCTGATGATCGTCAACACCGAGGTCGGGCTGTGCCACCCGCCGGTCGGGCTCAACCTCTACATTGCGAGCAGTATCGCCAAGATGGGCATCAGCGAGATCACCATCTCGGTGTTGCCATGGCTGTGCGCGATGCTGGTGTTCCTCGGCCTGATCACCTACGTGCCGGAGATCTCGCTGTGGCTGCCGCGCTTGCTCGGCATGATCTAGCGCAAACAACAGACATCCAAAGCGCGACCTCGCGCCTTGGATGTTTCTGCGGTGCAATGAAAGCGGATTACATCTTGGTAACAGAGCTCTCTCTGTCCAATCCGTAAGTTGAAGGCGCGGGCGGGCGGCATCATCTTCGAGCAACCTTCAAAGGAGGTTCGTATGAAGAAAGTTCTGCTCGCCGGCATCGCGGCGCTCACGATTGCCGGTTCGACCGCGGTCTATGCCCAGCATCGTCCCTGGTTCCACGGCCATATGCGGATGAGCCCCGAGGATCGGGCCGCCTTCCTCGACGCGCGGATCGCCGCCGTCCACGCCGGGCTGAAGCTCAACGCCGATCAGGAGAAGCTGTGGCCGCCGGTTGAGGCCGCGGTGCGCGACTTCGCGAAGATGCGGCTCGATCGTGCCAATGCGCGGATGGCCGCCGAGAAGACCGATGCGGACAAGTCGCAGAAGCCCGATGATCCGGTCGCCCGCCTGCGCGAGCGCGCCGGCAACATGGCGGCGACCGCGACGTCGCTGACGAAGATCGCCGATGCCGCCGACCCGCTCTACAAGACGCTCGACGACAACCAGAAGCGGCGGCTGAGCATGCTGACCCATATGGAAGGGCGCGGCTTCGGCGCCGAAGGCTGGCGCCGCCACCGCCTAGAGCGCGGCATGGACCGCTGGGAGCGCGGCGGCCGCGGCTTCGATCACGACCGTTTCGACCGCGACGATGGCCCTGATCAGGAGCGCTCCGGCCGGCTCTGAGCGCCGTCCGCCGGCACCCTCGCCAAGCCTATGAAAGGCCGCCGGATTCCGGCGGCCTTTCGGTTGTCAGAAAGTCGGGAAAACTTGCTTGAGCTTGCTGGACATCGGGGAATCGCTTTGCTAAACGACCGCTCTCTTGCGAGGGTCATTTCCGGACAAGTTCCGGGCGCATAGCTCAGTTGGTAGAGCAGCTGACTCTTAATCAGCGGGTCCCAGGTTCGAGCCCTGGTGCGCCCACCAAGCTTTTCAATAGCTTAGGTTAGCCCTCGTAGTTGTCATTCCGACAAACGGCCGCGTCTATTCCGACAAACCGGCTGCTTTTGTTCGCTCCTCGCGGCGCTTCCGGGTCCCCGAGATCAGCTGTTTACGGGTCCGCTTTGCATAGATCCGCGATTGCCGTGCAGACCTGTGGCGGCCGGCCGCGGCGACAATGTCCTTCACGACGCTGCGCAGGTAGCGGAGGTCCTTGCGCTCAGTTATCCACGGTGGCGGAGTACGCGACTTGCGGTGCGCGCGATCGCGCCTGAAGACCAGACCCGAAACCGTGACCTGCTTGATGGCATCGAGCTCGGCCACCAGTTCGGGGAAAAGTGATTCGCCCCGATCATCGAAAAGCGGCCACCAGGCTTCCTCGCCGTTCTTCGGATGCACGATCTTCACGCTATTGGGCCGCTCCTTGGGGCGGTAGTGCGAAATCTCAAAAGCTCCGAAGACATGCTCCTCGCGCTGCAACCACTCCGTCAGCCCGTGAGACCGCCAGCTGTCGAAGGCCGGCAGAAGAACGTACTCGGCGCGCTCAACGGCCGCATTGTAGTTCTCACCGAGTGCCTTCGCCTTGACGTGACACCCTTGCGCACGCGCCCAGGTTGGAGGCTCGAAGAAGTAGGCCCATCGGCCGTTGCGCAACGGCTTTCGCCTGCAATACCGAGCAATCTCAGAGCGGTCTTGGGAGGCTTCATACTAGCGCCCGAAGAAAGCCTGCGCGAGCGCGACGACTTTCAGGCCGACGTTCCGCTGGCCGAGACGGTGTCCCGCCTGCAGGCGAGGGACCCGCCGGGCACCCTTGCGGCCGAAGCATGCGACGGTCGGGGCTTCGGTGGGTGTTGCCCCAAGTAAGCGTTTCGAGCATCTGCGCGATGAGCACCATGCCCAACCTCTCATGACCCAATTCCCTGGCATTCTCCCGCGAGCAAAATCAATCGCATCTGACGGAGCGAATGATCGGGTCAGTTTTGCGCAAAATGCGCAATAGGTCTTGAATGCTGCGCGATATGAGCATATACGGCCAGCGTTTGCTCGTTTTTATAGCAAAACGCGCAAAATGATCGGAAGTGCGCGGTGTGCGGGAGGACAACAGAAATGCAGGTTCCAATTAAGCGGGCGATCGAGAGCGTGCCGGGCGGGATGATGGTGGTCCCTCTGTTGGTCGGGGCGCTTATTGCGACCTTCTTTCCCGATACCCCGAAGTTTTTTGGCTCCTTCACCGGCGCACTGTTCTCTGGCGCGCTGACAATTCTCGCCGTGTTCTACGTTTGCATGGGCGCGAGCATCGACTTCCGCGCGACCCCCTACATTGTGAAGAAGGGCGGCACCCTGCTGATCGTGAAGGTTGGCGTGGCCGTTGTCCTCGGCCTGATCTTCGGCCGCATTTTGGGAGAGACGCCGGTCGCAGCTGGCATGTTCGCGGGTGTCTCGACGCTCGCGATCGTCGCCGCCATGAACGACACCAATGGCGGTCTCTATATGGCGTTGATGGGCCAATATGGACGTCCGCGTGACGTCGGCGCCTATACCGTCATGTCGCTGGAGAGCGGTCCTTTCCTCACCATGATCACTTTGGGCGTCGCCGGCCTCTCGGCATTTCCATGGCAGACCCTCGTGGGCGCTATCCTGCCTCTGGTGGTGGGTATGATCATCGGCAATCTCGACAGAGAGATGCGCGACTTCCTGAGCCGCGCGGTGCCTGTGATGATCCCGTTCTTCGCCTTCGCGCTCGGCGCCGGCCTCGATCTGTCGAAGGTTTGGCAGGCCGGCCTGCTCGGCCTCGGCATGGGAGTGGCCGTGGTGGTTGTGACCGGCATCCCGCTGTTCCTCGCCGATCGCATCACTGGCGGGAATGGTGTCGCGGGTGTTGCGGCGGCCTCGACGGCCGGTAATGCGGCGGCCGTCCCGGCGATTGTCGCCGCGGCGAATCCAGCCTATGCGGACGCGGCGCGGCCTGCGACTATCCTCGTCGCGGCCTGCGTCGTGGTTACCGCAATCCTCGTGCCGATCGTCACCGCCTGGACAGCCCGCGTTGTTGGTCGCGACGTCGAGGAGCCTGCAGAAGAGAACAACGTGGCTTCTGCCGGCAAGATGACCCCCGCGGCGCGCTCGGTTGTCACTGAGGCAAGTCACTGAGGCAAAGTCACTGAAGCAGGTCGCTGAAGATGGCCCCTAAAGCGTTTTCGAGCGAAGTGGATACCGGTTCGCGTCAAGAAAACGCGTCAAGCCAAAGCTGGCTGATCGTCGCTGACGATCTCACCGGCGCCGCGGACTGTGCGATCGCCTTCGGCAGAAGGGGGCGTGCAGCTGCGGTGACGTGGGGTGAGGTGACCGACGCGTCGGGCTACCAGCTGCCCGTCCTGGCCTACGATGCCGCGAGTCGAGGCCTTTCGGCCGGGGCCGCTGCAGCCCGCCATGCCGATGTGCTGGCGCGCCTTTGCGAAGGCGGACGTATTCTTTTCAAGAAGATTGACTCGACGCTGCGGGGGCAACCTGCAGCGGAGACTGCCGCCGCGCTTGCGCATCTCAAGTCACGGTCGGGTCCGGCCCTTGGCGTGTTCGCGCCGGCCTTTCCGGCCACCGGCCGGACCACCATCGACGGGCGTATCCTGGTCAGAGGCCGCCCCCTCGAGGAGGCCGAGGTCTGGCACCGCGACCACACCTACCCGAATGCCGATCTTGTCGACGTTCTCGCGACCGCGGGCGTTCGCGGTGAGAAGGTCAAGCTCGCTGCCGTGCGCGGTGGCGATCTCAAAGCCACGTTCGCGAGGCTCGCCTGGGAGGGCGACGTGGTCGCGGCCTGCGACGCCGAGACTGAACACGATCTGCGTTTGATCGCGGAGGCGAGCCTGCATGCATCGCCCGCAACCTTCTTCATCGGCAGCGCCGGCCTCGCGCACGCGCTGGCCGGCCTCGAAGTGAGCCATGGCGTCGAGCCGCTGCGCATTCCGACGAGCGCATCCGGCACCCTGATCGTGGTGGGCTCGCTCGCCGGCGCATCTCGCGCCGCCGCGCGCGAGCTGGAGGCGACCGGCACCGTGGCGCATTTCCCGGTCGCGCCGGAGACGCTGCTCAACGATGGTGCCGGCCGGGCGGCGCTCGCCGCGGACGTGATGAAACGACTTGCCGGCGGCGGCGATACACTGGTTGAGATCATGATGGATGATCACCCCGACATGTCGCTCGGCCCGCAGCTCGCCAAGGGGCTCGCCGACGCTCTTGAGGCCGTCGCACCCGCGATCGGCGCCTTCGCTGCGACCGGCGGCGAAACCGCCGCGGCGATGCTGTCGCGCTTCGGCGTCAACGGCATCCGTCTTGCCGACGAAATCGAGCCGGGCGTGTCGCTCGGCCTTACTCTTGGCCGATTGTCTGTTCCGATCGCCACCAAAGCGGGCGCGTTCGGTGACGAGAACAGCCTCATCCGCATCAGCGAGCGGCTTCGCGCCGTCCGAACCAGAGGAAGTTTCATATGACTCGTCCGACCATTGCGATCACCATGGGAGATCCGGCCGGTATCGGGCCCGAGGTGATCATGAAGGCGCTGGCGCAGCCGCAGGTGCAGGCGATCTGCAATGCGCTGGTGATCGGCGACTCCAACCGTCTGCGCAAGGCCGGTCAGATCGTCGGCGTGCCGCTTGAGGTCGATGCGTTGAGCGACGCAAAGCAGGTGAATTTTGCGTCGAAGGCCGTGCAGTGCGTTGACCTGAAGCTGGTGCCGGACGATCTGCCGTTCGGCAAGGTGTCGGCGACGGCAGGTGAGGCGGCATATCGCTACATCGAGAAAGCCGTGCAGGTGGTGCAGGCAGGGCTCGCGCAGGGCATCTGCACCGCGCCGCTTTCCAAGGAAGCGCTGCATGCGGCCGGCCACAAATATCCCGGCCATACCGAGCTCCTGGCGCATCTGACCGGCACGCCGGAAGTATCGATGATGCTGGTGTCGCCGAAACTCCGCGTCATTCACGTGACCACGCATATCGGCCTGCTCGATGCGATCGAGAAGATCGAGCCCGGCCTCGTCGAGCGTGTCATCGCACGCGGGCATGACGTGCTGGTGCGTGCCGGCGTCGCCAATCCGAAGATCGGCGTCTGCGCCATCAATCCGCATGCCGGCGAGAACGGGTTGTTCGGTCGCGGCGAGGAAGCCGCGAAGATCGCGCCGGCCGTGGAAGCCTGTCAGCGCAGGGGCTGGGACGTGCACGGCCCCCTGCCTGCCGACACGCTGTTCTTCCTGGCCGGCCGCGGCGACTACGACATGGTGGTCGCGATGTATCACGATCAGGGCCATGGACCCATCAAGGTGCTGGGGCTGGAAGCCGGTGTGAACATCACTGTTGGTCTGCCGGTGATCCGCACCTCGGTCGATCACGGGACCGCCTTCGACATCGCGGGCAAGGGCATCGCCGACGAGCGCAGCCTGATCGAAGCGCTGCGGCAGGCAGTCGATCTCGCGCCGAAGAAGGCGGCTTGAGGGGGCTGCGCGGGCTCCTCAGGATGAGGAGCGAGATGCGCGTTAAGCGCAGACATTGCGCGGCCGATGCATCGTGGTATCCATCGGCCGTGCCGCGAAGCCGATACGGTCGAGCTCGGCTGACGGCAATGGATCCGGGGGCTGAGGTTCGATGTCGATGCGCAGCAAGGAGCGTCACGCTCGTCTGTTGGAAGCACTGAACGCGGGAGAGATCGATGTCGACGATCTCGCGCGGCGCTTCGACGTTTCCGCTTCCACCGTGCGGCGCGACTTGCAGCATCTTTCCAAGAACAATGCCGTGCGCCGCACCTATGGCGGCGCCATTCTCACCGCCCACGCGAACGAGACAACGCTCGAGCAGCGCCTCGCGGTTCAGGGCAAACAGAAGCAGGCGATCGCGCGCGCGGCGATCGATCTGATCGAGGATGGCGACACGCTGATTCTCGATGCCGGCTCGACGGTCGCAGCCTTCGGCCGACTGCTGCAGCATCGGCGGCTGCGCATCATCACCAACAATCTTGCGCTGCTGCCCTTCTTCGCCAAGGCTCCGAGCATAGAGCTTGTGGTGTTGGGCGGCGCGCTGCGCACCACCAGCATGAGCACCATGGGGCCGCTCGCCAATGAGGCGTTGCGGCGCATGACCGCGGACCGCGCCGTCATGAGCGCCGACGGCGTGGTGAATGGCCGTGGCCTGTGCGAAGCGGATCTCGAACAGGTCGCACTGAAGTCGCTGATGATGCAGCAGTCGAAGGAAGTCATCGTTCTCGCCGACGCCAGCAAGCTCGGCCGCGCCGAACAGATGGCCTGGGCGCCGCTGCCGCCGCGCTGGACTCTGGTGACCGATGTCGGCGCATCTGAGGAGCAGTGCAAGCGTCTCGCCGATGCGGGAGCGCGCGTGATCGTTGCCGGCGTTCGCTGAGCCGGCATCGCAAGTTTTCGCGTGATCGGAGAAAAATATCGACCGAGGCGGGGTTGCGGTAAGGAATCGCTGAACCGGGGCGCAATGCCGTCAACTTGAATCGCCATATGCTAGGTGGCGATCACCAAACGAGGTTCGCCATGGCGTGCAAGTCTTGGAGTGGTTCTTGGAACGGCACTTGGATCGGCACTTGGATCAGTTCTTGGATCAGCTCTTGGATCAGCCGGCTTGGCGCGCCGCTCGTCGCTTTTGTTTTGACCGTCGCGCCGTTGGCTTCGCCGGTGCACGCCGTTGAGGACGCTCGCAAGGTGAGCGTGGTGTCGTTCGGCCTTTTCGGCGATCAGGGCGTGTTTAGAAGCGAGGCGACCGGCGCAGCACAGGTCGTAGCGGGTCGTTTCGGGAGCGGCCCAGTCAACGTGCAATTCAATTCGAAGCAAGGCGGAGGTGCAACGATTGAAGGCCTGGCTAAGTCCTTGCAGGCGGCGGCCAATGGGATGGACGCCGCGAATGATGTTCTGTTCTTGATTCTCACCTCGCACGGCTCCCCCGACGGGCTTGCAATCAAAGCCGGGCGGCTTACGCAAACGCTCACGCCGTCCCATCTCGCCGCCATGCTGGCGCGGACCGGCATGCGATACAAGGTGGTGGTCATCTCTGCCTGTTATTCCGGGGTCTTTATCCCTCGTCTCGCGAACCCCGATACGTTGGTCATCACCGCGGCCGATGCCGACCATTCATCGTTCGGCTGTCGGGACAAAGCCAAGTGGACCTACTTCGGCAACGCCTTTTTCAATGTCGCACTCCGGCAAGCCAGAAGCCTGAAGAACGCCTTTGTTGTTGCACGCTCGCTCGTCCAGCAGCGAGAACTGCGCGCTCGCTTCGAGCCGTCGAATCCCCTGATGGCAGGCGGCGCAAACGTGCAGCCGTTGCTCATTGCGCGTCCTTGAGGACCGTCCGCGTTTGCGGCCTGCGCCTGTGGGTGCCGTCAACCTCGTCCATGTTGATCTGGTCACCGCATCGCGCCGCATGTCTGCTACTGGCCCTTAGCGGGCTTGATTGGCGTTATGGCTGACTTCCGCTTTGCCGGAGATAGCCGACTTCACCGCCAAAGGGAGAGACTGCTGCTGTCGGTGCCTCTCCGTCGGCCGAAGGCGAGGATCGTGGATGGCACTGTCGCGTCCACTCATCAGCAGGTGAGCTTGCCTGACGCCGTTGCGAACTTTCGTGTGAACGAAGACAGCACGTATCTGGTGCGGTCGTCGCGCTGCGGGCAACGAGAACGAAGTAAGCTATTGATCTCGTTGGCGGGCCCGGCAGGACTCGAACCTGCAACCAGACCGTTATGAGCGTGGGACAATCGTCGCCGCTGTAAAGTTTCCTGCCTTTTCGTCGAATTCGACCACGTTCGCCGCCCTTCGTGCGGGTTGCTATTGGCGCGAAACTGGTGCGGAATGTCTGTGGTCGAATCTTGGACCAGGACGTTGCGTTCTGTAGGTGATAGCGTGAGAACGCACTCAAGCCCAGCGATCGACGGCAAGCGACCTCCATACGGCAGCGTGCCGGCAGATCGCCGCGGCCGGCCAAGGTCAGCCTCACAATGCAGGCTATGGGAAGCAATCAAAAGCGGTTCATGACAAGCCAGGCGAAACATAACGTGAGTTTCTGGGAGCGTCTAAAGACAGAGGCATCTGCTGAGTGGCGCGCCTACACCGAGCATCCCTTCACGAACGGATTGGCGGACGGCTCGCTCGCCGAACCGGCATTTCGTTATTATCTTGCTCAGGATTACTTGTTCCTCATCGAGTTCGCGCGCGCCTACGCGCTCTCGGTCTACAAATCGCCCAAGCTTGCCGACATGCGTGAAGCAGCGGCCGGTCTTTCGGCCATCCTTGATGTCGAGATGAACCTTCATGTGACACTCTGTGCCGGTTGGGGTCTGTCCCCAAGCGACCTTGAACAGACCCCTCCGGCGGCCGAGATGCTAGCCTATACTCGCTATGTGCTGGATGCTGGAATGCGCGGCGATCTGCTGGCGCTCAAAGTGGCGCTGGCCCCATGCGTGATCGGGTACGCGGAGATCGCGAAGCGGCTGGCTGCACAACCCGATGCGAACGCTGCGACGAACCCCTATCGCGTGTGGATTGCCGAGTACGCTGGCAAGCCATACCAAGAGGTCGCGGCGAAAGCGGGAGCACACTTGGAACGTCTCGCTGATCTCTACGCCACCCCGGCCCGCGAGGCAGAGCTGATTGCGATCTTCAAGGAAGCTACTCGTCTCGAGGCAGATTTCTGGGAGATGGGCTGGCGCGCGGGCCAGCGTGTCGAATAGCGCTTCGGAAATTGTCAGGCTTATAACCTGAAGGTCATCGGTTCAAATTTGTTGGCAAAGCTATCCGCAGGTTTGGTCTCAACTGGGCTCTCTTTGATGATTTTGGACACTTGGCCACGCTGAAGAGCACGGGTGGTCCCGAAATGCACTTTGCAGTGCGGCTCGGCTTTGCAACGCTTTGAAATCGCAGCAAATGCGAACGCTCCAACCTGCCTCCGATGACGTTCGCGTCATCGGATCCGGCGCCGAATCGGCCACGGGAGCTGAATCAAAATCAATCGCGGATGGCAGGCCTCAAGTGCCGACCATCATCTTTCGTGGCATCGCCACACCACGGTGCATCCCAACAACGGCGACCGGAGCATCCATCGGTCCGCCAAAAGCGGGTGTCCGACAACGAAGGTACTTCGCGGACGAGTACCGCACGGCCGATACCCCCACCTGTGAACTTTCTGACGACGCGCCAATGTTGGCTATGAACCTTCAGCTGCTGCTAGTCGATCAACGGTGATGCCCGCATCAGGTGCCTGTAGCTCACGTCTTGGTTGCCTCGCTATTTGGTCGCTTGCCCTTCATCCCAACGTTGGCATCACGTACTCCGCGCCACTGCGAATACCAGTCGGCCAGCGCGTCGTAATTGTCTTCAACCTGGTATAGAACCGCACGCCTTCTGGTCCGTGCATGTGGTGATCGCCGAACAGGGAGGCTTTCCAGCCACCAAATGAATGGAAAGCCATCGGAACAGGAATCGGCACATTGATGCCGACCATCCCGACCTGGATCTGGTTGGCAAACTCGCGTGCCGCGTCGCCGTCGCGCGTAAAGATCGCGGTGCCATTGCCGAACTGGTGCGCGTTGATCAGGGCGGCGGCCTCGTCATAGGACGAAGCGCGCACGACCGCGAGGACCGGTCCGAAGATCTCTTCGCGGTAGATCGTCATGTCGGGTGTGACGCGATCGAACAGTGTGCCGCCTATGAAGTAGCCATTCTCGTAACCCTGGCGGCGAAATTCACGACCGTCCACCAGCAGCGTCGCACCTTCGGCGACGCCGGCATCAATGTAGCCTCGCACCTTGTCGCGATGTTGCTGGCTGACAAGCGGACCCATCTCGCTCTCCGGGTCCATGCCTGGACCGATGTTCAACGCATGAATCCGGGGTACGAGCTTTTCGATCAGGGTCTTTGCCGTCGTCTCGCCGACAGGGACCGCAACCGAAATCGCCATGCAGCGTTCGCCGGCCGAGCCATAGGCCGCGCCCATGAGCGCGTCGACAGCCTGGTCCATGTCGGCATCCGGCATGATGATCATATGGTTCTTGGCACCGCCCAGGGCCTGGCAGCGCTTTCCGTGCAGAGTTGCAGTTTCGTGGATCGATCGTGCGACAGGTGTCGAGCCAACGAAGCTCACCGCTGCGACATCAGGATGCGTCAACAGCGCGTCGACCGCTTGTTTGTCGCCGTGAACGACGTTGAACACGCCGTCCGGCAGCCCGGCCTCTTTCAACCATTGCGCCAGGAGGATGGACGCGGAGGGAACCTTCTCGGAGGGTTTCAGGATGAATGTGTTGCCGCAGGCAAGTGCCACCGGAAACATCCACATCGGAACCATCGCCGGGAAATTGAACGGCGTGATGCCCGCGACGACCCCGAGCGGCTGGCGGAACGAATGACTGTCGACGCGCGTGCCGACGTTCTCGGTGATCTCGCCCTTCAAAAGCTGTGGGGCGCCGGTGGCAAACTCCACGACTTCCATTCCGCGCTGTACTTCTCCCTTTGCGTCGGAAAAAACCTTGCCATGCTCTGACGTGATCACGGCCGCGAGCTCATCGAGCCGTTCCTCGAGGATACGGAGGAAACGATTGAGGATGCGCGCGCGCCGCAGCGGCGGAGACTTGGCCCAGTCGGGAAAGGCGGTCCGTGCGGCCGCGACCGCCGAAGCGACCTCGTCGGCGCCGGCAAGCGGCACGGTCCCGGATTGCTCGCCTGTCGCAGGATTGTAGATCGGCGCGGCACGGCCGTGCAAAGACGCGACCGGGGCGCCATTGATGAAATGCGGAACGGGATGGGTCATTTGCGGAGTCTCCTCGATGAAACGAATGGCGGCTAGGCGATGCGGGACCGATGCGCGTCGTCGAGCACCATGCTGGCGCCCTTGCGCGCGATCATTGCGGTTGGGGTGTTGGTATTTCCCGATGTGATGGTGGGCATGATCGAGGCGTCGATGACCCGGAGCCCGTCGATGCCTCGCATGCGAAGGCGCGCGTCAAGCGGTGACAGCGGATCCGCCTCGGGCCCCATCCTGATGGTGCCGACCGGATGAAAGATGGTCGTGCCAATGTCGCCGGCAGCGTGCGCGAGTGACACGTCATCGTCGGCGACGTACGGGCCGGGCAGAAATTCCTCGGGTGCGTAACGAGCGAGCGCCGGCTGGCGCATCAGCGTGCGGGTGACCCGAATGGCGTCCGCCGCGACGAGCCGGTCCTCGGGCGTGGCAAGATAATTTGGCGCGATGCGTGGCGGGGCATTGGGGCTGCTGGACTCGATCCGGACCGTGCCCCGTGATGTCGGCCGAAGATTGCAGGCGGCGACCGTGATCGCAGGAAAGCGGTGCAGCGGTTCGCCGAACTTGTCGAGCGAGAGAGGCTGGATGTGAAACTGGATATTGGCTCTCTCATGCGTGGGGCTCGATCGGGTGAAGATGCCGAGCTGTGAAGGCGCCATGGTGAGCGGGCCGCGCCGGCGGAAGACGTAGTCGAGCCCCATGAGGGCGCGGCGGCCAAGCGAATGGTACGTTTCGTTCAATGTGCGAATGCCGCTGACCTTGTAGATCGCGCGCTGCTGAAGATGATCCTGCAGGTTGTGTCCGATGCCCGGACCATCAAGCGCAATCTCGATACCCAACGGGCGGAGCCAGTCGGCGGGTCCTACGCCGGAGCGATGCAGGATCTGCACGGAGCCGAGCGCGCCGGCACACAAGATGACTTCCCGCTTGGCAGCGACATCGACGGATTGACCGTCTCGGACCAGACGCAGGCCGGTCACGCGACGGTTTTCGATACGGAGCCTGTCCACGCAGACATTGGTCTCGAGGCGGAGGTTTGGTCGGCTCAAGGCCGGCTTCAAAAAGCCTCGCGCAGAGGACCATCGTCGTCCGCGCTTCTGGTTGACGTGGAAGTAGCCGGCGCCCTCGTTGTCACCGGTGTTGAAATCCAGGCTGCGCGAAATGCCCATGTCCTCGGCGGCCGTCGCCACGGCGTCGAGAACCGGCCACGACACGCGCGGCGGCTCGATCCGCCAGCCGCCTCCCGTGCCGTGGAGGTCGCTCGCGCCCATGAAGTGATCTTCGAGATTGCGAAATTCCGGCAGCACATCATCCCAGCCCCAGCCCTCCAAGCCGAGCTGACGCCATCCGTCGTAGTCCGCTGCCTGGCCGCGCATCGAGATCATCGCATTGATCGCGGACGAGCCGCCGATCACCTTGCCGCGGGGATAGGCCAGCGCGCGTCCATTCAATCCCGGCTCCGGGTCCGTCTTGAACATCCAGTCGGCGCGCGGATTTCCGATGGCAAACAGATAGCCGACCGGAATGTGAAACCAGATCCAGTTGTCCCTCCCGCCTGCTTCGAGCAGAAGGACGCGGTTGCGCGGGTCTTCGGACAGCCGGTTTGCGACGATGCAGCCTGCGGTGCCTGCACCGACAACCGCATAGTCAAAATCCCCGTCGATCCGCATCAGG
Source organism: Bradyrhizobium sp. USDA 4538 (assembly GCF_024171045.1). Classification (NCBI taxonomy): domain Bacteria; kingdom Pseudomonadati; phylum Pseudomonadota; class Alphaproteobacteria; order Hyphomicrobiales; family Nitrobacteraceae; genus Bradyrhizobium; species Bradyrhizobium sp. USDA 4538. The sequence continues at coordinate 6,227,515 of NZ_JALJZE010000001.1, forward strand.
CCTCTCTTCTCTCTCCGCGCAATGTTGCCGCTGGATGGCATGGCGGATTTGTGCTCTCAATGCCCGAAACTGCGACTTCTATTTGCAAAAATGCGAGAGCCCCGAATGGATTGGGATGATCTGCGAGTCTTCCTCCAGGTGACGCGGAGCGGCCGGATGTCCGAGGCCGCGAAACTGCTCGGCATCGACGATTCAACGGTCGGACGTCGTGTCCTCCGCCTCGAGCGGTCGGTCGGGATGCCGTTGGTCGAAAGGGCGGGGCGGCGGACGGCGGTGACCGAGCATGGCCGCCGGCTCGCGGACATCACGGAGGAACTGGAGTCGATCATCCTGCGCGACATCGCCGGACTGGCCGATACGCAATCAGTGGTGAATGGGCGCGTTCGGATTGGTGCGCCCGAAGGGCTGGGGGCCGGATATCTTGGCAGCAAGATCTTCCTGTTGTCCGCCGCGCATCCCGAGCTCGAAATCGAACTGGTCGCCTTGCCGCGGACCTATTCGTTGGCGGCACGCGAGGTCGACATCGCCATCACGCTTGACCGGCCGGTGGCGGGACAGGTCGCGGCTCAAAAGCTGACCGACTACACGCTCGACCTCTATGGTTCGGATATCTACTTCCAGCGGATGGGCCGTCCGAGGTCACTGCAGGATCTCAGGAAGCACGTCTTCGTCGGATACATCGCCGAGCTCCTTTTTACCCAGCAGCTCAACTTTCTTGACCTGGGTGACGGTGTGGAAGTCGTGCCGACGATCCGCACCAGCAGTGTGATCGCACAGGTCGACGCGGTGGTCAGCGGCGCGGCTATCGGCGTCCTGCCGCGTTATCTCGCTCGCGAGCGACCGGGGTTGAAGCTTCTGCTCGGGGACAAATTCCAGGCAACGCGCAGCTACTGGATGTCTGTCCACGATGATACCCGTCGACTTCGCCGCGTCCGCGTGGTGCTCGAGGCGGTCGCTGCCGCGGTTCGGTCCGACCGCAGGTCCTTCCTGCGATGAATTGGACGCCCGTCGTATTTCGTGCGGCGGCTCGCATTCGTCATGGCCGAAGTTTTTACGGTTGCTGCATTGCAACGAGTCCCGGCCTCTGACATACTTTGGATGCGGCTCGCATGGTCGAGATCGCCCTGAACGCGAACAGTGTGGTTCTCGACCTCTGCTAAGGGGGACGGGGACCATTTTTTTTGGGTGAACGCTGATGGATATGGAGACTTGGCGCGTCGGTGTCTTGTTTTCTGAGACCGGAGTGACCGGTGCGATCGAGCGCACGCAGCGGGCGGCTACGCTTCTTGCGATCGATGAAATCAATGCCGCGGGCGGAGTCTGCGGACGGCGCATCGAGCCGGTGGCTTACGATCCCGCGTCGACACCGTCCCGCTACCGCGAGCTGACGGTGAAGTTGCTCGACGAGGATCGGGTGCGCGTCATCTTCGGCGGGCACATGTCGAGTACCCGAAAGGCGATGCTGCCGATCGTCGAAGCGCGGAGCGCGTTGATGTTCTATCCGACGCTCTACGAGGGCTTCGAGTATTCGCGCCACTGCATCTATACCGGCGCAGCTCCCAATCAGAATTCGGTTCAGCTGGTGGATTATCTCACCAGGAACCACGGCAGTCGCGTATTTCTGGTGGGGTCGAATTACGTCTACCCTTACGAATCGAACCGGATCATCGCGGACCTGTTTGCGGGTGCCGGAGGTCACTCGGTCGAAGAAATGTATGTGCCGCTCAATCTGACCGCCGGCCACATCGCAAAGATCCTCGACAGGGTGCGCGCCACCAGACCCGACGTGATCTACTCCACCATCGTCGGCGCCGGCATCGTGCCGTTCTACACCGCCTTCAAGGAGGCCGGATTTGACGGCCGGCAGCTTCCGATCGCCAGTCAATCGACCAGCGAGGCCGACGTCGTTCTCATGCGGCCCGATGTTGCCGAAGGCCACGTCACGGCGGCGCCATTCTTTCAGTCCGTCGATACGCCGGCGGCCCGCGCGTTCGTTGCGGCCTATCACAAGCGGGTGGGGAACGATTGGCCGGTGACGGCGCCGGCGGAAGCGGCTTACTTCTCGGTTCACCTCTTCGCGGCGGCATTGGAGCGCAGTCGTAGCGATCATCTCGAAGAGCTGCTGCGGTCGCTCTGGGAAGTGGAGTATGACGCGCCGCAAGGACCGGTCCGGATCGACGGTAACACCAACCACACGCATCTATGGCCGCGCGTGGCACGCGTCGATGCCACCGGAAATTATCGCGTCGTTCACGACGCCGGCGTGAGGGTGGCACCCGACCCGTTCATGCTGGAAGTCCGCTTCCAGCACGAATCGGGGAGTGCATGGGCACTGTCCTACTGAGCGAGGCCGAACTCCATGTCTGTCGCTCTTCTCAAGGACCTTCGCGATCTCGATGTCGCCGTGATTCATCCATTCGATGCCGATGGCGAACGGCTTGTCGAGCATCTGCGCCGCATCGGGTGCATGGCGAACCTGTTGTGGCCGGTGCCGCCGTCGGTGCCGCAGGGATGCGATATCGTCTTTCTCTCGATGGAAGACGAGGCGCGCGAGGAAATCGGGCAATTGCTGAGGTCGATGCCGAATCCGCCGCCGACCATCCTCGCCATTGTGAGCTACGAGAATCCATCGATGCTGCAAATGGTGCTCGAGAGCGGGGCGTTGTCCGTGATCGAGCGACCGATCAAGCCGTTTGGCTTGCTCACCAATCTCGCCATTGCCCGCAATCTCTGGCTGCAGCGGCAACGCCTTTTGAAGGAGGCGCGCAAGTACAAGAGGAAGGTTCTCGGCGATCAGAAGATCGCGCGCGCCAAGGCGATTCTGATGGCGGCAAACAATTTGAACGAGCAGGATGCCTACGCGAAGTTGCGTCAGGAGGCGATGGCGCAGCGTCTTCCGATCGACGAGATCGCGAACGCGGTCATTAATTCCGAAACGCTCTTGCGTTAGATAAAAAACGATGCTTGTATCCGGCAACATCTGAAACAGATGTTCCTGGCGCATCCCCTCAATCCTTGAGGCCATGTTCTAGGTGTGTAGCGCGCAAGCCGCGTTACACTGCGGCGATGAAGCCCGCCCAGTCCTCTGACCGAGGATGGTGCGGGTTTTTTGTTTGCCTGCTGACAAGGCCGTCAGCCCATTCACCTCGAGATGATCGTCACGTCGACATGTTTGTTCGACCGATGGCGCTCGCCTTGATCCCGGCGGGTGCTGGCGGAAGTTTGCCGGCGCGGGACGAAGGGAGACGGATGTTTTTCCGCTTTCATCGACTTTTGGAAACAGGGGAAGTTCTATGAACGTAAGTCGCCGTCATCTTCTGAAAGCCGCCGCACTCGGCTCGGCCAGTCTTGCCGCGCCGCAGATCGTGAGCCGTGCCTTTGCCGCCGAACCGATCAAGGTCGGCGCGCTCTATTCGCAAACAGGCAATCTGGCCGTGGCGGAGAAGCTTCTCGCCAACGGCGTCTCGATGGCCGTCGCCGAGATCAATGCCGCGGGCGGCGTGTTTGGTCGTCCCGTCGAGGTGGTCGTCGAGGACGGCGCGTCCGATCCGAAGACGTTCTCCGAAAAGGCCTCCAAGCTGATCGTCAAGGACAAGATCATGACGGTCTTTGGCTGCCACACCTCGGCGAGCCGCAAGGCTGTGCTGCCGATCTTCGAGAAGCGCGGTGCAATGCTGTTCTACCAGACCCATTACGAAGGCTTCGAGTGCTCGCGCAACGTGATCTATTCCGGCGCCGTGCCGAACCATCAGCTCGCGAACTACATCCCGTGGATCGTGAAGACCCTGGGCAAGAAGAAGTTCTTCATCGTCGGTTCGAACTACATCTACCCGCGCGAGATGGCCAAGGTCTCCAAGAAGCTGATCGAGGCCGCAGGCGCCCAATGGGTGGCCGACGAATATCTCGAGCTCGGCCATTCCGAGTGGGCGGTCATGGTGAAGAAGATCAAGGAGTCGGGCGCGGACGTGGTGCTGTCCAACGTCGTCGGCGACTCCATCATCGCATTCTATCGGGAATTCAAGAACCAGGGCATCTCGCAGACCGAGATTCCGATTTGCGCGACGGTGACGTCGGAGATCGAGATCGCCGCCATGGGCGCGGATTACGCCGCCGGCAGCTATACCTCGTTCCCGTATTTCATGTCGCTCGACATGCCCGGCAACAAGAGCTTCATCGAGCGTTTCCGCAAGTTCGTCAACGATCCGAAGCAGGTCACCTACCATTCGCTGGAAGCCGCCTATTTCCAGGTGTTCCTGTGGAAGCAGGCGGTGGAGAAGACCAAGGATCTCAGCGCACAGGGGATCCGGACCGGCATCGCCGGCGAGAGCTACGAGGCGCCCGGCGGCACGGTGACGATCGACGCCGACAATCTGCATTGCTGGCTGACCCCGCGCATCGGGCAGTGGCAGGCGGACGGCCAGAGCAAGGTGGTCGATGCCTATCCGCATCCGATCAAGCCGCTTCCGTACTTCGCCTATGGCGAAACCGAATCGAATCTCTTCTGCACCTCGAAGGGGCTCGATACGTCGAAGCTCAAGATCTGAGCTCATCATTCAACCCGTGAGGCGATCGCCGCCTCACGGACCCTCGCAGCGGCAGGTGCTGGATTGCGGTACGCCTCATGATCGACGTTCTTTTCATCGGCCTCAGCCTGGGCTCGATTCTACTGCTGGTCGCGCTCGGTCTTGCGATCACCTATGGCGCCATGGGCGTCATCAACATGGCGCATGGCGAGATCGTGATGGCGGGGGCCTACGTGGCCGTGCTCTCCGGGATCTGGTTGAAGACCAGCTTCTATGTGGCGTTACCGCTCGCATTTCTGGCCGCTGCAGCCCTTGGCTGGATCATCGAACGTCTGGTGGTGAGCCGCCTCTACGGACGGCTTCTCGATACGCTGCTTGCGACGTGGGGAGTCTCCATGCTGATTCAGCAGGCGATCCGGCTCGAGTTCGGTTTGACGTTCCTGGGAATCCACATCGACGGACTGGGGACCGGTCTGCAGAACGTCGCAGTGCCTGCTGAACTTCAGGGGGCGGTCAACATCGCGGGCGTCGAACTCAACGCCTATCGCGGCTTCATCGTGCTTGTGACCGTGGTGCTCACGGCGCTGACCTGGTTCATCATGTATCGGACCTCGCTCGGGATGAAGGTCCGCGCGATCATCCGCAACCCGAAAATGGCGGCCGCGTGCGGCATCGACGTGAGGAAGGTCAATGCGCTGACCTTCGCTTACGGTTCGGGATTGGCCGGTGTCGCCGGCGTCATGATGTCCGGGTTCAAGGGGGTCTCGCCCGATCTCGGCTCCAGCATGGTCGTGGACGGCTTCATGGTCGTGGTCACCGGCGGGCTTGGAAGCCTCGTCGGCACGATCATGGCGTCCGGACTTCTCGGCGAGACCAATGCGCTCGTCGCCGTGGCGACCAACGACATCCTGGCGCGTGCCGTGGTGTTCGCGGCCGTAATTCTCGTCATCGTTCTGAAGCCCGAAGGGCTCTTCTCGTTCAAACGGCGCTGAGCTCCATGACTCTCGATCGCAAGCTGACACTTTGCGCCTACGCGCTGTTCATCGCCGCAATTTTCGCGGTGCCGCTGTTCGTTGACGAATTCGGACTGAACCGGATCGCCAAGTTCCTCGTCTATGGCATGCTCGGCATCGCGATCGCGCTGTCGTGGGGTTATGCCGGTATCCTCAATCTCGGGCAGGGGCTCTTCTTCGGGCTCGGCGCGTACATGCTGGCCATGTCGTTGAAGCTGGCGAGTCCGACCAGCCTGCAGCAGGGCGCGGACAAGCCGGTGCCGGACTTCATGCTCTGGAATGCGGAGCCCGGCGCGCCGACCGACCTGTGCTGCATCAACAAGGCGTCGTTTCTCTGGCTGCCGTTCCAGCACCAGAGCGTCGGGCTCATCATGGGAATTGCGCTGCCGGTGATCGTGGCGGCGCTGCTGGGCATCATTGTATTCCGCAAGCGGATTGAAGGGCCCTTTGTCTCGATCATCACGCTGGCTCTGGTGCTCCTCGTCCGGCTCGTGCTGGTGGATGCGCAGCCGGTGACGGGTGGATTTAACGGGCTTACGGACCTGGCCTCGCTCGAGATCTTCGGCTTCGAGTTCGATCCTTACAGCAAGGGCACGTACTGGCTGGTAGCGAGTATCCTGACCGTGACTTTGGTGGCGACCCGCCTGATCGTGGAGACCCGGGCGGGTCTGGTGCTGCAGGCGGCGCGGGACGACCAGCGGCGCGTTCGCTACCTCGGCTTCGATGTCTCGCTCTACCAGACGTTCTTCTTCTGCGTGGCGGCGGCGATCGCCGGCCTGGCGGGCATGCTCTACGTGATCGTCGCGCAGTTTGCCTCGCCGACCTTCATGGATCTCGCCTTCTCCGTCACGATGGTGGTTTGGGCGGCCGTGGGTGGCCGTGCCTCGATCCTGGGCGCGTGCGTCGGAGCAATTCTGATCAATATGATGGAGGCCGGCATCAGTGAAACGGAGACGCTGGTCGGAGCCTGGAAAGCGATCATTGGCCTGGTCTTTGTGCTGACCGTGCTGTTCCTGCCTCGAGGTCTCGGTGGGCTCCTGCATGGTCTGATCGGACGGCTTGGCGCGGTCGCGCGCGGCAAGCCGCGTGTTGCTCACGTTCCGGTCTCCAGCGCGGCTGTCACCGAAACGAAGGAGGCTTGAGGATGTCGGCGGTCGCTATCACGATCGACGGACTCGGCGTGAACTTCGGTGGCTTCAAGGCGGTCGACAACGTCTCGCTGACCGTCGATGACGGGGAGCTTCGTGTTCTGCTCGGCGCGAACGGGGCCGGGAAGACCACGCTGATGGATCTGGTCAGCGGAAAGACACCGAGCACGGAAGGGCGCGTCTGGGTCTACGATACCGAGATCACAAACTGGCCTGAGCACCTGATCGCGCGTGCAGGTGTCGGCCGGAAATTTCAGATCCCGAGCGTCTTTCGCGACCTGACCGTGAAGCAGAATCTCCAGGTCGCGAGTTGCCGACGCACCAGCGTGATGGCGAACCTCGGTTTCGGCCATCCGGCGATCGCGCGCGAGAAGGTCGATCGCGCGATCGAGCTGATCGGGCTCCGTGACCAGATCAATACTGCCGCGGCCGATCTCAGCCATGGCCAGACGCAATGGCTCGAGCTCGGAATCCTGATGGTTCAGAACCCAAAAGTGATCCTGCTGGACGAGCCGACAGCCGGCATGACGCAAGCGGAAACGATGCGAACCGCGGAGATCATCAACGGCATGAAGGGGCAGCACACGATGCTCGTGGTCGAGCACGATATGGGCTTCGTGCGCGAGATTGCGCAGCGGATCACCGTTCTTCATCTCGGTCGCGTTCTGGCCGAGGGCGGGATTTCGGAGATCGAAGCGAACCCGAAGGTCCGCGCGGCCTATCTCGGATCAAAGGGGTTGTCGTGACGCTCCAGCTTTCCAATATCGACAGTTTCTATGGCCGTAGCCACGTTCTCCACGGCTTGTCGCTTACCATTCCGGCGGGACAGGTGACGAGCGTCGTGGGCCGGAACGGCACCGGCAAGACGACGCTTTTGAAGACAATCATGGCGCTGACGGATCACGCCGACGGGCGGATCGTCCTCAATGGCGATGATCTGTCGGCCAGGCCGACGCATTTGAGGGCCGCCGCCGGGATCGCCTACGTGCCGCAGGGGCGCGAGATCATCGCGGACTTCACGATACGGGAAAACATCCTGATGGGCTGCTTTGCCCGCCGCGACGGCAAGCGTGTGGTGCCGGACTTCATTGGGGAGCTGTTTCCCTATCTCATCGAGAACCTCGACCGGCCCGGCGGCTTGCTTTCCGGCGGGCAGCAGCAACAGCTCGCGATCGCCCGCGCGCTCGCAGCCGACCCGAAGGTGTTGCTGCTCGACGAGCCGAACGAGGGGATCCAGCCGTCGATTGTCGAGGAGATCGAGCGCATCATCGTTCGCCTCAATCGCGAGATGGGGCTCACCGTCGTCCTCGTCGAGCAGAACATCGACTTCGTTCGCTTTGCGTCTCACAGCTTCGCGATGCTCGAGAAGGGGCAGATCGTGGCGTCTGGGCCGATCGCCACTCTCACCGACACGCTCGTTCACGAGCACATGGCCGTCTGACGGCATCCTCCGGAGTACATCAATGACGACACCCACGAGCTACCGCGCCGCAACGGTTCAGTTCGAGCCGACCATGTATGAGAAGGAGCGCAATATCGAGCGTCTGCTCAAGCTCTGCGCTGAGGCTGCGGCCGAGGGAGCGCGCCTGATCGTCACGCCCGAGATGGGGACGACGGGGTACTGCTGGTACGATCGCGACGAGGTCAAGCCGTTCGTCGAGACCGTGCCTGGCCCGTCGACCGACCGTTTCCAGCGGATTTGCGAGCAGCATGATTGCTACATCGTGCTCGGGATGCCCGAGGTCGATCCTGCGACCGAGCTCTACTACAATACGGCCGTCCTCATCGGACCGAACGGGATCGTCGGCCGGCATCGCAAATCGCATCCCTATATCGCCGAGCCCAAATGGGCGGCGAACGGCGACGTCGCGCATCAGGTCTTCGATACCGAGCTCGGTCGGATCGGAATGCTTGTGTGCATGGATCTGCACTTTTTCGAGACCGCACGCATCGAGGCGGTCGCGGGCGCCGACGTGATCTGCCACATCTCGAACTGGCTGCAGGAGCGCACGCCTGCGCCTTACTGGATCAATCGGGCATTCGAGAACTCATGCTACGTGATCGAGGCAAACCGTTGGGGATTGGAGCGTACGGTACAGTTCTCGGGCGGTAGCTGCATCATCGAGCCGGATGGTCGCGTCGCGGTGTCGATCGATAGCGGGGACGGCATCGCTTATGCGCAGGTCGATCTGGGCAAGTCGCGCAAGCGGGAAGTGCTCGGTGAGAAGGTGTTCGAGAAACGGCGCCCGGAGCTCTACCCGGAGCTGATGACCAACAGTTTTACCTGGAATCCGGGAGACTTTTTCAAGCTCTACGGCTACCAGCCCATTCCGAAGGGGAAGCTGTCGCAGCTCGCGGTCGTGCAATTTTCGCCGGCAGACGATGTTGCTGCAAACCTGGCGACCATCGAGCATCGCGCCCGCGATCTTGTCGCAGCTGCCCAACCCGACATGATCGTGTTTCCTGAGTTGTCATTGACCGGGTTGACCGATCCGGCCGCGCGCGCCGAGGGAGTGGAGGGGCCCGCCGTCAAGGCGTTGATCAGGATCGCCATGAAGCTGCGAACGTATATCGTTGCCGGTCTTGCCGAGCGCGATGGCGATGGCATCTACAACGCGGCGGTCCTTGCGGGGCCCGAGGGCCTCGCCGGGAGCTATCGCAAGATCCACCTCGGCAACGCCGATATGGGATGGGCGACGGCGGGCGACAGATGGAAGGTCTTTGATCTCGCGTTGGGCCGGGTCGGCATCGCCATCGGCCACGACGCCCTCTATCCCGAGGCCATCCGCTCCCTGGCGCTTCGCGGATGCGATATCGTCGCTTGCCCGTCGGCGATCGCGGGCGTCTTCACCGGATCGCACGCGGGGACTGCCATCCCGCACAACTATCCGATCCCGAAAGGCGCCGATCCCTATCATTGGCATGCGTTCCGCACGCGCGGCGGCGAGAACAACGTCTATCTGGCGTTCGCGAACGTGTTCGATCCTCCGCGCGGCTTCCTGGGGGCGAGTGCGGTGTTTGGTCCGGACAATTTCGTCTTCCCGCGGCAGGAAACCGCGATCCTCGATCAGGAAGAGGGCGCCGTCGCCACCATCGATACGAGCAATCTCGATACGCCGTATCCGACCAATATCGTGCGACGGAAGGATCTCGTTGTGATGCGCTTACCACATCACTACTTGCCACTTGTGACGTGGCACCAGTAGCAAAGTGGGAATGATCCTTTCGATTTCCTGCGACAGATGTCGCTTTCGCTCGACGGAAGCCCGAGGTCTGTCAACATTCCTCTGCGTAAAGCTCCGCTCGCCATGCACGCTCACGTCCCAATCTCAGGCGTTAGCTGTTGAAGAACTGTTGGCACTAGACGTCTCCCTAACTGATCCAGCGCCGATAGTGCGCTGTTGCGCCCGTGCTCCAGCGTGACGTCGTGACACTCGTGCTCGAAGTGGGTGCCTTGACGAGCGGGAACGGCGTCGCGGGCCAACGCGACGCCGTCGTCTACATCGAGGGCCGTGGCTAGAACTTAACCGTAACGCCGCCGTAGACGGTCGATTCAGTGCAGGTGTTGGTGCTCTGGCCTGTAGCGGCGATCGTGCAAACGCCGGGTGCGGCGTTATGGTCGAGGCCGAACTTGTTCTGCCAGTAGCGATAGGCAACCCATTTGCGGATCCGGCTAGTTTTTCCAAATGCCCATTGGAATCGCTGAATATTCGAGCGGATTTTGATTCCGCAATTCTGAATTTGCTCAAGCTGCGCGTTGGTACTGAGAATCCAGGAGCTTACGGTAGCTTCGATTGCTCGCTTGGAAGCCAAGCATTTTCAGAAGCATCGCTCTGCCGGCAACCATGAGCTGACCTTGCATTTCGGCTGCGCAAAGAGCCACGATTTCGCTGTCTCTTGATCAGCGGCTTCTTCGAGGTGTGCCCGACTGGCGAGCGACAAAAGACGCCCGGTTCGCTCACCGTCTACCCAAACGATCTGTCTCACACCGTCGGATAATTGTTGCGCTCGAGCCTGCGCGCGAACGAAAAGTGCACGTATCTGGTGCGGTTTCTGGTGCGGTCGTCGCGCTACGGGCAACGAGAACCGAGTAAGATATTGCTCCTCTTGGTGGGTCCGGCAGGACTCGAACCTGCAACCAGACCGTTATGAGCGGCAGAATAGCGATCAGCTTCGTCGCCTTTGCCGCGCATTCGGTCGCTTCTGCTCGCGTTTGTTACGTTTTGATGATGTCGCTCCCGCTTTGGTCGCCAGCCAGCGATCAGTCAAAACGTCTCGGTAATCTTGCTCAGGCGAGGGGGACGATCCGGGTCAAATCCGCGCGCGCATGCCGCCTGCTCGATCATCCGGTAGGCCGGAACGAGCATGGTGATCGGGTCGGTGGCGGGGTCATCCTCGACCAACCAAGGCAGCGAGCCATGCGGTCCGCCGCAGAGATGCAGCGCGATCTTTTGCTCACGCAATTCCTCTGCCAGTGCGTCCACCGTGGCCGCCGTTTCATCCATGAGGCGCAGCATGACAACTGGCGTGCGCGACGATAGCGCGGCACGTGGCCCATGCTGCAGCTCGGCGGCGCTCAGTCCGATGGAGGGCAGGCGCATGATTTCCGAAAGCTTGAGCGCGATCTCCCTCGCCGAGCCCAGGCCCAGGCCCCGAGCCGCCACAAACACAGCTGATGCCTTGACGAGATCATCGGCAATCTCCGACCAGTCGAGCGCCAGCGCGCGGTGCAGGCGCTCGGGCAGCCGGTCGAGGGCTGACCGCAGCGCACGATCTTGCGCCAGCTCGGCAACCAGTCCGGCACTGGCGGCCATCGAGCCGATCACGGTCTTCGTGGCCGCTACGGAGTGTTCTTGGCCGGCTTCGATCGGAACGACGAATTCCGCTTCGTCAGCCACCGGCGACGACGTCGCATTGACGATGGCAATCGTGCGTGCGCCCGAGGCTCGTGCCGACCTGGTCGCTGCGACGAGATCCGGGCTGCGCCCCGATTGCGAGATTACGATGAACAGCGCATCGCGGAGCATCAAGGGTGTGCGAAATGCCGTGATCACCGAGGGAGCACTTGCTGAAACGGGAAGGCGAAGCCGCGTCTCGACAAGATATCTCAAGAAAACCCCGGCATGCCCGGAGCTTCCCCGACCACACACGACGCACAAAGGGGCGGAGTCAATCCCAATCCGCTGTGCGATGTCGCGCAAGGCGGGTCGGCTGCGAACAATGTTAGCGACAACATCCGCGCTTTCCCCGATTTCGCTCGCCATCGCGGATGTCGTCACGGCTCAACCACTCCGCCTCGGCCGCGTCCCGCCGCTCCCTTTGGGAGTCGGTCACGATGCGAGTCACGATTCTTGGCAAGCTCGACAAACACTTGCCGAAGGTTGCCGTCACAGTTCTCCAGAACGGTCTCCGCATCAACCCTGTCGACACCGAGCGCCAGAAGGACTGCAATCTTGATGTCTCCCTCGGCCTGCTCGAGCGAGCGTGCCGCGTGCGACGGATTACAGCGCGCAATTTGCGCCACCATGGCCTCGGCGCGCCGCTTCAGCTTGGCATTGGTCGGCGGCATGTTCACCATCATGCCGCGATATACCCGGCCAAGGCGCAGCATGATCCCCGAGGAGATCAGGTTGAGCACGACCTTCTGCGCGGTGCCCGCCTTCATCCGCGTGGAGCCGGCGATCAGCTCTCGGCCGGTCTCGACCAGGATCGGAAACTTTGCCAATGCCAGCAGTGCGGTGCCGGGATTGTTGGCGACACCAATCGTTACTGCATCGAAAGACCCTGCCCGCTGCAGCGCCGCGACCGTGAACGGCGTTGTGCCGCTGGCGGCTACCGCAATCACCACGTCGTGCGGCGTGAGTCGTGCGGCGCTGATCTGCGTGACTGCATCATCGACATCGTCCTCCGCGCCCTCGATGCTGGTGACGAACGCGCTGTCACCGCCGGCAACGACGAAGCGAACGCGCTCGCGGGGCCAAGCGAAGGTCGGCGTCAGCTCGGCGCCGTCCTGGACCGCCACGCGGCCTGACGTGCCCGCGCCGACATATACAATGCGTCCGCGGTCGCCCAGCACCGTCTTGGCCGCTTCGGCTGCCGCGGTGATCGCGGGAAGGGCATGGCCGATCGCGGCGACCGCCGCAAGCTGGCCCTCCCACATCGCTTCCATCGCTGACGTCAGCGACCATGCATCAAGGTCGGTAAATCTGGGATCGACTTCTTCGGTGGCCATATCGGTGATCCAAGCACCATCAAACGCGGAACTACGAAGCCTGTTCATGGTCAGCTTCTCTCTTGGGCGGGTCCAGCTTGCGCAGGTCGAGCCGCCCTCGGGCCACAAGCAGCGCGCCGGCCGCTGCGTCGGCGTCAGGACGCCTCAGGCGAGCGCGCAGGTCAGGCGTTAGCCAGGGCGTAATCGCATCCGCGAGCCCGCCCACCAGCGCGAGCCGGTCAATTCCTTTAGCCAGGAACAGATCAAGCAGATCGCCAATGGCATCGGCCGCGCGTTCGACAATGCGGCGGCCGACCGGATCGCCCTGATTGGCATGCCGCATCACGGTCGGCGCGAACGCGGCGTAGTCGGTGGCCCGAGCTTCTTCAGACCACGCCACGGCCTGATAAGGATCTTGATCGAATGCGCCCAGCACCTCTGCAAGCAATGGTGTCAGCTCGCCGCGGCGATCCGCGGCCCGCAGCGCCAGTCGAACGACCTGCAGGCCAATGTCGGCGCCGCTGCCTTCGTCCGAGACTGGGAAGCCGTAACCGGCGATGCGGATCTCGCTGCCGCCAATCAGGCCGACACCCACCGAGCCCGTGCCGGCCACCACGATGGCCCCGTCCGCGCCGCTATGGGCGCCGAGACAGGCAGCTAGGCCATCGCTGATGAAGATAACGGACGCAAAGGGATGCGGGATCTCTTTGAGCGCCGCTTCCGCGCCCCGGCGACCAATGCCGGCGAGGCCAATTCCGGCGTGCATCCGCGCGAAATCCTCGCGCGTCAGTTCGGACTGTGCGGCCGCCGCTTCGGTGGCCTCCATGATGGACCGCCAGGCCCTGTCGAAGCCAATCCGGGTCGTGGCAGGCCCCGAGCTCGCTTCACCGAGTACCCTGCCGTTTTCGTCCTCGATCCGGGCGCGGCAGCGGGTTCCGCCCCCATCGATGCCGAGATAGGTGGTACCTTTTGTTTCCATGAGAAGTTAACGCAAGGATTTAGCTCCGGGTCCCTGAAGCCCGTTGTGTACATATAGGGACCTGTACAGCACGGGACTCGCCTCACGAGTCCGTGATTGCCATTCTCGGATCAGCACTTATGGGCCAAGCTGGGTCTTCCGTGGTTTTCTCGATTGCTGCGCAGCACATCTTTGACGGTGCCGACATGCGCGGGCCGGGGTTGGTCAGGATATCGCAGGGGCGGATCGAAGGCATTACCGAGGAAGCGCGCGCCTCGATCCACCTTCCCCGAGATGCGATACTTGCACCCGGATTCGTCGATGTTCAGGTGAACGGAGGCGGCGGCGTTCTTCTCAACGACCAGCCAACGGAGGCCGGCGTTCGCCGCATCGTCGAGGCGCACCGCAAGGCCGGCACCACGGGCTGTTTGCCAACCCTCATCACCGATCGAAGCGAGGTCATCCAACGATTGGCTGTAGCAGCTCAGGCGTGCCTCGAAATTCCTGGCGTGCTCGGCTTTCATCTGGAAGGTCCGGCCCTCAACAGGTCTCGCAAGGGCATTCATCCGGAAGCCGAGATACGCGTGCCCGATCGGCGCGATCTCGCCGCCATCAAAAGCTTCGGGGACCGCGGTCGCTCCATGGTGACCTTGGCCCCGGAATGCGTGTCCGCGTCCATGATCGATGAATTGATCGGCGCCGGATTGCGTATCGCGGCCGGCCACAGCGACGCCACCGCAGCCGAAATCGGGCAGGCAGTCGATCGCGGTGTCTCGGGGGTGACCCATCTGTTCAATGCCATGTCGCAGTTGAACGCCCGAGAGCCGGGCTTGGTGGGCGCCGCGCTGGGAGATGACCGGTTGTTTGCAGGGATCATCTGCGACGGCATCCACGTTGACCGCGCCGGCTTGCGTGTTGCCTTGCGCTGCAAGGGACGCGATCGATTGATGCTGGTTACCGATGCCATGCCATTGGCGGGCACGAGCGACCGGAAATTCCTGCTACAGGGAAGGGAGATCACGTTGCACGACAATCGCCTGACTGACCGGGATGGCACGCTCGCGGGCGCTCACCTCACCATGATCGAGGCGGTGCGCAACGCTGTTGCGCTCATCGGAATCTCCCTTGTCGATGCTCTTATCATGGCTTCCCGGACGCCCGCGGCATTTCTAGGCCTTGGGTCCGAGCTTGGACGGATCGCGCCCGGATACCGCGCGGATCTTGTCGCCTTTAATCCGAACTTTGAGGTCGTCGGTACATGGATAGGCGGTGTTGGTTCGATGGGCGAGGCGAACAAGGCCTCCGAGCGAGGTTAGATGCGCAACCAGCCCATCGTCGTGCAGAAATATGGTGGTGCCTGCCTTGAAACACCGGCGAAGGTTCGCGCGGTTGCGCGCAGTCTCGCCGACCTGCACGGCAGTGCGAAAGGCACCTCTGACCGGGAAAAATGCGCCTTGTCCCTTCATCCTTCCAAGTAAGCTGTTGCAATCGCAGCAAATGCGAACGCCCTCCGAGCGCACCATAATTCCAGAGCGGGGATACGACGTCGCTATTGGCTTCACACCGGCCGAGCATCCGGCTTGAGAATTGGTGAGAAATTGCGCGAAGTCACTTGCTACCATAAGGCGCGCGTTGCGCTGGTTAGTCAATGTTGCTGACGGTAATTCCCCGGAATTGCTGGCGCGCCAAACCCGGTCTGGGATGCCTCATTCAACGCATCCGGTTCTTGTCAAGTCAACGTCCGCCCTGCATTCGCATCGAACATATTTGGAGATGATCATGCGTAGCATAGCCTTGATGATTGCATTCGTGATCTCGTTTACCGCACCGGCGTTAGCTCAAAAAGCCGAGATCGAGGCCATCAATGCGAAATGGATTGAATTGTTCAACAAGGGCGACTTCTCGGGAGTTGCGTCACTCTACAGCACGGATGCGACCGCATTCCCGCCAGGTACCGCGATGGTTCACGGCCGATCAGCCATCGAGGCAATGTGGAAAAGCATGGCGGAACAAGTTGGCGATCCGAAGCTCGCAACCCTTGACGTTAAGCCCCTTGGCCCAACCGCGGCGCGCGAGATTGGGACGTTCGCCCTCAAGACCAAGGGACCGACACCGAAGGATGTGACTGGAAAGTATGTCGTGGTTTGGGAGAAGGTCGGCGATGATTGGAAGCTGACCACCGACATCTGGAACGAGGGCAACTAGGCAACTCTGTTCATTGCTGTGCTTCGCGCTTACGTTGAGTTGGCTATTGCACGGTCGAAGGCGCGCGCGATCGGGGCCCCATGGCATCGCTTGGCAGCGCCCAGCTTTCGCCGGAGCCAATGTGTTAAACTGGCTGAGATGTCTCGCGATCGGTGCTTCCATTTGCAGATGTGCCTTCGCAGGTCTCTGCAATGTGCTACCCTTATCCCTATTGGCCATAGGTATACCATGACAGGTATTGCAGAGTGGCTGGCATCGATCGGTTTGGGAGAGTACGCCGATCGTTTCGCAGAGAACGCTATCGACCTCTCGGTCGTCGGCGATCTCACGGAGCAGGACCTCAAGGACCTCGGCGTCCTGCTTGGGCACCGGCGCAAGATGCTGCGCGCGATTGCGGCACTTGAGGATGATGTCGCTGTATCGGACCAAGCGGCTGCCAAACCAGCGCCGCGAGACGGCGCCGAGCGGCGCCAAATCACGGTCATGTTTTGTGATCTGGTGGGCTCGTCCGCACTTTCGGCCCGGCTGGACCCGGAGGACTTGCGCTCGATAATCGGCGACTATCACGCCTGCATCGCTGAGGTTATCGCCCGGAGTGAGGGCGTTATCGCGCGCTACATGGGGGATGGCGTGCTTGCCTATTTCGGCTACCCCCTGGCGCACGAGGACGATGCCGAGCAGGCGACACGCGCGGGGCTGTCACTGGTCGATGCCGTGGCCAATCTTCAGACAGATATCGGCACCAAGCTGCAGGTTCGCGTTGGCATCGCTACCGGTATGGTCGTCGTGGGCGATCTGATCGGCGAAGGCGCCGCCAAGGAGCAGGCGGTGATCGGTGAGACACCGAATCTGGCTGCTCGTCTGCAGCAGTTCGCCGAGCCCGGTACGGTGCTGATCTCCGAGAGTACGCGCCAGCTCACCGAAGGATATTTCGAGTACTGCGATCTTGGCTCCATCGCGCTGAAAGGATGGGCGGAGCCAATACCTGCCTGGCAGGTGCTCGGGACGACTGGAGTCGAAAGCCGCTTTGAGGCTCAGCACAGGACTCGATTGACGCCCTTGATCGGGCGAGACGAGGAGATCGAGCTGCTGTTGCGGCGCTGGCAGCACGCCTCTTCGGGCGAAGGTTGCGTAGTGGTTCTAACTGGAGAGCCAGGTATCGGTAAGTCGCACATCGCGCTGGCGCTTCAAGAGCGGCTCCAAGCCGAACCACACATTACGGTCCGCCATTTCTGCTCGGCGCACCATACCAACAGTGCGTTGTATCCGTTCATCGACAATCTCGAACGTGCTGCCCGGTTCGAAAGAGGCGAAGCGCCGACGGAGAAGTTTGCCAAGCTTGAAGCTCTGCTGTTGCGGTCTGGCGCCGACGCAGATCGTGTGGTGCCGGCTCTAGCAAACCTTCTGTCGCTACCGGTCAGTGACCGCTACCAGCTGCCCGAGCTCAGTCCGCAGAAACGCAAGGAGATGACGTTGGCGGCATTCTCGGCTCAGCTCGAAGCGTTGGCGGCGCGGCAGCCAGTGTTCATCATCTTTGAGGATGCCCATTGGTCGGACCCGACTTCGATGGAGCTGCTCACGATTACACTGGAAAAGGTACCACGACTCCGAGTGCTGCTGCTCATCACCGCGAGACCAGAGTTCACGCCGCCCTGGCCTGGTCATGCACATGTGACGACCGTCTCGCTTACACGTCTGAACCGGCGCAACGGGGCGGCCTTGATCGAGCGCGTCACGGCAGGCAAGACGCTCCCGGAGGAGGTCTTGGACCAAATCCTCGCTCGCACCGACGGCGTGCCCCTGTTCGTCGAGGAACTGACCAAGGCGGTGCTCGAAACCGGCTTGCTGCAGGAGCGAGACGACCATTACGTGGTCAGCGGTCCGCTACCCTCGTTGGCGATTCCAACGACATTGAACGCATCGCTGATGGCTAGGCTCGACCGATTGGCCCCCGTGAAGGAAGTTGCTCAGATCGGCGCCGTTGTGGGGCGCGAGTTCTCGTACGAACTGCTGAGCGTGGTCGCCAAGCTGCCAAGGCAACGGCTTGAGGAGGCGCTTGCCCAGTTGGTTCAGGCGGAGTTGATATTCTGCCGAGGCGAGATACCCCGGGCGGTCTACACCTTCAAGCATGCGCTCGTGCGGGACGCTGCCGAAGCGGGACTTCTGAAGAGCCGACGTGCAGCGCTGCATGCCGCCGTCGCCAACGCTTTCGAGCAACGATTCCCGGAAATTGTGGAGTCTCAACCCGAGACTCTCGCACTCCACCTTACCGAGGCGGGATTGTTCGAAAAGGCGGGAGAATATTGGCTCCAGGCAGGCAAGAAAGCGGCCATGCGCTCCGCCAACCTCGAAGCAATCGCACACTTGCGCAAAGGCATTGAGGTCTCGGCCCATTTGGCCGACGGTGCACTTAAGGACCGGCTGGAGCTTGATTTCCAGTACGCGCTCGGGCCCTGCCTCATTGCCACCCAGGGGCCGGCCTCGCCCCAGGCGGTGGCGACCTTTGCGCGAGCGCGCGAGCTGTGCCAGCGGCTCGGAGATCCCCCCGAGCGACTACAAATCATGTTTTGGTTGACCACCGCGAGCGTCATTCGCGGCGAGTTGCCGGTCGCCGAGGAAATGATCTCGGTGTTGCTCGATCTTGCGGAGGGTCGGGGTGATCGACCAACGTTGCTCAACGCGATGCGTGGGCAAGGGATGATACGCCTTTTCATGGGAAATCTCGTAGGTGCCCAGGAGGTGATCGAACGGGCCTTCGAAGCGTTCGAAGCGAGCAGCGAGCATGATAGATTGGCGGCGCGTGCTGCCGGCCAGGATGCGGGTGTGGCCGACCTGGCTCTGATGTCATGGGCGCTCTGGCTGCAGGGCCGTGCTGATACGGCACTCGCGCGTGTAAATGCCGCCCTTCAGCGTGCCGACGTCATCAGTCATCCGCATTCGCAGGCCTATGGATGCTATTATGCATCCATTCTCCACGCTCTTCGGGGTGACTTCCGAAAGGCACACCGTTATGCTGATCGTTGTCTCGCCTTGTCGGAAGAACTCGGATTCCGGCAGTGGCGAGGATTGGCTCGCGCCATCCGGGGGATAAGCGCCACCTTCCTTGATCCTTCGTCCGCTGCGCTCGAGGAAATCCGCGCGGCGATGAACGAATATCGCGGCGCGGGCTATCAGCTTGGCATCACAGCCCTGTATGTGCTCCTGAGTGCCGCTTTGTTGTCGAGCCATCAAAGCGAAGCCGCGCTCGAACTGATTGAGCAGGGTCTCGCTACAACCGGCCGCAATAGCGAACGGATATTTGAGGCCGAGCTGTGTCGATTGAAAGCGCGCGTATTGCTCGTCCGCGATGCACCGGAGGCCAGCACCGATGCACGATCACTGCTCGATCACGCATTGACAACTGCGAAAAGTCAGCGCGCCAAGGCCCTTGAACTTCGAGTAGCAGTAGACCTCGCCAACTTGTGGATCGATCAGGGCAGAACCAGCGAAGCGCTCGACCAGCTCGTGCCCATCTACGGCTGGTTCGTCGAGGGTCTTGAAACGCAGGATCTGAAGCAGGCAAAGGCATTACTCGACCGACTGCAGTAATTGCGCCTCGACTGCGGATATTGGAGCTTGGCTCAGCAGGTCGGCCTCAAGGCTGCTTTACCTTGCCGTTACGCAGCCCGCCTTCGACATTCGTGATATGCCTCCTTAACCTCTCGCCATCCCGCCTCATCGCTTTCCGCAGGATTCTCATTTATGAAATGTGGCCCGTCATGCGGCGGACGTTTTCCGTCTTCGTAGTATGCCTTGATTGCTTGTTCAGCAGCGATCCTTCCCAACTGTCTCCCGCTGTCCAGATTGCTGTGGTTCCATTTGAAACTGATGTGCCCCGGCACATGAATCTCGACGATTGTGCCCTTCCACGGATGCTCTCCGGATTTTGGCTTGTCGTACCGCACGTGGTATTTGAAGAGCTTGACATCATCTTCGCCAACGGTCGCTGCGAACAATTGGCAGAGATTGGCCAGGGCATCGTGAAGGTTTTCCGGTTTGCGGACTTGCTTTGAATCGACGATCCTGCTCACCCATATCTCGTCCAGCTCATCGCCCGGCTTATGATGCTCCTGGAGCAAGCTCTCGAAGTTGACCGTATCGACCAGTGCTCCTTCGCAGTAGGTAACTCCGTCGATCTCTACGGTTTCTTCGACGAAGGGAAGGGCTGAACACGCACATAAGCTGGATGCGCTGATAGGCACTTTGTACTCTTTCCCGTCGACCTTCTTGTTCTCATCGACCTTCTTGGGCATTGGGCGGTTGGAAAACAACGCGAGTTTATGCTCATCGAGATTCCAGGCGTTGTGGAATATGAATGGCTTTTCGGGTCTTCCCAGCGCGTCGAAATTTATGCTCTTCATAAACTGGCTGTGTGGATAGTTGATCCTGGAGAGGCCGGTGACTTGGGACAGATACATCATTGACGTGAGATAACGAACGAAAGGATTTGGGGCCAGCACCTGATTAAGAACCCATCTGTTTACGTCTCCCTCATCCGGGCTCGTGAACTTCTTCCCACCGTCCGTGTCGGGCTGTTGAGCGAACCAGAGCGACATGGATTCCCTGAAGGCATTCGCGACCCTGTTTGGGTCCCACAAATCCTTATAGGTATTGGGATCTGCGACGAAGTTGGTCAGAGCCTTGCCGATGCTTTCCCAATCCGGGCCGAACACCGTGTTTATGGGAAAGCGCCTATAGCTTTCGTCGTCCCGAAACACGCCATTCTTGAAGAATTGATGGGTCTGTTTCGCCCTGTCTTTATTGTCAACGTTGTCAAACTGATTGTAGACGATCCCAACCCAGGCGCCGATGCAGGACAATGCCCACACGTCAAAGGTTACACCTGCGTTGGCAAGAGCTTCCAGAACTCCAATGTGCAGCCCTGCCGCCGGACCACCACCGCCGAGCGTAATCGCCCTCTTCACCATTGGTTCCTCCATCAAATTTTTTGCATGGCTTATTCTCTGATCAAGTTTCTGAACCGCGTAAAACTAAAAGACTGGTCGTTTGCTGGGTCCGCGGGCTTTCGGCCGCACCGAATGCCGTTGAATCCAACTCGACAACTCATTGATCGCAGCGTTGCGAAACACGATACGTGCGACGGAACGGTGGACGTCGAGGTTCGGCGCCTTCTCGAGCCTGCTGATCGCACTGGGCGCACGCCGGCCAAGAGCTCGAGCAAGCGTATCGCGGTCTGGCCCGCCCATTTGTGAACCAATTCACGGAAGATATTTATCGCTGATGTTAGTAGGGGAGATGTTGTCCAATTGTGGCTTTCGCTTCTGGCCCATCGCGACATATTGCGCTGCCGCACGAACCTGGTCGCTATAGGAGCAAAGCGGACGTAGTCACCAGTCACATGAGGCCGTCGGATCTATAGGCCACTCTATACGGTGGGCAGGCCGAATGCGCCGCGTGGCAGGCTCAATCTCTTCAGACAGACGGGTCTTCTTTGGCCCAGGGGCCGCGCGGAGGATAAAGCACGTCCAGCCTGTCGCAGACCTTGGCCAGACTGTTCCCGGTAATTCCGAATTCCTCGGCCGGCCGGATCATTCACCTAGCCATTGATGTAGAAGCAATAAAACATCAGCGCCAAGGCGTGGCGAGATCCCCCCTAACCTTCGCGGATCAGCCGCCTTCGCTTCTGGCAGATGCCCAGCTCGATACGTGTATAGGCCTGACGAACAAAATAAGCCGGGATTTCGAGAGGAAATCCCTGCCTATAAAGCAACGTGACACCTGAAGTGCGTCGCCAAGGCAAATGGCGATCCAAGCGCCGTCGGCGAGCTCGCAGCGATGCTGATTTGACAATAGCAGAACAAGATCTTGCCGATGGAGAAACGTCAATTCTGTGTCCTGGTTTCGGACAGCAGCCAGTCGCGGAATGCAGCAATCTCCGGCCTGCCAACGTCGGTTTCGCGGCCGACGAGGTGGTAACTGTCGGCGGTTCGTACCACCAGCGGATGGATCACCAATAGTCGCCCCGCTTTGAGATCGTCCTGGACCAGTTCCAGATGCGCCACCGCGATGCCGAGCCCGTCGATCGCCGCTTGATAGGCTAGCGAGGAATTGCCGAACGACAGTCCTTCGCGAAAGCTCCCGGGTGTGACGTCCGCCGCCTCAAACCAGATCCGCCAATCGTGCGGGCGCTTCATTGAATGAAGTAACGTGCGGTCGAGCAGCTCTCGTGAATCGTGCACGGGTGGATGCTTGTTGAATTCGACGGGGCTACAAACCGGCAGCAGCTCGATCGGAAACAGCGTGTCGTAACGCACGCCGGGCTTTGGAATGGCGGGAGTCTGAATGGTGAAGTCCACCTCGCCAGCGCTCACATCGACGAGATCGTTGGCGATCGTGACCTGCACATTGATGCTTGGGTAAAGGGTATGGAAGCGCGCGAGCCGCTTGACCAGCCATTTCATCGCCACCGTGGGAAACAGCCGTATCCGCACCACGCGATTCTGCTTGTCCCGGCGGCTGACCTGGGTCGCGAGTTCGATGCGATCAAAGGCTTCGGCAATGGCCTGCGCGTACTGTTCGCCCTGCGTCGTCAGCTTGACGTCGCGTTGATTACGGACGAACAGGCGCAGGCCAAGGAAGGCTTCGAGTTGGGCGATATGCCGGCTGACGGCGCCCTGCGAGACGTTGAGTATTTTGGCGGCGTGAGTGAAGTTCTCGGAGCGGGAGGCGACCTCGAAGACGCGAAGTGCATTCAGCGGGGGCAATTTTCGGGCCATCAGCGCCTCCCACTGAGGGCTGATCGCGTCCGCGCCGCATTCTCTGTGTTGCTCTGAAGATAAGTCATCGTCGTGATGAGTAAATTAGCATACCCGGCCCAAAGCATTCCGCCTATTTTGCCCGCATAAGCGGCGCTGAACGCCGCTACTTGCGGGAGAAACGCTTTCTATGACCACCCCCGTTAACGCCGCGGGCCGGCTTGACCGGCTCCCGATGGGCGCATTCCAGTGGCGGATTCTCAGCCTGATCGGCCTCGGGATGTTCTTCGACGGTTTCGACAACCAGATGGCCGCCGGCGTGTTGGGCGCCCTCGTTAAGGAGGGCTGGTCGAACATGGAGACCAATGCCCACTACATTTCCATCACCTTTGCCGGCCTCGCCATTGGCGCGCTGATGACGGGGTTGGTCGGTGACCGGTTCGGCCGGCGTTTTGCCTATCAGTTCAATCTTCTGATTTTCGGCAGCATGTGCCTGCTCTCGATGCTCGCGCCCTCGATGACTTGGCTGATGGCGATGCGTTTCTTCATGGGAGTAGGGATCGGCGCAGAATATGTCTGCGGTTACGGCATGGTCAGCGAGTTTGTGCCGCCGCAACGGCGCGGTTGGGCGCTTGGCCTGATCAGCGTGGTGTCGATGGCATCGACATTCGCCGTGAATTTTACCGGACTATTCGTCATTCCGGCACTGGGATGGCGGCCGATGTATCTGATCGGCGGTTGCGGCGCATTATGGGTCTGGTTCCTGCGCCGCAAGCTTCCGGAGTCGCCGCGCTGGCTCGAAGCGCGCGGCCGTTATGAAGAAGCCGAAAAGATCATGCAGGATATCGAAGCTGAGGCCTCGAAGGCGGGGCCGCTCCCGCCGGTGACATCAGTGGCCGCGCCTGCGCCGGCCTGGGTACCGATCTCCATCCTGTTCTCGCGCGGCGTCGTCACCCGCACCTTGCTCGCGATGGCGGTTTGCATCACCTGCCTGGTCGGTTCCTACAGCTTCTCCTATTGGGTGCCGACCTTCTTCGTCAAACAGGGACTGAGTGTCACGAAGTCGCTCAGCTTTGCGACCGTCATGGCGCTGGGCAGTTCGCTCGGGCCGCTGGTCGGCATGCTGACCTCCGACTGGATTGGACGCCGTCGCGGCACCATGTTTGCGGCCTTATGGTGTGGCGTGTTCGCGCTGGCGTATTCGCAGCAGACCGACCCCGCCTGGGTGCTGATCTTTGGCTTCCTGTTGCAGGGCGGCATGAGCCTGATGATCGGCTTCGGTCTCGGCGGCTACACGCCGGAGTTGTTTGCAACCGAATATCGCTTCCGCGGCTCTGGCATCGCCCAAATGACGGGGCGGATTGCTGTCATCGCATCGCCCTACATGGTTGTGTCGCTCTATGACAATTATGGTCTCCCATCAGTGCTCTACGCCATTGCGTCGCTTTATCTGCTGTTAGCGCTTGGTATTCTCTTGTTCGGTATCGAAACCAACCAGCGCTCCCTGGAATCGATCGCGCCAGCGCGCGATGGCGAAGCGGCGGTGACAACATCGCGCTCCGCTGAAAGCGCGGCCTGATCTGGCCGCAATCCCGACATCCACACCAGAGCTCACGAAAAAGGAACTGCACATGGATCAAACGCTGCTCATCTTGGGCGATACCAACATCCAGAACCGCGAAGATCCTTTCAGCGCATTCGTCAATGTGCGTGACATGCTGACATCGGCCGATGTCTTGTTCGGACAGCTGGAAGGCCCGCTTGCCGAGCCCTCGATCGATTCCGCGCGGCCCGATATCCCGCACAAAAAGGGTTGGCGCCATTCGGGCGCCAAGGTAGGTCCGGCGCTCAAGAAGGCGGGCTATGTCGGCGTGAGCTGCGCCAGCAACGTCGCCTATCCCGCGAGCGCCGCCGTCGCCAGCGTCAAGGCGCTGGATTCGGCGGGGATCCTCCACTGTGGCGTTGGCGAAACGCTGGCCGAGGCCAGGAAGCCGGCAATCATCGAGAAGAACGGGGTTCGTTTCGGTTTCTTGAGCTACACATCGGTGTTCTGGCCGAGCAATCACGCCGCGTCAGCCAACAGCCCCGGATGCGCCACCATCAAGGCCCACGCCGCCTATGAGCCGGGCCCGCGCGCGCTGGAAATGCCGGGTGCTGAGCCGATCACGCATACATTCGCAGACGCCGACGAACTCGAGGCCATGCGGGACGATGTCCGCGCTCTGCGGACCAAGGTCGACCTTGTGATCCTTTCATGCCATTGGGGCGTGTCGTCCAAAGAGGAGCCAGTCGCATACCAGCGCGAAATAGCCCGAGCCGCCATCGACGTGGGGGCAGACATGGTGTTCGGCCACCATCCGCATATGGTCCAGGCCGGCGAAATCTATCAGGGTAAGCCGATCTTCTACAGCCTTGGCAATTTTGCGTTCGACTGGGACGTTATGCGCGGCCGTCATCTCGATGGTCTGGCGCTGCGGTGCTTGATCGCGGGGAAGAAGATCACCGAAATTGAATTACTACCGGTCCGTCGCAACGAGCACAACGATATCTGCGTACATAGTGCAGACACCGGCGCGGGCAAGGACATTCTCGGCCGTTTCGAGCAGCTGAGCAGGAAACTCGGAGACTCAATCGTCTTGTCGAGGGCCACTCACCTGCGGCTTGAGGGTATGTAAGGTTAACGCGGCTGCTGACTCCCCCGAGCCGTTGTTTTGCCGAGCGATATCCAATCAGGGGAGCAAGAGGCCTCGCTCCTGACTGCGAGGAAAGCGCCTGCCGCCTGTCAAACATTCTCCTTGGGCGGAAAAGCCCTGGATTTTCCATGTACCACCGTATCGCACTCACCATGCGATGCTCGTCGCCTTTGTGAACTTGCGCGCGAACGAAAAAGAAGCACGTATCTGTGCGGTCGCCGCGCTGGGAGACAACGAGTATCCAGTAAGATGTTGATCTTCTTGCACTCAAACCTGCAACCAGAACGTATGAGTGGCCGAACGAGGGTCGTTGACCTTTCGTCTCAGGGGCGAAGTCGCACTGACGGTCTCATGCTCCGAGCACCGGCTCCTTGCCGGTGAAGGCCCTGAGTATATTCGCCGTCAGGCGCGAAAGACCGTTGTCGCAGCCGTTCCAGGCCAGCGCGCCGGCATAGGCGATGGAGCCGACCGAAAACACCCAGCCGCCTCCATCGATCGGAAACAGGACCATGTCCGATCTCACCACGTCAGGCCGCTGTGCGCCTCCCTGATCCGGGAGCGAAAGAGTGAGATCCTCGATGACGAGCTGATACTCGTTGCCAAGCCCGGTCGAAGTCCCGAGCACGTAGGCATGCTCGGGACTTCCGAGCGTAACGTCGTACCTGTCGACCTCGTCTCCCACCGCTCCACCCAGCACATAGCCGTAATCGCCGACGATTTCCTCAGTGATGCCGTCGAACAATTTCGCGGCGGGCGAATTGTAGCTCGCCTCCAGACGCCGATAGCCGCAGCCCTTCGACCATCCCTCCGATGCGAAGCCCACGCCTAGCATCTTGTTCGGGGCGCGGCCGCGCGTGCGCCAGATGCCGCCGGCTTCAGTCGTCGCAACATGGGTCCGTTCGCCATAGGGGGCATCCCAGCAGCGCGTGCCGCTGTTGTCGCGGCGCACCTCGATGACCCAGGGCTTTGCACTGAGCAGGCTCGTTACCCAGTAGAAGCCGTTGCCGCCAAGATACATGACCCGTCCGCCGTTATGCAGGTATCCGTCGAGGATATCGAGGCCGGTTCGTGTCCAGTATTCCGGGTGCGAGCCCGTGACGATCGCCGCGTACCGGTCGGCCAGGTTGCGGCCGCCACGTTCGAGATCCTCGTCGGTTGCGACATGATATTTGATGCCGAGGTGCTCCAGCCATTCGACGATGTACATGTCGACGGGAAAGTGACGGTACGAGCCCGTTAGCCAGTTCGGAAAACCAGGACGGACGTTGAACAGCGGCCGTCTGCGGCCCGAATAGCGAACCGGCGTTCCGTCGGCATGGGTATCGTAGCAGGAGCGGCCCGGCTCCGGATGTGAGAACAGGTACTGTTCGTCCTCGGGCACCACCTTGTCATGAGGCATCACCGATGAGAAATCGAGCGAAGCCAGGTGGTCGTTCGCATAGGCCAGATAGGTGTTGGTCGGCACCAGGAACAGAACGGGTGCCGAGGTGCCCAGGACCGGTCTGACAAACAGCGGAAAATGATTGCGGCGTCCGCCGGCCTCGAGCCGAACTGCGTAGACTCCGCTTTGAAGGTCCTCCGGCAGGCGGAATTCGAGATTATACCTCCAGCCGGCATCCACCATGTCGTCGTCGTGGAATTGCAGCGCACAGTACTTCTCGGGATCCTCGACGAAGGAGTCGCTTCGCCCGTCCCAGTTGCGTCCGGTCACACCGCGCTCGACGCCGTTGACAAGGTGCCCCTGTTCGCCTCCAGCGTCCGGCTCAATCGTCTCCGACGCGAAGTCCCTGCCGAGTTTCCATGCTGCCCATGCCGGCTGCGTGGGAGTCTTCCCCGCGTGCCATGCGGCGATCATCTCGGTGGATGGCTTCGCGAGGTGCAGCGTTGGCGAGTCGATCTTGCCATTATATGGCTCCAGCGGCGACCCGGACCGGCCGATGCCGGCCGCCGCGAGCAGGAGCGTCGCCGCATTTGCCGTCGCGCCGGTTGCCGCGCGGAGCGTGCGTTGTGCCCCAACCTTGGCATCAAGACGCCTGAGGTCGATGCAGACCTCGCCGTCGCCGATGGTAGTCAGGATCGAATACCAGTGTTTGGCGATGATCGCATCCGGCAAGACCGCGAGCGTTGCGCTGCCCATTCGAAGCGCAAGACCGCCTGAGATGATGACGAGCGCGACGTCGCCAATCGACCAGATGGCCTGGGGCGCGCTCCGCTCGGGGACGGTCGGCCATGCCCAGCAATGGACGCTGATCGCCGCATCGTTGATCGGTGAGGGAAGCGGAAATTCGGCGTGCGAGCCGACCACCGTGGATTGCACGCCGCCGGAAACGGTGCGGTCGAGCACCGACGAGAAATCGACCACCTTGCCCTCGATCGCTTCGTCGCGCCCGGGACCCGAGACCAGTCGCACGAGGCTTGCGCGGACGGTGGCGTGCGGCGTGCTGATCGCGAGCCGGACGACATCGCCGGGCTCGCAGGACCACTCCTCGAAATAAGCCTGGATATCCATCTGACACCGCCCACGCTCGCTGGTTAAGTCCGCTTCGGACGCGCAATGTCCGAGCGCGCGCCCATCATTCGCGGATCAAAGCCGGCGGGGAAACATCTGTTGCGGCATTCTGGAGTCCGGGAGCAACAACACTGGAGAAAAGGACAGGCGCGCCGCGGCTGGTCCCGAAAGTCCGCGTCACAATCCGCGCAGGAACCGGTCGCCGAGCGCGACCGTTCCGTCGGTGTAGCCCGTACCCAGGCGTCGTGCGGTTTCGGTGTCCGAATGCGAAGCGAGCCAGGCCGTCAGCAGCATGCGCCTGAGCATCACGAACGCAGGCAGCATGGCCTCGTCGTCGCGCGAGACCGGTGCGACGGTCCGGTATCCCGCAAGCCACGACTGCTGGAGCAGGTCCATCACCGGCTCGTGCTCGATGAAGCTGACGGCCGCGGCGAAGTCATAGAAGAACCACGAGAAGCCGCAATCGTCGAAGTCGATGACGCCGAGCCGGTCGCCTTCGACGAGCAGGTTGGCGAGGCGGAGGTCGGCGTGAACGAGGCCAAACCGCTGCTCGCCCCGTCCGTAAGCCTCGACGCGCCGTTCAAGTTCGTCGGCGACCCTCTGCAGCAGCCTGCGGCCATCGTCGCGCAGGCCAAGACCGGCGCGCCAGTCACCCCATAGTGGCCGGCGGCCCAGCATGGCATCGAAATCCCAGACCTTGCGCTGGAACGTTGATGGCATTGTCCATCGGCGGCTGTGCGCGTGAAGTCGCGCGCTGGTCGCGCCGAGCTTGCCGAACCAGGTGGCCAGATCGTCCGAGGCATCCGGCTCCTTGCCGCTGAGGAATTCGAATGCAACGACGTGTCGTGTCGCGCCACTCAGGGGAATGGGGCATAACAGGTGTCCCTCCCGATCGGCGACCGGGCGCGGCGTGAGCACCACGTTGTCTGCGATCACGGCGTCGATCCAGGCGAGCTCGGACGCAATCTCGTCAGGTGAGTGATAGCCGGGCCGCTGCACGCGCAACACGAGTTTTTGCCGAGCGGCCGGATCTTGCGCGAGAAAGGTGGTGTTCTCGGAATGGCTGAGAAAGGCGAGCGTCGATTGCGATGATAGTCCCCAGCGCGGCAGGCTCGCGGCAAGAGAGGTCTGCATGCTCTCGATGAGGCCGGGAGTCATCATCGCGGCCAACCGACCGTCTCGGGCTCCGCGAGGTCAAGAAGGCTCGCGATGATGCGATCGGGAACGACGTCCGCCACCGCATTGAAAGGGACGTCGCTGGCGAGCAGGATCGACCGCATGCCGGCGGCCTTTCCTGCTGCGATATCGGTGCCGATCTGGTCGCCGACCATGACGGTCTCATGCCGGGCGGTGCCGAGATGCGCCAGCGCCTGTTCGATCAGGAACGGTTGCGGCTTGCCTAGCACGATCGGCTTCGTATTGGGAACGGCCGCTGCAACCGCGGCCGTGATCACGCCGACGCAGGGATCGTAGCCGTCATGAACCGGCGTCAGGACATCGGGATTGGTGGCGATGACGGTTGCGCCGGCGAGTGCGGCCCTGACCGCGGTGCGCAGCTTGGCGTAGTCGAGCGTGGCATCGAAGCCGAGCACGACGATCTTGGGCTTGACGTCGGTCAGGTGATAGCCAATGTCCTCGATCGCCTCGAGCAGTGGTCGTTCGCCGATCGCAAACACGGGCGTGGTGCGCGGCCAGCGCCGTTCGAGCAGGGACGTGACCGCCGAAATCGTCGTGAAGACCTGTGACGGTTCGGCCGGAATGCCGATGCGGCTCAGCTTGGCGGCAAAATGCGCGGCGGATTTCGTCGAATTGTTGGTGACGAACGCATAGGGCAGGCCCCGCTCGCTCCATCCGCGAAACGCCTTGACGGAGTCGTCGATCGGAGTGTCGCCGCGATAGGCGACGCCGTCGAGATCCGAGATGACGCCGCGAATGGGATGGTTGGCCGGAGCAATGCGCTGTTCCAATGCTGGGATTCCGTTCAGTTCCGCGAGCGTGATCATATGGTTGCCTGCATGGCGTTGCTGCTCTGTGCATCCATGATTTGTGTGCTGCACATTGGAAAGGCGTCCTTGCCTTGCCGGTGTGCGCCATGCTTCCGGGAGCGGAAAATCTCCGTGCGCGACTGCGGCGCCCCGGGAGTGTCAGCAACGGAATCGTGGAGCAGCAGGAATCGGGCGATTGCGGCCTTTGGTCTAGGCTTTGCAGGCGTGAAAGCCACGATTTGTGCAAGACGATCGAAACGGCTGAGTGCCTTGCGGCCTCGAGAGCAGTTTCAGCGTTGCCGAAATCATCGAGGGATTACCATATGATCAACCGCAGAGACTTGATGTTAGGGGGATTGGCCGGGGCCGCGGCGTTCGGCTTCGGGCGGGTCAATCCCGACTTTCTTGTGAATTCCGCCTTTGCCGCCGAAGGCAAGACACTGCGCTTTCTCGGCGCGGAAGCGCTGACCGGCAACTGGGACCCAACCACCCATACCAATCTCGGCCAGCTCATCGTCGAGGGCTTCGTGTTCGGCTACCTGACGCGGGCGCCGATGCGGCCGGAGAAGCCGGACGAGCTGATCTTCGAGCTGGCTGAATCGATGAAGCCCATCGACACCTATACAATGGAGGTGAAACTCAGAAAGGGCGTCAAATTTCACGACGGGACCCCGTTCACAGCGGCCGACGTCAAGGCGACCTATGAATATGGCTGCCAACCCGATCGTCCGGCGCAGTGGTACCCCGGTCTCGTCACCGTCGACGTCGTCGACGACTACACCTGCCACATCAACACGAAGGTGCAGGGCTATCCGGCGACGCTCTACTATTACCTGTCGTCCTTCCTGCCGATCATGTCGGCCAAGGACGTTGCCAATAAGGCGCAGCTCTCGGCGCGCATGAACGGCACGGGCCCCTACAAATATGTCGAGCAGAAAGGCGACACCACCGTTCTCGCCGCCAATCCCGACTTCTTCCTCGGCGCAGCGAAGATCCCGGGTGTCGAGTATCACTTCGTCGGTGACACCACGACGCGCACGCTGTCGCTGTTGAACGGCGAGGCCGACATCATCGAGCGGCTCGAGCAGGAGCAGGTCGAGACCATCTCGAAGGATGCCCGCTTCAGCATCCACAAGGCGGTTTCGGTCGAGAACAAATACCTGTTCTTCCGCTGCTCGAAGAAGCCGTTCGACGATCCGCGCATTCGCCTCGCCGCATGCTACTCGATCGACCGCAAGCAGGTGCTCGACGTGCTCGGCGTCTCCGGCATCTATTCCAAGGCGCACATCTCGCCGGTCAAGTTCGGCTATGCCGAGGTGGCCGACTATCCTGAATTCGATCCGGACAAGGCGCAGAAGCTGCTCGCGGAGGCCGGCTTCCCCAAAGGCCAGGGCCTGCCCGAGCTCACCTATTACACGTCGGTCGGCTTCTATCCGAAGACGAAGGAATATGCCGAGTTGATTACCGGCATGCTCCAGGAGCAGGGGTTCAAGGTCAATCTGCAGACGCTCGAAGTCGCGGCGTGGGGTAATTTGCTTTACGACAAGCCCGGCGGCGGTGAGGGCAACATGATCGACTGCGGCTGGTGCACCGGCTCGCCCGAGCCGGATCTCGTCCTGCGCACCCACTTCCACTCCTCCTCCAAGCGCATCACCGGCATCGTCGACAAGGACATCGACGCGGTGCTGGACAAGGAGCGCAACGCCACGACAATCGAGGAGCGCAAGAAGATCCTGCAGACCGAGACGCTGCCGACCATCGCCAAGAAGGCCCCGGCGCTCGCGTTGTTCACCTCGGTCTTCATCCATGCCTACAGCAAGAAGCTGGATGGTCTGTACATCTATCCGAACGGCATGCAGGACATGACCAAGGCAACATTGGCATGATGATTGCTCGGCCGGCCGGGTACGCCCGGCCTGCCGGTTCGCGAACGCAGGCCGGACTGGTCGGGTCTGGTCCTCATGAATTGCAAGGGTAGCTCTTCTCGATGTTGATCCTGGAATTCCTGGTCAAGCGGATCGCGCAGGGCATCCTGATCGTCTTCATCACGTCGTTGATCATCTTCACGCTGCTGCGCGTGGTGCCGGGCGATCCCGTGCGCCTGATCGTCGGCGGCATGGCGCCGGCCGACGTGGTCGAGAAGGTCGCGACCAAGATGGGGCTGCGCGACCCCATCATCGTGCAATATGGTCGGTACATGCGCGGGCTGGTACAGGGCGATCTCGGGCAATCCTATTTGCGGCCGCGCAGCGGCATGATCGCGACCGGCGGGCAGTATGTTGACCCGACCAAGTCGGATATGGCGCCGGTGATCGATCTCATCCTCGAACGCCTGCCGTTCACGCTGCAACTGGGCGGAATGGCGCTCGTGTTCGCGCTGCTGCTGTCGTTTCCGATCGGCATCGCGGGCGGGCTGCACCAGCATCGCTGGCAGAATGCGTTGGCGTTCGGAATGCAGTCGCTGTTCGTCTCGATTCCGAATTTCTGGCTCGCGATCGTTCTGATCCTGTTTCTGTCGGTGAAGCTGAAGCTGCTGCCGGCGCTCGGTTACCAGGGATTTTCCTATGTCATCCTGCCGGCCTTCGTGCTCGCGGTGGAGATCGCCCCCTTCATCATCCGCACGCTGACGACCTCGCTCGGCGAGGTCATGCAAGCGCCGTTCATCGATGAGGCGCGGGTGCGCGGCCTGTCTCGCCGCCGCATCGTCTATTCGCACGCCCTGCGCAACGCGGCAGTGCCGCT
This sequence comes from Bradyrhizobium sp. USDA 4538, assembly GCF_024171045.1. Lineage (NCBI taxonomy): Bacteria > Pseudomonadati > Pseudomonadota > Alphaproteobacteria > Hyphomicrobiales > Nitrobacteraceae > Bradyrhizobium > Bradyrhizobium sp. USDA 4538. The sequence continues at coordinate 6,260,257 of NZ_JALJZE010000001.1, forward strand.
AGTCAACCTGCTCGGGATCCAGCTTTCGACGCTGATCGGCGGCGTTCTCGTGATCGAATACATTTTCGACTATCCTGGCCTCGGCAATCTGACCGTGGTCTCTGTCGTCGGGCGCGACTTTCCGGTCATCCAGGGCATCGCCATCACGACCAGCGCCGTCTTTGTCTTCATCAATATCATCGTGGATTTGGTCGCCTATCTGGTCGATCCCCGCGTGGAGATCTGAGCATGACGGCCACCACGATCATCGCCGAGGAGCCCGCCTTGCCGGCGGCCCCAATCCGTTCCGTCAACCGCCGCATCATGGCCGCCGCCTGGCGCATGCCGAGCTTCAAGATCGGTTTCTTCATCTTCATGGCGCTGGTGCTGGCCTCGGCCATCTATCCCGAGGTGTCCTCGATCAGTGCGACCAAGATGGTGGTGAAGGACAAGTTCATGTCGCCGGTCTTTCTCGGCGACAAATGGACCTGGGATCATCCGCTGGGTACGGATCAGCTCGGCCGCGACATGCTGATGCGCAGCCTGATCGGCCTGCGCTATTCGCTGCTGGTCGGCGTCGTCACGGTCCTGCTCATCTTTGTCATCGGCTGCGGCCTTGGCCTGTTCGCCGGCTTCAAGGGCAAATGGTGGGACACCGTCATCATGCGGATCACCGATGCCCAATTGTCGATTCCGATGATCATCCTGGCGATCACCATTCTCGGCGTGTCGCGGCCGACGGTGCCGACCATCATAAGCGTGCTGGCGCTGTCCGGCTGGCCGCTCTACGCGCGCGTGGCGCGCAGCGCCGCGGTCACCGAGCGCGGCAAGGAATATGTCCGCGGCCTGCGCGTGCTCGGCGCCGGGGACTGGCGGATCCTGTTTCTGTTCGCCGCGCCGAACATCCTGCCGCCGATCGCATTCGTCGCCGTGCTCGACGTCGCACGCATGATGATCTTCGAAGCGATCCTCGGCTTCCTGGGGCTTGGCATCCAGCCGCCGACGCCGAGCTTCGGCAGCATCATCGCCGACTCCCGCAAATACCTGATCAATGCCTGGTGGATCGCGACCACGCCGGGCGTGTTCCTGGCTATCGCGCTTACCTCGATCAACCTGATGGGGTCGGCGCTCGAGAAGGCGCGCAACCGCATCTATGGGGGTCTCTGAGATGGATCTCTCGCTCATTCTGGAGGTCGACGACCTCACGGTCGGTGCTTCGGCGCCGGGCGCCGCACCGATCCTCGATCACATCTCCTTCCGCCTCAACACGTCGGAGATCTTCGGCATCTATGGCGAAAGCGGCGCCGGCAAGACCGTGCTCAGCCGCGCATTGGCGAACTGGCTGCCGGAAAGTCTGGCGTATCGCTCCGGACGGGTCACGTTCGCCGGCCACGACATTCTCGGCGCCGGGGCGCGCGAGGTGCGGATCGGCCGCGACATCGCCTATATCGGCTCCAAGCCGCAAAGCTCGCTCGATCCGACGATACCGGTCGGGACCCAGATCGCGGAAAAGCTGCACAGCGTCAGGCCCGAATGGAATCCGCGCGAATGCCGCGAGCGGGTCGTGCAGCTCCTCGGCGAGGTCCGGATTCCATCGCCGAAGGAGCGCTATTGGGACTACCCGGCAAAATTTTCCGGCGGCATGATGCAGCGCGCGATGATCGTGGACGCGATTTGCGCCGAGCCCGCCGTCCTGATCGCCGACAACATTACCCAGCCGCTCGATGTCACCATCGCGGCACAGATCGTGGCGCTGCTCCACGACCTGTGCCTCCGCCACAGGATGGCGACAATCTATCTGTCGTCTTCCTTGCCCACGCTTGGCCAGTTCGGCGACCGCACGGCCGTGCTCCATCAGGGCCGGTTCGTCGAGCAGCAAGCGTTTGCCGGCCTGCTCGCCTCGCCACAGACCGACTACACGCGCAAGGCCATTGCCAGTGTGCCGCGCATGTGGGCGACCACCGAGGGCCCGCTGGCCCGCCGCAAGGCGCAAGACGAAGTGCCGCTGATGAAGGTGGAGCACGTTGTTCGGACCTATCGCGCGCGCAAGCGGGGGACGTTCAATACCTACAGCAACGTGCAGGCGGTGCGCGGCGTAACGCTCGACATCATGCCGCGCGAGAATTTCGGCATCGTCGGGGAATCCGGCTGCGGCAAGTCGACCCTCACGCGCCTGCTGGCCTGGCTGGAGGTTCCCGACAACGGCAGCATCGTCCTCAACGGCACGTCGCTCGGGGCGTTGTCGCCGCGCGAGCTGATCCGCACCCGCAGCGAATTCCAGCTGCTGCTGCAGGATCCGTACAACGCGCTGCCGCCGCGCACCACCGTCGGCCGCATGATCGAGGAGAGCCTGCTGATCCGCGGCAATGTCGCCCGCGCGGACCTGCGCAGCCGGGTCATCGCAGCGATGGCCGAGGTCGGTCTTGCCGCCGAGCTCTATGACCAGCTCCCGAACACGCTCTCCACCGGCGAGCGCCAGCGCATCTCGATCGCGCGTGCCCTGATCCTCGATCCCAAGCTGCTGATCCTCGACGAAACCTTGTCCGCGCTGGATCAACGCGAGCAGTCAAGGCTGATCGACCTGTTCTCGAAGCTGCAGGAGAAGAACGACCTCACCTATGTCTTCATCTCCCATGATCTCGCAATGGTGCGCAGGGTCTGCACGCGCATTGCCGTGATGTATCTCGGTGAGATGGTCGAGATCGCCGACAACCGCGAGCTGTTCTTCGATCCCCAGCATCCCTACACCAAGGCATTGCTCTCGGCCGCCCCGACGCTGGAGGAGAAGCCGTTCAACCCGGCGGACTTCTTGCTGGAGGGCGAGCCGCCGAGCCCGATCGATATCCCGGCGGGATGCAGCTTTGCCTCGCGCTGCCCGAAGGCGTTCGGCCGCTGCCGGCTGGAGACGCCGAAGCTGGTCGAACACGCGCCGGGGCGCTTCGCCGCCTGCCACCTTCTCGACGGCGAGCCGGCGCAGGCCGCGGCCTGAGCGCTCAGGGCCGTGGCTTGAAGGGCCAGTCCATCGCGAACGAGCGCATGTCCTCCAGCGCCTTGGTCACCTGCAGCACGCCGAGATCGTCGAAGCGGTGCCCGGTCACTTGGACGCCGATCGGCAGATGGCGGGAATCGAATGCCATGCAGACGGTGGAGGCGGGCTGGCAGGTCTGGTTGAACATGGCGGTGAACAGCGTGTGCGCGAGCGGCATCTCACGCGACACGCCGGGCTCCTCGGCCGGGAAATTCACCACCGGCAGCGTCGGGGCGATGACATAGTCCCAGCCCTCGAAGGCCGCGAGCAGCGCCGCCTTCATCTTGGCGATCTGGCCCAGCGCCCGGTAGAGGTCGGCGCCCGAATGTTTCGCCCCGCCAAGGCACCATGCGCGAACGTAGGGATTGATGTCGCGTGCGGTGTCGCCATGCGGCGGCAGCGATGCATATTCGAGATAGCCGCGCACCTGGAGGAACAGGTCGATCGGCGCATAGGCGTCGTCGGTGAGCGGAGAGGTGAACGGCTCGACGATCGCGCCGGCGCCGGCGAGCAGCTTGCCGGCCGCATCGACCGCGCTGCGAACCGTAGCTTCGGCCTTCATGCCGAAGCCCATGTCGGTGAGGACGCCGATCTTCAGTCCCTTCACGTCGCGCTTCAGATGCTCGTGATAGCGCACGCCATCGGCGGGCAGGCTCCAGGTGTCGCGCTCGTCCTGCCGCGTCAGCACGGTCAGCAGGCGCGCGATATCATCCACGCTGCGACCCATCGGGCCTGCCATGCGCATGGTGTCGGCCGGCAAATGCGGCACACGGCCATGGGTCGGCTTCAGTCCGGCCAGTCCGCAATGGGCGGCCGGAAGGCGGACCGAGCCTGCGATATCCGTGCCGACGGAAACATAGCCGGCGCCAGCGGCGACGGAGGCGCCTGCGCCGGCCGACGAGCCGCCGGTATTCCAGGCGAGCCCCCAGGGGTTGCGGGTAACGCCGTGCAGCGAGCTGATGCCCGACGCCATCAGGCCGCAATCCGGCATCGTGGTCTTGGCAAAGATCACCGCGCCGGCCTCGCGGAGCGCGATCGCCGGCGGCGAATCGTAGTTGGACGGCGGCAGGGCACGGTTGGCGCCGATGCCGTGAAAATAGGGCCAGCCGATCATGGCGACGCTGTCCTTGACCGTCATGGGGACGCCGTCGAGCGGACCCAGCGCGGCTCCCGCCTTCCATCGCGCTTCCGAGCCTTGCGCGCTTGCGATGGCTTGCTCCGGACGGAAGCAGAACAGCGCATTGATCGCGGGATTGACCGCCTCGGCATGGCCGAGCACGGTTCGCAACACCTCCACCGGCGACAATGCGCGCGATGCGTAGGCCTCCGTCAGCCCCGCAAGGCTCATCCCGATCAGTTCCGCAGCAGACATCTTGGCCTCGACAAATGGCGTTCTGGATCAGTGTCCGGATAGCGAAAGTCGCCCCTGTCGGGGTAGTGCCGCTGCCGTAAGGGCATGATTTGGTGGAGTGCGAGGCATCCCTTTTGCATCTGTCTTGATCGAATTTGTCATCAAACCGGGAGGCCCGCGACAGGCGGGCCGAACGACACCCGCGAGAGATCAGAAGTCGTCATGAGCCAATCTGGAACGCAAATCGCCACGGTCCGGAACTACATTGCCGGGCTCCCGGGATGGGGGACGGGCGATATCGTGATCGAGCCCGCCATTCCGGTCCTCGCCTCGCCAAGCTGGCGCGGGGTCGACGGCGCTCCCTGGCGCGCCACCAGGAACGGAAGCGGCGAGAGCATCTTCATCAAGAACATGGATGTGGATGCCAAGCTCTACATCGACGTTGCCTGCGCGTTCGAAGCGGCCCGGCGCGCATCCGATCTCGGTATCGGTCCCAAGGTGCTTGCGGCGGATCCGGACGCGGGACTTCTGGTCATGGAAGATCTCAACCGTGGCTGGCGGGTCGGCACGCTGGAGCGGATGCTGGAGCCGAAGATCGTCGACGCGGTCATCGCGGCGCGGCGCCTGTTCCAGGCAGGGGCGCCTCTGCCGCGGCGCATGGGAGTCTTCGACGAGATCGAGCACTTCTACGAGGCGGCAAAGGCCGCGAAGGCGCAACTGCCGTCTGATGCGGAATGGCTGGTCAAGGAGCTGCGTTTTGCGGCCGATGCCTTGAGGAAACTCGACATCAAACCGGTGCCAATCCATGGCGATGGCAATGTCTCGAACATCCTGATCAGCGACACCGGCGAGGTTCGCCTGATCGATTGGGATCGCGCCACGACGGCCGACCCGCTGGAGGACCTCGGCAGCTTCCTCGTCGAAGCCTTCGCGCAGGAGCCGGAGGCGCGCGACGCCTTCAGCCGCAACGCCGGCGGATTCGACGAGCGCGCATTCAGCCGCGCCCGCATCTACGGCATGGCGGATGATCTGCGCTGGGGCCTGATCGGCGCCGTGCTCGCCGCGCGGTCGGCGCGCAACACCTTTGAGTTTTACAAGTTCGCCAGCTGGCGCTTCGTACGTTGCCGCATGACGGTCCGGGAGCCGCGCTTTGGCGAGATGCTTCGGAGGATCGCATGACTGTCCGCAGGAAGCTCGGCGAGGGAGCGACAGTCCACGAGCGCAATATCGAGGCAGCGATCGCCCGCGTGCCGCAATGGCACGGCAAGGGGGCGGCCTATACCCCGCTGGTCGGCGGCCTCATGAATCAGAACTGGCTGGTCGAGATATCCGGCGATGGACGGCGCTACTTCATCAAGGTGCCCGGCGAGGGCTCGGAGATGTTCATCGATCGCGTGACCGCCAACGAGGCTGCGCGCAATGCCCACGCCATGGGCGTTGCGCCCGAGGTGATCTTTTTCGACGCCACGGACGGGCTCGAGATCAGCGAGTTCCTCGAAGGCTATCGCGCCTGCACCAATGCCGATTTCGGCGATGCCGCCATCCAGGCCGACGTTCTCGACCTTTACCGCCGCCTGCATGCCGGCCCGAAGCTCGGCCAGACCAAGACCATCTTCGACATGATCGAGGAACATATCGAGCAGGGCAGGGAGCTCGGCGCGCATTTCCCGCAGGACATGCCCTGGCTGATGCATCGCTACAATCAGGCCAAGTCGGCGTTCCTGGCGTCGGGTCTCGATCTCGTGCCGTGCTTCAACGATCCGATGCCGGGCAATTTCCTGATCTCGGCGGAATCAGGCGCCCCAAGGCCGATGAAGCTGATCGACTATGAGTTCGCTTCCAACAACGAGCGTAGCTATGAGCTCGGCGTCCTGTTCGCCGAGATGTTCTTCGACGAGCATCTGACGGAGGCCCTGATCGAGCAATATCTGGGCGAGGTGCGGCCGCAGATGGTCGCGCGCGTGATACTCAACCGGGCGCTCGCCGACCTGAAATGGGCGTCATGGGCGGTCGTGAACAGGAAGCTCAAGGACTGGGATTTCGACTATCAGAAGTACGGCGTCTGGAAATACATGCGTGCCCGCGACGTGATGTACGATCCCCGCTGGGATGGCTGGTTGCGGCTCGTCTGAGCCGCGCGACAGGAGGGCTTCCGCAGTTATTGATTGAGGATCGCGAGCGCCTGCTCGAGCAGGCTGTCGTTCGCGGCCGCGATGATCCGGCCATCGGATTCCGGCGACAGCGGCCGCCCCTGCCAGTCGCGGACGATGCCGCCAGCGCCCTCGACCACCGGAATCAGCGGCATGAAGTCGAACGACTTGAGGGAGGTTTCGACCACGAGATCGCAGTGGCCGGATGCGAGCAGGCCATATTGGTAGCAGTCGCCGCCAAATCGCCGGAACATGGCCTTCTGGCTGAGCGCATCGTAGCGGGCCCAGTCGCTCGGCGTGAAGAAGTCCGGCGATGACGTGTAGATCTGCGCGTCTTCCAGTCGCGTGGTGCGGCTCACCCTTGCCAGCTTGCCGTTGAAGGTGGTGCCTTGCCGGGTGCCGTACCACCGCTCGGCCAGCGCGGGCATATCGATCATGCCGGCGGTGATCGATCCATCTCTCTCGTCGGCGAGCGCGACGAGCGTGCCGAACAGCGGCATGCCGGAGATAAAGCTCTTCGTTCCGTCGATCGGATCGAGATACCACGTGTAGCGGTCCCCGGCCGTCGATCCCATCTCCTCGCCGAGGATGCCGTGATCGGGGAAGCGCGAACCGATCAGCTGCCGTAGCTCCATTTCGATCGCACGATCGGCGATCGTGACCGGCGTCAGGTCCGGCTTGCGCTCGAAATCGACGCGGGAACGGAAGTGCGTCACGGCGATCCGTCCGGCCACGTCGGCAAGCTCGTTGAAGAACGAAGCGAGCTCGCTTGCGGATAATCTGTCTTGAATGTCGTCCAATGGTCGCTCCGGGCGGGAGGCGCGCCGACGTCGCGGGACGCACGACGCCTTGCCTTGGGATGGGGCGTTACGCGGTCTCGTGGACCGACTGCTTGTCGATCTCCCAATAGGGGGAGTCGAATCCGTTGCGCCGCGCCACTCGGGCGGCAGGGCTCCTCGGCTGCGGCGAGCGCACGCCAGCGGCCGGCTGCGGCGCCGACACGGGCGCCTGGCGAACGTCGCGCGGCGCCACCTTGAAGTGCCGGCTGAAGCAGCGGGAGAAATGCGACACGTTCTTGAAGCCGACTTCGTAGGCGACCTCCGAGACGGTCCGCCGGCCCTTCGGATCGGCGACTAGGATTTCATACGCCCGCTGCAGCCGCTTGGTCTGGACGAACTGGCTGACCGTGGTCTCGTTGTCGTTGAACAGGCTGTACAAATAACTGAGCGAGATGCGGCTCGACGCCGCGATCTTCTTCGGCGACAACGACTGGTCACCGAGATGGCCCTCGATGAAGTCGACGATCCGGCGGCGGAGGTGATAGCGCGCGTTGCGCACATCGGTTGCGGCGCCGCGATCCTCCGATCCGATGGTCAGCGCGACGAAGCTGATCATTTCGGTCGCGAGCGCCTGGGGGTTCGGCGGCGGCGAGGCGACGAACAGTTCGGCCACGCTGCGGATCATGCCCGCCAGCAGGTGCGTCATCTGTTCGTTTGGCTTGAAGCGGCGACTGATGTGATCTTCAACCGAGACGAGCCGGCCGCGCAGCTCGGCGGCCGGAATCCGCAACATCAGGAAGCGCGCGGTCTTGTCAGACGACAATTCGTAGAAGGCGAGCTCGCTGAGCAGGACATATTCGCCGGGACGTGCGATCCCGTTGCGGCTGTCCTGGCTGAATGCGACGCATCCTGTCTGCGGAAACACCAGCACATAGGCGGCATCGTGGATGCAGGCAACGCGTTCCCAGTTGCGGGCAAAGGCGTGGTCCGGCCCGACGAGTTCGAGATCGAGGCGTCCGATCCGGGTCCGCCAATCCTGCGTGGGACCGGGGCCCTTGTCGTTGCCAGCATGAAGGCCGGTGTGTTCCTCGCGGGAAGCAACAGATGTCAGGCGTGCCATGGCTGGGCCTTTCTCAGGGTTGCGCAACGATGATCTCCGTTCCGGCTTCACGGAGAGCGGTTGCCAGAGCTCCCTCTGGCTGCCGATCGGTAACCAGGCGATCGATATCGGTCCAATGTGCGAAGACGGTGAGCGCACGCTGGTCGAATTTGCCGTGATCGGCCACCAGGATGGCTTCTGCGGCGCGCTTGGCCATCGCGCCATAGATGGCACCGGCCTCATCGTCGGCATCATTCGCGCCGCGCGCGCTGATGCCGGTCGCGCTCACGATGGCGCGGTTGGCTTCATAACTGTTGATGTTCGCGATCGTCTGCGTGCCGAACACATAACCTTCGGTGGGGTGATAGCGGCCGGGACAGCAGAGCACGCGGATCGACGGATTGACGGCTAGCGCGGCCGCAATGGCGTAATCATGGGTGATCACGGTGATGTCGTGCGCGCGTGAGGCCAGCCGTCGCGCGATGTGAAACGTGGTCGCGCCGGCGCCGAGCATCAACACCTCGTTCGGCAGGATCAGGTCGGCGATCACCGCGGCCATCGCCTCGCGCTCGGCGATCATGATCGCCTTGCGATCGGTCAGCGCCGGCTCGAGCGCGAAGGGACGGGACGCTCCGCCATAGGTGCGGTTGATGAGCTTCTGCTCCTGAAGCTCCATCAGATCGCGCCGGATGGTCTCGCCGGAGACGCCGAGCACGGCGGCGAGCTCGGAAGCCCGCAGCGTCGGCGCGGCGGTGAGTTGCGAGATGATGTGCTTGTGGCGCGCGAGCTTCGAGAGGCGGTCGCCGTCGGCCTTTCGTGGCCGCTTGTCGGCCGCAGCAGGGGCGTCGCTCGTCATTCCGCTGTCTCTCCGGCTGCAAACCTCTCCAGCGTCCGTGCCATGATCGTTCCCCAAGTGATGTTGTGAGTCCACATCAATTGTGTGGCATATTCCTCATTTTTTGGGCGCCGTGCTGCCTATGGAATTCGCAAAGGAATCATGGCGATCACATAAGACACTGAAACATATGAAGTATGGCTTTGGAATGCGGAGCGCATGTCTGACGTTCTGGTGTCTCTTGCCTGCAATCTGCTTTTCAGTTGTGGGGATTCGCACATAGATCCAAGGTCGCGGTGGAACGGCTGGGGAATGATCGCCGCAGGGGACGGCTTTGGTCCGCGCAGGCCGCGGGCCAAAGGGAAGGCAGGCGATGCAGCAGGAGAAAGGGATTCTGGCGTTGAACGCCTTCGATCAGAGCCGGGTGTCGTCAATCGACCCAGCGCTCGGCGAGGCGGTGCAACGACGCCTGCGTTCGTTCGGAAAAGCCTCGGTGCTGTTCTATCAGGAGCCGATCAGGATGGCGCGCGCCGAAGGCGTCTATATGTTCGACGTCGATGGCCGGCGCTATCTCGATCTCTACAACAACGTCCCGTCGGTCGGGCATTCGCATCCGCGCGTTGTCGAGGCGATAAGCCGTCAGGCCGGCCTGCTCAGCACGCACACACGCTATCTCAACGACGTCGTCGATGGCTATGCGGAGCGTCTCCTGGCGACGTTTCCGCGCGGGATCGATCATCTGGTCCTGACTTGCACCGGCAGCGAGGCGAATGACCTTGCGCTACGGGTCGCGAAAGTGACAACCGGGCGGATGGGCTTCATTGTCACGGAGACCGCCTATCACGGCAATAGCGCCGCAGTGACCGATGTCTCGCCGTCCTCGCGTCCCGGTCAGCCGCTGCCGCCCCACGTGCGGGCAGTTCCCGCACCCGAGATGTATCGCAATCCGGTCGGCGATCCCGGCCAGCGCTTTGCCGACAGCGTTGCCGCAGCGATCACCGATCTCGAGCGAAGCGGCTTCGGCTTTGCTGCGCTGCTGGTGGACACCATCTTTTCGAGCGATGGCATCTATGCCGACCCTGCCGGCTTCCTGGCCCACACCGTGAAGCTCGTGCACGAACGTCAGGGACTGTTCATCGCCGACGAGGTGCAGCCAGGCTTCGGACGAACCGGGGCGGCGATGTGGGGCTTCGCGCGCCATGGCGTCGTCCCCGACATCGTCACGATGGGCAAGCCCATGGGCAACGGCTTTCCGATGGGAGGCGTCGCCATGCGCGCCGCGCTGCTCGATCGCTTTGCCGCGGAAGTGAAGTACTTCAACACCTTCGGCGGCAACCCGGTGGCCGCGGCCGCAGGCCTTGCCGTGCTCGACGTCATCGAGGACGAGGGCTTGATGCAGAGTGCGCGCGAGGTCAGCCGTCACCTGATGGATGGATTGCGCGAGATCGGCAATCGCCACATGACCATCGGAGACGTTCGTGGTGCCGGCCTGTTCATCGGGCTCGAGCTGGTGCGCGACCGCGACAGCAAGGAGCCCGCACCGGAGCTCGCTAGCCTGCTGATCAATCGCCTGCGCCGGCGCGGCATCCTGATCGGTGTTGCCGGTCCGTTCGGCAGCACGCTCAAGATTCGTCCGCCGCTGTGCTTCGGCAAGGACCACGCCGACATGTTCATCACCGCGTGCGACGAGGAGTTGAGCGAGGTGGCCGCGTCGTGACGCGATCGCCGATAGCCCGCGATGCCACAGAAGCCGAAGATTTGAAGATCATGGATGCAAGAAGCGTACGAACTATCGCCGAGGCGAAGGCCCTTGTCGAGGAGCGGGGCCTCTCCCACGTCAAGCTCGGCATCGTCGATCTCGACGGCGTCATTCGCGGAAAATATCTCGCGCGCGACAAGTTCGTCGGCGCGCTGGAGGCCGGCTTCAGCTTCTGTGACATCGTGTTCGGCTGGGACTCCAACGACCAGATGTACGACAATTGTGCATTCACCGGCTGGCATACGGCCTTTCCCGACGCGACCGCGCGCATCGATCCTTCGACCTGCCGCAATGTGCCGACGGAAGAGAACATGCTGTTCTTCCTCGGTGAATTCGAGGGCGCCGCGGCGGGGGTGTGTCCGCGCCGGCTGCTGCGGCGCGTCATTGACCGCGCCGAGGGCATGGGATTCTCGCCGTCCGTGGCCGCGGAGTTCGAGTTCTTCGTGTTCGACGAGACGCCGCACAGCGTGCGCGAGAAGGGCTTTCGCGGCTTGAGGAATCTCACGCCGGGCTGGTTCGGCTATTCCATGCTGCGCGCCTCCGTCGAGTCCGAATTTCATCGCTCGCTGCTCAAGCTCTGCAACGAGATGGACATGCCGGTCGAAGGCCTGCACACCGAGACCGGACCCGGCGTGCTGGAGGCCGCGATCCAATACACCGATGCGCTCGCGGCCGCCGACCGCGCCGTGCTGTTCAAGACCTTCTCCAAGGTCTGGGCCGAGCGTCAGGGCAAGATGCTCACCTTCATGGCCAAATGGTCGAACGCCTATCCCGGACAATCCGGGCATCTGCATCTGTCGCTGCGCGACCGAGACGGCAAGCCGGTGTTTCACCAGAGCGGCAGGCCCGGCGACATGTCCGACACCATGCGCTGGTTCGTCGGCGGCCAGCAGGCGCTGCTTCCGGAGCTGCTCGCGATGGTGGCCTCGACCGTGAACAGCTACTCGCGCCTGATCCCCGGCTTCTGGGCACCGACCGACGCGACCTGGGGAATCGAGAACCGGACCTGCGCGTTGCGCGTCATTCCCGGCAAGCCGGCCAGCCAGCGCGTCGAGTACGGCGTCGCTGCCGCCGACATCAATCCGTATCTGGCGATCGCGGCCGCGCTCGGATCGGGCCTCTGGGGAATCGAGCACAGGATCGAACCGGACGAGCCGATCATCGGCAACGCCTATGAGCGCAAGCATCCGCCCGAGCGCGCGTTTCCGCGCACGTTGTCGGAGGCGGCCGACCGGCTGGTCGCCTCGCAGGCGGCGCGCAATCTGTTTGGTGACGTCTTCGTCGATCACTACGCGATGACGCGGCAGTGGGAGGAGCGCGAGTTCCGCAAGGCCATCACCGACTGGGAGCTCGCTCGCTACTTCGAGATCATTTGAGACGGATCCTCCCTTCCAAAACGAGTGACATCACGTGAACGATATCGTCTGCATTTCGCCGGTCGACGGCAGCGAGGTTGCCCGGCGGCCCGTCGCAACGGGTGCCGAGGTCGCCGCGGCTCTCGCGCAAGCACGGAAAGCGCAGCAGGAATGGTCGAGCATATCGCTCGCCGAGCGCAAGGCCATGATGCTCGCCTTCCTGCACGAGATGCGGGCGCAGAACGACGAGGTCGTTCCGGAGCTCGCGATGCAGATGGGCCGGCCGGTGCGCTATGGCGGCGAACTGCGCAGCCTGGAGGAGCGGGTCCGCGTGCTGGTCGAGCTCAGCGATGAAGCGCTGGCGCCGATCGTGCCGACCGGGCAGCCCGGCTTCCGCCGCATGATCAAGCGCGTTCCTGCCGGCATCGTGCTGGTGATCGCGCCCTGGAACTATCCCTATCTCACCGCGGCCAACACCATCGTGCCGGCGCTGCTGGCCGGCAACGCCGTGATCCTGAAGCATGCCGCGCAGACCCTGCTGGTCGGTGAGCGCTTCCAGGCGGCACTGGACCGGGTCGGCCTGCCCAAGGGGGTGTTCAGGACGCTCACGCTCGACCATGTCATGACCAGTGAGCTGATCTCATCGCGCTCGGTCGACCATGTGAACTTCACCGGTTCGGTCGCCGGCGGCCGGGCCGTCGAGCGAGCGGCGGCCGGGACATTCATCAGCCTCGGGCTAGAGCTCGGCGGCAAGGATCCGGCCTATGTGCGGCCGGATGCCGATTTCGATTTCGCGGTCGAGCAGCTCGTGGACGGCGCCTTCTACAACTCCGGCCAATGCTGCTGCGGCATCGAGCGGATTTACGTGCATGAGCGGATCTATGACTCCTTTGTAGACGCCTTTGCCGGCCTGACCGCGCGCTACCGGCTCGGCAACCCGCTGTCGCAGGACACGACGCTCGGCCCGATGGCGGCGACACGCTTTGCCGATACCGTCCGCGCCCACATCGGCGAGGCCGTCGCAAAAGGCGCGCAGCCTCTGATCGATCCGGCCCGGTTCCCGGCGGACAAGATCGGTACGGCCTATCTGATGCCTCAGGTCCTGGTCGGCGTCGATCACTCCATGCAGGTGATGATGGAGGAGAGCTTCGGGCCTGCGGTCGGTCTCATGAAGGTCTCCTCCGATCAGGAGGCGGTTGGCCTAATGAACGACAGCCCCTATGGCCTGACTGCATCGGTCTGGACCGAGGACGCCGCCGCAGCCGAACGTATCGGTGACGGCATCGCAACGGGCACCGTATTCATGAACCGCTGCGATTATGTCGATCCCGCCCTGGCGTGGACCGGCCTCAAGGACACCGGACGTGGTGTCGGCATGTCGCGCCTCGGCTTCGAGGCGCTGACCCGCCCAAGATCATTCCACCTTCGCATCGAGCATTGAGCATTGAGAGCAGCACATGGACGTTCAGATCACCGGCGCCTGGAATTTTCCGACGCGCGTCGTCACCGGCGCGGGCCGCATTGCCGAGCTTCCCGAGGCGTGCCAGACCAACGGCCTCACCAGGCCATTGCTGGTCACCGATCACGGGCTTGCCAAGACCGATCTCATCGCCAGCATCGTCGACCGTGTGCGCGAGGCGGGCATTCCGCTCGCCGTGTTTTCCGACGTGAAGACCAATCCGACCGAAACCAACCTGACGGCCGGCGTCGAAGCCTTCAAGGCCGGCGGTCATGACGGCGTGATTGCGGTGGGCGGAGGTTCGGCGCTGGACGTCGGCAAATGCGTGGCGTTCATGGTGGCGCAGTCGCGCCCGGTCTGGGATTTCGAGGACGTCGGCGATTGGTGGACGCGCGCCAACACCAAGGGCATCGCGCCGATCATTGCGGTGCCGACGACGGCAGGCACGGGGTCCGAGGTCGGCCGCGCCGGTGTGATCACTCGTGAGGATACCCATGAGAAGAAGATCATCTTCCATCCCATGATGATGCCCAGGATCGCAATCGAGGATCCCGAGCTCGCGGTCGGTCTCTCGCCGTTTCTCACCATGGCAACCGGCATGGATGCGCTGTCGCACTGCTTCGAGGCCTACTGCGTCAAGGCATTTCACCCGCTTGCCGACGGCATCGCACTGGAGGGGATGAAGATCGTCGATAACTATCTGCCGCGCGCGGTCGAGAACGGTCGCGACCTCGAAGCGCGCGCCTACATGTTCGCCGCGGCCTCGATGGGAGCCACCGCGTTCCAGAAGGGGTTGGGCGCGATCCACTCGATATCCCATCCGGTCGGCGCCCGATACGATACCCATCACGGGCTGACCAATGGTGTGGTCTTCCCTTATGTCCTGGTCTGCAACAAGGCTGCGATCGCCGACAAGATTCCGCACATTGCCCGCGCGCTCAACCTGCCGAGCCAAGACTTCGATGCCGTGCTGTCCTGGCTGCTGGCCTTCCGCAAGAAGCTCGGCGTGCCGCATACGCTCGCCGAGCTCGGGGTGAAGGAGACCGACGCCGGAACGATCGCGGCCGATGCCGTCAAGGATCCGACTGCGGGTGCCAATCCGCGGCCGTTGACCGAGCCGGAGTTCAAGCAGCTGACGCTGGCCGCCATTCGAGGCGATCTTGGAAGCTGAGCCGTGCTGAGGCTGCTCGTTCTCGAGGGCAACACGCTGGCCGGCCGGCGACGGATCGCCGAGACGGCGGGCGCAATGCCTGCGGAGAGCTATGCGGCGGTCCTGCGGTCGCTTGCACCTCGCGTCGTCGTCGACATCGCGACACCGGCGGATGCGAGCTTCGCGCTGCCGCAACCGCTCGAAGCTTACCACGGCATCGCGATCACGGGGTCGGCCCTCAATATCTACCAGCGAGAGGTCGAAGCGCTGCGGCAGATCGACCTCGTGCGCGAGATCTTCGTTCGCGGAGTGCCAATGTTCGGCTCGTGCTGGGGCTTGCAGCTCGCCACGGTCGCAGCGGGCGGCGAGGTCGGTCTCAACCCGGCGGGGCGCGAGGTCGGGTTCGCGCGAAGGATCATGCTGACGGCTGACGGCCGCGCTCATCCCATGCATGCTGGCCGTGCGGCGGTGTTCGACGCGCCGGCCATCCACAGCGATATTGTCACCCGCCTTCCGCAGTCCGCAACCGTCACCGCCTGGAATACCATGTGCGAGGTTCAGGCGGCGGAGATCCGTTTCGGTCGCGGGCTATTCTGGGGCGTGCAGTATCATCCCGAATATCGCCTGCACGACGTCGTCGCCGTCATCCGGCGCTACGGACAGCTCCTGGTTGACGAGGGTTTCTTTGCCGATCTGGACGCGCTCGCGCGTTATGCCGGCGACCTCTCGGCGCTCGAGGCGGACGAACGGCGTGGCGATCTCGCCTGGAAACTGGCACTTCACCGCGACATTCTGAGCCATGATTGCCGGCAGACCGAGCTGAGGAACTGGATCGCATCGCTGGAGCAGACATGACCGCATTGCATGACCTCATCGCGCGCTTTGCCAGGATCGGTGCGACCGACGACGGTGGCGTGTGTCGGCTGGCTGGAACGGCGCGCGACAAGGAGGCGAGGGACCTCTTCTTGCACGAGATCGCCGATCGCGGCCTTGTTCCGAGGATCGATGCGATCGGCAATCTGTTTGGCGTGGCGATGCTGGCACCGGCGTCTACGGACGTCGTCATGACCGGCTCGCACCTCGATTCCCAGCCGACGGGAGGGCGATATGATGGGGTCTTCGGCGTGCTCGCCGGGATCCTCGCGGTCGAGGCCGTCAGGGAGCGTTGCCGTGCCAATCCCGGCGCCGCGCGACGCAACCTCGCCGTCGTGAACTGGACCAATGAGGAGGGTGCCCGCTTCCAGCCCAGCCTGACCGGCAGCTCGGTTTTCGCCGGCGCCCTGAGCCTGAAGGATGCATATGCGTGCAGCGACGCAGAGGGCGTCACCCTGGGCGAGGCGCTGGCCGCGATCGGCTATTGCGGGACGACGCCGCTCGAACACAATCCGGTGCGCTATGTCGAGTTGCATGTGGAGCAGGGCGATCGCCTGGAGCAGGCGGCTGGCGACATTGCCGCAGTGTCCGGCGCGTGGATGACGCGCAAGATATCGGTGATGTTCGAAGGCGACTACTCGCACACCGGACCGATGCCGATGGCGTTCCGCCGCGACGCCCTGCGCGCAGCGGCCCGGGCGATCGAGGCGCTGTACCAGGAGGTCGCGAGCGAGACTGCGGGCGCCCATGCCTCCGCGGGGCGCATCAGCGTTTATCCCAACTCGCCGAATGTCGTGGCGGGCCGTGTTCGGGTCTGGTTCGAGATCCGGCATGAGGCCGAAGCCGTGGTCTCGGCGATCAGCGATCGCTTTCTGAAGCGAATCGCGCGTGAGTCGGGCGAGATCGGCGTTGGTATCTCGATCGCTGCCGACGAGAGGCGAGCGGGGACCGTGCTTGATCCCGGCGGCGTGACACTGGTTCTTTCTGCCGCCGCGGATCTCGGTTTCAAGGCCATGACGTTCAAGACCATCACTGGCCACGACGCGCTGGCGATCCAGAAATCTGTTCCGTCCTCGCTGATCTTCGTCCCGAGCCAGGGCGGGCTCAGCCACAATCCGCGCGAGTTCACGGCGCCCGCGGCCCTCGACAAGGGCTACGCGGTGCTGACCGAGGTGCTGTGGAGAATGGTTACCGCGAAGGCGTGAGGCATTTCGGGTGGATGATCCTAAATGGGCGATGAAGGGACACCACCCGACAAGTAATTGATTTGCTGGTGGGTCCGGCGGGACTCGAATCTGCAACCAGACCGTATGAGCGACGATCGCGTTCGAAGCTCGTCTGCCGCATATCAAAGTAGACCGTTAGCTGATTTCCGCTTCTGGCCGATTGTGTTGCAAAAGTCGATTTTCGCCGATGACCAAAATTCTGCGGGCCGTGGGCGCGGCTTTCGCGTACAAGATGTGAGGGACCTTACGGCCTCACGCAAAATTCACAGGCGACTTCGGTAACGCGATTGAGGTCATCGATCGCTCGCTGCTCAGTGTTTTCGCGAAAAATCTTGAGGCCTGCAACTTTCGACTTCTGCAACGAAATCGGCCCAAAGCCGAACTTTGCAGAAGGTTGCAATGTCCGCCTTCGGGAGGAAAGCCGACCAAGGCGAAGCGGACCGCCGAGGTCGGCTTGGACCCATATGACGGACCTCGTGCGCATTGAGCCCAGTTACGGAACCAGTATCGCAATCGATAAACTTCGATTTGCTCTGCAAGCCTTTCTTTTGAACGAGCCGATAAACGCTTCGGGCACGAAGGATTATTTCGGGATGATGTTGAGCAGGAATTCGGCGATGGTCTGCTCTTTGGCTTCGCCGGCGTAGACTGCAACGGCCGGCCGCGGCGATGCCGCAGAAGAAGCCATAGCCGCGGCGGGCGGATAACGGTAGTCATCCCTTAATGATGAGGCGCCCTAGGAACGCATTGCAGGCCCGCTCGGCTTCAGCGAACGAACTGAAGGGAGACCCGGATACGTGAGCCGCTGGCATATTCAGAAAGTCAGGGCGATATGATGCAACAAAGCCCGGCTCTCCATGCAATCCAGGTCCACTCCGGCTCTCGTTGCTGATGACGAATGAATAGTCGTCGCTGCTTGCGATCCATATCTCCAGTTCAGTATCGACTCGGCGGAAGTGCAGGGCCATTTCACCCTCACAAACTTTGGTCCTCCGTGATCATCCACATGGGACGCTTAGTCTACTTTTGTGCGGTTGGCCGCTTCTGCCTCCCGCGCCAGCCGTTCGGCCTTTAGGCGCTCTCGATTATCATGGACCGCTTTTTGCGCTTTGGCGTAATCCGTCATAGCATCCTTCGGCCTGACAGTTTTGAATGCCTTGTTTGCTTCGCGTTCCGCAGCCGTCGGCGCCCGTCGGTCTCGCTCTTTAATCATTGTTGACCTCCCATTTGGGCTGACTAATTCAACGCGCGAAGCAAGCTTTCGATCCTATTATGGGGCAATGATCTTGAGGGTGTGATCATTTTAGATTTCTGTCGCGGCGCACCTTGTGAAACTCCTCCGGCCCTTTGATCAGCTTGCGCTTGCGGCTGGCCTGATCGTCTTGGCTGGCTGTACTGTCGGTCACCTTGTGGATTGCGTCGCCTGCCAATTCGCGGGCGCGCTCCCTGGGGCTGTGCCGTTCAGCGCGCAGCGCCGTGGGCGATACAGTTAGCTCGAACTCGATGAGCCGGCGGACGTCCTCAGAGCGGCCCGGAGTATCGTCCTGCTTTGCCGCCCAGGCATCGACGACGGCCCGTAGGTCGGCTGACAGGCGAATTACGACTCTCCGGCTTGTGCATCGTCCCGGGATGTCGAGACAGGCGATGGCGCGACAATCGCGGCGCACCCAGCATGGCATGAAATCACCCGGAGTTTGGCAGGATATCACCTTGCCGGATGTGGTCCGGATTCTAATGCTCGGAGCCTCGGAACAGAGACGCCCTGAGCCCCGAATCCCTGCGGCGCAACGCACGCGGAAGGACGCGACGGTCGGAAAATGTCTCTGAGGGAGGAATCGGATGCCACAACTGTCGCCCGAGCGCACGCGAAAAATCCTTGCCGATAGCGCGTTCAGAGAGCTCGTCTCAGGCCGCGCGAGGTTGCGATGGTGGCTCTCCATCCTGACGCTAGTCATGTTCTTCGGCTTCATCGCGCTGATCTCGACCGCGAAAGCCGCGCTCGGCGCGAGTTTCGCCGGCAGCGCGATGCCGCTCGGCTTCGCGCTCGCCCTTCTCATGGTTGCGGCGATCATCGCTTTCACCGCCTTCTATGTTCAGCGCTCGAACACGCGCTTCGACGAACTCGCGCGCAGAGTCAATCGGGAGCTCGGCCGATGATCGCCAGATGGCTGCTGATCGCACTTTGCGTGGTGTTTCCATTCGCGGCGATGGCCCAGGGCGCGCCCGCCGCGGCGGCGCGTGGGCCCGACTGGATCGCGATCGGAATGTTCCTGATTATCGTCGCCGTCACGCTCGTCATCACCTGGCGCTCGGCCGGCAGCACCGGATCGAAGGCGGGCTTCTACACCGCCGGACACGCGATCACGCCGGTGCAGAACGGTCTGGCGACCGCTGGCGATTTCCTGTCGGCGGCCGCATTTCTCGGCATATCCGCGCTGGTCTACGCCAATGGCTTCGACGGCTTCATTTACGCGCTCGGCTTTCTCACGGGATGGCCGATAGTGCTGTTCCTGATGTCGGAGCGCATGCGCAATCTGGGCAGCTACACCTTCGCGGATGCCGCCGCGTTTCGCCTGCAGCGGACGCCGGTCCGGCTCGTCGCCGCGACCGGAAGTCTCGTCGTTGTGCTGTTCTACCTGATCGCGCAGCTGATCGGCGCGGGCAAGGTGATCCAGCTGCTTTTCGGCATCAACTACATCTTCGCCGTGCTCGGCGTCGGCGTGCTGATGATCCTTTATGTGATCGTGGGCGGCATGCAGGCGACCACTTGGGTTCAGATCACCAAGGCGGTGCTGCTGCTGTGCGGCGGAACGCTGCTCGCGCTGGCTGCCCTGTGGCATTTCGAGTTCAGCCTCGGACGGCTGCTGGAGGCCGCAAGCCACGTCCATCCCAAGGGAGCCGCTATTCTGGTCCCCGGCGGACTGTTCGCCGAACCGGTGTCCGCCATCTCGCTCGGCCTCGCGCTGGTGTTCGGCACCGCCGGCCTGCCGCATATCCTTATGCGGTTCTTCACGGTGAAGGACGCCGCCGCGGCCCGCAAATCGGTGTTCTATGCGACGGCCTGCGTCGCGTATTTCTGCTGGATCATTCCGGTGCTGGGCTTTGCCGCCGCAGCGATCCTTATGACGGATCCGAGCTATTTCAATGTCGCGGCATCCGGGCAGTTCAACAAGATCGCCGATCTGGTCGGCGGGCCGAACATGGCGTCGATCCATCTCGCCCACGCGATGGGCGGTCCGCTGCTGCTCGGATTCATCTCCGCGGTGGCATTCGCGACCATCCTTGCCGTCGTCGCCGGCCTGACGCTCGCCGGCGCCTCCGCCGTCAGTCATGACATCTACGGCCAGGTGCTGGCCGGCGGCAAGGCATCCGAAGCGCGCGAACTGCTGGTCTCGAAGGTCTCGGCTGTGGCCATCGGCGTCGTTGCGGTTCTGCTGGCCTACGCCTTCGAGAACCAGAACGTGGCGTTCATGGCCGGACTTGCGTTGTCGGTGGCCGCGAGCTGCAATTTTCCGGTGCTGGCGATGGCGATGTTCTGGCGTGGCACCACGACGCGCGGCGCCGTCGCCGGCGGTCTCGCGGGCCTCGTCGCGTCGGTCGTGCTGGTCGTGCTGAGCAAGACGGTCTGGGTCGCCGTCCTCGGCTTTCCGACGGCGCTGTTCCCCTACGACAATCCGGCTCTGGTCTCGATGCCGCTCGCCTTCCTGTTCGTCTGGCTGTTCTCGGTAACGGATCGCAGCGAGCGCGCTGCGCGCGAACGCGAGGCGTTTGCGGCGCAGTTCATCCAATCCGAGATCGGAGCGGCTTTGGCCAGCGAGCGGCCGGCTCTCGCAGCCGCAGCCTCGTGACATCGAGGAACCTGGAAAACAGCATGACCAACGCAGTTCAACTCGACGAGACCCACGACCCGGCCCGGCGGAGTTTTGTCGAGACGGCAAACGGCGGCGCGACCGACTTCCCGATCCAGAATCTGCCGCTTGGCATCTTCAGCACCGCGGCCGATACGCAGCCGCGGATCGGCACCGCGATCGGAGATTTCGTCTTCGACCTGAAGCGAGCGCTCGGTTCCGATGAGCACCTCGCGGCGCCGATCCGCCAGGCGCTCCAGCAAGGCACGCTCAATGCGCTGTTCGCGCTCGGACCTATGGCGATGCGGGAGCTGCGCCGCCGCGCCGCCGATCTGCTGGGGCAGGGCAGCACGGCCAATGACACCAGGCGCCGCGCCTCCGAATTGCTGACGTCGATCGCGGATGCGACGCTGCATCTGCCCACACGCATCTCGAACTACACGGACTTCTACGCCGGCATCTATCATGCGCGGGCGGCGGGCGCGCTGCTGACGCCGGAAAATCCGCTTCCCGCGAACTACAAATGGGTGCCCATCGCCTATCACGGCCGTGCCTCGTCGGTGCAAGTGGGGCGCGGGATGGTGCGACGGCCACTCGGGCAACGCCCGCCCACGGTGGCGGGCGCAGCGCCGGGCTTTGGCCCGTGCGAACGGCTGGATTTCGAGCTCGAGATGGGCTTCTACCTCGCTGCCGGCAACCGGCTCGGCAATCCCGTCCCGATCGCCGAAGCATCGCAGCAGATCGTCGGCTATTCGCTGCTGAACGACTGGTCGGCGCGCGACATCCAGCGCTGGGAGATGTTTCCGCTCGGACCGTTCCTCAGCAAGAGTTTTGCTACCTCGGTGTCACCGTGGGTCGTCACGTCGGATGCGCTGGCGCCGTTCCGTGTCCCGGCGCTGGCGCGGTCGGACGGCGATCCGCGTCCGCTCGACTATCTGTTCGACGCGGCCGATCAATCGCACGGCGGACTCGATGTCCACCTCGAGGTCCTGCTCTCGACCGCGCAGATGCGCGCCGCGAACCAGCCCGCCGCGGCGATTCTCACATCCAATGCCAAATACCTGTATTGGACCCCGGCGCAGATGATCGCGCATCACAGCATCAACGGCTGCAATCTGCTGCCGGGCGACCTGATCGGCACTGGCACCATTTCGGGGCCTAGCCCGGCGCAGCTTTCGAGCATGCTCGAGTTCACCGCCGCCGGATCACGGCCGGCCGTGCTTCCGAGCGGCGAGCGCCGCAGTTTCCTCGAGGATGGCGATGAAGTCACCTTCCGCGGCCGCTGCAGCCTAGAAGGTTTTGCGAGCATCGGCTTCGGCTCATGCGTCGGCAGGATCGGGCCGGCGGACGCCGTCATTGCCGGAAACAACCATGCCTGATGGCGGGAGGGTGATATGGAGTGTCAATCGCTGCTAACCTACGCACAGCTCCAGAACGCGGCGCTCGATCCAGACGACTTCCGCTTCGGACAGCTCCTGACATTGGCGGTCGGGTTAGCGCTGCTGCTGATCACGCGTCTGGCGACACTGCTGGCCGCTGCGCTGTAGGGTGACGGAAGTCCGACGGCGAGCGGTTGGTCCACTTCTTGAACGCCTTGCGGAAGCTGGTAGCGTCGGCAAAGCCGACACGCTCGGCGACCTGATCGATTGCCAGATGGGTGTTCTCGAGCAACTCCGTCGCAATCGACTGCCGCATCCCGTCGACGATCGACTGGAACGACTGCCCGTCCTCCGCCAGCCTGCGGTGGAACGTTCGCAGCGACAGCCCGAGCTTGGATGCGATCTCCGGCGCGCCCGCAAATCGGCTGGGGCTGTTGAGGCAGGCGGCTCTGATCCGCCTTACTAGCTCGGATTCGCCGGGATGCTCGGTCAAGACGACGTCACAGAGCTGCTGGCAGATCTTCGCGGTGATCGGGTTTGCATTGGGGCAGGGTAGATCGAGCACCTTGGCATCGAAATGCCATTCCATGCGATCGGCGCCGAAGTCGATCGGGCAGTTGAACATCCGCTCGTAGTTGCGCCAGTGCACGGGTGCGGCAAACGGAAAGATCATCCTCTTGCTCGGGAACGGCGACTCGAGGATGCGGCTGAACACCGCGGTCATCGAGCTGCGCCAGAATTCCGCGGCGAACGGCAGCAGCTCGCCGAGCGGGTCGAGCCCATGGCTGCGAAGGATCGCGGTCGTCCCGTGCTCGATCCGGAAGCTGATCTGCCTTACCGCCGGCCCGGCCATGGTGATGTGATCGAGCGAGAACATCAGCGCTTCGCCGAATGTCCGGCTCGACACCAGCGCATAGCCGTAAATGCCGTAATCGCTGATGCGCTGCCGAGCGCCTGCGAGCAACCCTATATCGGAGCGCTTCGCCAATCGCATCGCGTTGCGGTAGATCGCCAGCCGCTGGCGGTGCGAGATGCGAGCGTGGGGATCCTCGAGCTGGGAGGCATCGAGACCGGTCCGTGCAAACAGCTCCCGAACCGACAGGCCCTGCGCCGCCAGCTCGGCGGCCAGCGCGCCGAGTCCGAGCAGGCTCTGCGTCGGCGCATCGGGGTCGCTCGAGATCGGCATCACGATCTTGATCGGCTTCATGGCACTTCCTCCACGTCCGGCTGGCACAGATTGACAGGCCGACGAACGGCTCTTCCGGCCGTTTGGCAATCTTCGACATCATAATTGGCAGAGCTTGACGTTGTCACGTTTGTTATGACGGACGACATTCAAATCATCAGAACAGCGGGATCTGCGCCGGGCAGGCCCGCAGCGAGGAGACGTCTGACCGCCGTGACGCTGCGTCGAAAGCGCTGCCGGCCGGCTTTTGCATCGAGCGGAGGGAACCTGATGACGACAGTACTTCACGAGATGGACGGCAAGGTTGGCGTGGTGACGCTGGCGAAGCCGCCGCACAATTTGCTCGACGACCAGCTCATCAACGATGTGGTCGGCGCCTACCACGCGGTGGTTGCGGCCGGCTGCCGCGCTATCCTGCTGCGTAGCTCGATGCGGCACTTCTGCGCCGGCGCGGAGATGGCGTCCTGGGGAATCGGCACCAAGCTGCACACCGATCAGGCCGGTCTCGAAAAAATCTGGCGTAGTCTCGAGGATGTACCGGTTCCCACGGTTGCCGCCGTCAATGGCGGCGTGCTTGGCGGCGGGCTTGAGCTCGCGCTGACCTGCGACATGATTATCGCAGCGAACACCGCGTTCCTCGGCCAGGTCGAGGTTGCGGTCGGGTTGCTGCCGCTGCTCGGCGGCACGCAGCGCATCGCGCAACGCGCCGGCATCGCGCGCGCCAAGGAGATCGCGATGCTCGGCCGCCGTCACACTCCCGAGGCGTTCGAACGCTGGGGCATCATCAACCTCGTCGTCCCGGAAGCCGAATTGGGCGCTTCATCGATGACCATGGCCCGACAGCTCGCCGCCGGCCCGACCAAGGTCATCGCGGGCATCAAGATGCAGGCGAACCTGCAGGCGCGCGGCGGCGTCGCCGCTGCCGACGCGCGACAGGTCGAGATCAACGACATGATCTGGAAGGCTAGGGACCGCCAGCGCGGCGCCGACGCCTTCTTCGCGTCGGGCCCGGCAACAGCTGTCTTCGAGGGAGACTGACGATGTCGGCTGCGCCTCTTCAGGGATTGCGGGTGGTCGATTTCACTCGCGTGCTGGCCGGTCCGCATTGCACCAAGGCGCTGCGCGACCTCGGCGCCGAGGTCACCAAGATCGAGCCGCCGTCCGGCGACATTGGCCGCGCCGGACTGCCTTACGTCGGTGGTATGGGTCTCTATTTCGTGCAGCAGAACGCCGGCAAGCGGAATCTCAGCATCGATCTGAACTATGTTGAGGGACGCGAGATAGTCACCCGCCTGTGTAGGGGGGCCGACGTCATCGTCGAGAATTTCCGTCCCGGCACCTTGGCGCGGTTCGGCTTCAGCTACGACGACGTCCGTGCCTTCAACCCCGGCATCATCTATGTCTCGCTGAGCGGCTACGGGCAGTCGACCTCCTGGCGCAACCGGCCGGCCTTTGCGCCTACGGTGCAGGCCGAGACCGGCCTGACCTCGATCGTGCAGGACCATTTCGGTGCGGCATTGTCGGAGCCACGCGGCGATTCATGCAGCCATGCCGATGTCTATACCGGGCTGCAGGGCGTGATCGCCGTGCTCGCCGCGCTCCAGCATCGCAACCGCACCGGCGAGGGACAGCACGTCGACGTGTCGATGGCTGCGACGATGCTGTCGGTCAACGAGCGCGCCGGCGCGATGATGTCGGGGATCGACACCGACGGCGAGCCTATCGCGCTGTCGGCTAATGAGTCGCACATCTTCGAGATGTCCGACGGCACCCGCCTGACGATCGCCGCCAGCCCGATCTATTCGCCGATGTTCACGCGCTACTGCGCGATGATGCGGCGAAGCGATTTGCTGGCCGATGCCCGCTACGCCACCGCCAGCCTGCGCCGGCAGAACCTCGCGCCGTTGCTCGCCGAAATCCGCGCCTGGATTACGACGTTCGAGAATCTCGAGCAGTTGCAGGCGCAAGTCAGTGAAGCCGGGCTCGCGGTTGGGCGCGTGCGCACCGTCAACGAGTTCGTGGAGACCGATTGGGCCAAGGAGTGGAATGCCGTGGTCGAGGTCGATGACCGGGCCGGCGGATTGGTCCGAATGCCGGGCAATCCCTGGATCTTCAGCCGCTCGGAACTGCCGTCGCCCGGCACGCCGGCCTATCAGGGCGAACACAATGAAGACGTCCTTGGCCAGCTCGACTTTGCGCCCGAGAGGATCAAGGATCTGCAGTACCGCAACATCCTGCTCAGCCGGCGATAGGCGGAGCTTGTCCGGGCATGGCAAAAAGATCGCTTCAATTGGATGGAGGAGGAATCCGACGACATCGAGCGATCCGCTCCGACCTTCTCGGCACTTTCCGCGACGGACATTTCGCGACGCGAGCCTCCCGAGGCCGGCACCTAACTGGTTCCAACCCTCTCGCAGTGGAATTGCGGGCGAAAGGAGGCCTTTGACGGGGTATCAGGAGGCGACCTCGCGAGTTTGCCTGCCCGTAGGTAGAAAAGAGGGCTTCGAGAATAGTGGGCTTAGCGATGCAGCGGACCAGTGCCTCGAATTCCCGACGCCTTATCGTTAGTTGGTCCGGGCTCGCTCGAAATTTGCCTTGCCCCATTCCGACAAGAGGAAATCAAACTGGAGGTTCAATGCACGCGAGCCCTGGTGCGCCCACCAAGCTTTCATAGCTTAAGTCCGCCCTCGTAACGGTCATCCCGGCCAGCGGTCGCGTCTGTTCCGGCAACCGCTATCGCCTGCTTCCTCACGCCGCTTCCTGATCTCCGCCCTCAATTGCTTGCGCCTGCGTTTCGCACCGGCCGGCAAATCGTCGGGGCATGTCCGCTATCGCGCGCGGAATTTCGATCGCCGTTCGGCAGCGGTCTGAATCTGACGAAGTTCATCACGACAGGTCCGCGATCACTGCGCTGACAGGCGTTGGGGTGAAGGTGCGGGCTGAGCGCGGGGCGCCCTGCAGCGAGGGCGGTTGACAGGGGAGAGCGCCCACTTTAATCACGTGACTAATTAATCAATTAATTAAAGCCCAAAACCCTAGGGAAAGAATCCGCCTGATGCTGGCCGGCCAGAGACATCCGAAGCTGCTTGCCCCGCGCGGCCGCAGCCTCACTTGGCTGGAAAACAAGGTGCTCGTGCATTCCGTGCGCAGCGGCCTCGAACAGGCTGAGAATGACCTTGCCGAGCCCGCCGCACGCTTTGCCGAGCGCAACGTCAGGGTGATCACCGCGGGCAGACCGAACGCCGGAGCGACCGGCCATCGCGTCAAACCGTCGATCCCGGAAAAACCCGTGCAGCACCGCTGCAATCGCCCACGCGGTGCACGCCGCCGATCACTGCCGCCGAATCCCGCACATCAGTTCGGGCGCGCGAGCGATGCGCGCCCCGGCAGTGATGTCGCGGATCGGCGTCTGCCGCCCGAAGCAGAGTGGGCTTCGTTCACCCGTATGGAAAATGAGGAGTGAGGCGTAAACGATGGGACGTCGATCTGAGGTACTGATGGCGCAAGAGACCGCCGGCACGGACAACCGGCGCGTGATCCAGGTGGTGTCGCGCGCATTCGACATCGTGCGTTGCTTCGAAGGTCGAAGCATACGCCTGGGAAATCGCGAAATCGCCGATCGCTGCGGTCTTCCGCGATCGACGGTCTCGCGTCTCACCTTGACGCTTACCCAGATCGGGCAGCTGATCTATCTGCCGCAAGAGCAGAAATATGCTCTCGGTCCCCACGCCGCCCCGGCCGGTGCGCCGTTGTTTGCGCAGGGTTGCGACAAGCCTGCCTGCGCCGACGAGCCGCAACTCCGCCAGGTGCCGCGCTTCGGGTACTTCGAAGATCAGCGCAACTCGATTGCCGAGCCGCTTGCGGTGACGCCACACCGTTGATGCCTCGCGGAAACGGCTGGGACCACCGGCACGAGCGCAACTAACGATACATTCGAAGCAAAGGGAAACGCATGTCTGAAGCATACATCATTGACGCTGTTCGCACGCCGCGGGGCATCGGCAAGCCGGGCAAGGGGGCGCTGTCGCACCTGCATCCGCAGCATCTGGCCGCGACGGTGCTCGGCGCGCTCAAGGAGCGCAACAAGCTCGACACGTCGACCGTCGATGACATCATCTGGTCGACATCGACTCAGGAAGGCAAGCAGGGCGGCGATCTCGGACGCATGTCGGCGCTCGCGGCAGGCTACGACATCAACGCCAGCGGCACGACGCTGGATCGTTTCTGCGGCGGCGGCATCACGTCGGTGAACCTCGCGGCAGCGTCGGTGATGTCGGGGATGGAAGATTGCGTCATCGCCGGCGGCACCGAGATGATGAGCTATCAACAGACTCTCGCAGCCGAGCGTTCCAAGGCCGGGCAGCCGGCGCGGATGATGGGTTCGGGCAATCCGGCGCTCGACGAGATTCACCCGCAGTCGCACCAGGGCGTGTGCGGCGACGCCATCGCGACGCGCGAGGGGATCAGCCGCGAGGCCTGCGATGCACTGGCACTGACGAGCCAGCAGCGCGCCAAGCGGGCCATCGATGAAGGCCGCTTCGCCAAGTCGGTGATCCCCGTCCTCAACGACGACGGCAGCGTTGCCCTCAATCGCGAAGAATTCCCGCGCCCGGAGACCACGGCTGAAGGCCTTGCTTCGCTGAAGCCGAGCTTCGAGCAGCTTGCCGATTTCGACCTCGGCAACGGCACGACGTTCAAGAAGCAGATCCAGCGCCGCTATCCGGACCTCGAGTGGAAGGGCGTGCACCATGCCGGCAACAGCTCGGGCGTGGTGGACGGCGCCGCCGCGGTGCTGATCACGTCGAAGGCATATGCCGAGAAGCACGGCCTCAAGCCGCGCGGCCGCATCGTGGCCTATGCCAACCAGGGTGACGATCCGACCCTGATGCTCAACGCGCCGGTTCCGGCGGCCAAGAAGGTACTCGCCAAGGCCGGCCTGACCAAGAACGACATCGACGTCTGGGAGATCAACGAGGCCTTCGCGGTCGTCGCCGAGAAGTTTATCCGCGACCTCGAGCTGGACCGCGAGAAGGTCAACATCAATGGCGGCTCGATCGCGCTCGGCCATCCGATCGGCGCGACCGGATCGATCCTGATCGGCACGGCGCTCGACGAGCTCGAGCGCAGCGGCGGACGCTATGGCCTGGTCACCATGTGTGCCGCCGGCGGCATGGCACCAGCCATCATCATCGAACGCATGTGATCGCGAAAGGATATTGCCATGAAACTCGATTCATCGGTCGCCGCCGTCGTCACCGGTGGGGCTTCCGGCCTTGGTGCTGCCACCTCGCGCGCGCTGGCTGCGCAAGGCGTGAAAGTCGCGATCTTCGACTTCAACGAAGAGAAGGGTGAAGCAATCGCCAAGGAAATCGGCGGTGTGTTCTGCAAGGTCGATGTCACCTCGGACGAGCAGGTCGATGCGGGCTTTGCCAAGGCCCGCGCGGCGCATGGCCAGGAGCGCATCCTGGTGAACTGCGCAGGCACCGGCAATGCGGTGAAGACCGCGGGCCGCGACAAGAAGACCGGCGAGCCCACCCACTTCCCGATCGACGCCTTCAACCGCATCATCCAGATCAACCTCGTCGGCACCTTCCGTTGCATCGCCAAGTCGGCGCAGGGCATGCTGTCGCTGGCTCCGCTGGAGCACGGCGAGCGTGGTGCGGTCGTCAATACAGCCTCCGTCGCGGCCGAGGATGGCCAGATGGGGCAGGCGGCTTATTCTGCCTCGAAGGCCGGCGTGGTCGGCATGACCCTGCCGATCGCGCGCGACCTGATGGCCGAAGGCATCCGCGTCAACACCATCCTGCCGGGCATCTTCAACACCCCGCTGCTGCAGGGCGCCCCGGAAAACGTCAAGGCCGCGCTCAGCGCGTCGGTGCCGTTCCCCAAGCGTCTCGGCATGCCGGAGGAATATGCGCATCTGGCGCTGACCATGATCACCAATGGCTACTTCAACGGTGAAGACGTCCGTCTCGACGGCGCCATCCGCATGGCTCCGCGTTAAGCGATCAGGAGACCAAAGCGATGTCCGAAGAAACCCCGGTCCTCACTGAAGTCCGCGGACCGATACTGATCATCACCCTGAACCGGCCGGAAGCCAAGAACGCGGCCAACCTCGCCCTCTCCAAGGGCGTGGCCGCGGCGATCGACCGGCTCGACGCCGACGATTCCCTGAGCGTCGGCATCATCACCGGCGCCGGCGGCACATTCTGCTCGGGCATGGACCTCAAGGGGTTCCTGAAAGGCGAGCGGCCGTCGATCCCCGGCCGCGGCTTCGCCGGCCTGACCGAGGCCCCGCCGAAGAAGCCGCTGATTGCGGCTGTCGACGGCTACGCGCTCGCCGGCGGGATGGAGATCGCGCTGTCGTGCGACATGATCGTCGCCAACCGCAACGCGAAGTTCGGGATCCCCGAGGTGAAGCGCGGACTTGCGGCAGCGGCCGGCGGGCTAATCCGCATGCCGCGCCAGATGCCGTTCCGTGTGGCGATGGAGTTCGCATTGACGGGCGAGTTCTTCGGCGCCGAGCGCGCCCATCAACTCGGCATCATCAATCGCGTAACCGATGGCCCGGCGCTCGACGCCGCGCTTGAGCTCGCGGCAGCGATCGGCGCCAACGGCCCGCTCGCCGTCAAGGCATCCAAGCAGGTGATCGTCGAATCCCGGCTCTGGCCGGAAGATGAGATGTGGAAGAGGCAGCAGGAGATCGTCGGTCCTGTCTTCGTATCCGAGGATGCCCGCGAGGGCGCGGCTGCCTTTGCCGAAAAGCGCGCGCCGAACTGGAAGGGCA
Source organism: Bradyrhizobium sp. USDA 4538 (assembly GCF_024171045.1). Classification (NCBI taxonomy): domain Bacteria; kingdom Pseudomonadati; phylum Pseudomonadota; class Alphaproteobacteria; order Hyphomicrobiales; family Nitrobacteraceae; genus Bradyrhizobium; species Bradyrhizobium sp. USDA 4538. The sequence continues at coordinate 6,290,500 of NZ_JALJZE010000001.1, forward strand.
AGTAGGGCATCGCCTGTTTCGATGACGGGGCGTCGGTTTTGATTGCAGCAGAACCGGCGCTCTAAACTTTTTACGATGCCTCGCCGTACGTCGGTGGGCTTCCACGAGAGCGCTATTGGGTGATTGATGCGCAGCTTTACCGAAGACCAGGTCATTTTCCGCGACTCCTACCGCAAGTTCCTCGCCAGCGAGATCACGCCTCACATGGAGGAGTGGCGGGAAGCCGGCATCGTCGACCGCAGCGCGTTCAAGAAGGCCGGTGACCTCGGCTTCCTGATGATCTGGCCCGAGGAAAAATACGGCGGAATGGGCGACGAGGACTTCCGTTACGAGCAGATCATCATCGAGGAGACCGCGCGCTCGGGCTGCAAGGGCTGGTTCAACACGCTGCACAGCCGACTGGTCGGATCCTACTTCAAGCGCTTCGGCACCGAGGAGCAGCGCGACCGATTCCTGCCGAAATGCGTCAACGGCGAGACCATCCTGGCCATCGCGATGACCGAGCCCGGCGCGGGCTCAGACCTCGCCGGCATGCGGTCGACCGCGGAAGACAAGGGCGATCATTTCCTGCTCAATGGCTCGAAGACCTATATTTCCAACGGCATCAATTCCGACGTGGTGATCGTGGCGGCCAAGCTCGCGGGCGCCGAGAAGAAGCATGCCATGGTGCTCCTGATCGTCGAGCGCGGCATGGAAGGTTTTGAGCGCGGCCGCAATCTCAAGAAGATGGGCATGCCGGCGCAGGACACTGCCGAACTCTTCTTCAACAATGTGAAGGTGCCCAAGGCCAACGTGCTGGGAGAACCCGGCAAGGGCTTTTACTATCTCATGGAAGGCCTTGCCGAGGAGCGGCTAATCTCCGCGGTCGGATCGATCGCTAATGGCCGCAAGGCGTTCGACATCACGCGCACTTACGTGATGGACCGCAAATTGTTTGGCCGGCCGCTTGCCGAACAGCAGAACACCCAGTTCCGCATGGCGGAGATGGATGCCGAAATCGATCTCGTGCAGGTCTATGTCGATCACTGCGTGGCCGAGCACAATGCCGGACGCCTGACCAGCAATATGGGCGCCAAGGCCAAGATGATGTCGTCGGAGGTCGAGTGGAAGATGCTCGATCTTGGCGTCCAGTTGCACGGCGGCGCAGGTTACATGGATGAATATCCGATCAGTCGCATGTTTACCGACGCGCGCGTCAATCGAATCCTCGCTGGAAGCTCTGAAGTGATGCGGCTGATCATCGGCCGCGATGTCTTCTCGGAGCACTACAAGAGCATTCTGGACTAGCCGGTCAGCACGACCGGCTAACTGCCTCCGTTCCGCATCAGCCGCGGGCCTGCCGCAGCGGCTCGCGCGCATGCTCCTTCGAGCGCAGCAATGCATCGACGAAGATCGGCTCCCAGGAGCGGATGTGAGTGCGGAGCAGGGCGGTCAGCGCCTCGGTCTCGCCGGCGAGCGCGAGCTCGATCAACCGGTAATGTTCGGGCACTGACGCTTGCTGCCGCTCGTGGCCCGCGCGGGAGCTGATGCCGTAGAGCCGCATCTTGTCGCGCAGCCCCATCACCGTGTCGGTCAGCAGGTCGTTGCCGGCGGCGGCGATGAACTCGCGATGATAGTTGCGGTCGGCTTCCAGATAGAGCTGGACGTCGTCGGTCTCGACTGCCCTGGCGATCTGGTCGGCCCAGCCGCGCACGATTGTTAGATCCTTCGGCGGATTGGTGGCGACCAGCACGGCGGCGTGCAGCTCGAGCACTTCGCGCATGTCGAACAGGTTGCGCAGTTCGGTCAGCGTCGGCTCGACCACCTTGAAGCCGCGGTTGCGTATCGGCTCGACCAGACCGCCGCGGCTGAGCTCGAGCAGCGCCTCGCGCACCGGCGTCGAGGAGACGCCGAGGCTCGCCGCGAGACTCGGCACCGAATACATCGTGCCCGGAAGGCTCTGCCCGGAAATGATCTCGGCCCGCACCCGCTGCAGCACCTGTTCTCGCAAATTCTGGTCCATCGGTGGTCGTGGCCGCCTCTCGCTGGGAACTCCGATTCGTCGCTGATTATTACTTAGCCTTGACGCGGCCGGTAGCGTATGACGTAAATGTGTAACGCATTACAAAAATGCGTCACATGGATTGACTGGGATAGGTGAGACGGCGGTGAAACAGCGGCTGCCCGGCTATTGCACGCTTTGTCGCTCGCGCTGCGGTGCCGTCACCGTGGTCGAGGATGGGCGTCTTGTCGGTGTAGAGGTATTAAATAACCACCCGACCGGCGGCGCGCTTTGCGCCAAGGGCAGGGCGGCGCCCGAAATCGTCGCCAGCCCGCGCCGGCTGACCGTCCCGCTCAAGCGGACCCAGCCGCGCGGCGCCGCCGATCCGGGCTGGGTCGAGGTGTCGTGGGACGAGGCCTTGACCGAGATCGCCGCCCGGCTCGGTACGATCCGCGCGGAGAGCGGCGCCGAGGCGGTGGCGTTCGGCGTCACCACGCCGAGCGGCACGCCGATGGTCGACAGTTTCGAGTGGGTCGAGCGCTTCATCCGCGGCTTCGGCAGCCCGAACCTGATCTATGCGGTCGAGATCTGCGGCTGGCACAAGGACTATGCGCACGCGCTGACCTTCGGCCGCGGCATCGGCTTTCCCGATTACGACAATGCCGATGCGATTATCCTGTGGGGCCACAATCCGGCGCGGACCTGGCTTGCCCAGGCAACGCGGATCGCCGATGCGCGGCGGCGCGGCGCCAAGGTCGTGGTGATCGATCCCAAGCCGAACGGCTCGGGGCAGCAGGCCGATCTGTGGCTGCGCGTTCGTCCGGGCGCCGACGGCGCGCTCGCGATGGGCGCGATCCGTCACCTCATCGCTACCGGCAGCTTCGATGCGGATTTCGTCAGCGCATGGACCAATGGATCGCTGCTGGTCGATCGTGCGACGGGACGCTTCCTGCGCGCCGACGCGTTGTGGCCGGATGGCGCGCCGGAGGCCTTCGTTCGTCTCGATGCGTCGGGCGCGCCCGTGCCTTGCGACACGCGTTACGTGCCGGAGAGCTGTGGCCAGTTGCGTGGCGCGCTGCAGGTCCGCACACGCGACGGCGGGCTGATAGCGGCGGCTACCGCGTTCGAACTGCTCGTCGAGCGAGCCGCGCCATACACGCCGGCGCGCGTCGCGGAGCTGACCTGGCTTCCTGTCGAGGACGTCGACGCGTTCAACACGCTGCTCGCTCGCCGGCCGCGGCTCGCCTACCATTCCTGGACCGGCGTCGGCCAGCACACCAACGCGACCGCGATCGAGCGCACGATTGCAACGTTGTATGCGCTGACCGGCGCTTGCGATCGGCCCGGCGGCAATCGCTGGCCGGTGCCGCCGCCGACCCGCGCCCTCAACGACTACAATATCCTGTCGCCGGAGCAGCAGGCGAAGGCGCTGGGCATTACTGAGCTGCCGCTCGGCCCGCCGGCCAAGGGCTGGATCACGGCGCGCGATTTCAGCAGGGCCGTGCTTGACGGCGAGCCCTACCGGGTGCGCGCGCTGGTCGCCTTCGGCACCAACTTCGTCGTCTCGCAGGGCCATTCCGAGCGTAACCGCGCCGCGCTGAACGCGCTGGAATTCCAGGTTCATATCGACATGTTCATGAATCCGACCGCGGAGAGCGCCGATTTCGTGCTGCCGGCCAGCACTCCGTGGGAGCGCGATGCGCTCAAGATCGGATTCGAGATCACGCAGGAAGCTGTCGAGACCGTGCAGTTTCGCCCGCGCATGGTCGAGCCGGTCGGTGAGGTGAAGGCCGATTACGAGATCGCCGCCGCGCTCGCGCTCAAGCTCGGGATGGGCGACTTGTTCTTCGGCGGCGACATCAAGGCCGGGTGGAATTACCAGTTGGCGCCGCTCGGCATCGGTGTCGAGGATCTGCGCGACCATCCGGAAGGCCGCCGTTTCCCGCAGATCTTCCGCGACGAAAAATACGCCGTGGCGCGCGAGGACCGCACGGTTGCCGGATTCTCGACGCCGACGCGCCGCGTCGAGATCTATTCGGAGCTGATGCTGGGGCACGGGTATGATCCCTTGCCCGACCATGTCGAGCCGGTCGGCAGCCCGCTCACGGCAGCGCCGGATGCACGCTTTCCGCTCGTGCTTTCCACCGCCAAGAGCGGCTGGTTCGTTCACTCCTCTTATCGGCACGTCGCCTCGCTGCGGCGCAAGTCACCCGATCCGGCCGTCGAGATCAGTCCGCAGCTCGCCGCGCGGCGCGGCCTTGCCGAAGGCGACTGGGCCGTGGTCGAGACGCATGGCGGTGACGTGCGCCTGAAGGTGCGCCTCAATGCGGCGCTCGACGATCGCGTCGTCGTCGCCGAATTCGGCTGGTGGGAAGACTGTCCGCCGCTCGGCCGCGAGCGTTCCGCGACGGCAGGCATCCACACCCGCAACATCAATGCCGTGCTGCACGATGATGCGCGCGATCCGGTCAGCGGCTCCGTCCCGCTGCGCGCGATCGTCTGCGACATCAGGCGCGACGGCGTTGCCAGTCGTGGCCTGTGGAGCGGTCAGCGGCGGTTCACGCTCGGTGCGCGCCGCGCCGAGGCGGATAATGTCATCGCGCTCAACCTGCTGCCGCTTGACGATGGTCCGCTGCCCGACTTCCTGCCGGGCCAGCACGTGATGGTCTCGCTGCCCGGCGCAACGCAGGCACGGGCCTATTCGCTGACCGGATCGGGCGATCGGCCGGATGTGCTCTCGATAGCGGTGAAGGGGCGCTTCTTCAATGAGGCGCCGAGTGGCGATGCGCCGTTCTTCATGCCGGATCGTCTGCACCGTCTTGCCGTCGGAGACGAGGTCGTGCTGGAGCCGCCGGGCGGCATCTTCACGCCGCCATTGAAGGGGCCGCGGCCGCTGATCTTCCTCGCCGCCGGCATCGGCATCACGCCGTTCATCAGCCATCTCGAAACGCTGCAACGGATTGCCCCACAAGATCGCGTTGGCGAAATCCTGTTGCTCCACGGCTGTCGTAGCAGTCGGGAGCATCCGTTTGCCGTGCGGCTTGCGGAGCTGGAAACCGGTATTCCAGAGCTGAAGCGTATGACGTTCTATTCCGCGCCGTTCGCGCAGGACCCGATTGACTTGCATTCGTCGCGCAAGGGGAGGGTTGATCTCGAGCAGGTCGAGCCGCTGTTGCCGCGTTGGCCGCTGGTCTACATCTGCGGCTCGCCGGAATTCGTTGCGGCGCAGATCGAGGCCGTGACGGCGCTCGGCGTGCCGCGCTTCGACATTTTCGCCGAAAGCTTCGTGTCGCCGCCGTCGGTACCGAGCGATCTTGCGCCGCGCACCGTCCGCCTTCTGGGCAGCAAGCAGAATTTTTCCTGGCGGCCGGAGCAGGGGACGCTGCTTGATGCGGCGAGTGCGGCGGGCGTCGCGCTGCCGAGCGGCTGCCGTGTCGGGCAATGCGAAAGCTGCGCGGTTCAGGTCGTCGATGGGGAGTTCACCCATCTTGGCGCTGTCGATGGCAGCGAGGGACAGTGCCTCGCCTGCCAGGCCGTGCCGCTGACCGATCTGACGCTCGCGCTTTGATGACCGAACACGATTGAAGGCTGTAACCGCATTACCGGAAGGGGATCAGATTGATGACGAATGCAACGCACGATCAAACCGTGAGCTTGCGAAAACCTGTCGCGGACAACATCATAGCGCGATTTTCGCAAGCCCTGGTGGCGTTTGCGGAGCGCTGGTTTCCGGATGCCTACGTCTTCGTCCTGATCGCGGTGATTGCGGTCGCGATCGGCGCGATCCTGCATGGCGGTTCGCCGCTCGCCGTCAGCCGCGCGTTTGGTGACGGGTTCTGGAACCTGATTCCCTTCACGATGCAGATGGCGCTGGTCGCGATCGGCGGCTATGTCGTGGCGATGTCGCCGCCGGTGGCGGCGGTGCTGGCACGGCTCGCCAGCGTGCCGAAGACCGGGCGCGGCGCCGTGGTCTTCGTCGGCGTGCTCAGCATCTTTCTGTCGCTGCTGAACTGGGGCCTGAGCCTGATCTTCTCGGGTCTTCTGGTGCGGGAGATCGCTCGGCGCACTGACATCAGGCTCGACTACCGGGCGGCCGGCGCCGCGGGCTATCTCGGGCTCGGCTGCGGCTTCACGCTCGGCATCACGTCATCAGCTGCGCAGCTGCAGGCCAATGCCGGCAGCATCCCGGCGTCGCTCCTGCCGATCACCGGCGTGATCGGTTTCTCGGAAACCATCCTGACCTGGCAGAACATGATCACCGTCGCGATGGTGACCGTGGTCTCTGCTGCGATCTGCTATTTCACGACGCCGGCGCCCGAGCAGGCCAAGACGGCGGAAGACCTCGGCGTTGCGCTCGGCAATGATCGCATCGAGGCCAGGAAGCCGGCGCGTCCGGGCGACTGGCTGGAGTTCAGCCCGCTGCTGACGATCCTGATCGCGCTCCTTGCCGCCGGCTGGTTGTGGCAGACGTTCCAGTCGGGCAATCCGTTGATCACGCTGTCGGGCCTCAACACCTATAATTTCGTCTTCCTCATCCTCGGCATCGTGCTGCACTGGCGTCCGCGCAGCCTCATCGAGTCGTTCTCGAAGGCGATGCCGAGTGTCTCCGGCGTGCTGTTGCAGTTTCCGTTCTACGCCGGCATTGCGCAGATTTTGACCAAGGTCCCGAACAGCAGCGGCACGACGCTGTCGGACACGATCGCGCACTGGTTCGTCGGCGCCTCCAGCAATTCCACCGTGTTTTCGTTCCTGGTCGGAATCTATTCGGCGCTGCTCGGCTTCTTCGTGCCGTCGGCCGGCGGAAAGTGGATCATCGAGGCGCCCTACATCATGAAGGCGGCCAACGACATCGGCGCGCATCTCGGCTGGACCGTGATGGTCTACAACATCGCCGAGACGCTGCCGAACTTCATCAACCCGTTCTGGATGCTGCCGCTGCTCGGCATCCTCGGCCTGAAGTCGAAGGACCTGATCGGCTACACCTCGGTGCAGTTCTTCATCCATTTCCCGATCGTGATGCTGTTGGCGGCGATCCTGATGGCGACCTTCACCTATCACCCGCCGATCCTGCCCTGAGCGACCTTGGCCGGGCGCCGGGATGCACGGTGCCCGGCCAATTCAGCGCTCCACGACCGTCACCACCAAAACTGTGCTGTTTTTCCGCTGGCCGCGAATGAGGCGTCGCGCCGGGCTCTTATCTTTGGTCAGCCATTTCATTGACTGCCGCGCGGTTCGGCCGGATATTGCTGCGCGATACCCCGCGTTGTTCAAGGCCACCGCAATGAGACACGACCACCGCAGCTTGATGTGCGACATGCGAAACCGCATGCAGCATCGCTGCGTCTCGGCGGCGACCGGCGTCTGTTGTTGATCGCTCCAACAAGTCAAGCACCCGACAATCAGACAGGAGCGCCGTCGTCCGGCGATCGAACACGCATGTCCCAAGCCCAAATGTCTCAAGCCTATGTCATCGAAGTATCGGATCGGACCGCTGGTATCGTCGTCAGCGACAAAAGCGGCTTCTGCTTCTTCTCCTCGGATCGCGCCTTTGACGGCCTCGACGGTGGCTATTTCGGCTCCGCGCGCGCCGCGGAGCGCGCGGTGAGGGCGCATTTGCAGCGGCACCGCGAGGTCCGGGGCCGTGCGACGCGCGGTTGAGGCCGTTTCTCAGGAGGCCGCGGCGAGCGGCGGCGAGACCACCTGTGGTGCCTCGGGCACCTGCATGGCAGTCGTTGCCAGCTGGAAGCGGATGCCGTGCAACGAGCAGGTCAGCGGGATGCCGCGAAAGTCGTCGTGGAAGGCACGGATCCGGCGCGCCAGCTCGCCGGCGCTGATGTCGGTGGGGAGCTCGCACATCTCGCGGTACATCCACCGCGTGCTCTTGATTCCGCACCAGGCGATCTCCAATTCCGCCAACGGCGTGGGATCGCAGGCGAGATCGCGTGACATCCGCCAGAACAGATGGGCAAGCCGCACATAGGCGATCTGTTCGAGCCCGCGCACGCTGATCTTGTCGGGAATGATGAAGGTCTCGACCCCGACGATCGGGCCGGAATCGACGCGCGCGGCCATCACATGGGCCGTCGCGCCGAAGGTGCGGGCACCGTCATAGAGCGCGAAATGCGCCGGCGCCCAGCCGGGATATTGCGGCGGGCCGGGATGGAAATTGTAGGCGCCGTGGCCGAGCGCCGCCAGAATGTGCTCCGGCACGATGACGCTGGTGGTGAAGGCCAACAGCCGGGCCTCGCGCAAGACCTCCGGCTCGATCGCGGCGAGCTCGTCGGCCGTTACCGCGCAGCTGAACGACAGCGCCGGATTGTGCGCCTTCAATAGTTCGGTGAGCGCGAATTGCTGGTTGGCGACACCGGTAAGAAGGATGATTGTCTTCATGATGTCGATGTCCTTCCCTTGCTCTGTCTTTCCGGCGTTCATCAGCCGCGCTGCCCGGCCATCACGACGACGCTGCCGGCATCGCGGGATTGACCCACGGTGCGGAACAGGTCGGCCGGCAGCGTCTGCCACGGCGCGATCTCGATTATGCGGTTGTTCGCGCTTTTCGCGGCCGATTTCGCCGCGCGGATATCGTCCTGCCAGGGGCAGAGTGCGAGCTCGAGCCGGCCGAACCCGCCGCAATCGGCTGCGAACGCGCCGGTGACCGCCTCGATGCTGGCAGCCATTTCGCGCGCGTCGCTGGCCGCGATATCGCGCATGATCACGGTGATCGCATCATTCGAGGCCGCCTGCGACCGGATCACGATCATGGCGTCACGGCCGCCGCTGCGGCTGGCGCGCCGCGCGGCCCGCATCGCGACGCCGAATTCGGCATCCGGTCCAAGATCGCTGCTGTCGGTGGGCAGGTCGTGAACGACCGTGGTGTGGCGGGGCGTGCCGGCGTCTTCGGCCGGAGCGTGGTATGAGCGCGGCAGCCAGACGGTGTCGAGCGCCATCTGTGACGATGTCAGGCTCCAGGCCTGGTCGAGCAGATAGCCTTCCCAGACCGCGGGATAGGCGCTCGCGATGTGATGCCAGTTGCGCAGCACCGCTTCGGCGGCGGGCGAACGGGCGAGATAGAGGGTGCGCGCCGACATTTCCCACCGGTTCCATTTGTGAAGCGCGATGTCGCATGCGAGGGACGACGGCAGCATTGGCGGCTCGCTGAGGACTGCGTCGGCCTCGATGAACAGCAGCGGCTCACGATGCTGCTCCCACATCCGCAGCAAGAAGGCGGATTTCTCTGCTGCGCGCATGTGCTCGCCGTCTGCGGTGTCGATCGGTGCGATATCGCAGGGGATCCGAAATTCGGCCAGCTTGTCGCGGAGAGCGCGGGCATGGTCGTCGCCGCAAGCGCGGGGATAGCAGGAGACCACGCGCAGCGATGCCTCGGACCTTGAGCCTTGCTCGGGCGCGATCGGGCGCCAATTGAGGCCGCCCCACCACATCTCATGCGGGCCATCGAAGCTCGGCCCGATCGTTCCGAAGTCGGTCAACTTGGACTTCAGGAAGTCGAAGGCGGGATTCTCGCCGAAGGGGACGACGACCGCGCAGTCGGCGCGAAGCGACCGGTAAAGCATCTCGGCGGCGGGGCCGCTCGGCGGCTCGACGAGGATGATGACGCCATGGTCCCTCGCCGGCGCCGAGCCGGCCTGATGGACGACCGCGGGTCCGAGCCGCTCCGACAACCATGCGAGCCGCCGGCGCTGCGCCGCGCTCATCCGGATGCCGTTCGCCGCCAGCAATTGGTCGAAGTTCGTCTGCAAGCCGTCCGCTTGCGCCGTGTCAACAGAAATCATGCCCGCACTACCCCTCGTTAACCTTCTACGTGCGGGGCGGCCGGATCAGGCGGACAAATCAGCTGTCGTTGTTCGTTGTCGGCATGCCTCTGGCGCTGCGCCAGGTCAGTGTGGCCGAAGCGGCGCCGTTGCCGTCGCGGTCCGCGACCGCAAGGATGCGGTCATGGTCGAGGGCGGTCAGCGCGACCGTGTAGATGGCGACGTCGTCTTCGAAGCCGTCGACGGGGATGAGCAGCATGCCGTCGTCACTGGTGGCGCGGAAGTGACGGCCGCGCCGTTTGAGGCCGACATCGATGAGCCGTCCCTCGGCGATCGCTGTCACGTTCGAACCCTCGGCGGCTTTCGCGGCGCTCTCGCCATATTGGACCGTGATGCCGTGGAGCATCCCGTCGCGGGTGAGCTTGGCCAGCGGCAATGCGATGGTCGCGATTGCCATCCGGCGCGACAGCGGGATCCGCAGGCGAAGATCGCCGAGCCCGGTGTGATAGACGCTGATCGCCTCCAGCGACGCCTGGCCGTTCCGATCGAACAGACCGACCTGCAGCGTCCCGCACAGCGCTTCGCCGAACACGCTAGCGGGCAGGCGATTGGCGCCGAACAGCGTGTAGAGATAGGCATGCGACGGCGACAGGGCGGCAAAGCTGCCCGCCAGCCACATCGGGGGCGCCGGAGCCGTGCAGGCGGTCATGAGGCCGCGGGCGATGATGCTATCATTGACGAAGTCGGCATCGAGCAATGGCGCCAGCGCCGGGGTGCCGAGATTGACGTCATGCTTGATGCCGCCGAGCAGCGCGAGCTCATCATCGTCCGGCAGCAGCAGGAGGCGGCCGAGCACGGCGGCCGTCCAGCGCGCCGCGACCGCGGGGGCGGCATCGGGCTGCAATCCGTAGCGTGGTGCCAGCTCGCGGGCGCGCGAAACATAGGCCAGCGTTCCGGATTGCACCTCGGTCGCCAGCGCCAGTTGGGCGGCCGGGCGCTGATCACCCTCGCGCAATACCTCACCGTCGCGATAATCCCGCGCCGATCCTTCCGTGGAACAGCACAGCTGCTCCAGCAATGCGACGTTGCGGATCAGCATGCGCTTGACGTGCGGCGTGACGACGCGATCAGAGACCAGGCCCTCCGCGGTGTCGTCATCGGAGATGCCGTCGAAGGCATCGTCAAGCGTCAGCAGATAGGCGCCGTGCAGGCGGATGCGGATGCCCTCGCGATCGAAAATTCGCCGCAACGACTTCTGCACGCTTGCGGAATAGCCGAGGTCGACCAGGATCAGATCGGTGCAGCCGTCGAAATCCCGGATATGCGCGCGAAGATAGGTCAGCAAACGGGTCCGGACACCGGCAGCGATATCGGTGATCTCGCGCGGGTCCATCAGATCGGGCAGGGCGTCGGCGAGTTCGCGGCCGCTGGCAATGCCGTCGGGATACTGCGCGAAGAACTTCATCACGGCGGGCGGCTGCACCTTGACGATGTCGATAAAGGTCGCCGCGTCGATCTTGACGACCCGGCTCAGCAGCTCACAGAGTGGTTCGAGCGTATCGGCAGACCCGACCAGGCTGACGCGACGATTGATCTCGATATAGGCGCCGGTCTCGCCGTGGTTTGCCTGCCAGACGCGATGCGGCAGCAGGCCGTCGCGGCCGAGGAAGCAGACCGCAACGCGCGCGCCCTCGCGAGCAAGCGCGCTGCGCCGCGCGGCAATGAATGCGTCGAACGCCGCCATCACGGGGCCGAGCACGGTCACGCCGAGGTTGAAGGCGGGAGAATGCTCCGCGCTCTTCGCCGTCACCGCGCGCCGCAGCGTGCGGGCGCCGCAATCGAGCCGCGACGGCTGATCGGGACACAGCAATTCGAAGATCGATGCTTCGCGTTGAAACTTGGAAGCCAGCGCCGCGCCGGCCTGCGGGTAGTAGCGCGGACGGATGCCGTGACGGCGCGCGCCGTTGACATCCGCGGTGTGGTTGTCGCCGACATGGAACGAGCTTGCCGCGTCGATGCCTTGCTCGGCGAGATAGGCTTCAAACAGTGCCTCGCTCTTGCTGCTGCCGTGATCGCAGGACGCATAGAGGAAATCCCAGCTCAGCCCGGGACTGCAGCAACGCAGCAGCTGCGCGAGTTGGTCTGTGCTCCAGTAGGTGTCGGAAATGAAACCGACGCGAAAACCGCCGCGCTTCATGTCCAGATATTGCTCGAGCATTTCGGGATTGGCGCGGCACAGCTCGAGCTCGGTCTCGAACTCGATCTGCGCAAGATCCTGCAACGCATCGCGGGTCAGGCCGAACAGCCTGAACGGAAAGTATTTGTAGATGTCGGCGATGCGCACTTCAGTTGAGCCGCACCGCTCCTGCGATACTTTGCGCGCCCGCGCCTCCGCCTGGATTCGATGCTGAACGAAACTGACGGACATGTTCGGAAATTTTTCAGCAATGCAGGAACGCTGAAAAACCCCTTCAAATACGCCATCCGCCGTCGTGCAGGCGCGCAACAGAAATGTATCGAAAACATCGAATGAACATGCAGAAACATTCTGCGCTCGACGCGTCGCGTCGACCGTCATGATTGTCATGCGCAAAATTCCCGCCAGTCCTCATGCGTTGAACGCGCGCGTGAGACAAATCAGGCGCGACAGTTCAAAAAAGTTGATGCGGGATTCGAAAACGCGCGCTTCGCGACTGACAGATTCAAAAAATCCGATAACGTCGAAACAGTGATTCGGAAAAAATTGCCTAGTCGCAATCGTCGAATGCAAGATGGCGACCAACGGCGGTGAGTCACTCGCATGCTCGGCGCATGCATGGGTTCGCGTGGCGTTAGTTGGTGTGACAACAGCGTTTTCCGACGCGACGATCTCTTCCGCGGAAATGCGAGGCGATGCTGAACGACTGCTCCAAACTCCGTCGCATTTTTCCCTGCGCCAAAGCGCAGCGGCAGCTTTTGCCGGGCGGTCGGCAAAAACATCCGGCTAAGCATTTGAAAAATAACAAAAAAAGTTCGCCTGGTTTGCTGACGCTCTCCGTTCAACGCTCAGAAGCCGCATGGAATGTGTGCCAGCGGCGTTGGTTGGAGAGCGGCGGATGAGTTACGCGCTTGATATGAGGGCACCGGCCGAAGTGGAGGCCACGCCGGCCGCGGTTGCACCTGCCGAAGCGGCTGCTCCGTGGAGCAACGTTCGGACCGTTGCCGATGCGGGTCCGCTCGACACCGTCGAGATCCACGACGAAGACAAGGAATTGCTCGACCGTCTCGCCGCCGGCGACGAGACGGCGTTCCGTGCTCTGGTCGAACGTCACGTCGATCGCGCCTACGCGATCGCGCTGCGCATCGTCGGCAACGCCGCCGACGCCGAGGACGTGGTGCAGGACACGATGCTGAAGGTGTGGACGCATCGCGGCCGCTGGCAGCATGGCCGCGCCAAGTTCTCGACCTGGCTCTATCGTGTCGTCAGCAACCGCTGCATCGATCTGCGCCGCAAGCCGCGCACCGAGAATGTCGATGTCGTGCCCGAGGTCGCCGACACCCAGCTCGATGCCTCCGCCGTGATCGAGCGCAACGAGATCGGCAATCTGCTGGAGGTCGCGATGCAGCGGCTGCCCGAGCAGCAGCGCGTCGCGGTGATCCTCTCCTATCACGAGAACATGAGCAACGGCGAGATCGCCGAGGTCATGGATACGACCGTGGCCGCGGTGGAGTCGCTGTTGAAGCGAGGACGGCAGCAGCTGCGCGAGATGCTGAAGCGGCACGAGCGCGACCTGCGCGGCGCGTTTACCGACTGCTAACCATAAATTCCGGCTTCTGAAGATTTTGCGCCTGACCACCGGCGGCCGACCCGTTTGATCGGGCGGACGGGGGCTGGATCCGCGTCACCTCTCATTTTTCACGATGCGGCTTGCCATGCCCATCAGCACAGGAGCTACTCATGCCGGCAATCTCCACCAACACCGCCGCGAACTCCGCGGTCCGTTACCTCAACATCAACTCGCAGCAGGAAACCAGCGCGCTGTCGAAGCTGTCGAGCGGCTCGCGCATCACCTCGGCTTCCGACGACGCGGCCGGTCTTGCGATCTCGACCCGCATCTCCTCCGACATCACGACGCTGCAGCAGGCCGCCACCAACGCGGCGCAGGCGACCTCGATCCTGCAGACCGCCGACGGCGGCGCCTCCAACATCTCGGACATCCTGGCCCGCATGAAGTCGCTGGCTTCCGAGTCCGCCTCGGGCACCGTGGCCGATTCCAGCCGCGCCTACATCAACTCGGAATTCACGCAGCTCAAGGGCGAAATCGACTCGATCGCCAGCGGAACCCGCTACAGCAGCCAGAGCTTGCTCGACGGTTCGAGCGTGTTCTCCTCGGGCGTCTCGGTGCTGGTCGGTTCGACCTCGGCCGACACCATCACGATCACGCTGACGAGCCTCACGGCCTCGTCGCTGTCCGTGACGTCGCTCGATGTGTCCAGTCTGTCGAGCGCCACCAGCGCGATGACGGCTCTCGACACCGCGATCGACAAGGTTTCGTCCGCACGCGCCGAGATCGGTGCTCAGGAATCCCGCTTCAACTTCAGCGCTGACTCGATCTCGACCCAGACCCAGAACCTGCAGTCGGCGAACTCGGCGATCAAGGACGTCGATATCGCTTCCGAGCAGGCGACGCTGTCCTCGGCCGAGGTGAAGACCCAGGCCGCGGTCTCGGCGGAAACCGCGGCGAACCAGATGCCGCAGTACCTGCTGAAGCTGCTCGGCTAATTCGAAAGATCGATCGGGCCGGCATGATGCCGGCCCGATTCCTATCGCGGCGGAAGTGTCGACATGACGGTTAGCAGCGCCACCTCGAGCACATCAGGCACGACGTCGACCAGTTCCGCCAGCACGGTGACAACGACCGGCACGACCAATTCGACCAGCATCGATTGGGATGCCCTGATCGAGGCCGAGGTCAACGCCAAGCTCGCATCGGCGACCTCGATCACCACGACGATCACCGCGAACCAGGCCAAGATCACGGCCTATCAATCGCTGCAGACCGAGCTGTCGACGCTGGCGACCGGGTTGTCGTCGCTCAGCACGTCGATCATTAATTCGATTGCCACCAACGCGTTCGCTACCCGGGCGGCGACGATCTCGTCCACCGGTGACGTCAGCGCCTCGTCGGCGCTCAACATGAGCGTCAACAGCGGGTCGGCGACCGGCGATCACACGCTTCAGATCACTCAGCTCGCGACCGCGCAGAAGGTGATCGGCTCCTCGCGGTCGAGCAGCTCGACGGCGCTGGGTCTCTCCGGCACTTTCTCGCTCGGCCTGTCCGGCGGCACCGGCACGGCGATCTCGATCACCAGCGGCATGTCGATGCAGGATATCGTCGACACCATCAACGCCCAGACCTCGACCACCAATGTCCAGGCCTCCATCGTCCAGGTGTCGAGCGGGTCCTACGAGATGGTGCTGACGGGGACACAGGACGCCGCTGACATCGCCTATTCGTCGACGTCGGGCGATGACATCCTGAACAAGCTCGGCGTCACCGACACGTCCGGGGCGTTCACCGACGTGCTGCAGAAGTCGCAGTCCGCGGAGTTCACCCTCGACGGCATCGCGCTCACGCGTAACACCAACGACATTTCCGACGTCTTGTCCGGCGTCACGTTCAACCTGCTGCAGCCGACGCCGAGCGGCACCAGCCTCAACATCAGCATCGAGACCGACACCAGCCAGATCACGTCAGCGCTGCAGACCTTCGTCACCAACTACAACGCATTGCGCGACCAGGTGATTGCGCAGTCGGCGCAGAATTCCGACGGCACGGCCGCGTCGAGCGCGGTGCTGTTCGGCGACAGCACGATGCGCGATCTCATGACCCAGCTGCAGCAGGTGCTCAGCGGGACGGTCGGCGGCATGACGATGGCCGATCTCGGCCTGTCCTTCAATGAAAACAACGAGCTCCAGCTCGATACCGGAACGCTGTCGACGGTGCTGACGCAAAATCTCGCCGGCGTCACCCAGCTGCTGTCGGCGCAGACCGCCACTTCGTCCAGCCAGCTCAGTGTGGTCAATACCGGCACATCGCCGCAATCCTTCACGCTCGACCTCACGGTGGACTCCACCGGTACGCTGACCGGAGCCTCGGTCGGCGGCGACAGCTCCGGCTTTTCGGTGGTCGGCAACACCATCATCGGCAATTCAGGAACGATCTACGCCGGTATGGCCTTCACCTATACGGGCTCGACCTCGCAATCGATCACGGTGACATCGTCGTCCGGTTTGGCGACGCAGCTCTACCAGCTCGCGCACACCAGTTCCGGAACCAGCGGTCAACTCCAGACCATGATCTCCAACTTGCAGTCGCGCGACACCGACCTGCAGTCCCAGGTCAGCGACATTCAGAGCAATGCGGCGACGTTCAAGGCTCAGCTGCAGGTTCAATACGCCAATTACCAGGCGGCCATCGAAAGCGCGAACAACACGCTGGGCTACCTGAAAGCACTCCTAGACGCATCATCGAGTAACTAATGACCCAAAACGCGACCGCCTACCACGCCAACAATGCCTATCGATCCGCCGCAGTGGCGGTGCCGCCGCTGAAGGCGGTGGTGATGCTGTGCGACGGCGCGATCACGCTGTTGCAGAAGGCGCTGGAAGCGCACGAGGCGAAGCGCTTCGAGGAAGGGCACATCTATCTGACGCGGGCGACCGCGATCCTGCGCGGGCTGAGCCACAATCTCGATTTCACCCGTGGCGGCGCGATGGCTGATCGTCTCTACCGCACCTATAGCGCCCTGATCATGGCGTGCCTGCGCTCCTATGGCCGGCCGCAGGCCAGGGAGAATTTCCGGCGCATCATCGCGAGCCTGGCGGAACTGCGCGACGCCTGGAAGTTCGTCGAGGCGACCGCCGGCAAGGCCGCCAAGGCCAGGGCACTCGACAAGACGCTCGAATCAGCCGCCGGCCGCTGAGCCCGGAGAGGGCCGCGAATCACCCGACGAGGGCGCTTAGCCGGCGCAGCAAAGGGCCTGAGCGGGCGCCCTGGTTGGGGAAAATAGCCGCCCGGCGAGCGCCATGCTGGACCTGATGCGACAGCGGCGGAAATTGATTTCCGCCGTCCCGCGAATGCTTTATGACAGCCTTGGCGACGAGGCTGGATCTGCGCGCGCGATGGACGTTGCGACATTCGAAGACCTGATCGACCGGCTGGGGGAGGATCTGTCCCGCTGGCCCGACGATCAACGTCTTGCCGCCGTCCAGCTCCTGGCATCTTCGGCCGAGGCGCGGACGCTCTACGAGGAGGCGAGTGCGGTACGCCGCGCGCTCGCGGCGCCGCCGGTTCGCGCACCAAAGGGTCTTGCCGACAGCATCGTGACCGCGGCGGCGAAATTGCCCCAGAAGCCCGCTTCGGGGCCAGCCCCGGCTGACGATCAGCCGAACGATGCACAAGCACCGGGCCGATCCGCACAGCAAGGCAAGGTGCTGCCGGCGCTGCTGCTGGCCCTCTGCCTGCTGCCCGCATTGACGCCGCCGGCATTGATGCTCGGCGAGCCGGATCTGCCGATCAGCCTTTCGCTCTAAAACGCTGCGCATTGCCGTTGCAGCTCTCCGCGGGCTCTCGCGGCGAGATGCACGCCTGCGAGCCATGAACCTGCCACGGACACGGCAAATTCTGCCGATTCATCAAGTGATTCCGGGCGGATGAATCCGCGCCTGAAATCGGCGCGTCATCCGTTTTATCTGCGAACGACATCACGACCCCAATGTTCCACCGCGTTCCGTCGCGCATCCCGCGGCGAAGAGAGCCTTGTCATGACCGTTTCCTCGGCAACCTCTGCTGCAACTTCCACCACGTCGAGCTCGTCGTCGAGTGCGTCGATGGGGATGAGCTCGACCGATTTCCTCAACCTTCTCGTCAGCGAGCTGCAAAACCAGGATCCGCTGAACGCCACCAGCACGACCGACTTCATCAACCAGCTCACCTCCTACGCCAACTTCACCGAGCAGCAATCGACCAACGCCAGCATGACATCGCTGGCGAGCTCGTTCTCGAGCCTCGTGACGCTCAACTCGGTCAACTATATCGGCCACACCGTCGAGGCGAAGACGAACACGGCGGAGCTGACCAACGGCTCGGCGACCTTCGGCTACTCGCTCACCTCGGCTGCGTCCAACGTCGCGATCACGATCCAGGACTCCTCGGGCAACACGGTGTGGAGCGGCAAGGGGACCGGAACCGCCGGCTCCAACACCTTTACCTGGAACGGTCAGACCTCCGACGGCACCCAGCTCAAGGACGGCGGCCAGTACACGATTCAGGTGACTGCGACCGACTCCGCCGGAAACTCGCTGCTCAGCTACACCACGATGACGGGAACGGTGACCGGCATCGATGCCTCCGGCTCGACGCCCTCGCTGCTCGTGAACGGCGTCCCCGTCAGCGCCGCCAACATTATCGGCGTCACGTCCTGATTGCCTCCGGAGTCATATCATGAGTCTTACTGGTGCTCTTTCCTCAGCGATCTCGGCGCTCAATGCGCAGAGCCAGTCGCTGGCAATGATTTCCGACAACATTTCCAACGCCGATACCACGGGCTACAAGACCACGTCGGCAATGTTCCAGGATCTGGTGACCGCGTCGAACAGCGCCACCTCATATACGTCCGGCGGCGTCACGGTGTCCGGCCGCGCCAACATCACCCAGCAGGGCTTGCTGTCCGCGACCACCAACGCCACCGACGTCGCGATCCAGGGCAGCGGCTTCTTCGTCACCACCAACGCGACGTCCGGCGGCACCACTTCCTATACGCGCAACGGCGCGTTCACCACCGACAATCTGGGCTATCTCGTCAACAACGGCAACTACCTCGAGGGCTGGCGCACCGACGCTGACGGCAACATCGTCGGCAATGCCTCTGCCGCGAGCCTCGGGCCGATCAATACGCAGGTGGCTTCCACCAGCGGCAGCGCCACCACCAAGACCACCGTCGCGGCGAACCTGCCGGCCGATGCCGCCGTCGGTGCGACCTTCAATAGCTCGATGACGATCTACGATTCGCTTGGCACGGCGAGCACGATCCAGATCGACTGGAAAAAGACCGCCGACAACAGCTGGCAGGCCAGTTTCGAGACGCCAAAGCTCGCGTCGGACTCCACGACAGACAGTGCCAGCGCGATCACCGATACGGTGGATATCACCTTCAACAGCGACGGCTCGCTCGCCTCGACCAGCCCGAGCCCTCCCGTCATCTCGGTGACGGGTTGGAAGGATGGGGCGGCCGACAGTTCTGCCGCCAACGGCACGGCCATCACGCTCAATCTCGGTACGGCCGGCAAGACCGACGGCCTGACGCAGTATTCATCGGGCGAGACCACGCCAGCCGTCGATCTCACCAGCATCACGTCGGACGGTCTGCCCTATGGCAAGCTGAGCAGCATTTCGATCGGCAAGGGGGGCGTGGTCGACGCCACCTACTCCAACGGGCAGACGATCGCGATCTACAAGATTGCGGTCGCGACCTTCAGCGACCCCAACGGATTGAGCGCGGCTAGCGACGGCATGTACTCCGCGACGGCAGCTTCCGGCAACGCCACGCTGCAGACCTCGGGCACCAACGGCGCCGGCACGATCTACGGCAGCGAGCTGGAGTCGAGCACCACCGATACCAGCGGCCAGTTCTCCAACATGATCTCGGCGCAGCAGGCCTATTCGGCGGCCTCGCAGGTGATCACCACCGTCGACAAGATGTTCGATACGCTGATCTCGGCGGTGTCGCGATGATGACCGAAAAGCAAGATGACCGCTTGCTGGTCAGGCTTCAGCGGCTGAAGGCGAAGGCCGCTGCGGTCCGGCCGGACGATCGCGCGCAGATTCGTGCGTTGCTCGACGATGTCGGAACGTTGCGGGACCAGCTGATGCGCGAATGCGCGCGGCTCGACCATGAACTCAACCGGGCCGCGGTCCGGGTAACGGCAATCACCGCGTACGGGCGCAGCGCACAATCGGTTCGCGCCCTGCGTCGCGGACACTAGCTTGAACGGGAGCGATGACATGACACCGGAACGCAACATCAAGATCAATCCCGCGGGAAATGACGAGCGCGCAAGGTCGTTGATCGCGCTGATCGACAATCTGATCGCGATCGTGAACGAGGAGAATGTCGAGCTCGCCAAGGGCTTGCCGGCCTCGCGACTGAAGCAGGTCGACGAGAAGCACCGCCTTGCCACCCTGTTCGAGCAGTGTGTGGCGGAGGCGGTCGGCAAGACGGCAAATCTCAACGTTCAGGATCGCGTGCTGCGCGAGCAGCTGATGGACCGGATCCTGAAGCTGCGCATGGCGATGGACGAGAACGTGATGCGGCTGCGTGCGGCGATCGATGCCAGCAATCGCAGGATCGAGGCGATCATGCAGGCGATCCGCGAGCAGATCGCCAACGTATCGCCTTATGGCGCCGGCGGCCGTCGCGTCACGCCTGCGATGTCCTATGGCACCAATGTGCGGGCCTGATCGGGCCGGTGCCGGAGGGAGTTGGCCGTGTCGTCGCTCGATATCGCACGAAGCATCGCATTCAGCGGGCTGTCAGCCACGCAAGTGCAGATCAGCGTAGCCTCGGCCAATATTTCCAATGCCGATACCAAGGGCTATACCGCGAAGACCGCCAACCAGAGCAGCAGCGTCACTTCTGGTGTCGGTACCGGCGTCACGATCACGGGGATCAGCAGCGCGGTCGACAAGCTGCTCCTGAAGTCGCTGGTCGGGGCCGATTCCGATCTCGGTGCCGCCGACACCAACAACAGCTATCTGACCGAGCTCCAGCAGCTCTATGGCAGCACATCGAGCAGCGACAGCTCCACGACAGGCACCTCGCTGGCGAATACGATCGCGGCATTCGAGTCGGCGTTGTCGTCGTTGGCGAGCACGCCGAGCAGCGCGTCGCTGCAATCGAACGCCGTCAGCGCGCTTGCGGCCGTGACGACGCAGCTGCAGCAGACCTCGAGCGGCATCCAGACGCTGCGCTCCAATGCCGACCAGGACATCGCCTCGTCGGTCACCGATATCAATTCCGACCTGCAGCAGATCTCCGACCTCAACAAGCAGATCAAGCAGCAGGCGGCAGCCGGGCAGTCGACGGCCGATCTGGAGGACCAGCGCAACAGTGCGCTGCAGGATCTCGCGTCGATGATGAATGTGAGCTATTTCACCACGTCGAGCGGCGATCTGCAGGTCTATACCGGATCGGGACAGGCGCTGGTCGACAGCACGGCGCATCCGCTGAGCTATGCGGCGCTGCCCAGCGTCACGGCGTCGACGACGTATAGCGCGGGATCGTCGAGCGGTTTCAGCGGCATCTCCGTCAACGGCGTCGACATCACCTCGCAGATCTCCTCGGGCAAGGTCAGCGCGCTGATTACCTTGCGCGACCAGACGCTGCCGGCGGCGCAGTCGCAGCTCGACGAGCTGGCCCGGCAGCTGACCGCGACCGTCAACGCGGTATCGAACCAGGGCACGTCGGTTCCGCCGCCGGCCAGCCTGACCGGAACTGCCACTGTGAGCAGCACGACGCCGTTCTCGGCGACCGGCACGGTGCGAATCGCCGTTGCGGACAAGAGCGGCAATCTGGTGTCCTACCAGGACCTCGATCTGTCGTCCTACGCCACGGTCGGTGATCTCGCCACCGCGATCAACGGTATCTCGGGGCTGTCGGCTTCGGTCGATGCCAACGGACACTTGTCGATCTCGACGACCACATCCGGCAACGGCGTTGCGATCAACGAGATGACGAGCTCGGTCGGCAGTTCGGGCGAGGGCTTTTCGGATTACTTCGGGTTCAACGACCTGATCAACGGGACCGGCGCGTCCGACATCGCCGTTCGCAGCGACATCCTCAATGGTACGGCGGCGCTGCCGACGGCGACGCTCGATGCGTCGTCCACGATGACGGCCGGAAACTCGGTGCTGTCACCGGGCTCGGCGACGGTGGTGAACGCGCTCTCGAGCGCGCTGACGGGGTCGACCAATTTCGGCATGGCCGGCGGCCTCGGGGCGACCACCGGCTCTTTCACGGACTACGCGGCCGCCATCGTCGCCAACGTCGCCGGCAAGGCGACCCAGGCGTCGGCGGCCTACACCGCCAAGCAAACCGCGCAGTCGACTTATGCGAATTCGCTGTCGTCGCAGTCCGGCGTCAACATTGACGAGGAATCCGCAAATCTGAGTGCGTTGCAGAACAAATACGCCGCCGCGTCCCAGATCATTACGGCCATCAATGCCATGTTCTCGGCGCTGATGACTGCGATGAGCGCCAGCTGAGCCCGAGGCCGTCGTCATGATGATGCGTGTTGCCACCTTTGCTCAGTCGGACCAGATGATATCAAACGCGCTGCGGGTGCAGGCGGTCATGGCCAACGAGCAGGTGCAGGAGTCCTCCGGGCTGCAATCCGAGGATTTCGGCGGCTATGGTTCCGGCGCCGGGCGCGTCATCAATTTGCAGGTGTCGGTGACGCGCGCGCAGTCCTATATCGATGCCAGCCAACTGGCCGATAACAAGGTGCAGGTGATGTATTCGGCGGTCGGTTCGGTGACCGACATCATCACGCAGCTGCGGACCCAGCTCAGCGCGGCCACCACCGGCAGCGGCACGGCGACGGCATCGGTGATCAACTATGCCCAGCAGGCCATGGCGCAGATGCAGGGGCTGCTCAACACCCAGTATGACGGCGAATATGTCTTCAGCGGCGCCCGCACCGACACCGCGCCGGCGGATTTGTCGAGCTTCGACACCGGCACCGGATCGCTGACGACATCAGACGCCAGCTATTACAAGGGCGACAGCGAGATCGCGTCCGTACGCGTGTCGGACAGCCAGTCGATTTCCTACGGCGTCACCGCCGACAATCCGGCGTTCGAGCAGGTCATGCGGCTCTTGAAATTCGTCGGCAACAGCACGACGCTGTCGTCGAGCGACATCACGCAGGCGCTCGACCTCGCGAGCAATGCGCTGGATGCCACATCCACCGTGCAGGCAAAGTTGTCGGCCGCGGCGTCGCAGATCGAGACCGCCAGCACAAACCAGAGTGACTATCAGAATTTTGCGAAGACGCTGTCGACGGACCTCACCAGCGTCGATGTCGCGGCCGTGACGGCACAGCTTTCGACCTATCAGGCGCAGCTGACGGCGTCCTATTCGGCGATCTCCAAGATCCAGAGCATGAATCTGGCGAGCTATTTGCGATAGCTATCGCCGGCATCACCGGTTCAGGATCTTCAGCCAGACATCGCCGAGGATGATCGGCTCACGCGGCGGAAGCCAGGTGAGGCCGGCGGCCTTGCCGAGCTCCGCGATGGTGCCCTTGGCCTGCAGATCGGCGAGGACCTTGTTGACGGCTTCCAGCAGCGCCTTGTCGGTTTCGAGCGCAACGTAACCGCGGTTGGCGCCGATCGGATAATAGTAGCCCGAGGCCGTGATCCTGGTGTCCGGATGTTCAGCGCGGTAGGCGTCGAAGCGGCGCAGGTCGAGCAGCGTGGCGTCGAATTCGCCGCGTTCCAGTTCTCCGAGCAGGTCGCTGCGCCCCGGAACGAGGTGCGTGATGTCGTCGATCAGCTTACCCTTGTCAAAGGTCATCAGGATGGCGTCGCCCAGCGTGCCGCTTTCGATCGTCAGGCGAAGGCCGGCGAGATCGCCGATGCCGGTGATCTTGCGCTCCTTGAGCTTGTCCTTGGCCTTGGGACCGAGGACGATGGTCATCGGCGAATAGATGTAGGGCTGGCTTGGCGCCAGCACGCCGATCGGGATCCGCCGGCGGCGATCCTCGCGGGTGGCGCCGTCGAAGTCCGGCAGCTTGGCCGTCGTGACGCCGGGCGCCTTCAGCGAGTCCGTGGTAAGCGCGTAGCCGCCGACCAGCGAGCAGCGCCCGTCCGACAGCAGCGCATTGGCTTCGAGCGCCGGGCTCGAATCTTCGTCGAGCTTGCTCTCGAACCACTGGATCTTGAGCGGCCGTCCAAGTCGCTCGGCAATGGCCTGCGCGAGCGCGACGTCGAAGCCGGCATCGGGCTTGCCGCGATGATGCGCCGATAGCGGCGGCAGATCCTCGTCGAGGCATACCTTGAGCGGTTCGTCGGCGGCATGCGCTGCCGACGACAAAGCGAGAAGCAGGGCTGTCGCGGCGCCCGCAAGAAGAGCCCTCATTGGGTCCTCCGGCTCGACACGAAGGCCCAGACGTCGGCGATCTCCTGCTCGTTCAGGATGTCGACCCAGGGCGGCATCTTGCCGTTCTTGCCTTGCTTCACGGTGGTCACGAAGCGCGTCTTGTCGTCGGGAAACGCGCGCAAGTCCGGCGTGATGGTGCCGGAATTGACCATGTTGGGCCCATGGCAATGCGAGCAGTTCTTGGCGTAGGTGACCTTGCCCTGGTCGGCCTGACCCTCAAGGTCGATTGCGGTGGTTTGCTGTGCGGCGGCCGGAATCAGCATGATCACCGCCGCCGCGACGGCGGCGAAGATCGCCGCCGTCAACAGGGTTACTCGTTCAGTCACGTGTGCTCCGCGCTCAGTTCTTGACCGCGAAAACCCATAGCGAGCCGCCGGGTGGGACCTTGGCAAGCCGCTCGTCGCCCGAGAACAGCGAATAGACGCCGCCATAGCCGGAGGTGACGGCGACATACTGCACGCCGTCCTGCTGCCACGTGACGGGTTGTCCTTCGATGCCCGAGCCGGTCTGGAACTGCCAGAGCTTCTTGCCGGTATCGGCGTCGAACGCCTCGAATTCACCGGTCAGCTGACCGGAGAACACCACGCCGCCACCGGTGGAGAGCACGCCGGAGAAGCGCGGAATATCGCTCGGCGCTTCCCACTTCGCCTTGCCGGTCATCGGATCGATCGCCTTCAGATGGCCGCGCGGTCCGGTGCCCCATTCCCAGGGATCGGTGAGATCCATGCCGAGATACCATTCGCCCTGCTTGAACGTCACCGGCTCGGCCTTGTACTTGCCGCCGAACGCGAGCGTGTTGGCGTAGGCGAGGCCGGTCTGCGGATTGAACGACATCGGCTCCCAGTTCTTGCCGCCGAGGATCGACGGGTAGACGGTGACCTTCTTGCCTTCACGCGCATCCTTGGTGATGTCGGTCTCGATCGGCCGTCCGGTCTTCATGTCGATGCCGGTGGCCCAGTTGACGTTCACATAAGGATTGGCCGCGAGCAGCTTCCCGTTGGTGCGATCGAGCACGTAGAAGAAGCCATTGCGGTTGGCGTCCATCAGCACCTTGGTCGGCTTGCCCTCGACATTCATGTCGGCGAGCACCATCTCGGCCACCGAGTCATAGTCGAACGGATTGTTCGGCGAGAACTGGTAGTGCCACTTGATCTTGCCGGTCTTCGGATCGAGCGCCAGCACTGAGCAGGTGTAGAGGTTGTCGCCGGGACGCACCGCCGAGTTGAACGGTCCAGGATTGCCGATGCCCCAATACACCGTGTTCAATTCGGGATCGTAGGAGCCGGTGATCCAGGTCGAGCCGCCACCGAGCTTCCAGGTGTCGCCCTTCCAGGTGTCGCCACCGGGTTCGTCCGGGGTCGGGATCGAGTAGGTACGCCAGAGCTTCTTGCCGGTGGCGGGATCCCAGCCGTCGATGAAGCCGCGGGTGCCGAACTCGGCGCCCGAGATGCCCGTGATCACGACGCCGTCGGCAACCAGCGGGGCCACCGTCATCGAGTAGCCTTCCTTGATATCCGCGGCCTTCTGGCGCCACAGCTCCTTGCCGGTCTTGGCATCGAGCGCGATCACATTGGCGTCGAGCGTGGTGCGGAACACCTTGCCGTCATACAGCGCAGCACCGCGATTGATGATGCCGCAGCAGACGATACGCGGCGTCTCGGCGGGATACTCGACCTTGGTCTTCCAGATCTGCTTGCCGGATTTGGCGTCGATCGCGATCGTGGCGTTGTGCGTGGTGACGTAAATGACGCCCTGGTAGACGAGCGGCTGCGATTCCTCGCTGCGATCGTCGTTCAAACTGTAATTCCAGACCGGCACCAGATTTTTGACGGTGTCCTTGTTGATCTGGTTCAGCGTCGAGAAGCGTTGAAGATTGTAACCCATGCCGTAATTGAGAACGTTCGAAGTATCAGTCGCCCCCTTGACCAACTGCTCGTTGGTCTGGGCGCTTGCACCATACGATGCAAGAATCACAAGGCTTGCGGCCAGCGCAATGCGTCTCATCCTATCCTCCCAATGAATCTTTTTTCCGCACGCCTATTCCTGACGTTGCGGACGGAACCATCCGCCTGAAACCAAAACGGGTCAATACGAAAACGTGAACGAGCGCCCGCTAACCGCAAGAGACTGATCGAAAGCGTCAGGTCTTTCGCAGATGCGTTCGTGGCTTGCCGTCGCGTGGAATACGCTACACCAGCGCGGCCCGCCGTGATGCCGCGGCACGAACGGTCAGCTGGACGGCGTCGGGGGACAGACACTCGGCCGCGGTTTCGCGCCCCGCTTGTCCGGCGGCACATTGCAATTATCGATACGCTGCTCGTCGGTCCATTTGCGGCCGAGCCGCTCCTTGCCGGTGAGCACGCGCTGCTGGACCGCCTCCGCCGATGGGGCAGGGTGCCGGGTCTGCGCGGACACGGGCGCGATAAGACCGAATGCAACAAGGCAGCCCAATGCGTTCTTGCAAATGCTGGTCATGGGTCACCTCGCTCGTTGTGATGCAATCGCGAGCGCCACAGATGACCCGTGAGGCAATCGCTTTCCACCCGAAACCCGACAGGATTTCGCCGCGTACACGAACCGTGGGAAGCTCCGCTGAAGCTGCTATGGTAGGGTCCGATCGCAGGCGCTCCGTGTCTTCGCCGGAGCGGCACTTACGGGAGACGAACGATGATTTCGCGCCGATCGCTTGCGCTGAGTTTGGCCATTGCCATCCTGTCGGGGCCCGCCCTGGCGGCATCCAGCCGCAAGGGCGCGCTGAAGATGCTTGATCCTGATAATGACGGTACGGTCGATCTCGCCGAAGCCAAGAAGGCTGCTGCCGACCTGTTCGCGAAGCTCGATCCCGACCATGACGGCACGCTCGACGCGCGCGAATTGCGCGGACGGCTGACCGCGAAAGAACTGGCCGCGGCCGATCCGGATCACGACGGCACCCTGACGCTCGACGAATACCTTGCGGTCGTCGAGCAGCGCTTCAAGGCCGCCGATCCCGACAATGACGGAACGCTGGATGCGAAGGAGTTGAACTCGCGCGCCGGCCGGGCCTTGCTGCGCCTGCTCAAATAGCTTGCCTTTCCGGCGCATCTTGCTAGGCGGATTGCCGGATATTGACGCAGGAATCCGCGCATAACAAAAAAGTTGCGAGTTCGCTCTTGGGCAAGACGCGGCTGGATGAATCGGGTCTCCTTACCCCCGCGTCGCCGCCCGGCAGCCGGAAAATGCCCGACAGATCAGTGTCGGAGTTCCCAACGCCGGGCAGATGTCAGCGAGCCGTCGTCCGCCTCGGCATGTCCAGCAGCGAAGTCGGGTCCTTACCCGGCCGGCTTGCGCCCTGGAAAAGGCAGCCCTAGCTTGCCGCGCGGCGCGAGGTTTGCGCCAACAACTTATGACTTGGGAGAAGGAAATGGCCTGGAAAACACCGAAGATCGTCGAAGTGCCGGTGGGCATGGAAATCAACATGTACGCCTGCGCAGCGCGCAAGTAATCTTAAGACAAGTAACGCGAGACAGCCTGCCCGGCTCGTGCAGCGCGCTGCATCGAGCCGGGCAGGCGTCTTTTGTCGAACGTGTCTTTCTCGGGCGCTGCGGCCGCTCGGACAGCTTCCTTCATACCCTTCCCACAAGACCTTGAGACCGACACCACCTGCGCGATTGGCGGGCCTAGCTGCTTTGTCCTACAGTGTGGCCTGAGGCGGTGGTGCGGGGACGATGAATCCAAAACTCAAGACCGGGCGTTGGGCGGGGATGCTGTGCGCGGCGATTGCCGGCATCGCGGCGGTGTTGCCGCCTGGCGCATATGCCGAGGACTTTGATACCGAGCACATCTTCGGCTTCATGATCGGCTCCGACGTGGGCAATGTCGGTGAGCGCGAATTCCAGAGCCAGACCACAGGGCGCTTCGCCAAGGACGGCGGCCGGTATCGCACGCTCAATCAGGAAATGGAGCTCGAGCTCGTGCCCGCGCAGAATTTTCGTGTCGAGCTCGGAACGTCATTCGGCGCATACGACATCAACCGCGTTCCGGGTCTTGACGATCGGCGCCAGCTGTCGTGGCAGAGCGTCTCGGTCGATTTCCGCTATCGCTTTCTGAATCGCGAGACGGCGCCCTTTGGCATGACGGTCGCGCTGGAGACGCGTGCCGATCGCGTCGACGAGACGACGGCCGCAGCCGTCCGTAGTTATGGCACCGAACTCACGGTCGCGTTCGACCGCGAGGTGATCCCGAATTTTGTCATCGCGGCCCTCAACCTAAGCTATGAGCCGGAATGGACGCGCACGCCGCGCACCGGCGCTGCGGATCAGGATGCCACCATCGGTGCCGCATTCGGCCTCATGGCCAGGGTGAAGCCGGATATCCTGATCGGCGGCGAAGCGCGCTATTTCAGGAAGTACGAGGGAATCGGCCTGGATGAACTGTCCGGGCAGGCGCTGTTCATCGGACCGACCGCCTATTTCCAGCTCTCCGAACGTTCACGCCTGACCGCGACATGGAGCGTCCAGGCCTGGGGGCAGCGGGCCGGAAGCAATGCCGCCCTCGACCTCGTCAATTTCGAGCGCCATCAGGCGCGGCTGGTGTACGGTTTGAACTTCTAGAGCGTGAAGCCTCCCGGACCGGGTTCCCCAACCTCTCACGGGGCTGTGAAACCCGGACGTGGCTGATTACGTATTTCGCCGTGTTATCTATTGCATGAGCACGCTTAGGGATCGCGCATGAACCCGATTGATCTGATCGTCACGGTATGTGCCGTGCTGTCGCCCGCCACCTGCGAGGAGCAGCATCTGGTGTTCAACTGGAACGGCTCGCTGCAGCAATGCGCCATGGCCGCGCCGCCTTACATCGCGCGGTGGGTCGGCGAACATCCGAAATGGACCGCGGTGCGCTGGCGTTGCGAATATCCGCACAGCAACGATCGGGCCGGCACGGGCGGCGAGCTGCCGGCGGGTTAGCCTTCCTATTTGTTGCAGTCCTTCAAGTCCTTGTCGGATACCGAAAACACGGCATCGGCCTTGATCTCGATGTCGCGAACGAAGCACTGCCTGGCGCCGCTGTAGCCGACCTTGGCGTCGTAGCGGCCGGGCTCGACGCCGGTGATCCGCAGGCGCTCGTCATGGTCGACTTCCTTGTCCTTGTCGTTGAGCGTCTGGTTCGGACCCCACTCGTTCTTGCCTGCCGGCGACAGCGCGAAGCTCGAAATCGTGGCGCTGGTCAGATTCCACAGCCGAATGCCTTTGCCCTTGCTTTGGGCGAGCACCGTCGCCGGCAGCACAAGCGACGCAACACCAACAGCGATCAACGCGCGCGACATCCAGCCTCTCCTTTATGCTTCGTCCAAGGATGACGGCGTCTCACATATTTGCAAGGTCCAACTGTGAGAGTTGCCGCTTGATTTCGTCGATCTCGGGTTCGCCGCGCGTCGCGCGTGGTGCGGCAATGGTCTCGACGTGGAGGATTCGGGCCGGCCGCGATGACAGGAAGAACAGGCGATCGCCGAGGCGAACGGCGTCGTCGAGATCGTGGGTGACGAGCAAGGTCATCATTTTCCGGCTCGCCACCAGCGTCGCGACCTGGTCGCGCAGCCGCCCCGCGAGCGCATTGTCGAGCGAGGCCAGCGGCTCATCGAGGATCAGGAAATCGGGCTCGATGGCGAAGGCGCGGGCCAGCGCGACGCGGCGGGCGAGGCCGAGCGACAGCTCCGCGGGAAAATGGTTGCGGTGCGCGCCCAGTTCGAGCACCTCGAACAGCGCAGAGAGCGTGCTGTCGTCGACATGCGGCGCGGCCAGCCGCACATTTTCCTCGACCGTGCGCCAGGGCAACAGCCGCGGCTCCTGGAAGACCATGCCAAGGCGCATGCCCGGCGACCGCGCGACATGGCCCCGGTAGTTGGCGTCGAGCCCGGCGAGGATCCGGAGCAAGGTGCTCTTGCCGCAGCCTGACGGGCCGAACAGCACGCCGACCTCGCCAGCGTTCAGCGTGAAGGTGACGTTGTCGAGCACGTCGTGCCGCTTCCCGGCCGCGCTCTCAAAACTCTTGCCGGTGATATTGACTTCAAGCTGCACGGAGCCGCCACCGCGTTAGCCTGGTTTCAAACGGCTGCACCAGCAGGGTTTCGATGATGAGCACGACACCCGCAAAGCTCAGCGAATAGGCAAGCAGCAAGGGGATGTCGAACAGCTGGAAGGCAACCCCGATCTCGAAGCCGACGCCGTTCGGCCGGCCGAGATATTCGGCGACCAGCACGATCTTCCAGACCAGCGAGAGCCCGGAGCGCGCAGCGGCCGCGATGTAGGGCGCAAGCTGCGGCAGGATCACATGACGGAAGGCGCGGCCGCGCGGAAAAGAAAACGCCGTCGCCATTTCGTCGAGCGCAGGATCGAGCGCGCGGGCGCCTTCGCGCAGAGTGACGACGGCGGTCGGCAGCTTGTTGATGGCGATGGCGGCGATCGCGGCGACCTCGGTCAGCCCGGCCCAGATGTAAGCGAGCACGATGACGACGAGCGCGGGCAGGTTGAGCAGCAGGATCAGCCAGGGATCGCCAAGGCGATTGGCAAGCGAGACGCGGCCCATCAAATAGCCGATCGCCGAGCCGAGCGCCATGGCAAGGGTGAAGGCCAGCGCGACCCGGGCCAGGGTTGCGCCGAGATTGACGAACAGCGCGCCCGATCGGGCTTCGGCGACGAGCACCGACAGCACCGCCGGCGGCGCCGGCAGCTTCGCATCGCCGATCAGGAGAGAGGCAATCCACCAGGTCGCGATGAACAGCGTGAATGAGAGGAGACGCAGCACCGCTAGTCTCCCGGGATCGCTTGGTAGAAGGTGCCGGGATCGAGCTCGGTTGCCGTGCCGACCAGATCGCGGCCGCCGAGCTGCGCCAGCACCCGGTAGAGCACGCGCGCATCGGCCTCTTCGTCCGCGATCGGACGGCGCGGGATGCCTTCGCGGTAGCGCTCACGATAGGCATGCAGGGTTGCGGGATCCTGCGCGCCGGTGAGCGGCGCGATCGCGTCCCATTCGGCATCCGAGGTCGCCAGAATCTCTTTCGCCGCGCGGGTCACCGCGATGAAGCGGGCCACCAGATCCTTGTTGGCATTGGCCCAGGCTTCGTCGAACACGTAGCCGATCATGGCGATGCGGCCCTTGCTGCCGAGCTTTTGCAGGATCTCTTCCATCCCGGCGAGCCGGCGAAAGCCCTTGGCTTCGAGCGCGGCGCAGAAATTCCAGTAATTGAGCGTCGCGTCCATCTCGCCGCCGAGCGTCTTGGCGGCGAGCAGCGGCGGCGCGCCGTAGACGATGGTCGCCTGCGACTTCAGGTCGATGCCGTCCTGCTTCGATGCGGCTTGCAGCAACAGCCAGTTCTTGTCGATCGCCCCGCCGGCAATAGCAAGCTTCCGCCCCTTGAGGTCCGCGAGCGTCTTGACCGGCGAGGAGGCCGGGACCATCACGGCGCCCAGCGCGCTCGAATAGGGATAGAATTGCAGCTTGGCGCCGAGCGACCGCTCGCGCGACACCCAGGGCCAGTCCGATACCATCACGTCGGCCGTGCCGGCGCGCAGCGCGATCTTGCCGGCCTCGGGGCTGGCCAACTCGACGACGTCGATCGACAGATTGGCCTTCTTGTCGAGACCATGGGAGCGAATGACGGCCAGTTCCCAGGCCAGCGTTCCGGTCTTCTGCGCTGCAACGCGGATGGTCTGCGCGTAGCACGAGGTGCCGAACTGCATGACCGCCAGAACTGCCGCAGCCAACACCGTGCGTACAGAGATGATCATCGTTTCTTGAGCCACTTCCCCGAATGTTTTCTTTTCTGATCAACATCCATAGCATAGCTTGCGGAAAGAGAAGAGGAAGCAGGACCATGGCAGGAGCTGGCATGCTACGACCGATTGTCGCCATCCTGGTGCTTGCCGGGACGGCCGTCAGCGTGCGGGCCCAGGAGATCAACGACTATCCGACCTCGGCGCGGGCGGAATATGTGTTCGGCTGCATGAAGGCCAATGGCGAATCCCGGCAGTCGATCGAGCAATGTTCCTGCTCGATCGACGTCGTCGCCTCGATCATCCCCTATGATCGCTATGTCACCGCCGAGACCGTGCTGAGCATGGCGCAGGTGCGGGGCAATCTGGGCGGCCAGTTCCGCTCGTCCGAGCAGGCCGCGAACGCGCTCAACGACCTCAGGCGCGCCCAGGCCGAAGCCGAAGTCAGGTGCTTCTAGAGCATGATCCGAAAAAGTGCGAAGCGGTTTTCCGGAAAGATCATGCTTAAATACCGGGCTAAGGCGCGATAGCGATCCAACCTGATCTCATTGCATTTTGCGTCCGTCGTGAGATCGCGAGGCGTCAGGTGCCGGGATTCTCGACCTTCCATTCGTGCTCGAAGATATGCCCTTCGGTGTCCTTGGCTTCGGCACGGAAGCGCTTGGCGCCATTCGAGACGTAGGTGAAGCGGATATTGGGATCCTCGGAAATCGAGATTCCGCCCTCCATCGCCAGCACCGGACTGTCGTCCTGCCAGATGTGCAGCTCGTTGACGAAGTAGGCCGGGATATAGAGCTGCGTGACCTGGTCCATCTGCAGGCCTGAATTATTCGGATGCCCGATCATGATCTGGGCTTCCCGCGTGCTGGTCGCAGGTCCCTGTTCGGACTTGGTGAATTGCCGGTAGCGCATCTGGCCGAGGCGGTTCCTGGCTTCCTCGACGTTCTTGCCGGCCGGCGCCGAGCAGCCGCCGGAGGCTTTGACATAGATCTTGCTCACATAGAGCTTGCCGTCGCTGAGCTCCGCGACGGCGTGCACATTGGTGTAGTTGTTGACGCGGACACGGGTCGAGATCTCGGTGACGTTGGCGGCCGGCCCCAGCGTGAACTTCGCGGCCATCGCCGCCGGATTCTCGTCGATCACAAGCGTGATCGCGACGACGCGGCGGCTGTCGCTCGGCTGCAGCTTGGTGCGCAGCGTCACTGGCACGATCGCGGCGTCTTCCGCGCGCATCGGCATCTCGATGCCGATGACATCATTGCCGTCATTCATCGGGCGGTTGCTGAAGATGTCCTGGACAAGACCCGGCCAGGGATCATAGGCCTCCGCGGCGGGCGCAGCCGGTGTGCCCAGCGCGATCGTGAGCAGGCTTGCGATGCAAAGCAGGCGGGCGCGATGTCCGGTCATGTTCGCGAAATCCTATGCAGCCGCGTAAGTATAGGACGAACAGCTATTCCCATTCAATTTCCGAGAATGCTGCAGTTGCGTTGCGGGCGTTGTAATCGTCGAACAATTGCCAGCGCGGCCGCTCGGCGGCTGCCGCGTGCTCCGCCGCGGCCGTGATCGGCTTGCCGCTTGCGACCAGTGCGCGCACATCCGCGGCCAGCACCCCAAGATAACGGCGCTCGTCGGCAAGCGCAGCCGGCCACGCGCTCACGGGTCCGTGACCGGGAACCACGCGCTCGGCGGAGATCGCCGCGAGCTCGTCGAGCGCACGCAGCCAGCCCTTGAGGCTGCCGTCGACCACGGGAATATGGATAAGAAACACCATGTCGCCGGCGAACAGGGTGCTGGTTTGCTCGTCGAGGACCGTGAGGTCGTTATCGCTATGGGCGGGCGGCCACGCCTTCAGGGTGAGGGCCCGGCCGCCGAGGTCCAGCCTCAGCGTGTCCGCGACCAGCACGGTCGGGGGGATGATCTTCACCTCGTCGATCAGCTCATCGCCCATGGTCCGGCGAAACCCGTCGAGGTAGAATTGTCCGCGCGCGGCCAGCGCGCGTGGCAGGGACTTATGGCCGACGAAGCTGGTCCCGTCGCCGACGAAAGCCGCATTGCCGAAGCTGTGATCTGGATGGGCGTGGGTGTTGATCACGTAGCGGATCGGCTTGTCGGTACGGCTGCGGACCGCGGCGAGCAGCTGTCGTCCTTCGCGGACGCTGCCGCCGGTGTCGATGACCGCAACGGCACTGTCGCCGATCACGAACCCCACATTGGCGATGGCGCCTTCGTTCTCGCGCGTCATCAACGCGGTGACCCCGGTGTGAACGAATATTCCGGGAGCGACTTCGCTTACAGGCAATTCCACCTCTTGCGCCCGCGCTATGGTCGGCGCCCAAAGCATCAGGAGCAGCGCAAGCACCGAACCGCCATGAGCCATGTTTCCGCCTCAGTTACTCCGGGACGCGCGATCGATGTCGTCGCGTTCCAGTTTGCGCTGCAGCAAGCAGCGCGGCGTGGTCGCGATCATTATTCCTGTTGCACGTCATGGTGCGCCGGGCAATTGCTGGATGGCGGCGATCGATCCGATCAAGAGGAGACCGCGTAATGAGAATTGTCGGATGCCGTCCTGTTCTGCTCGCGCTTGTCGGCTTCATCGCCTGTCTGGCCGGCCGCGACATCGCGCGCGCGCAGGTCAATGATCAGGGCGAGCTTTCCATCGAGCTCATCGATGCCCGCGTGCTGCGCATCTGTGCCGATCCCCGCAACCTGCCGTTCTCGAACGACAAGGGCGAGGGGTTTGAGAACAAGATCGGCGAACTGCTGGCCGGGAAGCTGCAAAAGAAGCTCGACTACATGTTCTTTCCGCAGGCGACCGGCTTCGTGCGGATGACGCTCGGCGCGCATCGCTGCGACGTGATCATGGGCTTTCCGCAGGGCGATGACCTCGCGCAGGGCACCAATCCCTATTACCGCACAGCCTATGCGATCGTCGCGAAGCCGGGCAGTGGGCTCGATGAGGTCACGACGCTCGAGGACCAGCGGCTGAAAGGCAAGCATATTGGCATCGTGGCGGGAACGCCGCCCGCGACCAACATGGCCATCAACGGTCTGATGACCAATGCGAAGCCTTATCCGCTGATGATCGATACGCGCTACGATTCGTCGGCCGAGGCGATGATGAACGATCTCGCCAAGGGTGAGATCGACGCCGGCATCCTGTGGGGACCGATGGCGGGCTTCTACGCCAAGAAGGCCAACCCGCCGCTGCACATCACCCCGCTGGTCAAGGAGACCACGGGACCGAAGCTGATCTATCGCATCGGCATGGGCGTGCGGGCGTCCGACCAGAACTGGAAGCGCCAGCTCAATCGCCTGATCCAGGAGAACCAGCCCGAGATCAACAAGATCCTGCTCGACTACGGCGTCCCGCTGCTCGACGAGAACGACCGTCCAATCGGGCCGGAGACCGCGACCAAATCACCATGATCAGGCTCGCGGCCATGCTTGCGGTGATGCTCGTCGCCGCTTCGCCTGTCCGCGCGCAAGACCCACCCGCAGAGCCGGAGGGCTATCGCACCGAGGACTACCGCGCTCCGGTGCCGGTGACGCTTGCCGGCGCACGGGTGCTCACCACCGCGGAAGCGGAAGCGATCTGGCGCGACAAGTCCGCCGCCTTCGTCGACGTGCTGCCGCGTGCGCCGAAGCCAAATCTGCCCGCCGGCACGGTGTGGCGCGAACGGCCGCACCTCAACATTCCCGGCAGCATCTGGCTGCCTGACACCGGCTACGGCAAGGTCGCAGCGCCCACGGAGGACTACCTGCGACGCGGGCTGGTCCGCGCCTCAGGCGGCGACGCCACCAGATTGCTCGTGATCTACTGCCAGGAGAATTGCTGGATGTCGTGGAACGCGGCCAAGCGCGTGCTGTCCTACGGCTACCGCAACGTGGCGTGGTATCCGGAGGGAACTGACGGATGGGAGCGTGCCAAATTGCCGCTGGCGGATGCCGAGCCCGAGCCGCGCGAGGGAGAGCAGTAAGCCCAGCCTCGCGCGCCACGTGGGCCGTTACTTCTGCTTGTCGAGCTTGTTGATGGTCTTGCCGCCGTCGCTGTCCGTTGTGGTGAACGAGACCTTGTCACCGGCGTGGAAGGCCTCCAGCGATTGTCCCTTCGGCACCTTGTATTCCTGGATCGCGCCGCCGGACGCGCCCACTGTGCCGCCTTGCGTCTGCTGGATCGAGATGGTTCCACTCAGTCGGTCAATCTTGGTGACCATTCCCGACATGGATTGCTGGGCCAAAGCCGCTGTGGTGACCAGGCTCGCGGCGGCAAGGCTGGTCATGACGATCTTGGCTGCTTTCATGGAGGTCTCCCAAGTTCAGATATAGTTGGAGACAACGAGCGGGCAGTGCAGTTTGTTCCGGATCGGCGTGGCCCAACAGACTGTTACCCAAAAGACCGTCAAAACGGCGCGTTGACGATCCCGGGGCGTTCGGTCGCAGGCCTCAATCGAGCTCCTGCTGGATGGTGCGGCCGAGCGCGAACAGGCGCTGATCGATGGCGGTCGGCACCTCGCAGACGAATTTCACCACGCGCCCGCGGTCCTCGAAGATGCGGGTCTCCCAGACCAGCTGGTTGCCGAGCTCGTCGACCTTGGCCTGGTCCGGCGGTGTCGCGTCCTGCAGCGCCTGCAGCTTGAGCGTATCGTCGCGGATCTTCTCCGCGGCCTCGCGCTGCTTGCGCATCACGCGCTCGAGCCCGTTCATCACCGAGGCGCGCTGTCCGTTCAGCGTATCGAACAGACCGGCAAACAGCAGTTTTCCCGCATTCGCCTTGTCGGCCGCGGCAGCTGAAAGGAATTCGGTGATTTCCTTCTGCGCTTCTTCGAGCGGAACGCGGCGCGCCGCGAGCTTGATCGCGAGCGCGCTGACTTTCGGGTCGTCCTTCCACTTGGTCTCGGCATCGCCGAGCGGCGGCCCGGCCCAGACTGCGGCGAGCGAGATCTCGGGCACCTTGGCCTGTTGGCAGGGCCAGTCCGGATAGCGCGGGTCGGCAGCCGATGCGGCCTGGTTCGACAGAACCATCGCGAGCAGCGCGCCCAGTCCTGTTCGCCAGCCTGTCATGCCTCGCCTCCGCCGGGTCCGCGGCGCACCAGGCCGCGCGATGGATCGTAAGCCAGGATCGCGCCGATCATGAAGACGACGGTGCAGCCGCCGACCACCGCGAGCGAAACCCAGTTCATCTTGCCGTACAGTGCAAACCGGATCAGCTCCACCGCATGCGTGAACGGATTGCACTGGCAGATATAATACAGCATCGGGCTGCCTTCCTGCACGCGCCACAGCGGGTAGAGGGCCGACGATGCGAAGAACATCGGGAAGATCACAAAGTTCATCACGCCGGCGAAATTTTCCAGCTGCTTGATGCTGGCCGAGATCAGCATGCCCAGCGCGCCGAGCATCAGGCCCGACAGCACCAGCGCCGGAAGCACGGTGAGGTAGCCGATGGTCGGCGGCGAGATGTCCCAGAACCACGCGATGACAAGGAAGGCATAGACCTGGAGCAGCGACACCGCCGTGCCGGCAAGCAGCTTGCAGAACAAGAGATAGCTGCGCGGCAGCGGGCTGACCAGCAGCGTGCGCATGTTGCCCATCTCGCGGTCGTAGACCATCGACAGTGAGGATTGCATGCCGTTGAACAGCTGGATCATCGCCATCAGCCCGGGCGCGATATAGACCTCGTAGAGGATGTAGGTCTCGTAGGGCGGGATGATCGAGATGCCGAGCACCTGCCGGAAGCCGGCCGCGAAGATGAACAGCCAGACCAGCGGCCTGACCAGCGCCGACACGAAGCGCTCGCGCTGATGCAGGAAGCGCAGCGCCTCGCGCCACACGATGCCGTTCAGGCAGACGATGTATTCCGACAGCGAGAAGCCGCTTCGCTCAGGCGTAACCGTCGTGCTGGTCATGACGGCGGTCTCCCCGCGAGTGTTGCCGTTCCGGTCAGGCGCATGAACGCGGTGTTGACGTCCTGGGCGCCGGCGTCGGTGATCACCCGTGACATCGGGCCGTGCGCCAGCATTCGGCCCTGATGCAGCACGACGAGGTCGTCATTTGGCATGATCTCGTCGAACAGATGCGTCGCCCAGAGCACGCCGATGCCCTGTTCGGTGACGAGCTGCCGGACATGGTCGAGAATGTCGGCGCGCGCCTTGACGTCGAGCCCGACCGTGGCCTCGTCGAGCAGCAGCAGCCGGGGCCGGTGCAGCAGCGCGCGGGCGATCTCAAGCCTTCGCATCTGGCCGCCCGAGAGATCGCGCACCTTGCTGGCGGCGCGGTCGGCAAGCCCGATGCGGCCGAGCACCTCGGCGCTGCGCAGCCGCGCCTCGCGCCGCGAGATGCCGTGCAGCGCGGCGTGATACAGCAGGTTCTGCGTCAGCGAGAGGTCGAGATCGAGCGTGCGCGGCTGGAACACCACGCCCATCAGCCGCAGCGCTTCACCCGGCGTCCGGCTGATGTCGTGGCCGAAGATCTTGATCTGGCCGTTCTGGATGCCGAACAACCGCGTCACCAGCGAGAACAGCGTGCTCTTGCCGGCGCCATTGAGACCCAGCAGCGCGGTGAAGCTCGCAGGCTGGACCGTGAAACTGACATCGATCAAAGCGCGGCGCGGACCGTAGCTGTGGCTGACATTGCCGATCGACAGCGCCGGCTGCACGGCCGCGGCTGTTCCAGGGCCTGCATCCGGCGAGAGCTGGTTCGCGATATGGGCGTCGGTTGAGGTCATGGCTGCGCGATCGTGATCCCCCAGGGCAGTTCGCCGACCTGAATGGTCTTGATCACCTTCTGGGCCGCGACGTCGATCACGGAGACGTCGTTCGAGACGCCGTTGGTGACCAGCAGATATTTTTCGTCCGGGGTGAAATCCATGTGCCAGACCCGCTGGCCGACCAGGAGATATTTGAGGACCTTGTGGCTCGTGCCGTCGACCACGGCAACGCGGTTGGCGGGGCCGAGCGCAACGAATGCGGTCTTGCCGTCCTTGGTCATGCCGATGCCGACTGGCTGGATCGCCTCGTTGCGCAAGCCCGGAATTTCGAAGGTGATCTTGCCGGTCACCTCGCGCTTGACCGGATCGATGATCGACACCGTGCCGCCGATCTCGGAGGAGACCCACAATTCGGAACCGTCGCGCTTGAACTGGGCGAAACGCGGCCGCGAATCGACCAGCACATTGGCGACGATCTGGCGCGTCGACGTATCGATGAAATGCGCCATGTTGGTGGTCTCGGACGTGTTGATCAGGATCTTGCCGTCCGGGCTGATCGTCATGCCCTCAGGCTCGACGCCGACCTGGATGTCGCCGATCCGGGCGCGCTTTTCGAGATCGATCACGGTGACCGTGTTGTCGTTCTCGTTGGCGACATACATGGTCTTGCCGGCGGCATCCTGGGTGAACAATTCGGGGTCGGGACCGGAGGGCAGGGTGTCGACGATCTCCTGGGTCTTGGTATCGATCACCTGGATCGTGTCGTCGTCGCCGACCGCAACCATCACGAACTTGCCGTCGCGCGAGAACTCGATGCCGCGCGGCCGCTGGCCGACCTTGATGGTTTTGGTCACCGTCCAGCTGTTGGTGTCGATCACCGTGACGGTGTTGCCCTTCTCGTTGGAGACGTAGGCAACGAAGGCGGACGCCGGTGTCGCGGCAAGCCAAACGAGCATCCCGGTCAACAGACAGCGGCGCCACATGCGTATCATCTCCCTCACTGCAGCTTGCACTTCGTTTCAGGCCGGTCAACTCCGAGCGTGTCGAGTTCGGAGACCTGATGCAGGAAACCTTCCTGCGGCGAGACCGAAACGACCATACGACCATCGGCCAGCAGGATCGGCTGGCGGAGTTGCAGATTCCAGTCTCGCAGGGTCAATCGCGTGCCCTTGAAGGCGGCAATCGAGAAATCCTTGCCCTTGAGGAAGGCGATAACCTTCTTGGGGTCCCCCGAATTGGTGCGCGATGTGGCTTCCCCGATCATGCGCGCGGCAGTCCAGGCCTGCATGTCGAGCGCCGTCATGCGGCGCATGTTCAGCTTGACGAAGCGGTTCTGGATCTGGACCGCGCCCCACTGGTCATGCGCCGCGTCCCAGCTGGTCGGCACGAGGCCCGCCGAGCCCGCCACCGGACGCGGGTCCCAGGTGCGGTACGGCAGATAGTTCGCGAACACCTCGCTCTCGTCGGCGGCGACCAGCACGTCGTAAGCCGGCGCCTGCTGGGTGAACACCGGCATCTGGCGCTGGATCAAGGTCACACCGCTGTCGGTGCGGCGCGCGCCGCCGGTGTCCTCGAAGGTCCGTTCCTGGACGATCTTGGCGCCGAAGCGGGTCGCGGCGCGGCGCAGCGCGTCGGCGTAAAGCTTGTCCTGATCATGCGAGCCGACCACCAGCAGCCAGCGTTTCCACTGCTTCCACACCAGATATTGGCCAAGCGCATCCGCCAGCATCGAGCGGGTGGGTGCGATGTGGATGACATTGGCGCGGCAGTCCTGCTCGCGCAGCCGATCGTCGATCGCGCCCGCATTGAGCAGCACGGTGCCGCGGTCGCGCAGCGCGTCGGCGACCTTGAGCAAGGCGTCGGCGGGCAGGTCGGTGATGATATAGTCGTTGCGTCCGGCGAGGTCGGTCGCGACCTTGGCGACATCGTCGCTATCCTTGACCTTGACCTCGTCGAGCACGAAGCGCTGGTTGAGGAATTTGCCGGTCGTGTTGTTGTCCTCGATCGCAAGGCTCGCGCCTGCGATGCCGTCATTGTCGGCGGGCTGCTCGACCAGCGAGAGCGTCGATTTGACGCCGGCATGACCGAGATAGCCGATATGAACCTCGACGGGATCAGCCGCCAGCGCGCCGGTCGCCACCATGCTGAGCGCGATCGTGCCGATCAGCCATCGCAACATAACTCCTCCCGCAGTCTTTTTTCACTCGGCATGGCGTTCGGAAATCCGGCTTCCATGCTGTTGACTTGCAAGATGCCGGAATTGGCCTAGCTTGCAACCCCGCTTTTTGTCGTTGCGACGTTACAAATTACGATTGGTTCACAATCATGAGATCAGCGTTTGCCTTCGCCGTTTCTTTGCTGGTGGTGTCTGCGGCGGCAGCGCGCGCCGAGCCGCCCAAGCTCGCGGTGTTCGACCTCGAGATGATC
Organism: Bradyrhizobium sp. USDA 4538; assembly: GCF_024171045.1. Classification (NCBI taxonomy): domain Bacteria; kingdom Pseudomonadati; phylum Pseudomonadota; class Alphaproteobacteria; order Hyphomicrobiales; family Nitrobacteraceae; genus Bradyrhizobium; species Bradyrhizobium sp. USDA 4538. Next base: position 6,331,336 of record NZ_JALJZE010000001.1, read on the forward strand.
GACACCAGCCTGCAGGGGGAAGTGAGCGGGCCACGCAGTGATGAGCAGGCGCGGCTGCTCCGGGCCGGCGATCAGGTGCGCAAGGAGCTCGCGGACTCCGGCAAGTTCCGCGTGCTCGACATCGCGCCGGTCAATGCTGCGGCGCATGGCAGCAATCTTCAGGCCTGCGGCGGCTGCGATGTGAAGCTGGCCGGCGAACTGGGCGCTGATCTCGTGATGACGGGCGTGGTGCAGAAGGTCTCCAACCTCATCCTCAACATCAATCTCTATTTGCGCGACGTCCATAGCGGGCAATTGCTGGCAGCGGCGAGCGCCGACATGCGCGGCAACACCGACGAATCCTGGTCGCGCGCCACCGACTACCTCGTGCGCAACCGCCTGCTCGCGCCGAACTACGGCGTGCCGCAAGCGCGGTAGCTTGCGCTCACGAATGGACCTCCGTCATCCTGAGGTGCGAGCCTTGCGGCGCAATTGCGCCGCTGGGCGAGCTTCGAAGGATGAATCGGCCTGGTTACAGCCACACGTAGAAATTCGGGCCGTGCATCCTTCGAAACGGCCGCTTCGCGGCCTCCTCAGAATGACGGAATGAACAGACTGCGTGACGCTCACGCCTTCAGTCGCGCGGCGTGCCAGCGCAGATGATCGGCCATGAAGGTCGAGATGAAGTAGTAGCTGTGGTCATAGCCCGGCTGACGCCGCAGGGTGAGGGGGATGTTGGCCTTCTCGCAGGCGGCCTTCAGGAGTTCGGGCCGCAGCTGCTCGGTGAGAAAGCCGTCGGCATCGCCGTAGTCGACCAGCAGATCGGAGAAGCGGGCACCGTCCTCGATCAGGGCGACGGCGTCATGCTTGCGCCACGCCTGCTTGTTGCTGCCGAGATAGCCGCCGAGCGCCTTGTTGCCCCATGGCACCTGCGACGGCGCCACGATCGGCGCAAACGCGCTCGCCGCGCGATAACGATCGGGGTAGCGCAGCGCGACCGTCAGCGCGCCATGGCCGCCCATGGAATGACCAAGGATGGATTGCCGCGTTGTGTCGACCGGGAACTGCTCGGCGATCAGCTTCGGCAATTCCTCGGTGACGTAGCTCCACATCCGGTAATTGGTCGCGAACGGCTGCTCCGTCGCATCGACGTAGAAGCCGGCGCCGAGCCCGAAATCGTATGAGTTGGCGGGATCGCCGGGGACGCCTTCGCCGCGCGGGCTGGTGTCGGGCGCGACGAAGATCAGGCCGAGCTCGGCGCATGCCTGGCGGAATTCGCCCTTCTCGGTGACGTTGGCGTGGGTGCAAGTCAGGCCCGACAGGTAGGTGACGACGGGCAGCTTGGCGCCGGCCGCATGTTCAGGGACGAACACCGAAAAGGTCATGTCGGTCTTGGTCTCGCGGCTTGGATGCCGATAGACGCCTTGCGTGCCGCCATGCGACTTGTTCTGGGAAACCGTCTGCATTGTCGTATTCCTCTTGGTTGGAGCGCTGCGTCAGGCGACGCCGCTCTCGATCGCCAGCCGCACCAGCTCTGCCGAAGTGCGCACGCCAAGCTTCTGGCGCATGATCGATGACGTGTTTGCGACCGTCTTGTATGATGAATGCACCAGCCAGGCGATCTCCGACAGGCTCTTGCCGGAGCTGAGCAGGCGCAGGATCTCCATCTCGCGTGAAGTGAGCTTGGAGAGCGGATTTTGCGCAAAGCCCGGCCGCGCAAACGCCACGTTGCGCGCGATCGCTGGCGGCAGATAGACGCCGCCATTGCCGACCTCGCGCACTGCTTCCACCAGATCGTTGGGATCGCCGGTCTTCGAAACGTAACCCTTGGCGCCGATGTCGATGGCGCGGGCGGCGAACACCGGGTCATCGTTCATGCTGAACATGATGAGGCGCGCAGACGCATCATGCGTCAGGATGCGGCGCGCCAGCTCGAAGCCGGAGACCGTCGGCAGGTTGATGTCGATCACGCAGAGATCGGGCTTCTCCGCGACGAACGCCCGTTCGCCGCTTTCGGCATCCGCCGCTTCCAGCAGCGTGATCTCGGGATCGTCGGCGAACACGGTGCGGCAACCGGAGGCAACGATGGGATGATCATCAACGATCAGAATGCGCATGGCGTTGTTCCGGCGACCTGCTTCGATTCACTCATCATCACGTCGGTTTGCGCGAAGGACAGGTCGGTTCCGACCGGTTGTGCACCTCGTGCGGGATTGCGATAGGGTGCGATTAGATAGCCGGGCAAATTTGGCTGTCAACGATCCTCTCGGAGGAGGGATCGCGGTCGGGGGCAACGTCATGTGGCAAAAGCTATCTTTGCGCGCGCGGATCAACCTGCTGCTGGCGCTGATCCTGGCGCTTGGCCTCGGCATCAATATTGCGCGGCTCGTGCTGGAAGCGGGGCCGCGTGTCCAGGCCGAGGACCAGAGCGTGATCCGTCTGGCGCGTGAATTCGTTGCGACGATCGTGGCCGGTCTCGACGAGGCGCCGGATCCCGATGCGCGGCTCGATCAGATCGTCCAGGACCTGAGCCGGCTGCGTCACGTCAGCATCACGCGGCAGGATGGCGCGACCGCAAAATCTCCTGATCGCCCCGAGGACGTCGGCGATCAACGCGCTCCGCCGCAGTGGTTCGTCGCGCTGGTTCATCCCGAGCAGACCTCGGTGCGGGTGCCGATCTCGGTGCACGGCAAGCCGCAATCGCTGGTCATCACCTCGCATCCCGACGACGAAGTCGCCGAGATCTGGGACGGCATCGTCACCCAGATCGAGGTCGGCTCCGCGATCACGGTCGCGCTGCTTCTGGTCACCATGCTGGTGGTCGGCCGCGCGCTGGCGCCACTGGAGGCACTGTCGCAGGCCATGACCGGCATCGAGGCCGGGGATTACGATGCCCGCGTCGAGCCCGGCGGATCGCCGGAATTGGCCGCCATCTGTGCCAAACTGAACCATCTGGCGGCGACCCTTGGCGATGCCGTCGAGGGCAAGCGGCAGCTCGCCGAGCGCGCGGTCTCGCTGCAGGATTCCGAGCGCAAGGAGATCGCGCGCGAATTGCACGATGAGTTCGGGCCCTATCTGTTTGCCTTGCGCGCGCATGCCGGCGCGCTGACCCGGCTGGCGGAAGTCGAAAAGCCGGACCCTGCGGCATTGCGCAAGCACGGCAACGCCATCCTCGAGCAGGTCAACGCGCTCCAGCAGTTCACGCGCCGGATTCTTGAGCGATTGCGGCCGGTCGGCCTGGCCGAGCTCGGGCTTGCGGAAGCGCTCGGCGCGCTGGTGCGGCTATGGAGCGAAACGCACCCGGAGGTGAAGATCGAGAGCCGCATCTCGCCGGCGCTCGGCGATACCGGCGAGATGGCCGACCTCACGATCTATCGCATCGTCCAGGAGGCGCTCACCAACGTGTTCCGCCATGCCGGCGCGACCGCGGTCGATATCACGGTCGAACCGGCGGAATGCCAGGCCGGCCTGCGCGGCAGCCGCGACTGCGCGCTCGTGCGGGTTCGCGACAATGGCCGCGGCCTGCTGAGGGATCACAGGCTTGGCCGCGGTTTGACCGGGATGCAGGAGCGGATCCTCGCGCTTGGCGGCACGCTTAACATCAATTCCAGCGATGATGGCGTGACGGTCGAGGCGCTCGTGCCAAAGGCCGCACGGTCCTAGACGATTGGCTGTCGCCAATATCTGAAAGCCGCCCAAGCCAGCGCCGCCGCGCCGGCGATCCAGAGCACGACGATCGCGATCATTCCCGCCCGGCTGGTCGGACGCTGCAAGACGGCGCCGGCCTTGGTACGGCATTCCGCCATCACCTCGTCCGGCACGAGCGAGATCGCAAGCCAGATGCCGAGCGGCAGCAGGATCAGATCGTCGAGATAGCCGATCACCGGAATGAAATCCGGGATCAGATCGATGGGAGACAGCGCATAGGCCACGACGGCGACGGCAAGGGCCTTGGCATACCAGGGCACGCGCGGATCACGCGATGCGAGATACAGCGCAACGCTGTCCCGCTTGAGGTTGCGCGCCCAAACCTTGATCGAGGACAGCTTGATTGAGGACAACTTGGTTGGAGAAAGTCTGTCGGCGGACGGCATGGCGCAACGCCTGCACGTCGGATGGAACCGCTATTCCAGCACCACATCGGCCGGCATACCGCCGTGCAGGCCCTTGTGGACGGAGGAGGGCGCGATGCCGAAATACTTCCGGAAGACGCGGCTGAAATGCGACGAGCTCGAGAAGCCCCAGGAGAACGCGACGTCGGTGATGGTCTTGCCGTTCTGGGACTCCAGCTCCTGCCGGCAGTTCTGCAGCCGGGCCTTCCAGATGTAGTCGCTGACCGTCATGCCGCGATCGCTGAACAGCATGTGCAGATAGCGCTTCGAGCAGCCGAGCGCCGCGGAAATGCGGTCGATGCAGAGATCCGGATCGCGCAGATGCTCGCGGATGAAGCCCTGGGCCCGCACATAGGTGGCCTCGGCGCTGCCGCGGTCGAACATGGCGCCGGTCTCGCGCAGCGGCAACAGCAGCAAGTCGATCAGCGCATCAGCCACGCCGACGGCGTTGACCGGCGTCAGCGTCGGTGCCTCGCCGAAGGCGGCATGGACGAAATCATAGGCGATGCGGCCGGTGCCGTTGCGCGCCGACAGCTTGCACGGCGCCATCTTGGAGAGCTGGAAGCCGCGCTCCTTGAGCAGGTCCTTTGGAACGATGACGACCTCGTGCCGCGTCAGCGACGGGCTGATGATGGTGTGCGGACACGACACGTCGTAGGCGAAGCAGTCGCCCGGCATGATGTCGAAGTGCAGGCCGTCTTGCTCGAAATGCGAGACGCCGTGGGTCTGGAACACGATCTTGATATAGGGGTGCTCGCTCAGCTTGATGCGCGAGATGGTATGCGCGATCCGGTGCTGGCTTGCCTCGATCTGACACAGCTTCAGGCGCGATACCGTCGTGAAATTGACCCGGGCTTCGAGCGAGGATCCTTCCAGCGCATCGACGTCGAACTGGCCGCAAAGGTCAGTGAGCGCATCCGACCAGCGCTGAATCTGCCGCTTGGGCGTCAATCCGTTCGTGCTGAGAGAATGGACTGTATCGGACATCTTTCCAGCCACCGATTCGATCCCCACGTGACTGCTCACCGAGCTTAAGTCTGGCCCGAGATGATGCGCCTTCTCCCTGATTCTGAATAGCTTAGGGAGGCGGCGGGATTTCTTCCCGGTTAATGTCGGGTGATCCTCCGACTTAGTTCTAGGCTCGTCAAGCGCAACCTTAGCACGCGTCAATCTGGCATCCGGATCGCGCCGGCCGCGATTGATGCCCTGCAACATGAAGCAAGCTTTCCAGCCAAATCAGGGCCGGGCGACAAAAATCTGACGAAGCTTCGCTTTTGAGCAAACGGCTCTTCTCTTTTGGGCAAGTCAGCGCGCTTCGAGAGGACTACGACTGGGGCACCAAAATGGAAGAAGTGGGGCCGTTTCGGCGGAAACCCTTGAGCTCTTGAACCTGGGAGGAAATCCACGATGCGCAAGATGCTTTACGCGACCGGCCTTGGGGCAATGGCGGTATTTGCCGCCGGAGCGGCCAACGCCAATGACGAACTCCACAAGATGTCGCAGAACCCGAAAGACTGGGTGATGCCGGCCGGAGACTACGCCAATCAGCGTTACTCCAAGCTGAATCAGATCAACGCCTCGAACGTCGGAAAGTTGCAGGTCGCCTGGACGTTTTCGACCGGCGTGCTGCGCGGCCACGAGGGTGGCCCGCTGATCATCGGCAACATCATGTACGTCCACACCCCGTTCCCAAACAAGGTCTATGCTCTTGACCTTTCGCAGGACAACAAGATCGTCTGGAAGTACGAACCGAAGCAGGATCCGAACGTCATTCCGGTGATGTGCTGCGACACGGTCAACCGCGGCGTTGCCTATGGCGACGGCAAGATCTTCCTGCACCAGGCCGACACCACGCTGGTGGCGCTCGATGCCAAGACCGGCAAGGTGGAATGGACGGTGAAGAACGGCGATCCCAGCAAGGGCTCGACCGGTACCTCCGCGCCGCTGGTGGTCAAGGACAAGGTGCTGCTCGGCATCTCCGGCGGCGAGTTCGGCGTCCAGGCTCATGTGACCGCTTACGACATCAAGACCGGCAAGCAGGTCTGGCGCGGCTTCTCGGAAGGCCCGGATGACCAGCTCCTGGTCGACGACAAGACCACCGAGCTCGGCAAGCCGATCGGCAAGGATTCGAGCTTGAAGACCTGGCAGGGCGATCAGTGGAAGATCGGCGGCGGCGCGACCTGGGGCTGGATCTCCTACGATCCCGAACTGAACCTCGTCTATTACGGGTCGGGCAATCCCTCGACCTGGAATCCGAAGCAGCGTCCCGGCGACAACAAGTGGTCGATGACGATCTGGGCGCGTAACCCGGATACCGGCGTCGCCAAGTGGGTCTACCAGATGACGCCCCATGACGAATGGGACTATGACGGCGTCAACGAGATGATCCTCTCGGATCAGACGATCGACGGCAAGGCGCGCAAGCTGCTGACGCATTTCGATCGCAACGGCCTCGGCTACACGCTCGATCGCACCACCGGCGAACTGCTGGTCGCCGAGAAGTACGATCCGAAGGTGAACTGGACCTCCGGCGTCGACATGAAGAAGGACTCGCCGACCTATGGTCGTCCGAAGGTTCTTGACGCAGCGTCGACCGACAAGGCAGGCGAGGACGTCAACGTGAAGGGCATCTGCCCGGCAGCGCTCGGCTCGAAGGACGAGCAGCCGGCAGCCTACTCGCCGGACACGCAGCTGTTCTACGTGCCGACCAACCACGTCTGCATGGACTACGAGCCGTTCAAGGTGAGCTACACCGCAGGTCAGCCCTATGTCGGCGCGACGCTGTCGATGTATCCGCCTCCCGGTGAGACCAACATGGGCAACTTCATCGCCTGGGACGGCAAGACCGGCAAGATCGTGTGGTCGAACAAGGAGCAGTTCTCGGTCTGGTCGGGTGCGCTCGCGACCGCCGGTGGCGTGGTGTTCTACGGCACGCTGGAAGGCTACCTGAAGGCTGTCGACGCCAAGACGGGCAAGGAGCTCTACAAGTTCAAGACCCCGTCCGGCATCATCGGCAACGTCACCACCTATGAGCATGCCGGCAAGCAGTACGTCGCCATTCTGTCGGGTGTTGGCGGTTGGGCAGGCATCGGCCTCGCGGCTGGTCTGACTGATCCGACGGCCGGTCTCGGCGCAGTCGGCGGCTATGCCGCGCTGAGCAACTACACCGCGCTCGGCGGAACGCTCACCGTGTTCTCGCTGCCGCAGCAGTGAGCTGAGCAACCTCGTTCCGGCGCATGGGGCGATCTCCATGCGCCGGTCCGTCTTCAATCTGCACGCGAGGATATGCTTTTGCGTAAGATCTGGTTTGTGACTGCCGCGATTTTCGTCGTGGCAATGGGTGGAGTTGCCTCCGCCGAGGACGTGGGTGATCCAACCGCCGTCAAGAACGAGGACGGCAAGTATCTCGACAAGGATGGCAACCCGACGTTCAAGGTGACATCCGACGGCACGGTGGACTGGTACACCTACTCCGGATACCGCCGCTATCATTCGGAGTGCCACGTCTGCCACGGACCCGATGGCATGGGCTCGACCTACGCGCCGGCGTTGAAGGACTCGCTGAAGACCATGAGCTATCCGGATTTCATGGGCGTGGTCGCGAGCGGACGCAAGAACGTCTCGACGGCGCAGGAAAATGTCATGCCGGCGTTCGGCGATAACCCGAACGTTGCCTGCTACATGGACGACCTCTATGTCTACCTGCGCGCCCGCGCCAATGACGCGGTTGGGCGTGTTCGGCCGGCCAAGCACGAAGACAAGTCGGAAGCCTACGGCAAGGCGGAAGACGCCTGCATGGGCAACAACGACAAGAAGTGAGCCGGTCCGGTGCGAACGAGAAACCTGTTTGACGTTTTGTGGAGACCAAGATGAAGACCCGCGCCGCAGTCGCATTTGAAGCAAAGAAGCCGCTTGAGATCGTCGAGCTCGATCTGGAGGGTCCCAAGGCCGGCGAGGTCCTGGTCGAGATCAAGGCGACGGGCATCTGTCACACCGATGCCTACACGCTCGACGGCTTCGACAGCGAGGGCATCTTTCCCTCGATCCTCGGGCACGAAGGTGCGGGCATCGTTCGCGAGGTCGGCGCCGGCGTGACGTCGGTCAAGCCGGGCGATCATGTGATCCCGCTCTACACGCCGGAATGCCGGCAGTGCAAAAGCTGCCTGAGCCAGAAGACCAATCTCTGCACCGCGATCCGCGCCACCCAGGGCAAGGGCGTGATGCCCGACGGCACCTCGCGCTTCAGCTACAAGGGCAAGACGGTCTTCCACTATATGGGCTGCTCGACCTTCTCGAACTTCACCGTGCTGCCCGAGATCGCGGTGGCCAAGATTCGCGAGGACGCGCCGTTCGACAAGAGCTGCTACATCGGCTGCGGCGTCACCACCGGTGTCGGCGCGGTCGTCAACACCGCCAAGGTGACGCCGGGCTCCAACGTGGTGGTGTTCGGCCTCGGCGGCATCGGCCTCAACGTGATCCAGGGCGCCAAGATGGTCGGCGCCGACAAGATCATCGGCGTCGATATCAATGACTCCAAGGAAGCCTGGGGCAAGCAGTTCGGCATGACGCATTTCGTCAACCCGACCAAGGTGGGCGGCGACATCGTCCAGCACCTGGTGGGCCTGACCGACGGCGGCGCCGACTACACCTTCGACTGCACCGGCAACACCAACGTGATGCGGCAGGCGCTGGAAGCCTGCCATCGCGGCTGGGGCGTCTCGGTGGTGATCGGTGTCGCGGAGTCCGGCAAGGAGATCGCGACCCGGCCGTTCCAGCTCGTCACCGGACGGGTCTGGAAGGGCACGGCCTTCGGCGGCGCACGCGGCCGCACCGACGTGCCGAAGATCGTCGACTGGTACATGGGCGGAAAGATCCAGATCGATCCGATGATCACCCACGTGCTGAAACTCGACGAGATCAACAAGGGCTTCGACCTGATGCACGAGGGAAAATCGATCCGTTCGGTCGTCGTATTCTGAAATCACAACACCAAGCACTAGGAGGATAGGTCAATGACTGTTCATATCCACCCGTCGGTCGACAATGGCGTCAAGCAAGGCTCCGGCAGCTTTGCCGGCGGCACGCTGGTCTGCAAATGCGCGGACAAGCCGGTCAAGGTCGGCATCAAGGGCGACGTCGCCCACAACCATGCCTGCGGCTGCACCAAGTGCTGGAAGCCTTCGGGCGCCACCTTCTCGGTGGTCGCGGTGGTGCCGCGCGAGAATGTCACCGTGCTGGAGAACGGCGACAAGCTGAAGATCGTCGATGCCGCGGCGGTGATCCAGCGCCATGCCTGCACGGGATGCGGCACCCACATGTACGGCCGGATCGAGAACAAGGGCCATCCGTTCTATGGCCTCGACTTCATCCATCCCGAGCTGTTCCAGGAGTCCGGCTCGGCTGCGCCCGGATTTGCCGCCTTCGTGTCGTCGGTGATCGAGTCCGGCGTCAAGCCGGCCGATATGGCCGGGATCAGGTCGCGGCTCAAGGAGCTTGGGCTCGAGCCCTATGACTGCTTGTCGCCGCCGCTGATGGATGCGATCGCTACCCACGTGGCGAAGTCCAAGGCGGCCTGACGACGGCACCGTGACAAAGGCGGCCTGACTGACTCGCCTTGACGAGATCCTGCGCCGGCAGAGGGTCTGCCGGCGAGGGATATGCTGGTAGTACCCGTGACCTTGAACCTTGCATGCCCTGCGGACGACCACAGGGCATGCATTTTATCTTCCGCTTTGCCCTCGTCCTTTCCCCGATCCTGCTGCTTTCGCCGGCCCGCGCCGCGTCGCAGGAAGACCGCTATATCGCCGCGCGTGGCGCCGCGATCGCCAAATTCGCCAAGCTGTCGAACGACAACAAGATCAATGAGGTCGTCGACAAGGCCGAGGCAGCCGCGCGCGACGAGCTGAAGGGGCAGCTGACGGCCATCCTGTCACAGCCCGCCCGGCCGGGCTTTGCTCCCGCCCAGCTCAACCTCGACACTCTATACAAGGGCGATATGGGGTTCGGCATGCTGGACGGCCTGCGCTTCGATGCCGACACCGGCAGGGACGGGGCAAAGATCGGAGAAAAGCGTGCCGACGGCAGCTTCGTCGAGCCGAAAGCCCATATCATCGTCACCACCGAGCCTCTATTCACGCGCTGGCTGCACGAACACAAGACCTGGTGGGACAAGGGCAGCAAGAACGTGCCGCAGCAGATCGATGCCGCCCTGAAGTTCGAGGGCCTCTACACCCAGGCGATCTCGACCGATGCCGCGGTGGTCAATTTCGACGACCTGCCGATCGCCAAGCCGGCGTCGGCCACCCTGGCTTACGGCTTCCTGGCCGGCCGTACCCAGGATTCGTTCCCCGACAAGGCCGACGAGGTGTTCGTGGCGGCGCTCGCTGGTGGCAAGATGTATGTCGCCTATGGCGAGATCGAGCCGGCGGTGGAAGTGCCGACCTGCACCGCGATCCGCGCCGACTACAACAAGAAGGCCGATGCGGCGGCCGAGAGGCTCGAGCGCAAGCAGATCACCCGGCAGGCCTATGACAAGCTCGGCGACCTGCGCCAGCAGGGCGAGGATGCGTTCAAGCGCTGCTTCACCGAACGCGCACCGCAACAGCCGGCCTTCGCCGCGGCCACCAAGCAGGCCCAGGCGCTACTCGAGGCGGCGATCGGCAAATAGCTCAGCGAGCTATTGACCAGCGGCAATCCCAACTTCAGCACGGCATCTTGTCTGTCACGGATGCTAATCTCAGATAGATTGCCACAACAAGCTCCGTCCTCTGTGACATCAGCGCTTCGATCGCCTGCGCGTGATGTCGATCTATTGTGGCCGATGTCTTAGCAAGATCGCGGTGCCGATAATGGTTCTTGTCGTCAGATTTCGCGGCTAGTCGTGCAGGGTCCGTGCAGGCGAGGTTTGCGGCGCGAGGTTTGATCGGCGACCCGCGCCAGCCTATCTTTCCCCGAAAGTTCAGCATCCCGGGGAGACGCCATGACCGCCATCAGCCCGTTCCGCATCGCCGTCAGCGACGATGTCCTCGAGGATCTGCGCAGCCGGCTGCGCCGGAGCCGATGGCCGGAAGCCGAACTGGTCGACGACTGGAGCCAGGGCGCGCCGCTGCAATGGATCAAGGACATCTGCCACTATTGGACCGAGACCTATGATTGGCGGCAGCGCGAGGCGCGGCTCAACCGCTTCAGCCAGTTCACCACCGAAATCGACGGGCTCGACATCCACTTCATTCATGTCCGCTCGAAGCATCCGGAGGCGCGGCCCTTGATCATCACCCATGGCTGGCCGGGATCGGTGGTCGAATTCCACAAGGTGATCGAGCCGCTGACCGATCCGACCGCGCATGGCGGCCGCGCCGCCGATGCCTTCCACGTGGTGTGCCCGTCATTGCCGGGCTTCGGCTTCTCGGCCAAGCCTATAGCGACGGGCTGGGGCGTCGACCGGATCGCGACGGCCTGGGCCGTCCTGATGCTGCGGCTCGGCTACGCCAGCTATTTCGCGCAAGGCGGCGACTGGGGCTCCGCGGTCACGACCGCGATCGGCGGGCAGGATGCTGCACATTGCGCCGGCATCCACATCACGCTTGCGATGTCGACCTGGCCCAATGTCGAGGGGCAGCCGACGCCGGAGGAGACGAGGGCGCTCAACGGCATCAAATATTATGCCGACTGGGATTCCGGCTATTCCAAGCAGCAGTCCACCCGGCCGCAGACGCTCGGCTATGGCCTGACGGATTCGCCCTGCGGGCAGGCGGCCTGGATTCTCGAAAAGTTCTGGGCCTGGACCGATTGCGACGGCCATCCGGAAAACATCCTCAGCCGCGACGAACTGCTCGACAACGTCATGCTGTACTGGGTCACCGCGACGGCTGCGTCATCGGCGCGGCTCTATTGGGAAAGCTTTGGGCCGGGCAAGCGAACCCCGCACAAGGTGGGTGTGCCGACCGGCGTTGCCGTGTTTCCCAAGGAGATCGTCACGCCGGTTCGCAAATGGATGGAGACAAACTTCACCAACATCCAGCACTGGAGCGAGATGCCGAAAGGGGGACATTTCTCGGCATTCGAGCAGCCCGAGCTGTTCGTCGGCGAGGTGCGCGAGTTCTTCGGGAAGCTGCGCTAAGCCTGACGCGTATGTTGGTCTGAAGCGGTTTGTGACAGAATGCGCCGTGCAACGGAGGACGTCGGCGTGCTGCTTGATCCCCGCCGCGGCGACTTTGAGGACAATGCCGCCAGCCCGGAACAGCGTTCGTTGTTCGCGATCGTGGGTAGCCTTCTGGTTGAGATAAGCCCGGCGAAACTGTTGTTCGCCTGGACGGTCTCGCTTCTGCTTCCGGGCGTACTGCTCGGCCTTGCGCCACTGGTCGCATCCGCCTGGATTTCGAGCCTTTCGCAACACGCTCTTGCCCTGTCCGAAGTGGGCGCCGTGCTGGCGCTGGTTGTGATCGCAGCGTTGGGATGGCTCGGCGGACGACCGCTGCTTCAAATCGCGGAAACAAGCTTCTGGTCGCTGAACGCGCTCGCGGTCCAACCGAGTTATGCCTTCACACGCGAGGCGCTGGGCCATCTGGCGGAGCTGCTTTGGCGCACCGGCGCGACTCCTGCCTCTCGCACGAGGCTGCGCCGCGGTTGCTCGGTCGGCGCCGGCATACTGCTCTCCGCGGGGGCGGCATTGATCGCGGCCCTGGCCTGGCCTGCCTCGCAATGGACTGCGACCGTCAATGACCTTGTTCTGATCCATCGTCTGGTGTTGCCGACGTTCGCGAACGCCGCGGTGCTGGTGTCCTGCTATCTTGCGGTCGCGTCACTGGCCTGGAGCGTGGCCGACGCCAGTATGGAACAACCGGCCGACCTGGCCGGATTCGACGCGACTCCGTCCGGAGGCCGCTGCTGGCGCCTTGCGCATCTGTCCGATCTTCACGTGGTCGGCGAGCGGTACGGTTTCCGCATTGAAAGCGGGACCGCCGGTCCGCGGGGAAACGAGCACTTCAATCGCGTGTTGGCTCGCCTTGCCGAAATTCACAGCGTTGATCCGCTCGACCACGTGCTGATCAGCGGCGATATGACGGACGCCGGCCGGCCCGGCGAATGGGCGGAATTTCTCGATGCATTGGCAGGTCATCCCGAGCTTGCAGCACGCATCATCATGCTTCCGGGCAATCATGACGTTAACGTCGTGGATCGTGCCAATCCTGCGCGCCTCGACCTGCCGTTCAGCCCAGGCAAGCGGCTACGGCAGATGCGTACCCTGTCGGCGATCGCGGCCGTCCAGGGCGATCGCGTGCGCGTCATCGACGGTTCCGGCAAACCGTCGGCGACGCTGAACCAGGCGCTGGCCCCTTATCATGATCGGATAACGCAATTTGCGCAGCACGGAGGCGTGCGCCGCGCAGCCGCGCTCCGTGGCCTGTTCGATGATCAATTCCCAATGATCCTGCCGCCGGACCAGGACGGTGGCCTCGGGATCGCCATTCTCAACTCCAACGCCGAAACCCACTTCTCCTTCACCAACGCGCTCGGTTTGGTTTCGGAAGCGCAAACGCGGCGGTTGGAGGCTGCGATCCGTCATTTTCCGACGGCATGCTGGACCATCGCGTTACATCATCACGTGATGGAATATCCCATGCCAGTGAAGACATTTGCCGAGCGCATTGGGACAGCCTTGATCAACGGCAGCTGGTTTGTACGCAGGTTGCAACGGTTTTCCGATCGCTCAGTGGTGATGCACGGTCACCGGCATATCGATTGGATCGGTACATGTGGTGCGTCGAGGATCGTCTCGGCCCCGTCGCCGGTGATGGGGGCCGACGATGAAGTCAGCTATTTCTATATCCACAAAATGATGGTCGGCCCGGACCGGAAGCTTTGCCTCACCGAGCCCGAGCGGGTTGAGATTGCCGCAAGCTAGGACGCTTCCAGCTTATCTTCGTGCGATCCGCCACACAGATCGGCTATCCATGCGGCCGACGGACTCTCGGCACAGAAGGTCAGAATAGCGAGCGTGATCGGTACGCCGATGAAGGTCCCGAACAGGCCCCAAAGCGAGCTCCAGAAGAAGATCGCAAACAGCACCAGAAACGGCGAGATCGACAACGTCGAACCGGCCACCCGCGGTTCGATATAGCTGCCGACCACGAACTGGATGACGTTGAGACAGGCGAACACGCCGAACACCGCGGGCCAGCTCTCGAACTGTGTCATGGCCAGCAGCGTGGGGAACAGCGTCGCGATGAAAGGACCGACGAAAGGAATGTAGTTGAGGACAAAGGCGATCACGCCCCATTCGAATGCGAATGGCAGCCCGGTCACAGCGGCGAACAGGCCGACTAAGAGACCCGTCACCGCGCTCATCTGCGTCCGCACCAGCATATATTTACGAAACTTGGCGGCCGTCGCTTTGCTGCCCTTGAGCAGGACGCGCGCAGCTGTGCGATTCTCCAGCCGCTGGATTCGTCGACCAGCGTCTTCGACCTCGAGAAGTCCCAGCACGACATAGACCAGCGCGATGAGCCAGAAACTCAATGTGGTGTTGACGCGGCCCGTGACGTATTGCGTGGTACGCAGCAGCCAGCCGACATTGAAATGCTCCGCCCAGACGCCGGCGAACGAGACGCCATGGCCGTCGAGCCAGATCACCGCGGCATCGTAGAAGGCCTGATACCGCGCCGCATCCGCAATCAAGGAGCGCCCGACGCGGCCGAACCCCCATGCTGCCAGCGAGGCAAACGCGATGCAGGTGGCAACCGTAACAACGACGGTAATGGCGAGCGCGAGGAGTTTCGGCAGCCACGACTGCAGCCGTTGCTGAACGGGCCAGACGATCGCGATGATAAACAGGGCGGCCGCAAGCGGGGCGAGCACGCTGCGCGCCTGAGCCACCGCCGCAATGACCAGCACCGCGGCGATGATGCCGGTCGTGATCTTCAACCCGCCAGCCATCCTTGGGTTACCCGATCTCCGTGAACGCAGACATTGCCAGTCTGTCTCGTAGCGCGACAAGACCGGAAATGGACCTGCGGCGCAGCTACAGCAATCCTCGATAGATCCCCGGCGCGGAACCTTCGATGGCCACCGCGCCGACAGCTTTCGTATAGAAATCCGCCGGCCCGACGCCGCCGATGATGGCGTAGCCGAACCCCTGGTGCTTCATGTCCTCGAGGCAGGCGAACAGCAGCGCCTTGCCGATTCCGCCTTGCTGCGCCTTCGGCGCGACGCCGGTCGGACCGAAGAAGTTGCGACAGGCCGCGTCATGGCAGGCGAATCCGAGGATCTTCTTTTGCTGGATCGCGATGAAGCAGGAGACTGGTTGGCGGCTGAACGCGACCTCGGTTTCGCTGGCCCACGCCTCGCTGAATGTCTCCCGCACCCAGGCGACAACCTTGTGCTTTTCCGGGGCGAGCGCGCGGCGCATGATAATTCCGGCCTTGAGCAATCGATCGTAGGCGGGCCGGGAATCGGGCAGGGCGTAGAGCTTGACGAGCATGTCCATCCGGTGAGCTTAGTTGAAAACGCATCCCGCGGGCAAATCACGGGAGCAAGGTCGAGGCGCCGGACTACTATTTGCGTTGTTGCTTGTTCGCGGCCTTGTTCGAGGTCCTGGCTTCACGTGCAATTGCCCAGAAATACCCGCCGCAGAATGCAACAATCGCGACAATCACGCCGGCGGCGATCAGCTCTTGCATATCAGCGGTTCTCCAAGTAGGTGCATCTCGTTCAGGTGGGAATTATGCCCACGAATACGCCGACGAAAAGGCAGATCGGTTTCGGGACGTAACGAGGCGGAGCGAATGCGATGGTGACGGTCAGCGCAGCAGACAGGCGTCTTCGGGCGATCGTCGCTCTCGTCGTCATGGCCGGCGTCGGTTCGGCGCAAGCCGCCCGAACACCCAATGTGTCGGATGCCAGTGGGAGCGCCGTCTCCATGCCGATCGACACACGGAGCCAGACGTCCGCGATGGATGGCGTGGTCCGCGCCGTCCAGCTTCCCAAGGGCGCTTCCGCGATCAGCGAGACCTACGGAGACTGGATCGTCAAATGCCAGCTCGACGGCGGGGCCAAGCTGTGTACCCTCGGGCAGACACAGCTCGCCAAGGAAACCAATCAGCAAATCTTCGCCATCGAACTGATTCCCAGGGACGGAAAGGCCGAAGGCAACATCTTGATGCCGTTCGGGCTGAAGTTCGACGCCGGGGCCGTCCTCAAGCTTGACGGCAAGGATCTCGAACAGACGCGCTTCTCCACCTGCACGGCGCAAGGCTGCTTGCTGCCGGTATCCTTTCCCACGGTCGTGACCGACACCATCAGCAGGGCCAAAATGCTCACCGTTGCCGCACAGAGCATCAGCAACGGGCAGGCTGTTGTCTTTAACGTCCCCCTCAAAGGCTTCGCCGCGGCGCTGGAGCGCACCATTCAGCTCGGAAGCTGAGCGGCACAACGTTCCGCGCCCACCGCACGATGGCTGCGACAAATCACCCCGACGGGCAAAATCCCGCTTCCGTCGTCGGGCAAATCAGTGATCCAATTCCGCCCGTCTCACCCGATTGAGGGGCGCTTCGCGGTCGTCACGAACGTGGGTCGAGATGCGGTGGACGCCGATTGCGCAACTGACGAGTGCGCATGACGTGGACGGTGAAGTCGTGTGGTCCTGACGCAAGCTCTTTTTTCGTTATCCAAAGAACGAATAAAAGCCATATCTGTTAATGGTTTGAGCAGCCATTCTGGGTCAGCAGAAAGGTCCAGCCGATTGAGCTGGGCCCCAATAGGCCCTTAGAGCGTTCACCTTCAGGTGCCAGACCACAGCTTCGGCCCATCGCGTGACGGGCAATACCGGGTATCTACGGTGGATGACGTCCGTTGATGTCCGGCCTGATCTGGAAGATAGTTGGAAACGCGAACAAATGGTGGGGGCCGCGATGACGGAAGTAGCGTTGCCCGAGACGCAGTATGCGCAGAGCGGCGACTTCAACATCGCCTATCAAGTCATGGGCGACGGGCCTACCGACATTATCCTAGTTCCGGGCATTATATCCCACATCGATTTTCAGCACGAACTCCCGGGCTATACGCGCTTTCTTCGTCGCTTGGCGAAGTTCTCAAGGGTCGTCACGTTCGACAAGAGAGGTCAAGGACTATCAGATCGGTTGGCCGACGTACCGTCTCTTGAGGAACGTATCGACGATGTCCGCACGATCATGGACGCAATCAACTCCAAGCGTGCTGCGCTAGTTGGCTTCTCTGAAGGCGCGTCGATGAGCGTTCTATTCGCAACGACCTACCCAGAGCGCGTTTCCCACTTGGTCTTATTCGGAGGGCTGGCGCGGATATCAGACCTGCTCCCGCCCAACCTCACGCCATCCGAGGTTCAGGAACGGTTAGCTTACGTCGTAAAGAGTTGGGGAAACGGGGACTTCCTCAAGCGAGTTTTCGCGAGTGATGCTGGCAATTCGGAGATACTCGCTCGCATCGCAAAATTCGAAAAGTTGGGCAGCAGTCCTGGCGCACTAAAATCCTACATACTTTCGAACCGACGGATAGACATCAACCCCATCCTCCCAGTCGTCCGCACGCCAACTCTAGTGCTGCACCGAACAACCGACGCGCAGGTGCCTGTAACGTTAGGCCGCAAGCTCGCCGCCGGTATCCCGGGAGCGAAATACATTGAATATCCGTCGGGCGATCACGCGTTCTGGACGGGAGACATTGAGCGCGTTACCGGAGACATCGAAGAATTCATCACTGGACAACGCGCCAGCGAGGGAATTGATCTGGAGCGCATACTCGCTACCGTTCTCTTTACTGATATCGTTGGATCGACCAATCTCGCTTTGCAACTCGGCGATCACCGTTGGCGCGACCTCTTGGACAATCACGACGATCTTTCCGGCCGGATTGTCAGCAAGCATCGCGGCACTTTGGTGAAGAGCACAGGCGATGGCGTTCTGGCGACCTTTGACGGGCCGGGGCGGGCTGTGCGATGCGCCTTGGCGCTCAGTGAAGAGAGCAAGAGTATTGGCCTGCCCGTACGCGCAGGTCTTCATTGCGGCGAGGTCGAAATCAGAGGCAACGACATCGGTGGCATTGCCGTCCACGCAGCCGCGCGGGTGATGTCGCAGTCGGGAAGCAATGAGGTATTTGTCTCGCGGGTGGTCACCGACCTCGTAGCAGGCACCGATCTGAAGTTCTCCGAGCGAGGCTCATACGAATTAAAGGGGCTGCCCGGGAAATGGGACCTTTTCGCCGCGAGCAAATAGTATCCCGAGCGCTTGCGTCGTATTGTTCCTCCGCTATAAGCCGCGCAGGCCTCCGCATTTTGCGCTTCCGTTTCGTGTCGAGGCCGAGATCGCCGAGATGTCTATGCGTGTCTACTTTGCCCTCAACATCAACTTGACGGATAAGCAGCAAAGTACGTTCGAGGAACTCAACCTCAAGCCTGGCGCTGTTTGCAGACTGACAAAGTAAGGCGCCCGCATTGCGATGCCTACGTAGGCTTACGCCGTTCGCGCTCAGCCCTGTTCGCTGCTTTGAGCAGGTCTCCGATGTAGTCGGAGATGTCGCCGATCTCAGCTTGCAAGTCGGCCGCCGAGAAACCCTGCTCCTTGGCAGCCGCGACAAGACGGCGGGTCAGTTCGGCGATATCCTGCGACGCGCCGACAGTGCGAAACTGCTCGACAGCGTGAATGCTATTCTCGACCCAGAAATCGATAAACTCGCGGGCCTTGCTCACCGGATACCCCCCAACGCCAAACCAAGAACTAGCGTTAGCGCCGGTGCGTGAACACGGCAGGGCCGCCTCAGTTGTCCCTCTTCGTTTGCCATCGTAGCGATGGCCACGCCGCCGCCGCACCCCACAAGTCGAATTGCGCCCCGCTAGGCTTTATCCCAACGTCGGAGCACGCAGCCGACGGGGACGGCCTTTGCATCTATTGTTCCGACTATTGGTGGCGTCGGTTCTGTTGGGTTTTGCCGTTTGGCTGACGATGGGACCGCCGCCGAAGAATGCCCCGAAGCCAGGTCTGCTCGCGCATCGAGTGCCGTAAGCGCAGCTTTCCCGGGGGAGCAGGGTTGTCGTGGTAACCTCTGCCACCGGGCTGAGAGGGCAAAATATGTCCATCTATTCGCACTTACAAATCGACGCCATGGCGTCGAAAGACGCCAACCTTATTGAAAAAGCTGCACGCGCTCAGCGTCAAAGATCGCGATGACCCGCTGACGGAAATGATCGCGAAGACGATTATCAAGGTCGCGCAATCTGGTCTCAGGGACCCCGCCGAGATTTCGGCGCAGGCGATCAAGGCACTGGAAGTTCCGGTGACGCCGGGAGTTGATGTCTTCCCGCGCGCGCTCTGGAACGACCGCCTTATCCCAATTAGGAACGAGATACGCGAGCCAGCATTGGCGACAATGGACGACAAAAACCTGCAAGCGCACAGTGAACAAGCCCTTGTCGTGGTGGCCCTCAGCACGGCAACTCTGATCGCGTCCGTCGCCCTCTTGGTATCCGCATGGTAAGGCCGTCTCAGGTTAGGGCCTCGATGCTGAGATCAGATCAGGCTCAATATTTGAACCGCGTTCCCGAGTGGAACCAGGACGACAGCACCGATCGCAACATCCGCTCCCGCGTTCGGGAACCGAAACATTCCGGCCCTCGGAGAATTAGCGCTTGGAGGCTTCGGGGCTTCGCAAGATGCGAGGCATATCATGATCCCACTGTCAGCGGGCAACGCCTTCCTCATAGTTGCGATTATGAGCGTCACTTTCCTGACTGAGGTCGCCTTTTTCATCGTGATCGGGCTGTTCTGAAAGGAACGCGCGCACTGGCACGGCGCAGCCGATGTGAGGACCCAGTCCTTCTCCCGGCTCAACGACGAGGCTTATCCCAGCGCTCACCCGCTGGAATGATTGAGGGCGACTGCTCTTCAAATTCGCGGAGCCGGTCGATTTGCATTTTGAGCCTCGGCGAGAGTTCCGTCTCTGGTTCCAGCGACGCTCGCAGCGTCTCGCCGATCTCCCGGACAATGGCCCGGCTGTGAACGTGGTCGATGTCGATGCGGTTGCGCATTACACAGCCTCCGGTCGGAATGAACAACGCACCGGCAGGCCGAGAGTGCGCTCCCCCCGCAAACACATCGGGGCGCGGCTAGCGATTGTGACTAAACCGGAGACCGCCGCTTTTGGCTATCTTGCGCGAGCGCTGGTTTTTGACAACAGCGGGTCTTTGGTAACGACCTTTGGCTATCTGCGACATGCGCCGGGTTGTTCACCAGCGAGCGGCGGCCTCATGGCTTCTAAGTCTTGGCTAGCCTCTTCGTTCCCCAATTCTGATCGCGAACGGAATGAGGAACCTACGGAGCACAGAGCCGAAGCATCGACCATGCAAAGCGCCGGGCAACGCCGGCGATACTCATAGGAAATCGCTCGCGCTCGGGAACCAATTCCAAAAGTGTCGGGTTAATTGATGGGGCCGATGCAAGGGACCATCGCCATGAGGATCGAATATCTCGCTGCAATTGCGATAGCTGTTTGGACCGCTGGTGCTGGATTGGCAGCGGTCCATTCCGTCGGCTCGCCGCTCGAAACGCAGTCCACGCCGACCGCCACTGAATTGGCGACCCGAATAGCCGCGTCCGTGGATGCGTTCTCGCCTCGGCCTGGCGGTTAACAGCCGCCCCCACGCGAGTGCGTCTAGGCACCGGCCGCCACCCGTATTCGTCCGGGATGGAAGTGTTTCCCGCGCCGCAGCATATTCGCGGTGTTCATCGAGTTCATATTTCCTCTCCGCCCGGCCGTCTCATTGACGGCCGGGCTTTTGCATGCGCGCCACGCGTTTTTTCGGCAGTTAGTTCTTCTTGAGATCGCTCAGCCTGCGCATGTAATAGCCGTGGCTCTGAACCGCCTGCCTGATCTCCTCGCTAACCCTGACGACCCTCTTCTTGCTCTTGCGCCATTTGCCCTGAGCGCTGATGTCCGGCACTGGAAATCCTTTTTTCACAACGAGGAGATCGCGCCTGACGTTGAAATACACCTCGACCATATTGTCTCCCAAAAGGCTGAAAGTATCCGTTCAGAGCAGAGCGCGGCCCGCAGAAATGCAACCGGCTCTTTCGCGCCTGCCTGTGAATATCGAGGAGAAATGCTGCGCTCGTTGTTTCGACAAGACATTTTCTGGTTGGATGTTGTTCGCATGCCGCACCCAACGACCAACGATTATCTGGACGAGTATGACCGGGAGCTAGACGAGATCGTTGCCGCCTGTGACGGCGATGTGCGGAGCGCTCTCAGGGCGCTCTTGCTGGTCAATGAGCAGTTGGAGCACATCCTAAACTGTTTGAACGCGGAGCTCGTTGATCACGTGTCGCGGCATCACCGACGGCAGACGTTACATTAAACCGCAACTATCGCTTCACCGGCAGGGGTCAGCCTCACGAAAGTCCCGCTGCCATCGCGGTCCTCGATCCAGCCGAAGCTTTCGGCAAACTTGAGCCCGGCAGCTAGATCATCGCGCTTTGCACCAGCAGCGCTCCAAACCGCATCAATCGTCTCTCGGCGGATGACCTGTCCCGCGCCAAGTCCGGCGGCCTTCATGACGTCGATCAATTTGAGGCCGTGTTTCTCGATCTCGTCCATTTTGTCCTGGCGTGGTTTCAATCCTGCGGGCGAGCCAACCGGCTTCCAATTTACACGCCGGTTGTGGCACGATGAAGCTAGCTCAATCATAACGGCAGCAACCATGGCCGATTTCATCTTTCGGGCCAACATCGCTCACACAAAGAACTTTTGGAAACGGAAGCCAACGCTCGGAAGATCGAGACCTTGCACAAGCTTTTGGCCGAGGAGGAAGCCAAGCTAGCCGAATGGCAGGCGCAAAATCGACGGTCACGCGGTAAGGATTGAGGACGCCGTTGACAATAATCAATGAGCCGCGCCGGTTCGCCGGCTAGTCAGTGATGATGTGGATGCCGATTGAAACCGCCCCGTTCGATCGCGACTTGGAATTGGCCGTTATCGACGCTAAGGGGGACATATACTCTCTGATCTTCCCCTGTCGTCGTGACCACAATGGCTGGATCAAGACGGCAACGAACCGCGCCGTGGAGGTTCATCCCACTCACTGGCGCAATTGGGGCGAGCAGCAAGGCCGCTCGGCGTAGGGGCTACGCGAGCCCGATGCGCGACCGCTCACCTCAGGAATACCGCCGCAACATTCATGAGTATGCCGATGGTCGGGATGTTCCACACGAGCGAGCGCGCCAGCGGCAAGTCTGCTGCATACAAGATCGCGTAGGCGACACGTCGGCCGCGCCGCATGTGGTGCCGTTCGTCGCCGCCGCCGTGGCGCAGAGCAAGGAACGGTACAATAAGAGCATCGGCGAAGCGCGCCTGATGATCGGCAATGCCATCCGCATGATGGCGCCTGCACCGAAGTCGCGCGCGGGCTGCCATTTCGCGGCGGCCATCGGCTTGCGGTCATCGCTGGAGGATTTCGCCCCGACGATACCGGACTGGGCTCATGATCAGCACACGATCAAGGGCAAGGCGATGGGTCGCGGCCTCGATCACTTCCGCCGCGAAGGTGCCAAGCTGATCCCGCCGCCGACAGAGGATGATCCCTACGAGGACGAGGCCTACCGGCATTGGGCGCTCAAGCAGCGCGGCAATGGGCTGATCTAGGGCCGTGTACTCCTAAAGGCGAGTGGCCGCCGAGCCGCGCCCCTCCCCATTTTGGTGTACGGGACGAGCAGGTCCTCGTGTGCCATCGGAGATGGGCAATGACCGTAAGAACCTTCTGCACACTTGCCGCCGCCTTCTTTGCCCTGATCGCGCTTCTGCAGTTGATCCGGATTGTGATGGGTTGGTCCATCACGTTGAATGGCGTCGATGTACCGTTCTGGCCGAGCTGGATTGCCGTCATTGTGGCGGGCGCGTTGAGCTTCGTCGGCTTCCGCGCCGCCATGCGCAGCTAAAGGCTGGCAGAGCGCCCGGCCAATCTGTCGCTGGGTAGCGGAGCCACTTTCCTACTCGCGGGCGTCGGGCCGTCGTGCTCTACCGCGACAGCGGTGTGGTGAACGTCCGGTACGGCCTAAGAGCCGACGTAGAACGCAAGTCGCGTTTTGACCCGGATCGGACGTAGACGCTAACGGGGATGAGTGTCACCCTCATGCTTCGGCACCACGCGAAACGTGGCGTTCGCACGCGCGATTACACTGTCGTCGGCCTTGATTAGGCTTTGTGCGAAGCAGATCGTTCTGCCGGTTTTGATCACCTCGCTGTCCACGGTGATCCATTGCCCGATCTGCGCGATGCCGGTGAAGTCGACCGCAAGAGTGATTGTCGCCAGCGACGATGCCCAGCCAATCGCCTGTGCGCAGCTATAGCCCATCGCGTTGTCAGCAAGCGCGGAGATCAGCCCGCCATGAACGTTGCCACGCGCATTGGTGTGCGGCTTGGCCAGCCGTAATCCGATGATCACGGCTTTGTCCGTGCGCTTCGAATAGAGCGGTTCCCAAGGATCGGTGAAAGGGCTCTTGCGGAAGTGAGGCTCGAAACCTTCGGGGATACCGATGCTGTTCATGGTCATGCGCGAGCTCCGTTGTTGGCGAAGACCTGTTCGCAGACGATCTGCTCAAGAGTTACGACAAGTACGATAGGCGCGACGGCTGCACTGACGGCTCGGACTTCGACAATGTCGGACGACGGCATTGCGCCACATCGCGCACCGCCTTTTTGTGCCAGTTCGTACAAAAATAAAATCGAAAATGCGCGATGGCAAATATCCTCACACGTCGCCGTCGCGCGGTCCCCGCGCCAAGTTCCGGCCTCCACAGGACCCTGTCGTCTGATTGCGGAGGGGCTGCCACCGCTCGACGGTCGCGCCGTAATACGTCGAGATCGAGCGCGGCATCGTCCTCGACCCCGGAGTTACGCTCACCGTGATGTGCTCGGTTGCAGGTCTGGCGGATGTCTCCCTTTGGGTGCATAGTTCCAGCGCCGATCCGACCGCGCGGACGCTGGGGCTGCTGGTGGGGTCGAGGAGGGCATGGTCATGCATCACCCATTCCAACCGCTGCCTCATCGCGAAATCGCGTTCACCATGGGCGTCATCGGCCTCGGGTTGCTCCCGATAGCGATGGCAATTGCGGCGCTGTTCGTGTCCTGACCCAATTCGACGGACAGCTAGGGCCGCCGATGCTTGAACGACCGCCGATCTTGAGCCCGCGCGAGAAGCAGCTATTGCGGCGTTTCGCCCAAGGCAAATCGGACAGGACAACTGGGCTGGAGATCGGCGGCACCGAGAAGCAGGTCGCCGCACAGCGCGCAATGCTGGTCAAGAAGCTGCAAATTTTTCGCAAGAGCATCTCTTGTCGGTCGCCAGCCAGTTTGCTGCTTGGCGTGTGCGGTCATCCGATTGATGTTCGCTTGCGCCGCGCGTCAAGCGCGGCTTGCAGGCCAACTCTCCGCACGATCAGTTCACGCCCTCCACGGTATCTCGGGCAGATCGATCACCTTGTCGTCCTCGACGCGACCGCGACACCACGGCGGCGGCAGACGGCGCGCATCGGGAGCGGACAGCATGCTGCTAACAGCGGCCATGTCCGCTTTTAGGGCTGGAGCAGACCTTCGGCGAGTAACTCCGGTATGCCGCCTTTTGACCGAACCGGACCAAGCACTGCGCTTGTATCCCCGATCACACGCGCGCACGGCCAGCTTCTACCTTGCCGTCGAAACTTGGCTCGGCCTCGCCCGTGCCGAATGACACTCGCCACGATGTCCAACGGGGGATAGGATGCAATGATCCTCGGTGTGCGGGCTGCCAGACGCTGGTGTGTTCGGCACTCCAACGCCTCCGCCCTTGGTTGGAGTGCGTTTCCGCGCGATGCCTTGCGGCAGCAAAGGCCGCGCAAAGGGAGGATTTGACTATGTTCATTTGCCAGTGCAACGCAATTCATCGACGCGATGTGGTGTGCGGCGGTGGTGCTGCCCTGTTCAGCGCCGTCGTGGCGTCGTTGATGGGCGGCGCGAAGCCGGTGCGGGCAGAAGCGATGGCGGGTAAGGTTCCGGAGATCGACCGCGTGGCAGTACGTGTAGTGGTCGACAGCTATCAATTCGCCGTGGCACCGAGCCGGAAGGTTGCCGATGTAGAGATCGAACACTTCGGCTGGGGCATCGGCGGAGGCAAGCCGCCCGGTAAAACGCTGATCAGTGAGTTCGGCCTGTCGATGCACGTCGAGACGCGGCGCGGCACCGAGGCACGTAATGTCTTGGTGGATTTCGGCTTCTCACCTGACGCGCTTGTCAACAATGCCAATCTCGTCGGCATCGATCCGGCCGCGCTTGACGCCCTTGTCTTGAGCCATGGTCACTACGATCATTTTGGCGGTCTTGCTGGCTTCCTAAAGCAAAACAGCAGCAAGCTGAAAGCCAAGCTGCCTATCTACATCGGCGGCGAGGAAGCATTCTGCTCGCGCGAATGGACCGCTCCGCCGGTGCGCGGCGACTTCGGAGCCTTGGATCGGAAAGCGCTGGAAGACGCCAATGTTGCAGTCACCTATGTAGAAGGACCGGCACTGGTCGCCGATCACGGCTTCACCACAGGACACATCGACCAGACAAGCTTTGAGAAGCTGCTGTCCCCCAGCGCCATGAGGATCGGCGTGGACCACGGCATTGGATGCTATGCCGACAAGCTTCCAGAGGACGAACGGACGAAGGCTGTCATCCCGGACCAGTTCCGGCACGAGATCGCCACCGCATTCAATTTAAGAGGCCGCGGGTTGATCGTATTGACCTCTTGCAGTCATCGCGGGGTGATCAACGCAATCAAACAGGCCCAAGCGGCTTCGGGCGTCAACAAGGTTCATGCGGTGATCGGCGGCTTCCACCTCGCGCCCTACAACGAAGGCTATGTGCGCGACACGATCACAGCGCTCAAGAGTATCGATATCGACTACGTTATTCCACTGCACTGCACTGGTGAGCCGTTCTACGAGATGGCCAAGGCCGAGGTGCCGAACAAGCTCCTGCGCTCCTACACGGGCACACGCTTCGTCTTCGCTTCCTGAGCAAGAAGGACACACGCAATCCGAGCGCTTACGGCCGCGATAGGAAGGCCAAACAGCGGCCCGGCGCGAGGGGGCTACAGGGCACCGGGCCAGCCGCGCTCGCGCATACGTGAAACTAGGGCCTATCGGGGCCCAGCGGGTCCGGACGGGCAACTCGCTCGCCCAACACAATGCGGGAAATGCCTTTATTTTCCGGCACTTCCACCGTTTTCAACAAGTCGAAAAAGTGGCTAGACATCAAGTCGTGTGGTCCTGACGCCCTAGCGGTAGGTGTCTTTTCGAATTGCGCGATGCGCGTTGCGAAGACGGTGACAAGCAAGCCCAGTCTCGCCGGGGAGAGCACGAAATAAGCCGTAGCCCATCGCGCTGGGAAAGCCGGGTTGTTTCCGGTTACACCTGTGGTCCTACCCCCGAGCTTACTACCCATTGCTCGGGGCCCATGGGTGCGATCGGCACCCAGCTTTCCCTGCGCCCTCTCTTTCAGAGGGTGAAACGAACAGCAAAGCTCGGGCGAAAGGCGCCGCGAGAATGGGATGTGTGACTCACAGATCGTGCAACAATTTCAGCGTCGTCCCGGCGAAGGCCGGGACCCATTGCCACGAATGCGAATTGTGGCGCGACGCTGGGCCACGGCCTGTTTTTCAACAACGCTATTCTGTGGTTATGGGTCCCGGCCTTCGCCGGGACGACGAATGGAGAAGGCCTAAGCCGGCTTTCGCTCTCAATCCCGATACGACGGATCCGCCCGGTCGAGCTTGCGCAGCAGCGCGGGCCAGGCGAGTTCGCCGTTGCGGGCGGCGCGGCCCGGCTTCGGCAGCATCCGCTCATAAGTGTCTTCGAGGATGTTTTGCGGCGGATAGATCAGCTTGGTATTGCAGGACAGCGCCATCACCTGGGTCTGGCAGGCGCGCTCGAGGCGGAACAGCACGTTGAAGGCGGCGGGCACGGTACGGCCGACGACCAAGAGGCCATGATTGCGCAGGATCATCGCCTCGTTGTCACCGAGGTCGCGGACCAGGCGTTCGCGCTCGTCGACATTGTCGGCGATGCCCTCGAAGTCGTGATAGGCGATGTGCAGGAAGCGCATCGAGGTCTGCGCCAGCGGCAGCAGGCCGCATTCCATCGCCGAGACCGCCATGCCGGCCGGGGTATGGGTGTGCGCGACGCAATCCATGTCGTGCTTGGCCATGTGGATGGCGCTGTGAATGACGAAGCCGGCGACGTTGACGTCGTAGTCGGTGGCGTTGAGCAGCGTGTTGCCCTCGACGTCGACCTTGATCAGGCTGGAGGCGTCGATCTCCTCATACAGCATGCCGTAGGCGTTGATCAGGAACTGGTCGGTGGTGCCGGGCACGCGGCAGGAGATGTGGTTCGCGATCATCTCGGTCATGCCGTACATCGCCGTCAGCCGATAACAGGCGGCAAGATCGACGCGGGCCTGCCACTCCTCGGCGCTCACCTGCTCGCGAACCGATTTGACGACCTTGATCGCGGGCGAACTGACGGGGGGATTCATGGCGTTCTCTCCTTGAGATATCTGCGGGGCCGCGGCCCGATTGTTGCGGCGACCATAGCAGAATCCGCGCGGCGGCAAGCTGTGCTGCGCCTGCTTATTTGCAGGTCTGGCGGGCAAAAACCGAATGCGGATTGGCGCGCCGCGCCTTCAATGCCACAATGCGGAAAACAGCCGAGGCGCACCAAAATGAGCGATCGCAAGATACGTATCGCCGTCCTGCATTTCTCCCACGAAACCGTCTCGTTCCTGCCGAACGAGACCACGCTCGACGACTTCATCTATCCGGGCTCGCCGGCCAAAGGCGAGGCGCTGCTGCGGTTCGATCCCAAGAACTATATGGGCGGCTTCGTGCAGGTGGCGCGCGAGTTCTCCGAGGTCGAACTGGTCGGCATCGAATCCCCGCTCTGGCCGAAGACTTACACCGGATCCGGCTGGATTACCGAGGAAGCTTATCGCACCTTCACCGGCAAGATGATCGCCGGATTGAAGGAGGAGGGACCGTTCGACGGCGTCTATCTGTGCCTGCATGGCGCGATGGCCGTGCGCGGCGTGCCGCGTCCCGAAGCCGATCTGGCGCGGCAGGTGCGCGAAGTGGTCGGCCGCTCCGCCTTCATTGCGGCGACGTTTGATCCTCACGGCAATGAGGACGAGGCGTTCCTCGAGCAGGCGGACATGGCATTCGCGGTCAAATATTTCCCGC
The DNA here is from genome assembly GCF_024171045.1 of Bradyrhizobium sp. USDA 4538. NCBI lineage: Bacteria > Pseudomonadati > Pseudomonadota > Alphaproteobacteria > Hyphomicrobiales > Nitrobacteraceae > Bradyrhizobium > Bradyrhizobium sp. USDA 4538. Next base: position 6,359,695 of record NZ_JALJZE010000001.1, read on the forward strand.
ATTATGACGCGCATCTGCAGGGCGAACGCGCGGCGCGTATGTTGGTGCGGGCGATCCGAGGCGATTACAAGCCGGCGCACAGGACGATCAAGGTTCCCGTGATCTTGCCCACGGTGCTGCAATGGACCGGGGCGCGGCCTTGGATGGACCTCGTGCAGCGCGCGCTGGTCTGGGAGGCGCGCGAGGTCGACGTCTATGTCAACATCTTCTTCGGCTTCCCGTTCGCCGACGTTCCCGATCTCGGCATGACCGTGCAGGTTCTGACCAACGACAATCCAAAGCTCGCCGAGCAGGTCGCGCGCGATCTCGCCGGCACGATCTGGCGGCTGCGCGAAGCCTTGCTGCAATCGACTAGGCTGTACAGCATCACCGAGGGTGTTGCGCTGGCCAAGCAGGCCGTCGCCGCTGGCAATACACCGGTGGTGCTGGCCGATCACAGCGACCGGTCGGGGTCGGCGACCTGGCTGCTGCGTGAGATCATCGCGCAGGACCTCGCCAACACCGTGATCGCGACCATCGCCGACGCCAGGGCGACCGCAAGCCTGAAGGCCGCCGGCGCCAAGGCCGGCGATACCTTCGACATGGAGATCGGCGGCCGCGCCGACGAGTCGGCAGGCGATCCGGTTCGGATTCAGGGTACGGTTTCGGCGGCGGGCGAGGGCTACGGCCAATTCTGGGTCTGCGTGCGCTTCGGCCGCAACAATGTGCTGATCCTGTCCACTTATCTGGTGCAGATCATGGAGCCGTTTTCGCTGAAGGCGCTGGTGCCCGACATCGGCGCCTTTGACGTGATGGCGATCAAGTCGCGGGTCCATTTCCGGCGCGGCTTCGACGACAATGGATTTGCCAAGACGATCCTCCTGGTCGAACCCGACGAGCCGTTCCTCGGTACCACGCGTCTCGACAAGCTGCCGTACAAGAACGTCGATCTCGCGCAGTTCTATCCGTACGGCAATCCGGCATTTTCGGAGGCGTCGCCATGACGGAGAACCGCTATCGCCTGATCGGCTCGACCGCCTCGCCCTATGCGATCAAGTTGCGCGCGCTGATGCGCTACCGTCGGATCCCGCACGACTGGGTGATCATGACCAAGGCTTTGCGCGAGGCAACCGCGCATCTGAAGCCGATGCTGATCCCGGTGCTGCAATATCCCGACGGCAGCTACCGCGGCGAGACCACGACGCTGGCCTATGATCTGGAAGCGCGGCATCAGGGACGGTCGGTGATCCCCGAAGACAAGGCCATCGCTTTCATCTGCGATCTGCTCGAGGACCTCGCCGACGAATGGGCGGTGAAGCCGTTGTTTCTCTATCGTTGGTGGGATCCGGAAGACCAGGCCTATGTCTCGCGCTGGGCCGGCGAGGAGTGGTCGACATCGGAGGCCGAGGCCGGCAGCTGCGAGGAGATCGAGGAGTTCCGGCAGCGGCAGATTTCGCGCATGGTCATTCTCGGCGCAACGGATGAGAACAGGCCGCTGCTGGAGGAGAGCTACCGGCGTACGCTTGCCGCGTTCGAGCCTCAGGTCGGCATGAGGAGCTATCTGTTCGGCAGCCGGCCGTCGCTGGCGGATTTTGCCTGGTTCGGCCAGCTCAGCGAGATGGCGACCGACCCGACCCCGATGCGGATCATGCGCGAGCGCGCGCCGTTCACCGATCACTGGGTGCGGCGGCTCGACGATGCGTCAGGTGTCGAGGGTGACTGGTATCCTCGTGAGCAGGCGCTTGGCGGATTCGCGGAGGCGCTGCTGCGGATCGCCGGCGAACTTTATCTGCCGTTCCTGGCGGCCAACGCGGATGCCTTCGCGAAGGGCCTCGAACGGCTCGAGATCAACGTCTGGGGACTGCCCTACGCGCTGGCGCCGTTCAAATATCAGGTCAAATGCCTGCAGCAGCTGCGCGAGAAGTTTGCCGCGCTCGATGCCGGCGAGCGCGCGGCGTTGAAGCCGGTGCTGGAACGCACCAGGTGCTGGGCGATCCTGAACGGAGGCTGATCGATCAGCGACGATAGGCCGATTCGAAACGGTCGGCGCCTACGTCCGGTGCCGGCTGCCAAGCGCGATCGCAATCGTCTCAGGCTGCTTGATCCGCTCGATCAGCATGTCGATGCGGTCGCCGCCCCAGAACAACTCGCCGTTGAACACCATGCTGGGCACGCCGAACACGCCGAGGGCTTCGGCCTCGTCGATGATGCGATCATGTTCGGCGCGGGCAGGACCGCGAACATAGGCCTCGAAGGCGTCGGCGGAGCCGCCGACCGCGGTGATCACGTCGGCAATCTCGGGCAGTTCGTCGATCTCGAGCTCATGGTTCCAGAATCTCCGCAACACCGTGTCGTGATAGGGGCGGAACAGCCCGTGACGCTGCGCGAACAGCATCCCGGCGCTGGCGTAGAAGGCGTCGTAGATCCGGCGCGGGCCCTTCATGGTCAATCCCTGCGCGTTGGCGAACCGCCGCGCATCCATGTAGGCGTAGCGCACCTTGCGCCAGAAGTGCGGCGTGCGTTCCTCGACCGTGCCCATGAATTCGGGAATGCGAAGCGTGTAGGGCAGCCATTCCAAATCGACGCTGTAGATCTCCTCGAGTTCGAATAGCCGCTTGTTGGCGACGTAGGCATAGGGAGACTTGTAGTCGGTGTAGATGCGTACGCGCGGCTTTTCCATCATCGTTCCTCACCCGGTCGGGACAATTGTTTCCGATCCTGCGCGGGGGTGCAATGCGGCCTGATGAAGGGAGATGGCAGGCAAACGAATGGGCCCCGGTGCATTCAAGCATCTTGCGGGGCCCTGCTACTTCGTTTTAGCGAAGGATGTCTGGTAAAGACCAGTGGTGTTTCGGGACCTAAAAGCGCGTGGCCTTTGCGCTCTCGTCCTGCGGATATCTTCAGATTGTCGGCAGTGCACGCGGCTAGCAGCTGCTGTTCGCCTCAACGTGCACCGTGACCTTGCCGCTGAGCAAGGTCGCTGGCTTTCGCCGGTGGCGTCATGCTCCTCTCCGAGGGGTGGTCCAACGGACATCTGTCCGCTTCTGCTGCCTGGCGGCCGATCCCATAATCGTCCGTCAATTCCTGCGACGCGAGGAGCAAGCGCTCCAGCACCCCAACAGGTGCAGTCAGCGAAATGCTGCGGCAGTTATGGCCTTCTGTCAAGTTAACGAGCGAGGGAACTCAGGTCAGGAGTCCTGTCGCGCCTTGGTCTTTCGATATTGGGTGAAGTCCGGATCGTGCGTCATTTTCCAGTAGTCGACGAACCGCCACGGCATCGCCGAGAACACGCGGCCGCCGCTGTTGCGGTAGTAGGTCGTCATGCCCGGGTGCGTCCAGATCAGTTGCTCATGCTCGGCGTCGACGTTGCGGATATACGCGTCATGCGCGTCGGGATGCACGTCGATCGCGGCGATGTCGTTCTCGATCATCTCGACAAGGCAGGCGGAGATGTAGCGGCTCTGGCATTCCGACTGGAAGATCACGCTGCCGCCATGCGCGGGCCCCGAGTTGGGACCAAGCATCAGAAACAGGTTGGGGAAATCAGGCACGGTGAGGCCGAGATAGGCGGTCGGATTGTCGTCGTGCCAGGTCTGCTTGAGGTTCTTGCCGTCACGCCCGGTGATGTTGAGCCGCGCCGCCATCTCGGAGACCTTGAAGCCGGTCGAGATCACGACGACGTCGTGCTGCCGCGACGTGCCGTCGGCCGTGACGATTCCGTGCCGATCGAAATGGTCGATCTTGTCGGTGACCAGCTCGACATTCGGTTTGGTCAGCGTCTTGAACCAGTTGTTGTCGAGCAGGATGCGCTTGCCGTAGGGCGGATAGGTCGGCATGCATTTCTCGATCAGGTCGGGGCGATCCTTCAGCTCGGACAGGATGAAGTCGGCGAGCTCCTGGCGATGCCGGTCGTTGCCCTTGTTGACGGCGCGGTCCGGATGCGGCCAGGCCGGATCCTTGCGCAGGAACGGCAGCAATCCGTCGCCGTAACGCCAGAACATGTTGAAGCGATACCACTGCACATAGAACGGCAGATGCGCGAGCAGCCACTGCGCACCTTCGGTGATCGGATCGGAATAGCCCTTCACCGGCCGCGCCCATTGCGCGGTGCGCTGGTAGACGGTGACCGAGGCGACGCGGTCGGCGATCGACGGCACCAGCTGCATCGCGGTTGCGCCGGTGCCGATCACGGCGACATGCCTGTCGTCGAGCTTGATGTCGTCGGACCACAGCGCCGAATGGACCTTCAGGCCTGTGAAGGCCTCGTCTCCCTCAAAGCGGGCAGGCAGGGGATCATTGAGCTGGCCGATCGCGCTGACCAGCGCGGTGGATTCAAAGGTTTCTTCGCCGCGGGCAGTCTTCAGCGTCGAGATCCAGCGTCGCTTGCCTTCGTCCCAGCGCGAGGCGACGAGCTCGGTATTGAGGCGGACATGCTTGCGGATGTCGTATTCGCGCACGACCTTGAGCAGATAATCGAGCAGCTCCTGGCGCTGCGCGAAATAGCGGGTCCACGGATTGCGGGCGCCGAACGAGAAGGAATAGGAGTGGTTCGGCGTATCGACGCCGCAGCCGGGATAGCGGTTGACGTACCAGGTGCCGCCGATCTCGTCCTGCCTCTCGACAATCGTATAGGGGATGCCGAGCCGGCCGAGCGCGACGCCAAGCGCGATCGCGCAGACCCCGGCGCCGACGATCAGCACATGCTGCTGCGCCAGCTTCTCGCCAGAAGGGCGCTCGCGCCAGCGCGCGTCGCGTGGGATGAAGCCCATCTCCTCCCGCATCAGCGGCGCATATTCCGGCGCGACATTGTCGCCGAGCGTCGCGCGCATCATCCGCAGCATCAGCTCATTGCCGGGATCGGTGATGACGGGCTTCGGGGTGCCGTTCGCGAACAGGTTCAGGACCGCCGCGCGAATCTCGTCCTGGATCTCCTGAGGCACACCGGCGTCGGGATCCGGGATCAGGCGGACGTCGCGCTTCGGCTTGTAGGGCGGCTCGAGCCACTTCTCGTCGCCGGTCATGTGCACCAGCACCATCAGCAGCACGCGGATGTCACCCTCGGCGATGGCGGAGGACAGATCGAGGTGTTTGCGCGGAAGCTCGATATTCATGCGTTGTCCTCAGCTGCGTGGGGCTTCCGGCAGGCCGCCATAGGCGGCCCAGGTGGTGCCTGCGATGTAGCCGGCATCGACCGGCAGGTTGATGCCGGTGATGCCGCTGCTCTGCGGCGAGAGCAGCCATGCGATCGCCTGCGCGACTTCGATCGGCTCGACCAGCCGGTTCAGCGCGGTCGGCCGCGCCAGCAGGTCCTTGTTCAGGGCGCCCGATGCGATGCCGGCCTCGAGCGCTGCCGTGCGGGTGAAGCCGGGCGACACCGCGTTGACGCGGACGCCGGAACGGCCCCATTCGGCGGCGAGCGTCTGCGTGATCTGGATGACGCCGGCCTTCGCCGCGGTATAGGCGTGGATCGGGCCCGACGTCATGCCGGCCACCGAGGCGACGTTGACGATCGCGCCATGCCGCCGCTTCGCCATGGCGATGCCGACGCTGCGCGCGACCAGGAAGGTGCCGCGCAGATCGATATTGACCTCGCGGTCCCATTGCTCCATCCGCACCCGTTCGATCGTGTGCATCTTACCGAACACGCCGGCGGCGTTGACGAGGCCGCTGATCGGACCATGCGCGGTCTCGATATCGGCAATGCCCGCGACAACGGCGCTCTCGTTCGCGACGTCGAACGGCGCCGGCCACAGGACGGCGGCAGTTCCAACCAGCGGCTCGGGCGCGATGTCGACGATGACGACGCGATGCCCCTGATCGGCGAGCAGTGTCGCGGTCGCCGCACCAATGCCGCGGCTGCCGCCGGTGACGAGGATGGTGCCCTCAGCGCTCATGATTTTCTTCCCTTGTCGCTGGTGGTGAACAGGCCGCGGGTGACCAGTTTTTGATAGGCGGTGATCACATAGTCGGGCACCGCGGTGACGCCGCGCTCGGAATAGGAATAGCGGCGGCTGAGATAACCGCGCGCGCCCATCAGCACCTGGACGATGGCCTCGAATTCCTCGTCGCTGAACGCGTTGGTCGCACCGGCAGCCCGCGCGCGTTGCAGGATCCGCACATAGGCGCTCGAGATGTTGTCAAAATGCTTCTGGTAGCCGATCGGCGCGAAGAATTCGGCCTCGTTGAGGATGCGCAGGAATTCCGGCACCTCGCGGATGAAATCGAAGAAGGCGCTGAAGCGCTCGACCTCCTGCCGGGCTTCGCTTGCGGTGCCGGTGCGCGCATGGATGAAGCGGACCATGTCGAGGCCGATCTTCGGCAGCAGCTGGTCGAGCAGCTCCTGGCGGTTCTCGAAATGATTGTAGAAGGTGCCCTGCGCGACGCCGGCGGCCTCGGTGATGCGCGCGACCGAGGCTTCGGCATAGCCGTATTTGCCGACGACCTTGGTCGCGGCGTCGAAGATCTTCTGCTTGGTCCAGGCGTTGCGCTCGACCCGGTTGAGCTTTGTCACTTTGGCGGTTGTCGCTTGCGTCATGCGGTGGCCTCGAGTTCGGCGCGGAGCACGCGTTTGAGCACTTTGCCGGATGGATTGCGCGGCAGGCTGTCGCGGATGACGAGCTGCCGCGGCACCTTGAAGCCGGCGAGCCGTGTCCGGCAGTGGTCGGTGAGACCGGGCAGGTCGAGCTTGGCGTCGTCGGCCAGCACCACGATCGCGACCGGCTTCTCGCCCCAGCGCGCGTCCGGCAGGCCGATCACCGCGACCTCGCGCACTTCGGGCATTTCGTAGATGACGCGCTCGACCTCGGAGGAGGCGATGTTCTCGCCGCCGGAGATGATCATGTCCTTCTTGCGGTCGGTCAGATACAGGAAGCCGTCATCGTCGAGATAGCCGACATCGCCGGTGCGGAACCAGTCGCCGAAGAACGCGGATGCGGTCTTCTCCGGATCCTTCCAGTAGCCCTGCGTGACCTTCGGGCCGCGCAGGCAGATCTCGCCGTTCTGGCCGGCCGGCAGGCGCTTGCCGGCATCGTCGCGAATCTCGATCTCGACATGGGCGATGGCGCGGCCGGTCGAGCCGATCTTCTCGATCTCGCGGCCGGCGTCCATGAAGGTATCGCCGCCGCAGCTTTCGGTGAGGCCGTAGGCATCGATGTAGCGCGCGTTCTTGAAATAGTCAGAGAAGGCGCGGATGCGGACTTCCGGTGTCTTCTCGCCGCCGCCGATCGCCCATTGCAGGCTGGAGACGTCATAGCGCTCGCGGTTCGGGCAGGTGAGGAGCGCCGTCGTCATGACCGGCGCGAACCATGCCGCGTTCAGTTTCTCCCGCTCGATCGCGGCGAGTGCGGGTTCAGGCTCGAAGGTGCGGTGGATGCACAGCATGCCGCCATGCCAGAGCACCGCGATGCCGGGCAGGTCGAGCGCGCCGACGTGATAGAGCGGACCGACGACGAGCAACCGCGTGTCGGCGTTGAGCCCGAGCACCAAGGTCTGGTCGGCGGACTTCCAGTAGACGTTCTCGTAAGTGAGCATCACCCCCTTGGGACGATCGGTCGTGCCCGAGGTGTACATCAGCCGCATCAGGTCGCGCGGCCCGCGCACATGGATCGGCGCCGGCGCGATGTCGGGCGCAAGGTTGGTGACGCTGGACTGCGCGACCTCATCGAGCAGCACGACCGGCGCGCCGCCGGTTTCGATCGCGGCAAACTCCTCGTCGGCGACCAAGAGGCGCGCGCCGGAATTGCCGACGATGTAGCCGACCTCATCGGCCGAGAGGCGATAGTTGATCGGCAGGAACACCGCGCCGATATGGCTGGTCGCGAACGCCAGCTCGAGAAAGGCCGTGCTGTTCTTCATCAGCACGGCGACGATGTCGCCGGGCGCCATCCCGCGCGCCGCGAGCCAGCCGCCGACCTGCCGGATCCGCAGATCAAAGTCGGCGTAGGAGACGTCCTCACCGCGATATTTCAGCGCACAGCGGTCCGGAGTCCGCCGGGCATGAAATGCGATGAAGCTGGAAAGGTTGATCATTTGCCGCCCGCGGGGCCGATTCCGGCGCCGTTTTCTCCCTGGATGAATTGTGAGTCGTAATTCATCTTTGGCTTGACGTCACCCCCCTTGCTCTGAAAACATCGTGGTCATGGAGACGGAACGATCTCCGGCAGGGATTTTGGGAACGCGAATCCGACAGGGAGGGGAATGATGAAGAGGACCCGGAAACCGGGCATCACCCGGCGCTCGACGCTTGCGCTGATGGGCGCCGGTGCGGTGAGCTTTGCCGCGCCATGGGTGGCGCGCGCACAGGCCAAGACGATCAAGATCGGCATGCCGACCATTCTGTCGGGCCGCGTCGCGCAGCTCGGAACGTCCTCGCGCAACGCAGTGCTGCTGGAGGTCGAGAAGGTCAATGCCGCCGGCGGCCTTGCCGGGCGGCAGATCGAGATGGTGATCCGCGACTCCAAGGGACAGCCGCAGGAAGCGGCGCGCATCGCGCGCGAGCTCGTCAACACCGACGGCTGCGAGATGCTGCTTGACGGCGAAGCGTCCTCGGGATCGTTCGCGGTTCACGAAGTGGCGCGCGATCTCGGCGTGCTGTGCATCCACACCTGCTCGGAAGCGTCATCGCTGACCGCCGATCCCAAGCAGCACATCCCGAACGCCTTCCGTTGTGTGCGGCAGGGCATTCATGATTCGATCGTCGGCGCCAGCTACGCTGCAGGGATCGCCAAGGCCAAGGGCCTGAAGAAATGGGCGACCTGTTCGCCCGACTATGCCTATGGCCGCGACACCACCGGCGAGTTCGTGCTCTACCTGAAGAAGTTCGCGCCTGACGTCGAGATCATCAGCGAGTCCTGGCCAAAGCTGTTCCAGCCCGATTACACCGAGGTGGTGACCAAGATCCTGCAGGCAAAGCCGCAGGCGCTTTATTCGTGCCTGTGGGGTGGCGATCTCACCTCCTACATCGACCAGGCCAACATCTACGCGATGTTCACCCAGATGGAGGTGTTCGCGGTCAACATGGCCGACTACACCGCACTCACGGTGGTGAAGAACTTGCCCAAGGGCATCCACTCCGGCGACCGCTACATCAAGACATTCCCGCCGACGCCGGAAAATGCGGCCTGGGGCGATGCCTACAAGGCCAAGTACAACGAGTACCCGACCAACTGGTCGTGGCAGAACGCCACGGCGGTCATGTTCCTCAACGAGGCCGTCAAGAAGGCGAACTCGACCGACGGCAAGAAGGTCGCGGAAGCGCTCACCGGGCTCACCATCAAGTGCCCGTTCGGCGCCGACGGCACCGTCACTATGCGCGCCGACGACCACACGCTGGTCGGTTACGCCATCGGCTGGGGCACCACGATCCCGCAGGAGCCCTACGTGCCTGACGTGAAGGCCGGAGACTGGAAGACCATCTTCGAGCTCGAAGCCGAGTGGAAGAAGAGCAAGGGCTACACCTGATCCGCATGTCGGGCGGAGGTGGCAATCTGCTGCCTTCGCCTCGCATCTGATGTTTGTCGCGCGCCGACGTTGCGGCCCGCCGTGATGGATGATTTTCCGTGGACCTCGACGCGCTCGCCAGTTGCCTCGCCAGCCCTGCCTGCCTGGTGACGCAAACCACCAGCGGCCTGATCATCGGCATGCTGCTGTTCCTTGTCGCCGTTGGGCTGACGCTGATCTTCGGCGTGCTCAAGGTGGTCAATTTCAGCCACGGCGCCTTCTATATGTTCGGCGCCTACTTCGCGATGACGGCCTATCAGCTCACCGGCAGCTTCGCGCTGGCGATGCTGAGCGGCGCCGTCGGCACCGCGATCCTCGGCCTGATCTTCGAGCGCGTGTTCATGAGCCGGGTTTACGGCCGCGACGTCTTGATGCAGCTCCTGGTCTGCTACGCCTTTGTGCTGATCTTCGACGATGTCGTCCGCATGATCTGGGGGCCTGAGTTCAAGTCGATGGGCATGCCGGCCGCGTTCCAGGTGCCGCCGCTGTTCATCGCCGGCGGCGTGGTGCCGCCATATTATCTGCTCTTGATCGGGGTGGCGCTCGCCGCGGCGGTTGTTCTCGGCCTGGGGCTGGCGCGCTCCAGGATCGGCAAGGTGATCCGTGCGGCTGCGCATAATCCCGGAATGGTCTCGGCGCTGGGGATCAATACCGGGCTGATCTATGGCGGCGTATTTGCGCTTGGCGGCATGCTGGCGGGACTGGCAGGAGCGCTTGCCGCGCCGGTGCGCTCGCTGACACCAGGCATGGGCTTCTCGGTGCTGATCGAGTCCTTCATCGTCACCGTGATCGGCGGCATGGGTTCGATCCTCGGCGCGTTGATCGGCGCGCTTTTGATCGGCCTGATCCGCTCCTTCGGATCGCTCGGCTTCCCGCTGTTCACCGAGGGCTTGATGTATCTGTTCATGGTGGTCGTGCTGGTGTCGCGTCCGAGCGGGCTGTTCGGCAAGGAGGTCGCATGACCGAATTGCAGGCCGGGCAGGGCACGCAGCCCCTCGATGTTGCCCGGATCGACGCCAGGCCGCAGCGTTACCGCGATGTGCTGATCGCGCTCGCGGCCTTTGTCCTGCTCGCGCTGCTGCCGTTCATCTTCGGCAGCAAGCAGCTGCTCGACTTTGTGATCCGCTGCGCAGCCTACGGATTGTTCGCGACGTCGCTCAACCTTCTGGTCGGCTACACCGGTTTGATCTCGTTCGGCCACGGCATGTTCTTCGGCCTCGGTGCCTATGGTTTCGGGCTGATGATGCAGAAGACCGGCGTGCCGATCCCGGTGGCCTTCGTCGCCACGCTGGCGATGACCCTGGTCGTTGCCGTCGTCATCGGCGCGATCTGCGTGCGGCTGAAGGAGATCTATTTCGCCTTCGTCACGCTGGCATTCCAGATGCTGATTCACTCGACCATCCTGTCGTGGCAGTCGCTGACCGGCGGCGACCAGGGCCTGCGCGGCGGGATCCCGAGGCCGCTGTTTCTCGGCATCGATCTGTCGAATCATCTACATCTCTACATCACGAGCTGCGCCCTGCTGGTGATCGGCCTGCTGCTCATGCGCCAGATCGCGCAATCGCCGTTCGGCTACACGCTGCGCATGATCCGCGACAACGCCACGCGGGCGAGCTTCATCGGCATCGATGTCTGGCGCGCCAAGCTGACGATCTTTGTGCTCGCCGCGCTGTTCGCGGCAACCGGCGGCATCATCATGGCGCTGTTCGTCTCCGGCGCCTATCCCGAGTTCGCCTATTGGACGATCTCGGGCGAGGGCATCTTCATCAACATGCTCGGGGGCGTGACAACCTTCCTCGGACCGATGGTCGGTACGGTGCTGCTGCTGATCCTCAACGATACCGTTACCCGCCTGACCGAGTATCACGGCATCGTGCTCGGCATTGTGATCCTGTTCTTTGCCATCGGCCTGCGAAAGGGCCTGATGGACTTTGTCGTCGAATGGTTCGCGCAGCGTCGCGGAGAAGCCGGGGAGCGCGCGCCATGAGTGCACAGACGCGGATCAGCGTCGTAACCGGCGGCGCCAGCGGCATCGGCGCGGCGTGCGTGCGTGAGCTCGCAGCGGCTGGCGATCTCGTCGCCGTTCTCGACCGCGATCTTGCCAAGGCGCAGACGATTGCGGCGGAAGTCGGTGGCAAGGCGTTTGCGGCCGACGTGGCGGACGAGCGCAGCGTCGAGGCCTGTGCGGCCGCGATCGAGCGCGACTGCGGCCCGGTCGCGGTGCTGGTCAACAGCGCCGGCATCATCCAGGTGCCGGTCCGGCCGCACGAGCTGCCGATGACCTCCTGGGACGACGTCGTGCGCGTCGACCAGCGCGGGACCTATGTCGCCTGCGTTGCCTTTGCGCGGCAGATGATCGCGCGCAAGCGCGGCAGCATCCTCAACATCGCCTCGATTGCCGGCATGCGCTCGATGCCGCTGCATGCCTATGCGCCCGCCAAGGCGGCGGTGATCGCCATCACCGAATGCCTCGCGGCCGAATGGGGGCCGTCCGGCATCCGCGTCAATGCCGTGTCCCCTGGCTATACGCTGACGCCGGCGCTGAAGAATGCCATCGATCGAGGGGAGCGGGATGTCTCGGCGTTGGCTGCCAATGCAGCACTTCGCCGCCTTGTTGACCCCTCGGAGATCGGCCGCGTCGTCGCATTCCTGGCCTCCGACGCGGCCTCCGCGATGACCGGCGCCAACGTGCCGGTCGATTGCGGCTGGCTTGCCGGCACATCGTGGAGCACGTACGGCGGTCTACGGGAGGCGAGTGGCTAGCCATGCTGGAGATTCGCGGACTCTCGAAATCCTTTGGCGGCGTCAAGGCGACCGACAACGTCTCGCTCGACTTCGCCGATGGTTCGCTCACCGCCGTGATCGGCCCCAACGGCGCCGGCAAGAGCACATTCTTCAACCTGATCACGGGCGCGCTGCAGCCTGATGCCGGGCAGATCTTGCTCAACGGCGTCGACATGGCGGGCAAGGCCCCGCCGGAGATCGTGCGCCATGGCATCGGCCGCGCCTTCCAGGTCGCGAGCATATTCCCGTCGCTGACGGTGGAGGAGACGATGCTCGCTGCAGTCTGCGCCGATCAGCGCCGCGCCGGCGTGATGCATCGCCGGTTTCCGCTGGCCGAGACGCGCGACCGCGCCGAGCATACGATGGAGCTGCTCGGCCTCGCCGGGAAGCGCAACCGGACCGCGGCGACGCTGTCGCATGGCGACCAGAAGCTGCTCGATATCGCGCTCGCGCTGGTGCTCGAGCCCAAGGTGCTGCTGCTCGACGAGCCGACCGCGGGCATGGGTACCGAGGAGCGCTGGCGCATGATCGACAAGGTGCGCGAGCTCTGGGAGAAGCAGAAGATCACCGTCGTGTTCATCGAGCACGACATGGACATCGTGTTCAAGATCGCGCCCCAAATCGTCGTGCTGTGCTACGGCCGGATCCTGGCGACCGGGACGCCGGACGCGATCCGCAGGAACGATGCCGTGATCGAGGCCTATCTCGGCAGCGACGACCACGCGGGAGCGGTGGCATGAGCGCGCAGCCGGTGGTGCAGGTCGAGGACCTCGACGTCTATTACGGTACCAGCCAGATCCTGTTCGGCGTCGGCCTGTCGGTGCGGCAGGGCGAGACCATGGCGCTGCTCGGCCGCAACGGCGCCGGCAAGTCGACCACCATGAAGGCCATCATGGGGCTGGCGCCGGCGCACCGCGGCAGGGTGACCCTGCGCGGCCAGGTGGTCTCGGGAATGCGGCCGCATCACATCGCGCGGGCCGGGCTCGGCTTCGTGCCGGAAGACCGCCAGATCTTTCCCGAGCATACCGTCGAGGACAATCTCGTCATCGGCCAGAAGAAGGGGCCTGATGGCGAGGACGAGTGGTCGATCCGCCGCGTCTATGATGTGTTCCCGCTGCTCGAGCCGCTGCGGCACCGGATCGCCGGAAGGCTGTCCGGCGGCGAGCAGCAAATGCTGGCGATCGCCCGCACGCTGATGGGCAATCCGGTTCTGCTGCTGCTGGATGAGCCGAGCGAGGGGCTGGCGCCGATCATCGTGCAGCGCATCGGCGAGCTGCTGCGGCAGCTCCGCGGAACCGGTGCCACAGTATTGATCGCCGAGCAGAACATGCATTTTTGCCTTGGCCTTGCGAGCCACGCGACGGTTATCGACAAGGGACAGATCGTCTACACATCCTCCATCGAAGAGCTGAAGGCCAACGACAACATCCGGCAGCGCTATCTGGCGCTGTAGGGCATGATCCGGAAAAAAGCGACAAGCGCGTAGCGGTTGCGCGGGGATCATGCCCAAAGGACAGGGCTCTTTCGACATGGGAGGACAAATGGCGGGCAAGCTGTCGCCGACGCATGAAGCGCCGTATCGCGGGCTGAAGGTCCTCGATTTCGGGCAGGGGATTGCCTCGCCCTATTGCGCGATGCTGCTTGGGGTCTACGGCGCCGACGTCATCAAGGTCGAACCGCCGGAGGGCGACTGGTCGCGCTATCTCGGCACGACCTACGGCAATCACACGACGCTGTCGGCGGTCTACAACCGCGGCAAGCGCAGCCTGTGCCTCGACATGAAGCACAAGGATGGGATCGCGATCGCGCAGCGGCTGTCGCGCGAGGCCGACGTGCTCATCGAAGGATTTCGTCCCGGCGTCGCGGAGCGGCTCGGGCTCGGCTACGAGGGCCTGTCGCGCGACAATCGCGCCCTGGTCTATCTGTCGGTCAGCGGCTTCGGGCAGAGCGGCCCGTACGCCAAGCGGCCCGGCTCGGATTCGGTGGCGCAGGCGTTCTCGGGGCTGGTCTCGGTCAATCTCGGCGCCGATGGCGTGCCGCATCGGGTCGGCACCACGATTTCCGACGTCGTCACCGGCGTCTATGCGTTCCAGGCCATCGCCACGACGCTATTCGCGCGTGCGACCGTCGGCACCGGCCGCTGGATCGACGTCAATCTCTGCCAGTCGACGTCGGCGCTGCTCGGCCACAAGGTGGCGGAGTTCATCCTCGAGGGCGGCGCGCCGCGCGCGCTGAACGTTCCGGCCGGCACCTACCAGACCCAGGACGGCTGGATGATGGTCACCCTGGTGAACGAGCCGCAATACAAGCGGCTGTGCGGTGCGATCGGCCGTGAGGATCTCGCCGCCGATCCGCGTTTTGCCGACTTCGCCCGGCGCGCCGACGCGGCCGACGCGCTGATCCCGCAATTGCGCGAGGTGTTCCTGACCCAGGCGACGGATGCCTGGCTGACCCGGCTGCATGCGGCAGATATCATCGCCGAGCGGATCCTCGATCCCGGCGAATGGCTGCGCAATGTCCATGTCGAGGCGACCAGGGCATCGGTGCGCCAGGACACACCCGGCGTCGGCGCGGTCTACACGCCACGCACGCCGGGGATCGCGAGCCTGTCCGAGGATCACCTTTGCCCCGCGCCTGACGTCGGGCAGGATAGCCGCGCCGTGCTGACGGAGGCCGGCTTCGGTTCCGCCGAGATCGATGGCCTGCTGCTCTCGGGCGCGGTGCGGCAGACCAAGAGCTAACGGGAGGCAATACATCATGAGCACCGACCTCGTTCGTTACTCGGTCACCGACCAGATTGCGGAGATCGTGCTGGATCGCGCGCCGGTCAACGCACTCAGCATTCCCCTGATCGACGCGCTGCTGGCGGCGCTGGCGAAAGCGCGCGACGACGACGCGGTGCGTGCCGTCATCATCAGCAGCGCTCACAAGGTGTTTTGCGCCGGCCTCGATCTCGACATCGTCAGGGGCAAGCCCGCGATCGAGACCAAGACGTTCCTCGAGCGGCTGTATTTCGCGCTGAACGATACGCAGTACCGCATGGGCAAGCCGACGATTGCGGCGATCGATGGCGCGGTGCGCGCCGGCGGCATGACGATCGCGATCTCCTGCGACATGATCGTCGCGGGCGACGGCTCGACCTTCGGCTATCCCGAGATCGATGTCGGCCTGATCCCGGCGATCCATTTCGTGCAGTTGCCGCGGCTGGTCGGTAAGCACCAGGCGTTCGGCCCGCTGTTCCTTGGCGAGCCCTTCGATGCCGCGACCGCCTTTCGCATGGGCCTGCTCAGCGAGGTGGTGCCGAAGGGCACCGCGCTCGCGCGCGCCCGCGAGATCGCACGCAAGCTCGCGGCGAAATCGCCGATCGTGATGAAGATCGGCCGCGACGCCTTCATGCGTGCGGTCGATGCCGATTTCCGCCGCTCGGTGGAGAACACGGCGGAAAGCTTCGTTGTGGTCGCATCGACGGAAGATTGCCAGGAAGGGCTGAATGCGTTCGTCGAGAAGCGGGCGCCCAACTACAAGGGACGGTAAATGGCTGGATTGTATTTCGAGGAGTTCGAGATCGGACAGGAATTCCATCACGAGTTCAGCCGCACCGTGACCGAGATGGACAACACCATGTTCAGCCTTCTGACCATGAACCCGCAGCCATTGCATATCGACGCGCATTTCTCCGAGAAGACCGAGTTCGGCCAGCGGCTGTTCAACAGCCTCTATACGCTCGGCATCATGATCGGCATGAGCGTGTACGATACGACGCTGGGAACGACCGTCGGCAATCTCGGCATGACCGACGTCAAGTTCCCGAAGCCGGTGTTCCATGGCGATACGCTGAAGGCGCACACCAGGATCATCGGCAAGCGCGCCAGCAAGTCGCGGCCGACCCAGGGCATCGTCGAGTTCGAGCACACCATGACCAACCAGCGCGGCGAGGTGGTGGCGAGCTGCCGCCGGACCGGCCTGATGCACTGCAAGCCGAAGGCGTAAGCGATGCGATCGTTCCTGTTCGTTCCCGGCGACAGCACCCGGAAATATGAAAGCGCGAAGAAGACCGCAGCCGATGCGCTGATCCTCGACCTCGAGGATTCCATCGCGCCGGACCAGAAGGTGGTTGCGCGGGGCATCACGCGCCAGATGCTCGATGCGCGCAATCCGGAGCAGAAGCTTTATATCCGCGTCAACGCGCTCGACACCGATCTGACGCTCGGCGATCTCGCCGCCGTGATGCCCGGCAAACCCGATGGAATCGTGCTGCCGAAATGCGCCGGTGCCGCCGACGTCAACCGGCTCGCACTCTATCTTGACGCATTCGAGGCGGCCTCTGATATCGCGCAGGGCACCACCCGGATCGTGACGGTCGCGACCGAGACGGCGCGGGCGGTGCTGAAAATCCTCGATTTCGAGAACATGAGCCCGCGGCTATGGGGCATGATGTGGGGCGCGGAGGATCTCGCAGCCTCGCTCGGGGCAACGCGCAATCGCAGCGATGGCCGCTATCACTCGCCCTTCATCCTGGCGCGCGATCTCTGCCTGATCGGCGCGGCCGCCGCCGGCGTCGTCGCGATCGACACCATCGCGACCGACATCAACGATCTCGATGCCTTGAAGGCCGAGGCGGTCGCCGCACGCCAGGATGGCTTCCTCGCCAAAGCCGTGATCCATCCCAAGCATGTCGACGTCGTCAACGCGGCCTTCATGCCGACGGATGAGGAGATTGCATGGTCGGAGCGGGTGATCGCCGCGTTCGCCAATAACCCGTCGGGGGTCGCCAAGATGGACGGCAAGATGCTGGACAAGCCGCATCTGCGCGCCGCCGAGAAGATCCTGGCGTCGCGCAGGAAATAGTCGGGGAGGCGGGCCGATACCGCCATGTTGCGCGATAGTGAGGCGCGGCTGCGGCGGTCGCTGGCGATCGACTAACCGCAGGAATCAGGAATGAGCGACGGCCGACTTGCCGTCCTGCTGCTTTGACCACGAGACGTAGTAGGCGACGGCCGTCATCGCCGCGATACCGGCGATGCTGACCGCGACCTGCCTTGCCAGTGAGTATGGGCCCGTAATCAGGATCAGGTGCGCAGCGAAGGAGAGGAAGACGCCTGCACAGAACACGGCGAGCCATTCCTCGCCGCACTTGATGATCGGCTGCAAGGCGGGAGATCGCAGGTATTCCCAATCGCGCGGCACCAGCCACGTGAACAGGAACGTCAGGACCAGGAAGTGCAGGATGCGATGAGGCGCGATCTCCTCCCGGTCGTTTGGCAGCAGCATATCGCTCAGCCCGCTCGGCATCATTTGCGCGAGCGCCGGGATATCGCTGCTCGAGATGATCGTCAGGGCGAACAGCAGATACAGCAACGCCATGGCGCGCAGCGCGGGAGCAGCCTGCATCGCGCGGATCGCGGGCGCATATCGCGCGCCGATCAGCGCGAGCCAGCCGCCCATCACGAACAGCAATTGCCAGCAGAACGGATTGAGGTACCAGTCTCCATACGGATATGACGACAGGTTCCAGTTGAGCAGCCGGCCGGCCGCATAGAGGGTCACGGATGCGACGACCGTCGCGTTCGGCACGTACAACAGCCCGAACACGATGATGGGCTGGAACGCCATCAAGGCAATGGTGAGTTGCAGCACGTCGAGATTGAGCGGCTTGGCCTGCAGGAACAGGCCGTAGATCAACGTCCGGATCGGGTGATCGATGAAGCCGGTGATGTTGAACTCGCTGATGATCTCCGGCGCCGCGGTCCGGGTAGCGACATAGCTGATGAACTCGACATAGATCACGAATAGAACGATATAGGCAGCATAGAGCTGCCATACGCGCTTGAAGATGCGGGTCGCGGCCACCAGGAATCCGCGTTCCAGCGTCATCCTGGCGTATATGAGCGTCACTGCGTAGCCGCCGACGAATACAAAAAGGTCGGTTGCGCCGCTGAAGCCGAAGTTGCGCATGGTCAGCGCGCCGACGACGTTGTGCGGAATATGGTCCAGAAACAGAAACCAGTTTGCGATGCCAAGCAGCAGCGCGATCCTGAGATCGCCATCGGCTTTCGCGATCTCGGCGTTTGTTGTCGAAGTCATCTGAAGCTGAAATTTGCCGGCCCGAGAAACGAATCGCTAATCTAGAGGGAACCCGCGCCTGGTCCGAATAGACTTTGCGTGAACCCTATCTAGTCCGTTTCGGGTTCCGGCCAAGTGGCTGGCTCAAGAAAGATCACGTTTTCGCAATCAACTCGTGAGCGGTGTCAGACCGGTTCGTGTTTGCGCAGGTCGCGGGTGTGATCCAGCGTATTGGCTTGCAGGTTCGCGCCGGTCACGGGGAGCTCCGGCAGGGCGGCCTCGGCCAGCAGGTCGTCCGTCACATCCTCGACCGAACGCTCGGCAATCTCGTGAATGAAGCTGATGTTCGTATATTCGCCCGAGGCGATTCGTGAGACGACGTCGCGTCGTGTCATTTTGGGATCGACGATCGCCTCGCGGCCACGGCGGCCATAGTCGATCATCACGACGAAATACTGCATTGCCTGATCGTTCGATGTTCTGACTGTTATTGCGCATTATTTCCGATAATCGGAAGTATGTCAAGGGTGAATTGTTGAAAACCGAAATTCAGGCATGCATGGCCGGACCGATTCGGTCCGAAGGCGTCCGAATCGGTTCGGCCGGTCCCTGAAGCGGCGCGGTTACTTCTCGGACGATCGCCCGCCCTGCGTCCGGGCAGATTTGCGACTCTTCGCCCCCGACTTGCCGCGCAGCCTTTCGATCTGGCCGCGAGGCAGGGTGACGCAGATTTCGCCGATCCATTCGAGCTTTACGCCGTTGATCGGCTTGGCATTAAAGCTCTTGAGGTTGACGGTGCCCGACGAACTGCCGCGTTCGATCGTCTTCAGATATCGCTCGCCGCTCTTCAGCCGGACCGCAGCTTCCTCTCCGTAGAAGCTCGACAGCGGATAGCGCTGCTCGCGATACACCACGATGACGTCGCCGTTCTCGTATTTCGGCAGCATCGAATCGCCCGAGACCTCGAAAGCGACGGTCTCCTCCGTCATCGGGAACGGAAGCTCGATTTCGCCGAGACCCTCCGGCGGGACCTGCTCCAGCTCCGGCTGGATCGAGGCGCCGGCGCCGACCCGGCCCACGATCGGCACCGAATTCAGCTCCAAATACTCCATGATCGGGGCAATCTCGGATGCCTTGATCAACCTTATTCCCGACAGGATTTCGGAGACCGCCCCGGCCCGAACCCCCATCGCGCGGGCAAGCCCGCCTTTGCTCTTCCCAGTCTTTTCCAGTGCTCGTTCGATCAGTGCCGCGTCCAGCATGTTTCATCCTTTCCCAAACTCGAAGGCACTATATCCGTTACGATTATCAGAAACAAGCTTGACTTTTTTTCTTCTGAATATCGGAAGGTGTGCGAGGCGCCGGCGGAATGACAGAAATGGGAATTTGGAATGGAAATGATGAACTGGCTGCCGGAGCATTCGGCAGCCCTGCAGGATCTCCACGCCCGCGGCTTGTCCTATTCGGAAATCGCTGACACGATCAACGCTACCTTCAATACGGCCTATACGCGCAACGCGGCGCTCAGCCGAGCGCAGCGCATGGGGTTGGCGGGCCTCGAAAGGCCCGAGCCGTCCCTGCCGGGCTCCGAAGGATCAGGCGGCTGCGTGAAGGGCGCGCCGAACTGACGCCGGATCTGCTTCGCGAGCCAAAGATCTTCACTGAAACGGTGGAGATGCCGCAGCTTCGTTGCGCGGCGGTCGTGCCGCGGCATCTTTCGCTGCTCGACCTCAAGCCCGGAGACTGCCGCTATCCCTATGGCGGGATAGCGACGGCGAGACCATTACCTTCTGCGGTCATCCGTGCCGGTCGGGCTTGAGCTACTGCACACCGCATTTTCACCTGAGTCGCGATCCTGAGGCCACGAGGCCGGTATTGAGCGCCGACTAGCTTCAAGCCATCGGGGCCGGTTGAGGCAATTCATCACCTGACCGACGGACATTGGTCCGCAACTGCGATCGCGCGGAAGCCTCCGCGCGCCCATCATCAGACATTTTGGAGGTTACCAATGCCGCGAGCCAAGCGCCGGAAGCCGTACGATCCCGCCGGAGCGCACGATCGACGTGCCCAGGATCTGCCGGTTAATGCCGAGGTGGCGACCGTCGACGTCGACGATCCCCTTGCGCTCGAGCCAGGCGAGAAGATCGTTGCTTTTCGCTCGATCCGCAACGATCCGCTCGGCCGGTTGCACGCGCACCGCCAGATCGACGATACGCAATATCGGAGTGGCCGGGCGTTCCAAAACGACTGGCAAAAGGCCGAGCGCGGGCCGCGCGCGGTGGATACGACGCGCGAATTCGTCGATCGCGGCCTGCGATGCAAGCCGATCACCGAGGGGCGGCGCCAGACGACGCTGCGCCTCAATCGCGCCGAGCATGAACTCGGCGCCGACGGTTCGGCGCCACTGCACGATGTCCTGATTCTCGGCATGACCATGGAGCAGGTTGGACAGCGGCGCCGACTGTGTACGCAGCGCTGGCAGGACTATTTTGCGCGGCGTCTCAAGGAATGCTTGGATCGGCTGGCGCTGATGTACGGGCTTGCGACGGCAAGCAGGGTTCCGCTGAAGGACCATCAACGCTGATCTGACGTGATTGCTGACGTGCCGGTTTGCCGCGCAGGAATCCGGCGCGGTAGCCCTCATCGCATGACTGTGCCTTGCCTCACACTGAACTCCTTCCTTGTGTGCGGTCGGGATTGGCCCGGCCAAGGCTGTGAAGATGGTCGACAGCGGCGCGGACTCTCATGTAACTTCCGTCGCGTCGACGACCTGCCTGCATTCGAGGCCTCGCGCGGGGAAGGGTCTGGTACGTCCACGCAAGGGAGTTCGCCGCGGCTACGCACTGTCTACATCTTCTCTGCATCACGAACACCACGAGCAACGTGGATCGATGCCGACGCTGAGCCCAATCAAAATAACCCAAGGGAGAACCGACCGATGAATCACACTGGAAACTGCTTTTGTGGCGCCGTCGAACTCAAGGTGAGCGGAGAGCCTGAGGCAATGGGCTATTGCCACTGCCGTTCATGCCGCTCCTGGTCCGGTGGTCCGGTGAATGCGTTCAGCCTCTGGAAGCCCGAGGCGGTCGAGGTCACCAAGGGCGCCGACCACATCGCGACGTTCGAGAAGACCGCGATGAGCCAGCGCAAATATTGCACAAAGTGCGGCGGTCACCTGATGACCAACCACCCGACGCTCGGGCTCGTCGACGTGTTCACCGCAACGATCCCGACGCTGAAATTCAGCCCAGGCGTTCACGTCAACTATTCCGAGGCAGTGCTGCAGATACGCGACGGCCTGCCGAAGTTGAAGGATTTTCCGGCTGAGTTCGGCGGCTCCGGCGAAATGATCGCCGAATAGCTCGAAGGCTCCCCATCACGAAAGCGGGCGGCGGCGTGCCGCCACCCGCCTGCGTATGGGCTCCGCGCCCCACAAATCGGTATCCGGCAGGCTTGCTTCGCATGCGAGGCGTCCGACCATGTCGGCGGCCGCCGGGTCGTCTTTGGCCATCGACAGCCATGTCGGACGAAGGTCCCGCCCTGCAAAATCCGGGTTTGGTTTTGCTGACGAGCTTCCGCTAAAAGGCGAGCAGTGCCGGTCTTGGCAGGGACCGTCGTATTTCGCCTGATAAAATAACAGAGGAAGCGTCAGATCATGACCAGACCAGAATTGCCGGGGCGCACGCCGCGCGGGGAGGGAGTTCCGACGGCGCTCGACGGCCTGCTGGTCGTCGACTTCACCCGCGTCGTGGCCGGCCCGGCCTGCACGCAAACGCTGGCCGACTTCGGGGCCGAAGTCATCAAGATCGAGAATCCGGACGGCGGTGATGACACGCGCGCCTATGAGCACGCCGAAATCGGCGGGGAGAGCGCGGCGTATCTGAGCCTCAACCGCAACAAGCGCGGCATTGCGCTCGATTTCAACAATCCGGCCGCGCTCGAGGTGGCGCGCGCGTTGATTGCCAAGGCCGACGTCGTGGTCGAGAATTTCTCCGGCGGCGTGATGAAGAAATTCGGTCTCGATTATGCGTCGGTGGCGCCGACCAACCCGCGGCTGATTTATTGCTCGATCTCCGCCTACGGCCGCAAAGGCGATTTCGCGCTGCGCCCGGGCTTCGACCCGATCACGCAGGCCGAAAGCGGCTTCATGTCGCTCAACGGCTTTCCGGATGGCGAGCCGGTGCGCACCGGGCCGCCGATCGTCGACATGGCGACGGGCATGTCGGCCTGCAACGCCATTCTGCTGGCGCTGATTGCGCGCGATCGGCTCGGTCGCGGTCAGCAGGTCGAGGTCGCATTGATCGACACAGCGGTGTCTATGACCGGCTTCTACGGCATGGCCTATCTCATCAATGGCAACAATCCCGGCCGCTTCGGCAACTCTCCGAACGGTTCGCCGACCGTCGGCGTCTACCGGGCCTCCGATGGTCCGCTCTACATGGCCTGCGCCAATGACCGGCTGTATCGCCGGCTCGTCACCGACGTGCTGGATCGCCCGGATCTCATCACCGATCCCGAGTTTGCTCACCGCAAGGCGCGCACGGCTAACAAGGAGAAGCTGCGCGCGATCATTGCCAGCGTGTTTGCGGGCGACACGCTCGAGAACTGGATGGCGAAGATGAAGAAGGCCAACATTCCGGTTGGCTATCTGCGGACGGTCGAGGAGGGGTTCAACGCGCCCGAGGTGCGCGACCGGCATCGCCTGAGCAGGATTGCGCATCCAACCGCCGGCTTGGTTCCGAACATCGAGTCGCCGGTCAATATGAGCCTGACGCCGTCCGTTGATCCTGTTGCTGCCCCGCTGCTCGGTCAGCATACGAAGGACGTGTTGAGCAAGACGCTCGGCTACGACGATCGGCGCATCGCCGCGCTGGCCGAGGCCGGCGCGTTCGGCAAGGCAGGCAACACCGGCTAGGGCCTTTTCCGTTCCGATGGAATCGGAATGGGGCTCTGGCTTCTAGTTTGACGCGTTTCCTTGACACGAACCGGTATCCGCTTCGCTCGAAAACGCTCCAGCGTGCTCAGCCTGCACAAAAGATCAACTATTCGCAAAACAACCTGACAGCAGGCGAGAGGAAAGCCTCTCGCCTGGCGAGATGTCTTTCAGGCGTCGCAGGCCCCGGCGCGTCGCCGGCGGCCTTGAAGCTGGTCCGTTTCGGGAACTCAGTTCGGCTTGCTGCGCAAGTTGTTCCTTGGCATACTTTCAACTTCTTCGGGTTCCGCCCGATCAATCTCGAGGCGTGCCATCCGGAGGATGAGGGTTGCCGTGGTCAGGCCGAGGCGTTCGGCCTCTTGTGCTGCGGTGTCGACCTTCTGGGCCAAGCCTTCACGTTTACCTGGGTATGCCATTCGTAATCCTCACTTAAGGTGCGAGATGAAAAATCCCACATACGTTGCGGAGCTGCAGAAGAAGCTCGGAGCTCCATCGAGCGAAACACTGGAAAGCCTGCGACTGTTGAAGGCTTTCCTTCGACTTGCGCCCGACCAGCGTTCCGAGGTCATCGAGCTGATCGAACGTTTGGCGGTTGAGCCGCCGCGCGATCCCTCACTGTCCTGAGGTGCTCGCAAATCTTTCCTGTGCGTCAGCTGTTCATTGGCTTGGCGGGCGCTTGCGTCGCGATCACGTAGATCGCGCCGCCCTCGAGCGCTTCGGATTGGTGACGGGTGCCGGCTGGCAGCAGGATGGTGTCGCCGGCGCCGACCACCCGCTCGCCGCCATCCCAGATGAAGTTCAGCCGGCCGCTGACGATCATCAGGATCTCGTCGACCGGATGGGTATGGAACTGATGCACCTTGCCGGCCGCATCATGCTGCAGCTCGACCGAGCCCTGGGCCGGGAGCAGGTTCAGGATCTCCGGGGCGATGGCAAATTCAGTCTTCGTGCCTGCGATGATCTGGGTCATGCTGCCTGCTCCTTGTTCGCGATCGGTTGAGCCTTGTTCTGCGCGAGCTTGGCGAAGGGGCAGCCCGAGCTCGCATGGTTGTCGTCGTGCAGGAAGTACTGCAGATACTCGCGGCCGTCGGTTGCGCCGTAGCGGCCAAGAAGCGGAGAGGGGCTTGCGCTGTCGTACGGGATCAGGCGCTTGCGCACCTCCGCGAACGCGGCGTTCGCGGCCTTCTCCGTCCCGAGGATCTTGTCGAACACCCAGCGCGGCTGGAACGTGAGCATGAAGGCGCTGGACCGGCGGCTCTGCCGCATCACATGCGCGGGCGTCGTGCAGACCACGAAGATCGGCTCGCCCGCAAACGAGAACTCCCACATCGGATGGTCGATCTGTTCCGGAATCTCTGATGGCCACGGGTTCTTGTCCAGCCGCGCGAGCTGATCGAGCGTCAGCCACATCTTGCGATAATAGGCATCGAGCGTCTGCACCGGGCGGGGCCGCGTGAACACGATCAACGAGGTGTTGGGACCGAACGAGCGCGCCTGCGAGACATATTGCCCGAGTTGCTCGCCCAGCACCGCCACGTCATATGGATCGAGGAAAAGGTAGCGGAGCTGATCCTGGCGATGTCCGGTCACGCCGAACACGCAAGGGAACGGCCTTGCCTCGCTGCTCATCTGCGCTTCAAACTCGGAGAACATCACGCTCTGCCAGCTGCTGACCGGAAAGTTTGACGTGACTTCGCCTTTTCTCAAGAACAAGCGCTCCATAACACCCCCTACACTCATAACGACACTAACGAGCTATCAACTTGCTTCTCATCAAGAGCGGTCCGGCAATGCCCGGCAGCGACATGAGAAGCAGAATGACAATCAAGGCGCTGTAGCCGCCGTCGCCGATCGCGGCCGTGTTGTGTACGGCGTCGGTCCCCGAGGCGTTGCTGGCGGCGAGCATCGCGAAGCCGATGATGGGCTGCGAGATGCCGGCGAAGATTCCGGCGGCTGTGGTGTTCACGGATGCGCCCACACCGATCAGATCGGCGGTGTAGAGCTTCTTGACGCATTTCAGCACCAGCGGGACGGTGCCGCCAGCGACGAGCCCCAAGGCAGTGAACACGACGGTGACGTAGGCGAGACCAAATGTCTGGGCGATCGGCGGCAGCAGCATCGCGATCAGCAGCATGCGCAGCACGCAAATGCCGATCAGCGCGCGCTCAAGCGCCGCCGCGGCGCGATCGGCGGCGTGACCCAGGAAGATCGAGCCGAGCGCATTGCCGATCATGAAGGCGAGCAGGGGCGTGCCGGCCGCCGTCGGGGAGATGTGGAAGAAGTGCGCGACCATCGGAATGCCCCAGACGCCCGACAGCGTCGTCACCACCGCGAAGTGCGACGCAAACGTCATTGCGCAACCCCAGTTCGCGACATGGGCCAGCGATTGCCGCGCGGCGATCACCACGCCCTTCAGCGTCTTGTTGCTGTGCGAGGCCGGATCTGGCTTGAGCGCGAGCTTGGCGAAAGCCAGGTTGGCCAACCCAATGCAGGCGATGAACAGGAAGCAGGCCCGCCAGCCGAACCCTGAGACCGCAGCTGCAAGCGGCGTGGTCGCGATCACGCCCCCGACATAGCCGGAGACCTGCGAGATGCCCGACATCATGCCGAACCGCTCATCCGCGAAGCTCTGTGCCACGAGCTTCAGGAGTGCGGTGAAGACCAGCGCATCGCCGCAGGCGACGATCAGGCGCGCAACAAAAACGTCGAGCAGGTTCGGTGCTAGCGCGAACGCGGCGCTGCCGAGCGAGGAGGCGATCATGCTGACGAGAACGACGCGCTTGACGCCGTAACGGTCGACCAGAAGGCCTGCCGGAATCTGCATCAAGGTGTAGCCCCAGAAGTAGCTTGAGGCGAGCATCGCAACGCCGGCCGCGTCGGTGTTGAAGTCGTGCATGAAGCTGAGGCTGACCGACTGCGGCGATACGCGCTGCAGGAAGGCGATGGCGTAGGCGATGGCCACCGCCGTCCACGCGAGATAGGCGCGATCGGTGAAGCGCGACGTCGGGGCATAAACAGCTTGTTGTCCGAGCATCGACATCACACCCTCGCGTAACCCACCGAGAAAAGGGCATCCGCAGAATTCGGAATCTTCCGCGATATCGCGGCATCGACCAGCGACGCGGTGCCATGATAGGCCTGCCGATGGTGCTTAATGTGGCCGTAAGCGCCGCGCATGATCATGTCGGGCAGTTCGAGCGGCTTGCCCGGATAGAGCGAGGTGCACATCTCGATACAGGCCGCCTGCAGGGCGAGATCCTGCGTATTGTCGAGCAAAGATGGAGTCACTTTTTCGCAAATCTTAGCGTTCGCTGCCCAGACGATCGGGTTGCGGGTTCGCCAGCCGTAGAGCACGTTGCCCTCGGCTCTCGCGGCGGCGCCGGAGCATTTCAGGACTTCCGATGTGAAGAAGCCGTAGAAGCCGCGGCCCTGGTGCGCCGGGAGCACTTCCGTGCCGCTGCGATAGATTCCAAGTCCGGCCGACATCTCCAGGATGCGGTAGACCGAGAAGGCAATGAGGCCGGACCGATCGTAGACAAGGATCAGGCTATACTTCTTGTCGAAGGGCGAGGAGGTTGTTGTCCAGTGCGGCTCGGTGGCCTGCCAGTTGACGGCAATGATGCCGTTCATGGCGTCCATCAGCGGCTGACGGTCGCACGCTTCGACCCGGGAGGCATCGGGTAGACTGTAGATCGCGTAATCCGTCCAAGGCGATTTGATCGCCTCGTATCCGCTGCCCAGACTTCGCGGCATGGCAGAACTCCAGAATTCCAATGCGAGCTATACAGGGCAGCCTCGAATGGCTTAAAGGACAATATGCCCTCGAAAACTGCCAAAGCGCCCCGGCCTGAGCCGCGCGACAAGAAAGCGACGCGGCGGATCGCGATCGTTGCCTTTCCGGGTGTGACCTTGCTCGACATCTCGGGACCGGCGCAGGTGTTTGCAGAACTGGAAGCGATCGAGCTGCCGGGACCGGACTACTCGCTGTCCTACCTGTCGACCTCCGGCGGGTTGGTGCCAACCGATGTCGGCATGATGATCGACACGACGCCGATCGACAGTATTGCGCCGGCCGAGGTCGACACGCTGGTGATCCCCGGCGGGCCCGGTATCTGGAAGATTCGCAACGACGCGAAGTTGATGAACTGGATCGCGGAGGCGCTGCCGAAGGCGCGCCGTATCGCGTCGGTTTGCCTTGGCGCATTTGCGTTGGCCTGGACCGGGATTCTGGACGGCAAGCGGGCAGCAACGCACTGGCGTTATTGTCCCCGTCTGCAGGATAGCTTTCCCAATATCCGGGTTGAGCCCAACGCGATTTTCGTCAAGGACGGACGGGTCTGGTCATCGGCCGGGGTCAGCGCCGGCATCGATCTGGCGCTCGCCATGATCGAGGAGGATTTCGGCCACACCATCGCGCTCGATGTTGCGCGCAGACTTGTGGTGTTTCTGAAACGGCCGGGCGGTCAGAGCCAGTTCTCCACCGTCCTTGCCGCACAGGCATCGGACGTCGAGGGACGCTTCAGCGCGCTGCACGCCTGGATCATCGAGAACATCACGAGCGACCTCAAGGTCGAGACCCTCGCGGAAAAGGCGGGGATGACGCCACGCACCTTCGCCCGGACCTATGTCAGCCGCACCGGCATGACACCGGCAAGCGGCGTCGAGGCGCTGCGCGTGGAGACGGCCCGCTTGCTGCTCGAAAGCCGCCAGATCGGCGGTGTGGTCGAGGTCGCCAAGCGCGCGGGATTTGGCGATGACGAGCGAATGCGGCGGGCCTTTCTGCGCCACCTCGGCGTATCGCCGACCGAGTACCGAAACCGGTTTTCGGGCAGCTAGCTCGCCTCGGGCGAGGTCGTCTGGATACGAACCGCGTCGCGTCGAGAACCGATCTATCTCACGAGCGAATAGCTGGCCTTCGCTGGCCGGATTCGTGGCTCAAGGTGGTAGCTTTTCCGGTTTGTCTGCGGCTAATGTGCCGGCCAAATCGGGAGAAGAAACACCATGAATGACGGGACCCCCATTCGGCAGACGCGCAATGTCGAACTCGGCGCCAGCGGCGAGGAATTCCAGAACCTGCACGAATTCGCGCGAAAGGCCCGCGCCAAGCTGAATCAGAACGCCTGGGACTACATCGTCGGCGCCTCGGAGACCGAGACCACGATGCGCCGCAACAGAATGGCGCTCGACGAGATCGCGTTCCGGCCGCGCGTCCTGCGCAACGTCATCAACGTCGATCCTTCCATCGAGGTATTCGGACGCAAGCTCCGGCTTCCCGTGATGATCGCCCCGGTCGGCGCGCTCGAGATCTTCGATCCGAATGCGGGCGCGGCCGTCGCGCGTGGAGCGGGAACGTTCGGCGCGGCGCACATGCTGAGTTCGGTTTCCGAGCCCGGGCTGGAGGACACCGCCAGGGCGGCACCGGATGCGCTTCGCATCTTCCAGCTCTATGTGCGCGGCGACGATGCCTTTGTCGAGGATGTGGTCAGCCGCACCATCGACAACGGTTACGCCGCGTTCTGCCTCACGGTCGACACCGCCCACTACAGCCGGCGCGAGCGCGACATAGCCAAGCGCTATGTCCGCGAGAGCCGCATCCGCGCCACCGGCGGCGATTTCCAGAAGGGGCTGGAATGGCGGACGGTGAAGCTGATCAAGGACAAGTTCAAGATTCCACTTATCCTCAAGGGGATCGCCACCGCCGAAGACGCCAAGATCGCCCTCGACCACGGGGTCGACTGGATTTACGTCTCAAATCATGGCGGCCGACAGCTCGACCATGGCCGTGGGTCCATGCATGTCCTGCCCGAGATCGTTCAGGCGGTCGCGGGCCGTGCCAAGATCATGGTCGACGGCTCGTTCTGCCGCGGCACCGATATTGTGAAGGCTATCATTTCGGGCGCTGATCTTGTCGGCATCGGCCGCCTGCAGTGCTGGGCGCTTGCCGCGGCCGGCGAGGCCGGCATTGTCCGGATGCTTGAACTGCTGGAGGACGAGGTGATCCGCTGCCTCGGTCTGCTCGGCGTCACCAGCTTTGCCGAACTGGACAAATCCTACCTGCATCCGGCGATGCCGACCAATCTGCCGAGCGTGTTCAGCGCATTCCCGCTTCTCGATATCGATCCCTACCGCTACTGAGCCGCTGCGAGCAATCTATGAAGCGTTGGCGTGGTCGAGGCATTGTGCGCTTCGATCGCGCCAGCGGCGATCAATCTGTGGTGTCCATGAAGCCGCCGCGGCAACGACAAAGTCTGATCCAAATGCCGCACTAGTCGAGGCGGATGGCAAATAATCCATTCGCGGAATTTTCACTCGAGCGCGCGATCGGCTTGCGCTGGACCTTGCGGGATATTCAGGCCGGCAGGCTCAAATTGTCACCGGTCAGCGACGAGGATCTGCACATCCTCGCTGAGCTCGGTCTCGTCGAACTGCATGACGACGAGCCCGGGCTGACGGAGACGGGAGCCGCCGTGGTGAGGGACTGAATAGGCGCGCAGCCTAGCGCGCGTTCAGGAAGCTTTCACCGGAATTGCAAGGCGTGCACTGATAGGTCAGCACGTCGTAGACTTGGTCGCGAGGCTCGATCAAGGCAAGCCGCATTTGCGTGCCGCACTTCATGCACGGCATCTCTATGCTGGTCTTGAACCGGGTGCAGGTCGGTGTCGGACGAACGGCGCGCAGCATCGGATCCCCTTATTCCCCAGAGACGCGAACGCGGCCGACGAAGAAGCCGAATCACTATGCCACAGTGCTGACATAATTGGAATCGGCTGTCGGTCGTGGCTAGGTAATTTTTCCTCAATTGGCCGGAGCGAGTCATTGCTCGCGATCCGGCGCTGACGCCGTCACAATCTATGCTAACCTCGCCAGACGCTTATTTCAGGGGGCGCGATCATGATTGAGCCTAAGCTTGAAGTTCCCGCCGAGTTGCGCGATCTCGCGGAAAAGACCATCGACCAGGCCGAACAGGCCTTCAGTCTGTTCTTTGATGCTGCGAGCAAGTCGATGACGTCGATGCCGGGCGCCGGTACCGAGATCTCCAAACAAGCGCTGTCGTTCACCGAGCAGAACATGAAGGCGGCGTTCGAGCATGCGCGCAAGCTCGTGCACGCAACGGATCTGCAGGAGGCGATGCGGATCCAGTCGGAATTCCTGCGCAGCCAGTTCACCAATGCCGGCGAACACATGCGGCAGATCAGCGGTAGCGTGATGTCGGCGACCAAGGACGCGACGAAGGGCAAGTTCTAGGACGGCGTTCGCGGCCCCATCGACGGTTTAGCGCCGGCGCGCGACGGCGACGCCGAGCAGAAACGCGACGAACAGGCTTGCGAGCGGCGCTTCGCGCGTGACCGCACTCACGGTGGCCAGGGCTCCGCCCGGTCGGCGCGAGGTCGCGATGGCATCGCTGAGGCGATCGGCGGCGGCTCGGAGTCCATCCGACACCTCCGTGATCGTACGCGAGACGTCCGTCGCGGTGTCGATCGCTCGTTCACCGAGTGTGGGTTGAAGCGGGAACTCGGGTGTTTCGGAGCTCATGTGCCGTGCCGCGATTTATTGAAAGTCAGGTGACCAACGCCTTTGCCATCCGCACGTATTGAACGGCGATGGCGGTCACATATCCCAGAAATTCCGCAGCGGCGGATTGGTTCCACCGACATGCCTCGCTTTCACATCGGGGAACCGGAAACTTACGCGCGGGTCGCGGCTTGTTTCCGTGGAGGAGACGATGATGACAATGCAGGCGCATGGCATTGCAGATGGCGGTTCGGTCAAGCATCGAAATCGGCATGGTGGCACGCCGCTGTTGGTCGCGGCCGTGGTTGCGATCCTCGGCGTGCTCGGCATGCTGATCGTGGATCACGGTCCGTGGAACAAGCCGAACGTGCAGCCGGCCGCTTCGGCTAACTACTCAACGACCGGCGAGGCGGCGCGCGCGGCTGGCGCAAAGGTCATACCGACCGAGCCCAAGGCACCGATCGAGCCTGATCCACCCGGCCCAAAGCCCGCTCATCCGGCAAACCCGAGCACGCCGCAATAGCTGCGGGCGTTCGTGGGATCACATCCCGACGCAGGGCGCGGGAATTGACACGTCGGGCAAATCAGCGGCACAAAATCATCGTCGGAATGTCGCGGGATGATCAGCGAATGCTGACCAGCATGCCCCACGCTGCTGCAAATCCTGCACCAACGAGAACCAGCACCGGGCTGTCGCAGAACATGCCGCCATACTGGCACATGGTGGCACCGAGAGAGCCGATCTGATGATGGCCCGCGGCGTAGAACAGGCCGGACAGGACCGCGAGCACGGCAGCAACGAAATACATCGACGCTTTCTCCTTGCAATCAAATGCGGCGCGGGTCAGTTCGACCGACGCAGGCCAAAAACTGCATTGATGTCGATCCAAATATTGTGAGATGTCCGCTTGACGCGTCGGGCACACTGACATCATCGCAGCAAGCATAGGCGCTTGGCACCGGCCTGCGCTGCGATTCCGGATCAATGCCCAAACTTTCGCTCAAGGCGGTTTCTCACCATCGAAGCCGACGCATCGCATTTTACCGATCGCATTCAGGCC
This sequence comes from Bradyrhizobium sp. USDA 4538, assembly GCF_024171045.1. Lineage (NCBI taxonomy): Bacteria > Pseudomonadati > Pseudomonadota > Alphaproteobacteria > Hyphomicrobiales > Nitrobacteraceae > Bradyrhizobium > Bradyrhizobium sp. USDA 4538. The sequence goes on from NZ_JALJZE010000001.1 coordinate 6,391,525, forward strand.
GAAATAGGTTTGACACGTCGGGCAACTCAGGGTCATAATCCGAAAACCAGAAATTGTTGAGCCAGCGCGGAGCAATCCGCGGCGGGCTTTTCCTTTGCCGTTTCACCAATCGGACGGCGACCGCACCGTCACGACGCCATATCCTCCCAGCCCGTCGCCTGAGTGTCGCAAGCGCGCCGCCGTCCGGCCCCCTTGAAAAGAGAACGAATTGGCTGGTGCGCGCGAACGCGCCGGTCCTGCGGCGCGGCGAAAGCCGGCGCCGCCCGCGGCCCCACTCGTCAGGGCTAAGGTTCGCGCCCCAAAGATCGCCGCCCGCTGCGCGATCTGCCGCACATTCATGCCATGGCCGCATCGCGCGCTGACGGCCGATCAACGAGGTTTGCATGACCGCCTATCTGATATCGCTCGCGCTCGCGGATCTGGTTGCCATCGCGTTGTGGGAGCTTGCATGAGCGCCGAGATCATCCAGTTCATTCAGCGCCCGCATTCCAAACGCGAGCAGACGGACGTTCCCACGGTCGCATTTTCGTGCGGTGTTGCCTGATCCTGATCCGGATTGCGACACGGCTCCGAGCGAGTACATCTTCTTGGCCAATGATTTTATCCGGCGAGGATATCGGCTCTTCGAACCTGTCTCGCCCTGGGCATGGCAGCACACGCTGTATTGGAGGAAGGAGCTCGTCTAGATCCTGCGACGTGGGTTCGGGTTGTCGCGAACAATTCGATGACGTTGAGCGCCCGGTGGCTTCGGCGATCGGGGTTTTTTGCGTTTCTGGCCATGGGTAACATCCTTTGGCAAGCCGCGGTCGTAGCCGGCATCGAATTTTGGGCGTGGGGATGCTAGAATGGGCCTCTGCAGTGCGAACGAAGCATCGCTGGAAGCGTTTCCTTAAATGGGCGCCCGGCGGCAGTCGTGGATCCTGAGCGCTGAATTCGCGGAATGCAGGCTTGCGCGCCTTGATCTCTGGTGATCGATCGATAAACTGAGTTGACGGCTCGATCGCGCGCGCAAATGTCTTGGAGATCGAACGAAGGAAGAGACCATGGTTGAGGTTGGCCGCGGGCTCGACACGAAGGTACAGCCAGGCCCGGATATGGATCGTTATTCGGTCATGGTCGCACGCGCCAGGGCGCTTGTTCCGGCATTGCGCGAACGGGCATCGCGGACCGAAGAGCTGCGCAGATTGCCGCCGGAGACCGAGCGGGATTTGCTTGACAGCGGCCTTTTCCGGATCCTGCAGCCCAAGCGCGTCGGAGGCAGCGAGCTCGACTATGTTGCCCTGGTCGACTGCGCCGATGCCCTCGGGCAGGGAGACGCCTCAGTCTCCTGGAATTTTGCCAACCTTGCAAGTCACCACTGGATGCTGGGTATGTTCGCGCCCGAAGCGCAGAGCGCGGTGTGGGGAGAGGATCCAGATGCGCTGATCGCGTCTTCCTTTGTCTTCCCGGCAGGTCGTGCGAGGAAGGCAAGTGGCGGATATGTTCTGAGTGGTCATTGGCCGTTTTCGTCCGGGGTGGAATCCTGCGGATGGAACATGCTCGCGAGCGTGGTCGCCTCGGATGATGAGGCCGATGGTGTCGAGTATCGGCTATTCCTGTTGAACAGGCGGGACTACAGCATCGACGACACTTGGAATGCGGCTGGCTTGCGCGGAACGGGATCGAACGACGTGCGGGTCACCGACGCATTCGTTCCCGAGCATATGACCGTTGCCGTCAGCGATCTTGCGGGAGGTGCGACGCCGGGCAGTATCGTCAATCCGAATGCGCTCTACATGCTTCCGGTCTTTTCGTTGTTTCCCTATGTGTTGTCCGGGGTTGGTTTGGGAAATGCGCAGGCTTGCCTTGATGACTATGTCGAGATCGCGCGACACCGCGCTTCGACATATAACCGGGCCAAGATTGGGGACCTGCAAAGCACACAGATCAAGATCGCCGAGGCGTCGGCGAAGATCGATGCCGCGCGGCTAATCATGCGCACGAGCTGCGTTGAGGCACTTGCGGAGGTCCGGCGTGGCGATATCCCGGGCATTGCAGCGAAGACGAAGCTTCGGCGCGACGGTGCGTTCGCGGTCAATTTGTGCACCGAGGCGGTGTCTCTTCTATTTGCGGCGGGCGGCGCACGCAGCCTGTTTACCTCCGGAGCGTTGCAGCGCCAATTCCGCGACGCGCACGCGGTGAATTCGCATCTCGCGTTCAATTTTGACGCGGCGGGCACCAATTACGGGCGGGTGGCTCTGGGGCTGCCGTCTGAAAACCTGACGCTTTGAGGTAAGCCGGATGTCCGACTCGCCCAAACATCCGCTGGATCCCGCCAGTGAGCTCGCAAGCGATAGTTCGGCGATCGATCCCCGTGATTTCCGCAATGCGCTCGGTACGTTCGCAACAGGTGTGACGATAGTCACCGCGATGGCGGCTGAAGGACGGCCCTATGGAATTACTTGTAATTCCTTTGCATCGGTGTCGCTCAATCCGCCACTTGTGTTGTGGAGCCTGGGCATGTTTTCGCAGGGACTGCCGATCTTCCAGAATGCCAGCCATTTTACGGTCAACGTTCTAGACGCGTCGCAACAGGCGCTGGCGGTGCAGTTTGCCAGATCGTCGGGTGACAAGTTCGCGGGTGTGAGCTGGACGCCGGGCCTCGGGAATGCTCCCGTGCTTGCCGATGTGGTCGCGAATTTCCAGTGCCGTGCCGCCAACCGCTACTATGGCGGGGATCACGTCATTTTCCTGGGCGCGGTGGAAGCCTACGCCTATAACCGGAACAATCCGCTGGTGTTCGCGCGCGGAGGTTTTGGCGGGTTTTTGGCTGAGGGTGGTGACAAGACATCATGAATCGAAAGACGCCCGTCAAGCGCGTTCGTGCCAAGCAGAGGCGACTATCAGCCGTCGATCGTCGCAGTGAATTCGTTACCAAGGCAACCGAGCTATTTGCGGAGGAGGGATTTGGCGGCGGCACGCGCGCCCTTGCTCACAAGCTCGGCGTAACGCAGCCGCTGCTTTACCGCTACTTTCCGAGCAAGGACGATCTCATCAAGGAGGTCTACCGCAAGGTATATCTCGAACCGCTTGAAATCGGCTGGGAGAAGTTGCTCTCGGATCGGTCACGTCCGCTCCGCGTGCGGCTTCAGGAATTTTACGAGATCTATACCGACGCGATTTTCAACCGAAGATGGCTCCGGATCTATCTCTACTCCGGCCTGAAGGGCCTCGATATCAATCGGTGGTATGTTGGCATGGTCAAGGACAAGATCCTGACACGCATTCTCCGGGAATGCCGCCACGACGCCGGCCTCGCGACGCAAGGCAGGCCCAGCGCCGCAGAACTCGAGCTGGCCTGGGTGTTTCACGGCGGCATCTTCTATTATGGCGTACGCAAGTACATCTACGAAGCGCCTGTCCTCGAGGACAAGGCGCAAATGATCAGTGACGCGCTGGATATCTTCCTCGCGGGATTTGAGAGGATGGCGGAGAGCGCGACCGATCGTCGACGGGCGCCGATCAAGGTCGTCGGCTGACCCGGGCTACATTGTCGCCATCTGACCCCGATACCAATCTCCGATCTCGCTTGCCGTCATGAGGGCGACGCCGTCATGGCCGATGACGTAATCGAGCAGGGCCTCCAGGTACTTGATACGATGCGGCACGCCCGTGATGTAGGGATGCACCGAGATGGCCATGATCCGCGCGTTCTCTGCGCCCTCAAGGTACAGCCGATCGAACTGGTCAGTGCAGCGGGTCAGGAACTGTTCCGACGGAAGGTGTTGCAGCGCGTGAATGACAATGTCGTTGGTCTCGACCGAATAGGGAATCGTCGTCACGGTGCCGTGCGGCGTGGCGATGTCCTGGGGGAGATCGTCGATCACCCAATCGGCCACGTATTCGATCCCGTTGAGGCGCAGGAGATCGAGCGTTTTTTCGGTTTCGGTCAGGCCCGGGCTTTCCCATGATCGCGGCGGCTTGCCGGTAAATCCAGCAATCGTGTCGACCGCGCGCTTGATTGCGTCCGCCTGGTTTTCGACCTTGTGCATCGGGCCCTGAACAAACCCATGTCCCATGAACTCGAAGCCCGCCTCGCGCGCCGCCGACGCCACACGCGGATAGCTGTTGCAAACATTGGCGTTCGCAGCCAGCGTCACCGGTATCTTTCGATCGGTCAAAGCCTTGAACTGCCGCCAGAAGCCGGCGCGCATGCCGTATTCATGCCACGACCAGTTCGGCACGTCGGGCAGCAAGGGCTGGCCCATCGGTGGGCTCAGCACGGTGCGTGGCATCGCATTCTCGATGCGCCATTCCTCGACATTGAGGATAACCCACACGGCAAGCTTCTTGCCGTCAGGTAATGTCAGTTTCGGTCGATCGACCTGCGCCTGGTACGGAATGCGATCAGTAAAGGCCATGTCGAACCTCCTTCACGTCGATGATCCGGCAGCAGTGGCATTGATCCGCGGCAGGACCTTCTCGGCCATCAGGATCATCGATTGACGGCCAAGCTCGCGATCTTTCCAGTCCTTGCCGGCGTAAAGCAGGGTTCCGAAGGTGCCAATCTCTTGCTGGAACGCCAGCAACTGGTCAGCCACGCTTTCGGGCGTGCCGTAGATGATCAATTTGTCGCAGATCGACTCCAGTGTGACCTCGGCGTCGGGTTGATCCCGTCGCGTCTTGAACAACTCGAGCCGGCCACTGCGCTTCAGCTTCGTGAACAGCTGGTGATAATAGTACACGTAGGGACTATCGCGCGACGTGGCATAGGCCTTCGCGGTTGCTGCATCCTTTGCAACGAACACGCTCTTGGCGACACGCCAATTGGCAGGCTCGGCTGCCCGGTTCACGCGCTCACAACCCTCGACATATTTCGGCCAGTGGCTCTTCACCCATGCCGGCATCAGGAAGTTTGCCGAGATCGGATCCCAGCCGCGCGCCGCCGCCTCCGTTACGCCCTTTGAGAATGGCGCAACCGCGGTCACCACGATTGGCGGGTGAGGCGCCTGCAAAGGGCGAGCGACGATTCCCTGGCCGATGTCCTCGATCAGAGTCCGTTTGACCGAGACGTTCCAATATTTGCCCTGCAGATCATAGGGCGGTTTACCAGCCCAGATATCAAGAACCTGGTTGATGGCCTCAAGGAACATGGCATTGCGGTCGGCGTCGAGATTGCCGAAAACCTCCGCGTCGGAGAGCAACCCACCCGGGCTGATTCCAAGGATGAAGCGGCCATCAAGCATGTGATCGAGCATGGCGACAGACGCTGCGACGGCTGCCGGATGCGTGTTTGGCATGTTGATGGTGCCGGTTCCAAGCTTGATGTGCTTGGTTGCGGCTGCGAGCCAGGCAATGAAGGCAATGCTGGAGGTGATGTTCTCGGCCGTGTCGGTGACGTGCTCGCCGACATACGCCTCGGTGAACCCGAGCTCGTCCGCGAGCAGAAAGGCCTCGCGATCCTCCCGGAGCGATTGCCGCCAATCCTTGTCGAGAGGATGGATCGGCATCGTAAAGAAACCGAGCTTCATGATCCGCCTCCCGCGATTTGAACTTTAGTTGGCAAGGAACCTGCGGCCTTCCCGAGGCGAAGACAAGCCCTTGCTGCACAAATAATCACTCGATAAACAAGCTTGACCTTTGAAGAGGGCGGCCCTCTAATCGGGCAAACCAAAATTGGGCCCGGGAGGCCACGCCCACATGAAAGCTGCGGCTTTCGCCTACGCCCGCGCGACCAGCGTCGTGAACGCGCTGGAGTTGCTCGCCATGCACGGCGACAAGGCGAAGGTTCTGTCGGGTGGTCAGAGCCTGATGCCGGCGATGAACCTGCGGCTCCTGTCTCCGGACATTCTGGTCGATATCGGCGGCCTCGCCGAGTTGCGCGGCATCACCGTGAGGGGAGACCTGCTGGTCATTGGCGCGCTGACCCGGCACGTCGATCTGCTCAGATCGCCGGAGGTTGCACTGCACGTGCGGCTGTTGCGCGATGCCGTTGCCCACGTTGCCCATCCCGCAATTCGCAATCGCGGAACGATCGGCGGCAGCCTCGCTCACGCCGATCCTGCGTCGGAGCTGCCGGCCTGTGTTGTGGCGCTTGACGCCACGATCGTTGTTCGGGGCTCGGCCGGCGAGCGCCGGATTGCTGCGACGGAGTTTTTCAGGGGAATTTACGAAACGGCACTGTTGCCCGACGAGTTGCTTGTCGCGGTCGAGGTGCCGGTCGCAGGCCAAGGCTCGACATTTTTCTTTCAGGAATATGCCCGGCGGCATGGCGACTACGCTGTCGTTGGTCTCGCCGCCCGTGCCGTAGTTGCGGCCGGCAGGTTCTCAGCTCTTCGCCTCGGCTTCTTTGCTGTTGGCGACCGGCCATTGCTCGCGGCGGCCGCCGGCAAACTGATCGATGCCACGGTAACTCCCGCCTTGCTCGCAGAGGCGACGGCCGCATTGGCCGATGAACTCGATCCACAGGAGGACCAGCAGGCGACCGCGGCCATGCGTCGACACCTCGCGACGGTCTTGCTCCGGCGCTGCGTGGCAGCATTGCTGGCACGGCCAGAACTGGAAACGGGAGTCGGCAAGTGAACGCTCCGGTACCGGTCTCGCTTCTGGTCAATGGCGAACCCATCGACGCCTTCGTCTTGCCGCGGCTCAATCTTGCTGATTTCCTCCGGGAAAATCTCAAGCTGACCGGAACCCACGTTGGGTGCGAGCACGGCGTTTGCGGTGCCTGTACGGTCCGACTCGATGGCGAGATCGTTCGCTCCTGTCTGATGCTGACGGTCCAGGCGCAGGGCGCGTCAGTTGAGACAATCGAGGGGCTGTCTGACAGCGGTGAAATAGCCGATCTTCAGGCGGCATTTCGCGAACGCAATGCATTGCAGTGTGGCTATTGCACGCCTGGGATGCTGATCACGGCGCAGGACCTGCTGAAGCACGTGTCCGTGCCTGATCGTCGAGCAATCCGCGAGCATCTTTCCGGCAACTATTGCCGCTGCACGGGCTATCAGGCCATTGTTGATGCGGTTGAGGCGACAGCCATCACGCGCGCGGAGCGGGGCGTATGACGGTGACGCGGGCGCCAGCAGACGCGCTTTCGGTGCTTGATCGCCCGAATTCCTACATCGGCAAGACCGTACCGCGGCCGAACCTCGACAGGTTGCTGCAGGGGCGGGGCCAATATGTCAGTGATCTCGAATTGCCTCGGATGGCGCATGTGGTTTTTCTACGGTCGCCACATGCCCACGCCAAAATCGCAGCGATCGACGCCGAGGCGGCAAGGCGCGTGCCCGGTGTCGTTTCCATCGTCACGGGTCGTGAACTTGAAGCGGTCATCACGCCGTGGGTCGGGGTGCTCTCGCACCTGAAGGGACTGAAGTCAGCGCCACAACACGCGATCGCGGTCGACCGCGTGTGCTGGCAGGGCGAGGCCATTGCAGCGATTGTGGCGACCAGCCGTGCTGCAGCCGAAGATGCCATGGAGCATATTTCAGTCGACTACGAGGAGCTCGAGGCGGTCACGGACATGCGTGCTGCGCTCGATCCGGCAGCTCCCGTCATTCATGCTGCGCTCGGCGACAATCTTGCCTTTGAGCGGACGCTCGACGCCGGCGACGTCGATCATGCATTGTCGGGGTCCGAACTCGTCGAGGCCGACTTCGTATTCGGGCGCCACACCGGCGTGACACTTGAACCGCGCGCCGTCGTTGCCGATTGGAATGCGGCCGAGGCACGGCTCACGATCTATCAGGGCACGCAAGCGCCCCATATGGTGCAGAACATCGCGGCGCTGCATCTTGGGTTAGGGGAAGCGCAGGTCCGAGTGGTCTGCAAGGATGTCGGCGGCTCGTTCGGCATCAAGGTCCATATCTACGCCGACGAAATGGCGACCTACGCGCTGTCCAAGCTGTTGCGTCGGCCAGTCAAGTTCGTGGCGGACCGCGTCGAGAGTTTCAACACGGACATCCACGCCCGCGATCATCGATGCAGGGGACGGATCGGGGTCAGGCCGGACGGTACGATTACGGCCTTCGAGATCGACGACCTGACGGGGATCGGCCCGTACTCGATGTATCCGCGCACCAGCGCCATCGAGGCCAATCAGGTGGTCAATCTGGTCGGTGGGCCCTACGCCACGGCGAACTATCGGGCGCGGGCGCGCGTCGTTTTCCAGAACAAGAACGTAATGTGCCAGTACCGGGCGGTCGGACACCCGATCGCCTGTTCGGTCACCGAAGGCCTGGTCGATCTGGCGGCCGCGAAGATCGGCATGGACCCCGTCGAAATCCGGCGGCGCAATCTGATCGCCGACGATGCCTATCCGTGTGCATCGCCCTCGGGCATGAAGTTCGAGCAGCTTTCGCATCACGCCTCGTTGACCAAGCTGCTTCAGATGATGGATTACGACGCGTTGCGGGCTGAGCAAGCGGCCTTGCGCGCCAGAAACGTCCATCGAGGCATCGGAATCGCGAGCTTCATCGAGGTGACCAATCCCAGCGCTGCCTTTTACGGCGTGGGCGGCGCGAAAATTTCATCGCAGGATGGCGTTGCGGTCCGGCTCGACGCGCAAGGGTCCGTGATCTGCCAGACCAGCATCACCGAACAGGGGCAAGGGTCGGAATCGCTGACGGCCCAGATCGTTGGCAGCGTGCTTGGCGTTTCGATGGAACGCGTCCGCGTCATCCTGGGCGACACCGACCACACGCCCTATGGCGGTGGTACCTGGGCCTCGCGCGGTGCCGGCATCGGCGGCGAAGCTGCATTGCAGGCAGCCAAGGGCCTGCGAGAGAACATCCTGAACGTCGCCGCGGCCATCCTGCAATCGACGCCGGACGGGCTCGATATCGTCAACAACACGATCGTCAACGCCGCCGACGGCGCGCTTCGCATCGAACTGAACGAGCTGGCGCGGATCGTCTATTTTCGACCGGACACCCTGCCGCCCGGTGTCCAGCCCGAATTGATGGCGACCCGGCATTTCGTTCCGCGCCAATATCCCTTTGCGTTCACCAACGGCGTTCAGGCCTCATGGCTCGAGGTCGATACCGAGACCGGGTTCGTCAAGCTGCTGAAGCATTGGGTTGTCGAAGACTGCGGCACCATCATCAACCCGCAACTGGTCGACGAGCAGATCCGGGGCGGGGTCGTGCAGGGGCTCGGCGCGGCGCTGTTCGAGAAGTGCATCTACGACGAACGCGGTCAGCTGACCAATGCCAATATGGCGGACTATCTGGTCCCGATGTCCGGCGAGATGCCCGACATCGAGGTCGGCCACGTGGTGTCTCCGACGCAGGAATCGGAACTGGGAGCCAAAGGGGCTGGGGAGGCGGGGACGGCCGGCGCGGCAGCAGCGGTTGCCAACGCGGTCAATGACGCGCTCCGGCCGCTTGGCGCAACAATTACCGAGATTCCGCTCACGCCTCAGGTTATCCTGACCGCCCTGGGACGGATCTGAGTGGAGACGTTCCGGGCAACGATAATACGATAAGCAAAAACGCAGACAGTTCTTGGGGAGGAATAGTCATGACGAAGAAGGTCACCAAAGCTGGATCGATATCACGGCGTCGTCTGCTGACGACGGCAAGCGCCGGCGCCGTTCTCGCCGTCTCGCCTTTTCGCATCAATCTGCTTCAGGCCCAGGAAGCGCCCATCAAGATCGGCTTCCCGGTTCCTTTGACCGGTCCATACGGTGCCGAGGCCCAGGACCAGGTGCGGGCGGGTCAGCTTGCTGTCACCCAGTTCAATGATGCCGGCGGTCTCAACGGCCGCAAGGCCGAGCTCGTCGTGCGTGACGACAAGCTGAATCCTGGTGAGGCGGCGACGCGGACCCTGGAATTGGTCGAGAAGGAGAAGGTGAATTTCGTCGTCGGCAGTCTATCGGCGGCGGTTCAGCTCGCGATCAACAACGTCACCAAGGAACGCGGCGTCATCTTCAATTCGATCAGCCAGTCCGACGCCATCAACGAGGCAGCAGATTTCAGCAAATACACGTTCCACGAAGCGCTGAACCCGCACATGACGTCAGGGGCGGTCGGGCGCTACGCCTTCACCAAATTCGGCAAGAAGGTTGCGTTTCTCACAGCGGACTATGCTTACGGTCACGAGATGGTTCGCGGCTTTCTCGAGGTCGGGAAGGAATTCAACATCGAGAATCTCGGTGACATCCGCCATCCGTTAGGGACGACTGATTTCTCGACCCTGCTGCCACGTCTCCAGGCGCTGAAGCCCGATATTCTCTGCATCAGCAATTTCGGCCGCGATCAGCAGATCGCGCTGAAGCAGGCAACCGACTTCGGCATCAAGAAATCGATCCAGATCATCGCGCCGCTGCTGTCGCATGCCAGTCGCGTTGCGGCGGGCCCCCAGGCATTCGAAGGCGTCGTCGGGGGCTGCTCGTTCTTCTGGGGCATCGAGGACAAGTTCGCCTCGACCAAGGCGTTCAACGACGCGTTCCGCAAGATGTATGACGGCAAGTTGCCTACCGACTACGGTGCGCTAGGCTATGGCGGTGTTCGGACGGTGCTCGAGGCGGTCAGGGGCGCGGGCAGCGTGGAGACCGACAAGGTCGTCGCGGCACTGGAGGCTCTGAAGTACGACTACTACAAGGGGCCGCAATACTATCGCAAATGCGATCACCAATCGGTGCAATCGGTGCTCGTGATCAAGTCGAAGTCCAAGGACATGAAGAACGAGTCAGATGTGTTCGAGGTTCTATCGACCGAAGAGCCTAACGAGAAGAACCTGCGTACCTGCGACACGCTTGGCCACAAGAGCTGAGCCATGCGCCGGCGCGCACCGCGGAGCGGTGCGCGTGCTGAGGGGGGGACAAATGCCGGGCCTGAGCTTTGATCTGATTGCACTGCAACTATTCGCTGGGCTGGCGCTCGGCGCGATCTACGTGCTGTTTGCGATCGGCCTCTCGCTGATCTTCGGGATGTTGACCGTCGTCAACTTCGCTCATGGCGCGTTCTACATGGTCGGCGCCTATGTCGGGCTGTACCTGATTTCGATCGGCGGCAATTTCTGGCTCTGCTTGCTGGCGGTACCGCTTCTGATCGGGCTGTTCGGCCTTGCCGTCGAGCGCGTGCTGATCCGGCCGCTTTACGGCCGCGGCATCGATTATCCGCTGCTGCTGACCTTCGGGCTGAGCTACGTCATGGTCGAATGCGTGCGCATTGCCTTCGGCAAGACCGGTTATCCCTTCGACACGCCTGAGCTTCTGCAGGGGGCTGTCGACATCGGTGTCGGATATTTTCCACTTTACCGCCTGTTCGTGATCGGCGCGACGGCCGTTGTCTTGTTGGCGCTCTGGCTGTTTCTGGAGAAGACCAGCTTCGGACTCATTATCCGCGCCGGCGCGCGCGATCCGCAAATCGTCCGCGTCCTCGGGGTCGACGTTTCCAGGGTCTGGTTGATCGTGTTCGGGATAGGCACCGCGATTGCGGGCTTTGCCGGGCTGCTGGCTGCCCCGCTTCAAGGCGTCATTCCCGAGATGGGCGGCACGATTCTCGCCGAGGCTTTCGTGGTTACGGTCGTAGGAGGCATGGGCTCGATCGGTGGCGCCGTACTGGCGGGCCTCCTCGTTGGTGTGGTGGTCAGCATGACGTCGCTGTTTGCGCCCGAGATGGCCAAGGTTTCGATCTTTGCCCTGATGGCGATCGTCCTGATCGTTCGTCCCCAAGGCTTCTTCGGCCGCGCCGGACTGATGAGCTGAGAGCCAGGGATGATCGGAGCCACCGAATCCGTCAAACAGTCTCGTGCCACGACGGGCAGTTGGTACGAATTCGCAACGCGGCATCGCGCCAGCATCGTGGCCGCGGTGATCCTGATTTTCCCGTTGGTGATGCCGTTCACGGCCCTCGCGGTGAACATCCTGATCTATGGATTGTATGCCGTCGGCTTCAACCTCGTGTTTGGTTATCTCGGTCTGCTGTCGTTTGGTCACGCGGCGCTGTTCGGAACCGGTGCCTACCTGTGTGGCATCGCCATCGTGCATTTTGGCTGGCCATGGTATGCGGCCATCGCAGCCGGGATCGCCGGCGGCCTGTTGATGGCATCGTTGATTGGCGTGCTCGCGATCAGGACCCGCGGCATCTACTTCGCGATGGTAACGATGGCGCTGTCGCAATGTGTCTACTACCTGTTCTATCAGGCGGTTGACCTGACCGGCGGCGAAAACGGCCTCCGCGGCATCAATGTCCGCACCATCGATCTGTTCGGCTTGCGGCTCGACTTCATCAATCCGATGATCCGTTACTATGTCATCGCGGCTTTTGTGATTGCCGCGTTTTTCGTGATGTCGCGCATTCTTGCCTCGCCATTTGGCGCCGTCATTGAGGCCGTGCGGGAGAATGAGATGCGCGCCCGCGCGTCAGGCTATGACGTCACCAAGACCCGATTGCTGACCTTCGTTTTGTCTGGCGGCTTCTGCGGTCTCGCGGGAGCCTTGCAGGCGCTGCATCTGTCGATCGTTCCGATCGAGATCCTGCACTACGAGACGTCGGGTCTGGTTGTGATGATCGCATTGCTGGGCGGTATGGGAACGTTCTTCGGGCCGATGATCGGCGCCGCCGTCTTCCTGGTCCTGGAGAACGTGGTCTCCGTGTGGACGGTTCACTGGCAACTGATCGTTGGCACCATTTTCATTGCATGCGTGCTGTTCTTCCCCGCCGGCATCTGGGGCACGCTGATCGCGCGAGGCAGGCGATGAGCGCCGCGGAAGGCCAAACCAAGGAAATCATTCTGCGTACCAGGGGCGTCGGCAAGACGTTCGGGAAGTTTGTTGCGCTGAACAATATCTCGGCGGAGTTTTCCAGAGGAGCGATCACCTCCATTATTGGTCCGAACGGGGCCGGTAAGAGCACCTATTTCAATTTGCTGTGCGGCGCGTTTGCGCCCACCAAAGGCAGCGTTGAATTCGAGGGCAAGGATGTCACCGGGCTGCCGCAGCACCGCTTTGCGCATATGGGGATCGCAAAGTCCTTTCAGATCACCAGCGTGTTCCCGCAGCTCACGACCCGTGAAAACATCCGCGTCGGTCTGCAGGCGCTGGTGTCGAGATACGACATCTGGCGTCCCCGCGCGCGCCTGACCGAGCTGGTCGAGCGGGCGGACGAGCTGCTTGCGCTGGTCGGATTGTGGGAATCTCGCGAACGTGCCGCCAGGACGCTGGCCCATGGCGAGCAGCGGGCGCTGGAGATCGGCATGGCGCTTGCCAGCCAACCCCGGTTGCTGTTGCTGGACGAGCCGACGGCCGGCATGAGCCCGGAGGAGACCCGGACCATGATGGATCTGATCGTGAAGCTCGCAAAGGAGCGTACGGTCATCCTCGTCGAGCACAAGATGAAGCTGGTGCTCGGGATCAGCGATCGCATCCTCGTGCTGCATCACGGAGAACTTCTCGCCGAAGGAACGCCGCAGGAGGTCCGGCAGAACGAGGCGGTGAAGCGCGTCTATCTCGGCCAGCGGGAGCATTGACGAATGCTGCAGATCAGCAAGCTCAATGCCTGGTACGGCGCAAGTCACGCGCTGCAGGACATAACTCTCGAAGTGACCAAGGGCGAGATCGTCTGCCTGATCGGTCGCAATGGAGCCGGCAAGACGACGACGCTGAAATCGATCATGGGGTTGATGGGACGAACGCGCGGCTCGGTCACCTTCAAGGGCAAGGAGCTGCTGAGCCGGCCGGCGCATGTGCGCTTCGCGCTGGGACTTGCCTATGTTCCCGAAGAGCGGCGGATTGTGCAGGGATTGTCGGTCCGGGAAAATTTGCGGCTCGGGCTGGTGGCGTCGCCGGCGAAGAAGCGGGAGGCCGAGCTGATCGACGAGATCGCGGTGATATTCCCACGGCTGGCCGAGCGCATGGACCAGGAGGCGGTCACGATGTCCGGTGGCGAGCAGCAGATGCTGGCGATCGCGCGGGCGATGATCGCAAAGCCCGACCTGATCATGCTGGATGAGCCTTCGGAGGGCATCATGCCGGTCCTGGTCGACGAAATGTTCGAGCTATTCCGCAGTATGAAGGCGCAGGGAACGACGGTGCTGTTGGTTGAGCAGAATGTCGAGCTCGCGCTTGGCATCGCCGATCGTGCCTACGTCCTTGATCAGGGGGCGGTGGTGCACCAGGCGTCGGCGCAGGCCCTGCTGGCCGACGACGAGATCAAGGAACGATATTGTTCGGTGTGAGCGGGCTCTCCGGTCTCCCGCCGGCGCGAACGGACCTTACTCCGCAGCGCGCGCGATCGCGTCGGCCTTGCTTGTGGTGACGACGACCTTGATCGCGTCATCGACGCGATCCCGTGCATATCTGAGCGCCGTCGGCAGGTCTTCCAGCGGAAACGTATGCGTGTGGATTCTTGTCGCGTCGAACCGCTTCGCTGCCATCAATTCCATGGCGCGGCGCGTGGCGCTGCGGCCCTCGCCGCGGATCCCGTAAGCGTAGATGTTGTTTCGCACGAGATGCGCGATATCCAGCGTCGCGGCCTCGTGCGGGAAGGCGGCCAGACAAATCTTGCCGCCGCGATTGGTCATGTGAATGGCCTGGTTGAGTGTCGCTTCGGTGCCGGCACATTCGACGACATAGTCCGCGCCGATTCCCCCTGTTAGTTGCTTCACGACCTCAACGGCGTCTTCGTCGTTGATGTTGATGACGCGGTCGGCCCCCAGTTCCTGGCCGATCGCCAGCCGCTTGTTGCGCGTGCCGGTCAGAATCACCGGGCTTGCGCCAAGCGCCTTGGCCACGGCAACTGCGAGAAGTCCGATCGGCCCCGGGCCGATCACCACGACGCTCTCGCCCGCCACCAATCCCCCCAATTCCGTCAAGCCGTACATCGACGTGCCTGCGGTCACCACGAGCGTCGCCTCCGCATCGCTCATGCTATCCGGTACGCGCGCCAGCGTATTGATGTGGTTGACTGCGTACTCCGCGAATCCGCCGTCGGTCGTAAAGCCGTTGGCGCGGTGGCCCCTCTCCGGCTTTCCATAGTTGAGACAGGATGTGTACATGCCCTGGCGGCAGCGTTTGCATTGGCCGCAACCGGCATGGATTTCGACGCTGACCCGATCACCGATCCTGAATTCGTCAACGTCCGGCCCGAGTGCGGCGACCGTGCCCATGTATTCGTGGCCCGGCGTAAAGTTCTTGTTGAAGGGCAGGCCGCCCTGAATGCTTGCCGGCGACCCGGCATGGATGATTTCGAGATCGGTGGCGCAGATCGCAACCGCGTCGATGTGCACCAGCACCTCGGCACGCGAGGGGACCGGCGTCGGCTTTTCGCAAAGCAGGAGCCGGCCGGGGTCACCAAGGACCCAGGCCTGCATCAGGCCGGGAACGGGAAGATCGGGCGATGTGCTGACGCCGGGCGGCTGGTACATGGGCGCTTCCTCTTTTGGTTGACAGCCTAGCGCGAAACGACGGGCTGCCGCGAGCACCCGATGGACGGACAGCACCCGATGGTCGGCATCGGAGCCGTTGCATTTGCTGCACGGCAGCAAGCGCGTCGCAAAACATTCATACGCGGCCTATACTTGGTCGCCCGGTTGATGTTGAAATCCTCTTTGCATTCTCTCCCAGACCGGAGCCTCCCATGAAGACCGTCCGCCTTGTCCTTGCGTTGCTGGCGCTGACGCTGATCGCGCCGTGGCAATCCGCCAGGGCGGCCGACGTGATCTGCTACAATTGTCCGCCGGAATGGGCGGATTGGGCGTCGATGCTGAAGGCGATCAGGGCGGACCTCAACTACGATATTCCGCACGACAACAAGAATTCCGGTCAGGCATTGGCCCAGATCCTGGCCGAGAAGAGCAATCCGGTCGGCGATATCGGCTATTTCGGCGTGACCTTCGGCATGAAGGCCAAGGCCCAGGATGCGCTCGAGCCCTACAAGCCGGCGCATTGGGATCAGGTCCCGGCCGGCCTCAAGGACCCCGATGGCTACTGGACCACGATCCACTCCGGCACGCTCGGCTTGTTCGTGAACAAGGATGCGCTTGGCGGCAAGCCGGTGCCGGCCTGCTGGAAGGATCTCCTGAAGCCCGACTACAAGGGGATGGTCGGCTATCTCGATCCGTCGTCGGCGGCGGTCGGCTATGTCGGCGCGGTCGCCGTCAATCTGGCGCTCGGCGGCTCGCCAGGCAACTTCGATCCGGCGATCAGCTTCTTCAAGGAGCTGCGCAAGAACGATCCGATCGTACCCAAGCAGACGTCGTATGCCCGCGTCGTCTCCGGTGAGATGCCGATCCTGCTCGACTACGACTTCAATGCCTATCGCGCGAAATATTCGGAGAAGGGCAACTTCGAGTTTGTGATTCCCTGCGAGGGATCGGTGGTGTTTCCCTATGTCGTTGGTCTCGTGAAGAACGCACCCGACAAGGAGAAGGCCAAGAAGGTGATGGACTATCTCTTGTCCGACAAGGGGCAGGCGATCTGGACCAATGCCTATCTGCGTCCGGCCCGCCCGATCGAGCTGCCGGCTTCCGTGAAGGGGAAATTCCTCCCCGACAGCGACTACGCCCGCGCCAAGAGCGTCGACTGGGGCGAGATGGAAAACGTGCAAAAAGCCTTCGTCGACCGCTATCTCGCCGAGGTTCGCTGAGGCAATATGGTGCCCTTCGCCGGGGCACCATTCTTCCGATGTCGCAAAAATCCTTCGTTTGGCTCTGCCTGCTGCCGCTCGCGGTCGTGACCACGGCATTCTTCCTGCTGCCGATGGCACGGCTGGTTGTCGCAGGCGCCGAAGGGCCGCACGGGCTCGCCGGATATCTCGCCATCCTGACCGAATCTCGTTATCGCGCGACGCTGATCAATACCGTGCTCCTGGCGGCGGCAACGACCGTCGTCACGCTGATCGTGGCGACGATAGCCGGAATGTTTCTGCAGCGGCACCGCTTTCCAGGCCGGGCCGTGCTGATCGCGATGCTGACCTTTCCGCTGGCGTTTCCCGGCGTGGTGGTCGGCTTCATGATCATTCTGCTGGCGGGGCGGCAGGGGCTGATCGGCGATCTGTCGAACCGGATCTTCGGCGAGAAGTTCGTCTTCGCCTATTCGATCTACGGGCTGTTCCTCGGCTATCTCTACTTCTCGATCCCGCGCGTGATCCTGACCATCATGGCGGCCGTGCAAAAGCTCGATGTCGGTCTGGAAGAAGCCGCGCGTTCGCTCGGCGCCAGCCCCTGGGCGGTCCAGCGTGACGTCGTGCTGCCGGCGCTGGCGCCGGCCTTCGTTGCGTCCGGCGCGATCGCATTTGCGACGGCGATGGGGGCCTTCGGGACTGCGTTTACGCTGGCGACGAATATCGATGTGCTGCCGATGCTGATCTATACCGAGTTCACGCTGGCCGCCAATTTCGCGACCTCGGCCGCGCTGTCGGTGGGACTTGGCCTGATCACCTGGCTCATCCTCGCGCTCGCCCGCTCGTTCAGCGGCAGCGCGGTCGCGGCGGCCGGGTGAACGCATGCGTGATCGCTTGATCTTCACCGGCCAGTTCATCTTCACGCTGCTCGTTGCCGCCTTCCTGGTCGTCCCCGCGGGGTTGTCGATCTCCGCCGGCGTGACCGTGAACTACTTCCGGGGCATCCAGTCCGGCGTGACCCTGCAATGGGTCGCGCAGGTCTGGGAGCTCTATGCCGGCACCATCCTGCTCTCCTTCGTGATCGCATTCGCGACCCTTGCCGTCACGCTGCTCGCCGGCGTTCCCGCAGCCTATGCGCTGCATGCGCGGGGAGGCCGGCTTGCGCGCATCGTCGAGGAAATCATTACGCTGCCCTTGGCGATCCCCGGGCTTGCGATAGCGCTCGCACTGCTGCTCGCCTATGGCAGCTTCGGCGACTTTCGCCGTTCCTGGCTGTTCATCCTGGTTGGCCACGTGGTCTTCACCATGCCGTTCATGGTGCGGTCGGTGATGGCGGTGTTCGCGACCGTGGACATCAAGACGCTGGATGAGGGGGCGGCCTCGCTCGGGGCATCGCCATGGCGACGCTTCCGCGACGTCATCGTGCCGAACGCGCTACCCGGAATTCTCGCCGGCGCGCTAATGGTGGTCACGCTGTCGCTCGGTGAATTCAACCTGACCTGGATGCTGCATACGCCGTTGACGAAGACACTGCCGATCGGGCTCGCCGACAGCTACGCCTCGATGCGGCTCGAAGTGGCGTCGGCCTATACGTTGATCTTCTTCGTGATGATCATTCCGCTGCTGGTCGCAATGCAGCTGCTGGCCGACAGGGATCACAAGCGATGAGCACGGCCGGGCATGGCGCAGCGGTGCGGATCGAGGCGTGCGGCAAGACCTTTGCCGACGGCACGCGCGCGCTCGATCCCGCGACCCTCGACATTGCGCGTGGCGAGACGCTGGTGCTGCTTGGGCCGTCCGGCTGCGGCAAGACCACGATGCTGCGCATCATCGCAGGCCTCGAGCTGCCGGATGTCGGCGGCAAGGTCCTGTTCGACGGCAAGGACATGACCTCGGTCCCGATCGAGCGGCGCAATGTCGGGATGGTGTTCCAGTCCTACGCCCTGTTCCCCAACATGACGGTGGCGGACAATATCGCCTACGGGCTGAAGATCCGCGGTGTTGCCAGGGGCGAGCGTGCCGCACGCGTCGCCGAGCTGGTTGCTCTGACGAACATCACGGGATTGGAGAATCGCCGCATCGACCAGCTTTCGGGCGGCCAGCGTCAGCGCGTCGCACTGGCGCGCGCCGTCGCGATCCGGCCCGGCATCTTGCTGCTCGACGAGCCCTTGACCGCGCTCGACGCCGCGTTGCGGGACCGGCTGCGCAGCGAGCTCAACCGGCTGTTGCGAGCGCTTGGGATCACGACGATCTATGTCACCCACGATCAGTCCGAAGCCATGGAATTGGGCGACCGGATTGTCGTGATGCGGAAAGGCGCAATCGCCCAGATCGGTACGCCCCGCGAGGTCTACTTCGCGCCGAAGGACCGGTTTGTGGCGGAGTTCATCGGAGCGGCGAACATTGTAGAGGCTCCGGTCGAGAACGGGGCATTGATCCTGCCCGGCGGGCGACTGCCGATCGAGGGTGCAGCTACGACCGCGAACGCGACCGTCATGATCCGCCCCGAAACCATTCGCGTGACGGAGGCGGGCGAGGGTTTGCTCTCGGGACTCGTCGATTCCGTCAGCTTCATCGGCGACCGGCAGCGGCTCGTCGTGAGTGATGCATCGGGCAAGCCGCTCAATGTCGACGCTCCCAACACGATTCAAGCCAGGATCGGCGATCGTGTCGGGCTTTCGATTGCGCCCGACGCTGTCCGTCTGCTTCCCTCCGAACCACGAGATTGATCGATGCCGTCGAAACCGGTCCTCATCGCCCAGATTTCCGACCTCCACATCAAGCCGCCGGGAGCCTTGGCCTATGGCCGGGTCGATACCGCGAAGGCGCTTGAACGCTGCGTGGCGGCGATCAATGGATTCGAGCCGGCGCCCGATTTCGTCGTCATCTCGGGCGACCTTGTCGATACGCCGTCGGTCGAGGAATACGACCATCTCAAACGACTGCTCGCGCCGTTGCGCGTTCCGTTTGCCGGAATTCCCGGCAATCACGACTCGCGTGCGTGGATGCGCGCCGCGTTTCCTGCCGCACCCTATGTTCACGCGACAGGCCCGCTCGACCAGGAGATCGAGGTGAATGGCCTCGATCTGCTGCTGCTTGATTCAAGCGTTGCCGGGAAGCCTCATGGCATGCTCGAGCCGTCGACGCTGCAATGGCTGGACGCGACACTGGCGGCAGCAGACCGGCCCGCGCTGCTTTTCCTGCATCACCCGCCGTTCAAGGGCGGCATCTGGCACATGGACCGCCAGGACCTTTTCGATGCCGCAGAACTGGCAGCAATCGTCAGGCGCCATCCGCGGGTGCGTTTGATCGGCTGCGGGCACGTCCATCGTGCCATGCTGACCTCCTTCGCCGGGATTCCCGCGACATTGTGCCCCGCGCCGAACCATGCGGTTGACCTGGACCTCGGACAGCTCCGCGAACCGTCGTTCAAGGTGGAACCGCCGGCATTTCACTTGCACACGTGGTTTCCCGGGCCGGATTTTGGACAGTTGGTCACGCACCAGGTCCCGATCGGTCAGTTTGACGGGCCGCATCCGTTCTTTGGGCCAGACGGCAAGCTGCTGTGAGCTGGCCGCGTTGACCCCTCGCGCCGACGGGATCTTGCCAGGCGAGATTGTCGCGGATCGGCCGGGCATGTCAGATCAAGGGCAGCGCGCAGCTGCAATTGAGCGTTGCATCGACACAGATTTATTCCAAATTGTACCTTGGATGCCTTCCATCCCAACTGCGCCGGCCCGGACCTTTGTTGCTGTAGGGCCCCGGGGGGGCTATACTTCCGTCTGCTTTCATTGATCGATGGCTTTGTCGGCGTCCGCTGTGCTGGCGGGCCGATTGAACGCAACACAATCAGTCTGGATCACGATGACCGGTGCGTCGCCCATAGAACGAACTTCCGGCGCGCCGTTGTTTTCGAACAACAAGCTGTCGGTGTTGCGCAAGCATCCCTATTTCGCCGATCTCGAGCCCGAGGCATTCGATCAGCTCTGCCGCTACGCCAAGCACACCACGCTGAAGCGGGGCACGACGATCTTTTCCAAGGGCGATCCGGGCACCAGCCTGATTGCGGTGATCTCGGGCACGGTCAAGATCAGCATCTCGTCGCCGGATGGTCGCAACGCGATTTTGAACCTGATCGAGGCCGGCGAGATCTTCGGCGAGATCGCGCTGCTCGACGGCTTGTCGCGGACGGCCGATGCCACCGCCAACACCAATTGCGAGCTGTTCGTCATTGACCGGCGCGAGTTCATTCCGTTCGTGCGCAGCCAGCCGACGCTTGCGATGAAGTTCATCGAGCTGCTTTGCGAAAGACTGCGCCGGACCAGCGATCAGGTCGAGCAGGTCATCCTGCAGAACCTGCCCGGCCGTCTGGCCAGCGCGCTGCTGCGCCTGAGCGACAAGCACAAGCCGCAGGGGCGCACCATCTCGATCACTCAGCAGGAGATCAGCGAGATGGTCGGGATGACGCGCGAGAGCATCAACAAGCAGCTCCGGGCGTGGGCGATACGCGGTTGGGTCAGGCTCGAGCATGGCGCGATCGTCGTGTTGAAGCGCGAGACCCTCCAGGAGCTGGTCGACGCCGGGGCGAACGACGGCGAGTAGTCGCGCCGGCCGCCCGGTCGGTCGCGCATTTCACGAAACGGTGAGCTGAACAGGCCTGTGAAGCCATTCACATCGGCCTTGCACGCGCTGCGGTAAGTGACGCGTCAGGGGAGCACAATATGGACGAATCCATGCAGAGCTCTTTCGACAAGCGACGGCAGGACCCACAGCACAATTACCAGAGCTTCAGCATCAAGCTTGTCGCGCTGCCGGTGCTTGTCGTCGTTGCGCTGATCGGGATGCTGGTCAGTCATCCGGCGGCGGTCAGATGGATATCGGACGCGACGCAAGCGGAGTTCGTCGGAACCGACACCGTCTACACTGATCCGATACCCAATATCGCGCAGGTGGCACCAACGGTTCGGCCGGGCAGCGAGATCCGGACGGTGAAGGCCTACTGATCGTTGATACTGTCGTTGCGCGGCAAGGCGCGACGACAGCCGCTTGTCCAGCAGCAAGCCGCCTTCACGCGGCTACTCCAAGCAGCTTTGCTGCGGTCCGCCCGAGAATATTGGCCTTGTCATCGTCGCTTAGCGACGACGAGGCGAAGATGTGGTCGACCGCTGCCAGTTGCCATGGATAGGGATAGTCGCTTCCCAGCACGATCTGGCCGGCGCCAACCTGGGCGGCGAGGTGCCTGATCGCCTCCGGCGTGAAGATCAGAGAGTCGAAATAAATCTGCTTGAGATACTCCGCCGGCGCCTTCTGGAGCTTGATCTCCGGATTGCATCCCTTGGGTCCAACCAGACAGGCATGGTCCGAGCGGTCGGCGTACGAGCCGAGATAACCGCCGCCATGTGCGGCGATGATTTTCAGCCCCGGGAAGCGGTCGAGCGTGCCCTCGAAGATCAAATGGGAGAGTGCGATCGTGGTCTCGAGCGGATTGCCGATCGTGTTGCCAAGCCACCCATTGCCGGAGAGCCGCTTGTTGAGCTCGGGCACGCCCTGCGGATGGATGAACAGGGGAACGCCGAGTTCCTCGGCCTTGGCCCATACCGGATGAAACCTCGGATTTGAGAATTCGGTGCCATCGACGACACCGCCGATCGCCGCGCCCTTCAGCCCCTGCTTTTTCACCGCCGTCTCCAGCTCCTGCACCGCAAGGTCCGGAGCCTGCAGCGTCAGCGAGGCGAAAGCTGCGAACCGGTCGGGCTTCGAGGCACACAGTTCGGCGAGCTTTTCATTCTGGATTTTCACGATCTGCGCGGCGAGGTCGCGGTCGCGGTCGTACCAGAACGGATTGATCGAAAGCACCTCCATGTCGATGGCCTGCGCGTCCATCGCAGCCAGCCGCTTGTCGATCTCGATGAAGGCTTCCGCGGCGCCGTTGACCGGCGGCAGTTGATATTTTCCGGCGTCCGCGCCGAGCAGCGCGCCCGCCTCGCGGAAATGGCAATGCGCGTGAATGTCGATCGTCTTGACACGTTTGCCGTTGACCGTGACCGGCAACTGCTGGCGCGATTGCTGCGCATTTGCGTTGTGGACGAGCCCGCAGCCGCAGAACACGATGCCTGCCGCCGCCGTTGCTCCCGCCTTCAGGAAATCCCGCCTTGTAGTCATGACGATCGCCTCCCTGGTTGTTTTGTTATAGGGGGAGCGTAGGGATGCTGGCTCGTGCTCGCAAGATCACACGCTGTGCGTGTCGCGCAATGTTGATCTGCTCTGACCGGCTTGATTCCCGCCTTTGCGATGATGTCGCGCCATTTCGGCACTTCGTCTGCAATACGCCTGCGCATGCCATCGCGCTGTTTGCGGGCAAGTCGCCGTGTAATGGATAGCATTCAGTCAGATCGGCAATGCGTCACCCTCGCTCGACTTTGATCAGGCCGCGAACACGACAACGCCAATATCACGACCGCACCGTTCAGTATGCAAGTGAAGGCATTGATCACTATCGCCACTTTCGCGAGCGCTTTTCGAGCGGATCGGCGCCGCCAGCAATCTCGCTGGATCAAAGGCCACTTAGCCCTCTCGCGATTTCGCGCGGATGCCGGACATCAAAGGTTTTCTGGCGCCACCCCCAAAATCGTCAATTCCCCGTCGGACTGAAACCGCGACAGATCGCCGTCCGTCGCCATCCGCTTGTTCATCATCCACTAACCTTGCGCTTTCACCGCATTTACTAGCTGCCAACGCTGTGAAAATGCCCGGCCAATCAAGACGAATCTCCTGGTAACGATAGCGGGATTTCCTCAAGAGCCGACGCGATCCAGCGGTGTGCGGCGGAGCCGCGTGCTCCGTTGGCGGAACGGAACGGCGATTTCATGCTAAAATGAAAGAAACGAGGCCGAAATAGGGTCTGCTTACGCCGAAGCCAAGCCGACGCTAGCACTGCCTCGTCTAAGCAACAAGGAAACGTCCTCGTGAGAGACGGGTTCGATGGGAGGGAAAATGGACCGAAACCTTATGATCCTGAATGTGACTGGTTCGGAGACGATGTTGCGTTCCGACGGACATGCTGCCATTCGTCTGGAAACTAAGGAGATGGGCCCCGTCGCCTTCGAGGTGAGCCTTCAAGCAATTGCCGCACTTCGTCGCCACTTGGCGCGAGCCGAAATACACATTCTGCAGAGTCAGAATCAGACCAAAAACTGACTATCTTCGGCAGACGTGACTAAGGTGGCTATCAGATTACCCCCTGAGGCCCGAGGGCGGGAATCCAGTCGGAGGCGCCTGCAAGTCTACTGGTGGTGTTACCGACGCAAATCGCAAATAGACCGGTGCCGTCTTGAAGACGACGTTACGTTCTGCTCGTCGCAAAGGTCGACAGCCCAACCGCAAGGAATGCAGCAGCTTACCTTCATCAGGTCGACAAAGGGTGGGCGAACAACGCAGCGATTGATGCGGGTAGCATTGTCGATCTGACTCGACGCTTCCGCAGCGTCGGTCGGCCTAGGAACATGCAATGGCTCGCTTGTTCGCGGAATGGCACGAACCACGTAGACAGGCACTCCCAGTCCGTTAGTCTTTGCG
The DNA here is from genome assembly GCF_024171045.1 of Bradyrhizobium sp. USDA 4538. Lineage (NCBI taxonomy): Bacteria > Pseudomonadati > Pseudomonadota > Alphaproteobacteria > Hyphomicrobiales > Nitrobacteraceae > Bradyrhizobium > Bradyrhizobium sp. USDA 4538. The sequence continues at coordinate 6,415,644 of NZ_JALJZE010000001.1, forward strand.
CGAGAAAGACTTCGTCAATGTCCTGAATTAAGAATTCGCGACGTTGGTGTGCCCGCAGTTGAGTCTTGTGCCGGCGGAAAAAGCGGACGCCTCTGGTTCGCTGGCGGCATGGACATTCTTTATGATCCTGGCGACGGCGCTGCCGATGCTCGCTAACGGCATCCTGTCGCTTACTCGCAATGAAGCGGTTTGGCCCGGTGCCAGAGAGATTTTTGACCCCGTTGGTTTCGCGGCGGCAATCGGACTGCCGATCTCCTTGGTCATTTGCTTCGCGCTTGGCTGGCCGGTTGCGCTCCACGGCAACATTAGCTCTGAGATGGGATGTGATCGGTGGAGACCTACCGGGCGAGTTCGTGCGCCCCAACGCGCTGCAATATCCCTGCTGAAAATTAGAAAAAAGCGGCCCGGCCTTGGGGTAGCTCTGGGGTGGGCCGGGCCGTCAGGACATGCCGAAATGTGAATTTCCGGCCGCGCCATGAGCGGTTCCGATTCGGGCAGCAAGAGGGCGCGCAATTCGATGTCGGGGGCGATCATTTTGCCAACTCCGCCAGATTTAGTATTTCGGCGACGATTTTACGCCGCTCCGATGTGTCGTTTGATCGATTGAACTTATCTTCCAGCACTTGGAAGGTTGTTCTGATCAGCGTGTCATCGAGCACGACCGGCAATTTATCCACGGCATCGAATCCGGCAGCAGCTGCCTCCTCAAACCCAGCCACGAATGCCTTCTTAAAGGCCTCGCGATCGTGCAGAAGATGCACGATCTTCGGCTCAATGGACGCGCTGAAGGCATGTCCGAAAACAAGAAACATACTCATGCCGCCACCGCCGTTTCAGCCTCGAGCGACGTAAAGAACACGCGGGGAATTCCAGTGAATGGTACGACAACTGATCCGGGCATTACGAAGGTGCGATCTCGACCTTGGGGATAGGGGTCAACCAGGCCGAGATCGCGCTGCCTCGCCGCTGCTGACATCGCGATCATTGGTCGCCTTCATGGCCGCGTTCTGGCCGGATGGTGGCTCGATCTTGGTTGTCCGCGATGTTACCTGTTCCACCCGCTGCTGGGGCTCACCGCGTTGATCGGCGCGCTGCTGCTCGTTTTGCTGACGCTAGTCACCGATCGGCTGACGCGTGCGCACGCCAGGGACATCACCGGGCGGGTAGCACAGCGCAATGCCCTGGCCGAGGCCAGCCGCCGCAATGCCGAGGTGTTGCACGCCATGGGCATGCGTGGGCGCCTCGCCGCGCGTTGGGCGGCGGCCAACGACGGTTACATGGCCAGCCAGAGGCGCGCCGCCGACATCGCCGGCGGCTTCGGCTCCGCCTCCAAGGTGCTGCGCATGGCCTTGCAATCGGCGGTGCTCGGCGTCGGTGGCTATCTGGTCATCCGACAGGAGGCGAGTGGCGGGATCATCATTGCCGGCGCCATCCTCACGTCGCGCGCGCTCGCTCCGGTCGAGCTCGCCATCGCGCACTGGAAAAGCCTGGTCGCCGCCCGGCAGAGCTGGAAACGTCTGCAGCAATACTGGGCGCAGCTCCCGGACGAGTCGGAGAAGACTCCGCTGCCGCCGCCGTGCAAAAGCCTCGCCGTCGAGACCGTCTCCGTGGCCCCGCCGGGCGATCAGCGCGCGGTGGTGCTCGAGGTTTCCTTCACACTACAGCCCGGACAAGGGCTCGGCATCGTCGGCCCGAGTGCGGCGGGCAAGTCATCGCTGGTGCGCGCCCTGGTCGGCGTCTGGCCGTCGCTGGGTGGCAAGGTGCGCCTCGACGGTGCCGCCCTCGAACAATGGAATTCGGAAGCACTCGGCAGGCACATCGGCTATCTGCCACAGGATGTCGAGCTGTTCGCCGGCACGGTGGCCCAGAACATCGCCCGATTTGATCCCGAACCCGACGTGCCGGCGACCATCGCCGCCGCGACAGCGGCCGGTGTGCATGAAACAATCCTGCAACTGCCTGATGGCTACGACACGCAGATCGGCGAGGCTGGAGCGGCGCTCTCGGCCGGGCAGCGCCAGCGCATCGCGCTCGCCCGTGCGCTATACCGCGATCCGTTCCTGGTGGTTCTCGATGAGCCCAACTCCAACCTGGACATGGAGGGCGACCAGGCCCTGACGCAAGCCATCATGGGCGTGCGCGCACGCGGCGGCATTGTCATCGTCGTCGCGCACCGAACCAGCGCGCTTTCCGGCGTCGACCAGTTGATGGTGATGTCGCAGGGACGTGTGCAGGCGCTCGGGCCGAAGGATGCGCTGCTGGCCAAGATGATGCAGCCGCGGCCGGCTCCGGTACCGCTCAAGGTCGTGAGCGAGGGAGCGAGCCCATGAACGAGCCCATGAACCGCGAGCCGGTCAACGTCGTGCCGCTCTCGATCCGCCGGCACCTCGGCGCGGGACTGGTGGGTGTCATCCTTCTCGCCGGCGCCGTCGGCGGCTGGGCTGCCACGACGGAACTCGCGGGCGCCGTCATCGGCGCAGGTACGCTGGTGGTCGACAGCTACAGCAAGAAGGTGCAGCACCCGACCGGCGGCGTGGTGGGCGAACTCAATGTCCGAGAGGGTTCGAGGGTGAAGGCTGGAGACGTGCTGCTGCGCCTCGACGAGACGGTGACGCGGGCCAACCTTCTGGTCATTCTCAAGAGCCTCGACGAGCTAGCGGCGCGCCAGGCCCGGCTCGAGGCGGAGCGCGACGACCAAAAGCGCGTCGACTTTCCGGCGGACCTTATCGCGCGTATCTCCGACACGGACGTGGCGCGCGTGCTCGTCGGCGAGCACAAGCTGTTCGAGCTGCGCGGCACCGCCCGAGCAGGCAAGAAGGCCCAGCTCAACGAGCGCATCGGCCAATTGCGAGAGCAGATCGGCGGCTTGGAAGAGCAGATCGCCGCGAAAGACGGCGAGACGAGGTTTGTCGACCAGGAGCTCGTCGGCGTGCGCGATCTGTGGCGCAAGAACCTGGTCCAGATCACGCGCGTGACCACACTTGAGCGCGATGCGGTGCGCCTGCACGGCGAACGCGGCGCTCTGGTCGCCTCCATCGCCGAAGCGAGGGGCCGGATCACCGAGACCGCGCTGCAAATCATTCAGGTCGATCAGGATCTCCGCACCGAGGTGGGAAAGGAGCTTGCCGAGATTCGCGCGAAGACCTCGGAACTGGTCGAGAAGCGGGTGGCCGCCGAGGATCAGCTCAAGCGCATCGATATCCGGGCGCCGCAGGACGGCACCGTGCAGCAGCTCGCGCTGCACACGATAGGCGGCGTCGTCACCGCCGGCGAGCCGATCATGCTGATCGTCCCCGCCCACGACCTGCTGGTCGTCGAAGTGCGCATCGCCCCGCATGAGATCGATCGCGTATCGGTCGGCCAGCCGGTGCTGCTGCGCTTCACCGCCTTCAACCAGCGGACCACGCCGCAGCTAAACGGTGAAGTGAACCACGTGTCCGCTGATGTCACGAACGACCAAAAGACTGGAACCAGCTTCTATGTCACCCGCATTGCGGTGACGGAGGCGGAGATGGCCCGCCTCGGCGACGTGAAGCTGATCGCGGGCATGCCAGTCGAAGCCTTTATTCAGACCGGGCAGCGCACAGTGATGTCTTACCTCTTCAAGCCGTTCTCCGATCAGCTGATGCGCGCCTGGCGCGAGCGCTAGCGGCTCACGAACTCTGCTTCACCTCGACCGGCTTCTGCGCGAACCGCGGAAATGTCTCGGCGACGACCGGTCCGTCCAGCCGCTAGGAATAGCAGTCGCCGACGAAGAATGGCTGCTCTCGCTGCTCAAACAGTTTGCGTACGACCTGCGCCATGTCGTCAGCCGGCAGACCCTGCCGGGTTATGAACTCGTGATCAGTCACGATTCAAGCGGCGCTGAGCGACCGAACTTCAAACCCGTCCCTCTTGACGGGCTCACCGCGCGACTTCGCAGGCGCGGCCTCATTGCGCGTTCGGAGGACAGCCGATCGTCAGCTTGATGTGGTCCGAACTGCCAAATTTTGCGTTTTTAGGGGCCTGTTATCCGAATGAAATCAATGTCTTGCGCGGGCGGGGCTGCCCATGCGCACTCATGGGAGAAGGGTGCGCATCCCCGAGTCGTGAAATGGGCACGGCAACTTTTGGTAAAGGATTCCGATTTTTGCGCAGATCGGTTGTTCGCGTTGGAGCGAGGGTCTTAGCCCATCATAACCTTGTCGGCCCGGCTACGTCCGGTTCTTCGATCAACCCCGAGTTCGAAAGTAACACGATCACCTGGCCTAGGTGTTACTCCAGGCAGAAGGGACGTGACATGGAAGAAGATATCTTCCCCACCGGTATCCGGCTTTATGAATCCGAAGCCTTTGTCTTCCTTAAACAGCTTGACCATGCCCTTGGACATTTCACTATTTCTCCGCTCAAAGACCGCATAATCGCACCTCCCTGTTAACGAGTTGCTTAGGCTGCGACAGCAAGTGGTTAACGCGTCCGTAGGAATCCGGGGAAAGCGGCAAGCTCGGTATCCTCGCTGAGGCCCGTTTCTCCTGCCGATGTTTTTGTTCCACGCGCGGAAAGTAATAGAGGTTGCTGAGGGGCGGCGGATATCGAGAGAGAGCACTCGAAAGATTGTAGCAGGCGATCCGTGCCAGCCCGCACGATCTGCTAATGTGGCCTTGGTTGATCTGGCGTGGGCTCTTGCAGTTCCTTCCACGCGATGTCACGGCCTGCGCTGCAGGCATTGCGCCAAGTTGCTCGCCTGCATCCGGGTTATGTAGTTACCTTCCAATCCATTGCCGCGCCGCTTATCCTGGGCGTTTGACGAGGCGCGCCCAGTCGCTGGAGCAGCTTGAGCGTTGGCCGGAAAAGCGACCGTGGATGCGGCCTGACGGTTATGTGCTTCTCGTCGAAGGTATCCGCCTCGCAGCCATCGAGTGACACCGCGATCCTAACCGAACCGGACAGCGGAAATCCTCTTTTGAAGATTTAGCAAGTCAACCACCTTCGGCGTCAGAGCTGCGACGCTCGCCAGTTGTTCGGATTGCGAAATATGGTCCTGCGTCAAAGAAATAGCTCCATCGGAATTCCCAGAGCATCTAGCGCTCGGGCCCAGGCCACGAAGGCATATCAGACGGTTTGAGCGCGGCGCGCTCCAGTCTGCGAAGCGGTCAAACACGCGGCAGCCCCGCGTGCGCGGCGGCGATCAGGGTGAGACTCCGCATTGCCTCGCCCTAATTGTTACCGGATGCTGAGCCGTTGCCTCACGTAAATTGCTCCCTTGGATCGGGAACGAGCGGGGGCGAAGATGGGGTGGCTAAGCATGGCAACGCGGAAGGAACTGACGGCGGCAGCAGGCGCGCGCTATCGGCGTTCGGATCGCGCGAAGAAGGCGCAGATATTGGACGAGTTCGTCGACATCACCGGATTCCATCGCAAGCATGCGATGCGACTACTTCGAGGTCAGGAAGACGCACGCCAAGGCCGACGGGCGCGATGTCGAGTCTATAATGAGGCAGAACACAACGCGCTCGTGCTCCTTTGGGAGGCGTCAGACCGGATCTGCGGGAAGCGGCTGAAGGCGTTAATGCCTGCGCTGATTGAGGCGATGGAACGGCACGGCCACCTCGACCTTGCCCCCGAGATCCGCGACAGACTTTTGGCGATGAGCGCTGCGACGATCGACCGCGCATTGGTGCGGGTCCGAGAAGAATTAGGTCGCAAGCGCCGGCGGCACGCGGCGCATTCATTGCGTCGCAGTGTTCCAATAAGGACGTCGGCAGATTGGAATGATCCGGCGCCGGGATTCGTCGAGGCCGACCTTGTCGCGCATAGCGGTCCATCTGCGCGCGGCAGCTTCATACAGACCCTCGTGCTCACCGACATTGCTACTGGCTGGACGGAGTGCGCTCCTCTGATCGTGCGCGAACAGACGCTGTTGAGTGCGGTGCTGACGGAATTGCGCAAACAATTGCCTTTTGCGCTGCTCGGCCTCGACACTGACAATGATACCGTGTTCATGAACGAGACGTTGAAAGCCTACTGCGAGGCGGCCAACATCGTCTTCACGCGTTGCCGGCCCTACCGAAAGAATGACCAGGCGTTCGTCGAGCAGAAGAACGGCGCCGCCGTGCGCAGGATGGTCGGCTATCGTCGGTTCGAGGGCCTGGAAGCGGCCAACCTGCTGGCTGAACTCTATCGATCGGCGCGGCTGTTCGTGAACTTCTTCCAACCCTCGTTCAATTGATAGCCAAGCAGCGCGACGGTGCGCGTGTGCGCAAGACATACAGCGCGCCGACAACACCACACCAGCGCTTGGCCGCCGACGCCCGCACGCCCGACGCGGTTCGCGCCCAACTCCAAGAAATCTATGCCGCTCTCGACCCGGTCGCGTTGTTGCGCGATATCCGCGGCGCGCAGGAAGGCCTCGCGGCGCTTGCGGATACCCAGCCTATCGTCAATCCTGTGGGGTATCGCAATCGATTGATCTCTTTCTGGCAAGTCTACGAACCGCCTGGAAGGACGGAGCTATGCGACCGACGGATCGGCCAATCGCGAAAGCGAAGAGAGGTCGGCGCCGTCCCGACCCGCTCATCAGGGCAACGCCAGATTTGCGAAAATGGTTTGAAGTCGAACCTTGGCGGACTGGCAGCGAACTGCTCTCCCGGTTGCAGGTGGAATATCCTGGAGCCTATCCGAACAAGCTTCTTCGAACGCTTCAACGTCGACTTAAATCCTGGCGCAGCGAGCAAGTGAACGCGTTACTGTTCGTTCCTACGGAGGAAACGCTTCCGGAGTATGAGGTCACAACACCCCAATGATGTGCCAGGTGCCAGCGGAGGAGGCCGGGCGCTCCGAAACCCCGGCCATCTCCGCACCCGGCCTGCTCCTCAACCCAAGCCGGGAGCAAAATAAATGAGGCAACCGATCGCACTCGGGAGCATCGATATGTGAGGCAATACGCGCTCTCATCCTGATTGTCGCGCTATAAGGGGTGCAGAAGAGAAAGCAGGCGCTGGCGAAGCCTCTCGCGATCAAGCTGTACTTCGCGCATTACCGCAAGCTCGGCTTCAATCTTGCTCGTGTCCTCATTCAGCCGCCTACATTCGATGAGCTGCGCTTCTTTCTCCGCCAGCCGCCGTTCTCCTTCGACTGTCGCGAATTCAATCTGCCTTAACTCGTCAATGATCGGCTCTTTGTACATCTCGTTGCGATGGCTGAACCGTGCGTCATGCTCGTTTGTCTTGCAATCTCCAAACGGCTCAACAACGCTTCAAGTTCCTAATGAGCCTTGCGATAGCGGGAACGACCGCAAGCGCTGCACTTGATGTGCGCCGAGTTTTCAGCCCAGTCCCAATCCAGGCAGATCGGCGAGCTTCAGCCGGCCGTTGTGCTGGCACCCGACGCAGAACATGAGCACCGTCTTCCGCCGTTGCGATCGACGGGGCCGGACAGTAGCGGAGATGACGAGCGGGCTTGCGGCGCCAGGGCATGCGCCAATGATCGCGAATATCTCGCGCCGATCTCAGCAGTGGAAGCACCGTTGGTTGTCCCTCATGTCGACGACGCGCGCCCGGAGCTTCGCGACGCCTTCCACGCGCGTTAGAAGCCGCCTATGAGGCGCTTAAGGAAGCCGGCGCAACTCGGAAGGAAGCTTGGGATCAGTATCGGGCGTGGGAGGCCAAGAACCCCAGCCCAAGCGCTCCGCGGGCATACCGACAATGGTCGCGTCGGGCTAAGCGGCTGGCGGATGATCTCGAGCTTACACCCAAGCTTGAGCACTATGAGAGGGCTCAAAAGTGCTATCGAGATGCGCAGCATGGCATCGGTTTAGTGCGGGCCAGAGATCTCTCCGAACTTGCTGTAAAATCGATGGCCTCGATGGCTTTTGAAGGGGCGGTCTTGGGCGACGCCAAGGCGCAGTATTACCTGCGCGACGAGAAGCAGATCGTCGCATGGTCCGTCGCGTTCGATCTCATATTGCTTGCTGGTAACCCGGTCGCCGCCTCAGCGCTGAATCGAGGAGGGCGATCACCGCAGGCCACTGATCCGGCTTTGGAGGCCATCGCAAAACACCAGCAGGCGGACGCGGACCACAATGCAGCCATCACGGCGACCGACGCCACCGAATATCGCTCTGAGGCCTATTGGCTGGCCGACGACCATCAAGGAGCATGCTGCCATGCGGAGGCCGATGCAGCTTGGGATCTGGCCAGGACAATTCCGACGACATTGGCCGGCGTTGCTGCGGTTCTCGAGTACGTGAACCAGTACGAAGACAAGGGCGAGGAATGGCCCAACAGTGACTGCATCGGTCGGGAGGGCTGGCATTATCAGCTACGGCAGACGATGGCCGCTGCAGCCGTCAACTTAGCCTAGCGTGAAGGCGAGGCGCCCGCCGGTTCACGCCGGCGGGTTTTCCCCTGGCGCAATTTCCATTGTTTCCGGTGGTCGACGGTGGCGCGCGCTATGTTCGGCCATGGCTTTCACCGCCTCATCTTCGTCGGCGCAAAAAGCGATGCTTCGCCGATCGGCAAACACGAGCCACTGACGAAGGCCAACTTCCCTGATGACGTACTCGGTCATTTTCGAGCGTCCCGCAGCGAGTGGGCTGCATCTTATGCAAACGACGTTGCCGTTCCATTAATCAGAAGCCGGCCCAGACGGTGAGCGCGGGCGGCGGCCTGGATCTGATCAAAAAGTACGCCGCCGGGCTTGAATGCAGCATCCCGGCGGCGGTCTTCCAGCTGGCCCTGCAATCCCAGCAACACTGCGGTAGCAGGGCGGTCAACACACGCGAGTGATGCAGATCAATCTGCCCGCCGGATGATCCTACCGACGGGCTTTTGCGCGAAATCACCAGCGGCGATAACCGCCGTGATAGCCGTAACCCCTGTGATAACCGTAGCCCCTGTGCACGTATCCGTAACGACGGACGCCGTAGCCACGATAGCCGTAACCGTAGCCGTACGGCCTGTAGACGGGCGCCGTGCGGACACAGCCGTTCGGGCCGCAGACTACGGCAACGTTCTCGACGTTTGAAGCGGGATAAAGTGTGGCGAGCGGCATCGCTGACGCGCTACCTGCCGCAGCAAGGCTGCCGAGCGCAGCAAGTCCAACAAGTGCAAATTCAAGCTTCATGGTTTCCTCTCGTGGAATCTAAGGCACCCCACACTGTAGGAAGTTGAACGTGAATGCTGGATGAGCAGGCCAGCCGTTTTTGCGTGATGAAAATGCGGCATGCTTGTGCTCTGCGCGGGTGTCCCCAAGCGGCCCATAGGAGCATCCGGAACGATGAGGGTGCCAAGGTCAGACTAGCTAAATGCGATAACGAGCAGGCCCGAGCACAACAGCACAAGGCAGGTCGCGATTAGCGCGAGGAATCCATCGGACACGAAGTCATGATTACGCATGACACACCTCCCTGTCGCGGATGGAGGCTGGTCCGAATTTATTAAAGATTTCGGAATCGAGTTTTTGGAGGGCGGGCAACTACTGTCTTTGCTGCCCAACTTCACGAAAGCCGTGTGGATCATCGAAATAGTCCCAAGAAAAGACGCCGCCGGTCTCAAAAATACACGCCCGGCGGCGTTTCCTTCCTGAACTGGGGGCCCTGAAATCCCCAGCGCAGAGTCAACCGCAGAACCTGTGGCCTCAGTGATTGGCCGAAGGGCACTTCTTGTTACGCACTGTGATGTTGCGAGAGGAGCAGGAACAAGTGGTAATGTCGGGAATCTTACACAGGCTCCCGCGATAGGTTGCCCCCCGACCGGGAGTTTAAAGCGGCGCCAGGGCCGCTATCGTTGTTGTGCGGCATCGCCATCCTCAGGAACAAGTGGTCGGGCCAATGAGTCCCTTCATTGCTCCCGGAGACAGGTGGCGCGCTCGACCGGGAGTCTGGAATGGCGGCCTCGGCGCGCCGTCGGGGCCGTTCGTGTTTGTGGGTTGGACTGTGGGCTAATTTCGGTAGCTTAAATTAATTGTATTGTTTTCAAGATCTTAGGTGTGTATTGATCGGCTGATGCCGCAGCGGCGCCGACTGCCGCAACAACTGTTTCCTTGGCCAGTCCAGATGCCGAGCTGACCGAACTGGGGAGGCGGTTCGTCGAAATATCGCGGCTTCGGGATGCCGCGAACGATGAAACGGGCCGCCTGGTTGAGATCGCCCGCCGGTCATACCCGTCCGGGGACCTATCGGGACGCGTGTCTGCGCGGCGAGGAGGCGCGCAGCGGGTACAATGCAGCTATAGCCGACGCTGACGAGCAGTCGGGCTTAGCAGCGGCGCAAGAGGCGTTTGATGGCGCCATGGATCAGTTGCGCGCGCTCTACGCCCGCATGATCACAATGCGCCCGACGACGATCGACGGAATGCGGGCCATCGCTTCGGCGGTCTTCCATTTCGAGTGGGATAGGGTCGAATACGCCGAGGGGGCCATCGAAGGCGCAGCGCTCGCTGTGCTGGTCGCCGGCCTACTCGATAAGCCACTTCCGGATCATCTGCCAGCGTCGAGGCGGAAGAGTGCGAACTAATCAGCAAGCTCGCGACCAACGCGGCAAAGAAAGCGCTGTTCGTCAAACTGGCAGCGCATCACCGAGCACTCGCTGACGAAGTCGAGCGCGCAATGATTGAGTCGAAATAGGAAGCACAAGCGGAGAAGACCGCGAGGCGAGAAGTACGATTGGGTTCTGGAGTTCGACATCAAGCGACTGTTCGACAATATCGACCACGAGCTTCTGCTTCGGGCCGTCCGGAAACATGTGACGTGCGCATGGGCGCTGCTCTACATTGAAAGATGGCTGACAGCGCCGATGGTGCAAGAGGATGGAACGATAATCGAGCGAAGCCGTGGTACCCCACAAGGGGGCGTGGTGAGCCCGATCCTCGCCAACCTCTTCATGCACTATGCATTTGATCTCTGGATGGCACGGATGTTCCCCGATCTCAGGTGGTGTCGGTATGCGGATGACGGTGCGCCACGACGGCGCGAAGGAGGTGTGATGTAGAGCACCTTTGAGCAGCCTTGCTGCACAGAAGATGGGGGTTGGCCCCTCGAACTCGGGTTGCAGGATCAGGGTTCAAACCACCGGCTGCTGCTTCGGCCCAATGGTTGAGGTGGTGAGCGAGACCGGAAAAGGCAGAGCGAGACTCTGTCAGGTAAGGATCGAGGAGACGAGCGCAAGCGAACCACCGATGAACTGTCGAAAGCGTAGGGAAGACGTCAAAACCAAGGGGTAGTCGTTATCTTGGGATCAGTCTGAGCGATACCTGTTTACGGCTCAGGCGGCGTCCGGCAGGCGAGGTGGCGTGACCTCGGTTCAGGCTTCTGTGCGGAACGTGGGAACCTGTATCGCGATGCCAAGGGAATGGTTCAAGTGGAAGCCCCACAAGAGTCTGAGTACCAATGCGCGATGCAGGGACGGAGCCGTGTGTAGTAGTGACGAAGGCACTGTAATGGTGGCGGAGCGAAGGCACGGCACTGTCCCGCTTGATTGGAAGAGCAACCGGAAACGGGAGGACTCTTTTGGGTCAAGCAAAGCCGTATGACATCCCCAAGCGCTGGGTTTGGGAGGCGTACAAACGGGTTAAAGCAAATCGGGGCGCAGCCGGTGTGGACGAGCAGTCGATCGAGGTGTTCGAGGCAGACTTGCAGAGCAATCTGTACAAGCTCTGGAATCGAATGTCTTCGGGCAGCTACTTTCCACCGCCGGTCAAGCGTGTGCAGATCGACAAGCGCGACGGCGGGAAGAGGCCGCTAGGAATTCCTACGGTGTCGGATCGCGTTGCTCAGGCGGTCGTCAAAGGATATCTGGAGCCGGATTTGGAGAAGCACTTTCATCCAGACTCGTTCGGATATCGACCCGGAAAATCGGCGCTCGATGCCGTTGGGGTTGCTCGCCAGCGATGCTGGCGGCATCCCTTCGTGCTCGATCTCGACATTCGGGCCTATTTTGACTCGATATCGCATGAGCTTTTGCTCAAGGCGATTCGGAAGCACACGGACTGCGCTTGGGTGTTGTTGTACATTGAACGGTGGCTTAAAGCTCCCGTTCAACTGGAAGACGGCACCCTTGAACCCCGTGAGAAGGGCACGCCGCAGGGCTCGGTGGTATCACCGCTGATGGCGAATCTCTTTCTCCACTATACGTTCGACATGTGGATGCGAAGAAATCATCCGAGCATCCCGTTCGAGCGTTATGCCGATGATATTCTCTGCCATTGCGACAGTGAGCGGCAGGCACAACAACTGAAGGAGGCGCTTGCGAAGCGCTTTGCCGAATGCGGACTGGAGCTTCATCCGGACAAGACGAAGATAGTCTATTGTAAGGATGACCACCGGCGAGGTGATTATCCTGAACAGAAATTCGACTTTTTGGGCTACACGTTCCGCGCCCGTCGGTCGAAGAACCGTTGGGGAAAGCACTTCGTCAACTTCAGCCCCGGTGTCAGCAATGCCGCGACGAAGGCAATCCGACAGGAAATCCGTGCCTGGCAACTACGCTGCCGGGTGGATAAGAGGATCGACGACCTGGCGAGGATGTTCAACCCGATCATTCGAGGCTGGATGAACTACTATGGTCGGTACTACAAATCGGCGCTTTACCCGACACTACGCCATCTCGACCGATGTCTCGCGCGATGGGCGATGTCAAAATACAAACGTCTGCGGCGACATCGAAGACGGGCAGAGCACTGGGTACGGGACATTGCGTGCCGCACCCCCACGCTGTTGGCCCATTGGTCGATGCTGCACAAGACGGCGGCTGGACGGTAAGAGCCGGATGAGCGGAGACGTTCACGTCCGGATCTGTGAGCGCCTGGGGGTGAAACTCCCCCGGGCGACTCGACGGTTGGTACATTGTCGGAATGAGATGGAGGCGCAAAGCGTTCGCGAAGCGCTCCAGGCTCGGCTGGCGAAGTGCCGCCTGGAATTGCATCCTACGAAGACGAGGATCGTCTACTGCAAGGATGATCGACGCCGAGGTAAAAGCGAGACGGTCATGTTTGACTTTCTCGGTTATTGCTTCCGGCCACGATCGGTCCTGGGGCCGCATTCGCAGAAGATGTTCTGTGGGTTCACCCCAGCGGTCAGCAAACCAGCGCTGAACGCCATGCGGGCAACGGTCCGAGGCTTGAAACTTCGCAGGCGAACCGAGGTGACGCTGGACGATATTGCTCGCGAGCTAAACCCGATGGTTAGGGGGTGGATCGCTTATTATGGGCAATACACGCGCTCAGCGCTTTATCCTTTGGCACGCTACATCAACCAGACGTTAGCTATTTGGCTGAAGCGAAAGTACAAGCGCTTCCATCACCGTTTAGGACGCGCGCGTCTCTTCCTGGAGAAGATCGCGCGTGAGAAGCGCAGGCTCTTTGTGCATTGGCAACTCGGCGATGGCGGCAAGCTTGCCTGATGGGAGCCGGGTGAGGCGAGAGTCTCACGCCCGGTTCTGCGAGAGGCTGGAGGTGAAATCCCTCCGGCCTACTCACCCACCGTGCCCGTGCTGGCCTTGGGCAAGTGCGATGTCGCGCGATGCTGGGTCTATGTGAAGGACGACCGCCCCTTCGGCGGCTCAGATCCGCCGGCGGCGATGTTTTATTACTCGCGCGATCGAAGTGGTGAGCATCCGCAGGCGCATCTGGCCAACTACACCGGCATCCTCCAGGCCGACGCCTTCGGCGGATACATCAAGCTCTACGAGCCCGAGCGAAGTCCTGGGCTTATCAGCGAAGCGGCTTGTTGGGTCCATGCCCGGCGCCCGTTCTTCGCCATGGCGGATCTTGAGGAAAACGCGCGGCGCAAAGCGGCCGGAAAGAAGGAAATCGTCATCTCGCCCGTCGCCAATGCGCCGCATCGACGCTCTGTTCGAGATCGAGCGCTCTATCAATGGCCAAAACGCCGACCAACGAAAGGCTGTTCGCCAGGCGCAGAGCGCACCGCTCGTCGCCGATCTGGAAGCCTATATGCGCGAGCAGTGCGCCAAGCTCTCCCGCGGCCACGATCTGGCCAAGGCCATGAACTACATGTTCAAGCGCTGGGCCTCCTTCACACGCTTCCTCGACGATGGTCGCGTCTGCCTCTCGAACAATGCAGCCGAGAGAGCGCTGCGCGGCATCGCATTGGGCAGAAAGTCGTGGTTATTCTGTGGGTCCGACCGCGGAGGGCGCCGAGCCGCCGCCATGTATAGCCTCATCGTCTCTGCCAAGATGAACGACGTCGACCCTCAGGCCTGGCTCGCTGATGTACTCGCTCGCATCGCCACCCACTCCGCCCACAGGCTCGATGAGCTGCTGCCCTGGAACTGGAAGACAGCGCAACAGCAAGGCCTTGCGGCACAGGCGGCTTGATGGGGCACGTCAACAAGGTCAGCCACGTGTTCACTCTCGGCCATGTCGCTGAGATGCTCGGCGAAGACGAGGAATGGCTGTTCGAGGTCGCCGAAGAAATGGACACCGAGGACGGCCAGCTATGGGTCGTCGGTGTCGGTGAAGACGGGGTGATGGCGTTCACCGATGATGGAATCGAGAACCTCAAACATCTGATCCAGATCCACAAGGACGCTCCTTGGATCATTGAAGAACGCCGCCAGGTGCTCGCGGCGATCGTTAAGCCGAAGGCCGAAAAGCCCGACGAGGTTTAGCAGGTAACCGGACAAACCAGCCAGCCGGCGGCCTACGCCGCATGCTTACGCCGTAACCCACCGGGTCCGCACAAAAGCGCGGCCCGATGACGGCTCCGTCGTAACCCACCAACGTCGTACCCCGAAGATGTTAGGTTACGCTTCGCTAGGGCGATCATAAAGGCCGCGTTCGCTTTGCCCTGAAAAGGCGACATAGAAGCGATATGAATGCACGTCGGCCTTGGGCATCAGCACGCCGCTCGCCTCGTTCCGCCGCGCGGGCTGAAAGGAGTCGTCACGGCAGCAGCGTTGCGTCGCCGTCGAATGGGCCGGCGTACCAGGCGTTCTCGTCCGCGAGGGCGCGGGCCAGGGCCTGGTCCGTCGTCTTGTAGACGAGCGGATCGGTCGGGTAGCTCCTGACGTAAGGTTTCCAGCTCATCATGATCCGCCTGATGTGTCCGGCCACGCCGACCACCTCGAAGAGATGACCGCCCGAAGCGACCGCGTTCGAATACGCCGCATCAAGTAGCGCCTCGGTCACGTCCGGGTCGTCCTGCTCCACCAGGATGTCGGCAAGCATCGACCGTCGCAAGCCGGTCTTGCGGTCGACCGCATGAAGGACGACAGCATACCCTGCCAAGCGCTGGAATCGATGGCAGCAGAGCACGGCAACCGTCGAAGAGCTCCCTGGGAGCGTGAAGTGCCACCTGAGAGAGGCGGGGCTTCGGTCCGCCAGCAACCGAGGGGCCTCGCGCAATTTGCGCCGCCACAGTGCTTCGAATTCGTCCCCGATGTTCTTCACATCGATTTCCGTTATTTTGCTCATCAGACGGCCCCGCGGTCCGCGACGGAGCGAATCCAGCCGCAGTGCCGACGAGGCAAGGAAAGTCCCGACCGCCTCCATTCCGCTCCCGCGGCCGAACTTCGCTGCAAGCGCCCGCGCGAACTGATGAACATCCAGGATCCAGAACAAAATCTTGTCATAGTCGGGGTCAGGCAACGACCTCGCATGAAGGGCTTTTGATTGATTGACCACGGATGCGGTCGAGTGCGTGATCACAAAGAGATCGACATCTCGCTGCCGGAAGAACGAAGCCAGCAGGCCGATGCAGCGAGTGCGGTACGAGGGGTCGATCACCAGCCCAGCGGCTATCGCGGCGATTATCGTTCGGCTTTCGAGCTGGTAGAGGACGGGAATGTTTCCCTGGTACCCGACAATCCCCTGCTCGGTCTCCAGCACCCATCCCATGCTGGGCTGCGATTTTGCGGCGACCAATGCGGGATTCTGCTGCCAGAGCCGCTGCCAGTTCTCCAGGCTGTCTTTCGCAAGTCCCCCGCGTTCCTTCAGCTTCGCGACGCTTTCGAAATCCGCGAACCGGACCTCTCGCTGCTTGGCCGGCGCCAACGCGCTTCCGGTCAGCGGCGCCGATACGGTTTGACCGGACGCGGGACGCCGTCGGCTTTTTAGGAGCCGGAGCAGGATGTCGGCGGCATGATACTTGGAGCGCGTCAGAATTTGCGCCCGCGTACCGGTCTGCACCATCAACCTCTCCCTAACCCGAATTCACTTCCCATCCCGGCGCCCGTCCAATGTGCGAGCCCAGTCACCGGGATATCATGGTGGCGATGACCCGATCGCCCCTTTTCGCTACCGAGGCTGTGTCAATTGCTCCGACACGAACAAGCATAAGGGGCCGATCAGCGTCATCCGTTCGGGGTCGAGATCCTCGAAATCGATTTCCCTGTCGAAGTGCTCGCCCGCCGCCATCATCATCTCGACGAAGGCTAGGGAATCGAGGGCTCCCGACAGCAGCAGGTCGTAGTCGTCGGGAAGATCGCGCAGCGGACGCAGTCCGCGGTCCTCCAGCTTGCGGTTGAGGAAGGCTCCTAAGAACGAGCGGACGTCGTCCGGGGTCGGAAGGTTCATTGACCGTCCCCCAAAAGCGCCGGCATGGACTTGCGGTCGTATTTGCCGTTGGCGTTGCGGGGCAACCGACTGCGGACGTGCCATCGTCTGGGGACCATGTAGTCGGGCAGGCGGGCGGCGACCGCCTCGCGCAGCCGGTCGAGATCGACCGCCCCTCCTTCGATGAGCACTTCGATGCCGACATAGCCGCTCGACGTGATGGGCCAGCCGATCGCCACGACGCCGTCGACGCCTGAGGCCTCGCGCACCACCGCCTCGACCTCGCCGAGTTCGACCCTGTGCCCGAGGATCTTCACCTGGGAATCCATGCGGCCGAGATGGGTCAGGGGACCGTCGCCAGCGGGCCGGCGCACACGGTCACCGGTACGGTAGAATACGTCTTCCCGTCCAGGCGGGACAACGAAGGCCGCAGCGGTCTTCTCGGGATCTTTCCAGTAGCCGAGTGACATCTGCGGACCGCGCATCAGCAGTTCGCCATCCGCGCCCGGCTCGACCTGGTTTAGACGCTCGTCAACGACGAGCACGTCCATTCCCGGGAACGGAGCGCCGATCGGCACAATTCCCATCTCCGATTCGGCTAGCGCGCGGTTTGGATCACATCGATAGCCGGTGCATGCGATGGTCAACTCCGTGGGTCCATAGACGTTTTCCACGACACTGTTCGGCGCGGCCATCGTCCAAGCCTCGACGCAACTGACGGGAAGCGGCTCACCGCAGAACAAGCTCAGCCTGAGCGAGGGAAACCCTCCCGGCTTCAGGAGGCCGGACTGCTTCATTAGGGCGACCATCGAGGGCACCGAGAACCAGACCGTCAGCCCCTGCTCGCGGATGAATCGCCCCGGATTGATCAGGGTCTTCTGCGAGGGACAGCAGACGCACGCGCCGCGTTCCCACGCCACGAACATGTCGGAGGCCGACAGGTCGAACGTCATGTCAAACGTTTGCGAGACAACATCCAGCTCCGTGATGGCGAAGCGCACCGCGACATGATCGACATAGGCGACGACGTTGCGGTGCGCAACCATCACCCCCTTCGGGGTTCCGGTGCTGCCGGATGTGAACAGCAGATAGGCGATCGCGTCCTCGCACGCCTCCGGCTCGCGCCAGTCGGTGTATTCTTCGAGATCGGCCGCCCCGACGACGACGTGCCGTGGCCATCGTTCGCGATAGGGGTGCGGATCCTTGAGACCGAGCGCGATCACGAGCAGCCGTTCGTCCACGCCCTCCATGAGCGCGTCCATCTGCGGCAAGGATTCTGCGTCGACGATGATTGAGCGGCACTCCGAACGGACGAACATCGATTTGGTCCGCTCGACCGGGAACGTGCGGTTCAGCGGCACGTAGCCGTTCCCCGCAAGAAGCGATCCGAGCACGCCGGCGAACGCTGTTGCGCTGCGATGCGCGAACACGGCAGTCAGGGGCGTCCATGACACCTCGCGATGGGCCTGGATGCAAGCCGCGATGCGGACGGCAACCTCGCGAAGCTGCCGATACGACAGCGATGCGCCCTGCGCAACGACGGCAGGACGGTCGGGAAACAGCTCTGCCGAGCGCAGGAAGCCTGTCCACAGCCCTCGCCGTGATCGGTCCGTGCGCAACTCCATCGAGCGATCCTCGTTTAGCCTGCCAATCCCTGACGCGCCGAATCGCGAAGCACGGACGCTTTCCGACGCCGGGCTTTCGTCAGCGCCAATCCGAAGACCTCGCCCGTGTGGACTAGTTCCTCGCGTGTGGGCGGGATGTCCAGGATGAACGTTCCGTAGCCGGCCGCGGCGTAGCGCGCGAGTTCGTCGGAGACGACACTGTAGTTGCCGACCAGATACGGGCAGAAGGTCTGGTAGTTTTCGAACGGGACGAGCCAATAAGGCGTATCCTGAGCGGCCGTCTCGGCCGCAAGATCGGACATCTGCTTGTGCCACGCCGAATCCGAAACCTTCATGGCCAGCTTGTGCGCCAGTTGCCCCTTCTTGTCCGTGGGGAAGCGCTCGTGCGCGACCCGCCAGGCCTCGTCGGCGCTCGGGCGGGCGATGATGCCGACGCGCACGCCCGAACCCATGCAGTCGGCGGCGTCCGCCGGTCCGTACTCTGCGGACGGCTTGGGATATCTCACCGGCGTCGCGCCCAGCGCTTTGGCGGCCGCGAGCCCCGCTTCCGAGGAGCCCGACACGAACACGCCGGGCAGCAGCTCCGGCGGCAGCGGCGGCGTCATCCTGAGATTCCGGACGACATTGAATTCCCCTTCGAGGGTCACCGGCTCGGCGTTCTCCAGCAGCAGCTTGATGATGCCGGTGTACTCGACGAGCCTGGCGTACCGCTTGTCGTGCGCCGTCGCGTCGCCGAGCGCCGTCAGCTCGGTCGTGTAGCCGCCCGCGACCATGTTCAGATAGAGCCGGCGTCCGTACATATGCGCCAGCGAACTCACCATCTTCGCGATGCTGTACGGATGCATGTAGACGGGCTGCACCGCCACCAGCGGACAGAGCTGCTTGGTGCCCTGCAAGATGACCTGCGAGACGAGCCAGGGATCGACCAGGGAATTCTCCGTGTAGACTAGGATCCCCTTGCAGCCTGCCTCTTCGCTCCAGCGGGCTATGGCCTGCACCCGTTCGACATAGTCAGCCGCCGGGACCGTGCCGGATTGCGGGCACGTGCTAAAGACTTCAAAGCGGATATCGGAAAGCGCATCCATCAGCCACCTCCATCCAAAAAGGCGCAGGAACGCTGTGGGTTGGGAGTACTGTGCGTCATATTGTAGCAGATGCTCGCGAGGTCCCCCGACGCAAAGGTGGTACTCCGTCGAGCGATGGGAACGGATGCGCGGCCGACTATTCCGGGGGCTACGGCACTGCACTTTTGTGGACCTTGAATTCTCCGGTTTCTCTGCAACGATGTCGCGGAACCTGCTCGAATTTCGCTTGCGCGTGATCCGTCGAGGGGTTGTTGAATATGGCGAAAGTAATCGGCATCAGTGGATTCGAGAGCTCGATCCCCTTCAAGAAGAAGCACTGGCCGGGGCTGGAGGAACGCGAATATCGGATCTCGCAAGGCCACGATTCGGCTGCGGTGCTGGTGGTCGACGGCAGGATCGTCGCCGGTGCCGCCGAAGAGCGCTTCAGCCGCAAGAAACATACCGGCGACTTCCCGATCGGCGCTATCAGCTACTGCCTGGAGACCGCTGGCCTGAAGCCGGCCGACATCGACGCGATCTCTCACGGCTTCGACTATTCCCCTTACAAAGCCGCCTTCATGCTCGATCCGACCTCCGCCCGACAATACAGGGAGGTCTTCTCGCGCGAAAAACTGCTGTCGCAAGTAGACGAGCACCTGCCCGGATTTCCCGCCAGCAAGGTCCACCACGTCAATCACCATCTGTCCCACGCCGCCAGCGCCTACTACACCTCCGGATGGGACGATTGCCTGGTGGTGGTCCTCGACGGCATGGGTGAGGTCCACGCCGTCAGCGTCTATCACGCGCACGACAGCGAGATCGACAAGCTCGCAGAGATCACCGCCCAGGATTCGATCGGCATCCTCTATTCCACCCTGACGCTGCATCTCGGCTTCGATTTCAACTCCGACGAATACAAGATCATGGGCCTCGCGCCCTACGGCGACCCCGCCCGCCACCGTCCTTTCTTCGAGCGCACCGTGGAGCTGCGCGACGACGGGCTGATCAGGATTCCTCTGCTTCGCCTCAATACCGAGCGCCACGATCGCGAAACCTACGGTGCGACGCGACGCCATCTCGACGAGCACCTGATCCCGGCCCGCGCGCCCGACGGCGACGTCACCGACGACCACCGCGACGTCGCCGCGGCGCTGCAGGAATGCCTCGACAGAGTCATGCTCCACATCTGTGGCCATTTCGGCCGCAGCACCGGCCTGCGCAGGCTCGCGATGGCGGGCGGCGTCGCGCTCAACTGCACCGCCAACGGCCGCCTGCTGCAGTCCGGCCTGTTCGACGAGATCTACGTTCAACCGGCCGCCGGCGACGACGGCTCCGCGCTCGGTGCCGCGCTCTGGTCGGCGTCGCGCGACCGCGGCGTGGAGAACGTCCGGATGCCGGTCCCCTTCCTCGGCCCCGCACACTCGCAGAGCGAGATCGACAGGGCGCTCGCCGACACCGCCGGCCGCATCGAGATCACGCGCTTTCCGGATCTGGACGAGACCTGTGCGGTGGCGGCCAGGCTCATCGCGGCCGGGCGCGTGCTCGGCTGGTACCGCGGACGCATGGAATTCGGCCCCCGTGCCTTGGGACACCGCAGCATCCTGGCCGATCCTGGTCATCCGGAGATGCGCGATCGCATCAACGCTATGGTCAAGATGCGCGAAGCCTTCCGCCCGTTTGCGCCGGCGGTTACCCTCGAGCAGGTCGAGAACTGGTTCGAGGTGCCGAAAGGTCTCAAGCTTCCCTACATGATCATGACCGCCGACGTGCGCCCCGAGCATCGCGCCGCGCTGCCGGCGATCACCCACGTCAACGGCTCGGCCCGCGTGCAGACGGTCGACGCCGGGGACAATCCAGAGTTCCACGCGCTGTTGCAGGCCGTCGGCCGGGCGACGGGCCGCGAAATGGTGCTGAACACGAGCTTCAACGTGAAGGGGCAGCCGATCGTCAACACCCCGCGCGAAGCCATCGACACCTTCCTTAGCACCGGCATCGAGTATCTCTTCCTCGAAAACGTGCTGATCCGCCGCGCGGGACAGAAGTAGCCAGAGCAAACCAGCCGGCGACGGGGAAGGTCGTGCGTCCAGCGTGGAAGCGACGGCGAACGTCTCAGCCCATTGCTCGACGTCTTAAACCGCAAATTCATCTGCCCTATTCCGAACGAACCCCACAGGAACGCGCTGAATGCAATTGCGTTTGCTATGAACTTCGATGTTCGCGTTTGGCGGTCTCGTTGAAAATCCGCCTCTGCTGCAGGATCGTCAAACGTGAGCTTGAGCGAAGCTTTCGCAGTGGGTCTTGGTCGTGTAAAAACGCCAGTCCCGAGGCAGTCGGGACTGGATTGGTGTCATGCCGCGATCGCAGCCATCAGCGGCTTGATCCCGACGATGTTCATGACCCGTGTCAGATTGTAGGCCAGGACGGAGAGCGCCATTTCGGCCGCCACTTTCGGAAGCGTTTTGGTGAGGAAGTGTGTCGCTCCCATGCGGGCCTTCATGGTGCCGAACGGATGCTCGACAGTTTCGCGGCGCTGACGCATGGCGTGCGGGCTTGCATCAAGGCGCTGCTGCACAGCCTCGAGCAGATGCTCATGCTCCCATCGCGTAATCCGCCGTTCTGACCCAGGCGTGCATTGGGTCTTGAGCGAACAGCTTTGACAGGCCGTGGTCCAGTAGCGCCGCAGCACCTTGCTGTCTTCTTCATTCGTATAGCGATATGATAGCCGCTCCCCGGCCGGGCAGCGATAGACGTCCTCCTCTGGCAAATAGGCAAAGTCCTGTTTACCGAAGCGTCCGTCTGCCTTAGCGCCGGACGTTAGCGGTTTGGGCAGAGTTACCGTGATGCCCGCTTCGTGGCACGCAAGGATCTCTGGGCTGTTGAAGTAGCCGCGATCGGCTACAGCTTCGAGCGTCTCAGTCTTCAGAACAGCCTTCGCCCGCTTGGCCATATTGGCAAGTTGTGCCCGATCCGAGCCGCTGTTCGTCACCTCGTGCGTCACAATCAGATGGTGTTCGGTGTCTACGGCGACCTGTACGTTGTAGCCGACAACACCAGAGCCGCGCCCGCTCGTCGCCATCGAGCGGCTGTCGGGGTCGGTCAGGGAGATTTGCTGGTCGGGTGACGCAAGCATCTGCTTCTCGTAGACGGCAAGCTTGCCCATTTCCTCCTTCAGTTTCGTCAGCTTCTCGGTAAGCCTCGTCACCTTCGTGGCCAGGGCCTCGGTCGGCTCCTGGCGGTCGGCCGTGTCAAGTTGGCTCAGATAGCGCGCGACGCTCTCCTCCAACTGAGCACGCCGTCGCTCCATCTTCGCGCGCGTGAAGTTCCTGTCCCGGTTGTTCACGGCCTTGAACTTGCTGCCATCGATGGCGACGCTCGCCGTCGCCAGCAGACCCATCTCTCGGCAGAGTTCGACGAAGCGCGCACATACCCTGCGCAGCGCCAGGCCGTTGTCCTTGCGGAAGTCCGCAATCGTCTTGTGATCGGGAGCGAGCCGACCCAGCAGCCACATCACCTCGACGTTGCGCCCGGCCTCTCGTTCCAGCCGCCGGCTCGACTGTACCCGGTTCAGATAACCGTAAATGTAAAGCTTCAGGAGCACCGAGGGATGGTACGACGGCCGACCGGTGGCCGCCGGCTCCACACCCTCAAAGCCCATCTCAGCCAAACCGAGCGCATCGACAAATACGTCGATCACGCGAACAGGGTTGCTCTCGTCAATGAAGTCATCGAGGCATTCGGGCAACAGCGACCGCTGTCCACGATCCGCCTCTTCAACGAAGCGCCTCATCGATTCCCCCAAAGAATCACAGGAGAATCATAACAGCAGCCCAGCGTTTTCACACAGCCAGGGTCAAAAGGCGACATCGTTGGTCCGGCGAAGCGCTCTTTCGCCATGTTAGTATGGCTGAACCTGGTCGACTGGGCGGCCTTGATATAGATCAAATCGCGATGACCGGCTCAGGAGGCGGCCTTTTTATCGCGGTTACTTCGCTCCTTTTGAAAGCAGCTCCAATGCATGCCACATCTCCGGAGTGAAACTTCCCCCAAGCGCGAGCGAGGCAATCGTGATTTCCTCGGGTGTGCGCTCACGTAGTGCCTCCAATAGCTCGATCACGCGCATGATTGAGCGCGGTCATCTGCCAAAATACTCAAGTCGATGGCCGTGAGTCAGAAGAAGTCAGCCATCCTGTCATGTGGTCGGCTGTTTCATCCTGCCTGGCCTTTTCCAGAAGAGCTTCTTTCTTCGCGCCTTGGGGCAGCGATTTCGCCGCCTCGCGCAAGCTTCTGGCCTCTGCGGCAAGGCGCTCTTTCAAGGAGTGTACCTGCTTAAATCGGCACCGGATTTGTCCCATGGCTTCCTCACGAGTTCTCTGCCGGGAACCGGGACTCTGACGGTGACAAACACCAAGGCGTATCGCAGGCTCGCCATTGACTGAATCCCCCAACTTTAGTCTTGTTTCTTGATCAGAAGTCTAGCTGCAACCTGAAGCCTCTGTCGACGACAGACTCCGTTTTCGCGCATTGGAATAAGAGCGGGAGGACGGTGTACTCAAACTTCGCCATCGCGTGCGGGGAATCATATGAGGAAACATCCTGGGCTATCGCGCCGCGACATGCTGAAGGGCTCGGGCGCGGTGCTGGCTGGGGCCGCCCTTTCAACGCGCGTGATGGCCGCCGCGCCGCCTGCGGAACCGGTGACGCCGACGTTGATCGAAGCGGCGAAGAAAGAGGGGCAGGTCGTCTACTACACGTCGACCGATCTGCCGGTTGCCGAGAAGCTGGCAAGGGCATTTGAAGCGAAGTATCCCGATATCACCGTGCGCGTCGAACGCACCGGCGCGGAGCGCGTGTTCCAGCGGGTCGGCCAGGAATATTCCAGCAACATTCATGCCGTCGACGTCGTCAATTCCTCCGACGCCGCGCATTTCATCGTGTGGAAGCGCGACGGCATTCTCGCGCCCTATGTTCCGGAAGAGGTCGCAAAATACTACCCCGAGGAGCATCGCGACGCGGACGGGCAATTCGCAAGCTTCCGGGTCTGGCTTTCGATCATTGCCTACAACACCAATCTCGTGAAGGCCGAGGAGGCGCCGAAGAGCTTTGCCGATCTGCTCGATCCGAAATGGAAGGGCAAAATCGTCAAGGCGCATCCCGGCTATAGCGGCACCATCATGACCGCAACCTACCAGTTGCAGCGCGATCTCGGCTGGAGCTTTTTCGAGAAGCTCGCCAAGCAGAACATCATGCAGGTGCAGTCCTCGACCGATCCACCCAAGAAGCTCGATCTCGGCGAGCGTGCTGTGATGGCCGACGGCAACGAATACAACATCTTTCAGATGAAGGAGGCCGGCCGCCCGGTCGAGCCGGTCTATGCCACCGAGGGGTCGCCGATTATTGTCGGCCCGAACGGGATCTTCAAGGACTGTCCGCATCCGAATGCCGCCAGGCTGTTCCAGTCCTTCGCGCTCGGGCGTGAGGGGCAGCAGCTCAATGTCGAGATCGGCGGCCTCAGATCCGTCCACGCGCAGGCCAAGGAGAAGGCTGGACGCAGACCGCTAAAGGACATCAAGACGATGAAGGACGATCCGGTGGCGGTGGAACGGGAAGGGGAATCGATCAAATCGCACTACACCCGCATCTTCCGAGTCTGATGGGACTGCTCAGACCAATAACTGCCCGTCCGGGCGCCTGCCGCATGGCACGTGCCCGGATTTCGCGCGGACTGGGTCAATAATGCCCCTCGGCGCGGGGGATATTTGATGTTACCAATTTGGCCATGAACCAGCATGCCAAGGTCGATATCCGCCATTCAACCTGTCCGCACGACTGCCCGTCGGCATGTGCGCTCGACGTCGAGGTGATCGAGGGACGCTCGATCGGCCGCGTCAGGGGCTCCAAACAGCAGACCTACACCGCCGGCGTGGTCTGCGCCAAGGTCGCGCGTTATGCCGAGCGGATTCATCATGCCGAGCGGCTGATGGTCCCGCTGCGCCGGACCGGGCCGAAGGGCTCCGGCCAGTTCGCGCGGATCTCCTGGGATGAGGCGCTGGACGAGATCGCGGCGCGGTTCGATGCGGCCGAGCGGGAATTCGGCGCCGAGTCGGTCTGGCCCTATTACTACGCCGGCACCATGGGGCTCGTGATGCGCGACGGCCTCAACCGGCTGTCGCATGTGAAGAAGTATTCGCGCTTCTACGGCACGATCTGCGCAACCATCGCGCGTATCGGCTTTGCGGCCGGGACCGGCAAGATCGCCGGTGTCGATCCCCGCGAGATGGGCGTCTCGGACCTCGTCGTGATCTGGGGCACCAATCCGGTGAACACCCAGGTCAATGTAATGACGCATGCATCGCGCGCGCGGAAGGAGCGCGGCGCGAAGATCGCGGCGGTCGACGTCTACAACAACGAGACCATGAAGCAGGCCGACATCAAGATCCTGCTGCGGCCGGGCACCGATGGCGCGTTTGCCTGCGCCGTGATGCACGTGCTGTTCCGCGAGGGATTTGCCGATCGCGAATATCTCGCGCGCTATACCGATTGCCCCGACGAGCTGGAAGCGCATCTCAAGACCCGCACGCCGGAATGGGCCTCAGTGATCTCGGGCGTGCCAGTCGAGGAGATCGAGGCGTTCGCGCGGCTGGTCGGACAGACCAAGCGCTCGTTCTTCCGTCTTGGCTACGGCTTCACCCGCAGCCGCAACGGTGCCGCCCAGATGCACGCTGCCTCGTGCATCCCCGCGGTCACCGGCGCCTGGCAATATGAGGGCGGCGGCGCGTTCTTCAATAACGCCGCAATCTGGCGTTTCGACGAGTCGATCATCGAAGGCCACGACGCGATCGATCCCTCGACGCGGGTGCTCGATCAGTCCAAGATCGGCCGCATCCTGACCGGCGATGCCGAGGCGCTCCGCGGCGGCGGGCCGGTCAAGGCGATGCTGATCCAGAACACCAATCCGATGACGGTCGCGCCCGAGCAGGCGCTGGTGCGCCAGGGCTTTGCTCGCGAGGATCTGTTCGTCGCGGTGCACGAGCAGTTCATGACCGAGACGGCGCAGATGGCCGATATCGTGCTGCCGGCGACGATGTTCATGGAGCACGACGACCTCTATTACGGCGGCGGTCATCAGCACATCTCGGTCGGCCCGAAGCTGATCGATCCGCCCGGCGAGTGTCGTTCCAATCACGAGGTGATGCAGGGGCTCGGCCGCCGGCTCAACGCCGTGCATCCCGGCTTCGACATGACGCCGCGCCAGCTGATCGATGCGACGCTGAAGAAGAGCGGGCACGGCACGATCGAGGCCCTGGAGGCCGACATTTGGCGCGACCTGCAACCTGATTTCCGCACGTCGCATTATCTCGACGGCTTTGCCCATGCCGACAAGAAGTTCCACTTCAAGGTGGATTGGGGCAAGGTGCCCGTCGGCACCGGCGGGCTAATGGGGGCGTGGGACAAGATGCCCTCGCTGCCCGACCACTGGACCATCATCGAGGAGGCGGACGCACAGCATCCGTTCCGGCTCGCGACGTCACCCTCGCGCAGCTTCCTGAACACCAGCTTCAACGAAACGCCGTCGTCGCAGGCCCGCGAGGGCGCGCCGACCGTGATGATTCATCCCGACGATGCGGCGACGCTCTTGATCGCCGATGGCGACGCGGTGACGCTCGGCAACATGCGCGGCGAGACCACATTGACCGCAAAACTGTTCGATGGCGTTCGCCGCGGCGTGCTGATCGCCGAGTCGATCCATCCGAACAAGTCCCATATCGGCGGGCGCGGCATCAACATGCTGACTGGGGCGGAGGCCGTCGCGCCGCTCGGCGGCGCCGCGTTCCACGACAACAAGGTCTGGATCCGGAAGGTATCGATGGCCGCATAAATCCTGCTTGCAGTCGGCGCCGATCCCGCCGCAAATGTCGGCTGACAACGGCACATTGGCCAAGAAAACAGGCAGGAAACATGACCGACAACAGCGTTCTTCTCGAAAAGCGCGGGCAGGCGTTCTGGATCACCATCAACCGCCCGGACAAGCGCAACGCGCTCAATGCCGGCGTGATCGCCGGCATTGCGAAGGGCTATCGCGAGGCGCATGACGACAAGGACGTGCGCGTCATCGTGCTGACGGGCGCGGGCGACAAGGCGTTCTGCGCCGGTGCCGATCTGCAGAACAGCGGCGCGGCGTTCTCGATGGATTTCTCGCGCCCCAATGTCGACTACGCCGATCTGCTGCGGCTGTCGCAGAATGCGACCAAGCCCGCGATCGCGCGGGTCGGCGGCGTCTGCATGGCCGGCGGCATGGGACTGTTGTGCATGACCGACATGGCGGTCGCCGCCGATGGCGTGATCTTCGGTCTGCCTGAGGTGAAGGTCGGCGTGTTCCCGATGCAGGTGCTGAGCCTGTTGCAGGCGATCGCCCCCGCGCGCCTCGTCAACGAATGGGCGCTGACCGGCGAGCCGTTTGACGCCGCGACGGCCAAGGCTGCGGGTCTTCTCAACTACGTCGTGCCGGCAGCCGAGCTCGATGCCAAGGTCGATTGGCTGATCGGCCGCATCGTCGACAAGTCGCCGACGGCGATCCGCCGCGGCAAATACGCGATGCGGGCGATCGCCTCGATGTCGTTCGACGAGAGCATCGCCTACACCGAAAGCCAGATCGCGCTACTCGCGATGACCGAGGACGCCAAGGAGGGCCTCAAGGCCTTCGGCGAGAAGCGCAAACCGACTTGGACCGGGCGCTAAGTGGAAACCCAATCCTGGTCTTCCGCCCGGTATCTCGCGCCGGCGTGAATCATGAAAATCAAGCGTGTCGATTGCTCGAAACGATTGAAGAATGAGGAGCGAGCACGCCTTCTGACAGGAGGGGCGTTCTGGCTCGCTCCTCGCGACGTTTCTTGGCGGCCACGATCAGTTGCTTCCGCGTGCGTTTGGCGTAGGTGGGTAGTTGTAGTCTCGAGCGATGGCGGCCGGCAGCACGCAGTTCAGCGTCCGTAAGATCGCTGTCTGCGCCTTCGGTGAAGCCGCCGTGGCGAAAGGACGTAAATGAGAGCTCGTTCCGAAGTCCCGCTGCTATGATTATCTTTTTAACGACATGCCGAAGGTAGCGCAGATCCTTGCGCTCGGTGATCCACGGCAGAGGAGTAGGCGACCTGCGATGAGCATGATCACGGCGAAACGCCAGTCCTGAAGCGACTGAGTCTTTGAGAGCATCAAGCTCCGCCATCAGCTCGGGGAAGAGCAGCACACTGTTCTCATCGACCAAAGGCCACCAGGCTTCTTCGCCATTCTTTGGGTGCATAATCCTCACGCTGTTGGGGCGTTCTTTCGGTCGATAGTGCTCGATTTCGAAGACTCCAAATATATGTTCCTCGCGCTGCAGCCATTCCCAGGTCAGCAATGCAGCGGTTGCGATCGAGTGGTACCCCAGTCTCTTTGCGGCTTGCCTGAAGGCGGCAAGCTCGTCCCAGGTTGCGGTTGGCGTCTCTCGCAGGGCCTGACCAGGGGCACGCGATTTTAAGCCCATCCGCGAGAATGGGTTGATGGCTGGCACTTTCGTTTCCTGGGCGCGCTGACCAACGAACCAGGCGCGCCTGCATGCGGTCATGGCAGCGTTTGCGAAACGCCGACGCTCGCGCTTGACGATGTTTCCATCCGCGTCCTTGTATTGAACGACGAGCAGATTTGCATAAACCGCATCGACAAATGCTTTGGAAAAATCGGCAATCTGTTTCGAGCCCGCGCGGCTACCGTCGTTCAATTCGTGGTTGGCGAATAGCGCCAGGCCTTGGTCGTATAAGCGTTGGGTCTTGAAATCGATTTCACGCCATCGGTGGTTGGCTTTGAAAACGCCGACAAGCCAATCAAAAGTGCCAGGCACGGGAGACGCCGGGACCATGTCGGTCAATCCGCCCGAACGCCAGCTGTCGAAGGCAGGCAGCAGAATATTCTTGGTTCTGTTGAGAGCGATTGCATAGTCTTCTCCCAGTGCTTCAGCTGTGACAGGGCAGCCTTCATTGCGAGCCCACGTTGGCGGCTCGAAGAAATTTCTGCACCGGCAATGGCGCAGGTCCAACACGGCGTGGTAACACCGGCAGTGCAGAAATTTCGGCCGCCCGGCGGCTGCACAGACCAGCTCAGGCAGCAGTGGAAGGCGATGGGCGGCGAACTGGACTGCGCCGAACAGAAGCCGGTGCCGGTGCCGGCCCCACCCGCGACTGCACAATCGATCCCGGCCCCGCAGCCGGTGTCGACGCCGCAGCCGGTGATCCAACCTCCAAGTCCGAAGGACATTGTCACGTCCAATAATGATAATCTCGGCAGATCGACAGCTTCGACCTTCGGAGGAGGGGCCATCTTTGACCCCACGACCGGACAGGTTACTCACTTTTCGACACTCGTGAACGGAATGCCCTCCACCAATGTCGGCGGCGCGCTCGAAGCGATCGAGCAGCAGATTGCCACGATGAGCTCCTCCATGATCAACGACATCGGAAGCGGCGCGGTCGGGCTGGTCCGGCAGAGGGACCCAACAGCGGCCGTGACCATAGCTGCCAAGACGGGTGGCAAGCTCGTCGATCTGACCGGCAGCGACGGCCGTCGGACCTTGACGGGCATCACAAATGGCATTGTCTCAGCGCAATCGTCTGATGCGCTCACGGGGCAGCAGCTGTACCGGTCAGCCGATTCGGTCGCGACCTGGCTTGGCGGGGGCTCGCACGTCAATTCCGACGGAACCGTGTCGCAGCCCTCGTATACGATCCTCGGGAGCACCTATCATGACGTCGCCTCTGCCTTGAATGCTGCGTCTGTGAACAGCATCCGATATGACGTCGCAGCAGACGGTCATCGCCTGAATTCGGTAACTTTGCAGGGCGGCTCTCCCGGCGCTGTAGCACTGCACAATGTGGCCGCGGGTACCGCGGCGAACGATGCGACCAACATGAAGCAACTGAATGATGGTCTCGCCGCGCTGGGCACTGAAGACCGGATGTATACAGATCGAAAGGTGGCCGCGGTGGGCCGGCGCGCGCGAGCGGCTGGTTCGGCAGCGATGGCAGCGGCGGGACTTGCGTTCTCGGATGAGGCCAAAGGCGACCGCTCCGTAGCAATCGCGGTCGGCGCTTTCCGGGACTCAGTCTCATTGGCGGGAGGTCTTGCCTACCGCGCGAGTGATGCGGTGCGCCTCAAGGCAAGTGTGTCCTACACGCCGGACACGGGCGACGTTGGAGCTTCCGGCTCAATCGGCGTCAGATTCTGACCTCCTCGGCGCAGCACCATTGTCGCTCGAATCCGCCGCCATCAATCCGGAAACAAGCCATGCCCAGATCACGCTTGCCTCGTGTTGCTGCTTGGCTCTTGCCATTGGCCTTGGCCGGCTTGTCGGCGGCGATCGCGTCTGACCCTGCACCCCGGCCTTCGAGCCTGACTGGAGCGGCCCCTGCCA
This sequence comes from Bradyrhizobium sp. USDA 4538, assembly GCF_024171045.1. Lineage (NCBI taxonomy): Bacteria > Pseudomonadati > Pseudomonadota > Alphaproteobacteria > Hyphomicrobiales > Nitrobacteraceae > Bradyrhizobium > Bradyrhizobium sp. USDA 4538. The sequence continues at coordinate 6,446,257 of NZ_JALJZE010000001.1, forward strand.
GTATTGTATCCGAGCCGACAAAGGCAACTTCGCTTGGATTCGAGTGGGCGAGCGTCTTCGCGCCAGGAAAATCGGCCGCGGCGGGCGACTACACCCGCACGATCAGGCCTTTCCTCGATTGGATCCAGGTTTGCGATGAGGTCCGCAACGCGCGGCGCATCTGCTATCTGGAGACGATCTCGCACGGTGATGCCGCGCGATTGGACTGGCGTATCGCGCTCACCAAGGATGGACGATCGATGGCGCTGATCATGCTGCCACGCGACAGCAGTGTGGAGGTCGGCGCCACGGTCTCCTTTGGCGGCTTCACGCGCGTCATCAAGCCGCTGATCTGCGACCAGGCGCTATGCGCCGCAACGTTTCCCGCGGACGCCGCTTTGATCTCGTTGCTGGGACGTGAGGACCGCGCCACGATCGTGTTCGAGCGAGTTGGCAAGCCCATCACGATAATGGCGAGCTTGCGGGGCCTTATGTTGGCACTGACGGATCTTTCGCAGTCGGTGGCTGCTGCCACCCCGGCACGCCCTCCAGCGAAGCCCGTTGCGCGCCGGACATCGACCGAAGCCGTCGCTGCCACCCCAGGCGGCGGCCCCTGGAAGGGCATCCGATAACGCTTCGCCTGGTAACTCCCACATGGTCAACGTTCGGGCTGGAGCGTTTTATTTGCGCTCGAAAGCGCCCTATGCCCTCGCTGAAAAGCGGTCGAATGCGGTGAGTGTCTGGATCCGCACCTCAACTTCCCTTTGATAGATCGTCCCCTGCAGATATTCGATCTCGGCTGTCTGATTGGGCTCATCGACGTCAATGTACCAGGACCGCGGCCGGCCATCGGCGCCGTCGCTCCAGCGATAGCCGCGGCGCTTGAGCTCGTCCTTGAGCTCGAACGGCGACTGCTCAGCCCAGATCCGGATCGTCTTGCGGCGGGCTCGCTCGAGCAGCACGGAGAGCACGGTGCGATCGAGCTGGGGCAGGGTCATGGCGAGGATTTCGAGCAGCGCCAGGCAATCGTCGACCGCCCGGTGCGCCTCGTGAAACAGCCCGGCTTTCATCAGGAGATAGGACAGGCGCGATCCCTCGAAGCCAAGGCCGCGCCATTCGACCTCGCTCACCGAGCAGGCCCAGGCCTTCTGCGTCAACAGGGGTGCATAGCGCTCCATGAACTTGCGATCGAAGCCGGCATTGTGGGCGATGACCACGACCGCATCGGAGACGAAGGCGTTGATGCGCTCCTCATCGAGGCCGTGGTCCTTGACCATCTCGTCGGTGATACCGGTCAGCGCCGTGATCTCGATGGGAATTGCGATCGACGGCTGATTGAAGCAACTGAAAGTATCGATGACCCGGCCGATCCTTCCGTCGGAAAGATAGGTGAACTTGACCATCCCGAGCTCGATGATCTCGTCTTTGGCCGTATCGAGTCCGGTGGTTTCGACATCGAGCAGGATTGCGATCTTGGTCGATTGCCCGTCGCTTGGAGCAAATTCGGAGCGGGGAACGAGCCGCCGCAGCACCCGGTAATCGGGTGACTGCTCCAGCATGCCGGCGATCTCGGCAAGAGTCGGTTGAACGATCATATTGGGCCGTGTGAGAACATTGAGCTTGTTTGATAGCTCGCAAGTCTATCCGATCGGATCGGGCCTCGCATCGCAGCCCCTGTGGATAGGTCATTGGTGCGCGGAGATTCCCGGCGGCAGGAAGGACTTCTCCCGTGGAACCGGATTGACGATCCGGTCGGTCATCGTCCTAAAATTGAAGCTGTACTTGTTTGAACCAAGCGGCGAGAGCGGCGAAGACCAAACAGTTGTTGTCATCCGATGTTGGCCTTCAGGCCGGCAGCTTCGATGCCGGCTACGGCGCAGATCTCGTCATTGTCCGAGGTGTCGCCGCTGACGCCGACGGCGCCGAGCAGGGAAGAACCGTCCATGATCAGCACGCCGCCGGGGACCGGCACCAGCCGGCCCTGCGCCAGCGTGTTCACGGAATCGATGAAATAGGCCTGCTCCTGGGCGCGCTGAAACAGCGCCCGCGATCCCATCCCGAGCGCCAGCGCGCCATAGGCCTTGCCATGGGCGATCTCGGCCCGCATCAGGCTGGTGCCGTCCTGTGCCGCCGTCACCTTCACCGCGCCGCGCGCGTCGAGGATGGTGACGACCAGCGGCTTGAACTTCTTCTCGACCCCCTTGGCCAGCGCGGCATCCAGAATCTTGCGGGCAGTTTCGAGAGTGAGCTCAGCCATGGGCCTTTTCCTTTGTCGGCAATGATTGATCGGATTGCGATTTCGCACGTTTCAGGCTCATCGCCAATACGCTGGCGACATGCAGCGGCGTGCGCCCGCTGCCGTCCTTGATCTGGTGCCGACAGGAGGTGCCGTCGGCCACGATCAGGGTGTCCGGATCGGCGCTGCGAACCGTTGGCAGTAGCGACAGCTCGGCCATCTCGATCGAGGCCTGATAGGTGTCTGCGCCGTAGCCGAACGCGCCGGCCATGCCGCAGCAGCTCGACTCGATGGTCTTGACGTCGAGGCCCGGTACCAGGCGCAGCACCTTCTCCACCGGCTTGAACGCGCCGAAGGATTTTTGGTGGCAATGACCGTGCACCGCGGCCTTGCCGGCGACCGCGCCGAGCGGCAAAGCGAGCCGCCCGGCCTCGGCCTCGCGCACCAGAAATTCCTCGAACAGCAGCGCGTGCGCGCTGACGGTCTTGGCGGCCTCATCCGAACGCAGCGACAGCAGCTCGTCGCGCAGGGTCAGCAGGCAGCTTGGCTCGAGACCAATGATCGGCACGCCGCGGGCCGCGAACGGGACATAGGTCGCAACCAGCCGGTCAAGCTCGGCGCGAGCCTCCTCAACCAGTCCGGCCGACAGGAACGTTCGCCCGCAGCACGGCGGCCGCCCGCCGTCCGATGGCCTCGGCAGATGCACGCGATAGCCGCCGGCGACCAGGACTTCGATCGCGGCGTCGAGATTTTCCCGCTCATAGCCGCGGTTGAACGTATCGGCGAACAGCACCACTTCGCGGCCGTCGGCTGGACCCAGCACCTCGGCGTCCGGCCGGAAGGTGTCGCTGCGAAATTCCGGCAGCGCGCGCTTGGCGCTGATCCCGGCGAGCCTCTCGAACAGGCTGCGCAACAGTGGGCTGCGGTTGCGCCAGTTCGCGATCGGCGCAAAGCGCGAGGCGAGATCGACGTAGCGCGGCAGATAGCCGACCAGCCGGTCGCGCAGCGTTAGACCATGGGTCGCCGCGCGCGCCGCCAGCACCTCGATCTTCATCTTGGCCATGTCGACGCCGGTCGGGCATTCATGGCGGCACGCCTTGCAGGAAACGCAGAGTTTTAGCGTCTCCATCATCTCGTCGGAGGCGAGCGCGTCCGCACCCAGCTGGCCTGAGATCGCGAGCCGCAACGTATTGGCGCGGCCGCGGGTGACGTCCTTCTCATTGCGCGTGGCACGATACGACGGGCACATCACGCCGCCTTCGAGCTTCCGGCAGGCGCCGTTGTTGTTGCACATCTCGACGGCACCCTGGAAGCCGCCGCCGGCGCCGGGATAGGCCGACCAGTCCAGCACCGTCTTCAATTCGCCGACGCGATAATCCGGCGAAAAACGAAACAGCGAACGGTCGTCCATCCTGGGCGGATCGACGATCTTGCCCGGGTTGAGCGTGTTGGTCGGATCGAAGCGCTGCTTGACCTCGCGGAAATCGGCCACGATGCGCTGCCCGAACATCGCTTCGTGGAATTCCGAGCGCACCAGGCCGTCGCCGTGCTCGCCCGAATGCGAGCCCTTGTATTCGCGCACCATCGCGAAGGCTTCCTCGGCAATGGCGCGCATGGCCTTGACGTCCTTCTCGAGCTTGAGATTGAGCACCGGGCGCACATGCAGGCAGCCTTCGGAGGCATGCGCATACATCGTGCCGCGGGTGCCGTGCCTGGCGAACACGGCATTGAGCCGCTCGGTGTAATCGGCGAGATGCGGCAGCGGCACCGCGCAATCCTCGACGAACGAGACCGGCTTGCCCTCCTGCTTCATCGACATCATGACGTTGAGGCCGGCGGCGCGGAAATCGGCGATGCCGGTCTGCAGCGCGGGCTCAATGATCTCGACCACGCCGCCCCATTTGCGCTGCGGCTTGTCCCAGCCGAAGCCGAGGTCGGCCATCAGCTCGCCGAGCTGCCTGAGGCGGGCGAGGTTGTCGGCCTGGTCCTCTTCGGCGAACTCGACCACCAGGATGGCGTCTGGATCGCCGCGCACCGCAGCCGAGATGATCGGCTGGAACATCGCGATCTCGCGGCCGAGCGCGATCATGGTGCGGTCGACCAGCTCCACGGCAATGGGTCGCAGCTTGACCAGATGCTGGGCCGCGTCCATCGCCTCGTAGAAGCTGCCGAAATGGCAGACGCCGAGCGCCTTGTTGCGGATCGCAGGCCACAGCTTGAGTTCGACCTGCGTCGTGAAGGCGAGGGTGCCCTCCGAGCCGACCAACAGATGTGCCAGGTTGTTCGGCGCGTTGCGCGGCACCAGCGCGTCGAGGTTATAGCCGCCGACGCGGCGCTGCACCTTGGGGAATTTGTCGGCGATCTCGAGCGCCTCGCGCTCGCCGAGATCGAGCATGTCGCGAAACAGCTTCAGTCCGTTGTCGGACGAATTGACCCGCGTCAGGTCGCGCGGCACCTCGCCGAAATGCAGCAGCGTGCCGTCGGCGAGCGCGGCATCCATCGACAGCGTGTTGTCGCGCATCGTGCCGTAGCGCAGCGAACGGCCGCCGCAGGAATTGTTGCCGGCCATGCCGCCGATCGTGGCGCGCGATGCAGTCGAGACGTCGACCGGAAACCACAGCCCGTGCTTCCTGAGCTGGCGGTTGAGATCGTCGAGCACGATGCCGGGCTCGACCACGCAGGTCCGATGCTCGACGTCGAGCGAGAGGACCCGATTCAGGTGCTTGGACAGGTCGACCACGATGCCGTCATTGACGGTCTGGCCGCATTGCGAGGTGCCGCCGCCGCGCGGGGTGACGATCCGCCCGGCGTCGCGGACGATCGCAAGCGCCCGCAATGCCTCGTCGACGGTTCGCGGCACCACCACGCCGGCCGGCATGATCTGGTAGAACGAGGCGTCGGTCGCGTAGCGGCCGCGGTTGAAGGCGTCGAAAAAGACGTCGCCGGCCAGTTCGGACCGCAGGCGCTGTTCGAGCGAGGAGGCGTTCTTCATCCCAGATCCGATGTGATCCATGACGCCACGGTGATTGCTCATGGATTATGCATTCTCTCGACGTGAGAATTACATTATGAATTCATAATGGGCAAGGATGGCTGCCCTCCAACCATCCTTGAGCTGGCCCCTTTAGTCGTTCTGGGGCGTCGTCTCCAGGCCGCTGTCCGGCCCCTCCGCGAGGTGATCGATGGCGGCGGCGCGCTTGTTGCGCAGGTGCTGGAACAGGATGTCGCTGAGCTCGCTTGCCGCGCGTCGGCGCAGCGCATCGAGGATCGCCTCGTGCTCGCGCATCGCCTCGGCCCAACGCTGCCGCTTGCGGGCGAAATTGGCGGAATAGCGGACGCGGCGGATCCGGCCGGCGAAGTTGGCATAGGTCGCCTTCAGCGTCTCGTTGCGCGCGGCCGCAACGATGCTCTCGTGGATTTGCTGGTTGGTCTGGAAATAGCCGTGCATGTCGCGGTGCAGATAATGGCCGTACATCTCGTAATGCAGCCGCTCGATCGCGACGATTTCTTCGTCGGTGATGATCTCGCATGCCAGTCGTCCGGCGAGGCTCTCGAGCCCGGCCATGACGTCGAACAATTCCTCGAGGTCGCGCGGGCTGAGCCGGCGCACCCGCGCGCCGCGGTTGGGCAAGAGCTCGATCAGGCCCTCGGCAGCCAGCACCTTGAGCGCTTCGCGCAGCGGCGTCCTTGAGATCCCCAGCATCTCGCAGAGCTGCCGCTCTGGAACGCGGGCGCCCTCGGGAATGTTGCCTTCCACCACATAGTCGCGGAGCCGCAGCAGGATCTCGCCGTGAAGCGAGGCCTCCTGGCGGTCGCTGCCATTGCCGGCGGCTGGCGGGCTGATTGGAACCCCGGCTTCGGGAATCGCGGATTTCATATTCTGAACAATAATTTGCCGGCGCGGTCGCGTCGATGCTCTCAATCGAATACCAAAATTCGATTGAAAAGACAAAAAATGAATGCAGAATAGATCGCCGAGGGGCCGAAATCCGGCGATTGGGAGGTTCTCATGCATCAAGGGCGCCATTTTCTGCAGATTCCAGGGCCAAGCCCGGTCCCAGATCGCATCCTTCGGGCGATGGATATGCCGGTCATCGACCACCGCAGCGCCGAATTCGCCGCGCTCGGCCGTGCCGTGCTCGAGGGCAGCCAGAAGGTGTTTCAGACCAAAGGGCCGGTGGTGATCTTCCCGTCGTCCGGGACCGGCGCCTGGGAGGCCGCGATCGTCAACACCCTGTCGCCGGGCGACACGGTCCTGATGGTCGAGACCGGCCACTTCGCCACACTGTGGCGGCAGATGGCCGGCCGCTTCGGCATCGAGGTGGATTTCATACCCGGCGACTGGCGCCGCGGCGCGGACCCCGCCCAGATCGAAGCAAGGCTTGCCGCCGACACCGCGCACAGCATCAAGGCGGTGATGGTCGTCCACAACGAGACCTCGACCGGTGCGACCAGCCGGATCGCGGACATCCGTACTGCCATCGACCGCACCGCGCATCCGGCGCTCCTGATGGTCGACACCATTTCCTCACTCGGCTCGGTCGATTACCGGCACGACGAGTGGAAGGTCGACGTCAGCGTCAGCTGCTCGCAGAAGGGCTTCATGCTGCCGCCCGGCCTTGGCTTCAACGCCATCTCGGAGAAGGCGCGCGCCGCGTCGCGCACCAATAAGATGCCGCGCTCTTATTTCGACTGGGAGGAAATGCTGAAGCCGAACGCCAAGGGCTTCTTCCCCTATACGCCGGCGACGAATCTGCTCTACGGGCTGCGCGAGGCGATCGCGATGTTGCTGGAGGAGGGGCTCGACAACGTGTTCGCCCGCCATCTGCGGCTGGCCGCCGCCACGCGCGCCGCCGTCAATCAGTGGGGGCTCGAGGTGCTGTGCCAGGAGCCCTCGGAATTCTCGCCGGTGCTGACCGCGGTGATGATGCCGCCCGGACATGATGCCGATCAGTTCCGCAAGGTCGTGCTCGACAATTTCAACATGTCGCTCGGTGCCGGCCTGTCGAAGGTCGCAGGCAAGGTGTTCCGCATCGGTCATCTCGGCGAGTGCAACGAGCTGACGCTGCTTGGCGCGCTGACCGGAGTCGAGATGGGATTGTCGGTCGCCGGTGTGCCGCACCGCTCGGGCGGCGTCGAGGCGGCGATGAAGCTTCTCGAACAGCGCGACCAGCGCAATACACCGCCGCATCTGAAAGTCGTCGGCACCTAGCAGCCAGCGCCTCAACAAACTCAAAAAAATCGCGGGGGAGGGGATATGAGGCTTCGGTTCAAGGCCACCCATGTCGTGTTGGCCATGCTCTGCGTGATGTATTTCATCACCTATGTGGACCGGGTGAACATCGGCACCGCGGCCGGCGAGATCCAGAAGGAGCTCGGCCTGTCCAACACCGAACTCGGCCTGGTGTTCTCGGCCTTTGCCTATCCATACCTGCTGTTCCAGGTGATCGGCGGCTGGGTCGGCGATCGCTTCGGGCCGCGCCAGACCTTGTTCTGGTGCGGCATGATCTGGGCCGCGGCGACCATCATGACCGGCTTTGTCCATGGCCTTGCCGCGCTGTTCGTCGCGCGTTTCGCGCTGGGGTTCGGCGAAGGCGCGACGTTTCCGACCGCGACGCGCGCGATGCAGTACTGGACGCCGGCGAACCGCCGCGGTTTCGCGCAAGGCCTGACGCATTCATTCGCGCGGCTCGGCAATGCCATCACTCCGCCGGTGGTCGCGCTGCTGATCCTCTGGCTGACCTGGCGCGGCGCGTTCGTCGTGCTTGGCTTTGTCAGTCTGATCTGGGGCGTTGCGTGGGTCTGGTACTTCCGCAACGAGCCGCGGGACCATGGCTCGATCACCGCGGCCGAGCTTGCGACCTTGCCGCCGCGGCCGAAAGGCGAGCGGCCGAAGGTGCCGTGGGGACCGCTGCTGCAGCGGATGTGGCCGGTGACGCTGACCTATTTCTGCTACGGCTGGTGCCTGTGGCTCTATCTCAACTGGCTGCCGCTGTTCTTCAAAAACAACTACAGCCTTGATCTGAAGAACTCGGCGCTGTTCGCATCCGGCGTGTTCTTTGCCGGCGTCGTCGGGGACAGCATCGGCGGCGTCATCTCCGATCGCATTCTCGAGCGCACCGGCAATGTACGGCTGGCACGACTCAGCGTGACGGTCGTGGGCTTCGCCGGCGCGCTGCTGTCGCTGATGCCGATCCTGTTCGTCCACGACATCACGGTGGTGGCGCTCTGCCTGTCGGCCGGCTTCTTCTGCGCCGAACTCGTGATCGGGCCGATGTGGTCGATCCCGATGGACATCGCGGCGAAATATTCCGGCACCGCCGCCGGGATCATGAACACCGGCTCGGCTTTCGCGGCCATCGTCTCGCCGCTGGTCGCCGGCTTCGTCATCGACGCCACCGGAAACTGGTACCTGCCGTTCCTGATGTCGATGGGACTGCTGCTGGTCGGCGGCTTCTCGGCGTTTCTGATGCGTCCCGAAAGGCCGTTCGAGGAGACGAACGAATCGGTGGTGCCGGGCAAGGTGGTAGCCGCCGAATGAGGCGCTGCCGGCCCGGCGGAGCGCCGTCAGATATGCATGACGGACCCCCGCCGGGCCTAGGACAAACCCGGCGAATAGTGATATGCGAGCGGCTCACCACGACCAAGACGAGACCGGGAAAGACGCTCATGACCGTGCATACTGGAAGGCATTTTCTGCAGATTCCGGGACCGACCAACGTGCCGGACCGGGTGCTGCGGGCCATGGATATGCCGACCATGGACCATCGCGGTCCCGAGTTTGCCGAGATCGGTTTCGCCGTGCTTTCTGCGATGCAGCGTGTGTTCCGCACCAAGCAGCCCGTGATCATCTACCCGTCGTCGGGGACCGGCGCCTGGGAGGCTGCGATCGTCAACACGCTGCAGCCCGGCGACAAGGTCCTGATGTGCGAGACCGGCCAGTTCGCGGTGCTGTGGCATGGCATTGCCGACAAGTTCAAGCTCGACGTCGATTTCATCGCGGGCGACTGGCGCCACGGCGCCGACCTCGAGCAGATCGAGGCCAGGCTGTCCGCCGACAAGGCGCACAAGATCAAGGCGGTCTGCGTGGTCCATAACGAGACCTCGACCGCCTGCGTCACCTATCCGCGCGACGTCCGCAAGATCCTCGACACGCTGAAGCATCCGGCGCTCTTGATGGTCGACACCATCTCCGGCCTCGGCTCGCTGGAATATGAGCATGACGCCTGGGGCATCGATGTCTCCATCGCCGGCTCCCAGAAGGGGCTGATGCTGCCGCCCGGCCTCGGCTTCAACGCCGTGTCGGAGAAGGCGCTCGCCGTGGCCAAGGCCAATCCGGGCATGCGCTCCTATTGGGATTGGCAGGAAGTCATCAACATCAACAAGGCCGGCACCTGGCCCTATACGCCTGCGACCAACCTCCTGTTCGGCCTGCGCGAGGCCGTGAAGATGCTGGAGGAAGAGGGCCTCGAGAACGTCTTCGCCCGCCACAAGCGCCACAGCGAGGCGACCCGCGCGGCGATCAAGGTCTGGGGCCTCGAGACGCAGTGCCAGGAGCAGGGCGCACACTCGCCGGCGCTGACCGCGGTGCGGGTGCCCGACGGCCACGACGCCGACCACTTCCGCAAGGTCGTGCTGGAGAATTTCGACATGTCGCTCGGCACCGGTCTCAACAAGGTCAAGGGCAAGGTGTTCCGGATCGGCCATATCGGCCATTTCAACGACCTGATGCTGATGGGCACGCTGTCCGGCGTCGAGATGGGCCTCGATCTGGCCAAGGTGCCGCATCGCGGCGGCGGCGTGCTGGCGGCGATGGAGGTCCTGAAGGGCCGCGACGCCGCGCAGTCGAAGGCTGTCGCTTAAAAGGCTGTCGCCTGAAATCGAAACGCAAACAACAGAAGGAGCGAGACATGAACGCGTCCGTCACTTCGACCGAAGACCTGATCTATTCCGTCGAGGACGGGATCGCACGCATCACGTTCAACCGCCCGCAGGCGCGCAATGCGCTGACCTTTGCAATGTACGAGCAGATGGCGGCGATCTGCGAGAACATCAATCAGGATCACTCCATCAAGGCGCTGATCATGACCGGCGCCGGCGACAAGGCGTTCGCCTCGGGCACCGACATCTCGCAGTTCCGCGCGTTCAAGACGGCGCAGGATGCGCTCGACTACGAGGCGCGGATCGATCGCGTGCTGGGAACGCTCGAGCAGTGCCGTGTGCCTGTGATCGCGGCGATCGCCGGCGCCTGCACCGGCGGTGGCGCCGGCATCGCCGCCTGCTGCGATATCCGGATCGGCACTGAGGCGACGCGGATCGGCTTCCCGATCGCGCGCACGCTCGGCAACTGCCTCTCGATGTCCAACATCTCGCGGCTGGTGTCGCTGATCGGTCCGGCGCGGACCAAGGATCTGATCTTCAAGGCGCGCCTCGTCGAGGCGCCGGAAGCGCTGGCGCTCGGGCTGTTGAATGAAGTCGTCCCCGATGTGGAGACGTTGCAGCGCCGCGCCAACGAGACGGCGAAGCTCGTCGCAGGCCACGCGCCGATCACGCTCGAAGTGACCAAGGAAGCGGTCCGCCGCATCCGCCGCACGTTGTCGCGCGAGGAGGGCGAGGACCTGATCCTGCGCGCCTATATGAGCGAGGATTTCCGCGAGGGCATGGACGCCTTCCTCAACAAGCGCGCGCCCAACTTCAAAGGCAAGTAACGGTCGTCCTGGATTCCTGGCGGAAAGCGCGCTTTTCGCATTGATCCCCGTTGTCAGAAAGCATGGGCCCGAGACAGACTCCGCGCTGTTTTGATTGTTGGTCCTGAGCGTCCCCACCTCATTCCAAAGTCATAGGCCATGCGGCAGTTCGCGGCTTGAACTCACCTTCATTCTCGGCACAATGACGCGAGCCCGGCACCTCGCAGGTTTTACCAAGCCGAACAAATAGATAGGGAAGAAACACGTGGGACAGATTGTAAAAACCACGGCTGCAATCGCGGCCCTCTTGCTGAGCACGCCGGCCTTTGCCGGCTGGGAGCCGAGCAAGCCGGTCGAAATCGTGGTCGCGGCCGGTGCCGGCGGCGCCTCAGACCAGATGGCGCGCATGATGCAGGCGGCGATCCAGAAGAACAATCTGATGAAGCAGCCGATGGTGGTGTCGCTGAAGGGCGGTGCGTCGGGTGCCGAAGCGCTGATGTACATGAAGTCCAGCGAGGGTGATCCCAACAAGGTGCTGATCGCCTATTCGCTGATCTACATGCTGCCGCTGTCGGCCAAGATTCCGTTCAACTGGCGCGACCTCACCCCGGTGTCGGTGATCGCGCTCGACCAGTTCGTGCTGTGGGACAACGCCTCCGGTCCGAAGACCGTGAAGGATTTCATCGCTGCCGCCAAGGCGGCCAGTGCGCCGTTCAAGATGGGCGGCACCGGCTCCAAGCGTGAGGATCACGTGCTGACCGTGTTCATGGAGCAGAAGACCGGCGCAAAATTCTCCTACCTGCCGTACAAGTCCGGCGGCGAGGCCGCGACCCAGCTGGTCGGCGGCCACACCGAGTCCAACGTCAACAATCCCAGCGAGAACCTCGAAGTCTGGCGCGCCGGACAGGTTCGCGCGCTCTGCGTGTTCGACAAGGAGCGCATCTCCTACAAGAGCAAGGTCACCGACACGCAATCCTGGAACGACATCCCGACCTGCAAGGAAGAGGGGCTCGACGTGCAGTATCTGATGCTGCGCGCGATGTTCCTGCCGGGCAAGGTCACGCAGGAGCAGCAGGCGTTCTATGTCGACCTGTTCCAGAAGGTGACGCAGACGGCTGAATACAAGGACTACATGGAGAAGCAGGCACTGAAGCCGATCTTCCTCACCGGCAAGGACATGGTCGAGTTCCTCGAGGATGACGACAAGCAGAATGCCTCGCTGATGAATGCGGCAGGGTTCGTCGCAAAATAGCGGATTCGCCGTCATTCCGGGGCGATGCGAAGCAGCGAACCTCAGATGCGCAATTGCGCATCGGGGAAATCGCGAGATTCCGGGTTCACCCTTCGGGTGCCTGGGCCGGCTGCTTTCCTGTTAGCTTGGAATTGCCTTGCAAGCGGCTGCGGCGCAGTGATTACTGCGCCGCAGTATGGCCGAACGTCCGGCGAGCCCGATCGGGCTGGGTCATCCCTCCGGCGCCGTTGCGGGGCCGTGAGGAGCGATCATGACCAAAGCTGTGTTGGGGATCATCGGTGGATCCGGCATCTACGACCTGCCGGGCCTGGAACATGTCCGCGAGGAGGCGATCACAAGCCCTTGGGGCGAGCCGTCCGCGCCGCTCCGACGCGGCGAGATGGCGGGGCTGCCGATCGTGTTCCTGCCGCGGCACGGCCATGGACACGCGCTGTCGCCGTCCGACATCAACTATCGCGCCAATGTCGATGTGCTGAAGCGGGCAGGCGTCACCGACCTCGTCGCGCTGTCCGCATGCGGCTCGTTCAAGGAAGAGCTGCCGCCGGGCACGTTTGTATTGGTCGACCAGTTCGTCGATCGCACCCACAAGCGCGAGAGCTCGTTCTTCGGCAAGGGCTGCGTCGCGCATGTTTCGATGGCGCATCCGGTGTCGCCGTTGCTGGCGAGGCACGTCGCCGCCGCGGCCGAAGCCGAAGCCATCGCCTTCGCCCGCGGCGGCACCTACCTCTGCATGGAGGGGCCGCAGTTCTCCTCGCTCGCCGAAAGCCTGACCTACAAGGCGCAGGGCTATTCGGTGATCGGCATGACCAACATGCCGGAAGCCAAGCTCGCCCGCGAGGCCGAGATCTGCTACGCCAGCGTGGCGATGGTCACCGATTTCGATTGCTGGCATCCGGCGCATGATGCCGTGACGGTGCAGGATATCATCCGTGTGCTGAATTCGAACGCCGAGAAAGCAAAGGCGCTGGTCGCGCGGCTGGCGCGGGATTTCCCGCGCGAGCACGAGCCGTGCCCGGTCGGTTCGGATCGGGCGCTGGATACCGCGCTGATCACGGCGCCCGCGGCCCGCGATCCGCAGCTGCTGGCCAAGCTCGATGCCGTCGCCGGGCGGGTGCTACGGTCGTGAAGAAGTCCTCCAGGAGCGCGCGACGCGAAGGACGTAGGACATGAAAGTCGATGGTCGACATTTTCGCAGCATCTGGCTCGAGCCCGACGGCTGGTCGGTCGGAGCGATCGATCAGCGCCGGCTGCCGCATGAATTCATCGTCGCCAAACTCACCACCGCGGACGAGGCCGGCGAGGCGATCCGCTCGATGCTGGTCCGCGGCGCGCCGCTGATCGGCGCGACCGCAGCCTATGGCATGGCGCTTGCGATGCGCGCCGATGCCTCCGATGCGGCGCTCGAGCGCGCCGGCAAGATGCTGCTTGCGACCCGGCCGACCGCGGTCAATCTGAAATGGGCCGTTGACGAGATGCAGCGCGCGCTGGCGCCGCTCGCGGCTTCGGCCCGCGCCGAGGCGGCCTATGCCCGCGCGCGCGAGATCGCCGATGAGGATGTCGAGATCAACCGCGAGATCGGCCGTCACGGGTTCGGCCTGATCGAGACGATCGCCGCGACCAAGAAGCCGGGCGGGGTGGTGAACGTCCTGACGCATTGCAACGCCGGCTGGCTTGCAACCGTGGATTGGGGAACGGCGACATCGCCGATCTACCAGGCGCACGATCGCGGCATTCCGGTCCATGTCTGGGTCGACGAGACCCGGCCGCGCAATCAGGGCGCTTCGCTCACCGCCTGGGAACTCGGGCACCACGGCGTGCCGCACACCGTGATCCCCGACAACACCGGCGGCCACCTGATGCAGCATCGCATGGTCGATCTCGCGATCGTCGGGACCGATCGCGTCGCTGCCAACGGCGACGTCTGCAACAAGATCGGCACCTATCTGAAAGCGCTCGCGGCCCACGACAACAGCGTGCCGTTCTATGTTGCGCTGCCGTCGCCGACCATCGACTTTAGTATCGATGACGGTGTCAGGCAGATTCCGATCGAGCAGCGCGCGGCCGACGAGGTGACGCACCTCACGGGACGCACGGCGGACGGCCGGATCGAGACCGTGCGCGTGGTGCCGGACGGCTCGTCGGTGGCCAATTTCGGCTTCGACGTGACGCCGGCGCGGCTGGTGACCGGATTGATCACCGAGCGCGGCGTTCTCAAGCCGGAGCGTGCTGCACTTGCGAGCGCCTTTCCCGAACGTTCCACCGTTTAACTGAAGGCTGCATTGACGGTGGTTGCATCAGCACGCTATCCCAATCGTTGCCCTCGCAACCCAGACCGTCTCATCCATGTCCAATACCGAACTTGAGATCGTCGTCGACGATCCGACCGCACCTGAAGATAACTCGCCGGCGGTCGTCAGCACCGGCGTCGTCGACGTCGTCGTGTCGCTGCTCTTGCTTGCGCTCGCCGTGGTGCTCGGCTGGGACAATTGGCGCACCGGTGCGTCGTGGGACTCGACCGGGCCGCAGCCGGGCTATTTTCCGTTCTACCTCTCGGTCATCCTCGGCGGTGCGAGCCTTTATGGTCTCGGCGCCGCCTTTCTTTCGCGCCGGGAAGCCGCCGAGACCTTTGTCACCCGGGCCCAGCTTCGCCGGGTGATGGCGGTGTTCGTGCCGACATTGCTGTTCTGCCTCGCCACCCAATATCTCGGCCTCTACGTCGCGAGCTTTCTCTTGATCGCAGGCTTCATGCGCCTCGTCGGCAAGATCGCGCTGTGGAAGTCGCTGCTGACCGCCTTCGTCTTCACCGCCGCGATGTTCATAACGTTCGACGTCGCGTTCGACGTCATCATGCCGAAGGGGCCGCTCGAAGCGGCTCTCGGCCGCTAGCGAACCGAGTCGAACCATGGAAGCTTTCGGTCTCCTGCTGCACGGCTTTGCCGTCCTTTTGACGTGGAAGACGCTGCTGTTGATGACGGTCGGACTGGTGCTCGGCATCTTCGTCGGCGTGCTGCCCGGGCTTGGCGGCCCCAACGGCGTCGCGATCCTGCTTCCGCTGACCTTCACGATGGATCCGACGTCCGCCATCGTGATGCTTTCGTGCATCTACTGGGGTGCGCTGTTCGGCGGCGCCATCACCTCGATCCTGTTCAACATCCCGGGCGAAGCCTGGTCGGTCGCGACCACCTTCGACGGCTATCCGATGGCGCAGCAGGGCAGAGCGGCCGAAGCGCTCACCGCGGCGTTCACCTCCTCCTTCGTCGGTTCGCTGGTCGCGGTGCTGCTGATCACCTTCCTGGCGCCGATGATCTCGTCGTTTGCGCTGAGGTTCGGCCCGCCGGAATTCTTCGCCGTCTATCTCCTGACCTTCTGTTCCTTCGTCGGCCTCGGCCGCGAGGCCAAGCACAAGACGGTCATCTCGATGTCGCTCGGGCTGCTGCTCGCCGGCGTCGGCATGGATACGGTGTCCGGGCAGCTGCGCATGACGTTCGGCTCCGCGGAGCTCTTGCGCGGCATCAACTTCCTCGTCGCGGTCATCGGCCTGTTCGGCATCAGCGAGATCCTGCTTACGATGGAGGAGCGCCTCGCGCTGCGCGGACATGCCGCCGGCATCAGCCTGCGCGTCGTGCTCTCGGTGTGGAAGGACCTGCCGAAATACTGGGTGACGCTGCTGCGCTCGTCGGTGATCGGCTGCTGGCTCGGCATCACGCCGGGCGGCGCGATCGCCGCCTCCTTCATGGGCTACAACCTCGCCAAGCGCTTCGCCAAGGATCAGGAGAGCTTTGGCAAGGGCCGGATCGAGGGCGTATTCGCGCCGGAGACCGCCGCGCATGCCTCGGGCACCTCGGCGCTGTTGCCGATGCTGGCGCTCGGCATTCCCGGCTCGGGAACGGCTGCGATCCTGCTCGGCGGCCTGATGGTGTGGGGCCTCAACCCGGGGCCGCTGCTGTTCGTCGAGCACAAGGATTTCGTCTGGGGCCTGATCGCCTCGATGTATCTCGGCAATGTCGTCGGCCTGGTGCTGGTGCTGACCACGGTGCCGATCTTCGCTTCGATCCTGCGCGTGCCGTTCGCGGCCGTAGCGCCGATGATCGTGGTGTCCTGCGCGATCGGCGCCTATGCGATCCAGAATGCGATGTTCGATATCTGGCTGATGCTGGGCTTCGGCGTCGTCGGCTATGTCTTCAAGAAGATCGGGATCCCGCTCGCGCCGTTCACCCTCGCATTGGTGCTCGGCAACCGCGCCGAGGATGCGTTCCGCCTTTCGATGATCGGCTCCGGCGGCGACATGAAGGTGTTCTGGTCGAACGGACTGGTCGGCTCGATCACGACGTTGGCAATCGTGCTGCTGTTTTGGCCCTTGATCGATGGTTTGGTCGGCTGTGTCAGTTGGAGGCAGCGGAGAAAAACGGAGACACCATGAGAACTGAATTAGATCAGTGTCCCAGTTCTCTTATGTCGCCATAGTCTTATCCAGGCGCCTCGTCATTGGTTCCAAATGTTGCCGCTGCGCGATGCCGGCCAGACAAGCTGTGGATACGTATAGTCCTTCCTGCTCAGATGGTTGGTGATGACGCAGCCTGGGCCACCACTAAACCGAACCACCTTCTGCCCCACACGAAACATAACTCATCTCCTGTATGAATTATTGGCCAGGCTCGTGGGTTTGGCGGAAGATCACCTCCTGCTCCTCGCCGTGGATCGCCCGCCAGGCGCGGATCCGACGCTCCAGGGTGCGACGGATACCGGTGCCGAGATCCGGATGACGTCGGAGCATCTCCTCGAAGACCGCCACCGGGCGTAAGCCAGGTGCCGACTTCAGGATCGGGACGATCTCGGTCTCGAACACCTCGCTCAACGGATCCGGCCGACGTCGGCCGCGAGGAGCTTTCTTTTGCGATGGACGTCGGGATCTCTCTCGATCCGATAACCGGTCGACGCACTGAACGACGCCTTGGCCGCCGCCACTGGCGGGCTATCGGTCTGACGGTACTTCATGTAGAGCCTCATTTGGTGATCTGTGATGTGTCGGCCGGGCAAGCGAGTGATTCCTCTTGGCGGAAGAACCACTTGCATAACCTGCCGGCCGCGATCACCAATCGGCGCGGTCCCTCGTGGATCGCGCCGACGCCGGGCTCGTAACTCCGGTCGGGCTACGCCCTCCCTACGTCACGAGCCCGGCGAAACTCTCTCTCCTTGATTGACGCGCTCTTCCATCCTGATCGCCGCGCGACAGGTGGATCGCTTATTATGGGATACACGCGCTCAGCGCTTTATCCTTTGGCACGCTACATCAACCAGACGTTAGCTATTTGGCTGAAGCGAAAGTACAAGCGCTTCCATCACCGTTTAGGGCGCGCGCGTCTCTTCCTGGAGAAGATCGCGCGTGAGAAGCGCAGGCTCTTTGTGCATTGGCAGCTCGGCGATGGCGGAAAGCTTGCCTGATGGGAGCCGGGTGAGGCGAGAGTCTCACGCCCGGTTCTGCGAGAGGCTGGAGGTGAAATCCCTCCGGCCTACTCACCCGACGGTGCCGGTACTGGCCAAGCTTAAGACGGTTACCGGCCGGATCTGGACTTATGTTCGCGATGACCGGCCGTTTGGCGGCACGGATCCGCCGGCGGCCTTGTTCTACTACTCACGCAACCGGGCTGGAGAGCATCCGCAAAGCCATCTTGCCGGCTACGTCGGCCTTATGCAGGCCGACGCCTTTGATGGATATAACCAGCTCTACAAGGCCCAAAGGAAGCCGGCTCCGATCCTTGAAGCGGCGTGTTGGAGCCACGGCCGCAGAAAGTTCTTCGACCTGGCGAAATCTGGAGAGGCGCCGATTGCCAGCGAGGCGGTGCGGCGCATCGATATCCTGTTCGAGATCGAGCGCACCATCAACGGCCAAACGCCGGAACAGCGGCTTGCGGCACGTCGTGATAAGTCGAGGCCGATCGTCGCCGATCCCGAAATCTGGATGCGCCAGCAGCGAACCTTGCTCTCATCAGGCAACGATACTGCAAAGGCGATCAACTACCTGCTCAACCGCTGGGCGGCGTTCACCCGCTTCCTGGACGATGGCCGCATCTGCCTCTCGAACAACGCTGCCGAACGAGCGTTACGCGGTGTGGCTGTCGGAAGACGAAATTGGACCTTCGCCGGTTCAGATGCTGCGGCAATCGTGCCGCCGCTGTCTATACCCTGATCGAAACCTGCAAGATGAACGACGTTGATCCGCAAGCCTGGCTCGCTGACGTGTTGGCCAGGCTTCCAGATCACCCCGTCAACAGAGTCGCCGACCTGCTCCCGTGGAATTGGAAGGCGACCCAACAGTCCAAAGCGGCTACTGCCTGAGGCGCCGCGGCAGACCGGCGCGACTGCCCGGGGTGCTGGCCGGATGCGTACGGTGGAACCGCGGTGCCGATCAATGCTGCGTCAATTTCGACAACGGGTTTCCAGATCAATAACGCGGGAGCGTCTATGGATGCGGTTTGTTGGCATGCTTGGGGTTATATCTAGTCCCGGCTTGCGGAGCTAATCTGCGCATTCATTGCCGACTGAAGCCCGATGGTGGTTGCCAGATCTCGACGGGTGCTTTCGTTCAGGTTGCGTCTGATGTGTGAAATGTCACGGTAAAGAAACTCGCCATCGAGATAGGTCAGGCAAGTGGGGGCGCATAATGTATCTCTAGGTATCAGGGCCGTCACATTGGGATGCCGCGCCGCGATATCTCTCAGCATGGCGTCGGTAGGCAGCGTGAATGTCCTCAGGTGTTCGATCGTCACTTTGTCTGCGCTGCACGGCCGGCGCATGAGGCCTAGCAGGTTGTTTACGGCGCAAGGAACGGGGTCTTTGTCGAACTGCGGGACGCTGCCGACCAAAACGAAACGGCGTCCTGGGATCGATGTATCGTTTATTAAGTCCTCGATTCCTGCCGCGACGAGGGCAATGCGTGCGCTCGGGCTCAGCTTGGTATCGCCGATAACCTGATTTGGCATAGGGCTCCAAGAGGCTGCCAGGATCACCGTGTCGATAGAAAGATCGTCTCGTAACAACTGAACGGCGCGCTTCCGCTGATCAGTGCAATACTCGGCAAAATTCGGTACTCCGTCGAACTGAAGTCGCTGCGCGCGGCCCCCGAAAGAGGCTGGGCAGTTGGTATAGAGGAGAACTCCTTGGTCAGGTCGCGCAGCCACTTGGACTAGAGGGGCTAAATGGCCAGCGTGGCTATCCCCCCAAAGAAGGGCTTTTGATTTAGCGGTGGTCCACGGATGTCCGAACGAGCAGTATTGGCTATTGAGCTCGGCCAATTGTTCGTATTTAGGGCACGGCCACTCCCACATCGCGTCGAGGCTGCGCATCGAATAGACGGCCGGCGGAATACGCTCCGGAAGTCCATCGGTGCTGTTCACATACATTCCGAGGCAAAAGACAGTCATTCCGGCCGCGAGGCCGGCCTGCACCGTTCGCGTCGGCAACCAACGGCCTTGTCGGAAGGGCTTCTCAACGAAGCGGAATGACAGCACTGCCAGGGCGATCGAGACGGCTGCGAGCACGACCGCCTCAAGGCGGCTGGGCTCTGCATTGTTGATGTAGTGGCGGAACAACACCCACACCGGCCAGTGCCAGAGATACAGGCTGTAGGAAATCAGCCCGATCGGGCGCAGCTTGCCGAGCCAATGGCTGAACCTTGGTTCGTCCCGGCGCGGCCAGATTACGAGCGCGGCGCCGACGCAGGGGTAGAGTGCGGCCGTGCCGGGGAATGCGCTCGCGCTGACGAAGACGAAGCCCGCGCCAATCGACGCGAGGCCAGCCGCGATAGCCGCGGCGCCGAGCCGTCGCGACAAAGGCGGCAGGAACACCAAGAGTGCGCCGAGTCCGAGTTCCCACGCCCGCGGCAGCACGATGTAGAAGGCGCCCTTGGGATCCGCGTCGAGCCAGAGCAGGCTTGCGCCGAAACCGATCACGACAGCGGAAGCGACGATGGCGGCGAGGTCGATTTGCTTTCGGCCCGCGGCGAGGAGAGCCAGGAGCAATGGCCAAGCCAGATAGAATTGCTCCTCGACGCCGAGCGACCATGTGTGCAGGAGCGGCATCAGGTCGGAAGTTTGGTCGAAATAGCTGGTGTTCGACTGGAAAAAGAAATTCGAGGCGCCGAATGCTGCGTATGCCGCGCTCGCTGCCATCGATTTGTAGTCGCCGGGCAACAGCAGGAACTTGCCGAGCAATAAGACGGTCAACAAAACTACAACCAACGCGGGCACAATGCGTCGAATGCGACGGTCGTAGAAGTTAAGGATAGAGAAGGTGCCGTTTGCGATCTCGCCAGCGAGTTGCTGCGTTATCAGGAACCCGCTGATTACGAAGAAAACATCGACGCCAGTAAAGCCGCCCGCCAGAGCTAAATTGTAATGGAAGGCCAACACAGACAGTACGGCGATGGATCGCAAGCCATCGATGTCAGCGCGGTATTTCAAGATTAGTGCCCGCCCGTTCCTAACTGGGTGCGGCAACTTACTCGGCACAACCCGCCCGAGCAAGCGCTGAGCGTGACCACTAAGACACACCAAGCCGCCTTTCGAGCGGCTTTTTCTTTGACAGGTGCATCAATGACCGACCTCGCAGCCTTGAAGGCGGCGAATGAGGCTCGCTGGGCCAAAGCCAAGCTGACCCGGAACTTTACCGGCGTGGCGAAGCGGCTTGTCGCTCCGGGAGGCGAAGGCTCGTTACCAAGCTGTCGAGGTGAAGACCGGAGTTCCCTGGGCCTTCATCACGGTCGCCCACGAGCGTGAGAGTTCGCAGGACTGGTCCGGTTCTCTCGCCCAAGGCGATCCATGGAACAAGGTCTCAACGCATGTGCCGGCGGGGAGAGGGCCGTTCTCGTCGTGGGAAGAGGCTGCCATTGATGCGCTGGTCAACTGCGCGCCGCGGGCGGGAAAGAACAAGGATTGGTCGATCGGCGGCACATTGACGATGGTCGAGCAATACAATGGGCTCGGCTACGCGAATGGCCGCGGTTGAGTTGGTAATAGGCGCTATGTGGCTGTTCGGTACTGTCAACCCGGCGGTTTTCGCCGTGCTGACGATTGGTCTGCCGGTACTGGCTCTGATGGTTGCTCTGACAATAGTATTGTTGATCCGGTCAAATCGCTCGTCTCAAAACAAGCCGACTTCAAATTTGAACTAGGCCAAGTGCTCCCGCCGGGGTGACACGATTCTTTGGCTTGTGGCGTTTGCGCCATAATACCGCGCTTCTAGCGGTGCCGTTAGTGCTTCGCTTCGATATTGACCTTCAAGAATGAAAATGGATCTTTTCTAGCAGCCAGAAGATCCAGGGCTTACGCGGAGGAATTCTAATCGACTGGAACGGGTCAACATCTGCCGGTTCTACGGCGCGATATATGCGGCCATTTGTGTTTGGATTACTGTTGTCGCTTGTCGAGAAATAGAGAAAAACCCAATCATCCTTCCGGTAGGAAAACCGACCGTGTCCTATGTCTCCAATTTCGATGTCCGCGCAGTGGGCCGGCCCGAGGGGACGGCCATCCTCGGTCAGTTCAAGTCGCGATTGATGGGGTGCTTCAGCGGTATCGGCTATTGCTCGCGAAACGGATGGCTGGTAGCGCCAAGCGTAGCCGCCATAGTACTCGAACGGCCCGTACATGATTGTTGGATCGGTGGGCGGTAGAGTGTCCAGATAGAGCCCGATCGGGATGTACATGATCAGCACCGCGGCGAGCGCGTGCCATTTGTTGAGTTTCAGTATCCGCGTCGTCACGTCCTGAAGAGGGGGGGGCACGGGATTTCCAGAGTGGTCCGTAGACGAAAGGCTTTGAATCGTCGGATCAAGTGCCCTGAAAATGGTCTGCCCCGAAGTTCTTCAGGCGTGTTCATGATCCGTGTCGTCATCTGAGTGCTATGCAAGCTGCGCGATAAGCCAAGTTAGATACATTGCGCCGACCGGCGGGAAGAGCATGGCAGAGCTTTTCAGTAGAACGCCGGTGCATGTTAGCCCACTGCACATTTCCCAATTAGAAAACAAAAATTGTCCTGCCGCAAATAATCCAACTCCGAACGAAAGTGTCGCTCGCTCGTCCGTTCCTATGGTCGCGTCTGAAATGACGTCAATAGTCTCTCGGACACTATGCTCCAGGAACCACCAAGCCGGCCAAAAGAGTACGCACAAGGTCTGGCGTGCACCTAAGCGTCCTTCGTGCTTGCGGTAGAAGTGCCCCGCCGTGGCCAGTATGCCCAGCGCGTAGATAAGGAAAAATGGCGCGAGCAGCTTGAATGAAGGCATTGTTTTCCACCCCTTGAACAACAATAACTTTGGTCTATCAACACCTGCGCCGGTGGTCCCGTATCCGGCCCGGATTGCTCGTAACACGATGCAACTTAGAGAAGCATCTCCGTGAAATTACGAGAACGGGAAAAAATGGCAATTTACTCGCTCCGGTCCCGTTGAGTGGATAGCAGGCGCGGCAGTGGCGCCATCCGGGGGCGCGGCGCTGCAGCTTCCCCGTCTTCCCAAGTCTTCTCCGATCGCTTGTGCCGGGCCGCGGCAATAGACCCTATCAGCACCAGCGCGAGGCCCGCGGCGATCATGAGAGCCGGAACCATCTTCTCCCAATCAAAAAGCAGGGCACTCACTTGATAGCTATTTGGCATCATTTACGGCTTGCGCCCTCGCCTGAAGGCCGAGCAATTGAGCTTGGATCATGCTAATGCGATTGTTGACCTCTGCAACCAATTTGTAGGTTCGGTCCAACTCAATGCTCTGCTGGGCTAGCCGCTGTTGCTCAATTCGACGCAGCTCGAGTGTGGCATCTATCGCTGTCGAGCCCAATTGCCTTCGCTGCACCTCAGAGAAGCCAATCGAGATGATATTAATAACGACGGCAGCAGTAACGATAGCTCGCGTAGAAATTGTCATGAACAGTTTCCTTGCCCGAGGCAGAAGATGCGCAATGACGGCAATCGAAGGCAGCAAGGCGATCAGATAGACCACAGCAGCAAAAGCGAACGGTGTGAGCCGGTCGCCACCAGCGCTGTATGACATACCGTGAAATTTTAGAGAACGACACCTCAATCAGGATCTCGCTGTGGGGGAGCCTTGTCGAGTGCCCGCCGGGTACCTCCGTAGAGTTGAAACGACTCCGACAAACCCTGCTCGCGGCCCTCGCGAAAGGCAAATCGATATGTCGCCCGGACGCACAGTGCGAGGATCAAAATCGAAATTGCCGCGAGAATGAGCCAAGTTATCATGCAGGCCAGCCAATGGTAAGGCGTCGACCAACGTCGACGGCAGCTCGAACATAATAGCGGTGAAAGAGTTTTTTGAATATAAGGACTCCTATCCCTTGGCGGAGGCGGTCACTACCGTATTTTTACGGTGAATCGGTGAGCGGGAGTAAGCGTAATGAGTGGGCGTGCGACTACTCGAAAAGAGTTTTATTATTGGGCATCGTTGTTGTTCAGTTTCTCTCCCCTCTGGATTCTTGTGGGACTTCTTATCTTTTTCAAATGGTGATTTCTATCTAGTCCGCAGACTCTCTGGTATGCGACCGGTGGTCTCGCTGTTGGGGAGCTCAAGTATTCGTCCGCGGTCAACCTTGGGATCCAAGTCTTCGGGGCGGATCTCGGCGGCACGACTCCGTTCGGCGCGTTCAGCTTTTCAATCGGTGCGGCGGTGAGTAGCACCGATACCCGAGTCGGTTCGATCGGGCGTCGAGCGCAAGTTCACCCGGAATTGGTCGGCGAAGCTCGAATACGCATTTCGGAAGTAAGACTTACTTCGTCGGAGCCGCTAACCAGGCGGACGTCAGCTTTCCACAATCATATTCTGCGTGTCGGCTTCAACTATGCGTTCACTCCAACACCGGTCGTTGCAAAATACTGAGCTGCGCAGCGCGAACTCCCTTCGATGCCCGACAATCTTGCCGGGCATTGTTGTTTCTGACCTGGCTCACACCACCTTGGCGTCCCTGAGCTTGGCAATCTCGTCGGAGCCGAAGCCGAACTCTTTCAGCACCTCGTCGGTCTGTTCGCCGAATTCCGGCGGCCGCACCACCATCTTGCTCGGCGTGCGCGACAGCGTCACGGGCTGGCCGACCAGGCGGATGGGGCGGTCTTCATCGTTCGGCACGTCTTGCGCGATCCCGAGATGCTTGACCTGCGCGTCCTCGAACATCTGGTCGATGGCATAGATCGGCCCGCAGGGCACGCCGGCCTCGTTGAGCTCGCGGACCCAGGTCTCGGTCGACTTCGTCACGGTGCACCTCTCGATCTCGGCGTTGAGCGCGTCGCGGTTTTTTGAGCGGGCAGAGGCCGTCGCGTAGTCGGGATGGCCAAAGAGCTCCGGCGCACCGATCGCCTGCGCGCAACGCTCCCAGATCCGCCCGCCCGTGGTGGCGATGTTGATGTAGCCGTCCGAGGTCTTGAACACGCCGGTCGGGATGCTGGTCGGGTGGTTGTTGCCGGCCTGCTTGGCCACCTCTCTCTCCATCAGCCAGCGTGCGGCCTGGAAGTCGAGCATGAAGATCTGTGCCTGGAGCAGCGAGGTCTGCACCCACTGGCCCTTGCCGGAGACCTCGCGCTCGAGGAGCGCGGTGAGAATGCCCATGGCGCAGAACAGGCCCGCCGTGAGGTCGGCGACGGGAATGCCGACCCGCATCGGTCCGCCGCCGGGCGCGCCGGTCACCGACATCAAGCCGCCCATGCCCTGCGCGATCTGATCGAAGCCCGGCCGCTTGTGATAGGGGCCGTCCTGGCCGAAGCCGGAGATGCTGCCATAGACGATGCGCGGGTTGATCGCGGCGAGGCTCTCATAGTCGATGCCGAGCTTCTTCTTCACGTCGGGGCGGAAATTCTCGACCACGACGTCGGCCTTGGCGGCGAGGCGCTTGAACACGGCGAGCCCGCGCTCGTCTTTCAGGTTCAGCGTCATGGCCCGCTTGTTGCGGTGCAGATTCTGAAAGTCGGAACCCCGCCGGGGGCCGCCCGGCTGCTCGCCACCGGCATCCTCGGTCAGCGCGTCGATCTTGATGACATTGGCGCCCCAATCCGCGAGCTGCCGCACGCAGGTCGGCCCGGAGCGGACCCGGGTCAGATCGAGCACGGTTAAACGCGACAGGGCTTCCGAGGCATGCGGAAAGGGCATTGTGGCTCCGGGACAGATTGCGGGCCTACCATAGCGCCGAAAGACCCTGCGGCAAGCCTGGGCCAGCGCGGATGCCGCCTGTCGAAATGCAATGGCTGGCGCGGTTTGCTGCGCTGCGTGAAGGGATCAGCGCGACAGGCGCTTCAGTTCCAAGCGCGCCTTCTCGGCCAGCGGGTCATCGCCGTAGCGCGCAATGAAAAGCTCAAAGGCCTCCCGCGTTCCTTTCCGGCGGGCGGCTTCGTATTCCTCGGCCACCGCGGCAGCAGGATCGCGGGCCATTGGCATGGTGGGCGAGCGTCCCGCCTTGCCGCTGTCATCCGCATTGGCCTTCTCCACCATGACGGGCAGTCCTCCGAAGGGCGTGTGATTGTATCCGGCGAGCGCCGCAAGGGCGCCAAACAGGCCGGCCGCGAGTGAAGATCGTTTCATGAAACCCTGCAAATTACCGGCGCCGCGGGAACCGAGGTTCTTGCTTGCGCCTCGTATGAGTACGGGGTTTGATAGCTAACCGCGCATTATGGCAGAGGTCCGGGCGCTCTCGCCGCATTTAAACCAAACGTTCAACTCTCTAGCTAGAATCATCTGTTAACGGCTCGCATCGGATGGGCTTGCTGCTTCGGAGTTTCCCTTTGGCTACCGCTGTCACGGTCACCAAGACCAACGACGCCGACATAGACGGCCTGCTGTCGGGCTACAAATGGTCGGGCCCGATAACCTATAGTTTCCCGGATTCGCCCAGCGACTACGCCAATCCGTACGCTGGCGGCAGCAGCGAGCCGACCACGTCGGGCTTTGCCTCGGCGCCGACCCAAATGCAGGCTGCGGTCAACTACGCCATTGGATTGATCAACGGCTACGCCAACGCCAACATCCAATACGCGGGCACGAACGGCGCCGACATCATGATCGCGCAATCGCCGTCGGCTAACCCGACTTCCTACGCCTACTACCCCGGCAATTATGCGTCCGGCGGCGACATCTGGTTCGGGACCCAATACAATTACTCGCTCGCCAAGCTTGGCAACTACTATTTCACGACCGCGCTCCACGAACTCGGCCACGCCGTTGGTCTCAAGCACAGCCAGGAGACCGGCGGAGTTGCCAACGTGGCCGTGCCGAGCGCACATGACGACAGCGAATACACCGTCATGAGCTATCGCAGCTATGTCGGGGCGTCCGCGACGAGCGGCTACACCAATGAGGCCTATGGATATCCGCAGACCTTTATGGCCAACGATATCCTCGCGCTCCAGACGATGTACGGCGCGAACTTCACGACCCAGAGCAGCAACACTGTCTACACCTGGAATCCGACCACGGGGCAGGAGTTCATCAACGGTGTCGGGCAGCTCGCGCCCGGCGGGGGCGTCGGCGGCTCGGCCAACCGGATCTACGAGACTGTGTGGGACGGCGGCGGCGTCGACACCTACGATCTGTCGAACTACACGACGAACCTGAGCATCAACCTCAACCCCGGTGCGTCGTCGGTATTCTCCTCCGTTCAACTAGCCTATCTCGGCGATGGCCATTACGCATCGGGCAACGTCTACAACGCCTATCTCTATAACGGCGACGCGCGTTCCTACATCGACAATGCCAACGGCGGGTCCGGCAACGACACGATCTTGGGCAACGCAATTGGCAACGTCCTGAACGGCGGCTCGGGCAACGATACGATCACCGGCGGCGGCGGCAACGACACCATCTTCGGCGGCTCCGGCACCGACACCGCTGTGTATTTGGGCAACAGGGCGAACTACACAGTTAGCTACAACGCAAGTTCGCAGACCTTCACGATAAGCGACCAGCGCGCCGGTTCACCGGAGGGCATTGATAACGTCACTGGCGTTGAGTATTTCCAGTTTGCCGATCGCACGATCGCGGGCTCCTCGGTGATCCCGCCGATCGTCATCGAAGCCGCGGGCTCGACCAAACTGGACCAGATCGGCAGCAACTATTTTCTCGATCCGGTCAGCGGCGGTACGGGCCCATCAGTCAAATATGCCGGGACGCCTTTTGATGCATCCACTCAGGTCGGAGCCTGGACGCCGATCGGGGCGGAGCAGACGGCAAACGGATATCAGATTGCGTGGAAGGTGATCGGTTCGGATCAGTACTTGGTCTGGAACGCCGACAGCAACGGCAACTATGTCTCCTCTGCGACCGCGGTTGTCTCAGGAAGCAGTACAATCCTTGAAGCATTTGAGAGCAGCTTCCATCAGGACCTCAACGCCGACGGCGTGAGCGGCATACCTGCGGCGAGCGTAACCGTGGTCGAAGCCGCCGGCTCGACCAAACTGGACCAGATCGGCAGCTACTATTTTCTCGATGCGGTCAGCGGCGGTACGGGCCCATCAGTCAAATATGCCGGGACGCCTTTTGATGCATCCACTCAGGTCGGAGCCTGGACGCCGATCGGGGCGGAGCAGACGGCAAGCGGATATCAGATTGCGTGGAAGGTGATCGGTTCGGATCAGTACTTGGTCTGGAACGCCGACAGCAACGGCAACTATGTCTCCTCTGCGACCGTGGTTGTCTCAGGAAGCAGTACAATCCTTGAAGCATTTGAGAGCAGCTTCCATCAGGACCTCAACGCCGACGGCGTGAGCGGCATACCTGCGGCGAGCGTAACCGTGGTCGAAGCCGCCGGCTCGACCAAACTGGACCAGATCGGCAGCTACTATTTTCTCGATGCGGTCAGCGGCGGTACGGGCCCATCAGTCAAATATGCCGGGACGCCTTTTGATGCATCCACTCAGGTCGGAGCCTGGACGCCGATCGGGGCGGAGCAGACGGCAAGCGGATATCAGATTGCGTGGAAGGTGATCGGTTCGGATCAGTACTTGGTCTGGAACGCCGACAGCAACGGCAACTATGTCTCCTCTGCGACCGCGGTTGTCTCAGGAAGCAGTACAATCCTTGAAGCATTTGAGAGCAGCTTCCATCAGGACCTCAACGCCGACGGCGTGAGCGGCATACCTGCGGCGAGCGTAACCGTGGTCGAAGCCGCCGGCTCGACCAAACTGGACCAGATCGGCAGCTACTATTTTCTCGATGCCGTCAGCGGCGGTACGGGCCCATCAGTCAAACATGTCGGGACGCCTTTTGCTGCATCCACTCAGGTCGGAGCCTGGACGCCGACCGGGGCGGAGCAGACGGCAAACGGATATGAAATTGCTTGGAAAGTTTCGGGCGCCGATCGGCATACCGTTTGGAACACGGACAGCAGCGGCAACGCTATCTCCGATACTATTGGTGTGGTGTCCGGAAGTAGCGCCGCGCTGGAACACTTGGAGCCAAATGTCCAACAGCACTTGGATGGCAACGGAGTGATTGGCATTTCCACGCTTATGATTGCTGTAACCGGCCAGACATCGGTGACTCCATGTCCTGCATCGCAAGGGGCCTGGATCGCAGCTAGCAATGATAGTTTCGTATTTCACCGGGACATCGATGGGGGCGGTGTAGTGAATGCCGGAAGCGCGGAAATTGTCGCACCTGATGGATTTTCTTTGGTTACTACCTGTAAACAGCTGATGGAGCTCTTGCACGAAACGCCGAGCGATCAATCCCACGCCATGTCCGAGTTAGGGAGCGATTTTCATGATGCCGTCATGGGGCGGGATACAACCAACGTACGTATGGCCGACCTGAACACGGGCTACTTCATTGTCCATTAGGCCGTGTGGACAGTTGCCTTAGCCAGAGCGGAGCGGTAGCGATCGTTAAGATGGCGAAGTAATTTCGGGAGGTTTTTCGTAGCGCGTTGCGATGCGCCTGAACCGCTGCAGTTTTGAGAAGCAGCGTTCGATCACGTGACGCTCGGCATGGAGAGGCTTGTTGAACGGATGTTTGATTGCCCATGAGGGGGCACGATGGCTTGTGTGCCTTTTGCGCCGATGGCGGATCGCAACGCATCCGAATCGTAGGTCGCATCGCCGTCAGCACATTGGCTGAGAGCCCCTCGATGAGCGGTTGGGCTTGAGGCGCTTCGCTAGCTTGACCTGCCGTTAGGCCGATGGCCGTTCTGCTGCGCGCGCTCGCGTCAGCGCGCGGCTACGACAATTGGCGTACAGGCGCGTCCTGGGATGCGACCGGGCTCGAACCCGGTCACTTCTCGTTCTATCTCTGCATCATCCGGCGGCCTCTACGGCCTCACGGCGGTCCTTGCGCGGCGGCCGAGAGACCTTCGTCACGCGCGCAGGCCCGCCGCGTGATGACGGTGCTCGAGCTGGCGCACGCAGTGAGCCCGGAACGTGCCTGGGTCAGATCGAGCATGCCGAAGCCCGACAGGGCTCGGGATGTGGCGGAAAGGGCATTTAGATACCTCTTGTTTGAACGGGCGGCTTTGGGTCTGTGCTTATCTGCTTTAGAATTTAGACAGGCCTTTCCAATTGTTGCTTGAACGACAAGCCAGGCCGCAAGCAACCAGCCATGGTTCCGTGGAGATCGGCTCGTGCCTTTGCTGCGGCCCTGGCCTGGTCCCACGGCTCCCCGCCGTCTGCCAACCCTCGACAATCACCGCGCCGGCTGCTAGCCCGTCGTCATGCCGAATGGGTTTTGCCCTTACGGAAGAGGCACTTGAGGCGTATCGGAGCGATGGACCGAAAGCGGGCATGGCGGTGAAAAAGGGTCCATCCCATCTGCTCGGTAACTCGGCATGGAACGCGACCGCCTTCGCGGTTGCGGTGCTGCTGAACCTCGCGATCCTGCCGTTCGTGATTTTCCGGCTCGGTCTCGCCGCGTTCGGCGTTGCGGGTCTGGTGACGGCCTGTGTCGCGCCGGCGCTGATGTTCAGCAATGCGCTCGGCCTTTCGACGGCGCGGGAACTCGCGCAAAGGCTGGAACCGTCCGACCACGACCAGGCGCGGCGATTTTTCGCGACCGCTCTCGCGCTTGCCATCGTCCTTGGCGGCCTGATCGCGGCGTTGCTTGCCTTTGCCGGCGCGCCGCTCGCACGGCTGGGATTCCACCTCGGCGGCCCGGCCGCCGACGACCTCGGGCTCGCCTTCGCATTGGCGGGCGCCGGTTGGCTGTTCCAGTGCCTGTTCGCCGTCTTCCTCTCGCTGTTCACGGCGCGTCAGGACTATCGGCGGATCGCGTCGATCAGCATCACGGGCACGGTGGTGACGACGATGTCGATGCTGCTGCTGATCCCGCACGCACCGCGCGCCTCGACCTTCATCGGCTGTCAGGCCTTGGGCTTCGCAACCAATCTCCTGATGGTCGTCGCCTGGTCGCGACGCGCAATCAGTGACTGGCTGGCACGGCCGGCGCTCGATCGCGGTGCGTTGCGTGCACTGGTGAAGCTTGGCGGCTGGCAGGTCGCGGCGCAAAGCGGCGCGCTGTTCGCAGGCCAGGCGGACCGTTATCTGCTCGGCGCGCTGCTGCAACCGCAATTCGTCGGCTTCTACAGCGTCGCGCAGCGGCTGGAGGAGGCTGTCTATATCGGTGTGCTGAAGATCGGCGAGATCTTGTTCCCGTTCTTCAGCACCCTGCAGAGAGAGGATGACGATCGCAAGGTCGACCTCCTGCTTCGCTCGTCCTGGATTCTCAATGTGCTTGCCGCGAGCGCGCTGGGTGGCCTGATCCCGGTCGCAGGCGCATTGCTGCATCGATGGACCGGCGCCGAGGTCGCCGCCGAGGCCCAGCTGGTGTTGGTGGTGCTTGCGATCAGCGGAATATTGGGGTCCAGCGCCAATGTGTTTGCGTTCTATCTGCTGTCGCAGGGGCGCTCCAGTTCCAACGCGCTGATCTCGCTCGTCACGGGCATCTTCACGCTGGCGACCAGCGCCATTGCGCTGCCGTATTTCGGCTGGCAGGCGGCCGGCTGGAGTTCCTGTGTCGGGATGGTTGCGCAGATGGTGATCACGGTGCTGCTGTTGCGGCGTACCTTCAGGCTTTCGGGGATGTGGTCACGGATGCTGCATTTCGTCCTGATCCCGCTCGGGACGGGGATCGCCGTTGCGCTGGCGCTGCGCTCGCAGCTCGGCCATGTGTCATTCGACCAGGCGCCGTCATGGTGGTATGTGGTGTCGCTGTACGGTATGTCGGCGGCGGCGATCTTTGTTGCCGCCGTTGCCGTGTCGCAACTGGGTCCCTACCGCGCCGTCTGCTGGCGCGATCTCCACGTCATCATCACTCGCTTCTTGCCCTTCAAGGCCGTCTAGACATGTGCGGTATCGCAGGCATCGTCAATCTGCGCGGCGCTCCCGTGGAGCCGGCTGACATCTCGCGGCTCACCAATTTGATCGCGCATCGCGGTCCGTTCGGCGAGGGCACCTGGTTCAATGCCAAGCGAAACGTCGCCTTCGGCCATCGCCGGCTCGCCATCATCGATCTAGGCGAGGGTGGCTATCAGCCGATGGCATCAGGCGACGGCCGCCATGTGATCGTCTACAATGGCGAGATCTACAACTTCCTCGAATTGCGCCGCGAACTCGAGGCGAAGGGCGCAGCCTTTCGCAGCCAGTCCGATACCGAAGTGATCCTCGCCGCCTGGCAGGCGTGGGGCGAGGACATGCTGCTGCGCTTCAACGGCATGTGGGCGCTGGCGATCTACGACACGGCCACGGATGATTTGTTCCTGGCGCGCGATCGCTTCGGCATCAAGCCGATGCTGTATGCGTTTTCATCCGAGCGGTTCGTGTTCGCGTCCGAGCAGCGCGCGCTGGCGCGGAGTGGGCTGGTTGAGACGTCGCTCGATGTCGACGTGGCGCGGCGGCTGTTGCTTGACCCGTTCGGGATCGAAGGCAGCGAGCGGACGCTGTTCGCGCAACTGCGCCGCCTGCAGGGCGGCCACTGCATGTGGTTGCGCCAGGGGCGTGTGCAGGTGCGCCGCTGGTGGCGAACCGTGGACCATCTGCCGGCAATCCCGGACACCGAGACCGCGCGCGTCGAGCGCTTTCGCGACCTGTTTCAGGATTCCGTCGCGCTGCGGATGCGCAGCGACGTTCCGATCGGGACCTGCCTGTCCGGCGGCTTCGATTCGTCCGCGGTGATCTGCGCCATGGCGACCCATGAGAAAGCCGGCATGGGGCCGCGTGACTCGACCGCCTGGCGGCACGCCTTTGTCGCGACCTTTCCCGGCGCCAGCAATGACGAGCGGCCGATGGCGGAGGAAGCGGCCGCGTGGGCCGAGGTGGCACCGAGCTTCCTCGAGATCGGGCGCTCCGACGCGCTCACCGACCTTGACCGCATTCTCGACGACAATGACGACGTCTATATCGGACTGCCGAGCGCGCCGTGGTTGATCTATCGCGAACTCCGGCGCCAGAACGTCACCGTGTCACTCGACGGCCACGGCGCGGACGAATTGATGGGCGCCTACCTGCAGGAGGGACAGTCGGCCGCATTCCGGATCCGGAATGCAGCAGCCGCGCTCACCTCACGATCGCAGCTGGCGCAACGCGGCATCGACTTCCTGCGCGCGCAGATGATCAGGCGCGAGGGGCACTACTTCCTGCGCGGAGGCGCTACGGCCGCGCCCGCGCCGCTGCCGCTGGTCGCCGAGGATGACGAATTGCCTGATACATGGGGTGCGTTGAACCGGCGCCTCTACCGCATGTTCCATTCGACCACGCTGCCCACCATCCTGCGCAATTTCGACCGGCTCTCGATGGCGCACGGGATCGAGGTCCGCATGCCGTTCATGGACTGGCGGTTGGTCACCTACACGATGGCGCTGCCGGAAACGAGCAAGTCGGCAGACGGCCTGACCAAGGTGGTGGCGCGGCAGGCGATGGCGAACCTGATGCCCGAAAGCATCCGCACCGCGCGCCGCAAGGTAGGCTTCAACTCGCCGATGCCGGAATGGCTGAACGGGCCATTGGCGGGCTGGACAGCAGAGCTGCTCGAGCGGAATGTTCCGGCATTTGCCGAGTTCGTCGACGAAACGCCCCTTCGAAAGGCGGTCGGCCGCTTGACGGCGTCGCAGAGCTGGGATTGGAAGAGTGTCGGCCGGATCTGGCCTTATCTGAACATGAAATGGATGTTGGCAAGGTCCGCGTAACCAATGCGTCTGTTCCAGAATAGCGGTCTCTATCCGTCCTATTTGCCGAGGCTGAACCAGCTCGCGGCAAAGGCGTCAAGTTTCGACGCGCGCCGCGACGTGTTTCTGCACGATCGGTTTGGCGCCGCGCATTTTCTCAAGCCCGTGCTCGACGGCGCAGCTGAAGCCTTCTTCACGAATGGCGACGATGAAGTGCTGCAGCGCCAGTGGGCGCGTGAGCAGGGCATGAAGGAATCGCCGACGCTCGAGGCCATTCTGCTCGCGCAGATCGAGCATCATAGAACCGAGGTGTTCTACAATCTCGATCCGGTGCGCTATCCGAGTGCGTTTGTCGCCAAGCTTCCCGGCTGCGTGAAGAAGACGCTGTGCTGGCGCGCCGCGCCTTCCGGAAATGCTGATCTCACCGCCTATGGCGCGGTGCTTGGAAACTTCCCCTCGATCCTCGAGGCGTGGCGCAGCAAGGGGTGCCGGGCGGAGCTCTTCTTTCCCGCGATCGACCCCGTCATGGAGCAGTACGGCCACGGCGAACGGCCGATCGACGTGGCGTTTGTCGGGGGATATTCGCGGCATCATAGCGCGCGGGGCAGGACCCTCGAACAGGTCGCCGCCCTGGCGACCAATCGCAACATCGTGTTCTGCCTCGATGCCTCGCGGCTGACACGGCTTGCCGAGAGCGCGGTCGGGCGATTGCTGCCGCTGGGGAAGCACCGCCGCCCCGACGTCATCGCGCGAATCGCAAGGATGCCGCTGTTCGGCCGGGACCTCTACGAGCTGTTCGGATCGGCGAAGATCGTGCTCAACGGTGCAATCGACATGGCCGGCAACGATCGCGGCAACATGCGCTGCTTCGAGGCGATGGGGTGCGGGTCGCTGCTGGTGTCGGATGCCGGTAATTATCCGGAGGCGATGCGGGACGGGGTCACGATGCGTACCTACGACGCGCCGGAAAAGGCCGCCGCCACGATTTCAAGCAGCCTGCAGGATTGGCCGCAATGGGCCGGGATCGCTGGTTCCGGCCGGCGCCGCGTGCAGGAGACCTACAGCAAGGCCTCGCAATGGGCCCAGTTTATCGATCTCGTCGCGCGGATTGAGCCGTGCTAGACGGTGCAGGGTGGCCGACCGGCTTGCCCTGCCGCATTGTACAGGTTACGCGGCGGTGGGAGGCGATGTTTCCGATGCAAGTCCGTTTGACCCGCACGCGGGCGTTCGACGAGAGAGCAAACCATGCTGACGCCTTTGCGTAGATCGAGCTGAGCAAATGAATCTCGACTATTGCCTGCAGCGGCTGGTGGGGCGTGCGACGTGCCGGCTTGGAGCGGGCGCGAAATTGATGCGGACTGCGCGCATCCGCAACACTCGTCGCGACAGCGATCGGATTGTCATTGGCGAAAATAGCATCATCCGCGGGGAGTTGATGACCTTCGCGCACGGTGGCGAGCTGAGAATCGGCGAGTGGTGCTACGTCGGAGAGGGAACCCGGATCTGGTCTGCTGCCTCGATCGAGATCGGCAACCGCGTTTTGATCTCGCATTCGGCGAATGTCTTCGACAATCTCACGCATCCGCTGCGCGCGGCGGAGCGGCACCGGCAGGTCCAGCAGATTTTCACGCGTGGGCATCCGAGCGATATCTCGCTTAACGAGAGCCCGGTTAGAATTGGCGATGACGCTTGGATCGGAGCGGGTGCGATGGTGTTGCGCGGAGTGACGGTCGGGCAGGGCGCTATCGTCGCGGCCGGCGCGGTCGTGACGAAGGACGTCGCAGC
Source organism: Bradyrhizobium sp. USDA 4538 (assembly GCF_024171045.1). Lineage (NCBI taxonomy): Bacteria > Pseudomonadati > Pseudomonadota > Alphaproteobacteria > Hyphomicrobiales > Nitrobacteraceae > Bradyrhizobium > Bradyrhizobium sp. USDA 4538. The sequence goes on from NZ_JALJZE010000001.1 coordinate 6,481,327, forward strand.
GTTTTCGATCGTGGCGGGCAATCCGGCCGTGCAGGTAAGGGAGCTTGGCCCCGATGAGCGGTGAGCGCAAGTTTGCCACCTGGGAGGAAGCGGTCGTCTGGCTGCGCAATCAGCCCGACCAGGGCCAGCTTGTGCTCGACGCATTTTACGACGATCCCCTGGCTGGCGCTGCTGAACGCTATTTCCTGAGCTCCGAGTGGCAGGCGGTCGCCGCGCTGCTGGCTGGCCGGACCGGCACCGCACTCGACGTCGGCGCCGGCCGTGGCATTGCAAGCTACGCGCTTGCCCGAAGCGGCTTTGCCGTGACGGCGCTCGAGCCGGATCCCAGCGCAATCGTGGGGGCTGCGGCGATCCGGGGGCTGGCGCAACAGGCGCAATTGCCGATCCAGGTGGTTGAGGAGTTTTCCGAGCGGTTGCCGTTCGCCGATGCGACGTTCGATCTCGTCTTTGCCCGGGCCGTGCTGCATCACACGCGCGATCTCGAGGGCGCGTGCCGGGAGATGTTTCGCGTGCTGCGCCCCGGCGGCATGATGATCGCGGCGCGCGAGCACGTCATCAGCAAGGAGGCCGATCTTCCGCAGTTCCTTGCACAGCATCCGTTGCACCACCTTTACGGCGGCGAGCATGCCTTCCTGCTCGATCGCTACACCGGCGCGCTGGCCACCGCAGGATTTTCCTCGGTCGACACACTGGCGCCGCTCCAAAGCCCGATCAACCTGTTTCCCTATACGCTGGAGAGCCTGAGGACGGCGATCGTGACGAAGCTGACGCAGAAGATTCCAGTGGCGCCGCTGTGGCGAACCGCGCTCGGGTCACGCTCGATCTTTATCTCGCTGCTATCGATGGCCGAACGTTTCGACAATCGGCCGGGCCGGCTCTACTCCTTTGTCTGTCGCAAGGCCTGAGGATGATCGTCTGGGTTACAGGCGCGAAAGGATTCATCGGCCGCTATCTCGCGCACGCGTTGGCGGGGGCGGACCGTGCGGTGCATGGCGTCGGACACGGGGCGCTTGACGCAGCGGAAGCCCGGCGGCTTGGCTTGGCGAGCTGGACCAATGGTGAAATCGACGCGGCCAATCTTAACGCGCTTGCGGCTGCGCACGGGCTGCCGACGCACGTCTTTCATCTGGCCGGCGCATCGTCCGTCGGCGTCTCGATCGAACGCCCATTCGAGGATTTCTCGCGGACTGTCGTGAGCACGGCGCGGCTGCTCGAATGGCTACGCGGATCCGCGCCGAACTGCGCAGTGATCGCGGCGTCGAGTGCGGCCGTTTATGGCGCCGACCATTTTGGCCCAATCCCTGAAAGTGTCATCCCGACTCCGATGTCGCCCTATGGGCAGCACAAGTTCATGATGGAGCAATTGTGCCGGAGCTACGCGCAGTCGTTTGGCATCCGCTGCACCATCGTGCGGCTGTTCTCGGTCTATGGCCCCAATTTGCGCAAACAATTGCTCTGGGACATCTGCTCACGGCTGGAAGCGAGGGAGCAGGTGCTCACGCTCGGCGGGACGGGCAACGAAATCCGCGACTGGACCGACGTGCGCGATGTCGCGAGGCTGCTTGCGAGCGTCGCGGACCCGTCGCAAGAGAGCTTCCGGGTCATCAACGGCGGTTCAGGCCGAGGGACCAGCGTTGCCGATATCGCCGCCGGCCTTATCCGGCAGTGGGGCAGCAACACCGTTGTGCGGCACTCCGGAGTGAGCCGGCCCGGTGATCCCGTGAGCCTGTTGGCCGACGATGCAATGCTGCGTCAGGTCGGGTTCGATTGGCGCGTTTCGCTCGATCAGGGCCTTGCCGATTACGTGGCGTGGTTCAAGGGCCAAGCTTCGTGACGCCGCGCCCATTGCGGTTCGCGTTCAGTCACATTTCGCGACGGCTATGGGCCGGCGGCTACAATTATCAGCGCAATCTGTTTGCGGCGCTTGCCAGGTTTCTGCCCGGCGAATTTGTTCCGATCGTCTTTGCCGGGAACAGGGCCGAGGAGAATGAGCTCGCGGAGCTTGCCGCAATACCGGGTGTCGAGGTCGTTCGATCGGAGGCATTCGATGGACAGCCAGGGTTGGCCGCGGCACTCGGGATCGGTCTGGATCGGGGAGCCGCGGCGGCGTTTCGAGGCGCCGGGATTGATGTCGTCGTCGAATCGGCACGTTTCTTTGGTTGGCGGCTCGCGCATCCGGCAGTGGCGTGGATTCCGGATCTGCAGCACCGCTCGCTGCCGCAACTGTTTCCAACGACGGCACGCTGGCGCCGCGAGCTTGGCTTTCGCATGCAAATCGCCTCGGGCCGAACCATCATGCTGAGCAGCGAGAGCGCGCTGCGTGATTTCAAGGCCTACTATCCAGGCGCAAGAAACAAGGTCTGCGTCGTTCGCTTCGCGACCCAGCCACCGGCCGCGTTCCTGAACACCGACCCGTCGGACGTAATCGCGGAATATAATCTGCCGGCGAACTATTTCTACCTGCCCAATCAGTTTTATCGCCACAAGAACCACCAGCTCGTCGTCGACGCCTTGACGATCCTGAAGGGGCGGGCGATCGACGTGGTGATCTGTGCATCCGGCAGCAAGGAAGACCGGCGCGAGCCGGGCTACTATGATCTGGTAAACTCCGAGATCCAAAAACGCGGCCTTGAAGCGCAGTTCCGCCACCTTGGCGTTATCCCGCTGCCGCATGTCTACGCGCTGCTGCGCGCTTCAACAGCCCTGATCAACCCATCGCGCTTCGAGGGCTGGAGCACGACCGTCGAGGAGGCGAAGTCGTTTGGCGTTCCAGTGATCCTGTCGGATATCGACGTGCACCGCGAGCAGACCTCAGGTGCCGCCCGCTATTTCGGCGTCGATGACCCGGTCGCGCTGGCGGATCATCTGATGCAGATTTCGGAGATGAATAGCCCTCCGACGGTACGAAACATTGTCCCGCATCAGGACGACAATGTCCGTGCGTTCGCGCGAAGCTTTTCGGACGCTATCCGGCAAACCGCCGTGAGTTGAAGGCCAGCTTCCTGGGGGCGGCAAGACGTGACCCCACGCTACCTCATAAGCGACCACCATGATCGCCGAGCCGGCCATCGACGCTGCTGAGCTTCGCAATTCAGGAAGATAGCTTGCCCTTCATCGATTGATATTTGAGTTGCGCTCGGCAGCAATCCTTGCTGCCTGCTAGCCCTCCACGATTTTCCAAGCGCGCCGGCAGAGTCACCAAGCGCTCCGTCACCTGGTTAGCCAATGTGGTTCTTGGGTTTCAGATTGCACCAGTGTTTCTGTAGGTTTCTGGCGGGCCAAATCTGCACGGTGAATAGCTCAATTGAGCTATTCACGCTTTCACCGTTTGAAAATAATGTGTTCAAGCACAAGAAGCGTCTTGCGTCTCATGCGGGTGCAGTACGGAGCTTAAGAGCGCCCCCAACAAAGAGCGTCGCCGGCGATGAACTGGCTGAGGACCCTGCCGAGGCTCAGAAGGCCGACCCTGCTGCGGACCGTCGTCGCTATCTTGCTGGTGGCCGTCTCTGCTTCGCAGCTTCTGCCTAGGCAATCGCGAGGCAGGCAAGTTGGTGTACCCGGATACGACTATGTGAGCGGGCGCACACTTAGCGAGATTCCGGACGCCGAACTCATCCGACGTCCTTCTGAGACCGACGATGTCGCCTACGCGAACCGGATCGCGCTCGCGGTGCACTACACCAGCTACAACTGCGAACCGGGCGACTTCTCGTTGACACCGATTGAGCGTGTTCTTTCTGCAACTCTTGCTCAGTTAGCACTAATCGACGCGAGCCTAATTTGGAGCGAGGGCCTTCTTCAGAAACGTACGCTGATATGCGGCTTCTGTGGCCAGCGCGCAGTGATCACTTCCGAGATTCTTCGCAAAAATGGAATTCAAGCGTGGGCGTTCGGTGTCGGTGGCCATGTGCTCGTAAAGTTTGCTGCCGGTGGGCACGACTACCTGGTTGATCCAGACTATGGGATTTCGGCTTACAGGTACGACGTGCGGCGCGGCGTCTTGCGAGCGGAGATTGCCGCGAAGTACACAAAAGCAGGTTGGGCGAACGCCAACGAGATCTACCGCTACGTATCGAGTCGATCCGACAATGAGGACTATTTGAATCCCGAGTACGTTTTGCACATTGAGAACATGCAGGACGTCGTTTTCCACTATGCCAATGCAATCGCAATAGGACTGATCTTGCTGGCTCCGTGCGCTGCTTTTGGTGTTCGGTCAAAGATCGCTCGATCCGCTTCTTGGTCACCTCGTGTTCTGACCGCTCGTGAATATCTGCTTCCATATGCAAAACGCGCAAGTTGGAGGGGCGAGAGGTTCAGTGATCGAACCTCGATGGGAATAGCCGGCTCAACAAACTTGGACGATGAGGAATTCGGAGCGAAACGAAGGGGTCCTTCGCGTCTGGATCAATGACTCGGTAGGCTCGCCCGTTTGTATTCGGGTCGCTGTTGTCGCTCGTCGAGAAAATCAAGGACGATTGCCAATGAGAGTATCGTCCGTTTCCTTTCTCGGCGATATCGACGTGCGTCGTATGAGCTGGTCCGAGAGCGTGACGGTCTTCTGTCACTTCAAGCCGAGACCGACTGGGTGCCTCATTGCTGTCCGAGACGGCGCCTGGGATAAGTGTCAGATATTGCCAAGCGTTGCCGCCAAAATGTTTGAATGGCGGGCGGATGAGGCCCGGGTCCGGCTCACGCCAAGGCGGAAGCGTATCGAGGTAGAGCCCGAGCGGAATGTATAAGATCGCTCCAAAAATGGTCGCGAGAACGAGCCTCCGCTGAAATCGCTTCGACATGTTGTGTCCAGTTTGCAGATCAGGATGCGGCGTGGATCAGGGCAAAATGCAGTGTTGGCTCGCACCAAATGCGATCGCTAACCAACATCGACCGCTTGATGGTCATGCGAGGTGCTCTTCAAGCTTCCTCTCGACGGCGACAGACCCACTCTGCGATGCAAAGACTGAGCGCGGCGTCAGATACCATAGCAGAAAAAGTACGGCGGCGCCGTGAGAGAGGAGGGTTGTCGTGAATGGCACGTTCAAGAGGATCTGAGGAAGGATCGCACCAGATACAAGGACGAAGCGAGGAGGAAGGCCCGAGGAAAATCGATTGACGAGAGCGATTACAAGTCCGCATGCCAAAACCGGGATCGGCGCCAGGAGAACGCCGACCGAAGCGATCCCTTCGGTCGCGAAAAGGGAGGCATTGAAATTACCGAGCCGGTAGGCCTGCTGCATCACTTCTCCCAACTGAACCGGATAGGGACAAGAGACGAGGGTTTTGACAAATGTAATCTGGCAGAAGGATGTGAGAGGGTGGTTGAAGAAGAAGTCGTTGTAGATATCCATCGCATTTGAAGGCGTAGCAATCATTCGAAGATTGACGATATCGAGATAGCGCGTGTCGCTTATGCCGAGGATGGCGTACAAGACGACGCCGATAATCAGCGGTACGAATAGCGAGAGCACAACTGCAATTCGGCAATCGAGCAGGCGCGTCAGTACAGCCATGGCCAGAAGCCACACTGGTGTGAAGAACGCGATCTTGTTGAGCGTGATTGGGTAGACAAGCAGCAATAGGACAAGCGTCAGTCCAGCTCGCCAGTAATTCCGCCGCTCCACAAAGCAGGCAAAGGTGAAGGGCAACAGGGCGTTCGAAACGACGCCAATGCAGTAGACGAGCGGGGAGGGCATGTTGATCTTGTCGCGGAAGTCGTACATCTGCCCGAGCGAGACCATTTTGAAGCTATAGCTTGCGGCTATCAGGATCGTGGCCACGCCGACTGCCAAGATAATTGTCAATGCGCGGTAGAAGGTTGTTTCGCTAATCGTGAACACTCGTCGGATCGGAGATGTCACGAGGAGTGATGGCGCCATGAATGCTATCATGGACGCGACGGCAGAGGCTCCGCTGAGCCAGTGATTGTACTCGAAGCGGGAGAAACAATTTAGCCAGAGGTATCCAAGGATCATGGTGTAAAAATAAAAGCTGAGAAAATAACCAAAGCTGAATGGAACGAGGAGGAAAAGGTAGGAGAGAGCAGCAAACGCGGCGATCGTTGCAATCGCCCCGTTGAGCAGTTCGGCATCATAAAAAATATGGAAGTTGCCGTAGCTGCGGCTGAGATAGCCGAGCGAGATGCAGCAGGCGACGATATGGAAGCTGATCAATACGCCCAAGCTCACGCGCGTTGAAATCTTGCCCGCTACCGCGATCTCGTTCGTATTCATGCTGCCAGTCCCGTTGCAGGTCATACGCGGCCGGTGAGTGTGGCTGGCGGCCTGCGGATTCGAAGATTCGAGAACTTAACCTGCTTGGTGCCAAGAGTAAGCCTCTGTTATCTCAACGAAGCAACAATTGCCAACAATTGCCGTGATGACGTTCGTCATCTTTCGCGGATGCGGAGCCTTGCGAACATGGTGCAGCGTATCTTGAGTTCGGCCGGCGCCGCTGCGCGGCTGGGCCGGATCAACGAACCGCGCCGCAATTCCGCGGCGACGCCGTGCTTGCTTCGTTCGCTTGGGCTCTCCCGGTCATCACAGGTATGGCTGGTCCCAGGACCGAAGGCACCCAAGATTTCGAGTGAGCCGAGTTGCTTCCAGAGCGGAACTCTCTGGTCGTGCTTGACGATTGCGTTGTCCTGTAAACACTAGGAAGCAGGTTGACAAGTCGCCAATTGTCGAACGAGCAGCAAAGCAATTCAGCCAGCCTCCGCTTGCGCGGGCGTTTCTGTGGGCGAGTCCCATGGAGGAGTTCATGAGATTTCCTTGGCAACTGCCGCATTCACAGGCCGGCCGCCGGCGCAGGAGCCCGGAGAATAGTGGTGATATCAAGCACGGCGCGACACGTTGGCCGCAGCCAGTGAGGGACATCGCTTTGACGCCGGCTGCGTCAGTTCGCTTGTTCAGTGGGCCGCGATCGGCGAGGTCGCGGTTATCGATCGGTTCGGGCGTTCGAAGCGGTCAGTGGTGTCTCACTGCGCGCCAATATGTCACCATAGAGCTGAGTGATCGTGTAGCCGATGATCCTTGCAGAGAATCGCTCCGACACGCGTCGTCTCGCCGCAGCACCGAACCTCGCCCGCAACTCAGGCGCTTCAGCAAGCCGCAGAATTGCGCTTGCCAGGGCTATTGGGTCCTCGAGTGGTACCAAGAGGCCGGTTTGATCAGCAAGCACAATCTCGCGGCAGCCAGGCGTGTCCGTCGCAATCAGGGGCCTGCCGCAGGCGGCTGCTTCCATCAACGATCCCGGAAGCCCTTCACGATACGAAGGCAATGCCGCGATGTGTGAAGCGCGCCACAGCGAGGCGATGTTGTCGATGTGCCCGAGCCACGTGATGCCCGGTCGTGCGATCCAGGCTTCGATCTCTTCGTGTGACACGGACGATGGATTCGCCGGGTCAGGATTTCCTGCGATGATAAGGTTGATATCGTGTCCTTGATCGCGCAGTAGACCGTGGGCGCGAACCAGAGTGCGGATGCCCTTGTCGACCAGCAGCCGCCCCGCGAATCCGATCGTGATCGGGCCTGCCGGCTCAGGTAGCGGCTGCAATGATTCATCATCAACGCCAGATCCCGGAATCAACGTCATGCGGTCGGGCTTGGCACCGAGCGCCATCAGCGCCTCGCGGTCGTCGGGATTTTGCACGATTGTGTAGCTGCGATTTCGATTGAGCAGCCAAGGCAGCAGTCGGGTCAGGACGCGCTTCAGCAGACGTGACTGCGAACTCGATGACGTGAAGATATAGCCGAGCCCGGTGATCGCATTGACGACGGGGAATCCCCGGTCGAGCGCAGCCAGCGAACCAAAGACGCAGCATTGCACCCCGGAATGGTGCACGATGCTTGGCTTGATCGCGCGCTCCACCTCCCGGATAGCTTTCAGCGCCGCAGCAGCCGTGAGCATCGCCCGTTGACCACGTTGGAAGGGGATCTGGTGAAGTACAAAGTCCTCCGCCTTGATGGAGGCGGCGCCGCTGCTTACATTGGTCGCCACATGAACCTCAAGGCCGGCGTCACGCGCTGCCCGCGCCATTGGCAGGCGATTGAGCAAGAACGCCCAGTCCTCGTTAGCGATGTAGAGGATGCGACCCTTCAGCTTGATTTCTAGGGGATTCATTGATCAGTCGAAGCAGGATTGTCGGAAGCCCGGATGTCATGGGTAATCGGGAGCATGAAAAATCTGTGTCGTCTCGAAGGGAGCGGCAGGACCGCAAGTAGGCCATCAGCATCGTCGCCAACGTCACGAAGGGCCGCAGTCATACCACGGGATGACGCACGTCCACCAGCAGTGCGGCGGCCTGCCGCATGGTTCGGGTGCAACATCATCAGATGGGTACGAAGTTCGAGCGATGCGCTGCTTGTGCCGCCTGGGTCTATCACAGCAGCCGGCTGCTGCTGCGCGGACGATTCGACGCGGTTGCTCTTGATTTGCGCCAGCTCCAACCGCCCAGTACAGGCACCTATCGGATGTGGTGACCGCTCATTCCGAGGCGTCGTTGTTCGTCGACATTGCGGTCAGCGCACTCTGGAATGTTATTCATCGAACGCAACTACTGGGGGCAGGGGTATGGTCAGTCCATTTGGCGGCGTTCGAACGCGGCCGGTGGCAGCGCCGAGCGAATACTATCGGTAAGCCGTAGTGAGTGGGCATTTGCATCCAGGCTAAGAAAAGGCGCCCGTCCGAACATGCCAATTTGCAGGCTCAATTAGCTAGCCATAAAATTCTTCAACAAATTCAATTGATTGAATTGTTCACATCGTGAACGTTCGACTTGACGTTCACGGCATGAACGGACTATCTGTCGTCGACGGAGGGGAGTCTCAATGGACCATACGTTGCCGGATTCTAGCGGGGAGGATGAACGGATCGTCCTTAATTTGCTGAATTCCGTCGATGATGGCGCGCAATCGCAGCGCCGCATTGCGGAGGAGCTTGGTATCGCGCTTGGCCTCGTTAACGCCTACCTCAAGCGATGCATCAAGAAGGGCCTTGTCAAAGTCAGCCAGGCGCCGGCGCGTCGCTACGCCTATTACCTGACGCCAAAGGGCTTCGCTGAGAAATCGCGCCTGACCGTGGAATATCTGTCGTCCTCTTTCTCGTTTTTTCGTCAGGCCAAGGCCGATTGTGCGCAGGTCCTTCAATTGGCGAAGGCGCAGCATTTCCAGAATCTGGTGCTTTGTGGAAGGTCGGACTTGGCCGAGATTGCCATGCTGTCGGCTGTCGATTGCGGTGTCTCGATCGTCGCAATTGTTGATGAAAATGCAGGCGACACGCGTTTCGTCGGGGTCCAGGTCGTTGCTGGCTACGATCGTGTTGCCATTCCATTTGATGCTGTGATGATCACCGATGTAGCCAATCCCAGTCGGGCTTTCGATGAAGCGGTACGCCTCTACGGACCAGGCCGTGTACTGGCTCCAAGCTTGCTGGGCTTGAATCACCGGGAGCATCAGGATGCAGCGCAATGATTGCGTCAAATACACGTTCCTTGCTGCTCTGCTTTTTTCAGTGATCTGAACAGTGTCTACGGCCAGGGGGAGAGGGGCGCAGTAATGTGCGGCATTGCGGGTTTCATGCGACTTCGGCCAGGCGGCCGCGGGCCTCTATCGCAGCGGGTCCTCGACGAAATGACCGATAGCCTTGCATATCGTGGGCCGGATTCGCGCGGCACTTGGCTCGACAGCGAACGAGGTGTGGGCTTCGGTCACCGACGTCTGGCGATCCGTGATTTGACCCCCACGGGCGCTCAACCGATGACGTCGGGATGTGGGCGGTTCGTCATCGTCTACAATGGTGAGGTTTACTCCCATAACGAGATTGCGGCCGATCTTGAGCGGACCAATCGTCGGCTCAAAGGTCACTCGGATACTGAAGTTATCCTCGAGGCCTGCGCGGAATGGGGCATCGAAAACGTGGTGCCGCGCCTGATCGGCATGTTCGCCATCGCGCTCTATGACAAGCAGACTGGCGATCTGACTCTTGTGCGCGACCGCCTTGGAATCAAGCCGCTTTACTGGAGCGTAATTGACGGGGTGCTGACCTTCGGCTCGGAATTGAAAGCGCTGCGCGCTGTTCCGGGCTGGGCGCCAGCCCTGGATCGCAACGCGATGGCTTCGTTCATGCGCCACAACTATATCCCGGCGCCTTTTACGATCTATAAGGATACCTACAAGCTTGAACCGGGCACCATGCTCAAGACCAAGCTTGGCGGCGAAGTTTCGACTGAGTGTTTCTGGAATCTCAGAGGCCTCGTTGAGACGTCGGTAGGCGGCAAATCGAAAATCGACGAGGGCGAGGCGATCAATCGCCTTGATGCTCTGCTGTCCGATGCGGTGAGGCGCCGGCTGGTTGCCGACGTGCCGATTGGTTCGCTGTTGTCGGGAGGGATAGACTCCTCGCTCGTGACTGCGCTGATGGCAGAGACCGCAGATCGAAAGATCAATACATTCTCGATCGGTTTTGCGGAGAAGGGATTTGACGAGGCGCCCTTTGCGCGCGAGGTCGCGCGCCATCTCGGAACTGACCACACCGAATTGTATGCTGATGCCTCGCATGCCTTGGATATGGTTGAGCATCTCCCGCAATGGTACGACGAACCGTTCGCCGACTCCTCTCAACTGCCGACCGCCTTGGTGTGCGAGCTGACCCGTCAGCATGTTAAGGTCGTGCTTTCGGGAGATGGTGGCGATGAATTGTTCGCGGGCTACTCCCGCTATGCCTACGCGCTGGATATGCGAAAGGTCGCCAGCCCCGCCCCAGGGGCTTTGCGCAATGTGCTGGCTCGAGGTCTCCGTGCTGTTCCAAGGCGTGCCTTGGATCAGATCGGCGAGGTGCTGCCGGGCCGCTGGCGGATAAACGGTCTTGGTTCGAAGGTTGAACGGTACGCCCCGGCCATTCTCGAGGGTGATCCCGACACGCTCTATCGCGGGATGCTGAGCCATTGGCACACGCCGGACGATCTGGTGATCGGAGCTTCCGAGACCAAGGGGGTGCTTTGGGATACGCATCTCCCGGCCAGCGTTCCGAATTTTCTCGACCGGATGATGCTTATCGACACTCTCACCTATCTACCTGACGACATTCTGACGAAGGTCGATCGCGCCAGCATGATCGTCGGCCTCGAAGCGCGGGTTCCGCTACTGGATCACCGGGTCGTGGAATTCTCCTGGACCCTTCCAAGGCATATGAAGTATCGCGATGGCGTTGCCAAATGGGCGTTGCGCGAGGTGCTCTATCGCCGTGTCCCGCGTGCACTGCTTGACCGTCCAAAGATGGGATTTGGCGTGCCGCTGGCGGAGTGGCTGAGGGGACCGCTGAGGGACTGGGCGGAAGAATTGTTGGCTGAGAAAAGATTGAAGGACCAGGAATTGTTCACTCCCGCACCGATCCGAGAGCGATGGCAAGCGCATCTGGCTGGCGCGAACTGGGCCTATCCGCTGTGGAATGTCTTGATGGCGCAAGCGTGGCTGTCGGCCAATCCGGAGGTCTCGCTGTGATCGCGGCGCAGTCACTTCTTGGTTCGGTGTACGGACACCGCGAGCTCGTTGCTGAACTCGTGAAGCGTGAGTTGCGTGATCGTCACACCGGACAGCTGCTGGGCGCACTGTGGGCTTATGGCCATCCGCTGCTGCTCATGCTGATGTACTCGCTCCTGTTCGCCTACGTATTCCCGACCCGCGTCGGTAGCAGCGGCGGGCATCCCGATTTTGCCGTCAATGTCTTGATCGGAATAGTCTCCTGGCTGGCGTTTCAGGATTTGCTGGCGCGCTCCACCACGATATTGACCGCTCATGCAAGCCTCGTGAAGCAGATCATTTTTCCGGTCGTGGTATTGCCGATCAAGACTGCGATCGCTTCGGCGCTTCCATACTCAATCGCGCTTCTGTTCACGATCGGCTACGCTGCGGTCAGCGGAACCCTGACCTTCATGGTTCTGGCCGTCCCGTTCCTGATTGCGATCCAACTCATTGCGATGACCGGCGTTGCTCTCATGCTATCGGCCCTCGGTATCTTCTTTCGCGATTTGCGCGACATCGTGACGATCTTCTGTGCGGTCAACCTGTTCGCACAACCCATCTTGTTCAACCCGTATGTGACGCCGAGCTGGATGAATTGGGTTTTTCATTTCAATCCGTTCAGCTACCAGGTTTGGTGCTGGCAGGACGCGCTCTATTTCGGAGCCTTTCAACATCCGGCGGCTTGGATTGTTTTTCCCTTTGGGGCGGTCTCCTGCCTGGCAATCGGCTACGCGGTATTCTCTCGCCTGCAGCACGGCTTTGGTGACGCGCTATGACCGGATCCGAAATCGCCATCCGTGCGCGCGGGCTGCGAAAGGCGTACCGCGTCTATGAGCATGCAATCGATCCGCTGGTGGAAGTTATTCGCCGCGTTCCGCGCCACACCGAGCGCGTGGCCCTTCAGGCCGTCGATCTCGATCTCAAGCGTGGAGAGATTGTCGGAATTCTTGGGCGCAATGGGGCCGGAAAATCGACGCTGCTCAAGATCATCGCTGGAACACTCGAGCGCTCGTCGGGTGATTTGGACGTCAACGGCCGGATCACCGCCATCCTCGAACTGGGAACCGGCTTTCACCCGGACTACACCGGCCGAGAGAACATTTTCATGGGTGGGCTGTGCCTCGGCATGCCCAAGGCGGAAATCGAACGCAAGCTCGATTCGATCATCGAATTTAGCGAGTTGCGGGACGTGATCGACCAGCCATTCAAGACCTATTCGACCGGGATGCAGGCGCGTCTCACGTTCGCCACGGCGATCAGCGTCGAGCCTGATATCCTGATCGTTGACGAAGCTCTATCGGTTGGCGACGCGCGGTTTCAAATGAAGTGCTTCGGCTGGATCCAGCGTCTGAAGCAGAAGAACGCGACGATCTTGCTCGTGTCCCATGATACCAACACGATTACGACTTTCTGCGATCGCGCCCTGATTCTGGAAGGCGGACGAGTCTTCGCGGAAGGCGAGGCCGGGCCGATATCGGTGGTCTATCACAATCTGCTGTTTGGCAAATCGGAAGCGAGCACGGCGACCGCGGCCGAAGAGGCGCCGTCGCCGGGGCTGGAGAACGCGATCAGTCAAAGAACCGTCGAGAATGCCGACGATTCCGAGCTGCCGGCGGAGGAGATCGCGCCGAAGGTTCGATATGGATCGGGTGAGGGGCGTTTGCTCGATTGGGGGGTATTCGATGAGCACGGACGGCGCGCAACGCTCCTTCAGAGTGGAAGTAACTATCGCTTTTCGATGCGGTTTCGGTGCGATGCGGACATTCCGGCACTGTCCTGTGGTTTTGCAATCAAGGACCGCAGGGGAACTGTCGTATGGGGGGCAACCAACCTGACCAGCCATGGCGTGGCGTGGCAAGCCCGTGCCGGTGATGTCCTGACGATAGCGTGCGATTGCACGATGTGGTTGGCGGCGGGCGACTTCTTTCTAACGCTCGGCGCCGCGCATCTCCACGATGGTGCAAAAATCGATTTCGTCGAGGATGCCATTCAATTCCGGGTTGTTGGCACAAAAGGGGCTTTCACGACAGCCTTGGTCAATCTGGAGAGTGAAATCGTGATCTCCTCTGAACAAGAGGATGTCGCCCGGGTAAGCGGAGCTGTCGCAGGATGTTGAAGCGAATAATGGCGCCGTTGCTGGGACAGCGCGCGAAGACCGAGAGCGCGGCCCCGGTGCAACCCGCTCCGGCCCCGGTCTACAGTTCTGATGCTGCGCGGCTGGCGGCGGAGATCGAGAGCCTTGCGCCGGACAAGGCTGTTCAGCTTCTTACGCTCTTGAAGCGTGGGCTGGAGTTTCAATCCTCCGAATTCGAACGCTATCTTTCGGCGGAGGCGCTGACGACAGCCATCTATCCGAAGTTCAAATTCTCCGAATTTGCTCGGATATTCCTCGAGGATGAAGCATTCCTTGCCTACTACATGAGGTTCATGGATGTAGGGAACTGGCATTCGCTTGATCGCAAATATGCGATGAACGAGTTGCTGAAGCTCGTGCTTCATCTCGAAGGCGATGCCGCCGAATGCGGCACGTACAGGGGCGCTACGGCCTACTTGCTGTGCCAGGCCTTCAGGAAGATACCGATGTTGATTCATCTCTTCGACAGTTTCGAGGGGTTGTCCGAGCCGGCTTCCGTCGATGGCACGTACTGGCGAAAGGGCTCTCTGACCGCGGCCGAAGATGAGTTGACGCAGAGCTTGCGAGAGTTCGACAACTATCGGATTTACAAGGGCTGGATTCCCACGCGATTTGCCGAAGCGGCCGACTGCAGGTTTCGCTTTGTGCACGTCGATGTCGATCTCTACCAGCCCACGCTCGACTCGCTTCAGTTCTTCTATCCTCGCATGGTTGCGGGTGGCATTATCCTGCTTGATGACCACGGGTTCAAATCATGCCCAGGTGCGAAACAAGCAGCTGACGAATTCTTCGAATCGAAGGCCGAGAATCTCGCGCTTTTGCCAACGGGGCAGGCCTTCACGATCAAGCAGTAGGATGGGGCTTAGCTGCTTCGTACAATGGTGAGAAAGCTCTGACATGGCTGCGGAACGCTTGAAGTGGACCCCCGAACTGGTCAACCGGTTCTGGGACAATGTGGGGCAAACCCGGCTGACCGAACTCAGTTTCGCGAAGCTTGGCGGCCGTAGTGTCATTACGGCTATTGATCACATACTTCCAAAGCACGGACGCATTCTCGATTTCGGTGCCGGCGATGGCCACCTTCTTCGCTTCATGGCCCAGCGGGGCCTGACCGTGGCGGGATACGAGCCGTCGAAAGGACGCGCGGCAAATCTGCAGCGTGCGCTGGAGAATTTCGATGGATTCCTGGGCGTCGTGGGCGACGACTCGACGGAGACCTTTGATGTCGTAATCATGTCCGAGGTCATCGAGCATGTTCTGGACGAGGTCATGGACGTCACGCTCGATCGTCTGGCGCGCTTTGTGCGGCCCGGGGGCGTGTTGGTCATCACGACGCCCAACAACGAAGATCTCGATTTGGACATGGCGTACTGCCCAGTCAGCAATTTGCTGTTCCATCGCTGGCAGCACGTTCGCTCACTCGATCAATCGTCACTGAAAGCGCTTCTCTCCCGGTTCGGCTTCGATGAGGTGGTGACGCATCAGGTGGGGTTCGACGACAACATCTTTGTCCCGAACGATGCCTTCTGGAGCGGAAAGCCGCTCGTTGATCCTCTGCCGGATTGGCTTGAGAACATGCGCCAGAACAAGCCAACTCAGGCTGGGGCGGGGAATCGACTTCTGTACATTGGGCAGAAGGGGCGAGCGACCGACTATCAGGAGCAATTAACGGCCTTTCAGGCCCTTGCTGCGCAGGCGATGTCGAGCGCGTCGGCAAAGGCGTCGCCGCATCGCAGTGGAATCCTGATGATCATTGGTTCGTTGGGCCCGGGTGGCGCCGAACGGCAAATGGTCGCCTTGGTCGAACAGATCGTATCGAGAGGGATTGATTCAGTTACTGTGGCGCTCGTCCATCCGCCGGCGACGGAACGGGAGAATTTCTTCAGAGCCAGGCTGCAGAAGGCGGGCGTCAAAATCATCGACGGCTTCTCTGCCGCCAAATCTCCGACCGGATCCGGGAAGACGGCGGATCCCGATCCATTTGAAGTGTTGTCGCCGGAGCTCGCTGACGTAAGGGCCTACTACGACGTTCTCTCGGATGTAAATCCCGAGACGGTGTATCTCTGGATGGACGAAGTGTGCATCAAAGGAGGCATTGCAGCGACCGTACTGCAGATCCCCCGAACATTGCTCTGCTTTCGCAATATGCCATCCTACAATTTCCCTTACTATCACGGGTACCATCGTGATTGTTATCGGTTCTTGGCAGAGCAACCGAACCTGCAGATGCTAAATAACAGCCATGCTGGTGCGCGCGCGTATGCCGCGTGGCTGGAGCTCCCAGAGGGAGCGATCAAGGTCGTGCACAACGGAATTGACCTCGACAATGATGCTGCACCCAAGGTCCTGAGAAAACAATACCGAGCCGCGTTGGGCATCGATGAGAAGATGCTGATTGTTGGCGGTGTCTTCAGGATGATGACGGAGAAACGTCCGTTCCTCTGGCTCGATGTCGCTGCGATGATACGTGAGAAGATGCCGAATGTGCGCTTCCTGCTGGTGGGGAATGGTGCGCGGTTCGATGATGTTCGCGCTCGCGCCGAGCAGCTTGGGTTGACCGGCGCATTGATATTTGCCGATCTGGAACTGCGCCCGGCCGCGGCAATCGCAGCAATGGACCTGTTCTTTCTGGCGTCTCGTATCGAGGGTCTTCCAAACGTCATTCTCGAAGCTCAGGCCCTTGGGGTTCCCGTCGCTACGACCTCCGCTGGAGGCGCTCCCGAGGCTGTGCTGGATGGCAAGACGGGGCAGATATTCAAGCCCGATGCGACAGCGCGGGTTATGGCTGATACTATCGTTGACTTGCTAGGCAACTTGCGCTGGAGAGAAAAAGCTGCGCAACTGGCCCCGCGACAGGTCAAGACTTCTTTTAATATAGAGCTCATGACCGACGGGATGCTGGCCGCCCGCGATGAAATTGCGGTCGGTTCGGCAGTTGATAGCGAGGTTGTTGAGGCGGGTCCGTCGGCTGATCCTGTTGTGGAGAAGGCAGATCGACCGCAACGACCTTGGGCGCTGCGGTGGTTTGCAGCCAAGCTCCCGTCCTGGATCTATCGATCGTGAGCGGGCGACCGGGCCGAAGGTAGTGCCGAACCCATCGTGCGTATTAAGCAGGATCGAGCAAACCCATGACCGCAAGATTTGAACGGGGGCCGGCCAGGCCATTTGTCTAGGGGGCGAAGAACGTGGGCAAGGAGGAACAAGCGACATCGAAGGGCAATGCTGCATGGCGGCCGCCGGCGCGGACCGTTTCTTCCATGTTTGCAATGGGTCCAAAAATCGTGGCGAGGGCATTCGCCGTGGCGGTCCGTCGCAATCTGCCGCACCGCACGATTGCATTTATTCGGCAGTACCGGCCGCGTCGACCTCCAACCGTCACGTTCAAAGATGCGTATTTGTTCGCCTGGTCGAAGATGGCTCGTATTCGGCAGTACCGGCCGCGTCGACCTCCAACCGTCACGTTCAAAGATGCGTATTTGTTCGCTTGGTCGAAGATGGCTCGCTGTCGTCCCTTGTTGGCGCGCGATCCGGCAGAACTCAGCATGGTGGAGCGGGTCGAGCGTGGAATTCTCAAGCTCGTCCTGGCGATGCCTGATGGACGACATCGTCGCGCGCTCAGGCAGTTCGGTATCCAGCTGGAGAGGCAAGGTGTCTCGGCCGCGGGGAGATCGATTGCGCAGCAGCACGGTGTGACGATGATGATCGGCACGCTTGGCCCAGGCGGTGCAGAGCGCCAATTGGTGGTCACGGCGCGGGGGCTTCGCGAAGGCCGGAAGCCAAGCATCCGCGTGGCATGCGTCAATCTATCCTCCCCAGTCAGCAGGTTTTTTCTGCCGGAGCTGGAGTCCAGGGATATTGCAGCCAGCGTCATCGGCGCTGAGGTGGACAGCAACCTCGAACCGGCGCGGCGGGCCGTCGTCGATGCCTTACCGCCGGAACTGCGGGACGACGTGGCCCTCTATGCCAAGACATTGGCGGCGCAGAACCCCGAGATTGCCCATCTGTGGCTCGACGAAGTCAACATCAAAGGGGGTATCGCGGCGGTGCTGACCGGCGTGCCAAAGATCATCATCTCGCAACGTAGTTTGCCGCCGATCAATTTCGTTTTTCATCAGCCATACATGCGTGAAAGCTACCGCTGGCTCGCGCGTCAGCCGGGTGTCAAGATGATCAACAACAGTGCGGCCGGCGCGAGGGCTTACGAGGCGTGGCTTGGATTGGCCAAGGACTCGATTGGCGTTGTCCGCAATGGTTATGCCTTTGATGAGTCCGAGCTGGCGGGGTACAAGGCGGATTGCGCCAAGCTCCGACAGCGCGTCGGGATTGAACCCGGCGCGCAGGTTGTGGGGACCGTGATGCGCTTCACCGAGGAAAAGTGCCCCATGCTGTGGCTGGAGATCGCAGCGCTCATCCGCCGGGAACTGCCTGATGTGCGCTTTCTGATCGTTGGAGATGGACCTTTGCGCGCGGTCATGGAGGCTCGCGCGGCTGCTGACGATTTGGCAGGAGCCGTGTTTTTCGCGGGCCATCTGAAGGAGTCGATGGCCGCTATTGCCAGCATGGACCTGATGCTTCTGACCTCCCGTGCGGAGGGGCTTCCGAACGTTTTGGTCGAAGCGCAGTTCCTGGGGGTGCCCGCCGTGACGACGCCCGCCGGCGGCGCGCCAGAGGCTGTCAATCACGGCAAGTCAGGGTGGGTTCTCCAAGGCTGGGACGCGGCATCGAGTGCTTGCCAAATCGTGCGCCTTTTGCGAGACGGCCACTGGCGAGAAGCCGCGGCGAAAGATGGTCCTGAGTTCGCGTTCAAGCGCTTCGGGGTTCAGCGTGCGATCGATGAAACGCTCGCGGTGTATGGTTAAACGGATTCCAGAGGACAATTTGATGGACCAGGTAGAAGAGAAGCGCTTCGAGTTCGGAAAGAATTGGCATGACTTCATTCAGAAGAATTTTGACGCGGAGAAGGTTCAGACTTCGAAGCGTCATATCCTTCAGTTCATGGGGCGTTCCGATCTCAATGGCCTGACGGTTATCGATATTGGCTGTGGCAGCGGGCTGCATTCGATTGCCATGCTGGATGCAGGCGCCGCCCGGGTGGACGGCTTCGACTATGATCCGGATTCGGTCCGGGCCAGCAAATTTGTCCAGTCGCAAGCTGGCAACCCTGCCAATTGGACCGCGGAGCAGGGGTCGGTTCTCGACGATGCCTACGTCGCCAAATTGCCGCTCTACGATCTGGTCTATTCGTGGGGTGTGCTGCATCACACGGGCGAGGTCTGGCATGCGATTCAAAATGCAGCCAGCCGAGTGAAGCCGGGAGGACTGTTCTACATCGCACTCTACTCGGCCGACGTGCAGAAAGACCCGACTCCGGAGTTCTGGCTTGATGTGAAGCGCCGATACGTTGCTTCCGGTTGGCTGCGGCGCAGGCTCATGGACGGTTGGTACGTCTGGCGTTTCGAGATGTACCGAGATCCGCGCAATTTGCCCGCGTTCCTGCGGCGGGTGCGGGAATACAAGAAAATGCGCGGCATGAACAAGTTTACCGACATCCGCGATTGGCTCGGCGGCTGGCCCATGGAGTTCGTCTACGACAAGGACGCCATCGATTTTGTCGAGAAGATGGGCTTCAAGCTCGAGAAGATCGCAACCGGCGAAGCAAATTCCGAATTCCTGTTTGTTCGGAATGCGTAGAGGAACGATGCTACGTGCTCTGCCGCATGGGATCGCGACAAGGCGTTCGCGGTCGCGGCGAGGATGTCATTGATTTTCAGACAATGAGCCCACTCCCGATCATATACGTGATCGGCTCCCTCGATGTCGGGGGAGCCGAGCGGCATCTGGCACAGATCATCCCGAGACTTGATCGCGGCCGATGGAAGCCGGTCGTTTGTTGCATGACCGAAAGAGGCAAGCTCGCAGACGGTCTGGAGGCGGCCGGCTTCGAGGTGATAGCCCGTCCGGTCGCGCGGCGTTCCGGCGGCGCGTCTCGGATCCGAAGCTTCGTGCGTCTCGCTGAGACGGTACTCTGGCTTTGCCGGGTCATGCGCCGATTTCGTCCGGCAATCGCTCATTTCTTTTTGCCTGGGGCATACATCCTGGGGGCTCCGGCGTCGATTCTGGCTCGCGTTCCCGTTCGGATCATGAGCCGACGAAGCCTCAATTACTATCAGCGCAACATTCGCTTTAGTCCTGCGATCGAAGGCTGGCTGCATCCCCATATGACGGCCATTCTCGGCAATTCAAACAGCGTGGTGCGCCAACTGCATGATGACGAAAACGTCCAGGCAGATCGGCTCGGCCTGATCTACAACGGCATCGATTTCGCAAAGTATCAAAAGTCTTCGATGGTGCGGCAGGGCGTGCGTGCCTCCCTCGAAATCGATCAAGACGCGCTTGTTTTCATTATGGTGGCAAACCTCATCCCTTACAAAGGACATCAGGATTTGCTCGTGGCCTTTTCGATGGCTTGCCCTCATTTGCCCGCCGGCTGGAGGCTCTTAGTGGTGGGGCGCGACGACGGAATCGGCGGGGCGCTGCGTGAGCAAGCGACGAATCTCAAAATAGCCGACAACGTGCTCTTTCTCGATTCAAGAAGCGACGTGCCTGATCTCCTGTGTGGCGCGGACATCGGTGTTCTGTCCTCGCACGAGGAGGGGTTCTCGAACGCGGTGCTCGAGAGCATGGCGGCCGGACTTCCGGTGATCGCAACCGACGTGGGAGGAAATCCCGAGGCGAATATCAACGGAGAAACCGGGTTCATCGTGCCGCCGCGTGATCCCAAAGCGATGAGCAAGGCAATACTTCTTCTCTCCGCGGACGGGGCATTGCGCGCCAGAATGGGCATGAAGGCGGCAGACCGGGCTGAAAAGACCTTCAGCCTGGATGCTTGTGTGTCGCGCTATGAGGATCTTTATCGCGGCTTGCTGGAGGGCAAGATTCCGAATGATATCCCGAGCATCCGGCTTTCGAAGTAATCTATCCCCACCGTTCACGCCAGGCTTCGAACATCAAGACGTCCCAGAGCGCGTATTGCCAGTTGCGCTTGCGCGACAGATGCTCGGTCCAGTGCCGGCGAATGAGCGCGACGTCGAAGAAATCCGTCTCCCGCAACCGCTTCTCGGAAAGCAGATTTTCCGCCCACTGCCGCAACGGCCCGCGCAGCCATTCGTCGAGTGGAACAGAAAAGCCCATCTTTGGACGCTCGACGAGATTTCTCGGGACGTGACGGTACAGAACCTGACGTAACAGCCATTTGCTGACGCCGCGCCGGATCTTGACGGAGTGCGGGAGCCGCCAGGCCATTTCGACAACGCGGTGATCGAGCAGCGGCACTCTCGCTTCAAGAGCGACCGCCATGCTCGCACGATCGACCTTCGTCAGGATATCGTCGGGAAGATAGGTCACCGAGTCGAGGAATTGCATTCGATCGAGCAAGTTCGGAAAGTCGGTCCGTACGGAATTGTCCCACAAGACCCCACGGGCTTCCGCCACGCCGGGCGCAATGCTATCCGGGTCCCAATGGCTGATCAGCTTTCTGTACAGCTCATCGGCATCGTTCAACCCGAGCACGTTCGCGAATTTATGAATCTTGTCGCCCGGCAGTCGTGGATAGCTGTGCTCCGGAAGGTAGTCGAAAATCGCGTTCCATCGCTCCGAGCTTACCGAAGTCAGGCCCGCTGCGAGTGCCTTTCGCGCGGGGGTCGGCACCAGCGAAAGCATCCTCCAGGAACGCCGGGTCAGCTGATATCGATTGTAGCCCGAGAAGAGTTCGTCGCCGCCATCGCCCGAAAGTGCGACGGTGACGTGCTTGCGTGTCATCGCCGAAACCAGGTAGGTCGGAATCTGTGACGAGTCAGCGAACGGCTCGTCGAAGATTTCGGAAAGCTTCGGTACGACCTCGAGCGCTTGCTGCGAGGTTGCGATGAGTTCGGTGTGCTCGGTTCCGAGATGCTTGGCGATCGCAGCGGCGTGAGGTGCCTCGTTAAAGGCCTTTTGCTCAAAGCCGATCGAGAACGTCTTTACCGGTCCGACGTTTGCGGCCTTCATCAACGCGACGACGGTCGATGAATCGATTCCGCCGGAAAGGAATGCGCCGAGCGGCACGTCCGCCATCGTTCGCTTGCGGATGGCATCGACAAGAAGCGTCTCGAGTTGTTCGACCAGCGACGCCTCGTCTCCGGAGAGCGGGTTGCTCAGGCCGTCGAGAGCCACCTGCCGGGCATCCCAGAACTTATCAATTTGTTGTTCGCGGCCGAATTCCAGGGTCAGAATAGTCCCCGGCTCGAGTTTGTAGACATCCCGATAGATGGTGTGCGGAGCCGGAATATAGTTGTGTCGCATGAACGAGGCGACCGCCGCCGGTTCGATCCGCGGCGTCCATCCCGGATGCCGGCGCAGCGCCTTGAGCTCCGAGCCGAACATAAACAGCCCGCCGACCTTGGCCCAATAGATCGGTTTGATGCCGAGTCGATCGCGAATGAGCTTCAGGGTTCGCTCTTGCCTGTCCCAGATCGCGATCGCAAACATGCCGATCAGTCGGTCAGCCGTGGCGCGGATTCCGTATCGCGCGAACGATTCGAGCAGGACCTCGGTGTCCGAGTGTCCGCGAAAACGGTGGCCGGTCGCTTCGATCTCGGCTCGGATTGGAAGGTGGCTGTAGACCTCGCCATTGTAGACCATCACGAAGCGGCCATCGGCCGAGTGCATGGGCTGGTGTCCGGCGGGCGAAAGATCCACGATCGACAGGCGGCGGTGAACGAGGGCAACACCAGCTTCGGCATCGACCCATATGCCGTGGTCGTCGGGACCGCGATGTTCCAGGCTGACGTCCATGGCGTCGGCGATGGATTTAAGCTGTTCGACCGATGTCCGACTGCTGGGGTCCGCGAGAAATCCGGCGATTCCGCACATCGTGCCCTACTGGAAGGCTTGCAAATCGGTCAGCGGGCAGGGGCCGAGCCAGGGAGATTGCCCGTCCAGCAGAATTAGCTCATATCGCATCTAAACCACGACAATAAGACGGCATCCACGGTTGATGACCTGGCTCAGGCGCGAACCAATAGGCGCGAAGGTTATCCCGAGGGAACCGGATAAGGCAAAGTTGGCGACGCCGGTATTGGGTCGACGAAGCTCAGAGCCGACGCATTTTGGCCGTGTCGCAGGTGTCTCAAAGGATGCAAGAGGGGCCGAAGAGGTTAATACGCCTTCGTATTCTCTTTAGGTCGCCCTGGCAATAGCGCTCATTTTTTGCGGCAGAATCCTTGGTATCTTAAGGACTTTCGCTCTTGCGACGTCGGCTGTATGGCGGCTAAACAACCGGCCTCGATGGTACGCCTGAGCCGGAACTTCCTTTATGTCACATTTCCGAAAGATTGCAGTTATTGGGTTGGGCTATGTCGGCCTTCCCGTTGCGGTTGCCTTCGCCCGCAAAAGAATACCCGTCGTTGGTTTTGACGTGGACCGCAGCCGTGTTGCCGAGCTCAGCAAGGGATATGACCGTACGCGTGAAGTCGACGCCGAAGATCTTCGCCATCCGTCGCTGACGTTCTCCGTGGATTCGGTGGCGATCCGGGACTCGGATTTCTTCATCGTCACTGTGCCGACGCCAATCGACGATGCGCACCGGCCGGATTTGGGGGCAATGATTGCCGCATCGCGCACGGTCGGCGGTGCGCTCAAGAAGGGTGACATCGTCGTCTACGAATCGACGGTTTATCCGGGCGCGATCGAGGAGGAATGTATCCCCATCCTGGCCGAGGTCTCCCATTTGAAGCCGGGCGTGGACTTCACGGTCGGGTACTCTCCCGAGCGGATCAATCCCGGTGACAAACTGCACCGTTTCGAGACCATCATGAAGGTCGTCTCTGCTCAGGATCCGAAAACGCTCGACATCGTTGCTAATGTCTATGGGTCCGTCGTAACGGCCGGCATCCATCGCGCACCTTCCATCAAGGTGGCCGAGGCTGCCAAGGTCATCGAGAACACGCAGCGCGATCTGAACATCGCGTTTATGAACGAGCTATCGCTGATCTTTCAGGTGCTGAATATCGACACTGGCGACGTTTTGGCGGCCGCGGGCACAAAATGGAATTTTCTGCCGTTTCAGCCCGGCCTCGTTGGCGGCCACTGCATCGGCGTCGACCCCTACTATCTGACTTTTCGTGCCGAGCGGGCGGGCTACCATCCGGAGGTGATTCTGGCCGGTCGCCGGATCAATGACGGCATGGGTCAGCGCATTGCGCGTGAATGTGTTCGAATGCTGCTTCGCGGGAAGGGCAAGGGGGGCAAAAGCACCGTCACGGTACTTGGCCTGACCTTCAAGGAAAATGTCCCGGATACGCGCAACTCCCGTGTGGTCGACATCATTCGTGAGCTTGAGACATTTGGTATTCACGTTCAGGTGCACGATCCTCTCGCGAATGCGGAGGATGCAAGCCATGAATATGGGCTGACGCTGACTGATCTCGATGACCTGCGCCCGGCGGATGCGGTTATCCTGGCCGTCGCGCATGATAGCTATCTCGCCGGTGGCTGGCCGCTCTTTCAGCGCCTATTGGATGGCGGCACGGGCCTCATTCTGGATGTCAAAGCGAAGCTCGACCGTAGCGTAGCTCCCGCCGGCATCGAGCTCTGGCGGCTATAGAACAATGGCTGAGAAAGCGATGTCGCACGATACACCACTGGTCACTGGAGCTGCCGGGTTCATTGGCTTTCATGTTGCCCAGCGCCTCTTGGCGGCGGGCCGCAAGGTCGTCGGCCTGGACATCGTCAACGACTATTACGATCCTCAACTGAAGGAAGCACGTCTCGAGATCCTGAAGCGCGACCCGAACTTCACTTTTGTGAAGCTCGATTTGACTGATCGCGCGGGTATCAAGTCGCTCTTTGCCGCGTATCGTTTTCCTGTCGTTGTCCATCTCGCCGCCCAAGCCGGCGTGCGCTACTCGCTGGAGCATCCACATGCCTATGTGGATGCAAACCTGGAAGGCTTCATCAATATTCTTGAAGGATGTCGCCACAACGGGTGCGGACACTTGCTGTTTGCATCATCGTCATCGGTCTACGGCAGCAATACAAAACTGCCCTTCTCGGTGCATGACAATGTCGACCATCCGATCAGCCTGTACGCCGCGTCAAAGAAGGCCAATGAGTTGATGGCGCACTCGTACAGCCATCTGTACGGCATCCCTGCTACCGGCCTGCGGTTCTTCACGGTCTATGGTCCGTGGGGCCGCCCGGACATGGCCATGTTCATTTTCGCGAAAGCGATTTTGAGTGAAACGCCGATCAAATTGTTCAACAACGGTGATATGCGCCGTGACTTCACTTTTGTTGACGATATCGCCGAAGCGATCATCCGCCTCATGGCGCGGCCACCTCAGGGGCAATCAATCCCCCCCACAGCCGCGCCCGATCCTTCGAGCAGCAGGGCGCCCTGGAAGATCTACAATATCGGCAACAATAACCCCGAGGAGCTCTTGCACGTCGTCTCTCTGCTGGAGAAGGAGCTCGGCCGGAAAGCAATCAGGGAACTGCTTCCGATGCAGCCCGGCGATGTGCCGGCGACCTATGCAGACATTGAAGATCTGGCGCGGGACATCGGATTTCGGCCTGCGACCAGCATCGAGGATGGGATCGCGCGATTTATCAAGTGGTACCGCGAGTACCACAAGGTTTGACAGGGAGCCGACATTCGGGCGTCGGCGCGGATCGGGCTTGCTCCCCACTGCCCGGCGACGAACATGGCGGAATCGGCGTGCCGTCCGCCACCTGATCGGCGCATGGCCTTGCTTTATCCCGGGTTTTCTGGGTAATGGAACGCTACCGTGCGGCTCGCAAGGCCGCTTGTTCCCTCGGCTCTTCGGCTGGTTGCACTGGCCAGCCACGAGACAAGACAGGGCCTGTTGCATGATCAGATTTGGCCTGCTCGGGTGCGGGCGTATCGCCAAGCGTCACTCGGATCTCCTGGGTGGCAATCACATCGAAGGAGCGAGCCTGGTCGCGGTCTGCGATCCGATCCGCGCGCGCGCCGATGCGGTTGCCGGGAAGTTCGGCGTTGCGGCCCATTACGACATGGACGAATTCCTGGCGCGGAAGGACATCGATGCCATCGCCGTGCTGACGCCGAGCGGTCAGCACCCCGCGCATGTGATCGCCTGCGCGAGGGCCGGCAAGCACGTCGTGGTCGAGAAGCCGATGGCGCTGCGTCTGCAGGACGCCGACGACATGATCCGGGCCTGCGACCAGGCCGGCGTCAAGATGTTCATCGTCAAGCAGAACCGCTTCAACGTGCCGGTAGTCAAGGCGCGCGAGGCGCTCGACGCCGGCCGCTTCGGCAAGCTCATCCTGGGGACGGTCAGGGTGCGCTGGTGCCGCGACCAGGCCTATTACGACCAGGACGATTGGCGCGGCACCTGGGCCTATGACGGCGGCGTGCTGACCAATCAGGCGAGCCACCATGTCGACATGCTAGAGTGGTTCTTCGGCGACGTCGTGAGCGTGCATGCGCGCGCGGCAACGGCGCTGGCCAATATCGAAACCGAAGATACGGCGGTTGCAACGCTGAAGTTCCGCAATGGCGCGCTCGGGATCATCGAGGCGACCACCGCGGCGCGCCCGACCGATCTCGAGGGCTCGCTCTCGATCCTGGGCGAAAAGGGCACGGTCGAGATTTCGGGCTTTGCGGTCAACCAGATCCGGCACTGGCGCTTTGTCGACGAGCTGCCGTCCGACAAGGACGTCGTGGAGAAGTTCTCGGTCAACCCGCCCAACGTCTACGGCTTCGGCCATCAGGCCTATTATCACCATGTGGTCGATTGCCTCGAGAACCAGCGCGCCGCGCTGGTCGACGGGCTCGAGGGCCGCAAGAGCCTGGAGCTGATCTCGGCCCTCTACGAGTCGATCGAGACCGGCGAGGAAGTCGCGCTGCGCTTCACGCCACGGCTAAGCCGGCTGGGCGTCGCTTCGTGAACCGGCCGGACGTGCATCAGGCCAACGTGCGCGATGTCGCGTTCGGCGAACGCGTCAAGATCGTCGAGCCCTGCAACCTCTATGGCTGCAAGCTCGGCGACGACTGCTTCGTTGGCCCCTTCACCGAAATCCAGAAGGGCGTGATCGTCGGGGCGCGCACCCGCGTGCAGTCGCATGCCTTCGTCTGCGAGCTCGTCACCATCGGCGAGGATTGTTTCATCGGGCACGGTGTGATGTTCGTCAACGACACGTTCTCCACCGGCGGCCCGGCGCGTGGACGCAAGGAGCTGTGGCGCGAGACGGTGATCGGCAACCGGGTGTCGATCGGCTCCAATGCGACGATCATGCCGGTCAGGATCGTCGACGACGTCGTCATCGGCGCCGGATCGGTGGTGACCAAGCACATCACGACGCCTGGCACCTATGCCGGCAATCCGGCGCGCCGGCTGCTGACAAGCCAATAGGGCAATAGGGGAATATCGATGGCGGTGCCGTATGCCGACCTGCAACTGCAATACCAGTCCATCAAGGGCGAGATCGACGCTGCGATCGCCGGCGTGATCCGTGACAACGCCTTCATTCGCGGCAGCTATGTCGACGCCTTCGAGCGCGAATTTGCGGCGGCGGCCGAGGTCGCTCATTGCGTGTCCTGCGCCAACGGCACCGACGCGCTTTACCTCGCCATGCGCGCGCTGAAGGTGAAGCCGGGCGACGAGGTGATCACGACGGCGCATTCCTGGATCTCGACCGCTGCGATGATCACCCACTCCGGTGCCACCGTCGTCTTCTGCGACACCGACGAGGCGACGTTCACGATCGATCCGGCGGCCATTGAGGCCGCCATCACGCCGCGCACGGTCGGCATCATCCCGGTGCATCTCTATGGCCAGCCCGCGGATATGGACGCGATCATGGCGATCGCGCAGAAGCACAAGCTGTGGGTGATCGAGGATTGCGCCCAAGCCCATCTCGCGCGCTACAAGGGCCGCATGGTCGGCACCTTCGGCGAGGCCGCGACCTATTCCTTCTATCCCGGCAAGAATCTCGGCGCGATGGGCGATGCCGGCGCGGTCGTCACCAACGACGCGGCGCTCGCCGAGCAGATGGCCATGCTGGCGCGCCATGGTGGACTGGTGAAGCACCAGCACCACATCGAAGGCATCAACAGCCGGCTCGACGGCATGCAGGCCGCGATCCTCTCGGCCAAGCTGCCGCATCTTGCCGCCTGGACCGAGGCCCGGCAGGCCGCCGCCGAGATCTATGATGCCGGCCTCAATCAGATCGAGGATGTCGTGGTGCCCGAAGTCGCGCCGGCGCGCAGCCACGTCTATCACCTCTACACGATCAGGCATCCGCGCCGCGACGCGCTCGCCGCTCATCTCAACGCCAATGGCGTGCAGACCGCCATCAACTATCCCACTGCGCTGCCGTTCCTGCCGGCCTATGCGCGGTTCGATCATCGGCCGGAGCAGTTCCCTAACGCGCATCGCGATCAGGGCCGGATTCTCTCGCTGCCGATGTTCGCCGAGATCACGCGCCGGCAGCAGGACGAGGTGATTGAGCTGATCCGGAAGTTCTGACCGCGATCGCGCGGCCTCGCGCTTGACGCTGTGGTCTTCAGCTCCCGAGCAGCAGAGGCCTCAGGAACTTTTCCAGATTGGAGCCTGAGAACAGGTAGCTCTTCAGCCCGGCCGCTCGTGCCGCCTCGAGATCCGTCGGCTGATCGCCGACCAGGAAGCTGCGTTCGACGTCGACCGGAAAGCGTTCCAGCAGATCATTGATCATGCCCGGCGACGGTTTGCGCCGGTGGCTGACCTGCCGATATCGTTCAACCGTCCCTTCAGGATGGAACGGGCAGTATTCAAAGGCGTCGATATGCGCGCCGATCCTGCGAAGCTCATCGGCCATCCAGTCGTGAAGCTCCTGGACATGTGTCTCCTCGTAGAGACCCCTTGCGACGCCTGACTGGTTGGTTACGACGAACGCAAAATACCCCATGTCGTTGACCGCCTTGACCGCCTCGCGCGCGCCGTCGATCCAGACCAGCCTGTGGCTTTCAAACAGGTAACCGATGTCCTGGTTCAGGACGCCGTCCCGATCGAAGAAGACGGCCGGCTTTCGCGGCTGATCTCCGGAAGCGCTGCTCATGAGGTGATGATCCGTCCATCTCCACGGGGCACGAGCTAGCTCAATAGTTCACAACGCCGCGCGCGACAAATGCGGACTGATCAAACGCCGGGTGATCTCAAGGCCTAACGCTCGTCTGCAATCACCTTGCCGTCGTTTGGCAGCGAGCCGGTGCCGACCAGCTCGACGGTGCCGCCGAGCTTTGTCACGGCACGCAGCGTTGCCGCGACCTCGCTCTGCAGGGCATCCGCCGCCGAGGCGCATTCGGCCCTCAGCGTCATGGCGTCGGCCTCGCCGGCGCGCGTGACGACAAGGCGCAGCCGTCCGAGCTCGGGATGGCGCTTGCCGATCTCCGCGATCTGGTCGGGTCGCACGAACATCCCCTTCACCTTGGTGGTCTGGTCGGCGCGGCCCATCCAGCCCTTGATTCGCATGTTGGTGCGTCCGCAGCGGCTTGGGCCGGTCAGGGCGGCGGTCAGATCGCCGAGCGCGAGGCGAATCCAGGGATGGTGCGGATCGAGCGAGGTCACCACGATCTCGCCGACGTCCCCCGGCGCAACCGGATCGCCGGTGCCGGGCTTGACGATCTCCAGGATCAGGTCCTCGTTGACCGTCATTCCCTCGCGCGCCGCCGTCTCGAACGCGATCAAGCCGAGATCGGCAGTACCGAAGGCCTGGTAAGCCTCGACGCCGCGCGACTTAATCTCCTCCTGCAATGATTTCGGAAATGCCGCGCCTGACACCAGCGCGCGCTTGATCGAGGACAGGTCGCGGCCGGCGGTGGTGGCGGCGTCGAGCAAGATCTTCAGGAAGTCCGGGGTGCCGCTATAGCCGACCGGGCGATAGGCCTCGATCAGCTCGAATTGCTGCTCGGTGTTGCCGGGGCCCGCCGGGATCACCGCACAGCCGAGCGCCCGCGCCGAGGCGTCGAAGATGAAGCCGCCGGGGGTGAGGTGATAGCTGAAGGTGTTCAGCACCACATCCCCCTCGCGAAAGCCTGCCGCAAACAGCGCCCGGGCGCCGCGCCAGGGATCCGCTTGGCGGCCCTCGGGCTCGAAGATCGGCCCGGGCGAGGTGAACAGCCGGGCGAACGAGCCGGGCGTGTCGGCCACGAAGCCGCCGAACGGCGGAGCGGCCTTGTGCAGAGCCGGCAGTTCCGACTTGCGAAGCACCGGCAGCCCCGCCAGCGCCTCCCGGCTGGTGATGGAGGCGGGATCGATGCCCCTCAACAGGTTGGCATAGGCGGGCGCTGCCATCGCCTTGCGCAGCACCTCAGGCAGCCGGGCGAACAACGCGGCCTCGCGCTTGGCCGGATCGCGCGTTTCAAGGGCGTCGTAATGGTCGGTCATGGCAGGTCCTTGGGAGGATGTGCGCGGGTTGCGTGCCGGTCCGCCCGTGCTATCAGACGGTGACCGCTGACATTGGGACGGTTCCAGGGAGCACGATGGCTGAGGCAGAGAGCGTTGCGGCGGACGGGGCCGCCGACGTCGTCGCGAGGCTGAAGCGCCGCATCGTCGACCAGGCCCTGCCGCTGTGGTCGACCGCAGGCTGGGACAGCACCGGCGGCGGCTTTGTCGATCGGCTGCACCACGATGGGACAGCCGACCGGGCCGCCCCGCGCCGGATCATGGTGCAGGCGCGGCAGATCTATTGCTACGCCAAGGCGGCCCAACTGGGCTGGTATCCGGAGGGGCGCGCGGTCGCGCTGAAGGGGCTGGACTACCTGCTGGCCAAGGCCAAGGCGCCGGACGGCCGGCCCGGCTTCGTCTACAGCCTGACCGCGGAGGGCGGCGTGCACGACCCGCTGCGCGACACCTACGGCCACGCCTTCGTGCTGCTTGCGCTCGCGACCGTCTACGGCCTCGACCAGGACGCCCAGATCCGCGCCGAGATCGACGCGCTGCTGTCGTTCCTCGATACCCAGCTGCGCTCGCCCCATGGTGGCTTCCACGAGGGGCTGCCGCCCTCGATGCCGCGTCGGCAGAACCCGCAGATGCATCTGTTCGAGGCGATGATCGCCTGCTTCGACGCGACCCACGATTTGTCGTTCCAGAACCGCGCCGGCGATTTCTTCGCGCTGTTCCTCGCCAACCTCTACGACAAGCAGACGCGCACCCTCGGCGAATATTTCGAGGAAGACTGGTCGAAGATCCCGCCGGTCAGCGTCGAGCCCGGGCACCTCGCGGAATGGGTCTGGCTGCTGAAGGGATTCGAGCGCATCACCGGCTGTCCGACCGGGCGACCGCGCGGCGAGCTGCTGGCGTCGGCGCTGCGCTATCGCGACGCGGCCACCGGCTGCCTGGTCGACGAGGGCGACGCTGAGGGCAACATCCGTCGCCACACACGTCGGCTGTGGCCGCAGAGCGAGCTGGCGAAGGCCTGGACCGCGCAGGCCGAGTCGGGCGAAGCCGGCGCGGCGGACGAGGCGCGTGCGGCGCTGGTGCTGCTCGAGCGGCACTATCTCGGCCATGCCGTGGCCGGCGGCTGGTACGACCAGTTCGACCGCGACGGCAATTCGCTGGTCGCCACGATTCCGGCGTCGTCGTTCTATCATGTGCTTTGCGCGGTCACTGAAGCCGAGCAGGTGCTCGGATAGAACCGCCTTCCTGGTCTGACGCGTTTTCTGCACACGCAACTCCGCCCGAAAACGCTCGATATCCTCACAGCCAGCGCTTGCGCCGCTTGAAGCTCTTCAGGTTCTTGAAGCTCTTGCGCTGGTCGCCGGCGCCGCCGAGGTAGAATTCCTTGACGTCCTCGTTGTCGCGCAGCTCGTCGGCGGAGCCGTCGAGCACGACCTTGCCCTGTTCCATGATGTAGCCATGGCTCGCGACCGAGAGCGCGGCGCGCGCATTCTGCTCGACCAGGAGGATCGTGACGCCGAGATCGCGGTTGATCTCCTTGATGATCGCGAACACTTCCTTGACGAGCAGAGGCGACAGCCCCATCGACGGCTCGTCCATCAGGATCATCTTCGGGCGCGCCATCAGCGCGCGGCCGATCGCGAGCATCTGCTGCTCGCCGCCGGAAAGATAGCCGGCGAGGCCGGTGCGCTCCTTCAGGCGCGGGAAATACTTGAACACCATGTCGATGTCATCGGAGACCTCGCCGTCGCGCCGGGTGAAGGCGCCGAGCCGCAGGTTCTCCAGCGACGTCATATCGGCGACGATGCGGCGGCCTTCCATCACCTGGAAGATGCCGCGGCGGACGATCTTGTCCGGATCGATGCCGTTGATGCGCTGGCCTTCGAACAGGATCTCGCCGCGGGTGACCTCGCCGTCCTCGGTCTTGAGCAGGCCGGAGATCGCCTTCAGCGTGGTCGACTTGCCGGCGCCGTTGGCGCCGAGCAGCGCCACGATCGCGCCCTTCGGCACTTCGAGGCTGAGGCCGCGCAGCACCAGGATGACGTCGTCATAGACGACCTCGATGTTGTTGACGCTGAGCAGCGGCGGCGGCGGGACGGCCGTCGGCATCGGGCGGGTGGCTTCGAGGGTTTCGTTCATGGCCTGTGTTACCCTTCGACGTCATTGCCGAGCATAGCCGTCAGAAGGACGGCGTCGCTTCCGCTCGCCTTTGACCCGGCAATCCATCGATCGGAATACGTCTTCGCTTGATGGATGCGCGGGTCGAGCCCGCGCATGACGATGTGTGGACGTGTTCGGCTGCCGCCTCACCACCCAAACCATTCCGGCTTGCGCGGCAGGTCGACGGTCTTCACCTTCTCGAGCTTGATCGTGCCCTTGCCCATCAGGTCGTTGATGTCGCCATCGGTCGCGCCCGAGATCTTCGAGCGATACAGGTCGACCTTCGTGGTCGGGCGGTGATCCTTTTCGGTCCAGGTCGACGGATTGCAGACGCCGTCCATGCCGGCCGGCACCCAATCCTTCTTCTGGTAGAAGCCCTTGGCGACGTTCTCGCCGGTGGCGCCGCCGTTCTTGGCGGCCCAGTCGAGCGCTTCCTTCAAATAGAGCGCGCTGCAGACCGCGGCGATGTAATGCACCGGCCGATAGACCTTTCCGGACGGGTCGGACATCTTGGAGATTTCCATCACCGTCTTCATGCCGGGCGCGTTGCCGCCCCAGCTCACCGCCGTGCGGAGCGGGAAGATCACGCCGTCGGCTGCATCGCCGGCGGTCTTGGCCGCGTTCTCGTCCATGCCCCAGACATTGCCGAGGAACTGGACGTCGACGCCGGCGGTCTTGCAGGCCTTCAGCACCGAGATGTTGGAGGCCGCCGTGTTGCCGAGATAGGCATAATTTGCGCCCGAGCTCTTCAGGCTGAGACACTGCGCAGAGTAGTCGCCGGGCGACAGCGCGAACACCAGCGGCGGCAGCACCTCGAAGCCGAGCTCGGTCGCCAGCGCTTCACCGGCCGCCTTCGGCGCGTTCGGATACGGATGGTTGGCGCCCATGTGGACGAATTTCGGCTTGCCGGGCTTACCCTTGGCCTTCCAGTCCTCGGCGGCCCAGGTCAGCATCGCGCGCATCGAGTCCGAATAGCTCGGGCCGTAGAAGAAATTGTACGGCGCGGGCTTGGCCTTGCCGCTGGTGCCTTCCGGATCGGTCAGCGCGGCGGCGTAGGAGCCGGAGATGTCCGGGATCTTGTCCTGCGCCAGGAAGCCGGTGAGGGCCTCGGTATCCGCCGTGCCCCAGCCCATGATCGCCGCGACCTTGCCGTCGGGCGCCGACCACTTCTTGTACAGCGCGATGGCGCGCGGCACCTGGTAGCCATAGTCGTTGCTGTCGACATTGAGCTGCTTGCCGCCGACGCCGCCATTCTTGTTGACCCAGGCGAAGGTGTCGGCGACGCCCTGGCCATAGGGGGTGCCGACGTCGGACGTGCCGCCCGAGAGGTCCTGCAGATGGCCGATGGCGATCTGCGCCTGCGCGGTGGCGGCCGCGCTGCTGATCAGCAGCGCAACGGAGACCGAGCTCAAAAGGGATCTAATCGTCATTTTTGCTTTCCTCCTGCTTATTCGTTGAACCGAATTTTGAGTTGCGTTCCGTGCCTTGCGTCAATGCGAGAACGGGTAGAGCTTCCAGTAAGCCTTGATTTGCCGCCAGCGATGCGCGAGGCCGTCCGGCTCGAACATCAAGAAACCGATGATGATCAGGCCGATCGCGATCTCGCGCAGGAAGGTGATGTTGTTGTTGAGCCGCAGCGCCTTGTCGATGGCGCCGCCCTTCAGCCAGGCGCTCAGCCATTCCATCGATTCCGGCAGCAGCACCACGAAGGCCGTGCCCATAAGCGTGCCCATCACCGAGCCGGTGCCGCCGATGATGACCATGGCGAGGAACAACACCGAGCGCTCGATGCCAAAGCCTTCCTGCGAGACCACGAGCTGATAGTGCGCGTAGAGCGCGCCGGCGATGCCGGCAAAGAAGGCGGCAAGCCCGAACGACAGCGTCCGGTACTTGGTGAGGTTGATGCCCATGATCTCGGCGGAGAGATAGTGATCGCGGATCGCGACCAGCGCGCGGCCGTCGCGGGTGCGCATCAGATTGGTGACCAGCAGATAGCTGATCACCATGTAGGCGAGCACGACGTAGAAATACTGCCGGTCGCCGCGCAGGGTGTAGCCGAAGATCGAGAACGGATTGGCGCTGGCGGGCACCGAGCCGCCCGAGAACCATTCGGCGCGCGAGAAGAAGTCGAGCAGGATGTACTGCGCGGCGAGCGTCGCGATCACGAGATAGAGTCCCTTCAGCCGCGCCGCCGGCACGCCGAAGATCAGGCCGACCAGTGCCGTGACGACGCCGGCGAGGGGGATGGCGAAGAACACCGGGATCGGCGCGTTGTTGGAGATGTAGGCCGAGGTGAACGCGCCGAACAGGAAGAACGCGGCGTGGCCGATCGAGATCTGGCCGGTGAAGCCGACCAGGACGTTGAGGCCGAGGGCCGCGATCGCGAAGATGCCGATCTGGATCGCGATCGAGAGCAGGTAATTGGACAGCAGCATCGGCGCGAAGCAGGCGAGCACGATGCCGAGGATCGCGAAATTGCGGCTGGTCGCGGTCGGGAAGATCGTGGTGTCGGCCGCATAGCTGGTGCGGAAATCGCCCGAGGGGATGAGTGTGCTTGTCGCCATTGATCAGACCCGCTCAATATCCTTGGTGCCGAACAGGCCGTACGGCTTGATCATCAGGATGATGATCAGGACGTAGAACGGCGCGATCTCGTAGAGATTGCCCCAGTGCAGGTACTGGCTGTCGACATACTGGGCGACGTTTTCCAACAGCCCGATGATGATGCCGCCGAGCACGGCGCCGCCGACCGAGTCGAGCCCGCCCAGGATCGCGGCCGGAAACACCTTGATGCCGTAGGCGGAGAGGCCGGACGACACGCCGTTGACCACGGCGACCACGACACCGGCGACCGCCGAGACCGTGGCCGAGATCGCCCAGGCCATCGCGAACACGTTCTTGACGGAAATGCCGAGCGACTGCGCGACCTGCTGGTTGAAAGCGGTGGCGCGCATCGCAAGGCCATATTTGGAGGCGCGGAAGAACCAGGCCATGCCGACCATCATGGCGAGCGAGACCACGAGGCTCATGACATAGACGGTCTGGATCTGCAGCCCGAACAGGCTGACCGACTGGCTCTGGAACACGCGCGGGAACGGCTGCGGGTTGACGCCGAAGATCCACTTCAGCGCGGCTTGGAACACCGTCGACAGGCCGATCGTCACCATGATCACGGAGATGATCGGCTCGCCGATCATCGGACGCAGGATCACGACCTGGATCGCGATGCCGAAGATGAACATGAACACCAGCGTGATCGGCATGCCGACCCAGAACGGCACCTGATATTTCGTCAGCAGCGCCCAGCACACCCAGGCGCCGACCAGCAGCAATTCGCCCTGCGCGAAGTTCACGACCTGCGTCGCCTTGTAGATCAGCACGAACGACATCGCGACCACGCCATACAGCGTGCCGACCACGAGGCCGTTGACGATCAGCTGGATCAGGAACTGGATGTTCATGGGGTCTCGCCGAATTTGTGGCTCGTCATCGCCGGGCTTGACCCGGCGATCCGTCGCGCAAGAAAGCCGTCCTTGCGAAGAGGATGGATGCGCGGGTCAAGTCCGCGCATGACGATCGAGCTTGCTATCATCGACGGTCTCATTCCGCGGCCTCCGCGAGCACGGCGCGGCCGAGGTCGACGACCTCGAGCGTGGTGCGGACGCGCTGGGTCGAGCCGTCCTGGAAGCGGATCACCGTGTCGACGGGGATGCTGGCCTTGCCGCGGTAGATCGCATCGATGATGTCGGCGTATTTCTCGTTGATCACGCCGCGGCGGACCTTTCGGGTCCGGGTCAGCTCGCCGTCATCGGCATCGAGCTCCTTGTAGAGCAACAGGAAGCGCGAGATGCGCTGCGCCGGCGGCAGGGTGGCATTGACCGTCTCGACCTCCTTCTTGAGCAGAGCATAGACTTCGGGCCGCGAGGACAGGTCGGTGTAGGTCGTGAACGAGATCCGGTTCTTCTCCGCCCATTTCGAGATGATCGAGTAGCGGATGCAGATCATCGCGGCGAGCGCGTCGCGGCCGGCGCCGAGCACGACTGCTTCGGCGACATAGGGCGAGAACTTCAGTTTGTTCTCGATGTATTGCGGCGAGAAGCGCTCGCCGCGCGAGGTCTCGGCGAGATCCTTGATGCGGTCGATCACCACGAGCTGGCGGTTGTCGTTGTAGTAGCCGGCATCGCCCGAATGCATCCAGCCGTCCTTGATGTCGGCGACGGAGGCTTCGGGGTTCTTGTAATAGCCGTGGAACATGTTGGGATGCCGCACCACGATCTCGCCGACGCCGTTGACGTCGGCATTGTCGATGCGGATCTCGATGTTGTCGGCCATCGGCACGCCGGTGGTGTCGGGATCGACCTTGCCTTCAGGATGCAGCGTGTAGGCGCCGAGCAGCTCGGTCTGGCCGTACAGCGTGCGCAGCGGCACGCCCATCGCCTGGAAGAACTTGAAGGTATCCGGCCCGAGCGCCGCGCCGCCGGTCGCCGCCGAGCGCAGCCGCGTGAAGCCGAGCCGGTCGCGCAGCGCGCGGAACAAGAGCTGGTCGGCGAAAACAGAGCGCTTGCCCTCGGCGAGCGCGGTCAGCCCGGTCTTCATGCCGAGGTCATAGAGCCGCTGCTTGAACGGCGAGGCGTCCATCACCCCGGCGCGGACGTCCGCCGCGATCGATTCCCAGACCCGCGGCGCGAACAGCACGAAGGTCGGCGCGATCTCGCGGAAGTCGTGCATCATGGTGTCGGGCTCTTCGACGAAGTTGACCTTCATCCGGGAGAGCAACCCTTTGCCCAGCGCGTAGATCTGTTCCATGATCCAGGGCAGCGGCAGCACCGAAACATATTCGTCGTCCGGCCCCTTCGGATCGAAGGCGAGATAGGTCGCGCAGTGCCGCAGCACGCGTCCGGCCGAGAGCATCGCAAGCTTCGGATTGGCTGTCGTGCCCGAGGTGGTGCAGAGGATCGCGACGTCCTCGCCATCAGTGGCATCGACCAGCCGCTCGTAGAGCCCAGGCTCGCGCTCGGCGCGGTCGCGGCCCAGCGCCACGAGCTTGCTCGCCTCCATCAATCGCGGATCGTCGTATTTGCGCATGCCGCGCGGGTCGGAATAGACGATGTACTTGAGGTGGGGCACGCGATCGGCCAGGCCGAGCATCTTGTCGACCTGTTCCTCGTCCTCGGCGAAGACCAGCTTGGCCTCGCCATAGGTCAGGAGGTAGGCGGCTTCCTCGTCCAGCACGTCGCGGTAAAGGCCGAGGCTCATCGCGCCGATCGCGTGGGCCGCGATCTCGGCGGCGACCCAGTCCGGCCGGTTGTCGCCGATGATGCCGATCACGTCGCCGCGGCCAAGCCCGAGCTCGACCATGCCGAGCGCGAAATCATGGGTGCGGGTCTGGTAGTCGTTCCAGGTGAATTCGCGCCACAGCCCGAAATCCTTCTCGCGCAGCGCGATCTCTTGGCCGTGCTCCCTCGCGTTCAGGCGCAGCATCTTGGGAAAGGTGTCGGCCTGCGCGGCGCGACCGGCATAGTCCATCATGCCGCACTCTCCCGCACCGCCGGCTTGTCGTCGGGGTCGACCAGTACTTCGTCTTCCTCGCCGAGATAGGCGCGCTTGACATGGGGATCGGCGAGCACGGTGGCCGGATCGCCCTCGGCGATCTTGCGGCCGAAGTCGAGCACCATGACGCGGTGGGAGATGTCCATCACGACGCCCATGTCGTGCTCGATCATCATCACCGTCATGCCGAACTCTTCGTTGAGATCGACGATGTAGCGCGCCATGTCTTCCTTCTCTTCGAAGTTCATGCCGGCCATCGGCTCGTCGAGCAGGATCAGTTGCGGCTCGAGCGCCATCGCGCGGGCGAGCTCGACGCGCTTGCGCAGGCCATAGGGCAGGGTGCCGGCGGTCGCCTTGCGCACTGATTGCAGATCGAGGAAGTCGATGATCTCCTCGACCTTGCGGCGGTGCTCCAGCTCCTCGCGGCGCGCGCCGGTCAGCCAGTACAGCGACCCCGTGATGAAGTTGTTCTTCAGGAGGTGATGGCGGCCGACCATGATGTTATCGAGCACGCTCATGTGGTGGAACAGCGCGAGATTCTGGAAGGTCCGGCCGATGCCGAGCCGGGGCCGCGCGTTCGGGTTGAGGCCGGTAATGTCCTGGCCGCGATAGAACAGCTGGCCTTCGGTCGGCCGGTAGCGGCCGGAGATACAGTTGACGATCGAGGTCTTGCCGGCGCCGTTCGGGCCGATGATGGAGAACAGCTCGCCCTCGTTGACGCCGAAGCTCACTTCGGTCAGCGCGCGGACGCCGCCAAAGCGCAATGAGACTCCGCGCACCTCGAGACTATTAGCCACCCTGTTCCCTCCAGATACGGGCGCTTTGGCGCGCTCTTTGATCTTGGCTTCGATCTTACACTTCGATCTTACATGGGCCGCCGAAGGGAGACCATCCGACTAATGATGCCGGCGTTCGGGAGCATCGCTTGACCCGATCGCCTGCGTCATGCGCGGTAACGCCGCACCCGCCTGCAAGCCCGTCCCTTGCGTCGTCCGCCTTCAGCGATCCATCAAGGAGCTGCGCGACGTTACGCGAGGTGGCTCTGAATACGAGAAAGCGATAGGTTGAATTGTCATGTGCCCGACATTTGGTCAGGAATTTTCGCTGGCATTCCAGGCCTCGGGTCCCTGGCTTCGTGCACGGCGTTGCTGCGGTGCAATATCGTTGCAATCTCTTCGGGTAGGACGCCGTCGCTAGAATGATTGCTGCTGATTACTTGAGGCGCATCGCGGCCTGGTCGCGCGAACTGAGCGAGCAAGAAATCGAAATCGCGCGCGCCGGCATTTCCGAGAAATCCTATCGCGCCAACGAATTCATCTTCATGCGCGGCGACAATTTTCAGTACTGGACCGGCATCGTCACCGGGCTGGCGCGCATGGGCATCGTCTCGCGCGGCGGCAAGGCGGCGAGTTTCGCGGGTCTCACCGCAGGCGCGTGGTTCGGCGAGGGGACCGTGCTCAAGAATGAGCCCCGGCGCTACGATGTGGTCGCGCTGCGCGACACGCGCCTCGCGATGATGGATCGCCGGACCTTCGTCTGGCTGTTCGAGAATAGT
Source organism: Bradyrhizobium sp. USDA 4538 (assembly GCF_024171045.1). Lineage (NCBI taxonomy): Bacteria > Pseudomonadati > Pseudomonadota > Alphaproteobacteria > Hyphomicrobiales > Nitrobacteraceae > Bradyrhizobium > Bradyrhizobium sp. USDA 4538. Next base: position 6,520,699 of record NZ_JALJZE010000001.1, read on the forward strand.
GTCGGCTTCAACCGGTTCCTGGTCGGCTCGCTCAATGAGCGGCTCGGCCAGTTCATTGCGCTGCTCGAATATGGCCGCACGCTGGACGCCACGGCACGGCTGGCGCGCTCGATCGCCTCGCTGTTCAATCCGATTCTCTATCCCGACCTGACGCTGCACCTTGAGATCACCCAGGAGGAGATCGGGGCGCTGTCGGGAATCTCCCGGCAGAATGCCAACCAGTGCCTGAAGCGGCTTGAGCGGGAAGGGCTGTTGCGGCTCGAATATGGCGGGGTGACCATCCTCAACCTCGACCGGCTGCGGCACTACGGCGAGTGACGGGTTCCGGGCGCATTGAGCCGTTTTCGCTGTCCTAAAGTCCTGATTTCAAACGATTAAGCCATTAGACTTGGGGCAGGCTGGATGCTACAGACCGGCCTCGTCGGGATCGCGCGGTTTTCGCGCTCTCTGGAGATGACATGGCGGTTAAAGATTCGGCGGCTCAGGATTCAAAGCGGCGCGTTGCGCTGATCACCGGCGTGACCGGGCAGGACGGCGCGTATCTCGCCGAATATCTGCTCGGTCTCGGCTACACCGTGCACGGGATCAAGCGGCGGTCGTCCTCGTTCAACACCGCGCGCGTCGACCATCTCTACCAGGATCCGCATGCCGGCAACGTGCCGTTCGTGATGCACTACGGCGACATGACGGATTCGACCAATCTGATCCGCCTGGTGCAGCAGATCCGGCCGACCGAGATCTATAACCTCGCCGCCCAGAGCCACGTCCAGGTCAGTTTCGAGAGCCCGGAATACACCGCCAACGCCGACGCGATCGGCGTGCTGCGGCTGCTGGAGGCGATTCGCATCCTCGGCATGGAAAAGGAAACGCGGTTCTACCAGGCCTCGACCTCGGAGCTTTACGGGCTCGTGCAGGAGGTGCCGCAAAAGGAGACCACGCCGTTCTATCCGCGCTCGCCCTATGGCGTCGCCAAGCTCTACGGCTACTGGATCACGGTGAACTACCGCGAGGCCTATGGCATGTTCGCCAGCAACGGCATCCTGTTCAACCATGAGAGCCCGATCCGCGGCGAGACCTTCGTGACGCGCAAGATCACCCGCGCCGTCGCCCGCATCGAGGTCGGCCTCGAGAACAAGCTCTATCTGGGCAATCTCGACGCCAAGCGCGACTGGGGCCACGCCCGCGACTATGTCGAGGGCATGCACAGGATCCTGCAGGTCGACGAGCCCGGCGACTTCGTGCTCGCGACCGGCGAGACGCGGTCGGTCCGCGAGTTCGTCGAGCTGGCGTTTGCCGAGGTCGGCCGCAGCATCGAATGGCGCGGCAAGGGCGTCGAGGAGATCGGTGTCGACAAGGCGTCCGGCAACACCCTGGTGCAGATCGATCCGACCTATTTCCGCCCGACCGAGGTCGATCTTCTGATCGGCGACGCCAGCAAGGCGCGCGCCAAGCTCGGCTGGACGCCGAAGACGCCGTTCGCGCAGCTGGTGAAGGAAATGGTCGCCAGCGATCTCGTCGAGGCCAGGCAGGACGCGGCCAATGGCAAGCACGGCCTTTGAGCTGAAGGGCAAGACGGTCTTCGTCGCCGGCCATCGCGGCATGGTCGGCTCGGCGCTGATGCGCCGGCTGGCGCGCGAGGAGTCCGATCTCCTGACGGTGTCGCGCAACGAGGTCGATTTGCGCGACCAAACCGCGGTCAACGCCTGGTTTGCCGCGAAGCGGCCGCAGGCCGTGTTCCTCGCCGCCGCCAAGGTCGGCGGCATCGTCGCCAACAACACGCTGCGGGCCGAATTCCTCTACGACAATCTGGCGATCTCGAGCAACGTGATCCAGGCAGCGCACGCCAATGGCTGCGAGAAGCTGATGTTCTTCGGCTCGTCCTGCATCTATCCGCGCCTGGCGCCGCAGCCGTTGCGCGAGGATTCGATGCTGACCGGCCCGCTGGAGCAGACCAACGAGCCCTATGCCATCGCCAAGATCGCCGGCATCAAGATGGCCGAGGCCTATCGCAGCCAGTACGGCGCCGATTTCATCAGCGTGATGCCGACCAATCTTTACGGCCCCGGCGACAATTATCACCCCGAATACAGCCACGTCGTCGCCGCGCTGATCCGCCGCTTCCACGAGGCCAAGGTTTCGGGCGCCGGCAACGTCGCGGTGTGGGGCACCGGCACGCCGCGCCGCGAATTCCTCTATGTCGACGATCTCGCCGACGCCTGCATCCATCTGATGAAGACCTATTCATCGCCCGAACTGGTCAATATCGGCACCGGCGAGGACATCACCATCGCCGAGTTCGCGCGCGTCGTCGCGGCCGCCGTCGGCTATCGTGGCGAGATCAGCTTCGACACATCGCGCCCGGACGGCACGCCGCGCAAGCTGCTCGACGTCGGTCGGCTGGCGAGGCTCGGCTGGCGCGCCAGCACCTCGCTCGAGGATGGCATCGCCCTCGCGTACCAGGCCTATCTGCGCGAGACGAAGTGACGCGGTAAACCTCCCGCCCTCCGACTGAGAATATCTGTCGGCTTGGCGACGCTGCGCGGCTAGGATGCGCGTGCCCGAGTGTGCCGCAAGAGCCGCCAGTGCGTCGGAGGAGATATTATGAAGGTTCTACGCCGCCAGTTCCTGCAACTTGCAGCCGCTACGGCTGCGCTTCCGCTCACATTTGGAAAAGCGATTGCCGAGGCCTATCCGGCGCGGCCGGTTCGCCTCGTGATCGGCTATACCCCCGGCGGTTCGGCGGACCTGACGGCGCGCCTGATGGGGCAGTGGCTGTCGGAAAAGCTCGGGCAATCCTTCATTGTCGAGAACCGGCCGGGCGGCGGGACCAACATCGCCACCGAGCAGGCGCTGCGCGCGGCACCCGACGGCTACACGCTGCTGCTGGTCGCGCCGGCCAATGCGATCAACGCGACGCTCTACCAGAAGCTGCCGTTCGACTTCATGCGCGAGATGGAGCCGATCGCGGGCATCATTCGCTTTCCCAACGTCGTGGTGGTGCACCCCTCGCTGCCGATCAAGTCGATTCCCGAATTGATCGCCTATGCAAAGGCCAATCCCGGCAAGCTCAACATGGCGTCCTCAGGCAACGGTTCGACGATCCACATGTCGGGTGAACTGTTCAAGATGCTGACCGGCATCAACATGCAGCACGTGCCCTACCGGGGCGGAGCGCCGGCGCTCACCGATATGCTGTCCGGCGTGATGCAGGTGATGTTCGACAATCTTCCGACCTGCGCCGAGCACGTCAAATCCGGCAAGCTGCGCGGACTTGCGGTCACCAGCACGACCCGTTCGGACGTGCTTCCGGACCTGCCGCCGGTCGCCGACTTCCTGCCGGGCTACGAGGCCAGCGCCTGGTACGGCCTCGCGGCGCCGAAGAACACGCCGCCTGAAATCGTCGACAGGCTCAACAAGGCCGTCAATGAAATCCTCGCCGATCCTAAGGCCAAGGCGCGGTTTACCGAGATCGGCGCGATCATGCTGCCGGGCTCGGCTGCCGACTTCGGCAAACTAGTGGCCGACGAGACCGAGAAGTGGGGCAAGGTGGTCAAGTTCGCCGGTGCCAAAGTGGACTAAAGCGCGATGAGATTCGGTCGAATCGTCATCGCACTTTAACTTGTTGTTTAAGCATGGTCTTCCCGGAAAACCGCTTCCCACTTCTCCGGATCATGCTTTAGCTTCGCGCCGTCGCGCGCGGTGGATTTTTTGAAAGCGCCGCCGCCATCGCCGATATCAGCGGCCGCATGAAGAAGGCGTCTTCGGCCGGGTAGATGTCGGTGCGCAGGCCGTGGGATTTGAGCTCGTCCGATACCGCCGGTCCGACGGAAGCGATCGGCGTACGCTCGAACCCCTGGCGTAACCTGTCCTCGCAACCGCGCGCCCGTGCCACCTCGATGAGCCGACGGACCTGGCCGAGATTGGTCAGCGCGATCGCGTCGATGCGGCCCTGCGCCATCTCCTCGATCGCGGTGACGATGTTGGCGTCGGCGGCCTGCGCATCATAGACATACGGCAGCACCGTATCGACCTCGGCGCCCTGTGCCTTGATCGCGTCGATCAGGGTGGCGTGATCCTTGTCCGGATAGAGCTGCAGGCCGAGCCGATGGCCGGCGAGGTCGAGCTTCGACAGCATCTCCGCGACGCCTTCCGACGTCGGCTTCTCGGTCGTCATTTGCGGCTCCAGGCCGATCTCGCGCAGCGCCCGGCCGGGCTTGGGGCCGCGGGCGAATTTGCGCGCCTTGGCGAGGCCATCGACGAACTCCCGCTCGACGCCGATCCGGCGCACGACCTTCATCAGCCGGCGCAGGCCTTCGCCGGTCATCAGCACGAGATCGTCGAGCGGCCGTTCGATAGCGCGGCGAATCCAGGCCTCGATCGGCGCCGCATCAGGCGCATCGTGGATGGTGAACATCGGGCATTGCAGCACGTCGGCCCCCTGCTCGGCGAGCAGGCGGGAAAACTGCGCCTCCTCGCGCGTCTCGAGGATCAGGATGCGGTAGCCGTTCAGCCGTTCAGCCATGATGGTCCCTAACAAACATTGTCGTCATTTGTTCGATTTGACCCCCGCGCCGGGATTGGCGCAAGGCCGCCTGCGGTGTAGACGAGGGCCGAAAATGACCGTTCCACCAATCTGCTCAAGCTTTGGTCAATTGGCATGCCCGACCATCAATTCGTTTTGACCCTGTCCTGTCCGGATCGTCCGGGGATCGTCTCGGCGGTCTCGACGTTTCTTGCCCATAACGGCCAGAACATCCTGGACGCCCAGCAGTTCGATGACGTCGAAACCGGCAAGTTCTTCATGCGCGTGGTGTTCACCGCGGCCGACCTCGCGGTCGAGCTCGCGGCGCTGCAGACCGGCTTTGCCGCGATCGCCGAACGGTTCGGCATGGAATGGCAGATGCGCGATCGCGCCAGCCGCCGCCGGGTGATGCTATTGGTGTCGAAGTCCGATCACTGCCTGGTCGACATCCTCTACCGCTGGCGCACCGGCGAGCTCGAAATGATCCCGACCGCTGTTGTCTCCAACCATCCGCGCGAGACCTACGGCTCGCTCGATTTCGGCGATATCCCGTTCCATCATCTGCCGGTGACGAAAGAGACCAAGCGGCAGCAGGAAGACGCGGTGTGGCAGCTGGCCCAGGATACCAAGACCGACCTCGTGGTGCTGGCCCGCTACATGCAGATCCTGTCGGACGAGATGTCGGCACGGCTGTCGGGCCGCTGCATCAACATCCATCATTCCTTCCTGCCGGGCTTTAAGGGCGCCAGGCCCTACCATCAGGCGCATGAGCGCGGCGTCAAGCTGATCGGCGCCACGGCGCATTACGTCACCAGCGATCTCGACGAGGGGCCGATCATCGACCAGGACGTCGAGCGTATCAGCCATCGCGACATGCCTGAGGATCTCGTGCGCAAGGGGCGCGACATCGAGCGCCGGGTGCTGGCGCGCGCGATCCGCTACCATCTCGCCGATCGCGTCATCCTCAACGGACGCAAGACCGTGGTGTTCGTGGACTGATCCGCACTTCGCTCGCCCGTATAAGGCGATGCGGGCTTTGCCGGCCGACCGTGCGCTCAGCGTGCCGCGTCCTGCGGTGCCGTTGCCGGCTTGGCGTCGTCGCCGCGCTGGGCCGCAGGCATCAGCCGCTTGCGTTCCCGATCCTGCATGAACTTGTCGTATTCGGGGGTGCCCGGCCGCGGCGGCGCATCCGCCGGCAGGCCGCCGGCCCAGGATGGAATGGTATCGGCCATGCCGGCCGAGAGCTTCTGGTTCATGGAGCTGCATCCCCCGAGCGCGCCGGCCGCGAGCGCGAGGGCAGTCAGGACAGCGATGGGACGCGAGACGATTGGCATGGGAAGCAGGAAACAGCCCTGGTCTTTATGGATGATGATCTCGGGCGCGACCGTTCGGCTGCAATTGTGCTTGTTTGTTGACATTGTCGCTGCGTTTGTACGGTCGTACAAATGAATCGAGCCGGTGGCGGCCTTGAATGCGCGAGACCGGCTCTCGCGGAGGCATTGAGTCCGGTGGAGCGATATTGGTATCCTGATACTTGTCTCCGCAGCCAGGCCCGATCGCGTCGCGCGCGGCACACGTCCATCGTCCGATTGACAGAGGGCACGGGGAGACGCCTTGTCGCGTTGCGGCTTGGCCGTGCATGCTTGAGTTAAAACAAGGCAAGAGCCGGGACCAAGGCTCGATGCAGAAGAACGGAAGGGGGAGGGACGTCGATGTTCAATCGTCGCAAAATGTTGCTGTGGGGCGCCGCTTCGGCCGTGCTTCCCGGGTTGTGTGCCAGCGTGCCGGCGTGGGCGGACGACGCCGTCAAGATCGGGCTGATCCTGCCGATGACCGGCGGTCAGGCATCGACCGGCAAGCAGATCGATAACGCCATCAAGCTCTACATGCAGCAGAAGGGCGACACCGTCGCCGGCAAGAAGATCGAGATCATCCTGAAGGACGACGCCGCGGTGCCGGACAACACCAAGCGGCTTGCGCAGGAACTGATCGTCAACGACAAGGTCAATTTCATCGCTGGCTTCGGCGTGACGCCCGCGGCGCTCGCCGCGGCGCCGCTGGCGACGCAGGCCAAGATCCCGGAAGTCGTGATGGCGGCCGGCACCTCCATCATCACCGAGCGTTCGCCCTATATCGTGCGTACCAGCTTCACGCTGGCGCAGTCCTCCACCATCATCGGCGACTGGGCGGTGAAGAACGGCATCAAGAAGGTCGCGACGCTGACCTCCGACTACGCGCCCGGCAACGATGCGCTGACCTTCTTCAAGCAGCACTTCACCGCAGGCGGCGGCGAGATCGTCGAAGAGGTCAAGGTCCCGCTCGCCAATCCGGACTTCGCGCCGTTCCTGCAGCGCATGAAGGACTCCAAGCCCGACGCAATGTTCGTATTCGTGCCGGCCGGGCAGGGCGGCAACTTCATGAAGCAATATGCCGAGCGCGGGCTCGACAAGAGCGGCATCAGGGTGATCGGACCCGGCGACGTCATGGACGACGATCTGCTCAACAATATGGGCGATGCCGCGCTCGGCGCGGTGACGGCGCATCTCTATTCGGCCGCCCATCCGTCCGCGATGAACAAGGAGTTCGTCGCCGCCTACAAGAAGGCGTTCGGCAACCGCCCCGGCTTCATGGCGGTCAGCGGCTATGACGGCATCCATCTGATCTACGAGGCGCTGAAGAAGACCAATGGTGCGACCGACGGCGACAAGCTGATCGAGGCGATGAAGGGCATGAAGTGGGAGAGCCCGCGCGGCCCGATCTCGATCGATCCGGAGACCCGCGACATCGTGCAGAACATCTATATCCGCAAGGTCGAGAAGGTCGACGGTGAGCTCTACAATGTCGAGTTCGCGACCTTCGAGGCCGTCAAGGATTCCGGCAAGACCAAGAAATAGCATCGTCATCGGCGGCGTGCGCTCCGGCCCTCACCACGTCATGCCCGGCCAAAAGCGCGAAGCGCGTCTTCGTGCAGGTGTGCCGGGCATCCATGTTTTTCTTCCCGGCGAGCAGAAAGACGTGGATGGCCGGGACAGGCCCGGCCATGACGATGACCTTGACGTTCGAGCTGTTGTTCTTGTTGCGTCCTCACGGCTAAGCTGACTCCATGGCCTCTATCCTCACCAACCTGTTCGACGGCGTCGCCTACGGCATGCTGCTGTTCGTGCTCGCCTGCGGGCTTGCGGTGACGCTCGGGTTGATGAATTTCGTCAACCTCGCGCATGGCGCCTTCGCGATGGCCGGCGGCTATATCTGCGCCGTGCTGGTGAATAATTCCGGCTGGCCGTTCTTCGCTGGCCTGCCGCTCGCCTTTGTCGGCAGCGCCGTGATCGGCATTGCGCTGGAGCGCACGCTGTACCGCCATCTCTATAGCCGCAGCCATCTCGATCAGGTGCTGTTCTCGATCGGTCTGGTGTTCATGTCGGTCGCGGCGGTCGACTACATCATGGGATCGTCGCGGGTCTTCATCAAGCTGCCGGCGGCGCTGGAAGGCCAGATCGACCTGTTCGGCGTCGGCATCGGCCGTTACCGGCTGATGATCGTGGTGATCTGCGGCCTGCTCACGCTGGCGCTGCAACTGATCCTGGCGAAGACGCGGTTCGGCAGCCGGCTGCGCGCCGCGGTCGACGATCCGCGCGCTGCGATCGGGCTCGGCATCAACGTGCCGCAGGTGTTCGCCTTCACCTTTGCGTTCGGCTGCGGCCTCGCCGGCCTCGGCGGCGCGCTGAGCGCGGAGATCCTCGGGCTCGATCCGTATTTCCCGCTGAAATTCATGATCTACTTCCTGATCGTCGTCACCGTCGGCGGCTCCTCCTCGATCACCGGACCGTTCCTGGCATCGCTGCTGCTCGGCATCGCCGACGTCGCCGGCAAGTATTACGTGCCGAAGCTCGGCTCCTTCGTGATCTACACGGTCATGATCGTGATCCTGCTCTGGCGTCCGAACGGCCTATTCGGCCGTACCGCGGCACGGTGAGGCGGTCATGACGGCGCTATCCGACGTTTCCACTTACGCGATGGCCAGTGCGCGCTGGCGGGTCAGCGAGGTCGCGTTCTGGGGCCTGGCGCTCGCCTGCGCCTTCCTGTTCCCGTCGCGCTATTTGATCATGACCGACATCGTACGGCTCGGCCTGTTCGCGTTGTCGCTCGACCTGATCCTCGGCTACGCCGGCATCGTCTCGCTCGGCCACGCGGCCTTCTTCGGCGTCGGCGCCTATTCGGCCGGCTTGCTGGCGCTGCACGGCATCATCAACGAGCCTGTGATCGCACTGGTCGCCGCCGGCCTGGTTGCGGCGGTGATGGGCCTCCTGACCAGCTTCCTGGTCATCCGCGGCGTCGACCTGACACGGCTGATGGTGACGCTCGGTATCGCGTTGCTGCTGGAAGCGCTCGCCGAACGCTTCTCCAACATCACCGGCGGCACCGACGGGCTGCAGGGCATCGAGGTGCAGCCGATCCTCGGTCTGTTCACGTTCGACATGTTCGGCAAGACCGGGTTCTTCTACTCGCTGATCGTGCTGTTCATCCTGTTTCTGCTCGCGCGGCGCGTGGTGCATTCGCCGTTCGGCCTGTCGCTGCGCGCGATCCGGAACAATCCGCTGCGCGCGGCCGCGATCGGCGTGCCGGTCAACCGCCGCCTGATCGCGGTCTATACGCTGGCCGCATTCTATGCAGGGATCGCCGGGGCGTTGTTCACCCAGACCACGGCGCTCGCCTCGCTCGACGTGTTTTCCTTCGAGCGCTCGGCCGACCTGATGCTGGTGCTGGTGATCGGCGGCACCGGCTATCTCTATGGCGGCCTGATCGGCGCCGTCGTGTTCAAGATGCTGCAGGAGCTGTTTCAGAGCATCACCCCGCAATACTGGCTGTTCTGGATCGGCCTCGTGCTGGTCGTGATCGTGCTGGTCGGCCGCGTGCGCATCCATCGCTGGGTGCTGTTCGTGCCCAACCTGATCATCCGCCAGTTCGCCGGCCGCAAGGCCGCCGTTGCCGTGCCGGAGAGCGACGCGTCATGACGATCGCGCTGGAAACACGAGGCCTCGAAAAATCCTTCGGCGCCCTTCGCGTCACCCGCGATCTCTCGCTCAAGGTGATGCAGGGCGCCCGCCACGCCCTGATCGGGCCGAACGGCGCGGGCAAGACCACCGTCATCAATCAGCTGACCGGCGTGCTGACGCCGAACAGCGGGCGCATCCTGCTCGAAGGCAGCGACATCACCGGCCTGTCCGTCCACAAGCGGGTGCTGCGCGGGCTGTCGCGCACGTTCCAGATCAACCAGCTCTATCCCGACCTGACCCCGCTCGAAACCATCGGGCTTGCGGTCTCCGAACGGATGGGCCGCGGTGGCGACTGGTGGCGACGGATGGGAACGCGGAGCGACGTCAACACCGAGATCGCCGAGATCCTGTCGCGCTTCCATCTGCTCGACGTGATGACGGAGCTCACCTCGACCTTGCCCTATGGCAAGCAGCGCCTGCTCGAGATCGCGGTCGCGATCGCCGCCAAGCCGCGGGTGCTGCTGCTCGACGAGCCCGCCGCGGGCGTGCCCGAGAGCGAGCGCCACGACATTTTGGCGGCGGTGGCGGCATTGCCGCGCGACGTCACCGTGCTCCTGATCGAGCACGACATGGACCTCGTATTCTCCTTCGCCGACCGCATCTCGGTGCTGGTCAATGGCGGCCTGCTCACCGAGGGCGCGCCCGACCAGGTCGCGCGCGATCCGCAGGTGAGGGCGGTCTATCTCGGCGAGGCCGCCGATGCCTGACCTTCTTTCCATCCAGGGCCTGCGTGCCGGATACGGCGAGGCGGTGGTGCTGCCCGACATGTCGCTGGCGCTTGCGGAGGGCCAGGTGCTCGCGCTGCTCGGCCGCAACGGTACCGGCAAGACCACGCTGATCAATTCGATCGTCGGCATCGTCAGGCGCTTCGGCGGCAGCGTCGCGCTCGCAGGCCGCGACATCACAGCGATGCGGCCCGACCAGCGCGCCCGCGCCGGGATCGGTTGGGTGCCGCAGGAGCGCAACATCTTCCGCTCGCTGACGGTGGAAGAGAACATGACCGCGGTGGCGCAGCCCGGGCCGTGGACGGTCGAGCGGGTTTACGAGATGTTTCCGCGGCTGCAGGAGCGGCGGCGCAATTTCGGCAACCAGCTGTCCGGCGGCGAGCAGCAGATGCTGGCGATCGGCCGGGCGCTGACGCTGAATCCGAAAGTGCTGCTGCTCGACGAGCCGACCGAAGGCCTCGCGCCGATCATCGTTGAGGAATTGTTAAAGGCGATCGGAACCATCACGCGCTCAGGCGGCATCTGCTCGATCATCGTCGAGCAGAACGCGCAAAAGATTCTGGGGTTGGCCGACCGCGTTGTGATATTGGAACGCGGCACGATCGTGCACGATGCCGCAAGCATCGCGCTGAAAGCCGATCCCTCCGTCCTCGAGCGCCACCTCGGCGTCTCCGGGGGCAAGGCACATTAGAAGGCACGTGAGAAACGTCCGGGAGTTGACCATGCAGCGAACCAAGCCTCCGTTCCGCGCCGACGAGGTCGGCAGCTTGTTGCGGCCGCCGAAGATCAAGGAGGCCCGCGCCAGATTGGAGAAGGGCGAGATTTCCGCCGACGAGCTGCGCAAGGTCGAGGACATGGAGATCGAGAAGGTCGTGCACAAGCAGGCCTCGGTCGGCCTGAAGCTTGCGACCGACGGCGAGTTCCGCCGCTCCTGGTGGCACTTTGATTTCCTCAGCCATCTGACCGGTTGCGAGCTGTTCCATCCCGACATGGGCATCCAGTTCGCGGGCGTGCAGACCCGGCACGATGCCATCAGGGTGATCGGCAAGCTGGATTTCTCCGATCATCACCCGATGCTCGATCACTTCAGGTTCCTGAAGAAATACGCCGACCAGGCGCACGTCACGCCGAAGATGACGATCCCCTCGCCGGCGGTGCTGCATTTCCGCGGCGGCCGCAAGCTGATCTCGAAGGAGGTCTATCCGGACCTCGAGGAATTCTATCAGGACCTCGGCAAGACCTATCGCAAGGCGGTCAAGGCGTTCTACGACGCCGGTTGCCGCTATTTGCAATTCGACGACACCGTGTGGGCCTATCTGTGCTCGCAGGAGGAATTGCGGAAGTCGCGCGACCGCGGCGACAATCCGGACTGCCTGCAGGAGATCTACGCCCGCGTCATTAACTACGCGATCGCCGACCGTCCGTCCGACATGGTGATTACGACCCATGTCTGCCGCGGCAATTTCCGCTCGACCTGGATCTCCTCCGGCGGCTACGAGCCGGTCGCCGAGACCCTGCTCGCCGGCACCAATTACGACGGCTACTTTCTCGAATATGATTCCGACCGCGCCGGCGGCTTCGAGCCGCTGCGCTTCCTGCCCAAGGGCAACAAGGTCGTGGGGGTCGGCGTCATCACCTCGAAGTTCGGCGAGCTCGAGAAGAAGGACGACATCAAGCGGCGGCTGGAGGAGGCATCCAAGTTCGCCCCGATCGAGCAGCTCGCGGTGTCGCCGCAATGCGGCTTCGCCTCGACCGAGGAAGGCAACATTCTCTCCGAGGAAGAGCAGTGGGCCAAGCTGCGGCTCGCGGTCGAGGTCGCGAACGAGGTGTGGGGGAAATAGCCCCCGCTATATCCTCGCGTCATTGCGAGGAGCGAAGCGACGAAGCAATCCACTCTTTCCTTCCGTAGAGGCGTGGATTGCTTCGCTTCGCTCGCAATGACGGGGAGAGAGCCGTGTTTCATTTCTCCGCCAGGTAGACCTCGCCGAGCAGCGAGGAGTTCGACCACGGCACCTGCTTGCCCTTGGTCGCGGCGACGACCTCGGCGCGAACCCGGGTCAGCATCTGCTGCACCTCGAGGCCGGGCGTGCCGACATGGCGCGACAGCGCCGCCGAGAACGGACTGTTGGCGCCTTCGCCGTCGAGCGCGACCTGGCCAGGCGCGGTCGCAAACGCGATCAGCGTGCCGGCGCCGAGCGTCGAGCCCGATCCGAGCGAGGCGGGCGCGGCAAGGCCGGAGCCCGCTTCGATGCCGCGGCTTGGACCTGCGGAGGCCAGTTGCGGGGCCATCGGATTGTTGCGGCAGGCATCGAGGATCAGGATGTTGGTGCGGATCTGGTCGTCGAGCCCGGCCATGATGGTGTCCATGTCGACCATCGCGTCGGTCATGCGCCCGCCCGCCCTGAACTCGATGTCGACCGGCACGAGATAGTTGCGGCCGTCGACCTGCACGCCGCGACCGGCATAGTAGACCACGGCGATCTGCGACCGCGCCGCCTCGCGCAGGAAATCGTGGATCGTCTTCTGCATCGTGTCGCGATCGAGATCGAGCCCTTCGGAGACGGTGAAGCCGATGTCGCGCAGGCTCCTGGCGATGGCGCGCGCATCGTTGGGCGGATTGGGCAGCGCCTTGACATGCGCATAGGCGCCGTTGCCGATCACCAGCGCGACGCGCCGGCCGGTTGCTGCCGGCGCGGCGGGCGGGGCGGGTGCCGTGACGGAGGAGGCCGGTGGCGCGGCCCGGCTGCTCTCGGCGGCGGGCGCCGCCGCGGGCTTGCGCGGTGCCGCGTCGGCCTCCTTGAGCAGCGCGAGGCGCACCTTCGCGGTGGCCTGGTTGGCCTTGCTGCCGGCATCGGACGCCACGCCTTCGAGCACCGCGGCGTAATCTTCCTTGGCATGCGCAGCATCGCCCTTCGCTTCATAGCTGAGGCCGCGCTGGGTATAGGCCGAGATCAGCACGCTGCCGGGCGGCGTCATGATGTTGACGGGCGCTTTGGCTTTGGTGAGCCGGATGGCCTCCGAAGTATCCGCAATCGCGCGCTCGATCTCGCCCTTGGCACGCCAGATCACGGCGCGGCTGATCAGGGGCTGCGGCAGCGACGGGTCGATCCTGACCGCCTCGTTGATGTCGGCGAGCGCGCCGTCGAGATCGCCGAGCGCCCGCTTCGAAGCGCCGCGGTTCTGATAGGAGAAGGCTGACTTCGGACCGGCCTTGATCGCGGCGTCATAGTCGGCGATCGCCTTGGCATAGTCGCCCTTGCTGCGATAGGCGTTGCCGCGGTTGTGGAAGATGATGCCGCTCGGCGGCCCCAGGCGCAGCGCATCGTCGAAGTCGGCGATCGCGAAGTCGTACTCGCCTTTGTCGAAATAGGCTGAGCCGCGCAAATTGTAGACAGCGGTGCTGGGCTTGAGGCGCAGCGCCCCGGTGGCGTCGGATATCACCTGGGCGTAGTTGCCCTTCTTGTTCCAGCCGACCGCGCGCCAGAAATAGATGGTCGCGAGCTTCTCGCCGGAAAACACCTTCAGCGCGATGATCTTGGTGCAGGCGTCGATCATCTGGTCGGCCGGCGTGGTCTCGGTCGTGCAGAGCGGACCGAGCTGGGAGCGCGCCTGGGCGAAACAGGGCGCCGACCAGAGCAAAGCGGCAAGGAGGGTGGGGATCAGGAGCAGGCGGCGCATCGGTCATCCGGGGTAAGGCCGTCATGGCGATCGATGACGGCAGGGCGGTCCAAGAGACCGGTCCAGGGGCGGTCCATGACTGTTTGGTGATCGGGCAGCAGAGGGGGTTCAACTGGTGGGAAAATGGTGATAAGACGCTACCAGTCATCATTTCTGCCCACTTCCGTCCCACTCGCCGCTGCCCGCCCAAGGCGCCATGAAGAACGACGAAATCCTCAGCCAGATCACGGATTTCTGCCGTCGCTCCGACATGGCGGAGACGACGTTCGGCCGCCGCGCCGTCAATGACGGCAAGCTGGTGTACCGGCTGCGGGAGGGCAAGCGCATCACCATCGATACGCTCGACCGCATCAACGCCTTCATCGCGACCTCGACGCCGGGCGGCGTGGCGCCGCCGCGCGGCCTCGTGGTGCCGCCCGAAAAGCGCGATCCGCGGGGCAATTTCCGGTTCTTCGAGAACCGCCAGCGCTATTTGCTGTTCGTCCACACCTGCAGCGAGAAGCGGGTGATCGCCGACCGGGTTGCGCTGGAATTGGCGGCCATCCACCCGCGGCCGCCGGCGCTGCGGGTGTTCGATGCCGGGATGGGCGACGGCACGGTGCTGGCCCGGGTCCTGCGCGCCATGCATGGCCGCTTCCCACATATGCCGTTCTATGTCGCCGGCAAGGAACTGAGCCTGGAGGACGTCCGCCTCACCCTCGACAAGGTCCCCGACCGCCTGTTCGAGCATCCGGCCAGCGTCTTCGTGTTCACCAACATGTATTACGCCGAGGCGCCGTGGCTGACGCCCAAGAACTCCGCGGCGGCCGCCAGCATGATCTGGCACGAGGTAGCTCTGCGGGGAGCGTCGTCGGGTGAGTTCGAGGCCCAGATCGCCGAACTCGGTCCGTTTCTGGAGCAGAACTGGCGCGCCAATCTCAGCCCCGGCAATGCGATGCCGATCTATGAGCGGCCGGTGGCGCTGGTCCTGTACCGGGACGATCACCGGTTCCTGCTCGATTCCATCATTCCGCGGGCCGGCCGCACCGAAGCCAATTTCGATCTTGTGATCGCCTCGCAACCTTACCGTGCCAAATCCTCGGTGAACTTCCGCGCCAAGCGGATTATCGCGCCGCTGGCCCGCGCGCTGCGCGGCGGCGGGCGGCTGATAGGAATCCACTCCCACGGCGGCGATCCCGGGCTTGAAATGATTCAAGCGGTCTGGCCCGGAGAAAATCCTTTCGCCGTCAGCCGCCATGAGATACTGCGCGCGGTGAAATACGAACTGGGCTCCGCCGGCCGCGAGCTGAACTTCAACGCCTACGCCGATAACCGTTCGATCTTCCGATATGATATGGAAGCGCTGCCCAATGAGGTAACCGGCTCGATCGGAACCTCGACGGCCTTTGCTGCGTGGAATGCGGCGGTGTATGTCGCGCAGATCGAAGATGAGCGGTTGACCGAAACGACCGAAAACGGACGAGCTCTCGAGGCCACGCGCGAAGTTCTCCGCAAACACAACGGGCTGTGGTTCTACGACGAATCCTACGTCATCTCGCGGCGACGAGACTGACATGCCGGGGACATATTCACCAACCAACGTCGGACTTCGACTTAACAAGGGGTTTGCTTGATGCGCGCGTCTTACCTGTTCACCAGCGAGTCGGTCTCGGAAGGCCATCCGGACAAGGTCTGTGATCGTATTTCGGATGAGATCGTCGATCTGTTCTATCGCGAGGGACCGAAAGCGGGCATCGACCCGTGGCAGATCCGCGCGGCGTGCGAGACGCTCGCGACCACCAACAAGGTGGTGATCGCCGGCGAAACGCGCGGCCCGAGCTCGGTCACCAACGACCACATCGAGAGCGTGGTTCGCTCTGCAATCAAGGACATCGGCTACGAGCAGGACGGCTTCCACTGGAAGAACTGCGACATCGAGATCCTGCTGCATCCGCAGTCGGCCGACATCGCGCAGGGCGTCGACGCGCTGCAACCGGGCGAGGTCAAGGAAGAGGGTGCCGGCGACCAGGGCATCATGTTCGGTTACGCCACCAACGAGACGCCGGACCTGATGCCGGCGCCGATCTTCTACGCCCACAAGATCCTGCGGCTGATCTCCGAAGCGCGCCACTCCGGCCGCGAGAAGGTGCTGGGTCCGGACTCCAAGAGCCAGGTCACGGTGCAGTACGAGAACGGCAAGCCGGTCGGCGTCCGCGAGATCGTGGTCTCGCACCAGCATCTGGTCGAGGACCTGTCGTCCAAGCAGATCCGCGACATCGTCGAGCCCTACGTCCGCGAGGCGCTGCCGAAGGAGTGGATCACCGACAAGACGATCTGGCACATCAATCCGACCGGCAAGTTCTTCATCGGCGGTCCCGACGGCGACTCCGGCCTGACCGGCCGCAAGATCATCGTCGACACCTATGGCGGCGCGGCTCCGCATGGCGGCGGCGCGTTCTCCGGCAAGGATCCGACCAAGGTCGACCGCTCGGCCGCCTATGCCGCGCGCTATGTCGCCAAGAACATCGTCGCGGCCGGTCTTGCCGACCGCTGCACGCTGCAGCTCGCCTATGCCATCGGCGTGGCGCGTCCGCTGTCGATCTACATCGACACCCACGGCACCGGTAAGGTGTCGGAGGATCAGCTCGAGAAGGCGGTGGCCAAGGCGATGGATCTGACGCCGCGCGGCATCCGCAGCCATCTCGACCTCAACCGCCCGATCTACGCGCGCACCTCGGCCTACGGCCATTTCGGCCGCACGCCCGACAATGAGGGCGGCTTCTCCTGGGAGAAGACCGATCTCGTCGAGCAGCTGAAGCGCGCGCTCTGATACTTGCGTCATTCCGGGGCGCCCGCGGGAGCGAGCGAACCCGGAATCCCTAATCATCACCTCGAGATTCCGGGTTCGCCTCTTCGAGGCGCCCCGGAACGACCAGTTCAACAACAGGACGCTCAAATGAACGCCCCCACGAAGCCCGGCTTCACCGACTACATCGTCAAGGACATTGCGCTCGCCGATTTCGGCCGCAAGGAGATCTCGCTGGCCGAGACCGAGATGCCCGGCCTGATGGCCACCCGCGAGGAGTTCGGCCCCAAGCAACCGCTGAAGGGCGCGCGCATCGCGGGCTCGCTGCACATGACGATCCAGACCGCAGTGCTGATCGAGACGCTGGCCGCGCTCGGCGCCGATATCCGCTGGGTCTCCTGCAACATCTACTCGACCCAGGATCACGCCGCGGCCGCGATCGCCGCCGCCGGCATTCCGGTGTTCGCCGTCAAGGGCGAGACGCTGACCGAGTACTGGGACTACACCGCAAAGCTGTTCGACTGGCACGGCGGCGGCACGCCGAACATGATCCTCGATGACGGCGGCGACGCCACCATGCTGGTGCATGCCGGATACCGCGCCGAGCAGGGCGACACCGCCTTCCTCGACAAGCCGGGCTCCGAGGAAGAGGAGATCTTCTACGCGCTGGTCAAGCGCCTCCTGAAGGAGAAGCCGAAGGGCTGGTTCGCCGAGATCGCCAAGAACATCAAGGGCGTCTCGGAAGAGACCACCACGGGCGTGCATCGCCTCTACGAGATGGCCAACAAAGGCACGCTCCTGTTCCCGGCGATCAACGTCAACGACAGCGTCACCAAGTCGAAGTTCGACAACCTCTATGGCTGCCGCGAGTCGCTGGTCGACGGCATCCGCCGCGGCACCGACGTGATGCTGTCGGGCAAGGTCGCGATGGTCGCCGGCTTCGGCGACGTCGGCAAGGGCTCGGCCGCCTCGCTGCGCCAGGCCGGCTGCCGCGTCATGGTCTCCGAAGTCGATCCGATCTGCGCGCTGCAGGCGGCGATGGAAGGCTATGAGGTCGTGACCATGGAAGACGCGGCGCCGCGCGCCGACATCTTCGTCACCGCCACCGGCAACAAGGACATCATCACCATCGATCACATGCGCGCGATGAAGGATCGCGCCATCGTCTGCAACATCGGTCACTTCGACAACGAGATTCAGATCGCGAGCCTTCGCAATCTGAAGTGGACCAACATCAAGCCGCAGGTCGACGAGATCGAATTCCCCGACAAGCACCGCATCATCATGCTGTCGGAAGGCCGCCTCGTGAACCTCGGCAATGCGATGGGCCATCCGTCCTTCGTGATGTCGGCGTCCTTCACCAACCAGACGCTGGCGCAGATCGAGCTGTTCGCCAACAACAAGGACGGCAAGTACGCCAAGAAGGTCTACGTGCTGCCGAAGACGCTCGACGAGAAGGTCGCCCGCTTGCACCTCGCCAAGATCGGCGTCAAGCTGACCGAGCTGCGCAAGGATCAGGCCGACTATATCGGCGTGAAGCAGGAAGGTCCGTACAAATCGGATCACTACCGCTACTGATCCGCGCCCGCAGCAATCGATCACGTGAAGAGCCCCGGCCTCGCCCGGGGCTTTTTGCTAGGCAGGCTCGTGCATCAAGCTGGGATGCCGCACGCAATTTGACTGGTCGCCCCCGTGCACCGGTCGAGGACCGGTCATACCAAAATGGGCCGTGCAATAAGGTCCTTTTCGGATTCGGGAAATCAGAGATGGCCTGCCAAGGCTCGGGTTGCTAGGGTCGGCTCTCTCGGGTTACAGAGCTACTTGCCCTGCGGCTCTTACCCCGCAATCGGCTAGTCAGTAGGGGAGGCAAATGCGCTGCCCCTCCAAAGTGAGGCATCATCATGGGTTTGGCGCTCAACGTTGCAGTCCTATTGCGCGGGTGGCTTTTGGCACACCATGCCAACGGGCCGGTCGCAACGCTTGGTGTGATGGACTGCGGCTTCTCAGAGAAAGCCTTTACTAAAGCCATAGAGAAGGTTTCGCTATGGGCATCCGCCGATCGCCCTATGAGCGCGGCTCGTTATTTTCAAATGTGCGGAGGGCTAAATGATCTGTCAAGCATCGACATCAGCAAATACGAGGGCGCCGATTTCGAGTTTGATCTAAACAATGAAAGTCTTCCACCTGAATTGATCGGCCGCTTCGGCGTGGTGCTTAACGGCGGGACGCTGGAGCACGTCTTTCACGTTCCGAACGCGCTCACCAACATCTCGCGCATGCTGCGTCCCGGCGGCCTTGCCGTCCATATCTTGCCGATGAGCAATTGCGTTGATCATGGCTTCTATCAATTCAGCCCTACGCTCATGCTTGACTATTATGCGGCGGCGAAATTCGACCTGCTCAACTCGATTTCGCTTCACTTCTCTCCGCAGTCGCCGCGCTGGCTCGTTAAACCAGCCCTGCTCGGCTCGTACGGCGAAGGCCTTATCGGCACCTTCGACCAAAGAATCGCCTTCCACATGCTCGTCGCCCGCAAGCGTCCCGATTCCCTCGATTGGGCAATCCCAATCCAAAGCCTGTACGGCCGGAAATTTACAGGTCAACGCCATCTATCCGACGCGATCGAGTGGTTCAGTCCCTTCGAGATTGAGAACGGTCGCCGGATCGAGTCCGGTAAACCGACCGAGTTTCGTATCGAGTCGTTTGCGAGCAACGGCGGCTTAATGTGGGGTGCGACACTGCCGGATTATCTTCCGCGGGGTGACGACAGTACGAGCCCCATAAGTTCTAGCCTCGCATTGTTCGAGGATGGTAAGCTCCTTGGACCACCCCACTCAGCTCATGACACGATCCAGAAAATTGGGCGAGGCGCATATTCGCATTGGGGTGGAGCGCTCTTCTTGTCGTCTAGCGACGGATCCGATCCAAATACGAATGGACGTCAATACCTCTGCAAGCTGTGAGCGAGTCGGCTATATATTGGTCACGCGGACGAGTTTACTGGAAGAACCTGATGAAGCACCGTCTCGAGCTGGCTGCGGACGTATCGATATTGCTTCCCGATCCGTTCGCAGTTCTAATAGCTTGAACAGAGCATGAGTGAACGGCACCACAGCTCGCTCATGAACCTGGTGATGGTCGCTGATTTCATCAATCGTGTCATTTCGTCACCGGTCGGTGTCGTGTTTCGCTGTTGGATGCAGCCGCGCAGTATCCCGGGAGGTCGTGGAGGCTGGAGTGCCGCGCGCCGATTCGGAGAGTGTTGCCGACAAGTCTTAAATCTGGTTCGATGTTAGCTTGATGCGCCGATCGGACGTACTTTCTTTCGCAAAGGCGCTGCGCGCTTTGAAGACACCAGCCACTACGTGCGCTCGGGCGTCAACCGCATCTCACCGTAACATCCGTGACGATGCGCAGCCCCCCTCGATCGGGTGAGACGGACACATCATACACTGAGTTGTGCTCCGGATAAGCACCGGAGGACTTGCCATGTAGGGCAACTCAGTGGCACTTGCGCGCGAGGAGGGAGCCGGACGAGCGTGCTTAGGTCACGGTCTTTCGGTCGCCGGCGCTGTGCCGTGCCCCAGTTGCCGTGAGATCTCGCCCGCACAATCGCGCAGCGCAGTTGCAATTGCGCTGTCCCAGCTGGCGTCGAAGGTGCCCTCCGGGCCCATCGCTGTGATGACCAGCGCGACGTGGCGGGCGTGATCGAACACCGGCGCGGCGAAGGCGTTGACGCCAGGCAAGGGATCGCCGATCGCCCGCGCCAGCCCGCGGCTGCGGACCTCGGCGAGGATATCGGCCGTCTTCGCGTCCGCCGGCGGACGCTTCGGATTGTAGCCGACGCCGAGGCGATCGAGGCCACTGTCGAGCGCGGTCCTGATCGCGTTCGGCGGCATGAAGGCGGCGAAGGCGCGGCCGGTCGCGGTCTCGAGCAGCGCCACCACCGATCCGACGCGCATCGCGATATGCACCGGATGGCTCGGCTCCTCGAGCCGCACCACGGTCGCACCGTGGGTGCCCCAGACCGACAGCGACACCGCGTGATTGATGCTGTCGGCGAGCGCTGCGATCCGCGGCGTTGCGATCCGTACCGCCGACTGCCGGCGCAGGCTGATCAGGCCGAGCTCGAGCGCCAGCGCCCCGATCTCGTAACGGCCAGTGGTCTCGTCCTGCTCGATCAGGCCGATGCGGGAAAAGCTGACGAGATAGGGATGCGCCTTGGCTGGCGGCATGCCGGCTTCGCGGGCGAGATCGCGCAGCATCATCGGTTCGCCGCTGCGGGCCAGCGCGCGGAGCAATTCTCCGCCGACCTCGATCGACTGTATGCCGCGGCTCTCTCTCGTCATGTGGCCCTGCCAGCTCCGACAATGTGCTTATACGGCGAGAAACCCTCCGTCGACCGGCATGGTCACGCCGTTCACATAAGATGCCAGCTCCGATGCGAGGAACGCCACCGGGCCGACCAGCTCCTCCGGCTGCCCGACGCGGCCGAGCGGTGTGCGGCCCAGAAATCCGGCGAGCCGGCCCGGGTCGTTGCGGGTCGCTTCGGTCATCGCCGTTTCAATCACGCCGGGCGCGATCGCATTGACACGAATGCCGTCGGCGGCAAGCTCGCGGGCGAGCGCCTGGGTGAGGAGCTTGACGCCCCCCTTGGACGGCGCATAGCCCAGCGTATCGGCAACGCCGAGGAAGGACGCGATCGAGCCGAGATTGATGATCGTGCCGCGCGTCTCGCGCAATGCCGACAGGAAGGCGTGGGTGACGTTGAATGTGCCGGTCAGGTTGACGTCGAGCACCCGCCGCCAATTCTCGCGTGCACGGGGCGAGCCGATGCCCTCACGGATGATGATGCCGGCATTGTTGACCAGGATCGCGATCGGCCCGACCTCGCGCGCCGCACGCTGCGCCAGCGCGGAGCACGCCTCCGCATCGGTGACATCGAGCTCGAACGGCCATGCCGCGCGGCCGTGCTGGCGAATGTCGGCCGCGGTTTGCTCGGCGCCGGCGCGATCGATGTCGGTCACTACAACGTCCGCGCCATGCGCCGCGAGGCCAAGCGCGATGGCGCGACCGTTGCCGTGCGCAGCGCCGGTCACCAGCGCGCGCTTGCCTGCGAGCAGGGTCGCCATTGCGCTCATGGCGCGCTTCCTTCCGCCGCCACGCCGGCGATGTGTCTGCCCGCGATGTAGCCGAAGGTCAGCGCAGGCCCGAGTGTGATGCCGGCGCCGGGATAGTTGCCGCCCATGATGCTCGCCATGTCGTTGCCGGCGGCATAGAGGCCGGCGATCGGCTGGCCGTCGGTGTCGAGCGCGCGGGCATTGGCGTCGGTCCTTATGCCGGCATAGGTGCCGAGATCGCCGATCACCATCTTGATGGCGTAGAACGGCCCGTGCTGGATCGGCGCGATGCAGGGATTGGGCCCTTGCAGCGCATCACCCTGATAGCGGTTATAGGCACGCGAGCCCTTGCCGAAGACGGGATCGCGTCCCTCCGCCGCGGTGGTGTTGAACTCCGCGACCGTCGCCTCGAGCGCCTTGGCGTCGATGCCGGCCTGCGCGGCGAGCTCCGCCAGCGTCGCGCCGCGCTTGAGATAGCCGGTCTTCAGGTGATGGCCGAGCGGCATCGGGCGCGGTGGCACGCAGCCGAGGCCGTATTTGCGCAGCGTCTCGTGATCGCAGATGAGATGCGCCGCGATCTCCTCGCCGGGCTTCGCCGCCTTGATCATCGCCTGCACGAAGTCGTGGTAGGAATTGCCTTCATTGGCAAAGCGCCTGCCGTCGGCCATCACCGCGATCACGCCCGGCTTGGCGCGATCGATGAAATGCGGCATCACGCCTTTCGAGCCGTCCTTGCGCGTCGTGACTGAGACCGGCACCCAGGCCGCGGCATTCGGCAGCGAGTCGTCGACGCGGCCGCCGGCGGATTCCGCAAGGCGCAAGCCGTCGCCGGTGTTGCCGGTCGGGCCCGGCGAATAATGTTCTTTTCCGGTCGGCGCATGCGGAAACATCTTTTGCCGTCGCGCGACGTCATGCGGAAAACCGCCGCAGGCGAGTACCACGCCACGCTTGGCGTTGACGCGGATCGTGCGCCCTTCACGCACGACGACCGCGCCGCGGACCACGCCGTTCTCGACGATCAATTCGCGCACCGGCGAGTTGAGCCAAAGCGGGATCTTGAGGTCGAAGGCGGATTTCGCCAGCCGTCCGGCGAGCGCGTTGCCGTTGGTCAGCGTCATGCCGCGGCCGTTGCGCATCACGTCGATGGCGTGCTTCGACAGCCGTTTGGCGACATAGGCCGCCGAGGTCAGCGATCTCGTCGCGCGCATGAAATGCACAATCTCCTTGCCGGAGCCGAGCATCATGCCGAACACGGTGAGCTCGGGCAGGGGGCTGCCGAGATTCTTGAGGGCGTCGCCGAGCTCGTGGGCGTCGAACGGCCGCGTCACCATCGAGCGGCCGCCCTGCGCGCCGCCCGGCGCTTCCGCATGATAGTCCGGGAAGGTCAGCGGCATGTCGAAGCGCACCGCGGTGCTGGTGGTGAAGAAGTCGACCGCCTTCGGCCCTTCGGTCAGGAACGCATCGACGCGCGCGGCATCAAAGCTGTTGCCGGCCTCGTGGCGCAGATAGGTTTTGGCCTGATCGGGGCTCTCCTCGATGCCCCAGGCCTTGGCCAGCGAGGTGCCGGGGATCCACAGCCAGCCGCCGGAGCGCGCGGTGGTGCCGCCGAACCGCGGCTCCTTCTCGACCACCAGGACCTTGAGGCCGTGATGGCCGGCGGTGACCGCCGCCGACAGCCCGGCGCAGCCGGAGCCGACGACCAGCGCGTCGCAATGATACGTTTCCTGGGTTTGTTCGTTGGCCACGCGATCGATCCTATTTCTTGAGCAGCGGGCACTTCGACTCGGAGATCGGACGATAGGCATCCTCGCCTTTCACCGTCTTGACGATGTCGAGATAATCCCACGGCTCCTTGGACTCCGACGGCTTCTTCACCTTCGCCAGATACATGTCGCGGATCACGCGGCCGTCCTCGCGCAGCTTGCCGCCATGCACGAAGGTGTCCTCGATCGGCAGCTCGCGCATCTTGGCCATCGCCGCCTTCGGATCGTCGGTGCCGGCGGCCTGGATCGCCTTGAGATAATGCAGCACCGAGCCGTAGACGCCGGTCTGGATCATGGTCGGCATCACATTGGCGCGGGCGTAGAACTTCTTCGACCAGGCGCGCGTCTTCCCGTCCATGTTCCAGTACGATGCCGTCGTCATATAGGTGCCCTGCGCGGCGTTGAGGCCGATCGCATGCACGTCGGTGTCGAACATCAAGAGCCCGACCAGCTTCTGGCCGCCCTGCACGAGGCCGAACTCGCCGGACTGCTTGATCGAATTGTCGGTGTCCTGACCGGCATTGGCGAACGCCACCACGTCGGCCTTCGAGCTCTGCGCCTGCAGCGCAAAGGAGGAGAAGTCGGCGGTGTTGGTCGGATGCTTGACGCTGCCGAGCACCTTGCCGCCCATCTCGTTGATGAAGCGCGTCGCGTCCTTCTCGAGCTGCTGGCCGAAGGCGTAATCCGCGGTGACGAAGAACCAGGACTTGCCGCCTTCCTTGATCACGGCCGAGGCCGTCACCTTCGACAGTGCGTAGGTGTCGTAGGCGAAATGCACCGTGTTGGGGCTGCACAATTCGTCGGTCAGCGAGCTCGCGCCGGGACCGGACAAGAGCGCGATCTTGTTGCGCTCGCGCACCATGTTGTGCACGGCGATCGCGATGCCGGAATTCGGGATGTCGACGACGGCGTCGACCTTGCCGTTGTCGAACCAGCCACGCACGATCTGCACGCCGACATCGGTCTTCATCTGGTGGTCGGCGGAGATGATCTCGATCGGCTTGCCGAGCACGGTGGGGCCGAATTCCTCGACCGCCATCCTGGCCGCCTCGACCGAGCCCGGGCCCGAATTGTCGCGTCCCCAGCTCGACAGGTCGGTCAGCACGCCGATGCGCACGACGTCATCGGAAACCTGGGCGTGAGCGGCCGTGGTCATCGCCGCGACAAGGGCTGCCGCCAGAAACTGTCTCATCATTCCTCCCTTTGGATGTCCGCGCTCTTCGGCGGGTCACTCAGGATTAGGAATTGTCTAATCAGTTTGTCAATGGCGAATTAGGTGTGTGAATAGTGTCACAAAGTTGGCACCCGTGCGGCGCGACGCTTCACATTTGGTGAGCGAACGCTTACATGGCTCGTCCGGGACGGCACCGCGGCAACGAGTCCGGCTCATTTGCCAGACCGCGCCGCAGTGCCAAGTCACTATGAAACAGGGGAATTTTCGCGGACGGCGACGCGTTTCGCCGCCCGGACTGGGCCACCCGTGAAGGGCAAGGCTCCTGCGGGGCGGGGCATGAAGGGCGTCGGCGGGGCAGCGATCATAGACGGATCATGTTGAGACAGCTCTTCGCGCCGCAGCTCGTCATTCTTTACGTGCTGGTGTCCTCTACGCTCTACGTCCACTTCCGCGGCAAGCATCGGTTGCGCTTCGCTCGCCAGCTCGGCGATCACTCGACCTACCTCGCGCCCTACAATGTGCTGATGTATGCCGGCTCCGCCGTGCCCAACACGCCGGTGATTCCGGTTGAGCAGTTTCCCGAGCTCAAGAAGCTCTCCGACAATTGGGAGACGATCCGCGACGAGGCCACGCGCCTGTTCGACGAAGGCTTCATCCGTGCCGCGGCCAAGAACAACGACTGGGGCTTCTACTCCTTCTTCAAGAGCGGCTGGAAGCGCTTCTATCTGAAATGGTACGACGACTTCCTGCCGTCGGCGCGGACGCTGTGCCCGAAGACGGTGGAGCTGCTCAACTCGATTCCGAACGTGCATGGCGCGATGTTCGCGATGCTGCCGCCGGGCGGTAAGCTCGGGGCGCACCGCGATCCCTTCGCCGGCTCGCTGCGCTATCACCTCGGCCTCGTGACGCCGAACTCGAACCAGTGCCGCATCCTCGTCGACGGCGTCGAATGCGTCTGGCGCGACGGCGAGGCCTTCATGTTCGACGAAACCTTCATCCACAGCGCCGAGAACAAGACCGACGTCAACCGCATCATCCTGTTCTGCGACGTCGAGCGCCCGATGAAGTTCGGCTTCATGACGGCGATGAACCGCTGGGTCAGCCACAACATCGTCAAGGCGTCGGCGACCCAGAACGTTGACGGCGAGCACGTCGGCGCGCTGAACAAGGTGTTCGGCAAGCTCTACGAGATCCATCTCGCCAGCCGCAAGGTGAAGGAGTGGAATCGGAACGTGTATTACGCGCTCAAATATTCCGCGACCGCGCTGATCCTCGGCCTGATCGTGATGTCGGCGCTGCACTGACCGCGGCGGCGTTGCCGCGTTGGAAGCAAAAGCCCCGAAGCATGCTCCGGGGCTTTTTGTCTGGGACGAGAGCTGTGAGGCGGAACAGCGTCAGTCGCGCTCGAAAACCTTGGCGCCAGGGTAGATTCGCCTGGCATAGGCGACGACCCACTCCCTGTCCTGGGTCTCCAGGAACGGAGTTCGGATCTTGCACGACCCGACGATCAGGTGCCACAGGCCGTTCAGCTTCTGAATGTTGACGATCATCTGAGTGGTCCTCGAAACCCGCGTTCCAGTCGACACCTGCCACGCGTGACAGTCTTGCGATTGACGGCTCGGAGCAGTGATCCTGATCACGTTGGAGTAGCCGCGAGTGTAAAAATCTCTCGCCATCGCTCAACTGTACGGGCGTAAGCACGGGCCATCACAAGGAATCAGGCGGGCTATACCAAGGTATGTTGGTGTCGATCAGGAGGTGCAGCCGCAGCGTCGGGGCCGTTCAACTTTGCGCGGCGGCGCGCCTTCGCGCTCCGATCCGTTACGTGGGCGTGATAACGTCCCATCTGGCGTTTCGCATTGAGGGGACCTTGCCATGTCGGAGTCATCAGGAGCTTTTGCGACCACTGCGCTGAGCGGCTACGAGCTGCTGGCCGATCCGCAGCTGAACAAGGGCACGGCGTTCTCCGAGGCTGAGCGCGAGGCGTTCGACCTGCATGGCCTGTTGCCGCCCAATATCCTGACGCTGGACGAGCAGGTCTCGCGCCGCCTCGAGGCGCTGCGCGGCTTTGAGACCGACATCGAGCGCTATGCCTTTCTGCGCGAGCTGCAGGACACCAACGAGACGCTGTTCTACGCGCTCCTGGTCGGCAACCTGGAAGAGCTGCTGCCGATCGTCTACACGCCGACCGTCGGCGAGGGCTGCCAAAAATTCAGTCGGCTGTTCCGCAAGCCGCGCGGGCTGTTCCTCAGCATCCCACATCAGCACCGGATCGATCGCATTTTCGCCCATCCGCGCTTCGATCACGTCGAGGCGATCGTGGTGACTGACGGCGAGCGCATCCTCGGCCTCGGCGACCAGGGCGCCGGCGGCATGGGCATCCCGATCGGCAAGCTCGCGCTCTATACCGGCTGCGGCGGCCTGCATCCGGCGACGACGCTGCCGATCATGCTCGACGTCGGCACCGACAATCCCGATTGCCTCGCCGATCCGCTCTATGTCGGCTGGCGCAACGAGCGCGTCCGCGGCCAGGCCTATGACGACTTCATCGAGGCTTTCGTCGCGGCGGTGGTGAAGCGCTGGCCGCGCGTCCTGCTGCAGTGGGAGGATTTCGCCAAGAACAACGCGACGCGCATGCTCGAGCGCTATCGCGACCGGCTCCTGACCTTCAACGACGACATTCAGGGCACCGCGGCGGTGGCGACCGGCGCCTTGCTCTCCGCGATCAACGTCACCGGCGTGCCGCTCACCGAGCAGCGCGTCGCCGTGCTGGGCGCAGGCTCGGCCGGCTGCGGCATCGCCAGCCTGATCCGCGCCGCGATGGTCGATGCCGGCCTGTCGGAGAGCGAGGCGGCGAAGCGCTTCTTCATGGTCGACCGCGACGGGCTGCTGCTCGAGGGTATGAGCGGGCTCGCCCCGTTCCAGCTTCCGTTCGTGCAGGACAGGCAGGCGATCGCGGGCTGGCAGCTCAGCCATCCCGACAAGATCGCGCTGCTCGACGTCGTGCGCAATGCCAGGCCGACCGTGCTGATCGGCGTTTCCGGCCAGGCCGGCGCATTCTCCGAACCGATCGTCCGCGCGATGGCCGAATGCAACAAGCGACCGGTGATCTTCCCGCTGTCCAATCCGACCTCGCGCGAGGAGGCGACGCCGGTCGATATCGAGGCGTGGACCGAGGGGCGGGCGCTGATCGGCGTCGGCAGCCCGTTCCCGCCGATCATGCGCGACGGCGCGCGCTTCAAGGTCGACCAGACCAACAACTCCTACATCTTCCCGGGTGTCGGCGTCGGCGCGCTCGCGGTCGGTGCCAGCCGGGTCAGCGACGGCATGTTCATGGCCGCCGCCAAGGCGCTGGCCAGCGTCTCGCCGGCGCGCGACAACCCGAAGCACAATCTGCTGCCGCCGGTCAGCGCGTTGCGCGACGTCTCGCAGACCGTGGCGCTTGCGGTCGCGCTGCAGGCGCACAAGGAGGGATTGGCGAGGGACGTTCCGATCGACCAGGTCGAGGCGCGGATTCACGCCAAGGTCTGGACGCCGCGCTACGTGCCGTACCGCCGCAGCGATCGGGCCTAGAGCTCGGCGCGTCGGCGCGGCGCGATCCTCCGGGCCGCGCGCGGCATCGATTTATGACCATCATGATCGGGTCAGGGTGGGCTCGACCTCGCTCGCGCCTTCTCAACGGGCTTGACCGAAGTAAGAATTTTCTTCAATCTTGGCATGCCAAATGCCAGTGGCGGTCCTTCAGGGATTTGGACGTCGCGGTGTCCGCAGCCCGCGATCGCACAACATCGACACAACGAGGAAACGGGGAGGGAAGTCGAATGGCCGATCTTGGCATGTCGCGCAGGGAGTTGCTGGTCGGGTCCATGCTTACGGCGGTCGCCGCGGCGGCGCCGCGACCGCTCTGGGCCCTCGACAATACCGGTGCGCTGGCGCGATCGAAGACCGGCATGGTGACGAGCCCGCACGAGCTCGCCACGCAGGCGGGACTCGAGGTGCTGCGCAAGGGCGGCAATGCGATCGAGGCCGTCATCGCCATCGGCGCCACGCTGTGCGTGACTTATCCGCATTTCAGCGGCCTCGGCGGCGACAGCTTCATGGTGATCAGTGACCGCAAGGGAAACGTCCGGACGCTGTCCGGCGCAGGTCAGGCTGCGCTCAACCTGCCGAACTACAGCGGCTCGGTCCCGATCCGGGGGCCGGGGTCGGCGTTGACCGCGGCCACGACCGTCGACGTCTGGGATCAGGCGTTCGATTTCAGCCGCAAATCCTGGGCCGGAAAGCAAAGCTGGGCGTCGCTGTTCGCGCGCCCGATCGAATACGCCAGCAAGGGCTTCCCGGTCACGCCGTCGCAGCGCTTCTGGCAGGACATGGAAGCGAAGAACCTGAAGGACTGGCCAGAGATCCAGCGCATCTTCATGCCCGCCGGCCGGATGCCTGAAATCGGCGAGCCGCTGGTCCAGGCTGAACTCGCGAAATCGCTGGAGATGCTGGCGGCAAATGGCGGGCGTGATTTCTACGAAGGAAAGCTCGCCGCGCGCATTGCGGCCGGACTGAAGCAGATCGGCTCGCCGCTGACCGCCGACGATCTGGCACGCTGCCGCGCGCGCGACGAGACGCCGTTGCGCGTCGGCTATCGCGGCGGCGAGCTGCTCGGGCTGCGCCCGCCGACGCAGGGTCTCACGACACTCGAGATCATGGGTATCCTCGACCGCTTCGAGCTCGCGAAATATCCGGAAGGGAGCGCGGACTACTATCACCTGCTGGTCGAAGCGGTGAAGCAGGCCTTCATCGACCGCAGCCGCTACATCGGCGATCCGGAATTCGTCGACGTTCCGGTCAATCAGCTGCTCTCGGCGAGCTACCTCGACGCGCGCGCGAAGGCGATCAACCTCGAGAAGGCGATGCCGTGGCCGCACGTGTTCAAGAAGGGCGACACGGTTTATCTCGCCGCGACCGACCGGGACGGCAATTGCGTCAGCATGCTGCAAACCGTCTACTACGATTGGGGAAGCGGCATGGTGGCCGGCGACACCGGCATCATCTGGCACAACCGCGGTGCGTCGTTCAACCTCGACCCGGCGAGCCCCAACTGCCTCAAGCCGGGCAAGCGGCCGTTCCACACGCTCAATCCGGGAATCTACCTCAAGAGCGGACGGCCGCATCTGCTGTACGGCACGCAGGGAGCCGACGGGCAGCCGCAGACGCTCGCGGCGGTGCTGACCAGGCTGATCGACTACAACATGGATCCGCTTACCGCGCTGTCGCGACCGCGCTTCCTGCTCGGCAAGACGTTCTCCGATGCGCGCGACAGCCTGAAGCTGGAGAAGGATGCCGGTGAAGCGGTGTTCAAGGCGCTCGCCGAGCGCGGCCACGAAATAAGTCCGATACCGGCCCAGAGCCCGCTCGCGGGACATCCGGGTGCGATCCGGATCGACGCCGACGGGAGCATCACCGGGGCGCATGATCCGCGCAGCGACGGGCGGGCCCTCGGGCTGTCATGAGACGAAGCGCGTCCGATTGACGGAGCGCCCGGCGGCTGCCGGGCGCATCCGGCAGCCATCTGCGAAGCATGGTCCGCCACCCGGTGGGCGAGCGGTGGCGGACGACGCCTTCGGCGCGCTGCGATCTGTCGCTCGCCATGGCCGACTGAAGGCCGACTAAAGTTCAAGTCTCGACGGTCCCTTCCCGTGGAACTTTCCGGGGCGCGTTATCGTTCGTACTCAAACGAACCACAGTCAATATCCGTCCGGGGGCCTGTGCGAGGGAGACACCCCCATGGCAACATTCGGCCCAACGCTTCGTCCAACCTCCGGCCTCGACGCCAACCGGCTCACGGCATCCGAGCATCAGCTGCAGCTGCGCCGAGCGGTGATCGCCTCCACGGTCGGGACCGCGATCGAGTGGTATGACTTCTTTCTCTACAGCACTGTCACCGGCCTGGTTTTCGCAAAACTGTTCTTTCCGCATTCCGATCCCTGGGTCGGCACGCTCGAGGCCTTCGCCATCTATGCGGTCGGCTTCGTCGCGCGGCCGATCGGGGCTGCGATCTTCGGGCACTATGGCGACCGCATCGGCCGCAAGTCGACGCTGATCGCGACGCTGCTGTTGATGGGACTGGCGACCGCGGCGGTCGCATTGGTGCCGACCTATTCCAGCATCGGCATCTGGGGCGCGGTGATCCTGACCGTGTTGCGCTTCATCCAGGGCGTCGGCGTCGGCGGCGAATGGGGCGGCTCGGTGCTGATGTCGATGGAATGGGCGCGCAACGATCGCTCCCGCGGCCTGATCGCCTCATGGCCGCAATTCGGCGTGCCCTGCGGACTGTTCCTCGCCAATCTCGCGGTGCTGGCTTTCAGCCAGATGTCGGGCGACCAGTTCCTGTCGTGGGGCTGGCGCATTCCTTTCGCGCTCAGCATCGTCCTGGTCGGTGTCGGCCTCTACATCCGGCTCGGCATTCTGGAAACGCCTGTGTTCAGCAAGCTGCTGGCCGAGCGTCAGCTCGACCGCACGCCGATGCTGACGGTGATCCGCGATCATCCGAAGGAGATCCTGCTGTCCGCCTTCGCGCGGATGTCCGAGCAGGCGCCGTTCTACATCTTCACCGCCTTCGTGTTCTCCTACGGCGTCGGAACGCTGCACGTGTCGCGTGACTTCCTGCTGACCGCGGTGCTCGCGGCCTCGGTGCTGTCGTTCGTCTCGATCCCGCTGTGCGGGCACATCTCCGATCAGATCGGCCGCAAGAACATGTACATGATCGGCGCTGCCGTGACCGGCGTGTTCGGCTTCATCTATTTCGCGATGCTTAACACCGGATCGGAAACGATCATCTTCCTTGCGATCTTCCTGTCGCTGATTCCGCACGACATGCAGTACGGCCCGCAGGCGGCCCTGATCGCAGAGAGCTTTACTGGTCGCCTGCGCTACAGCGGCGCCTCGCTCGGCTATCAGCTTGCTTCCGTGATCGCCGGCGGTCCGGCACCGCTGATCGCGACCTGGCTGTTCGGCACGTTCCATTCGGCGACCGCGATCGCGGCCTATATCGCGGCTTGCGCAATCATCACGCTGGTCGCGACCGCGATGATGACCGACTACACGGGCAGGGACATCAATGCGCCCGAGGCGCATCAGCAGCGGGTTTGAGTAGCAAGGGAGCAATCGATGATGAAGTGGCGAAAAGAATCCGCGCTCGATCTCTATAACCTCATCGCAGCGATTTTCCTGCTCGCTGCGCCGTGGCTGTTCGTGCAGGCCAATCCGACCGCGGCGATCGATCTCAGGATCAGCGGCGCGGCGATCGCGATCATGTCGCTGGCGGCGATCGTCGCGTTCTCGATCTGGGAAGAATGGATCAACCTGGTCGTCGGCTGCTGGCTGATCGTCTCGCCCTGGCTGCTCGGCTTCGCGCATACCCGCGCGATGCATTTTGCCATCGCCGCCGGCGCGGTGGTGGCGTTCATGGCGCTGCTCGAGCTGTGGCTCGAATACGAGAAGACGCATTTCGGCCCGGCAGCGCCGCACGCCGCCGAAAGGCAGTAGGATCCGCCGCTGGCGAGACCGAGGTGTGGCTCCTTGTCTTTAAGCATGACCTCCTCGGAAAACCGCTTCGCACTTTTCCGGATCATGCTCTAGCAGCCGCGGCAAATGCCCTTGATCTTGCGGTCGACGATCGCGTCCTCCTGATCGATGATCTGCTGCGATATCGATGTCGTCGCCGGAACATCGGCGGCGCGCGGCTGGCGATGGCCGACCGGCGCCGACCACGGCCTGCTCGCGGTTTCGTTTGACGCGTAGGCGCGGGGCTGCTGGACCGCCGCCTGTGCGAAGCAAGCGGTCGCCATTGCCGCGGACATAATCGCAGCCAAGCCAAGCCGTACGCCGGGTCGTCGAAGATCGATCATGAAAATCTCCATACAGTCGTCATACAGTCGTCGCCGCGTTTGCGCGCGGCCTTGATGACATGGAGTGCCCCGGTCGCTCCGGTATTCCCCGCTCCATCTGATGTGATCGGGCGCTCGCGGCGCGGTGATCGCGCGTGATGAAATAATTCCCGGGCACTCGCGGTCCTTGATCACAGGAGCCGAGCTAGGTCGGCTTCACCACCGTACGGAGAAATCCCATGACCAAATTGACCCTCGCGGCGCTTGCGCTGGTTGCGGCAGCCTCCTGTTCGGCTCAGGCGTCCGCTGCCGGCAACAACGCTGCGGTGCGGCGCGCCAATGCTGCGATGACGACAACGACGGTCAGCAGCAAGACCACCGATTGCGTGCGCGCGCCGAAGGTCGGATCGTTCGCGACCGCCCCGTTCACCGAGCCACCCTGCATGCCCGGCACGATGCGCTGACGGCGCACAGCAAAAAGGCCCGGACCTGAAGTCCGGGGCTTTGGGCCTGGCCTCGTTCCTGAGGCGGTTATTCCGGCTTGCCGATCGTCACCGCGAGCTTGCCGACGCCGTCGACGCCGCATTCGAGCTTGTCGCCCACCTGCAGCTGCGAGACGCCGGCTGGCGTGCCGGTCATGATGATGTCGCCGGCGGCAAGCTTCACCTGCTGCGAGAGCTGCCAGATGATTTCAGGCACGTTCCAGATCAGCTCGGTGAGGTCGCCCTTCTGGGCTTCCTTGCCGTTGACGGTGAGCCAGATCTTGCCCGCGGTCGGGTGGCCGATCTTCGCGGCCGGCTGGATCGCCGAGCAGGGTGCGGAATAGTCGAACGACTTGCCGATCTCCCAGGGCCGCTCCTTCTTGCGCGAGGCGATCTGCAGGTCGCGGCGGGTCAGGTCGATGCCGACGGCATAGCCGTAGACATGCTCGAGCGCCTTGTCGGCGGGAATGTTCAGCCCGCCGCTCTTCATCGCCACCACCAGCTCGACCTCGTGATGCAGGTCCTTGGTCAGCGGCGGATAGGGGATGGTCGCGCCATCGGGCACCAGCATGTCGGCATGCTTGCCGAAGAAGAACGGCGGCGCGCGCTCGTCATTGCCCATCTCCCTGATATGCTCGAGATAGTTGCGGCCAACGCACCAGATGCGGCGGACCGGATAGGTGCCGGATTCGCCGACGACGGGAAGCGAGGGCTGCGGGGGAAGCGGAATGACGGTGGATGCGGCGTTCATGAACGGGTCCCGGAGGGTTGAAGGAGGGAGCGCGGGCGGTATTTACGCGCTTACGCCGCTCAGGGCTAGTGGCCGCGGCTGCATCCGGCGCAGAGGTGAGGCCAGCTTTCCGCCGAGCGCGGCCGCCTTTGGTCGACAATGGCGGTGGGGCCCATGAGGAAATGGCTTTCGATCGGCCTGGTGCTGATCGTCGTGGCCCTGATCGCCGCCGCCGTTCGGTTTTTCACGGTCGTCCCGGAGCGGATCGACCGGGCGCAGAACAGGGTCCAGCGCGTGGCGCAGGATATCACGCCCGCCGCAACGGCCTTGCAAGCGACGCTCGACGTGGCGGACATGCATGCGGACAGCCTGCTGTGGAAGCGTGACCTGATCGCGCGATCCGATCGCGGCCATATCGATCTGCCGCGACTGATCGAGGGACACTACGCGCTGCAGGTGTTCTCGTCTGTCACCAAGTCGCCCAAGGGCCAGAACTATGATGCCAACGGCGCCGATACCGACACTATCACGAACCTCGCCATCATCGATCTGCAGCCGCCGCGGACGTGGTTCTCGTTGCTGCAGCGCTCGCTGTGGCATGCCGAGAAACTGCGGAGCTTCGCCGAACAGTCCGCCGGGCGGCTGCGCCTGATCGCAACGCCGGCCGACCTCGACCGCCTGCTCGCCGACCGCAAGAGCGGCGCGACGGTGGTTGGCGGCATGCTTTCGATCGAGGGTTTGCAGGACATCGAGGGCAACATCGCCAATCTCGACGTGCTCTACGGCGCCGGATTCAGAATGGCCGGTCTCGCGCATTTCTTCGACAATGACGTCGCGGGCTCGATGCATGGCGTCGCAAAGGGCGGACTGACGCCGCTCGGGCGGCAGGTGGTGCAGCGGATGGAGGCGATGGGCATGATCGTCGACCTCGCGCATGCCAGCCACGCGGCGGTCGGCGAGGTGCTGGCGATGGCGACGCGCCCGGTGGTCTCGAGCCACGGCGGCGTTCAGGCGACGTGCAAGGTCAACCGCAACCTCACCGACGACGAAGTCCGGGGTGTCGCGCGGACCGGCGGCGTGGTCGGCATCGGTTTCTGGCAAGGGGCGGTCTGCTCGCTCGATCCGAACAATGTCGCGCGGGCGATCGCCCATGTCCGCGACCTGGTCGGGATCGACCATGTCGGCCTCGGCTCGGATTTCGACGGCTCGACCACGACGGGCTTCGATGCCAGCGAGATCGTCGCCGTGACCCAGGCGCTGATGTCGCGCGGGTTCTCGGAGGACGACATCCGCAAGGTCATGGGCGGCAATGTCCTGCGCGTGCTGCGCGCAGGCATTGTCCCGAGGGGGTGAGACGCCCTAGCCGGTGGCGCTGACCGGCGCCAGCGCCAGCGGCGACGGGTCGTGGTGGTGCTGCAAGCGGAAGAACGAGGCGTAGCGGCCGCCGCGGCGCAGCAGCTCCTCGTGCCGTCCGCGCTCGACGATCTCGCCGCCCTCGACCACCAGGATCGCATCGGCATGCATGATGGTGTGCAGGCGGTGCGCGATCACGATCGTGGTGCGGCCCTGGCAGAGATGCTCGATCGCTTCCTGCACCTGCTTCTCGGACTCGGAGTCGAGCGCGGCAGTGGCCTCGTCGAGCAGGATGATCGGCGCGTTCTTGATGAGCGCGCGGGCGACCGCGATGCGCTGGCGCTGTCCACCGGACAGCTGGGTGCCGTGCTCGCCGACCGGCGTGTCGTAGCCGAGCGGGAAGCTCATGATGAAGTCGTGTGCGCAGGCGGCCTTGGCGGCGTCGACGATCTCTTGCTCGCTGGCGCCCTGCTTGCCGAAGGCGATGTTGGCGCGGATGGTATCGCGGAACAGATAGACGTCCTGTCCGACATAGGCGGTCTGCTGCCGCAGCGACTTGCGCGACACTGACGAGATCGGCTGTCCGTCGATCAGGATGTCGCCCTCGCGCGTCTCGTAGAAACGCAGCAGCAAGGCCAGCACGGTCGATTTGCCGCCGCCGGAGGGGCCGACCAGCGCGGTCACCTTGCCGGGCTCGGCCACGAAGCTCATGCGGTTCAGCACCGGCTCGCCCGGCCGATAGGCGAAGCTGACGTCGCGCAGTTCGATCTGCGCCTCGGAGAGTTTCAGCGCAGGCTTGTCGTCATCGGTCTGCTCGCTCGCGGGGCTATCGACCACCTCGAGCAGCATCCGCGCGCCGACCAGCTGGCTGTTGAGATCGATGTTGAGCCGCGCCAGCCGCTTGGCCGGCTCGGTCGCCATCAGGAAGGCGGTCAGGAACGTGAAGAACTGGCCCGGCGTGGAACCGAGCGCCACCACACTGTAGCCGCCATACATCAGGCAGCCGGCGACCGCGAAGCCGCCGAGCATCTCCATCAGCGGATTGGAGCGGTTGGCGACGCGCGCCATCTTGTTGGCATTGCTCTCGACGGTTGCGATGTGCTCGTCGATCCGCTGCTGCATGGTGCCTTCCAGCGTGAACGCTTTCACGGTGCGGATGCCCTGCAGCGATTCCTGCATCGTCTCCATGATGTCGGCGGTGCCGGTGAACTGGTTGTAGGCGAGCCCCTTGATCCGCTTCACCAGCCTGCGCAGCATCAGCATCGCCGGCGGCACCGCCACGAGCCCGATGAACGACATCAGCGGGTCCTGCCAGACCATGACGGCGACCATGCTGATCAGCATCAGGAAGTCGCGGCCGATCGCATTGACCAGCATGTTGAGTACGTCGGTGATCGACTTGGCGCCGGCGGTCAGCCGCGCGAGGAATTCCGACGAGTGCCGCTGCGAGAAGAAGCCGATGCTCTCGCTCATCAGCTTGGCGAACAGTTGCCGCTGGTTGCTGGCGAGGATGGCGTTGGAGATCTTGTTCAGGATCACCATGTGGCCGTAGGTCGCCACGCCCTTGATGAACAGCAGCACCACCGTGATCCCGGCGAACATGGCGATGCCGGGGATGTTCTTGTCGACATAGGCCTGGTTGATCACCTGGCCGAGCACGTAGGTGGCGCCGGCCGTCGAGCCGGCCGCAATGGCCATCAGGGCGAACGCTGTCAGATAGCGCCGCCAATAGGTAATCCCTTGTTCCATGACCAGGCGGCGAATCAGGATCGCCGCGCCATAGGGATCGTCGGTAATTTTCTTTGGAAACTGGGCCATCCGCGTTCCATTGACGGCGGGCAGCGCCGGCCGTCAGGGTTGCGGGACCTCCTTGCCCGCTTGGCGGGGCTTTTTCAAGTACAATAACTGCTTGATAACGGTTTGTTTTTTAGGCCGATTCCGCGTGTCGCGCGGAGCCGGCGCGCTCCCGGAACAGCTTCTCCTCCCAGGCCAGTGCGTGGCTCGCGATGGTCTCGAGATCATCGTAGCGCGGCGTCCAGTCGAGCAGCGAGCGGATCCGGGTCGTGTCGGCCACCATGGTCATGATGTCGCCAGGCCGGCGCGCGGCGTGGGCGACCGCGAAATTGCGCATCGAGACCCGGCGCACCGCCTCGATCGTCTCGAGCACGGAATAGCCGCGGCCATAACCGCAATTCATCGTCACCGATTGCCCGCCGGCGCGGAGATAGGACAGCGCCGAGCGATGCGCCTCGACGAGGTCGCTGACATGGATGAAGTCTCGGATACAGCTGCCGTCCTGGGTCGGATAGTCGGTGCCGAACACATCGATCTTGGCGCGCTGGCCGGTCGCGGCCTCGACCGCGATCTTGAGCAGATGGGTGGCGCCGATGGTGGCAAGGCCGACGCGGCCCTTCGGGTCGGCGCCGGCGACGTTGAAGTAGCGCAGCACGACGTAGCTCATGCCATGAGCGGACGCGACGTCGTGCAGCATGATCTCGGTCATCAGCTTCGATGAGCCGTAGGGCGACAGCGGACGCGTCGGTGCGATCTCCGGCACCGGCACCTGGTCCGGGTTGCCGTAGACGGCCGCGGTCGAGGAGAAGATGAAGCGGCTGACTCCGCCCTTCACCGCCGCGTTGAGCAGGCTGCGGGTCGTCATGGTGTTGTTGCGGTAGTAGCCGAGTGGATCGCGCATCGAGTCCGGCACCACGACGGAGCCCGCGAAATGGATGATGCTGTCGATGCCGTGCTGGGCGATCACGCCCTCGACGAGATTCTCGTCGCCGGCATCGCCGATGAACAGCGGCACGCCTTCGGGCAGGAACGC
Source organism: Bradyrhizobium sp. USDA 4538 (assembly GCF_024171045.1). Taxonomy (NCBI): domain Bacteria; kingdom Pseudomonadati; phylum Pseudomonadota; class Alphaproteobacteria; order Hyphomicrobiales; family Nitrobacteraceae; genus Bradyrhizobium; species Bradyrhizobium sp. USDA 4538. The sequence goes on from NZ_JALJZE010000001.1 coordinate 6,558,792, forward strand.
GGAGAAGCCGGTGGAAAGGTTGTCGACCACGACGACGCTCTCGCCGGCATCGACCAGCGCATGAACCATGTGACTTCCGATATAGCCGGCGCCGCCGGTCACGAGCACGGTCATGGATAGAGCTCTCCCGATATTCTTTAACCGGTGATGCTAGCGGGAGTGCGGTGAAGAGGGGGTTTCGCCGCGGCCGAACTGGCCACTATGCTTAATGTTGCGTATAGGAACTGGCACGAAACGGAGACTTGAGTGCCGATCGAGAACACACCTGCCGGCGAGCTCGAGCTCATCGTGCCCAATCTGCACCGACGCTATTCGGGTGTCACCGCGACCAACCGCATGGTCGCGCCGAAGCTCGCCAAAATGCTTCGCGCAGCCTGGCTCGGCTCGCATCGGCCCGACGGCATCGACGCGATCGGATTCGCCGATCTCCTGCGGCTGTGGCGGCGCGCATCGCCGCTGATCTGGCACGCGCGGCGCAACGACGAGATGATCGTCGGGCTCGCGCTGCGGGCGCTCGGCTGGCCGCTGAAGCTGATCTTCACCTCGGCTGCGCAGCGCCATCACACCTGGCTGACGCGCTGGCTGATCCGCAACATGGATGCGATCATCGCCACCAGTCCGCTGTCGGCCTTCTATCTGAAGCGCGACGCGACGGTGGTGATGCACGGCGTCGACACCGATCGCTATGCGCCGCCCGTCGATCGCGCGGCAGCCTTCGCCGAGAGCGGATTGCCGGGGCGCTATGCGATCGGCTGCTTCGGGCGGGTGCGCGCGCAGAAGGGCAGCGACGTCTTCGTCGAGGCGATGTGCAGGCTGCTGCCGCGCTATCCCGATTTCACCGCCGTCATTGTCGGCGCCGTGGTGCCGGAGCAACTCGCCTTTGCCAACGAGCTGAAGCGGAAGATCGAGGCCGCCGGGCTGCAATCGCGCATCATCATCACGGGCGAACTGCCGATCGAGGACGTCATGCGCTGGTATCAGCGGCTGACGATCTACGCCTTCACCTCGCGCAATGAAGGTTTCGGCCTGACCCTGATCGAGGCGATGTCGGCAGGCGCGGCGCTGGTGGCCGCGCGCGCGGGCGCGGCCGAGTTCGTCGTCGAGGACGGCGTCACCGGGGTGCTGACGCCGCCCGGCGACGCCGACGCGCTGGTGGCCGCGCTGGAGCCCTTGATGCGCGATCCGGCATCGGCCGCGGCGATGGGGGCGCGGGCGCGGCAACGAGTTGTGGATAAGTTCAGCCTCGATGCCGAGGCGAACGCGATCGCCAAGGTCTACCGCGCGCTGACCTGAGCCAGCACGCGCTGCGCAATCTCCACGACCTCTTCGGGTGCGATGTCGCGCATGCAGCGATGGTCGTTCATGGTGCAGACGGTGCGCTGGCACGGCTGGCACGACAGCTTGCTCCTGGTCTGCAGCACCGTCGCGGCGAGGCCGTTGAGGGGCGCCCAGAGATAGGGATCGGTCGGGCCGAAGATGCCCATGGTCGGCGTGCCGATTGCGGCGGCGATGTGCATCAGGCCGGAGTCGTTGGTCACAGCGACGCTGGCCGCGGCCATCGCAACGATGCCGTTGCGCAGATCGCTGCCGGTGAGGTCGCGGACCCGCGCGCCGCCGACGGCCGCGATCTCCTGTGCCAGCGCCTTCTCGCCGGGGCCGCCGACCACCCAGACGTCGAAGCCGCGTTCGGCGAACAGGCGCGCGGCCTCCGGATAATAGGTCCAGCGTTTCGAGGCGCCGACCGAGCCGGGGCCGAGCGCGATGGCGGGACCGCGGCCGAGGCCGTTAGCCTGCCGCCAGCGTTCGATTTCGTCCGCGGGAACCCGAAGCTGCGGCACCGGCCATTCCGGCGGGCGGGCGGCGCCGTCGGGCAGCGCCAGGATCGCGTTCTTGTCGATGAAGCGCGGCTGCTGCTTTTCCCCCCATCGCATCGCGTTGATGAGGCCGAACCGCACCTCGCCAAAGAAGCCGACCCGTTCCGGGATGCCCGCCAGCGCCGGCGCGAGAGCGGCCTTCCAGGTCCGCGGCAGCACCAGTGCGGTGGCGTAGTTCCGTCGGCGAAGCTCGGCCGCGAGGGCCTGCTGCTGGGCCAGCGCCAGCCGGCTGCGCGGCAGGTCAGACACGATTCCGGCGCGAACATCGGGCATATAATCGACCAAAGGGGCGCAAAGCCTGGACGTCAGAAGGTCGATCGGCCGGTTCGGCCAACGCTTGCGGAGCACCCTGACCACGGTGTGGCCGCGCACGAAATCGCCGATCCAAACATAGGGCACCACGAGGATCGGTCTGGTATCCCCGGCATCCTGTGTTTCGATATCAGATATTGAATCAATATTCATTTCTAAATAGGCCAAGGCCGATCGGGCGCGGCCAAGTCGGTAACCGGTTCGCGATGAGAGGTAAAGCCGTCGTTGCCTGCGACGCGGGAGTGGGGCAAAGCTGACGGCTGCAAAGGAATCTGGCGGGATTTCATCATGTTTCTGGTAACCGGGGGCGCCGGTTTTATCGGATCGAACGTCGTGGCCGCGTTGAACGACGCCGGGCGCAGCGACGTCGCGGTCTGCGATCTGCTTGGGCAGGACGGCAAGTGGCGGAACCTGGCCAAGCGCCAGCTTGCCGATGTCGTTCCGCCGGCCGAGCTCGGCGACTGGCTGAAAGGGCGGCGGCTCACCGCCGTGATCCATCTCGGCGCCATTTCCGAGACTACGGCAATCGACGGCGACCTGGTGATCGAGACCAATTTCCGTCTCTCGATGCGGCTGCTCGACTGGTGCACGGCGAATGCCACGCCGTTCATCTATGCCTCCTCGGCCGCGACCTATGGCGACGGCGAACAGGGGTTTGACGACGACGCGTCGGTCGAGGCGCTGAAGCGGTTGCGGCCGATGAACCTGTACGGCTGGAGCAAGAACCTGTTCGACCTTGCGGTCGCCGAGCGCGCGGCGAAGGGCGCGCCTCTGCCGCCGCAATGGGCCGGGCTGAAATTCTTCAACGTGTTCGGCCCCAATGAATATCACAAGGGCCCGATGATGAGCGTGCTGGCGCGGCGCTTCGACGACATCAAGGCGGGCCGCGTCGTGCAGCTGTTCAAGTCGCATCGCGAGGGCATCGCCGACGGCGATCAGCGCCGCGACTTCATCTATGTGGACGATGTCGTGCGGGTGATGATGTGGCTGATCGCGACGCCGCGGGTCTCCGGGCTGTTCAATGTCGGTACCGGCAAGGCGCGCAGCTTCAAGGACCTGATCGTCTCGGCCTATGGCGCGCTCGGGCTGGAGCCGAACATCCAGTATGTCGACATGCCCGAGCAGATTCGCGGCAGCTACCAGTACTTCACCCAGAGCGTAGTCGATCGTCTCGGGCGCGCCGGATACAATGGCGGTTTCACCCGCCTGGAAGACGCAGTCGGGGCCTATGTGAAGGGCTTTCTCGACCGCGCGGATCGCTATCGCTAGAGCGGATGACGGTGACTGATGTTCGATTTTGAAGCGATCTCGCGTGCGATGTCCGGCCAGACCGTGCTGTGCGTCGGCGACCTCATGCTCGACGAGTTCGTCTACGGCGAGGTGTCGCGAATCTCGCCGGAGGCGCCGGCGCCGGTGATCGCGGTCAGGCGCAGCGAGACCAATATCGGCGGCGCCGGCAACGTCGCGCGCAACATCGCTGCGCTTGGCGGGCGCTGCATCTTCGTCGGCCTGATCGGCGAGGACGCCGCCGGCGCGGTGCTGGCCGAGGCGCTGGCGAAGGAAGCCGCTATCGAGACCGTGCTGGTGCGCGACGCCGCCCGTCCGACCACGCGCAAGGTGCGCTTCGTCTCCGAGCAATTCTCGACCCACATGCTGCGCTCCGACTGGGAGTTCGCCGCGCCGGCCGCGCCGGCCATCGAGCAGCAGCTGATCGACGCGATCCTGCCGCGGCTTGCGCGGGCCGACATCGTGCTGCTGTCGGATTACGCCAAGGGCGTGCTCACCGCGCGGGTGATCCGCAATGTGATCGACGCGGCGCGCCAGGCGCAAAAGCGCGTCATCGTCGACCCCAAGAGCGCCAATCTCGCGATCTATCGCGGCGCGACCGTGCTGACGCCGAACCGCAAGGAATTCGCCGAGGCGACCCGCAGCCGCGCCGACAGCCAGGACAGCATCGCGCAGGCCGCGCCCGATGCGATGTACCTCGCGGATTGCGAGGCGATGCTGGTGACGCAGGGCGAGCGCGGCATGACGCTGGTGACGCGGGGCGGCGGTTCGATCCATGTGCCGGCGCTGCCGGTCAAGGTACGCGACGTCTCCGGCGCCGGCGATACCGTTGCCGCGGCGCTGGCGCTGGCGCTGGCGGGCGGCGCCGACTGGGAAGGCGCGCTGCGGATCGCGAGCGCGGCGGCGGCGGTTGCGGTCGGCAAGACCGGTACCGCGATCGTCAAGTCCGCCGAATTGCGCCGAAGGATCCTGCCGCACGCTTCGCTGGCGGCCGAGGAGAAGATCGTCCCGGCCGGCGGCGACATCGATGCATGCCTCGAGGAGTGGCGCAGGCAGGATCTGCGCATCGGCTTCACCAATGGCTGCTTCGACATCCTGCATCCCGGCCACGTCAAGGTGCTGACCGCCGCGCGCGGCGCCTGTGATCGCCTCGTCGTCGGGCTGAACAGCGACGCCTCGGTGAAGCGGCTGAAGGGCGAGGGGCGTCCGGTGCAGGACGAGCGCGCCCGCGCCGAGGTGCTGGCGGCGCTGGAAGCCGTCGACCTCGTCGCGATCTTCGAGGAGGACACGCCGATCAATCTGATCACGCAGGTGCGGCCGAGCGTGCTGGTCAAGGGCGGCGACTATACCCGCGAGCAGGTGGTCGGCCACGAGATCGTCGAAGCCGCCGGCGGCGAGGTGGTGCTGGTCGAGATCCTGCCCGGCCACAGCACGACGTCGCTGGTTGCGCGGGCCCGTGAGGGCAAGGCATGAGCGCAAGCATGGCATCCCCGGCAGGCGCCGCGGCGTGTCCGGCCTGGCGCGATCCGGCGCGCTGGCAGACCGCGACCGATGTGGTCGCGGTCCTGATCGTGCTGTCGCTGCCGTGGTCGACCTCGCTGGTCGGCATCTTCGGCGTGGTGCTGCTGATCGCGATTGCGCCGACGGTCGATCTGAAGGCGTTCTGGGCGCTGCTGAAGCGGCCGATCTGCCTGGCGCCGGTCGCGTTGTTTTGCCTCGCGCTTGTCGGCACGCTCTGGTCGGACGCGGCCTGGGGCGCGCGATTCTACGCGGTCGGGCCGACCGCAAAGCTCCTCGTGCTGCCGGTCCTGCTCTATCATTTTCAGCGCTCGGCCCGCGGGACCTGGGTGTTCGTCGCTTTCCTCGTCTCCTGCACGCTCCTGATGCTGATGTCCTGGCTGGTGCTTGCCTATCCGCACCTCGCGCTGAGGGCGCCTGCGCCTGGCGAGCAGGGAGTCTTCGTCAAGAACTACATCGACCAGAGCCAGGAATTCACCTTATGCGCGGTCGCGCTGGCCTATCCGGTCGTGATGCTGCTGCGGGCCAAACGCTTCCTGCCGGCCATGTTGCTGATCGCGATCGCGCTCAGCCTGTTCGCCAACATGGCGATGGTGGTGGTGTCGCGGACTGCATTGGTGACGGTTCCGATTATGTTCGCGGTGTTTGCGCTGCTCCATCTGCGCTGGCGCAGCATCGTCCTGATCCTTTGCGCGGCCGCCGCGTTAGCCGTGGTGGCGTGGTATGGCTCACCGCAATTGCGCTGGACGGCCGAGTCATTCCAGCGCGACTACAAGCTCTACATGGAGCGCAACGAGCCGACCTCGGTCGGTCTGCGGCTCGAATTCTGGCGAAAGTCGCTCGGCTTCTTCGCCGAGGCCCCGGTCATCGGCCATGGCACCGGAGCGACCCGGGGCCTATTCGAGCGCGTGGCAACGGGTGGTGTGACCCAGGCCTCCGGCGAAGTGATCGGCAACCCTCACAATCAAACGTTGAACGTCGCCGTGCAGTGGGGCATTGTGGGTGTGGCGATCCTGTATGCGATGTGGCTGCTGCACCTCTTGCTGTTCCGCGGCGACGGTCTCGTCAACTGGATCGGGCTTCTCGTCGTAGTACAGAATATTACGAGTTCGTTGTTTAATTCACACATCTTCGACTTTCACGAAGGCTGGATGTACGTGCTGGGTGTCGGGGTCGCGGGCGGCATGGCGTTGAAGGGGCAATTGGGGGCCGATATGGAACCCGAACCTCCTGCTCGTCCATGATCGCTGGCAAGGGCGCTGCAGATACGCTATCAGCCTGCCAAATGTCTCACCGCAAACTCCCAGTTGCCGGCAACCCGTCCGTTAGATGACGCGTCTTTCACAATTTACCCTGCGCAACTTCCTGATTTTGCTGCATGACGCGCTCGCGACGACGTTTGCGTTGCTGGCGAGCTTCTATCTGCGTTTTGAGGGCAGCCTCCTTACCGATCGACTGCCGCATCTGCTGCTGATTCTGCCCTGGTTCGTGCTGTTCAGCATTTTCGTCAGCTATTTCTCCAATCTGACCACGGCGAAATGGCGCTTCACCTCGCTGCCGGACGCAGTGAATATCCTGCGGGTCGCATCCGTGCTGACGCTGGCACTGGTCGTGCTGGACTACGTCTACTTCTTCACCGGAACGAATTCGCAAAGCCCGGTGTTCCTCGGCCGGGTCACGATCATCCTGTTCTTCTTCCTCGAGGTGTTCGCGCTGAGCGCGTTGCGCCTCGGCTACCGTTATTTCCGTTATTCGCGCACGCGGCTGCATGCCCGATCCGACAACGCCGCGCCGGCGCTGCTGGTCGGACGTACGGCCGATGCCGAAGTCGTGCTGCGCGGCATCGAGAATGGTGCCATCAAGCGGCTCTGGCCGGTCGGTGTGCTCTCGCCGTCGGACGCCGACCGCGGCCAGATGATCCGCAACATTCCCGTGGTCGGCGGCGTCGACGACATCGAGGCCGTGATTCGGGATTTTGAGACCCGCCAGCGGCCGATCAAGCGCGTGGTCATGACACCGTCGGCCTTCGAACCCGAAGCGCATCCGGAAAGCGTGCTGATGCGCGCCAGGCGGCTCGGCGTGATGGTCAGTCGCCTGCCGTCGCTGGAGGGCGGCGACGCGCCGCGACTGACCAACGTCGCCGTCGAGGACCTGCTGCTGCGCCCAAGCCAGAAGATCGACTACGCGCGGCTCGAGACGCTGGTGAGGGGCAAGTCGGTCATCGTGACCGGCGGCGGCGGCTCGATCGGTGCCGAAATCTGCGAACGGGTCGCGACCTTCGGCGCCGCGCGCCTCCTGGTCGTGGAGAATTCCGAGCCGGCGCTCTATGCGGTTACCGAGGCGCTGTCCGCGCGCGACTCCGGCCCCGAGATCGAGGGCCGGATCGCCGATATCCGAGATCGCGAGCGCATCACGCGGTTGATGAGCGAGTTCAAGCCCGACATCGTGTTCCATGCCGCGGCGCTCAAGCATGTGCCGATCCTGGAGCGCGACTGGAGCGAAGGGGTCAAGACCAACATCTTCGGGTCGGTGAACGTGGCCGACGCCGCGCATGCCGCGGGCGCGAGCGCGATGGTGATGATCTCGACCGACAAGGCGATCGAGCCGGTGTCGATGCTGGGCCTGACCAAGCGGTTCGCCGAGATGTATTGCCAGGCGCTGGACCATGACCTGATGACCGAGGCAAAGGGCAAGCCGCACATGCGGCTGATCTCGGTGCGGTTCGGCAATGTGCTGGCGTCCAACGGATCGGTGGTGCCGAAATTCAAGGCGCAGATCGAGGCCGGCGGACCGATCACGGTAACCCATCCGGACATGGTTCGCTACTTCATGACGATCCGCGAGGCCTGCGATCTCGTGATCACCGCGGCGACGCACGCCGTGACGCCGGCGCGGCCTGACGTCTCGGTCTATGTGCTGAACATGGGGCAACCGGTGAAGATCGTCGATCTCGCCGAGCGGATGATCCGTCTGTCGGGCCTGCAACCCGGCGTCGACGTCGAGATCGTATTTAGCGGCATCCGCCCCGGCGAGCGGCTGAACGAGATCCTGTTCGCAAGCCAGGAGCCGACGCTCGAGATCGGGGTCGCCGGCGTCATGGCGGCCAAGCCGAACCAGCCTCCGATGTCGACGCTGCGCAAGTGGCTCGCGGCGCTGGAGGATGCGATCGAGAGAGATGACCGTGTGACCATCCGCGCCGTCCTTCAGGACGCCGTGCCCGAGTTCGGATCGAATGCCGCCTGACCGCGCCGTTCTGCGGACGCCGAGACAGGACCGTTTCGAAAGCCATTGATGCGTAGTTCTCGAAAAGTCGTGGTCGTCAGCCAGCACTATCCGCCGGACCACAGCACGACCGCCGCGATCATGTCTGCGATCGCCGAACGGATCGCGCAGGAGTCGGAGGTGATGGTGGTCTCCGGGATGCCGGGCTCGGCGCGGGCGCCGGCGCCCGGGCGTCCCGCCGTCGTCGAGATCAGGAACTGGCTGCCTGGAAAGGCGGCGCTGATCAAGCGCGCGCTGGCCGAGGCGCTGTTCACCGGCCGGATCTTTTTTGCGCTGTTGTCGCGCCTGAAGCGGGGCGACGTGGCGCTGACGGTGACCGCTCCCTTCGCGCTGCCCTATGCGGTTGCCGCCGCGGCAAGGTTGAAGGGGGCCAAGTCGGCGCTGATCCTGCACGACCTGTTTCCCGATGTGCTCGTGATGGCCGGGCTGCTGCGGCCGTCCTCGCTGGTCGCGCGGGCGATGCGCGCGATCAACGCGCTGATGTTCCGGGCCCTGAACGCTGTCATCGTGATCGGCCGCGACGCCGAGAAGCTGCTGCTGCGCTATGGCGGAATGACACAGGACAAGATCAGGTTCATCCCGAACTGGGCCACGCTCGCGCCCGGCAACCGTCCCGTGAGCCCCGACAATCCGTTTCGCAAGGCGATCGCCGCGCGCTTCGTCGTCGGGCTGTCCGGCAATCTCGGCTTCACCCACGATCCGGACATCGTGTTCGAGGCCGCGCGGCTGCTGCGTGACGAAGGCGAGATCCATTTTCTGCTCTCGGGGTGGGGCATCGGCTTCGCGCGGCTCAAGGAGCTGCGGGCCACCGCGCGGCTTGCCAACGTCACGCTGGTCGACCGCGTCGCGGACAGCGAGCTGGATGCGCTGCTCTCCAGCGCAGACGTCTGGCTCATTCCCTATCGCAAGGATGTCGCCGGCGTGTCGGTGCCGAGCCGGTTCTACAATCTGCTCGCTGCCGGCCGGCCCGTCATTCTCGTCTCCGAGCCAGAGGCCGAGGCTGCGCTCACCGTCAGCGAAAACCGGCTGGGCTGGGTCGTCACGCCGGGAAGGCCCGATCAACTCGCCGAAGCCATCCGCCTGGCGTCGCGATCGCGGGACGCCGCGATGGCCGAGCGCGCCGTCGCGACCGCGCGGAACTTCAGTCCCGAGCGGGCGCTCGCGAGCTACGCTGCGCTGGTCCGGGAGCTGCTATCCAATCGCGATGTGGAGCGGACGGTATGAATAATGGTCACCGGACGGTTCTGGTCACGGGCGCCAGCGGCTTTGTCGGCCGCCATGTGGTGCCCGCGCTGGCGCGCGGCGGCTGGGTGGTGCGACGCGCGGTGCGAACTCCACCGCGCGATGCAAACGACGTGATGATCGGCTCGCTCAGTCCCGCCACCGATTGGCGCGCCGCGCTCGACGGGGTGGAGGCGGTTGTGCATCTTGCGGCCCGCGTTCATCAGCAGTCCGACGAACGCGCGATAGAGCTCTATCGCAACGTCAATATCGAGGGCACGCTGCATTTGGCGCGGTCCGCGGTCGCTGCGGGCATTCGCGATTTCATTTTCGTCAGCACGATCCTGGTGCATGGGCGCAGCAATTACGGGCGTCCTCCGTTTCGCGAGGACGATGTCCTGACGCCGCGCGGCCTCTACGGAAACTCGAAGGCGGCCGCCGAGGTCGGCTTGAAGGAAATTGTGCCGGGCAGCGGCATGAGGGTGACCGTCATCAGGCCGCCGCTAATCTACGGGGCCGGTGCGAAGGGAAATTTCGCCCTGCTCAAGCGCGCGGTGCTCAATGGCTTGCCGCTACCGCTCGCTTATGTGAAGAATCGCCGCGCGTTCCTGTCGGCGGAAAACCTCGCGTCGTTCATCTTGCACCGGTTGTCGCACCCGGGAGATGATTTCGACGTGTTCCTGGTGGCTGACCGCGAGCAGGTCTCGACGCGGGAATTCGTCGAGCGTCTGGCCCGGGCGGCGGACACCTCGCCGCGTCTGTTCTGGCTGCCGCCGCTGCTGTTGAAGATGGCGCTCGGGATCAGCGGCCGCAAGGAAGCCTATGACAGCCTGTTCGCCTCGCTCGAGCTTGATCTTTCCAAGATCGCGGGCACCGGATGGCAGCAGCCGATCAGCCTCGACGAGGGGCTGCGGCGCGCGCTGCGTCAAACGGACAGCTGAGGCGATCAGAGCGGTCGGGAGAACCGCCGCAGCTGCCAGGCGACGGTGAGCGCGCCGGCCAGCAGCAGCGCGATGTCCGCAGTGAGCGAATTGAGGGCGACCGAGGTGAATGCGAGCAGCGCCAGCGCCGCGTTAAGCGCAAACACCTCGCCGACGACGCGCCACACCGTGAACCCGTTGTCGGTCGCGCGCTGGTAGAAGTGCGAGCGATGCGCGGCCCAGAATGGCTCGCGCCGCGCCATGCGGCGAAACAGCGTGACCGTCGCATCCGTCAAATAATACAGCGGCAGCAGCAGCGCGGCGGCGAACTGCCGGTGCAGGGCGAGCTCGAGCAGGCACCAGCCGAGCAGCAGGCCGATCGGCAGGCTGCCGACATCGCCGAGGAATATCCTTGCGACCGGTCGGTTGAACGGCGCGAAGCCGAGCAGCGCGCCGCACAGCGCTGCCGCGACCAGCGCGGGAGCTGCGGGGAGATAGCCGAAGCTGCCGAGCAGGGCGATCGCCACGGTGATCGGCACGGCCTCGGCCGCGGTCATCAGGTCGAGCCCGTCCATGAAGTTGACGAGGTTCACGAACCAGAGGCCGGCGATCAGCAGCAGGCCGCGTTCGAGCCAGACCGGGCCGGCCGGAACCAGCCTGAGACCATCAGGCGCGGAAAACACCACGGCCGCAACGGCGGCGGCCTGCAGCAGCAGCCGCGGGACGACGGGCAGCGAGCGGATGTCGTCGGCAAAACCCACCACCGCGATGAACAGGCAGGCCGCGAACACGATGAAGGGAATAGTCAGGTTCTGCGATCCGGCCAGGACGATGACGATTCCGCCCGCCAGCAGCGTCGCCGCCGTGACCGCGATGCCGGCACCCTGCGGCGTTGGAATACGGTGCGACGAGCGCGCATTCGGCTTCGCCAGCGCCACACGCAGCAGCAGCGGCCGCGTCGCCTGGATCAGGACAGCCGAGATCGACGCAGCCAGAACCGCCGCGATCAATGACAGGAGGATTTCGAAAGCGCTCATTCTGGTCCGGCTATTGCGATCCCGGGACTCGCGATTGCGATCCCGGGACTTCGATCGGTTCTGTGCCCTTGGCGGCCTTTTCCGGGCTCAGGATCCAGACCAGGCCGCCAAACACGCCAACCACGAACGATACCGCGCCGAATAACAGCGAGATGTTGACGCCTTCATTGGCGATCAATCCGGCGTAGCCGAAGGCCAGCGCCATCGTGGCCTCGCGTACGCCCCAGCCCGCGATCGAGATCGGCATCATCGTGATCAGCATCACCGGCGGCAACAATTGGAATATCTGGCCGAAGGTGACGGGCGCGGTGATCGATTTCACCACGCACCAGGCGATCACGACGGTCACCACGTGAATGGCGATCGAGAGAATTGCGACCCTCAATCCGCGCTTGCGGCTGAACAACACCCGGTTCGCGATGACCGCGCAGGCGTGGATGTGATGCGTCGCCCACCATTGCTTCAGCCAGACCCAAGGCAACACGCCGATCAGCAGGAAGCCAAATCCGGCCGCGAGTGCGGCGAGGTCGAGAAGCAGCAACGCCATCCAGCCGTGGGAATCAGAAATCAGCCGATAGCTCCATGGCAGGGTGGCGGCGATGACGACGGCGAGGGCGATCAGTCCGATCGCGCGGTCGACGAAAATCGAATAGGTGGCTGCGCGCCAGCCCGCACCGGCGCGCGCGACGAGCCAAAGCCGGACCGCGTCGCCGCCGATCGAGGACGGCAGTGTCTGGTTGAAGAAGGTGCCGATCACGTTGAAGCGCATGGCCTGGCCTGTCTCCAGCGGGGCTCCGCACTCCACGCTGATCTCCCGCCAGCGCAACACCCCGAGGAAGATCTGCAGGAACGTGACCGCGATCGCGAGGCCGAGCCAGCCCAGGCTCTCGGCCTGGATACGGGAGGCAAGGTCGTACAGATTGACCTTGCGCAGCGAGAAATAGAGCAGCGCTGCCGAGATCAGGATCTTGACGGTCGAAAGCAGGATTCGGCGCATTTCCGTTCGGCTGCCAGGTTTCAGAATGTGTCAAAAACAGCGCAAAACGCTTTCGCGCGCCCAAATTCGCCGCCTTGGTATGGTTTCCGCGCCGATCTGGCAATACCCGTACTGGTCCCTATTGCGGCAGGCGCGAAGGGGTGGCTAAAGAGGCCGGAACGGGGGACGGCCGGCCACTCACCGGGGGTTTACGTTACCGGTAAAATCCGACCAGACGCGCGGGGGGCGCGTGCTACTGCTTGGATAGTGCTTCCGAGGCGACAGGGCCGCCGGCCGCGACAGCCCGGGCCGATTTGGTGTGTCGTCCGCAGGCGGATACGACAGGACTTGCACGACAGGACTTGCACGACAGGATTTGAGGCATCGATGGATCGACGAATTATTCCCCTGATCATGTGCGGCGGCGCAGGCACGCGATTGTGGCCGGCGTCACGCGAGGTGCATCCGAAACAGTTCCTGTCGCTGTTCGGGGCCCGCTCGACCTTCCAGGAGACGCTGCTGCGGGTTTCCGACGCCGGCCTCTTCGAGCGTCCGATCGTGATCACCAACGAGGCCTATCGCTTCATGGTGCTGGAGCAACTGGCCGAGATCGGCCGCGAGGCCGACGTGCTGCTGGAGCCGATGCGTCGCGACTCGGGGCCGGCGATCGCGGCCGGTGCGGCGTTCGCGCAGAGCCGCGACAGCGAAGCGATCGTGCTGGCGCTGGCCGCCGACCATCTTGTGCGGGACACCGCGGCCTTCGTCGCCGCGTGCCGCGGCGGGTTGGTGGCCGCGGACGCCGGCCGCATCGTGACGTTCGGCGTCAAGCCGGAGCGGCCGGCCACCGAATACGGCTACATCAATCCGGGTGAGGCGGTCGCCGGCGAGGTGCGCACGGTGGCGAAATTCGTCGAGAAGCCGGATGCCGCGACGGCGGCGGGCTATATCGATGCAGGCTATCTCTGGAACAGCGGCAACTTCATGTTCCGGGCCGGCGTGCTGCTCGACGAGTACCGCAATGTCGATGCGGACAGTGTCGCCTCGGTGGAGCAGTCGGTTGCGTCGGCGGCGCGCGATCTCGGCTTCGTCAAGCTCGATGCGCAGGCCTTCGGCGCGGCGAAGGCGATCTCGATCGACTACGCGGTCATGGAGAAGACATCGCGTGCCGCGGTGGTGCCGGTGGCGTGCGGCTGGTCAGACATCGGCTCGTGGCGTCAGGTCTGGGAGCTGTCGGACAAGGACAGCCTCGGCAACGCTGCGCGCGGCACTGCGGTGTTCGAGGACTCCCGCAATTGCAACGTCTCGACCGACCGGGCGCTGGTTGCGCTCGAAGGCGTCGACGATCTCGTCGTGGTCGCGACCCAGGACGCCGTGCTGGTGTCACGCCAGAAGGACGCCAACGGGCTGAAGCGGCTGGTCGCGAAATTGAAAGTGGCGGCGCCGGAGGTGACCGAGAATCATATCAAGGTGCATCGCCCCTGGGGCTCCTATCAGTCGGTCGACAATGGCGATCGCCACCAGGTCAAGCGTATCGTCGTCAAGCCGGGCGGACGGCTGTCCCTGCAGAAGCACCATCACCGCTCCGAGCACTGGATCGTGGTGCGCGGCACCGCGCAGGTCACCGTCAACGAGCTGATCAAGACGGTGCACGAGAACGAATCGATCTACATCCCGATCGGCGCGGTGCACCGGCTGGAGAACCCGGGCAAGATCCAGCTCGAGCTGATCGAGGTGCAGACCGGCAGCTATCTCGGCGAGGACGACATCATCCGCATCGAGGATGACTATCGGCGCACCTGAGGCGAACGGGCCCCGCGCTCAAGATCGAGTCGCGGGCGATGTAACTCTTTGAATCAAAACGTGTCCGGATTTCGCCGTTGGCATTCGCCACATTTGTGACGCCGTGCTATAGCGGCTGCCAACGAAGCGGGTCGTGATTTGCGCCAAAGGCGCGGATCGGGCAGAGGGGCCTTGGTGCTGATTCCCTCGGAGCCGGGATGGCTCCCTGAGAAGCCGGGACAACCGCCAGAACGTTACTTGGGGTCTACGATATGAATGCAAAAGTGTCCGCAGCCGGCGCGAAGGCCGATATTGGCCGCGCATTGCGCGTCGGCGTGATCGGCGCCGGCGTGATGGGCAGCAACCATGCCCGCGTGCTGGCCGGACTGCCCGGGGTGCTGTTGATCGGCATCGTCGATCCGCTGCCGGAACATCGCACCCGCGCCATCGACCTGGTCGGCTGCCGCGCCTTCGAAAGCCTCGATCAGCTGTTCGCCGAGGGCATCGATGCGGTGACGATCGCAGCTCCCACCCATCTGCATCACGAGATCGCGCTCGCCTGCATCGCGCGCAACATTCACATCCTGGTCGAGAAGCCGGTCGCGTCCACGGTCGAAGAGGGCCGCGAGATCGTTGCGGCCGCCGAGCGGGCCGGCGTCACGCTGATGGTCGGCCATGTCGAGCGTTTCAATCCGGCGGTCGCCGCGATCAAGAAGGCGATCTCGGGCGAGGACATCCTGTCGATTGGCATCACCCGGGTCGGCCCGTTCCCGCCGCGAATGTCCAATGTCGGCGTCGTGATCGATCTTGCCGTGCACGACATCGATCTGATCCGCTGGTTCACCGAGTCCGATATCGTCGAGGTGCAGCCGCAGCTCTCGAGCGCCGTCGCCGAGCGCGAGGACATCGCGCTGCTGCAGTTCCGCACCGCTTCCGGCGTGCTCGCCCACATCAACACCAACTGGCTGACGCCGTTCAAGGCGCGCAACGTGACGGTCGCAACCCGCGGCAAGTATGTGATGGGCGATCTGCTCACGCGTCAGGTCACCGAATGTTTCGGCTTCAAGCCGGACGGCAGCTATTCGATGCGTCACCTGCCGGTCGGGCATGACGAGCCGCTGCGCGCCGAACTGATCGCCTTCCTCGACGCCGTACGCGGCGGCAAGCTGCCGGCGGTGTCCGGCGACGAGGGCGTGGCGAGCCTCGAGATCGCGATCCGCTGCCTGGAATCGCCCGCGCGGCCCGCCGCCTCGACGATGCGCAAGGGGCCGCGCCGCATCGCCAGCTAATTGCAACTTGAAAACACGCGCGAAAGCTTCATGAACCAACACATGCGTCCAGAGCCTGTTCCCTTCATAGACATTGCCGCGCAGCGCCAGCGGCTCGGCAAATCGGTCGATGATGCAGTCGCCCGCGTGCTCAACCATTGCCAATTCGTCAATGGCCCGGAAGTGACCGCGCTGGAGAAGGCGCTGGCGGACTATAGCGGCGCAAAGCATGTGGTGAGCTGTTCCAGCGGCACTGACGCGCTCTTGATGGTCCTGATGGCGAAGAATGTCGGGCCGGGCGACGCCGTGCTGTGCCCGTCTTTCACGTTCTGCGCGACCGGCGAAGCGGTGGCGCTCACCGGCGCGACACCCCTCTTCGTCGATGTGGACGAGACGACATTCAATATCGATATCAATTCGCTCAAGCGCGGGATCGCCACCGCGATGTCGCGTGGCCTAAAGCCGGTTGGTGTCATTCCAGTGGATTTGTTCGGCCAGAGCGCCGATCATGACGCGGTGGCTGCGGTTGCCGAAGCCGAAGGCCTGTTCGTGCTCGACGACGCCGCCCAGGGCTTTGGCGCGAGTTACAAGGGCCGCAAGCTCGGCACCTTCGGGCTTGCGACCGCGACCAGTTTCTTCCCGGCAAAGCCGCTCGGCTGTTTCGGCGATGGCGGCGCGATCTTTACCAATGACGACGAACTTGCGAACGCGCTACGCAGCATCCGTGTGCACGGGCAAGGCTCGGACAAATATGACAATGTCCGCCTCGGCCTCACCGGGCGGCTCGATACCATGCAGGCCGCGATCCTGCTCGAGAAGCTGAAGATTTTTGACGACGAGATCGTGGCACGCAACCAAGTGGCGGAGCGCTACGCGCGCGGACTCGGCAATATCGTGACCGTGCCTCGCCTTGCGCCAGGTTGCACCTCGGTGTGGGCGCAATACACAATCCGCCTGCCGAAAGGGGCCGACCGCGATGCCTTTGCCTCGACGCTGAAGACCCAAGGCATTCCGACGGCGATCTACTACACGAAGTCGATGCACCAGCAGACCGCTTACCGTGATTTCCCGGTCGCCGACGGCGGCCTAGCGATCAGCGAAAGCCTCTCCGACGACGTCATCAGCCTGCCGATGCACGCCTATCTCGACGAGGCGGCCCAGGACCGCGTCATCGCGGCTGTGCGCAGCGCGCTTTCAGCCTGATAGGAAACTTTTTCAGACCGCAATCATGCGCTAGAAGCAGCGCATGCTTGGACGCATCTTCACCGTCGGCGGCTATACCCTGCTATCGCGGGTCACCGGGTTCGCGCGCGACATCATGCTCGCGGCGATCCTCGGTGCCGGGCCGGTTGCCGACGCCTTCTTCGTGGCGCTGCGGCTGCCCAACCATTTCCGCGCGATCTTCGCCGAAGGCGCCTTCAACGCCGCCTTCGTGCCGGCCTATGCCCATGTCCATGGCGAGAAGGGCGAAGCGTCGGCGCGGCTGTTCGCCGACCGCATCTTCACGCTGCTGTTCGCCTCGCAGGTGATCCTGCTGGCGGTGGCGATGGCGTTCATGCCGCAGGCGATGAGCATCCTCGCGCCGGGCTTCACCGAGGACGCGGCGCAGCGCAAGCTCGCGATCGAGCTGACGCGGATCACGTTTCCCTATCTGCTGCTGATCACGCTGGTGACGCTTTATGGCGGCATGCTCAACGTGATGCATCGCTTCGCCAGCGCCGCCGCGGCGCCGATCTTCCTCAACCTCGCCATGATGATGACGCTGGCGCTCGCGGCGTTCTTCCCGAGCGCGGGCCACGCCGCGGCCTGGGGCGTCCTGATCTCGGGCTTCCTGCAATTCTTCCTGCTCGCCGGCGACCTCGCGCGCCATGGCGGCCTGCCGCGGTTCGCGCCCTTGAGGCTCGACGAGGACGTCCGCGGCTTCTTCCGCGCGCTGGGACCGGCGACGCTGGGCTCGATGGGCACCCAGGTGGCGCTGTTCGCCGACACCATCATCGCGACCTTCCTGCCCGCCGGCGCGCTGTCGGCGCTGTATTATGCCGACCGCCTCAATCAATTGCCGATCGGCGTGATCGGGATCGCGATCGGCACCGTGCTGCTGCCGGAGATGTCGCGGCGCCTGAGCGCCGACGATCACGCCGGCGCGATGGCCGCGCAGCGCCGCGCCTTCGATTTCACGCTGCTGTTCTCGGTGCCGTTCGTGGCGGCGTTCCTGACGGTCGCCGATCCGATCATGCGCGCGATGTTCGCCCGCGGCGCGTTCTCCAAGGCCGATGCGGCAAGCGCCGGGGCCACGCTCGCGGCCTATGCGGTGGGGCTCATTCCCTTCGTGATGATCCGCAGCGCGGTCGCGACCTTCTACGCTCGCAAGGACACCGCAACGCCGGTGAAAGCGGCGCTGACCGGGGTCGCGGTCAACGTCGCGCTGAAGATCGCGCTGGTCGGCACGCTGGCGCAGGTCGGCCTCGCGCTCGCGACCGCGGTCGGGGCCTGGGTCAATCTGCTGCTGGTGCTGACGTTTGCCGTGCGCCGCGGCTACCTCGCGCTCGATCGCGCGCTGATCCGCTCGTTCGGCACCTTCGCGCTGTGCGGCGTGCTGCTCGCGGTCGCACTGTGGCTGACCTCGCATTTCGCTTATGTGTGGTTCGCGCCGATGCAGATCTTTCGCGACGAACTGATCCTGCTGCTGCTGATTGCGGTCGGCGTCTTCGTCTACGCCCTCCTGATCCTCATGCTGTTCGGCCGCGGCTGGCTGTTCGCGCTCCGCCGCGTATAGTTTTACCTGTCAAATCAAATGCATAGGAGGCCGCTGTGTGATAGCGCCGCGCGCGGCGGAAAGCGGTTTGCGCTTCGGCGACAACCACGCCAATATGCGCAAAACACACCAAGGCAATTGGAGAGACGATGGCAGCTCCCATCAAATTCGGCGTCGGACAAAGTGTGCGGCGCAAGGAGGACGACGCTCTGATTCGCGGCAAGGGCCGCTACACCGACGACGTTGCACCGTCTCCCGCATTGCACGCGCTGATGCTGCGCTCGCCGCACGCGCACGCGACCTACACGATCGATGCCGGCAAGGCCCGCGGCATGCCCGGCGTGGCGCTGATCCTGACCGCCGCCGACGTCGCCGAACTCGGCGGCCTGCCGTGCCTGTTCAATCTCGAAACCGATCCGTTCACCGCACCGCCTTATCCGATCCTCGCCAAGGACGAGGTGCGCCATGTCGGCGACGCGGTGGCCTTTGTGGTCGCCGACACCGTCGATCATGCCCGTGACGCGATCGAGGCGATCGACGTCAAATGGACGCCGCTGCCGGCGGCGGTCGGCCTCGTCAATGCGGTGAAGAAGGACGCGCCGCAGGTGTGGCCGGACAAGCCCGGCAATGTGCTGTTCGACGTCTCGATCGGCGATAAGAAGGCCGCCGAGGACGCGTTCGCCAAGGCGCATGCGGTGGCCGAGATCACCATCGTCAATCCGCGCGTCATCACAAATTTTATGGAGACGCGCGCCGCGGTCGCGGAATACGACGCCAAGAAGGATCATCTGACGCTGACGATCGGCAGCCAGGGCAGCCACCGCCTGCGCGAGATCCTCTGCGACATGGTCCTGAAGATGCCGAAGGACAACATGCGGGTGATCTGCCCGGATGTCGGCGGCGGCTTCGGCACCAAGCTGTTTCCCTATCGCGAATATGCGCTGATCTCGGTGGCCGCGCGCAAGCTCAAGAAGAGCATCAAATGGACGGCCGAGCGCTCCGACCATTTCATGGGCGACGCGCAGGGCCGCGACAATCTCACCACCGCGAAGATGGCGCTCGCCGAGGACGGCAAATTCCTCGGCATGGATGTCGACCTGATGGGCGACATGGGCGCCTACCTCTCGACCTTCGCGCCCTACATCCCGCATGGCGGCGCCGGCATGCTGCCGGGCCTCTATGACATCCAGGCCTTCCACTGCCGGGTCCGCACCGTGTTCACCAACACGGTGCCGGTCGATGCCTATCGCGGCGCCGGCCGCCCGGAGGCCGCCTATGTCATCGAGCGCCTCGTCGATGCCGCTGCGCGCAAGCTCGGCATGACGCCGGACGCCATCCGGCGGAAGAACTTCATTCCGCCGAAGTCGCTGCCCTACACGACCGCGACCGGCAAGGTCTACGACTCCGGCGACTTCGTCGCGCATATGAAGCGCGCGATGGAGATTGCCAACTGGAAGGAATTTCCGAAGCGCGCCAAGGCCGCCAGGAAGGAGGGCCTGGTGCGGGGCATCGGCATGGCAAGCTATGTCGAGGTCTGCGGCACGATGGGCGAGGAGACCGCCAATGTGGCGCTCGATCCCAACGGCGACATCTCGATCCTGATCGGCACGCAGTCGAGCGGGCAGGGCCACCAGACCGCCTATGCGCAGATCGTCGCCGAGCAGTTCGGCGTGCCGCCCGAGCGCGTCCATGTGCTGCAGGGCGATACCGACAAGATCGCGACCGGCCTCGGCACCGGCGGCTCGGCATCGATTCCGTCCGGCGGCGTCAGCGTGCAGCGGGCGACGCATGATCTCGGCAACAAGCTGAAGGAGCTCGCGGCGCAGGCGCTGGAAGCCGGCGCCGGCGACCTCGAATTCGCCGACGGCCGCATCCGCATCGCCGGCACAGACCGCTCGATCAGCTTTGCCGATCTCGCCAAACGTCCGGGCGGCGATACGTCGAAGATGAATGCCAGCGCGACCTTCGCCAGCGCCGACGGCACCTATCCGAACGGCACCCATCTCGCCGAGGTCGAGATCGACCCCTCAACCGGCATCATCAAGATCGTCAGCTACGTCATCGTCGACGATTTCGGCGTCACGCTCAATCCGCTGATGCTCGCCGGCCAGGTTCACGGCGGCGCGATGCAGGGCATCGGGCAGGCGCTGATGGAGCAGGCGGTGTACAGCCCGACCGATGGTCAGCTCGTCACCGGCACCTTCATGGACTATGCGCTGCCGCGCGCCTCCGACGGGCCGTCCTTCGTGTTCGAGACCCATAACGTGCCCTGCACGACCAACCCAATGGGCGTGAAGGGCGCGGGCGAGGCCGGCGCGATCGGCTCGTGCCCGGCGGTCGTCAACGCGATCGTCGAGGGGCTGCATCGCGAGTACAAGATCGACCACATCGACATGCCCGCCACGCCGGAACGGGTCTGGATCGCGATCCGCGAGGCGCAGCGCCGCCATAATCTCTGATAAATTGTCGCAGGCGGAATGAAGATTCCGCCCGCGGTGTTTTGCAAACCAGGCCGGCCGCAGATCGCGGACCGGGACAGAGCGGAATTGAGGGGTTTTGCCGATGAAGCGGATTGTCGTCGTTGCTGCGGTGCTGGCGTTCGGTGCCGGTGCAGTCGTTGCACAGCAGGATCAAGTCAAGAAGACCCAGGCCATGATGAAGGACAATGGCAAGAATGCGGGTGCGCTGTCGGCGATCATCAAGGGCGAAAAGCCCTACGACCAGGCGACCGTCAATGCCGCGCTGGCCCAGTTCGAGGATACCGCCAAGCAGCTTCCGACGCTGTTCCCCGAGAGCATGAAAGGCGTCAAGCTGGAAGGCGATTACGCCCCTTCGCCGAAAATCTGGGAAGACAAGGCGGGCTTCGCGCAGCAGTCCGCGAGCTTCGCGAAGGTCGTCACCGATGCCAAGGGCAAGATCAAGGACGTCGATACGCTGAAGGCCGAGCTGGGCGTGATCGGCAAGCAGTGCGGCGGCTGCCACGAGACCTATCGCGTCAAGAAGGGCTGATCGCCATTCCATCAACGAAAAGGGCGGACGCTTTAGGGCGTCCGCCCTTTTTTGTGTCGGCCGTTTCTTGTTGGCGTTGCGTCGCGAACGATTACTTCGTCACTTGTTATTTGGTCACCTGGCCGCGGATCTCGCCGCCCGGATTGGCCGCAGTGTGAACGTTGACATAGTACTTGCCGGCGAGCAGATCGGCGGCCTGCGCGTCGGTCAGCGTGGCGCTGCCTTCGACCGGGCTCGACGTCGCGTTCGGGATCGCGACTGCGACACCGGAATTCTTGCCGGCCTCGGCGGGGCCGTGGAAATGCGCGGCGGTGGCCGGACCCGAGAGGCCGGAATAGGTCAGCTTCCAGCTCAGCTTCTTGCTGGCGGCATCGTAGTCGATGTCGGCGGTGCCGGTGGCGGTGCTGGTATTCGGCGGCACTTCGCTCTTGCTATCCAGCTTCGCCGTGAACTTCTCGGCAAAGGCCGGACCGGCAAGGGCGACGGCGGCGCCGAGCGTCAGTGTGGCAAGCAAGGTCTTGTTCGACATGGTTCTCTCCCCTTTGACGGCACAGGATGGTTGCAATCTTCAAACAGCAGTTTTTCGGATTTATTCCCCAAATGATCGTTGGGTGCGGCAAATTTGATGCGAGCTTGTCCGACTGGTTGCCATCATACTGGTCCATGAACTGACGCGACCAATGACGGATCGGTGAATGCTGCGACGAATTTTCCTCCTGGCGATTCTGGCCGGCGTAATCGGCTTTGGTGTGTTCTGGTGGCTGACGATCCCCGCGACCGTTGCCGCCGACGCGCTGCCTGCCTATCAGCCTGACCTGGCCAACGGCCTCACAACGTTCAATGCCGGGGGATGTTCCTCCTGCCATGCCGTGCCGAAGCAGGACGACCGCACGAAGCTCGGCGGCGGGCTCGCGATCCCCTCGCCATTCGGCACCTTCTATGCGCCGAACATCTCGCCCGACCCGAACGACGGCATCGGCCGCTGGAGCGAGGCCGATTTCGTCACCGCGGTCATGAAGGGCACCTCGCCATCGGGCGCGCACTATTTCCCGGCGTTTCCGTATCCGTCCTATCAGCACGCCAGGGTCAGCGATGTGCGCGACCTGTTCGCCTATCTGAAGACCTTGCCGCCGGTCGCCGGCAAGGTGCGCGACCACGATTTGCCGTTTCCCTTCAACATCAGGCGCAATGTCGGGGTCTGGAAATTCCTGTTCATGAACGGCAAGCCGTTCATCGCGGATGCAAGCCGCTCGGCGCATTGGTACCGCGGCGCCTATCTCGTCAACAGCTTCGGCCATTGCGCCGAGTGCCACAGCCCGCGCAATGTCCTCGGCGGCATCGTCACCGCGCAGCGCTTCGCCGGTGGTCCGAATCCGGAGGGCGAAGGCTGGGTGCCCAACATCACGCCGAGGGGGATCTCGGACTGGAGTGTGAAGGATATCGCCTATTTCCTCGAGAGCGGCCAGACGCCGGACGGCGATAGCGCGGGCGGATCCATGGTGCGCGTGATCCGCAACACCTCGCAACTGTCGTCGTCCGACCGCGACGCGATCGCCGAGTACATCAAGTCGCTGCCGCCGGTCGAGGGACCGCCGAAGCCGGTGAAGAAGGAGAAGGAGAAGGAATTGTAAAGCGGGATGGGTTTGGTTGAATCGGCTCGCCGCGGTTTCGGTTCACCTCTCCCAAGGGAGAGGTGAACTTTCGACGCCGTTCAAGCTCGACCTAAATCTCATCATGCTCTCGCGGGCGCGTCCTACTTCGCGCCGAACGCCTTGAAGGTGATGATCGTGAGGGTGTCCTGGATGCCCGGGATCACCTGAACCTTCTCGTTGATGAAATGGCCGATGTCGGTGTCGTGGTCGACGTAGAACTTGACCAGGAGGTCGTAGTTGCCCGCGGTGGAATAGATCTCGGACGCAATCTCGGCCTCCGCCAGTGCGTTGGCGACGGTGTAGGACTGGCCGAGCTTGCATTTGATCTGGACGAAGAAAGGAACCATCAAAGTCGTCTCCGGGGGATTTCCGTGACTATAGGCCCAAAACGGGCGGCCAAGGCAAGGGGCGAGGCAAGGGGTCAAGGTGAGCCAACTTGCGGTAAAGTCAGGCGAACTTGCTGCCGATCGGCGGCCGGGCTAGGACAGGCCATGGTCTTGTTCGTGATGGTCTCACTCGTATCAACCGCCGGTGCTGCAAGATGACGCCGGTCGCGCTCACCATTGCCGGCTCGGACTCCTCGGGCGGGGCGGGCATCCAGGCCGACCTCAAGAGCTTTGCCGCGCTCGGGGTCTATGGCGCCTCCGCGATCACGGCGCTGACCGCGCAGAACACCATGGGGGTCAGCGGCATCCATCCGGTGCCCGCGTCATTCGTCACCGCCCAGATCGATGCAGTGTTCTCCGACCTCGAGGTCGGCGCGGTCAAGATCGGCATGGTGGCGCAGGCCGACACGATCGCTGCGATCGCCGATGGGCTGAGGCGCTGGGCGCCGCGCCATGTCGTGCTCGATCCGGTGATGGTCGCAACCTCCGGTGATCGGCTGCTTGCCGCCGAGGCGGTCGATGCGCTGAAGGTCCTGCTGTTTCCGCTGGCCTCGCTGATCACGCCGAACCTGCCGGAAGTGGCGGCGCTGTTGAACGAGCCGGTCGCCTCAAGCGAGGCCGACGTCGAGCGACAAGGCAAGCGATTGCTGGCGATGGGATGTCGCGCGGTGCTGGTCAAGGGCGGCCATGGGCACGGCGCCGAGAGCATCGACTATCTGATCGACGCCGAGCACAGCATCGCGCTGGCTGCGCCGCGGATTGCGACCGCCAATACGCATGGCACCGGCTGCTCGCTGTCCTCGGCAATCGCCGCAGGGCTCGCGAAGGGCGAGAGCATGGAGACCTCCGTGCGCAACGCCAAGGCCTGGATCACGCAGGCGATCGCCGAAGCCGATCGCTTCGCCGTCGGCCACGGCCATGGGCCGGTGCATCACTTCCACGGATATTACTGACGCTCTTGTAGCCCGGATGGAGCGCAGCGAAATCCGGGACCAGTTCATCCGCGGATGCAGGACCCCGGATTGCGCTTCGCTCCATCCGGGCTACGCACCGCGCGTTGTTCCATCGCGCTGTGCAGGCAACACAACGCCTCTTCCACACAGCCGCGACCGCCGATGTCGCCAGATTGTCGCACGCTGCTGTTATCCGCAGGGAAGGGGCGTGCTGCTGATTCTCGTCAACTGTTTGTGGGGCCTTGGGTCGCGGGGATCGTCATCGCCTTGTCACAGGAATCTGTTAGGTGCACAGGCATGGGAAGTGACTCCTTGAGTGAAGAAAGTCCCGAGCGGCACTTTCGCACTTTGTTTATCTCCGATGTCCATCTCGGAGCCCGCGGTTCGCAAGCCGACCGCCTGCTCGACTTCCTCCGTTCTCACGATGCCGACACGATCTACCTCGTTGGTGATATCGTCGACGGCTGGGCGCTGAAGTCGAACTGGTACTGGCCGCAGACCCATAATGATTTCGTGCAGAAGATGCTGCGCAAGGCGCGCAAGGGCGCCAAGGTGATCTACGTCCCGGGCAACCACGACGAGTTCCTGCGCAAATATTACGGCACGCATTTCGGCGGCATCGACGTGGTGGAGAACACCGTTCACACCGGCGCCGACGGCAAGCGCTACCTCGTGATCCACGGCGACATTTTCGATCTCGTGGTGCAGAACGCGCGCTGGCTCGCCCATCTCGGCGACAAGGCCTACGACTTCGCGATCCAGATGAATCGCTTCGTCAACTTCTTCCGCAAGATGTTCGGCGTGCCGTACTGGTCGCTGTCGCAATGGGCCAAGCTGAAGGTCAAGAAGGCGGTGAATTATATCGGCGCGTTCGAGGCGACGCTTGCCGGCGAGGCGCGGCGCCACGGCTGCGACGGCGTGATCTGCGGCCACATCCACTACGCGACGATTCATGATGAGCACGGCATCCGCTACATGAATTGCGGCGACTGGGTGGAGAGCTGCACCGCGCTCGCCGAGCACGAGGACGGCCATTTCGAGATCATCACCTGGACCGACCCGGTGCGCCGGATCGCGCCGGTTCCGCGAGTGACGGCACGCGCTGCATGACGCATATCCTGGTCGCGACCGATGCGTGGCATCCCCAGGTCAACGGGGTTGTCCGCACGCTGACCATGATGGCACAGGCGGCGAAATCGCTCGGCGTCGAGGTGAGCTTCCTGACGCCGGACGAGTTCCGCACCTTCGCGATGCCGAGCTATCGCGATCTCCGGCTGGCGCTGCCCTACCGGGCCAAGGTCGCAAGTCTGATCGAGGCGGCGAGGCCCGACAGCATCCATATCGCGACCGAGGGCCCGATCGGGCTTGCGGTGCGCCGCTATTGCCGCAAGCGCGGCCTGCCGTTCACGACGAGCTTCCATACTCGCTTCCCCGAATACGTCTCGGCGCGGACGCCTGTCCCGGAAGCCTGGGTGTGGCGGGCGCTGCGCTGGTTCCACCGGCCGAGCCGGGCGGTGATGGCGGCGACCCCGGCGCTGGCAGCCGAGTTGCGTCAGCGCGGCTTCCGCAACGTGGTGCTGTGGTCGCGCGGCGTCGATACTGCGCTGTTCCATCCGCGCGACGTCGATCTCTGCCTGCCGCAGCCGGTCTATCTCAGCGTCGGCCGGGTGGCGGTGGAGAAGAATCTCGAGGCCTTCCTCGATCTCGATCTGCCGGGAACCAAGGTCGTGGTCGGCGACGGCCCGGCGCGGGCGGCGCTGGAGCGGAAATATCCGGACGCTGTGTTCCTCGGCGCCCGTCATGGGGAAGAATTGGCTGAGATCTACGCCGCGGCCGATGTGTTCGTTTTCCCGAGCCGTACCGATACGTTTGGTCTGGTGCTGCTTGAAGCATTGGCGAGCGGCCTGCCGGTTGCCGCTTTTCCGGTCACCGGTCCCCGCGACGTGATCGGCGCGGCGCCGGTCGGCGTGCTCGACGAGGATCTGCGCCATGCCTGCCTGGAGGCGCTCAGCATCCCGCGGCAGGCCTGCGTCGACTTTGCCGCGCTCCACACCTGGCAGGCGTCGGCCCGGGTGTTCATCGATCGCTGCATGAACGTCCGCCCCGCGCCGCCGGACGGCGAGGGGGAGGCGTTCGAATTTGGTGCCGAAGAGCACCATTTCGCCGTCCTGCCGACACCTCAGCCAAACTCGCACTAGTTGGGTCACGCTAAAGCGTCTTGCCCGCCAGCCCGGCGCCGCGATACAAATCGCGAATGACGGACACCGTTCTCAATCCACCCGTCGCTGCCGCGGACATCGATGCCGCCGCGAGGGTGGTCGCGCCGTTCGCGGTGCGCACGCCGCTCCTGACCTTCCCCGTTCTCAACGAACGCGTCGGCAGCCAGGTTTTCCTCAAGCCCGAAATGCTGCAGCGGACCGGATCGTTCAAGTTTCGCGGCGCTTTCAACAAGCTCGCCTCGATCCCGCAGGACAAGCGGAGCGGCGGCGTCGTCGCGTTCTCCTCGGGCAACCACGCCCAGGGCGTCGCCGCGGCGGCCAAGATCCTCAACATGCAGGCGACCATCGTGATGCCCGCGGACTCGCCGATCACCAAGCGCGAGCGCACCAAATCCTATGGCGCCGAAGTCGTGCTCTACGACCGCGATCGCGACGACCGCGAGGCGATCGCCAACGGCATTGCCGGCAAGCGCGGCGCGACCTTGGTGCGCCCCTACGACGATCCCTTCGTGATCGCGGGCCAGGGCACCGCCGGCCGCGAGATCGCCGAGGACATGGCTGCGCTCGGACTGACGCCCGACATCGTGGTCGCGCCGGCTTCGGGTGGCGGATTGATCGCGGGCGTTGCGACCGCGGTGAAGGCGAAATATCCGCGAGCCCAGGTGATCGTCGCCGAGCCCGCGGGCTATGACGATCATGCCCTTTCGCTCAAGGTCGGGCATCGCGAGGCGCATGCGGTTGCGCCGCGCACCATCTGCGATGCGCTGATGGCGATGATGCCGGGCGAACTGACCTTCGCCATCAATAGCAAGCTGCTCGCGAATGGCGTCAGCGCCTCCGACGACGAGGTCGGCGCCGCCGTCGCCTTCGCCTACCGCGAGCTCAAGCTCGTGGTGGAGCCCGGCGGCGCGGTCGGGCTCGCGGCGCTGCTTGCCGGGCGGATCGATACCAAGGGCAAGAACGTCGTGATCGTGCTGTCGGGCGGCAATGTCGACGCCGACCTGTTCGCGAAACTGGTTGCCTGACACCGGGTTAGGCACAGATGCTGCCGCGGTACATGAGCTGGTTCACGTGCGTGCGCAGGTCCATGGGACATGAATGCTTCGCGCGCCAGTCGTCGTGCGCGGGTCAAGCCCGGCAATGACAGGATATGAACAGTCGAGGTTACGAGAAGAACGCGATCTTCTCAGCCTGGCTCATGCGGCGGATCGGCGCGAGTGGATCGTTGGCCGCGACGCTTGGCCTTTTCAGCAGGCCGCTGGCGATGATGGTCGAACCGAGTGAGATCTCTGCTGCGGGAGCAGGGGCAGGCTCAACGGCGGGCCGGAGAGGCGGCGGCATCACCAGAGTTTCGGCAATCGGCGCCACAGCCACCGGCGGCGGCTTGATCTTGACTTCTGCCCTGACCTCGACCTTCGGCGCCGGTGCAGGCTCGGGCTGAATGGCCGGCGCAACCATTTCGGGCTCGGCCGCCATCGCCTCAGCGACGTCCATCGCTTCGGCGACGCGCATCTCCTCGGCGGCACGCATTTCCTCGGCGATAGCCTCCTCGTCGATCGGATCGGGCGCACCCATCTCCATCGCGATCAGGTCGAGCACCGCCTCGTCATGGGCGTCGGCCGTCGCTTCGTCGGTGACGCGGGCGAGTTCCGCGGCTTCGGCTTCGGCCAGCGCGGCTTCAGCTTTGATCCAGGCTTCGCTCGGCTGCGGCATCACGGCCGTAGCGGCCTCAGTGCCGGGCACGGCGGCGGGAATCGCGGCTTCGACGATCGGCGCCGCAGCGGCCTCCTGAGGCGGCACCGGCGGCGTAGCGGGCATATCGGGACCTGCACTTTCGGCCACCGGTGGCGGCGTGGGGGCCGCTGCCGGCGGCTCCGCAACCGGCGCCTCGGCCACGTCAGGCTCGGCCGCAGGCGTCGCCGCCTTGTCCGGATCGAACTCGCTGAGCCGGCGCGCCAGCGCCGCGAAGGCGGCATCCAGCACAGCCTTGGCGTCGTTCATCGAGACCTCGGCGGCGCCGGCCTCGATCGCGCTGACCTGCGAATCGATGATGTCGCAGATCCGGCCGTCATTGCCGATCTCGCGCAGCCGCCAGGAGATCTCCCTGATCACCCGCACGCCCTTGCGCACCGGTGCGAGGCTTTGCTCGAAGCTGATGCCGTCGACCGCGGCGATGGCGGAGGCCTGGGTAGCTTCGATTGCGCCGCGCAGGGCGGCCAGCGCCTGCGCCAGTTGCTCGTCCCTGATCGCCGCGGCGGCGGCTTGCCGCTGCGCACTGAGGCTTTCCTCGATCCGCGCCACGGCATCGAGCACCATGCGGGTATCGGCATTGCGGTTGCGCTTGGCGTATTCGCCGAGGAACCAGCGGCCCCGCGAGGTCTCCATGAAGGCCGCGCTGATCGCGGCATAGTCCTCCTCGCTCGGCAGGGCCGCGCGGGCGGATATCGGCGACAGGGCGAATGCTTCCTCGGCCATCACAATCTCTCCGCGCAAATCACTACGCGTTACGCTAACGATCACCACGATATCGCGCGAATCGCAATTGAATTGATGTCTTCCGAATCACAAATCCCCATTGCAGCAAAGGTTGCATCGCGGCGATTCGCGCGCAGCCTTGCGGCATTCTATGCCACGCTGTTCGGCATGACCGGGGTTCACCTGCCGTTTTTCACGGTGTGGCTGAAGGCGGTCGGCATCGACGCCACCTGGATCGGCATCATCACCGCGGTGCCGCCGGTGACGCGCTTCACGGTGCTGCCGCTGGTCACCGCAGCGGCGGAGCGGCGTCAGATGCTGCGCGGGGCGATCATCGCCACCGGATTCGCCACGGCGTTCGGCTTTGCCGTGATCGGCACCCAGCATCAGCCGTTCGTGCTGCTGGCGATCTATGCGCTGACCTGCTGCGTCTGGACCCCGATGGTGCCGCTGACCGATGCCTATGCACTGCGCGGCGTCAGGCAATTCGGCCTCAGCTACGGACCGCTGCGGCTCTGGGGCTCGGCCGCCTTCGCGGTCAGCGCGCTGCTGAGCGGCTTCCTGCTTCGCTATGTCGCGGAGGTCGACCTGATCTGGATCATCACGGCCGTGACGGTGCTCGGCGCGCTGGTCGGGCTGACGCTGCGGCCGCTGGGCCGCCCGGTGGCAGCCGCCACACCTGCGGCCAGCGCGCCAAAACTGCTGCGCAATCCCACCTTCCTCGCTATCATCGTCTCCTCGGCGCTGATCCAGGGCAGCCACGGCGCCTATTACATCTTCGCATCGATTGCCTGGCAGCAGGCCGGCTTCAGCGGCCTGACGATCGCTTGTCTCTGGGTGCTCGGCGTGATCGCCGAGATCGTGCTGTTTGCGGCCTCGCCGCGCTTCACGCTGCCGTCGGCTGTGCTGGTGATTATCGCGGCGTCCAGTGCCGCGGCGCGCTGGGCGATCACCGCGCAGGACCCGCCGCTTGCGGTGCTTGCAGTTGTGCAGCTCGGACATGGACTGAGCTTCGGCCTGACCCAGGTCGGCATCATGGGCCTGATGGTGCATCACGTGCCGGTTCACGTGATGGCGCGCGCGCAGGGCTATCTCACCGCCTGCGGCGGCATTGTCGCGAGCACCACGGCGATCGTCAGCGGCATGGTCTATGCGCGCTTCGGGCTCGGCGTCTACGACATGATGGCCGCGATGGCGGCCACGGGCGGGCTCGTGATGTGGCTGGCGCGTAAGCGTCTTACCGATTAGCCCCAGAGCGCGGCGTCGGGCGGATAGACCAGGCTGCCCTCGTAGCGCAGGCCGTGATCGCGGTCCTTCGCCAGCAGCAGCGGGCCGTCGAGATCGACGAAGCGCGCGGCTTGCGCGATCAGCATCGCCGGCGCCATCGCGAGCGAGGTCGCGACCATGCAGCCGATCATGATCTCGAAGCCGAGCGCGCGGGCGGCATCCGCCATCGCCAGCGCTTCGGTCAATCCGCCGGTCTTGTCGAGCTTGATGTTGACGGCGTCATAGCGGCCGCGCAGGCCGGCGAGCGAGGCGCGGTCATGCACGCTCTCGTCGGCGCAGACCGCAACCGGCCGCCTGATCCGCGCCAGCGCCTCGTCCTTGCCCGCCGGCAGCGGCTGCTCGATCAGGGTGACGCCGGCATCGGCGCAGGCCGCGAGATTGGCGGCGAGGTTGTCCTCGGTCCAGGCTTCGTTGGCGTCGACGATCAGCTCGGATCCAGGCGCCGCCTTGCGCACGGCGGCGATCCGTGCGCCGTCGCCATCGCCGCCAAGCTTGATCTTGAGCAACTGACGATGCGCGGCCTTCGCGGTGGCCTCCGCCATCGCCTCTGATGTCCCGAGCGAGATCGTATAGGCGGTGGTCCGCGGCTCCGGCGCGGGCCGGCCGAGCAGGTTCCAGATCCGTTTGCCGGCGCGTTTGGCCTCAAGGTCCGCCAGCGCGCAATCCAGCGCATTGCGGGCGGCGCCGGCAGCCATCCCGGCCTGCAAGGCGATCCGGTCCATGCCATTGGCGAGTGGCGCCTGTAGGGCCTGGATCGCCTGCAGTGTCGCCTCGGGCGTTTCGCCATAGCGCGGGTAGGGTACGCATTCGCCTCGGCCGGTGAGGCCGCCCTGGCTCACCTCGGCCACCACGACGACAGCCTCGGTCTTGGTGCCGCGGCTGATCGTGAAGGTCCCCGCGATCGGCCAGCGCTCGATCCGACCGGTCAGGGAAATCGCTCCGGGAGGGGTGGAAGTCATTTTAAAGTCTACTATTTCCTGAACCGTAGCTTGCGACGCGCAACCAACTATGGCTGTTTAGCGACAGATTCGACAAGCCGATCCGGCAGCGCCGGAGATCAGCGTTAGCGGCAGCCAGCCGGCTTGAGGGGTGGGTTAGAGGTGAGCGGCGACCCGACACTGGAGCGGATAGCCCAAGGCGAAGGACTGGCGTTGTGCGCGGCAGGCAACTGGACGGCCCGCTTTGCTCCTGCGCTTGAGCGGATCGTCTCCGACGCGGAGAAGCTGCGCGGCAGCCGGCCGCACATCTTCATCGACGTGTCGCAGGTCGCGAGCCTCGACACGTTCGGCGCCTGGCTGATCGAGCGGCTGCGCCGCAGCCTGAGCGACGCCACCGCCGAAGCCGAGATCGCGGGCCTGTCGGCCAATTATTCCAGCCTGGTCGACGAGGTCCGCCGCGTCGGCCCCGCGCCCGGGGTCGTCAGCGACCGGCTGTCGATCTCAGGCATGCTCGAGCAGATCGGGCGCACCGTGGCCGGGATCGGCAGCACCATCATCGGCCTCGTCGACATGCTCGGCGCGGTGCTGGCGGCCGCCGGGAAGGTGCTGATCCATCCGCGCAGCTTCCGCCTGACCTCGACGGTGCATCACCTCGAGCAGGTATGCTGGCGCGCGGTGCCGATCGTGGTGCTGATCACCTTCCTGATCGGCTGCATCATCTCGCAGCAGGGCATCTTCCATTTCCGCAGGTTCGGCGCCGACATCTTCGTCGTCGACATGCTGGGCGTCTTGGTGCTGCGCGAGATCGGCGTGCTGCTGGTCGCGATCATGGTCGCGGGCCGTTCAGGCTCGGCCTATACCGCCGAGCTCGGCTCGATGAAGATGCGCGAGGAGATCGACGCGCTGCGCACCATGGGCTTCGATCCGATCGAGGTTCTGATCCTGCCGCGCATGCTGGCGCTGGTGCTGGCGCTGCCGATCCTGGCCTTTCTTGGCGCGATGGCCGCGCTCTATGGCGGCGGCCTGGTGGCCTGGCTCTATGGCGGCGTCGATCCGGAAGCCTTCCTGCTCCGCCTTCGTGATGCCATATCGATCGACCATTTCATCGTCGGCATGGTCAAGGCGCCGGTCATGGCGGCGGTGATCGGTATCGTCGCCTGCGTCGAAGGCCTGGCGGTACAGGGTTCGGCGGAGTCGCTCGGACAGCACACCACCGCATCGGTGGTGAAAGGGATCTTCTTCGTGATCGTGATGGACGGCGTGTTCGCGATCTTCTTCGCCTCGATCGGGATGTGATCATGGCGGAAGAGGACAACGACGCCATCATCCGGGTCCGCGACATTACCGTCCAATTCGGCAACACGCGGGTGCTCGACGGCCTCAACCTCGACGTCAGGCGCGGCGAGATCCTCGGCTTCGTCGGGCCCTCGGGCGCCGGCAAGTCGGTGCTGACGCGCACCATCATCGGGCTCGTGCCGAAAGTCGCCGGCCGGATCGAAGTGTTCGGCGTCGATCTCGACGCCGCGAGCACCTCGCAGCGCCGCGCCGTCGAGCGCCGCTGGGGCATCCTGTTCCAGCAGGGCGCGCTGTTCTCCTCGCTCACGGTGCGCCAGAACATCCAGTTTCCGGCGCGCGAGTATCTGCGCGTCTCGCAGCGGCTGCTCGACGAGATCATGGTGGCGAAACTCGTGATGGTCGGGCTGAAGCCGGAAGTCGCCGATCGTTATCCGTCGGAATTGTCGGGCGGCATGATCAAGCGCGTCGCGCTGGCGCGGGCACTCGCGCTCGATCCCGAGCTCGTGTTTCTCGACGAGCCGACCTCGGGTCTCGATCCGATCGGCGCCGGCGAGTTTGACGAGCTGGTGCGCACCCTGCAACGCACTTTGGGGCTGACCGTTTTCATGGTAACCCACGATCTCGACAGTCTTTACACCGCGTGCGACCGTATCGCCGTTTTAGGGAACGGTAAGATCATTGCTGCAGGATCGATCGCCGACATGAAGGCGTCGCAGCATCCATGGCTGCAGCAATATTTCAACGGCAAGCGCGCCCGTTCCGTTGTGGCCTAGCCCATGATCCCGAAACCTGATGCCGACTTTCGGACGAGATCATGCGCCAACAGGGAATTCGATGGGCTCGAGCGCAGCCGGCTGCGCGAGGGCCCGAGAGTGATTAACGCGAGCAATTGATGGAAACGCGGGCGAACTACGTCTTGATCGGGGCTTTCACGCTGGCGGTGATCGCCGCCGCATTCGGCTTCGTGCTGTGGTTCCAGAGCCTGCACACGACCAAGCAGCGCAGCCCCCTGCGGGTGATCTTCGAAGGGCCAGCGTCAGGCCTGCGCAACGGCGGCAACGTCAATTTCAATGGTATTCGGATAGGGGAAGTGGTTTCGGTGAAGCTCGACAACCCGCGACGCGTGGTTGCGCTGGCGATGATCGAGAACAACGCACCGCTCCGCAAGGACACCCTGGTCGGTCTCGAGTTCCAGGGCCTCACCGGCGTCGCCGCGATTTCGCTCAAGGGCGGCGAGGAGGCAGCCCCGCCGGTGCCGCTGGACGAGGACGGCATCCCGGTTCTGACCGCCGACCCGAATGCGCTGCAGGACGTCACCGAGGCGATCCGCGCCACCCTGCAAAACGTCAACCGCATCGTCGCCGACAATCAGCAGTCGGTGAAGAATTCGCTGAAGAATCTCGAGGTCTTCACCCAGGCCTTAGCGCGCAATTCCGAGAAGATCGACAACGTCATGCTCAAGGTCGACGGCGTGATGGGCAAGGCCGACAGCCTGATGCTGGGCCTCAATGCGATCGCGGGCGGCAACAATGGCAGCGAGCTGAACCTGATGGTGAAGTCGATCCGCGAACTCGCCGAGGACCTCGACAAGCGCTCCAATCTCCTGATCAACGACGGTCGCCGGACGCTGTCCGACATCAGCCGCGCGGTGAACAATTTCGACCGCAACCCGAGCCGGGTGATCTTCGGCGGCAGCAACAATGCCGCACCCGAGCCCGCGCCGGCTCCGGCCGCACCGGGGCCGCGGCGGCGGCAATGACGTGAGAATGGTGAGTGGCGAATAGCGAGTAGGGTTCGCCGTCGGCCGCATCCGTCATTGCGAGCCAACGGGTCGCGCGAACGCGCGCCCGATGACAGGCTCCGCGAAGCAATCCATCGTTCCGCATGCTCGGCGCGATGGATTGCTTCGTCGCTTGCGCTCCTCGCAATGACAGCGGTTAGTTACTGGCACGCCGGTGCCACAGCGAGACTCTGCGGCGTCGCCCCAAACAAAAACGGAGGCCCTTCGGCCTCCGTTTCCATTTGCTATTCGCTACTCGCTTACTTCGCCAGCTTACCCCAGCCGTCCCGCGGCATGCGCGAGCAGGGTGTAGACCAGCCCGGTCTCCGAGGTGAGGTGGCTGCTCAGCTCCTGCTGGCCGCGGCCGTCGCGGGCGACTTCGTCGAGCAGGCGCTCGAACTCCGCGATGTAGCGGTCGACCGTCTGCTTGAAGCCGCGGTCGGCGCGGTACTTGCGGGCCACCTCATCGAAGGCCTTCTGGCCGGCCGGCGTGTAGAGGCGCTTGGAGAACGCCTTGTTCTCGCCGCGCTGGTAGCGATCCCACATCTCGGCCGCAAGCGTGCGGTCCATCAGCCGGCCGATGTCGAGCGACAGCGACTCCAGCGGATTGACCGGCTGCTGCTGCGGACGCGGGCGCTGCTGGGCGTCGCGGCTCTGCGGGGCAGGCGGCGGCGGTGCGTCGCTGCGGTTGAGCAGGTCGGACAGCCAGCCGTCGCCGTTGTTGTTGGAGCCTGCCGGGCTGACCGGCGGGGCCTCGGTGCGGCGCGAGCTCGCCATGCCGAGATCCGGCGGCGGCAGCGTCGAGGCGCTGTTGCCGTTGTCCCGCATGCGCACATCGCCGCGGCCGCCGGCGGCAGCCACCACCGGCTCCTCGTGGCGAACGCTGGCGCGGTTGGTCGAGACCACGTCGAGTCCGCGGCCGTGATGAGCGACGATGCGGTTCAGCTCGGCCAGCGCCTCGATCTGGTCGACGATCACCTTGCGCATCTGCGCGGTGTTCTCGGCGGCCTCCTGCGGCATCTCGAGCACGCCGCGGCGCAGCTCGTTGCGGGTGGCCTCGAGCTCGCTCTGCATCTCGCTCGCCATCTGCTTCATCGCCGTGACCATCGCGGAGAACTTCTCCGTCGATTCCTTGAACATCGCATCGGTCTCGGCGTTGCTCTGCTGGTAGAGGTCGTTCATGGCGTCGACGGTCTGCTGACGCTCGTTCTCGGCCGCCTGGCGCACCGCCTCGAACTGCCTGCTGATCGCAGCCGAACCGGCGCCTGCGGTCTCCGCCACCACGCGAGCGATGTCGCGGGCGCGTTCCTCGGCCGCTCCGAGCGATTCATCGAGCAGCCCGGTGAAGCGCGACAGCCGCTGGTCGAGATCGGTGGTGCGCAGGTCGATGGTCGTGACCAGCGCTTCCAGCGCCGACTTGCGCTCGCTCACGGAGGCCGTCGTCGAGCGGTTGGCCTGCTCGACCACGGCAGCCGCATCGATCAGCGCCTTGCCATGGGTCTCGAACTGGCTCGACAGCGCGCCGAGATCTTCCAGCGCCTTGCCGGTCTTGCTGTTGAACACCGTGAGCTGGTCTTCCAGCGTCTGGGTTGCCACGCCGTTGCGCGAGGTGACGTCGTTCATGGCGGACACGAAGTCGGCCACGCGGGTCACCAGCGCGCGCTCCAGCGAGTTGAGGTTGTCGTGGGCGCCGGTCAACACTTCCTGCAAGAGGATGTTGCCTTCGCGCAGCCGCTCGAACAGCGCGACCGTATCGGTGCGCAGGATCTTGCTGGTCTCCTGCATCTCCGTGACGGCCGAGATCGAGACCTGGCGCGACTGGTCGATCGCCGTGCGCGAGGCCTGCTCGAGCTCCTTGAGCGACTTCGCCACCGCGCCGGTCGCCTGATCGCCGGCCGACGTGATGTTGCGCGCGACATCGCTGCCATGGGCCGCCATCGACTGCGAGAAGGCGAGGCCGCGGGTTTCGATCGCCTTCAGCGCATCCGCGGTGGCGCGATCCATGTCGCTCGACAGCTGCGTGGTCTTGGCGGTCAGCGCCTCAACCAGCGAGCCGCGGCGGCCGTCGACCATCTGCGACAGACGCTCGGTCTGCTGCTGCACATAGGTGACGATCTCGTCGGTCTTGCCGGTCATCGCCGAGCCGAAGGCGCTGGAGGCCGACAGCACCGAACGTTCGATGTCGGCGGAGGTCGTCTTGACCTTGGTCGAGACCTCGTTGGACATGGTGATCAGCGCGGCCTGCGCGTTCTGCGCCGAGGTCTGGATGTTGTCGGTGGTCTTGACCGTGACCGCACCCAGCGCGCGCTCGATATCGGTCGAGAGCGTGCGGATCTGGGCGGCGGCATCGGCGGAGGTCGCCGCAAACGAGCTCTGGGCCTCGCGGGCGCTGCCCAGGATGGTCTGCGCAGTCTCCGCGCTGGCCGTGGTCAGCGAGCGCTCGATCTCGACGGAGATCTCCCGGATCTGGCTTGCGGCCTCGCTGGAGGTTGCCACGAACGAGCTCTGGGCATCGCGGGCGCTGCCGAGGATCGCCTGCGCGGTGTTGGTGCCGACCGAGGTCAGAGTGCGCTCGACATCGACGGCCAGCGACTTGACGTGGTTGGCTGCTTCCGTCGACGCGGTGACGAGGGTGTTCTGCGCCTCGCGGGCGCCGGCCGTCAGCATCTCGACGGTGCCGGAGCCGGCCATCGACAGTGCACGCTGGATGTCGGCGGCAAGCGCCGACACCTTGGTCGCAGCCTCGGTCGACGCGTTGACCAGGGTGCTCTGGGCCTCACGCGCGCCTGACGTGATCGATTCCGCGGTGGCGGAGCCGGCCATCGACAGCGAACGCTCCATATCGGCCGCCAGCGAGCGGACCAGATCGGTGGCCTCGGTGGATGCGCCGGCGAGCGTGCTCTGGGCCTCGCGGGCGGAGGCGACGACGGCTTCCGCGGTGGCGGAGCCTGCTATCGACAGCGAGCGCTCGATGTCGGCCGACAGTGTTCGGACCAGGTTGGTCGCGTCGGTGGATGCGCCGGCGAGCGTGCTCTGGGCCTCGCGGGCGGAAGCGACGACGGCTTCCGCGGTGGCGGAGCCCGCCATCGACAGCGAGCGCTCGATGTCGGCCGACAGTGTTCGGACCAGATTGGTGGCGTCGGTCGACGCGCCGGCCAGCGTGCTCTGGGCCTCGCGGGCGGAGGCGACGATGGATTCCGCGGTGGCGGAGCCGGCGGTCGAGAGCGAGTGCTGCACGTCGGCCGCGAGCGTGCGGACCAGGTTGGCGGCTTCGGTGGATGCACCGGCAAGCGTGCTCTGGGCCTCGCGAGCGGAGGCGACGACGGCTTCCGCGGTCGCGGTGCCGGCCATCGAGAGCGAGCGCTCGACGTCGCTGGCGAGCGACTTGACCTGGCCGGTGACGTCGGTCGACGTCGAGATCAGCGTGGTCTGGGCCTCGCGGGCGCCGGTCATGATCGCCTCGGCGGCGGCAGAGCCGGCCATCGACAGCGACTGCTCGACATCGGTGGCCAGCGACTTGACCTGGCTTGCAGCCTCGACCGAGGCGCTGACCAGCGTGGTCTGCGCGTCGCGGGCGCCGGACAGCACGGAGGCTGCGGTGGCGCTGCCGGCCGCCTGCAACGTGCGCTCGACATCCTCGGACAACGCCTTGATCTGCGAGGCGACGTCGCCGGAGGCCGAGACCAGCGACACCTGGGCGTCGCGGGCACTGGTGAGGATCGAGTTGGCGGCGCTGGTGCCGACGGCGGTCAGCACGCTCTCGACCTCGGCCGAGCTCAGCTTGAGCTGGTTGCCGACGTCCGCGGATACGGTGAGCAGCGCCTGCTGCGCGGTGCGCGCGCCGGTCTGGATGGTTTCGCTGGTGTTGACCACGAGGTTGGTCAGCGAGCGCTCGGCGTCCTCGACATGGGACTTGATGCTCGACGACAACAGCTCGGCGCGGGACATCAGGTCCTCGCTCGCCTGGCGGCCGCTGCTCTCGATGCGGCCGGCAACGGCCTCGACGCGGGAGCCCAGCAGGTCCTCGAACTGCGCGACGCGGGTGTCGATGTCGCCGGCGATGACGCCGACGCGGCTCTCGATGCCCTGCTGGATGTCAGCGAAGCGCGCCGAGATGGTGTCGGTCAGGTTCGCGCTGTGACCATTGATGGTGTCGGCGAGGCGAGTGCTGTGGCCGTTGAGGGTGTCGACCAGGCGGACGCTGTGGCCGTCGATGGTCTCGGTGACGCCGTTGATGCGATGGTCGACCGCGGCGATCGCCTGCACGGTGCCTTCGGTCAGGGTGGTGGTGAGCAGGCCAAGCCGCGAGTCGATCGACTGGATCGCCTGGGAGGCGCCGTCGGTCAGCTGGGTCGCGAGCGTGCCGAGATGGCCGTCGATGGTCTCGGTGACCGACTTGGCGCGGCTCTCGAAGGTGACCTCGAGGGACTTCATGCGGCCGTCGATCGCGTCATCGAGCGATTGCAGACGGCCATCGAACGAGCCGATCTTGCTGGCGAGCGAACTGTCGAACGACGACAGCTTGTCGGTCAGCGAGGCGTCGAGATTGGTGACGCGGCTGCCGAGCGTGGTCTCGAACTGCAGCAGGCGCTGGTCGAGCGAGGCGGTGATCTCGCCGCTGTTGCTGGTGACACGGTGGTCGAAAGTGTCGACATAGGTCTTCAGGCTGTCGGCGATGTGCTGGGTCCGCTGGCCCATGCGTTCGACGATGTCGCCGCCGAAGGTCTTCACTGTGCGGTCGAATTCCGAGATGTGGCGGGTGATCAGCGCGCCGAGCGTGCCGGAGTCGCGGGCGAATTTCTCGGCGAGCTCGCTGCCGTGGTTCTTCACCAGGTCGTCGAACGCGCTCATCTGCAGCGACAGCGAGTCGTGCGCGGTCTCGGTCTGGCCCACCACCTTGGCGACCAGCGAATTGACGGTGACGTCGAGCGCCTCGCTTGCCTTGTCGCCCGACGTCAGGATCTGGCCGGCGAGGCGGTTGCCGGCGTCGTCGATCTTGCTGACGAGGTCGTTGCTGCGCAGCTCGAGCTCGAGCAGCAGCGAGTCTGCAGAGTTCTTCAGGGAGTCGTGGACCTCTTCGGTGCGATCGGAGATGCCGTCGACGATGACGGACGAGCGCTGCTCGAACTCGCCGGTGATGCGGTCGATGCGCTCGTTCAGCAACTCGTGAACTCGATCGGCCAGATCGACGAACTCGTCATGGACATGGCCGGTCTTGAAGTTGAGGCTGGTGGTCAGCCGTTCGGAGGCGTCCATGACCGCGCGCGTGGTCTCGGCGCTGGCTTCCTCGAGACGGTCGAGCAGGTCGCCGCCGCGCTCGCCGAGCGCGAGGATCATGTTGTCGCCGGCATGGCTCAGCGCGGTCGTGATGTGCTGGCCGCGCTCTTCCAGCGCGCCGGTGATGCTCTTGGCGACCTCGTCGACGCGCGAGGCGATCGCGTCCGAGATCAGCGCGATGTCGTGGCGCAGGTCGATCTGCACGCCGGAGATTGCGCTGCGCACCTGCTCGGCCTGGCCGACCAGGTTGTCGCGCTGGTGGGCGATGTCCTGCAGCAGTGCGCGGATGCGCACCTCGTTGTCGGAATAAGCGCGTTCCAGCGCCGCGACCTCGTTGGCGACGAGGGTCTCGAGCTCGCCGGCGCGCGCGATCGCGCGCTCGACGCCGTCGCCCATCGCCGCGACCTCGCGACGGATCGCTTGGCCGACCGTCACCATGGAATCCGCAGCGGCGTTTTCCGGCTCGGAGAATCGCATCGCGACCTGCGCCATCGATTGCGCGATCATCTGCATGCGCTGACCGTGCGCGGCGAGGCTTGCGAGATAGTAGAACAGCAGGATCGGCACGGCGAACAGCGCGGCAAGGCCGGCGAGCACCAGGACGCCGGTGCCCTGGGCCATCGAGGCCTGCAGGGCCGGCCAGAACGCGATGGTGAGGATGACGCCGCCCAGCAGCCAGGCGCCGGAGCAGACAAAGAACAGCGTGAAGGCGTTGCGCGCGCGTCCTCCCTGCAGCGTCTGCAGCATCTGGCCGATGGTTTCGCGATCATCATTGGCGGCGCGGCGCGGCGCGCGCGGTTCTTCGATCGGCTCGAACGCCGAACGATCGGTATTATTCGGACGGGACTCGAACGATGCGGCTGAAAAATCGGCAGCGGGCGGCAGGTTCGGCGGCGCGGCGCCTTCGTTGAGGGGGCTGCGATTCTCCGCGCCCTGTTCGCTGATGTTGAGGGCTTCCTGGATGGCAGAAAGCGCGACTTCGGTGGGATCTTTGACCTTCTTGGGAGTGTTCGCCATGTTCAGTCTGAGCCCTCTCACTATTTTACGCGTCGGCGAGCCTGCGATCGTCCCCACGCAAGCTCGAAGCCGGTGCCCACAAGCGGAGCGCAAGCCGGCCCCCTCGGCGGCTTGTCCGCTACATCCGCAAACATCCTATTGGGAGAGCGATGCGAATGAAATGCTTGCGATTAATACTTTCTTAATCATCGTTAACAGCTTTGCGCCATAAGGCCTTATGGGCACTCGAAATTCCCGCTCTGGAGCACCGATTGTGTCCGGAAATTGTCCAGAATCGGGCGGTTTTGCCGATCATCCCAACAACAATCCGTTAACCAGTTTCGTGATTGGCTGGGCCAACGATCCGCCGGCGAGGGCCCGGCGGAGACGACAGGGACAGGCCATGCCGCTTCACCTCGAACGGGTCGAATGGACGCAATCGCCGCCGCTGGCGCCCGGCGCCGGGCCGATCGACGTCGATCATCTTCAGCGCATGACGCTGGGTGATCCGGGCCTCGAGCGGGAAGTGCTGGCCATGTTCTCGACCCAGTCGGCCCGGATCCTCGGTGAACTGGCCGCCTTGCCGCCCGAGGCGGCGACCCATGCCCATACCCTGAAAGGATCGGCGCGGGCGATCGGCGCCTTCGGCGTCGCCGAGGCTGCTGCCCAGCTGGAGACCGCGCTGAGCGGCGGTTCCGATGCGGCCCAGCCGCTTGCCGCGCTCGGCGCCGCGATTGCCGAGGCGCGCACGGCGATCGAGCTGATCCTGGGCCGCTCCTAGGCGTCCGGCGTCTCGGCGGTCCGCCGCCACAGCTTGGGCGGCATCCCAACCGGCGGGCAGGTTTTCGGTCTCCGCGCTAGCGCTGTGCGGACCGACCCGTTATACGACTGCCCGGGACCTTTCCATCCATCGTCCGGCGCATTCCGGCAGCACGAGCAATCATGGCCAAAATCCACTTTATCGACCATTCCGGCGAGAAACGCACAGTTGACATCGAGAACGGCGCGACGGTGATGGAAGGCGCGATCCGCAACGCCATTCCCGGCATTGAAGCCGAATGCGGCGGCGCCTGCGCCTGTGCGACCTGCCATGTCTATGTCGATGAAGCCTGGCGCGAGAAGGTCGGCGCGCCGTCACCGATGGAAGAGGACATGCTGGATTTCGGCTTCGACGTGCGTCCGAATTCGCGGCTGTCCTGCCAGATCAAGGTGACCGACGATCTCGACGGACTGGTCGTGTCGACGCCGGAGCGGCAGGCCTAGGATCCCTTATTCGCCGTCCGGATTCACTCCGCGACGGACCCAGCGGCGGAAGTTCTGCTTGACCTCCGCCGGCAGCGGCGCCGGCCTGCGCGTGGCCTCATCGATCATCACCGTGACCGCCTTCGCCGACGCCACGCATCTGCCTTCCGAAAACACCACCTGGTCGAAGGTGGTCGACGTGCGTCCAAACTTGACGAGACCGAGCCCGAGCTCGATCTGACCCGGCCAGTGCAACTCGGCACGGAAATGGATGTCGAGGCGCACCATGATCCAGCCGAGCCCCGCCGGCATCAGCCCCATGCTGCGATCCTTCACCAGCGTGACGCGGCCGGTTTCAAAATAGCTCGCATAGACGGCGTTGTTGACGTGCCCGTTGGGGTCAAGATCGGCAAAGCGCACATTGTCGGACAGGCGATAGGGAAAGTCTTCCAGGCGCGGCGCATCGTCAGCACGGACAGGGGCATTCACGAGGGGGATCTCCGTCGGTTTCCCGCCCATACAGCCGAGTTGCGCAGGCTCGGCAAGGGGTTGCCGCGCCAGCCGCTGTCCCTATTATGCATGTCGCGATCCGGCCCACTTGGCTGGACAGGCGAAAAAGCCGTCCAGTCGATTTCAACTGAAAAGAAGCGGACATGAGCGAAGCGATCAAGACCGATGTGCTGATTATTGGCGCGGGCCCCTGCGGACTGTTCGCCGTGTTCGAACTGGGCCTGCTCGACATGAAGGTGCATTTGGTCGACATCCTCGACAAGATCGGCGGGCAGTGTGCCGAGCTCTATCCCGAGAAGCCGATCTACGACATTCCCGGAATTCCCTTCGTCACCGGTCAGGGCCTCACCGAACAGCTGCTGGAGCAGATCAAGCCGTTCGGCCCGACCTTCCATCTCAACGAGATGGTGGAGAGCATCGAGAAGATCGGCGATCCCCTGTTCCGGGTGAAGACCGATGCCGGCAAGGAGTTCGAGTGCAAGGTCGTCGTGATCTCGGCCGGCGGCGGCTCGTTCCAGCCGAAGCGCCCGCCGGTGCCGGGCATCGAGGCCTATGAAGGCACGTCGGTGTTTTATGCCGTGCGCAAGATGGAGCAATTCCGAGACAAGAACATCCTGATCGTCGGCGGCGGCGACTCCGCGCTCGACTGGACGCTCAATCTGCATCCGATCGCCAAGCGCATCACGCTGCTGCACCGGCGCGACGATTTCCGCGCGGCGCCGCACAGCGTCGAGCAGATGCGTGCGCTCGTTGCCGACGGCAGGATGGATCTGAAGATCGGCCAGGTCACGGGGCTCGAAGGCGCCAACGGCCAGCTCTCGGGCGCGGCGCTCAAGGGCAACGACAATGCGGTCTCGACGATCGCCTGCGATACGATGCTGCCGTTCTTCGGACTCACCATGAAGCTCGGCCCGGTCGCGAACTGGGGCGTGGCGCTGGAGAACAATCTGGTGCCAGTCGACACCGCGGCGTTCGAGACCAACGTGTCAGGCATCTTCGCGATCGGCGACATCAACACCTATCCGGGCAAGCTCAAGCTCATTCTCTCCGGCTTCCACGAGGGTGCGCTGATGGCGCAGAAGGCGCACCGCTACGTGTATCCGGACAAGCGGCTGGTGTTCCAGTACACAACCTCGTCATCGAGTCTGCAGAAGAAGCTCGGGGTGAACTGATTTCACTCGAGCGGAGACCAGTGCCAGGGGCATGGGCCATTTCCTGCGCGGCGCGAGTACTGGAACACTCCGTGAAATGGCCGTAGTCTGCTTGTAGTCGAGTTGGTCGATTGATCAGGTGATGATGATGCGGAACACGCTATCCAGACTTCGGCTGATCTTCGCGATCGCCACGGCCTTTGCGCTAGCTGCTCCGCTTGCGGCCTCGGCGGCCGATCCGTCGGCTGCCGGCCTGTGGCAAAAGATCGAAGACGGCAAGCCCGAGGGCTGGTTCCTGGTGATCGAGCGCAATGGCCTGTTCGAAGGCATGATCGCAAAGATGTTCTCATCGCCCGGCGATCCGCCCAATCCGGTCTGCTCGAAATGCACCGACGATCGCAAGGACATGCCGTGGCTCGGCATTCCCCTCATCCGCGACATGAAGCGCAACGGGCTCGCCTATGAAGGCGGCAACGTGCTCGATCCGCGCAACGGCAAGGTCTACAAGGCCAAGATGACGTTGAGCGCCGATGGTCAGACGCTGACGATGCGCGGCTTTCTCGGCATCTCGCTGTTCGGCAAGGATGAGGTCTGGACCCGGCTGCCTGACACCGCGGTGGCCCAGCTCGATCCCGCGATCGTCGCCAAATATCTGCCGGCGCAAGCCGCGGTGGCGAAGCCGGCGGCGCCGGTGCCCGCGACGAAGCGGCACTAAGGCGCGATGAGATTAGGTTGAATCGTCATCGCGCTTTAGTTCTTTGTTTGAGCATGATCTTTTCGGAAAACCGCTTCGCACTTTTCCGGATCATGCTTTAGCACTTCTCTCTAACGCTCCGATCTGCGCACGCTCACGCTCCGCTCTTGCGTGGCAACGTGAGCGTTCAGCGCTGTCCCGTCGGTGCAATCGGCATCGGCAGTGGCGCGACCGGCTCGGTAATCACCTCGGGCACCGCGGTGTTCAGCTGCAGCACGGTGGCGGCCGCGGGGACCGCGGCATCGGCCATCGCGGCATGGCCTTCGGCGCTCGGATGCACCGCGCCGCCATACACCGCCGACAGGATGCCCCATGTCGCGTCGTGGATGTCGCTTGGCTGCATCGAGGACGGC
Organism: Bradyrhizobium sp. USDA 4538; assembly: GCF_024171045.1. Classification (NCBI taxonomy): domain Bacteria; kingdom Pseudomonadati; phylum Pseudomonadota; class Alphaproteobacteria; order Hyphomicrobiales; family Nitrobacteraceae; genus Bradyrhizobium; species Bradyrhizobium sp. USDA 4538. The sequence goes on from NZ_JALJZE010000001.1 coordinate 6,603,299, forward strand.
AGGCCCTGCGGGTAGGTCATCGCCGTGAAGTAGCTGTCATTGGCGTCGCGGATCCAGCGCGCGCGCGGCAGATAGGCGCGGTATTCGCCGGCGCTGCGGCCGCATTTCAGCGGCTGGTTGGCCGCGGCGACGATGTCCGAGACGAAGCTGTCGCCGTTGGCGGCGAAGCAGTCGCGGTCGAATTCCGGATCGGTCGAGGCGCGTGCGCAGAAGCCATGGCTCGCAAACGCGTCCTGATGCGCATCGACGAAGGTCATGCGATCGGCCTGCGGATTGCGGCAGATGATGCCGGACTGGCACTGCGCGATCGCCTTGAGCTGCGGCAGGAACTCGTTCTGCACGAAGCTCGAGACCGACGCGAGGCGGTTGGGATCTGCGTTGAACGAGGGATGGATCTCGAAGCCGGCGCGGCCGCCGGGGCAGGGCGCGCCGCCATTGGCCAGCGCCGGATTGGCATAGGCCGTGTAGATCACGTGCGAGAGATCGCCTCCGACCAGCGGCTTCAGCGCGTCGCGCAGCTTGGCAAAATCGGCCGGCAGGTCGCGCGCCAGCGCCGAACGGGCATCGTCGACGCTGGCCATCGAGCCGCCGCGGCTGAACAGCGTGCGCTCGGTCGGCGTGTCGACGATCACGTTGGCGACGAGGCCGGAGAAGTAGATGTCGTTGGCGCCGATCGACAGCAGCACGAGGTCGAGGGTGCGGTCGGGCTGACGGCGCTTGGCGGCGGCGAGTGCCGTGCGCAGCTCCGCGATCTGGCCGTTGACGGTGCCCGAGCAGGTGTTGGCTGTCTTCGTCGGCAGGCATTCCCGCGCCTGCTGCGAGCCGAGCAGGCCGTCGGCGATGGTGGCCCCGGTGCAGGCCAGCGGCAGATAGGTCACCGCGATGTGCGGATATTGCACGGCGAGCGCGAGCGCCGTGCGGGTCTGGTAGCTGTACAGCGACCGGTGACACGCCGAGTTGAGCCACAGCGCGCTCTGGCGCTGCCAGTTGGTCAGGGTATCCGGTGCTTCGCAGGCGCGGCCGCCTTTGTAGCCGGCGCGGCTCGGCCGGTAATATTGCGCTCCGCCGAGATAGGAGCGGAAGCAGAACCCCTCGTCGGAGAGCGCAATCGCGCGGTCGGGATTGCCCTCGCCGGATGCGATGCTGTCGCCGAGGCCCGCGATCAGCAAGTCGCGCACCTCGATCGGCGTCGTTACGCGCTGGTTGGCGTCCGAGCCGCTTGCGACGTCGACGGTCGCGACCGTGGTGCGGCCGTAGCGGACGCGCAGGTTGATCGGCTCGGCGCAATCGAATGTCGAGGATTGCGGCCCATCGCCGTCGTCGAACGACCAGGCGCAGGTCGCGCCGACCGGAACCGGCCCGGTGAGCCGTACGACGATCGGATGATCGATCGGCGTCAGATAGCTTTCCTTGACGTTGTCGCGCGTGCAGGGCTCGCTGACGCGGCCCTGCAGGTCGATGCAGAGCCGGTTCACGGTGTTGCGCGCCCAGCCGCGGCCGTCGCTTTGCAGTTCCAGCGTCTGTTCCGAGGCCAGCACGCTGCGGCCAAGCCCGCTTTCGACATGCAGGCGGAAGTCGCGTTCCTCTCGGAACAGGCGGAAGCGGTTGCGGACCTCCCAGGAAATCTGCAGCTGGTTGTCCTGCGCCTCCGCGGCCGATGCGAAGACCGCGGCCAGCGCGCTGCCGAGCAGCACGCTGCAGACCGTCACCCGTAACGAAAATCGAACCAAAAAGCCAATCATGGCGCGGTTTGACGCGAGCGGTACGGCGAAAATAAGAGAAGCGGCCGCGAGGATCGAAAATCCGGGGTCGAGGGGCCCGCACAGGGGGCCGATAACGTTGTCCGTTACCGTTTCAGCTGCCTGACCCGCTGCTGCCGGCTTTCGATCGGTTGCCGCACGGTCGCCGAAGCCGTGCAGGCTTGGCTTAGTCGTTTCCGCTCTTGCCAGGGCTGCACCACGTTGAGCCAGAGCTCGCGCATGCCCATGATCGAGATCGAAATCCCGAACGGGATCAGGAAGTAGAGGATGCGGAACACGACCAGCGTCGCCAGCAATTGTTCCTTGCTGAACTCCGGCAGCGCCACCAGCATCGCGGCGTCGAACACGCCGATCGAGCCGGGGGCGTGGCTGGCGAAGCCGAGCAGCGTCGCCAGGATGAACACGACCGCCAGCGAGACGAAGTCGATATGCGGCTCGGTCGGCATCAGCAGGTACATTGCGAGCGCGCAGAAACCGAGATCGACCACTCCGATCAGGATCTGCAACAGCGTCAGCTTGGCCGAGGGCAGCACCACCTTCCAGCCGTTCTGGCCGAGCTCGCGGCGCTTCTCGCCGGTCAGGAGCCAGACGAAATAGGCGCCGATGCCGGCAAGACAGCCGAGCGCGATCAGCCGGTTCATCGCCGGCGGCAGCAGGTCCATCGCCGACGCCGCCGCCGGGTGCCAGGCCATGCCGAAGCCGAGCACGAACAAATTGCCGAGCCAGAAGGTCAGGCCCGACAGAAAGCAGATCTTGGCGACGTCGATCGCGGAGAGGCCATAATCGGAATAGATCCGGAAGCGGATCGCGCCGCCGGTGAAAACCGTGGCGCCGATATTGTGGCCGATCGTGTAGCTCGTGAAGCTCGACAGCGCTGCGATGCGGTAGGGGACATGGATCTTGCCGATCGTGCGCAGCGCGAAGAAGTCGTAGAAGGTCAGCGTGCAGAACGCCCCGACCACGCAGAGCGCCGCCAGCGCGATCCGGTGCGGCGCGATGTTGGTGAGCGCGGTGAGAATGATGCCGGTATCGACGCCCTTCAGAGTGTGAACAAGCGACGTGATCGCGAACGCGATGATCAACACACTCGCGGCGATCCCGAGCCGTTTCCAGCCGATCTTTTCCTTGAAACCACGCCCGAGCGTGGTCAGCAGCCGAAGCATTCATCCTCCCGGCGGGGCGGCAAATTTCAGTGGGACCCGATCACGGACGGCGACGGGTGACGGGCAAACGCACCGTACGCGATGACCCATAAGGCAAAACCGATGCGTTGTGCAGCCCTTGACAAGCCAACCTTCGGCCCTCGTCCAGCGTCATTGTCATATTGGCTACATATGTTCTCGCTCTGCGGAATGTGAGTCGCAGGACCGCGATGGGGCCACTGCATGTACCGCCGTTTCAGGCGGTTTCGCCGGCTTTTTTGCCGATTTTGCGGCCGTCCCGGCGTCGATGCGGGTTAGCTGGCGCGAGGCGAATGGACGATATGCGTCAGCATGGGGACGGCTGAGCCGGCTGTGACGTTTACCAAAGTGTGAAGTCGACGCGCGCATGCGCATGATGCGCCCTGCGCTCGGGCCGGTGAGCCGCGCGAGGGCGGTCCGTAGGTCTATTGAGGCAAAACGCCGCGCAAGCGGGCCGCCGTCGGACAGATCGGCCGGGTACGAGATTTCACACTTCGATCCGTGGCGAAGTGTTGCGGCGAAACGAAGGCCTATCTCTCGCATTGGTTGCCGAGAGCAAGGACAAGACCATGCAACAGACATCCCTGAACGTCCGGCACATGCCGGACCGCCGCGCAACGTTGCATCAGCAAACGAGCGGGCTCGCGGCGACGTTGACGCTCGCCGCGATGAGTCTCGGCTATGGCGTCGTGCAGCTCGACGTCACCATCGTCAACACGGCGCTCAACGCGATCGGCGCCTCGCTCGGCGGCGGCGTTGCCGAACTGCAATGGGTGGTCAGCGCCTACACGATTGCCTTTGCGGCCTTCATCCTGACCGCGGGCGCGCTCGGCGACCGGATCGGCGCCAAGCGCATCTTCATGGCCGGGTTTGCGATCCTCACCGCGGCATCGGTTGCCTGCGCGGTCGCGCCTGATGCGGCGACGCTGATCGCCGCGCGCTGCGTGCAGGGGCTGGCCGCGGCCATCCTGGTGCCGAACTCGCTGGCGCTGCTCCGCCATGCCTATGAAGACGAGAAGGCGCGGGGACGGGCGGTCGGTGTCTGGGCCGCGGGCGCGAGCCTTGCGCTGACCGCCGGCCCGTTCGTCGGCGGCGGACTGATCGCGCTGGTCGGCTGGCGCGCGATCTTTCTGGTCAACCTGCCGATCGGCCTCGCCGGCTTGTGGCTCGCCTGGCGCTTTGCCAGCGAAACCACGCGTCATCAGCAACACCGGCTCGATCTGCCGGGGCAGGTCGCGGCGATCGCCGCGCTCGGCACGTTGGCCGGCGCGCTGATCGAAGGCGGCGCGCTCGGCTGGGGCAACCCGTTCGTGATCGCGGGCTTCGCTCTCGCCGCCGTCTTCTCCGTGCTGTTCGTCTGGCGTGAGGCGCGCGCGCCGCAGCCGATGCTGCCGCTCTCGCTGTTCCGCCACCGGATGTTTGCCCTGACCTCGCTGGTCGGCCTCCTGGTCAATGTCGCGTTCTACGGCCTGATCTTCGTGCTCAGCCTCTACTTCCAGCAGGTCAACGGGCTGTCGGCGTTCGCCACTGGCCTCGCGTTCGTGCCGATGCTCGGCGCCGTGCTGCCCGCCAACCTGATCGCACCGCATGTCGCGGAGCGGATCGGCGCGCCGGCGACAATCGCGCTCGGCGCCGCTCTCTCCGCCACCGGATGTCTTGCGATGCTGTTCATCGGCCCCGGCACCAGCTACCTCGCGATCTGCCTGCAATTGCTGGCCATGAGCGGCGGCCTCGGCCTGCTGGTGCCGCCCCTGACATCGGCGCTGCTCGGCAGTGCCGGGCCGCAGCATGCCGGCATCGCGGCCGGGGTGTTGAACGCGACCCGGCAGACCGGCAGCGTGCTCGGTGTCGCGCTGTTCGGCTCGATGGTCAGCCGGTCCGCGGCCTTCATCACCGGCCTGCATGCGGCCCTCGTCATCTCCGCCGGCGTGTTGCTGGCGGCCGCTGCGCTGATCTGGATCGGCGCATGGTCAGAGGCTCGGCGCTGAGACGAACCGCAGCGAGGCATCTCCGCGTTGCCCTGACCCGATCGCCTGCATTCAAGGCTTCTTCACCATGCGTGGAACCTTGCTGCGGTGCGGTTACCGTTCCTACACGAATGCGTCTGTTCTTATAGGTCCATAAAGGGGGCCTATATGTATCGCGTTCTGACCTGTCTCACTTTGGAACATGACTGGCGGTTGGTCGTCCTCGGCGGGGTGATCTGCCTGCTCGCCAGCGCCGTCGCGATCAGCCTGTTTCACCGTGCCCGCGCTGCGCAGGGGCGGGCCCGCGAGATCTGGATCGGCCTCGATGCGGCGGTCGGCGGTTGCGGTATCTGGGCCACCCATTTCGTTGCCATGCTGGCGTACGATCCCGGCATCGAGGCCGGGTACAACATTCCCATCACGCTGCTGTCGCTGGTGCTCGCGGTTGCGATCCTGGCGGTCGGATTGGCCGTCGCCACGCTCGATGGACGCTGGCAGACGGTTGCGGCCGGTGGCGCGATCGTCGGCGCCGGTGTCGCGGCGATGCATTACACCGGCATGCTCGGGCTGGAGCTGCCCGCGCGCATCGTCTGGTCGCCCGGCATCGTCGCCTCGTCGATCGCGTTCGGAAGCCTGTTCGGCGCGCTCGCGCTCGTCGTTGCCACCCGTGGCGAACGTTTCGGCACCACCGCCGCCGCGACCGGTCTTCTGACCGTCGCGATCGTCTCGCATCATTTCACCGCGATGGGCGCGGTGACGCTCGTCCCGGATCCGACCATCGTTTCCGGCGGACTTACGGTCTCGCCGCGCGTGCTCTCGTTCATGACCGCCGTTGCGGCCTTCGCGATCCTCGGCCTCTCGCTGATCGCCTCGATCCTCGACCGTCGCGCCAAGACCGAACTTCACAAGCAGAAGGTGGTGCTCGATACCGCGCTCGAGAACATGTCGCAGGGGCTGTGCATGTTCGATGCCGACGGCCGCATCATGCTGTTCAACGAGCGCTACAGCGAGATGATGGGGCGCAGTCGCATACCGCTGCAGGGACGCCTGCTGATCGATGTCCTGCAGGACCTCCATTCCATCGGCGAGTGGGACGGCGATCCCGAGGAGTTCTGCAATGCTCTCGTCGCCGAGGCAAAGGCCGGCCACAGCGCGACGCGGATCGTCAGCCGCAACGAGCGCGCGATCCGTGTCGTCGACCAGCCGATGAAGGGCGGCGGCTGGGTTGCGACCTTCGAGGACATCACCGAATGGCAGCAGGCCCAGGAACAGATTTCACACATGGCGCGGCATGACGCGCTGACCAATTTGCCGAACCGGACGCTGTTCCGCGAGCAGCTCGAGAAGGCCTCGAGACTGGCCAAGCGCTCCGACCAACTGGCCGTGCTCTGTCTCGATCTCGATCATTTCAAGGAAATCAACGACACGCTCGGACATCCGATCGGCGACGCGCTGCTCCGCGAAGTGGCGCGCCGGCTGGGCGAATGCGTCACCGAGCACGACACCGTGGCGCGGCTTGGCGGCGACGAATTCGCCATCGTGCAGTTCTGCAGCAATTGCGAGCCGTCCGTCGTGTCGTCGCTGGCAAGTCTCGTGGTCGAGCGGATCGCCGCGCCCTACGAGATCGGCGGCCATCAGCTCGTGATCGGCGTCAGCATCGGCATCTCGCTCGCGCCCGAGGACGGCAAGGATCCCGACGAATTGCTGCAAAAGGCCGATCTCGCGCTGTACCGCGCCAAGGCCGACGGCCGCGGCACCTATCGCTTCTTCGAGACCGGGATGGATGCGCGTGCGCAGGCGCGCCGCCTGCTGGAGCGCGACCTGCGGCTTGCGCTCGAGCATGACGAGTTCGAGGTCTACTACCAGCCGATCCGCGATGTCGCGGGCGATCGGATCGTCGCCTTCGAGGCGCTGGCGCGCTGGAACCATTCGCTGCGTGGCCTGATCGCGCCGAACAATTTCATTCCTGTCGCCGAGGAAACCGGGCTGATCGTTCCGCTTGGCGAGATCGTGTTGCGCAAGGCCTGCGCGGATGCCGCGGGCTGGCCCGAGGCCGTCGCGGTTGCCGTCAACCTCTCGCCGGTGCAGTTCAAGAACCCGAACCTGGTGTCGTCGGTGAAGGCGGCGCTGCAAGCATCGGGCCTGTCGGCGGATCGGCTTGAGCTCGAGATCACCGAATCGGTGCTGCTGCAGAACAGCGAGGCGACGCTCGCGGTGCTGCATGAGCTGCGCGGCTTCGGCGTCCGCATCTCGCTGGACGATTTCGGCACCGGCTATTCCTCGCTGAGCTATCTGCGCAGCTTCCCGTTCGACAAGATCAAGATCGACCGGTCCTTCGTCACCGACCTTGCGACACGCGAGGACTCGATGGCGATCGTGCGCGCGGTCACCGGCCTCGGCAAGAGCCTCGGCATCGTCACGACAGCCGAAGGGGTCGAGACCGATACCCAGTTCGACCTGCTGCGTCGGGAGGGCTGCACGCAAGCGCAGGGCTATCTGTTCAGCCCGCCGCGACCGGCAGCCGACGTCGCCAAGATGTTGCGCAGGGTGCCGGAACGATCGGTCGCCTGAGTTGGAAGGCCGGGGAGCTGGATTCTGGTTTGGACGCGTTTTCTTCACGCGAACCGCGTCCACTTCGCTCGAAAACGCTCTAGCTCTTGCGCAGGGCAAAATAGGCGCCGCAGAACGCCATCACCGCGCCGAGGCACAGGGCGGCAAGGCCGGCGAGCACGGCGGAAATGGTCGAGACCGTGCTTGGCGCCGACGCGGCCTGGCCGGCGCCGGCCAGCATAAGCACGCCGACGACGATCAGGAAGTTACGCATCCGCTGCGGGATCTGGCCGGCCACCGCGCTGTGCATCAGATTGGCGGTGAAGTAGCCGCCCGAAAATCCGACGGTCGCGATCAGCCACCACGCAATCGCGGCGCCCGCCGGCATGAACTCGTGGCTGTCGGAGCGCCACAGGCCGCCGAGATCGAGCCCATAACGCGCGCCGAGCATGTGTACGGCAAGCGCCAGCAGCACGCCGGATATCATCGCGCCGCCGAGGATGAGGTAGCGCGGAAAATAGGTCGTCTCGGGCATGGCTCGCTTGTAGGATAGCCGTGACGTCCCGCGCAAGCGCTTGGATGGATTTGGACGGGTGGAACGGCGGCTTGCCAACAACGTTGCAGGATCGATCGGAGGCAGGCGAGGGCTCGCCGCTGCGCTATGCCTACAAGGCCTCATTGATCGGCTCGGCGCACCAGTTCGAGCTGACCGAGGACGGGCTGTCGTGGCGGATCGCCGGCCGGTCGGGCGTGTGGGACTATGCCGACATCTCCGCGGTGAAATTGTCCTATCGCCCGGTCTCGATGCAGCAGCAGCGGTTTCGCGCCGACATCGACAACGCCAAGGGCGGGCGGATCGCGATCCTCTCGACCACCTGGCAGACCGCGACGCTGGTGGCGCCGCAGGGCCATCTCTACCGCGACTTCATCGTCGAGCTGCATCGCCGGATGCAGGCGGCGGGCAGCAACGCCAGGCTGGTCGGAGGCCTCGGACCGAAGACGTACACCGCCGCGCTGGCGCTGCTGGCCTACCTTGCGGTGGCAATGATCGGATTGCTGCTGACGGCGCTGCTGACCTCGAACTGGATGGGGGCGCTGTTCCTGGTCGGCTTTGCGGCGCTGTTCACCTGGCAGGTCGGCGGTTTCGTCACGCGCAACCGGCCGCGGCGCTACAGCTTCGATCAATTGCCCGATGCGCTGCTGCCGAAGGCGGTTCGCAATCGGTGAGGCAGCGGTTCGCGCGGCCGGACTGTAAGCGGGTTGTAAGCAACGCGCTGTAAACTCGGCGACGGATTTGCTTTTGGCTGGAGCGTCAGATGACAATCCGGACCCCATTTTTGGCTCTGTGCCTTGTGCTCCTGAGCATCCCGCCGGCTCTTTCCAAGGGCAGCGTGGGCAACAAACATGATCCGCTTGATCACAATCACGTCGACAATCTGCCGCCCGACGTGCGGCGATACGTTGCCGGAATTTGCAAGGGAACGCCGGTCGCGCAGCACGACTTTGCGACCTACTCGCCGCAAGAAAAGCGCTGGCGGATAAACCTCGAATATCTGCAGTGCGGCGTGATCGGGGAGTATCGCAAAGGCAACCAGTGCATGGATGTGGACTTCGTAGCCGAGGGCGCGCATTTTCGTCTCGTGAGAAAGACGTATGCGGCCTGTGGCTTTTGATGCCCTGGCGCTCACTGGAAATGGGCCGCTGCGAGTGCCACTCCTATCCAATTCTGGACTGCGGCGCTGCTTCGGAGTGAACGTGCGATGTCACTCCGTCGAGTCAAAATCCTCTTCGGTCGCGCTCAGCATTCCCGCCAGTGTCCGCAGGCCGAGGTCGAGTTGCTCCATCGGCGGTGCGGCCAGTGCGAGCCGCACCGCATTGGGCGCGTGCCCCGGCGTGGCGGCAAAGGTCGTCGACGGCGTCAGCGCGATGTCGCGGCGCGCCGCGGCCGCGACCAGTGTCTGCGAGCGCCAATGCGGCGGCAAGGTCAGCCAGAGATGATACGACTTCGGATTGGTCTGGATTTCGAAATCGGCCAGATGCTTGGCCGCCAGAAGCTGGCGGCGGCCGGCATCGATCCGTTTCAGCCGTGACAATTCGGCGGCGGTGCCGTCGGCCATCAGCCGCTGCCCCGCGGCGAAGGCGTAGCCCGACGCGGTCCAGCCGCCCGAGCGCACCGCGGCCATGATGCTCTCGCGCAGCCGCGGCGGCGACACGATGAAGCCGAGCGCGAGGCCCGGCGCGACCTTCTTCGACAGGCTGTCGAGCACGATGCAGCTGTCGGGCGCGAGCGCGGCGAGCGGCGCCTCATCGTCGAGGAATCCGTAGACGCCGTCCTCGATGACGATGAGGCCGAGCTTCTCCACCACGCGCAACAGCTCGGCGCGGCGCTCGGCCGGCATGGTGATGCTGAGCGGGTTCTGGATCGTGGGCTGGACGTAGATCGCGGACAGGTGCGCCTCGCGATGCGCCTTCTGCACCGCATCCGGTCGCACGCCGTGCTCGTCCATCGCGAGCGGCACCAGCGAGATGCCGAGCCGCGCCGCGATGCCCTTGACGAACGGGTAGGTCAGCGCCTCGACGCCGCAGCGTCCGCCGGGCGGCACCACGGCGGCGAGCGCGGCGGCGATGCATTGCCGGCCATTGGCGGTGAACACGATCTGGTCGGGATTTGGCGTCCAGCTTTTGCGCGCCAGAAATTCCGAGGAGATGGTGCGTGCCGCCCGCGTGCCAAAGCTGGTCGCCGGCCGCAGCGCGCCCTCGAGCACCTCGGGCCGCTCCAGTCCTTCGAGGCTCTTGGCGATCATCGTCGCCTGGTGCGGCAGCAGCGGATAGTTGAACTCGAGGTCGATGCGGGCGCCGCGCGGCTCGGTCGGGGCCGTGATGCCGCGGCGTGCCTCGCCGGACACGAAAGTGCCGCGGCCGACTTCACCGACTACCAACCCGCGCCGCAACAGTTCGGTGTAGACCCGGCTCGCCGTCGAGACGGCGATGTTGCGGTCATAGGCGAAATGACGCTGCGGCGGCAGCCGGTCGCCCGCCTTCAGCGCGCCGCTGGCGATCTCGGCGGCCACCGCATCCGCCAGCTTCAGATATTCGAACCTCGACATTATTGCACCGAGAGCAATGTTTTACTTGCTCCGAGCAATGTACCGGATCATTTAAGAGGGAACAAGCCCATGATTGCACCGAGGAGCGCGCAAGCAATCCGAGGTCCTGACGGCGCAGGCGCTAAAACAGCATCTGTGTCAACGGCATAGCTTTGCCCATGGGCAGCGAAGGAGATGACAATGTCAGCGATATCCTCAGCCGCCGCAGCGCCCGCGCGGTCCAACATGTTGGGCGGATTGCTCCGATTGCTCCGAGTGTGGGGCGATGCACTCGCGACCTATTGGGTGCGCCGCGAGGCGATCAAGACGCTGCGCCAGCTCGATGACCGGGCGTTGCGCGATATCGGACTCTCGCGCTGCCAGATCGAGACCGCCGTCACCGGCGACTTCGACCTGGAGCTGGTGCGGATCCGTTAAGATGCCGGTGCTGCGCTAATGCATGATCCGGAAAAGTGCGAAGCGGTTTTCCCTCGCGACAAACGCGGGACGCGTTTGCGCGGAGATCATGCTCAAACAAAGAGTTAAAGCGCGATGACGATTCAACCCAATCACGTCGCGCTTTAGGGCCGGGCGCCGACTGCCGGTTGCAGAATTCACCGAAACTACACCAAAGAAGCGGAAGAGCCCCATCTCGTCACCGCCGTCGCTCCAAGGTTGTGACGCTCTATGCTAGCCTGTTAGCTGCGTACGCTAGCGTTGAGTTGGGGACCGATGGCCGCTCGCAAATTGTCGCAAGGGCAGGCCCCGACCCGGGAAGCGCGTCGCCGCTGGCATGAGGAGCGATCGCTGCGCTGTGCGATCCGGTTGGCCCGCATGGGCTACTGGGAGTCGCAGAGTGCCGCCGCGACCGATCTCTGGATATCGCCCGAGCTCGCCGCCTTCTACGAATTCGACACCGCCGACGGCTACATCCCCATCGCCACGGTGCGCGAGCGCTATTTGCCTGAAAGCCGGAAGCTCCTGGAGGCGCATTACGCGGCCTGCTGGGCGGAGGGGCGGCCCTATGCGGTGCGCGCGAGACTCCGCAGTTTCGATGGCAGCCTGCTCGACTGCGTGGTGCATGGCGAGCCGGAATTCGACGCGGACGGCCAGGTTCGGCGCGTGTCCGGCATCGTCCGCGACGTCACGGAGGAGACCTCCGCGCTGCGGCGCCTGGCGGAGAGCGAGCAACGGCTGGCCGATTTCGTGAGCACCGCCTCGGACTGGTGCTGGGAGAGCGACGCCGAGCATCGGCTGCTGCCCTATCCCAAATCGCTTGCCGGCAATGCGGCGTTCCAGACGGTGGCCGCTGGCAGGAAGGCGCGCTGGGAACTGACTTATGCGCCCGAGGACGGGGAGGCGATGGCGCGGCACCGGGCTGATATGGAGGCCCATCGCCCTTTTCGCGACTTCACCTATACGCTGATCGGCAAGGACGGCTCGCGCGTCAGTATCTGCACCAGCGGCAAGCCGATCTTCGCCGATGACGGCAGCTTTCTCGGCTATCGCGGCACCTCCAGCGACATCACCCAGCTCAGGGCGGCCAAGGCGCTGCTCGACCAGCGCACGCGGGCGCTGGAGGAAGCCCACCGTCTCGGCAAGATCGGCACCTGGAGCCACCGGCTGGACAGCGGCCGCACGATCTGGGCGCCCGAACTCTACCAGCTCCTCGGCTTGCCCGACACGTTCGAGCCGACCGATGAGAACATGAGGCCCTATTTCCTGGACGGCGACGCCGACCGCTTCCGGGATGTGCAGAAACGGGTGCTGCGCACCCGCCGGACCGAGGCCACCGACCTGCGCATCCTGCACGCGGACGGTATGCCCCGCGATCTGGCTGTGATCTGCAAGGCGGAGGTTGCCCACGACAAGGTCATCGGCATCATCGGCACCGTGCAGGACGTCACCGAGCGCAAGGAAGCCGAGCGCCAGCTCGAGCAGCTCGCCTACAGCGATCCGTTGACCGGCCTTGCCAATCGCGCGCTGTTCACGCGCCAGCTCGCCGCCCTGACCGAAGGCTGCGCCCGGGGAGGCCGGACTGGTGCGCTGCTGCTCATCGACCTCGATCGCTTCAAGGAGGTCAATGATTCCCTCGGCCATGCCGCCGGTGACGAATTGCTGATCAAGGTGGCGGCTGCGTTGCGGCAGGACTTGGGGCCGCGCGCCTTCATCGCCCGGCTCGGCGGCGACGAATTCGCCGTGCTGGCGGATGGATGCGACACGTCCGACGCCGCGCTGACCGGGCTTGCCGATCGGCTCGTCGGCAAACTGTCCGGCCCCGTCGATCTCGCCGAGGGCGAGGCCTCGGTCGGCGCCACCATCGGCATCGCCCGCCTGCCGGAGCACGGCGCGACGGCGGAGACCGCCGTGCGCAACGCGGACCTCGCGCTCTACATGGCCAAGGAGGCCGGGCGCGGCCGGGCGCAACTGTTCGAGCCGGTCTATGCGCAGGCGGTCGATGAACGGCTCGATCTCGGTCGCCATTTGCGCCACGCGGTGGAGGCCGGCGCCCTCGAGGCCCATTACCAGCCGCAGGTGGACCTGAAGACCGGCCGCGTCACCGGCTTCGAGGCGCTGCTGCGCTGGACCCATCCCGAGCGCGGACCGATCTCGCCGGCGGAGTTCATCCCGATCGCCGAAAGCTCCGGCCTCATCGTCGACCTCGGCCTGTGGGTGCTGCGCGAGGCCTGCCGGCAGGGCCGCGCCTGGCTGGACGCCGGGCTGCCGCCGCGCTCCATCTCGGTCAATGTCTCGCCGGCGCAGATCTGGAGCGTGGATTTCGAGACCGCGGTCTCGGCCATCCTGGCAGAGACCGGCTTTCCGGCGGAGCTGCTCTGCCTGGAGCTGACCGAAAGCCTGTTCGTGGATCATACCGAGCAACGGATCAGTCGCACGCTGACGGCGCTGTCCGGTTTAGGCGCGCGGCTGGCGCTGGACGATTTTGGCTCGGGCTATTCCTCGCTCGGCTATCTGACGCGCCTTCCTTTCGACTGCCTGAAAGTGGACCGGGCCTTCGTGGATGGCATTTCCACCGCGCCGGAGAAGCGCAAGCTGCTCGGCGGCATCATCGCCCTGTCGCACGGGCTCGGCATGACGGTCGTGGCGGAGGGCGCCGAATTGTCCGCCGAATTGGACGTGCTCGGCGGGCTCGATTGCGATTTGGTGCAGGGCTTCGTGTTTTCCCCGCCGATCGCCGCCGACAAGGCGCCGCTGGTCGCCGCCAGTATCGAGCGCGAGGTGCGTCGGATGCAGCCGCAACGGAATCGCCTCTAGGCGAACACCGCTCTTGGCCCGCTCCACTCCCGGAAGCGGATTTCGGTAAACCGACCTGCGATATCGAAAGGCTGAAGGAGACGGTGTTGGGCGGCATGGACGCCGCCCAACACGATCATGAATCTCATTTTGCCATTGCCGTCCTGGCGGCCTCGATTTTCGCCTTCACAGCATCGAGGTTGAAGCTCGCGCCCTTCTGCATCGGCGGAAACTCGATTGCGGTCATGGCCAGCTTCTCGACTTCCTGTTGAACGAACACGAAGCGCCAGAATTCATACTTGAACCAGTCGAAGTACTGTTGCGCGCCGTATTTGGTCCCGCTATCGGGCCAGCCCGTTCGCTCGAACGGATCCAGGCGAAGGTTGATCAGGTAGGGGACGTCAACCTTGGTTTTTGCACCCAGCCAGCCATCAGGCTGGTCGATGAAACGATACTTGTAGTCGTCGATGCGCACGGCCCCGAGCTCGCTCTCGCCGAAGTACCAGATTTCGTGTCGGTTCGACGGCCCCTTGCCGGTGATCATGTCCATCTGATTATAGCCGTCCAGATGGCACTTGTAGTTGCGATCCCCGATTTGCTTGCCCTTCTTCAGTTCCTCGGCAATGTTCGGGTTGCCGGCAGCCGCCAGCAAGGTCGGGAACCAGTCCAGCCCGGAGATGATGCCGTTCTCGACTTTGCCCGCCGGCACCTTGCCCGGCCAGCGGATCATCGCTGGCGCGCGGAAGCCGCCTTCCATGACCGTACCTTTGCTCTGCGCGAAAGGCGTCTGCCCGCCATCCGGCCAAGTGAAGACCTCGGTGCCGTTATCCGTGGTGAAGATGACAATGGTGTTGTCATCCACGCCCATGTCCTTGAGTTTTTTCATGACGAGGCCGACATCGTCGTCGAGCTGCGCCATGCCGGCTTCATGGATCGACCAGCCGTTCTTGGAGTTGCGCATCGCCTCGTACTTCGGCGACAAATGCGTGACGATGTGCATGCGGGTCGGATTGAGCCACAAGAAGAACGGCTTGTTATCGGCCTTGGCCCTTTCAATAAACGACAAGGCGAAGTCTCGGATTTCATCGTCCACCGTTTCCATCCGCTTGGGATAGAGCGTTCCGGCGTCTTCAATCCTCTGCTTGCCGACCTTGCCCCAGCGGGGATCCACGGTGGCGTCGTCCACATTGGTCGCCCACGAATGGATCATGTTGCGCGGGCCGACCTTGTTCAACAGCTCCTGCGGATAGGCAGGGTGAGCCGGATCTTCCATCGCGTCGAGGTGATACAAATAGCCGAAGAACTCGTCGAAGCCGTGCACGGTCGGCAGAAATTCGTTCTTGTCGCCAAGGTGGTTCTTGCCGAATTGGCCGGTGGCATAGCCCATGCCCTTGAGCGCGGTGGCGATGGTCACAGCCTCCGCCGGCAAGCCCGTGGGGGCGCCGGCCTGGCCCACCGTTGTCATGCCGGTGCGGATCGGCAGCTCGCCGGTGATGAAGTTGGCGCGGCCTGCGGTGCAACTCGCCTCGGCGTAATAATCGGTAAACAGCATGCCTTCTGCGGCGATCTTGTCGAGGTTCGGCGTCCGGCCGGCCATCATGCCACGATGGTAAGCACCGATATTCCAGATGCCGATATCGTCCCCCATGATGACGACGATATTGGGCCGCTGGCCGCTCGGTGCCTGCTGCGCCTGGGCCAGTGCCTTTTCGACCGATGCGGCGGCGCCTAATGCGGATGCCGCCGCCAGGCTTGTCGTCGCGAGCAAAACATTTCGACGGCTCATATCGCGTGAGGCGTTATCCTTGTCGTCGCTCATCACTTGCTCCCTTCCTCATGATGCATCGAAAGCCAACATGGCTCGTGGACGTATCCACCGCTTCCGCATGGCGCGCAGCCGGGCGATAGCGACGGCAGTAGTTCGGCGCGCAGAGATGCGAGCCGCCTTTGAGAACCTTGCGGGGAATCTTGATCCTGGGCAGAGACGGATCGTGGCTGTCTTGCTCTCGCCCGCCGCGTGGATCCTGAGGAACGCAGCACGCCTTGGCCGCGTCGGGCGCATGCCTGGTGGACCACCAATCGGTGGTCCACTCCCAGACGTTGCCGATCATGTCATGAAGGCCGTAGCCATTCGGTGGGAACGCCATCACCGGCGAGGTGCGCGCCTGACCATCGTCGCCAAGATTCTGGTATGGAAAAACACCTTGCCAGGTATTCGCCATTGGCCTGCCGCCGGGCATCGGCTCGTCGCCCCAGGCGAACTCGGCTCCGTCGAGGCCGCCGCGCGCGGCAAACTCCCATTCGGCTTCGGTCGGCAAGTCCTTGCCAGCCCATGTCGCGTAGGCCTCGGCATCGCGATAGGCAATGTGGACCACGGGATGATCGTCGAGGCCGCTGATCGAACTGCGGGGGCCATATGGCCGGCGCCAGTTGGCGCCAAATTTGAAATTCCACCATTGCGACCAGTCGCGCAAATCGACCGGACGCTTCGGTGGCGTGAAAACCAGCGAGCCTGCCTTGAGCATGTGCGGCAGTGCGCCCGGATAGTCCTTTGCGTCAGGCCGCGTCTCCGCTGACGTCACGTAGCCGGTTGCGTTGACGAACTTGCGAAAATCGCGATTGGTGACCGGCGTCCGGTCCATCCAGAAGCCGCTCACCGAGACGCGATGGACCGGCGCCTCTTCGGCATAGTGGCTGTCGGAGCCCATGCGGAACGTGCCGCCCGGAATCCAGATCATGCCCCTCTCACTGGGCCCATCCGACAAAGGTACGCCTGCCGCAACGCCAACGTCGTGCATGGGCTACTCGCAGTGAACGAGTTTCAAAATTACGAGCGTCGCCCCAGGAATCTCTCTCTCGGCAGCTTTTTTAGCGCCGATTCTGCCGGGGAGGAGCGCGGCTTAACACCTTAGTCAGTCAACATGACAATCGAACATCTGAAGCGGTGGTACGTTCGCAGCGGCACAACCTTCTCCCATTGATCTAGATCAATCGAGCCAGGTCGCCCGTTCCTTGTGGAGAGCCCTGATGACTATGCAAAAAGTGCCAGGGTTGTGGCGTCATGGACACAACTATTCAATAAGCCTCCGGCTGAACTCAAGTATGCCGAATTCGCACGCACCAACGGCGACGGTGGGGGCTTATCTTTTCCCGATCATGCCCTGGCAGCAGGCGTCATGGCGACAATACGGTTTAGTTTGGAGCCTTCTTCTTTTTGCTCGCACCCTTCAAAGCTGCTGCCGAGGTCGTGACTGATCCATCGGTCATTTGAAGACAGGTCAAGAGATCGACATAGCTCGCTTCGCCTATCGTCGCCTCTCCCTCACACTGGGTCCTGACTGCCGGGGAGTACGAAGACCAAATCGGGACCAGCTGTTCACGCGCTGAGTTCTCATCGCTCAAACATTTGTCGAAACTCTGCGGCAGGCTCAAACCCATCGCCTTATCGGCTTCTACCGATCCTCTGCAAGTAGCCTCAACGTTGAATTTTGGGATAGCATCGGAAATGGGCGTCAACAATTGAGTAGCCGCCGCCATAGCCATGATTGCGGGGTGCATCGGATATCCTTTCCTTTACAAAAACAAACAGGGTTTAAGTCGTAAGCTGGTCGTGCGGGCGCCCCTGCGCGAGGCGCCCCTGGCGCGGACTGGCCTTGAAGCCGGCGAACCGCTGTCTCGTCCCCTTCAAGTCGCTCAGCTCATTGCTGGCGGCCGACAGTGGCACCACCGGCGTCGACCTTCTGCACCGCTGGCGGCCTCCAGGAGCCGTTGATCATGGCTTGATCGGCCCAATAGGCGCGGATGTAGAGTGAGAACGGACCGCTCGGCGCCGGCAGCCAGTTGCTTTCCTTGTCCGCTCCCGAGGGCCGTGAGGCCCTCGGCTCTCGCGCGACCTTGCCAGTTTACTTCGCGTCCTGAGCGGCGCGGCGTGCCTCCGCCAGCTTCTTCTCGTCCTCCGGCGTCAGCTTCGGCGGTTCGACGGAGATCGTCAGCTTGTTGAGCTTGCCGGTGAACGTGAATGGAATTTGATAATCGCGGTCGTCCACCGACGTGCCGGTCTTCGAGCCGATGTCGAAGGTCTCGTCGAGGGGCAGACTGAATGGAATTGTCTTCTCCATCGTCTGCGTCGCGACGACCTTGCCGTCCACCGTCAACGTTCCAGTTGCTGGACGTCCAACCCCGCTCAGATTGTTGAAGGCCAGCGTGGCGAAGCCGAGCCCGTCATACTTGAAGTCGAACACGACGGTGTGCTTGCCGGGCGAGAGCGCCTCGGGACCCTCCCAGCGCACCCAGTTGAGGCCAAGCTGGTTGTAGCTGAACACCGGCTTGCCCTTCAGCAAGTGCAGTCCATACCCGCCAAACCGGCCGCCTTCCGCAACAATCGAGCCTTCGCCGCCTCCCTGCGGCACGTCGATATCCGCCGTGATTGTGAAGGAGGTGTTGAGGAACTGCGGGGCGACGCTGTCGGGCAGCCCGGTGACCGGCATCAAATAGGTAAACACCTTCCGTCCCGCGGTCACCGAGGGGCGCTGGGACACCCAGCGCGAGATCGCCGAAGCATCAAGCGGCAGGACGTGGTACTTGGCGAACTCGCCAAACATCAGGTCTGTCATCTCCCGCACCTTGTCAGGATTGGCCGCGGCGACGTCGGTGTACTGCGTCCAGTCGTGCAGGATATCGTAGAGCTCCATCTTGTAAGCGGTGGCAGGGTTCTCGATTGCCGTGCCGACGATCTGCCAGGGCGGGCGGATGGGGACCGCGCTGAGCATCCATCCGTCGTTGTAGAGGCCATATACGCCCATCATCTCGAAGTACTGGGTGCGATGCGGCGACGGCGCCTCGGCGTTGGCCTTGTCGAAGCTGTAGGCCATGCTGACGCCCTCGATCGGCTTTTGCGCGATGCCGTCCACCATGATCGGCGCAGGAATGCCCGTCGCCTCCAGGATCGTCGGCACGATATCGATGACATGGTGGAACTGGCTGCGGATGCCACCCTTGTCGGTGATACGCGCCGGCCACGAAATCGCCATGCCGTTGCGCGTGCCGCCGAAGAATGACGCAATCTGCTTGGTCCATTTGTAGGGCGTGTTGAATGCCCAGGCCCAACCAACCGCGTAGAGCGGGAAGGTCTGCTCGGTGCCCCAGATGTCGTAATACTTCAACTGTTCGGAGGCCGGCATATTGACGCCGTTGACCGCAAGATTCTCCGAGACCGTTCCATTCACCGTGCCTTCAGCACTCCCGCCATTGTCACCACTGATGAAGATGATGAGCGTGTTGTCGAGCCTGCCCAGATCCTGCACCGCCTGGACAACTCGGCCGATTTCGTGGTCGGTGTACATGAGATACGCGGCGTATACGTCGGCTTGGCGGATGAACATTTTCTTCTCGTCGGCCGACAGGGTGTCCCATTTCTTCAGCAGATCGTCCGGCCAGGGCGTCAGCTTGGCATCCTGGGGGACGACGCCGAGCTTCTTTTGATTGGCGAGAATCTGGTCACGCACCGCGTTCCAGCCATTGTCGAACAAGTGCAGGTCGGTCGCTTTCTTGATCCATTCGGGTGTCGGATGATGCGGCGCGTGGGTGCCGCCAGGGACGTAGTAGAGAAGGAACGGCATCGACGGATTGATGGAGTTCAATTGATTCAACCAGTCGATGGCATCGTCGGCCATGGCAGTGGTCAGATTCCACCCCGGTTTCCCGACATAGGGTGTGATCCGCGTCGTGTTGCGATACAGCAACGGAGTCCACTGGCTGGTATCGCCAGCGATGAAGCCGTAGAAATACTCAAAGCCCATCCCGGTCGGCCATTGATCGAATGGCCCAGCCTGGCTGGTTTGATAGGTTGGCGTGTTGTGATCCTTTCCGAACCAGGAGGTACGATAGCCGTTCTCCGAGAAAATGCGGCCGATCGTAACGGTGTCCTTGGAAATGATGCTGTTGTAGCCGGGGAATCCTGTCGCCATCTCGCCGATAACACCGTAGCCTGCGCTATGGTGATTGCGCCCGGTGATGATAGCGGCACGGGTCGGTGAGCACATCGCGGTCGTATGGAAGTTGGTGTAGCGCAGGCCGTTGGCAGCGATGCGATCGAGCGTTGGTGTCGGAATGACCCCGCCAAAGGTCGCAGGGGCGCCGAAGCCGACATCGTCGGTCATGATCAAGAGGATATTCGGCGCATCCTTCGGCGGCACCACACGCGCCGGCCACGCCGACTTCGACTGCGCGGCGTTGAGCCCTATCTCGCCCCGAAACTGCTGAGGCGCTGCGGGAAGATATCGGCCATCAATCGTTGTCGTGGCGCTGGGCGAGCCTCGCGTGCCGGTGGTTTGTTGAGCGTAGGCCGAGGGGATGCTCGTGCTCGCCATCAGCATTGCCAAGGTCAATCCCATGGCCGGCCCTGCCATGGCACCCGCACCGATGCCGCCAAGTCGTGCCACGGTTTGCGAGAAGGTACCCATAGCGTCCTCCGATCAAAGGCTTGCTTCGGGGAAGAGGGCTTCAGTCTCAACGTCGCCATCACGACAAGAGAAAGCGAACCTTAGGCGACGTCCGGTAGGATGGACGTTAGAAATGGAAATGCGGTGGCCAAGCGGCAACGCTACGTCTGCAGACCAAGGACCGGACGAGATGCTTTCAGCAACGCACCCTTCTTCATTGATCTAGATCAATCGAGCCGGCGGCTGTTGCCTTGTCGAGAGCCCTGATGACTATGCAAAAAGTGCCAGGGTTGTGGCGTCATGGACACAACCTTCCAATAAACCTCCGGCTGAACTCAAGTGTGCCGAATTCGCGTGGACGAACGGCGGCGTCAGCTTATTCTTTCCGAGTTTCTACCCCGCCGGAGCGATGGCGGGCTCGCGAGCGTCGGGGATCGGCGATGCGGTGCTTTGGACCGGGTTTCGGACGCAGGTTTTTTTCGCAATGGCAGCATCATTCCCCTTTTTGGGAGGCTCCATGAAATCATTCCTTGCAAGCGTGGGTCTGTTTGCAGTCTGCGTGAGTCTCACAGCGCGTGCCGCGGACGTGAAGGCTCCGCCCGCTTTAACGCCACCCTACAATTGGTCGGGATTTTATCTCGGTGCAAATCTCGGTGGAGCGTGGACCAGCGGCAGCCTGCCTATTTCAGGTAACAACTTGTATGGCGGCATCACCGAATTCATCGGTGGTGTTCAGGCCGGCTACAATTTTCAAGCCGGCCAACTCTTGCTTGGTGTGGAAGGCGATTTCGATGGGGCGACTTTTGGTCATTCCGTGCTTCCGACACCTACGCTCGGCACCGTGAGGCAGAACTGGGCGGGAACGATTGCAGGCCGCTTCGGCCTCGTGGAGGATAAGTGGCTCCTCTACGCCAAGCTTGGCGGCGGCTGGGTGCACAGCAATGCAACGCTGAACTTCCCCGGTGTTACCTGGCAGGGGTCCAACACCAGCTCCGGCTGGTTAGCTGGAGCGGGTGTCGAGTACGGCTTCAAACCGAATTGGACGCTCAGACTCGAGTACGATTACATTGGGCTGGGAAGCTGGACTTCGCCCACCGTCCCGCCAATCCAGTTGAATCGTGACCTTCAAATGGTCAAGTTCGGTGCAAACTACAAATTTGAGCGCGGCATTGCCGATACGGTCGCGCCGACAAGAGCCGCGCATTCTGCTGAACCCTCCGAAAACGAAGACCTCGCCCAAAAATCGCAGAATCCTATTGCCGATCTCGTCAGTGTTCCGTTCCAAAGCAATACGAATTTCAACGCCGGGCCGTTCAACCGTACCCAGGAAGTGCTCAACATTCAGCCAGTCATACCGCTGCGCATCAACGCGGACTGGAACGTGATCTCGCGCACTATCATCCCCGTAGTCAGTCAGCCCAATCCGTTCTTCAACAACAACACGAATGGAATTGGCGACATCACTCAGCAGTTCTTTTTCACCCCCACCCATCCAGGCTCTCTAATCTGGGGCGTCGGTCCCGTCTTTACGGTTCCGTCCGCGACCGATCCGATTCTCGGAACCGGTAAGGCGTTGTTCGGTCCGACCGCCGTTGCCCTCGTAACGCCCGGACATTGGGTGATCGGCGTACTGGTTAACAATCAGTGGTCAGTTGGCGGCAATCCGTTGCGGCCGCCCGTGAACGAGTTTCTCGCGCAGCCGTTTGTCAACTACAACATGGCGCACGGGTGGTACCTGACAAGCTCACCAGTTATCACCGCGGACTGGCTGGCGGCGCCGGGTCAGCAGTGGACCGTCCCAATCGGCGGCGGCTTTGGTCGAATCTTCAAGCTCGGCGACCAGCCAGTGAGTGCAAATATAGCCGGCTATTACAACGTCGTTCGTCCAACCGGCGCTCCAAACTGGCAATTGCGAGCCCAATTGTCTCTACTATTCCCGGAGAGATAGAAGCCGTCTGCAACGAGTGAGATTCGGAAAATTTCTGGTCGTGCAACCTCGGTCCGTTACAGGCCGTGGAGGGGTGGGAGATCCGCGATGAAGGGCAGGAAATCGATATCGAGGACTAGTTTCGTTTTGCGGTTGGGCGCGGCGGCAGTCGTTGCCTTACTTGGGCTCCCCATTGATGCGGCGCGCGCCGATGAAAATGGCATCAGCTTTTGGATACCCGGATTTTTTGGCAGCCTCGCGGCTGTTCCTCAGCAGGCGCCGGGCTGGTCGGTGACCACGGTTTATTATCACACCTCTGTTTCCGCCGGCGGCGACGTGGCGCGGTCGCGCGAAATCACGCTTGGTCGCTTTCCTGCGAATCTGACGGCGAACGTCAACGCGAGCGTCAATGCGAATGTGAATCTTGGCCTTGTCGCGGGGACCTACACCTTTGCAACGCCGGTGCTGGGCGGTCAGGCCTCTGCCAGCCTGTTGGCGACCTACGGCTCCAACTCCACGTCGCTGGCGGGATCGCTCGTTGGGACATTGACGGGACCGGGCGGCGGCACGTTCCCCTTCTCCCGGTTTGACAGCATCGACAGCTCGCTCATTGCATTCGGCGACCTGATCCCGCAGTTCGCGCTGCGCTGGAATGCCGGTGTCAACAATTACATGACGTACATTACCGCCGACCTTCCGGTCGGCGCCTATCAGTCGGGCCGCCTGGCGAATTTGGGGATTGGGCACTGGGCGGTCGACGCGGGCGGCGGCTACACCTATTTCGATCCAAAGACCGGGCATGAATTTTCGACGGTGCTGGGATTCACCTACAACTTCGTCAACCCCTCCACCCAATATCAAAGCGGCGTCGACATGCACCTCGACTGGGGAGCATCGCAATTCCTGACCAAGCAGTGGCAGGTCGGCCTCGTCGGTTACTTCTATCAGCAGCTCGGCTGCGACAGCGGCTCCGGCGATCGCGTCGGCTGCTTCCGGTCGCGCGTGGCCGGCGTCGGCCCGCAGGTCGGCTACATTTTCCCGGTCGGAGACATGCAGGGATATCTGAACCTGAAGGGCTACGGCGAATTCGCCAATGAAAATCGGCCAGCGGGCTGGAACGTCTGGCTGACGTTCAATCTTCAGCCCGCGGCGCCAACGCCGCCGACATCCACAAGGCCCAGATTCACGAAATAGCAGCGCCGGTAACGCTGCCACCGGCGCCGTGCTGAAGGCTCAATCTGGCGCGGCGGTAGCGATTGCCTCGACCTTAAGGAGATAGCGAACAAACAGCTGTATCGGACCACTATTCCAAACTCGTCAGCGAAGTTCGCTCGAGCACTGCCGGCGTGTGGCAACGCGCTACGACAAACGCGCTGCCAACTGCCTCGCGTTCATCTAACTCGCGTCAATCCGGCTGTGGCTACGCGCCAACTAGTCCACGTCCTGGTTGGATTAAAGCAGGCTGAGATTAGGCTGCGCCCGCAAGGGCGCGTTTCCCTTTCCCGCCTGCGACGTGTGGGGCGAGGGGATGCGGGAGCAATTTCGGAATATTAGAAGAATACCCCTGAGTTGCCCGACGTGTCAAGTCGCGTGGTCGAACGTCGCGTGGTCGAACGCCGGTCATCGCCGGCTCCTTTGCATGGGGTTGTTTTCGATATTTTGGCAGCGCCGCCTGCGACGGCCCCGTAACGCATCCCGCTTTAGTGCCGCACCACCAGCACCGAGCATTTGGCGTAGCGCACCACGTGTCCGGCATTCGAGCCGAGGAAATAGGTGCGCATCGCCGGCCGGTGCGAGGTCATCACGATCAGGTCGG
Organism: Bradyrhizobium sp. USDA 4538; assembly: GCF_024171045.1. NCBI lineage: Bacteria > Pseudomonadati > Pseudomonadota > Alphaproteobacteria > Hyphomicrobiales > Nitrobacteraceae > Bradyrhizobium > Bradyrhizobium sp. USDA 4538. The sequence continues at coordinate 6,627,278 of NZ_JALJZE010000001.1, forward strand.
CCTTCATGGCCGCCGCCTCCTCGAGGATCTCGTGATAGATGCCGCCCTGACGGACTACGCCCGAGATGCGGGAGGGCGCGATGCCGGATTCGCGCGCGACGATCGCAAGCGCCTCTTCCGACGTTTCGCGTTGCTGGCTGTCGAAATCCGCCGGCACGTATTCGGCGAGCATCACCGGCGTCATCGGCAGCACGTTGAGCAGACGCACCGCCCCGTTCCATGTCTGTGACAGCGTCGCGGCGGTTGCGATCGCCGGCTTCGCCAGGTCGGTATCGGCGAGGTCGATCGGAACGAGAATGGACTTGTACATCTGCGCCTCCTGTCCGCGATTGGTCTGGAGCCGTTTGGTCCCTGTGCCGGGACGCGCGCCTTCTTTTTCTTGAAGTCGGTCTGGTATCGACGCGAACCGGTCCCCCTGTCGCGCAGAGGTCAATATAGCATGGCGGCGCGGCGCTGTCCGCTTGCGTCAGCTGCGCGAGGCCTGCTTCAACAGTTTAGGGCTGACGAACAGGACGAGCTTGCCGCGCCGGAACGAGACGTCGTTCCAGTCGTCGGTCGCGAAGTCGAAGACGGCGAGCCCCGAGGTCGGCAGATTGTCGCCGAGCGCGCGCTTTGCGGCCTCGTCGCCGCTGCCGGTCAAGGTCAGCGCGAGCTCGTGCATGCCGGGGTTATGGCCGATTAGCATCAGCCGCTTCGGATCGGTGACCGAAGCCATCCGGATCGCGGTCAGCAATTGCGCCGGATCAGCGCCGTAGAGGTCCGGCACGAATTCGACTTTCGGCGCAGACCCGGCGCCCTTCAGCACCTCGCGCACGATCTCCCAGGTCTGCCTGGTGCGGACAGCCGGCGAGACCAGCGCCAGATTGGGCAGGGGTGGATGACGGGCGATCCAGCCGCCGATCTCCGCTGCGTCGCGGTGGCCGCGCTCGTCGAGACGGCGGTCCTGGTCGTGCCCCGAAGGCGCGTCGTGTTCGGTTTTGGCGTGACGCAGCAGCAGCAAACGGCGCATGGACTTCCATTCTCGATTCGGTCAGGTCGAATTAATTCTACAGGCTCATGCCCTGGACAAGGTGACAAGCGCCGCAGCGGTCCGTAAGAAACGCCATGAGCGAGAGTTCCACAAGTGCGGCGGACGGCCCCGATCAGGCGGCCTCGCCGTTCCGCGACCGTCTGGCGTTCGACCTCGACGTCGACATTTGCGTGGTCGGGGCCGGGCTGGCCGGCCTGACCGTGGCGCGTGAGGCGGCGCGGCTCGGTGCGAGCGTTGCGGTGCTCGAAGGCCGCCAGATCGGCTGGAACGCCTCCGGTCATCATCTCGGCACCGTGATGCCGGGATTCGGCCTGCCGATATCAGATGTGATCGAGCGCGTCGGCCGCGACGATGCCCGCGAATTGTGGGCGCTATCGAAGGAGGGCGCCGACTATGTCCGCGCCACCGCTACCGAAGATTTGATCCCGGGCATCAAGCCGAGCGATGGCGCGCTGGAAGTCTCCAATGTCGATGTCGGCGAGGCGCTGATCGGCCGTCTGCAGACGCTCGGCGAGGATTTCGCGACCGAGGTCGAGGGCTGGCAGGTCGATCGCGTGCGCAGCGTGCTCAGGACCGGCCGCTATTTCCACGGCATCTATTATCCGAAGGCGTTCCAGATCGATGGCCGCAAATATGTGCACGGCCTCGCCGCGCTGGCGACGCGGGCAGGCGTGCGGATCTTCGAGGAGACGCCGGTCGTCAGCATCGATTTTTCGGGCATCCGCAAACGCATCGTGACGCCGACGGCGCGGCTGCGGGCCAACCATATTGTCCTCGCCGGCAATATCCATCTCGGTGCGCCGTTGAAGCGGCTGTCCGATACGCTGCTGCCGGTGTGGCGCTACGCGGCATTGACCGAGCCGCTCGGGGAGCGGCTGGCGGAGTCCATCGCCTTTCCCGGCTCGGTCGTCGACAGCGACGGCATCGACCATTTCCGTGTCGTCGATGGCGATCGGCTGTTGTGGGCGAGCCCCGAAACCACCTGGGACGCACGGCCGAAGCGCCTCGGCACCGCGGTGCAGCGCCGCGTCGCCACGGTGTTTCCGCAACTCGGCAAGGTTCCGGTCGCGGAGATGTTCGGCGGCGCGGTCGGCGTCACCGTGCATGGCATGCCGCAGATCGGCCAGTTGCGCCGAGGCCTGTGGGTGGCGAGCGGCTTCGGCCGGCAGGGACTCAACACCTCGGCGCTCGCCGGGCAGCTGATCGCGCGCAGCATCCTGTGGGGCGACGATCGCTGGCGGCTGTTTTCGCCGTTCGAGCTGGTCTGGGCCGGCGGCGCCACCGGCCGCGTCGCCGGTCATTTCGTCAGCCTGTGGGCGAGGGGGGCCTCGTCCGTGGCGGGTGTTCTGGCGCGCTACCGCGAGGGTGCACGTGCGAAGGAACGCCTGCGCGAGGCGCGGCTCGCCGAGGCCAATCTCAGGGCGGGAACCAGGGGACCCGCACCCCGCCGTCCACCCCCGTCGGCCGTGCGGCCGGCGCGGCCGCCCGCGCCCAGGCAGATTGACGACGGTGAGGCGCCGTATCCGGATGCCTCGCAAGAAAGTGAGCGGATCTCCGACGGGCGGATGTAACGTCCGGCGGCGGGGTTCGTATCTGTTGACGAACCTCGGGCGCGCCCCCTGAGCCGCCCGCACCGGAGATGATTGATGATCGATCGCCGCATCCTGCTTGCTTCCGTCGCCGGTCTGTTCGGCTTCGCCGCCTTCCGCTGGCTGCGCGCCTCGCCGGCGCAGGCCGCCGAGAAATTCGAGATCGAGAAGACCGACGCCGAATGGCGCGCCCAGCTGACGCCGCAGCAATACGAGATCCTGCGCAACCAGGGCACCGAGCGGCCGGGATCGAGCCCGCTGCTCAAGGAGCACCGCAAGGGCACCTTCGCCTGCGCCGGTTGCGACCTGCCGCTGTTCTCGTCCGAGACCAAGTATGAGAGCGGCACTGGCTGGCCGAGCTTCTACAAGCCGCTGGACAATGCGGTCGGCACGACATCGGACCGCACCTTCGGCATGGTGCGCACCGAGGTGCATTGCCGCCGCTGCGGCGGCCATCTCGGCCACGTCTTCGACGACGGCCCGAAACCGACCGGACTGCGCTACTGCATGGACGGTTTCGCGCTGGTGTTTCATCCGGCGGCGCCGTCGGCGACCTGACATTCCTTCCCGGCAATTGTTGCCGCTCCCGGCAAATGTGCCCCGGTCGAACGACCGGGGCATTTTTTTCAAGCGGATGATTTTGTTACGTTTTGTTTCGTGGCACGACCTTTGCGACATGCTCCGCCGATGCGGCCATTCCTGTGATTGCCAGCCGCCGGGAATCGAATTGGAGAACATGTCATGGGTATCTTCGGCGCTCTCACGACGGCTGTCGGTGGCTTGCGCGCGGGGTCTTACGCGCTCGAAAACATCTCCGGCAACATCGCCAACTCGCAGACCACCGCCTTCAAGCGCATCGATACCTCATTCCTCGATCTCGTCCCGCAGACCGCGCTGACCGCGCAGCTCGCCGGCGGCGTCACCGCGCAGTCCCGTTCGACCAACTCGGTGCAGGGCGACGTCCAGTCGGCATCGGTCGCGACCTTCATGGCGATCAACGGCAACGGTTTCTTCGCGGTGCAGAAGCCGGGCAGCTTCACCGACGGTGCCCCGGTGTTCGACGGCGTCGACCGCTACACCCGCCGCGGCGATTTCCAGCTCAACAAGGACGGCTATCTCGTCAACGGCGCCGGCTACTATCTCGAGGGCGTGCCGATCGACCCGACCACCGGCAACCCGGCAGGCTCATCGCCGCAGGTGCTGCAATTCAAGAACGACTTCCTGCCGGCGCAGCAGACGACCAAGATCGACTATCGCGCCAACCTCGCGTCCTATCCCTTGACCACCGCGCACGACACTTCGGTTCCCGGTTCCGAGCTGATCCGGCCGGGCGCGTTCAGCAGTGGAAACAATCCGTTGGTGCTGGGCACGCCGGCTGCGCCGTATACCGATTCCGCCATCACCGGCACCGCGCAAAACAACAAGGCGACGCCGTCGGTGGCCATTACCGCCGCGACCCTGCTTTCGGGCGCAGCCGGCACCGATTCGATCAATACCAACTTCAGCGCCGGCTCTGCGGGCCCGCCCGTCGTGCCCGCCGACACGATCACGGTCAACGGCACCGTCATCACCTTCGTGGCGTCGGGGGCGACCGGCAACCAGCTCAACGTCACCGACAGCATCGGAACGCTGCTCGCGAAGATCGACGCGATTACCGGTACCACGACGCCATCGACGATCAGCGGCGGCAAGATCACCCTGCACTCCGGCAAGTTGGCCGACCTCAACGTGACGAGCTCGAACTCGACCGCCTTCGCGGCGCTCGGCTTCACCGGCTCGGCGGTCGCGGTTCGCGGCGGCGGCGGCACGGTCGGCACCGGCCAGGTTATCGGCAACGACAACTCGACCTTCCTGAACGAATCCGTCTCGGGCGGCGCCGTCACGGCCTACGACGTCTCGGGCGCGCCGGTGAACCTGCAATTCCGCTGGGCCAAGACCGACAGCTCTTCGTTGGGCGGCACACATACCGATACCTGGAACCTGTTCTATCAGGTCAACCCCAATGCGACCGGCACGCAGGTCTCCTGGCAAAACGTCAACGTCAACTTCACCTTCGCCTCGAACGGCCAGATGTCGCCGGCGATCTCCTCGGTGGCGCTCACCAATGCCGTCGTCAACGGCGTGTCGCTCGGCAGCCCCGTGATCAATTTCGGCTCCGGTGGCGTGACGCAGTTCGCCGACGCCAACGGCAACGTTCAGGTCAACCAGATCCAGCAGGACGGTTTCCCCGCCGGCCAGCTGCAGTCGGTCAGCGTCTCCACCAACGGCCGCATCGTCGGCAACTACACCAACGGCCGCAACATCGACCTCGCCGAAATCTCGGTGGCGACCTTCAACGGCACCAACTTCCTCAAGCGCATCGACGGCGGTGCGTTCGAGGCAACCGACGAGTCCGGCGCGGCGCTGTTCGGCAAGGCCGGCACCATCGTCGGCTCCTCGCTCGAGAGCTCGAACACCGATATTGCCGACGAATTCACCAAGCTGATCGTGACCCAGCAGGCCTATTCGGCGAACACCAAGGTGATCACCACAACCAATTCGATGGTGCAGGATCTCCTGAACGTGGTGCGCTGATCGCATCGTTGCTGCACGTGTGAAGAAGTAAAGGCGAGTACACATCATGGGTTTGAGCCAAGCCCTCTCCACCGCGATGTCGGGCCTGCGCGCCACGCAGGCCTCGCTCTCGCTCGTGTCGTCGAACGTCGCCAACGCGGAGACGCCCGGCTACGTCAGGAAGACGCTCAACCAGGTCACCGGCACCACCGGCCAGTACGGATCGAGCGTCCTCATCACCGGCGTCAACCGCCAGCTCGACGAATTCCTGCAGACCCAGCTTCGCACCGAGACGTCGGGCGCGGCCTACGCCGACGTCCGCTCGGATTTCTTGGCCAATCTGCAGGGCGTGTACGGCAATCCCGACTCCACCGGCACGATCGAGGATGCCTACAACAAGTTCCTGACCGCGCTGCAGGGGCTGTCGACCAGCCCGGAATCGCAGTCGGCCCGCATCGGCGTGATCAATGCCGCGCAATCCATGGCGCAGCAGCTCAACGCGACCTCGCAGGGAATCCAGACGCTGCGCGCCAACGCCGAGGCCGGCATCAGCGACTCCATCAACAGCGCCAACAATGCGTTGCAGCAGATTGCTCGCCTCAATGTCCAGCTGGCGGCCAATGGCGGCACGACCGACGCCTCGACCGCGGCATTGCTCGATCAGCGCGACCGCTACGTCACGCAGCTCTCGCAGCTGATGGACATCCGCACCGTCACCAACAGCCAGAACCAGGTGAGCGTGTTCACCAATTCCGGCGTGCAGCTGGTCGGCACCGAGGCCGCGACGCTCAGCTTCAACGCCCAGGGCACGATGACGCCCAACACGTTGTACAATACCGACCCGACCAAGAGCACGGTCGGCACCATCACCATCACGTTCCCGCATGGCGGCACCTATGACATGGTGTCGACCAACTCGATCCGCTCCGGCAAGATCGCCGCCTATCTCGAGTTGCGCGACAACACGCTGGCGCAGGCCCAGACGCAGATCGATCAGTTCGCCGCCGCGATGTCGAGCGCGCTGTCGGACAAGACGACCGCAGGCACCGCGGCGACGGCGGGGGCGCAGTCCGGCTTCGACCTCGACCTCTCGGGGCTGCAGAACGGCAACACCATCCACGTCTCCTACAAGGACAACACCACCGGCCTGACGCATAATCTGTCGATCATCCGCGTCGACGATCCGAGCGTGCTGCCGCTGAGCAATACCGCGACCGTCGATCCGAACGACGAGGTGCTGGGCATCGATTTCTCAGGCGGCATGAGCTCGGTGCTGTCGCAGCTCAACGGCGCGCTCGGCGGAACCGGCCTGCAATTCTCCAACCCGTCCGGATCGACGCTGCGCGTGCTCGACGACGGCGCCGTCAACAAGGCCGATGTGACCGCGGCGTCGGTCACGTCGACGGTTTCGTCGCTGACCTCGGGCGATCCGCACCTTCCGCTGTTCACCGACAATGGCGGACTCTACACCGGCGCGATCACCGCGAACGGCTCGCAGACCACCGGCCTTGCCGCGCGCATCAGCGTCAACACCGGCCTGATCGGCGATCCCTCGCGCATGGTGGTGTACTCGACCAATCCGCAGACGCCGGCCGGCGACACCACGCGCGCCAACCTCGTTCTGAACCAGCTGTCGAACGCCTCGTACAGCTATTCGCCGCAGACCGGCCTTGGCACGTCAGGCGCGCCGTTCACCGGCACGCTGCTCAACTTTGCCAAGCAGTTCATCAGCCAGCAGGGCGAGTCGGCGACCGCCGCCAAGCAACTGGCTGACGGCCAGGACGTCGTGCTGAACACGCTGCAGACCAAGATGGACTCGACCTCCGGCGTCAACATGGACGAGGAGATGGCGCATCTGCTTTCGCTGCAGAACGCCTATTCCGCCAATGCGCGCGTGATGTCGTCGATCAAGCAGATGTACGACGCGCTGCTGCAGCTCACGTGAGGGTAACATGTCGATCGACGGCGTAAGCGGCAGAACTTCCTATATCGGCACCACGATCCTCAACCTGCGGAATCAGCTCAATGACCTGACGACGCAGCTTGCGACCGGCAAGGTTTCGACGACCTATGCGGGGCAGGGGCTTGATCGCGGGTTTGCGCTCAGCCTGCGCGCGCAGATCAGCGGCATCAACGCGTTCTCCGATACCGCCACCAACCTCAACACGCGCCTGAGTGTCGCGAACCTCACCTTGCAGGGCCTATCCGACGTCGGGACCCAGGTGAAAAACGCCGCGACGACGGCGACGCTGACGCTCAACGACAGCGGCCAGACCTCGGGCCAGATCACGGCGCAGGCGGCCTTCGCCAACGCAGTCGCGATGCTGAACAGCCAGTCGGGCGACCGCTATCTGTTCTCCGGCCGCGCGATGGATACGCCGGCCACGGTGTCCGCCGATACCATGCTCAAGGGCACGGCAACCCAGGCCGGCCTCACGCAGCTCATCAATGAGCGCAAGCAGGCCGATCAGGGCGCCGGCATGATGGGGCGCCTGAGCGTCTCGTCGCCGCCGGCGACCACGACGGTCACGAGTATCGCCGAGGACGGCTCGCCGTTCGGCCTGAAACTCCTGTCTGTGCAGTCGTCGCTGACGGGTGGCGCCACGGTGACGCAGCCGACCGGCACGCCGAAGTCGGCGTCGGTCGATCTCGGCGCCGTCAATCCGAAGGACGGCGACAAGATCAAGTTCAACTTCACGCTGCCGGACGGCACCACCGAAGCGATCGAACTCACGGCGACGACGACGAACCCGCCGCCCGCCGGCTCGTTCCTGATCGGCGCCGACACCGCGGCGACGACGGCCAACCTGCAGTCGACGCTGACCTCGTCGATCAAGACATTGAGCGACACGTCGCTGGTCGCGGCGTCCGCGGTCGCGGCGTCGAACAATTTCTTCAATCCGGTCGCGACCGTCTCGGGCGCCGCGGTCAATAACCAGAACACGCCGCCGGCGCCGATCAGCGGCGCCACGGCGCTGTCGGGGGCGGCGGGCACCGACTCGCTGTCGACGAGCTTTGCCGCCGGTGACACCATCACGGTGAACGGCACGCCGATCACCTTCGTGGCCTCGGGCGCCACCGGCAACCAGGTCAATGTCACCGACAGCGTGCAGACGCTGATGGCCAAGATCGACCAGATCAGCGGCACCAAGAACCCGTCGACCATCAACAACGGCGCGATCACCCTGCACGGCGCCGATGGCGAGAGCCTGTCGATCTCGAGCTCCAACACGACCGCACTCGGCGCACTCGGCATCGCCAACAACACCACCGCAGCGCCGGCGCCGCTCAGGGTAGGGGGACCGCCGTTCGACACCGCCACCAACCTGGTCGCGGGCACGCCCGACAACACCGTCTACTGGTACACCGGCGAGAACGGCCCGGGGTCGGCGCGCGGCACCGCGGTCGCGCAGGTCGATCAGTCGATCACCGTGCAGTATGGCGCGCGCGCCAACGAGCAGGCCTTCCGCTATTTGCTGCAGAACGTCGCGGTGTATGCAGCCGTCACCACCAATGCCAGCAACCCGAATGCGAGCGCGCAGGTGACGGCGCTCGCGCAGCGCGTCAGCGGCAACCTCGCCCCGCAAAACGGTCAGCAGCAGATCCAGGACGTGCAGGCCGAATTCGCCGGTGCGCAGACCGCGACCAAGGCGGCCACCGATCGGCAGACCCAGCTGAAGGGGATGGCGGAAACGATGCTCGACTCCGTCGAGGGCGTCAATCAAGACGAGGTCGCGACCAAGATCCTGGCGCTGCAAACCAGCTTGCAGGCGTCGTACCAGACCACGTCGATGCTGTATCAGACGACGCTGCTGAAATACCTACCGATCAGCTGATCGCGCGCCCTTCATCTCCAGCCAAACAAAAAGGCCTCCGCGCGGAGGCCTTTTTCGTGTGTGCCGAGCATGACCGGCAGCTTGGAGGTGGAAGTCCTCTATCCAGCCTGATGACGGTGAAGGATTAGCGAAGCGCAAGGGCGTCATCGCGAGGTGGGGTCTGAAGGAAGCGTGGAGCAAAGCCGCGGCCCGATGGACAAAAACCGGATAACGAGGCCTACCCGGCCGGACGAGCGAGCACGTGATCGCGAAGTCCACGGTCATCAAGGGCCGGGGTGGTAAATCCGGCGGGCGTGCGGCGAAGGCGGTCGATCTTACCTCGGGAGATCTGCGCTGCGTCTCGGCAACGAGACTGAGGTCGTCGTAAGGCGATCTGACCGCAGTGCAGAAGTCAGCAGAGGGCATAGTAGGCGGAACGAGTTTCGCCGAAGGCCTGAACGCTGGAAGTGACGAGTAGATGCAGCGATATCGCATCGGCCATGCGACTGAATTCCGGGCAACTGGCCTCGGAACGGCGGGAAGGGGTGAAACCCTGACTGACGCTGATCAGAGGAGTCGAAGCTGGCGCGACGATTGCTGACACCCAAACTACGGCGGCAACAGAACAACTCTTGCCGCTTAATCCAGCGAACCGCCGTATACGGACCCGTATGTACGGTGGTGTGGGAGGGGAGGGGCTGCGAGGCTCCCCCCTATCCCGATTGAGGCGAGTGGGGCTAGAGCGTTCTCAAGCGAAGTGGACGCCGGTTCGCGTGAAGAAAACGTGTCCGAACAAGAAGCTCTACGCGCTCTTGCGTGTGTCGTCCCGCTCGGCGTTCTGCTGGTCGCGCGCGGCTTCCAGCAGCTTCTCTTCGTGCGCGATCAGCTTCTTGGATTCCTTCAGCGCGTGATAGAGGTCGCCGTTGAGGATGAAGTTGTTGACGCTTTCGATGAAGGGCCAGGCGCTCGGCATCGCGGTGATGATGTCGCGCACCAGACTGAAATAGGTCGGGTGGTGCGCCATCGGGTCCGGCGACAGATACATCAGCTGCACGGCGAGATAGATCAGCTTTGCCGGCGTGTCCGCGGTCTCGGGCGTCAGGATATCCTTCTCGCGCAGGATCGGGATGCGGTCGCCGTCGATCAGCAGGCGGGCGCGCTGGTCGGTGTTGGTGATCACGCAATTGCCGACGATGATGCGTTCGTTCGGTTTGAGTTCGACCTTCAGGGCCATGACCGTTCTCCTTTGCCTGCAGTCGCGCGATGTCTTCGCTGGCGGAGCGAAGTGGTTCGGCACTGCTTAGCAGCCGCCGTTGCGGGCAGGGGCCGATGCGACAGCGATCCTTTCCCATGATGGTTAATGCTTGGTGAACGAGGGGCGGGCGCTGGCGTCGTTATCTGGCCGGAATTGTCAATCGTCTCAGTAGTTTTCGGGACGAACCTCGCCCAATGGCGACAATTTTATTCTTCGGCCTTTGTCTCAAATGCCGTGCTGGAGATTTCTTTTTCCTTCGCGGCCAGACCGCAGGATCGGCCATCCGCCCGATCAGAAAGGATTGGAGCGGCTTTTTCCTCAGTTTCACACCAGAAAGGTATGAAAATGTCCGATATCATTCTCTCCTCCTCCGTTCGTCAGAACCTCCTCTCCCTCCAATCCACCGCCGATCTGCTCTCCACGACGCAGAACCGCCTTGCCACCGGCAAGAAGGTCAACACGGCGCTCGACAACCCGACCAACTTCTTCACCGCGCAGTCGCTCGACAACCGCGCCAGCGACATCAACAACCTGCTCGATGGCATCGGCAACGGCGTGCAGGTGCTGCAGGCCGCCAACACCGGCATCACCTCGCTGCAGAAGCTGGTCGATACCGCGAAGTCGATCGCCAACCAGGTGCTGCAGAGCCCGACCGGCTACACCACCAGGTCGCAGGTCACCTCGACCGCGGCGCTCGGCGGCACGTCTGCCAACCTCGTCGACGGCACCACGATCAAGAGCGGTGACGTGCTGGCGATCGCGGCTTCGGCCGGCCAACCCGCCTTCAGCTTCACCTTCGGGGCCAGCACGTCGCTGGCGCAGCTGAACACGTCGCTGGCGGCCAGCAACCTCACGGCGAGCCTCGACAGCTCCAACAAGCTTGTCATCACCACGACCAATGACGCGGCGTCCTCGACGATCGGTGCGGTGACCTTCACCAACACCGGCGGCGGCACCGCGACGTTCAGCGCGGCCGGCACGGCGCCGGTTGCCGACCAGGCCTCGCAGTCGGCGCGCGCCGCTCTGGTGACGCAGTACAACAACACCATCGCGCAGATCACGACCACGGCGCAGGACGCCTCGTTCAACGGCATCAACCTGTTGAACGGCGACAGCCTAAAGCTGACCTTCAACGAGACCGGCAAGTCGACGCTCAGCATCACCGGCGTCACCTTCAATGCCAGCGGCCTCGGACTGAAGGCGCTGACCGCCGGCACCGACTTCCTCGACAACAACTCGGCGAACAGCGTCATCTCGTCGCTGAGCTCGGCGAGCTCCGCGTTGCGCAGCGAAGCCTCGACGCTGGGTTCGAACCTGTCGATCGTGCAGATCCGTCAGGACTTCTCGAAGAACCTGATCAACGTGCTGCAGACCGGTTCGTCCAACCTGACGCTGGCCGACACCAACGAGGAAGCGGCCAACAGCCAGGCGCTGTCGACCCGCCAGTCGATCGCGGTCTCCGCGCTGGCGCTCGCCAACCAGAGCCAGCAGAGCGTGCTGCAGCTGCTCCGCTAAACGCGCCGGCAAGTGCTTCGAGAACGGCGGGGGAAACCCCGCCGTTTTCTTTTGTCTCCGGGATATTACGGTGTCTGTCCATGCCGTCAGAACGACGCATTTCGTAACGGCTGCTAACCATATTTAAAGGCGCCGGATGCATAAATATCGGGCGCTAGAATTGCGTCTTCGCGGCTCGAGAAATCCGCATCCCATCGAGGTCATTGAATGTCGAATGCAGCCCAGGCCTACGCTCGTACCTCCACGACGACGGCGTCCCCACGTGAAATCGAAGCGCAGGCGCTGTTGAAGGCCGCGCGGCAGCTGCAGGAAGTCCAGACGAACTGGAACGGTCCCGACAAGGCGCTCGATCACGCGTTGCTGTTCAACCGCCGGCTGTGGTCGATCTTTCTCAGCGCCGCGCAGGGCGACGACAATCCGCAGCCGCTCGAGATTCGCCAGAACATCGCCAATATCGGCGTGTTCGTGATGAAGCAGACCGTCGACATCCAGATGAATCCGGATCCGGCGAAACTGAAGTCGCTGATCGATATCAACTGCAATATCGCCGCCGGCCTCTCGGGTCGCGGCTGATCGATCGATTCCTGACGGAGCCCTCGGCATGGCCGACGTGTTGAGCATCCTGTCGGCCAACTACAAGGCCGCCGGCCTGACGGTCCCGTCGAAGACGCCCTATGTGGCCGTCGATCCGAACCTCTATGAGGGCAGCTGGAGCGGCAAGTACGCCAACAACAAGTCGTTCAACATCTCGGTGTCGAACGTCGATGGCTTCCGCGCCAAGGTCCACTACCAGAGCGACGGCACCAGCAAGTATCAGGACGTGCTGATCAAGGATGGCGGGTTCCGGATCGGCGACACCAAGTTCGCGCTGGTGCAGCAGGGGACGGCGTTGATCGCCAATGTCGTCACCGATCCGGCCACCGGAGCGACCTATCTCGACAAGGCCTACGCCACGCAGAAGACCTGAGCGGTCGTTGCTCCGCGCCTAGGCGCGACGATCGGTGGCGCGCACCCGCGTCGGCGCGTCCTTGCTGAGATCGAGCGCATGGAAATAGGCGCGGCGGCGCAATACGGCTTCTTCCGGAAACTGCCTCACCACCAAATTCGTGCGATTATCGACCACCTGATAGACCACGGCGCGCGCGTCGCGGTCGATGATGACCTGATCGCTGACCGACGGAGCCTGATTTGAAATCGATGCGTTGACGGCGTTGGGATCGATGGTGACGCGCACGCTCGGCTCCGGAGCGGTGACGCTCTGGCTCGCCGGCAGTTCAGTCTTGACCGCCTTCTGCGCCGTATCGCTCGTGGGAGAGACCATCGGCGCCGCGACCGGTGCCCCCACCGGCTTGATGCTGAAATCTGTACTCATGGCAGCCTCGTAGTGCACAGGCACTAGTTTGCTTGAGTCAAATCCCAACCCCTCACGGTCCGCAACTCTACGGGGAACCTCTCAATAGGCTGTTAGAAAACACGCTGAATGCCGCGCTGCCGGGGCGGCGTCGAATTGAGCTAAATTGTAGGCGTAGGCGTCAGAGTGTGCGGCTGATCGCGATCGGCGTCATGTTGCGGGGGCCCGGCGTGGCGCGCTGTCCGCTCGCGGTATAGGTGTTCGGAATGTTGCGGCGCTGCACCTCGGCATTGACGCCGCGCACGATGCCTTCGGAGACGGCGTGCGCGGTTGCAAGCACGGTCAAATTGACCTGCAGCATGGCGCGGAATGTCTCGTGATGACGGCGCAGTGTCGCGAGCAGCTCGGGATCGGTCTGCGACAGCATCTTCTGCATCGATTTCAGATGCTCCACCGCGAGCATGTAGCGCCGCGACAGCTCGGACTTCTGCGGCTCGAGCCGCATGCCCTCGCGGATCTTGCCGGCGCGGACGAACTCGGTCTCCTGTTCGATCACGGCAAGCAGGCCACTCATCACTTCGGTCAGCTCGTTGGCGAGACGCGCGACGTCCGGCGGCGTCGACGTCGCGGACCGCGCGGCGGAGGCGGATGCTACTGGCCGCGGCTGCTGTGGACGCTGGTTCATCGCGCTGCTCCTTGAAACCCTAGCTCTCGTTCGCCTGCTGCAGGATCAGCGAGCGGAACACTTCGTTGGAAATGCCGACGCCGCCGGCCTTGGCGAAATTCTTCGAGTATTCGTCGGTCAGCATCGACCGCCACGCGCCGGTGCCGACGGTGTCGCCGTACGGGCCATCGCCCTTCAGGCCGGTCGTCATCTGCGAGAACATCGAATTGAGGAACATCGATTCGAAATCGGTCGCGGTCGCCTTCGCCTTGGCGGCCTGCTGCGGCGTCACCTTCTTCAACGCGTCCTGCAGCACGGGATCGGGGCGGCCGTTGAACATCGGCATCAACGCCTTGTTCGGCATGCTGCCGGTGGTGCTGTTGATCAGGCTCGCCATCACATCACCTCGATGTCGGCTTCGATCGCGCCGGCGGCCTTGATCGCCTGCAGGATACTGATGAGGTCGCGCGGTCCGATGCCGAGGCCATTGAGGCCGTCGACCAGTTGCTGCAGCGAGACGCCGTCCTTGACCACGGCGAACTTCTTGCCGTCCTCGCTGACGCCGACGCTGGTGCGCGGCGTCACGACTGTCCGGCCGCGCGACAGCGGATTGGGCTGGCTGACCTGCGGACTCTCGGAGATCGAGACGGTGAGATTGCCCTGCGCGACGGCGACGGTGGCGACGCGAACGTCGCGGCCCATCACGATGATGCCGGAGCGCTCGTCGATCACGATCTTCGCCACGAGATCGGGATCGACCTGCAGCTGCTCGATCTCGGTCAGGAAGGCGACGACGTTGCCCTTGAATTCCGTCGGGATCGCAAGCTGCACCGTGGAGGGATCGATCGGCTCGGCGGTCTTGACGCCGAGATAGTCGTTGACCGCAGCGGCGATCCGCTTGGCGGTGGTGAAGTCGGCGTTGCGCAGCGCGAGGCGCACATTGGGCAGGCGGTTGAGCGCGAATTCGATTTCGCGCTCGATGATGGCGCCGTTGGCGATCCGGCCGACGGTCGGCACGCCGCGCACGACGCTGGCGGCGGCACCTTCGGCCGCGAAGCCGGCGACCGCCACCGATCCCTGCGCCACCGCATAGACATTGCCGTCGGCGCCGAGCAGCGGGGTGACGAGCAGGGTGCCGCCCTGCAGGTTCTTGGCATCGCCGAGCGCCGAGACGGTGACGTCCATGCGCGTGCCCTGGGTGCCGAACGCCGGCAGATTGCCGGTCACCATCACGGCGGCGACGTTGCCGGTGCGGATGGTGGCGCCGCGGATGTTGACGCCCATGCGCTCGAGCATCGCCTGCAGCGATTGCTTGGTGAAGGGGATGTTGTTGAGCGTATCGCCGGTGCCGTTGAGGCCGACCACGAGGCCGTAGCCGATCAGCTGGTTCTGGCGCACGCCCTCGATATTGGCGAGATCCTTGATCCGCGACGTCGCGGCCGCCGGCATGACGGAGGCCGCCAGCGCCAGCAACGCGGCGCAGGCCACTCCGAACAGATTTGCGATGCGGATGCCGGGCATCCCGATGCTCCCCTCGAACTGAACTCGCGGATCAAACGACACTCCCATGACGGCGATCCGCCATTAACCATGCGAGCTGCGTGCCACTCCGCTTCGCTTTGGCAATGTGTTGATATATTTATCGAAATTGTCGGAGCGTCGTTTTACTCCGGTTCGCCAGGGAGCGCGAAACTGCCGCGCGGCGGCAGAAATTGCCGGGTCGTTTACGCGCCGTTAACCATAAAACAGCGATGCTCGGCCCATTCAGGCCTGCGGGATCATCACGACGATGCGCATCTACGGACCGAACGGCACCACGCTTGGCACGTCCACCAGCGCCACGCGGCGCACCTCGTCGAGCGGCTTCTCGCTGCCGGATGCGACGACCGCGCAGGAGGAGGTCCGCTCCACCGCAGCGCCGAAGGCCGCCACCAGCCTCGATGCGCTACTCGCATTGCAGGGCGTCGAAGACCCGACCGAGCGCCGCAAGCGCTCGGTGGCCCGCGGCAAGGGCGCGCTCGACGTGCTCGATGCGCTCAAGCTCGGCCTGCTGTCCGGCAATTTCGATTCCTCCACGGTGAACCGGCTGCGTGACGCCGCGGCGAGCCTGAAGGAATCCTCCGGCGACCCCGGCCTCGATGCCGTGCTCGGCGAGATCGAACTGCGCGTCGAGGTCGAGCTCGCCAAGGCTGGGCAATACTAGGCTCCTCCCGATCAACTCACCTGTCCGACGCCGCTGGTGCCTGCAGGTGCCTCAGGCCGCCAGCGCCTTGCGCTGCGCGTCGTAGCGGCGCTGCGCGGCCAGCACGTCCTTCAGATTCCGTTCGGCCCAGTCGCGCAGCGGATCGACGGCTTCGGCGAGCGTCGATCCGAGCGGCGTGATTGAATACTCCACCGTCACCGGCACCGTTGCGATCGCCCGGCGGCGCAGCAGCCCGTCGCGCTCCAGGCTTTTCAGCACCTGCGACAGCATCTTCTGCGAGATGCCTTCGATGGCGCGTCGGAGCTGGTTGAAGCGCATCGGCTCGCTGCGGAGCAGCAGCAGGATCAGCACCGCCCATTTGTCGCCGACCCGGTCGAGGATCTGGCGCGTCGGGCAATTGGCGGCATAGGCGTCCGGCTTGAGGCTCGTGGCTTTCATCGCGGTTACTCCGGCGTGATCAGGTGAGGCGAGAGTGCCTTCTTCACACCTACATCCTTTTCGCTATCTAGTCACCATTGGAAACTATCAATCGGAGACTTGAGATGAAGATCGCCATCGCCGGCGCGTCCGGCCAGGCCGGCTCGCGTATCACCGCGGAACTCGCCCGCCGCGGCCACGCCGTCACCGCCATCGCCCGCAGCCCGGAGAAGATCGCCAGCCTGCCCAATGTCACCGCCCGCAAGGGTGACGCGAACGACCAGGCCGCCCTGGCCGCGCTGTGGGCCGGCCACGATGCCGCGATCAGTTCGATCCATTTCCTGGTCAGCGACCCCGCCAAGCTGATCGGGGCTGCCAAGGCATCCGGGGTCGGCCGCTATCTCGTGGTCGGCGGAGCCGGCAGCCTCGAGGTGGCGACGGGCGTCCGCCTGGTGACCACCCCCAACTTTCCGCCCCAATACAAGGCCGAGGCCTCCAAGGGGGCTGAATTCCTCGACCTGCTGCGCCAGGAGAAGGACCTGAACTGGACCTTTTTGTCGCCCTCGGCGCTGTTCGTGGCCGGCGAGCGGACCGGCAAGTTCCGCCTCGGAACCGACCAGCTTCTGACCGCAGCCGACGGCAAAAGCTCGATCTCGTTCGAGGATTTCGCAGTTGCACTCGCCGACGAAATCGAGCGCCCGGCCCATATCCGCCGGCGTTTCACGGTCGGCTATTGAGGGGCAGGGCCGTCCCCGGGCAGGGCGGATAAGTTTGCCTGTGCAAGGCCTTGGGGGCGGCCCGCCTTTCGCGGTGGCAGATATTGTCTGTCACATGACGTGGCTATATAAGGCGCCGCGCGGAGGAGTTGTGTTCCCTCCGCCTGACAGGGACATGGCTGCCTTTGGAAAAGCTGAAGAACTACCGGCCGACTGAAAAAGAGCCTTTCATGAATGAGCGGCAGCGCGATTATTTCCGCGCCAAGCTGCTGGCCTGGAAGGATGAAATCCTCCGCGAATCGAAGGTCACGTTGCAGACGTTGCAGGAAGAGAACGTCAATCATCCCGACCTCGCGGACCGAGCGTCCTCGGAAACCGACCGCGCGATCGAACTTCGTGCCCGCGACCGTCAGCGCAAGCTGATCTCCAAGATCGACGCGGCGCTCCAGCGCATCGAAGACAACACCTACGGCTATTGCGAAGAGACCGGTGAACCGATCTCGCTGAAGCGGCTCGAAGCCCGCCCGATCGCAACGCTGTCGGTGGAGGCGCAGGAACGCCACGAGAAGCGCGAGAAGGTCTATCGCGACGAATAGTGGCGACGGATCGCCACGGATTGCTGCCGGCGCGTACCGGTTGTACGTTCGCGCCGCCATGATGACACGCACTCTCAGCATCGCTTCGGTGTTTTTGCTGGGCTGATCCCGCTTCCTCCTGGAAGCGCTGAGCGGCCCCACGAGCTTTCGCTCCTGGGATTCCAGTGAAACCGAATGAGCCGGTCAGGTTCCGCGCATCGCGGAGCATCGATGGCTGGCGACAGTTTGAGAGACAATCATGACCCATCGAAACGACGCGCGTGCGCTTGACGGCGCGCAGATCGAGCAATTCATCCAACAGGGCTTTGTCCGGATCGACAGCGCCTTTCCCCGGGAACTCGCCGACCAGGGACGCGCCATCATGTGGCGTGACCTGCCGTGCAGCGGGCACGACCCTGCGACCTGGACGCGCCCGGTGATCCGGCTGCCCGGCTACGGCGGCGCGCCGTTCCGGCAGGCGATCAACACGCCGCTGCTGCACCGGGCGTTCGATCAGATCGCCGGTCCCGGCCGCTGGCGCCCGCGCGACGACATCGGAACCTTTCCGGTGCGCTTCCCGCATCCGGACGATCCCGGCGATGCCGGCTGGCACATCGACGTCAGCTTCCCCGGCGAGGATTGCGACCCCAACGAGCGCAGCGACTTCTCCGCCTGGCGGGCCAATGTCGTCTCGCGCGGCCGGGCGCTGTTGCTGCTGTTCCTGTTCTCCGACGTCGGCGAGGACGACGCGCCGACCCGGATCAGGGTCGGCTCGCATTGGCCGATGGCCCGCTACCTCGCGCCGGCGGGCGAGGCCGGGCGCGCACGCATGGTGCTCGACGATGTCGGCGCCGACTGCGAGGTCGCGCTCGCGACCGGGGAGGCCGGCACGGTCTATCTGTGCCATCCGTTGCTGGTGCATGCCGCGCAGAAGCATCGGGGCACGACACCGCGCTTCATGGCCCAGCCGTCGCTCGCTGCCGGCGAACCGTACCGGCTGGAACGTGCGGACGGCGCGTATTCGCCGGTCGAGATCGCGATCCGGCGCGCACTTGGCATGGGGTGAGGCGCGATGACGCGTGCTCAAGCCTTGCCACGCATTCGCTGCACCTCTCCCGCTTGCGGGGGAGGTCGCATTGCATCGACAGATGCAGTGCGGGTGGGGGCTCTTTCCGCGATGTGATTCGTGGAGATACCCCCACCCTAGGCTCGAGAGCGAGCTTCGCTCGCCTCGGACCCCGCAAGCGGGAGAGGGAATGTAATTCCTATGCCGAAACGGTTTATGGCGAGACGACGTTCAGCTTGCCGCGCTATTGCGGCGCGGGCCGAACGTCTTCGACCATGCCAGCAATTCGCGGAAAGCCGGCGTCAGGCTCCAGGCCGAATCCGTCAGCTCGTATTCGACCTGCAGCGGCTTCTCGGCGAGCACCCTGCGCGCCACCAGGCCGTCGCGCTCGAGCTCGCGCAGCTGCGCAGTCAGCATGCTGGGTGATCGGCGCGAGCGCGCGGCGCAGCGCGCCGAACCGCACACCGCCATTCATCAGCGTGAACAGGATCTCGAGCTTCCATTTCCCCCCGAGCGCATGGATCGCGTGCTTGAATTCGATCAGCACATTGGGGTCGGTGGGGCAGCTCTCGCATTCACCGCCGTCACACATATCGCTGGTATTGTTTTCCATACCGGTCTCGAATTTCATCCTACTTGTCCAAGATCAGATAGTGACCAGATGCGGCCTGTGCAGGGCGGGCAGTGCAATGTTGGGCCCATCCGCCGAACCATGAAGAGGGCAGGGACATGAGCACGGTTTTGGTCACAGGCGGATCGGGATTCATCGGCGTGCATACGATTCTGCAGCTGCTCGCCGACGGGCATGCGGTGCGAACGACGGTGCGCAATCCGGGTCGCAGCAACGACGTGATCGCGATGCTGCGCGAGGGTGGCGCGCTGGCGCCCGAACAGGTCGGCTTCGTCACCGCCGACCTGCTGCGCGACGACGGTTGGCGCGAAGCGGTCACCGGGTGCGACTACGTGCTGCATGTCGCATCACCGCTCGGCGCCCGTGTGCCCGAGGACGAGAACGAGCTGATCGTCCCGGCGCGGGAAGGCACGCTGCGGGTGTTGCGCGCCGCGCGCGACGCCGGCGTCAAGCGCGTGGTCGTGACGTCGTCGTTCGCGGCAATCGGTTACGGCCATCCGCCGCAGGCGGCGCCGTTCAACGAGACCGTATGGTCCAATCTCGATGGCGAGGGCGTGCAGGCCTATCCGAAATCCAAGACGCTGGCCGAGCGCGCCGCCTGGGATTTCGTCGCGCGCGAAGGCAATGGCCTCGAGCTTGCCGTGGTCAACCCCACCGCGGTGTTCGGCCCGGCGCTCGGTGCCGATTTCTCCGAGTCGATCGGCATCATCAAGGCGCTGCTCGACGGCGCGATGCCGGTGGTGCCGCGGATCCATTTCGGGCTCGTCGACGTGCGCGATGTCGCCGACCTGCATCTGCGCGCCATGATGTCGCCCGAGGCCCGCGGTGAGCGCTTCCTGGCGGTCGCCGGCGAGACCATGTCGATCCTCGGGGTCGCCCGGGTGCTGCGCGCAAAGCTCGGCAGCAAGGCGCGGCGCGTGCCGCGGTTCCAGGCGCCGGACTGGATGATGCGGCTCGCCGCACGGCGCAACCCGATGGCCCGTGCCGCGCTGCCGCTGCTCGGCAAGGTGCGCCGCGCGACCAGCGCCAAGGCGCAGCACCTGCTCGGCTGGCGCCCGCGCGGCAATGAGGAGATGATCGTCGCGACCGCCGAGAGCCTGATCCGGCTCGGCCTCGTCAAGGCCTGACGGCGGCTCCCGTGCAGCGTGCTTGCCAGACGCGTCGGCGAGTGCTGAATTGCAGCGAGCAGACGGAGGCGCCACCGCGCCGCCGAGAACACCAGGGAGGCTGCGCAGATGGATCGGGTCCTCGCGGCCGCAAAGGCGATTGCCAGCGCGCGCCGCAGCCGGGCGCCGCTCAAGGCGCTTCCGAAGGACGTGGTGCCGCGCGACGAGGCCGAAGGCTATCAGGTGCAGTACGCGCTGCACGCTCTGATGCAGCCACACGTCGGCAGCCTCGTCGGCTACAAGATCGGCTGCACCAGCGCGGTGATGCAGGAATATATCAACATCCCGCACCCCTGCGTCGGTGGCGTGTTCGAGAAGGTCGTGCATGACAGTGGCGTGCGGCTGCCGGCGGCCGAGTTCGTCCATGTCGGCGTCGAGTGCGAGATCGCGGTGCGGCTCGCCCGCAATCTCGCTCCCAGCGAGGCGCCGTTTACCGCCGAATGGGTCGCGGAAGCGATCGATGCCTACTATCCCGCGATCGAGATCGTCGACGACCGCTACGTCAAATGGGAGACATTGGGCGCGCCGACGCTGATTGCCGACGACTTCTTCGCCGCCGGTTGTGTGCTCGGGGAGGAGGTGCCGCGCATCACCGTGCCCGATCTGCGCGCGGTCGCGGGACGCGCGATCGTCAACGGCAAGGAAGAAGGCCGCGGCACCGGCGCCGACGTGCTCGGGCATCCCCACAACGCGCTCGCCTGGCTCGCCAATCATCTCGCCACTGAGGGCCGTGGCCTGCATGCCGGCCAGATCGTGCTGACCGGCAGCCTGGTCAAGACGGTGTGGCTGAACGCGGGCGACACGGTCGTGATGGAGCTCGACGGTCTCGGCAACGTGGAAGCGGCGTTTACGTGAGGTGACGTTGTGCGAGCCTGCCTCCACATAAGGACGTCGTCCCTGCGAAAGCAGGGACCCATAACCACAAATGCTGATTGTTGCGCGGCGCGGGAGCGACGAGCGCGGTTCGCGACAGCCGCTGCGGGGTATGGGTCCCTGCTTTCGCACTAGGGCATTTACACATCTCTTCGAGGCTAGAAAACCGACTCATCATCAAGGGGTTAGCTACTAGGCGAGAGCCGAAATCGGCGGGCGCAACCCTAGTGCAGATGAGTAAGTTCTCTGCGGTTTTCGGCCAACTCTTTGAGAAGACTCCGGAAAGACTGCGGAGGATATGTATATACGCTAGTGCTTTCGCAGGGACGACACCGAGTGTGCAGCGCGACCTTGCGACCTTGACCTGACTTTACTGAATTCACCTGACTTTCAAGTCGTCGGCCGCTTGGCGTCCGTGACGAGCTCGACCTTGCCGTCGGTCAGCCGATAGACCGCGCCGACCACCCTGAGCTTGCCCTGATCGACCGCGGCGCTAAGGATCGGCGTCGCCGATTTCAGCTTCGCGACGTTGTCGATGACGTTCTGCCTGATGGCGTTGGCGAGCCGGTCGCCTCCCTTGCCCTCGGTCGCCTTCACCGCCGGTGCGATCGCATTGACCAGCGAGGGCAGATGGCCGGGCAGGGTGGTGTTGTCCTTCAGCGACTTGATGGCGGCGTCGACCGCCCCACAACTGTCGTGGCCGAGCACCATGAATAGCGGCACGTTCAGCACGGCCGATGCATATTCAAGGCTCGCGATGGTCTCGTCGCTGGCGAAATTGCCGGCGATGCGGCAGACGAACAGATCGCCGCGGCCGGTGTCGAAGGCGTATTCCGGTGCGATGCGGGAGTCCGCGCAACTCAGGATGCCGGCGAACGGATTCTGTCCGCCGGCCAGCGCCTCGCGCTCGTGCTTGAAATCATGCCGCCGCGAGACGCCTTCGACATAGCGGAGATTGCCCTTCACCAGCCGCTCCAGCGCCGCGTCCGGCGCCAGCACATTCTGCGGCTTCGGCGGCGATTTGGTTTCCTTGGCGGAAACCGGCGGTGCAAGGGCGAGACTGGCTGCGGTGCAGGCCGCGGCAGCGAGGAAGCGGCGCCGGGAGGTCTGGGTGGGAGCTGTGATTTCGCAAAGCTGGCACATCAAAAATCTCCGTAAAATTATCCGGGAATAGCAATCGCGTCCGTGCAAAGGTTGTAGATCATGCGCAGTGCCACCGCAACGACACGGTTTCATGCTCGGTCCCTGCTCCCATGTGCAATTGCGCACTAGGCAGGGATGACGGTGAGGACGAGTCGCAATTCAAGATGTCAAACAGCGCGGTGTGATGACCCGCTAAAGCGAAAGCGGGTGATCCAGTATTGCAGAGACGGCTGTGCTTGATCCGAGAGGCCGCGGCGTACTGGATCGCCCGGTCCCGTCTTCGCCAAGGCTTCGACGAGGCCACGCATCCTTGGCGCGCCGAAGCTTCAGCGGAGGCGGCGAGCCGGGTGATAACAGAGCGGATTCCACACACACGATCGTCGTCCTGGCGAATGCCAGGACCCACCACCGCACCTGATGATGAACGGGATCGTGGCCCCAGCATCGCGCAACAACTCTCATTTGGGGTAATGGGTCCTGGCTTTCGCCAGGACGACATTGAATGTGTTGCGCGCGTTGTGAGTCAAACTTCCGCGTTCTCGCGACATGATTTGCCCGAGCTTTGCTCTTCGTTCCGCCCGGATTTGCCCGACGGGCCGATCGCCGCCACCGGATAACCTGCGGGTTATGAAAGGCGCGGGCGGTCTTGTTGTGCCATCGAGCCGGAAAGCCTCAGGTGGCGCGGCCGCTGTCGAGCCGCCGAAGTTTGCGGTTGACTTATCCATAGCTGGATGGTTATACGTTAATCCATAACCAATGGGTTATTGATCGCAAATGCCAGACGCTCACGACATCCTGTTTCGAACCCTCGCAGACCCGACCCGCCGGGCCATCTTCGAGCGCCTGTGCCGCGAGGGCGAGCAGACCGTCGGCGCGCTGACGGCCCGCGCCAGGATCTCGCAGCCGGCGGTGTCGAAGCATCTCGGCGTGCTGAAGCAGGCCGGGCTGGTGCGCGACCGCCATGAAGGCAGGCAGACCCATTACAGCGCGCAACTCGGCGCGCTGGCGCCGCTGATCGACTGGACCAGCCAGATGGCGGGCTTCTGGCAGAACCGGTTCGACCACCTCGAAGATCTCCTCAAAAGGATGGACCAATGAACAAGACCACCGCTGAAACGCGTTCCGCGATCGTCGAGCGTGAATTTCCTCATCCGCCGGAAAAGCTCTGGCGCGCGCTGACCCAACCGCATCTGATGGAGGAGTGGCTGATGAAGAACGACTTCAAGCCCGAGGTCGGGCACAGCTTCAACCTGCGCGGCGAGTGGGGCGGCGTGCTGGACTGCAAGGTGCTCGCTGTGGAGCCGCACAGGACGCTGTCCTACACCTGGAATTTCGTGCATGCGGATGCCGCCTACAATCTCGAGAGCGTTGTGGTCTTCACGCTGACGCCGACGGCGACCGGCACCCATCTGCGCGTCGAGCAGTCCGGCTTCCAGCCGCATCAGAAGCAGGCCTATGGCGGCGCTCATGCCGGATGGAAGCAGTTCCTCGAGAATCTCGATCAGCTGATGGCGCGGCAAGGTTGACGGCCTCTCTCTCTCTCGTCATTGCGAGCCAACGGGTCGGCGCATAGCGCCGCCCGATGACAGGCTCCGCGAAGCAATCCATCGTGCCGCATACACGGATAGATGGATTGCTTCGTCGCTTCAGCGCAAAATTGCTCTGCAATTTTGTCGGGAGCTCCTCGCAATGACGCTGGATCATTCACTCACCAACAGGAGGTCACATTGAACTGGAACAACTGGATCCGGCAATCGCACCGCTGGCTCTCGATCGCCTTCACGGTCGCCGTCATCATCAACATCGTCGCCATGGTCCTGCAGCAGCAGGCGGTCTGGATCGGCTTGCTAGCGCTGTTCCCGCTGATCTTCATGCTGCTCAGCGGCCTTTATCTGTTCGCGTTGCCATATCTGTCGCCGCGGCGTCAGCATGGGGGATCGACGTCCGCGTCCCAAGTGTGATTGCATGACGTGACGACTTGGGGCGGATGAGGCGCGAGAGACAGCAATGACGGCATCGGAACGTATCGACCAGATGATCGAGGACCTCACCGACTGGCGCGGCAAGACGCTCGCCAGCCTGCGCAAGAGCATCCTCGCCGCCGATCCTGAGATCATCGAGGAGTGGAAGTGGATGGGCAGCCCGGTGTGGTCGCGCGACGGCATCATTGCGGTCGGCAACGCCCACAAGGGCAAGGTCAAGCTGACCTTCATGTATGGCGCGCAGCTGCCCGACCCCGACAAGCTGTTCAACACCGGCTTCGAGGGCAATGCGCGGCGCGCGATCGATCTGTTCGAGGGCGACAAGATCAACGCCCCTGCGCTGAAGACGCTCATTCGTGCTGCGATCGAACTCAACCAGGCCAAATCCAGGAAATCTGCGAAGAAGCCGGCAAAGAAGGCCGCGGGTACCCGCGCGACCGCAAAGAAGAAGGCGTGAGCTGCGCCGCCATGGTGCTCGCGATCCATCCGCGATGATCAAGACCAGGCTCGCCACATTGTCCGATGCGGACGCCATCTCCGCGCTGTTGACGGCCAACAACGGGGAGCACGGTGGCATGCTGCTCGGGCAATGGCCGCGCGACGTGATCGAGACGCGCATTGCAAGCGGGCAATCGATCGTCGTCGCGACCGACGATGAGGGCAGACTGCTCGGCGCGCTCCTGACGTCGGAGAAGGGATATGGCGAGGCGCCGCCGGTGCAGGCCATGCTGAAGGCCTGGCCGGGGCGGGCAGATGCGTATGTTTATGGTCCGGTGTGCGTCTCGCGGGACGCGCGCGGCCTTGGCGTGCTGGATGCGTTGTACGCGAAGCTTCAGGCGACGTTCCCCGGCCGCGAGGCAATCCTGTTCATCAGGGAAGACAACCCGCGTTCGCTCAAGGCGCATCTGCGGCTCGGCATGCGCGAGGTCGCGCGATACGACTTCGGCGGCAAGGTCTTCATTGTCCTGAGCGACAGGCCCGACGCGTGAATGCGGCCGTCGCGCTCCCGCGCAGGCAAGCTACGCCGAGATGTCGACCGCCTGGCCGGCCTTGCCGGCGTTCTTCTGGAACGCCTGCTCGATCAGCTCCTTGATCTTCTGCTCGACCGCGGCGCGCTGATCCGGCGTCATGTTCTTGAGATCTTCTTCCGACATGCCCATGCTTTTGAGGATGTTCGCGCGCATCCGGTCCATCGGGCTGATCTGCGCATATTTGAGAAACTTCTGCTCGACGGTGTCGCCGAGCGAGCTGCCGCCGGTGGCGTCGGCGGTCAGCGGTTTCTTCAATGTGCCAGTCGTCATGCTGGCGGTGACCGATCCAAGGGCCGAGATCGACGTCATCTGCGCGCGCAGTCCCCATTGCAATGCTGCAATCGTGGAGCAAATGGCGTGCCATCCGTTGCAGCCGTGATTTCAACGGGATCGCGACGCCGCCACGCGCGCACGACGCGCAGCCGGCAGCTTCTGCCGGGCGAAGTTTGCCGGTTGCGGCCTTCAGGCTATGGTATGCACGATCACTGGACCCGCAACCCGGTTGCGGCCGTTATGCCTTGGTATGCACGATCACCGGACCCGCAACCCGGTTGCGGCCGTTATGCCTTGGTATGCACGATCACTGGACCCGCAACCGCGGTGGCCTGGCCGACCAGCAATGGGCCGAGATTGTCATCGATCCAGGCCAGCGCGCGGCGGTTGGCCTCTTCGGCGCCGGCATGGTTGTTGAAGACGCTGATCGCGGTGACGGTATCGTCGCCGGCATAGACCACGTAATAGGCCATGAAGCCTTCAACGTCGCTGATGATCGGGATTGCGCCTTCCTTGATCCGGCGCGCGAGTTCCTCGGCGCTACCGGTCTTCGCCTTGGCGTGACGGATGGCGGCATACATGCGTTCCTCCTTCCGGCTGCATCGATCGGGCTGCGCTTCGCGCATGCGCGATCGTACGCCGGACCGGGTGGCGACGCCATCGGGATTGCGGACGGATTAGCTGAAACGCCTGCTCACGACCGTCGTGCGCCGGCCGGGGAGCTTCGGCAGCCTCGCCACACCCGCGCGCGTTGTCGTGGTCCTTGGGCCGGGGGCGGGCTCCGGCTCCTGTTGCTGCAGAAACAGCGTGGCTTCGAACAGCACGCCGGGAGCCTGCTTGGCCGTACCCGAGCACACCGCCCGATTGCCGTTGAACGAGCCGGTCAGCTGCGCCTCGACCTCGTCGCATCCGAACACGGTGGTGAACGGGCCGTCGGCATAGCGGTGCGTCGTCAGCGTCGCCGTGAAGCGGTCCTGATCGAGCTGATAGGTGCCGCCATAAATGAACATGGCGTCGCCGCCCGAGATCCTGCCATTTGCAAGCTGGACTATTCCGGTGCCTTCGCCCCGCGGCGTCCGGAACCACGCCGCATATCGTCCGTCTCTTTGCATGACCGTCATACAAACAGAAAACCCTGCGTTGTCGTCTCCCTACGTTGCAAGCGCCGGGACTTCTACTGTGCGCTGCTGCGAGGGTTAACGAACCGACAAGGCGATGGCGCGACTTTCGTGAAGCGGTATCGGACTGGTGCGCGGCGATCGCGCCGGCGCACGCCACCGGTCACAAAAAACCACGACCCTCGCCAGGGGAGCTAGCGAGGGCCGTGTTGGTACACCGCGCCGCGCCTAGGTTCGCGACGAGATGTGGGAGCTCGTAAAGGTCCTACTCAGGCATGATCCGTTTCCGAAAACCGGTTTCCGCTTTGCGGGATCATGCCGTTAGAAGGGCAGCAGCACGTCGAGAACCTGCTGGCCGTAGCGCGGCTGTTGCACGTCGGTGATCTGGCCGCGGCCGCCATAGGCGATGCGGGCCTGGGCGATCTTCGAGGAATCGATGGTGTTGTCGCTCTGGATGTCCTCCGGGCGCACGATGCCGGCCACGATCAGCTCGCGGATTTCGAAGTTGACCCGGATCTCCTGCTTGCCTTCGACCACGAGGTTGCCGTTCGGCAGCACCTGGGTGACGACCGCGGCGACGTTGGTCTGCAACGCTTCCTGGCGGTTGACCGAGCCCTTGCCGTCGCTGGAGGCCGTGGAGTCGGCGGTCAGGATGCGGCCGGGCAGGATCTTGTTCGGCTGCGTGATGGTCTGCGAGCCCAGGAAGTTGGTGACGCCCGAATCCTCGGAGTTGGTACGGCTGCGCTGGGTCTCGTTGGCGATCGCGGCCTTGTCGGTGAAGTTCACCGTGATGGTCAGGATGTCGCCGACGCGCGCGGCGCGCTGGTCCTTGAAGAAGGCGCGGGAGCCGCTGCGCCACAGCGAGTTCGGACTGTAGGAGGCGACCTCGGGCTTCGGCATCGGCATCTGCACCGGCTTGTAGCCGGGCTGGGTGGTCGGATTGTCGATCGACGACAGCTTCGGCTGCTCGCCGATCTGGGAGAGACGGTCGATCGACGAGCAACCGCTGGCGATCGTTCCGAGCGCGAGCAGCGCACCGGTCAGGACGA
The DNA here is from genome assembly GCF_024171045.1 of Bradyrhizobium sp. USDA 4538. Lineage (NCBI taxonomy): Bacteria > Pseudomonadati > Pseudomonadota > Alphaproteobacteria > Hyphomicrobiales > Nitrobacteraceae > Bradyrhizobium > Bradyrhizobium sp. USDA 4538. The sequence goes on from NZ_JALJZE010000001.1 coordinate 6,655,293, forward strand.
GGCGGTTGATGCGGTACTGGGACATGAACTTTACTCGGCGTTTGGTGCGACTGAACTCAGCTTGACGGAAGCGGAATTGGATTCGGTGGCGTCGGCGGTCGGCGCCGGGCGCGGGGTCGCGACCGAGATCGAGACCTCGCCGCGGCCGGTGACGACGCCGGAGACGGCACGCTTGGACTGCAGATTCATCACGCTGACGGTGTCGCCCTCGGCGCCGCCATCCATCGCCTTGCCGCGGATCGTCAGGTAAAGGCCGGCAGTGCGATAGATCAGCGTGACGTTCTGGTCGCGGGTGACGAGATCGGGCTTGGCGAGGTCGGCGACCCGCAGCGCCTGGCCGGGGCGGAGTTGGCGGCGGACCTGCATGCCGACGGCGCTGTCGCGCACCGCCGCGTCGTTGCCGATCTCGGTTTTCGGACGGCGCTCGACGATCACGTCGGAGGCCTTCAGCACGTCGCCGCGCTCGACATTGCGCGTCAGCACGGCGGCCTCGATGGTTTCGATCGCGGTTCCGGTGAAGCGCAGCTTCGACGGCGCGGCGCCGGCGTCGTTGCCGATCTCGAAGGTCAGGTCGAAACGCGTCGAGCGCGGGTCGTAGCGCACGGCGATCGGCTGCATCGCGCCGGTATTGGTCGCCTCGAGGCGGATGTCGCCGGGATCGCGGTCGAAGGTCAGCGCGATGTTGCCGGCCCTGCCGAGCCCGTGGCGGCCCTCCAGCGCGCGCGACACCTGCTGCTCGATCTCCCTGCTGTCGATGGTGCGCGCCAGCCGGGTGACGGTGATCTCCTTCAGCTCGCGGGTGTCGACGCCGATCACCTGGTGCGAGCGCAACACGTTGAGCACTTGCGCGACCGGCAGCGTGCCTGTCGTGCCGAGGTCCGGCGCGCGGTAGACCGCGACGCTGCCGGCGCTGCCGGCATTGTCGATGAGGTCGCCGACCCGCACGATGTCGTCGGCGACCGTGATGCTGGCGCGCAGCGTCGGCACCGCGATGGTCTCGCGGCGGCTTTGCGCGGCAGCCGAAGTCATCGAGGCTGCAAGAAGCGCGGCTGCGATCAGGAATGAGCGGGCGATCATCGACATCATCCTCAGCGGAACAGGTTGGAGGTCGACTGCATCATCTGGTCGGCGGCGGAGACCACCTTCGAGTTCATCTCATAGGCGCGCTGCGCGGCGATCAGGTCCGAGATTTCCGAGACCACCTCGACATTGGCCTGTTCGAGGTTGCTCTGCTGCATGTCGCCATAGCCGTCGGTGTTGGCGGTGCCGTCCTGCGGCTGGCCCGAGGCCGGCGTTTCCTGGAACAGGTTGTCGCCGATCGGCATCAGGCCGGCCTTGTTGATGAAGCGGGTCAGGCCGATCTGGCCGATGTTGGTCGATGCGGTCTGACCCGGCAGCGTCACCGAGACCTGGCCCTGCGCATTGATGGTGAGGCCGGATGCGTTCTGCGGGATCGTGATCGTCGGCTGCAGCAAATTGCCCTGCGCGTTGACGATGCGGCCCTGATTGTCCATCTGGAACGAGCCGTCGCGGGTGTAGGTGAAGGTGCCGTCCGGCATCAGGATCTTGAAGAAGCCTTCGCCGCGGATCGCGATGTCGAGATCGTTGCCGGTCGGCGACAGCGTGCCCTGGGTCATCATGCGCGGCGTGCCGACGGTCTTGACGCCGCCGCCGAGGTCGATGCCCATCGGCATGATGGTGTTCTGGTCGGAGGCCTGCGCACCGACCCGACGCACATGGTCGTAGATCAGGTCCTGGAACGCGGCGCGCTGCTTCTTGTAGCCGGTGGTGCGCAGGTTCGCGATGTTGTTGGAGATCACCTGAACGCTGAGTTCTTGTGCCGCCATTCCGGTCGCAGCTGTATAAAGTGCGCGCATCGGTCAATCCCTCGGATCAGTTCGGCACGTCGGCGAGCTTCTCGATCGCCGATTTGTGCAGGTCGCTCTGCTGCTGCAGCAGCGAGGCGATTTGGGTGTAGGTCCGCGTGATCTCGATCATGCGGCTCATCTCGACGACGGAATTGACGTTCGACTTCTCGATGAAGCCCTGGCGGATCTGGGCCTTGGTGTCCGGCAGCGCCTGCGTGCCTTCGCCCGGCGCGTAGAGGTTGGAGCCTTCCTTCAGCAGGCGCTGGGCCTGCGCGAACGAGACGAGGCGCAGCTTGCCGCGGATCGAGTCGAGTCGGGAGGTGCCCTCGAGCACGGTGATGTTGCCGTCGGCGGCGATCGAGACGTCGTGGTCGGTCTGCTGGAAGGTGATCGGGCCGGCGGTGCCGAGCACCTGATAGCCCGAGGCGGTGACCAGCTGGCCGCGATTGTTGATCTGCAGGCTGCCTTCGCGGGTATAGCGCTCGCCACCCGGCGTCTGCACCACCAGAAAGGCATTGCCGTCGATCGCGACGTCGAGCGGGTTCTTGGTCTCTTCGGTCGGGCCCTGCGCGAAATCGTGGAAGGTCGCGCGGTCCTGCACGAAGGAGACGCGGCGGTCGGACGAGGCGAAATTGTCCTCATGCGCGTTCGAGGACAGATATTCCTGGAACAGCGACCGGTCGGCCTTGTAGCCGTTGGTGTTCATGTTCGCGATGTTGTTGGAGACGACATCCATCTGCCGTTCCAGCACCATCTGCTTCGATAGGCCGACCAGAAGCGTATTCTGCATCGGTGGTTCTCCCCCTGTGAGGCGATCCGAATGCAGGTTCTCCCAAACCTTCACGCCGGACCCGTCGGTAACCATTGGGTTCTCCCAAACCCGCGGGTTACGCCGTCCTCTCAGCGAAAGCCGTGCCAACTTGGAATAGTGTGTTATTTGAATGGTTTAGTTGTTTTATCGGGTGTGGCCCGGGGCGGCAGAAAGGTCTTGTTGACCATGTTTGCCCGGCAGTTTTTTCCTAGTGGATGGTAAATCCTAAGCTTCCGTTAACCATTATGACCCCAGTGTTGCCGGCATTGGGGCGCGTGTGCGCCGGCGGCATTTGTATCGCGTCTTCAGGCCAAGGCTGGGGCAAATCGCGTTCGCATCCTTCAGAGTGAAGCGGGCGGACGATGGCGGACGAGGAAAAGACGGACAGCGGCGAGGGCGCGGCCGCTCCGAAGAAGGGCAAGCTCAAGCTGATCATTGCCGTCGTCGGCTTCCTCGTCGTGCTCGGCGCGGGCGCCGGCGGCTGGTTCGTCTTCATGCGCGGCCACGGCGAGGAGCAGCACGCCGAAGCGCCGCCGCCGAAGCCGCCGAGCTTCGTCGACGTGCCGGACATGCTGGTCAATCTGGTCGGCGCGCCCGGCGAGCGCGTGCAATATCTCAAGCTGAAGCTCGTGCTCGAGGTCAAGGAAGAGAAGCAGGTCGAGGCGATCAAGCCGGCGCTGCCGCGCGTCACCGACCTGTTCCAGACCTACATGCGCGAGCTGCGCCCGAGCGACCTCAACGGCTCGGCCGGCCTGTTCCGCCTCAAGGAAGAACTGACCAAGCGCGTCAACCTTGCGCTGGCACCTAACCAGGTCAACGCGGTGCTGTTCAAGGAAGTCGTGATCCAGTGACGGGGTGGATGTAAAGCCATGGCCGGCAACGACCAGATGGACCAGGACGCCATTGCGGCGCAGTGGGAAGCCTCGCTCGATTCCGAGGATCCCGCGGCGGCCGCGGCGGAAGCCGCCAAGAACGAGCTCACCGAGAACATGGCGCTGCAATGGGCCGCCATGGTCGAGGACGGCAGCCGCGACTTCGGCAGCAAGAGCACCAATGGCGAGCGCGTGCTGTCGCAGGAGGAGATCGACAATCTCCTCGGCTTCACGGTCGGCGACGTTAGCCTCGACGACCATTCCGGCATCCGCGCCATCATCGATTCCGCGATGGTGTCCTACGAGCGTCTGCCGATGCTCGAAATCGTGTTCGACCGCCTGGTGCGGTTGATGACGACCAGTTTGCGCAATTTCACCTCCGACAACGTCGAGGTCTCGCTCGACCGCATCACCTCGGTGCGCTTCGGCGACTACATGAACTCGATCCCGTTGCCGGCGGTGCTCTCGGTGTTCAAGGCGGAGGAGTGGGAGAACTTCGGGCTCGCTACCGTCGATTCCAGCCTGATCTATTCGATGATCGACGTGCTGCTCGGCGGCCGCCGCGGCCAGACCCAGCTGCGCATCGAGGGCCGGCCCTACACCACGATCGAGACCAACCTCGTCAAGCGCCTGGTCGAGGTGGTGCTGTCGGATGCCGAGCAGGCGTTCCGGCCGCTGTCGCCGGTGACCTTCACGATCGACCGGCTCGAGACCAACCCGCGCTTTGCCGCGATCAGCCGCCCGGCCAATGCCGCGATCCTGGTGCGCCTGCGCATCGACATGGAAGACCGCGGCGGCAATGTCGAATTGCTGCTGCCCTACGCCACCATTGAACCGATCCGCAACGTGCTGTTGCAGATGTTCATGGGCGAAAAGTTCGGCCGCGACCCGATCTGGGAAGGCCATTTCGCCACCGAAGTGGCGCAGGCCGAGATCTCGGTCGACGCGGTGCTCTATGAGGCCGATATCCCGCTGAAGGAGCTGATGAAGCTCAAGGTCGGCGACACGCTGCCGCTGGATATCCGCTCCGACGCGCTGGTCTCGGTGCGCTGCGGCAACGTCACCCTGACCGAAGGGCGCATGGGCCGGGTCGGCGACCGTGTCGCGATCCGCGTCACCAAGAATTTGCGTAAACCCCAAACCACCTTCGCGATGTTCGAGAAGGCGGACGAGCGGACCAAGATGATGGAGGCACCATGAGTCATGTGCTTGGACTAGCAATCGAGAGTCTGGTAGCCGTGCTGCTGATGCTGACGATCGGCTATTGCTGGCTGCTCAACAAGCGCCTGCAGCGGCTGAAGGCCGACGAGCATTCGCTGAAGGCGACGATCGCCGAATTGATCACCGCGACCGAGATCGCCGAGCGGGCGATCGGCGGGTTGAAGCACGCGGTGCGCGACGTCAATGAGAACCTCGGCAACCAGCTCGATGCGGCGACGCAGATGTCGGCACTGCTGAAGAACCAGCTGGCGGAGGGCGACCACGTGGTGCGCCGCCTGTCCAAAATCGCGATGGCCGCGCGGCCGTCCGAGCCCGCACAGGCACCGGCGGCTGCGCCCGCCGCGCCAGCGGCGCCGGCGCCCAGGGTCTCGGCCGCACACGCGGTTGCCGCGGCGGCTGAAGCCTTCACCGAGCGCAGGAGGGCCGGCGGCCTCGCTGCATGAAGTTGCTTCGTGACATCAGAGTGATGCCCGTGGTGCTGGTCGCGATCTTCGGCCTGATGGTGCTGAAGGTCGCCGGCCTCGTGCTCGATGGCGGTTACGTGTTTGCCGACGATATGCCGCCGGCCGGCCCGGCTGGCCCATCTTGGGCGCAACAGAATTTCAACTTCCCCGGCGTCGGCAAGGCGGTGGTGGACAGCAAGATCAAGGCCGATCCCGGCGACATCACGGGATCGGTCGAGCACAAGGACGCCAAGAAGGACGAGGCGCCGAAGCCGGCCGCACCGGCCGCGGAGCCGTCCAAGCCCGATGGCGTCGTCGTCAACCTGGATGCGCCGCCGCAAGTGTCGGCATCCGAGCGCGCGATCCTGGAGCGGCTGCAGGCGCGCCGCCAGGAGCTCGAGACGCGTGCGCGCGAGGTCGAGATCCGCGAAAGCCTGCTGAAGGCCGCCGAGAAGCGCATCGAGGCCAAGGTCGAGGAGGCCAAGGCCAATGATGCCAAGACGAATGCCGATGCCGCGGCAAAGGCGGAAGCCGATGCCGCGCGCTTCAAGGGCATCGTCACCATGTACGAGAACATGAAGCCGAAGGACGCCGCGAAGGTGTTCGATCGCCTGGAAATGAACGTGCTCTACCAGATCGCCTCGCAGATCCAGCCGCGCAAGATGTCCGACATCCTCGGCCTGATGCAGCCGGAAGCCGCCGAACGGCTCACGGTCGAACTCGCCCGCCGTGCCGGCGGCGACAAGTCGGCCTCGACCGACGATCTTCCCAAGATCGAAGGCAAGATGCTCACGCCGAAGACGAATTGATGGGAGCTATCTGAGAGTCCGTCAATTGGCGGTGGACTCCTCAGCCGTAAGCCAGATCCGACTTGACGCCGGGTTGCCTGCATCGCATCCAGATCATCGCGATGAGGGTCGCGCACATGAACGGACCGACCGGCACGAGTGCGACCGGGTAGGTGAACCCCGCCAGGACAAGCACGCCGAACCCGATCCGGAGTTCGGAGCGATTCGAGAGAAGCGAGCCATGTTCGGCCATGGGCGCGTTCATCAGAAAGATGAGCGCGAGAGCCAGTAGCGCCGTATCGTAGATCGCGAAGTAGGGAGAGACGAGCAGGGTCGCGACGAGCAGGCTCGCGGCCTTGACGGCGAAGCTGACGTTGCGGCGCCATATGATCAGCGTCCACGTCGCGGCTGCCGCAGCGACCGCGACGTGCAGTGCCATGGCCGATCCATAGCCAAAACCGGCAAACCGAAGCACGCCGTAGACGCTCTGCAGTTTGTACCAAGCCAGTGTGCCGGTGAGATGGAACTGCGTCGTCGCGAAGACGGCGGCTTCGCGGAACCCCTCAAAAGTGTCCCAGCCGAAGGTAAGCCCGGTGAGCAGCAAGAGCACCGGTGTCACCAAACTGGCTGTGATGAAGACGGTCCAGCGTCCAGTAGCGATCAAAACGAGGGGAAGCAGGACGCCATATTGCGGCTTGAAGATCAGCAGCGCGATCAGGAAGCCGCTGACGATCGGACGCCTGTCCAGCGTCAGCAGAATCGCGCCGAGCAGCGATGCCGCGAGCAGGGAGCTTTGTCCGACAATGAAATCGTACAGGACGGCCGGCACGGCGAATGCCAGCAGCAGTACCGCGAAGCGCAGCCGGATGGCGGAAACAACGAGCGCCCAGCACAGCAGCTTTGCGGTGCTCCAGATCCAGAACGCGGTCGGAAACGGCAGCAGTGCCAGCAGTGTCGCCGCAAAGAGAAAAAACGGCGGGTAGAAAAACGGTATCGGCACCTCGTAAACGGGGAACGGAGCGTCGTTCAAGCTGGGATGTATTTGAATGATCGCTTGCCGCAACCGCGGCCAATCGTAGGCGGTGGCGGCATGGCCATCGAGAGCCATTTTCCCCGCGCTCCAAAAGCACGAAAAGTCGAGCCCGGTCGCGCCGGTACCGTCAACGACTTTCGGTAACACGCAGTACAGGGTAAAGCCCAACACGATGAGGCAGGCAATGGCCAATGCACGGTCGTATCCGCTGCGCTCCGCACGGGCGCGCACCATTCCAAATCCGTTCATGAAACTGCCAGAAACTAAGAATTGCTTGAAATGTAAGCGGTTGTATACCGCAACTGGCGGTGGCGCAAGCGAGTGGCCGATCTCCCTGCGGCGTTGGGTTAATCGCTGGGAGTTCCGCGCATGCCTGGTGGACCGGGGGTAATCCTCTCGATGCAGACGCGGATGTTCGCCGCCTCCGATGATGTGGGCTCGAGGGAGTCTCCGCGAAGCCAAACGCGTATCGACGCCGAGAAGCGTACGCCGGTTATGGTAGCCTTAAACGGTAGCGTTAAGTTGCAACCGATTTGTCATTCTGGAATTGAAGTCGCTATGTCTCAAGGTGGTGTTTCAGGAATTGCCGATGCTGAAAGACATGCCATGGCTCACCGCGCCGCGCGCCCGATTATACGTGAGTGGCGTCGCAATTGTGCTGGTGCTGACCCTTGCGAGGTCGCTCTTGCTATTTTACCGCGATGGCGGCTATGGCGCGAATAACTTTCTGCTCGGCTCGGACTTCCTGACGTTCTGGGCGGCCTCGCTTCAGGTTCTGGCCGGGCATCCCGCCGAGGTTTATGTGCCCGAATTGCATCTGCTCGCGGAAGCTCCATACCTGCGAGAGGGCTACGAGGCGTTCTTCTATCCGCCGACGATGCTGCTTTTGTGCGTGCCGCTCGCGCTCGCGCCGTATTTCGTCTCGCTGTTCGTGTTCATTGGTATGACGGCGGCGTCGTTCGCCGCGGTGATCTGGCGTATCTTGCGAACGCCTTGGTGCCTGGTCGCGATCCTTGCCTATGCGCCGGTCTATCTTAATGCCGTGGCGGGGCAGAACGCCTTTCTGACGGCATCGATCCTTGGGTGCGGTCTCAACATCATGGACCGGAGGCCAAAGCTCGCGGGCGCGATCCTCGGGCTGATGGTGATCAAGCCGCATTTGGCGTTGGCCGTGCCGATCGCCCTGATCGTCACAGGTCGCTGGCGCACGCTGATCTGGGCAGGCATGTCGTCGATTTCGCTCGTCGTGCTGTCCGCGCTGCTGTTCGGCCTGGACACGTGGCTCAACTTCCTCGACGTCTCTCACTCGGCCCGGCAGGCTCTGGAGAACGGCGACGTCGAGTTTTCATTGCTGCAGAGTGTGTACGCGACAGCGCGCCTGCTCGGCGCCGGCGTCAACACGGCCTTTATCATTCACGGCCTCGTGGCGCTGGGCATGACGTGTGTGCTGGTCTGGATGTTGCGTCAGAAAATCAGTGCTGCCACTGAACGCTCGATCATCGTGCTCGCCTGCCTTCTGATTACGCCGTTCTGCCTGTTCTACGACATGCTGATCATGGCGCTGCCGCTGGCCTGGATGCTCCGCGAGTGGTTGAAGGTCGGCTTTCCGGCCTGGTCGAAAATGGTGCTTGGCGTGACGTTTCTCGCGCCGATGGTCTTCTACCTACCTGTCCTCTATCAACTGTCGGTCGTGAAGCCGCTGCCTTTTGGTTCTCCGGTGATCATCTTGTTCTGCTGGTTGCTGGTCCGGGAGAGCATGCAGACGGGGCAAGCGGCGCATGGCGAACGAGAGGTCGCGACGGTCTGAGTTCGGAGTACCTCACTCGGACCTCCGTAACATCGCGGGGAGTGTCCAGCGCTGGGCTGCTGGGCTTTGATCCGGCGGAGCATCCACCGCCGCGATAAATCAGTCGCGTTGCCATTGGCGCGGGAGCAAGGGCGCAGAACAACGCTGGCGGCGCCAAGGCCATTGCAACCGAGCCATCGCGGACATTGCCAAAGTGCTTGATGCGGGTCTAGCATTGGCGTGAGGAAGGCCAGCGTGACTTCGCTGTTTTGGAGCCTTCCGCGATTGCGATCGCATGGACCGCCGCTTGAGTTGATTGATTGAATGCTCTTGTGCCGGGCGCGAAGCTGCGCCCGATCAGAAATTGAATTTTTCATCACCAAGAAATTTCGAGGAAACCAATATGCGTAGCCCGTTCATGATGCTTGTCGTCATCGCCACCACCAATCTGGCATGGGCCCAACCCGAACTCGTCAAGCGGGGCGATTACCTTGTCAACGGCATTCTGGCTTGCGGCAATTGCCACACGCCCAAAGGACCGAACGGCGATGTTTTGGAGAAGGCGTTCTCGGGCGGGGGATACTGGGACGAGCCGCCGTTCACAGTGCATGCCGCCAACATCACGCAAGACAAGGAAACAGGCATCGGAAGCTGGAGCGACGCCGATATCAAGAAACTGCTGCGGACCGGGCAAACCCCAAAGGGCGTGCATACCGCGATGATCATGCCGACCAGCTTCTATCACATCCTGACGGAAAATGATCTCGACGCGGTCGTCGCATATTTGCGTACGATCACGCCGGTCCACAACAAGGTGCCCGATCCGATCTACAAGGTGCCTCAAGTCGAGAACGTTCCGCCGGGCGGCGAGAACCCATTCGCCGAACCGATGATGAGCGACAAGGTGCAGAAGGGATTCTATCTCGTCACGATCGCGCATTGCATGGCGTGCCATACGCCGATTGGACCGAGGGGACGAGAATACAAGAGCAGTCTTGGCGCGGGTGGCGTCAAATTCTCCGGGCCGTGGGGTATCTCGGTTTCACGCAACATCACGCAGAACAAGACCAATGGGATCGGCGCATGGAGTGACGACGAGATCAAGCGTGCGATCACCGACGGTGTCAGCCGCGACGGCAGCCGTCTCGGTCGACCGATGGGATACCACTACTACGCACGGATCAGTTCAGATGACCTCGATGCCATCGTGGCGTATTTGCGCACGGTACCCGGCAGCGCGGAGTAAGGCTCGTTGCAAGGCCAATTCCTGTCCGGTCACAGCCGCGCAGCGGGCCCCTGGCTGACTCCAATTCTGCGAGGATAGCGCGCGCCGCGATCTGCGCAGCTAGGCGGCGCTCGGAACAAGCTTCAGCTTCAAACCGAGCGCTTTTGTCGCCTTGTTCAGGGTTTCAATAGTCGGATTGCCGCCGGGCCGGAATGACTTGTAGATCACTTCGCGGCTCAAGCCAGTTTCGCGCGAAAACTGCGATACGCCGCGAGCTCTGGCGATGTCGCCGATAGCTGTCGCGATGAACGAGGGATCGTCCTCTTCCAGCGCCGCTTCGAGATAGGCGATCTGCTGCTCTAGCGTCTTCAGATGATCGTTGATGTCGAACTTGGTGGTCTTGAGCGGCATCTCAAATCTCCTTCACCATCTTCTGGGCCGCCTTGACGTCCTTGCTTTGGGTTCGCTTGTCGCCGCCGCAGAGCAGGAGCACGATGGTTTTGCCTCGACGCGTGAAATATACCCGGTAGCCGGGGCCGTAATCGATCCGCATCTCGCTCACGCCTTCGCCCACCGATTTCACATCGCCTGGATTTCCGAGTTCGAGACGCCGGATGCGTGCGCCGATCCGGGCGACCGCTTTTATGTCGGCTAGCGAGTTGAGCCAGTGCGCAAAAGCGTCGGTCTGAACGACCTGGATCAGGTGTATTATCATACACAACGCGGTCGATTTGTCAACTATAGTACACAGTCATTCCGTGGCAGGGGCCGGTCCGAAACAATCCGTTGACGTTAACAGCTCCTTAACGCCGCCCGATCCAAGATCGGGAAGCGTGGGCGAGGGCGCTTCGCGCTTGGTATGGCTGGGGTCCCGAGAAAACGTTTCGAGATGGCGCGAACGGCTGCCGCTGGAACATGGTCGCTAGGCCGCGCCTGGGCGCGGACCGCGCGTCTGTGCCTGCTTGCCACCGCCCTTGCGCTTACAACCCTTACCTATCCGACTGCGGCGCGGGCCGAAGACGCGGTGCCAGGTGAGGCGACATTCTCTGCCGCGAACGGCTATGCCCGGCTGGTGCTGAAGCTGAAGGAGGATGTCGAGTCGGAGGTCACGACCGCCGGCTCGATCATCGTGATCCGCTTCAAACGTCCGGTCGATATCCCCGTCGAGAAACTGCAGGATGCGGTGCCCGATTATGTCGGCGCCGCGCGCCGCGATCCCGACGGCTCGGCGATCCGTCTGTCGCTGGCGCGCCGCGTCTCCATCAACACCATGACCGCCGGCGAGCGCATCTTCATCGACTTCCTGCCCGACAGCTGGACCGGCCCGCCGCCGTCGCTGCCGCAGGAGGTGATCCGCGAGCTTGCCGAGCGCGCCCGCGCCGCCGAGCGCCTGCTGCGCATGCAGCGTGCCGCCGACGCCGCCAAGAAGAAGCCGCCGGTGCGGGTTCGCGCGCTGGTGCAACCCACCTTCGTCCGTTTCGTGTTCGAGGTGCCCGACGGGGTCAGTGTCTCCTCGGTGCTGAACGAGCAGAAGTTGACACTGTCCTTCAACTCGGTCCTGACCTTCGACCTTGCCGATGCCAAGGTCGCCGCCCCACCGAATGTCGCGTCGATCAGCGCGCGCGCCGACACGGACACGTCGGCAGTCGACGTGTCGCTGATGGGCGATGTCGACGTGCATTCGTTCCGCGACGAGAAGAACTACATCGTCGACGTCGCCTTCCAGCAGAACGAGCAGCAGGCGGCAAAGCCCTCGCTGAGCTCAATGTTGCCGACGCCGCGCGCCAAACCGAAAGGCGCCGCGGCGATCGCGCCGGTGACGTCGGAAAGCATCGCCCAGCAGGCCAAGATCGAGATCAAGCCTGAACAGTCCAAAACCGAACCGCCGAAGTCCGAGCCTGCCAAGTCCGAACCGCTGCGCTCCGAGCCGCTCAAGCCGGAGCAAGCCACGAGCGAGCAACCGGCGGCCGCGCCCGCCAAAACGGAGCAGCCCCGATCGGAACCGTCCGATCCCGAGCTGCCGAAAATCGCGGCGGCACCTGCGGCCAACGCCGAGAACGCTGCTGCGCCGACCCCGCCGCACGACGGTGGTGCCGGCTCTGCGGCGGAACAGAACACGGCGCCCGTGACCGACGCACCACGGCCGGGGCCTGCTGTCGCCGCCGCGCCGGCGATGGAAGCGCCGGAGGCGGCTGCGGCGCCATCGCCGCCCGCTGCGGAGGCCCGTGCCGGCGGCAAGCCCGCGGTCGAGGCCCAGCGCGACAGCGACGGCCTGCGCGTGACGTTCTCATTCCCCGGCGCGACGCCGGCGGCGCTGTTCCGCCGCGCCGACACGGTTTGGATGGTGTTCGACACGGCTGAGGCAATCGACGTCGATCCGGTCCGCGCCAAGGCCGGCTCGCTGATATCAGATGTCAGCCGGATCGCGCTGGAGAAAGGCCAGGCGGTGCGCTTCCGCCTCAACCGGCCGCAGATGCCGTCGCTCGAAAGCGACGACCGCTCGCGCGGCGTGAGCTGGACGCTGACCTTTGCCGACCGCGTGCAGAAGCCGCCATTGCCGCTCACCGTGGTGCGCAACATCTCGGAGCCCTCGCTCGCCAATGTCAGCGTACCGCTCGCCAATCCCGGCCAGCTGCACAGACTGGTCGATCCCGACGCCGGCGATACGCTCTGGGTGGTGACCGCGCCGCCGCCGACCCGCGGCATCATCAAGCGGCAGGATTTCGTCGAGCTCTCGCTGCTGGAATCGATCCACGGCGTCGTGGTTCATCCGAACGCGGACGACGTCAAGGCCGAGGTCGGCGCCGACAAGGTGATGCTGGGCCGGCCGGGCGGCCTGACGCTGTCATCGGCCGACGTCGCCGCCGAGCGCGCGACCGCGGCGGTGAAGCCGTTGTTCGATCCGGACGAGTGGCGCAAGAACCAGTCAGACACGTTCCTCAAGCAGCTCGACGGCCTGATTGCGGCGACCGCGTCGGCCAATGCCGAGCAGCTGCCGCAGGCGCGGCTCGATCTCGCCGACTTCTACATGGCGCGCGGCATGTACCAGGAAGCCCATGGTGTCGCCAATCTGATCCTGTCCGAGAGCAAGCGCGGCAGCGAGACGGCGTCGGTGGTGATGGTGCACGCGGTCGCCAGCATCCTGATCGGCCACCCGGCGCAGGGCCTCAAGGATCTCGCCAATCCCGTGATCGGCAACGGCTACGATTCCCAATTGTGGAAGGGGCTCGCCTTCGCCCGCGAGGGCAAATGGGCCGAGGCGCGCGAGAAGTTCAAAAACGCCGAATTCGCGGTGGCGACGCTGCCGCCCGATTTGCAGCGCATCGTCACCATGGACTCGATGAAGGCCTCGCTCGAGGTCAAGGACTATGCCGGCGCCGCGCGGCGCAAGAGCGATCTCGACGTAGTCGGCGTTCCCGGCGAACTGAAGCCCGCGGTTGCGGTGCTGCGCGGCCGGCTGGCCGAGGCGCTCGGCCAGGAGAAGGATGCGCTCGACGCCTATCGCTTCGCCGCCAATTCGGCCGATCGCCAGGCTGCCGCCGAAGGCAGGTTGCTGGAGACGCTGCTCAAGCAGAAGCGCGGCGAGATCGGCCGCGACGATGTGCTGAAGGAGCTCGAGCTGCTGTCGATGCTGTGGCGCGGCGACAATATCGAGCTGAAGACGCTGTATGTGCTGTCGAAGATCTACGCCGAGACGGCGCGCTATGCCGACGCCTTCGCGGTGACGCGTGCGGCGACCCGGCTGCAGCCGAATGCGCCGGAATCGCGCCAGGCGCAGGATGGCGCCTCGGCCTTGTTCGTGCAGCTCTACCTCGGCCCCAGGGGCGACGAGATGTCGCCGATCGATGCGCTCGGCACCTTCTACGAATATCGCGAACTGACGCCGATCGGCCGCCGCGGCGACGAGATGATCCGCCGTCTCGCCGACCGCCTGGTCGGCGTCGATCTGCTCGACCAGGCCGCCGACCTCCTGCAATACCAGGTCGACAAGCGGCTTGAAGGCGCGGCCCGCGCCCAGGTCGCGGCGCGCCTTGCGATGGTCTATCTGATGAACCGCAAGCCCGACCGCGCCATTGCCGCGCTGCGCTCGACGCGGATCGCGGATCTCTCCGGCGAGCTGCGCCAGCAGCGGCTGCTGCTCGAGGCGCGCGCGCAGAGCGACGTTGGCCGGCACGATCTCGCGCTCGACATCATCTCGAACATCACCGGCCGCGAGGCAATCCGGCTGCGCTCCGACATCTATTGGGCGTCGCGGCGCTGGCGCGAGGCGTCCGAGCAGATCGAGCTCTATTATGGCGACCGCTGGCGCGACTTCACCCCGCTCAATCCGGGCGAGAAGGCCGATATCATCCGCGCCGTGGTCGGCTACGCGCTTGCCGAGGACGCCATCGGGCTGTCCCGGTTCCGCGAGAAATACGCGCCGCTGATGTCCGGCGATGCCGACAAGCTCGCCTTCGACTCGGCCAGCAAGCCGGTGGCGACGTCCAGCGCCGAATTCGCCCAGATCGCGCGAATGGCCGCCAGCGTCGACACGCTCGACGGCTTCATCCGCGAGATGAAGACCCGCTTCCCCGACGCCACCGCCCGCGCGCCATTGCCCGATCCGGTCGCGACCGGATCGGTGACTGACAAGCCAAAGGTCGCGCCGGTGAGCGCGCTGCCGGCGATCAAGGGCGAGCGCCGCGCCAGCGCGGCGCCGTAGCCGCGCTGGGTCTCACGGCCCGGCAGACACCCACGCGGTCGAAATGATCCCGGTGGCGTCGAGCGCGATCCGCCAATGCGAGGCGCCGTTGGCGTGCCGCACACTGTAGACATCCTCGCCCTGCGCGCCGACGCCGAGGAAGCGGGTGGCTTCGATCGCGCCGAGGTCGGCGAGGAAAGGCTGCAGGTGTGGCAATTGCTCGCGGGTCGCCGCGGCGAGCGCAGGGGTCATGTCCGCATAGTCGGGCTGTCCCGATGCGACCCCCTCGATCAGGCGGCGGACCGCAGCCTCGGTTCCTGGAGCCGGCGACTGTTTCTTCACACGCTCTGCGGTGCGATCCGCAATTTGTTTCGCACTTGCAGCGTCAATGCGCGGCATCGGCTTGTCGCCATTTTGATGCAGGATCAGTGACGTCGCCTGACCGTCAGCCGCGATGACAAAGCTGATCTGCGCGTCGACCTCCCTGGCGAAAAACTCGGTCTGGCTCTCCGCAAAGAACGGTACGGCACGCTGCCCGGTGAGCTGTACAGCCAAGTGGTGATCCTCGCGCATCACACTGAGGACGGCCTGCTCGCTGAGCTGGTAGAAGCCGGCATAGCGGTCGAGCACCGCCACAGCGACTGCGATCTCTTGCCGCATGACGTCCGGCGGCGATTGCTGAGCGGAAGGCAGCACATCGGCGGATCCGCCGGCGGCCCGTATCCGTGCCGCCAGCGTGTTCCAGTCGCGCTGGCCGAATAGTTTGGCGATCAGTTCCAGGCTGTCGCTGTGGGTGAGGGGGATCGATTTGGCGCCGAGCGCTTCGCGCAGCGTCTGAGCCATGGCCTTGGCATCACGAAAGTCGCGCATGGGATCAACCTTTGCATCGACGAACGGAAAGCGTCAGGGGCTTGCGTTGCTGACCCGTTCGTGCGGGCAAAGGAAGCCTGAAGCATGGCTTGATACCTTCACCGTCCCCGGGCGGGGTGCAAGCGGCGGGTGGTATCGACCCTGCCAAATGTTCGCCGGGGACGAGTATTTTGTCAATTGCAACTGGTTGTGATCGCACGCGATGCTCTCGACATCGTGCCGTCAAATCGGCAACCATGGCGTCCGTTGCACAGCGCCGGGAGGACGTCGTTACATGAGCAAGCCGATCAAGACCGAAGCCGAACTGATCGCGATGGCGCGGGCCGAGTTGAAGGCCCATGCCGACTGCCCCGACGGCATCGACATCTCCGTGCTGCGCGACGGCGACAGCTGGGAGTTTCGCGCCAGCGCCGATGACGCCACGGTGGCGAGGCCCGGCTATCCCGAATGCGTCGCGATGCTGGTGCAGATCGGCGACCATCTCAGCAAGCAGTATGACGTGGAGGCCGACTAAGGCCTGCATCGACGAATGCCTGTGGCCGCTTGCCCCGAGAGCGGCGCCAGGCAGCCACGCCTATGTTGACGCCATGGGCCAACCGGCGACATTCCCGATCTCGATCATTCAACCGAATCCATGGTATCGCTAAGGGCTCGTTGAACCCAAGCATTCCCGACCAATGCTTTCAGTCTTGAGCAGCAGAATAGCAATGGTCCTCCTCGCTTTGGCATGTTCGCTGGCGATCTCGGCCGGTCACGCCTTTGGCGATGACGAACAGGCCTGGGTGGCATTGAAGCGAGGCGGCATGGTTGTCCTGCTGCGCCATACCCACGTCGATATGCGAGAAGGGATCGGGCACCTCGCGCCCGGAAACTGCTCCGAGGAAGTAAACCTTTCCGCCCGCGGCATTGAGCAAGCCAAGCGGATCGGCGAAGCGTTCCGTGCCCACGGGATTGCGGTCGGAGAGGTCCTGACCAGCCCGTATTGCCGTTGCATCGACACTGGGAAGCTTGCATTCGGTCGCGCGACGCCTGTCCAATATCTGATGCCTCCAGGTGTGTTGTCCGAAAGCCAGGCGAATTCGGATCAGGAGCGGGTCTTGCAAGACATCCTTGAGTATCGGTCTTCCGCAAACCTGGTGATGATTACCCACGATCTCAACATCTCAAACATCGTTCTTGAACCATCGATCGCCATGGGAGATTTCTTTGTACTTCGGCTCAATGGGACGAATTTCGATGTCATCGGCAAGATACAGTTCGGCGACAAGTGAGAGATCGACGTCAATGTCGTCCAAGGTGTCTCCAGCGAAGGAGCCGTCATGGACCGCATCGACGCCATGAAAGTTTTCGTTGCGGCGGTCGACGAGGGCAGCCTCGCCGGTGCCGGCCGGAAACTGCGGCGCTCGCCGGCGGCGGTCAGCCGGGCGATCGCTTTCCTTGAGCACTATGTCGGCGCCGAGCTGCTACATCGCACGACGCGCTCGCTGAAGCTGAGCGATGCCGGCCAGCGCTATGCAGCCGCATGCCGTCGTATCCTCAGCGAGCTCGAGGAAGCCGACATCTCGGCGGGTGGCGAGCGGTCGGTGCCGCGCGGCACGCTGACCGTCACCGCGCCCGTCGTGGTCGGCGAGGATTTGCTGCGGCCGGTGCTCGATGCCTTCATGACGGACTATCCGGCGGTGTCGGTGCGGCTCGTGATGCTCGATCGCACCGTCAATCTGATCGACGAGGGGATCGACGTCGCGCTGCGCATCGCCCATCTCGCCGATTCCAGTTTCATCGCGATCAAGCTCGGCGAGGTGCGCCGCGTGGTGGCGGCATCGCCCGGCTATCTCGCGCAGCATCCGCTGATCAGCGAGCCGGGTGATCTGACGAAGCACCAGATCATCGCCATGACGCATTTCGGGCTCGACTCCTGGAGCTTCCCGCCGGCCGCGAAGTCGAAGATCGCGCGCGCGGTCCAGTTCACGCCGCGGCTGGTCGTCAACACGGTGCGCGCGGCGGTGGCCTCCGCCAGCGAAGGACACGGCGTCACCCGGCTGTTCTCGTATCACATCGCCGACGAAATCCGTGACGGGCGGTTGCAGATCCTGCTCCCCGGCGACGAGCATCCGCCGCTGCCGGTGCATCTTTTGGCGCCGCAGGGCCGCTTCGACGTGCCCAAGGTGCGCGCCTTCGTCGATTTCGCGACGCCGCGGCTGAAACGCTATTTCGAGCGGCTGTCGCGCGAGGCCAGCAAGGCTGGCGCCATTCGTTCGCGCCGCGGAAGAGTGTCTGCCGAATAACGGACATTCGCGCGGAAAGCGGATGTATCTAGCTTCTTCTCCATCGAAGCGGCGCTGGGTCGCTTCAGCAACAGATGGAGAGAGATCATGGGTGCAGAGCAGAAGGTTGCCATTATCACCGGTGCGTCGCAGGGCCTCGGCGAGGCCATCGTCAAGGGCTATCGCGACCGCAATTGGCGCGTCGTCGCCAATTCCCGCAGCATCAAGCCGTCGACCGACAGCGACATTCTGACCGTCGCCGGCGACATCGGCGATCCCGAAGTTGCCGACCGCATCGTCAAGCAGGCGCTCGGGCGCTTCGGCCGCATCGACACGCTGGTCAACAATGCCGGCATCTTCCTGGCCAAGCCGTTCACCGACTACACCGACCAGGACTACGCGCAGGTGCTGGCGACCAATCTCAACGGCTTCTTCTACATCAGCCGGCGCGCCGCCGGGGAGATGGAGAAGCAGGGCTCCGGACACATCGTGCAGATCACGACCAGCCTCGTCGATCACGCCAACAGCAACGTTCCCTCGGTGCTGGCCTCGCTGACCAAGGGCGGCCTGAACGCCGCCACCAAGTCGCTCGCCATCGAATATGCCGCCAAGGGCATCCGCGTGAACGCGGTCTCGCCCGGTGTGATCAGGACACCGATGCACGCGCCGGCAACGCACGACTTCCTCGCCAAGCAGCATCCGGTCGGACGCATGGGTGAAGCCAAGGACATCGTCGACGCCGTGCTGTTCCTGGAAGGCGCGGGCTTCGTCACCGGCGAGATCCTGCATGTCGACGGTGGCCAGAGCGCCGGTCATTAACGAGCACGATCCGGAGAGTGCCATGCCTATCGTCACCATCCAGGTCACGCGTGAGGGGACGGCGCCGGGGGCGTCGTCCACCACGCCGGAGCAGAAGGCTGCATTGATCAAGGGCGCCAGCGAGTTGCTGCGTGACGTGCTTGGCAAGCCGATGGAGTCGACCTTCGTCATCATCGAAGAAGTCGATACCGATAATTGGGGCTGGGGCGGGCTGCCCGCGCTGGACTATCGCAAGAAGCTCGCTGCAGCTGCGGCGTCCAAATCTTCCCGCTGAAGGCTTCCCCCAAACCGAATGTGCACCTCTCCCGATCGGGAGAGGTGAGCCGTGATCGCTGCGAGCGATTGCTGCGATCGCAACTAATCATTTTTCACGAACGGCCGGAGGGCCTACTGCGATGTCCATGTCAGCCAACGTCAATCATCAGCCGCGCCATCATCACGCCGCGCCGTATCGCGATGCAGGCGGGCCGTTTTGGCTGTCCGCGGCCGCGGGGCTGTGCGCCTCGCTGGTCGGGCTCGGACTGGCGCGCTTCGCCTACACGCCGCTGATCCCGGCTTTGATCGCCGCAAAGTGGTTCACGCCGGCGGAAGCGGTCTATCTCGGTGCGGCCAACCTTGCCGGCTATCTCGCCGGCGCGCTGATCGCCCGCGATCTCGGAGCGCGCATCGGCTCGGTGTGGGCGCTGCGCGGCATGATGGTGCTCGCCGCGATCACCTGCTTTGCCTGCGCGGTGCCGATCTCCTTCGTGTGGTTCTTCGGCTTCCGCTTTCTCGCCGGCGTCAGTGGCGGCGTGATCATGGTGCTGGCGGCAACCGCGATCCTGCCGCATACCGCGCCGAGCAAGCGCGGCCTGATCGGCGGCGTGATCTTCGCCGGCGTTGGCCTCGGCGTCGCCGCATCCGGCACACTGGTGCCGCTGTTGCTGCAGCAGGGCGTCAAGCAGGCCTGGTACGGCCTTGGCGTGCTGTCGGCGGTGCTGACACTGATCAGCTGGAGGGCGTGGCCCGCCGAAGCTCCTGCCGCGCGTGGCGTGGTCGAGCAGCCCGTCGCGTCGCATGGCCTGCGCTCGCCGCTGGTGATCGCGCTGTGCCTGGAATATGGCCTCAACGCGCTGGCGCTGGTGCCGCACATGGTGTTCCTGGTCGACTTCGTCGCGCGCGGCCTCGGGCAGGGCATCGCGGCGGGATCGCATTACTGGGTGCTGTACGGTATCGGCGCCGTGATCGGACCGTTGCTCACGGGACACCTCGCCGATCGCGCCGGCTTTGCCGCGGCGCTGCGCGCGGCGTTCCTGATCGAGGCCGTTGCGGTTGCGCTGCCCGCCGTGACGAATTCGCCTGCTGCGCTGATCGCGTCGAGCCTGATCGTCGGCGGCTTCACGCCCGGCATCGTGCCGCTGGTGATCGGCCGCATCCACGAGCTGATCCCGCATTCCGCGGCGAGCCAGCGTTCAGCCTGGGCGCAGGCCACCACGACCTTCGCGCTGTTCCAGGCGGCGGGCGCTTACGGCCTGTCCTGGCTGTTCGCACGCAGCGGCGGCGACTATGCGCTGCTGTTCGCGATCGGCGCGGCCGGAGTGGTCGTCGCGCTGGCGATCGAACTGTTCGGCGTCGTGGGACTGCGGCACAAGTCCAGCTAACCGCGCAACGTTTTGGTCAAGACAGCGACGAGGCGATCGACATCGGCCTCGTCGTTGAAAACGTGCGGCGAGATCCGCATCCGGCCAAGCCGCAGCGCAACATGGATGTTCTCGGCGGCGAGCCGCGCGATAAGTTCTTTCGGGATGCCGCCCGCCATGCCGAGGCTCAGGATGTGCGGCGCACGCACGCTGCGCGCCGGCACGTTGAGCCCGAGGTCACGCACGCCGCCCGCGATCCGCTCGTTCAGCATCGCGAGCCGCGCGCTGACGGCCGCGGCGCCCCATTCCGCCATCATCTCGATGCCGATCGAGGCCATCTCCAGGGTGATGAAATGATCGCGCTCGCCCATGTCGTAACGCGTGGCGTTGTCGACATAGGCGAGATCGCCGAAATAGACCGGATTCTCGGAGTTCACGTTGCGGCGGCCGCTGGAGGTCTGCTCCAGCGGCACGCCGTTCTGGTGGCGTTTTGCAATGTAGAGGAAGGCGCGCCCGTAGGGGCCGATCAGCCATTTGTAGGTCGGAAACATCACGGCGTCGGGGTCGAGCCTCGTCACGTCCATCGCCACGACACCCGCGCTCTGCGTCGCGTCGATCACGAACATTGCGCCGTGCTGCCGAAGCGCGGCCTGCACCTTGTCGACGTCGATCATGCCGCCGTCCGACCAGTGCACCGAGGAGATCGAGGCGAGGCCGACCGGCGGCGCGCCCGGCCGCTCGATCGTTGCAAGCACTGCCGATGTCCAGTCGCCGTCGGCGGGCTGGCGCACGGTGTCGACGACGAACCCTTGCGCCTCGGCGCAGGCGTGCCATTCGAGGACCGGCGAGGAATGGTCGTTCTCCAGCACGATGACGCGGGTGCCGCGCGGAATGCTCAGCGCCTTCGCCACCGTCGCGACGCCGTAGCTGATCGCGGGGATCAGCGCGACATCGTCGGGCGCGGCCTTGATCAGGCGGGCCGCCGCGCTACGGGCGCGCTCATGCTGCCGGCCGGCGAAGCCGGGATCGATGGTCCATGGCTGGCCTTTGCGTCCCACCGCCGCGCGGCCGGCATCGAGCGTCTTCAGCGGCAGCGGGCTGTAGGACGCCGAATTCAGGTAGCAGACCTCGCGTGGAATCTCGAACAGATGGCGCTGGGAGGGAAGCATGTCGTCTCGTTTGCTGGAATTTGCGGATCATGACGTGACGCCGAAGAGCGCGCGCTCATCCGTCATACTGGTCCGGCCCCATCGCCCAAGGCGCCTGGTCATAGCCGTTGGCGAAGGTGCGGTTGGTCTGCGCCGGATTGCGATTGACCAGCGGCCGCAGAAACATCGGATGCGTGGCGCTGCGCACCTCGTGCTCGACGGTGAACAGATGTCGGCCGTCGGCCGGATCGACGATATCGCAGAAGCGGTACTGGTATTGATTGTCTTCGCGGGAGACCAGATTGCGTTCGCGCAGTCGCTGGTAGGGGCCCGAGAAGTCCGTGATGTAGATCTGGATGTGATGGCCGTCGAATTCGCCCTGCGCAGCGTCGCTCTCGCGGAATTGCAGGTACTGATCCTTGCCGACTTTTGCGCGCGCGACGACGCCGTCGCCGTTCACGACGCTGGCGGGGATGCCCATGATCTCAGGATAGAACCTGCAGATCGCCTCAGCCGTGCCGCGCGGCACCTCGAACTCGACATAGGGTATGCCAAGCGCGATGCGCCCGAACCGTTCGGCGTCCGGTTCGAAGCAGCGCAGGCGGTTGCCCCAGGGGCAGATGGCCTCGACGTGATCATTGCGCTCGCGATAGCTGAACGCGGTGCCCTCGAGCTTGGGCGCGACGGCGGCGAGCCGCTGCAGCAGGGCCTGCCGCCCGGCGATCACGATGCCGGTGTGGCCGCGCAGCACCTGCTGGCGGCCGCTTGGCAGATGAAACTGGCTGCGGCCGACATTCACCCACATGTTGCTGTCGGAGACCATCAGATAGGGATCGCGCGTCAGCCCGATGCCGGCGACGTAGAACAGCGTGGCGAGGCGCTGGTCCGGCACCTGCACGTTGACATGTTCGAGATGGATGGCGTTGCCGAGATCTTCTGCGGCGCGGTCGAATGGTTGCTGCACGGCGCGGCTCCCTGGATGCGGTGCCGCGCATGATAGTGCAACGGTGTGGCCGATCCAGCTGACGGGCCATGAATGTTTCGCAGGGCGCTACCCGCCGTAACTCTGCACCAGGCTGCCGGCGACCAGGGCCCAGCCGTCGACCAGCACGAAGAAGATCAGCTTGAACGGCAGCGAGACCACCACCGGCGGCAGCATCATCATGCCCATCGACATCAGGACCGAGGCGACCACGAGGTCGATGATCAGGAACGGCAGGAACAAGAGGAAGCCGATCTCGAAGGCGCGTTTCAGCTCGGAGATCATGAAGGCCGGCACCAGGATGCGCAGCGACATCTCCTCCGGCGTCGCCGGCGGCGGCTCGCCCGAGAGGTCCATGAACAGCTTCAAATCCTTCTCGCGGACGTTCTTCTGCATGAAGCCGCGCAAGGGGACCGAGGCGCGCTGCAACGCGTCCTCAACGCCGATCTGGTTGGCGACCAGCGGCTTGATGCCGTCGTCATAGGATTTCTGCAGCACCGGCCCCATCACGAAGGCGGTGAGGAACATCGCAAGCGCGATCATCACCGAGTTCGGCGGCGCGGTGGCGGTGCCGAGCGCGGTGCGCAGTAGCGACAGCACGACCACGATGCGCGTGAACGACGTCATCATGATCAGGATCGACGGCGCGATCGACAGCACCGTCAGCAGCGCAATCAGCTGGATCGCGCGCTCGGTCACGCCGCCATTGCCGCCGCCGAGATTGATGCTGATATCCTGCGCCACCGCCGGATCAGCGAGGGATCCGGCGGCGATCAGGACAGCGATGAAAAAAACTCTACGCGGGACTGCCCCTGGCCTCACGAAGGATTCTTCGGTCGGCCGAGCAGCGAGGCCATCTCGTCCTCGAGATTTTCGAACCCGCTCTTCTGTCCGCCGGCGGGCGGGGCGGGCGGCTCGCTGCGCTGCGGGCGCGCCGGCGGCGCCTCGGGCGCAACCGGCGGCGCGACGGTCTCGCCGGCGCCGGTCGGGCGGCGCAGCGCCGCTTCGAGCCGTTGCGCCATCTCGGCGAGATTGGCGTCGGCGTTCGATGGAGGCGGCGGAGCCGGAGGCGCCTGCGTTGCAGCCGGCGGCGGTGCCTGGGAAGGCGGTGGCGGCGGCGTCACGGCGCGCTCGGTTGTGCGCAGCGGTGGCGGCGCCTTCGGCGGCTCGGCGGCGCCGCGCGGCGGACGCGGGACGACCGGCTCGGAGCGCGGCGGCAGGCGTGGCGGCATCGGATCGGGCCACGGCTCGCCGCGTTCGGGCGTGAAGCCCGCGAGCGGATCGCTGCGACGCTCGGCGATCGGCGGCGGGGGCCGGCGCAGCTCGTCGGCGAAGGAGGGCCGCGTCTGACGCGGCGGCAGCTCCGGCTCGGGAAGGTCGAAATTGTCGGAGCGGGCGGCATCGCTCTCGTTCCAGGCTGCATCCGGAAGCGGCGCCACGCGCGGCGGCGCGGCATCGGCTGCGACCGCGGGGCGGGTCGACATTTGATCGCGCGCGGGCATCGCGCGGACGATATTCGGCTCGACGACGATATCGGTGGGGCCGCCGATCATCAGGAGATGCTCGATGTTGTCGCGGCGGACCAGCACCAGGCGGCGCCGCCCGTCAACGGCGGCAGCGTCGATCACCGCCAGGCGCGGCATGCGCCCGCGGTTGGCGTTGGCCCCGAGGCGGTTTCCGGCGAAGCGGCGGACGAGCCATGCGGTCACGCCGATCAGCGCCAGCACGACAACGAATGCCAAGACGAATGTAATGACCTGCATATTGGAGTCCCCGGCCATCTTGGCCTTCCTCAGCTTTCGCCATCAACGGGCGCGGATTGATAGGTGCGGTTTGCGCAGCGAATCGCGCCCGAGATTCGCCTTATTTCTTAATTCCCAGCGGCTTGCAGCCCACTGTTCTATTAATAAACCAAGAATCGCTTGTCCCAAAACGACTTCTCAGCGCCCCACGCTGTCTTGGTTTGTGCTGGTTAACGCAGCATTCGTGGCGAAAATGCGCTCGCAGGCCGCAGTTGCGGCGTTCTCCACGGATCCGTCCGGCATTTTAACCACCCGTTAACCATGCACCGGGCAAATTCTGCCTACCTCGGAAGAGCCCTGAGGTTAACGGAGCCGCGGCGATGGCCATGAACGATCTCCCGATCCTGTCGGCGTTGCGCACCAAGATGCAGTGGCACCAGGAGCGCCAGCGGGTGCTCGCCGAGAACATTTCCAATTCCGACACGCCGAACTTCCGGCCGCGGGACCTGGTCGAGCCGAAGTTCGACCGGGCCGGCGCCACGGTTGGCGGCGGCGTGGGGACGCTGCCGATGATGCAGACCAGCGCTACCCACATGGCGGCGTCCGGCGCGCCCGACAGCTTCGACAACGATCGCGGCAAGAGCGGGTTCCAGACCCGTCCGGCCGGCAACGCGGTCAATCTCGAGGAGCAGATGCTGAAAGTGTCGGCCAACCAGATGGACTATGCGGCCGTCACCTCGCTCTACAGCCGCAGCCTGCATCTGCTGAAGACTGCGATCGGCAAGGGCTAGAGCAAGGGTTAGCCCGCCTGACGGCGGCAGGAGGATCCCATGGCAGATGGAACAAGCGATTTCGCCCGCTCGATGAGCATCGCGACCTCAGGCCTGCGGGCGCAGGCGGGGCGCATGCGGGTGATCTCGGAAAATATCGCCAATGCCGATTCGACGGCGCAGACCGCGGGCGGCGACCCTTACCGCCGCAAGGTGCCGACCTTCTCCTCCACGCTCGATCGCACGCTCGACGCCCAGGTCGTGGCGCTGGGCCGGATCCGCCCCGACCAGTCTTCGTTCCGGGTCAAGCACGAGCCGGGCAATCCGGCGGCGGACGCCTCGGGCAACGTCAAATATCCGAACGTCAATGCGATGGTCGAAATGACCGACATGCGCGACGCCCAGCGCTCCTACGAGGCCAACCTCAACATCATCAGCGCGACGCGGCGGATGATCCAGCGCACGCTCGACATCCTCAAGTCCTGACGCAACAAGAACAGGGAACGTAAATCATGGCTTCACCGACAGTCGCCGCCAACGCCTACGCCAACCTCGCCAAGATGATGGAGCGCGGCGGCGCCGAGAAGGCCGGGCAGGCCGTCGCCGGCCCATCCTTCAGCGCGCTGCTGAAGGACTCCGTCGGCAGCGTCCTGGAGGCGGGCAAGAAGTCCGACGCGCAGACCATGGCGATGACCTCGGGCAAGGCGAACGTGATGGATGTGGTGACGGCGGTCGCCGACACCGACGTTGCGGTGTCGACGCTGGTCTCGGTGCGCGACCGCGTGATCCAGGCCTATGAAGACATCATGAAGATGCCGATCTGACGTCGCTTGCGACGTCATCCCGGGGCGATGCGCAGCATCGAGCCTCAGATGTGCAATTGCACATCAAAGATCTCGAGGTTCCGGGTTCGATGCTTTGCATCGACCCCGGAACGACGGTGCAAACAACTGACAGCGAGAACTCAACAATGACCGGCCCCGAAACCCTCGACGTGGCGCGCGATGCGATCTGGACCATCGTGGTGGTGTCGTCGCCCCTGATGGTGGTCGGCCTCGTGGTCGGCGTCGTGGTGTCGCTGTTCCAGGCGCTGACGCAGATCCAGGAGCAGACCCTGATTTTCGTGCCGAAGATCCTCGCGATCTTCGTCACATTGCTGCTGGCGCTGCCGTTCATGGCGGACTCGCTCAGTAGCCACATGATGCGGATTTCATCGCGAATCATCGGCGGTTGATGCACTAATGCCGCGGTCATGCGCATCGATGTCTCCCTGCTGCCGGCGCTGGCCGCGATCTTCGTGCTGGTCTTCGCGCGCGTGGGCGCGATGGTGATGCTGCTGCCCGGTTTCGGCGAGAGCAACATCCCGGCGCGGGTCAAGCTGTCGATCGCGCTGTTGCTGACGCTGATCATCCTTCCCCTGCATCGCAACGCCTATCATGTCGACCTGACGTCGATCTCCTCGCTCGGCGTCCTGATGGTGCATGAGCTCATCATCGGCATCGTGCTCGGCGCGACCGCGCGGGTGACGCTGTCGGCGCTCAACGTCGCGGGCTCCGTGATCGCGCAGCAGCTCGGCCTCGGCTTCGTCACCGCGGTCGATCCGACCCAGGGGCAGCAGGGCCAGATTATCGGCAACTTCCTCACCATCCTCGGCCTCACGCTGCTGTTTGCGACCGACAGCCACTATCTCGTCATTGCGGCGCTGAGCGAGAGCTACCGCATTTTCTCGCCGGGCGAGATCATGCCGACCGGCGATGTCGCAGCGCTTGCGACCTCGGCCTTCTCCGCCGCCTTCAAGATCGGCCTGCAGCTGTCCGCGCCGTTCCTGGTGTTCGGCCTGGTCTTCAACATCGGGCTTGGCGTGCTGGCGCGGCTGATGCCGCAGATGCAGGTCTACTTCGTCGGCGTGCCGCTCTCGATCATGGTCGGGTTCCTGATCTTCGGCGTCGTGCTCGCCGCGATGATGAACACCTATCTCGACTATTTCCTCGGCGTCATGCGCCAGCTCGCTCCGATGAATTAGGGGGAGAAGCAGTGGCGGACGATACCGAAGACAAAACAGAAGACCCTACGCAAAAACGTCTCGATGAAGCCCTCGAGAAAGGTGACGTTGCCAAGAGCCAGGAGGTCAATACCTGGTTCGTGATCGCCGGCGGCACCTTGGTGCTGTCGACCTTCTCGGGCTCGATCGGCAGCGGCATCTTGATGCCGCTGCGCAACCTGATCGCCAATTCATGGATGATCCGCACCGACGGCGCCGGCCTGCTGGCGCTGACACAGTCGCTCGGCTACGCGGTGGTCGCCGCGATCGGCGTGCCGTTCCTGTTGCTGGCGCTGGCCGCGATCGCGGGCAACATGGTGCAGCATCAGCTGGTGTGGTCGGGTGAGCAGCTGAAGCCGAAATTCTCCAAGATCTCGCCGGCGGCCGGCTTCAAGCGGCTGTTCGGCAAGCAGGCGGTGGCGAATTTCCTGAAGGGCCTGTTCAAGCTGATTGCGCTCGGCGCCGTGATGGTCGCGGTGCTGTGGCCCGACCGGATGCGGATGGAATCCTTCCTGCGGGTCGATCCGGCCGAGCTGCTGCCCGCCATCACCGGCATGACGGTGCACCTGTTGGCGGCGGTGGTCGCCATCCTCGCTGCGGTCGCGATCGCCGATTACTTCTTCCAGTACCGGACCTGGTACGAGCGTCACAAGATGTCGCTGCAGGAGATGAAGGAGGAGTTCAAGCAGTCGGAAGGCGACCCGCACGTCAAGGGCAGGATCAAGCAATTGCGGGTCCAGCGCGCCAAGAAGCGCATGATGGCCCAGGTTCCGAAGGCCTCGGTGATCATCACTAACCCGACCCACTATTCGGTGGCGCTGGCCTACGACCGCAGCATGTCGGCGCCGATCTGCGTCGCCAAGGGCGTCGACAATCTTGCCTTCAAGATCCGGGAGATCGCCAAGGAGCACGACATTCCGATCGTGGAGAACGTGGCGCTGGCCCGGGCGCTCTATGCGACGGTCGAGCTCGACCGGGAGATCCCGGTCGAGCACTATCACGCGGTTGCCGAAATCATCGGCTACGTGATGCGGCTGAGGCGCGGCCTGTCCGGCCTGCGGCAGTAAGGGGCGGAAAACCCGCTTGAAATGCGCGTAACTTGCGAAATTGCCGCCTGTTGGACTTGCGTTTTCGGGTCCGATTCAGGCACTCAGGGGCGAGGTGGCCGGCCGGTCGCCTTCGTGATGCAGACGAGCCATGTCTCTCCAGATGACCGCCGATAGCAACGATCCTTCCGTGACCGAGCCGTTCGTGGCCCACGGGCCAGCGCGGCGGAACGGCAGCATCCTGCTGGTGGTCCTGATCGCCGCCGGCATCGTCGCGGTGGCGGTCTGGCTGATGACCATCGGCCGCACCGAGGCGCAGCCCTATATCCTCGGCGTGCTGGCGCTGCTCGCCACAGTCGGGCTGTTCAACCTGTTCGCCCTTGCCGCCGGCATCATCCGCTTCTCCGACCGTGCCACCGATGATCCGGTGATGGCGCGGATCGCCGACCAGGCCCAGGAAGGGCTCGTCGTCACCGACTCCCGCGGCCACGTGGTCTATTCCAACGCCGCCTATCTCACGCTGACCGGCGCGGCCGGGCCGCAGGACGTCCGTCCGGTCGAGCGCGTCTTCATCGGCAACCCCGACGTCTCCGAGGCCGTGTTCCGCCTTTTGAAGGCTGCCCGCGAGGGCAAGCGGCAGCAGGAGGAGGTCCGCGTCGCCGGCCAGGAGGCCGGCCAGGGCCGCTGGCTGCGCCTGCGGGTACGCCCACTCGGCGAGGGCAAGCGCGATGCGAAATATGCGGTTTGGTCGATCGCCGACGTCACCCGCGACCGCGAGCGCCAGGAAGACGTGTTCCAGGAGCTGCGGCACGCGATCGAATATCTCGATCACGCGCCATGCGGCTTCTTCTCGGTCAATCCGGCCGGCGAGATCGCCTATGTCAACGCCACGCTGGCCAACTGGCTGGACTACGATCTGGCCGAGATCGGCTCGGGCGGCCTGAAACTGACCGACATCGTCTCGGGCGACGGCGCGGCGCTGTTGACCTCGATTGCGGCGGTGCCGGGCGAGGTCAAGACCGAGGTGTTCGACATCGACCTGCGGATGCGCGGCGGCAAGACCGTGCCGGTGCGGCTCTATCACAAGCTCGCTTTCGGCTCCGACGGCGCGGCGGGCGCCTCGCGCACGCTGGTGATCAGCCGCGCCCGCGACGAGCATTCCGATCCGGAGCGCGCCGCCGAGGTGCGCTTCATGCGCTTCTTCGACCATACGCCGATGGCGATCGCGACCGTCGATCGCGGCGGCAATGTGGTCGGCGCCAATGCGCGCTATGCCAAGCTGGCGCAGGGCCTGAACGGCGACGGCGGCGCCGCCAAGTCGATCTTCCGCGCCGTCAATCCGCGCGACCGCGGCCTGCTGATCGCCGCGATCAACCAGGCGGCCGAGGGCCAGGGCGACATCGCGCCGGTCGAGGTGATGCTCGACGGGCCCAAGGAGCGCTTTGCCCAGTTCTTCGTCACCACCGTCGAGAAGGACGAGCGCGACGCCGAGACCGCGATCGTCTACATGCTCGAAACCACCGAGCGGCGCGCGCTGGAAAACCAGATCAACCAGTCGCAGAAGATGGAGATGGTCGGCCAGCTCGCCGGCGGCATCGCGCACGACTTCAACAACGTGCTGTCGGCCATCATGATGGCCAACGACTTCCTGCTGAACGCGCACAAGCCGACCGACCCGTCGTTCCAGGACATCATGCAGATCAAGCAGAACGCCACCCGCGCCGCGACGCTGGTGCGGCAGCTGCTTGCATTCTCGCGCCGCCAGACGCTGCGGCCGCAGGTGCTCGATCTCGGCGATGCATTGAGCGACCTCACCATGCTGCTGCGCCGGCTGATCGGCGAGAAGGTCAAGCTCGACCTCGTGCATGGCCGCGACCTGTGGCCGGTGAAGGTCGACGTCTCGCAGTTCGAGCAGGTGGTGGTCAATCTCGCGGTCAACGCGCGCGATGCGATGCCCGACGGCGGCAAGCTGATCATCCGCACCGCCAATGTGCCGACCGAGGAAGCCGCCCAACTCGCCAACAAGGGCATGCCGGCGGCGGACTATGTGAAGATCGAGATCGCCGACACCGGCACCGGCATTCCGGCCGAGATCATCGACAAGATCTTCGAGCCGTTCTTCTCGACCAAGGAAGTCGGCAAGGGGACCGGTCTCGGCCTGTCCACGGTCTACGGCATCGTCAAGCAGACCGGCGGCTTCGTCTATGTCGATTCCGTGCCGGGCGGCGGCACCACGTTCCGGATCTATCTGCCGCGGCATCGCCAGCAGCACGAGGTCGCACCGGAGGCCCAGGCCGGCAACGGTGCGGCCAAGGAAACCGCCGCCGTCACGGAAGCCGCCAAGCCGAAGCCGGACCTGACCGGGCAGGGCACCATCCTGCTGGTCGAGGACGAGGACGGTTTGCGCTCGCTGAATGCGCGCGGCCTGCGTTCGCGCGGCTACAGCGTGATCGAGGCGGCGAACGGCGTCGAGGCGCTGGAGGCGTTCGAGGAGAAGAACGGCGCCGTCGATCTCGTCGTCTCCGACGTCGTGATGCCGGAGATGGACGGCCCGACGCTGCTGAAGGAAATGCGCAGCCGCAACGCGGAGCTGAAGATCATCTTCGTCTCAGGCTATGCCGAGGACGCATTCGAGAAGAGCCTGCCGGAGAACCAGCAGTTCGCGTTCCTGCCGAAACCCTTCACGTTGACGCAGCTGGTCGCCGCGGTGAAGGAAACCATGACGGCGAACTAGCCGGTTGCCGCGGCAACCGGCTTTACTTCTCGCAAGTGCGAGGCGAAATTCCGCGGTAACTGTGGTTGAAACCGGGCCTCATCCCGCGGTAGGACGCGCCGTCGCATCCACAAGGACCATAGTGTCACATCTCCGCGACCGAGGGCCGCAGCCGCGGTTCCCGTTTCCCGCTTCACTTTTAACCGTCCCTGCCCATCTTAGGGGCGTTTCCCCATGCCGGGGAATCCTTTGAGGAAACCAACATGAATTTCTCGCAACGCACGCGTGGAATTGTTCGGGCGATCGCCGTCGCGATGGCACTGGCGCTGCCCGTGATGATGACCGTTTCGGCGGCCGACGCCCGCGTTGGCGGCGGCGGCTCGCGCGGCTCGCGGACATTCTCCGCGCCGCCCTCGACCAACACGGCGCCGGGCTCGGTTGCGCCGATGAACCGCACCTTCAGCCAGCCTGGTAGCCCGAACATGGGCTCGCCGGCGGCGGCAAATTCCGGCGGCCTGTTTGGTCGCGGCGGAATGGGCCGCGGCCTGCTCGGCGGCCTGGCCGCGGGCTTCCTTGGCGCCGGCCTGTTCGGCATGCTGTTCGGCGGCGGGTTGTTCTCGGGTCTCGGCGGCTTGTCGTCGATGCTCGGCCTCTTGCTGCAGATCGGTCTGATCGTGCTCGTGGTTCGCCTTGCGATGTCGTGGTGGCAGCGCCGCAACACGCCGGCGGCCGCCTATGCCGGTGGCCCCGACGTCGGCCCCGGTCCGCAGGCGAACGCCCGCTCGGGCTTCGGCTTCGGCCTTGGCGGCGGATCGAATGCGCCGGTCGAGATCGCGCCTGGCGACTATGAGACGTTCGAACGGCTGCTCGGCGACATCCAGACCGCGTGGTCGAACGAGGACATCGCGAAGCTGCACACGCTCGCGACGCCGGAGATGGTGTCGTACTTCTCGAAGGATCTCGAGGAGAACAAGGCGCGCAACGTCACCAACAAGGTGACCAATGTGAAGCTGCTGCAGGGCGATCTGGCGGAAGCCTGGCGCGAAGGCGACAGCGAGTATGCGACGGTCGCGATGCGCTACTCGCTGGTCGACACCGTGCTCGAGCGCGGCACCGGCCGTCAGGTCGGCGGCGGCACGCAGCCGGAGGAGGTCACTGAGGTCTGGACCTTCGTACGCCAGCGCGGCGGCAATTGGGAGCTTTCGGCGATCCAGCAGACCAACTGATCGGTTGCCGGAGAATGGCAGATACAAGGCGCCGCGGCCTCGTCCGCGGCGCCTTTGTTTTGTGCCTTCATTCACATGTCGCGGCGCCGGAATATCCGGAGGGCCTGCGGGTTGATCTCAGCGGACCATAACAACCATCGGGAGGATTGAGATGAAGATCGTTGCGCATATTGCGGTTCCGGCCTGTCTTGCGTTCGTCGTCGTGGCGGCGCCGCCGGCGGCGGCGCAGACCGCCGACACCAGCTTCTTCCTGACCAGCAACGGCATCGGCAACGGCGGCAATCTCGGCGGGCTCGCCGGCGCCGACAATCATTGCCAGACGCTGGCGCAGGCCGCCGGCTTCGGTGCGCCGAAGACCTGGCGCGCCTATCTCTCGACCCAGGCGGCCGACGGCAAGGCAGCGGAGAATGCGCGCGATCGTATCGGCAAGGGACCGTGGAAGAATGTAAAGGGCGTCGTGGTCGCCAAGGACGTCGCCGACCTGCACAGCGCCGGCAACAATCTCACCAAGCAGACCGCGCTGTCCGAGAAGGGCGAGGTCGTCAACGGTGCCGGCGACACGCCGAACCGCCACGACGTGCTGACGGGGTCGCAAGCAGACGGTACAGCGTTTGCGGCCGGCGAGGACCGCACCTGCAAGAACTGGACAAGCAGCACACAAGGCGCCGCCATGCTCGGGCACTTCGACCGCAAGGGCCTGCGCGACGACGAGCCGTCAAAATCCTGGAACACGTCGCATCCCTCGCGCGGTCCCGACGGCGGCTGCTCGCAGGCTGACCTGAAGAGCACCGGCGGCGACGGCCTGCTGTACTGCTTCGCGGCTAACTGAGAGAGCGCATCTGCTTCGTCATTGCGAGTGCAGCGACGGAATCCATCCTACCATAGGCCCGGAGCGATGGATTGCTTCGTCGCCTCGCGCCTCGCAATGACGGGATAGCACGATCGCGCTCAGCTCTTCCTGCGCTTGACGGTCTTCTTTGCGGTCTTCTTCGCGGCCTTCTTTTTCTTCGCGGTTTTTTTCTTCGCCGCGAAATAGGCTTCGACCTTCTTCGAGGAATGTCCGACCGCGGCGACCGCGGTCTTGAGCCGGGCAGGGGTCACCTTGAACTTCTTCGACCAGTAGCGGACCTCGTAGGGCTCGCTGATCGCGATCCGCGCGCGGTCGGCGGCCTTGTGGCGCTGCTCCTCGAAATGGGCTTCCACCTTCTTGGCGGAATGCCCGACCTTCTTGACCGCGGCCTTCAGCTTCGCCGGCGTGACCTTGAACTTCTTGGACCAGTACGCAACTTCGTAGGACTCGCTCAACGCGATCAGAGCGCGATCTGCCGCGCCCCGCTTCTTCTTGCTGTCCGCCATAAGATGATCCCTCATCGAAAGATTCGACGTTGGAACCTTAGCAGCCTCTGTGCGGTTCGCACAGGCAGCGGTGCGCGATGGACGATCTGACCGCGGCGTGGCTACGATCGAGGTGAAGCGAAGCGATGCGGCGAAGTTTTCGGAGGTAAGTGCATGCACTATCAACTTTACTACTGGCCGATGATCCAGGGCCGCGGCGAATATGTCCGCCTCGCGCTCGAGGATGCGGGCGCCGGCTACACCGATGTCGCGCGCGCCAAGAGCGGCATGGGTGCCATGACGAAGATGATGGAGGCACACAAGGGCACGCCGCCCTTCGCGCCGCCGTTCCTCAAGGCCGGCAGTCTCGTGATCGGGCAGACCGCCAACATCCTGCTCTATCTCGGCGCGCGCCACGGCCTCGCGCCGAAGGCGGAGGGCGGAAAGCTCTGGGTGCACCAGCTGCAGCTGACGATCGCGGACTTCGTGGTGGAGATCCACGACACCCATCATCCGCTCGGGCCATCGCTGTATTACGAAGACCAGAAGGCTCCGGCGAAGAAGCGCACCGCGGAGTTCTGGGATTCGCGGGTGCCGAAATATCTCGGCTATTTCGAGGATCTCGTGCAAGCCAACCGCGGTGCGTTCGTCACCGGACGCCGGCTGACCTACGCCGACCTCTCGCTGTTCCAGATCGTGGAGGGCCTGCGCTACGCGTTTCCGAAGCGGATGGCGGCGTTCGAGAAGAAGATCCCGCGCCTGATCGCGCTGCGCGATCGCGTCGCCGAGCGGCCGAACATCAAGGCGTATCTGGCGAGCGAGCGGCGGATTCCATTCAACGAAGAGGGCATTTTCCGGCGCTACAAGGCACTGGATTTGTGATCGCCGTCATTCCGGGGCGCGAAGCGAACCCGGAATCTCGCGCCACAATCTCTGGATTCCGGGTTCACGCTCCGCGTGCCCCGGAATGACGGCGTGGAAGGCTACCGGCTCCGCCCATCCACCGGCGTCATCGCGATCCTCGACAGATCGATGCCATCGATGCAGCTGACATTCAGCGCCACGATGTCGGTGCCGTCGGGCTTCTTGCCGCGCGCGAACACGTCGACGCCGCAATCGACGCAAAGCTGATGGCGGATCGCATGGCGGTTGAAGAGATATTCCTTGAGGTTCTCGGCGCCGGCGCGAAGCTGGAAGCTCGACGGCGGCATGAACACGAAGTGCAGGCCCTTCTTGGTGCAGATCGAGCAGTTGCAGGCCGTCACCATGGCCATATCGGTGGTGCATTCGAAGCGGACCTGTCCGCAATGGCAACCGCCGGTGTAGGTCTTGCTCTCTGCCATGATGATCCCTCACCACAGCCCGGGTACGAGGCGGTAGCGCACCCGTGCCGCATAATCGGCGTAGCCTGACAACCCCGTCACCAGCGCGCGCTCCTCGATCCCTGTGCGGATCGCAAACATCACGAAGAACACCGGCACGAAGGCGAGGCCCCACCAGGAGCCGAGCGTCAGCGGCACGCCGATGAAGAACAGCATCACGCTCGTATACATCGGATGGCGGACCAGCGCGTAGGGACCGGTCGAGATGACGTGATGGTCGCGCTCGGTCTGCACCTTCACGACCGGCGCGGCGAACGAGTTGGTGCGGAACACCCACAGGATCGCCACGGTCGAGACCAGATACAGCACAAGGCCGAGCACGATCAGCGGCACGCCGTCATTGACGTCGCCAAAGCGCCGCTCGAGCCCCATCGCGACGAACCACAGCACGGCAACGACCAGGAACACCAGCATGAACCGCTTGTCCTCGGTGGGCTGGCCTTCACGCGCGGTGAGGCGCATGCGCTCGGCCAGCAGCCCGGGATCGACCTTGGCGAGCCACAGCCCGCAGGCCGGGCCGATCACGGCCGAGGCGATCAGATAGGCCCATGCGCCGGGCCAGTGCAGCGTACCTGCGAAGGCAAACAGCAGCACGGCCATGGCGATGACGAAGAAGGTATTCTGCAGAAGGAGCTTTGCGATCATGAGCGGCTCCGCGCGATTCCAGTTGATATTATCGCACCGTTTTCCCGGCAAACATGCGACCGCAGCGATCAACTTTCGGAGCAGGCGAGACGTTCCAGCGTCGCGACTGTCTTGACAATCATATAAGCAATTGCTTATATATTTTCATGCCTGTCGCCACGCAGCTGACCGATGTGTTGAAGACCCTCGCGGACCCGACGCGGCGAGCGGTGTTCGAGCGGATCGCGCGGGAAGGCGAGATCGCCGCGACCGGCCTGGTGCAGGGTTCAAAGGTGTCGCAGCCGGCGGTGTCGCAACATCTGCGCGCGCTGCGCGATGCCGGGCTGGTCGCCGAGCGGCGCGAGGGCCGCCATATCCATTATCGCATCGCGCCGAAGGGGCTCGGTCCGCTGATCGACTGGCTCGGCCACTACGAGACGTTCTGGACCGAGCGCTTCGCAAATCTGGAACGGCTGTTGAAGGAGAGTGAGTGATGGGTGAGACGCACGCGATCACGGTCGAGAAGGTGCTGCCCTACGCGGCCGAGAAGATCTGGCGGACGCTGACGACGAGCGATCGGATCACGAAATGGCTGATGCCGAACGATTTCGTGCCGGCCGTTGGCCATCGCTTCAATTTCCACACCAAGCCGATGGGCGACTGGGACGGTGTCGTGCATTGTGAGGTGCTGGATTGCGATCCGCCGCGCCTGTTGCGCTACTCCTGGAAGGGCGGCGCTGATACCAATCCGGAATACGGCTCGAAGCTCGACACGATCGTCACCTGGACGCTGACGCCGGTCGAGGGCGGCACCCATCTGCGGATGGTGCATGACGGCTTCGTGCTGCCGGGCAACCGCTTCGCCTTCGACATGATGAGCCCGGGATGGGGCCGGGTGCTCGACGCCATCGCGCGCATCACCAGCGAAGGCTGATCACTCGTTGTTGCCGCGGCGAACCGTGATCGAGGCGTCGGTCTTGTTGCGGGTGCATTCGAGGTTGAGGCGGCGATAGCGCATCGTGATGGTGTTGCCGCGCAAGATGCCCATGCGCTTCAGGCAGCGCGAGGTGCCGGTGACGGCGTCGTCCTTCGGCACGGTGAAGATCAGCGCGGTGGCGGAGCCGACCAGGTTGAAGAACTCCGGCTTCATCTTGCGATCGGTCTTGGCGTAGAGCTCGATCGAATAATCCTTGCCGCGGCAGCCGAGCGACAATTCCTTTGCCGCCGGATGCGTGAGGTAGGTGATGTTGGCGGCGCTGAAATTGACCTTCAGTCCGTCGATCTGGCCGGCGAGCTGCTTGGCGATGTCCACGCAGGGATCGGCATGCGCAGGCGCTGCGACGAAAACCGTCGCCAGCGCGATCAGCGCGGCCGGCAGAGTGGAGCGGATGCCCAAAGGCAAGCGTCGGCGCAACGATGCTGTCACGAAATACCCCCCGCGGTATGAAAGTACGCGAAGCTACATGCAGGCTCCCGCGGAGCGCGTCAATACGGCCACGTCAGGACGCGCACCTGCCGTCCTGCGCTTTGGAAGCCCCGGCGGCCCGGCGCTCGCAATCATTGCCGTAGGTCTTGCCGTCGCAGCCGCATACGGGCTTGAAGATCTTGTTGCAGATCGTCGGGCGGAACGCGCAGGTGCCGGTCTGGTCGAAGCGGCCGCAGGTCCCGGGCTTGAACTGGCAGAACTGGCCGCGACTGCCGCATTGCAGTCCGGCAAGGCCGCCGCAGGGCCTGCCGAGGCGGGCGGCATCGGCGCCGGTCGGGATCGCGATCAACAAGGCCAGCGCCGCGAACCGGACGAAAAGCGCTGTCTTCATGAAGGTCTCCTGATGGCTTCCTGATGGTTTCCTTGGCCGTTCCGCGGCTTGCCGGCGTTGTGGCAACTTGGGATTACGATGGCATGAAACATAGCACGTGGATTGCCAGTCCCGCGCATGGCTGGAAGGCGGCCCGCTTCCCTTTCCTTTGTCGGAAAAAGGCTTAGAACGGCTCTACATTGCCGGCGGCCCCGCGGCCGGCACCGGCCTTTCGAAACCGACGAGCAGCTCATGAACGCCCCCTCAGCCTTTCCCGACCAGCAAAAGCCTGTTCCGCCCTACAAGCACACGCCTCTGTTCCCGCTTGGTGCCGACACCACGCCCTACAAGAAGGTCACGAGCGAGGGCGTCCGGGTCGAGAAGGTGTTGGGCAAGGACATGCTTGTGGTGTCGCGGGAGGCGCTGCGCGCGCTCTCCGAGGCCGCCTTCGGCGACATCAACCACTATCTGCGGCCGGGTCATCTGAAGCAGCTCCGCTCGATCCTCGAGGACAAGGAAGCCAGCGACAACGACAAGTTCGTCGCCTTCGACTTCCTGAAGAATGCCAACATCGCGGCCGGCGGCGTGCTGCCGATGTGCCAGGACACCGGTACCGCAATCATCATGGGCAAGAAGGGATGCAA
Organism: Bradyrhizobium sp. USDA 4538; assembly: GCF_024171045.1. Taxonomy (NCBI): domain Bacteria; kingdom Pseudomonadati; phylum Pseudomonadota; class Alphaproteobacteria; order Hyphomicrobiales; family Nitrobacteraceae; genus Bradyrhizobium; species Bradyrhizobium sp. USDA 4538. Next base: position 6,693,042 of record NZ_JALJZE010000001.1, read on the forward strand.
CGTCATCACCGACGGTGACGACGAGGCTGCGCTGTCCGAAGGCGCGCGCGATGCCTATCTGCGCCGCAATCTGCGCTACTCGCAGGTCGCTCCCTTGTCGATGTACGAGGAGAAGAACACCGCCAACAACATGCCGGCGCAGTGCGAGATCTACGCCGAGGGCGATGATGCCTACAAGTTCATGTTCATGGCCAAGGGCGGCGGAAGCGCCAACAAGAGCTTCCTGTTCCAGGCGACGCCCTCGGTGCTGACCAAGGACCGGCTGCTCGCCTTCCTGAAGGAGAAGGTGCTGACGCTCGGCACCGCGGCGTGTCCCCCGTACCACCTTGCGATCGTGATCGGCGGCACCTCGGCCGAGCTCTGCATGAAGACCGTGAAGCTTGCCTCGGCCCGCTATCTCGACGCGCTGCCGACCCACGGCTCGGCCGACGGCAATGCGTTCCGCGACCTCGAGATGGAGCAGGAAATCCTCAAGATGACGCAAAGCTTGGGGGTGGGCGCGCAGTTCGGCGGCAAGTATTTCTGCCATGACGTGCGCGTGATCCGCATGCCGCGCCACGGCGCCTCGCTGCCGATTGGGCTCGGCGTCTCCTGTTCGGCGGACCGCCAGGTGCTCGGCAAGATCACCAGGGACGGCGTCTATCTCGAGGAGCTCGAGCACAACCCGGCGCAGTATCTGCCTGCGGTGGAGCAGTCGCTTGGCGGTGAGGTCGTCAAGATCGACCTCAACAAGCCGATGAAGGAGATCCTGGCGACGCTGTCGCAATATCCGATCAAGACCCGCGTCTCGATGACCGGCACCATGATCGTGGCGCGCGACTCGGCGCACGCCAAGCTGCGCGAGCGGCTGGAGAAGGGCGAGCCGTTGCCGGATTATTTCAAGAACCATCCGGTCTATTACGCCGGTCCCGCCAAGACGCCCGACGGCTACGCCTCCGGTGCATTCGGCCCGACCACGGCGGGACGCATGGATTCCTTCGTCGACCAGTTCCAGGCGGCCGGCGGCTCGATGGTGATGGTCGCCAAGGGCAACCGCGCGGTCGCGGTGCGCGAGGCCTGCAAGAAGCATGGCGGCTTCTACCTCGGCTCGATCGGCGGCGCCGCGGCGAACCTCGCCGAGCACTGCATCAAGAAGGTCGAGGTGGTCGAGTATCCCGAGCTCGGCATGGAAGCGATCTGGCGCATCGAGGTGGTCGATTTCCCGGCCTTCATCATCATCGACGACAAGGGCAACGACTTCTTCAAGGAATTGAATCTCGGTTGAGGATCGGGGTTGATTGCGGTCGGCCTCGACGGGTTCTCCAAGGGCTGGGTCGCCGTCACCATCGACGGCGACCAGCGTACGATTTCCTTTCACAGCGATATTGCGGACGCGCTTTCGCGTCCGTTCGATCGGGCCGGGATCGATATCCCGATCGGTCTGACCGATAACGGCGAGCGCGATTGCGACCTTCTCGCGCGCGTAAGATTGCGCCCGCACACCTCGCGCGTCTTCACCGGCGCGCGGCGCTGGCTGTGGCAGCAGTTTGACGATCCCGATCTCGCGAATGCGGAAGCACTGCGCCGCGGCCAGACCCGTGTGTCGCGCCAGCTCTGGCATCTCGGCAAGAAGATCATGGAGGTCGACGGGTTCGTGCGCGCGAACGCCACGCGCGATATCCGCGAGGTGCATCCCGAGCTGGTGTTCCTGCAATTGAACGGCGGCGAGCCGTTGCCGCGCAAAAAATCGGAGGAGGGCGATGCGCTGCGCTGCAGGCTGCTGAAGCGATCAGGCTTCCGCGAGATCGATCGCTGGCTCATCGAGGTGCGCATCGGCACCGGCGCGAAGCGCGACGATGTGCTGGATGCGTGTGCAGTGGCGCTGGCTGCGCGCGAACCATGCGGAAGCGTTCCCGAAGCGCCGCCGCGAGACGCGCACGATCTGCCGATGCAGATCTGGTTCTAGCTGCAGTTCGTCACCTGGTTGGAGCACAGGCTGCGCCACCAGCCGCGCACGCCGTCATGGCTCTCCACCAGCGCCCAGTGCCCGCTGCAGGCGAGGATGCGTTTCGGACCATCGTCGGTATCGAACTCACCGCCGAGCTTGCGCAGCGCCGGCGTCCATTTGGCATCGACGAAGGGCGCCTGGAACAGCCCGCCCATCCGGGTGTAGCCGTTGGCGTAGCTCGCGCCGACCTTGTTGGCGGCAACCCATCCGCGTCCGGCATAAGGCTTTGGCGCGTTGCGCGGATAGCGCTTGTCATCTTCATAGGCCTTGCCCGGCGGCATCGCGCCCTCGATCAGGAACCAGCCGTCCTTGAAGCCGATGATACGAAACTCGGTGAGCCAGCCGCCCTCCGGCGTGTTCTCGGCCCCGCCCATCTTGAGATGGTAGGGTGGCGGCAGCTTGCCGAGCACGCGTGCCTTCACCGACGGCTCCGCGCGCACGTTGAGGCCCGCGAGGTCCTTGTCCTCCGACCAGGCGCCGAGGTCGCATGGCTCGGTGCCAGCGGGCAGTGCGTTTCGGTTCGCGTCAAGCTCGGTCTGGCGTGCGGCAAAGTCATTGTCCGACCCGTCGGCATGTCCGGTCGCGATGTCGCCGGGACCGCGCGGCTTCAATTCGGCCGACAGCGCCGTCGTGCCATCCTTGCTTAGGGTCACAACCATCATCTGACGCGGCGCGAAGACGCTTGCCGGCGTCTTCGGGTCGTCTGCGCTCGCGGCATAGACCGCGAGGTAGCCGGTGGTGCCGGCGGTATCCGTGCTGGAAGAGCTGCCCGCAACATATCCGGCCGGCACCAGCGCGACCGCGCTCGCGCGCCACGCCGGTTCGGCTTCGCTTGCTTGCTGTGCGGAAGCCGTCGTGGCTGACAACGCCAGGACGGTAACGGATGCCAGGATGCGCATGCGTGTGCGTGTGCCGCGGTTATGCCCGCGTGCCGGTGAAGGGGAAGCTGCCCATCGGGCCGATGCCCATCTCGCCGGAGATGCCGTCGCCTGCGACCTTGCCGGTGAATTCGAGCGTCAGCGGCATCGGGTTGGTGATGGAAACCTTCCAGGCGACGTCGTCGCCGTTCACGGTGCCGTCGAAGATTTCGGTGGAGTTGCCCTCGGCGCCCTGCGTGCCGGTGAGCGTGCCGCCCGAGCTTGCCAGCGACAGCGTCGCCTTGCGCTCGCCCATCGGCGTCGTCATCGTGAGATTCCAGTTTCCGTCCACCGCCATTGATGTCTCCCCTCCAGGTGAAGCGCCTTCAAGCGAAATGGCTACCGGTTCGCGTGAAGAAAACGCTTGCGCGGGTATAGCCCATCTTGCCGCGCGCGCCTAGTTCGCGGCTTGCTGCGATCAGGCGCGGGCGGCGGCGCGCAGCCGGCTTCCGACCAGGACGCGGAAGGCGACATACTGGATCGCGAAGGCGGCGATCTTGGCGCCGACCAGCACCACCGACACGTAGAACGCCCACAGCTTCATGTCGCCGGTCGCCGCGATCGCAATGGTGCCGGCGGCGAGAATGAACATCAGCCCGGCCCAGGCGTAGCCGGCGAGGGTGGCGTATTCCGGAATTGTCTCGGTCACGATCGGCGGCAGATAGCGCAGCATCCAGCCGCGCTTGAGCATGATCGCGCCGATCGCGATGTGGCCGATGGCCGGCTTCGCCAGCACGAAGCGCGGATCGTTGGTGAAAAGCGTCGCGCCGCCGAGCACGATCACCAGCCCAAGGCTCGCCCAGGTCATGTAGCCGAGCGACTGTCCCTTGACCCGCGCATAGACCACTTGCGCGATTGCGCCCGCGATCGCAACGCCGGTGGCGATCAGGACATTGTCGGTGGCGAAATAGACCACCAGGAAGACGATGGTGGAGAGGAAGTCGCTCGCAAGCCTGGCAAATACGCTCTTCATCGTCGTGGTTTCCGTTTCCTCGGGATGATCGTGGTGATGTCGTTATGGCAGCGTCTAGCGTGAGGGCAGCGCGCCGGCCGGCGGCGTCGCGTCCTTGACCGCGCGATAGTGCGGATACCAGTGGGTAAAGCCGACCGCGGCATTGCGTGCGGCGAAGGCGATCAAGAGGCCGGTCCACAGCGGCAGCGCCGGCACGTATAGCACCGCAACGTTGCCAATCAGCATGAGCAGCATCGCGGCGGTCCAGGCGCCGGTGATCAGGTAGTTGGCATGGAGGAAGCCGGGCAGCTTCGCGGTCTCGGCATCGACCTGCTCCAGCGCATATTGCCGCGTGAAGGGACGGCCGATCATGATCGAGCCGAGCGACACCAGCAGGATGCCGGCATCGACCGCGATCTTCACCGCGGTGTTGCTCGGCGTCGCATCGACGAAGGTGAGGTAGAAGCCGATCGCGGCGAAGATGACGACCGAACCGACGCCGAGGATCTTGATGCTGCGGCCGCGCGCGACATCGAACGCGATCACGGCAAGGCAGATCAGTGCAGCACTGAGCAGGCTCACCGTGGCCGAGGTCACCAGCATCAGCATGGCGAAGGCGCCGTAGGGAGCGAGGATCAGGAAGATCGTCATGGTGAGCCTCATCGGCTTATCTTTACAATGTAAAGATACCCTAACGGTGAGCAACGGAGGCGTCAAGCGAAATCTTTACAGTGTCAAAATCGTGAGGTGGCGGAAAAATAAAAGATTTGCCAATGACATAAAGTGGCGACCGCTCGTTTTCGGTCGGCGGCGGCAAAGACGTGGATGCCCGGGACAAGCCCGGGCACGACGCGTGGAGAGGTTGGCGCACTGACGTCCGGGGTGATCGTTGGCTACTCCGCCCCCACCCAATTGCCGTGGAATCCATCGGGCACGCGGTGGCCGAGATGGACCAGCGCGGTCGGGCCCGCTTCGACATCTTGCGCGTTGAACACGGCGAGGTCGCTGCGGTTTTCGCGGGCGCGCCAGACCACCGCGAGCAGCCAGCCGTCGCCTTCCGCGGCGTCAGCGCCGCGCTCGACGAACACAGGCTCGGAGATCGTATCGCCGGCGGGCAGCAGATAGTGGCCGAGCCGCTTGCCACGGCCGTCGACATGCACGATGCCCGACAGCGCGCCGAACATCGGCAGATCGGGGTTGGCGCAGGCGTACCAGCCGTGATTGCTGGCAAATCCGGCGCGGCGATCGTCGACGCGGGGAAATTCGCCGGTGAGGTCGTCGAGATAGGTTTGCGTGAAGCGGTCGGTGTTGCCGGAGAGGTCAAAGGTCCAGCGACAATAGCGCGCGCGGTTCTTCCGAGGGTCCGTCGGCGAGCCGTCGGGATGATTGAACAGCGGCGCTTCCTCGAACTGCATCACGTCGGCGATGATGCGGTTGCCGTCTTCCCATGCGTTCATCACGTGGAAAACGTAGCAGGTCTCGGCGCGGAACCAGACGATGTCCTTTGACGCGCCGCTGCGCTTCATCACGCCGACATAGGCGCCTTTCTCCGGCTCCCAGGCGTAGGGCGCCTGTCCGCGCATCGCGCGCTGCATGCTGCCGGTGATCGGCAGGATCGGAAACAGCACATGATTCTCGGTGACGATGAAGTCGTGCACCATGCTGGCATAGGGCGCCTCGAAGCGTTCGAACCGCGTCACCACGCCGGACGAGCTCACCGCGCCGAACGACAGCGCCGGCGTCAGCGGGCCCGCGGCGTTGTAGCCGAAGAACACCATTTCGCCGGTCGCCGGATCGATCTTGGGATGCGCGGTGAAGGGGCCGGAGATCGCACCCTTGTAGTCGCAATAGCCGAGGCGATTGAGCGTGCCGGGCTCGATCTCGGTCGGCAGATGGCCTTCCTCCAGCGCGAGCAGCCGGCCGCCATGGAAGATGATGTTGGTGTTGGCGACGCCGCCGTCCGTCGTCGTGGTGGCCGGCGCATCCGGCATCTTGCGGCCGAAGCCGCCGAACAGCGCGCGGCCGGCATCGTGCTCGGCCTGCCATTTCGGCGTACGGACCCAGCGGTTGCGGTAGCTGGCGCGGCCGTTCTCGAGATGGAAGGCGTGCAGCATGCCGTCGCCGACGAACCAGTGCGCACCCGGCGCCTCGAACTGCGGATTGGGGCCGTTGCGATAGAGCGTGCCGTTCAGCTCGCGCGGCAATTCGCCCGAGATCTTCAGGAACGGCGCGTCGGCTTCGAATGGGATCGGCGCCAGATTGGTGCGCGCAGCGTTGGATGTGACCTGGTCGAGCATTCCGCATCTCCCTGCATTATGATCTTTACATCGTAAAGATATCAGTAAGGATGACGCCGCCGATCGTCAAGCAAAATCTTTACAGTGTAAAAATTGCGACCTATAAGGGCCCGATGGCAAGAATCTCCAAAGAAAACAAGGCGACTCGCCCGGCACGGGCTCCGACCCGCCGGGTTGGACGGACTGTGGCAGCTCGTCCGGTCCAACGGCGCCGCGCCAACGACACGCCGTATCATCACGGCGATCTGCATGAGGCACTGTTGAAGGCCGCCGAGCGCGTGCTCGAGCGTGATGGATTGGCGGGGCTGACATTGCGTGCGGTGGCGCGCGAGGCCGGCGTATCGCACGCCGCCCCGACGCATCATTTCGGCGATCTCACCGGTTTGCTCAGCGAACTCGCGGCGATCGGTTTCCGGCAATTTGGCCTCGCGATGGCGGCTGCGGACGCTTCGGCGGCCACGACGCCCGAGAAGGGCGTGGCGAGCGCCAAGGCTTATGTTGCCTATGCGCAGGCACATCCCGGCATGTACGGGCTGATGTTCCGCAGCGAGCGGCTCGATCATTCGCGCCCGTCGCTGCACGAGGCATCCGAGGCTTCGTTCGCAGGGCTGACCCGCGGCGTCGGCGCCAGCCGGCACGAGCAGATTTCCAAGGAGCAGCTTACGCTGGATCAGGCCGCCGCGATCGCGTCGGCCTGGTCGCTGGTGCATGGTTTCACCATGCTGCTGCTCGACGGACGCCTCAAGACGATCCTGGATCGGTCGCCCGAGGGCACATCCGCGGAAACGCTGTTGACCGCAATGCTGCGATTGTCCGCGGGCCGCTCGGCGCGGCAATAACCGGTGCTGCCCGTGGACTAGTGTCCCGAATCCGAAGTTCGCATCATTTGCCGCACCTTCGGAGCGAAGTTCGGATTCGATAAGGACACTAGCAAACTTATGATTCTAGTGTGCTTTATGAATGCGAAGTTCGTGAAAGTGGCTGCCGCGAAATCGCACGAACTTCGCATTCAGCACACTAGCGCCTCACAAGCGACGTGGTCCGGCCGCTCTGTCCGATCGTCTTCACCGTATCCGTGCCGCATTTGAAATCGCGGGCGAAATCGTCGGCGGCCTGCCGCGCCAGCGCGTTGGCGTTGGGATTGGCCGCGACGTCGACAAAGGCGACATGGCAGACATCGCCCGGCGGCAGCCGGGTCACGGCGAGCATTGCCCGCGAGACAGGACCGCCGCGCTTGTCCTGTTCGCTGTTGTCGGCGATCTGCCAGCGCTGGATGATCGCAAACGGCCTGCCGCCGGCTGCACGCCATTCGACCCTGTCGCCGGTCGAACTGAACGGGCCGAACCAGGCCTGCGCGGCCGGTTCCCTGGCGGCTGCCTCGCCGTTTCGGCCCACCGAGACCACTTCACGCAGGTCGCCCTCGTTGATCAGCACCACAAGCCCGGATTTTCCCGGACAGACCCTGGTGGTGCTGCCGTCCTCTTCGCTGGGCTTGCCGATCATGCGGCAGGCCTTCGGCGCGGTCGATGTGTAGCTGCTGCTGATCGTCTCGGAGCCGGCATGACCGGGATTTGCGCTGGCAGCCGCCATAAAGACTGTTGCAAAAGCAAGGTATTTCATCGGGGGAAACCTGCGATCCGGACGTTACTTTGTGTCTGACATATGCAATCTGGGGAAGGTTCAATAGACACGCGGGAAACACCTGACAGGCGCGCGGAATCGTCCTAGAAGGGCGGCTTCGCAACTTCTGTCGCGTGCACCTGCGTGCCGTAACCTCGATCGTCATGCCCACGATATCATCCAACAAGCCCTATCGCGTCGGCCGTTCCCGTACCGGTCTTGGCCTTTTCGCCACCAAGCCGATCAAGAAAGGCACCAAGATCATCCGTTATTTCGGGCCGTTGCTCGACTCGAAGAAGGATGAGGACGAGATCGAGAACAAATATCTGTTCGAGCTCACCAACCGCTGGACCATCGACGGCTCGATCCGCGAAAACGTCGCCCGCTACATCAACCATGCCTGCAGGCCGAACGCGGAATCCGACGTTCGCCCACGCAAGCGCAAGGTGTTCATCCGCGCCATCAAGGACATCGAGCCGGGCGACGAAATCAATTACGACTACGGAACCGACTATTTCAAAGCCTATCTGAAGCCGATCGGCTGCAAGTGCGATGCCTGCGAGAAGAAGCGCAAGAAGAAGCGCGCGGAGGCGAGGGCGGAGCGGGTGCGGCTGAAGGAAAGAGCCGAGCGGAAGGCACAGCGCAAGGCCGAGAAGCTCGCCGAGGAGCGGGCCAGGCAGCGCAAGGCGAAGAAGGCTGCCAAAGCAAACGGCAAGCTCGCCAACGGCACGGCGCTGAACGGCAGTCACCTCAATGGTCACAGCCTGATCAACACGGCGGGCAAGAAGGCTGCCTCGTCGAAGCGCGGCACCGCTCGGGCGCTGAACGCCTGATACCACGTCGCCCGAAAACGCTCTAGCCGCTCGGCCGGTGCGCCGCGCGTGGCAACGGGGAATTGCCGAAATCCAGCGTCGAGCGCTGGATGATCGTGCCGTGCTCGTCGATAACGAGACGGAAACGCTTGCTCCCCGAGAAGAATGTGAGGCGATGGCGCCCCTGATCGGCGTCGAGCCCGCGCTCCGAGCGCGTCGTGATTGCGCCCGAGCGCATCCCGGCCTGCAGCAGCGGAACCGCGATGCCGAGGCCTTCGGCGACGATGTTGGCGTCGACCTCGAACGCGCCGTCCGAGAATGTGATCGTCGTCATGATGCCCTCGCGGGATGGCGGACGGGACGCGGCAGGTAGGCGCATTCGGCGAGCGTCGTTCCGTCGAGCTCGCGCATGAAGGCCTCGCGTGCCGCCGCAAGCTTCGCCTTCAGCCGGCAGCGCGGCAGCAGCAGACAATCTCCGCCATCATCCCTGAAACATTCGACCAGCGCGCTGTCGCCTTCCAGCGCACGGACAACCTGGCCGAGGGTGATGGTCTCCGCCGGCCGTGCCAGCGAAAACCCGCCACCGGCGCCGCGCTGGGTGGCAATGAAGCCGGCGTCGGCAAGGTCGCGCACCACCTTGGCGAGGTGATTGCGGGAAATGTCGAACTCGGCCGCGATCTCGCTGGTCGCAAACGACCGGTCCGGCTCGCCGGCCAGCCGCATCAGGGCGCGGAGCGCAAAATCCGTGAACGATGTCAGGCGCATGGAAGCCCTTCGAAATCAGCACTTGGCGGATCAGCTATAGCAGGCTAAATAGGCATTTGAAATACCTATTTAGGATGTAAGCCATGACAGGAGCAGAGCGCCGCGAGCAGATCACCGCCGGGATTGTCGCGCGGACCGGGATCACCGAGGCCATGATCGAGCAGCTGGTGCACGCCTTCTACGCCAAGGTCCGCAAGGACCCGATGATCGGGCCGGTGTTCGAGACCAGGATCAGCAATTGGGAGCCGCATCTGGCGCAGATGTGCGCGTTCTGGTCCTCGGTCGCGCTGATGACCGGGCGCTATCACGGCACGCCGATGATCAAGCATATGCCACTGCCGATCGACGCCGCGCATTTCGACCGCTGGCTCGAACTGTTCGAAGCGACCGCGGCCGAGCTGTGCCCGCCTGACGCGGCGGCGCATTTCATCGATCGCGCGCGGCGCATCGCCTCGAGCCTCGAGATGGGCGTCGCCAGCGGACAGGGCGTGATGCTGGCGGTCGGCGAGCGTTACAGGCGAAGCGAAGCAGGAGCAGTGCAATGAGGAACAGGGCGAAGGCAATTGCGCGCGCCATCGACGGCGCGTGGTTTCATCAGGATCAGGCCGATCCGTTTTCCGGCAGCAGTCTGGTGCCGATGCTGATCATCGGCCTGGCGCTGACCTTTGCCGGCATGATCGTCGCGGTCGTGCTGAGCTGACGGAAACGGCCGCCGCGTTTGCCGCGACGGCCGCTCGTCACGTCCGGCATTCGATTTACGCCGCGACCGCCTCACCGCTGCGGCGCAGCCCGACATATTGCAGCTCGGCGAAAACGCCGGTGGCGATCGCCTGGGCCAGGATCACGATGGTCCCGAAGAGGTTCGGCGACACCGCGCCCGACAGCAGCAGCGCGATGCTGGCGAGCGTCCAGGCCGCGTTGCCGACGACCACCAGCATCACCAGCGGCTTCGGCACCGACATGCGCGTGCCGAGCCAGCCGACCAGCGCGGTATAAGCGATCAGGAACAGGCCGGTCTCGCGCAGCAGCGCTTCCGGCAGGCCGAGCAGCGATGCCAGCGCGCCGGCGTCGAGCACCATGGCTATGGCGGATACGCCGCTGAAGACGGCGTCGGCAAGCAAGGCGCGGCGCAGCAGCTGGGACGAATGGATCATGGCAGTGTCTCCTCTGGTTGGGATGGGGGTGGTCAGCGGAACTGCGACTGCAGCTGACGCCACAGCCGGAGCGGACACAGCGCCTTGCCGACCCTCATCTCGACCGCATAGACCTGCGCGAAGACGAACACGCCGGTCGCGTGCACGAGCGGCTGCGGCATGTTGAGCGAGCGCGCCAGCAGCCAGGTGGCCAGATGCACCAGCCACGGGAGCAGGACGGCGAGGACGCGGACAAGGGACAGCATCAGCATGGTCATCTCCTGTGTCGTCGAAGATGATCCGGCCGGCGCGCCAATTCGATTACCTCAGGCGTAATGGAACGGGCGAATTCCGCATGGTAGGTTTTGCACCATGAACGCACATGCATCCATGGCGCGGGCCGAGCCCGCCAAACCCGTCCCGATCGGCGAGCACCTGCGCGAGTGGCGGCAGCGCCGTCATCTCAGCCAGCTCGACCTTGCCGTCGATGCCGAGATCTCGGCGCGGCATTTGAGCTTCGTCGAGACCGGCCGCTCGGCGCCGTCGCGCGACATGGTCCTCAAACTGGCGGAGCGCCTCGACGTGCCCCTACGCGAACGCAACGTACTGCTGGTCGCCGCGGGTTTCGCGCCCGCATTCCCGCAACGCTCGCTGGATGATCCGGCGCTGAAATCGGCGCGCGAGGCCATCAACCTGGTGCTGAAGGCGCACGAGCCGAATCCGGCGCTGGCCTATGACCGGCACTGGAATCTGGTCTCCGCCAACCGCATGGTGGCGCCGCTGCTCGAGGGCGTGCCGCAGCGGCTGCTCGGCCAGCCCTTCAACATCCTGCGGCTTGCCTTCCACCCCGAGGGCCTCGCCCCGCGCACCGTGAACCTCGCGGAATGGGCCGCGCATCTTCTGGAGCGGCTGCATCGGCAATGCGAGGCAACGGCCGATCCGGAGCTGCTCAAGCTCTACCAGGACCTGAAGTCCTATCCGATCCCGGCGCGGTCGGCCCCGATCACCACCGACAACAACGTCGCGCTTCCCTTCAAGCTCCGCCTCAATGGCGAGATCCTGAGCTTCATCTCGACCACCATGGTGTTCGGCACGCCGGTCGACATCACGCTGCAGGAACTGGCGCTGGAGACCTTCTTCCCGGCCGATGAGCTGACCGCCGAGCGGATGCGGCAGATGGCAGCCAGTATGAAATAGCGGCTTGTCTTGGGGCGCGTTCGGCCTAACCTTGGGGTTCCATTTTCCGCCGGGAACCCCGCCATGAGCGATCTGAAGCCGCTTCGCCTCGACATCGTCTCCGACGTCGTTTGCCCCTGGTGCTATATCGGCAAGCATCGGATCGAGGATGCGCTCAAGCTGGTGCCCGATGTGCCGGTCGAGGTGCATTGGCGGCCGTTCTTCCTCAACAATTGGGTGCCGCGCGAGGGCATCAGCCGCGAGGAATATCTCACCGCCAAGTTCGGCTCGGTCGATGCCTATAAGGGCATCGCCGGCCGCGTGGTCGCGGCCGCCAATGAGGAGGGGCTCACCTACCATCCCGAGCTCGTCAAGCGGCAGCCCAACACGATCGACTGCCATCGCCTGATCCATTGGGCCGAGGCCAAGGGCAAGGCGGCCGAGATGAAGCAGCGGCTGATGGAGCTGTATTTCCGCGACGGCGGCGATCTCACCGACAGCAACGTGCTGGTGCAGGCGGCAAGCGATGTCGGGCTCGATGCCGACGACGTGCGCAAGCGTCTTGCCACCGACGAGGATGTCGCCCTGGTCTCGGCGCAGGCCCAGGAGGCCGCCGAGAAGGGTATTTCCGGCGTGCCGACCTTCGTGTTCGCGCAGAAATACGCGGTGTCCGGCGCCCAGCCGGCCGAGCAGCTCGCCCGCGCCATCCGCCAGGTCTCGGCCGAGATCAACACAGAGGCTGCGGAGTAGTCCGCAATCCCTATCGAAAGCCCGGCTCATGCCGGGCTTTTTCGTTTGCCCACATCATCCATCGGAAACAATCAGGGGAGACCACCATGATCTATGAGCTGCGCACCTATACGGTCCGTCCAGGCGCCGTCGGCGAGATGGTGAAGGCGGCGAGCACGATCTCGCGCGATATCCGCGCCGACAATTTCGGCAAGCTGGAAGGCTACTGGATCACCGAGATCGGTCCGCTCAATCAGGTCATGCACATGTGGAGCTACGCCGATCTCAACGAGCGGACGCGGCTGCGCGCCGAGCTCGCCAAGAACCCGCGCTGGACCGGCGAGTATATTCCGGTGATCCGTCCGCTGCTGGTGCGGCAGGAGGTGCGGCTGCTCAATGCAATCATCCCGCCGGTGGCGCCGGCGACATCAGGCAACATCTACGAATTCCGCAACTACCGCGCCAAGCCGGTCGGCGGCGCCAAGCAATGGCTCGATCTGATCACCGGCGTGATGCCGGAGCGCGAGAAATACTCCAAGATCGTCGGTCTCTGGACCACCGAAGCCGGGCAGCCCAACGAGGTCTGCCACATCTGGGCCTATCCCGATCTCAACGCCCGCGCCGCCGCACGCGGCAATGCGATGAAGGATCCGGCCTGGCTGGAATTTTTGAGCAAGGGCACGCAGGTGCTCGAGGAGATGCACTCGACCATCATGCTGCCGGCACCGCACTCGCCGTTGCAGTAAGGGCAGGCGCTGGTCGCGCCGCGTTTCCCAATGATGCGCCGAGCGCGAGACAGAGAGGCCGCCGGTTGAGGCGGCCTTTTCGTTTGCCGTCAGGACGTCGCGAGCGCCGGCAAAAAGCCCCATCCGATGTTTCCATCAGATGAGGCTTTCGAAGCAAGGGCGCGCGCCGTCTGAGAACCAGCGCGCCGCAACGCTAGTCGGGCCAGCTGACACCAACCTGACGGCAGCAGTCACTTGTTTCCCGATGTGTCTGCATGCCTACGAAAGGGTAAACCGCATTATTCGGGCTTGCCGCGCCGGCTGCGGATGAAGCGGACGGCGCCGCGCGCCCCTTCGTAGGCGAAGTTGTTCAGGGTCAGCGCGGCGTGAATGGCCGGCACCAGCGGATCGCGGCGCCGCAGCGGCAGCAAGACGTCGCCGATCGCGAAGCGGCCGCGCCAGATCGGGTCGATCATGGGGTGGCCGGGCGCCGCGGTGGAATCGGCCGAATTGATCGCGGGATCGGCGCAGAGATGGCGCGTCAGCTCCAGCGTCAACTGCGTGCCGGGCGAATGTTTCGCAAAGCGCTCGTCGACGCCGATCTTGAAGAAGAAGGCGCGGTCCTGGTGGCGCACCACGATGCCGCCCGCGACCGGCGTGTCGCCCGCATGCAGCGTGATGATCTCGCAGCGGCCGGCTTCGGCCATTGCCGACGTCGCGCGGCGGATGAAGGCCGCATCGCCGGCATGCTGGCTCAGCGCCGTGCCGCGCTTTCCCTTCCAGCCACCGGCTTCGAGGACAAGGAAAGTCTCGAGCGCCGTCGCAACCTCGCGCGGCGTGCAGGCGACATCGAAGCGCACCGCGCCGTGGTCGGACAGGCGATGATGCTGGCGGCGCAGCTCCTTCAGCTTCTTGGGCCCGAGCGCGTCGCGCAACAATTCGTCGGCATCGCGCGTCGCATCCAACTGGGCGCGCTGATAGGCGCTCACTATGCGCGGCTGCAACCCGTCTCGGGCCAGCACCGCGCGGATCGCCGCCATGGCCGGGCCCTCGAGCGACATGGTGCGCAGGATCAGCGCATGCGCGCCCGCATTGCGCGCCTGCCGCAGCATCTTGCCCACCGCTTCCTCGGCGGCGTCGCGGTCGAGCAGCGGCGTGCACAGCGTGCCATAAGGTTCGGCGCCGACCAAAGCGGGCAGGGGAATCCGGTAGATCCGCCGCATCGGAACGACCGGCAACAGCCCGATCAGTTGCCCGGCATCGCCGGCGGCGCTGAGCAGCGCCGCGCCGGTGCGGCCGCGCGCGGAGGCATCGACCGCCAATTCCCAGTCCGCCTGATAGTAGCCATTGGCCTCGATCGCGCGCGCGGCAAGCGCGCGCCATGCATTGAGCGGCGTGGCCGACAACGGCGGCAAGGTGCGATCGTCCGTGGCATCCTTGCGCGATGCACGGTGGATCATTGCCTGGTCAGCAATATCGGCCACGTCCCTGTTTCCCCAGTCCGCGAGGCTGATTGGCCTTGCGTTCGTCAGGGCAACGCTAGTGGAAAGAAATGGAAAATGCCGTTGAGGCCACCGCGCAATTTGAACGGTCGTGTTAACGGGCCGTTCAGCATACCGGTGCGCGGCGGCCCGGCCGGGTCGCCGGCTCAAGCGCTAGGGTTTGGCGCTCCGTTGCGCTTCCGCCGCAACGGTGCTCTCGACCGGTTCGTAAGTCTCCGTCACGCAATTGTCGTCGGCCCCGACCTGCCGGCGATCGAAGATCGAGCCTTCATTGATGAAGACGCGATAGGTCTGCGTCCCCAGCGGCTTGCCGATCACCGATGTCAGTTCGGCGCGCACGCAGGCGGTCCAGCCGGTGCCGCGCGGGTCGTGCAGCGGGGCGGAGACCCGCACATGGGTCGGCTGTGAACCGGCCGTGAACACCGAATCCAGCTTGCCCGCGACCAGCCGTTTGACGTCCGGAGGCATCTCGAGCGGCGCCGGCTCGGCGGCCTTGACCTTCAAGGCCTCCGGCCACACGGCGTGGCTGTCCGCCAGCCCGCAGCCACTCAATATTAAGGCGACGCCGGCCAGCAGCGCCGCCAGATGTACTTGTCCCTGTCCCATTCAGCGCATTTAATGTGCCGCCGTCAGGATTGCGCCCCCTGGTGGCGCTGAATTCGCATCAGGCGGCGCTTTGTCGATCAACAAATGTCGAGCGACAAGTTATCGTTGGGGTAGAGGTATTACCGGATGTTGCTGCGGCGGCGGGGAGACAGACTGACATGAAACGCTTCACGGTTGCTGCCGTCATTCTGGCGCTGCTCGCGACACCCACCCTGGCCCAGGGCCGGCGCGGGGGCGGTGGAGGCGATACGAAGACGGAGCAGAAGCCCAAGGTCGACGAGAAGGCCTACAAGGCCGCGCTCGATCGGATCCCCGAGCCCAAGGAGAAATACGATCCCTGGGGTGTCACCAAGCCGGCAGCGGATCCGGCCAAGAAGCCGAAATAGCCGGCCTCACCAGGTCTCGGCGGCCATTCGACATTCGACCGGCGTCGGTCGGCAGCACATTTGCCGCAAGGCATGAACCTTGGCCTGACGGCCTCCGACCCATCTTCGATGTCATTGTCGGAGGTCGCCATGCTTCGCCGTTCGCTCCTCAGCCTGATCGTTCCGGCAGCGATCCTGCTCGGCGCCGTGCCGGCGTCGGCGGAAAACCGGCTGGCGCTGGTGATCGGGCAGTCGGCCTACAAGTCGGTGCCCGCGCTGCCGAATCCGGCCAACGACGCCAAGGCTGTGTCGCAAATGCTGACCGATGCCGGATTTGCGGTGACGGCCGCATCGGACCTGTCGCAGGACGAGATGCGCGCACGGCTCAGCGATTTCGCTGGCCAGGTGGCGGCGAAAGGCGCCGATACCGTGGCGCTGGTGTTCTATGCCGGGCATGGCCTGCAGATCGACGGCGAGAACTATCTGGTGCCGGTCGATGTCGATCCGAAGCGCGAGGCTGATATCCCGATCCAGGCGGTTCGGCTCAACGACGTCCTGAATACGCTCACCTCAGTTCCGAGTCGGATGCGCATCGTGCTGCTCGATGCCTGCCGCAACAATCCATTCCCGGAACTCAGCAAGACCGCGGGGCATGGGCTCGCCATCGTCGATGCCAGGGTCGGCGCGCCCGGCACGTTTGTCTCGTTCTCGACCTCGCCGGGAGCGGAAGCCGAGGACGGCAGCGGCGCCAACAGCCCCTACACCACCGCGTTGCTGGCCTCGGCCAAGGAGCCGGGTATCCCGATCGAGGACACCTTCAAGCGCGTTCGCCTGGCGGTGAACAAGGCAACTGACGGCCGCCAGACGCCGTGGGACTCGTCCTCGCTCACCGACGACTTCCGTTTCATGGCGGGTGCTGCGGCGTCGCCCGCAGTGACGCCGCCGCCGGCCGCGGCCAAACGCACCGTCGACGAATGGAAGCGCGAATTGCAGGGCAAGCCGATCGAGGCCGCGAATGAACTGATGGTGATCGATGGCTCCGACGAATCCTATGAGGCCTTCGCCGCGATCTTCGCCGGCACGCCGCGCGGCCTGCAGGCGCGCGACTGGCTCGACCGGCATCGCCGCATGC
This sequence comes from Bradyrhizobium sp. USDA 4538, assembly GCF_024171045.1. NCBI lineage: Bacteria > Pseudomonadati > Pseudomonadota > Alphaproteobacteria > Hyphomicrobiales > Nitrobacteraceae > Bradyrhizobium > Bradyrhizobium sp. USDA 4538. The sequence goes on from NZ_JALJZE010000001.1 coordinate 6,709,760, forward strand.
TAGCGTGGAATAACGCGATCCTCATCAACACGGCGGCGGCCTATCGCGGCTTCCTCGCGCAATATCCTGACACCGACCTGACAGCGACCGCGCGCAAGATGATCGAACGGCTGCGCTACCGTCCCGATCCGGCGCCCGCCGTCGCGCTCAGCGTGCCCGCGACCAGCGTCGCGCTGGCGGCACCGACCTGTCCCTGCAACGCGGCGCCGCCGCAACAGCCGCTGCAGCAGAGGGCCAACGTGCCGGTGAAAAAGCGTGCCGATCCCGATCCGCCGCGGCGCGCGGGCAAGCGCCCGCAGCGCGTCGTCGTTGAGGACGACGTCGTGGTGGTGCGCCGTCCGCCTCCAACCGTGGTCTACGAGCCTGCCGGACCGCCGATCGGAATCGGAATCGGGATCGGCATCGGCGGCGGCGGTGGTGGTTATCGCGGTAACTACGGCGGCGGCTATCGCCGGGGTGGATACTGACGCGACGATCGCGTAAATGCTTTCCCGCATGAGATGCGGCGCCCGGTGATCGCATCCTGGGGGAGGACGCGATGCGGTCGCTGTTTTGCCTGCTTGCCGCGCTGCTGCTGTGTGGTCAGCCGGCGCGCGCCTGGGAGTATTGGGGCGGCGACCGCGGCGGACAACGCTTCTCGCCGCTGACGCAGATCACATCAGACAATGTCGGCAAGCTGCTGCGCGGCTGGGAATTCCGCACCGGCGATCTCGATACTCGCCCGCCCGAGGTCATGAAGCGCACCAAGTTCGAGGTGACGCCGCTGTTCGTCGAGGACAGCCTGATCCTCTGCACGCCGTTCAACGAAGTGATCGCGCTCGATCCCGGCACCGGTGCGCAGAAATGGCGTTTCGATCCGAAGATCAGCATGGCGCAACGGCCGGCCAATCGCTTTGTCTGCCGCGGCGTCGCGTACTGGACGGATGATCGCGCGGCGGAAGGCGCCGCCTGCAAGTCACGCATCTTCACCGGCACCAACGACAGGCGCCTGATCGCGCTCGACGCCAGAACCGGCAAGCCTTGCGCCGATTTCGGCAACGGTGGCGAGATCAAGATCGACGTTGGCATGAAGCTGGAATGGCCGGGCGAGTTTCAGATCACGTCGGCGCCGGTGACGGGACGCGGCGTGGTCGTGGTGGGGTCCGCGATCGGCGACAACCGGCGGGTCGACGCGCCGCTCGGCGCGGTGCGCGCCTTCGATGCGCGAACCGGCCAGCCGCGCTGGAGCTTCGATCCGCTCGTGCATAATGGCGTCGAGGCCGGCCACAGCAATGTCTGGGCGCCGATGTCGGTCGACGAGGAGCGCGGCCTGGTGTTCCTGCCGACGACATCGCCCAGTCCGGACTTCTGGGGCGGCAAGCGCGCCGGCAATGACGAGCACGCCAATTCCGTGGTCGCGCTGCGGATCGAGACCGGCGAACTCGCATGGGCATTCCAGACCGTGCATCACGACGTCTGGGACTACGACCTGCCGGCGCAGCCGACGCTGGCGCGGATCGACACCGGCGATGGTCAGCGCGACGTCGTGATCCAGCCGACCAAGCAGGGCTTTGTGTTCGTGCTCGATCGCGACACCGGCAAGCCGGTGTGGCCGGTCGAGGAGCGCGCGGTGCCGCAGAACGGTGCCGAGGGCGAGAGGCTGTCGCCGACGCAGCCGTTCCCGACCCATGTGCCGCCGCTGCTGACGCAGCGGATGACGGCCGACGATGTCGACGGCCTGCTGCCGGGCACCGGGAGCTCGGCTTGCGAGACGCTGCTCGCGCAATCCCGTAATGAGGGCCTTTACACGCCGCCGTCGACGCAAGGCACCGTGATCTATCCGATGACAGGCGGCGGGGTGAACTGGGGCGGCGCGGCGTTCGATCCGGTCAATCAGCTCCTCTACGCCAATGTCAGTCATGCGGCGCACATCGTCACACTGATTCCGCGCGACCAGGCCAAGGGCTTCAATCCGCCGCCGGGTCATGAATTCGGCCAGCAGGAAGGGGCGCCGTTCGCGATGTCGCGGGCGCTGGCGAAGTCGGCGGTCGGGTCGCCCTGCAACAAGCCGCCATGGGGCGAGACGGTGGCGGTCGATCTCAAGGCCGGCAAGATCCTCTGGCATTCGTCGGTCGGCACCAGCGAGGATCTCGCGCCGCTCGGCATCGCGCTCAATACCGGCACGCCGCTGGTCAACGGCGTCGCGATCACCGCGGGCGGCCTGGTGTTCACCGGCGCGATGGATGCCTATCTGCGCGCGTTCGATGCCAGGTCGGGAAAGCAGCTGTGGCTCGGCCGGCTTCCGGTGCCGGGCGTCGCCAATCCGATGACCTATCTCTGGAAGGGCGAGCAGTACGTCGTGATCGGCGCCGGCGGCCATTCCGAAGCCGGCACCTCAATCGGCGATAGCGTGGTGGCGTTTCGCCTGCCGCGCCAGGGCGAGGATGCTTCGCTGTGGACCCGCCTGATCGATCGTCCCGGCGGGCGGTTCACCGCCAAGGCTGTGGCCGGCGGTCTTGTGCTCGTCGCCATCGTCGCGCTGTTGTGGCGCTGGCGGCGGAGCCGTCGCTCGCGATCCGCTTAGGTGCGGCCTGCCGCAGGCGCGCCGCCAAAATATCGAAAACAACCCCATGCAAAGGAGCCAGCGGCTGCCGGCGTTCGAAACGCAACGTTCGAAACGCAACGTTCGAAACGCAACTTGACACGTCGGGCAAATCAGGGCTATATTTCCACTATTCCGAAATTGTGCAAGCATCGCCTCGCTCCGCTAAAGCGCGATGAATTCAGGTTCTTCGCCGCCTCTGACTGGTCCGGTATTGGGTGCAGTCCGGACTTCTCATCAACGATCCTCGACCGCCGCATTTGACCCATCTCCGACATCATCCCTCCGGCACCCCGGCTACGCGCATGCCCTCGCAAAGGCGCTCTTGTCCCGCGAGATAAATAGGATTGTCGCTTATCTTGGCGGCGCGCAAGCGGCGGATCGTAAAGCCTGGGTTGAGCGCAAATCCCGCTTTCGCAGCAGTTCGCGCCTCATCCAGCGCGCCGAGCAAGCCCAAGGCAGCGGCGAGCGAAAAATGGGCAAGAGGATGAGTGCGGTTGGCCTCAATGCTTCGTCGCAGCCAACTGACCGCTTCGGCATCCGCACCGAGCTGTAGCTTTGCAGTGCCCACAAAACGCATCAACCGGTTGGCAACGAGATCGCGAGGGGACAGACGGAGAGCCTCGAGTACATGGCCTTCAGTCTCGGTAGGACAACCCATATAGAGTTTGGCTAAACCGATAACGCCATGAGCATAAGCCAAATTGCGATCAAGTGCTAATGCCTGCTCGCATTCGGTAATCCCTTGCGCGGCGCGGTTTGTGTTAATGTAGACGAGTGCGAGTATCAGACGGGCCGCGGCAATGTTGGGAGCTAGTGAAAGTGCTTTGATCGCGTTCGCTTCGGCTGCCGAAAGAAGCGCGGCTCGCTCGTCCGTTAGCAGGTCGGCTCCCACTGTCAGATCGACGTTTGCCATGCCGATCAACGCCCAAATCGCTCCGGCCCCTCGGGGATCGATCACCAAAGCACGCTCAAAAAAGCCGCGCGCCCGGGTCGCGTGTTCAAGGGTCGGCCCGTTGTAGAAGCAGGCAGTACCCTGAAAGAACAGGTCTATTGCGTCGGGGTGCAGCAACCGCTCCGCCTTTCGTGCCTCGACTACAAAGAGCTGGACACCTAACGAGTTGGCGAGCCTTGATACGATTTCGTCCTGCATATCGAAAAGATCGGCGACAGGTTTTTCGAAGCGCTCGGCCCAAAGATGTTTGCGGCTTTCTGCATCGGTGAGCTGCACGTTCACTCGAAGCCGCTTGCCGCTGAGCTGCATGGAACCTCCAAGCACGTACCGGACGTTCAACTCGCGGCCGACTTGCCGTACGTCGATTGCTTTGCCCTTGTACGAGAACGCGCTGTTCCGGGCGATTACGAACAAGCCACTGATGCGCGACAAGTCTGTCGTTAAGTTCTCGGTTACACCGTCGACGAAATAGTCCTGTTCAGGATCGCCGCTGAGGTTGGCGAATGGCAGCACAACGATGGAAAGACGAGGCGGTGAAAGCGCGCTCGATTCCGTGCGGTGAGATCGTGTCGTTGGGCCGGATTCATCCCACGTCACGGCATAGGTCCGGACCGGGCGGGTGATGTTTTTGAAGTTTTGATCGCCCAAATCGACGAACTCAACGCCGACCTTGCCTCGCACTTGATCGTAGGCAGAAGACGAGATGCAGATGCCGCCCGGCTCTGCGAAACCTTCAAGCCGCGCCGCGATGTTAACGCCGTCCCCGAATATGTCATGGGCCTCGACGATTACGTCGCCGATGTTGACTCCCACGCGGAAGGCAACGCGCCTTTCTTTCTTCTCTTGGATTGTTAGTTCCTTGATGTGGGTCTGAAACTGTATGGCGGCTCGGACAGCCTCAACTGAGCTTGTAAACTCCGCCAAGAACCCATCGCCAGTGTTCTTCACGATACGTCCGCCGTGTTCAGCGATTGCTGGCACAACAGCGTCCGCCAGGAGCGCTGTCAATTTGGCGTGTGTCGTCTCCTCGTCATCGTGCATGAGCCGCGAATAGCCAGCCACATCGGCGGCTAATATCGCCGACAACCTCCGCTCGACAGGGAATGGCCGCTCCTGCACCATGGCTCTCAACCCAACCGACGAGATATTGTACGACGGATCGGGAGATCGGGCTACACTGCTAATATCGCCTGATGGCCTCGAGCGGACATTCACCGCAGCATCGCCGATGTCGGCTTTTGAGAGCGACACCGACCTCGCTATCCCCGCTCGCATACACTGGATTCTCGACTACACGCCCTGTTCTCATCACGCTTTAGCGCGGCGCCGTCACAAATCAGAAACACGAATTCTCAATCCGTGCACTGAAGCGACGTGCAGGCAAACTTGCGCGATGCCGTGCTTGCGTTCGATGTAACGCATCGCTTACGGGTCGCGGGCGGACACGCTGGCTTTCCCAGCGACCGGTTCATTCCAGATCATTGCCCATGGAGATTGCGATGAAGATCACTGCCTCGATCATGCTTGCCGCCGCGCTCGCGCTGTCGTCGGCACCGGCCAGCGCGGCCGTGCTCGATCTCTCGACCATGACCTGCAAGCAGTTCGTCGACGGCGGCGACGACACCATCAAGATGGTGCTGGTGTGGATGGACGGCTGGTACAAGGGCGATTCCGACGAAGCGATCATCGACACCGACGTGTTCACCGAGAACGCCAAGAAGTTCGGCACCTATTGCGGAAAGAACCCGACGATCAGCATCGTTAATGCGGCGGAGGCCGTGCTCGGCAAGTAAATCTTGCAGCGTGATTAGCCTGAACCCTCATGGTGAGGAGCGCGGAACGCGCGTCTCGACGGAATTGGTTTACTCAGCTTGCTCAGTGTCATCACCCGCGCATGCGGGTGATCCAGTATTCCAGAGACGGTCGTGCTTGAGCCGATAGGCCGCGGCGTACTGGGTCGCCCGGTCGAGCCGGGCGACGACAACAGTAGATGCGGACAAAGCCTCACATCTCTCAGGATGACGGTGAGGCAGCGTAGTTCATTCCACGCGCGTCGCCTCAGCGTCCTATCCCGGCAGCATCGCGAACGCGCTCGACACCATCGCCACCGGCTTGTTGTCGGTGGCGGAAGATAGCGTGACGCGACCGAAGCTCATGGTGCGGCCGAGCCGGACCACGCGAGCGTCGGCCAGCACGTCGGACGCCGTCACCGCGCGCATGAAATGCGTGGTCTGGTCGACCGTCGTCATCGGCCGGTAGCCCTTGTTGGCCGCGAGGTTGGCGAGCACCATCGCGGTGTCGGCGAACGCCATCAGCGCCTGGCCGCAGACGATGCCGCCATTGCGGCACAACCGCTCGGAAAACGGCATGCGCAGGATGGCGCCGGGCTGCCAGTCGGCATCGCCGGCAGGCGGCGTGATGTCGAACTGCTCGATCGACAGATTGAGGTCCTGCACCCATGGCGCAAAGACGTCGCCGAGCACGCGTTTCGCGTCGTCGATCCCGAATTCCTCGGCTTGCTGCTGCATGACGTCCCGTTCCCTCTGTTGATGCTATCTATCTTGTTCTAGTTGCGCGTGACATGCACGGCCGGCGTGTTGCCCGCATTCCACTTGCCGTCGATCGCCCGTTCGATCTGGGCGGCGAGCTGCAGCAACAGCCCGTCACTCGCTTGCTTTCCGATCGCCTGAATGCCGAGCGGCAGGCCGTGCTCGTTGGTCGCGAGCGGCAGCGAGATCGCGGGGATGCCGCAGAGATTGGCGAGCGGCGTGAAGGCGAAGTTGCGCCAGAGATTGCCGAACCAGTCCAGCACCGACGGATTGTCGCTGATGGTGAGATATTCCGTGGTGCCGACCTTCGGCGTCGGCAGTGCCGTGATCGGCGTCAGGATGATGTCCCAGTCCTCGAAGAAGGCGCCGAAGCCGCGCGAGGTGGTGTTGAAGACGGCCTGCATGCGTGCGCGATCGGCGAAGCTGAAGTCGCGGCCATGCTCCCAGATGCGGATGTTGATCGGCTCGATCAGCTCCGCCGGCGGCCGCTCGAGGCCGCGCGCGGCGAGCATGTTGCCGATCACGACGGCGAAATTGCTGATGTAGCAGGTGGTCTGCGCCGCGAAGGCTTCCCGATAGTCGATCGCCGGCAGTGCGTAATCGACCTGATGGCCGAGGCCTTCGAGGAAACGTCCGACCCGCTCGAGCTCGGCTGTGATGTGCGGCGTCGCGCGATAGTCGCCCCATGTGTGCGACAGCGCGATTCTGAGCCGGCCGGGATCACGCGCGATCATCGCGGCATATGGCTCGGGCGAGGTCCAGAACGGCATGAACTCGCCGGGCGCAGGTCCCCGGCAGGCATCGACGAAGCCAGCGGTGTCGCGCACCGTGCGCGACTGGCAGCCCTGGATCGAGACCAGCCCGGTGAGATCGGACAGATGCGGCGCGAGCGAGAACACGCCGCGCGAGACTTTCAGGCCGATATTGCCGTTGACCCCGGCGGGAATGCGGATCGAGCCGCCGCCGTCGGTCGCATGCGCGATCGGCACCGCACCGGCGGCGACCATCGCCGCGCTGCCTGCCGACGAGCCGCAGGTGGTGTAGTCGGTGTTCCAGGGATTGCGCGTGACATAGACCGCGGGATTTTCCGCCGAGCTGCAGACCCCGAACTCCGGCGTCGTGGTGCGGCCGATCAGATTGAGGCCGGCCTTGCGCATCTTCGCCGTCAGGAAGGTATCCGCCGCGGCGCGATTGCCGCGCATCATCAGCGAGCCCATCTCCTGCAGCCGTCCCTTCAAGGTCGGGCCGAGGTCCTTCATCAGGAAGGGCAGGCCGGCGAACGGGCCGTCGAGGTCGGCGCCGTCGCGTGCCGGATCGGCGATCACATCGTCGAACAGCTCGACGACGCCGCAGAGCGCGGGATCGACCTTGGCGACGGCGCTGGCTGCCTGCGACGCCAGCTCACGGGGCGTCAGCTCGCCGTTCCGGACGCGCTCCGCGAGCGCCGTCCCGTCGTGCTGCGTCCACTCGTCCCAGCTCATCGCCAAAGTCATTTGATCGATTCCTTTTCTGCTTTGTTGCGCAGTGTAATTTGCGCGGCCGCCCGGTCAAACCAGTGCGCGCCGGCAGCCCGTCCGACGCGCGCTTGCGCTCCGACGCGCACTGCGCTGCGCTCCGACGCGCACTGCGCTGCGCTGCAAGCGCCGTGCCCGGCTTGAAAATGCCCCAGTTTCGGCGCCCAGTCGCCTGCTCGCGAGTGGTGGGGGCGTACATGTTCCGCAGGTTGGTGGTGCTCGGCGGCGTGGTTGCGATCGGACTTGCGCTCAGCGGTTGCACGCGCTGCGGTCCGATCTGGGACGACTGGATGCAGTCGCCGAAATCCTGCAAGTCAGACCATCTCTAGGGGCATGATCCGGAAAAGTGGAAACCGGTTTTCCGAAAAAGATCATGCTCAAACAAAGAGATGAGATCATGATGCGATTCCGTGGAAACGCATCATGATCCAGGGCCGGGGCGGGCGCGCTTGGCGGCGGCTTTCTTGCGGTGATATACCGCCGACGAAAACGCAGGGAGTGTTCTTATGAGAGTTTTGAGCGCAGTTGCGGTTGCGGTGCTGCTGTCGGCGCCGGCCTATGCGCAGATGCCGAACGTCAACCTGATGCCTGAGGTCAAGACCAGGACCCAGGAGGAGAAGGAGCAGGACGCGGTCAGGGACAAGGCCTACAAGGACTCGCTCAGCAAGATTCCCGATGCCAAGGGATCGTCCGATCCCTGGGGCGTCGTGCGCAGCGATCCGCCGAAAGCGGCCGCCCATCCCGCCAAGCCGAAGACCAAGACCGGAAGCTCGGCGCAGCCGGGAAGCGCCGCGCCGCGCAGCCAGTAACGCCCATTCGGAGCGACGTCGTCCGTCTCCCGCAGACTCGGATTCTCCCGCCGCCGCCCCTATATTGGGGTGTCGTCAGTTGGTCCGGAGTTGCGGAATGGTGTCTCGTCCGCGCGATCTCGCCAGCCGGATGGCCGAGCGGCGAAAGCCGGACGACGGCTATCTGCGCGAGACCTTCAGCCTGCCACGCGATCAGGCCCGCGTGAGGGCGCGTGACTTTCTCAAGCGCTACCCGAAGGCGGCCTATATGAGCGCCGTCGAGAGCTGGCGCGAGCTTCCCGGCGGCGACATCGAGTTCACGATGCGGCGGCTGGCCAGCGCGGATTGAAGCGTTTTCGAGCGAAGCGGGCGCCGGTTCGTGTGTTCTAATTTTAATTAGAACCGAAGCTCTGCAGGCCAGCGCGTCAGGGCACCGGGGCGTGCACGATAGACTGTGCCTCAGTCCCCATTGCTGCCGCGGGTCCGTTTCCGCCCCAGATTGTTCAGCTCGCGATCAATCCGCAGTTGCACGCGGCGGATTGCCAGAAGATCGAGCTTTGCTTCGGTCTTGCCCGTGAAGACGCGATCGCCGATCTGGAAGCGCCATTTCCAGACGCCGGCCATCAGCTGAGTGACGCTGAACTCGATGCCCCTGTGGATCATCTGTAACGGTTCCGCGAATGAAGGGCGGTCGTCGATATTTAAACCATTAGTTGTAGTAATGATCAGCACCCGTGAAAAGATCGTGTGAAAGGCCGCGCCCGTTCGAGCCGTTGTTGTGGATTCCGGAAAGGATTCGTCCGCCGGCAGCGTCGCCACGGAACGGTCGCCAGCAATGTTGGCTGCCCAGCGCCGCGCAATTCGCGTTGGTTGGGCAGGCCAATCTTACGAACACTGGCGGAACCTGAGTCTTCCGTCGAACGCTACGGAGTTTTTCCAGGGCTCAGGAGGGGTACGAAGGTAGTATGCAGATTGTGCCAGCCGTTATCGGACGCCGTCGAGCCTGTCAGGTTAACCTGTTGATTATCAGGGGAACTTCGGGCGCGAAGCATGTCGCATGGCCCGGAACTTTGTTCTTGGCCGGAGAACTACGGAATTTTAAACGGCCCCGACAGGGGGCCGCCAACCCGTCCCGGAGGCGGGTTTTCCTCCAGCAGTCGGGGGGCTACCTGTCTGGCTGGGGGCCCTGAAATAAGGGCACTGCCGGGTCGATTGTTCCAGTAAACATTCCGCGAGAACAGATCGCGACCCGCAGGAAATTATAGGGCCAGAACATCTGAGGGCCTTCTCAGTAGTCCTACCGAGAACATCGGCTAACCCTTGGTTACGACGGGGTTAAACCCAAACCGGGCCACTCGAAAAATCAAACTGTGAATGGAAACAGGCCGGCACCGGTCCGTTGGTGCTGGCCTAGTTAGGACGCTCGCTTGGGGAAATCAGGACACTCATTCACTTATGCAAATGCCCTTCCGCGCCATGGAGGTTCTAGCTTGAGGTGGGGGTGTCCAGAATCTTTCCCTACCCCACGGGCGCTCCTCGGCCTCAGCCTCCCTGTCGGGGTGCTGGGGCCGTTTGTTTATGTAGAATCCAGTTCAGCTGGGGCCGCAACACTCGGAGCGGTCCCTGCCCAGTAGCGGCGCGGTGAGGCGGCCTCAGCGTTCGTTCCAACGCGCTGGGGCCGTTTCTTCAGGACGCCTGATGCCGGCGAACTTCTCCGACCGCCATGTTGAGAATTGGGATGTGATCGGCGGCCACCTGTCGCTGAATGAGGCTAACAGCCCATCCCTCCGGGATTGCATCCAGCACTCGGTCAACGGCTTCTTCGCGCGAGGTCGCGGCGAGCCAGATTTGGACCTCGCCGTCATCGGTCGTCACGCGGACTAGATGAACCTCGGTCGCCTGTTGCATGAGCAATAAAAGCGGCATCGTGGGAATCGTTTCAAAAATCTTCGCTTAAGTTAAGGCTGGAACCGCAATTAGGGCGCTGACGCTGACATGCCTACTTTAATGCGGACACGAAGGCCGTGGCGCAAGCTCCCTGTGTGTTCAGGCTCAGTCACCACGACGGCGTCGAGTACAGCTTCAGGGCGTTGGCGGCGATATCGTTCGTAGCGCTCATCGTAGGCATAGGCGCCCTGTTGATCGGGTGAGCCTGTCATCTCATGGATGATCCAACCGCCTTGGCCTCAGCGTGTACCCCCTCGCTGGGGCCATTCTTTGGACTAAGAAAAAAGCCCGGCTCGCGCCGGGCTTCATAGTTCAAGCTGACCTGCGAGATAGCGCCGCTTCTCGACTGCCGCGATGTCGAGAGCCTTTCAGCACCTCATTCACGCGACCGGGATTCACGTCATATGTCGCAGCGATTCGACGGGAAGGGCCTGTAATGAAAGAGGCCGCCAAGGTGGGGCGGCCTCTTTCTCACATGAGTATTGCAATCGCAGCGATAGCAATGGGGCACAGCCCCAGCACCACAATGCTCGCTCTAAAAAGTAGGTCACTGGTCATGACACAACCTCTGCGTGAGGTTGGAATCTAACTCGGGATGACCACCAAAACAAAGTGCAGTTTGTGCCACGCTAGGAAATTAATCGTGCGCTAGATGAGAATAGGCCGTCAACTGAGGTGGCCCTTTACTCTCCCAGCTCTCTGCGGATTCGGTCGCGGTGCTGAACGTGCAAAACCTGGCATGAGTAGAAGTTATCCAGAAGCTTCTTCGCTTCCGCTAGATCATGCCCGTGATTGGCAAGGTGCTCGATCAGTTCCTCTTGCTCGGCGATGTGTCGCTCGCCTTGGGCAATATGCTGCTCGGCTTGCTCCAAATGGCGAAGCTGCATCTCGCGGTGCGCTATTGTGGAATGGTTCGGCATGGCCGCGCTCCCTTCCTATGCAGGCGGGAGCGCTGTTGGTCTCTCAGCCACCGACGCCTACGGGCAAAGCCTTGGCCGGTGATGGTGATATCGTATCACGTTCCGTTGCCCCCGGTTCGTTCTCTCAAGATTAAATTCCCTGATCTCGGTCAAAGGCGGGACGGGGATAGAACATCCAATGGGGTGCCTCGGTAGTCCTACTGAGAACACCGGCCAAGCTACGGTTTCCGTTCGCTTAATCCGAACTAGGACACTCCAAAAATCAAATTAGGGTACGGGGGCTTAAAGACGGACAGCACTTGGTCTGCTGGTGCTGTCCTAATTAGGACACCCGCTGCCGGGAACTAGGACACCTTCCGATCCGTTACAGAAGTCGATCCCTTATCGCTGGGAGGGATGATTTCAATGCGGCTGTATTCTGATCGGATAGACGGTGTGGAGATTGCTCTCGTCGGTCTCGTGGCGGTCTCGTTCATCTCGCTTCTTGCCAGCATAGTGTGGCTTCTGTTCGCGTGATTAACCCTCCGCTCGCTGGGGCCGTTTCTTTGGGGCCCCAAAAAGCCCGGCTCGCGCCGGGCTCTCGGATCATGCGGCTACTGCATGAATCTCTTGCAATAGCTTACGACCGTATCGGGACTGCTCTAGCCGGCCACCTGTTTCTGAGACGGCGCGGTTGACCTGCCTTACCATCTTCGCGCGGATTACGCTTTCTAACGTCAGCGATCCGCGCTTGTACATCCATCGAGCCACATGGAACCAGTCCCATAGCGGGCTCTCACTTGTGATGCGCGAAACAGGGGCAGGGAAGTCCTGACCGCGCTCGCCCTTCGCAAATAGAGAGATGGCGGCCCGCGACATGTTGGTCCTGTCGGCGATGTCTGACAGGCTCACAAGATAGTCCGGCTCAATGTGCTCAACGACCGCGCCAGTCTTTTGTACGTCCACAATGGCTGAGACAAGGGCGTGGATAAAATTCCGAGCCTCGCGCTCGAACTCAACAAGAATGCGGCCCTTCACAAATGCAATAGTGGCGTCGTCGCATCCAGCTTCGAAAAACTTATCCTCGAAATCAGGAGAGTTTGGATCGAGACCCGAAGCGATGATGGTGAACTCATACTTTTTCATCTTCATCTCCCGCACGTACAACGATCAACTGATCTCTTCAAAGACCTTGCATGCCCCTCTGCATTTTTTGGAGTTGACCAAATACTGACTTGGCATCCTTCGCGTGTATGATGGGCGCAATACATTCGGCCCCACGCGTGCCCATTAGAGATTGTAACCGTCCAACCTGCTGCTTCTGCATATTGAACGGCCCCCTCGATTTCCTTGTTTGGATGCCTTGGCCTACCGGCCATCGACACACCCAGAACTTAGGCATGTGTAAACAGTTGTCAACACCTAAATGTTCCTGAAAAATTACGGTTTCTTCAATAGTTAATGAGTTGTGTTCAATTCGTCACACAACTCCAATCTAGCTTTGGCCTTTGCCCCCATCAATTACCCGGAAGTTCCGCTGTACGCGAACCGGCCGGTTGGGCTCCAACGGCAGCACGGCGTCCAGCAAATCACCAATCGTCCAGACCCGCTCAGCAATGCCCAGCGCGACCGCCGGCGTGGTCCGCAGTGCCTCATGTACGCGGCACAGATTGTAGTGGGCCACGTACAGGCTCACCGTTGCGGCATGGTGAACCATGTCTATTATCCACTTGCTCAGAGCAGCGGGAAAATCTTCGAACTTCTCAAGGCGCATAAGACGCGCGGAGGAGATCGAGCGAAGAAGCTATTTCAGTTTTTGAATATCATCGGAGCGCGCGCGCTGGGCAGGCACCTAGGGCGAGTGCTGGAAATGGCAGAGTCCTCCGAGGATAAACAGGAATACGAAAACAAAATCGCCAAACGATTTGGTTTCGAACATCAGCTTGAGTTGCCAATCCCGTTGCCGCCTGATGCACCGAAAGAGGCCGCCAACTGAGGCGGCCTCCGTTTTTCACATCAATAGGACGATAGCCACTATTGCGATGGGGCTCAGCCCGAGCGCCACAATGAGCGCATTGAAAGGTAGGTCACTGCCCATGACACAACCCCTGCGGTTGGGGTTGAAATCCTATTCCTGAATGCCGGATAGCCGCTAGTGCAATTTGTGCCACGGCAACGCGCCATGGGGTGGTAAAATGCCTGGTTCTCGGAGCATACTAGCCTTTATGAGACAGTGGCTAAAAACGGCGCTGATGGTTCTCGGCTTATGCGCAGGCTGGATGGTCGTCGGTTTACTGACCGTCGATGACGACGACGAATTCCGCCAAGTCATTGCGATTTACAAACCGCGCTAACAGACGCCGGCTGTTCCGCTCGTTGAGCTAAATCAAGAACAGATAGCGTCCCACGGAAATTGATGGAGCCAGAACATCCAATGGCGCTCTCGGTAGTCCTACTGAGAACAACCGCCAAGCTACGGTTTCCGTTCGCTTAATCCGAACTAGGACACTCTGAAATTCAATTTAGGACACGGGGGCTTAAATACGGACAGCACCGGTCTGGCTCGAAGAACATATTGCGAACATAGAACAAACGTGGTACGTAGGTTCCCATCAACAATGCATTCCGCCTGATCTCATCGCCCGTTTGTCCCGCTAGCGAATCCCCGCAATAAGGAGCACATCCCAAATGTCCGCCACTGCACTGCGTATCGTCGAAGGATCCTCCATGGACAAGTCCAAGGCCCTCTCAGCCGCGCTCTCCCAGATCGAGCGCCAGTTCGGCAAGGGCTCGGTGATGAAGCTCGGCAAGAACGACCGTTCGATGGATGTCGAGACGGTGTCGTCGGGATCACTCGGGCTCGATATCGCGCTCGGCGTCGGCGGTCTGCCGAAGGGACGCGTCGTTGAGATCTACGGGCCGGAATCCTCGGGCAAGACCACGCTGGCGCTGCACACCGTGGCGGAAGGGCAGAAGAAGGGCGGCATCTGCGCCTTCATCGACGCCGAACACGCGCTCGACCCGGTCTATGCACGCAAGCTCGGCGTCAACATCGATGAGCTCTTGATCTCGCAGCCGGACACCGGCGAACAGGCGCTGGAAATCTGCGACACGTTGGTGCGTTCCGGCGCAGTCGACGTGCTGGTGGTCGATTCGGTTGCGGCGCTGGTGCCGAAGGCCGAGCTCGAGGGCGAGATGGGCGATGCGCTGCCGGGCCTGCAGGCCCGCCTGATGAGCCAGGCGCTGCGCAAGCTGACCGCCTCGATCAACAAGTCCCATACCATGGTGATCTTCATCAACCAGATCCGCATGAAGATCGGCGTGATGTACGGCTCGCCGGAGACCACCACCGGCGGCAACGCGCTGAAGTTTTATGCCTCGGTTCGTCTCGACATCCGCCGCATCGGCGCGATCAAGGAGCGCGACGAAGTCGTCGGCAACACCACCCGCGTCAAGGTGGTGAAGAACAAGCTGGCGCCGCCCTTCAAGCAGGTCGAGTTCGACATCATGTATGGCGAGGGCGTTTCCAAGATGGGCGAGATCCTCGACCTCGGCGTCAAGGCCGGCATCGTCGAGAAGTCCGGCGCCTGGTTCTCCTATGACAGCCAGCGGCTCGGCCAGGGTCGCGAGAATTCCAAGGCGTTCCTGAAGTCGAATCCCGACATCACCGCCAAGATCGAAGCCGCGATCCGGCAGAACTCCGGCCTGATCTCCGAGCAGATCCTCGCCGGCACGCCCGAGCGCGACGCCGAGGGCGAGGAGCCGACGGAAGAGTAAGCCTCCAGCATGATCCGGAAAAGTGCGAAGCGGTTTTCCCTCGCGACAAACGCGAAGCGTTTGCGCGGAGATCATGCTCAAGCGATCACATGACTTCCCTGCAAGCGGGCGCTGAGGACGTTGAGTTGCCGACGTCCTCGGCGCCCGTTTGGTTTTGTGTGTCTTTTGTAAAGCAGTTGATCCTCAGCTTGCGGTGCTGATGCCATCCCGCGTAGCCGGAGAGCATCGTGACAAGTCTGATCCTGGCGACAAGTGAACTCGCGAGCTATCGCCTGAGGCAGGCGGGAAGGGCGGACATCGTCGTCGGGTTGAGGCCGCGCTTCGTTTGGGGGAAAATGCCCTCGTCGGATGACCTCACGACCCTGCTGGAACCGCGTTCCGCAAAGCACGTCGATTTCGACACGCACTGGCTCGACTTCGCCAGTTCAAGATGGACCGGCTCGATCGGTCGGGACATTGGGCTTGTCGAGTTGTGCGAGCGTTGCGATAGCGTCGAGCTATGGGCTGATCCCCAGCCGAATGACCAGTTGGTGCTGGCCTGGTTGCTCGACGTGCTCCGCCCGCACCGCCACATCGTAGCGAAGCTCAAGCTGGTCCAGACCGATGTCGAGATCGGCAGGTACCGAGGCGAGAGCTTGGCGAAATGGCGATTGCCTGCACTTGCGGTGACCGATGATCGGCTGGAATTGGCCGGTCGCGCCTGGACTGCCTATCGCGCTCCGACGCCCGAGCCCTGTTTCGACCTTCTCATGCAGGATCTGTCGGCCATCCCGCAGCTCCGCGCGGCACTGATTGCGTTGCTCGAGGAGCTACCCGGGCAAGACACCGGCCTCGGCGCGTCCGAACTGCGGATGCTGGATCTCGTCGCCGACGGCGAGACAAGCCCACAGGTCCTTTCAAGCGAGCTGAACAGGGAACGCGGCGTGTTCGATTTTCAGGAAGCGGAGCTGATCCTGGACCGGCTCGCCTATTGTCCATCACCGGTCCTGACCGGATTCCCCGCGGAGATCGAAGCGCCCGACGATCTGAAGGCCCGAAACAACCGACTCCTGCACAGTCGGCTGTCGCTCACCGATTTCGGCCAGGAAGTGTCGGATCGCGAGCTCGACTTCAGCCAATACAACACGATCCATCGCTGGTGGGGCGGCACCGAACTGACCAATGAGCGTCTGTGGCGCTGGGACGCCGAGAGCCGAGCCTTGGTTGCCCCGTAAGCCTGATCCGCACAACGTGTGTACGCAATCAGCCTATGCCTATGCCAGCGTCTTCTCCCGGCTTGCGATCAGTGCCCGCAAATCCTCGGCCACCGCGACCGACTGATGGGTCTTCTGATCGGTCGCGACCCAGATGATCTCGCCGGTGGCGCGCAGTTCATCGGAGCCCTTGGCGAAGATCGCGAGCGCAAGATTGATCGAGGAGCGGCCGATCCGCGCGACGCGGACGCAGACCTCGATGTCCTCGTCGAACCGGATCGGCGCCTTGTATTCGACGACCGATTTCACAGTGTGGAAGTCGATGCCAGTCCGCGCCACCTCGCCGAGATAGTCGTAGCCGAGCGCGCGGAAATATTCGGTGATGGCGGTGTCGAAATAGGTGAGGTAGTGGGCGTTGAACACCACCGCCTGTGCGTCGACCTCCGAATAGCGGACGCGAAACGGGAAATGGAACCGGAATTCCTCGCGCATGTTTCCTCCTGCCGCGGGCGGGCCAGTCCGTCATTCCGGGGCGCGACGAAGTCGCGAACCGCAGATGCGCAATGGGCGCATCGGGGAATCCAGAGGTCGTGGATCGAGATTCCCCGGTGCGCAGTTGCGCACCTGAGGTTCTCGCTTCGCGAGCCCCGGAATGACACCGAGTGAATCAGGCGTCAGAGACGCAACGCCACATAGCTGCAGTAGCTCCTTACTCCGCCGCCTGCGCGTAATCCTCGACCGGCGGGCACGAGCACACCAGATTGCGGTCGCCATAGACGTTGTCGACGCGGCCGACCGGGCTCCAGTATTTGTCGGACCGTGACACGCTGGCCGGGAAGCAGCCCTCGGCGCGGGTGTAGGCCCGGTTCCAGACATCGTCGGCGATGTCGTGCACGGTATGCGGCGCGTGGCGCAGGGGCGAGGCCTCGACCTTCCAGCGGCCCTTCTCGATCTCCGCGATTTCGTCGCGGATCGCGATCATGGCGTCGCAGAAGCGGTCGATCTCGAACTTCGATTCCGATTCCGTCGGTTCGATCATCAGCGTGCCCGCCACCGGGAAGCTCATGGTCGGCGCGTGGAAGCCGTAGTCGATCAGGCGTTTTGCGATGTCGTCGACGGTGACGCCGCTGGTCGTCTTCAGCGGCCGCGGATCGACGATGCACTCATGCGCAACGCGGCCGCGCTCGTTGCGGTACAGCACCGGAAAGTGCGGCTGCAGCCGTGCGGCGATGTAGTTGGCGTTGAGGATCGCGATCTCGGTGGCGCGCGTCAGACCTTCGCCGCCCATCATCAGGATGTAGATGTAGGAGATGGTCAGGATCGACGCCGAGCCAAACGGCGCGGCCGACACCGGGCCGATGGCGTGCGCAGTTGCCCCGTCGGTTGCGGGATGGCCCGGCAGATAGGGCGCAAGATGCGCCTTCACGCCGATCGGGCCCATGCCGGGGCCGCCGCCGCCATGCGGAATGCAGAAGGTCTTGTGCAGGTTGAGATGGCTGACATCGGCGCCGTAATCGCCGGGCCGCGACAGTCCGACCTGCGCGTTCATGTTGGCGCCGTCGAGATAGACCTGGCCGCCATGGGCATGCACGATGTCGCAGATCTCGCGGATATGCTCCTCGAACACGCCGTGGGTCGACGGATAGGTGATCATGACCGCGGCAAGGTTGGCGGAGTGCTTCTCCGCCTTGGCGCGAAGATCATTGACGTCGACGTCGCCGCGCGCATCGCACGCGACGACCACGACCTCCATGCCGACCATCGCAGCCGAGGCCGGATTGGTGCCGTGCGCGGAGGAGGGGATCAGGCACACCTTGCGGTGCGGCTCGCCGCGCGCGAGGTGATAGCCGCGGATCGCCAGCAGCCCGGCATATTCGCCCTGCGCGCCGGAATTCGGCTGCAGCGAGACCGCGTCATAGCCGGTGATGTCGCACAGCCATTGCTCCAGCCGCTTGAACAGCGCGTGATAGCCCTTGGCCTGATCCGCCGGCGCGAACGGATGCAGATTGCCGAACGCCGGCCAGGTCAGCGGGATCATCTCGGTGGTGGCGTTGAGCTTCATCGTGCAAGAGCCGAGCGGGATCATCGCGCGGTCGAGCGCGAGGTCACGATCGCTGAGCTTGCGCATGTAGCGCAGCAGCTCGGTCTCGGAACGATGCGTATTGAACACCGGATGGCTGAGGAAGGCGCTGGTGCGCCGCAGCTCCTTCGGCAGCGCCTCGTGCGCGCCGGCCTCGATCTCGGCATAGCTGAGCTTGCCGCCGAACACGCGCCACACCGCCTCGACCGTCTCCGGCGTCGAGGTCTCGTCGAGCGCGATGCCGAGCGTGGTCGCGCCGATCCGCAGATTGATCCGTTCGGCCTGCGCGCGGGTGACGAGCTCGATCTGCTTGCTACCTGCCTCGACGGTCACGGTATCGAAGAACGCTTCGCTGGTCGGCGCAAAGCCGAGCTTGCGCAGGCCGGCGGCGAGCACGGTGGCGCGACGATGCACGCTGCGTGCGATATGGGTCAGGCCCTCGGGACCGTGATAGACCGCATACATCGAGGCGATCACGGCGAGCAGCACCTGCGCGGTGCAGATGTTCGAGGTCGCCTTCTCGCGGCGGATATGCTGCTCGCGGGTTTGCAGCGCGAGGCGGTAGGCCGGCGCACCGCGCGAATCGACCGAGAGGCCGACGATGCGGCCGGGCAGCGAGCGCTTCAGCGTGTCGCGCACCGCCATGTAGGCGGCGTGCGGTCCGCCATACCCCGTCGGCACGCCGAACCGCTGCGCCGAACCGATCGCGATGTCGGCGCCGAGCTCGCCGGGCGAGGCGAGCAGCGTCAGCGACAGCAGGTCCGCCGCGACGATCGCAAGCGCGCCCTTGGCGCGCAGCGACGCGATCGCAGGCTTAAGGTCGCGTACCGCGCCCGATGTGCCCGGATATTGCAACAGCGCGCCGAGCACATCGGCGTTGTCGAGCTCGGTCAGGGGATCGCCGACCACCAGCGCCCAGCCCAGCGGCGCGGCGCGCGTGCGCATCACCGCCAGCGTCTGCGGATGCACCTCCTTGTCGACGAAGAACACCTTCGCCTTGACCTGCGAGTGGCGCTCGGCGAGCGCCATCGCTTCCGCCGCGGCGGTCGCCTCGTCGAGCAGCGAGGCGTTGGCGACGTCGAGCCCGGTGAGATCGCAGATCATGGTCTGGAAGTTGAACAGCGCCTCGAGCCGGCCCTGGCTGATCTCCGGCTGGTACGGCGTATAGGCGGTGTACCAGGCCGGGTTCTCCAGAATGTTGCGCTGGATCACCGCGGGCAGGATGGTGCCGGAATAGCCCTGGCCGATCAGCGAGGTGAACACCTGGTTCTGCGCGGCGAGCTCGCTCATATGCGCGAGCGCCTCGGTCTCGCTCAGCGCCCGGCCGAGATCGAGCGGCGCCTTCTGCCGGATCGACGCCGGCAGCGTCTCGTTCATCAGCGCCTGCAGGCTCGCGGCGCCGACCGTCTCCAGCATCGCGTTGACGTCGCGCGGCGACGGTCCGATGTGGCGGCGCACGAAATCGGTGGCGGCTTCGTTGATCGGCTTGAAGGGCGCGTTCATGACGTGATCCTCGGGGTGATCCTTTAGGCGGTGTGCGCGGCGTAGGCGGCCTCGTCCATCAGGCCGCCGAGCTCGCCCTTGTCGGCAATCTTCAGCTTGAAGAACCAGGCCTTGCCGCCGGCGTCGGAATTGACCAGCGCGGGCTCGGCGGCGAGCGCGTCGTTGACCTCGACCACCTCGCCGGCGATCGGCGCGTAGACGTCGGAAGCGGCCTTGACGGATTCGACGACAGCGGCGGCCTCGGCCTTCTTCAGGCTGCGGCCGACCTTGGGCAGTTCGACGAACACGACGTCGCCGAGCTGCGACTGCGCATAGTCGGTGATCCCGATCGTGGCGACGTCGCCCTCGATGCGGAGCCATTCGTGGTCGGACGTGTACAGCGTCGTCATGGGGTCGATCCTTTGGCGTTCAGCGTTTGTAGGTATTGGGGACGAAGGGCGTAGCGGCGACTTTCAGCGGCAGCCGCTGGCCGCGCACTTCGGCGAAAACGGTGGTGCCGACGGCGGAAAGGGCCGTGGGCAGGTAGCCCATCGCAACCGGCGCATTGAGGCTCGGGCCGAAGCCGCCCGAGGTCACCTTGCCGATCTGCTCGGTCGAGCCGGCATCGGCGAACAGCGCGGCGCCTTCGCGCACCGGTGCGCGGCCGTCAGGCTTCAGGCCGACCCGTCGGCGCGCAGCGCCATCTGCGAATTGCGCGAGAATTTTGTCGGCGCCTGGGAAGCCGCCGGCGCGGGCGCCGCCGCCGCGGCGAACCTTCTGCACCGACCATTCCAGCGCGCCTTCAACCGGCGTCGTCGTGGTGTCGATGTCGTGGCCATAGAGGCACAGCCCGGCTTCGAGCCGCAGGCTGTCGCGCGCGCCGAGCCCGATCGGCAACACGTCGGGATTGTCGAGCAGCGCGGTGACCAGGGCTTCCACCTTGTCCGCGGGCACCGAGATCTCAAAGCCGTCCTCGCCGGTATAGCCGGAGCGCGAGACGAAGCAGTCGACGTCGCCGCGGCGCGGACCGGCGTCCATGAATTTCATCGAACTGACATCCGCACAAAGATTCGCCAGCGCCGATTCGGCTTTCGGGCCCTGCAGCGCGATCAGCGCGCGGTCGGCCAGCGAGATGATCTCGCAGGCGTCGGAGAGATGCGCGCGGAGATGCGCCTCGTCCTCGGCCTTGCAGGCGGCGTTGACCACCAGGAACAGGTGATCGCCGAAATTCGCCACCATCAGGTCGTCGAGCAGGCCACCGTCATTGTTAGTGAATTGCGCGTAGCGCTGCCGTCCCGGCGCGATACCGACGATGTCCTGCGGCACCAGTTTTTCCAGCGCGAGCGCGGCATCCGCGACCTTGCCGGATTTGGCCCTCAGCACGAGCTGGCCCATGTGCGACACATCGAACAGGCCGGCTTCCTTGCGGGTGTGCAGGTGCTCCTTCAGCACGCCGGCCGCGTATTGCACCGGCATGTCATAGCCGGCGAACGGCACCATCTTGGCGCCGCGCGCAAGGTGCAGCGCGTGCAGCGGGGTCTGTTTCAGCGGGGAGGTTTCGCGCGCAAGCATCACAGGGCCCTCGCGGTTCCCGCCGGGGACCTATTTCCCCTTGAGAAACCTGCAGAAAGCCCCATCTGTCGCTGTGCCTGAGAGTATTATCCCGTCGGCGGACGCATCGGGGCGAACCCCAGCGTCTCTTTCCAGATGTCAGACGTCACGCGGTCCTTTTGCCTGAGAGTTTCCGGGGCGGTTGCTCCTTCGGCGCCGGCGGTAAGGCCGGTCTCTCCCGACGTGACTAGGTATAGGTAGGTAGAAAACACGGCGCCACCAAGACTGTCAACGCAGCTGCAGCAACTATCCAATGGGCTTTGTGCTGCCGCGGCAAGCCCATGATCCGCCTGCACAGTTTCTGGACACCGCAGCTGGCAATGTCTAAAAGCGTTCGGCCGGAAAATGACGCCTTTTTGCGGCTGGCCGGCCCCTTTTTCCGATTGGATGAACATGAGCAGCGTCAACGACATCAGGTCGACATTTCTGAACTTCTTCAAGGAGAACGGGCACGAGATCGTGGCCTCGTCGCCGCTGGTTCCGCGCAACGACCCGACCTTGATGTTCACCAATGCCGGCATGGTGCAGTTCAAGAACGTCTTCACCGGCGTCGAGAAGCGCGGCTACCAGCGCGCCACGACGTCGCAGAAGTGCGTGCGCGCCGGCGGCAAGCATAACGACCTCGACAATGTCGGCTACACCGCGCGCCATCTCACCTTCTTCGAGATGCTCGGCAACTTCTCGTTCGGCGATTACTTCAAGGAGCGCGCGATCGAGCTCGCCTGGAATCTGATCACCAAGGATTTCGGGCTGAAGAAGGACAAGCTGCTGGTCACCGTCTACCACACCGACGACGAGGCGGCCGGCTACTGGAAGAAGATCGCGGGCTTCTCGGACGACCGCATCATCCGCATCCCGACCTCGGACAATTTCTGGGCGATGGGCGACACCGGCCCGTGCGGACCGTGCTCCGAAATCTTCATCGACCGCGGCGAGCACATCTGGGGCGGCCCTCCGGGCAGCCCGGATGAGGATGGCGATCGCTTCCTCGAATTCTGGAACCTGGTGTTCATGCAGTACGAGCAGGTGACGAAGGAGGAGCGCGTAGCGCTGCCGCGTCCCTCGATCGACACCGGCATGGGGCTCGAGCGCATGGCCTGCATCCTGCAGGGCGTCGAGAGCGTGTTCGAGACCGATCTGTTCCGCAATCTGATCGATGCCGCCGCGTCTACCCTCGGGCACGGTCCGAACGAGCAGAACGTTGGGTCGTATCGGGTGATCGCGGACCATCTGCGCTCGTCCGCGTTCCTGATCACCGACGGCGTGCTGCCGTCGAACGAGGGCCGCGGCTACGTGCTGCGCCGGATCATGCGCCGCGCGATGCGCCATGCACAGCTCTTGGGCGCGAGCGAGCCGCTGATGCATCGCCTGGTCTGGGCGCTGGTCCGCGAGATGGGCCAGGCCTATCCGGATCTGGTCCGTGCGGAGAAGCTGATCGAGGAGACGCTGCGGCTGGAGGAGACGCGCTTCCGCAAGACGCTGGCGCGCGGCCTGTCGATCCTCGACGAGAAGAGCGCCGGCCTCAAGAAGGGCGACATGTTCGACGGCGACACCGCGTTCACGCTGTACGACACCTACGGCTTCCCGCTCGATCTGACGCAGGACGCGCTGAAGTCGCGCGGCATCAGCGTCGACCAGGCGTCGTTCACCGACGCGATGGAGCGGCAGCGCGTCAAGGCGCGTGCCTCGTGGGCGGGCTCGGGCGAGGCGGCGAGCGAGGCGATCTGGTTCCCGCTGCGCGAGAAGCTCGGTGCGACCGAATTCCTCGGCTACGAGACCGAGAGCGCGGAAGGCGCGGTGACGGCGCTGATCAAGGACGGCGCCGAGGTCGAGAGCCTGAAGGCCGGCGAGAGCGGCGCGATCGTGCTGAACCAGACCCCGTTCTACGGCGAGTCCGGCGGCCAGGTCGGCGACACCGGCGTGCTGACCGGGGAGGGCGTCAAGTTCCGCGTCACCGACACGCAGAAGAAGGCCGGCGATCTGTTCGTGCATCTCGGCACGGTGGAGCAGGGCACGCTCGGCGTCGGCACCACATTGCAGCTCGAGGTCGATCACACCAGGCGCTCGTCGATCCGCGCCAACCATTCGGCGACGCATCTGCTGCACGAGGCGCTGCGCCAGGTGCTCGGCGATCACATCGCGCAGCGCGGCTCGCTGGTCACGCCGGACCGGCTGCGCTTCGACTTCGTGCATCCGAAGCAGATCACGCCGGAAGAGCTCGCCCGGATCGAGGACATCGCCAACGATGTCGTGCTGGAGAATGACGAGGTCACGACCCGGGTCATGGGCGTCGACGATGCCCGCGAGGCCGGCGCCCGCGCGCTGTTCGGCGAGAAATACGGCGACGAGGTTCGCGTCGTGTCGATGGGCAAGGGCGCCCGCGATCACGGCCAGAACGCGCTTGGCTGGTCGGTCGAGCTCTGCGGCGGCACCCATGTCCGCCGCACCGGTGACATCGGCATGATTTCCGTGACCAGCGAGGGCGCGGTCGCGTCCGGCGTGCGCCGTATCGAGGCGCTGACCGGGCATCATGCGCGCAAGCACGCCAACGACACCATCGCGCTGGCCAAGACCGCGGCGCTGGAGCTGCGCACCACGATCGAGGACGTGCCGGCGCGCATCACAGCTCTGATGGAAGAGCGCAAGAAGCTCGAGCGCGATTTGTCCGACGCCCGCAAGAAGCTCGCGATGGGCGGCGGCGGTGCGTCGAACGGCGCCGCCTCAGCCGTTCGCGAGGTCGGCAATGTCAAGCTGCTGGCGCGCGCGGTCGAGGGCGTCGAGACCAAGGATCTCAAGAGTCTCGTCGACGACGGCAAGAAGCAGATCGGCTCCGGCGTGGTCGCGATCGTCGGCGTCACCGAGGACGGCAAGGCCGGCATCGTGGTCGGCGTCACCGCCGATCTGACCGCGCGGTTCAACGCGGTCGAGCTGGTGCGCAAGGGCTCCGAGGTGCTCGGCGGCAAGGGCGGCGGCGGCCGGCCCGACATGGCGCAGGCCGGCGGGCCCGACGGCGCCAAGGCCGACGCCGCGCTGTCGGCGATCGAACAGGCCATGACTCAACAGGCATCGGCCGGCGCCTGACGGAGAGGCTGATCGTGGCGACGGCTCCGCTCAAGCCCACGATCAGCGATCCCGGGTTGCGCGACCGTCTCTACGAGCTGCTCGAACGCGATGATCTGCCGCATTCGGGCGGCTTGCGCTTTGCCCGGATCATCGTCGCCATCATCGCCGTCGATGTGCTGGCGGCGATCCTGGCCTCGGTGCCCGAGATCGACGCACAGCTCGGCTGGCTGCTGACGACCATCGAGATCGCGGCGGTCATTGCCTTCGCGCTGGAATATGCCGCGCGGCTCTGGAGCGTGGTCGGCCACTCGCTGCGCGACATGACGCCGGCACGGGCACGGCTGGAATACGCCTTCTCGGCGCTCGGCGTGATCGACCTGCTGGCCTTCCTGCCATCGGCCGTCGCGCTTGTCATCGGCGACAAGACCGCGCTGGTGCTGTTCGGCATGCTGCCGTTCCTCAAGCTGGTGCGCTACTCGACCGCGATGCGCTCGCTGCTGGCGGCGCTGCATGCCGAGCGGCGCACGCTGTTCGGCTGCGTGGTGATCCTGACCGGCGCCGTGCTGCTGTTTGCCTCGCTGCTCTATGCCATCGAGCACAGGGTGCAGCCGGACAAGTTCGGCACCATGCCGCAGGCGATGTGGTGGGCGATCGTGACGCTCGGCACCGTCGGTTACGGCGACGTCGTCCCGATTACGCCGCTCGGCCGGACCGTCACGGTGGTCGCGATCGTGGTCGGCTTCGCGATGATCGCGCTGCCGGTCGCGATCATCTCGACCGCGTTCGCCGACGAGGTCCGGCGCCGCGACTTCGTCGTGACCTGGGGCATGCTGGCGCGGGTGCCGCTGTTCTCACATCTTGGCGCTGCCGATATTTCCGACATCATGCGCTTGCTGCGGTCGCAGACCATCGAGGCCGGCGAGGTGCTGGTGCGGCGCGGCGATGCGGCGTCATCGATGTATTTCATCACCGCGGGCGAGGTCGAGATCGACCTGCCGAGCCAGCTTGTGCGGCTTTCCGACGGCGCGTTCTTCGGCGAGATCGCGCTGCTGCGGCGGACCAGCCGCTCCGGCACGGTGACGGCGACGCGCAAGACCAAGCTCCTGGTGCTCGATGCGCAGGACTTCCATGCCCTGATCGAGCGCATGCCGGCGCTCGCCGCGCATGTCCGGGAGACCGCGGAGGCGCGGCTTGCCGATCCGCTCGCGGCCGGCGGCGACCTGGCCGCCGCGGAGATCGCCCAGGCGCCGCGCGAGACCGACGGCGGCATCCGCGACTAGAACCTCATTCCGATTGAATCGGAACGAGGCTCTCGATTCTTCGTTTGGCGCGTTTTCTCCACGCGAACCGGTATCCACTTCGCTTGAAAACGCTAGTCCCGTCGCAGGAACACGTAATCCGCCGAATACGCCGCGCTCTTCAGCGCGCCTGATTTGTCGCAGGCGCCGCTGAGCTCGCCGCCCGAGGTGTTGATCCGCTGCACGGTTGCGACGCCGGAGAGCAGGCCGTTGCCGCGGTGGGCGATCACCTCGAGCTTCAGCCAGGGAATATCGGCGGCGGTGGTGCCGGGTGCGCTGCCGGCGGTGCGGGCGGTCACGACACTGCCGTCGACATGCTCCCAGTTCGGACCCGCATAATGCCGGCCGACCGTGCGACCGTCGGCGATCAGGGTCGCGATCGGTTCGCGGAACGACCAGGCGAGCTTGCCGTCGCTGACCGGCTTGCACTCATAGACCTGCACGCCCTCGGCATGGACGGTGAGGATCTTGGACTCGCCAGGCGCCGCGACGGCGTCGGGCAGGGGATCGGCAGCGAATGCCGCCGACGCGGTTAGCGAGAACGATGCGAGCACGACGGCTCTGACAAGGGCCATGGTCATGCTCGCACCTGTCTTCCCAGGATGACGGCCTCAGGCCGCGATCGCCTTCACGAGGTTGTCGGACACCTTGTCGAGGAATCCGGTGGTCGAGAGCCAGCGCTGGTCGGCGCCGACCAGGAGCGCGAGGTCCTTGGTCATGTAGCCCTCTTCGACGGTGGCGACGCAGACCTTCTCCAGGGTGGTGGCGAACTTGGCCAGCGCCTCGTTGTTGTCGAGCTTGGCGCGATGGGCGAGGCCACGGGTCCAGGCGAAGATCGACGCGATCGAGTTGGTCGAGGTCTCCTTGCCCTTCTGGTGCTCGCGGTAGTGGCGGGTCACGGTGCCGTGGGCGGCCTCGGCTTCCACGGTCTTGCCGTCCGGGGTGAGCAGCACCGAGGTCATCAGGCCGAGCGAGCCGTAACCCTGGGCCACGGTGTCGGACTGCACGTCGCCGTCATAGTTCTTGCAGGCCCAGACATAACCGCCGGACCATTTCAGCGCCGAGGCCACCATGTCGTCGATCAGGCGGTGCTCGTAGGTCAGGCCCTTGGCCTCGAATTCCTTCTTGAACTCGCGGTCGAAGACGTCCTGGAAGATGTCCTTGAAGCGGCCGTCATAGACCTTCAGAATCGTGTTCTTGGTCGACAGATAGACCGGGTAGTTGCGCATCAGGCCGTAATTGAACGAGGCGCGGGCGAAATCGGTGATGGAGTCGTCGAGATTGTACATCTCCATCGCGACGCCGGCGCCGGGCGCCTTGAACACTTCCTTCTCGATCACGGTGCCGTCCTCGCCGACGAACTTCAGCGACAGCGTGCCCTTGCCGGGGAACTTGATGTCGGTGGCGCGGTACTGGTCGCCATAGGCATGGCGGCCGATGATGATCGGCTTGGTCCAGCCGGGAACCAGGCGCGGCACGTTCTTGCAGATGATCGGCTCGCGGAAGATGCAGCCGCCGAGGATGTTGCGGATGGTGCCGTTCGGCGACTTCCACATCTGCTTCAGGCCGAACTCCTTCACCCGGGCCTCGTCGGGGGTGATGGTGGCGCATTTGACGCCGACGCCGACCTTCTTGATGGCTTCGGCGGCGTCGATGGTCACCTGGTCGTTGGTCTCATCGCGGTATTCCATGCCCAGATCGAAATAGAGCAGTTCGACATCCAGGAACGGGTTGATCAGCTTGTCCTTGATGTACTGCCAGATGATCCGGGTCATCTCGTCGCCATCGAGTTCGACGACGGGGTTGGATACCTTGATTTTTGCCATGACGGGGAGGCCCTCTTGGGAACGGCGCGCTTTTGACGGCGGGGGTGGAAAATACGCCTGCGCTATAGCACCGCCCGGGGGCGGGCGGAAGCGGAGGGGTTATGCACTTTCAGCCCATCTTTTCACCGAGAACCGCCATTCTGGACGGACCAGAATAGCGCCTCTCGGCCCTTGTTCTTGACGGGTTTTCTTCACGCGAACCGGTGCCCACTTCGCTTGAAAACCCTCTAGAACGCCGCCTGCGTCGCCGTCCCGGCCACGATGTACCAGGTCACGAACAGGCCCGCGATCAGGGCCCCCGGCAGGCTCGATCCGGTCCGCCGCCAGGTGAAGGTCGCGATCACGGCGACGATCGCGAGCAGGGGCACGAACTGGATCGCGACGATGGTCGAGAGCGGCACGAAACCGGGGTCCGGGACCGGGTTGAACAGCTTCCCCGTCAGCCACAGCGTGCCGTATTGCAGCACCAGCAACACGATGAAACCGAACGTCAGCGCCAGGATGTTGGTCAGGTACAGCGCCCCGCGCGGCGCATCCATGGTCGAGAAATTCCGGTGCAGCACGTGCAGCGCCACGACGAAAAACGTCGTGAACGGAATCAGATAGATCAGGAAGATGAGGAATTGCTTCGCGCTCATCAACTTGAGTGCGACGATCCAGAAGCGGAAGTCGATCTTGAAGGCGAGGTCGGCGAGCCACAGCGCGGCGTAGCCGACCGCGACCGAAGCCACCGCGATCACGACGGATTGACCGACGAGGCCGGTCCGGCTGGCGCGGTTCGGGGCGAACCGCATCAGGGCGAGCGTGATCAGGCCGTTGATGATGGCCCAGACCAGGATCTGGTTGGTGATGCCCTGCGGCAGGAGCGCGCTGGGGGTGACGAAGGTGCCGCCCAGTGCGAAGGCCGGGTAATAGGTCAGCGCCGGGATGAAGGCGGACAGGATGAACGCCGCGGTCCAGCGCCGGCCGCTCGCGGCCGCATGCGGCGGCATGGTGCCGTCGGCAACCGCCGGCAGCCGCAGGCGGGAGAACATCGGCGCTTCCAGCAGCCCGTCGAACGTCCCGATGACCAGGGCAATGAAACCGGCGAGGGCGATGAGCGTGCCGATCTCCTTGCGGAACCAGATCTGGTCGTCGACCGGCCGCGCCGTGCCGCCCTTCAATGTCTTGGCGAACCAGTCGAGGCTGTAGCCGATCGCCTCATGTGAGATGTGCTCGGCCGGATGGGTCATCGCCGGGGTGTACAGCACCCGGGCCGTGCCGTTGGCCGGATCGCCATAGACCTTGCCCGGCTCGACCGCGCCTTGTGTGCCGAACAGCGCCCAGAGCTTCGGGCTCGTGGTGACGTCACGCGCCAGCTGGACACCCCACATCAGGTCGGGGAATTCCTCGTACTGCGCGAACACGAGCGCGGTATTGCGCGGCCAGCTCGCAGTGCCCTCGGCAGCGAACGGCTTGCCGGTGGACGAGCCCTCCAGCACCACCGATTTGTAGTCGTTGGGCATCGCGGCGGCAGCCGCCAGCACGGTCCAGCCGCCCATCGAATGGCCCTCGAGCCCGATATTCTCCTTGTCGACGAATTGGAGGCTGCGGAGATAGGCAAGGCCGTCAGGTCCGCCAAAACCGTTGGCGAAGGAGGGCGGGTCGCTATAGCCGTGACCGGTCTGGTCGAGCGCGAGCACCACGTAGCCGCGGCGGGCGAACTCGATGGCGAAGCCGTCCTGGGTCTCGCGCGAATTGATATAGCCGTGGACGGCGAGGATGCCGGGCGCCGGGATCTGCGGCGTGGCATTCGGCGGGATGTAGAGCAGGGCGCTCATCGTATTGCCCTTGGCGCCCTTGAAGCGGACATCCTCGATCCGGATGCCGCCGGCGGTCTGCGTGAGGTGGGCGAGCAGGCCCCCCGCCACGACCAAGATCAAGCCCACAATCGCCAGCGTCCATCTGCCCCGCATCGTCGTCCCCCCAAGGTGCCTCGCCGTTGAACCCGGCGTCTCAAGCGTGCCTTTACAGCTTCGCTTTGGTTGTGGTTGATAGCCTATCCGAAGGCCAAGTGCGCGCAAGCGGCAGCCTTCGCTTCGTGCGATTGGGACTCCGATTGAGGATTCGCAAACGCCGCTAACCCTGTTATCCCCTTGGAGAAAATGGTCTCGCGCAAAACCGGTGCAAAGCTGGTCGGTGCGGTCTTGGGCCCCTGCATGAGATTTTGAATCAGCCTCCTCGGAAGCTGATTCAAAATCTTCAGACGTTGAATCAGAAAGTGAAGTGAGATGTCCGGCACCGACAAGACCAAGGCAGGGCACGACCTTGCCGGTCCCGTCGTCATCCTGGTCGAACCGCAGCTTGGCGAGAACATCGGCATGGCCGCGCGCGCGATGGGCAACTTCGCGCTGTCGAGGATGCGCATCGTCAACCCGCGCGACGGCTGGCCGAACATTGCCGCCCAGCGCGCGGCCGCCGGTGCTGACCACATCATCGGTTCCGTCGAGCTGTTCGACACCGTCGAGCAGGCGATCGCCGATCTCACGCTGGTGTTTGCGACCACCGCCCGGGCCCACGACCAGGCCAAGCCGGTGGTCGGGCCGGAAGGCGCGGCGAGTGAGATCGTCGATCATGTCGCATCCGGCGGCGGCGCCGGCATTCTGTTCGGGCGCGAGCGCGCCGGCCTGACCAATGAGGAGGTCGCGCTCGCCAACCGCATCATCACCTTCCCGGTCAATCCGGGCTTCGCCTCGCTCAATCTGGCGCAGGCGGTGCTGTTGATGGGCTACGAGTGGTTCAAGCTCTCGACCGCGGGCGCGCTGCCGTTCGCGATGCCCGAGCGGTCCGAGCCGGCCTCCCAGCACCAGATGCAGGCGTTCTTCGACAATCTCGTCGCCGAGCTCGACAAGGTCGAGTTCCTGCGGCCGGCGGAGAAGCGCGACACCATGCTGGTAAACCTGCGCAACATCTTCACGAGGATGGATCCGACCAAGCAGGACATGCACACGCTGCACGGCGTGGTGATGGCGATCGCCGAGGGCCGCAAGGGCCCGGCCAAGGGCGGCGTGCTCGACGGCGCCCAGGCGACGCGCTTGCGGGCGCTGCTTGCCGAGCAGGGGCAGGGCGGCGCGACCGCCGACAGCAGCAGCACCGTGCGCGGGCTCGCCCGGCTGCTCCGCCGCAACCCGACCGACGCCGAACGGACCCTGTGGCAGGCGCTGACGCGGGACCGCCGCTTCGCCGGCCAGTTCAAGCGCCAGACCCCGGTCGGCCGCCACATCCCCGACTTCGTCTCCTTCGTGCACCGGCTTGCAATCGAGCTGGTCAACCCGAACGAGAGCGAGGCCATCGGTGCCGACCGTGCCAAGCGCAGAGCCTGGCTCGAGGCGCGCGACTATCGGGTGGTCGACATGCGGGTGGCCGATGTCGAGCGCGACCTCGACGCCGAGCTCGCCCGGCTGGAGGCGGGGCTGCGGCAGGAGCGGTAGCTTACGCAATTGCTCTGTCCGCGGAGCAAGAACGGGATTCGAGTAAGCGACTCTTTCCACACGTCGTCCTGGCGAAAGCCAGGACCCATATGTGGACGGCCCCCGTGGCACAAGAGCTGTTTGGTGAGATCGGATCGCTTGCATCCATATGTCCGGCCTGTTGGGTGCGATCGAATGGATCGCTGGCCAAGATGGTTTGCGCGATGCGAGTTCCAAACAACCACGCGGCCTGTTGGCGGCCGATGGGTCCTGCGGACTGTCTCGCATCGTTGCTCGATCGATCGCTCCATCTGCTCTTGCAGCTCCGGTCGGCCGGCGAGCGAGCCCGCCGGCTAATCGATTAGGCGGCGGCTGTCATGGGATTCATCCGTGCCGCCTCGTAACTCTCGCCCGTTGCCATCAGCTTCCAGGCGATACGGGCCACTTTGTTGGCGAGCGCCACGGCCGCAAGCTTCGGCGGCTTGCGCTTGATCAGGGCCAGCAGCCAGCGCGAGTGATGACCGCGTCCCCGCCTGGCCTGCTGGATCACCGCTGTGGCCCCGACCACCAGCAGACGGCGCAAGTTCTCATCGCCAGCCCGCGTGATCTTGCCAAGCCTGGTCTTGCCAGCGGTGGAGTGGTCCTTGGGTGTCAATCCCAGCCAGGCCGCAAAATGACGACCAGAACGGAACGTGCGCGGATCAGGTGTCTTCATCACCAGCGCGGTTGCAACGATCGGACCGACCGAGGGGATCTGAGCCAAGCGCCGGCCCGTGGCATCGGCGCGGTGCCAGGCCATCAGCTTGGCCTCAACCGCCTCCAACTCACCCTCGAGCCTGACGCGCTCCCGGCCCAGCACCACAAACAGCTCGCGCGCCAGAACCGGAAGCGTCTCGTCCTGCGCAATCCGCACCAGCAGTGGTTCGATCGCGTCCAGTCCCTTGGGGGCGATCAGGCCATACTCCGCCGCGTGGCCGCGTATCGTATTGGTCAGCTGGGTGCGCCGGACGATCAATCCGTCGCGGACACCCATCAGCATCAGCGCGGCCTGCTGCTCGGCCGTCTTCACCGGCACGAAGCGCATGCTCGGCCGGCTCATCGCTTCACACAGGCCTTCTGCATCCCGCCCGTCATTCTTGTTCCGCATCACGTAGGGTTTGACCAATTGCGGTGCCATCAGCTTCACCTCGTGACCGAGCTTGGAAAGCTGACGCGCCCAATGTTGCGAAGCCCCGCAGGCCTCCATCCCGATCACAGTCGGCGGCAATTTGGCGAAGAACTCCAGCACTTGTTTGCGCGACAGCTTCTTGCGCAGCACCACCTGCTCCGCCGCATCAACCCCATGCAGCACAAAAATATACTTCGACGTATCAATCCCAATGCGGATAATCTGGTTCACGGACGGCTCCCTTGTATGAGATCTAGACAACCTCATTCTGGCACACTGATGCCGTAGGGGGCCGTCCACACCATCAACCACCGCATTGGATTGTGAAAGGGATCGAGGCCGCAGCGTCGCGCAACAATTGAGATTTGGGGTAATGGGTCCCCTGGCCTTCGCCAGGACGACACCGTGTTGGTGCGCCGCAGATGGCACGATTTCTGCCGTCACAATCCCGAAGGCAGCATCTCGCTAGGCTAGTGCCGACACGAGCCACAGACCCACATGCAGGTCGCGGCCATCAGCTCCGAGGCTTGCGGCGAGCGCGTTGCGTACCGCTTCCATGGCGCGATGACGTTGATCGTCCGTGGCATTCTCGAGCAGCGCAGGCAGCGGGCCGGCCTGCGTGATGAAGGCCATGCTTTGCGCGATGTCGCCGCCATGGATCGGTACGTCGGTGGCCTTGAGCGCAATCTCGTGAAACCCGGCCTCGGTCAGGATACCGCGAACGCGATCCTCGCGCGCGAACGAAAACATCCCGGGCGCCAATGGATCGAGCGGCGGCTGTGGCGGCACGTGCGGTCGGGCCGCCTCGATGGGTACGCGAAACCACGGCGACTCCGGCATGGTGCGAAAACAGACGAACACCAGCCGCCCGCCCGCTTTCATGCCGCCGCGGATGTTGGTGAAGGCCTTGACCGGGTCATCGAAGAACATCAGGCCAAAACGCGAATACATCAGATCCGCCCAGCGCGGTTCGAAGCCGTAGATCGTTGCGTCGGCCAGCGCACAGGTCACGTTGCCAAATCCCGCCTCGGCGACACGATGC
This sequence comes from Bradyrhizobium sp. USDA 4538, assembly GCF_024171045.1. Taxonomy (NCBI): domain Bacteria; kingdom Pseudomonadati; phylum Pseudomonadota; class Alphaproteobacteria; order Hyphomicrobiales; family Nitrobacteraceae; genus Bradyrhizobium; species Bradyrhizobium sp. USDA 4538. The sequence continues at coordinate 6,742,982 of NZ_JALJZE010000001.1, forward strand.
TTGGCCAGATCCAGCATCGGGACCGAGATATCGACACCCACCACAGCACCCGACGGACCAACAGCCTTGGCGAACGCCAACACTGTGTCACCGGTGCCGCATCCGATATCGATGACACGCTCACCCGGCTTTGCCGCCGCGGCACCCAGGCTGACGTTGGTGACCGACGTGAAGACTTCGCTGATCACGGCTTGCTGCGAAACCCATGAGTGCCCCATGGTGCTGTTCCAGAACTCTGCTCCTCGGGGGTTTGGCGTGGGCGTCTGCATTTGATCAATCTCCTGGTGCTGAAAATGGAGTGTCGTCTGAAACAAACTGCACAAAATTCCAGATCGAACGCGAAGCTGAATCTCCGTACCGGGCATTAGCGAATTGCAGCCGACGTGCTTTGCATCTCGGCTCTAGGCCATCAGGACGTCTTCGCGCGATCCGCATCTGATCGATGCTGGACGGCGCTCAGGTGGTGGATTCATTGCCGCCGCCCTTCGGCTTGGAAATCGGAGGGATGCAGCTACCGAAGCGTGGATCGAGCGGATCGTAGCGCGACCTCATTCTCGCAAAAATATAGAGCGCCGCCAGTGCGAAGGCGCCGAGCAACAGCAGGCCCCATGCAGGTGGCGGACCTGCAACCAAAAGCACTGCTGCTCCAACGAGGACTAACGCGATAATGCCCGAAGACAGTTTTGAAGCCATGACCGGCTCCGCAGTTAGCGCAAGGACGGGATACTACCCCCGAAATCGATCTATTGGCGAGAGGCCGGCTGCGACACGCCAGCGCAGATATTTCCACCTGCGCCGTGGACGGAGCAACGGCCTGTTCGCTCACCGCCGCGAAGGTAACTATCGAGTTAGAGGTTGAGTTCGCCCGGGCTCACGTACTCACTGCCGCGTGGATGGCGCAGCAATGTTGTACCAGGGCGTCGTGCGAGACCACGAATTGCTTCAACGGCGTCTCGATGTCGTAGAAGTAGATATTGGCCACGAAGCCATAGATGCCGGCGTCGATAGTCGTCGGCCTGTCGCCATGCACATAGCCTTGGCTCGGGATCAGGCTCGCCAGTGCGGCGAGATCGGCGAGGCCGCGGGCCATCGCGGCGTCGGGCTCGAAGCGGCCGATGCCCTGGTAATAATAGCGCTGCGCGTTGAACTCCTTGGCCTTCATCAAGCCGTCGTCGGTGAGGGCTGGATGCTCGCGCTTGAGCGCGTCGCGGAATTGGGGCCAATAGCGCGCGTCCTGCCAGCGCGAATAGGACATCACCCAGTAGAGATCGTCGAGCGTCCGCGTGACGAGGAGGTTGGTCGTGCGCTGCGCCGGCGTCAGCGCGGCATCCAGCGTCACGTCATATTTTCCGGTGACATAGGCGAGGATGGTCTCGCTGTCGCCGACAGTGTCGTCGCCGTCGACGACATAGGGCAATTGCTTGCGCGGTGCCTTCGATGCATCGAAAATATGTTCGTGCCGGAACGGTACGCCGGCGAGCTTCAGAAAAGCGAACACCTTCAGACCATAGCCATTGTTGTCGGCGACGCCGAACAGCGGCGGATAGGAATAGAGCGTGAGCATGATGGCTCGCCACGTTCGAGGTCGCTACACGCTACCTCAGAATCCGTCGGTTGGATACGTCAGGCAGGCAAGCCCGCCTGTTGCGTCGCAGCGCCTGAAACGATTGCCTACAATCCGTAGTTGATGTCTTATTGTCGTCCTTGTCCCGGGTCGGGCGCGCGGTTTCGACAAAGCCTACGGGCGCATTTTGCGTCGGCGGTGCACGCCCCGGACGATCAAGCCTTCGAGATGCCGCCGTCGATCACCGGTCCCATCGGCTCGTAGCGCTCGCCGCTGAAGCGCACCAGTTGCAACTGCTCGAGCGGATAATGGTCTGATGGCGAGGTGTTGATCCGGATGCCGGGCAGCAGCATGTCGGATTCGAAATCCTTCAGGTTGGCCGCCTGCTTGATGATGCTTTCGGACGAGACGTCGTCGCCGCACTGCTTGAGCACCTGGACCAGGATCTGGCTGGTGAGATAGCCGGTGACCGCGTAGATGTCGTTCTTGGCGGCGGCCGGATCATATTTGTCGAGGAACGCGCGCCATTTCTGGATGGCGGGATCGCTGTCCCAGGCGGCGTCGACGGGATCCTTCAGGTAGGCGCTCGAAATGATTCCCTTGGAGACGTCGAAGCCCGCGGCTTTCAGCGTCGAGCCGGCGGAGGAGGCGTTGTTGCCGATGTAATGTGCCGGCTGCCAGCCGAGCTCGGCGATCTTCTTGATGCCTTGGGCGGCGAATTTCGGCGTGGTCATGCTCATGAACACGTTGGCGCCGGCGGATTTGCAGCGGACCACCTGGCTGTCGATGGTCGGGTCGGCGGTCTCATAGGACAGCTCCGCCACGATTGCGGACGTCCTGGCGCCAAGTCCGTCCTTGAAGCCCTTCAGCACGTCGCGGCCGAAATCGTCGTTCTGGTAGACGATGCCGATTTTGGGATCGTTCTGTGTCGACAGCACATGCTGCGCGAAGGCGCGGCCCTCGATCTGGTAGCAGGGCTGGAAACCCATGGTGTAGGGGAAATTCTTGTAGTCGCCGAACTTGGTCGCGCCCGAGGCAATGAAGAGGTGCGGGACCTTCTTCTGGTTCATGTACTTCATGATCGCCGCATTGGTCGGCGCGCCGAGCGGCGCAAACAGCACGTCGATCTCGTCGCCTTCGACCAGCTTGCGCGCCTGCTCGACGGTCTTGGCCGGGCTGTAGGCATCGTCATAGGTGATGTACTTGATCATGCGGCCGTTGATGCCGCCTTGCTCGTTGATCATCTTGAAATAGCCGCCGGGGGTGCGGCCGATCGACGAATAGACCGCGGCCGGTCCCGAATAGGCGTCGATGTTGCCGATGACGATCTCGGTCTTGCCCTCCGTCTTGCCTCTGGCGATCGCGGGCCTGCCGAGCAGCAGCGCGGCTGACGTGGCCGCGGCGCCCTTGATGAGATGACGGCGCGATAGCCGGGGCGAACGGTTCCTTGTCATTGTAGTCCTCCGCTTCTTCTTGTTGGCCGTTTGGCAGCCTCTGACGGGCATGTCGGCGCGCAGCATTCCACAGCGGTGCTTTGGGACTTGTGTGCAGTCGCTACCATCTGAAATTTTCGCACGATGTCAGCCGCGGAGGCCGCGTTCCCCCATCCTCGGTTACCGACATGCCGTCCGGGATTGCTATACTGCGGCGACTGTCGTGGTGATCTCAGCAGGGTGGACCGATGGCGAAAGTGTTGGAAGGCAAGGTGGCGGCCGTGACCGGGGCGGCGTCGGGGATTGGACTGGCGAGCAGCGAGGCGATGCTGGCCGCGGGCGCGCGCGTGGTGATGGTCGACCGCGATGCCACCGCGCTGCAAGCGCTCGCCCGCAAGCACGGCGATGCGGTGGTCCCGCTGGTGATCGACCTGCTCGATCCCGCGCAGTGTGCAACCTTGCTGCCCAAGGTGCTCGAGAAGACCGGCCAGCTCGACATCCTGCACGCCAATGCCGGCATTTATGTCGGCGGCGACCTCGTCGATGCGGATACGATTGCGATCGACCGGATGCTGAACCTCAACGTCAACGTCGTGATGAAGAACGTGCACGACGTGCTGCCGCACATGATCACGCGCGGCACCGGCGACATCATCGTGACGAGCTCGCTCGCCGCGCATTTCCCGACGCCGTGGGAGCCGGTCTATGCGTCGTCGAAATGGGCGGTCAACTGCTTCGTGCAGACGGTGCGGCGCCAGGTGTTCAAGCACGGCATCCGTGTCGGCTCGATCTCGCCAGGACCCGTGATCAGCGCGCTGCTGGCGGACTGGCCGCCCGAGAAGCTTGCGGAGGCCAAGGCGGCCGGAAGCCTGCTGGAGGCCAGCGAAGTCGCCGAGGTCGTGATGTTCATGCTGACCCGGCCGCGCGGCATGACCATCCGCGACGTCGTGATGCTGCCGACCAATTTCGACCTGTAACGGCGAGCGCCGCGCCTCAGGCGGCGCTGCGATCGGTGGCGGGCGCGTGGCCGTGCTGCGTGAGGCGGCGCAGCGCGGCGACATTGGTCGCGACGGAAGCCATCCGGCACCGCGCCTTGCCTTCGGATTTCGCCTCGTACAGCGCGGCGTCGGCGGACGCCAGCAGCTGTTCGGCCTCGGTGCCGTGCTCAGGCGACACCGCGATGCCGACGCTGACACCGACCTCGGCCGAGATGCCGCCCGCGAGCTGATAGGGCATCGTGACGGTCTGGATGATGCGCTGGCCGGCCGTGAGCGCCTGTTCCGCCGTGACGCCGTTGACCAGCACCACGAACTCGTCGCCGCCGAGCCGTGCGATTACCGCGGTTTCGGGCAGCGCACGCCGCAGCCGCTCCGCGGTCAGCATCAGCACCTGATCGCCGGCGGCGTGGCCATAGGTGTCGTTGACCGGCTTGAAATTGTCGAGGTCGAAGAACAGCAGCGCAAAGGGCCCGCCATTCTCGGCGGGGGCCGCCAGCTTTGCGTTCAGCGCCGCGACGAAGCCGGCGCGATTGCGCAGGCCGGTCAGGGTGTCGTGATGGGCAAGATGGCCGTTCTCGCGCTCGGCGCGCATCGTGGCGATCAGCATCTTGTTGAGGCGGAAGGCTGCCACCGTCATCGCCGTGAGATACAGCGGCACCTGCATGACGACGATGAAGAGCAGCGGCTCGCCGGCAAGGGCCGCGCCCGGAACGATCGGGCCGAGGCTGAGCAGGATCATGGTGCCGGCAAGGCGCGGGGCGCTGAAATTTCGGAAGCAGATGCCGCCGACCATCGCCGCCGCCGATAGCGAAGCCAGCAGCGCAACCACCCAGTCGCCGCTTGCGAGGCTGATCAGGATGCCGAAGCCGACGCTGGCGCTCCAGGCGACTGCAAGCACGAGATGCAGATCGGTCGGGGTCGGCCGCTGCTCGCGCGCGGCGCGATGCGCAACCACGAGCACGGCGAGGCGCGAGAGGCAGATGACGAGTTCGAGGACGACCCAGGTGATGAACAGCGCGGTCGGCTCGCGGATCGCGATCACGGCTGCGACTGCGACCGTATTGACCGCGCCAGCCGCAAACACCGGCAGCGAGCCGTAGAGATCCCCGATCAGCGCCGCGCGGATGTCGTCAGGTACGCCCGGTCCGGCGTCGGCGAGCCAGCGCGTCACGCCCCAGCGCGGCTGGCTGTATCGTCCTTTTTCGGACTGCATTGTTCTTGCCTCGTACTTTCACCGCGCAACTGACCCGGCCCGACCTAACAGGCGTTTAAGGCCGGCGCCGATCGCGCGGCGTGATTGACGGCAGGTAAACCCGGCGGGCGATCGCGCCGCAGAAATACCGACGCCGGAGGTTGCGACGATCGGTTCGGCCGGCGGCGAGAAGGATGAAGTCTGCGCCAATGCCGGCCTTGCCAGGGTGGCGGACGCGCCGAAACAGCGCGGACGCCGCGTCGGCAGACTACGATATGTGAGAAGGGCAGGACTGCCGCGGATTGCGGCGGCCGTTGCGTTACACGGCGAGGAGCTGTTGTTCCGCCGCGCCGCCGGCGCGCTTCGGCTTCTTCGCCTTGGCGGGCGCGAACAGATTGCTCGCGGCAAGGCCCGCGGTGTCGGCGACGGTCGGATCACACGACACCATGGCCGCGACGATGGCGCCGTCGATCAGAAGCGCGAGCTGGTGCGCGAGCACGGCCGGCTCGGCCGCGCCCATCTCGCCGGCGAGCTTCTCGATATGCGCCAGCACCACCTTCTTGTGCTTCAGCGCGATGTTGCGGAACTGCTTGGCGTCCTTGTCGTGCTCGGCGACCGCGTTGATGAAGGGGCAGCCGTAGAAGCGCTCCTCGGCGAACCAGGTCTTCAGGGCAGGGAAGATCCGCGACAGCTTGGTCTGCGGATCGCCGCCGCCGGCCTCGATCGCGCCGATGAACCATTCGCGCCACTGGCGGCCTTCGCTCTCCAGCACCGCATGCACGAGGTTGGTCTTCGAGCCGAACAGCTTGTAGAGCGTGGTCTTCGCGGTTCCGGCCTCGTCGATGATCGCATCGATGCCGGTGGCGTTGATGCCGTTCTTGCAGAACAGATGGGTTGCGGCGTTCAGCAGGCGCCCGCGCGCCGATTCATCGTCGCCGGCGGTGAACGCGGCGGCAGATTTTTTCTTCGCAAGCGATTTGGCCATGCGCGGCAGTAAATCGGAGCGCGCCGAAATCATCAAGCCGCATCTTCACGGGGGCGGGCATGTGCGCCGTCCTGCGCTCAAAATAATCGCGGCGGCGCCGCAGATGCACCGCGTTTGAGCAGCCGCGCGCTGATCAATCCGCAGGCAGGTCCGCCTAAGCGCCTGCGGGATTTCGGCTTTTGATTTGCGGCAGGACTGGCACGCTTCGTGCAGGAAACAGACCGTTCGGTATCCTGACCAATTCCATCGCTCCCAGGGAGAAAACTGATGACCGCTGTCGCCCAGAAAACCGCACTGACCGGCTGCCTCGCGCCGATCGACAAAGGCGGGCTCGAGCAGCTGATTGCCAATGGCAAGGCCAACCCGAAGGTGATCAAGACCTTGAAGTGCAAGACGGTGGCCGAGGGCAAGTTCCGTCACGCCAACTACATCCGCAACCTCGCGCCCTACATCGTCGACGAGCCGCCGGGCCTGCTCGGCGACGACACCGCGCCCAATCCCTCCGAGGCCTCGCTCGCCGCGCTCGGCTCCTGCCTTGCGGTCGGCCTGCACGCCAACGCTGTGCATCGCGGCTGGATCGTCAACAAGCTCGAGCTCGAGCTCGAGGGCGATCTCAATATCACCGCGGTGTGGGGCACCGGCGACGTCAGCGAGAAGCCGGTCGGCTTCACCGACGTCCGCGTCAAGGTCGACATGGAGTGCGAGGGGGTCTCGCAGGCCGAGATCGACGCGCTGGTGGCGCATGTGAAGAAGTGGTCGCCGGTCGCCAACACCTTCACCCGTCCCGTCAATCTCGAGGTCAGCGCGTAAACGCCCGACCGGCAATTCAAGGTGCGGAGATCATCCATGGGTTCACTGGCTTTATCGCGGGTCGCAGCTCAAGATCCCGCACCGACCATTGCGGACGAGGTTGCCCGCCTTGCCCGTCAGGAGCTGGCGCCGATCGCAGCCGCGATCGATGCCGGCTCGGTCTATCCCGGCGAATTCCTGCGCCGGCTCGGCAAGGTCGGCGTTTGGAGCAGCCATGTGCCGCAGGAGGGGCCTGCCGACCTGCGCTGGGCCATCCAGTCGATGGCCGCGCTCGGCGAGGTCTGCGGCGCCACCGCCTTCATGGCGTGGTGCCAGAACACGCTGGTCTGGTACGTCGCCAATTCCACCAACATGAAGCTCGCCGCGCGCTTCGGTGACTGCTTTGCCCGCGGGCGCGCGCTCGGCGGCACCGGGCTTTCCAACCCGATGAAGAGCTTCTTCGGCATCGAGCGGCTGAAGCTGAAGGGCCGCAAGGTCGAGGGCGGCTACATCGTCCGCGGCGCGCTGCCCTGGGTGTCGAATCTCGGTCCCGGCCATTACTTCGGCACGATCTTCGAGCGCGAGGACGAGGGCGCCAAGGGCGAGCCGGGCGGCACCGCAGGCGGCGAGCCGGGCGGCATCGCAAGCGGCGAGCCGGGCAGCACCGTGATGTTCCTCGCCGACTGCTCCGATCCCGCGATCACGCTGACGCCCTGCAAGCCGTTCCTGGCGATGGACGGCACCGGTACCTATGGCGTCCAGTTTCGCGACGTGTTCGTGCCGGACGAACTGATCCTGGCCGAGCCGGCTGCGCCGTTCGTCAAGAAAATCCGCGCCGGCTTCATCCTGTTGCAGGCCGGCATGGGTCTTGGGCTGATGAAGGATTGCATCAATATCATGGATGAGGTCCATGCGCCGCTCGGACACGTCAACCGCTATCTGCCGCAACAGCCGCTGCAATTCCGCGAGCTCCATGCCGAGTTCGAGAAGGAGGCAATGGCGCTGGCAAGCGATCCCTACAATGCCGATGACAGTTACTGGCGCCGCGTCGTCGCACTGCGACTGCGGATCGGCGATGCCAGCGTCGCATTCGCACATGCCGCGATGCTCCATTGCGGCGCGCGCGGCTACCTGATGAGCCACCGCGCCCAGCGCAGGCTGCGCGAGGCCTATTTTGTCGCCATCGTCACGCCCGCCACCAAGCAGCTGCGCAAGATGCTGGCGGACGGCTGAAGCATGATCCGGAAAAGTGGAAACCGGTTTTCCCTCGCGACAAACGCGGAACGCGTTTGCGCGGAGATCATGCTCAAACAAGTTCGGGACCACCACAACTGCAACCACAGACAGGAGAGGCTGCCATGACGGACGTTCTGATCACCGCCGGCGAACTTGCCGAGCTCGTCAAGAAAGACCCGTGTGTCATCATCGACACGCGAAATCCGGATGCCTATGCGGCCGGCCATTTGCCCGGTGCCGTCAATGTGCATGACATCTTCACCTTCCTCGCGACCTCGACGCCGGAAGGCATCCACGAGCTCAAGACAAAATTCGCCGACGCGTTCGGTGCCGCCGGTCTCTCCGGCAAGGAGACCGCGGTGATCTACGAGCAGTCGATGAATTCCGGCTTCGGCCAGTCCTGCCGCGGCTACTACCTGCTCACGATGCTGGGCTATCCCAGGATCAAGGTGCTGCATGGCGGCTTCGATGCCTGGAAGGCGGCCGACCTGCCGGTGACCACCGACGTGGCGGTGCCGGCGAAGGCCTCCTTTGCGATCGTACCGGAGGCCGGCGATATCATGATCGACGCCAAGGCGATGCTGGCGGCGGTCGGCAAGCCCGGTGTTGCGATCCTCGACGTGCGCGACGTCGACGAGTGGATCGGCGAAAGCTCCTCGCCCTACGGCAAGGATTTCTGCCCGCGCAAGGGCCGCATCCCCGGTGCGGTGTGGCTGGAATGGTACCGCATGATGAAGCCGACCGCCGAGGGCCCGCGTTTCAAGTCGAAGGACGAGATCCTGGCGGAGTGCGCCACCGTCGGCATCTCGCAGACCACGCCGGTCTATCTCTACTGCTTCAAGGGCGCACGCGCCTCGAACACCTTCCTGGCGCTGAAGAACGCCGGCGTGAAGGACGTGCGGATGTACTTCGGCTCCTGGAACGAGTGGTCGCGCGACCCGTCGCTGCCGATCGACGAGGGCTTGCCGACCGCGGCCGTCGTCACCGGCAAGGCGGCATAGAACCTGCATGTTTGTTGGTGTCCGGCGGCGCAAAACGCGGCCGGACGCCGATCAATGAACCGGATCGCGGAGTTCTCCGCGTTTCGGTGCGACAATGGGGCGCAGTATGTCCATGTCAGATGATCCCTTCGACGCCGACCGCGTGCTCACGCGATCGGGTTGCGCCTGCGGCTGGCATCGCTCAGCCGCCGAGCATGAGCAGGCCGCGCGCACGTTGCGCTGCGAGCCGGTCGCCGACCTCAGCGAACAGAAGCGTTACGAAGGCATCGTCGCGTCGGCGGTGATGCGGGCGGTGTTTCCGCAGGATGTCGCGCGCCGCGCTTTCCTGAAATCGGTTGGCGCCGCGACGGCGCTCGCCGCGCTGTCACAGCTCTTCCCGCTGAAGACGGCGACAGAGGCGTTCGCCGACGCCGGACCGCCGGAGAAGAAGGACCTCAAGGTCGGCTTCATCCCGATCACCTGCGCGACCCCGATCATCATGGCGGCGCCGCTCGGCTTCTATGCCAAGCAGGGCCTCAACGTCGAGGTGGTGAAGACCGCCGGCTGGGCGGTCATTCGCGACAAGACCATCAACAAGGAATACGACGCCGCCCACATGCTGGCGCCGATGCCGATCGCGATCTCGCTCGGCCTTGGCGCCAACGCCATCCCGTTCACGGTCCCTGCGATCGAGAACATCAACGGGCAAGGCATCACGCTGGCGATGAAGCACAAGGACAGGCGCGATCCGAAGGACTGGAAGGGCATGAAGTTCGCCATTCCGTTCGACTACTCCATGCACAATTACCTGCTGCGCTATTACCTCGCCGAGCACGGGCTCGATCCGGATACCGACGTGCAGCTTCGCTCGGTGCCGCCGCCTGAGATGGTCGCCAATCTGCGCGCCGACAACATCGACGGTTTCCTCGCGCCCGACAATATCTGCCAGCGCGCGATCTATGACGGGGTCGGCTTCCTGCACATCCTCTCCAAGGAGATCTGGGACGGCCATCCCTGCTGCAGCTTTGCCGCCAGCCGCGAGTTCATCACGACGGCGCCGAATTCCTTCGCGGCGCTGACCCGCGCGATCGTGGATGCCACCGGCTACGCGGCGAAGGCCGAGAACCGCAAGCAGATCGCGGAAGCGATTGCGCCGGCCAACTACATCAACGCGCCGGTGACGGTGCTGGAGCAGGTGCTGACCGGCACCTATGCCGACGGGCTCGGTGGCGTGAAAACCGATCCGAAGCGCGTCGATTTCGATCCGTTCCCCTGGCAGTCCTTTGCGGTGTGGATGCTGACGCAGATGAAGCGCTGGGGCCAGATCAAGGGCGACGTCGACTACAAGGCGGTCGCCGAGCAGGTCTATCTCGCCACCGATACCAAGAAGGTGATGGCCGAGATGGGCCTCGCGCCACCCGCCACCTCGTACAAGTCGTTCTCGGTGATGGGCAAGAGCTTCGATCCGGCCAAGCCCGACGATTATCTCGCGAGCTTCAAGATCAGGAAATCGTCGTGACGGGCGAGGCTTTCTCCACGGCGTCGTCCCTGCGAAAGCAGGGACACATACGCCGTGCTCTCTCGGTTAGGCGCGCGGGGAGACACTTAGCGCAACAATTGGGGCCGGTGGTTATGGGTTCCTGCTTTCGCAGGGACGACGCGGGGAGGGAGTGCGCGTGACCTTCTCCCTCCGTCTCCGCGCCGCCATCGTCTCGATCGCGCTGCTTGCCGGCTTCCTCGGCGCCTGGCACCTCGCCACCCGCAGCAGCGGCACGACGGCGGCGATGAGCCCCGAATACGCCAGGCTGATGGGGCTGACCGCGACGCAGGGCAAGTCGGCGATGCCCGGGCCGCTCGATGTCGGTGCCAAGCTGTGGGAGCATCTGAAGCGGCCGTTCTACGACAATGGCCCGAACGACAAGGGGCTCGGCATCCAGCTCGCCTATTCGATCGGGCGCGTCGGGCTCGGCTATCTGATCGCGGTCGTCGTCGCGATTCCGCTCGGCTTCATGATCGGCATGTCGCCGCTGATCAGCAGGGCGCTCGATCCCTTCATCCAGGTGCTGAAGCCGATCTCGCCGCTGGCCTGGATGCCGCTCGCGCTCTACACGATCAAGGATTCCTCGATCTCGGCGATCTTTGTCATTTTCATCTGCTCGGTCTGGCCGATGCTGCTCAACACCGCGTTCGGGGTCGCCGGTGTGCGCAAGGAGTGGATCAACGTTGCGCGCACGCTCGAGGTCGGCACCGTCAGGCGCGCCTTCACGGTGATCCTGCCGGCGGCGGCGCCGACGATCCTGACGGGCATGCGGATCTCGATCGGGATCGCCTGGCTCGTGATCGTCGCCGCCGAGATGCTCGTCGGTGGTACCGGCATCGGCTACTTCGTCTGGAACGAGTGGAATAACCTGTCGATCACCAACGTGATCATCGCGATCCTCTTGATCGGCCTTGTCGGCATGCTGCTCGACCAGGTGCTGGCGCGATTCACGCGCATGGTAACGTTTCCGGAGTAGCGATGACCGACAGCCGCATTGCAGCCCCTTCACCTCGCCCCGCCTGCGGGGAGAGGTCGATCGCAAAGCGATCGGGTGAGGGGGAGTTTCCGCGGGTCTATCTGCCGCCGTGCTCGCGGAGGAAGCCCCTCACCCCAACCCTCTCCCCGCGAAGAGCGGGGCGAGGGAGCGCAGTCCATTCGTGGAGCTACCGCGGATGACCGACAAGTTCATCTCGATCGAGGGCATTGCGCGGCGCTATCCCGGCGCCGGCGGCGGGACCACCACGGTGTTCGAGAATTTCTGGCTGTCGATGGCGCGCGGCGAGTTCGGCTGCGTGATCGGCCATTCCGGCTGCGGCAAGACCACCGTGCTGAACATCCTCGCCGGCCTCGACGAACCGAGCGAGGGCACGGTGATCGTCGACGGGCAGGGGATCGAGGGCACCAGCCTCGACCGCGCCGTGATCTTCCAAAGCCATGCGCTACTGCCGTGGCGCACCGTATCGGGCAATGTCGCTTATGCCGTCGGCTCGAAATGGCGCAAATGGGACCGTGCGCGGGTGAAGGCGCATGCGCAGAAGTTCATCGATCTCGTCGGGCTCACCGGCTCGGAGCAAAAGCATCCGTCCGAACTCTCCGGCGGCATGAAACAGCGCGTCGGCATCGCGCGGGCGCTGTCGATCACCCCGAAGATCATGCTGATGGACGAGCCGTTCTCGGCGCTGGACGCGCTGACCCGCGGCACGCTTCAGGATGAGGTGCGGCGGATCTGCCTGGAGACCGGGCAGACCACCTTCATGATCACCCATGACGTCGATGAGGCGATCTTTCTCGCCGACAAGATCTTCCTGATGACCAACGGTCCCGGCGCCGTGCTGGCCGAGATCGTCGAGAACCCGCTGCCGAAAGAGCGCGGCCGCATCGACCTGCACCGCCATCCCTATTACTATGCGCTGCGCAACCATATCGTCGATTTCCTGGTCAGCCGCAGCAAGAGCTTTGCCGCCGAGGTGACCGGTCACGATCCGCGCCGCGTGCCGACGGTGCGGCCCGGCGTCGGCGAGCCCGTGATCGTCTCGCCGCCACGCGCCGTCGAACCCAATCCCGCGCAGAGCGCTGCGCGCTGAAGCCCAAGGAGGAAACCTGATGAAACGCGAAGACCTCACCGAGAAGCTGCTCGACATCAAGCGCGAGAAGGGCTGGAGCTGGAAATACATCTGCGAGAAGATCGGCGGCTATTCCGACGTGCTGATCACGGGCGCGATCCTCGGCCAGATGAAATTGACAAAGCCGCAGGCGGCGAATGCCGGCGAATTGTTCGGGCTGTCGAAGGCCGAGATCGCGATGCTCAACGAGGTGCCGATGCGCGGCACCGGCACGCCGATGCCGCCGACCGATCCGCTGATCTACCGCTTCTACGAGATGGTGATGGTCAACGGCCCGGCCTGGAAGGCGCTGATCGAAGAAGAATTCGGCGACGGCATCATGTCGGCGATCGACTTCGACATGGCGCTGGAGCGCGTCGCCAATCCGAAGGGCGACCGCGTCAAGATCACCATGAGCGGCAAGTTCCTGCCGTACAAATATTACGGCGCCAGCGGCAACGTGCCTGAATACGGCTTCAAGGAAGAGTAAGGCGAGGGGGCGAATGGCGAGTAGCGAATGGATTCCTGCCCATTCGCTACTCGCACCTCACCAATCGCTACAGGATCGTGCCCGGGTTGTAGCGAGCCGCCTCAGGCTTGGCCTTGGCCAAAGCCTCGACCTGCTCGGCGAAGAAATCGACCTGGGCGCCGGCGTCGCCGGAGTTGGCGCGACCCTGTTCGAGCACGTGCTGCAACTCGGCTGCGCTCAAGCCAAGACGCTTGTCGGCGGCGAGGCGCTGCAGCAGATCGTTCTGCACGATCTTGCCGGTGCGCAGGTCGCCGATGGCCGCGACGGCATGCTCCTTGATCGCCTCGTGGGCGCCTTCGCGGCCCGCGCCCTTCTTCACCGCTTCCATCATCACCGTGGTGGTCAGCAGGAAGGGCAGATAGCGGTTGAGCTCGGTCTCGACCACGGCTTCGAACACCTCCATCTGGTCAAGCACCGTGAGCAAGGTTTCGAGCAGGCCATCCATGGCGAGGAAGGCATCGGGCAGCATGACGCGGCGGACGACCGAGCAGGAGACGTCGCCTTCGTTCCACTGATCGCCGGCAAGGCCTGCGGCCATCGCGAGATAGCCCTTCAGGATCACATGCAGGCCGTTGATGCGCTCGCAGGAGCGGCTGTTCATCTTGTGCGGCATCGCGGAGGAGCCGACCTGGCCCTTGGCAAAACCTTCGCTGGCGAGTTCGTGGCCTGCCATCAGGCGGATGGTCTTGGCGAAATTGCCGGGCCCGCTGGCGAGCTCGGTGAGCACGCTGACCGCACGGAAGTCGAGGCTGCGCGGATAGACCTGGCCGACGGCATCGAGGGCCTTCGGCAGGCCGAGGTGAACGAGGACGCGCTGCTCGAGCGCGCGCGCCTTGCCGGCATCTCCGTTGAACAGGGTGATCTGATCGAGACGGGTGCCGACCGCGCCCTTCAGGCCGCGGGCGGGATAGGTCTGCAGCACATTGACCAGGCTCTGATGCGCCAGCAGCATCTCCTCGCCGGACATGGCGATGCGCTTGCCGAGCGTCGTGACCTGCGCGGCCACGTTATGGGTGCGCGCGGTGAACGGGATGTCGCGCAATTGCTTCGCGCGCGTGGCAAAGCGGATGAGTGCGGCGATGCTCTTGGTCTCGATGAGCTGCAGCGCGCGGTAGACCTGCAATTGCTCGACGTTCTCGGTGAGGTCGCGGCTGGTCATGCCCTTGTGCAGGTGCTCGTGACCGGCGAGCTCGCAGAACTCCTCGATGCGCGCCTTGACGTCGTGGCGGGTGACGCGCTCCCGCTTCATGATGGAGGCCAGGTTGATCTGGTCCTTGACGCGCTCGTAGCTTTCGATCACGCCATCCGGCACCGCGATGCCGAGATCGCGCTGGGCCTTCAGCACGGCGATCCAGTAGTCGCGTTCGAGGCGGACCTTGCCTTCGCCGCTCCAGATGGCGCGCATGGCGGGCGAAGCGTAACGTTCGGCGAGGACGTTGGAAATGTGATCTTGGGACATCCCGCTCTCTTGGCATTGCCTGAGGCTGGCTGCAAGCCGCGACCTGCGATGAATCGTCAGGTCTGGTAACGCTCGGCCGGGCTTGCGGTGCTGGCGCCAGCATACCAGATTCAGGAAGGCGCCGCCTCGGGCAATCCGGGGCGGCGCAGGCATGCTTCGCCCCGCGTCAGAGCGAGAAGGTCACTGCGGCGGGTCCGCGGCTCAGGCCGGCCGTGTTCGGCACGGCCGTGTCGCTGGTCCAGTTGTCCTCGCCGTCAGTGGTCTTGTACAGGAACTGGCCGTCGGGTCCCTGGTGCAGGACGTACAATGTGTCGTTGAACACGACCGGCGCGGCATTGCCGAAATTGCCCGGCGTGTCGGGGACCTGGCGGTCGGCTCCCCAGCTGCCAATGCCGTCGAACCGCTTGAAGAAGAAGAGGCCCGTGGGGTCGTTGAAGAACAGGTAGATCCAGTCCTTGTAGGAAGCCGCGCCCGGACCGTTGCTGAGGCCTTCCGTGCCGGCAACCGGATTGCTTCGCCAGGTGCTGCGGTCGAAGGTCGCGTACCAGAAGCGGTTCATGTTGCCGGGTTCGCTATAGCCGGGCCCGCGGCCGAACACGTAGAGCGTGTCGCCGCGCACGACCGCGGCCGGGGTGTCGACGTTCTGGTAGGCGACGGAGATGAGATGGTTGGTTCCGGATGTGTTGATCTCGGGTCCGAAGCTGGTGCCGTCGTAGGTCTTGTACATCAGGTCGGACTGGCCGGGATTCGAGTACAGCAGATAGATCAGGCCGTCATACACGGCGGCCGCCACTCCGCCGCCGACGCCGGCCATGTTGGGCACCTGGGCTGCCGCCGTCCACAGCTCGCCGTCATAGACTCTGTAATAGAGGGACTGGTTGATCGGATAGAACACATACAGGTTGGTGTTGAAGACGACGGCTGCCGGCGTGTTGCTGATCCAGGTGTTCCCCGGCATCGGGACATCGCCGCTCCAGGCCTCGCCGTTGAAGACGTTCGTAAAAAATTGCGGACTGTTTCCAACGCCCTTGTGCAGGGAAAACAACCAGCTCTTCATTTTGGAAATCCCCCATGGCGACGAGACGCCGCCTCTGATCAGCGGTGTAGATTGGATCGACGTGCGCAGGATCGATTGGAATGAACTGATCGTACGCCTGCGCCCGTCGTGTTCTACGTCCGATTCACCGACGGTTGTGTGAAGCTGTTCACTCACCCTGGAGGAGGAGACCATATATGTCGTGCGCAGACTGAGAATCGAGGCCGCGCAAGGCACGCCGCGACGTGAGTGGCGACTTGTCGGAAGACGGATTTCGAGGAGATGAGAGAAGCGCGAATAGCGAATGGATGCTTTCCGATTAGCTATTCGCTGCGCCCTATTCGCCCTTCGCTGCGGCGAATGCCGCGCGGACCTCCTTCACCGGCGCCATGTCGCGGACGAAGCTGAATGCGCCGTTGTCCTTCATCTCGCGGGCACAGCGCAGGAACGCAGCCAGCGCGTGGCGCTGCATCGCGCCGCCGACGCTGATGCGCTTGACGCCGACGGCGGCGAGTTGCTCGACGGTCAGGGTCGGATCGGCAAAGCCCATCACGAGGTTGAACGGCTTGTTGATCGATGACACCACGGTCTTGATGGTGGCGAGATCGTAGAGGCCCGGCGAATACAGCACGTCGGCGCCGGCGGCCTCGAACGCCTGTAGCCGCTTGATGGTGTCGTCGAGGTCCTTGCGGCCGTGCAGGAAGTTTTCCGCCCGCGCCGTCAGCGTGAACGGGAAGGGCAGCGCCCGTGCGGCCTCGACCGCGGCCTGGACCCGCTCCACGGCGAGCGTGAAATCGTAGATCGGGCGCTGCGGGTCGCCGGTCGAGTCCTCGATCGAGCCGCCGACCGCGCCGGCCTCGGCGGCGAAGCGGATCGCCTCGGCCGCGAGCTTCGGCATGTCGGCGCCGCATTTTTCCAGATCGGCATTGACGGGCAGGTCGGTGGCCTCGGCGATCACCCGGCAATTCTCGATGATCTCATCGAGGCTGACCGTCGAACGGCCGAGCGTATTGGCGAGCCCGAGGCTGGTGGTTGCGAGCGCCTCGAAGCCCATGGATGCGAGCAGCTTCGCCGTTCCGGCGTCCCACGGATTTGGAATGATGAAGGTGCCGGGCCGCTGATGCAGCTCGCGAAACCGTGCTGCCTTGTCCGCCTGGGTGCGCATGTGAACTCCTGCTGTTGTCAAAAGCGACTGAAAGCAGCGATAGGGCGGTTTCGCCCATCAGACAAATTTGTTATTTCTCTCGATATCATCAGCTTTTTGCATGGGAGAGCGATGGACAGCGACGCGCTCAACACGTTCCTGGTGGTGCATCGGCGCGGCGGGATCTCGCATGCCGCCAAGGCGCTGCACCGCTCGCAGCCGGCGATTTCGCGGCGCATAGCGCTGCTCGAGCAGGAGCTCGGGGTGCCCCTGTTCGAGCGGATCGCGGGCAAGACGCGGCTGAGCGATGCCGGGCGGGTGATGGTGCCCTATGCCGAACGGGCGGTGGCGGCGGCGCAGGATGCCGAGAACGCGGTGCGCGCGCTGCTGCGCGACAATTCCGGCCCGGTGGCGCTGGCGGTGACCGGTACCCTCGCCGGCGAGCGGCTCTCGAACGTATTGAAGCGCTTTGCCCGCCGGCACCCGGACGTTGCGCTGACGCTGCGCACCGCGACCAGCGCCGAGGTCAGCGACCTGATCCGGCGCGGCGAGGCGACGATCGGGTTGCGTTACGACCGCGACCGCTCGCGCGACCTCGATTGCGAGGTGCTGTTTGCCGAGCCGCTCGGGGTGGTCTGCGCGCCGGACCATCCGCTGGCGGGACGCCGGGTCGGCAAGCTTGCCGATCTCAGGGATGAGCGCTGGATCGCCTTCCCGGAGGTGCCGGGACGCCGCGAAATCACCGCCTCGCACGTCTTCGCCCTGTTCCTGACGCACGGGCTCGGCGAGGTCGCCTGGACGCCGGTCGACAGCCTGACGGCGCAGAAGCGGCTGGTCGAGGCCGGGCTCGGGATCGCGCTGCTGTCACAAAGCAATGCGGCGGAGGAATTGGGTAGCTCGAGGATCGCGACGATCCGCGTCGGCGATCTCGCCGCAAGTCACGAGGTCGTCGCCGTGACGCGGCATGGCGGCTTCCTTAGCGCCGCCTCACGCCGTCTGTTCGACATCCTCCGTGCCGACTTCACCAAGGCGAGGGGCACAAATACGTCGCGCCGGAACGGTGTCCGGCGCGCGTAAAAGTCGACTTGGTAGGGTGTACCGGGAACTCAGCTTCCCGCCTTGACCTGGGCCGCGGCCACCGCCAGCAGCTCGTCCATCTTGGCGCGGATATCGCGCTCGGTGACGGCCTGGTCCTTGGCGGAGAGGTCCTTCAGAACCTTGTGCAGCACGTCGTTGTCGCCGGCTTCCTCGAAGTCGGCGGCGACCACTTCCTTGGCATAGGCGCTGGCGGCATCGCCCGTGATGCCGAGCTTCTCGGCGGCCCACAGGCCAAGCAGCTTGTTCCGGCGGGCTTCAGCCTTGAACTTCTGCTCCTCGTCGAGGGCGAACTTCTTCTCGAAACCTTCCTCGCGTTTGTTGAATTCGCTCATGGCTGAAGTTCCAATTCCCTTGCTGAATGAGGGCCGCCGCGCGTTGCGGCAACCCCGATGCCTGCCTAGATAGGTGGGAGGAATCGGCAAGACAACGAGCCGTTAAGCCGCAGGCAAAACTGGCGGAATCGGCTCTTTATGATAGGGCGGTATAAGTGCCCTCAAGGGGGCACTATCGATTGTGCTGGATGGGCCAATCGGATAGGTTGCCAACAGGCATGGTTCTTGTTCTGTTTCCAGTTGGATTGCCCAGGTTCCAGGCCTCCGCGGCAGCTCCGTCGTGGGTCGTAACCCCAAGTCATCCGGAGCACCCAAATCCATGGATTTCAACAAAACACGGTACATCCCAATGAGCCGTCGACGCCGTATTTATGAAGGCAAGGCCAAGGTGCTTTACGAAGGCCCCGAGCCGGGAACCCTGATCCAGCACTTCAAGGACGACGCGACCGCGTTCAACGCCAAGAAACACCAGGTGATCGAGGGCAAGGGCGTCCTCAACAACCGGATTTCGGAGTACCTGTTTCAGCACCTCAACGACATCGGGGTGCCGACCCACTTCATCCGCCGCCTCAACATGCGCGAGCAGCTGATTCGCGAGGTCGAGATCGTGCCGCTCGAGGTGGTGGTGCGGAACGTCGCCGCCGGCTCGCTGTCGCAGCGGCTCGGGATCGAGGAGGGCACCCAGCTGCCGCGCTCGATCATCGAGTTCTATTACAAGAACGACCAGCTCAACGACCCCATGGTGTCGGAAGAGCACATCACCGCCTTCGGCTGGGCGACGCCCCAGGAGATCGACGACATCATGGCGCTGGCCATCCGCGTCAACGACTTCCTGACCGGCCTCTTCCTCGGCATCGGCATCCGCCTCGTCGACTTCAAGATGGAGTGCGGACGGCTGTTCGAGAACGAGATGATGCGGATCATCGTCGCCGACGAGATCTCGCCGGACTCCTGCCGGCTGTGGGACATCAAGTCGAACGAGAAGCTCGACAAGGACCGTTTCCGCAGGGATCTGGGTGGCCTGCTCGAGGCCTACACCGAGGTCGCCAAGCGGCTCGGCATTCTGATTGAAAACGAGCGGCCGGCCGGTAGCGGCCCGGTGCTGGTGAAGAGCTAAGGTGAAGGGACGACCGTGAAGGCACGTGTGACTGTGACATTGAAGTCGGGCATCCTCGATCCGCAGGGCAAGGCGATCGAGGGTGCGCTGAAATCGCTCGGCGTCGACGGCGTCGCCAGCGTTCGCCAGGGCAAGGTGTTCGACATCGAGCTCGCCGCGACCGACAAGGCCAAGGCGGAAGCGGCGCTGAAGGCCGCCGCCGACAAGTTGTTGGCGAATACCGTGATCGAGAATTATGCCATCGAACTGAAGGCGTAAGGGGCGAGCAAATGGCCGACGTGACGATGGAGCTGATGTTCGAAGTGATGAAATCGGTCCAGGCGCGTTTGGCTCAGGTCGACGGCAAGATCGATGAGTTGAAGCAGGAAATGCAGGCATCGCGAACGTCTCAGAATGGTATCCGCCAGGAAATTACCGGCGTGTTCCAGGAGATTTCCGGTATTCACGCGACGCTGGTTCGCCACGAAGGGCGTCTTGACCGCATAGAGACACGTCTCGAATTGAACGAAGTACCAACTCCATGAAATCAGCCGTCCTCGTCTTCCCCGGCATCAACCGCGAGCGCGACATGGCGCGCGCGCTCAAGCTCGCATCCGGCAATGAGACCGCGATGGTCTGGCACGCCGAGACCGCGCTGCCCAAAGGCACGGACCTCGTGGTGGTGCCCGGCGGCTTCTCCTATGGCGATTACCTGCGCTGCGGCGCGATCGCAGCGCGCGCGCCGGTGATGGACGCGGTGCGCGACTTCGCCGCCAAGGGCGGGCTCGTGCTCGGCGTCTGCAATGGCTTCCAGATCCTCTGCGAGTCGGGGCTGCTACCGGGCGTGCTGATGCGCAATGCCGGGCTGAAGTTCATCTGCCGCGACGTGCATATGCGCGTCGAGCGTTCCGACACGCCGTTCACCCGCGGCTACAATGCCGGCCAGGTGATCCGCGTGCCGGTGGCTCACGGCGAAGGCAATTACGAGGCGGACGAAGAGACGCTGAAGCGGCTCGAAGGCGACGGGCGGGTGCTGTACCGCTACTGCTCGCCGGAGGGCGTGGTCGACGAGGCCTCCAATCTGAACGGCGCCGCGCATTCGATCGCCGGCATCGTCAATGAGCGCGGCAACGTGCTCGGCATGATGCCGCATCCCGAAAACCACGTCGAAGAGATCATGGGCTGCACCGACGGCCGCGGCCTGTTCGCAGGCCTGGTCCAGCAGTTCGAAAAGGCGGCGTAATCACCATAGCGTTTTCGAGCGAAGTGGGGACCGGTTCGCGTGAAGAAAACGCGTCAGAATAAAATGCTGCGGCGGTGGTGCGTTGCCGCGGCTGCGGCGCTTGTGCTTGCGACGTCGGCCTACGCCCAGGACTTCCCGAAGCGTCCGATCACGATGATCGTGCCGTTCACGGCCGGCGGCACCTCCGACGTGATCGCCCGCGCGGTCGCCGACCAGATGAGCGCTGCGCTCGGCCAGAGCATCATCATCGAGAATGTCGGCGGCGCCGGCGGCTCGACCGCGCTCGCCCGCGCCGCGCGCGCCGAGCCGGACGGCTACACCATCGCGATCGGCAATGCCGGCACCAACGCCGCGACCTACACGATCTATCCGAAGCTGCCGTTTATGCCTGACTCCTTCGCGCCGATCGCCGTGGTCGCCAAGACCTTCGGCATCGTCGCGCTGCGCAAGGATTTTCCGGCCAAGGACCTCAAGGAATTCATCGACTACGCCAGGAACAATCCGGGCAAGGTCAATCTCGGCCATGCCGGCGTGGGCTCCTCGAATTACCTGATCTGCAAGAGCTTTGTTCATGCCGCCGGCATCGACGTGCAGCTGGTCGGCTATCGCGGCGCAGCGCTTGCGCTGACGGACGCGATCGGCAGCCAGATCGACGGCGTCTGCGATGCCGCGGCCTCGGTGTCGCAGGCGATCGACGACAAGCTGGTGAAAGCGGTCGTCGTTGGCTCGACCGTGCGGCTGGCCTCGCTGCCGGAACTGCCGACCTCGGCCGAGGCCGGACTGCCCGAGTTCGAGGCGCAGGGCTGGAACGGCCTGTTCGCGCCGAAGGGCACACCGCCCGAGATCATCGCCAAGCTCAACGCCGCCGCGCGCACCGCGGTTGCGAGCGAGGCGGTGAAGAAGCGCTTCGCCGACCTGTCGACCGTCGCCCCCGACGCCAATGAGCTCGCGCCCGAGGCGCTGCAGCAGCTCGTGACCCGCGACGTCGCGAAATACCGCACGCTGCTGGCGGACGATAAGAAGTAGAGGGTCATCGTCGCTGCGTTGGCTCTGCCCTCGACGCGGTCGCCGAGGCGGCGAGCCTTGCGTCAGCCGCTCGCCAGACTGGCCTGAAATTTGCTGGTGATCTCCCGATCGATCAGGACGGGAGCGCATCATGCTCATTCGCAAGGCTCACTGCACGATTGCGTTCCTATGCGCGCTGCTGTGGTCGCATTGGGCGATGGCCGAGACCACGTTGCGCATCGCCATGACGGCGTCCGATATCCCGACGGCCACCGGGCTGCCGAATAACGGCTTCGAAGGCATGCGCTTTCTCGGTTATCCGATCTTTGAAGGTTTGGTGCTGTGGAATCTGAGCGGAACCGACCGCTTGGCGACTTTGCGTCCCGGACTCGCGGAGAAATGGGAACAGGACCCCGTCGACAACAAGACCTGGATTTTCCATCTGCGCCAGGACGTCAAATTCCACGATGGTACCGATTTCAATGTCGATGCCGTGATCTGGAATCTCGATCGCTACTTCAACAGCGAGAGCCCGCAATTTGAGCCGCCGAGTTCGGCGATGTCGCGGGCGCGGGTCCCGGTGATGGGCAGTTACCGGAAGATCGATGACGCAACGGTGGCGATCTCGACGACGAAGCCGGCATCCTATTTTCCCTATATGGCGGTCTATCTTCTGTTCACCTCGCCCGCCTCATTCGAAAAGGCCGGCCGCGACTGGGCCAAGGTCGCGACGTTGCCGGCTGCCGGCACCGGGCCGTTCCGCATCACCAGGATTGTGCCGCGGCAAGAGGCAGATCTGGCGCGTTGGGACAAGTATTGGGACACGAGCAAGACAGCGAAGGTCGACAATGTCGTGTTGCTGCCGATCCCCGAGGCCAATTCGCGGCTGGCCGCCTTGCGTGCCGGCCAGGTCGACTGGATCGAAGTGCCGCCGGCCGATGGCGTCGACTCGCTGAAATCCGCCGGCTTCACCATTACCACCGGCTCCTATCCGCATGTCTGGCCGTGGTTCTACAACATCGGCGCCGCCAACAGCCCGTTCAAGGACGTCAGGGTTCGCCAGGCCCTGAACTACTGCATCGATCGGGACGGGCTGGTGTCCCTGCTCAACGGGACCGCAGAGCCGTCGGTCGGCTGGCTCAAGGCCAGCGATCCCGATTTCGGCGCGCCGGTCAATCACTACAAGTTCGATCCGACCAAGGGCAAGGCGCTGCTTGCCGAGGCGGGTTACACGTCGGCGAAGCCATTGGCGTTCAAGGTGCTGATCTCGAATTCAGGCTCGGGGCAGATGCTGCCCCTGCCGATGAACGAATTCCTGTAGCAGAACCTGAAGGAAGCCTGCGGGGTCGATGTGGAATTCGACGTCATCGAGTGGCAGGTGCTTCTGACGGCGGCCCGGGCCACGCCCGACAGCCCAACTTTGCGCGGCGCCATGGCGCTCAATATCAGCTCGCCTTCGTCGGACGCCGGCGTGATGGCGCGCTATTTCCTGGCCGCCAATTTTTCACCGAACGGTTTCAATTTCGAGCAATGGAAGGACGACGAGTTCGAAGCCGCACTCAAGACGATTTCGGAAGCGACCGATCCGAAAGTGATCTCGGCGGCTTACCGCAAGGCGCATGAGCGCCTCGTCGACGATCCGCCCTGGCTCTATATTGTCCACGATCTGAACCCTCGCGCGATGAGTCCGAAGGTGAAGGGTTTTGTGTCGCCCCAATCGTGGTTCGTCGACCTCACGCTGGTCAGCGTGCAATAAGCCGGGATCCAGCATCGTCGCCCGCATGGCTGCGCCCGAGTGCGAGCGAAGCGGTGAAGAAGCGATTCGTCGACCTGTCGACGGTCGTACCCGACGCCAATGAACTCGCGCGCCGAGGTGCTGCAGCAACTCGTGACCCGCGACGTTGCGAAGGACGACAAGAAGTAGCATTTCTGCGGCGTGCAACGCCCTGATGCGGACACAGTCCGCGACGAGCCTGAGTTCAGGTCTGATCGGGGAAAGCGGCCATGCGCCGTGTGATCTTGCGTTGCTGCGCCGGCATGGCGCTTGCTTGGCTGGTTGCCGGCCCAGTAGCCGGCGAACAGGCTACGTTGACTTATCCCCCCTGGACGAAGTTCTGCATAGCCGACACCTGCATTGTCGGGCGAGAGGGGCGATCGAAGATAGAGAACATAGACTGCGGGGCAGTCGTGGCAGCCGCGCTGATCGCGCGCACCGGAGATTCCAGGAAGACGTTGCGCGTTTTCTTGCCGACCCGGGTGATAGTCGAACGTGGTGTTCGGATCATTATCGATCAGGGACAAGCGATTGAGCGGCCCTACGCGGGCTGCTTTGCCTACGGTTGCACGGCTGACTACGACGCCGGACCGGAAATGGTCGACCAGCTCAAGCAAGCGCATGCGCTCACTCTGGAAGCCTTCGATAAGGCCAATTCGCCGATCAGCTTGACCGTGCCGCTCGCCGGATTCGCTGATGCCTACGATGGACCCGCACAAGAGACGAAGGTCATCGAGGAGGTGCTTTCGGCGGAGGAAAAGCAGGCGAGATCGGAGCGTGCGAAGCGCGCCGAAGAGGAGTCGCAAAGCGCGCTGTGAAGCGAGATAGGCGACCGCAAATAGCGGGTCTGTCAGATTCGATGAGCAGCAGCTAAAGCCTGCGCAGCCACCGTTTGACTGCTTCGCCCGGCACCGTCATCGCGGCGACGCCGGCCATGACCAGCACGAGGCCGAGCGCGAGATTCGACGGCACGGATTCCCCGAGCAGGATCACCGACAGCGCGACGCCGATCGGAATGCGAAGATAACCTTGCGCATTCGTCGTCAGCGTGCCGAGCCGCGTCAGGCACATGTAGAACAGCATCAGGCCGAACGCGCTGGAGAAGATGCCCATCACGACGGTGGCGACCAGCGCCTGCGGCGTCGGGTGCAGGGTCCAGGGATGGTCGACGATCAGGGCGACCGGCAGCAGCACGGTGCCGCCGAACAACAGCGAGCCGGCCGCCACGACCATCGGATCATAGTCCGACAGCCGAAGCCCGAAGATCGTGGCGCAGGCGAACGAGACGGTGGCGAGCAGGATCGCGATCTCGGCGAAGATCTCCTTGCCGAAGCCTGAGAGTGCGTCGAGGCCGATGATCGCGACCGTGCCGGCGAGGCCGAGGATCGCGCCGACCAGCTTGAGCAGAGAGGCCGGCTCGTGTCGCGTGATCGCCCAGGTGATGAGGAAGGCGAAGATCGGCGTCGTCGAGGCCAGCACCACGGTGTTGGATGCCGGCACGTAAAGCTGCGCCCAGGTGATCACCAAAAACGGGATCGTGGAGTTGATGGTCTGCTGGAAGGCGAACAGCTTCCAGGCCTTGAGGTCGGTCGGGATGCGGATGCCGCGAATGCGCAGCACGATGAGCAGGAAGGCGGCGGCCACCAGCGAGCGCGCGGAAATGAAGGTCACCGGCGGGATCGAGCCGAGCCCGATCTTGGTCAATGGATAGGTAGAGCTCCAGCAGCAGGCGAGCGCCAGCAGCAGCGCATAGTCGCGCCAGCCGCGCGCGCCCGGCGCTGGCGTGGGCGAGGTG
The DNA here is from genome assembly GCF_024171045.1 of Bradyrhizobium sp. USDA 4538. Lineage (NCBI taxonomy): Bacteria > Pseudomonadati > Pseudomonadota > Alphaproteobacteria > Hyphomicrobiales > Nitrobacteraceae > Bradyrhizobium > Bradyrhizobium sp. USDA 4538. Next base: position 6,768,312 of record NZ_JALJZE010000001.1, read on the forward strand.
GGCACTTTCTCGGGAGCCGTCACGCCGCCCGTTTTCGCTGTGCTCTTCGGCACCTTGATTTGGCTCCCTTCGCGCATTGGCGCGCGAAGCAGCAATCTAGCGCGGCGGCGCGATGCAAGGCTAGGGTATTGAATTTACGCCGATATCCCGCTTGGAGGAATTGGCGGGCTGCGTCTGTGGGACTGAGGCTGGCGTCGTCCGGGTGCCAATCCGACGCCTCCGGCGTATGCTACCGTTTTGTGACTTGGCCCACACGGGCGTCTGGCTCGTCCTGCTAGGCTCAACAGCATGACGAAGCATTTCAAATTACCGATCATTTTCACTGCACTCGTCGTCGCAACGCAATGCTTTGCTGCGGAGACCAAGGGCGCGGGCTCAACCTTCGTGTCGCCTGTGATGGCGAAATGGATCGATGCCTACAAGGCCAAGACCGGCAACACGGTCAGCTATCAATCGGTGGGCTCGAGCATCGGCGTCGGCCTGATCAAGAAGGCCGCCGTCGATTTCGGGACGAGCGATATGCCGCTCGATCCGAAAGAGCTGGACAGGCTCGGCATGGTGCAATTCCCGATCGTGATCGGAGGCGTCGTGCCGGTGGTCAACATCGCGGGCGTCAAGCCCGGCCAGATCCAGTTCACCGGACAGCTGCTCGCCGACATCTATCTCGGCAAGGTCAAATCGTGGAACGATCCGGCCATCCAGGCGGTCAATCCCGATCTGAAGCTGCCGCGCACGGCGATCACCGTCGTGCATCGCCTCGATGGGTCGGGGACGACGTTCAATTGGTCGAACTATCTTGCGAAGGTCAGTGCGCAGTGGAAGGCAAGCGTCGGAGAGGGCTCGTCGGTCGAGTGGCCGGTAGGGCTCGGCGGCAAGGGTAATGATGGCGTCGCCTCGCTCGTCAGTTTGATTCCCGGGGCGATCGGCTATCTCGAATATGCCTACGCGCTGCAACGGCTTGACCGGATTTCCTTCGGTCTGGTGCAGAACAGTGCCGGCAATTTCGTCACTCCGGACGCCGCATCGTTCCAGGCTGCGGCGTCGAGTGCGGACTGGACGACGACGCAGGATTTTTACCAGGTCCTCACCAACGCTCCCGGCGAGGACGCATACCCGATCACGGCCACGACCTTCGTCCTGATGCACAAGCAGCCGAAATCGCCCGACGGGTCGGCAACCGCGATCGACTTCCTGCGCTGGTCATTGCAGAGCGGCAAGCCGCAGGCTCAATTGCTCAACTACGTTCCCCTGCCGGCCACGCTGGTCGAGCAGATCGAGCAGTATTGGCAGCATAATTTCGAGGCGCTTACGGCGTCGGCAGCGGCGTCCGGAAAGCGGACTGATCGGTAGACCACGCGGATACGCTACTTAAATCCGATCACCATCGAATCCGGGCCAACGAGCGGTTCGACCCGCGTTCGGGAAAATCCGACGTCGCGCATCCAAGCCTGACAGTCTTCGCCTGTGTAGTCAAACCCACCGGCGGTTTCGATCAGCATATTCAAGCTCATCAGAAGCCCGAAAGCGTTTTCGCGGCGATCGTCATCGATGATGGCGTCATAAACAATGATTGCGCCACCTTTCGGAAGCGCATCGAATGCCTTGCCGAGAAGCGCCCGTTTCTTGGCAAGGTCCCAATCATGAAGGATGTGACCCATGATGATGACGTCAACCTCCGGCAGCGGGTCCTCGAAGAAGTTTCCTCCCCGAAACCGCACCCGATCCTCCAGCCCGCGCTGAGCGATAAATTCCTCGAACACCGGCTTGACCGCGGGAAGGTCGAAGCCGATGCCGGTGAGGTGCGGATGGTCGTGTGCGAGCGTGGCAGGCACCATGCCCTGAGCCGAACCGAGATCCATGAAAGTCTTGTACTCGCTCCAAGGGAACTTGCCGGCAATAGCATGCGCCGCACCCGCGCTTATTGCGCTCATCGCGGTCAGAAATCCCCGCAACCGATCCGGATCGGCATACAATGCCGCAAATAAGTCTTCTCCTCCGCCCTTGCCCTCGTTCTGCAATTCGCCGCTGCGCAGGGCTTCCGTGAGCGATCCCCAAAAGCCATAGAGCCGGGCATTCGCCATCTCCAGAATGCCTCCGATGTAGGATGGCTTGGCGCGATCGAGATACAGGTCCGTGTCCGGGGTGTTGCTGTAGATGCCGTTCTCGCGCTCAAGCAATCTAAGCGCCACCAGCGAATCGAGGAAGTCGCGGGCCGATCGCTGATGCAACGCAAGCGTCCTTTGCAGCGTCGGCAGGTCAGCGGGGCCATCGGCCAACGTACTGAACACGCCCAGTTCGACGGCGCTCAAGAGCGTTTTGGACGCCCAAAAGCCCAGACCAATCTGCATAATATGTTCCGGTGTTGCCGCGCTCATGACTTGATCCCAATTGGTTGTCACTGCTGGTGCAGCCGGGTGAACATGTCGTCCCTGGTTCGGGCCTGCCGGGAGGGTGGCAGGGGTTCACCACGGCGTCATTTCAAATAACGGCGAATAAATTTGATTTTGACACTTCCGTTCGGTGAACGCCAGTGGCGCAGGATTGGCGAGAACGAATCAGCGATGGACGCCGCTCCGGCGTCCATCGCGTGAGCTGTGCCTGAAATGCCGGACCATGCTCTAGCGCAGGACCTGGCCCAGCACCTCGCCGTCGACCTGCTGCGGTGCCGAACTGAGGATCCGCATGATGGTCGGCGCCACGTCGATATTGCGCATGTGCCGCACCACGGTGTCCTTGCGGATCTGCGGGCCCGCGGCGATGAACGTCGCGCTCATCACCGGAAGCTCGGGGTCGTGACCGTGGGCGCCATAGAAGTTCGGCATCGACAGCATGGTGGTTGCCGCGTTGAACGGCGCGTCGCCCTGGCGCGCGACGCCGGGGTTCTGGATGCCGTCGAAATTGTAGCCGGGCGCCATCAGCGCGAATACGTCGCCATAGTCCTGGCCGATGGTCTTGCTGATGCATTGTCCGGTTCCGGCGTCGCATTGCAGCGGCCGGGTCTCGACGACGGTGAAGATGCGCTGGTCCTTGAGTGAGTAGTTGAAGCGGGCATTGGGGTCGACCGCGTTCTTCACCGCGTCAGTGATCTGCGCCACCAGGGTGCGGTAGGTCGCCAGATCAACGGTGCCGCCGAGCTCGCGGTTCTGCAGGTTGATGTAGATGTCGGCGGCGGGGCCGGAGGTGCGGATCCCGACCTTGCTGGTGTCGATCCCGGCGTTGCGCAGGATGTTGGTGAGATTGACCGAGGTGTGGAACGGCGCGAAGCCGTGGTCCGACACCACGATCACGTTGCTGTCGCGGCCCGCCGCATCGGCGATCTGCTTCACCGCCTTGTCGGCCGTCTGGTAGGCGAAACGGATGTAGGACGCGTAGCGCTTGACCTTGGCAGCATCCTGGTTGGCGCCGATCGAATTCGGATCGGTCGGGTTGGTGCCCTGGCGGGGATCGGTCAGCAGGAACTGGTGCTCGGAGCCGTCGGGCTGCTCGATATAGACCATAACGAGGTCGGCGTCCGGATGGGTCTTGATCGCGCGCTCGCCGATATTGGCCTGGTAGCGCACGAAGGTCTTCACCATGTCCTCGAACATCGTCTCGATCTCGACGTCGGAGAAGCTGGTGAAGCCGGGGCTCAGGCGCTCCGGAATGCGGAAGTCGGCCTGCGGACGCCAGAACCCGATGTTGTTGTTGATGTCGTCGACGTCGGCGAGCACAGGCGTATTGCGCGGGATGTAATTGGCGCCGTAGCGGGCGAAGCGCACCACCGAGAGATCGGGAGACAGCGCAGAGACGAAGTACGCGGCACCAACCTTCGCCCCGCTGCCTTCAAAGAAGAACGGTGCGTTCTCGCCGCCGAACTTGACATAGGCCGGTCCGGTCGACGGCGCGTGGAACGGTCCTGCGGTGATGCCGCGGTTGGCGTCGAAGAACACCAGCGTGTCGTAGTTCACCTTGCGATCGTTGGTGGTGTCGATCGCGGCGACGCGGATCGAATATTTGACATCGAGCGTCGAGGCATTGGTGCAGGTCGCGGTTGCCGCGGCCGAGCAGGAGAACGTCTCGATCGGTGCCGAGGTCACCAGCACCGGGCTGAACGAGAAATGGCCGGCAGCCTGCAGCGCCGTCACGATGCTCGGGTCGGCCGTGAAGTCGCCTCGCGACAGCGAGAAGCCCTGGGCCCCGATGCCGCCGAACGCGCCGAACGGGACCGTGAAGTCGGTGATGCGGGTCGGCTGGGCCGGCTGCACCACGGTCTTGTTGATGGAGATGTCGGCGCCGTCGCCGCCGGGCCAGGTCGCCGTGACAACCTTCTTGCCCTGCTGGCGCAGCTGCACCCACAACGGCACCGCGGTCGGGTGCGGCGACGGCCCGAGCGGATTCTCGCTGTAGCCGCCGATCGGCGCCGCAAAGCCGCTGATGCTGCCGGAGATCGGCCCGACGATCGGCTCGAACGTGTTCGAGGGGATGTCGTTGTGGACCGCCGTCGAACCGGTCGCGATCGCGATATGCGACACCGCGGTGAGCGACGGTGACGCCGTCACGTTCTGCAACGCCACTGCGCCGCGTCGGCTGAGCCGGGCGAGGCCGCCGTCGCGCGGCAGTACGCCTTCCTCGATGAATTTCTGGATGAAATCGGGCTTGGCACCGTCAAGCGAGATCATCACCACGCGCGGCTTGCGGCCGTGATGACCGCCGTCATGATCCTGGTCTTGATCCTGATCATGACCGCGAGCATCGCCAACGCCGCGATCACCATTATCGCCGTCTTGACCGGCGCGCACCGGAGTTGCAGTCCACACCAGCGATGCGACAAGCGACATCGCCGTCGTAACGGAAACGAACGTCTTCAATTTCATGAGAATGCCCCAACTTCGCTGCGCGAACGCACAAACGGAAACCGTTCAGCAATCTTCGGGGGCTTGCCTGACGCGCATGTGACGCGCGCGCGACGACGCAACGACAGTGCGTCGATGCGTCACAACCGCAGTTCGTATTGCCTCACGCGAAGAACGCGCGTGAACACAACGCGCTAGAGCTGTGCTGTCGATTCAATCCGTGGCGATGTAACGGCTGGATGACGGCGTGCGTCCACAGACGTCACACGCTTTACGCCGTTGCCTGCGCCGGCGTCCTGCGCTTCACCCGCTTGATGGTGCCGGAGAAGGTGAACAGCGGCCGCTCCGCCGATGTCAGCATGCCCCGCACGAAGATCAGCGACATGCCGGCGCGGGTGACCTCGCCGGTGCACTCGATCAGGTCGCCCTCGCGGGCGGCGTCGAGGAATTCCGAGGCGAACGACACCGTGACGCCGGGGCCCTGCAGCACCGAGCCGGCGAGCGCGAACAGGCAGTAATCCGCGAAGGTCATGAAGCAGCCGCCGTGGACGTTGCCGGAGCCGTTGAGATGCTTCTTGCCGACCCGGAACGCGCAGGTGATGCGGCCGTTCTCGTCCATGCGGTGGTAAAACGGGCCGGTATGGGTCTCGAAATTGTCCCGGGTCCAGGTTCGCCAGCCGGCGAATTCGCCCTCGGTTTCGACGTGCAGGTCGGGGCGGCGGTTGAATGCAGTTTTGGCGAGCTCGTTCACGAAATATGGCCTTCAATTATCGGGTTCGGGTCCTTAAATCCGATCCATCCCCATTGTGCAAATCCCGGGAGCAGATCCCGGGCCGCGGTCAGCTGCCGCAAAGCTCTGGACAGGCCGGAAATGGGCCCTAAAAGGCCTTTTCGCCCCCGTTCTATCTACCTATTAAGGGTCCCATGAACGCGCCCAAGAACGACCCCAAGAACGAGCCCCAAATCACCCCCGAACTCGTCGCCGCCCACGGGCTGAAGCCGGACGAGTACGAGCGCATCCTGAAGCTGATCGGGCGGGTTCCGACCTTCACAGAACTCGGCATCTTCTCGGCGATGTGGAACGAGCATTGCTCGTACAAGTCGTCGCGCATCCATCTGCGCGGGCTGCCGACCAAGGCCCCCTGGGTGATCCAGGGCCCCGGCGAGAATGCCGGCGTGATCGACATCGGCGACGGGCAGGCCGTGGTCTTCAAGATGGAGAGCCACAATCACCCGAGCTACATCGAGCCCTACCAGGGCGCGACCACCGGCGTCGGTGGCATCCTGCGCGACGTCTTCACCATGGGCGCGCGGCCGATCGCCTGCCTGAACGCGCTGAGTTTCGGTGCGCCCGAGCATCCCAAGACCCGGCATCTGGTGTCCGGCGTGGTCGCGGGCGTCGGCGGCTACGGCAATTCCTTCGGTGTGCCGACGGTCGGCGGCCAGGTGCGTTTCCACACCCGCTATGACGGCAACATCCTGGTCAATGCGATGGCGGTCGGCCTCGCCGACGCCGACAAGATCTTCTACGCGGCGGCCTCCGGCGTGAACATGCCGATCGTCTATCTCGGCTCCAAGACCGGCCGCGATGGCATTCATGGCGCCTCGATGGCCTCGGCCGAATTCGACGACGCCTCCGAGGAGAAGCGCCCGACCGTGCAGGTCGGCGATCCCTTCGCCGAGAAGCTCTTGCTGGAAGCCTGCCTCGAGATCATGGAAAAGGGTTGCGTGATCGCGATCCAGGACATGGGCGCGGCGGGCCTGACCTGCTCGGCGGTCGAGATGGGCGCCAAGGGCGATCTCGGCGTCGAGCTCGACCTCAGCGCGGTGCCGACCCGCGAGACCGGCATGAGCGCCTACGAGATGATGCTCTCGGAAAGCCAGGAGCGCATGCTCATGGTGCTCAAGCCCGAGAAGGAGAAAGAGGCCGAGGCGATCTTCCGCAAATGGGGGCTCGATTTTGCCATCGTCGGCTACACCACGCCGACCAAGCGGTTCGTCGTCAAGCATGCTGGCGACGTGATGGCCGATCTGCCGATCAAGGAGCTCGGCGACGAGGCGCCGGTCTACGACCGTCCGCATGTCGCCTCGAATGCGCTGCCGGTGATCCGCGGGCAGGACGTCAAGCCGCCGCTCGGCATCGCGGACGCGCTGGAAAAGCTGATCGGCACGCCCGAGCTGTGCTCGAAGCGCTGGGTGTGGGAGCAGTACGACCACGTCATCCTCGGCAATACCATGCAGCGTCCCGGCGGCGATGCCGCGGTGGTTCGCGTCGAGGACGGACCGAAGGGCCTTGCGCTCACCGTCGACGTCACGCCGCGCTATTGCGAGGCCGATCCGTTCGAGGGCGGCAAGCAGGCGGTCGCGGAAGCCTGGCGCAACATCACCGCGGTCGGCGGCCGGCCGCTCGCGATCACCGACAATCTCAACTTCGGCAATCCGGAACGGCCCGAGATCATGGGCCAGTTCGTCGGCTGCCTGAAGGGCATTTCGGAGGCCTGCCGCGCGCTGGACTTCCCGGTCGTGTCCGGCAACGTCTCGCTCTACAACGAGACCAACGGCCGCGGCATCCTGCCGACGCCCTCGATCGGCGGCGTCGGCCTGCTCGACGACTTCACCAAGTCCGCGACCCTGGCGTTCAAGGCGGCCGGCGAGGCGATCCTTCTGGTTGGCGACACGCAGGGCTGGCTCGGCCAGTCGGTCTATCTGCGCGACGTCTGCGGCCGCGAGGAGGGCGCTCCGCCGCCGGTCGATCTCGCCGCCGAGAAGCGCAATGGCGACGTGGTGCGCGGCATGATCCATGCCGGCACCGCGACCGCGGTGCACGACGTCTCCGACGGCGGTCTTTTGATCGCGCTCGCCGAGATGGCGATCGCCAGCGGCATCGGCGCGCAGCTCATGGCGGCGCCATCCTCGATCGTGCCGCATGCCTACTGGTACGGCGAGGATCAGGCCCGCTACATCGTCACCGTGCCGGCCGCCGACGCAGGCCTCGTGCTGGCCAAGATGAAGGGCGCCGGCGTGCCCTGCGCGCGCATCGGCACCACCGGCGGCGACGCGATTGCGGTGGCTGGGGAGTCGCCGATTGCGGTCGAAAGCCTGTCGCGCGCCTTCGAGCACTGGCTGCCGAACTACATGCACGGCACTGCCGCCTGATCCGGCTGGATCAGGCGCCGCGAGCAACGATTCAATGGCGCGATGAACCCATCATCGCGCCATTTCTATTCCGAACGTGATCCCTTCGGATCATGCCTTATGTCGCGCCGCGGACCGCGCGCCAAGCAAAGATGATGATGCAGGCGCCGATGAAGCCGGCGACGAGATAGCTGAGCCAGCCTCCGCCGAGCGATACGCCGAGCAGACCCAACAGCCAGTTCGCCAGCGCGGCGCCGACAATGCCGAGGATGATATTCATGAAGATGCCGGTTCCGGATTTCATGAACATCTCGGCGAGCCAGCCCGCCAGTCCGCCGACGATGATGGCGGCGATCCATCCAACTTGAGGGTCGTTCATCTCAGGACTCCCTAGGGTCAAGCAGTCCGGCCAGCATACCTGAGAATCACCTGGCGGGATGTGACCAAAGGCAGGTTGTGCGCAACTTGTCCGCCGCGAAAAATGCCGTCAGCCCCGCCGTTTGCGCCGTGCCCGGCGTTCGGCTGCGGTGATCAGGATGCGCGGGCCCGGCCCCTGGGCGCCGAGCTTGTCGTCGCAGTTGCGCAGCGGGCAATCGGTCACCGACAGGCAGCCGCAACCGATGCAGTTGAACAGCTTGTCGCGGAGATCGGTGAGATCGTTGATGCGCTGCTCGAGCGTCTCGGTCCAGGCCCGCATCGCGCGCTCCCATTCGCGCACGGTCGGCGCGCGATCGAGCGGGATCGCGGCGAAGGTCTGCCTGATCTCTTCCAGCGGGATCCCGGCGCGCTGCGCGATCCTGATCACCGCGATCCGCCGCAGCACCCCGCGCATGTAGCGGCGCTGGTTGCCGCCGGTGCGGCGGCTCGCGATCAGTCCCTTGCTCTCGTAGAAGTGAAGGGTGGAGACGGCAAGTCCGCTGCGCCGCGCCACCTCGCCGACTGAAAGCTCCTGCGCAAGCGTCATTGCAAATCCTGGATTAGAAGTCCTGCAAGCTGTCAGCCTTGACCTCAACCATACTTGAGGTTCTATATCAGTTGCGGGCTTGCAGGGGCAAGCTTCCGGCCGACACGCCGGGGTTCGTTCTTGGAAGCAATATGCCGTCCGCATCATTTTCGTCGCGCCGCTGGCTCGGGCTTCGTGCCAGGCCGTTCGGCATCACCGTTCTGTTGCTCGCCTGTGCCGCGGCCGGCTTGTTTGCCTGGCGCGCAGGCGGATCCAGCGCCTCGGCCAAGCCCACCGCGGAAGCCCCGCCGACGCCGGTCGCGGCGATGGTGGTGCGGACCGAAACCTTGCCGCGCTCGATCGAGGCGATCGGTTCGCTGCAGGCGGTGCGTCAGGTGATTCTGGCGCCCGAGGTTGCCGGCCGCGTCACCGCGATCAATTTCGATGCCGGCATCGATGTCGCCGAGGGCGCGCCGCTGGTGCAGCTCTATGACGCGCCGCTGCGCTCCGCGCGTGCGGTTGCGGTCTCCAAGGGACGTTTCGCGCAATTGCAGGAGAAGCGTTCGCAGGGCCTCGCTCCGTCCGGCTTCGTGACCCAGGAGACGCTGCAGCAGCGGCAGGAGGATCTGAAGCAGGCCGACGCCTCGCTCGATCAGCTCGATGCGCAGATCGCGCAGATGACGATCCGCGCGCCGTTCGCGGGCCAGATCGGACTGCGCAAGGTCAATCTCGGCCAATACGTCAATGCCGGCGATGCGCTCGCGACGCTGACCGCGCTCGACCAGCTCTATGCCAATTTCACCGTTCCGCAGCAGCGCCTGTCAAATCTGAAGGTCGGAGGCGCGGTGACGATCCGTACCGATGCTTTCCCCGATCGGGTGTTCGAGGCCAAGATCAACGCCATCGAACCGCAGGTCGCCGAGGACACCCGCAATGTCCTCGTGCAAGCCCTGTTTCCTAATCCCGACCGGCTGCTGCGGCCGGGCCTCTTCGTGATGGTGAACGTCGTGCTGCCGCCGCAGGCCGACGCCATCGTGGTGCCGGTGACCGCGATCCAGACCAGCGCATCCGGCGAGAGCGTGCTTGTGGTGCGCGACAACAAGGCGGTCGGCGTCGCTGTCAAGACCGGGCAACGGATCGGCGAGCGTGTCGTGGTGGAGCAGGGGCTTGCGCCCGGCGATCACATCGTCACCGCGGGCCAGCTCCGCGTCATGCCCGGCGCGGCCGTCCAGACGACCATGGCGGAGACGCCGGAGAAGGGGCGCTGACCCGCGAGCGGTAGGCGACCAAAGGCAAGCATCATGCATTTCACCGACATCTTCATCCGCCGGCCGATTCTGGCGACGGTCGTCAGCCTGCTGATCCTGTTGATCGGCACCGCAGCGATGGTCTCGCTGCCGGTGCGGCAATATCCCAACATGGAGAGCGCGACGATCCAGGTCGACGTCTCGTTCCCCGGTGCGACCCAGGACGTGATGCAGGGCTTCGTCACGTCCGTCATCGCGCAGTCGATCGCGACCGCCAACGGCATCGAGTACATGACCTCGAACTCGACGCTTGGCCTCAGCCAGATCAAGGCCAAGCTGGTGCTCAACGCCAATGCCGACCGCGCCATGACCGAGGTGCTCGCCAAGGTGCAGCAGGTCAAGTACCGGATGCCGACCGGCGTGTTCGACCCTGTCATCACCAAGATCACCGACGGCGCCTCGGCGGTGCAGTACATCGCCTTCACCAGCGACACGCTGACGCCGGCGCAGATCACCGACTTCGCGACCCGCGTGGCGCAGCCGCTGCTCACCTCGGTGCCCGGCGTGGCGTCGGCCGACACCTCGGGCGGATCGTCGCTGGCGATGCGGGTGTGGATCGATCCGTTCAAGCTCGCGGCACGCGGGCTGACCGCGGCCGATATCTCCGCCGCGCTGCGGTCCAACAACGTGCAGGCGGCGCCGGGGCGGCAGCGCGGCGAGATGACCGTCACCAACATCACCGCGGCGACCGATCTGCGCAATCTGGACGATTTCCGCAAGATGGTGATCAAGACCGGCGCCGGCGGCGGAGGCCTGGTGCGGCTCGGCGACGTCGCCACCCTCGAGATCGGCGGCGAGAACTACGATTCCAACGCACGCGACAGCGGCAGGCCCACCGTCTACATCGCGGTGCAGCCGACCCCCGACGGCAACCCGCTGGAGATTGTCGCCGCCACCGCCAAGGTGATCGAGGACCTCAACCGCGTGGCACCGCCCGGATTGAAGGTCGCCGACGTCTTCAACATCGTGCACTTCGTCAAGGCCTCGATATCGGAGGTACAGCATTCGCTGGCCGAGGCGATCGCGATCGTGGTGGTGGTGATCCTGCTGTTCCTGGGCTCGTTCCGCTCGGTGCTGATCCCTGTCGTCACCGTGCCGCTGTCGCTGGTCGGCACCGCCGCGATGATGCTGGCGCTCGGCTTCTCGATCAATCTGCTGACCCTGCTCGCGATGGTGCTGGCGATCGGGCTCGTGGTCGACGACGCCATCGTGGTGGTGGAGAACATCCATCGTCACATCGAGGAAGGGCGGAGCCCCGGCGACGCCGCCTTGATTGGCGCGCGCGAGATCATCGGTCCCGTGATCGCGATGACGATCACGCTCGCCGCGGTCTATGCGCCGATCGGCCTGATGGGTGGCCTGACCGGCAGCCTGTTCCGCGAGTTCGCCTTCACGCTGGCGGGCTCGGTGGTGGTCTCGGGCGTCATCGCCCTGACCTTGTCGCCGATGATGAGCGCGCAGCTGCTCGGCGAAGCCACCTCGCACGGCCGATTTGCCCGTTTTGTCGAGCATCAGTTCTCAAGGCTGTCGCGTGGCTATGGCCGGCTGCTGGCCGCGACGCTTAAGATGCGCGCAGCGGTGCTGCTGGTGGCATTCGGCGTGCTGGCGGCGATCGTGGTGCTGTTCCTCGGCAGCCAGCGCGAGCTCGCGCCCTCCGAGGACCAGGGCTATGTGTTCACCGTGCTCCGCGCGCCGCAATATGCCAGCGTCGACTACACCACGCGCTCCTCCGACCAGATCGAGCAGCTGTTTCGCTCGTTTCCCGAATACCACGCGAGTTGGTTCATCAACGGTACCGATGGGCAGAACCATGCCTTTGGCGGCATCACCCTGACCGATTGGGACAAGCGCAAGCGCTCGGCCAACGACATCCAGAACCAGCTCTACGGCATGTCCTACGGCGTGCTCGGCGCCAGCGTGACGCCGTTCCAGCCGGCGGCGCTGCCGGCGGCGACCGGCGGCCTGCCGTTCCAGATGGTGGTGCGCTCGGCCGGCGATTTCGCCACGATCTATCAGGAGGTCGAGACGCTGAAGGGCGCCGCATGGAAGAGCGGGCTGTTCGCCTTCGTCGACAGCGATCTTGCCTTCCACAGCCCGACCGCGCGAATCACCATCGATCACGCCAAGGCGGCAGAGGCCGGGGTCAGCATGCAGACCATCGCCGACACTCTCGCGGTGCTGGTCGGCGAAAACTATGTCAACCGCTTCAATTTCTTTGAACGCTCCTACGAGGTGATCCCGCAGGTGCGCCAGGCCGACCGGGTCACGCCCGAAGGGCTCGGAAACTTCAACGTCCGTTCGAGCTCGGGGCAGATGTTTCCGCTGTCGACGGTGATCAAGGTCAACGTCAAGCCGGAGCCGAACCGGCTGCCGCAGTTCAATCAGATGAACGCGGCGACGATCTCGGCGGTGCTGAGGCCCGGCGTCACCATGGGGCAGGCGGTGTCGTTCATGCAGGCGCAGAAGCTGTCGCCGGGGATGACCGTCGACTGGCTGTCGGACAGCCGGCAATATGTCCAGGAGGGCAACCGTCTCATCGTCACCTTCGGCATGGCGCTGATCGTGATCTTCCTGGTGCTGGCGGCGCAGTTCGAAAGTTTTCGCGATCCGCTGGTGATCATGGTCACGGTGCCGCTGGCGGTCTGCGGCGCACTGCTGCCGCTGTATTTCGGCTTCACCACGCTGAACATCTACACCCAGATCGGCCTCGTCACCCTGATCGGGCTGATCTCCAAGCACGGCATCCTGATGGTGAGCTTTGCCAACGAGATCCAGCACCACGAAGGGCTCGACCGGGTCGCCGCGATCCAGAAGGCGGCCGCGGTGCGGATGCGGCCGGTGCTGATGACGACCGCCGCGATGGTCGCAGGGCTCGCGCCGCTGCTCTATGCCGATGGCGCCGGTGCGGCGAGCCGCTTCGCGATCGGCATCGTCGTGGTGATGGGCATGCTGATCGGCACGCTGTTCACGCTGTTCGTGCTGCCGACCTTCTACATCCTGATCGCCCGCGACCATCGCGCCGCGGCCGCCCCGCGGCTGGAAAGCGTGGCGGCGAGGGGCGAGATCGCGGCGTAGAGCAGCATGGACCTTGGTTCAGTCGGTCCGCCGCCGAGCTGGCTGTAACCTCTCCCGCTTGCGGGGGAGGTCGGATCGCATCGAATGCGATCCGGGTGGGGGCTCTCTCCACAGTGCGACTCGTGGAGAGAGCCCCCGCCCTAGCCCTCCCCCGCAAGCGGCAGGGGTGTCCGGGGGATGATTCACTGTGTCGCGGTGCATGCTCGGCAGGACCGAGGCAAATCGGTCTTTTCTGGTTGTCGAGACACAGAGGGCCGAGCATGCGATATCGCGGTAGCATTTTTGGAAGGCTGCTTGAACCGATCAATCGACGGCAGTTTCAGACGGTTGTGGATCGTCTGGACGGGGATGCCTACGACAAGTCGTTCAGGAGCTGGGATCATCTGGTGGCGCTGATCTATGCCCAGCTTAGCGGCAACAGCAGTCTGCGCGGGGTGGTGACTGGCTTCAACGCCAATTCGCAGCATCACTATCACTTGGGAACCGGCAAGCTGTCGCGCTCGACGTTGTCCGATGCCAATGCCCGCCGTCCGATCGGCATTTTCGCGCAAACCTTTGCGGCGCTGTCGGCGATGGCGCGTCGCCAGCTGCGGAGTGAAGGCATGGAGATGGTGCGTCTGATCGACGCCAGTCCGATCCCGCTCGGCAAGGTCTGCAGTTGGGCGACGTGGAACGGCCGCATCCGCGGCATGAAGCTGCATGTCGTCTACGACCCAAGGAGCGATGTCCCGACCTGCGTCGAGATGACGGCCGCGAACGTCAATGACATCGAGATCGGCCGACAGACCCCAATCCAGCCCGCCACCACCTATGTGTTTGACAAGGGCTATTGCCGTTTCGACTGGTGGCAGAAGATCAATGATAGCAAGGCTTTCTTCGTTACCCGGGCGAAGACGAGCATCCGTCTTCGCTCGCTCAGGCATCGCGCCATCCGCAAGCGTAACGGGGATGGCTTCGAAATCCTTGCCGATGACGAGGTGAAGCTCACCAGCAAGGGCGATTCGCGCCTTCCAATCCCGCTCCGCCGCATCAAGATCAGACGCGAGAAAGGCGGCAAGATCACACTCCTGACCAACGACCTTGCCCGTAGCGCCGTCGAGATCGCCGCCCTCTACAAGAGCCGATGGCAAATCGAGCTGCTGTTCCGCTGGATCAAGCAGCATCTCGATATTCGCAAGTTCCTCGGCGCCAACGACAACGCGATCCGCCTTCAGGTGCTCGCTGCGATGATTGCCTACCTGCTGCTGCGCATCGCCGCTCACACCAACTGCATCAAAATGCTCCCGCTCAGGTTCGCCGAACTCGTCGGCCAGCTCCTGCTCACGCGTCGATCCCTCGCTGCCATCGACAAACCTCCGCCCATCAACCCCAGCCGTCGGAAATCAACCATCTCACCTGACCAGATGGAGCTCCGCTATGCCTGAATTTCCCCGGACACCCCTGCGCTTGCGGGAGAGGGGACACGGTCCCGATGTTACGAATACTTGGTGCTGCGAACTAAAGCACGTATTTCGAGCCGGGAATCTTGCGCAACACGGCCGTGACCGCCCAGCTCAGCGCCACGGTGGCGAAGAACGCGATCGCGGCCTTGGCGAAGGCAGGCAGATCCATATCGAACAGCCAGTATTGCAGCCACAGCACTATCGGATAGTGCACCAGGAACATGCCGTAGGCGTCGCCCTGCATACGGTCGAGCAGCGTCGGGCCCGACGATTTCGATTGCAGGAAGTAGGCCAGGATCGCGAACAGGATCGAGGCGCTGAACAGCACATAGAAGGTACCGTAGATCCCGAGATACCAGCCGGGCAGCGGATCGGGATTACCGATGATCATGCGCTTGATGTAGATCATCACCCACATCAAACAGTACGGGATCAGCGTGATGCCGGTCCAGAACCAGCGGCGCTCGGTCAGCCGTCCGTGCGCGCTGAGCACGCCGCCCTCGAGGTTCGCCGCCCCGATTCCCGCGCCGATGAAGAAATAGGACGCATACAGCAGCACGCGACTCGCCTGCACCGAAAACGGTCCGAACTCGAACCAGTAGTTCTGGCCGTAATGGACCAGCATCGGCAGGTAGGCGGCGACACTGACGATGACGAGGAACAGCCAGAACTTCGAGGGACGTTGAAATCCCTTGATCGACAGACGGTTGATCGGATCGAGCAGACGCGGCGACACCCGGTACAGCATGCTCGCCGTCAGGTCGAAGGCCATCAGGACATAGACGAACCAGATCGGGCCGCTTGGCCACGGCCCGACCGTCATGGTTTTCCACCAGAATTCGGAGAAGCTCAGCCCCGGCGTCGCGCGCAGCGCGATCGCGTAATAGGCGATCGGAATGATCGTGACAGCGCAGATCACGAACGGCAGGCCGAGCCGCAGCAGCCGGTCGCGCAGGAAGATCAGCCATGGCTTGTTGCCGAGCCCCGGCCAGACGAACAGCCCCGACAGGAAAAAGAACATCGCCATGAAGAAGCTGTCGGTGGCGAGCACCACGCAGTCGAAGCCGATCCACGATGTCGGGTCGGTGTGCCCGAAATAGGTGTAGGGGATCACCGCGTGGTGCAGCAGCACGACCAGGGTCAGGAAGGTGCGCGCGCGGTCCAGCGCGACATTGCGCTTGTGGAGCTTCGGTGCTGCCTGGATGTCGACGGCCGGAGCCGCGTGAGCAATCGATTTCATGGTGCCACCAGCCGGGTCTGCACCCTGATGTTGCAGTCGGGAACCTGATTCAGCAAGGCCCAATCGGCCGGACGGGGGAGTATCGAGGTCGGTCATCTCGGCGAAGCTGTTTCGTCTTTGGAACTGCGGTCGGGTGCGGGCGTTCTCGTCCGACCTGGCGGACACGCGCGGTGATGAGGAGCGGGTAATGACAATTCTGAAATGGGCGCTGATCTTCCTTGTCGTATCGATCATCGCGGGTTTGCTTGGCTTCACCGGCATTTCCGCCGCCTCCGCCGACATCGCGCGCTTTCTGTTCTATGTGTTCGTCGTGATCTTCCTGGTGCTCCTGATCCTCGGGCTCACGATATTCAGGGTATAGCCGGGATCGGGGCCAAGCGCTCCCGACGTCATGCCCGGGCCTCGCCCGGGCATTGCCGTTCTGCAGGCTGGGTCAGCGCGCGACCAAAGGCCGGGCGAGGCCCGGCGCTTGCGGCAGGCGACCCTAGGCGACTTCCTCGATCTTCACCTTGTCCGGATAGAAGGCGAGGTGGCCGGCGATCTCGGTCATCGCCGGGAAGGGCTCCTCATAGGTCCAGATCGCGTTGTCCAGCGTCTTGCCGTTGGCCTTGATGCTGAAGTAGTTCGCGTCCCCCTTGTACGGGCAATGCGTGGTCCGCTCGGTGCGGGTCAACAGCTCCATGTTGGCGTCCTGCCGGGGGACGTATTGCACGGCCGGATAGCTCGCTTCCTTCAAGGTCAGCGCATGGGTGGTCTCGGCGATCACGACGCCGTCGGCGATGACGCGGACGCGCTTGGCATTGGGCGTGATCGTGATGGGATGATCGGGGCCGGGGAGCTTCATGATTCTGCGCCTCTTCTGGTCATTTCGGTGTGATGGCTTGTGACCGATTGATGCAGGTTTAAATCGCTGGGAATGGGAATATAGTGTGCCCGGGATGACCTAGAAGACCCCAAGGGCTAGGTTTTATCCTTAGGTTTATCTGGCCGATCTGGCCCTGATTCGAACGACCTGACGGAGGTGGACTGGGATGCCGATGGACGCCCGTGATATCGAATCGATGATCAAGGCAGCGATTCCCGATGCCGAGGTGACGATCCGCGATCTGGCCGGCGACGGCGACCACTACGCCGCCACTGTTATTTCCGAGTCATTCCGCGGCAAGTCCCGCGTCCAGCAGCACCAGATCGTCTACCAGTCGCTGAAGGGCCAGATGGGCGGCGTGCTGCACGCGCTGGCCCTGCAGACCGGCGTGCCGGAAGGCTAGGGCCCGGCAAAGCTGCGGGCGGGGGCCTCAAGCATGGTGGACAATCCGCGTGGCGCGATGTTTCGCGTCATCGTGCCGAACCAGCACAGCCGCGTCACCAATGCCGAGCTGTTCTTCGACCTCGTCTTCGTCTTCGCCGTCACGCAGCTGTCGCATACGCTGCTGCACCACTTCACCCTGCTTGGGGCGGTGCAGGTCACGCTGCTGTTCCTCGCGGTGTGGTGGGTGTGGGTCTACACCACTTGGGTCACCAACTGGCTCAATCCCGAGCTGACGCCGGTCCGCCTGCTGCTGTTCGTGCTGATGCTGGGCGGGCTGTTGCTGTCGACCTCCATACCGACCGCCTTCGAGGGCCGCGGGCTGTGGTTCGCCGGGACCTATGCGGCAATGCAGGTCGGCCGCACCACGTTCTGGCTGCTGGCGACGCCGCGGCGCCGGACGGCGGTGCGCCACAACGCCATCCGCATCCTGACCTGGCTGTCCTGCTCGGCCGTGCTGTGGATTCTCGGCGGATTCGCCGAACATGAGACGCGGATGTGGCTCTGGATTGCGGCGCTGACCATCGAATATATCGCGCCGGCCGCGCGATTCTGGACCCCTGGGCTCGGCTTTTCCTCGATCGAGGCGTGGTCGGTCGAGGGTGGCCACATGGCCGAGCGCTGCGCCGGCTTCATCATCATTGCGCTCGGCGAGGCCATCGTGGTCGATGGCGCGACCTTTGCCGAGCTGACCTGGACGCCGGAGAATGTCACCGCGTTCATCTCGGCGCTGGTCGGCAGCATCGCGATGTGGTGGATCTATTTCCACAAGGGCGCCGAGGCCGGCTCGGATATGATCTCCAGGTCAGAGGAATCCGGCCGCGTAGCACGGATCGCCTATACCTATCTGCACATGCCGATCGTCGGCGGCATCATCCTCACCGCGGTGGCCGACGAACTGGTGCTGAAGCACCCGTCCGGTCATTCCGATCTGAACACGATCGTCAGCTCGGTGGGCGGGCCCATGCTGTTCCTGGTCGGGACCATCCTGTTCAAATATGTGATCCGCAACTTCCTGCAGCTGTCGCACGGCGTCGGCATCGTCGCGCTGGCGATCACGGCCTATTTCGCCCGCGAGATGTCGCCGCTGGTGCTCTCGCTCGTCACGACCGCGATCATGATCGTGGTCGCGGCATGGGAGTCGATCTCGCTGCGGTCGACGGGGGAAGAGGGATAGCGGCCGCCGCTACTTGCGGGCGGCCTTTGCTACCAGGTGCTGCCAATAGACGAACAGCGGTGCGCCGATCACTTCGAGCGCGGTGAAGCCCACGAAGGGCAGCGGCGGCAAGCCGACCATCAGCATCGACAGCAGCCTGCCGATGCCGCCGAGGAAGATGCCGCCCCAGACCACCCGAAACAGCACGCTCTCGCTTTCGATCCGCGGCACCAGCCAGAGCAGCGCGAGGCCGAGACCGAGCCAGACCCCGCCGAAGAAGCGCAGATTGCTGTCGAGCACCGGCAGCGCTGGGACGCCCGCGGAGGCGTAGAGCGGATCACTGACGCCCAGCATGGTGATGATGCCGGTCAGGATCGGGACCAGGGCGAGCAACGCCGTCGCGATCTGCAGCGGACGCCTGCCCATGATTTGCCCCGTCTCTTGGTCTGGGCGCTAGTCCGCGACCAGCGCGTGCACCGAGAACATCGTGTTGGCGTCGGTCCAGCTCTCGCGCACCGTCCAGCCCGCGCTACGGGCGAGCGCGGTGAAGCGCTCGAGCGAGTATTTGTAGCTGTTCTCGGTATGGATGCTCTCGCCCGGACGGAACGCAAAGGTGTTGCCGAGGATGCGCACGGTCTGCGCCTTGCGGCTGATCAGGTGCATCTCGATGCGATGACGATCGCGGTTGTAGATCGAGCGGTGCGTGAAGCCCGACAGATCGAAATTGCCGCCGAGTTCGCGGTTGATGCGAACCAGCACATTGAGGTTGAACCGCGCGGTGACGCCGGCCGCGTCGTTATAGGCGTCGTACAGCACGCGCTCGTCCTTCTCGAGGTCGACGCCGATGATCATCTGCGCGCCGTGGCCGAGGATTTTTCGCGCGCTGCGCAGGAAGGCCAAGGCCTCGCTCGGCTCGAAATTGCCGAGCGTCGAGCCGGGGAAGAAGCCGACCTTCGGCATCGCGGCGACGGCCTCGGGCAGCGTGAACGGCGTGGTGAAATCGGCAGCGACCGGGTAGATGCCGAGGCGAGAGAAATCCTTCCGCAGCCCGTCGGCCTGGGCTTTCAGGAAATCGCCTGAGATATCGACCGGCACATAGGCTCCGAATTCGCAATGCTCGAGCAGCAGGCGCACCTTGGTGGTCGCGCCGGCGCCGAACTCGACCAGCGCCGCGCCGTCAGGGATGATCGCGGCGATCTCGTCGCCGCGGTCGCGCAGGATGCCAAGCTCGGTGCGCGTCGGATAATATTCCGGCAGCACCGTGATCTGCTCGAACAGCTCGGAGCCGGTGGCGTCGTAGAAATATTTCGGCGACAGCCGTTTCGGGTGACGGGCGAGATCGCCAATCACGTCGCCGGCAAACACCGATGTCGCTTCGTCGAACGGATACGCTTTGGCCAAAGCGGCGGCATGCACATTCATGATACTCTCCCGAACGCGCTTACCGACGCGTTATTGATGTCGACAGGACTCAATCAGGCATAGTCTGCGAGGCGTAACCCCGTGAATTGCCAGCGATGGTGTGGATAGAAGAAGTTGCGATAGGTGACGCGGCTGTGACCTGAAGGCGTCGCCAGCGACGAGCCGCGCAGCACGAGCTGGTTGACCATGAACTTGCCGTTGTACTCACCGAGCGCGCCTTCGATCGCGCGGTAGCCCGGATAGGGCGAGTAGGAGCTACGGGTCCATTGCCAGACGATGCCGTAGGCGTCGTTGAGCAGGCCGGCGCGCGCGGCGACCTCCCATTCCATCTCGGTCGGCAGGTGCCTGCCGGCCCATCGGGCGAAGGCGTCGGCCTCGTAATAGCTGACGTGGCAAACCGGCGCGGACGGATCGATCGGCTGCAGGCCGCCGAGCGTCATGATCCTCCATTCGCCGTCAATCTCGCGCCAGTGGCCGGGTGCCTGCCAGCCCTCGTTGCTCACCGTGCCAAAGCCATCCATCAGCCACAGCGTGGCGGTGGAATAACCGCCGTCCTTCATGAAGGCGAGCCACTCTGCATTGGTGACGAGGTTCTTCGCGAGCTTGACCGGGCCGACCAAAGCGCGATGCGCGGGCTTCTCATTGTCGAAATGGAAGCTGTCGTCGCCATGGCCGACGGTGTGGATGCCTTCGTTGAGCGTCACCCATTCCTCAACCCCGTGCTGCGACGCCGGGAAGCGCCACGCCGGATCGTAGGCCGGCGGGATCGGGTTCTGCGCGAAGGCATGCAGGATGTCGGTGTACATCAGCTCCTGATGCTGCTGCTCGTGATTGAGGCCGACCTCGACCAGCGGCACCAGCGCCTCGAGCGTATCGGCACCGGCAGTCTGGAAGAATTTCACCACCTCGGCGTCGACATGGCGGCGGTAGGCGGTGACTTCGTCGGCGGTCGGGCGGGTCAAATGGCCGCGCTGGTGGCGGGCGTGCCGCGGACCGGCGCTGACGTAATAAGAATTGAACAGATAAGCGTAGTCCGGATGGAATGGCGTGTAGCCCTTGACATGCTCGCCGAGCAGGAACTGCTCGAAGAACCAGGTGGTATGGGCGCGGTGCCATTTGGCCGGGCTCGCGTCCGGCATCGACTGGATCAGCTGGTCTTCGGGCGACAGCGGTGCGGCCCGCCGTTCGGTCTCGTCGCGGACGGCGCGATAGGCGTCCACCAAGCGCTGGGTGAGCGGTCCGGATTCGGAGGACAGTGACGGGGGGACGGCGGGAAGGGCGGCCGCGGCAGAGGCTGGTTTCGTCACAGGGGTCTCCGATTCAATGGAGAGAACGTTGCTTCGGCAAACTGGTTCCCAACGGACAGTTCGTCCTAGATAGGGGCTCCGTTACGGGAAAAAAGCCTCCCCCCGCGATGATATTGGGGCCGTCAGATAATCCCGGCCCATTTTGGGCGCCCCCAGCGCCCGGCGCATGCCAGATTTCCGCCATTTTGCTTTGGATGCACAATGGTTTGAGCTACATATATAGTCAGTCACGGGTTAGAAGGGTGGGCCGGCCCGTCAAGGCCTGAGAGCGCCGCCCCCGAAGGAAGCGAAAATGAGCATCGAGCAATTCATCGACAACGAAGTGAAGTCGAACGACGTCGTGCTGTTCATGAAGGGCACGCCGCAATTCCCGCAGTGCGGGTTTTCCGGTCAGGTGGTGCAGATCCTCGACCACATCGGCGTCGGGTACAAAGGCCTCAACGTTCTCGAATCCGCCGAGCTGCGCAACGGCATCAAGGTCTATTCGAATTGGCCGACTATTCCGCAGCTCTATGTGAAGGGCGAGTTCGTCGGCGGTTGCGACATCATCCGCGAGATGTTCCAGGCCGGCGAATTGCAGCAGCTGTTTGCCGACAAGGGCATCCCGGTCGACGTGGCTGCCTGACCTTGACGGCGCGCCAGATCGGCAAGGCGCGGCTCGAAGTCATCGTTACCGACATCACGACCCTGCGCGTTGACGCCATCGTCAACGCGGCCAATTCATCGCTGCTCGGCGGTGGCGGCGTTGACGGTGCGATCCATCGTGCCGCGGGCCCCGAGCTGCTCGCCGAGTGCCGCACCCTGCACGGCTGCAAGACCGGCGATGCCAAGATCACCAAAGGCTATCGGCTCCCGGCGAAGCACGTGATCCACGCCGTCGGCCCGATCTGGCACGGCGGCATTCAAAACGAGGATGCGCTGCTCGCATCCTGCTATCGCCGCGGCATCGAGCTGTGCCACGCCAATCAGCTGGGCTCCATCGCATTTCCCGCCATCTCGACCGGCGTCTATCACTTCCCGCCGGACCGCGCCGCCGACATCGCGGTCAAGGCCGTCGTCGATGCCCTGGCCGCCGCACCCGGCCTCGCGCAGGTGATCTTTTGCTGCTTTTCTGCCCAAAGCGGCGAGCTTCATCAGAAGGTCCTGGGGGCCTTTGGCAGCCCTTGTGCCTGATGATACCGCCGCTACACTTCCCCGTGATTTCCGGGGAGGGATAATCCAAATGCATTCATTTCGTTTGACGTGCGCGGCCGCGGCCGCCGCGGTGGTGCTGGCGGCGCCGGCGTACCCGCACACCGAGGGCACCTACGAGATTCCGGCGGGTGCGCATTTCAACCGCGACAAGCTCGCCAAGATCAGCGAGTTCTTCAAGAACGAGGTCGCGACCGGGAAGATTCCTGGCGCCATCGTCTTGATCCAGCAGCACGGCAAGCCGGTCTATCACGAGGCCTTCGGCGTGCAGGATGTGGTCAGCAAGGTGCCGATCACGGACAAGACCATCTTCCGGCTGGCTTCGATGTCCAAGTCGATCACCGCCGTCGTCTCAATGCAGCTGCTGCAGGAGGGCAAATACAAGCTCGACGATCCGGTCTCGAAGTACATCCCGTCCTTTGCCAACGTGAAGGTCGGCGTCGAGAAGAAGGCCGAGGACGGCACCAAGACGCTGGAGCTGGTGCCGCCAAAGCGGCCGCTCACGATCCTCGATCTGATGACGCATACGTCGGGTATCACTTACGGCTTCTATGGCGACAGCCTGGTCCGCAAAGCCTACAAGGAAGCCAATATCTACGGCGGAGATTTTGATCTCGCCGAATTCGCCGAGCGGATCGCCAAGCTGCCGCTGCACAACCAGCCCGGCGCGCTCTGGCAATACGGCCATTCCACCGACATTCTGGCGCGCGTGATGGAGGTGACCACCGGCGAGAAGCTCTCGACGATCGAGCGCGAAAGGCTGCTCGATCCGCTCGGCATGAAGGACACCGGCTTCTTCGTCACCGATCCCGAGAAGCAGAAGCTGATGGCCGAGCCGATGCCGAACGACAGCGACTTCCGGGTCGGCCGGGTCAACGATCCGACCAAGGTCAAGAAATGGGAGTCCGCCAGCGGCGGCATGGTCTCGACCATGGCGGATTATTCGCGCTTCGCGCAGATGCTGCTCAATGGCGGCACCCTCGACGGCAAGACCATCCTGAAGCCCGAGACGTTCAAGGAGCTGACGACCGACCGCGTCGGACCGGGCTCCGGCGTCGAGCGCGACTTTTTCTACTTCCCCGGCGACGGCTTCGGCTTCGGGCTTGGGATCGCGGTGCGCACCGATCCCGGCACTGCGAAGCCACCACCGCCCGGCGATCTCGGCGAGCTGAAATGGGACGGCGCCAGCGGCTGCTATTATGTCATCGACCGCAAGCAGGACTTCTTCTTCGTTCTGCTGGAGCAGACGCCGACCGAGCGTCAGCGCATCCAGCGGACGCTGAAGCAGCTCGTCTATGAAGCCATGGAAAACTAGAGCGTTTTCGAGCGAAGTGGATACCGATTCGCGTGAAGCAGCGCGTTGAAAAGAAGGGAATGACGGCATGATCCGATTCAGGCGGATCGGCTCATGCGCTTGCACGCGTGGGGGCCGCGCGTTCGTCGCGGCACTCGCGTTCGCGTTGGTCGCAACGGTTGCGAAGGCCGGCTCCGCGGGGCCGGCCGCGCACAGCTTCTCGGCGGAAGGCCTCGCCAAGGTTTCCGACTATGTCAGAAACGAGGTCGCGACCGGAAAGATTCCGGGCGCGATCCTGCTGCTGCAGCAGCATGGCAAGCCGGTCTACTACGAGAAGTTCGGGGTTCGCGATGTCGCCACTGAATTCTCGATGAGCGCCGATACCATCTTCCGCCTCTATTCGATGTCGAAGCCGATCACCACGGTCATCGCGATGATGCTGGTCGAGGAAGGCAAGCTCGCCCTCGGCGATCCGGTGTCGAAATATATCCCGGCCTTTGCCGATATGAAGGTCGGGGTGGAAAAGCGCGGCGATGAGGGCAAGATGGCGATGACGCTGGAGCCGCTGAGGCGCCCCATCACCATCGAAGACCTGATGCGCCACACCGCCGGCCTGCCTTACGGCTATTACGGCGGTGGTGTCGTGAACAAGACCTACGCCGATGCCGGCCTGTTCAACAACGATCCCGACAATGCCGAATTCGTGGCGCGGCTTACGGCATTGCCGCTCGCCGAACAACCCGGCACGCAATGGGACTACGGCCATTCCACCGACGTGCTCGGCCGCATCATCGAGGTGATCACGGGGAAATCGCTGTTTCAGGTCGAGAAGGAGCGGCTGCTCGGCCCGCTCGGGATGAACGAGACCGCGTTCTATGTCGCCGACCGGGCGAAATGGCCGCTGATCGCCGAGCCGATGCCGAAGGATCGCACTATCAGTCCGGTCGCCGACGTCCGCAATCCGCGCAAGCCGCTGCGATGGGAATCCGGCGGCGGCGGCATGGTCGGCACCATCGGCGACTATGCGCGCTTCTCGCAGATGCTGCTGAATGGCGGCAGCTATGAGGGCAGGCGCTATCTGAAGCCGGAGACCATCGCGCTGATGGCGAGGGACCATATCGGTCCGGAGACCGGCGTCGTGCGCGACCAGAACTACTATCCCGGTCCGAATTCCGGCTTCGGCCTCGGCTTCGCGGTCCGCACCTCGGTGCCGGCGAACACAGACTGGCCGCTGGGCGAGTATCGCTGGGACGGCGTCGGCGGTACCTTCTTCTTCATCGATCCCGCGGATGACCTGTTCGGGATCTTCATGGTGCAGACGCCGTCGCAGCGCGGCCGAATCCAGCAGGAGCTGAAGACGCTGATCTACCGGGCGATGGGGCGGTAGACGTGGCGCGCGGAGGTGGTCATGCAGGCGATGACATTCACTTTCCGCAAGCTCATCCTCGCGGCCGTCACGTCTGCAGCCATGACTGCGTGCTGGCCTGTTCTGGCCGAAGAACCTCGCCGCCCCAGTGATGCCGACGTCATGCAGCGGATCGACCATGTCTTGAACGGCCTGAGGACGGCGATCGTCGTCGACGGCGATGCGCCAATGACGCTTGCCGATCGCATGAACGAGCTGCACGTTCCCGGTGTCAGCATCGCGGTGATTCACGGCGGCGCCATCGAATGGGTGCGCGGCTTTGGCTCGGTCGCCATCGGCGGTCCGCCCGTGGTGCCGGAAACGCTGTTCCAGGCGGCCTCGATCAGCAAGCCGGTGACCGCCATTGCTGCTCTGGCGCTGGCCCAGGCTGGCAAGCTCGATCTCGATGCGGACGTCAACACTGCGCTCAAGAGCTGGAAGATTCCGGACTATCCGTATCCCCAATCTCGGGTGACAGTTCGGCGGTTGCTGAGCCATACGGCCGGGACCAACGTGCCGTTCTACCCGGGCTATCAGGCGGGCCAGCCGGTCCCCTCGCTCCTCCAGATTCTCGACGGCACGCCGCCTGCGAACAGCGCGCCTGTCCGGGTCGAGCACGAGCCCGGCAAGCAGGACCGCTATTCCGGCAGCGGCTACACGATCGTTCAGCAACTGCTCGTCGATGTGACGGGACGGCCGTTTCCCGCGCTGCTCGACGACGTCGTCCTCAAGCCTTTCGGGATGACGCATTCCAGCTTTGCGCAACCATTGCCTGCGGATCGTTTGACGATGGCCGCCACACCGTACCGGTCGGACGGCGCGCCGGTGCCTGGCGGCCCGCATGTCTATCCCGAACTGGCCGCCGCGGGATTATGGACGACGCCGACCGATCTCGCCCGTCTCTTGCTCGGCGTGTTGGATTCGTTAGCCGGTCGGAGCAATCCCGTTCTGTCGCAATCGATGACGGCCGCGATGCTCTCGCCGGTACTCGGTAGTGCCGACGGGCTACCCCCTGGGATCGGACGACGCGGGCTGGGCTGGCTGGTTCGCGGCTCGGCGCCGAACCGGCAATTCTGGCACAACGGGGTGAACGAGGGCTTCATCGACACCATGGTCATTTTCGAGAACGGCGATGGTGCCGTCGTGATGACGAATGGTTGGGGCGGTCGGATCCTCGTCGACTAGATCCTGCGCAGCATCGCGGCCGAGTACCGCTGGCCGGATCGCCAGGCCAAGGTCGGCAAGTTCATTGCAGTGAGCCCGCAGGCGCTGGATCGTCTGGTCGGAACCTATCGGTTCACGCCGGAATTTTCGATCCGCGTCACGAGGGAGGGCAATCGCCTGTTCAGCGAGGCGACAGGGCAGGAGCGGCGTGAAATCTTCGCCACCAGCGATCGCAAGTTCTTTTTCAAAGTCGTCGATGCCGTGCTGTCATTCGACACGGACGGTCGGAACGCGGCAATGCAAGTGACCCTTCACCAGGAAGGAACTGACCATGTCGGAAAGCGGCTGCCGTAGTTTGGCAGCCCGGATTTCGTGCAGTTCCATCCGGGCTACGGGAGTTACGCCGCGCGCACGATGTCCCTGACGTGTCCGATCGCTTCCTCGATCATCGCTGCCGTGACATCGAGATGCGTGCAGGCCCTGATCCGGCCGTCCATCATCGCCAGCGTCACGCCGCGCTTGCGCAGCTCGGCGACCATCTTGTCGCCTGATACCCCGGCACCGTCGGGCTTGAAGAACACAAGGTTGGTCTCCGGCGTCTGCACCGCGATGCCGTTGATCTGCGACAGGCCGCGCGCCAGCGCCCGGGCATTGGCGTGGTCGTCGGCGAGGCGGTCGACATGGTGATCGAGCGCATGGATGCAGGCGGCGGCGCAGACGCCGGACTGCCGCATCGAGCCGCCGAGCCGCTGCTTCCAGCGCCAGACATCGTCGATGAAGGCCCGGGTGCCGGCGATCACGCCGCCGATCGGCGCGCCGAGGCCCTTGGAGAAATCGATCCAGGCGGAATCCCAGCCCGCCGTCATTTCGCGCGGCGTGATGCCGGACGCCACGGTCGCATTGAGCAGCCGCGCGCCGTCCATGTGGGTGACAAGGCCGTGGGCCTTGGCGATGCGCACGACCTCGTCGAGCACCGCCTTCTTCCAGATCGTGCCGCCACCGATATTGGCGGTCTGCTCGACGCTGACGAGCACCTGCGGCGGCTGGTAGCGGGTGCGCGGATGCAGCGCGGCCTGGAAGGTCTCAGGCGTGAACTGGCCGTCATCACCCGGCAGCTGCGTGATCTGGAAACCGCCGAGCGCGGCATGGGCGCCGCCCTCGCGCGCGATGATATGCGCGGTCGCATGCGCCAAAATCTCGTCGCCGGGGCGGCAATAGGCCAGCGTCGCCGCGACGTTGCACATCGTGCCCGACGGCATGAACACGGCGGCCTCCTTGCCGAGCAGATCGGCGACGCGGGCGCAGAGCTCATTGGTGGTCGGATCGTCGCCGACCTGCTCGTCGCCGACCTCCGCCTTCGCCATCGCCTCGCGCATCGCCGGCGTCGGCCTGGTCTGCGTATCGGACAGAAGGTTGATGCGGACGGGCGGGGCCTTGGGATCGGGCCGGGCAGGGGTGTAGTGCATGGGCTTTCCTCATCGCTCCGCTGGCGTGCGGAATCGCCGCTAGCGTATAGGCCTCCGGGCAGCGTGACGAAACCGCATAATTATGATCTCGGTGGGCGTCACGCGATAGTCGATCAGGTAGGGATAAGGTGTCGCCGAAAGCCGGCGGACGCCTGAGCGGCTTGTCGGGCGCCCTGCACGCGGCTGCTCTTGCAGCAGCGTGACAAGTGCCAAGATGCGGTCCCGCACGTCGACCGCCCCCTGGGGCGATCGTGTCTCGATATAGGAGAGTGCATGATCAATCTGAACAAGAGCGCGTCGCGTGTAACGGACGTTCACAGCCCGTGCTTTGCCCACATCGCACGGACTTCCTCGGCCGTTGCCAGCTCGCCGCGTGCAATCTCGGAGTCGGCTTCAGCCAGATCGGCGTCTTCTTCCGGCGCGAGCTGAAGCGGTGGTTGGTCGACGCCGGCAAGCTGCAGCATGATGCGCGCGAGCTCGTCCTGCTCTGTGTCAGGCAAGTTTGAAACTGTCTCGAAGGCCTGTTCCAGTAACCGGGTCATCGGCAAGAAACCTCAACGGGCAGTCATCTGCCAAGTCCCGAATATCATAGTCGTCTTGTGGGCAAACAAAAAGGCCCCGGCAAAACCGGGGCCTTTCGGATATCGCAATGCTGCAGTGATCAGCGCGAATAGAATTCGACGATCAGATGCGGCTCCATCTGCACCGGGAATGGCACGTCCGAGAGGCCGGGGGTGCGCGCGAACGTCGCGGTCATCTTGGAGTGATCGACCTCGATGAAGTCGGGCACGTCACGCTCAGGGAGCTGGGCCGCTTCCAGCACCGGCGTCAGCTGCTTGGAGGAGTCCTTGACCTCGATGAGGTCGCCGACCTTCAGCTTGTAGCTGCCGATGTTGACCTTGCGGCCGTTCACCTTGATGTGGCCGTGGTTGATGAACTGGCGCGCGGCGAACATCGTGGAGACGAACTTGGCGCGGTAGACCACGGTGTCGAGACGGCGCTCCAGGAGGCCGATCAGGTTCTCGCCGGTGTCGCCCTTCAGGCGGCTGGCTTCGACATAGATGCCGTGGAACTGGCGCTCGGAAATGTTGGCGTAGTAGCCCTTGAGCTTCTGCTTGGCGCGCAGCTGCACGCCGAAGTCGGAGAGCTTGCCCTTGCGGCGCTGGCCGTGCTGGCCGGGGCCGTATTCGCGGCGGTTCACGGGGCTCTTCGGGCGGCCCCAGATATTCTGGCCCATGCGGCGATCGATCTTGTACTTCGCCTCACTGCGCTTTGTCATCGCGTCCTCTTTGTACAGCCGTCGCACCCAGCGCCCGGCGTTTTGTCAGTCTAGGGTTTGAGGAGACGCGCCCTCCTGTGTACCGGCCAAAAGGCCTGTACCGACAGGTCCGCCTCGAAAGCTCGGGGAGGACCACGGGTCGCGAAACGCATCGCGGGCCGAAACCGGCCCGCGAGCAAGGTGGTCTTAAGGAGAAAGTCCGGTTCTGTCAAACAAAACGCAGGGCATTTTGGGCCGAATCGGCGTCAAAATTGGCCAATTTCGTCCGTTAGAGGCGGCTTCCGGCCGCCCGGACCAGCCGGGCATCGGCTTGCGGCCGGCCCGCGCCCAGTTCGGCGGCGATTTCGCCGCCCAGCACCTGCTCGAGGCGGATCAAGGTCTGCGCGATCAGGGCGGCGTCGCAGACCAGATGGTCCCAGCGCACCACCACGTCGACGGTGTGGTCCGGCCTGATCACGCCATAGCTCAACAGGAATGGCCCGGGGCTCAGCGCGTGCAATTCGCCGGGGCCATAGGCCGCGACCGAGGTCACGCCAAAGCTGCCGCAGAAATTGGCGCGCTGCCGGCCAAAATTCATCCCGATCGCCCACGCCAGGCGGCGCAGCGGAAGCGGCAGGCGGGTCACGCAGAGCATTTTGCGGAACGAGGGAATTTCGTGCAGCGGCGCGGTCTTGGCGCGGCGGATGAGCGCGTCGACCTCGGCGAGCGGCATCTCGTCGGCGGCACAGACGCGCTCGAACAGCACACAGTCCTCGCCCTTCTCGACGCGGGCAATCGCCACCATGCCGACGCTGCGCGGCAACTCGTAGAGGCAAGGCCAGGGCCATTTGACGTGCAGCGTGCGCAAGGTTGGCTCGGTCCTGGCGACCAGCGCGAATGCCTTGACGAAGATGGCGGCCCAGCCCGGTGCCTGCGCCGCACGTGCACGAGCCTCGACGATTGCCCGCACGTTCAGGGTGCGCTTCAGGGAGACCAGCGGCACGCCGGCCGATGCATGCATCAGATCGGCGACGAGACGGCGCGGCAATGAAATTTGACGAAATTTACCGCGCATCCGTTCGGTTCAGTTCCTTAGCAAACAGGCAAAAAATCAAAGGCCCGGCGAGCTCAAATGGTTGCTCGCCGCACCTGAAGCTCAGATGAACCAACTGGTCGGAGACCAAGGGGTTCTGCTCACGGCGCTGGTTTTGCCAACGGCTCGCCGGCCTTGACCACATAGACGCCGAGCACCTTGAGCGGCTGGTCGCCGGACGTCTTGGCGTCGTGCACCGCGCCTTCCGGGATCTGGTAGGAATCGCCCGCCTTCAGCTTCAGCGGCGGCTTGCCGTCGATCAGAAGCTCGAGCTCGCCTTCGAGCAAATAGCCGGTTTCAGCGCCGGGACGGGTGTGACGTCCCGACGCACCCCCGGCCGGAACCTCGGCGATCGCGGTGACCGTGTTGTAGCCCGGCGGAAAATCGACCTTCTGCAGCGCCGTCCGCTTGATGCCGCTCTGCTGCGCCAGCGCAGCGCCGGCACCGGCAAGGGCAATCACGGTGAGACCAAGCAGTAATTTCCTGAACATGGATTTTCTTCCCAACCCGCGAATCTCTAGCAGCGCGGAATCGCGGCGGAAAGCGGGCGATGTGTGATGTGCACTTGCGACGTTGGGATTAGTCGGTTCATCCAATAGCGCAGGTTTGCGCAGCTTATTCATGAGCTACTCAGGCGAACGAGCTGTATCGGCGACACGCATCGTTCACTCCGTCGCAGGCGCGATGCCGGAAGTTGCACCCGCGGTTCCTTCACGACGTGACTGGAACCTGCTCGCCGGCAGCTGTGAACAAGCGGAGCGCCGCGCGGCCGCGTTTGACGCCTACCGCTTGATCCCCGCGAACGCGGCCGCAATGCCGCGCTGGAACAGCGACCAGTCGAAGCCGAGCGCGAGCGCGAGGTAGCCGCGCTCGATCATCGCATTGGCCTGTTCGGCGGTGCGTGCGACGCCGCCGATCGGCACGCCGCTCTTCATGATGCCTTGTTCGGCGCGCTGCATCAGCGCGACCACTTCGGGATCGTCGGGCAGACCGCGCTTGTTGATCGAGGTGGCGAGATCGCCGGGTCCAATCACCGCGAGGTCGATGCCCGGTGTCGCCATGATCTCGTCGATGCGGTTCACGGCATCGACGTGCTCGATCGTGATCATGCAGATCATGTCGTCGTCAGCGGTCGCCATGTAGTCGTTCATCGAGACGCCCCAGCGGAACGGCGCATGGAACGGTCCCCAGAGCCGGTCGCCTTGCGGCGGATAGCGCACGCTGCGCACCGCCTTCACCGCATCGCTTGCGTTGCAGATCATCGGAAAATTGATGCCGAGCGCACCGATGTCCATCGGTGCCTTGGCGAGATGCGGCTCGTTGGCGGCGATCCGCACCATCGGCACGCAGGGCGTGCCCGAGGTCGCCACGATCATCGCATGGGCGGTGCCGAGATCGATCGGCCCGTGCTCGAGATCGACGATGATCCAGTCCAGCGACTGCGCCATGATCTGCACGGTCTGGATGCTCGGAATGGTCGCGATCGCGCCGAAGGTCGGGCGCTTGTCGCGCCACGCCTCGCGCAGGCGATTGAGCGGCGTCAGCGGGGCTGCGGTCAAATTCGGTCCTCCTTCGAAGGAGAGCAGAGGCTAGCAGCGCGTTGTGACGGCGAAAAGGATCAGGCCGGGACGCGGCCGCCGAAGAATGGCGTCAAGGCTTCCGTCAGCGCGTGCGGGCGCTTCGAGGTGAAGATCATCTCGGCGCCGGCCTGGTCGCTCTCGTGGCCGGCAGGGCCGAGCAGGTCGGCGACGCGGCGTGCGATCGCCGGCGCCGGATCGATCCAGTCGACCGGCCAGGGCGCGAGCCTCCTGAGGCGTTCCAGCAGCAGCGGATAATGCGTGCAGGCGAGCACGACGGTGTCGGTGCGGGTGGGGTCGTGGGCGCCATCGCCGACGAAGCAGGGCGCGAGCTCGGCCGCGATATCCTCGTCACGCACGCTCGCGCCGCTGAGGGCGGCCTCCGCCAGCGAGGCGAGCTCGCCGGAGCCGACCAGCGTCACCTCGCAGCCCTGCGCAAAGTCCGAGATCAGCTTGCGGGTATATTCGCGCTTCACGGTGCCCCTTGTGCCGAGCACCGACACGCGCTTCGTTTTCGACGAGGCGCAGGCCGGCTTGATCGCCGGCACGGTGCCGACGAAGGGCAAAGGATAGGCGTCGCGCAGATGCGACATGACCAGGGTGGATGCCGTATTGCAGGCGATCACGACGAGGTCGGGCGCGTGGGCCGCGATCAGCTCACCGACCAGCGGCACCACACGGGCGATGATCTCGTCCTCGCCGTGGTGGCCATAGGGGAAAAAGGCGTCGTCGGCGACATAGACGTAATGCGCGTCGGGCCGGGCGCGGACGATCTCGCGCAGCACGGTGAGGCCGCCGAGGCCGGAATCGAACACAAGGATGGTCGGGGGAGTGGACACGCGAAAACTCTATCCGAAGCAGGGTTACCATTCAGTTGTTTTTGGCTATCCGGCCGCTTCGGCCGACAAAAGGCGGTGAAGCCGGGAATTTCACATGGCCTTGACCGATAGCTGCAAGTATCACGGCAAACTATTGCTGCGACGTGTGAAATCCAAAAATGCGGCCGCAAGGGGGCCACGCGACATGATCCGCAATACCGCCGCGAGCTGGGGCTCGCTCGCCCGCGCGTTCCACTGGGTGCTCGGCATCGCCATCATCGGCATGCTGGCCTATGGCTGGTGGATGAACCACGTCCCGGCGCGGGCGGACAAGTTCTTCTACCGCTCGATCCACGCCGATATCGGCTACCTGGTGCTGCTGCTCACCGTGCTGCGGCTGGTCTGGCGCGGCGTCAACCCGACGCCGGCGCTGCCGGCCGAGATGCCCTCCTGGCAGCGGATCGCCGCCCGGGTCAGCCACGGCGCGCTCTACGCCGTCACCCTCCTGGTGGCGATGCTGGGGTGGGCGCATTCCGGCGCCCGCGCCCAGGATTATTCGAGCTTCTTCGGCCTGTTTCACGTTCCCCAGATCACCTCGCCCGACAAGGCGGCGGCGGATGCCTTTGAGGATCGCCACATCTTCTTCGCCTATGTCTTGCTGGCGCTGATCGTGCTGCACCTCGCCGCGGTCGCCCTCCACCACTTCGTCAAGCGCGACCGTGTCGCCGCGCGGATGGTGGGGACAAGCGAGGTCGACCCCGCCCGCTAGGCGGGGGCGGCCGGCTCTGTGCGTTCCAAAAATGGTCGCCCGCGCGGGGACACCTGCGCTACCCTGTGACGAACGGGGGCGGCCATCGCGGTTCGAATGCTCATGAACGATTCTGCACGACATCAAACGAACTGGCGCATGCCGGACGAGGGCGCCCCGCATGCCGCCACCTGGATGGCCTTTGGCGCCGACGTGGAGCTCTGGGGCACGAAGCTGCTTCCCGTCATCAGAAATAATCTCGCCAGCGTTGCCAAGACAATCGCGGTCTATGAGCCGGTGAAGATGCTCGTGCGCGAGGAGGACTACGACATCGCCGCGCGGCTGTGCGGTCCCTCGGTCAGCCTCGTCGTTCAACCGCTCGATGATGTGTGGCTGCGCGATACCGGACCGGTCTTCGTGACCAATCCGGCCGGGCAGCTCGGCGCCGTCGGGTTCAATTTCAACGGCTGGGGCAACAAGCCGCAACCGTATGCACGCAAGCAGCATCTATATGCACGCGATGCCAAGGTGGCAGAGCATCTGGCCGGAGCCGCGCAGGCAATCTTCTTGAAGGCCGATCTGGTGCTGGAAGGCGGCGGGATCGAGGTCGACGGCGAGGGGACGGCCATCATCACCGAGAGCTGCGTCCTCAACCCAAATCGCAATCCCGACGTCCCCAAGGCGAAATGCGAAGACGAATTGTCTCGCCTGCTCGGACTGGACAAGATCATCTGGCTACCCGGCTGTCACAACAAAGACGACATTACCGACGGCCATACCGATTTCTACGCGCGCTTCACCAGCCCGGGCGTCGTTGTCGCGGGCCTGGAGATGGATACGTCGTTCGACGATTACGAGGTGACGAGAGAACACCTGGCAATCCTGCGCAAGTCGACAGACGCAAGAGGTCGACACCTGAAGGTCGTGGAGTTGCAGGGACCGTCGACGGTCCGTCCAAAGTACGGAAACGACGACGGCTTCGCCGCCGGCTACATCAATTTCTACGTTTGCAACGGTGCCGTGATCGCGCCGGAATTCGGTGATGCGGCAGCGGACCGCAACGCGCGCGACAAGCTGCGCGACCTGTACCCGGACCGGGAAATCATCCAGCTCGATATCGACGGCATCGCCGCCGGTGGCGGCGGCATCCACTGCGTGACGCAGCAGCAGCCGCGCTTGTGAAAGCTGGCGGCCCGGTCGCGAAGCGGGCGACCGGACCGTGGCTGCACGAGCGGCGCTAGCCCGCCGGCATCTGCTTCTCGACCAGCCGCACCCAGTAGGAGGCGCCGTGGCCGAGGATGTTGTCGTTGAACTTGTAGGCGGGGTGGTGGCACATCGGACCGTCGCCCATGCCGAGGAAGACGAACGCGCCGGGTCGCGCTTCCAGCATGAAGGCGAAATCCTCGGCGCCCATCACCGGCACCAGATTGTCGTTGACGCGGTCGGCGCCGACCACATCGCGGGCGACCTCGGCGGCGACGCCGGCCTCGCGCGCGTGGTTCAACGTCACCGGATACATGCGTCCATAATCCGTCTCGGCCGAGCCGCCATAGGCCTTGGCGATGCTGGAGGCGACCTCGCCGATCCGGCGCTCGACCAGGTCGCGCACACCGGGATCGAGCGTGCGCACGGTGCCGCCCAGCGTCACGGTCTCCGGGATCACGTTGAACGCGGTGCCGGCCTCGAACATGGTGATCGAGATGACCGCCGATTTCAGCGGGTCGACATTGCGCGATACGATCGACTGCAGCGCATTGATGATCTGGGCGCCGATCAGCACGCTGTCGACCGCCTCGTGCGGGGCGGCGCCGGCGTGGCCGCCCTTGCCGTGGACCACGATCTTCAACGTGTCTGACGAGGCCAGCATCGGGCCCGGCGTCGTCGCGAAGTAACCCTCGGGCAGGCCGGGCATGTTGTGCAGGCCGTAGACCTCCTGGATGCCCCACCGGGTCATCAGCCCGTCGTCGACCATCGCCTTGCCGCCGGCGCCGCCTTCCTCGGCGGGCTGGAAGATCACGACCGCGGTGCCGTCGAAATTGCGCGTCTCGGTGAGATATTTGGCGGCGCCGAGCAGCATTGCGGTGTGGCCGTCATGGCCGCACGCGTGCATCTTGCCGGGAATCTTCGAGGCGTAGGCGACGCCCGAGGCCTCCGCGATCGGCAGCGCGTCCATGTCGGCGCGCAGGCCGATGGTCTTTCCCGAAGTGGACTTGCGGCCGCGGATCACGCCGACCACGCCGGTGCGCCCGATCCCCGTCACCACCTCGTCGCAGCCGAACTCGCGCAGTCTGTCGGCGACGATGCCGGCGGTGCGGTGGACTTCGTAGAGCAGTTCGGGATTCTCATGGAAGTCATGGCGCCAGGCGGCCATTTCATCCGAGAGGGCGGCAACGCGATGGACGATGGGCATGGGGAGCGTCCGTTTCTTGTGAACTTTGGTGGGCGGGTCAGCGTAGCGTAACCCGCCGACTTGTCACGCGGGAATGGCGTCAGTATCCCGGATGAGCGCAAGCGATATCCGGGGATATGCACAACCAGCCCCGGGTGTCGCTGCGCTCACCCGGGCTACGGGAACGGGCTACAAATTCGCCAGCCCGCATTCGACGGCGAGGCGGACCAGCTGGGCGTCGGTCCGCATGCCGGTCTTGGCCTTGATGAGGTAGTGATAGTTCTGCACGGTCTTGGTGCTGAGGTTGAGGTTGGCGGCGATCTGCTCCTTGGTGCTGCCGGCGGCCAGCTGCCGGAGGATTTCGATCTCGCGCTCGCCGAGCTGGTCGAGCGCCGATCGGGTCGGCACCAGGCTTTCCATCGCCAGCACGCGGGCGACGTCGTCGCTCATCGCATGCTCGCCGCGCGCCACCGAGCGGATCGCCGCGATCAGCTCGGCCGGTTCGCTGCCCTTGGTGACGAAGCCACTGGCGCCGGAGCCGAATGCCGCTTTCACCTGGGCCGCCTCGCTGTGCATGCTGAAGACGAGGATGCGCGCGTCGGCGTCGCGGGCGCGGATGTTGCGGATCGCTTCCAGTCCGCTCGCACCCGGCATCGAGATATCCATCACCACCACGTCCGGCTGGTGCGACTTGAACGCGCGATAGGCACTGGCGGCGTTGTCGGCTTCGGCGACCACGTGGAAATCGTCCTGATGCTCGAGCACGCGCCGGTAGCCCTGGCGGACCACCGGATGATCGTCCACCAGCAGGATCGAGATGCCCCGAATCTTCGCCGTTGTCGTCGTCACGGTTGTCATCTCAGGCGGCGAGCGGGATCGTGGCGGCGACCGACAGGCCGCGGCTGGCGCGCGCGATCGACAGCGAGCCGCCGAGGGCGGTGACGCGTTCGCTGACGCCGGTGAGGCCGAAGCCCGCGGATTGCGCCACCTTGGCCGCATCGCCGCCGCCGTCGTCCTCGACGCGCACCAGCAGGGCGTTCTCGCTTCCGGTGCGCCGCTCGATCCGCAGCACGATCTCGCGCGCCGAGCTGTGGCGCAGCGCATTGGTCAGGCATTCCTGCGCGACGCGATAGGCGGTGGCGGCGACCGTGCCGCTGATGTCGGCAAGGTCGCCCTGCAGATCGAGCTGGATCATCGGCTGCGCCGTGCGCGACCGCCAGCTGTCGACGAGATCGACGAGGCTTGCCTCCAGCCCGAGCTCTTCGGCCGGCGGATGGCGCAGCCGGTTCAGTGTATCGCGCAGGCACGCCATGATGCGGCGCGTCGCCTGCGAGATCATCCGTGCATCCTGCGCAATTTCGGTGCCGGCGGCGTACTTGTCTCCGGCGCTTGCCTCGATCGTGTTGGCGAAGGCGAGGATCGCGGTGAGATTCTGGCCGAACTCATCGTGCAGCTCGCGCGCCAGCGTGCGGCGTTCGTCGTTGCGGATTTCGAGCAGCCGCCTGGTCAGCACCGTGCGTTCCTCCTCGGCAAGCGCGAGGCGGTCGCCGAGATCGCTGACGGCGCGCCCGATCATCGCGAGCTCCATCGAGCGGACGCGCGGCAGCGGCGTACGGTACTCGCCGTCGGCCATCCGCCGCAGCGCCGACACGATCGAGTGGGCGGGCGCCAGCGTGTGCGCGATCGCAAGCGAAGCGAGCAGCGCGATGGCGAGGGCCATCAACAGCGCGACATGGATGTTGTCGAGAATGTGCTGCCAGGCGAGCGCGATCGCGGCGTCCGGATCGGCGATGGCGCGGACGGTTCCCGCGGTCGCGGCGCGGGCGCTGATCGGCCGCTCCACGGTGGCGTGATCGCCGAGTATCATCTGCACGGTGGCCGCGAACCAGCGCGGCGGCGCCTTGCCGATCCCCTTGCTCTGGCCGCAGAGCGGCTTCTCGAAGGCGCCGGCCGGTTCGAACTGCACGCAGATCCCGGGCGCGATCAGGCCCATGGTTTCGATGGTGCGCCAGTCCGGTGCCGGCAGCAATTGCTCGCGCATCCGGTTGCTGCGCAGCAGCAATTCGCGCCAGTACAGCGCCTCGAGCGATTGCGAAACCCGCTCGGCGGATGCCTGCGTGGCACGATCGACACTGCGATAGGCGTCGATCGTGGCCCAGACGGTGGCCGCGCCGAGGCATAGCGCGACGATCACGAGCAGGCGGGCGACCAGTTGAAGCACAAGGCGCATGCGATCACTCCACGGCCAGAGCATGATCCGGAACGGAGAGAAGCGGCTGGTCATGCTCAAACGAGAGGTGCGATGCTAACAGCACCGCTGTTCCCCGCCAATCGCAAGCATGCGAAGCTATGCAGGTCGGGAAATTTGCCTGACGGAATCTGGGCAGATGTCTTTGGACGGCGCAGGCCGGCTCTGCTCTAACGGAAGGTGAGGCCCGCGCCGCGCCTCACGGAACACAGGGAGCTCACGCAGCATGGATGCCAAGGTCGACGTCGCGGCCGCATCGGCCGGCACGGACGCGGCGGAGCGCAGCGCCCTGCTGCTCTGGATGATCTTCACCGGCCTTTCGGTGTTCGCCGCATTCCTGCTGTGGCGCTACGGGCTGATCCGCCTCATGATCAGTTCCGACCGCACCTACATTTCCAGCGTCATCGCCGTCCTTTACATCGTCACCTGCATCCATTGCTTCTGGCGGACGCGGGCGATCGCGCGGGAAGGCGAGGTCGCGCGCTCCTGCCGCACCATCCTCGCCGCGCCAGATGGCGCCAAGATCCTTGCATCAGGGGCGCTCGCATCAAATGCCCGCGGCCTGCCCGGCGGGCTCGTCACCGATCACATCAAGAGCCTGGTGCAGAAGGCCGAGGCGCAGGCCAAGGGGCGCATCGACCAGACCCTGCTGCTGCGGACGCTGGCGGACCGGCTGCGCGGGTCCAACGGCTTCGGCGCCTTCGTCTCCGACACGCTGATGAAGCTCGGCCTGCTCGGCACCATCATCGGCTTCATCATCATGCTGGCGCCGATCGCTTCGCTGGATGCCGCCGACAAGGTCGCGATGAAATCGTCGATGGGCCTGATGAGCGACGGCATGGCGGTCGCGATGTACACGACGCTGGCCGGGCTGATCGGATCGATCCTGGTCCGGATCCAGTACTACATGCTCGATTCCGCGACCCAGCGGGTGTTTTCCGACGCCGTCGTGCTGACCGAGACGCACGTCACGCCGGCCCTGGAACGTCGCCTCGGTACGCCGTCATGATGGATGAGTTCGGGCTCTATCCGCGTGAGGAGCCGTTCGATCCGCTCGGCGTGATGCTGTTCAAGGCGCTGCAGGTCATCGCCTTCCTGTTCTTCCTGGCGCTGCTTGCGGTGTCGCCGGACTCCAAGGAAGGCAAGATCGAATCCAAGGCGGAGTTCATCATCACGATGGACTGGCCGGACAACCATCCTGACGATCTCGACCTGTTCGTGCAGGATCCGGCCGGCAACATCGCCTGGTACCGGCATCGCGAGGCCGGCTTCCTGACGCTCGATCGCGACGACCGCGGCGGCGCCAACGACTTCATCGTGGTCAACGGCAAAAAGATCGCATCGCCGATCCGCGAGGAGATCGTCACGCTGCGCGGCGTCGTCGCCGGCGAATACACCGTCAACGTCTCGCATTTCCAGGCGACGACCGGCCAGCCAGTGCAGGCCAATGTGAAGGTGCAGAAGCTCAATCCGACCGCGCAGGTGATCTTCGACGACAAGCTGACCGTCGATCACACCGGCGACGAGAAGACCGCGGTCAGGTTTCGTCTCGATGCCGAGGGCAAGGTGATCAACGTCGACCGGCGGCCGAAATCGCTGCTCGAGACCTTCCGCAGCAGCTGGCGCAACGGCGGCGACCTCGATCCGAACACCGGCGTCCCGAAATCCGGCGTCAGGGTGCTCCGCAATGATTAGCTTGCAGTCGGTGATCCTCACGCTTGCGGTCGCATACGCGGTGGTCGGTGCGCTGCTCTTGATCGTGCTGGTCTATGCGCGGCTGCACTGGTCGCTGAAGGCTGTCGTCATCGTCGTGACCAGCGCGTTCTATTTCGTCAGCTTCGGCGGCATGCGCGATCTGCTCGGCTGGGCGTCCGCGGAAAAATTGCCGGCGAATTTCAAGCTGCTGTCGACGCGGATCGTGGAGCCGCATTCGCTGGAGGGCGACCCCGGCTCGATCTATCTCTGGGTCGAGGAGCTTGACGAGGACAACCGGCCGAGCGCGATCCCGCGCGCTTTCCGCATTCCCTATAGCGACGCGCTGGCGGAGCAGACCCACACCGCCGAGAACGAGATCAAGGCCGGGCACCCGCAAGGCGGACGGGCGGCGGATTTCGGCGGCGGCGACGGCACCATCATGGACTTCGTCAGGGAGTACATCACGCCGAAGACGATCCTGGAGACGACCGGCGGTGATTCCACGACGGGGACGTTCGTGGCCCCGCCGGCCGGCGCGCAAGGGTCGGTGTTCACGCCGCTGCCGCCGCCCCGGATGCCGCCCAAGGACGAGCAGCGATAGCGGGATGCCTCCCCGGGAGGGTGGCACAAAAATAGGGATCGGGAATAATCAGTCAGCGGGATGGACAGTAATCATCCGGAATTCCTCAATTGCCTGAAGCGTGTACTCTTGGAGCTAACCGGGGCTAGATTTTATCCCCAAGCCATTTTTCCCGGCAAAGGGGCCGCTGCGTGAAGCGGCCCCTTTCGATTCCGGTGGCAAGGTACGGCGAGGGGCCGGCGCGTCGAGGCGGGCTCACAGCACCGTCAGGAATGCGATCGCAAGAACCATCAGCCACCCGACAATGACAAGCGAGACCACCGCGCCCGCGGTGATCTTGGCGATCTCCTTCAAGGTCACTGGCCGGTCCATGCAAGTCTCTCCCAGGTAGCCCCGAGCGAGACATAGGCGCGGATTGGCAGATCGCCCCCGCTGCTCACGGAACGTTGTAGCGCCCATCAGCCGGGGGCTTGCCCGGGAGGATCGCTGTCATTTCACAAAATATTGTCTGACAGATATTGAAATCTGTCAGCGGGATGGTGTATATACTCATCAGCCCAAGGGAGGAGGGCGCCCAGTGGCTGTTCCGGCGTTTGGCCGGCGGAGCCGGACTTAATTTGACTACCTCGAAGGACTACCTCCATGACCATAGAAATCTTTCAATTGACCGCCCAGATTCAACAGTGGCTCAATCTTCGCGTCGCCCGCCACTTGGCCGCCCAGGCCGCCAAGTTCACCCGCGGGCAGGACAGCGATAACCAGACGGTAAACGCATGAACGAGGCGGTGGTTTTGACACCCGAGCGGATCCTTGAGGCAACTGAGGATGTCTTGAGGCGCTTCGGGCTGACCAAGGCCACCGTTGTCGACGTTGCCCGCGCGCTGGATGTCAGCCACGGCAGCGTCTACCGTCACTTCCCCAGCAAAGCCTCACTGCGCGATGCCGTCGCCAAGCGCTGGCTCGACCGCGCCAACGAGCCGCTGTGCAAGATCGCAGCCGGCGATGGCCCGGCGCCGGAGCGGCTGGAGCAATGGCTGCGCACCGCCTTCACGATCAAGCAGAAGAAGGTCTGTGACGATCCCGAGATGTTCGCGACCTACCTGGCGCTGGCGCAGGACGCGCGCGAGGTGGTGGAAGCCTACAAGGACAAGCAGGTCGATCTGATCGCGAAAATCCTGTCCGACGGTGTCGCGCAGGGCGTGTTCGAGATCGACAATGTGAAGGCGACCGCGCGCGCTGTGTTCGACGCCACCGTCCGCTACCATCACCCGGCGCATGCTGAGGAATGGGCCAAGCCGGAATGCCCGGGGCGGATCGATGCGCTGCTGGCCCTGCTGCTGAAGGGCCTGCGGGTCTGCAAGCCCTAGCTGAGCTTTCTGCCGACATCCCCTGACCACCTGATGCCTTTGGCCCGATTGCCGGCCCGGGGCCGCGTGTGCTTGATATCGGATAGGGATCAGCAACGCGGATCACGATGCGGCTTGCACTGTTCGCCGATATTCACGCCAACCGGCAGGGCTTCGCCGCCTGCCTCGACGCTGCGCATGCGCGCGGCGCCGAGCGGCTGATCTGCCTCGGCGATATCGTCGGCTACGGCGCCGATCCCGAATGGGCCGTCGACACGGTGATGGACCTCGTCGCGAAGGGCGCGGTCGCGGTGCGCGGCAATCATGACAATGCGATCGGCGTACCGAGCGACAGCATGAATGCCGAGGCGCAGGCCGCGATCGACTGGACCCGCGGCCGGCTCAGCGGCGAGCAGAAGGCGTTCCTCGCCGAGCTTCCGATGTCGCGGGAGGAGGACAACCGGCTCTACGTGCACTCCGAAGCTTCGGAGCCTGCGAGGTGGCGCTACGTGCGCGACACCGCCGACGCCGCGCGCAGCATGATGGCCACCGAGCTGCAGATCACGTTCTGCGGCCACATCCATCGTCCCGGCCTCTATTCGATGTCCTCGACCGCCAAGATGACGAGCTTCGTTCCGATTTCGGGCATCGCCGTTCAGTTGCTGCCGGGGCGGCGCTGGCTTGCGGTGCTCGGCTCGGTCGGCCAGCCACGCGACGGCGATCCCGCGGCGTCGTTTGCGATGTTCGATACCATAAGCCGCGAGATCACCTTTCATCGCGTGCCCTACGACGTCGCAACCGCGGCGGCGCGGATCAAGGCGAACGGCCTGCCGCACTGGCTCGCCGACCGCCTGCCGCTCGGCCGGTGACGCCGATGGCGGCGCTGGCGATGCAGGCGGGCGCCGAGATCGATGGCTTCACCATCGGCGAACGCGTGCACCGCGGCGGCATGGCGACGCTGTGGAGCGTCACCCATCCCGGCATCACCGTGCCGCTGCTGATGAAGGTGCCGCTCACCTCGGAGGGCGAGGATCCGGCCGCGATCGTCAGCTTCGAGATGGAGCAGATGATCCTGCCGCGGCTGTCGGGGCCGCACGTGCCGGCCTGTTTCGGCACCGGCGACTTCGAACGCCAGGCCTATGTCGTGATGGAGCGCATCCCCGGGCAGACGCTCTACAAGCGGCTCGGCGAGCTGCCGATGCCGTATGAGGAGGTGAGGGTGATCGGCGGCAAGGTCGCCACCGCGCTCGCCAGCCTGCACCGGCAGAACGTCATCCATCACGACATCAAGCCGAGCAGCATCATGTTCCGCGAGCGCGGCTCGGCGGTGCTGATCGATTTCGGCCTCTCGCATCACCGGCATCTGCCCGATTTGTTGCAGGAGGAGTTTCGGCTGCCTTACGGTACCGCGCCCTACATGGCGCCGGAGCGCCTGCTCGGCGTCCGCGACGATCCGCGCAGCGATCTGTTTTCGCTCGGCGTGCTGCTCTATTTCTTCACCACCGGCGTGCGCCCGTTCGGCGAGACCGAAAGCCTGCGCGGCATGCGCCGGCGGCTGTGGCGTGACCCCTATCCGCCGCGCGAGCTGAAGCCCGACTATCCGCCTTGGCTGCAGGAGATCGTGCTGCGCTGCCTGGAGATCGACCCCGCCGCGCGCTATCCGACCGCGGCGCAGCTTGCCTTCGATCTCGGCCATCCCGATCAGGTGAAGCTGACGGCGCGGGCGCAGCGGCTGCGCCGCGATCCGCTCAGCACGGTCTGGCGCCGCCGCTTCAATCTCGGCGCGGTGCCGCCGCGGCCGAAGTCCGATGTCGCGGCCCAGCTCGCCTCGAGCCCGATCGTGGCCGTCGCGCTCGATATCGGCGAGGGTGCCGAGGCACTGAACGACACCATCCGCGTCACCGCCGAGCGGGTGCTGTCGACCTCGCCGTCGGCGCGGCTCGCCTGCGTGAATGTGCTGAAGCTCAATCGCCTGGCGATCGACCGCACCCATGACGAGCAGGGCCAGAACAAGCATGTCGACCGCCTGGTGGCGCTGCAGCACTGGGCGCGGCCGTTCGGGCTCGAGGAGGGGCGGCTGACCGTGCATGTGCTGGAGGCGATCGATCCCGCCGCCGCGATCCTGGAATTCGCCGCGGTCAACCTGGTCGACCACATCATCATCGGCGCGCGGCAGAACTCGCTGCGGCGCGCGCTGCTCGGCAGCGTGTCCGCCAGGGTCGCGGGGGAAGCGCCGTGCACGGTGACCGTGGTGCGGCCGTCGCGGCTGGCGTCGCAAGCGGACGACGGCGAGGGCGATGAGGCGGCGGAGCAAGCGGCGAATGCCGCGGCCACGCCGCCCGCAGTGTTCTAGCTCCCCCGGATCATCAGATCGCTTCGCCGCGTGCCTCGGCCGCCGCATGGCGGATCGCGGCGATGTTGGTCTTGTAAGCCTCGACCGTGCCGCCCTTGAACACGGCGGATCCCGCGACAAAGGCGTTGGCGCCGGCGGCCGCGAGCTGGCCCGCGACGTCGGGTGCAACGCCGCCGTCGACCTCGATGTCGATCGGGCGGCCCGCGACCATCGCCCTGACATCGCTGATCTTGCCGATCGCCGAGCGGATGAAGGCCTGGCCGCCGAAGCCGGGATTGACCGACATGACCAGCACGAGGTCGATCAGGTCGAGCACATATTCGATCGCGCTCGCCGGCGTTGCCGGATTGA
Organism: Bradyrhizobium sp. USDA 4538; assembly: GCF_024171045.1. Classification (NCBI taxonomy): domain Bacteria; kingdom Pseudomonadati; phylum Pseudomonadota; class Alphaproteobacteria; order Hyphomicrobiales; family Nitrobacteraceae; genus Bradyrhizobium; species Bradyrhizobium sp. USDA 4538. The sequence goes on from NZ_JALJZE010000001.1 coordinate 6,812,453, forward strand.
GCGAGACGCCGGCCTTCTTGCCGAGCGCGCGGATCGCCTGCAGCGAGCGGTGCAAATGCGGGCCGGCCTCGGCATGCACCGTGATGTGGTCGCAGCCCGCCTTGGCGAACGCTTCCAGGTAGGGATCGCAGGGCGAGATCATCAAATGGGCGTCGAAGATCTTTTTGGTGTGCGGCCGCATCGCCTTGATGACGTCGGGGCCGTAGGAGATGTTCGGCACAAAGTGTCCGTCCATCACGTCGAGATGGATCCAGTCGGCGCCGGCCTGGTCGACGGCGCGGACCTCCTCGCCGAGCTTTGAGAAATCCGACGCCAGGATCGACGGAGCGATAACGAGGGGACGCGGGGTGAATGACTGAGTCATGTCAGCTGTTCCGGAAGACTTCAGGGGGCGACGGGTGAGTCCGCCTAACATGCGGACGCGTGGCGGGCAATGCGAGCGGACGGCGCTCTGCGACCGGAAAATTCTTCCGCCGGCGGCAGCTCTTGCCGGGTGCGCGGAACCCGCTTCGAAGTGGGAACGCCTGGTTTTACTGGGTTTTTGCCATGGCACGCCCTTTGCTCAGCCACTGACCAGCGTTAGAGCCGCCAGGCGCGGCCCTGTTGGAGTATTGCCATGCTGTTCGCCCTTGGCGCTGCGTCGTCGGCCATTGACCTCTTGAGCTCGCTGATGTCGTCGAAGTCGACGACCCAGACCGGCGGCTCCAGTCAGGGGACTAAGACCACCGGCCTGTTCGCCCCCTCGACCGGTACATCGACGTCGACAGGCAGCAGCACCGGTACCGGCTCGGGCAGCGGCTCTCCGCAGATCTCGCCGCTGACGATGGGCGCGCTGATTTCCGCGCAAAGCCAGTCCCAGACCGCGGTTTCAAACAGCCCGACGGCGGCCAGCCGCTCGGATGCGCTCAAGGACCTGTTCTCGCAGATCGATGCCGACGGCAACGGCAAGATCACCCAGTCGGAATTCGAGAACGCGCTCGGCGCCGGCGGCACCAACACGGCGCAGGCCGACGACGTGTTCTCCAAGCTCGACAGCAATGGCGACGGTAACGTCAGCCTCGACGAGATGTCCCAGGCCTTGCAGGGCCACAAGGGCGGCGGCCATCATCGCCATCACATGGCCAGCGGCTCGACCGACGGATCCGGCTCCGGCGCGGGCGGATCGAGCTCCGATCCCTTGATGCAGGCGCTCGACGGTGCGACCTCGACGTCGGTGACCAACAGCGACGGCTCGACCACGACGACGACGACCTATGCCGACGGCTCGAAGGTGGCGATGACGACGCCGGCCGCATCCTCCGCGACCCTCAACGCGGCCTCGTCCTACAATATCGTCGAGCAGCTGATCCAGCGCCAGGCGAAGGCGATCTCGGCGCAGGACTTCGCTGCGATTTCGGTCAGGGCCTAAGGCGAATTTGCTACTAGCCGTCATTGCGAGGAGCTCGGCGACAAAATTGCAAAGCAATTTTGCGCTGAAGCGACGAAGCAATCCATGTCTCCGCAAGCGGCGAGATGGATTTGGATTGCTTCGCTTCGCTCGCAATGACGAAGGCGGCGCCGGGCTGTAAAACCCTTCGCCTAACCGAACCGATCGTGCCAGCTCGGCAGCGCGCCGGCGAATGGCAACGCGGTCGCTGAATGGACGCCGCGGGCGATGGCGCGCGCCACGGTGTTGGCGGCGAGCGCACCGAGCCTGGTGAGGCCGAACAGCGGATCGATCGGCTTGGCGCCGGTCGCGGCGGCAAACACCACGTCGCCATCGAGCGGGGCGTGCACCGGATAGATCGCGCGCGCCATGCCGGTCTGCGCGATCATCGCAAGCCGCCGCGCCTGCGGCTTCGTCAGCTGCGCATCGGTCACCACGACGACGAGGGTGGTGTTCTCGGCGGCGCTGGCGTCGGCGCCGCCCTTCAGCCGCGCCTTCAGCATGTCCGGCGTGAACGAGGGCGGCAGGCCGCGCCCGCCGAATTCGCCGCCGACCTCGAACGGCGCCGCCCAGAACCAGGGGCCGCTGCCGACCGTGACGCTGCCGACCGCGTTGACCACCGCGAGCGCCGCGACCGTCACGCCGTCGTCGGTCATATCGGACGCCGAGCCGAGGCCGCCCTTCAGGTTGGCCGTGGTCGCGCCCATGCCGGCGCCGACGCTGCCGAGCTCGAAGTCATCGGAGGCGGCATTGGCCGCCGCGTAGCCGAGGTCGCGATAGGGCGGAAAGCGTCCCCACGCCTTGTTGCCGCCGTTGAGCAGGTCGAAGCAGATCGCGCCCGGCACGATCGGGATCACCGCGTCGCGGATGCGGAAGCCGCGGCCGCGCTCGGCGAGCCAGGCCTGCACGCCGCCGGCGGCGTCGAGCCCGTGCGCCGAGCCGCCGGACAGCGCGATGGCGTCGATTGCCTCGACGACGTTGTGCGGCGAAAGCAGCGCTTCCTCGCGGGTGCCCGGACCCCCGCCGCGGACATCGATCGAGGCGACCGCCGGCCGCTCGAACAGGATGGCGGTGACGCCGGAGGCGACTGTGGGATCGTCGGCATGGCCGACGGCAACGCCGGCAATATCGGTGAGAAGGTTTTTCACGATGGGTCCATCCGCCTGCTGTCCGATCGATCCGGTATAGCAGCCGCGACGGATGCATCAACCGTCGGGCACGGGCGGGCGGAGACGTGCGGTAAGACTTGCAGGCATCCGGCAAACAGAAAAACGCCCCGGCGGATCGGGGCGTTCTCGTATCTCTGATTGGATCAGACGCGCGAGAGGCTCAGGAGCCCTTCGGATTGATCTCGGTGTAGTTGCCCTTGGCGTCCCACTTGTAGACGACGTAATCGATCGCCTTGATGTCGCCCTTGGCGTCGAAGGCCATCTTGCCGAGCACGGTGTCCCACTCGCCGGCCTTGATGGTGTCCATCACCTTCTTGGCGTCGGTCGAACCGGCCTTGGCGACGGCCTGCGTCCAGACCTGCATCGCGGCGTAGGTGTAGAGCGTGTAGCCCTCGGGGTCGATGTTCTTGGCCTTGAACTTCTCGACGATCGCCTTCGCGGTCGGCTTGTTGCGCGGGTCGGGGCCGAAGGTGAACAGCGTGCCTTCGGCGGCGGGGCCGGTGATCGAGGCGAATTCCTTGTCGTTCATGGCATCGCCGGCCATCAGCACGGTCTGCAGGCCCTGGTCGCGCATCTGGCGCAGGATCAGGCCGGCTTCCTGATGGTAGCCGCCGACATAGACCAGATCGATGTTGTCGCGCTTCAGGCGGGAGACGATCGAGTTGAAGTCCTTGTCGCCCTTGTTGTAGGACTCGAACATCTTCTCCTGGAAGCCGGCCTTGTTCAGCGCCTTCTTGGTCTCGTCGGCGAGGCCTTTGCCGTAGGTGGTCTTGTCGTTCAGGATCGCGACGTTCTTGCCCTTGTAGTTCTTCATGATGTAGTCGGCGGCGACCAGGCCCTGCTGGTCGTCACGGCCACAGACGCGCGCCACGTTCCAGAGCTTGCGCTCGGTGAACAGCGGGTTGGTCGAGGCCGGGGTGATCTGCAGCACGTTGGCGTCGGCATAGGCCTCGGAGGCCGGGATCGAGGACGACGAGCAGAAATGGCCGGCCACGAACGGGATCTTCGAAGAGCCGATCTTTTCCGCGATCGAGCGCGCCTGCTTCGGATCGCAGGCATCGTCGTCGGCTTCCAGCGCGAGCTTCTTGCCGAGCACGCCGCCGGCGGCGTTGATGTCGGCGACCGCTTGCTCGGCGCCGTTCTTCATCTGCCGGCCGAAAGCGGATTCGGAGCCCGTCATCGGGCCCGCGACGGCGATGGTGATGTCTTGCGCGAACGCGCTCGCCGATAATGCGAACGAAGCGCCAAGTGCCAGGCCGATCAGCTTCAGTGATTTCATGAGACGTCCCTCGTGGTCGTTGCCTCTTGCGGAAGGGCCCGGCACGCCGGGCCCCAAAACCGCGGGCATTCTCAGCTGATTTCGCGGCGAAGTCACCGGCAATTTTCAGGCAAATCGACGCTGCATCCGCCGCGTCTTGCTTGCGGGGGCGGCACGGAACGTCAAGCTAGCCGCGGCGGCCGCCTTCCAGATAGGCGGCGCGGATTTCCGGGCGCTGCAGCAATTCGGCGCCGGTTCCGGCCAGCGTGATCAGCCCGTTGACCATGACATAGCCGCGATGGGCGAGCTTCAGCGCATGGTTGGCGTTCTGCTCCACGATCAGGACGGTGAGGCCGTCCTGCCGGTTCAGCGTGCGGATGGCGTCGAAGATCTGGCGCGCGATCAGCGGCGCGAGCCCGAGCGAGGGCTCGTCCAGCATCAACAGCCGCGGCCGGCTCATCAGGGCGCGGCCGATCGCCAGCATCTGCTGCTCGCCGCCCGACAGCGTGCCGCCGCGTTGTGCGACGCGTTCCTTCAGGCGCGGGAATAGCGCGAACACCCGCTCCAGCCCGGCTGCGCGCTCGGCCTCGCTGCATTCGGTGGCATCGGCGCCCATCTGCAGGTTTTCCGCGACGCTCATGCGCGGAAAGATCCGCCGGCCCTCCGGCGATTGTGCGATGCGCAGCCGCGCGATCTCGTGGGTCGGCACGCCGGTGATGTCACGGCCGTCGAATTCGATGGCGCCGGCGCGGGCGCGCGGCCTGCCGAAAATCGTCATCATCAGCGTCGACTTGCCGGCGCCGTTGGCGCCGATCAGGGCGACGATCTCCCCGCGATTGATCTCGATATCGACGCCCTTCAGCGCCTCGATCTTGCCATACGCCGCGCGCACGCCGCGCACCGCGAGCAGGGGTGTCGTTGCCTGTGCCGCGCTCACGTGCCGCTCTCCATCACGGCGATCGCCTCTTCCTCGTCGGCGCCGAGATAGGCGGCGATCACCTTGGGGTCGTCGCGCACCGTCTGCGGCGTGCCTTCGGCGATCTTGACGCCGTAATCCATGACCACGACGTGATCGGAGATCTCCATCACGACCGACATGTCGTGCTCGATCAGGAGGATCGAGGTGCCCTGTTCGTTGCGGATCGACAGCAGCAGCTCGTTGAGCCCGCCGCTCTCGCGCGCGTTCAGACCGGCCGCCGGCTCGTCGAGACAGAGCAGCACCGGTTCAGTGCACATCGCGCGCGCGATCTCGAGCCTGCGCTGGTCGCCATAGGGCAGGTTGCCCGCGGCATCGTCGGCGCGGTCGAGCAGGCCGACGCGCGCGAGCCAGGTCCGCGCCAGATCGATGGCGCGCTGCTCGGCCTCGCGCCAGGACGGCAGGCCGAGCAGCCCGAGCAGGGTCAGGCCCGAGGCGCGCATCAGCGCGTTGTGCTGGGCGACCATCAGATTTTCCAGCGCCGTCATGCCGGGAAACAGCCGGATGTTCTGGAAGGTCCGCGCCACCTTGGCCTGCTTGGAGATGCGGAAATCGTTCAGCCGCTCGAGCTGGATGGTGCGTCCGTCGTCATGGGCGAGGCGGATCGCGCCCCCGCTCGGCCGGTAGAACCCGGTGATGCAGTTGAACACAGTGGTCTTGCCGGCGCCGTTCGGCCCGATCAGCGCGGTGATCTTGCGCCGTTCGGCCGCAAAGGACAGCTCGTTGACCGCGACGATGCCGCCGAAGCGCATCATCAGGCGGTCGACGGTGAGGATAGGGTCGCCGCTCATCCGTGGCCCTCCTTGACGAGGTCGGACGAGATCGCCTGGTTGCGTTCCAGGAACACGGTCGGCGCGCGATGGCCGATCAGCCCGCGCGGCCGCCAGATCATCAGCAGCACCATCGCCATGCCGAACACCAGCATGCGGTATTGATCGAGGCCGCGGAACAGCTCGAAGCCGCCGATCATGGTCAGCGCGGCGAGCGCCACGCCAAGCTGCGAGCCCATGCCGCCGAGCACCACGATCGCCAGCACCAGCGCCGATTCCTGGAAGGTGAAGGATTCCGGGCTGATGAAGCCCTGCCGGGTGGCGAAGAACGCGCCGGCGAGGCCGCCGAACATCGCACCCGTCGCGAACGCCGTCAGCTTGGTCGTCGTGGTGTTGATGCCGAGCGCGCGGCAGGCGACCTCGTCCTCGCGCAGCGCCTCCCAGGCGCGGCCGATCGGCAGCCGCCGTAGCCGGATCGTCACCCAGTTGGTGATCAGCGCCATCGCCAGGATCAGATAGAACAGGAAGACGAGGCGGTGGGTCGGCGAGAATTCGATGCCGAGCTTGGCGGCGAGCCCGTCTTCACCCGCCGTCAGCGGAATGCCGAACATGGTCGGGCGGGGAATTCCCGAGACGCCGTTGGGGCCGCCGGTCAGGCTCTGCCAGTTGATGATGACGAGGCGGATGATCTCGCCGAAGGCGAGCGTCACGATCGCAAGATAGTCGCCGCGCAGCCGCAGCACCGGGAAGCCGAGCAGCACGCCCCAGAACGCCGCCAGGATGCCTGCAAGCGGCAGGCAGACCCAGAACGACAATCCGAAATTGGTCGCAAGCAACGCATAGGAATAGGCGCCGACCGCGTAGAACGCGACATAGCCGAGGTCGAGCAGGCCGGCGAGGCCGACCACGACGTTCAATCCCCATCCCAGCATCACATAGGTCAGGACCAGGATCGACAGGTCGAGAATGTAGCGCTGGTTGTAGAAGATGACAGGCACGAGGAAGGTGAACACCAGGAGCGCCGGCGCCAGCCAGCGGCCGGCGAACGACATCGCCGATTGCACCGGCTTCGGCACGATGCGGTCCTTGTCGACCGGTCCCCACCATTGCCGCAGCAACTCGACGACGATGCTGCCGCCGAACACGGTAGCGACAAGGGCTGCGAGGTCGCCGAACCGCGTCCAGTAGATCAAGCCGCCCTGCGGCCCGGCCTCGGTGCGAATGCCGATCATCAGCGAGAACAGCACCAGCGCGACAAGGGCGCTGATCAGGGCCTTCTTGAGAATGAAGGCGCTGCCCGAGGGCTGCGCGGCGTGCGAGGGGCGGGCTGAGGTCGCGCTCACGAAGTGCCTGTCAGACTTTTTCGACTTCGGGACGGCCGAGCAGGCCGGTCGGCATGAAGATCAGCACCACGATCAGGATCGAGAACGCGGCGACGTCCTTGTACTCAACCGAGAAATAGGCCGACCAGAACGTCTCGATCAGGCCGATTGCGAGCCCGCCGAGCATCGCGCCCGGCAGCGAGCCGATGCCGCCGAGCACGGCGGCGGTGAACGCCTTGATGCCGGCGACGAAGCCCATGAAGAAATCGACCAGGCCGTAATACAGGAGATACATCATGCCGGCGACCGCGGCGAGCGCGGCGCCGATCACGAAGGTCATCGAGATGGTGCGGTCGACGTCGACGCCGAGCAGCGCGGCCATGGTCTGGTCCTGCTCGCAGGCGCGCATGTCGCGTCCGAGCCGGGTGCGCGAGACCAGCCAGGTGAACAGCGCCAGCACGACGATGGTGGCGAGCACGACCATGATCTGGATGTTGGAGAGCTGCACGGCAAAGCCGGACGAGCCTTCATGCAGCGTGTAGCCGCCGGTGATGATCGGCGGCACCGGCTTGACGCGCGCGCCCTGCGACACCTGTGAGAAATTGGTCAGCACGAATGACATACCGATCGCGGACAGCATCGGCGCCAGGCGGAACGAATGCCTTAAGGGTCGGTAGGCGATGCGCTCGATGGTCCAGCCGTAGAGCGCCGTGATCGCCATCGAGACCAAAAGCACGATCAGCAGGATCAGGGGGATCGCGGTGAGGCCGAGCGACACCAGCACCAGGAACGAGATCAGTGCGATGAAGCCGCCGATCATGAAGATGTCGCCATGCGCGAAGTTGATCATGCCGACGATGCCGTAGACCATCGTGTAGCCGATGGCGATCAGGCCGTAGATCGAACCGAGCACGAGGCCGTTGATCAGTTGCTGGGCGAAATAATCCATGCGCTGCCGTCAGAGCCCGTTCGGTTGAGAACCGACCAGGCTCTCGTTTTGATCTGGACGCGCTTTCTTCACGCGAACCGGTTCCCGCTTCGCTCGAAAACGCTTCATCGAGGGTGACGCGGCGAGGGCCCCGGCAGCCTGATCCGTCGCGTCGTGTCGTTTTCTAACAGTGGAACCCCGGCCGCGGCAACAGCGTGGCAGTAGCAGAAAGGGCTTGTACATAACTAGTTTGGCGGATGCGGTTCCGATGTCACAGGGCCGACATGGCTTTGCCCTGCAATGATCACGCCGGAACCCGTGTTCCCCGAGCAACTGCGCTTGCAACGCGCGCGTTGTCCCCAGCTTGATGAAAGCAAAGGGAGTAGCTGAATGAGCAACCCAAATCAGAATCCAGGACAGCCGAACCAGAACCCCAATCAGAAGCCCGGCCAGCAGCAGCAGGGCGGCGGCCAGAAGCCCGGCCAGCAACAGCAGGATCCGGGCCGGCCGGGCCAGAAGCCCAATCCGGAGCGCTAATTCGGACAATTGAGCCGAACTAGCACGGAGGCCTCGCCGAAAGGCGAGGCCTTCCTTGTTCAGGCTTAGACCCTTTTCGCTTGGGCTGTCTTGTTCAGGCCAACTGGTCGGCGAAGCGGCCGCGGAAGGCGTACGAACCGAAATGCGTGAGCTCGCTCCGAAGGTCGAGCCAGATTTCGCCGCCGAGATCGATCCAGCGTCGGCAGAACGCGTAATCTTCGGACAAATACTCGCCGGTCGTCTTGTCGATCATGCATTCGAACAGCGACATGCGGTCGAGGTCGGCGCGAACCAGGCCGCCGGTGTTCAAGTCGTTGGACTTGTGGTTCGCCCGATATTTGAGTTCGGGATGGGCGTCGCGCAGCCTGACGAGGGCGGATCGCTTCATCATGAGAAAGCCGGTTCCGGCATATCGGACCTTGGCGAAGCCGTCGCCGCGAGATGTGATCTGGTTGCCCTCCCATGTGACGACATAGTCCAGCGAGGATGACGCGAGGTTGTTGCGCTTGGCGTCCGCAGCCCGCTGCACCTTTGCCCAATCGATGTGCTTGAGCGGATAGGCCGCGGCGGAAAACGTCGGCACCGCAATCCAGCAGCCGGAAGACGGACTCGGGTTCGAACCCGATATCGGCATCGATGAACAGGAGATGGCTGGCGCCGGATGCAAGGAATTGGTGGGCCAGTTCGTTCCGAGCGCGGACAATCAGCGATTCGTTTCCGATCAGATGAAACTGGATGTCGATGCCCCGGGCGGTGGCCGCGGCCTGAAGCTTCAGGGCGGAGAACACATAGGCCATCTTCAGATCGCCGCCGTAGCAGGGCGTTGCGACAAAAACGCGCGTTCTTTCGGTCATTTTGCCCCCTTTATCCCCGGCCGGCGCCGATCTTGCGCAGATCCCGGCCGGGCCCGATCGCATCGATCCGGAACCATCGCATCGCGCTTAACCTTAACAAAGGGTTTAAATTGCTGCCGGCAATTGATCGGCGTTAGCTCGCGCCCTGAACCGTCGCCGGTCTGAAAGGCGCGGGAAGCACGGGAAGCGGCAATGTCGAACAACTGGCGGATCAGCTCCTTCAATGGCGCGCTGCTTGCGGCCTATTTCATTCCGGTCTGGACCATCATCGCCTTCAGCATCATGGTGTCGCCGATCCACGGCCTCTATGAGCGGCCGAGCGTGTCGATCGCGTTCTATGCCAGCGACTATCTGCACCTCGGCAAGATGGCGACGGTGCGCCTCGCATGGCTGCTCGCGCTGGCGCGGATCACCGTGGTGGCGTTCTTCACAGTCTTCCTCGCGATGGCCGCTTTCTCGCCGCTGCGCAAGAGCAGCAGTGGCGCCGACGAGGCGCTCGCGGTGGCTCTCTGCCTTGGCAGCGTGCTGAGCTTCGCCAGCATGATGATGGCTTCCAAGGTCGGCGAGGTCGAAGCGATGCGCATGCATGCGTCCGAGCTTCTGATGCTGCTCGGGACCGCGATCGTGATGCTGTTCGAGACCTCGCCGAAGCGAGCTCAAGCGTCTGCCAATGCAGCAACGACCACCGAAACGCCCGCAGGCCAGCTATCCCTTCAGCAGCCCTAAAGCGCGATAGTCTTCGCGCTTTAGTCGTTTTTTGCGCATGATCTTTTCGGAAAACCGCTTCGCACTTTTCCGGATCATGCTCCTAGCTCGGCAATGATCGCGCCGGCTTCCTTGACGGCGTGGTTGGCCGCTGGCACGCCGCAATAGATCGCCTGCTGCAGCAGGATCTCCTTGATGTCCTCGGGCGTGAAGCCGCCCTCGGCGAGCGCGGCGCGCACATGCAGGCGGAATTCGTCCCACTGGCCGAGCGCGACCATGGTGCCGATCACAAGCACGCGCCGGGTGCGGTGATCGAAATGCGGCCGGGTCCAGATGTCGCCCCACGCATAGCGCGTGATCAGGTCCTGGAAGTCGGTGTTGAACGCGTTGCGGTTCTTGATCGACTTGTCGACCCATTCATTGCCGAGCACCTTGCGGCGCTGCGTCATGCCGTCGTCGCGGCGCTGATTGTCGTCCATGGATGTCTCCTCATGAAATCGTAGCCCGGATGGAGCGCAGCGCAATCCGGGGCTTCAGCGTTGGCCGAAGGACTTGTCCCGGATTTCGCTTCGCTGCATCCGGGCTACGTGCTGATTGTCGCCCATAGAGCATCTTTCCCGGTTACGTCATTCCGGGGCGGTCCGCAGGACCGAACCCGGAATCTCGAAGTTATGGATGCGGATCGAGATTCCGGGTTCGATGCTTCGCATCGCCCCGGAATGACGATGACCGTTACCGTTGCGTCAGGAAGCCGACCACGGCCTCGGTGAAGGCGTGCGACTGCTCGACGTTGGAAATGTGCGCGGCATCGAGCAGCGTCATGCTGGCGCCGGGAATGCCGCTGCGGATCATTTCGCCTGCCGACACCGGCGTCGCCATGTCCTGCTTTCCTGCAATCACCAGGGTCGGGCTCTTGATCTTCGGCAGCAGCGCGCGCTGGTCGAGTGTCGACAGCGCCTCGCAGCAGGCGAGATAGCCTTCGACCGGCGAGGCAACCAGCATCGCCTTCATGCGCGCCGCGGTCTCCGGCTCGCGCTCGCGGAAATCGGCGGTCAGCCAGCCCGCGATCACGGTATCGGCGACGGCGGCGATGCCGCCTTCCTTCACTACCTTGATGCGGTTTAGCCAGTTGGTCGGATCGGGGTAGTAGCAGGCGGTGTTGGCGAGGATGATCTTGCCGAATCTTTCCGGGGCATTCGCTCCCAGCCACTGTCCGACCATGCCGCCCATCGACAGGCCGCACCAGTGCACCTTCTCGATGTTGAGGTCGTCGAGGATCGCCAGCACGTCGCGGCCGAAGCGCTCCATGGAGTAGGGGCCCGCCGGCACGCCGGACTTGCCGTGACCGCGGCGGTCGTAGCGGATGACGCGGAACAGCTGCGTCAGCGCCCGCATCTGCGGCTCCCACATCTGCAAGGTGCAGCCGAGCGAGTTCGACAGCATCAAGGTCGGTCCGCCGTCGCGGCCGTCCGCCTGGACGTTGAGCAGGCACCCGTCGGCGTTGATCATCGGCATCGTCTTGTCCCTCTCGTCATGCGCTTGCCGGGTCATCTGCGCGAACATGCGCTTCGCGCTGTTGCCCGGCAATGACATCGTCGCTATTTTTCATCCAGTGAAGCCAGCAGGCGGTCGATCAGCGCTTGCGAGGCGCCCTGATAGGCCATCGGCTCGAACAGCTCCGCGATTCGTTTCGCGTCGAGATGCGCGGTGACCTTGGCGTCCGCCGACAGTACCTCGCGCAGGTGCTTCTTCTCCGCGACCGCGCGCTTGCTGGCGGCCTCGATCAGATGATGGGCGTCGCTCTTTCCGATCTTGTCGGCGAGCGCAAAGGTGACGGCTTCCGCCATGATCAACCCTTGAGTCGCATCGAGATTGACGCGCATCCGCGCCGCATCGACCTCAAGCCCTTCGGCGAGATCGACGATGGCAGCAAGCGCGCCCGAGGTCACCAGCATCAGGCCCGGTAAGGTCGGCCATTCCGCATGCCACGGACCGGCGCTGCGCTCATGATCCTGCACCTGCGCGGCGAAGATCGTCGCGGCGAGATTCGGCGCCATGGTCGCAGCCCCCAGCGCGCTCGCGGCGGCGACCGGATTGCGCTTGTGCGGCATGGTGGAGGAGCCGCCGCGGCCAGCGCCGGCAGGCTCGAAGGCCTCGCCGACATCGGTCTGCATCATCAGCGAAACGTCGCGCGCGATCTTGCCGCAGCTGCCGGCGAGGATGGCGAACACCGGCGCGGCCTCGGCGATGCGGTCGCGATGGGTATGCCAGGGCGCATCCGGCAGGGGCAAATCGAGCTCTTGCGCAAGGGCGGCGGCGACCGCCAGCCCCTTGTCGCCGAGCGCTGCGAGCGTCCCGGCGGCACCGCCGAATTGCAGCGCCAGCGTCTCGCGGCGCAGGCGCAGCAAGCGCTTGCGGGAGCGATGCAGCGCCGCGGCATATTCGGCGAGTTTGAGGGCGAACGGCATCGGCAGCGCATGCTGCAGCCAGGTCCGCGCCACCACGGCGGTGTCGCGATGGGCGCGCGCGAGCTTGGCGAAGCCAGCAACGGCGCGGTCGAGGTCGGCCAGCAGCGCGTCGATCCCCGCGCGCAGCGACAGCATCGTCGCGGTGTCGATGACGTCCTGGCTCGTCGCGCCCCAATGCACGTAGCGCGCCGCCTCGGCGTCCGCCTTGGCGACATTGGCGGTCAGGGCCTTCACCAGCGGGATCGCCAGATTGCCGGACCGCGTCGCGGCCTCGGCCAGCGCGGCCAGGTCGAATGATTCGGCCTTGCAGGCGGCGCCGATTGGTCCTGCGCCAGCTGCGGGAATCACCCCGCAAGCCACCTCGGCGCGGGCCAGCGCGGCCTCGAAATCCAGCATGTTCTGCAGCGTGGCGGCGTCGTCGCACACCGTGCGCATCGCGGCGCTCGACAGCATCGGCGCAAGCAGGGGAGAGAGGGCTGTGCTCATGGCCGGCGACCTAACCACTGTCGCGCGTCGATGCCAATGCCCCGGGGCTGCCTGCATTTTCAACAACGGGGATTGCGCGATTTCGTGAACAATGGGCTTGGCTTGCTGCGGTTGCGAATATGCATCGCTCATCCTCCGAAGGTGCCCTTTCCTTTGTGTCCCGGCTGCTTTACTTGGGGGAAAAGGTTCTAGCGATCGAGGAGGTCCCCCATGGCCATGACAATGACCGGCGAAGTCCAGCTTGCAGCGCCGCGCCAGGCTGTGTGGGACAAGCTCAACGATCCCGAAGTGTTGAAGGCCTGCATTCCCGGCTGCGAAGAGCTGGAGAAGACCGACGAGGGCGGCTTCCGCGCCACCGCCAAGATGAAGGTCGGCCCGGTCTCCGCCCGCTTCAAGGGCAAGGTCACCTTGAGCGATCTCGACCCGCCGAACGGCTACAAGATCTCAGGCGAAGGCGAGGGCGGGGTCGCCGGCTTTGCCAAGGGCGGCGCCACCGTGGGCCTTGCAGACAAGGATGGCGGTACGCTTCTGAGCTACAATGTGGAGGCGCAGATCGGCGGCAAGCTCGCCCAGCTCGGCCAGCGCCTGATCAACGGCGCCGCCAAGAAGCTGGCCGATGAATTCTTTGCAAATTTCGCCAAGGCGGTGCAGGGTTAGCCCCGCCTTTCGGCTGGATTATTCAGGTCCGGCCATGTCCTGGATGGGTGGCTCGAAAGGTTGCCCATCGCGGGGCGCGCCCATATTATGCCGTCTGGAATGATTTAAAACCGCCTGCTTCGCCGATATGCGGTGGCGCAGATAAGAGAGTGCTGATGGCCAAGATTTCAATGATCGTGAACGGCAACCCCGTGAACGCGAATGTCGACCCCCGTACCCTTCTGGTCCAGTTTCTGCGCGAAAACCTGCGGCTGACAGGCACTCATGTCGGCTGCGACACCTCGCAGTGCGGCGCCTGCGTCGTGCATCTGGACGGCAGGGCGGTGAAGTCCTGCACGACGCTTGCGGTGATGGCCGACGGTCACGAGGTCAAGACCATCGAGGGGCTTGCAGCCGATGGTGCGCCGCTGCATCCAATGCAGGAGGCCTTCCGCGAGCATCACGGCCTGCAGTGCGGCTTCTGCACGCCGGGCATGATCATGACCGCGGTCGACCTGGTCCATCGCAAGGGCCACGAGCTCTCCGACGAGGTGATCCGCGAGGAGCTGGAAGGCAATCTGTGCCGCTGCACCGGCTACCAGAACATCGTTGCTTCGATCGCCGCCGGCGCCAAGGCGATGGCGAAGTCGGACCTCGCCTAGTCAGCAATTCATCGCGAGCGCGATCAGGACATTCCAATGTACGAATTCAAATATCACCGTCCCGGCACCGTGCGGCAGGCCGCCAATCTGCTGGTGAAGAACGAGGACGCCAAGCTGATTGCCGGCGGTCACACGCTGGTGCCGGTCATGAAGCAGCGGCTCGCCAGCCCGCCGCATCTGGTCGATCTCTCCCACATCGAAGGTCTCGATACGATCGAGATGAAGGGCCGCTCGCTGGTCATCGGCGCCACCGCCAAGCATGCCGAAGTCGCGAACTCCGCGGTCGTGGGCGAGGCGATCCCGGCGCTGGCCGAGCTTGCCGGCCTGATCGGCGATCCCGCCGTGCGCCACCGCGGCACCATCGGCGGCTCGCTCGCCAACAACGACCCGACCGCCGACTATCCGGCCGCGGTGCTGGCGCTGGGCGCGACCATCGTCACCAACAAGCGCCGCCTCAAGGCCGAGGAGTATTTCCAGGGCCTGTTCTCGACCGCGCTGGAGGCCGACGAGATCATCACCAAGGTGATGTTCCCGGTGCCGAAGAAGGCGGCCTACGTCAAGTTCCGCAACCAGGCCTCGCGTTATGCGTTGGTCGGGGTGTTCGTGGCCAAGCGTCCGTCCGACGTGCGCGTCGCGGTCACCGGCGCGGGCTCCGACGGCGTCTTCCGCGTCACCGCGTTCGAGGACGCCCTGAAGAAGCGCTTCTCGCACAAGGTGCTCGACGGCATCGCCGTTTCGGCCGACGGGCTGAACAGCGACCTGCACGGCAGTGCGGAATACCGCGCCCATCTGATCGGCGTTTTGACGCGCCGGGCGGTGGAAGCCGCGAACGCCAAGGACTAAGTACCAAGGCGTGACTTTGCTGACCTCTGTTCGAAGACTGGCTGTTCCATGAGTGCATCGGCGTTACCCACTTCCGTCGATGCGCTCGAGGATCTCCTGACCTCGCGCGGCTACCTCGCCGAGCGGTCGCTCGCGACCGTGACCTATCTCGCGCTGCGGATGGGCCGGCCGCTGTTCCTCGAGGGCGAAGCCGGTGTCGGCAAGACCGAGATCGCAAAGGTGCTGTCGGCGGCGCTCGGGCGCAAGCTGATCCGCCTGCAATGCTATGAAGGCCTCGATGTCGCCTCCGCGGTCTACGAGTGGAGCAGTGCGGCGCAGATGATCGCGATCCGCCTGGCGGAGGCTTCCGGCGATACCGATCGCGACCAGCTCGCCAGCGACATTTTCGCCGAACGCTTCCTGATCAAGCGGCCGCTGCTGCAGGCGCTCGAGCCCGATGTCGCGGGCCCTCCGGTGCTGCTGATCGACGAGCTCGACCGCGCCGACGAGGCGTTCGAGGCGTATCTGCTGGAAATCCTCAGCGACTTCCAGGTCACGATTCCCGAGCTCGGCACCGTGAAGGCGCCGGCGCCGCCGATTGTGATCATCACCTCGAACCGCACCCGCGAGATTCATGACGCGCTGAAGCGGCGCTGCCTCTATCACTGGGTGGATTATCCCACAGCCGAGCGCGAGCTCGCGATCGTCAAGTCGCGGGTGCCGAACATTTCCGCAAAGCTGTCGCAGCAGGTCGTCCGCTTCGTGCAGGCGCTGCGCAACCAGGATTTCTACAAGTCGCCGGGCGTCGCCGAGACCATCGACTGGGCCACCGCGCTGTCCGAGCTCGACGCCCGCTCGCTGACCCCGCAGGTCGTCGGCGACACGCTGGGCGCGCTCTTGAAGTATCAGGACGACATCGCGCGCATGCAGGGCGATGCGTTGCAGAAGACATTGAAGGAAGCGACGAGCGACTAGCCGTCATTCCGGGGCACGCGAAGCGTGAACCCGGAATCTCGCGCCGCAATCTCCAGATTCCGGATCCGCACTTCGTGCGGTCCGGAATGACGAGGCCAAACAACAATGGCGATCAACCACCTCGCGCCTCCGACCGGCCACATGGCTGACAACGTGATCGGCTTTGCCCGCGCGCTGCGGGCGGCCGGGCTTCCCGTCGGGCCGGGCTCGGTGATCGACGCGCTCGATGCGCTGCAGCTGATCGAGGTCGGCCATCGCGCCGATTTCTACGCCACGCTGGAAGCGATCTTCGTCAAGCGCCACGAGCACGCGCTGATCTTCCGCCAGGCCTTTATGCTGTTCTTCCGCGCCGCCGAGGAGTGGAAGAGCATGCTGGATTCGGTGCCGCTGCCCGACCACGCCAGGAAGAAGCCGCCGCCGGCCTCGCGCCGCGTCCAGGAGGCGATGGCGCAGCCGGCGCGGAGCGAGGAGCGGCCGCAGGCCCAGGAGCAGGAGCTGAAGCTCTCGGTCTCCGACAAGGAGATCCTGCAGAAGAAGGATTTTGCGCAGATGAGCGCGGCGGAAATCGCCGAGGTGACGCGCGAGATCGCCGAGATGCGGCTGCCGCAGGCCGAGCTCGTGACCCGCCGCTACCAGCCGGACGCGCGGGGCCTACGGCTCGACATGCGCCGCACCGTGCGCAACTCGCTGCGCACCGGCGGCGAGATTATCGACATCCGAAAGCTCGGCCGGATCGAGAAGCCGGCGCCGATCGTGGCGCTGCTCGATATCTCCGGCTCGATGAGCGAGTACACTCGCCTGTTCCTGCATTTCCTGCACGCCATCACCGATGCCCGCAAGCGGGTCTCGGTATTCCTGTTCGGCACCCGCCTGACCAATGTGACGCGGGCGTTACGGGCGCGTGACCCCGACGAGGCGCTGGCGAGCTGCTCGTCCTCGGTCGAGGACTGGGCCGGAGGGACGCGGATCGCGACCTCGCTGCACAGCTTCAACCAGCTCTGGGCCCGCCGGGTGCTCGGGCAGGGCGCCATCGTCCTCCTTATATCCGATGGACTAGAACGGGAGGCTGATGCCAAACTGGCTTTCGAGATGGACCGATTGCACCGTTCCTGCCGCCGCCTGATCTGGCTCAATCCGCTGCTGCGCTACTCCGGCTTCGAGGCCAAGGCGCAGGGCATCAAAATGATGCTGCCCCACGTTGACGAATTTCGCCCGGTGCATAACTTGACGTCCATCAAGGGCTTGATCGGGGCGCTGTCATCCCCGCCGCCGGCGCACCACCGCAGCCTGATCCGTTCTGTTGCTTGAGGAGACGCTCTCATGCTCAACCGCGACGAAGACATTCTGCAGGCCGCCGAGACCTGGCAGAAAGAGGGCCATGGCGTGGCGCTCGCCACCGTGGTCGAGACCTGGGGCTCGGCGCCGCGCCCGGCCGGCTCGAGCCTCGTCATCAATGACGACGGCACCTTCCTTGGCTCGGTCTCCGGCGGCTGCGTCGAGGGCGCGGTCGTGACGGAAGCGCTCGACGTCATCGCGAGCGGCCAGCCAAAAATGCTCGAATTCGGCGTTGCCGACGAGACCGCCTGGAATGTCGGCCTGTCCTGCGGCGGCACCATCCGCGTCTTCGTCGAGAAGGTCGGTTAGCCGTGAAACTCGAGATCCTGAAAGAGCTGAACGCCGAGCGCGCCGCGCGCCGCCCGGTGATCATCGTTACCGACACCGCCAATGGCGATCAGCGCCTGGTCAAGGCCGCGGACATCGCCGCCGATCCGCTGCGCGCCGAGCTCGCAAAGCAGCTGCGGATGGGCAAGAGCGGCAATGTCGAGGTATCAGGCAAAAAACTGTTCCTCAACGTCTACGCGCCGACCGCAAAGCTCGTGATCATCGGCGCGGTCCATATCAGCCAGGCGCTGGCGCCGCTGGCGCGCTCGCTCGACTATGACGTCACGGTGGTCGATCCGCGCACCGCGTTTGCGAGCCCGGAGCGCTTCCCCGACGTGCCGCTGGTCGCCGAATGGCCCGACGTCGCGCTGCCGCCGCTCAACGTCGATCACTACACCGCCTTCGTCGCGGTGACGCACGATCCGAAGATCGACGATCCGGCGCTGCTGCATGCCTTCGACCGCGACTGCTTCTATATCGGTGCGCTCGGTTCGCGAAAGACCCACGCCAAGCGCGCCGAGCGGCTGCGCGCGCAGGGCGCCAAAGACAGCGACATCGCGCGCATCCACGCGCCGATCGGCCTCGACATCGGCGCGGTGTCTCCGTCGGAGATCGCGGTCGCGATCATGGCCGAGATCACCGCGCAGCTGCGCCTGCCTCCCAAGCAAAAAGAAGAAGCGGCATGAAATTCGGTCCCGCCAGTCCGGCCGACGCGATTGGCGGCGTCACCGTGCATACCCTCCGCCAGGGCGCGCTGGTGCTCAAGAAGGGCACCACGATCGGCCCGGCCGAGGTCGATGCGCTGACCAAGGCCGGCGTCGACGAGATCGTCGTGGTGCGGCTCGACGAGGGCGACGTCTCCGAGGACGCCGCGGCCGCCAGCATCGCGCAGGCGGTGGCCGGCGAGGGCGTCAATGTCGAGCGCGCCTTCACCGGCCGCGCCAATCTGTTCGCGGCGCGCCCCGGCGTGCTGGTGATCGATCGCGCCGCGGTCGACCGCATCAACGACGTCGACGAGGCCATCACCTTCGCAACCCTCGCCGCGTTCAAGCCGGTGGTCGAGGGCGAGATGATCGCGACCGTCAAGCTGATCCCGTTCGGCGTCGAGGGGCGCTTACGCGATGCCGCCGTCGCGGTGGCCGGCAAGGATACGCTGCGGATCGCGCCCTATGTGATCCAGAAGGTCGGGGTGGTCTCGACGCTGCTGCCGGGCCTCGCGCCGAAGGTGATCGACAAGACGCTGCGCGTCACCGCCGAACGGCTCGCGCCGGCCGGCGCCACCATCATCGCCGAGCGCCGCGTGCCGCATGACGAGACGGTGCTGGCGGCCTCGATCAAGGAATTGCTCGGCTTGGGGGCCGAGCTCGTCATCGTGTTCGGCGCGTCCGCGATCGCCGACCGCCGCGACGTCATTCCCGCTGCGATCACCGAGATCGGCGGCGCCGTCGAGCATTTCGGCATGCCGGTCGATCCCGGCAATCTGCTGCTGATCGGCAGCGCCGATGGCGTGCCGGTCCTTGGCGCGCCGGGCTGCGCGCGCTCGCCGGTCGAGAATGGTTTTGACTGGGTCTTGATGCGGCTGCTCGCCGGCATCAAGGTGACGCGATCGGATCTCACCGGCATGGGCGTCGGCGGCCTGTTGATGGAGATCGTGACGCGGCCGCAGCCGCGCACCGTGCCGGACACCGAAGGCAACCGCAACGTCGCGGCGATCGTGCTCGCGGCCGGGCGCTCGACCCGGATGGGCGGCCCGAACAAGCTGCTCGCCGAGCTCGACGGCAAGAAGCTCGCGCGCATCGTCGCCGAGCAGGCGCTGGCGTCGAAGGCCTCCGAGGTCATCGTCGTCACCGGGCATCAGGCCGAGCTGGTCGAGCAGGCGCTCGATGGCCTCAAGGTCAAATTCGTCCGCAACCCGGATTTCGCCGGCGGCCTCGCCAGCTCGGTGAAGGCGGGCATTGCGGCTGTGTCCGACAGCGCCGACGGCGCGATCGTCTGCCTCGGCGACATGCCGCTGATCGATGCGAAGCTGATCGATCGCCTGATCGAGACCTTCGCGCCGGACCGCGGCCATCTGATCGCGGTCCCCGTCAGCGAGGGCCGCCGCGGCAATCCCGTGCTGTGGTCGCGGCGCTTCTTCAAGGAGTTGATGACGCTCGACGGCGACATCGGCGCGCGTCACTTGATCACCAAGCATGCCGAGGTGGTCGCCGAGGTCCCGGTCGAAGGCGACTGCGCCTTCCTCGACATCGACACGCCGCAGGCGCTCGAAGCCGCGCGGCGCGGCTAGCTCCATCCGCGTCGTCCCGGCGAAAGCCGGGACCCATTACCACCGAAGGTGATTGTTGCGCGACGTTGGGGCCGCAGCTTCCTTCTATAACTCGACCCTGTGGTTATGGGTCCCGGCCTTCGCCGGGACGACATGCGGATAGAACTCACCCTCAACCCGTCATTCACCATCTGGAAACGACCCCTGCGTACAGTCCGCGCCGGGCTTTGGGGGATTTCCGCTTGATCATTTCGACCGCCGCCGCGCAGCGTCGCGCGTTGACGATTCTCGTCCTGACATTGCTGCTCGGCGCCACGCGTTTCTCCGTGGAAACCTTCGTGCCCAAGGCGCGCGCGGCCGGCGCGTTCGCGGTCGGCAAGTGCGGGGCCTATGGCCAGGCCTACGACTATCCGGCGGAAGGCGCGGCGCGTGCCGCGGCGTTGAAACAGTGCAAGGGCGATTGTACCACCGTGACCATGAAGCGGGCCTGCGCCGCGCTCTCGATCGACATGAAGAATCCCTGCGGCGCCCATGGCTATGCCGTGGCGCCGAAGATCTCGAGCTCGCTCAATGCCGCGACCAAGAAATGCTACGACTATGGCGGCAAGGAATGCGTGATCCGCGCCTGGGCCTGCGACGCCAAGGGGTAGGGCAGTCGCCGCAATCCGCCTGGTGGGCAAAGCGCGCTGCCGCGCTCAGACGGCGCCATAGAAGTGTCGGTATTGCCAGGCGGCGTCGCGCTCCAATTGGTCTTCAGACCACGATTGGTCTTTGAACCGCATGACCGACATCGGCGATAGATCGACGGGCGGCTTGCCGTCCACGATCCAGGCCGCAAGCGCCTCGCCGACGGTCGGCGAGATCGACAGACCGGCGACGTTGCACCCGCTCGCAAAATAGAAGCCGGTCACGCCGGCGGCCGGGCCGAGAATATGATGGCCGTCGGCGGTCATGGTCGGAATGCCGCCGCGAAACTCCCGCACCTTGGCGGTTTGCAGGAACGGGAGCTGGTCCTTGACCTCATCGGCGGCTGCATGAAGCACGCCGATGTCGAGCGGCATGTCCTTGACGTCGAAGCCGGCCCCAAGCGACTGCATATCGAAGAAGCGCGGCGTTTCCTCGTAGACACCCCACAGGAAGCCGCCCTGACACGGGCGGGCATACACCGCAGCATCCATGATGCGGATCATCGGCAGGTCGGCACGGACGCCATCCAAAGGCTCGGTGACGATCAACTGCTGCCGGGTCGGCACCAGCGGCACGCGGATCCCGCTCGCCTCCGCGACCTGCCGCGTCCACGCGCCGGCCGCATCGACGACAACCGGACTTTCAATGACGCCGTTCGCGGTGGTCAAGCCGATCACGGTGCCGCCGACGATGTTGACGGCGCGCACGTCAGTCTTCGGCAGCAAGGTTGCACCGTTGGCCGCGGCGGCTGTGGCGAAACCGACGGCAACCTGCGCCGGGTCGAAATACCGGTCGTCGCCGATCCGCATCGCCGCAACGACGCCCGTCGGCTGCAAGAACGGATTGAGACCGCTCGCCTGTTCCGGAGAGATCAGCTCGACATCGAGGCCGGTGCGGCGTCCGCGCTCGAAGTCGTCCTCGATTACTTCGGCGTCCTGCGGCCGGCGCGCAATCTTGAGGCTGCCCGAATGCACCCAGTCGAGCGGCTGGCCGGTTTCTTCCGTGAACGCCTCGATCTTGCGGCATGCGTCCTTGATGAGGCCAATCATCAAGTCGCTCTTGCGCGCGCAACTCACCATGCCTGCCGCGCGGGGGGAAGTTTGCGATCCGATCTCATGCTTGTCGACAAGGGCGACGCTGAGACCTCCACGCTTGCTCAGGTAATAGGCTGTGGCCGCGCCCAATCCGCCCGAACCAATAACAACAACATCGGCCTTGCTGATCATGATGCAATGCCCTGAAATATGCTGATGGTCATCGAACGCCCGAAGCCTACTACGCGGCGCAGGAGCTGACTAT
The DNA here is from genome assembly GCF_024171045.1 of Bradyrhizobium sp. USDA 4538. Classification (NCBI taxonomy): domain Bacteria; kingdom Pseudomonadati; phylum Pseudomonadota; class Alphaproteobacteria; order Hyphomicrobiales; family Nitrobacteraceae; genus Bradyrhizobium; species Bradyrhizobium sp. USDA 4538. Next base: position 6,834,361 of record NZ_JALJZE010000001.1, read on the forward strand.
CGCTTTCCGTCCCGGCACGGATCGGGCCTTTGCGACGTCGCACGGCTAGCGGTCGACGTGTGGGTTGAGCTTCTTCGCCGCAGCGATATCAGCAGGCGGGCAGGGTCCGCACGTGGGTTGCTCAAGAAACTAACGTCAGCGCCTGGCGGGCAGATGAGGGATGCGCGGTCAGAACTGGCGTTTGTCGTCAACCTGCGGATAGATTTATCGCCATGCAGTTCGACACCAAGATCGCGGTCGTGATCCGCACCGACCTGGAAGTCTGGCAGAAGCTCAACGTGGCGTCGTTTCTTGCCGGCGGCATCGCGGCTTCCTTCCCCGAATGTATCGGCGAGAATTACCAGGACGGCTCGGGGACCAGATATCTCTCCCTGATAGGCCAGCCGATTCTGATCTACGGCGCCGACGGGCCTGCGCTATCGCGAGCGCTGGCGCGCAACGTGCAGCCGGCGCTTTACACCGAGGACATGTTCAAGACCACGCATGACGCCGCCAACCGCGAGGTGGTGAAGGCGGTCGTGCGCAGCGAGCTCAACCTGGTCGGCCTCGCCATTCGCGCCGAGCGCAAGGTGGTCGACAAGATCCTCGATGGGCTGAAGTTTCACACGTAGCGGACAGCGCGCGTAGTGCGGTCCGGCGCTTATCGGCTCGCCTCCTTGTCCGGCATGATCTGCAACAACGGCGTCGGCGCAATCGATATCTGGCCGGTGAATGGTCGATCATGCGCGGCAATCAGCAGAACCGATGTGGCCACGCCGGTCGCGAACAGGCCCATCGCGATGGCGGATCCCAACCGGTTGTCGCAGTGAACAAGGGCAATGACCAATAGCTCGCAGATGGCCTGAAGGTAGAGGCACCACCATTTGATCGAGTCGACTTCGGTCTGGCTGACGATGATCCGTTGTCGTCGCGCATCGAGTGCCGAATTCAGATTGGTGATGATCTCGTGCTGGGTCGTCTGCTGGCCCGGGTTTTGCGCGGGCGTTGACACGACAAGGCGCAACGCCGCGGTCAGCGCGGGAGGCGCTGCCTTGAGCGATGCAGCCTGGCGCGCCATCATCGGCCATTCCACGGCGACCGTTTCCTTGACGTAGTCGCGAACGAGGCCGCGCAGGCGCGCCTCCTGCTCCGGCGGCAGACCGCCGGCGAGCAAGATGACCGCCCGCAACGAGCTGGCTTCGCGGCTCACCGCCGCGGTGGCGCGATCGCTGTCACTCCAGACCTGTGCCGCGGTGAACGCGACAAACAGGCCGAAAAGGATGCCGAGCACCGGCAACATGCCGGGAGAGATCGATTTGAAAGACGTTGCGCGCTCCTTGGTCGACAGGATCGCAACGCCTGCGAAAATGAGAACGGCAACAAGATAGGTGAAGCCGAAGACGATGAAGGCCATCCACGGCACAGAAAGGTTGTGTAACCAATCGCTCATAGGTGTTTCCCCCAGCCGATCACTTGTATCAAAATCCCCCCAATCTCGCCGGGGAGAGCACGAGGTGAGCCGTAGCCGATCGCGCAGGGAAAGCCGGATTGCTCCGGTTACACCTGTGGTGCCACCCCTGTGCCTTTTTGTTGCACAGGGCCCGCGGGTGCGATCGCCACCCGGCTTTCCCTGCGCCCACTGTTCCCAGAAGGGCGGAAATAAGCAGCAAATTCGGGCATTTGCGCCGCGAGATCGCGAATCTATGCGCATCCTGAGGACCCGGAAAGGCCGACAGGAACGCTTCCGGCCGGCAGGCGTTTTCTCTGAACGCATTGACAATGACTGACTGGTCAGTCATATTATGGCCATGACAAAGCGCATCGAAGAAACGAGCCGCTCCCGGCCTGCCAGGCGCCGGACCACCGCGATCCGGGCTGCCGCGGCGAAGATCCCGAAGGTGGCCTCGGCAAAGCTGCCTGAGCCGAAGCCCGCCGCGAACCGCGCCGAGAAATCGGCGGAGCGGCGCGCTGCGATCGTCGAGGCGGCGATGGACGAGTTCATTGCGCGCGGCTTCGCCGCGACGCGGCTCGACGATGTCGCTAAGCGGGCGGGCGTCGCCAAGGGCACGCTCTATCTGTACTTCAAGGACAAGGAGTCGATGTTCGAGGAGTTGATCCGCACCGCAGTCGTGCCCTTGGTCAATCGCATGGCCGCGCCGCCCACCATCACCGGTCCGGTGCGCGATGCGGTGGAGAGGTTTGCCGAGACCTTCATCCGCGAGATCGTGTCGACCCGGCGCGGCGACATCGTCCGCCTGATCGTCTCCGAAGGGCCGCGCTTCCCGACGATCGCCGACTTCTATTTCCGCGAGGTGGTGTCGAAGGGGATGGCCGCGATGCAGGCGCTGATCCAGCTTGCGATCACGCGCGGCGAGATCAGGCAGCGCCAGCTCGCGCAGTTTCCGCAACTCGTCGTGGCGCCCGCGATCGTCGCGGTGATCTGGCAGAGCCTGTTTGCCCGGCACGCGCCGCTCGATGCTCTCGCGATGTTCAAGGTTCATCTCGATCTGATCTTCGGCGAACGGAGCAAGTCATGACCGTCTCGCGCATGATGAAGCTCGTGACCGCAGTCGTGCTGGCGGCGGCGCTGGCCGGTTGCCAGGAGAAGCGTGATCCCGGCTTCCAGGGCTGGGTCGAGGCCGATATGATCTTCGTCAGCCCCGATGAATCCGGCCGCGTCATCAAGCTCAATGTGCGCGAGGGCGACGAGGTCAAGCCCGGCGATCTGCTCTATTCGGTCGACGACGATTTGCAGCGCGCCGATCTCAACCAGAACAACGCGACCCTTGCCAACGCGCGGCAGAGCTATGACCGCGCGGCCTCGCTGCGCGGCACCGGCGCCGGCACCCAGGCCAATCTGGATTCCGCGGTCTCGGCGCTGCGCGTCGCGGAGGCGCGGGTCAACACCTCGCAGACCCGGCTCGACCGCCGCAAGGGCTTTGCGCCGATCGCGGGCTCGATCCAGCAGATCTATTTCCGCGAGGGCGAGATGGTGCAGGCGCAGCGCCCGGTGCTGTCGATCATGCCGCCCGGCAACATGAAGCTGCGCTTCTTCGTGCCGGAGGCCGAGCTGCCGAAGCTCGCGCTCGGCGACGAGGTGAGGGTGACCTGCGACAATTGCGCCGCCGACCTCACGGCAAAGATCTACTTCATCGCCACCACGGCGGAATACACGCCGCCGGTCATCTACAGCCTCGATGAACGCAACAAGCTGGTCTATCTGATCCAGGCGCGGCCGAGCCGGCCCGATGTGCTGCGCGTCGGTCAGCCGATCAGCATCTACCTCAATCCCAAGACGCCGGTGGCGGAGCGCAGATGAACGGCGGCTCCACCAGCGCGCGGTCCAACGCACCCTCCATCGCGATCGATGTGAAGGGCCTGACCAAGTCGTTTGGCGGACGCGAGGTCGTCCATGACCTGTCGATGCAGGTCAAGCGCGGCTCGATCTACGGCTTCCTCGGTCCCAACGGCAGCGGCAAGACCACGACCATCCGCATCCTGTGCGGCCTGCTGACGCCCGACAGCGGCGAGGGCACCTGCCTCGGCTACGACATCCGGCGCGATGCCGACAAGATCAAGCGCAAGGTCGGCTACATGACGCAGCGCTTCAGCCTCTACCAGGATCTGTCGGTGCGCGAGAATCTCGAATTCGTGGCGCGGCTCTATGGCATGCCGGACGCGCGCGGGGCTGCGGCCGACATGATCGCGCGGATCGGGCTGAAGGGCCGCGAGGAGCAGCTCGCCGCCAATCTCTCCGGCGGCTGGAAGCAGCGGCTGGCGCTCGGCGCCTGCACGCTGCCCAATCCGCAATTGCTGCTGCTGGACGAGCCGACCGCCGGCGTCGATCCCAAGGCGCGGCGCGATTTCTGGAACGAGATCCACGCGCTCGCCGCCGAAGGCCTCACCGTGCTGGTCTCGACCCATTACATGGACGAGGCCGAGCGCTGTCACGAGATCGCCTACATCGCCTACGGCCATCTGTTGGCCCATGGCACGGTGGACGAGGTGATCGCCGCCTCCGCGCTGTCGACCTGGACGGTGACGGGTGAGGATTTCAATGGCCTGATGGCCGAACTCACGGACAAGCCCGGCGTCGACATGGTGGCGCCGTTCGGCACCAGCCTGCACGTCTCCGGCCGCGACAAGGCGGCGCTCGAGGCCGCGATTGCGCCCTATCGGGACAATTCGAAATGGCATTGGCAGGCCAGCGAGCCGTCGCTCGAAGACGTCTTCATCGATTTGATGGGGCGCTCCAAGGATAATTTCCAAGGATAACTTTCAAGGATAATTTCCAGGGATAATTGCGATGAGCGCAACGGAAACGATCCAGAAGAGCGAGGCGAGGGAGCCGGCATTCGGCTTCTGGCGGCGCAGCTACGCGATGCTGGTCAAGGAGTTCATCCAGCTCCGCCGCGACCGCGTCTCGTTCGCCATGATCATCATGCTGCCGGTGATGCAGCTGACGTTGTTCGGCTACGCCATCAACACCACGCCGCGCAATCTGCCGACCGCCGTGCTGACCCAGGAGGACAGCGATCTCGGCCGTTCGATCCTGAAGGCGATGGAGAACACCGCCTATTTCCATTTTGTCCGCGAGGTCCACACCGTCGAGGAGTTCGACGAGCTGCTGCAATCCGGCAAGGTGCTGTTCGGCGTCGAGATCCCGCGCGGCTTCGAGCGCGCGGTGCGGCGCGGCGACAGGCCGGCGCTGCTGGTCGCGGCGGATGCCACCGACCCGGTGGCGTCGGGCTCGGCGCTCGGCGCGCTCGGGCCGCTGGTGCAATCGGCGCTGGCGCATGATCTGCACGTCGGCGATCCCCCGGACATGCCGTTCGAGATCCGCGCTCACGCCCGTTACAACCCGGCGGCGGACTCGCGTCTCAATATCGTGCCCGGCCTGGTCGGAACCATCCTGACCATGACCATGCTGATCTTCACCGCGCTCTCGGTGACGCGCGAGATCGAGCGCGGCACCATGGAGAGCCTGCTGTCGATGCCGATCAAGCCGGTCGAGGTGATGTTCGGCAAGATCATCCCCTATGTGCTGGTCGGCTTCATCCAGGCCACGCTGATCATCGCCATCGGCATTGTGCTGTTCGGTGTGCCGGTCCTCGGCAGCCTGACGCTGCTGGCGCTGCTCACCACACTGTTCATCACCACCAATCTGTCGATCGGCTACACCTTCTCGACCATCGTCCAGAACCAGCTGCAGGCGATGCAGCTCTCGATGATGTTCTTCCTGCCGAGCATCCTGCTGTCCGGCTTCATGTTTCCGTTCGCGGGCATGCCGGTCTGGGCGCAATATATCGGCGAGGGGCTGCCGTTGACCCACTTCGTGCGCATCGTCCGGGCAATCATGCTGAAGGGGGCGGCGATGCAGAACCTGCAATACGACACCGTCGCATTGGTCGCCCTGATGCTGTTCGCCATGACGATCGCGGTGACGCGCTTCCGCCGCACGCTCGATTGAGGCTATGATGGATGCCATCAATGATCGTCATTCCGGGGCGATGCGAAGCATCGAACCCGGAATCTCGAGATTCCGGGTTCGCTTCGCGCCCCGGGATGACGGGGTGGGAGGCATGGCGGAATCTTCGGACAAAAGCGGCGCAGCGGCAGACACAACCGTATCCGCCGATTTCCATCACGCCCTGATGCGCGAGGTGATGACCACCGAGCTGCTCCGCATCAAGGTGCTGATCGCTACCGCCGCTGCTCTCGCGGCGATCAGTCTGCTGGTGTATTTCTTTGCGCCCGACGCGGTCAGCCGCGTCTGGCACGGCAACCTCAGCCCCGTCTACGTCTTCTACGTCACCATTCCGCTGATCCTGTTCGAGCTCTGGGTGCACGGGGCAATCAGCTGGCACATGCGCAAGGGGCGCGACCTGCCGGTGGTCCGGCGCTACATCGGCGTGCTGGTCGAGACGTCGCTGCCGACCGTCGTGCTGGCGCTGCACATGAATAGCATGGGGCCGCAAGAGGCGCTCGGCTTCGTGGCGCCGCTGATCTATTTCGTCTTCATCATCCTGTCGACGCTGCGGCTCGACTTCTGGCTCTCGACCTTCACCGGCTTCGTCGCGGCGGCCGAGCTGTTCTACATGGCGGTGTTCTTCCATCCCTCGGGCGGCGGCGCGGCCGAGACCAGCATCTACTATCACGCCGCGCGGAGCTCGATCATCCTGATCTGCGGCATGCTGGCCGGCGCGGTCGGCATGCAGCTGCGCCGGCAGTTCGCGGCCAGCATCGCGGCCGCCACCGCGCGCGATCGCATCACCAATCTGTTCGGCCAGCACGTCTCGCCGCAGGTGGTCGAACGTCTGATGACGGAGGGTGCCGGCACCGGCAGCGACATCCGCCGTGTTGCGGTGATGTTCGTGGATTTCCGTAGCTTCACGGCCGGTGCGCGCACCCGCTCGCCGCAAGAGGTGGTCGACAGGCTCGATGGCGCCTTTGCCGTGCTGGTCGATATCCTCGATCGCCATGGCGGCATCGTGAACAAGTTTTTGGGCGACGGCTTTCTCGCGCTGTTCGGTGCCCCGTTCGAGACCGGCGACGCCGCGCATCAGGCGGTCGCCGCCGCGCGTGAAATGCTCGCCGCGAACGAGCGCACCAACGCGGCGACGAGCTGGCCGCTGCGCATCGGCATCGGCATCCACATCGGCGAGGTCGTCGCCGGCAATATCGGCTCGCCCCGGCGCAAGGAATACACCGTGATCGGCGACACCGTGAATTTTGCGGCGCGGCTCGAGGCACTGAACAAGGATCTTGGCTCGCAGTTTTTGATTTCCTCCGCGGTGCGCGAGGCGCTCGGCGATGACTGCAAGGACGCGGTGTCGCGCGGCGAGATCCCGGTGCGGGGCTACGAGCACCCGGTGCACGTCTGGCAGTTGGGGTAGGCGGCGACGCTCACATGATCCGAGGCAATCACGCACGGCTCCTCAAGCCGCGCGAGCTGCCTGCATGTGACTACCCGCGATTGCACCGAGTGCTCTGAAGGGCATCGCGCGCGCCGTGCTACGATGACGTCATCGGAATGACCGGAGCACGAGGACAAGCAAGATGCAGCGGCGCTATATCACCGTCGACGTTTTCACCGACCGCGCCTTCGGCGGCAACCCGCTCGGCGTGGTGCTCGACGCCGAAGGGCTGTCGACCGAAGCGATGCAGGCGATCGCGACCGAGTTCAACTATTCCGAGACGACCTTCGTGCTGCCGCCGCAGGACAAGGCCAACGACGCCCAGGTTCGCATCTTCACGGTGCGCTCGGAAATTCCGTTCGCCGGCCATCCCAATGTCGGCACCGCCTTCGTGCTGGCAAGCCGGGCCGCGAAGGCGCCGGCGCGCTTGAGGTTCGAGGAGAAGGCGGGCCTCGTGCCGGTCGAGATCCTGTCCGACGGCGGCAATGTGATCGGGGCCGAGCTGACCGCGCCGCAGGCGTTGCAGCGGACCAATGAGGTCAGCGCGGCCGCGGCCGCCGCGTGCCTGTCGCTGACGGCGGCTGATGTGAAGACCGATCGGCATGCCCCGCAGGTCGTCTCGGTCGGGCTGCCGTTCCTGGTGGTCGAGATCGCCTCGCGCGAGGCGCTGAGGCGCGCCAGGCCCGATGCTGCGGCGTTCGCCAGGACGCTGGCCGAGATCGGCCGCGACGTGGTCTATTTCTACACAAGCGACGTGCCGGCGAGCGAGCAGCCGCTCGACCTGCAGGCGCGCATGTTCCATCCGGGCGCCAGCGGCCTGTCCGAGGATCCCGCCACCGGCAGCGCGACCGCGGCTTGCGCGGCGCTGCTCGCCGATATCGATCCCGCGCGCGATGGCGAATTGCGGCTGCGGATCGGGCAGGGCGTCGACATGGGCCGGCCGAGCCTGTTGCTGACGCGCGTGCGCAAGCAAGGCGGCGCGATCACTTCGGTGCATGTCGGCGGCGGCTGCGTGACGATGATGGAGGGAACGCTGAACGTGCCGGGCGAGGCAGGCTAGAGCTGCGGTGCCGCCAGGTTCTCGATCCTGACGCCGTCGCGCTCTTCGATGATCTCGGCGATCCATCGACGGTGGCAGTGCTGGTGGTCGCGCTCGTAGCAGAGGATGCAGACCGGGCCGGACTGCTTGACCAGCGCCGACAGCTCGTCGAGCTCTTCCTTGGCCTGCGCCGTCTTCAGGTGCGCCGAATAGATCTTGTGCAGCAGCGCATATTGCCCGCTGCGTGCCGCTTCCCGTCCGCTTTTCGGGGTGCCGAGACCGCGCAGATGGACGTAGCCGATGCCGCGCTCGTCGAGACCGGCGGCGAGCTGGGTCTTGGAGAAGCCGGGCCGGCGCGAGGAGGCGATGGCGCGGACGTCGACCAGCAGCTTGACGCCGGCCTGCTCGAGCTCGTCGAGCACCGCCTTCGACGGCGTCTGCTCGTAGCCGATGGTGAACAGCTTCCTGGCCTTCGCCATCGGTTCTCGCTCACTTCACCCGTTCGATCAGCTCCATCGCGCCGGCCGGCGCGCGGACCTTGCCCTCGTGGATCACATAGGCGAACACGTCGCGGGGCGCCTTCTTGGGCGCGGCCTTGTCGACCTTCGGCAGGTCGTCGGGCTCGCTGCCGCCGGCCCAGTCCTGAAACCGCTTGGCCCAGGCGTCGAGCTGCTTCGGCGGATAGCAGGTCTTCAATTCGTCATCGCCCTTCTGCAGCCGGGCATAGACGAAGTCGCTCGCGACGTCGGCGATCGCCGGATATTTGCCGTGCTCGGCGAACACCACCGGCACCTCGTGTTCGCGAATCAGGGCGACGAATTCGGGCACGCAAAAACTGTCGTGGCGGACCTCGACGACGTGGCGCAGCGCGCGGCCGTCGAGCTTGCGCGGCAGCAGCTCGAGGAACTTGCCGAAATCGGCGCCGTCGAACTTCTTGGTCGGCGCGAACTGCCAGAGCACCGGCCCGAGCCGGTCCTTCAGCTCCAGCACGCCCGAATCATAGAACCTCTTCACCGAATCGCCGGCCTCGGCGAGCACGCGGCGGTTGGTGGCGAAGCGTGGTCCCTTCAGCGAGAAGATGAAGCCGTCGGGCACTTCGCTGGCCCATTTGCGAAAGCTCTCCGGCTTCTGCGAGCCGTAATAGGTGCCGTTGATCTCGATCGAGGTCAGCTTGGAGGCGGCGTAGGACAGCTCCTTCGCTTGCGCGAGCTTCTCCGGATAGAACACCCCGCGCCACGGCTCGAAGGTCCAGCCGCCGATGCCGATATAGATGTTGCCTGCGTCGGTCTTGGTCGCCTTGGTGGGAGCTTTGGCCACGACTGCACTCATCGTGAGGGAGGGAACAGGAAGCAAGACTAATCAAAATAATCGTGATTGGCCAGTTTGCCAGATCGGCACGGCGGCGCTTATCGTCGCTGTCGCTCTTCGCTACGATGCGCCAAAATGGAGAACAACAATGCGCATGCTGGTTGCGGCCGCCCTCTTGATCATGTCCTCCGCCGCCATATCCTCCGCTGCAATGGCCGATGAGGTCGACGATGCGCACAAGCTCGCGATCACCGGCCGCGACGCCTACTGGAATTGTCTCGCCCGCGAATATCCCCGCGACAGCAACAAGGCGATGTCCGACCAGGAGTTCACCTCGCTGATCGCCAATGTCTGTCCGTCGGAGCGGCAGAACTTCCGTGTGTCGCTGATCGACTTCCTGTCGCTGCAATTTCCGAAGCAGGACGCCGACGCGAATCTGACGACCGCCAACCGTGCGATCGAGCTCGCGCAGAAGGACATCGTGACCGCCTTCATCCGGCGCAGGGCCGCGGCCAAATAGGTTCCCAAATCCTGTTGCGGCCGGCCGATTTTTGATATCAATCCGCGCAGGCGAGGGGATCATCGGCATGAGATCACAATCGACGGCAGGTTTCTTGGGCGCACTGGTCGCGGCCGTCGCGCTGGCGGCGGCGTTCATCTACGGGCCGTCGCCGAGCCAGCTCCGTAACCCGACCCGGTCCGCCGCACAGCCGCAGGCGGCTCCAGCTGCCGAGGCCGCGCCGGCAGCCCCGGCGCCACGCGGCCCGGTGATCCGGGAAGTCCCGAACAACTAGCGCCTCCTGCGCCCCTTGCGGACCGCCTGGGGCCTTCCTATCTTGCTGCCAACGGCGACGTTGCAGCTTCAGGGCTCCGGCGCCGGACGACCACGACATTGATTGGCTGCGCCGGATGTACGCGCGCCCCTTGTTCGTGGTCGTTGGCATTTTCAGGGGTGTTTTGCCCCGTTTTCCCGCTTTCCGAGCGTGCGTTTGGGTCGGCCTGCCTTGGCAGCGGGAGAGGCTGCGGCTATACGCTGGCGCTCATGAACCAAGCCATCAAGCCGAGCCCCGAAACCTCATCGCAGGCAGCAAGCTTGCCGCTGCTTTCGGTGGTCGTCCCGACCTTCAACGAACGCGACAATGTCACGGTGCTGTACCGCCGGCTCGACGCGATCCTGAAGGACGTGTCCTGGGAAGTCATCTTCGTCGACGACAATTCGCCCGACGGAACCTGGGACGTGGTGCGCGCGCTGGCGCGGAAGGATTCCCGCGTGCGCTGCATCCGCCGGATTGGCCGGCGCGGCCTGTCCGGCGCCTGCATCGAGGGCATTCTGGCCTCGAGCGCGCCCTATGCCGCGGTGATGGATGCCGACCTGCAGCATGACGAGACCCAGCTGCCGAAGATGGTGGCGCTGCTGCAGAGCGGCGAGGCCGAACTCGTGGTCGGCAGCCGCTACATCGAGGGCTACAAGGCCGACGGCTTCAACAAGCAGCGCGCCGGCGCCAGCGCGTTCGCCACCGAGATCGCGCGCCGCGCGCTGAAGGTCGAGATCGCCGACCCCATGAGCGGCTTCTTCATGGTCCGCCGCGACCGTTTCGAACAGCTCGCGCCGCAGCTGTCGACGCAGGGCTTCAAGATTCTGCTCGACGTCGTGGCGACTGCGGAGGGCAAGCTGCGCGCGGTCGAGATTCCCTACACCTTCGGTGCCCGCCAGCATGGCGAGAGCAAGCTCGACTCGATGGTCGCGCTCGACTTCCTCGGCCTGGTGCTGGCGAAGCTGACCAATGATCTGATCTCGCTGCGCTTCATTCTGTTCGCGGCGGTCGGCGGGCTCGGCCTGGTGGTGCACCTCACCATGCTGTTCATCGCGCTCGAACTGTTCAAGGCGCCATTCCCGGAGGCCCAGGCCACCGGTGCGATCGTCGCCATGACCAGCAATTTCATCCTCAACAATTTCCTGACCTATCGCGATCAGCGGCTGAAGGGCTTTGGCATCCTGCGCGGCCTGCTGCTGTTCTATCTGGTCTGCAGCGTCGGCCTGCTCGCCAATGTCGGCGTCGCGTTCTCGGTCTACGACCAGGAGCCGATCTGGTGGCTGGCGGGCGCAGCCGGCGCGCTGATGGGCGTGGTTTGGAACTACGCGATGTCCGGGCTGTTCGTCTGGCGCAAGCGATGACGGCGGCATGAACGCGAGCGAGGCGCGGCTGGCCCGAAACACCGCGCTTGCGGTGTGCGCGCTGGTCGTGTTGCGGCTGGCCGCCGCGGCATGGACGCCGCTGACTTTCGACGAAGCCTATTACTGGATGTGGTCGAAGTCGCTCGCCGGCGGCTATTACGACCATCCGCCGATGGTGGCGGTGGTGATCCGGCTCGGCACCATGATCGCGGGCGATACGCCGTTCGGCGTGCGGCTGGTGTCGATCCTGCTCGCACTGCCGATGAGCTGGGCGATCTACCGGGCGGCCGGCATCCTGTTCGGCGGCCGGCGCATCGCCGCGAGCGCAACGATCCTGCTCAATGTCACGCTGATGGCCGCCGTCGGCACGCTGATCGTGACGCCGGATGCGCCGCTGCTGGTCGCTGCCAGCCTCCTGCTGTACGCGCTGGCAAAGGTGCTGGAGAGCGGTCGCGGCGAATGGTGGCTTGCGGTCGGCGCCAGCGCCGGCGCGGCGCTGCTGTCGAAATACTCGGCGCTGTTCTTTGGTCCGGCGATCCTGATCTGGCTTGCGATGGTGCCGAAGCTGCGGCGCTGGTTTCTGTCGCCCTGGCTCTATCTCGGCGGCCTGGTCGCGCTCGGCCTGTTCAGCCCGGTCATCCGCTGGAATGCCGACCATCACTGGGTGTCCTTCATCAAGCAGATGGGCCGCGCGCGGATCGAGGATTTCCGCCCGACCTACATCGCCGAGTTGATCCCGACCCAGTTTGCGTTCGCAACGCCATTGGTCTTCATCCTCGGCGTGATGGGCCTCTACGCGCTCTATCGGCGCCGCGCCGGCGCGCTGGAGGCGCGCGTGCTGGTCAACACGATGTTCTGGACCATCGTGGTCTACTTCACCTGGCACGCATTGCATGCGCGGGTCGAGGCCAACTGGTTCGCGCCGGTCTATCCCGCCTTTGCCGTAGCGGCCGCGGTCGCGGCAGTCCAGGTGCAGTGGGCGTCGCGCGAGCAGCGCACGGTCGATTTCTGCCGCCGCTGGGCCGCACCCGTCGGCGTCGTGCTGTTCGCGCTGCTGATCGTGCAGGCCAACACCGGTTTGCTCTCGGGCTACCGCCGCGACGCCACCGTGCGCAGCGTCGGTGTCGGCTGGCAGGAGCTTACGGACGAGATCGAGGCGACCCGCGTCCGGACCGGCGCGAGCTGCGTGCTGGCGGCGGACTACGGCACCACCGGCTGGCTCGCCTTCTATCTCCCCAAGGGCACCTGCGTCGCCCAGCAGGGCCAGCGCATTCGCTGGGTCAACATGCAAGAGCCGAGCCCGGCGCAACTGGCTGGCAAGCTGCTCTATGTGCATGAGGTCGAGCAGGCGATGCCGGCCTCGCTGCGCGACAATTTCGCCCGTGTCGAAACGGTGGCCGAGGCCAAACGCATGCGGGGGCCGTTGACCATCGAGACCTACGCGCTCGACCTGCTGGAAGGCGCAAAGGGCGAGATCCTCGACCGTTCCCCGCCGCCGGAACTGCAATAAATCCTCGCCGTTGAGTGTCGGATCGTCCGGGTCCGGGTCGTCTTCCAGACAGCCCGTCAACCACGCGAGGTTCCAACATGACCAGTTCCGTCCTCAAGCCTGCTGCCGAACTCGCCACGACCAATGTCAGGCGCTTTCCCAATGAGAGCGCCGAGTATCGAAGCGCCCGCCAGGAATTGCTCGTCGAAGAGATCGAGCTGCGCCGGCATATCGAGCGCGTCGCCGCGCTACGCCGCGCATTGCCGCCGGGCGGCGAGGTGACCAAGTCCTATGAGTTCATCGGAGAGGCCGGTGCGGCATCGCTCGCCGATCTGTTCGGCAGCAAGCCGACCCTCATCATCTACAGCTACATGTACGGCCCGCAGCGCGAGAAGCCGTGTCCGATGTGCACGTCGTTCATGAGCACGTGGGAGGAGAAGCTGCCCGATATCGAGCAGCGCGTGTCGTTCGTGTTCGTGGCGCGCTCGCCGATCGCACGGCTGATCGAGGCGAAGAAGGCGCGCGGCTGGACGCGTCACAGGATCTACTCGGATGCGTCGGGTGATTACACGCGCGACTATGTCAGCAAGGATGACAGCGACCTGCCGGGCTACAATGTCTTCACGCGCCACAACGGCACGATCCGTCATTTCTGGGCAGGCGAAATGGGTGCGGGCACGATGGACCCCGGCCAGGACCCGCGCGGCGCACCGGACATGGATCCGCTGTGGACCTTGCTCGACACGACGCCTGAAGGACGCGGCAAGGACTGGTATCCGAAGCTCAGCTACTGAGAGATGGTTTTTGCTCGATCCCCGCGCGATTACGGGGCGATCGGCAAGGAAATTCTCCCCTGAATATATTCCGGTATGCCGCGCTGGAGCGGCATACCGGAATGTCCCATGATGGGACAGAAAAGCCGCTTTGGCGGTCCAATGTCATCTTAAAAAAGCCCTACGCCACAGGCACTTCCCGCGCTGCAGGGGATCGCATCCGGTTAAGTCGCATTTAACTAAAAGTCGCCTTAATGGCCGTCTGTGCCCCCGCGCGACGTTGAGCCGAACACCCGTTCGACCCCGCGTCGAGTGAGGGACAAAGGTGGACCTGTTTTGAGCGCCGGGCGTATGGGTACGAGTGCGAGTGCGTATGTTCTTGGGGCGCCAAGCCGCAAGAAATCCTCCCGAAAAATTCTCCCACAGCATTTCCTCGGCAGCGCCGCGGTGGCGGGGCTGGTGCTTGGCTGCGCCTGGACCGTCTACGCCAACATTTTTGCGGCGAGCGTCTATCCCTCCGTGGGCAATGCGTCGTTCGATGCGCCGGTGGTGAAGCGGCCCGTCGCGGTCGCTGCGCGGCCGACGCCGGCCTTCAACGAGGTGTTCGCGTCCTTGACGCCCGCACCGGCGGCGCCCGCGAAGACCGAGGTCGCGAAGTCGGAAGTCCCGGCATCGTCGCTTATGTTTAACGATCGGTTTGCGGCCGCCTCGCCCGAGGGCGTCGCGTCCAGCGTCGTGGCTGACGCCGCATCGCAGATCGACCCGATCAAGCAGGCCGCTGCTCCCAAGGTCGCCGAAGCGGCGAGGGCGGTCGCCTCCGCGGAGCTTGCCGAGACATCGAAGCCGTTGCCGGCGCCGAAGTCGGTCGAGACCGCCAAGAAGCAGGCCGCCGCCAATCTGAAGGTGGCGCTCAACGATTCCACCGCGGACGTTCAGCCCAAGGGGGCCGAGAAGGCGTCCGAGGCGAAGCCTGCCGAGGCCAAGCAGGCTGCGAAGTCCGGCGGCGTTCGCGACATGGCCGCGCGCGCCAAGGCCGCGGTGATGTCGATCGCATCGAACGAGCGGCAGACCATGGTCGAAAAACTGTGGGGCAAGCGGGAGTCGAGCGGCGGACTGCTCTCCTTCGCTTCAGCCGATGCGAACGTGACCGGCAGCATCCCCTCGACGTTGGACCAGAACCCGATGCTCGGCGGCTCGCCGCCCTATGACCGTCAGACCGCGGTCTACGACATCTCAGCCAAGACCGTGTACCTGCCCGACGGCACGCGCCTCGAGGCGCATTCGGGCCTCGGCTCCAGGCTCGACGACCCCAGGTCCTCGCATCTGAAGATGGTCGGCGTGACGCCGCCGCACATTTACGAGCTCAAGCCGCGCGAGGCGCTGTTCCACGGCGTGCCGGCACTGCGGCTCAATCCGATCGGCGGCGAGGGCAAGATCTTCAACCGCGACGGCTTGCTCGCGCACACCTTCATGCTCGGTCCGAACGGCGACTCCAACGGTTGCGTCTCGTTCAAGGACTATTACGCGTTCCTCGACGCCTACCGTAACAAGGGCATCCGCCGTCTCGCGGTGCTCGCGCGGATTCAGTAGTCAGAGCGGGCAGCGGCCCACCGCCGCGGCCTGATCGACGTCTGGAACTGGATGCCATAGTCGCTATACTGCACTGATCCAGAGCGAGTCCAAGCTCGGCAACGGATCTGGTGCAACGCGAACATGTCTCCCACACCCTCCATCGAAATCCCGCCGCCGATCACGACCGAAGCGTTCGTCGATGCCGCAGCCGCCGTTGTCCGTCTCGAAGAGATCTACGAGCGCAACACCGGCTTCCTTCGCAATCGCTTTGAGGCCTATGTCAACGGCGTGCCGTTCACGACGCGGGTGCGGGCACATTACCCGTTCGTCCGTATCACGACCTCGTCACATGCGCGGCTCGACTCGCGGCTTGCCTACGGCTTCGTCGCAGGACCCGGCGTCCACGAGACCAGCATCACGCGCCCCGATATCTTCCGGACCTATCTCACCGAGCAGATCGGGCTCCTGATCAAGAACCATGGCGTGGCGGTCGAGATCGGCGAGTCGAACGAACCGATCCCGATCCATTTCGCCTACCGCCGGGACATCAATATCGAGGCGGCGCTGACCATCGCCGACAGTTCGGCGTTCACAAGGTCGCTGCGCGACATCTTCGATACGCCCGATCTCGCCGCGATGGACGATGCGATCGCCGACGGGACCTTTGAGCTGACGCCGGGCGTGCCGGAGCCGCTGGCGCTGTTCCGCGCGGCGCGGGTCGATTACTCGCTGCGCCGGCTCTACCACTACACCGGCACCGATCCGGAGCACTTCCAGAATTTCGTGATCTTCACGAACTACCAGTTCTATGTCGATGCCTTCGTGCAGCTCTCCCAGCAGCGGCTTGCGTCGGGCGAGGCCGGTCTCGAGGCCTTCGTCGCGCCCGGCAATGTGATCATGCACAATGCGCGGCTCGGCGGCGGCACCACCGGGACCCCGTCCGAACGCGTCCCGCAGATGCCGGCCTTTCATCTGGTCCGGCCCGGCTATCGCGGCATTACCTTGATCAATATCGGAATCGGTCCGTCCAATGCGCGCAACATCACCGATCACGTCGCGGTGCTGCGGCCGCATGCCTGGCTGATGATCGGGCACTGCGCCGGACTGCGCAACACGCAGCGGCTCGGCGATTATGTGCTCGCCCATGGCTATGTGCGCGGGGACCACGTGCTCGATCACGAGCTGCCGCTCTGGGTGCCGATCCCGGCGCTTGCGGAGATGCAGGTCGCGCTTGAGGAAGCCGTCGGCGAGGTGACCGGGCTCACCGGCTTCGAGCTCAAGCGGCTGATGCGCACCGGCACGGTCGCCAGCGTCGACAACCGCAACTGGGAGATCAGCGGGCCGCAGGTGATCCGGCGCATGTCGCAGTCGCGCGCGGTCGCGCTCGACATGGAATCGGCGGCGATCGCCGCCAACGGCTATCGCTTCCGCGTACCCTACGGCACGCTGCTATGCGTCTCCGACAAGCCGCTGCACGGCGAGATCAAACTCGCAGGCATGGCCAGCGAATTCTACCGCCAGCGCGTCGGCCAGCACCTTGAGATCGGTCTCAGGGCGCTGGAGCGGCTCAAGCAGCAGGAATCCGAACGCCTGCATTCGCGCAAGCTGCGCAGCTTTGCCGAGGTCGCGTTTCAGTAGCGAACGCAGAGCGGAGCGGCCCTCAGGCGAGCGCGTTGCCGCGGGCGATGATCGCGAAGCGGTCGGACAGTTCGGCGAGCGCGACGTCGTGAATCAGCCTTGCGGCAATCGTGCCGCCGACGCCGTCGGGCAGGTCGCGGGTGGCGCAGCTGTCGGCGTCGATCGTGGTGCGGAAGCCGAGATCGAGCGCGGCGCGGGCCGTCGAGCTCACGCACATATGCGTCATGAAGCCGGCCAGCACCAGCTCCTTGCGGCCGGTCGCGGCAAGCTGCGCGTTGAGGTCGGTGCCGGCGAACGCGTTCGGCAATTGCTTCTCGATCACGATCTCGCCCGGCCGCGGCGCCAGCGGCGCGACGATCGCGCCACGCTCCGCGCTGCGGTCGAACAGGCTGCCCGGCTGGCCCTTGTGCGCGATGTGGATGATCGCGGCGCCGCTTTCCCGGGCGCGCGCGAGCAATGCGGTGGCGCGCGCAATCGCCGGGTTGGCGTCGGGCAGCGCCAGCGGACCGGCCAGATATTCGTTCTGGATATCGATCAGCACCAGGCAGCTGTCGCCGAGGCGGGGCGGGGTGAGGTCGATACCGGCAAGCTGCATCAATGTCTTGGCTGACGTCATGGTCGTTCTCCAGCGGATGTGTCGCCGAAAACATAGCCCGAGATCGGCCTGCTGTTATGCAGGGATATTGCAGCCAGTGGCTGCGTTATTGCAGGCGGCAGCCGCGCGATGTAGCCTGCCGCCATGAACTGGGACGATCTTCGCATCATCGCGGCCGTCAGGGACGAGGGCACCTACGCGGGCGCCAGCGCGCGGCTGCGCATCGACGAGACCACGGTCGGGCGCAGGCTGGCGCGGATCGAGCGCGCGCTCGGCCTGCGCCTGTTCGAGGCCGTCGATGGCGTCCGCAAGCCGACTCGGCAGTGCGACATGGTGCTCGCGCATATCGAGGCGATGGCGGCGCATGCCGAGGAGATCGGCCGGATCGGCGAAAGCCTGCCTGGTCCGGTCGGGCGGCTGCGCATCGCCTCCACCAGCGCGATCGCCGAGGAGGTGCTGGCGCCGCGCACAAGTGAATTCCTGCGCGCCCATCCAGGCCTGACGCTGCAGTTTCTGACGTCGAGCGACAATGTAAAATTCTCGCGCTGGGAGGCCGATCTCGCGATCCGCTTGCGCAAGCCGGACAAGGGCGACTTTGCGATCTCGAAGCTTGCCGAGGTCAGGTCGTATTTCTTCGAGCCGGCCGCGACGACAGCGGGCGAAGCGATGCTGTGCGCCTATCCCGACGAGCTTGGAGGGATTCCGGAAATGCAGTTCCTGCGCGCGAAGCGGCTTCGCGCGCGCTGCGTCACCGACAATGTCCGGATCATCCACACGCTGATTCAGTCGCATCACGCGGTCGGCGTGTTGCCGGAGCACAGCTGTGCCGGCCTGCTGACCGACCGCCGTCTGCGCGCCACGCTGCTGCCGAAGCGACGCGACGTCTGGCTCCTGGTGCAAAACCATCTCAAGCGCGACGCGGCAACGCGCGTCACCATCGACTGGCTGCGCGCCTGCTTCCAGGATGCCGCGCAGAGGGGGTGAGGTGCCCTCGCAATGGCGGGACGTGCCGCGACGCGTGGGTCACAGCAGCGCCCCGTCATGAAAAAATCACACGCAGCCCCCTTGCAACCCGGACGTGCTTCGTCTATTAGCCCGCTCCTTTGCTTCGGCCACGGGTTCGGGCTCGTTGAGATCCCGACTGGCGCGAGCCGCTTTGCGGTGTCGTGTTCCGCCGAAATGAAGATCGCGAGATGAAGCTCATGGTCGAGCGTCGGGGATGAAATCCCGAAGGCATCGGTTCGAATCCGGTCTCTCACAAAGGATAGCTCAGTTGGTTAGAGCAGGTGAATGATACTCATCGGGTCGCGGGTTCGATTCCCGCTCCAAGCGCTCCGTTTCAGCCTGTAAAGCTGATACCTCTGAAGGGGACCGGACGCGCGCTTCAGTCGCAGTCCGGCCGTCCTGCCGCAAGGCATTTCGTCCGAACATCGACACTGTGAGACCGGCTTTGCGCCGCGGTGGATACCGCTTGCGCTGATGCCGGGTGGCTCCGCTCGGCTGCGCGACATTCGTCGCGCGAACGCGCGCGTGCGCCCGTCATCGCGCAAGCCTTAAGCCACGGCCCGCTTGGCTGACAGGAAGCCGCGTTCGCGTCCTCACGTCCTTTGCCAAATGCAACCCGCTCTCAGGCCCATGGGCCTGATGGCAAACGATGGAGGCGTGTCATGACCTGGCACTTCTTGACGACCAATTTGACGGTGAAGGATGGCGAGCGCGCGTTGCTGACGCGCAACGGCCGGCTCGAGCAGGTGCTCGCGCCCGGACGTCACCGCCTGTTCGATCCCCTGCATCAGCTCAAGGCCGAGCTGTTCAGCGTCGTGCGGACCGAATTCCCCGCGGATCGCTTCGCGGTGATCAAGGCCGCGCGCCCTGATCTCGCCGACGAGCTGTTCGAGGCGGTCGAAACCCGCGCGAACGAGATCGCGATCGTCAGCCTCGACGGTCGTCCCGTGCAGCTGATGACGCCCTGGCAGACGCGCGTGTACTGGAAGGTCGCGACGTCGGTCGAGGTCGAGCGCATCGACGTCACCAGCGATCCCCGGGTCACGGCACGCCATCTCGCGATGATCCAGCCCAACCGGGCCGGCGTCATCACCGAGGCGGTGGTCGAGAACCACGAGGCCGGTCTGCTCACGGTCGAGGGCAAGCTGGTCGAGCGGCTCGCGCCCGGCCGGCACGCGTTCTGGATCGCGGGCCGCAAGATCGAGGTCAAGCGCCTCGATCTGCGTCCCCAGGCGGTCGAGATCACGGCGCAGGAGATGCTGACCAAGGATCGCATCGCGCTGCGCGTGACGCTGACCGCGTTCCGCCGGATCGTCGATCCCGAGCGGGTCGTGACAACGGTGCCCGACGTGGATGCGTGGCTGTACCGCCTGGTGCAGTTCGCGATCCGCGAGGCGGTGGCCGGCCGCACGCTGGACGAGGTGCTGTCTGCGAAGGCGGCGCTCGATACGGAGCTTCGCGACTTCGTCCGCGATCGTGTCGCGGACAGCGGTGTCGAGGTCACCGAGCTCGGCGTGAAGGACGTGATCCTGCCCGGCGAGATCCGCGAGCTGGTCAACAAGGTGGTGGAGGCGGAGCGGGTGGCGAAGGCCAACCTGATCCGCCGCCAGGAGGAGACCGCGGCGACGCGTTCGCTCCTGAACACCGCCAGGCTGATGGAGGAGAACCCTCTGCTGCTGCGGCTCAAGGAGCTGGAGTCGCTCGAGCGTCTGGTCGAGAAGGTCGGCCGCATCGACCTGCATGCGGGGGAGGGCCAGGGCCTCGATGCGCTGCTGACCAAGCTGGTGCGTCTCAAGGCGCCCGAGAGCGCGTAAGACAGGAAGGGCCGCCCACGGGCGGCCCTTCGATTTTTTTCGCCGGGACGGACCGCCGGCACCCGTACGAATGTTAGCGTGCAGACGGCTGTAACTGGGCACCGCCACGGTACTGTTCGCATGTCCCGCGCCACGCCGCAAAACAAGGGTGCCACTCCGGTCAGATTGCGATAACGTTCATGCACCGTGGTCCATTCGGCCAGCCGTCAACCCGTCGGTGAAGCCAGTGCAGCAGATTGCGGAATGGCTCGAGAAGCTGGGACTTGGGCAATACGCGCTGCGTTTTGCCGAGAACGGGATCGACCTCGGCGTTCTTCCCGAGTTGACGGATGAAGACTTCGACAGGCTCGGCGTCCTGCTCGGCCATCGCCGCAAGATGCTGCGCGCGATCGCCGATCTCAATCAAGCCGAACTGATCGCCGCGCCGGTTTCACCGCACGATGCCGAGCGCCGCCACCTCACCGTGATGTTCTGCGACCTGGTCGGCTCGACGGCGTTATCGGCACGTCTCGATCCCGAGGACATGTGGGAGGTGATCCGCGCCTATCGCGCAGCCTGTGCGCAGGTGATCACGACATATGACGGCGCCGTTGCCAGATTTATCGGCGATGGGATCCTTGCTTATTTCGGCTATCCCCGTGCCCACGAGGATGATGCGGAGCGCGCGGTGCGCGCCGGCCTCGACGTCATCGCCGCAATCGGCAAGCTCGAGACCCGCGCGGACGAGGGCGTTGCGGTGCGGATCGCGATCGCGAGCGGGCTCGTCGTGGTCGGCGACCTCGTCTCTGGCGGCGCGTCGGAGGAGCAGGCGCTGGTCGGCGATGCGCCGAACATCGCCGCGCGGCTGCAGAGCCTGGCGGAGCCGGGCGTCGTCGTCGTGGCGGCCTCGACCCGCCGGCTGCTCGGCAATCTGTTCACGCTTCGCAACCTCGGCCGCCGCGAGGTCAAGGGCATCTCCGAGCCGATCGCGGTGTGGGCCGTCGAAGGCGAGCCGGCATCGGAAAGCCGTTTCGAGGCGGTGCGCACCGCGCGCTCGATCGGCTTCGTCGGCCGCAAGGCGGAGATCGAATTTGCGCTGTCGCGCCAGCAACTGGCGTGGCAGGGCCAGGGCCAGGCGGTGCTGATATCGGGCGAAGCGGGTATCGGCAAATCGCGGATCGTGGCGATGCTCTCCGACAGCCTGGCGCCCGGAACACACCGCCGTGTGCGGTATCAATGCTCGCCCTATCACACCAACAGCGCGCTGCACCCCTTTGTCGGCCAGCTCGAGCGTGCCGCCGGCATCAGGTCGGAAGATGCGCCGGAGCAGAAGCTGGACAAGCTCGAAGCCATGCTGGCGCTCGGCACGCAGCATGTGCCCACCGTGACACCGCTGATCGCAGCGCTGCTGTCGATCCCGACCGGCGACCGCTATCCGCCGCTCGGCCTCAGCCCGGCGCAGCAGCGGCGGCAGACATTCGCAGCGCTGCTCGACCAGCTCGAGGGCCTCGCCCGGCAGCAGCCGGTGCTTGTCGTCTGCGAAGATGTGCATTGGGCCGATGCCACGTCGCTCGAGCTGCTCGACCTCGCGGTCGACCGGATCAGGGGGCTGCCGATCCTGATGCTCATGACGTTCAGGCCGGAGTTCGAGCCGCCATGGGCGGGGCTCGCCAATGTCAGCCTGCTGCGGCTCGATCGGCTCGACCGGCAGGATACGCGCGCGCTGATCGAGCAGGTGACCGTCGGCCGGTTGCTGCCCGGCGAGATGATGGCGCAGATCATCGAGCGGACGGATGGTGTCCCGCTGTTCGTCGAGGAGCTGACCAAGATGGTCATGGAGTCGGGGCTGCTGGTCGAGAATGCCGGGCGCTATCGCCTCGACAATCCGCTGCCGCCGCTGGCGATCCCGGCAACGCTGCAGGACTCGCTGATGGCACGGCTCGACCGGCTGGCGCCGGTCAAGGAGGTGGCGCAGATCGGCGCCGCGATCGGCCGCGAGTTCTCATATGCGCTGCTGCGCAGCGTGGCTGGGCGCGATGATCTGACGCTTGCCGCGGCGCTTGCCCAGCTCGAAGAGGCCGAGCTGCTGCTGCGCCGGGGCGTGCCGCCGGACGCAAGCTACAGCTTCAAGCACGCGTTGGTCCAGGAAGCGGCTTACGAGAGCTTGCTCAAGAGCCGCCGGCAATTGCTTCACAAGCATATCGGCGATGTGTTGCGCGACAAGTTTGCCGAGATGGCCGAGATCGAGCCGGAAGTCGTCGCCTTCCATTTCACCGAGGCAGGGCTCGGCGAGACCGCGCTGGCGTGGTGGCGCAAGGCCGGTCAGCAGGCGCTGAAGCGCTCGGCCTATTGCGAGGCGATCGCGCATCTCGGCAAGGCGGTCGCCATCGCCGATGAACTGCCCGACGAGCCGGATCGGATGATCGGCCGGCTCCATCTGCAAATCGCCTACGGCCGCGCGCTGCGGGGCAGTCTCGGGCACAGCGCCCCCGAGACGGTCGCCGCCTGGACCCGCGCCCGGCAGTTCGCCTCCGACATCGATGATCCGATCGAACTGGCGCCGATCCAGTCGGGCCTCTTCAACGCCTGCCTGACCCACGGCGAGCTCGCGCCGATGCGGGAGTTGGCGGATGCGATCATGGGCGCAGCGGAGCGGCATCCGCAGTCGCCGGTGGCGAGCATCGTCGCGCGCTGGACCAGCGGGGTAACCTCCTGGTTCGCGGGCGAGTACGTGAACGCGGGCATCCATCTCGAGCAGGCCTTCGCGGCCTATGCGACCGAGCCGGATCCGGCAACCTTCAAGGCGTCGACGCTCGACTTGCCGTTCGTCATCATGAGATTCCTCGCCCTGGTGCTTTGGCCGCGTGGCGAGATCGATCGGGCGCGGCAGCTCGCGGGCGCAGCGGTGGACGTCGCCGGGAAACAGCGCGCGCTCGCGCGCGCCAATGCGCTGGTTCACAAGGCCGTCTTCGACGGGTTGTGCGGCAGCAGGTTGCGCCAGACCGACACGATCCTGGCCCTCGGCCTGGCGCGCGATCACACGATGCCGTTGTATGTCGCCGCCGGCACCTATCTCAATGGTCTGGAGAAGTGGCG
Source organism: Bradyrhizobium sp. USDA 4538 (assembly GCF_024171045.1). Lineage (NCBI taxonomy): Bacteria > Pseudomonadati > Pseudomonadota > Alphaproteobacteria > Hyphomicrobiales > Nitrobacteraceae > Bradyrhizobium > Bradyrhizobium sp. USDA 4538. The sequence continues at coordinate 6,857,741 of NZ_JALJZE010000001.1, forward strand.
TGCCGGCGACCGCGCCGCAGGTCTCGCGGAGATGCAACGTGGCTGGTCGTTGCTTCACGAGAACGACTGCTACCTCTGTGAACCGTTCTGGGGATTGCAGATTGCCGTGGCGAATGCGGAGGCCGGGCATGTCGATGCCGGGCTCGACATCATCAATGAGTTGATCGAGGCGACGGAGCAGTCCGGGCAGCACTGGCTGGATGCCGAACTCTACCGCGTGCAGGGTGGGCTGCTGTCGCGTCGTCACAGCCCCGACATGTCCGGCGCCGAGGATGCCTTCCATCGCGCCCTCGAGATCGCGCGAAGGCAGCAGACCAGGACGTTCGAGCTGCGCAGCGCGCTGGGACTTGCACGTCTTTACAGCCGCAGCGGCCGCGCAGAGGAGATATCTCAATTGCTGGCGCCGGTGCTCGCCGGTTTCGATCCGGCGCTTGATCTTGCCGAGATCAAGGACGCGCAGGAACTGCTCGCGCAGGCGCATCAGTGGCCGGACCGCCACTCGCGCGCGTCTTGACGGGTGCCGCAGCGGCGCGGTCACACCGCGTCCGCCCACGCCCGCGCAGATGGTGAAAGAGCAGGCTCGGATATCGCGCGCGCCGCGAGCGATACGAAACTGGAACTGTTGGGTTCCCGAAGTTCTACGGTGCGACAATGCGCATTTTGCTATTGCGTCCGCTGGCGCATTTGCATCTAACTTTAAGGACGCCGCCGCGGAGAATTCCGCCTTGCGGTCAAGCGTTTGGAATATGTTTTTCATCCCGTGTTCGAGTGAGTATGCTGTGCGACCATTGACGTTCCCGCAGGTGAGCAATTCCGGTGGAACTTGTAATCGCCTTCTCGCGACATTGTCGCCGGCGGATCTGGACCTCCTGAGACCCGAACTTGAGACCGTTGCGCTCGAACAGGATGCAGTCCTGGCGCGCGCCGGTGACGAGATCGACTACGTCTTCTTTCCTCACAGTGGCGCGATCCTGTTGATGATCGACATGGCGGATGGGCAGACGGTCGCGACCGGCGTGGTCGGATGCGAAGGGGCCGTGGGCAGTCTTTCGGTGCTCGGAGCCTCGCCGTCAGGCATTACCGCCGTCGTTCGTGCGGCCGGTACCGCCTCGCGGGTTCCGGCGGCGCGCTTTCATGCCGCTTTCGGCCGCAGTGCAGGGATTCGGCAGGCAATCCAGAAGCACGTCAGATCGATGCTGATCCAGTTTCAGCTCGGCTCCGCTTGCAATGCGCTCCACCCGGTCGAGGCGCGGATGGCGCGCTGGCTGCTTCAGCTTCGCGACCGCGTCGACAGCGACGTCCTCCCGCTGACCCAGCAAGCGCTGTCGCAAATCCTCGGCGTACGGCGAACGACGGTGACCTTGCTGATGGGCAATCTGCGCAAGCGCGGTGCGATCAGGTCGGATCAACGAGGCCAGATCGAGATCGACCGGGCGCGGCTATTGGCGGCGGCGTGCGAATGCCATCGCGTCATGCGTCTCGAGGCCGAGGAGATTTTCTCGGGCGACAAGGTTCGAACGCGAGGAATGGCGCCGGCCAACGATCCGCGCATCCCGGAAATCGAGGCTGACGACGCCGTGTAAGCGCGTTCCCTGCTGCGATCAGCTTCCTGGCCGCCGATCAAGCTCCCGCGTGGGGGAGGATACCCTTTCGAGCTTCGCAATCTCGCGCAGCACCTTTGCGGTCTCGCGCAACTCATTGCGCTTCGGACCGGGCTTCAGCCGTCGTGCTTCATCGAGAAAGTCCTTGGCCTGCAGCAGCCAGGCAGACGTTTCCGTCGTGATCTGTACCTGCGCCATGGTGTCCCTCCATCGCGGTCGTCAAAAGTGGTGGCCACTTTCAGGCCGGTGAACCGCCGCCGCGGCGTCGCCGCACGCGGATGCTCGGCTCATCGACCCAGGCGTCCCGCGCAAACCAGGCGTGATCCGCGCGGCAAAATGGACAGGCCGTGCGCGAGAAGAACACGGTACTGCGTCGAAAGCTCTCGCGATCGGTCTTGATTCCGGTGGAAATCGCGTGCCCGGTTTGCGGACATCTGACCATCACCATGCCCATGAGCGCCTCCCTCCCAAATTGCCTTTTGCTTTTTGCCTTTTGCCTTGCAGAATAGTCCGGCCGGTTGGATTGGCCCTAGGTCGGTGCGCGGGGTAGTTGGGGGGGCATCGCGCACCTGCGGCGGTTGACGGAGCATCGGGCAGTGGGGGCTGCATGCTCTCGTCACTGGGCTTCTTCCAACCGGCCAGGTCCCTCCTTGAACGAATCCTCGATGTGACTTCAACGCCGCTTCTTCAGGCGGCTCGGCTGAGAACCTTGTCGCTTTCGCTCACTGCACTGCCTCCCTCGCAAGTGAAAGCATTCTCCGCAACGCTTGCTCGCGTCACGGGAGCTGACGCTCCGTGCTCAATTCAGATTGTTGAGAGTGAACTTCGATCTTGTCCCGAGCCTACTGTGCGGGACGAAGATGACGCTGTCGGTTCGGTTTGCGACTCTCGCACGAAATTTTTTTTGAAATTGTCAACTCAGACCAACGTATATTTACGGAGAGTGTTGTGCATAACCTGCATGCTGAGAGCAGCGTGAGGCTGCTGCGACAGCGTGAGATTATGGACGTATTCACATTGGCCGCGCTGCGGCAATTCGCCGGGCGAGCCTGTCGCAAACAAAAACCCCGGCATCGCTGCCGGGGTTTTGCATTTCGTTGTCGTTGAGCGAAATCCCGGCTCTGCGGTGCACCGCTTCGCGCTGCACCGTCCGGGACGACTTCGTCGCTTAGAAGTCCATGCCGCCCATGCCGCCGCCCGGAGGCATCGCGGGGCCGCCGGCGTTCTTCTTCGGCAGCTCGGCAACCATCGCTTCCGTGGTGATCAGGAGCGCGGCAACCGAGGCAGCGTTCTGGATCGCGGTGCGCACGACCTTGGTCGGGTCGATGATGCCCTTCTTGACGAGGTCGGCATAGTCGCCGGTCTGGGAGTCGAAGCCGTAGTTGTAGGTCTTGTTCTCCAGGATCTTGCCGACGATGACCGAACCGTCTTCACCGGCGTTGATCGCGATCTGGCGAGCGGGAGCCGACAGCGCCTTGCGCACGATCTCGACGCCGGTCTTCTGGTCGTCGTTCTTGGTGCGCAGGCCCTTGAGCTGCTCGGAGGCGCGGAGCAGGGCGACGCCGCCGCCCGGGACGATGCCTTCCTCGACAGCCGCGCGGGTCGCGTGCATCGCGTCATCAACGCGATCCTTGCGCTCCTTCACCTCGACCTCGGTCGCGCCGCCGACGCGGATCACCGCGACGCCGCCCGCGAGCTTGGCGAGACGCTCCTGCAGCTTCTCACGGTCGTAGTCCGAGGTGGTCTCCTCGATCTGCGCCTTGATCTGAGCAACGCGGGCGTCGATGTCGGCCTTCTTGCCGGCGCCGTTGACGATCGTGGTGTTCTCCTTGTCGATCATCACCTTCTTGGCGCGACCGAGCATCTGCAGCGTGACGTTCTCGAGCTTGATGCCGAGGTCTTCCGAGATGGCCTGGCCGCCGGTCAGGATCGCGATGTCCTGCAGCATGGCCTTGCGGCGATCGCCGAAGCCCGGAGCCTTGACGGCCGCGACCTTCAGGCCGCCACGCAGGCGGTTGACGACGAGGGTGGCGAGGGCTTCGCCTTCGACGTCCTCGGCGACGATGACCAGCGGCTTGCCGGTCTGCACCACGGCCTCGAGCAGCGGCAGCAGCTCGTTCAGCGAGGAGAGCTTCTTCTCGTTGATCAGGATGTAGGCGTCGTCCATCTCAACGCGCATCTTGTCGGCGTTGGTGACGAAGTAGGGCGAGATGTAGCCGCGGTCGAACTGCATGCCCTCGACGACGTCGAGCTCGGTCTCGAGCGACTTGGCTTCCTCGACCGTGATCACGCCCTCGTTGCCGACCTTCTTCATGGCGTCGGAGAGGAACTTGCCGATCTCGGCATCGCCGTTGGCCGAAATGGTGCCGACCTGGGCGATCTCCTCGTTCGAGGTGACCTTCTTCGAGTTCTTCTGGAGGTCCGCAACGACGGCTTCGACCGCGAGGTCGATACCGCGCTTCAGATCCATCGGGTTCATGCCGGCGGCGACCGACTTGGCGCCTTCCTTCACGATCGCAGCCGCGAGCACGGTCGCGGTGGTGGTGCCGTCGCCGGCCGCGTCTGCGGACTTGGAGGCGACTTCGCGCACCATCTGGGCGCCCATGTTCTCGAACTTGTCCTCGAGCTCGATCTCCTTGGCGACGGTGACGCCGTCCTTGGTGATGCGGGGAGCGCCGAACGACTTCTCGAGCACCACGTTGCGACCCTTCGGACCGAGGGTGACCTTCACCGCGTTGGCGAGGATGTCGACGCCGCGCAGCATCTTGTCGCGCGCCTCGACGGAGAATTTGACTTCTTTAGCTGCCATCTGAGTTTTTCCTTGAGAGATTTAACCTGGGAGGGAAAGAGGCGCTTAGGCCGCCTTCTTCTTGGAAGCGGGGACGTCGAGCACGCCCATGATGTCGCTTTCCTTCATGATCAGCAGGTCTTCGCCGTCGATCTTGACCTCGGTGCCCGACCACTTGCCGAACAGGACGCGGTCACCGACCTTGACGTCGATGGGGATCAGCTTGCCAGCTTCATCGCGGCCGCCCGGGCCAACGGCGATGACTTCGCCCTGCGAGGGCTTTTCCTTGGCACTGTCCGGAATGATGATGCCGCCAGCAGTCTTCTCTTCGGCGTCGATACGCTTAACCACGACGCGGTCGTGAAGCGGACGGAATTTCATGCAGTCCTCCTAAACATTTGCAGATGCTGTAGATTTTTGGAGAGTTGGCAGTCCAGCCAAGCGAGTGCCAGACTGGTTGGGCAGGAGATAGGCCAAGCCTTGGCGGCGGGCAAGTGCCTCTAGCAGAAAAATTGGCACTCGTGAGTGCGGCCTGCCAAAAGGATGCCGAGATCATTTCGGCATCCTTAATGCCGCCCAAGAGGGGTCGCCGGGGCTATTAGCAGATGCGGTAAGCTGCTGCCAACGCAAGAAATTTCAACAACCTATTAAACATTTAGGCTTGAGATGGGTTAGTCGCGTGCGTCACATTTCTCTCATGTGAGCGCATCCATTGCCGGTGGTCCGGCGGGGGAGGTCGGCCACCACGTGAATGCGCTCCGTCACAGGAGGTTGGCATGGTCTCGCGAGTTGGTGGGGTTGTTTCCGACGATTTCCGGAAGCAGTTGCTGGGGTACGGGCTGACGACGGCGCAAATCCTCTATCGGATGCCGGATCACCCCTCGTTGCTGCAGACCTATGTCTGGCAGAACTACGACCTGTTTCCGAAATTCCCGGCGCTGCAGGATTTCCTCGCGTTCTGGCAGGCGAAGCTCGAAGGCCCGCTGTTTTCGGTGACGGTGGCGCATTCCAAGCTGGTCAAGCCGGCCGAGCTGCGTGCCGTCGACGGCGTGTTCCGGCTGCATTAGTGGGCAAGGGGGCAAAAGCGCGCTGTGCGCCTTTGCTCGCCTCGCGGCGCGCGACTTGTGTTAGCCTCTCTCCGTCACAAAAAGACGGGAGGCGAAACAATGGCCAAGAAGACGGCATCAAGATCGGCAGCCAAGACCGCGGTGAAGAAGAAATGGTCGGGGCTCGGCGCCGGCGCCAAGAAGACGTCCGCGAAATCGTCCGCGCGCAAGACCATCAAGTCGAAAGGCCGCGTCTCGGCGGCCAAGAAGAGCGCGCCGAAAGCTGCGACCAAGGCGCGGCCGAAGCAGCGCGTCGCGATCAGCCATCACCGCGAAGAGGATTTCAAGGCCGACGGGCTGCGCGCCTATGCCAAGTACCGCGACCTCGGCATCGCCGCCGCCTCGCATGGCCTGGCGCAGGCACACGTCATCCGGCTGCAGGGACCGTGCAATCCCGATGAGGTGTCGAAGCTGCACTTCCACGATGTCGACTTCCAGATGGTCTATGTGCTCAAGGGCTGGGTGAAGACCTACATGGAAGGCGAGGGCGAGACGCTGATGCAGCAAGGCAGCGCCTGGACCCAGCCGCCGCGCATCCGGCACATGATCCTGGACTACTCCGACGACGTCGAACTGCTGGAGGTGATCCTGCCGGCCGAGTTCAAGACGGTGGAGCTGAAGGCGTAGTGCTCACGCGCTCGTCATGGCCGGGCTTGACCCGGCCATCCATCCTGCTTCGCAAGACTCTTTCAGTTTTGATGATGCCCGGTCAAGCGCGGGCATGCCGATTTTCCAGGCCGTGTACCCATAAAACCGTCGGCGTGACTCTACGTCCGCTTTGCCCCGATAGCGACCAAGTTCGTGCGGCAACGCAAGATGTCGCGATGGGCCAATAGGCGACATCCGGTCGTCGCCCGATCATGGGAGTTGGAACGCCTTTTTGAAGATTGCCTTGATGGCTTGCTTGGCTTCACGGGTAGCGACCGGATCGTGGCCGATGTGCACGCCGTGCACGACGCACGTGTCCGTATAGGCGAATGGCCGCTTGGTGTCGGTGTTAATGAGCAGCCCATCGGCATCCTCTTCGATCAAGCAATTGCGCACACTCTGGTATGCAGGCTGCATCGCTGCAGGCTGCGCACCGAGCGGGTTGTCGAATGCGTGCGAGGCGTTTGGATACTCGGTCAGTTGGACATCTGCGCCAGCGGCTCGCAGCCGCTCGACGTACGCCTTACAAGCGGCAATCGGGTTGTAGTTATCCGGCGTACCGCCGAAGATGCGGATGGGTCGACCGACGACATCGGTATCTGACAGGAATTTCGTCGCGCAATCCGGGTAGAACGAAACGTAGGCCGCAAGCTCTACGCCTGACCTATTCCACAGCCGATGGAAGCGCTTGAGGCTCGCATAGAGGGTGGCCTGGCCCCCACGCGAAAAGCCCATCAGCGCGATGCGTGCCGGATCGACTCTCGGATGTTTCGCCAGCACCTCGAGGGCACGATAGATGTCGAGTATGAAATTGAGGCGGCCGAGCAGGGCTTGATTGGTGTTTACCTCGATGAGCCCACGTCCAGTGAAGCCGTCGAGCGCAAATGTCGAAACGCCGATCTTGTTGAGCTCCCTGACCCACATCTCGACGTTAGGCGCCATACCGGCGGAACCATGCTGCAGGACCACGACCGGCAACTGACCAGAGTTCGTCGCGAGCCGGAGCTGTCCAGAAGTCGTCGTTGCCTTCCCGACGGCCTCACCGCGCAAAAATTGCGTATCCGATAGCGTCAAGGTGTCAATCGAATGCAGTTCGGTGCGTGCAGCCATATCCGGCAAGATGGGCTCGATATTCGCCTCGTCTGCAGACGGCACGGCTGCTTGTCTCCGCTCCACGCGCTCGTCGCTCATGGCGCCCCCCCCCCCCCCCCCCGCCCGGGAAATCCGATGCCACATGTAGCAGAAAAATAGCTCGACGTTTGCCGAATGTCCGAGCTGGGTCCATTCACGTCGAATCGCATCGGGCTGAGCCGCCGGTCGATGTCCGCAATGCTCCATTTGCGTCCACGCCGGCACTGCGCGGCAAACGACGCTAGGGGCCAATAGCTGCCCACAAACCCTCTGAGAAATCTGCTACACTCGGCCTATGAAAACCTTTTCAGATAAGGTCCGCGACATCGTGCGCAAGATCCCAAAGGGGAAGGCCATGACGTACAAAGCTGTCGCTGCCAAAGCCGGCAATCCGAAGGCTGCACGCGCGGTCGGTGCCATAATGCGCACGAATGACGACCCATCGATCCCCTGTCATCGCGTTATTGCAAGCGACGGCTCAATGCGCGGCTACGTGCGTCCGCGCCGTCGGCCGGCCCAACAATGATCCGCTTGACAGGGAGCTTCACCGCGTCAGCACCGCCCCGGATTGCGCGGAGCCTGTCATCGGGCGCGCGTTCGCGCGACCCGTTGGCTCCATCCGGGCTACTGCGTCTACGGCTGTGTCAGCATCCCCACGATCGCGCCCATCAGGCAGGTCGTCAGCGTGCCTGAGACGATCGACTTCAACCCGAGCGCGTTGATCTCGTCGCGTCGCTCGGGCGCCATGATGCCGAGGCCGCCGATCATGATGCCGAGGCTCGCGAAGTTGGCAAAGCCGCACATCGCGTAGAGCATGATCAGCCGTGAGCGCGGATCGAGCGCGTCGGGGCCGAGCTTCGACAGGTCGACATAGGCGATCAACTCGTTCAGCACGGTCTTGGTGCCCATCAGGCTTCCCGCCGTGATCGCCTGCGGCCAGGGCAGGCCCATCAGCCAGCACACCGGCGCCATGACGTAACCAAGCAGGCGCTGCAGCGAAATCTTCGCGCCGCCGATCTCCGGCAGTAGGCCGATGATCGCGTTCGCCAGATACACCAGCGCGACCAGCACCAGCAGCATCGCGATGATGTTCATCAAGAGCTCGAGCCCGGCGGCCGTGCCCTTCACGATGGCGTCCATCGTCGACGACACCTGGATGTCGGGATTGTCGAGCGATCCGCCGGTGCGCTTGCTGGACGTTTCCGGCACCATGATCAGGCTGACCAGGATCGCGGCCGGCGCGCCGAGCACCGAGGCGATGACGAAATGCGCGGCCGCATCCGGGATCAGCGGCGCCAGCAGCGTGGCGTACAGCACCAGCACCGTGCCGGCGATCCCGGCCATGCCGCCGGTCATCACCAGAAACAATTCGCTGCGGGTGAGCTGAGCGAGGTAGGGACGGATGAAGAGCGGGGCTTCGACCATGCCGAGGAAGATATTGGCCGCGGTCGAGAGCCCGACCGCGCCACCGACGCCGAGCGTGCGCTCGAGCAGCCAGGCCATGCCGCGCACGACAGGCGGCAGCACGCGCCAATAGAACAACAGCGTCGTCAGCACGCTCATCACAAGCACGATCGGCAGCGCCTGGAAGGCGAGGATGAAATCCGAGCCGGGCGCCTTGGGATCGAACGGCGCCGGGCCGCCGCCGACATAGCCGAACACGAAGGCAGTGCCGGCGCGCGTCGCGGCGGCGATGGTGCCGACGGCGTCATTGATCGCGCCGAAGGCCTGCGTCACCAGCGGCACCTTGATCAGCACCAGCGCAGTGACGATCGTGACGGCAAGTCCGATCGCCGCCTGGCGCAGCGACACCTTCAGGCGATTCTCGCTCAGCGCCCAGGCGATCAAGAGCAACGCCACCACGCCGAACGCCGATTGCAACTGCAGCATCACGCCCCCAAAAAACCTCGCGGGATTATGGGCAGGGGCCTCGCGCAGCGCAATGCTGTTGCGCGTTCATCTCGTATCCATTGACAAGTTGCAGGCGCTCGGCCACGCAATCATCCATGTCCTCCGCCACGCCGGCCGGCGCCCGCGATCTGCTCGGCCACAGACCGTTCCTGTTCTTCTTGTCGTCGCGCAGCCTGTCGCGCTTCTCCAGCCAGATCGGCGCGGTGGCGATCGGCTGGCAGATCTATGATCTGACCGGCAGCGCGTTCGACCTCGGCATGGTCGGACTGGTGCAGTTTCTGCCGACCGCGCTGTTGGTGTTCGTCGCCGGCCACGCCGCCGACCGCTTCGAGCGCAAGCGCGTGGTGCAGGCCTGCCAGATCGCTGAGGCGCTGACCGCATTGTTTCTCGCCGGAAGCACCTTTGCCGGCACCATCTCGGAGATCCAGATCTTCGTCGCGACCTTCGTGCTCGGCATCGCCGGCGCGTTCGAGAGTCCGGCGACCGCCGCGCTGTTGCCGCTGATCGCGCCGCAAGGCTCGCTGCAGCGGGCGACCGCGATCTCGAGCGGCGCGGCGCAGGTCGCGACCATCACCGGACCCGCGCTCGGCGGCTTCGCCTATGCCCTGATGCCGAGCGCGCCCTACGGCATCATGATGGTGTTCTGGCTGTTCGGCGCGCTGCTGACCGGCGGCATCGGCCGGCTGCAGCAGGCGCCGGTGAAGAACGGCGAGTCGTCGGACGACCTGTTTGCCGGCGTCACCTTCGTTCGCAGCAATCCGGCGATCCTCGGCACCATCTCGCTCGATCTTTTCGCGGTGCTGTTCGGCGGCGTCACCGCGCTGCTGCCGATCTATGCGCGCGATATCCTGCAAGCCGGCCCGCTCGGCCTCGGTATCCTGCGCGCCGCGCCCGCGGTCGGTGCACTCCTGATGACGATGGTGCTGGCGCGGCACACTATCAACCGCCGTGTCGGCATGCGCATGTTCCAGGCGGTGATCGTGTTCGGCGTCGCGACGGTGGTGTTCGCGCTGTCGCACTGGCTGTGGCTGTCGGCGCTGGCGCTCGCGGTGCTCGGCGCCGCGGACACGATCAGCGTCGTGATCCGCTTCTCGCTGGTGCAGCTCGCCACCCCCGACGAGATGCGCGGCCGTGTCGGCGCGGTGAACTTCCTGTTCATCAACGCGTCGAACCAGCTCGGCCAGTTCGAGAGCGGCGTCACCGCGGCGCTGCTCGGCACCGTGCCGTCGGCCGTCCTCGGCGGCGTCGCCACGGTTGCGGTCGCGCTGCTCTGGATGAAGCTATTCCCGACGCTGCGGGACGTCGAGAAGCTGGAGTAGGGCACTTCCCTTACCTCGCCCCGCGTGCGGCAGGGGTGTCCGGGGAAATTCAGGCATAGCGGAGCTCCATCTGGTCAGGTGAGATGGTTGATTTCCGACGGCTGGGGTTGATGGGCGGAGGTTTGTCGATGGCAGCGAGGGATCGACGCGTGAGCAGGAGCTGGCCGACGAGTTCGGCGAACCTGAGCGGGAGCATTTTGATGCAGTTGGTGTGAGCGGCGATGCGCAGCAGCAGGTAGGCAATCATCGCAGCGAGCACCTGAAGGCGGATCGCGTTGTCGTTGGCGCCGAGGAACTTGCGAATATCGAGATGCTGCTTGATCCAGCGGAACAGCAGCTCGATTTGCCATCGGCTCTTGTAGAGGGCGGCGATCTCGACGGCGCTACGGACAAGGTCGTTGGTCAGGAGTGTGATCTTGCCGCCTTTCTCGCGTCTGATCTTGATGCGGCGGAGCGGGATTGGAAGGCGCGAATCGCCCTTGCTGGTGAGCTTCACCTCGTCATCGGCAAGGATTTCGAAGCCATCCCCGTTACGCTTGCGGATGGCGCGATGCCTGAGCGAGCGAAGACGGATGCTCGTCTTCGCCCGGGTAACGAAGAAAGCCTTGCTATCATTGATCTTCTGCCACCAGTCGAAACGGCAATAGCCCTTGTCAAACACATAGGTGGTGGCGGGCTGGATTGGGGTCTGTCGGCCGATCTCGATGTCATTGACGTTCGCGGCCGTCATCTCGACGCAGGTCGGGACATCGCTCCTTGGGTCGTAGACGACATGCAGCTTCATGCCGCGGATGCGGCCGTTCCACGTCGCCCAACTGCAGACCTTGCCGAGCGGGATCGGACTGGCGTCGATCAGACGCACCATCTCCATGCCTTCACTCCGCAGCTGGCGACGCGCCATCGCCGACAGCGCCGCAAAGGTTTGCGCGAAAATGCCGATCGGACGGCGGGCATTGGCATCGGACAACGTCGAGCGCGACAGCTTGCCGGTTCCCAAGTGATAGTGATGCTGCGAATTGGCGTTGAAGCCAGTCACCACCCCGCGCAGACTGCTGTTGCCGCTAAGCTGGGCATAGATCAGCGCCACCAGATGATCCCAGCTCCTGAACGACTTGTCGTAGGCATCCCCGTCCAGACGATCCACAACCGTCTGAAACTGCCGTCGATTGATCGGTTCAAGCAGCCTTCCAAAAATGCTACCGCGATATCGCATGCTCGGCCCTCTGTGTCTCGACAACCAGAAAAGACCGATTTGCCTCGGTCCTGCCGAGCATGCACCGCGACACAGTGAATCATTCCCCGGACACCCCTGCGCTTGCGGGGAGAGGTCGGATTGCGCAGCAATCCGGGTGAGGGGGACTCTCCGCGCGTTTGTCTCTCACCGTCCTTGTGGAGACTCCCCCTCATCCCGACCTTCTCCCCGCGCGCGGGGAGAAGGGGAAGATGAGCCCCGGGGCAAGCTTTTCATGATTTCGGAATAATGGAAAAGTATCGCTGATTTGCCCGACGTGTCAAGTTGCCGTGTCGAACGCCGGCAGCTGCCGGCTACTTTGCATGGGGTTGTTTTCGATATTTTGGCGGCGCCCCCTGCGACGGCATGGCCGGGACAAGCCCGGCCGGCCGTCGCGATAGTCCTGCCGCAAGCAGGGAGAAGGAGCAGATCAGCCGCGGCCGACGAACGGCATCTTGGTCGCCATGACCGTCATGAACAGCACGTTGGCGTCGAGCGGCAGGCCTGCCATGTAGGCAACGGCGTCGCCGACCGCCTTGGCGTCCATGCGCGGCTCGTGCTTGGTGGTGCCGTCCGGCTGCAGCACGCCGGGGCCGTTGACCATGCGGTCGGTCATCGGGGTCGCGGCATTGCCGATATCGACCTGGCCGACCGCGATGTCATACATGCGGCCGTCGAGGTTGGAGGACTTGGTGAGGCCGGTGATGGCGTGCTTGGTCGAGGTGTAGGCGGCCGAGAACGGCCGCGGCGCATGCGCCGAGATCGAGCCGTTGTTGATGATGCGGCCGCCGCGCGGCGTCTGGTCCTTCATGATGCGGAAGGCGTGCTGGGTGCACAGGAACGGCGCGGTCAGGTTGGTGTTGACCACGGCCTGCCACTGCTCGAGCGGCAGATCCTCGAAGTTCACCGGCGGCGCGCCCATGCCGGCATTGTTGAACAGCACATCGAGCCGGCCATAGGTCGCCTTCACCTTGTCGAACAGCGCCGCGATCGCGGCCGGGTTGGCCATGTCGGCGGACACGCACAGGCTCTTGCCGGCGGGACCGAGCTTGGCGGTCTCTTCCAGCATCTCCATGCGGCGTCCGGCGAGCACCACGGTGTAGCCCTTGTCCATCAAAGCGAGCGACGCGGCGCGTCCGACGCCGGTGCCGGCGCCGGTCACGAGTGCGATCTTGCTGGTTGCCTCAGTCATCCGAGTTTCCTCTTACTTGGTTTTTGCTTCGGTTTCGTTCTTGTAGGGTGGGCGTGGAATGTTCTGGTGCGCCGCGCGCAGCGCCGCCGACCAGCGCGAGCGCAGGTCGTGGAAATAAGGCTCGCCGGCCTCGATGCGGTGGTTGAGATCGGCCTCGCAGGCGTCCGTGCGCACGACCAGCACGTCGATCGGCAGGCCGACGCCGAGGTTGGAGCGCATCGTCGAATCCATCGAGATCAGCCCGGTCTTCAGCGCCTCGTAGAGCTCGACGTCGTAGTGCATGGCGCGGTCGAGCACTGGCTTGCCGTATTTGTGCTCGCCGATCTGCAGGTACGGCGTGTCGGTGGTGCACTCGATGAAGTTGCCGGCGGTGTAGACCATGAACAGGCGCATCCGCGAGCCCTTGATCTGGCCGCCGAACAGGAACGAGACGTCGAAGGAGATGTCCTCGGCGCGCAGCGCATCGCCCTCGGTGGCGTGCACCGAGCGGATGGCGCGGCCGATCCGCTGCGCCGCCTGGAACATGGTCGGGGCGTTCATCAGCGTCTCGAGCTCGCCGGTGTCCGGATTTTCCATGCCCTCGGTCAGGGTCGACAGCACCGACTGGCTGATCGCCAGATTCCCGGCGCTGGCGATCGCCATGATGCGGTCGCCGGGCTTTTCGAAGATGTGCAGCTTGCGGAAGGTCGAGACGTTGTCGAGGCCGGCATTGGTGCGGGTATCGGCGATCATGACGAGCCCGTCGCGCACCAGAATTCCGCAGCAATAGGTCATTTAAAGCCCTCAGACGGTCCGAGTTTCTCGGCGGGAAACTAGTAGCCAATTTCGAGGATGCATCCAACCCCAATTCCCCGTGACGGGACGTGCGATGGCCGGTCGCGCGGGTCGGGGCCGCCGGTCCTGGCGATGGTCCGTCCGGGTGCCCTGTTCCGGCCATCGAGGTCGCGAGCATTCCGGTCTCGCTCTGCGTGGCGCGCAGCCGGCAATGATCTTGGCCTCGCGTCGTTGCGAGGGGCGGGGTGTTGTGCTCGACTGCCTGCAACCGACGACAACAAGAAATTTCGGGAGGCGGGAATGTCGTTCAAACTGGCCGCGTGCATCGTGGCATTGGGTATCGCGGCGATGGCCGCGAGCCCTGCATCGGCGCAGAAGCAGGGCGGCACGCTGCGGCTCTATCACAACGACAATCCGCCCTCGACCTCGCTGCTCGAGGAATCCACCATTGCCTCGGTGATGCCGTTCGCGGCCGTCTTCAACAACCTCGTGGTGTTCGATCCGGCCAAGGTGCACGAAAGCATCGACACCGTGATCCCCGATCTCGCCGAGAGCTGGTCGTGGGACCAGACCAACACAAAGCTCACTTTCAAGCTGCGGCACGGCGTGAAGTGGCATGACGGCCAGCCGTTCACGGCCAAGGACGTGCAGTGCACCTGGCGGATGCTGATCGGCAAGAGCGAGACCCAAGACGTCAAAACACCGGACTTCAAGCGCAACCCGCGCAAGGTCTGGTACTCGAAGCTCAAGGATGTCAGCATCAATGGCGACGATGAGGCGACGTTCGAGCTGACCGAGCCGCAGCCCGGTCTCTTGGCGCTGCTCGCCAGCGCCTTCTCGGTGGTCTATCCCTGCCACGTGCCGCAGCAGGTGATGCGCACCAAGCCGGTCGGCACCGGGCCGTTCAAGTTCGTCGAGTTCCGACGCGGTGACTCCATCCGTCTGATCCGCAACCCCGATTATTTCAAGAAGGACCGGCCGTATCTCGACGAGATCACGGTGCGCTCGATCGACAGCCGTGCCACGCGGATGCTGGCATTCGCGACCGGCGACTACGACATCACCTTTCCGTCCGACGTCAGCATTCCCCTGATGAAGGACGTCAAGGCGCGGGCGCCGAACGCGATCTGCGAAATGACGTCGACCAATCTGCAGGTCAACCTTCTGGTCAACCGCGTCAATCCGCCGTTCGACAATCCGGATATCCGCAAGGCGATGTCGCTGGCGCTGGATCGCAAGGCCTTCAACAGCATCCTGTTCGAAGGCACCGGCCGGCCTGGCGGCGCGATGCAGGCCAAGCCCGAAGGCGAGTGGGGCATGCCGGCGGAGATCCTGTCGACGCTGATGGGATACGGCCCCGATACCGGGAAGAACCTCGCCGAGGCGCAGGCGATCATGCAGAAGCTCGGCTACAGCGACGCCAAGCCGCTGTCGATCAAGATCCAGACCCGCAATCTGCCGACCTATCGCGACCCGGCGGTGATCCTCGCCGACCAGCTCAAGAAGATCTACATCACAGCCGAGCTCGACATTCTGGACACGCCGCGCTGGTACTCGCGGCTGCAGCGCAAGGACTACACCATCGGCCTCAACGTGACCGGCGTCAGCGTCGACGATCCCGACGGCAATCTGGTCGAGAACTATTCCTGCAACTCCGAGCGCAACTACACCCAGTATTGCAACGCCGAGGTCGACAAGCTGCTGGCGGCGCAGTCGCGCGAGGTCGACAAGGACAAGCGCCGCAAGATCGTATTCGACATCGAGCACCTGCTGGTCAACGACGCCGCGCGGCCGGTTATCCTGCACTCATCGGCCGGCAATTGCTGGCAGCCCTACGTGAAGAATTTCCATCCGCACGACAACAGCCAGTACAACAATCTGCGCTTCGAGGATGTCTGGCTGGATAAGTAGCGCGTGGTGGCCCGCCGGCGACGACGTGTGCCGTTGCCCTCGTGCGCTTCGTATCCTTATTTATTCACACGACCAAAGCCGCGGCTGGTCCTGCGCATGCGCGCACTCCCGCGCCGATCGCCGGGGCAAGTCTGCGACGGCGCCCGTCAGTCAGGCCGCGCAGAGATCCATCGGGATATCCGACGTAGCTACGGGAGCTCGGATATCAGCTTGGTCCACTCCGCCTCCGGCCAGGCCCGTGAGGTGCAAGTGCGTATGTTTCCCAGAGAGCTGAGGGCAAGCGCGAGCTTTGTGATGTTGTCGCCGAGCGGTGCTTCGGCGAGGAGAAGGATGTCATGCTCGCCGGAGGTGAGATAGACCTCCTTGATTTCGACACCTAGCGTCTTGGCGAGTTCTTTCGCCGCTCGGCTGCGCTTGGGAGCTTCCTTGACATTACGAATTCCCTGGTCGGTCCAGTCGATCCTCAATATGAATGTCGCCATGTCGTCCTCCAAGGGTTTAGCATTGCCCTTGTCTGCCGCGCGCGCGGCAGGCCAACCTGCTTCATGTTGAAGTTGAGGGAGCGCCACATAAGGCAGGCGCTGCTTTCAGACTGCGATGCCTGCCGACGGCCTGACCGCTGCCCGTTACTTCAAACGGCGACGTCGGCCCGTCCCGTCCAAGGGCAGCTCGCTGCAGATTACGCCATGTCCCTTGCTCGAGAAAGAGGGCTCCCCGCGTTGTGATCGGGACCGCGTAAGCGAGGGTGCCGCGTCAAGATCACACCCTCTGCGCAAGGATGCGGCCGCAGACCATCGCGCGCCGGACAGCTATCCGATGCAAGTCAGGTGTGGGTGTAGTCACCGGGTTTCAACCCGAGCGCCTTCACAGCCGCTTCGGGAAGCGGCCCCAACGCTTCGACCGTTTCATTGGGGGCCATCACGTCCGCAATGATCGCCGTAGCCTTTGCCGCGTCTCCTTCGGCTACGAAGAAGACCGAGCGGACCGGCGGGCCGCCGTCCAACGGTGCAGTTGTTACGAGGACAACCTGACCATTTGCCATGCTCTCTTATACCGCAGTCGCGGCGCTGTTCCACGGATCCTGTCGATCGATCCTCACGACCCGGCCGCTGACGCGTGCGCCAAGAGCGATGCTGCTACGGTATTGCATCGTCGCGGCCCTAACACCAAATAACTGAATGTGGGAGGCAGAACCGCTCCAGGAATGAGCGCGTGGCCAGCAAAAGAGCAAACGAAGAGCTCCCCGTCATTGCGCGCTTTGAGGTGCGCCGCCGCAATTACCTCGCGCCCGACGGCTCGATAGAGCGGCCGCTTCCTGCCTTCGCCACCGACGCCAAGCTGCTGGTCGAACTTTACCGGTCGATGGTGCTCTTGCGTCTGTTCGACCGAAAGGCTGTTGCATTGCAGCGCACCGGTCGGCTGGGAACCTATGCCATTTCGCTCGGTCAGGAGGCGGTGTCGGTCGGCATCGCGAGTGCGATGCGGGAGGATGACGTTCTGTTGCCCTCCTATCGCGACAACGGCGCGTTGCTCTGGCGTGGCGTCGCGCTGGAGGAGATCCTGCTGTTCTGGGGCGGCGATGAACGCGGCAATCAATTCTCCGGTCCGGTGCACGATTTCCCGTTCTGCGTTCCCGTCGGATCACAGGCGCCGCATGCCGCCGGCGTTGCCTACGCCCTGAAGTTGCGCAAGGAGCCGCGCGTGGCCGTCTGCATGTTCGGCGACGGCGCCACCTCGAAAGGCGATGTCTACGAGGCCATGAATTTCGCCGGCGTTCACAAATTGCCGCTCGTGTTCGTCGCCACCAACAATCAATGGGCCATATCGGTGCCGTTGCGTCTGCAGACGGGTTCCGAGACGCTGGCGCAGAAGGCCATCGGCGCCGGGTTCAGCGGTGAGCAGGTGGACGGGAGCGACGTGGTGGCGATGCGTGCCGCGGCCGAGGAGGCCATTGCCGCTGCCCGCGACGGCAAGGGCCCTCACTTCATCGAAGCGGTCACCTATCGGCTCGGCGATCACACGACGTCAGATGATGCATTGCGCTATCGTTCGGCCGAAGAAGTCCAGGCGCATTGGAAGGAAGAGCCGATCGCGCGCCTCAGGTCCTATCTTGTGGGTCAGAAGATGTGGACCAAGGCGGATGAGGAGCGGCTTGCCGCCGAGTGCCATGAGCGAATCGAGGCGGCGGTGGAGCGCTATCTGAAGACGCCGCCACGCCGAGCAGAAACCATGTTCGACAACCTCTATGCCGATCTGCCCGAGGCGTATGCCGCGCAGCGTCGCGAACTTGCGGGAGAGGACGATGCCTGAACTCACGTTGGTCGAAGCCATCAATCGGGCGCTCGGCCGCGCGATGGCGGATGATCCCGATGTGGTCGTGCTCGGCGAGGATGTCGGCGTCAATGGCGGCGTCTTCCGCGCGACCGTCGGCTTGCAGGAGCGCTTCGGTCCGGAGCGCGTCCTCGATACGCCGCTTGCCGAACTCCTGATCAGCGGGCTTTGCGTCGGCATGGCCGCGCAGGGACTGAAGCCGGTCGGCGAAATCCAGTTCATGGGATTTATCTATCCCTGTCTCGATCAGCTGGTGAACCACGCATCACGGATGCGCAACCGTACCCAGGGACGGCTCACTTGTCCGATGGTTCTGCGCACGCCGCATGGTGCCGGCATTCGCGCACCCGAGCATCATTCCGAGAGCACTGAGGCGATGCTGGCCCACATTCCGGGCTTGCGTGTCGTGATACCTTCGTCGCCGGAGCGCGCCTATAGACTTCTCCTCGCCGCGATCCGCGATCCCGATCCGGTGGTGTTCCTGGAGCCGACGCGGTTGTACCGCGCCGTGAAAGGCGAGGTCGAGGACAACGGCGAAGCGTTGCCGATGGATCGCGCCTTTGTCGAGAGGGAAGGTCGCGACGTCACGCTGATCAGCTGGGGTGCGATGCTGAAGGAAACGATGGCCGCAGCGGACGCGCTCGCCGACGAGAGCATCGCTGCCGAGGTTATCGACCTCGCCACGCTCAAGCCCTACGATGAAAACACCGTGCTCAGGTCGGTCACAAAGACCGGGCGCTGCGTCATCGTGCACGAGGCCGCGCACACCGGCGGATTTGGCGCGGAGATCGCGGCCATGATCGCCGAGCGCGGACTGTCCTCGCTGCTCGCACCCGTGACCCGCGTCACCGGCTACGACACGATCATCCCGATGGCTCGACTCGAGCAACGCTACATGCCGTCGGTCGGACGCATCGTGACCGCAGCCCGAAAGGCGCACCAGTACAACTGAACACCAACGGACCTTGTGCGATGCGCCAGTTCACGTTGCCGGACCTTGGTGAAGGTCTTGAAGAAGCCGAGATCGTCACCTGGTACGTCAACGAGGGCGATCACGTCGTGACCGATCAGCCGCTCGTTTCGGTCGAGACCGACAAGGCGGTGGTCGAGATACCGGCGCCGTCGAGCGGACGCATCGCGCGCCTGTTCGGTGCCAAGGGCGATATCGTGAAGGTCGGCGCGCCGCTCGTCGAGTTTGCCGAGGACGCAGGGCAGGACACCGGCACGATTGTGGGCGAACTCGACACCGGCGAGCAGCGGCCGGCGCCAGCAACTGCTTCGCCGCCCAGCGGGCAGGGAGCCCAAGTGTTTCCGGCAGTGCGCGCCCTTGCGCGCAAGCTTGACGTCGCGCTCGATCTCGTCGAGGCGACCGGGCCCGGCGGCACCATCACGCGGGCCGATGTCGAGAGGGCGGCGAAGCGGATGTCTCACAGCGGACCCGCCGAGCCGCTGCGCGGCTTGCGCCGCGCGATGGCCCAACGCATGACAGCAGCGCATGCGGAAATCGTCCCCGCGACGGTTACCGATGAAGCCGACATCGACGATTGGCGGCAGGGCGAGGACGTGACAATCCGCCTGGCGCGGGCGATCGCCGCTGCCTGCAAGGCAGAGCCCGCGCTCAATGCCTGGTATCATTCCGGTACGGGAGAACGGCGCCTGATCGAGCGCATCGATCTCGGCATCGCCGTCGACACCGGCGGCGGCCTGATCGTTCCCGTGCTGCGCAATGTCGCGGAGCGGAGCGTATCGGACCTGCGGGCCGGGCTCGACCGTCTGCGAGCCGACGCAATCGCGCGCGCGATACCCCCGGAGGAACTGCGCGGTGCGACGATCACGTTGTCGAACTTCGGAATGATCGGAGGCCGGTTTGCTAATCTCATCATCGTGCCGCCGCAGACGGCGATCGTCGGTGCCGGGCGGATTTCGGAGCGCGTGGTCGCGCTTCGGGGGCAGGTTGCGGTCCGACGCACGCTGCCGCTATCGCTGACCTTCGATCATCGGGTGGTGACGGGCGGCGAAGCTGCCCGTTTCCTGGTTGTCCTCAAATCCGACATCGAGCGCATTTCGTGACATCACTCATGCGCGAGCCAGGCAGGGCCGTCACGGCTCCTGCCTTGGTCCCGCAGGTGCGTCGACGAGGAAGGCCTCGTCGACGGGCACGCCGAGCGCCGTGACCAGCCGGTTGGTTTCGGCGGCCATGCCGACGATCGCCAGCATTTCCTGATATTCGGCGTCGGTCATGCCCTTGGCGCGGGCGCTCGCGGTGTGCGAGTGAATGCAATAGCTGCAGCCGTGCGCCACCGAGACGGCGACGTAGAGCATCTCCTTGACCTTCGGATCGAGCGCGCCCGGTGCCATCACCTCCTTGATGCTCTCCCAGGTCCGCCGCAGGGTCTTCGGATCATGCGCCAGCGCGCGCCAGAAATTGTTGACGAAGTCCGAGTTCCGCGTCTTGCGGATGTCGTCGAAGACGGCGCGTGCCTCCGCCGAGAGCTCGTCGTCGGAAAGCAGTTTTACGGTGGCCATGGCTTGTCCCGCTGGTGTGGTTTGAAGCAGCGATCATAGCACCCCTGCGGACATTGCGAGGAGCGAAGCGGCGAAGCAATCCATGCCTCCGCAAGCGATCAGATGGATTGCTTCCCGGAGCCTGTCATCGGGCGCGCGTTCGCGCGACCCGTTGGCTCGCAATGACGGACGCGGAGAGGGATCAGCCCTACGACTGCGTCTGGCTCTGCCACTGTCCTGGACGGCCGGCCTGGTCGACCTTGACCGCGACCGTCAGCGTCTCGTTGCCGCCGCCATAGCGGGTGCCGCGGACCGGGGCGGCGCCGAGATAGTCGAGGCCGATCGCGACGCGGGCATGGGCGTCGGTGGTGCAGATGCCGTTGGCGGCGTCGAAGCCGATCCAGCCAAGATCGGGCACGAAGGCCTCGGCCCAGGCATGGCCGGCCTGCTGGTTGACCATGCCATCGGAGCGCAGGAAGTGGCCGGAGACGAACCGCGCCGGAACGCCGCCGGCGCGCGCGCAGGCGATCAGGATGTGCGCGTAGTCCTGGCAGACGCCGCGCTTCAGCGCGAACGCCTCGGCGGCCGAGGTGGCGCTGTTGGTCGGGTCCTCGTCGAAGGTCATGTGCTCGTAGATCTGCACCATCAGCGCGTGCAGGAAACCGAGCACGTCGGCGCCGGCTTCCGCGCGCAGCTCGCGCACGACGGCCGTCATTGCCGGGTTGAGGTCGGTCAGCGGTGTGGGACGCAGGAACAGGCTCGGCGGAAACCGCTCGTCGCTGCCGCGCAGCACGCCGCCGGTATCCTGGGTCTCGATCAGGCCCTCGCAATGGATCGTGAGGTCACTGATCGAACCATGCGTCAGCACATGGGTGACGTTGCCGAAGGCGTCCTCATGGGTGTCGAGCCGGGAATCGGTCGAGACGTCGATCTGCCAATCCGCGACATACTGGCCGTCATGGCTGCCGGGCGTCATCCGCAGAATCTGGATCACGCCCGAGGCCGCCGGCTCGTAGCGATAGGTGGTGGTGTGGGCTATCCGCAGGCGCATGGCTCAACCGGTGTTCAATCGGTCTTTTCAGGGCAGGAGTGTCATGCCCGGACCCTTCCCGGGCACCCACGTCTTTCTTCCTAATCGGCCGCGAAATCAAGATGTCGATGGCCGGGGGTCACCTATGTCACGAAAGACGCGCCTCGCGCTTTTGCCCGGCCATGACGAGATTTTGCCTCAAAACCGGTCAGATCAGATATTGCTTGGTGATGATCTCACCCAGCCGTGAGTTGTCCGCGATGAACTCCTGGATGAATTCGTGCACGCCGTGCTGGAAGATATCGTCCATGTTGCTGTGCTC
Source organism: Bradyrhizobium sp. USDA 4538 (assembly GCF_024171045.1). Taxonomy (NCBI): domain Bacteria; kingdom Pseudomonadati; phylum Pseudomonadota; class Alphaproteobacteria; order Hyphomicrobiales; family Nitrobacteraceae; genus Bradyrhizobium; species Bradyrhizobium sp. USDA 4538. The sequence continues at coordinate 6,879,541 of NZ_JALJZE010000001.1, forward strand.
GAGCCGGTTCCTGATGCCGCGGGCATGGCGTTGCGAGGCGCCCTGGCGGCCATAGGCGACGCCGATCTGGTCGAGGTTGCGCACGAGGTTGCTGTAGCAGCTGGCAAGCGAGCGCGGCAGCGTATCGTTGAGGATCAACAGGTCGGCGATCAGCCAGGGCTTCAGGGTTTCCCGGTAGACCCAGTGATAGGCGGTCGTTGCCGACACCGAGCGCAGGATCGAGGTCCACTGGTAGTAATCCAGCGGGCCGCCGACATGCTCCTCCTCGGGCAACAGCATGTGATACTTCACGTCGAGAATCCGCGCGGTGTTGTCGGCGCGCTCGAGATGCACCCCGAGCCGCGAGAACCAGTAGGCGTCGTTGCGCAGCATGGTGCGGTAGGCCGAGCCGTCAAAACGCAGCGAGGTCTCCTGCACGAAGCGCAGGAATTTGGCCAGCTCCTCGCGGTTGGCGGGACCCTTGTTCCAGACCGCCTGCAGCTCGATCCAGGCCGAATTGATGGTGTCCCACATCTCCGACGTCAGTGCTGTGCGTACTGAGCGTGAATTGAGCCGCGCCGCCTCGATGCAATTCTTGATCGAGGACGGATTGTCCGACGAGAAGGAGAGATATTCGATGACGTTCCGCTCGTCGGCTTCCTCATAGTGATCGTAGAAGCTCGCGCCGACGCCGGCGGTGAGCAGTGCGGAATCCCACTCATTGGTCTTGCCGACATAGGCCGCGGGCAGCGCGGTGACGCGCAAGGTCGCATCGATCGTACGCGCCAGATATTCGGCGCGTTCGACATAACGGGCCAGCCAGAACAGGTTTTCGGCGGTGCGCGACAGCATGCGATAGTCCCTACAAGGCGAAACGTGTTTCACCTCCCCCTGAAAGGGGGAGGTCGACGCGCAGCGGCGGGTGGGGGTTTTCTCTCCATTCGGCGTATGCGGCCGACCCCCACCCCGACCCTCCCCCTTGCAGGGGGAGGGAGGGCTCGCGCAGCGCGTTTGGCTTCAAATCACTCACTCAGTATCCAGGTGTCTTTGGTGCCGCCGCCCTGGCTCGAATTGACGACGAGCGAGCCTTCCTTCAGCGCGACGCGGGTCAGCCCGCCGGGCACGATGGTGGTGTGGCTGGAGCCGGTCAACACGAACGGGCGGAGGTCGACATGACGCGGCGCCAGCCCCTTGTCGGTGCAGGTCGGGCAGGTCGACAGCGCCAGCGTCGGCTGGGCGATGAAGCCCTCCGGCTCGCGCTTGAGCTTGTCGCGGAATGCCTCGATCGTCGCCTTGGTTGCGGCGGGGCCGATCAGCATGCCGTAGCCGCCCGAGCCGTGCACCTCCTTGACGACGAGGTCGGCGAGGTTGTCGAGCACGTAGGACAGATCCTGCGGTTCGCGGCAGCGCCAGGTCTGCACGTTCTTCAGGATCGGCTCCTCGCTGAGATAGAATTTTACGATGTCCGGCATGTAGGAATAGATCGCCTTGTCGTCGGCGATGCCGGTGCCGACTGCATTGGCGAGCGTGATGTTGCCGGCGGCGTAGGCCGACATCAGTCCGGGGACGCCGAGCGCGGAGTCCGGCCGGAAGGTGAGGGGATCGAGGAAATCGTCGTCGACGCGGCGGTAGATCACGTCGACCCGCTTCAGCCCCTCGGTGGTGCGCATGAACACCTCGTCGTTCTTGACGATGAGGTCGCGCCCCTCGACCAGCTCGATGCCGAGCTTGTCGGCGAGGAAGGAGTGCTCGTAATAGGCCGAGTTGTAGACGCCCGGCGTCATCAGCGCGACTGTCGGCTCGGCGGAGGCGCTGTGCGGCGCGACCGACCGCAGCGCCGACAGCAGCTCGTCCGGATAACGGTCCACCGGCGCGACGCGGTGCCGCGCGAACAGGTCCGGAAACAGCCGCATCATGATTTCGCGGTTTTCCAGCATGTAGGACACGCCGGATGGCGTGCGCGCATTGTCCTCCAGCACGATGAAATTGTCGGGATCGGTGCGGATGATGTCGATGCCGGCGATGTGGACGTAGATGTCGTGCGGCACGTCCTGGCCGTTCATCTCCGGCCGGAACACCGGGTTCTGGAAGATCAGGTCCTCGGGGATGACGTTGGCGCGCAGGATGTCGCGGCCGTGATAGATGTCCTTCAAGAACATGTTGAGCGCGAGCACGCGCTGCTTGAGGCCCTTCTCCAGCAGCGTCCACTCGGTCGCCGACATGATGCGGGGGATGACGTCGAAGGGGATCAGCCGCTCCTGGGCCTCGGCGTCGCCATAGACCGCGAAGGTGATGCCGATCCGGCGGAACAAGAGCTCCGCTTCCTGGCGTCGATATTCGAGCGCATCCGGCGGCGTCTCTTTGAGCCAGCGGGAGAGCTCCTGGTAGGCCGGGCGGAGATCCTCGCCGAGGCCATTCATCTCATCGAACGCGACTGCCATATAGCCCGACTGCCCTCCCAAGCCATGTGACACAGTGCATGACTTGATGGGATGGTAGCAAGGGGCGGGCCAGCGCGATATGCATTGGCTTGCGGCATTTGCTATGGGTGAAGTGGAAGGCCTGCCCGAAAAACCGGCTGAGGTCTGCTTAATTCGGCGGCAAAACCCCGTGACATCAAGGCATTGGATCGGCAATGTCAGGGGATCAAGTTAGGGAATGAGACCATGAGCGAGATCGTCACGGCGGGGATATTGGTGATCGGCGACGAGATCCTGTCCGGCCGGACCAAGGACAAGAACATCGGCTTCATCGCCGAATACCTGACCAACATCGGCATCGACCTGAAGGAGGTCCGCGTCGTCGCCGATGACGAGGCCGACATCGTCTCTGCCCTTGATGCGCTGCGGCATAGGTACACCTACGTGTTCACCACCGGCGGCATCGGGCCGACCCATGACGACATCACCGCCGACAGCGTGGCGAAGGCGTTCGGGGTCGATATCCATCATCACCCCGAGGTGGTGGCGCGGTTCAGGGAGCGCTGGAGCGAGCAGGACCTCAACGAGGCGCGGCTCCGCATGGCCCGGGTGCCTGACGGCGCCGAGCTGATCCAGAGCGCGACCATCCTGGCGCCGGGCTTCAAGCTCGGTAATGTCATCGTGATGGCCGGCATCCCCACCATCATGCAGGCGATGATGGACATCGTGGCGCCGACCCTGAAATCCGGCGTGCGGATGTTGTCGGACTCGGTCAGGGCCGACGCGCGGGAAGGCGACATCGGCGGCCCGCTGCGGGCGATCGCGGAAGCCAATCCCGACACCATCATCGGCAGCTATCCGTTCCAGGACGAGAACCAGAAGCCGAACACCAATCTCGTGGTCCGCTCGCGCGATCCGGAAAAGCTCGCCGCGGCGATGATCGCGGTGAAGGAGATGCTGAAGCAAGTGCAGGCCGCGCAGAAGAAGCCGGCGGGTTGAGACGATATGGCTGAACGAAATTCCGAACCGAGTGCACAGGAGCGAGCCGGCAGGCCGTTTCCGGTCTCGTGGGATCAATTCCATCGGGACTGCCGGGCGCTGACCTGGCGGCTCAATGAGGTCGGCCCGTTCCAAGCGGTGATCGCGATCACCCGCGGCGGGCTGGTGCCCGCGGCGATCGTGGCGCGCGAGCTCGGCTTGCGGGTGATCGACACCGTCTGCGTCGCCAGCTACGACCACGACAAGCAGGGCGATCTGAAAGTGCTCAAGGGCATTTCGGAGCAGACTGCCAAGCTCGGCGGCGGCACCGGCAAGGGGCTCTTGATCGTCGACGACCTGGTCGATACCGGCAAGACCGGCAGGCTGGTGCGCCAATTGCTGCCCGATGCGCATTTCGCGACCGTGTACGCCAAGCCGAAGGGCCGGCCGCTGGTCGACACCTACATCACCGAGGTGTCGCAGGACACCTGGATCTACTTTCCCTGGGATACCGCGCTGTCGTTCCAGCCGCCGATCCGCGACGGGGCGGCATGACGTCGTCGTCATTCCGGGGCGCGTCGAAGACGCGAACCCGGAATCTCGAGATTCCGGGTTCGATGCTTCGCATCGCCCCGGAATGACAGCGACGAACGATCGGATTTGCCATGCCCCTGCAAAACCGCGTCACGCCCACCGGCGACATCGTCGCGACCGACCATCGCGGCACCTTCACCGGCAATCGCGGCATCATCCACGATCCGGCGACGCGCACGCTTCTGAACAAGCGCTGGTCGAGCCCGGCCTGGCTCACCTGCGTCTGCGAGTTCAGGGGACGGCGGCGCAAGGTGATGAGCCGGCAGAGCTGGACCGAGCTGTTCTTCCTCGATGAGGCCACCGCGTTTGCGGCCGGACACCGGCCCTGCTTCTACTGCCGCCGTGACGATGCCAAGCGGTTTCGCAGCTGCTGGGAGCAGGGCAACGGCGTGAGCGATCTCAGCGCCAAGGCGATGGACGCGGTGCTGCATGCCGAGCGGCTCGACCGCGGCAAGAAGCGGCTGCATCCGGTGTCGACGCGATTGCGCGACTTGCCCGACGGGACGATGCTGCAGGCGAGCGGGGACAGCTACCTCGTCGCCGACGGCGCCACGTTGCGCTGGTCGTTCGCCGGTTACAGCCGGGCCGACGTACCGGAGCCGGCCATGCTGCTGACGCCGCCATCGACGTTGCGCGCCTTCCAGGCCGGCTACCGGCCGGTGTTGCATCCGAGCGCGATGGCCGTTCTGGGTTGATCGGCCGGCGCAGTCGTTACGCCAGCCGCTGCCGCGCCAGCTTGGCCCCGGCGCCCAGCGCGATCAGCTTGGCTTCGGCGATGTCCCGCCGCATCGGCGCCATGCCGCAATTGGTGGTCGCGATGATGTTGCTCTTCGGCACGTGCTTCGCGACCGCCTCGATCACCTTGACGACGTCCTCAGCGGTCTCGATCTCGTCGCTGGCGACGTCGATCACGCCGGCCTGCACGATCTTGCCGGGAAGCGCCGCGAGCAGTTCGATCGGCACCTTCGAGTTGCGGCATTCGATCGCGACCTGCTGGATCGTGCTCTTGTCGATGACGGGGAAGGTCTCCTCGTATTGCCGCCACTCGCCGCCAAGCGTCTGCTTCCAGTCGGTGTTGGCCTTGATGCCGTAGCCGTAGCAGATGTGCACGGCGGTGGCGCAAGTCAGGCCTTCGGCGGCGCGCTCCAGCGCCTTGATGCCCCAGTCGCGCACTTGGTCCATGTAGACGTTGAAGGCGGGCTCGTCGAACTGGATCATGTCGACGCCGTCGGCCTGCAACGCCTTCGCCTCCTGATTCAAAAGCTCGGCGAAAGCGAAGGCCATCTTCACACGGTCGCCGTAATACTTGTCGGCGATGGTATCGATGATCGTCATCGGGCCGGGAATGGTGAATTTCAGCCGGTTCCTGGTGTGCGCGCGGGCCGCACGGGCCTCGCTCTCGTGGACGCGTCCCTTGAGCTGCAGCGGTGCGACCACCTGCGGCACCATCGCCTTATAGCGGTCCTTGCGGATGCCCATCTCGACCTTGTGGGCGAAATCGATGCCCTCGATCCGCTCCAGGAAGCCGTGCACGAAATGCTGGCGCGCCTGCTCGCCCTCGGTGACGATGTCGACGCCGGCATCTTCCTGCAGCTTGACCGCCAGCACCGTGGCATCGCGCTTGGCGCGGGCGAGCTCGGCGCCCTCCGACTTCCAGGGTGCCCACAGCATGTTCGGCTCCGCCAGCCATTCCGGCTTCGGCAGCGAGCCTGCGATCGTCGTTGGAAACAGCATGGGTGCCTCCCGTTGGGTTCTGATTGAGGGCCTGTGTGCCATGTCCTAAGGTGGAGGTACAGAACAACAAAAGTCTTTGTGATGGGAATAGAACGCCGATGATCGATCTGCACTACGCGCCGACGCCGAACGGCTGGAAGATCTCGATCATGCTGGAGGAACTGGGGCTGCCCTACAAGGTGATCCCGGTGAACATCCGCGCCGGCGAGCAGTTTCGGCCCGAATTCCTGGCGATCAGCCCGAACAACCGGATCCCCGCCATCGTCGACCATCAACCGGCCGGCGGCGGCGGGCCGTTCTCGGTGTTCGAGACCGGCGCGATCCTGATCTATCTCGCCGACAAGACCGGCCGTTTCCTGTCGCGGGAGTTGCGTGCGCGGTCGAACGTCATCCAATGGGTGATGTGGCAGATGGGCGGCCTCGGGCCGATGCTCGGCCAGCACGGCCATTTCGCGCTCTATGCGGCCGAGAAGATTCCCTACGCGATCGAGCGCTACCGCGACGAGACCGCGCGGCTCTATGGTGTGCTCGACCGCCAGCTCGGCAGGACCGGCGCCTATATCGCCGGCGACGACTATTCGATCGCCGACATCGCCTGCTTCCCCTGGACCATGACCCACAAGGCGCAGGGTTTTACCCTCGACGATTTCCCGAACATCAAGCGCTGGTACGCCACCGTGCGCGCCCGCCCGCAGGTGCAGGCGGGGCTTGCGATCGGAAAATTCGTCAAGGAGCCGTTTGACGAGGAATCGCGCAAGAACATGTTCGGCCAGCGTGCGAAGGAATTGGTCGAGAAGAAATGATGCCCGTTATTCCGCGGCGCGACACAGTCGCGAGCCCTGCGCCTTGCGGTGCACCCCGGAATGACGAGAATGAATGTGGAAAAGACAAAGGGAAACGCCATGATCGAATTCTTCTTCGACTGCTCCAGCCCGTGGACCTATCTCGCCTGGCACAACATCCAGCCGATCGCGAAGGAGTTCGACGCTCCGATCACCTGGCGGCCGATCCTGGTCGGCGGCATCTTCAACACCGTCAACCCGTCGGTCTACTCGCAGCGCGAGAAGCCGGTGCCGCTGAAGGCGCGCTACATGAAGAAGGATCTCACCGACTGGGCGCGCTCGGCCGGCCTTGCGATCAAGATGCCGCCGACCGTGTTCCCGGTGAACAGCGTCAAGGCGATGCGCGGCTGCATCCTTCTCGGCAACGAGAAGATGGTGCCGTTCGCCCGCGCGGTGTTCGAGGCCTATTGGGGTGACGACAAGGACATTTCGCAGGATGCGGTGCTGACCGAGATCTGCACTAAACTCGGGATCGATCCGGCGCAATTCCTTGCCGGCATCGGCGACCAGGCGATCAAGGATCAACTCAAGGCCAACACCGAGGAGGTGATGGCGCGCGGCGGCTTCGGCTCGCCGACGATCTATCTCGACAAGACCGACATGTATTTCGGCAACGACCGCTTGCCGCTGATCCGCGAGGCGCTGGCACGCCTCAAGGCGCGGGCCGCCTGATGCCGAAAGCCGTCGTTTGCCGCGAGCTCGGCCCGCCCGAGCGTCTGCAGCTCGAGAACTTTGCCTCGGTGCCCTTGCAGCCGGGCCAGGTGCGGGTTGCGATCCGGGCCGCCGGGATCAACTTTCCCGACATCCTGATGGCCGCCGGCGAGTACCAGCTCAAGCCGCCGCTGCCGTTCACGCCGGGTTCGGAAGCCGCCGGCGATGTCGTCGAGGTCAATGACGCTACCGGTGTCGCCATCGGCGATAAGGTGATCGTCAAGATGCGCTTCGGCGCCTATTGCGACGAGACGGTTGCAACGCCGTCGCAACTCGTGCCGGTGCCGTCGACCTTCGACTATGCGGAAGGCGCGACCTTCCTGGCCGCGCACGGCACCGCGTATCACGCACTGATCGATCGCGGACAGATCAAGCCGGGCGAGGTGCTGCTGGTGCATGGCGCCGGCGGCGGCGTTGGGCTTGCCGCGGTCGAGATCGGCAAGCTGCTCGGCGCCACCGTGATCGCCGCGGCTTCGAGCGAGGACAAGCTTGCGATCGCCAAGGCGCGCGGCGCGGACCATCTCGTGCTCTATGCGCGCGAGCCGTTCCGCGATGCGGTCAAGCGCCTCACCGACGGTCGCGGCGCCGATGTCGTGTTCGATCCTGTCGGCGGCGAGGTGTTCGAGAACTCGATGCGCTGCATCAACTGGGGCGCGCGGATTCTCGTCGTCGGCTTCACCGGCGGCATCGGTCTTGCCCGCACCAATCTGTTGATGATCAAGGGCGCGAGCGTGCTCGGCGTTCGCGCCGGCGAGGCGGTGCGCAAGGATCCCGCGCTCGGCGAGGTCAGGTTCAAGGCGCTGAGCGAATGGGCCGAGGCCGGCCGGGTGCGGCCGAATATCTCGCACCGGCTGCCGCTGGAAGACTATGCGAAGGCGATGCGGCTGTTGATCGAGCGCAAGGCGATCGGGCGTGTGGCGCTGCTGACGAGGCCGTGAAGCCATAGATCCGTCGGGCAGGCGGCTTGCCAGCGTCCGCCATGCACCGATAGCAGACCAAATTCTGCAGTGCAGCCAAATGACGCGATGGGCCTGACGTTCAGGGAATCGAACCCGGGTCCGTCGCGTGATATCCTCTGCCGGCTGAGTGTCGTTGCAGGGGGGAGGATATGACATGCGTATCGCTGTGATGGCGGCCGGTGCCCTCGGCGGTTATTTCGGAGCACGTATGGCTGCGGCAGGGCACGACGTGTTCTTTATCGCACGCGGCTCCAACCTCGAGGCGATCAGGAAAAACGGTCTCAAGGTCGAGAGTGTGCTCGGCAATCTTCATTTGCCCGAACCCAACGTGACCGATGATCCAGCCACGGTCGGCCCGGTCGATATCGTACTGTTCGCGGTCAAGCTTTGGGACAGCGAGACGGCAGCCAGGTTGTCTCTCCCCCTGGTCGGACCGCGCACCCGGGTGATCCCGCTGCAAAACGGGGTCGATAGCGCCGAGAGGATCGCCCCGATTCTCGGCGCCGACAATGTGGTCGCCGGAAGTGCCTACATTGCTACAGTGCTGTCCGCGCCTGGCGTCGTCACCCACACGAGCCAGTTCGCGCGCATGGTCTGCGGCAGAACCGACGGTAAGCCCGATGACGGCCTCAAGGCCTTTGCCGACGCCGCTCAAGCGGCCGGCATCGACATCTCGGTGTCCGACGGGATTGACCGCGAGCGCTGGCAGAAATTTGTATTCCTCGTCGGACTATCAGGCGCGACCGCAACGACTCGCCAGCCGCTGGGGCCGATCCTGGCCGACCCGGATACGCGAGCGTTCTTTTACAGCCTGATGAGCGAGGTGGTGGCGGTCGGCCGTGCCAGGGGCGTTCCCATTCCGGAGAATTTTGCCGAGGACCGAATGAAATTCGCGGAAGCCTCGCCGCCCACCTTCAAGGCTTCCATGCTGCACGATCTCGAACGCGGCAACCGGCTCGAACTCGACTGGCTCGCCGGAAAGGTGGTGGAGTTCGCCCGCCCGCTTGGCATTCCTACGCCAGCCAACAATGCGGTCTATGCCATGCTCAAGCTGCACAGGATGGGTAACGCCCACGCCTAGTCCACCTGACGATTTGTGCTGAATTGCCCCTCTCGCAAGAACGCGATGGTCTGCGCGATCGCATCGGCGTTGCGCACCAGCCAGGGATGCGAGGTGCGGATCACGATGTGATCGGCCATACCCTCGAGCCTGGTGTTGGCGACCGACACCCGGCCGTCATGCGGCCGCGGCAGGGCCATGGAGGTGATCGGATAGACCGAACGGTTGCCGGCAATGATGCCGGCGGAATAATCGATCGGCGGCAGCAGCGCGCTGGTCGCGGCATCGCGGCGGGTGACGAGCTGCTGCCCGGCCGGACCGAAATAGGCGCGATAAGCCGCGAGGTTCTTCAGGCGGTCGGCGATCTCGCTGCCGCCGTTCGGCGTGCCCAGCATCACGACGCGGCCGAGCCGCGCCGGGCGATGCCTTGCCAGATAGACGCGCGCCAGAAGCCCGCCCATGGAATGGCAGACGAAGTTCACGGAGCCGTCGAGGCTCTCTGCGAATCGATCGAGCGAGGGGCGGATGTCCTCGGCCAACACGTCGAGTGGCTTGCGCCGGCTATCATAGTCGAGATTGAGGGTGGCAAAGCCGGCAGCCTTCAGTGCCAGCTCCATCCTGCGAAACGAGCGCGCCGTCCTGCTGATGCCGTGCAGCAGGACGACGCCGTCAAGTGTGGACGCCGCTTGACGCCGTTCGTTCACTTATAGTCGCGCTCTTGCCACCACGGGAAATAGTCGGGCATGTCCGACGACACCTTGTTCTTGAACTGCGCGGGGCGCTTTTCCAGGAACGACACCACGCCTTCCTTGACGTCGTCGGAGCGGCCGCGGGCATAGATGCCGCGGCTGTCCACCTTGTGCGCCTCCATCGGATCGTCGGCGCCCATCATGCGCCACATCATCTGGCGGATCAGCGCCACCGACACCGGCGCGGTCTTGGCCGCGAACTCCTTGGCGAGTGCACGCGCGGTCGGCAGCAGATCGGCCGGCGGCACCACCTTGCTGACGAGCCGGCCGGCGAGCGCTTCCTGCGCCGGGAAGACGCGGCCGGAATAGCACCATTCCAGCGCCTGCGAGATGCCGACGATGCGCGGCAGGAACCAGCTCGATGCGGCTTCCGGCACGATGCCGCGCTGGGAGAACACGAAGCCGAAGCGCGCGGCGTCGGAGGCGATGCGGATATCCATCGCAAGCTGCATGGTGACGCCGATGCCGACCGCCGGGCCGTTCACCGCAGCGATGACAGGCTTCAGGCACTTGAAGATGCGCAGCGTCACTTGTCCGCCGCCGTCGCGCACCTGCGGATCGCTGTAGTCAACGCTGTCGTCGGCATTGCGCTTGACCGGACCGCGCCGCGCATCGCGGTCGAACGTGTTGGCGCCGGAGGAGAGATCGGCGCCGGCGCAGAAGCCGCGGCCCGCACCCGTCACGATGATGGCCCTGACGTCGTCGTCCTTGTCGGCTTTGTCGAACGCGTCGATCAGCTCCTGCTGCATCGTGGCGTTGAAGGCGTTGAGCTTGTCGGGCCGGTTCAGCGTGATGGTCAGGATCTGCTCGGCGACCTCGTACTTGATCGTCTCATACGCCATGGGGATGATTTCCTTCCTTTTATTTGTCATTGCCGGGCTCGACCCGGCAATCCATCTCTTCTTTATGAAGAAGATGGATGCGCGGGTCGAGCCCGCGCATGACAATTTGGAAGGCCGAGGCGCTACTTCTTCGGCGGCGTGGGCCACGGCTTCTGCGGGCCGCGAAGGCCTTCGAACGCCTTGCCCATGCCGAGCACGCCGATGTCGTCGAAGCGGCGGCCGATGATCTGGACGCCGATCGGAAAGCCCTTCTTGTCGTAGCCGCCGTTGATCGACAGCGCGGGGTTCTCCGACATATTCCACGGCACGGTAAAGCAGATGTGCTCGAACGGCTTTGCGGGATCGTTGAGCGGTGCGGCGAACTCCGCCGGGAAGTTCACCACCGGCGACACCGGCGAGATCACGTAGTCGACCTCGCAAAACAATTTCGCGGCGGCGGCGCGGATCGCCATCGTTTGGTTGAAGCCGCGCACCACATCGACGCCGGAGAGCTTTGCACCGGCCTCTGCCCAGTTGAGGATGTAGGGCAGGGTCTTGCTGCGGTCGGCCTGCGACAGTTTCGACAGCTCATCCCAGGTCCGGGCGCGCCAGAAATTGTCGAGCCCTTCGAGCATCTCGGGCGTCAGGATGCCGTCGATCTCGGTGATGACGGCGCCGGCGGATTCGAACGCCTTCGCCGCCTTGACGACGATTTCGCGAACCTCCTTCTCGACCTTCTGGCCGGAGCCGGCGTCGAGCATCAGCCCGATGCGCAGCTTGCGTGGCGACTTCTCCAGCGCCTTCCAGTTCACCTCGAGCGCCGGCAGGCTCATGCCGTCGCGGCGGTCGGGACGCGACAATACGCTCATCATCAGCGCGGCGTCGTCGACGGTGCGGGTCATCGGACCGGCGACGCGGCCGATATAGGGCGGGTCGATCGGCACGCGGCCGAGGCTCGGTTTCAATGCGACGAGGCCGCACCAGTTGGCCGGCAGCCGCACCGAGCCGCCGATATCGGTGCCGAGATGCAAGGGACCATAGCCGGCAGCACCTGCCGCGCCCGCGCCGGCGCTCGAGCCGCCGGGGTTCTTGCTGACATCCCAGGGATTGCGGGTCAGGGGATGGAATGAGGACAGGCCCGACGACAGCATGCCGTAGTCCGGCATCGTGGTCTTGGAGAAGATCACGCAGCCGGCCTCGCGCAGCCGCGCCGCGGGCGGTGCATCCTTCTCCGCGGGCGCCAGCTTGACGCTCGCCGCGCCCAGCGGCACCGGCTGCCCCTTGGTCGCGACATTGTCCTTGATGGTGGCGGGAACGCCATCGAGCGTGCCGGCCGGCTCGGCCTGCTGCCAGCGCTCGGTCGAGGTCCTGGCGACCTTCCGCGCCCCTTCCGGGTCGTACAAATACAGCGCCTTGATGTGCGGCTCCCAGGTCGCGACCTGGGAAATGATTTCCTCCAGCACCTCGGACGGCGAGAACTGCTTGGCACGATAGCCGGCGAGCAGGTCGACGGCGGAGAGATCGTGCAGCGACGTGATGGCGTCCCCTTTGGGCTTATGCATGCGCACCTGCCGGCATGCGTTTCTCGATGATGCGGGCGAACATGCTGGCGCCGATCGGCAGGATCTTGTCGTCGAGAACGTAACCGGGATTGTGAACGGGCACGGAGCCGTCATGGCCGACCCAGAAATACGCGCCGGGAATGGCCTGCATCATGTCGGCGAAATCCTCGCTGCCCATCTTTGGCGTCGAGCGGGTGATCACCTTGGCCGGATCGACGACGGTGCGCGCGACTTCCTCGACCACGCGGGACTGCTCTTCCTGATTCACCAGCACGCTGAAGCCGTCGCGGATCTCGACCGAGATTTCGGCGTCATATGCCGCCGCAAAGCCGGCGGAGATTTCGCGCATGCGCTTGCGGATCAGCTCACGGATCTCGTCGGAGAAGCAGCGCACCGTGCCGCACATCCAGGCTTCGCCGGGAATGACGTTGTACGCCGACCCGGAATGGATCTGCGTGATCGACAGCACCGCAGCCTGCAGCGGATCGACGTTGCGGCTGACGATCGACTGCAACGCCTGTCCGAGCGTCATTGCGATCACGACCGCGTCCTTGGAACGCTCCGGCATCGCGCCATGGGCGCCATAGCCCTGGATCCTGATGTCGAAGAAGTCGGCTGCGGCCATTGCCGGGCCCGGCAGGATCGCGATCTCGCCATGGTTGAGGTCCGGCGCGTTGTGCAGGCCATAGACCTCGTCGCAGGGGAACTGCTTGAACAGGCCGTCCTTGATCATGGCGCGGGCGCCGCCGAGGCCTTCCTCGGCCGGCTGGAAGATGAAATGCACGGTGCCGTCGAAATTGCGGGTCTCGGCGAGATAGCGCGCCGAGCCGAGCAGCATCGTGGTGTGGCCGTCATGGCCGCAGCCGTGGAAGCGGCCGGGAATGGTCGAACGCCACTTCAGATTGGTGTTCTCTTCCATCGGCAGCGCGTCCATGTCGGCGCGCAGGCCGATCTTCTTGGTGCCGTTGCCCTTGCCCTTGAGCACACCGACCACGCCGGTGCCGCCGAGGCCGCGATGCACCTCGATGCCCCAGCTCGTCAGCTTGTCGGCGACGATGCCCGAGGTGCGGACCTCCTCGAAGCCGATCTCGGGATGTGCATGCAGATCCCGTCTGATGGCGGTGAGTTCGTCGGCAAAACTGTCGATGCGCTCAATGGTCGGCATGGCTCTCTATCCGTTTGTGCGTGATGGGGAGGTGGGTGTGAAAGTAGGGCCGTTCGGCTTGATACGAATGCCGGGACGCAAATGTCTCCACGGCAGCGTGGCGGTATCGGCGGGCATCGCGCCGGGAGCGGCGCAGATCAAGAGCTTCTCGGCGATCGGCTCGAAATCGGCGCGGAAGTGCACCGAGCTCTTGTTGACCAAAATCTTCTGTGCCGTCGGCTCGATGCCGACATAGCGGTACATCGCCTGGTCGGCAAGCTGGGCCTTGTAGGAGCCGACCACGACGCGGACGTCGCCGACCCGCAGGCAGGCCGAGGGGCCCATGTCCATGTCGCGGCCGCCGAAATAGGGACCGGGAGCCACGAATTTTCCATCCGAGAGCTGTTCGACGACAAAAGTCTCCCGGTATGGCGCGTCGCCGGGAATGCCGGACTTGCCGCCGAGCTCGAGCGTGACTGATGCCCCGACACCGGCGCTGTGCGCGGCCTTCGCGGATTGCGGGTCGTAGATCACGCCGGTTGCGGCACTCGCCTTGTTGCGCACCAGCGCGCGCAGCATGCCGGTGGTGTCGGAATCGCCGCCGGCGCCGGGATTGTCCTGCGTGTCGGCGATGATGATCGGCTTGCTGGCCGATTTCGCCAGTTCCATCGCCAGCCGCACGCCTTCGTCGGGCGAATAGATCCGGCCGTCGAAATCGTCCTCATGGCTCTCGACCAGGGCGACGACCTTGTCGGCGGCGGCATCCGCATCGGCCTGGGTCCGGCCGTAAGCGAATACGCTCGGCCCGCAATCCCTGAAATCGGCGGCCGGGAAGCCCGGCGCAAACGACAGCGTCGGCACCGCGTCGCTCTCGAGTGCGGCGAGCTTCTGATAGATGCCCTTGGTCGGCTGGTCGTTGGTGCATTGCCAGCTGATCGGGATCAGGAACGGCAGTTGCCGGAATGCCTTTGCGAAGCGCTGCCTGGACTTGAGCATCAGCGCCAGATGCCGGGCGCAGGCGCGGCCGGTTTCGGCCATGTCGACATGCGGATAGGTGCGGTAGGCAATCAGCGCATCGGCATGCTCGATCATCTTTGGCGAGACGTTCGCATGCAGATCGAGGCTCGCCACCAGCGGCAGGTCGTTGCCGATCGCCTTGCGCACGCGGGCCAGCGTTTCGCCTTCACCGTCGTCATAATGCTCGGTGACCATGGCGCCGTGCAGGTCGAGATAGACGGCATCGATCGGTCCGGCCGCGGCGATGCCGTCGACCATTTCCGTCACGATCCGCTCGAACGCATCCTTGCTGACATGCGCCGACGGGCTCGCCGCGGCGAAGATCGTCGGCACCAGCTCCCAGCCATTGGCTTCCGCCGCCTCGACAAAGCCGGCGAGGCCGACATTGATCTTGCGCATGACCTTGAGCACGTCGGCGCCATGCGTCATCGACGGCCAGCCACCGCCATGCACGAAATCGTCATAGGTTGCCTTCGTCGGTGCGAAGGTATTGGTCTCGTGCAGGAAGCCGCCAACGGCAATGCGGGTCATCAAGTCGGTCTCGATACGTTTCTTCGATCATGATGCGATCATAACGACGCGCGTCATGATCTCATCTCGTTGGTTGGAGCGTGATCTCCGGGGAAGACCGGTGTCCGCCTTCAGGGCCACGCTCTAGCGCGCGACGTTAAGCGTGTCGTCGCGCCCAGCGCAAGCCGGGGAGCACCAGCGGATTTGCATGCCCTGTGGGCGGAAAGGCTTGAGGCTAAAGACCTAGGCCGTCGCCACAATGCCTTCCGAAACGGGGCGGAAGTTGGCGAAGTCCCAGCCGCGACCGGGCGCCGCATCGAGCAGCGCGCGGGTATAGGCCTGCTGCGGATTGGTCAGCACCTCGGCGGCCGGTCCCTGTTCCACGACGCGGCCATGTTGCATCACGGCGACGTCGTCGCAGATTTGTGCGGCGACGCGCAAATCATGCGTGATGAACAGCAGCGCGATGCCCAGCCGGCGCTGGATTTCGTCAAGCAGATCCAGAACCTGCGCCTGCACCGAGACGTCGAGCGCGGACACCGCCTCATCCGCGACGAGCACGTCGGGATCGAGCGCCAGCGCGCGCGCGATCGCGATGCGCTGGCGCTGGCCGCCGGAGAACTGGTGCGGATATCGCGAGATCGCGTCGGGCGGCAAATGGACGAGCTCGAGCAGCTCGCGCGCCCGCGCCAGCGCATCCTTGCGCGGCATGCCGTAATTGACCGGGCCTTCCGCGATGCTCTCGCCGACGGTGACGCGCGGATTGAGCGAGCGGTAGGGATCCTGGAAGATGATCTGGATCTTCTGGCGATGCGGTTGCAACAGCCGGCGCGACAGGTCGGAGATCTCGCGGCCGGCGAGGCGTACCCCGCCCGAGGTCGGATCGATTAGGCGCACGATGCAGCGCGCGACCGTCGACTTGCCGGAACCGCTTTCGCCGACGATGCCGAGGGTGCGGCCCTTGCGCAGAGTGAGCGTGACGTTGCTGGCGGCGGCGACCTCGCGGGCTTTGCCGTACAGCGACCGCTCCCGGTAGACCTTGCTGAGCTCGTTGGCTTCCAGCACCACGGGCTCGGTCGTCTCCGGGCGCGGCGCGCGCGGCACCAGGCTCGGCACCGAGGACAAGAGGTTGCGGGTGTACTCCATCTTCGGATTGCGCAGCACGTCCTGCAGCGGGCCGGTTTCGACCAGGCGGCCGTGCCGCATCACCGCGACGCGGTCGGCGATCTCGGCCACCACGCCCATGTCGTGGGTGATGAACAGAACCGCGGTGCCGTGATCGCGTTGCAGGTCGCGGATCAAGGTGAGGATCTGCTTCTGGGTGGTGACGTCGAGCGCGGTGGTCGGCTCGTCCGCGATCAGGAGCTTCGGCTCCAGCACCAGCGCCATCGCGATCATGATGCGCTGGCGCTGACCGCCCGAGAGGCGGTGCGGGTAGGAGGAGAAGATGCGCTCCACGTCCGGCAGCCGCACATGCTCCATCATCGCCAGGATTTTCTGGCGCCGTGCGCGGGCATCGAGATCTGTGTGGGCGCGCAGCACCTCGTCGATCTGGCGGCCTACCGGCACCACGGGATTGAGCGCGGTCATCGGCTCCTGGAAGATCATCGCCATCCGCGTGGCGCGGAGTTGCCGCAGCCGCCGGTCGCTGGCGGTGAGCAGTTCCTCGCCGACCAGTTTGACGCTGCCGCCAGACGGCACCAGCGTGCCCTTCTGCTGCAGGCCCATCACGGTGAGCGATGTCACCGACTTGCCCGAGCCGCTTTCGCCGACCAGGCACAGCGTCTCGCTTTCACGTACCTGCAGCGAGAGGTCGTCGATGATGCGATGCGCATCCGCCTTGCGGCCGAGGCCGACGACGAGATTGCTGATGTCGAGGACGACGTTGGTCATGTCAGGGTCTCTTGGCGCTGTGAAGGAATTTACCCACTGTCATTCCGGGATGGTGCGCCAGCACCAGACCCGGAATCTCGAGATTCCGGGTTCGATGCTTCGCATCGCCCCGGAATGACGGCTTCAGAAGAGCTGAAGCCGTCACTTGCCCTCACGCTGCTTCATGCGGGGATCGAGCGCGTCGCGGGCGGCGTCGCCGATCAGGTTGACGCTGAGAATGGCGATCGAGAGCAGCAGCCCCGGCCAGAAGATCAGCGACGGCTTGACCTGGAAATAGGCGCGGCCCTCGGCCATGATGTTGCCCCAGGTCGGCGTTTCCGGCGAGATGCCGGCGCCGAGGAACGACAGGATCGCCTCGGTCAGGATCGCGGACGCGCAGACATAGGTGCCTTGCACGATCAGCGGCGCGATCGTGTTCGGCATCAAATGCCGCCACATGATCTTCGGCAGGCTGGTGCCGAGTGAGATCGCGGCCTCGACATAAGGTTCCTCGCGTGCGGTCAGCACCACTGAGCGCACCAGCCGCGCCACGCGCGGGATCTCGGGGATGGTGATCGCGACCATCACGGTCCAGATGCTGGCGCCCGACAGCGACACCACGGCGATCGCGAGCAGGATGGCGGGGATCGCCATCAAGCCGTCCATCACGCGCATCAGCACCGCATCGACCCAGCGGAAGAAGCCGGCGACGAGGCCGATCAGAAGGCCGATGGCGATCGAGCAGACGGCGGCGCCGAGCCCGATCACCAGCGAGATCCGTGCGCCGTAGATGATGCGCGACAACAGGTCGCGGCCATAGGCGTCGGTGCCGAGCAGGTATTGCGCGCTCGACGGCTTCAGCCGCTGCGACGGCGTCAGCAGCAGAGGATCGTGCGGCGCAAGCAGCGGCGCGAAGATCGCCATCAGGATGATGAGGGCGAGGCTGATCGTCGCAACCGCGATGATCGGCGTCGACGTCAGGAAGCCGAACTTGACGCGGAACGGCCGGGTGACGGGAAGCGAGGATTCGGGAAGGGTTTCGATCGCCATTGCTCAGTACCGGATACGAGGATCGAGCAGGGTGTAGGCGAGGTCGATCAACAGATTGACCGCGACGTAGATACCCGACGTCAACAGGATCATCGCCTGGATCACCGGATAGTCGCGCGCCAGCACCGCATCGACGGTGAGGCGGCCGATGCCGGGAAGATTGAACACGCTCTCGGTGACGACGACGCCGGAGATCAGCAGCGCGAAGCCGGAACCGATCACCGTGATGACCGGCACGGCGGCGTTGCGCAGCGCATGGCGCAGCAGCACGCCGGTCTCGCCGATGCCCTTGGCCCGCGCCGTGCGCACGTAATCCTCGCCGAGCACATCGAGCATCGAGGCCCGCGTCATGCGTGCGATCAGCGCGACATAGATGAAGGAGAGTGTGCAGGTCGGCAGGATGAGGCGCTGGAAGAACGGACCGAAGCCGGCCGAGATGCTCTTGAAGCCCTGTACCGGAACCCAGCGCAGATCAATCGCAAAGATCTGGATCAGCACGTAGCCGATCACGAACACCGGCACCGAGAAGCCGAGCACCGAGAGCCCCATCACGAAGCGGTCGATCCAGGTGCCGTGCTTCCACGCCGCGATCACGCCGAGCGGCACCGCCACCAGGATCGAGAGGATGATGGTGGCCAGCGCGACCGAGATCGAGGGCTCGAGGCGCGGGACGATCATTTCGAGGATCGGCTTGTTCGAGATCAGGGAGACGCCGAGGTCGCCGTGCAGCAACTTGGCGATCCAGGTGTAGAACTGGATGTAGATCGGCTCGTTCAGACCAAGCGAGGTCCGAATGCGTTCGAGCTGTTCGGGCGTCGCGTTGTCGCCGGCGAGGATGGCGGCCGGGTCGCCCGGCGTCAGCCGCAGCAACAGGAACACGAACAGAGCCACCACGCCCATCACGGGAATGGCGGCGAGGATGCGGCGAAGCAGATATCCGAGCAAATTTGATCCGTTGGGTTGTGGTCGATGAAGTCCGCAGCGGGACCGTTGCACACCAGACCGTAGCACAGATGGTAGCAGACTCACGGTAGAACTTGAGCAAGTCCCATGCCATCGGTGCTGCGGATTTTGCGGTGCAGCTAATCAGTCCTGTTGGCCGCGATTATTCCTCCGGTGAAGTTCGAAGCAGTCCACTGGAAGGTGGATTGATTTCAGCTTTGCGCGCGTCGGCGGGCACATCGAGCCCGGCACCGAACGACGGCGCCATCGGCGGCGTGTCGAGGTCGCGCCAATCGTCGATCGCCTGGGCCACCATCTGCGCCGTCGCCGCCGACAGCGTCCAGCCGAGATGACCGTGGCCCGTATTGTAGAACACGCCCGGAATCCGTCCGGCGCGAACCACCGGCATCATGTTCGGCATCATCGGGCGCAGGCCCGCCCATGGCACGACTTTCGACGTATCGATCTCCGGGAAATGATGCCGCACCCAGTCCACCAGCGGTTGAATGCGATCGGCGCGAATGTCGCGGTTGAAGCCGTTGAACTCGGCGGTGCCGGCGACGCGGAAGCGGTCGGCGCCGAGCCGGCTGGTGACGATCTTCGCAGCTTCATCGAGCAGGCTGACGGTTGGGGCGGCATTCCGGCTTTGCGGCGCATCGAGCTGCACCGTGATCGAATAGCCCTTCACCGGATAGACATTGACGCGGTCGTTGAGCAGGCTGGCGAAGTGGCGGCTCGCCACGCCGGCGCAAATCACGATCCCGTCCGCCTGTAGCTGCTGTCGCGTCGCGACCGCAGCATCATGTGAAGCAGCTTCGTTCCAGCCGATGCGGAAGCCGTCATCGCCGTGTGCGATCGTGTCGACGTCGGCTTCATGGACGAAGCTCGCGCCACGGCGGATGCAGGCGTCGGCAAGCCCACGCGTGAATTTGTGAATATCGCCGGTCGCGTCGGACGGCGTGAAGAAGCCGCCATAGCAGGTTGTCTGCAGCGCGGGTTCGATGACGCGGATCTCGTCCGGGGTCACCGGCCGGCGGTCGAGCCCGCCTTGCTGCAGCAGCGTGTTGACCTTGAGGCCGGCTTCGAAGCCGGCCCTGTCGTGATAGACGTGCAGGATGCCGCGGCGTTCGAGATCGAAGGCGATGTTTTCGCGCTCTGCGATCGAGAACAGATGCTTGCGCGCTTCGATGGCGAGCTTCGTGGTCTCGATGGTGTTGCCGCGATAGCGCGTGATGTGGCCGACGAACTCGCTGATCCAGGAATATTTGTGCCAGCTCGGCTTCGGGTTCATCAGCAGCGGCGCGTCGCTTCTGAGCATCCAGCGCAGCCCCTTCAGGATGGTCGCAGCACTGTTCCAGACTTCGGCGTTGCTGGCGGAAAGCTGTCCGCCATTGGCGAACGAAGTTTCCATCGCGGCGTAGCGATGCCTGTCAAGGACAGTCACCTTGTAGCCGCGTTCAAGCAGGGCATAGGCCGTCGTTACGCCGGTGATGCCGGCGCCGATAATCGCGATGTGTGGCATGATGGTTGTCAGGCTCCCGTGGGTTAGAGTCGCCGAACCACCGGTCAAACCGGCATTCGGCGCCCCATCTGTCACGGTACCTGAGAGCTTGATCCGCATCGGGCTGTGGCCAGAAGCGAACTATCCCCTTCGGTGGACGTCATGGCCCTTGATGTGCGGCCATGTTCGTCTCTCTCCAGATCGTCCTGACGATACAGTCCTTTTGCCTGAGAGTTTCCGGGGCGGTTGCTCCGTCGGCGCCGAAGCCAACAACACGATTGTTGTCGCTTCGATCTCTCCCGCATCGTCGCGTTGGACGGCCGGACCGTAGGCGAAGCCTTAAAAATGGACAAGGCTAAATTTCGATCCGGCAGTGCCAACGTGTTGTGCAGTGCAATCGATGTCAGTCCAGCGTCGCCAGCAGTGCCGCCATCAGGCGGCCGCGTTCGGCGAGGCTATCGACCTCGATGTGCTCGTTGAGCGTATGTGCATCGGCGCCGCGAACGCCGAGGCCGTCGAGCGTGGGGATGCCCATCGCGCCGGTGAAGTTGCCGTCCGAGCCGCCGCCGGCGCTGCCGTGCGGCAGATCGAGACCCATCGCTGCCGCAAGGCCTTTTGCCTTTTCATAGAGCGCCATGGTGCCCGCATCGGGCTCCCACACCGGGCGGGTGACGCCGCGCGTCACCTTGAAGGTCACGTCGTTGGCGGTGCCCGACAGTGCCAGCATGCGCTCGACGCCGCGGTCGAGATCGGCCTGGCGCTTGGCCATGCTGAGCGCTTCGCCGGTGCAGGTCGTCGCGACGCAATTGACCCACTGGCCGCCATGCACGATGCCGACCGAGAAGGTGCAGTCCTCGGTGGTCATGCCGTCGATGGCGATGATCTGCCGCGCCATCTCGCGGATCGCGGAGCGGCCGGAAGACAGCGTCGCGCCGGCATGGCTGGGCTTGCCGGTGGCTTCCAGGTTGAAGCGCGCGATCGCGTAGCGGCCGGTGACGACGCCGTTGTTCGGACGGCCGGGCTCCGGCACCAGCACATATTTGTTGCGCGCGGCTTCCGCCTCGATGATGTCGCGCGTCGACGGCGTGCCGACCTCTTCGTCGGGGGTGAACAGCACGGTGATCGGCAGCGGGGTCGGGAAGGAGGCGCGCGCCAATTGCCTGATCGCCTCGATCGACAGGTAGTTGCCGCCCTTCATGTCGAAGATGCCCGGCCCGAAGCACTTGTTGCCTTCGCGCCGCCACTTCAGCTTCTCGATGGTGCCGACCGGGTGAACGGTGTCCAGATGGCCGGCGATCAGGATGCCGGGCTGGCCTTGTTTCGGATGGGGAAAACGGGCGCGGACGCAGCCCGCGAAGCCCTGGCGTCCGGCGATGCGCTCGATCGTCGCACCCATGATCGCCATCTCGCGGGCGGCGAGATCGAGCATGCGTTCGACCGCGGCGGCGTCCCAGGTCGGGCTTTCGCATTCCACCCAGCTGCGCAGGCCCTGCAGCATCGTTTCGGAATCAAAGGGGAGATTGGCGGGGTTCATCGTTGTTCTCTCTTGTTGTTCTGACGGCGCCGGCATCGCGCGCGCGTTACGAAAATCTCAGCCGACGATTTTGTAAAGCCAAAATCTGGCGCGCGGCCTCATTCGTTTGTGTACGTCCGATGCGACCTGAAACCGATTGACGCGCTTGGCGCTTGGTGCAAGTCTCGATTTCACAAGCCATACAGCATGTTAGTTCGCCTAAATAACGAACCACATGCATAACGAATAAGCCGGCTTTGACCAGTTACACGTCAGGAGAGATTGCATGTTCCCTATCTCGCGTTGGAAACACCGCACGCTAGCGGCCGCGTTGACGGCGCTCGCGCTGTCGTTCGCGCCGCAGGAATTGTCATTCGCGCCGCAGGCGATGGCCGCGGGCAAGACCATCACCGCGGTGATGCACTCGGATCTGCGCGTCATCGATCCGATCATGACCACGGCCTACATCACCCGCGATCATGGCTACATGATCTATGACACGCTGCTGGCGACGGATTCCAATTTCAAGATCCAGCCGCAGATGGCGGACTGGAAGGTTTCCGACGACAAGCTGACCTACACGTTCACGCTGCGCGACGGTCTGAAGTGGCACGACGGCGCGCCGGTCACCGCGGAAGACTGCGTCGCCTCGCTGCAGCGTTGGGGCAAGGTCGACGGCATGGGCCAGAAGCTGATGGACTTCGTCGCGAGCCTGGAGGCGACCGACGCCAAGACCATCACGCTGAAGCTGAAGGAACCCTACGGCCTCGTGCTGGAATCGATCGGCAAGCCGTCGTCGCGCGTGCCGTTCATGATGCCGAAGCGTCTTGCCGAGACGCCGCCGGACAAGCCGATCCCGGAACAGATCGGCTCCGGACCGTTCAAATTCGTGCAGGCGGAATTCCAGCCGGGCGTGAAGGCGGTCTATGAGAAGAACAAGGACTACGTGCCGCGCAAGGAGCCGGCGAGCTGGACCGCGGGCGGCAAGGTCGTCAAGGTCGACCGTGTCGAGTGGGTCACGATGGCCGATGCGCAGACCGCGGTGAACGCACTGCAATCCGGCGACATCGATTTCATGGAGAACCTTCCGTTCGACATGCTGCCGGTGCTCGAAGCCAATCCGGATCTCAAGATCGACGTCCTGAACAAGTTCGGCTTCCAGACCCTCGGACGCATGAACTTCCTCTATCCGCCGTTCGACAATCCGAAGGTGCGCCGGGCTGCGTTCCTGGCGATGAACCAGAAGGACGTGCTCGACGCGCTGGTCGGCAACGCCAAGTACCAGAGGATCTGCGGCGCCTTCTTCGTCTGCGGCACGCCGCTCGAGACCGACGTCGGGGCCGAAACGCTGGTGAAGGGTAACGGCCTGGCGGAAGCCAAGAAGGCGCTTGCCGCATCCGGCTATGACGGCACCCCCGTGGTGATCATGGCGCCGGGCGACGTCACGACGTTGAAGGCCCAGCCGGTCGTGGCTGCGCAGCAGTTGCGCGAGGCCGGCTTCAAGGTCGACCTGCAGGCCACCGACTGGCAGACCGTGGTGACCCGCCGCGCCAGCCAGAAGCCGCCGAAGGAAGGTGGCTGGAACATGTTCTTCACCAACTGGGTCGCGGCCGACGTCTCCGATCCGATCGTCAACGCGTCGATCACCGGTCGCGGCAAGAATGGCGGCTGGTTCGGCTGGGCCGAAGACCCGAAGATCGAGGAGCTGCGTGACAAGTTCGCACGCGCCGGCTCGGCTGAGGAAAAGAAGAAGATCGCCACGGAAATCCAGACCGAGGCCTACGATCAGGTGATCTACGTTCCGCTCGGCCAGTACACCATTCCGAGCGCATGGCGGAAGTCGCTGACCGGCGTGCTCGACGGCCCGGCAACGCCGATCTTCTGGAATATCGACAAGTCCGAGTAAGCTTGCGGCTTGACGCAAAACAAATGGCCGGGACTTGTCCCGGCCATTTTTCTTTTCGCGCTGTCGCGTGTCAGGTGTGGCTGTCGCGGAGCTGCTCCAGTCCGTCGCTGAGCGGTGGTCCGCCTTGTGGTGCGTGCTGCGGCGGGGAGGGTCGCTCCTTGCGCTGATCGGGTTGGTCGGTTGCGCGCTGCGCGGATGGATCGTCGTTCGGCATCGTCATGCTCCAATTGCGGCATGACAACGAATACGCAGGGTGCGGGTTCCGAACCGGCGACCGCTAATCGCCGTGGTCTGGTCTCATGCTGCTCGGGCTCGACAGGCTCGTGAGCTGTGTCTGTCCGATGCCGGTTCCGCTCATCCAGACCACCGCTCCAGCGGCAAACGCGAGCAGTCCGTACAGCATGATCGCGCCGCGGATCCATCGCCGGTAGATTGCGCGGTCGTCGGGCGCAGCGTTGCGGAAATTCTGTGCATTGAGCCCGTTGCTGCAATGAGCCGCATCGTCGCCATGCTGGAGAGTAAAGGCACCATGATCGCGCGCCGTTTCGCTGGCAATCCGATTGCCCTTCGCAATCCGATTGCGGTTTGCAATCTCCATCGCCGCCTCCGACCAAAATTGATTTCGAAATGCAACAGCCGCGAAAATGCGCGGCCGGAATTTCCAAATACGGGCAAGACTACGACAGTCAGCGATCGCGGCGTGTGAACTGCGCCACAGCCGGAAATCACGACGCTGGCCCGCTCGGGTGCGCGTGGCATGCGAAGGTTGGTGCGGGCGGTGGGACTCGAACCCACACGACGTTGCCATCGAGGGATTTTAAGTCCCTTGCGTCTACCAGTTCCGCCACGTCCGCGTTGCGCCAGGCGCGCCGATTTCTAGCGCGTTTGGGCGCGGAGTGGAATTGTCATTATCCGGTGCTAACAGGTGAGCTTTCAAAGGCTTAAGCGGCGGCCCGCAATTCCATTTGCCTCGGCGGCCGAGCATTGGGATAAGCAGCGCGCCGCCGCGATTGAGCCTCAATCCGGACACCGGTGGCTGCTTTAGGCAATCTCAACACTGTCCGGTTAAGAAAGCTGAATGTCCGTTCGTTTCCCACGCCGCCTGAAGCTGTCGCGCGCGGCGGCCGTCATCGCGCTGCTCGCCTCGGCCGCGGGCGTTTCCGGCTGCGCGCAGATCGGCGACACCGTGCCGTCGGCATTCGCCGATCCCGCCAAGTACGAGCTTTATGATTGCAAGCAGCTCGAGAACGAGCGCAGCAATCTCAAGACCCGCGCGGCGGATCAGGAAAAATTGATGGCCAAGGCGGAGACCGGCGTCGGCGGTACTGTCGTCTCCGAGATGGTCTATCGCAACGAGCTGATCTCGATCCACTCCCAGCAGAAGCTGGCGGATGAGGCCTGGCGCAAAGGCAGGTGCCATGAAAGCACGCCGGACACGCCTGCGGCCGCGGCCCCCGCGGCTCCCACGCCGGCGGCGAAGGGCCCGCGCGCGCCACGGGGCCTCGTCCACTAAGCCGGCGTTTCCAGACGGGTCGGTCGTGATTGGCCGAGCTCAGGCGCGCCAGTCGTAAATCCAGTCCTGCCGCGCCAGCATGCGCTCCGGACCGATGGCGCGGATCGCCAGATCGCGCGCGATCGCCGCCGGCCCACGCAAATGATAGATGCGGCCCTGCTGTCGCGCCAAGCGCTGCACTTTCAGCACGCGCCCGCGCCGCACCCGTGCGTAGCGCGTCAACGCCGCGGGAATGCCCGCGGTGTTTTCCCCGGTGCTGTCTCTCAAGGCCTTGGCGAGCACGGCCGCATCCTCGATCGCCATGCCGGCGCCTTGTGCGGCAAACGGCAGCATCGCATGCGCGGCATCGCCGAGCAGCGTCACCGCGCCTTCGCTCCAGCGGCCGATGTCGGGCAGGGTGAACAGCGCCCATTTGCGCCAGCCGTCGACCGCGCCGATCAGCATCCGCGCCGTCGCGGGCCAGCGCGCGGTGGCGAATGCGCCCTTGATCTCGTCGATGTCGCCGGGCTCGCTCCAGCCCGGCCGGTTCCAGGTGCCCGATACGATCGCGACCACGTTGATCTGGCGTCCGGCCGAGATGGGATAGGCGACGAGATGCGCGTCCGGTCCCATCCAGAGCTGCACGCGCGGTGCGGTGTATTCACGCGGCAGGGCGGTGGCGTCCAGCGTGCCGCGCCAGGCGATCAGGCCGGAGAATTGCGGCTGTACATCCGGAAACAAATGCCCGCGCACCGACGACCAGATGCCGTCGGCGCCGATCAGCGCGACGGCCAATTCCTCCTGCCGTGAATTGCCGCGGCGTTGGACGACGGTGAGGCCTCGCGCATGCTTGGTCACATCCTCGAACTGGCAGCCGAGCCGCAGATCGATATCGGGATGGTCGCTCGCGGCGGCCTGCAGCGCGGCCTGCAAATCGGCGCGGTGGATCACCCAATAGGGTGCGCCGGCGCGGAACTCGGCGGCCCGGCCAAGCGGCATCCGTGCGATCTCGCCACCGGCTCGCGCGCTCAGGATGTTGACGGATTCAGGCGTGACCGCGCGCCGCGCAAGCGGTTCCTTGAGCCCGAGCTCGACCAGGATGCGGCTGGCATTGGGAGAGAGCTGGATGCCGGCGCCGGCTTCCTCGAGCCGCTCGGCCTTCTCCAGCACGACGACGCGAAAGCCCTGTGCCGCCAGTGTCAGCGACGCCGTCAGTCCTCCGATCCCGGCGCCTGCAACGATGACGGTTCGCGTCAGCGCCACGGAGCGGTCAGGCGACCTTGTCTTTCAGCACGCATTCCGGCGGCCGCGCTTCGCCGGCCGCGAGGTCGGATGCGAAGCGATAAAGCGTCGAGCAGTACGGGCAGATAATCTCGTTGTCATTGCCGAGGTCGAGGAACACGTGCGGATGGTCGAACGGCGGGTTGGCGCCGACGCACATGAACTCCTGCGATCCGATTTCGATCACCGAGACACCGGCATCGTTATGGAAGTGCGGGACGACGTGGTCGGACATATTCTCACCTTGATGGCAACGATGGGCAGACGCAATCAACAGCATGCGGCATCGCGAAATGCCGCGCACCATACTGGCGGGAACAGTTGATTCCTAGAGCCCCGATGGCTCATTTGCTCATGCAAATTCGACACAATCTTGTCGTCCCAGAGAAGCCCTCCTTTGGTCGGAGCCGTTGTGTCGCAAAAACGGCACACTATCTCCAAGGCGAATAAAACTAGAGGTTTTATCGGGATGAATCGGGTGCGCGTCAGCTTGGCGGTGGTCGGCGTGGCAGCAAGTGCTGCCGTGGGCGCGGCTATTTGGCCGCACGCCCGTGATGCCGGCACCGTGCTGGCGGCGCGGGACGATCCCGCTGCGCTCGCCGACATCAGGCTCAATTCCGTGCTGCGCAACAACCCGGCGTTGATCGCGGACAATATCGAGGCGGCACTGGCTTCCGGCGATGCCGACCTTGCGGCCAGCTTTGTCGAACTCGCCGGCGAGAAGAGCATCGCACTTGGTGACGATCTCACCAAGCGCGTCGATGACGCGCGCGCCGAGCAATCATCCAGCATGCATTACGCCAAGGGGTTCGCCACCGGCCTGGTGACCGGCAATGCCGACGATGTCGCAAGCCTGTCCGGCACGGTCGCCGGCGACCTGTTCGTATTCGGCGATGTCCGGGACGTCGTGCGCGAGGGCAAGCACCTCGTGATGGGCGAGGACACCGACCAGCTGGTGCTCGGCCTCGCGGCCGCCGGGCTCGCCGTGACCGCGGCCACCTATGTGTCGGTCGGCGGCGCCGGGCCGCTGCGCGCCGGGCTGACGCTGGTCAAGGATACGCGCAAGGCCGGACGGCTGAGCGAGGGGATGATCGAATGGGCCGGACGCTCGACCCGCGAGGTCGTCAATCAGCCGGCGCTGCGCGAGGCGGTCGCATCCGGCTCGGTGCTGCGGCCGGTGGAAACCGCAACCGCGATCCGCGCGGCCTTCCGCGCCGAGAAGGCCGGCGCGCTGGTGCGCGTCGCCAAGGACGTCGGGCGCATCGGCGAGGCGGCCGGGGTTCGCGCTGCGCGGGATACGCTGAAGGTCGCCGAGAATCCGAGGGAGATCGCGCGGGCGGCGCGGATCGCCGAGGTCAAGGGCGGCCAGACCCGCGCGATCCTGAAGCTGCTCGGCCGCGGCGCGCTGCTGCTGGCGGCCGGCGCATTCAATCTCACCATGTGGCTGTTCGGAGCGCTGCTGGCGCTGTTCGGCTTCCTGTCGTCGATCAAGGCCACCACCGAACGGGCCACCGCCTGGTGGCTCAGACGAAGCAAGGCGCTGCGCCTGAAGCGGCAGATGGCCGCTCAGGCTACCTTGGCGAGTATGCCCGCCCAGGGTTAGGCTTGCGGTCGCCTGTCGATCGCCAATCGCAAATCCCAAGAACAAACGGAATGGATGATGCCGAGTTTCCATCACGGCGATGTTGAAATTGCCTTTATCGACGAAGGCGCGGGCGAACCGATCGTGCTGGTGCACGGCTTTGCCTCGAGCAAGAACGTCAACTGGATCTACCCGACCTGGGTGTCCGATCTCGTCAAGGCCGGCCGTCGGGTGATCGCGCTCGACAATCGTGGCCACGGCGAATCCGCCAAGCTCTACGATGCCGCGCAGTACGAGATCGCGACCATGGCCGGCGACGTGATCGCGCTGATGGACCATCTCGGAATCGCGCGCGCCGACATCATGGGCTATTCGCTGGGCTCGCGGATGACCGCGATCCTGGCGCGAGAGAATTCCGATCGGGTGCGCTCGGCGATCCTTGGCGGGATCGGCATCGGGCTGATCGAGGGCGGCGGCCCCGGCGAGGCGGTCGCGCTGGCGCTGGAGGCGCCGTCGCTCGACGATGTCACCGACCCGGTCGGCCGTACCTTCCGCGCCTTTGCCGATCAGACCCGCTCCGACCGCCGCGCGCTCGCCGCCTGCCTGCGCGGCTCGCGCCGCCTGATGACGCGCGAGGAGGCGGCCGGCATCCGCCTGCCGGTTTTGATCGCGGTCGGCAGCAAGGACGAGATCGCGGGCTCGGCGTCAGCGCTCGGCCGGATCATTCCGGGTTCGGAGGTGCTCGACATTCCGAACCGCGATCACATGCGGGCGGTCGGCGACAAGGTCTACAAGACCGGGGTCATCGACTTCCTGTCGCGGCGAAAATAGATCGTCGGCTTCATCCCTGGCGAAGGCGCGCGCGGCCGCGATCAGCACCACGAAGGTCGCGACCCACACCATGCGCGCGCCGTAGCGGTCGTGCGGTCCCGAGATCACGCCGCAGACAAAGGCATTGCCGAGCAAGGCGAGCGTGACCGTGCCCGCCAGCAACGTCAGATCGTCGAGCCGCCGCTGCCACAGTCCGCGGCCGAACAGGATGACGACCAGGAGCATCGAGCCCAGCGCGACCGGCACGTGGATGCGGTTGATCGCGGTGAAGTCGAGGTGCCAGCGTTGCTGCCGCGCCGCGCGCATCGGCCGGACCTGTTTGGGAATGTAGCGCTCGATGATGCCGTAGGTATGCGGGATCCAGCCATTAGCGCCTTCGCCTGTCGCGACATGCATGAGCTGGTCGGCGGTTGCCGTTAGCGCCGCCTTTGCCTGCCATTCCGGATATTCGGCCAGCGAGCGCAGCACGATGGTGCCCATCTCGTCATTCAGTCCCTTGAAGCGGCCGAGCGTGTTGAACATGCTGTGGCCCCACAGGAAGTCGTCCGCGGTCGGCGGCAACTCGTTGCGATAGGGGCAGAGCTTCAGCTTCTCCGTCGCGCAATGATCGTGCAGGTATTGCGCGACGATGCCATCCTGCAGCATGCGGCCGAAGGCGACGCCATAGCCGCCGGGCGTCCAGGCCAGCTGTCCGGACAGCGCAAAGTTCGCCGCCAGCAGCATCGCCGCGCCGGCGACGGTGGTCAGGGTGCCTTGCACGAGGCCCGCGAACGGGATGCGCTGCCCGAGCCATGGACGCAGCATCCAGCCGACGCAGCACAGGCCGAGCAGCACCGCCAGCGTCGCGCTGTGCGTGGCGGCCGAGAACGCGATGAACCCGAACAGCACCGCCTTCTCCAGCGTCGAGATCCGTTCGCCGTGCAGGACGAGGATGAAGAGCGCGAGCACCGAAAGGCCGGCGAAGATGTCGGTCAGCAGCATGCTGGCCAGCCAGGGCAAAGCGGTGGTTGCGATCAGCGCGAGGCTGATCGCGATCAGCCGGACCGGCCGGGCGAGGCCGAGCACGCGCAGCGTCAGCTGCAGGATCCACAGCGTCGCCAGGGTCTGGATGCCGAGGTTGAGCCAGAAATCCGATGTCTCGCCGACATGGAGGTAGATGCCGAATACCGTGGACCGGCTCGGCACCAGGTAGCCCTCATACCAGCGCGCCAGATAGCCGCCGGTATCCCATTGGAGCAGCGGATAGCCGTTCCAGAAGGCAGGGGCGAGCAGCAGGAGGGGGATGGCAATGGTCGCGATCCAGACCGACCGTGCATCGGTCAGGCGGGCACCTAAACTCCGGGTATTGATGATGTTTCCCCCTTTTATTGGGGCCGACCATGCCCAAAACCACACGGGGGACGAAATCCGCCAATAGTTGCAGAAGCACGGCTTGATTTCGGCAAAATCCCGACCAATTCCCCTAGACGCCGGCCCGGGGGTGTTCGGCTGGGGTTTACCGTACTGAGCCATCCCGGGACGCGCTGGGTCCATCGTGCTATAACGCACATCAGAACAACCGAATTGCGAGAGCAGCTATGGCAGTTCATCAGGTCAATCCGCAGGGAGGCAAGCTTGCGGCGCTCGATCCGATCTGGGATCGAATCCGCGGGGAGGCGGAGGACATCCTGCGGCGGGAGCCGGAACTCGCATCCTTCATCTATGCGACCGTGCTGCATCATGAGCGGCTGGAAGATTCGGTGGTCCATCGCATTGCCGAGCGGCTCGATCACGCCGCGCTGTCGGGCGACTTGATCCGCCAGACCTATGGCGAGGCACTGCGCGATGAGCCCGATATCGGCAACGCGTTCCGCGCCGATCTCGTCGCCGTCTATGACCGCGATCCGGCGACCTCGCGCTTCATCGATCCCTTGCTCTACTTCAAGGGCTTTCACGCGCTGCAGACCCACCGTCTCGCGCACTGGCTCTATCAGAAGGGCCGCAAGGATTTTGCCTTCTACCTGCAGAGCCGCTCCTCGGCCGTGTTCCAGACCGACATCAACCCGGCCGCCAGGATCGGCCGCGGCATCTTCCTCGATCATGCCACCGGTTTCGTCTGCGGCGAGACGGCGGTCATCGAGGACGATGTCTCGATCCTGCATGGCGTCACGCTCGGCGGCACCGGCAAGGAGAACGAGGATCGCCATCCGAAGATCCGCCACGGCGTGCTGATCGGCGCCGGCGCCAAGATCCTCGGCAATATCGAGATCGGTCATTGCGCGCGCATCGCGGCCGGCTCGGTCGTGGTCAAGCCGGTGCCGCACAACGTCACGGTCGCGGGCGTGCCGGCGAAAATCGTCGGCGAGGCCGGCTGTGCCGAGCCGTCGCGTACCATGGACCAGATGCTCAGCGCGATCGGGCTTTGATTTCACTCGCTTTCTGATCGCGGCGAAAAAGCGCCCAAGCAAGAGTCGTGTGCGCAACATCACGTCGCCAAAGCCTGAAAAGGCTCTGGCGATCTTTGCCGTCTCGTCCTAAAACTCCCCCGAAAATCATCGACCCGATTGGAGACGGCCGTGGACGTTCAGGAAGTCAGGAAGCTCGACGCGTATCTCAAACGCGTGTTCAGCAATCCCAAGATCCGCGTGGTGCCGCGGCCCAAGAAGGACGACTCGGCCGAGGTCTATATCGGCGAGGAGTTCATCGGCGTGTTGTTCGTCGACGACGAGGACGATGATCGCTCGTTCCAGTTCCAGATGGCGATCCTGGAAGAGGATCTGGCCGAGTAAGGCGGAACAGCCTCGCCTTCACACGTCGTTACGACGAACTCGCGACAAAATTGCAGAGCGATTTTGCGCTGGAGCGACCATCCTTCGCGGACACGTCGCTCCGCTTGCAATGACAGTGTCATCCCTTCGCGCTGTGCATCTGCGCGGAGAGACGGTTCATCGCGGTGGCGATGTCGCGCCACTGCGCAAGCCAGCTGCGCGGAAAGCGAAAGATCAGGTCGGCGCCGTCGATGCGCCGCTCACTCAGGCACATGCCGGGCGTCGAGGTGTCGCGCGTGCAGCGCGCGGTCAGCTGCGGCTCGCTCGCGGTGAACAGGTCCTCGCCGCCATAGGGCGTGCCGTCGCGGAACGCGCGCGCCGTCAGGCCGTCATCCATGTTTGCGCGCTCGTCGAGATAGCGCGGATAGATCGTGCGCAGGCGCATGTCCGGCGCGAGTGAATCGTGGTGCGCCGCGATCGATACGAAGATCCTGTCGATCGGCTGCACCTTGTCATCGACCGTATCGGCGCTGTAGTGCTTCGGCGCGGCGGGCGCGTCCAGCGACGGATAGAGGAAGCTCAAATCGACGCGCTCCTGCGGCCCGGAGTGGCGCTGGATCTTCATGCGCACGGCCATCGTCGGCACGTTGAACAGCGTGCCGCCGACGCTCACCGGCAGCCGCGACGGATCGCTCGGCGGGATGGTCGTGTAGGTCGGCCACAGCAGATAGGCGACAAGCGCGATCGCGCCGGCCGCGATCACCGCCGAGGCGGTGATCGGAACGAGATGCGCGCGCGGGTTGCGGCGGGTGTCGCGGGCGAGATGCTGGGCGGTCGAGAGAAGCGTCATGAGCGAGGCTGAGATCAGGTCGGGAGTGGCCGAATCATCTGCCGAATATGCCACGTGGCGGGGAATTTCCGTACGATTCCAATGGAATCCGGGACCGAATGGCCATGCGCAAACGCCGCGCCTGATGTGTCCGGTTAACCTTTCCTTAAGGATGATGTGGCGGCAGGCTGCCAATTCTGCGAAGCAGGGCGGGTGGCCTGTTGCGTAGCGAAAGTTCCGATGTCGCCCGATACCTTGAATTCCCTGTTCTCGCTCTTGATCGGTTTCGCGCTCGCGGGCGCGCTGGCCAACGGTTACCAGGCGATGGCGGAGCGCCCGGCCGGTTTCGGTCTGCTGCAGGAGGGCGCGGCGCCGAAGACCTTCGCCGCGGTCCCGTTCCTCGTCTTCGCCGCACCGTTCATCATCATGCGCAACACGCTGCGCGGGGCGCGCATCGAGCGCCGCCGCTTCGAATTCGTGATGATGGCAACCGTCATCTCCGGCTTCTGGAGCCTGATGTCGGGCACCTTCTTCGTGATGACGCTGCGCGCTGCGGGCGTGCTGGCCTGATCCGATCATGATCCGCGGCCGATCACGGTCGCGCTTGCTTGAAACCATGTCGGCCGTCGTGCCAAGGTCTCCTGCGATCAGGGCTTCGGTTCTGATTGAATCAGAAACCGAAGCTCT
The DNA here is from genome assembly GCF_024171045.1 of Bradyrhizobium sp. USDA 4538. Classification (NCBI taxonomy): domain Bacteria; kingdom Pseudomonadati; phylum Pseudomonadota; class Alphaproteobacteria; order Hyphomicrobiales; family Nitrobacteraceae; genus Bradyrhizobium; species Bradyrhizobium sp. USDA 4538. The sequence continues at coordinate 6,912,854 of NZ_JALJZE010000001.1, forward strand.
GGATTTTCGTTTCGACGCGTTTTCTTCACGCGAACCGGTGTCCACTTCGCTCGAAAACGCTCCAGGGAGACCTCAATGGCGATCTACGAACTCGACGGGCAGGCGCCCGATCTTCCCGCCGACGGCAGCTATTTCATCGCCGACAATGCCGTTGTGATCGGCAAGGTCCGCCTCAAGTCCGCCGCGAGCGTCTGGTTCGGCGCCGTGCTGCGCGGCGACAATGAGTGGATCGAGATCGGCGAGGGCTCCAACGTCCAGGACAATTCCACCCTGCACGTCGATCCCGGCTTTCCCCTCAGCATCGGCAACAACGTCACCATCGGCCACAATGCGATCGTGCACGGCTGCACGCTGGAAGACGGCGTGCTGATCGGGATGGGATCGATCGTGATGAACGGCGCGCGGATTCGGCGCGGCAGCGTGGTCGGTGCCGGCTCCGTCATCACCGAGGGCAAGGAGTTTCCGGAAAATTCCCTGATCATCGGTGCGCCCGCCCGCGTGGTGCGTACGCTTGACGCAGCGCAGGCCGAGGCGTTGTCGAGGCCGGCGAAGTCGTACGCGATCAGGGGTCCGCAATACAAAGCGGGACTGAAGAAGATCGGCTGAGGCCTCAGCGCTTGCGGCCGCGCTTGCGCGCGGCGTTCGCTGCCGTGGTGCGAGGCTTCGCTGCGTCTTGGGGTCTCGTTGCTTGCGGTCTCGTTGACTCCTTGAGTCTTGCGCTCTTGCGCAGCGCATCCTTCAGGTCGATCGGAATGCCGTGCTTCTTGAGCAGGTCGGCGAAAGCCTCGTCCGCGAGCTCCTGCAAGGTCGCCATCCGGTCGCGCCCGAGCTGCTTCAGCTTGTCGAAAGTGTCGTCGTCAAACTCGATCAGCTTGCGCAAATTGCATTGCTCCCAAACTGTATTGCTCCAACGCCTGCGGGAACCGGCGTTTTGCGGACTCGTTGACGTCCGCAAGGGAGAATTGCCATGCGCAAATTATCTGTCACCACCGCGCTCGCGACAATCGCGATTGTGCTGACGCCCGCGGTTACCGTCGCCCAAGGTACCGGGAGCGGCGCCGGGAAGGGCAGCCCCTCGTCAGCCAGCCCGACATCGCCGCAAGCCACTTCACCGCCGGCCGGGACCAACAGCGCCGGGACCGCGCAATCCTCCGGCGGCCCCAATACCGGTAGAGGCGTTACCACCGGATCGGCAACGACGACCGAGAGCGTCGACAAGGCCATCGCCGACGAGAACGAAAAAGTCGAGCGCCGTACGAAAGGCATCTGCCGCGGCTGTTAACTTCTGACGGCCGTGCTTTGATGAACGCGGGTCGCGCAGATGTGAGCGCGACATAGGCGCGCGGTAGAAGCCGCGGTCCTAGATTGAGCTAGCATACGCAGGACGCGGCGGAGGAGGCTTGAAAACAAAGCCTTTGAAAAAAGGAGTAACGGGTGATGTTGCGTAAAACGATGATTGCCTTGCTGGCGACGGCCTCGGTCGGTCTGTTCACCGTCGATGCTGCGTCGGCACGCGGTGGCTTCGGTGGCGGCGGATTTCATGGTGGTGGCGGCTTCCGCGGCGGCGGCGGATTTGGCGGCTTCCACGGCGGCGGCGCTGCATTCCGGGCGATGGGCGGAGGCGGTGGCTTCCGGTCGGCTGCGATCGGCGGCGGCGGTTGGGCCGGCCGCGGCTGGCACGGCGGAGGCTGGCGTGGTGGCGGCTGGAACGGTGGCTACTATCGGCGCGGCTGGGGCGGCGGCTGGGGCTATCCGCTCGCGGCGGCAGCGGTCGGCTTCGGGCTGGGCTATGGCGCCTACGATTACTATGACGGCTACTATGGCAATCCATACTACGCGGGCTACGGCTATGACGACGGCTACGGCTACGGTTACGGCGGTTGTTACGTCGTGCGCCGCGGCGCGATGACACCGTATGGCTGGCGCGTTCGGCCGGTGCAGGTTTGCAATTGAGCCATTCGCTCATGCATGGCCGGTCCATTCGCTCGCCATGCTGATGGTCTTGCAATGATCGGCGCGGCCGGCGTTTCGATGCCCGGCCGCCGCGTTCTCTGTCGCGCACTAGTGTGCTGAATGCGAAGTTCGTGCGATTTCGCGGCAACCACTTTCACGAACTTCGCATTCATAAAGCACACTAGAATCATAAGTTTGCTAGTGTCTTTATCGAATCCGAAGTTCGCTCCGAAGGTGCGGCAAATGATGCGAACTTCGGATTCGGGACACTGGTATGCGGCTTGCACCGCCTTGCAGAAGTCCGTGCGTGAGCGCGCCGCGAAAACAGATGGCCCGGCCGCGATTGAAGCCGGGCCCAGAGGACATCAAAGATGCTGACCATTCCGGACCTGACATTGCTGCTCATGGTGGTTGTTGCGAGCCTTGCCGTTGCGCTGATCTACATGCTGCGCGAGCTCGAGCCGAAGCTTGCGCGGCTGCGACTGCGAGGTGGTCGCGTCTCGCGCGATCGCACCGAATAGGGCGGCAATTCCGTTCGCCGCGGCTTTGGCCGCGGTGACGCTGCGCATCCAGAGTTGTCAGCCGAGCACGCCGTATTTCTTCAGGCGGTCTGCATCTTTCGCGCGGCGAGGGCCGCCTTCGGGATCTCGAGCCGGAGCTTTCCTGCCGGGCGGTCGCGAGCGGGATTCAAGGACCCCAAAAAACAAGGCCGTCGACGTAGTATACCGTCAACGACCTTGCCAGCCCCGGATATTGAAATCGGCTCACGCCATCCGGTCATTCGAAGATGACTCGGATTCGAAGGCCGATATGTGAACCAGTTCACAAAGTCAGGATTAATTCACGGTAACGGGCACTCATGATCGGCCGCCGCCGGCAGCCCTCGAGCGCGAAAGTTCCCGTTAGATGATGATCTTGCTCGGGATTTGGCGCATTTTTATGGCTGGTCACCTGGGTGGGCGGGGTCTGCGGGGGCGTCAACCGCGCGACCTGTGGCGCTTCCGGTTGGCGCTACGGGTGGCCTTCGAGCGCTTGCGGGGCGCGGGCTCGGCGGCCGGCTCGTTGGCCTGCGCACTCGCCAGCGACTGGCGCAAACCCTCGACCTGTTCGGTCAGCGCGGCGACCTGGTCGGAGAGCCTCTTCGCATCGGCCGCCTGCAAGGCGAGCTGCTTGCGCATGGTCTGCAGCTGGTCCTGCACCTCCTGCAGCTGGTCGATGGATTCCTGCTGGGTCGCCTCCATGCCCTTGGTCTTTTCCACCAGGGCCTCGGAGACCTGCGCGGTCCGCGCCTGCAACTGCCGCGCGGCGACCATGCGGTCGGTCTCCGGCACGTTGCCGGTGTAGGCGCGCCACAGCGCGATCGAGCCGATCCCGAACAGCACGAGCACCAGCGCCACGGCGCCGATCGCAATCGGCTGCACGCCAATCAGGCTGCTGGCTTGTGAATTCCGGGGGGCAAGTTCGACCATGCGACCAACAACCGGACATCAATTGAAAGGTTCGAAATAGCACAAACCCCGGCGCGGGCAAAACCGGGGGGTGTGTAGACCACTGCGGCAGCAGCGAAATTTGTATCATATGTTAGTTTTCGGCCGTGCTGCCCGGCCTGCTCGAGGCACGATCGGCCTCTGGCCGACCCGAACTCAACCTCCCCGAATTCAGCCTCTGGGCGCGATCAGGCCGACCCGCATGTCCTTTGCCAGATAGACGCAAGCGCCGTCTGCGAGCACCCGGCCGTCGGCGATGCCCAGCACCAGCCGGCCGCGCCTGGCCTGGCGTATGTCGACCTCATAGCGCACCAGCCTGACATCCGGCGTGATGTGCCCCCTGAACTTGACCTCGCCGACCCCGAGCGCGCGGCCCTTGCCGGGCGAGCCCGACCAGCCGAGCCAGAAGCCGATGATCTGCCACATGGCGTCGAGGCCGAGGCATCCGGGCATCACGGGGTCGGCGGCAAAGTGACAGGCGAAGAACCAGTGGTCCGGCGCAATCTCGAGTTCGCCGGCGACGTGGCCCTTGCCGAACGCGCCGCCGTCCAGGCTGATCTCGGTAATGCGGTCCATCATCAGCATTGGCGGTGCCGGCAGCTGCGCATTGCCCGGGCCGAAATAGCCGCCTTCGCTCGAGCGCAGCAGATCGTGCTTGCTGTAGGACGATTGCGGTGCGTGAAAATCGTGCGGATTGAACAAGATGGCCATCGATGTTTGGGTTCTGGGTGAAGCTTAGCTGCGGCTGCGCCGCGTGGCTCCTGGCCGCGCGGACAGGGGTTTGGCAGGCAAGCGCAGCGCGGCGGCCATGAAGGCCCAGATGTCGCCGGTCAGCCTTGCCGGATCAGGCCGTCTTTCGCTCATGAGCGCGCCGATCAGCGCCTGGCGGATGCCGCCGATCATCAGCGCAATGGTGAGGTGAGGGTCGATGCCGCCGGGCACGATCCCGTCGCGCTGGGCCGCCTCGAGCATGCGGGCGCCGGCTGCAAGCTGCCGGCCGGTGAAGGCGGTCTCGACATCGAGCACCTCGGGCGCGGGGCTGAGCGGTCCGATCACGAGGGGCGCAAACGGGTGGTCATAGTGAAAGGCGACATAGGCGCCGATCCGCTCCTTTTCCCGGTCCGCCCAGTCCGTGGCGGACAGCTTGGCACCGCCGAACGCCGCCGCATCAAGTTGTTCATAGAAGCCTTCGACCACGGCGGCGATCAGGCCCGCCTTCGATCCGAAGTGGTGGTAGGCGAGCCCGACCGAGACCTGCGCCCGCCTTGCGACGGCCTGCATCTCGAGGTGCCCATGGCCCTCGATGAGCTCGGCCTGCGCTGCCGAGAGCAGCCGTTCCCGTGTCCCGAGGCTCGCCGCGTCCATCGTGGGCCCTTCGCTGAATTGAATTCAATTCAATCTCGCCGATGCTAGGATGTCAAGCCGCCGACGCGGATGACAAAGCGAGCCGGCGAAGGGATGCGATGGCGTTTGCGATCAAGACCGAGATCCGAAATCCGCGGGCGAAGGTGTTCACCTTCACCGCGCAGAAGACCATGTATGGCGGCAAGCACATCGCGGCCGACGACGTCGTGTTCGTGTTCGCGAGCGAGAACGAGGGCGGCAGCGGCCTGATCGCCCGCGCGATCGTCGCGTCGGCCGACGCGACACCCCGCAAGGTCGGCGTCATCAGGCAGACGCCGCGCGTCAGCATCACGGTCAGACGCACCGCATCCGCGGCGCGACTGCTCGGGCGCGAGCAACTCAAGCGCTTCAAGGATTGGGGCGACGGCCGGCCCGAGACCGAGCTGAATTTCAAATTCTATCGCCAGGCCACCAACAAGATCGTCGGCATCTCAGACGAGACCGCGGCGTTTCTCGAGCGGTTCTTCTAGTGTCCCGAATCCGAAGTTCGCATCATTTGCCGCACCTTCGGAGCGAACTTCGGATTCGATAAGGACACTAGCAAACTTATGATTCTAGTGTGCTTTATGAATGCGAAGTTCGTGAAAGTGGCTGCCGCGAAATCGCACGAACTTCGCATTCAGCACACTAGCAGGCCGTTGAAGAACTCAGCCGCGTTCGCAAACGAAGGCTGAATCGTCGCCATTGTGGATGTAGAAGTGGCTAACGAGCCTGCCCGCAGTGCCGATCATGGCCCATCCGCGACCACAGGACGGATCATTCTCGTCGTGCCTCTCCCATGAGAACTCGGCGCAGGCCGATCCGTCGCGGGTGCCGTAGCGAGCATCCAGGAAGCCCTTGAGAGCCCCAAACGCTATTTCGCCATCGGACTTGCCACGGAAGGTGAGATGCGCCTCTCCGACAAGATCGAGGAAGTCGCTGTCCCAGTTGTCCATTTCGACGATGCGCCAGCGGCCGGCAAAGGCCTTGGCAAAGCCGGGCACCTTGGCCATCAACCGGTCTCCGCGATCAACTTGGGCAGCCGCACCAGATTGTAGGCGGCCGCAGCGAAGGTAAAGGCCCATCCGACCCGATCACGGCCACGGAATCTGGTCTTCTCTTGCCCGGCGACCGTCTTGATCCAGCCGAATGCCTCCTCAATCCGCTTGCGGATGCGCTGGCTGACAGCATAACCGCCGTGCCGGGTCGTACGCCCGTCGATCGCAGAGCTACGGCCGCCGGTATTCTGCGCAACATGCGGCGTCACGTTCATCGAGCGCAGCTCGTTGACGAAGTCTTCTGCATCGTAGGCTTTGTCGGCACCAAGCGTGATCGCTGTCGGTCGATCGGCACGAGGCTCGATCATGTGCAGCGCGGCCACCCGTTCGGCATGCCCACCGGCCTGCGTCAGGCAGGCGTCGACCAGCAAGCCGTGGCGGTTCTCCATCAGCCCGTGCCCGATGAAGCACAGCTTCGTCTCCTTGCCTTTCCCCTTGCGGTAGAGCCTGGCCTCCGGATCGGTGGTCGAAGCATGGGTGTCGTTGGAGCGCTTCTGGCCATGGAAGTTCGCTTCAGCATTGCGCCCGCCGCCTTGGGCCGGCGGCTCGCCGGAGCTATCCTTCGGTTTGACGCTCTTCATCGAGGCCCAGGCCTCGATCAGCGTGCCGTCGACCGAGAAGTGATCGCTCGACAGAAGCTTCTTCACCCTGGGCTGCGCCAGCACCGCCGCCAGGAACTTCGCCGCGATGTCGCCTTCCAGCAGCCGGTCGCGGTTCTTCGAGAATACCGAATGGTCCCAGGCTGCATCGTCGACGCCGATTCCGACGAACCAGCGGAACAGCAAATCATATTCCAACCGCTCCATCAGAAGTCGCTCCGAGCGGATCGAATAAAACGCCTGCAACAGCATCGCCCGCAGCAGCTTCTCCGGCGGGATCGACGGCCGTCCAATCGGCGAATAAAGGGCGGCGAACTCGTGCTCCAGCGCCGCCAGCGCCTCGTTCACGATCGTCCGGATCCCTCGCAGCGGATGATCACGCCGCACCCTTGCTTCCAGGTCGACGTAGCTGAACAGCTCGCCCGTTCGATTGTCGCCGCCGCGCACGCACCATCTCCGAATCTCGTCGGAGCCAATGAATCATGATCCTCGGTCGGCGGCGACCGCCTTTTTTCAACAGCCTGCTAGGCGTCGATCGACGCCGCTCAAAAAGGTGCGGCCACCCTTTGGGGGAAGGGTGGCCGCGCGCGAACCGGTCTGGGACGGGGAGGGGTGGGGATGTGACCGGATCGCGAACTCGAAATTTCCTGTTCTGCTCAGCGCGAGCTTGCCGTTGCAACTGCCGGGCGGTTGTCACCGAGCGAGACCCACACATTGGGATCGCCCTGCGACTGCCGCTTGACGAAGCGGTAGCCAGTGTCGGTCCAGGCGACGATGCTCTCGTTCTGGTTATCGAGCACGAACTCGCCCTTGTCGGTCTTCACCGTCAGCACTGCGTGGCCTTCGCCCTTCTTGTCGCGGACCACCGTGATCAACAGCGCCTCGCGGGGCCAGCCGGCGTCCATCAGCATCTTGCGCTTCAGGAGCACGTAGTCCTCGCAGTCGCCGTAACCGTCGGATGGCAACGACCATTTCTCGATCACGCCCCAATGATCCATGTCGGTCATCGGCTTGATGGATTCGTTGACCCACTTGTTGACCCGTACGAGGTCCCGCCAAGCGGTCTGCGACAACACGATGTCGCGTGGTTGCGTCGCGCCGCCGCGGCATTCGCCCGGATTGTCGGCACAGAATTCGACCCAGCCGATCGGCGAACGCGCAACGTCACCCAGGCTGGCGTAGACCACGTCGCCGGCCTTGGCCGACACGCACGTCGCAAACAGAATGGCGGCAACCGCCAAACCTTTCCCCTGTCCCCTGAACCCAAACATCGTGGCCCCCGTTCTTCTTGTTGGGACCACGTTTCGCACAAAGCTTTTGCGCCGCCGCTAAGTACGCAAAGTAGATTTGACGCGAATACTGGTAAAACCTGCGGCGAATTCGAACTGTACTTGAATCGAATTCGCGTAAAATTTGAAACAACTGCAATTGATTCAAATTTTATGCATTAACGCCGCGCGCGCTGCGCCAGCGCGGTTTGTTGCGCCAAACGCTGCGGCCGTTAACCGCCGATTTTCACCGGGCCAAACGCGCCGACGGCGGCCACCGGTGCACCGGTGGCCGCCTTCGCGGGCAAAAAAAGCGGTTTTGAGCGGTTTTTCGCTTTACCTCGCGGTAACGCTCTCTTCGAGCGTTTCCGCCGATTGCTCGTGGACGAACTCGAGCGCGAAGCCTTCCTCGAGATTTCGCACCACGCGGGACTGTACCCGCCCGAGCATCACGAGCGATTTCAGCGGCGGGCGGTTCTCGGCAGCAATCGCAGCACCGGACAAGGAAAGGTCGATGATGCGGCAGGTCATCCGCGTGCCGTCTTCCTGGGTCAGCAGGGCGATCGGGTTGCGCGGCACGATACGGTCGTGGCGGCGATCCTCGGGCAGATTGAGGATGTCGCGGTTGGCGAGCCAGGTCAGCTGCGCGGCGAGCTTGTCGCGCTTGCGCGCGGTGGCGCCGATCGTCATCGCAAAGCCGTTGTCGATGATGCGGGTGATGCGTCCCTCGACCCGGCCGATATGGTCGAGATAGGCGATCACACGGTCGCCGACATTGCCGATGCCCGGCGCCAGCAAAGCGAGGCCGCCCGGCGACATGTTGATAATCTGGCAGGGAAACTCGCGCCGGTCGGGCAGCATGTAGCGGCCGAGCAGGTGCACCTTGACGCGCTGGAAGCGCCGCCGCTCCTCGGCTACGGGGACGACGGTAGTTTTCTTCTGTGCAAACGACATCACGACAAACCCGGCCACCGTCCATTCGGAGCCCCGACGACCCTAAGGCTGATAGGGTTAACGGGGCGTTACGGTTGAGGCAGGGAACTCGCACACGGTGCAAGAGAAGTCTGAGTGGAAGGGGCAGGGCCGCACATCAGGTTCGCCGAACCACCGCGACATGACCTGAGCGGCTTCATCGATGTGGGGGGCGGTGTCGGCGGCCCATGCGACGAAGCCGTCGGGGCGTACGAGCACGGCATTAAGGCCCAGCCGATCCCGCGCGTCGCTTGCGACATAGCCGATCCGCCCATGCCAGCGATCGGCAAGCGTTTGCAGGGGCGCGCGCCGATCAAAGTCCAGCAGCAGGCCGCGACCATCTCTGAGCAGCTCGCCGAGCTTAGCCCCGCAAACGAACTCGAAGTCGGGGGCGCTGCGGCCCGCCAGCGGATGGTTGCTGCCAAGATCGTAGCGCAGCGTAACGCCCCACACGCGCTCGGCAAAGTAGGTCGCGCCGTCTGATGTCGCGATCAGGTCGCGGATGATGGCTTCGAGCGCGCGCGAACTTCGGCTTGGCCGCATCAGCGCGACCTGGGCGCGCGACCAGTCCAGCACCTGCGCGCCCACCGGATGCCGCTCACGCGAGTAGCTGTCGAGCAGGTCCACCGGTGTGTCGCCGCGGATCGTGGCCGCGAGCTTCCAGCCGAGGTTCATCGCATCGCCAAGCCCGAGATTGAGCCCCTGGCCGCCGAGCGGAGAATGAATGTGCGCGGCATCGCCCGCGAGCAGCACGCGCCCCTTGCGGTAATCCGTCGCCTGGCAGGCGCGATCGGTCCAGGTGGTGGCAAGCCGGAGCGCCGTCAACGTGACGTCTGTGCCGGAGACGCGGCGCAGCACCGCCTGCACGTGCTCGCGCGTGATCGGCCGGGTTCGGTGGAAGGCGCCGCCGTCGAACTCCACCATCGCGATCGTGCCGGGCCGTGCGTAGGTATACATGCCCGTCGGCGTGTAGTGACGGCCGGTGCGGAGCTTGTCCGGATCTGATATATCGACCTCGACCGAATAGCCGGTGAACTCGGGATCGGTGCCGACGAATTCAAAGCCGCCGGCCTTGCGCAACATGCTGCGGCCGCCGTCACAGCCGACCAGCCAGCGTCCGTGGAACGTCTCGGCACCGTCGCGAACGATCACGCCATCATCCGATTGTTCGAACGCCTCGACGCCTGTGCCGCGCCTGATCTCAACCCCCATCGCGGTTGCGCGCGCGGCGAGGGCGGATTCGAGCGCCTCCATCTCGACCGCCATGCTGGTGCCTGCCGGGCTCGGCAGACGAAACGGCCATTTCGACGTGTCGAGATCATCGTGAAAGAACTGGATGCCGGCAAAATGGCCGGCCGGGCGGCGCGGCTGTTGCATCCAATGTGTGCCGTTCGGCGTACTGGCCGTGCCATCCTGCACACGCTGAGCCACCGCGATGTCATCCAGCATCCCGCGACGATAGAACGCCTCGATGCTGGGCGCCGAAAGGCCGCGCATGCCGAAGGGCAGCCGCTTCAGCGGCGAATGCGGGTCGGCGGCCTGCTCCAGCACCAGCACCGAGCACCCTGCGAGCCGCAGCTCGCAGGCGAGCATCAAGCCGACGGGGCCGGCGCCGGCAATCATGACATCATGGGGAATGGGGTGGTGCTTGTGCATGAACTGCTCCTATGTCGGTGTTCGACCGGAGCGGTTCGTCGGGTTGAGAACCACACGGACGAACATTGGGCGCCTGGATGGCGTCCGGTGTTCGTCGTGGGGATCTCATGCACGAGGCAGGAGACCAGAGCTTTCGTTTTCGAAAGGACCTTCGTTTTCGAAAGGACTTGGGCTTACCGAACCAAGTCTGCCTTTTCCGACGCGGCGTATATAGCTGCGTGGCGTTCGATCCGCAACGGAAGATGCGCGGCTGCGGATTACTGGAACAATGCGCGGCCGCGATGTCGCGGCGCGACTGCATCGGCGTCGCCTGGTTCGTCGACGCGGCGCGCGCCCGGGCGGGGCGCAAGATTGTCCGGCGTCTTGATGTTGCTCGCGAGTCCTGCGGCTTCGAATGCCTTGATCAACCACCAGCCGAGGTCGATTTGACCCGGCAGCAGCCCGAGCTTCGCGGAGCCGGGATAGGCGTGGTGATTGTTGTGCCAGCTTTCGCCCATGCTGATCAGGCCCGCGATGCCGACATTGTAGCCCTGGGCCGCGACGCCTTCGATGATCCAGGTCTGTCCGCCCTTGCGATGCGAGTAATGACCGATCAGCCAGTGACCGGTGACGCAGACGGCGACGCGGACGCAGATGCCCCAAACCAGCCAGCTCCACGAGCCGATCGCGAGGAACAGGATCGCCCAGGGCAATTGCTGCCACATCCAGGTTCGCTCGACGAAGGCGTAGAAGGGGTCATCGGCGAGCCGCCGTTCGAGCCGGAATTCGGGCGGGTGTTTCAGCACCAGCGTGCAGTGCAGTTGCCACCACGCGTCGCGCCAGAAACCGGCGCGGTGGCAGGAGTAGTCGTGGCACGCCGTCTGGCGCTGCGCCCAGTCGCGGAAATCGTGCAGCCGCACCATGCCGTAGGGGCCGGCCATCCCGACCAGCGTGCCGAGATAGACGCAGAGCCGCTCCAGCGACAGCGGACAGTCGAAGCTCGCATGGATCAGGCGGCGGTGCATGCCGACCGAATGCCCGAAGCACAGCGTGATCGCGCTGGTGACGATGAATAATGCGAACGCGCTCCACGTGAACAGCAGCGGCCCGAGGACGATCGCGACCGCGGTCATGCCGCCAAGCCACAGCGACTTCGCCGGCGCCCATCGCACGCGCCCGTCCAGCGGATCGGTGCTGGCGTCCACGAAGATTCGCTCCGAGCCGGGTTGCGGCTTCATTCCCGTCACCTGAGGTTGCATCGCAGGTTGCGGTGAAGCGATCGTCGCTGTCAATCGGCCGCGCACGTCCGTCATGTCGCAGCCCGTATTGGCGTCTGCGGCGGCTTCAGCCGGGTGGCGGCACCCGGCGGATCCGGGGTGTGCGGAAGCGGCGCGGTGAGGTTATTTGGCCTCGGCGTCCATTTCCGGTTCGACAGCCGTTTCCGGTTCGACTGCCGCCGCTGGTGGTTCAACAGCCACGGCTTTCAGCACCTTTCGCTTCGCCGCGCGGACCTCAATCTGCAGCGGCGGCTGATAGGATCCGCTTGGCGGCACGAAGGCGAAGGCATGGTGTCCATCGCCCTTGTTGAGCTTGAGAAGATCGTTGCGGAACTGATCGGCGACGACCTCGCCAACGAGGTTGCCGTTGAAGTAGATATCGATCGCGACCCTCTTGTCGGGGTGTTGGTTGTACAGCGCCCAGCCGGAAATCCTTTTTTCGTTGATGACGTCGACATGGCCGATGATCTCGCCATACAGGCTCTCGATGCCCGCCTCGATCACCTCGAGGTCGCTCCTGTAGATCGATCTCGTCACATCGAAGCTGAAATTCGCCGTATCGACGCATTGGTCGAGCAAGCCCTGTCGATGCTCCTTCATCCGTTGCAGCGTGTCCAGTTCGCCCAACTTGACGTACATGCCGACGATGCCTTCGATACCAGGATTCATGGTGTCGTTCCCCGCAATGCTACCAGCCAATTCGCCCTCGGCTGCTTTCACAATCGATGCCTCCTTGCGGAAATTACTCCGCCAGGACTAGAAGCGCCTCGTTCCGCCAAGGTCTGTCATGAAGACCTTCATGACAGGCCTTCATGACATCCCAATCGTCCTGACCTAAAGTCGGCTCGGCCGAACCCGGCCCAACGACAAGGACAGGGAGAGCGAACCGATGGAGCAGATCCGCGTCTGCACGCATGATGGACCTGGAGCCAAGCCGGTAATACGGACAGTGCCATGGCCGGAAATCGGCAAAAAGGCGGCCTTGATCAAGGTGGGCGCCTGTGGCGTTTGCGGAACCGATCTGCACATCCTGAAGGGACATTGGCCGAAGCCGTTGCCGTGGCCGTTCACGCTCGGCCACGAGCTCGGCGGCGTGATCGTGGAATGCGGCGCGGAGTTCACCGAGGATTTCATGAGCAAGCCGCTGCAGGTGGGATCGAAGGTGATGATCCCGCCCTTGATGCCGTGCGGCCGCTGCTACTACTGCATCCATTATCCCCAGAGCGCCAACAAGTGCCTGACGCCGGTCTATTACGGCCGCTATCTTGGCTTCGACAAGGCGCCGCACATGTGGGGCGGCTGGGCTGAATATGTCTATGTCGATCTCGACATGCTGCCCGGCACCAAGATCTACAAATTGCCTGACGACATGTCGCTGCGGCTCGGTGCGCTTTCCGAGCCTCTGACCTCTTGCATCCGCGCCTTCAACCGCGCCACCCGCGCCGGCGGTTTCAGCTGGGGCGACACGGTGGTGATCCAGGGCTCGGGGCCGATCGGTATCCTCGCGGTCGCCGCCGCGCAGGAAATGGGCGCGGGGCGCGTGATCTGCGTCGGCGCGCCGGAGGCGCCGCGCCTTGCGCTGGCGCGCAAGTTCGGCGCCGAGGCGACTGTCGATATCGAGCAGCTCAAGACGCCGGAGCAGCGCATCAAGGCGGTGCGTGACATCGTCGGCGGTTTCGGCGCCGACCTCGTCATGGACTGCTCGGGCCATCCGACCGCCGGCCCCGAGGGCATCGAGATGCTGCGCGACGGCGGCACCTATGTCGAGATGGGGCAGTTCACCGATGCCGGCTCGATCAACACCTCGTGGCACCGCATCTGCACCAAGGATCTCAACGTGCTCGGCTCCTGGGGCTTTACCGGCAACGACCTGCCGCTCGGCGTCGACATGCTCTACCGCACGCGCAACAAATATCCCTGGCTCGACATGCAGACGATCTATCCGTTCACCGAGGATGGCGTCGCCCGCGCGGTTGCCGACGCAATGGCGATGAAGACGGTGAAGTCGACCATCGTGCCGTGGCCGGAACTGGTCGGGTGAATCAGATGGCGGATGTTGCAAATCCTGCTGCAGTGCTCCCAAGGATTTGTGTCCATGGTGCGGCCGATTGGGCCCTGATATCGCTCGCCGGGACGACGGCCCGGCGCTAACATCGGATCATGCATTCGAACCGTGTGCCGCCGAGCGCGACGTTTGCGTGGGGAAACGTGTCCGAGGACTTCGCGCTGTTCAGAACCCTCAGCGCGGAGCAGCGGCTGATCGCCTTTGGCGCAATGACCCGGCGCGACCTCGTGCGCGGCGAGCTGCTGGTCGAGCAGGGCGGCGCCTCCGACGCGCTGTTCCTGGTGCTTCATGGCGCGCTCGCGGTGTACCGAACCAGTCATCCCGAACCGATCGCGGAACTTCGCGCCGGCGAACTGGTCGGCGAGATCGGCTTCTTTGCCAACATCCCGCGCACCGCCAATGTGATTGCGATCCGCGACACCAGCGTGCTGGTGTTGACGCGCGCCGCCTATACGACGCTGGCGCGGGAAACGCCCGAGATCGTCGAGGCGCTGCTGGCTGCGCTCGCGCGGCGGTTTGCCACCGAGACTGCGCGCCTGTTGCCGCTCCGGGCGTCGCCGAAGGCGCGCACCGTCGCGCTGATCCCGGGCGGACGGGAACCGGTGCCTGCCGCCTTTGAGCACAGGTTACGCGAAGGCCTTGCCGCTGCCGGTGCCGAGATCGTCGACCTCGCGCGGGTTCAGGCGATGTTTCCCGGCCGCGCGCTCGACGCATCCGAGGTCGCCGACTGGCTCAACAGGATCGAGTACGACGCGCCGCTGGTGGCTTATTTCGGTGGTCCCGACGCATCGGAGTGGGCGCGCAAAACCATCCGCCAGGCCGATCTTGTCGTGTTCGCCTGCCGTGGCCATGCGCCGACGCCCGATCTGACGGAGATCGAACGCTTCGCCTGCGCCGTGCATCCGGCGTCGACGCGGCGCCTCGTCCGGGTTCATGACGTCAGGCGCCACGAAGTCAGCGGCACCGCGGCGTGGCTGGCGCGGCTGCCCTGCTTCATGCATCATCATGTCGCGCTCGAGGACCAGCTCGACATCGACAGCCTGGTTCGCTTCCTGTGCGGTCGCGCCGTCGGATTTGTCGCCGGCGGCGGCGGCAGCCTCGGCACCGCGCATGTCGGCGTCTACAAGGCGTTTCGTGAGCGCGGCGCGATGTTCGACATCTTTGTCGGCACCAGCGTCGGCTCGGCGATGGCGGCGGGCTTTGCCAAGAACTACGACGCCGAGCATCTCGAGCGCGGCACACATGAGATCTTCGTCTCCAGTCGCAGCTTCCGCCGCCCGACCTGGCCGCGCTACGCCTTGCTGGACCACAAGGCGTTCGATGCCGCGCTCGCCGATCAGTACGGCCACAATTGCCGGATCGAGGACTGCTGGCGGCCGTTCGCGGCGGTCGCGACCAATCTGTCGACGCACAGTCTCGAATTGATCCGCACCGGTCTGCTGTGGCACGCGGTGCGGGCGTCGAGCGCCATCCCCGGTCTGCTGCCGCCGTTCTATACAAGGGACGGCTCGATGCTGGTCGACGGATGCCTCGTCGACAACGTTCCGCTGGCGCAGATGCACCAGATGAAGAGCGGACCGAATCTGGTGGTCCATTTCGGAGACCCGGCAACCGAGATGTTCGACGTCGACTATGCCGCGCTGCCGGGGCGGCTTGAGCTGCTTGCATCGCTGCTGACGCCGTTCCGCAAGAAATTGCTTCCGGCCGCGCCGAGCGCCGTCAACGTGCTGTGGCGAAGCCTCGTTGCGCATCAGCGCTATGATACGCTGCCGACCACGCCGCTCGACATGGTGATGCGTCCGCCGACGCCCGACGGCATCGACGTCACCGATTTCGACCGTCATCAGGAAATCTTCGAATCCTCGTACCGCTGGGCCCGCGAGACCATTGCTGCCTCGGAGGCGGTGCATAATCCCGCCATTGCGGCCATCGTCGCGTCGGCCAACGGAGCGGACAAGGGATCGGACATGGTCGCCGACGAGGGCGCGGATCGCGCGACAGCGACCGCGCCGGTTTCTGAGCAGGCCCGCGTCGGTTGAGCGGCTTGCAGGCGCCGGCGAAGTCGACCATCGTGCCGGACCGAATCCGGAGAACACGATGCCTTTCGATTTGATCCTGCGCGGCGGACGGGTGATCGACCCGTCGCAGAAACTCGACGCCGTGACCGATATCGGCTTTGCCGCGGGCAAGGTCGCTGCGCTCGGCCGCGAATTGCAAGCCGATCCCGCCACCGAGGTCCGCGACGTCTCGGGGCTGATCGTCTCACCGGGCATCATCGACCTGCACACCCATGTCTATTGGGGCGGCACCTCGCTCGGCATCGACGCGGAGGAGTTTTGCCGCAACTCCGGCGTCACCACGTCGGTCGACACCGGCAGCGCCGGCCCGGGCAACTTTGCCGGCTTCCGCAAGCATGTGATCGAGCCGAGCCAGGTCCGCATCCTCGCCTATCTGCACGTCTCGCACGCCGGCATCTTCGGCTTCTCGGATCGCGTGATGGTCGGCGAGAGCGAGGAGCTGCGGCTGATGAATCCGATCGACGCGGCGCGCGTCGCCGACGAGAACCGCGACCTGATCGTCGGCATCAAGGTGCGGGTCGGCCTGTTCGCCTCGGGCACCTCGGGGCTGGTGCCGCTCGAGATCGCGCTCGAGGTTGCCGAGCAGGTCGGCATGCCCCTGATGGCGCATATCGACCATCCGCCGCCGAGCTATGAGGAGGTGCTCGCGCGCCTGCGTCCGGGCGACGTGCTGACCCATGCGCTCCGTCCGTTCCCCAACACGCCCGCGACCGCGCAGGGCACGGTGAAGCAGGTCGTGCTGGAGGCGCGCGAGCGCGGCGTGCTGTTCGACATCGGCCATGGCAAGGGCTCGTTCGCCTTCAGGACGGCGCGCGCGATGCTCGCCAACGGCTTCTATCCCGACACCATCTCCTCCGACATCCATCAGCTCTGCATCGACGGCCCGGCATTCGACCAGGTGACGATGATGTCGAAATTCCTCTGCATGGGGATGCCGCTGCCGGACGTGATCGCGGCGTCCACCGTCAATGCCGCGATGGCGTTGCGGCGGCCGGAGAGCTCGGCAGCCTCAAGCCGGGCAGCGTCGGCGACGCCACGCTGCTCTCGGTCCGGCAGGGGACGTTCGACTATGTCGATGTGGTCGGCGAGCATTTAACGGGCGATCGCAAGATCGCATCCGAAGGCGTCGTGATCGGCGGACGCTGGTGGCATCCGCGTCAGGATTGATGGACGCGCCGCTGAGGGCGTCGAGGTGACTGACATGGTCTTCTGGATCGCGGGTGTGGCTGGACTGGCGATCGCCTATCTGCTCGGTTCGACGCCGTCGGGGTATCTGGCGGGGAAGCTGCTGAGGGGCATCGATATCCGCCAGCAGGGCTCCAAATCCACCGGGGCAACGAACGTATTGCGAACCCTGGGGAAGTGGCCCGCATTGGCGGTGCTCCTTGTCGACGTGCTGAAAGGCGTGGCGGCAATCCTGTTCGCCCGCTGGTTTTATCCCTGGCTGTACACCTTGCCGTCCGTCACGCCGCCGGCAGCGCTTGATCCGCAAACGTGCGTGTCCTGGGCTGTCTGCCTGGCCGGGCTTGCCGTGTTGCTGGGGCACGGCCGTTCGATCTGGCTGAATTTCACCGGCGGCAAATCCGCTGCGACCGGGCTCGGCGTGTTGCTGGCGATGTCCTGGCCGGTCGGCCTCGGCGCTGCGGCGGCCTTTGGCGCTGTGGTGGCTGTCTTTCGGATTGTCTCCCTCGGCTCGATGCTGGCGGCATTGACGGCGATCGTCCTCGTCTGCGGCCTGGAGCAACCGTTGCCCTATCGCTTGCTGGTGATCGCAGGCGGCATCTACGTGATCGTGCGCCATCGTGCCAACATTCAGCGGCTGCTGGCCGGCACGGAGGCGCGGCTCGGGCATTGATAAGTGGTTCGGATTTCCTCAGGGAAGGCCGGTCGATCAATCCGATGATCCGGCCTTGAGCGCTCCTGAGCGAAGTCGGTACCGCTGTGCGTGAAGAAAACGCGTTTGAACCATGGATATGGAATCCCGTTCCGATTCAATCGGAACGGGGAAGGCTCTAGTCGGCGACGACCGGCCCGAAGGGCTGCCATCGCTCACCGGTGAAGCGCATCATCCGGAACTCCTTCACCACGCGATAGTCGGCGCGGCTGGTATTGATGGCGAGGCCGGGCAACAGCAGATCGAGTCTGACATCCTTCAGGCTCGCGGCCTGGCGCACGATGTTGTCGCGCGAGAGATCGTCGCCGCATTGGTGCAGCACGCGCACCAGCAGCTCGGCGGCGCTGTAGCCGTAGGTCGTGAAGAGGCTGTTCCGGTCGCCTTCCGGGTAGTAGGAGGCCATGAAGGCGCTCCATCGTTTCATGCCGGCATCGTCGGCCCAGGTCGGGTCGGTGGCTTCCTTGAACGAGCTCGCCGAAATCAGCCCGCGAGCGTGCTCGATCCCCGCCGGCACAAGCACCGCGTCGATCGAGGACGAGCCGACACCCAGCAAATGCAGCGGCTTCCAACCGAGCTCGGCGGTCTTGCGGATGGCCTGCGCGGCGAATTTCGGCGCGGCCATGTCGATCAGCACGTCGACCGCCGCAGCCTTGAGCCGGACCACCTGCGAGTCGATGGTCGGGTCCGTCATGTCATAGGGGGCTTCGGACGCCAGCATGGCCGGCGCCCGCGCGCCGAGCGCGTCCTTCAGCCCCGCGAGATATTCCTTTCCGCTCTCGTCATTCTGGTAGAGCAGGCCGATCCTGGCGTTCGGGTAATTGTCGAGAATGAAACGCGCATAGACGCGGATCTCGGTCCGCAGGTTCGGCGCGAATCCCATGGTCCAGGGAAAGTTGACGGGATCCTCGAACCGCATCGACCGCCCGCCCGCGAAGAGCTGGGGAACGTGGCGGTCGTTGAGATATTTCTGGATCGCGATGTTGGGGGCGTTGCCCACCGACTGGAACATGAACAGGACTTCGTCACTTTCGACGAGCTTGCGGACCTGCTCGACCGTCTTCGCCGGCGTCGCGGCATCGTCGTAGGAGATCAGGTTGATCCGGCGGCCGTTGATGCCGCCCCGCTCGTTGATCATCCGGAAGTAGGCGGCCTGCACCTTGCCGATGACGGAGAATACCGACACCGGGCCGCTATAGGGCATCGTCTGTCCTATCCTGATCTCGGTATCGCTGGCACCGGGATCGTATTTGCGGCCTTCGGCAAACAGATCGGCCGCAGCAAGCAGACCGAGGCTGATGATCGCAACTCCGATTGTCGGCCTGAACCAGCCCTTGCGCATCGCGCGGCTCCACGGTCGGCAGTCATGATGGCGAGTCATCCGCGCACCGGGTTGTGGCAGGCGTGGTACGACCGTCGAGGAGGCGCCGGCGCTTGGCTGCCTGCTGCCGCGCAAGCATTCCCTCGTAACAGACTCCTAGCATTCGCGCGTGCAGGCGGTCTCGCAATGTCATCGGGCGTTTTGCCCGAAGCGGCGTGGAAATACTCCCGACCCTTGCCAAATTTCAACTAGATCAGCGAATGCAAGGCCATGACCGCGGCCTCACGGCTCTCCACCGGAACAAAGAAGCTTACCGAATGCGATGACAAAACATACTTGTCGGCGATGATTCCGTGGCGTTGCAGAATCTGAACCGCCTTGTACGGCAGGTCCGAGGAAATGCCGCCGAAGCAAGTGAGGCTCACCGAACTCAGCGTCTCGCGCTGTTTGCGCAGGTCTTTGCTCCGATCCAGTGTGCGCAGCAACGCGTCGAGTGTTTCCGAATCGCAAGTCATCATGATGCGGGTTTTTTCGGCGGTGAAAGCCGAGGCGAGGAGTTGCGGCCAAGGCAAGCCATTTTGCTGGAGATGCTGCGCGAACTTCTCAAAGCCTTGATTGAGGTCCGCCGAATCGATCTCCACATGCTCGATGCGAGCCATCGAGTTGACGGCCAGGACTTTTCCGTTCTCCATGTCTGCGACCTCCTTCATCACTTGCGTGCTGTGTCGCGCGCCGCCCCACTTTCTCAGGACCAAAGGCACGTTTTGGCTGTGGGCCAGCTCCACGCTGCGAAAGTGCAGGACCTTGGCGCCCCAGAAGCACATTTCGGATAGGGATGCGAAATCCAGCTGACGCAAGGGTTTTGCGTCCGCGACGATGCGCGGGTCAGCCGAGCAAACTCCGTCGACCTCCTTGATGATCTCGCAGCACTCCGCCTTGAGCGCCGCAGCCATGGCGACCGCGGTGGTATCGCTGCCACCTCGGCCAAGCGTCGTGATTTCCTTGGTCAGCGGGTTCACGCCCTGAAAGCCCGCCAAAACCACGATGCGTCCACGATCGAGTTCTTCGCGCACGCGAATGGGCCGCACGTCCAGAATGCGTGCGGAGGAATGGGACCCGTCGGTCATGACACCGGCCTGACTGCCGGTAAAGCTGATCGCCGGCACGCCGAGATCAGACAGCGCCATGCTCATCAAGGACATGCTGATGCGCTCGCCGGTGGTCAACAGCATATCGAGTTCGCGGCGATTGGGATACGGGCTGACCTGATAGGCCATCCTGACGAGTTCATCGGTGGTCTTGCCCATCGCGGAAACGATCGCCACGACACGATGACCACGGCCATGCAAATCGGCGACACTGCTCGCGGCCGCGCGGATTCTTGCCGGTGTTTCGAGACAGACGCCGCCGTATTTTTGCACGATGATGGAATTGCTAGGCATTGTTGCCCGCGTCGTGTTGGAAGGCGCAGCTGAACCCGATCAGATCGTTCTCCCCTTCGACGCCTTTGCGGTCTTTGATCGTTTCGCCATGACCCGCACAGCGCCCCGGTCGCGCTTCTTGCGATCCGCTTCCGCGTGCTGAGCTTTCGTCCCGCCGCGGTGAGCGGCGTATTCCTTGCCGTCGATCGGCGCGACATGCGGTGGATCTCGATCGAGATACGGTCGCCCGATTCCAAAATCCGGTCCACGCGCATCGATCCATTTCCAAAGGGCCTCGGTGGAGACCCAACGCTCCGCCCGCGTCGCGCCTTTGACGCTCACGACATCGACGGCAAGCCCGTGGCCATAGCCGCCGCGGAAGCTCCCTCCATGGTATGACTTGTCGGACGCCGCCTTCAGGCCGCTCGCGATCGATTGACGGTAGTCATCGCGGAACGCGCTGGTGATGCCGGGCGCCAACCCGGCCTGCTCCGCCGCGTAAAGTGCGTGAAACAGCTTGAGTTTGAAGTTTCGATCCACCCCTCCAATCACGTAGTCGATCATCGGCATGCCCACTCGTTCCGCCGCCTTCGGATCTTTCCACGTGAAATCGTTATCGACGCGCCTGGTGAACGTCCTGGTGACAGTCACCGTCTTGCGCTTCTTCTTGACGGTCACTTTCCGCTGCTCTTGTACGCTGATGGTGTCTTGCTTCGGCGTCCGCTGGTAGAGCGCCCACAGGTACCGGTCGATGCAGACATCGACGACGAGGCACTCCTCGAAAATATCGAGGGGTCTCGCGGCCTCCTCGGTGTCACCAGACACTGGAGGCGGGCTCGCCGTCGCCGCCTGCACCGGCGATGTTTCGACCGGCAGCGTCTGCGACGAATCCGGCAAGGCAGCCACGACGATTGACTTCGGCTCGCTCGAGGTTGCTGTCGCATCAGGGGGCGTCGCCGGCACCGATTCAACCGCCATCGCCGCATCGGCGTTGGCGACAGCATTACCCATGACGCCTGCCTGCGGCGGGGCGATCGTGTCGGACGCCGGCCCCGTTAGGGGTTCTGCAGCCATCGCTGCTTCAGCATTTACTCTGGTGACGTTGTCGACTGCCGTGGCCTGTCGCGTATCGGCCAGTTCGGCGTTGGCGGCGAGAGATGGTGCGAGGTCCCCGATGGACACTGCGCCGCTGTTCCCGATGCCGGCAGAGCCGGCAAGCCAGGCAAGGAGCCACCCTGCGAGAACGACCGTCCCGCACAACTCCGGAGTCGCAATTCGCCGCGGGTTCATCACCCCGTAGCCTCCAAGGGCTCGATCCGAGCCCTGTTGCACCGCCCAGCACGCGACGGCATCGATCATTCGGATCAAAATGGAATTGCGCAATGGGCGGAAGCCGTTGGCGCTACGCTTTTCCAGAAAGTGTTGCCCGACCGCAACGCGCGGCCGCGAGCAACCCGGCACGGTGCGTGCTGCTGCGTTCGGTGATTTTCGCAGCGATCGAGCTCTGATTTCCGCTCTGGGTCAAAGGCGTCGTTTTAGCAATCAGTCGGGTACTTCCGGTCTACCCCAATGAACGGACATCTTCAGAGCCGGTCGCCATATCTCAAAGGTGCTACTTCCAGGATTCGCAGCACGCCTCAGAAGTAGACGTTCGCGTTACGCGGACCGGCCGCGACACCACCTGTTATCAGGCCCTGCCGCAGGACATCGCCGCTGGTGGCAGATATGCGCCACTCACGATGAACATGCTGCCGCTCGGCGCCCGCGCTTGAACTCCTAAGCCGTCCCTGCCGGCCAGGCTGGAGACCCAGCTTGCGTACTTTCAAGATTCCGCTCTACACTCTTGGAGTGTATCGACACGCTAAAGTATTCACAAGTTGTGTCTCGCAATTAACGGGACATTAACCTGCGGGTCAAGCGCGTACCGTGGCCTTGTCGGACAGGAGTGGACCAGCCCCATGTGGAAAGACCCCATCAAGAGCACGCCTTCGATCATCCAGACCGATTTCGGGCCCTTCGGGCAGAGCCTGCCGGGGGACGGTGAAGCCTATTGCGGCCCGACGTCGATGGTCATGGGCCTTTACTGGCTGTCGGCAAACGGCTTCACGCAGGTTGCTCCTGTGGTCTACGACGGCGAGGACGACCCCGTGGCGATCAACCTTGAAAGGGTGGTCGCGGGCTTGGTGCGGACGTCGAGCGAGAGCGGCAGCTTCGTGGACGGCATGACGAGCGGGATGGCCGACTATCTGTCGGCCTGCGGAATCGGGCCTGATCTCTATAATTTGACGAGCACTTCTAATCCGGACCTCGCGTGGCTTGCCGATCAGTTGGCCACGAACGTGTCCGAGAGTCCGCAGACGATCGTCTTGGCCAATTTCGCGGTTGGCTGGTATTCCGTTTCCCAGACGACGAAGGGATACATGGAAAATAACGGCGGCCACGTCCTCGCGCCGCTCACGGTGAACCTGACGGGCGGCACGATCACCATCAACAACGCTTTCCCCGCCTCGTTCGAGAACGTACCCAACCTCCCGTCTAGCAATCCGCAGACCGTCCAGATCGCGCAAATGCCCAGCGGATGGACGCTGGAAAATCTGCCGCTACCCTCCGAAGACTACAGCCAGGTCGTCACCGACGCGCTCACCGGGTGGGGCGTCTACGCCGTGCTCTGGCAGGGGCAAGCTTGGGCGATCTCGCCGTCGGCGCTGCCCTCGACATCCGGATATGAACCCAGCACTTGGACGATCAACCAGCCTAAGGTCATCAATACGAACGGCGGCACGCTGACCGTCGTCGCGCCGATCTCCGGGCTGGGCGGCCTCCACAAATACGGCGAAGGCACGCTCCTGCTCACCAACACGAACCAGCTGATAGGACACAACACCGTAGGCGCTGGGACGCTGGCAAGTACCCGGACATCCGGCACACCATTTGGCAGCTTCAGGGTGACGGTGACGAACGGCGGAATACTCGAGCTTCGTTCGGACGGCGCGACGGTCGATGTGCAGATCGCCTCGGGATCTCTGGCGACGTTCGTCATCGGCTCTACGGGAGGCGCCTTGCAGCTTTCCGGAAGCGGCAACTATCGCGTCGTAATCGGGGGCAATGACGACGGTACCCTGACGAACATTGTCCGCAACTCCGGCGGAACTCTTGTTATCGTGCCGGGCGGCGGCATGGCCCAGCTTGGGCTGACGCAACAGGTGTTCGTGGCAGGAACGGGAGCAAACCTGCCCATCGTCATGAACGGGATCGTCGCTCCCTACATTCTCGGAGAGGACGACGACGCGGCCAGCTCGGGCAAGTTCCTGACCTATTCGCCCTCCGAGGGCTTCGCGAGCGCGGCGACCGTGTCGTCGACCAATGTCAGCATCAACGATGTTCCGGCCGATGCCGTCTAC
Organism: Bradyrhizobium sp. USDA 4538; assembly: GCF_024171045.1. Taxonomy (NCBI): domain Bacteria; kingdom Pseudomonadati; phylum Pseudomonadota; class Alphaproteobacteria; order Hyphomicrobiales; family Nitrobacteraceae; genus Bradyrhizobium; species Bradyrhizobium sp. USDA 4538. Next base: position 6,936,663 of record NZ_JALJZE010000001.1, read on the forward strand.
GAGGTCGTCGACAGCCAGGCGGTCGAGAGCGGCGGTGTGCCGCAGGTGGCGGCGCTCGAAGTGAACGGCGGGGCGATTACGGGCGGCGATGCGAGCATTCTGGTCGGAAGCCAGGCGAGCGGCGACGCCGCGGGCCTCATCATGAACGGCGGCAGCATCGCTACTGCGAGCCTTTCGTTCGGCGCGGCAGAAGGCCTGATCTACACCAATGCTACCGGCGGTAGTTCGCAGATCGCAGCCGCCATCGAGGGATCGGCGGGCCTGACGATGTTCGGTCCCGGCACGCTGACCCTGAGTGCAGACAGCAGCGGCATGCTTTCCGGTCTGATCAGGGTCAATGGGGGTACGCTGATTGCCGGCGGTACCGGTGGATCAGCAACGGGTGCCGGCGAGGTGCTGGTATCCTACGCGGCGACGCTGGAGGTCGCCGGCACGGTGACCGGCGCGGTTGTTGTCGGCGAGTCGGGCACACTGTTCATGAACGGTGGGACGGTCTCGGGCCCGGTCACCATTGCAGCGACCGGCACCGATTCGCCTGCTCCCGGCGGCACACTACAAGGGAGCGGAACAATCAGCGGGACCACCTCAATCAGCGGCATCATCCAGGCAGGCCCGCAGGCTGGCCTAATCACGTTCACCGGCGAGACCACTATGACCGGCGACGCGAGCTTCTATTGGCGGCTGCAGAAGCTCGTGGACGATGCTGATCCCGGAGCCGGACCTGGGATCTACTGGAACGCGCTGCAGTTCAACTCGCCGGATACGAACCTCGGCACCAAGAATGCACCTCTCTGGCTCTTCCTCGATTTCAGCGCTCTCGACGGGGACCCGGACGGCGGCAACGCGTTCTGGAAGAAGCCCCATACCTGGACGCTCTTTACCTACGCAGCCGAGGCCGGCTACTTTTGGCCGGCGGGCGAGAACTTCTCGTACCAGTCCGGGAGCTTCAACACGGTCTTCGACAACTGGGTCGTGTCCCTGCAGTGGAAACCGGCCGCCTCGCCGCAGAGCCTCCCGGAGCGATGGCGCGCGAACGCTCGTGCGAGAAGCCGGTAACCGACCCGCGGCAACTGGATAGCCGTGCCAGTCTGTGCCCAAAATTGCGCGCGCCGGGGGACTTCCGCTTTCCCCCGATAGCGGCCACAGAGCGGATATCGCTGGATGTCTCGAACGGGCCGATTCCGTTGAAAAAGACGGCTGTTGCGACGCAGTGATATCAGTGATTCAGTCTGTCTAGTTGGCAGGACTGAAGATCATGATGGGGCATCGACAAGTAGACCAGGCTGCTTTGTTCTATGAGTTCTCGCTCGAAAGACATATCCTCGCCGACCACTTGCTCCGGTCGATCGACAGGTTTGTCAACCTTGAACGGGTCAGGCAGGAGCTGGCGCCTTTCTACAGCAGCATCGGCCGACCTTCGATCGATCCCGAGCTGATGATCCGGATGCTCCTGATCGGTTACTGCTTCGGCATCCGATCGGAGCGGCGGCTGTGCGATGAGGTTCACCTCAATTTGGCCTACCGGTGGTTTTGCCGGCTCGGTCTGGATGGGGCGGTGCCGGATCACTCGACATTCTCCAAGAACAGGCATGGCCGCTTCCGGCAGAGCGACCTCTTCAGTCGCGTGTTCGAGAGCGTCTTGTGCCGCTGCATCGAGGAGCGACTGGTCGGCGGTGAAGGATTTGCAGTTGATGCGAGCCTGATCAAGGCCGATGCCAATCGGCAGAAGGGGATCGAAGGCGACAAGGGACTTCCGCCGGAGGCTGCCGGCCGAGCAATCGATGAGTATCTGGCTGTCCTCGATGATGCCGCTTTCGGAGCCGCGACCGAGGTTACCCCGAAGTTCGTGTCGCCCTCCGACCCGGCGGCGCGCTGGACGGGGGCGCACGGCGGCCAAGCGTTTTTCGCCTACTCGACGAACTACCTGATCGACATCGAGAATGCGATCATCGTCGATGTTGAGGCAACGACGGCAATCCGGCAGGCGGAGGTGTTGGCCGCCAAGCGCATGATTGAGCGCTCGCTGGAGCGGTTTGATCTCTATCCGAGCCGGCTCCTCGGTGACAGCGGCTATGGCTCGGCCGAGATGCTCGCCTGGCTGGTCTATGAGCACGGCATCGAGCCGCACGTTACAGTCTTCGACAAGTCGGCCCGCACAGATGGGATCTTCTCGCGCGACGACTTCGCCTATGACCATGCTGGGGACATCTATCGTTGCCCTGGTGGCAAAGTTCTTACCACGACCGGAACGTTGGTGAATGATGGTGCCACCATGCTTTACCTCGCCAGCAAGCGCGATTGTGATCGATGCGCATTGAAGGCTCGGTGTTGCCCCAAGCAGGCTTCACGGAGAGTGCCGCGCTCGATCTATGAGGGCGCTCGCGACATGGCGCGCCAGATCGCAAGGTCGTGGGAGGGAGGCACCTCGCGCCGGCTCCGCAAGAAAATCGAGATGCTGTTCGCGCACCTCAAGCGCATTCTCAAGCTCGACCGTTTGCGTTTACGAGGCCCAAACGGCGCGCGCGACGAGTTCATCCTCGCAGCCACCGCCCAGAACCTTCGAAAGATGGCCAAGCTGATCCCGATGCCCAGCCCGAGGCTCGCATAGGGTCGGTAGAGCAGTTCGGCCACGTCGCGACGGAGCTATTACAACGAAAACTGCCGGCCTTTTTCAACGGAATCGGTCAAAAGCAGTGGACGACGATCCAGCATGGCAATTGCTGCATCGCCGTCGGAAGCGGACTTTTGTGAGCCCACGCCCTCGTTATCGGCAAGGCTGGGGTGCTGCGAATGATGCGCAGTCGCAGCCAATGGTTCGGCTGGAGGGGGAGGCTGATTTCGGAATATTGGAAATATATTCCTGATTTGCCCGACGTGTCAAGTTGCCCGGTCGAACAGTTGCCCGGTCGAACGTGCCCGGTCGAACGCTGGCGGCCGTCGGCTCCTTTGCATGGGGTTGTTTTCGATATTTTGCGGCGCCCGCAAGCGAGAGCAGTGAAGCGCCTAGGCGGCTGAAACGATGAACCTTCCGACGTGCATCGGCTGGCCCAACGTTGATCAGCGGCGCGCGTCGCTCGCGCCGCTGGTCCTATTCGGTCTTGTCGACATTCCAGAACACCGGCGGCGCCGGGCCTTCCAGCACCCCGGTGAGCGATTTGCGCCAGGCGCTCGGCAAGCGGAACTGGCCGAGCGGAATATAGATCACCTGCTCGTAGGCTTGCTTTTGAATCTCGACCGCGACCTTCTTCTGCTCTTCGGGGGAGGTGGCGCGCGCATAGGCGTCGCGCATCTGCTCGAGCCTGGCGTCTTCGGGCCAGCCGAACCAGGCCCGCTTGCCGTTCGCGGCGATCTGGTTGTTGACGATCGGGTTCATCACCTCGGTCGCGCCGGTGAAGGTGAAGAACAGGTTCCAGCCGCCTTCCTTGGGCGGCTTCTGGCTGGCGCGGCGGCTCACCACGGTCTGCCAGTCCGTCACCTGCGCGTCGACGTTGAAGCCGGCCGCGCGCAACAGCTGCGCCGCGACCGTCGGCGGCCCCTTCAGCGTCTGCACGTCGCCGGGGATCATGATCACGACGGGCGTGCCGTCATAGCCCGAGGCGGCCAGCGCCTTCTTCGCCTCGGCCATGCCGTTGCCCTTGATCAGCGTCTCGGCGCCGGCGTCGCTGGCGAGCGGCGTGTCGCAGGCGAAATAGGAGCCGCAGATCTCGTAATATTTCGCGTTGCCGACGGTGGCGTCGAGCACGTCCTTCTGGTTCATCGCCAGGAATGCGGCGCGGCGGACCTTGGCGTTGTCGAATGGCGGGTGCAGGAAATTCATCCGGCCCTCGATCTGGAAGCCGAACTTGTTCAGCACGGCCACGGTGAGGTCGGAGTCCGCCTCGAGCACCGGCAGCAGGTCGACCGACGGCTGTTCCAGGAAGTCGATCTCGCCGGATTGCAGCGCGTTGATCGCGGTCTGCGCGTCGGGCATCGTGACCCACTCGACGCGATCGACCTTCGCGACCTTGCCGCCCGACAGCCAATCCGGCTTGTCCTTGCGCGGCACGTAGTCGGCGTTGCGCTCATAGACGGCCTTCACGCCCGGCTGGAATTCCGCCTGTATGAATTTAAACGGCCCGCAACCGATCTGCTCGGCGATCTGCTTGCCCGGCGCCGTCTCCGCGAGCCGCTTCGGCATCATGAAGGCGACATAGGAGGAAGGCTTTGCCAGCGACTCCAGCACGAGGCCGTACGGCTCCTTGAGCTTGAGCACGATCGTCTTCGGCCCGCTCGCCTCGAGGGAAGCGGTGAATTCGGCCAGCTTCTGCGCCATGCCGTCGACGGCGGTCCAGCGCTTCAGCGAGGCGATGCAGTCCTCCGCGGTGACGGGCGCGCCGTCATGCCATTTCAGGCCGTCGCGCAGCGTGAAGGTGTAGGTGAGCTTGTCGTCCGCGATCGTCCAGTCCGCCATTTGCGGGCGGACCTTGAAACTCGAATCGATGCCGAGCAGTGTGTCGTAGACCATGTAGCCATGGTCGCGGGTGATGTAGGCGGTGGTGAAACCGGGATCGATGATGCGCAGGTCCGAATGCATCACGGCGGTGATGGTCTTGCCCTTGCCCGCGGCAAGGGCGCGCGATGACAGGATGGCCGGCGCCGCGATGGCCGGCGGTACGCCGGCCGCAAGCTTGAGGAGCGTTCTGCGCGAGAATTCGACCATTCGCCGTCTCCCGATCTGTCATTGCGCCGGCATGCTTCACCAATCCGTTGTTGAAAGCAAGCAAGAGCCGCGCCATCGCGTTTGGTCCGGTTGCGAGGTTGCGCAGCCGTGTGCGCTCACTGCTTGAGCAGGTCGCCGAGCAGGCGTTGGTTCCGGGCTTCGCCGCGAGCAGCACGCGCCGACGAGGTTGAGGAGGACTTAACCGGCTGCTGACACTTGTATCGCCTGGGTTAGCCGGGGTTGGACACCTTTCCGGTAGCTTGCCTGATGAGTATTAGGCGGTCGAACCGCCGCGTCCCTTTGAGAGGCAAGACGCCATGCGCCGCGGTCTGCTCGTTCTTCTCATGTTCATCGGCATGGCAGTGTCCGGTCAGGACGTACGCGCCGCGGAGTTCGGCACGCGATACAGCTACCAGCAGCTGCAGGACCTGACCGAGAAGGGTCCCAAGGGCGAAGCGCTCGCGCTAGGCTATGTGAGCCTCACGCACTCCTTCATCCTGCCCTACAAGATGACGGGCTACTATGCCCTGATGGTCAAGGGCTCCGGCAGAGACCTCAACGGCCGCCCGCTCAACGTTTACCACGAGCTCTCGCAGGAGAAGATCGAGCAGATGCAGCGTGCCGGCGCGCTGCCCAATCCGCTTCCCCCTTACCGGCGCACGATCTTCGAATACATGTTCGGCTATGTGTTGTGGTGGTGCATTCCGGCGGCGCTGCTCATCATCGGGATGTTCTCGATGCTTGGTATCGGCTCCGGCAAACGCGGTCAGGCCTGACCGATCTGGTTGGCGGCCTCGTCGCGGCCGGTCGCGAGCGCCACGAAGCATAGGCCGCGCGCCGCCGCCGGCACGCACAAGTCCGCATCCTGCATAGGAGCCTGCGCTTCCTGCCGCACCTCGCAGGCTGTTCGGACCCCGATCCGCCGTGTAGGCTCGCGGTCTGCCGGCCAGCAATAAGGCCACATCCCGCAAATCCTAAGGGAACAAGCAGTCGAGGGAGACCGAAAGAACCGTCATGACCGATATCCGATACGTAGCACCGCGCACGCTTGACGAAGCGATTGGCGCATTTGCTGCCGCCGGGAGTGCCGCCCGCGTTATGGCAGGGGGCACCGACTTATTGGTGCAAATGCGCTCCGGCCTGGTGCGGCCGGGACTGATCGTCGACATCAAGAAGATCGGCGAGATGACCGAAATCAGCGAAACCGCCGATGGCGGTTTCCGCGTGGGTGCCGCCGTCTCCGGCATGGAGCTCGCCGAGCATGCGCGCTTTGGCAAGGTATGGCCCGGCGTGCTCGAGGCCGTGAACCTGATCGGCTCCAAGCAGGTGCAAGGCCGCGCTTCCGCCGGCGGCAATCTCTGCAACGGCTCACCGGCCGGCGACAGCGTGCCGGCGATGATCGCGGCGGGTGCCGTCGTCACCGTGCAGGGTCCGAACGGCCGGCGGGACATGAAGGTTGAGGATGTGCCGGCCGGACCTGGCCGTACCAACCTCAAGCCGGGCGAGATCCTGGTCAGCTTCACGTTACCGCCGCGGCCGAAAGGCTCGGGTGACGCGTACCTGCGGATGATCCCGCGCACCGAGATGGACATCGCGGTGGTCGGCATCGGCGTCAGCCTGACCTTGAAGGATCGCGTCTGTACCGCGGCCCGCGTCGGCCTCGGTGCAGTGGCACCGACCGCGCTGCTGGTTGAGCCTGCCGCCCAGGCGCTGATCGGCTCGAAGCTCGACGATGCCGCGCTCGAAGCCGCCGCTGCCGCGTGCCGCGCCGCCTGTCGTCCGATCGACGACAAGCGCGGCACCATCGCCTACAGGACCAAAACCGCCGGCGTGCTGCTCAAGCGCACCGCCGCGATCGCCGCCCAGCGCGCGGGAGGACACTAGCACCATGGCGAAACTGCACGTCACCACCTCAGTCAACGGCGAGCCGGTCGAGTTCCTGTGCGAGCCGTACGAGACCATGCTCGACGCGCTGCGCGGGCAATTGGGGCTCACCGGCTCCAAGGAGGGCTGCGCGTCCGGCGATTGCGGCGCCTGCTCGATCACGCTCGACGGCCGCCTGGTCTGCTCCTGCCTGATGCTCGCGGCTGAGGCCGAGGGCCACGAGATCGGGACCATCGAGGGCATGGCCAAGGGCGATCGGCTGCATCCGCTGCAGCAGAAGTTCCTCGAGCATGCCGCGCTCCAGTGCGGCATCTGCACCTCGGGCATGCTGGTCGCCTCCGAGGCGCTGCTCGCCAAAAATTCCAACCCGACCGAAGAGGAAGTCCGCTTCTGGCTCGCCGGCAATCTCTGCCGTTGCACCGGTTACGACAAGATCGTCCGCGCGGTGATGGAGACCGCGGCTGAAATGCGGCAAGGAATGGTGGAGACCCGCCCATGAACGTCGTCAACAACAAATGGATCGGCCAGCGCACCATCCGGCCCGATGGCGTCGACAAGGTGACCGGCCGCGCGGCGTTTGCCGCCGACACCACCATGCCCGGCATGATCTGGGGCAAGGTGCTGCGCAGCCCGCATCCGCACGCCCGCATCAGGTCGATCAACACCGCCAAGGCCGAGGCGCTGCCCGGCGTCAAGGCGGTGGTCACCTCGCGCGACATCGTCGACTTCACGATCGAGAAGGGCGCCGTCATGCTCGGCATCCAGGACATGCGCTGGATGTGCCGCAACGTGATGGCGCGCGACAAGGCGCTGTTCCCCGGCCATCCCGTCGCCGCCGTCGCCGCGACCACGGAGGCGATCGCGGCGGAAGCCTGCAAGCTGATCGAGGTCGACTACGAGGTGCTGCCCTGGGCGATCGAGATCGACGACGCGCTGAAGGCGGATGCGCCGATCCTGCACGAGTTCAACAGATTCGAGGGCAAGCCCTCGAACATCATGGGCCGCCTCGAATCCAAGAAGGGCGACATCGCGCAGGGCTTCAAGGATGCCGAAGTCGTCATCGAGCGCTCCTTCACCACGCGCCCGGTGCACCAGGGCTATATCGAGCCGCATGCCTGCCTGATCTCGGTCGCGGCCGACGGCAAGACCACGATCTGGTCGTCGAGCCAGGGCCAGTTCATGGTGCGCGCGATGACCTCGATGCTGACCGGCATCCCGCAGAGTGACATCCGCGCCATCCCCGCCGAGATCGGCGGCGGCTTTGGCGGCAAGACCATCGTCTATCTCGAGCCGCTCGCGACCTTGCTCGCCAAGAAATCCGGTCGCCCGGTCAAGATGGTGATGACGCGCGAGGAGGTGATGCGCGCCACGGGGCCGACCTCGGGCTCGAAGAGCACGGTGAAGATCGGCGCCAAGAAGGACGGCACCATCGTCGCCGCCCATGGCAGCTTCTATCTGCAGGCCGGCGCCTTCCCGGGCTCGCCGATCCGCGGTGCGGTCGGGTGCAGCTTCGCGCCCTATGACATCCCGCATGTGCTGTCGGAGGGGTTCGACGTCTGCTCCAACCGCTCCAAGGTCGCGGCCTATCGCGCGCCCGGCGCGCCGATCGGCGCCTATGCGGTGGAATGCGTGCTCGACGAGCTTGCCGAGGCGCTCAAGATGGACCCCTTAGCGCTGCGGCTGAAGAACGCGGCGAAGGAAGGCACCAAAGCGGCGCACGGCCCGGTGTTCCCGCGCATCGGCTATATCGAGACGCTGGAAGCCGCCAGGAACCATCCGCATTATGCCGCGCCGCTCGGCAAGCTGCAGGGCAGGGGCGTCGCCTCCGGCTTCTGGTTCAACGCCGGCGGTGAATCCTCCGCGCAGGTCAACATCACCGAGGACGGCAACGTCGTCGTCACGACAGGGCATCCCGACATCGGCGGTTCGCGCGCCGGCATCGCCAATATCTGCGCCGAGCTGCTCGGCATCGACTACAAGCGCGTCTCCGTCATCATCGGCGACACCCAGACCGTCGGCTTCTCCAACCTGACCGGCGGCAGCCGCGTGCTGTTCGCCTCCTCGATGGTGGTGACGCAGGCGGCCGACAAGGTGATCGCGACCTTGCGCGAGCGCGCGGCGAAGCTCTGGGAGATCGACCCTGAAGCCGTGAAGTGGGAGAACGGCGCCGCGCATCCGGTGAGCCCGAATGCCGGCCAGTTCGAGCCGCTGACGCTCGCCGATCTCGCCGAGAAGGCGCCGTCGCAGGGCGGTCCGATCGGCGCCAGCGTGCAGCTCAACACCCAAGGCGCCGAGGGCGGCTTCGGCACCCATATCTGCGACGTCGAGGTCGATGTCGATCTCGGCATCGTCCGCGTCGTTCGCTACACCGCCGTGCAGGATGTCGGCCGCGCCGTGCATCCGAGCTATGTCGAGGGCCAGCTGCAGGGCGGCGTCGCGCAGGGCATCGGCTGGGCGCTGAACGAGGAGTACATCTACAACAAGGACGGCAAGGTCGATAATCCCGGCTTCCTCGATTATCGCATGCCGGTCTGCTCCGACCTGCCGATGCTCGACTGCGCGCTGGTCGAGGTGCCGAACCCGAAGCATCCGCAGGGCGTCAAGGGCGTCGGCGAGGTGCCGCTGGTGCCTGTGATGGCCGCGGTCGCCAACGCCGTCCACAACGCGCTCGGCAAACGCTTCTACAGTCTGCCGATGTCTCCGCCGAAAGTGTCGGAGGTGCTGGACGCACCGACGCAGCAGGCCGCGGAGTAGGGAACGTAGGGCGGGTTGCGGTTCGCAAGCCGCCCTGCGGTTCTACAGCGGTTACCGTGTAGCCCGGATGAGCGAAGCGATATCCGGGGGAGAGCTTCCCGCATGTCGGTTCGCTCATGCGGGCTACTCGCCGCATCAGGCTCACCGTGAACGGCTAAGATGACCCACCCCGACGAGCTGTCCGCCTACATGATCTTCGGCCGCAGCGATTGGGCGGCCTTGCGCGCCAGCACGTCGCTGACGCTCTCGGACGCCGATCTCGCGGCGTTGCGCGGCTTGAACGAGCCGATCAATTCCGCCGAAGTCAGCGACGTGTATCTGCCGCTGACGCGCTTGTTGAACCTGCATTTCGCGGCGGCGCGCAACCTCGCGCACGTCAAGGCGGAGTTTCTCGGCCGCCCGGCACGCCGTTCGCCCTACATCGTTGCATTGGCCGGCAGCGTCGGCGTCGGCAAGAGCACCTTTGCCCGCGTGCTGTGCGCGCTGCTGGCCCGCTGGGCCGATCATCCGCGGGTCGAGTTGGTGACGACCGACGGCTTTCTGCATGCCAACGGTGTTCTCGAAGAGCGCGGGCTGATGCGGCGCAAGGGCTTTCCCGAGAGCTACGACCTGCCGCGCATGCTGCGATTTCTCGCGGCGGCGAAGGCGGGCGAACGCGAGCTCGAGCTGCCGGTCTATTTGCATCTGATCGGCGATATCGTGCCGTCGGAACGCCAGGTCATCCGGCAGCCGGACATCCTGGTCTTCGAGGGCCTCAACGTGCTGCTGGCGCGCGGCACGGCGCCGGTGGTGGTGTCGGATTTCTTCGACTTCTCGATCTATCTCGATGCCGATGAGGCCGACATCCAGTCCTGGTATGTCGAACGCTTCCTCAGGTTGCAGCCGACAGCGTTCCGGAATCCCGCCTCCTATTTCCACCACTACAGGGACCTGCCGCCGGGTGACGCGCGCGAGGTCGCGGAGCGGCTGTGGCGCGAGCATCATCGCGCCAATCTCAGGGAGAACATCTTGCCGACGCGGACGCGGGCCGACGTCGTGCTGCGCAAGCGCGCCGATCACTCGATCGGCGAGGTCTGGCTGCGCGAGATGTAGATGTAGCCCGGATGAGCCAACGGGGCGCGCGCATTCGTGCGACCCGTTGGCTCATGCGGGCTACAGAACAGTTCCGCTTACCGCAGCTCCTTCCCCAGCTGCGCAAGCACCGTCTCGCAGGTCATCAGATCCAGATGCCCGCCGCCGGCGTTCTTGAAGAAGGTGATGTCGCTATCCGACAGCCGCCCGGCGACCTTGCCGCCGGCGAGATCGTAGTGATCGCCGAGCACGTCGCTCTCGGTGATCGCACCGCTCGCGATCGGTTGCAGGATGTCGCCGACGCCATCGAAGGCGGATTCGCGGCGGTCGACGAAGATGCGCGAACGCCGCGCCGCCTCGTCGTCGGACTCGCGGGTCTCCGGGGTGAAGCCGCCGACCAGATCGAGATGGGTGCCGGGCTTAAGGTTGGCGCCCTTGACCAGCGGCTCGCGCGAGCGGGTGCAGGTGGTGATGATGTCGGCCTCGCGTGTCGCGGCGTCGAGATCGGAGACGGCCTCGGCCGCGATGCCGTCGCCTTCCAGCAGCGCGGCGAGCTCCTGGGCGCGTTCAACTGTCCGGTTCCAGACCCGCACCCGCTTCAGCCGCGGCCGCACGGTGCGGTGGCCGCGCACCAGCCAGCGCGCCATCTCGCCGGCGCCGACCACCAGCAGCGTCTCGGCATCCGGCCGCGCCAGGTGTTTTGCGCCGAGGGCGGAGTCCGCGGCGGTCTTCCAATGGGTGATCTCGGCGGCGTCCATCACCGCGAGCGGACGCCCGTCATTGCCGTCGAACAGCACGCAGACCGCCTGAACCGCCGGCAGCTTGCCGTGGGCGAGGTTGCCGGGAAAGCTGGTGTAGAGCTTGGTCATCATGAAGCGGCCGGCATCGACCGCGCTGCGCGTCACCAGCTGCTGGCCCTTGTCGTCGCCGAGATAGCCGTCGTGCACCGCGATCTTCGGCCGTCGGTGCGCGGCCTCGATCGCCTCGATCAGGATCGGAAAGCTCAGGACGCGGTTGACCTCGCTGTCGTCGACGATATGCACGTGGTATCTCCTCTGGAGTGCCCCTCGCGCTCTCGCCGGGCGTCCCCCAAACTGTCCGGACTGGATAGCGCGTGGGGGCGGCTAGTCAACCGGACATGCACCATTGGGCGTCCCTTGCTATCCTGCGGACCTGATTCTCTCGCAGGTTTTCGCAAGCCGTGGTTGCATTCATCGTCGCCGTCCTGATCTTCACCCTGCTCGGCGGCGCCGCGCTTGCGACCATGGCGATCCATGCCCGGCTCGCCGATCATCACCGCAGCGACGAGACCAACACCTCGGTACGCCTGGTCGCGACGCTGTTCGTCACCATGCCGTCGCTGCTGCTCGGCCTGATGATGAATAGTGCCGCCAACACCTATGTGGCGGTCGACCGCAATTTGCATGTCTTCGCCACCGACCTCATCCTGCTCGATCGCGGCCTGCGGCCGCTCGGTCCGAGCGCCGACGAGCCGCGCAAGCGGCTGCTCGCCTATGTCGAGCAGGTGCTCAAGGATGTTCCGATCTCCAGGGCAAGCGCGGTGTCCGAGCGCCTGCTCGACGAGGTCGGCACCAGCCTGCGCGAGCTGCGGTTCGACGACGAGCAGAAGGTCGCGCTGTGGAACGACGCGCGCTCGGTCTATCGGCAGGCGGTGCAGCAGCGCTGGACCTTTGTCGAGCAGTCCGACGGCTCGTTTCCGTCGCCGCTGATCTGCATCCTGGTCGGGTGGCTGACGCTGATGTTCGCAACCCTCGGCTTTCGCGCGCCGCGCAACGCAGTGGTGATCTCGACCACCGTCGCCGCCGCGGCGCTGATCTCGGCCGCGATTTACCTGATCCTCGAAATGAGCACGCCGTTCTCCGGCCCGATCCAGCTCTCCGACCGCCCGCTGGTGCGCGCGGTCGAGGAAATCAGGCGGTAGCATATTCGGTGTTGTAGCCCGGATGAGCCAACGGGTCGCGCGAACGCGCGCCCGATGACAGGCTCCGCGATATCCGGGGCGGCTCCCGCATGTCGCTCCGCTCATGCGGGCTACGGGACGGTATCGGCACGCGCCTGCGGCTTTATTCCCCTCGCATTGATCGCCGTCCCGAAAATTCTTCGCGCGCCGTCAGCGGAATAGTGCGCGCCCTTCGGCGTCCTTACGCATGCAAGCCATTTGCATTCGAACAGGAGACATCATGAAGACATCGATCTCGCTCGCGCTCGCCACCGCCGTGTCGCTTGCGTTCGCCTCGGCGGCCTTTGCCGCGCCGCCGACCAAGACCGGAACCACCGCGAAGGGCTCCGTCCTCACCGACGCCAAGGGCATGACGCTCTACACCTTCGACAAGGATTCCGAAGGCAAGTCGGCCTGCAACGGCCCGTGCGCGACGAACTGGCCGGTCTTGGAGGCGGACGCCAGCGACAAGGCCGAAGGCGGCTACACCATCATCTCGCGTGACGACGGCTCCAAGCAGTGGGCCTACAAGGGCAAGCCGCTCTATACCTTCGCCAAGGACCAGAAGGCCGGCGACATCACCGGCGACGGTTTTCTCAACGGCGCCTGGCACCTCGCGCAGCCCTGAGGCTTGCAGGTGGATTGAGGGTATGGCGGGTTAGCGCAAGCGTAACCCGCCATCTCTCCGCGCATGAAACGTGCGGCGCGTCACGCGGAGCTTGCCATCGGGCCGCCCTGCGAGCGGACCCGTTGGCTAACCCACCCGTCGATCGTGCCTGAGGCGACGATCGCGCCTCACGCCCTGCGCTTCAGCGCCATGCCCATGCTGATCCAGCTCACGCCGGCGCAGATCAGGTCGACGCTGAGGAAGATGCCGAGCACGTAGAGGCTCGAGACCGGCCAGCGCGCCAGGATCATGGCGCCGAGCACCAGCGTGATCAGGCCGGAGATCGCGACCATTCCCCAGGGCGCTTCCGAGTTCATGCCGAAGGCGAGGAAGATGCGGACGATGCCCGACACCACCAGCGCGATGCCGAGGAACAGCGTCAGCGTCGCCGCGGCGAGCAGCGGGTTCTCGAAGGTGATGAAGCCCGCCACGACATAGAGCGCGCCGAGCAGCAGCCAGAACAGGAATTTGCCCCAGGTCTTGAACTGGAACGCGTTGATGATCTCGGCGACGCCGGCGACGATCATCATGGCGCCGACGAACAGCACGCTGACGACGGTGGCGAAGAAGACGCTACCGAAGGCGAGCACGCCGGCGATCAGGTAGATCACCCCGAGGGCGACGATCCAGCCCCACTTGGCGCGGAGGTTGGAAAGCCCGGATCCGAGGCTGTGAGGAGGTGTGGCGGGTGAGCTGGACGCAGTGGACATCGTATCGCTCCCGAATACTTGATGAAACCATGCTACCATAGGTCAAGGCACGGACAAGGGCGGGTGCGCAGCTGGCACGAAATGCATGCTGGCACCAAAGGCGCCGCGACACGTTGATTCAATTCGTCCGGCGTGTTGCCGCGCAGCATTCGTCGGTTTTGACGATGGCCGGCCCGCATCGGACGATGGACTGTCCGAACCGCAGCGCAAGCGGTCCGGATCGCGCATCCACAGAGGAGGTCGACATGCCCGCCACGCACGACAAGGATCACGTCTACAAAATCCTGGAACTGGTCGGATCATCGGACAAGAGCATCGAGGCGGCGATCGAGAACGCCGTGAGCCGCGCGTCAAAGACGATCCGGGAAATGAAGTGGTTCGAGGTGGTGCAGACGCGGGGCCATATCGAGGACGGCAAGATCCGGCACTATCAGGTGGCGCTGCGGGTCGGCTTTACGCTGGAGTAGGGCGTTCAGGTCGCTTGCGCCTTGCAGCCTGCAGGATTACTCGGGACCCATGGGTGCGATCGGCATCCGGCTTTCCCTGCGCCCTCTGTCATCAGAGCGGCGAAACGAAATGCAAAACTCGCGCTGCAGAGGCCGCGAGAATGCCGGTGTATGACTCACCGGCCGCGCAACACATTCGCTGTCGTCCCGGCGAAGGCCGGGACCCATAACCACCGAAGGTGATTATTGCGCGACGCTGGGGCCACAGCCTTCCTTGCCAATCCAATCCTGTGGTTATGGGTCCCGGCCTTCGCCGGGACGACGAATGGAAAGTGTCGTGCCCATCACCGTCGCGACAGCGGCGCGGGGGGCGGCGGGGCGGTGGCGCCGGCGGCGAGCGAGCGCTGCACCATCATGGTGTCGGACCAGCGGCCATAGCGATAGGCGACACCGGGCAAATGCCCGACGCGGGCGAAGCCGAAGCGGTCGTGCAGCGCGAGCGAGGCGGCGTTGTCGCTGTCGATGTAGCCGATCATCTGGCGGAAGCCGGCGGCGGCGCAGGTGTCGATTAACTCCTGCAGCAGCCGGCCGCCAACGCGCTGGCCGGTGAAGCGGTGATGCACATAGATCGAATGCTTCACCGTGTAGCGGTAGGCCGGACGCTTGCGAAACAGCACGACATAGGCATAGCCGACCACCTCGCTGTCGCAGATCGCGACGAGGTGGGGCAGGCGGGTGTTGCGCAGATTCTTGCGGCGGTCGCGCAGATCGTCGGGCTCCGGCGTGCCGCTGTCGTCGACGCTTTCCTCGACGCCGCGGCGGATGTGGTGGCGGTAGATCGACAGCATGGCGTCGACGTCGCTGTCGCGGGACGGGCGGACGGTGATCTTGTGATCATTCTCCATTGTGTTGCGTCCGTTCGCCTATTCGGACACGACATAGGTGTAGAAGCGGACGCGGCCGGAGTCGTCGATCTCCTTGTAGATGCCCTGGACCTCGACCTCGAAGCCGGGGAACGCATTGAAGCTCGCTTCGAACACCTTCAGATAATCGATCATCGGCTTGCTGCGTTCCGACAGCCGCTCGCCGGGCACGATGGTGGCGATGCCGGGCGGGTAGACCACGAACGGCGTCGCGGCGATACGGCCGAAGATCTGGTCGATCGGCAGATAGTCGACATCGTTGCGCACCAGATAGCGCGAGGCCTCGCGCGGCGACATCGCGATCTCGGGCAGGTGCTCGGGCATGAACTGTCTGGCCTGCAGCGCGCTGACGCCGGCATCGCGAAAGAAGCGGTGCATGTCGCCGCAGAGGTCGCGCAGCCGCACCCCGGCATAGCGGCCCGGACGGCGGCGGTAGAATTCCGGGATGACGTCCTCGAGCAGCGCGTTGTCGTCGTGCAGCTTCTTGAAGGCGACGAGCCCGGAGACCAGCGTGCCGGCCTTGCTGGCCTCGACGCCGGGCGTCAGCAGGAACAGCAGGGAATTGAGGTCGTTCTTTTCGGCGACGATGCGGTTCTCCCGCAAATATTGCGCCACCACCGGTGCGGGGATGCCGTGATCGGCATAGGCGCCGGTGGCGTGATCGAAGCCCGGCGTCAGCAATGTGAGCTTGTTCGGATCGGTCATGGCAAAGCCGGCCGTCAGCTCGGGGAAGCCGTGCCAGGTCTCGCCGGGATTGAGCTGCCAGTAGGACGGGTTGGTCGCGAGCTGGTCGGTCGAGATCGTCTCCCAGGCGACATTGTGCACGCCGTTCTCGCGCGCGACGTCGGGGATCATGACGCGATCCGGCACGAACGGCTCGAAGAACCAGCGCCGCTCGGGGCGCGTCTCCTTCTCCTCGAACTCGCGCTTCACGGCGCGGATTTTCTTGCGCAGCTCGATGCCGAGCCGGATCGTGTCGTCCCACAAGACTTCGCCGGAGCGGCCCTTCATCATCTGCGCGCCGACATCGAGCGAGGCGAAGATCGGATAGAATGGCGAGGTCGAGGCGTGCTGCATGAAGCTCTCGTTGAAGCGGCGGTGCTCGACCCGGCGCTTCTGGCCCTTGATGTGGCGGTCGCGGATGTGGATCTGCGAGGCCTGCGAGAAGCTCGCGAGCTGCTTGTGGGTCGATTGGGTCGCAATGATGCCGGGGGCCTCGGGGCCGAGATCGGACAGCCCCATCGCGAAGCGGCCGGCATAGATCGGGTGGAATTTCATGAAGCCGGCCCAGGCCTCGTCGAACAGGATGTAGTCGCAGAGATGGCCGATCCGCTTGAGGATCATCTCGGCCGAGTGGATGGTGCCGTCATAGGTGCACTGCTCGACCACGGCGACGCGGAACGGACGCTCCTTCTTCCAGGCGTTCTCGTCCTTGACCAGCGGGTGCTTGCGGATGTGGTCGCGCAGCGTGCCCTCGTCGAGCAGGTCCCAGCGCATCGGCCCGATCAGGCCCCAGGCGTTGCGCACCGTCGGCACGTAGACCGGGATGCCGCCGCCGATCAGCAGCGCGCCGTGATGCGCGGCCTTGTGATTGTTGCGGTCGAACAGCACGAGGTCGCCGTCGGTGACCAGCGAGCCGAGCGCGACCTTGTTGGAGGTCGAGGTGCCGTTGAGCACGAAATAGGTTTTCTCGGCGCCGAAGATCCGCGCCGCCTCCTTCTGCGCCCGCAGCGCCGGCCCCTCATGGGTGAGGAGGTCGCCGAGGTCGAGCACGGAATTGTCGAGGTCGTCGCGGAACACGGCTTCGCCAAGGTGTTCGACGAACACCCGTCCGATTGGGCTGCGGCTGTAGAACACGCCGCCATTATGGCCCGGGCAGGTCCAGAGCTGGTTACCTTCCTCGGCATAGTCGACCAGCGCGCCGAAGAATGGCGTCTTCAAATTCTCGGCATATTGCTTCAGCCTGGAGATCAGGTTCTTGGCGATGAAGGGCGGGGTTTCCTCGGACAGGAACACGTAGCCGTCGATGAAGTCGAGCACCTCGACCGGCAGGTCCTCGAACCGCTTGCGCCGGATCAACAGGATGATCGGGAAGTCGAGGCCGCGCCGGCGCATCAGGTTGATCAGCGCCGCAGTCTTGCCCTCAAGGCCCTTCTTGCCCCAATCGACCACCATGCAGCCGATCGCGGCATCGGTCTGCACCGCGATCTCGGCATCTTCCAGCTTGCGGGCGCGAACCACCTCGAAGCCGGAGCGCTCGATCTCGGCGATGATCTGGTTGAAGCGGATGCCCTCGAGGTCGTCGGCCTCGAACACCGGCGCAGCGAACAGGAAGTTGAAGCGTTTGAAATAGTCCATGCGTGTCCCCGAACTGGTCCGGCGCTGACGTGTCGGCACAATTCATGACGGGCAGATGACAATGGAGCGGATGGAGGATCGAATACGTTGTTGGGGACGCAATCCCTCACTGCACGGCGTCAGCCCGTGGGTATTCGAGCTGCATGGCGACGAAGTCCGCCGTATCACGGCCATAGCGTGTTTCGATCCCGGCAAGCGCCCGGTCGAGCGCCTGCGCGGGCGGCGCGGTGCCGACCGCGGGCAGCAGACGATCTGCGGACCAATCCGGCGCCACGACTTGCGGATAAATACGCAGGCCGTTGCGGGTCGTCACCGCGTCGCCGGTCGCGGCGAACGTCACGGCATGCGAGCGGTAGGTGCGCGACCAGCTGTCGGCGACCAGCGCCAGCGAGACCTCGTCGACGCCGGGAGCCAGCGCGAGGCCGAGCTGTTCCCGGTTCCAGAACGCCAGCGTGTTCCGGATGGCGGTCAGCGCGAAGGGACGCGTGAACTTGAAGGCGTTGCTGTCATGCCGCGCGTCCCAGCCGGGCAGGCCGATCTCGCGCGCGACGGCCTCAGCCCTGGTACGGCCGGCGATCGCCTCGATCAGGGTCAGCGACATCGGCATCGAGGCCGAAATCCCGGTCGTCGTCGCGACGCCGCGATCGACCACGATGCGGCGGTCGGCGACGTATTGGATGGCGGGATGTTTGCTGCGCCAGTTCTTCAGGTAGAACCAGTGCGTGGTGGCGCGCCTGCCGTCGAGCAGGCCGGTCGAGGCGAGCACCTTGGCGCCGGCGCAGACGGCGACGATCACAGCGCCTTTCTCCGCCTGCTGCCGGATCCATTGCATGACCGCCGGATCGTCGTCGCGGCTCATCGCCGGCACGATGACGTAGTCGGCGCCGTCCGGATGTGCGGCGTCGAATGCGGCGATGGTCGCATCAGGCTCGACCTTCAGCACCGGGAATAGCGCGACCGGACCGGGTCCCGTCGCCAGCGTGACGACATCGGCAACATCGGCGCGCTTGAGGATGCCGTAGGGCATCAGATAGTCGGTGGTCTCGGTCATGTCGTTGATGCCGAGCATCGCGATCTGGGGGCGCGACCGCTTCGGCGGCTTCAGCGCCGCGAGCGTTGCATCCTGCTCGGCCTTGGCGATCGGAGGCGGAACCCGGAACGCGGATGCGGCGGGCAGGGTGAAGAGCCAGATGCCGCCGATGATTGGAACCAGCGCGGCAACGGCGATGCCGCTCCACGCGAGAAGCCGCCAGGTCATGATGATCGATCTCAACGTATCCGCGTGCGTCGCCCGGCACGCAAGCTACTCGCCGGCCACGTCGACCAAAACGGCGAAATTCCCGCAAAAACGGACACGCGAACAATGCGGCTCACAGGCATAGCCCGGACGAGCGACAGCGACATCCGGGGCCGGTCCTTCCCCGCATGTCGCTCCGCTCATGCGGGCTACGCGACGCGCTCAGTAGACGAGGTTCGTACCCGGCGGCTTTTCCAGTGCCGCCGCCAGCGTCCGATACTCTTCGCATTCGGTGCCACAGATCTCGGCGATCCGCTGCAGATGATACTGCGCCTGGTCGCGGTTTCCCTGTTCGATCTGCCACAGGCCGTAGTAATTCCACGTCAGGACGTGGTTCGGATCGGCCTTGAGCGCACGTTCGTACCAGACCTGCGATTGCTTGTAGTCGCCGAGCTTGCGATAGGAGTAGCCGATCAGGTTCGCGACGTTCGGCTGATCATCGCGGCCGAGTGCGTGCAACTGATCGATCGCGGCGGTGTAGTCGTTGCGTTCGTAGATTGTCGCATAGGCTGCGCGATAGCCGTCGCGGAACGCCGGGTCTTCGAAGCCGGACTGCTTGACGGGCTTCTTGATCTTGTGCGTGGTCTTTCTGTCCTTTTGCTGGGGATAGGACGGCGCGGGAGTGCCGTAGCTCGACCCGTATGGGTCGCCACCACCACCACCGCCGCCACCTCCGCCAGCCGCGACGGCGGTCTGCGGTGGGAACAGAATGATCGGCGCTGTCAGGAATGCCGCAAGCATCATCGGTGACTTGATCATGTACGCCTCCGATTTGACAAGGACAGTTATTGACCTGAAGCACTAACTCCCGATCGCGGGAGACATTCCGCGCGTTTTGAGAAATTGTTTGCCGAAGCGGCAATCGCACTGTCTCTTCGGGACGTCGCGCTTTCACGTGCACGCCGGCCGAGTGTTTCGTTCGCGCCATCGGACATCGGAGTCGAAACTAACATCGGTGTTAGAATCGCACTCAGATGCTCAATGGCCATCTGGACCCGCGGCAAGGAGGACGATCGATGATGAAAACGGACCTCGCCGAGATCTACCGGAACTACATTGCCTGTTTGAATCGCCAGGACTGGCCGCAACTCGGTCAGTTCGTTGACGAGGATGTGTGCCACAACGGCCGGCGGTTCGGGTTATCCGGCTATCGCGCGATGCTGGAAGGGGATTTTCGCGACATCCCGGACCTTCGCTTCAACATCGTTCTGCTGGTGTCGGATGCGTCCCATGTCGCGAGCCGGCTGGCATTCGACTGTTCGCCGAACGGCACGTTTCTCGGTCTCGGCGTCAACGGCAAGCGCGTCTCCTTCGCCGAGAACGTGTTCTACGAATTCCGCGACGGGAAGATCGTGCAGGTCTGGTCGGTGATCGACAAGGCTGCGATCGAGGCCCAGCTGTAGCGGCAGAGCCGGGATGAGCGTGACGCGGCTACTTCCGCTCCAGATGCCAGGCGCCGTCCCAGTCGGCCGCCGGCGGATCTTGCCTGAACGCTGCGACGCGCGCCTTCATGGCGATCGACGGGCCGTCGCCGGGCGCCGCAGCCAGCGCGGCGGCGAAGGCTTGCTCGGCGTCATCCCAGCGGCGCTCGCGATAAGCGGCGAGACCGTCCGCGTAACGCTGCCGTAACTCGATCTGCGCCGGCGTCAGTTCGTCCTTCTTGCCGAGGATCTCGAACGCCGCGACCGGCTGGGTCTGCCCCATCACGACGAGGCGGTCGATCTCGCGGAGCTCGATGGTTGCGGCGCAGGCCGCGGCGGTGGCCTCCGAGATCAGGCTGCGGCTGCCGTAGAACTTGTTGGCGCCTTCCAGCCGCGAGGCGAGGTTCACCGTGTCGCCGAGCACGGTGTAGCTCATCATGAACTCGGAGCCGATGCTGCCGACCAGGGCCTCGCCGGTGGCGATCCCGATCCGGATGTCGCAATCGGCCGGGATCACGCGGACGCCGAGCAGTTCCGGCAGATCCTTGCGCAGCTGGTTGACCTGGCCGATCATGTCGATGGCGGCAAGCGCGGCCAGATGGGTCTGCTCGGCCTCCTCGACGAAGGGCGCGCCCCAATAGGCCATGATGGCGTCGCCGATATATTTGTCGATGATGCCGCGGTGCGCATGGACCGGCGCCGACATCGTCGACAGATAGAGGTTCATGATCTTGACGAGGCCGCTCGGCGTCACGCCCTCGCTCAGGCTGGTGAAGCCCTTCATGTCGCAGAACATCACCGTCATGACGCGGCGCTGTCCTTCGGTCGCGGCGATCGCCGGCTGTTCGAGCAGGCCCTCGGCGATCCGCGGATTGATGTAGCGGCCAAACGTCTCGCGGATGCGCTGGTTGTGGCGCAGCGTCTCGATCATGCGGTTGAAGGCGGCCGACAGCTGGCCGATCTCGTCCTGGGTCGTGATGGTGATAGCGCCGTCGAGGCGGCCCGCCTCGACCTCGCGGGTGCTTTCGAGCAGGCGCATCACCGGACGCGTGATGCCGCTGCCGACCAGCATCGCGAACACGAAGCCGAGGATCGCGGCAATCGCGGTCACGACGCCGGAGATGATGATCGCCCGCTGCTGGGCACTCATCACCTTCGCGGCGGCCGAAGCGACCTGCGCCAGCATGTCGGCGCGGATGCTCTCGATCCTGGTGTTGAAGTCGTCGCGCAGGGCGTCGGCGCGCAGCGTGGTCGCTTTCGCCGCCGCAAAGTCCTTGGCGTCGATTTGCTCGAGCAGCGTCTTGTTCTCTGCGTTCAGGCGCATCAAGAGGTCGTTGACGGCATTGTCGATGCGGTCATCGAGGCGTCCGAGCGCGGCGTTGTCGGATGGCGTCGAGGGATCGGCGATGATCGCATCGATCAGCACGCGTGCGGCGTCGGCCTCGCGCTTGATCAGGGGCTCGATCTCGTCGAAGGCCTTGCGCGCGCTTTCGTAGCCGGAATCTTCGCCCGGCGCCTGCATCTTCGCCATCATCATCCGGCGCATGGCGAGCGACCGCTCCAGCGCGCGGATGTTGACGCGGGCGAGGTGGCCATAGGCGGGGATGTAGCGGTTGGTGAGCTCGTCGAGGAGATGGCCGACCTGGCCCGCCATCACCATCGACAGCAGCGACGTGATCACCGCGAGGATGATGAGTCCCGCGGCAATGCCGACGATCTTTTGCCTGATCGAATTCCGAAACATGCCCAGCCCGGCCGCAGCTGCAATGAGCGGGTCCACCCCGCCGTGACGGCCAGACAGCTAATAGAGTTCCGCGGGGCGGGGTGCAAGCGACCGGCGCCTGCCATCCCGTCCCAAGGCGGGCGCCGGCAGCTAGCGGAGGCCTTCGTAGACCATCAGGCCGCGCGCGATGGCCAGCTTGCGCAGGGTCCGCGGCACGAACCGCTCCTGGGGATGCAGGTAACGCCACGAGGTCAGCACCAGGTCGTGCAGCCGGCCGACGTCGTCCTCGAACGGGGCGAGCAGGCCGGTGAGGCTCGCCGGCATATGAACGCGGCTCGTGAAGGGCAGCAGCAGCAGTTCGAGATGCGCCTTGGCGCCGCTCTCGGTCGTGGCGGTGATGCCGGCGATGGCCGGCAGGGTCTCTTCGACGACGCAGGTGATGATGTCTTCGATCTCGCCGCGGCTCGCGCCGGTGAACAGGGCGGAAAAGCTCCGGTTCTTGAGGTCGCAGCCGAGCAGGGCGGAGGTGCGGGTGCCGGCCACGCGGAACGGAAAGCGGGTCTCGCCGTCATAGGACAGCACGAAGATGTCGGACAGCAGTTCGCGTACCGCGGACGGCTCGAACTCACTCCGGTCAGGTGCACGTGCGGTGCCGCGCTTCGCATTCCAATATGCGAAGAACTCGCGGCTCGAGCTGTGTTTCATCTAAACCTTGCCCGGCACCTGTCTCGGCGGGACACATCTGTCCCGGTTTTGCTCAGGCGCCTTCCCTTCTCTGTTGTGCAGGGAAGGCTGTGCAGCGTCCATGCCGTGGCCGCGCTTTGGGCGGCTTATCGGCAGCTTTGTGTTGTTAACGTAAATTTAACTATGTCCTTGGCCCCCGCGGAACCAGTGGGTAGGGTCCGCGCGTTCCCGTTCGCGCCGGCTGCCCCAAGCGCCGGCGCCGTTGGTACACAGGTGGCGTCAAACAGTTTGGTCACCGTGCGGGGAGGGGTGGGGATTTTCTCCCGATCCCTCCGGGGCACGAGAAGACCAGCCGATCAGGGAGGGCGTTCTCAGCGCCCTCCCTTTTCTTTTGTCCCGATTCCGCACTGCGCGACACCCGGTGTCCGATTTTGGGATTGTGCACTTGCACAGGGGTGCGAAAGCCGCCTATCTCTGATCCACCGCCGCATCGAGGTCGCCGACCCCTTGGACTCCCATCCCGAATCCCCGCTCGCGCCGCCGCCGGAGGCGCCGCGCGAGCCGATCCTGACCTTGCCGCCGGCGCTCACCGCCTACATCCTCCTGATCGCGGTGATCCATCTGCGGGTGCTGCTGCCGCCGGAGCTGGAGAACTGGACCATCGACGTCTTCGGCTTCATCCCGAAGCGCTACGATTCAACGCTGCTCGACATCACCTTTCCGGGCGGCGAAGGCGCCAAGGTCTGGACCTTCGTCACCTATTCGCTGCTGCACGCCAACCTCACCCATATCGGCTTCAACGTGCTGTGGCTGCTGCCGTTCGGCAGCGCGCTGGCGCGGCGGTTCGGCGCGCTGCGTTTCTTTGTCTTCATGGCGGTAACGGCGGCCGCCGGCGCGCTTGCGCATCTGTTGACCCATGAGCACGCGATCGCGCCGATGATCGGAGCGTCGGCTTCGGTGTCGGGCACGATGGCGGCGGCGATCCGCTTTGCCTTTGTGAAGGGCAGCTTCCTGTCGTTCAGCCGTGGCGATGCCGAGGCGGCGGCCAAGGTGCCTGCGCTGTCGCTGTGGCGGGCGCTGCGCAACGGACGGGTGCTCGCCTTCCTGGCGATATGGTTCGGCGTCAACATCTTGTTCGGCGCCACCTCGCTTTCGCTCGGCGGCGAGGGCGCGAGCGTCGCCTGGCAGGCGCATATCGGCGGCTTCCTCGCCGGACTGCTGCTGTTCTCGTTGTTCGATCCGGTGCCGCGCACGCGGGACGATGCTGCAGATGCGTCGTCGGTGGATCAGTCGGGGCGCGTCTGATCGCCGCTTGCGGCCTGGATCGAATTCCTCCATCATCTTTGTGACGCAGAAACAAAGCGGGCCGACAAATCGAGCCCTGCTACTCACCGCGCCTCGGAACCGAAATCGGCGCGGAACTGTTGATTGAAGACTCTGGCGAACAGGCTCGGCTCCGCTCAAGCGGGGCACGAGCGGATTCAGGGAGGCCGACAATGACGGTACGTTCCATTCTCGATGCAAAAGGCCATCAGGTCATGAGCGTCGCGCCCGGCGCGAAGCTCTCGGCCGCGGTCAAGCTGCTCGGCGAGCGTAGGATCGGCGCGGTGCTGGTGATGGAGCAGAGCCGCATGGAGGGCATCCTGTCGGAGCGCGACATCGTGCGCGTGCTCTCTGAGCGCGGCGCGGGCGCGCTGGACGAACCGGTCAGCGCGGTCATGACCAAGAAGGTCGTGAGCTGCCGCGAGTCCGATACGGTCAGCGGCATCATGGAGATGATGACCACGGGAAAATTCCGCCATCTTCCTGTCGTCGAGGACGGCAAGGTGGTCGGGCTGATCTCGATCGGCGACATCGTCAAGCGGCGCGTCGAGGAATATGAGCGCGAGCAGGAGGCGCTGCGCGACTACATCAAGACCGCCTGAGCGCTACTTCCCGGTGCTGCCCGCGCCGCTCGACGGCGGCGCCAGGATGTCGATTGCCTCCTCGATTGCGCTGATGGAGCGTTCGGCGGCGCGTATCCCGTGCGCGATCAGGTCGTCGGCGCGGTGGAAGTCGAACCAGCCGATCTGACCGACCCGCGGCGAGATCAGCATGTCAGGCGGATCGCCGGCAAGGCGTGCGCGGGTGATGCGGTCCTGCATGATGTTGAAGGCGTCGACCATGACGCTCGAGATGCCGGGCCGGCTGGCGCTGCCGAAAAACTCCCGCTTCACGGTACGTTCGGCGGAGAAGAAGCGGCCAAACCGGCGCTTCGGCGGCTCCGGCTCGAGCTCGGCCTCGGCGGTCACCGCAACCGTCACTTCGGGCGCGGCGGACGGGCCGTGATTGTAGATCGTGGTCGAGTGCGCGAACACGTCGCTGGAGAGGTTCGCCGCAATGACGATTTCGGCGCCGAGCGCGCGCGCGGCCGAGACCGGCACCGGATTGACCAGCGCGCCGTCGACCAGCCAGCGGTCGCCGATCAGGACCGGCGCGAAGATGCCGGGCAGGGCGTAGGAGGCGCGCATGGCGTCGACCACGCGGCCCTGGGTCAGCCAGATCTCGTGCCCGGTGCGCACTTCGGTGGCGACGCTGGCGAACTTGACCGTGAGGTCCTCGATCATGACCTGGCCAAGCGCCGCCTCGATC
This sequence comes from Bradyrhizobium sp. USDA 4538, assembly GCF_024171045.1. Taxonomy (NCBI): domain Bacteria; kingdom Pseudomonadati; phylum Pseudomonadota; class Alphaproteobacteria; order Hyphomicrobiales; family Nitrobacteraceae; genus Bradyrhizobium; species Bradyrhizobium sp. USDA 4538. The sequence goes on from NZ_JALJZE010000001.1 coordinate 6,961,891, forward strand.
TCGGCGGCCAGCTTGGCTCCGCGGATCAGGCCGGAGCCGTTGAGGCGGATATCGAGGTAGCCGAGCACGCTGCGCGGCTGCAGGCCGCGCGCCCATTGCTCCAGCGTCTCGATATGGCCGGCCGCATAGGCGCCACCGACCACGGAGCCGATCGAGGTGCCGACCACCACATTGGGGACGATGCCGTGGGCCAGCAGGGTCTTGATGATGCCGATATGGGCAAAGCCACGCGCGGCGCCGCCGCCGAGCGCAAGCCCGATGACCGGCCGGCGAACCGTTCCCAGGCCTACCTTGTCGGGGCCGTCGGAGCTCTTGTGGCCTCGGCCCATCCAGCTATCCAACACGACAAATCTCCTGCCAGCGCGAGACTAGGCTGCGCAGCATGGCTGCGCCAGCGTCGTCCGTCTTCATGGTTATTCCCACAGGCATGATTCATGCCCCGGGTAGTCCGCGGTAGGCAGGGAATGTGACTGGACCGCGACGGTAGAGCTAACATCGGCTTGATCGCGCGGTTCCAAATGGCGGACGCCGCCCGCCCGGACTGTGACAAAGCCTTGGACGCCCCTTGGACGAAGGCTTGAATTTGCCGCGTTTTCGTTGAAAAGCATGGAGATGACTTCGAGGGGCAACGGCATCGGCGGATGCGGGCGGGGCATGCGGCTCCTTCCGCTGCTGACGCTTGCGGCATTTTTGCTGGCTCTGATCCCCGGTTCCGTATCTGCACAGTTCTTCAGCGACCGGCCGCCGCCGATTCCGCCCGCCTCTGTCCCGGAGGTGCCGTCCGGTCCGGCACTCAACCTGGCGCCGCCATCGGGCGGCGGTTCAGGGCCCGTTCTGCCCGGTCCGCTGAACCAGCCGACCATCGTCCAGCCCTCGATTGCGACCGTGCCGCCGGTGGTAGCTGTGCCGCCGGCCGGCTCGCCGGCCGCGGGGCAGGCGGTGCTGTCGCTGACGGCGCGGTACGGCAAGGACCTGCCGGTCATCAATGCCGGGCTGGTGTGGCGGGTGTTCGCCGACAAGCCTGACGACAACGGCACCTACAAGCTGGTCCGCGAAGAGCGCGGGGCGACGCCCAACGTGGTGCTGCCGCCCGGCAACTATGTCGTCCATGTCGCGCTCGGCCTCGTCAGCGCGGTGCGCGCCGTCAGTCTGAAGTCGGAGACCGACCGCGAGTCCTTCGTGCTCCCGGCCGGGGGCCTGCGGATCGAGGGTCGGGTCGGCAGCAGCAAGATCCCCGCCAACCAGATCTCGTTCGCGATCTACAAGGGCAGCCAGTTCGACGGTTCGGACCGTGGACCAATGGTGCCGAACGTTGCAGCCGGCGACGTCGCGCTGCTGCCCGAGGGCACCTACTACATCGTCTCCAACTATGGCGACGCCAACTCGGTGGTGCGCTCCGACATTCGCGTCGCGGCGGGCAAGCTGACCGACGTCACCGTCACCCATCGCGCCGCCGTCATCACGCTCAAGCTGGTCAGCGAGCGGGGCGGCGAGGCGCTCGCCAACACCGCCTGGTCGGTGATCACGCCGGGCGGCGACGTGATCAAGGAATCGATCGGCGCGTTCCCGCGCGTCGTGCTCTCCGAGGGCGAGTATCGCGCGATCGCCAAGAACGAAGGCAAGGTGTTCGAGCGTCCCTTCAATGTCGTCAACGGTGTCGATGGCGAAGTCGAGGTGGTGGCGCGCTGACGTCCGGCCGGCCCTGCATTTCATGCAGCTGTCATAGTCTCTAATGTGAACTAACCATCGCGCGAATTTGAGCCGTCATAATCGCTCGCGGCGATGCCGGGCCTGCCTATTTTTACATGACGTTAAGCCGCGGCATGACTTGGATGCCGCGGGGACTAGTGTTTGCGTGGGGCGCGCCATGGTCATGGCCAACAAGAAATCAGCTAAAGCATCGGCCAAATTCAATTCCGAGATGTTCGCCGACGTACCGGTTCTGCAACGCAAGTGGCAGGCCGCGGTCCGTCCCGGCGAAAAGCTGCCGCACTATGAAGACGTGATGCTCGGCAGTCTCGGCCGGCTCGCGGATCATATCGTGCTGCTGCGGAGCGTAGATGGCATGCTCAGCGTCTCGCACGCCGGCCGCTATGTCCAGACATGGCTGAACGACGAGCGCTGGGACATTCCGCTCAGCGCCCTGCCGCCGGATTGCGCCACCGCGTTGACCGAAGCCGCCGCAAACGCGCGCGAGAACTGCCGGCCCTATCTGGCGTCGGCGCATTGCGTCCGCGACGGGCTGGTGCGGACCTTCGACGTGCTGGCGCTGCCGACGCGGTCGCGCTGGGGCGGTATCCTGGTCGGCGTCTACGTCAACGAGCGCAATGCGCAGTACAATCTGCTCGATACGATTTTCTCGGCCACCGACGAGGGCGTGCTGTCGCTCGCCGCGATCCGCGATGCGCGCGGCGAGCCGGCCGACTTCCAGATCGTGCATCTCAACCAGGGCGCCGCAAGGCTGCTGATGCAGCCTGCGACCGAATTGCTGTGGCGCCGGCTCAGCGCCGGCGGCAACCCGCTTGCGGCGTCATCGGTGATGAGCCGTCTGCGTGGATTTGTCGGCGGCGGCCCGGGCGGGCAGTTCGAGATCGACAGCGGTGATCGCTGCCTGCGGCTCGGCGTCACGGCGTTCGGCGACATGCTGTCGCTGACCGTCTCCGACGTCACCGCGCTGAAGCAGCGCGAGCTGTCGTTCCGCCTGCTGTTCGAGAACAACCCGATGCCGATGTGGGTGTTCGACGCCGGCACGATGGAATTCCTCAGCGTCAACGACGCCGCCGTTCAGCACTATGGATACAGCCGGGAAAAGTTTCTCGGCATGACGCTGCGCCAGATCTGGCCGGTGGATGAGTGGAGCGTGCACAGCGCCGCCTTGCGCGAGATCGGCGACGTCTATCAATCGAGCCGCGACTGGCGGCACATCAGGGCCGATGGCAGCGAGATCCATGTGCTGACCTTCGGACGCAAGGTGGCGTTCGAGGGCCGCGACGGCTATCTGGTCGCGGTGGTCGACATCACCGAGCGCCGCGCCGCCGAAGCGCGGATCGCACATATGGCGCACCATGACGGGCTCACCAATCTGCCGAACCGCGATTTCTACCAGGAGCGCCTGCGCGAGGCGCTGGAGCGCGGCCGCAGCGGCAACAAGCGCGTCGCGGTGATGTGCATCGACCTCGACCTGTTCAAGAACGTCAACGACTCCTTCGGGCATCCGATGGGCGACCGGCTGCTCAAGCTGGTGGCGGAGCGGCTGCGCGAGGTGGTCCGCGACGACAATGTGGCGGCCCGCCTCGGCGGCGACGAATTCGCGATCGTGCTTGCGGCCGACGTTTCGCCGAACGAGGCGAGCGCTTTCGCCGAACGGCTGATCGAAGCGCTGAGCGCGCCCTACAACATCGACGGGCTCGAGGTCGTGGTCGGCGCCAGCGTCGGCATCGCGCTGTCACCGGGCGACGGCACGACGTCGGAAGAATTGATGCGCAATGCCGACATGGCGCTGTACCGCGCCAAGTCCGAGGGGGGCGGCGTGCATCATTTCTTCGAACCGGAGATGGATCAGCAGGCGCAGAAGCGCCGCGACATGGAGCGCGATCTGCGCGCGGCCTTCAGCAACGGCGAGTTCGAGCTGCACTACCAGCCGCTGGTCGACATCGCGGCCGACCGCATCTCTGGCTTCGAGTCGCTGCTGCGCTGGCGGCACCCGCAGAAGGGCATGGTCTCGCCTGCGGAGTTCATCCCGGTTGCCGAAGACATCGGCCTGATCGTCGCGCTCGGCGAATGGGTGCTGCGCGAAGCCTGCTCGGAGGCGATCAAGTGGCCCGCCGACGTCAAGGTCGCCGTCAATCTGTCGCCGGTGCAGTTCCGCAGCCGCAATCTGGTCCAGGCCGTGATCTCGGCGCTGGCGCATTCCGGCCTGTCGGCGCGGCGGCTCGAGCTCGAGATCACCGAGTCGGTGTTTCTGGCGGAGACCGAGGCCAACCTCGCGATCCTGCATCAGCTGCGCGAGCTGGGCGTCAGCATCTCGATGGACGATTTCGGCACCGGCTATTCCAGCCTGAGCTATCTGCGCAGCTTCCCGTTCGACAAGATCAAGATCGACCGCTCCTTCGTGAAGGATCTGGCGCGGCGCTCCGATTGCCTCGCGATCGTGCGCGCGATCTCGGGCCTTGGCCGCAGCCTCAGGATCACCACGACCGCGGAAGGGGTCGAGACGACAGACCAGCTCGACTGGTTGCGCGCCGAAGGTTGCAACGAGGTGCAGGGATTTCTGTTCAGCGCGGCGAGACCGGCCGGCGAGATCGCGGCCTTGCTGAGCGGCTTTGCGGAGCGTGCGTCGAAGGCGGCGTAGTCGTCATGCCCGACAATGGCGAGGGCTTTTGTAGCCCGGGTGAGCGAAGCGACACCCGGGACGAGTGTCCCGCATATCGCTCCGCTCATGCGGGCTACAAGGCTATACCCTAGAACCGCGTCACGATATCCGACAGGGCCGGGCGCGGGCGGTCCTCGCTCGGCCTGGTCGGGGTGCCGATGTGAATGAGCCCGGCGAGCTTCTCGTCCGGCTTCAGGCCGAGGCCGTCGAGCACGTCGCGGTCGAAGACAAACCAGCCGGTCAGCCAGCAGGCGCCGTAGCCGAGCGCGGTCGCCGCGGTAACGATGTTCATCGCGCTGGCGCCCGCCGACAATTCCTGCTCCCACGGCGGCACCTTCGGGTGCGGCTTGGTGAAGGAGACCACGCCGATCACCAGCGGCGCGTCGGTCAGGCGTTTCTTCTCGACCTCGATGTCGGAGGCCGGCGCCCCGGGATTCTTCCGGGCGAAGACCTTTGCGATCACGTCGCCGGCCCGCGCGCGGGCATCGCCCTCGAACACGATGAAGCGCCAGGGCGCGAGCTTGCCGTGGTCGGGTACGCGTGCGCCGATCGTCAAAATGGTCTCGAGCTCGGCCGCGGACGGGCCCGGGCCGGTCATCTCGCGCGGTTTCATCGAGCGGCGCGTCTTCAGGAGTTCAATGGCATCGGGCACGGAGATGTCCTTCAAGGGGAGTCGTGCCCCCAAGATGGGGGCACGACCGAGCCAATGAAAGCCAGTTTAGACCGATTGTGAAGATCAGGCGACGGATCGCGCCCGCTTCACGTCGGGCGGCGTCGCCTCATCGACCAGCGCGGCGATCGCCTCATCGGTCGGCATCACCGTCTGCCGCTCGCTGCCGAGACGGCGGACCGAGACCGAGTGGGTCTCGGCTTCCTTCTTGCCGACGACGAGCAGGGCCGGGATCTTGGCCAGCGAGTGCTCGCGGACCTTGTAGTTGATCTTCTCGTTGCGCAGGTCGATCTCGACCCGCAGCCCGGCGCGGCGCGCGGTCGCCGCCACCACCTTGGCGTACTCGTCGCCTTCGGAGGTGATGGTCGTGACCACGAGCTGGGTCGGCGCCAGCCAGAGCGGGAAGTTGCCGGCATAGTGCTCGATCAGGATGCCGATGAAGCGCTCCATCGAACCGCAGATCGCGCGGTGCACCATGACAGGTGCCTTCTTCGAGCCGTCATGATCGATGTAGAACGCGCCGAACCGCTCCGGCAGGTTGAAGTCGACCTGGGTCGTGCCGCACTGCCAGTCGCGGCCGATGGCGTCGCGCAGCACATACTCGAACTTCGGTCCGTAGAACGCGCCTTCGCCCGGATTGATCTCGGTCCGGATGCGGTTGCTGCCCTTGGCCTTGATCTCCGACAGGACCGTCGCCATCACGCGCTCGGCGTGATCCCACATCTCGTCGGTGCCGACGCGCTTCTCCGGCCGCGTCGAGAGCTTGACGGTGAGCTCGCCGTCGAAGCCGAAATCGGCGTAGGTCGACAGGATCAGGTCGTTGATCTTGAGGCACTCGTCGGCGAGCTGCTGCTCGGTGCAGAACACATGGGCGTCGTCCTGGGTGAAGCCGCGCACCCGCATCAGGCCGTGCATCGCGCCCGACGGCTCGTAGCGATGCACGACGCCGAACTCGGCGAGCCGCAACGGCAGGTCGCGGTAGCTCTTCAGCCCGTGCTTGAAGATCTGCACATGGCCCGGACAGTTCATCGGCTTCAGCGCGAACCAACGCTTGTCCTCGGCCTCGTCGCCGGCGGACTGCGCCGCGAACATGTTCTCGCGGTACCAGTCCCAATGGCCCGAGGTTTCCCACAGCGCCTTGTCGAGGATCTGCGGAGCGTTGACCTCGTCGTAGTCGCCGAGCAGCCGGCGCCGCATATAGGCGATCAACTGCTGGAAGATGGTCCAGCCCTTGGGGTGCCAGAACACCACGCCCGGGCCTTCCTCCTGGAAGTGGAACAGGTCGAGCTCGCGGCCGAGCTTGCGGTGGTCGCGCTTCTCGGCTTCCTCGATCTGCTTGAGATAGGCGTCGAGGTCTTCCTGCCTGGCGAATGCCGTGCCGTAGATGCGGGTCAACATCGGATTGTTGGAATCGCCGCGCCAATACGCGCCCGCCACCTTCATCAGCTTGAACGCGTTGCCGATCTTGCCGGTCGAGGTCATGTGCGGGCCGCGGCAGAGATCGAACCAGTCGCCCTGGAAGTAGATCTTGATCGGCTCGTTGCCGGGAATGGCGTCGACCAGCTCGACCTTGAAGGCCTCGCCCTTGTCGCGGAACACCTGCTTGGTCTTCTCGCGATCCCAGACTTCCTTGGTGAACGGCTTGTCGCGCGCGACGATCTCGCGCATCCGCTTCTCGATCGCGGCAAAATCTTCCGGGGTGAACGGCTCGTTGCGGAAGAAGTCGTAGTAGAAGCCGTTCTCGATCACCGGGCCGATCGTGACCTGGGTGCCCGGCCACAGCGACTGCACGGCCTCCGCCAGCACATGCGCGGCATCGTGCCGGATCAGTTCCAGCGCGCGCGGATCTTCGCGGCCGATCAGCTCGATTTTGGCGTCGGCCTCGATCGGATCATTGAGGTCGGCAAGCGTGCCGTCGAGCGCCATCGCGACGGTGCGCTTGGCGAGCGAGGGCGAAATGCCTTTGGCGATGTCGAGACCGGTGGTCCCTTTCGGGAAATCGCGCCTCGCTCCGTCAGGGAAGGTGAGGACGATCTTGTTCACGGGTTCTGCGGGTTTGAGGTTAGAGAGGCTGTACTGGAATCCGGATTCGGATTTGGGTGGCGTATCGGCCATGGTGTCTCCTGTAGCTCACTCCTGCGAACGAGCGCAGGTAAGCGGAAAGCAGCGGTATAGCAGGGGATTTGACGCCTGCAATCCGGCAATATCAAGAAAATGGGCCTCCGGCCGCGCGGATTTGAACAAGGCTCGGCTGCAGGCGACGCCACGGATCGTTGCGACGCTGCCGATCATCGTCTAACGTCCGGCCTCCATTTTCCGCCATCGCGCGATCCGCAAGGTTCATGTTTTCCCGTCTCCTGTTTTTCGTGGCGTTGCTTCTGATCCCGGGCGTGTTGCGGGCGGAAGAGACACCGGTCCAGAAGGCCGGATTTGCGAAGAAGCTGACCATCTATCTCGCCCATGGGCCGGCGAACGCCTGCGGCGCCGGCTGCGATCGCTGGATCGCGATCGAAGGCGAGATCGATCGGGAAGCCGCGCAGCGGATTCGCACCTTCCTGTTTGCCAACAAGGACAGGCAGCTTCCGATCTACCTTCATTCGCCGGGCGGAAACGTCGAGCAGTCCTATGGGATCGCGCGGTTCCTGCGCGCGCACAAGGCAATCGCCCGGGTCGGCCGTACCATCGTGCCGGCCTGTTCCACCGGCACGCAGATCGACGCCGCCTGCCTGAAGATCAAGGCTGCCAAGGGGGAGGTCGAGGCCGAGCTCACCACGCGCAACGCGATGTGCGTGTCGGCCTGCGCCTATCTGTTCCTGGGCGCGACCAGCCGCGAAGTGGCGCCCGATTCGGTGCTCGCGGTGCATAACTCCAAGCTGATGTTCGTCGTGCACGGACATCCGCCTGCGCAGGTCGTCGCGGACTTCAGGCGGCGCGAGATGGTGAGCGCCGATCGCGACCGCAATGTATTCCTCGCGGCGATGGGCATCAGCCATGAGCTCAGCGACCTCATCAAGTCCGTGAAGTTCGAGGACCTGCACGTGCTGACGCGGCCGGAGCTTTATCGATTCGGCATCGATACGCGGCCGCTGCCGGAAACCCTGTGGGCGGTGGAGAAGGAAACACGGCCCTATGTTCGCAAGATCGTGCAGCAGAAAAGGGCCGACGGCAGTGCGTTCCGCATGATGGAGTGGCGGCTGTTCTGCGAGAGCAAGGATCGCGGGCGGCTGATGTTCGTGCGCGAGTTCGAGGAGGGGGCAGCCGGCAAGAGCACGGTGCTGATGATGGCCGGCGCGACCAGGACCGTTGCATTCGGCCGGTCGGCGCGGTTCGGCAAATACGAGGTCTGGAGCGAGGCGGTGACCTCGGACATCGTCAAGGCGATGCTCGCGGCCCCGCATCTGCAGATCGGCGAAAGCGCGCCGGCAACCGACGCCAAGCTCGACGCCAAGTCTGACGTCAAGTCCGGCCTTGCGACATTCGATATCGGCACCACCGGGCTGGAGCAGGGGTGGACGCAGCTTCTGGCATCATGCCCGGCGGCGACCGCCGGCCCGAAGCCTGCGAGCCCGTTGCCGGCCGCCGCGTCGCCGAGCGTCAGCGCCGTGCCGGCGGCATCGCCGTCGCCATGAGCGCAAGAGGCGCCGTTCGATCAGGTGCCATGCATTTAGATGCAGTTGCATCGATCTCGGCGTCTGCTAACAACGCGGCGTGAAACGCTTCGCTCCCACCGCATTGATGCTCGGCAACATCGTCACCGGCTGCTCGGTGCTGGCGCCGGCCGGCATGCTGGCGGAGTTGTCCGACGGACTCGGCGTCACGATCCACACCGCGGGTCTCCTGATCACCTTCGGCGCGATCGTGCTGTGCGTGGGCTCGCCGGCGACGGCGTGGCTGACCAGCCGGATCGAGCGGCGGGCCTTGCTGACGGCGACGCTGCTGGTGCTGACGCTGACCAATGCGGCATCCGCCTTTGTGCCGAACTACGACAGCCTCCTGATCATTCGGCTGGTGATGCTCGCGGTCGGCGTGCTCTACACGCCGCAGGCGGCGGGCACCGCGGCACTGATCGTGCCGGTGGAGAAGCGCGGCAGCACGATTGCCTACATCTTCCTCGGCTGGTCGCTTGCTGCCGCGATCGGGCTGCCGCTGATCACCTTCATCGCAAGCCGCTACGGCTTTCGCGCGACCTATGGCGCGATCGCGCTGACCGGGCTCGTCAGCTCCCTGCTGCTGTGGTGGCGGCTGCCAGGCGGACTGCACAGCGCGCCGGTTGACCTCAGAACCTGGGTCGATCTCGGCCGCAATCCGATGGTCATTCTGCTGCTGTCGATCACGACGCTGCAGATGTCCGGCCAGTTCGTGGTGTTCACCTTCATGGGACCGCTGCTCGCCAAACTGACCGGCGCCAATGCGGACGCCGTCGGGATCGTGTTCGCGCTCTACGGCATCTTCGGGTTCGTCGGCATCGTGATCGCAACGCGCGTGGTGGACTCGTGGGGCGCCTGGAAAACCTCGGTCCTGTTCACCGTGCTGCTGCTCGCAGGCGTCGCCGGCTGGGCGCTGAGCGCCGGCGCCTACGCCCTGATGGCCGCCTCCGTCGCGGTGTGGGGCCTCGGCTTTGCATCGACCAATTCGATGCAGCAGGTACGCCTGGTCGGTGCGGCGCCGGCGCTCGCTTCGGCGTCGGTCTCGCTCAATACCTCGGTGCTGTATATCGGCCAGGCCATCGGCTCCGCGATCGGCGGCTTGCTGTTCGCCCGCGAATGGCTGCACAGCGCAGGCTACGTGGCTACAGCCTTCGTCGCGGCGGCGCTCGCGGTCGTGGTCGTCACGCGGCCGCGACGGACGGCCGCCACCGCCGCAGCCGAGTGAACGGTTGGCTTTCACGTTTGTGTTCGCGAGAGCATCCCAACAACGATCCGCGTGCGGAACATCAGGGAGCTCGACTGCGCGTCACCACCTCACGCTTTGGCTGGGCACGATGAACGCCGTCGTGCTCGGCTTGTTCGGATTGTGGGTGAAGTAGCCGTAGGCGGCGACGATCACGACGAGCAAGGCAAGCACGGCCAGCAAGTCGATCTGCCGGGGATCATGACCGTTGTGGCTGATTTTCCAGCGCATTGTTGTTTCCTCCCCAAAGGGGGCAATGAAACAATGCGCCAACTATCGCCACAGTTCCGCCGGGCAGCAATGCGCGCTGCGCTTGGACGTGCCGCAGCAACCGATCAATTGTCGTTGACGCCGCGTCAACCGTTGTTGGCGCCGCGTCAGCCTTCGTTGACGCCGCGCCAGCGGCCATAGCGCCAGGGCAGGTACCAGCGTGCCCCGGGCGGCTTCGTCAGCGGGACATTATCGATCCCGGATGTTCCCCAGGGCTGGCAGCGCAGCAGCCGCGCCAGCGTCATCCAGCCGCCGCCCCACAGGCCGAAGCGTTCGATCGCCTCGTCGCCATAGACCGAGCAGGTCGGCAGATGCCGGCAGTTGTAGCCGACCAGCGGCGACAGCGTGTGCCGGTAGATCCAGATCAGGGCGCGGCCGAGGTTGCGCGGCAAGCGGCGCATGGTGCTGGCACAGTCCATGCATCGTGGATGGTGTGTCGTTGAATGGTTTGTCGGCGGCATACGCAAGTATGTACGTAGTCTTGCGGGGGTTCCAAGCCAAGGAACTGTTTTGTTGCAGATATTTACGCCACAGTTCGTTATTATTGCACAGCACCGATGGCGCTGCAGCAAGGGCTCTATGGACGGTCCGGGTCAGCAACGCTACCGTTCCCATAACGCGCCGCTGACAGAATCGTGGCGCACTGCCATGGGGCCATTGCCACCGCTCGCATCACCAAGGGCTTGGGGGAAGGAACCAAATTGAGGCTCGTCAAGTCGCTCTCGTTGCGCAGTTGGGCGCTTACCGGCGCCGTTGCTCTTTGCTTCGCAGCTTCCGGCACCGCCGCCATGGCGGGCGGTTCTGCGCAGGCCAATTCGACCCTCGAAGAGCGCAAGCTGCCGATGAAGTTCAGCTGGATCGCCTGCCAGCCGAATTGCCGCGGCTGGGTGTCCGCGGTCGGCATCATCACGGCCGATAGTCCGAGGGAATTCGACGAGTTCGCGCGCGGCCGCCAGCTCAACGGCGCCACCATCGTGCTCGATTCCAGCGGCGGCTCGGTCAACGACGCGATCGCGCTCGGCCGCCGCTTCCGCGGTCTCGGCGTGCTGACCACGGTCGGTACCAGCGTCGTCAATCAGGCCGCGCAGGGTGGCCGCGCGAGCGTTCTGCCGGATGCCTATTGCGAGTCGATGTGCGTGTTCCTGCTGTTGTCGGGCAAGACGCGCTACGTTCCGCCGGCCGCCCATGTCCGCGTGCATCAGATCTGGATGGGCGATCGCGCCGACGACGCCAAGGCCGCGAGCTACACCGCGCAGGACCTGATGATCGTCGAGCGGGATATCGGCCGTCTTGCCAAGTACACCTTCGACATGGGCGGCGCAGGTGATCTGCTGGCGCTCTCGCTCAGCGTGCCGCCGTGGGAAGACCTGCACGAATTGTCGGCGGCCGAATTGCGGCTGACCAATCTCATCACCACCGATGCGGTTGCCGACGTGCTGCCGCGGCAGGACAACAGCAAGGACAACGCAATTCCCGTCGCCGAGGCGAAGCCGAAGAACAACGATCGCTTCTTGAGCAGCGCGATGGAGGGCGAGGCGTCGCAGGCGAGAGCGACCAAGACCGCCGAGGTCGTGGTGCCGACCGGCGGCAGCGCGGCGCCGGCGCCGGTCCAGCCCGCGCAGTAAGAACGCACATTGTCGCGTCGTTCCGGGACGCGTAAGCGGACCACAGATGCGCAATTGCGCATCGGGGAACCTCGAGATTCCGGGTTCGATGCTGCGCATCGCCCCGGAATGACCTGACATGCAATTTTACGCCGGCTGCTTCGCCTTGGCCTCGATCTGACCGATCGCATCGACCACGGCATCGAAGGTCAGCAGGGTCGAGGCATGGCGGGCCTTGTAGTCGCGCACCGGCTCGAGCAGCGCGATATCGGCCCATTTGCCGCCCTGCGGGGGCTGGCCGTTTTCCTTCAGCATCTTGCGGACCGTCTCGCGCAATTCGCGCAGCTCGTCCGCGGTCGAGCCCACCACCCGGCTCGCCATGATCGAGGAGGAGGCCTGGCCGAGCGCACAGGCCTTCACGTCATGGGCGAAATCCGTCACCACGGGACCGTCCATCTTGAGGTCGACCTTGACGGTCGAACCGCACAATTTGGAGTGGGCGGTGGCGCTGGCGTCCGGGTCGGCCAGCCGTCCGAGGCGCGGAATATTGCCGGCCAACTCGATGATCCGCTTGTTGTAAATGTCGTTCAGCATGGGGACAGATGCCTGGTTCCGGCGGTGCCGGGCGCTCTTGGCGGCTGGGTTGCACCGTCCTATATATGGACGGCAACGCCGGAAACATAGCCCGGCCATGCGGCCACCGCGGCCCACCTCCGCCGCGGCGGTGCTACAATTATGGGACTCAGGCGCCCGGCGGTCGAACCATCCGCCCCGTCTGCCCGGTGACACATCCGGACCAAGGTCAAATCCGAGGGCCGGTCGAACGGAGAAGACATGGACGCCTTGATCAAATCGATTCGCCCCAACAAGCCGGCCGACGCGAAGCCCGGCGAGCTCGACCCCTCAGAATTCATGACGGCGGCCGTCCGTGCCGACCAGCCGCGCCCGTCGCGGGCGGAGGCGGAGGACGCCGTGAAGACGCTGCTCGCCTATATCGGCGAGAACACCGGCCGCGAGGGCCTGCTCGACACGCCGCGCCGGGTCGTCGAGGCCTATGACGAGCTCTATCAGGGCTACCACCAGTGCCCGGCCGAGGTGCTGAACCGCACCTTCGGCGAGACCGCCGGCTACGACGATTTCGTCCTCGTCCGCGACATAGAGTTCACCTCGCAGTGCGAGCATCACATGATGCCGTTCTACGGCAAGGCGCATATTGCCTATACGCCGGTGGAGCGCGTCGTCGGCCTCTCCAAGCTGGCGCGGCTGACCGATATCTTCGCCCGCCGTCTGCAGACCCAGGAGCATCTCACCGCGCAGGTCGCGGCTGCGATCGACGAGGTGCTGAAGCCCCGCGGCGTTGCAGTGCTGATCGAGGCGGAGCATACCTGCATGTCGGTGCGCGGCGTTGCCAAGCATGGTGCATCGACCTTCACCAGCCGCTTCACCGGCATGTTCCGCGACAATCCGGCGGAGCAGCAGCGTTTCCTGTCCCTGGTGCGAGGACCGAACCGGTAACCTCGCATTTTCCTGAGCGAGGTTTTCCGTGTCCGCAGCGACCCACGATCACGACCGCGAGGAGGGGCTGGCCTTCCAGCCCAAATTCGACGCGGCAGGCCTTGTGACCTGCGTCGCGACCGATGCCGCGACCGGCGATGTGCTGATGGTCGCGCACATGAATGACGAGGCCCTGCGCAAGACGATCGCGACCGGCGAAGGCTGGTACTTCAGCCGCTCGCGCAATGCGCTGTGGCGCAAGGGCGAGAGCTCGGGCCAGACCCAGCGCGTGGTCGAGATCCGGATGGATTGCGATCAGGACGCGGTGTGGATCAAGGTCGAGCAGATCGGCGCCGCCTGCCACACCGGACGGCGCTCCTGCTTCTATCGCGCGGTGAAGGACGAGGGCGGGCATGTCAGCCTGTCCTTTGTCGACGCCGAGAAGCTGTTCGATCCGGCGCAGGTCTATCGCAAATAGATCATTGATCTGAATCAAGTACAGCGCGGCGAAGTCGTGTACTTCGTGGCCCCTGTTACGCCATGCGCAAGCCGTTGCGCATGGTCGTCACTGGGGGTGAACTGTGGCGCATCGCCTGATACCGCTTGTTGGGTTTTTTGCCTGGGCTGTGTGGCCGATCGGCGAGGCGCAATCGCAAACGACCGAGCGTGCGCCCGATACCATGGCCGCGCGCGTCCTTGCCTGTGCGCCTTGTCACGGCGCCGAAGGCGAGGGCACCAGCGACGCCTATTTCCCGCGGCTGGCCGGCAAGCCGGCGGGCTATCTCTACAACCAGCTCATCGCATTCCGGGATGGACGGCGGAAATATCCGCCGATGAACTACCTGCTGGAGTTTCAGACCGACGATTACCTGAAGAAGATCGCCGAATATTTCGCCTCGCTCAGGCCGGCATTTCCGCCGCTGGTCCCGCCGGTCGACAGCAAGGAGATCCTGGCGCGCGGCGAGACGATCGTGAAGAACGGCGATCCGCAGCACGGCATTCCGCCCTGTTCAGCCTGCCATGGTCCCACATTGGGCGGCATGGAGCCCGGCATTCCCGGCCTGCTTGGCCTGCGCGCCGCCTATATCAGCGGCCAGCTCGGCGGCTGGCGCTACGGCACGCGGACCGCGTTCGCTCCCGATTGCATGCAGATCGTCGCGAGCCTGCTGACGGAGGACGACGTGAAGGCGGTGGCCGCCTATCTGTCCTCGCGTCCGGCGCCGGCGGATCCATCCTTCGCGCCGCGAGGCAGCCTTCCGATGCCGCTCGAATGCGGCAGCGAACCGCATTGAAGGGATCGTGCCGATGTCGCGAACCTTAACAGGACTGCTTGTCGGACTGATGCTGGCACTGTCGCCGATTGGAGCATCGGCGCAGCAGAAGGCGGCCGATCCGGCCGTCCTCGCCAAGGGCGAGTATCTCGCACGCGCCGGCGATTGCATCGCCTGCCACACCGCGCGCGAAGGCAAGACCTTCGCCGGCGGCCTCCCGATGAAGACGCCATTCGGCACGCTCTACACGTCGAACATCACGCCCGACCCGCAGACCGGGATCGGCACGTGGACCTCCGATCAGTTCTACCAGATGATGCACAATGGCCGCTTTCCCGATGGCGGCCTGGTCTATCCGGCGATGCCGTTCGCCTCCTATACCAAGGTGACGCGCGAGGACAGCGACGCGATCTACGCCTATTTGCGCACGGTGCCGCCGGTCAGGCAGCTCAACAAGCCGCACGACCTGACATTCCCGTTCAACAACCGCTCGCTGATCCTCGGCTGGCGCACGCTGTTCTTCAGGGAAGGCGAGTTCAAGCCTGATCCGACGAAGTCGGCGGAGTGGAATAGAGGTAACTATCTGGTCGAGGGGCTGGGTCATTGCGGGATGTGTCACACCCCGATCAATGCGCTCGGCGGCAGCAAGCAGTCGCAGGCCTTCGAGGGCGGCCTGATCCCGATGCAGAACTGGTACGCGCCGTCGCTGACCTCCAACAAGGAGACGGGGCTCGGCGACTGGACGATCGAGGAGATCGTCGACTATCTGCGCAAGGGCGTGTCCGCCAAGGGCGCCGTGTACGGACCGATGGCCGAGGTCGTCTACAACAGCCTGCAATATCTCAATGATGATGATGCGCGCGCGATGGCGGTCTACCTGAAGGGCCTTGCGCAGGGCGGTCCTCCGGAGAAGGCGTCGACTTCGCTGCCGTCGGCCGAGAGCAGTCTGCTGCTGTCCTTCGGCAAGTCGATCTATGACCGCGACTGCGCAAGCTGTCATGGCGCGATCGGGCAGGGCATGCCGCCGGATTATCCGCCGCTTGCCGGCAATCAGTCGATCCAGATGGTCTCCGCAGTGAACCCGATCCGGATGGTGCTCAATGGCGGGTATCCGCCGGGCACGTCGGGCAATCCGATGCCCCACGGCATGCCGCCGTTCGCGCAGAAACTGTCGGATGACGAGGTCGCGGCTGTCGTGACCTACATTCGAACGGCCTGGGGCAATCGCGGCGAGCCGGTGTCGGCGCGGCAGGCCAACGAACTGCGGGCAGCAACGCTGAACTAAAGCATGATCCGGAAAAGTGCGAAGCGGTTTTCCGAAACGATCATGCTCAAACAAAGGAGCTAAAGCGCGATGACTAGTCAACCTCGTCTCGTCGCGCGTTAAGGGGAGCGCGATCATGATCAACTCGTCTTCGCCGCAACCGCCGGCATCGGGCTCGGAAGACGATGATGTCGAGACCATCGTACGCGCCGGTCCAGGTGGCGCGGTCGCGGTCGCGGGCATTGCGACGGCCGTCGTGGTCGGGTTGTGGTTTGCGTTCTATCTGCTGGTCTTCCTGCCGCGGAGCGTTCCCTGATGGCGAGCGAGACTGACCACAGCCTCGGCGAGGCCGTTGCCGCACGGATCGAGCGGCGCTGGGCGACGCTGTCGATCGTCATTGTCGGCGTCCTGGTCGGCATGGCGACCTATATCGGCATCCATCAGGCGACGATGCCGCAGGGCCGGGTCGAAACCGCCGATCCCAAGACGCTGCATCTGTCGGGCGAATTCGTCGAGAGCAATCTCGGCAGCGAAATGCTGGCCGACGGATCGGTCACCGTGCGCGCGATTGGCCAGCAATATTCCTTCACACCGCAATGCATCGTGGTGCCCGCGGAGACGCCGATCACCTTCCGCGCCACCAGCGCCGATGTCGTCCACGGTTTCCTGATCGAGGGCACCAACATCAACACGATGCTGGTGCCGGGCTACGTCACCGACCTGCCGGTGCGCTTCAAGGCGCCGGGCGATCACGTGATGCCGTGCCAGGAATTCTGCGGCATCGGCCACCAGGGCATGTGGGGCAAGGTCAAGGTGGTCGACAAGGCTGCGTTCCGTGACATGGCGGCAGCGAAGCGGAGGCTGACCTGTGTTGATTAACAAGCGACTGATCGCGGCGCATTTCTGGCTTGCCTTCATCGTGTTCGGCGTCGCGCTGGTGCTCGGCGCCTGGCAGATGTTCGTGCGCAGCCCGTTGAACGCCTGGCATTTCAATCCGGAATTCTATTATCGCTCGGTCACCGCCCATGGCTCGGCGATGGGATACGTATTCCCGACACTGATCGCGATGGGATTCGGTTACGCGATCACCGAAGCCTCGCTCGAGAAAGAGCTGGTTGGACGGCGCTGGGCCTGGGTGGGCTTCTTCCTGGTCGCCGTCGGCACCGTTGTCGCGATGATCCCGGTGTCGCTCGGGCTCGCCTCGGTGCTCTACACCTTCTATCCGCCGATGGTAGGCAATCCCTTCTATTACATCGGCGTCGTCATGGTCGTGGTCGGCTCATGGATCTGGGTCGCGCTGATGGTGACCAATTTCGTGATCTGGAAGCGCGAGAACCCGGGCAAGCCGGTGCCGCTTGCGATGTATGCCAATGTTGCGGGCTCACTGCTCTGGGGCTGGACCGCGGTCGGCGCGGCGCTCGAGATCCTGTTCCAGATCCTGCCCGTGGCGCTTGGGCTGAAGTCGACGATCGATGCGGGGCTGGCCCGCGTCTTCTTCTCCTGGACGCTGCACGCCATCGTTTATTTCTGGCTGATCCCGACCTACATCGCCTATTATACGATCTTCCCGCGGGCGATCGGCGGCCGGCTCTTCAGCGACCCGATGGCGCGGATCTCGTTCATCCTGTTCGTCGTGGTGGCGATGCCGATCGGCGTGCATCACCTGTTTGCCGATCCGCAGGTCGGCGCCGGATTCAAGTTCATGCACTCCGTGTTCACCGGCCTCGTCGCGCTGCCGACGCTGCTCACGGTGTTCACGATCTGCGCCTCGGCGGAGATTGCCAGCCGCCTGCGCGGTGGCCGCGGCGCCTTCGGCTGGATCGGCGCGCTGCCATGGTCCAATCCGATCATGCTGGCGACGGCGCTGTCGCTGGTCATGCTCGGCTTCGGCGGCGCCGGCGGTCTGATCAACATGAGCTATCAGCTCGACGCCACCGTGCACAACACGCAGTGGATCACCGGCCATTTCCACCTGATCTTCGGTGGCGCCATCGTGATTATGTATTTTGCCATCGCCTATGATCTGTGGCCGCATCTGACCGACCGTGCGCTGGACAGTTTTGGCCTGATGCGCACGCAGCTCTGGCTGTGGTTCATCGGCATGATCGTGACCACCTTCCCGTGGCACTATGTCGGTATTCTCGGCATGCCGCGCCGCATGGCGTATTACGACTATGCCAACCCGGCGATCTCGCCGCAGGCCTTGTCGGTTACGATGTCGGCAATCGGCGGGTTCATTCTTCTGATATCGGGCCTGCTGTTCCTGCTGGTGCTGATCCGCGGGCAGTTCGGCGCGCGAGGCGAGGCGGGTGCGTACCGCTTCGCGGTGCCGCTGCACATGCCCGCGCGGATTCCGGTCGCGCTCAACTCATTCGGCCTGTGGCTCGCGTTGATGGTCGGTCTCACCGTGGTGAATTATGGTTTCCCGATCGCGCAGCTGATGGCGCTGAACGAGACCAGCGTGCCCGCGGTCTATGTCGGAGCCGGCCGATGAGCGACCAGCCGCTGTTCTCGCTTCGCAATCCGTGGTTCGGCGCCAGCGTCGGCATCACGGTTGCCATCGCTGTGTTGTCGGCCGTCGCAGGCCTGATCTGGTTGCCGCTCGCGCAACCCAATTTGAAGCTTGCCGGCGTCTGGGATGCGATCTGCAGCGCTGCCGGCGTTCCGCGTGCCGCCGTGCAGGAGGTCGGCATCAAGCCGGATTTCAAGACGTCCAAAGTCGTCATGACATCGGAGATGCTGACCAAGGCAGATCAGGTCTCGATCGGGCGGGGCGCAACGCTGGCGCAGCGCTGCGCGATCTGCCACGGACCGCAGGGCGTCAGCGACGCCCATTCACCGAACCTCGCCGGGCAATTTGCTGCGGTGACCTACAAGGAGCTGAACGACTTCAAGACCGGCGCGCGGGTCAGCGTGGTGATGAGCCCGTTCGCGGCGGCGATGAGCGATCAGGACATGAAGGATGTCGCGGCCTATTACGCCTATCTGCCGCGGGTGCCTTCGAACAATCTGGATACCGGGCGTCCCGCGCCGGCGATCGTGGTGACGGGCGCCCCGATGCGCAACATCGCGCCTTGCGGCTCCTGCCACGGCGATGTCGACAACAAGGCGGGAAGCCCCTGGCTCGGCGGCCAGTCGGCGGTCTACATCAAGGCGCAGCTCGAGGCCTTTGCATCCGGGGCCCGCCGCAACGATATCAGTCAGCAGATGCGCAACATCGCGCGCCAGATGACGGCCGAGGAGATCGACCAGGTCGCGCATTACTACGAGGCCCAGCCCTGAACCGGCGCTATTAACGCGCCATTAACTATAATTACGGCACCTTGACGGGACATGGGTGCCGATTGCCGGCGCCCGGCAAGGCACCCGGACAGATGGCGGTCGACCTCTTCAATGCGACGGCTTCGGCAGGTGTCGATTCCTCGCGCCTGAAGGTCGCAAGCTCGATCAAGCAGGCGGCCGCGACCACCGGCACGAGCTTCGAATATCTGCTCACGACCGCGAAGATGGAATCCAATTTCAACCCGCGGGCCGGCGCCACGACCTCGTCGGCGCATGGACTTTATCAATTCATCGACCAGACCTGGCTCGGCACCGTCAAGGAGGCTGGAAGCCAGCTCGGTTATGGCCAGTATGCCGACGCCATCAGCAGGAATTCCGACGGCAGCTATTCGGTCAGCGATCCCTCGGCGCGCGCCGCGGTCATGAAGCTGCGCGACGATCCGGACGCGGCGTCCTCGATGGCGGCGGTGCTGACGCAGTCCAACAGCTTCAAGCTTACCGGCAAGCTCGGCCGCCGTCCGGCCGATGCCGAACTCTACATGGCCCACTTCATGGGCGTCGGCGGCGCCGGCAAGCTGATCTCGAGCGCCGAGGACAGCCCGAGCGCCAATGCGGCCACGATGTTCCCGAAGGCGGCGGCCGCCAACCAGTCGATCTTCTACGACAAGTCGGGCAGCGCACGCAGCGTCAGCCAGGTCTATTCGGTGCTGACCACGCGCTACGCGGCGGCCGCGAACTCCAAGGACACGCGCACCGCCTTCGCGGCGGCGGGTGGCGACACCATGTCGCCTTACGCGATCGCAAGCGCCGCGCCGACGACAGCGCTGACCATGGATACCGCATCCTATCTCTCGACCTTCCCGGACTCCCGGTCGGCCGCGCCCGTCGCTGCGACCTCGGCTGTGGCATCGGCACAGCCGGCGCCGACCTTCCGCTCGCTCTACCAGGCCGGCGACCGCTCGGAGCCGATCTCGCCGGCGGTGCAGGAGCTGTGGGGCAATTCCGCCTCGCTGACGTCATCGGCGACGCCGAAGGTCCGCGCGCCCGGACGGCTCGACCTGTTCAGCGATCCGAGCGGCACCTACAGCAACGGCTAGCGCTGTCTTGCTGCGCGCGCGAAGCCGCGCGCCGTTGCGGCTTTAACGAAACGTCAATAATCCCAAACGTTTATGGTGAACCCTTTGTTAAGCGTCATGGTTTATTTTTCCTTGCAGTGGCGTCGTATGTCGATGCCGTTTCGTTGCGTAAGCCGGAAGGACCATGATCGTTCGGCAGTTTATTAGTTGGATTAGGACCGCTCCAGCAGGTGAGCGAGCAGAGGCAACACGGGCGTTGGCCCGGGCCTGGCTCATCTCGGATCTCACCGAGGACGACCGCATCGCAGCCGAAGGCGCGCTGCTGATGCTGCTCGACGACCCGTCGCCGCTGGTACGGCAGGCGATGGCCGAGGTGTTCGCGCGCAGCGTGGACGCGCCTGCCGCAATCGTGCAGGCGCTGTCGGCCGACCAGCCGGCGATCGCGCTGCCGGTGCTGGAGCATTCACCGCTCTTGATCGATGCCGACCTCGTCGACATCGTCGCCACCGGCTCCGACGAGATGCAGTGCGCGATCGCGCGCCGCACCAATCTGCCGGCCTCCGTCGCCGCCGCGATTGCCGAGGTCGGCTCGGCGGCGGCCGCGCTCGAGCTGATCGAAAATCCTTGCGCCGGCCTCGCGCCGTTCTCCTGGGATCGCATCGTCGAGCGCCACGGCCATCTCGCCGCCATCAGGGAATCGATGCTGCAGTTGGAAGACCTGCCGTCGGCGACGCGGCTGGCGCTGGTCGCAAAGCTCTCCGACACGCTGGCGCAGTTCGTCGTCGCGCGAAACTGGCTCGGCGCCGATCGGGCCGACCGGATCGCCGGCGAGGCCAGGGAACGCTCCACGGTGAACATCGCCGCGCGCGCCTTCGGCGACGACATGCAGAACCTGATCACGCATCTGCGCGCCAGCGGGCAATTGACCGCCGGGCTGATCCTGCGCGCGCTGCTGTCGGGCAATCTCGATCTGTTCGGGGCGGCGCTCGCCGAACTGTCCGGACTGCCCTATGGCCGCGTCACCGCGCTGTTGAACGACCGCGGCGGCAACGGCCTGCAGGCGCTGCTGCGCCGCGCCGGCCTGCCGGAATCCACCTACGCCGCGTTCCGCGTCGCGCTCGAGGCCAGCCACGAGGTCGGCTATGTCGACAGCGGTGACGGCGCGGCGCGGCTGCATCGCAGCATGGTGGAGCGGGTGCTGACGCATTGCGAGACCGATCATTCGGCGGCCGAGCCGCTCCTGGTCCTGCTGCGCCGCTTCGCGACGGAATCGGCCCGCGAGGACGCACGGATGTTCTGCGAGGAGCTCGCCGCGGAAGACGCGATCGCGGTGCTGCCCTACGACGACGATCTCATCGCGGCCTGAGGGCCGCGTTTCCTTCCCATCGATGGATGCTTGAGTGGGCTGTCGCAACGCGAGCAGCCGGCCGCGCGGCTATTCGCCGGGCACGATGCTCGGCGCGAGGATCGCCTCGAGGTGCTCGGGACGGTCGCGGTTGGCGTGGGTCAGGAATTCGTCGGCGATGCCGCGGAGCTGCTTGCTCAGCACGCCGGCGACGACCGCGGTGTCGAGCTTGGTGCGGTTGCGCACGATCGCCTGCACGGCGTTGATGTGGTGCGCAATCAGCTGCGGCGGCACGGCGCCGAGATCCGGCGCGTGCTCGATGATGCGGCACAGGCTCTCCGCGGCTGCGGCCGCCGACGGATAGCCGAATGTCGCGGCATCACCCTTGATGTCATGCGCGGCGCGGAACAGCTCCTCGCGCGTCTTGTCGCTGAAGCCCTCGCGCAGCACGGTGGCGTGTGCGGCGGAGAGGCGGTCGGCCTCGATCGTCATCCACTCCTTGAACTCGCCCGACAGCCCGGCGAGCGCCTTTTCGGCGCGGCCGACAGGATCGTCGAGATCGCTCTCGGGGACGCGCAGCAGCATCTTGCGCAGCGGATTGGGCTGCGTGATGACGTGGTGCGTGCTGAAACTCTTGACCTCGATCGTCCCGGGTTTGTCTTTCGCCATGGCGATGTCCTAGATGGCCGAGCGCGCCTTTTCGAGCAGCGACGGTTGTTGCAGCACCTCGACCTCGCCGCTGCCGCGGCGTTCGGGGCCGATATAGGTGTTGGTGGTGTTCCGGCGGCGGTCAGGACCGAAATAGGTCTTGGTCTTGATGAACGGGCGCGGGTTGGCGACCACGTTCATGATGCGCTGGTAGAGGCCCTTGGCCGAGATCGGCTTGGCCAAGAATTCGGTGACGCCGGCATCGCGCGCCACGGTGACACGGCGCTTCTCGGAATGCCCGGTCAGCATGATGATCGGCGCGTAGGGGTTGCCCTTGGATTCCGGCTGCCGGATCATCTGCGCAAGCTCGAGCCCGTCGAAGATCGGCATCGACCAGTCGGTGATGACGATGTCGGGCACGTAGTGCGTATACATCTCGAGCGCGGTGGCGCCGTCCTCGGCCTCATACACCTCGCGCGCGCCGAACGAATGCAGCAGCGTCCGCAGGATGCGGCGCATGTGCGGATTGTCGTCGCAAATCAAAAATCGCAGCTTGTTGAAATCGATGCGATACATGGTCCGGCCCTGATAGGGCATACCGGGCCAATGCGGTATTACCCGACGTTAACCATATCCCGCCCGGGGTTAATGATTGGTTGCCGGGCAAGGAGGCAGACGCCGTCAGTAGCCGAACTGCTCGCGCAGGATGCGTTCTTCCAGCGAGTGGCCGGGGTCGAACAGCATCCGCATCGCGATCGTCTTGTCGGACAACACCTCGACCCGGCGGACGTCGCGGACCTCGTCATGATCGGCGACCGCGGCGACCGGGCGCTTCTCGCCCTCGATCACCTCGATCACCACGAAGGCGGAATTCGGCAGCAGCGCGCCGCGCCAGCGCCGCGGCCGGAACGCGCTGATCGGGGTCAGCGCCAACAGCGCCGCGTTGATCGGCAGGATCGGCCCCTGGGCGGAGAGGTTGTAGGCGGTCGATCCGGCCGGCGTCGCCACCAGGATGCCGTCGGCCATCAGCTCGGGCATCCGCTCGTGCTCGTCGATCAGGATGCGCAGCTTGGCGACCTGGTAGGTCTGCCGGAACAGCGCGACCTCGTTGATGGCGTGATGCAGATGCACGGCGCCGTGGATGTCGGTCGCGCGCATCAACAGCGGATTGATCAGCGACTCCCGCGCGGCGGCAAGCCGGGCGCGCAGATCATGCGTCGAATATTCGTTCATCAGGAAGCCGACCGTGCCGCGGTGCATGCCGTAGATCGGCTTGCCGCTGCGCATGTTGGCGTGCAGCGTCTGCAGCATCAAACCGTCGCCGCCGAGCGCGACCACGACGTCGGCATCCGCGGGTAGATGGTTGCCGTACATTTCCGTCAGCTGCTCGAGCGCCGACTGCGCTTCCACGCTCGCGCTGGCGACGAAGGCGATCTTGTCATACCGCTTGGAGCTGGCCATTCGCTCACGAACTCGTTTGGCACGGAACACGCCGCGCTCGTCTATACATCCCGGGCGGCCTTGTCGAGATGGTCCGGGAACGGACCGCATGCCACGCCGGCGCCGCCAAACTAGCGCAGTTTGCTGCTCGATTGCGTAAATCGGGGCGCAGGGAGTGAACGATATGGCTAACAGTCTTGCGACACGGCTCGCCGCGGCGTTGCTGGTGGCCTGCCTTGCGACCGCGGCGCGAGCCGACGATGACGTCCCGCAGCCATCGCCGTCGCCGAGCGCGCAGGCCCCAAGCGGCCAGAACCCAGGTGGTCAGAACCCGAGCGGCCAGAAGGGGCGGGCAGGGCGCGGCAGCGAGGCCGGCTCCGGCGCCAACGCTGCGGCCAGCGGCTCGACCGCCGAGCAGCACCGCCTGCCGCCGGACTCCACGACCAAGCAATCGGTCGCGCTGCCTACCCGCACGCTGAACTTCAGCGCGACCGCGGGCTCGATCCGCGTGTTCGACGACAAGGGCGAGCCGCTCGCCGACATCGCTTATACATCCTACCAACTCGACGGCGCCGAGAAGGCGAACCGGCCGGTGACCTTCCTGTTCAACGGCGGTCCGGGCTCCGCGTCGGCTTGGCTGCAATTGGGCAATGTCGGGCCATGGCGGCTGCCGTTCGACGGCGCGGTGTCCTCGGCCGCGCCCGAGCTGCAGGCCAATGCCGACACCTGGCTCGATTTCACCGATCTCGTCTTCATCGACCCGGTCGGCACCGGCTACAGCCGCTTCGTCACCACCTCGGAGGAGGCGCGCAAGCGCTTCTTCACCGTTGACGGCGACGCCAATTCGGTCGCGCTGGTGATCCGCCGCTGGCTGGAGAAGTACGACCGGCTGACCTCGCCGAAATATCTCGTCGGCGAAAGCTATGGCGGCATTCGCGGGCCCAAGGTGGTGCGCAATTTGCAGATGCAGCAGGGCGTCGGCGTCCGCGGCCTGGTGCTGATCTCGCCGGTGCTCGATTTCCGCGAATATACCGGCTCCAGCCTCCTGCAATATGTCGCAAGCCTGCCGACCATGGCGGCGGTGGCGCGACAGGCAAAGGGCCCGGTGACGCGCGAGGATCTCGCCGACGTCGAGAGCTACGCGCGCGGCGATTTCCTGCTCGACCTCGTCAAGGGGCAGGCCGACACCGAGGCCACCACGCGGCTCGCCGACAAGGTCGCAAGCCTGACCGGGATCGATCAGGTGGTGAGCCGCAGGCTGGCCGGCCGCTTCGACATCGGTGAATTCCGCCGCGAGTTCGATCGCAAGAGCGGCAAGGTGACCGGCCGCTACGACGCCTCCATCGAGGGCTTCGATCCCTATCCGGATTCCAGCTATTTCCGCTTCAACGATCCGTCCGGCGATCCGCTGATGGCGCCTTTGACCAGCGCCGCCGTCGACCTCACCACGCGCAAGCTGAACTGGCGGCCGGACGGCTCCTATCATCTGCTCAGCGAAAGCGTGAACAAGGCCTGGGAGTTCGGTCACGGCATCAGTCCGGCGGAGTCGGTGACGCAGCTTCGCCAGGCGCTGGCGCTCGACCCCAACCTGAAACTCCTGGTCGGCCACGGCCTGTTCGATCTCGCCACGCCGTACTTCGCCTCGAAGATCATCCTCGATCAGTTGCCGGCCTTCGCGGGCCCGAGCCGCACCAGGCTCGCGGTCTATCCCGGCGGCCACATGTTCTACTCCCGCGACGGCTCGCGCCAGGCGTTCCGCAAGGAGGTCGAGGCGCTGATGAGGTAAGGGGATGTGGCGGTGTGGATTGCGCCGTCGCTGCAAATACGGTCGTCGTCCTGGCGAAAGCCAGGACCTATAACCACCAAATTCGATTGTGAACGGGATCGCGGCCCCGGCGTCGCGCAACAAATTCCGCTTGGGGTAATGGGTCCTGGCTTTCGCCAGGACGACATCGATAGTGTGACACGGCCGACATCCACCTTCGTCGTCCCGGCGAAAGTCCGCAGCGGAAGTTGGGAGCGGACCTCGTCGTTCCATCATCGCGCAATGGTTCGCGGAATGTCGGGGTTCGTCGCCGGCCAGGCCGCGGCGCGGCGCGACAATAAATTACGTCCGCTTGCCGCGGGAGCGATCAAGCTCGCGCCGGTTCTTGTTTTGACGCGTTTTCTTCACGCGAACCGGTAGCCGCTTCGCGCGAAAACGCTTAGCGCTCACGGCTCCACGGGAAGAGGGAGGCCGGGAAATCGGCCGCGTAGCGGTGACCGATCGGCGGGCGGGGCTCTTCTTGCGGAGGATTCCGGTCAGGCTCGACCACCTTCCTGTAAAGATGCCAGGTCGCATGACCAAGCACCGGCAGAACGACGCAGAGACCGACGAAGAATGGCAGTGAGCCCACGGCCAGCAATACCGCAACGATCAATCCCCACGCGGCCATCTCAATTGGATTCATCATCACGGCCCGTATCGAGGTGCGGATCGCATCGATCGCGGTCGCATGACGGTCGAGCATCAGTGGAAAGGAGACGACGCTGACGCATAGGGCAACCAAGGCGAAAAGGAAGCCGACGCCGCATCCGACGATGATGAGCGACCAGCCTTCGGGCGTCGTCAACACACGCTTTGCGAAATCAGGGATGCTCGCAGCCGGCGCATAACCGAACGTCATGATGTAGATCGCGTCCGCGGTGGCGATCCAGACCCCGAACAGAACGAACAGAAGAACGCCAAGTTCGAACATGGCGCCGAACGACGGCGCGCGCAGCACCTGCATCGCATCCCAGGCTCCTGGCTCCTCTCCGCGTTCGCGCCGTCGGCTCAGTTCGTAGAGGCCGAGGCCGGCGAAAGGACCGATCAGGGCGAAGCCGGCGGCGAGCGGAAACAGCAGCGGCAGCACCGAATAGCCAAGCACAAGTCTGAACAGGACAAGTCCGAGCACGGGATACATCACGCACAGGACGATTGCGTGGGTCGGGATGGCCTTGAAGTCTTCCCAGCCGAGGCGCAACGCGTCGCCCAGGTCGGAAAGGCTGATCTTGCGAACGACGAAGGCGGTAGAGACGCCAAACAATTGCAGCTTGGGTCGTGCGAACACCGTGGTCATGGTTCCGGTCTCCTTGCTTGTGGCCGCAGGGGAACGGAGCGCCATCAACACACGCACATCCGCCTCATGCGCGAAAATCGCGACTGAGTCCGGCAAATCAGATTCAACCAGAAGGAGCTTGCCGGACGACGCCTGTCGCAACCGGTCAAGTAAAACTAGTCCGATGCGCGGCAGAAGCAAGGTGGCGAATGCGGTCGGGAGAATTGTGCAGATGCACAAACGAGGTCTTGCGATGCACCATGCGATTGGGGAGGGCCGATCAGTGTTCGCGGCATCCAATGCATTCCCGCCAACACGCGCCGGACAGCGGTGGGCATTACTCCTCTATTGACGTCTGGCTCGATGGGTACCATGTTGATGCTTGACGCCCCCAGCTCCGATGAGGTTGCGGCCGTGACGTTGAGTTTTTGTCATGTCCCAGCATCGCGACCGGCAGAATGGGCGAGGCAAAAGCCACGGTGATGGTGAACGTGAGACCATCCCTCTGACGTGAGCTCCGCCCTTTCGTTCGTCTCCGCAGCCTTCAATGGCAAGGAGGAATGAGGGATGGCTGTAGCGATTTTACTGCTCCTGGTTGCCGTCGCCTCGGTGCTGTTCCACCTCTACAGCCCCTGGTGGTGGACCCCGATTGCCTCGAACTGGAGCTATATCGACCACACGATCAACCTGACATTCTGGATCACCGGAGCGGTGTTCTGCGCGGTGATCGTGTTCATGGCCTATTGCGTCCTGCGCTTTCACCACACCGAGGGACGGCGCGCCCACTACAATCCCGAGAACAAGAAGCTCGAATGGTGGCTCAGCATCGGCACCGCGATCGGCGTCGTCGCCATGCTGGCGCCGGGCCTCATCGTCTGGCACCAGTTCGTCACCGTTCCCGCCGACGCGACCGACGTTGAGGTCGTTGGACAACAGTGGATGTGGAGTTATCGGCTTCCGGGAAAGGACGGCCGGCTCGGCACGTCAGATGCGCGCCTGATCAGCTCCGACAATCCACTCGGGTTGAATCCCAATGATCCGAACGGGCAGGACGACATCGTCGTGCAAAACGAGGATCTGCATCTGCCGGTCGGGAAGCCGGTGAAGGTGCTGCTCCGCTCGATCGACGTCCTGCATGATTTCTACGTGCCCGAATTCCGGGCGAAGATGGATATGATCCCTGGCTCGGTGACCTACTACTGGCTCACGCCGACCCGGACCGGAACCTTCGACGTCCTCTGCGCGGAGCTTTGCGGTGCCGCGCACGCACAGATGCGCAGCAAGGTCGTCGTGGAAGAAGAGAAGGAATATCACGCGTGGCTGGACAAGCAGCACACGTTCGCCGCCTTGTCCGGCCAGCGCAACGTCGCGAAGGCCGCGTACAAGACTGGCAGCGAATGAACATGCCGACGAGGATCGGCCGGATGTTCGGCCGGATATGAAGTGAACTCGTCGCTGAGCGGAAGACCAAGGAGGGTATTCCGATGGTCGATATCCCGTTTGATGAGGTCGCAGGCATCCCGCCCGCCGAAGTAGGTGAGGTCGAGCTCTATCATCCGCACAGCTGGTGGACGAGGTACGTCTTTTCGCAAGACGCCAAGGTGATCGCCGTCCAGTACTCGATCACGGCGATGTCGATCGGAATGGTTGCGCTGGTGCTGTCGTGGATGATGCGGCTGCAACTGGGATTTCCCGGCACATTCTCCTTCATCGATGCCAACCAGTACCTTCAGTTCATCACCATGCACGGCATGATCATGGTGATCTACCTGCTCACGGCGTTGTTCCTCGGCGGCTTCGGCAACTACCTCATCCCGCTGATGGTCGGCGCGCGGGACATGGTCTTCCCCTACGTGAACATGCTGAGCTATTGGGTCTACCTGCTCGCGGTGCTGGTGCTGGCCGCGACGTTCTTCGTGCCGGGCGGGCCGACCGGCGCCGGTTGGACGCTTTATCCACCCCAGGCGATTCTCTCCGGTACCCCCGGGCAGGACTGGGGCATCGTTCTCATGCTGGCCTCGCTGATCCTGTTCATCATCGGCTTCACGATGGGCGGGCTCAATTACGTGGTAACAGTATTGCAGGCCCGCACACGCGGCATGACCTTGATGCGCATGCCCTTGACGGTGTGGGGCATCTTCACCGCGACCGTGATGGCGCTGCTGGCGTTCCCGGCGCTGTTCGTGGCCTCGGTGATGCTGCTGCTGGACCGCCTCCTTGGAACCAGCTTCTTCATGCCGACACTGGTCGAGATGGGCCAGCTGACCAAGTATGGCGGCGGCAGCCCGATCCTGTTCCAGCATTTGTTCTGGTTCTTCGGCCATCCCGAGGTCTACATCGTCGCGCTGCCGGCGTTCGGCATCATCTCGGATCTGATCAGTACGCACGCGCGCAAGAACATCTTCGGCTATCGCATGATGGTCTGGGCGATCGTGGCGATCGGGGCGCTGAGCTTCGTCGTGTGGGCGCACCACATGTATGTCAGCGGCATGCACCCGTATTTCGGGTTCTTCTTCGCCACCACGACGCTCATCATCGCGATCCCGACCGCGATCAAGGTCTACAACTGGGTGCTGACGCTTTGGCGCGGCGACATCCATCTCACGGTGCCGATGCTGTTTGCGCTCGGCTTCATCGTCACCTTCGTCAATGGCGGCCTGACGGGGCTGTTCCTCGGCAACGTTGTCGTCGACGTTCCACTGTCGGATACGATGTTCGTCGTCGCGCACTTCCACATGGTGATGGGGATTGCGCCGATCATGGCCGTGTTCGGCGGGATCTATCATTGGTATCCAAAGGTCACCGGGCGGATGCTCAATGACGCGCTCGGACGCTTCCACTTCTGGGTGACGTTCATCGGGGCCTATGCGGTGTTCTTCCCGATGCACTATCTCGGCCTGCTCGGGATGCCGCGCCGCTATCACGACATCGGCGAGACCTCGTTCGTCCCGGCCTCCGCCCATGACCTCAATGCGTTCATGAGCGTGGCGGCGCTGATTGTCGGCTTCGCCCAGCTCGTCTTCCTGTTCAATCTGGTCTGGAGCCTGTTCAAGGGGAGAGAGGCGGGCGGCAATCCCTGGGGTGCCACCTCGCTGGAATGGCAGACGCCGGAGACCCCGCCGGGGCACGGCAACTGGGGCAAGGAGCTCCCCGTCGTCTATCGCTGGGCCTATGATTACAGCGTGCCCGGTTCCGCGAGAGACTTCATCCCGCAGAATGAACCGCCGGCCAAGGTGCTGGCCCAGGGGGCCCATCCGTGAGTGCCATCGTCCTGTTCATTGCTACGATTGCAGCGATCGCGGGATGGTGGCTCTCGCAGCAACGGCTGGCCGCCAAGCCGTGGCTGGAGCAGGGCATTGCCGTGGATCTTCGCGGCGATCTCGGCTCTTCGGTGCCGGCGGCGAAAATCGGCCTCGGTGTCTTTCTCGCGGTGGTCGGCTCGCTGTTCGCGCTCCTGATCAGCGCCTACTCGATGCGCACCACCATGGTGGACTGGCGCGAGCTGCCGCTGCCGAGGCTGGTGTGGTTCAACACCGGCGTCCTCGTCATCAGCAGCGTGGCGCTGCAATGGGCGCTGATGGCCGCGCGCCGCGACGACCGTGAGGGCCTGATCGCGGGTCTGTTGGCCGGCGGTGCATCGGCCGTGATGTTCCTGATCGGGCAGCTCGTGGTGTGGCAGCAGCTCAACATCGCCGGCTATGTCATGGCGTCGAATCCGGCCAATTCCTTCTTCTATCTGATCACCGCGCTCCACGGGCTGCACGTGACCGGCGGCCTGGTGGCGCTCGGCAGGGCGACCGTAAAACTGTGGCGCGGCGCGCCGATGACGCAGATGCGCCTGAGCGTCGAGCTTTGTACCATCTACTGGCATTTCCTGTTGCTAGTGTGGCTGGTCCTGCTCGGTCTGCTGACGGGCTGGACCGACAATTTCGTCGACATCTGTCGCCAGTTGCTCACCTAGCGAGGCAGGAAGCGATGACAGAAACCACACTCGCAACCCCCAAGGCGCTGCCCGGAACGATACCCGGATTGCGCGGCATCGCCGCCGACTGGGCCTCGGACCAGCGCGCGTTCAAGAACGTGTCCTGGGGGAAGGCCATGATGTGGATCTTCCTTCTGAGCGACACCTTCATCTTCAGCTGCTTCCTGCTGTCGTACATGACGGCGCGAATGTCGACGACCGTGCCGTGGCCCAACCCCAGCGAAGTATTCGCGCTCAATATCGGCGGCCAGCACATCCCGCTCATCCTGATCGCGATCATGACCTTCATCCTGATCAGCAGCAGCGGGACGATGGCGATGGCCGTCAACTTCGGTTACCGCCGGGATCGCGTCAAAACGGCCGCCTTGATGCTGGCCACCGCGGCATTCGGCGCGACGTTCGTCGGAATGCAGGCCTTCGAATGGACCAAGCTGATCATGGAGGGCGTGCGGCCCTGGGGCAACCCGTGGGGCGCACCGCAATTTGGCGCTTCCTTCTTCATGATCACCGGCTTCCACGGCACCCACGTGACCATCGGTGTGATCTTCCTGATCGCCATCGCGCGAAAGGTTTGGCGGGGAGACTTCGACGTCGAGCGGCGCGGCTTTTTCACGAGCCGCAAGGGCTACTACGAGATCGTCGAAATCATGGGCCTGTACTGGCATTTCGTCGATCTGGTCTGGGTGTTCATCTTTGCCTTCTTTTATCTCTGGTGAGGTCGCGCATGACAGAAGCAGCGGTACATGTGGAAGGGCAGGCAGCACAGCATGCGCTACACAGCTATGTGCATGGTGCGGTGGCATCGGGCGCCGCGCATGCAGAGGGCCAGCAGCACCCGATCAAGCTCTATCTCGTGGTCTGGGGATGGTTGTTCGTGCTCAGCACTTGCTCCTATCTCGTCGACTATTTTGGTATCCACGGCCACCTGCGATGGTCGCTGATCCTGCTGTTCATGGTGCTGAAGGCCGGCCTGATCGTCGCTGTATTCATGCACATGGCCTGGGAGCGGTTGGCGTTGGCCTACGCCATCCTGTTGCCGCCGGTGCTGGTGCTGGTTTTTGTCGGGATCATGATGTTCGAATCCGACTATACGCATCTGCTTCGGGTGATGTTCTTCGCGTCAGCAAGCTAAGAATGGGACGGCCATGACCGCGTGGGTCATGCTGGACAAGGCAAGGCGTCCTGAAGGCGGAGGACTCGCCAGATCGTCCGGAACCCTGCGATGCAGGCCTTTGGCCGATGGTTTTTTCGAACCGACGAGGAATTAGTCTCGTGCAAATCAATCGTTCAATTCTTCGCCGGAGCTATGCCAACATCGGAGACTACGTCGCACTGACGAAACCGCGCGTGATGTCGCTGGTCGTCTTTACCGCACTGGTCGGTCTCATGGTCGCACCAGGCGGCATCGATCCCTTCACCGGGTTCGCCGCTCTTCTTTGCATAGCCGCGGGAGCTGGCGCCGCAGCTGCGCTCAATATGTGGTACGACGCCGACATCGATGCGGTGATGGCGCGCACCGCCATCCGTCCAATTCCCAGCGGCCGCATATCGCGCCCGGAAGCATTGGTCTTCGGATTGATGCTCGGCACGTGCGCGGTCCTCGCCCTCGGCACCTTGCTGAACATGGCCGCTGCTGCGCTGCTTGCTTTCACAATCTTCTTCTACGTCGTCGTCTACACGATGTGGCTCAAACGCCGAACGCCGCAGAATATCGTTATTGGCGGTGCCGCCGGCGCGCTCCCTCCGGTGATTGGCTGGGCTGCGGTCACGGGACATGTTGGGCTCGAGCCGCTCATCCTGTTTCTGATCATCTTCCTCTGGACGCCACCCCACTTCTGGGCACTGTCGCTCAATCTTGCTGGAGAATACGCCCGTGCCGGTGTGCCGATGTTGCCGGTCGTGGCTGGCAAGACAGAAACAAAGCGCCAGATCCTTCTCTATTGCGTGCTTTTGGTTCCGATCTCACTGCTGCCTTGTGCGCTGGGGTTCGCGGGAGCCGTCTACGGCGCGGCCGCGGCGACGCTGGGAGCGATCATGATTTTTCTCGCATGGCAGTTGCGCCGGAGCGACGACAAGAAGAGGCGGCCTGCTCGTCGCTTGTTCGTGTTTTCGATGCTCTATCTGGTCCTGCTTTTTGGGGGGCTGCTGATGAATGCTGCACCCTACGCTCAGTCCCACTGACTGGACGCATTCGAATCGACAGCCGCGCTGGGCGGTATTCGGAAAAATCGAATATTGTTGCCGAGCGGGCTTGCGCCGCCGGGCAGCTCGGTGATTGAAGTTCGCAGGCACCCGCCAGGGACGGCCCTAGCGCTCGTCCCGCATATATGGACTTCGCTGGGAGACGAGCCTCAAGTCTTGATCTGCCGACATCGTCTGGAGCCCGTGCATATGTGGCCCGCTCGCCGGGTTGCCCAACAGGATCCAGGCGATGGCGCCCGTGGCCAGCATTCCGCCGCAAATAACCAAAAGGTCCCGCCTCATCGCGCGTCCTCCGTATGCGGCCATTTCCAAGCATAAATCAGGCCAATCCATTCGGACACGGACAGGTGCGGCGCACGGGATAGCGTTGGACAAGTAGGACAGGCTCGCCCTAAGCTTCGGCCATTGCAGCAACCAGGCGCGGTTCAAGAATGGACTGGTCCTACTATCTCGGGGGCACTGCCATTGTCCTGCTCCTTCTTGCCTATCGGCTGCATGGCGGGCTGTTTAGGAAGAATTCACGGCGGGACGAGAAACTAAATCGACTGATTGATGAACGCATCGGACGCTTGGACCTGAAGCGCCGCAACGATTGAACCGCCCTGAAGCGGCACCTCGAGGCCAACGCAACGCCACTCTCCGGAATTATCCTCACGGCGACGGCAGAGCTACCTTGGTCTCCCGAGATGACCATCTCGGCAGATGATACTTTTTTGTGATTTGAAAAGAGATATTTGAGCAATCGAATGAAAGTCTGGGTCTATACCGACACAAGCAAGCCCGTTGGCGAGCCGGAGCATCTGAAGATTTTCGCGACCAATGACGCCGCGCAGTCGTGGTTCAAGCGAAACGTCCCGGGGGGCGCCGCATTTGCTTACGAGATTATTCTGGGGCCACGTTACCTCGCCAAGACGCTCCTCGTGCTGTCCGTCCTGCTTCTTGGCATCGCCGATCTCTACACCACCAACACGATCCTGAATCTCGGCCTCGGCGAGTTGAACCCGTTCATGCATGTCGCTCAGACATGGCTCGGCCCCTGGTGGCTTATCCCGAAGCTCGGTTTGACCTATTTCATGATGTGGCTGCTCTGGCGCAGCAACAACCCCTACAATATCGCGATCGTGGCGGCGTTTTGCTCCACGCCCGTACTCAACAATCTTCTGATCATAGCAAGCACGAAGTAGCGAGGAACACCAGTGGTGCCTCCGCCAGGGCAGGCGCGAGACATCACTGGCTTCGCATCGGCTCGCCCGCTGCGGCGATTACTGGCAGTAGTCCCAGAATCCTTGCGTGCGAGACGGATCGGTATAGTACCAGCACATGCCGGGCGCCGGCGCAGCACCGGCCCACGCCGCGGCCGTTGCCGCCGTCACGACCCCGATGGCTGCGCCGGCCGCGATTGCGCCGCCCCTTGGCCAGTAATACCGGCCCGGACGCGCCCATCCGCCGCCTCCCACCACCGTCCGGCCGCGAACCGCGACGTTGCCGCGCGGCCCGACGACTGCGGTGCGGCCGCGATAGGCGCCACCGCGCGGCCCAACGGCTGCGCCGCCACGGTGAACGACGGCACCTCCGCGCGGACCGACCGCTGCGCCGCCACGGCGACCGGCCGCGCGGACTGCAACGACGTCGGATGATTGCGCGGCGTGATTACCGATCGGCATCGCGCCGAGCAGCGTTGCAGACGCCGATTCAACCGGCATCGCCGCAATGATCGAGGCGGTGAGGATGGACGCTGCAAGCCTCGTTGTACGCATCAAGTCAAGCATCGATGTATCTCCTGTTGAATTCGGTTACGTCCACCGATCGATCCGGTGGGCGCGGCACTGTCCTCCGTCGATCAATCCGCTGCTGCACTCGATGCCGTCCGAGCTCGAAAAGACGAGACTGCCCGAGAGATGACCGCTGGACATCTGGGTCGCGTCAAGGCCCGCGCCGCGAACGGCGTCGCTCAGATCTTCAATTCTCGAGATGGGAAGGCGCGTCCAAACCTCGGCAGGCAGCATGTCGCGCCTCACTTGAACGGAAGCCGCCCGGCATCGGCGCGACGGCCTCATTGCACGTTCTCATCCTACGCGCTCCGTCGCGACGTTACAACCTTGGCCAGTCGCGTTGAGCGGTTTGGCCGCGGCGATCTGTCTCAGCCGTATGTCTCCACGATGAAGTCGATCAGCGCGCGCAGCTTCGGCGTCATCTTGCGATGCTTCGGCCACAAGATCTGGCGCGCGCGGCTCTGCGTCGCGTAGTCCGGCAGCAGGACCTGCAGCCGTCCCGCGGCGATATCCTCGGCCAGCAGCTCGTCGCGCATCAGCACGATGCCGGCGCCCGCCAGCGCCGCGTAACGGATGCCGAACGCGCTGTTGATGAAGAGGCGGCTCGCGACATCGACATGCACTTCGCCCTCCGGCCCGGAGAAGGTCCATCGTTGCCCGTCCGACCAGCCGGGGTAGCGTAGGCATTCATGGCGGGCGAGATCTGCCGGATGGGTCGGCGTGCCGCGTTCGGCGAGATAGCTCGGCGCTGCGCAAACCACGCCGGTATAGGGCGACAGCGAGCGCGACATCATGGTGGAGTCGGTCAGCGTGCCGACCCGGATCGCCGCATCCAGCCCTTCCTCGAGCAGATCGACCATCCTGTCGCTGAGGATGAGGTCGACCGAGACTTCCGGATATTTCTTCATGAAGCGGACCAGTGCAGGCGCCAGGCTGTACGACCCGAAGGCGACCGAGGTCGCGATGCGGAGCTTGCCGCGCGGCGCGCTCAGGGCCTCCTCGACCAGCGCATCGCCGGCCTCGGCCTGTTCAAGCAATTGCTTGCAGTGATCGAGATAGCTGCGGCCGAGCTCGGTGAGGCCCTGCCGCCGGGTCGACCGGTTGATCAATTGCGAGCCGAGCCGGTCCTCGAGAAAGCGGATATGCTTGCCGATCATGGTCGGCGACATCCGCAACTCCTTGGCCGCCGCGGTGAAGGAGCCGAGATCGGCGACGCGGGCAAACACGGACATGCTGGTCAGTCGATCCATGATTATAAACCAATGGTTATTTCACTGCGCATCAAGGCGCTACTTATGGGGTGCTGGAACTATATTTATTACCATAAGTGAGCAATCGGCGCGATGATGCGTCCGATTGCTTCGAAATGCTGCCGATTTCGCCCGGAGGGACGCAATCTCGCCGGAGCCTGAACCAGACAGGAGTGTCACGATGCCCTTCCAGATCACGATCAATGGGACCAGTCATTCGGTCGATGCCGATGGCGACACGCCGCTGCTCTGGGTGCTGCGCGACGTGCTCGGCATGACCGGCACCAAGTTCGGCTGCGGCATGGCGCTGTGCGGCGCCTGCACGGTGCATCTCGACGACACGGCGGTGCGCTCCTGCATCACGACCATCGACAGCATCGGCGACTCCAGGATCACGACCATCGAGGCGGTCGGCATGACGCCGGCGGGCAAGAAGATCCAGGACGCCTGGCTCGCGCATGAGGTGCCGCAATGCGGTTACTGCCAGTCGGGGCAGATCATGTCGGCCTCCGCGCTGCTCGCGGGCAAGCCGAAGCCGACCGATGCCGATATCGATGAAGCGATGTCGGGCAATATCTGCCGCTGCGGCACCTATGTGCGCATTCGCGAAGCCATCAAGCAAGCCGCGCAGTCGGGAGGTTGAGCCATGACGCTGATCGACAATCTGTCTGAGCGCGCTGCCGACCTGTCGCGGCGCAATTTCCTCCGCGCCGGCGCGATCGCGGGCGGCGGTCTGCTGCTCAGCGTGAGCCTGCCGTTCGCGGGCCGCGAGAGCGAGGCGGCGGCTTCCGACGGCTTCGCGCCGAACGCCTTCGTCCGGATTGGCGGCGACGGCAAGGTCGTGCTGACCATGCCCTATGTCGAGATGGGGCAGGGCACCTACACCTCGATCCCGATGCTGATCGCCGAGGAGCTCGAGATCGGCCTGACGCAGGTCCGGCTCGAACACGCGCCGCCGAGCGACAAGCTCTACGCCAACCCGCTGCTCGGCGTGCAGGCCACCGGCAATTCGAACGCAATGCGCGGCGCCTGGCAGCCGATGCGCAAAGCCGGCGCCACCGCGAAAGCGATGCTGGTCGCGGCCGCGGCGAAGCGCTGGAACGTCGAGCCTGGGACATGCCGCGCCGAGAACGGCGAGGTGCATCACGCGGCCTCTGGACGCAAGCTGGGTTACGGTGAACTCGCGACTGACGCGGCGCAGATGCCGGTGCCGGAGAATGTCACGCTGAAGAGCCCGGCCGAGTTCAAGCTGATCGGCACGCCGGCCAAGCGGCTCGATACGCCCTCCAAGATCAACGGCACGGCGGTCTACGGCATCGACGCAAGGCCGCCCGGGGTGAAGGTCGCGACGCTGGCGCAGTCGCCGGTGTTCGGCGGGCGGGTGAAGCGCGTCGACGATGCGGCGGCAAAAGCCGTCAAGGGCGTGCGTCAGATCGTGACGCTCGACGACGCAGTCGCGGTGGTGGCCGACCACATGGGGGCGGCGAAGAAAGGTCTGGCGGCGCTCACGATCGAGTGGGACGAGGGCCCTCACGCCAAGCTCGCCACATCGGATATCGCGCGCGAGCTCGAAGCCGCCACCACCAAGCCGGGCACGGTCGCGCAAAATATCGGCGACGCCGACAAGGCGATGGCGGGCGCAGCGACGAAAGTCGAGGCGACCTATCAACTGCCATTCCTCGCCCATGCGACGATGGAGCCGATGAACTGCACCGTGCATGTGCGTTCCGACGGTTGCGAGATCTGGGTCGGCAGCCAGGCGCTCTCTCGTGCCCAGGCGGTAGCCGCAAAGGTGCTGAACATGCCGCCGGAGAAGGTGGTGGTGCACAATCATCTGCTCGGCGGCGGCTTCGGCCGCAGGCTCGAGGTCGATGGTGTCATTCGCGCGGTGCAGATCGCCAAGCAGGTCGATACGCCGGTCAAGGTGGTGTGGACCCGCGAGGAGGACATCCAGCACGACATGTACCGGCCCTACTGGTGCGACCGGATTGCGGTCGGCCTCGATGCATCTGGCAAGCCGGTTGCCTGGAACAACCGCTTCGCCGGCTCGTCGGTGCTGGCGCGATGGGCGCCGCCGGCGTTCCGCAACGGGCTCGATCCCGACACGACCGAGGGCGCGATCGATCTCGTCTACGACATTCCGAACTTCCATGTCGAATATGTCCGGGTCGAACCGCCGGGCATTCCGACCGCGTTCTGGCGCAGCGTCGGGCCCTCGCACAACGTGTTCGTCACCGAAAGCGTGATCGACGAGCTGGCGGCGGCGGCGAAGCAGGATCCGGTCGATTATCGCCGCGCGCTGCTCGGCAAATCGCCGCGCGCCAAGGCGGCGCTCGAGCTCGCGGCGGCCAAGGCAGGCTGGGGCGGCAAGCTGCCGGCCGGGCGCGGACGCGGCGTGTCGCTGCAATTCGTGTTCGGCAGCTACCTCGCGCAGGTCGCCGAGGTCGAGGTCGCCAAGGACGGCTCGGTCCGTGTCCACCGCGTCGTCTGTGCGATGGATTGCGGCACCGTGGTCAATCCCGACACGGTGCAGGCGCAGCTCCAGAGTGGCATCAATTTCGGCGTCACGGCGGCGCTCTACGGCGAGATCACGCTCAAGGACGGCCGCGTCGAGCAGAGCAATTTCGACAGCTACCAGATGCTGCGCATCGATCAGGCGCCGGCGATCGAGGTCCATATCGTGCCGAGCACTGAGCCGCCGGGCGGCATGGGCGAGACCGGAACCTCGGGCATCGTGCCGGCGATCAGCAACGCGATCTTCGCGGCGACCGGCAAGCGGCTGCGCAAGATGCCGGTCGATCCGGCGGTATTGAAGCAGACCTAGGGGCGAGTGAGAGCCTCCCCCGGGTGCTGGCGCGATCGTGAAGCCGGACGGATTTGCGCCGTGCACTGATCCGTGCGAGAAGCGGGCATGCATCTGAGGCGGCTCGCCAATCTCTGGATTCTGCTGCTCGTCGCAGCCGGGCTGTTGCTCGCGCCCGTGGCGCCGGCATTTGCCCGGATGATGCCGGATGCCTCGGCCGCTGCGATGCAGGCGATGCCGGACGATCACGCCATGTCTGGACAGGCGATGTCCGAGCAGGCGCTGGCCGACGACATGCCGTGCTGTCCGGACCAGGGCAAGAGCAAGGGCTGCGACGACTGTCCGTTCCTCGCGCTCTGCATGTTGAGCGTTTCGCTGCCGGTGCCCGCCGGCGCCATGTCGCTGATCGAGCGCGATCCGTTGCGCAGCCGGATCGCCGCCCATGACGACCGTCTGCTCGACGGCCTTGGCGCCAAACCTCCCGACCATCCGCCTCGAACCACCGTCTGACGGGCGCGCCAGCGCCTGATCGCTGACGCGTGCGCCAATGGCGCGCGTGCCTTTGCATGCCGCTCACGCGGCTCATCAGACGTATCGAGGATTATCACGATGAAGTCTTTCCACCTGGCGCGCGCCACCGCCGCCGCGCTGATCGGCGTTGCCGTGACGGGCATGTCTGCCCACGCCGAGATCAAGAACTACGAATTCCAGCTCGTGCAGCCGACCGTCAAGGCGGGTGCCGATCGCATCGTCACAGTGCGGCTGGTCGACAAGACGAGCGGGAAAGCCGTGCCCGACGCGGTCATCTTCTCGACCCGGCTCGACATGGCGCCCGACGGCATGCAGGAGATGGCCACCAAGGTGACGCCGATGCCGGGCACCGAACCCGGCACCTACCGGTTCAAGGCGACCTTCGGCATGGCCGGCCGCTGGCAATTGTCGCTCGGCGCCAAGGTGCAGGGCGAGACCGGCGCGGTCGAGAACAAGCTCGTCGTCACGGCCGAGCAATGAGCCGCCGAGCAATGGGCGCCTTAACATGGGCCGGCGCTGCCGCTGCGATCACGGCAGCGGCAGGCGCCGCATGGATCGGCCGCGACCTGCCGCCGCGGCCGGCAACCGCTGCGGTCGTCTCCGTCGCGCGGGCGGCGGAGACTGCTGCGCCGATCTACTACCGCGATCCCGACGGCAAGTCGCTCTATTCGGCGACACCGAAGAAGACGCCTGACGGGCGCGACTATCTGCCGGTGTTTGCCGATGACGAGGGCGGGGCCGGGCAATCGGCAGACGCGAGCGCGCCCGCCGCGAAAGGCGAGCGCAAGGTCAAATATTATCGCAATCCCATGGGACTTCCCGACACCTCGCCGGTGCCGAAGAAGGATTCCATGGGAATGGATTACATCGCCGTCTATGACGGCGATGACAGCGACGACGGTTCGATCACGCTGTCGCCCGGCAGGATCCAGCGCAGCGGCGTCAAGTCCGAGCCCGCGCAGATGCGCCGCATCCGTACGCTGGTCCGCGCACCCGGCACGATCCAGCTCGACGAACGTCGCGTCTCCGTCATCGCGATGCGCGCCGAGAGCTATGTGCAGAAAGTCGCCGACGTCACGACCGGCAGCCGCGTGACGAAGGGCCAGCCGTTGATGGAGATCTACAGCCCGGCAATATCGTCCGCTGCGGCCGAATATGTCGCGACCATCACGTCGAAGGCGACTGCGAACATCGAGCCCTACGGGCGCGGCTCCAAGCAGCGGCTGACCAATCTCGACGTTCCCGAACCCGTCATCGCCGAGATGGAGAAGAGCCGGACGGTTCCGATCGCGATCCAGTGGCTGTCGCCGCGTGACGGCATCGTGCTGCAGCGCGCCGCCATCGAGGGCATGCGCGCGCAGCCCGGCGACGTGCTGTTTCGGATTGCCGACGTCTCTGTCGTGTGGGCATTGGTCGACGTTGCCGAGCGCGATCTCGGCAATATCGTGGTCGGGCAGAACGTGTCCGTGCGGGCGCGCAGCTATCCGGGCCGCAGTTTCGTCGGCCGGATCAGCGTGATCTATCCGCAGGTCAACAAGGAGACGCGCACCGCGCGGGTGCGGATCGAATTGCAGAATGCCGACCTCGCACTGCTGCCGGACATGTATGTCGACGCGGAGATCGACACCGGCAGCCCGGCGCCGGTGCTCGCGGTGGCGGAGAACTCCATCCTCGATACCGGGAGCCGCCAGACCGTGCTGATCGACCGCGGCAACGGGCGGTTCGAGCCGCGCGAGGTCAAGCTCGGGCGGCGCGGCGACGGCTATGTCGAAATCCGCGACGGCATCGCCGAGGGCGATGCGGTCGTGACATCAGCGACGTTTCTGATCGATGCCGAAAGCAACCTGAAGGCGGCGATCAAGGGCTTCGCCGAGGCCGGTGCTGCGCAGGCGGGCGAGGGCGACAGGACGGGGGACCGGCGATGATTGCCCGTGTCATCGCCTGGTCGGCGCGCAACCTGCTGCTGGTGCTGTTCGGCACCGGCTTTGCGGCAGCCGCGGGCCTTTACGCGCTGCTGCATCTGCCGCTCGATGCGATCCCCGATCTCTCCGACACCCAGGTCATCGTCTACACCGAATATCCCGGCCAGGCGCCGCAGGTGATCGAGGACCAGGTCACCTATCCCCTGACCACGGCGATGCTGACGGTGCCGAAGTCGAAGGTCGTGCGCGGCTTCTCGTTCTTCGGCGTGTCCTTTGTTTATGTCATCTTCGAGGACGGCACGGACATCTACTGGGCGCGCTCGCGCGTGCTCGAATTCCTCAACGGCGCGGCGTCGCGGCTGCCGGCCGGCGTCTCACCGACCATCGGGCCCGACGCGACCGGGGTCGGCTGGGTCTACCAGTATGCCGTGATGTCGAAAGAGCTGAACCTTGCGGACACCCGCACGATCCAGGATTGGAACCTGAAATTCGCGCTTGCCAGGGCGGAAGGCGTGGCCGAGGTCGCAAGCGTCGGCGGCTTCGTCAAGCAGTACAACGTGATCCTCGATCCGCAGCGGATGCGCGACCGCGGCATCACCATGCAGCGAATGCGCGACGCGATTCGTGCCAGCAACGCCGATGTCGGCGGCCGCACCGTCGAACTCTCCGAGTTCGAATATGTCATCCGCGGCAAGGGCTATCTGAAGGACATCAACGATCTCGGCAACATCGTGCTGAAGACCGACAGCGGCACGCCGGTGCTGCTGCGCGACGTCGCCCGCATCGAGCTCGGCCCCGACGAGCGGCGCGGCATCGCCGAACTGAACGGCGAGGGCGAGGTCGCGAGCGGCATCGTGCTGCAGCGCTTCGGTGTCAACGCGCTCGATGTGATCGAGAACGTCAAGAAGCGTTTCACGGAGATCGCGACCAGCCTGCCGAAGTCGGTCGAGATTGTGCCGGTCTATGACCGCTCCAATTTGATCTATGCGGCGATCGACACGTTGAAGCGCACATTGCTGGAGGAGAGCGCGGTGGTCGCGCTGGTCTGCATCCTGTTCCTGCTGCATGTCCGCAGCGCGCTGGTCGCGATCCTGATGCTGCCGGTCGGCGTCTTGATGGCGTTCGGCGCAATGAAGCTGCTCGGCATCGGCTCCAACATCATGAGCCTCGGCGGCATCGCGATCGCGATCGGCGCCATGATCGATGCGGCGATCGTAATGATCGAGAACGCGCACAAGCACCTGGAGCGCGCCGAG
This sequence comes from Bradyrhizobium sp. USDA 4538, assembly GCF_024171045.1. NCBI lineage: Bacteria > Pseudomonadati > Pseudomonadota > Alphaproteobacteria > Hyphomicrobiales > Nitrobacteraceae > Bradyrhizobium > Bradyrhizobium sp. USDA 4538. The sequence goes on from NZ_JALJZE010000001.1 coordinate 7,004,315, forward strand.
CCCGGCAGGTCGCGGGTCGCGATCCTGATCGAGGCCGCGGCGGAGGTGGGACCGGCGCTGTTCTTCAGCTTGCTGATCATCACCGTGTCCTTCATGCCGATCTTCACGCTGGAATCGCAGGAGGGGCGGCTGTTCTCGCCGCTTGCGTTCACCAAGACGTTCGCGATGGCGGCGGCGGCGCTGTTGTCGGTGACGCTGGTGCCGGCGCTGATGGTGATCTTCGTCCGCGGCAGGATCGTCCCCGAGCACAGAAATCCGATCAACCGTTTCCTGATCTGGATCTACCGTCCGGTCATCAACGGCGTGTTACGGGCGAAGACGCTGGTGATCCTGCTGGCGCTCGGCGCCGTCGCCGTCTCAATCTGGCCGGCGCGGCAGCTCGGCACCGAGTTCATGCCCGACCTCAACGAGGGCACGCTGCTCTATATGCCGACCACGCTGCCGGGGATTTCGGTGACCAAGGCGGCCGAGCTGCTGCAGATGCAGGACCGCATCATCCGCAGCTTTCCGGAGGCCGCTTCGGTCTACGGCAAGGCCGGCCGCGCCGCGACCGCAACCGATCCGGCGCCGTCGGAGATGTTCGAGACCGTCATCAATCTGAAGCCGAAAGCGCAATGGCGCGCCGGCCTCACGCTCGACCGCCTGATCGCCGAGATGGACAAGGCGCTGCAATTCCCCGGTGTCTCCAACGCCTGGACCATGCCGATCAAGGCGCGCATCGACATGCTCTCGACCGGGATCCGGACGCCGGTCGGCGTCAAGGTAATCGGTCCCGATCTTGCCGTGATCGACAAGCTCGCCCGCCATGTCGAGCAGGTGGTGAGGGGCGTGCCCGGCACCTCGTCGGCCTATGCCGAGCGCAGCCTCGGCGGCTATTATCTCGAGATCACGCCGAAGCGTGAGGCCCTGTCGCGCTACGGGATCGCGGTGCAGGACGTGCAGGACACCATCGCGACCGCGCTCGGCGGGCAGAGCGTGACCACGACGGTCGAGGGACGCCAGCGCTTCACCGTCAACATGCGCTATCCGCGCGATTTGCGCGACAATCCGGGCGCGATTGCCAGCGACATCCTGGTGCCGATGCCGGCGGGCGGCGCGGTGCCGCTCGGCGAGGTCGCCGACATCGCGCCGGCGCGCGGGCCGACCACGATCCGGACCGAGAACGGCCAACTCGCGACCTACATCTATGTCGACATCCGCGATCGCGATCTCGGCGGCTATGTCGCGGACGCGCAACGCGCGGTGCAGGCCGGCGTGCAGTTTCCGCCCGGAACCTACGTGGTCTGGAGCGGGCAGTACGAATATCTCGAGCGCGCCGCCGCGCGGCTCAGGATCGTGGTGCCGGTGACGCTGTCGATCATCTTCCTGCTGCTCTACCTCAATTTCCGATCGGTGGCGGAGACGATGATCGTGATGCTGTCGCTGCCGTTCGCGCTGGTCGGCGGCTTCTGGCTGATGTGGGCGCTCGGCTTCAACCTGTCGGTTGCGGTCGCCGTCGGCTTCATCGCGCTCGCCGGCGTTGCCGCCGAGACCGGCGTCGTGATGCTGATATATCTCAACCAGGCGCTGGGCGAGGTCGCGGCGCGCCGCGCCGCCGAGGGACGCGCGATCGATCGTGACGACCTCAATCGCGCGATCATCACGGGCGCGGTCGAGCGCGTCCGTCCAAAGATGATGACGGTGGTCGCCATCATGGCCGGGCTGTTGCCGATCATGTGGAGCACCGGCACCGGCTCCGAGATCATGCAGCGCATCGCGGTGCCCATGATCGGCGGCATGATCTCGTCGACATTGCTGACGCTGATCGTGATTCCCGCGATCTTCGCCGTCGTGAAGGGCATCGAGATCAAAGCGAGAGTGTCGGCGCGCGAAGTTGCTTCCTGTGCCGCGCGCCAGCAGGCAAGGATGTGATGGAAACATGACGCCTGTTGGTGGTTTCAAATCGGATTGAATGATACCCCAAGGGGGTATATAGCTGATGGCGGTTTGCGGCAGGCTGATTTGCGGTCAGCTTGCAGGTGGTTGGAGACGCGAGGCGGGTGTTGGTGCGGTTGACGAGGTCGGGGCGGGTGCGGGCGGGATGTTCCATCATCCTGGCCTATCTGTTCTGCGTGCTCGCGCCGTCCTTTGCGCTCGCGTTCGGGGCGCCGTTTCCGTGCCTCACCGATGAGGTCCAGCCGGCTGTGATGACGCATGTGCATGATGGCGCGATGCCGGTGACACACGCCGATGCTGCCGCGCGCGATCATGGCGGCACGCATTTGCACCACGCCGCCGATGCCGCCGAACCGCCGGCCAAGCACAGCCACGACGGCAAGAACGCGCCGGGGCCGTGCTGCGCCTTGATGTGCGTGTCGGCGCTGCCGGCCGATCTTCCTTTCGTCGCCAGTCCCTTGCACCCGATCGCGACCCGTCTCGCCGAGCCCACCCGGGGCCTGTGGAGCGAGGCTCCGGCGCGGCTCTATCGTCCCCCCATCGCCTGATCTCTCGCTGACATCGTGGCTGCGCCGCGCGCTCGCGTGCGCATGCCTGTTGCTCATCTGATGATCGGGACAGATCCATGTTTTCGCATCTCGGGGCGAGGCTCGCCGCCGTGGCCACCAGGCTTGGCCAGCGCGTGCCATCGATAGTTTTATCGCGGATGGCCGCCGCCATCCTCGCATCTGCGCCGCTCGCCGGCTGCATGACCGACGGCCGGCCGGTCGCCGTCGCAGGCGATCCGGCAAACCCGGCGGCGGGGACGGCCGCTGTCGGCTACCGCTCGACGATCGCGCCCTACAGTAGCCTGCGTCCGGCGACGCCGCTGCCCTGGCGCGAGCGCAACGACGGCGTGACGCCGCCGGCCAAGTCAGAACACTAGGAGGGCGCCATGCGACATCTGGCCATCGCGCCGCTTTTGCTGCTGACGTCAGCGCTCGCCGGATGCGCGTCGTTCTCGTCCGACAGCGGCATGGGCGTGGTCTCCGAGGTCACCGGGCAGGCGATCGGCAAGGACGTCGCCTTTGTTCGCGGCGGAGATGGGGCCGCGACCGTCGACGCGGCGGTGAAGCAGTTGCTCGCGCGCAATTTGACGGCGGATGCCGCCGTGCAGGTCGCGCTCTTGAACAACAAGGGCCTGCAGGCCGCCTATAACGAGCTGGCGCTGGCGGAGACCGATTACGTCGCCGACAGCCTGCCGCCGAGCCCGACCTTCTCGGTCTCGCGCATCACCGGCAATGGCGCCAGCGAGGTCGAGCGGCAGGTCGTCGGCGACATCCTGGCGCTGGCGACCCTTCCGGCCCGCTCCGAGATCGCGCGCGAGCGCTTCCGCCAGGCGCAGCTCAAGGCCGCGCTCGCCACCTTGCGGCTTGCCGCCGAGGTGCGGCGCAGCCATGTCGCGGCCGTCGCGGCAAATGAGATGGTCGGGCTGCTGACGGATGCGAAGGCGACCGCGGAGTCCACCGCGCAGCTCGCGAAAAAGCTCGGCGAGACCGGCGGCATGAACAAGCTCGACCAGGCCCGCGAGCAGGTGTTCTACGCCGAGATCACCGCTGACCTCGCCAGCGCGCGGCAGAATGCGACGAGTTCGCGCGAGCGGCTGGCGCGCCTGCTCGGATTGTGGGACGGCGATCTCGGCTTCCGGATTCCCGGCAAGTTGCCATTGCTGCCGAAGCGGCCATTGGAACAGCCGTCGATCGAGGTCGCGGCGGTTGGCCATCGCGTCGACCTGCAGATCGCGCGGATGGAAATCGTGGCGCTCGCCAAGGCGCTCGATCTCACCGAGGCGACGCGCTTCGTCACACTGCTCGACGTCGCCGGCATCGACAAGCGCACCCACGATCCCGAAGCTCCGCCGTTCAGGGAGCGCGGCTTCGACGTCCAGTTCCAGATTCCGATCTTCGACGGCGGCGAGGTGAGGGTGCGCCAGGCGGCGGAGACCTACCGCCAGGCGATGAACCGCCTGACCGAGAAGGCGATCAACATCCGCTCCGAGGCGCGCGACGCCTACCGCGTCTACCGCTCGACCTACGACATCGCGCGTCATTACCAGCGCGAGGTGCTGCCGTTGCGCCAGATCATCACCGAGGAGATGCAGCTGCGCTTCTCCAGCATGCAGGTCGACGTGTTCGCGCTGCTCACCGAAGCGCGGCAGCGGCTCGCCTCGCTGCGCGCGGCGATCGACGCCAAGCGCGACTTCCTTCTGGCGCAATCCGAGCTGCAGACCGCGATCAACGGCGGCGGCTCGGCCGGCGCAGCATCGACACCGTCTTCCATCGCCTCGGCCGCGCAGCCCGCGGCCGGTGGCGGTCATTGAATGGAGCAGCACATGTTTTCACGACGAGGATTTCTGGGCAGCGCGGCGCTGGTGACGGCAAGCGCGGTCAGCGGCCGCGTCCAGGCCGCCGCCATTCCCGAAGCGCCGACCATGGACAAGGCGGTGATGCAGCCGCCGCTACATCCCGCCAGCGGGCCGGACTACCGGCCGGTCGTCACGCTCAATGGCTGGTCGCTGCCGTGGCGGATGAACGGCGACTGGAAGGAATTCCATCTCGTCGCCGAGCCCGTGGTGCGCGAATTCGCCGACGGCATGAAGGCCAATCTCTGGGGCTACAACGGCCAGGCTCCGGGACCGACCATCGAGGCGGTCGAGGGCGACAAGGTCCGCATCTTCGTCACCAACAAACTGCCGGAGCACACCACGGTGCACTGGCACGGCATGATCGTGCCGTCAGGCATGGACGGCGTCGGCGGGCTCAACCAGCCGCACATCAAGCCGGGCAAGACCTTCGTCTACGAGTTCGAGATGAAGCACAGCGGGACCTTCATGTACCACCCGCATTCCGACGAGATGGTGCAGATGGCGATGGGCATGATGGGCATGTTCATCGTGCACCCGCGCGATCCGGCGTTCCGGCCCGTCGACCGCGACTTCGTCTTCATCATGAGCAGCTACCTCATCGACCCCGGCACCTATCTGCCGAAGGTCAATGAGATGACCGACTTCAACATGTGGACCTGGAACAGCCGCGTCTATCCCGGCATCGATCCGATGCCGATCCGGCTCGGCGACAGGATCCGCGTGCGGATCGGCAACCTGACCATGACCAACCATCCGATCCATGTGCACGGGCACAATTTCGCGGTGACCTGCACCGACGGCGGCTGGGTGCCCGACAGCGCGCAGTATCCGGAGACCACGACCGACGTGCCGGTCGGCGCGGTCAGGGCGTTCGACATGCTCGCCGACAATCCGGGCGACTGGGCGTTCCACTGCCACAAGTCGCACCACACCATGAACGCGATGGGCCACGACGTCAGAAATTTCATCGGCGTGTCGCGCCAGGATCTGGCCAAGGCGGTCGGCAAGCTCGCGCCCGACGCGATGGCGATGGGATCGACCGGGATGGCGATGGGCAACATGGAGATGCCCGCGCCCGACAACACGCTGCCGATGATGACCGGCACCGGACAATTCGGGCCGATCGAGATGGGCGGCATGTTCACGGTGATGAAGATCCGCGAAGGGCTCGGCCGCGACGATTACGCCGATCCCGGACCGTACAAATATCCGCCGGGCACGGTTGCCTATGAGGTCGAGGCGCCCGCCGCCGAGCCCGCGCGCCAGCCGCCGGCGGCGCCCGGGCGAAAAGCCAAGCCATCGATGAAGGGGATGAAGATGTAGCGGATCAAAGCGCCATCCGACGACCAGCAAGCATCAAACACAGAATGGAGAATCCAGTGAAGCAACTCACCAGCATCGGCATCGTGCTGATTGCGCTGTCCGTCACCGCCGCGCCATCGCGCGGCCACGAGAAGCACGGCCATGAATCCTATTCGGCCGGCGAGCCCGGCGATCCGAGCAAGCCCTCGCGCACGGTTGAGGTCGAGATGAAGGAAATGGAGTTCACGCCGTTCCGCATCGAGGTCAAGCGCGGCGAGCAGATCCGCTTCGTGATCCGCAATGCCGGCACCGAGGATCATGAATTCCTGCTCGCGACCACCGAAGAGAATCTGAAGCATGCCGAAGTGATGAAGAAGCATCCGCACATGGAGCATGACGATCCGAACGGCGTTCGCCTCGCACCGAAGAAGAGTGCGGAGATCGTCTGGAAATTCACCAAGGCCGGAACGTTTGAATATTCCTGCCTGATCCCGGATCACCGCGACTACGGGATGACCGGCCGCGTCATCGTGAAATGAAACCAGCAATGAAAGAAAGCACAACAATGATGAACAGGATGATCCAACTTGCCGGCGCCGGCGCGTTCGCGCTGGCTCTGACCCTGGGCGCGGCGCTCGCGCAGGCCGCCGCGATCAATGGCGAGGTCAAGAAGATCGACGAGGGTGCGGGCAAGATCACGCTCAAGCACGGCCCGGCCAAGACCCTTGGCATGGACGAGCCGATGACGATGGTTTACCGGGTCAAGGATCCGGCGCTGCTGAAGCAGGTCAAGGTCGGCGACAAGGTCCGGTTCGAGGCCCAGGAGGGCGACAGCGGCTACACCGTCACCGCGATTCAGAAGGCGAAATGAGGCGACGGCCCGCATCAGCAGGTTGGGCTGTCGGCCAAACGCAGCCGGCAGCCCTTGAACCCGCGACGCATGATCGCCGGAGCTGTTCCAGATGGATCGGCTTGAATGCGTTACGTGGCTGGCCTTATCCTGTCGTCTGGAAGGACGAGCGATGAACGATTGCTGCGGGCAGAAGACGACCGAATGCTGCGCGCCACCGCCGCTGACGCTGCCGATCAAGGCTCGTGTGCGGGCAGGGGACCGCGATGGCGCGGCCGCTTCGTGCGGCTGCTCAGGCGGCGTTCCGGTCTTTGACGGTCTCGATCCGCGCTACAAGCGCGTGCTCTGGACGGTCATCGGCATCAATGGTGCGATGTTCCTGACCGAGATGATCGCGGGTCAGCTTGCCGGATCGCAGGCGCTCAAGGCCGATGCGCTCGACTTCCTTGCCGATACGGTCACCTATGGACTGAGCCTTGCGGTGATCGGCGCCAGCCTGCGTGTGCGCGCCTCCGCAGCGCTGTTGAAGGGCGCGTCGCTGAGCTTGATGGCGCTGTGGGTGTTCGGCTCGACCGTCTACCAGACGTTCGTGCTCGGCGTGCCGAAAGCCGAGGTGATGGGCGCCATCGGCGCGTTGGCACTCGCGGCCAATCTAGGATCGGTTCTGCTTCTGCTGCCGTACAAGGACGGCGACGCCAATGTCCGCTCGGTCTGGCTCTGCTCGCGCAACGACGCGATCGGAAACCTCATCGTGATGGCGGCCGCCCTCGGCGTGTGGGGATCGGTCTCGGCCTGGCCTGACCTTGCCGTCGCCACCGTGATGGCGACGATATTCCTCACCTCGTCGGTGCAAATCCTGCGGCAGGCATGGGCCGAATATCGCGAGGCTGCGCAGCGCGACCCGGCGGCGGCGCATGGCTGACTGAGCTGGAAGCGCCTGCGCACTCCCGCCGGAGGTGGGCGCGGACATTCGCCTTGCATTTACCTTAAATCATGGCACCGGGGGAACGTCTGCGGCAGCGGCGCGTTGCTGTGCATCATTCGAGTGCAGAAGGCCCCCTCCATGACAATCAACGCGGCAATACTGATGGCGGCATTGGTGCTATCGGGAACCGTGTTGGCGCAAAGCTCCGGCCCTTCGGCCGGCTCGGCGGGGGCCGGGCAGGCCGCCAACGTGACCACCACCGGCGAGGCGCTGAACAGCGCCAAGAAGACCGGCGACAGCGGGCCGCCGGTGGAGAAGGCCGCGCGTCCGGCCAAGCCGGATGCCGGCGCTGCGGGCAACACGGTGGGGGCGAGCCGCCCGCAAAAGCCCGATCGTCGCCTCGAGCATTATCCGTAATCTTCATCCGTAACGTTTATGCTGATCCGTGGGATGGGTGGAGCGAAGCGATACCCATCACCTCCGATCCGCGCGGAAGCATGATGGGTTTCGCTGTGCGCTACGCAGCTACGCAGCAAAAAGCCGGCGCGGTCGTCGTGGCCACGCCGGCTCGATGTAGGAAGCGGTTGCCTTAACTCAGTAAACCAGGCCGGTGCCCGGGGGCTTCTCCAGCGCTGCGGCGAGCGAGCGATATTCGTCGCTGCTGGTGCCGGCGAGCTGGGCGATGCGGTTCAGATGGTATTGCGCCTGATCGCGGTTGCCCTGTTCGACCTGCCAGAGGCCGTAATACTGCCAGGTGCGGACATGGGCCGGGTCGGCCTTGAGCGCGCGCTCGTACCAGATCTGCGAGACCTTGTAGTCGCCGAGCTTGCGATAGGAGTAGCCGATCAGGTTGGCGACGTCGGCGCGATCATCCTGGCCGAGCGCCTTCAGCTGCTCGATCGCGGCGGTATAGTCGTGCTTGTCGTAGATCGTGGTGTAGGCGGCGCGATAGCCGGCCAGGAACTTCTGATCGTCGATCGCGGAGCTCTTGTCCTTCTTCGCCTTCTTGCCCTTGCTGCTGCCGCTGTCGGAAGCCGGCGGCGAGGGATTGTCGCTGCCCGCGGCGTAGGCCGAGATGACCGGCCCGGAGGCGAGCGTCATCGAGAGCACTGCGAGGCCCAAAAACTTCGTCTTCCTGCTCATTCCTGGTTGCTCCTGATCGTTCCTGATCGTGCTCGGTAATCCTACACCGAAGCCTGATGACTTGAACACCCAGGGGTGCAGAACATTCCCGGCCGATCCCACGATTGCGTGATCCTGCTTTTCCGGCCGTAGAGGAGAAAACATGACAGAGATGTCATGCACATGAATGAAGTCCGTCAGGGTCCTTCAGAACGGGTTCAGTGCGCGGCCCATAAGGTCACGTGCATTGATCGGTGAGGCCGACCATCCGGCCGGAGACCTCTCGATCCCGACGAGGAGGACCATCATGCTGAAGACGATTTCCGCCGCGCTGCTCGCCATGTCCGTGATCGCAGCGCCCGCGCTCGCCGTCGAGACCGGCAAGGCCGCAACGCCCGCGCCGGCGACCACGACTGCCCCGGCGACGAAGGCCGCTCCCGTGATCAAGAGCGAGCAGCTGCCGTCGAAGGTGCGCAACGCCAACGCCAAGATGCACCACAAGCACTATCGCCATCACCGCCACCACAAGCACATGGGCATGCTGAAGGTGAAGTCGCCGAAGCATGCGACCAAGCACGTCCACGCGAAGGTCGCGACCAAGCACGTCGCGCCGGCCAAACGCGGCTGACCCAAGCGCGGTTGAATCTGATCCGAGGGGCGTAGTTTCGATCCACATTGCCCCGCTGCGCCTTTTGGATGCAGAACCGGCCCGTCCGTCCATTGCTTCCCCAATGGCGACGGGCCGGAGTGCGTCTGGCTCCGGTTGTGAACCCGGGCGAGGAATAACCGAGTTGCGAATTCCCTTCGGCCGCCCGGCAGTTTATGAGACGCCTCCGGGGACTCAGGGAACAGCGTCGTTTGCGGATTTCATCACAACTGGCAGCCATCCTGCTGCTCTCGCTTCCGCTCGCCGGCTGCCTCACCAGCGATGACGGCGGCGGGCCGACCACCTTCACCGACGATCGCGGCGTCGCCAACCAGCCGTTCCCGGACCGCTACCGCGACCAGATCGTAGCCTTCATGCGGACCTACCTGAACAATCCGGTCGGGGTCCGCGAGGCTGCTATCGCCGAGCCGGCGCAGCGCACGGTCGGCGGCCGGCTGCGTTACGTCGTGTGCCTGCGCTACAGCGCGAAGGATACCGACGGCAGTTACCGCGCCGCCCGGGAGCGCGGTGTCCTGTTTGTCGACGGCCGGCTCGACCGCATCCTCGACAACCCCGCCGAGCCCTGCGCCGGCGCGACCTACGCGGCATTTCCGGAACTGGAAAAGATGTCGCGCTAAGACATGATCCGGAAAAGTGAAGCGGTTTTTCCGAAAAGATCATGCCCGAACAAGACGCAGAAGCGCGATCTGATCGCGCTTCTGCGCGGCGGCTTGTCGCAAGCCTGATCGAAACGTTAGCAAACTCCGATCACTTTTCGGGGAGCGTTGAACTTCAACTTAGCCGTCCGCGACCTACATCCAGCCGAGATGCGGTTGCTTAACCGGTGAAAAATCTTGCTGTGCCAGGGAACAAACGGGCGTTGTTGCGACCCTGTCACAACTCGGAAACATCACGGGTGCGGCATTGCCCCAAAGCAACCTAATTGAGGTCACGTTGTTTGGCTTAACAGCGCAGCGTTAGTAACGGGGATCAGAAATGAAGAAGTTTTTGCTCGGCACAGTCGCGCTGGCCGCCCTTGCGGGCCCTGCGTTTGCGGCTGACATGCCGGCCCGCACCTATACCAAGGCACCGCCGCCCTATACCGCCCCCGCCGTCGTCTACAACTGGACCGGTTTCTATATCGGCGGCCATGTCGGCGGCGCGTTCACCGACGGCAACAACCTGATGGGCAGCGACGCGCGCTTCATGGGTGGCGTGCAGGGCGGCTTCGACTATCAGTTCGCCCCGAACTGGGTGATGGGCGCCGAGGCGCAGTATTCCTGGCTGCCCAGCTCCTCGAACAATGGCGTGCTGCTCCCGGGCGGAACGCTGGTGACCGGCAATACCGACCAGATCGGTTCGGTGACCGGCCGCCTCGGCTACACCTGGGGTCCGGCGCTGCTCTACGCCAAGGGCGGTTATGCTTGGCGCGACAACAACAACATCACTGCGTCGGTCGGCGGCGTGCCGGCGTCCTTCACCACCGATGGCGGCCACAAGGACGGCTATACGGTCGGCGCGGGCCTCGAATACATGTTCGCCCCGAACTGGTCGGCGAAGGCCGAATACCAGTACTACAATTTCGGCAAGACCAACTTCACCAGCGGCCCGGCCGACCTCGTCGGCACGAGCTTCCGGAACGACGAGCACACCGTCAAGCTCGGGGTCAACTACCGCTTCGGCTGGGGTGGCCCGGTCGGCTCCCGCTACTGATCGCGGCTTCATCGCATCAATGAAAAGGCCGGCCTTCGGGTCGGCCTTTTTTGTGTGTGCCGAGCATGACCGGCAGCTTGGAGGTGGAAGTCCTCTATCCAGCCTGATGACGGTGAAGGATTAGCGAAGCGCAAGGGCGTCATCGCGAGGTGGGGTCTGAAGGAAGCGTGGAGCAAAGCCGCGGCCCGATGGACAAAAACCGGATAACGAGGCCTACCCGGCCGGACGAGCGAGCACGTGATCGCGAAGTCCACGGTCATCAAGGGCCGGGGTGGTAAATCCGGCGGGCGTGCGGCGAAGGCGGTCGATCTTACCTCGGGAGATCTGCGCTGCGTCTCGGCAACGAGACTGAGGTCGTCGTAAGGCGATCTGACCGCAGTGCAGAAGTCAGCAGAGGGCATAGTAGGCGGAACGAGTTTCGCCGAAGGCCTGAACGCTGGAAGTGACGAGTAGATGCAGCGATATCGCATCGGCCATGCGACTGAATTCCGGGCAACTGGCCTCGGAACGGCGGGAAGGGGTGAAACCCTGACTGACGCTGATCAGAGGAGTCGAAGCTGGCGCGACGATTGCTGACACCCAAACTACGGCGGCAACAGAACAACTCTTGCCGCTTAATCCAGCGAACCGCCGTATACGGACCCGTATGTACGGTGGTGTGGGAGGGGAGGGGCTGCGAGGCTCCCCCCTATCCCGATTGGCCAGCCGCTCGCCCCGGAATGACGGCGGATGCGGTATAGCCGTAGCCCGGATCGAGCGCAGCGTAATCCGGGGCAGCCGATCCGACGAGCGAAGTCCCCGGATTTCGCTCCGCTCCACCGAAGCTACGACCCCACATTCACCTGATGTTCAGGCCTGATCGTGCAATGCAAAAAATAATTCCTGCATTGCACGGAACTTTCATCGTGCTGCGCTATTATGCGATCGCCGGGCTGGTGGACAAACGAACATGCGTAGTTTTGCGTTAGGGCTGATCCTCTCTGCGGTCTCCGTGCCGTGCCTTGCCCAGACCATCCTCAAATCCGAACCCCTGGCGCTCGCGCCCTATGAGGTCGTGTTCGTGCAGGATGCGTCCTGCTCGGCTGGCAAGGTGCTCAAGGTGACCGGCGCGATCCGGGGTCTGCATCGGCGGAAGATTTGCGTTTCGCTCGCCGCCGAACAGGCCTCGCTGGCGACGGCAACGCCATAGGCGCGGGGCGACCGCACCCATCGCATTCCCGGCCCGCCGCTGCGCGCCGCCGGCCAGCCTAACGTCTGATCAGTTCAACCGCGGCTCCAGGCGCGCTTCGCGATCGGCATCGGCCTTGTTCTTGGCCGGATCCTCGTTCGGCTCGAGCTGACAGGGCCGGATCTCGTAGTCGTTATCCAGCACCGGGCGGGGCGCGGACTTCTCCTCGGAGATGGCATCCACCACCAGGCCGGATTTCCTTGCCAGCGTCCAGACATCCGCCTCGGTCGGGTAGGCCTTGCTCAGCTTGGCGTCCTGATAAAACAGCGCGTACGGCATTCGTCGTTCCCCAAACAACCGACAACGCCAGCCTCCGTTTTGGGTTTCAGGCAATATCGCCGTTCCGATCACGGAACCGTGAGCGAGCATTTGCGGCAAGTATCTGAAAATATGAGTCATTTCGGCCCTTTCACGGAATGGCCCTGAGTCCTTAACGGGTGGTAAACCCCCGAAAAAAGAATCCCCGGGACTCTCCGGGTAGAATCGCCGGATGCTCCGGCCATGAGAGCGATCCACCAGCCCCCTTACGAACGCGTGCAGCTCACGCTTGCGGTTGCGCTGCTTGCGGCCTGCGCCGCCAACGTGGCGCTGGTCTGGTCCTGGCTTTAGATCTCCCGGCTCCCGCCAAAATTCGTATGTGGTGGCCACCCGAAAACGCGAGGGCCGCGCGGCGCCGCTGGCGATTGACGGCACCGGCATTGCTCCCATCATTGTCGGCAGAACAAGCGCCCGCTGCGCCCTGCGCGGACGGGCCGCGATCGGGGAGCTGACATGATCGACACGCTGAAGGAACGGGTCAACGGCGACGCCGGCCTGGTGCGGCGCGGCCGCTATCTCACCACGACATTCCTGCTCGAGATCGGCGCGGCCGCCTGGCTGATCGCGATCCATGAGGGCCGGATCGTCGCGGTGACGAAGGGGCCGTTCGTGATGCCCTCGTCGTCGTTCGCGCTGCGCACCTCGGACGAGGAGTGGGACCGGTTCTGCGAACGGCGGCCGCCGCCGGGCTCGAACGACCTGATGGCGCTGATCAAGCGCCGTGTGCTGAAGGCCGAGGGCGAGCTGCAGATCTTCATGGCGAACCTGCGCTACTTCAAGGAGGCGCTCGGCAAGCTGCGCCGCGAGGGAGTCGCCGCATGAGCGCCAGGTTCGAACCGATCGTCGGCCGCTACATGCATCTGGAGCTGTTCGGCCGGGCCCACCGCGTCTATGTCGAGGAGGCGGGCGAGGGCACGCCGCTGCTCTGCCTGCACACCGCGGGCGCGGACGGGCGGCAATATCGCGGCCTGATGAACGATGCGCGCGTCACGCGCAACCATCGCGTCATCGCCTTCGACATGCCCTGGCACGGCAAGTCGTCGCCGCCGCAGGGCTGGCACGACGAGGAGTACCAGCTCACCTCCGCGCAATATACGACCATGATCCTGGCGGTGATGGACGCGCTCGACCTCGACAGGCCGATCGTGATCGGCTGCTCGATCGGCGGCCGGATCGCGCTGCATCTCGCGCTCGAGCATCCCGAACGCTTCCGCGCCATCATCGGCCTGCAGGCCGGCGCGCATGTCGATCCCTATTACGACCTGAATTTCCTGCACCGGCCGGACGTGCATGGCGGCGAGGTCGCCGCCGCCATCGTCTCGGGCCTCGTCGGCCCCGACGCGCCCGACAAGGAGCGGTGGGAGACGCTGTGGCATTACATGCAGAGCGGGCCCGGCGTGTTCAAGGGCGACCTCTATTTCTACAAGGTCGACGGCGACATCCGCGCCCGCATCGCCGAGATCGACACCAGACGTTGCCCGCTGTTTCTGTTGTCGGGCGAGTACGACTATTCCTGCACGCCGGAAGAGACGCTGGCGGTGGCGAACAGCATTGCCGGGGCTGAGGCCACCATCATGAAGGGCCTCGGCCATTTCCCGATGAGCGAGAATCCGGGCGAGTTTCTCAAGCACCTGCTGCCGGTGCTGGAGAAGATCGGCGGCCGCTAGCGCACGCCCAGGGTTGCTTTGGTCCTCGACCTCGGGCGGCGCGGTATGACAGACTGCGCATCCGCACGATTGGGCGTGAACCGGTTGCGCAGGAGGTCCCCATGCTTCCGAAGGCTGAAGCGGCCTATTTCGCGATTGCCGATATCTCCGGCTATACCAATTTCCTTGCGGCGGTCGAGCTCGACCATGCGCAGGACATCATCGCCGATTTCATGGATACGGTGGTGAAAGCGCTGCGCCCGCCATTCCGCCTCGCCAAGTTCGAAGGCGACGCCGCGTTCGTCTACACCACCGCCGAAAAGATCGACGGCTCGCTGCTGCAGGACGCGATCGAGGGCGCCTATTTCAAATTCCGCCGGCGCCTGCGCAACGTGCGCCAGGCCTCGACTTGCGAGTGTCAGGCCTGCGTCGCGATGGGCGATCTCGATTTCAAGTTCGTGGTCCATCATGGCGAGATGGTGAAGCAGAAGATGGGCGGCAGGGAGGAGCTCGCCGGGCGCGACGTCATTCTGGTCCACCGGCTGCTCAAGAACACGGTTGGTGAGAAGGTCGGCGGACGCGCCTACGCGCTCTACAGCGACGCGGCCATCCGCGCGATGGGTGTCGATCCGGTCGCCCAGGGTCTCATCGCCCATCGCGAAACCATCGACGTCATCGGCGACGTCACGCTGTGGGCGCGCGATCTGGAAGCGGCGTGGCGGCAGGAAGACGCGCAAACCCGGATGCAGGTGACGCGCGACGATGCCTACGTCATGCTGGAATTCGACATCGCCGCGCCGCGGCAGACTGTTTGGGAGTTTTTCACCGTGCCCGGGCAATGGCAGAAATGGTGGGACGCCGACACCATCGTCGAGGATTCCGGCAAGGGACGACGCGGTCCCGGCACCAGGAACCACTGTATGCACGGCAACCATACCGTCGTTGAGGAGATGCTCGATTGGCGTCCGACCGATTATTTCACGGTGGGCATCACGCTTCCGATTCCCGGCGCGCCGCGGATCGTGATGACTCGCGCCGTTCTGGACGGTCCAAACGGAATGACGCATCTGGAGCTGCGGGTCGCCAAACCGAAACCAAAGGATCGAGAGTTCGTCGACGGCGCCGCGGTGAAATATGCCGAACGCATGACCAAGGCGATCGCCGGATTGCGATCCATGCTGGAAGGGGAGCAGCCCGCCCTCGATGCAGTGGAGGAGCCGGCATTGACGCGATCGAGCGGACGCTTCCTGACCGAGCCGGTGAAATCGGGCGCGCGCGGCTGATGCCCAACGCACAGTCCGGGGTCTAATGGGGCTGCGTTACTTGCCCGAGCGCGGCAGCTCGTTGATCGCGGCGCGGACCTTGGCCATGGTCGTGGTGCAATATTCCTCGCGCTCCTTCAGGAAGCGCTGCTGCTGTGCGCGGAAATTGGCAACCCGCTCCCGCACCTCGGATCCGAAGTCGCCGCTGATGTCGAGCCTGGCAAAGTGCGGCAGCTGCGCCGGTTGAGGCGGGATTTCGACGACCGTCACCGCCAAAGGCGACGGAGCGGGGGGCAGGCCCTCGATCACGGTCGGCGCCGGAAGCGGAGGCGGCACGACCGCAGCCCGCACCTCAGCCTTGACGCTGAGCGTGGCGACCGCCTCGGCCAAGGCCTGTTCAGCGGCGATCGGCAACGCGGCGGCGGGGGCAGGTGTAGCGGAGGGCGGCGTGGCGGCCGGCTGGACTGCAGGCGCCGTCGCCGTCGCCGTCCGTGGGGCAGGCGCCGGCAGCTCGGCGTCGGGCAGCTTGCCCTTCACCGACTGTACGAAAGCCATTGTCTGCGCGATCAGGAGATCGCGTTCTTTCATCCACTTCATGGCGCACCCTGAGCGCGCGGATTCCAGCAAAGCAACCGCGCGGAATCAAGCGCTCGCCATCATGATGGTTGACGAAGACGCCTGTTTGGTAGGCGCGGTGACATAATTGTGACACGCCGCGCGGGCGTGGACGGTCAGCGTTGACGGGGATTGGTGTTCGGGACGAACGGGGTACCGACGATCCGGACCGGGGTCTGGGCCAATCCCTGATCCGATGCCGACGCGTGATTCGCGGGCGGCCGGGGCGTGGGGTTCGCCGGCGCGGGTGCCGGATCGAGCAGGGCGACGAGGCCGGCCGCGGCCACGCTGAGCAGCGTGAACGTGCCCAGAAGCAGCAGATTGCGGTCGGATTCGCGGACCCTCATGCGAGGAAAATCGCGTGAAAGGGCATAATGTTCCGAACAAATCCTCAGGGCGTTGTCGAGCGGATTTGGCCTCACCTTGAGGACGAGCATCAGGAGAGGACGAACCGGTGAGCCGTCCGGAACGGGGCGGGGGCCAGCCTAATGAGCCGCTATCGCGGCGGGCACCTGCTCGATGCTGCGGGCCTCGATCAGGTCGGCGTAGCGGCCATATTCCTCGGCCATTTCGAGCAACTTGTCGCGCACCGCGGCGTCGGTCACCTGCCGGGCCAGCCGTCGCGCCTGATCGGATTGGAAGCGGTAATGTGCTGTGTCGGACATCGTGGCGGCTCCTCACATATCTGTAAGGGCCACCCGGCAAAGGTTCATCAAAGCGTCATTGCAGCGTCGGTGGACGATCCGCCGGGGGAGCCGACGTGACCGGCGCCGTCTTGTCCTCGCGGACCTCGACTTCGAACCAGCCCATCTCCTTCAGCTCGCGAGCCTTCTTCTCGGCCGCGTCTTCGCTGTCGCGCTTCAGCACGATTCGGCTGGTGCCATCTCGGGCAAGGATCAAATAGGTCATTGGCAGAGTCCCACCCCGCATTCTGCATACCCCGTTTGGGGCCGCAAGAACAGAAGCAAGGCGAGGGATGGGTGATCTTACGGGAAGGATCCCACGATTCCTGCCAGGGGAGTGTCGCAGCGCCTTTCCGAACCGGCCCTGCGGCGCAGCGCCGGTTCGGAAAGGGCGAACTGCCTCAGCGCTTCACCACCACGTCGATGTGGCGGTTTCTGTCGTCCCATCGGCCGCTCTGCAGGCAGCTCTCGCGGTAGCTGTCGCAGATGGCGAGGTCGCCGCCATGGGTGCGATTCCAGGTCTTGCAGGTCGACGCGATGTAGGTGCAGGTGCATTTGCCCGACGCGCATTGGCGCTCGACAGCGGTTTCGGCGGTGGCCGCCGAAATGGTGGCGGCGAAGGTTGCGAGCAAGATCAGCAATCTCATGGTGATTCCTCAAAATGGTGAAGTCTGGTCGGCGATAATTTCAGGCCGATCAGGATTGGCGGTGTGCCTTAGCGTTGGGTGCAGACAAAGCGGGTGCCGATCTTCGTCGTGCCGGTGGCCCGGCTGCCCTTCTTCGCGACAGGATAGTTGTTGCCGTTCGGGAAGCCGGTGAGATGGATGTAGGCGCTATCGCCGCCATCATACGACCCGGAGATCAGACCCGGGGCGGAGCAGGTCCAGCCTGCGGCGCTTGCCGGGATGCAGCCGATGGCAAGGAAGGCAAGGGCGAGTCCGATTTTCATCTCACCCTCGAGGCTCATCGATAGCCCGCGCTGAAGTTATGGTCGCGAATGCCGATCGCCTTGGCCTGTGCTGCGGACACCCGATCCCGACACTGGATGTACCTCAGGACCTGCGCGTCGGTGCCCGCGGAGTGAGCGCGCCACATGTCGAGATTGAAGCCGTTCTTGGCCATGCAGGCCTGGGAGTGAGGGCTGTCATTGCGCTCCCTGGCGTTCGCCGGAGCGACGGCGAGTGTGGACAGGACAATCGCGGTGCAGAAAACAATCTTCATTTTGAAATTCCCAAAGGTGAAAGTGCCGGAACAATAGCCAGCGGGAACAAAATCACAAGTAGTCGTCGCGAGAGTGCTCAACGTTATCGCTAGCGCTTCCTGCAAAACATTGCGAAGCGCAGGGTCGTTGTATTGGCTAGCGGTGAGTGCGATCGACGATGTGGCACTCCCGACAACCGGAATACTACGGCTCGCTTTGTACATTGTGGGCAATCAGGCGAAGCGCTTTGATTGAATCGCGACGACGTGTTCGAATCGCAGCCGGGAACGACGCGGCGTAGGCCGCGCATATCTGATGGAGGACGCGATGCCCAGGCACTTCGGTTTGAAGGCAGCATCGGCCGCAGGACGGTCGGCGTTCACGGGGTCATCAAGGGATTTGCAGCAGCGGACTGCTTCGGCGTCGGCATCGAAGAAGCATGCTCAGGACGGCTCTGCAGCGTCGAAGCACGCTTCCCCATGCTCGGAACTGCCGTATTCGCCTGCGAGCTGGCGCGGCTGCTGCGGTCGACGGTCGATCTCGGCAGACTGAAGCTATCTCGCCATGGCCAAGACTGCACCGGAAATCCAAGCCAATTGGTGCCGGCTGAGGGGATTGAACCCCCGACCTTCAGTTTACAAAACCGTGGCTTCATCAAAAATATGCATGATTTTTCAGTCAGATGATCGCAGATATCATTTTGGGGGTAATCGACGGGGTAAATTGAGACGCGATCATTGCTGCAATCGTCGTTGTTCTGATATGAGCGGGCGAGGCCGGCGTAGCACAGCGGTAGTGCAGTGGTTTTGTAAACCAAAGGTCGGGAGTTCGATCCTCTCCGCCGGCACCATCTGACCCCGAGCACAGCGACGGCCTGATCCCCCACTAAATGCGGCTCGCGATCTCCATTCGTTGGAGATACAACTTCGCCGCGCCGATTCGTGCGCCATCTTCTTCCACGCGAGATGGAATTCATTCTGGGGGGCTTCATGAGCCAATGGGACATAAAGGGGCTTGAGACGAACTTTGAGGGTTTCCGCACAGACCGGTATCCGTCCCTGCCGGTATCCGAAGCTTTTGAACGGTTCGCTATCCGGCAGGTACTGAAGGACGCGGACCTATCGGATGATGAAATAGAATCCGGTATCTTTGCAGGCCAAGATGACGGCGGTGTCGATGGTCTGTATTTCTTTGTAAACCGGGCCCTCATTCAGGATGAGACAGACCTTCCCGACGACGCTTTGTCGGCGGAACTCGTCATCATCCAAGCCAAGCTTGAAACGGGATTCTCGGAAACAGCCGTTACGAAACTGGAAGCCTTCAGCAAGGACTTGCTTGACCACAATCGCGACGTTGACGCCATGGTGCATCTCAATGCCGCTGCACGCGAGGCAATCCGGCGATTCCGAGATTTTTATACCAAAATCCTAGCTAGCCCTCATACCATGAACGTCTCTTTCGCTTATGCGACCAAAAGCGATCAGCAACCAAACACTAAGGTCGCTGCGCGGGTTAAATCACTCGAAGGTTACATTAAGAGCCAACTTTCAAACGCGAAATTTGCGTTCGAATTCTGGGGCGCGCAAAGATTACTGGCTGCTGCCAGACGCGCTCCCAACACAACGGAGATGTTGGACATATCGAAGCAGTTTACAGCTGACGATGGTTCCGCTGTTTGCTTGGTGAAACTTGGCAGTCTTGCAAAGCTCCTCCGCGATGAACACGGCGATGTTCGCAGGAACATGCTTGAACCAAATGTGCGCGACTATCAGGGTTCAAAGAATATCGTCAACACAGCGATCCGACAGTCGCTTGCGGAAACGACAGCGCCCGAGTTCTGGTGGTTGAATAATGGGGTCACCATCCTTGCGTCGAAATGCTCCGTTGTCGGCAACAAGATCGTAATTGAAAAGCCGGAAGTCGTGAATGGACTTCAAACCTCATACGAAATCTTTCAGTTTTTCAAAGATCAGCCCGACAAGGCCGATAGCCGCAATGTCCTAGTGCGCGTCATTGTGCCGCCTGACGAGCAGATTAGAAGCAAGATTATTCGGGCGACTAACTCGCAAACACCAATCAACGAGGTGTCTCTCCGAGCAACCGATCCCATCCATTTCGATATTGAGGAGAAGTTTCGCCTGTACGGTCTCTTCTATGAACGTCGAAAGGGGGAATATCGGGAGCTAAAGAAACCCGTCGATCAGATTATCAGCATTCAAACATTGGCGCGCGCAGTAATCGCCATACTTCTGCAACAGCCAAATAACGCCTACGCAACTCCGTCGCGCGTTCTGAAAAGTGACTACGACAGAATATTCAGTGAAAGTCACAACCGGGACATGTTCGTCACGTGCATGTTGATCCACCGTCAGGTTGACAAATACATAGGCGATCGCGGCGATGACCTTAAGGACGTGCGGTCGATCATTCGATATTTTGTATCGATGGCCGTTTCTTGCACCCTTCTGAATAAGACCGCGCCACCTTCAGACAAAGAGCTTGCTTCCTTGCTTGCGACGTCGCTCAAGCCAATCGACGCGCGCTTGCTGAAGAACCTCACTGATCTCGTCACGAATACATATGTTGGTCTTGGCGGGACAGAATCGGTGGCAAAGGGGCCAGAAATGCGTGGTGCGATTCTTAAAAAATTGGGAGCGAAGCTAACTCCGGTGGGGTCGCTCGGGATATGATCGCCCATCACGCCTGCGCTAAGGGGCCGACGGTGCGCGGCATCATCGACCATGTTTTTGATCTAGGACGTCGACCCTGTTTCCGTACCTATTCGCAGTTGGCAAACGGGTGGTGAGGGCACTCATTGCCGGGTCAGAAGCATCACTATATTCCCGAGTTTTTCTTGAAGCAGTGGACGGGTTCTGACGGTCGCCTATGCGAGTACGCGCGCCCGTATGACAAAGTCAAGGCGCAGATGAAGCATCCCGGTGGGACAGGATACGTGCGCGGGCTCTACACGCTCAAAGGCGTTCCACCTGAGCTTGCTGACGCCTTTGAAAATCAGTTCTTGAGTATTGCCGATGGAACTGCAGCAGTTGCGCTTCGTGTCATGTTGGACGAGCGCAAGATCCCGCCCATGCGCGAGAAAATGGCGTGGGTTCGCTTCATACTCACACTTATTCACCGCACGCCCGAAGGCGTCGCGCGCAATTTCGAGAAGCTGAAAGCCTACTACGATGGCGCACGCCCGATAGAGCTATTGAAAGACTACGAAAGCTTGAAGCAAAAGAACGATCCTCCGACTGCCGAAGAATGGCTGGAGAAGAACAGAGAGCGCGTCACGGAGATCAGCAAGTTGGAAGTTTTGGCGAACGTCATGCAAAGTGAGAAGGTTGGAAATCGACTGCTCAGCATGCATTGGCACCTCGGCAGGTTTGAAAATCTCAAGCACACAATCCTCACGTCCGATCGCCCCATTGTGATGACAGACGGCTTGAAGGGCGACGATTCTCACATCGTGATGGCTCTCTCGCCACAACACATGCTCTGCATTGCCGCCACCGACAAGGTAGCGCAACAGGTCATATCAATGCCACCTGCGGAGATTATCGCAACTTGGAACGACCGCATGGCACGTCAGGCGCGGAAGTTCGTCTACGGGACCAATGACAGGCATCTACGTTTCGTAGAAAATCGCCTCGGGGAAAAGATCGTATGGTCGCCGTTTGAATAACTGTCACCATCGATCGCGACGCCAAACGAATTGAGCATCGGTTATAGAATTAGATGACGGACACGCCGGACAGCAATGATTTCAACACGATGATTCCGGCATCGAATTGGCGGGGAAACGCTGGGGTAATTTCAGCCGTTACGCGCTGTTGATTTGTCGCGCCTCGCGCTTGACGAACCATACTCATTGAATCATTCTCGATCGGCCACGACGCGCATGCGTCGGGTGTAAGGGTCGGATGGCCCAAGTCGCGGTAGAGACGCGGCGCGCGGCGGGCGGATGCCTGCAAACCCCTCAACATCATCATCAGGTCATCCGCCATGACATCAACGATCCTGCTCGTTGACGCGAGCACGCACGCCGCACTCCAACCCAGCGACATCCTCGTTAATTCCAAGACCGCCAGGACGATGCTTGGCGACATTTCTCACATGACGCTGCATTGCTGGCAGCACGGCTTAAACCGTCGCACGCGCAACAAGATCATTCCTCCGCTGGCGGGCTTTCCTGCGCCGATCATGATCGGCGGACGGCGCTACTGGCGTCGCTCGGACCTCGAAAAGTTCATCAGCGACCGCGCCAGCGCCGCCTAGCGCCCAAAGGAAAAGGCCCCGCCAGTCGGAACCCGGCAGGGCCTCTAATCAACGTCTTTTAGGAAAGCACCATGACTATACACGCTCGCGCCTCGCACCTCAATCGCGCGCTTCTGACACTGCGCGCATTCGATAGCGGAAAGCCGCCTGCTAGCCTCGCCGATCCTCTCGCGGGGCTGAAAACCCTTCCGCAATGGGTATTGTGGCGACTTGAGCAATACGACGGTGAACCGAAACCGCGCAAGGTTCCTTACGATCCAAAGACACTTCAACGCGCCGACACAACCAATCCGACCACATGGGCGAGCTTCGAAATCGCAACGAATATCGCAGAGGCTAATCCAGAATTCAGGATCGGTTTCGTTTTCACCCTGAACGATCCGTACATTTTCGTTGATCTTGATGGGTGCCGCGATCCGGACACCGGCATATATAACGACGAAGCAACCAATATCTTCACGCGGTTGTTTCCGGGCGTAGCAGCAGAGATTAGCCAATCGGGAACAGGCTTACACCTGATCATGCGAGGCGACAAAAGTCAGTTCGGCAATCGTCGCAACAAATGGGGCGGCCGATTTGAATTTTACCAGCACAATCGATTCGTCGCGATTGCAGGCAACGAATGGGTTGGGAACTCTGACCTAGAGCAAACGGCATCGCTGCAAACATTCCTGCCAGTTCGCGAATATGACCGCGACAATCAAGAAATTGAGACGATCCGCGATCCACGATGGGCGGGGCCGGAAGACGATCAAGAACTATTGGTTCGCATATTCGCATCCGATGACAAGATTTCAGACGATCGGCTTGCAGAGCTAAATGACACGATCATGCGCAATCCGAGTGATTGGTTTGCCAAGATCGAATTCGACAGGTTGAGCAAACGCGTTCCGTTCGCCGCGCTATGGAATGCCGATACCAAAGTGCTGAACCAGTTCTACCCGTCATCGACAGGACACCAATTCGACCACAGTGCGGCGGATTTGGCGCTGATGAATAAGCTGACGTTCTGGACCGGCAAAGATCATGTGCGAATGATCCGGCTTTTTAGCATGTCCGCGTTGGGCAAACGCGATAAATGGCTTAAGCGCGCGTACTACCGCAACAGGACGGCCAATAGCAGCTACGTGGCATGCCGCGACGTTTATCGCGGCACCAATCAAGAGCGGCGCGACAAGCAACGCAAAGAAAACGAGCGCATCGGCGAACAGCTTGAATTCGACACAACGACGAAGTTGATGACATTGGTCGAAATGGAAGCGAGCCTATTCTTCGTTAAGACCGGAAACAGCGGCGCTGTTGCCAGCGCAATCAATCGCGAAGTGTTGTCGATGAGCGTCGCGCGCAATTCATATGCGGCATCGTTGGAAACCGTAAAATACAAAGACGGTCGTAGCGGGCAGGAAAAAGAAAAAGTAGTTCCCGGCTTAGAACTGTGGTTGAAAAGCACCAAGCGAATGAACGTGGATGCTATCACATGGCTTCCGAATGGTGGTCCTGTCTGCGAACCGCCAGAAAGACCAGGCGAAAGCGCATTCAACGTTTGGCGCGGGCTGATCAAACCAACGTTTGCCGAGCACTTCATCACCGATGATCAGTTGCGGAACAGTTGGCTGTCTGTATGGCGCGAACACCTCGCCTATCTCATACCGATCGAAACGGAACGAAAGCGATTTGAACAGTGGCTTGCTCACATTCTGCGACACCCCGGCGAGAAGGTGGAAACCGGATGGTGTTTCGTGGCAACGCAAACCGGAATTGGCCGCAACTGGCTAAGTGGTGTCTTGTCCCGCGTACTGCGCGGCTATGTGCTCAACAATGCGATTTTAGACACGATCCTCGAAGGGAAATACAACGGTCGAATGTCGCGCAAATTGTTGATGGTCGTGGACGAAGCGCGAGCGGGAATGCGCGGTGCGAACAGTTGGGGATTGTCGGAAAAACTGAAAACAATGGTCAATGCCGACTACCGCGAGATCAACGAAAAACACGGATTGCAATGGGTTGAGCATAACGCGCTGCGCTGGCTCGTATTCAGCAACAATTGGGACGCGCTCCCGATCGAACAGAACGACCGTCGTTGGAACATTGTTGAAAACCCGACGCGACCGCAATCGACGGGTTACTACAATTTCATATACGAGAGAGCGAGACAGAATGAATTCATAGCCGCGGTGTGGGCGCATCTTTCCACGCTGTCGCTAGACGGCTTCAACATCGGCGCTCGCAGCATCGAAAACGACGCGCGTAAAAGAATGCTTTCGAACCTCGCAAATGAGGTTGAACAAGCCTTGGCGGAGTTTAAAGACCATTGGCAGGCGCAAGCGGCGCGTTTCGAGACGATCAAACAGTTTGTGAAGCATAGAATTCCGAACGTGAACGAAACTGCCATCCGAAGAAATCTATCGAAGCAAGAAATGCTTCTCTGCGAAAAGCGCGTCACCAAAGACAATGTTCGCTTGGTGATCATCCGCGATTTGAACGAGCAGCAAATTTACACCGACCCAGCGCTCTATGTGCAGTTCGCGAACATCGAAGCAAACAGGTTGCGGACAAATGGGCTTCTCCCGTTCACAGTTGCCTTCGCTTCATAATTTGGAACGGCGACAGCAGCGACAGGGCCTATATCCTTTAGGAAAAAATGTTTCCCCCGATACATCACTCTGTAGGGCTGTAGAGGGCTGTCGCCGCTGTCGCCGCGCTGTTAGGGGCGCGTGCTCATAAATCGCCATGTCGGCTTTACGCCCTGAAATCAGACATCGCCTGGCGTCCATGGCATGTCGGCTTTGGCCAATAACGGAAGCAATACGCCGAACAGTTCTTAGTTGTTAGCTCTGCTTCGCGGCGGCGTCCACGTCGTAGGGTGTCGCGCTGTGCGGGAGACCGTACTTTCTGATCACAGACCAGCCAATTCCATAGCCTATTGCCGCGCCAAACAGTGCAGAGAGAAAGATGGCGATCCGGGGGTCGGCGACGAATTGCCTGAAGAGCTTTCCACCAACCGTGTCCAGCAGACCGAAACACACGAAGCCGATGGATGCGAACAATAGTGTGACAGGGATTGTCGATCTGATGAAGCTCACGTTTGATCCAGTCGTTCTCAGCGCCACTCCCTTATGTCGCAAACTTACTAAAAGAGGATGGCCGTTCGGCTCTAAAACTTTATCAAAATCGCAAGCTCTAGTGTTCGGGTGGCGTGTCCGCTTCGCCCCTTTAGAGCAGACCGAATTACCCCACAATGAACCCCTGTAAAAAAGCGGCTGGTTATCGCGTTGATGTTGCGTGCGTTTGCACTGTCGCCTTGCTGTTTGCTGATTTGCTGCTCAGCGTAATTTGCGATGGTCGTTGCGATGATTATTGCGATCAGATGTTCTGATTACTTGTCGTGCACAAGTATTGATATTCATGCCGATATAAAAACAAGTAAATACGACAGTATAGAGATGATTATCGTGTTGAACGGCCCTCGCGACACAGCTATGCGTCAAAAGGTCACCGATCCGATGACCGGACCGGAGCAACACGTCAAAGGATCAGCCGATGCCTCTCCAAGCCAGCATGCAGAACACCTCGCGAGGCCGCATGTCCTCGCTCGTAAAGACCGAGACCGGAGCTTCCGTGAATGTGCTCTTTCGGGATGACCTTCCCCCGGAACTTGCTAAGCCCTTCGCAACGTTGCTCGCGGCACAGGAGGGCTTCAATGGCATCGTGAACAACAACGCCGCGACGCTTCTCCCGACCGTTGTCGATCAGCACAATCGGGTAGCGGTGGTAAACACCCTCCGCGCACCGTTTGGAGCGGCGCAGGCGGCTTTGATTGCCTATGGGCAGGTGACAGCCAAGGCACAGATTGAGGCTATGAGCGTCCCGCCCTCGAATGCCTCAAATCAGCCGATCCGAAATCGCGCCGTGCTCGCTTTCGACAACGCCGGGCTGCCGGACAAGGCGAGAATGCTTAGCGGATTTTCGTATCAGGCGTTGGCAGGGATCGTTGAGGCCGGGTGCCTCGATAACATCCCAGGCGCAGCGAACCCCTTGCCCGATGACATCGTTGGTATCGGAAAAGACCGGTACATGCTTCTCAACCACGCCGCCAAGACCGGAATCGCCGCCGATCACCCTTTAAGGCCATCGGCCGAAAATCCTGCACAGTTCGGGGTCGATGAGGCAGCCGTGCTTGCTGATGCGCAGACCGGCCTCAATAACCTCAAGGCACGCTCGCGTCATTTCGCCAATGGCACGCAAGTTTTGCGCGACATGATCGCCGCCGTAAGCTTGGCTTGCAGCGTGAATACCGACGACGCATTCGCGCTTCTGACCGGAAACTGATCCACACTCGACGGCTGGACGATGTTTGCTGCCATCGTCCAGCCTCCATCACGACAACCCCATAGGGTAATCATGGCGAACGACATTCACACCGCAATCTTGGACAAGCGTCGCAGGTGTTTTCATCTTGCTGACGGGACTGCAATAGAATTTAGCGCGATGCTCGATGCCGATTGCAACATCACTGACGACATGAACTCGGCAGTCATCGCGATTTATATGCTGGACGATGGGCGATACAAAGGCATCGATCTACGCTTGATGAGTGATGCAGACGGCAATGAACCGACGATGCGCCCGAATTGCCATCTCGAATGCGAAGCCGTCAATTTGCGCGAGCGTTTCTTTCGCCTTGATGATGACGGCATACTGAAAGCGCTACGTTGGACATCGATTTGCAGCCAACGAACAGCTGCGACGAAATGACGGTTGCCATCTTCCAGCTACCGGACGGGCTTTATCGTGGCGTAGATTTGCGGCTGTTCACAGAAGACCATCCTGACATGGTGGAAGCGCTGCACTGATGCGACGGCGCGGACCAACGTTGCCGCCCGTTGTCACGTTGCGCGCGGGTCAATTTATGGAAGCGCATGAAGTGCGCGAAGCACTGCGATGTAGCCGTGCTTCGCTCGCCCATTGGAGAAAAACGTTTGGCGCTCCGCAGTTTTCTGTGAAGAAAGGTCGGAGCGCCTTGGTTGAGACTTCTAGCGTTGCCGCGTGGCTTTACAATTTCCCCAATGTGAAGATTTTCTGGGTCTGAGCCATGAACAACGTGCCGACGCTAGACGCCCCTAAATCAAGCGACCGTGACGCGCAAGGACGGTGGTTAACAACACCGGGACGGCCGCGCGGCTCTCGCAATCGGTTGTCGTCAGAGATGCTCGCGAGCATCAAAGATATGGGGAAAGATGCAATTGTTAAGCTTCGCGATGCGCTCAACGATAAGGACAGTCCTTCGCACTGGAAGGCGCTGGAATTGATCCTGCGCTACTGCCTGCCACCGGCGCGCACCGTTGAATTGGACGATGCCGAACCCGAAACGATCAAGCAAGCTTTCATCGACGGAACGTTGAGTGCGGATGAGACCAAGGCAATCGCGATCGCAATGGAGAAACTTAAGAGTGTTGCGGATATCGGCGATATTCAGCGTCAATTGGAAGAACTAACCGCGCTTGTAGCAACTCAAAAGCAGAGCAAGTGAAACTCGCGTCCATCAAGAAACAGATTGCGGCATTACTGGCGGTTGTAAAGCCAGCCCATAGTTTGGCGGCAAGATTAGACGCTTTATCACCCGACGACCGTGCACACTATGAACGCTGGAAGACACGTCACGATGAATGGTTTGAGCGGTGCAAAGCGCGGCGTGATGACGAAATCGAAGTTGAAGCGCGGCCATATGCCCGAATGCTTGAAGGGTATGGACCGCCAACGATGCGCCGCGACGTGGAAACTGCACTATTCGGCGAAATGCCGCGAATTCTGAGCACGGCGAGCGACGATGATGCTGCAATAATCTACAGGATACTTCTAGATGAACAACGCTGACGACATACTTCCCGAAGGTTGGCACATGATCCACGTGGAGTACCCAACGCCAACCGTCTACACGTTTGGTGCTGAAATCGATCCGTACACATGGCAACCGATGCCATCAACGTTTAGATTCTTTGTAACTGCAAAGCAATTCGACCGTAAGCACGGCATGTATGAGACGAACAAGCGACCGATAATTCAACGCGTAATGGCGCTGATGCTCATTGATGGGATGCCCGATCCGTTTCGCATCGCTAAAGATGCTCTTGGGTATGACAATTTACTCGTTAACGGTGAGACGTTGCTCAAGATCATTACGTTTCATTCAATGCGCAACAGCAATCCGGGCGGCACATTTAAAGCTCGTGAGACTGGGCTGTTTTTCGAACAGTACACCAACCAGAAAAACGATGCTCTCGACTGGCTCGAAACGATTACTCCACGCGACCGTGCACGCGCCTTTATGAGCATCTTGAATGACGCAATCGACTGGCGAACACGATACGGCGCAGATTGATGAAAAGATGACGCGCGGACGCGACAATCTATCCACACTGCAATTCTACGAACGTGTTGAAGAGCGATGCATGTTCATCGCAACGTTGCCGCCATCGCAACACGACGCAGAGATTATAAAGCTCTGCAAAGAAACCGGTCTAACACCCGTAACCATCGCGCCAGTTGTCGAAAAATACGCCCATCGACGCCTGCCAGATTACACCGGACTGGCGAAGCAATTCATTGAACGTCTTGGACTGGCGCACGTTCACGCGATGATTTCAACTAACCACGGCATGCGCGAATTGAAAGCAGCGGTTCAAACCGCGCTCGCCGACGAACGATTAAGCCTCACAGGACCGCGCGTCGCGCTGTTCATCGACGCGATTAAGAGTTCGGCCCGGGGCGATTAGAAATCGTAATCTGTAATCTGTGGTCGCTTTCCGCCAAGTGTTCCAGATTCTTTGACCGCGCGCACAATTGCTCTCGTATGTGCGCGCTCCCAAGCTTCACGCGGTTCGTTCATCCGCGTAGCGCGTACGGTATCCGTGAACTGAAATTCGCCATGAGTAGGGCACTTCAGCGCGCGCTCGTCTGAAAAATCGCGTTCCATCTCTTGCGCGTCAAGATCGTTGCAAATTGGGCATTCCATTTCATGTGCCTCTGTTTCGGTAATCTTCACCGGTCAGAGGAAACGATAATGGTAATTGAAAGCTTAATGCCTCATTGAGATGCAACAAGCCTTGGGCGCGGCCGATCGATGACGATTTCCTGCAAGCGATCCGCCCACAGTTTCAAGGCTTCGCGCTTTTCATCGGCGTATTCATAGCGATTGTAGATCGCCGCGACACCGCTGACTTTGCCTGATTTGTGGTTCAGAATTGCTTCCGTGACTTCCTGTGTCACGCGAAGTTTCGCGAGTTCGGTCGAAACAGTCCGACGCAAATCATGCAAGTGCCAGTCCGGCAACGCCGGCTCGCCGCAATGCTTATCGAGCGCGATCTTTCCGTTGGAAAAGCCGCTGAATGGCGTGGTGCCGATCGTTGTGAATACGTAGTCCGACAGCTTGTCGGTTGAGATCGCTACTCGTGGCAACGCTTTGATGATCGTGGTTGCTAATTGCGGAAGCGGTACGATATGAGCGCGGCCGTTCTTCGTGCGTGATCCTTCAAACGTGATCGTATCGAGCGTTTCAGATAGTTCGGACCATTTCAGGTTGGCGATTTCGTCGCGTCGTTGTCCGGTCAACAAAAGCAGTTTGACCAACGAGCCAAACGGATTGCCGCATGCTGTTGCTGCATTCCAAACGGCTTTAATTTCGTCGTGAGAGAGAACGCGGTCCCGGCTTCGTGGTTTAGGAGGGGAGTGCGCGAGTTCGATCACATTGCGGCCAATTAGGCGTATGACGGCCTTCCATCGAAAGAAAGTGGACAAGAGCGCGAATGCGTTTCGCCGGGCACCGGGGTCTAGTTTGTCAATCAGCTTTTCAACGTCGCGATAATCGAGGGTTCGAATGTCCGTGACGTGCTTCCAGTGCGGTTTGATATCCGTCTTGATGATGCGGTCATATTCGTCCGCTGTGGATGCTTTGACCGGACGGCCTTTGAACCCGGTTGAGCGGGCGGCTTTCATGAATTCATCAAGCCAATATTCGAGGCTAAAGCGTTCGGTTTTCGATTGGCGCGGATCATGCCCGCGTTTGGCGTCGGCTTTCACGCGTTCGGCCAATGCTCGCGCTTCCGCGATGTTCAGGACTTGCTTGCTAGATGGCCGGTCGATCCGTTCTAGACCGGAACCTTCCTCGTCATAGCGGCCCAGGGTGACTTTTGCGGGCTTGCCGTCCAGCTTGGTTCGGACCGCCCATGACATCGATCCGGACGGCTGGACCACGAGGTAGAGGCCGCTCACAGCGTCGTCAGGGACTTCCTGACGGGCATCGGTGGCCTTCAAATTCTTAATGAACGTGGCGGCTTTCTTATGCTGTGCGGGGAGCATCGGTTTGTCCGGGTAACCGGCCGGGTAATTCCGGCGGCCTTATCGTGGCATACCGAACCATACACAAACCGATGCTCAATGGAACAGTAAACTACTGAATAAACAGCATTTTCACCGCTATAATCGCCGCAATCTGGCCGGGGTAAATCGAGCCATATTCGGCCAAACCTAATTACAAAACTGCTGCTCTACCGCTGAGCTAAGCCGGCGAATTGGGAATGATTTGCGCGCTCGCATAGCAGACTTGGCGCGCCAGAGCCAGAACCAAGGCTTGAACCGAGCAGGCGAGCAGCGATCGCGCCCCCGTATCGGCCCGACAGCAAAAGGCGGCCCGCGGGCCGCCTTTTGCGCCGTCGGCCTAATCAGCTGAGCTACTGGCAGGGATGCTGGCGGCCGTCGCTGCCGCGGAACCAGGTGCCGGGGGTGCAGACAAAGCCGTTCTGCCGCGCATATTCGGCGCCGCCGATCGGGGCGCGGGCATAGTCGGGGCCGCCAAACGGGGCGGTGGCGACCGCAGCCGCCGTGCCGACCGCGCCGCCGACGACGCCACCGGCCACGCGGGCCGCGGCGTCGACGGGCGCGAACGGGCCGGGGTCATAGCGGTTGTAGCTGCCCTGCCAGCCTTGGTCCCGCCGACCGATGCGCTGGTGATAGGCGGTGCGGGTGGTGCCCGGTGCCATCGCCTGGCATCGGGCGTCCGGCCAGGCATTCGAGCAGCGCGCGGGGGTGCCGATCGTCTGTTGCGCCATCGCCGGGCTCGCCAGCGCCGAGGCGAGCAGGGCTGCTGCGCCGAGGATTTTGAATTGTGTCATGCGAAATCTCCTCTCGTCGTCGAGAGCTAATCTCGCGGTGCCGTGCCTGTTCCAGCGCGGCCTTGCCCTGTGTTCAAAGCAGTGTGAAGTTCACCAGGTTCGTGCGCATGATGCGTTCCGGAGCATGCTGCCTTTGACGAGAATTGCGTGTACAGCGGTGAACGGACTGATGTCGGTGCCGACGCGGGGGATTGATGTTCGGAATTTTGAGTCTTGGCTTTCTGCTCGGCATGCAGCATGCGCTGGAGCCGGATCATATCGCGGCGGTATCGAGCATCGCGGCCCGCCGCAGCCATGTCGGTGACATCGTCAAGCACGGGCTGACCTGGGGACTTGGCCACACGCTCACTTTGTTCATCTTTGCCGGCGCCGCGATCCTGCTCGGGCGCGCGATCCCGGAAACGGTCGCACAGCCGATCGAGACCGCGGTCGGTATCATGCTGGTCGGCCTCGGCGCGCATGTGTGGTGGCGGCTGTGGCGCGACCGCGTGCACTTCCACACCCATTCGCACGGCGACGGCACGACGCACTTCCACGCCCACAGCCATGCCGGTGAAGCCGCATCCACCGTGGCGCTTGCGTCCACCGTGGCGCGTGCGTCCACCGTGCCGCACGTCCGCGCCGCGCACAGCCATGCGCACGGCTTCCGCTGGCGCACGCTCCTGGTCGGCCTGATGCACGGCATGGCCGGCTCGGCGGCGCTCCTGGTGCTGACGGTGTCGCAGGCCCCAAGTCCGGTGATCGGGCTCGGCTATGTCGCGCTGTTCGGCATCGGCTCCATGATCGGCATGGGCGTGCTGTCCAGCGTGATCGCGGTGCCGCTGGCAGCTTCGGCGCGCTGGCTGACCTGGGCCAATCGCGGCCTGCAAATGGCGGTCGGCGCGGTCACGATCGCGATCGGCGTCCACGCGATCGTCGAGAACGCCTTCACCTGACGGGTAGGCGGCTCTTTGTTTGAGCATGATCTCCGCGCAAACGCGTCCCGCGTTTGTCGCGAGGGAAATCCGCTTCGCACTTTTCCGGCTCATGCTCCCGGGCGCCCGTTAACGATTTCTGATTCCGCACGGCCGCATTGACCGGATGCCGATGCTTACGCGTTAGGCTTACCGGCAGTTTGGCCGGCGTCCTTAACCCTTCCGCCAAGCCGTTGGATTAGTTTGTGGTGGAACAATTCGGGACGCTGGGTGAACATGCGCGCAAGTCTTGCGCTGGCGATATTGGCTGCGATGAGCTCGACGGCGCTGGCCGGCGGCGGCTTCGACATTGTCGTGCCGGTGCGGCCCGGCGTGCCGATCATCATTAACGGCGTCGACGCCTCCTACGCCGTGGTCGAAAGCGCGATGGGGCTCGCTCGCAACGAGTCGATGGTGCCGACCGTCTATGGCGGCCGCCCGATCGATCCCCAGCCGAATGTCGGCCACTATTATCCGAGCCTCGGCCGCATGCCGGGTTACGGCCGCCTCGAGATCGAGCCGCCGGCCAACCGCCGCCTGCCCAAGCCGGCCGAGAGCTACCATCAATCGTGGGGCGCGGAATCGGCTCCGCTGCCGGCACAGTCCAACGTGCCGGTCGATCCGCCGCCGGTGATCTACGCGCCGGAGTTCAACGGGCCGCGGCCGCTGCCGCGCCCGTTCCCGCGGCCACCGCGACCCCGAGGATTCTGAAATCGACTGCCCGAAATCAAGAGCCCCGCGAAACGGGGATCCTGAATAGCCATCAAGAGCTACGCGACGACGAACAGAGAGACCTACAGGAGAGAGTAATGCGTCAAATGATCAAAGGACTGATTGCGGCGGTGGCCGTCATGGTGGCCGCGCCCGCAATGGCGTGCGGTTTCAACCCTTGCGGCTATTCCGCGCCCGTCGTGAATTACGGCTGCGGTGGTTGCGGTGGCTATGGCTACGGTTACGGTTACGGCGCCGTCGAACGTCTGCCCGACCCGGATGCCGCTTATCCCAGCGCGGCGCAGCAATACTATTACGTCAACCAGGGACCGACCTACACCGGTCCGGGCAACTGGGCACCGCGTCCGTACTACCGCGAAGGCTATGGTCGCCCGTATTACGGCTATCGCCGCTATGGTTACCGTCACTACGGCTACCGCCATCACTACGGCTATCGTTCGCACTACGGCTATCGCTACGGCCGCTACGGCCATCCGGTGCTGCGCCGCTACTATTGATCCGATCGTCAGTTCGAGACATCAGCGCCCGTTCGCGTCACGCGAGCGGGCGTTTGTCGTGTGTGCCGAGCATGACCGGCAGCTTGGAGGTGGAAGTCCTCTATCCAGCCTGATGACGGTGAAGGATTAGCGAAGCGCAAGGGCGTCATCGCGAGGTGGGGTCTGAAGGAAGCGTGGAGCAAAGCCGCGGCCCGATGGACAAAAACCGGATAACGAGGCCTACCCGGCCGGACGAGCGAGCACGTGATCGCGAAGTCCACGGTCATCAAGGGCCGGGGTGGTAAATCCGGCGGGCGTGCGGCGAAGGCGGTCGATCTTACCTCGGGAGATCTGCGCTGCGTCTCGGCAACGAGACTGAGGTCGTCGTAAGGCGATCTGACCGCAGTGCAGAAGTCAGCAGAGGGCATAGTAGGCGGAACGAGTTTCGCCGAAGGCCTGAACGCTGGAAGTGACGAGTAGATGCAGCGATATCGCATCGGCCATGCGACTGAATTCCGGGCAACTGGCCTCGGAACGGCGGGAAGGGGTGAAACCCTGACTGACGCTGATCAGAGGAGTCGAAGCTGGCGCGACGATTGCTGACACCCAAACTACGGCGGCAACAGAACAACTCTTGCCGCTTAATCCAGCGAACCGCCGTATACGGACCCGTATGTACGGTGGTGTGGGAGGGGAGGGGCTGCGAGGCTCCCCCCTATCCCGATTCACATCAGCCCGAGCCGGCTGGCGCCGATATAGAGCGCGAGCACACAGGCGTTCGACACGTTGAGGCTCTTGATCTCGCCGGGCATGTCGAGGCGGGCGACGAGGCGGCAGGTCTCGCGCGTCAATTGCCGCAAGCCCTTGCCTTCGGCGCCGAGCACCAGCGCGAGCGGCGCTTGCAGCGCGGCCTTGCCGAGATCCTCGGTGCCCTCGCTGTCGAGGCCGACGGTCTGGAAGCCGCGCTCGTTCAACTCGTTCAGCGCGCGCGCCAGGTTCTGCACGGTGACAACAGGCACCAACTCGAGCGCGCCGGAGGCGGACTTCGCCAGCACGCCGGTCGCCTCCGGGCTGTGACGGGCGGTGGTGACGATCGCCTTCACCGCGAACGCCGCGGCCGAGCGCAGGATGGCGCCGACATTGTGCGGATCGGTGATCTGGTCGAGCACCAGCACGATGCCCTCCAGCGCCAGCGTGTCGATGCCGGGCGAGGCCAGGGGATCGGCCTCCGCCAGGAGGCCCTGATGCACCGCATCGGGGGTGAGGCGCCGGTCGATCTCGCTGGGCCGGACGATCTCGGGGGTGACGCGGGTCGCGATGTCTTCGTCGGCGAGGCGCTTGGCCGCGTTCTCGGTGAGGTAAAGCTTGCGGATATGGCGGTCGGGGTTGGCAAGCGCCGCCGACACGGTGTGCCAGCCGTACAGAATCACCGGCCCGTCGGAACCGGATTCGCGTTCCCGCCGGGCCGGCGGGCGGCCGAATTTCGGCCCTTTTTGGAAGGGTTTACCGCCCTTGCCTCGGAAATTGGGTTTGCGGTCGCGATCGCTCATGTGAGGCTTGTGTCACGGCTCCTGAATATTGGCAATTTTACACAGCGTTTTCGAGCGAAGTGGGGTCCGGTTCGCGTGAAGAAAACGCGACAAAACAAGAATCTAGCCGCAAGACTCACTACTTTGGAACAGAGATCGCCCGAGCCTGCAAAAGTATCCCAATTAGATGGCTGGCTTGGTTGACTTTGGGGACCGCCTTCCCCCATAAACGCGCCCGACCGCGCACCCGCTTCGGGTCGGCCGGTTATCAGCGTCATTTCGATGACCGGTCCGCCGCCACTCGCGCGGCCGGTCTGATGCTGTTGGACGGGGGAGTGTCCCGAGTGGCAAAGGGAGCTGACTGTAAATCAGCCGCCTCATGGCTTCGCAGGTTCGAGTCCTGCCTCCCCCACCAGCCTTCGCTCGCTTCGCGAGCTACGGCTCGGCAGGCCGGGAAAACTCCATCGTAGCGAAGTGAGTGAAGGCTGCCACGCCATAGCCCGAAGGGCGACGGCGGGCTGTATCGGCGAGGCATGAGGCGCTTCGCGACCCACGGCTCGGCAAGCCCGGAAAACTCCATCGTAGCGACGTGAGCGAAGCTAGGCCACAGCCCGCTCATCCATTCGACACCCGCTTCTTCACCCTATCCGCGCAAACAGCTCCAGCCGCCGCCGGCGTTCCGTTGCTCGGCCCGCGAGTGCAATGGTAGATTGCGCCATTTCATGATTGAGCCGTTTCAGAGGATATGAAGAAAATTTTGCACTGGGACGCTTCTGCAGGAGATGACCCGGCGCTGATGGTTGCCTGCGTCATCTTGCTCGGGGTCTCGATCCTGGTTTCGATACCGGCATTTGTCGGTGGTGGCGGCCAGGCCGGAATCGATTTTTCATGTTTCTGGGGCGCGGGCGCGATGGCGCTCGAAGGCCATGCGGCGGCGGCCTACGATTGGGAGCAGCTGCATCAGCAACTTGTTCTCCGGGTGCAATCCCTCAATCACGCTCCGTATCCTTACGATCAGGTGCCGGTTCCGTTCTTTTATCCGCCGGTGTTTTTCCTGGTTCTGGCGCCGCTGGCGCTGCTGCCGTTTCCGGTTGCGTTCTGGGTCTGGAGCGCGGCAAAGCTGTCTTGCTGGCTGCTTGTCGCTCATGCCATCCGGCCACGCTCCGCCGCGCTGCTGCTGGCACTCGCTGCTCCGCCAGTATTCTACGACTTCATTTCCGGCCAAAGCGCACTGCTCGCCGCATCGCTGCTCGGCGGCATCCTGCTGACATTGGACAGGCGTCCGCTTCTCAGTGGAATCCTGATCGCGCTGCTCATCTTCAAACCTCAGTATGGCGTGCTGCTTCCCTTCGTGCTGATCGCCACCGGACGTTGGCGCGTCGTCATCACCGCCGCTCTGGTGATTCCGGTCCTCCTGCTGCTCGCCGGGCTGATCTTCGGTTGGGATACCTTCGATGGATTCCGCGCCGCCGCCACCTTCGCCACGACGCAATTCCACCTCAGTGGCGCGCTGCCATGGTACAAACTGCAGAGTATCTATGGGCTCTTGAGAGACGCCGGCCTCGGCTACGGTTTGGCGATGGCGGTCCACGTCGCCATCGCATCCGTGGTTGCGATTGGAGTGCTGATCCTGTGGCGCGGCCATGTCAGCTTCGCCGTAAAGGCCGCGAGCCTCCTGGCGGCAACGCCGCTGATTTCTCCTTACTTCGCGATCTACGATATGCCGATCCTGGTGGTCGCGTTGCTCTTTCTCATGAACGCCAGCGCGGGCCGCCTCGCGTCGCGTTCGGGTCGAAGCGCCTTCCGGATCGCTGTCAGCGTCGTCTTCGTATTGGGATACGCTTTCCCGTTCGTGCGCACGCCTCTCGGCCCCATGATGTGCGCAACCGTGATCGCGCTGATCTGGATGAGATACCGGCAAGAGGCCGGCGAGACAGCTACAGGCGAGGAGTTGCAAAAATCCGCGACCGTCGGAGGCTAGTGTTCCGATCGCGAACAGTCGCGAAGATCATTAGGATCAGCCGTCCTGCTGCGCTGGCGGCGTTGCCGTGCCGGGCACAGCCTCCGCGCCAACCGGGTGCCTGGTGCCCGACGGATCGTCGCGCTTGAGCATCGAGGCCCAGGCGAAAAATGGATAGGCCAAAAGCGCCAGGTACCTCGTGGGCATCGGATGATCGACGCCGAATGCCGTCGGCTTCTGCGCTTCCGGAAGATAGAGGCTGCCGAACAGCACATCGTAGAACGAGAACAGCCCGGCGTAGTTCTTGTCCCTGGCTTCCCGCTCGCTGCTGTGGTGCCAGTGATGAAACTCCGGCGACACCAGGACATGGCGTAGCGGGCCGTAGCCCAGGCGCACGTTGGCGTGCGCAAGCCAGGATTGCCAGTAGTAGATCGCAAGATAGGTCCCGATCGCCTCCGCGGAGAAACCGAGCGCGAACAGCGGGAACAGCGAACCAACCTTCATGAAGGTCACGTCAAGCGGGTGCTGGTGGATCGCGGCGAGCCAGTCCAGCTCTTCGACGGCGTGATGAACGGCATGGATGCGCCACATGGCGGGCACGACATGCAGGATGCGGTGGGTCCAGTAGATGCCGAGGTCCCCGATCACGATCGCGATCGGCGCCTGAGCCCAATACGGGAGATCGCTGACCGCCTGCTTGACGGCCGAGGGCAGGATCGATTGATTGACCAGCGTCGCCAGTGCGATGATCGCGGTCACGCCGATGAACACCAGCCAGCCGTTGAGAAACAGGAAGGCCATATCGGTCGAAAGACCACGCCTGAAGATCTTCTGCTGCCTCGCTGCAAAGAGTTGCTCGAACGGCACGAAGATCAGGGGCGCCAGCAAAAGCTGATATTGTTCCAATAACTCGCGCATTCAAATGGCCACGTGAAATGGCGACAGCCTACCACCCCGGTCCCCGATGGCGTCAATCGGAAACGAAACCCGGGTTGTGGGAGCGTTAATCAGCATCCCCGTGCCGCTACGGGGATCACCGGTGTCCGGGAGCCGGGTTCGTCCGCATGCCCCAATCCCACCGCGTCACTCCATCCTTGCGAACATCTCCACCAGCGTCTCGCGCAGCCAGCGTTGCGCGGGGACGGTGTCGTTGCGCTGGTGCCAGAACAGGCTGACGATGCGCGGCGGCGCCGGCAGCGGCACCGGCATGGCGTGCAGATGGGGCGCGTGGCGGGACTGGGCGCTGAGATCGCGCGGCAGCACGGCGATCAGGTCGGACTGGCGCACGATCTCGTAGGCGGCATTGTAGTGGTTGACGGTCGCGACCAGATTGCGCGACAGCCCGCGCGAGGCGAGAAACTGGTCGTAGGTCGGCAGCGTCTTGCCGGCGAGGCTGACATCGACATGCTTGGCGGCAAGGAAGCTCCGGGTGTTGAGCCGCTTCTGCCTGGCCAGCGGATGGTCCCGCCGCATCATGCAGGCATATTCGACGGTCCACAGCGAGCGTGAGCGGATCACGGCCGGCGGCTGCTGCGCCTCGTTGACATAGACGCTGAGCACGCAATCGACGCGGTTGTCCTCGAGCCGGTCGCCGATCTCCAGGATGGTGTTGGGCACGGTGTGGATGCGCGCGGACGGCGCTACTTCGCTGAAGCGGTTGAGCAGCCGCGGCATCACCAGCGAAGATACGTAGTCCGACATCGACAGGATGAATTCGGCCTGGGTCTGTCGCGGATCGAAGGCGTCCTCGTCGAGCGCGTGGCGGACATGTTCGAGAGCATCGCCAATCGGCTGCCACAGCGCCACGGCGCGCTGCGTCGGGCGGATCCCGCTCGCGGTGCGCACGAACAAGGGATCGCCCAGCGCGTCGCGCAGCCGCGCGAGCGCGTTGCTGACCGCGGGCTGCGTCATGGTCAGCGCGCTGGCGGCGCGCGTGACGCTGCCCTCGGTCATCAGCGCCTCGAAGACTTTCAGCAGGTTGAGGTCGAGCGTGCGGAAGGACACGAGCAATATTCACGGGGGTGATGTGCTAGATAACGATTATAAATTATTCGGATAATATTGCTTTGTCTATCATTCCCCGGCTGCCCCTGTGGCGCGTGCCGCTGCGGGGCGAGGGGGACTTTCATGTCGATGATCTCGGCGCGCATCGAGCGCCTGCCGTTCGCGCGGTTCCATGTGCACCTGCTGCTGATGGGCGGCCTCGGCTATCTCTTTGACGCGATGGATGCCGCCGTGCTGGCGTTCATCCTGCCGGTGCTGCGCACCGCCTGGGGGCTGACCAATGTCGAGACCGGCGTGCTCGGCAGCAGCACCTTCGTCGGTTATCTGTTCGGCGCGCTGCTCGCGGGCACGCTGGGCGATCTGATCGGCCGCCGCGCGGTGATGATGTCGGCGCTCGCGCTCTACAGCGCGGCCTCGCTGGTCAGCGCGGCGGTGGACAGCTGGCCGGCGTTCTTTGCCGCCCGCGTCGTCGCCGGCATGGGCACCGGCGCGGAGAGCGCGATCATCGCACCGTACCTCGCGTAGTTCGTGGCGCGACGTTACCGCGGTGCCTTCACCGGCGCGCTGGCGGGCTTCTTCTCGTTCGGCTTCGTCGCCGCCGCCTTGCTCGGCTATTTCATCGTGCCCGCCTACGAGAACGGCTGGCGCATCGTGCTGGTCATCACGGCCGTGCCTGTCGTGATGCTGCTGTGGTGGCGGAGATCGCTGCCGGAATCGCCGCGCTGGCTGGAAAGCCGGGGCAGGGCGAAGGAAGCCGAAGCAGTGCTCGACCGGATCGAGGCGAGCTTCGCGCGAGAGGGCCGTGCGCTGCCGCCTGCGGTCGCCGAGCCGGCCACGCCAGTCGCCTCGTCGGGAACGCTGTCGAGCAATTTTGCCGCGCTGCTCGCCGGCCGGCAGGCGCGCATCACCACCATGACCTGGATCATGTGGCTGTCGATCACCTTCAGCTACTATTCCTTCTTCGTCTGGATTCCCGGCCTCTTGGTGCAGAACGGCATGAGCATCACCAAGAGTTTCGGCTATTCGCTCGCGATGTATTGCGCGCAGGTACCGGGCTATTTCACCGCCGCCTTTTTCAATGAGCGGATCGGACGGCAGGCGACGATTGCGACCTATATGCTGCTCGGCGGCGTCAGCGCGCTCGGGCTCGCCTTTGCCAAGAGCGATGCGGAGATCATGACGGCCGGCCTGCTGCTGTCGTTCTTCATGAACGGCACCTATGCGGGCGTCTATGCCTACACGGCCGAAGTGTTTCCGACATCGATCCGGACCACGGGTGCCGGGCTTGCCTCCGCGATCGGCCGCATCGGCGCGATCGTGGCGCCGATCCTGGTCGGCTACCTCTACCCGAATTTCGGCTTTGCCGGCGTGTTCGGCGTCACCACGTCCGTCCTCCTGATTGGCGCGCTGACCGTGGTGCTGATGGGCGTGCCGACGCGCGGCCGGTCGCTGGAAGACATCGCAAGCGAAGCCGCGTGATCGCGGCGCCTGGGAGATCATCATGGCTACGACCCTCTTCAAGAATGCCGCGCTGCTCGATCCGCTGCGGCCCGATCTGCTCGAGGGCCACCACGTGCTGGTCGAGGACCGCCTGATCAAGGAAGTGTCGGATCGGCCGATCGAGGCTTCCGCCGATCGGGTCGTCGACCTCAAGGGCAAGACCCTGATGCCCGGCTTGATCGACCTGCATGTGCATGCGGTTGCGGTCGAACTCGATTTGTCGCAGCAGGCGCGGATGGCCAACGTGCTGGTGACGCTGCGTTCGACCATGCTGTCGCGCAGCATGCTGAAGCGCGGCTTCACCACCGTGCGCGATGCCGGCGGCGCCGGCTATGCGCTGAAGCAGGCGATCGACACCGGCCTCACCGACGGTCCGCGGCTGTTCGTCTCCGGCCGCGCGCTCAGCCAGACCGGCGGCCACGGCGACGGGCGCGCCCGCTCGGACTATCTGGCCGACCCGACCTGCTCCTGCTGCGTGCGGGTCGGCGCCATCGCGCGCGTCGTCGACGGCGTCGACGCGGTGCGCAAGGCGGTGCGCGAGGAACTGCAGATGGGCGCCGACCAGATCAAGATCATGGCGTCCGGCGGCGTTGCGTCGCCGACCGATCCGATCGGCGCCTACGGCTATTCCGAGGACGAGATCCGCGCCATCGTCGCCGAGGCGAGGGCGCGGCACACCTATGTGCTGGCCCACGCCTACACGGCGGAGGCGATCGAGCGGGCGATACGCTGCGGCGTGCGCACCATCGAGCATGGCAACCTGGTCGATCTTCCGACCGCGCGCCTGATGGCGGAGCAGGGCGCTTATGTGGTCCCGACCCTGGTCACCTACGAAGCATTGGCAAACGAAGGCGCGAAATACGGCCTGCCTGCGGCGAGCGTCGCCAAGATCGCCGACGTGCGCGACGCCGGGCTGCGCTCGCTCGCGATCTACCGCGAGGCCGGGGTCAAGATGGGATTTGGCACCGATCTGCTCGGACCATCGCAGCGCCTGCAGAGCGACGAATTCCGGATCCGGGCCGAGCTGCTCGGCCCGCAGGCGGTGATCGCCAGCGCGACCATTGTCGGCGCCGAGGTGCTCGGCATGGAAGGCAAGCTCGGCCGCATCGCGCCGGAGGCGTTTGCCGATCTGCTGGTGGTCGAGGGTAACCCGCTGCGCGACGTGACATGCCTGCTCGGCCAGGGCGAGCAAATCCCGCTGGTGATGAAGGCCGGCAAGGCCGAGGTGGATAGGTTGGGCGGGTAGGGTACGCTAGCCTGCCGCCGCAGGGGCGCACGGCCAAAATATCGAAAACAACCCCATGCAAAGTAGCGGGCGCCTGCCGGCGAACACGACAGCTTGACGCGTCGGGCAAATCAGCGGCATTATTCCATTATACAGAAATCATGCAGCTTCGCTCGTCTCGACCCCGCACGCGGGGCGAGGTGAAGCGGCCTCACCACACCACGCGGAGGCCGGCGGTGCCCTTGTAGCTGTGGTTGTCACCGGCGTCCTGCAGGCTGGCGCGGTAGGTCGCTTCGCCGAACACGGTGTAGCGGCCGCCCGCCCAGCTGTAGCTGCCGCCACCGCCGATCGAGCCCCAGAGCCGGTCGTTGGCGCTGGCGAAGCCGGTGCCCGCGACGTCGACGTTGGTGCCGTCGAGGAATTCGTAGTGCAGGTTGCCGATCGCGTAGAGGTCGGAGCGGGCGCCGTCGCTCCAGCTCTTCCGGTGATTGAGCGACAACCCGACGCGGCCGAGCAGGCTGTCGGCATTGCCGAGCGAGACCAGCGCGCCGAAGCGGTCGGTGAAGCCGTCGAAATCGACCTTCGAATAGGCGAGCTGCGCCTGCGGTGTCAGCGAAAACCCGTTGCCGATAGTGAACCGCTTGCCGCCCTCGACGCTGAACGCGTAACCGAGGCCTTCATCGCCGTGAGTCATGCTGCCGACGAGATCGGAGGTGAGATCGCCGCGATAGAACATGGTCTGCATCTGGCCGTCGATGTAGACGCCGTTGTCGCCGTACCAGGTCGCGGTGGCGCCGACGCCGGTGCCCTCGGCGCGGATGCGGCCGTTGCCGAAGAACGAATTCACGTATGCCGTCGTCAGGCCGTATTGCAGCGTGAGGCCGACGATCAGGCGGCCGTAATTGTTCTCGAGCGCGAGGCCGTCGAGTCCGGCCTGCGCCTTGAAGTCATCGCTGCTCAAGGTCGAGCCCGTGGTGTTCGACGGCCGCAGGCTGGTTTGACCGCCCTCGATGCGCCCCCAGAACGCCGATTGCGTCCATGAGCTGTCGGCCGTTGCCGCCGGCGTGACGCCCATCCGCGCCATCGCTTCGCTCGGGCCGCTATTGCCGCCCCAATAGCGGTTGCCGACGCGCTCCTGCAGCGAAGGCAGCGCGTTCATGCCGAGCAGCACCTGGGCGTAGTTCTCGTAAAGCGGCACGCCGGGCTGGTACAGCGGACCCGCGGGCGCGCCCCGCGGCGTCGGCGCGGTTGGATCGCTCGACGGTACCAGGCTGGAGCGCAGATACCAGTCGCCATCCGCCGGCGTCGCGATGCCGTTCTTCTGCAGCGTATAGGCATAGGCGCCGGCGACGATCGCCTGCTGACCCTGCAACGAATAATTGCCCGCCAGCGCGAAGACGCCGTTGGAGGCGCCGGTGACGTCGATCAGCTTGATGCCGTCGGCGGTCTGCGCGCCGCCGCCGCCGGCATTGTTGATCCGCACCGTCGAAGTACCCGACGTGCTTGCCGCGACCAGGCGGTCGGTCGCCGAACCGTCGCCGCCGAGCACGGTGTTGAACAGCAGCGTGCCGCCATTGCCGGCATAATTGCCGGCGACCGTCAGCGTCGTGCCGGGCGCCGCGCCGAACCGCAACGCGCCGGCGTTGCTGAATCCGCCGATGGTCTGGTTGAGGCCGTTGAGGTCGATCGTGGCGCCGGCGCCAGCGGTGATGGCAGACGCCGCGCTGAACGCATTGACCGCGCCGGCTTGCAGCGTGCCGCCGGTTACCGTGGTCGCGCCGCTATAGGTGTTGACGCCGGACAGGATCTGCGTGCCGCCGGTCAGCGCAAGCCCGCCGGTGCCGCCGATGGCTCCGGAGAACGTGTCGCTGGCATTGGTGATGGTCAGCGTCTTGGTACCGAGCGCGACATTGCCGCTGCCGGCGAGGCTCTGGATGCTGGTGCCGGCGCTTGTGAGGCCGGAGATGTCGAACGCCGAATTCGCCACCACATGGCTGGAATTGCTGATCGATCCTGCGCCCGTCAGCGCCAGCGTGCCCGCGGAGATCGTGGTCACGCCGCTATAGGTGTTGGCGCCGGACAGTGTCTCGGTGCCGCCAGCAAGCGTCAGGGCACCGCTGCCGCCGATCACGCCGGCGAACGTGTCGTTCGCGGCGGTCAGCGTCAGCGTCTTGGCGCCGAGGTCGACGCTGCCTGACCCCGACAGCCGCTGGATGCTGGTGCCTGCGCCGGAAAGGCCGGCGATGCTGAACGTGCCGTTCGCGATCACCTGGCTGGAAGCGGCGATGTCGCCGCCGCCGGTCAGCGCCAGCGTGCCGCCCGCGATCGTTGTCGCGCCGCTATAGGCCTGCACGCCTGATAGAGCCTGCGTGCCGCCGCTCACTTGCAGCCCGCCGATGCCGCTGATCGCGCCGGCAAACGTATCGTTCGCATTGGTAATGATCAGGTCCTTGGCGCCCAGCGTGACGCTGCCGGCGCTGCTGCCGGCGAGGCTCTTGATGTGCGCGTTGGGGTCCGAGATGACCGAAATATCGAAGTCGGCGTTATCGACCACCCGGCTCGAGGTGGCGACGGCATTACCGGAGCCGGCGGCGCCAGACAGCCGGAACGTGCCTTGCTGGATCACCGTGTCGCCGGTGTAGCTGTTGCCGACGCCGGTGAAGTTGAAGATCCCGGCGCCGGTCTTGGTCAAGCCGCCGACGCCGCTGAAGCCATTGGCCTGGAGGACGGTGAACCCATTGCTATCGATGGTCAGTCCGCCCGCGGCGAGGTTGTTCTGGGCAGCCGTTCCGCTGGAGACAATGGGGGTGTTGATGGCCGCGCGGAACGTGGCGTTGTCAAAATTCACCCGGCCGTTCGCGTTGCCGACGCTGATGCCGAAGCCGTGATTTATCAGTGTGGCATTGCTGACATTGAGCGTGCCAGTGCCGCCCCCAACCGCGGTGCCGAGTATGATTCGGCTTGTAAAGTTGACGGTCGCGCCGTCGGTGACGTTGAGGGTGCCCGTACCGGAAAGGCTGACGGTGATCGTAGTGGCGTTCCACTGCGATCCGGCTCCCGTTACTGTGACGGTCGCCGTACCGCCTGTGGTATTGGAAATCCCGGACGTGCCGCTTGTCAGCGTGCTGCCGTTTTGAATTGTGAGGTGGGTCGTTCCGCCAGCCGCGCTCTGAACATTGAA
Source organism: Bradyrhizobium sp. USDA 4538 (assembly GCF_024171045.1). Taxonomy (NCBI): domain Bacteria; kingdom Pseudomonadati; phylum Pseudomonadota; class Alphaproteobacteria; order Hyphomicrobiales; family Nitrobacteraceae; genus Bradyrhizobium; species Bradyrhizobium sp. USDA 4538. The sequence goes on from NZ_JALJZE010000001.1 coordinate 7,049,170, forward strand.
ACTGCCGGCGGTGCCGATCGCCCCAGGGGTCACGCCGAGAACGACGTTTGAGCCCGGCGTAATAACCACCGTAGCACCGCCGGCCGGAGCCGCTCCGGTGTTCCAGTTCGAGCCCACCGTCCAGTCGTTGCTGGTGGCGCCGGTCCAGGTCTGCGCCGCCGCCGAGCCCGGCATCAGCGCCGCGAGCGTGGCGACCGAGGCGCTCAGCAGCAGCAGGCGCTGGAAGTCCGCGCGGGTGCGGGATTGCGATGCAGTCCGGCGTGGATTGAGTGTGGTGTCACCAACGTGTCGTGCGATTGTCGCAGCCCCGATGCATTCGCGCATGGCGCTCAGCCCCTTGTTCTTGCCGCTGCCCGACAGGTTGCATTCCGGCAAACATTCGCCGGCAGCGGATGGGCGGCACGGTATGTGACTCACTGTGAGCAAACAAATGAAGCTTGGCGTTCCCCAAGCGAAACAGGAAGCAGTGTGCCCGCGATGCAACGTCCGCGCGCTGCAATTAATCGATCGCTAGAGCGGTTTCCAGTTGAGGTGAATCGGAACAGTCAAAGGGGATTCCCACGGGCACGCAAATCAGATTCGGTGTTGCCCGCGACAACATGCGGGGCATGCGATGGCGAAGGGATACTCCAAGGACCTCAGGGTGCGTGCGGTTGAGCTTGTTGAGTCCGGCGAAAGCGCACGTGAGGCTGCGCGCATTCTCAATCTCGGCGCTTCGACTACGATCCGATGGATGGATCGTTGGAGGAAGACCGGAAACGTTGAGGCCAAGCCCGGCACCGGGCACAGCCGCTCGCCGTTGGAGCAGCACAAGCAGTGGCTGATCGAGCTGATCGCCGCGGAGCCGGACCTGACGCTCGAGGAGATCCGCGCGCGTCTGCGCTCTCAGAGAAAGCAAAAGGCCGGCATCGGTTCGATCTGGCGTTTCTTCGACCGTCACAGCATCACCTTCAAAAAAAACACTGCACGCCGCCGAGCAGGATCGACCTGACGTCGCTGCCGAGCGTGCCGCGCTGAAAGCCGAGCAGCCCAAGCTGCGTGCACCGCGCCTCATCTTTATCGACGAGACTGCGGTCACGACGAAGATGGTCCGGCACTATGGGCGCTCTCCTCGCGGTGAGCGCCTCGTCTCTGGCGTGCCCCATGGTCACTGGAAGACGCTGACGCTTGTCGCCGCGCTGCGCATCGATGGCCTCACGGCGCCCTATGTCATCGACGGTGCAATGGATGGGCCCTCGTTCCTGGCTTATGTCAAGCAAGTCCTGGCGCCGACCTTGCGCAAGGGCGACATCGTCTTCATGGACAACTTGCGCACTCACAAGATCGCCGGTGTCCGCGAGGCGATCGAGGCTGTCGGCGCCCGCGTGCGTTATCTGCCGGCCTACTCGCCCGACCTCAATCCAATCGAACAGGCCTTCTCCCGGTTGAAAGCTGCGCTGCGCAAAGGCGCCACCCGCACGGTCCAAGCCCTGCTCAAACTCATCGGCAAACTCGTCAAGTCGTTTGCGCCGCAGATGTGTGCCAACTACTTTAGGCATGCTGGATACACCAGATGATCCACATCATGTGGAAAATGCTCTAACCAGTTGAGTCCGTGCCGGGCGCGATAGCGTGCGGAAGCGGATGTGAAGGTTGCCGGGCAGGGCGGCCGACCACCGACACGCCCGATCACGTTACCGCTGGTGGCGTTGACGTTGCCGGGCAGAAGCACGACATATCGGTTCCTGATCCCACCCGCCGCTCCGGAGCAAGCCATGAACGCCCCCAACATCGAGTCCGTCACGCCGCAGTCTGGCGGCGACGTTGTGGCCTGGCTGACCAACGAGACCCGCGACGAGCGCTTCATCGACAATATCTTCGCCGAGCTGTGCATCCGGTTGCAGCAAACGGGTATTCCGCTCAAGCGGGCGACGATGAATCTGCTGATACAGCATCCGCAATGGCTCGGCGCCCGGATCATCTGGGGCGACGGCAAGCGCGAGGCCGAGATCACGCGGGTCGACTACGAGGTCAGGGAGCGCTCGGAATATATCGGCAGCCCGGTCTACGAAATCCACCAGGGCGCCGGCGAAGTGCGCGAGCGGCTCGAACGGGCGCCTGGCCGCACGCATGCGCTCTTTGACGAGATGCGCGCGCAAGGCCTGACCGACTATGTGGCGTGGCCGCTGCTGCATACGCTCGGCAAGCGGCATGTCGTGACCTTCGCGACCGACCGGTCCGGCGGTTTCGATGACGCTGACATCGCCGAGCTGCGCAAGGTGCTGCCGGTGCTGGCGCTGGTCAGCGAAATCCGGATGAAGAACCGCCTGGCGCGGACGCTGCTCGAGACCTATGTCGGCACCCATGCTGGTGAGATGATCCTGGCAGGCGCGACGCGGCGGGGCAGCGGCACCACGGTCCGCGCCGCGATCATGATCTGCGATCTCAGGGACTTCACCCGGATCTCGGATTCCTGGCCGCGCGACGACGTCATCGATCTCCTCAACGACTATTTCGACGCGATGTCGGAGCCGATTGCGCGGCACGGCGGGGAAATCCTGAAATTCATCGGCGATGGTCTGCTTGCGATTTTCCCGCTCAGCGATCCCAGGGCCTGCGCCAACCTGCTGCACGCGGTGTCCGAGGCGCGGCAAGCGATGGCGGCGCTCAGCGAAAAGAACAGCATGATGGGCCGCGCCCCAATGAATTACGGCATCGGCGTCCATGTCGGCGACGTCATGTACGGCAATATCGGATCGCGCAGCCGGCTCGACTTCACGGTGATCGGCCCCGCGGTGAACATGGCCTCGCGGCTCGAGGCTCTGACCAAGCAGTTGGGACGAAACGTGCTGCTGTCGCGCGCCTTCGCCGATCTGGTCTCGCACGATTTCGCGCTCGAGCATGTCGGCGAGCATTCGGTGCGCGGTTTCAGCGAGCCGATCGAGCTGTTTGCCTATCGGGGCTGAGGCTCGATTGGCCAAAGCAGCGTGACGTGCGGCGCACGCACCGGCTGAGACGGCCCAATGTCCAAAGGCTCCTGCCGTTAAGGAGATTGGCCGGACAGGTTTACTCTCGGTGCGCGCAGTAATTGCTGCTCGGCATAGTTGGCCAGACGATCGTACTCTTCGGCGATCTTCAGAAGATTCGCACGTGAGTTTTGGTATCTGAACAACTCCGCCTTGGCACGTGTCTTGGCGGCTCGATCCCGCCAATAGCCGGCGTTGGTCATGACGTTCTCGACCATGGTGCTTCCCCCTTTCTCAGGGATTGCCCATAGACCAACGTCGCCGCGACAAGTCCGCTCCCCGAGGAACCCGGAACTGGCGTTCACGCATGAAGAGTCACTGAAACATTCCGTTTGTTCCAGACGAAATTTATTCAAGCTGGATTCACACGCGTTATTTTCCGAAACGCCGGATCGCGCGAATCTTCGGATGCTGGGCGGGCTTTTTCATTAAGGAAATTTTCAAAGGCCCAGAGGGTCCGCCTGATTATCGGCACTGGCGGTTCGGCGTGAGCATGGGAATAGGACGGCCCCGGCAACGCGAGATGCCGGGGCCGTTTTCCCGTGGTGCCGGGAGTTCAGATCGAGGTGATCTTCTGCGCCGGCGCAGCGCGCTCGACGAAGCCCTTGGCGAGGGCGTGATAGACGCCTTCCTTGCAGATCAGGCGCGAGCTCGCGTGCGCAATCAGGGCCGCGGCCATCAAGGGCACGACCATCGCGTGATTGTCGGTCATCTCGGTGACGATCACGAAGGCGGTGATCGGCGCCTGAACCACGCCGGCGAAATAGGAGACCATGCCGAGCAGCATGATGGCCGACAGCGGCGCGCCGTGAAACAGCGGCGCGATGTTGGAGCCGAGCCCGGCACCGACCGCGAGCGAGGGCGCGAAGATGCCGCCCGGCATGCCGCTGATCGAGGCGAACGTGGTCGCGAGGAATTTCCAGACGCTGAAGCTCGCCGGCAATTGTGCTCCGGCTTCGAGCGCGGATTTGACCTGCTGATATCCCGTGCCATAGATCGCGCCGTCGGACGCAATCCCGCAAATCGCAGCCGCTAATCCGCAGACTGCGGCAAAACCGACTGGATAACGCTTGATCGCGCTTCCGACTGGATTGGCAAACCCGCGTGCCATTGTGATCAGGATGCGACTGAACAGGCCGCCCGCAAGACCTCCGGCAATGCCGCAGAGCGGGACCGCGAGCCAGTCGGTGCCGTTGCGCAGGGCCGTCGCGCTGGTGCCGAAATACGTATAGTTGCCCATCAGAGCGAGCGAGGTCAGGCCGGCAGCGATCACCGCGCCGATGATCAGGCTGCTGGTTCTCGTCTCGAAGGCACGGCTCATTTCCTCGATGCCGAACACGATCCCGGCCAGCGGGGTGTTGAAAGCGGCCGCGACACCTGCGGCCGCGCCGGCAAGGATCAGGCCGGGTTGGCGCCGCGGCGAGAAGCGGCCGAGCGCAAACATGATCGAGGCGCCGATCTGCACCGTCGGTCCCTCGCGCCCGACCGACGCGCCACACAACAGGCCGAACAGGGTGAGCAGGATCTTGCCGGCCGCAACGCGCAGCGAAACCAGGCTTTCGCGCGCGGTCTGATCGGTCAGATGGCGTGCGGCGATCGCCTGCGGGATCCCGCTGCCTTGCGCGTTCTGAAAGAAGCGGTTGGTCAGAAACACCGACAGCGCGAACCCGGCCGGCGTCAGCACCAGCGAGGCATAATGGAAACGGGATACCACCGCGCCGAACGCGATCTGCGCCAGATCGGCGAGCTGTGCCAGCGCGACGGCCGCCGCGCCGACCGCAATGCCGCCCAGCAAGAACAGGGCGCGGCGCTGCCAGCGCGCGGAGACCAGTCTGAACAGCCGCCTCTGGCGGTTGGAGGGGAAGGTCATTCTGACGAGTTCTGGCTCATGTCGTGGTCCGATACGCAGCGGATCACGTCATTCCTAGCACGCGTCGGCGGTATGCGAAGCTGAAGAAATCAGCACGGTGTGCCGGCGCAGCCGCCAAACTCCAGGGCCGAAATCTACCGCCTGAGGCCTCACTCTTCGGCGACCTCCGGGAGGTTCGCGCGTGAGTTTTGCTGTCTCAACGACTCCGCCTTGGCGCGTACTTTCCCGCCGTGACGCATGATTGAGGGACGCGGAAAAACTGGCACAAACTGCACTTTGCGCGGCTTCCGCCGCGGCGTATTTTGACCGCCCCATTGAAGGGCGCATGTCATGTCCGAAGTGATTGTTCGAGCGGGCATCGTCGTATTGGGACTTTGCCCAATCGCAATGGTTGCCGTTGCTCTGTTCATTTGATGGAAGCTCACCTGGCCCGACCGCGCCAACCGGGCCGGTAGACGGCCCCAGCGCCTGCCCTCCCAGGCCCCCATAGGTTGCTGGGGCCACTCAACATGGAGGCCGCCGGTTGGCGTCCTCATTCTTTGCCTGGTACCGAGTTGGGTACGTTACCGGGATCATTGCCGCGCGAATGACATGGGGCACTGAATCGAAAAGGGCCGTCGCATCGGCGGCCCTTTTCTGCCGGTCATAATAGGTCTGCAAAAAACTCAGTCGTGAAAAAATGCTCTGCAAAGAACGGCAACGCCGGCAGGGTTGGTATTACGACCGTCCTATCTCTCCGGAAATCCGGATCAGTACGGTGTTCCTGCGGTGGAACTCTTGGTCTGCGGATGTGTATCCGACGATCAATGATGGCGCACCGGAGAGGGTGCCGCCCCCATCAGGACATTCGCCGCGGGGAATCAGGACAACTCATGTCGCCGCGCTTCGCCAAGCATCATGTTGAGCATCGAGATGTGCTCAGCCGTGAGCTGTCGCTGCGTGAGGCTCACGGCCCATCCTTCCGGGATCGCGTCCAGGCGCGCCGTCCAGGAACCGACGCGGCGGAGCATGATTGTCACACGTTCGGTGCTGTCCCTGCCGGCAGTGTCTGGACGATCAAGGTAAACTCGCGGCCCCAGCTTGTGCCCCCTCGCTGGGGCCGTTTCTTTGGGGTGGAAGCGCGGCGCATTCAAGCAGCGATGGTCCCGCCGCCTATCTCCGGCGGCGCTGCTTGCTCGGAAACAGCCGGTCGCGGATGTAGCGGGAGGTCGGCGTCAGGCGAAGGCCCCGCGGCTTCTGCCAGGCGGCGCGGTCGATCTCCTTCTTGTCGCCGATCGCCAGTCGGCCCTTGGCGTTCTTGGCGATGAAGATCGCGTCGCTCATCCTGCGGCCGGAACGCTTGTTCCTGGCCGTCACTTCCTTCCACAGGCTCAGCCTGCCGAGCTTGAGCTTCGGCAGCTCCTCCTTGATCTCGCGCTTGAGGCAATCCTTCCCGGTTTCTCGCGCGCGCCTGCGCCCGCCGGGAAACATCCACAGCCCGTCAGATCGGCGTCTAACCAGAAGAACCTTGCCGCGCTTCGCGGCTACCAGCTTGGAGGACTTGGGCATTGGAGTACTTGGGCATTTGCTGCGCAATGATCGAAATAGAATCGACCCATTTTAACTTGTCTATTTGTGTAGACAAGTTCGATGCCACATTGTTCCACAGTCGTATGTCGGCTGTTTGTCTTTGACGGCTGCGATCTTCGCTGCGCGCGATCGGCCGTGGCTTCCTTGATCTCGCTTGATGTCCGGTACCTCACGTTGAATTCGTGAAAGCTGTTACGGCCGGTGACTGCAACTCACCCGGTTGCGTCGTGATAACGATACCCATGGCGGGCAGCTTTCACTGCTTGACTCAATGTTCTTGTTTTGTTCTAATTGCCTCCACCGGGAATTGGAGGACGCCATGGACAACCGCATCAGCGAAATTCGCAGGCAGATCAGGGCGCTGCGCGTCAGCATGCTCGAGGCCGAAGCCATCATGCGCCAGCAGATCAACCGCGATGAGGACTGCGCCTTCGTCGCCGGGGATCTCCTGAAGATGCGGCTGGTCATGAGCCGCCTGGTCGAGGAGCGGGAGGTCCTGGGCGACCGCGATCCGATCATCGTGCATGCGAGCGTTGCACCGCGCCGTCGCGCCGCGACGTCAGCCTTCATTCGCCCGGCGAAGCGAGAGCTGGCCGCCGGCGAAGCGCGTGCATGACCGAGTGCTCGGGACGCGGCGGCTGCGCGCCGAGCTGCAAGACGTGATGTGCCGGAGGAAAAGATGAGAGAGCCGCTTCGGTATTTCCACGACAGCGATGATCACGCGCCCTGGATCAAGGCGCTGGCCGAGGTCCGGCACATGGCGACGCGGGAAGGCTGGTGCTTTCACCACGTGCAAGCGATCATCGTGGCGATCGACCAGTATGCCGAGGCCGCGCTCGGCAACCGCGAGTTCTTCCTCAACCGGCCGCAGACCGTCGGCCCGGTGAGGCGAGGCGACGTGCCCTAACACGCTGACCGGCAGGCATACGCATTCGACGTCGCGGTAGCTCAACGTGCTGTCCGCGGCGGCGAAAGGCCTCTCGCAGGAAGTGCCGACTATTTCGTGTAGCCTTGACTGCTGCAGTACCACCAGGATTCGGCGGGCGATGCGCCATGCTCGATCACGTACTTCCGGCAGGCTTCGTAGCTGACCGCGTACCGCTTTCCGCACGGTACCGCAGAGATGCCGAAATTGCTGGTCGAGCATGTGGATGCGGCGTGGCCCGTCGACATCGACAGGACGCCGATAAAGGGCAGGACCGCTAGAAGTGACAGGGTCTTCATCATAGCCATCGCCTCCCAAGTTGGAGGACAGCGGGGCCGCCGTCCCCGCCGAGAACCTACTACATCGCACGCCGTTCACCACCGGATTTCGCGGGTCTCATGCGCGATCCGCATCGTCACGCACGCTGTGTTCGTCGTCATGCCCGGCGCGTGACGCCTTCCGGGCGCAGGGGCCAAATGTCCCGGCCTGCCTGAGGCGGGCGGGATGGCCAATCCGCTGCCAGCGACATATCGTGACGGTCCGAGGCCGAATCTGAGGCGGGCCGTTCATCGCCGGGTCATGTCCATCCGGCCATCGTCAGCGCCGCGCCCGCGAGGGCGGCGGCATATTTGCGGAGGAGGTTTCGGATGATCAGGGGCTGGCAGGTTGCGACGTCGGCGCTCGCCATCGTCGTGATGGTTGCAACGCTGGGGGCTGAGGCGAACGCGGCGCAGTGCGGCAACGGGCCCGGCGGGTTCGAAGCCTGGAAGCAGCAGTTCTCGGGCGAGGCGAGCGCCAAGGGCATCGGCGCCACCGCGATCGCCGCACTGATGCAGACCCATTATGCCAGTGCGACGATTGCCGCGGATCGCGGCCAGCGCAGCTTCGGCCTGTCGCTCGAGCAGTTCATGGCCAAGCGGGGATCTGCGACCATCGTGGCGCGCGGCCGATCGCTGAAGCAGTCGCAAGCCGCGCTGTTCGCCTCGATCCAGCAGCGCTATGGCGTGCCGCCGGGACCGTTGATCGCGATCTGGGGCATGGAGAGCGGCTTTGGCAGCCAGCGCGGCAATCAGAACATGCTGTCCTCGATCGCAACGCTTGCCTATGACTGCCGCCGTCCGGAGTTCTTCACCGATCAGCTCTATGCGGCGCTGAAGCTCGTCGACCGCGGCACGTTGTCCGGGAGCACGCGCGGATCGATGCATGGCGAGATCGGCCAGACCCAGTTCATGCCGAAGAACGTCCTCGCCTACGGCACCGGCAATCTCGACGTCGCGGCCAACGCGCTGAGCTCGACGGCGAACTTCCTGCGCGCCCATGGCTGGCGCGCCGGCGCCGGCTATCAGCCCGGGGAACCCAACTTCGCCGCGATCGAGGCGTGGAACGCGGCAGGCGTCTACCAGAAGGCGATCGCCATCATGGGACGGCAGATCGACGGCCAATGAGCGCAGGCGCGAGTTCCTTCATCGCCTGTTAATGCAACGATGCCCAGATCGTGCGCTGTGAAACGGGAGCAGATGGAGACCGGCTCCATGCTCAAGAACGGCACCTACGCGGCGTGGTTTCGAACGTCGCTTGCGGACGGTACCGGCATCGTGCACGTCGCCGATGGCAGGCTGTGGGGCGGCGACGCGGTCATGCTCTACAGCGGCACCTATGAGGTCGACGGCGAGCGCTTCTCCGCCGTGCTCACCACGCAGCGGCACTCCAGGGACGGCACGACCGTGTTCGGCACCGACGACCTCGTGGTGCGGCTCGAGGGCATCTGGACCGGCGCGATCGCGACCTGCACGGGCAGGGCGGATGCCGTGCCCGATCTCGCCTTCGAGGTGACGCTGATTCCGAGCCAGGAGGTGGCACCCGAGCCGCCGCCGGATCTGCCGCTGCCGAAGTTCGACCCCAGCAAACTCCCGAAGCTGCCGAAACGCTCCGGCCGCTAAGGCATGATCCGGAAACGTGCGAAGCGGTTTTCCCTCGCGACAAGCGCCAAAGCCGTTTGCGCGGGGATCACGCGCTACGCGTCGCGCGGGCCCGCGGTCTCCGGAAACGGCGCGCCGGGGATGTAGAGCTTCAGCGCGCGAATCTCGTAGACCGCCGACGGGTTGACGCTGCGCAGGTCGCGCGCCGCGGCGATCGCCTCCGCCTCATCGGCGCAATCGATCACGTAGAAGCCGAGCAATTGCTCCTTGGTTTCGGAGAACGGCCCGTCGATCACCATGCCGTGGCCGGGCCCACGCAGCGTGCTGGCATTGCGGGTATCGCCGAGCCGCGCAGCCGGGCCGAGCTTGCCCTTCAGCCGTTGATGGACCTCGCGCAGACCCGTCATCACGGCAGCGTCCTCCTCGGCGTTCCACGATTTGACCTCGGCTTCGACGTGATAGGCCAGGATGGCATAAAGCATCTGATGTGCTCCTTGTTTCTGATGCGACTGGCCCAAGGACGTCTCGCGGCGATCCGAGCCGACATTTCATCTGTAGCGGATCGGACGGTCTCTGGGGTGCGACAAGGTATCCCGCCGTCCGGCATGGCAGCGGCGAATCGCGCAGGCCAAAACAGCAAAAAGGCGCGGCGGATGAGCTTCCGCCGCGCCCCCGATTTTGATGTCTCGCTGGTCCAGGGCTGAGAGCGCCCCGATGCCAGGCTGATTGCTCAGGGCCTAGCGGGCGATCCCAGCGAGGTGACAGCGCTTGAGACAAGACACTAGATCACCTCCTTTCTTTGTTGATGGGACTTCGAATATAGGTGCCGAATCCGCCGCTGTTAAGGCCGCCTCCGGCCCAGCCGCGCCGGGAAACCGGCCGGATTGCGGCGAAATGGTTTCGTTTACCGGAGAACACAACGCACGCCGGGGCAGTTGAGGCCGCCGCCCGGCCGTGTTAGGTGAACCCGAGATGCGGGTGTAGCTCAATGGTAGAGCAGCAGCCTTCCAAGCTGAATACGAGGGTTCGATTCCCTTCACCCGCTCCAATATTTTCAAGCACTTATCGGACTTCGCGATTTCCATTCCGACAAAGACCGCTGAATCCATTCCGACAAACGTTCACTTTCTGGCCGATTGCTTGCGCCGCTTGATGCGCTTGATTTGTGCGTCCTGCTTGGCCTCATCGTCGTGATGAAGGTAGTGCGCCATTGCCTTGGTCGACGACCATTGGCCCTTCTTCATCAGTTGCGTTTCAGTGAGGCCGGATGTGCTCGCCTCGGTAGTCCCGCCGTGCCGACCAAACGAGGTGAAGGTCAGCTCAGGACGCAAGCCCGCGGCAAGAATGATCTTCTTCGAGATGCGCTCGACTTGAGTCAGCATTTCTCCTTTGCCGCTCCAGGGCAAACTACTGCCGTCCCGACGCAGCATCAGGCCGCCCGTTGGCCGCAACGCTTTCATGGCGTCGAGCTCCGCCATCAGCAGCGGATAGAGCGACTTACCCTTCTTGTCGAAGAGCGGCTCCCATGAGCCTGTGCTCGTCTTGTAATTGATGACGTAGACGTGGTTCGGGCGGCTCTCCGGCCGATAGTGCTCCGCCATGAACCGGATGAAGATATGAGCCTTGCGCTGCAGCCATTCCCAACCGATCAAGACACCCGTTGCCAATGACGGATAGCCCAACTCGCTCGCTTTCTCCCGGAATGCTGCCAGCTCGTCAAAATTAGCATGCGGTGTTTCGCGCGAGGTCGATTGCAGGCCCATCTTCTCAAATGGGTTCTTCGCCGGAAACAGGTGAGGGTGTGCCCGAGAGATCGTGTTCCATGCGCCGCGAGCCGTCTTCATCGCGTGGTTCACGGTCGTGCGGCGTTCAACCTTCTCGCCGTCGACGTTCTTGTAGAGCAGCTTCCCGAACAGGTCGTCTGCAAACGCCGTATCGATACTCGCAACGCGCCGCGTGCCCAGGCGCCTTCCGTCCTTCAATATGTATTCGCAGATCATCTTGATGCCGGTTTCGTGCACGCGACATTGACCTGGGCTCAAAGGCTGTAACCGCTTTGCAGTCTTCTGTTTCCACGTTCGACGATACTCGTGAAACATCCAGTCGAGCGTTCCGATCACCACGCCGATGCCCGCGGGGTTGGCATCATCGCCGCCCGTCACCCAGCTGTCGAACGCAGGCAGCAAGATCTTCTCTGCGCGCTGCACGGCCAGCTCGTAATCGGTACCGAGCGGCTCGTTCTTGACCGGACAACCCTTTTTGCGCGCCCACGTCGGCACGTCGAAAAAATACGCGAGGCTCCCTTCTTGAAGGCGTTTGCGCCTTGTGTAGCGAGGCAGCGGCAGCGCCGAACGTCTCACTCTCATCACAGCAAGCTCCTGGACACCTCCGGGTCGTCCTCGGGATCTATTGGAATCGATCTTTCTTGCCGCATCAACACAGAAATGCGCCCGTCAGGCCAAATCTCGACGCGCGCGACTTTTCCGCCGCTGTCGAGAACGCCTCTAACGGCACGCTTAACGTCTGCTTCAGTGAATCGGACTTTCGACATCGAAGCCGGCGAATACGGAGACGAAGAGCATTTGCCGAGTCATTCAATATGACTTTGCGCGATCACTCTACCGAACATAGAGGAAGCCTGGTGCATTCTTGGGATATCTGAAAGGCTCTAGGATTGGAGTAATGCAGGCGGATCACACTAGAAGCTAGCGATCATTTTTTATTGAAATCACCGCTGTGAGGATGCTGACGTTGGACCTTGTTGCCGTAACATGAATGCAGCTAGCTCAAATTTCCCCGTGATGGATTGGGCTGACAACGCGGTCTGTGCTTCCGCCTTCGCTTTGTCTCGATTGCGCTGATTTCCGAGGAGAGTCGCGTCTGCTGCAGGGGCTGTGCTTCGTCTGCTCACCGGGACGATTCCCTGCTCATGGCGGTACGACCTATGGCAGCCGCCCCGCAGTCCGAAACCCTCGCACGCTTGCTTTTTTCCCCGCCGGCAAGCCGGCTCCTCGCGGCCGCTTTGCTGCAAAAAAGGCGCGAGCTCGGGTGCGCCGCTGCGCTTCGCCCCAAGGGTTCAGCGGCGGACCGGCCGCCATAACGGTCTCGCCATCGCACGGGATCGGCCCTGCGGCAACGAAGGAAACAGACCATGACTGCAATCGGATTCGTCACCCGCACGGACAACGGCGGCTTCAGGGGCGAGCTCAAGACTTTGTCCGTCCGTACCGGTATCGACATCGTGCCCAACCGCGACAAGTCGGCCGACACCCAGCCGGATTTCCGTATCATCGCCCACGGTGTCGAGATCGGCGCCGGCTGGATCCGACGGGGAGAAAGCAGCGGCAGGGACTACGTCAGTCTGTCACTCGCTGCACCCGAGCTGGGGTCCCACAAGCTTTACGCCAACCTTGGCCGAGCCGTCGGCTTGGGCGATGAAGGCGGCTTCTTCCTGCTCTGGAATCCTGGAGACTAGATCGAAATCTTGGGCTCCCGCGCAACGCGCGGGAGCCTTTTTTTGTCTCCAGGACCCGAGCTTTGGATCGCAATCGCTTGTAGTCCGGGCGAGTTTTTCTGCGCGATCGCGCGTTCGGCGCGCAGGCCATCATCGGCCAGATGGCCCTCAATCCGTCCGCTTCAGAGCGATCTTAGGGCGCGTCAACGGGCTCCAATTTGAAGATGCTCTCCAGGAGTTTTTGTCCGTGTGGGGGACTTGAAGGGCGCTGCCCCTCACCCCCTGCAAGAGCTTCTTTTGTCCTCCGGTGCAGCAAGTCGGTCGCACGTCGCAGCTTCGCCGCTCGGTGCAACCGCGTTGCGCACCATCGGATTCGCGCCCCTCGCGGGGCGCCAAAACAAGCTCTTGCCCCCCGAAACCCCGGTCTCGCCGACGGGCAGGCGGCATGGCGAAGGCCATGCGCGCCGCGCCGATTGTCAAACGGCCTTTCGGGGCCCATGAGCGAGATTTCACGATGGCTAAGCTGACGAAGGTCGAGGCCAAGGCACATGCCGAGGCTGTCGAACTGCTCAAGAAAGACGTTCTCACCTACGATGAAAAGGTGTTCGTGCTGGACAACTGGCACGAGGCGGCAAACCACATCAACGGGTCGGCGGGTGCATTCTTTACCCCGACAGGCCTTGCCGCAGACTTCGCAATCGATGCTTGCGGCGGTCGAACCATCGACCTTTGCGCGGGGATTGGCGCGCTCGCGTTTCACGTCTTTTGGCGAGGGTATTACGGGCGCAGCCAGGGCGAACCCGAGAGGGAAATCGTCTGCATCGAGCACAATCCTGCTTATGTCGAGGTCGGTCGCAAGGTGCTGCCAGAGGCTCAATGGATCTGTGCCGACGTGTTCAATTTCGATCTCAAAGGTCTCGGGCACTTCGGTTGCGCGATCGCAAATCCTCCCTTTGGAGCCACCCCGAGGGCCGGAAATGGACCGCGCTACACTGGGCGGTTGTTCGAGTTTCATGTGATCGATCTTGCCTCGGACATTGCCGATTATGGCGCATTTATCATTCCGCAGATGTTCGCGCCGTTCGAATACAGCGGCGTGCAATGCTACCGCGAACGCAAGAACGCCGATTATCTGAAGTTCGCGGAACAGACCGGTATTCATCTGGAAGCTGGCTGCGGCGTCGATTGCTCTTACCATCGCGGCGCGTGGAAGGGGGTGGCTCCAAACGTGGAAATCGTCTGCGCCAACTTCGAAGACATGCCACGCAACAAGCCGCGATCGCCAACCGATCCGGAGGCCGAACTACGCGCTCTATGGACCGGAAACGGCGTCCCGCTCGAGCGGCAGGACGCCGTCATTGCCGAGGTTGCGGCGAAGGCAAGGGTAGGAATTCGGTTCAACGAACGTCCGATTCAGGCGGATTTGTTCGCCGAGATTGAGCGTTCTGGGTCCAAGGATTGACTGCTCACCTGGCAAATCCGCGGCTGCCTTCGTTCGCCCGAGCTCGAGAGGATGCGAGGCCTGTTCTGCTCGTCGAACGAGCGATGAAACTCGGACATGCACCTGACGAAAGCCGGCCGAGACGGCACTCTCGGCCGGCTGTCGAAGGTTCAAATGGCCGACGCAAGAGCGGCCCGCCGCCGATCCAGCCAGCTGCCGTTTGCTCGTTCCACCCATGCCGACGCTTCTCCGATGGAATGAATTTCCGATAGCCGAGCCGCGCCGCGGGGGCACGGGCATGGTCGAATAGGCGCCGAAACACCTCATTGTCGGTCGCAGAAAGTTATTCGCACTGAGCGGAATTATTGCCGCGAACTCAAGAATTGCTCATCGGTTTCTCCCTCCATTGGATGCAAAAGATCGGATCATCGGCGCAAGAATTTGCGTCGATTAGCGAGTTCCGAACACGCTGCGCGTCCGTATTTTTTGTGTTTGCGTCAGGCGCCGCCCTCGCAAATGCGTCGGCAAACAAGCTCACTTCCGCGCGCAATGGCTAGCACTTTCAGCGCCAGGATCGCCCCTTCTTCGCAGGTAAATGGCCCGTGCGTGGAGCGTTTGTGCGTCAGCAGAGGACCTCGATGCGGCAAAGTGAGGAAGCGTGAAACAGTAACTGAGAGCAGGGGGCGTGATCGCAAGATAAAAGCACTGTCGCCGTAGGGTGGCTAAGTGATTGTCTGCACATCCCAGTTTTGTTGACACCGAGCTAGATGATGTCGCCAAGTCCGCCACAAGTCGATCGTTTCGCTCGCCGATCTCGTCTACGTCTTGTCAGCCGCGCGGTAGTTTCACATATCCGCGGGTCTTGCAGACGGAGAGCCCCGCTCATGCGCGGCATCGCCGATGACGAATTCGAGGTGAGACTTAGGCGGATCGACAATCGCAAAGCCAGGCGGGTGCGTCGGCCCCTACGCTCGGCCGCGGAGAAGGAGGTCGGCACCGTTGGGCGTCGCGCCTCGAGCTTCTACGGCGGCCGGATCGGCCGCCGATACGCGCAAGGCACAGTGCTGGCAGCGCGCGCGAGAGCTAAGGGCTTACGTCGTATCGTGATCAAGGCACGCGTCGCGTGCGAGTGGAACGTCAGAGGAGCAGCGCTCGCACTTGCGGCAGTCAGCCGATGATCGGCGCGAAAACCGCCGGATGAAAGACGACGCACCGCGTTGGCGCGGAGGAGGGGATGCCGCTTACTGGCCGCTACCGCCTCGACGAAGACCGAAACTTTGACAGACCGCATCTGAGTCGCGAGACTGCTGCGCCCTCCCAACGAGCTCCTATCGATTCCCATGCGTATCAATGACCTGCCTGCTCCCGTCACCGCGGCCAAAGCCGACTGGCTTCCTGGCACGCACTGGATCGGGTTTACGCCAACGAACGGCTCAACGAACGCACGAACATGTGGGCCGACGGGGAGAAGCGCTATCGCTGGTCCGTCGCCTTCCCGATCATCGAAAGCTACTCGCTGGTGCCGCATCGCTATGCCAACGAGGTTTTATCCCCGGAAGCAATGGCACGGGTCTTCGGTCATCCGTCGGGCACGCTGCGGCCGCTGAATGACGACGAGAGGAGCCAGATCGCCGAACTGGAGATCGAGCCCCGACGTACTGTCAACGCATGGATCGGGATCGAAGATGAAGCGAAGATGGCCGAGCAAAGCCAGATCAATCCCGAGACTGTCAGGCTGATCAGCGGCGATCTCGCCGCCGCGCTCGAAGGCATGACCGAAGAGCAAAAGGCGAAAATCCGCAGACGGGCGGCGTGGATCGCAGATAGGTTTATCCGGCGCCGTGCAAAGGCCGGCCAACTCTATTGCGACAACTGTAGTTTCGACCCCAGCAGCCAGATCGGCGGCACCTCCGTGACGGCCCGATCTCTGCTCGACGTTCACCACATGAACCCGCTGGAAGAAGGCATTCGCTACACTACCGAGGCCGATTTCTGCCTCGTGTGCCCGAACTGCCACCGCTTCATGCACCGGCTGGCGCGGACGCTTGCCGATCCGGTCGCGAAGGCAACGGCGTTGAGACCGGCAGGACGGTAGGTTAAACAAAAGTGCCCGCAGGCGCGGACGGCGATCCACGCGCCTCAGGATTGCGCGTACCTCGTTCCGACCGATAGCCCGATGTCAACTGGCAACCCAGAGCTCCGCCTAGAACTTCAACGTCTCACGGAGCCCCCAAGGGGGCTGGCATAGAATGGCTGGAACGACGACCGCCCACAGCACGCTGGCAGACAAGAAGCCAGAAGCATCATTTCAAAGTGGGGCGCCGGAGGGACGCATATCTGGCAGCACGCCTTGTGGGACGTCCCTTCGGGATACGGAAACACAGTCCGCTATTTCCAGAGCTTACCGAGAGCGGTCGACCTGTACCGGGGACTGCCGATCGCGGCCTTTGATCAGCTTCGCGGACACCTCATCCTGGACAAGGGCGCGCCCGGCTTCGCCGGGCAGAACTCTACACCAGCCATTTCGCGGCTGTCACCAAGCCCCGCAATGCGGGTCTCAGCCCGAGGGGTAACGATCCTTCGCGCTTGCCTTCGGCGGTCGGTCATTATCGGATTCGGAAATAGGACCGGCTGCCAATTTCCGTGCCGTCATTTTCAAAGCGGCCCGACGTCCATGTCTCCGGACGCTCCATAAACACTTCCCAAACCATCAGGCCGAAACATTTGGCTGCGGCACTGTAACTGTGCCGCGCCGCCTTCTCGTAGATCGCTTGGAAGGGCGTGCCGCTCCAATCGTTGCCCGGCATCCAACCGGCCGTATGGATTTCATCGGCGTCAATCATCGCGTTGAGAGCGGCTTTGATGGCATCGACTTCTGCCGGCGTCATTCTTGACGTGTAGGCTCGATACTCCGCTTCGTAAGGGACCGACGTAATCGGTCGCTTAGTCATCAAGTCGACAAGCATTCGTCCCTCCGCGGTGGTTATCCATTTAGAGTACGAGGAAGCATTTTCCCTTAAGACTCCTCAGACTGGAAGCGTTGCCACGCAACGGGCAGCGTAAGATCATCCAAATCGGCGTGGAGGCGTGCCATGCATCCGTAGAACAGCGTGATAATTCGGCTCGATGAACCGGTGTCGGTGGGCGGAGCGCGGCGTCGGCGCCAATTACTAAGCGTGCGAACTCGACATTCCCCTCCGGACTGCCGTCGGTGACCGCGAAGCGGCACTGTCATGGCCTGATTTTCGTCAAGTCGCACTTCGAAGCTCAGTTTTCCATACCGTGACGTTTCGCTCCCTGAGCACAACGAGCCAGCGCATCTCTTACGACTTTGGCTGAATCTTCAAGCCGTTGAAGGAGCGTGGTCAGATTTGCGATTGTTGCCTCCTCTAAGTGAAGGTTTTGAGGAGTTAAGGTCGCCCGTATGAGCTGATCAAGCGGCATTGAGTCGGCCCATATTCCGGTCGGAAAAGCCCTACCGTGTTCAAGCGATGACTCGGGAATCACGTTGCCGTCCGGGGTAAGCCTGCACGACAACGTCAAATTAGATGAAATTGCTTCTTCTAGTAGCCTAGCGGGAATCTCAATCGCCGCAACAACAGTGTCGGTCCCAACAACCCGGTATCCAAATCGATACAGATCGTCTGATGCACGCGTCTTTTGCAGACAAACGCGTTCGACAAAGGGTTCAATTGTTCGAGCGGAAAGAGCCAATACCGTGAACTCCGTCACCCAAATAGCCCAGCCTCTCCGCAATACCTAATTTATCGGTATCTGAAAAGTCGTTCTATGTGTCTGGCCCCCTTCTGGAGGCCAGATGCCTAAGACGGTTACCTCTCCCATTCAAAAGAAGCTCGCCGCAATGTTGGTTGAGCTGAGAAAGGGGGCGGGTCTGCGTCAGGTTGATCTTGCCAGTAAGCTCGGGGTCTACCAGTCTTGGGTAACCCACCTGGAATCCGGGCAGCGTCGAATAGACGTTGTCGAACTCATCGAGTTAGGGCGAGCCATTGGCTTTGACCCGGCCGAGGTCGTACGGAAACTCAATAAGCGTTAGGCGTGGTCTGAAGCCGCTTATCGGCGTAAGCCGCCTTCGGGTTGATTCGGCAAGCGATCAGCGCAAGAAATCGTGACCGAAGGCCGGGACGCTGGCCCAGCGCGCTCCTCACCGGAAAATGAGGCGGACGCCCCACCACAGCGATGGAAGCGTGAGGATGAAAATCGCTGCGAACACGAAGCCTGCGGCAATGTTGAACATAGTGAATTTGCGGGTCGCGATGCGGGCGTTCACTGAGATCTGGACGCACAAATCGTCGAGGTATCGCGCGGTGACGCTATGTCCCTCGTTGGGCTTGTAGCGCTCCGTGACGCGGTCGTGATAGCGGGCTACAGGAATCTGCGCGATGTGCCCCCAGTACAACAAGCTAACGGAGTCGTCGTCCGATTGGAAAAACCGCGCCAACACCTGCGGGACAAATGACAGAATACAGACCAGACCACCAATGGCGAAGAGCGGAAGCGCAACGCAGAATGCGATGTTGTAACCTGGAGACAGGCTGGCCTTTCCCGTCAACAGATTGATCGCACCGAGAATCCAAGCCGACGAGAACGTAAGAAGAGCGGCGTTCTTGGTTTCCGCAAACTTGACGAAATCGATAGTTCTGCCGAGTTGTGTGGAGAGAATCTTCTCGAAGGCCTCTTCTTGATCATCCTTCATGGGCTTTCCTAAGTCTTCGGTTCTACCAGGGAATAGCTGGTACTCCTGCCGCCGGCCGCATCCTTCTTCAGGATGCCGAGCGCGACGAGTTCATCAATGTCTCTCGACGCCGTCGCCTGGGATATCTTGGTCAGCTTCGCCCACTTGGATGAGCTCAACTTGCCCTGAAAGCCGTCTAGAAGCCGATTGAGAACGGTCCGTTGACGCTCATTGAGTTGTTTCTCCGCATGTTCGTCCCAGAAGTTGGCTTTCCGCAGAACGCTGGCGAGCACAATCGAAGCCCCGTCGAAGGCGCGATCCAAACAATTTAGGAACCACTTAAGCCAGTCGGTGATGTCCAGGTCGCCTTTTTGGGTTCTTTCGAGAACGGCGTAGTAGTCATTCCTTTCACGACGGATCTGCGCCGACATGCTGTAGAAGCGGTGACTGCTGTTCTCGGAACGCGCCAGCGCAAGATCGGTGATGGCTCGCGCGATGCGCCCATTTCCATCCTCGAAGGGATGGATGCTCACAAACCAAAGATGGGCAATCGCGGCTCTGAGGACGAGGTCCATGTCAGCGCGGCTGTTAAACCAAGCCAGAAAAGCCTGCATTTCATTTTCGAGCCGTCCGGCGGCGGGAGCCTCGTAGTGCACATGCTCACGCCCTATAGGCCCCGAGATGACTTGCATGGGTCCGGACTCATCGGTGCGCCATGCGCCGGCCACGATTTTGGTCATACCGCTTCGTCCGGTGGGGAAAAGCGCCGCATGCCAAGCGTAGAGGCGATCGGCCGTTAGTTCGTCGGCATACTTTTGTGTAGCGTCGAGCATCATTTCGACGACGCCCTCGACCATCCGGTCAGCCGGCGTAAGCGCACCAATGTCCACACCCAGCCGGCGGGCAATTGACGAACGCACTTGGTTGCGATCGAGGACTTCTCCTTCGATCTCACTGGACTTCACGACTTCTTCAGTCAGGCTTTGGAGTGTTGCTTCGGCCTTGATCGGGAAGCCCAAACGTTCCATCCGACCTATGAGGCGGCCCTGCTTGTGACGGACGGCCGCGAGCCGATCAGTGATGCTCTGAACGTTCCAGTTGAAATTCGGCCAAATTGGGCTGTTGTGAATGTACGGCATAATCTCTGCATCCTGTGAAGAGATTATGGATCGCTTTCTCGTCATCGACAATACTCTCGTCAAAAATTGACGAGAATGATCTAGATAAGCTCTTTTTGTCGCGTTATCCCAAATGTTGACGCTCTGACTACCCGCCGAGTCTTTCATAAGTTCTCTATATGTTCTATAAACTAAGCTTAAACCTGTGGATGGTTCCCGTTCGGGGCTGGCGGAACTTCCATGGCGCACCATTTGCGGTTGCGTCCGACGTTTTCACCCACATAGCGCTTGGCGCTCGAACAGGGCTTTAGACGATGGCAGGCCGCAATTGGAACAAGGATCGGGCGACAAAACGTATTGACGCCAAGATCGACGCGCTGCCGCTCAAGGACATTGAAATCAAGGAGTATGTCCGGGACACTAATCTCGCCAACCTATCGAGCACGGTCGCCTACCGCGTGGATGGCGTCCATCTCTATGCCGACATTCTCAATATGAAGGACATGTTGGCTGTCACAGAGATTGAAGGCGAGACGTGCCACAAGCGGACGCTCAGGTTCCTGAATTTGCACTACAGGGCGGCGTACCGGATCATTGCCCGGGTCGATACCATCCTAGTCGACTTCCACAATCAGCGCCTGCATTCGGTGGTAGCGAAACCATATGATAGCGAGGCCAAGCGGGTTCACCGCGCGGTGGCGACCGGTCAGCTGATCATCGATGTGTTGGCGCAGACTGGCGAAGACGCGGATCACCCGGCGGCGAAGGTTCGGATTGGGATCGATACTGGAAAGGCTCTTGCGGTCAACAATGGCCGCCGCGGTCACCGCGAACCTTTGTTTCTCGGCGAACCTGCAAACCATGCGGCCAAGCGGGCAGGGGGCGGGACCGCAACCGGCATTTTCCTCACCAACACGGCGCGCAAGGCAATCGGCCTCGCGGAATTGACTAACGTCGATAACTCGCCCCTCACGGCAACCGAGATCGAAAAGAGTCAGAACGAGGCGAAGCTGGAGGTCACAGCAGCCGACATCGTTAAGGAGTGGCGGGAGGATCTGAGGAACAATCCTATCGGAGCGTTCGAGTTCTCGGGCCACACCCCGCCATACGCCACGCTGGATATTGAAAGCCTCTCGGCCAAAAATTCGCGTCGGCAGGAAGCTGCAACGATCTATGGCGACCTGGACGGGTTTACAAAATACGTCGGTGCGAACATCACGACTGATGACGGCGCCAAACACGTCGTGCGCACGCTTCACCTCCTGCGGGCTGAACTGGATGCGGTCCTGCACGAGGACTTCCAAGGTCGCAAGGTGCGTTTCATTGGTGACTGTATTCACGGTCTCTTGGTCGAGGGGACAGCGCAGACGACGGATACCCACGAAACCATCAGCAATATGACCCTATGTGCCGGTGCGATGCGCAGCAGCTTCAATCTGGCATTAAAGCGGCTGAAGGAAAAAGGAACCGATGCGTCAAGTCTCGGCCTGGCAATCGGGTTTGAGTATGGACCGATGAACATCACTCGGTTGGGAATGAAGGGCGACCTCATTCGCTGTTCTGTCAGCCGGGGTGTTCTGGCCGCAGAAAGCGAACAATCACGGTGCACAGGTAGGCAAACGGCTATCGGAAAGGTGGCCTATGCAAAGTGCACGCATGGTGTTCACGCTCTTTTTGGTGATTCGCGCGTCTACACCGACCTCGACTATGAGACTGCCGTCAATGAAATGGCCGGCAAGGATGATAAGTCCGCCCGCGCATCGAAGGCCATGGCCGCATCAAGCCTCCTTCAGCCGGCGTCGGCCGCAGCTCAGCCCTTCAGCTTTCCGAACCGTCCGACGGGTCCTGCCAAGCCCGATGGATTTGCCTGATGTGGTGGTATCTCTCCGATCTGGCGCGGTTCAGAACTGAGAGGATTGGCCTCGATACGTTGGCCAGCGATGCTACTTGGCTGGCACCTGTGGGTTGGCGAACCGACGATGCGAAGCGGTTGATCTATGATGCCGACATCGTCATCGGTGTGCGAACATTTCCGGTTTATCTCCTCTATCCGGAGAGTTTCCCGTACACGCCACCCTCGGTCTTCCCGCGAGGTGACAAATCGCGCTGGTCAAGCCACCAGTTCGGGGCTGGCGATGAACTTTGCCTCGAATACGGACCTGACAACTGGACAAGCGATATAACGGGCGCGCAATTGCTCGAAAGTGCCCATCGCCTGTTGTCGACCGAGAATCCGGAGGCAGGCGAGCGAGGAGACGTTCCCTCCAGGCACGTTGCGTCGCTCGGTCAGACCTTGCGCTCGACGGTCTTCCGTTTGCTCGTCACGCGGTCACTTGAGCGATTTCTCGGAACTGTCCAGACGGGCGTCAAATTAAAAGCCAATATGCTGATTCTGCTTCGCGGTAGGAGCAACGTCTATGTGATCGACAAGGTTACGCTTCCCGATGGTACGGTTTGGCACAACGAAGATGTGTCGCCAACGCTCGGTAATGAAACATTCGAGAGACCAACCACCGTACTCCGATTGGAGGAGAGCCAAAGCTTGCCTCCGGCGTCAAACGTCGATGAGTTCAAGGAAGCAGCGATTGCTCTTGGCCTTGATGCCGATGAAACGACACTGGTCATCCTGAAAGGCCAGGCGATCTATGGATTTTCCGCACTGGACCAATCCGTGATCTCAATGGTGACTATTGCGCCGGAGTTCAAAGCACAACGACTGGATGACGCTCACGCGGCTCTTCGCGATAAGAGCGTTGCGATCGTGGGGTGCGGCTCGATGGGCGGCAAGATCGCAGCGATGCTCGCGAGGGCAGGCGTCAGCGATTTCTATTTGATCGACGATGATCTCTTGCAGCCTGATAATCTCGTGCGCAACGAACTCGACTGGCGCGACGTCGGTACTCACAAGGCGGATGCCGTCGCGCAACGCATCCGGAATGTCAATCCAGCAGCGAAGGTCTTCTTTCGGCAGATTCGCCTCGCGGGCCAAGAGGCGAGCGGGACTGCAGACGCCGCCCTTACATCGTTGGTAAAGCGTGATCTGTTCGTTGACGCGACAGCCAATCCGGAAGTCTTCAATCTGTTGTCGGCCGTCGCGGAGACGGCCAAACGGCCGATGATATGGGCTGAGGTTTTCGGCGGCGGATTTGGAGGATTGATCGCTCGATGTCGGCCGAACCTTGAGCCTAGTCCCCAGCTGATGCGACTCGCGGTCGAGAATTGGTTTTACGACCGAGACTACAAGCCCAAGCGCGCGTCCCGCGATTATGCCACCGGTGAGGAGGGGCCCGTACTTATTGCGGACGACGCAGATATCACCAGTATCGCCGCCGCGGCAACAAGGCTAACGATTGATACGTTGATTGGCCGAAATCCGTCATACTTTCCGTTCTCGGCTTATGTCCTCGGCCTGGCGCCGGAGGCGGGCCTGTTCTCGCAAGCTTTCGAAAGCTATCCAATCGAAATGAGCGACGCCCCGCCACCGGAACCCAAGCCCGAACTGACGCGCGACGAGATCGCTTCGGAAGTCGTCGAAATCGTGAAGATATTCTCTCCGAAATGAAATTGATTTTGCCGGCTGATGTAGTCAGTTGCTTAAGAAAAGAACTCCGTAGTGCGGGCACCCGGGAAATCGGCGGTGTGCTCGTGGGCGAGCACATGCATAACGCTACGTTCCGAGTAGCTGATCTCTCCGTGCAGCGGAGCGGTGGTTCGGTGGCGCATTTCGTGCGCGACGTGGAGCAAAGTTCGGCGTTTCTGAAGGAGTTTTTTGCGCGAACGGGAAACGACTACCAGCGTTTCAACTATCTCGGTGAATGGCACTCACATCCGCAATTTAGCGCGTTGCCGAGCGGGCAGGATTTGGCAACGATGCTGGACATCGTAGAGAGCCCTGACGTCGGCGCGCATTTTGCCGTGCTGCTGATCGTGTCCCTTCGCCGGCGCGGGTTGCTTGAGCTGTCCGCCTTGGCATTCAGACCAGGTATTTCACCGGTAAACGTCGACGTGGTTATGGAAGACGAGACGGGGGCGACTCGAAAGGGCTGGCTACGCCGGATTATCGATCTTTTTCGATCGTGAAGGTTCTGACGCCCAACCTTCTGACGAGTTCGCGGATCGAGTCGCAGGCTGGGGAAATGCGCGACGGGATGGTGGCCTCGTCCCCCGCATCGTAGGGCACGAGCGTCAGGCCTGGCAAATCCGACGGCAATTTCAGATCCTTGATCCTAGGATGAACTAAAATCGTCCGGTACCGGGTCAACTTCCCCATGAACAGACCGAGCTCGAATAGGACGTTGTCGCGAACGGTGGGAGCCCGCCGGCCGCGCGATTCCGAAATATCGTCGGGTTCTGCGATGGCGACCGCGAAATCGGATTCGCTGACCTGTCTTTCGAGCGCCTCAAGGGTATATCCCTGTCGAAAGATGGATAGTTGGGGTCGCTACAGATAGAGGGACCAATCCACCGCCGAGCATCCTTATGCTGGAATTTGACAATCGTGAGCCGATCAACTTGGCCTTCTTGCCTGAGGAGGCGATGAAAATCGCACGGGCGATTCTCGATCAGTATGCGAGCCCGCCGCCGCCACCGGAGCGCTATAGCTGAGGGCGGTGGCTCAAATGACAATTAATGCTTACGTTCTTCCCCCGTCGGAGCAACGAACCGGAGCATGTCGTCGGCCCATGTTCTCAAGTCCAGCAGATTCCGCGGGCCAAGCTTCACTGCCAAAGTTAGCTGCCCGGCAGCGACGTAAAGCCAAGCTTCTCCGGGGTTTTGCGCTCCTTGTCCTGAGATTCGCGTCTTTCTTATTTCGACAAGCTGCTCGGGCGCATTAGCCACGTTCGGATTGTCTCTTGCTTGTTGAACCGCCACAAACGGCAGCCATCCCATTATGTCGGTCGCCTGGCGCGGCGCTAGACGAAATCTCGAGATCGCACCGTCATCTGTACGAAACGAGAGGACGAAATCCAAAGTTTCGGTGCTGGCACTGGCCTTAATGTGAGTGACAGGAGCGTAGCTCGTTCGGTAAGAGATCGTCGTCGTCTTGCTGATTGGCCACCGGCGGAGCTCTCCCTTTGAGGTTGTGGACCGCCATCATCTGCGAAGCGCAAGCAAGGGACAAGCAGCCCAATTAAAGGGGAAGATTATTTGAACGGCTTGTTGGTTGGGCCAGCCTTGTTTCAAGGCGGGCCGTGGTTCTACGGGGGGCGATTGTGATCTGGTTCACAAATGCGCGGGTGAATGGCTGCTAGATCGTGTTTCGCTGGAGGATTTCAGGGGCCCAATGACAGGCGCCGCCGGGACACGATATTTCGAGCCCGACGGCGTAGTTTTTTAAGGGCATTGAAGCGGCCTTGGGAGCGCAACGATGAACGCGCGCGTCACAAAACCTTGGCGGACAAGTGCCAAGCTCCCTGAGCTGGGATTTCAGGGCCCAGACTGGAATGCGTGGCGATCGCCGCCGAGCGAACATACTCCGCTCGCGCGGCGTTCAGCATCAATCTCCAATTGGAGGGAAACGCATGTTCGACGCCGAAACGACCGCGCTGCTAAGAGCGGTGCTAGAGGAAGTTTGCGAGAATATTTCCGTCTTTGAAACCGGCGCCAGGACGCACGTTGCTTCCAAGATCCTCGAAGCCGCGGCAAACGGTCGACTCTCAATAGATGACTTGAAGGCAGCGGGTCACAACGCCCTGAACACGCCTACGATGTGGCGCTGAGTTTCGTCCTTGTCGGCGACGCGGTGTGGTGCTGAGTCTCTCTCGGTGAGACGCTGTTCAAGTGCGGCAATGGTCACCTTGAGATTGTCGCGCCGATCGTTCAGCGACTTTGCCAAAATCGGATACCTCACGTTGGATCGGTCGAAAATCTTCGCGCGGTCTTCTTCGGCCGCGATCTCAGCTTCGATCAGTTGGAGGGTGCGGACAAGATCAGCCAGTATCTTGCTGATCGTCAATTCTCGTACCGTGCTTTCGCGGGCTGTTTCAAAACGAGGATGCATATTCATTTGCGTGCTCCGAATGTATGAGTTCGGCACACCGAATAGCTGTTGGCCGAACTATTCACGCACGCGTCGCAAGTTGTCTGCCAGAGGCGGTCCCGTAAGAATACGGTCGGTGCCGATGAGGACAACAGAGGCGTGGTGGACGCTTGCTCAAGCGGGGTTGGGTGTCGGCTAGATCCGCGCCCTACGCCATCCGGCTGCAAGCGCACTTGCTTCCGAGCAAAACCAGCGCTCACCGCGAAGCCAATTGATCCGTGTCTGCGAATAGTACATCTGTCCCTGAAGGTGATAGATCCGCTCGCCGCCTGCGCTTAGGTTTCCCTTGATAGTGCAGCCGAGAAGCGATGGCGCGTAATCGAGCGCGGCGAAGCCGAGGAATAACGATCCCAGCACCGCAGCGAATATTGCGAGTCTTCGATTCATCGCATCAGCTCGAATAATTCGAGGATGTCAGCCAGGCGCAGCTTTGTCCCCCTGGGTAGGTGCTGCAACAAGGTGTGCCGGGTATCGGCCGCGATCTCGTCGCGCTTGATCGGGTCGTACTCCGCATGGAACGCCCACATGCTCTCAGCGAACCGACGGGCGATTTCGGGCGGGATCTCGAGCGGCTTTCGCGTGATCGCCATTACCGGAGGATAGGTATTCCCGGCCGGCTTTGCGAACCCGATTAGACCAATTGACACATTGCCTCGCCGACGCCCCGCGGACGAAGATCAGAGTCGGTCGGTCAGTGCAGGAAAGCCAAGATCAGCGCAAGAGTGACCAGGGCGTACGTGCTTGTAACAGTAATGCCTAGGTACAGACGCTCCATAGCGGCCTCCCTACCTCAAGGTGCCGTCCCCTCGCTGTTCAACTTAGCGCACGCTCACGTTCCGAGCAGTCGGAATTTCGGCTCATAGTAAATCTACGGACATTCCTTCCGGACTAACCCTATAGGGGACGGTCGCTCGGGAACGCTTGGTGCAGTTCGCCTAATTAGCGCCCCGGTGAGCGCGCTCGTCAACTGACCCATGTCATGTGAATCTGCGGCTCGGCCGATAGTAGGGTGGGCCTGCGCGTGAAGGGGCCGGAAAACTTACGATGCAGCCACAGGGCGCTTGCAGCAACGCGCTTCGATTACCACTTCAAGAATCGCTCAACGTCGGAGTCGCTTCTTAGGCCGGTGGCCTAGACGGTCGACAAGGACGAAAATTGCGCCGATCACGACAGCACCGACTGCCATTGCATCGATGATCAAAAGCACTGGTGTTTCGCGCAAGAACTTTACCCCTAACGAAAAAGGCCGCAGTGCACTGCGCACCGCGGCCCGTCCGGGAAAATTGCCTGTCAGTGCAATGATAATACTTCCAGCCCGGTAAGATCGAGGCTGCCGCAAGGATTTCGAGCAGTGGAGTCTAAACTGCCGTTCCAGTAGATGGAACATTGCGCGTGTTGCTGGGCGGTGACAGGAAATTCCGGGAGGCGAGGCACAGCCTTCCTGCGGCGCCGATCGCGTGCAGAATGAAGCCGCTAGGAATTGGTCGGCGGAAGGCGACGATCACCGAGGGCTGGGTCAATTGTCACTTCAGGTAAAGCCAAAACACCGCAGGAGTTCATCGCGGCATCGCTTCTTCACGGGAAGCCAATTGCCCGCGTCGTCCTGTCGCTCTGAGATCCAGCCACCTTTCACCTCAATGGTCGGTGGGTTTCTCGAAAATAGGTGCGTACCGATCTCGGAGGCCTTTGTCTCAACGCAGTTGGTGACCCACATTGCTGCTCTCAGCCAGTGTCGACGCGGCTAAAGTGCAGGGCCATGTCACCCTCCACCGGGAGGGCCAAACTTGGTCCTCCGTGATCATCCAAGTGGGCCGTTCAATCTGCTTTTTTGCGGCTGGCCGCTTCAGCTTCGCGCGCCAGCCGCTCTGCTTTCAGGCGTTCTCGATTATCGTGGAATGCTTTTTGCGCTTTGACGTATTCGGTCATAGCTTCCTTCGCCCTGACCGCTTTGAATAGCTTGTGGGCTTCGCGCTCCGCAGCTGTCGTTGCCCGTCGCTCTCGGCTGTTGATCATTGTTGACCTCCCTACTTGGGGTCAATTGGTCAACGCGCGGAGAGGGCTTTCGATCCTTCGCGATGAAAGGGCAAGGCGCAGGCGCTATTTCTTCGCGCTCAGCCCATCTTCAAGCAGCCGGCGGACCTCGATCCTTTCGTGGCCGGGAGTCAAGAAGATCCGGCAGTAGTGGCAGTTGGGGACGGGACTCGGGACTCGAAGCTACCGCGGGATTGTCTTGAACCTTCTCCCGTCGCCTGTGACTGATCGCGCTCCCAGTTAGGCCGGCAATCACGAACAACGTGCCCGCCACGATGAGCCAGTGTGGCAGTTCAAACCATCCAATCGCGGTCTTGAGTACATCCACCTATTTTATGGCCTTGAAGCGGTTCATTTCCGGTTTCGGTCGCGTCGTAGCTTTTGGAATTCCCCGGGTCCCTTGACGAACTGGCGCTTGCGGTCGGCTTGCTCGTCCGAACTGGCGGTGCTGTCCGCTATTTTGTCGATTGCTTTGCCGGCCATGTCGCGAGCGCGCTGGCGCTGGCTTTCACGCCGACTTCCGCGTCCTGGATCAACCAGGTTGAGCGCTGGTTTGCCGAACTCACCAGAAAGCAGATCCAGCGAGGTGTTCATACCTCCGTCAGGCAGCTCGAGGCCGACATCCGCACCTTCATCGAACTCCACAACAAAAACCCGAAGCCATTCAAATGGACCAAGTCCGCTGACCAGATTTTGGCGTCCGTCAAACGCTTCTGTCACAAAGCCCAGCAGACTTTATGTGGCGAACTTTAGATTCACGTGACTAGCCTGACTTCGTATAGGGTAGGGCTTCTTTTTTCGGTTCGGCCAAAAAAGGACGTGTGAGCGCGAAATGCACCCCAACTCGTTCCTTGCCTCTGTAACCAATTGAAATCACAGCAAATGATTCCGCCCTCCGAGCCCACCATAAATTCAAACTAGAGGTGCGACCGCAGCGAAGCCCGCGAAGAAGGCGAAGAAAACATCTGCAGGCCAGAAGGAGATCTCATGTCGATCGCCGGCAAAAAGCCCGTGAAGGAAGCTGTCGCGAAGAAGCCGGTGGCCAAACCGCAGCGGAAGTCGGCCTAGGCGTGACGTTTCGTGTCCTGATCATCGGCGGCACGGGCGAGGTCGGAGCGCGGTGGGGAGGGCGCTTGTCGCTAGATCCGCTTGCGCCGAGGTTGTGATGGTCACAGTCGCTACCATCAGCGATCGGCGCGTGCAGCAGGCCATCCTGGACACGTCCGATGCGCGGTTTCCCGAACGGATCGCCGAGTTGGCGCAGAGCTTGATCGTTCGTGGCAACGCCAAGTCTTCTGACCGCGTCCTGAGATACCAAATGCGGTCACGGATTGCTTCCGATCGAGGGCGCGAGGTTGCTCTGATCGGGCGTTCTGCCGACGATCTGTTTGAAGAGTTTGGCCGTACCGGTCGCCTTTTCAAGGTAATCGGCGTAGGCTGTGGGCGCTCGGCCGATCAAGGCTTGCAAATCGCCGAGCGGCGCCCCCGGCGTAAGCGCGGCCTTTCGGAATTCCGCCTCGGCTTCTCGCAGATCGGTCACGGCCGCATCCAGACGTTCGGCGTCGGTGGCGCTGACCACTTTGCCGGCGATGTAGACGATTTGGCTCAGGCCCAAGATTCCGAGGATGTTTTGTGGAATCGTAAACGAAGCGAGTTGTGCGATCCCGCCGATCAACAAAGCAACGCCTACGGCGACGGTGAACACGAAGCTCTGAAAGCGATAGACATCGAAGCTCCCGTCGCTTGAAATGAGGTCATAGAAGCTCGGTTCCGGCTGGACGATCACGGACGGGCTGTCGTACCAGCCCTTGTTGTGCAGCCACGTCAGGTTCGCGGGAGTAAGGCTACTTTTGGAGTTGTCGGTACCTTTCGCCGCGGCTGCACCTATGCCCGAAATTCCCAGGAGTTCCAGAATGGTCGTCGACAGGTCGGATAATACACCTGTCCGCAGGAGGAGGACGACCAGCATCGAAAACACGATCATGGTGAAAAAGAAGACCTGAAACGCGGACAAGCTCCCGCGATTGTCGGGACCTGCCGTGATCCGGATGGGGTTCACCGCGTGCCAACCATTCAGTTTCTTGTCGCTGACGAAAAGGAAGGTGCGCGACACAAGCCAATAGAGACTGATGACGACGGCGATCGCCGCCATCCAACTGACCGAGAACGGGCTTATGTAGACCGGCGAGTAACTGACGTTGACCGGACGTCTGCCGGTGCTGCACTGATAGATGTAGAGATTGCGCTTCGCCCACCACCACCAGGGCGCGACGTTCATTGTGACGTCGAGAGAAACGATGGTCTCTCCGGGCGAGAGGAGTTGCTTCGTGACGAGATCGTCGTTGGGAGCGGCTTTGCGCACGCGCGCGCGGTGGCGACTGTCGTCCTTGGGAATCTCGTTGTCTTCGATCAACAGGGCGAAATAATAGCCCGCCGCATCGGAGACGCCGGGCAACCCGAAGTCGACCGTGTTCCAAGCGGGAACGAATTTCGCGTTGTATACGATGGAGGGACTGTTGGGCGAGGCGGAAAGTCTACGAAGGTCTTCACCTCCGGCGCAGTCCACCGACGACATTCGTAGACCGGCGGCGGCATCCTTCAGCTTTGCCGACTCGGCCGCCGGCTCATTTGGCATTGATGGCTTCGTCTTCGTTTCGGGGGCGGTTCCGGAAGGGCTCGCCACGGCTTGAGCGAGCGCGGATCCGATCGTCGAGAGCGAACCGCAAAGGTCGAGAAGGACGGCGAGCGAGGCGACCACGACGAATTTGGAAGACGATCCGTAAAGAAAGTTACCAGCCGACATCACTCCGCCTCTTCAGTTGGTCACGACATGAGCGCGGCCCCTCGTCGAGGTGCGCTCCGCTTGTCGTCGCATCGCTGCTTTGATTTTCATGATAACCCATCGGCAAGATCTTTCGCGGAATCGGCCTGATGACTGCCGTCGGCGGCGGAGGGAGCACGACCTGCGTTGGCGGCCATGGCTGCTGCGGTCTCCGCCGCGCGTTTCCGTTCCCATTTGTACTCGATGTCGTCGGCGACTTGCGATGTTTCGGGATCGGCCGGTTTCGGATCCGTGACCTTGGGATCAAAATACTGAACGAAGTCCACGTGGCTTCTCATCGGGCTGGGACGGTAGGGGCCGATCCGGTCGAAGAGCACGACCGGCCCTGCCTCGAACCGGCGATAGACGGATTTGTGCATGATCGCCTTGTTGTTCTTGATCACTCGGAGCCCGAACCGCAGGAAGCCGCCCTTTTGTTCGTCGTGCTGGGAGCCCGACGGGTCGGGATGCAGCCGCAGGACGGACGGATCGTGCTTGAGTCCGTTCGGAACGAGAGATGCGGCTGCGAGCATCCACTTCAGAGCGATGTCGGACAACCGCGATTCATTGTCGTTGTAGCCGCCCCCGACGTCCGCATGTACGCCCGGGAAGTGGACCTGTTCAAAGAATAGGTTCTTGTCAGAGTCGCGGCCCGCCTTGGAGGCAGTGGGCTTCCACTCGACGGGTTTGAAATCGGCCCTGTTCTCGTCGATTGAGATCGCGTGTTTCGCATAGCCGACATTCGCGTTCAACGTTTGGTCGTAGAACTTGTGCTTTCCGCGCGCGAAATGGATGGTCGCGATGCTTTTCCAAAAGCCGTATCCGGGGAGACCGAACGCGGTTTTGAAGTAGTTCTTCAGGTAGACGTAGACACCCGTCAAAACCGTCGCAGGGCCCAGCACGTCGAAGACGTTCCAGAACGTCAGAAACTGGAGGAAGCGACCAATGTACGGAAAGCCGTCGGCGAACGAAACGAGCGAAATCAAAAAGCTGAGTAGGAACGGCAGAGCTAGGACGACGATGACGGTCAGAAGCCCGAGACCTTTGTGGCCGAGCGCTGCGACGGTATCGAATACCCCGATAAAATAGGGATAGACGTTCGCTAGATTTCCGTCGGCCGGGTTCGAACACCCATGTTCGTCACGGAATTTCCGGGCGACCTTGTCCCGGGTGTCCATCATGAAGCGGAGATAGGATCCGACCTCGTTGCGGTCGTACGACGAGCAGAATTGATAGACAGATTTGACGGCCGTTTCGGCCAGGTTCGTCGAACCTTTGACGTCCATCGGAAGCGCGCCGCCCCCGGGAAGATGACGTGGTATTCCACAGCAGGCGATGACGGCGGCCAATGAGCGGACGGTGTAGGCACCTCTGCTGAATCCGATCAGGAAGATGCGGTCCTCGTCCCGGTAAAGGCGGATAAGGGCAGCGTAACAATCGATGATGTTTGCGGTAATTCCCAAGCCAGTTGCCCGGCTTGCAAGATTGTATAGCCTGCGGCTGAGGGTGCCATGGAGGCGACCGCCGTCCGCGCTCGATCCGAGCCCGGGATCGTAGAATGCAACTTGTTCTGCTGGATCGATCGAAGAGTCGGGTGCGACGCGACAAGCTCGGTAGAGTTTGTAGACGTTGGTTCGGATTTCATCGAACGTGATCCCGCCAACTTGGCCCGTTCCGTCGGAGAAGATAATGATGTTTTTCGGCATTTTATTCCCTAGGCGGCTAATCCTTCGCCGGGGTTGGCTTCAAGTGGCTCTCGGGTCTGGCGATAAGCTGTTCGGCAATAGGCAAAAATAACGACGTGCATCGTTCAGCCCGGACCTCGCTTGTCAACTGGAGCGCTCTGCTTTTTCTGTTGGCAACCTCCGAGAGCTGTTGGAAAGTCACCTCGATGTCCTCCGGATCACCTTGAAAATGTCCGATGCCTTTCAAAATCTGATCGACAGCGATCCCGAATGGCGGCGGCGCTACGAACTGATCCGAAGGCTAGGTGATGAAAGCGAGCGTGGCATGGCGGTTCTAGTCGGCGCGGAGCTCGACCGCGCTCTCGGATTGGTCCTTTGCGCTTATCTTCCACCGGGCAGAGCGCGGAAGGCGCTATTTTCGGGTGGCGCGGCGCCGCTAGGATCGTTCGCGAGCAAGATCGACCTCTGCCGAGTGCTGCACCTGATTTCCGAAGGAGAATACGCAGCGCTTCACGTTATCAGGAAGATACGAAACGAGTTCGCACACGATCCGGATGCCTCGTTCGCAAGTCAGAAGATTCGATCGTGGATCGATATGGTCGACTTGGGTGCCGATCGGAGCGGCGACCACAAGCTAAGGTTTGAGTCCGACGCGGCAAGTTTAATTGCCATACTTGAGGTCGAGGCCGTCGACCAAGCGCATGGTCGAGTTTACGAAGAATCGTACAGCGGATGGTATCGGCGAGGCGGATGGACAGAACCGTTCGATTCGAAAGAGAAGGCTGCTGCGGCAAGAGCGACGACTGAGCCCTGATGAAGCGTAGCGGTGCGAGTTGGCTCGAAATGGTCGGTCATGGGCAAACGCCAGTACGAGATGCATCGGAGTTATATCCGTGTCCCTCACTAGATCCACGACTTGTTCGCTTCTTCATGATGCCAAGCATTGTGTTCGAAGAATTACCCGATCAATGCGTCGCACTCAAAGCAGCCGTTACTCGTATAGCTCCGCTCTAGTGTACGGCTGTATCTCGGTTTGATGATCCCAAAGCAAAAAGGCTCGTCGGATCCTCTCCAACTGGCGACGATCGAACGCCGCTCGTTGCGCTTCCAATTGTGTCGTCTGACGAAGTCGAATGATTGCGGAGCGCCAACCCGTGCGCGAACAAAAAGTGTCCGTATCTGGTGCGGTCGTCGCGCTACCGGCAACGAGGACCTAGTAAGACATTGATCTTCTTGGTGGGCCCGGCAGGACTCGAACCTGCAACCAGACCGTTATGAGCGGGAGATTAAGGACTAACACCATTGATTTTGCAGTACTTTCGCTAGCAGTTGATCGCGTTCGTTGTGTTTTGGCGAGGTCGTTTCTGGTGCGAAAATGGTGCAGTGCGTCTACTCATTGTGGCTTACCTACCGAGCAAGAGGCCCCTCGGGGCATTCAAAATGTCCGCTGAGGAGAGTATACGTAATTTTTTTATACGCAGGAACGATGGTGGGAGGCGCTCATGCCCACGTCGGTTTCGCTCGATGTAAACGGCCGCTTGGTCACGATTGAAGTCGATGACCCGGGCATGCCGCTTCTGTATGCCTTGCGAGATAATCTTCAATTGAAGGGACCGCGCTTTGGCTGCGGATTGGGCCAGTGCGGCACCTGTGCCGTGCTGTTGGATGATGAGCCCGTGCTCTCATGCGAAGTACCGCTCACCAAGGTCGCAAATAAAAAGGTGGTGACGCTTGAGGGACTTGGCAGTCCGGAGGAGCCGTCGCCTGTTCAACAAGCCTTCATAGACGAACAGGCGGCACAGTGCGGTTACTGTCTTAACGGCATGATCATACACGCGACCGCGCTCCTCGCGAAAGCCGGCAACCCGACCGTGCCTCAGATCAAGAAGGCGCTCGCCGACGACCTTTGTCGTTGCGGCACGCACCTTCGCATCGTTCGAGCAGTGCAGCGGGCGGCGCGAAAGGCGTGAGATAAAGGAGACAGAGATGCTGGACGTTGTCTCCACCCGTCGCGACGTGTTGAAGACTGGCGGCGTGCTCCTCGTCGCCTTCACGTTTGCGGAAGCGGCGCTCCCTGCTTTGGCGCAGAGCGGTTCCCGAAGGAAGACTGTCGAAGCCGACGAAGTGGACGGATTTCTATCCATTGATGCCGACGGAAAGGTTACTGTCTACTCCGGCAAGGTGGATCTCGGCACCGGACTACGCACTGCATTGGCGCAGATCGCGGCCGAAGAGCTCGATGTGTCGCTCGACCGAGTAACGCTCATCCAGGGTGACACTGAGCTGACGCCCGACCAGGGCGTCACCTGGGCCAGTCTTTCGATCCAGATCGGCGGGATGCGGATTCGTCAGGCTGCGGCGACTGCGCGCAAGGCGCTTGTTGAAATGGCCGCTGCGCGGTTTGGCGTGCCGGGGACAGAACTGCGGATCGAGGACGGTATTGTCAAGGCGAGCGACAAGAGCATTTCATATGCCAAGCTTGTCGGCGGCAGCACTTTCTCGCTGAAGGTCGACAAGGACGCGCCGGTGAAAGACCCAGCATCGTACGCGATTGTAGGCACGTCTGTGCCACGTCTCGACATTCCGTCAAAGGCGACGGGACGCTTCATGTACATGCAGGACTTCCGTGTCGCAGGCATGCTGCACGGCCGCGTGATCCGCCCGCTGGCAATTGGTGCCCGCCTGGAGAGTGTCGACGAAACCTCGGTGAACGGCATTCCGGGTCTCATCAAGGTTGTGCGCGAAGGCAATTTCCTTGGCGTTGTTGCGGCAACCGAATGGGGCGCCATCCAGGCTGCACGTAAGCTGAAGGCTACCTGGTCGAATTGGGAAGGGCTGCCAGAGCAGGCGCGTCTCTGGGACTACGTGCGCAGCATCAAGGTGAATGGCGATGCTGTCGTATCCAATATTGGTGACGCCGCCAAGGCGTCGAGCGAGACGTCGAGGCACATTTCCGCAACGTACGACTTCGCCATTCACACGCATGGCTCGATCGGCCCGTCTTGCGCCGCGGTCGAGATCGTCGACCGAAAAATCACGTGCTGGAGCGCCTCTCAGGCAACGCACCGGTTGAGACGACAGCTGGCGGTGATGATGGATGTGCCACTGGACCATGTGCACTGTCTCTATGTCGAAGGTTCGGGTTGTTACGGGCGCAATGGGCACGAAGATGCGGCCGGTGACGCCGCGCTTCTCTCGCGCGCGGTAGATGGGAAACCCGTGCGGGTCCAATGGATGCGCGCTGACGAGCATGGCTGGGATCCCAAAGGTCCGCCGATACTGATCGACCTCCGCGCAGGCATCGATGATGCAGGCAGGATCGTCGGCTGGGAATCGGAGCTCTTCATTCCCGAGGGGGGCTTAGCGCCAGTGCCGCTCGTCGCCGCCACACTCGCCGGCATGCCGACCGCTCCGATCCCGGAGCCATACCGCTTCAGCAACCCCAATTATCTCACCGCCAACTCGGCGATTCCCTACGCATTCCCGAACGTCAAGACCGTTGCGCATCTCCTCGCCGAGGCGCCATTTCGCTGGGCGTGGATCCGGTCGCCAGGTCGATTGCAGAACACGTTCGCCAACGAATGTTTCGTCGATGAGATTGCTGCCTTGATCGGTGTCGACCCGCTCGATTTCCGCCTTGCTCATCTCGAGGATCCGCGCGCTGTCGAGCTTTTGACGCGTCTGGCCTCTCTCTCCCGGTGGGAGAAGCGGTCCTCGCCCCAAGGGAATCCGCAAGTCGATGTCGTGGCCGGGCGAGGCATCAGCTACGCCAAAGACTTGCCGTCACCCACCTATGTCGGTGCAGTGGCCGACATCGAGGTCGACCGGAGAACCGGAGAAATCCGCGTGCAGCGCTTCTTTGTAGTGCACGATTGCGGGCAGGTCATAAACCCCGACGGCGTCAGGAACCAGATTGAGGGAAACATCATCCAAACGCTCAGCCGCACCTTGAAGGAGGAACTTCTCTTCGATCGTTCGGCCGTGACGAGCCTCCATTGGGCAACCTATCCGATACTGACGTTTCCGGAGGTGCCCGACGTCGTCATCGAACTTTTCGACCGTCCGACCGAGAAGCCATCGGGCGCAGGCGAGGCGGCAGCCGCGGTCGTGCCGTCTGCGATCTCCAACGCGGTCTTCGATGCTCTTGGCGTACGGTTGCGCTCGGTCCCGTTTACCCCAGCGAAGGTCCTGGCTGCAATTGAGGGCTCCGAGCGGCGTCCCTCTCGGGAGTTGTGAGATGAGGCGATGACCCGGTCGAGACTTTCGCGGTTGATGGCGGCGATCGCCCTTCTGTTGATGGGTACGGTTCCGGCATCGGTGATTTCCCCGACCTCAGCCAGCGAGGATCAGGGTGAGGACCGATTGATAGGCAAGAGCCTCGCAGACATGCTGCTCGCCGGCGAAGCTGTCGTCTCCCGCGCGCAGGAGAAGATCGATGATCCGAAGCTTGGCGACAAGGGCCTCAGCGGCGAGGCGCTGATCGAACAGGCTCGCGAAATCTATCGCGCAACGACGGGTATCGATCCGATCTCAGTCGATCCCGCCTCTCGACAAGGCCGATTGCTGCGCGTCCAGATGGACGCGATCGTCGAGGTGATGGATGCAAATCAGGCGACGATCAATGCCAAGGGGACCGGGTTCAAGGGGTTCATCCCGGCGGTGTTCGCGCGGCTCGTCAATGAAGCCTTTGCGCGCAGGGCAAAGGGCGAGGCTGAAGTGAAGGTCACGGGACCGCCCGATCGTATCCGCAACCGAAAGGCACGTCCGGACGCGTGGGAGACCGAGGTCATCAAGTCAAAAATGCTCGCGCCGGATTGGCCGCGCGACAAGGCCTATTCGACCGCGGTCGAAACCGGCGGGCGTGCGGCATTTCGAGTGATGGTGCCGCAATATTACGACAAAACCTGCTTGACCTGCCATGGTATGCCAAAAGGCGAAGTCGACATTACGGGTTATCCGAAGGAAGGCGCGAAATTGGATGAGCTGGGCGGCGTGATCAGCATCATCCTCTACCGATAGCCCAGTATCGAGGGGCTCGCGACGATGGCGCGGCTGAATATTCGAACCCGAGTGATTCTTTTGTCGAGCGTGCTGCTCGTCGTCATCCTGGGGACGAATATCTATCTCACGCGAAAGCTTGCAAACAATTCGGCAGTCGTTGCCGAGGTTGCCGATCTGATCGGCGTCATCGAAGCGGCGAACGGCGCGCGCGTCGCGTTCGGAGAGTTGCGCTATTGGATGACGGACCTCGCCGTCAGCATGCTGACGCTCTCGGAAAGGAACGCAGCGGAAGCGCAGAGCCGGATGGAGCGTCTGCTCGATCAGGTGGCGGTGCGGAAATCCGATCGCATTGCTGCCGTTCGTGCTGAGCTTGCTCAGTTTCAGAAGTTCGCAGCCGCGGCCGTCGAGGAGTACACGGCCGATCGGCGCGTGATGGGCAATTCTCTCCTTGCGCAGGCGCGACAACACAGTAACGTGGTCGACGAGCTCCTGGGATCCATCGTAACTGAATTTACCGATGAGGTAGCGGCCGACCGCGATCGAGCGGTTGCGGATGTCCTCGCTGCGACCCGGATCACGCAAGCGATCGCGGTTGCTGTCGTAATTTCGGCTGCACTCCTGACCTTCTTCCTGCTGCGCTCGATCACGCTGCCGCTCCGGCGACTCGTGGTGGCGATCGACGGCCTTAACGCCGGAAACGTGGCAGTTCCGATTCCCGCTGCCGGCCGTGACGAGATCGGCGCGATGGCCCGGACGCTCGCGATATTCCGCGATACCCTCACGGAGCGGGACCGGCTAACTGCCGAACGCGAGCATGAGCGCAAGACGCTCGCCGCAGCGATCGCAACCATTTCCGATGGATTCGTGCTCTACGATGCGGACGACCGCATCGTCGCGTGCAACGAGCGCGTTCGCGAGATTTATCCTCAACGGGCAGACCTCTTCAAGCCCGGCACAAGCTTTCGCGAAATCCTCGAAGCAGCAGTTACACGCTCGGTAGCCGATTTGAGTGGACGCACACCCAAGGCATGGATCGAGGAACGCCAGAGGCAGCATTCTGAGCCCTTCAGCGTCGCTGAGCTTTCGTACCGCAACGATCTCTGGGTGCGAGTGACCCAGCGCAGGACCCATGATGGCGGCACGGTCATGGTCTACACCGACATCACCGAGCTGAAGCGACGGCAGATCGAGTTGGAGCGGGCGCGCGAAGAGGCCGAGGTGGCAAACAGGACAAAGAGTCAGTTCCTGGCAAACATGAGCCACGAGCTCCGGACGCCGCTCAACGCGATCATCGGGCTCGCCGAGATGCTTCACGAGGAGGCACAGGAGGAGCCTGATCATACGTTTCTCGAGCCGGTCGGGCGCATCGTTCAGGCCGGCAAGCATCTTCTGACGTTGATCAACGATATTCTGGACTTGTCCAAGATCGAGGCGGGGAAGCTCGATCTGTACCTGGAGGAGTTCGACGTTGGTGCACTCGTCAGCGAGGTCGTAAGGACGACCCAATCGATCGTCAACAAGAACCGTAACCGTCTCATCGTCGACTGTCCTGTGGATATCGGCGCGATGCAGGCAGACCAGACCCGTGTTCGTCAGGTGCTTCTGAATTTGCTCGGCAATGCGTGCAAGTTCACGGAGGATGGCGAGATCCGCCTCACAGCCGCGCGTGAAGCTGACGGACCAGCCGGATGGATGGTCTTCGTCGTGGCCGACACCGGCATCGGGATGACGGCGGATCAGCTTGGACGTCTCTTTCAGGAGTTCTCTCAAGCCGACAGCTCAACGACCCGCAAGTACGGTGGTTCGGGGCTCGGTCTGGCGATCAGCCAGCGTTTATGCCGCGCCATGGGCGGAGAGATCACCGTTGCGAGCATACACGGTCGCGGAGCCGAGTTCACAGTACGCTTGCCCGACCAAGCTGCTCATGCCGCAGCACAACGCGCCGAGGTACCTCGGGTCGCGCAGAGCCCGACCGGTCGAAAGATGGACCCCATCTCGCGTGTGCTTGTCATCGACGACGATCCTGATGCCCTGGATGTCATGCGCCGCTTCCTCGGCAAGGAGGGCTTTGATGTCCTGACCGCGCGAGGAGGACAAGAAGGGCTCAAGCTTGCGCGAGAGCTTCGTCCTTCGCTGATCACGCTGGATGTGTTGATGCCCGAGCTCGACGGTTGGCACGTGCTCAAAGAACTCAAATCGATACCGGAATTGGCTGCGATTCCCGTCATCATGCTGACGATCGTGGATGAGCGCAGCAAGGGCTATGCGTTGGGCGCTGGCGAGTACATCACCAAGCCGATCGATTGGACGCGGCTCCGAGCCGTCCTTCACCATCTGAGTGGGGGGTCATCGAGAAAGGACATCCTTCTCATCGAGAACGAAGCGCAGACACGGCGGCTGTTGGCGTCAAGACTTGCCGCTGAGGGATGGCGAATCATTGACGCAGAGAACGGTCGCGAAGGCCTTAAGCAGCTGGCCCAAAACAGACCGAGCCTGATACTGCTGGATCTCATGATGCCGGAGATGGACGGGTTCGAGTTCCTCGAGGCACTCCGCGGGAATGCGGCTTTCGAAAATATCCCTGTCGTCGTGATGACGGCCACCGACTTGAGCGAGGCAGACCGGCAGCGTCTCAATAACGGAATTATTGAGTTTGTCTCAAAGGCGGGGTGCACTCGCGATGAGCTGTTGACGAGGATTCGGGACTTCCTTGAGCATAAACTTCCCATCAATGAACGGCATCGGCGGGCCGAAAGCCATGGTTAAGATCCTTTACATCGAGGATAACGAAGACAACATCTATATGGTGTCGCGCCGATTGCGCCGAAAAGGCTACGAGGTCGTCGTTGCACGCGACGGCGCGGAAGGGTTGGCGCGGGCCAAGAGCCAGCTCCCGGATCTGATTCTGATGGATCTCGGGCTGCCGGTGATCGACGGCTGGGAGGTTACCCGGCGGTTGCGGGCCGCGCCAGAAACCGCGACCGTTCCTATCGTTGCCCTGTCTGCCCACGCCATGCCGGAGGATCGGGAGCGCGCGCTCGCATCAGGCTGCGATGACTTCGTTACGAAGCCGACCAACTTCCCGCACCTGCTTGATCGGATCGAGGCTCTGGTGAAAGGAGTGCCTGACGGATGAATGAGGCGTCGCCCACGATCCTCGTCGTCGATGATAACGAAGACAATCGTTATCTGCTCGTACGTCGATTGCGACGATTGGGCTATGAGACCGTACTGACTGCCGCGGATGGCGTCGAGGCCATGGCAATGCTTTCCGCACATCCGGTGGACCTCATGCTCCTTGATGTCATGATGCCAGGGATGAATGGGCATGCGGTATTGCAGCAACTCAAGGCGCACCCGGTGTTGCGAGAGGTTCGCGTTATCGTGATTTCTGCCGTGGACAACGTTGACAGTGTCGTCCACAGCATCGAACTCGGCGCCGATGACTATCTTCTCAAGCCCTTCAACCCCGTGATTCTCGGCGCACGCGTCGGCGCGTGCCTTGAGAAGAAGCGCCTGCGTGACCGGGAAGCCCACCACCTGGAAGAGATCCAATATGAGAGGCGCCGCGCCGACGAGATGCTGGAGGCCATTCTGCCGGCAAGTGCACTGGCCGAGTTGAAGGCGACGAACGAGGTCAAGCCTCGTCGCGTTGACGATGTGACGGTCCTGTTTAGCGATATCGTTGGATTTACGCACTATTGCGACAGCCATCCCGCGGAGCAGGTGGTCTCCGAGCTTCGGGGACTTGTTGATGCGTTTGAGGACATCGTTGAAGCGCACGCAATGGAGAAGATCAAGACCATCGGTGATGCATTCTTTGCCACCGCCGGGCTGCTCAAACCGATGCAGGACGGGGTGCTAGCGTCCGTGCACTGTGCGAGGGCGATGATCGAAACCGCGCGGAGGCTCGAGCCCGGCTGGACCATCCGCGTCGGAATTCACAGCGGACCGGTCATCGCCGGCATCATGGGACGGCATCAGTATATGTTCGATTTGTGGGGAGACACGGTCAACACCGCGGCCCGCATCACCGCTCATGCGGACGGAGGATCGATCCTCATGAGTGCCAAGGCCTGGGCCCAGGTTCGTCATTGCTGCACAGGCCGTAGCTGCGGCCTCGTGGAGCTGAAAGGAAAGGGAATCCTCGAACTGTTCGAATGTCATGGCCCTTCGAGCGGTCACTTCAAATGACGATGGCATTATGTTCCTGAACACTGTTGCTCGCACTAAAGGCGGTCGAGTAGTGCCTCTGTTACCCCACCGGTCGGGTTTGATCGATGTAGGCAAATGTAACTCTGACTTAGGACGTTCGATAAGTCTGTGAGAACAAACGTTCTCCTTCGGTGGGTGACCGTTCGTAGCGCTCCCCTGACTCGAACCCCGACGCTGCCTCCCGCGCCGCGTCGAGCCGTTTCACTTCTCTCCGCGCTATGCGGGAGGCGAGGTGCGGGTGCTGGCCGAGGTGATGACGGCGTTCAGAGGATCTCACGCCTGACGCGAAGACTAGTGTCCAATATCACTTCTAGTGCGGTTTGGATTTGAAATTCGCCATGACTGCTCGCTGAGCCAAGGTAGCGAATGTGAAATCCACCGCACCAGGCGGTAATTGATGGCCGAGGAACGACATCTGACAGCTGGGCATCGGAAATCGGTGCGGCTCTTTCTATGCGGAGATGTCATGTGCGGCCGCGGCATCGACCAGGTGCTGGCGCATCCCTGCAGCTCCGAGAGTTACGAACGCCACGTGCGAACGGCGGAGACTTACGTGCTGCTCGCCGAGCAGGCGAACGGGCCTATTTCGCGGCGCAACGGGTCGTCCTACGTCTGGGGCGCTGCACTGGACCAATTGGAGTGCATGCAGCCGGACGCGCGGATCATCAATCTCGAAACGGCTGTGACCCGCAGCAATGACCGGGCGAACAGGGGCATCAACTACCGCGTGAGCCCCGAGAATGCAGAATGTCTCGTGGCTGCCAAGATCGACTGCTGTGTATTGGCCAACAACCATGTGCTCGATTGGGGCCGCGCCGGCCTGCTGGAGACGCTGACTGTTCTGCAGAAACTCAACGTCAAAGCGACGGGAGCAGGACGTAACGATCACGAAGCGCGCGCGCCCGCAATGCTGAACCTTGCCAAAGCAAGGCTCCTGATCTTCTCGTTCGGATCGACATCGAGCGGCATCCCGTTCGGGTGGGCTGCGACGCCCGACGCTCCAGGCGTCAACTTGCTGCCCGACCTATGCGAGGTGAGCGCGTTGCAGGTCGCTAGCCAGGTCATGGCACTCAGGAGGCCGGGCGATCTCATCGTCGTTTCGATCCATTGGGGATCAAACTGGGGATATCACATTCCGGACGAGCAGAAGGTCTTTGCACGGGCGCTCATCGATCAGGCCGGCGTGTCGATCGTTCACGGGCATTCTTCGCATCATCCGAGAGCAATCGAAATCTATCGAGATCGTCTCATTCTCTATGGCTGCGGAGATTTTCTGAACGACTATGAAGGGATCCGTGGTTACGAGCGCTACCGTGACGACCTGGCGTTGATGTATTTCGCCGACCTGGATCCGGCCAACGGAAACCTCCATGCGCTCAAACTGGTTCCCTTGCAGATCAAGAAACTTCGTCTCTCCATTCGATCGCCGCAGGACATTGAATGGATCCGGAAGACACTGGATGGGGAATGTCAGCAGCTCGGAACAAGAGTCATTTTCGATTCCGAACGGCAGCTTGCACTTATCGGGCGGAGGGCAACGACTTAACCCGTCAGCCTCCCCGGTACCGCTTTCGGCAGACACTCTTGAAAACTCTCTTGCAATTCTAGGGCAGCAGCTATCCTAGACTCGAAGAACCTCTCTAGAGCCGATACGAGGATCGCCGGCTGGAATGGCGCGGTAAGCCGCTCGAAGCGGCCAGCCATTCCAAGAGGTACTGCGAGAGCGTATGGTACTCCGATTACCCGCTGAACCTGGAGGCAGTCATGCAGTTCAGGACAACCGGACTACTGTTGCTCGGCGCGATGGCGCTTCCCGTCTCCGGGACCGCACAAACCGCGCCCGCTCCGCCGGCAATTACACGAACGGTGGTCGCTGCAACCAAACTGCAGACCGTCACGGATGTGCCGCTGCATTTCAAGGCGGTGAGCATCACCCTTCGAGCGGACGAGAAGTGCGGCGTCTCGGCGGCCGTCGGCATCCTCTACCAGCTATCAGGATCGACCGAGGTCGCGCTCGATGGCGAGGCTAAAGCGCTCAACGCCGGCGAGGGGTTATTCATCGCTGGCGGAAAAACCGCGGCGCTAACGGCGGGCGGCGGAGAGCCATCTACTTTCCTCCATTTTTTCCTTGCTCCCGCTGCGGACTTGGGTCGGCCTGTCGAGACGGCACCTGCGGCCGTGACAGAGCTATATCGGACTGCGACTCCAATCCCCGACCTGCAGCCAGGGGGTTATGATCTCAATCTCACGCGAGTTACATTTCCGGCGCAGACGCCCTCCAACCCGCCCCACCATCGCTC
Organism: Bradyrhizobium sp. USDA 4538; assembly: GCF_024171045.1. Lineage (NCBI taxonomy): Bacteria > Pseudomonadati > Pseudomonadota > Alphaproteobacteria > Hyphomicrobiales > Nitrobacteraceae > Bradyrhizobium > Bradyrhizobium sp. USDA 4538. The sequence goes on from NZ_JALJZE010000001.1 coordinate 7,093,257, forward strand.
AGGAGCGGCTCTGTACTATATTATTTCCGGCACCGGAGCGAACACGATCGACGGCAAGACGGAAGCAAGGGGACCAGGTTCCTTGATCTATGAACCGTACGCGCTCGTGCACCGATGGGGAAACCCGGGCAACGAGCCGTTGGTATTTTTGGTCTTCAACATCAATCCGGAAGGTGTGGCAGCTGTGCTTCCGGGCGGACCGGAAAAGAAACAATAATTGAAGGCGGGCCGCCCACAGCATGCGGACGGCCGTTCGCATAAGTTGGCGAATTTGAATCATGGTGGCAACGAACGATCGCACCGTCACCGTGTTCGGCGGAACCGGTTTTCTCGGCCGCCGGATCGTTCGGCATCTGCGCTCTCACGGATTTCCAGTTCGGGCCGCGTCAAGGCATCCGGACCGGGGGCACAGACTGTTTGGTCCCGATGATCCGCAGCTTCAATCAGTGTGGGCCAACATTCACGACAAGCGGTCAGTCGCGGATGCGCTTGCCGCCGCCTGTGGCGTTGTAAACGCGGTTAGCCTTTACGCCGAGCGCGGACAGGAGACTTTTCATTCCGTTCACGTCGAGTCTGCGGAACGGGTCGCGGCTCAAGCTCGTCGTGCCGGTGTCGATCGGCTCATTCACATTTCAGGAATTGGCGCCGATGCCGGCTCACGATCGCGCTACATCCGAAAGCGCGGCGAAGGCGAACTGGCGGTCCGGTCCGCCTTCGGCGATGCACTGTTCGTCCGCCCGGCAGTGATGTTCGGACCAGACGATGCGTTTCTCACTACCATCCTTGGGCTCCTCCGCCGACTTCCGATCTATCCGATGTTCGGCCGCGGCCTGACCAGATTGCAGCCGGCCCATGTGGAGGATGTTGCGGAGGCAATTGGCCGGGTCATGCGGCAAGCGGAGATGCGTTCAACAATCTTCGAGTTCGGTGGCCCGCGCGTCTACTCTTACGAGGAGTTTCTTGGAGCCGTTGCGCGCCAGGCTGGACTTGCGCCCCGACTGGTTCCAATCCCGTTTGCCGCCTGGAATGCACTCGCGTGGGTCTCCGAAATGTTCGGAAGCCCGCTCCTCACGCGCAATCAAGTGGAACTGATGCAAATCGACACCGTGTCATCGCCGGAGTTGCCTGGATTTGCTGAACTTGGGATTTTGCCGCAGTCGGTCGAGGCGATACTCCAGAAGATGCTGTCGAATTGCGGGTGAAGGAGGCTGCTCGGCTAATCCGCGCTGACGGTTTAGCGCGACATCCGCCCGCAGTCAGCCACTGGATGTCCGAGAGGGATCAAATGCGCCGTTTTGAGCCCGGGCCAGCCACTTCCGTTGATCCCTGATGAGCAGACGAGCCGGCATGTCTCAAACCTGCACAAAGGCGGAATTGATCCCGACTCGCGGCGTCGCGAAACGATGATTGTGCAACACATCGAGAATGGCTCTGTTAAGCCGCTTCCTTGCTTGGGGAGTGGCCGCCGTGCCGGCCCCTCCCCATTTTAGCTGCGGGGGGATGAGCACGTCCTCGTGTGCCATCGGAGACGGGCAATGACTATGAGAACCTTTTGCACGCTTGCCGCCGCCATCTTTGCCCTGATCGCGCTTCTGCAGTTGATCCGGACTGTGATGGGGTGGTCCGTCACCTTGAATGGAGTCGATGTGCCGTTCTGGGCGAGCTGGATTGCCGCCACCGTGGCGGGCGCGTTGAGCTTCGTCGGCTTCCGCGCCGCCATGCGCAGCTAAAGGCTGGCAGAGGCCGCCCGGGCCGATCTGTCGCCGGCGGCGCCCGCGTTGGGTTGCAGGCGATCCACCGTCTCCCCGCGGAAGCCCTCGACTGGTCCGGCCAGAGGTGCCCTTGAAGCCGCGTCTGGAACGACACTCCGAACAGGAATGGCCCGCTATATAATGTTGAAATATATAAACAATTTTAGGATTCGGTTGCGCGGGATTAGGTCTGCTTCTGACGATATCCATCCTTTGGCAAGATTGCGACGCGGCACGGACCCGGGCGCCGGCGCGAACATCAAGCGCGCCACCACGGTCCGAGGATCATGTGCGACTAGCCAGGCCTGCAGTCCGGCAACAGAGTTCTTCTTGGATGAGAGCACCGTTGCTGCGTTGTCAACATTTCCTGCCCGTGGGATAATTATTGCCAGCTAATGTCAGCGGGAGCTCGTCTCTGCGGTTGACCGGCACATAACCTCCCGCTGGACGATCAAGCAATGGGAGGGAAACATGTCATCCCGTGCATCTCGTCGCTCCGGGCTTTCGCGCCGCGACGTCATGAGGACCGCTGTGGGTGCAGCCGCAGCCGCCGGACCATACTTCCACGTTGCGCCGGCTCGCGCCGCCAAGACACTGAAGATACTGCAATGGAGTCACTTCGTCCCCGGCTACGACAAGTGGTTCAACAACACCTACACCAAGGAATGGGGCGCCAAGAACGGCACCGAGGTCATCGTCGACAACATCAACCTCGGCCTGATCCCTTCGCGCGCAGCCGCGGAGGTCTCGGCGCAGAAGGGCCATGACCTGATGATGTTCCTTGCGCCGCCATCGGTCTATGAGGAACAGGTTGTTGACATGAGCGACGTCTATGCCGCATGCGAGAAGCAGCACGGCAAGCCGATCGATCTGGCGGTCAGGAGCACCTATAATCCGAAGACCCAGAAATACTTCGCTTTCTCCGACAGCTTCGTCCCCGATCCCGTCAACTATCGATCGGATCTCTGGGGCGACATTGGCATGAAGCCAGACACCTGGGATAACGTCCGCGTCGGCGGCAAGAAGATCAAAGACAAGACCGGCATTCCGGTCGGTATCGGCCTCTCCGCCGAACTCGACACCGCGATGGCCATGCGTGCGATCATGTATTCGTTCGGCGCGCACGAGCAGGACGCCGAGGGCAACCTCGCTATCAATTCCAAGGAAACCCTCGAAGCGCTCAAATTCGTCAAAGCTCTGTTCCAGGAGACTGAGACGTCAGAGGTGTTCGCCTGGGATCCATCGTCGAACAACCGGCAGATGCTCGCTGGCAGGTCGTCCCTCGTGCTCAACGCGATTTCGATCACGCGCGCGGGCGAAAACGACAAGATGCCGATCCACGAAAAGATCGCGCTCGCCAGGCCGCCGAAAGGCCCGGTCCGGCAGATCGGCCTCGAGCACGTGATGAACTGCTATGTGACCTGGAAGTTTTCCGAAAACATCGACGGCGCAAAGACTTTCCTGGTCGATTACATCGACAACTTCAAACAGGGCTTCATGGCCGGCGAATTTTACAACTTCCCCTGCTTCTCGAACACTGTCCCCGACCTGACCCAGCTCATCGCCAGGGATTCCAAGGCGGTGCCGCCGGACAAGTACGCGGTGCTTTCGGACGTGCTCGATTGGGCGACCAACGTCGGCTATCCCGGCAACTCCAATGCCGCGATCGACGAGACCTTCAATACCTGGGTGATCAACACGATGTTCGCCGAGGCCGCCGCGGGCGCCGAGACTCCTGAGGACGCGCTCAAGCGCGCGGAGGTCAAGATGAAGACAATCTGGGCGAAATGGAAGGATCGGAAGATGATCTAGTCGTCTCGCCGCGCATTGTCGTTTGGGGGCAGGGGTTCTGAGCGCAACGGACCATGTCTGCACCGAAGCCGTTCAGATGAACGGCTTCGTAGGGTAAGGCAAGCGGGATTGGCGCATGGCAATTGTGGAAACACGACGTGTCACCAAGCTTTTCGACGAGGTCCGCGCTGTCGACGGCATTGACCTCGTCGCCAAGGAAGGAGAATTCCTGGTTTTGCTCGGTCCATCGGGGTGCGGCAAGACGACGTTGATGCGTTTGATCGCCGGCCTTGAGCGGCCAACCTCAGGCGACATCGTGATTGATGGAAACATCGTGACCGGGCTCCCGCCGCGCGCACGAAATGTCGCCATGGTGTTCCAAAGTTACGCACTCTATCCGCACCTCACCGTCGCAAAGAACATTTCGTTTCCGCTGCGTGCAGTCGGCATGCCAAAAGAGGCGATCCGCAAGAAGGTCACCTGGGCGGCGCAGATATTCGGCATTCAAGGCCTCCTTGACCGCAAGCCCCGTCAGTTGTCGGGCGGAGAGCGTCAGCGCGTCGCCCTTGCGCGCGCGGTGGTGCGTGAGCCGGTCGTCTTCCTTCTTGACGAGCCTCTGTCGAATCTCGACGCAAAGTTGCGCAACTCCGCGCGCGACGAGCTAAAGCAATTTCACCGCAGCCTTGGCACCACCACCATCTACGTCACCCATGATCAGGCCGAGGCCATGGGCCTGGGTGACCGCATCGCTGTTCTCAATCAAGGTCGTGTCCACCAGATCGGCACTCCGCACGAGATTTATGGCTTGCCGGCCGATACCTTCGCCGCCACGTTCATCGGTTCACCGCCGATGAATCTGATCGAGGATGGCAAGACTTGGATCGGATTCCGGCCGGAGGCATTCCTGCCGAAGGAGGTTGAGCCGGACGATAACATCGTCGACTTTCCATTCCGCATCACCCGCGTCGAGTATCTCGGCGCCGACCGCTTGGTTTACGGCGTGATCGACGGCCGAACGCCCGAGGCGCACGTGATCTCCAAGATCCCGTCGAACGTCCGCACCCATATTGACGCCGGCGAGGTCTACGATTTTGTTGTAAGGCGCCTGGACATCGCCCGCTTCGACAAGGAGAGCGGGTGTCGCATTGACGGAGGTGCGACGTGACGTCAATCCTCGCGGGGACGGCTCGCAGGACCCGCGCGCAAGACCGCTTCCTGTCGCGTCTTGCCGATAACGATCGCTGGCTGTGGCGCGCTATGCTGGCGCCCGCGATCCTCTACATTATTCTGCTGGTCGGCTTTCCCTTCCTGCTCTCGATCTATTACAGCCTTTCCAGCGCGACGGTCGCCGGCCAGGAGGCGCATTTCGTCGGGCTAGAAAATTTCCGACGCATCGTCGACAGCCGCACTTTCTGGCTTTCGCTTCAGAATACAATCGTCATCACCATCGTCTCCCAGCTTTTCGTCATGGTGCTCGCCAACATTCTGGCGACTGCGCTTTCCATCGATTTCCGCGGCAAATGGCTGGTTCGTCTGTTGATTCTGCTGCCGTGGGTGGCGCCGATCTCGCTTGGTAGCATCGGTTGGCTTTGGATCTTCGATTCGATCTACAGCGTCATCAACTGGACGGCGCGCGCAGCTGGCCTGCTCGGACCGAACGAATGGCCGATCTGGCTCGGCGAACCCACCTTGGCAAAAGCGTCGATCATCGCTGTCAACGTCTGGCGCATTCTTCCGCTGGCGACCGTGATCATCCTGGCCGGCTTGTCGTCGATCCCGCAAGACATCCATGACGCGGCAGAAGTGGATGGAGCCGGGTTCTGGCGCCATCATTTCCAGATCACAACGCCGTTGATTCTGCCGATTACGCTAGTGGCGTTGTTGTTCGGCATCATCTTCACCTTCACTGACCTGATCGTCGTGCTCGTGCTAACGCGTGGCGGTCCTTACGACACCACGCAAGTCATCGCCAGTTGGGCCTATTTCACCGGCATTCAGGGAGGTGATCTTGCGGGAGGCGCGGCCATCTCGCTGTTCCTATTCCCTGTTCTCGCGGGCGTCGCCATCCTGTTCCTGTGGTTCGCCCGGCGCACCGAGGTAACGTGAGATGACCTCTCGATTAACCAGCGGACGTCGGATCGCCAAGCAGACCGGCCACGCCGCCATTCTGACTTTCTTTGTGACCTTTCTTGCATTCCCGTTCTACTGGATGCTGATCACAACGTTCAAAACCACCCAGGATCTGCACAACACCGAAAACAACCCCTATTTGTTCAACGATCCACCGACGCTGCGGCATCTTTCGGTGCTGTTTGAGGACACCCAATACCTGCAATGGCTGTTGAATACCGGCTTCGTCGGAGTAGCCGTCGTGATCATCACGCTCGCGCTCGCCGTCCCGGCCGGCTACGCGCTCGCGCGCATGGCCGGCGCATGGGCGCAAACCCTGGGTGTCACGATATTCCTCACTTATCTGGTACCGCCGACGATTCTGTTTATCCCGTTCTCGCGCATCATCGCGATACTGGGATTGCAGGATTCGGTCTGGTCGCTCATTCTCGTCTATCCGAGCTTCACCGTGCCGTTCTGCACCTGGCTTCTGATGGGCTTCTTCAAGACGATCCCGCGCGATCTGGAGGACGCGGCCATGATCGACGGGCTGAGCCGCTTTGGCGCGTTCATTAAAGTGGTGATGCCGATTTCGGTCGCCGGAATACTGACGGCAGTCATTTTCGCCTTTACTCTGGTAACGCAGGAATTCGTCTATGGCGTCACTTTTATCACTGCGTCGTCGAGCTATACGGTGAGCGTCGGAGTGCCGACCTTTCTTGTGCGAGGCGACGTCTATTTCTGGGGATCGATGATGGCAGCCTGCCTGATTGCGAGCGTGCCGATTGCCATCATCTATAATTTCTTCGTCGCTCGCTTCGTAGCTGGCTTTACCATGGGAGCAATCAAGTGACGCGCGCAACCCGATACGCCCCGCGTCACCATACCATGTCAGCTCTTGGCGGATTGTGTTGCAAAAGTCCTGGTATGCCGGGGGCAGTGTCGCGGCTGTTCGGTGGTAGGGCGCGAGTTCGGTCAACGAACGCGCCGTGATCAATTGGGTATTCGTTGTAGGTGCTAGCCTGTGCACTTCGACTTTTGTGTGCACGTTGTGTGCACCGAGAATGCGAACCAGCCCTTTAAGTCAGCGGATCCCATCCCGGTGTTGCGGCGCTCCTCGACATTCCAATCGACCGCATCGGCTGGATTATCTGACGGCAGCGACCTGTTCGTCTTCCGGGCATGATTGTAGATGGCCCGCAGGGTCCGCATGCTGCCATTGGCCATGTATGGCCCGTTATCTCGTGTGACTTCATCGTGCTTCTTGGCCATCCCCGCTGGGTCGGTTGCGAGCTCGTGGAGTGTGGTGTTGAGCCATTCCGCGAAGATTCGTTCGACGTGATCGCGGTAGGCCGTCATCGTTCGGTTACAGTGTGTGCGGCCGTTCCGACAAAGAGAAATTCCGTAGTGATCTCAGTCATCCGGAAGGCTGTAAAGTATCGGAATAAATATTGAAAGTATTGGCGAAATTCGAAGACTTCCAAGCTGAATACGAGGGTTCGATTCCCTTCACCCGCTCCAACATCCGCTTGCGGTACGGTCATGTGCATTTGGCGCGCTTTGGACGCCGCGCTCGCTGGCTGATCTCCTCGAAACACAGACCGATCTCGACGGATGGCTGGCTCAGCTCAGCGCCCGGATCGCAACTGCTGGTCCTGCGCCAACTTCCGGAACAGCTTTGTGAGACGACCTTCGGGCGTGAGATGGCCCTGGCCGTAACGCCACCCGATTTCACGGAGGACCTGTCAAATGTCGACGGGACGAGTCACGTCCGTAGGCAGTGCTCAACGAATTCTTGATTTCAGAAGAAGAGACCGTTCGCGACTTCGACGATTCTGACTTCCCTGTCAGAAACTATCTCATTCGTCATCTCGGACATTGCTCGATTCCGGCGAGAAATAGGAACCGCGGCGGGTCAACGGCATTCAAGCGTTCGGCGCCGTCAGCCAACTTGGCGCCCCGGCGACGCAAACCAAACAGGAGTTGATGATGAGAAAACTCGCAATCCTTGCGGCGGGCGTATCATTGCTCGCGGGCACTTACCCCGGCCAGGCATCCGACCATCTGTTCACGGCGGTCGGTGCGGGCGGCCTGACGACCTCCAGCAATCCGTTCGTCAAAACCAATGGTCGATCAGCCGACATCGTGCCGGGGCAGGGAAGTCCGCTGTCCGGCGCAGATCACACCACCCCGGCGGCCGAAGTAGAGTCGTTGCTCACGCATCACTTCACTCAGCCCAACACCAATGCCAATCCCGGCAACGGCACCCTGAAGACGCCTCCACCGGTCACGGCCGGAAAGACGGCGCCCTCAGCCAACAGTCCACATACAGCGGTCTTCATGCCCTGATCCGGCCCAGGGCGATCACTTCGGATCGCGGCCGCGGCGGCGTGGCGACGTCCCAGGCTATCTGGGTCTCGTCGCGCCGTCTGCGGCATCGGAAAGCGCGGCAGCTACGCCTGCTCTCAGCACGGAGGACCGCATCGGTCGGCGCGGTGAGATCATCATTCGTAAGGTCGATCAACCGAACGTCCCGCGAAAGCTTCTGGTGCGTGGAGCGCTGGGAGTTCTTGCGGTTGCCGCAACCTATCCGTTGTGGGCTCCGGATAGTCCGGTCTCCGCGATCGGGGACGGTCAGGATGACCTGCGCTATGTCAGCATCGCCCGCGACAACGTCGTGCAGAATGTCACCGCTTCCGGAACGCTCGAAGCGGTCGACACGGTCGAGGTCAGCTCCCAGCTGTCGGGTCAGGTCGCGAGGTTGATGGCCGATCACAATTCCCCCGTCCGGGCCGGCGAGCCGCTTGCGGCGCTCGACAGCGCGACCTTTGAAGTCCAGGTCAAGGAGGCGGATGCTGCCCTTGAGGTCGCATTGGCGCAGCACGAGGAGGCCAAGACGGTGATCGAGGGCGTACAGGCACGTCACGATGACGCTCTGCGTGATCTTCAGGTCAAGAGCACGCTCAGCAGAAACGGCAGCGTTTCCCAGCGTGACGCCGAGCGCGCCCAGATGGCGGCGCGGTCGCTCGCCTCCGAATTGTCCGCGGCCAAGGCGCGCGAGCAGATACGCGCGGCCGGAGTGACGGCCGCGCGGGCTTCACTCGAACGGGTTCAGCTCGATCTCGAGCGAAGCATCATCAAATCGCCGATCGATGGCGTTGTCATCCGGCGCAGCGTGGAACTCGGTCAAACCGTGGCCGCGAGCCTGCAGGCGCCGACGCTGTTCACGATCGCGCGCGATCTTTCGGACATGCGGGTCGACGCATCGGTGAGCGAGGCCGACATCGGTGCGGTGCGAACCGGGCAGCGCGCTCGATTCGGCGTCGATTCGTATCCCGGGCGCACGTTCGAAGGGCGCGTGCTTGAGACCCGAAAGGCGGCACGGATGGTGCAAAACGTGGTGACCTACACCGTGATGATTTCAGCGCCCAATCCCGAAGGCTTGTTGCTTCCCGGCATGACTGCAGACGTCCGCATCGTGGTGCAGGAGCAGCAAGACGCGATAGTCGTTCCCAATGCTGCGCTGAGTTTTCGGCCAAGGCAGGAAGGCGCAAGCCACCCCACTCCCGGAACAGGGGTGATCTGGGTTCGCATGAAATCGGGCGCTTTGAAGTCCACTGCCGTTTCACTGGGCGCCAGCGGCGATTCCCTGACCCAGATTCTGTCGCCAGATATAAAGATCGGCGAACGGGTCGCCATCGGTTATCGGAGCAAACCTTAGTGGAGCCGCCCGGCGGTTAGCGCATGAGTCCGCTCGTCATCCTCGATCATATCCACAAGCAACATCGGCTCGGCAACCAAGCCGTTCAGGCGCTTTCGGACGTCTGTCTGGAGATCGATCGCGGAGAATTCGTCGCCGTCGTGGGTCCATCGGGATCGGGCAAGTCGACCTTGCTTTCGATCCTGGGCTGCCTCGACCAGCCGTCGCGCGGGCGTTACCTTCTCCACGGCGAGAATGTGTTTGCGCAGTCGAAGATCCGCCTGAGCGAGCTGCGCAATCGACGCGTTGGAATTGTCTTTCAAAACTTCAACCTGTTGCCGCGCCTCACCGCGCTCGAGAATGTCGCGCTGCCGCTCTTCTACCGGACCGAGCCGCTGCGCAATCCGCTGGCGCGTGCGCGCGCCGTGCTCGAAAGGGTCGGGCTCGGCCTTCGGATGCACCACGTGCCCTCAAAACTGTCGGGGGGAGAGCAGCAGCGCGTTGCAATCGCACGAGCCATCGTCAACGGCCCGGACCTTCTGCTGGCGGATGAACCGACAGGCGCGCTGGACACGAGCACGCGTGACGCCATTCTCGCGCTGCTCTGCCAGTTGCAGCGCACCGCACTCACGGTAGTGCTGGTGACGCACGACCCCGAGGTCGCAGCGTGCGCGCGGCGCATCATCAGGTTACGGGACGGCGCGGTCGTCGGCGAACCGGAACGCCACGTCACGTCATGAGCCTCGATCCACATGGGATTTCGATGCGATCGTTCGGCTATGTTGCTCTGGCGTTTCGGTCGGTACGTGCGCACATATTGCGCTCCATTCTCGCTGTGACCGGCATTGTCATCGGCATTGCCGCCGTCGTGGTCGTCGTTGCGGTGGCGGAAGGCGCGCGTGCTGAAATCTCGAAGCAGATAAATTCGCTTGGCTCAAATCTGATGCTTGTGCAGCCCGGTGCGCAACTCGCGCAGGGCGTCCGGCATCAGGCCGGCACCATTCTCTCGCTCACAACGGCTGATGCGCTGGCGATCGCTCGCGAGGTGCCCGATATTGTCGTTGCGGCACCGTTCGTCGGTGAGCAAAAGACGACAATATCAGGGGACATGAACTGGTCGACCCTCGTAGCCGGTGTGACGCCGAATTTTTTTGAAGCGCGGGGGTGGAGGCTCGCGGAGGGCCAACTGCTTAGCGACGATCACGTTGTATCGGCCGCAAAAGTTGCAATTCTCGGCCGCACTTTAGCCCGTGAACTGTTCAAGGGCAGCGACCCGCTTGGCCGTTTCGTCCGTATTGATCGTTCGTCCTATCTCGTGATCGGAGTGCTCGCCGAGAAAGGCCAGGACTTCACCGGTCGGGACCAGGACGACGTCATGTTCATTCCGTTGTCGTCCGCGAAAATCTTCACGATTGGACGCAGCCAGGCTAACCCGGATGCCGTGCATAGCATTCTCGTGAAGACGGAGTCCGCTCAATCGATGCAAGCCGCGGAGGCGGCAATTGCGCAAGTCCTGCGGCTGCGCCACAAGATCGTGGGGCGCAAGGCTAACGATTTTCGCATCCAGAACCTCATCCAGATCGCCCAGACGAGCGACCGGGCCTATCGCCAGTTCACCTTGCTGGTGTCCACGCTTTCGGGAATCTCCCTGCTGGTCGGCGGCATTGGCGTGATGAACATCATGCTCGTATCGGTCACAGAACGGATCAACGAGATTGGAATCCGGTTGGCGTTCGGCGCCCGCCCACAAGACATCCGCGCACAGTTTTTGCTGGAAGGGGTACTCCTGTGTACCATCGGCGGACTGTTGGGACTCGTTGTCGGTTACCTCTGCGCACGCGTGATCCCCTCCGCTCTAGGCTGGCCTGTCGAGTTCAATGGACAGATGGCGTTGATCGCGATCGCCTGCTCCAGTCTCGTCGGTATTGTCTTCGGTCTTCTGCCCGCCGAACGGGCTGCGCGTTTGGATCCGGCGACGCTGCTAAGGTCCGGGTAGTCCGGGCGCGTGATCCGCGTCGCTGGGTGGTGGCCATGAGCTTTGCGAGACGGGGCGGGCCATTGCGATAGGCGCAGATCCACGCTTATGGTCGCGCATTCGCTTGCTGCCATCGTCCGAGGAAATGCCATGCCCAGGATCGATCTGACAAAAGTGCCGGAACGCAAGGAGACCGGCTATCCGGCGGAGTTCGCCGCGCCGTGCGCCGAGCGGGTGCGGCAGCGTCTCGGCGATGCCGGCGGGCTCGCCGACTTCGGCGTCAACCTGATGCGGCTGCCGCCCGGCAACTGGTCGAGCCAGCGCCACTGGCATTCGGACGAGGACGAGTTCGTCTATGTGCTCGCGGGCGAAGTGGTGCTGGTGGAAGACGGCGGCGAGACGGTGCTGCGCGCCGGCGATTGCGCGGCGTTTCCAAAAAAAACTCCGGCAACGGGCATCATCTGATCAACAGATCGCAGATGACGGCAACCCATCTCGAGGTCGGCTCGCGCTCGCGCGGCGACGTCATCACCTGCTCCGACATCGACATGATGAGCCCGAGCTCCGACGGCCGCTTCCTGCACAAGGACGGCACGCCGTACGAATAGCCGCACCAGCCGCGCCGGGCGCGAAATCAGGCGTTGCGGATTGGCCGGCGAAGGACCAATGTTCCGGCAAGGGAGCTTTGGTCGCGTCCATGGCGGAATGGTATTTCATCTGGGTCGACGGTCCGCGCGGACCCGAGCCGCAGAAATGGTCGTCGGACGCGCTGTGGGGCCAGCTCGCGCGTCAGGACGTGATTGTGCGTTTTCCCCTGAGCGATCGCGAGGCCGAATGCGCTCGGCTTGAGTCGGCATTCGCCCTTGCTGCTCCACGACACCAAGCGAAATCAACTGCCTCGCAAGGCCAATTTCCGCTATCTTGCTCGCTCAACCGGACAAGATGATCCCGGATGGATATGCCCGGCGCGATGGACCGTGCGAGATCCCGTCCGTGGATTAGGAGGGGGGGGGGAGCCATGCCGAGCTTCGTTCAGTTCCTGCAGAATTCGGGTGTGTACGCTGCGCAAAATTTCATGATCGTTCCTCGGGAAGGCTTCAACCTGGTCTGTCTCCGCGACAGCAAGGACGTTGGCCTGTCGTATGATCGCAATCGATTACTGGTCGAGGATGTGCGGCTCGATGACGTCGAACGTGTCGCTCAGGAATACATCAAGACCCGCTTCAGGGAGCAAAAAGGCCAGGAGCGCGACGACCAGTTGCTGCGTCTGCGTACAGCGCTGTATGCCACTGCACGGCCGGACGGCCCTGCGCGCGGCCTCAAGGTCTCGCCCAAGGATAAAGGCATTCCCGAGCTTAAAGCCGTACGCGGCAGCACAAGCATCAAGTTGGATGTCGCCATTCTGCCGCGCAAGGATTTCACGATCGCGTTCAAATTCCTCAAGTACCTCGATCAATCCGGCAATCTGATCAACGCCACGAAATGGACGCCGGACGACGTGCCCTGGTTCCTCACCAAGCTGAACTGGACGTTCGGGGCTCAGGCAAATATCTTCTTCACCCCGGCAGAGGCGACTTGGATGACGGTCCGGAAAGCCCTGGGGCCAAAAATCTCGCGGGATGTTTTCCGCAAGGAGATCGTCCCGTTCAAGGTACGCGGCGCCGATCTCACGTGTTTTCTCGTCGGCGACTATGACGCAATGGATAACGAGGCGGCTGGAGAATATCTGCCCGACGAGCAGGTCTTCGTGGTTGTCGATCAGGGCAATCCACCCGTGTTCGACTATGGCGAGGCGTTCATTGGCGTCATGGCGCACGAGGTCGGTCACTTCCTGCACCACAAGCGGAACATTCCCGGCAATGGGCACCATAATCGAAGCGGCATCTTGCTTTCCAGCGGCATGGAAAGCCTGTCCCTGGACAAGCAACTCGTCACCGACCTCAACGCGTGGTGAGAGCGCTCGTTCTCCGCTCACGCTTTGGCAGCAATGTACCCGTAATAATTCATAAGGAAGTCCCCAATCGAGAGAGGCTTCTGAGCGCCACCCTTGCCCGGATGCGGGATCGCGTAATCTCCCTTGCCCCATGTGAAGATCGTTGTCGTCACGTTTCCATTCGACACTTGTATCCTGTCACGCAAGACGACCCAGTGCCGCGTCAACACCGAGCCTTCGTCCGACTGGTCGTCATATTCGATCATGTTGGCGCTTATGAACAGGCATACGCGGTATCCACTGGCGAGCAGGGCGTTGGCTTCGTTGACGCTGTCGATGCCTTTGCTGAATTTCAGATTGGTCTCCTCGCGCACGTCCTGGTATCCGGCCTTGCGGAACCATTGCTCCATTTCGCTCGGCAAGGTGATCCCCGCGACGTCGCTTACTCTGCCGGTGTCGTCAAAATCGAGGAACCAATTTTCGGAGTCGCGAATGGAGGCGCAAGTCAGCCAATCGACGTGGTCCAGCGAGTAGGGCGGCGTGTAGTTTTTCACGTCCTTTCCCGGCTTGATCAGCAGGCGGCCGAGGTTTGCCTGCCCCTTCTGATACAGATCGATGGCGAACCGCGCATATTGCCCCGGCTTGTCGGATGCGTAGCTGAACATCAGCGCGGACGGACCGCACATGCTCGCTTGATCCTGATCTATGAGGCTCGGCTTCGCAATTCGCCTGAGAATACCTATCCCGACGCGGTGCGGGTCGAGCTTCGGAAAGAACGTGGTCCTCGTGTTCTTGAGGAAATCGCAGACCATCTCCGCGGCAAGCTTCTTTTGATCCGAGTTGAGGTCGTACGGTCCAACCCCGAGCCACTTCTTCTTTTCGTCGCCGACGAAGAGCGTGATGAGTTTCTTCGAAGTCGGAGAAAGCGTTCTGGAGGTGTTTGCAATGGTGGTCAGGTCGTCCAGCTCGAATGCGGTGACCATGCCGTCCGTGACGGTCGCCCTGATGATGTCGACGACTTCCGCGTAGTCCAGCCTGGAATCGTCGAGCAGACCCTTGCGAAGTGCGGCATCGACGGATGGCGTCGCGATCCCGTCCCATTGACCCTTGGGAGGAGGAGGCTTGGCGGCTGCCTTTGTCGCGAGGTCGACCAGCCGAGTGAATGTTGGCCCGCCGGGCCGGATATAGCCGTCCGGCGTGCCCGGGAAGTTCTTCTGCTGGAAATACAGGATCGAGTTGTAGAGGCTGTCGCTGGCGTGACCCGTCACGACCATTTGCGGTTTGAGCGTGGTCTCGGCTCCTCCGTCGGAAATGGCGATCTTGTTGAGGAGCGAGATGACCAGCTCCTGGTCTTGCTTCCAGTTCTGGCAGCTGCGACCCGTCGCGGCAAACCGACCGACTTTGTCTTTCAATTGCGGCATGAGCAATCACCAGCAATATGATCGTTTTCAGTGGCGGATTGCGGGTTCAACTATCGCATTGGTGGTCGGCTGAAGCGTCCACGCTAGCTTGTCGATGAACTCGTACTCAAATAGCGCCTGCGGATCGGTTCCGAAATAATATCCATACTGATGCAGAATCTTGGAGCCCTTGGCGACCATCTCGCGCTTCCATTTCAGGTCCTTGGCAGAGCTGAACTGAAATCCAATCACCACCGCATAGTTTTCGTACGCTTCGGCCACTTGCAGAATGGTCGCGCGCGTCAGGATGCCAGCAGGGTCTTCCAGACCTTGAACTCTGAACGCGGTGATGCGGTTCATCAGATTTGATGCAACTTCCTCCTCGGACCAACCCATGACGCCCGCTGCAACGCCCTTTGCGAACCCCTCCTTGATGAACTTGACTTGAATGTTCTTGAGTGCCTCTCGGGCCGCGACCTTGTCAGCCACCATAAGGACCAGATCGGGGATCATCGCAGCGATGTTCTCGGCCTTGAAAGCCTCCTTTAAACCCGCCTTGAAGCCGGCCTTGGCCGCGCTCCAAAATCGTTCGCCAGCGACGGAGCCTGCCGGCGGCGGCGGGACCTCTGGCGGGGTCGGTGTGTTCCGCGGGACCTTCAGTCTCACCTCCGGTGCCCGGAAGTCGAGCGCTTGAACGCCTCTCCTGCGCATCGCAATGAGCGTTCCTCCGCTGTCCCTGGTCAGCAACACCGGATTCTTGATGCCGCGAGCCACTCCGCCTGCCCTGACCTGGGCAACAACATCGGAATCGAACGCGGAAAGCCCGTGATTCAAACCCTCATTGCCCCACTTCCAAACTTGCGCGCGGGGCACCTGGGTCATCATTTTGTCTTCGACGATCCGCAAGTCAGTGAGCAATTTTTCGCCGGACTGAGCACGCGCTCCCTTTAGAAATTCAAACTTGACCCGCGGTGAGATCAGAACCTCGTGACCGTCCTTGGCCAGATTGAGAATTTCATTCTCGAAGCGTCGGCTGAGCGCTTTCTCGGCGGTGCTCGCCGCAGCTCTTTGCCCGTTCTGTATGTCTATAAGAATATTGGTATCGAGCCAGACGGGGGGCTTTAAGGGCGCCATTGCAACAACACCATTGGCATAAACTGTAGGACGCATTTTGCGTCGGCGAGCCTATCCCTCAGTCGCGTCTGCTGAAGCGCCGGTTCAAGCGGCTCTGCCGCACCCTCGATCGCAGACATGCGATCGTCAGCGCGCGCCTTTCGGCTTGGAGCCAAGCAGATCATGCGTTCCACTGACGCTTAACGTTCCCGAGCACTCGAATCCTCCGAAAATGCCGCAGGAGCCGGTGACGGTGACGCGCAAGTCCTTGCGTTGATACAGGTCGACCGAAACGCCAAATCGCGAAAAATCGTTGGCGCTGTTCGGCAGGATCAGGTCGATGTGATCGATCGCCCAGCGCGGCAGGTGAGGATTGCTCTTCCAGAACAGTTCATTGACGGCGTGGTGGCCGAAATTCGGTCCGACCGTGAGGGCGCCGTCTGCGCCCTCAAACACGAAGCCGGTCTCGTCGATGTGAACATTGACCCGGTCCGGCGCTACCGCGAAATGCAGCGACGTGATGTCCTGCGGCTGCGGGTCCTTGCCGAACTGCGCGCTATAGTCGTCGCTCCATTGCCCTCGGCCGCGCCCGAGCCCGAAGCCGTGCCGGCCCGGAAGGTCTCGCGTCGAGAGCGGCCGGTCGGATAGCTTTGGGCGCCAGATCTCCCGGAATCCCTTGCCGATTGTGGCTGCCATCGACAGATCGAGGGCCCAATGCGACGGCTTCTCCGGGCTTTTGCCTTCGGCGAAGGCGTCGAATCCGTCCGACGTCTTGGCAATGCGCAGCGTCTTGATCAGGTCTTCCCAGTCCTTGGGCAGGAACGTGACGCCGTCGAGCGTGCTCGTCGCGGCCGCGACGCCATACTTCTCCAATTGGCGTCGGATATAGGCCTTCTCGTCATAGAGGCGGACATTGGGATTCGGCCCCGCGAAATATTTCGACAGATCGATCTGCGGCCGGAGCATGGTCAGCCGCGCCGCGATCTTGCGGTAAGTGTCGGTCGTGGTCGGGTCGGTGGTCGTCACGGGGCTGCCCTCCGAGTGAAAGCCAGTCCCCGATTTGTCTGATCCGGCCGGGGCCGGGTTCAACTGAACCTCCCAACCGGAAACGCCGACCACCATTCGTGGAGCAGTGTCAACAGCAAGGACGATCCGATGTCACTTCGGAGCAGGGTGCTAGACGTACTCAATGGCCCGGCGGTCGCACGCATTCGCTTCCGGTTTCCGATCCGTGGCAGCCACGTGACGATTGCACCGCAAACGTTCCATCACGTCGCTCGCGCGATCCGGTTGGGACAGGTCAGCGTCAGAGTTCCGACGGACCTCGCGGCAAATGTTGCGGCACAATATAACGACGTCGCGCGGACCCGGGCGGACGGTACGGTCGTCGCGGCGAATACGCTGGAGGTCGTGTCGGCGACGGGGCGAATGGACGAAGCCTATATCGTCCACGAGGCCTTGCATGCGGCTTACGATCTGCTGCGTACTGGCCTTGACGGCAATGCGGAGGAGGCGTCCGCCTATGTCTGTACCGCGCTCTACTGCCGCATGACGGGCCTGCCGCGACCCCGCTGGGCGAACGGCCCGATCTACGCCAATGCCGCGGAAGTCGCCCGAACGTTGCTGTCGCAATATCAAAAGGGTGATCCCGGCATTCCCTGGGTCGGCGAGCATGAATGGCAGATGCTGCGCGCCGGTGTCGGCCTTAGCGCGGTCTATGCCAGCGGACCCGGCGGCATTCTCACCGGGTGGCTGCTCGGCCAACAATACACCCACGACGGCTGATGGGACGTGGGGCGTCCGCTCCACAAAATGACGGGCCGGCTCCTTGCCGCCCGTCCTCAGGCCACCAGCAAACCCAGTTTGCCGACCGTCGCCAGCGAACGGTCAACGCTTTGTCGGGTTGACAGCAGCAACGGCTCGGCGGGCTGCCCGGCATCATCCAATTGCTTGACCTGGATGGTCGGTCCGAAGGTTTCAGTCATTTCGGCTGTGATTTGCTCGATCGTCCGGGAGCCGTCGAGCAGTTGCAGAAAGTGGCGCGTCCTGTCGTCCTCCAACTGCACGGTTTGGTGAAGCAGATTGGTGACCAGCGGGCCGCTCTGCGCCTGTCTGCGGGCGAGGAGACTCGCCTGCGGACAATCCGTGACTTCTTTCACGAGAAACGGCCGTGATTTCAGAAAGGAGACCTCGCCGCTGCAGGCCAGGATATAGAGCGCTTCCGTCAATATCCGTTGGTCATCGGCTGTTTGCCGGCCTTCCAGCAGCGTCCGGGCGCCATCGAGCAGTTCAGTGAACGAGAGTGCGCGCGGCCAGGCCCGGCCGAGACAAAGATGTGCGGCCTTCAGGAGCGGATTGGTCACGGTGATTCGGCTGCCGTCCTGATTTTCAAATTCCATCTCGGAATCGTCGGTCAGGCAGGCGTCGGGGCGACGTGGGCTGGTGGTGCTCAGCAGATAGAAGGCGGTGATGAAGTCGAGATCGACCTTGCGGTCAAGGGAGATGCCTTCGTGGCAGAGCAACGTACGCCGAAACCCGTTGCCGTCGATGAAGTCCTGATACTGATCGCGCGCCATGAACTCGCTTTCGGGAAAGCGCTGCAGCGTGGCGCGGACCTCTTCGGTGTAACCGGCAAGATAGCGTCGTGAGAAATCGGCGTCGCTCAGATATTGCAGCCCATGTCGGCCGGCGTCTTCGACGACTTCGTGCAGCAGGAACGCCGTCGCGCCAGAATCGAGATCGTCGTGAAAAAGCAACTCGTCCGGAGCCTTGAGCACGCGGTTGCACTGGTCGCGCATGACTGTACCGTGCACCGAGCTGGACTTCGATCCTTCGCTGAGAAATTTCACGATGGCGCGAGCTTGTCCCACTTTCTCCTTCATCCCGGTGATGCGCCGGGTGTGGTAGCGCATCATGTCGCGGACCATGTCGCGAAGATGCGAGAACGGGTGCGCGTTATAACTGACGTAGCAGAGCCCCTGTGGCGCCAAATTCCGTTTGAAGATGGACATCATCTTCTCGCGCACGATCGGTGGTACCCATGAATACACGCCATGGGCGATGATGTAGTCGAACTGTCCGAAGGCAGCGTCGACATCCATGATGTCGCAATGCAGAAGCCTGACGTTGCTCAAGCCCAATGCGGCGATGTTCCGCTGTCCGCGTTCGATCGTAACGCCGCTCAGGTCGATACCGATGAACTCGCTGTCCGGATATTGAAAAGCCATCGGCAACAGATTGCCGCCAACGCCGCAGCCGAGCTCCAGGACCCGGCAGCGCTCGACCGGAGCCGGCTGCATGCCGTAGACCGCAGCGAGCGTTGCCAGATGGTTCGGGTGGGTGAGCCCGTAGACATGCCCGGGATAATACACCTCATCGTATGGTGTGGTGCCGGTGGTCGGCTGGCGGTGCTCGGTCTGGATGTTCATCGCAGTCAGTTCCACGAATATGCAAACTTGTCGTTCACGATCGAGACGCGCGTCTGCTTGACCTCCTCCTTGGCGAGAGACTTGCTGAGGAATTCGCGCGACAGTTCGGGCAGCAGCGTGTTGGTGATGATGTTGTCGATCATCCGCCCGCCGGAGTCCGGATCGTTGCAACGGGATACGATGTGCTCGACGACTGCATCGTCGTAGCCGAAGGCAGCCTTGTGATTATCGCGGAGGCGCTGTCCGATCCGGTCGAGCTGCAATCTGACGATGCCGGCAAGCATCTCGTCCGAAAGCGGAAAGTAGGGGATCGAGACGATGCGCCCAAGCAACGCGGCAGGGAACACCTTCAGCAATTCCGGCCGCAGCAGCCTGGCGAGTTCTTCCGGCTCGTTGCGATACTTCGGATCGCGCGCCAGGCTCATGATGAGATCGGTGCCGACGTTCGTGGTCAGAATGATCAATGTGTTCTTGAAATCGATTCGCCGACCGTTGCCGTCCTCCATGACTCCCTTGTCGAACACCTGGAAGAAGATCTCATGGACGTCGGGATGGGCCTTCTCCACCTCGTCGAGCAGGATAACGCTGTAGGGCTTGCGCCGGACCGCTTCGGTGAGCCGGCCGCCTTCACCATAGCCGACGTAACCCGGAGGTGCGCCCTTCAAGGTCGAGACCGTATGGGCCTCCTGGAACTCCGACATGTTGATCGTGATCATGTTCTGCTCGCCGCCATAAAGGGTTTCGGCAAGCGCGAGGGCGGTTTCTGTCTTACCCACGCCGGACGGTCCGGCCAGCATGAAAACGCCGATCGGCTTGGACGGGTTGTCCAACTTGGCGCGGCTGGTCTCGATTCGTTTCGCAATCATCGTCAGCCCGTGGGACTGGCCGACCACGCGGCGATTGAGAATTTCGGGTAGCTTCAGGACGGTTTCGATCTCGTCGCGCATCATTCTGCCGGTCGGGATACCGGTCCAGTCGGACACGACAGAGGCCACCGACTGCTGGTCGACATGGGCATAGATCATCCGCTTTTCCGGATTGATGCCTTCCAGTGTCTCGAACTTGCCGCGCAACTCGACGCGCTTCGTCGCTCGATCTTCGTCGCCGTTCTCGGAGAGGATTTCGCGAATGCTGCGGATGTCCTTGACGAGCTCCTGTTCCTTGGCCCAGTCGGCCTCCAGGCCGGACAGCTTGGCCTTCAGCGTCGCTATGTCGCCGTCGATTGTGGTGATGCGCTCGCTGTTCTCGTCCCCGAGATCGCCGTCGCTGACCAGCGCTGATCGTTCGGCCTCGCGGGCCGCGATCGCGACGCGAGCGTCCTCGATCAGGGCCGGCGTCGCGCTTTGACTGATGGCTACCCGTGCTGAAGCTGTGTCCAGCAGGCTGACCGCCTTGTCCGGCAGCTGTCGGGACGGAATGTAGCGATGCGACAGGTTGACCGCGGTCACGATCGCGGCGTCCGAAATGCGAACGCCGTGGTGCTTCTCCATCGGGCCCAGGAGACCGCGCAGCATGATGCAACAGGTCTCGACATCCGGCTCATCGACCTGGATCGGCTGAAAGCGCCGTGTGAGTGCGGGGTCCTTTTCGATGTACTGGCGATACTCTGCCCAGGTGGTGGCGGCGATGGTCCGCAGCGTGCCGCGGGCGAGGGGAGGCTTGAGGAGATTGGCCGCGTCGCCGGTGCCGGCGGCGCCACCGGCCCCGATCAGCGTGTGCGCTTCGTCGATGAACAGGATGATCGGGGTAGGCGAGTTCTGTACCTCGTCGATCACCGAGCGCAGGCGCTGCTCGAACTCGCCCTTCATCGAGGCACCGGCCTGCATCAGGCCGATATCCAGCGCGCAGAGCCTGACGTTGCGCAGCGGCGGCGGCACCTCGCCGGCGGCAATGCGCTGGGCAAATCCCTCGACCACGGCAGTCTTGCCGACGCCGGCCTCGCCGGTGAGGATCGGATTGTTTTGCCGCCGGCGCATCAGCACGTCGATCAATTGGCGGATTTCGTCGTCTCGACCGAGGATCGGGTCCATCTGGCCCGATCTGGCCTTGGCGGTCAGATCCTGGGAGAACCGGTCGAGCGGCGTCGTCCCCTTGGGATTCGCCCGGTCCGTACCGTCAGTACCGGCACCGGCCAATCCGGAGCCGTCCATCGGACGCATGGTCTCCTCCTCGGAGCCTGCCCAGATGGCGCGGTGCTCCGCAGCCAATGCGTCGACATTTATCTTGGCGAATTCCTGCGAGATGTTGTTGAGCGCACGACGGATCTCGTTCGATTTCAATCCGGCGACCAGGAGATGTCCGGTGCGGATCTGGGTCTCGCCGAAGAACAGCGTGGCGTAGTGCCAGCCACGGTCGAGAATATCGATGACCGAATTGGCGACGCCCGGCATGTCGGTTTCGTTCTTGCGGAAACCGTTGATGACGCCCGCGAGGTCCGACAGCAGCCGCGCGCGGTCGAGCTTGTAGTGATCCACCGACAGGCTGAGGTCGGTCCGCTCCTGTTGCAGGATGTGAAACAGCCAGTGCGCAAGCTCCACGTTACGGTTGCTGACGCTCTTGGCGTGGCGAAGGGATTGTATGAAGGCGTCGTAGCCGGCCCGGTTCAGTTTGCCAGTCACGGCCTCAAGGCTGATGTCGGTCACGATGGCGCCTCCTGCTCAATCCCGGACGATGCCGGGTCGTCGCGGAAATCGGCTCGAATTCCCATGATGTTAGGACAATCGGAGCGATGCTTAGGTTCAAATCGGCTGCTGATCAGTCGCAGCGTTGCGCCGGGCTCTGAGACGCTCGGCAAGGTGAAAGCGTGCATCGCGCCGATACTCCTCGGTCGAGGCCCAGTTCGGCGAAACCCAGCTGGTCCATCCAAGGCGTCCGCTCTGCCCGAGCTTCATCGGGACAACCGCTCCCGCCGGAATGGCAAGTTCCACCTCCCACTCGAGTTCGTCGCCGATGTAGAAGTAGACGGCGTCAGCCAGGGGCTCGGACAGGTTCGGCGCTTCGGTGGGCAGGAACTGCTCGTATTGAGCAAAATCCTTCACGAACACGCGAACCCTGATCTTGTCTTCGACGCTGAACACACGCGAGCCCAGGAGCGCGTCGTGACCAAGCTTGGCGTGCGTCCCGCCGAGCCGGCTGCAATGGCTTGGGTCGAATGGGAGCCACGTGCCGACGAACTCGTCGATCTCGACCCTGACATCGAACAGCCCTTGCAGCAGCCGCGCCAGTCGTGATGCGGATTTCGCTCTCGGTGAAACCAGCCCGGCGAAGCTCAGCTTCGCCATGTCAGGCACGGTATCCCGATTGGCAAAAATATCGGAGCCGAGGCCGGCGAAGGAGCCGACATAAGCGATGAAGCGGTCGTCGGATGGCCGATCATGCTGGGCGATCGGCCGTGCGTCTGCCCAGGCTCGAAAGAACAACTGCAGAAAGCGTCCGTTCAGCAGGTCGAGAAAACGGGGGAAAGCGTCGTCCCGCATCAACTGCCAGCCGACGCTCTCATCGGTGGTAGCCAGCGGCAGCGCGCCCTGCGGTCCGAGCAGGCCGAGGAATTTGACCAGAATTTTGAGCCTGCCATCACGATCGTCGACCGAGCTCAGATTGGAGGCGGGAAATTCCAGATAGGGGGTTTGACCGAGGTCGACAAACTCCTCGCGACGCGCTGCACTGTCGCCGATCCGCGGTCGATCCGGATTGCATCGCTCGAGCTGGCGGAGCGTCTGAAAGAAATCGAACCGCCAGGGCTCGGCCTTCATCTGGTCGATCAGCGTCACAGCGGCCTCCGGGTGCCCATGCGGGCCGGCCAACGCATGATCTCGCCGCGCTCCGGGGTCGAGATGACGGTCTGGGTGAAGGTGTTGAAGCCTGAATAGTCGGCGAAGAAGCGTTCCAGCACAGCCCCGAGCAGGAACACGCCGCTGCCCTCGAATGCCTTCTCGTCAAGCGTGACCGTGATCTCCAGGCCGCGCGCTGCGCCACTGCCGGTACGCTCACGCACCCGCCGCACCACGGGCCTGCTCTCGACGCTGCGCACACCACGAATCTTTCGCTCCGTCGCGTCGTCGAACTGGTCGGCGAACAATGACAGCATCTCCCGCAGTGCTCCGGCGTTCTTGCCGCCGCTGCGTTCCACGAGGCCGAGATAGTTCAAACTCAGCATGTTGATCAGGCGCCAGCTGACGACGCCGCTATTGGCGATTTCGCTGCGGCTGCGCAACTGCGCCACCACCGGCTCGCGTGGTCGGGTGGGGCCGGCGATGCACATCAGCTCGAGCGAGGTGTCGTCCAGCAGGCGAAAGTCGGCTCCGCCCTGGCCGACCGGCAGATGTTCCGTGAGATGCCGGTTGGAGCACAGCGCGCGGACGCTCAGCTCGGCGGCGGATCCGTCGCCGCTCGGGTCGCCGGGCTCGAGCAGCGAGAGGAACATGTCCGTCCCGGTATAGTCCGAGGCCGCGCCATAGGTCTTCTCTTCGACGGTGCGCCGCCGCGGCAGCCGACGAACCGTGTAATAAAGTCCCTCGACCGATCCGGCCGTCCTGTCGACGGCGGCGGAGTACAGCGGACGCACGCGCCGCTTGTCCTTTTCCGCCGGAAAGTGCGCGTAAACCTCCAGCACCTGGTGCGGCTCGTATTCGAGGTAGCGGCTTCGGTCGGGCACCACGTGGTATTCGTAGGTGTTCGACTTGATCGGGATGCGATCACTGGTCTTTTCGAACAGGTTGATCGCCGGGGCGGTGTAGAGACTGAACGTATCCGCCCGGACCGAGGCGGCGAGACGCGAGTTGTGTTCATCGAACGCGAAGACGATATCGATGGATTTGCTGCGCAACCGCGGCATCACAGCGCGAAGCTGCGTCAGATTGACGCCAAGGAACTTGCGCGGAAACACGAAATATTCCCGCAATAACTCCGAGCCGCGAAAGACCCGGTTGTCGTTCGGAAACAGGGATTCGTTCTCGCTGAAGCCGACCTGCTGCACACAGTCGTTCGGAGCCCGGATGACGACCGGATCGCCGAAATCGTCGAGATAGCGAAAATAGAGCCCGACGCAGTTCGAGGTCAGTTGCTCGTAGAGTGCGATGGCATCCGACTCGGCGCCGGTCAGGTAGATGGGCAGTTCGCTGGTGCGGCAGCCGGCGAACCAGGTCTCCGGTTTGTTGCGAGTCTCGGCGTCCGCCGGCTCCTCGTCGAGCCGCGCGGCGGTACGGTGCGTCAAGGAGAGCCTGAGCCCAGCGATAACTTCTCCGCCGACTGGAATCCCGAGGGCCTGCAACGCGCCCGCGGTCGCAAAATATTCGGCGCCGGTGACGTCAAAAGGCCAAAGCACGATATCGCGGCAAAGCCGGAATCGGCAGGCGAGGCTCCGTTCCCTTTCGCGATAGTTCGCGTCGAAATAGGCGCCCCGCGCAATCTTCTTGCCGTCGCGCAATGCCGGATCGGCGTAGGTCGGCTGAATCCTGACCAGCATGGCGGACGGAGTTGGCGCGAGATAATTCGGAACCAACTGCTCAAGCAGGTTCGCCGTGAATTCCGGAAACTCGTGCTTGAGCTTGAGCTGGACACGGGCGGCGAGAAATGCAGCGCCTTCCAGCAGGCCTGAGATCATCGGATCCGAGCGGTCGCGGACCAGACCGCCGAGGCGCTCGGCGATACCAGGATATTCCTCGGCAAAACCTTCCGCGTGCTCGTACAGCAGCGACAGTTCACGATTGTAAAAGTCGAGGAATTCGCGGTTCATGCTATAATCGGTTGATCTGTATATCGCCGCTGTCGAGGTCGACGTCTGCGACGAATTCCACGGGGACGTTGAGCGGTTCGCACTTCAGGTCGGAATGCACGACAAAGCGCAGCTTGAGCTGCTCGGGGCCCACGGAGGTGTCGCGCCGCACCCGGATGGACTTGCGATCGAGTCTCGGCTCGTAAGTCGTCAGCGACATGCGCAGGGCATCGCTGAGCTCCTCGTCGGTGACTTCGTCGATCGAACGGTTTGCGATATCGGGGAAACCATAGTTCAAGATCGAGGTGCGGACGCAGCTGCGACCCGTCAGGTCAAGCGTCGATTCGAGGGCAATGGTGTTGAGGAGAGTTTCGACGTCCTGCGAAACCTCGCGCCTTAGCAGCGTCTCCGAGATCGGGAATCGACCGGCGCTGCGCCGTCCCGCTATGACTCGCTCACCGAACTGATCGCGCAGTTCGAGTGGTTTGCGCGCATCGCGCGCGTCATGAGCCGCACGAAAGGCCAGCATCAATGGCGGAGAGAGCCGATCCTTCCTTGGCGTAACGGTCATTGACGGTCCCCGTACAGCCGGCGCCGATTGCCGCTATGGACAACCGGCGCCGGGCAGGAAGCCTGCGATCAGGCCCATTCCTTGTTGGCCGCAACGTCCCATCCGAACACCGGAGACGCGCCGGCGCCGCCTTTTTCCGTCTGGGTCTTGTAGGTCATTTTGACCTTCTGGAAGTTCAGGCTGACGTTTTCGGTGAGGCGATCCTCGCCGTGCGATCCGCCCGTCGAGACGCTCGAGACCAGAACGTGCTTCATCTCGATCTTGAGATATTCGAGCGGGTGTTCACCGGCCTTGCGTACCGTGAGGATGGCGCTGTCGATGTGCTTTCCATTGGCGCAGACCTTGAAAAGCTCGGGCGTCGCCTTGTCCACGAAGTGCGTGAAGTGGAGGTCTTGAACCGCGACCTTGCCGGCGCCGCCGCCCGACCCGCTGTGGAACGTGCCGCTTTGGCTCTCGCCAAACGACCAGCTCAAAATGTCGATTTCGTCCTTGTGTTTGTCGTCGAGCGACTCGCCCTTGATCGGATCGAGTTTCAAAAAGATGTCGACAGCCATAGCATAGCCCTTTCAAAATTCTCTGATGAGTGACGGTTGCAATAGCGCGGCGTCAGGAGCTCGGGCCTGGCAGGCGCGAAACGAGACTGAGACCGACGTCCATCGCTTCCAGTTGAAAGTGTGGACGGAGAAAGAAGCGCGCGTTGTAATATCCCGGGTTCTCCTCGTTTGCTATGACCTCAACCTTCGCAGCGGCCAGCGGCTTGCGCGCTTTCTGAGCTTCTGACGACAAGGCCGGATTGGCATCAACGTATTCGTTGATCCAGGTCTGCAGCCAGACCGTCAGCTCATCCTTTTCCTTCATGGATCCGATCTTGTCGCGAACCATGCACTTCAGATAATGCGCAAAGCGGGATACTGCGAACATGTAGGGCAGGCGTGACGACAGGTTGTCGGACGCGGTTGCATCCACGCCCTTGTCGCCGAAATACTTCTTCGGCTTATAGAGCGACTGGGCGCCGATGAAGGCGGCCTTGTCGGTGTTCTTGCGATGGATCAGCGGGATCAGTCCCGCCTTTGCAAGCTCGTGCTCGCGACGATCGCTGATGGCGATCTCGGTCGGGCATTTCAGGTCGACGCCACCGTCGTCGGTCGGGAACGTATGCGTCGGCAGGTTGATGACCTCGCCGCCGGACTGGACGCCGCGGATGCGCGTGCACCAGCCGAACTCCTTGAAGGCGCGGTTGATGTTGACCGCCATCGCATAGGCGGCGTTGATCCAGCCGTATTTGTCACCGGTGTGCCCGTCCGTCTCCTCTTCGAAGGCGAACTCTTCCACCGGCTCCGATTTGGCGCCGTAGGGGAGGCGGCCCAGTGCGCGCGGCATGCACAGACCGAGATAGCGCGAGTCGTCCTGATCGCGCAGTCCCTTCCATGCGGCGTATTCCGGCGTGTCGAACACCTTGCCGATGTCGCGAGGGTTGGACAGTTCGGTCCACGAGTCCATTCCCATCAGCGTAGGCTCGGCGCCGCTGAAGAAGGGGGCGTGCGCGGCGCCGGCGATCTTGCTGAGATCGCGGAGCAACTGCACGTCGGTGGGGAGGTGGCTGAAATAGTAGTCGCCGATCAGGCAGCCGAACGGCTCGCCGCCCAACTGGCCGAATTCGTACTCGTAGATCTGCTTGAACAGCGGGCTCTGGTCCCAGCGCGCATCGGGATAGAGCCGCAGGTTCCGATACAGCTCGTTCTTGGAGACGTTCATCACCCGGATCTTGAGGTTGGCGTCGGTCTCGGAGTTGAAGACGAGGTAGTGGAGGCCGCGCCAGGCACTTTCGATCGCCTGGAATTCGGGCGCGTGCAGGATCTCGTTCATCTGCGCGGTCAGCTTCTGATCGATCCGCGCGATCATCTCCTCGATGGTGTCGAGCACGTCCGACTTGATGACGCTCGTATCTTTCAGCGCTTCCTGAACGAGCGTGGACACCGCGTTCTCGACTTCGGTCGCCGCACGTTCGGTGCGCGGCTTGAAGCTTTGCTTCAGCAGGGCGGCGAACTCGTCAGCCTCGACGGTCCCGACCTTGGCGGTGGTCTCTTTGTGGATTGCTTCTTTTGCCATGGTCCCCATTCCTTCCCTTAGCTGTTGCTGTCGGATTCGGTGGACTGGCTGGTCGCGCGCTCGCGCAGTGCGGCCATCAGTTGAGGATCGGCGAGGAGCTTCTTCAGCTGGTCCTCGGCACCCACCTTGCCATCCATGTAGCGCAGCAGGTTGGCGAGCTGTTCACGCGCTTCGAGCAGCTTGGCCGTCGCCGGCACCTGGCGGGCGACCGCCACCGGCGTGAAGTCGGATATCTTGTTGAAGCGCAGGTTGACGGAGATCTTTTCGTCGGACCCGTCGCTGAGACGGTTGGCGACGCGCGCCGTCACGCCGGGCTGGATCGCCGCCATGCGGTTGTCGAAATTGTCCATGTCGAACTCGAGGAACTTGCGCTCCTCGACCTTCGTCTTCTCGATGCCGGGGTTGTTGCCGGAAAGATCGGACAGGACGCCCATGACGAACGGCAGTTCGATCAGCCGCTCGGCATCGTAGGGATCTTCGTAAGTGATGTGCACGCGCGGTGCGCGGTTTCGGCGAATGAATTTTTGACCGCTGTCGGTTGCCATTGGGTTGCCCTCTTCACAAAAAAATCTCTGCGGAAGCCGACTTGCACGACGCAGGCAGGGAAGTGCCTCGGTCTTTCGTCGGCGGAGCTTCCTTCCGTTCAGTTAGTCCCGTCGAACGGAAGGCGGGTTCAATTCGATTTGTCGATCGCCTTCAGAGCGCCCTCGGGCAGCACTTCGTTCAGCAGGCTGAGGAAGTCTCGCTGTGAGAGTTCGCGTGCGCGATCGACCAGGAACGGGATCGGGCTGGACGGCTCCGCGGCTCGGAAGAACGACGCGACCTTGCTCAGCAGGTCCAACGCCTGGGCTCTGTTTTCGGCTGCAAAAACAGCGTCTTGAGCCTCGTTTTCGGCCGCGGATGGGAGCGAGGTGGCGAACTCCGCCATGCGCTCGATCGGCAGGTCGAAGACCTTGTCGCGACCGATATTGATGGCGGCGCTCTCGACGTGGGCCGGCATCAGCATCCGCATCACTTCGATAAACGATTTGCCAACCATGTCCTGCGCCTGCCGCACCAGCAACAGCGCCGGGCTCGACGGTTCCTTTCGAGCGAAATAGTCGGCAGCCGCCGCCAGCGCCGCGGACGCCTGTCCGGGTGACATCACTGCGCCGGCGATTTCGATCGGAGGCTGCGGGCCGTCTTGAGCAGTCTCGTCCGGAGACGGGGCAATTGCGGCCGGATCGCGTGCAGCGACCAGAGTCGCGAGCCAGCCGGCCATGCCATTCGCGACACCCGCCAGCCGGTCGAGACTGATGGGTTGCCCCGAGTTCAACTTTTCGTGCCAAACCGATTTGATGCCGGCGATCTCGGCAGCGACCGCGGAACAGCGGGCGCTCACCGCCTTGAGGGTGTCGAGATCGGTCTCGCTGACGATGCGCTCGATGGTTCCGAGATCTGGCGTGTCGACATCGGCATCGCCGGCGGGAATTTCGCCCTTGGCAATCTGATAGGCACGGTAGTTGAGGCTGCCGTGCCTTCGATTTTCGATCAGGGGGAGGAATTGGAGCGGGTTGATCACCGTCGGAAACACGTCGATCGCCTCGATGGTGACGGCACGAAAGGCATAGTCGCCGTCCTCGCCCCTCGGGTGAACCGCTTCCCATTGTTCGCGGAGCAGCAGGGTGGTTGCCCGCAGGCAGCCGAGGAAGCCGTCGAGATCGCGGTTCAGGATGGAAAACTTGGCGAGCAGCATGGTCAGGCGCAGATCGCGGGTGCGAGCCAACAGGGGCTGCGCAGCGGCGAACTGGCCGGCAATATCGATGGCCTTCGGGTCGAAGCGTCCGCGCTCTCCATTCGCGTTGACGACCTCGAAATACGACATCGGCAGCAGCGATTCCGCAGCTGCGAAGAAGTTCAGGTACTGGACGTCGCCGGCCGCATCGAGGTCTGGCCCGCAGGGATCGTCGGGGTCGATGGGCTGGGTCAGGGATACGACGTCGAGCATGCAAAGAGGATCCGTCTGCGGGCCCCTGGCCCCTCTGCCAGGTCCATGACATCTAGCGGATCACGCGGGGGATCATGATCCGATTGACTGGTAGGTCAGATCAACGCCGGCCTCGGTTCATTCCCGCGATGATGGCGGTTTCCCGTGAACCAGCAAGCGCTTGGAACCGACTACATGAGTGCCGCAGTGGCTTCCCCGGGCGGGTGCGTTGCCGCGTCAGGAGAGGTGACACCGAGCGGACTTGCCGGCCATCCCACCGATGGCCGGCTCGGATTTCGGTCGTTCGTGCTTGACCGCCCGATGCGCCGGTTGCGCAGCTCGTGCGGTCAACGAGGGAGTTTAACGCCCACATGGGCCAGCTTACCCAGGATACCCGCCTCTGCGAGCTCAAGACCCCCCTTGGCAAGGACGTTCTGGTTTTTGCCCGGTTCGAGGCCGCCGAAGGTCTGAGCGAACTGTTCGAATACCGCATCGAATGTCTCAGCGAGGAAGCCGATCTCGACTTCGATCGGGCCATCGGCAAGCAGTGCACCCTCACCATCAAATTGCACGAGAAGGAACGCGAGTTCAGCGGCATTCTCACGGAAGCCCAATGGCTGGGGGTGAAGAACGACTATTTCAGTTACCGGATCGTGCTGAGGCCCTGGTTGTGGCTGCTGTCGCGGACCACCGATTGCCGGATCTTTCAGGACAAGAAGGCGCCCGACATCATCAAGGAAGTCTTCAACGAGCGCGGCTTCACTGATTATGAGTCCAAGCTTACCGAAGAGGGCTCATGTCCAAAGCTCGAATACTGCGTTCAATATCGCGAGACCGATCTGGATTTCGTGTGCCGGTTGATGGAACAGCACGGGATCTACTACTTCTTCAAGCATGAAGGCGGCAAGCACACGCTGGTGCTGGCCGATTCCAAGTCCTCGCACAGTCCAATCAACGGCCTCGCGAAGATCCCCTACATCCCGCTCACCGGCTCCGATCGTCGCGGCGAGCAGCATATTTATGAATGGGCGTCCGAGCGCCGGTTCCGCACCGGGAAGATCGAGCTCAACGATTACAACTACCAGAAGCCCAACGCGCAGATGATCAGCGACGCCAAGGGCTCCGAGCACTACACACGATCCGAGATGGAGTTCTACGACTATCCCGGCAAGTTCAAGGAGAAGTCCGACGGCGAGCGATATGCGAAGATCCAGCTCCAGGCCGAGCAGGCGATGGATCGGCGCCGTCGGGGCAACGGCGACGCCGTCAACCTTTTCCCCGGCGGACTAACCAAGCTCGAGAAGCACTCGAAAGACTCGCAGAACGTCGAATATCTCGTGGTACGAGCCGCGCATTCGTTTTCCATCGAATCCTATCGCACTGGCGGCCCCGGCGACGCCGGACAGCATGTCTACTTCGGCAGCTACGAATTTCTGCCGAGCGATCGGCCGTTTCGAACTCCCATGACGACGCCGAAGCCGAGGATCAACGGCATTCAGACAGCCAAGGTGGTGACCAAGGACGACAATTCGAGCGAGGAGATCGACGTCGAGTCGCTGGGCGAAATCTATGTTCGCTTTTTCTGGGATCGGAAGAAGAAGCGCTCGTGCCGGTTGCGCGTGGCGCAAGTCTGGTCCGGCAAGCGCTGGGGCGGTCAGATCATCCCGCGCGTCGGGCAGGAGGTGGTCGTGGAATTCCTGGAAGGGGATCCCGACCGGCCCCTGGTGATAGGGACCGTCTACAACGATGAATACAAGCTGCCTTACGACCTGCCGTCCAAGAAGACGATTGCGGGTCTGAAGTCCGACTCGACCAAGGGAGGAGGCGGCTACAACGAATGGAACTTCGAGGACAAGAAGGGGTCCGAGAAGATCACCGTGCACGCCGAGAAGGACTACGACGTCACGGTCCGCGACACCGAGACCAGGACCATCGGTGAGGCGGCGTTCGGCGGCGATACTCGTAAGACCACGCTCAAGAACGGCAACGACAAGCTTGATATCCAATTGGGCGGTCAGCACGTCAAGCTGGCGATGGATCAGTCCGTCGATGCGGGCCTGAGCATCACCCTCACGGCCAACGTCAACATCACCCTGCAGGTTGGCCCAAGCCAGATCATCCTGTCTCCAGCCGGCATCGTCATCAACGCGCCAACCATCACCATGACCGCGCAGGCCGCCATGGCGCTCGCGGCCGGCGGCCCGCTGGTTGCCCACGGCACGCCAACCATTGTCGGCTGACAGCCATGAATCAGGTTCGGTTCAGCACAGTCCACGATCTCTTTGAAGCCTATCCGCTGGCGCGCTACGACGTCGGCAAAGCCGCTCCGGATAAACTGTCGTTGGATTTCCTGCAGGAGGCGGCCGATGCGGGCAACTGGCACCAGGCTGTATCCTTCTGCGCGTATCTGCTCCCCAGGCGCGTGGCCGTCGCCTGGGGCTGTCGCTCGTTGCGGCAGATGTTCGACCATTTCGACGGCAATGAAGGCAGGTCGCTCAGTTTTGCCGAGACCTGGGTCCGGCAACCGGACGAGCAATCGCGCAACAAGGCTTTGGCGGTCGGCAACGCCAACGATCCCGAGCAGCCGGCGACCTGGCTGGCGCTGGCGGCGGGTTGGTCTGGCGGAAGCGTGGTTCCCGCGGAATTTGCACCGGTCGAAGCCAAGCCGGACCAGACAGCGCGAGCGGTTCGCGCAGCCCTTTTGATCGGCCTCTGCCGGCTTACCCGTGAGTCCAGGGACCGGATAATGACGGCCTGCCTGGAGGATGGTATTCAATTGGCACGCGGCGAACCGCGCCCTCCACGCTGACGAGACGATGTGATGGTGCTTCGCTTCAACATCGAGAACGAGCCGAACCTTCCAGACGGCGGCCCTGTGTCATTTACTGTCACCGGAAGGCGTTCGGTCGACATTGGCCGGGACCGCCATCTCGACTGGACATTGCCCGATCCGGCACGGATGATTTCGGGGAAGCATTGCGAGGTCCATTATCGCGACGGCGGCTACTGGCTGCACGACGTCTCGACCAACGGCACCTTTCTCAATGGTGCCGACCAGCGTATGCGGGGAGCGCATCGGCTGCGCAACGGCGATCGGCTCGTCATCGGCCACTATGTCATTGGCGTTTCGCTGGACCTGGATGAGCCTGCCGAGGGCACGCCGAGCCATGGTGCGCAGCAGCAAGCTCCGCTCGCTCAGCAGCACGCCGATTACCACGAGCTGTGGGCTCCCGGTCGCGACGTGCCGCCGCCAATCGACCCGCAGCAGTTGCGAAAACCGCGCGAGGCCGCGCGGCCCGTCAATCCGGAATTCCTGGACTGGGCAGCGAGCGTTCCCGCGGCGGGTGTGGATCCTGTCCGCCATTCGCCGCAGATGCCTCAACGCGAGCCGCCGCTGCACGACGACATGAGCTGGGCAGCCGGTCCGGTCGCCACGCCAAAACCGCCGGTCGACGTGCTGCACGCGATGCCGACGCCGCGCCGACCGTCGGTATGGGCCGACGACGAAGCGGCTGCCCCGCCACCGCCGGCGCCTTCACCGGCAGGGCATGTGGGAGCGCCGCGGCCGCAACTGGCCGAGCCGGCACCGGCCACGGCCGCGTCGATCGGCAATCCGGAGTTTGCGCGCCTGGTCGCACGTGCTGCCGGGCTGCCGGACGGTTTCTTCGCCGACAAGACCGAAGCTGAACTCGCGGAACAGCTCGGCGTCATCCTGCGCATGACCGTGGAAAACTTGATGGCCCTGCTGCAGGCGCGCACCCAGGCCAAGCAGCTGACGCGCAGCACCAGTCAAACCACCATCCAGGCCATCGAGAACAATCCGCTGAAATTCTCGCCGACCGCGGAAGACGCGATGCGTATCCTGTTCGGGCCGCCGACCCGCAGTTACCTCGATGCGCCGCATGCCTTCGCCCAGGGCTTCAAGGACCTCAAAACCCATCAATTGAAGACTTATGCGGCAATGCAGCATGCCGTCCGGGGACTGATCGCCAGTATCGATCCGACGCTGATGGCGCGCGAGCTCGAGCTTCAGCGCGGCGCAAGATCCTTGTTTGGCTCGAACAAGAGCAAGCTCTGGGACGAATTTTTGACGCGCTGGAACGCGCATCTCGGTCGCGACGAAAGCGCGCCGATCGATACCTTCATGCTGCATTTCTCCGAATATTACGACCGCGCAGACAAGTCGGGGTCAAAGTGAACTGTCGGTGACGATGCAGTCGCCGATCATTGCCAAGTGGATGTAGGAATGTCCTGGTACAGCAAAGTTTTCTGGTCGGAAGGCCTGTTCCTGCGACCGCATCATTTGCAGCAGAACGATCGCTATCTCGAGCATCTGCTGGAAAAGCGCGTTCGTTACACGACACCGTATCCCTGGGGCTTTGCCCAGCTCGAGATCGATAACGATCTTACCCAGCAGAGCAAATTCGCCGTGCGCAGTGCGACCGGCGTCATG
The DNA here is from genome assembly GCF_024171045.1 of Bradyrhizobium sp. USDA 4538. Taxonomy (NCBI): domain Bacteria; kingdom Pseudomonadati; phylum Pseudomonadota; class Alphaproteobacteria; order Hyphomicrobiales; family Nitrobacteraceae; genus Bradyrhizobium; species Bradyrhizobium sp. USDA 4538. The sequence goes on from NZ_JALJZE010000001.1 coordinate 7,127,269, forward strand.
CCGGACGGAACGCCGTTCGATATTCCTGCCGACAGCCCGATCCCGGAAGCCATCGAAGTGCCGGATTCGGCCGCAGGCCAGATCGTCTGGCTGATGATGCCGGTCGCGGCGCCCAATACGCGGGAGGTGGATGAGGATCGCACCGACAGCGCAAGTCGCTACGTTCGGACTGCCGAAACGTTTATCGATTCAACCTCGGCGCTGCGCATCGAAGAAGAGATCGACGTTGTCTATCCACGCCTGTCGTTCGAGCTGCGCAAGACGAGCAAGCCGGGATACATGGGTCTCGGCATCGCTCGCATCCTCGAAGTGCGCGACAAGAATATCCTGTTCGACGACAAGTTTGTGCCGCCGATGCTGGTCTGCGCCGCGCATCCGGTTGTCGATGGCTGGCTCAATCGAATCATCGGCTGGGTCGAGACCAAGCTCGACGAGCTTGCACGCTACGCAGTCGATCCGTCGTCCGGCGGCGGTTTGCAGAGCGTCGATTATCTCGTGCTGCAGGTACTGAACCGGACCATTCCGGTGCTGACTCATTTCAAGCGATCCGGCAGCGTACATCCCGAGCGGCTGTACGAGGAATTGCTGAGGTTTGCCGGTGAGCTTGCGACCTTCGCGACCACCGAACGACGCGCACGTGACTACCCGGCATACGATCACGACAACCTCGAATACGTCTTCACGCCCCTGGTGCGCGACATCCAGGATTTCCTGAGCGCGCGGCTGGGCAGGCGGGCGATTCGTCTGGAGATCATCGAACGCGCCCAGAACGCATTTGTATCGCCGATCCGCGATCGCGCGTTGTTCCGAAATGCGACCTTGGTGCTGGAGGTCGCCGCGCGGCGACCTCTCGTGGAGATTCAGAATGAATTCCCGCATCTGTTCAAGGTCGGGCCCAACACGAAAATGACCGAGATCGTGCACGCAAACCTGCCGGGTTTGACCTTGGTGCATCTGCCGACGCCGCCACCGCACATCCGAGCCATCACAGACCACGTCTATTTCTATCTCGATCGCAAGTCGCCGCTGTGGCCCGAGTTCAGCACAGCGGCCTCGATCGGGATGCATTTTTCCGGCGACTGGCCGGAGCTTGAGTTGTACCTTTGGGCCATCCTGGAAGAGCGGCCATGACCGACAGGGACAAGCCGGTTAATCCTTTCGGTCGGGGTGAGCGGACCATCATCCGTCCGAACCCCGGCGGGAAGATGCCGCCGGCTCCGGCCCCTCAACCTCCGGCAGGCGAGGGACCTGCCAGCCGTCCAGCGTACTCACCATCGCCCATGGCTTCGCCTGGTGCCCCTTCGCCGCCCTCATTTTCTCCCACACCGCAGAGCGCAAGCTACGCCGCCCCGCCGACCAGCCAACCCTCAGAGGAATGGATTTCGACGCCGGCGCAGGCTCAGGCGCCGCAACCGATGCTGCCGCCCGGACCGCCCTTGCGTGTCGACGATCTGGTTGCGCCAAACGCCAATCCGGTAATGCGCGCCGGCGGCCCTTTGCTGCAGTTGCTCGGCCGGCTGCGCGTCGCGCTGATGCGGGCGTCATTCGCGAGCCTGATGGAGCAGGTCGCCGACGCCATCAAGTTCTTCGAAAAGGATATCCGCTCGGCGGGCATTTCCGAGCACCAGGCCAATACGGCAAAGTATATCCTGTGCGCGACCGCCGACGATATTGTGCAGCACATTCCGACCGACGACCGGCACGTCTGGGCCCAATACTCGATGCTCAGCCGGTTCTTCGGCGAGCGCGTGGGCGGCGTACGCTTCTTCGAGATTCTCGACCATTTGAAGACTGATCCGCTCGTCAACTATCCGGTGCTCGAGCTCCAGCACGCCTGCCTTGCGCTCGGATTCCAGGGCATCCACCGGACGTCGCCGGGCGGACTTGCGAACCTCCAGATGATCCAGCGCAACCTCTATGAAACGCTACGCCGGGTTCGGCCCAAGCCGACCAACGATCTGTCGCCGCACTGGCGCGGACAGGCCTTGGCCGGTCGGCGGAAGCGCTTGCGCATTCCGGTCTGGCTGGTGGCGGCCGTGGTCGCCGCGCTGCTGACCGGATCCTATTTCGTTCTGCGAACGTTGCTGGCTGGCCGCGCCGAGAATGCTGCGCAAGTCGCGCTGGCACTGCATCCCGGCGATCCGATCGAGCTCAAGCGCCGCGTCGTTGCGCCGCCGCCACCACCGCCTCCGCCGCCACCGCCGGACCGCATCACCCAGCTGCAGCGCATTCGCAACGCGCTTGCGCAGGAGAAGACGGCGTGCGCCATGACCGCGGATCAGACCGCGAGCTTCATCGTGATCAGGGTGTGCGATCTCGCATTGTTTGCCTCGGGCCAGGCAACCATCCTGGATGGTTTCAAGCCGATCGCGGCCCGCGTTGCCGCGACGCTCGACAAGGAGCCGGGACGAATCCGGGTGGTTGGCCATACCGACAGCTCGCCGATCCGCACCGTGCGTTTCCCCTCGAATTTCGAATTGTCGGTCGAGCGCGCCAAGGCGGTTGCCGCCGCGCTGAAACCCGGCCTGGCCGATGGTTCGCGCGTTGATGTCGACGGCAAGGGATCGGATTCACCAATTGCCAGCAATTCGACACCCGAGGGACGTGCCAAAAACCGTCGGGTCGAAATTTTCATCGAACGTAGCGAATAAGCGGACGCCAGAAGCTCACGCGATAAGCGACAGGTACCGGTCAATATGCTCGCCAAGGACATTCTACGCATCGTTCTCTATGGAGTCGGGCTCAGCTCGCTTGGAGCAGTGATCTACCTTGCCGGTCCCTTCGTTGCTTTCGGCGACTGGCATCCGTTGGAAAATCACATCGTTCGCCAGATCGCGATCCTGCTGCTCGGCGCGGCGGCGGCAGGCATCACCGGCCTTCATTTCTTCAAGCGACGCAAGAATGCCAAAGAGATCGCCGACGGCGTCAGCGCTGCGGACCAGGCTGTCAGCGACGAGCCGGTGCTCAAGGAGCGCATGAAGGATGCGCTCGCAACGCTCAAGACCGCGAGCGGCAACAAGTCCGGATATCTCTACGATCTACCCTGGTACGTCATTATCGGTCCGCCAGGTGCGGGAAAGACCACTGCGCTGGTCAATTCGGGGCTCAAGTTTCCGCTCGCGCGCGGGGCGACGCCGGCGGCGATCGCCGGGGTCGGCGGGACTCGCTACTGCGATTGGTGGTTTACCGAGGAAGCGGTGCTGATCGATACCGCCGGTCGCTATACGACCCAGGATTCAAACAGCAAGGCCGACAAGGAAAGCTGGCTGTCCTTCCTGGACATCCTGAAAAAAAATCGGTCGCGCCAGCCGATCAACGGCGTTCTCGTCGCAATCAGTCTGGAAGACGTGCTGACGCTGCCGAAGCAGGAACTCGCGCTTCATGCCGATGCCATCAGGATGCGGCTCCTCGAGCTGCATCAAAGGCTGAAAGTGAGCTTCCCGGTCTACGCGCTGTTCACCAAGGCCGATCTCGTTGCCGGTTTCACCGAATATTTCGCCTATCTCAGCGAGGCCGGCCGGCGCCAGGTCTGGGGCGCCACGTTCCAGACCGCCGACAAGACCCAGAATCTGGTGGGACAGGTCCCGGTCGAGTTCGATCGCCTGCTGGAGCGTCTGAGCGAGGAAACGCTCGACCGTCTGCAGGACGAGCCGACGCCGCAGCACCGGGTGCAGTTGTTCGGCTTCCCGGCGCAGATGGCGCGGCTCAAGCCGCAGATACACGATTTCCTCAACCAGATTTTTGAGCCGACACGGTATCACGTGAATGCCAATCTGCGTGGGTTCTATTTCACGTCGGGCACCCAGCAGGGCACGCCGATCGATCAATTGATCGGATCGTTGGCGCGTACGTTCGGCGCGGAGGAAGTCGGTGCCGGATCGTACTCCGGAACCGGCAAGAGCTATTTCCTTGCCGATTTGATTTCGAAGGTCATCATCGGCGAGGCCGACTGGGTCTCGACCGACCGCGCTGCGGTGCGCCGCGCCTTGATCCTCAAGACCGCGGCGCTGTCGCTGATAGGTTTGGTGGCGATCGGACTGGTCGGTGCGTGGCTGACCAGCTACAAGCGCAACTCCGACCTGATCGAGCAGAGTTTGCAGGCGGACAACGAGTATGCGGCCGCCGGGGCGCCGCTCATCAAGCAAACGCTGATCGCCGATCACGATCTCGACAAGGTGCTGCCGCTGCTCTATCGGCTGCGGAACGCCCCGGCCGGCTATGCCTCACGGAATGAGCCGGTCGCACTGTCGGCGCGCTACGGGCTCAGTCAGCACGCGCGCCTGTTGTCGCCCGCGAAGGCAGCCTATCACACCGCGCTTGAGCGCATGTTCAGGCCTCGCTTGCTGTACCGTTTGGAAGAGCAGCTCAATGCGCGCATCAACGAGCCTGCCTTCGTCTATGAGGCGCTGAAGGTCTACCTGATGCTCGGCGGCCTGCAATCCCCGGACCGCGAGCTCATCCGTTCCTGGATGCAGCGCGACTGGGCGGACAACCTCTATCCTGGCGCGACCAATGCGGAAGGGCGGCGTCTGCTCGACGAAAATCTCGTCGCCATGTTCGACCTCGAAACCGAGCAGCCGCCGCTGGTCGAGCTTGACGGACGGCTGATCAAGCAGGCCCAGAATTCATTGGCGCGCCTCAGCGTCTCGCAACGCGCCTACGAGTTCCTGAAGTCGGAGGCTCGAGGATCGACCGCCGGCGACTGGATCGCCAGCCGCCGAGGCGGTCCGGACGTGGCAGTTGTCTTCGAAACCACGACTGGGCAGCCCCTGGACAACGTGCGGGTACCCGAGTTCTTCACCTACAACGGCTTCAATCAGAAGTTCATCGCTCGACTGCCCGGATTGTCGGAGCGCATGAAGCGGGAGCGGTGGGTCTTGGGTGACGCCGGCCAGCAATCGGCAATCGACCAGCAGTATGACAATCTGGCTGGCGATCTGCTTAGCATCTACTCCAATGAGTTCGTGACGACGTGGCGGACCGCGCTCGGCAGTCTGCGTCTGAAGAAATTGCTCGCGGACAAGCCGAAATACGAGGTGCTGAGGGCGCTTTCGGCGCCGACTTCGCCGATGCGGCAAATCCTGGAGTCGGTGCGCGATGAGACGATGCTGACCAAGGAACGCCCGAAGCCGGCGAGCGGCGGCACGCCGGCCGCGCCGCCCGCGGTGACCGCGCCGGCGCTGTTCAACAACGCCCAGGATGGTACGCCCGGTGCGGCGATCGAGTCGCAGTTCAAACCCTACCATGCAGTGCTTGAAGGGGAGAGCACCCGCCGGCCGATCGACTCGACGATCGCAAACCTGAACGACATCGCGCAGAATCTGACGCTGATGGTCGAGAATCCGCAGCTGACGGCGCAAGCAACGGCGGGGCTTCAGACCCAGGTTGCGGCGCTGCGCAACAATGCCTCGCGTATGCCGCCACCATTTTCCGATATGCTGCGGGCGGCGGCCGCGGAGTTCGAAGGCAGCATCGCCGCCTCCACGGCCGGTCAGATCCTGCAGTCGTTGCGCGATCAGGTCACGCCGGTCTGTCAGCAGACGGTGACCAACCGCTACCCGTTCGTACGGAGCAGCGGTCAGGAAGTCCCGCTCGCGGACTTTGCCAAACTGTTCAGCCCGAACGGTGTCATGGACAAGTTCTTCACTCAGTTCCTGGCGCCTTATGCGGATACGTCGCGATCCGAATGGGTCTGGCGGAAGGAGAGCCCCGTCGGCCGATCGTTCTCGCCCGATACGCTAAAGCAGTTCCAGAACGCAGCCTATATCCGCGATGCCTTTTTCCAGACTGGCGGCGGTGTGCCGGCGGTGTCCTTTGCGATCCGGCCGCCGGCCGCGGCCGGACCCGGCATCACAGTCAAGACCGAGATCGGCGGCACGACGATCACGAGCCCAACCACACCAGGACCAGCCGCAGCTCCCTCCATGTTTGGTGCGCCGCAACCCGCTCCTCCGCCGCCGCCGCCGCAGAGCAATTCACCGACGACGGTGCTCTGGCCCGGCCCATCGCCGCGGACGGCAATTTCGGTCAGCAACGAGACTGGCTCGCCGTCCGTACTCGAGCGCATCGGCCCCTGGTCATTGTTCCGAATGCTGGAGGCCGGCTCGCTGGTCGCCAAGGCGGAATCCGCCAGCGCAACGTTCATTGTTGCCGGACGTGAGCTCAACTATCAGATTTCGACCGGATCGCTGCGCAATCCGCTAAACCTGTCAGTGCTCCGCGAGTTTCGTTGCCCGACCGGAATATGACCATGCGATGCGGCTTATTCGGCAAGATCGGCGCGAAGCGTGATTTCATCGCGATCGCGACGCCGCGCAGCTTCCTCGAAGTCTGGGAGCCGTGGGTGCAGGCCGCCATCTCCGCAAGCCGCCATCAACTCGGCGCCGGCTGGCAGGAAGCGTTCCTGACCGCGCCGATTTGGCGATTCTGGCTTGGCGCCGCGATCTGCGGCACCACCGTCGCGGGAGCGATCATGCCCTCGCTCGACGGTGTGGGGCGATACTATCCGTTGACGCTGCATGCGGTGCCGGATGGTGACGCCGCGCTGTCGCCGCCGCAGATCGACCCGCAGGACGAGTGGTATGGGCAAGTGGAGACGTTCCTGCTCTCGACCCTGGACCGGGCTGCGACGTTCGAGCAGATCTCCGATGCACTGGATCGTCTCGCGCTTCCCCGTCTGCGGACGCCGGGGACCGATCGACCGCCGGTCGTGTCGCTGAGTGATGCGACGCTGGGAATGGTTTCGACGGTCGATGGGTTTGCCGAGTCGTTCGGCACGCTCTGCGGCGCCAACCCTCAAGTCTATGCCGCGGCTAGTTTCTGGTGGACCGCCGGGGGCGAAGGGTTCTCGCCGACCGCACTGTGTTGCCGCGGATTGCCGGATCCGTTTCGCTATTCCACGTTGCTGACCGGCGACGTTGGCCGCGAAGTATCCGGGACGGGATGACGCGCGATGGCACACGTCCCCTCCTTGTTCGATGTCGGTAGCGTCACTCACGCCGGACGGGTGCGGGCGCGGAACGAGGATGCGTGCCTGGTAAGAACCGACGTCGGCCTGTGGGCCGTCGCTGACGGTATGGGCGGTCACGAGGCGGGCGATCTTGCCAGCCGCATCGTGGTGGAGTCGCTTGATTCCATCGGCGCGCCGGACTCCGCGGCGGACCTGCTGGCGCAATGCGAGGCGCGTCTGTTCAGCGCCAACCAGCAGATCCTGGCACTCAGCCATGAAAGGCAGGGTGCCATTGTCGGGACCACGACGGCAGTCCTGCTGGTGCGCGACGGCCATTATGCCTGCATCTGGGCGGGTGACAGCCGGGTGTACCTGATCAACCGCCACGGCATCACACAGGTGTCGCACGATCACAGCGAGTTGGAGGAGCTGATCGCCGATGGCGCGCTGTCGCGCGAAGAGGTCCAGGACTGGCCGAGCAATGCCATCACCCGTGCTGTCGGTGTCGTCGCCGACCCCGAGCTCGAGGTGGTGACCGGTCCGGCCGAACCGGAAGATATCTTCGTGATTTGCAGTGACGGCTTGACACGGCACGTGCGGGACGACGAGATCGAGCAGCACGCGGCCACCCGCCTTGCCCAGACCGCCTGCGACGACATGCTCGCGCTCGCACTTGATCGCGGCGGACTCGACAACGTCACGATCGTGATCGTGCGATTGCTCGCGCCACGATCCTCAGAGCCGACGAGGACGCCGCTTGATCAGGAGCCGCGACCATGACCGCGAACGATCCGTTTCGGTCATCCTACCGCGGTGTGCCGGCCGGCACCCGGCTCAACGGCATTTACGAGATCGAGGCGATGATCGGGGCAGGCGGCATGGGGGAGGTCTACCGATGCCGCGAGATCCAGACCGGATCGCCCGTCGCGGTCAAGATGCTGCTCCCCGACATGGTCGACAACGAGGCGGCGCTTGCGCTGTTCCGCCGGGAGGCGGCGGCGCTTCACAATCTTCCGCACGAAGCAATCGTTCGCTACTTCCTGTTCACGGTCGAGCCCGCACTGCAGCGCCCGTATCTGGCGATGGAGTTTGTGAACGGACGCTCGCTGTCGAACATGCTCGACGATGGGCCGCTGACCTTCGAAGCGCTGATCAAATTGATGCGGCGGGTCGCATCGGGCCTTCAGGCCGCTCACGAGCACGGCATTATCCATCGCGATGTCTCCCCCGATAACATCATCGTGCCGCTCGACGATGTAAGGCGGGCGAAGATCATCGACTTCGGGATCGCCCGATCGACGCAGATGGGCGACAAGACCATCATCGGCTCCGGCTTCGCCGGCAAGGACAATTACGCGTCGCCGGAACAGGTCGGCTTGTACGGCAATGATGTCACCGCGAAATCCGACGTCTACAGCTTTGGTCTCGTGCTGTTCCATGCCCTGACCGGACAGAAGCTCGATATGGGCGGGAGCCAGTTTCAACTGGTCGAGAAGCGTCGGCGCGTGCCCGATCTCGGCGCAGTGGACATGCGCATCAGGCCGCTTCTCGAGAGGATGCTGCAGCCGGACCCGGCCTTGCGCCCGACCATGGCGGAGGTCGCCAACGGGACGCCGGCGGGTTCGGCGCAGCCGTCCGCGGCACCGCTCTACGGCTTCGATCCATTGGGGAAGCCGGAAGCCGGGACGTCTGCGCGGCAGGAGCGGGTGCCATCAACCACACGGAACTCTCGCCGCATCTGGCTCAGCGCTTGCGTCGCGGGGCTGCTGCTTCTGCTGGGCGGCGGTGGGTACACCTTCTATAAATTTGTCTGGAAGACATCGGGCTTGGCGGCCTTGCCGCCGCCTCCGAAACTCGCCGGGACATCCGCGCCGACGAGCGAGCCTGCTCCGCCACCGCCGGCACGTCAGGAGCCGGTGAAGCTGCCGTCTCAGCCGACGTTGACGCCGTCTCCGTCCCTCGACGGGCCGGGTCGAGCCGAGCGCATCCGCAAATATGTTGCCCAGTATGCGGGCGGCGACTGCTTCTTCATCCTGCCTGTTGCCGTGAGCTCAAGCGCAGCCGTCATTGAAGGCTTCGGCGCTTCGACCGCCCCGTTCGATACCTTCGACAAGGCGTTTCGAAAGGAGCAGGGATTTGAGGCTTCGGTCGGCGTCAGGCAGGTGAATCAGGCACAATGTCCGGCCGTCAAATTCCTCAGTCAGGTCGGAAGCGATCAAGCGCGGGCGCCGCGCATCAACCTGTCGGCGACGGAGCTGAAGGCCGGCGAGACCCTCAATGGGACCGTCGAGAATTTTGCCAACCGGGTGGTGGAACTGCTCATGGTCTCGGATCGCGGCGAGGTGCGGAGTTTGTCCTACCTCCTGAAGCCGGGCGTCGACTCGCTTTCCTTTGCCCTGCCGATGGAGCGTACGACCGGTCCGCAACTCCTGTTGGCCGTCGCAGCCCCGCGGGTCCTGGATTCATTGCGCCAGCCGCGACCGATGGCTGCCGACACATTCTTCCTGCAGGCAACCAGCGAAGCTCAACGCGGCAACGTGACCATCACCGCGGCTGGACGCTATGTGATGCTCACCAATTGAGCTGCCGTTCAGAACTTGCCGATCATCAGGATCTTCAGGTCGGCATCCGGCTTGAAGTCGCTCGCCGTGAACTGCCGCGCGTTGTCGGCAGATGACGGCTTGAGCCGCCCTGGACAAAAACTGACCAGACGGTCGTCGCCGCCCGGATCGATCGTCAACGTGAAGGACCGGATTGGACCCGCCCAGTTCGCACCCGTCTTGAGCACGTAGGAAATACGCCGCTCCTGCAGCTTTGCGGTGTTAGCCTGGCTGTCACCTGTGCGCTTGTCCAATTCGGCAAGGAAGGCATCCGTAACGCAATAATCTCTCCGGTATCGCTCGACTTCCGGGCCTAGCGCCGCGCTGTGACGCAGACCGGAGCGCAGGACCGTGTCGGGGCTGGAGCCGACGCTCGGGCGATATTGATGTTCGACCGTGACGGTACGCGCCGCTGGGAACACTTGCTCGCGAACAGCCGACGTCCTGGTTATCCAGCCGGGCGTGTATTGCTGGCGACCGTTGTCGCTCATGCCGGCAGGCATCAGAAGGCCATCATCGATCAGCTTCGTGCGGGTTGTCGCCGGCAGGTCGGCCACCCGTATCTCCCGATCACCGAGCGGCAGCAAAGGCAGCTTGAACTGACGGAGGAGGGCGGTGACATCCTTGTTGCCGACCATGGCGCGCTGGTCGATGGCCAGCGGCACCGGGTTGCCGTCGATCCTCGTCTCGAACGCGACGAAGTTGACTGGATCGCTCGATGGAAGCGCAATGCTCTCGGCTTCGGACAGGTCGATGTCGGGCAGCGGAAAGGCGACCGTGAGTGCAACCGGCTTGCTCGTCTGGTTGACGAATTGGTAGCGAACGCTGACCCGGTCCAGCCCGATACGAAGCTCCTCGCTCGCCATGGCCACGTCCTTGGTGCGGACGAATTGCAGCCCGCCGATGGACAATTCGGCCGCCGAATCGTTCGCCCGCGCAGGCCAGCCGGTTGCGGCCAACAGGGCGATCATCAAGGCTCGCGACCTCAACGACTGCCCGCTTAACGCTCCATTTGCCATGCCGGCCTCCATGCGGCGCCCCAGCGTCTGCCCGTGTGGGTCAATCGATCGCCTGGTAAAGGTCGCCCCATTCCGGTTTCCAGACGCCATCGGGGTCGCAAACCACGATCGCGAGCTTCATGTCATTGGCGAGACGGATTGCGCCGCGAAAGGCATCCTGGGCCGGCATATGGGCGCTGACCTGGTCGCTGCTCAGGCGTCCCCCGCTTGCGGCGGCCGGCAACACGATTGACCCGGAGGCGCCGGCATTGTCGCGTCTCAAAACCAGAGTAATCGCGTCGGGCTGGATTTCACTGACTTGCTCAAATCTGTTTCTGGCCATGATTTTGCACTGCAAGCTGAAGGAGTTCGGACTATCACCGTCCAGTGAAAGAGTTGAACGGGATCGGGGTTGCTCGCCACTAATTGACGCTGCACTCGCGCAGTCTTGGATTAGGCAGTCTTGGATTAGTCGGACTGACGCCGCATTCGGTTCGGTTACATTGAGGCGGATATGCTTCGTCGATCTAGCTGGATCTGGCTCTCTATCGTCGGCGCGGCCATAGCTGCCACCGGGGCTAGGGCCGACGACGCGGTCGTGCGAAGCTTTGCCGGCGGTTCGGCTGCATCCATGGTGGGGATCGTCGCGGCCAGCCAGGACGTCGAACTCGCGGGCCCGCAAGCGCTCAGCGCTGACGGACAGGGAAACCTGTTTGTGCTCGATCAGATCAATGGCCGCATTCTGCAGTTCGACCCGAAACAACCGAACACGGCTCCCGATATCCTGAAGATGCCTGGCGATGTGCAGCCCACCGACCTCGTCGTCCATAACGACGACATCATGGTTTGGGACGGCGGCGTGCGGATGCTGAAGGCGGCAGCAGGACAGTCCACACGCGGGCTTGGCGGAGACGTGATCCAGTTGGAGGAAGTCTCATCCCGCGGAACGGACGACCAGGTCGCCATTTCGGCCTTCGCACAGATGGGCTCGCAGGCGCTGAGCAGCCCCACCGACTTGCTGGATCAGAATACGCGCGCGGCCATCGTGAGGACGACGCGACAGCCCGACCGGCAATATATCGCCTCGCGCAGCAAGGGATCGGTGATCGCCGATATCATTCCCGACAAGGGCAATGCCGGCGTTCGGGTCGAAATCCAGACCATGGTCTCCAACGAGACCATCGGTCAGCTCGGCCTGCGCGTCCGCAACCAGCTCGGCACCGTGGAGTTTCTCGAGATCGACAACAGCGACCGCTTCTACGTGCTGGCCGAGGACATTCCTCCGTCGGGCAAGAATGCCTCCACCTTCGTCGCACGCTATGCCGCGAACGGACGCCTTGAGGGCATCTACGAGCTGCCGCTGGAGAATACGCCCGTGACCCGGCGGTTCGTCACCGTCTCGGGCGACGGCGACGTCTATTTTCTGCGCACCAAGCCGGATGGTGTCGAGGTGGTCGGTGTCGGCTTCCGCCCCCTGGGGAAGGTATCCGTCATTGACGTCAGGCCGTCGCGCACGGCTGCCGCGCCGGCGGCGGCGCAGCCGGATATCAAGTTCAATGCGACCGCCGCTGTGCGGCCGTCCAATCGCCAGCAGGCGATCGAGACGGCCTTCGCCTTTGAGGGCATTCAATGGAAGCTGACACCGGCGAACTACGGTAGCGATCCCGACAGCCAATGCTCCGGTTTCAGTCGTATTCGCCGGCCGTGGTATCTGCAGGGCAAGGTAAACCAGGAAGTGCGCGGCGTGCCCTATTGCTGGGGCTGCCACGGTTCGCTTGCGAATTTCCGGCAGCGGATCGACAGCGGGACCCTGGCGGGCAATGTCTGCACCCGTAACGAGCCACGGCCGGATGTGGCCGGTGTCGACTGTTCGGCGTTCGTCAGTGCCACGTGGGGACTTTCCGTCCACTACACGACCGCCGCCATCCCCGCGATCGCCGCGCCCGTGACCAATCCCTGGGACCTCAAGCCTGGTGACGCCCTGAACAAACCGGGTTCCCACGTGATGTTGTTCCTGCGGTTCACCCCGGATCGCAAGGCCGAGGTCATGGAATCCTCGACGGGTGGCTGCAACGGTCGGGTCTGCCGCAACGTCTACCCGCTCGCGAGCCTGCTTGCGCGCGGTTACGTTCCGGTCCGCTTTCGGGCGTTCGCAGACGATCAGACGACCGTTTCCGCGAACGCCTATCAGGAGACCGAGGCGCCGACAGGCCGCAAGACGGCGAACAAACGGCGCTGAACCTGAAGTCTTGCCAAGGCTACAGATGAACATGGATCACCGCCTGCGCGCTGGTTTCCGGAGGTCCGGACGGCATTTGCCTTTCTGTCTTACCGGTGCGGTTCCAGGGCGGACCTGCTTGATATCGAGGTGGATCGCGATGCGAACGCTCAGGGGCTTTGATCGAAGGACCGGTTGGCTGTGTGCCGCCATCCTGCTCGCCGCGTTGATCGGCCTGCCACTCCAGCGCGCGCATGCGGCGGGTGAACTGTCGATAAGCAATCCCGACGGTGCGGCGCTCCGGGCCCTCGTCATCGGCATCGACGACTACCAGCATGTACGCAAGTTGAAGGGCGCGGTCGCCGACGCCAATGACATCGTGTCCAGCTTGAGAACCATGGGTGTCAGCGATGTGGTCGAGCTGACCAATGCACAGGCGGACAGGGCGAGCGTGCTGCGCGAAATCAGCTCACTGGTGGAGCGGACCAAGAGCAACGATCTCGTCTTCCTGTCGATCGCAGGTCACGGCACGCAGGAGCCGGAGCGGATCAAGGGCTCGGAACCGGACGGAATGGAGAACGTGTTCCTGCTGCCTGAATTCGCGACCACGCCGGCAGGATCTGTCGAGCGCATTCTGGGAAGCGAATTCAACCATTTCATCCGGCAGTTCGAATTGCGCGGCGCAAGGGTGATTTTCGTCGCGGATACCTGCCATGGCGGCGGAATGGTGCGCGATATCGATCCGCGGGCGGCTGAGATGAGTTTTCGGCAGGTGCCCCGCTACACGCTGCTGGTCGATGAATTGAAGCCGGTGTCGAGCAGCGACGACCCGAAGTCCGAACTCGATCTCGACCACACCGCGTTCATCGCCGCGGTCGATCGGCACACCAAGGCGCCGGAAGTGCGGATTCCCGGGATCGACGGCCTGCGCGGCGCCCTGAGTTATGCCGTTGCGCGCGCCGTGGAGGGCAACGCGGACATCAATCATGATGGCAAGGTGACCCTGAAAGAGCTTTTCAGCAATGTTCGGCAGGTGGTCTATCAACTGTCCGACCAGCGCCAGAATATCGTGACGGTATCGTCGCCGGCACAGATGCCGGAAACCGAGGTCGCGTTCGAACTGACCCGCGGCGTGGTGCTGATCCAGGGGACGGCGGCGAGAGCTGCCTCCGGCCAGGTCGCTACCGTCGCGTCCGCCGAGAAGCAGACCCCTGCGCCGCCGGCCGTTACGGCCAAGTCGCAAACCGCTCCAACCAGTGCCGCTGCGACCGCCCCAGCCGCGCCCAGTGCCGCACTGCCGCCCTTCCGCCTCACCACGCCGATCCGCTTGGCAGCGCTTGACGGCAAGATGAGCTATTTCACCAGCGTCAAGCCGCAGGACGCCAGCGTGCAGGCCGTTCAACCGACTGATAATCCCGACCTGATCTGGGACCCCGTGTCCCATGACGTGATCGCCTGGGGCGACGTGGTCGCCTATGGCGTCGACGTTGGCGGCTTGACGACGGTGGTCAACCGAACCGCGGCAATTCGCGAGCTGAAGCGCATGGCGACGCAATCGCCGCAGCTGATGCGTATTTGGCCGGATGATCGACAGCAGCGCAGCGGACAGACCGTCGAGGTCGAATTGTCCGACGTCGGTTCGCGGGCGGTGCTGCTATTCAACGTGTCCGGTGATGGAACCATCCAAATGCTGTATCCGGTGGGTTCCGATGCCGCGATGGCTCGGTCAGCAAATCTGCGGCTGCCGCTTCGGGTAGGCGAGCCGTTCGGCGCCGAGCAGATCGTCGCGGTAACCTCGCAGCAGCGGATGGTGGATCTGGAGACGGTCCTGATGCAGCTCAACCGGCGCCGTGCCTCGGGGCAGGTGATCAAGAGTCTGGAGCGCTACCTGCCGGCGGACGCGCGGATCGCGTCAATCGGCTTTTTCAGCGTTCCCTGACGAAGCTGTGACAGCCGGTCATGTCGCCAGCGAAACTGGTTTCCCGCAAGCAATCCTGGTTCGCGATCGCGCTGCTGCTGGCAGGAAGCGGGGCCGCGTGGGCGACGCCGCCGCCATCGGCCGCTCCATCGGCAGGAGCGACGAACGCTCCGTTGCTCTGGCGCGTACAGACCCCGCGCGGCCCGGCAAATGCCGCCGGCGTGGCGCTTGAAATCCTGCCGGGTCCAACCGTCAACATTGGCGGCAAGGTGTCATTCGGCGTAACCGCCAGGAAGCCCGGCTATCTGATGCTGGTGGATGTTGATGCGGAAGGGCGGATGAGCCAGATCTTCCCGACTGCCGAGCTATTGGCGCAGTCGGTCGGACCCGACATGAATCTTGTCAAGCCTGGCGTCCAATTCATCGTTCCGACCCCGGCGGCACAGCAACGTGGATTTGAATATGTCGTCGCGCCGCCGGCCGGGTCCGCCGTGATCGTTGCGATCCTGAGCGAGCGACGTGTGCAATTGCTCGATTTGCCGGACATTCAGCGCAAGCTTCAGGGGCCGGCCGACACGTTGAGCTATCTGTCGGATTGGACCAGTCAGCTGCGGATACCGGACAGCGGCGGCGGAAGACTGTTGCCGAACAATTGGTCGTTCGACATCAAATCATACTCCATCAAGTAGGTCAGCGATCGCATTGCTCAGGCTGCCCGGGCGGTCGAGGAGACCGTCCCGCGCGATCATGTGGTGAATATTCTTGTGGCCGAAGCTGCTGTCCGGCGTCTTGCGTGCAGGGCCCCGCGGTTTGGCTCCCTTGCCCCCGGCATTGCCGATTGCGGGGAGGAGACGGCGGCCCGATCTCGAGCGTGCCGCCTTGCATGCCGTCCTAGTTGCAGACCTCAACATTGCCGGTACCGCCGCCGGGACCTCCGCCGCCACGGTAATCGAGATGACACCCGCGACGGACCGGGCGGCATAGATAAGCATCACACACGATCTGGCCGCTGCCACCAGAGGGTCTGGCCGTCGCCTGTCGTCGGGGAACGTCGGCTTGCGGCTCGGGCCTCTCACGGACCGGACGATCGGCGCGCGACGGCCGCTCATCCGTGTTGCGCTTCGCCACCGGCTTTTTCCCGCGCCGCTTCTCGCATTCGTTATCCTCGTTCAGGAACGAGCCCTCGGCGCAGGTGATCTTGCGGCACTGGTCGCCGTCGGCCTTGTAGCCATGTTCGCAGATCAGCGGGCAAACCCGGGCCGGCTTCAGCTTGATCGCATCGAGCGCATCGAGGCTTGCAAGCTTGACGTCAAATTTGGTTCCGGCGTGCCGGTTGAACAAGGTCAGGGAGCGACGCGAGGCCGCGTTCCACTCACCGTCGATGGAGCCTGTGAAACAACCAACCCGGCTCAATTCGCTCTGCACCGATTTGGCAAGATCTTCCTGCGGCGGCGCCGTGTTCAGGGCGGCAACCTTCGCGCCCTCGCTATTCTGCGATGGGGTAGCGGTTGCAATATTATCCGGCTTGGCGCTGTCGGGCGCGGGTCCGTTCGCGGAAAGCATGGCGACCGTTGAGGTTTGGGATGCGGTCCGCTTCCGTTCAGCCTCAGCAGCTTGGTCCTGCGCCGCCTGCTTTGTTCTTTCTGCCGCGATACGGGCATCCTCCGCGGCCTTGAATTCTGCGGCCGCCTTTTCCTGCTCCGCTCGCTGGGCACCTTCGGACGCAAGCCGCGCCTTCTGCTGCTCCGCTTCCTGCGCTTTCCTGGTGGCGGTAACGCGCGCGTCCTCCGCGTCGATCTGGTTGAGCTGAAGCTTGGCCAGATTTGCATAATAGCCGTCGGGATGCTGGGCGAGGAACGCGCTCATGGCGGCCTTATTGCCGACCTGCAGGGCCAATTCGTAGTCGCGACGGATCTCCGACGAGGCGTTAACCGCCGGCGGCGCCGGCCCTTCTGCCTTTGGCACGAGCGCAACGTCCTCACCGCCCAGTGAGCCGTAAACGTAAGGCTCCTGCCGGTTGCCGGTCGCTTGCAAGACATCATCGCGGACGAAGCCGAAAGCCCTGCGCAGGTCCAGTCCAGGCTTTGCGATATATTTCACCAGCGCCGTCGCGTAGGGACTGTTCGTGCTGTTGCCGTCGAGCGCGGTCAGTCCGGCCTTCGCCGCAAACGCGATCAGCGTATTGGATACGGCGGGTTCTACCCGGGCGAGCCCGCGGCTGATCGCGCGCGAAGCGACGGTTCGCTTCATGGTGTCGGCAAAAGGATTGTTGCGGCAGGCATCAACGATCACGACGCGGAGCTGCTTGGCGGGCTCGATGGCCAGCAGGACACGATCGAGCGAGAAGGCCTCGTCATAGATATCGGTGTCGCGTTCAAGTCTGGCATCCGTCGGGATCAGATAATTCGTCCCGTCGATCTCGATTCCGTGACCTGCATAGTAGACGATGGCGATGTCTGCATCGCGAGCTTGATCGGCGAAATCCCTCAGTGCCCGCCGCATGTCGCTCGAGGTCAGGTTCAGCCGAGACTCCACCAAATCGAACCCGGCGCCCTTCAAGGTCGCGGCGATAGCGGTGGCATCATTGGCAGGATTCGGAAGTAATGGCGCATTTTGATAGTTCGAATTGCCGACCACCAAAGCCACTCGCTTCGTTGCCCAGGCTGGCTGAGACGCCAGGAGAACCGAAGCAGCAAGAACAACAAGAACTCGGAGGAGCGTGTAGCGCATGGCGAACGTCCAAAAATCGGCTCGAAACAACGGCAGCTTTATCGAAGGTGGCCGCGCGCAAACTCCACTGCGTCAAGCGTTACGGGCGCCGGCATACCTCCGTAGAGAACAAACTTGAGTCCAATCCATTCCTGATGTTGTCGTCCGGGGCAGCGAGATTGTTCAAGGATACACCGAAGCGTGTAGGGCCGGTGGTGCACGGCCGAACAAATGTCAATTGACCTGTAAGATATTGAAATATCTGTCTTTTATCGTTAGCGCCGGAATGGCTGGCAGTGCCGGCATCCGCCTGGGCTTCGCCAAGCGAAGTTCCATCTCTCGATAGTGATCTCGGAATTGAACTCGCATGCTCAAGCGATGCTCGTGCCGGATCGTCAGCGTGTGACGGCCGCGTCGTTAGTCTCGGTGGCGTCGACAGGGTTCAGCCCGTTCGTCTCGGCCGTTTGTCGCAGCCTCGGGCCTCTTCCATAGGAGCGCGAACTGCGTCTATCTGGAAGCAACGCCGATCCGTTCGAGCTGAGACGTGCGAGTCCCGAAAGAATCGAAATCTGCGTCCTCGGGATCCGGACGTCGACGTGTGGACGCCCACCGCAGGTGTCGTCGAAATCTCTGGAGACGCACATGTCTATTCCACTGAAAATCTACATTACGCCATTTGCCGAGAAAGGTGTCGCCGAGCCGCAAAAATGGAGTGGCGAGGCCGCCAAGAAGGCACTGGATGTGGTCAATAAGATCTGGGCGAAGGCCAAGATCGGGTTCGTGATCAATGATTACGTGGAAGATAAACCGCTCGATATGGCGAAGAGCGCGCGCAACAATGACCAGCGCGTGCTGGATGTTCTCAGTTTCCGGCATGCTCCCGACAATGCGGTCCACATCTATCTCGTCAATCCGATAGTCAATCTCTCGGCCGGTGGCGGCTCGTATCTTCATAGCGATCCCGAGCCGGCAAGCTTTGTCCAATGGTATGGCAATGACTTTGCCAACGGACGCGCGTGGGCTCATGAACTTGGGCATTTGATGAGTCTCGACCACGTCGACGTAGATTACGCCGATGAGAAGCAGGCCGCCCTGCGCAGCAACTTGATGACGAAGGGATTGAGCGTGGGAAGCGATTTGACCGGTCAGCAGATCAGCACGGCCAAAGGTTCAAAACTGGTGAAGCGATTTGGCGGCTGACCGCGGAACCTCCTCGCTGCCGCCTTCCATGAAACCAATTGCAGTCGGCCCGATCGCTCGTTCGCCCGCCAACCGCCGGAGAGACGCCA
This sequence comes from Bradyrhizobium sp. USDA 4538, assembly GCF_024171045.1. Taxonomy (NCBI): domain Bacteria; kingdom Pseudomonadati; phylum Pseudomonadota; class Alphaproteobacteria; order Hyphomicrobiales; family Nitrobacteraceae; genus Bradyrhizobium; species Bradyrhizobium sp. USDA 4538. The sequence goes on from NZ_JALJZE010000001.1 coordinate 7,145,950, forward strand.
TGCCCAAGGTCGACCTTGCAAACGTGCCGGAGCGCAAGGGGACCGGCTATCCGGCGGAGTTCGCCGCGCCGTGCGCCGAGCGGGTGCGACAGCGTCTCGGTGATGCCGGCGGGCTCGCCGACTTCGGCGTCAACCTGATGCGGCTGCCGCCCGGCAACTGGTCGAGCCAGCGCCACTGGCATTCGGATGAGGACGAGTTCGTCTATGTGCTCGCGGGCGAGGTGGTTCTGGTGGAGGACGGCGGCGAGACGGTGCTGCGGGCCGGCGATTGCGCGGCGTTCCCGAAAAACTCCGGCAACGGGCATCATCTGATCAACAGGTCGCAGATGACGGCGACCTATCTCGAGGTCGGCTCGCGCTCGCGCGCCGACGTCATCACCTGCTCCGACATCGACATGATGAGCCCGAGCTCCGACGGCCGCTTCCTGCACAAGGACGGCACGCCGTACGAATAGCCCCACCTGTCGCGCCGCGACGAAATCGGGCGTTGCGGATTGGCCGGCGAAGGACCAATGTTCCGGCGAGGAGCTTTGGTCGCGTCCATGCCGGAATGGTATTTCATCTGGGTCGACGGTCCGCGCGGACCCGAGCCGCAGAAATGGTCGTCGGATGCGCTGTGGGGCCAGCTGGCGCGTCAGGACGTGATCGTGCGTTTTCCCCTGAGCGATCGCGAGGCCGAATTGTCGCTCGACCAGCTCGCAAGGCTGCACCCGGTGCCGCAGTGAGCTGCGCTGCAGTTCTTTCCGTCGACGTTCAATCCGCCGGGGTGAACGTCAGACCGAAAGATCGAAGCCGGGCGTCGCGATTTCGGTCAGGAACGCGGCGACGAACATCTTGCCCAGCACATGCTTGGCCGCCGGCGTGCCGGCCTTGAGCCGGCCGGCGCGTGTGGCCTCTGCGAGCTCGGCAAGCGTCGGTGCCGCAAGGCTCGTATCGGGTACGGTGCGCGGCGCCGTCGCGGATGCGCTGAGCAGCACGCCGGCATAGTAGAGCCGGGTGAGCGCGCGGACATGTGCGAGCCGTGCGCGCCGCGCCTCGTCGAGCCGGCGGCCGAGCCAGGCACGATGCAAAATGCTTTCCAGCTCCGGCGTCCGCGCCAGGCTGTCGCCGACAATCGCGAGGTCGACCAGCGGATCGGTGCGATAGGCGGATTCCCAGTCGATCATCCAGAGCCTGTTGCCGTCGAACAGGATGTTGGCGGGGAGCGAGTCGTTGTGGCTCGACACCGAGTTGGCCTCATCCCAGGCATAGGCCGCGCGGATGCGCGCGAGGTGCTCGTTGCAGCGCTCAAGCACGCCGGGCGCGAACAGGCCGGTGCGGCCGACATGGGCCCAGAGCCGGGCCACGATGTCGGGGTAGCGCACGAAAGCGGGAAAGGTCGGCGTCGCCTGCAGGCGCGCCAGCAATTCGCCGAGCGCCTTCGCCAGCGCCGGCAGGCCGCCGGGATAGCGGCCGAGCGGCTGCCGCTGCACAAAATCCATCACCGCGACGCGCGAGGCCTCGTCGACATAATGGAGTCGCGGCGCGATGCTGGCCTCGGCGGCGATCCTGAGCGACACATACTGAAACGGATTGCGCAGCGGGCTCGGCATTCCTTCGATTCGGAGCAAATAATTCTCGCCGCCTGCATCGATCCGGAACAATTGCGCCGACGTTGCGCCGCCCGAGACCGATGTGACCGCGTCGATCGCCGCGGTGCCGATCACCTGACGCAGTGCGGCATGTGCTGCGTCGCGCTGTGCCGGCGGAAGTTTATCGAGAGCACTCATGCGCAAGAAGCTAGCATGGCCGCTATGCGTGCCCAAAATCGCGTTAATGCAGCGTTCGCGATCTATTGCTGGCAGCGCACGACGAAGCATGAAACAATGCTGCAAAAATCATGTTGGGAGAGAACTTGATGTCGTTCGAGCGGGAGTTGCATTGCGCCGTTGCGTGCCGATCATGGATCGCGTTGCCATTATTCTGCCTGATCAGCACGTTCGGAGTGATGCATAACGCCGCCGCGAACGAGTCCTTGCAGATTGTGGACGCGCGCGTGCCGGCGGTCGACAAAGCGGGCGGGGACCTTCCCTTGACGATGACGATCAAGAACGAGGCCGACAGCGCCGATGCGCTGCTTCGTGTCCGCTGCCCGGTTGCGAATTTTTCCGAGCGTCATACTGTGGATCGCGGCGAGGGCGCACCGGCGATGCGCTCGATATCCAATATACCAGTACCGGCAAAGGCAATGCTCGAGCTGAAGCGTGACGGTTATCACGTCATGCTGCTGCAGATGCGTCAGGCGCTCACGCCGGGCGAGACGTTCAAATGCGCGATCGTTTTTCAGAAAGCAGGCACCATCGAGACGGAGGTACAGGTCCAGAAGTGACCTCACAGAAATGACTCAACAAGACGGCGGGTGGTGCACAGCCATGCGCCGGGACTCAAGGCTTCTCGCGTGATCGCCCGTGTGTGACGGGCGGTTCGATCAATGAAGAATGCTAGATCCGGAGGAAATGAACTCATGACAAGGTTGAATTGGGTAAAGTCGCATATGCTCGCCGCGGCAGTAGCATCCGCAGCGACGTTCGCGGGCTCTTTCGCGCTCGCCGACGATGTCGGCCAGGACCGTCTGCTCAATGCTGACAAGGAAGCAGGCAACTGGCTGCACCACCACAAGAACTATTCGGCGACGCGCTTCTCGTCGCTGGCCGATATCAACAAGGACAACGTCAAGAATCTCAAGGTCGCCTGGACCATGCATCTCGGCGGCGTCGAGGGCGGCGGAATCTGGTCGCATGGCGGCCTGGAGGGGACGCCGATCGTCGAGAACGGCTTCATGTATGTCACCGACGGCTGGGGTTCGGTCTACAAGATCGATGCGCATGGCGGCAAAGGCGTGCTGCTCTGGAAGATGGATCCGAAGACCGACCATGACTGGGCCGGTGCAGTCGCCTGCTGCGGCGTCGACAACCGCGGCGTCGCATTGTGGGGAAACCTCGTCGTCTCGCACACGCTCGACGGCCGCCTGATCGCGACCAACAAGGAGACCGGGCAGGTCGCCTGGCAGCGCCAGGTCGCCGATCCCGACAAGGGCGAGGTGATCACCGGCGCACCGCTGATCGTCAAGGACATGGCGATCACGGGCGTGGCCGGCGCCGAATACGGCATTCGCGGCTGGATCGCGGCGACCGACCTGAAGAGCCAGAAGGAAGTGTGGCGCACCCACACCATCCCGGGCAAGGACGAGGCGGGTCACGAGACCTGGAAGGACGACAAGGACGCCAAGGCGAGCGGCGGCGGATCGACCTGGGTCACCGGCAGCTTCGACCCCTCGACCAACACCATCGTCTGGGGCGTCGGCAATCCCGGACCGGACTGGGACAACGAGTACCGGCCCGGCGACAACCTCTACACCGACTCCTCGCTTGGTCTCGATGCCGACACCGGCAAGATCAAATGGCACTACCAGCACACGCCGAACGATCCCTACGACTATGATAGCGTGGCGGAGAACGTGCTGGTCGACGTCCCCGGTCCGAACAACACGACGCAGAAGCTCGCGCTCGAGGCCGACCGCAACGGCTTTGCCTATGCGATCGACCGCAACAGCGGCAAGTTCATCTGGGGTCTGCCGTTCGTCAAGAAGGTGACCTGGACCAAGGGTCTCGACCCCGAATCCGGCAAGCCGGTGGAGTATGATCCGAAGCAGGGCGTGCAGCGCTACAACGCGGCGGTGACGCCAAGCCGGACCAACAAGGTGACGGACATCTGCCCCGGCAACATGGGCGGCAAGAACTGGCCGCCGACCGCGTACAATCCGAACCTGAAGCTCTGGTACATCCCGGTGATCGAGAGCTGCAACCGGATCACGGTCGAGGAGACGACGCCGGACAAGTTGAAGAAGCGTGAGTTCTTCACGGGCGGCGGACCGAGCCAGCCGGTCAAGATCACCGGCAGCGTCACCGCGATCGACGTTACCACCGGCAAGGTGGCAGGGAAGGCGGAGACCGAATTCCCGAACCTCGGCGGCATCCTGGCGACGCCCGACCTCGTGTTCTCCGGACAGCCGTCCGGCGAGGTGATCGCCTACGACGCGAAATCGCTGCAGCAGCTCTGGCAGTTCAACACCGGCGGCGGCGTCAATGCGCCTCCGATGACGTTCTCGGTGGACGGCAAGCAGTATGTCGCGATCCTGGTCGGCCTCGGCGGTGCCTGGGACAAGTGGTTCATCGATGCCACGCCCGAGCTGAAGCGGATGCAGCCGGGCTCGATGCTCTACGTGTTCGCCCTTTGACGTCGCAAGCGCGGGAGGCCTCTCACCGAGGCCTCCCGCGTCGATTTGGCCGAGAAAGACAAGAAAAAAGACAAGAAACAAGACAAATGAAAAAAATATCGCTGGTTGGCGCGTGGCTCGGCTGCGCGCTGGTGATGGGATTTATCGGTACCGCGCAAGCGCAGTCGGCGAGCGATCCGACCGATGCGGGCAAGGCGGTGTTCAAGCGCGGCAATTGCGTCGGCTGCCACAAATGGCACGGCAATGGCGGCGGCGGCTATGGCGGCGACGCGCTGTCGCTGCGCAAGACCGAGCTGACCCGCGAGCAGATCATCGAGACCGTGACGTGCGGCCGGCCGGGCACCGGCATGCCGTTCTTCGTGCGCGGCTCCTACGACACCACGAAATGCTACGAGATGACCCGGCAGGACGTCGCGGACCGCATGCCGCCCGAAGCGAATGTGTTCCTGCGGCCGAACGAGATCGAGGCCGTTGCCGACTACGTGCTCGCCCGCGTCAAGGGCAAGGGCGAGCCGACCTACGATGAATGCATCGCGTTCTTCGGCGATGGCTCGCGGGTCTGCAACATCTACAAGGAGGCCGGCCACGCCGCCGCGCCGTCCGATCAGAGCGAGAAGGCAAAGCCATGAGCAAGCAAGGATCGGCAATCCGTGGCTTGGTCTTCGCTGTCACCGTCACGGCAGCGGTGCCGGCGATGGCGACCGCGGGAGACCTGCGCGACATCAGCGTCGGAATGGCGATCAGCAGCGTGCCGGACGCGGGCTACATCAACCTGACTTGCATCGGCGAGAAGACCCACAGATTGGCTGACTGGGCGCAATGGCAGGCTTGCCAGGCCGGACCGGACCAGCTGCGCGGCATCCGCTTCGAGTACGATCGCGAGAGTGGGCGGGAAGGCACCATGGTCGGCGGCCATCCCGCGATCCTCACCGTCATGATCGACAAGGACGCCAAGATCGCGGCGCTGATGATCGAGACCGATCCGAAGGCGCGGCTCTATCTGCGCAAGAAGGCCTTCCTGCTCGGCCTGCAGGCGAGGTCGCGCTATGGCGAGGACGGCTGGACCTGTTCCAAGGCACAGCCGGGCGCCGACAAGCAGGAGGTCGGCGGCGTATTTGTCGACGAGAAATGCACCAAGACGATCGACGGCCGCACGGTCGAGATCGAGCGCCATCTCTACCGCGAGCCGAACAAGGAGCTCAAGGACATGACCGACGAGACCCGCATCACGATCCGCCGCGCCGGGTCCTGAGCTGCAAACTGAAATAGCCAAATTTCAGCTGCCTAACTGATCTAAAATGACTCTCTTTCTTTTCGTCATGGCCGGGCTTGTCCCGGCCATCCACGTCTTTTCTTACGCGATTGCAGCGAAGACGTGGATGCCCGGCACAAGGCCGGGCATGACGGAGCTACTCTAATGCCGAGCCAGCAGCACCACGACGATCAGGGCCAGGATCGCGCACAGCACCTTCCAGAAGGTCACGGGATCGCGGTCGTGCAGCGATTTGCGGGTGGTGACGGCGGGGCCGGCCCAGGTCGCGCCGTTTTCCAGTTCGTGCGCGAATTCGATGGCATCGCCGAAGCGTTGTGCCGGGTCGACGCTGAGCGCCTTGCCGATCACCGCGTCGAGCCAGGCCGGCAGATCCGGCCGGTAGCGCGACAGCGGCGCGGGCTTGCCGAAGCGCGGCCGCGAGAACGGCTCGATCTCGCCGAACGGATAGTTCGCCGTGAACATGCGGTAGACCGTGACGCCGAGCGCGAACAGGTCGGAGGCCTCGTCGCCGGCCTTGCCGCCGAACAGTTCGGGCGCCATGTAGCTCGCGGTGCCCGGAATGTCCTCGGCGGGAAAATCCTCCAAGAGCGGCACCCGCGCGACGCCGAGATCGACAAGGCGCAACCCGCCGTCCTTCAGCAGGATCACGTTGTCCGGCTTGATGTCGCGATGGATGATGCCGGCGCGGTGCAGCGCGGTGACCGCACGCACCAGCTTGGTTGCGATCGCGATGCCGTCGGTGAGCGACAGCCGCGGCGCGCGACCAAGCCGTTGCTCCAGTGTTTCGCCCTCGTAGAGCGGCATCGCCGAATAGAGCCTGGTCTGCCGCTCCGCCGGCACCTCGATGATCTCGCCGATCCAGAGGCTGCGCACGCGCGCGGCGACCCAGGCCTCGCGCACGAAGGCGAGGCGGTAGGAGCCTTCGCTCGCGACCCGTGGATGGGGAAACTTCAGCACCACGTCGCGGCCGGCGCGCTTGTCGATCGCCTTGAACAGGCGGCTGTAGCGTCCGTCGGACAAGACGTCGCCGAGGCTGAAATCGTCGATCGTATCGCCGGTCACCGGCAAATCGAGGATCGGCAGCGTCGCGATCGCGTGGGTAAGGTCGTCGCGGTCCGCCGGCGGCAGGTCGACGACGTCGAGCACCAGCGCGGTCGTGTTGTCGCTGCTGCCGGCCGCGAGGGCGGCGTCGACGATGCTGCGCGCGGACTCGTCGGGCGGCGTGCGTTCCTCCAGCAATTGCTGGAGACGCAAATCGCCGAGCGCGCCGTGAACCCCGTCGCTGCAGATCAGCAGGCGATCATGTTGCCGGAGCCCGAGGGACGTGTAGTCGAAGCGGGCGAACTCCTCGAAACCGATGGCGCGGCTCAGCATGTGGGCGAGGTCGCCGCGGCCGGCGATATGGTCCTGCGTCAGGCGTTCCAGCCGGCCGTCGCTCAGGCGATAGGCACGGGTGTCGCCGATATGGATCACATGGCATTGCCGCCGTGACAGGATGATCGAGGAGAACGCGCAGGCCATGCCGCTGCGCGCGGCATCGACGCGGCCCTGGCCGTGGATCCAGCTGTTGGCGGCTTCCAGCGCCCGCGCGGCGCGGCGGCGGACACCGAGCGTCTCGGGCAACGAATAATAGGCGTCGATGAAGCTGCGGACCGCAACCTCCGCGGCCTCGCGCCCGCCCTTGTGGCCGCCGACGCCGTCGGCGACCGCGGCGACCACATCGCGATGCAGCGTGCCCGGCTGGCCCAAGCAGGCCGCGACATAGTCCTCATTGGCGGCGCGCTTGCCGGTCTCGCTGGCAAAGCCGACGCGCACCCCCAAGTCCCGTTGCGAACCGTTCGCCACGTCCGGGCCCCGTCATGTTGCGGAGCGGAGTCCTCAGACGCGCGCTCCCGATACCGCGCCCCAGGTGGTGCGCCAGCGAACCTTGACCATGGCAAGTCCGATGAAGCCAAGCAACGCCAGCCCGCCGAAGAACAGGAAGCCGGCGCCGAAGCCGCCGGTCATGCCCTTGGCGGCGCCGAGCGTCTGGGCGAGGAAGAAGCCGCCGACGCCGCCGGCGCAACCGACCAGCCCGGTCATCAGGCCGATCTCGTGACGGAAGCGCAGCGGGATTAGCTGGAACACCGCGCCGTTGCCCATGCCGAGCGCCAGCACGCCGATCGAGAACAGCAGCACCGAGATCCAGGCGATGCGCGGCAGTTCCGTCAACGCCCAGCCGGCCTGCGTCGGCGCCGTCGGGCCCTCCGGCATGAAGGCAATGACGAGATAGGCCGCGACCACGACACCGAACAGGATCGACAGCGAACGGATGCCGCCGATCCGGTCGGCGATCATGCCGCCGACGGGACGGAATCCCGAGCCGAACGCGACGATCAGCGCGACCAGCATGCCGGCCGCGACGCCGGAGACATGATACTGCACGGTGAAATAGAGCGGCAGCGCGTTGGCGAGGCCGACGAAGCCGCCGAAGGTGATGAAGTAGAAGAACATGAACCAGCGGCTGTCGGAATCCTTCAGCAGTGCGCCGTAGGCCTGCAGCGAGACCTTCTTGCGCTCGCCCGGCGCGTCCTTGGCTGCGACCGCGTAATAGGCGAGCACCATCAGCATCGGAATAAGCAGGCAGCCGAACACGGCCTGCCAGCCCCAATGCTCGGCAATGGTCGGCGCGAGCAGCGTGTCGAGCACGACGCCCATATTGCCGGCACCGGCAATCCCCATCACCACGCCCTGATATTGCGGCGGATACCAGCGGCTCGCCTGGGGCAGGGCGACGGCGAACGAGGCGCCGCCGACGCCGAGCGCAAGCCCGAACAGCTCGATCGCGAGCTTGCTGGTCAGCCCGAAGTGCCACACCGCAGCAGTCGCGGCGATCACGACGAGCTGGGCGATGATGCCGGTGCGCTTGGCGCCGATGATGTCGGCGAGAATGCCCATCGGCACGCGCAGCAGCGCGCCGGCCAGCACGGGAATGGCGACCAGGGTGAACTTCTCGTTCACGGCCAGATTCATGTCTCGCGCGATGTAGACGATCAGCGGTCCGAGCGCGACCCACGCCATGAAACTGATGTCGAAGTACAGGAACGCGGCAAGCAGTGTCGGCCAGTGACCTGCCTTCTTGAACTCGGCTAGCTTCATCGCAAGCATCTCGCGTTGATGCGGCGGAGGCAGCCGCGAAAGCGCGGCCATCTCAGGCGCAGACAAATGGAATGTTGGTGAATCGTGAGTGCGCTCGTCGTTGAGACGCACTCCGTCAACAGCTGGGGTCAGCAATTACCGTGCCATCGATCAGGTCGCGTCGCTTTGCCGTGCAGTCGCAAGACGTTGCCGCGCAATCGCGAACAGCGTTCCGCCGCCGCGCGTGGCGTGGCTTGCGGCAAGTGCCGCTGCGCAAACGTGCATGCTGGTGCTTTTTTGTGCGATGCGCCAAGTCCGTGCGATCGCGCATCAAATGCGATTTCGCGATCGCCATCGCGGCCCGCGATGCTGTGATGCACAAGAGATCATCGGCGTGGCTAAAATTTCGGCCGGCTGTCGGCGCGGCGCGCGGACCGGTGGATTTTGATCGGCCGGAAACCTATTGATTTTGCAGCCGGATTCGCCCGCCACGAGTTGGCACGCGTTTTGAATATCAATCAATAACGGAACATTGGTCGTCATCGAAGACGGTCTGCGCCCGCGGCTGGGCTTCCTACAACTCCAAACCTTTATCGGTGCCCATCAACGACGCACGCCGCGTCGCTGCGCAGCGCCGTCGGAATTGAAAGGCAGACCATGCTCGACAAAGTGACCAAGCAGAAGCTCGTGGTGATCGGCAACGGGATGGCCGGCATCCGGACGGTCGAGGCGCTGCTGGAGCGCGCGCCCGATCTCTACGACATCACGGTGTTCGGCTCCGAGCCCTACGGCAATTACAACCGCATCCTGCTGTCGCCGGTGCTCGCCGGCGAGAAGACCGTCGACGACATCATGCTCAACACCGTCGACTGGTACGAGGACAACAACATCACGCTGCGCAAGGGCGAGACGATCACCATGATCGATCGCCGGACCTGCGAAGTCGTCACCGAGGCCGGCGAACGGGTGCCCTATGACCGCCTGCTGATCGCGACGGGCTCAAACCCGATCATGCTGCCGCTGCCGGGCAAGGAACTGCCGGGCGTGATCGGCTTCCGCGACATCTATGACGTCGATCGCATGATCAAGGCCTCGACCGACTATCGCAACGCGGTGGTGATCGGCGGCGGCCTGTTGGGCCTCGAGGCCGCCAACGGGCTGATGAAGCGCGGCATGAACGTCACGGTCGTGCATCTGCTCGACACGCTGATGGAGCGTCAGCTCGATCCGGTGGCCGGCGGTCTCTTGCGCAAGTCGCTGGAAGAGCGCGGCATGGTGTTCAAGATGCCCGCACAAACCCAGGCGATCCTGGGCGAGGATCGCGTCACCGGCGTGCGCTTCGGCGACGGCACCGAGCTGCCGGCCGATCTCGTGGTGATGGCGGTCGGCATCCGCCCGAATTTCGAGCTCGCCAAGAAGGCCGGGCTGTACTGCGAGCGCGGCATCGTCGTCTCAGACACCATGCAGACCTATGACGGCCGCATCTACGCGGTCGGCGAGTGCGTGCAGCACCGCCGCCAGACCTACGGTCTCGTCGCGCCGCTGTTCGACCAGGCCAAGGTCTGCGCCAACCACCTCGCGATGAAGGGGTTTGCCACCTATGACGGCTCGGTCACCTCGACCAAGCTGAAGGTCACCGGCATCGACCTGTTCTCCGCCGGCGACTTCGCGCCGGGGCCGGACAAGGAGGAGATCGTGCTGCAGGACGCCAACCGCGGCGTCTACAAGCGCATCATCCTGAAGGACAAGAAGATCGTCGGCGCCGTGCTCTATGGCGACACCATCGACGGTCCCTGGTACTTCCAGCACCTGCGTGACGGCACCGACGTCTCGCATATGCGCGAGCGCCTGGTGTTCGGCGCCGCCAATCTCGGCGATGGCGGCGTCAGCGGCCAGAGCTCGGTTGCCGCGATGAGCGACGAGACCGAAATCTGCGGCTGCAACGGCGTCTGCAAGGGTGCCATCGTCAAGGCGATCAGCGAGAAGAAGCTGTTCACGCTCGATGATGTCCGCGCTCACACCAAGGCATCGTCGTCCTGCGGGTCCTGCACCGGCCTTGTCGAGCAGGTGCTGGCGTTCACGCTCGGCGGCGACTATTCGGCGGCGCCGAAGGTCAAGCCGCTGTGCAAATGCACCGATCACAGCCACGACGACGTTCGCCGCGTGATCGTCGAGCAGCAGCTCAAGACCATTCCCGCGGTCATGCGCTTCATGGAGTGGAAGACCCTGAACGGCTGCCACTCCTGCCGTCCGGCGTTGAATTACTATCTGCTCGCGACCTGGCCCGGCGAATATCGCGACGATCAGCAGTCGCGCTTCATCAATGAGCGCGTCCACGCCAACATCCAGAAGGACGGCACCTATTCGGTGGTGCCGCGGATGTGGGGCGGCGTCACGACGCCGAGCGAGCTGCGCGCGATCGCCGACGTCGCCGAGAAGTTCAGCATCCCGACGGTAAAGGTCACCGGCGGCCAGCGCATCGACCTGCTCGGCGTCAAGAAGGAGGACCTGCCGGCGGTGTGGGCCGACCTCAACGACGCCGGCATGGTGTCGGGCCATGCCTACGCCAAGGGCCTGCGCACGGTGAAGACCTGCGTCGGCTCCGAATGGTGTCGCTTCGGCACCCAGGATTCCACCGGCCTCGGCGTCAAGCTCGAGAAGTTCATGTGGGGCTCGTGGACGCCGGCCAAGGTCAAGCTCGGCGTCTCCGGCTGCCCGCGCAACTGCGCGGAAGCGACCTGCAAGGACGTCGGCGTGGTCTGCGTCGATTCCGGTTACGAGATCCATTTCGCCGGTGCCGCCGGACTGCACATCAAGGGCACCGAGTTCCTGACCAAGGTCGAGACCGAAGACGAATGCCTCGAGGTGATCGTGGCGCTGACCCAGCTCTACCGCGAGGAGGGCTGGTATCTCGAGCGCATGTACAAATGGTGCGACCGCGTCGGTCTCGAGCAGATCAGGAAGCGGGTGGTCGATGACGTTGCGAACCGCAAGGCGCTGTTCGCTCGCTTTGCCTATTCACAGCAGTTCGCGCAGACCGATCCGTGGGCCGAGCGTGCCAGCCGCGGCGTCGATCGCAACGAGTTCGCGCCTCTCGCCGAATTGGAGCTCGCATGACCCAGTGGATCGAAATCGGCGCATTGACCGACATTCCGCGGCTCGGCTCGCGCGTGGTGCGCACGCCGGGCGGCAACATCGCGGTGTTCCGGACCGAGAGCGACGAGGTGTTCGCGCTCGACGACCGCTGCCCGCACAAGGGCGGGCCGCTGTCGCAGGGCATCGTGCACAACAAGCGCGTGACCTGTCCGCTGCATAACTTCGTCATCGAGCTGGCGAGCGGGCAGGCGGTCGCGCCCGACGAAGGCTGCACGCATACCCACCCGGCCAAGGTCGAGAACGGCGTTGTCTGGCTGTCGGTGCGGCAGGCGGCGGCGGTGAGCTGAGCGGTCAGGCAATGTCCGTCAAGACCACGTGTCCCTATTGCGGTGTCGGCTGTGGCGTCATCGCGTCGAAGGACGCGGCGGGCACCGTCCAGGTCGAGGGCGACAAGCAGCATCCGGCCAATTTCGGCCGGCTCTGCAGCAAGGGTTCGGCGCTCGCCGAGACCATCGATCTCGACGGGCGTCTGCTCGAGCCGATGGTGGACGGCGCGCCGGCGGCGTGGGACGACGCGCTCGATCGCGTCGCCGATGGCTTTAGCAGGATCATTCGTGAGCACGGGCCCGACGCGGTTGCGTTCTATGTTTCCGGCCAGCTCCTGACCGAGGACTATTACGTCATCAACAAGCTCGCCAAGGGCTTCGTCGGCACCGCCAATATCGACACCAATTCGCGGCTGTGCATGGCCTCCAGCGTCGCCGGGCACAAGCGCGCCTTCGGCAGCGACACCGTGCCGGGCTGCTACGAGGATCTCGAGCAGGCGGAGCTTCTGGTGCTGGTGGGCTCCAACGCCGCCTGGTGCCATCCGATCCTGCACCAGCGCATGCTGGCGGCGAAGGAGAAGAATCCGGCCTGCAAGATCGTGGTGATCGATCCGCGCCGCACCGCGACCTGCGAGGGCGCCGATCTGCATCTGCCGCTGCGCTCGGGCAGCGATTCCGTGCTGTTCAACGGCCTGTTCGCCTTCCTCGCCGGCAGCAACGCGGTCGACCGCGGCTTTGTCGGCAATTGCACGACGGGTGTGGTCGACGCGCTGAAGCAGGTCGGCGGCCAGACCGTGGCGCAGACCGCGGCGACCTGCGGCCTGACCGAAGGCGCGGTCGGGCTGTTCTTCGACTGGTTCACGCGCACCGAGCGCGTCGTCACGCTCTATTCGCAAGGCATCAACCAGTCGTCGAGCGGCGTCGACAAGGTCAACGCCATCATCAATTGCCATCTCTTGACTGGACGCATCGGCCGTCCCGGCATGGGGCCGTTCTCGCTGACCGGCCAGCCCAACGCGATGGGCGGCCGCGAGGTCGGCGGGCTCGCCAACCAGCTCGCCGCGCATATGGAGATCGAGAATCCCGCGCATCGCGAGCTGGTGCAGCGGTTCTGGCGTGCGCCAGTGATCGCGGAGAAGGCCGGGCTGAAAGCGGTCGACATGTTCGACGCGATCGCCGACGGCCGCATCAAGGCGGTGTGGATCATCTCGACCAATCCGGTGGTGAGCCTGCCGGATGCCGATCGCGCGCGCGCCGCGCTCGACGCCTGCGAGCTCGTCGTGGTGACGGATTGCATGCGCGACACCGACACCACGCGCCATGCCGACGTGCTGCTGCCGGCGCTGGCGTGGGGCGAGAAGGACGGCACCGTCACCAATTCCGAGCGCCGGATCTCGCGGCAGCGGCCGTTTCTCGCAGCGCCGGGCGAGGCGCGCGCCGACTGGCGCATTATCTGCGACGTCGCCGGTCGCATGGGATATTCGGGCTTCGATTATGCCTCGGTGGCCGAGGTGTTCCGCGAGCACGCCGAACTGTCCGGCTTCGAGAATAGCGGCCGGCGCGATTTCGACATCTCGGCGCTGGCGGCGCTGGACGATACCGCCTATGACGCGCTGGCGCCGGTGCAGTGGCCGGTGACGTCGGACCATCCGGCCGGCACGTCGCGGATGTTCGAGAGCCAGCAATTCTTCACGCCGGACCGCAAGGCGCGCTTCGTGCCGGTGGCGCCGCGCGCGGCGCGCCACGCCACCAGCCGCGACTTTCCGTTGGTGCTCAACACCGGCCGCGTGCGCGATCAGTGGCACACCATGACCCGGACCGGCAAAACCGGCCGGCTGCTGGCGCATGTGTTCGAGCCCTATGCCGAGTTTCACCCCGAGGATGCGCGGCAGGCCGGGCTGCAAAACGAGGGATTGGTGCGGCTGACCAGCAGCTGGGGCGAGATGATCGCGCGCGTCGTGGTCAGCGCCGACCAGCGCCGCGGCTGCGTGTTCGTGCCGATGCACTGGAACGCGGAGTTCGCCGGCGAGGGGCGCGTCAACGCGCTGGTCAATCCGGCGACAGATCCAGTGTCCGGCCAGCCGGAGTCCAAGCACACGCCGGTCAAGGCCGATCGCTATACGCCGAAATGGCACGCCTTCATCCTGAGCCGCGACGCGATCAGGCGTCCGGCAAGCGGCTATTGGGTCTACGGCAAGGCCGGCGATTGCACGCGGCTGGAGCTCGCGCTCGACACTCGCCCGGAGAGCTGGCGCGACTGGGCGAGGGCGCAGCTCGGCCTCGAAGGTGTCGAGATCGAGTGGATCGCCTATCGCGATCCGGCGGCGGGACGCTTCCGCTACGCGGCGGTGCGCGACGGCCGGCTCGAGGGCTGCGTGTTCATCGCGCCCGATCACGCGCTGCCGTCGCGGGCCTGGCTGACCGGGCTGTTCGCCGAGCAGCAATTGTCGGCCAATGCGCGGATGTCGCTGCTCGCGGGACGGCCGTTCGGCGCGGGCGAGGATGTCGGCCCGATCGTCTGCTCCTGTTTCAGCGTCGGACGGCACCAGATCACCGCCGAGATCAAAAAGGGCGCCGACAGCGTCGATGCGATCGGCCGCTGTCTGAAGGCCGGCACCAATTGCGGCGGCTGCAAGCCCGAGATCGGCAAGCTGATCGGCGCCACCGCGCAGCCGCGGCAGGCGATCGCGTCGTAGGTCGCCGCGCCAGGGCCCAGCCGAGAAATGCGCGATTCAAGATTGTTGCGGCGCAAATTGACCGTGAGCCCTATTTCTACGGCCGCAATTTCCTGATGTGATCTTCAATATTGCGAGCCAGTTTGCGGTTACCCCTGCTGAGGCGCGCCGTGCCGATCACCATCATGTCGTGACCAAAGCCATAGAACAGGAAGGACATTACATGCCTTCACGCCGTCATCTTCTGACCGGCGCCGTCGCGACCGGTGTCGCGCTGTCAATGCAACGCGCCACTGTAGCAGTCGCGCAGCAAAAACGAGTGATCGTCGATTCGCAGGTTCACTTGTGGCCGGCAAGCACTCCGGAGAGACCCTGGCTCCCCGGTGCCAAGCCGCAGCTCCCGGAGCCCTTCACCATCGAGCGAGTCATTCCACTGATGGACGAGGCTGGCGTCGATCGCGTTGTCATCGTTCCGCCAGTGTCGCTTGAAGGTGAGCGCATCGATTATGCCCAGGAGGCAGTCAGACGGTACCCGGGCCGCTTCGCCATCATGGCGCGTGTCGCCCTCGACAAGCCCGACCGCGCGGCACGGCTTGCGACTTGGCGCGACCAGCCCGGCGTACTGGGCGTGAGGTTGAACGTCGGCCCCGGCGAAGCGGCGTGGCTGACAGACGGAACCGCGGACTGGTTCTGGCCGGCGGCGGAGAAGGCCCGCCTGCCGGTGATGTTTCTCACTGAGGGGCAGACGTCGCTGTTCGCCCGCATCGCCGAGCGGCACCCGCAACTTACGCTCATCATCGATCACATGGGCGTCGGCGCGGGACTTCGCCCTCGTCCCGGCTCATCGGAAAACAACATGGTGCCGGAGGCTATCGTCCAGGCGGCCGCGCTCGCAAAATATGCGAATGTATCGGTGAAGTTGTCGTCGGTCCCGCTGATTTCGACTGAGCGATATCCATTCCGCGACGTGATCCCGCACATCCACCGCCTGTTCGACGCCTACGGCCCGGAGCGCTGCCACTGGGGGACCGATCTAACCAACTCATTCGCCCGGGCCACTTACCGGCAGCGCGTGACGCAATTCACGGAGGAGCTTCCGTTCCTCAGCGAAAGCGACAAGGACTGGATCATGGGCCGCGCGATCCTGGCGCGGCTTCGCTGGACGTCGTCCTAGCAGCCGCGGCAGATGCTCTTCAGCTTGCTGTTGAGCAGGCGGTCCTCTTCGTCGGAGGCCGCCTTGGTGTAGGGGTCGTTGCCGTGGCGCTTGTCGTCGGCAAAACTGCCGGCGCCAGTGGCGCCGCCCACGTGCATGCCGTGCATCGCGTGCCCGCCGCCATGGCCGTGGCTGCCGCGCGCGTCCACCGGCGGCATCGCGGCCGCAAGCAGCGTCAGCAGCAACCCGACCGTCGTGATCGTCCGCATGTTTTCCTCCTCGTCGCGGCAAAATACCGCTGACGCTGAGGCAAATGGGTGTCGGCCATCTTCACAATTTCGCGTGGCGGCAATCGGGGCGGGGGCCGGCCGGTTCCGGCCAAATACCGCCGGTGCGCCGCACATAGGCCGCCCGGGGATGGCTTCATGCCGACAATGCAGTGCTCGTCACACCAAAATGGTGTATCGGCAGGCTTGAGCGCGCGCGGGCAGCGGCCCGGTGCGACACAATCAAGATATCGCAAGATTTGGAGGAAGGTTCATGTCGGCTCTGCCACTCTCGGGCATCAAGATTCTCGACCTGACGCGGGTGCTCGCGGGCCCGCTGTCGGCCCAGATGCTGGCGGATCTCGGCGCCGAGGTGATCAAGATCGAGCGGCCCGGCGGCGGCGACGATGCCCGCGCCTTCGGCCCGCCCTATCTCACCGATCCCGAAGGCAAGCAGAACAACAACAACTCGTTCTACCTCTGCGCCAACCGCAACAAGAAGTCGGTCACCGTCAACATCGCCAAGCCGGAAGGGCAGGCGATCATCCGCGAGCTCGCCAAGACGGCCGACGTGATGATGGAGAACTACAAGGTCGGCGACCTCAAGCGTTACGGTCTCGACTACGAGACCATCAAGCAGCTCAACCCCGGTATCATCTATTGCTCGGTGACGGGTTTCGGCCAGACCGGACCTTACGCGCCGCGCGCGGGCTATGATGCGATCCTGCAGGCGATGGGCGGCCTGATGAGCGTCACCGGCCATATCGACGGCGAGCCGGGCGAGGGCCCGATGAAGGTCGGCCCCTCGATCGTCGACTACATGACCGGCATGAACACCTCGATCGGCATCCTCTCGGCGCTCTACCATCGCGACGCCAACAACGGGGAAGGGCAGCACATCGACGTCTGCCTGTTCGACACGGTGATCGCATCGCTGTCGCACTGGCTGCAGATCTACCTCGTCAATGGCAAGACCCCGCCGCGCCGCGGCACCTGGGGCAATGGCGGCATGCCGGCCGGCGTGTTCCGCTGCACTGATGGCGAGCTGATGCTGGTGGTCGGCAATGACGGCCAGTTCCAGCGCACCTGCGCCGTGCTCGGCGAGCCCGAGCTCGCGAACGACAAGCGCTTCGTCAAGAACAACGACCGCGTCGTGCACGGCAAGGAGATCATGGCGATCTTCGCCGGGCTGTTCCTGAAGAAGCCGGTCGCCTACTGGCTGGAGAAGCTCGAGGAGGCCGGCGTGCCGTCGGGCCCGATCAACAATTTCGAGCAGGTGTTCAGCGATCCGCACGTGCAATCGCGCGGCATGCGGGTCAAGGTCGACCATCCGTTCGAGCCGAACCTGTCGCTGATCCGGAACGCGCTGACCTTCTCGGGCACGCCGATCACCGAATACCGCGCCCCGCCGCTGTTGGGGGCCGACACCAAGGAGATCCTGGCGACCATCGGCTATGACGACGCCAAGGTCGAGGGACTGAAGGCGCAGGGGATTCTGTAGGCACTGACTTCGAGGCCGCGGGCGGTGGAGTTTCTCCGTCATCCTGAGAGCCTGACTGAAAAATGGGTGAGTGATCTCAGTG
The DNA here is from genome assembly GCF_024171045.1 of Bradyrhizobium sp. USDA 4538. NCBI lineage: Bacteria > Pseudomonadati > Pseudomonadota > Alphaproteobacteria > Hyphomicrobiales > Nitrobacteraceae > Bradyrhizobium > Bradyrhizobium sp. USDA 4538. The sequence goes on from NZ_JALJZE010000001.1 coordinate 7,163,715, forward strand.
GGGTGTGATTCCATCGGATTTGCAAAGATTCGAGGGAGAGCACGATGCCCTGGACCAAGATCACTCGGGAGCAATATCGGCGGGACGATCTGCGTTATGCAAGCGATATGACCGATGCGGAGTGGGCGCTGATCAGACGCCTGTTGCCGCGAGCGAACCGGCGCGGCCGGCCGCGTAAGACGGAGCTGCGTCGTGTGATCGAAGCGATCCTCTATATCGTTTCGACCGGCTGCCAGTGGCGGGCGTTGCCGCAGGAGTTCCCGCCCTATTCGACGGTGCAGGGCTATTTTTATAGATGGCGGGATACAGGCCGGTGGCAGAGGATTGTCAGCGTGCTTGTCCGACGGGCGCGAAAAAAGCTTGGACGGACACCGAAGCCGACGGCAGCCGTGATCGACAGTCAAAGTGCGCCGACCACCCAAGCTGGCGGACCGCGCGGCTACGATGCAGGCAAGCGCATCTACGGCCGCAAGCGGCATATCGTGACGGATACCAATGGCCTCCTCCTCGGGGTTCATGTTCATCCGGCCAACGTTCAGGACTGCCATGGCGCCGTACCGCTGCTGAAGAACGTGCGGATGAACTTCCCCCGGCTGCGCCACGTCTTTGCCGACCGGGTCTACCGCGGAAATCAACTCCTCGACGCGCTCTCAGACTGCGGTCCATGGACTGTCGAGATCGTCGAGCGGCCTCAAGGCGTCAAAGGCTTCCAGCTTCTGCCGAGGCGGTGGGTGGTTGAACGCACATTCGCTTGGTTCGGCAGATGCCGCCGCCTCGCCAAGGACTTCGAGGCGACGGTGGCAACCGAAGCTGCCTGGCTGCTGATTGCACACATCAGGCTCCTGACCCGCAGACTCGCGGCTGCAGCTAAGGTTGGGTGATTTATGAGTCAGACTCTGAGGTGCGAGCTCTTGCGAGCCTCGAAGGATGAACGGCCCCGCTGGTGGCCGTCGACCCTTCGAGACGCGCGCAAGGGCGCGCTCCTCAGGGTGACGGGACCAGGGTCGTCATTCCGCAACAACACTTCGACCAGCATCGAGGCATCATTGACATCCGCCTGCTAGGTTGGCGCCATCGATCCCTCATCGAAGGTGCCAATCATGAAACGGGAAGTGGTCCGCGTCGAACCGATCTCGAGTTGGCTGGAGCGCTGGAAGGCGCCGGCGTCGCCGGTGACCCGGGCCGGCAACATGGTGTTCGTCTCCGGCCTGCCGCCGTTCGATCCCGCGACCGGCGAGTTCGCCGCCGGCGCGTCGATCGAGCTGCAAAGCGAGCTGGTCATGGAGCAGCTCAAGCAATGCCTCGAGGCGGCCGGCGCCACGCTCGACAATGTGATGAAGTGCAACGTGTTCTGCACTTCGGCAAAGCACTTCACAACCTTCAATGCAGTCTATGCAAGGTACTTCCCACACCAGCCGCCGGCGCGGATCTTCGTCTGCATCCCGGAATGGACCGGGCCGTTCGACGTCGAGATCGACTGCATCGCGATGGTGTAAGGGCAGGGCGCCGCAGCGGCGCCCTCGCTTCACAAATCCTGCCGCGTCAGCCGCCCGTGCATCGCGACCGGTCGCGGCGCCGGCTTGCTCGGCACGTCGCCCATCGTCAGCGCCATCACCGAGACCGTGACCACGCGATCGATGATGCCGCGGACGTCGTCGAGATCGCATTTGCCTTCCGACAGCCGCAGCAGGCGTTCCTTCTCGCGGATGGTGTGGTGCGCCATCGCGAGCGCGAAGTGCAGGCCCCAATAGAGCTCGGTGTCGCTGCTGGCCGGCATCGCGCGGCGCATCGCCGCGGCGAACTTGCGCAGGTGATCGACCTCGCGATTCTTGATGCGGCGGATCGGCGGCACGGATTCGATCGAGGCGCGGATCATGAACCGCGCCGCGGTCGAGCCCTCGCGATCCGGCCCGAGGCAGCCGCGCAGGGTGGGGCCGACGAGGGCGCGCATGATGTCCTCGATCGCGGCGCGGCCGCCGCCTTTTTCCTCCGCCGCCCGCAATTCGTTGAGGCGCTCGCGGTTGGTCTGGATGCTGCGGGTGACGAACAGCTCCGCGATCAATTCGTCCTTGGAGCCGAAATGATAGTTCACCGCCGCGAGGTTGACGTTCGCTTCCGCGACGATGTCGCGCAGCGTGACGTCGCCGAAGCCGCGGTCGGCATAGAGCCGCTCGGCGGCGGCGAGAATGGCGGATCGGGTCTGGTCGCTGGCCATGGCTGAGAGCCTCCGGTCATTCCGGGGCGATGCGCAGCATCGAACCCGGAATCTCGCTCCACAATTTCCGGATTCCGGGTTCAGCCCTGCGGGCTGCCCCGGAATGACGAACGCAAGGTTGCATTTCAAACATTTGTATGAAACTATCGTTTGAACGGTCGGAAATGTCAATCCGCGGATCGCGGGGCAGCATTCTGGCACACCGCCGCCGCCCTTTCGCGAACGCCCTTGCGAGCCGCGGAGGCGGGGTCAACAATGTCGGCAAATGGCTACGGCCCAGGTCATCGGCCCAGGTCAGCGGCCCAAGTCTAGGAAACGAGGAGCGTCCCATGGATTTCACGATGTCGCCCAAGCAGAAGGAGTGGCTGGAGCGCGTTCAGGCCTTCATGAAAACGCACGTTCGGCCCGCCGTGCCGATCTACGACAAGCAGGATGCCGAGGGCCCGCGCTGGAAGGTGATCCCGATCCTCGAGGATCTGAAGAAGAAGGCGAAGGCCGAAGGCCTCTGGAATATGTTCATGCCGCCGTCCTCGCATGAGGACGATGAATTCCACGGCGCGGGATTGACCAATCTCGAATACGCGCTGCTGTCGGAAGAGATGGGTCGCATCTCCTGGGCTTCGGAAGTGTTCAACTGCTCCGCTCCCGATACCGGCAACATGGAAGTGTTCATCCGCTACGGCACCAAGGAGCAGAAGCGCAAATGGCTGCGCCCGCTGATGGACGGCGAGATCCGCTCCGCCTTCCTGATGACCGAGCCGGCGGTCGCTTCGTCCGACGCCACCAACATCGAGACCCGGATCGAGAAGGACGGCGATCACTACGTCATCAACGGCCGCAAATGGTGGTCGTCGGGCGTCGGCGATCCTCGTTGCAAGATCGCGATCCTGATGGGCAAGACCGACTTCAACGCCGCCAAGCATCAGCAGCAGTCGCAGATCCTGGTGCCGCTCGATACCCCCGGCATCAAGGTCGAGAAGATGCTGCCGGTGTTCGGCTTCGACGATGCGCCGCACGGCCACGCCCAGGTGCTGCTCGAGAACGTCCGCGTGCCGAAGGAAAACATCCTGCTCGGCGAAGGCCGCGGCTTCGAGATCGCCCAGGGCCGTCTCGGTCCGGGCCGCATCCATCACTGCATGCGCACCATCGGCCAGGCCGAGGAGGCGCTGGAGAAGATGGTGAAGCGGCTCGCCTCGCGCACCGCGTTCGGCAAGAAGATCATCGAGCATTCGGTCTGGGAGCAGCGCATCGGCGATGCCCGCACCGACATCGAGATGAACCGTCTGCTCTGCCTCAAGGCCGCCGACATGATGGACAAGGTCGGCAACAAGACCGCACAGGCCGAGATCGCGATGATCAAGGTCGCAGCTCCCAACATGGCGCTCAAGATCATCGACCAGGCGATCCAGGCCTTTGGCGGCGGCGGCGTCTCCGACGAAGCAGGGCTCGCCCGCGCCTATGCCCACATCCGCACGCTGCGCCTGGCGGACGGTCCGGACGAGGTGCACAATCGCGCCATTGCCAGACTTGAACTTCGGAAGTATGCAAACACGTCGCACTGAGCATGATGCGGAACGCATGGCGTTCGCGCGCACATCGTGCTCAGAATGAAAAAGAGAGATCAGGCTGGCGTGCCAGCCTGATTGATGGAGCGCCCCGACGCGCTCTTTGAAAAATCGAGTTGAGGGAGCGTCATCGTGGCGGACGGCGTCAGGAAAGACGAAGAATTTTCCGGCACAAGGGAAGTCGAGGAGCGCCATCGTATCAACGAGGCTAGTCTCGACGCCTGGATGAGGGAACACGTCGAAGGCTATCAGGGGCCGCTCACGGTCCTGCAGTTCAAGGGTGGCCAGTCCAACCCGACCTACAAGCTCGAGACCCCCGGCCGCAACTACGTGATGCGGCGCAAGCCGTTCGGTAAATTATTGCCGTCGGCGCATGCGGTCGATCGCGAGTTCCGCGTGATCGCGGCGCTCGGCAAGCAGAATTTCCCGGTTGCGAAAGCCTACGCGCTGTGCACCGACGACGCGGTGATCGGCTCGGCCTTCTACATCATGTCGATGGAAGAGGGGCGGGTGTTCTGGGATCCGACGCTGCCGACCCAGGAGCCCGACGCGCGCCGAAAGATCTTCGCCAGCAAGATCGAGACGCTGGCCAAGCTTCATCTGTTCAATCCCGAGGCGATCGGCCTCGGCGATTTCGGCAAGCCCGGCAATTATTTTGCGCGACAGGTCGATCGCTGGACCAAGCAGTACCGCGCCTCCGAAACGCAGCACATTCCCGAATTCGAGAAGCTCGCCGAGTGGCTGCCGAAAACCGTTCCGGAGCAGAAGCGCGTCTCGATCGTGCATGGCGACTATCGCCTCGACAACATGATCTTCCACGCCACCGAGCCGCGGGTGCAGGCGGTGCTCGACTGGGAATTGTCGACGCTCGGCGATCCCATGGCCGACTTCACCTACCTGTTGATGCAGTGGACCATGCCGGGCCTCGTCAATGCCGACCTCAAGGCATTGAACATTCCGAGCCAGGATGAAGCGGCGCAGATCTATTGCGACGTGACCGGCATCCCGGTGCCGGACCTGAACTGGTATTTCTCCTACAACCTGTTCCGCCTTGCCGGCATCACGCAGGGCATCGCGGGCCGGGTTCGCGACGGCACCGCGGCGAATGCCAAGGCCCTCGAGTCGGCCAAGCGCACCGTGCCGCTGTCGCAGGCGTCATGGGAATACGCGCAGAAGGCCGGCGCAACCTGATCCAAGAATGCGGCGCGATCCAACAGGGCTCGCGCCGCTTTTCTTTTTACCTCGCCCCGCTTGCGGCAGGGGTGTCCGGGGAAATTCAGGCATAGCGGAGCTCCATCTGGTCAGGTGAGATGGTTGATTTCCGACGGCTGGGGTTGATGGGCGGAGGTTTGTCGATGGCAGCGAGGGATCGACGCGTGAGCAGGAGCTGGCCGACGAGTTCGGCGAACCTGAGCGGGAGCATTTTGATGCAGTTGGTGTGAGCGGCGATGCGCAGCAGCAGGTAGGCAATCATCGCAGCGAGCACCTGAAGGCGGATCGCGTTGTCGTTGGCGCCGAGGAACTTGCGAATATCGAGATGCTGCTTGATCCAGCGGAACAGCAGCTCGATTTGCCATCGGCTCTTGTAGAGGGCGGCGATCTCGACGGCGCTACGGGCAAGGTCGTTGGTCAGGAGTGTGATCTTGCCGCCTTTCTCGCGTCTGATCTTGATGCGGCGGAGCGGGATTGGAAGGCGCGAATCGCCCTTGCTGGTGAGCTTCACCTCGTCATCGGCAAGGATTTCGAAGCCATCCCCGTTACGCTTGCGGATGGCGCGATGCCTGAGCGAGCGAAGACGGATGCTCGTCTTCGCCCGGGTAACGAAGAAAGCCTTGCTATCATTGATCTTCTGCCACCAGTCGAAACGGCAATAGCCCTTGTCAAACACATAGGTGGTGGCGGGCTGGATTGGGGTCTGTCGGCCGATCTCGATGTCATTGACGTTCGCGGCCGTCATCTCGACGCAGGTCGGGACATCGCTCCTTGGGTCGTAGACGACATGCAGCTTCATGCCGCGGATGCGGCCGTTCCACGTCGCCCAACTGCAGACCTTGCCGAGCGGGATCGGACTGGCGTCGATCAGACGCACCATCTCCATGCCTTCACTCCGCAGCTGGCGACGCGCCATCGCCGACAGCGCCGCAAAGGTTTGCGCGAAAATGCCGATCGGACGGCGGGCATTGGCATCGGACAACGTCGAGCGCGACAGCTTGCCGGTTCCCAAGTGATAGTGATGCTGCGAATTGGCGTTGAAGCCAGTCACCACCCCGCGCAGACTGCTGTTGCCGCTAAGCTGGGCATAGATCAGCGCCACCAGATGATCCCAGCTCCTGAACGACTTGTCGTAGGCATCCCCGTCCAGACGATCCACAACCGTCTGAAACTGCCGTCGATTGATCGGTTCAAGCAGCCTTCCAAAAATGCTACCGCGATATCGCATGCTCGGCCCTCTGTGTCTCGACAACCAGAAAAGACCGATTTGCCTCGGTCCTGCCGAGCATGCACCGCGACACAGTGAATCATTCCCCGGACACCCCTGCGCTTGCGGGGAGAGGTCGGATCGCATGCAGCGAAGCGAAGTGCGATCCGGGTGAGGGGGAGTCTCCGCAACTCGTTTGCCGCCGTCTGTGCGGAGCAAGCCCTTCACTCAACCCACTAAGAGCGAGCTGCGCTCGTCTTGACCCGGCAAGAGCGGCGCGAGGGAGCAGCAGGCCGATCGCGATTCCAAAGGCTCGCGCCGCCGCTGCAAGGTGCGGCATGTTTCCGCATTGTAGCCATCTGTGACTTGAGTTCGCGCTGCCGCTTTGGCAAGTCAGTCCGGTCAACGCCCGCCCTGGTCCTGATCGGACATTTTCATTTTGGCTCTTTCCTCCAATCTTCGCGGCAGCCTGTTCATGGCTGCGGCCATGGCCAGCTTCACGGTCAACGACACCATCACCAAGGCGGTGTCGGCGGAGCTCAACATCGGCGAGATCCTGCTGGTGCGCGGCCTGGTTGCGATGGTGCTGGTCGCGGCGCTCGCCTGGTACCGTGACGCGCTGCGCAGTTTCAGCGTGCTGCTGATCTGGCCGGTCGGGCTGCGCGTCCTTGGCGAGATCGGCGGCACGCTAACCTATCTCTCCGCGATCGCGCAGATCCCGCTCGCCAACGCCTCGGCGATCTTCCAGGCGCTGCCGCTGGTCATCACGCTCGGTGCGGCGCTGGTGTTCGGCGAGCCGGTCGGCTGGCGGCGCTGGCTTGCGATCGCGGCCGGCTTCATCGGGGTGCTTGTCATCGTTCGGCCCGGTGCGGAAGGCTTTAGCCAGGCTGCGCTCTTGGCGCTGGCGTCGGTCGGCTTCTGCGCGGTGCGCGATCTCGCCACCCGCCGTATCCCGAAAGAGCTGCCGACCGTGTTCATCACGCTGCTCACCACCGTGACCGTGACGACGGCGGGTGCTGTCGTCCTTGTCCCGCTCGGCGGCTGGCGGCCGCCGTCCGGCACCGCGCTCGGCCTGCTCATATTGGCCGCGGTCCTGATCCTGATCGGTTATCAGTGCATCATCGTGTCGCTGCGCACAGGCGACATCTCGGCGGTGGCGCCGTTCCGCTATACCGCGCTGCCGTGGGCGATGCTGACGGGCTATCTCGCCTTCGGCCACAAGCCCGACGGTCCGATGCTCGCGGGTGCCGCGATCATCGTGGCCTCCGGCCTCTATGCCTTCTACCGCGAGCGCAAGCGCGACAAGCTCCGTCCCGCCGCAACGGGACCGGGGCTACCGCCGGACGGGTTGTGAGGCGTCCGTGATCCTACGCAATCATTTGCAAATCACTTGGCGCAATGTGCGATCAGCCGTGCGACGAATGCGCCGCACGCCTCGAGCTGCGACATCTCGACGAACTCATCCGGCGTATGCGCCTGTGCGATCGAGCCGGGGCCGATCACAACGGACGGCACGTCCGCCATGCTGACGAACAGGCTGGCCTCGGTGCCGAAGGCGACCTTGGCGTGGTCGTTGCGGCCGGCAAATTGCTTGGCGAGCGTGACGATGGCGGCGTCGGCGGCGGTGTCGAGCGCGGGGTAGTCGAGGATCTCCTCGAATTCGATGCCGCATTCGGGATGTCGCTTGCGCATGTCAGGCTCGATCTCGGCCTTGGCCCAGGCGATGATCGCGTCCGTCACCTCTCTCGACTCGGTGATGCCGATGCCGCGGCACTCGAATTCCACCACGCATTGGTCGGGCACGATGTTCAGCGCGGCGCCGCCATGCACGATGCTGGTGAGCAGGGTCGAGTGCGGGACATCGTAGAGGCTGCCTTGTTCGGCATCCGCGGTCAGCAACGCGGCGCGGCGGCGGATCTCGGTGATCAGGTCAGCGGCATATTCGATGGCGTTGACGCCGTCGGGCGCAATCGAGGAATGGCGGGCAAGCCCGCGGAACGTGGCGCGCACGCCGTGCTTGCCCTTGTGCCCGATGATGACCTGCATCTGGGTCGGCTCGCCGACGAAACAACCGAGCGGCTTGATCGGCTTGCGCGCGACCTCGCGCAGCATCGGACGTACGCCGACGCAACCGATCTCCTCGTCATAGGAGATGGCAAGATTGATCGGCGTCTTCAGATCGGCCGCGAGCATCTCGGGAACCATCGCGAGGCAGACGGCGACAAAGCCCTTCATGTCGGTGGTGCCGCGGCCGTACAGCCGGCCGTCGCGCTCGACGAGCTCGAACGGGTTGTGGCTCCAGTCCTGTCCCACAACTGGCACGACATCGGTATGCCCCGACAGCACCAGCCCGGCCTTGTCCTCAGGGCCGACAGTGACCCACAACGAGGATTTCTGCCCGGTTTCATCGACGATGCGTTGCCCCGCGAGGCCAAGCGAGGCGAGGTAGCGCTCGATGTAGTCGATCAGGGGCAGATTGCTGCGGTCGCTGACGGTGTCGAACGCGACGAGGTCGGCCAATAGCTTGCGGATGCGGTCGGAACGTTGATTTTGCATTGCCTGTTCGTTTGCGAGGGATTGTGCGAGGAATGACGAGTGTGCGAGCGATCCTGCCAGCGAAGTATAACAGCTGGTTGGCCTGCCGAGGCCAAGCAATATTCGGACCGTTGCCGGCGGTTATTGCGGTCCAGGCGTGTGGGATGGGTTGGGTAGAGCGAAGCGAAACCCATCGAATATATCCGCGCGGTGAGATGATGGGTTTCGTGGAGTTTATCATCGGGTCGCGCGTTGCGCGGACCTAGAGCGGAACGAAAGGCAAGACTCGGGCGATTCATGTCGCGAGAATGCGAAACTGTATCCCCATTCTCGGCTGTCATCGCCCGGCTCGGACCGGGCGATCCAGTACGCCGCGGCCTCTCGGCTCAAGCACAGAGGTCTCTGGAATACTGGATCACCCGCATGCGTATGCGCAGGTGATGACACCGCATTGTTTGGCACCTTGAATGCGAACCATCTCCAGCGTCGTCCCGGCGAAGGCCGGGACCCATTACCCCAAATGCCAATGAATGCGCGACGCTGGGGCAACAGCCTTCTTCAACTACTCGACCCTGTGGTTATGGGTCCCGGCCTTCGCCGGGACGACGGTCGTGAATGTGGAGCCATCGGGGCCGCAGCCGGGATAACCACGGAGACTGCCCTCGCTAGATCGGCTTGCCCGTATACGGCATCGATGCGGTGAGGCCGCCGTCGACCGGGATGGCCTGGCCGTTGACGTAGGACGCTTCATCGCTCGCCAAAAACAATCCCATCGCGGCGAGCTCATGCGGTTGGCCGGCGCGCTTCAGCGGATTGAGCTGGCCGATCTTGTCCTGGGTGCCGCGCTCCTTGGCGCGATCGAACACCGGTTTGGTCATGCCGGTCTCGATCAGGCCCGGGCACACCGCATTGATGCGGACGCCGGTGCCGGAGAGCGAGTAGGCGGTGGTCTGCACCAGGCTGATGACGCCGGCCTTGCTCGCGCCGTAGGGATGTCCGCTGGCACCCGACTTCAGGCCCGCGACGGAGGCGGTGCAGACGATCGAGCCGGAACCTTGCTTCGTCATATGCGGAATCGAATGCTTGATCGCGAGGAATGGGCCGATCAGATTGACGCGCAGCACCTCCTGCCAGTGTTCGACGGTCTGGTCGGCGAGTGGGACGAGACCGCCGCTGACGCCGGCATTGGCCCAGATCGCATCGAGCTTGCCGTACTTCGAGACCGCCTTCTCGATGAAGGCCTTCACGTCGCTCTCCGAGCCGGCATCGGCGGTGACGGCCTCGACAGTGCCGCCGGCATCGCGCACCAGCTTGGCGGTCTCGTTGACGCCCTCGGTGCGATCGACCGCGATCAGCTTGGCGCCTTCACTGGTGAACAGCAGCGAGGCGGCGCGGCCGATGCCGCTGCCAGCGCCGGTGATGATGACGGATTTGCCTTCGAGGCGGCCCATGAGTTTCTCCCTGTTCACGTGATTAGTTCGGGTGGTCCTTGGCGCGTCTGCCGCGCGACGGAATTCAAACAAAATTTCAAACGTCCGAAGCACTTGAGACGGTGTGCGGCGTGACGTACAGCGAGACGGGACACTATTGAAGGGCTCATCCGATGTCCAATCCAGACAAGCCTGAGGTGACGGTGACGCGGTGGTGGTGGGTTCGTCACGCGCCGGTGCGCAGCGACGGCGGCAACATCTACGGACAAGAGGATATCGACTGCGACACCGGCGATGTCGAGGTGTTCGAGGCGGTCGCCAAGATGCTGCCGCGCGATGCGGTCTGGTATTCGAGCAATTTGAAGCGCACACACAAGACTGCGGACGCGATCTGGGCTGCCGGGTTTCCAAAGCCTGAAAGCATGACGCAGGAACGCGACTTCGCCGAGCAGCATCTCGGCCAATGGCAGGGTATGAACCGCGCCGCGTTTCTCGCCAGTCGCCCGCCGGGTACGGCCTGGTTCGCCGACGTCAACGATCCCGCGCCCGGCGGCGAGAGCTACATGGATCTCTACACCCGCGTCTGCCGCACCATTGTGCGGATCACCGCCGCGGAAGCGGGCAGGAATATCATCGCCGTCGGCCATGGCGGCGTGATCAAGGCCGCGGTCGGGCTGGCGCTCGGCGGCCAGCCGGACAGGGGGCTGTCGTTCGATATCGATAATGTCTCGGTGACGCGGCTCGATCACATCGCGAGCGCCGGCCTGTCGACCTGGCGCTTGCCGATGGTGAACCAGCAGCCGTGGATTGCCGATCCGCGCCACGCCGCGATGCATCAGCCGTCCGGGCCTGAAGTCAGGCCGGCGAGCAAGCTTGCGTGATCGTCATACCGGGATGGTCCGAAGGACCAGACCGCAGATGCGCAATTGCGCATCGGGGAATCTCGAGATCCCGGGTCGACGCTGGTGCGTCGCCCCGGAATGACGCTAAGACGAACACTTAACATCAGGGAGAGAAACATGACCTTGTTCGACATGAAGGGAAAAGTCGCCGTCATCACCGGCTCGACGCGCGGCATCGGACGCGCGATCGCCGAGCGCATGGCCGAGCACGGCGCCAAGGTCGTGATCTCCTCGCGCAAGGCTGACGTCTGCGAGCAGGTGGCGAAGGAGATCAACGACAGCTACGGCAAGGGCACCGCGGTTGCGATCGCGGCAAACATCTCGTCGAAGGAAAACCTGCAGAACCTGGTTGACGAGAGCAACCGCGCCTTCGGCAAGATCGACGTGCTGGTCTGCAACGCGGCGTCCAATCCTTACTACGGTCCGCTCGCCGGCATCTCCGACGATCAGTTCCGCAAGATCCTCGACAACAACATCGTCGCCAACAACTGGCTGATCTCGATGGTGGTGCCGCAGATGATCGAGCGCAAGGACGGCTCGATCATCATCGTGTCCTCGATCGGCGGCCTGAAGGGCTCGACCATCCTCGGCGCCTACGCGATCTCCAAGGCCGCCGACATGCAGCTCGCGCGCAACCTCGCCTGCGAATACGGCAAGCACAATATCCGCGTGAACTGCATCGCGCCGGGCCTGATCAAGACCGACTTTGCGAAGGCGCTGTGGGACAATCCGGACAATCTGAAGGCCTCGACCGCGCGCTCGCCGCTGCTGCGGATCGGCGTGCCGGACGAGATCGCGGGCGCCGCCGTGATGATGGGCTCGCGGGCCGGCGACTTCATGACCGGCCAGACCATCGTGATCGACGGCGGCGCGACGATCAGCTGAGCATCACTCGTCATTCCGGGGCAGCCCGCAGGGCTGAACCCGGAATCTCGATGTTGTTGCGCGAGATTCCCCGATGCGCGATTGCGCATCTTAGGTTCGCGCCCCGGAATGACGGACTACTCCACCGCCGCGTACACCCCGTTGCGCACCAGCGAGCGGGTATATTCGCGCTGGCCCGGGCCCTGCATCATGAAGACCGCGATCAGGTCTTCGCTCGGATCGATCCAGAAGAATGTGCCGGCCATGCCGCTCCAGAAGTACTGGCCGACCGAGCCGGAGAACGGCGCGATGCCCTGCTGCATGCGCACGGCGAAGCCGAGGCCAAAACTGTGGCCGGGCGACACCAACGTGCCCTGGATTGCCACGCCGGCGCCGAGGTGATCGGAGGCCATGAATTCGAGCGTCTTGCGGCCGATGATCCTGGTGCCGTCGAGCGAGCCGCCGTTCAGCAGCATCTGCGCGAAGCGGGCATAGTCCATCGTGGTCGAAACCAGGCCGCCGCCGCCGGATTCCATCGCCGGCTTCTCCAGCATGTTGAACAGCTGCACCTTCTCGTTGGTCCAGGGATCGTTGGCAAAGGCCTCGGCGAGGCGGCCGGCATTGGCTTCCCCGGTGTGGAAGGCGGTCTCGGTCATCTGCAGCGGCGAGAGGATGTGCTCAGTGAGGTACGCGCCGAGCGTCTTGCCGCTGACGACCTCGATGATGCGGCCGAGTATGTCGGTGGAGCGGCTGTAGTTCCACTCGGCGCCGGGCTGGCAAACCAGCGGCATGCCGGCGAGCATGGTGGCGTGCTCGGCATTGGTGATCTTGCGGCTGCGCAGCCGCGACTGCTGGTAGAGCTGCTGCACCGGGCCGTTGCCGGTGTGGTCATAAGTAAGCCCAGACGTGTGGCGAAGCAGGTCCTGGATCGTCATCTGCCGCTGCACGGGTACCAGCTCGAGCTTGCCGTTGTTGTCGACGCCGACCTTGGTCTCGGCGAATTCGGGGATGAACTTCGCGACGGGGTCGTTGAGCAGGAAGTGGCCGTCCTCCAGCAGCTGCATGATGCCGATCGAGGCGATCGGCTTGGTCATCGAGAAGATGCGGAAGATCGTGTCATGCGCCATCGGCGCCGAGGCGGTCGGGCTTTGCCGGCCGATCGCGTCGAACCAGCCGATCTGGCCGCGCCGCGCCACCAGCACCGTCACGCCAGGCACGGTTCCCTTGTCGACCTCGCGGCGGAAGGTGTCGGACATCGCCTGCAGCCGCGCGCTCGACAATCCGATCGATTCGGGCTTGGCGAGGGGAAGAGAGGGGGTGGTCGGGCTGGCGGCGTGCTTGGTGGCGGTTTGGGCGTTCATGGTCTCTCCCTGGTTCTTGATTCTTGCGGCGAGGTGCCGACACGGGGTGATCGCCGAAGTCTGGCGCAGAAGTTTTGCAATGAACAGAAGCTTCACCGCTTCGCCCTTGCAAACCGGCCATGCCCTGTGCTTGAAACGGCGCGAACCGGCGGCGACGCCGGTTCCCTGCAGGAGTGTAGCTCAATTGGTAGAGCACCGGTCTCCAAAACCGGGGGTCGCAGGTTCGAGCCCTGCCACTCCTGCCAGCCTTTTCCCAATCATTTTAATGTCTTGGCCGAGGTCCCGGACCCCGGCCATGATCATGTTTGCCTACTTGATCAGCGGGCAGCCGCCGTCCTTCAGCGGCCGGAACGCCTGGTCGCCGGGCACTTCGGCGAGCACCTTGTAGTAATCCCACGGCGCCTTCGATTCCTCGGGCTTCTTGACCTCGAACAGGAACATCGAGTGCACCATGCGGCCGTCCTCGCGCACCACGCCGTTGTCGGTGAAGGCGTCGCGGACCGGGGTCGCGCGCATCTTGGCCAGCACCGGCCTGGTCTCCTTGGTGCCGGCGGCCTTCACCGCGTTGAGGTAGTGCAGGGTGGCGCTGTAGGTCGCGGCCTGGTTCATCGTCGGCATCCGCTTCATGCGCTCGAAGAAGCGCTTGCCGAAGGCGCGGGTGCGGTCGTTGAGGTCCCAGTAGTAGGCCTCGGTGATGATCAGGCCCTGCGCGAGCTTGAGCCCGAGGCTGTGGATATCCGAGATGAACATCACGATGCCGGCGAGGTTCTGGCCGCCCGCGACGATGCCGAATTCGGAGGCCTGCTTGATGGTGTTGATGGTGTCGGCGCCGCCATTGGCCATGCCAATGATCTTGGCCTTCGAGGCCTGCGCCTGCAGCAGGAAGGACGAGAAGTCCGGCGTGTTGAGCGGATGCCGCGCACTGCCGAGCACCTTGCCGCCGGCGGCGCGGACCACGTCGCCGGTGTCGCGTTCGATCGAATGACCGAACAGATAGTCGGCGGTGATGAAGAACCAGGTATCGCCGCCGTTCTTCACGATCGCGCTGCCGACGGTGTGGGCGTTGGCGTAGGTGTCGTAAGTCCAGTGCAGCGTGTAGGGCGAGCAGGACTTGCCGGTGATGTCGGAGCTCGCCGCATCCGTCACGATCATGATCTTCTCGAACTGCTTCGACATCTCCATGCCGGCGAGCGCGGTCGCCGAGGTCGGCATGTCGATGATCATGTCGACATTCTCGGCCTCGTACCATTTGCGGGTGATGGTGGCGGCGACGTCGGCCTTGTTGAGGGCGTCGGCGGTGACGAGCTCGATCGGCTTGCCGAACATCGACCCGCCGAACTCCTCGATCGCCATCTTGGTGGCCTCGACATTGCCGGCGCCGCCGATGTCCGAATAGACCGACTGGAAATCCGTGAGCACGCCGATCTTGAGCGGCGCCTGCTGGGCGAGCGCCGGCCCTGCCAGCACAGCCGCGATCAGGCCGGCGGCGGACAGACTCGTGACGATGGATTTCATGATGGTGTGCCTCCCCGAGGTGCTCTTATCAGTTTGTCCGACAAAGCTAGATTTGCCTGGTTCCGGTGTCAATTCCGCCCGCCTGGGTGCGACAATCAGGCTGGATATCGCTCATTTGACGCCCCAAAGGCCTTCGCCTATCCTTTGTCCGACAAACGACAATCGGGAGCCCCGGGGAGCTGAAGATGCCCACCACGCCGCTGTTCCGGCGCATCGATGTCGCGCCGGCCTATCAGAAGGTCGCCGACGCGATCGAACGCGAGATCATCAACGGGCGGATCAAGCCGGGCGAGCCGATCGGCACCGAGCAGCAGCTGGTTGCGCAGTTCGGCGTCAACCGCTCGACGGTGCGCGAAGGCATTCGCGTGCTCGAGGAGGGCGGACTGATCCGCCGCGATTCCAGCCGCCGGCTGCAGGCCTGCCTGCCGCGCTACAACAAGCTCGCGACGCGACTGTCCCGCGCGCTGATCCTGCACGAGGTGACGTTCCGCGAATTGTTCGAGACCTCGATGACGCTGGAGGTCGCGAGCGTCGAGGGCGCGGTGGAGCGCGCGACCGAGGAGAACATCGCCGAGCTCGCCGGCAATCTCGAGCGCAGCGCAGCTGTCGTTGGCAATCCCGCTGCGCTTGCCGAGCTCGATGCGGAATTCCATGTGCTGATGGCCAAGGCCTCGCAGAACCGCGTGCTGCAGCTGGCGCGCGAGCCCGCCGCGCAACTGTTCTTTCCGACCACCGAGATGATCGTGGGCGGCGTGCCTGAGGGCGGCGCGCGGCTGGTCGAGGCGCACCATCATCTGCTCGACGCGATCAAGCGGCGCGACAAGGAGGCCGGCGTGCTGTGGACGCGGCGGCACCTGCAGGACTGGCGGCGCGGTTTCGAGAAGATCGCCTCGCTCGATCGCTCGGTCGAGCACACCTACATGGAACACGCTTACGCCGCGCGGCAATAGCGACGGCGCGGCCGAGACAAGACAAAGACAACGACAACAAGCACATTCGGGAGGGACAAATGAGCGGAGACATCGCAGCAACCATCCAGCGCGCCCGCGAGCACAGCATCGGCGATCTGCTGCGCCGGTCGGCGAAGCGCTACCCCGGCAAGACCGCGCTGATCTGCGGCGCGGTGAGCTGGAGCTTTGCGGAGATGGACGCGATCTGCAATCGGCTCGGCCGCGGCTTGCTCGCGCTCGGCGTTGCGAAGGGCGATCGCGTCGCGGTGCTGTCGCGCAACTCGCACGGCTTCGCCGCGCTACGCTTTGCGGTGGCCCGGATCGGCGCCATCCTGGTGCCGATCAACTTCATGCTCAATCCGGACGAGATCAATTTCATCCTCGCCAATTCCGGCGCCAGGCTGCTCGCGGTCGGCCCCGATTTCGTGGAGACGGCGCACGCTGCGGCCGCCAAGGGCTCGGCGGTCGAGACCCTGGTCTGGCTGCCCGGCGAGGATCCGGCCACCGCGCCCAACGGCATCACGACGTTCGACAGCCTGTTGCACAGCGACGCGTCGGCGCCGGAGGCGTCGGTGGACAGCCTCGATCCCGCGCAGATCATCTACACCAGCGGCACCGAGTCGCTGCCGAAGGGCGCGATCCTCACCCACGAAGCCGTCATGTGGCAGTATGTCAGCTGCATCATCGACGGCGGCATGGCGACGGACGACACGGTGCTGCACGCGCTGCCGCTCTATCACTGTGCGCAGCTCGACGTCTTTCTGGGGCCCGCGATCTATCTCGGCGCCACCAGCCTCATTACCGGCAAGCCGGTGCCTGACAATGTCCTGGCGCTGATCGCGGCCCACAAGATCAATTCGTTCTTCGCTCCGCCGACGATCTGGATCGCGATGCTGCGCTCGGGCGCGTTCGACCGCACCGACCTGTCGACCCTGCGCAAGGGCTATTACGGCGCTTCGATCATGCCGGTCGAGGTGCTGCTCGAGTTGCAGCGCCGGCTGCCCGACGTGAAGTTCTGGAATTTCTACGGCCAGACCGAGATCGCACCGCTCGCGACCGTGCTGTCGCCGGAGGACCAGCTGCCGAAGGCCGGCTCGGCCGGCAAGCCCGCGATCAATGTCGAGACGCGGGTGGTCAGGCCTGATATGACCGACGTCGGGGTGGGGGAGGTCGGCGAGATCGTGCATCGCTCGCCGCATCTGTTGTCAGGCTATTACAACGATCCGGTCAAGACTGCGGCCGCGTTCGCCGGCGGCTGGTTTCATTCCGGCGATCTCGCGACCATCGATGCCGACGGCTACATCACCGTCGTCGATCGCGTGAAGGACATGATCAAGAGCGGCGGCGAGAATGTCGCGAGCCGCGAGGTCGAGGAGATGATCTACCGGTTGCCTTCGGTGTCGGAGGTCGCGGTGGTCGGGCTGCCTGATCCGCGCTGGATCGAGGCGGTGACCGCGATCGTCGTGGTCAAGGCCGGCCAGAGCCTCGATGCCGACGCCGTCATCAAGCATTGCGCGGCGTCGATGGCCCATTTCAAGGTGCCGAAGCAGGTCATCTTCGTGGATGCCTTGCCGAAGAATCCGAGCGGCAAGCTGCTCAAGCGCGAGCTGCGCCAGCGCTATCTCGGCGGCGCCACGCTCGACCAGGCGGTGCAGAAGAGCTTCGCCGGCTAGGCTGTCTATTGGCCAGCTGTCGCCGGCGCCTTGTCCGACCATTCCGGCGGCAAGCCGAGCTTGCCGGCGGCCATTCCGGCCAGGCCGGGATTGCGGCCGAACGCCTCGCAGGCCGCGTATTTCGGCTTGCCGCCGAGCGTTGCGCCAATCTTGTCGAACGACGGCAGCTCCGGCGCCTTTCCGAATGGCGTGCTGCCGGTGACGACGAGCTTGCTGAAGTCGTCGCTGAAGGAAGGGGCGAGATCGTAGGCGTCACCGGCGCTCGAGACCATCGGCGAGTTGGTGAACGAATTCGCCCCGCGGGCCCAGATCATCGCCGCCTGCTGGCGGCTGGCCTGATCGCGCACCTCGGCTTCGACGGTCAGGCTGCCAAGCCCGACTGGCAACCGCGGCACCGGCACCGGCACGCCTGCGCCGAGCGCGCTCGGCAGGAAGCTGACCACCTTGGAAGTGCCCGCCGCGACCTCGTCGGTGGGCGCCGCCTGGGTGACAAGCGCGTGCACGGACAGATCCGCAGGCTGATCGGCACCAACGACCTGAAGCCGCTCGCTTAGGCCGACGCACAGCGAACGATCGATCGCGTTGGCCACCAGGTGCCGCTGCTCCTGGGACAGCGTCGGCGACGCTGCCTGCGAGAAGGTCGTCGGGACGATCCGCACCGTCTTCGCAGCGAGGACCTCGTCCTTGTTGACGCGAACCAGCGATTTCGCCAGCACGCCGTCGGACGGCGTGAGATTGTCGTAGGATGCCAGTGACCCGCCCCGCGTCATCGGTGCGCTGGCACAGCCCGACAACAACGCCACCACAACCGCAGCGCCCGGCAGAAATTCGATTCTCATGTACCCCTCGAACGACCGCTCACCCCACGAACGATCGCACGTCACGATAGGGCAGGGCCGCCCGGGTCGGGATTAAGAGATATTAAGTCAGATGTAGCTCGCGAAACCGCGCGACCTATTTGAGCCACATTTGGCCGTGCAGGCTTAACAAAACGCTATATTTGCGCACTGCGCATCCGGGGCCGAGGCCTCTAAAATGCCGTGATGCAAATCCTGGAATACGACCTCGTGGCTTTCCCCGTCACCAACGCACGCATCCTCTGCGTCGAGGACGATGCCGATATCGCGCGCATGCTGGCCGAGGTGCTTGAGGACAACGGCTTCAGGCCGGTGCTGGTCGGCTCGGCCGTGGAGATGGATGCGCTGCTCAAGCGCGAGAGCTTTGATCTCGTCGTACTCGACGTGATGCTGCCGGGCGAGGATGGGCTGAGCATCTGCCGGCGCCTGCGCATGTCGTCTTCGATTCCGATCATCATGGTCACCGCGCGCGGCGAGGACATCGACCGCATCCTCGGCCTCGAGCTCGGTGCCGACGACTACGTCACCAAGCCGTTCAATTCGCGCGAACTGGTCGCCCGCATCCGGGCGCTGCTGCGCCGCGTCGAGAGCGGCGCCACGTCGCGGTCACGGCCGCGTCCGCTGACCTTTGCCGGATGGCGCATCAACCCCACCACCCGTGAGCTGCATGACCCCGCGGGCGTCCGGATCACGCTGACCGGTGCCGAGTTCGATCTGCTGCTGGCGTTCTGCCGCAATCCTGGGCAGGTGCTGTCACGCGAGCAATTGATCGAGCAGGCCTTCGGCGGCCTGATCGCCTCAGTCGAGCGCAGCGTCGACGTTCATATCAGCCGCATCAGGCAGAAGATCGAACCGGATCCGAAGGACCGCTCGATGATCAAGACGGTGCGGCTCGGCGGCTACCTCTTCACACCTGCGGTCGAGCAGATATGATGGGATGGGCGCAGCGGCTGATGCCGCGCAGCGTCGCTGCGCAACTCATGAGCCTCGTCGCGCTCTCGGAACTGATCGGCATCACGCTCGCGGCGGTGACCATCATTTTTCTGTTCGATTCTCCCTCGATCACCGACACGCAGAAGTTTCTTGCCGGGCGGGTCGCGGAGCTCACGCAGCTTGTGCGTTCCACGAAGACGCCGGCAGACGCGGATGAACTGCTGGCCGCAGCCAGGCGCGGCGGTCTCGACGTCAGGCGCGTCGCCTTGGGCGAACTGGTGCCTCGAACAGCCGCAGAGACGCGGTCGTTTTCCATGCGAGCGTTCCGGCAACTGGCTGCCGAGCCCGGAATTGAATTAATGGAGGATCTGCGCCATCCCGCAGGCTCGTCGTCACAGGTGATCGTGAGACTCGACGATGGCCACGCGCTGATGGCCGACGTTGCGGTCAAAGGCGGCCTTTGGTCTACTTTGCTCCGCCCGCTGGCCGGGGGGACGATCATCGTGCTGATCTCGATGCTGCTGCTGTCGGTCTATGCGGTGCGTTGGGTGATCGCGCCGCTGGCCGACGTCGCGCGTGCCGCGACCTCGTTCGGCCGCTCGCCGCGGGCTCCCGAGGTGCTGCGCCGGCGCGGTCCGCTCGAGATCGCCCAGGTCGCCGACGCGCTGAACGACATGCGCACGCGTATCGCAGCGCTGCTCGACGACCGCACCCGCATGCTCGCCGCCATCAGTCATGACCTGCGGACGCCGCTGACCCGGCTCAGGCTGCGTACCGAGCGCGTCGGCGACGACACCCTGCGCCCGGCGATGCTGGGCGATATCGCCAAGATGACGCGCATGATCAACGAGACCCTGGAGTATCTGCGCGAGGATGCCCGCTCGGAGGCGGCGTTGTTCATCGACCTGCCGAGCTTCCTGCAGACCATCTGTTCGGACTTCGCCGACATGGGCCACGCGGTATCCTATGCTGGGCCGGCGCGTCTGCCTTATGCCTGCCGGCCCCGCGCGCTGTCGCGCGCCGTCACCAATATCGTGGAGAATGCGGTCAAGCACGGCAGCAAGGTCGTGGTGACGCTTCGCCCCATGGAGGCCGGCCACATCGAGATCGAGGTGGCGGACGACGGTCCAGGCATCCCACCTGCGCTGCACGACAAGGTATTCGAGCCCTTCTTCAAGGCCGACAGCGCCCGGCATGAGGGGGGCTTCGGGCTGGGGCTATCGATCGCGCAGGATATCGCCAAGCGCCATGGCGGCAGCATCGCGTTGAGGCTGCGGGAGCCGAGCGGACTGCTCGTATCGATGCTGCTGCCGCCAAAACCCGGCCTGGCCTAGAGGGGCGAGACGAACGACGCTGATCGCGCCAGGACGCCAGGGGATCGCAGGGCGCCGGCTAAGCCCTTGATTTGGAGAGACCAATGCCCGATCTGCCCGAACCGGGCGGGAGCCGGACCCGACCCCGCCGACCTTGACGTTTGGCCGGTCTCGCAGTAGATACTCGCCACTCGCAGCCGGCCCGCTTTGATGGCGGATATCCGGCGCGGCCTAATTCCCCGAACATTCGAGCTCGTTTATCGGCTCAACCTTCCAAACGAGGGCTGGGTCCGCAAGGTCGGCTGTTCGGATTCCTTGAAACGTTGCAATCGTCCGGAGACGGACGCGGATCTCACGATGGCTTTCAGCCCGTTCAAATTCCTGCAGGAAGTGCGCTCGGAGACCGCCAAGGTCACCTGGCCGACGCGCCGCGAGACGACCATCACCACCATCATGGTGTTCGTGATGGTGGCGCTGGCCTCGGTCTTCTTCTTCGCCGCAGATCAGATCATCCGCTATCTGATTACCCTGATACTGGGCATCCACTGATGAGCATGGGAACTCAATTGATGGACAAGCGCTGGTACATCGTCCACGCCTATTCGAACTTCGAGAAGAAGGTTCAGGAATCGATCCGCGAGCAGGCCAAGCAGCGTGGGCTGGAAGAACTGTTCGAGCAGATTCTAGTGCCGACCGAGAAGGTCACAGAGGTGCGCCGCGGCCGCAAGATCGACGCCGAGCGCAAGTTCTTCCCGGGCTATGTGCTGGTGAAGATGAAGCTGACCGACGAGGCGTTCCATCTAATCAAGAACACCCCGAAGGTGACCGGCTTCCTCGGCGCGGAAAACAAGCCGATGCCGATCTCGGAAGCGGAGGCGATGCGGATCCTGCACCAGGTGCAGGAGGGCGTGGAGCGTCCGAAGGCGTCGGTGTCGTTCGAGATCGGGGAGAACGTACGCGTGGCCGACGGCCCGTTCGCTTCGTTCTCCGGCGTGGTGGAAGAAATCGACGAGGCGCGCTCGCGCGTCAAGGTCGCGGTGTCGATCTTCGGCCGCGCGACGCCCGTGGAACTGGAATTCGGTCAGGTCGAAAAGGTGGTCTGACCGGACGGCGCGGGGTATATGCCTCGCGTCAAGTCGAGAGGCCGTGGGAGGGAGGAGGCGGTCGCCAGCCCCTTCAACCGAACCACGGAACCTGAAACCGCCGGCACGTCCGGCACAACAGGAGTGATAAATGGCAAAGAAAGTGACCGGATACCTGAAGCTTCAGGTCCCGGCCGGTGCGGCGAATCCTTCGCCCCCGATCGGCCCCGCGCTTGGTCAGCGCGGTCTCAACATCATGGAGTTCTGCAAGGCGTTCAACGCGCAGACCCAGAAGGAAGAGAAGAACACCCCGATCCCGGTGATCATCACCATCTATGCGGACCGGTCCTTCACCTTCGAGATGAAGACCCCTCCGATGTCCTACTTCCTCAAGCAGGCCGCCAAGATCCAGTCCGGATCGAAGGCGCCGGGCCGTGACAAGGCCGGCCAGGTGACCAAGGCGCAAGTGCGCGAGATCGCCGAGAAGAAGATGAAGGACTTGAATTGCGACACCATCGAATCGGCCATGAAGATGGTCGAGGGCTCTGCCCGTTCGATGGGTCTGGAAGTTGCGGGGTAACGGGCCATGTCAATCGGAAAGCGTTTGAAGAAGGCCCGCGAGGGCGTCGATCGCGAGAAGCTCTATCCGCTCGCGGATGCCATCAAGATGGTCAAGGAGCGCGCCAAGTCGAAGTTCGACGAGACGATCGAGATCGCGATCAATCTCGGCGTCGACCCGCGCCACGCCGACCAGATGGTCCGCGGCGTCGTCAACCTGCCGAACGGAACCGGCCGTACGCTTCGTGTCGGCGTGTTCGCGCGCGGCGCCAAGGCTGAGGAAGCCAAGGCCGCCGGTGCCGACGTCGTCGGTGCGGAAGACCTGGTCGAGAAGGTGCAGGGCGGCGCGATCGATTTCGATCGTTGTATCGCCACGCCCGACATGATGCCCCTGGTCGGCCGCCTCGGTAAGGTGCTCGGTCCGCGCGGCATGATGCCGAACCCGAAGATCGGCACCGTGACCATGGACGTCACCAACGCCGTGAAGGGCGCCAAGGGCGGCTCGGTCGAGTTCCGCGTCGAGAAGGCGGGCATCGTGCAGGCCGGCATCGGCAAGGCCTCGTTCTCCGAGGACAAGCTGGTCGAGAACGTCAAGGCGCTCGCGGACGCGGTCTCCAAGGCGAAGCCGGCGGGCTCCAAGGGCACCTACATCCAGCGCGTGGCGGTTTCCTCCACCATGGGCCCGGGCGTGAAGGTCGAGCCGGGCACAATCCTCGGCTGAGGTCTCTGGCCGTGACGAGATAAAGAGGGGCGGGACCGGGCAACCGGTTCCGCCCTTTGTTTTGCCAAAGCGTTTTCGAGCGAAGTGGCTACCGGTTCGCGTGAAGAAAACGCGCCAAGACAAGATCTGAAGCCTCTCGCAAGAAAGAACAACAATGCCCGATAAGGTCCTGGTCTATTCACGCTTTCCCAAGGCCCAGCTGATCCGCTTCGGCGAGCGCTATGAGCTGCTGAACGCGGCGGGCAAGCGATTGGATGAAGCGTTCCCGGCGGCCGAGCTCGCCGATATCCGCGCCATGATCACCGCGGGCGGCACGGCGCTCGGCACGGAGGCCATGGACATGCTGCCGAAGCTCGGCGCAATCGTCTGCTACGGCACCGGTTATGACGGCGTCGATCTCGCCGCGGCCGCCAGGCGCGGCATCGCGGTCGGCCACAGCCCGGGGGCCAATGCGGCCTCCGTCGCCGACACGGCGGTGACCTTGATGCTGGCGTCGGTGCGGCGGCTGCTGGTGGCTGACAATTACGTGCGGAGCGGCGACTGGGCCGGTGCAAAGCCGTCGCCGATGATGCGGCCGCAGGCCGGCATGCGCGGCCGCAAGGTCGGCGTCTACGGCATGGGCGAGATCGGCCGCAAGATCGCCGCCCGCGTCGCGGCCTTCGAGACCGAGGTCGGCTATTTCAGCCGCTCGAAGCAGGACGTGCCCTATCAATACTTTCCGACGCTGGAGGCGCTCGCCGATTGGTGCTGCGTGCTGCTGGTGGCCGTCCGCGCCGGCGCCGAGACCGAGCATGCGGTCAATGCCGACATCCTGCGCCGGCTCGGCAGCGACGGGTTCGTCGTCAACATCGCGCGCGGCTCGGTCATCGACGAGAAGGCGCTGGTCGCAGCGTTGACCGACGGCGTGATCGCCGGTGCCGGCCTCGACGTGTTCGCGAGGGAGCCGCATGGGCCCGATGCGCTGACGGCGTTGCCGAACGTGGTGCTGTCGCCGCATCTCGGCGGCCACACGCTGGAATCGCACGTCGCCATGCAGGATTGCGTGCTGGCCAATCTCGACGCGTTCTTTGCCGGCAAGCCGCTCGCCTATCCGGTGGCGACGGCGGCCTGACCGGAGCTTCAGCTCCGGCGCGGCGCGTGGCGCAGCTTGTCCGGGTTGCGGACGATGTAGATCGCCGCGATCCGGCCGGTCTCGCCGTCGATCGCCATGCTCAATGTGTGGTCGACTTCGCCATCGAGGAAGATCAGCGCGCCCGCGCTGCCATTGACCATCATCGGTTCGACGCGAACCTCGCTGCCGGCGTTCTTGCCGGCGATGCCGATGATGAAGCGGACGATCTTCTCTGCCCCCTTGATCGGCTTCAGCGCCGCCAGCTTGCGGCCGCCGCCGTCGGTGATCGCGATGGCATCCTCGCGCAGCAGGTTGGCGAGGGCGGAGACGTCGCCGCTGGCCGCGGCCTTGCAGAATGCCGTCAGCAGCCGTGCGTGGCCTTCGGGCGGCTCGGCGGGAACAGGGCGGTTGTCGCGGACCGATCGGCGGGCGCGCGCGGCGAGCTGCCGGCAGGCCGCCTCGCTGCGCTCGAGGGTGCGGGCGACTTCCGCGAACGGCCGGTCGAACACGTCGTGCAGCAGGAACGCGGCGCGCTCGAGCGGCGTCAGGGCGTCGAGCGCCAGCATCAGCGCGAAGGAGAGATCGTCGGCGAGTTCGGTCGCCGCCTCGGCCGACAGCGCCTCGTCGAACACCGGCTCGGGCAACCAGGCACCGACATAGACCTCGCGCTGGGCGCGGGCGCTCTTCAGCCGGTCGAGACAAAGCCGGGTCACCACCGTGACGAGGAACGCCTCGGGATTGCGGACGTCGTCGACCGCGGCGAACCGCAGCCAGGCGTCCTGGACCACATCGTCGGCATCGCCGCGGCTGCCGAGCATGCGATAGGCAAGCCCGGTCAGCCGCGCCCGATACGGCGCCAGCGGGTCGCGCTCAGGCCGCCTGCTTGATGACATCGATCTGATGGCCGGCCACGGTCACGCGGCGACACTCCCTGGCATATCCCAGCGCCAGCTTCATCATGGGGAAGATCCGGCCGATTTGTAGGGCCATGGCGAGGTCGATCACGCCTTTTTCGCCCCAGCGCGCGCGAACGGCGTCGCGGCAGGCGTCATCGTCGGTCGAGCGCTGCACGATGGCGTCGGCGAAGTGGAAGCCGAGCGCGGTGTCCGCGGTCATGGCGGCAACGTCACGACGGAGCACGGCGGTGACCTGCTGTTCCGCCATTCCGGCTCCGATCGCCATGTCGGCGACTAGTTGCGCACAGGGACCGCAATCTTCCGCCAGGGCGCCGGTCAGCTTGGCAGCATAGAAGGCCTCAACCGGCGCGACCGCGCGGTAGGCGGCGGCCTTCATCGCGCCGGCGAATTTGAAGAACGCGGCGGGCGATTCCTTCAGCATGATCTCGAGATAGGTGGTGTCGTAGCCGTAGCGCCTGGAATAGGCGCGCAGCATGCGGCGCGCGATGAAGCTACGCATGTCGTTCTCCTTGATTTGGCAGGGCGGAATAGAGGGCGAGCGCCGCGGGCAGGACGACCGCCACCAGATCGGATGCGGCATGGCGGTCGTGGCCGCCGGCGATCATCACGAGATGCAGCAGGCCGTGGCCGGCCAGGAACGCGGCGCCCGCGACCGCTGCCGGCCACCAGGCCGGCCACAAGGCTCGCGCGGCCAGGCCGAGCCCGGCCGCGATGAAGGCAATGCCGACGTCCTGGACCAAATGAGGGTTGAACGGACCGGTATCGGCGGCGCCGGGCACCAGCTGCCACCAGAGGGAACCGGCCGACAGCATCACCAGCCCATTGGCGAGGTTGAAGAGGGCGAGAATTCCTGCAATCCATCGTTTCATGCGAGCCTCCAGCGCCCAGACGAGCGGCGGCATTGGAGCGTGACGCCGTCCGGGAAGAAATTTTTCGCTGGGCCGGGCAGGTCGCCGAACTGGTCTGAAATTTGCTCTTGGCAAGCAGGGCAGGACCGGCTACATAGCGCCTTCCGGGCGTGCTGGCACTTGCTGGCATGTCCGTGCTCGCAATCCGAAAACCTGAGATGATAGGAGATCATTCCTTTCCGCATGCCCGCAAGGATGCTCGAAAGGAAGGAGACCCATCGCCTTCAGAGGAATGAGAGCAGGGGCCTTCAGCGTGCTGAAGTGCCTCGATCCTGTCCAAGACTGCAGGCGCCCGCGAGAACTTCGTGTTTTCAACGGCTTAATCGCATGGCCTGCATAGACGGGTGAAGACCGGATTTTGCACTCCACGTCGCGATCAGTTCGCGGCCGGGAGGCTGGTTTGGTTCGAACCTCGACAGCCCATGGCCGCAAGGCTTGGGAGGGCAGGCTTCTAGATGTCGTCTTGCCCGGCATGTCCGAAGGGTCTTGCGCCCCAAGGATCAGGTTTAGGGCGGGACGATGGGTGCAACCCGGCGGTCCTGCCTTCGCGGAAAGGCCGCCAACCGGAAAGAGCTTGCTGTGGAACGAGCGGCAAAAAAAGAGTCGGTCGAACAACTTAACGAGGTCTTCAAGACCACGTCGGTTGCGATCGTTGCTCACTATTCCGGCCTCACCGTGGCCCAGATGCAGAAGCTGCGCATGCAGATGAAGCAGGCGGGTGCGTCGGTGAAGGTCTCGAAGAACCGTCTCGCCAAAATTGCTCTTGAAGGCACTGACGTCGCTGCCATCGGCTCCCTGCTGAAGGGACCGACCGTGATCGCTACTTCGAACGATCCGGTTGCGGCGCCAAAGGTTGCCATCGAATTCGCCAAGGCGAACGAGAAGTTCGTCATCCTCGGCGGCTCGATGGGTAAAACCGTCCTGAATGTCGACAGCGTGAAGGCGCTTGCCTCACTGCCGTCGCTCGACGAACTGCGCGGCAAGATCGTTGGCCTCCTCGTGGCGCCGGCGACCAAGCTTGCTCAGCTCTCCAACGCGCCCGCGGCCAAGCTCGCACGCGTCATTCAGGCTCATGCCTCAAAGGGCGAAGCGGCCTGACCCTTCGCTAATCTCAAACCTGGTTCGAACCAAACGTTTAAGGAACTGAACAATGGCTGACTTGCAGAAAATCGTCGACGACCTCTCGAGCCTCACCGTGCTCGAAGCGGCCGAACTCGCCAAGCTCCTCGAAGAAAAGTGGGGCGTGTCCGCCGCTGCCGCCGTTGCGGTTGCCGGCCCGGCTGCTGGTGGTGGCGGTGCCGCTGCTCCGGCTGAAGAGAAGACCGACTTCACCGTCGTGCTGGCTGGGGCCGGCGACAAGAAGATCGAAGTCATCAAGGAAGTCCGCGCCATCACCGGCCTGGGCCTGAAGGAAGCCAAGGACCTCGTCGAAGGCGCTCCGAAGCCCGTCAAGGAAGGCGTCAACAAGGAAGAAGCCGACAAGATCAAGGCCCAGCTCGAGAAGGCTGGCGCCAAGGTCGAGCTCAAGTAATGCGCGATCCGGGAGCGCCGCAGGGCGCTCCCGGGCCATGCAAACGGCGTGCGACAGGTTGTCGCGTGGCACGCCGGACACAAAAAAGTGTGGGGATCCGTGGACTTAACCCTCGAATCTCCTTTATTGCCATCCCATATCGGGTTGGCAGCGGAAAAACACGGTAGGCGGCGGGGACGGCAGGGTCTTCGGCGGAAGCCGTTGGGAGACAGTCAGATTTCGGGCTTTTTCAGTCCGTAAAGCGGAGCGTTTGGACGAGCGGGTGCAGTGATGCGCCCCGCGCGTTGTTTTGCGTTTTGGAGGTGGTCGGGGCCGGGACGGGGATTTAATTCCTGACTTTGCGCTTCGTTCCTTCGAGACGATTCGAAATTCAACCCGGGGCCGATGGCAGTCGCTCCCGGAAGGTTCGCCCCACAAAGGCGACGAAAATGAGAGGCCACGATGGCGCAGCAGACATTCACCGGTCGCAAACGCGTACGCAAGTTTTTCGGTCACATCAAGGAAGTCGCCGAGATGCCGAACCTCATCGAGGTACAAAAGGCGTCCTATGACCAGTTCCTGATGGTCGACGAGCCGACCGGCGGTCGGCTCGACGAGGGCCTGCAGGCGGTGTTCCGCTCGGTGTTCCCGATCTCGGATTTCTCCGGCACCTCGATGCTCGAATTCGTCCGCTACGAGTTCGAGCAGCCGAAATATGACGTCGACGAGTGTCGCCAGCGCGGCATGACCTTCGCTGCGCCGCTCAAGGTGACGCTGCGCCTCATCGTGTTTGATATCGACGAGGAAACCGGCGCCAAGTCGGTGAAGGACATCAAGGAGCAGGACGTCTACATGGGCGATATCCCGCTCATGACGATGAACGGCACCTTCGTCGTCAACGGCACCGAGCGCGTCATCGTCTCGCAGATGCACCGTTCGCCGGGCGTGTTCTTCGACCACGACAAGGGCAAGACCCATTCGTCCGGCAAGCTGCTGTTTGCCGCGCGCGTGATTCCGTATCGCGGTTCCTGGCTCGACATCGAGTTCGACGCCAAGGACATCGTGTTCGCGCGCATCGACCGCCGCCGCAAGCTGCCCGTGACCTCGCTGATGTACGCGCTCGGTCTCGACGGCGAGCAGATCCTGTCGACCTTCTACAAGAAGATCACCTACAAGCGGACCAAGGACGGATGGCGCGTGCCGTTCGATGCCAACCGCTTCCGCGGCTATTCGACCGTCAACGACCTGATCGACGCCGACACCGGCAAGGTGGTGCTCGAGGCCGGCAAGAAGCTGACAGTGCGCCAGGCGCGCCAGCTTCAGGAGAAGGGCCTGAAGGCGCTGCGCATGTCGGACGAGGAACTCGTCGGCAACTATCTCGCCGAGGATCTCGTCAACCCGAAGACCGGTGAGATCTACGCCGAAGCCGGCGAGGAGATCACCGAGAAGTCGCTCAAGGTGCTGAACGAGCAGGGTTACAAGGACCTGCCGCTGCTCGACATCGACCACGTCAATGTCGGCGCCTACATCCGCAACACGCTGTCTGCCGACAAGAACATGACGCGCGAGGACGCGCTGTTCGACATCTACCGCGTGATGCGTCCGGGCGAGCCGCCGACGCTGGATTCGGCGCAGGCGATGTTCCAGTCGCTGTTCTTCGACGCCGAGCGCTACGACCTCTCCGCGGTCGGCCGCGTCAAGATGAACATGCGCCTCGAGCTCGATGCGCCCGATACCCATCGCACGCTGCGCAAGGAAGACATCCTGGCGGTCATCAAGACGCTGGTCGACCTGCGCGACGGCAAGGGCGAGATCGACGACATCGACCACCTCGGCAACCGCCGGGTGCGCTCGGTCGGCGAGCTCATGGAGAACCAGTACCGGATCGGCCTGCTCCGCATGGAGCGCGCGATCAAGGAGCGCATGTCGAGCGTCGATATCGACACCGTGATGCCGCAGGACCTGATCAACGCCAAGCCCGCGGCTGCCGCGGTGCGCGAGTTCTTCGGCTCATCGCAGCTGTCGCAGTTCATGGACCAGACCAACCCGCTGTCGGAAATCACCCACAAGCGGCGCCTGTCGGCGCTTGGCCCGGGCGGTCTGACCCGCGAGCGCGCCGGCTTCGAAGTCCGCGACGTGCATCCGACGCATTACGGCCGCATCTGCCCGATCGAGACGCCGGAAGGTCCGAACATCGGCCTGATCAACTCGCTGGCGACGTTCGCGCGCGTCAACAAGTACGGCTTCGTCGAGACGCCCTATCGCAAGATCAAGGACGGCCGGGTCACCGACGAGGTGATCTATCTGTCGGCGATGGAAGAGGGCCGCTACCGCGTCGCGCAGGCCAACGTGCCGCTCGATGCCAAGGGCCGCTTCACCGACGACCTCGTGGTCTGCCGTCACGCCGGCGAAGTGCTGCCGGTGACGCCGGACAAGGTCGACTACATGGACGTGTCGCCGAAGCAGCTGGTTTCGGTCGCCGCGGCGCTGATCCCGTTCCTCGAGAACGACGACGCCAACCGCGCGCTGATGGGCTCGAACATGCAGCGCCAGGCGGTGCCACTGGTCCGCGCCGAGGCGCCGTTCGTCGGCACCGGCATGGAAGGCGTGGTCGCCCGTGACTCGGGCGCGGCGATTGCCGCGCGCCGCTCGGGCGTGATCGACCAGATCGACGCCACCCGCGTCGTGATCCGCGCCACCGAGGATCTCGATCCGACCAAGTCGGGCGTCGATATCTACCGGCTGATGAAGTACCAGCGCTCCAACCAGTCGACCTGCATCAACCAGCGTCCGCTGGTGAAGGTCGGCGACATCGTCAAGAAGGGCGACATCATCGCCGACGGTCCGTCGACCGATCTCGGCGAGCTCGCGCTCGGCCGCAACGTGCTGGTCGCGTTCATGCCGTGGAACGGCTACAACTTCGAAGACTCGATCCTGCTCTCCGAGCGGATCGTGAAGGACGACGTCTTCACCTCGATTCACATCGAAGAGTTCGAGGTGATGGCCCGCGACACCAAGCTCGGTCCTGAGGAAATTACCCGCGACATTCCGAACGTCTCGGAAGAAGCGCTGAAGAACCTCGACGAAGCCGGTATCGTCTATATCGGTGCGGAAGTCCGCGCCGGCGACATCCTGGTCGGCAAGATCACGCCGAAGGGCGAGAGCCCGATGACGCCGGAAGAGAAGCTGCTGCGCGCCATCTTCGGCGAGAAGGCCTCCGACGTCCGCGACACCTCGCTGCGCGTGCCTCCGGGCGTGCAGGGCACCATCGTGGAAGTCCGCGTGTTCAACCGCCACGGCGTCGACAAGGACGAGCGTGCGCTGGCGATCGAGCGCGAGGAGATCGAGCGTCTCGCCAAGGACCGCGACGACGAGCAGGCGATCCTGGACCGCAACGTCTACAACCGCCTCGCCGAGCTGCTGGAGAACCGCCAGGGCATCGCCGGCCCGAAGGGCTTCAAGAAGGATACCAAGATCACCCGCGCGGTGCTCGACGAGTATCCGAAGTCGCAGTGGTGGCTGTTCGCCTCGCCGAACGACAAGCTGATGGCCGAGATCGAGGCCATGCGGAAGCAGTACGACGAGTCGAAGAAGGGCCTCGAGCAGCGCTTCCTCGACAAGGTCGAGAAGCTGCAGCGTGGCGACGAGCTGCCGCCCGGCGTGATGAAGATGGTCAAGGTCTTCGTCGCGGTGAAGCGCAAGATCCAGCCCGGCGACAAGATGGCCGGCCGTCACGGCAACAAGGGTGTGGTGTCGAAGATCGTGCCGATCGAGGACATGCCGTTCCTCGAGGACGGAACGCACGCCGACATCGTGCTCAATCCGCTCGGCGTGCCTTCGCGCATGAACGTCGGTCAGATCCTTGAGACCCATCTCGGTTGGGCCTGCGCCGGCCTCGGCAAGCGCATCGGGCAGACCATCGACGCCTATTATCACAAGCAGGATCTCAAGCCGCTGCGCGAGACCCTGAAGAAGATCTACGGCGAGGATGAAACCATCAAGTCGCTGAACGACAACGAGCTGGTCGAACTCGGCCGCAATCTGAGCCACGGCGTGCCGATCGCAACGCCGGTGTTCGACGGCGCCAAGGAAGCAGACATCGAGGAGATGCTGAAGCTCGCGGGCTTCGACGCCTCCGGCCAGTCGACCGTTTATGACGGCCGTACCGGTGATCAGTTCGATCGTAAGGTGACGATGGGCTACATCTACATGCTCAAGCTGCACCATCTCGTGGACGACAAGATCCACGCGCGTTCGATCGGTCCGTACTCGCTCGTCACCCAGCAGCCGCTGGGCGGCAAGGCGCAGTTCGGCGGCCAGCGCTTCGGCGAAATGGAGGTCTGGGCGCTGGAAGCCTACGGCGCCGCCTACACGCTGCAGGAGATGCTGACCGTGAAGTCGGACGACGTCGCCGGCCGTACCAAGGTGTACGAGGCGATCGTGCGCGGCGACGACACCTTCGAGGCCGGTATTCCGGAATCGTTCAACGTGCTGGTCAAGGAAATGCGCTCGCTCGGCCTCAACGTCGACCTGCACAATTCCAAGGTGGGACCGGCGTCGACGTCGGAAGCGGCCGAGTAACGCTGTGATCATGCCCGGCGCCAAACGCGCCGGGCCTCCGCACCCCGCTCGGACGTTGGGCGGGGCGCGCGCTGAATAAAAGTTTCGAATTTGCTGCCGGTGACGATCGGCACGCGAGGAG
Organism: Bradyrhizobium sp. USDA 4538; assembly: GCF_024171045.1. Classification (NCBI taxonomy): domain Bacteria; kingdom Pseudomonadati; phylum Pseudomonadota; class Alphaproteobacteria; order Hyphomicrobiales; family Nitrobacteraceae; genus Bradyrhizobium; species Bradyrhizobium sp. USDA 4538. The sequence goes on from NZ_JALJZE010000001.1 coordinate 7,195,756, forward strand.
AAGACCATGAATCAAGAGATTATGAATCTTTTCAATCCGACGACCCCGGCCCAGGTCTTCGACCAGATCCGGATTTCGATCGCGTCTCCGGAGAAGATTCTGTCCTGGTCCTACGGCGAGATCAAGAAGCCGGAGACCATCAACTACCGCACCTTCAAGCCGGAGCGTGACGGCCTGTTCTGCGCGCGCATCTTCGGGCCGATCAAGGACTACGAATGCTTGTGCGGCAAGTACAAGCGGATGAAGTACAAGGGCATCATCTGCGAGAAGTGCTCGGTCGAGGTGACACTGTCGCGCGTCCGGCGCGAGCGCATGGGCCATATCGAGCTGGCGGCGCCGGTCGCCCACATCTGGTTCCTGAAGTCGCTGCCCTCGCGCATCGGCCTCCTGCTCGACATGACGCTGAAGGATCTCGAGCGGATCCTGTACTTCGAATACTACGTTGTGCTCGAGCCGGGTCTCACCGCGCTGAAGGACCGTCAGCTGCTGTCGGAAGACGAGTATCTGAAGGCGCAGGACGAGTACGGCCAGGATTCCTTCACCGCCATGATCGGCGCCGAGGCGATCCGCGAGCTGCTCAAGGGGCTCGAGCTCGAAAAGCTCGAGGCGACGCTGCGTGCCGACATGGCGGAGACCGACTCCGACATCAAGCACAAGAAGCTCGCCAAGCGTCTGAAGATCGTCGAGGCTTTCCGCGTTTCCGGCAACAAGCCGGAATGGATGATCATGACGGTCGTGCCGGTGATTCCGCCGGACCTGCGTCCGCTGGTGCCGCTCGACGGTGGCCGGTTTGCGACCTCGGACCTCAACGACCTGTACCGCCGCGTCATCAACCGCAACAACCGCCTGAAGCGGCTGATGGAGCTGCGTGCGCCCGACATCATCATCCGCAACGAAAAGCGCATGCTGCAGGAGGCCGTCGACGCACTGTTCGACAACGGCCGCCGCGGCCGCGTCATCACCGGCGCCAACAAGCGTCCGCTGAAGTCGCTCGCCGACATGCTGAAGGGCAAGCAGGGCCGGTTCCGCCAGAACCTGCTTGGCAAGCGCGTCGACTATTCGGGCCGTTCGGTGATCGTGGTCGGTCCCGAGCTGCGCCTGCATCAGTGCGGCCTGCCGAAGAAGATGGCGCTCGAGCTGTTCAAGCCGTTCATCTACTCGCGGCTCGACGCCAAGGGCCTGTCCACCACGGTGAAGCAGGCCAAGAAGCTGGTCGAGAAGGAGCGTCCGGAGGTCTGGGATATCCTCGACGAGGTGATCCGCGAGCATCCGGTGCTGCTCAACCGCGCGCCGACGCTGCATCGCCTGGGCATCCAGGCGTTCGAGCCGGTGCTGATCGAGGGCAAGGCGATCCAGCTGCATCCGCTGGTCTGCGCCGCCTTCAACGCCGACTTCGACGGCGACCAGATGGCCGTGCACGTTCCGCTGTCGCTCGAAGCGCAGCTGGAAGCGCGCGTCCTGATGATGTCGACCAACAACATCCTGCATCCGGCGAACGGCCAGCCGATCATCGTGCCGTCGCAGGACATCGTGCTCGGCCTCTACTACGTCTCGATCATGCGCGAAGGCCTGCCCGGCGAGGGCAAGATCTTCGGCGACATGGCCGAGCTCGAGCACGCCCTGCATTCGAAGGTCATCCACCTCCACACCAAGATCAAGTACCGGTGGGAAGGCCTCGACGAGGAAGGCAAGCACTCCAAGCGCTGGATCGAAACCACTGCGGGCCGCGTCATGCTCGGCAACCTGCTGCCGAAGAACCCGAAGATCTCGTACGACATCATCAACAAGCTGATGACCAAGCGCGAGATCTCCGGCGTGATCGATCAGGTCTACCGGCACTGCGGTCAGAAGGAGACGGTGATCTTCTGCGACCGAATCATGGCGCTCGGCTTCTACAACGCCTTCAAGGCGGGCATCTCGTTCGGCAAGGACGACATGGTCGTGCCGGCGTCGAAGTGGAAGATCGTCGATCAGACCCGTACGCTGGCGAAGGATTTCGAGCAGCAGTACAATGACGGCCTGATCACCCACGGCGAGAAGTACAACAAGGTCGTCGACGCCTGGTCGAAGGCCGGTGAAGAAGTCGCCAAGGCGATGATGAAGGAGATCTCGTCCACCAAGAAGACGGCGGCGGGCGCGGATGCCGACATCAACTCGATCTACATGATGGCGCACTCCGGTGCGCGTGGTTCGCCGGCCCAGATGCGCCAGCTCGCCGGCATGCGCGGCCTGATGGCCAAGCCGTCGGGCGAGATCATCGAGACGCCGATCATTTCCAACTTCAAGGAAGGTCTGTCGGTGCTCGAGTACTTCAACTCGACCCACGGCGCCCGCAAGGGCCTCGCGGACACCGCGTTGAAGACCGCGAACTCGGGTTACCTGACCCGCCGTCTGGTCGACGTAGCGCAGGACTGCATCATCACGCAGACCGACTGCGGCACCACGCTCGGCATCAAGATGCGCGCCATCGTCGACGCCGGCACCGTGGTCGCCTCGCTCGGCTCGCGCATCCTGGGCCGCGTGGCCTGCGATGACGTGCGCGATCCCGCCACCAACGAGGTCGTCATCAAGCGTGACACCTTGATGGAGGAGAGCCACGTCGACGCGATCCAGCAGGCCGGCATCCAGGAAGTGAAGATCCGCTCGGCGCTGACCTGCGAGCTGATCAACGGCATCTGCGCCAAGTGCTACGGCCGCGACCTGGCCCGCGGCACCCCGGTCAACCACGGTGAGGCCGTCGGCGTCATCGCGGCACAATCGATCGGTGAGCCCGGCACGCAGCTGACGATGCGCACGTTCCACATCGGCGGTGCCGCGCAGCTCAACGAGCAGTCGTTCGTCGAATCGAACTTCGACGGCAAGATCGTGATTAAGAACAAGGCGATCGCCCGCAACAGCGAAGGCAGCCTGATCGCTATGGTGCGCAACATGGTCGTTGCGATCGTCGATGCCGACGGCACCGAGCGTGCGACCCACCGTATTCAGTACGGTTCGAAGATGCACGTCGACGAAGGCGATATGGTCAAGCGCGGCCAGCGCATCGCCGAGTGGGATCCCTATACCCGCCCGGTGCTGAGCGAGGTCGAGGGCACGATCGGTTTCGAGGATCTGGTCGAGGGACAGTCGATCTCGGAAACGCTCGACGAGTCGACCGGTATCGCCAAGCGCGTGGTCATCGACTGGCGCACGACGCGCGGCGGTTCGGACCTGCGTCCGGCCATCGTGGTCAAGGGCAAGGACGGCAAGGTGATGAAGCTCGCGCGTGGCGGCGATGCCCGCTACATGCTGTCGGTCGACGCCATTCTGTCGGTCGACACCGGCGGGAAGGTGATGCCGGGCGACATCCTGGCGCGTATCTCGACCGAGAGCGCCAAGACGCGTGACATCACCGGCGGTCTGCCGCGGGTGGCGGAACTGTTCGAGGCTCGCAAGCCGAAGGATGCGGCGATCATCGCGGAGACCGCGGGAACGATCCGCTTCGGCCGCGACTACAAGAACAAGCGCCGCATCTCGATCGAGCCGATGGACAAGACCGAGGAGCCGCGTGAGTACCTGATCCCGAAGGGCAAGCACATCCACCTTCAGGACGGCGACATCGTCGAAAAGGGCGATTTCATCGTCGAAGGCAATCCGGCGCCGCACGACATCCTGGCGATCAAGGGCATCGAGGAGCTCGCTGCCTATCTGGTCAACGAAATCCAGGAGGTCTACCGGTTGCAGGGCGTGCTCATCAACGACAAGCACATCGAGGTGATTGTCCGTCAGATGCTGCAGAAGGTCGAGGTCACCGATCAGGGCGACACCGACATGATCTCGGGCGAGCAGGTCGACAAGATCGAGTTCGACGCGCTCAACACCAAGGCCAAGGAGGAGGGCAAGAAGCCCGCCACGGGTACGCCGGTTCTGCTCGGCATCACCAAGGCGAGCCTGCAGACCCGCTCCTTCTTCTCGGCGGCGTCGTTCCAGGAGACCACGCGCGTGCTCACCGAAGCTGCCGTCAACGGCAAGGTGGACCCGCTCGAGGGCCTCAAGGAGAACGTCATTGTCGGCCGCCTGATCCCGGCCGGCACCGGCGCCTCGATGGCGCGGATCCGCGAGGTCGCGGTCAAGCGCGACAAGCTGATCCTCGACGAGCGCGAGAAGCAGCAGGCGGCGATCGTGCCGACGGCTCCGGAAGCGGAGCCGCTGGCGCTGCCGCCCGCCGAATAGGCATCCGCAAGACTACGGGTATGGCGAGAAGGCCGGCGTTTAGCCGGCCTTTTTGCTGCTTTCTTTGCTTGCTGCGGTGCAGGGACGCAATTTGTTCATCTTTCCTTCAGGCAAAAAAGTGCCTTTGCTAGGGTGACTTAGACCGGCTGTTTGGCTCGCGCCGGAGACGACGGAATCCATATGCTCGACTTGGCTATCGTAGGCGGCGGCCCCGGGGGGCTGATGAGCGCCTGGTATTTGAAGCGCAAACTCGGCGACCTCTGCCGCGTTACCATCTTCGAGGCGTCGAACCGCCTTGGCGGCAAGATCGTCACGCGCAAATTCGACACCGCGCCCGCGATGTATGAGGCCGGCGTCGCCGAGATCTATGATTACTCGATGACGGGGCCGGACCCGCTGCGCGAGCTGATCCAGCATTTCGGCCTGCAGACGATCCCGATGGACGCCGAGCAGGTGCAGCTCGACGGCGAGTTGCTTGCCGACGTTCCCGGCATGCGCCGCAAATACGGGGCGAAGACCGCGGCCGCGATCGAGGCGTTCCGCAAGCGCTGCAGCGACCTGGTGTCGCCGATCGAATATTACGAGGGCGTCGGCGCCCACGACAACGAACACCCGTGGGCCTACAAGACCGCCGAGCAGGTCCTCGACGAGGAGGTCGAGGACGCGACCGCCAAGCGTTTCTTCAAGGTGATGGCGCGTTCCGACATCGCGACCGAGAGCCACAACACCAACGGCCTCAACGCGCTGAAGAACTACGTGATGGACGTCGACGGCTATATCGGCCTGTATTCGATCCAGAACGGCAACGAGCAGCTGATCGATTGTCTGCGCTCGGAAGTCAGCGCCGACATCCAGCTCAACCATCGTGTGCTCAAGGTCGGCAAGACCGCTGGCGGCCGCTACCAGCTCAACATGATGAACGGCAAGGGGCCGGAGACGCGCGACTTCGATCTCGTGCTGGTCTGCCTGCCGCACTCCTGGCTCGCGACCATGCGCTGGGACGGCGAACAGCTGCGCAAGTCGATGGTCAAGCACGTCGCCTATTTCGACCGGCCCGCGCATTATCTGCGGGTCTCGATCCTGTTCGACGAGCCGTTCTGGGGCGAGAAGATCCCGGGCGCCTGGTTCATGTCGGAAGCGTTCGGCGGCTGCTGCGTCTACAACGAGGGCGCGCGTCACGATGTCGGCAAGCACGGCGTGCTGAACTGGCTGATCGCAGGCTCGGATGCGCTGGCCTTCGCCAATCTCAGCGATCAGGAGCTGATCGATGCCGCGTTGAAGTCGCTGCCTGCCTCGCTCGGCGATGCGCGCGAGCATTTCCTGGAAGGCAAGATCCATCGCTGGCTGTCGTCGGTCAACGCGCTGCCGGGCGGCCTGCCGGTGCGCGACGTCATGACCAACCACCGGCCCGAGCCGAAGGAGCATCCCGGCATCGTGGTGGTCGGCGACTATCTGTTCGATTCGACGCTGAACGGACTGCTCGATTCCTCCGATGCCGCGACCGACATCATTGTCACCGAGATGATGCGGCTGCGCCGTAGCCGCGCGCAGGACGAGAGCTCGCTGTCCGACAAGATCGACCGCAGCTATTTCGACGATTATCGCGGCGTCGGCCCTTACAGCGAGGTCTGGCGCAACTTCACCGACCCCGCCTATCTGACGGACCTGATCAAGACGGTTTGGGGCAGGGCGAAGGGCTACAAGCTGCTGATCGCCGGCTCCGCCAGCGGCGAACTGGTCGGCGCGCTGCGCGAACGTGGCATCGATGCCTGGGGCATCGAGAACAACCGCTACATCCACGGCAAGACGCCGAAGGCGCTCAAGAAGTACAACAAGCTCGGCTCGATCGCCGACATGCCGTTCAAGGCCAACGAGTTCGACTTCGTGTTCGAGACCTCGCTGTGCCATCTCGGCGAGAAGCAGGTGGTGCGCGGGGTGCGCGAGCTCAACCGCGTGGTCAAGACCGGCGTCGTGTTCGCGTCGGTGACTTCCGACATGGCGGCGGCAGTGATCGATCGCTACGACCTGCTGCGCGGGGTGAAGAAGCTCGGCACCTGGTGGGAGTGGTCGGAATTGTTCTTCGGCAACGGCTTCGATCTGTCGATGCACCGCCGCGACTGCACCGATGCGCTGTGGACATTGACGCTGGCCGCCAACAAGGGGCCAGGGCAGTGGTACGCCGACTCCGACAGCCTGCGCTATTCCTTCTTCGACAAGGTCGAAGCCGACCTCGACGACTAGCGGGACCGACCGGAAGCTTTTGCCGCGAGCCGACCGGCCTCGTGTCAACCAGCTGTCAAACGGCGGCAATGCTTTGCTCCGCGAATCCGCGCGAGCGCGCCGCGGCGCGTCGGCCGTTCCAAACGCTTTGCCGAATTCGTCGTGATCGCATAGGATTACGGGCGCAGTGTTATCAGCTGCGGTTTCGATTTGCGGTCATGCCGGCCGTGGAGCATCGGTTGGTTTCATGGCGCCAAGACCTCCTGCATCAGACGATCCGACGAGAGCGGCGGCCGACGATCCCGAGCTGAAGAAGAAGCCCGCGTCCGGTCCGCCCGCGGCGGCCGCCTCCACGAAGCCGTCCGCGGCGCCGGCTGACGACGAAGAGGAAGACGACGCGGACGACGAGTTCGAGCTCGATGACGACGATGATGACGAGGACCTCGTCGTCTTCACCGCCAAGGAAGCCGCCGGCGCGCTCTCCACGATCTTTGGCTTCGTCAGGCCGATCCTGGCGAACTACAGGAAGCCGTTCGCCTGCGTCGCCTTCGGCGTGCTGGTCGAGACGTTGTTCAACGTCATCATGCCGCTCAGCCTGAAATTCCTGATCGACGACGCGCTCGGCGAGGAGGATTTCGGGGCCCTCTACAAGATCCTCGGCGTGCTCGCGGTTGCCGGCATCGTCACCTCGATCATCGCGGTCTGGTACGAGCGCTGGGATGCGCGGCTGGGCGCCGGCATCATCGCCGACGTGCGGACGCGGCTGTTCGACCATGTCCAGAACCTGCCGTCGGCCTATTTCGCGCGCACCAAGCGCGGCGAGATCCTGTCGCGCTTCTCGATCGATCTGTCGGCGTTCGAGGGCTCGGTCAAGACCTTCGCCAACAGCGCGGCGCTGCCGGGCCTCGAGCTGGTCGCGGGCATCATCCTGATGCTGTTCCTGAACTGGCAGCTTGCCGTGGTCGCCTTGCTGGTGTTTCCGATCACCCTGATCGGGCCGCGCATCCTGACGCCGAAGGCGGTGCAGGCCAATTACGAGCAGAAGCAGAACGAGGCCGCGCTGCTCGGAACCGTGCAGGAGAACGTCGCCGCGCAGGCGGTGGTGAAGGCGTTCAATCTGCAGCGCCGGGCGCTCGGCTGGTTCACGATGCGCAACCGCGACGTCCGGGCCAAGGCCGCGTCAGCCATGTTCCTGTCGACCATGGTGGAGCGCACCGTCACCATCGCGGTGCTGCTGCTCCACCTCGTGGTGCTGGCGATCGGCGCCTATCTCGCCACCAAGGGGCAGATCACCGTCGGCACCTTCGTGACCTTCGAGAGTGCGTTCTGGGAGGTGTCGTACAACATCGCCCATCTGATGCATTTCATCCCGGTGTCGATCCAGTCGGCGGCGGCGGTGCGGCACATCCAGGAACTGCTCGACGAGCCGACCCGCGGCGCCGACCGTCCCGGCGCGCCGGATCTGCCGCGCATCACCAACGACATCTCCTTCGATCGCGTCACCTTCCAGTATGAGGGGGCACAGACGCCGGTGCTCGACAATCTCAGCCTCAAGCTCAATGCCGGCAAGAGCATTGCGATCGTCGGTCCCAGCGGCTCGGGCAAGAGCACGCTGATCAACCTGATCCTGCGGCTCTACGTGCCGGACGAGGGCCGCGTCGCCGTTGACGGCGTCGATATCCGCCGGGTGACGCGCGAGTCGCTGCGGGCCAACATGGCGGTCGTGTTCCAGGAGAACATGCTGTTCAACATGTCGATCCGCGAGAACATCCGGCTCGGCAAGGAAGGCGCGACCGACGCGGAGGTCGAGGACGCTGCCCGCAAGGCCGAGATCCATCGCTACATCATGAGCCTGCCGCAGCGCTACGACACGCCGGTCGGCGAGCGCGGCGATACCTTGTCGGGCGGCCAGCGCCAGCGCATCGCGATCGCGCGCGCGATCATCCGTAACCCGTCCGTGCTGCTGCTCGACGAGGCGACTTCGGCGCTCGACCAGACCACGGAGGCTGCGATCAATCGCACGCTGCTCAAGGTCGCCGAGGGCCGCACCATGATCTGGTCGACGCATCGCCTGACTTCGGTGGTCGAGATGGACGAGATCATCGTGATCTCCGGCGGCAGGGCGATCGAACGCGGCTCGCACGAGGAGCTGCTGGCCCGCAATGGCGTCTATCGCAAGCTGTGGGACGACCAGGGACATCTGAATCACGACGAGGACGCCGACGACGCGGATGATGACGATGATGACGATGATGAAGATGAGGACGAAGACGAGGATGAGGAGGCGTGAGGCCCGCGTCGCGGGCGATGGTCGAGCGCCAGATTTTTCGTTACGCCCGGTCCGCGGCGTGCGGACGTTGCCGGAAGTGGTTGGCCGGCTGCGTCGTTGACGCCGCCGCCGCAGGGTTGTGCAGCCGGCGCAGCCAGCCGCGGCCGAGATAGCCGAAAAAGCGCGCCCAGCGCTGGGCCTGCCACGTGGGCCCGCTGCCGACCGACACCTCGCGGAAGCTGAATGCCTTGGCGTTCGACCAGGCGTCGCAGGCGGTCTTGACCGGATCGTCGTAGAACGCGGTGATCTTCTCCTCGCCCATGCCGTCGGTCGACAGCCAGGCCGGGATGTAGACGTTGCAGAGCTGGGCGACGTCGGTGAACACCTTGTCGGTACCGGTGCCGGTGACGGGGCAGGTGCTGGCGAAGGCATCACCGACCAGCACCACGCCGGCCTGCCGATAGCCGGTGCTGACAAAGATGTCGGCGGGCCTGATCTTGATATCGCCGGCGATGTCGAACTCGCCGGTGAGCCGGCGCAGCCGCGGCAGCGCGGCGTTCAGCGTCTCCACCGGATTGCGCCGCATCGCCCGCAGCCAGGGATCGTCGGCCTTGCGATAGGTGAAGAGGTTGGCGCGCATCCGGTTTCCGATCGGAAACAGCGTGATGTAGGGGATGCGATCGCTCGGCCGCTCCGAGAAGTAGGTCATGGCCGCGAACGGGAAGGCGGGGCGGCCGACGGGGACGAAATCGAAGCCGAGCGAGATCGAGTGGCAGAAGCTCGTGACCAGCCGCTCGATGCCGAGCATCCGGCGCAACCCGACGTTCAGGCCGTTGGCAAGCACCACAAGGCGCGCCGAGATCTCCTCGCCATTGGCAAGCACGAGCCGCTGCCGCTCGGAACTGGTCGCGACATTGATCACCTTGTCGCAGATGAATTCCGCCGGCCCGGCGATTTCGTTCCGAATCGCCGCAATCAGCGCGTCGTACATGATGCCGTATTGCCGGCTCGGCTGCCGGTCGAGCAACCGGCCGAATCGCGCGATCCAGTTCTCGCCGTCCAGCGTCGCCGAGCGGAGCACCGACTCGGCGAGGCCGGTCCTGGCGAATCGCTCGAGCTGGAGGTCGCCGCCGATCTTTTCGACACGGAAATCGAACGGGTAGACCCGGTGGGGGTCGATCAGGATCGTCGGTATCCCGGCACGGCCGAGCATGGCGGTTGCGGTCGAGCCCGCAAGACCGCCGCCGATGATCGCGATGTCGGTGTACCGCATGAGAATTCCGTGGCTGTGACCCCGATTTTTGCGCTGCGAATGGCAAATAAAGGCTTAGTTTCGAAGTTTGCCTTCGGGACTAACTTGGGGAGAGTTGTTTCTATTCATATTTTACCCGGATGTAATATGATTCCGCACGCGTCCGAAGATTCGGATGAAGTGCGCGGGGAGGTCGGTCGGCCGTCACATTTCGCCTTGCGCCGAACCTCGGTGAAATGCGAAATCCGCAAGTGCCAGAGGCGTTTCTTCGCTTGTCGTTTTGCTTGACTTCACTATCTCTCGATTATACAAGGCGCCCACTTAACGACAGGCGGTGAGCTACGCCAGCGTCGGAACGGAACACCCGAAGGTCCTTTTTGAGGAGCCGGACGGGCACCAACCTCGACGAATGCCGCTCAAACGCTGTCGATGATAGCTAGGCAATGCCAGGACGATATTAGTTCTCTTGAGCACGTCCTCTTGAGAGTGAATTCGGATGCATGACCTCGGTGGCGGACCGAACAGCGAACGCTGAACGGTTCGGGATCGCGGTCCTCTGTGGCGTCGATGCGCTTTCCGCTCAGCGATGAGTGGTTGGCGCGATTTCGCTTTGCGCGGTTGTTTGTTCCGTGTCGAGCGGGCCGTGCGGGACGGCTAGTCCTGAGAAGAAATTTGCGGAGCCATTCAAGGTTTTCGCGCGAACTAAAGGGTGAAGGCTGCATGCCGACGATCAACCAGCTGATCGCAAATCCGCGTGAAGTGCAGAAGTCGCGTAAGAAGGTGCCGGCGCTGCAGCAGTCGCCGCAGAAGCGCGGCGTGTGCACGCGCGTCTACACCACGACCCCGAAGAAGCCGAACTCGGCGCTTCGTAAGGTCGCCAAGGTGCGCCTGACCAACGGCTTCGAGGTGATCGGCTACATCCCGGGTGAGGGCCATAACCTGCAGGAGCACTCGGTGGTCATGATCCGCGGCGGCCGCGTCAAGGACTTGCCCGGTGTGCGCTACCACATCCTCCGCGGCGTGCTGGATACCCAGGGCGTCAAGAACCGTAAGCAGCGTCGTTCGAAGTACGGCGCGAAGCGTCCGAAGTAAGCGGGAACCGATCAGATGTCGCGTCGCCATTCTGCCGAGAAGCGTGAAGTTCTTCCGGATCCGAAGTTCGGGAACATCATCATTACGAAGTTCATGAACTCGGTGATGTACGCCGGGAAGAAGTCGGTTGCCGAAAACATCGTCTACGGTGCGCTCGGCATGATCGAGGCCAAGACCAAGCAGAACCCGCTCGGCGTGTTCGAGCAGGCGCTCGAGAACGTGATGCCGACCATCGAGGTTCGTTCCCGCCGCGTCGGCGGCGCGACCTACCAGGTTCCGGTCGAAGTCCGTTCGGTGCGCCGTCAGGCGCTCGGCATCCGCTGGCTGATCTCGGCCGCTCGCGAGCGCAACGAGAAGACCATGACGGAGCGTCTCTCGGCTGAGCTGCTCGACGCCTCGAACAATCGCGGCAACGCCGTCAAGAAGCGGGAAGACGTGCACCGGATGGCGGAAGCCAACCGCGCGTTCTCGCACTATCGCTGGTAAGGCGAACAACGGAATTTAAGGAACAGTCTCATGCCCCGCCAACATGCCATCGAGGACTACCGCAACTTCGGTATCATGGCGCATATCGACGCCGGCAAGACCACGACCACCGAACGCATCCTGTATTACACCGGCAAGAGCCACAAGATCGGCGAAGTGCACGAGGGTGCCGCGACGATGGACTGGATGGAGCAGGAGCAGGAGCGTGGCATCACGATCACCTCGGCTGCGACCACCGCGTTCTGGAACGGCAAGCGCCTGAACATCATCGACACCCCCGGCCACGTCGACTTCACCATCGAGGTCGAGCGTTCGCTGCGCGTGCTCGACGGCGCCGTTTGCGTCCTCGACTCCAACCAGGGCGTCGAGCCGCAGACCGAGACCGTCTGGCGCCAGGGCGACAAGTACAAGGTTCCGCGCATCGTCTTCGCCAACAAGATGGACAAGACCGGCGCCGACTTCTTCAAGTGCCTGTCCGACATCGTCGACCGCCTCGGCGCCAAGCCGATCGCGATCCAGCTGCCGATCGGTGCCGAGAACAACTTCAAGGGTCTCGTCGACCTCGTGAAGATGAAGGGCGTCATCTGGAACGATGAATCGCTCGGCGCCAAGTTCGACTATGTCGACATTCCGGAAGATCTGGTCGAGCAGGCCAAGGAGTATCGCGAGAAGATGGTGGAAGCCGCCGTCGAGCTCGACGACGACGCTTTGGCTGCCTTCCTCGACGGCAAGGAGCCGGACGAGGCGACCCTGAAGCGCCTGATCCGCAAGGCCGTGCTGACCGGCGCGTTCTATCCGGTGCTGTGCGGCTCCGCGTTCAAGAACAAGGGCGTGCAGCCGCTGCTCGACGCCGTCGTCGACTATCTGCCGTCGCCGATCGACGTGCCCGCGATCAAGGGTACCGACGATGACGGCAACGAAGTCGTGCGCAAGGCGGACGACAAGGAGCCGCTGGCGCTGCTCGCGTTCAAGATCATGGACGACCCGTTCGTCGGCACCATCACCTTCTGCCGCATCTACTCCGGCATCCTGCAGTCGGGCACCGGCGTGGTGAACTCGACCCGCGAGAAGAAAGAGCGTATCGGCCGCATGCTGCTGATGCATGCGAACAACCGCGAAGACATCAAGGAAGCCTATGCCGGCGACATCGTCGCGCTGGCCGGCCTGAAGGAAGCGCGCACCGGTGACACGCTGTGCGATCCCGACAAGCCGGTGATCCTCGAGAAGATGGAATTCCCGGAGCCGGTGATCGAGATCGCGATCGAGCCGAAGTCGAAGGCCGACCAGGAAAAGCTCGGCGTGGCGCTTGCCAAGCTCGCCGCGGAAGATCCGTCGTTCCGCGTGTCGACCGACCAGGAGTCCGGCCAGACCATTCTCAAGGGTATGGGCGAACTGCATCTCGACATCAAGGTCGACATTCTCAAGCGCACCTACAAGGTCGACGCCAACATCGGCGCGCCGCAGGTGGCGTTCCGCGAACGCGTGACCAAGAAGGCCGAAGTCAAGTACACCCACAAGAAGCAGACCGGCGGTACCGGTCAGTTCGCCGAAGTGTCGATCGTCGTCGAGCCGAACGAGCCCGGCAAGGGCTATGAGTTCGAGTCGAAGATCGTCGGCGGTGCGGTGCCGAAGGAATACATCCCCGGCGTCGAAAAGGGCCTCAACAGCGTGATGGGCTCCGGTGTCGTTGCCGGCTTCCCGGTCGTGGACGTCAAGGTGCAGCTGGTCGACGGCAAGTATCACGACGTCGACTCGTCGGCACTGGCGTTCGAAATCGCATCGCGGGCTGCGTTCCGCGAAGCGTTGACGAAGGGCAAGTCCGTTCTGCTCGAGCCGATCATGAAGGTCGAGGTGGTGACCCCGGAAGACTACACCGGTTCGGTCATCGGCGACCTGAATTCCCGGCGTGGCCAGATCCAGGGCCAAGACATGCGCGGCAACGCCAACGTCATCAACGCGATGGTGCCGCTCATGAACATGTTCGGTTACGTGAACAACCTGCGCTCGATGAGCCAGGGTCGCGCGACCTTCACCATGCAGTTCGATCACTACGCCGAAGCTCCGGCGAACGTGTCGGCTGAAGTCCAGAAGAAGTTTGCCTGATTGTCGTTGATGGCAGTCAACGATTGAACGGAGAGTCAAATGGCCAAAGCTAAATTCGAACGTAACAAGCCCCACTGCAACATCGGCACCATCGGTCACGTCGACCATGGCAAGACCTCGCTGACCGCAGCGATCACCAAGGTGCTCGCAGAAACCGGCGGCGCGACGTTCACCGCCTACGACCAGATCGACAAGGCGCCGGAAGAGAAGGCCCGCGGCATCACGATCTCGACCGCTCACGTCGAGTACGAGACGACCAACCGCCACTACGCCCACGTCGACTGCCCCGGCCACGCCGACTACGTGAAGAACATGATCACCGGTGCCGCCCAGATGGACGGCGCGATCCTGGTCGTGTCGGCTGCTGACGGCCCGATGCCGCAGACCCGCGAGCACATCCTGCTCGCCCGCCAGGTCGGCGTGCCCGCGCTCGTCGTGTTCCTCAACAAGTGCGACATGGTCGACGATCCGGAGCTGCTCGAGCTCGTCGAGCTCGAAGTCCGCGAGCTGCTCTCGAAGTACGAATTCCCGGGCGACAAGATCCCGATCATCAAGGGCTCGGCGCTCGCCGCCCTCGAAGACAAGGACAAGAAGCTCGGCCACGACGCCATCCTCGAGCTGATGCGCAATGTCGACGAGTACATCCCGCAGCCGGAGCGTCCGATCGACCAGCCGTTCCTGATGCCGGTTGAAGACGTGTTCTCGATCTCGGGCCGCGGCACCGTCGTCACCGGCCGTGTCGAGCGCGGCGTGATCAAGGTCGGCGAGGAGATCGAAATCGTCGGTATCCGCGACACCCAGAAGACCATCGTCACCGGCGTCGAAATGTTCCGCAAGCTGCTCGATCAGGGCCAGGCCGGCGACAACATCGGTGCACTGCTCCGCGGCACCAAGCGCGAGGAAGTCGAGCGTGGCCAGGTGCTGTGCAAGCCCGGTTCGGTCAAGCCGCACACCAAGTTCAAGGCTGAGGCTTACATCCTCACCAAGGAAGAGGGCGGTCGCCACACCCCGTTCTTCACCAACTACCGTCCGCAGTTCTACTTCCGCACCACCGACGTGACCGGTGTCGTGCACCTGCCGGAAGGCACCGAGATGGTGATGCCGGGTGACAACATCGCGATGGAAGTGCACCTGATCGTGCCGATCGCGATGGAAGAGAAGCTGCGCTTCGCGATCCGCGAAGGCGGCCGCACCGTCGGCGCCGGCGTCGTCGCCGCGATCATCGAGTAACTACGCGAATAGGGAATGGCGAGTAGCGAGTGGGTCACTCCATTCGCTATTCGCTACTCGCCACTCACTAAAGAAAGAATACGGCAATGAACGGCCAAAATATTCGCATCCGTCTCAAGGCGTTCGACCATCGAATCCTCGATACGTCGACCCGCGAGATCGTGAACACGGCGAAGCGCACCGGTGCGCAGGTTCGCGGACCGATTCCGCTGCCGACCCGCATCGAGAAGTTCACCGTCAACCGTTCGCCGCACGTTGACAAGAAGAGCCGCGAGCAATTCGAGATGCGCACCCACAAGCGCCTCCTCGACATTGTCGACCCGACCCCGCAGACCGTCGATGCGCTGATGAAGCTCGACTTGGCCGCCGGTGTCGACGTCGAGATCAAGCTCTAAGGTTTTGGATTTTTACGTCCGCCGCTTGCGGACAGAAAGACAGGAAGCACGCCGATGCGCTCCGGAGTGATCGCACAAAAGGTCGGGATGACGCGGGTCTTTACGGAGACCGGCGAGCATATCCCTGTGACCGTGCTGAAGTTGGGCAACTGCCAGGTGCTGGGCCACCGCACGACCGAGAAGAACGGCTATGTCGCTCTTCAGCTCGGCTCGGGCGCCCGCAAGACCGTGTACATGCCCAAGGCCGAACGTGGCCAGTTCGCGGTCTCCAAGGTCGAGCCGAAGCGCAAGGTCGCCGAGTTCCGCGTGTCCGAGGATGCGCTGATCCCGGTCGGCGCGGAAATCCAGGCGGACCATTTCGTGGTCGGCCAGTTCGTCGACGTGACCGGTACCTCGATCGGTAAGGGCTTCGCCGGCGGCATGAAGCGCTGGAATTTCGGCGGTCTGCGCGCCACCCACGGTGTGTCGATCTCGCACCGTTCGATCGGTTCGACCGGTGGCCGTCAGGACCCCGGCAAGACCTTCAAGAACAAGAAGATGCCCGGTCACATGGGCGTCGACCGCATCACCACGCTCAATCTGCGCGTGGTTTCGACCGACGTCGAGCGCGGCCTGATCCTCGTCGAAGGCGCCGTTCCCGGCTCCAAGGGCGGCTGGATCTCGGTGCGCGACGCGGTCAAGAAGCCGCTGCCGAAGGACGCCCCGAAGCCCGGCAAGTTCAAGGTTGCAGGTGGCGAAGCTGCCGAGGCTGTGGCCGAGCAGGAGGGCGTGTGAGATGGAATTGAAAGTCACGACCCTTGAAGGCAAGGACGCCGGATCCGTCGAGCTCTCGGACGCGATCTTCGGTCTCGAGCCGCGCGCCGACATCATCCAGCGCTGCGTGCAGTGGCAGCTGAACAAGCGTCAGGCCGGCACCCACAAGGCCAAGGGCCGCGCCGAGATCTGGCGCACCGGCAAGAAGATGTACAAGCAGAAGGGCACCGGCGGCGCCCGTCACGGCTCGGCCCGCGTGCCGCAGTTCCGCGGCGGTGGCCGTGCGTTCGGTCCGGTCGTTCGCTCCCATGCGACCGACCTTCCGAAGAAGGTGCGCGCGCTCGCGCTCAAGCATGCGCTCTCGGCCAAGGCCAAGGACGGCGGGCTGATCGTGATCGACAATGCGCAGCTCGAGGCCGCCAAGACCAAGGCGCTGCTCGGCCACTTCTCCGGCCTCGGACTGACCAACGCGCTGATCATCGACGGCGCCGAGCTGAACGCCGGTTTCGCGACCGCGGCCCGGAACATTCCGAACATCGACGTGCTGCCGATCCAGGGCATCAACGTCTACGACATTCTCCGCCGCCAGAAGCTGGTGCTGACCAAGGCTGCGGTTGATGCGCTGGAGGCGCGCTTCAAATGAAGAACATCGATCCGCGCCACTACGACGTCATCATCTCTCCCGTCGTGACGGAAAAGGCGACGCTCGCCTCCGAGCACAACAAGGTGATGTTCAAGGTCGCCGGCAAGGCGACCAAGCCGCAGATCAAGGAAGCGGTCGAGAAGCTGTTCGACGTCAAGGTGAAGAGCGTCAACACTCTCGTTCGCAAGGGCAAGACCAAGGTGTTCCGCGGCAATCTCGGCTCGCAGTCGGACACCAAGCGCGCGATCGTGACCCTGGAAGAGGGCCACCGCATCGACGTGACTACCGGACTATAAGGCGCAACGACGATGGCATTGAAAACCTACAATCCCACGACGCCGGGCCAGCGCCAGCTGGTCATGGTCGATCGTTCGGCGCTCTACAAGGGCAAGCCGGTGAAGACCCTGACCGAGGGCAAGCTCGGCAACGGCGGTCGCAACAACACCGGTCGCATCACCGTGCGTTTCCGCGGCGGCGGCCACAAGAAGGCCTACCGCACCGTCGACTTCCGCCGCGACAAGGTGGACATGCCGGCGGTCGTGGAGCGGCTCGAGTATGATCCGAACCGCACCGCGTTCATCGCGCTGATCAAGTATCAGGACGGTGAGCTGGCCTACATCCTGGCGCCGCAGCGTCTGGCGGCGGGCGACACCGTCGTCGCCGGCAACTATGTCGACGTCAAGCCGGGCAACGTCATGCCGCTCGGCAACATGCCGGTCGGCACGATCGTGCACAACATCGAGCTGAAGATCGGCAAGGGCGGTCAGCTGGCGCGCTCCGCCGGCACCTACGCCCAGATCGTCGGCCGCGACCAGGACTACGTGATCGTCCGCCTGAACTCGGGCGAGCAGCGTCTGGTGCACGGCCGTTGCCGCGGCACGATCGGCGCGGTCTCCAACCCGGATCACATGAACATCTCGATCGGCAAGGCCGGTCGTACCCGCTGGCTCGGCTGGCGTCCGCACAACCGCGGCGTTGTCATGAACCCGATCGATCACCCGCACGGCGGTGGTGAAGGTCGTACCTCGGGCGGTCGCCACCCGGTTACTCCGTGGGGCAAACCGACCAAGGGCAAGAAGACCCGCACCAACAAGTCGACCAACAAATTCATTCTCCTCAGCCGCCACAAGCGGAAGAAGTAAGGAACGCCGGACATGGTTCGTTCAGTCTGGAAAGGCCCGTTCGTCGAGGGTTCTCTGCTCAAGAAGGCAGATGCCGCGCGCTCGTCCGGCCGTCACGACGTCATCAAGATCTGGAGCCGCCGCTCGACCATCCTGCCGCAGTTCGTCGGCCTGACGTTCGGCGTCTATAACGGCCACAAGCACGTGCCGGTGGCAATCAACGAGGAAATGGTGGGTCACAAGTTCGGCGAGTTCTCGCCGACCCGGACCTTCCACGGCCATTCGGGCGACAAGAAAGCCAAGAAGGCTTGAGGATTAACCGATGAGCAAACCAAAGCGCGAACGTAGCCTCGCGGACAATGAGGCTAAGGCCGTCGCCCGCATGCTGCGCGTCAGCCCGCAGAAGCTCAACCTGGTGGCGCAGCTGATCCGCGGCCGCAAGGCGTCCGCTGCGCTCGCCGACCTGCAGTTCTCGCGTAAGCGGATCGCGGTCGATGTCAAGAAGTGCCTGGAATCGGCGATCGCGAACGCCGAGAACAACCATGACCTTGAGGTTGACGATCTCGTCGTCGCCGAGGCGCATGTCGGCAATGGCATCGTGATGAAGCGTTTTGCTCCGCGCGGCCGTGGCCGTTCGGGCCGTGTGTTCAAACCGTTCTCGCACCTGACCATCGTGGTTCGTCAGGTCGAGGCCGAGGCAAGCGCCTAAGAAGGGCGCAGGAGAAGACGATGGGTCAAAAGATCAATCCAATCGGGCTGCGTCTCGGCATCAACCGGACCTGGGACTCCCGTTGGTTCGCCGGCAAGCAGGAATACGGCAAGCTGCTGCACGAGGACGTCAAGATCCGCGAGATCCTGCACAAGGAGCTCAAGCAGGCGGCCGTCGCCCGCATCGTGATCGAGCGCCCGCACAAGAAGTGCCGCGTGACGATCCATTCGGCCCGTCCGGGCGTCGTGATCGGCAAGAAGGGCGCCGACATCGACAAGCTGCGCAAGAAGGTTGCCGACATCACCTCGTCGGACGTCGTGATCAACATCGTCGAAATCCGCAAGCCGGAGCTCGACGCGACCCTGGTCGCTGAATCGATCGCCCAGCAGCTCGAGCGCCGCGTCGCGTTCCGCCGCGCCATGAAGCGCGCCGTGCAGTCGGCGATGCGTCTCGGTGCCGGTGGCATCCGCATCAACTGCTCGGGCCGTCTCGGCGGCGCCGAAATCGCGCGCATGGAGTGGTACCGCGAAGGTCGCGTGCCGCTGCACACGCTGCGCGCCGACGTCGACTACGGCGTTGCCACCGCGTTCACGACCTTCGGCACCTGCGGCGTCAAGGTCTGGATCTTCAAGGGCGAGATCCTCGAGCACGATCCGATGGCCCAGGACAAGAAGATGGCCGAAGGCGACAGCACGCCGCGTTCGCGCCGCGACGCCGCTTGAGGCAAAGCAGGAATTTGAGGGCTTAAAGCCATGATGCAACCTAAGAAAACGAAGTTCCGGAAGGCGCATAAGGGCCGTATCCACGGCGTTGCGACCTCTGGCGCGACGTTGGCGTTCGGCCAGTTCGGCCTGAAGGCGATGGAGCCTGAGCGCGTCACCGCCCGTCAGATCGAAGCCGCCCGCCGCGCGCTGACCCGTCACATGAAGCGCGCCGGCCGCGTCTGGATCCGCGTGTTCCCGGACGTGCCGGTGTCGAAGAAGCCCGCCGAAGTCCGCATGGGCTCCGGCAAGGGTGCCCCGGAATTGTGGGTGGTCCGGATCAAGCCGGGCCGCGTGATGTTCGAGATCGACGGCGTGCCGGTGCAGACCGCGAAGGAAGCGCTGTCGCTCGCCGCCGCCAAGCTGCCGATCAAGACGCGCTTCGTTGCGCGCATTGCGGAGTAATCGCCATGGCCGAGATGAAAGTTGAAGACATTCGCGCGATGAGCGACGACCAGCGGGAAGACGCGATCCTGAATCTGAAGAAGGAACGCTTCAACCTGCGTTTCCAGCGCGCCACCGGGCAGCTGGAGAACACCTCGCGGATGCGGGAAGCCCGCCGCGATATCGCTCGTATCAAGACCATCGCTGCCCAGCAGCGCGCGAAGAAGAAGTAAGGGGCCAGCTATGCCGAAACGTACTCTGCAGGGCGTGGTCGTCAGCGACAAGCAAGCCAAGACCATCGTGGTGCGCGTCGATCGCCGCTTCACCCACCCGATCTACAAGAAGACGATCCGCCGTTCCAAGAACTACCACGCGCACGACGAGAACAACCAGTTCAAGCCGGGCGACATGGTCTGGATCGAGGAATCGAAGCCGATCTCGAAGCTGAAGCGCTGGACCGTGGTCCGGGGCGAACACAAGAAAACGGCCTGATTACTTCGGCTTGGCCGAGGAAATTCAGGGAAATTTTGAGCGCGCTAAAGCGCAGAAAGAGGACGAGGTGCATCAATGATTCAGATGCAGACCAACCTCGACGTGGCCGATAATTCAGGCGCACGCCGTGTCATGTGCATCAAGGTTCTTGGAGGTTCCAAGCGCCGCTATGCCACCGTGGGCGACGTTATCGTTGTGTCGATCAAGGAAGCCATTCCGCGTGGCAAGGTGAAGAAGGGCGACGTGATGAAGGCCGTCGTGGTCCGGGTCCGCAAGGACATCCGCCGCGCCGACGGTTCGGTCATCCGCTTCGACCGCAACGCCGCCGTGCTGATCAACAATCAGTCCGAGCCGGTCGGCACCCGTATCTTCGGGCCGGTGCCGCGCGAGCTGCGCGCCAAGAACCACATGAAGATCATTTCGCTCGCGCCGGAGGTGCTGTGATGGCTGCCAAGATCCGCAAGGGCGACAAGGTGATGGTGCTCACCGGCCGCGACAAGGGTCGCACCGGCGAGGTGTTCGAGGTGCGTCCGGACGAGAACAAGGCGCTCGTTCGCGGCATCAACATGGTGAAGCGTCACCAGAAGCAGACCCAGACCCAGGAAGGCGGCATCATCTCCAAGGAGATGCCGATCGACCTTTCGAACATTGCGTATGTCGGCAAGGACGGAAAGCCGACCCGCATCGGGTTCAAGATTCAGGCCGATGGCAAGAAGGTTCGTGTTGCCAAGAGCTCGGGAGCAGAGATCGATGGCTGATACAGCTTACACGCCGCGTCTGCGCGCGGAGTATGACAAGAAGATCCGCGGCATGATGACCGAGAAGTTCGGTTATGCCAACGTGATGCAGGTGCCGCGCCTCGACAAGGTCGTGCTCAACATGGGCGTCGGCGATTCGGTCAACGACCGCAAGAAGGCCGAGACCGCCGCTGCCGAGCTGACCCAGATCGCCGGCCAGAAGGCGATCGTGACCTATTCGCGGATCGCGATCGCGACCTTCAAGCTGCGTGAGAACCAGCCGATCGGCTGCAAGGTCACGCTGCGCAAGACCCACATGTACGAGTTCATCGACCGCCTGGTGAACGTGGCGCTGCCCCGCGTCCGTGACTTCCGCGGCCTGAACCCGAAGAGCTTCGACGGCCGCGGCAACTATTCGCTCGGCATCAAGGAGCACATCATTTTCCCCGAGATCGACTTCGACAAGGTCTCGGAAGCGCGTGGCATGGACATCACGGTCTGCACCACCGCCAAGACCGACGACGAGGCGCGCGCCTTGTTGACCGCTTTCAATTTCCCGTTCCGGCAGTGAGTAGCTGAACCAAAGCCACTCAAACGCGGATACCCAGGAGCCAAGCATGGCAAAGAAGAGTTCAGTCGAGAAGAACAACCGGCGCAAGCGGATGGCGAAGAACGCTGCTCCGCAGCGCGCGAAGCTGAAGGCGATCATCGCCGACAAGACCAAGCCGATGGAAGAGCGCTTCGCCGCGACGCTGAAGCTCGCCGAGATGCCGCGCAACTCGTCGCCGACGCGCATCCGCAACCGTTGCGAGCTGACCGGGCGCCCGCGCTCGAACTATCGCAAGAACAAGCTCTCGCGCATCGCGCTGCGTGAACTCGGCTCCAAGGGCCTGGTTCCCGGCCTAGTGAAGTCGAGCTGGTAAGGAGGGTCGGAACCATGTCTACGCACGATCCGATCAGCGATCTCATCACCCGCATCCGCAACGCGCAGATGCGCTCCAAGTCCAAGGTCTCGACCCCCGGCTCGAAGATGCGCGCCAACGTGCTCGAGGTGCTGAAGTCCGAGGGTTACATCCGCGGCTACGCCAGCGTCGAGCATGCCTCGGGCCGCAGCGAGCTCGAGATCGAACTGAAGTATTTCGACGGCGAGCCCGTCATCCGCGAGATCGAGCGGGTGTCGAAGCCGGGCCGCCGCGTTTACGCCTCGGTGAAGAACCTGCCGCGCGTGAACAACGGTCTCGGCATTTCGGTGTTGTCGACGCCGAAGGGAATCATGGCTGACCACCAGGCGCGCGACGCCAACGTGGGCGGCGAAGTTCTCTTCACGGTGTTCTGAGGAAGGATTTTACGATGTCACGTATCGGCAAAAGGCCGGTGGCGATCCCGTCGGGTGTGACGGCGACCGTCGAGGGCCAGACCGTCAAGGTGAAGGGGCCGAAGGGCCAGCTTCAGTTCGTCGTGCATGACGACGTCGAGGTGAAGTTCGAGAACGGCCAGGTCAAGGTCGCTCCGCGGATCAAGACCAACCGCGCGCAGGCGATGTACGGCACCGCGCGCGCGCAGGTCGCCAACCTCGTCGAGGGCGTCACCAAGGGCTTCGAGAAGAAGCTCGAGATCACCGGCGTCGGCTACCGCGCCGCGATGCAGGGCAAGAACCTGCAGCTCGCGCTCGGCTACAGCCACGACGTGGTGTACGCGATCCCGGAAGGCATCACCATCGCGGTGCCGAAGCCGACCGAGATCACGATCACCGGCAACGATCCGCAGCGCGTCGGCCAGGTCGCCGCCGAGATCCGCGCCTACCGTCCGCCGGAGCCCTACAAGGGCAAGGGCGTGAAGTACGCCAACGAATTCATCTTCCGCAAGGAAGGCAAGAAGAAGTAACGGAGCCGGTCATGTCACTCAAGGTTACGAATGCCCGGCGCAAGCAGCGCGTGCGCCTTGCGCTTCGCCGCTCGGCAGGCGGCCGTCCGCGGCTGTCGGTGTTCCGCTCGTCCAAGCACATCTACGCCCAGGTCATCGACGACCAGAAGGGCGAGACGCTCGCTTCCGCCTCGTCGCTGGAGAAGACCATGCGCGACGCCGGCAAGACCGGCGCCGACATCGATGCGGCAAAGGCGGTCGGCAAGCTGCTCGCCGAGCGCGCGGCGCAGAAGGGTGTCAAGGAAGTCGTGTTCGATCGCGGCGCCTACATCTATCACGGGCGCGTCAAGGCGCTCGCGGATGCGGCGCGCGAAGGCGGATTGAGCTTCTAAACTTTACGAACGATGACGAGGAAAGAGGCGCAAGGCCTCCTACAGATTGGAAAACACCATGGCAGGTGAACGCGAACGCGGCGGACGCGAACGGAGCAGGGAGCGCGAGGAGCGCGACAGCGAGTTCGTCGACAAGCTCGTCCACATCAATCGCGTGGCGAAGGTCGTCAAGGGCGGCAAGCGCTTCGGCTTTGCGGCGCTGGTCGTGATCGGCGACCAGAAGGGCCGGGTCGGTTTCGGCCACGGCAAGGCGCGCGAAGTTCCGGAAGCGATCCGCAAGGCGACCGAATCGGCGAAGCGCAACCTGACGCGCGTCGCGCTTCGCGAAGGCCGCACGCTGCATCACGACATCGCCGGCCGTCACGGCGCCGGCCGCGTCTACCTGCGTGCCGCTCCGGCCGGTACCGGCATCATCGCCGGCGGCCCGATGCGCGCGGTGTTCGAGACGCTCGGCATCCAGGACGTGGTGGCGAAGTCGATCGGCTCGTCGAATCCCTACAACATGGTTCGCGCGACGTTCGACGCGCTGAAGCATCAGGACTCGCCGCGCTCGGTGGCGGCACGCCGCAACATCAAGGTCTCCACCCTGCAGTCGCGCCGCGTCGGCGGCGACGCCGAAGTGGTGGCGGAATAACAACGCGCGCTTCTCGAAGCGCTATTCGGAGTTACTGTCATGGCCAAGGCCAGCAAGACCATCAAGGTCGAGCAGATCGGCAGCGCAATCCGCCGCCATCACTCGCAGCGTTCGACGCTGATCGGCCTCAAGCTCAACAAGATCGGCCGGGTTGCCGAGCTGCAGGATACCCCTGAAGTTCGCGGCATGATCAGCAAGGTTCAGCATCTCGTCCGCGTCGTCGGCGAGTAAGCAGAGATAAGGAGAAGGGCGATGAAGCTCAGCGATATCGCCGACAACGCCGGCTCGCGCAAGAAGCGCATGCGTGTCGGCCGTGGCATCGGTTCCGGCAAGGGCAAGACCTCGGGTCGCGGCGGCAAGGGCCAGACCGCGCGTTCGGGCGTCCGCATCAAGGGTTTCGAAGGCGGCCAGATGCCGATGCATCGCCGTCTGCCGAAGCGCGGCTTCAACAACATCTTCCGGCTCGACTTCGCCGAGATCAATCTCGACCGTCTGCAGGAAGCGATCGACAACAAGCTGGTCGATGCGAGCGCGACGGTGAACGCCGAATCGCTGGTCAAGGCCGGCGTGCTGCGCCGCGCCAAGGACGGCCTGCGGCTGCTCGGCCGCGGCGAGATCAAGACCAAGCTGACCATCGAGGTGCACGGCGCTTCCAAGTCGGCCATTGCCGCGGTCGAGAAGGCCGGCGGCTCGGTCAAGATCCTGGCCCCCGCCAAGGAAGAAGGCGAGGCGGCGTAACATCTGCGTCATTGCCCGCGACGCGCGGGCAATCCGCAGATCGAATGATGGACTTATCGAGGCCGAGCACCAGATAATGTCCGGTGTCTGCCGGCGCCCAGGGAATTGATCTCTTTGGGGGCGCCGGCGAATGGGGCTCCGGGAGAAAGCCGAAACATGGTCTCAGCAGCCGAACAACTTGCCGCCAACCTCAATTTCGGACAGCTGGCGAAAGCCGACGAGCTGAAGAAGCGCATCTGGTTCACCCTGGGTGCGCTGCTTGTTTATCGGCTCGGCACCTACATCCCGCTGCCCGGCATCGATCCCAACATCTGGGAGCAGGTGTTCCGCAGCCAGTCCGGCGGCATCCTCGGCATGTTCAACATGTTCGCCGGCGGCGGCATCCACCGCATGGCGATCTTCGCGCTCAACATCATGCCGTACATCTCGGCATCGATCATCGTGCAGCTGCTGACCACCGTGTCGCCGCAGCTCGAGGCGCTCAAGAAGGAAGGCGAGGCGGGCCGCAAGACGCTGAACCAGTACACCCGCTATCTGACCGTGATCCTGGCGCTGTTCCAGTCCTATGGCATCGCGATCGGCCTCGAAGGCGCCGGTAATGTCGTCAGCGACCCCGGCATGTTCTTCCGGATCTCGACCGCGATCACGCTGACCGGCGGCACCATGTTCCTGATGTGGCTCGGCGAGCAGATCACCTCGCGCGGCATCGGCAACGGTATCTCGCTGATCATCCTGTCCGGCATCGTCGCCGAGCTGCCGTCGGCGCTCGCCAACATGCTGGAACTGGGCCGCCAGGGCGCGATGTCGACCGGCCTGATCCTGATCGTCATCGTGATGGCGGTCGCCGTGATCGCCTTCATCGTGTTCATGGAGCGCGCGCAGCGCCGGCTTTTGATCCAGTATCCGAAGCGCCAGGTCGGCAACAAGATGTTCGAGGGCCAGTCCTCGCATCTGCCGCTCAAGCTCAACACCTCGGGCGTGATTCCGCCGATCTTCGCCTCGTCGCTGCTGCTGCTGCCGACCACGGTCGCGAACTTCAACGCCGGCAAGGGACCGGAATGGTTCCAGTGGATCACGACCCAGCTCAGCCACGGCCGGCCGCTGTTCCTGTTCATGTATCTCGCGCTGATCGTGTTCTTCGCGTTCTTCTACACCGCGATCGTGTTCAATCCGACCGAGACTGCGGACAACCTGAAGAAGCATGGCGGCTTCATCCCGGGCATCCGGCCCGGCGAGCGCACCGCCGAGTACATCGACTATGTGCTGTCGCGCATCACGGTGCTCGGCGCGGTCTATCTCGCGATCGTCTGCCTGATTCCTGAAATTCTGATTTCCTACGCATCGGTCCCGTTCTACTTTGGCGGCACCTCGCTGTTGATCGTCGTCAGCGTGACGATGGATACGGTGTCGCAGGTGCAGGGCTATCTGCTCGCTCATCAGTATGAGGGGTTGATCAGGAAGTCGAAGCTCAGGGGAGGCCGCCGCCGCTGATCGCGGCTTGGCTTCGAACTCAAAACACAGGTGTGCGGACGTCGCCCACCTAGCCGGGGGGCGAAACAGATATGAGATTGATCCTTTTGGGGCCGCCGGGCTCGGGCAAGGGAACCCAGGCGCAGCGGCTGGTGCACAAGCACGGCATCGTCCAGCTCTCGACCGGTGAGATGCTGCGCGCTGCGGTCGCCGCGGGCACGCCGGTCGGCCTACAGGCCAAGGAGATCATGGCCAATGGCGGCCTGGTTCCAGACGAGGTCGTGGTGGGAATCATCGCCGACCGGATCGAGGAGCCCGATGCCAAGAAGGGGTTCATTCTCGACGGCTTCCCGCGCACTGTGCCGCAGGCCGAGGCGCTCGACGATCTGCTCCGGAAAAAGCACCTCAAGCTCGACGCGGTGGTTGAGCTCCGCGTCAACGAGAGCGCGCTGCTCGCCCGCGTTGAGAAGCGTGCCGAGGAAACCCGCACGCGCGGCGAGGAAGTCCGCCTCGACGACACGCCGGAAGTGCTGACCAAGCGCCTGGCGCAGTACCGTTCGCTGACGGAGCCGCTGATTCACTATTATTCGGAGCGGCGGAAGCTCCTGACGGTCGATGGCATGATGACCATCGAGCACGTCACCCGCGAGATCAACCGGATCCTGACCGCGCTCGGCGCGCTGGAACCCAGGGAACACGAGGATCGCGTCCCCAAGACGGCTAAAAAGGCCGCCAAGGCGGCCATGAAGGCCAGCAAGAAGGCAGCTAAACCAGCCCAAAAGGCCGCTAAATCGGCCCGGAAGGCTGCCAAGGCGCCCTCCAAGGCCAAAGCGGCCAAGAAAACCGTGAAGAAAGCCGCGAAGAAGGCGGTAAAGAAGGCCGCCCGCGCCGCGAAAGCCCGCAAGGGAGCAAAGACCGCCAAAAAGGCGGCAAAAAAGCTCACGAAAAAGCGAGCTAAACGCTAGGAGCGGTTGACGAAACCGACATGAATCCTTTAATAAGCCCCGCATCCAAGTTGGATAGTTTGATGACGATGCCGGGCCCCGAAGGACATGAGGGGAGGGCGTCGTGTTCGCGTTTGTGGACACAAGCCCGAGAGAGCAAGCACTTGAGAAGCCCGTATCCGTGATGGATCGGCGACAGGAGAGAAGTCCGTGGCCCGTATTGCCGGCGTCAACATTCCTACCAACAAGCGCGTCCTGATCGCGCTTCAGTACATCCATGGCATCGGCCAGAAGAACGCGGCCGACATCATCGAGAAGGTCAAGATCCCGCTGGACCGTCGCGTCAACCAGTTGACCGACCAGGAAGTCCTGCAGATCCGCGAAGTGATCGACCGCGACTATCTGGTCGAGGGCGACCTCCGTCGTGAGGTCGGCATCAACATCAAGCGGCTGATGGACCTCGGCTGCTACCGCGGCCTGCGTCATCGCCGCGGTCTGCCGGTGCGCGGCCAGCGCACCCACACCAATGCGCGCACGCGCAAGGGGCCGGCCAAGGCGATCGCCGGCAAGAAGAAGTAAGTTTTGCGAATTGCAGGTGGGGAGTAGCGAATGGAAATTCGCTACTCGCCATTTGCGTTTTGAGGTGTAGCCGCTGGCACTACGGCGGCGTCGAGATCACAGGAAAGGTTTGAAATGGGCAAGGAAGCCACCCGCGTACGCCGCCGCGAACGCAAGAACATCGCCTCCGGCATCGCGCACGTGAATTCGTCGTTCAACAACACGACCATCACCATCACCGACGCGCAGGGCAACACCATTGCCTGGTCGTCGGCCGGCACCATGGGCTTCAAGGGCTCGCGCAAGTCGACCCCCTATGCCGCGCAGGTCGCGGCGGAAGACGTCTCCAAGAAGGCGCAGGAACACGGCATGCGCACGCTGGAGGTTGAAGTGGCCGGCCCGGGTTCGGGCCGTGAGTCGGCGCTCCGTGCGCTGCAGGCTGCGGGCTTCACCGTCACCTCGATCCGCGACGTGACCACCATCCCGCACAATGGCTGCCGTCCGCGCAAGCGTCGGCGCGTTTGATCTGTAAGTCGTGGGCGGCCTCTGGCCGCCCTGCGATGGTTTTTGGAATTGACCGCGCGGACTGATCCGCGATCTCCAACGCCGGGTTCGGCCATTCGATTTGGCCCTGTGACCGGCAAATGGGTGAAACAGTGACGATCCAGAAAAATTGGCAAGAACTCATTCGACCGAACAAGCTGCAGGTGACGCCGGGCTCGGACGCGAGCCGGTTCGCCACCGTGGTCGCCGAACCGCTCGAGCGTGGCTTCGGCCAGACGCTCGGCAACGCGCTGCGCCGCATCCTGTTGTCCTCGCTGCAGGGCGCGGCGGTGCAGTCGGTGCATATCGACGGCGTGTTGCACGAGTTCTCCTCGATCGCCGGTGTCCGTGAAGACGTCACCGACATCGTCCTCAACAT
Source organism: Bradyrhizobium sp. USDA 4538 (assembly GCF_024171045.1). Lineage (NCBI taxonomy): Bacteria > Pseudomonadati > Pseudomonadota > Alphaproteobacteria > Hyphomicrobiales > Nitrobacteraceae > Bradyrhizobium > Bradyrhizobium sp. USDA 4538. The sequence continues at coordinate 7,224,133 of NZ_JALJZE010000001.1, forward strand.
CAAGGACATCTCGATCAAGATGCAGGGCGAAGGCCCGAAGCGCATGGTCGTGAAGAAGCAGGGCCCGGGCGCCGTCACCGCCGGCGATATCCAGACCGTCGGCGATGTCACGGTGCTCAACCCCGACCTGCAGCTCTGCACGCTGGACGACGGCGCCGAGATCCGCATGGAGTTCACGGTCACGACCGGCAAGGGCTATGTCGCCGCCGAGCGCAACCGTCCCGAGGATGCTCCGATCGGCCTGATCCCGGTCGACAGCTTGTTCTCGCCGGTCCGCAAGGTCTCCTACAAGGTCGAGAACACCCGCGAGGGCCAGATCCTCGACTACGACAAGCTGACCATGACGATCGAGACCAACGGCGCGATCACGCCGGAGGACGCGGTGGCCTACGCCGCGCGCATCCTGCAGGATCAGCTCAACGTGTTCGTCAACTTCGAAGAGCCGCGCAAGGAAGTCACGCAGGAGATCATCCCCGATCTCGCGTTCAACCCGGCGTTCCTCAAGAAGGTCGACGAGCTCGAGCTGTCGGTGCGTTCGGCAAACTGCCTGAAGAACGACAACATCGTCTACATCGGCGACCTCGTGCAGAAGTCGGAAGCGGAAATGCTCCGTACTCCGAACTTCGGCCGCAAGTCGCTGAACGAAATCAAGGAAGTGCTGGCCCAGATGGGTCTGCACCTCGGCATGGAAGTGCCGGGCTGGCCGCCGGAGAACATCGACGAGCTCGCCAAGCGCTTCGAGGATCACTACTAAGCTTTGGTCATTCCGGACGTCGCGAAGCGGCGATCCGGAATCTCGAGATTCCGGGTTCGGCTCTGCGAGTCGCCCCGGAATGACGTCCGGGCGAACGCAGGATGCCCACCTGCAAAACTTGTCGCTGAACCACCGCGGCAGAATTGAAGAAGGAAGAAGTCAATGCGTCACGGCAAGGTTCATCGGAAGCTCAACCGCACCGCCGAACACCGGCGTGCGATGTTCGCCAACATGGCGGCCGCGCTGATCAAGCACGAGCAGATCGTCACCACGCTGCCGAAGGCCAAGGAGCTGCGGCCGATCGTCGAGAAGCTCGTCACCCTCGGCAAGAAGGGCGGCCTTGCCCTGCGCCGTCAGGCGATCTCGGAGCTGCGCGACGTCGACCAGGTCAAGAAGCTGTTCGACACGCTGGCGACCCGCTACAAGGACCGCCAGGGCGGCTACACCCGCATCATCAAGGCCGGCTTCCGCTACGGCGACAACGCGGCGATGGCCGTGATCGAGTTCGTCGACCGCGACGTCGACGCCAAGGGCCAGGACTCCGGTCCGGCGCAGGACAAGGAAGCCGAGGCGGCGTAAGCCCCGCTTCGCGCCAGGATTTGAAAGCGGCGCCTTCGGGCGCCGTTTTTATTTGGTGGCCACGCTCCATCCCCGTCGTCCTGGCGAAAGCCAGGAGGTGGATTCACATTCGAAGTGCAACACTTGAGCAAAGGACGCGGCAGGCGTGCGGTAGTCAAGGCATTTGCGCGGGGTGTTGTTGTAGGCGGCGATGAACTGGCGGAACCTGGCGGTCGAGAGGGTTAGAAGATCCGTCTTGCGGGGAATAAAGCGGCGCATCCTGCCGATGGCGTTCTCGATGCCACCCTTCTGCCAGGGGGCATGGGGATCGCAGAAGAAGGTCGCGATCGAGAGGCGGTGCAGCGCCAGGTGACCGGCGAACTCGGTGCCGTTGTCGAAGGTAACGCTCTGGCGCAGCTCTTGTGGAAGGGGCGCGAAGAAGCCCACGAGATGGCGGGCGACACCGCGCGCGACCTTGCTGGCAAGGCGGATGCCGAGCAGCAGCCGCGAGGTGCGCTCGTGCACGGTCAGCACGGCCTGACCGTATTTCGAGAACATCATCAGGTCGGCCTCCCAGTGTCCGGGCACGCTGCGGTCGGCCGCTTCGAGCGGCCGATTTGCCAAGGGTACACGGCCTTCGATGAAGCTTGCGGGGCTGCCGCCCCGCTTGCCGCGGCAGCCGCGCTTGCTCTTGGCGCGCGGCAGATAGCGCCGCCAGTTGAAGTCCGTGGTGCGCCTGAGTTGGCCATAGATGAAGCGGTAGATGGTCTCGTGGGAGATCACCTTGCGCCCGTGCTCGCGGGCCAGCCGGCCAGCGACCTGCTCGGGCGACCAGCCGCGGCGAAGGCGTTGCAACACCGCGCGGCGCAGGCCGGGCTCCCGTTCGAGGCGTCCGCCCGTCCAGCGCCGCGCTCGCATCTGGTGCTGGGCATAGCTCGGCTTGTAGCCGACCTGGCTCCCCCGATTGCGCCTCAGTTCCCGAGAGATCGTTGATGGCGAGCGATCCAGAGCTGCCGCGATTTGCCGGACCGAGCTGCCATTGGCCGATAGGCAGGCAATCTCGCATCGGTCGTCCAGAGAGAGCTGCTTGTAAGTCCGCCCCATGGCAACACCTCCTCAAGGAAGTGTTGCACTTCGTTTGTGAACTCAGGGGACCCATTACCCCAAATCTAAATTGTTGCGCGACGCTGGGGCTCAAATCCTTCTCATAATCACCTGCGGTGGTTGATGGTGTGGACGGCCCCCTACGGCATCAGTGTGCCAGAATGAGGTTGTCTAGATCTCATACAAGGGAGCCGTCCGTGAACCAGATTATCCGCATTGGGATTGATACGTCGAAGTATATTTTTGTGCTGCATGGGGTTGATGCGGCGGAGCAGGTGGTGCTGCGCAAGAAGCTGTCGCGCAAACAAGTGCTGGAGTTCTTCGCCAAATTGCCGCCGACTGTGATCGGGATGGAGGCCTGCGGGGCTTCGCAACATTGGGCGCGTCAGCTTTCCAAGCTCGGTCACGAGGTGAAGCTGATGGCACCGCAATTGGTCAAACCCTACGTGATGCGGAACAAGAATGACGGGCGGGATGCAGAAGGCCTGTGTGAAGCGATGAGCCGGCCGAGCATGCGCTTCGTGCCGGTGAAGACGGCCGAGCAGCAGGCCGCGCTGATGCTGATGGGTGTCCGCGACGGATTGATCGTCCGGCGCACCCAGCTGACCAATACGATACGCGGCCACGCGGCGGAGTATGGCCTGATCGCCCCCAAGGGACTGGACGCGATCGAACCCCTGCTGGTGCGGATTGCGCAGGACGAGACGCTTCCGGTTCTGGCGCGCGAGCTGTTTGTGGTGCTGGGCCGGGAGCGCGTCAGGCTCGAGGGTGAGTTGGAGGCGGTTGAGGCCAAGCTGATGGCCTGGCACCGCGCCGATGCCACGGGCCGGCGCTTGGCTCAGATCCCCTCGGTCGGTCCGATCGTTGCAACCGCGCTGGTGATGAAGACACCTGATCCGCGCACGTTCCGTTCTGGTCGTCATTTTGCGGCCTGGCTGGGATTGACACCCAAGGACCACTCCACCGCTGGCAAGACCAGGCTTGGCAAGATCACGCGGGCTGGCGATGAGAACTTGCGCCGTCTGCTGGTGGTCGGGGCCACAGCGGTGATCCAGCAGGCCAGGCGGGGACGCGGTCATCACTCGCGCTGGCTGCTGGCCCTGATCAAGCGCAAGCCGCCGAAGCTTGCGGCCGTGGCGCTCGCCAACAAAGTGGCCCGTATCGCCTGGAAGCTGATGGCAACGGGCGAGAGTTACGAGGCGGCACGGATGAATCCCATGACAGCCGCCGCCTAATCGATTAGCCGGCGGGCTCGCTCGCCGGCCGACCGGAGCTGCAAGAGCAGATGGAGCGATCGATCGAGCAACGATGCGAGACAGTCCGCAGGACCCATCGGCCGCCAACAGGCCGCGTGGTTGTTTGGAACTCGCATCGCGCAAACCATCTTGGCCAGCGATCCATTCGATCGCACCCAACAGGCCGGACATATGGATGCAAGCGATCCGATCTCACCAAACAGCTCTTGTGCCACGGGGGCCGTCCACATATGGGTCCTGGCTTTCGCCAGGACGACGAGGTGTGTTCTATTTCCTCACGCATCGGTGAGATGCAATTGCGGCGCTGCATGCCGCGCCCGATATGTCCGTCGACATCAATGGAGATGACAGATGAAAATCGACCTTTCCGGAAAGACTGCGCTGGTGACCGGCTCGACCGCGGGCATTGGCAATGCCATCGCAAGGGGGCTGGCCGAGACCGGCGCCGAGGTCGTCGTCAACGGCCGCGGTCAGGCCAAGGTCGATGCCGCGATTGCCGCGATCACGAAGGCAGTACCGGACGCAAAGCTCCGCGGCATTGCCGCCGACGTCTCGACCGCGGCGGGCTGCAAGGCGCTGCTCGCGGCGCTGCCGGACGTCGACATCCTCGTCAACAATGCCGGCATCTTCGAGCCGAAGCCGTTCTTCGACATTCCCGACGAGGACTGGAGCCGCTTCTACGAGGTCAATGTGATGTCGGGCGTCCGGCTGTCGCGCGGCTACATGCAGGGCATGCTGAAGCGCAACTGGGGCCGCATCGTCTTCATCTCCTCGGAGTCCGGCCTCAACATTCCGACCGAGATGATCCATTACGGCATGACCAAGACCGCGCAGCTTGCGATCGCGCGCGGGCTCGCCGAGCTGACCAAAGGCACCGCCGTGACCGTCAACTCGGTGCTGCCCGGACCGACCATGTCCGAAGGCGTCGAGACCTTCGTCAAGGATCTCGCCAAGCAGAACGGCCAATCGGTCGAGGAGGCGGCCTCCAACTTCGTCAAGCAGCACCGGCCGACCTCGCTGCTGCAGCGCTTTGCCAGCACCGAGGAGATCGCCAATCTCGTGGTCTATGTCTGCTCCAGGCAGGCATCCGCGACCAACGGCGCCGCGCTGCGCGCCGAAGGCGGCATCGTCAACACCATCGCATGAGGCCGCATGCCGGCCTATGTGATCTCCGAGGTCGAGATGCGGGACGCCGCGGCGTTCGAGGCCTATCGCACGCTGGCGGCGAACACCATCGCAAAATATGGCGGGCGCTACGTCGTGCGCGGCGGCACAGTCGAGGTGGTGGAGGGCGGTCCACCACCGAACGCGATCGTCATCGTCGAATTTCCGACCATGGCGCGCCTGCGCGAATGGTATGCGTCACCGGAATATGCCGAAGCGTTGAAGCTTCGCGCAACCGCGCTGGAGCGACGCCTGCTGTTCGTCGAGGGCGTGCCGCCGACCTAGCTATCCCTTCGCGCCGTCGAGAAACTCGCTGAAGCCTGCGGGACGGTAGGGACCGAAGCAAATCTGCTCCAGAACGCCGATCCCCGTCCGGCTGCCCTGGCGGGCGCGGACCACCTGCTGGACGTGCACATTCTCGCGGGCCAGCGGATCCAGCGTCGATGGATCGAGCGACTCGCCGCCGATCTCGAGCTCGCCCTTCCACATGCCCTGGCCCCATTGCGGATGGCCGTAGCCGAGGCCCTTCATCTGGAATTTGAGGATCGGGTCGAGCGCGATGGTCGTGGTGTGGCCGTCGATATCGACGAGGTCGATTTCAGCCGACTGCGCCAGCCGGGTGTGCGGCACGTATTTGACGCGATGCCGCGCGGTCGCCATGCGGCGGTCGAGGCCGTCGACCACGCCGGGAATCTCGGCCTCGCATCGGTAGAGCGGCGCGGTGATGCCCTCGCGGACCAGCGCCTCGCCCTGCGTCCCGTCGAAGAAGATCGCGTGCGAAATGTGGTCGTCCCAGACCAGCGGCGCCCAGAGGAAGAACACGCTCGGCGGCGGCATCGGCGCGCCTCCGACGTCGCGTTCGCCGACATTGCGCACGCCCCAGGAGCGATCCTTGGTGCCGTAGCAGGTGCGATCGTCGACCTTGATCCCGCCGTCGGGGTGGCTGATGACACCGCTCCAGCGGCCGAACTGGTCGAACCGGGTCGAATCCATCGCGCGGCGGCCGCCCGACCAAAGCGTCTGGCGCGCTTCCTGGATCGCGGCGGTGCGCGCGGAGAAGGTCAGGTCGCAGGCGAGGCCCGTCGCATTGTCGTCGAGCACGACCCGGGTCCGCAGCATCGGCTCGAGCACTTCGAGCCTGAACGGACCGACCTGCATCTCGGTGCGCTCGAGCGGGGCGCGCCGCGAGCCGTAAAAGCAGTGCTGCCGTCCGCCGCGTTCCACGACGCTGAAGGCGCAATCGAGGATCTTGCGGTGCGGGTAGATCGCAATGCCGATCCCGAAATAATACGCGCCGTCGGCGGTGTAGCCGTTGAACCAGGTCCGGTCATAGACATTGCGGTCGCTGGTCGAGGGAACCGCGATCGGCTCCGGCGTCTGGTGGATGGGGAAATCGTCCAGTTTGTTGAGCACGCCGATCCCTTTCGCTGTCAGTCCTTCCAGTATGAAAAGCTGTCGTGGTCCAGGGCTTGCGCGCAGGCGCCGCGGGTCATTTTCAGGAACAGCGCGTCGCCGCGCTCGGAGCGCTGGACGCTGAGCGCGGAGACCACGCCCATCATGATGCCGTGCAGCGTGTAGCGCCGGTAATCCTGCCAGCAACGATCCCAGTCGTAGTCCCGCACGCCGCGCCGGATCAGTTCCGAATGATAGAACCGCACCAGGTCGGCTTCATGAAGCCGCCGTTCGATCGGGTCGATGCCGGCCGAGAGGAAATAGGCGACGTCGACGATTCCTGGGCCCACTGTCAGCGTCTGCCAGTCCAGCGTCGCCATCGGATGGGTATTGCCGCGGACGTCGAACAGCATGTTGTCGAGCCGGAAATCCGCATGCTGGAGGGTTCGCGGCGCCGATCGATCGGACTGGTAGCGCAATAGCGCGTCCGGAAGCCGGTCGATCAGATCAAGGAATTCAGGCTCGATCACGCCGCGATATCGCTCCTTGTAGTGACCGATGATGCCGGGCAGCACCGAGCGAAGGTCTCTGCGCCGGCTTGCGGCCATCACGAAGCATTGCACCGCATCGAGGCTCGGGTCATTCCATCGCGGCGCATGCAACGCCGCGGCCTCGGTCATGGCGATCTGGCAGTCGGCGATCGAGCATCCGGCGAGCTGATCGCCCGGACGTGCGGGCGCGAGGTCCTCCAGGATCAGGGTGAAGTCGTCGGTCGCCGGATCAATCTCGGCAAGAATCGGCCGGGGGGTGTGAATGGCGACGGTGGCGGCCAGCTCGCGATAGAATGCGACCTCGCGGACGTAAAGCGTGTGCGCGGAACCGGAGCGGCGGCTGTCGGGATCTGCGGCCGGGAATTTGCCGACGACGCTCAAAGGAGCGTTCGGCTCGTCACCGTCATAGGTCACACGAAATCGATAGCTGTCGCCGACGAGGCCATTGCCGACCGGCTTGCAGGCGAGATCGACGACCCTGACCTGGTCGATCACACCGGCTTCGCGCAGCGCCCGCGTCATCCACTCCGGATCGATCCGCGACGGATCGGCCGTGAGCAAACTCATCGGTTTCCTCCCATCCCCGTGGGCGTCACCACCGCTCCGGCCGCGTCCTGCGCGGCCGGATTGAGGACGGGGTGATCGTTGCGCAAATCATACAGGCGCTGGCGGCTTTGGCAAAAGCCACCCGCCGGCCTGTGGGGATATCATGCCCGGGATGTTGCCTGGGCATGAGGAAGCGGACGTTAGGAGCCTTACCAGCCCTCGAGCACGATCTTGCCGCGTGACTTGCCGCTTTCCAGCAGAGCGTGGGCGCGCTTGAGGTTGGCGGCGTTGATGGTACCGAAGGTCTGGTCGAGCGTGGTGCGCAGCACGCCCTTGTCGATCAGGTCGGCGACATCGTTGAGCAGATGATGCTGCGCGATCATGTCGGGTGTCTGGAACGAGGAGCGCGTGAACATCGATTCCCAGTGCACCGAGACCGCCTTGCCCTTGAACGCGGCGACGTTGAATTCCGGCGGATCGTCGATCAGGCCGAACTTGCCCTGCGGCGCGATGAAGTCGGCGATCGACTTGTAGTGCTGGTCGGTGAAGGTGAGGCTGGCGACGAGGCCGACCGGCGGCAGCCTCAAGCTCTCGATCTGCTCCTTCATCGGCTGCGAGTGGTCGATCACCGCATGGGCGCCGAGATCGCGGCACCACTTTTGCGACTCCGGCCGCGTTGCTGTCGCAACCACGGTCAGTCCGGTCAGGCGGCGCGCAAGCTGGATCAGGATCGAGCCGACACCGCCGGCGCCGCCGATGATCAGAAGCGTGCGCGGATCGAGGCTCTTGCCCGGCACCGCGCCGAGCCGGTCGAACAGCAGCTCCCACGCGGTGATCGAGGTCAGGGGCAGGGCGGCGGCCTGCGCGAATGACAGCGACGCCGGCTTGTTGCCGACGATGCGTTCATCGACCAGATGAAATTCCGAATTGGTGCCCTGGCGCAGGATCGAGCCCGCGTAAAACACCTCGTCGCCGGGCTTGAAGAGCGAGACGTCGGGCCCGACCGCGTCGACCACGCCGGCCGCATCGAAGCCGAGGATCTTGTATCCGCCGTCGGTCGGCGCCGCGCGCTTGCGCACCTTGTAGTCGACCGGATTGGCCGAGATGGCCTTTACCGCGACGCGGATGTCGCGCCCCTTCGGCTCGGGCTTGGCGATCTCGAAATCGACGAGCGAATCCGCCGCCTCGATCGGCAGCGATTTTTGGTATCCGACGGCCTTCATGCCTGGTCTCCGTGGTGGGCGATTGCCTGCCGATTAACTGTCGCGCTGGCTTCCATTTGGCAAGTACTGTAAAAACAGGGAACTAGTCCCTGTTTGTATACTATTGGGAAAATACTGGATGAAACGGAAGAATTTCGCGCGCCGGCCGGGCTGCGCGGTCGAGGCGGCGCTCGACCTGATCGACGGCAAGTGGAAGGGCGTGATCCTGTACCACTTGCAGGCCGGCACCCAGCGCTTCGGCGAGTTGCGGCGGCGGATGCCCGGCATCACCCAGCGCATGCTGACCAAGCAGCTGCGCGCGCTCGAGGACGACGGCCTCGTGATCCGCAAGGTCTATGCCGAGGTGCCGCCACGGGTCGAGTACACGCTTTCCGAACTCGGCGAGAGCCTGCGCCCGGTGATCGATATTCTGAAAGCCTGGGGCGAGGGCCATCAGGAGCGGCTGTCCTGCGCGCCGGCGCCGGAGGTTGTTGTGAAGAAGTCGAAGCGCGCGGCCTGAAAGCATGTTCGCGCGACGCGCTCCGCTTCACCTCGCCCCGCGTGCGGGGAGAGGCATAGGCCGCCTACGGCGGCCGTTCTCAAGAACGCCGAAGCGGTGCTTCGGCTATGACGCATCGTCAGATGCGTTCCGGGTGAGGGGGAGCCTCAGCAAGCGCAGCTGCTGCCGAATACGCGGAGAGGGCCCCTCACCCCAACCCTCTCCCCGTAAGAACGGGGAGAGGGAGCGCGGCGCCGTCCTGTCAATATTCGACCGATCTCATTCAGCTAGAAACGCGTGAACCAAACGCTCGATGAAAACGGCCGGAGCGATGCCCCGGCCGTCTATGAGTTGGTCTCAGCTCCGATCAGCTCAGAACGCAACCTGCGTACGCAGCGCGACCGCGTCGAACTTCGAGCCGACGTCCGCAGCCGAGGTCGCCGAGGCCTGCTTGGCGATATCGCCGTGCAGGTAGTTCAGCATGAAGCGGACGTTGTTGTTGACGTACCAGTTCAGCGCGGCGGTGTAGACGGTCTGCCGTCCGCCCGCGATGCCGACCGCCTGCGCGATCTGATCGTTGAGGTCCATCGTGCTGACGCGGCCGGCGATTTCCCAGGCGCCCCAGCCGCCGCCGGCGAGCGAGAATGGATCGTGCGGCTTGATCCCGCTATAGGAGGCCGTCGCCGGATTGTAGGCGTGATTCTCGCCGGTCAGCACGTAGCCGACCTGCGCGTAACCGCCGTCGAACTTCAGGCTCGGCGCGCCGAACGGCGGCAGTCCGGTGTTCGCGGAGCGATCGACATTGAACCAGTAATATTCGCCCTGCGCGATGAACGGGCCATAGGTCGCTGCCGCCTCGACGCCGTACACCTGCGCGCCGGAGACGTTGGCGATCGCACCGGTCGAGATCAGTGTTGTCGGATCGATGCGCAGCTCGGGCCGGTCGCTGAGCGTGAGCGTCTGCGCCTGCGTGAGCTGGTTGCGCGGCGGCTGCACCAGCCATTCCGCATCGGCGCCGATGTGCACCGAATAGTTCTTGCCGCTGATCGGATTGCCGGCGACGCGGATGACGCCGCCATACTGCTCGGACGTGCCGGCCGGCGAGGCGGAGGACGCGGAGTGGATGGCGCCCGACGTCGGTCCGGTGACATAGCCGCCGATCCAGAACTGGTCGTTCCACCAGCGGGTGCCGGCGGCCGAACGGAAGTCACCGGCGGCGATGTTCTGGGCGATGATGCCGACCGAGGCGCGCTCCATGAACAGGATGTCGTTGGAGCTGGTCGCTTCGTCGAGCGTCCACGGCACGTCCATGATGCCGCCTTCGATCGCCATCTTGCCGCCGAACGGCTTGAAGCCGGTGTAGCTCAGATACGCATTCTCGATGCCCGAGGTGCCGCCGCCGGGCAGTGATCCCGGAGCCGCGCCGCCGAAGCCGTCGGACGAGCCGCCGAAATCGTAGATCAGCGAGTAATTCCAGTCGCCGAAGAATTTGCCGACGATGCCGATGCGTGCGCGGCGGACGTTCTCGCCGCTGTCGAGCTTTTGCGGCGAGGTGCCTGCGGTGTTCGGACGATAGTCATAGCCGCCGACATCCCAGTGCACGCGACTCGTGATCGCAACGCAGTTCTGTTCGTCCGCGGTGCAGATCGTCGGCCGGTTGTTCGGCATCGTCACCACGACGCCGGACGGCGCGACCGGGCCCTTCACCGGGATCGCGGCGTTGGCGGTCGCCACCCGCGCGGCCTTGGCATCCGCCGCCTTCGCATTGGCGTTTGCGCTGGCTGCGCTTGCGGTATTGGCGTTGGTCTGCTTCTGCAGTTTGTCGAGCTTCTGCTCGAGCATCTTCAGCTGCTGCTTCAGCAGCGCGATCTCCGCATCGCTGCCGCCTCCGGCCGATTGCGAATAGGCCGGCGAGGCGGCAAGCGCCCCTGCCAGGCCTATGGCGATTGCACTGACTTTTGTTGCACCCATTGTGCACCCCTGTTGTGTTTGAATTCCCCACTCACTCACTGAACGGTCCTAGGAGCGTATCGTGACTGACGCACGACAGTGCTTCCGGGCATCGCAGTTCCGCTTGTGGTCCGCAGGCAACAAGCGGAGCGGCGCAGTGAGATGACAGCCATCATAGAAGCTTGGCGGCGCGCTTCAACGCGGCCGCTGCGGGTTGTGCACCGGTACGGCGGGGGGCCAGTTATCCGGCCGGGCGCCCTTCAATTGCCCGGCGAACACGCCTATATTCCGGCGTTTCCACGAGAGGTGAGAATGCTCCGACCTGTCCGCTTTGCTGCCGTATCCGCTCTGTGCACGTTGGCCTTCATGGGGAATCTTTCCGCAGCCGCGGCCCAGGACCGCCGCGTGCCGTCCTCGCAGGCCGAGCTGCAATTGTCCTATGCGCCGATCGTGCAGCGGGTGCAGCCGGCGGTGGTCAATGTTTACGCCGCCAAGACCGTGCAAAACCGCAATCCATTTCTGGATGACCCGATTTTTCGCCGCTTCTTCGGCGTGCCGGGACAGCAGCCCGAGCAGATGCAGCGCTCGCTCGGCTCCGGCGTGATGGTCGACGGCTCCGGCCTCGTAGTCACAAACAATCACGTGATCGAGGGCGCCGATCAGGTGAAGGTCTCGCTCGCCGACAAGCGCGAATACGAGGCCGAGATCGTGCTGAAGGACAGCCGTACCGACCTCGCGGTGCTGCGCCTGAAGGACACCAACAAGGAGAAGTTCGCGACCCTCGACTTCGCCAATTCCGACCAACTGCAGGTCGGTGACGTCGTGCTCGCGATCGGCAATCCGTTCGGCGTCGGCCAGACCGTGACGCACGGCATCATCTCGGCCCTGGCGCGCACTCAAGTCGGGATCACGGATTATCAATTCTTCATTCAGACCGACGCCGCGATCAATCCCGGCAATTCCGGCGGCGCGCTGGTCGACATGACGGGCCGGCTCGCCGGCATCAACACTGCGATCTTCTCGCGCTCCGGCGGCTCGCAGGGCATCGGCTTTGCGATCCCCGCCAACATGGTGCGCGTCGTGGTGGCCTCCGCCAAGAGCGGCGGCAAGAATGTGAAGCGGCCATGGCTCGGCGCGCGGCTGCAGGCGGTGACGCCGGAGATTGCCGAGACGCTCGGGCTGAAGCTGCCGTCTGGCGCGCTGGTCGCCAACGTCGCGCCGAACAGCCCGGCGGCGAAGGCGGGCCTGAAGCTCTCCGACCTGATCGTCGGGATCGACGGCACGCCGATCGACGATCCCAACGCGTTCGACTACCGCTTCGCGACCCGTCCGCTCGGCGGCAACGCGGAGATCGAGGTGCAGCGCGCCGGCAAGCCGGTGAAGCTCACCATACCGCTGGAGACCGCGCCCGACACCAACCGCGACGAGATCGTGCTGACCGCGCGCTCGCCGTTCCAGGGCGCGAGGGTCGCCAACATCTCGCCGGCGCTGGCCGACGAACTGCATCTCGACGCCGGTGCCGAGGGCGTGGTGGTGACTGATCTCGCCGGTGACGGCACCGCGGCCAATGTCGGCTTCCAGAAGGGCGACATCATCCTCGCGGTCAACAACGAGAAGATCGTGCGGACCAGCGACCTCGAGAAGGCATCGAAGACGGGGACGCGGGTCTGGCGCATCACGCTGGTGCGCGGCGGCCAGCAGATCAACGTGACGCTCGGCGGATGAGCCCCAAGCAACCGCGAGAGGCCGGCAACCTCTTTGCTGCGGCGGGGATGGAGCAGGACGCGCCGCACCCGCTGCCGGACCGGCTGCGTCCGCGCACGCTGGCCGATGTCGTCGGCCAGGATCACATCCTCGGCCCTGACGGCGCGCTGACGCGGATGCTGGAGACGCGCACGCTGGGCTCGCTGGTGTTCTGGGGACCGCCCGGCACCGGCAAGACCACGGTGGCGCGGCTTCTGGCCGACGCCACCGAGCTGCATTTCGAGCAGATCTCCGCGGTGTTCTCCGGCGTCGCCGATCTCAAGAAGGCGTTCGATGCCGCGCGTGCCCGCCGCGAGACCGGCAAGGGCACGCTGCTGTTCGTCGACGAGGTGCATCGTTTCAATCGCGCGCAGCAGGATTCCTTCCTGCCCGTGATGGAGGACGGCACGGTGGTGCTGGTCGGCGCCACCACGGAGAACCCGTCCTTCGAGCTCAACGCGGCGCTTCTGTCGCGCGCCCGCGTGCTGGTGTTTCACTCGCTCGATACGGCGGCGATCGAGAAACTGTTCGCCAATGCCGAGAAGATCGAGGGCAAGCCGCTGCCGCTCGATGCCGAAGCCCGCGCCGTGCTGGTGCGGATGGCCGATGGCGATGGCCGCGCCTCGCTGACATTGGCCGAAGAGGTCTGGCGCGCCGCCCGCAAGGGCGAGGTGTTCAACGCCGAGCAGTTGCAGGCCATCCTGCAACGCCGGGCGCCGATCTACGACAAATCGGCCGACGGCCATTACAATCTGATCTCGGCGCTGCACAAGTCAGTGCGCGGCTCCGATCCGGATGCGGCGCTGTATTATCTCGCGCGCATGTTCGATGCCGGCGAGGATCCGCTGTTCCTGGCGCGGCGCGTGGTGCGCATGGCGGTCGAAGATATCGGCCTTGCCGATCCGCAGGCACTGGCGGTGTGCAACGCCGCCAAGGATGCTTACGATTTCCTCGGCTCGCCGGAGGGTGAACTCGCGATCGCGCAGGCCGTGGTCTATCTCGCCACCGCGCCGAAATCGAACGCGGTCTACACCGCGTTTGGTGCTGCGATGCAGACCGCAAAGCAGGGCGGCTCGCTGCTGCCGCCGAAGCACATTTTGAATTCGCCGACCAAGCTGATGAAGTCGGAGGGCTACGGCTCCGGCTATCAATATGATCACGACATGCCGGACGCATTCTCCGGCCAGGACTATTTCCCGGAAGCGCTGGGCCGCCAGACCTTCTACGATCCGCCCGACCGCGGCTTCGAACGCGAGATCCGCAAGCGGCTGGATTACTGGCAGCGGCTGCGCAAGGAACGGGGCGGGAGCTAGGGCAAGACGAGATTGGGCCGTGGCCGCGAATAACGCACGTTCCCGTTTCCACCTGCGGCGTGAAAGCGTCAGTTGCGGAGGCTCGCCAATGCCATATGCAACACCTTCAGGCGAGGAATACTTACGTAACTTCGGAATATTAGAAATATATTCCTGATTTGCCCGACGTGTCAAGTTGCTTGGTGCCACGCCGATCGCCGCCGGCTCCTTTGCATGGGGTTGTTCTCGATATTTTGCCAGCGCCCGCTGCAACGGCCCATAACCTCATATTGCGCTGGCGCGTCACTTGACGCTCTTCACGAACTCCAAAATCTCGTCCGTCAGCCGCGTGTCCGGCGTGTTGATCGCATAGACCTCCGACATGTGGCTGTGCTGCGGCAGCATGAAGCTGCGGGCGCAGCCGCTCGGCCGCTTGCAGCTGGCCTGCTTCATGAGCTCGAACTGCTCGACGAAGCGCGGCGGATCGAGCTCGGCCGCGGTGATTAGGAACGGGATCGGGCTCGCGACCAGCCCTTGCAGCGAGGAGCGTTCGGCATAGCGCGAGGGATCGGAGCCGTAATAGGCGAGCTCTGCGTCACCGGCCGGCGAGGCCGTCAGATCATAGATGCCCGACACCATGATCGCGCCGGCAAGCCCGCCGCCCTTCACCTTGTGGAATTCGCCATGGGAGACATAGCTCGCGACATGGATCGCGCCGGCCGATTGGCCCATCAGGAAGATGCGCCTGGGCTCGCCGCCGCGGGAGGCGATGTTTTCCGCAACCCACTGCACGATCGCACCGATGTCCTCCGGGCCTGCCGGCCACGGAAAGGCCGGCGCCAGGCGATAGGTGGCATTGACGCCGACGAAGCCGTTCTTCACCGCCCACAGCATGATGTTGTCGTAGAACGGGCTGCCGGGCGCGCGCTTGTTGCCGGCAATGAGTCCGCCGCCATGGATGTAGATCAGCACGGGCCGTGCCGGCGCCGCCGTCTCCGGCGTGAACACGTCGAGCAGATGGCGGTCGGCGGAGCCGTATTTGAGGTCGCGCTCGACCTTGACGCCCTGATAGGGCTCCTTCTGTTGCAGCGGCGCGTAGAGTGCAGCGGTCTTGGGTGGGTCGATGACGCGGCCGAGTTCCAGGAGCTTCCAGGCCAGATCTTCCGGCATCGCGGCTTCGGGCATCGGGCTTTGCTGGGCGAGCGCAGGGTCCGTGAGCATCAGGGCCGCCGCCAAAGCCGATATCGCCAGTCTCATTCCAGGGCCCCCGTCGATTGCCGTATGCGGCCGAACATGGCCGATGTTGCACCGGATTCACACCGATTTCGCCGTGACGATTCGCGGCATTTGCGCTAGGCACAATGCAGGTCTGGAGCCGAAAAATCACCATGAGCCGCCGCATCAAGAGAACTACATCGCCGGGCGACCGCGCCAAAGGGCGCGACAAGGGCCGCGACCGGGACCGCGCCGGCGATCGCGGCAAGGATCGTGGTAAGGATCGTGGCAAGAGCGGATCGGCGGAGCGCACCCGCAAGCCGGACGATCGCAAGTTCGGTGAGCGCAAGTCTGGAGAGCGTCCGTTCGCGCATCGTGCGGCCGGAAAGCCGCCGCGCTTTGCCGAGTCGCGTCGCGACCGGCAGGAGCGGGCTGAGCCCGCCGCTACGAAGCCCGCGGCCGAGCAGCCGCTGCCGACCAAGGTGCAGACCGTCGTCGTCACCGCCGACGAGAACGGCATGCGCGTCGACCGTTTCCTCGAGGCACGCTTTCCCGGCCTGTCGTTCTCCCACATCCAGCGCATCGTCCGGAAGGGCGAACTCAGGGTCAACGGCAAGCGCGCCGATTCCAAGGACCGGCTGGAGGAGGGCCAGAGCGTGCGCATCCCGCCGCTGCGGCTCGATACGCCGAAGACATCAGGCACGCTCTCCGAGGCCGAGGCGAAGACGCTGCAGGCGCTGAAGGACATGACGCTGTACGAGGACGACGACGTGCTGGTGCTGAACAAGCCGGCCGGTCTCGCCGTGCAGGGCGGCTCCGGCATGACGCGCCATGTCGACCAGATGCTCGAGGTGATGCGCGACGCCAAGGGGCAGAAGCCGCGGCTGGTGCATCGGCTCGACCGGGAGACCTCGGGCTGCCTTCTGGTCGCCAAGACGCGTTTCGCCGCCACGCATCTCACCGGCGCATTCCGCCATCGCTCCGCGCGCAAGATCTACTGGGCGCTGGTCGCCGGCGTGCCGAAGCCGAAGCAGGGCCGCATCTCGACCTATCTCGCCAAGGAGGAGAGCGAGGAGGACAGCATCATGCGGATCGCGGAGCATGGTGACGAGGGCGCGAGCCACGCCGTGACCTATTATGCCGTGGTCGAGACCTCGGCGACCAAGCTCGCCTGGGTCTCGCTCAAGCCGGTGACCGGCCGCACCCATCAATTGCGCGCCCACATGGCGCATATCGATCACGCGATCGTCGGTGATCCCAAATATTTCAACAAGGAGAACTGGCAGCTGCCCGGTGGCCTGCAGAACCGGTTGCATCTGCTTGCCCGCCGCATCGTGATTCCGCACCCGAGGGGCGGCGTGATCGATGCCACCGCGCCGCTGCCGCCGCACATGCTGCAATCCTGGAATCTGCTCGGGCTCGAGGCCGACCGCTTCGACCCGATCGAGAACGCGCCCGAGGAGTGACGGACGGGCGCCGATATCCGGCGCGGACAGCAACAACGATCAAACGGCTCCGCGCTTTGCGGCTATCTTCGCGCGCCGGCCTTTGCCGGCCTGCAACGGAGACTCTCCATGATCGGCACCTGGCTGCGCGTCACGCTTTTCCTGATCGGCTCGGCTGTCGCCTCGATGACGGCGCAGGCCGAGACCATCGTGCTCCGCGGCGGCACGCTCTACGCATCGGCCGATGCGCAGGCGCTGCCGGATGCGGTGATCGTGATGAGCGACGGCGTCATCAGCGCGGTCGGCAAGTCCGGCGACATCCAGGCGCCGCCGGATGCCCGCGTGATCGATTGCAGCGGCAAGACCATCGTCGCCGGCTTCTGGAACAGCCATGTCCATTTCACGCAAAAAGTCTGGCGCAATTCCGGCGCAGCGCCGGCCGCGGCGCTGACGCAGCACATGCAGGAGATGCTGACGCGCTGGGGTTTTACCACGGTCTGGGATCTCGGCTCCGATCCGAGCGACACGTTGCCGCTGCGCAAGCGCATCGTCGCGGGCGAAGTCGCCGGCCCCAACATCCTGCTCGCCGGCAACATCTTCCCGAAGGGCGGGCACCCCGTCTACATCCCGCGCGAAGTGCAGCTTCCCGAAGTTGCAACGCCGGAGGAGGCAACGAAATGGGCGCGCGACTGGCTCGGCATGGGTGAGGACGGTATCAAACTGTTCACCGGCGCGTTCATGGGGGACAAGCCCGTCGTCAACATGGACCCTGCAATCGCCAAGGCGGCTGTCGACGTCGCGCATGCGCAGGGCAGGCCGGTGTTCGCACATCCGCAGAACAAGGTCGGCGTCGAGACGGTGATCGAGTCCGGCGTCGACGTGCTCGCGCACACCACGCCCGGCGAACCCAGCTACACCGCGGATCAGCTGGCGCGGTTCAAGGCACAGGGGACTGCGCTCGTTCCCACACTGTCGCTGTTCACCACGGTGGTGCTCGATCAGAATGTCACCAACCGTCTGGTGGCTTCGACCGTCAACCAGCTCAAGCAATTTTCGGAGAATGGCGGCACGGTGCTGTTCGGCACCGATGTCGGTTTCACCACGCTGTACGACACCACGCAGGAATTTCAGCTGATGCACCGCGTGTTGTCGGAGCGGCAGGTGCTGGCCTCGCTGACGACCAATCCGGCGCGGTTCTTCAAGGCCGCGAAGAAGGGACGGGTCGAGCAGGGCTTCGACGCCGATCTCGTGGTGCTCGACGGCGATCCGCTCGGCGACGTCGGCAATCTTGCGAAAGTGAGCAGCACGATCCGTGCCGGTCACGTGATCTACCAGAAGCCGTAACGATGGCGGGGAACTCGCATTTCGGGGGCAGCATTGACGCTTGGTGCGTTCACTTGAACCGTTGCTGCCGCGTCACGACATATAGGCTATGAAGCGATCCCTGATTGTTGCCGGCATTCTGCTCTGGGCCATCGGCGCGGCAAGCGCGCAAATTCTTGCGCCCGGCCGCTCGACGTGGGATCCGCCGGTCCCTCAGCCTCCGCCTCCGCCGCGGATCGAGGTGCCGGCGATCCCCAGGATGGACGCGCCGACGCAGCCGAGCCTGCGTTCGCGGCCGCGCAGCTCGTTCGGCGACCGCGTCAGCCGGTGCCTCGACGAGGCCGCCGCCGCCGGCCTGAACCAGGCCGAGCGTGCAGCCTATTCGCGATCCTGCGCCAACCACCGCGATTAGAACCTCGACAGCGGAATAGGGCGGCACCCGATGCCGCTTGGACCGATATCGGTCCTGATCCGAACATCTGACATCCTGCTTGGCGCAAAATGAAATCCGCCGGCCTTTGGGCCGGCGGATTGTTGTGTGGCGAGGTACGTCTTCAGTGGTTCCAGTTGCCGCCCTGATCGTTGCCGTCACCATGATGATGGCCGCCACCGTCGAAGTCGAAGAAGTCGAACAGGTCGCTGATCGCCGGGCTGTTGACCGGAACATAGGGATTGCCGGGTGTCGCAACCGGGTTCGGGAAGTTGTCGCGGCTGCGATGCGTGATCGGCTGCAGGTCCCAGTTCCGCTCGATGAATTTGATGATCGAGACGTGATCGGAATATTCATGCGAGATATGGCCCTGCCGCGCGAACGGCGACACCACGATCAGCGGAATACGCGTGCCGTCGCCGAAGTAATCGAGCGGCTGCACATAGCCTGAGTCGAAGTAGCCGCCGCCTTCGTCGAAGGTGATGAAGATCGCGGTGTCCTTGGCGTAGTCGGAGCCCTCGACCTGGTCGACGATCTTCTTCACGAAGCCCTCAAACAGGTTGAGCTTGGACGACGCCGGGTGGCCGTCGGTGAAGCCGCTCGGCTTGACGATGGAGACCGCCGGCAGCGCGTGCTTGGAGAGGTCGGAGTACAGATCAACCGAGTCCTTGATATGGGCTGCGACCTGCTCCGGGTGCGTCATGATCGAGGTGTCGTACTGGAACGGATTGCAGATGTTGCAGTACTCGTCGGCGTTCGGTCCGGCTACGCCCCAGTTGAGCTGGTAGGGGTCGTTGACGTAGTTGTTCCACTGGTCGCCGTAATACTTCCAGGAGATGTTGCGCTCGTTCAGGCTGTCGCCGATGCTCTTGCGGGTCGACGGCGGGATCGTGAACGGCGTGTTGGAGGGATTGGTGTCGGTGTAGGCGTTCTTGCCGTTGCCGAAATAGCCCGGGTTGTAGTTGTTCAAGAGATAATAGTGGCCAGGTTCGCAATTCGGATTGATCCGGAGTCCCTTCAGATAGTCGAGGATCGGCTTGACGCCGGGCTGGCCCGGATCCGAGCAGTCGCTGTAGGAGCCGCCGCCGGACACCGGATTGGTCTGGTAGGGCGGCGCGAAGCCGCCATTGCCGCCAGCGCCGTAACCGTCCTCGGTGTACCAGTTGTTGGTACCCATGGCCGGATTCGGGTTCTCGATCTGATGCACGATGCCGGCGTCGGGCGTGCCGCCGAACACCTGCACGCCGTTCGGCGGCACGGCGGCGTTGCCGTAGGTGTCGCTGAAGTAAAGCATGTCGGCATGGCCGAACATGATGTGGTTGGCACCGGTGCCGCCGTTGACGGACTGGTGGAAGTTGTCGCTCATCGCATATTTCTGCGCGAGCGAGGTGAAGTAGGGCGCGTCACCCTTCTGCACATTGTAGAAGCCGAGCGCGGTCGAACCCTCGCCCGTGGTCGTTGCCGTCGGCGAATAGTCGGTGGAGAAGTTGGAGGGCTGTGCCGCGCCGTTGGCGCCGGCGCCGACGGTGACTTCAACCCAGGCGAACAGATTGTTGCCGCAGCCCGACGGATTGTCGCGGCTGGCCGCCGAGTGGTTGCAGTTCAGCTGCTGCCACATCTGGTAGAAGCGATGCACCGGGCTCGCCGCATAGGCGTCGTAGGGCATGGCATCGTTGTTGGTGAGCTGGAACGGACCGGCCGGCAGCGCGCTGACATTGGTGATGCGCTGGTCGGGGGTCTGCGAGGTTTGGCCGGTGCCGCCGGTCAGCAGATACTGGTAGTATTCGGACGGCAGGCCGGATTCCGACTGCTGCGCCAGCGCCAGCGATGCCTCGCACGTGGTGATCGGCGAGCTGCCGCATTGGTTCGGGATGTAGGAGACCTTGGGGCCGCCGACCAGCGGAGCCGGCAATTGATCCCTGGGGAAGTCCTGCTTCGGCGGGCTCAGCAGGAACGCATCGTTCAGGCCGGTATCGGTCGCGGCCTGCTGATGCGCCTTTTCGAAGTTGGGCCCGGGGATCGCGTTCTTGTTGGCATCGAGCTTGACGATGCCCTGCGACAGCAGGTTGAACACGCTTTCGCCGCGCCGTTCAGGCACGTAGGTCGCGAACACGTGGTCGAAGCTGCGGTTCTCGCCGATGATGACGATCACGTGCTTGATCGGCGACCGCGCCTCGTGTCCACCGTGATGATTCCAATCCTCCGCAAGCACCGGGCCGGCGGTGAACTGGCCTAGCGCAAGCGCGCTGAGGGTAAGGCGGCAACCTTGCAGCCAACGTGACTTGTGCCTGTCGCGCATTAGAGCTCTCCTTTTTGCTGATTGGGCGGCTTGATGGAACTTGCGGCGTCTCGCGGCACGACCTTGATCCGTCCCATCATGCCGCCGTCCTCATGCTCGAGGACGTGGCAGTGGTAGACGAAGGTGCCGACGATGTTGGGATCGCGGAAATCCATGCGCAGGCGCACGCTCGGATATTTCAGCATCCGGCTGTTGTAGTAGGGCACATTGACGGTATCGCGCAGGAACGGCTCGTTGACGGCGACGCCGGACCAGTCGAGCAGCTGGAAGTGAAGCTGATGGATATGGAAATCGTGCAGCTCCATCGAGCGGTTCTCGATGATCCAATCCTCGACGTCGCCCTGCTGCACGGTGATGTCGGGCACGTCAGAATGCGGATCGAACGGCTTCGGCGTCTCGCCGTCGAGGGTCATGAAGAACCTGGTCGGGCTGTTCGGATCGTTCGGGTTCTCCGGCTGCTCGGAGAAGAACAGTTTCCTGACGCGCACCGGGGCGACGTTTCCGAGCCACGGCCGCTCGGAGCGGGGCAGCGGCTCAGCGTGCGCGGCCAGTGCGGCCTGCGGTTCGCTTGCATCGGCTGATGCCGTGATCGCCACCAGCGCGCGGTTGGGGTCGTTTTCGCCGGCGGGCCCGGTGTCGACCGCGCGCGTCACCAGCAAGGCCTGTGCGCCGGCCGGCGGTCCTTCGACGATGAACTCGGCGCGCGAGCCCGGCGGCAGGCCGATATGGTTGACCCATTGCACCGACGGCGATGGGCTGCCGTCGAACTGCAACGGCACGCCATCGAGCCCGACGATGCCGATTTGCTGCGGCGCGCGGCCGACCAGCAGCACGAGGTTGAGATAGGTGATCGCGGACGCGTTCAGCACGCGCCAGAGCTGCCGCTCGCCGGGCTTCATCGTGAGCCTGGCCGGCGGATAGTTCGGATAGGGCACCGGCACGAAATTGACGGAGAGATCCTTCGACGGCTTGCCGAAGCCGGTGCCGGAATTGGCGACGTCGCCATCATTGTCGAGCTGGCTCTTGGTCATAACCGGCTCGAATTTTGACGGCGGCGCGTCGGGACTGACCAGATCCTGGTCGCGGATCACGAGCACGCGCTCGGGCAGGCCGGCGAGCTGTGGATCGGCGCGCTCGATGCCTTCGACGATGATGGCGCCGGAAGCGCCGCCGAGCACCTGCGTCTTGCTGTGGCCGTGCAGATGCGGGTGATACCAATAGAGGCCGGGCGGCGCGTCGCCCGGAATGCGCAGGCGATAGTCGAACGGCGCATCATCAGGCTGGATCGAGGTGTTCAGCACCTCATCCTGGTGGCAGACCGGCGGCACGGTCAGCCCGTGGAAGTGCAGATTGGTCGAGACTGGCGTCATCGCGCCGCTCTCGCAAATGTCTGCCGGCTTTTTCGCCGTGCAGATCGGCGCGCCGGCGAGCGGGCGGTCGATCGCAGGCGTTGCCGTGTCGAGGTCGACGAGGTCGTTCTTGAGATGAATGACCAGCTGATCGCCGGGCCTCACGCGCAGCGTCGGCGACGGTTTGCCGTCCGGCGTCAAATAGCAGTAGCGGCTCGTGCCATCCGGCAGTTTCTGATCGTGGATCGTGAGGCCGGTTTCGAGAACGCCGTCGCGGCTGCGCAATTCCGCCGGCTCCGCGATCGCGCTTCCGGGTTCGGGCCGCGCACACACGTCCTGCTGCATGCGCGGCGCATCCTGCAAGCCCGTCGCGCCGAGCCATGCCGTCATGCCGCTCGCGGCGAGCCCGAGGCAGGCCGCGACGATGACACAACAAACGGTCGAAAGTCGTCGTGCCACGCCGCCCCGCCAATACGCCGCCACAGGCGCGCAAGCGCGCTACCGGCGCCACGCGTGACGTCGGTCCACGTCTTGCGACCGCAAGGGTCGGCAAATGCTTCTGTTTGGTGCCGTGAGGCTAGCGGTGCGTTGTTGCCGGAATCTGGCAGGTTTTTAACACGCAGATGACAGAAACTTGCGGCACTTCGACGCAGAAATGGGCGCGACGTTCAAACCTGCTGAGCGATCAATCGGATGGGCATTCACCGACTGAATTGCGGAGATACGGCGACGCGCAGGCAATCGACGAAAATTTTTTCGGTGTGCCGATCCTGCCACCTGTTCGCGGTCCTGCGCCAACCGTCGGACGACGGCGGGGCATGGTCTGATCGACGCACCGTGTCGATGCACGAGACGTGCGGGCCACGGCAACCGGCGGAACTCGCGTCGTCATTCACGACGGCAGGGCCTCACGTAGTGACGGTCCTGCATTCCCCTCACGAAGGCGAGCAGTCCTCCGAACAAAACGGAGGAAATTGTTATCGCGCCGGTGCGAGTTCGAACGGGCAAGCGGCATCGGCCGGCGAAGGCGCGGCGATCCGGTTCAGGGCTGTCGAAATCGCGAATCTGTCTGGCTATCCAAACGGACCGCTTTGATTTCGTCTCATGATCTTGAGCGTGAGCAGGGCCGCTCCGAGCACAAGAAGCAGGACACCGACGACAATTGTGCTTGTCGATTCGAATGTCACACCGACTGCTGTCAGCAAGCAGCCAACAAGGATAGCAATAAGCCCACCAAGCTTCTTTACCAACAGAAGCTGTCCGTCGCTTGCGCGCGCCACCATGATCAACCTCACTCTGCAAGTGATGCGGTCATTCCACCGTCGCCGCGGGCCGGTGTTGCTTGGACAAGCGGCGGGCTCACATCCGCACACGATGATCGTACTCTCGCGTGCCAATGATGGAAATCGCTCGTTGCTGCCATGATGACTTCTCTTTTGATTCAATTGCGCCGCGGGCGATTGGACAATCTTGCTTACCTAGCCGCGCCGAAACGTCGCATGACTGTATCGAATGTGCATCGCGCAACGGCGCTGCGATTCCGCGATACGCAATGCGTTCAGCGCATTTGTCGTAAAGTGTTCTGGACCAACGCAAGCATTGCAAAGGCTGCGGGAGCGGATCGTTGACTCCGTGGATTTTTGGGCGCCTACTTCTGGTTGCCGACTAGAAGACCTGAAGCAATAAGGTCGAAATCCGGAAGGACAGCCAATGCGGCCGCCTTCGATCGCGGAACAAGCGGAGCGGCCCTACATCTCGACCGGGCACTTGCCCGAACCCGAGATGGTGCAGGAGCTCGTGTCTCAAGCGCATCAGCGCTTCAAGTCGAACAGCGAAGGGACCAATTCGCAGGTTTATCCGGCCCTGGCCAGGGTGCCGAGTGAACTGTTCGGCGTCTGCGTGGCCGGTACCAGCGGACGTGTCTACGGCGCGGGCGATACCGAATACGAATTCTCGATCATGAGTGTATCGAAGCCATTCGTATTCGCATTGGTGTGCGAGGCCATCGGCCCTGAAGAGGCTCGTGCAAAACTGGGCGCGAACGCGACCGGGCTGCCGTTCAATTCACTGGCGGCGATCGAGCATGGAGCCGGGCGCACCAACCCCATGGTGAACGCAGGCGCGATCGCGACCACAAGCCTTGTGCCGGGCTCGAGCGCTGACGAGCAATGGCGGTTCATCCATGACGGTCTCTCGCGCTTCGCGGGCCGCAAGCTTTCGCTCAACGAGGAAGTCTACGCATCGGCATCCAAGACCAATTTTCGCAATCGAAGCATCGCGCGGTTGCTGGAGAGCTACGACCGGATCTACTGCGACGCCAGGCAGGCGACCGATCTCTACACCCGGCAGTGTTCGCTGAATGTGAGCGCCAGGGATCTCGCCGTGATGGGTGCGACGCTGGCCGATGGTGGCGTGAATCCGGTGACCCGGCAGCGGGTGGTCGATGCGGCCGTGTGCCACTATGCATTGGCGGTCATGGTCACTGCCGGACTGTACGAGACGTCGGGCGACTGGCTGTACGACATCGGTCTGCCCGGCAAAAGCGGCATTGGTGGAGGCATCGTCGCGGTGTCTCCGGGAAAGGGTGGTTTCGGCACTTTCGGGCCGCCACTGGATGCGGCCGGCAACAGCGTGCGAGGGCAGCTCGCCGCGAAGTTCCTGTCGCAAAGACTGGGCATGGATCTGTTCGTGTCCCAACCGGACGAGTGAACAAGAGGCACTGAAGATCGGTCGAGCCGTGGCCCGATCGATCGCAACGTCGGGCAGGTTGGAGGACGCGATGGCAACGCAAGCAATCTCGATCGGCGACATTCATCAGGAAGAGCGCGCATCATGGGTGCCCATGGTCGCGATTGCGTTCGGCCAGATGATCATGTCGTTCAACGTCGCGTCGTTGCCGGTTGCGATGGGGGGAATGGTGGCCAGCTTCGGCGTGCCGCCGACCACCGTCGCGACTGGAATCGTGGCTTACTCGATGCTTGTCGCCGGGTTCGTGATGCTTGGCGCCAAGCTCGCCCAAAGGTTCGGGGCGGTGCAGGTATTTCGTGCCGCCGTCGTGCTTTTCCTGATAGCGCAGATTGCGATGACGTTCAGCCCCACGGCCTCCGTCATGATTTCCGCTCAGGCGCTTTGCGGCGCTGCGGGCGCGGTGATCGTGCCCTCGCTCGTCGCGCTGATTGCCGAGAATTATGCCGGACGCCAGCAGGCGACGGCCCTTGGCGCGCTTGGCTCGGCGCGGGCTGCCGCCGGCGTGCTGGCATTTGTCGTCGGCGGGTTGCTCGGCACCTATATCGGCTGGCGCCCCGCGTTTGGAGTTCTCATCGTTGCCTCGGCGATCGCTTTCGCTCTGAGTTTCCGCCTGCGGCCGGACCGCGGTCGCGCGGATGTCCAGATCGACCTGATCGGGGTCGCTCTTGCCGCGAGCGCGATCATCTTCATCAGCTTCGGATTCAATAATCTGAACAGTTGGGGCGTGATCCTGGCGACCGCTAACGCGCCATTCGAATTGCTGGGCGTCTCGCCGGCGCCGGTCCTGATCGTGCTTGGCATTGTGCTCGGGCAGGCATTCCTGATGTGGACCCATCGCCAGCAGGCCGCGGGGAGGACGCCTTTGCTGGCGTTGGAGGTGATCGATTCACCGGAGGAGAGGAGCGCCGTCTACGCGCTATTCGCGGTCGTGGCGCTCGAGGCCGCGCTGAACTTCACGGTGCCGCTCTACATCCAGATCGTGCAGGGACGTTCACCAATCGCGACGGCGATCGCGATGATGCCCTTCAATCTGACCGTTTTCCTCTCGGCGATGATGATCGTCAATCTCTACGACAAGCTGACGCCTCGCCAGATCGGACGCTTCGGCTTTGGCCTCTGTACCGTCGCGTTGCTGTGGCTCGCGTTCGTCGTGCGCAACGACTGGAGCGAGATTCCCGTTCTGCTCGGACTGGTGCTGTTCGGCATCGGCCAGGGCTCGCTGGTGACATTGCTGTTCAACGTTCTGGTCACGGCCTCACCCAAGGCATTGGCCGGGGACGTCGGGTCGTTGCGCGGAACCACACAGAATCTGGCGGCCGCAGTCGGCACCGCGGTCGCCGGAGCTCTTCTGGTCGGTCTTTTGAGCACGATCGCGCTCGGCAGGATTGCGGCCAGTCCGGTGCTGACCAAGGAGCTTCAGAGCCAGGTTGATCTCGGCAACATCACTTTCGTCAGCAATGACCGGCTGCGCAGCGTACTCGAAGGCACGAGCGGTACGCCACAGCAGGTCGAGGAAGCCGTCCGGGTCAACACCGAAGCGCGCCTGCGCGCTTTGAAGATCGGGTTGCTGATCATGGCCGGCCTCGCACTGCTTGCGGTCATTCCCGCGGGACGGCTGCCGAATTATCGGCCAGGCGAAATACCGGACGACGGAGCGACCGGCGAGCGCGAGCGATCGACCTGATCGGATGTCGGGCGCCGCGGGGCAAGAAGGTCTCTGCAAGAACGAGGTGCCAGATATGGATGAACTCGATCGTCGCATCGTGCTCAGGAAAATGCTCGGCGGCGTCGCAGCCGTTGGTCTCGGAACCGGCTTGCTGACGCAGGCGGCCAAGGCGCTGCCACTCGTCCCTGAAGATGCCCTCGTCGCGAAGACGGGTGGTCCCGTGCGGCCGCTTCATATGGTCGTCGCCCGACCACCACCGCGCCCGCGTCCTCCGCCACCGCGCCGCCGCTGGCATCGCCGGCGCCGCTGGGTCTGTTGGTGGCACAGAGGTCGCCGCCGCTGTGGATGGCGCTGGTGAGGGCAGGCACAAGCTCCGGCAGCTCGAGTGGCCCGGTTGCGCGCGACCGGGCCATGGCTGCCTGGGATCAAGGAGGACGACATGGCTACCTATGAGAACAGTTCCACGATGCTCCGCGGCCTGCCTGGCCCGCCCTTATGGGTCTGCGTGCTGCTGGGCCTCGTTATGATCGCCGCGGGCCTTCTGGTCCTGGGAGATGTCGTGCTTTTCACCGTGATCAGCGCCATCTTTATCGGCTGGACGGCCATTGTTGCCGGCGGGTTCGAAATCCTGCACGCCTTCTGGACCAAGGGCTGGGGTGGATTCGTGTGGCAGCTTGTGCTGGGGGTGCTCTACCTTGCCTGCGGAATCGTTCTGCTCAGTCAACCGGTGGCGAGCGCGCTGCTCCTGACCTATGCCCTCGGTCTCATGCTTTTAGTCTCCGGGATTGTGCGCATGCTGGTCGGCATCGGCCATTGGCAGCAGTCCGGCTGGATCATGCTCGCATCCGGGCTGTTTGGCGTTCTGGCCGGCCTCGTCATTCTGACGGGATTTCCGGCGACCGGGCTGTGGGTGCTCGGGCTGCTGCTGGGGATCGATCTGCTGTCTCATGGCATCGGATGGCTGACTTACGCTTTACAGCCTGCCGCCAGAGCGGCTCAATAGGCCGTCGATCCTCCAGGGAGCAGCAGAACTCTCATTAATCGTCTGAAATCAAGTCGGCTCCTCGCGAGATCAATGACGGTCTCGCGCGATGAGCCATCGGCGGAGAGTGGACATGTCAGGTTTGAGGAAGGGCGTGAGAGTTTCGGCGCTGGTTGCGTCGATTGTGATGAGCCTCATCGCCTTGCTGCCAGCGCAAGCTCAGCAGGATGGTGGCGTACTGTTTCAGAACGTGCGCATTTTCGACGGCAGGAATGGCGCGCTGTCCGGGCCGTCCAATGTGCTGATCCGGAACAACAAGATCGAGAAAATTTCGACTGGGCCGATTGCGGCCGACGCTCAGGTGATTGCCGGCGACGGACGGGTGCTGATGCCCGGGCTGATCGACGCGCACTGGCATGCATTGCTGGTACGCCCGACGCCGGCGGCCGTGATGGCCAGCGACATCGGTTACATCAATCTTCTTGCGGCCGCCGAGGCAACGGCCACCCTCATGCGTGGCTTCACCACCATTCGCGACATGGGCGGGCCGGCCTTTTCCCTCAAGCGGGCGATCGACGAAGGTCTCGTCGTCGGTCCCCGCATCTACCCATCCGGTGCCATGATCACCATCACCGGCGGCCATGGCGACTTCCGGCCGCTGTCCGATCTGCCCAGAACAATCGGCGGCATGCTCAGCCGCATGGAGAGGATAGGCGGCGCCATGGTCGCGGACAGCCCGGATGAAGTTCGCGTGCGCGCGCGCGAGCAGCTCATGCAAGGGGCTACGCAGGTCAAGCTCACGGCGGGCGGTGGGGTGGCGTCGCCGTTCAGCCCGCTCGATGTGTCCACGTTCACTGAACCGGAGTTGCGCGCCGCGGTCGAGGCTGCGGAGAACTGGGGTACTTATGCCGTCGTACACGCCTACACGCCGGTCGCGATCCAGCGATCGATCGCAGCGGGGGTCAAGTGTATCGAGCATGGTCATTTGATGGACGACGCGTCGGCCCGCCTGATGGCCGAGAAGGGAATTTGGCTGAGCACCCAGCCCTTCCTCGATATGTCGGGCGCCAGCGCCCTTGGACCTGCGGAGCAGGACAAGATGCGGCAGGTTGTTGCCGGCACCGACCGGGTCTACGGCTTTGCCAAGAAGTACAAGTTGAAGACGGCCTTCGGTACCGACGTTTTGTTCTCGAAGGCACTCGCCGACCGGCAAGGCGCCATGCTGTCAGCCCTCACGCGATGGTACACGCCGGCTGAGGCGCTCATCATGGCGACATCGACGAATGCAGAATTGCTCGGTCTGTCCGGGCTTCGAAATCCATATCCAGGCAAGCTGGGCGTGGTGGAGGAAGGCGCGTTCGCCGACCTTCTGCTGGTCGATGGCAATCCAATCGACAACATCAAGCTGATCGAGGATCCGGCGAAGAACTTCTTGGTCATCATGAAAGATGGGAAGGTCTACAAGAATCTTCTTGGTGGTGACCGGAACAGGTAGGCGGACATGATCACGAGGCGGGCCAAGCGGCAGCGTCCAAGCATAAGCTTGTAGCCGATATGGCTGCCGACTTTTGGCCGGTGGAGCAGCGATCGCCGGAAGGGCAAGGGCAGTCTCCTACCGCCGAAACTGCGTCAGAAACGTCCGCAAGGAATCGTGCGGGCTCTCGACATCCGAAATCACCCAGCCGTCGGGACCGTTGACGACGATGAAGTTGAGCGTGACGGCGCGGCCTTCATTGTCGAATGTCACCGTCACGTCGGTCTTGTCGAACTGCCGGCGCGGGATTGCGATCGAGATCGGGCCGAGCCGCCAGGTCGGGCTCTGCACCAGAAAATCGTAGGGCGCATCGTGCAGCGCGGTCCAGGCACCGCGCAGGGTGGGATCGAAGAATCGGCGAGCCGTTTCCTCGTCGCGCGGCAGGCCGTTGGAATATTCGGCGCTGCCTCGCCCATAATGGGCGTAGACGTTGCGGATCAGGGATTCCGGCGAACGGAACCCGGCACAGGCTGTGGCGGCGGCGAAAACCGCCGCAACCAGCGAAAAACCCGCAAGGAATTTGCCGCGTCCCATCAGCTTTATTTGCCGTTGCCCCTGACATATCTTGCAGGGAAATCCCTTTGAACGAAAGCTACCCGGCGCGATGCGCGAACTTTTCGACGATGTCCCAGAACAATCTCCGTTCGATCCGCAGGAGGCGGTGCGGCGCCACATCCGCACGCCCCAGCGCAAGCGGTTCTACACCAGCGCCGGCGTCGCCGAGGCCGATGGCGGATTTTCGATCACCCTCGACGGCAAGCCGATCCGCACGCCGTCCGGCAAGCCGATCGCGGTGCCGACGCGGGCCATTGCGGACGCGGTTGCGGCGGAATGGAATGCGCAGGGCGAGACCATCGATCCCATGACCATGCCGCTGACGCGGCTTGCCAACAGCGTGATCGAGGGGGTGATCGATCGCGTCGACGAGGTCGCCGACGATGCGGCCAAGTTCCTCGGCAGCGACCTCTTGTTCTATCGCGCCGGCCATCCCGAGACGCTGGTGGCGCGCGAGGCCCAACACTGGGATCCGATCCTGTTCTGGGCCGCCGACGCGCTCGGCGCCCATTTCGTGATGGCCGAGGGGGTGATGCATGTCGGCCAGCCCGAGCCTGCGATCAAGGCGGCGCGGGCGGCGTTCCCGACCGACCCATGGTCGGTCGCGGCGCTCCATGTGGTGACGACGCTGACCGGCTCGGCGCTGCTGGCGCTGGCGCTGGCGCATGGCGTCCGCGACGAGGACCAGGTCTGGGCCGCCGCCCATGTCGACGAGGACTGGAACATCGAGAAATGGGGCGTCGACGAGGAGGTCGCCGCCCGCCGCGCCGCCCGCCAGCTCGATTTCAAGGCCGCCGCCGGCGTGCTCAGGGAGCTCAAGCCGGCCGCCGGTTAACGAGGGGTTTACGGCGCCGGGCTAGCCTGCGGCACGTTCCTCGCGCAGGGCCGAGACCTCCGACATGGCACTCGCCATCAATCCCGTGCTGCCGGTGCTCGCCTCGAAGGAGGCGGACAGCGTTGCGCCGGACCTCACGCTTGAGGCCGGCAGCGTCGTCAATGCGCGGGTGCTGAAGGTGCTGTCCGCCGATCTGGTGCGGATCGCGATCGCGAGCCTGTCGATCGACGTCCAGACCGAAGTGCCGCTGCAGCAGGGCCAGAACCTGCAGCTCGCGGTGTCGCAGACCAATGACGGCATCCGCCTGCAGCTGGTCGGGCAGGGCCCTGACACCGGCGATGCCGTACGGCTGTCGCCGGCAGCGGCCAACACCATCGATGCCGCCCAGCCGATCGCCACGGCACCGAAGGCTGTATTGACGCCGCTGGAGCGCGTCACCATCACCGCGACGGCCCAGACCGCGGCTGCGGCGCAGGGCAGCCAGGCGCCGCTGTTTGCCAATCTCGCCGCGGTCGCCTCCGCCAATCTGCCGCCGAAGCTGCAAGCTGCGATCGCGCAGGTACTGGCGCAGCAGACCGGCCTCGACGACGGTCTGAGCGGTGATGCCGTGAAAGCCGGCTTCCAGAAATCCGGCCTGATGTTCGAGGCGACGCTCGCGGCGGGCATTGCACCCGCGAGCGGCAGCGCGCCCGATCTGAAGGCCGCGCTGATCGTGCTGCGCCAGGCGCTGACCTCGCTTGGCGCCGGTGATGCCGGCAGACCGGCGTCCACCACATCGCTCCAGCAACCGGCGCAGGCCAGCGCCGCCACGGCGCCGAGCCTCGTGCCATCCGGCACGCCAGACCTCGACGTTCAGGAGATCCTGCTGCCGCAGGCTCGCCTGCCGGTCGCCGAGGATGTCGGCCGCGGCACCACAGGGCTCGCAGGGGCGCTCGCCGATGCGCTCGATGCCGGCCCGTCCTCCGGCGGCGCGCTCAATCTCATTCAGGAAGCGCTGCACGAGCTCGGCAACCCCGCACGGCAGGGCGCTGTGCCGAGGGAGCTGCTGCCGGGCGAGGTGTCCGTACGCGGCAACACACCGCCACCGCCGTTTCACGGCGCGTTGCCGTCGGCGCAGGCCGTCGCCGGGCCGTCGATCGCGCCAAACACGCCGCTCGCGACCGCCGCGCATCGCCTGCTGGAAAACACCGACGCCGCGCTGGCGCGGCAGACGCTGCTGCAGGTCGCCTCGCTGCCGGACCGCGGCGACGGGTCGCGCCCGCAGCTCGACGCCATGCTGCCGCGCTGGAATTTCGAGATCCCGTTCCTGACCCCGCAGGGCACGGCGATGGCGCAGTTCGAGATTTCCCGCGATGGCGGCGGCAATGAGGTCGAAGCCGCCAAGCGGGTGTGGCGCGCGCGCTTCACGCTCGATGTCGAGCCGGCCGGCCCGGTGCACGCGTTGGTCTCGCTGAACGGCGAGCGCACCTCGGTGCGGATGTGGGCCGAGCGTCCCTCGACCGCCGCGCAACTGCGCGCCGGCGTCTCCGAGCTGAGCCAGGCGCTGACCAGGGCCGAGCTCGCGCCCGGCGATATCGAGATCCGCGACGGCACTCCGCCGCAACCTGCGCCCGCGCGCGCCGGCCATTTCCTGGACCGCGCATCGTGAGCGACGCCAACAACCAGCTCGCGGTCGCGCTGCATTACGACCACGCCGGCGCGCCCCGCGTGGTGGCAAAAGGCAAGGGCGCGATCGGCGCCAAGATCATCGAGGTTGCCAAGGCCAACGACATCCCGATCGAGGAGAACGAGGTGCTCGCCGGCGCGCTCTCCAATGTCGAGCTCGGCGACGAGATTCCGGCCGAGCTCTACAAGGCCGTCGCCGAGGTGCTGGTGTTCGTGCTGCGGATGTCGGGCCGGGCGCGCTAGCGGGCGCGTTTTCGAGCGAAGCGGGCACCGGTTCGCGTGAAGAAAACGCGACAGACAAGTGAGTCTTCTTGCCATCCTTTCACCACGATGGCATCCACCATCGTCGTCAACGCGAACCTGCCCAGGACTTGTCGTGATCCATCGCCGTCATGCGCTCGGTCTGCTTGCTGCCGCCACGATCCTGCCGTCGCGCAGCTTCGCCAACGTGTCCTATCAGCGCAGCGAGTTTCGCGAGGAGCTGCAAAAGCGCTTCTTCGAGCTCGGAACCGAGGGCACCTTCGTCGGCTACAAGGTCGAGGACTATCTGATCATCGCCAGCGACAAGGTCCGCTCGGGCGAGGGCAAATTGCCGGCCTCGACCTTCAAGATCGCGAACGCGCTGATTGCGCTCGATACCGGCGTGGTGCAGGACCCCGACAAGGACGTCTTCAAGTGGGACGGCACAACCCGCAGCATCGAGGCCTGGAACAAGGACCACACGCTGCGCTCCGCGCTCGCGGTGTCGGCGTTTCCGGTGTTCCAGGAGATCGCCCGCCGCATCGGCGAGGAGCGGATGAAGAAATATCTCGAGATCATCGACTACGGCAACCGCGACATCGGCGGCGGCATCGACCAGTTCTGGGTGACCGGCAATTTGCGGATCGATCCGGTGCAGCAGATCGATTTCCTCGACCGGCTGCGCCGCGGCGTGCTGCCGGTCGGCAAGCGCAGCCAGCAGCTGGTGTGCGACATTCTCCCGGTGACGAAAGTCGGCGAGACCGTCATCCGCGCCAAGACCGGCCTCACCGACAAGGAGCACGGCTCGCTCGGCTGGCTGGTCGGCTGGGCCGAGAAGGGCACCGACATCACCGTGTTCGCGATGAACATGGACTGCAAGACGCAGGCGCAGACCGACGCGCGGATGAGCGTCACGCAGCAATGCCTCACCGATATCGTCGCGCTGTGACGGGCTGACCTCCGCGCAAACGCTTTGCGTTTGTCGCGCGCGACGCCATGCTCTAGCATCCTCCGATAAATCAAAGCGGAGGAATCATGCATTCAGCAACAGTCTGGCTCTCGTCGCTCACGCTGGCCGCGGCCGGCGGCTGGCTTGCGGCAACGGTGTTTTCAGCGCCGGCCACCAGCAAGGAGCCGCGCTTCCCGCAGCTCACGATGGAGCAGCTCAGCGACCTGCAAAAACCGCTCGGCGAGCAGATCATGAAGGTGTCGAGCGTCGGCATCGGTGGTCCCTACAATCCGATGATCCGGAGCCCGGTGCTCGGCCAGCGCCTCTACGATCTGTTCTATTATCTGCGCTGGCAGACCTCGGTACCGACCAGGCTGAACGAGTTCGCGATCCTGATCATCGGCCGGCAGTGGCGCTCGCAGGTCGAGTGGTTCGCGCACGCGCCGCTCGCTGCCAAGGCCGGCCTGCCGCCCGACGTCATCGCCGAGCTCAAGGCCGGCAACCGGCCGTCGAAGATGGCCGACGACGAGGCGGTCGTGTACGACTTCGTCACCGAGCTCACCACGACCAAGAAGGTCTCCGACGAGACCTATGCGCGGGCCAGGAAGATTTTCAACGATCAGCAGATCGTCGACCTCACCGCGGTCGCCGGCAATTACGTGATGGTGGCGATGATCCTGGCGATGGCCGAAGAGACGGTGCCGCCGGGCAAGGAGGAGCCGTTCAAGGTGGGAGAGAAGTAGGGGCGGCGCGGACTCCGTTCACCTCGCCCCGCGTGCGGCAGGGGTGTCCGGGGAAATTCAGGCATAGCGGAGCTCCATCTGGTCAGGTGAGATGGTTGATTTCCGACGGCTGGGGTTGATGGGCGGAGGTTTGTCGATGGCAGCGAGGGATCGACGCGTGAGCAGGAGCTGGCCGACGAGTTCGGCGAACCTGAGCGGGAGCATTTTGATGCAGTTGGTGTGAGCGGCGATGCGCAGCAGCAGGTAGGCAATCATCGCAGCGAGCACCTGAAGGCGGATCGCGTTGTCGTTGGCGCCGAGGAACTTGCGAATATCGAGATGCTGCTTGATCCAGCGGAACAGCAGCTCGATTTGCCATCGGCTCTTGTAGAGGGCGGCGATCTCGACGGCGCTACGGACAAGGTCGTTGGTCAGGAGTGTGATCTTGCCGCCTTTCTCGCGTCTGATCTTGATGCGGCGGAGCGGGATTGGAAGGCGCGAATCGCCCTTGCTGGTGAGCTTCACCTCGTCATCGGCAAGGATTTCGAAGCCATCCCCGTTACGCTTGCGGATGGCGCGATGCCTGAGCGAGCGAAGACGGATGCTCGTCTTCGCCCGGGTAACGAAGAAAGCCTTGCTATCATTGATCTTCTGCCACCAGTCGAAACGGCAATAGCCCTTGTCAAACACATAGGTGGTGGCGGGCTGGATTGGGGTCTGTCGGCCGATCTCGATGTCATTGACGTTCGCGGCCGTCATCTCGACGCAGGTCGGGACATCGCTCCTTGGGTCGTAGACGACATGCAGCTTCATGCCGCGGATGCGGCCGTTCCACGTCGCCCAACTGCAGACCTTGCCGAGCGGGATCGGACTGGCGTCGATCAGACGCACCATCTCCATGCCTTCACTCCGCAGCTGGCGACGCGCCATCGCCGACAGCGCCGCAAAGGTTTGCGCGAAAATGCCGATCGGACGGCGGGCATTGGCATCGGACAACGTCGAGCGCGACAGCTTGCCGGTTCCCAAGTGATAGTGATGCTGCGAATTGGCGTTGAAGCCAGTCACCACCCCGCGCAGACTGCTGTTGCCGCTAAGCTGGGCATAGATCAGCGCCACCAGATGATCCCAGCTCCTGAACGACTTGTCGTAGGCATCCCCGTCCAGACGATCCACAACCGTCTGAAACTGCCGTCGATTGATCGGTTCAAGCAGCCTTCCAAAAATGCTACCGCGATATCGCATGCTCGGCCCTCTGTGTCTCGACAACCAGAAAAGACCGATTTGCCTCGGTCCTGCCGAGCATGCACCGCGACACAGTGAATCATTCCCCGGACACCCCTGCGCGTGCGGGGAGAGGTCGGAACGCATCGCAGATGCGTTCCGGGTGAGGGGACTCTCCTCAGGCACAGCTATCACCGTGCAAGAGGAAGCAGCCCCTCACCCCAACCCTCTCCCCGTAAGAACGGGGAGAGGGAGTAGGGCGCCGTCGCTATTGGCGCCCGATCGCCCGCTGCAAGGTCGACATCAGTTTCGGGTCGCGGCATTGCGCGACGTTGAAGCGCATGAAGGCGGCGGCCGTCTGCGAGGCGCTGAACACGTTGCCCGGCGCCAGCACGACATTGTCCGCGAGCGCCAGCCGCGCCACATCGGCGGAGTCGCACCCGTCGGGCAGATGGCACCACAGATAGAAGCCGCCGCGCGGCATCAGCCAGGGTGTAACGCCGATGCGCTGCAGTTTGTCGCCGACGTCGCGGCGGGCGCGGGCAAGGCGCCGGCGCAACTCCTCGACATGCTTGCGATAGAAACCGCTCGACAGCACGCCGGCGATGATCTCGGTGGCGACCGCGCTGGGGCCGCCGAAACCGGTCGCGACCTGGAGATCGACGAGATCCTCGATCCAGTCCGCTCGCGCCGCGATGAAGCCGGAGCGCACCGATGCCGACAGCGTCTTGGAGAAGCTGCCGATCCGGATCACGCGGCTCAGGCCATCGAGCGCGGCGAGCCGCGCCGAAGGCCCCGGCTCGAAGTCCGCAAAGATGTCGTCCTCGACGATGGTGAGATCGTAGGCTGTCGCAGCATTCAGCACGCGGTGCGCGGTCTGCGGCGACAGCGTCGCACCGGTCGGATTATGCAGCGCCGAGTTGGTGACATAGAGCCGCGGCCGCTCGGCGGCGAGTGTCGCCTCGAAGCTGGCGACATCGGGGCCCGATGCCGTGTAGGGCACGCTGACGATGCGAACCTGATGCGCGCGCAGCAGCGCCCGGAAATTGAAATAGCAGGGATCGTCGACCAGCACAGTGTCGCCCGGCCGCAGCAGGAAGCGGCAGACGAGATCAATCGCCTGCGTGCCGGACGCGGTCAGCAAGAGTTGCTCGGGCGGCACCTCGAGGCCCTCGTCGGCAAACCGCGCCATCAGGATCCGGCGCAGCGTGAGCGAGCCGCGCGTCGCGCCATAGTCGGAGAGCACGGCGTCGTCGGCCCGCGCGAGGCCGCGCAGCGCGCGCCGCAGCGCCTCGGTCGGCATCCACTCGGCGGGCAGCCAGCCGCAGCCGGGTTTGAGCGCGCCGGTCTCGGCATCGAGCGATTGCCGCGACACCCAGAACGGATCCACCGCGCGGTCGCGCTGCGGCTGGTCCTTTGCGAGCGCGAGCGGCGGCAGCGCCGCGGACGAGACATAGAAGCCGGAGCCGGGCCGGGCCCGGATCAGGCCCTCGGCGACGAGGCGGTCATAGGCCTCGACGACGGTGGAGGGCGAGACGCCCATGGTCGCGGCGAGGCCGCGGATCGAGGGCAGGCGGTCGTCGGCGACCAGCGCGCGGCTCGCCACCTTGGCGCGGATCGCGTTCATCACCTCGGTGGTCCGCATCGCCTTTGGCGCATCGGATTGCTGTTGCAAGTGTATGCCTACCTTTGCCCATACAGTTTTACGATATTGTACCGATCTGTAGCTGCCTTGGCGAGCCTCCGCCGGCTATGGTCGGTGCGAGGTCGGACTCGGCTTCACCTCGCCCCGCCTGCGGGGAGAGGTCGGAACGCATCGCCAGATGCGTTCCGGGTGAGGGGGAGTCTCCACGAGTTCGGCCGTTACCGAGTATGCGGAGCCGCCCCTCACCCTAACCCTCTAAGAGCGAGCTTCGCTCGTCTCGGCCCCGCAAGAGCGGGGTGAGGGGGCGCAGTTACGTTTTGGGAAGCAAAGTACGATGGACAAGGCTTCGATCGACGGCTGGGGCAGTGGCCTGCTCGGCGTGATTATCTTCAGCGGCTCGCTGCCGGCGACCCGCGTGGCCGTGGCAGGGTTCTCGCCGCTGTTCTTGACTTCGGCGCGGGCGGCGATCGCGGCGCTGCTCGGCGCCGCGCTGCTGGCGGTGCTGCGCCAGCCCTGGCCGCAGCGCAAGGATCTGGTGTCGCTGACCATCGTCGCACTCGGCGTCGTGATCGGCTTTCCGCTGCTCACCGCGCTCGCGCTCCAGCACATCACCTCGGCGCATTCGATCGTGTTCATCGGGCTGCTGCCGCTGTCGACCGCCGTGTTCGGCGTGCTGCGCGGCGGCGAGCGGCCGCAGCCGCTGTTCTGGCTGTTCTCCTGCATCGGCAGCGCGACGGTCGGCGCGTTCGCCTTGTCGAGCGACGGATCGGCGTCGCTGACCGGCGACCTCCTGATGGTCGCCGCCATCATCGTCTGCGGCCTCGGCTATGCCGAAGGCGCGGCGCTGTCGCGGCGGCTCGGCGGCTGGCAGGTGATCTCCTGGGCACTGGTGCTGTCGGCGCCGGTGGTGCTCTTGATGACGATCATGACGCTGCCGCCGAGCTGGCAGGGCATCGGTGCGCCGGCCTGGCTCGGGCTCGCTTATGTCTCGATCTTCAGCATGCTGGTCGGCTTCGTGTTCTGGTATCGCGGCCTTGCGATCGGCGGCATCGCCAGCGTCGGCCAATTGCAGCTGCTGCAACCGTTCTTCGGCCTCGCGCTGGCCGGCCTGTTGCTGCACGAGCAGGTGCCGTGGTCGATGATCGTGGCGACCATGCTCGTCGTCGTCTGCGTGGTGTTCGCGCGCCGCTTTGCTTGACGTCTGTCTCTCCTCACGGAGAGGAGCGCGGAACGCGCGTCTCGAACCATGAGGCCACAGGCGGGCCTGCATCCTTCGAGACGCCAGCAATCGACGCGCACGCTGTCAATTTGACCGGCCGTGCGTGACGTCAGGAAGCGGGTGCTAGGCGGGCTCCTGCGCTTTCCCGATCCGCCCGAGATGGGTGAAGCCAAAGCCTTTCGAATACTTCAGCCCGTAGCCGAGCGCGCGGTCGATCCCGATATGGGCGAGCCAGATCATCGCGATCGACAGCACCAGCGGCGCCGCGGCGGCAAAGCCCAGCGTCATCAGCGCGACCGGCGCCAGATAGCTGTGGGCGGCGTTGTAGACGATGGCGCCGACCCGCGGGCCGGCGAGATAGGCCGCGAAACTCAAATCCGGCACCAGGAACAGCAGGACATAGACCAGCCACGAGCCCTCCCATTGGGCATAGAGCACGGTCATGCCGAGGAACAGCACGAGGCCCTCCAGCCGGAGCAGGGTGCGCACCCCGCCGGTCGGTGCGCCGGTCTCGACCGTGGCCGTGCTCGTGTCGGTCATCGCCATCTCCCCAGATATCGGAAAATCCTACCGTTTTTGCGCCCGAACCCGTCCACAACCGCCTTTCCGGTTCCGAAATGGCCGTGCTAAGCCATTTCCGAACGAAGCGGACCTCGGCTCGCGCCGGGACGCGGACTGTAGCTAACACGGGCGGAAACAAATGAAAGATATCCTCGATACCCTCGAAGAGCGGCGCGCCGGCGCCAAGCTGGGCGGCGGCGAAAAGCGCATCGAGGCGCAGCACGCCCGCGGCAAGCTGACCGCCCGCGAGCGGATCGAGCTCCTGCTGGACAAGGGCTCGTTCGAGGAGTTCGACATGTTCGTCGAGCACCGCTCGATCGAATTCGGCATGGAGAAGACCAGGATCCCCGGCGACGGTGTCGTCACCGGTTGGGGCACGGTCAACGGCCGCAAGACGTTCGTCTTTGCCAAGGATTTTACGGTGTTCGGCGGCTCGCTTTCCGAAACCCACGCGCTGAAAATCACGAAACTTCAGGACATGGCGATGAAGGCGAGGGCGCCGATCATCGGTCTCTATGACGCCGGCGGCGCGCGTATCCAGGAGGGCGTCGCTGCTCTGGCGGGCTATTCCTACGTGTTCCGCCGCAACGTGCAGGCCTCGGGCGTGATCCCGCAGATCTCTGTCATCATGGGCCCCTGTGCCGGCGGCGACGTCTATTCGCCCGCGATGACCGACTTCATCTTCATGGTGAAGAACACCAGCTACATGTTCGTCACCGGCCCCGACGTGGTGAAGACCGTCACCAACGAGGTGGTGACCGCGGAAGAACTCGGCGGCGCCTCGGTGCACGCCACGCGCTCCTCGATCGCCGACGGCGCGTTCGAGAACGACGTCGACGCGCTGCTGCAGATGCGCCGCCTGATCGACTTCCTGCCCTCGAACAACACCGACGGCGTGCCGGAATGGCCGAGCTTCGACGATATCGGCCGGGTCGACATGTCGCTCGACACGCTGATCCCCGACAATCCGAACAAGCCCTACGACATGAAGGAATTGATCCTGAAGGTCGTCGACGAGGGCGACTTCTTCGAGATCTCGGAGACCTTTGCGAAAAACATCGTCACCGGCTTCGGCCGCATCGCCGGCCGCACCGTCGGCTTCGTCGCCAACCAGCCGATGGTGCTGGCGGGCGTGCTCGACAGCGACGCCTCACGCAAGGCCGCGCGCTTCGTCCGGTTCTGCGATGCCTTCAACATCCCGATCGTCACCTTCGTCGACGTGCCGGGCTTCCTGCCGGGCACCGCGCAGGAATATGGCGGCCTGATCAAGCACGGCGCAAAGCTGCTGTTCGCCTATTCGCAGTGCACGGTGCCGCTCGTCACCATCATCACCCGCAAGGCCTATGGCGGCGCCTTCGACGTCATGGCCTCGAAGGAAATCGGCGCCGACATGAACTACGCTTGGCCGACCGCCCAGATCGCCGTGATGGGCGCCAAGGGCGCGGTGGAGATCATCTTCCGCTCTGACATCGGCGACCCCGACAAGATCGCCGCGCGCACCAAGGAATACGAAGACCGCTTCCTGTCCCCCTTCATCGCCGCCGAACGCGGCTACATTGACGACGTCATCATGCCGCATTCGACCAGGCGGCGGATCGCGCGGGCACTGGCGATGCTGAAGGACAAGAAGGTCGAGATCCCCGCGAAGAAGCACGACAATCTGCCGTTGTGAGGAGAGCGTAGGGTGGGTTAGCGCAAGCGTGACCCGCCGCGTTCGCTCCGCACGATCCGTGGCGGGCCTGACCCGCCCGACAGGTCCGAACCTGATGACCGAAGACGAGCCGACCGACGAGATCTCCGAGATCGAGGCGCAGATCGAGGAGCTTGCCGAGAGCGCCGAGCGATCGCGGCGGATCATTCTCGGCTCGAAGATCGCGATCGCAGGCGGGTTCGGATTGTTACTCATTGCGCTGCTCGGCCTGTTCGGGGCCGGTCAGACCGCGGCACTCGGATCGATCGCGCTGGTGCTCGGCGGTATCGTGTCGCTCGGATCGAATGTCAGCACGTTGCGGCAGACCGAGGCTGCGATCAGCACCGCCGAGGCGCGGCGCGCGCGTTTGATCGGCAATATCGACCTGCGGCTGGTTCACGACGCGCCGCTGAAGCTGATGTGACGGAGTATCGATCTCTCCTAATTGTCGACGGGATCGCGCGCCCGTTTAGATGCCCTGCGAGCCTGGGCAGCGACGCCGGCCCTGCTTGTTCGATACAACGGGCCAATTGTTGCAGTTGTGCAACGGCTCGCTGAATAACCGGCTTCCCGTTCATGCCATATCTTTACTTAGGCTGCGTGGTTTGATCTGCTCAACCTGGGGTGGATATAATCAATGAATTTTCATCGTGGTTTGCTGATTTTGTCAGCCTGCATTTTCGCGTCGGCGTGCGCGTATCCGACCATCAATCGGGAGCGTGTCGTCGAAGTTAGGCACTTTGTAGAGATAGTCGAATGCGAATTGCGAGCAGTTCGCCGTTTCCTTCCAGCGGAGGTGAACCCGAAAATTCCGGACGTGTGGGACATTGGCTCGACGCTCGACTTGACGTTAGTCAGTCGGGTCGATGCTGACGGCAAGGTCTCCTGGGCTATTCCAGTCGACTATTCGCTGACGCCGAGCGTTGGCGGGCATGCTCAGGATACGATCACGGCGCACCTTGCGTTCTCGACGGACCTCGCAGCGGTCTTGTCGACGCCGCCGCCCGCTTGGTGCCAGCCCAAGGATATCGATCCATCGGGTACTGGGCTTGGTCTGGCCGCTTGGATTGAAACGGTGTTTACGGCGATTCCCAGAGACAGCAATGGCGGTCTTACTTATACAAAAATTCTGGAATTGCAGGCGAACGCAGGAGCGCGATTTGGCTGGGTGTTCGCTCCGATCAATTTGGATGTCGGCGCCTCTGTTCAAGGCACGAAAACCAACCAGCTCGTAGTAGGGCTGTCTCCTCATGTGGGTCCTCAAAAAGTAATCATTGTTGGTGACACAACGCACAAGGTCGGAGCCGCATCTCGAATAAGTTCATCGGCGACGCGTACTTTCAGTAATCCCAACTTGAACACTCTGCTGCAACGCCAAGCACCGGTCAGGTTACTTCCTGGCCAGACGCTGCGATAGGAATTAGATCGCGCGGCGCCCGAGACTTGATCCGCGCGACACAACTCGGTATCGCGACGTCTATCATCGGGGCGCACATTTATTGAACGATCCGCTGGCGCGGACCATGTTTTGATTTGGCCGGGGCGCAAATCAAATCCGGACGAATGCAAACTCGGACAAATCATGTCGCGAGAAAGCGGGCGCGCATATCCTCATGCTGTTTGATATGTGAATCGGCTTCTATCCTTGGGTCGTCCCGGCCAAGCGCAGCGCGACCCGGGACCCATAACCACAGCTCGATCTTGTTGCACGACGTTGGGGCCACAGCTTGCTTCAACAACGCAACGCGGTGGTTATGGGTCCCTGCTTCCGCAGGGACGACGGCGGAGCAAGCGACGCGTGTCCTCAGCCTGCCGCCAGCGGCACGTAGTCGTATTCGCCGACGCCTTGCAGGATCAAAAAGGTCAGCGACGTCGTGCCGGCATTGGTGACGAGGTGAGGGCGGGTCGGGCGGACGGCGTAGACTTCGCCGACCTTCAGGTTCACTTCCTCCTTGGGCTCCTGCAGGAACAGCCGCATCTGGCCCTCCAGCACATAGAAGGTGTCGGAGATGTTGCTGTGGGTGTGCCACGGCACCTTCTGGGTCGGCGAGAGTTGCAGCTCCATGATGCGGAAGCCGGGTCGGGCGGCGTGCTGGGCGCGGCGCTCGACTTCGTAGAGATGGCTGGCGTCCTTGACCGGTTGTCCTGGCTTCATGGCGGCCTCCCTGTGGTGTTGTCCCGTCGGGCGGGAAGGCGATGATGCTAGTCCTGTTCTGCCGCGCGCGGAACGGCCGGAATGGTTATGGCGGGCGCGCACGGTGCGTAGGGCGGGACAGCCGTAACGCGCCGCCCGGCAAGACCTCACTTCATCCCCATGCAGTTCGCATAGAATGTGGTCGTCGCCGGCCAGTCGGAGAACATCGCGCGGACGCCGACCTGTCTTGCCAGCACGTCGAGCACGGTCAGCGTGTCGCCGTCGCGGTCGATCGCAGCCTTCACCGACTTGTGGTAGAACGCACCGCCTCGGTTGAGCGGCCCGTCGCGCTCCAGCGACCAGCCGATCAGATCGAGGCCGGCGGCCTTTGCCGCCCTGGCGTAAGCCGACGGGACGATCTCGCCCTTGTCGTTCAGCGCCAGCATCGCGAAGATCGGCGGCCCCAGGATCGCGACGCCGGAGGCCTTCAATTCCTGCATCGACGGCTTCCAGGTCTCCGGCCGGTTCGGATCGAGGCCTGCTTTCTCGTAGCGGTCCTCGAGATAGAGCGCCTGGCCGGCAAAGTCGGGTTCGGTCTTCACCCAATAGAGGATGTCCTTGAGGCTGAAGCTCTGCGGGAACACGTCGCTCGGCGGAATGCCGGCGGCCTTGTAGGCGGCGAGCATCTGGCTCGCATATGTTTCCTGGGTGTAGTCGCCGTCGAACGGCATCGCCACCTCCGGCGCCTTCAGCTCGGGCGTGAATTTTGCGCCGAGACTTTTGATCAAGGCGATGCTCTCGTCATGGCTCATCAGCGTGCCGGAATTGGCGTAGAGGTCGGTGCGCCAGCGCGGCGTGCCGTTCTGGTACCCCTCGGGCGTCCTCGCATCCGGATTGA
Organism: Bradyrhizobium sp. USDA 4538; assembly: GCF_024171045.1. Classification (NCBI taxonomy): domain Bacteria; kingdom Pseudomonadati; phylum Pseudomonadota; class Alphaproteobacteria; order Hyphomicrobiales; family Nitrobacteraceae; genus Bradyrhizobium; species Bradyrhizobium sp. USDA 4538. The sequence goes on from NZ_JALJZE010000001.1 coordinate 7,267,469, forward strand.
AGCCGTCCATTTTCGCGGTGAGCCGCTTGAATTCGGCGAGCGTGATGTCGCTGGTGCAGCATTTCGCCGAGGCCTTCCTGCCGGCGGCCGGATCGGCCGGGCTGAAGGGTTGCGTGCATTTTGCGGCGAGATCCGGCACCGTCAGGATGTTGGTCGTGGTGTGCAGGTCGCATTGCGAGTGCCGGCACACCAGCTGGCGATCCCGCGTGAAGGTGACGTCGCATTCGATCACGCCGGCGCCCATCCGCGCGGCGGCGAGATAGGATTCCCGGCTATGCTCGGGGAATTGCAGCGCGGCGCCGCGGTGGCCGATCGAAAAGTCGGTCTTGTGGAACGGCCCGGTGCATTGGCTGAGCTGCTGCTTCAGGGGCCCGTCCTTCATCCTGTCGACCAGATAGAACGGGCGCGGCCCGAGCTGTGCGTCGCGCGGTAGCGCGATCTCCCCGGCGGCAGCCGGCAGCGCGGCGCCGAGGGCGAGCAGGAACGAGAGCAGCGCGGTGCGGTGACGGGCAAGCATGGGTGATCCCGCTGATTGGGCATTGTCAGCAGGCCGACATATCACGGAGCATGTGCCGGCCGCCTGTGCGAAATGAAACCATGGAGAGGAAAACCAATGCCGGCAGCCTATTTCGTCGTCCGCGCCACCGTCACGGACGCCGCCCGGCGTGCCGCCTTCGACGCCTGGTATTCGCGCGCGCATCTGCCGGACGCGATGAAATCGTTCGGCGCCGAGCGCGCCTGGCGATGCTGGAGCCTGAGCGATCCCTCGCTGCACCAGGCGACCAGTCAGTTCGCCGACGAGAAGGCGCTCGAGCGCGCGGTGAGCAGTGAGGACATGAAGCGGCTGGTCGCCGACTTCAACCGTGACTGGCCGGAGGTGACGCGCACGCGCGATCTCCTGGTGCTGGCGGAGGAGGCGACGGCGGCATGATGGTTGCGTGACGTCACGACGTCGACAACCCTCGAGTTCCATGAAACGTGAACGCGCGGTTCAGCGAGCGTTCAGCTCGCGAGGCAAAAACTCGCTGCTGCAGTTGGTCCAACTCAGCAACAAAGGGAACGCTCATGGAACGCCGGGATTTTCTGAAGATGGCCTTCGGTGTCGCCGCCGGAGCCGTCACCTTCGCAGCGCCGGCGCAGGCGGCGCCGCTCGCGCCGCTTCCTCTCAACCAGGATGCACGCGCGCCGGCGGCTGGCGACGCGCATCCGGCCGTCACCACGGGTGACGAGGTCGGCCGCATGAAGCCCGAGGAGGTACGCTGGCATCATCGCCATTGGGGTTGGCGTCACCGGCACTGGCACCGCAGGCATTGGGGCTGGCGTCGCCACCATTGGCGCCGTCATCACTGGCGCCGCTGGTGATGTCGACTCCATGACGAAAAGAAAAACCCCGCGCCAGGCGGGGTTTTGTTAGTTCGGAATCTGCCGCGATCAGATCGGGCGGCAACGGCCGTAGCGCCAGACAAAGCCGTACGGGCAGGCGCGGACACGCGGCGCCACCACGACGGGGCGCTCGACCACGACCGGCGGGCGCACGACAACGGCCCCCGGCGCGACGACGACGCCGCGATTCCTGACGCAGCCGCCATAGGGGCCACGGTGCCAGCCGGGGCCGCAGCCACCGGCCGCATCAGCGGCGCTGATGCCGGCGAATGCGGTCGTCACCAGAACTGCTGCAGCAAAAAGATACTTCATGTCTTCTCCTTTTTTATTTTGGGCCGCGCTGCGGCACCGCAACAAACTTTCGTCTACCGATTCGCCCGGCCGGATCATTGCAGAAGGCGTGCCCGATGTCGCCGACCATAATGTTGCGGCCTGAATGCGACATGAATGTTGCAGCTCACAGCTGCGTCAGCACGCCGCAAGCCGGCTCAGCATCACTTCGAAATATTTCGCGGACGCGGGCAGCCGCGCGCTCATGGCGAGCGTACGAAAATACATCGGAAGGCGAGGCAAGCGAGACCGGCGGTTCATCGACGCTTGCCCGAAGGCGCGCCGCTATTGGTCCGGGCCGAACAGCGCAGCGAATCGCTTCTCGCCGTTGCGCGAAAAATTGACCACGCGGCTGCCCGGCGCAGGGTCGCGTGCGGCCCATTTCAGTTCGGTGAAGCGGTCCATCATGGCAGCACCGAGCGTGCCGGCGAGATGATGCCGTCGCTCGCTCCAGTCGAGGCAGGCCTTGCACACCGGCCGGCGCGGATGCGTCAGCGCATCGGCGTCGATCTGCAGCTCCTCGGCCATGAAGCGCTTGCCTTCGCCGGTGAGCTCGATCGCTTGCTTGCTCTGGCGGACCAGCTTCTGCCGCTTCATGCTGTCGAGCATCTGCACGCCGAGATCGCCGGCGAGATGGTCGTAGCAGATGCGGGCGCGGCGCAGCGCCGGATCCTTCGGCCCGGTGCGCACCCGCATATGGCCGGCGCGAGCGGCAATGCCCTGCAGGCCTTCCAGCACGTCGGCGACGTCGGGGTCGGAGAGGCGGTAGTAGCGGTGGCGGCCCTGCTTCTCGGGCTCGATCAGCCCGCCGACCTCGAGCTTGGAGAGATGCGAGCTCGCCGTCTGCGGCGTGATGCCGGCCTCCTGCGCCAGCTCGCTCGCGGTCAGCGCGCGGCCGGTCATCAGCGCGGTCAGCATGTTGCAGCGTGCGGGATCGCCGACCAGAGCGGCGATCCGGGAGATATCGGGTCCTGCTTTCATAGTTCGATGATAGACGAAGCATCGAGGTCGGACAAGCCGCTATTGTTCACCGTGCCGTCATTGCGAGGATTGCTTCGCTGACGCTCGCAACAACGGAAACATGACCGGAGGCCATCAATGACCGTCACCGTTTTCATCCGCTACCAGCTCGATCCATTCAAGCGCGCGATGTTCGAGGAGTATTCGAGAAACTGGCTCTCGATCATCCCGCGCTGCGGCGGCGACCTCATCGGCTACTGGATGCCGCATGAGGGAACCAACAACATCGCCTTCGCGCTGATCTCGTTCGACAGCCTTGCCGCCTATGAGGCCTATCGCGCACGGCTGCGCCAGGACAAGGAGGGCGTGGCGAACTTCAACTTCGCGGAAGAAAACCGCTTCATCCTCGCCGAGGAACGGACATTTCTCCGCAAGGTCGAGGTATAGTAGGGCCACAACAGCAATGTGCGGGAGGCGCCCATGATCGCAGTGATCTTCGAAGTCTGGCCCAAGCCTGAGCAACGGGATCTCTATTTCGACCTCGCCGCCGAGCTGAAGCCGATCCTGCAGGAGATCGACGGCTTCATCTCGGTCGAGCGGTTCGAGAGCATTACCGAGAAGGGCAAGTTCGTGTCGCTGTCATTCTTTCGCGACGAGGCTGCGGTGGACGCCTGGCGCAACACGATCGAACATCGCCGGACCCAGGCCAAGGGCCGCGCGCGGATTTTCGAGAACTACCGGCTGCGGGTGGCAAGCGTGATCCGTGATTACGGCCTGAACGAACGCGATCAGGCGCCGAAGGACAGCCGCGCGGCGCATGAGCCGCACTAGCGAGCGGATGCGTGGGTGCCTATCTGTGCGCGGCCAATGACTCTAGGGAGCGACCAATGCCACTGCCAACTGCTGACAAACGCGCCGCCTTCAGGAAGCTGCATGAGAGCGGCTGCTTCATCATTCCGAATCCGTTCGATGTCGGCAGCGCCCGCGCCTTGCAGCATCTCGGCTTCAAGGCGCTGGCGTCGACCAGCGCGGGCTTTGCATGGACCATCGCCAAGGCCGACAACCGCGTCACCGTCGATGACGTCTGCGACCACCTGACCGCACTGTGCGCGGCGGTCGATATTCCCGTCAATGCGGATTTCGAGGGCGGCTTCGCGGTCGAGCCCGACAGGGTTGCCGCCAATGTCGCGCGCGGCGTCAAGACCGGCGTCGCCGGGCTTTCCATTGAGGATTCCACCGGAGACGCCGCCAACCCGCTGTTCGAGCACAAGCTTGCGGTGGAGCGCATCAAGGCGGCGCGCAAGGCCATCGATGCCGACAACAGCGGTGTGTTGCTCACCGGCCGCTGTGAGGCATTCCTGTGGGGCAAGAAGGACCTCAATCTGGTGATCGAACGGCTGCAGGCCTATTCGGAAGCAGGAGCGGACGTCCTTTATTCGCCGGGCATCGCGACCAAGGAGGAGATTTCCGCGGTTGTGAAGGCGGTGGCGCCAAAGCCGGTCAATCTGTTGATCGGCGGCGCGTCGGAGCTGACGCTGCAATCGGTCGCCGATCTCGGCGTGCGCCGGATCAGCGTCGGCGGAGCGCTTGCTCGGATGGCCTGGACCGGCGTGATGAAGGCGGCCAAGGAGATGGCCGAGAAGGGCACCTTCACGGAATTCGCCAACGGCTATCCCGGCGGCGAGCTCAACAAGATGTTCAAGTAGACTCACACGCAAAAAAGCAGCGGGCCGCCGCGGCCCGCTGCTTCGTCGCTCACGATAGCGAGCGGATTACTTGTTCTTGTCGCCGGTCGAGTCGGACGGCGCCGCCGAGCGGTCGATGTCCTGTCCGGTCGGCTTGTTGGCCGACGGAGAGGCCGGCTGCGCAGGTGCCGCGCCCGTGGTCGTGCCGGGCTGGCTGTTCGGCTTCGGCGTCACGTCGCGCATGCCCGGAGGCGGCGCGGCCGGATTGGCCGGCTGCTGCTGCGCGGTCTGCGCTGACGGCGTGGTACCCGCCTCATGCACCGAGGTATTGTTCAAGCCGTAGAACAACGCACCGAGCACCACGGCCACCGCGACTGCGAACATCGCGATCTTGGTGGTGCTGGCCGGTCCCTCCTGGAGTTCCGGGTCCGGCTGCAGCTCGTTGTCCAGGCTGTTGAAGCGCGCCTGACGGCGCATTTCGTCCTCGGTCAGGTTGGCGCGATACGGATCGTCAGGTTGATGGGTCATTGCAAAGTTCCTCCGTTAGCACCTGAAAGCTAAACGCAGAGGACAATGGCTGGCGCGCGAGGATGTTCCGCGCCAATGTTGCAACCTGTTCATGCAGGAACCGCCGATTCCTCGGGTTCCAACCTGTTTCATGAGGCCTTTTCAATGTGGACCATGCCGCCCACCGATTCGGTGCTGCACTTGCTCTCGTTCATTGCGGTTGCGGCGCAGTCGATGACGGCGGCGCTGGCGGCAGGCAGGCGCAGCATGGACTGGGCCGGCGTCTGCATGCTCGGCGCGATCACCGCGCTCGGCGGCGGCACCATCCGCGACGTGCTGCTCGGACATTATCCGCTGCTCTGGGTCGCGCACCCGATCTACCTTGCGGTCGCCGCGGCGGGCGCCTTCGCCACCATCCTCCTGGCGCGGCTGGTGCACCGGCTCAACCTCGCATTCCTGGTGCTCGATGCGATCGGACTTGTGGTGTTCACCATGGCCGGTTGCGACGTGGCCTCGCAAATCGACGTCCCGCTGCCGATCGTGATCGTCGCCGGCATGATCACCGGCTGCGCCGGCGGCGTGCTGCGCGACATCCTCTGCAACGAGGTGCCGCTGTTGTTTCGCAGCGAGCTCTACGCCAGCGTCTCCGTGGTGACCGGACTGTTTTATGTGACCGGCTCCGGGCTGCAGGTGAACGCCCAGCTCTGGACCGCGCTGACCTTCGCACTCGGGCTGACGTTCCGCATGCTCGCGATCCGCTACCGATGGGAGATGCCGAAATTCGTGTTCAGCGACGAGGAGCGCTGAACGGCTATTTCGCCGTCCGCGCCTTGGCGACCTCGTCCGCGGTGACGGCCGGCGCCGCGTTGCCCCAGGCATTGCGGATGTAGGTCGCAACGTCCGCGACCTCCTGGTCGGTGAGCTTGGGATAGGCCGGCATCGAGCCGCCGTTCGGGGCGCGCAGCGTGGTCACGGTCTGTGCGCCGTCGAGGATGATGCGCAGCGTGCTTGCCGGATTGGCCGATTGCAGATTGGCGTTGCCGGGCAGCGGCGGATAGATCCGCGGCGCGCCGGAGCCGTCGAGCTCATGGCAGGCGATGCAGGCCCCGCGGTAGATGCGTTCGCCATTGCTCATCTGCGCCGGCGAGGGCGGGGTGACCTCCGGCTCCGGCGCGCCGGCGGGCAGGTCCTTCAGATAGACCGCAATGGCGCGCACGTCGGCGTCGCTCATCTTCGAGGTCGAATTGAGCACCACCTCGGACATCAGGGGGCCGGCATGGCTGTGCACGTTGCGGCCGCTCTGCAGATATTCGGCGATGTCAGCGACGCTCCATGATTTCAGCCCGCTGCGCGCTGCGCCATCGAGCCTTGGCGCGAACATGCCTTGCACCGTGCTGCCACTGAGCGCCTGGTCACGCCTGTCGGCGCCGAAGGCGTTCTTGGGCGTGTGGCAGGCGCCGCAATGGGCGAGGGCCTCGACGAGATAGCGTCCGCGATTCCATTCCGTACCCTTGCCCTGGTCCGGCTGGATGATGCCCGGCGTGAAGAACAGTGCGTTCCACGCCCGCATCAGCACGCGGTAGTTCAATGGCCAGCACAGCTCCGGCGGCGGCGCCTTGTTGCTGACCGGCGCCAGCGTCGCGAGATAGGCACGGATCGCCAGGATGTCGTCGCGGATCAGCTTCGTGAAATAGGGGTAGGGGAAGGCGGGATAATAATGCGCGCCGCTCGGCGCGACGCCGATCCGCAGCGCGCGCAGGAAATCGTCGTCGCTCCAGCCGCCGATGCCGGTATCGCGGTCGGGGGTGAGGTTCGGCGAGAACACCGCACCGAACGGCGTGTCGATCCGCTTCCCCCCGGCAAAAGGCTTTGCCGGATCGGCCGTGTGGCAGCTGGCGCAGTCGCCGGCGATCGTGAGCGCCTTGCCGCGGGCGATGACGTCGTCGGTCGGCGCGGCGGCACATTCGCGGGTCGCGAGCGCGCCGCACAACAGCGCTGCAACCAGAATCGCACCCGTCGTTCGAAATCGTCGCCGCATCCGATCACCTTCCGGTCCACAAGACGCGTCACGCCATTTCGCCACGGGCCTGTCCTGCGACAGAAACCGAAACGGCCCTGCAATATTCCCGGCACGAAATTGCGATTTTTGAGCGATGGGCCTGGTCGCCCAGAATTGTGCTGCGCGGGCCGGAAAATCCGACATAGACTGGTTCTAACAAGCTCGGATGACTAGCTAAAAGCAGTCGTCGCGACCAGCGAAAAGAGGGCTAAATGGGAATCAACCAAGGGCCTATCAGCCTCGACCAGAAATACACCCAGGACACCGGCCACGTTTTCATGACCGGCATCCAGGCGCTGGTCCGCCTGCCGATGGCGCAGATCAGGCGCGACCGCGCCGCGGGCCTCAACACGGCAGGCTTCATCTCCGGCTATCGCGGTTCCCCCCTCGGCGGCTACGACCAGCAGCTGTTCGCCGCCCGCAAGCATCTCGAGCAGTACAACATTAAATTCCAGCCCGGCGTGAACGAGGACCTCGCGGCCACCGCGATCTGGGGCTCGCAGCAGCTCGCCCTGTCGCCGGGCGCCAAATATGATGGCGCGGTCGGCATTTGGTACGGCAAGGGCCCCGGCGTCGACCGCTGCGGCGACGTGTTCCGCCACGGCAATGCGGCCGGCTCCGCCAAGCATGGCGGCGTGCTCTGCCTTGCCGGCGATGACCATGGCGCGAAATCCTCCACCGTCCCGCATCAGTCCGACCACGCCTTCATCTCCGCGCTGATGCCCTACCTCTACCCCTCCAGCATCCATGAAATGATCGAGATGGGCCTCCTGGGTATCGCGATGTCGCGCTACTCCGGCTGCTGGGTCGGCATGAAGGTGATCACCGAGACGGTCGAGACGACCGCCGAGATCGACCTCACCGACGAGATGACGCCGTTCATCATTCCGACCGATTTCGAATTGCCGCCGGGCGGCCTCAACATCCGCTGGCCCGACGACCGCTTCGAGCAGGACCGGCGGTTGCAGGACTACAAGGGCTTTGCCGCGATCGCCTTCGCCCGCGCCAACAAGGTCAACCGCGTCACGATGGATTCGCCGAACGCGCGCTACGGCATCATGGCCTCGGGCAAGAGCTACGAGGACATCCGCCAGGCGTTGCGCGAGCTCGGCATCACGCCCGAGATCGCCGCCAAGATCGGCATCCGCCTCTACAAGATCGGCATGCCCTGGCCGCTGGAGCCGGAAGGCGTGCGCAACTTCGCGGTCGGCCTCGAGGAGATCTTCATTGTCGAGGAACGCCGCGAGATCGTCGAGAACCAGGTCAAGCAGGAGCTGTTCAACTGGCGCGACGACGTGCGTCCGCGCATCGTCGGCAAGATGGACGATCACGACAAGCGCTTCCTGACCTTCGCCGCCGAGCTCAGCGTGGCCTCGCTTGCGAGCTCGCTCACCGAACGGCTGCTTCGACTTAATCTCAATCCTGAAATCGCCGAGATGCTGCGCGCCAAGGCCGACTGGTTCAACGGCCGTCAGTCGACGCAGATGCAGGCGACCGCGCCTGTCAGCCGCACGCCGTATTTCTGCTCGGGCTGCCCGCACAACACCTCGACCAAGGTGCCGGAAGGCAGCCGCGCGCTGGCAGGCATCGGCTGCCACTTCATGGCACTGTGGATGAACCGGTCAACCGAGACCTTCACCCATATGGGCGGCGAGGGCGTGCCGTGGGTCGGCATCGCGCCGTTCACCAACGAGAACCACATCTTCGCCAATCTCGGCGACGGCACCTATTTCCACTCCGGCATTCTCGCGATCCGCCAGTCGATCGCTTCCAAGGCCAACATCACCTACAAGATCCTGTACAACGACGCGGTCGCCATGACCGGCGGCCAGCGCCACGACGGCGATCTCTCGCCGCAGCAGATCACCTTCCAGCTCCATGCCGAAGGCATCCGCGAGATCTATCTGGTCTCGGAGAATCCGGACGCCTATCCGGCCGATACGATCGCGCCCGGCGTCAAGCTGTATCACCGCGACGAGCTCGAGAACGTCCAGAAGATGTGCCGCGACACCAAGGGCACGTCGGCGATCGTGTTCGTGCAGACCTGCGCCGCCGAAAAGCGCCGTCGCCGCAAGCGCGGCCTGATGGAGGATCCGCGGCGCCGCGTGCTGATCAATCCCGCGGTCTGCGAAGGCTGCGGCGACTGCTCGGTGCAGTCGAACTGCATCTCGGTCGAGCCGCTGGAGACGGAGCTCGGGCGCAAGCGCACCATCAACCAGTCGACCTGCAACAAGGACTATTCCTGCCTGAAGGGTTTTTGCCCGTCCTTCGTCACGGTCGACGGCGGCAAGCTCAGGCGGCGCGCGCCGCCCGAGCTCGGCAGCATCGATAATCTGCCCGAGCCGGCCTCCAAGCCCGCGCTCGACCGGCCCTACAACATCGCGGTCGGCGGCGTCGGCGGCACCGGCGTGCTGACGATCGGCGCGCTGCTCGGCATGGCGGCCCATATCGAGGGCAAGGCCTCGATGATCCTCGACATGTCAGGTCTCGCGCAAAAGGGCGGCGCGGTGCTGAGCCACGTCCGGCTCTCCGAGCACACCGCCGACGTGACCTGCTCGCGCATCGTGACCGGAACGGCCGATCTGGTGCTTGCGGCCGACGAGGTCGTGGCGGCGTCGAAGGACACCATCACGCTGTGCGATGCGAGCCGCACCGTCGGCATCATCAACAGCCACGTGATCCCGACCGCGGACTTCATCCTGAACCGCGACTTCAACTTCCAGAGCCGCAAGGTCAACACCGTGCTGGAGACCGAGCTGCGCAAGGACTCCGCCTTCTTCGACTTCACCAAGCCGGCCGAGGCGCTGCTCGGTGACTCCATCGCCACCAACATCATGATGATGGGCTTTGCCTATCAGCGCGGGTTGCTGCCGCTGTCGGCGGAGGCGATTCTGCAGGCGATCGAGGTTAACGGCGTCTCGATCAAGATGAACACGCAGGCGTTCCAGCTCGGTCGCCTGGCCGCGGCCGATCCGGCGCGCCTCGCCGCGATGATGAAGGGGCAGGATGACGACGTAGCCCCGGTCAAGTCGCTGGATGCGATGTCGCTCGACGAGATCATTACTCACCGTATCGCGCTTCTGACGGACTATCAGAGCGCGCGTTTGGCAAAACGCTACCGCAAGCTGGTCGACCAGGTGCGCGATGCCGCCACCAAGGGCGGCTATGGCGAGGCGCTGCCGCGCGCGGTCGCGATCAACTACGCAAAGCTGCTCGCCTACAAGGACGAGTATGAGGTGGCGCGCCTGTTCACCGACGGCCGCTTCGAGAAGCAGCTGCGCGATCAGTTCGAGGGCGAGTTCAAGTTCAACTTCAATCTGGCGCCGCCGATCCTCGGCGGCGGCCTCGACGCGCAGGGCCGGCCGAAGAAGCGCGCCTTCGGTTCGTGGATGATGTCGGCCTTCAGGGTGCTGGCAAGATTCCGCTTCCTGCGCGGCACGCCGCTCGACATCTTCGGCTACAACGCCGACCGCAAGCTGGAGCGCGATCTGATCGCGGGCTACGAGAAGGATGTCGCGACCGTGCTGAACCTGCTGTCGCCACTCAACCACGATATTGCGGTCGAATTGCTGGCGCTGCCCGATCGCATCCGCGGCTACGGTCCGGTGAAGGACATGGCGATCAAGGAAGCGAAGGTTCGCTACGCGCAACTCGCCGCCGACCTCGCCAACCCGCCGCCCGCGCCGCGGCAGATGGCGGCGGAGTAGGGGGTGTTCACAGCGCTCGATGCTGCTCCGGAGCGGCTCGACAAACACGAGCAGAACTTCGTCGAGCGGATCCGACGACATGGTTGGTTCGGTACGCATGTCGCATCGGACGACGTAGGCCCGGGCTTCTCGTACACCACCGGATTTTGGCTGAAATTCAAGCTTCCGGAATTGATCCTGTTCTCAATGTCGATGGAGAACGCCCAGGATACATTCTGGCACATCTATCGCGAACTCGAGGCTGGACGACGGTTTCCCGTTGGCGAGCTAACGGAAGAGATATTCGAGAATGCCTCCGCGGTGCTGCTCCCGGTCGCTGTCGAGCATTATCGATCCCATCTCGGGTGGAGCAGATGGTTTTACGGAAACGACAACTTTGAATGCCACCAGATCATATTCCCGGATCGAGGCGGAGAGTTTCCGTGGGCGCCGGGGTCATCGGACGAGTTTAGGTCGGCGCAGCCGGACTTGACCGCTGGCAATCGGTCCGGGCTGCGCGATCGATAGCGTGCCACAAATTCGGTGTCGTCCCGGCGAAGGCCGGGACCCATAACCACCGTCGTTCGCTGTTGCGCGACGATGGGGCCACAGCGCACTCTCACCACACAATCCTGTGGTTATGGGTCCCGGCCTTCGCCGGGACGACAACTGTGTTTTTGGCGCGCGCACTGTGCACATGCTGCAGTCTCGCCTGACGGAATATTTCCGCGCTTGCCAAGGTCGCGTCGTCGGTTCAGAAAAACGCTCGAGCGAAGAAACGCCAGCGGAGAGCGATTTGACCATCAAGGGCAAGGCCTACATTGCCGGGATCTACGAACATCCCACCCGGCACGCACCCGATAAATCAACAGCACAGCTGCACGCCGAGGTCGCCAAGGGCGCGATCGAGGATGCCGGGCTCACCAAGGACGATATCGACGGCTATTTCTGCGCCGGCGACGCGCCGGGCGGGCTGTGGCCGATGGTCGATTATCTCGGCCTCAACACCAAGAAGCTGCGTCATGTCGACTCCACCGAGACCGGTGGCTGTTCCTATCTGATCCATCTCGGCCACGCCGCCGAGGCGATCGCCGCGGGCAAATGCTCGGTCGCGCTGGTCACGCTGGCGGGCAAACCGCGCACCGGCCCGATGCCGCCGCGCGCGTCGGGCGCCGAGGCCGATTTCGAATCCGCCTACGGGGCTACCACGCACAATGCCTATGGCATGTGTGCCATGCGCCATATGCACGACTACGGCACCACCTCCGAACAGCTCGCCTGGATCAAGGTCGCCGCCTCGCATCACGCGCAATACAATCCGCATGCGATGCTGAAGGAGGTCGTCACCGTCGAGGACGTGCTGAACTCGCCGATGATCTCCGATCCGCTGCATCGCATGGATTGCTGCGTCGTCACCGACGGCGGCGGCGCGATGATCGTCACGACGCCCGAGATCGCCAAGAGCCTGAAGAAGCCGCTGGTGCGCCTGATCGGCCATGGCGAGGCGATGAAGGGCCCGCGTGGCGGCAAGGATCTCGACCTGACTTATTCCGCCGGCGTGTGGTCCGGTCCGCGCGCCTTCGAGGAAGCGGGCGTGACGCCGAAGGACATCAAATACGCCTCGATCTATGACAGCTTCACCATCACGGTGCTGATGCAGCTCGAGGATCTCGGCTTCTGCAAGAAGGGCGAGGGCGGCAAGTTCGTCGCCGACGGCAATCTGATCTCGGGCGTCGGCAAGCTGCCGTTCAACACCGATGGCGGCGGCCTGTGCAGCAACCATCCCGTCAATCGCGGCGGCATGACGAAGATCCTCGAGGCTGTGCGCCAGTTGCGCGGCGAGGCGCATCCGAAGGTGCAGGTGAAGAACTGCGACCTCGCGATCGCCCACGGCACCGGCGGTCTGCTCGGCGTTCGCCACGCCGCCTCAACCTGCATTCTGGAGCGTGCGTGATGTCTGAAGCGAAGAAGTACAATGCCCCGGTGACCAATCCGGAGACCGCGCCGTTCTGGGAAGCGGCGAAGGCGGGCAAGTTCATGATCAAGCGCTGCAACACCTGCGGCGAGGCGCACTACTTCCCGCGCGCGATCTGCCCGTTCTGTTTCTCCGACAAGACGGTGTGGGAAGAGTCGAGCGGCGAGGCCACGGTCTACACCTACAGCCTGATGCGCAAATCGCCGACCGGTCCCTATGCGATCGCCTATGTGACGCTGAAGGAAGGTCCGTCGCTGCAGACCAACATCGTCGATTGCGATCTGGAGAAGGTGAAGATCGGCCAGAAGGTGAAGGTGGTGTGGAAGCCGACCGACGGCGCCCCGCTGCCGTTCTTCACGCCGGCCTGATTTTACCCTCTCCCTTGTGGGAGAGGGTGCCTTCGCTGAAAGCGAAGGCGGGTGAGGGGTCTCTCTCCGCGTAGAGAATCTCTCTGTGGCGCGAACCCCTCACCGAAACGAGTTTGAGACGACTGCCGGTGCTGCCCTCTCCCACAAGGGGAGAGGGCGCAGCAATGGGCACCGTGCCGTTAAGAATACATTCGGGGAGAAGACAACAATGCCGATCGTGTACGAACAGCTGATGACCCTGAAGAATCTCGGCCAGAAATACAGCTACAGCGACCGCGACGTGATGCTCTATGCCTATGGCATCGGCTTGGGGGCCGATCCGATGGACGAGAACGAGCTCGCCTTCGTCAATGAGGGCGTGCTGACGCCGCGCCCGCTCAAGGTGGTGCCGACGTTTGCCTCGGTCGCGGCCTGGGGCGCCGGTCCCGGCGAGATGAATCTCAACCGCGTCATGGTGGTCGACGGCGAGCGCGACATCACCTTCCACAAGCCGTTCGCGACCGCCGCGCACATCACGGCCGACTCGACCGTGCTCGACGTGTTCGACAAGGGCAAGGACAAGGGCGCGGTGATCCGCCACCAGACCGTGCTGAAGGACGAAAAGGGCGAGAAGCTCGCGACGCTGGTCGCCTCGCGCTTCGCCCGCGGCGATGGCGGCTTCGGCGGCCCGTCCGACGGCCAGCCCGAGCCGCACAAGGTGCCGGAGCGCGCGCCGGACAAGGTCGTCGACATCACGACGCGGCCCGACCAGGCGCTGGTCTATCGGTTGTGCGGCGACCGCAACCCGCTGCATTCCGATCCGGAGTTCGCCAAGAAGGCCGGCTTCCCGCGGCCGATCCTGCACGGCATGTGCACCTACGGCATCACCTGCCGCGGCGTGCTGCAGACCTATGCCGACTACGATCCGTCCGCCTTCAAGCAGCACGTGGCGCGGTTCTCCTCGCCGGTGTTCCCCGGTGAGACCGTGACCATGGAGCTGTGGAAGGACGGCAATGTGGTGTCGTTCGAGGCCAAGGTGAAGTCGCGCGGCGTCACCGTGATCAAGAGCGGCAAGACGGTGCTGGCGTAGTTTTCCGTCATTCCGGGGCGATGCGAAGCATCGAACCCGGAATCTCGCGCCACAACTTCTGGGTTCCGGGTTCGCGCTGCGCGCGCCCCGGAATGACGGCAATCAAGAACAAAACGGAGAAAACAACCATGGGATTACTCGACGGCAAGGTTGCGCTGATCACGGGCGCCGGCGGCGGGCTTGGTGAAGCCTATGCGAAGCTGTTTGCGCGCGAGGGCGCGGCCGTGGTGGTCAACGATCTCGGCGGCCCGCGCGACGGCTCGGGCTCCGACAAGTCGATGGCCGACAAGGTGGTCGACGCGATCAAGGCCGAGGGCGGCCGCGCCGTCGCCAACGGCGCCGACATCTCGACGCTCGCCGGCGGCCAGTCGGTGTTCGACGACGCCATCAAGCATTTCGGCCGCGCCGACATCTTGGTCAACAATGCCGGCATCCTGCTCGACGAGACCTTCCACAAGGCCAAGGAAGCGAACTGGGACAAGGTGATGAAGGTGCACCTCAAGGGCACCTTCTGCTGCACCCAGCCGGTGTTCAAATGGATGCGTGACAATGGCGGCGGCGTCATCGTCAACACGTCCTCGACCTCGGGCCTGATCGGCAATTTCGGCCAGACCAATTACGGCGCCGCCAAGGGCGGCATCTGGGGCCTCTCCAACGTGCTGGCGATCGAGGGCCGCAAGTACAACATCCGGATCTGGACCCTGGCGCCGGGCGCGCTGACCCGCATGACCGCGGACCTGCCGCGCTACAAGGAGAACCCGGGTGCGGCGCTCGGGCCCGATGGCATCGCGCCGGCCGTGCTCTACATGGTCAGCGATCTCTCGGGCGACCAGACCGGCAAGGTGCTTGGCGTCTCCGGCCCGCGCGGCGTCCGCGAGATGCGGATGATGGAAATGGAGGGCTGGACGCCGCCATTCACGGGATGGAAGGCGGAGGACATCGTCACCCACGCCAAGGAGATCTTCTTCTCCGAGGAAGAGATCAAGAAGTCGGCGCGGCGGTTCAAGTAAGGATTGGCACCCGCGACTGCGGGGACGGCTTCCCGATGCGCAATGGCGCATCGGGAAATGACGCTGTATAGAGGGCGGAAACAGACGAGGCACCCATGACCAAACTCACCGCCCAGGCCGCCGGAACCTTTGCGATCGCGCCGACCCCGTTCCACGACGACGGCCGCATCGACGAGGCATCGATCGACCGGCTGACCGATTTCTATACCGATGTCGGCTGCGACGGCGTCACCGTGCTCGGCATCCTGGGCGAGGCGCCGAAGCTCGACGCCGCGGAGGCCGAGCAGGTCGCGCTGCGCTTCGTCAAGCGCGCCAAGAAGCTCCAGGTCATCGTCGGTGTCTCGGCGCCGGGCTTTGCCACGATGCGCTCGCTGGCGAAGAAGTCGATGGATGCGGGCGCCGCCGGCGTCATGATCGCGCCGCCGCCGCATCTGCGTACCGACGACCAGATCATCGGCTATTTCAAGCAGGCGCAGGAAGCGATCGGCGACGATATTCCCTGGGTGCTGCAGGACTATCCGCTGACGCTGACCGTCGTGTTCACGCCGGCCGTGATCCGCAAGATCGTGATGGATTCGCCGTCCTGCGTGATGCTCAAGCACGAGGACTGGCCGGGCCTGGAGAAGATTTCGACCTTGCGCAACTTCCAGAAGGACGGCTCGCTGCGGCCGCTGTCGATCCTGGTCGGCAATGGCGGCCTTTTCCTCGATTTCGAGATGGAGCGCGGCGCCGATGGTGCGATGACCGGCTATGCCTTCCCCGAACTGCTGATCGACGTCGTCAACCTGTCCAAGGCGGGAAAACGCGATGCGGCGCATGATCTGTTCGACGCGCATCTGCCGCTGATCCGCTACGAGCAGCAGCCCGGCGTCGGTCTCACCGTGCGCAAATACGTGCTGCAGAAGCGCGGCATCATCTCCTCCAGCGCGCAGCGCAAGCCCGGAGCTGTCATCACGCCGCAGGCAAGGGCGGAGGTCGACTATCTCTTGTCCCGTGTGGCGCGCGTCGACCGCCGCGCCAATCTGCAACCGCAATCCAGTGCAGCAGGCTAATCATGACCGAGATCGTTGCCCCGCGCCTTGCGTCGACCGTGCTGCTGCTGCGTGACGGCAGCTCATCGGGCGAAATCGAAGTCTTCATGATGGTCCGCCATCACCAGATCGAGTTCAACTCGGGTGCGCTGGTGTTTCCGGGCGGCAGCGTCGACAAGAACGACAAGGAGATCGCCGCCGATCCCGCGCTCTATTCCGGCGGCGAAGGGCTCGACGGCGACGCGCTCGGCTTCCGCATCGCGGCGATCCGCGAGACCTTCGAGGAGAGCGGCATCCTGCTGGCGCGGCCGGTAGGCTCGAAAGACCTGGTCGATGCGAAGCGCGCGAACGAGATCGCGACCGCGCATCGCACGGCGCTGAACGAAGGCAAGATCAGCTTCCTCAAGGTGCTGACCGACAACGGCATGGTGCTCGCGCTCGATGAACTCGTGCCGTATGCGCACTGGATCACGCCGGAGGGCATGCCGAAGCGCTTCGACACCTGGTTCTTCCTGGCCGCCGCGCCGCCCGAGCAGCTCGGCGCCCATGACGGCAAGGAATCGACCGACTCGATCTGGGTGTCGACGCGCGAGGCGCTGGAGGGCGGCGAGAGCGGCCGCTTCAAGCTGCCGTTCCCGACCACGCGCAATTTGATCAGGCTCGGCAAGCAGCCGAACGTCAGCGCCGCGCTCGCCGACAGCAAGGGCAAGTCGATTGTCGCCGTAATGCCCATGATGACCAAGACCGCCACCGGCCGCCAGCTCCGCATCCCCAAGGAAGCGGGGTACGATGGCGAGGTGTTCGACGTCGGGACGCTGGGGTAGGTCCGTCGTCCTGAGAGACGGCGAGTGCGTGACTCACAGGCAGCGCTATGTCGTCCCGGCGAAGGCCGGGACCCATAACCACCGAACTGCATTGCTGCGCGACGCCGAGGCTGCAGCTTTTTCCAACAACACAACCCTGTGGTAATGGGTCCCGGCCTTCGCCGGGACGACGGGGGAAGGAGAGTCGCTTCTCCACATTTCGGCTTATATCGAAATATCATCACCTCGCAGCGATGTAGCTTCCGTCTCAACCATCGAGACGGAATCCCGCCAATGACCACCGCCCCACGACAGCCGAGCATGGCCTTCGAGCTCGCCTTGCTGCTCGCGCTCGCCACCCTGTGGGGCGGCTCCTATACCTTCATCAAGCTTGGCGTCGCGACCATCCCGCCGATCACGCTGATCGCGGCGCGCACCACGATCGCGGGGCTGCTGCTGCTCGTCATCATGCGGATGCGCGGCGTATCGATGCCGGCCGATCGCGCGACCTGGCGCCGCTTCATCTTTCAGGCCTGCCTCAACAGCGTGATCCCGTGGACGCTGATCGCCTGGGGCGAGCGCTTCGTCGATGCCGGGCTCGCCACCATCCTCAATTCGGCCTCGCCGATCTTCACCTTCCTGTTCACCGCCGCGATCACCCGCCATGAGGGGGCGAGCCCGCGCAAGCTGTTCGGGGTGATATCAGGCATGGCCGGCATCTGCCTGATCGTCGGCGTCGATGCGTTCCGCGATCTCGGGCAGGGGATCGTGGCCGAGGTCGCGATCGTCGCCGCCACCATCTGCTACGCCTGTGCCGCGATCTTCAGCCGCGGCTTCAAGGAGCTCGATCCGATGGCGCCGGCGGCGGGTTCGCTGCTCGCGGGCGCCGCGATCCTCGTTCCGCTCAGCCTTGTCGTCGAGCGGCCCTGGACGCTTTCGCCGTCGACGACATCGCTCACCGCATTGCTGGCGCTTGCCGTGTTCTCGACCGCGATCGCGTTCGTGATCTACTTCCGCCTGATCCAGACCCTCGGCTCGGTCGGCACCACCGCGCAAGCTTACTTGCGGGTGCCGATCGGGGTGGCGCTCAGCGTCATGGTGCTGGGCGAACGGCTGAGCCCGACGGCGTGGATCGGCCTCGCCTGCGTCGTGATCGGCGTCGCCGCGATGACGATTCCTGCACGAAGGATCGCCACAGCCTGACGTCATCGCCGCGATGACGATTCCTGCGCGTAAGATCGCTACAGCCTGAAGTTTCGCCCGCTGAAACCGGCGCCTTGCTGCCGCCGGCCAATGCCTGCATGCTGCCCGCAACGAGATCACTGGGCGGGAAACGGACGATGTTGCGGCGGGTCAGCCTCATTGCCGGTGCGTGCATGGCGTTGCTGGCGATGGCCGGCACGGTGCGCGCACAGGACTTCCCGAGCCGGCCGATCCGCATCGTCATTCCCTACGCGCCGGGCAGCGTCGCCGACGTGTTCGCGCGCATCATGGCGCAGGACATGCAGGAGCAGTGGAAGGGGACGATCGTCGTCGAGGCCAAATCCGGCGCCAATGGCTCGATCGCGGCCGAGGAGGTCGCACGCGCCGCTCCCGATGGTTACACATGGCTGTTGGTGACGACCTTCTTTACCGCAAGCCCGGCGCTGAACACGCAGCTGCGCTGGGATCCCGTGAAGGATTTCGTGCCGGTCGGGCAGATCTGTCTCGCCCCGAACTTCTTCATCGTGCCGACCTCGCTGCCGGTGAAGACCGTCGCCGACTATGTCGCGCTGGCCAAGGCCAAGCCGGGGACGCTGAACTACAGCCATCCCGGCAAGGGCTCGACCGGCCATCTCGGCTTCGAGCTGTTCAAGCGGCTCGCCGGCATCGACGTCACCGCGATCGGCTATCGCGGCTATCCGCAGATGGTGCCCGATATCGCGAGCGGCCTGATCACCTCGAGCTTCCTGTCGGCCAACCAGGCGCTGGCCCAGGTGCAGTCCGGCAGCATCCGGATCATCGGGGCGATCAGCGACGGCCGCTCGAAGTATTTCCCCGACGTGCCGACCATGGCCGAGCAAGGCTTTGCCGAAGCGCAGGTGACGCCATGGTTCGGCTTCGTGGTGCCGGCAGGCACCGCCGCAGCCGGTGGTCGAACGCATCAGCGCCGCGCTGGAGACGGCGCTGGCCTCCGCTGAGGTGCGGAAGAAGCTAGATGTCGCCGGTTGCGACGCCCGTAGCGCGCCGCTGAGGCAGTTCGCCGATATCATCAAGGCGGACGTTGCGCTCTGGGCCAGGGTGGTCAAGGAGGCCGGCATCCCGCCGGACTGAGCCCCGCCGCCCTGTGCCGGAATCGGCCACCGGCACCCGCCCGGGGTGACGCCGGTCACACCTCCGGCGGGTTGGGCCGTGCAGCATGTTTCCCCAAAGCCCGTAATTTCCCGTATATTAGGGCGCATTGGACCCCGGCCCTTGATGACATGACCGCTGAATTGCCGCCGAATTCGCAAGCGCCGCGTGCGTTCTCCCTCTCCATTGGCCAGCTCACGTTCGGCAGCTTCCTGCTGGTCCTGGCTGTGATCATCATCACATCCACCGCCAGCGTGATCGCGATCCGTCACATCGATACGACCTTCGCCGAGCTGCAGCGGCTGCAGAGCGTCGGCGACATCGCCGAGGATATCGACCGCCGCATGAACGAGCTGCGGCTGGCGGCGCGCGATTTCGTCACCGAGCCGGGCAGCCAGTCGGTCCAGGTCGCGGAGGCGGCCCAGTCGCTGAGCGAGATCCTGAAAAAGACCCGCATCAAGCTGGCGCCCGAGCAGCAGGACATGATCGACGGCGTCACCCAGCGGCTGGCGACCTATCGCAACGGTATCGAGCGCATCTCGGCGCTGCTCAGCCGCCGCGCCGAGCTGGTCGCCGGGCTGCCGCCGCTGCGCGACGCCTTCGACAAGGCGGTCGCCGCGAGCAACGATGCGGCGTTGGCCAATGCGCTGTCGCAATCCCAGAGCCGGATTGCCACCGCGTTGCTGGCGCACAACACGTCCGCCGCCGAGCAGGCCGCGCAGAGCATGCGGGCGATGACCATCTCCGATCCCGCGCTGCGCGGCGCCGTCGACAATTATGCCGAGGCGATCATCGCGGTCTCGGTGCGTGAGGGCCAGATCGCCGACATCGACAAGGAGGTGCTCGGCGCCGAAGGCCGGCTGATCCAGAAGGTCACCGAGCTGCTGCGCGAGCTCAGCTCGCGCCGCGGCCATGTGCTGTCGCGCGATTTTGCCCGGACGCTGGCTGAAGCAAAATGGCAGAGCATCGTGCTCGGCACGGCGGGCGTGCTGATCGGCCTGTTCGCGTCGGTGCTGGTGGTTCGCCGCACCGTCCGCCCGCTGGCCAGGATCGCGGGCTCGATCCGCAAGGTCGCCGGCGGCGAGAAGAGCGCGTTCATTCCCGGCGCCGACCTCGACAACGAGATCGGCGACATCGCACGCGCCGCCGAAGTGTTCCGCCAGACCCTGGTCGACGCCGACAGCGCGCGCGAGGCCGCGCTGCGCGCGCTCGCCGAGCAGCGGCTTGCCGAGGAGAGCTACCACAAGCTGTTCGAGGCGTCGGTCGAGGGCATCTACGTCACGACGCCGGGCGGCGCGCTGCTCAACGCCAATCCGGCGCTGGCGCGGATGATGGGCTATGCCGCGCCGCAGGACCTGATCAAGGGCATCGACGACATCGCCACCACCGTCTACGTGGATCCGGCGGCGCGCGAGCAGTACCAGCAGCTGATGCAGCGCGACGGCACGGTGCGCGACTACGAGTACCAGGTGCGCGCGAGCGACGGCACCGTGCTATGGCTGTCCGATTCGGCGACCGTCGTCCGCAACGACGAGGGCGAAGTGATCCGCTACGAGGGCACGGTGCGCGACATCACCGACCAGAAGCGCGCCGAAGACGCGATCGCCGAAGGCCGTCGGCTGTTGCAGATGGTCATCGACACCGTGCCCGCCGTCATCAACGTCAAGGACCGCGACCTGCGCTACGTGCTGATGAACCGCTACATGGCGGGAATCTTCGGCATCGAGCCGCAGGACGCGATCGGCCAGACCACCGGCGAGCTGATGTCGCGCTATGGCGCGGCGAAGACCGATGAGAACGACAAGCGCGTCCTGTCGGCGCGGCGCGAGCTCGGCTTCTATGAAGAGGAGTACAAGGACGTCGCCGGCAACATGCGGCAATGGCTGGTCAACAAGCTGCCGATCCTCGACGCGCAAGGCGAGATCGAGAACATCGTCACGGTCGCGCTCGACATTGGCGAGCGCAAGCGCTCCGAGCAGGAGATGCGCAAGGCGAGGGATTCCGCGGAGGCCGCGTTGCGCAATCTGCGGGAAACCCAGAATTCGCTGATCGAGGCCGAAAAGCTCGCCGCGCTCGGCCGCCTGGTGGCCGGCGTCGCCCATGAGGTCAACAATCCCGTCGGCATCAGCCTGACGGTGGCGTCCGCGCTGGAGCGCAAGACCGCGAATTTCGCCACCCAGGTCGAGCGCGGCGACTTGCGCCGCTCCAGCCTCAACGATTTCCTGAACACGGCGCGCGATGCCTCCTCGCAACTCGTCGCCAATCTCAACCGCGCCGCGGAGCTGATCCAGTCGTTCAAGCAGGTCGCCGCCGACCGCAACTATTCGGACCAGCGCACCTTCGACCTCGGCGATCTCACCGAGCAGGTGGTGATGAGTCTGAGGCCCGGCCTGCGCAAGCACAATCTGACGCTCAATGTCGATTGCGAGCCGAACCTGATCATGAATTCCTATCCGGGACCGTATGGCCAGGTGCTGACCAATCTGTTTCTCAACGCGGTCGCGCATGCGTTCCCGGACGGCAAGGCCGGCGAGGTCGAGATCCAGGTCCATGCCGCCGGCGGCGACAATGTCGAGGTGATCTTCGCCGACAATGGCTGCGGCATGAGCCTCGACGTGCGCCGCCGCGCCTTCGATCCGTTCTTCACGACGCGGCGCGATCAGGGCGGCACCGGGCTCGGCCTGCACATCGTCTACAGCATCGTCACCACGCGGCTCGGCGGCCGGCTCTCGCTGGATTCCGCGCCGGGCAACGGCACACGCATCCAGATGATCCTGCCGCGCGTCGCGCCGCTGGAGCAGGCCGCGGAGTAGCGCGAAGCGTAGTGGCCAACCACGCGTTTGCTCTCGATCCGTCATCCCCGCGCAAAGGCGAAGCCCTTGCGCGGGGGTGACGGATCTAGCAGCGAGTTTCAAACCGCTAATTGATATCCGCGAGCTTGTGCAGCGTGGCGCCGAAGATCAGGCTCGCCTTGCCGACCAGCGCGGTCCCGCTCATGGTGCCGCGGGTGTCGGTGAAGGTGCCGGAGACGCCGATGCCGACGGGCGCGGGCCCGCCGAACAGCGGGTTGTCGGTGTCGCGCGGCGTCGTGTGGCGTTGCACAAGGATTTCGCCCTTGAAGGCATCGCCCTTCACCGAGTAGCTGCCGGTGTAGTAAAGATAGGCGTCGCCGCCCAGTATCTGGCCGTCGCGGAAGAGAATGACGCCGCTGCCCTTGCCGACGCGACCGTCCAGCAGGGTGACGTGAATTGAGTAAAGTCCGTTCTTCATGACGTCCCGATTGCTGGCCGCCACGCCCACGGCAAGCCAGTTGGTTTTTTATGCCAAAGCGAGCAACCTCGTGCAATGCGGCAGGTTGATTCCCGGGTGTCCCGCGTTCGGGTGACCCTCGGTTCCTGCCAGGCAGTGTGACGGCGCAATGACAGCGGACCGTACGCGCGAATCAAAGTGGCCCGCGAAATGCATGGCTCTGGTTGCACTGGCCGGTGAGTGCTGGAGCAAACACATGTCTGACTGGATTGAATCCGGCGGCCATTGGGCACGCCCTCGCAGGCTCAATGGAACTCCGGCCCGCTATACGGGCCACATGATCGTATCCCTCGTGCTGATAACGCTGGTGTTGGTCGCGGCCATGCGAATCGCGCAGGCGCGCGATCCCGACGGCCGCTACGCCAATTCGCCGCTGAAGGAATGGTTCGACGGCCTGCGCAGCGGCAAAGGGCCGTGCTGTTCGGATGCCGACGGCACAGCGGTCAGCGATGTCGACTGGGAATCCAAGGACGGGCACTATCGTGTGCGCCTCGACGGGGCGTGGATCGATGTCCCCGACGAGGCCGTGGTCACCGAGCCCAACCGGGTCGGCCGCGCTATGGTCTGGCCGATTCCCAGCTACATGGGCGTGACGATCCGCTGCTTCATGCCTGGCAGCATGACTTAGCGCCGCACGCGTGGCTCAGACGTATTTCTGGTCGCGCTCGAGCAGTTCGATCGAGATGCCCTGCGGGCCGCGGATGAAGCAGATCCGCACGCCCGGACGGATCGTGGTCGGCTCCTTGGTGAATTCGACGCCCTTGGCCTTGATCTCGGCGGCGACCGCGTCGATGTCCTTCACCGTGAGCCCGAAATGATCGAGCCCCTGATAGGGCGTCACCGGCGCGGCGTTGACGCCGTCGCCCTGGGCCACCTCCGCAATGAACACCTTGGCGCCGCCGAGCTGGACGTCGATGCGGCCGGGGCCGCGGATGATCTCGCCGCCGAGAATGTCGCGCAGCCAGGTCGCGGTAGCCTCGGGATCGGGACTGCGCAGGTGGACGTGGTCCCAGGTGACGACAGGCATTGCGATCTCCTTGTTGTTGTCGTGCTGCTGTTCGGTGCGCGGCACTCGCTCCCGGGCGGCGCAAATCTAGCGAGCGGTCTGCTGGGATACCATCCCTCCGTTATGCCTGCCCAAGATTGTCGTCCCGGAATGAAACCATTGCGGCCGTCAGCGATTGTCTTCGCGTGGCCGCTCGACCTGCGGCCGTCCCGGAAGCCGCGCGGTGCGGCTTCCTCTCTGTGTGGGGGGCGGCCCGATCAGGCCGCCAGGGTGAGGGCACGACGATGCGGATCGGCTTGGCGTCGTTTCGGAGGTTGGCCGCCGGACGTCTCGGTGAAGGGGGCTTCTACGCCAGCCTGCTGCTGCCGCTGATTGCGCTCGCCGGGATCGCCGCATGGTTCATGCTCCCCGAGCCGAGCGACGCCGGAGACCAGGATGCCTGGCCGGTGTCGTCCATGATCCGCACCGCGCAGAATGCCCCGACCGGCGCGCAACCAGCCCAAATCACAAATCAGACCGCGAGGGATGCGCTAGCCGCACCGGCGGACGAGCCGACCACCGTCGGCGTGGCCATCGCCCCACAGGGGGCAGAGGAGGCCAAGCCGTTCGGGCCCGGCGCTGAAAGGCCGCCGCTGGACAAGCTGCGGATCGCCTCGCAATCGTGGCGGCGCGGCGGGTTGGGTTCGAAGGCGCTGGTCACCCTGACGCTGCGCAATGCCAATGATTTCGCCGTCAAGGATATCGAGATCGCCTGCGCCTTCATCCGCCGCGACGGTCGGCCGCTGACCGAGCGCAAGCGGCTGATCTCCGACACTATCGCCATGAAAAGCCGCAAGACCTACTCGCAAATGTTGGTCGGGTTCGTCAACGTTAACGCAAACAAGGCGAAATGTTCGGTCGTGACGGCGAGCCGCCTCTAATTCCCGGCATCTCGAAAAAGTGACCGCGAATTGACCTGCCGGGTGAACCGTAACGGCCGGACAGGAACTAACTAATAAACCAGCCGTTGATGAACGACCCGGGAGCGCGGATAGCGTCCGGGTGATCATGCGCAGACGATGAAATCGCCCGCGCGATGACTGATGTCGTCGCGCCGAGATGAGCCGCGCCCTGCTGCGCGGGGGGAGCTACCAAAATGCCTGTGGCGCGTTATTTCCTGTTCGTTGGTGGAGTGCTGCTCGCGCTGCTCTTCGTCGTCAATGCCATCGTGCCGCAGGAGGCCGTGGTCGCCGGCCAGAACCAGGGACTGTCGTCGCCGGGCGTCGACAAGACCATGGTGCGCATCAAGTCGACCCAGAAATTGCCCGAGCGGGTGGTCTACGACACCAATTTGCCGACCATTGTTCCGGCGCAGGTCAACGCGGTCGCCGCGGCCATCCCGTCGGCTACGGGCGATGCGTCGGCGCAAGCCCGCGTCCGCAATACGTTCGCCCAGTTCATTCCGCCGGAGAAGGCTGACGCGCAGAAGGTCGCGGCTGAGGCAAAATCGGCTGAACAACCGGCGCAGGCCCAGCCTCAGCAGCCGAAGAAGCGCAAGGTCGCGCGCTACCATGCCCATCCCCAGCAGCCGATGCGGCTGGCGCAGCCCGGCATGTATCAGCCTTACCGCGTCGCGCAGCAGCAGCCGCGCATGGGCTTCTTCGGCGGCTTCGGGACCTGGTAAGAAAAGGCTGCCGCAGCCGGCAATCGATCCGCCGCCGCAAACACTTGCGGCGGCATTTTCATGTCCGCGATCAGGCACGTCGCCGGATGCGGGAAGGCGTCCGAGCGCCGCCCGCTACCTTTAGCGCGGCAGGCGCGGGATCTTGTCCGCGAAGCCGTTGTAGCAGGTCAGCCGCTCGTCCTCTTCCTTCACGAAGCGGCAATCGTTGACGCCCTTGGCCGGGGCGGCCTTCGGCTTCGGCTGCGGCTTGAAGATCTCGTCGTAGCAGATCAGCCGTTCCTTGGTGGCATCGTCGATGTCCTGACAGGCCTGAAGCTTCTGGGCGACCGATTGCGGCTTGCCGGGCGCGGCAGGCTTCTCGCCCTTCTTGGCGGCCGACTTCTTGCCGACCTGGACCAGCGGCTTGTCGCCGACCATCGGCTGCGAGGTCGCTGCCGGCTTGTCGGCGTCGGCGGGGGCCGGCGTGGTGCCCTGGGCGAGCGCGGCAGCCGGGCAGAAGAGCGCCAGCGCGAGGATGATATGTCTCATGTCGAAAATGTCCGAAATGGCGTGATGACCGGAAGGGATGGCGCCGGGGATCGGAAAAGCCCGGCAAGCGCCGAGACTTAACGCAAGTCTTGCCCGAATCCTACCCCCAGAGGTGACCCGCCCGGCACCGATCCACCGGCAAAAGTGAGGGCAATTCGTCGCCGTTCGACCCGCGGGGAGAGCGTGAATTGCCTTTGCCCGGCGGGGCGGCTATGACCACGCCATCTGCGCGACTGGCGCTTGGATGGACCACCATCGGGGAGCGTAGAGACTGAACGCCGCGCGCCTGGGCACCGCTTCGAAACGGAGGTGCCATGACGGCGAACATTCTCGATGGGCATGCACATGCCCAAATTGTCATCGACAAGATTGCTGGCGAACTCGACCGGCTGCCCCGCGCGCCGGGGCTTGCGGTCGTGCTGGTCGGCTGCGACCCGGCGAGCCAGATCTATGTGCAGAGCAAGGTCAGGATGGCCGAGCGGCTCGGCCTGCGCGGCGAGGTCGCACGCCTGCCGGATGATGCCAGCGAGTCCGATCTGCTTGCCGGAGTAGAGGCGCTCAATGCGCGCGACGATATCGACGGCATCCTGGTGCAGCTGCCGTTGCCGGCGCATATCGACGCCTTGCGCGTGATGGCGGCGGTCGATCCCGCCAAGGATGTCGACGGCCTGCACGCCCTGAACGCCGGCCGGCTGTTTCACGGCGATGACGCGCTGGTGCCGTGCACGCCGCTCGGCTGTCTCCGGCTGATCAAGTCGGTCCGATCAGACCTCACCGGCGCCCATGCCGTGGTGATCGGCAGCTCCAACATCGTCGGCAAGCCGATGGCCGCGTTGCTGCTGCAGGAGCACGCGACC
Organism: Bradyrhizobium sp. USDA 4538; assembly: GCF_024171045.1. NCBI lineage: Bacteria > Pseudomonadati > Pseudomonadota > Alphaproteobacteria > Hyphomicrobiales > Nitrobacteraceae > Bradyrhizobium > Bradyrhizobium sp. USDA 4538. The sequence goes on from NZ_JALJZE010000001.1 coordinate 7,294,029, forward strand.
GTGACGCAGACCCATATCCACACCCGCGGCATCAGCAGGATCTGCCGCGAGGCCGACATCCTGGTGAGTGCGGTGGGCAAGGCCGGCCTCGTGCGCGGCGACTGGATCAAGCCCCAGGCCATCGTCATCGACGTCGGCACCACGCGCGTCGAGAGGCCGGACGGCGGCTATGCGGTGTGCGGCGACGTCTCGTTCGACGAGGCGGTGCAGGTCGCCGGCGCCATCACGCCGGTGCCGCGCGGCGTCGGCCCGATGACGATCGCCTGCCTGATGGAGAACACGCTGAAGGCGGCAAAGGCGAGGGCGGCGCGGCTGCATTAGCGCGGGATACCTGCGGCGATATGCGAGCGGTGGGTGTCGCTCGCGCATCACGCGCGAAGTTCATGACGTCCGGGGTAATGGAAAGCCCGCACCATTCGTCTATCGTCGCGCGACAGATGGAGGCGCGCGATGCTGTATGCGGAAGATCTCACCGAGGGCCAGACGTTCAGGCTTGGCAGCTACACGATCGGCGAGGCCGAGATCCTGGAGTTCGCCGGCAAATACGATCCGGTGCCAATCCATGCCGATCCCGTCGCGGCTGCGGCAGGCCCGTTCGGCGGACTGATCGCAAGCGGCTTCAACACCATTGCGATCTATCAGCGGCTCGTCGTGGAGGCGATCTGGACCAAGGTGGCGGGGATCGTCGGGCGGAGCTTCGAGATCCGCCTGCCGAGCCCGGTTCGGCCCGGCGCCACGCTCACCGGCCAATCCCAGATCCAGAAGATCACCATCAGGCCGGAGCGGCGCGACGCTGTTGTGATCTTCAAGACGGAGCTGGTCAACGACGAGCAGCGCCCGGTTCTTGTCCTCGTGCTCGACGCGCTGATCCGCATGCGGCCGGCGGAGCAGGGGCCGGTATAGGCGCGGCCTGAGGGGCATCCCGAAGTCATCCGCCTCGGACGGCCGTCAGCGCCTCTACGTGTTCCCCGCACGGGACCTTGTCGTCGCGCAATGTTGCGGCAATTATGACAAGCCGGCGGCAGAACGGCAGCGCATCAATGACGTCATCATCGACGAGGTCGTGCTGCCCGGTATTTACTTCGTCGATGCGCCGAAGGCATTCGACCCAGACGGATGTGCCGCCGTGAAACGCAGCAAGCAGACGAACGGAGAGATCGAAGCCAGGCGGCGCAAGGCCGAGGAATGGCGCCGCATCCAGGCGCAACGCGCCGCTGAACGGCAACGTCTCCGCGACTACAAGATTGCGCTGGCGCGCGACGAGGTTGCCGTGGATACGACGCGGCTCGCGCCATCGAACAGCTATTCGACTCCCGATTTCGTGCTGCGCGGAACCTATCGACCGGAGCCCTTTATCTGCAAGGACTGCGGCGTTGCCGAGGTCTGGACGCCGTTGCAGCAGAAATGGTGGTACGAGACCGCCAAGGGCGATGTATTTACCGCGGCAGTGCGCTGCCGGGCCTGCCGCACCAGGGAGCGCGCGCGCAAATCCGCCGCGCGCCGCGTGCACCTGGAAGGGCTCGCAAGGAAGAAGCCTCCCGTCTCGTAGCGATGGGCGTGACATCAGAGTCGCACTTCACATCTGATACGCGGGGAACCGCTGCGCAGGCGGTCAATGCGTCGCGCGTGCGGAACGTTTCGTTGCCTGATTGGTTCGAGACCTTGAAGCCCCCGATGTGGGGTGCGGGCGGGGAGGAACCAGCCAAGGAAACTTGTCAAGGAAACCTGTCAAGGAAACCATCGCGGCCGGAACCAACGAGAAGGAGCAGCGGATGAAACTCAATTCCACGCAAGTCAAGCAGACCATGACGCAACTGAATGCCCAGGTGCTTCCGGACGATCACCCGGCCGTGGCGCAACTGAACAGCGTGTTCGGTGAGCACACGTTCTTCGTCGACACCAGCGGGCTCAAGGTGCTTGAACCGGCCCAGACCTCCGACATGCCGGGGCAGACCGGCGAAGTCGTCAGTCTCGCCGAGTGGAGCGATCCGGAGCTGACCTCGCTTCGGCCGCACGAGCCCGAGCCGACCGGCGTGCTCATCGCGCTTGAACCCAGCAAGCACTGAAGCGTTCCAGCGCGAAGTGAATACCGGTTCGCGCAACCAAAACGCCACCAAGCAAGGGGATTGAGAGCATGATCCGATTCAATCGGATCGTGCTCTTTGTGCTGCATCGTGCGACACCGCGATCGGCCGTCCTGATGGCGACAGCCCCGACGTCGCATCAAGAGGTGCCGAAAGTCACATGGCAAATCAGCGCCGCCTGCGTATGCATCGGTTTGAGATGGGTATCCAGGCGGTGAGGGGCAGATGGGGATCGTGCGGCGCTGGAGCCCTGACGAGGACGAGAAGCTCAGAGAACTCGCCAGGGCCGGCAAGAACGCTCTCGAGATCAGCAACGAACTGACCCGCAGCGCTTCGGCGGTGCGCCGGCGCGCCGAGGTCCTGTCGGTCCTGATCATGGCAAAGGCGTTTCGCGCGCGCCCCTCGCATGTCGCCACCCATCTCGAGCGGGTCGCGATCGACGCGATCCGCAACCGCCGTCCGTTTCCCGCGGGCGTCGGCCCGAGCACCATTGCCGGAATGATCGAGAAGGGCTGGATCGTCCCGGAGATGGGGCGCAGATACAACGTGACCGATGCCGGCGTGGAGGCCGTGCGTCGGAAGATTCCGAGTGGCTGAAAGGAATGCCGGCTGCACGCCGGGCGCGCCATGCCGAAGCGGCTCGCTCTTCCGGTGGGGGAAGGCGGACTATTCGCGACCGAACGCAAGATTTCGCGCCCGAGACGGATGTCCCATCCGTTCAATCATCGGGGCGCGACGACCTGCGGCCTCTCTGTGTCCTCTTCAGCCCACCGATCTGATTGCGCCGATGCTCAACGCCCAGCCAGCCCAAACCGACCGATACCAAGCCGACCGATACCAGCGTTTCGCCGATCTCGCTGTCACCGTCGGTGACGCGATCAATGCGATCGCCGGGTTGAATCCGGCTCAGCGTACAGACGTGGACTTCCTCGAACGCGAATTCATCCCGGCGCTGGGGCTCAATGACGAACTGCTTCATGAGCAGCCGCCGGAGCTGGCGCCGAACTTCGGCAAGGGCCTCCACCTTTGGCAATACCCGAACCAGCTTGCGCCATACCTCGCCTGGCTTGCGCGCAATTCGTCCGGCGTTTCCTCGTACATGGAAATCGGCTGCCGCTGGGGCGGCATGTTCGTCCTGGTTACGGAGTGGCTCAGGAACAGCGGCGCCGACCTCAAGACCGTGATTGCACTCGATCCGATCGCGCCGACGCCCTTTATCTCGACCTATTTCGATCTGCTGCAGCAGCAGGCCGCTATCGAGCCGATCTACATCCAGGATTTTTCGACCTCGCCGCTGGTCGGTGCGCATGTCGACCGGCTGAAGCCGGACTTCGTCTTTATCGATGGCGATCACAGCCTGCGCGGTGCGCTACAGGATCATCTGCTGGTGCGTTCCCACGCCCGCATCATCGTGCATCATGACATCCATTCCCAAGCCTGTCCGGATACCACGCTGCTCTGGAAGGCGCTGAAGCAGTTCGAGGCGCCGAGCTTCGATACGTTCGAATTCACCAGCCAGTATCTGTCGATCAATGGCTCATTCCTCGGCATCGGCGCCATGAAGCGGCGCTCGGCCCAGATGTAGGACCGGGAGCCGGGCAATCGCCGCGATCACGAGCTCGCGGGCCGATCGCGGAGGTTCAGCTTGCTCTTGTCGCCGCCGGCCCAGGCCAGGGTCTTCGGGTCCATCACGCGGAACCAGAGCGGCGGGATCGCCGCCAGCCCGAACATGCCGGTGTAGCCGTTCGGCAGCCGCGGGATGTCGTCGAAATCGCGCAGCGACTGGTAGGGGCGCATCGGGTTGGCGTGGTGGTCGGAGTGACGTTGCAGGTGGAACGTCATCAGGTTCGAGACGATGTGGTTGGTATTCCATGAGTGGCGCGGCTCGACCGCCTGGTAGCGGCCGTTCGGCAGCTTCTCGCGCAGCAGCCCGTAATGCTCGACATAGTTGGCCTGGGTCAGCGCGTACCAGCCGAGGAAATGGTGCGCGACGATGAACGGCGCGACCTTCCAGCCGAACAGCGCAATCAGCACGGCCGCGACGACGAGCGTCAGCGCAAAGCCCTGCAGGATCTCGTTGTTGACCGACCAGACCGGCTCGCCGCGCCTGGTCAGCCGTTCGGCTTCATTGCGCCAGCCGCGCTTGAACGCGCCGGGCAGCTCGCGCGTTGCGAACGCATAGATCGATTCACCGAAGCGCGCGCTGGCGGGGTCCTCGGGGGTTGCGACCCAAGTGTGATGGCCGCGATTGTGCTCGACGCGGAAATGCGCGTAGCCCACCGCGCAGTTGGCGAGCATGCCGAACAGGATGTTGAGCCTGTCCGGCTTGTGGCCGAGCTCGTGCCCGATCAGGAGCGCGCCGCCATTGATGGTGCCGACGCCGAGCAGCAAGGCGACATAGGACCACCACGGCAGATCCTGGGTGCCGAAGAAGGCGATCAGCGCGACGTAGTTGATCCAGGGAAACACCACGGTGACGCGTGCGAGCCGCAGGTAATAGGGATCGGCCTCCATCGCGGCGACCACTTCCGCCGGCGGATTGTGGGTGTCTTCGCCGAACACGACGTCGAGCAGCGGGATCAGGATGAAGATGAAGACGAACGGGATCAGCGTCACCAGCGGATTGTGCGTCCGCAGGAAGAGCCAGTAGGACAACAGCGGGATCAGCGGCGGAATGAACGAGAGCATCCAGAGATAGCGTTTGCCGTCCCGGTAGGTGATCGTTTCGCCAGCAGCATTGGTGCCCGTGAAGATCATCGCATTCCCTCCAGCATCTCTTGCGAGGCGGCGTTCGCCATTGTTGGGCCGAGCATGCCGCGAGGCGGGCCTGCGCCGCCAGTTCACAACAGGCCAATTTTGTGGCATTTTGCGCCAAGCTTGTTCGGCCGGACGTTCACGAGGGGGAGGTCGCCGACGCCATGCACGGATCGGAATCCGATGCCCTTCGCTCGCCGGTCTCCGCGGCCTATGCGCGGGCCCTGGTGCGGGCGTTTGGCCAGACGCGAAGCGATCGCGACGAGCTGCTGAAGGGCACCGGAATTCGGCTCGAGGCGCTCGACCAGCCCGGCGCTCACATGCCGGTATCCTCGCTGGTGGTGCTGGCGGCCAACATCACGCGCCGGCATGGCGAGCTGTGGCCGTTGTCGGCCGCGGCGGTGTGGTCGACATCGCTGCAAGGCGCGCTCGACGTCGCGACCAGGACGGCGCCGACCATCGCGGACGCGCTGGCGACCGGCGCGCGCTTCGGGTCGACCCGCGCGCCCTTCGTCCGTAACCGGCTGCGCAAGACCGCGCGAGCGATCCAGATTGAAATCTCTCCCGCCGTCGCGATGGATGAAGCGCTGTGGCACGCCGTGGCGCTGGCGGTCAGCCTCAATGTGCACGCCGTGTACGTCCAGCTGCTCGAGGATTCGATCGGGCAGGCGACGCTGCAATTTCCCTGGCCGCCGCCTGCGGGCGCGGCGCGGCTGCTCGAGCATTATTCCTGCGCGGTGAAGTTCAACGCTGCCGCTTTCATCTTCGAGGTGCCGAAAGCGCTTGGCGCGCGGCCGTCGCCGTTTGCCGATCCGCAATTGCACGCCAAGGCCATCGAAGCGCTCGAGGCGATCGAGAATCCGCAGCCCGACACCACGGCGCTGGCGGGGATCGTCGAGCGCCTGATCGCGGCGCGCCTGCCGCAGCGTCTTGGTGAGGAGGAGGCCGCGCGCCTCATCGGCACCTCGCGGCGAACGCTGGTGCGGCGGCTCGCCGAGACCGGCAGCGCCTTCCGCCCGCTGCTCGACGGCGTGCTGCGCGAGCGCGCGAGGATCATGCTCGCGGCCGGCACCCAATCGCGCGACGAAATGGCGGCCGCGCTCGGCTACACCGATGCGACGAGCTTCAGCCGGGCGTGCCGGCGGTGGTTCGGCGAGAAGAACGGGCGGGGTTAGGGCGCGATTGTTGGCTCGCGCAAGTCCACAGACCCTGGTGGACGGTACGCAGACCTAAACGATGCCGATCCCGTCAATGCGTATGCAGGGCGTCGTAGGCGTGGGCAAAAAACACAGCGGCGCTGAGGAGCAGCAGCGCGACAATGGTCGCTTCCATCATGACACTTCCCCATTATTGTTTGGGACAAGTGGTACCGGTCAATTGTTTCCGCCCGGTTTCGTCCGCTGATGAAAATGGTTTCGCGGCAGGATCGCTGCAACGATCGGCTGCCGGATCGAGCTCGCGCGGTGCTCGGATCGCTCGGCATCGATACTGTGACGCCGACCTAAAAGCTACGCCGCCGGGCCCGAAATGGTTTGTCCCGGCGGCGCCCTGTCATTCCCAGCGCTAGGGCCCTGAAATTCCCAGTGTCATTTCCTTAGCAGATCCGCGGAGAGACGGCTGTTGCCGAACTCACACAAGCTTCTAAGAGAGGAGCCGACGCCAGGGCCTACACGTCAGCTCCTCCGAAACGTGACCGTGCTGCGTCCCCAACGGTCCCGTCCCTCAGAGAAGCCTGCGCCGATCTAGTTGCCGATTTGCTAACCGTCCCTCTCGTCGGCAGGGCGGCCGATACCATCACTCGAGTTCCGATATCGTTTTTCGGCGAGCCTGGCCGGGAGGTAATCCCTATTGGTGCTATTGGCGGCAGGAACGAGCGGTGGTTTTGGAAGTAGTGTCTTCCGGCTCCCGGCTCTATACCCCCAACCCGGCTGGGAGCCACAGGGGCGGCCTCGGCGCGTGGCGTCGGGGTCGTTCTCATCTTGCAGCGTCGCTTCAGAACAGACGCTAAACCGCCGTATTGCGCCCGTGTTGCGCGGAGTGATTTGTAGCGGCTGGTAGCGCGTTGATTTTACTTGCAGCGAGTTGAGCTGGCTCGCAACGCGAAAACGCTCACTCAGAACGAAATGAGCGCGGCTTAAATTATTGATCTATCGGTAAAATCGCTGGCGCGCTCGGAGAGGTTCGAATTTTCCCTCTAAGTCGTTCAGGCACCAATGAATTTTTGCTTCGATTTTGTTCGAGGGGCAAGTCGAGGGGCTGGCAGTGAGGTCAGTCAATCAAATTTGTCGCCTTGATCTTGCGAGCTGTCGTTCGGGAGATCGGCGGCGCGGTGAAGAGCTTTGGAGACAAAAAAATCGCCGCTCGCTTGAAATAAATCGCGAGCGGCGGCTTCCCAGCCCCCGGGAGGGTCACGCAAAACCCGGTGCCGATCATTCAGCACAAAACGTGCCAAGGTTTTATGTCACGTAGCGTAGGCGGTCGGGGCTCGCTCCCGATTCGGCATAGGAACAACTGGCCCCGGCCCCATCGCCAGGGCCTTTTTGGGCCTGCTGCTCAGCACAATGCCGCCCTGGGGGCTCCGACGATCATTAGCCGGTGCGCTGAATATTTGAGCTTGTCCAATCACGTCCGTGGTCCCGTCTCCGGGGCACCAATGTTGAGGGATGTAGGGCTGGTTCTAAGCACCCTAAGGCTCGGTGCAGCCAAACCATTCACACTGCGTCCACCTACTGCGTGCTGAGCGATACCCCGAGGATATGCGCTTTCGCGGCTGTGGCGGCGGGAGTTCGCTTCAGCGTCTTTGCAGTTTTTTTGACGCCAGCTTTTTGCTTGGCAAGCGACTTCAGCGTCTTAACATCATCCTTCGTCCACTCACGACGAGCACTCTTTTTCTTTTTGACCAAGGCATCGATCCTTCATCCACTTTCGTGGCGGCGTTCTAGCACGGGAGGTAGTTGGTGCAAGCGATCAGCCGTTGTGGGCACGGCCCTGTGGCACTCACCTCGAGGAATGTTGCAACGGGGAATACAAAAAAATGGAAGCCGACAGACGAAAGTTTTAAGCGCCACCTGCGTCCCAAACGATGCGAGCCGGCTCAGGTCATCGCATCAGCCTGAACAGCTCAAGCACGTCGGCAAGCCGCAGCTTCGCGCCCTTGGGCATCTGCTCGAGGAGGAGATGACTGGTATCAGCTGCGATCTCGTCCCGCTTGAGCGGATCGTGCTCGACATGAAACGCCCGCATGTTGGCGGCGAACTGCCGGGCTACCGCAGGCGGGATTTCCAGCGGTCTCCGGATGGGCATGTCTGGACAGATAATTATCGGACCCTGGATTTGCGAACCCTAGGCAAATATTCGATTGCGGCAACTGGAAAACAGGCAGAGAATTTGATGGTCCCCGCGGCTTTAGAAGTTGCGCATGCGCCCTAGCGGTACGCAGGGCGCACGCTATCAACCCACAACAAGCCCCACGGCTATCACCGAAGGAGGAGGGAATGACCGCTCATAATTCCGGATGGAGGCCGCCTACTGCCGCCCAACGTGAGGCGCAAAAGGTCTTCAAGGAAACCGATGCCAAGCCGGCGATGTCCGAGTATCAACGCACCCAAGCGGCGTTTCATGCAAACCGCGAGCGCTTAAAGGCTGAACGACTGGCCCGTGAGGCCGAAGCGGCGGCCCGGAAGCACCGCAAAAACTTGGTCACGGCCCACTCTCAGAATGTGCACGGCGGTCTGCGTCACCGCTGATATGAGAATCCAGATTAACCGTCTCAGTTGGCGGAGATTAGACACCAGCGCTGACTGACATGCGTTAATGCGATTAATCGTGCTTTTTGTCGCGCTTCATGTCCATGCGGTCGATGCGTTCGTCGATCAGCCGACGTATTTCCTCGTCCCGCCGCGCTCTTCTTCTCCTGAGGCTGCCACACAGGCCATAGACGAGGATGATCAGGACGAGCGCAAAGCCCACGAGATAGAAGGACCGGTCCATTTCCATTATTCGAGCTGTCGATACATGGCCGGGTGAATTCGGTTCTTGACCTTGATCCAGTGCGCACACCGGCCGCCGCGGTAGGGGCGACTTGGAAACGCCTCACGTCGGTCTTAGTTGCTGGCCCCTCCAACACCACGACGAAGGCTCCCTGACGCACCCATCAACTCAGCGGGGGCCTCCGCGGCTTACGTCACAGCGATGGACGCTTGGAGTTCATATCCATCCTGCACCGGTCGCAATGGAGCCGCCGGCAACAGGAGGGAGAGCAGATGAAGATGACGAGCATTCGTGAACTGTCAGCCGACGAGCCGGGAGCAGTTTCGGGAGGTAAGCCGTCCAGCCCGGTCAGAGTTCCTGCAAATGCGTTACGACAAGCTGCTGGCGGCGATCGACAAGAATCTTGCGATGGTGAAGCAGCTGCAGCCCGGCGGTTACCTTCCGCCCGGCTGAGGCAATCAGCCGCCGATCGGCAACATGCGGATTCACTCAAACAACAACGCCGCCCGCTTGAAATGATCGCGAGCGGCGTTGGTCCAGCCCCGGGAAGGTTCTGCAAAATCCCGGCAGCTAAGGCTGCAACATGTAGAACTAGCAGTCTGTTCGGTGTCCGATACTATTCCGCAGCCCTGACACATGGGCCCATGCGTTGCCTTTGTCATAAGAGGGTCAAATAGCTTTGCTCATACTTTTGTCGGCCGGCTATGGCCGCTGCCAGGATAATTGATGTGGCCGGTAGGGGCCGCCTGAATTTTAAAGCAAGGCAGGCGGTCCCGCTAAACCCTCAAGGTGCGCACGGAAGGCTGTCCGACAATTGTAATCGCCGTGACGTATTAAGCTGAAATATGCTCGAAGGTCTCAGCGAGGAGTGTGGCAATGGAGAATATTCGGAGCTACCGCGCACTCAGCACGTTGTGCCGCCAGAAAGCGGCATTGCGTCCTACCGAAAGATCGATGTGGCTCTGCCAAGCTGAGCGTTGGGAGCAGATCGCCGAGGCCGAAATTGCAGCGCATTTCAGGGCCTGCAACACCGATTATTCGGAGAATAATCAATCGGCGGCTTGAGTTCACACCGATCTTAAGCCGCTTGGAAAGCCCAATCGATCCGCGTGGTTCAAACTCCGAACCAATGCCTCATCTGCCTCAGCATCGCTAGCACGGCATCGGTATAAAAACCGTGGGTCAAATACTGGTCTACTTGCGATGTGCCTAGCACCGCGATTGCTGCAATTGCGAAGCCTTTGATCATAGTGGGCCCCATTGAGAGACCGCCAACTGGGCTAGTCGGTTAAGCCTTTCCGAATTCGCTGTCGTCTGCAGTGAGCCTAGCCTGACACCAATTGGTACCAAATCGTTAATGCGTTGCGTGTTGAAGGGCGGGATAAGTCGCTCACTGCCGGGAGCGTACATGGGCCGTTCCGGTTCGCGCGTCACTTTTTTCCAAAAGAAACGGCCCGAGCACCCTTGGAGCTTAATGCTGGGGCCGTCTCACCGCGCCGGCTGAATCGAGAGGGGGCCGTTCGCGTCTTACGGCCCCCAGCCAAGGAAATTCTCGAAAATCTCACGCACTGAAATGCTCTCACCTCGGCAAGAACCTACTTTACTCTTATCCACAGGCTTGAGGATTCCGGGAGAGCACGGTGTTCCGAGGAGCGGAACCGATCAGCATGTCAGCCAAACAGAAGCCACGCCATACTGGCAAGAAGCGCAATGAATGACACTGCTACAGTGCTGGCGAGGGCGATCTCCACGCTGTCTATCCGATCAGATCAGAGTACAGCCGCATTGAAATTCCCCAGCGATAAAATGACCGCTGTGGCCATTAACAACCGAAGGGTGTCCTAGTTCCGATCTGCGGGTGTCCTAACTAGGACGGTACCCCGAGTTTGCGTGACCCGCGGGCGCGCGCCTCATTTGGCCTTCCCCAGACTGATCTCGACCAGCCGGCGGATCACCTCAGAACGGCTGGGCGTGTCTTTGCGCCCTGCGTCACTGCCTGAGCTCATCTTGCGCTCTATGACCAACACCAGCAAAAGCGCGATCAGTGGGGAGATGATTAACGCAAGGATGAACCATCCTGCTCCATTGCGACCGCGCGCATTCGCGGCGACGCCGACAACGATCGATAGACCTCTTGGTCGAGCGCAAGGGAGTGCGATGCCGTGGTTTTACGGGGGACGATTTGTGAACTGGTTCACAAACGGCCGGCGAGCGAGCTGACGCGCATCTACGCGGACATGCGGGCTCTCAAGACAAAGCGAAACTACCTCGTCCATGGGGAGACTTATGAGGCGTCTTTCAAGCGGCGTCCTCGTGCACCGTATCGCAGTACCCTTTGATAACCATCCGAATTGTACGCAAATGCGTCCGAAACTGCGCCGTTTTGTATCGGTTCGTTGTCGAGCGCTCGCCTTGAATCTATGGCTGTTCCGCTTCTCTTGAAGAGACCGCAGTGAAGGTCTCATGCATCGGTAAGGCGAACACACGCGACCGACGAGCCGCTTTCAAAGCAAAGATCGATGACGATAGCAAAACGCGACGCACCCGTCCGGCCTACCTTGGAAAGACTCGGTCTTACTGTTGCAGAAGCTGCAGTGCTTTCCTCACTCGGCCAGACGTCGGTCTATAAGGCGATTAGGGAAGGGCGCTTGCGAATTCGCAAGTACGGCACACGAACCATCATCACGCGTGCCGACCTGGCGTCCTTCTTGGAGAACCTACCCGATGGTCGCGATGGCTTCGAAGCCTGATACCTAGCGGCGGGCGGAGACAGCCAGTTAGGCGGCCCTTATCGATTTGACGTTGTTTTTTGGTGGTCGCGTCGCGAAGTCAGCAAACGCCTGCATCACGACACGACGCTTCTTGAGCGCCTCACCGCGCTTATAGGCTTTTTCAGCATCATCGCCGGTGATGTGATGTAGGCAATGCTCGACGATCTCCTCCTCGAAGTCGGTTTCCTCCTGTGCCCAGGTCCGGAACGTGGTCCGGAAGCCGTGGACCGTCAGTGTTTCGTCTCCGGTGATCTCCTTCAGATGTTTGAGCATGGTCATATTTGAGATCGGCTGCTTTAGGCTGCGACCTGGAAATACGAACTCGTCACTAACGCGGCTCTGATAGGCCTCGCGCAGATAGGCTAAGGTCTGTCGGGGCATCGGCGTCCGTTTGGGCCGTTCGTTTTTGGTATCAAGCGTGTTCAGATCCCAAAGCCCGCCTTCGAGATCGAGTTGCGGCCAGCGCATGTTCTGCACTTCATTGGTTCGAGCCAGCGTGAGGATTGCGACCTCGAGGGCCCGCGCGCTTTGATCGGGATCAGCGTTGAGCTTCTGCATGAATGCCGGCAGATCATGGTAGTCCATGGCCTTATGACTGCCGCGGATCGTGCCCCGCTTTCGCTGCTTCGGCATAATCGGCTTCAGTCGGCTGTCCCAGTCCGCCGGGTTGTGTTTCGGCCGTGGATTCAGCGCTATCGCCGCGTCCAGAATCTTTTTGATCCGCTGGCGTGCATCGCGAGAGATCTCGCGCTGATGCCAGACCTTCCGCAGGACTCCGCTAACATGTTCGGTTTCAATCTGGTCGAGTTGCAACTTGTGCAGCGGTTGGCAGGTAACCTGTACGATGCGCCGAAGCTTGTTGCGCGCAGCTTTGTGTTTCAGGCCGGTCTCATAAGTCTGCCGCCATTCCTCGGCGAATTCACCAAACAGACGCGATCCTTGCTCGCGGCGTCTGTCCTCGTCGCGCTGATCTCGCGGATCGGTCCCTTTGGCAAGAAGCCGCAGGGCGTCGATCGCCTTGTCCTTGGCCTCTGAGGGCTTGAGGCCTGCAGCTTTGGCCGAGCCGAAACCCATCTTTCTGACGATGCCATTGCGCTGGTAACGGAACGCCCAGCGCCGGCCGCCGCTGGGGGTGACGATCAGATAGAGGTTGTTGCCGCACGGGTACTCGCCGGGACCGACGGAAAGGTAGTTCTTTGCGGTGATCTCCGGTTTTTCAGTTGGAATCTGCATGGGAGATTCGAACTCCTGTCCCTCGCAAAATAATGCGGCTCTCGGCGATGGGAGATTCTAACTCAGATCGAGGGACAGCAAAAGGGGCGTTCCGGCGCGGGATCGCCGGCGACGACGAGCGACGGACGACGACGCTCGGCGACGCGAAAATGAGATGTAAAACAGGCGCTTAGTTGGTTGGTGGAGGCCGCGGGCGACGATGAGCGAAGGGCGGCAAAAGCGGGCTTGGCGCGCTCGGAGAGATTCGAACTCCCGACCCTCGGAATCGAAATCCGATGCTCTATCCAGCTGAGCTACGAGCGCGTCGCGGGTCGATTATCAGACTTGGGCGGGGAGGGCCAGCAGGCACGGAGCGCGGCACCCGGCGGTGCCGGCACGTCCCGCCGTCTCCCCTACAGCCGTCAGAAGCAGGGATGCCGGCGGTGGTCCTGGCCGATATAGGCGGCCGCACTCTGGTAGCACTTGTTGCGCGGGGAGCCGTCGTAATAGGCGAAGCTGCCGGCAGTCGGGCCCGGGCCGTAATTGTGCAGATAGCTGATGTGGTAGGGCAGGCCCCAATGGGCGTGGTGGTGATGCCTGTGGTGGCGCGGATGGGCCGTGAGATCGGCCGCGACCGCCGGGGTCAGGGCCATCACGGCAACAGCGAGGGCGGCGAAAAGCTTGGTCTTGGTCATGGGCGGCCTCCGGGCATTTACGGGAATCGGCATTGTGGGCCGCCCCGGGGGCCCATCTAACCCGGAATCGGGGCCAAAAGCTGCGGGAAATCAGTCACAGCGCGCCAAATTTTGCCTTTTTGCGGATGCTTAACGGATTGCCAACACAGTCCGGCCAGAGTCTTGCGGTCAGGTCCGCCCGGGCCCGGCCTTTCCCGCGGTTTCGAACGATCCATGCGCATCACGCCCCTTGTCGCCTTGCTGCTCTCGGTTCTGGCCGCGACGCCTGCGCGGGCGGTGCTGCACATCACGCGCGACCATGGCGGCTATGTCGAGGAGTACAAGGCCAAGTACAAGCAGATCCGCGAGCGCCGCGAGCGCGTCGTGATCGACGGCATCTGCAACTCGGCCTGCACGCTGGTGTTCGGCATCGTGCCGCTGAACAAGATCTGCGTCACGCCGCGGGCCAGCATCGGCTTCCACCAGGCCTATTACGACAAGGCCTTCACCTTCGGCATCAAGGTCACCAGCCTCGAGGGCACCTCCGATCTGATGTCCTACTACCCCGATACGGTGAAGGACTGGATCCGCCGCAATGGCGGGCTCACCACCGAGATGAAGAAGATCAAGAACGGGGTCGATCTCTGGAAGATCGTCGATCCCTGTCCGGAAGAGTGGTAGGCGCGGACGCGCTCGCGCTTCGAACCTCCTTGCTCAGGTCTTTGTTTCAAGTCTTGGGAGATTCAGGTGTGGGGTTTCAGGTCTTGGGCCTGACGTCGCCATCCGACACCAGCAGCACGGACGCCTTCGACTTGCCGAGCACGGCCGCGGCGACGCTGCCGAAATTCAGGCTGTCGCCCTGGATGCGGTCGACACCGATCACGACGAGGTCGGCCCGGCTTGACGCGATCTCCTGCAGGATCGCGACCTCTGGTGCGGTGTTGGCACGTAGCCGCGTCGTCACGTTGATGTCGTAGCGCGCCGCGGTCGCCGCGATGTCCTTCAGGATGGCTTCCTCATGCGCCAGCGACATGCTGGGGCTGGTGCGGCGGGCGCCCTTGTCGCGCGTGGTCGAGACGTAGACCACCTGCAGCGGCTCGCTCGAGAGGCGCGCCAGCGCGATCGCGACCTCGGCTCCGCGCCGCGAGACGTTGCTGCCCGAGACCGGCACCAGGATCTTCCGCGCATTCGCCGTCGGCTCCTTCTCGTGCACGCCCTTGGCGGCCGCGATCGCCAGCGGACCGTCGAAGCCGGAGGTCAGGTCGTCGAGCCGCCGGTCGAAGCCGCCATCGGGGCCGGCGACCGCGTCCATGCCGACCACCAGCAGGTCGAAACCTTTTTTGGCTTCCTCGGCGATCGCCTCCGCCGCCGTCTCCTCGCGGGCGCGGCTGATGACGTCGACATTGCCGCCGCCGTCGGCATCGGCTTCGGCGCTCGCCTTGGCCGCGTTGATGACCGCCGCCTCGGGGCTCTCCTCATCCGCACGGTTCTTCTCCTGCAGCTTGGCGTTGGCGCCGACATGCAGCACCGTGATCGGCAGACCGCGCCCGCCGGCGAGCTGGCCGGCGAGATGCGCGGCGAATGTCGCGTTGCTGCTCTCGTCGACCGCGACCAGCAGCCGCTCGAGATTGGCGACGAAGCCGCGCTGCTCGTATTCCTCGCGCTCCAGCCGATCCTTCTCGTCCTGGCCGAGCGGCAGCCGCGCCAGCGCGCTGCGCAGCATCGGCGGCATCGCCATCGTGGTCAGGATCGCCATGGTCACGATCATCGAGAACATGGTCTGGCTCAGTACCCCCATCGAAAGGCCGATGGTGGCGATGATCACCTCGGTCGAGCCGCGCGCATTCATGCCGCTCGCCAGCGCATAGGACTCCTGCCGGGTCAGCCCGCCGAGCGCACCGCCGGCAAAGGCGCCGCCGAATTTGCCGATGCTCGCAATCAGCACCAGCGCCGCGGTCAGCCCCAGCACCGACGGATCCTTCAACACCGTGAGGTCGGCGCTGAGGCCGGCGAGCCCGAAGAATACCGGCATGAACAGGCTCGAGATCAGCCCGCGCAGCCGTTCGTCGATCTGCCGGGTCAGGATCGGGGATTCCCCGACCAGCACGCCGGCGATGAAAGCGCCGAGCACGGTGTGCACGCCGATCAGATGCGTGATCATCGCCATCCCGCACATCAGCAGCAGGATCACGGTGATCACCGCCGCCGAAGAGACCAGATTGTCGTTGGCCCAGCGGATCAGCCGGAACACCAGCCGCCGGCCGATCGTGAAGCTGACCGCGAGGAAGGCGAGCGTGCCGAACAGCGCCTGCGCGACCGAGAGGATGTCGAGGCTGCCGCGCGAGGCGAGGCTGAAGATGACAGCGATGATGATCCAGCCGAGGGTGTCGTCGATGATCGCGCTGGCGACGATGATCTGGCCGACATTGCGGCGCATGAAGTTCATTTCGCGCACCACGACGGCGACGATCTTCACCGAGGAGATCGACAGCGCCGTGCCGAGAAACAGCGAGGCGATCAGCCGTGCTTCGGGATGCGGCAGCAGGCCGTCGGGGAGGAATTCGGCGAGCACGAAGCCGCACACGAATGGCACCGCGATGCCCGCGACCGAGATCGTGGTCGCGGCGCGGCCGACCTTCCGCACCAGCTTGAGGTCGGTGTCCATGCCCGTTAGCAGCAACAGGAGCAGGATGCCGAACTGCGCAATGCCGTCGATCAGCGCCTTCTGCTCGCCGGATGGCGGAAAGATCACGCCGTGCGCCGATGGCCACAGCCAGCCGAACAGCGATGGTCCGAGCAACAGGCCGCCCAGCAGTTCGCCGACCACGGAGGGCTGGCCGATCCGCTGCATCAATTCGCCGAGACCGCGCCCGACCGCGATCAGGAGCGCGATCTGGACGAGCAGGATGAACTCGGATGGCTTGCTCGCCTTGTCGCCCGCAGCGTCGGCTGCCGTGATGCTCACGAGCAGGATGACGGTCGCCCAAATCGCCGGTTGAAGCCGCCCCCAGCGGATCACCATGGCATCTCCGATTTCCAATTCCAGCGCGGCTCGGCCGGCTTGCCGCATGCGGTCAACGCCCGGGTTCCGAAAGCGATCCACTGGGTCAGATTTTGGAACGGACGCACCGGCGGTTCGTTTCGCTCATGATGCGTTCATCCTGGTGATGCGAATGTCTCCATGAGCGAGCCTGACCGCCGGAGCGGCTATGGCTCAGCTCGCGCGAACGGGAGGCTGCAATGGCAACCAGATCCAATCTTTCGAAGGCTGAACTCGCGCGTAGCGTTGCCGGCGCCACATCGGCATTGGTGCTTAGCGCGCTCGTCCTATTCGTCGCCGCGCATCACCTGAGCGGCGGGTAGGAAGGCGGCGCGTGCTGCGCCGATTCATCAAAGCAGGAAGGTCCCGATCAGGAGGCCGGCCGCAAATGCCCAAAGCCCGAGGGTGCAGGCCGATATGACCCGGACGAGATTGCGCAGATCCACGTCCTGCCAGCTGCTATGGGACCGATACGTCAATTGCAGGCACCCCCTGCGGCGGCCGCCTTTGCTTCGCTTTTGCTTCTTTGCTTCTTTGCTTCGCTTTTGCTTCCTGGGCCGACAGCCTGTTCCCGATAGGTGCCGAAATGAAGGCAACCGGTGGTGGCGCCCGATCACGCATTTGCGAGCCGTCGCCTAACGCGCGATGAGATCGTGTGCCGTCGTCATCGCGCTCTAGCTCATTGTTTGAGCATGATTTTTTCGGAAAACCGCCGCGCATTTCCCGGATCATGCTCCGGCTTGCGGTATTGTCTTCCTGTCTGTGGGGCCACGTCCGTGCCGGTCAGGCGGCCCGGCGCCTGCGTGCCGCCTTTTTCGCCGAACGCGACCGCTCCGCCGCGGGGCGGCTCGCGGCTGCCTTGCCGCCGAGCTTGCCGCCCTTGCGCGACGGGGAATGATCCTCGCGCGTGCCGCGGCCGGAGCCGCTCTTCTTGCCGCCGTGGGTCTCCTTGTTGACGGTCGCCCATGCGCGCCGCTCGGCCTCGCGATCCGGAACACCACGCGTCTCGTAGCCTTCCTCGATGTGCTCGGCCTGCCGCTTCTGCTTGTCGGTATAGCTCGACTTGTCGCCTCTGGGCATCGCGCTCTCCTGTCTATTTTGATCGAGACGTCTGCCGGACTTCGGCCGTGTCGTCGCTCGTCTCGACAACCTCGAATCTGGATCGGCTGAAGCGGCCCAATCCGCTGAGCTCGTAATAGCCGTCACGTTCGATATCCCTTGTCACCTCGTAGACGCGCCCGAGCGAGAGCGTATCCCGCTGCAACGTGTTGTCGACGCAGCGAACGTGAAAAATCTTGCCGGTTTCGGCCATGCGCTCATCCTGAATTGTTGGTCTGGTTCGGCGTTACTTATCGCGCAACGTCACGATCGCAACCGGCAACCCTGCCGCGGGCCGATCACGAAATTTCGTTCGGTAACTTCCATTCGGGCGCCGGTTCGAACACTTCGCTATCGGCGGGAATTCGCTTCATGTGATAGCCGGTCGGCAGCACCTGGCCCGGCGCTTCATCCGCGACCGGAACGTCGAAGACCAGCCCGCAGATCAGTGCATGTTCCCACGCTTGCTTCTCCGTCGGAAAAGCCTTGTCGATCTGTCTGTCGCGATCGAACAGCGCGTAGGGCATCTGGCATCCTCGCTGCATTGGCTTGGCGCAGGCGGCTCGCTTGTCGTTCGCCCGATATGTCGAAAACGTCCGTTGCCGACCGGTGTTCCTAAATTCGCCCGCCGGCCGCGAACGCCGAGCCGCTCCCTTGCATGATATCGCTGAGATATTTCGCCGGTGGCTTGCCGAGCGCCTTCTTGAACATGGTGATGAAGGCTGTGACGGATCCATAACCGAGTTCGGACGAGACCTGCTGAACGCTCGCGCCGGCGGAGAGTTCGCGCAACGCGACGATCAAATGCAGTTGCTGACGCCAGCGTCCGAATGTCAGGCCGGTTTCCCTCAGGATGAGCCGCGCGAGACTGCTCTCGCTCAGCGCCACGCGTTCGGCCCATTCGGCCATCGTGCGGCGATCGGCCGGATCGTCGGCGAGCGCTGCCGCGATCCGTCGCAAGCGTGGCTCGGGCGAGATCGGCAGATGCAGCTGCTGCAGCGGCATGTGCGGCAATTCGCTCAGCAGCAATTGCGCAACGAGGGTTTCAGTGCCGTGGTCCTGCTGCATACGGTCGGAAAGCGCGATGATCAGCTCTCGCAGCAAGGGTGAGATCGACAATGTGGAGCAGCGGTCGGGCAGGTCGGCCGCACCGGGCTCGATGAAGACGAAGAAGATTCGTGCATTGGCGGTTGCGATATTGGTGTGGCGCGTGCCGCCGGGAAGCCAGACGCCGCAATGCGGCGGCACCATCCACAACCCGTTCGGAACGCGGCACATCACGCCGCCGCCGAGCGCGAAGACGAGCTGTCCCTTCCGGTGCGCATGCTCGGCCGCCTCGACCTTGTTTTCGGTGACGTCGAGGCGCACGGCGATGGCCGCCGCCGCGACGTCATCCGGATCAAGGTCCGGCCAGGGATAGCGAAGTTGAAAGCCCATAAGGGAGCCGGAAACCCGTCGAGTGACCGAATTTAGCGATCGATAGAACAGATATGTAAATTCTTCCGACAGCCAAGTCGATAGCCTGGCGATGCAGATGGGCAGGAGCATGCGATGACGATGATAGCGCCGATGCGCACGCTGGGCGGGCAGGGGCTGTTGTTGACGGGGATCCTGCTGATCGCCTCGACGCTCCGCGCGCCCATTACCGGCGTCGCGCCGATGCTCGGCATGATCGGTGAGACCAGCGGGATCAGCGCGGCCGAGGCCGGAATCCTGACGACGCTGCCCTTGCTGGCGTTCGCCGCGATCTCACCTGTTGCAGCTGTGCTCGGGCGCAAATGGGGCATCGAGCGGTCGCTGTTCGGTGCGCTGCTTGTCATCGCGGCCGGGATCGCGCTGCGCTCGTCCGGTCCGGTCTGGGCGCTGTTCGCGGGCACCGCCACCATTGGTGCCGGAATCGCCGTTGGAAATGTGCTGCTGCCGAGCCTGCTCAAGCGGGACTTTCCGACCCGTATCGCCAGCCTGACCGGCGCTTACGCGATCACGTCCGCATTGGCCCAGGCGCTCGCGTCGGTCGTGGCCATCCCGCTCGCGCAATTGCTGGGATCGAACTGGCATCTCTCGCTTGCCAGCACGCTGATCTTTCCGTTGGTGGCGCTGATGGCCTGGGCACCCCAGCTGGGGGCGCACTCGGCCCCGACAGTCGAGCCGGCCTCCTCGCCGCATCGCGGGCGCATCTGGCACTCGCTGCTCGCCTGGCAGGTGACCGGCTTCCTCGGCCTGACCTCGCTGGTGTTCTACATCATCGTCGGATGGCTGCCCGCCATCCTCGTTCAGGCAGGCTACGCGGCGGCGACGGCGGGTACGCTGCACGGTGTGCTGCAATTGGCGACCGCGGTCCCCGGCCTGATCCTCGGGCCGATGGTCCGGCGCATGAAGGACCAGCGCGGGATTGCGATCACCGTGTCGCTTGCGACCTGCCTCTCGCTGCTGGGATTGTGGCAGTGTCCGTCGCTCGCAATGCTGTGGGTCGCGCTGTTCGGCTTCGGGGCGGGTGCAGCCTTCATCCTCGGCTTGACATTCGTCAGCCTGCGAACCTCGCACAGCCAGCAGGCGGCCGTGCTGTCGGGCATGGCGCAGTGCCTCGGCTACTCGCTCGCCGCCGCGGGCCCGCCGCTCGCCGGACTTGCCCATGATGCGACCGGAGGCTGGGAGGTTGCGCTCGCGTGCTGCGCCGTCGCGACGGTGTTGATGGCAGTCCTGGGCCGATCAGCCGGCCGCGCGGCGACAATCTGATTGTCCTTCGATGCGGAAATATCGCGAGCCAGATCCGGCTCGCAACAAGGCGTGGCGGCGGGCGGTCGGTTGTCTGCGCCGCAGGCGCGCGCTACAGAAGGCGGGAAGCCTCGCAAGCAAGAGCCAAGGGAAAAGTATCGTTGAGGACATCTGCCAGCACGCGCATCGCGATCGGATCGACGCTCTTTGCCTTGGCGTCGAGCGCATTCCTTTTTCTGGTTCCTCCGAGTCCGATCGACAGGAACCTGTTGCGTGGCGCCTTCCGTCTTTACAAGGGATATGCGTATCTCATCCCCGTCAAATACGTGGACGGCACGCTCGAGACTGCCCGATTGTACGAAGACGACCGGCTTCTCGGCCCCGCGAACACCACCCAGCAAGAGATCATCGACAAGGGTGCCGGCCGCTTCGCATTTTACCGGGACACCTGGAATTACTTCGGCCCGGCCTTGATGTTCTCGACAAGCGACAACACCGACCCGAACACCAACGGCAGGAAGTATCACCTGAGATGACGAGCTGACCTGCGCTGTGTCCGGCTGTCGTCACGTCGTGCGTATCACGCCCAGTTCCTTCGACCGTTGGAGCAGAGCCGGCCGGTAAGGCGGGGAGGGATCGTCGTCGTCAGGGATGGCGCAATGGCCGAACTCCTGCTGGATGCGCTGGATCTCCATGACCCGATCGTTCAACCGCTGCAGATGCTCAAGCGATGTTGCCTTCCAGTAGCGGAAGGTGTCGAGCGAAATCGGCACGAAGGCGGTGCCGAACAGGGTTGGATCGGGCACGATGGTCCGCCCGAGCAGCAGGTAGCGATCCTGACCGACGATGACGAGGGTGGCATACGGCCGCCCTTCACTTACCCTGAGGCCCTTCAACGAAAGTTCGCACAGCTTGCTGAAATAGGGTTCCTCGCGCCAGCGGTCGGGATCATCGAGGTCGACCTGCACATTCAGCGCGTCGAGCCCGAAATGCGGCACCATGCCCGTGGTCTCGGGAAACCAATCATCATCGAGGTGGCCTTGCAGCCAGGCACAGCTGAATGAGCGGCACTGCCGGGGACGCTCGTGGTAGATCTCGCATCCGCCGCCCGCCAGGATGTGGCTGCAGACCGTATTCACCGGCTTGCCGAGATCGGTCACCTCAAGCACCTTGCAGCAGAGGGTGCATGATCCACATTGCCTGACCGTCGGAGCCACGGGAAAGCCGAGGGCCCACGAGCCCTGCCGTTCGCGGAGGAGCAGCTTCTGCTTCTCCAGCGTGCTCAGTGCACGCTCGACCTTGAGACGCGACAATCTGGTCACGCCGATAATATCTTTCGTCGTCGTCGCGCCGCTCTCGACCGCCCGAACGACGACCAACGCCACTTGATCCATTGTTTTTCTTCTTGTCCGGCTCGTGGCCGGTTCTTCTTGTGCAGTGTTTTTGGCCGCCGGTATTCGGCGACGGTATATTCCAGTGCAATCCGGAACGTGCCGCGACCGACGGCTGCGAGATTCTACCGAAGCGTATCGGCGAGGGCGGCATGTCGCATCCGACAAACGCGCATGGCATCCCTGAGGACAAATCGTCGTGATTGGCAGCGCGTGCGGCCGGCGCTTCGCATCGCATGAGAGGGCTGACGAGCCGGCGAGCTCGCGAGCCGCTGTTACCGCGGCAAGTCGACCCGACGGGCAACCCCTCGCGCACACCACTGACCGCGCAACACACTCAGTGTCGTCCCTGCCTAGTGCGCAATTGCGCACGGGAGCAGGGACCCGTAACCACGAATGCTGATTATTGCGCGATGCTGATACGACGGGTCCCGTTCACAACAACCGCCGCGGAGTATGGGTCCCTGCTTGCGCCGGGACGAAAGTGTGCTTGCGGAAACGGGCGCGGCACCCCGCCAAAATTCGCGATTGCTGGCTGCCTCATCTTCGGGCAATGACAGCCTGCAATGAACAAGAGCTTCGAGGAAACTGCCGCTCGTCTGGCGCCGGCGATCTTTGTGGTGCTGTGGAGCACCGGATTCATCGGCACCAAATACGTCATCAACAATGCGGAGCCGCTGACCTATCTGGCAATCCGGATGGCGTTCGTGGTGGTGGTGATGGCGGTCATCGCCGCGATCGCGCGGCCGAACTGGCCGGACCGGACTGGTATTTTCCACAGCGCGGTCGCCGGCATCCTGGTGCACGGCTTCTATCTCGGCGGCACCGCGATTGCGATCGCGCATTCGGTTCCGGCGGGGCTCTCGGCCTTGATCCCGGGCCTGCAGCCGATCCTGACCTCGACCATTGCCAACCGCTGGCTGGGCGAGCGCGTCACGCCGCTGCAATGGGGCGGACTGGTGCTCGGCCTCGCCGGCGTCGTCTTGATCCTGCACAACCGGCCGATGACGAGCGAGGCGGGGTGGGGCTGGCTCGCCTCCGGCGTCTCGCTGATCAGCATCACCTTGGGCACGCTCTACCAACGGCGCTATTGCAACCGGATCGACTGGCGCGCCGGCAATCTGGTGCAGTACATCGCGGTGACGATCTTCTTCGGTATCGGCGCCTTCGTGTTCGAGACCAATGTGGTGCATTGGACCGGCGAGTTCGTGCTGGCGCTGGCCTGGCTCGTGTTCGCGCTGTCGATCGGTTCGATCGGGCTGTTGTACTGGCTGATCCGTCACCATGCCGCGACCTCGGTCGCGAGCCTGTTCTATCTGGTGCCGGCGGTGACCGCGCTGATGGCCTACGTCCTGTTCGACGAGCGGCTGGATCATGTCGCCATTGCCGGCATGGCCGCCTGCGCCGCGGCGGTGCTGCTGGTCAATCGCCGCGCTTAGTCTTTGCGACGGATCTTCGCGTAAGCTGCAAGCGCGCGTTCGCGCCCCTGCTTGTGATCAACGATCGGCGGCGGGTACGTCTTGCCGAGTTCGATGCCGGCGCTCGCCAGCTCGATCGGTGTCGCTGTCCAGGGCTGATGGATCAGCTCGTTGGAGAGCTGCGCGAGCTCCGGCACCCAGCGCCTGACATAGCCGCCGTCGGGATCGAATTTCTCGCCCTGCAGGACCGGATTGAAGACGCGGAAATAGGGCGCGGCGTCAGCGCCGCAGCCCGCGACCCATTGCCAGTTGGCGGGGTTGGAGCCGGCATCGGCATCGACCAGCGTATCCCAGAACCATTGTTCGCCTGTGCGCCAGTCGATCAAGAGGTGCTTGACCAGGAACGAGGCCGCCACCATTCGCACCCGGTTGTGCATCACGCCGCTGTGCCAGAGCTCGCGCATGCCGGCATCGACGATCGGATAGCCGGTGAGTCCGCGTTGCCACGCCTCCAGGGCGAGAGCGTTGCGCCTCCACCGAAAGGCATCGAACAGCTCCTGCAAGTTCCGATCCGCCATATCGGGGACGTCGAACAGCAGATGGCGGCAGAATTCGCGCCAGCCGAGCTCGCTGAGGAACTTGTCGATGTCGCCGGCAAGGCGCGAGTCTTCCGCGGCGGCGAAGCGGGCCGCGTGAAAGACCTGCCGCGGGCTGATCTCGCCGAAGCGCAGATGCGGCGACAGGCGCGAGGTGCCGTCGCGGTCGGGCCGATCGCGGTCGTCGGCGTAACCGCTGATCCCCTCATCGAGGAATCGCTTCAGCCGCGCCTGCGCCGCGGCTTCACCCGGTGTCCAGGTCTCGCGCAGGCCGCCGGCCCAATCCGGCCGTGTCGGTTCGAGACCCCAGTCATCGAGGGCGTCGCTCGCGATGCCGCCGATGGATGTGAGTCTCTTCGGCGCCGGCAACGGCCTTGGCGGATCGCCGAGGCCTTGGACGCGCCGCCAGAACGGCGTGAACACGCGCAAGGCCCGGTTGTCCTTGTTGCGGATCGCCTTCGGTTCGACGAGCAGATCGCCGCGGAAAATTTGCGAGTCGATGCTGTCACTTGCGAGCGCGGCTTCGACTTCTCTGGCAACGGCCTGATGCGGTGCCTGCGCGATGTCGTTCCAGAATACGGCGCGTGCGCCGATTTCGCGCGCCACCGTGGCGATCACCGACGCGGCCGGTCCGGTGCGCAGCACCAGCGATCCGCCTGCCATGGTGAGGCTCTTGCCGAGTGCGCGCAACGACTGCGCCAGCCACCAGCGCGTCGCACCCCCGAGCCGACGTACGGCCGGCGGCATCAATGCACAGCTCTCTTCGTCACGCACATAGAGGCCGACGACCGGCGCGCCGCTTGCCGCCGCCTCATGCAACGCCGGGTGATCCGACAGCCGCAGATCGTCGCGAAACCAGACGATGATCGGCTGTGCGCGGGTCACCCGGACGCAGTGAGCCTGCCGTTACTTCGGCTGCGGCACGATGCGGATGTAAGGCTTCGGCGCCTTCCAGCCCTGCGGGTAGATCGTCTTGGCCTCGTCGTCGCTGACCGAGCCCGCGATGATCACGTCCTCGCCCTGCTTCCAGTCGGCAGGGGTGGCGACGCGATGCTTGGCGGTCATCTGCAGCGAGTCGATCGAGCGCAGGATCTCCTGGAAATTCCGGCCGGTGGTCATCGGATAGACCATCACCAGCTTGATCTTCTTGTCCGGTCCGATCACGAACACGTTGCGGACGGTCTGGTTGTCGGCAGGGGTGCGGGTGAGGGGATCGCCCGAGGTCGAGGCCGGCAGCATGTCGTAGAGCTTCGACACGTTGAAATCGGTGTCGCCGATCATCGGATAGTTCGGCGCCGCGCCCTGGGTTTCCTTGATGTCGTCGGACCATTTGGCGTGGCGGTCCACCGGGTCGACCGACAAGCCCATCAGCTTGACGCCGCGCTTGTCGAACTCAGGCTTCAGGCGGGCGAGCGCACCGAGCTCGGTGGTGCAGACCGGGGTGAAGTCCTTGGGATGGGAGAACAAAAGCGCCCAGCTGTTGCCGATCCAGTCATGGAACTTGATCTTTCCTTCGGTGGTCTCGGCTTCGAAGTCGGGGGCGACGGCGCCAATCTGAAGTGCCATGATTTTACCTCATCTCTTTGAAGTTGCGATTGAATTTGTATTTGAGGCTGTCTGTTCCAGTATAGGACGGGATAAGGCTTAAGTGAACGGGTTCTGAAAAAAGGTGAAACATTTCTCCTTGAGGGTGGAATTCCAAGCAACTTGTTTTGATCCGGATCCCTACGGCGAAATATCAGCTGCGGCACAAAGGCTTGGAAATGCCCAGATAATGCCGCTTATCGCAGTCATCACGCCGGCCCTGGCTGCTATAGGACTGAACCGTGACGACGTTTAAAGCGACCAAATAGCAACCATCTAAAAATCTCGGAACGCAAGTTCCGAATCATTAACCACTCGTTTACGCCCGCATGGAAAAGCTGGCCTGAGATAGGAATTGAAAGCTCCCACAATGTCTACCCCAAGTACCAAGACCGCTGAGCCTCTCAGCGGTGCGTTGCATCCGTCCTGCCGCAAGACTGCCGCCCATGCGCTCACCATCGTGCGCGACGGCGTGATCACCGGCGAAGGCCCGACCACCAAGGGCCGCATCCATTTCTCCCGGTCGCTCGATGCCGATGACGCTGCCTGGTGCGCGCGCATCCTGACGGCGGCCGCGGTTGAGCATCAGCCGGTCAGCCGGGCCGAGATCGAGGCGCTGTTCGCGATCAACGAGGCCGCCGCCGAGCGCAGCGATGGCGGCCGGTTCGACGATCTGCTCGCCAAGGCGATCGCCCATCATGCCGCCTCCGAGTCCGGCCTGCCGGTGCCGCCGCGCACGGTGGCGCTGTCGCCCGACACCGAGATCGATCGCTGGGCGCCGAGGCAGGGCGCCAAGATGGACACCAAGGTTCTGGAGTGGATCGCGGGCCAGATGCGCGGTCAGCGCCGCACCGGCCGCGCGCTGGCGGCGATGGTGGCGACGCTGGTCGGCGCGACTGCGCTGCCGCTCGCGGCGCAGCTCCCCAACGTGTTCGACATCGGAATGATGTAAACCATCATCCCGCGTGACTGGAATTCGAGCAGAGCGGCGGGGATTACTTCCCCGCCGTTTTCTGTTTGCCACCGGTTTCCTCGAGCCCGAGCGTCCGCCCCGGAAACCCGGCGACGTCGAAATAGCGGGTCGAAAGCACGCGTTGGAATTTCAGCACGGTGCGCAGGCCGTTGGCCGACGGCTTCTTCGACATGATGGTGCCCTCGGCCATCTTCGGCACGATGCCGTTCGGCAGCGCCTCCGACATCACCCGGCCGATCAAGCCGCCATTGTTCGGCGCGCGCAGGCCGAGCAGCTGGGCCGCGGTCATGCCGACATCGGCGTTGCTGACCGGCAGCGGATCGACATAGCCCGCCTTGAAGTCGGGGCCGATCGCCGCGGTGAAGTTGAAGGTGTCGCCGCGGCTGAAGCTGCCATGCATGCCCTGGCCCTGGCGCAGCACGGTGTCGGCGACCTGCACCGAGCAGTTGGTCGGGATCTCGCAACCGCTCGACCAGGAGCGGAAATTGACCACGATCGACGGGTTCGGCGTCACCGCCTTGCCCTTCAGATTGAGGTTCGAATTCGGCAGCGTGCCGGGGAAGGTGCCGAGCTTGTCGTCGACAAACAGGCCGCTGACATAGTCCTGCTCGAGCAGCGCCTTGATGACGCGGTCGGCGAGCTTCTTGTCGCGGTTCGGCAGATAGATCAGATCCGAGCCGCCATTGGTCGCGATCACGACGTCAGGCTTGGCCGGATCCTGGCCGAGCACGCCGTTGCCGGCCTTCGGGTGGGCATTGTCGGCGACCTTCGCGTTCTTGTCGTTGGGGTCGAACAGCGGCAGGTCCAGCGCCTTGGCGAGGTCGATCGCCAGAAAGCCCATCGGCAGGAAATCCTTCGGCGTGTCGCCATAGACGATCTTGGCCGAGGGGCTGGTCTTGCTCTCCTTCGAGATCGTCGAGAAGCCGTGGTCGGAGGAGACCATGATGTTGGTGTCGGCGGAAAGCCCGAGCTCGTCGAGCGCCTTGCGCAGCTGCGCGAGGTTGTTGTCGGCATTCTTGATGCCGGCCATCGAGGTCGGGCCGTTGATGCCGGGGGTGATGGTGTTGAGGCTGTCGCCGGTGTTGTGCTGGCTGCCGTCCGGATCGCGCGACCAGAACACCAGCACGAACGGCTTGTTGCGCGCCTTGAACATCGGCAGCACGACCTTGGTCGCGACGTCGGCCATGTAGGCCTGCTGCGCCACGTTGGCGACCGTGGTGCCGGGTGTCTTGGCGTCGCCCGCCTTGGCGTTGTCGCCGCGGCTCGGGGTGGCGAGCGGCAGGCCCGCTTTGGTCAGCGCCTCCTTCATCTCGTCGGAGAGCGGCACGCCGGTCTTGCCGCCGGTGGAATCGTCGATCACAATCGTGTTCTTGCCGCGATCGGTGTGGTCGAACAGCAGGGTCGGGCCGACCTTGCCGATGGCGGCGGTGCTGAAACCCTGGCCGCGGGCCATCTTCAGCAGCGTCTCCTCGTTGAGGTAGTCGCCGTTGAAGTGATCGTCGACATCGGCGAGCACCGCGTCGTTCTCGATGAAGGGGACCACGGTGTCGCCGGCGGGCACCGAGGTGTAGCCGGTATAGATCGTGTTGGAGAAGGTGCCGGTGTCGCCGAGATAATGGCCGGTCGACAGCGCCGAGCTGTTAGCCATCGTGAAGGTCGGGAACAGCGAGTGCGAATTCTTGAAATTGACGCCCTTGTCGCGGATCTCGGCCATGGCCGGTGCCGTCTCCGGCGTCACGATGCCGCCGCGCAGACCGTCGGGGACGAACAGGATGAGGTTGCGGGGGTTAGCGTTCTGCGCCGAGGCGGCGCCCGCCGAAAGCGCGATCATGCTCGCGGACAGTAAGGTAATGGCACGACGCATATTGTTATTCCCCCTGATGAAGCCCCGCGGCAGCCCGCCGCAGTCTTCGTTTAGTTTTGCCATATGACAGAAATGTTACAGCGCTTGTTCGGCGCTGTAACGGCCGGATTTCTCCCGCGGACGGTCGGTCAACACACCGTCATTCGGCAGGCTGAATCGCGGTTCTCCCATTGCGCGCAGCACTGCCGGCATGCCCGTACCGGGCATAGAGCGCCGGCAGCACGGCAAGCGTCAGCAGGGTCGCGCTGATCAGCCCGCCGATCACGACCGTAGCGAGCGGCTTCTGCACCTCGGCGCCGGTGCCGGTGGCGAACGCCATCGGCACGAAGCCGAGCGAGGCCACCAATGCGGTCATCACCACGGGGCGGAAGCGGGTGAGGGCGCCTTGCTCGATGGCTTCCCGCATCGGCACGCCGCGCTCGCGCAATTGCCTGATAAAGCTCAGCATCACGAGCCCGTTCAGCACCGCAACGCCCGACAGTGCGATGAAGCCGACCGCCGCCGAGATCGAGAACGGCATGCCGCGCAGCCAAAGTGCGGCGATGCCGCCGGTGAGCGCTAGCGGCACCGCGCTGAACACCAGCAGCGCATCGCGGGCCGAGCCCATCGCCGCCAGCAGCAACAGGAAGATCATCGCAAAACACGCCGGCACCACCACGGCCAGGCGCTGTCGCGCCGCGGCAAGATTCTCGGATTGGCCGCCCCAGGTCATCCAATAGCCCGGCGGCAGCTGCACCGATTGCGCGACTTTTGCCTGGGCTTCCTCGACCACCGAGCCGAGATCGCGGCCGCGAACATTGGCTGTCACCACGATGCGGCGCTTGCCGTTCTCGCGGCTGATCTGGTTCGGCCCTTCGGTGAAGGAGAACTGGGCGACGCGGTTGAGCGGCAGGCTCTGCACCGGCGAACTCGGCGTTGCCTTCGGCAACGCGACCGGCAAATTGCTCAGCGCCTCGAGATCGGAGCGCACGCTCTCCGGCAATCGCACCACGATGTCGAAGCTGCGGTCGCCTTCGTACACAACGCCGGCATCCTGGCCGCCGACCGCGGTACCGATCACGTCCTGCACGGCAGAGACGCTGAGGCCGCGCCGGGCGATCGCCCCCTTGTCGACCTTGATCTCGAGCACGGGCAGGCCGCCGGCCTGTTCGACCTTGACGTCGGTCGCGCCGCGCACGCTGCGCAGCGCTGATGCAATCTGGTTGGCGGCTTTCTGCATCGGCCCGAACTCGTCACCGAACACCTTGACCGCGATGTCGCCGCGAACGCCGGCGAGCAGCTCGTTGAAGCGCATCTGGATCGGCTGGGTGAATTCATAGACGTTGCCGGGCAGCCGGCCAACCGCCTTCGAGATGTCCTCGATCAGTTGCTCCTTGGTCAGCGATGGATCCGGCCACTGTTCGCGCGGCTTCAGGATGATGAAGGTGTCGGACGCGTTCGGCGGCATCGGATCGCTCGCCACCTCCGCGGTGCCGGTCTTGGAGAAGACGAACGACACCTGCGGAAAGCGGCTGACGGCCTTCTCGACCGACAGCTGCATCGCCTGCGACTGCGACAGTGCTGTGCTCGGAATCCTGAGCGCGTGCATGGCGATGTTCTTCTCGTCGAGCGAGGGGATGAACTCCTGGCCGAGGCGGAAGAACCCGAACAGGGCGGTCGCGAACAGCACGACCGCCACCGCGATGACCGGGATCGGCGTTGCAACCGCGCGCCGGAGCAGCGGGCTGTAGCAGCGCTTCAGGGCGGCAACGAGCCGGTTTTCCTGCTCCTGCACGCGGCCGGTGATGCCGATCGCGATCAGCGCCGGAACCAGTGTCAGCGACAGCACGAAGGCGGCCGCGAGCGCAAGGATCACGGTCAGCGCCATCGGCTCGAACATCTTGCCTTCGACGCCGGTGAAGGTCAGCAGTGGCACATAGACCAGGAGGATGATGGCCTGGCCGTAGAGGCTCGGCTGCACCATTTCCACCGCGGAGGCCTGCACCGTCGCCAGCCGTTCATCGCGCGTCAGCACGCGGCCGAGCGCATGCTGCTTCTCGGCGAGGTGACGCAGGCTGTTTTCGGTGATGATCACGGCGCCGTCGACGATCAGGCCGAAATCCAGCGCGCCGAGGCTCATCAGATTGGCGCTGATCCGGCCTTGCCACATGCCGATCGCGGTCATCAGCATCGCGACCGGGATCACCAGCGCCGTGATCAATGCCGCGCGGAAATTGCCGAGCAGCACGAACAGCACGGCGATCACGAGCAATGCGCCTTCGCTGAGGTTGCGCGCCACCGTGCCGATCGTTGCATCAACCAGCTGGGTCCGATCCAGCACCGTCTTGACCTCGATGCCGGCCGGCAAGGACGGCATGATTGTCAGCAGTTTGGCGTCGACCGCGGCCGACACGGTGCGGCTGTTGGCGCCGATCAGCATCAGCGCGGTGCCGACCACGACCTCGCGGCCGTTCTCGCTGGCGCTGCCGGTGCGCGTCTCGCCGCCGATCGAAAGCGTGGCGAGGTCGCGGATCCGGACCGGGACGCCGCCGCGGGTGGTGACGACGACGGCGCCGAGCTCGTCGATGTTCTCGAGCCGGCCGCCGGAGCGCACGACGAAGCCTTCGCCGTTGCGCTCGATATAGCGCGCACCGCGGCTGACATTGTTGGTCTCGATCGCCTTGGCGACGTCGGCAAAGGTGAGGCCGAGCGCGATCAGCTTCGCCGCATCGGGATGGACCTGATACTGCTTGAGGTATCCGCCGATCGTATCGACGCCGGCGACACCAGGCACCATCTTGATCTGCGGCTTGATGATCCAGTCCTGCACGGTACGCAGATAGGCGTCCTTCTCGACCTCGCTTTGCAGCATCTGGCCGTCCGCCGTCAGGAAGCGGCCGTCGCTTTGCAGGCCCGGCGCGCCGTCGGCCTGCACTTTCTGCCCGGAATAATGGACGGTCCACATGTAGATTTCGCCGAGGCCGGTCGAGGTCGGGCCGATCCGCGGCTCGATGCCTTGCGGCAGCCGCGCGCGGACCTCGGTCAGGCGCTCGCCAACCTGCTGGCGGGCAAAATAGATGTCGGTGGCCTCGCTGAACACCGCCGTGATCTGCGAGAAGCCGTTGCGGGAGAGCGAGCGCGTGCTCTCGAGCCCCGGCGCGCCGGCCAGGGCCGTCTCGATCGGGAAGGTGATCTGCTTCTCGATTTCGGCCGGCGACAGCGCCGGGGCCACGGTGTTGATCTGGACTTGCTTGTTGGTGATGTCGGGCACCGCGTCGATCGGCAGCCTGGTCAGCGCAAGGCCGCCGAGGAACATCGCGATCGCCGCCAATGTGACGACCACCCAGCGCCGTTGGATCGCAAGACCGATGATGCGCTCAATCATGGTCGTGCTCCGCCTCGTCCTTCTCGAACTCCGCCTTCAGCGTGAAGGTGTTCTGTACCGCGATGGTCTCGCCGGCTGTGAGGCCGGCAACGATCTCGATATCGTCGTCGTCCTCGCGGCCGGTCCGCACCGATCTCGCCTCGAAGCCGTCGGCATCGCGCACGAACACGGTCGGCGTTCCCTTGATGGTTTGAAGCGCCTTCTTCGAGACGATCACGGTCGACGGCGCGCCTGACAGCGGGACCTCGGCGGTGACAAAGGTACCCGGCTTCCAGCGGTGGTCCTTGTTGGGCATGGTCGCGATCACGCGCGCGTTGCGGGTCTCGCGGTCGAGCAGGGGGCTGACAAAGATCACACCGGCATTGGCTTCATCTTCGGTGCCGATGGCCCGGATTCTTACCGAAACGCCTTCGCGGACCGCGCCGATGTCTTCGGGTGAGACCGCGAGGTCGACCCAGATGTCATCGAGATTGACGATGACATAGAGCTCGCTCTCCTGGCCCTCGCGCCCGATCAATCCGCCGAGATCGACGCGCCGCTCGGACACCCGGCCGCTGATCGGCGCGCGCAAGAACTGCGTCCGCAGGCTCTCCGGGGGCTGGTTCGGCAGGTCGGCGATCTCGGCCTCCGAGAGACCAAGCGCAAACAGCTTCTGCCGAGCGCCGTCGAGCTTGATCTGGGCATCGTTCGCGGTCAGCCGCGTGCGCAGGAACTCGTTTTCCGACACGATGCGGGTCTCGACCAGCGTCTTCTGCCGCGCGTAGAGGGTCTGCTGCAGATCGTTGGTGAGCCGTGCGGCGAGGTATTCGCTCTTGGCGTCGGCCACCTCGCGGCTTTCGATCGCGGCGACGATCTCGCCCTTCTCGACGACATCGCCGAGGCGCTTGCGCAGTTCCGTGACCGTCGCGAGCACGCGCACCGATACCCGGCCGATGTGATCCGCATCGGGGATCAGCGATCCCGGCGCGAGGAAATGCCGCTTCAGCATGCCGCCGCTGGCTTGCGCGAACGTGATGCCGGCTTCGCGAACCTGGTCTTCGCTCAGCTCGATATGTCCGGGGGCCTCGTGCCGGGCCTCGGCCTTTGTGTCTGTCGTCGCAGTCTCCTGCATCGCGGCCGGGAACCTGACCGGCCAACCGATCCATCCGGCCGCCACAACGACCAGTGCAATGCCGGCGGCCACGCCGGCGAAAAATAGAACAACCCGTTTCATATGCGCCTCTCCGCAGCGCAGGCCGATGGCCCTGCGCTGTCGCGACATCGATCTGTGCGGAAGGGTGCGCGCTGCCGAATGGCAGCAGCGCACGGCCGGTCATGTCGACCGGATCAGGCGCGGGGTGGCTTGAAGGGCGAGCGGCGATCGGCCGAAGCCGGCAGCCCGATGTTGGTGTCGCCGTAGCTGTGCGGTGCATAGGCGATCGGGAACGCGGCCTCCTGCGGAGCCACGGAGGCGACGTGCGTCAGGCAATGGTCGCTGTGAGGCGAGGCGGGATGCGCCGGAGCCTTGCCGCCGGCGTCGTTGATCGGCTGCGCGATCGAGAAACCGGGAGCCGCGTCGGCATCGCCGTCGGAGGTCCAGCCGTGGAAGAACGACAGCACCAGCGCAAGCGAAATCAGTCCCGCAAGCAGGCTGCGCCAGCGGCGCGATCCCGTCGCGTGAGGGGAAGACTGAATCATGGTGCGCGAAGCGTCCATGAGGCCTACTTAGCGCCGTGCTAGCGCGCATTCAAGTTCGCGTCCGCGACAGATTGGCCGTGGATACTATAACGTTACGCGCTGTCTGCGGTTCGGCGCAGCAGCCATCGGCGCGCCGCGACGACCGCCCAGATCGCTTCGACGAGGCCGAACGGCCAGGCGCCCTGCAGGAAACCGTAGGCCGAGCCGAGCGCGCAGGAGACAGCGAAGGCCAGGATGAACCAGGGGCTGCGATCTTCGGCCGCATAGCAGACGAGCATCATGGTCACGGCGAATAACCCGAACAGCGTCAGCGCATCCATTCCGCAGCAGAACTCCTGTTGTAACGCTGTTGATATCTGAGCATGCTTGGGATGGAATATCCATCCAGCGTCGCCGCCCTGAAAGGACTGCCCCATGAAGCGCATGCATGTTCACGTCGCGGTCAAGGATATCCCGCAATCGGTCGGCTTCTACTCGGCGCTGTTCGGGGCCGAGCCGACGGTCGTGAAATCCGACTATGCCAAATGGATGCTCGACGATCCCCGCGTCAACTTCGCGATCTCGAGCCGCGGCCGCGAACCGGGCCTCGACCATCTCGGCATTCAGGTCGAGAGCGCTGAAGAGCTCGGCGAGGTGTACGGACGGCTGCGCAAGGCCGGCGGCGAGGTCATCGAGCAGGGCCAGACGGTGTGCTGCTATGCCAAGTCCGAGAAGTCGTGGATCGACGATCCCGCGGGGATCGCCTGGGAGACGTTCCATACGACCTGTGAGAGCATCGTCTATGGCGACGGCACCGGCGAGCGGACCGCGCGAGTGGCGCACGAGAAGCAGGAAGACAAACAGAGCGCGTGTTGCGCCCCACAGCCCAAGGCCGCGCCGCCGGAGGCTTCGGCTTGCTGCAGCTCGTGAGTATGGAGCGGCCGAGGGGCCGGCTCTGCGCGAGTCCACGTTGGCCTTAACCGTCCGATAACTGATTTTCCTAACCACCCCTTGGGTTGTGTTCCCGTACAAGGGCATCCACAGGGGCAGGAAAATGTCGGTTGTCTCAACGAGCAGCGTGCCGGAATACCGGCGGCTGTCGATCAAGGGTGTGTTGCGCGCCAGCAGGATGGGCGCGATCCAGTGGCTCGTCTTGAGCGCCGCGCTGTTGGTGCTCGCCATCACGCTCGGCACCGGCTATCTCGCGCTGCAGTTTCGCGAGCGCGCGCTGGAGATGTCCGAGCGCGAGCTCAACAACACTGCGCTGCTGCTGTCGCGGCATTTCGACCAGCAGCTTACAGATCTCCAGCATGTCCACGACGACATCGTGAATTACCTGCGGGCCGAGCAGGTCGAGACCGCCGATCAATTCGAAAAGAATATGTCGCTCTTGAGCGCGCACGAGATGCTGCGCACGCGGTTGGCGGCGCTGCCGCATGTCGGCGGGCTCAATCTGTTCAACGCCAAGGGATGGCTGATCAACTCATCCGAGATGTGGCCGGTGCCCGACATCAGCGTTGCGGACCGGCGCTATTTCCACGAGTTCACTTCGGGGCGTCCGACCTCACCCGTGATCGTCGAGCCCGCAATGAGCAAGGTGACCGGCAACTGGACCACGATCTTTGCGCGCAAGATCACCGGGCGCAACGGCGAGATCATCGGCTTCGCGAGCCGCGGTGTCGAGCCGAGCCATTTCGAGGATTTCGTCGCCTCGCTGGCACTGAGCGGCGACACCGTGATTTCGATGATCCACCGCGACGGCACCATCATCGCGCGCTATCCGCAGGATGCCAGCGTGATCGGTCGCAACATCATCAACCTGCCGGTGTTCCAGAAGGTCATCAGCTTTGGCGGCAACACCTCGGGACGGTTCGTTGGCGCTTCGGGCGAGGAGAGCGTCGGCGCGGTCAGATCGCTGTCGCATTTTCCGATCCTGATCCTCGCTACCACGAAGACATCGAGCGCGCTGGAGGACTGGCGCACCCAGACCAAACTGCAATTCTGCGCGGCCGTGTTGGCGGTACTGATCATCAGCTTCGCGGTCTTCCTGATCGTCCGCCAATTGCAGCGGCAGCACGATGCGGCAAGCCGCCGGCTGTCCGAGAAGAGCCAGCACCTCGACACCGCCATCAACACCATGACGCAGGGGCTGCTGCTGTTCGACGCCTCGGCGCGGCTCGTGATCTGCAACCAGCAATACATCGACATGTTCGGCCTCTCGCCTGATGTCGCGAGGCCGGGCTGCCATCTGCGCGAGCTGATCCTGCATCGCCAGGCGATCGGCTCGTTTGTCGGCGACGTCGACGAGTACTGCGCCCGCTTCACCAACCCGAGGGGCGATGAGGTTCGGGACTCCGTGATCAT
Organism: Bradyrhizobium sp. USDA 4538; assembly: GCF_024171045.1. Lineage (NCBI taxonomy): Bacteria > Pseudomonadati > Pseudomonadota > Alphaproteobacteria > Hyphomicrobiales > Nitrobacteraceae > Bradyrhizobium > Bradyrhizobium sp. USDA 4538. The sequence goes on from NZ_JALJZE010000001.1 coordinate 7,329,577, forward strand.
GACGCCTGACGGTCGCAGCATCCGCCTGATCTATAAGCGTGCGCCCGACGGCGGCTGGGCCACCACTCTCGAGGACGTCACCGACGGGCGGCGTGCGCAGGCGCGGATCGAGTATCTCGCGCATTACGACGCGCTGACCAATCTGCCAAACCGGACGCTGTTCCAGCGCCACGCGGAAGGGCTGCTGCTCGAGGCCGCCACGCGCGAGTTCGCCATCCATTACATCGATATCGACGAGTTCAAGCGGATCAACGACACGCTAGGCCATCTGATCGGCGATGAGTTTCTCCGGCGCGTGGCCGAGAAGTTGCGCCAGTCGGTCGGGTCGAACGACTTCATCGCGCGGCTCGGCGGCGACGAGTTCGCGATCGTCCAGCACGACATCACCTCGAACGACGACGTCGGCGACCTGGTCGCACGCATCTATCAGTCGCTGCGCACGCCGTTCGACTGCCTCGGCCACCATTTGTCGAGCGACGCCAGCATCGGCATTGCGATCGCCCCGCGCCACGGCTCCGATCTGTTCCGCCTGCTCAAATGTGCCGACCTTGCGATGTACGCCGCCAAGGCGGCGGGCCGCAGGACCCATCGCTTCTTCGATCCGGCGATGGAGGCGCAGGCCAATCTGCGCCGCGTGCTGGAGGCCGATTTGCGTATCGCGCTGGCCGAGGGCGGCTTCGAGCTGCACTACCAGCCGCTGGTCGACCTGCGCAGCGACGAGGTGACCGGCTGCGAGGCGTTGCTGCGCTGGCGGCATCCCGTGCGCGGCATGATCTCGCCGGCGGAGTTCATACCGGTTGCCGAAGAGACCGGGCTGATCGAGGAGATCGGGCAGTGGGTGCTGCGCACCGCCTGCACCGAGGCGGCAGCCTGGCCGGCGCATGTGTGCGTCGCGGTCAACGTCTCGCCGATCCAGTTCAAGTCGGAGACGCTGGCGCTGAAGGTTGCGAATGCGCTTGCCGACAGCGGGCTCGACCCGCGCCGGCTCGAGCTCGAGATCACCGAGGCGGTGCTGATCGCCGACGACGATGCGGCGCTGGTCACGCTCGGCCAGCTCCGCGCGCTCGGTCTCCACATCGCGCTCGACGATTTCGGCACCGGATACTCGTCGCTGCAATATCTGCAACGCTTCCCGTTCGACAAGATCAAGATCGACCGCAGCTTCGTCAAGGAAGTGACCCGCAACAGCGGCTCGGCCTCGATCATCCGCGCCGTGGTTTCGATCGCAGCCGACCGCAACATGATCACCACTGCCGAGGGCGTCGAGACCGATCAGCAGCGCGACACCGTGCAGATGCTCGGCTGCACGCAGATGCAGGGCTACCTGTTCAGCAGGCCGGTTCCTGCGCGGGACCTGCGGACGCTGCTCGCGGCCGATTGCGTCGCCGCCTGAGCGCCTGCCGATCCGGTCCGTCAGGAACAATCGTCGCCGTCTCCGATTGAGAGTGGAAGCTCTTGAGAGGCGAGGCGGTCCATGAAAAGCAAGCTCGTGTCCGATGCGCCGAGCGCGCAGGTTCACGTCGTCGTGCTCGACAGCGGCGAGGAAGCGTTCGGCGCGCTGACGAAGTTCGCCAATGATGCGAAGGTGACGGCGGCGTCGCTCACTGCGATCGGCGCGTTCGAGCGGGCAACCGTCGGCTGGTTCGATTTCGCATCCAAGAGCTACCGGAAGATCGAGATCAACGAGCAATGCGAATTGCTGTGCGCGATCGGCGATATCGCGACCGGCGACGACGGCAAGGCCAGCCTGCATATTCACATCGTGCTCGGACTGTCGGATGGATCGACACGCGGCGGCCATCTGCTTGCCGGCATCGTTCGGCCGACGCTGGAGGTTGTGGTCACGGAAGCCCCCGCCAGGCTTCGCCGGCGGAAGCGATCCGAGCTCGGCATCGCCCTGATCGATCCAGCCGCGACCGCCTGACGCTTTCCGCCGAAAAGTTCCTAAAAATCGACCTGCCGACGCTGAGGCGCGGAACCGAACCCGTGGAACCGCGTTCCCTTGCGGGGCTCGACCGGCAGGCGATCAATGAAAACCGCAGCAACGTCCGCGGCCATGCTGCTGTTTGCCTCGTGCATGGCAAACGCAGAGAGTGGCCTTGCGTCCTATTATCGTGGCATCGGCAGGAGTGGCGAGATGACCTGCGCGCATCGCAAGCGGCCATTCGGCAGCATGATCACCGTCTCGTATCTGGGAAAATCGATCCGGTGCCGCGTCAACGACCGGGGCCCGTTCGTTCGTGGACGGATCATCGATGTGTCGACCACGGCGGCCCGCGCGCTCGGCATCCTTCAGCTCGGCGTCGCGCATGTCGTGATCCAGTAGAGCGCGGCCGGCGGCAGGATCAGGGCCTGGAAGCAGTCGCCCGCTGTTCGGCGATCGCCTTGCGGAGCGTCCGTGACAGCGCCTCGACCGAATAGGGTTTCTGGATCAGCTCGAAGCCGCTGTGCGCGTTCTCGGCGAGCACGTTGCTGTAGCCGCTGGTCAGCACCACCGGCAGTCCAGGAAAGCGATCGCGGATGATTCCGGCGAGCTCGACGCCGTTCATGCCCGGCATGATCACGTCGGAGAACACCAAGTCGGCGGAGAACTCGTTCTCCGAGAGGATCGAGAGCGCGGCATTGGCATTGGCCGCGCGCTTGACCGAATAGCCGAGATCCTCGAGCAGCTCGGTGGAGAACTGGCCGACATCGTCGTTGTCCTCCACCACGAGGACGCGATAGCCGCGGCCGATCGAAGCCTGCTCGGTGCCCGCGCGGGCTGCGACCTTGGCGTCCGCCGGGCGCATCGCGTGCGGCAGATAGATGGTGAAGGTCGCACCGTGCCCGGGCGTAGAGGTGACCTCGATGTCTCCATCGGATTGCTTGACGAAGCCGAAGGCCTGGCTCAATCCGAGACCCGTTCCCTTGCCGACCTCCTTGGTCGTGAAGAACGGCTCGAAGATCGCGTCGAGGTTTTCCGGCGAGATGCCGGTGCCGGTGTCCTGGATCGAGACCGTGACGAAATCGCCGCTGCGCGAGGCCTGGGCGCGCAGGGCAGGGATATTCTTGACCTTCCGGACGCCGATCGTCAGCTGGCCTTCGCCGCTCATGGCATCGCGGGCGTTGACCGCGAGATTGAGTAGCGCGGTCTCGAACTGGCCGATGTCGGCGATCGCAAAGCAGTCGGGATCCTCGATCCTGACCTCGATGTGGATCCGCGCGCCGACCAGCGGGCGGATCAGCTGCGTCACGCTGTCGACCTGCGTGCCGACATTGAACACTTCCGGATTGAGCGGTTGCCTGCGCGCAAATGCCAATAGCTGGGCGGTGAGCTTGGAGGCCCGCTCCACGGTCTCGGAGATCGCATCGATATAGCGGCGGCGCCGGTCATCCGGCAGATCGCGGCGGCGCAGGAAGTCGGTCGCGGAGCGGATGATGGTGAGCAGGTTGTTGAAATCGTGCGCGACGCCGCCGGTGAGTTGGCCGACGGCTTCCATCTTCTGCGATTGCCGCAGGGCTTCCTCGCCGCGGCGCCGTTCGGTGATATCGACGGCCTCCGGAACGGCGCCGACGATGGTGCCGTGCTGGTCCTGCAGCGGCCGCATCGCGAAATCGAAATAGCGCTCGCCGATCGGCAGGCGCAGCTGCATCTCGATCTTGACTTCCTCGCCGCGCATCACGGTCGCGAAGGCATTCTGGATCACGCGCGGCATGCCCTCGGTCGCGGCGAACCACGGCGTGTCCCAGAACGGCTTGCCGACGACGTCGGCGGCATCGGTACAGATACCGGCCAGCGCCGTCTGGTTGCTGTAGAGCAGGCCGCCATTGCGGTTGAGCAGCATCTGGTATTGATGGCTGGTTTCCAGGATCGCGCGCGTCTGCGCTTCGCGGGATTCGAGTTGCGCGGTGCGCTCCAGGATGCGCCGCTCCAGCGACTCGTTGAGCTTGCGAAGCTCGATCTCGGCTTCCTTGGCCGCCGTGATGTCGTGGGCGACGCCGATGAAGCCGATGTGCTTGCCGTTCGGGTCCCAGCGCGGCTGCGATTCCGAGCGCAGCCAGCGCCAATCGCCTGCGGCGTTCCGATAGCGGGCCTCGAGCACGAATGGCTTCAGCGAGAGCTCGCCGGTGATCTGCTCCTGCAGGATTTGCGGCAGGTCATCCGGATGCAGCGCCTTGCGCCAGTCGAACACGATCGCTTCCTCAAACGGCAGTCCAAGGAAGTCGAGATAGGCCTGGTTGGCAAAGGAGCGGGTGCGGTCGAGCTTGGTCACCCAGATCGGCACCGGCGCGCTGTCGGCGATCAGGCGGAAGCGCTCTTCGCTCTCGCGCAGGGTCTCCTGTGCCAGCATCTGATCGGTGACGTCGAGATCGGCGCCGACCAGCCGCAGCGCACGGCCGCTGCGGTCGCGCTCGATCTTGGCGACGACGCGGATCCAGCGGCTCTCGCCGTCGTTCGGGCGGATGATGCGGTATTCGGCCGTGTAGTCTTCGCCGCCGGCCTTGAGCACGCCGAACAGGTGCCGGATCGTGCGCTCGCGATCCTCGGGGTGGATGCGCGCGACCCAGTTCTCATAGGTCTCGTTGACCTCTTCGGGTGGCAACCCATGCACCAGGAGATATTCGGGAGAGCGGCGGTTGCGCACGCCGTCGCGGAAATCGATCTCGAGTCCGCCGACCCGCGCGATGCGCTGGATCCGCGCCAGCTCCGCCTCGCGCTCCTGGAGCTCGCGATGGGCGCGATCGCGTTCGCGCGCGATCTCCTCAAGATGCTGCCGCAGCCGTTCGGCTGCCGCAGCTTCGGGAAGCACATCAGCGGGATCGGATGGGGTCATACGCGCCGGCAACCTCTCGGTGCAGTCTCACACAGGACGCGGCGGCTTTGCCAGCTTGATTTATCGCGATCACTTGCCCTTCACTTGGCTTTGGGCGGCCGGCAATTATAGGCCCGGCGGAACCCGGCGGCCTGTGCATCCTCCTCGGAGCAGAACCAGCGATCCGGATTGCCGAGGCCTGGATAACTGCGGCACGCCTGCAGGTGGTAGATGCCGACATTGCCGGTGACGCGGGCCCGCACGGCGTACTTGCCCTTGATGTTGCAGCTGGCCGGCATCGGCAGGTCGTCGGGGAAGAGCGCGTTGCGGATCTGCTGGTCGCGGTCGGCGGGGCAGGCGTTGCCGAGCAGGGCGCCGTCCTTCCTGGCCGTACGAAAATCGCGTGGCGCCACGAAGCAGCCCTTCCAGAGCCCGGCACGATTGTCCTTGGCGGTGGCTTCATCCGGCTTGAATCGGCCAGTGGCCGAGTTTTCGACATTGAGAGCGTAGCCCTTCTGGACCAGCACCTGGCTGAGGCTGGTCGGGTCGCCCTCGATCTTGCAGACGCCGAGGCGGCGCTTCTTGAAGGTCGGATCGACGCCGATATCGTCGCAGTGAATTGGCTTGCCGCCGATCAGCCTGGTCAGCTGGTCGCGCGCCTCGATCCCGCAGGTCCAGGCGTCGGCGTGCTCGTCGATGCAGAGCTGATCGACCGCCGGCGCGTCGATGCCGTCGAGCCGATAGGTCGTGTTGCCGAGCTGAATGGTGCCGGCGTCCTTGATGACCGCAGTGGCCGTGGGGCCTGCGGTTGCAGTCAGGCTGGTAGTTGCAGACAGGAAGGCCAGGAGAAGCGTCGTGGCGACCGGATTTCGAAACCGCATTTTCTCAACTTCAGATCTTTGGCGGGCAGCCGAACTTCTAGCACAAGCCGGTACGATCCAACCAAGGACTGTTCGCGAGTGGGGGCGTGCGCACCGTCACGTCCCGATCGGCATTCCGCGACGTAGAACGGCCGGACAATTGCCATTGAAGCGGTGCGCATGGGCAAGTTTCGTTATCAACGTCCTCCGCCGAAATCATCACCGGCATTTGGAGCCTGCAATGCTTCGCGCGCTGGCGGCGGAAGAGAAAGACGGCCCAGGAGGCCGCGCCCGATCAAAGATCCAATTGACTTGATGGGAACAAAATAGGAACATGATGCGCCACCTGAATCCCGGATACCCCATGATGTCTGCACGGCCCGAATCTGACGACGATGACGGGCTGGAAGCCGCTGTCGATCAGGCCATTTCCGCCTGCGGGGGGAATCTGCGTGCCACTATCCGGGCGCTGATCGTGGCCAATGAATTCCTGGAGAACGAGGTCAGCGAGCTGATGAAGGCCGTCGCGAAGGCTCATTCGCGTGGCCGCTTCAAGACCTATTCGGGCTGAAATACCGATCGGGCTACTGCCGAGGACTGACCTTGGACTGGCCGGGCAGTAGGCAGGGTCTGCATTAGACCGTTGCCTCCGGGGCAATTTGCTGTACCAACGGAGTGGTTACGCCCAATCGCCCGTGCCAGATTGCGCGGGGAGGAATCCTGCCAAATGGACAATTCGAAGTCCGAAAAAGCCCAAGCAAGAAGAGCATGTTCAAACGAATCCTGATCGCCAACCGCGGCGAGATCGCCTGCCGGGTCATCAAGACTGCGCGCCGTATGGGGGTTGAGACGGTCGCCGTCTATTCCGAGGCCGACCGCGACGCGCTGCATGTCGAGATGGCCGATGAGGCCGTGCTGATCGGACCGCCCGCCGCGGCCGAGAGCTATCTTTTGATCGACAAGATCGTCGAGGCCTGCCGCAAGACCGGCGCGCAGGCGGTGCATCCCGGCTACGGCTTCCTGTCCGAGCGCGAGGCGTTTCCGCGCGCGCTGGAAGCCGCCGGCATCGTCTTCATCGGTCCGAACCCCGGCGCCATCGCCGCGATGGGCGACAAGATCGAATCCAAGAAGGCCGCGGCGAAGGCGAAAGTCTCGACCGTGCCGGGTCATCTCGGCGTCATCGAGGACGACAAGCACGCCGTCCAGATCGCCGACGAGATCGGCTACCCCGTGATGATCAAGGCCTCCGCCGGCGGCGGCGGCAAGGGCATGCGCATCGCGCATTCGAAGGCGGAGGTCGCCGAAGGCTTCAACCTCGCCAAGGCCGAGGCGAAGTCGTCGTTCGGCGACGACCGCGTCTTCATCGAGAAATTCATCGTCGATCCCCGGCACATCGAGATCCAGGTGCTCGGCGACAAGCATGGCAATGTGATCTATCTCGGCGAGCGCGAGTGCTCGATCCAGCGCCGCAACCAGAAGGTCATCGAGGAGGCGCCGTCGCCGCTGCTCGATGAGACCACCCGCCGCAAGATGGGCGAGCAGGCCGTCGCGCTGGCGAAGGCCGTGAACTACGATTCGGCCGGCACCGTGGAATTCGTCGCAGGCCAGGACAAGAGCTTCTACTTCCTGGAGATGAACACCCGCCTGCAGGTCGAGCATCCCGTCACCGAATTGATCACCGGCATCGATCTCGTCGAGCAGATGATCCGCGTCGCCGCCGGCGAGAAGCTCGCGATCGCGCAGAAGGACGTGACGCTGACCGGCTGGGCGGTGGAATCCCGCGTCTATGCCGAGGATCCGTTCCGCAACTTCCTGCCGTCGATCGGGCGCCTGGTGAAATACCGTCCGCCGGCCGAGGCCAGCCATGACGGCATCACGATCCGCAACGACACCGGCGTGCAGGAAGGCGGCGAGATTTCGATCCATTACGATCCGATGATCGCCAAGCTCGTCACCCACGCCCCGTCGCGCGCCGCGGCGATCGAGGCGCAGGCGACCGCGCTCGACGCCTTCTATGTCGACGGCATCCGGCACAACATTCCGTTCCTGTCGGCCTTGATGAACCATCCGCGCTGGCGCGAGGGCCGGCTGTCGACCGGCTTCATTGCGGAGGAATTCCCGAAAGGGTTTTCGGCGCGCGCGCCCGAGGGCGAGATCGCGCGGCGGCTGGCCGCGGTCGGTGCCGCCATCGATCACGTGCTGGGCGAGCGCAAGCGGCAGATCTCCGGCCAGATGGGCGGCCGCGTGGTGCTGCGCGAGCGCCGCCGCGCGGTGTGGCTCGACCGTGCCGAGATCGCGCTCGACGTGGCGCGCGAGGGTGACGCGATTGCAGTGCGCTTCATCGGCGCCGACGGGCTGCCGGGCAACCCTCATAACCTCGTATCGAGCTGGGTCCCGGGCGATCCGGTTTGGCAGGGCACCATCGACGGCAACTTTGTTGCCGTGCAGGTGCGGGCGATCAACAGCGGCTTCCGCCTCGCGCATCAGGGTTTTGAGGTGCCGGTCTATGTCTTCACCGAGACCGAAGCGACCTCGGCGCGGCTGATGCCGGTGGTCTCGGCCGCCGACACCGGCAAGAAGTTGCTGTGCCCGATGCCGGGCCTCGTCGTGTCGATCGCGGTGACCGAGGGGCAGGAGATCAAGGCCGGCGAGACCCTGGCGGTGGTCGAAGCCATGAAGATGCAGAACGTGCTGCGCGCCGAGCGCGACGGCACGGTCAAGAAGATCCACGCCGCCGCCGGCGCCACGCTCGCGGTCGACGCGCTGATCCTGGAGTTCGCGTAACCCTGTCATATTGGGGCGCGCGGTACGCGCGAACCCGGAATCTCGAGATTGAGAGCGAGATGAGATTCCGGGTTCGATGCTTCGCACCGCCCCGGAATGACGGAGAATAGGACATAGCAAATGGCCTTCCGCAAACGCCGCGAAGCCCTGCGATCGATTCTCACCGGATCGACCTGCATCCGCCCGGGCTCGGTCTATGACGCGACCTCGATCCGGATTGCGGAGGATCTCGGCTTCGAGCTCGGCATGTTCGGCGGCTCGGTGGCGTCGCTCGCCGTGCTCGGCGATCCCGATATTGCGCTGATCACGCTGACCGAATTCGCCGAGCAGATACGCCGCATGTCGCGTGCGTCGACGCTGCCAGTGCTCGTCGATGCCGACCACGGTTACGGCAACGCGCTCAATGTCCGCCGCACGGTTCAGGAGGTGGAGGCCGCCGGCGCGGCCGGCCTCACCATCGAGGACACGCTGCTGCCGCAGGCGTTCGGCCAGGCCAAGACCCAGCTGATCTCGCTGGAGGAAGGCGTCGGCAAGATGAAGGCGGCGCTTGACGGCCGCAGCGATCCGTCGCTCGTCATCCTGGGCCGGACCGGTGCCGTCTCGATCACCGGTCTCGACGATGCGATCGCACGCGCCAGGGCCTATGAGGCGGTCGGCGTCGATGGCTTGTTCTTCACCGGCATCAAATCGCGTGGCGAGTTGGAGGCGCTCTCGGCCGCGACGACGCTGCCGATCGTGCTCGGCGGCGCGCCGGAGGAGATGACCGCGCTCGACTATCTGGCAAGCCGGCGCGTCAGGATCGCGCTGCAAGGCCACGCGCCATTCGCGGCCGCAACCCAGGCCGTCTACGAGACGCTGAAGGCGCTGCGCGAAGGCACCTCGCCGAAGAACCTCAAGGGTATCGCCTCGTCCGAACTGACCGGCCGCGTCATGCGCGAGGCGGAGACCAAGGCGCGCAGCGGCGAGTTTCTCGGTCTGAAGAAATGAGCGGTGTGATCCGCCACGTCACCATCAGCGGCCGCGTCCAGGGCGTCGGCTATCGCGCCTGGGTCGACGAGCAGGCAAACGCGCGCGGCCTCGAAGGCTGGGTCCGCAACCGCCGTGACGGCAGCGTCGAGGCGGTGTTCGCCGGCCCCGACGACGTCGTCACTGAAATGATCACGGCATGTGGCCGCGGTCCGTTCTCGGCGCGCGTCGCTGCCGTGCACGCCGCATCTGGCAGTTCCGATCTTTTGAACCAGCGCCGGGCAGGGGAGCGGTTCTCGGTCCTGCCCACGATCTGAAGCGCGTCGTTACGCGACCGCTGAGATCACCAGCGCCTGAATCCGGCCTTCGATCGCGCCGTTGCCGAAGCGGCGCGCGATCGCCGACGCGGCGTGCTCGGTCGCGGCATCAAGGCCGATACCGCCGCGCGCCTCGATCTCGCCGCGTAACGGTGATCCCTGGCAAAAGCCGATCGCAGGATCATGCGGCGCATTCGCCCGGCTTTGCAGCCGAACGTCGTCGATCTCGATCTTGCTGAAGCCCGCGGCTGCAAGATCGGCCCGGATCGGGTCGGCCGCGTAGTGGCCATAAGGCGTGCGCGCCAGGAAGCGCGGCGGGTCGGCCGGAAAGACCTCCGCCAATGCCTGGGTCACCACGTCGGCAAACTCGTTGTCTTCGATGCGACCCCACATGCTGAACAGGAAACGGCCGCCTGGCTTCAGCACACGGCGCGCCTCCGAATAACCCTTGGGCTTGTCGGGGAAGAACATCGCGCCGAATTGGCAGGCGACGACGTCGAAGCTCGCGTTGTCGAACGGCAGGTTCAGCGCATCGGCCTGCCGCCAGGTGATTGCGGTCCGGCCCGGCATCTGTGACTTCGCTCGTTCGAGCATCGGTTCATTCAGGTCGGTCGCCACGATCCTGGCGTCGCTGCCGAGCGCGGACGCCAGCGCGCGGGTGACGGCGCCGGTGCCGGTTGCCGTCTCAAGCAGGTCGCGCGGGCCAAGCACCTTGGCGCGTTGCGCCAGATCGCGTGCGTAGGGTTCGAAAATCATCGGCACGAGGAGCCGGTCGTAAAGCTCTGGAATGGACCCAACGAACTCCTTGTCGGACGCTGGCATGCGCAATCTCCCTTGCGGCCGTGACGCGGGCGACCCGGTGCACGGCCCAAAAACATCCACCCGGATCAACTTGGACGAAGAGCTCGGGGGCCACAAAGGAAAACTCCTCACCTCCGATGCACGGCATTCGCCGAGGCGCCGGATAGGTCAGGAGACCTGCCATGTCTCGTGCGCCGTCGTGGACAGCATGGCCAGCCTTGACTTCTGCTCCGAACCGTCTGATATTTCTGTCATGACAGAAATAACCGCCAAGAAAAAACTTCCCGCCGTCGTCGAGCGCTTCATCCTGCATTGGGGCGACATGGGCGACGAATGGGGCGTCAACCGTTCGGTCAGCCAGATCCACGGGTTGCTCTACCTTGCCGAAGCGCCGATGACGGCGGAAGACATCGCCGACACCCTCGGCATGGCGCGCTCCAACGTTTCCAACTCGATCAAGGAGCTGTTGTCCTGGGGATTGATCCGGCGGGTGCCGATCCTTGGCGATCGCCGCGACCACTTCGAGGCCGAGACCGACATCTGGGAGGTCGCGGCCAAGATCGCGGCGGGACGCAAGGAGCGCGAGATCGATCCCGCGCTCGCAGCGCTGCGCGCCTGTGTCTCCGACGCGGCCGACGATCCCGCGATCAGCCCGCTCGCCAGCAAGCGGCTGAAGGAGATGCTGACATTCACCGAGCTGGTCGATCGCTGGTACACGCAGATGCTGAACGTGCCGCGGCCGCGCCTGGTCGCGCTGATCAAGCTCGGCGAGAAGATCGTGAGTTTCCTGCCCACGAGCAGGGCCAAATAAAGGCGGCGGCGTAACGGGAGCGTGCGATGGCGTCAGCAAGGATATCCACCTTAAAGACAGCACCGGCTTCCGATACAAAGCTGCTCGACGACCATCGCTTCCGCGCATTGCTGTCGGACGAGGATTGGGGCCGCCTGCCGGTTGCGATCTGGCGGCGCTTCTCGAAACGGTTCGAGGACGGCAACACCGTCGTCTATGTCGGCGAGGTCGAGGAGGCGGCGTGCAGCCGCATCGGCTGGTGGCTGGCGCAGGCCGCACGGCTGATCGGCGGACCGTTCCCGACCGGCACCGAAACGCGCGTGGCGATGATCGTCACCGTCACCGAGGACGCGGCAAGCGGCGGCCAGGTCTGGACCCGCATCTGCGCGCGCCGCGACGGCTTCCCGCAGGTGATTCATTCCGCCAAGCGCTTTGCCGGTTCGACCGGGCTCGAGGAATATGTCGGCTTCGGCGTCAGCATGGCGCTGCGGATCGCGGTCGAGCACGAGGCGCTGGTGTTTCGCAGCGTCGGCTATTCGCTGCAACTCGGTCCGTTCCGCCTGCCGCTGCCCGAATGGCTTACGCCGGGCGATCTCACCGTGACCCATTCCGATCTCGGCTGCGGTGACTTCCGCTTCACGCTGGAGATCATCCACCCGCGTTTCGGCAGGCTGATCCGTCAGTCCGCCGTGTTCAGGGAGGCCACTCCATGACGCCGCTGCTTTGGACACTTGTCGCCATCCAGATTGCGATGGGCGCATTCGATACGTTCTATCACCACGAATTCACCGAGCGGCTGGCCTGGCGTCCCTCGCAGCGCCACGAGCTGCAGCTGCACAGCGTGCGCAACATGCTCTATGCGCTGCTGTTCCTCGTGCTCGGCTGGCTGCAAGTGCACGGCATCCTTGCGATCGCGATCATGGCCGTCCTCGTCGTCGAGGTCGTCATCACCTTGATGGATTTCGTCGAGGAGGATCTGAGCCGAAAGCTGCCGCCGAGCGAGCGGATCAATCACACGCTGCTGGCGATCAATTACGGCGCCATCCTCGTGCTGCTGGTGCCGGTCCTGATCGGCTGGGCGATGCTGCCGACCGCCGTCGCGCCGGCCTATGCGGGTCCGTTAAGTCTGTTCGCGACGGCTGCGGCCTTCGGCGTCGCGCTGTTCGGCGCGCGCGACTTTGCCGCGACGAGGCGCCTCGGACGGATGGCCAGCGTGCCGGCCGCGACTCTGGTCGAGAAATTGCCGGCGCGGCAGACCGTGCTCGTCACCGGCGCCACCGGCTTCATCGGCAGCCGCCTGGTCGCGAGCCTCACCGCATCCGGCCATCAGGTGATTGCGTTGATCCGCAATCCGGCAAAGGCCGACATGCTGCTGCCGCCGGTGACGCTGATCACGAGCCTCGACCAATTGCCCGCCGACTCCGGGATCGACGCCATCGTCAACCTCGCGGGCGAGCCGATCGGCAACGGCCTGTGGACCGAGGCCAAGCGCCGCAAGATCGTCGCCTCACGCATCGAGATGACGTCTGATGTGGTCAAGCTGATCGCGCGCCTCGAACGCAAGCCGTCGGTACTCGTGAGCGGCTCCGCGATCGGCTGGTACGGGCTCTGGCAGGACCAGGTGCTGACGGAGTCGGCGAAATCCCACGCCTGCTTCAGTCACGAATTGTGCGAGGCCTGGGAGAATGCGGCGAAGCCGGCCGCGGATCACGGCGTGCGGGTGGTATATTTGCGCATCGGTCTCGTGGTCGGCACCGATGGCGGCTTCATCACGCGGATGCTGACGCCGTTCGAGTTCGGCCTCGGCGGCCCGCTCGGCTCGGGCAAGCAGTGGATGTCGTGGATCGAGCGCGACGACCTCGTGCGTCTGATCGCGCATGTGATCGCGAGACCTGAGCTGTCCGGTCCTGTCAACGCGACCGCGCCGATCCCGGTGACCAACACGAAATTCACCGAGGAGCTCGGACGCCGTCTGCACCGGCCGGCGATCTTCCGCGTGCCGGCGGCGCTGCTCCGCGCCGTTGGCGGCGACTTCGCCGACGAGCTCTTGCTCGGCGGCCAGCGCGTGCTGCCGAACAAGGCGCTGAGCAACGGCTTTGTGTTCCGTCACGAAACCTTGCGCAGCGCGTTCGATGCGATCCTGTGAGGAGGCCTCGATGTGCAGCACCTGTTCCCGTGCATTCGGAGGCTGGCTTGCGGGCTGTGGCGCCGCGACCGCGGTGATTTCCGCAGTCGGTCAGACCGTTCTGATGATGACGTCGCACGGCGATGTCGCGCGGCTGCTCTACGGCATCGTCATGATGCTGCTTCCGTCGGCCGCGGTCTTCATCATCACCTGTCTGCTCACAGCAATTCCCACTGCGATCGTCGTCTGGTTCACTGAGGAGTTCCATATCAGGGCCGCGGGATTTTTCGCCTGCGCAGGCGCGGCGATCGGTGCGTTGAGCATCACTGTCCTTCTACGATCCCCGGCTGTCTGGACATCCGGACTGGTTTGCCTGTTCGTCGTGGCCGGGTTTGTCGCCGGCCTGACCTACTGGTTCGTCATGTGCGAACTGGCGGCAAGCGAAGACTCGATGTGAACCGCTACGATGTTCAACCTATGCCGCAGACGCCACGCTCCGAAACGTCGCAGCCAGCGTCCTGAGTGCCGCGAGCTTGGCGGGATCGCTGACTTTCGAATGCAGCATCACCTTCGACGTGCCGAGCCGCGGCAGCTTGTGGGCAGGGCCGATATCGACCAGGCCCGGCGGCGCGATGCGGCGGACGAGGGGCGCGACGGCAAGCCCTGCAAGCGCGGCCGCCACCACCGCGGTGACGCCGCCGCCGACGAAGCTTTCGGTCCAGGCGATGCCGGCCTTGTCAAGCGCGCGCACGGCGAGGGCGCGCACGCCGCAGGGCGGCGCCAGGGTCGCGAGCGGCAGCGCATCGCCGCGCGGCCAGACGAAGCGTTTGGCGGCGAACCAGCCGAATTCGTCCTCGGTCAGCTTCTCGCCGCCGCGCCGGCTGCCTTCCTGGCGCACGATCACGGCGTCGAGCTCGCCGCCATCATAAGCGTCGAGCATTTCGCGCGAGAAGCCGATGGTCACGGATAGGGCAAGCTGGGAGGCCATCGCGTGCAGCCGCTCCAGCAGCGGCACCAGCTCCGGGCCCGCGGCGTGATCGCTGATCCCGAGCGTGAGCTGCTGCCGCGCGGGTTTCTCGCCGGCCAGCGCGCGATCATGCACCTCGATCAGCGCGCGGGCGTGCTGCAGGAAGGTCGCGCCGTCGGCGGTCAGCCGCACCGCGCGCGGCGAGCGCTCGACCAGCCGCTTGCCCAGCACCGTTTCGAGCCGCTGCAACTTCATGCTGATCGCCGCTTGCGTGGTGCCAAGCGCCTCGGCGGCGCGGGTGAAGCCTTGCAGCTCGGCGACCAGGAGGAAGGCCTGCACGGTGTCGATATCGAGCGTGGCGGTCATGATCAATGATCGCTATCATTGCTATCAATATAGATAAGATACCAAGATGATGAGCGAAGGTCTAGCTAGAGGAGGCGCGATTGACCCGCGCCAACCGGATTCAAGGAGACCGATCATGCCGCTCATCACCGTCACCTACGCGACCTCGCGCGAGAGGCCGTCGCTGAAATCCGACATCGCCGCCGCCGTGTCGGACCTGACCGCCGGGATTCTGCACAAGGATCCCAAGGTCACCGCGATCATTGTGAAGTCCGCCGATGCGGCCGACTGGTTCGCGGGCGGCAAGTCGCTCGCCGAGCAGGGGCTCGCGAGCTACTGGCTCGACATCCACGTCACCGAGGGCACCAACACCAAGGACGAGAAGGCGGCCTATCTCGCGGCGCTGTTCAAGCGGATGGGCGAATTGCTCGGGCCGCTCCACACCGAGAGCTACGCCCATGTCGACGAGGTGAAGGGCGACGCCTACGGCTTCGGCGGCCTCACCCAGGAGCGCCGCTACATCGCCAGCAAGCTCGAGGTCGCGCCGCAGAAGGCGGCGTGAAGCCTATGACGTCGCTTCCGGCAGGCGCGCTGCGGTGTCGCCGAACACCTCGGAAAAGGCCTGCCGGAGCGCGACGTCGACATCGGCCATCGTGACCGGCAATCCGAGATCGACCAGCGAGGTGACGCCATAGCGCGGATCGACCACGCCGCAGGGCACGATGGCCTGGAAGTGCGCAAGATCAGGCTCGACATTGATCGCGATGCCGTGGAACGAGACCCAGCGGCGCAGCCGCACGCCGATCGCGGCGATCTTGTCCTCATGGTCCGGTCCCTTGTCCGGGCGCCGCACCCAGACCCCGACGCGGTCCTCGCGGCGCTCGCCGCGGACGTTGAAGGCGGCGAGGGTGCGGATGATCCATTCTTCCAGCGAGGCGACATAGGCGCGCACATCGGGCCGGCGCCGCTTGAGATCGAGCATCACATAGGCGACGCGCTGGCCCGGGCCGTGATAGGTGACCTGGCCGCCGCGTCCGCTCTGGAAGGTCGGAAAGCGCGGCGCGAGCAAATCGTCGGCCTTGCCGCTGGTGCCGGAGGTATACAGTGGCGGGTGCTCCAGCAGCCATACCAGTTCGGGGGCCGAGCCCGCCGCGATCTTCGCCACCCGGTCGTCCATTGCGGCGAGCGAATCGGGGTAGGGCACCGCGCGGTCGGAAATCCGCCATTCGACCGCTTCGCCGCCCGGAGGGCGCGCAAAGGTCGTCAAATCGAGGCTTTGGCGGTCGTTAACCATTAGCTAACCCTAACGTGGTCAGGTGAACCTACAATCTAGTTCCCGTTCGGCGGCTCAGAAGTGCCCACCCTCGATAAAGTCAGCGTTGATCTCATGGTGGTCCTCGGTACCACGACGATGCCGATTCACCAGGTCATGCGGCTGTCCCGCGGCGCCATCATCGAACTGGATGCCACCGAGGCCGACGAGGTCAAGATCCTCGCCAACAACCTGCCGGTGGCCAGCGGCGTGGTCCTGGTCGACCGCAACCGGATTGCGGTCGAGGTCAAGCAGATGCTGCCGAAATCTCCCGGGGTTCGCGGCTAATTCCCGCATTAATCGCCTTGTCCCTGCATCCGTGATTTGTTACATGGCCCCGTCGATCCGGCGGGGCCTTCGGGGTTCCATCCGGTATCCCAAGCGCTCGTGGCGGAATTGGTAGACGCGCTGCCTTGAGGTGGCAGTGGGTAACACCGTGGGGGTTCGAGTCCCTCCGAGCGCACCATAAACCCAGATTTACCCTTGAAATTATTGAACTTTTTTCCGGATGTTACCCGGGAATGTTACCACTCCGTTCGCGCGCGGCGTTCGCCCGTTGTTCGCCTCCGCCGTCCCTAGGAAGTCGTCGAGTGAGTGGCTCTGATCGAACGTGACGATCTTCTCCATTCCGCTGATTCCAAGCCGCTCGCGATTCGCCTGCGCGATGTAGTGGGCGGGCATTTTTGGGTCGGTCCAGCCGAACATCGCCATCATCTGGCTCTCGGTGCAGTCGGCGTAGGCGGCCACCTCGGCGCGGGCCTTGCGGACGCCATGGCAGCTCTTCTTCGGTTCGTTGACGCCGGCCAGGATCGCGTATTTCTTGAATTTGGCCGCCCACGCCTTCTTGTTCATGGGCTGGATGCGACCGCGCTCGAGCTTGCCGGTGAATACCTCAGCACCAATGATGTTCGCGGCGCGGGCCGCTTTCAGGCTCGCAGCAAACTCCGGGTGGACAGGCACCGTGACGGTCGTATTGCCCTGACTTTTCTCGGTGGCGATCTGCACCGCCATCTTCCGCACGATCTGCCGCAGGTGGGGTGGCCCGAAACGGTGGGCATCTCCAAGCCGCAGGAACGTGTAGTGCAGGATATCGAACATCAGCCGCGCCTCGGTACCCAGCGGCCACTTCGCCCGGTACCGCGCCATGTCATCGTCGGTCCAGGGCACAAAGCCACCGGTCTCGCGGCTCGCCTTCGCCTTGCCGGACTTCAGTCCGATCGTCGGGTCGTCGTCTTCGTCGAGGTGGCCCTCGTCAATCATCCAGCGGATCATGCCCCGAACCGCGGATAGCAGATTGCCCGCCTGCGATGGGGTACGCGCCTTCATCTCCGCCTTGAGGACCTTGCGCGTGAGCACCGCAAACGGCTTCTCGCCATTTTCGGGCAGAATTGACTCGATCAGTCCGGTGCGCTGAAGCCGCGTCGACTCTGCGAGGCCCTCATGACCGACACTGAGATCGCCTAGCCAATGATCACTTTGCTTGTAGCCGTTCCAGTACCAGCGCAGCGTACCAGGGCGAGCCGGTGTGTTCGGCAGAGCAGGGCGCTCTTCATTGCGCTGCTTCTGTGCGTTGATGTAATCGCCCTCGTTGCCGTACAGCGCGATCTGGCTGGCAACCGCCGCATCGACCGCGGCGTCGAAATCAGTTGTGCCGCATTCAGCCTTGATCCGGATCTTCGGCAGCCCGTTGCGCAATTGCACGTAGTACCGCACTTGACCATATTGGCTTACGTCGACGTGCAGATAGCGGCGTTCCGGCTGGTCCGGCTTCGCCATGTCTTTGACGCGACGCATGCGCAGAACTCCCCCCAACGCTGCAACGCCTGCTTCATAGGCGGCGTCGAAGGCTGACGTTCCGTATTCCTCACTTATCCCGATCCTGCGGCCTTTGCGGCTGACCTTTACGTACCAGCGCAGGGAGCCGGACTCGGAATAGTTAAAGTAGAGGTACATCCGACGATCCCCTGGCGCGCGGGGGGCGCGTCTTTCCGTCCCAAGCATTGGTGTCTCCGTCGACCAATGCTTGGAGTCTAGCGATGCGGTGACTCCGCATCAATTGCATAAGGTGCGTTTCAGTCGCTTTCGGTGCGTTTCAAGTAGCGCTGCAATGCCTCCGACGGTGTCCAGATCTCGTCACGATTGCATGCAGGCTCGATCGATGCGGCGCTTGCTGCGAGCGCAATCCGGATAGTTCCCTCTGCATCGACCGTGACCGCGCTCGCGCCGGCGTCCTTAGCGGCGCGGATCGCGCGGGCAATATCTGCTTGCGTAACTTTGGCTGGTCGCCGCGGCATTGCCTTCTCCCATGGCGCTTTAAGCCGGCTTCTCGCCATCCGGACCGGCGACCGCGATGTCGAAAACCGGATAGGGGAGTGCGCCGCGAGAATTCATTCAACCACGCGGTAATACTTCACTCTAGTGAAGCTAAACAAAGCCTGGAGAACGATGGGACAGCCGCAAGAGAAGAACATCGTCGTGAGGCAGCAAAGTCGAAGAAAAGGAAAGCGATCATTTTCTCTTGACCGCCTTCCTATATCGTCGCGTTGTACAATCCGGTACGCCGGCTGCGCGGGTTCTGCTAGCTAGCACTACTTTGGCAGATTGTGTTTTCGCCGCTGTTTTTCACGGATCTGCTTTCGGCAATATGGGCACTGCTGAGACGGCGGCCGAAGGATGAGATCGACGATGGCGTGACGTACGGCTGGCATGGTTGGCTGAGGCGGAGGCCCGTTGATTCTTTTTTTTCCGCCCCGCGTATGCGAGGCGACGATGTTGCAGGAAGGCGTAGGCAATCATTGTCATCAAGGCGTGGCGATGAAGACCTTGCCATGATCGCCCTTCGAAGTGATCAAGTCCAAGTTCCTCCTTCAACTGCTGATGCGCCTGCTCACAAATCCACCGTGCCTTGATGGTGGCGGCCAGCGTGCGCAGATCCGTCGCCGCCGGAAGGTTGGCCAGATAGTATTTCTTCTCCCCGGACGCACGTTGCTCGCCAATGAGCCAGGCTTCGTCGCCTGGGAGATGCTGCTGACCTTTATCCCATATCCGCTGCGGAGGGCCGTCGGCGGTCCGGACACGGAGAGCAGCAAATTGGGCTTTAAGCCGACCTTTCGTCCCGCTACGCCAACTCACGGTTTTCCATTTGGCGCTGGCGAGCATTTGTTCTGCGGCAATCGATAAGATATCGGGCACGTGGTGCTTTCGTGGTTTTCCGCGGACTTTGGTAATCGGCCAAATGAGCTTCACATCGACCGGATACACTTTCTGGTGCCGAGGGATGCCGACAGCCCAGGTCAGCCCGCGCTCTGTTAGCCCTTGTCGAAACGGTGCGCTGAGGCCGTATCCTGCATCCGCCAGCACACATCCAAAGCGCACGTTGGCTGCCATCGCGCGGTCAATCTCGGCTAGAGCAATCTCGGGCTTGGACCGTGCCGTTCGATGTTCGACTGGCACGCGAGCGCGCTTCAAACGAGATATGTCGCTTGTCCAACTGTCAGGCAGAAAGAGACGTAACGCGACCATCACGGGCACTTCGCCGCGAGCAAGCGTCAAAGACACCAGCGTTTGGCAATTTGCCGTTTTACCGAGAGCCGACGCGTATTGAGCCGCAACACCGACCGAGCGCTCACCCTTCTTGGGAAGTGAGGTGTCATCAATAACCAGCACCGCATCCCTGCCGCCGACAAGTCGGTCCGCCTGGTTGAGCAGCTCTGTCTCCAGCGGCGTCGCGTCCCAGACACCGTCCGCAATGAAATGGTGCAACTGGTCGTAGTTGCTCGTGGCAAGGCGTTCCGCCATCGGCTGAACGCTCTTGCGATCGCCCGGACCGATCAATCCCGCAACATACAGAGGACACATCCGCTGCCGGGTCTTATGACCCAGCCGGTCCAAGAACGGCATCAGCCAGCGTTCGAGTTCGTCTTCCCATCCGGGCATGGTCAGCCCTCCCAGAGCCGACCACCCATGAATCATTGAAAAATTGATTCGGGAATCCTATAAAACGCGGCAAAATCAACAATCTGCCAAAGTAGTGCTAGGGCGCGTACTCATAAAATCCGGCTGTGACGTCCGGCTTCGCACAGTTTGCGACCGAAGCCGCGCCGCGATACGACATGTTGAAACGGGCCAATAGCAATCGCTCAGCTTTCTGATTCCCAAAAAGTGCGGCCGAGAAGAATCGACAGAACCGAGTGAAGCGCAACTGCTGGCCACAGAATAATGCCGGCCAAGCCACCCGCGAAACCGAGGTAGGCGAGGTAAAGCGCGGCCAACGCGTTGTAAGCGAACATGCCGATTAGCGGCGGACCGGGCCAGCAAGCAATGCCTAGCGCGATAAGGGCAATGCCGGTCAGTCGCCCGATCGGAATGGCAATTCCAGAAAGGTCTTCACCGAACAGCAAATGTCCGACGAGTGACGGAACGATTACCAGGGCAAGGCCGGTTACTGTTTCGGTTATGGCCGCGAAAATCAACGCTTTGTTCAGCGCAGGATCAAGACTGCTGTTGGACTTGACCCAACGCATTTATGCACACCGGCAATAGAACTGCAGAAAGCGCGACACCTCGCTTTCCGTGCCGTAGAGGCGGATGAGGCCGTGTCGGTAGGCGTCGCCTACCGACAAGCGATGGTTGGCTATCTCCCGAACCACGTCCTCGCCACTGATGAGGACGAGTTCGCCGACAGGCGGTGCAGAGACATGAACTTGCGCATGCAGGTCGCCGCCCTCTGGCGTGAAGCGAGTCCATAACATCGGCTCTATCAACAACAGCGCAAAAGCCATCGGCGCGTTCTCACCCGCCGGTATCCGCAGCTGCTCTCCCAACTGTTCGAGCGATCGCACTGTGCGGTGATAGGCCCAAAGATCGGGCGTACGCGCCGGGGGCGGAAGTCGCCGCTCGCTCACCGCCTGTGCCATTGCGCCCAGGACATGGAGCGCGTCGGGGTAGGTCCAATTCAGCATGCCGCGCGCGAGCGTGACGTCATCGTGGTAACCGCAAGCCGGGGCTTGGGACGGCGCCCAGGCAGCGCACCAGCCGAGCACGAAAACTGCGGCAATCCGGTGCTTTCGCATGAAGCCCTCCGTTTCAGGCCCGGCACTACTTCGCCGGCGTGTACCAGATGGGTGACGTAAAGGCTCGCTCGGTGACCTTCATGGCGGTGCCGGGCAACGGCGTGACGCCGTAGCGTTTCGCATCGTAGGCGGTCCAGCGCGGGGTGGGGATCTCGATCACCCGGCCATAGTAGAAGGCCGGCCGGCTCGGGTCGAATTCGGGATCTTTCCAGACCGTGATGAGCTCGGGCGCACCGATCGTGTTGGTCCACGTTGCATTCGCTACGTCCACGGTGTCGCCGACCGACGGCAACTTGCCGTCGGTGCCGGGCTTGCGATCTCCCGACCAGGCGACGTCAAAGACCTTCTCGCCCACGCTGCCATCCTTCTCGAGCCAGCCCTTGATGATCTGGTAGCGGTCAAGGTTGGCGCCGATCGGGTCCTTGAGCGCAGCGACCAGGAATGTCGGTACCTTTCCCTGCGGCGCCGCGCGAAGGTCGCCTCCCATAGGCACGCCCTTGGTGTAGCCGACCTGGGCCGGCAAGCGATTGTCCGCGTCCTGGGGCACGAAATCCCAGCCCCCGAAGAAGCGCACGATCACACGGGTGCCGGTGGTGGAGTAGGTCTCCTTACGTTGCATGGCATCCCAAATGGACGTGCGGGTGTTCTCATTAGCCCACACGGCGGCATAGCCGGAGGAGCCGACCTCCCAATCCATGATCTTCACGCCGGTCGTCCTGTTATCGATGAAGGTAGCGCCCATCCGGTGCGGGCTCGGCTCTTGCGGAACGGTCTTGCCGAAGAAGTTGTTCTCCTCCATCGCGGAGAGGGCGGTGTGCGCATCGCTGCCGCTGACGAGGCCGAACTTGTAGGGGTTGACGCCGAGGCGCTGCTCGAGCTTGAGGCCGTTCTTGTAGGCTGAACGTACATACTCGAACTCAAGCATTTCCTTCTTCTTGGCAACACTGCCGTCGAGGTTGCCCTTGTCCCAGATTTCGAACGCAGCGAACTCGTCGTTCGGCGACAAATACGGATGAGACTCGCCGGTGCCCTTGGTCTGTGTGGCCTCGTAGAGCCGCTCCCACTTGGCGCGTTGCTCCGCATAGTCGCGGTCGAGGGCCTTGCCGAAAGCCTCGACCACGGGGAACATCGTTCCGTTGCTCAAATTACCGTTGTGGGCAATCGCCAGTACGCTGCCGCCGGTCTTGGCTTCGTAGCCTTGCATCCATTTCCACAGGTCGGCCGGATTGTCGCTGCCGTAGGGTGGATACACGGTGAATGGCTCGACCTGGCTCGCCTTGTCACCGTTGTCGCGGTAGATCACGTTGCGATGGAGGTTATTGCCGCCGGTGTTGGAGGTCCATTCGTAGGCGATGAAGGTGGTAAAGCGGCCGGGATCGTTGAACTGTTCAGCAGCCTCGATGGTCTTCTGCCACGCGCCCCGATAGGCACGCGTTCCCGGGAAGTACATCAGATCCTTCGGAAACGTACCGTGCGAAAATTGAACGATGATATCGATCGCGGCCTCGGCACCCTGGCCAGACTTGATCATGTCGTACCATTTGCGACCGGTCGGGTCGGCGAGAAGATCAGGCTTACCCGCGAACAGGTCCGGGAAGAAGCCCATGTTGTCGGAATGATCTGTCACCGCAAGCCAATCAAGCGGCCGGGAAAGCTTCACCGGCTGGCCGGTGTTGGAAGTGACTTGTTCGCCGCGGGCAAAGCGATAGGCGTCCTTCGGGTCGAGCCGGGCGCCGAACGCGCCGGCATCCATCGAAAACGACGTATGCAGGTGCGTGTCGCCAAAGAACGGTCGCGTGGGAAACTCGCGATTCACGTAAGGCGAATAGGCGGGTTTCTGCAGGGATTGTTCGAGCTGATCTTTTTCCGGCGCGCCAACGTCCTGGGCGAATGTTGGCGAGATGAAACAGGCGGCACTCAACCCGGTAACGATCTGCAACACCGCTCGTTTCATGTGTTTCCTCCCCAAAATCGATGAGCCACGTCAAATGCAGCGATACGCTCGATTACCCAAAACATGGCAAGACTCCCGATGGCATAAGACGTCGCGAGGCTTGCCCAGCGGATTCTCGATCTGTGAAAACGCAGAAACCAAAAGGAGAGGCACACCGCCGCTGCGATGAACAGCAGCTGGCCGATCTCCACCCCGACGTTGAAGAACAGGAGCGCCAGCGGCACGTGTCCTTCCGGCAGCCCTACCTCGCGCAGCGCGCCGGCAAAGCCGAATCCGTGCAACAGGCCAAAAGTGAACGCGACCAGCCACGGCGCTCTTACCGCCAGGCCTTCACGCCCCTGCTGCAAATGCACGATCTCACCGGCCACAAACACGATGCTCAAGGCAATCACCGCCTCGACCGGAGCAGCCGGCACATGCACATAGCCGAGCGTCGCCAGTGCCAGCGTGATGCTGTGCGCGACCGTGAATGCGGTTACCGTCTTCACCAGCAGCCAGGTCCCGCGGGTGAGGATCAGCAGCGCCAGCACGAACAACAGGTGGTCGATACCGAACAGGATGTGCTCAACACCCAGCCTGAGATAGACGCCGGCGACCGACCAACCGCTCTGCTGCAGGGGTATCATTGCTGCCGGCTCTTGCGGAGTGAGCCGCCGCACCCAGTTGGTTCCGTCAAGGAAGACCATGCGCACCAAGGCGTCTGTCATGGTGTTTTGCAGTCCATCGATGCGCACCGTCTGTCCACGCAACGGAACGAGCGCGCGAAAGCGCCACGTTTGCACGGCGGCATCGACGGCAGCACGCGTCGTCATCGGCGTGAGGTCTTCAGCGCTGCCGGAGAAAGTCGCCGTGAGCGCCAAGCGAAGCTGCCCGCGCATCGGCGTCTTGAACAGGACGTCGAATTCACCGGGCCGCTCTTCGCGCACTTCGAGATAGGAGGGACGAACCTCATGGGCCGAACAGGGCGTCAGCCACGCAAGGCCCCAAGCCGCAAGAATCGCGATCATGGCGAGCTTGACGGAGCGGTGCGCCCAGGAGCGAAGCTCGCGTGAGCGGCGCGCTGTCACGGCTGCCTCGAGGAGGCGGCCGCGATCGGCACCATCAGCGGCTTTAAGGCGTCATCGACGACAAGACGGTATTTCTTGCGCAGTCCCGCGAGATATAGCTCCTTCGCCGTTCTCTCCTCCTCGCTTCTCCACGCGTCGACGACCTGCTCGCGCAGATCGGCAAATTGACGTAATTGGCCTTCTTGCCGGGTCGAAACGCGCACCAGGTGCAGGCCGTACCCTGATTCGATCGGGCCGCTCCAGACACCGGGCTCAAGCGAGAACACCGCTCGTGCAAAGGCGCCGCCGAAAGCCGCGGACACAGACTGCTCGGTCTCGTCGCGGAAATCAGCTTCGAGCAATAAGCGGTCGCCCAAAGCTGCCGTCGAGAGCGCGCCGTCGTTGCGCAGCCGCTGCAATGTTGAGGTGGCGTCCGACTGCGCGTTGGCGCGTTGCTGCGGGCTGAAATAGACCTGCGTGAACGAGATGCGTGCATCGCTGCGGAAGAGCTGGGCATGCCCGGCGTAGAACTGCTGCAATTCGGTATCCGATGGTTCGGCCCGGCGTGCGGTATCCTCAACAAGAAAGGTCAGTTTCTGCGCCAGGCGTCGCCGGACGATCACGTCGTTATCTTCGAGTCCCAGGGAGCGCGACTCGCGTGCGAGCAGCAGTTCATCGGTGTAGTCCGTGACCAGCCCGCGCAGCTCATCCGGTGTTGGCTGACGCCGCCACTGGGTGGTCCAGTTTTGTGCCAGCCACTCGATATCGCCAGCGCCGACCTGGAGGGACGGGGTTTGGCCCGCGTTCGGATCTTCCGGCGCGCGATTCATCCAAGCATAAGCGCCGAACAAGGCTGCCCCTGCTATTAAAAAATGAAGCAAAGGTTCTTTCAACAGCTTCATCGTCATCACTGTAGTGTCTGCTCGATCGCGTTAGGCGAACATCGCCGCCATGCCAACATCTTGATCTAGATCAATCTCCGAGCCTTGCGCTGGCGTCCGCGCAACACAGGCGGAAGCGAGCAGTGTCTGCGTTTGGGTCATTATCGACGGAGTCATCAGTGATTGTCGGCAGGTTGATGTCCGCATCTGCCCGTAAGCGCCGAACGGGGGCTGAGCCAGGAGCGTTGCGTTTGGCCGGACTCCCGTGATTCAAACTCTCAAACTGTGGGATCGAATCATGCGCTACGAACTCGCCGACTATGAATGGACTGCCATAAGGCCGATGCTACCGAACAAGCCGCGTGGCGTTCCTCGAGTGAACGATCGACGTGTCCTCAATGGCATCTTCTGGGTCCTCCGATCAGGAGCACCCTGGCGTGATTTGCCGGCGGCGTTTGGCCCATACACCACTCGCTACAACCGGTTCGTCCGGTGGCGGCGAGCTGGTGTCTGGGGCCGCATCATAGAAGCGCTTGCCGCCGCCCATGATGTCGCTGTCCAGATGATCGACACCTCCATTGTCCGCGTGCATCAGCATGGAGCCTGCATCACAAGGAACCAGCGCCTATCGACGGGAAGGTCTCGCGGCGGCTGGACCAGCAAAATCCATGCGGTGGTCGATGGCAATGGTCTGCCGGTACGGCTGGCGCTGAGCCGCGGCGAGACCCATGACGTTCGACTTGCTGGAAAAATGCTGTCTCGTCTGAAAGCCGGGTCAATGCTGCTTGCCGACCGTGGCTATGACGCGGACTGGATCAGGCAGTAAGCGGGCCGGTCAGAGCTTCCTGTCCAAGCGGAATGGCCGCCGCGAGCAACAACCCCGCGCTTGCGGAGGACGATGGTTTGCAAGATTGATTTGACGCGAGGGTGATCCATCTTGCAGCCGACGAAGTGCACCATCGGAACGATCAGAAGCGCTGGCATGATCATCGCAAGCCAACCGGCGATAGCTCCCCGCAGCCCGGCCGCAAAATACCCAGCGCTGACAACCCAAAGCCCTACGGGACCGGGCGTGCCTCGGGCCGTTCAGCGTACCGAGAATGCTGTTGTCCACGAAATAGGTCAGGAGCGCCTTGAAGGGACGGAGCTTCGGATATTGCTCGATCGCCAATTCCTTCAGCTTCTTCGCCTTGGACGATTCCTTGCTCATGGCGCCAAGACCTATGGCAGCCGTTCCGCCGTCCGAAACCCTCGCACGCTTCCTTTTTTCCCCGCCGGCAAGCCGGCTCCTCGCGGCCGCTTCGCTGCAAAAAAAGGCGCGCGCTCGGGTGCGCCGCTTACGCTTCGCCCCAAGGGTTCGGTTGCGTCCCGGCCGCCATGACGGTCTCGCCATCGCAGCGGATCGGCGCTGCGGCAACGAAGGAAACAGACCATGACTGCAATCGGATTCGTCACCCGCAACGAGAACGGCGGCTTCAGCGGCGAGCTCAAGACCTTGTCCGTCCGGACCGGTATCGACATCGTGCCCAACCGCGACAAGTCGGCCGACACCCATCCGGATTTCCGCATCATCGCCCAGGGCGTCGAGATCGGCGCCGGCTGGATCCGACGCGGAGAAAGCAGCGGCAGGGACTACGTCAGCCTGTCACTCGCCGCACCCGAGCTTGGGTCCCGCAAGCTCTACGCCAACCTTGGCCGAGGCGTCGGTTTGGGCGATGAGGGCGGTTTTTTCCTGATCTGGAACCCTGTCGATTAGATCGAATCTTGGGCTCCCGCGCAGCGCGCGGAGCCTCTTCTCGTCTACAGGACGCCAGCTTCGGTTCGCTGTCGCCCGTCGTGTGGGCGACTTTTTCTGCGCGATCGCGCGTTCGGCGCGCGGCCATCAGAGGCCAGATGGCCCTCAATCCATTTGCTTCAGAGCAGTCTTGGGGCGCGCCAACAGGCTCCAATTTGAAAATGCGCTCCAGGAGTTCTTGATCGAGTGGGGGGCTTGATGGGCGCTGCCCCTCACCCCCTGCAAGACCTTCTTTTGTCCTCCGGTGCAGCAAGTCGGTCGCACGTCGCAGCTTCGCCGCTCGGTGCAACCGCGTTGCGCACCATCGGATTCCCGCCTCTTAAGGGGCGCCAAAACAAGCTCTTGCCCCCCGAAACCCCGGTCTCGCCGACGGGCAGGCGGCATGGCGAAGGCCATGCGCGCCGCGCCGATTGTCAAACGGCCCTTCGAGGCCCCACGAGCGAGATTTCACGATGGCTAAGCTGACGAAGGTCGAGGCCAAGGCGCATGCCGAGGCTGTCGAACTGCTCAAGAAAGATGTTCTCACTTACGATGAAAAGCTGTTCGTGTTGGACAACTGGCACGAGGGGGCAAACCACATCAATGGGTCGGCGGGCGCGTTCTTTACCCCGACAGGCCTTGCTGGAGACTTCGCAATCGATGCCGGCAGCGGTCGAATGATCGACCTTTGCGCCGGGATCGGCGCGCTCGCGTTTCACGTCTTTTGGCGAGGGTATTACGGGCGCAGCCAGGGTGAACCCGAGCGGGAAATCGTCTGCATCGAGCGCGATCCCGCCTATGTCGCAGTCGGTCGCAAGGTGCTGCCGGAGGCACAATGGATCTGTGCCGACGTGTTCGATTTCGATCTCAAAGGCCTCGGGCACTTCGGTTGCGTGATCGCCAATCCTCCCTTTGGAGCCACTCCGAGGGCCGGAAAGGGACCGCGCTACACCGGGCGGTCGTTCGAATTTCACGTCATCGATCTTGTGTCGGACATGGCCGACTATGGCGCATTTATCATCCCGCAGATGTCCGCGCCGTTCGAGTACAGCGGCGCGCAGTGCTACCGCGAACGCAAGAGCGCTGACTATCTGAGGTTCGCAGAACAGACCGGAATCCATCTGGAAGCCGGGTGCGGCGTCGACTGCGCTTACCACCGCGATGGCTGGAAAGGCGTTGCGCCAAACGTTGAAATCGTCTGCGCGAATTTTGAAGACATGCCACGCAACAAGGCTCGATCATCAGCGGAACCAGAGGCTAAACTGCGCACGATCTGGAGCGAAAAGGGTCTGTCAGTCGAGCGGCAGGACGCCCTCATCGCCGAAATCGAGGCCAAGGCGAAGGCCGTCTTCAGTTTTGAGGAACGTCCGGTCCAACCGGATTTGTTCACCGACACAGGCATCGGTTGGACGAGGCGCTGACGGCCCCACAGCCAGTTTGACCGCTCTTGTCATGGCCGAATAGGCCGTCAGGCCTATCCCGTTTGGTCGCGGGCGAGGCGGAAACTACGACCGGAAAGCCGTCCGCGAGGGCGGCTTTTTGTTGCTGCTGAAGGGAGGAGTTTCTCCTTTCGGTACAGGTCTGCTGCCGAAGCGCCTAGCCGTTCACGCGCCTCTTCGCTTGTATTTGGCATCGATCTCGGCACCTGGCCGAGCGGAGTGGTTCGTCCTCCGCGAAGGTCCAAAAGGTCGATTGCAGACGAAGAATGCATTCACGCCGAGTGAATTTTTGCGTTGAGTTTGGAGAGTTATTGAAGGGATTCTCCACCGATCCGGCCGAAGAAAAACACTCCATCGACGCCAGAATTTGCACCGGTCTGTGGGATTCGAAGGGCTCCAGTTCGGAGACTTTGAGGCCCGGTAAGCCGTCAGATTTTTAGTTTTTTTGCTGGGTAACATCTGGCTCGGACGCGCGTAGCGACCCAGGTTTCTCGGCTTCGCCGACGCTCCATGGCTCGTGTGCAAGATCACGTCACAGCAGAGAGAGGAAGTGTGAACTAGTGAAAGTGAGCAGGGGGCGTCGTCGCAAGATAAAAGCACTGTCGCCGAAGTGCGGCTAAGTCGTTGTCTGCACATCCAAGATTTGGGGATACCGCAAGCCGCGATGTCGCCAACCGGGATCTAGACGTTGTCGATGGGAATCTAAGGCAATGGTGTTGTTCGCTGATTGCGTCGGCGGCCTTGGCGATGGTTCATTGGCTTCACGTATCGCGGTCTTCTCAGCGAGGAGCGCGCGGAATGCATTGCATCGACGACGACGTGTTCGAAGCGAAGCTCGGTTGAATCGGCAACCGCGGAGCCTGGAAGGCGGCCAGATATCTTCGGAGCGTCGGGCAATCCGCAGAAGGCCGGCGTTACGGCTCATCGCGCGTCGAACTTCTCAGGTGACCAAATTGACCGCGGACACGCACAAGGTGCGGTCCTTGTCGGCCGGCGGAGCACCAGTGGCCGGGGTGTAATCGAGGCGCGCCTCGTCCGTATCAAAGCGGGGCACCGGTGCCATCCGCGCGTATCGACGCTACGTGGAGCGTGACGGCGTCAAGCGAGAGAGCGAGCCAGGCGAGCTCTACGACGCCGCGCGCGACCGCGCCGACGGCAAGGCCTTCACCGAACGAAGCGCCGGCGACAACCAGTTCCGGTTCATCGTGGCGCCTGAGGATAACGCGGAGCTCTCCGACCTGCAGCCCTTCATCCTCGACCAGAAGCGCCTCGGCGTCAGGCTCGCCTGGGTCGCGGGGGATCGTTTTAACACCGGTCATCCGCACAGCCATGTTGTGCTCCGCAGTAGGAACGTCGTGTGGCATGACCTCGTGATCGCACGGGACTATATTGCCCACGATTAGCGGGCGCGGGTCGGACACAGACCTTCCATGTCGCGGCTGAACCGAAAATCTTGATATGGAAGCCGCTCGTGAGGCCTCAGTAATCGGTCACGACTCGGTAATTCACCCGGCTTGTCCGATGCCTCGGTGAGCCGAGCGGTAGCAGATCGAAGGTGAGCTTGAACCAAAACTCAGGCGCGCAGGTGGACTCGGCGGCACCATCCATACCGTATACCGCGAGCGGCCGCGGCGGCTGTTTTGCGGGCGGCCGGCGGTTTCCCGATCTTTGCTCCGGAGTGAGGGGCAGCGTTTGACCGGATGGCCCGACCAGAGCCATCCACGCGGATAACAATTCGGGAGCACAGATTGCGTTCGACCGAAACCCGCGCGAGTTCGATCGAACGGTTACATGGGTCGTCGAATGTATCAGGGCATCCTAGTGATTAACTGGATCGGAGGTTCAACTGGCAACGTTCGGGCGGACATATTCGCGCAGACGTACGGCTTTGGAGACAGGGTTGCGAAGATGTTCCCAAGAACAGCCCATAGAAACCGCCGATCGGGCTAAGCCCCTCGTGCAGTAGGAAGCGTTGTCAATCAACTGCGACCCTCGGGGCCGTTGGCACTCGCGCGATCGCTTCCTTGACCAAGTTCCTTGAGCGCTCGAGACGATGCAGAAGCGACCTCAGATCCAAGGCTGTAGCACCCTCCAGACAAAGATTCTCTTCGCTGACGGCGCGGGCGACAAGTGCATCGATTTGTTCGTTTACGAGGACTCCTCCTGCGGATACCTCGATCCGCCCGCCTGGGCTGAGGCTAACCGAGATATTCGACCGGCCGAGGATTGCGGCCTCCGCGACCGACCAAGGCAATTTGACGGAGCAGACAATCTCGCCCGTTCCGATCAGTCGGTAACCAGCGCTGTACCAGAGCGGGTCGAGGGAAGCCTCGCTTCCGCATCCCAAATCAAGGAAAGCCTCCACCGTATCGCTCACAAGATCCATGGTGTTATTCGCACGAGTCCAACCGATCGTCTGACACTAGCATGAAGCCATACCGATTGTAACTTAAAAGCGGTCGCCTTAAAGGCACCAGTGGGCCCCTTGTGTGCTTGTGAAGCGGACGCACAAGGGCCCCCTGCGCGATACTCTGGCGAAGAACATGCGCCGCCTCAGAGCTGCGCGTGGCTTGAGCCAGGAAGCGCTTGCGCTTGAGAGCGGTATAAACCGCACTTACCTTAGCGGCGTTGAACGCTCTGAACGAAACGTGTCAATCGACAATGTGGCGAGGATTGCCAAGGGCCTCAATGTGGAGCCTTGGAAGTTGTTGAAGGACGAATGACTTCGGTTAGCCCGTCATCAAATTTGCTGGCTCTCAACGGGAGGAGTTCTTCCGCCATACTGGGATCGCCTTGCGCGTGAGCTCCCTCGGGCTCATAACCTGAAGGTCATAGGTTCAAATCCTATCCCCGCAACCAAGTTTCAGATGTTGGATCAATGAATTAGCCCGCTTGTGGCGGGCTTTTTCATGTATTGCGAAGCCTTCCTAAACCTTGCCAAGGAATACTATTATCTAACAATAAGTTAGATGGATCCCGCCGGCGTTTCCGAACTCTTCCGAAAAAACTCCACGGCACAAAACTGGCACAACGCGGCATAAGAATGAGCACCATGTTGCGCTCGACAGTAGTGGAAACCCTCGCTTCCCGACATTGGCTAAATCGCGATTCGACGAGAGTATGATAAGCGTGCGACAACCACAGAGGGCTGCCAATGAAAGAGCCTGGACTCGACAACCGTCATCGGGACAAAGACGGTCAGATTCAGCAAAAGCGAAGCGACACGCTGAATAAAAATCTCTCAAAGCCCATTCCGCAGTTCTCGCCAAACACGACGCTAGGCAAGATGAGGGAAGTCACTGGGAAAGTAAGCGAAGAGGCTGTTCGACGCGCGGCGGCAAAACTGAATAAATAGGCAAGCTGGCGGCGGCCTCCACCCAGCATGCAGCTGCGCGCCCTTACACATCCGAGCGTCGAGACAGCTTCTCAGGCGCCGAAGAATGAGCAAGGCATCCCTGGCTTCAGGAATTCGAGCGGATCCTCAGGGCCGAGCACATATTCCGGCCACTCATCGGCGATCCGTTGCGCCTTGCCCTGCTGCCAATGTGAGCGAGCAACCTCATATCCGGCGACATCCAGATACCGCTGCACAATTGGAATGATCCGCTGGCTTCCGAGCACCGCGGGGATCGTCAGCCGAATATGATTGTCAAGACCGCTCAAGCATACATGCGCGCAGTGATGATGAACGGCGCGCGTGCCCTTGAGAAAACCCTCATAGGCAAAACATCGGCGGTCACGTGCATGAAAATGAAGATCATAAAAGTACCCTGGCTTGCCATCCACGGCGCTTTCCCGCTGGGTCCAGGCACGCCTTGATATCTCGATCGTTACGGCAATGACGAGTTCGGGATCGGCCGCACCAACCCGCGCCCATTTATTGTCACTGACCTCTGTCCAGGGAAAGGGATCCAGGTGGAGGAAGTGGGCAATCACAGGGTCATTGCCCGGTGGGAGGGGGGTGTCTTCATCGTTATAGCTTGTACAGAAGCGCCAGAACCCCTGGTCGATGTCTCTCAAGAGCTGGACGATACGCTGCAGATCATCCTCATGGCCTACCCGGAAATGGGCCACGCGGTGCCGGATCTGGGATATCTCCTCCAGCTTCGCCTGCCAAAGATTCTGGGGCGGAAGGTACGGCGCGAAAAGCGACCAGTTATCGTCAATGGCCTTCTTCAGGGTTGAGAGTGGTGCGTAGCTAAGCGCATCCATCTCCGGGGTGGGCATATGGATTAGGCGCTTGTCCGATTGAAACGAATTCCCGAGTTTGGGTAAATCGGCATTCCAATCGTCTCCTCGCAGCGCTCGGAGCTCCACATAGACCATCCTGCGCAACCAGGTCTCGAACTGCCATAGCCGCGCATAAGTCGAAAGCGATCGCTTCGGCACGCCTGGAACATCGTCAACGCCATCGTTATCTTTGCTGTTGTCGGTCATGGCTTGTGAATTGCTCTACGCTCGTGGGAGCATGTGGTGACATACACGCAGAATGAGCAGAGCTTAGCAAGTCACCAGCAAGCCGGACGCAAAATATGAAGAAGGTGGAAGCTCTTTTGAACCGGTCTGAGGAGGTCGCCTATCGCGAGCTCCAAAAGATTACATCGGACAACGCCCTCAAGGTGTTTCCCAAACAACGTCTGTCTGATGTGATTCAGAAGGGAAAAGCCTATCTTACGCAGCGGGAGTTTGATTTTTACACCCGCAGCCATTGCGATTTCGTCGTGACAGACGCGGCCTACCGGCCACTGATGGTCGTCGAATATGACGGACCACTGCACCAGACCGATGAGAAACAGCAGGAGCGCGATGCGATCAAGAATGATCTTTGTCGGCGGGCCGAACTAGGCATGCTGCGGATCAACGATAATTATGTGACCAAACTCTATCGGGGTATGACCGTTTTGCGCTGGATCATCGAGGTCACCGAACTTTCGAAGGCCTTCGATCAGGCGCAACACGAAGGACAAATCCCCCGGGACGAAAGCTTCGATCCGGCATTCATCGTCAGCAGTGGCTCTAACGGTCGCCCTTATCCCTATTGGCTTTCTGCGCCGGCGACGCAATCAATCCATACCTTCTTCAAGACTTTCGATCCCGGCATTAAGAAGGGTTGGCACGGCATTATCGGCAACGACAAGGACGGGAACGCGCGCCGGCTGTCATGCCTCTATTTTGAGGACCAGGTCCTTTGGTCAACTACTGGCGTGAGAAACCAGGATCTCGAATTCCCGGATTATGATCTCCTCGATCAACTCGATACGTGTGAACTCGGAATCCAACTAAAGAAATTTCGGGCCGGGGAGATATCGTCAGGCACCAAAGATGCATTTCGTCGCGTCTTCGATCAGTTCTGCGAGCGCTACAAGGCGCACCCGTCGCATTCGATGGGCGGCTTCCCCTTTGAGATAGAATGGTCCTTAGAACGTGGCTGGAATATTGGCTAATCTTCCGCGAATGGATCGTGTAACTCCGGGGGAGCCGATAGCACTATCGTCTCATCATCGCTTTCGGTTGCCGAGGGAATTGTTTCAAGGCGGTGCTCAAGTGTCTCGGCAACCGACTTTGCTATGCCTACGAATGCCTTCAAACGTTCAATTCTGTTGGTGAGAAGTTTGCGTTGTTCGGCGTTGAGATCGGGCGCCTTGTCTATATCCGCGGCACTTACGACAAGGCGTATAACGATTTCCGGCACGCCGTCGTCGTCGATCGTCTCGGCAAGCTTTACCCATTCCTTCGATTTGTCCAGTGCGGCGCCGGCCGCCTCTGCGAGGCAATGGCCAATAAGCACCTTCGCCGAATAGTCGAGCCCCTCGACCACGTTTAGCCAACTTTCCTGCTCCGAAGTCTCCGCTTTTTCATCCTTCGGAGGACGTCGTCCCCTGAAATAACGCGGCGTAGTGTTTTCCGGATCAAGGCTTTCAACGATCCGGATGATCGGCTCCAACTCTCCAAACGGGCGTTTGCCGTCCGGAAGCTCCGAACGATGCCTCCATAGATTTAGGATGGCTTCGGATGCTTCCTTTTCAGCAACCGCCTTATTGGCCACGCTCGCATTCTCGGCTTTGACGATCAGATCGGAAATATAGTGCGCCATCCACCGACCCAACGTATCTGTTGAGTCGGCTAGCCCCAACTCATCGACGAGCTTGCGGCCGAGTTCAAAGACCTTTTCAGACTGTGCGAAAGTTTCCATCGGCGCTCAGGAGATAGAGTTTGGCTTGCTTCGGGACCCGCTCGTCATCTTTTTCTGAACTTTCATATGATCGATAACGGCGGTGACGCTCGATTTGTACTTCAATGATGAGGTCGCGGTTCAGCTTTTTCAGCATGTCGGTCATAAAATGCAGCGACGCCTGGAGACGGCGACCATTATCCGGATTCGTGCTTGTGTGACGCTTGCCTTCATCGAAGTGTCCCCACACCTGGCTTTCTATACTGCACACTTGGTGTTGGTCTTTCCAGAAGCGTCGGTCAGCGTCCGTCTGAATGCCCATCAGCTGAACAATGAACGGCGCCGGTTGCGGCGGAGGAAAGGGAATCCCTCCGGCCCAGCGATCCTGTCCATCCAGCCGCGATCCCGCACTGTCAAGCTGTATCCATCCCTTGAGCTCAAAGCCTGATTCATCAATCTCCATCTCACTATCGGCACTGGGGATAGCGTAATCATATGAGTCCCTAGTACTGGCGAGAGCACGCAGCAGCGCTTCGCTTCGATCGGGACCAACCAGCGCGCTGTAGATGTTTGTTGATTGTTCCCGGTGCGAATCGGCCTTTGACCAAGACCCCCATACGTTCAGCGTGGCGCCCGAGCGTAGCGCTTCCTCGAAATCACCATCGGTTATTGTTCGTCGATCGGAATCGTCCCTGCTACGTTGGAGCCATCCGTTTCTTTCAAGGGGTTGAGGATCGCGACGATCCCAAAGCCAGCGCCCATCCTTGCGTGTGAGATCGTGCTCGCAGACCCAGTCCTGAAACTTGTCACCCTCATCGTAACTGCGATTGCGATGGACCGGTCTCGTCGCGAGCAACTGTCCGGCAACGACCATCATCGCATGGTAGGCATGATAGAAATGGAGATTGTCGGTGCGAGGAGATGAACCGTGTGAATGAGAGGTGTGTTGTTCTTCATAGAGATTTCGCTTGGCACGTTCATCTTCGTCCCATCGACCTCTCGCAGAGAATACGAAATCTTTTCGGATGACCCTAAGGGCTCTTCTCTCAATCTCAGCTTGCGACACGCCGAAGATGCGGCCCAACGGAGCATACCAATAGGGGCCGATATCTATGCCGAAATAATAGCGGTCTTCGTCCTTCTCGACCTCATCGGGCTCACTTGCGAGGATATCATCATCTGCGTCCGACTCAACAATGGCCATTTTAGATTCGTTGATGCTCTTCAAACGATCCGCTAGTCCGTCTTCATCAGAAAGTTGGCCTGTCTCGATCAGCGCAAGCAGGGTGCGCGCTGCAAATTCCCTGATCAGAACGTGCGGTTTCGTGGTCAGATCGAGAAGTTGCTGAGCGTGCGGAATCAGGATCCTGGGGTTAGCTATTGAGGCGCGTGCCAGACCGATGAGCAGCCATTGAACTGCATGCAATCGATAGAAATGGAAATCCCCATCAGCGAATGGAGTCCCCCGCATACGCGAGGCCAGCGTCATCAAACAAGTTAAAAGATGGGTGCGTCCAAACGTGCAGGTTTCAAGTACGGCATGCGCTCCTTCCCACCGTGACACCGTCTGTGGCGCCGCCAGCATGCCCCAAATGTAGCCCGCTAGGGCTTCGCGAATATCAGCGGGAGGCAAAAGGTCGTCTCTCCACGGCCCGTCGCCATCCGCATCGTCCAATGCGGAATTGAACAAGTCCATGCCATAGGTCAACGCTTCAAGCGCTTCGTCGGCCGATAGTTTATACGTGAGAAGGCCGAGGAGCGAGAAGAGCCGGTCGGTTTCAATCAAGTCGGACGTCTCGCCGATTGCCGAAAGCACGACATCGACAATTTCGTCCACGCTAACGCCGGTTATCGTGCAAGCCTTCTCAAGCGGTAGCCGTTGATAATAACGGCTCTTTCTGATGTCCATGCAGTGGCGACGGCAAAACAATTTAAAAGCCTGCGCCAGCGCCTGCGTAATTGCTGGTCTATCTTTCCAGCTAGCTGGTATCTGCTCCAAAAAGTGCCGCAAGGAGTAGAGTTCAAACTCCGGGGTTTGGACAAAAGCCTCGACAAACTGAGCTTCGGCTCCAGGCCGAATTCGTTGCATTGCTTGACTGAAGAACTCCTCCTCATAAAAAGGGGGCTCCGTCTGTCTAAATGCATCATGAGCCTGCGAGAGCCCGCTCGGCGATGTCAGATCAGTGCTTGCAAATATCGCGTTCCAATCGCGGCTCGGTTGATCCTTCAAGACATCAACTGCGTCATAGGTGTCATGGTCTTGCTTGCGATCTTTCTCTTCTTGCTCAGCGAAGGAAATTGCCTGGGCAAGACCATCCAGCGTAATGCCATGCTTGGCCGCCACATCTTGAAGCTTTTTCAAGCTTGATGACTCGGAGATAGCGAAACGCGCATAACGATAAATGATCTGGGCTGCGGAAGCCGTTTCAGATGAATTCTCACATCTGGCTAAGATATGGCCAAGCAACCCATCATAATCCCACTCCGCTCGAAATCCCACGAGAGGCAGCGCGTCTCGGGGATCAAGAACATTGCGCTCGATTAAGTTTTCGACGGCGATTGGCAATATTCTTTCATGCCAGCCGAAACCTCGGTCTCGCCAGCGGCTCATGACGGTGAGTGCCGATGTCGGACACAGGCCGCAAAGCGCGTGAACCGTGCTGTGCCAAGGAAAATGCTTGTCACGATCAACATAAGCATAGGTTAGCTCGGCACAGCGCGAGAACTTATACGCAGCTAGGGGAGCCGGTCGATCGGGGCGCGATGCGTGGTCTGCCAGATCAAGGATGGCTTCCCATCTGGCGAGATTTTCATCGCCTATCTTGCTGGCAACCTCCACTGCTTCATTGAAATACGCTTTCGCATCGGCTTTGCTTGTCGTTAGAATTGCGCGCGCGACGTCGATATATCCATCCGATTTTGAGTCGGCGTTTGAGCGCTCATTTTTGGTCAGTGCGTACGACTCCGCGGCATACACAAGGGCTGTGGATTTCGTGTCATCCTTCAGCGCACACAGGCGGCAGATCGAATTAAGTGTCGGTGTAAACAACGGACGCTTCAGCGTGTTCTTCCACTGATCGAACGCTGCCAACGCTTCAGGCGTTGCCGTATCCGTCTGATGAAGGATGTCCATCCAGAGCAAGGCGACTTCATTCGAGGTATGGAAACCGTCGCGATAATAGATCCGTTCCGCTCTCGACGAAGTTGCGGCCGTTTTTGCGATTTCCTGCGCGACGTCTTCCTTTTTGACGCGTCCGATTAGGACCGAAGCCCAAAGCTTGTGCCAGGGAAGCAGCGCGCCAACGTCTTCTTCAAATTCTTGTAAGTCGCGGGACTTTGAATGCTGGTTCGCCTTGTTAATTTCTTCCTTAAGTTCGGCATGCGCTACATCCGCCAGTTCGAGCGGTTGTTCGCGTAAAGCAGCTCTCAAGGTGTACGCACGAAGCAACGGAAACCGGGCCGTCGAAAATCGCGATGCTAGCCCACGGGGAGGCTCGGACGGCAAATAGCGCGAAAGCAGCCTGTCCGCGTCATCATATGTCACCTCGCCCCCCTTTAACGCTGACTCTACGAGTGCGAGAACCGCATCAACAGATTCTTGTTTGTCATCCCAACCTTCAGCCTTGCGGATGTCGATGCGGCGACCTAGCAGCAGCTTAAGCGTCCGCCTTGTCGCCTCTGCAGGCGGTTGTTTTTGGACCTCGCGCAATTCGCGCGCTACAGCCAGAACTAGGCCGACATCGTTGCCCGCGGAGCGAGCTAGTTCTTCGATTTCGGCAAATCGGCCGTGATCGATTAGTCTGCGCACTACTAAGCGGCCGACACGATACGAGACCTCCCGTGGCTTCCAAGTTCTCAGGCTATCCGCGCCATTCGTCGGACCATGAATATTAAGATGCGCAAGCGTAAGCTCAGCGATATCTTGATCCTCGATGGGCTCTTCTTCGCGTTGTTTGGGTGATAAACGCGACCAATTTCGTAACCATTCATGAGCCATGCGAAGGCGGCTGCGAGCTTCGCCAATTAACTCCTCACGTCCGGACAGTAACGCGGCTTCGTAGGCGTGGTGCGATCCAAGCCAGCCCGATCCGAATGTGCGGCGAGAGACGATTTCCTGAATGAGATCGGTCTCAAGGAATTCGGCAGCGAGATCCGTATTGGCCTGAAGCAGGCTCCGCTGTCGTTCATCGCCTGCTGTTTCGCCGCCGGCCTTTAAGGCGAGCTTGGCTGCCGCCAGATAGTGCCGCGATCGAAGCCCCGCTTTCAGGGCGAATTGCAGCCGTTGAAGTTCGACATCCCGCTTTTCAAGCGGGCTTCCCTCTGGAAGCGCGCTTGACGAGAGCGCAAGCTCAACGAGCTCATTAAATTGACCGGCCTCAAGCATTAGCTGGGGCAAGGTTGAGGCAACATAGGCGCTTTTGCCCGCGAGGGGCTTTAGTCGCGCGATGAACTCGCCCATCTTCGCTGCCGTTGGTCGAAACTTTTCTCGAAACCAGGTTTCGGCGGGTTCATCCAGAAACTGGACCGTTTCGCCGACGACGCGAAGTGGGCGCCCTATGTCATAGGCGAAGCTCTTGATGGCATCCTGCTCGACGCCGGACATCTCGGACAATATTGGTATCGGAACCAGAGGCCGCAGCGCCGCCAATCCCTCGCAGATCGCTTCTACGCGAGATCGCTCGATGGGGCCTGAAACATCTTTGAGATTGGCTATCGCATCATCCAACAAACTCGAAATTGCATCTTCCACGGTCGTTGGGTTCGGGCCAAGCAACCGCAGTGTTTCTTGCAGAGGGAGTCCTCGCGACAGGGCTAATGCTTGCACACGCGGATTATGCGAACTCAGCCGATGAAACTCATCGACATCGCGAGCGATTGCGTCTGGAAAGTTCTGGCGCAGAAACGCGTCTGTCTCGGCGCGGCTGAATGGCCGCAACTCAACCACAGCGGCGTTATGGGGAGGCTCAAGCATGTCTCTGCGATGTGAACGACAAAGAAACACAAGCCGCACGCCCTGAGGAATTTGAACGCGAATGAGATCTTTTGCGAAGGAACGAATTTCGCCGATTTCCTGCGCCGCCATCTGCGCATTGTCGGCCGCATCCACCACAATGCAAAGCAGCGCGTGAGGATTGGCCAATCGAACCAAGGTTGCTGCTTGGCGAAGCCTGTAAACAAAAGCCCGCACATAGGCGGCGGCGTCCGCACTCGCTGTCGGGATGAGAAGGTGGCAGAGACTCATTGCAGCTAACTCGTTCGCGATTTGAACGAGAGCATCTTTGTGCCTGTGGCGATACTTAGCCGCGCTGCGGTATTCGCCATTACCAAAGCAATCGTAGAGAATGCAGACCGATCCCGGCGGAAGCTTTTGGCCGATTTGCGTTGCGAATACCGATTTTCCAACGCCGCCTGAAGCGTGGACGACAACAGGACCGTTCGCAGCCACAATTTGTTGTATAAGCGTGGGCTCCTGCTCACGGGGCACCGCATTGCTGACCTCCGCTACCAGATTGGCAGCCGGGTAGAGAAGGCTTTCGTCGGTTTTAAGGGCCCGTAGGACATCGATCTTCGTTATGATCGGATTCTGGCCACTCTCGGAAAGCGCCTTGCGGGTTACCAATTCCTTCAACTGAGTTGGCGCATCGACGTCGGCATTCGGCAGATAGCCGCTCACATCTTGGAACAAGATGTTGCGCTGATCCCAGTAACCGTCTTCCCGGTCTTCAAAATGAAGAAGTTTGCAAAAGTCTGCGAGATCAGCACCAGTCAATCCGGTGAAGTCTTCCAACTTTTTCCGCTCATTCGGATGACGCGCCGTGGCTTCGTTTGCGGCGTCTTCAACCGCTTCGGCGACATCCGAGCTTATCGGCCGGTTGGTTACAAACCAAAATTCGAGTTTGTTCGCTAACTCTGCGCGCGGTGTCGTTTTTTGCAACTCCGCGTAGCGCTTCGCATAACCCCGGATGGTTTTTTCCAACCCGCTTGCCGTCCACGGGTCATCCGCGTGCAACGTTGAGTGCTTCAGCTGCATGTAGCGCACCAAGCGAGCCTGCTTGATGTCCTCGCTACCAAAATATTCGGCGATGTCGATGAGCTCTTCACCGGCCTCGACAGGCGCGCTACCCGGTTGCTCGTCCGGTGATGGGCCTTCAATGGCCACGGCAACCAAACCGCTATCCGAGGATAGGAGCCTCAGACAGCGTCGGGCGGCCCACAAGTAATGGAACTGATCGCCATCTCGGCTTGTGCGGACTAAGTCAGTTTTAGACATTGAAGCGAAGTGATTCCACAACCAAAAGCAGCTACGTAGTACAGTATAGCGCCGAAGTATAGTTCCTGTTTTGTTCTGTCGCGCGGTGATGCGTCATAACCCGACAGCATGGTTTCAGGGCGGTGCCTAAATTCATCGACTTCGCATAGTTTGGCGCCGGTGAGCGGCAGCGTTCCGAAGCCCGGGTTGGGCGCCCAAAAATGCACTTTCGCGCAGGAAAGGCACCTAATTCCTTTGGCTGCCTCTCTAAATCATTGAAATTAAACAGAATACGAACGCCCTCCGAGCGCACCATGCCTCAACTAATCCTTGAAATCGCTGAGGTTTTCGTAGCGCGGCCGCTCGCCGGCCGCGCGTGACTCATGTCCAGACTTGGAGCCGGCTGCTGAGGCGGAGATGCCGCTCGACGCGATCCTGTAACGCCGACCGAATAGATGCCGGTACCGCGGCCACCGATTCTGGCGATTGCGCGGATGCAAGCTTGCTTACCCGGAGCGCCTGATGATCTTTGCCAGCTACGCCTACCGTGTCGTCTCCAACTTCGTGTTCCTGGGGCTGGTCTATTTCACGCTGAACCTTCTGGAGAAGTACGAGCAGCGCGCGACGGTCGCGATTCTGGTCCTGGTCTATGCGGCGATGCACGCCTTTTCCGGCCTGCGCTCGTTCTATTTCTTCCAGCGCATCGAGCGCCTGGAGGGCGAGACGCGACGGCTCGCCGCGGCGGCCGGCGAGGGGCCCAATGCTGTCGCCTCGCGCAGGCAGATCGTCGCCGATGTCACCGTGCTCAGGCATGCCGGCGAGATCAAATCCTATATCGATATCTTCTTCCTGGCGCTGGTGATCCTGCTCTGCGTCGCCAAGATCGTGGCCAGCTAGATCACGTCAATCAGGCACGCGCCTGCCGGCCGCCGCCGCCTCGGCGCGCGGCGTACGCTTCTTCAGATTATTGGCGACGTGAACTGACGCATTGTCCGCGGCCGGCGGTGCGACATGCAAGGGGGCGCCATGGGCTCTGCCGTGCGCCGCGGCGGGCACGTGATGCGCGGCCTGTTTCGGATGCCTGGCCTGGCGCGCGGAGAACGCCTGCGCGCGCGGTATGCCAACGCCAACTG
This sequence comes from Bradyrhizobium sp. USDA 4538, assembly GCF_024171045.1. NCBI lineage: Bacteria > Pseudomonadati > Pseudomonadota > Alphaproteobacteria > Hyphomicrobiales > Nitrobacteraceae > Bradyrhizobium > Bradyrhizobium sp. USDA 4538. The sequence goes on from NZ_JALJZE010000001.1 coordinate 7,371,358, forward strand.
CCGCGCGCTGCACGAGGCGGCGATTGGCCGCCGATCGGGCTGCGAGCAGGGTCAGGTCAAGCGCCTCGGGAACGCGGAACACGTCGGACGCCGGGACCGGCAATGTCGAGACGGATGCGAACCGGGCAAGCTGGGGCTGCGGCCACAGCGTGCGGACGGGCATCGCAACCCGGGCGTGCTGTGCGTGGTCGAGGATGTCGGCATCGCGCCAATCCATGTCGGCAAACACCGGGGCAGGCAGCGTCCGCGTCGCGGTGAACACGAAATTCGGAATTTTGGGCCAGCGCGTGGTCGCCACCGTCTCGGTCGGCGGATGCAGGTACCATTGCTGCGGCTGGGTCGGCGTCGCCGGGCGATCGGGCGTTGCGGGCACGACATGAACGATCCGGTAGCCGCGCTCCTTCAGCGTGCTGAGGATGCGCGGCAGCGCCGCAACGGTGCGCGGCTGGATGTCGTGCAGCAGCAGGATGCCCTTGCGCTTGGCTTCGATCCGCTGGATCGCGAGGTCATAGACCCGCTGCGGCGAGATGTGGCGCCAGTCGTCCGCGGGGAAGTCGGCGCTCCAGACCTGGATGCCCTGGGACGCCAGATAGGCCTCCGGGATCTCGGCGCGCATCAGGCCGGGAATCCGGAAGAACGGCGCGAGCTTGCTCTTGTCGCCATTGAGGGCGGCGAGCGTCGAGGCGATGCCGTCGTCGACCTCTTGCCGCACCTTCTCGAGCGGCATCTTGTTCATCGTCAGCGGATGGTTCTGGCTGTGCGTGCCGACGGTATGTCCGGCCGCGATCAGCTTGCGCACGCCCTCCGGATTGAACCGGGCCTGGGAGCCGATGGTGAAGAAGGTCGCCTTGACGCACTGGCTGGCGAGAATCGCCAGCACCTGGTTGCTGTATTTAGGTAACGGCCCGTCGTCGAAGGTCAGTACCACTTCGTGATCGGCGAGCGGCAAGGTCTCCGGATACTGCATGGTGCCGATCCGGGGATGCTCCTTGGGATCGACGACGAGGGTCCGCGAGGTGCCGAGTGCGTTGGGGTTAGGGCAGTCTGCGGCGAGGGCGGCATACGGCGTCATCAAGCCGCAGCCCAGCAGCCCCGCGCGGACCACGGTCCGCGACCGCTTCCGGATCATCACCAGGACGTTTGCAATCATCGAATCTCGGCCGCATTCCAAACGCACTGACGAATCCTTAGGTGCGGCGCCATGAATGCCGCCTTAACGGTCTGTAATCCACCTTGGGTCCCGGGTTCAATGTGACCGGTCGGACACGGTTTTCAGCGCCGCCGGGACGACGTGGACGACGTGGTATTTATGCTCCTGCAGGTACCTCAAGAAGGCGGGCAGCATCTCGGCTGTCCGCATTTGCGGGTCATGCAGCAGGACAATTCCCTTGCGGTGGCCTTCGAGCCGCCCGGTGAGCAGCTTCAGTTCCTCCTCGGGGGTCATCTTGTTCCAATCGCTGGCCCAGAAATCGGCTCCGAACACCGCGATACCGCGCTTTTCCAGGTGGTCCAGCAGGGCGGGTGTCGATTCGAAATAGGGGAACCGGAAGAACGGCGTGCTCGGAATCTTGCTCTCGGTGCCGCGCAGGGCCTTCTGGACCGCTTCGATCCCCCGGTTGATGTTCGCCTCGGCCTGATCCGGCGGGAGTTTGTTGAGATGTGGATGGTCCCAGCTGTGATAGCCGATGGTGTGGCCGAGGCGCGCGATCTTGCGGACCATATCGGGATGATCGGCCGCGTTGCGGCCGACCATGAAGAAGGTTGCCTGCACGCATTCAGCCGCCAGCGCCGTCAGCACCTTGTCGGTGACCCCCGGCGTCGGTCCGTCGTCGAAGGTCAGCACGACCTCGCCATCCCTGAGCGGCAGGGTCTGCGGAAAGCTCTTCAGCCCGACGCGCGGATAGGTCGCGGGGTCGACCTCGAGTACACGTGAGGTGCCGAGCGCGTCCTTGCGCTGGCATTCGGCGGCGTGCGCCGAGCCGAACAGTGCAATAGGCGCGAGCGCGACCAGCGCCGCGAAAGCCTTCCGGAGCGGTCGCGGTGCGCTCGACATCTTTCTCATTGCACTGGGCCCCACCGATTAGGTAATCCGTTCCGCACTCATCCAACCAGTTTTTCCCCTCCTGTCAAACCGGCGAAACACGGCATGGCCGAGAATTTCGACGTTGCCGAACCCGCCGAGGCCGATCCGCTGGCCCGGATGCCGATGCGGGACGAGGAGGGCGAGCTCCGCGGCGAATTCGTCGCGGCGATCACCCGGGCCATCCACGCCGCCGACCGGCCGTTGCTGTGCGAGGTGGTGGCGGAACTGCACGAGGCCGATCTCGGCGACCTGATCGCGGCGCTGGAGCCGGACGACCGCGTCACCCTGGTCGAGATCACCGGCACCGATTTCGACTTCTCGGCGCTCAACGAAGTCGACGAGACCGTCCGCGAGGAGATCCTCGAGGAACTCGAGCCGGAGACGGTTGCCGAGGGCGTCCGCGAGCTCGAATCTGACGACGCCGTCGAGCTCCTGGAGAGTCTCGACGAGGAGGACCAGGAAGAGATCCTGGAGAAGCTGCCGGCGGCCGAGCGCGAGGACATCGAGCGCAGTCTGCTGTACCCGGAGAATTCCGCCGGCCGGCGGATGCAGACCGAGTTCATCGCGGTGCCGCCAGATTGGAATGTCGGGCAGGCGATCGACTACATGCGCGACACGCCGGACCTGCCGGATCGCTTCTACGAAATCTATGTGGTCGATGCCGACAAGCACCTGCTCGGCGCCGTGCCGCTCGACGTGCTGCTGCGCGCGCGCCGCCCGGTCCCGATCAAGGATCTGATCGACGAGGACCGTCGCCGGGTTTCCGCGCTGGAAGACCAGGAAGAGGTCGCGCGGATGTTCGGCAAGTACAACCTGGTCGCAGCTCCCGTGGTTGACACCATCGACCGGCTGGTCGGCGTGATCACCATCGACGACGTCGTCGACGTGATCGAGGAGGAGGCAGACGAAGACTTGAAGGCGCTCGGCGGCGTCACCAGCGACGAAGAGCTGTCCGACACGGTGTGGACCATCGCCCGCGGCCGCTTCAACTGGCTCCTGGTCAATCTCGCTACCGCGTTCCTGGCCTCGTCGGTGCTCGGTCTGTTCGAGGGCCAGCTCGAGAAGATGGTGGCGCTCGCGGTGCTGGCGCCGATCGTGGCGAGCCAGGGCGGCAATGCCGCGACCCAGACCATGACGGTCGCGGTGCGCGCGCTCGCCACCCGCGAGCTCGGCCCGTACAACGCGATGCGGGTGGTGCTGCGCGAGACCATGGTCGGGCTCGTCAACGGCATCGCCTTTGCCGTCATCACCGGCGTTGCCGCGGTGGCGTGGTTCAAGATCCCCGGCCTCGGCATCGTGATCGGGCTTGCGATCATCTGCAATCTGGTCGCCGGCGCGCTCGGCGGCATCCTGATCCCGATGGTGCTGGAACGGGTGCGGGCCGACCCCGCGGTCGCCTCCGGCACCTTCGTCACCACCGTCACCGACGTGGTCGGCTTCTTCTCGTTCCTCGGCATCGCCACGCTGTGGTTCGGCCTCAAGTAACGCGCTCGCGGGTAGGGCGGCGCATGGTTCGGGCGCGAGCCGCGCCGGGCCGCTTATCGTTAATCCGAACTTAACGCGCTTCATCGATGATGCCGCTATCTCCAAGGGGCCATCACGGGGGCCATCATGCAGCGGTTGCGGCTCAAGGCGGACGGACGGATCGTCGAATTGCGCGACGGGCAGGAAATCCCGCTCGTGCCCGCACATCCCGACCGGGCGGCGATGCAGCCTGCGGCCGCGCAGCCGGCCGTACGCGATCTGCGCCGCCGGGCCCAGCTCACCCAGCTGGAATTCGCCGCCAAGCTCGGCGTGCCCGTGGAAACCATCCGCAACTGGGAGCAGGGCAAGCGCGCGCCACGCGGACCTGCCCGCGCGCTGCTCGCCGTGATCGCCCATTCGCCGGAGACGGTGTTCGCCGCGCTGTCGAGCGAGCCGACGGCGGCTTGAGCGGGTAGGGCGCGCTCCATCATCGCTGCAATCTCGGTGTCGTCCCTGCCTAGTGCGCAATTGCGCACGGGAGCAGGGACCCATACTCCGCGGCCCGTGTTGTGAACGGGACTCGTCGTTCAACCATCCCGCGACAATGCCGATCTGTGGTGGTCCCTGCTTTCGCAGGGACGACAGCGAGTGTGTTGCACGATCGGGAGTCAAACTTTCGCATTCTCGCGACATGATCTGCCCGAGCTTTGCTTTTTGTTCCGCCCTCTCTTGAACAGAGGGCGCAGGGAAAGCCGGGTGCCGATCGCACCCATGGGCCCCGAGCAAAAGGTAGAAAGCTCGGGGGGTAGGACCACAGGTGTAACCGGAAACAACCCGGCTTTCCCTGCGCGATGGGTTACGGCTTATACGTGCTCTCCCCGGCGAGACTGGGCTTTTTTGTCGCCGCCCTCGCAAACGTTTGCGCACTTTGCGAGAGGACACCTGCCGCTAGGGCGTCAGGCCTGCACGATTTCGCCGTCCGCATCATGCGCACTCGTCAGTTGCGCTTGCCGCGTCCACCGCATCTCACCGCAACACCCGTGACGATGCGCAGCGCCCCTCGATCGGGTGAGACGCGTTATTCATACACTGAGTTGCGCTTCTGATAAAGCGAAATATTTTTGCTTCGGAGGCTTGACCTGTCGGGCAACTCAGTGATCGGCGATTTCCGGGCAGCCTTGCCGCGAGCGCCAATCCGCGTGACACGTCTGGCCATATCAGGCGTTCAAGCATCCATCACCCGCAGCAAGGCTGTTTGGCTTTCGGTACGCAGCAGGACTGCTGTTCCTGGAGCCATCGGTCGCGCGGCTTGCAGCTCGACGGGCGCGCCGAGAGATAGACGCGGATCGCCGCGTCGCCGGCATCCATGCGTTCGGCGCGATAGATCTGCATCGGCCGAACACCGTCGCTCACCTCGAACGTCAGCCGGGCTTGCGGGTCGAAGCCGACGGCCTCGTCGACCTTGCGGATGATCGCAAGAAATTTTCCGGCCGGCATGTGACCGCGGTTTTCCTCCTCGATGTCCCAGAGCTGAATGAAGGTCTCGCTCCAGCTCTCCGGGTTCGCGCCGCAATCGAGCGCCCTGAACGAACCGGTCTTGACTTCGGTCACGTGGTAGCTGGGGCGGACGTCCCGGCCGTCGTAGCTGAAGATCAGCGGTTTCTCCTTGTGCGCCTCAAGGCCGGAAAGGAGGGCCGCGGATGACAGCTCTTCCACCGGAAGCAGGGCGCCGACGATCGAACGGGTATTGGCAAGCGTGTCCATGGCTGCTATCCTCATTCCAATGATTATTGAATTGTAGGATTATCGAAAGATGGAGGAGCGTCAAGCCCGAACCGCGTTTGCCGCGCTGTCGCAGGAAACGCGGCTGCGGATCGTGCGATTGCTGGTCAAGGCCGGTCCTGAGGGGATGGCCGCGGGGGCGATTGCCGAGGCGGTCGAGGTGTCGCCATCCAACGTGTCGTTCCATCTGAAGGACCTCGAACACGCCGGCATGATCCTGCCGCGCCGCGAGGCGCGCTCGATCATCTACTCGGCGGATTTCACCGGTTTGCGCGACCTCATTGCCTTCCTGATGAAGGATTGCTGCGCGGGCCACCCGGAGATCTGCGCGCCGGCGCTCGCCGCCGCCCAGTGCAAGCCTTCCACGAGCAAGAAGAAGGCGCGCGTCTGATGCGCGATTTCGATCTGCCACGGCGCCTTGTGGCCGAAGGTCTCGGCACGTTGCTTCTGGTCGCGACCGTCGTTGGCTCCGGCATCATGGCAGAAACCCTGACCAAGGACGTGGCGCTGGCGCTGCTCGGCAATACGCTGCCGACCGGTGCCATCCTGGTGGTGCTGATCACGATCCTTGGACCGATATCCGGCGCGCACTTCAATCCGGCGGTTACGCTGGTGTTCACGCTCAAGGGCGAACTCCGCCTGCCGCACGCGGCGCAGTACGTCGCGGCGCAGGTGCTCGGGGGAATCCTGGGTGCGATGGTCGCGCATGCCATGTTCGGCCTGCCGCTCCTGGAGTTCTCCGCCAGGGCGAGGACCGGGTTCCCGCAGTGGTTTGCGGAATTCGTTGCCGCGTTCGGACTGGTCGCAACGATCATCGGTGGCCTGCGGTTTCGCGAGGCCGCTATCCCATGGCTGGTCGGGCTCTACATCACCGCCGCCTACTGGTTCACCGCCTCCACGTCTTTCGCCAACCCAGCCGTTGCCATCGCGCGATCATTCACCGATACGTTTTCCGGTATCCGCGCGCAGGACCTGCCGGGATTCATCGTCGCCGAGATTCTGGGGGCGATGGCCGCGCTGGCGCTGATGACGTGGCTCCTGCGGCAGAGCGAAACGAAGATGGAAGCAATCCGATGACGATCACGATTTACCACAATCCCGCTTGCGGGACGTCGCGCAACGCGCTGGCCATGATCCGCCAAAGCGGGGAGGAGCCGGAGATCGTCGAGTATCTCAAGACGCCGCCCGCGCGCGACACGCTGATCTCCCTGATCAAGGCCATGGGCATGACGCCCCGCGCGCTGCTCCGCGAGAAAGGCACGCCTTATGCAGCGCTCGACCTTGCCAATCCGAAATGGAGCGACGACGAGTTGATCGATTTCATGATCGCGCATCCGATCCTGATCAATCGGCCGATCGTGGTCTCGCCGAACGGCGTGAAACTGTGCCGGCCGTCCGAGGTCGTGCTTGACCTTCTCGCCACGGACATTGGCCAGTTCGTCAAGGAAGACGGAGAAGTGGTTCCGTCCAGGACGCCGGGTGCGCGCGCCGGATGAGCCGCCGTGCAGACAACGTCCTGATTGTTGCGCTCGGGACCACGCAAACCCTTGCCTGGGCGTCGAGCTATTATCTGCCTGCCATCCTCGCGGACTCGATCGCGCGGGACCTCGGCATCTCGACGAACTGGCTGTTCGCCGCGTTCTCGATGGCGCTCGTGATCTCCGGGCTGCTCGGTCCGCGCGTCGGCCGCCAGATCGACCGGATGGGCGGACGCGAAGTGCTCTGCGCGTCCAACCTCATCCTGGCGTCCGGTCTGATCCTGCTCGGGCTGTCGCAGGGCGGCGTGCTGATGGCGGTGAGCTGGCTGTTGCTCGGCGTCGGCATGGGTCTTGGCCTGTATGATGCAGCCTTCGCGGCGCTCGGGCGCATCTACGGCAACGCCGCCCGTCGCTCCATCACCGGCATTACCCTGATCGCGGGCTTTGCCAGCACGATCGGCTGGCCGCTGAGTGCGTGGGGGCTCGCAACCATCGGCTGGCGCTGGACCTGCTTCGGCTGGGCCGCTGCGCACATCCTGATCTGCTTGCCGCTCAACGGCCTCCTGATCCCCGGGCTAAAGCGGGAGCATCGGATCGCGGCCGACACGCCGAAGCCGCACATTGCCATCGATCGCGCGATGGTGTTGCTCGCCTTTGCCTTCGCCGCCGCCTGGAGCGTGACGTCGGCGATGGCGGTTCATCTGCCGCGAATTCTGGAGTCGCTCGGTGCGACGCCGGCGCAGGCGATCGCGGCGGGCGCACTGATCGGCCCGGCGCAGGTGGCGGCACGCATTGTCGAAGCGAGCCTGCTGAAGCGCTTCCATCCGCTCTGGTCAGCGCGCCTGGCCTGCATCACACATCCCTTGGGCGCCTGCGTCATCGGTCTGTTCGGCGGTGGCTTCGCGGGGGTGTTCGCGCTGTTGCACGGTGCCGGAAACGGCATCCTGACCATCGCGCGCGGCACGCTGCCGCTGGCGATATTCGGTCCGAAGGATTACGGCTACCGCCTGGGACTGCTCGGCGCGCCGTCGCGACTGTCTCAAGCGCTCGCGCCCCTCATATTCGGATTCCTGATCTCGCCGCTCGGTGGCTACACGCTTGCGGTCACATCGGCTCTGAGCTTGGCCGCGCTTCTGGCGCTGTTCGCACTCAAGGCCGGGCCGAAGACCCCCTCGCGGTAGCATCACGCCCCTTCATCCGCCGAACCGTGTCGATGAACGCCTTGATGATCGGGGAATGACCGCGCCCGCTGTGATGGGCGATGCTGTACTGGGTCTTGATGGTGCGGTCGCTGATCTCCAGCGCGCGCAGGTTGGGATGCGGCACGAATTCGAAGTCGGCGACGACGCTGATGCCGAGGCCGCGCTCGACCGCCTTCCACACGCCCTCGCGGCTCTCGATCTCGAACACCGGCTCGATCCTGATGCCCTCGGCCTGCATCGTCGCCTCGAACGCGCGCCGCGTGGTCGAGCCGCGCTCGCGCAGCACGATAGGCTGGTCGGCCAGCTCGCGCAGCCTGACCGATTTGCGTTTGAACCAGGGATGGTCGCGGTTGACGAACACGATCACGCGGTGCGTGCGGTAGGGGATCATGGTGACGCGCGGATCCTCCGGCACCTCCGCCAGGATCGCGACGTCGGCCTCGAAGTCGACGATGTGGCGGAAGGTGCGTTCGGAATTGCCGAGCAGGGTCGAGATCTGCACCTCCGGATGATCGCGCTTGAACGCCGCGATGATTTCGGTGGCATGAAACGGTCCGACGGTCGCGACCCGCAGATGGCCCTTGGTCGCCTTGCCGTGCGCGGCCAGGAGGTCGTGGGCCTCGTCGCAGAACGTCATGATGCCGCGGGTGATCTCGAACAGCGCGGCGCCGGCCTCGGTGAGTTCGGTATGCCGCGGCTTCCGGATCAAAAGCTCGACGCCGTAGCTCTCCTCCAGCTCCTTGACCTGGATGGTCAATGTCGGCTGGCCGACGTTGAGCACGCGCGAGGCCGCGGTGAAGCCACCATGGGCGGCGACCGCATGGAAGGCGCGCAGCTGGCTGAACACTATTGACATAATCAATAGAACGCATCCGTAGAATGAATTTGTCAATAGCAGCCGGCGCCGTACCTTCGCGCCAAACGGAGGACGCGCTGATGGACTGGACTTATTCCAACCCGGTGAGGATCGAATTCGGAGCCGGCAGCTTCGACAAGCTGCCGGGACTGATCGGCAAGCGCGCCTACGCGCTCGTGACCTATGGCGAGCCGGTCTTCGACGAGCTGGAGCGGCGGCTGCGCGCCGCGGCGGGACCGTCGGTCCTGACCATCCGCGACGTCGCGCCCAATCCGGACTACCGCCTGCTCACCGAACAGACCGCGCGCTTTGCCGGGCTCGCGAGGCAGCCCGAGGTGATCGTCGCGCTCGGCGGCGGCTCGGTGATCGACTCCGCAAAGGTGTTCGCGGCCGCCGGCGGCGACTTCGCGACCGTCAAGACCTATCTGGAGACGCAGCAGGGCGCCGAGCGCCTCGCGGCGATCCCGATCATCGCGGTGCCGACCACCGCCGGCACCGGCAGCGAGGTGACCTGCTGGGGCACGGTGTGGGACGAGGCCAACGGCAAGAAATATTCGCTGGCGCGTCCGTCGCTCTATCCGACCCATGCCGTGATCGATCCGCGCCTGATGCTCGGCAAGCCGCAACTCCTCACCGTCAGCACCGGGCTCGACGCGCTGTCGCATGCACTGGAGAGCATCTGGAACGTCAACAACAACCCGGTGTCGGCCAACCACGCGGTGGCCGCGGCGCGCAGCATCCTCGACGTGCTGCCGAAGCTCGCCAATGACCTCGGCAATCTCGAGCTGCGCAGCCGCATGGCGCAGGCGGCACTGTTTGCCGGCCTCGCGTTCTCCAACACCAAGACCGCGATCGCGCATTCGCTGTCCTATCCGATCACGCTGCGGCACGGCGTGCAGCACGGCATCGCCTGCTCGTTCTCGCTGCCGATGGTGCTGCGCAGCGTCAAAGGGGCAGGCGGGCTCTGCGAGGACAGCCTCCGGCAGATCTTCGGCAGCGACCTCGCGCGCGCGGCCGACGATCTCGAGGACTTCATGGCGCGGCTCGGCATCTCCTGCAATCCGGCCGCCTACAGGATCGAGCGCGCCGAATGGCACGCGCTGATCGCGGACTCGCTCGAAGGCGAGCGCGGCCGCAACTTCCTGGGATCGAAGGAACGGCTGATCGAGGCAGCGCAGACGCAGCGGATGCCGAGCGCGGTGAGCGCGTGACGGCGGCGCAGTGACAAGGAGAGGTATCATGCAAGACAATCGCAAGACAATCACCGTCAACGGGCGCCGTTACGACGCGCCGACGCGGCCGACGGTCGTGATCTGCCTCGACGGCTCGGAGCCTGGCTATATCGAGCGGGCGATCGAGGCCGGCGTCGCGCCGACCTTCGCGCGCTTCATGAAGGAGGGCGCGCATGTCCATGCCGCCAGCGTGATCCCGAGCTTCACCAATCCGAACAACCTCTCGATCATCACCGGACGGCCGCCCGCGGTGCATGGCATCGCCGGCAACTACTTCTATGACACGGCGAACAACGCCGAAGTCATGATGAACGATCCGAAGTTCCTGCGCGCACCGACCATCCTCGCCGGTGTCCACGACGCCGGCTACAAGGTCGCCGCCGTCACCGCCAAGGACAAGCTGCGCACCTTGCTTGCGTACGGTCTGGACTATTCCAGCGGCCGCGCCATCGCGTTCTCGTCGGAGAAGGCCGACCAGGCCACCAAGGCCGCCAACGGCATCGATGATGTGCTCGATTTCGTCGGCCTGCCGCTGCCCGAGGTCTACTCCGCCGATCTGTCGCGCTTCGTGTTCGCGGCCGGCGTCAAGCTGGTCGAGCGCTACCGTCCCGATCTGATGTACCTGTCGACCACCGACTACATCCAGCACAAGGTCGGGCTCGGCACCAAGATCGCCAACGACTTCTACGCGATGATCGACGGCTATCTCGCGAAGCTCGATGCGCTCGGCTGCAACATCGTGGCGACCGCCGACCACGGCATGAACGACAAGTTCCTGCCCGACGGCAAGCCCGACGTGATCTACCTCCAGGACGTCATGGACGACTGGACGGGTACGGGTGCCGCACGCGTGATCCTGCCGATCACCGATCCCTATGTCGCCCATCACGGCTCGCTCGGCTCGTTCGCGACGATCTACACGCCGGAGGGCGCCAACGTCGACACGCTGCTGTCGCGGCTGCGTGCGACGGGAGGCATCGAGGTCGCGCTGACGCGCAACGAGGCCTGCGCCAGGTTCGAGCTGCCGCCGGACCGGATCGGCGACATCGTCGTGATCTCGACCAGGCACAAGGTGCTCGGCACCAGCGAGGCGCGTCACGATCTGTCGGGCCTGACCGAGCCGCTGCGCTCGCATGGCGGACTGACCGAGGAGCGGGTGCCGCTGATCGCCAACCGCAAGATCGCGCTGCCCGCCGGCCACGCCCTGCGCAACTTCGACGCCTTCGACGTCGCGCTCAACCGCATCCAGTGACGCATTCGGACCCCAAGGACAGTGCCATGAACATCCAGAGCCCGGCCGTTCGCCATGAGCAGATGCGCATCGCGGGCATCCTCGTCGACACCGACGAGCATGTCGAGGTTTTCAGTCCCTACACCAACAAGGTGGTGGGCACGGTGCCGGCGGCGCGGCCGGAGCATGTGCGCAGCGCCTTCGCCAAGGCGGCCGCGTTCAAGCCGAAGCTGACGCGCTACGAGCGCCAGCGCATCCTGCTGCGCACCGCCGAGATCCTGGCCGGGCGCAAGGAGGAATTTGCGCGGTTGATCACCGCCGAGTCCGGCCTGTGCTGGAAGGATTCGCTCTACGAGGCCGGGCGCGCCTATGACGTCTATTCGTTTGCCGGCCAGCTCGCGATCAAGGACGACGGCGAGACGTTCTCCTGCGACATCAGCCCGCAGGGCAAGGCGCGCAAGATCTTCACGACGCGCACCCCGCTGCTCGGCGCGATCTCGGCGATCACACCGTTCAACCATCCGCTCAACATGGTGAGCCACAAGATCGCGCCGGCGATCGCGACCAACAACCGCGTGGTGCTGAAGCCGACCGAGCTGACGCCGCTGACCGCGCTCGCGCTCGCCGACGTGCTGTACGAAGCCGGGCTGCCGCCGGAGATGCTGTCGGTGGTGACCGGCAATCCGCATTCGATGGGGGATGCGATGATCACCGATCCGGACGCCGATCTCGTGACCTTCACCGGCTCGGTCAGGGTCGGCAAGCACATCGCCAATAAAGCGGGCTACAAGCGCCTGGTGCTCGAGCTCGGCGGCAACGATCCGCTGATCGTGATGGAGGACGCCGACCTCGACAAGGCGGCCGAACTCGCGGTCACCGGCGCCACCAAGAATTCCGGCCAGCGCTGCACCGCCGTCAAGCGCATCCTCTGCGTCGAGGCGGTCGCTGACGATTTTGTCGCGTTGGTGCTGAAGAAGGCGCGCAAGCTGAAATGCGGCGACCCGATGGACCCGACGGTCGACGTCGGCACCGTGATCCATGAGGGCGCGGCGAAGGAATTCGAGCGCCGCGTCAATGCCGCCGTCGCCGACGGCGCCGAGCTGCTGCACGGTAACGCTCGCGACGGCGCGCTCTATCCGCCGACCGTGGTCGACCGGATTCGCTACACCAGCGAGCTGGTGATGCAGGAGACCTTCGGGCCTGTGATCCCGATCATCCGCGTGCCCAACGACATCGACAGCGTGATCCGGATCTCGAACGCGACCGCGTTCGGCCTGTCGTCTGGCGTCTGCACCAACCGGCTCGACTACATCACGCGGTTCGTCAATGAGCTCGACGTCGGCACCGTCAACGTCTGGGAAGTGCCGGGCTACCGGATCGAGATGTCACCGTTCGGCGGGATCAAGGATTCCGGCCTTGGCTACAAGGAAGGCGTGCAGGAGGCGATCAAGAGCTTCACCAACGTCAAGACCTATTCGCTGCCCTGGCCGGCATAGGGACGTCCGAACGAGGGCCGCACGCGCGCAACAAGAACAACGCGGCGGCCGACTGCAATCACCAATCAATCAGGGGAGGCCTTAATGTCGATCACGTTCAGTCCGTCGGGCGTCGGCTCGGTCGGAGTGCAAAATCCGGAGCTCGCGACATCGTTCCGCCGCGCGCAGTGGCGGATGCTGTTCGCGGCGATGTTCTGCTATCTGTTCTTCTACACCGGGCGGCAAACCTTCGGCTTCGCCATTCCCGGCATCCAGGCCGAGTTCGGCGTCACCAAGGAGGCGCTGGGCTGGGCCAGCGCGGCGCTGCTCTGGTGTTACGCGGTCGGGCAGGCGATCAACGGCAATCTCGGCGACAAGTTCGGCGGCCGCCGCGTGATGAGCGCGGGCGCGATCCTTTCCTTCATCATGAACTGGGCCACCAGTCTCTCGACCGGGATCGTCAGCCTCACCGCGTTCTGGGGCATCAACGGCTATTTCCAGTCGATGGGATGGGCGCCGGGCAGCCGGCTGCTGTCGAACTGGTGGGGCCGCCACGAGCGCGGCACGGTCTACGGACTCTATACATTCGCGGCCGGTCTCGCCTCGGTGCTGTCGTTCGTCACCTCGCTGGTCGTGGTCGGCTACTTCCAGCTCGACTGGCGCTGGATCTTCCGTATCCCGGTCGTGCTGCTGCTGCTCGGCGGCATCGCGTTCTATCTGATCGCGCGCGAGAAGCCCGAGGACATGGGCTTTGCCTCGCCGCATGACGAGGCCGACGATGTCGCCTCTGCGGAAACTGCGGTCAGCGCCAATGAGGGCTCGCTGGCGCGCTACAAGGCGGTGCTGTCGAACTGGCGCCTTTTGGTCGCCGGCGTCGCGATCGGCTTCCAGAACGCGGCGCGTTACGGCCTCTTGGTGTGGGTGCCCGTCCACTTCCTCGGCGGCAACTGGGCCAAGGCCGGCGCCGCCTCGGTGATCGATCCGCGCTGGATCAGCATCGCGCTGCCGGTCGGCATGGCGGTCGGCGCGTTCAGCAATGGCTGGGTCTCGGACAAGGTGTTCGGCTCGCGCCGCTACCTCGCCATCGTGCTCTACATGGCGCTCGCCGCGGTCACCTCGCTGTGCATGTACGCGATCCCGACCTCGGACATCGTTCTCGGGATGACCGTGCTGTTCCTGTGCGGCTTCTTCACCTACGGTCCGCAATCCTCGTTCTGGGCGCTGTGCCCGGATCTGGTCGGCCACAAACGGGCAGGGACCGCGACCGGGGTGATGAACTTCTTCGCCTACCTGTTCGCAGGTCTCGGCGAGCCGATGATCGGCCACTTCATGGACAAGCATAACCAGACCTCGCTGGTGTTCCTGGTGGTCGCCGTCTGCGCAACCTCCAGCGCGGTGGTGGCGGCCTTCATCCGTCGCTAGCTCACTCACTGCGTCCCGGGCAACGGCCCCGGGGCGCCGCTGTCCGTGCCTACGTAGCCCGGATGAGCGAAGCGATATCCGGGGCTGGTTTTGTCCCCGCATGTCGCTTCGCTCATGCGGGCTAGGCTCGTTTTTGCAGTGAGCAGAGCACCGAGGCGGGCGATTGTTGCAGCGGCGACGCCGGGCCAATTCCCTGCAATCGCCTGCCTCGTGCGGCTGACCTGACGCCCAATTCCTGATCATCGGCTGCTCAATTGAAGCGCAAGATTGATAAAATATCGACTTATATCAATAAGATAAACTAAATTGTATGCAGAATACAAAATGTGCTTGTCCCGTTTGCCGCCTTGAAGCAGACTTCACGCAGGGCAGGAGAGGCCAGCGACCGTCAAGGACGAGGGGCGCGGCAGGGCAAAACAATCTGTCGGGAGGAGCAAGCAATGAGCGATCAGGTGTCCACCATCGCAATGGCAGATACGGCAAAGCCTTCAGGCGTGCGCTGGAAGATTTTCCTGCTGATGCTGTTCCTGATCTCGATCAACTATATCGATCGCGCCTCGCTCTCGGTCGCGATGCCGGTCATCGCCAAGGAGTTCGATATCGATCCGGCGATGCAGGGCCTGATCCTGAGCTCGTTCTTCTGGACCTATGCGCTGATGCAGGTGCCGGGCGGCATGCTCGCCGATCGCTTCAAGCCGCGTATCGTGATCGCGCTCGCGACGCTGTTCTGGGGCTTCTTCCAGGCGCTGGCGGCGCTGTCCACCAGCTGGATGCTGCTGCTGCTGACCCGGCTCGGGCTCGGCGCGTCGGAAGCGCCGATCTATCCGGCCGGCGGCAAGCTCAACGCGATCTGGATGACGCAGACCGAGCGCGGCCGCGGCGCCACCTTGCTGGACGGCGGCGCGCCGCTTGGTGCGGCGCTCGGCTCGATCGTGATCGCCTGGTTGATGGCGGCGTTCAGCTCCTGGCGCGTCGCCTTCGTCATCGCCGGCGTCGGCACCATGCTGTGCGGGCTGTGGGCCTGGTACTACATCCGCAACGTGCCGCGCGAGCATCCGTCGGTCAATGAAGCCGAGGCGCGCTATCTCGAGGAGGCGCACGCGATCGAGGATGCGGCGACGCCGCCGTCTTCGGGCGCAAGCTGGATGGCGTATTTCCGGTTTCGCTCGGTGTGGTGCATGTGCCTCGGCTGGATGTTCTTCAACACCACGTTCTACGGGCTGCTGACCTGGATGCCGACCTACCTGTTCAAGGTGCACGGCTTCGACATCAAGGCGCTGGGCGGCGCGTCCTTCATCATCTTCTTCGCAGGCTTCGTCGGCGAACTGGTCGGCGGCTGGATCGGCGATAACTGGCGGGAGCGGGGCGGGTCGCCCAACACCGTGTTCCGCACGCTGTTCGGCATCGCGGCGATCATGGCGACGGTGTCGATCTTCCTCGTCGCCTACGTCACCAACGCGGTTGCGGTCGTGGTGCTGCTGTCGACGACGCTGTTCTTCTTGCGCTGGTGCGGCATGTACTGGGCGATTCCGTCGGCGCTGGCGGGCCGCGGCAAGTCCGGCTTCCTCGGCGGCTGCATGAATCTCGGCGGCAACATCGCCGGCATCACGACGCCGCTGATCGTCGGCTTCATCGTGCAGGCCACCGGCTCCTATTTCCTGGCCCTGATGTATTTCGCCGCCGCGGGCATTGCGCTGTTGATCTGCTCGACCCTGATCGATTACAGCCGCAAGCTCCCGGTCTAAAACGGATGCGGCCGAATCCGCCAAGGATTCGCCCGCTTGATGAGGCTCACCAATGACACGTCCCGTCCGGCTCGGCATGCTGACGCCGTCGTCGAATACCGCGCTCGAGCCGATCACCTGCGCGATGCTATCGGGCGTCGACGACGTCTCGGCGCATTTCTCGCGCTTCAAGGTGACCGAGATCGCGCTGTCGGAGCAGGCGCTGCGCCAGTTCGACGCCAGCGAGATTCTTCGCGCGGCCGAGCTGCTGGCGCATGCCAAGGTCGACGTCATCGCCTGGAATGGCACCTCGGCAAGCTGGCTCGGTTTCGACCGCGACGAGAGCCTGTGCGAAGAGATCACGGCGGCAACGGGTATCAAGGCCTGTACCACGGTGCTGGCCTATCGCGACGTGTTGCGGCGGATCGGCGCCAGCCGTATCGGGCTGGTGACGCCGTATCGCAAGGACGTGCAGGAGCGGATCGTCGCCAACTGGAATTCGCAAGGGCTGCACTGTTTTGCCGAGCGGCATCTGTCGCTGCAGGACAATTTCTCCTTTGCCGAGGTCAGCGAGGCCGAGGTCGCGCGGCTGATCGAGGAGGTGGTGCGCGAGGGCTGCGATGCCGCCGTCGTGCTCTGTACCAACATGCGCGGCGCCGGCGCGGCCGAGCGGCTGGAGCGCGGATTTGGCGTCCCGGTGCTGGATTCGATTGCGGTGACGCTGTGGGCATGCCTTGCCGCGGCCGGCTGCGATCCGTCGCGCGTGCAGGGCTGGGGCAGCCTGTTCTCGAACCCCGATCTGCGCGCGGCCGCCGCGATCCACGTGGGAGGGCGCGATCTCCAATCATGACAGTGAAGGCAAGCGGTGACTGAACCCAAGGCGACCAGACGTAACAAGGAACCCAAGCGCGCGATGACCGCGCTGCAACGGCGCCGCCTGCGTGTGCCGCGGGTCGGGCTACACGAGCAGGCTGCGGCGCGGCTGCGCACCATGATCGTGCGCGGCGAGCTGGCGCCGGGGCAATCGCTGGGGGAGGCGGACCTGTCCGACGCGCTCGGCGTCTCGCGCACGCCGCTGCGCGAGGCGCTGAAGCAATTGGCGAGCGAGGGCCTGGTCGAGCTGCGGCTCAACCACAGCGCCGTGGTGGCGCCGTTCCGCCGTGCCGAACTCGCCGAACTGTTCGAGGCCGTCAGCGGCATCGAACGCTGCGCCGCCGAGCTCGCCGCGCTGCGCATGGAGCCGGACGACTTCGAACGGCTCGCGGCGCTGCAGGACAAGATCGAATGGCATCACGGCCGCGGCGAGCTGCGCGATTATTTTCAAGTTAATCAGCAGATCCATTCGGCGATCGTCGGCTTCGCCCGCAATGCCGTGTTGAAGGCGACGCACGAGGCGCTGCTGGCGCGGGCCGAGCGGGCGCGCTTCTTCGCGCTGTCGGTGCTCGGCCGCTGGGATGAATCGGTGCAAGAGCATCAGGAGATTTTGTCGGCGCTGAAGGCGCGTGATGCGGCCCGGGCCGGACAGATACTGGCCCACCACGTGCGCCGCACTGGCGAGATCGTCGCCGAGACGCTGGATGCCAAGGCAATGAACGACAAGGCGGACGACGCCGCGGCACCGGAGGCACCGGCAAGGCCGCGCGGCCGCAAGACGAGGAACGTTGCGCCATGAAGATCCTGCTGCTCAATCCCAACACGACGGCTGATGTGACGGATCTGCTCCATGCCGCCGGCAGCAAGGCGGCATCCGCCGGCACCGAGCTCGTGCCGCTCACCGCCGCGCGCGGCGTGCCTTATATCGCGACCCGCGCCGAGGCCCAGATCGGTGGTGCGATCGCGCTGGAGATGCTGGCCGAAGCCGGCCCCGGCGTCGATGCCGCTGTCATCGCGGCGTTCGGCGATCCCGGCCTGTTCGGCGCGCGTGAGCTGTTCGCCTTCCCCGTCGTGGGATTGGCCGAAGCTGCGATGCTCACGGCCTGCATGCTCGGCCGCCGGTTTGGTATCGTCACCTTCGCCGGCGCGCTGGCGCCCTGGTACGAGGAATGCGTCGCCATGCACGGGCTGAGCTCGCGCTGCGCCGGCATTCGCACGCTTGACGGTCATTTCCAGTCGATCTCGCAGGTGCAGGCCGAGAAGGAGGAGCTGCTGGTCGCGCTCGCCAACCGTGCGGTCGATCAGGACAACGCCGACGTCGTCATTCTGTCGGGCGCACCGCTTGCCGGACTCGCGGCAAAAGTCCGCGACCGCATTCCGGTGCCGGTGGTCGATCCGGTCGCGGCGGCGGTGCGGCAGGCGGAGACGCTCGCCGTGCTCAAGCCGCGCAAGGCGGTGGCCGGCACCTTCCGCCGTCCCGATCCGAAGCCGACGCGCGGGCTGGCCGAGCCACTCGCCGCAATCATCGAACACCGCTCACCGAAGGAGGGAACAAACTGATGTCCTTCGACACCATTATCCGCGGCGGCACCGTGGTGACCGCGGCCGACACCTTCGCCTGCGACGTCGGTATCCGTGGCGGCAAGATCACGGCGCTCGGCCATGATCTCGGCGATGCAGCCACGATCATCGACGCCACCGACCGCCTGGTGCTGCCCGGCGGCATCGACAGCCATGTCCACTTCGCCCAGCCGTCCGGTGACGGCATCGTAATGGCCGACGGTTTTGCCAGCGGCACGCGATCGGCGGCCTTCGGCGGCAACACCACCGTGCTGCCGTTCTGTCTGCAGGAGAAGGGCCAGACCCTGCGCGAGGCGCTGAAGCATTACCATTCGCTGGCCGAAGGCGAGTGCCATGTCGACGTCGCCTTCCATCTCATCCTCACCGATCCGACCGAGCATGTGCTGGGCCAGGAGCTGCCGGCCCTGGTCGAGGACGGCTACACCTCGCTCAAGGTCTTCATGACCTATGAGGGCCTCGCGCTGTCGGACCGCGAGCTGCTCGAGACCATGTCGGTCGCGCGCGAGACCGGCGCCATGCTGATGGTGCATGCGGAGAATTTCGACGCCATCCGCTTCCTGACCGACCGGCTCGAACGGACCGGTAACACCGCGCCGCGCTTCCATGCGACCTCGCGGCCGATCCCGGTCGAGCGCGAGGCCACCCATCGCGCGATCTCGCTGTCCGAGCTCGTCGACGTGCCGATCATGATCGTGCATGTCTCGAACCGCGAGGCGATGGACGAAATCCGGCGCGCGCAGCAAAGGGGCTTGCGGGTCATGGGCGAGACCTGTCCGCAATACCTCATGCTGACCGAAAAGGATCTCGATCAGCTCAACATGGAAGGCGCAAAATACGTCTGCTCGCCGCCGCCGCGCGACGTCGCCAGCCAGCAGGCCTGTTGGGAAGGGCTGCAGCAGAAGGTGTTTTCGGTGTTCTCGTCGGACCATTGTCCGTTCCGTTACGACGACCCGCAGGGCAAGCTTGCGCCGAAGGGACGTACCAGCTTCCGCTGGGTGCCGAACGGAATCCCGGGTGTGGCGACGCGGCTGCCGATCCTGTTCTCCGAAGGCGTGGTGAAGGGACGGATCGACCTCAACAGCTTTGTCACCTTCAGCGCCACCAACCACGCCAAGATCTACGGCCTCTATCCGCGCAAGGGCACCATCGCGGTCGGCTCGGATGCCGACATCGCGCTGTGGGACCCGAAGCGCAAGGTCACGATTCGCCACGAGTTGATCCACGACGGCGCGGACTACACGCCCTATGAGGGGCTCGAGGTCACGGGCTGGCCGGTGCTGACCATGGTGCGCGGTAAGGTCGTCGTCGATAACGGTACGCTCATCGGCGGCAAGGAGCACGGCACCTATCTGCCGCGCGCCAAGCCGTTGAAGGCCGCGACCATTCCGTAACGCGACCAATCCGTAACAAGCAAAGAGAGAAGGCAGGAGATCAACATGCCCTATGCTGTGACAGACGACGGAGTGCGGCTCTATTTCGAGGAGACCGGATCGGGGCATCCGGTGATCCTGGTTCACGAGTTCGCCGGCGACCTGCGCAGCTACGAGCCGCAGATGCGGCACTTCGGCAAGCGCTTCCGGACCATCGCCTACAATGCGCGCGGCTTTCCGCCGTCGGATGTACCGGAGCAGGTCTCGTCCTATTCGCAGGCGCGCGCCGCTGACGATATCCTGGCCGTGCTCGATCACATCGGCGCGCCGAAGGCGCATATCGTTGGTCTGTCGATGGGCGGCTTTGCGACGCTGCATTTCGGATTACGTCACCCTGATCGGGCGCTGTCGCTATGCATCGGTGGCTGCGGCTACGGCGCCGAGCTCGATAAGCGCGAGACGTTTCGCGCCGAGGCCGACGTGATCGCGGGCATGATCCGCAAGGAGGGCATTCCGACCTTCGCCGAGCGCTACGCCTACGGGCCGACCCGCGTGCAGTACGAGAACAAGGACCCGCGCGGCCATGCCGAGTTCAAGGCCATGCTGGCCGAGCATTCGGCGGTGGGATCGGCCAACACCCAGCAGGGCGTACAGAAGGAGCGCCCTTCGCTCTACACGCTGGTCGACGAGATGAAGCGGATCAAGGTGCCGACGCTGATCATCACCGGCGACGAGGATTGGCCTTGCCTGCTGCCGGGCATCCTGATGAAGCAGAGCATCCCGTCGGCCGCGCTCGCGGTGATGCCGAACTGCGGCCACGCCATCAACATCGAGGAGCCCGACGAATACAACCGGATCGTCGGCGAATTCCTGGCGCAGGTCGAGAGCGGCCGCTGGCCGCAGCGCGATCCGCGCGCGGTCAGTGCTTCGATCACGGGAATGAAGGGGTAGGCTTCACGCCGAGTTGAATCGCGGCCTTCATCCGCCACCAGACCAAGCATCCGCGCTTTTCGGGACACATCCCCGGAAGGCGCGGATTTTTTTCGGGCGTGAGCAAGCCGCGACAGCCGGCGGTGCACAACCTGTTCGCATGATTGCTGACTGCTGCAGTCATCTCCAACGCGATCCGTTCAATTCCATGTCTTGTGACCGAAACCGCGTCCACAGATAGCCGATCGCGTGAGACGGAAGAGGAGGGCGTCTGTCATGCGCGCAAAGATTGGTCCCCCGATATCTGCAACCGATGCGGACATGAGCGCGCATCATCGTTCGTCGCATTCATTCGACCGACACAGCGCTGTCATCGGTGGTGGATAACTTGTCGCAGGTCGACGTCATAAATCCTTAAAAATAAAAAGGGGCACTACGGTGAAAGCCAAATTTCTTTCGACGGTCGGAGTCTGTCTGGTTGCTGCCGCTGCGGTGATGTGCAGCGCCGCCGCTCAGGACGACAACAAGGGCAATAACGGCCACGATCATCATCCGCACGACATCCACACCCAAACGCCGATCAAGCATCTCGTCGTCATCTTCAACGAGAACCGCTCGTTCGATCACTACTTCGCAACCTACCCGGTTGCGACCAACCCGACCGGCTCGATTCCGTTCACGGCGAAGCCGCATACGCCGAAGGTCAACAATCTCGCCAGCGCCAATCTGTTGACCAATAACCCGAACACCAATCCGGCCAACGGCACCGGCGCAACCAATCCGTTCCGCCTCGACCGCACCCAGGCCAACACCAAGTCGCAGAACCACGCCTATACGCCCGAGCAGCAGGCGGTCGACAACGGCAAGGAAGACCTGTTTCCGAAATTCACCGGTCGCGGCACCGCCGGCGGCGTCGGCGCGTTCGGCACCAACGGGCAGGTGATGGGCTATTTCGACGGCAACACCGTCACCGCGTTCTGGAATTACGCCCAGAACTTCGCGATGAGCGACAACAGCTGGACCGACACCTTTGGTCCGTCGACGCCCGGCGCGCTCGAGGTCGTGTCCGGCCAGACCAACGGCGCGCAGAACATCGTCGGCTCGTCATCGTCGATCGCCGACGGCCAGGGCGGCCTGACGCTCATCGGTGATACCGACCCTGCCTACGATGCCTGCTCGAGCACGACGAGCCAGGTCTTGATGACCAGCAAGAACATCGGCGACCTGCTCAATGCCGAGCAGATCAGCTGGGGCAGCTTCATGGGCGGCTTCGACCTGACGCTCAAGAACAGCAACGGCACCACCAACTGCGGCCGCAGCACGTTCTCGAGCAACGTCAACGGCACCGTCGTGGACTACATCCCGCACCACGCCTGGTTCCAGTACTAC
Source organism: Bradyrhizobium sp. USDA 4538 (assembly GCF_024171045.1). Classification (NCBI taxonomy): domain Bacteria; kingdom Pseudomonadati; phylum Pseudomonadota; class Alphaproteobacteria; order Hyphomicrobiales; family Nitrobacteraceae; genus Bradyrhizobium; species Bradyrhizobium sp. USDA 4538. The sequence continues at coordinate 7,393,450 of NZ_JALJZE010000001.1, forward strand.
AAGTCGACCGCGAACCCGACCCATGCGCGACCGAGCTCGGTGAATGCGGTCGGACACTCCTATATGCCCGGCAGCAAGACGCTCGATCCGGCCAATCATGCCTACGATCTCGAGGACTTCTATGCTTCGGTGAAGGCCGGCAACTTCCCGGCCGTCTCCTACATCAAGATGCCGGCCTATCAGGACGGTCATCCTGGCAACTCCGATCCGCTCGATGAGCAGGCCGGCAATGTCGAGCTGATCAACTTCCTGCAGAAGCAGAAGGAGTGGGGCGAGACCGCCGTCATCATCACCTATGACGACTCCGACGGCTGGTACGACCACCAGTACCTTGCACCGATCAGCGCCTCGTATGATCCCACCGCCGACCAGGTCAACGGTCCCGGCCAGTGCGGTCGCGGTATCGGCAGGCAGACGCCGCCGAACGGCCTCAACGGCCAGCCGGTAAACGGCCGCTGCGGTCCCGGTACGCGTGTCCCGTTCCTGGTGATCTCGCCCTTCGCCAAGCGGAATTACGTCAGCCACACCCGCATCTCGCAGGCCTCCGTCGTTCGCTTCATCGAGGACAACTGGCTGCACGGCCAGCGTCTCGGCGGCGGCTCGTTCGACGACAACGTCGAATCGATCGCCGACATGTTCGACTTCGAGCGCGGCCACGGCCAGGACCACGAGTACCGGCAGGACACGCTGTTTCTCGATCCGACCGCCGGCACCGTCATCGTCAGCGCGCCGGACGATCACCATCACCACTAACGCCCTTCGGTTCTGATCCAATCAGAACCGAAGCTCTGCCCTGACGCGTTCTGCTCGCGCGAACTGGTCTCCAGTTCGCGCGAAAACGCTTAACGACACTGGATCTGATATGAATGGCCGCACCTTGTGGCTTCTCGGCGCCGGCCTGCTGTGCATGGCCGGCGCCGTTGCGGCCGTCGAGACGCAGGGACTTCCGGGGACCAATCCGAACCCGGTGCAGCTCAGGCGTCCGCCTGTTGCTCCGCTGTCCGCCATGGCGCAGCTCGGCCAGAAGATTTTTTTCGACGCGTCGCTGTCCTCGTCGGGCGCATTGTCATGCGCGTCCTGTCACAGTCCGGACCACGCCTACGGGCCACCCAATGATGGGCCGGTGATGCTCGGCGGGCCCGCGCAATCCCGGCAAGGGACACGCGCCGTGCCGGGCCTGACCTATCTCGAGCGGCAGCCGAATTTCAGCATCGGGCCGGAAAAGGACGAAGACGACAATGTCGTCGACTTCGCGCAACTGGCCGCGCTCGGCCAGCAGGCTCCGCGCGCCAAGAAGGTCGCGACCGGGACTGCCGCGTCGGCGGTCAACATCGTGCCGCAGGGCGGACTGTTCTGGGACGGCCGCGCCGATACGCTGCAGGACCAGGCGATCTTCCCGCTGCTCGATCCCAACGAGATGGACGGCGGCAGCATCGAAATCGTGGCGCAGAAGCTGCGCCAGGCGAGCTACGCGCCGCGCTTCGCCGAGCTGTTCGGCGCCGGTGTCTTCGACAATACGCGGCTGCTGGTCGCGGAGGCGATGTTTGCCGTCGCGCGCTATCAGGTGGAGGAGCCGAGCTTCCATCCCTACACCAGCAAGTTCGACTACTGGCTGGAGGGCAGGGCGCGATTGAACGAGAGCGAATTGCGCGGCCTGCAATTGTTCAATGATCCGGACAAGGCCAATTGCGGCGGCTGCCATACGTCGCAGCCGACCCGGGACGATCTGCCGCCGCTGTTCACCGATCACCAATATGAGGCGCTCGGTGCGCCGCGCAACGCCGCGCTCGCCGGCAACCGCGATCCCGATCATTTCGATCTCGGGGTCTGCGGTCCGTACCGCACCGACATTGCCGAGCAGACGCAATATTGCGGGATGTTTCTGACGCCGACCTTGCGCAACACGGCAACGCGTCGCGTGTTCTTCCACAACGGTGTCTTCACGAGCCTCGAGCAGGTGCTCGACTTCTATAACTTCCGCGATACCAATCCGGAGAAGGTCTTTCCGCGCAGCGCCGACGGCACGGTGCGCAAGTACGATGACCTGCCGGAGAAATATCACGGCAATGTCGACGTCAGCGATCCGCCGTTCGAGCGCCATCTCGGCGACACGCCCGCGATGACGGCGCAGGACGAGGCCGACATTGTCGCCTTCCTGAAGACGTTGACCGACGGCTACCAGCCGGAGCGGTGAACGTTCCATCGCGGAACCGAACTGCGAGTTGGCAGGGCCTCGTCATGCGCGCATAATGAGCGCATGAATGTCGTCGAAGGCAACGGTGCCAGGATCCCGGCAATCGGGCTCGGCACATGGGAGCTGCGCGGGCGGACCTGCGCCCGCATCGTCGAGCAGGCGTTGCGGCTCGGCTATCGCCGCATCGACACCGCCCAGATCTATGACAATGAGCGCGAAGTCGGCGAGGGGCTGCGTGCCTCCGGCATCAAGCGCGACGACGTGTTCGTCACCACCAAGGTCTGGACCACGCATTTCATGGCGAAGGATCTCGAACGGTCGGCGAAGGAGAGCCTGGCGCGGCTGCGCCTAACCGAGGTCGATCTGTTGTTGCTGCACTGGCCCAATGCACAGGTGCCGCTTGCCGAGACGCTCGGCGCGCTGGCGCGGGTCAGGCAGGCGGGCCTGGCGCGGCATATCGGTGTCTCGAATTTCAACGTGGCGCTGATCGAGGAGGCGGTGGCGGCATGTCCCGAGCCGCTGGCGTGCGACCAGGTCGAGTACCATCCCTATCTCGACCAGGCCAATGTGATCGAGGCCTGTCGACGCCACGGCATGGCGTTCGTTGCCTACAGCCCGATCGCGAAGGGACGGGTCAAGGGCGACCGCGCGCTGGCGCGGATCGGCGACCGCTATCGCAAGACCGCTGCCCAGGTCAGCCTGCGCTGGCTGGTGCAGCAGAATGTCTCCGCGATCCCGCGTACCTCGAAGCTCGAACGTCTTCAGGAGAACATCGACATCTTCGATTTCGAACTGTCGGTTGACGACATGCGCGAGATCTCGGCGATCGGGAGCGCTGACGCGCGATGATGAGCCCCGCGATGCATGGGTCTTTGCCTGAGCATCAAGTCTTGGAAAGCATCAAGTTTTGGAAAAATGGCTGGGTCCTGATCCGGATCATGCTAATGCCCCGCTGGCCGATTGCGGCTTTGGACCGAATGGGGATTGAGGCAGGCGGGTTCCGGCCGGTATTGTAGCCCGGCGGGGAGAGACGTCACTGATGTGATCGAGTGGGATGAAGTTTCGGCCAAACGCGGATCTGATGGCGTCGGTGTTCGTGCACCTGATGCTGCTCGCGCTGATTTTCCTTTATTCGGAGGTCCATCAATTCGATCCCGTTGCCGCTGACACGGTGCCGGTCGAGATCGTGACGCCGCAGGAGGTCGCCAAGTCCGAGGTCGAGACCAAGCCCGAACCGGCACCGAGCCCGTCGCCGACGCCCGAGTTGCAGTTGCCGTCGCTCGATAAGCCGGTGGATTCGGCCAAGCCCGAACCATCGGCGCAGGCGCCCGCGCCGCAGAAGCAGCAGGCCGCGCCGCAGCCGCCGGAGAAGCAGGCGACGCCGCCGGCGCCCAAGCCCAGCCCGGCACCGCAACGTGCCGCGGCCGAGCCGCCGCCCACGCCGGCACAGCAAACGCCACCGATGCCCCAGCCAGCGGCGCAGCAACAGGCGGCAGCGTCGCCGCCTGCCTATGCGCAGCCCGAGCCTGATCTTTCGGTCAAATACAACGTCATGCTCGGCCTGCCGCCCGATATCTCCGTGAAACCGCCAGCCAGCGCGCCGTCCGGCCCCGGACCCGGCAAGGACAATTTCGACGCGGCCGCCACCGAGCAGGCCGATGTCGGCTCGAGCGTGGTTGCCGAATTCCGCCGTCACCTGAAGACCTGCCTGAAGCTCCCGCCGACGCTGAGCGCGGGCGACGACGTGAAGATCAAGCTCAGGGTGTTCATGAAGCCTGACGGCAAGCTCGCCGCGTCACCCTTGCTGATCGAAGCCACCGCCTCGGAAAAGGGGCCGCTGTTGCTGAAGAGCGCGACCGATGCGCTGCAGGCCTGCCAGCCCTATGCGATGCTGCCGCGGGATCGCTATGGCGAATGGAAGGTGCTCGACCTCGATTTCAGCCCGCGCGATTTCGCGTCGTAGACCAGGGACGAGCGGCGCACTCGGCCTCGCCCCGCGTGCGGGGAGAGGCCGGATTGCATCGCCAGATGCAATCCGGGTGAGGGGGAGTCTCCGCGAACGCGTCTCTCTCCGTCGATGCGGAAACAGCCCCTCACCCCAACCCTCTCCCCGTAAGAACGGGGAGAGGGAGCGCAGCACGGCCTCGACCGTCGCGTCAGCTTCCCATCGCCTGCCAGGCATTCGAGGCGAACTGCCGGCGCCAGATCACGATCACGACGGCGGCTGTCGTGACGAACAGCACCCAGGGGCTGACGAACCAGCCGAGATAACCGAGGGCGAAGAAAAACGCGCGCTGGCCGCGGTTGAAGTGCCGGCCCGCCGTCTCGAACAGCCGCGTGGTGCGGATCACATGGGCCTCGGCCTCCGGCGTATCGCGCTGGTCGGCCGGCGGCATCGCGCCGAACAGGATCGCCACATAGTTGAACAGGCGATAGGCCCAGGCGAATTTGAAGAAGGTGTAGATGAAGATCAGGATCAGCCCGATGCACTTGACCTCCCACAAAGCGGGCGAGGGCGTGAGGTTGACCGGCAGCGCGCCGAGCACGGCGAGCGCGTCATTGGTGGCACGCAAGAGCGCCAGCCCGCCGCCGATGGCGATCAGGCTGGTGGAGGCAAAGAACGCGGTGCCGTTCTGCAGGCTCGCCATGATCTGCATGTCGACCATCCGTGCGTCGCGGTTGAGCAGATTCCGCACCCAGATCTCGCGATAGACGTGCATCCGCGCCGACAGGCTGTCGCGTCCATACGCGGTGTGCTCCAGCGTGATGGCGTAGACCAGCCATTCCAGCGCAAAGAAGCCGACGGCCAGGATGTCGGTCCAATAGCCGGTCATGTTGCCTTCCTTCGTGAGCGCGCGGCTGACTGTCCGCGCCGGGCCGCATCCGCGTCATGTACAGGTTGAACGCGTGCAATGCACTATGGCAAACTACCGAGGCAACAGGATTCCCGGACATGCTCAAGCTCGTCATCGGCAACAAGAACTATTCGTCATGGTCGATGCGGCCCTGGCTGGCGTTGCGCGCCAACAACATCCCGTTCGAAGAGGTCTTCATTCCGCTCTACACGGACCAGGTCGACAAGGACCGCATCCTATCTTTCAGCAAGGCCGGCAAGGTGCCGACGCTGATCGATGGCGACGTCACGGTGTGGGATTCGCTGGCGATCATCGAATATCTCGCCGAGAGATTTCCCGAGGCGAAGCTCTGGCCTGCGGATCGCGCCGCGCGCGCGCATGCCCGCGCGATCTCGGCGGAGATGCATTCCGGCTTCATGCCGCTGCGCAACGAATGCGGCATGAACCTGCACCGGCCGATCCGCGCCGTTGCGCTCTCCGATGATGCGCGCGCCAACGTGGCGCGGATCCAGGAGATCTGGGCCGAGTGCCATGCGCGCTACGGCAAGCGGGGTCCGTTCCTGTTCGGCGCATTCTCCGCGGCCGATGCGATGTACGCGCCCGTGGTGCATCGCTTCCGCACCTACGCGATCCCGGTGAAGGCCGAAGTGCAGCACTATGTCGATGCCATGATGCAGCTTCCGGCGTTCCAGGAATGGACCCGCGACGGCGTTGCCGAGACGCTGCGGATCGCCCGATTCGAGGATGTCTGACGGTTGCTGCGCTTCCGAATTGTGACAGCGGTCGCAAAGATCGCGGCTTGACGCCGCGGGGCCGAAGGCGTCGAATCCCGGAAGGCTGGTTTTGCAAGTCGTGAAAGGACTTAGACCATGGGCATTCTCGATTCCCTGGAGAATTCGCCGGAGCTGAAAGGCATGCTTGGCCAGCTTGGCGCGGCGGTGATCCCCGTCGTGCTCGGCGAGGTCCTGGGCAATGGCGGGCAGGGCGGCTTGTCCGCGATCGTCGCCAAGCTCGAGCAGGCCGGGCTCGGCGAGCAGGTCAAATCCTGGATCGGTACCGGTAAGAACCTGCCGATCACCGCTGAGCAGCTCCAGCAGGTGCTCGGCAGCGACACGGTCAAGCAGCTCGCCGCCAGGTTCAACATTCCGGTGGACCAGCTGTCCAAGGTGCTCGCCCAACAACTTCCGGCTGCGGTCGACGGCGCGAGCCCGGGCGGCAAGCTGCCGCAGACCGCTTGAGCCGGTGGAATCAGGGTTCCAACCGGGCTCGGTGGGCAATTTCCGGCTGGCACGCAAATTGCTGCCTATCGCCCTGAAAAACCTGCAAAATCGCACCTTCGCTATGCCCCAATCTTGCTGGATTTGGGGAGGTGCGATGTGCTAGCTTGCCGCAGGGTTCTCAAAATGCCGGCCTGAGCTATCGGGACTGTCAGCTCAGCCAGCAATCTCTAAGAAAATGGAGAGGGCGTTGAAGCATAAGTACTCGATTGGCGAGACCGTCTATTTCACGGCCAGCAACGTGGCGCGCCCCGCCGCGAGCGGCACCTATCAAGTGATCCGTCTGCTGCCGACCGACGGTGATGATTGCCAATATCGCATCAAGAGCTCGACCGAAGCTTTCGAACGGGTGGCCAAGGAGAGTCAGCTCGCGCTGTCCTGAAGGAGTTGTGCGCAAGCCGGAGGCTGGAGCGGGTTCCGCGCCGCCGCCGTCAAAAGGCCCTGTTCGCAGAACCATTGTGCTGAAGGTTGGACGTCGGGGTGGCGGCGTTCGCCGTCGCCGATTGTGCTTACGCTGCGTTGAGGGACATCGCGCATGAACTGGGCTTCCTCGCTGGATCAGATCTGGCGCTCACCGACCTTCCCGATGTGGCTGACGCTGGCCGCTGCGGGGTTCTTTGGGATCGTCGTTCTGGTCACGCTGCTGCGTGCGGAAAAATCCGTCGCCAACGGCGCGCTGACCGTGATCACGCTGCTGTCGATCGCGGTTGCGGTCGCCGCGACGATCCGTGGCTTCGGCCCGGGCGGGCAGGCGGCGCCGGCCGAGACACGGACGGCGCAACTGGCCAGCCAGACGGTGCCGGCGCTGGCCTGCGTCGACGACCTCGCCGGAGACGCCGTTCTCAACGCCTGCGAGAAGGTGCTGTTCGGTTCATCGGATACGGCCGCGGCGGCGGTCAGCTACGCGGCGGCGCAGGTCTCGCGCCTGACCGCGCTGGGCGACCTCGCGACCGCCGAGCGCAATTCGACCACCGAGTTGCAGGCGCTGCGCCGCGCCATCGAGCATGACCGCTACGGCCTGGTCGCCTATGCGCTGATGGCGCGCGACCACTGCACGCCGACCGCGTGCCCCGCGTTCCGCTCGCTCGGCGACAACCATCAGATCATCGCCAACATGAACGAGCGGACCTACGAGAACCTGATCACGCGCTACGCAGGGTCGTGGAACGCGCCGGCCGGCGCCCAGGCATCGGCTGCCTCCGGCCTGGTCGCGGCGCTGCCGCAGTCGTTGCCCACCGGCAAGCCGACCAATGCGGAGTTTCCGAGCTCAGCGAACACGCCGCCGGTCAGCATCATGACGCCCGAGCCGGCAAAGCCGGCCGCCGCCGCACCAGCGCCGGCCGCGCGCGCCGCCGCGCCGCCCGCCGCAGCCCCGAAGCGTCCGCCGGCGGCGAAGCGCCCGGTCCAGATCGCGCCGGCCCCGGCCGCGCCGGCGTCGCCTCCTGCCGCCGCCAGCGCACCGGCGGCTGCGAACGAGCAATGAGCGTGATGACGGCGGCTTGAGCCGCCGTCGTTGCGCTGTTCCGGCTTCGTTTGGCTCGAAAAGCGCTCTAGTCCCGATATCCACCGCCGCGGAGAGCGCTCCCTTTTCAAAGCGCTCGCCGGCCGCTACATCCGGCGCATGCCGCTTCATCTCATCAAGCTCGCCGTCGGTTGCGACTCCGTCAAGGAACTCAAGGGCTGGGTTGCCGAACGGATGGCGACCGCGAAGAAAAAGGGCCTGCCGCTCCGTCACGTCCACATCACGCGGATGACGCCGAAGCGCGAGGAGGAGATCCTTGCCGGCGGCTCGCTCTATTGGGTGATCCGCGGCGAGATCGCCGCGCGCGAGAAGATCATCGCCATCGAGCCGTTCCGCGACAAGGACGGCATCGGACGCTGCCGGCTGGTGATGCAGCCCAAGGTGATCGCGGTCTCGCCGCGGCCGATGCGGCCGTTCCAGGGCTGGCGCTACCTGACCGCAGACTCCGCGCCGGCCGATCTCACCAAGTCGAGCGCCGCCAGCGTGGCATCGATGCCCGAGCCGATGCGCCGCGAGTTGCGCGACCTCGGCTTGCTGTAAGCAATCGGGTTGCTCTGAGCAATCGAACGGCAGTGATCCGGGATCACTGGGTCACGAGATGCAGCCGAGCCCATTCTGAGGCCGGGACCTCGACATAACGGCCACCCGCCCTGTCGGCGGTGACGTCGAACAGTTCATGGCCGATCCCCATCTCGCTGAGATATCTCCGGAACTGATCGGTGAAGATTGTGGTAAGGCCTTCGCGGTGCTCGGCAGAGACGTTGGGTGCAAGCCGGTCGTAGATCTGCATCCTTGCGGTCAGGATGACGCGGTTGCCGGGCGGCAGGTTACGATGCACGCCGCCCGCAAGCATCAATACACATGCAAGCTCGCAGGGCACACCGGAGAGCTTTTCCTTCGCATCCAGCGGGCCGCCAGGCCGCTTCAGTGCAAAGCATTCCTCCTCGGGTTTTCCGTTGCATGCCTCGACCTCGGTTGCCGCCACCGCCGCATCGATGCCGCGACCGCGCAGGATGCGACCGAGGCTGGCAGCGACGGTGAGGTCGGAGCCCGGTTTGACATTGATCACCACCGGCAGCTTGCGTCCGTTCTGCCGGTCGAGGATCGCTAGCAGGCGCTTGTAGGTGTCCCATTGCACCGCGCCTTCGGCCGCGATCCAGTCCGAGCAGCCGGGGCCGCAGGCATCAGGCGCACCATGCGCGACGTAGAAGATCATGGCGCCGGGCGCCGAATTGACGCCGCCGACCGGCGGCCGGGTCTGTGCCTGCGCCCCAGCCGCGGCCAGCAGCGCGATGCCAAGAACAATGCCTTGCCTGAAGTAATGGTTCATTCCGATCGCCCTTGAAAGGCGCGATCATCCATGCGTCGCGAGCGTGGCGCAAGCACCCGGCCGCACAGATGAGGCCGAGCCCTCATTACAGGCTCGCATCCTCTCTGCGCATGAACCGTTTCACACTTTTCCGGTCCGGTCTCAGACCGCGATATTGTCGATCAGGCGCGTGCTGCCGAGCTTTGCCGCCACCAGCATCCGCATCGGGCCGTCCTTCAGCGAGCCGATCGGCGCCAGGGAGGCGGCGTGGCGCACTTCGAGATAATCGAGCACGAAGCCGGCCCTGGTGATCGCCGCGGCGCCGTCAGCCATTGCGGTCGCGGTATCCTCGCCGGCGCGCAGGCGGCCGGCCGTTTGCTTCATCACCCGGTGAAGCTCAGGGGCGGCGCGCCGTTCCTCCGGCGAGAGGTAGACGTTGCGTGACGACATCGCGAGACCGTCGCGCTCGCGCACCGTTTTGGATCCGATCACCTTGACCCCGAGGTCGAGGTCCGCGGCCATCTGAGTGACGACCCGGAGCTGCTGAAAGTCCTTCTCGCCAAAGATCGCGACGTCGGGCCGGACCTGGGTGAACAGCTTGCCGACCACGGTGGCGACGCCGCCGAAGAAATGCGGCCGGAAGCGATCCTCGAGCCCGGCGGTGGCCGGCCCCTCCGGCACGATCCTGGTGGCGAAGCCGTCCGGGTACATCGCCTTCACCTCGGGATGCCAGATCAGGTCGACGCCCTCGGCGGCGAGCTTGGCGACGTCGGCTTTCCAGGTGCGCGGATAGGAGCCGAAATCTTCGGTCGGCGCGAACTGGGTCGGGTTGACGAAGATCGAGACGACGACCCGCTTGGCGCGGCGCTTGGCGAGCCGCACCAGCGACACATGGCCGTCATGGAGCGCTCCCATGGTTGGGACCAGCGCGACGGTTGCCTTCTTGGCGCGCAGCGTGTCGACGGCGCGACGAAGGGCGGGGACGGTACGGACGACGGTGGGATTTCTCGGCATCTGGTCTCGGCTCGTGGGGCAATCCGGGTGGGAACGAATCTGGGCGGGACGGGTTGGCGTTCGGCAGGTCACGCAGCTTACCAAGTCCGAACCACGATCGGCAAACCGGCCGATAAGCCTTACACGATCTCGAACGTGCGCGGATCAAAGCCGCCGATCGACGCAGCAGTCTTGCTTGATCGATTCATCAGCACGGCCGCAATCGATTTCCTGTCGCAGCGATGCATTTCACTTGACCGCAGCGGCGCTCGCTTTGAAGATCATTGCGGGGATTTGAATCATGTTGGTGCAGGCTCGTCAGGGTCAATCCGGCTCCGCACATGTCATCGTGCTGGGCAACGAGAAGGGTGGATCGGGAAAGTCGACCACCGCCCTGCATATCGCCGTCGCGCTGCTGAAGGCCGGGCAACGCGTCGCCAGCATCGATCTCGACTGCCGCCAGCAGAGCTTCACCCGCTACATCAGCAATCGCCAGGCCTGGGCGCGACGCACCGGGCTCGACCTCGAGCTCCCGGCACACCACTGCATCAAGTACGGCGAGACGATGCAGATCGAGGAGAACGAGAACGCGGAATTCCAGCAGTTCATGGCCGCTGTGAGCGCGGTGGAACGCGCCTGCGATTTCATCGTCATCGATACCCCGGGCGCGGACAGCTACCTGATGCGGCTCGCGCATTCGATGGCCGACACTTTGGTGACCCCGATCAACGACAGCTTCCTCGATTTCGACGTGCTCGGCACCGTCGATCCCGCGACCTATGCGGTGACCGGCGAGAGCCATTATGCGGAGATGGTGCGCGACACCAGACGCAAGCGCCGCCAGCTCGATGGCGCCTCGACCGACTGGATCGTGGTGCGCAACCGGCTCTCGATGCTCGGCTCGCGCAACAAGCAGCTGGTGGCCGACGGCTTGAAACAGCTCTCGCTGCGGCTCGGGTTCCGTGCGGTCGACGGCTTTGCCGAGCGGGTGGTCTATCGCGAATTCTTCCCGCGCGGGCTGACGGCGCTCGACGACATCGACGAGGCGACGCTCGGCACCCGCCCGAGCCTCGGTCACGTCACCGCCCGCGAGGAGGTGATGAGCCTGCTGCGCCAGCTCAAGCTGCCGCTCGACGAGCGCGGCCGCCGCAGGGCCGCCAACCGGGCCGAATGGTTCAGCCAGGTCGACAAGCCGCTGGAAGTCGACGACATCATCGGCAGCTAGACCGCCGGGCACTCCTTCTGGCAGGTTCCAGGGCGTCGGGCGTCCAGGAAGTGACTATCGTCACTTCCTGGCCCGTCCAGAAGTACGGTAGTCTTGCGGGGTTTTCGGCCACTCCGTCGCCAATATGCCGGAACAAAGCTGGCCAGATCCGGTTTTCCCAAGCCAGCCGCGTTTCCGCTCCCCGTCGGTTGGTCTTGAGGTATTATCGTGCCGCAGAGCCATGGCGCCAGAAGCGAATGCACAAAGGTTGTGTGCACCGCACAATGAACGTGCTGCGAAGTCCCAACTTTTAGACTTCCTGTCACAGCGCTGTGACATATATTCTCAAAAGGAGGCCGAAGAGTCTCCGGCCAAGAATAGCCCTGAAAAGGCGGGCACCTCGAGGACGTCATGAAGCGTGGAATTCTCGTTCTGCTTTCTCTCTCCGTGGTGATCACGGCGGCCTATTTCACCGCGAGCAAGTGGGCGATCCGTCACGAAACTCTCATGTTCAAGGACCCGACGCGCGATGAGCGGCCGGTCGCGGTCGACGTTGCCGTGCGCTTCGACAAGGAGATGCAGGCCGACGCTGGCATGATCACGCTGCCGGTTGCGATCCTCAATCATGGCAATACCGTCAAATTCACCGAATATTCCTTCCTCGCGAACGTGTTCGCGGCGCGCGGCTATCTGACCATCAGCATTCAGAACGACCTGCCGTCGGACGGACCGATGGTGACCAAGGTCGGTGAGCTCTATGTCGGCCGCCTGCCGCAGTACCAGCGCGGCATCACCAACATCAAGTTCGCGATCGAGGAGATGAAGAAGCGCCAGCCGAACGCGGACTACAGCAAGCTGACGATGGTCGGCCATTCCAATGGCGGCGACATCGCGATGTATTTCGCCAAGCAGTATCCGGACGAGATCAAGAAGGTGGTGACGCTGGACAATCTGCGCGTGCCGTTCATGACCGACGGCAAGTTCAAGATCCTGTCATTCCGTTCGCATGACTCGCAGTTCAAGCCGGATCCGGGTGTCGTTCCCGATGCCGACGAATGCGAGAAGGCCGGCATCACCGTGGTGAACACCAACTTCCAGCACAACGACATGCGTGACACCGGGCCCGAGAAGGCCAAGGACTCGATCCAGGCCATGCTCGATAAATTCCTCGCCGACACCGACAGCGCTGTCGCGCCGGTCGACACCAGGAATGCGCCGCCGAAGATTCTGGAGCCCGGTCCCGTCTCGCTCTACGTGCCGGTCGAGAAACCTCAGACCTTGACCGATAAGCTCAAGAAGTCGCTCTCGCTGACCAAGACCGAGACGAAGAAGGATCCGTCGGTCACGAATTGACCGGGCGGCCCGCGATCGAGGCTCGCCGGTCAAGTTGACCAATCCACTGCCGCGGCCCACATAGTGTTTGCTGTACGAGGCAAGCGCTGATGGCCGGCAAGACGATCAAACCGACATCCGGAAGCGATGTACGCCCGGCCCATGCGCCTGGCGTGCCGGCATCCAGCGCGAACGACATCGCGGCATTCGTCGCCAAGGCGCGGGCGATGTCGCCGCATCGCGCCGGCGCCCACGGCAGGCTGGTGTTCGCGCTCGACGCCACGATGAGCCGGCAGCCGACATGGGACATGGCGTGCGCGCTGCAGGCGGACATGTTCCGCGAGGCCGGCGCGCTCGGCAGTCTCGATATCCGCCTCGTCTATTATCGCGGCTTCAATGAATGCCGTGCGTCGGGCTGGATCTCCGACAGCGCGCAGCTCGCGCGGCTGATGAGCAAGATCGATTGCCAGGGCGGCAACACCCAGATCGGCAAGGTGCTGTCCGAGACGCGTCGCGAAGCGGTCGAGGCAGGGGTGCGCGCCTTGGTGTTCGTCGGCGACGCGATGGAGGAGAGCGCCGACGATCTCTGCGCCAAAGCCGGTGAGCTCGGCCTGCTCAAGGTGCCGGTCTTCATGTTCCAGGAGGGCAGGGATGCGACCGCCGAGCAAACGTTTCGCGAGATCGCGCGACTGACCGGCGGCGCCTGGTGCAGGTTCGATCCCGGCGCGGCCGCCCAGCTCCGCGAATTGCTGCGTGCCGCCGCAGCCTATGCCGCCGGCGGCCGCGAGGCGCTGCTGCAACTGGCGAAGACGACGAGCGGCGCGGCGAAGCTGATCGGCCAGATGAAATAGCGCCGCGTCGCGTCAGGCTCCGCCTGATGCCGGTGAGACGAAGCTTCGCATGCTTTTTGCCGCCGGGCCGCCTATATTCCCGACATGCCAACGCTGATCGCCGGCGTCATCGCCGTTGTCGTCCTTTATTCCGCGCTGCAGATGTTCCGTGCGGCCAATCCCGCCGTGCTTGCGCGCGCGATCAAGATCGGCGGCGGGGTGCTCGCGCTGGCGGTCGCGGCCTTTACCGGCGTGCGGGGCGAACTGGCGGTGGCAATTCCGCTCGGCATTTTCGGCGCCGGACTGCTCGGCTGGTCGCCGTTCGGAAGCACCGGATTTCCCAATCTCGGCGGTATGTTCGGCGGTTCGCGCAGCCAGGGACAAAGCTCGCGGGTGCGCTCGCAATATCTCGATATGACCCTCGATCACGGCAGCGGCGTGCTCAGGGGCCAGATCGTGGCCGGACCGCAGGCCGGCCGCATGCTCGATGAGTTCGACCTGTCGCAGCTATTGGCGATGGTCCCGAGCTTCGACGCCGAGAGCGTCGCGCTACTTGAAAGCTATCTGGACCGCCGCTTTCCCGCCTGGCGTCAGGACGCACAGGGCGACCGGGCACGGGGGCAGGGCCGTGCGGCGTCGGGCGGCAAAATGACGAACGAGGAGGCCTATCAGATCCTTGGCCTGCAGCCGGGAGCGACGCGCGACGACATCAGCCGGGCTCACCGTACCCTGATGAAGAAACTCCATCCCGACCAGGGGGGCTCGACGTACCTCGCGGCCCGTGTGAACGAGGCCAAGGACACTCTGCTTCGCACGCATCTCTAACTCCGGCTACGCTACCAACGCCACAGCCGAGAGCTGCCTTCCGTTTCTGATTGATGCCCCGTTGGCCCGCCGCTGTCCGGCGTGGCCGATCGCTCTTTCGGGAAAACTTAACCGTAAAATCTTGACGAGAAGTTTCATGGTTGCGCCGCGCGCGGCCGGCCGGCTGTTTTCGCGGCGGCAAAAACAAAACGGCCGGCGCTCGCGGCGCCGGCCGTTTGAAATCAGCCGACGCTGACGATCAGTTGCGAACGGTGATGCAGGAGATCTCGGCGCGCTTCAGCGTCTTGCAAGCCGCCTCGGCCTGATCGCGCTCGAGGCCGGCAAAGCGGGCGCGATAGAGCTTGCGATTATCCTTGGCGACCACCTCGGTGAACGGATCCGCCTTGCTGAGCAGGCCGCGAGCGGAGCTGCGCGCCAGGTCGATGCGCTTGTTGGCCTCGCCCTCGGACTCCAGCGCGCCAACCTGGATGATCCAGCCGGTATGCGCGGCGCTCGGCTTGGCCGCGCTGGTCGGCGGGGCGGCCTGCACGCTGCGGGTTGCAGGTTCGATCGACGCCACGGCCTGCGGCGCCGGGGTAGCGGGCGCATGGACGGCCGAGGCCGGCAGCACGCCGAGGATGCCGTTGCCGGTGCCGAAATTGGCCGGCTGCGGCGGCATTTCCGGCCTCGAGGTCTCGGCGGCCCGCGCCATCATCGCATTGGAGGTCTCGGGGACCTCGCCGCGCGAGGGGATCGTGTTGGTGATCGGAGGCGCGGACTGCGCGGGGCCGGCCGCGGCGAGCTTGATCTGGCCGGCCTTGACCTGCACCGTCTTCACCTTGACCGGCTTCATCGGTTCAGCCGAGCCGGGGATCGCGGCGATCGGCTGGGTCTGGATCACGCCTGAGGTCAGCGGCGCCGGCTCGGGCTTGGCCTGCGGCTCCGGCTTGGCCGGAAGCGGCGGCAGCGCGGCAGCGGCCGCCGCCATCAGCGAGGGCTTGCTGGCCGGGCGCGGCGCCTGGATCGCGGCAGCTGCAGAGGCGGGCTCCGATGCCGCGACCGGCGAAGTGTCCGGCGCACGCGCATTATCCGCGTCGGCGACCTCGACATTGGCGTCGGCCGGATTGCGTTCGGTGATCGCTGCGGCAGTGCGGGTGGTCGCGGCCTTCGCGACGTTCTCGGCGAGCAGGTTGCGCATGATGGCGTCACGCGAGCCGCCGCTGCGGCCGCCAAGCACCACGCCGACCAGGAAGCGATTGCCGCGGCGCATCGAGGTCACGAGGTTGAAGCCGGACGCGCGGGTGTAGCCGGTCTTGATACCGTCAACGCCCTCGACGTTGCCGAGCAGATGGTTGTGGTTGCGGA
This sequence comes from Bradyrhizobium sp. USDA 4538, assembly GCF_024171045.1. Taxonomy (NCBI): domain Bacteria; kingdom Pseudomonadati; phylum Pseudomonadota; class Alphaproteobacteria; order Hyphomicrobiales; family Nitrobacteraceae; genus Bradyrhizobium; species Bradyrhizobium sp. USDA 4538. The sequence continues at coordinate 7,409,135 of NZ_JALJZE010000001.1, forward strand.
TCGATTGGCCGCGGAAGTTAAACACCGAGGTCGAGAAGTAGCGGTAATAGCGCGGGAAGCGGTCCTGGATCGCGCGGCCGAGGGTCGATTGATCGCGCGCCGTCGTCACCTGCTCATCGTTGGGCAGGCCGGAGGCGTTGCGATAAACGGTCCGGCTCATGCCGAGCGCGCGGGCCTTGCGGGTCATCATCCGGGCGAAATCGTCTTCGCTGCCGCCGATCGCCTCGGCGATCACGACCGCGGCGTCATTGGCGGAGCGGGTGACCAGGCCCTTGATGGCGTCTTCGACCTTGATGGTCGAGCCGGGCCGCAGGCCGAGCTTGGTCGGGTCCTGTTCGGAGGCGTGCTCGGACACCGGCATTTCGGTGTCGAGCTTCATCTTTCCGGAATCGAGGCGCTCGAACAGCAGATAGAGCGTCATGATCTTGGTCAGCGAGGCGGGGTGGCGCAGGCCGTCGGGACTGGTGGCGGTCAGCACCGAACCGGTGTTGCCGTCGACGATGATCGACGCGAATTGCGGGCTGTAGCTCTCGCGCGCTTCCTGGCTGTGGTGGTGACGGGCGTAGTGGCGCCGGTGACGGCGCGCCTCGGCGCTATCACTCGTGATCAGGATCGCCGTCGTGACGGTCACGAGCCCAAGAACGCCAACTCGCAGCGCCCGCGAGGAGGCCAAGGTTGTTCGAAGCATCTACTTCCCCGTCCCAATTTCTATCTAGATCACTGGCTCGTGAGGCGAAATTGTGCCCAGCGGCCATCGATCCTTGCCTGCGCAACAAACCACTTCGGGCAGAACCATCGGCCCACGTGGCGGCTCAGGTCGCTCTTCTAGCTAAGGTGTTGTTCACAAACAGCTTTCGAGGCTGTCTGTCGGAAGGCGAACAAAGTCCGGGAATCAGGTTAGGCGGACCGAGTTTCCAAAAGATTAAGCAACCGTTGCGTAGTCCCCCGGGGTTTATCGCGAATGCCGGAGATTCGGGGCTGTGTGATTGTGCGATGCACAATATTCATTGACTCTATTGTGCGATGCGATATGGCTATCGGCGTCAGGGGGCCGGGAGCTTCCCGGCAATGGGAATTTGCGCCTTCAAGTCTGGGAAAAGGAATTCCATCCATGGTCAAGATCGAAGACATTCAGAACTACGGCAAAGAGCATTTCGAGTCGGTCACCGCGTCGGCGAACAACCTGCAGAGCGGCGTTCAGGCCATCGCTACCGCCTATGGCGACTATGCCAAGAAGTCCTTTGAGGACACCAAGTCGTTCGTCGAGAAGCTGTCGGGCGTGAAGTCGCTGGACAAGGCGCTCGAGGCGCAGACCGAGTACCTGCGCTCGTCCTACGAGACCTTCGTTGCGGAATCGCAGAAGATCGCCGGGCTGTACAGCGACTGCGCCAAGCAGACCTTCAAGCCCTATGAGGGCCTGGTCTCCAAGTTCGCGCCCGCCGCTCAGTAAGCGCAGCGGACCAAGACAAGCGAAAAGCCCGGCCGTTTGGCCGGGCTTTTTTGTTGTGCCTGAGGTGGGCGACTATTTGGCCAGCCGCAGCTTCGAGATCTGCGTGAGAATATTCTGAAAGGCGTCAGCCGTCTGACCGGCTGACGTGATCATCTGGAAGTTGCCGTCGGTCGCGCAATCCTGCAGCACCTGCGATTTCGGGTCCGCGTTGTTGATGTTCACCTGAATCGTGAAGATTGTGATGCTGCTGGTCGGATCGGCCTTGACGTTCGAACACAGCAACTCTTGCCGAGTGTCAATGTCCGACTGGGTCGTGCTCCACCGGTTTTGGGTGTTCAGTCCGTCGGACAGCAGGACGATATAGTCCTTGTATGCGTAGTTGCTCTCTTTCGGCGGTGCCGTGATCGGCGGGTTTGCGGTGTTCAGCGACAGCCATCCCCACGCCAGCCCCACCGCCTGATTGGTGTTGCCGCTTGGATACATATTGTCGATCTGGGTTTTGAGCGTGCTCCACTGGTTGCTCATTGGCGTCACCGTGCCGGGAAGACAATCCGCGAACTGCTCGGCATAGAACTGCGTGGACGGCGTCCCGCTGCCGGAGGAGGGGCCCGTATTCTTCGTATCGTAGTCCTGATCGCGATCGTTCACGCAGCCGGTCCACGTGCTGTGGCTGGGTGCGGCTGCCGCGGTCGCGGTGGTACCGTCGCCGCGCCAGAGGTGAGAATACGTCGTCGGCGTGCTGCAGACTCTGCTGCTGCCGCTCCCGGAGCAGGTGCAATTGCTGGTCGAGCCGCAGCTTGCGCCGGAGCCGGAAGCCACGGTCGTGCCCGGCACGGTAACAGTCGTGTAGCACCCGTTGTAGTAGATGCTGGTCTTGCCGGGTAGCTTTCTGCCGCTGTCCATGCTGGGGCAGATGTAACCTGCATACGTGCCGCTCGAGGGGATTGTGCTCGTGCTTCGGGCACCGCTCACGGTCGCTGGCCGGTCCGTGCACGTAAAGCCGTGCGTCTTGTTCGTGAACGGGCAATCCGATCCTGCTTGGATCGTGTTCCAGCCGCTCGGATAGTTGTTCTTGAGAATCGGCGGCTCACCCTCCCACTCCGTCCAATTCAACCAAGACTGGTTCAGATTCGACGGATCAACATTCACATCCTTCGAGAACGGAATGATCGAAATATAAACATCGCCGGTCTGCTTGTTGTACGTCGACAGCGTATCGATCATGCTTTTGGCAGCGGATTGGAGTGCTGCCATCTTGCCGTTCTGGGCCATTGATCCGGTGTTATCGAGCACCATCGCGACACGCATACGGGTGTTGCCCCATGTGGTGGTCGTCGAGCTTTTGAAACCCAGCGTCGGAAAACCGGCCAGCTGCATGAAATCGGATTTGATGTGGCCGGATCCGCCCAGCAGAATGTTGGCCGCCGCGCCAGAGGTCGGGGTGGTATAGTTGGCCGTGACGGAAATGCCCTGGCCGTCCTTGTTGGTGTAAAGCGCCGTGAAATAGGTCTGCGCCTTGCTCGGGATGTCCGCGGCCGTGATGTTGCCCATGGTCAGATCCTTGGACAGCATCAGCGCGGTCGAATCGAGCGCCGCCTGCATCGCGGAGCGGGCGTTGTTGGCGCGGGTATAGTCGATCGCGGCTCCCACGAAAGCGAGGAGCGGCAGCATTGCGAAGGTGAAGATCACCGCGACATTGCCGTTATTTGCCCTGGAGAACCGGCGAGCAACCGCACAGACGCGATCGGAAATGGCTGAACCAAGCATGGCACTCTCGTCGAAATGGATTGCGGTGGCATCTCGACCGGCGCCGCTAAACAGATGGTGAATCGGGCGCGGGAAACCCGGCAGGGTGGCGCGGGGGAGGCTCAAAAGCCGGGCAAAAGCGCTCGCTATCCTCAATGACGTCTAAATTGGCGGCCCGGCTCCTTTGTCAAATCGGGCAGAAATGATTAACCTTCGAGGGTTGCCGCGCCGGGAATCGGACCGGTGGGCCGCGCCGGGTCTGCGCTTGCGGCAGGGCCTCGCGAGGCCCATATTCGGGAAGTCGATCCGGCCGCCGGATCGGACCGGGAGCGGCAATCTGGAAAGCATTGCTGGGGGTTCCGCGATCAGTCTTGCGGCAATCGCGACCACCATCCAATTGCCATCCGGTTTCCCGCCATCCGGCTTCCCTTGGGGAATTCGAACGCCTGAGCCATGTTGCGATCCACGTTGACAGTCCCGATTTCCGAGCCGGTTTCGTCGATGCCGGCGGTGGCCGCCGCGCCGGCGCCGAAAATGAACAATGACGACAACCGCAATGGGGCGGGCAGCGGCCCGTCGACCTCGGTCATCACCAAGGTCAAGCCGAAGACCAAGCGGCCGAACCTGTACCGCGTCCTGATCCTGAACGACGACTACACGCCGATGGAGTTCGTCGTTCATGTGCTGGAACGATTCTTCAACAAGGACGCCGAGGCGGCGACCAAGATCATGCTGCACGTTCATCACCACGGGATCGGCGAGTGCGGCGTTTTTACCTACGAGATCGCCGAGACCAAGGTGACGCAAGTCATGGACTTCGCGCGCAAGCACCAGCATCCACTGCAGTGCGTGATGGAAAAGAAATAGGTCGCTGGAACGACTGACCTGCCGCGAGGCGCGGAACGGGTCTTGCATCGCGGTTTTTGATGGTGGTGAACGGCGTTCCCGTACGATCACGGGCGTCGCCGCGCGACGCCCCGATGCCCCGAATTTAGAAGAAAACCATCATCGCGGGACCGGTCTTTCGCCACGATCCGTCGTAACTATATCAAAGGCGATCACGAAGGTTGTTATTGCCTGACCCGGTAATGGCGATCATGATGGCAGGGGGCCATAGAGGACGCGAATGCCAACTTTTTCCCAAAGCCTTGAACAATCGCTGCACCGTGCGTTGGCGATCGCAAACGAGCGCCACCATCAATACGCGACGCTCGAACATCTGCTGCTGTCGCTGATCGATGACTCGGATGCGGCGGCTGTGATGCGGGCCTGCAGCGTCGATCTCGACAAGCTCAGGACCAGCCTCGTTAATTATCTCGAGACCGAATTCGAAAACCTGGTGACTGACGGCGCCGATGACGCGAAGCCGACCGCCGGGTTCCAGCGCGTGATCCAGCGCGCAGTGATTCATGTCCAGTCGTCCGGTCGCGAGGAAGTGACCGGCGCCAACGTCCTGATCGCGATCTTCGCCGAGCGCGAGAGCCATGCCGCGTACTTCCTGCAGGAGCAGGACATGACGCGCTACGACGCCGTCAACTACATCAGCCACGGCATCGCCAAGCGGCCCGGCGTGTCCGAGGCGCGGCCGGTGCGCGGCGTCGACGAGGAAACCGAGGCCAAGGGCAACGAGGACGCCAAGAAGAAGGGCGAGGCGCTCGAGACCTACTGCGTCAACCTCAACAAGAAGGCGCGCGACGGCAAGATCGATCCGGTGATCGGCCGCAATGCCGAGATCAACCGTGCGATCCAGGTGCTGTGCCGCCGCCAGAAGAACAACCCGCTGTTCGTCGGCGAAGCCGGCGTCGGCAAGACCGCGATTGCCGAAGGCCTCGCCAAGCGCATCGTCGACAGCGATGTGCCGGAAGTGCTGGCGGCCGCGACCGTGTTCTCGCTCGACATGGGCACGCTGCTTGCGGGCACCCGCTACCGTGGCGATTTCGAGGAGCGGCTCAAGCAGGTCCTGAAGGAGCTGGAGGCGCATCCGAACGCCATCCTGTTCATCGACGAGATCCACACCGTGATCGGCGCCGGCGCCACCTCCGGCGGCGCGATGGATGCGTCCAATCTGCTGAAGCCCGCGCTGGCTTCGGGCACGATCCGCTGCATGGGCTCGACCACCTACAAGGAATACCGTCAGCACTTCGAGAAGGACCGCGCGCTGGTGCGGCGCTTCCAGAAGATCGACGTCAACGAGCCGACGGTGGAAGACGCAATCGCGATCCTCAAGGGCCTGAAGCCCTATTTCGAGGATTACCATCGGCTGAAATACACCAATGAGGCGATCGAGGCGGCGGTGCAGCTGTCGTCGCGCTACATCCACGACCGCAAGCTGCCCGACAAGGCGATCGACGTGATCGACGAGTCCGGCGCGGCGCAGATGCTGGTCGCCGAGAGCAAGCGCAAGAAGACGATCGGCATCAAGGAGATCGAGACCACGATCGCGACCATGGCGCGGATCCCGCCGAAGAGCGTGTCGAAGGACGATGCCGAGGTGCTGAAGCATCTCGAGCAGACCTTGAAGCGCACGGTGTTCGGTCAGGACAAGGCGATCGAGTCGCTGGCGGCGTCGATCAAGCTGGCGCGAGCCGGCCTGCGCGAGCCGGAGAAGCCGATCGGCAGCTATTTGTTCTCGGGTCCGACCGGCGTCGGCAAGACCGAGGTGGCGAAGCAACTGGCGGCGTCGCTCGGTGTCGAGCTGCTGCGCTTCGACATGTCCGAATACATGGAGCGGCACACCGTGTCGCGCCTGATCGGCGCACCTCCCGGCTATGTCGGTTTCGACCAGGGCGGCCTGCTCACCGATGGCGTGGACCAGCATCCGCATTGCGTCGTGCTGCTCGACGAAATCGAGAAGGCGCACCCGGATCTCTACAACGTGCTGCTGCAGATCATGGATCATGGCCGGCTCACCGACCACAACGGCAAGCAGGTCAACTTCCGCAACGTGATCCTGATCATGACCACGAATGCCGGCGCGGCCGATCTTGCGCGGCAGGCCTTCGGCTTCACCCGCTCGAAGCGGGAAGGCGACGATCACGAGGCGATCAATCGCCAGTTCGCGCCGGAGTTCCGCAACCGGCTGGATGCGATCGTCTCCTTCGCGCACCTCAATGCCGAGGTGATCGGCATGGTGGTCGAGAAGTTCGTGCTGCAACTCGAGGCGCAACTCGCCGACCGCGACGTCACGATCGAGCTGTCCGAGCCTGCAAAGGCCTGGCTGATCGAGCACGGCTATGACGAGCAGATGGGCGCACGTCCGATGGCGCGCATCATCCAGGAACACATCAAGAAGCCGCTCGCGGATGAGGTGCTGTTCGGTCAGCTCAAGGGCGGCGGACACGTCCGCGTCATCCTGGTCAAGGACGAGGCGACTGCCAAGGACAAGATCGGCTTCGAATATGTCGAGGGCCCGGTCACGCCGAAGCCCGAGAACCTGCCGCCGCGCAAGCGCAAGCCGCCGAAGGGCGGTCCCAACGGCGGCGGAGGCGGCACCAAGGGGCCGGCCTCAAAGGGGCCGATGGTCAAGGTCTGAGGCGCGAGCGAACAACCAAACGAAAAGGCCGGCTGAACAGCCGGCCTTTTTGTTTCTGGCGGTGGGAGGCGCGTCTCCGCGCCTTCACTCGCCCTTCAGCCGCTGACCCTCCTGGACCCGCACCCGGTCGGCGCCGCGGCTGCCGGCGGAGGACAGCCGGAGCGTGCTGAGCGCAGCTCCCACGACGGCAAAGCCGACGCCGACCATCAGCGAGATCCGGGTGCCGTCAGCCGGATAGCGCGCCAGCAGCAGCGCCACCAGAGCGGCGCCGATGGTCTGTCCGAGCAGGCGCGCGGTCCCTAACATGCCGCTGGCGCCGCCCGAGCGCTCGCGCGGAGCGGCGGCGATCATGGTGCGGTTATTCGGGGTCTGGAACAGGCCGAAGCCGGCGCCGGCGAGCGCCATGCGCCAGATCACGTCGATCGGCGTCGCGTTGGCCGGCATCAAGGCCAGCGTGCCCAATCCCGTCGCGAACAGCAGCAGGCCGATGCCGCCGAGCAGGCCGGCCGGATAGCGTTCCACCAGCCAGCCCGCGAGCGGGGCCGCGAACGCGACCGCGATCGGCCACGGCGTGATCAACAGGCCGATCTGAACCGCCGAATATCCGAAATGGTTTTCCAGATAGAACGGCATCGCGACAAAGGCCAGCATCTGGCCGCAGAACGAGGCGATCGAGGTGCCGATCGAGAGTGCGAAGATCGGAATCCGCAGCAGGTCGACGGGCAGCAGTGGCGAGGGCAGATGCTGCTGCCGCCGGTACAGCAAATGCGAGGCGACCGCGGCGACAGCGAACTCCAATGCGCAGAGATACAGCGACCCGCCATGGCCGGCGCTGTCGATCGCGCTGATGCCGAACCCGAACGCGATGGCGCTCAGCGCGGCGCTCTGCCAGTCGAAGGCGTGAACCGCCGGCCTGGTGTGCGGCAGGAAGCGCCAGCCCAGCGCCAGCGTGACGATACCGAGCGGGACATTGATGGCGAACAGATACGGCCAGGTCCCGACCGCCAGGATGAACGAGGCGATGGTCGGGCCGACCGCGGCCGAGATCGCGACCACCAGCGCGTTGACGCCGATGCCGCGGCCGAGCAGCGAATGCGGATAGATGAAGCGGACCAGCGCGGTGTTGACGCTGAGGATGCCTGCAGCGCCAAACCCCTGCAGGATGCGGGCGACCGTCAGCAGCGGCAGGGTGTGCGACAGCGCGCAGAACAGCGAGGCCAGCGTGAACAGCAACAGCCCCGCCAGATAGACGCGGCGGTAGCCGATGATTTCGCCGAGAGAGGCCAGCGGCAGCAGCGAGATCGTGATCGCCAATTGATAGCCGTTGACGATCCAGATCGAGAACGCGGGGCTAGCGTTCAGATCCCGGGCAATGGTCGGCAACGCAACGTTGGCGATCGAGCCGTCGACGACGGCCATCACGAGGCCGAGCGCGATCGTGAGAATGGCCCAATTGCGCTGCGGCTGCGGCAGCCCGTCGGGATGCTCAATGATCGCGGACGACATGTCGTGGAGTGGCTCTCGGTTCCGGCGTTGCGGGGGTTACCGCATGCTGGATTAGCCCGGCCTTTGCAACCCCGAATGCCGGATGCCGGCCGCGACTGGAACGAGGGCTCCGAGCCGAGGCGGCTCAGCCCTGGCCGAGCAATTCATTGATGCGCCGCTGAAGCTGCCGCTTCTTGATCTCGCTGCGGCGGACCCGCTCGTCGAGATCGCTGACCGGCGTGTCGGAGGTCATGATCCGGAAGGCGAGGCCGACCTTGTTAGCCTGGCGCCAGATCAGGCGGGCCAGGAACGAGCGGCCCTTGCGTGCGACGCTGAGATTCATCTCTTCGGGCAAGTGCGCGGCATCGCTAAATTCAACGCAGGCACCGCCTTCGCTGATATTGCGGACGACGCAATCCATCGTCGAGCCGCGTCCATTGATCTCCGCAACCGCACCATAGAACACCTTCTCGCGTACGTTCTGGCGCCGGTCCTGCATGGGAAATCCTCCAAATGAACGGCACGACTGTACCGGTCCGCCCCAGCGAAAAGAAGGGCGCCGGGGAACCCGTTGCAGTTAGTGTAAATATTTGCATCCGTGAGGGCGTGGATTCCCGGCTATTTTGCGCCGCAAGAGACCTATGGCTTCCCTCAAAAGCTTTAGTTCGGCAGCCGGCTTTGCCGCCAATCGCGCGGCGACAGGCCGTAATGGTCGCGGAACACGCGGCCGAAATGCGAAAGATCGTTAAAGCCCCAGGCGAATGCGATCTCGCCGATGTGGCGATGCGCGTGCGCCGGCGAGGCGAGGTCGCGCTTGCAGCGCTCCAGCCGCTGCGCCAGCACGAAGCGCTGGAACGAGGTGTCCTCGTCGGCCAGCAGGCTGTTGACGTAGCGCGGCGAGATGCCGAGCGCTGCGGCGGTCTCGGTGAGGTTGAGCTCGGCGTTCGGCAGATGCGCGAGCACATGCGCCTTCAGGCGGTAGAGCAGCGCGGAGCGGTGGGTCGAGGCGGGCAGCGCGGCGCCGCCGAGCCGCTCGCTCATCGCCATCGCGAGCAGGTCGGCGGCCTGGTCGGCGAGGCGGATCGCGTTGTCAGGATCGAGCTTGTCGGCGATCTCGGAGAGCCCCGCGATGAACTGCCAGGCGAGCCGCTGCACGGGACGATCCGATGTGAACGTGGTCGCAGTTAAGCCCTGGGTGCCGGCGAAGCGCCGGTGCAGCATGGCGCGCGGCACCTGGAAGATGGTTTGCGTGAAGTCGGCGTTGAAGCGCAATTCATAGGGCCGGGTGGTGTCGTAGAACGCGAACTCGCCCGGTTGGATCACGGTCTCGCGGCCGTCCTGCAGCACGGCGCCCGCGCCACTCCGGCCGAGGGCGAACAGAACAAAATCCTCACTGGCGCGAGCGATCCGCGACGGGGTACGCAGCACCCGTTGCCGGCTCGACGAGACGACCGAGCATTTCACCGCGCCCAGCTGCGCGCTGGTGATGGCGCCGTGGAAGGCGGTGCCGAGGTCGGACTTGCAGTCGAGCTGCACGAACACGTCGCAGACGATGTCCTGCCAGAGCGCAAGGCGCCGATGGGTGGGCGCGTCTTCCGTGGTGAACAGGGCCGGCATGATTTCCTCCCTTCACGAGTGCAAACGCTGGCCACGCAAACAAAGCAAGCTTCATACCGGGGACGGCCGGGGAATCTCCTCCGCAGTCGAATTTTCCTTCCGTCCTGGTCGAACGGCGTGCCCGGTCCCGGGGCAGCATGATGTCAGAGGCCGCCATGGCCGATCAAGCACGAACCGGCCGGAAGCGTCGGCCGCGAGGAGGACATCATGGGCATCGAACATCCGAAATACCGCGTTGCGGTGGTGCAGGCCGCACCAGCCTGGCTCGACCTCGACGCCTCCATCGCCAAGTCCATCGCGCTGATCGAGGAGGCCGCCGCCAAAGGGGCGAAGCTGATCGCGTTCCCCGAGGCGTTCATCCCCGGCTATCCCTGGTACATCTGGCTGGACTCGCCGGCCTGGGCGATCGGGCGCGGTTTCGTGCAGCGCTATTTCGACAACTCGCTGAGCTACGACAGCCCGCAGGCCGAGAAGCTTCGGCTCGCGGTCAAGAAGGCCGGCATGACCGCGGTGCTCGGCCTGTCCGAGCGCGACGGCGGCAGCCTCTATCTCGCGCAATGGCTGATCGGGCCCGACGGCGAGACCATTGCGAAGCGGCGCAAGCTGCGGCCGACCCATGCCGAGCGCACCGTCTATGGCGAGGGCGACGGCAGCGACCTTGCCGTGCATGACCGTCCCGGCATCGGCCGGCTCGGCGCGCTGTGCTGCTGGGAGCATCTGCAGCCGCTGTCGAAATACGCGATGTACGCCCAGAACGAGCAGGTCCATGTCGCGGCCTGGCCGAGCTTCTCGCTGTACGATCCGTTCGCGCCGGCGCTCGGCTGGGAGGTCAACAACGCGGCCTCGCGGGTCTATGCGGTCGAGGGCTCATGCTTCGTGCTGGCGCCCTGCGCCACGGTCTCGCAGGCGATGGTCGACGAGATGTGCGACCGCGACGACAAGCACGCGCTGCTGCATGTCGGCGGCGGACACGCCGCGATCTACGGGCCGGACGGCAGCGCGATCGCCGAGAAGCTGCCGCCCGAGCAGGAGGGCCTGCTGCTCGCCGATATCGATCTCGGCGCGATCGGGATCGCCAAGAACGCCGCCGATCCGGCCGGGCACTATTCGCGCCCCGATGTCACGCGTCTGCTGCTGAACAAGAAGCCTTCGAAGCGCGTCGAGCATTTCGCGCTGCCGCTCGACAGCCTTGAGGAGATCGACGCGGCCGCGAGCTGAACAGACTACGGGCATGATCTTTTCGGAAAACCGCTTCGCACTTTTCCGGATCATGCCTTGGGCGACATCCAACCGGAGGCGACTGCCATGGAATCCGCCATTCCTTCTCATCTGCAGACAGCCCGGTCGCGTCATCGGCGTGTGCCCGACGATTACGCGCCGCCTTATCCGTCCTTCGTTGCGCGCCACAAGCCCGCGATCACGCGCGTGATCATGGCCTATTTCGGCGTGCAATATCGCGGTGAGCGGAGCGCGGCGGCGAACGAGGCGCTGGCATCGATCGCAAAACGCTTTGCCGGCGAGAACGGCCCGACGCATTGGGACCGCGCGCAATATGTCGACCAGGCCGGCTTCACCAACGTCGTCTCGGTCGCCTATTGGGACGATGCCGGGCGCTTCGACGCCTGGTTCGACGGCGCGCGCGAGGCCTGGACCGGCGGCGGCGCCACTGAGGGCGTCGGCCGCTTCATCGAGGTGCTGCGGCCGCATGTTGCGCGCTACGAGACGCTGTTCTCGTCGCTCGGCCGTCCGGAGGGCGTCGCGGTGCTTGCCGACGGCATGAGCGGCGAGGTGCAGGAGCACGCCTATTGGGGCGGTATGCGCGACCGTATCCCGCTGTCGCAGACCGACGCGATGACGCCGGGCGGCGAGCCGCGCGTGATCCGCGACGGCGCACGCATCCGTGTGGTCGCGCATGACAATCTCTGCCTGATCCGCTCCGGACAGGACTGGAGCGACACCGAGGCATCGGAGCGCAAGATGTATCTCGACGATGTCGAGCCGGTGTTGCGTGAGGGCATGGATTTCCTGCGCGACGACGGCGTGCCGATCGGCTGCTATGCCAACCGCTACATGCGCGTTGTCGATGCGGAGGGCAGGCCAACCGAAAAATCCTACGGCCAGAGCTGGTGGAAGAGCCTCGCGGCGCTGGAGCGGTGGGCGGAATCGCACCCGACCCATGTCAGGATTTTTGGCGCGGCGATGAAGTATCTCTCGACCTTGGGGCCGAACGCCAAGCTCAGGCTGTATCACGAGGTCACGGTGGCAGGCGCCGACGAGCAGTTCTTCGAGTATCTCGGCTGCCATGAACGGACCGGCATGCTCACCGCCGTACAGGTCGCCCGAGCGACGACACCTTGAGTTGGCAAAGTGCTCGTATCTAGCGCCGAACCTTACGCAACGCGCTCGCGCAGGCCCTTGGCGACTTCCTTCTGCGCGTCGAACTCGCGGCGCAGGTGGGCCAGCTCCTCGGCGCTGAGCGCATCGGCGTTGCTGTAGTCGCGCTTCCAGGAAGCATCCTCGCTCCAGCGCAGCGGTGACTGCACGGTGGTCTGCGGACCGGGCGCCTGCTCAAGCACGCGCAGCGCCAGCTCCAGCGTGAACGCCTGCGAGGCGACGTCCTGCGGCTTGCCTGCGGAATTGCCGAGCGGGAAATCGGAGAACAGGAAGCGCGGCACCGCGGCATGCTCGACGATATCCTTGGCGCAGCCCATCACGACCGTGGAAATCCCGTTGGCCTCGAGATGCCGCGCCACCAGGCTGACGGTCTGGTGGCAGACCGGGCAGTTCGGCACCAGCACCGCGGCGTCGACCTTGTCGTCACGGCAACGCTTGAGGATTTCGGGCGCGTCGGTCTCGATGGTGACGCGGTGGCTGCGGTTGGTCGGGGCGCCGAAGAAGCGCGGCGCGACGTCGCCGATCGTGCCGGCCGCGGCGAGGCGCTTCAGCTGTGCCAGCGGGAACCAGGTGCCGTTGTCGGTCGCCGTGGTGTGGGTGCGGTCATAGGCGATGTGCGAAATCCGCAGATCGTGCTGCTTTGACGTGTCGCCGTCATAGACCGCATAGAACTTGGCCCCGCCGTTGTATTTCGCGCCGGGACCCTGGTCGCCCCGTGCCGGATCGAACGGCGCCGCGGTCGTGATGATGGCGACCCGGGACTGGTTCAGCGGCTTCTTCAGGGGCTGGAACGGGGCGGAGGTGTAATGCGCCCAGCGGTAGGGGGTGGTGTAGCCGATCGCCGCGTAATAATCGCGGGTTCGCTTCATATAGCCGATCGGGGCGTCGTCATCGGGGGCAAAGCCGAGTTGATCGTCGGATGCTGCGGCCATTTTGCGCTCCCTTTTGCGCGCCATCATTTCAGTCCATAGCTAGACCACGAGCTTGCGGTGTCAAGCCGCGCCCGCACGGGAACAGAATTGCCATGCGAACCGGTCGTTGCGCCGCATTGGTCATGCTTGTGCTGCTGGTGCCGCCGGCCCGGGTCGGCGCGGAGGACGCTCCGGCCGCGGCCCCGGCGCCGCCGCCTGGCGCCGAGCAGCCGGCAGCGCCGCCCCCGGACAAGCCCGCTGAGCAGCCCGCGGCCGCGCCGGCGGAGCCGCCTGCGCCACCGCTGGGAGAGCAGGCCGCACCATCGGCCGAGAAACCTGCCGCGCCCCCGGCGGATACGCCCGCGGCGGCGACCGACAAACCCGCGGACGATGCGCGCGAGAGCGACACCCGCGAGGCGATGTGCCTGATGATCGAGTCGGCGGCGCGGGCCAACGATCTGCCGCTCGAATTCTTCGCGCGCGTGATCTGGCAGGAGAGCCGCTTCCAGGCCGATGCGGTTGGTCCGATGACCCGCAACGGCCAGCGCGCGCAGGGCATCGCGCAATTCATGCCGGGCACCGCGAACGAGCGCGGGCTGCTCGATCCATTCAATCCGGTGCAGGCGCTGCCGAAGTCGGCCGAATTCCTCAGTGAGCTGCGCAACCAGTTCGGCAATCTGGGCCTCGCGGCCGCGGCCTACAATGCCGGCCCGCGCCGGATCCAGGATTGGCTCGCCGGCTCCGGCTACATGCCGCAGGAGACGCGCAATTACGTCTCCGCGATCACCGGCTCCAGCGTCGACGACTGGGCCGCTGCCGGGCGCAACGGCAAGATGCCGCAGCGCGCGCCGACCACGAGCTGCCGCGAGCTGATGGCGCTGCTCAAGCGCGCGCCGAATCCGTTCGTCGCTGGGCTCGAGCAGCACATCACGCTGTCGGCCGCCAAGGTCTGGGGCGTGCAGCTTGCCGCCGGCTTCAGCCGCGACAAGGCGCTCGCGATGTATGCCCGCGCCATCAAGCGCCTTGCCAACGTGATCGGCGATCAGGATCCGAGTTTGCTGAGCTCACGGCTTCGCACCCGCGGCAGCGCGACCTTCTACCAGGTGCGCATCGGCGCCGACACGCGCCCCGAGGCCGACGGCCTGTGCAACCGCATCCGCAAGGCGGGCGGGGCGTGCTTCGTGCTGAAGAACAGGGCGTGATTGCGTGGATCGGTAGCCCGGATGAAGCGAAGCGCAATCCGGGACAGCTCTCGCCGGTTGCAAGAGCGGCCCCGGATTTCGCTGGCGCTTCATCCGGGCTACCAAGGCGCATACCCGCCCTGTGCCGTCTCTTGCTTGACCCTGCGTTGTCAGCGCCCTAAGCCGCCGCGATTGCAAAACCATCCGGTTCCCCGTGGCGCTTCCTCCGCTCGATTCTCCGCAATGGCACACCTCGTTCCGCGCCTTCCTATGGGGCGCGCGGTCGATCGGCGCGACCGTGCTGACCCTGGTGCTGTTTGCGACCTATCTCGGCATCGGCGCGCTGGCGCATGATTCCGGCTTCTCGCTGGGCTGGACGCTGGCGAGCACGGCGTTCGTCTGGGCTGGCCCTGCGCAGATCATCGTGATCACGACACTCGGCTCCGGCGCCACCGTGCTGCAATCGGCGATCGCGGTCACCGTCAGCGCGATCCGCCTGTTCCCGATGGTGGTCTCGGTGTTGCCGATGATGCGGACCGAACAGACCAAGCGGCGGCATCTGATCCTGGTGGCGCATCTCACCGCCGTCACGCTGTGGGTCGAATGCTTCCGCTTCCTGCCGCAGGTGCCGCGCAACCGGCGGATCGCCTTCATCCACGGGCTCGGCTGCGGGCTGGTCACCGTCTGCCTGATCGCCAACACGATCGGGTACATGCTCGCGGCCAATCTCACGCCGCTCCTGGCCGCCGGCATGCTGATGCTGACGCCGCTCGCCTTCCTGTTCTCCACGGCGCGCAACTGCCGCGAGCTCGCCGACGTCATCGCGCTGGCGCTCGGCCTATTGCTGTTTCCGCTGGCGGCGATGCTGAACAGCGGCGTTGATATCCTGGTCAGCGGGGTCGTCGCGGGCACCATTGCCTATGCCGTGCACCGGGCGAGGGCGGGCATCGTCGGGGCGCGCGCATGAGTACCTTCATCGGCGACTGGCACGCGCTCGCGATCCTGTTCGTCGCGGGCGTCATCCCCAACCAGATCTGGCGCATGCTCGGCCTGTGGTTCGGCGGCGGCATCGACGAGAACTCCGAGCTCTTGGTCTGGGTGAGGGCGGTCGCCACCGCGATCCTCGCCGGTATCATCGCGCAGATCGTGGTGCAGCCGCCGGGCGCGCTCGCCAGCGTGCCGGACTGGCTGCGCTACGGCGCCGTCGCCGCCGGCTTTGTCGTGTTCATGCTGGCGAGGAAATCGATCTTCGCCGGCGTGATCGCAGGCGAAGTCGTCATGATCGCGGGCAAATACTGGCTCGGCTGATTGCGGCGTCCGCATTATCCGCTACTCTCGCTCCCCAAGAACAAGACAACGGGGAAACGGCATGCAGCGGCGCGCATCATCGCTAATCATTGTTGCTCTGACGGCGTTGCTGGCGGCGACGCTGCCGGCGCGTGCCGCGGATTATCCAACGCGGCCGATCAAGCTCGTGGTGCCGTATGCCGCGGGCGGGCCGACCGACGTGCTCGGCCGCATCGTCGGCGAATATCTCGGGCGCGATCTCAAGCAGGTGGTCGTGGTCGAGAACAAGGCCGGTGCGCAGGGCGCGATCGGCGCCGAGGCCGTGGCGCGCTCCGATCCCGACGGCTACACGCTGTTCGTGACGGCCGCCTCGATCTTCGTGCTCAATCCGATGCTCTACAAGAAGCTGCCCTACGATCCGGCCAGGGATTTTCACCTGCTGTCCGTCATCACGGACGCGCCGATGATCATGGAGGTGCACCCGTCGGTGCCGGCGAGGACGATCGCGGAGTTCGTCGCTTACGCGAAGAAGAATCCCGGAAAACTCAATTTCGGATCGGCGGGCACCGGCGGCACGGTTCATCTCGCCGGCGAGATGTTCAAGCAGATGGCCGGCGTCGAGATGACCCACGTGCCGTACAAGGGCGCAGGACCCGCGCTGACCGATCTGCTGTCCGGCAACATCCAGCTGATGTTCGACACGCTCGGCACCGCGCTGCCGCCGGTCAAATCGGGCCTGCTGCGGCCGCTCGGCGTCAGCTCGACGGAGCGCATCCCCGATTTGCCCGATCTGCCGACGATCGCCGAGAGCGGCTATCCCGATTATGCGGTCAGCGTCTGGTATGGTATCGCAGCGCCGTCGAGGGTGCCTGACGACATCGCCGACAAGATCAAGGCGAGCCTCGACCGGGCCTTGAACGACGAAGCGTTCCGCGCTTCGCTGCTCAAGATCGGTTTCCCGCCGCTGCGCGCGAAGAGCCAGGCCGAGATCGACAAGTTTGTGAATACCGATCGCGCGCGATGGGCGGGCGTGGTCAAGGCGCTGAACATATCGCTGGATTGACACATGGTACGTGAAATGGAACTGCGCCAGGGCGAGGTGGCCGTCGACATGCCGACGGCGCGCGATGCCGGGCTCGTCTTCATCGGCCGCATCCGCACGCCCTGGACCTCGCGGCTGGCGACGCCGCGGCAGGGGCGGCATGACGGCCCGGTGTGCCGGCTCGAGATTTTCGAGCCCTGGGTCGCCGCGATCAAGGGCGTCGATTTCTATTCAAATCTCGAGGTGCTGTACTGGCTGCATCAGTCGCGCCGCGACATCGTGCTGCAAAGCCCGAAGAACAACGGCAACACCCGCGGCACTTTCTCGCTGCGCTCGCCGGTGCGCCCCAATCCGATCGGCACCTCGGTCGTCAAGCTGGTCGGCGTCGAGGGCAACGTCATTTTGGTGCGCGGCCTCGACTGCCTCGACGAGACGCCGCTGATCGACGTCAAGCCCGACCGTTGCGAGTTCACCCCGCTCGCCCCGCCGCAGGCCGGGGACTTCGATACGGAGTAGAATCTCTCAACCGTCATTCCGGGGCGATGCGAAGCATCGAACCCGGAATCTCGAGATTCCGGGTTCGCGCTCCGCACGCCCCGGAATGACAGCGGTGGGATTACTTCAACGCTGCGCTCAGCTTTGCCGCGCTCGCCTCCAGCACCTTGCCATCTTCCTTGTGGCTCGCAGGCGGCAGCAGTGCGACACCGTCCTTGCGTGGCATGACGTGCATGTGCAGATGGAA
This sequence comes from Bradyrhizobium sp. USDA 4538, assembly GCF_024171045.1. NCBI lineage: Bacteria > Pseudomonadati > Pseudomonadota > Alphaproteobacteria > Hyphomicrobiales > Nitrobacteraceae > Bradyrhizobium > Bradyrhizobium sp. USDA 4538. The sequence continues at coordinate 7,426,522 of NZ_JALJZE010000001.1, forward strand.
TACGACCTGGCCACCGGCGGGCTCGTTGAATTGCTGCACCGTGATGCCGTCGGCTTCGAACGCCTTCATCGCGGCGGCGGCGATCTTGTGCGAGGCGCGCGCGACATGGGCGTAGTCGTCGGGCTTGATGTCGAGGATGTTACGGGCAGGGGCCTTCGGAATGACGAGCGTATGCCCCGGCGAGCGCGGCATGATGTCGAGGAAGGCGAACACGTGCTCGTCTTCATAGACCTTGTAGCAGGGCAGCTCGCCGCGCAGGATCTTTGCGAAGATGTTGTTGCTGTCGTAGGCGGCGGGCATGGTGGCGGCTCCTCGATGATGCTGCTTTTATTGCCTAGGTGGCGGCGGAGACGTCAAGCGTCGTCGTCGACCGTCTTGCGGAACGGGCCGGCCTCGGCGAGCTCACGGCCGACCTCGGCGACATAGTCGCGCTCGCGCTTGAGGTAATCGGCGATCGCCCGGCGCAGTCCGGGGTCGGCGATGAAATGCGCCGAATAGGTGGTCTGCGGCAGGTAGCCGCGCGCCAGCTTGTGCTCGCCCTGCGCGCCGGCCTCGACCACCTTGAGGCCGCGCTGAACCGCGAAATCGATCGCCTGGTAGTAGCAGACCTCGAAATGCAGGAACGGGTGGTGCTCGATCGCGCCCCAGTTGCGGCCGAACAGCGCGTCGGAGCCGATGAAGTTGATCGCACCGGCGATCCAGCGGCCGTTGCGCTTGGCCATCACCAGCAGCACGTCCCGGCTCATCGTCTCGCCGATCAGCGAGAAGAATTCTCGGGTCAGATACGGCCGGCCCCATTTGCGCGAGCCGGTCTCCATGTAGAACTCGAAGAACGCATCCCAGGCGTCCTCGGTGATGTCCGAGCCGGTCAGCCAGTGGATGGTGATCCCGGCGGCGACCGCCTCGCGGCGCTCGCGCTTGATGCCCTTGCGATGGCGGGAGTTCAGCGAACTGAGAAAGTCGTCGAAGGTCTTGTAGCCCTGATTGTGCCAGTGGAACTGCTGGTCGGTCCGCTGCAGGAAACCGTGGGCGCCGAGGAACCTGGCCTCGTCCTCGCGGGCGAACGTCACATGCACGGAGGACGCCTCGGTGGCGTTGCAGAGCGCCCGCAGGCCCCGCGCCAGCGCCGAGCCGATCACCTCGCGGTCGACGCCGTCGCGGATCAACAGCCGCGGCCCGGTCGCGGGCGTGAAGGGGACCGACACCTGAAGCTTCGGGTAATAGCTGCCGCCGGCGCGGTGGTAGGCCTCGGCCCAGCCGCGATCGAACACGTATTCGCCCTGCGAGTGCGATTTCAGATAGCAGGGCACGACGCCGACGATCCGGCCATCGAGCTTCGCGATCAGATGCCGCGGGCCCCAGCCGGTCCGCGGGCAGGCCGACTTGGAGGCTTCGGCGGCGGCAAAAAAGGCGTGGGAAACGAATGGGTTATAGCTCGAACTTGCGGTGGTCTGGCAATCCTTTGCGGAACCGGGCGAGGCCAGCGTGTCGAGGTGATGGATGCTGTCCGCATCCGCCTTGGGATTGGCGCAGGCGTCCCATTCGGCGGCCGGAATGCCGCCGATGTCGGCTACAGCCTCTAGGGTGATTTCAGAAGACGCCATCGAGAATGAAGACCGGTGCCTCGTTTGAGCGTGATCTTTCCGGAACAGCTGGCTCCACTTCCGGATCATGCCCCGCATTGCGCCATCGCCGATGACGACCAACCCTCGCCAACATCGTGCGTCGCAGCGACGAGTTCAAGACTGCAAGGGCATGTCTCGGACATGTCAGGTTCCCGGCACAAACCCCTCGAAAATCATCTGGTCGGCGTAGCGCGCCGCGCGCTCGCGCTGTTCCACCGTCCGCACGGTCCAGGCCAGCAGCGGACAGCCGAACAAGTTGCGGGCGATCCACGGCTCCGGCGCCGGCAGCTGGTTGACCCAATAGGCGACGAAATGCGGCTCGGTCGTAAAGCCGTGCCGCAGGTACAGCATGCTGTCGCGTTGCGCCGGCGTCAGCTTGTCCCAATGGCCGTCGTCATAGGTGCGCTGGGCGGTGATGCCGCGCGGCAGGTTCGGCATGATCTCGCGCAGCGCCAGCACCTGGTCGGGATCGAACGACATGCCGACCACCGGGCCGGAATACGACGCCAGCACCTCGGCCATCCGCCGCACCAGCTTGCGGTCGCCGTCGAAATGGCTCTTCACCTCGACCACCAGCGGCACGCGGCCGGCGACCAGCGCGCAGAGATCGCCGAGCGTCATCATCTGCTCGGCGGTGTCCTTGAACTTGACGGCCTTCAGCTCGGCCGCGGTCCTGGTTGCCAGCAGGCCCGCCTCCTCGGTGAGGCGGCCGAGCGCATCGTCGTGGTGCACCATGGCCTCGCCGTCGGCGGTGAGCTGGATATCGCACTCGATGGCGAAGTTGCCGGCGACCGCGGCGGTGGCCGCGGCCGGCATGTTCTCGATGATACCGCGCGCGGCATCATGCAGGCCGCGATGGGCGACCGGCCGTTTCGTCAGCCAATCAGGAGCGCGCATCGATCAGGCGACTTCGAACACGCCTTCGACTTCGACCGCGGCGTCCGCGGGCAGCGAGGCGACGCCGACGGTGGTGCGGGCATGGCGGCCCTTGTCGCCGAATGCTTCGACCATCAGGTCGGAAGCGCCGTTCAGTACCTTCGGCCCGTCGAAGAAGTCGGGCGCCGAATTGATGAAGCCGCCGAGCCGCACCACGCGCACGACCTTATCGAGGTCGCCGAGCGCGGCCTTGATCTGGGCCAGCAGGTTGATTGCGCAGCCGCGCGCGGCAGCGGCGCCCTGTTCGAGCGTGACGCCGGCGCCGAGCTTGCCCTTGGCGATCAGCTTGCCCTCGGCGTTGAAGCAGACCTGGCCCGACACGAACAGCAGGTTTCCGCTGCGGACGAAGGGGACATAGTTTGCGACCGGGGAGGTCGGCTCCGGAAGTGTGATGCCCTGTGACGCCAGTTTTTGTTCGACGGTACCCGCCATCTTTTGGTCCCCCAATTGGATTGCACGAAGCCTGAAACGCGGTCAGGGCCAAGTTTGTTTCGATTGTTTCGCGCATCGTGCCGCCGGTTGCAAGCGACGGTAAGGTGAGGACAACGCGGCCATGAGGTGCCGAATCGCACGGAAAGCTGCCGAAAATGACGGCATTTTCGCTGCGTACATTGCCATTTTGTCAGACTTGCCCCAGTTGCGGCGCAATACCACCGTCACTATTGTGGCGAATCCCTGCCTCCTTGAGGAAACCATATGACCCTGCCGTTCCGGACTCCGTCGCGTGCCCTGGTGTTTGCGATCGCCGTTGCCGCAGGATCCGGCCTGGTTCAGGGGTCCGCAGTCGCTGCGGCAAGCGGGCCGTTTCTCGCGCATCAGGCGCTCTACGACCTCAGCCTGGTGAAGTCGCGCGGCTCCAACTCGGTCAGCGATGCGCGCGGGCGCATCCTCTACAATTTCTCCGGCAACTCCTGCGAAGGCTATACCTCCGAATTCCGCCAGGTGTCCGAGCTCGACAGCGGCGAGGGCAAGGTGACGCTGTCCGATCTTCGCTCCACGTCCTGGGAGGACGCGTCGGGCAAAAGCTACCGCTTCAAGATCGACACGCGGATGAACGACAGCGAATCGTCGCCGGTCGACGGCATCGCCGAGCGGGTCGGCGATCATATCACCGTGAAGCTGACCCAGCCGGTGAAGAAGACGTTCAATATCGACGGCAAGATCGTGTTCCCGACCGAGCAGATCCAGCACATCATCGCTGCCGCCCGCGACGGCAAGTCGGTGCTCGAGCAGACCGTCTATGACGGCTCCGACAACGGCGAGAAGATCTACAACACGCTGACCGTGATCGGCCGGCCGATCGCAGGCGACCGCGCGCCGTCATCGCCCGATCCGTCGACGGCGAGCAATGCGATGAAGACCATGACGCGCTGGCCGGTGACGGTGAGCTATTACGACAGCGACGCGCGCGCGAAGGACGGCGAGCAGACGCCGGTCTACGCGATGTCGTTCGAGCTGTACGAGAACGGCGTCTCCCGCGCGCTGGTACTGGACTACAACGATTTCGTGATCTCGGGCGCGCTGGACAAATTCGACGTCAGGGATTCCAAGCCCTGCAAGTGAGGGCTGGCTATCGCCACCCACTCAGCGGCGTCCCGGGCAAGCGAAGCGCGACCCGGGACCCATCACCACAGGGGTGAGTTGTTGAAGGGGGCTGTGGCCCCAGCGTCGCACAACAATCACCTTCGGTGGTTATGGGTCCCGGCTTTCGCCGGGACGACAGCGGAGCAAGCGCCCCCCGCGAGACCGCACTGGCCGTAGCCGTCCGACACGAGTACGCTTCCCTAAACACGCGTGTCAGGGAGGCACATCATGAGCAAGCTCGACCATCTTCGCCCCAGCGGCCTGCATCACAATCCGGCTTACTCCCACGTCGTCGTCGCCTCCGGCGCGCGCACGATCTACATTTCGGGACAGGTGTCGGTCGACGAGGAGGGCCGCGTGGTCGGCGCTGGCGATCTTGCCGCGCAGACGACGCAGGTGATGCAGAACCTCGGCATGGCGCTGAAGGCCGCCGGGGCCAGCTATTCCAATATCGTCAAGATCACGACCTTCGTCGTCGGCTACAAGCCGGAGCTCCGTCCCATCATCGGCAAGGCACGTTCGGCGTTCTTTGAGGGCATGCAGCCGCCGGCCTCTACGCTGGTCGGCGTCACCGCGCTCGCGGCGCCGGAATGGCTGATCGAGATCGAGGCGGTTGCGGTCACGGATTGAAGGGCTGCGCAGTCGTCATGCGCGGGCTCGACCCGCGCATCCATCGCTTTTCAAAGAGTCCTCGTTGATGGATGGCCGGGTCAAGCCCGGCCATGACGACCGGTTACTCCTCCGCGCTCTTCTGCGGCCCCTCATAGGCAATGCCCCTGATCACGGCGGCATTGCCGAATTTCTTGCGCAGATTGTCCATCGCGCGTTCGGCGTGCGCCGAGCGGCGGTCGAGCATGTCGGAATCGTTGGCCTGTGCGCCCGGGCGCAGCGCGCTGACGCCGGCGCCCATCAGGCGGAAGGCGGTGCCGTCAATTTCCTTCGCGAGCATCTCGCGCGACACCGCAAAGATCTTGGCGGCAAGCTGGGTCGGGGTCTGGATCGATTGCGAACGGGTACGCTGGCGGAAGTCCGCGGTCTTCAGCTTCAGCGTGATGGTGCACCCCGAGAGCTCGCTGGTCTTCAGCCGCGCCGAGACTTTCTCCGACAGTTTCCAGAGCAGTCTTTCCAGCGTTGCGAAGTCGCGGATGTCGGTCTCGAAGGTGGTCTCGCTCGAGATCGTCTTGGCGCCGCGATCGGCCACCACGCTCCGGTCGTCGATGCCGCGCGCGAGCCGCCACAGCCGGCGGCCTTCGCTCGCGAACTGCTTCATCAATTCGTTCTCGTCGGCGCGCTGCAGGTCGGCAACGAGGCGGAAGCCGCGCTGCACCAACTTCTCCTGCGTCGCGGGACCGACGCCGTAGATGAACCCGACCGGTTTGCTGGCCAGCATCTCGCGCGCCTCGTCCTGGTCCAGCGCGGCAAAGCCCCTCGGCTTGTCGAGGTCGGAGGCGATCTTGGCGAGGAACTTGTTGCAGGACAGGCCGACCGACACCGTGATGCCGATGTCGCGCTCGACATCGCGGGCGAATTTGGCGAGCACCTTGGCCGGAATCATGCCGTGGACGCGCTGCGTGCCGGCGAGATCGAGGAAGGCTTCGTCGATCGACAGCGGCTCGACCAGCGGCGTCAGCGCCTGCATCGCCTGCCGCACCTCGCGCCCGACCCGGACATACTTCGCCATGTCCGGCGGAATTACGGTCGCATCCGGGCAGAGTTCCAGCGCCTTGAACATCGGCATCGCCGAGCGGACGCCATAGGTGCGGGCGATGTAACAGGCGGCCGACACGACGCCGCGCTTGCCGCCGCCGATGATGACCGGGCGGTCGGCGATCTCGGGATTGTCGCGCTTCTCGACGGTGGCATAGAACGCGTCGCAGTCGATGTGCGCCAGCGCCAGCGCGGGCAGGGCGCGATGACGCACCAGCCGCGGCGAGCCGCAATGGCTGCATCGCTTCACCTTGATATCGAGGTCGCCGAGGCAGTCTCGGCAGAAACGGAGGGGGCCGTCGGAAGCTGCCGCTGCCGTCGTCACGGCACGTCGCGCTCCCATTTCGGGTCGCCCAGCGCCTGATGGGCGGCGGCGATATTGGTCGGGTGCAGTTCCGAGGCCCTGGCAAACGCCTTCACGGTGGCGTCGTCGCGCATCACGAAATCGAGCACGCTCGCAAGAAATTGAGGATCGGACGCGGCGTTCCGCAGCGTCTCTGGACCGATTCCGGTTTCGGCCAGGAACAGGCCCAGCCGCTCGGGATCGCCGGCAATGAAACCGAGCGCCTGAATCGCAACGATTTCAGCAACTTCCCGGGGGTTGTGAACAGGCTTTTTCAACGCGCCGGTTTGCCTTTCCGTTAACTTATGGTCTCTATTGAGAGGCCCATCATGCCCGAGTCTTCCGCATGTGTTCAAGCAACGGAAACCACGCTGCGGAAGTTGGACTTCGGGTTAACGGGTTAGAGCGATTCTGGCGCTAGTTTGAATTCACATTTTCGACGCGCCCCGAGCGCGGTGCGTGAGGTACCGCAGCCGGGCCCGTCTCCTGGGTTTGGGAGGGACGGGATGGCCAAAACCGTCCTGATCGTGGAGGACAATGAGCTCAACATGAAGCTCTTTCGCGATCTGTTGGAAGCGCACGGCTATCAGACTTCGGGCACCAGCAATGGCTTCGAAGCGCTCGATCTTGTCCGCAAGCTGCGCCCCGACCTCATCCTGATGGACATCCAGCTACCCCAGGTTTCCGGCCTGGAGGTCACGCGCTGGATCAAGGACGATCCCGATCTGCGCGCAATTCCGGTGGTCGCGGTCACCGCCTTCGCCATGAAGGGCGACGAAGAACGCATCCGCGAGGGCGGCTGCGAAGCCTATTTGTCCAAGCCGATCTCGGTCGGCAAATTTATTGAGACTGTCCGACGCTTTATCGGATAGGGGAGTTGTGGTGCAATGTCCGCGCGTATCCTCGTGGTCGATGACGTTCCGGCGAACGTCAAGTTGTTGGAAGCCCGTCTGTCAGCCGAATATTTCGATGTGTTGACTGCCTCCAACGGGACCGAGGCACTGGAAATCTGCGCACGCGCCGAATGCGACATCATCCTGCTCGACGTCATGATGCCCGACATGGACGGCTTCGAGGTCTGCCGCCGGCTGAAGTCGAATCCGGCGACCCATTTCATTCCGGTCGTCATCGTCACTGCGCTCGACAGCCCGGCCGATCGCGTGCGCGGCCTTGAAGCCGGCGCCGATGACTTCCTGACCAAGCCGGTGTCCGACGTCGTGCTGATCGCGCGCGTGCGCTCGCTGACGCGGCTGAAGATGATGACCGATGAGCTGCGCATGCGCGCCATCACCTCGCTCGAGATCGGCATGCAGGCGCCCGAGCGCAGCGCGATCGCCGACAAGGGAACCGGCGGCCGCATTCTTCTGGTCGACGACCGGCCGTCGTCCTACGAGAAGCTGGCGCCGATCCTCTCGGCCGAGCATACCGTCGACGTCGAGATCAATCCGTCGGAAGCCTTGTTCCACGCCGCCGAGGGCAATTACGACTTGCTGATCGTGTCGCTCAGCCTCGACAATTACGACGGCCTGCGGCTGTGCAGCCAGGCCCGCTCGCTGGAGCGCACGCGCCAGGTCCCGATCCTCGCCATCTCGGATGCCGACAACAACACGCGGCTGATGCGCGGGCTCGAGATCGGCGTCAACGACTATCTGCTGCGTCCGGTCGACAAGAACGAACTGCTGGCACGCGCGCGCACCCAGATCCGCCGCCGCCGCTACACCGATCATCTGCGCGACAATGTCCAGAACTCGATCGAGATGGCGATCACGGATGCGCTGACCGGTCTCAACAACCGGCGCTACATGGAGAGCCACCTCGCGACGCTGGCGGAGCAGGCCTCGATCCGCGGCAAGCCGCTGGCGCTGATGATCCTCGACATCGACTACTTCAAGGCGATCAACGACACCTATGGCCACGATGCCGGCGACGACGTGCTGCGCGAATTCGCGGTCCGTATCCGCAAGTCGATCCGCGGCATTGATCTCGCCTGCCGCTATGGCGGCGAGGAGTTCGTCATCGTGATGCCCGAGACCGACCTGCACGTCGCCGGCATGGTCGCCGAGCGGCTGCGCCGCTCGATCGCGGGCGAGCCCTTCACCGTCGACAAGGGCGGCAAGCGGATCACAGTCACGATCTCGATCGGTCTCACCACGCTGGAGCGCAAGGGCGAGCAGGTCACCGATGTGCTCAAGCGCGCCGACACCGCGCTCTATCGCGCCAAGCACGACGGCCGTAACCGCGTGGTGTCTGCGGCAGCGTAGCGCGATCTCGTAGCCCGGATGCAGCGAAGCGCAATCCGGGGTATCGCGCCGCTTGCACCAGCTTCCCGGATTTCGCTGCGCTCCATCCGGGCTACGAAGTGCCCTTAGCGGCCGCGCTTCACCGCGTCATAGGCCATCCGCTTGAACTCGAACGAGAACGGATGGACGAACGCCATCTGGCGCTGCGCCATCATCACGCCGGCGATGCCCGTTTTGGGCGAAATCCACCACTGCGTGCCTGCGACGCCGCCCCAATAGAGCTCGCCGGCGGCGTCGGGATGATCGATCGGGGAGGGGTTGAGGATCAGTCCGCCGGTAAGACCATAGGTCTTGCCGGGTTGCTCGCCCATCATCGCGAAGCGGATCCATTGGCCCGGTGTGAGCTGGTTGGTCATCGCCTGCGCGATCGTCTCCGGCTTCAGCAGCGTCGGTCCGCCGGGCAGCAGGCTGCGGATCAGCGCGACCATGTCATGCAGCGTCGAGACGAGGCCGCCACCGCCATTGAAGCGCGGCACCGGGCGCAGATAGGCGCCAGGATAGGGCGCGTTGTCGGTGCGCGTCAGCCCGGGCTTCATCGGGTCCATCAGATCGGCGCCGGCGTAATAGGCGACGAGCCGGTTGTGATCCTTCTCCGGAACATGGAAGCCGGTGTCGACCATGCCGAGCGGATCGAGGATGCGGGCCTTGATGAACTTGTCGAACGGCTGGCCGCTCACCACCTCGACCAGCCGTGCGACCACGTCGATGGCAACGGAATATTCCCATGACGAGCCGGGATGGAACACCAGCGGCAGATCGGACAGACCGTCGACCATGTCAGCGAGCGTCGTCATCGGATTGAGGATCTTGCGCTCGTTGTAGGCCTTGAAAATCGGTGTGCCCGGATCGAACAGGCCGTAGCTGAGGCCGGCTGAGTGGCTCAGCAGATGGCGAATGGTGATCGACCGCTGCGCCGGCTCGGTGTCGTCGACCGACGTCGCGCCCGGCCGCAGCACCTTGCGGTTTCTGAGTTGCGGGATGAAGGTCTCGATCGGATCGTCGAGCCGGAAGCGGCCTTCCTCGACTAGCAGCAGCACCGCGCAGGAGGTGATCAGCTTGGTGTTGGAGAAGACGCGGAAGATGTGATCGGTGCGCAGCGGAATCTGCGCTTCCTTGTCGGCCCATCCGACGCAGCCCGTGTCAGCGATGTCGCGCCCGACCAGAACCGTCCAGGAGATGCCGGACAGGAGATCGTTGTCGATGTAGCGCTGCATGGCCGCGCGCGCCGGCGCGAAATCATAGCCGGTGGCCGTCACCTTCAGATCTTCCATGGTCGTTTCCCCTGTTGTGCCGCAAGTCTTCTAAGTAGCAGGTCTTCGCGCGGTCGCTGCCAATCTCGCCGGACGGAATATCCAGCCGGGAATGCCGTGGCCTGCGGTCGGTGTTAACAACCAAACCTGACTTCCGCACGCAACCGGATTTATCCGGCGCGTTTCTTGCCGGCGGGGGCGGGGCTGCCGACCTTGACGCCTGCATTTGCCAGCAACACGCGCGCGGCTTCCTTGGCCGCGCGCGCCATCGCCGGATCGTCGCGCACCAGATCCTGCGCGATCGAGCCATCGACCAGCAGCGTGAGCTGGGTCGCAAGTCCCTCGGCATCGGCGACGCCGAGCCGCCGCAGCAGATCGCGAAACCAGAGCCGGCGGCTTTCCTTGAAGGCGATTGCGATGTTCCTGAAGGTGCGATCCTCGTCCTCCGGCCCGAGCTCGGCCACCGCGTTCACGAACGGGCAGCCGCGAAAGTCCTTCGCCGAGAAGCGCCGCTCCAGCGAATCGAAGGTTGCGAGAATCTGCTCGGCCGGCGGCTTGTCGGAGGGACGCGGCTGCACGAAGCGGCGTTGCAGATAGGCTTCTATCAGCGCGTCCTTCGACGGGAAGTGGTTGTAGAGCGTGCGCTTGCTGATGCCGATCTCGGCCGCGATGGTGTCGACGCCGATGGCGCGAATGCCCTGCAGGTAGAAGAGCTTGTCGGCGGTCTCGAGGATCCGCTCCTTCATGGTCTGTTTGGGAGGCGGGGAAGCCATGCGCCAGCCGTGATCCTCTTCGCTTGACAGTCAGCCCCCTGTATAGCCTAAGTACACAGGTCTGTGTAACCAAAACATGCATGAATCGCAGGCCATGGCACGCGTGCCGTGCCGTTATGGGAGAACAAGAACAATGCCCCTGTTGCAGGTCCTGCGTCCCACCCTTCCCATCCTGATCGGCGCCTCCATCATGCTCACGCTGAGCATGGGGCTGCGGCAGAGCCTCGGCATCTTCATGCAGCCGCTGACGCACGACATCGGCATCTCGATATCCCACTTCACGCTGGCGCTCGCGGTGCAGAACCTCGCCTGGGGTTTTCTGCAGCCGGTCGCCGGCGCGATGACGGTGCGTTACGGCTTCCGCCCGATCATGCTGGTCGGCGCGCTGGCCTACATCGCGGGCCTCGTGCTGATGACGACGGCGCATGGGCTCGTTGCCATCATGATCGGCGCCGGTGTCCTGATCGGCCTTTCGCTCGCCTGCACCGCGAATGCGATCGCAATGTCGGTCTCGGCGCGCGCGGTGCCGGAGACGGTACGCTCGACAGTGCTCGGCATGGTCTCCGCCGCGGGCTCGCTCGGCGCGCTGCTGTCGGCGCCGATCGGCCAGATGCTCAATGAGGGTTTCGGTTGGCGCGTCGGACTTGCCGGCTTTGTCATTCTCTCGATCTTCATGATCCCGGCGGCGTTGTACGCCGGGCGCGTCGACAAGATTCCGCTGCCGAAGCCTGCTGGCGACGACATCGGCAACGCCACCGCGGCGACGGCGGCGAAGACCGCGTTCGGCAACGCACCCTTCGTGGTGATGACCTGCGCCTACATGGTCTGCGGCATGCAGCTCGTCTTCCTCACCACGCATCTGCCGTCGTATCTCGCGATCTGCGGGCTCGATCCGATGCTGAGCGCGCAGACGCTCGGCATGATCGGCGGCTTCAATGTGCTCGGCTCGCTGTTCTTCGGCTGGGCCGGCCAGCGCTGGAACAAGCTGGCGCTGCTCGGCGCGATCTATATTCTGCGCTCGCTGGCGCTTGCCTGGTACTTCATGCTGCCGGCAACGCCGGGCTCGACGCTGCTGTTCGGCGCCATCATGGGCTTCCTCTGGATGGGCGTCGGTCCGCTGGTCGCGGGCGCGGTGGCCGAGATGTTCGGCTTGCGCTGGCAGGCGATGATCCAGGGCCTCGCCTTCATGAGCCACCAGGTCGGCAGCTTCCTCGGCGCTTACGGAGGAGGGCTGATCTACGACTCGCTCGGCTCCTACACCATGGCCTGGCGCATCGGCGTCGCGCTGGGCCTTGCCGGCGGCATCATCCAGCTCGCCTTCGCGCTGATCCGGCCGGCGCAGCCGCCGCTGCTGAAGGCCGCTTAGCAGAATCCCTGCGAAGCTGGCGGCTGCTCCTTGCGAGGGCAGTCGCCAGATGCTGCCTAGTTTTTGACCGGCCACTTGCCGCAAGAGCGTGCAATGGAGCGCGATGCTGTTCCGGTCGCGGATCGAAGCGATAGCGTTTTCAAAGTGTTACGCGGCGCGCAGTGGTGGCACGAATCTTGTTTCAATTTGGCTAGAAATCGTGCCGGAAACCCTCGCTGAGGGTTCCGGCCTGGGGACTTTGGGAAGGGCTGGCCGCGATGGGGCTAGTCGCCGTCATTCTCCAGCCATCCGCGCACCACGGCCTTTGCCGCGCCGCCGAGCAGGAGGCCCTTGTGCCCTGCGTCGGGCCTGATGCCGCTGCGACTTCGCTGCATCCGGCCACCCGCACCGCGGCACTTCGAGACATCCCGATAGCCGGACGCGCGCTGTCCTTCGGCGCTCACGCTGCGAACGCGCTGCGCCCATTCCGAACGCCAGCATTTCTCTTGTGATGGGAGGTCGATATGGAGTCTGCGACACATACGCGCCAGAAGCTCGTGAGAATCGTGGTTGCCTTGTTGGGCGTGGCGTTCCTTTGCCTGCTGTTCAGCGAGCTCGCGCTGGCCGAGGATGCGGCGGCGCCGCCGGCCTGTGGCGGCAAGATTCTCGAGAAGTGCACGCCGAATTCCGGCGACACCGCCTGGATGCTCACGTCAGTCGCGCTCGTCCTGATGATGACGATCCCGGGGCTCGGACTGTTCTATGGCGGCATGGTGCGCAAGAAGAATGTCGGCGACACCGTGATGACCAGTTTCGCGGTCACCTGCCTGGTCACGATCCTGTTTGCCGTCCTCACCTACAGCCTGGCGTTTCGTGCCGGCACGCCGTTCATCGGCGGCCTCGATCGCCTGTTCCTCGAGGACATCCTGAGCGACATCGGCAAGGGGGGCATCGGCAATCCCAATCCACTCGCCGCGACGATCCCCGAGTCCGTTTACATCTGCTTCCAGATGACGTTCGCCATCATCACGCCGGCGCTGATCGCCGGCGCTTTTGCCGAGCGGATGAAGTTCTCCGCGATGCTCTGGTTCATCGGGCTGTGGGCGATCTTCGTCTATGCGCCGATCGCGCACTGGGTCTGGGGCCCTGACGGAATCTTCTCGGCGGGTAACGACGCTGCGTATGTCAAGGTTCTCGATTTCGCCGGCGGCACCGTTGTGCACATCAATGCCGGCGTAGCCGGCCTGATGTGCGCGATCATGCTCGGAAAGCGTAGCGAGACCGGACCGGCGCACAACATGGTGCTGACCTTCATCGGCGCCTCGCTGCTGTGGGTCGGCTGGTTCGGCTTCAATGCCGGCTCCGCCGTCACGGCCGGAATGCAGGCGGGTATGGCCATGCTGGTGACCCAGATCGCAACGGCTGTGGCAGGCTTCACCTGGATGCTGGTGGAATGGGCGTTGAAGGGCAAGCCGACCGTGGTCGGCATCTGCTCGGGTGCCGTGGCGGGCCTCGTCGCGATCACGCCGGCCTCCGGCTTCGTCGGGCCGGTCGGCGCTTTCGCGATCGGCATCGCCGCCGGCGTCTGCTGCTACTGGGGATGCACCGGCTTGAAGCGCATGTTCAGCTACGATGATGCGCTGGACTGCTTCGGTGTCCATGCCCTTGGCGGCATCGTCGGGGCGCTGCTGACCGGGGTGTTCGCGGTCGAGCAGTATGGCGGAACGGCAGGTGTTCTGGAAGGAAATCCCGGGCAGTTCCTCAATCAATGCATCGGCGTTGCGACGGTTTTCGTGTATGATGCCGTGGTGAGCCTGATCATCCTGTTCGTGATCAATCTCTTCGTCGGGCTTCGCGTGACGCGGGACATCGAGCGCGAAGGGTTGGATTTGGCACTGCACGGCGAGGTCGTGCAGTAGACTTTGGCGGCATTCCGCGCAGCTGGCGATCTTCGCCCGCTGGCGCGGATCTAAGCTGTTCGAGGTGATCCGATGAACTGGTTCTATTGGAACACAGCGTGGTCGCTGTTCTTCAGCCTCATTTGGTTCATGACGATCACACACAATCCGGATGCAGAGATCGCAGACGCGCATCTGCGTGACGAGGCGTTCAAGGGTTAGCTCCGGTAGTAACGCCACATCCTGAGGAACGTCCGGTGGATCTCGTCGGGCGTCCGGTCGAATGGCTCCAGATTGACGCGGACTACGCCACGATGGTCCATGCGCCACGGCAGGCGCATCAACAGCCGGTAGGCCGGCCGCTTGCGCCAATCGGCCACCAGCGCGCTGCCGAGCGGTCCGTTAAGCGCGATCTGCAACTCGTGAACCGTCATCGCGCGCTCGGCGATCTCGACGAGGTCGATGCGCGTGATGGCGCGCCAGCGGATCAGCCCGAAGGCCTGGATGAAGATGCCGTACTGGTTGGCCCCGATCGTCGGACGACCAGCCTCCAGCAGGGGGATGTTGTAATAGGTGAAGCCGCCCGCTGCCGCTGCCGGCGCCAGCCAATAGATCGCGCCCGTGATCCAGGTCGCGGTCAGGAAGATCGCGGCGAGGGCTGCCGTGACATAGACCGGAAAGTAGATGTCCTCGCGGCCGTAAGCGACCGAGTAACCGCCGACGTTTCCCTCGTCCAAGGTTGCGATCATCTGAGCCCTGCGCCCGGGACTGCTCCGGGAATCATGAGGGATGACGCAAGCCTAGAAAGCAAAAACGGGGCCGCGAGGGCCCCGTTTGAAACGTCGGAAGCAGCCGATCTTACTTGATCTTGGCTTCCTTGAACTCGACGTGCTTGCGCGCGACCGGGTCGTACTTCTTCTTGACCAGCTTGTCGGTCATGGTGCGCGAATTCTTCTTGGCAACGTAATAGAAGCCGGTGTCGGCCGTCGACACGAGCTTGACCTTGATGGTGACCGCCTTGGCCATGTGCAAAACCTCGAAAATCGGGGGAATTCGGGAGCCGGCCAAATCGGCCCGCGTTTGGCCCGGAAACTAGCCAGAAACAGCCCAAAGTCAAGGATTTCTGAGCCAAGATCACCCCGATTCCGGGCCTATTACCCCTCGAAGAACTGATTTTTCGGCCGCGGCAGGCCCAAATTCTCGCGCAGGGTCCGACCTTCGTACTCAGTGCGGAAAATCCCGCGCTTTTGCAGTTCCGGCACCACCTTGTCGACGAACTCGAACAGGCCCTGCGGCAGATAGGGGAACATGATGTTGAAGCCGTCGCTGCCCCGGCCGGTCAGCCATTCCTCCATCTGGTCGGCGATGGTCTGCGGCGTGCCGACGAAGGCGAGCCCGCCATAGCCGCCGACGCGCTGCGCGAGCTGGCGCACGGTGAGCTTGTCGCGCGCCGCGACATCGACGAGGCGCTGCCGGCCGCTTTTGCTTGCATTGGTTTCGGGGATCGGCGGCAACTGTCCGTCGGGATCGAAGCCGGATGCATCGGTGCCGAGGATCACCGACAGCGAGGCGATCGCGCTGTCGTAATGCACGCGGCTGTCGAGCAGCGCGCGCTTCTCTTTTGCTTCCTCGACGCTGTCACCGACCACGACGAAGGCGCCGGGCAGGATCTTCAGATGCTCGGGATCGCGGCCGATCTTCTCCATGCGGCCCTTGATGTCGGCATAGAGCTTCTGTCCGTCGGCCAGGCTGCCGCCGCCGGTGAACACGGCTTCCGCGGTCTCGGCCGCAAGCTGCCTGCCGTCATCGGAAGCACCGGCCTGCACGATGACAGGCCAGCCCTGCACGGGGCGGGCGATGTTCAGCGGACCGCGGACCGAGAGATATTTGCCCTTGTGATTGAGCACATGCATCTTGTCGGGATCGACGAACAGTCCGGACTCGACGTCGCGCACGAACGCGTCATCGGCGAAGGAATCCCACAGGCCGGTGACGACATCGTAGAACTCGCGGGCGCGCCTGTAGCGCTCGGCGTGCTCCATATGGTCGTCGAGCCCGAAATTCAGCGCCGCGTCCGGATTGGACGTGGTGACGATATTCCAGCCGGCGCGGCCGCCGGAGATGTGGTCGAGCGAGGCGAAGCGCCGCGCGACGTGATAGGGCTCGTCGAAAGTGGTCGAGCCGGTCGCGATCAGGCCGATATTCTCGGTGACGGCGGCGAGTGCCGACAGCAGGGTGAATGGCTCGAACGAGGTCACGGTGTGGCTGCGCTTCAGCGCGTTGATCGGCATGTTCAGCACGGCCAGATGGTCGGCCATGAAGAAGGCGTCGAACTTGCCGGCCTCGAGCTTGCGGATCAGCGTCTTGATGTGGTCGAAGTTGAAATTGGCGTCGGGCCAGGCCCCGGGATAGCGCCAGGCACCGGTGTGAATGCTGATCGGCCGCATGAACGCGCCGAGCTTGAGTTGACGCTTCGCCATTGCCCCGTTCCGTCCTTGATGTCGTTAGCGGAACAGATAGGGAGGCGTTTCGCGGCGCGCCATCGGGAAGATTATTTTGTTTTTGGCCGCTCTCTCGACAGTGTCATTCCGGGGCATCGCGCAGCGATGAACCCGGAATCTCGCGCCGCAATCTCGGGATTCCGGGTTCGATGCTGCGCATCGCCTCGGAATGACGAGGATCATACTACACCCCCAGCACGTCCTTCTGCATCTTGCCGCCGTAGAAATGGAAGAACGGCACCGGCGCGTCGTGGCGGAGCGGGCCGGTGGCGAGACGGCGGTCGAGCTCGGCGAGCACGTTCTTGGTCATGGCATGCGCGTCGGCGAGCGGCTCGGAGCCGATCTCGACCCAGACCAGCTCGACCAGCTCGGCATCGGCATGCACCACGCCCTCGACACGATGCGCGATGGTCGACGCGTCGGCAGTGAAGAAGCGCGTGTCGAAGCGGCGGACGCGGCCGGGCGGGGTGATCGCGCGCGCGATCAGGAACAGGCCGGATGGATCGGGCAAGAGACCAGCGTCGGCGAACGGTGCCCAGGGCCCGTCGAGCTTGTGCCGCTTCTCGACCTTGCGGCCGAGGCAGAGCCCGGTCTCTTCGCAGGCCTCGCGGATCGCGGCGTTGGCAAGCGCACGCGCGCGGCCGGGCGTGATCTTCGGGCTGCCCTTCAACAGATTGGCTTCGAGCTCCGGCGTGATCGGCGCTGCGACCGGCACGCGGTTGTCGGCCTTGTCGACGCGGCCGCCGGGGAAAACGAATTTGCCGGGCATGAACACGACCTTGTCGTGACGCTTGCCGACCAGCACCTTCGGCTTGGCGCCGGAGCGATCGATCAGGATCAGCGTCGCCGCATCCTTCGGCCGGAAATACGCATGATGGTCGGCTTCTTTTTCGCCCTGGTGGACGACAGCGGCGGGCGCGGCAGCTTCAGTCATTTCATCCCTTTCATTTCTTCTTGCGGCCCGGTTTAGCTAGACCGGCGGGATGTCGCTAGGGGGATTCTCGTCAAAGCCATGCATGCGCAGGGCCCATTGCAAGCCGATCACGGCTCCCTTCACCGGCTGCAACAGCGCCAGCGATGCGAACAGCGTGAACGGCAGATAGATCGCAAGTTGCAGCCACACCGGCGGCGAATAATTAGTCTCGATCCACAGCGCCATCGGTACCACGATATGGCCGACGATAACGATGACGAGATAGGCAGGCAGATCGTCGGCGCGATGCGGCGTGAAGTCGAGGTCGCAGACCGGGCAATGGCCGTCGCATTTGAGAAACTTGCGGAACAGTCTGCCTTTTCCGCAGCGCGGACAACGGCTGCGGAACCCGCGCTTCATCGCGCTCCACACGTCGCGCTTCTCGGGCTCGGCCGCCTCGCGAGTCCAGACCACCGTCGGCGGTGTCACATCCATGACTTGCCTCGCTTCGATTTGCCGGACTTCTGCTGCGCCGGCTTGCGATCCTTCTTGCGCGATTTCCGCTCCTTGTGCGCCTTCTTGCCTGATCCTTTCGGTCCATTGCCAAATCCGGCGGCACGGCGCTCGGCCGTTACGCTGTCGCGTTTTCTGCCGCGCGGAATTGCCTGACCATCGGATAATAACTCAAACCGCAGCGCGCCCGCTATCGGCGCGGCCTCCACCAGACGCACATCGACGACGTCGCCGAGCCGATACATGGTGTTGCTGCGCGTGCCGATCAGCGCGTGGCGGGTTTCGTCGTAATTGAAATATTCGCTGCCGATGGTGCGGATCGGGATCAGACCGTCGGCGCCGGTGTCGTCGAGCTTCACGAACAGGCCGGATCGCGTCACGCCGGAAATGCGGCCCTGGAACGAGGCGCCGACCTTATCGGCAAGGAAATGCGCGATCAGGCGGTCGGTGGTCTCACGCTCCGCCTTCATCGCGCGGCGCTCGGTGACGGAAATCTGCGCGGCGATCTCGGCGAGCGTCTCCACGGTCTCATCGGTCGGCAACGCGCCTTCGCCAAGCCCGAGCGCGCGGATCAGCGCGCGATGCACGATCAGATCGGCATAGCGGCGGATCGGCGAGGTGAAGTGCGCGTAGCGACGCAGGTTCAAGCCGAAATGGCCGTAGTTCTCGGCGGAGTATTCGGCCTGCGCCTGCGAACGCAGCACCACCTCGTTGACCAGCGGCTCGTAGTCCTCGCCGGCAACCTGCGCCAGCACGCGGTTGAATTGCGTGGGACGCAGCGCGCCCTGCTTGGTGAAGGGCAGGTCGAGCGTCTTGAGGAATTCCTGCAGGTTGTGCACCTTCTCCTGGCTTGGCTCGTCGTGCACGCGGTAGATCAGCGGCAGCGCCTTCTTCTCCAGCATCTCGGCCGCGGCGACGTTGGCGAGGATCATGAACTCCTCGATCAGCCGGTGCGCGTCGAGCCGCTGCGGCACGATCACGCGATCGACGGTGCCGTCGGCTTTCAGCAGGATCTTGCGCTCGGGCAGATCGAGATCGAGCGGGTCGCGCTCGTTGCGTGCAAGCTTGACCAGCTCGTAGGCCGACCACAGCGGCTTCAGGATCGGATCGAGGATGGGGCCGGTGGTGTCATCGGGCCTGCCGTCGATCGCAGCCTGTGCCTGCGCGTAATGGAGCTTTGCGGCCGAGCGCATCAGCACGCGGTGGAAGGTATGCGAGCGCTTGCGGCCGTCGGCGCCGATCACCATGCGCACCGCGAGCGCGCCGCGCGGCTCGCCCGGCACCAGCGAACAGAGATCGTTGGAGATGCGCTCGGGCAGCATCGGCACGACGCGATCAGGGAAATACACCGAGTTGCCGCGCTGCAGCGCGTCGCGGTCGAGCGCCGAGCCGGGCCGCACATAGAAGGCGACGTCGGCGATCGCGACATGGACGATGAAGCCGCCCTTGTTGTTCGGATCGGGATCGACTTCCGCATGCACCGCGTCGTCGTGATCCTTGGCATCCGGCGGATCGATGGTGACGAGCGGCACGTCACGCCAGTCCTCGCGGCCCTGCAAGGTTGCGGGCTTGGCGTCTTCAGCTTCGCGCAGCGCAGAAGTGGAGAACACCTGCGGGATATCGTGGGTGTTGATCGCGATCAGGCTGATCGCCTTCTCACTGGCGATCGAACCGAGCCGCTCCTTGACGCGGGCGGAGGCGAGGCCGTAGCCGCGGGTGCGGATCAGGTCGACGCTGATGAGATCGCCGTCTTCGGCGCCGCCGCTGTCGGCCTTGGCGATGTTGAGCTCGCGGCCGGCCTGCTTCTTGTCGACCGGGATCAGGCGCCCGCCGCCATCGGGATTGCGACGGAAGATGCCGAGGATCCGGGTGCGCCCGTGATCGATCACCTTGATGACGCGGCCGCGATAGGGTGTGCCGTCTTGCTCGTCCGTGACTTCGACGCGCAGCAGCGCGCGGTCGCCGACGCCGGCGGTGGTGCCGGGCTTCGGCGGCCGCGGCGTCTCGATACGGATTTTCGGGGCGGTGCCGTTCTCGTCCGAGTCCCACTCGGCGGGCGTGGCGATCAGCTCGCCGTCGCTGTCGCGGCCGGTGATGTCGGCGAGCAGGGTCGGCGGCAGCGCCGCCGGCTCGTGGATCTTGCGGCCGCGCTTGGCAATCGTGCCATCGTCGGCGAGCTCGCGGAGGATCCGCTTCAGCTCGACGCGGTCGGCGTTCTTCAGGCCGAACTCGCGCGCGATCTCGCGGGTGCCGACCTTGCCTGGATTGGCGCGGATGAAGGCGACGATGGCATCCCGGCCCGGAAAGCCATGGTCGGGTTTTCGTTTCACTTATCCTCGTGCCTTGCCGGCGCTCTTCTTCGCGGGCGCTTTCGCTGGTGCCGATGATTTTGCAGGCGACGTCTTGGCACCGGAGGCGACCGGCGCGCGCGCCTTGCTGGTCGCATCCGTCTTCGGCTTCGCCGCGGCTTTTTTCGACGCAGCCTTCTTGGCGGGCTTGGCGTCGGCGTCACCGTCGGCATCTTCAGCCTTTGCTGCCTTGGCCTTCGTGGCCTTGGCGGGCTTTTCCGCCTTCGCCTTCTTGGCCTTCTTGCCGCCGCCCTTGGCCGCGCGCTCGTCGATCAGCGCGATCGCCTCGGCGAGCGTGATCTGGTCGGGCGCGCGGTCGCTCGGGATCGTCGCGTTGACGCCGCCGGCCGCGACATAGGCACCGTAGCGGCCGTTCTTCAGCGCGACCGCGCCGAGCGTCGGGTGATCGCCGAGCGGCTTGCCGGGATCGGCGCCGAAACGGCGGCCGCTCGGGCCCTTCGCGATCTTCTCCGCGATCAGCGTGACGGCGCGGTTCAACCCGATGTCGAAGACCTCGTCGCCGGCCTCGAGGCTGGCATAGGTCTTCTCGTGCTTGACGAACGGCCCGAACCGGCCGAGGCCGGCGGTGATCGGCTGTCCGGTTTCCGGATGCTTCCCGATCTCGCGCGGCAGCGACAACAGCTTCAGCGCCAGTTCGAGATCGACATCGGCGGGCGAGGTGCCCTTCGGAATGCCCGCGCGCTTCGGCTTCTCGCCCTCGGCGTAATCCTTCTGCTCGCCGAGCTGGATGTAGGGGCCGAAGCGGCCGGCCTTCACCGTGACATCGAAGCCAGTGTCGGGATCGGTGCCGAGCACGCGGTCGGCGCTCTCGGCGCTGTCGGCCGCGAGCGGACGGGTGTAGCGGCATTCCGGATAGTTCGAGCAGCCGACGAAGGCGCCGAACTTGCCGGCCTTGAGGTTGAGCCGGCCGGTGCCGCAGGTCGGGCATTGCCTGACGTCGCCGCCATCCGCGCGCGGCGGATAGATGTGCGGGCCGAGCATCTCGTCGAGCGCGTCGAGCACCTCGGCGACCCGGAGGTCCTTGATGTCGTTGACCGCGCCGATGAAGCCGCGCCAGAAGTCCTGCAGCACCTGCTGCCAGGCGATCTCGTTGTTGGAGATGCGGTCGAGCTGCTCCTCGAGATCGGCAGTGAAGTCATATTCGACGTAGCGCGAGAAGAAGTTCTCCAGGAACGCGACCACGACGCGGCCCTTGTCTTCGCCGTGCAGCCGCTTCTTCTCGAGCTTGACATAGCCGCGGTCCTTCAGGACCTGCAGGATCGAGGCGTAGGTCGAGGGGCGGCCGATGCCGAGCTCCTCCATCCGCTTCACCAGCGAGGCTTCCGAGAAGCGCGGCGGCGGCTCGGTGAAATGCTGGGTGACGGCGAGGCTCTGGCGCTTCACCGCCTCGCCCTCGCTCATCGCGGGCAGGCGGCGCGAATCCTCGTCCTCCTCGTCGTCGCGGCTTTCCTGATAGAGCGCGAGGAAGCCGTCGAACTTGATGACCTGGCCGGAGGCGCGCAATTCCAGCACGCGGGAGCCGGCCTTGGCCTCGATGTCGACGGTGGTGCGCTCGAGTTCGGCCGACTCCATCTGGCTCGCAATGGTGCGCTTCCAGATCAATTCATAAAGCCGCGCCTGATCGGCATCGAGTCTTCGGCCGATGGTGGCCGGGCGACGCGACAGATCGGTCGGGCGGATCGCTTCGTGGGCTTCCTGCGCGTTCTTGGCCTTGGCCTGGTACTGGCGTGGGGCGTCCGGCACGTAGGCGTTGCCATAGTCCTCGCCGATCACCTTGCGCGCCTGCGTGATCGCTTCGGGGGCGATCTGCACGCCGTCGGTTCGCATATAGGTGATGAGGCCGGTGGTCTCGCCGCCGATGTCGATGCCCTCATAGAGCCGCTGCGCGATGCGCATGGTGTGTGCCGGCGCGAAGCCGAGCTTGCGGCTCGCTTCCTGCTGCAGGGTCGAGGTGGTGAAGGGTGCCTGCGGATTGCGCCGCGCCGGCTTGGCCTCGACGGTCGCGACCTTGAACAGCGCGGCCTCGATCGCCTTCTTGAAATCCTCGGCTTCCGCGCCGGAGCCGATGTCGAGCCGTGCGATCTTCTTGCCGTCGGCGCCGACCAGCCGCGCCTCGAAAGCGTCGCCGCGCGGCGTCAGCAGCGTCGCGACCAGCGACCAGTACTCCTTAGGCACGAACTTCTCGATCTCGAGCTCGCGGTCGCAGACCAGCCGCAGCGCGACCGACTGCACACGGCCGGCGGAGCGGGCGCCGGGTAGCTTGCGCCACAGCACCGGGGAGAGGGTGAAGCCGACCAGATAGTCCAGCGCACGACGCGCCATATAGGCGTCGACCAGCGCGCCATCGATCTGGCGCGGCGCCTTCATCGCCTCGGAGACGGCCTGCTTGGTGATGGCGTTGAACACCACGCGCTCGACCTTCTGGTCCTTCAGCGCGCGCTTCTCCTTCATCACCTCCAGCACGTGCCAGGAGATCGCCTCGCCCTCGCGATCAGGGTCGGTTGCGAGGATCAGACGGTCGGCCCCCTTGAGCGCCTTGGCGATATCGTTGAGCCGGCTCGCGGCCTTGGCATCGACCTCCCAGATCATCTGGAAATTGGCGTCGGGATCGACGGAACCATTCTTGGCCGGGAGGTCGCGAACATGGCCGAACGACGCCAGGACCTCATAGGAGGACCCCAGATATTTGTTGATCGTCTTGGCCTTGGCCGGCGACTCCACAATGACGATATTCATGTCATTCCAATAGCTTACGGGAAAACTTGAAGACGGATTCCGCTAGACTCGCGGCCCGCCGTGTCGGGGCGAACATGGGTGCTGGGGCGGTCCCTGTCAAATCGCCAGATATTGAAGGGAGGCGCCAAGCTGTGGAGTTTCTATCCCAGGGGTTGCAAAATGCGTCCTAGAGTTGCGGCCGGAAAGGGCGTATCTCTTTATATATATAGGGTAGGAATCGGATTAGGCCTTTTGAGCAGCACAGGGGGCGGCCGGAAGCGCAAGGCGTCCGGCGGCGGCGACCGGCGGGCGACGAGACGACTGGGGAGGGCGGCCCGAACGACGCCCTGGTCCTGATCGCAGCGGCGGCGACCGAACTCGCCAAACTCGCCCAGCGCCACAAATTCGAAGTCCTCGAGCGCCTATTCGCGATGGCCCGTCTGGAGGCCGACGAGCAGTTGCGCTCGCGCAGCCGGAGGAAGCTGTCGTGAGGGGCGTTACGGGAAGCAGGGCGCCTATGAGCGGAGCTCTCTCCATTCGTCGTCCTGGCGAAAGCCAGAACCCATAACCACCATGAACGAGATTGTGGCCCCAACGTCGCGCATCAATTGAGATTTGGGGTAATGGGTCCTGGCTTTCGCCCATAGGCGCTAAGATAGTTTGATCATAGTCTGATAGTGGCGCTTATGTCTGGGTGGCTCGCGTAGATGTCGCCGGAGAGCGTGACTGGCTCTGCAGAGTAGAGCGATTGCGGGCTGTGGAATGATCGCTTGCCGTAGCGAAGCTACGAGCTGGCGCAGCAGACGCCACGTCACTGGGTGGGTCAGGCGGCGTCGGCCAAGCGGGGAGAGTCTTCGAGTTCGTCGACGAGCGGCTCGAGCAATAGAATGATCAGCAGATGAGCGAGGATATGGGGTCTGGCGGACCGCTCGTCGGTTCCGGGAGGTCCCTTCAGGCCAATCAGGCTTTTCAGCCGCTTGAAGCCGAGCTCAATGCGCCATCGCAGCCGATAGAGGGCGAGGATATCTGCAGTCGTGAAGTCCTCTGGCCTGAGTGAGGTCACCAGGATCACCCAATCTGCGGCGTCAAGTGTTTGCCTGGAGAGCTGATGACCTCCCTTTTGTGCAGTCCGGCGCGCCTTGCGTCGCGCAGCCGCAGCAGCTTGCGCCGGCTTCTTCGCGGCAACCAGACGCACTGCGAGCGGCGGCGCACCTGACTTGCGCTTTATCCAAATCGGCCGATCGATCAGGCCACGCGCCGAGGCGTTGCGCAGTTCGGCAGTGAGGTCAACAAGATTACCTTCGGCATCGAGCCAGCGCGCGCTCTTCCAGCCGGCCCGGATCACGAAGTCCGCATCGGCATCGACGAGATGCGCCATGCGCTCCGGTTGCAGATAGGCGCGATCGGCAAGACGGATCTCACCGGCAACCGCCGGTATCCGATCCAGCGTCTCGCCCGCTCGCTGATCGGTCAGTTCGAAGTGACCAAAGCGCTCCTGCGGAAGATCGAACGCGCTATGGATACGCCACACTGCGTTCTTGTTCCTGCCGCTCGTCCCAGCCTTGGGGACCGTCGTGGCGTCAACAATACGGATCAGACGACCGCGGCTCGCCTTCGGCGCCGCGGCGGCAAGCGCCTGCTCGACCAAGATTGCCAGCCAATCTCCGCACTGACGTAAGCGATACAACAGAGCCACGTTGGAGATATCGACAAGCCCAACCGACGTGGCCCATGCCGCCGTCAACCGCAGCCCTTTCTCACCAAGGCAATAAGCCAAGATCAGGCGCAGCAAGTCGACCGCATTGCTGATCTCCCGCGGACGGACAAACGCCTTCGTCTTGCGCGCGCTAATGTTCAGAGCCTCGGCTCCGCCAAGTCGGGCGACAACGCGCGCCCAATCTTTGTTCACAAGCGATTCGTGTGCCATTCCATCTTGGAATCACAAGCGAATCCAAGGCGCAAATCCTATTTTAGCGCCTATGGGCTTTCGCCAGGACGACGGTGGGGATGGTTCTCGATTCATGATGTCAAACGGCGCGGTGTCATCACCCGCGAAGGCGAAGGCAGGTGATCCAGTATTCCAGAGACGGCCGTGCTTGAATCGAGGGCCGCGGCGAAACAGAAGGCGTGATTTGCGACGCTTCCTGGAGAAAGGAAGAACGCTAGCTCGCGCCACATCCACCGCCGTCGTCCCGGCGAAGGCCGGGACCCATACGCCGCAGCGGGTGTTGTGAATGGGACTCGTCGTCTCAGCATCGTTCAACAACCAGCATTTGTGGTTATGGGTCCCTGCTTTCGCAGGGACGACACCCAATATGGGTCGTCGTATGTGAGTCATACATCCGCATCCTCGCGACGCGAGGCGTATTCGGATAAAGCGAAATATTTTCGCGGGCGAGGATTGACAAGTTTTTGGTGAGTTGCCCGTCGTGTCGTACCAGCAACACCGATCCTACGCACTGACGAGGCGCCGCGCGCGCTTTGCTGCAGGCCGCGGCTTCAGCGCGGTGTCGGCCGCGCCAAGCACGCGTCCGTCCTGCGAATAGAGCGCGAGCTTCTTCACCGGCTTGCCCTTGTCGCGGTCGACCAGGATGGTCGCGATCTCGTCCGGATGCTCGTCGAATTCCTCGGTCCATTGCCGCAGCGCGACCAGGATCGGAAAGATGCCGTGGCCCTTTGGCGTCAGGACATATTCCTGATAGGCGCTGCCGTCGGAGGCGGGGACCGTCTTCAGGATGCCGCGCTCGACCAGCGCGCGCAGCCGGGTGGCAAGGATGTTCTTGGCAAGCCCGAGGCTCGCCTGGAATTCGCCGAAGCGGCGCCGGCCGAGGCTGGCGTCGCGGATGATCAGGAGCGACCACCAGTCGCCGAACACGTCGAGCGCGCGCGCGACGGGACAGCTGTCGCCGGCAAGGCTGGTTCGTTTCACCGACCGTCTCCAGGGATTTGGGCCATCACGACCTTGTGTGGTTGCAATATTAAACCGTATGCCCTAGCTAAGCAACGAAGTTTAATAATGCAACCAACTGGAGGCGGACATGAGACTGGCGAACAAGACGGCGTTGATCACCGGCGGCAACAGCGGCATCGGGCTCGCGACAGCGAAGCTGTTCGTGGCGGAGGGCGCCAAGGTCGTCATCACCGGGCGCAACAAGGAGACGCTTGCGGCGGCATCCAGGGAGCTCGGGCCGAACGCGCTCGCGGTGGCGGCCGATGCCACCGACGTCGCGGCGCTGGAAGCCGCGGTGAAGCAGGGCGCCGAGAAGTTCGGCAAGTATGACGTGCTGTTCGCCAACGCCGGCATTCCCGGCCAGACGCCGGTGGGCGGCACCACGCTGGCCGCATTCGAGAATGTGATCCGGACCAATCTCACCGGTGTGTTCTTCACGGTGCAGGCGGTCGCGCCGTATCTCAACGACGGCGCATCGATCATTCTCAACGGCTCGGTGATTTCCGTGCTGGGCAATCCCGGCTACTCGGCCTATGCCGCGAGCAAGGCCGGCGTGCGCGCGATGGCGCGGGTGATGGCGTCAGAATTCTCGCCGCGCAACATCCGCGTCAACGTGGTGGCGCCGGGTGCCGTGCGTACGCCGATCTGGGGCGCGGCGATCGCGACGCCCGAGGCCGAGAAGATCTTCGAGCAGCGGATCGGCAAGACCACGCCGCTCGGGCGGATCGGCGAGCCCGATCACATTTCGAAGACCGTGTTGTTTCTCGCGTCGGACGACGCCGCGCATGTGCAGGGGCAGGAGCTGTTCATCGATGGCGGTGCAACGGCATCACCGGCGGGCGCACCGATCTATCGCGGATAGGGCCTTTCCGTTTCGATTAAATCGGAACGGGGCTCTGGTTTTATTCTGACGCGTTTTCTTCACGCGAACCGATATCCACTTCGCTCGAAAACGCTCTGGTTTGTTTCTCATTGTAACGAACGGCCGGTGTGAAGCGTTTCATACCGGCCGGTTTCGCTTGCGACTATCATCGCGCGCATTGAACCTTTGGCGTACTGCCCGGACTCCTGATTGGGCGGGGAATTTTTCACCACGGAATCATTTGGAGTGCCGCCATGCCGAAAGCAGCCCGCATTTCGACGTCGATCCCGGTTTCGCCCGCATCCGAAAGTTCAGATACGACGCAGTTCGTGACGGTCGCGCTGTTCTCCGGCATCGGCCTGTTGATTTCGCTGGTCGCCGTCATCCTCGGCATTCAGGGCGTCTGGTTCTGAGTTCCTCCACCTGAACGGCCTGCCGCCGCCAAGCGACGGCAGGCGCTTTGAATCACATCAGGCTGCGTTCAGGCTACCGGCGGCCTGCAGCGCGCCCGCAACAGCCTTTTCGCGATGCTCTGGGCCGACCTGGATGCCGTCGGCGGGGATGAACTCGACATTCCTGACGCCGATGAAGCCGAACACGCCGCGCAGGTAGGTCTCGAGGTGCTCGAGCGCGGCCATCGGCGTGTCGGCGCCGTAATAGCCGCCGCGCGAGATCGCGATGATGACGCGCTTGTTGCCGGCCAGTCCCTCGACGCCGCCGGCGCCATACTTGAACGTCTTGCCCGCGACCAGGATGCGGTCGATCCAGGCCTTGAGCTGGCTCGGAATCGTGAAATTGTACATGGGCGCGCCGATCACGACGATGTCGGCGGCGAGGAACTCGTCCAGCACCGCCTGGCCGGTCGCGATGTCGTCGCGTACCGACGGGTCCGGCGCCGCGCCCTGGCTGGCGGCGAGGTGCAGGCCGGAGAGGTGGGCGAGCGGCGTCTGGCTGAGGTCGCGGTAGCTGACGACGAGGCCCGGATTGGCCTGGCGCAGCCGCGCGACGGCAGCGGCCGAGACCTGGCGGCTGACGGAGTGGGGGCCGAGGACCGAGGAATCGATGTGCAGAAGTTTCATGGCTGGGGTCACCTTTGGTATAGGTTTGTAACTGGCGCTATATGAGTGACCGCCCTAAATCTCCGCAAGAACGCACATTTTTGAAACCCGAGCACAGAAATGAGACCCGAGAACATCGATGTGACTGCTCCGCCGCCGCGGCCCAGCCCCGACCACAGCGATTGCCGCGCGGTCGCCTCCGTGCTGGCGCGGGTCGGCGACAAATGGAGCGTGTTCGTGATCATGATGCTGATCGACGGGCCGAAGCGCTTCAACGAGTTGAAGCGCATGATCAATGGCATCTCGCAGCGGATGTTGACGCTCACGCTGCGCGGGCTGGAGCGCGACGGCCTGGTGACGCGTACGGTGTTTCCGACCATCCCGCCGCGGGTCGACTATGAGCTGACGGATCTCGGCCGCGGACTGGCGGCACCCGTGAAGGCGCTCGGCCAGTGGGCGTTCGCGCATCTGCCGGAGATCGAAGGCGCACGAAACGACTTCGATGCGCGCAACAGCGATGGTTAAGCACCCAGTTCCATCCGCGTCATTGCGAGCGAAGCGAAGCAATCCATCGCGCCGCGAGCGGGGAGATGGATTGCTTCGTCGCTGTCGCTCCTCGCAATGACGGGGAGGTCGGCGCAAGCCCGTGCTAGATCATCGACACCAGTCCGCCACCGTGGCGTTCGAGCCTGCCGGCGAGCTCGAGCTCGAGCAGCACGGCGCGGACAACGGCCGGCGACACGTCGGCCATCCGGATCAGATCGTCGATGCTGATCGGGCTCGGCCCGAGCAGGTCGATGATGCGGGCGCGATCGCCGCTATCAGTGGCAAAGTCCAGCGGCTCGTCGTCCTCGCGCGCGCCAAGCATCACCGGCCGCTCCATGATCGGCGTCACCGCGCTGATGACGTCGGCGGCTTCGGTGACCAAGGTGGCGCCTTGCTTGATCAGATCGTTGGCGCCGGCGGCGCGCGGATCGATCGGCGAGCCTGGCACCGCGAACACCTCGCGGCCCTGTTCGGCCGCCATCCGCGCAGTGATCAGCGAGCCCGAGCGATGCGCGGCCTCGACGATCACGACGCCGAGCGAGGCGCCCGAGATCAAACGGTTGCGACGGGGAAAGTCGCGCGCCCGCGGCACGTGGCCGAGCGGCATCTCCGAGATCGCCGCGCCGCGCTCGAGGAGGGCGGCCAGCAGATCCTCGTGCTCCGGCGGGTAGATCCTGTCGTGGCCGCCGGCCAGCACGGCGACCGTGCCGCTGGCAACGGTGGCGCGGTGCGCTGCCTGATCGATGCCGCGGGCGAGGCCCGAGATCACGACAAAGCCGGCGTCACCGAGATCGCGCGCAAGGGTGCCTGCAAATTTCAGCCCGGCGCCGGAGGCGTTGCGCGAGCCGACGATCGCGATCATCGGCCGCATCAGGACCTCGCGCGCGCCGCGCACGGCAAGAAGCGGCGGCGCGTCGTCGATGGTGGCAAGCCGCGCCGGATAATGCGCTTCCTCCGGCGCGACGAGATCGATGCCGAATTTGCGGCAGGCCGCGAGCTCGGCGGCGGCGTCGGCCTCGCTGCAGATCCGCCCGGGGCCGGAGGCGCCGCCGCGGCGCGCGAGGTCGGGCAGGCGCTCCAGCGCGTGCGCCGCATCGCCAAAATGGCGGAGCAGCGATGCAAAGGTGCGCGGGCCCGGTATTATGGCGCAAACGCCACAAGCGGGCTAAGCGCCGAATAATACCGTCCATTTGAAAGGAATGGACGATGCGCGGGTTACTAGTCGGCTTCGTTGCCGTCGTGATCTCTTTTCATGAGCCCATTTCGAGAGGGCTCTCTGCCACCATGCATGAGCCGGTACTTCGTTGTGCGATGTCGGCCAAAGACATCGCGGTACCTGATGGCTCCATAGACGTAGACCGTTCCTTCGGCCGTACCCAAGGCGGGGATGGCTGGCGCTGGGACCGGCGGTATCTTGTTTGCGTAGAAAATAACTTCGGAGCCCGGATAAAGGACGGCCGTCGATGTAGGCAGATCGGGCGGCGGCTCCGGGAGTTTGACCCTGAGGGGGTGCCGTTCAATCCACATGTGAATCCACATTTTCACGTCGTGGGCTGGCGTCTGCCCGAAATTCTTGATGTAGACCGCCACTTCGGGCGATCCGGTCTCCACTTGTTTGATGGAGGCGTTATCAACGCCGACATATGCCCTGAGTTGGCGTTCGGCGGTGTCCTGCATAGTTTGGAGGGTGCCGCTGGCGACGGCGGCCTGAAGCTTAGCGGCGTCAGCGGATTCCTTGGCAGCACTCGCGGCCAAAGTGGCGTCTTTCATCCCCTCGCGCATGTAGCCCAATTGCCAGACAAAGAGACCAGCCTGAATGGCGGCTGCGAGGAACAGAAGGCCGGTAACGAGCGCCAGAATCCAAGTCGCCAGTACGAGGCCCCGTTCGTTCGACGCTTTCTCACGGCGTTCCTCTTCCTGCCGTTCGGCTTCGGGTGTGCCCTCTTTGGGGGACATTATCTCTACCGCCAGCGGTACGGCCTTGGTGCCGCGCTGATCGGGGGTGGATGGCTGCTGTTCTGTATGGGCGGCGTCGTGGTTGTGCTCAGCTACTGGCCGTCCACTTGGGGCTGGTGGATATGAGATCGCGTAGATGAAGCTACACACGATCACGCTGGTAAAAATGACAATGAACCCAGCAGCGCGAGCCCAATTGCTCCAACGCCTAAAGCGTGCCCAAAAACGCAACAACTGCGGCCCCCGCCGTATGCTTTTAAAATATCCCCCATACTACCTTTCGGGGTTCTAGGGCCGCAATACACCCAACAGCTAATGCCGCGCCGCAACCTAACGAATTCGTGACCTAACGAAAATGAGAGATTTCTTGACCCGAAGCTAAACCTATCATATTCGTTACCTATCGTATTCGTTAGGTAACGGCTGTGTCCCAACACTTCCTCCTCAGCAAAGCGGCAAAGACCCTGAGCTTAGCTCAGGTGTTCCGCATGACTGATGCGGAAGCCGAAGCGGCCTTAAAGGCCATCCGTTGGGCTTCTACCGCAGGCGCTCCGGTATGCCCGTCCTGCGGCTCGGTAGAGGCTTATGAAGCCCGTCGGCCGAACGGTTCGCTGCGCTTCCGTTGCAAGGGTTGCAAGAAGGACTTCACCATTACTAGTGGCACCCTGTTCGCCAGCCATAAGCTGCCTCTGCGCGGCTATCTGGCGGCCATCGCGGTGTTCTGCAATGAGGTGAAGGGCAAGTCCGCGCTGGCGCTCAGCCGCGACCTGGGCCTGTCCTACAAGTCTGCTTTCGTCCTCCTACACAAGCTGCGCGAGGCAGTGGCGGATGAATTGAAGGGCCGCGTCATCGGCGGCGAAGGCAAAACGGCTGAGGTGGATGGCGGCTATTTTGGCGGTTATGTAAAGCCAGCAAACCAGAAAGAATATCGCCGCGACCGCCGATATGCCCGCAATCAAAACGGGAAACGGAAGGTCGTCGTCGTCGTCCGTGAGCGCGGCGGAAATTCTGTCCCAGCAGTGTTTGGCTCTGAAAGCCAAGCCGCCGCTTTCATCCGTGCCCGCATTGCGAAGGGGACTGTCGTTCATGCCGACGAAGCCGCTTCTTGGGATGGATTACACGAACGTTTTGAAATGAAACGAATCAACCACCAAGAAGCTTACTCCTTCGACGGTGCCTGCACTAATCAGGCTGAGGAGTATTTCAGCCGTTTGCGTCGGGCGGAGATCGGTATCCACCACCATATCGCTGGCGCGTATCTGCTTCGCTACGCGCAGGAATCTTCATGGCGTGAGGACAACCGCCGGGTCTCGAATGGCGATCAGGTGAACCGCATTGCGGCGCTGGCGCTGAAGCGTGGCAAGTCGGCGGATTTTACGGGGTATTGGCAACGCCACGTCTCGAAATAGTTGAGCGATGGTCGGCTTGCAATCTTCTTTAAGTAGGGCCAGTGTTGCTTACGGGGGGAGAAAGTAATGGCAGACCAGTATCTTTTTTTGCTTGCAGAGATAAACCAGACATCGGCGAACGCAGTTATGGGGCATCTAATTGGATTGGTGCCCCAGCCTCCTGACCGTCTTATTGTTGCGATTAATTCGCCCGGTGGGAGCGTCGTTTCTGGCATTGCCCTCTATAATTCCATGCGCTCAATGCCGTACCCAATTATCACGCACAACATTGGCAACGTGGACTCAATCGCGAACGTGATTTATTTGGCGGGAAGTGAGCGCTATAGCTGCCCGGCCTCAACCTTTATGTTTCATGGGGTCGGCTTCAATGGCAACGCCAACGAACGCCTAGAGGAAAATAATCTCAAGGCTAAGCTTGATACCATCCTCGCGGATCACAAGCGGATATCGGCGATAATATCGGACAGAACCGGAGGCAGTTTAAACGTCCGTCAGGGCATGAGCCTGTTTAAGGAGCAGCGGACTCGCGATGCTCAATGGGCCCTCAGCAAGAATATTGCCACAGGCGTGCGAGAGTTCGTGCTGCCCGCTAATGCCAACGTGCAGTTCTTGGCTTGAACGAGAGCCATTAGCAGGAAATGCATCTTCGGGAAGTCCAGCAAAACCAACATCGTGGTACATAAGACCGCCGGATGTCATAGGTATGCTCCCAAGGTTGCGTTGTAGTGGGGACCAAAGCACAGCCAGCAGTAGCGTTCCACTGATTTTCCTTTCCGGAAGGTTAAAAGTGCGGCCTAAACGGCCTTATTTTTGAGGGTCCACCGCGCCGGGCTGACCTCGCCAACCCGCTCCACGGCCTTCCCTTCATGGTTCTTGAGGCTGTGCTGGATGCCTAGCGCGATGCCCTGCACGTCGTCGCCGGTAGCGTCCTCGACGCCGTGGGCGGCTAGAACGGCCTTCGCCAGTTCCGTGGTGGTCATCGGCTCCGTGGCCGTCCTGAGCACGTCCAGCGCCCGCCTGTAGAGCGTGCCGCGCTTGAACCACGGGTTGGGCTTCCGCCGCTTCACCGCGATCCGCCCCAGGTTGTACGTTGGGTCCAGCATCTTGATGACGGCTTCTACGTGCCGCATCTGCTCAGCTAAGGCGTCATGCTGTTGCCTATTGGCGAGTATCTGCCCGCCAAGCTCCATATGGAGCCGTTCAAGGGTGTTGATGGCCGGGCGAGTGTGAGGGTCTTTCGTCGGTCTGCCGCGCATTGCTGCATCCTATCGAATATGATAGCTAACGAATATGAACCGTTTGACCGGAAGTCAAGGCAGGTCTATCATATTTGTTAGCTCACGTAATCGATAGGAGACGCCATGGTCCTACCCAAGGCGGAAAAGGAATGGGGGGAGCGCGCGAGCGCCTTCCTGAAAGCTGAGATGAAGAAAGCCGACGTGACCTATGCCGAGTTGGTCAAGCGGCTGAAGAAGCACGGCCTCAAGGATGAAACCGAAGCCGGGATCACCATGAAGCTCAAGCGGGGATCGTTTACAGCGATCTTCTTTCTTGCGTGCGTTGCAGCGCTGGAGCTTGAACAGGTGGTTTTGGAGGAGATTTGAGGCATGGCGAGGCGTGTAATCCAATTTCGGCCACGCCCTCGATTGCCGTCGCCACAGTCCCCATATCTAAGTTATGCGGCCGTCGCGGCTATATCTGCCATCGCTGGGGCCGCCTTATGCTGGGCCGTCCTGTGCCAAATCTCTTGGCATCCGCTTTTGCTATTCAAGCACATCGCGGCGTTTCCAAATTGTGCGGCTGCACGCGCCGTTGGCTTGGCTCCATCCCGCCGAGGCGAACCGGGCTACTGGTCCAAGCACGATGCCGACGATGATGGCGTTGCATGTGAGAATTTTCGTCGATTTTAGCCGTGTGGCGTTTGCGCCATAATACCGCGCGGGCCGACATTGTCGGAGCGGATCAGCCGCAGGCGGTTGAGCCGTTCGGTGTCGGTGAGTCTTGTAGGGCTGGGCGAGCGGTCATGCATGCGGGGCGCTGCTTCGCCCAACCTGAGATTGTGATCAACTGCGACATTGGCGCAGCCGCGCGCGACGCGCTAAAAGCGCTGGGCAAGAAGCCGCCAAAAACCGTCAAGAAACAGGAATCCGCCGATGATTTCGCTTGCCGATCTCCAACGCCGCATCGCCTCCGGCGAATTGTCCACCGATGTCGCCATTGCGCAGACGCGGGACGCCATCGCGGCGCAGGACAAGACCATCGGCGCCTTCGTCCGCCTCGACGAGAAGGCGCGTGCGCAAACTTCCGGACCGCTGCGCGGGATTGCGGTCGGTATCAAGGACATCATCGATACCGCTGACCTCCCGACCGAGATGGGTGCCGCGATCTATCGCGGGCATCAGCCGCGCGCCGACGCGCCGGTCGTGATGGCGCTGAAGCAGGCCGGCGCCACCATCATCGGCAAGACCACGACAACGGCATTCGCGGCGAACGATCCGACCGCAACGCTCAATCCGCACAATCACGCGCACACGCCGGGCGGATCGTCGTCGGGCTCGGCCGCCGCGGTCGCCGCCGGGATGATCCCGCTCGCGCTCGGCACGCAGACCGGCGGCTCGGTGATCCGACCGGCCTCGTTCTGCGGCGTCGCCGCGATCAAGCCGAGCTACCGGCTGCTGCCGACCGTCGGCGTGAAATGCTTCTCCTGGACGCTCGATACCGTCGGGCTGTTCGGCGCCGGCGTGCGCGACGTCGCGCTGGGGCTCGCTGCGATGACGAAGCGGCCCGAGCTGGTGGTGCCGTCGAAGGTTTCCGCGCCGCGCATCGGCGTCGTCACGCAGGCCTTCGCCGGCGCGCCTGAACCTTCCGGCGCGGAGGCGTTGCAGAAGGCCGCGCGTGCGGCGGAGCAGGCCGGTGCGACCGTGCGCGAACTCGCGATGCCTGAGGTCGTCGCGGAGGCGTGGCGGATCCATCCGGTGGTGCAGGAGTTCGAGGCGCATCAGTCGTTCGCCTGGGAATACGGCCAGAACTACGATGCGATGCCGCCGCTGCTGCGCGGCCGGCTCGACGAGAGCAAGGGTGGCACGCCGGCGGAATACGACGCGGCGATGGACGTCACGCTGCGCGCACGGCAGGCGCTGGCTGCTGTTCTCACCGAGGTCGACGTGCTCGTGACGCTGTCGGCACCGGGCGCGGCACCCGAGGGTTTGGCGTCGACCGGCGATCCCCGTTACAACCGGCTCTGGACCTTGTTGGGCGTGCCCTGCGTCAATGTGCCGACGCTGACCGCCGAGGGCGGATTGCCGGTCGGCGTGACCGTGATCGCGGGTTTTGGCAATGATGCCAAAGCGCTGGCGGCCGCGAGCTTTGTCGAGGACGCGCTGAAGCGGTAGGCTTGGTCATTCCGGGGCGATGCGCCGCATCGAACCCGGAATCTCGCCCCACAACTTCTGGATTCCCCGGTGCGCAACTGCGCACCTGAGGTTCATCGCTGCGCGATGCCCCGGAATGACATACGTCACTTCCGCTCGCCGATCTTGCCCTCGGTACCGGCCTGCAGGCGCTGGATGTTCTCGCGGTGCATGTAGAACAGCAGCAGCGTCAGCACGGCGAACAGCGAGGCGAGCGCGTTATGGCCGAACCACCACAGGAACAGCGGCGTCACGAACGCGGCGATCAGCGCCGACAGCGACGAGTAGCGCGTGGTGTAGGCGGTGCCGAGCCAGATCACGGCGAAGATCAGCGCCGCCGGCCAGAACAGGCCGAGCAGCACGCCGAGATAGGTCGCGACACCCTTGCCGCCGCGAAACTTGAGCCAGACCGGGAAGAGGTGGCCGAGGAAAGCCCCCAGCGCCGCCAGCATCGCCGCGTTCGGGCCGTCGATGGTGCCGGCGATGATGACGGCGACGGTGCCCTTCAACATGTCGCCGAGCAGCGTCGCCGCGGCGAGGCCCTTGCGGCCGGTGCGCAGCACATTGGTGGCGCCGATATTGCCCGAGCCGACCGTGCGCAGATCCTGCGTGCCGGCCATCCTGGTCAGCACCATGCCGAACGGGATCGAGCCCAGCAGGTAGCCGATCAGGAAGGCGAGCGGCAGCAGCCCATCAGCAGACATCGCAGTGGTTCCCTGGAGCGGTCCGGCCCGAACGGGGCAGTGCCGTCAATGAAATATTAACCATAAATCCGCACCATGGCCTTGGTAATGAGGGAGCTTATCATGGCTTCTGTTCGCAGGCGGCTGGAGCAGTTTTTCTTTGTCGTTTACGTCGCGGCCATCGTCGTTGGCACAACGATGGAAGCGATGTCGCAACTCGCGTCGCGCTAAGTTCCACCCCAGTTTCAGACGTGCTCGTAAACGGTCCGTCCGCCGACGATCGTCCGCGTCACGCGGCCCGAGAAGCGGGCGTCGTCGAACGGCGTGTTCTTGCACAGTGATTTGAGATCGTCGCGGTCGAGGACCCAGGGCGTGTCGGCGTCGATCACGATGACGTCGGCCGGCGCGCCCGCGCGCAGCGTGCCGCCGGGCAGGCCGAGCAGCTCCGCCGGCCGTGTCGACATCGCCCGGATCAGCGTCTTGAAGTCCATCTCGCCATTGTGGATCAGCCGCAGCGCCGCCGGCAGCATGGTCTGCAGGCCGACTGCGCCGCTCGCCGCTTCCGCGAACGGCAGCCGCTTGACCTCGACGTCCTGCGGATTGTGGTCGCTCATCACGACGTCGATCAGCCCGGAGGCCAGCGCCGCGACCAGCGCCTTGCGGTCCTCCTCGGTGCGCAGCGGCGGGGCCAGCTTGAGGAAGGTGCGGTAGGGGCCGATGTCGTTCTCGTTCAGCGTCACGTGATTGATCGAGACCGAGGCCGAGACATTGTGGCCGGCGTCGCGGGCGCGCTTGAGGATCTCCAGCGACTCGATCGAGGTCAGCGAGGCTGCGTGATAGCGCCCGCCGGTCAAGCCTGCGAGCCGCATGTCGCGTTCGAGCATGATCGACTCGGCCGCGGTGGGAATGCCGGCGAGGCCGAGCCTTGTGGCGAATTCGCCCTCGTTCATCACGCCTTCGCCCACCAGATTCGGATCCTCGGTGTGATGCACGATCAGCGCGTCGAAATCGCGGGCATAGGTCAGCGCGCGCCGCATCACCTGGGCGTTGGTGACGCTGCGGTCGCCGTCGGTGAAGGCGACGGCGCCGGCGGCCTTGAGCAGGCCGATCTCGGTCATCTCCTGGCCCTGCATGCCCTTGGTCAGCGCCGCCATCGGATGGATGTTGACGATCGCGGTGTCGCGGGCCCGGCGCAGCACGAAGTCGACGGTCGCCGAATTGTCGATCACCGGCGAGGTGTCGGGCTGGCAGATGATGGTGGTGATGCCGCCGGCCGCGGCGGCCTGGCTGGCGGAGGCGAAAGTCTCGCGGTGGCTGGCGCCGGGCTCGCCGACAAAGGCGCGCATATCGATCAGGCCGGGGGCCACGATCTTGCCGGCGCAATTGACGATGTCTGTGCCTTCGGGGACGCCGGCGGCGCCGATGCCGCGCTTGGCGTCACGGATGACGCCGTCGGCGATCAGGACATCGCCCGGACCGTCGAAATCGCGCGACGGATCGATGACGCGGGCGTTGGCGAGCAGGATGGGGCGGCGGTCGGTCAGCATCGGTCTCACGCGTTTGGCAGGTTGCGGGCGAGCGCTTCCAGCACCGCCATACGCACTGCCACACCCATTTCAACTTGTTCACGGATCAGCGACTGCGCGCCGTCGGCGACGAAGGTGTCGATCTCGACACCGCGGTTCATCGGGCCCGGATGCATCACCAGCGCATCCGGCTTGGCATAGCCGAGCTTCTTCTGGTCGAGGCCGAAATAGTGGAAATACTCGCCCGACGACGGCACGAAGGAGCCGTTCATGCGCTCGCGCTGCAGCCGCAGCATCATCACGATGTCGGCGCCGTTCAGCCCCTCGCGCATGTCGCGCGCGACCTCGACGCCCATCCGCTCGATGCCGGGCGGCAGCAGGGTGGAGGGGGCCACCACGCGGACGCGTGCGCCCATCGTGTTGAGCAGGAAGATGTTGGAGCGCGCCACCCGCGAATGCAGCACGTCGCCGCAGATCGCGATCGTCAGCCCCTCGAGCCGGCCCTTGTTGCGGCGGATCGTCAGCGCGTCGAGCAGCGCCTGGGTCGGGTGCTCGTGGCTGCCGTCGCCGGCATTGATCACGGAACCGTCAACCTTGCGCGCCAGGAGCTCGACCGCGCCGGAGGCGTGGTGGCGCACCACCAGGATGTCCGGGTGCATCGCGTTCAGCGTCACCGCGGTGTCCATCAGGGTCTCGCCCTTGCGGGTCGACATCGACGACACCGACATGTTCATGACGTCGGCGCCCAGGCGTTTTCCGGCGATCTCGAACGAGGATTGGGTCCGGGTCGAGGCCTCGAAGAACAGATTGACCTGGGTACGGCCGCGCAGGCTGGCGCGCTTCTTGTCGACCTGGCGGTTGAGCTCGACATACTCCTCGGAGAGGTCGAGCAGGCCCGTGATGTCGTCAGCGGAAAGGCCCTCGATGCCCAGCAGATGCCGGTGACCGAGGACAAAAGTCGATTTCAATGATGGGGTCATTAAAGCGAGAGCTATAGGCGCGGATGGCCGGTGGGGCAAGCGCGAAGAGGGCTCGCGGGAGTTTTCCCCGAGTAAGATATCGCCGCCTTCCCGGCGGTCCTGCCGGGGCTCGCCGCGGGACATCCGCGCCTTGCTTTTGCGGGGGTTTCCGGAACAAGACGTGGATGGCGGGGCACAGGCGGAGCGGCAGCGACGCCGTCCTCCTGACGGGCTATACCCGGCCGTGACGCCGGAGCGAGACCTCGTGAAAATTGTCGTGATCGCATGGATGGCCATCGCATTGATCCCGGGGGCGATCTCGCCTGCCTTCGCTCAGAACTTGCCCGGCGACTTCGCGTTCCTTCGCGACATCGATCCGACCATCATCCAGGACATCCGCTACGCCGGCGCGAACAATTTCATGGGGCGGCCGATCGCGGGCTATGGCGCGGCGGAATGCGTGGTGAAGCGGGAGGTCGGGCTTAGGCTCAAGGCCGTGCAACAGGAACTGGCCCGGCAAAGACTGTCGCTGAAGATGTTCGATTGCTACCGGCCGGCTCGCGCCGTCGCCGACATGGTGGCATGGTCGAAGAACGACACCGAGACCGCCGCCGAGCGGCGCTACAACCCGGCCTTTTCGAAGGCGGACCTGTTCCGCCTCGGCTACATCGCCACCCATTCGGGCCATTCGACAGGGGCCGCGGTCGATCTCACGCTGGTCGATCTTGGCGCCGACAATTCGCGCAAGTTCGATCCGGCCAGGGACTATGCCGACTGCACCGCGCCAGCCGCCACGCGCGCTCCGGAGGGCAGCGTCGACATGGGCACCGGTTACGATTGTTCCGACCTGAAGGCCCACACCGCGACGGGCTCGATCACGCCTGCGCAGAGGCGCTGGCGCGCCATGCTGGTCGCGGCGATGGCCCGGCAAGCGTTCGCGAACTATGCCAAGGAATGGTGGCACTTTTCGCTGCCGGGGGCAGGCCGGCCAGCTTACGACTTCCCGATCGTCCGGGCGCGGTAGCGCGTTTTCGAGCGAAATGGACGCCGGTTGGCGCGAAGCTCTAGTGCAGGATTTTCCTCAAATCCGAAACATTTTCGCAAGACGACGCTTGCCATCGCAAAAGTAGCCGAGCGCACTTTCAACACTCCTTAATTGTGGCCGTA
Organism: Bradyrhizobium sp. USDA 4538; assembly: GCF_024171045.1. Classification (NCBI taxonomy): domain Bacteria; kingdom Pseudomonadati; phylum Pseudomonadota; class Alphaproteobacteria; order Hyphomicrobiales; family Nitrobacteraceae; genus Bradyrhizobium; species Bradyrhizobium sp. USDA 4538. Next base: position 7,465,820 of record NZ_JALJZE010000001.1, read on the forward strand.
TGAAGTGCGGGCAACACGGGAGCATGCAGCATGCGTTTCGCAGCCATTGCAATTGTCGTCGTCGGCGTCGCCGGAGTCTTGATCTACGATCGACACGACAAGAGCGCGAATTATCAGCGCGTCGATGCCCGCATCAGCGGCGTCAGCGAGCAATGCTATCTGGAAAAGGTCGAGCGCGGGGTCATCACCAAGACGACGTCGACCTCCGATCTGACTCGCTGCGAGATTGCCGAGCTGCTGCGCAAGGAGCATCCGAAGTGGCAGGGCTATGACGTGAAGCACAAGATCGAGGTGAAGGTCGTCTATGTCTCGCCGGTCGACGGGGCCACCCACCAGTCGAGCCTGCAGATGTCCTATTTCCCCAACGGCAAGCCGCTGCGCGCCGGGGACGTGTTTCCTGTCCTCGCCTCCAAGACCAAGGCGGACAAGACGCGTTCGATTTGACCGACGCTGTTCGACAGGACGGAAGCACAACCATGCGCCTTGGCCTCTACGCTATGATCGCTGTCGCCGTCGCGAGCTTCTATGTCTATAGCGAGCTCGACAAGCGGTTGAACTTCCGGCCGATCGATGCGCGCGTCAGCAGCGTCAAGGAACAATGCTACATGGAGAAGACCGAGGGGGCGCGAAGCTCGACCTTCGATCTGTTGCCGTGCGAGCTTACCGAGCTGCTGGCACGCCATCATCCGAAGTGGCAGGGCGCCGACATCAAGCACAAGATCGAGATCCGGTTTGCCTACATCTCGCCGGTGGACGGCGCCGCGCATGAGTCCAACCTGCAGTTGGCGGCCTATCCCGATAACCGGCAATTGAGCAGCGGCGACATTTTTCCTGTCCAGGCTCCCAGGAAGGAGGCGAACCGGACCCGCGTCAATGACTGGGTCGACCGCTGGCTCGGCCGCCATGCGCCCAAGCGCGCAAGCATCTAAAGCATGGAAGCATCCAGCGGACGTGTACTTTTCGCTGCCCCGCGTCGGCTCGCAGGCTTATGATCCTCCGATTCCATTGCGCCGCGGCTGGCCCGTGATCCCGGCCGGAAGAGGCCGGTTGTCCAGGCCGCATGCGTGCAGACCAGTTGCCGAGGAGACCATGACGCAGGCTCCGTTTGCCACCCACGACGTCTTCAACCAGTCGCCGCCGTTCGAAAATATCGACCTGTTCACGGTGGATGCGCCGCTCGCCGCGGCGGTTGCCGCCAATGGCGGGGCGGCGGCAACGGCTGAGCTGTCGGATTTCGGCAAGCATTGGGGATCCGCCGCCATGGCGGAGCGCGGCCGCGTTGCCAACGAGAACACGCCGAAACTGCGGCTGTTCGATGCCAGGGGCAATCGCCGCGACGAGGTCGAGTTTCACCCGGCCTATCACGAGCTGATGGCGCACTCCGCGCATGCCGGCGTGCACAATTCGACCTGGAGCGCCGACGGCAGGCCGGCCGGCGGGGCGGCCGAGGTGGTGCGCGCGGCAAGGTTCTACATCGCCGCGCAGGTCGAGACCGGCCATCTCTGCCCGATCACGATGACGCGCGCCTCGGTCGCGGCGCTGGCCTCGCAGCCGGACATTCTGGCGAAGACGATGCCGGTGATCGAAACGCGCGCCTACGATCCCACCTTCGCGCCGTGGTGGACCAAGCGCGGCATGACCCTCGGCATGGGCATGACGGAAAAGCAGGGCGGCACGGATGTGCGCGCCAACATGACGCGCGCCGAGCGCGACGGCGGGGCCTGGCGCATCACCGGGCACAAATGGTTCATGTCGGCGCCGATGTGCGACGCCTTCCTGGTGCTGGCGCAGACCATGAATGGGCTGAGCTGCTTCTTCATGCCGCGCTTTGCGCCCGACGGCACGGTCAACGCGATCCACTTCCAGCGCCTGAAGGACAAGCTCGGCAACCGCTCCAATGCCTCGTCGGAGGTCGAATTCCACAGCGCCTATGCCGAGCTGATCGGCGAGGAAGGCAAGGGCATCCGCACCATCATCCAGATGGTGCAGCTGACGCGGCAGGATTGCGCGATCGCATCCGCCGGGCTGATGCGCTCGGGGCTGGCGCATGCGCACCATCACGCGCGGCATCGCAGCGTGTTCCAGAAACACCTCGCCGACCAGCCGCTGATGCAGGCGGTGCTGTCGGACATGGCGCTGCATGTCGAGGCGTCCATCGCGCTGGTGATGCGGCTCTGCCGTGCCTTCGATCGCGCACCGGGCGATGCGGGTGAGGCCGCCTATATGCGGCTGCTGACGCCGGCGATCAAATACTGGACCTGCAAGAGCGCGCCCGGCTTCCTCTATGAGGCGATGGAGTGCCTCGGCGGCAATGGCTATGTCGAGGAAGGCATTTTGGCGCGCCATTACCGGGAGTCGCCGGTCAACGCGATCTGGGAGGGGTCCGGCAACGTGATGTGCCTCGACGTGCTGCGCGCGCTCGGCCGCGAGGCCGATGCCGCGCTCGCGGTGCTGCGCGCGCTCGCCGAGGAGACCAGGGGCCTGCCCGGCGCCGCCGAGGCTGTTGCCTCGATCGGGCAGTCGTTCCGGCGGCCGGACAGCGAGCGCGTCGCGCGGCTTGCGGTCGAGCAGCTGGCGCTCCTGGCGGCAACCGCGGCGCTCAACCAGGTCTCGCCGAAAAACGCCGAACTGTTCGCGGTGACACGGCTTGCCGAACGCCACGCCGGCATGTACGGCGCGGTGGACTTATCCGATGCCGATCAGCGCGCGCTGCTGGCGCGGGCGCTGCCATGACCACATTGACCACCGTCATGCCCGGCCTTGTGCCGGGCATCCACGTCTTTGCTTCGACAGGGCAAGGAAAGACGTGGATGGCCGGGACAAGCCCGGCCATGACGAATTGATAGAGCCGAGGTTCGCTGATGGATTCTCTCACGCCGCAAGACGCGACTGCCGCGATCGAACCGCCGCCGCTCCCCCCGCGGGTCTGGAAATTCTGGGGCACCGCGCTGTGGGGCCTGTTGATCTTCGCCGCGATGTTCGTCGGCCAGGTCACGGTCATCGTCTGGCGCATCGTCGCGCAGGGCGGCGAGGTGTCGACGGCCGGCATCACTCATGTGGTCGCCGACGGCCTGACGATCTCGCTCTCGGTCCTCGCCGGCCTGCCGATGGTGCTGCTGGTGCTGTGGTTCGCGATCCGCCGGACCCGGATCCCGTTCGCCGATTACCTCGGGCTGCGCGGGACGTCGTGGAAGAACGTGATCATCGGCATCGTCGCGCTCGTCGTGCTGGTCGGAGCCTGGGACATGGTGTCCCGCGCCGCCGGCCGCGAGGTGTCGCCGGGCTTCATGGGCGACGTGCTGAAATCGGCGCAGGAGCACAGTGCACTGTGGCTCCTGGTGATCGCCTTCGCCGTGGCCGCGCCGCTCTGGGAGGAACTGTTCGCACGCGGCTGGCTCTACCGCGGCTGGTCGGAATCCGCGCTCGGACCCTATGGCGCGATCCTGCTGTCGTCGATCGTCTGGACGGTGATGCACCTGCAGTACGACTGGTTCTTCCTCTGCCAGGTGCTGACGATCGGCCTCCTGTTCGGCTATTTGCGCTTCCGCACCGGCTCGACCTGGCTGACCATCCTGCTGCACGGGCTGAACAATTTTGCGGCGACGATCCAGACCTGGTGGCTGGCTGGCTGAGAGTTCCCTATGCTAGGTTGAAGCTAGGCCCACCTTCGCTGCAACGTTGTTGCAGAAGAATCCCATATGTCGAACTTCGAGAATGCCAACGCGCCGGTACCGGCACCGCCGCAGCGGACCTGGGATTTCGTGGAGACGGCATTCGTCATCCTGATCGCTTACGGCGTTTTTACGCTGGTTGGAGATTGGGCCATGACGATCATCATCGCGGCGCAAGACGGCGTAGCCAGAATGTCGCCGGCTCAATTGCGGGATTTCGCCGCCCAGGGGCGATGGTACGGCGCTGGCCTTACCATCGCGAGCCCCTTGACGATCGGCGTGCTCTGGATCGCGATCCGGAAGGCTCGCCGCGGGTTCGAGGAATATCTCGCGCTCAACTGGCCGAGCCCGGCCGAAGCCATGCGCGCATTTGCAATCTTTGCCGGCATTCTGCTCGGTGAATCGGTCATCAATTCGAGTGTTGGTGGCGAGGGGGCCGCGGTGGATGACCCGGTCTTCGTGGTCAAGGGCGCGAACGGCTTGATGATCCTGCTCATCGGTACCTGCATTGCAGGACCCATCATGGAAGAGTTCCTCATTCGTGGCTTCTTGTATCGCGGCTGGTCGGAGTCGTTTCTGGGTCCGATCGGAGCGATCGTTCTGACCGCCGCCGTCTGGGCTATGACCCACACACAGTATGACGTTTATGGGAAGTTGGAGATATTCGGGATGGGATTGGCGCTGGGCTATTGCCGTTGGCGCAGCAACTCAACCTGGCTGACGGTCATGATCCATTCCGCCCTCAACACATTCATCTTTTTCGTGACAGGCCCGTATGTCTAGGGCCCAACGGCTGCGATCACGATTGGCATCGTGATGTCCGGGATCGTCTGCGGCGTGATCATCATCCGGAACCAGCGCCGGTGCGTCGCCAGCCATCGGAAGGTTGGAGGATGCCAGCGGCCCCCTCGAGTGCTATGATCTAGATCAATGAATGAGCGCGGGCCGGACTGAAACCAGGCAGCGGCGGCTGCCGTCGTGCGAGCTCTTCTCATGGCTATCTTGATCCGAGCACTCCTGGCCGGCGTCGTCGCGCTGGCGTCTCTCGGCGCCATCACGCAGCAGGTGCGCGACCAGGGCGTTACCGACACCGAAATCCGCATCGGCAATGTCATGCCGTATAGCGGCGCGCTGGAGATTTTCGGCCAGATCGGCAAGGCGGAAGCCGCCTATTTCGAGATGATCAACGAACGCGGCGGCATCAATGGCCGCAAGATCCGCTTCATGTCCTATGACGATCTGTCAGATCCCTCCAACGCCATGGATCTCACGCGAATTCTGGTCGAGACCGACAATGTGCTCTTGATGTTCGGTTCGTTCGGCACGCCGGGGAATCTCGCGGTGCGGAAGTATCTCAACGAACGCAAGATCCCCCAGCTTTTCGTTGCTTCCGGCGATCACGAGCTCAGCGAGCCGTCGCGTTATCCGTGGACCATGGGCTGGCAGCCTTCGTATCGCGAGGAGGGACGCATCTACGCGAACTACATCCAGGCTTTCTATCCCGGCAAGAAAATCGTGGCGCTTTGGGAGAATGACCAGTTCGGGCGCGAATTGTTCAAGGGACTGGTGCAAGGGCTGGGCGACGTCGCCCACAACATCAGGGTCGACATCGCCTATGATGTCGACGATCAGCACCTGGACGGCCACGTCTCGATCCTGAAGCAATCTGGCGCCGAGGTCTTCGTGTTTGCCGGAGTACCGGAAAATGCCGCCAAGGTGATCCGCGCGGCGGCCGACCACGGCTGGCGGCCGGTGTTCGTCGTGAACCAGATGGCGTCATCGATCGAGACGGTGCTCAAGCGGGCCGGCACGGAGAATGCGACCGGCGTCATCACCGCCGCGTTCCTGAAGGATGCGAGCGATCCGGCCTGGAGGGCGGAGCAGGGCGCCTGGTACAGCTTCCTGGACAAGTATACCAAAGCCGGCGGCAAGGATGACGCGGCCGCAGTCTACGGCTATGCCGCCGCCGAAACGATGGTCGAGGTGCTCAGGCAATGCGGCAACGACCTGTCGCGCGAGAACGTCATGAAGCAGGCCGCGGCGCTCAGGGATTATCAGGCGTCCGCCTTGCTCCCCGGCATCAAGATCAACACCGCTCAGTTCCGACCGGTCGAGCAATTGCGGTTGCTTCAGTTCGATGGCCGTAGCTGGCAGCCGATCGGGGATGTGCTCGATACGGCGTTCGCCGGTTCGGCCGGGAAATAGCGGCGATCAGGAGAAGCCGTACAAGCTGCACCCAGTCGTTGCAGGCCCTCGCTCTTGCTGAAGCGCAAGGGCGAGTTGTGGCGCTACGTCGCTGGGACTCGCGGGCTGGTCTATTGCGGGAGGGCGCGCGCCGCTCGGCGCCGACGGGGCTTCAAAAGAGACGCGACTTCGAAAGTGATGACTTGTTGCGCGGATGGCACAGGAGCCCGCGGCCAAATCAGGTACATTGATACTGTATTGAAAGACTTTTCATCACCCGGAGCATTGCGTTGGCGTCAGACGCAGTCAGTCTGGCTGATACTACAAGCGTAGCGGACGCGGCGGCTGCTACAGCGCCTTTTCGCGTAAAGATCGTGACGCGCGACGAAATCGCCGGTTGTCCCGCTTGGGCTGCCAGTTTCGCCGACCTGCGCAAGGATCACCGTTACTACGAGATCCTGGAGGATACGCTCCGCGAGCGTGTCGAGTACCGGTACTTCGCGATCATCGACCGGGCGGGCTGTCTCCACGCCGTCCAGCCGTTCTTTCTTCTCGACCAGGACGTTCTCGAGGGACTTGGAGCGGAATGGCAGCCGCTGCTGGCGCGCATCCGAGGCTTCGTTCCCGGGTTTCTCAAAATGCGAACCCTGATGGTCGGATGCTTCGCCGGTGAAGGGCATCTTGCCGGATCAAGCACGGTGCCGTCCGGCAAGATCGCCGAGATTCTTTGCGGCGAAATCGTCACGCTCGCCCGATCGTGCGGGGCGCAACTCATCGTCCTGAAGGAATTTCCTGCGCGCTACCGGCCGGTGCTGGATTGCTTCGTCCGGCGCGGCTTCGCCCGTGCGCCGAGCATGCCGATGACGGCGCTCAATATCGAGCACGACGACTTCGATGCCTACATGCAAAATGCGCTGCCGCGATCGGCACGCTGGCAGCTCCGCAAGAAATTCAAGGCAACCGATGGTGAAACCATAGCCCTTACCGTCACCGACGACGCAAGGGATGCCGTCGACGAGATCTATCCGCTCTACCTGCAGGTCTTCGACCGCTCGAAATTCCGTTTCGAGAAACTGACAGCCGACTATCTTCGCCGGCTCGGCAGCGACATGAAGGACAAGGTCCGCTTCTTCATCTGGCGCCGTGGCGGGAAGGTGATCGCCTTCAGCCTTTGCATGGTCGAAGGCGACAGTCTGTTCTGGGAGTATGTCGGCCTCGACTATGCTGTCGCACTCGACCTTCATCTTTATTACTACACCATTCGCGACATGATGAATTGGGCGATCGCCAACGGTTACAGGTGGCTTCGAAGCACGGGTCTCAGCTACGAACCGAAATTCCGGATGCGGCATGACCTCGATCCGCTCGACCTCTATGTGCGGCTTCGCTCTCCGCTTCCGAACGCGATCTTCAGGCTCCTGTTGCCCTGGATCGTACCGGCCCGCTATGACAAGACCTTGCGCAAATTCGCGAACTATCGCGAAGTCTGGTAGCGACCGATTGCGCGGCGATATTCAAGGCCGATCGGGTACGCCTTCTAAAGCCCCACCGCGGCAATCACGATCGGCATCGTGATCGCGGCCAGAATTGTCTGCAGCGTGATGATCTGGGCGAGTAGCGGCGCGTCGCCGCCCATCTGGCGCGCCAGCACATAGGCTGACGGCGAGGTCGGCACCGCGGCGCAGGCCGCGACGATGGCGAGGTTGGACCCGGTGACGCCGAACCACACCGCGAGCGCGACGGTCAGCGCCGGCATCAGCACGAGTTTCAGCACCAATGCCGCGCTGGCAGCGAGGCTGGGGCGAAAGATGCCTTCCAGATGCAGCCCGGCCCCGGTGACGAGCAGGCCGATCGCCAGCGACGAGCCGCCGAGCGCGTCGGCGACGTCATACCAGATCTGTGGCAGCGGGATGTGCGCGACATTGATGACGAGCCCGATGACGCAGGCCCAGATCAGCGGGTTCTGTACGACAGTCATCACGATGGCGCCGGTCGAACGCTTCTCGGACGAGGCATATTTCGCCAACACGGCGACGCTGAACACATTGACCAGCGGGATGATCGCGACCATCGCGACCGAAGCCAGGGCAAGGCCTGTGCTGCCATAGAGATTGCGCGACACCGACAGCGCGACATAGGTCTGCCAACGGGTCGCGCCCTGGAAGATCGAGGTGAAGGCGGGGCCGTCGACGCCGGCGCGCGCCAGCGGGCCGCGCAGCGCGAGGCAGAATAGCGACATCACCAGCGCCGCGAGCAGCAGCGCGCCGCCGACGCCCGCGACCGGCACCGTGGTCAGGTCGGCCTTCACCAGTGTCTGCACCAGGAGCACCGGGAACAGCACGTAATAGGTCAGCCGCTCCAGCCCGTGCCATTGCGTATCGAGCGGCATCAGCGTGCGCTTCAGGACGAAGCCGAGCACGATCAAGAGGAACACCGGCAGCAGCGCCGCGATCACCACGACCATGGTCAGCGCTCACCGCGCAGCTTCGCGAGCCGGTCCAGCGCACCCTGCAGGATGAAGATCGCGGCGTGCTCGTCGATTACCTCGGCGCGACGAGCGCGGCTGACGTCCATCCCGATCAGCTCACGCTCGACCGCCGCAGTCGAGAGCCGCTCGTCCCACAGCCCGATCGCAAGCGCGGTGAGGCCGGCGAGGTTGCGGGCAAACGCCCGGGTCGACTGCGCGCGCGGGCCTTCGCTGCCGTCCATGTTGATCGGCAGGCCGAGCACGAAGCCGACGGCATTGCGTTCGGCGGCGATCGCGAGCAGCCGCGCCGCATCGGCCTTGAACTGCTTGCGCTGGATGGTCTCGACGCCAGTCGCCAGCCGTCGGTCCGGATCGGAGGCGGCAACCCCGATGGTCTTGGTGCCGAGGTCGAGGCCGACAAGCGCGCCGCGCTCGGGCCAGTGCGGCGCAGCTTCGATCAGGGGAAGGATGGGGGCGAGCATGGCGCTAGCGCTTAGCACGCAGCCGCGCGCCGAGGCAAAGCCCGGCACTGCCGTGGCGTCCATGCGAAAACGCCGGTCAGGCGGCGATCACCCGCTCGTCGCCACCGAGGCACGCGGCCAGCCCCTGCAATGCGCTGTACTGATGCGCGGTGCGGCGCTGGATGAACAGCGTCTCGACATGCGCATGCTGCGGACTGAGCTTGTGGATGTTGATGTCGCGCTGGACGTGATCGCGATCGACGACGGCGCGCGGCAGCAGGGTGACGCCCATGTCGGCGGCGACGCAGCCGACCATGCCGTCGAGCGTGCCGAACTCGAAGCGGACCGCCGACGGCCAGCCGAACTCGGTGAACACCTGTTCGAGACGCTGCCGGTAGGTGCAGCCGGTGCGGAACACCAGCGCGGTCGGGCCCGACTCCGGCGTGCCGGCGCGCAACGCGGCCAGCGATTTCCAGCGCTGCGCAGTGACCAGCACCAGTTCCTCGGTGAATGCTGATGTGGCTGACAGTTCGGCATGCTCGATCGGGCCGGCGACAAAGGCGCCGTCGAGCGTGCCGTCGAGCACGGCGGCCACGAGGTCGGCGGTCGGCGCGGTGCGCAAGGTCAGGCGCACCGCCGGATAGCGGCGATGAAACTCGGCGAGCAGCGTCGGCAGCCGCACCGCAGCGGTGGTTTCCATCGAACCGATCGACAGCGGACCCTTCGGCTCGCCATCGTCGCGCGCGGCGAGCACGGCTTCGCGCGACAGCGCCGCCATGCGCTGCGCATAGGGCAACAGGCGGCGGCCGGCGCCGGTCAGCGACATGCCGCGGCTGTGGCGCTCGAACAGCGCGGTGCCGATCTCGGCCTCCAGCGCCTTGATGCGCTGGGTGACGTTCGACTGCACGGTGTTCAGCTCGTCGGCGGCCCGGGTGATGCCGCCGAGCCGCGCGACCGTGGAAAAGGTGAGCAGGTCGGTCAATTCCATCTGGGACCACCGTTCTGATTTAGAGATGGTAGCGTTCTCTAGTATTCATTATCCGAGAATGTTAGGCCCGCTTAGGCTGCAAGTCCAGAACAGCAAGTCCAGAACAGGGAGCAAGCGCATGCCGATCAGCACCGAATTGACGGCACGTCTGGACATAGAGCATCCGATCCTGCTCGCGCCGATGGACACGATTGCCGGCAGCGGGCTGGTCAAGGCGGTCAGCGCCGCCGGCGGCTTCGGCATTCTGGGCGGCGGCTACGGCGACAAGACGCGGCTCGAGACCGAGACCGCGAAGCTGAAGGGTTTTGCAAAGCCGTTCGGCATCGGCTTCATCACCTGGAGTCTCGCCAGGCAGCCCGAGCTGATCGACATCGCGCTGGATGCGCGGCCGCGCGCGGTGATGCTGTCATTCGGCGATCCCGCGCCGTTCGCGCCGAAGATCAAGGCCGCAGGCGCGCTGCTGATCTGCCAGGTGCAGAACGAGGAGATGGCGCGGCAGGCGCTCGATTGCGGCGCCGACATCCTGATCGCGCAGGGCACGGAGGCGGGCGGTCACGGCGCATCGCGCACCACGCTCGACATCGTGCCGGCGATCATCGATTTCGCGGCGGGGCGCGTGCCTGTGGTCGCGGCCGGCGGCATCGCGGACGGGCGTGGCTTAGCTGCGATGATGATGCTCGGCGCATCCGGCGTGCTGATGGGAACGCGCTTCTACGCCAGCGTCGAGGCCGACGCGGCCGAGCAGGCCAAGCAGCTGATCTGTGCGGCAAAGAGCGGCGAGACGGTGCGCGGCGTGGTGTTCGACTGGTCGCGCAAGCTGATGTGGCCGGCGCCGTTCACCGCGCGTTCGCTTGCCAACGATCATCTGCGGCGCTGGAGCGGGCGCGAGATCGAGCTGATGCAGCGCGCTGACGAGGTCGCGGTGGAGTACGCCGCCGCGAAGGCCGCGGCCAATTTCGATGTCGCCGCGGTGTTTGCCGGCGAGTCCGTCGGCCTGATCCATGATATCGTTCCGGCGGCCGAGATCGTCGGCCGCATCGTCGCCGAGGCCGAGCAGTCGCTGCAGGGCCGGCGCAACTTTTTTCCTTCTCCCCTTGTGGGAGAAGGTGGCGCGGACGCAGTCCGCGACGGATGAGGGGTCTGTCCCCGCGGAGGGAAACCCCTCACCCGCGCTCGCCTTGCGAGCGCACCCTCTCCCGCAAGGGGAGAGGGTAATTCCGAGCAAGCCAGGAAAGAGACACGCCATGTGGCCGGACCGTCGATTGATCGATCGTTTCAAGACCGAATTCCCGATCGTGCTGGCGCCGATGGCCGGCGTGATGGATGCGGAGCTGGTGATTGCGGTGGCGCAAGGGGGCGGGCTCGGCTCGCTGCCATGTGCGATGCTGTCGGCCGAGAAGGCGCGCGAGCAGGTCAACATCATCCGTCAACGCGTCTCTGCGCCGGTCAACCTCAACTTTTTCTGCCACAAGGCGGTCGACGCCGATCCGGCGCGCGAGGCGAACTGGCGGCGACGGCTGGCGCCCTACTATCGCGAGCATGGTCTCGATCCGAACGCGCCGATCAATGCGGCGAACCGCGCGCCGTTCGATGCGGCGTTCTGCGCCGTGATCGAGGAGCTGAAGCCGGAGGTCGTCAGCTTCCATTTCGGCCTGCCGGAGCCAAATCTGTTGCAGCGGGTGAAAGCCACCGGCGCCACCGTGATGTCGTCGGCGACGACGGTGAAGGAAGCGATCTGGCTCGAGGAGAACGGCGCCGACGTCATCATCGCGCAAGGCGCCGACGCCGGCGGCCATCGCGCCATGTTCCTGACCGACAACATCGCCGAGCAGCCCGGGACGTTCTCGCTGCTGCCGCAGTTGGTGGATGCGGTGAAGGTGCCGGTCGTCGCGGCCGGCGGCATCGCCGACGGGCGCGGGATCGCCGCGGCATTCGCCCTCGGCGCCTCCGGTGTGCAGGTCGGTTCGGCCTATCTGCGCTGCCCGGAGTCCAAGGTGACGGCGCAGGCCCGCGTCGCGCTGGCGCAGGCGAGCGACGAATCCACCGTCATCACCAATGTGATGACCGGCCGCCCGGCGCGCGGCGTTGCCAACCGTGTGATGCGCGAGGTCGGGCCGATCTCGCCGGACGCGCCGGCGTTCCCGCACGCAGCAACCGCCCTCGGACCGCTGAAGGCGGCTGCCGAAAAACAGGGGAAGGTCGATTTCACCAATCTGTGGGCCGGGCAGGCGGTGCGGATGGGCAAGGAAATGCCGGCGGCCGAGTTGACCCGCGCGCTGGCCGGCGCCGCACTGGCGCGGATGGCGGCTCTGTCTCAGGCCTGACGCGCGGCCTCGTTCAGACCAGGCAGGCCACGTAGAGGATCGCGACCCCCAGCGCCGTGCCGATCGACCAGAGGGCCGGGTCCCAGCCCTCCGGGCGGGGGCTGCCGTTGAGCATTGACATGACGCGCTCCGAACTTTTCTGTTTGGGTCGAGTAGGCGCCGTGAATGTTTCGGGACGACTTCGCGGCGGCCGCGAACTGGTTTCGTCGTGCGTTTCGCAGCCGGAATCCGTGGCAGGATGTCTTGTCGGTCGCCGGATGGGCTCCAAAGCCCCGTCGGGTGGGCAAATCCGCGCGGTTGCGGCGCAAAACCGGCCTCTGCTATACGGCAGGCTGACCTTTCAGCCCCGAGGCCCTATATAATGTCCGTAGACGCCACGACCGTCCGCCGCATCGCGCATCTGGCGCGGATCGCGGTCAGCGACGCCGAAGTTCCCCATCTCCAGGGCGAGCTGAACGCGATGCTAGCCTTTGTGGAGCAGCTGTCGGAAGTGAATGTCGACGGCGTCGAGCCGATGACCTCGGTGACGCCGATGGAGATGAAGAAGCGCGCCGACGTGGTCAATGACGGCGAGATCGCCGACGTCATCGTCCGCAACGCGCCCGACACCGTGAACGACTTCTTCCTGGTGCCGAAGGTGGTCGAGTAACCCAAGCATCGCGTTTTCGAGCGAAGTGGATACCGGTTCGCGTGAAGAAAACGCGTCAAACAAAAGCGACAAAGTCCAATGTGTCTGCTGTGCGACGATGAGAAGGCCTACAAGGCCTATATGGACTTCCTCGATGCCATGGAGCGCAAGGGGAAGGTCGCCGATCCCAACGCGGCGATGGACGCCGTGCTCGACCATCTCGAGGCGCTCGACGCCGAGCGCGCCAAGGAAAATGGCAAGGCAAATAACCTGGCGCGCCAAGACGACCCCGCCAACGACAAGACCCTGTCTCCGTTCTTCTGCAGCCCGATCAATAAATGACTGATTTGACATCGCTGACGATCGCCGAGGCTCGCGAGGGCCTGGCGAGCAAGTCTTTCACCGCCCGCGAACTGACCGATGCGCATCTCGCCGCGATCGAAGCCGCGCGTGTGCTCAATGCCTATGTGCTCGAAACGCCCGACCGCGCCCGCGAGATGGCCAAGGCCGCCGACGCGAAAATTGCAAAAGGCGAGGGCGGACCGCTCGCCGGCATCCCGCTCGGCATCAAGGACCTGTTCGCGACCCGCGACATCAGGACCACGGCGTGCTCGAATATCCTCGGCAATTTCATTCCGCCCTACGAGTCGACGGTGACCTCGCAGCTGTGGCGCGACGGCGCGGTGCTGCTCGGCAAACTCAACAATGACGAATTCGCGATGGGCTCGTCGAACGAGACCTCGTGCTTCGGCCCGGTCACCAACCCGTGGCGGCGCGAGGGCTCCAACACCACGCTGGTGCCGGGCGGCTCGTCCGGCGGCTCGGCTTCGGCGGTGGCGGCTGCTCTCTGCATGGGCGCGACCGCGACCGACACCGGCGGCTCGATCCGCCAGCCCGCCGCGTTCACCGCAACCGTCGGCATCAAGCCGACCTATGGCCGCTGCTCGCGCTGGGGCATCGTCGCGTTTGCATCCTCGCTCGACCAGGCCGGCCCGATCGCGCGCTCGACGCGCGATGCCGCGATCCTGATGCGCTCGATGGCGGGGCACGATCCCAAGGACACCACGTCGGTCGACATCGCCGTGCCGGACTACGAGGCCGCGATCGGCAAGTCCGTGAAGGGCATGAAGATCGGCATCCCCAGGGAATATCGGCTCGACGGCATGCCGGCCGAGATCGAAAAGCTCTGGAGCGAGGGCGCGCAGTGGCTGAAGGCCGCCGGCGCCGAGCTCGTCGAGGTGTCGCTGCCGCACACCAAATACGCGCTGCCGGCCTATTACATCGTGGCGCCGGCGGAGGCCTCGTCGAACCTCGCGCGCTACGACGGCGTGCGCTATGGGCTGCGCGAACCGGGCAGGAACATCATCGAGATGTACGAGAACACCCGCGCCGATGGTTTTGGCGACGAGGTGCGCCGCCGCGTGCTGATCGGCACCTATGTGCTGTCGGCCGGTTACTACGATGCCTATTATCTGCGTGCGCAAAAGGTCCGGACGCTGATCAAGAAGGACTTCGAGGACTGCTTCGCCAAGGGTGTCAACGCGATCCTGACGCCGGCGACGCCGTCGGCGGCGTTCGGCATCGGCGAGAAGGGCGGCGCCGATCCGGTCGAGATGTATCTCAACGACATCTTCACGGTGACCGTGAACATGGCGGGCCTGCCGGGCATCGCCGTGCCCGCCGGCAAGGACTCGCAAGGCCTGCCGCTCGGCCTGCAACTGATCGGCCGTCCGTTCGATGAGGAGACGCTGTTCTCGCTCGGCGAGGTGATCGAGCAGGCGGCCGGCCGGTTCACGGCGCCCAGATGGTGGTGAGCGATGGCGGATTTCCGCGCCAGTCTCGCTGACACCGCGCCCGATGCGGCGCTGTCGCCACCGCTCGCCGCGTTGTGGTGGGCGAAGAAGGGCGATTGGGACCAGGCGCACCGCATCGTGCAGGACGAGGGCGACGCCAATTCGGCCTGGGTGCATGCCCATCTGCATCGCGTCGAGGGCGATCTCGGCAATGCCGGCTACTGGTATCGCCAGGCCGGCCAGCCGGTCGCAAAGGACACGCTCGAGGCCGAGTGGGAGCGGATCGTAGCCGCGCTGCTGGCGCAGCGCGGCTAAAGGACGCCGGTGCGGAGGCACCGCGAGCATTAACCCTGTTTCGGCCGCCATGCCGCCGCCCAGATTGGCCGTGATAGGCTAGTGGAACCGGGCGGGGGCCAGCTGCAAGAGAGAGTATTCGTGCGTGGGTCGGGCATAGGGGGATGGCTGTCAGCAATGCTGGTGGCCGTGGTGGCGGCGGGCCTTGCCGGCTGCGCCTCCGTCTACAATCTGCCCGGCAATGTGCCGCTCGGCGCCGCGCTCGCCGACAACAGCAGCGCCCGCGACATTCCGGCCTACGAAGATGATCTGCTGCTCGCGCTGTCGTTCTCCGGCGGCGGCACCCGCGCGGCGGCGTTTTCCTTCGGCGTGCTGGAGGAGCTTGACCACACGCGTTCGAGCGCGGCGGGCACCAAGACGCTGCTCGACCGCGTCGACTTCGTCTCCGGCGTTTCCGGCGGATCGGTCACCGCCGCCTATTTCGGATTGAAGCGCCGCGCGGCGCTCGACGATTTCCGCCAGCGCTTCCTGCTGCGCAATGCCGAGGAGGGACTGAAGACCCGGATCTCGCTCGGCAATATCGGGCGCGCGCTCGGCGGCGGCGTCAACGACAGCCAGTTCACCGACTGGCTCGATCAGAATTTGTTCGACGGCGCGCGGTTCGACGCATTGGCCGACGATCGCCGGCCGCGGGTCTGGATCAACGCGTCAGATATCTACAACCGCACGCCGTTCGTGTTCGGCAAGACGTCGTTCGACGCCTTGTGCAGCGACATCAGATCGTATCGTGTCGCCGAAGCGGTGGCGGCATCCGCCGCGGTGCCGCTGGCGTTCGCCCCGATCGTACTGCAAACCTATCCCGGCGGTTGCGCCGCGCCACTGCCGGCCTGGCTCGAGCGGGTGCGCAACGATCCGAACGCACAGCCGTTGCTGCGCGCCTATGCCGAGGCCCAGGCACATTACCGCGACGGCTCGATGCGCTACGTCAAGCTGCTCGATGGCGGCCTCGTCGACAATTACGGCCTGTCGGGGCTGAGCATCGGCTTGCTCGCCGCTCAGCGTCCCTACGAGCCGCTGAACGAACGGCAGGCGGCCAAGCTGAAGCGCATCCTGTTCCTGGTGGTCGACGCCGGCCGCGGCATCTCCGGCGACTTCGTGCAGACGCTCGAAGGGCCGAGTGGCGTCGAACTGGTGTCCGCGGCCGCCGACACCGCGATCGATGCCAGCGTGCGCTCCAGCTACGCCGCCTTCACGGCGCTCGCCGAGGACTGGTCCGGCAAGCTGAAGCGCTGGCGCTGCGGGCTGTCGGCGGCGGAGCGCAGCCGGCTCGGCGTCGGCGCCGGCTGGAAATGCGGTGACGTCGCGATCTATGTCGAACGGCTCGGCTTCGACCGGCTCGGACCGGACCGCGCCGGCATCCTGAACGCCATCCCGACGCGGTTGTCGCTGCCGCCGGAGCAGGTCGACCAGCTGATCGCGGGCGGCGCCGACGCGCTACGCTCGAGCAAGGCCTATCAGCAGTTCCGGCGCGGGCTCTGATCCCGCCTCAGGCGACGGCGGCGGGCTGCAAGTGGACCGCAAGGCGGCTTGACTGGCGCGATTGGTTGCGCGAAGCCCAATCCATCCCAGATATCCTTTATCCGGAAACCGAGATCCATGACCGCATCTGCCGCCCCGCACAAACTGATCAAGAGCGCCACCGGCGATTGGGAGGTCGTGATCGGCATGGAGATTCATGCCCAGGTCACCTCGAACGCGAAGCTGTTCTCCGGCGCATCGACCGCGTTCGGCGGCGATCCCAATTCCCATGTCTCGCTGGTCGATGCCGCGATGCCGGGCATGTTGCCCGTGATCAATGAGGAGTGTGTCCGCCAGGCCGTGCGCACCGGTCTCGGGCTGAATGCGCAGATCAACCTGCGCTCGGTGTTCGACCGCAAGAACTATTTCTATCCGGACTCGCCGCAGGGCTACCAGATCAGCCAGTACAAGTCGCCGATCGTGGGCGAGGGCGAGGTGTCGCTCGAGCTCGACGGCGGCCGCAGCGTCACGATCGGGATCGAGCGGCTGCATCTGGAGCAGGACGCCGGCAAGTTGCTGCACGATCAGTCGCCGACGATGTCCTATGTCGACCTCAACCGTTGCGGCGTTGCGCTGATGGAGATCGTCTCCAAGCCCGACATCCGCGACGCCGAGCAGGCCAAGGCCTACGTCACCAAGCTGCGCTCGATCCTGCGCTACCTCGGCACCTGCGACGGCGACATGGAGAAGGGCAATCTGCGCGCCGACGTCAACGTCTCGGTGCGCCGTTACGGCGAGACCGCGTTCGGCACCCGCTGCGAAATCAAGAACATGAACTCGGTCAACTTCATCGGCCAGGCGATCGAGTACGAGGCGCGGCGTCAGATCGAGATCATCGAGGACGGCGGCTCGATCGACCAGGAAACCCGGCTGTTCGACCCGAACAAGGGCGAGACCCGCTCGATGCGCTCCAAGGAAGAGGCGCACGACTACCGGTACTTCCCCGATCCCGATCTGTTGCCGCTCGAGTTCAGCCAGGCCTTCGTCGACGATCTCAAGGCGCAGCTGCCGGAACTGCCGGACGAGAAGAAGTCCCGTTTTATTACGGGCTTCGGCCTGTCGCCCTATGATGCGAGCGTGCTGGTCGCCGAGCGCGAGAGCGCGGAGTTCTACGAGACGGTGCTGTCAGGTCTTGCCGACAAGGCGCGCGACGGCAAGCTCGCCGCCAACTGGGTGATCAACGAACTGTTCGGTCGTCTCAACAAGGAAGGCGTCGAGATCGCAGCCTCGCCGGTGTCGGCGGAGCAGCTCGCCGCGATCGTCGACCTGATCGGCGAGGGAACGATTTCCGGCAAGATCGCCAAGGACTTGTTCGAGATCGTCTGGCAGGAAGGCGGCGATCCGCGCGCGCTCGTCGAGGCGCGCGGCATGAAGCAGGTCACCGACCTCGGCGCGATCGAGAAGGTGGTCGACGACATCATCGCGGCCAATCCCGACAAGGTCGAGCAAGCGAAGGCGAAGCCGCAACTGGTCGGCTGGTTCGTCGGTCAGGTGATGAAGTCGTCGGGCGGCAAGGCGAACCCGCAGGCGGTCAACGACCTCTTGAAGTCGAAGCTCGGCATCTGAACAACAGGACAATGATGTTGTCCTTGGCGCATGATCCAGCCGGATCATGCTCCCTTGCATGCTCCTTTGCCGTCACCTTCGGTGTCGTCGCGCGCGCGTGAACGCGGCGTGATCCTGCCTCACACCCTCCGTTCGTGGCGCGCCGGCGCCACCGGCGCCGAATCGCAGAAGCCGCGATTCGTTCGCAAATCCGGTTCGGATGACCTCAAACGAGGCAAAACCCGTCTTACCCACGAAATTTTTTTCGTTGCCAAAAATTACGACTCGGCGTCGGCGTCGCGCCGCTTTTTGTCGTTGCTCGCGACTCAGCGCAATGACGGTCGCGTGTCGATCGCTTCAATGCGAATTCAAGAAAGGCCTGCAATACAAGCGTTTCCTGCAACGTTGACAAATGCCGATGTCGGCGGCTGTTGCACTTCTTGCATCGTCGCGCGATTGCATCGTCGATTTGAACGGCGACGCGCGCTGTGCGCGTTGCCACCGCTGCGTCAACACTTCCTTAAGCGGGACACTGTTTTTTTCGGTCTGTTGGTGTATTCGGGAAGTAGTGCATATCGATTCCCGAGTGCACGCAGCGAAGTAGAGCCATCTCACATACTGGAGGGCAACATGGCTAAGAAGGCAAAGAAGGCGAAGAAGGCGAAGAAGGCGAAGAGCGCAGTGAAGAAGACTGCGAAGAAGACCCGCAAGGTCGCCAAGAAGAAGTAAGCCTCTCGCCTCGAGAGGATTGCCGGCGGCTTGACGCCGGCACGTCGCGAGAGCCAGCGGACGGACTGCTGAGAGGCACATCCCACCCCCAAGGCTCTGGCTGACGAAAGAGGGTGTCGGCGAGACATCAGGTCAAACGGCTGGATCGAATTTCGGAGAGGGCAACCTTCCCAAAACCGGTCCGGCAGAAGAAACAGAGATTTCTTCGTTCGGTGCGGAGCCCGCTTGGTTCCGCAATTTCACCGGCGAGAATGCCGAGCTGAAATCTGGTCCTGACGTGTTCGCCGACCCCCTCGTTCCGGCGGCCCGCGCAGTCCGCGCCCGGCAGCCACTTTCCCCATCCATCCCCGTTCCGGATCGACGCTGGGCCTGACGGCCTCGCGTTGCTTTTGTCTGCGCACCCGACCGCACGCCGCTCCGCGGCTCGTCCATGGTCGCGCCGCCCCTCCGTCAATTTCGAAACTGATTGCCTGGTGGGACCCGCCGGCGCCGCGGCCAATGTCCGCCATGGTTATCGTTGTCCCAAACACCAGGGTAAACCGGCGTTCACGAATGCAAGGAAGTGCCTGCGGCACAGGCACTTCTGCGATTCCTCGATGCGCCCTCGGCGACGCCGATTTACATCCCGTTCATCGCGATACTTAAACCGCTCTTCAAATTTGATGGGCCATGATCATCCCAACAAGCCGGCAAACGGCACGCGGTGATCCCAAGGATCGGCGCGGGGCATGATCAAGAGATCAGCCCGGGAATGACAGGGTAGTTTTAACAGTGGACGGGGGCCGCGCTCGGGGGAGGGCGGCCAACAACAAAAAGGGGAATGAGAATGTTTCAGGGGGTCATCGATCAGGAAAGCGCTGTCCCGGTTGCCGCAACGGCGATCCAGGACGTGCTGTTCGAACGCGGCATGTATTGGGCGAGCGGTCGCTCCGGCGTGGTCAACCTCGTCGCGGCGCACAAATGGTTCAACCTGGCGGCGCTCAAGGGACGTACTGACGCGATCGCGCACCGCCGCGAAGTCGCCGAGCAGATGTCCGATGTCGAGATCGCGGCCGCCCAGCGTGAAGCCCGCGCCTGGATGACGACGCACTAAGCCAACCGATGTCGATGGGAGCCTCGGCTCCCTCGCTCCACCTAGAACCAGTATCGCGCCGCGTAGACCACCGTCATCACCGCTCCGGCCACGATGACGAACTGCCGGACGATGTGGCCGGGAAGGATCCGGATCAGGAAACCGCCGGCATAGCCGCCGATCATGGCGTCGAGCAGCATCGCCAGGGTCTCCTGCCACCGCGCCGCGCCCTGCAAGATAAAGATCAATGTGGCAACGAGCGACACGCAGGTCGCGAGCAGGTTCTTCAACGCCTTGATCGCCCTGATGTCGTTGGGCTCGGTGATCGACAGCACCGCGGTCAGGATGACGCCGAGACCGGCGCCGAAGAAGCCTCCATAGATGCACGACAATCCCAGGATAGCACCGCTCGCGCCGGTCGAGGGCAGCGCTGCGGCCTTCTCGCGCCCGACGGTCCATCCCTGGATCTGCGGCGCGAAGCCGAACAACAGCGTTGCAAATGCGATCAAGGCCGGCACCGGCAGCAGGAACAGCCGCTCGGGAAGCTGCAACAACCCGCCGGCGCCGACCGCGCCGCCCACCGTGGCGATCACGACGAAGCTGATCGTGCGCCGCGTCGGCGGCGGCAGCTTGCCGCGATCGGCGAGCGCGGCGATCAAATGGCCCGGCAAGATCGCCACCGCATTCGACGCGTTGGCGATGACGGCCGGCAGGCCCGCCGCGAGCATCGCCGGAAAGGTGATGAGCGTCGCGCCGCCCGCCAGTGCATTGATGATGCCGCCGGCGACCCCGGCCGCCAGCAGCAGAAGACTTGTCTGGGTATTCATCCTTCACCCTCTTTAGGGTGAGCAGGCTAGCGGGCGGCGCGCCAATCGGTCTGGAACGTCTGTGACGTCACTTCAGCCGCGCCAGTAGACGCCCGGCGTCGTGCCAAAGGTGCGGCGGAACAGCCGGGTGAGGTGGCTCTGGTCGGAAAAGCCCGCATCGGCCGCGACTGCCGCAATCGGCGCGCCGGCGCGCAGCAATTGCCGGGCAAGATTGAGGCGGGCCAGCAGGGGGAAGGTATGCGGCGGGATGCCGAGCTCGCGGCTGACCATGCGGCTGAACCCTTCGCGGCTTCGCCCGAAGCCGGCGGCAATCGCGCCGATCGGCGCGACGCTCTCGGTCAGCGCGATGTCGAGCTTCGTCCTGTCGGTGTACCCGGCGGGGTAGGACGGCGCGCACGACAGGATGTCGTCGGCGATCTCGCTGACGTGCTCAGGCGAGATCTCGTCGACGTTCCGCCAACGCTGCCCGAAACGGATGATCCGCACCGACGAGCAGACGCGGCCGGCTGGAACGTAGGCGTTCAGGCAGACCGTTTCCTCGTCCGACATCGTCATCGGCGCATGCAGCATGCCCGCCGGAATGAGCGCGGCATGGCCGGCAGGCACGGTGACGGTCGCGCCGCCGATGCGAAAGGCGCGCGACCCCGACAGCACCAGCACGATCTGGCTCTCGTCATGGAAGTGCGGCTTGAGGCCAAGCGAGCCGGCGCCGCGCCACGATGCCAGCTCGACGATGTCTTCCCTGTCGGCTCGCTGATAAGTCCAGGCATTGGTCATGACGAAGCGAGTGATCACAGAGGCTCGAAACGATGGGGCGGTGATCTCCGAGCGTAGCACGGGGGTCACCGCCCGTCATGGGACGTCACCGCTGCGCAACCGAGGCGATCGGCGAGGCCGTTCGCATGGTCGCCATTGCGATGAGGGCGGCGACGAGATTGGCGGCTGCACTGATCGCCACCGGAATGAAGTAGCTGTGGCTGATGTCGTAGGCGAAGCCGGCGGCGCTCGGGCCCAGCAGCGTGCCAACCGCGACGCTGGTGTAGAGGATGCCGATGATGCCGCCGACATTGCGGCCGCCGAAATGGTCGGTGACGACAGCGGGCAGGATCGCGACCCAGCCGCCATAGAACAGGCCGAACAGCAGCGCGAAGGCCGTGAGCGACCAGAAGGTGCCGGCGATCGCCCAGATCGCCAGCGAGACGGCCATGCCGAGATACATCGCGACCAGGAATACATCGCGGCCGACGCGGTCGGCGATGCCGCCGAGGAAGAACCGGCCGGCCGTGCTGCCGACCCCGATCATCCCGAGCAACAGTACGGCCAGCGTCGGCGCCACCTGATGATCGATTGCAAACGGCACGAGGTGCACGAAGGGCACGAACACGCCGAACGCGCTGATCAGGCAGGCGGCATAGAGCCCGGCGAAGCGCGCGCTCCGTACCGCAGCGCGGATCGCAACACCCTGGCGGAGCGGCGCGCCCGAAACCGTCTCGAGCGGATCGCCGTCCGGTCCGGTGCCGTAGCGGCGCGGATCGTCCGCGATCAGCAGCGATGCACCGATCCCGGCGACGGCGGCGACAACGCCCAGCACGACATAGGCATCGCGCCAGCCGAGGCTCGTGATCAGCCAGGTCGCAAGCGGCGGCATCACCAGTGTGCCGACCCCGATCCCGCTGACCGCGAGGCCCGACGCAAAAC
Source organism: Bradyrhizobium sp. USDA 4538 (assembly GCF_024171045.1). Taxonomy (NCBI): domain Bacteria; kingdom Pseudomonadati; phylum Pseudomonadota; class Alphaproteobacteria; order Hyphomicrobiales; family Nitrobacteraceae; genus Bradyrhizobium; species Bradyrhizobium sp. USDA 4538. Next base: position 7,488,079 of record NZ_JALJZE010000001.1, read on the forward strand.
CGCGCCGCCTGACGAACCAGCGCTGCACGGCGCCCAAGGTCGGCACGTAGGCGCAGCCGACGCCGGCGCCGATCCCAATGCTGTAGGCGGCATAGACCTGGAGGATGGTCTGCGCCTGTCCCGCCAGCACCATGCCGAGACCGACCAGCGCCATTCCGAGGCCAGCGAGCCTGCGTGCGCCCCAGCGATCGGCAAGCGGACCGGAGATCATCCCCAGGCCGAAATACAGGAAGCCAGCGAAGGAGAACACCAGCGACACCGAGCCGCGCGAGGCGCCGAACTCCCGCTGCAGGGACTCGACGAAGGACGAGAATGTGTAGGCGCTGCCGAAGCCGATCAATGTGACGACGAAGGCTGCTGCGACGACGTACCAGCCGTAGAACGGTCTGGCTCGTTGATAACCGGCGTGCATGACGGCATTCCTCATGATCGTTCTCCCTGTGCCGCATGACCACCGGCCTTGCTCGGCGGGTAGAGCAGCATCTGCGTGCAGCGAAACAGCGCGATGGTCTTGCCTGTCGCCTCGCTGCGGATCTCGGCGTCCCACACCTGGGTGGTGCGCCCGGCGTGAACGAGGCGCGCCTCACAGCTCACGCCGCCTTCGCGCGCGGCGCCGATGAAGTTGGTTTTCAACTCTCCGGTGGCGAAGCCGATGGCGCCATCCGGCAACGACGCGAGGCAGCCGAATCCGCATGCGGTATCGGCCAATGCGACGATGCTTGCGCCGTGCAGCAGCCCGTGCGGCGAGAAGTGTTTTGCGGCAATCTCGAAGCGGCCGCGGATGTGGCCGCATCCGGCTTCGAGCCATTGAAAATCCAGCTGGCCGGGCAGGCTGCCGGCTTGCGACGCGTTGATGCGCTCGACGAGCGGGCCGGTCCGGCCGCCTGCAGCGATCTCGCGGAGGGTGAGCCTGCTTGCGACCTCAGTCATGGCTTGGCTCCATCAAGAAAACGGAGCCGTCGGGAGCGGCAAAGAAGGTTAGAAAATCTAAGTTCCATGATTCGACTTTTCCCTGCATTGACGCGGCTTTCAGCATCGGATTAAGCTGATAAGGCGCCCGGAACGCCGAGTTGGCAAACCAGATTTGCTGGGCAATTCAGATTAGAAAATCTAAATCATGGAAAGCCGGCTTCCACCCCTGAACGCGCTCAAGGCGTTTGAATCCGCTGCTCGCCATCTCTCGGTGAAGCTCGCGGCCGAGGAGCTGTGCGTGACGCCGGGCGCGGTCAGCCAGATGCTCAAGACGCTCGAAGCCGATCTCGGCGTGAAGCTGTTCGAGCGGGTTCCGCGCGGCATCTATCTCACCGACGCCGGCCGCGACTATCTGCCGTCGATCCGCAACGCCTTTCGCCAGATCGCGGATGCCTCGCGCCGCGTCGCGGCATCGGTCGATGTCGGTACGCTCACGGTGAGCGTCACGCCGTTCTTTGCGTCGGCCTGGCTGGTGCCCCGCATGGCCTCGTTTCAGGGTGCGCATCCCGAGATCGATCTGCAGATCGTCACCAGCAACACAGTGGTCGATTTCTCGCGCAGCGGCGTTGACGTCGCGGTGCGCCACGGCCTTGGCCGCTATCCGGGGCTGCGCAGCGACCGCGTCGTCACCGTGGAGATGGTGGCGGTGGCATCGCCGTCGCTGGTTGAGCGACTTGGCCGGCCGGCATCTCCGGGCGAACTCGCGGGCTGGCCGCAGGTGCATGACGCCGATCGCAAGGGGTGGAGCCTGTGGTTTCAGGCCAACGGCATCGCGGAGGTTCGCACGCTGCGCGGACCGTCGTTCGATGACAGCGGCCTCCTGCTGAAGGCCGTGCTGACGGGGCAGGGCGCGGGCCTGCTGCCGGCCGCGATGGTCGCAAATGAGATCGCGAGCGGCGAACTGGTCCAGCTGCTCGAGACCGCGCATCTGGAGGAGTTCGCCTACCATCTCGTCTGTCCCGACAACCGGCAGTCGCTTCCGAAGATCGCGGCGTTCAGGGAATGGATCCTGGGACCGGAGGCTCAGTCGGCGGCGGAGCACTAAAGCGCGACGAGATTATGTCAGGCCGAGCAACGGACTCTGCTTCACCTCGCCCCGTGTGCGGGGAGAGGCCGGATCGCATGGAGCGAAGCGCAATGTGATCCGGGTGAGGGGGAAATCTCCGCGAGTCTAACTCGAAGTTGTTTTGCGGATGCAGCCTCTCACCCCAACCCTCTCCCCGTAAGAACGGGGAGAGGGAGCACAGCGGCAGTGGACGGCTTACCGATAGAACGCGTTGGGCGGCATGCCAAAATGCTTGCGGAACATCGCGGTGAAGGCGCTCTGGCTGGCATAGCCGGCATCGAGTGCGACATCGACCACCCGGGCGCCGCGCGCGAGGCGTTCGAGCGCGAACAGCAGGCGGGCCTGCTGACGCCATTCGCCGAACGTCATGCCGGTTTCCCTGGCGAACAGACGATGGATGGTCTTCGACGTCAGCTTCAGCCGGCGCGCCCAGTGCTCCGCCGTGGAGCCATCGTCCGGGTGGGCCACCAGCGCGGCGCAGATCCGCGCGAGCCTTTCGTCGCGCGGCATCGGCAGGTGCAGCGGCAGCACATCGACTTCGCGCAGTTGGTCGAGCAGCACGCGCATCAGGCGCTCATCGGAGGTCGAGGGCGCATAGTCCAGCGGGACGCGCATCGCGGCGACGAACAATTCGCGCAGCAGCGGCGAGACCGCGAACACGCAGCTGGCCTGCGGCAGATTGGGAGCCGCGTCGGCGTCCACAAACACGGTGCGGATCTTGACCGCGCCGCACATCCGGACCTCGTGCGCGAGATCGGCCACCAGCCACACCGCCCGGTTGGGCGGCACCACCCAGGTGCCTTCAGCGCAGCGCACGACCATCACGCCCTCGATCGCGTAGAGCAGCTGGCCGCGCGGATGCGCGTGCAGGCCGGTCGACGCGCCGCTCGGATAGTCGATCTCCATCGCCGCCATCGGCCGCGCCGTGGCGTGATAGTCGAGGTGGCGTGTGATCAGCTCGTCCAACACGTCTTCATCTCGTATGTCCCAATCTCGCTAGGTGAGGTCATTCTAGCGTGAGACGGACGTCGGCGCGACAGGTAGTTGCTGGTGTGTCCTTCACCAACGCGCTGCCGGGTCATGTTCAAGCAGAAAGTCGCACTTCTCTATCCCTTCGTTGCCATCGTGCTGTGGGCAGGCAACGTCATCGTTTCTCGCCTCTCGGCGCACACGATCGGTCCGCAGGCGATCACCTTCTATCGCCTGCTGGTCGCGGTGCTGCTGATGTCTCCGTTCGTGGCGCGCGGCGCCTGGCGCAATCGGCATGCGATCTGGCCGCATCTTGGTCCGCTCGCGATCCTCGGCTTTCTTGCGATGTGTCTGTTCCAGAGCCTGTCGTATCTGGCGGCCGAGACCACCACCGCGACCAACATGGCGGTGTTCACCGCGCTGACGCCGCTCTTGACGGTCGCCCTCAGTGCCGCGCTGCTCGGCGAACCGCCGACGCTTGGCATGATCTGCGGCGCGCCGCTGTCGTTTGCGGGCCTCGTCTATCTCGTCAGCGGCGGCCACTTGTCGTCGTTATTGCAGAACGGCGTGCATGCGGGCGACGCGCTGATGCTGCTGGCCGCGATTGTCTATGCGCTGTACGGCGTGCTGCTGAAACGCTGGAATCTCCCGATCACTGGATGGCAATCCACCTACATGCAGGCGCTGTGCGCGCTGGCCGTGATGTTTCCCGCGTTCCTCGCGACGCCGGCGCCGCTGCGTCAGGTCAACGCCGAGACTTTGCCGCTGATCGTCTATGCCGGCGCGCTCGCCTCGGTCGTGCTGCCGTTCCTCTGGATCCGCGGCGTCGCGCAGCTCGGCCCGAACCGCTGCGCGATCTTCATGAATCTCTTGCCGGTGCTGACGGCCGCGGCCGCGATCGTGATGCTCGGCGAGCCGGTCAGGCCGTTCCACGTCATCGGCGGCGGCCTCGCGCTGCTCGGTGTCGCCTGCGCGCAAGCCTTGCCGCGGCCGCTAAAGATCACGATCGGTGCGCGATAACGAAGTGACGGATCGCCGATCTCGCTGTTTTGATCGCATGTGAGAAGCCAGGGCAGAATACAGCGCTACGCTCGGCGATCACCTGTTCGGTGAAACGGAGTGATCGTGATGCGTGTTGCCTTGCGTGTTTGCTTGCCTGTTGCCTTAGCCCTGACGTTGCCCCTTGTGGTCCTGTGGAGTGCGGATGCTGACGCCGCAAAGGCGCATCATCGTCGCGGGCGACAGCACCTCATCATCCGTCCAAGTGAACAGGTCGTGTCTCCGGACCGGTACGTATATCCGGGCTTTGGCCCGATCCCGCCCGGCGAGAACCGAAACCTCGATCCATCCACCCGCGGCAGCGGCTGACGTCGTCGCCGCCGCACTGATGCTTCATCGCATCGATCGCTCTGCCCGCGTGCAAGGAGCTGGTCAAAGACCGAGCTATGCTGCGTCGGTCACCATCTTGTGCTGAGATCTCTCGGCGACGCGCTTTTCGAGCGTGGCAATCGTTCCCTTGAGATTGGCGTGCCGCTCATTGAGCGACCTTGCCAAAATCGGATACCTCGCGTCCGATCGGTCATAAATTCCCACGCGCGCTTCTTCGGTCGCGATGTCGGCTTCGATCTGCCGGCAGGCCAGGATGAGATCGGACAGCATTTTGCAGACCGTCGACTCGCGTCCGCCACGTCCGCCAGCTGTCTCAAAACGATGATGCATGTTCATTTGCGTGCTCCGAATGTCTGAGTTCGGCACACCGAGAACAGCTGGCGCCGAACTACTGGATACATCGCAAGTTCCCTGCCAGTTGGGGGTCCGTAAGAATACTGTCGGGGCGGTGCGGCGCGGCGTGTGTCGCCGGGTGGCGACAGTCTGATGGCTCGGACTATTCTTGCCGCCACGCAGGAACACAAGCACCTAGCGTGACGTGCTTGTAGTCTCGCGCGGCGACCTGGTCTCCTGCCTGTTCGGCAAACCTGACCGCTGCTTCCATGTCTTGAGCGGCGGACGCGCTGTCGCAGAATTGGCTGCGAATTTCAGCCCGGTATCGATATGCCCTGTAGTTCATCGGGTTGTACTGAAGCGCAAGGTTGTAGCTGCTTTGCTCCTCAGTGGCGCCTCGGCGTGCTTCATCCGACTGACTGCCGAAATTGGCTTGGCGATTGAGCGCCTGGAGTGTCCCGAGCTCCGTGTAACGCAGAGACATCGCACCGAGACTGGCAGGAAGTGCGTCACCCGACGAAGAAGGTTGCCTCGCCGAGGTACGTTCAATTTCGATCTTCTTGTACTTGATGGCGTTGCCGTAGTCCCGCAAGCCTTGGAAGGTGCTCGATATTTCGCCGGTGATCGACGCAAGATAAGCGGTCGAGAGGCGTCGATCGCTCAGCAGGTTGAGACACGCCCGTATCTTTGCCTGCGCAGGCAAGACGTCGCGGCATTCCTTGTCAACCACACGCCACTCGTCCCGCGAATGCAGCGTCGGCGGCGTCTGCGCAGCAGGCAGAACGAGAACCAGCGCGAAACAGATCGCTGACCTGAGACCGCGACTTGGGCCATCCATCTATTTCTTCGCCTTCAGCTCGAGCTCGACCGGCCGGCGGATTCTTCGTGCGGGCGCCTTGATCATTTGATGCCAAATAATCAAGCCGAGGGAAAGCTGACGCGGTTCATGGATGGACCTAAAAGTGGGGCCGTTCGTGACTGGGAAAGACCGAACGGCCCCAGCCGGCCCGTAGTGCCAAAATGGAAGAAATAGGCCGGCGCTCCAGTTACGGAGCCGCCGGACAAATGGTTTCACCAGTGCCAATTGACGTCGCTACCGTACGTCCCCAATGCGGCTGCTTACTATGAACGGGCAGGGTCGGCTTGACGGCAGGTCGTCAGGACAAACGCTGCCTTGCTACATTGCCACTCGCTGCCAAGCGCAGCGCTCGAGACCGGCCGCGGGGCAACAGCGATCGCCAGCACAACAACCATGCAAGCCAGCGAAGTTGCGACCACGAGCCTGCCTGCCTTGGATGAGAAGCGCTGCCGTAACCAGGGACCCAAGTCGGCGGATCGGCGAAGCTGGGCGTTACGCAGAACCTGGTCGGTATCCTGGAAGTGGATGCCACTGTCTTGCTGCATGGCTTTACCCCGGAAATGTTCAGGTGAAATAAACAATGCGGGGATGGTGGGCGCGGTTTGTTGCGTGCTCGCTTCGCGGAGCCGGGAATGATGTTTCATTCACGCGGAGGTGACAACCGGTCCAGGCCAGGGGCCGATGCCGGCATTCCTCCAGGACGACCCTCTTAGGACCGCCGCTCAAGAGTGAGTAAAGGGCTGCTTTTTCTGCGGCTTATGGACAATACCGGGCGAACAAGAGATCTGGAAAATACTTTCGAAGTCACAGTCAGCGGGTCGCACGCCAACACCGTTTTGGATGTGGGCGATTGCCTCGGCGGTCCCCCATTTCGGATGGAGCAACGGCGAAGGCGCCATCGAATGAGCGGCGCTCGCCGTGTTGGTCGCTGGCCTGCTCGATAGGCCGCTTCCGGATCGTCTGCCCGGCTGGGCAACCGACTGGATCTGATCGAATCCCCAAAAAGTACGCCGCCGGTCTCAAAAATACACGCCCGGCGGCGTTTCCTTCCTGAACTGGGACACTGAAATCCCCAGCACGGTCCAGAGTGCAGGCACTATGCCATCGCGGTTCGCGCCGGGGCAGCTAAGTACCCATGTCGCGTCGCTGGATTGCTTGACCTAGATCAAACCCCACGACCGAAAAACAGCCTCGCATGCGCTCCTCCTGTAATTTCAATGGAGGGTAGCATGGCAGTAGTCGTGCAGTACGTGGTCAAGCCGAATCCAGGCGGTGACCTCGCAGGAATACTCGAATTGGCAAAGGAGAGTGCCGGGCTTTGGCGCAAGCATGGTGGCAAACCAAGGTTCTGGTCTGTCGCCGTCGGTGAAGCCGGCAATTTCGTTTTCTCAGTAAATTTTGAGACGTTTTCGGCTTATGGCGCGGCGGTTGACAAGCTGAACGCCGATCCAGCTTTCCAGACCTGGCAAGCGAAGAGATTGAAAGCGGGCTTGACCACCCTTGTGCGCGCGAACATGGCAATCGAGATTGAACTTTAAGGGAGCGCCGTTCAGCACGCCAAAAGTACGCCGCCGGGCTCGAAATGGCATTGTCCCGGCGGCGCTTCTTTATCCAGCCTTGGTCATATTTGCAGTAACGGTCGAACTGATCGCCGTCTCAAGTTTCGGAAAATCGGCGCGATTCTGAGAGATGAATTTGACCATGCTCTCGCACGAGGTTGTCACCCATGTCTTAGGTACGACCTGTTACCCATGTCTCCGGGCTGGACAATAGTTGGCTGGCGGAGACGGAGGGATTCGAACCCTCGATAGGCCTTTACAAGCCTATAACGGTTTAGCAAACCGCCGCCTTCAGCCACTCGGCCACGTCTCCAATGGCGCCGATATGCCCGAGAGGGCGCTGAGCCGCAAGCGGCAGATTCAGATTGCGCCAAGGTGATTTGAGGGCAGCTCGGCCGCCGGCCGTCCCCAAGCCTTTATAAACCGCGCCGATCGGCTCGTATCAGAGCGCGCGGTTGCTTAAAATGCAAGATATAACAATAGATTAGCTGGATCTTTGGTCGAGGCTGGAAGCTGCGGTCGCCCAGCCTGTTGAAAACCGGTTGCGCCGGCTCATTCCACGCTGGCGCCGCGTCGCAAATCGGCCTCGATCTGCAATTTGGTGCCGCCGCCGAACCGGGCGCGATAGACCTGCAGGTTTTCCATGATCCGCTGGACGTAGTTCCGCGTCTCCGAGAACGGAATCAGCTCGACCCAGTCGACCGCGTCGACCTTGGGATCGCGCGGATCGCCATAGCGCTCGATCCACTTCCGCACGCTGCCGCGGCCGGCATTGTAGGCGGCGAAGGTCAGGATGTAGGAGCCGCGATAGTCCTCGAGCAGGCCGCCGAGCTCGGCGGCGCCGAGCATCGCGTTGTAGACCGGATCGGTCTTCATCCGGTTGAGGTCGAAGCCGATGCCGGCGCGCTTGCAGACGTAACGTCCGGCGTCCGGCGTCACCTGCATCAGGCCGTAGGCCTGGGCCGGTGACACCACCGCAGGATTGAACGCGCTCTCCTGGCGCGCGATCGCGTAGACGACGCTCTGCTCGACCTCCGGCCCGACCTGGCGGAACGAGGGGATGCCGTTGACCGGATAGGCGTAGTGGTCGAACGGCAGTCCGCGGTTGAGCGCGGCCTTGCCCATCAGCAGCATGCCGCGGGCATCGCCATGGCGCGCGGTGAGCTCGCCGAGGCCGGCGAGGGCCTCCGGATCGCCATTGTCGCCCATGTCGCCGAAGATCGGGATCGCAAGCTCGCGCGCGTCGATTTCGTAGAGCAGCGCCACCGCGCGCACGATCTCCAGCCGCTCGGCGCCGCGGCCGCGCGGCGCGCTGTTCAGCTCGATCTGCGGCAGGCCGAGCTTGGCGCGCGCGAGCTGGCCGTAATAACTGGTGGACTGCTCGGCAGCGCGTCCGTAGGCGGCGCGCGCCTCCTGGCCGCGGCCGGCGGCCTCGGCGGCGCGGCCCTGCCAATAGCCGGCACGCGCCAGCGCGGTCGGATTAGCGCTGCCGACGCCGATCCGCGCGAAATGCTGGGCGGCGAGGGCGGGATCGTTGAGGAAGCGCAGCGCGATCCAGCCCGAGGTGAATTCCTGCTCGGTCTTGTAGATGTCGCGGGCCGGTAGCGCCGCGTCGCGCGCGATCAGATAGGCAGTGCGAAACTCGTTGGTGTCGATCATCTTGCGCGCCAGCAGCCGGCGCTCGATCCACCATTCGTCGACATTGTAGAGGCGGGAGGCTTCCTTCGGCGCGCTCAGCATCAGCCGCGCGGCCTCGGCGAATTTCTCCTCGCGGCGGAGCAACTGAATCCTGGCGAACAAGTAGCCGGCGTCGCCGGAGAGTTCGCTCGGCACGGCTTCCAGCAGCGCGCGCAGGTTCGAACCCTTGCGGGTAGCGGCGATGCGTGCCTTCGCGAGCGCCACGTAGCCGGAGCCAAGGCGCTTGGCTTCGCGCATGCCGGCGGCCTCGTTGTCGGTGCCGTACAGCATGGTGTCCATGCGTGCCTTGTGGTCGCCGGCAGTCAGGAAGGAGCCGAACAGCTCGAGCGCGGTGTTTTCGGTATCTTCGCTCATTCCGTCGTTGCGCCAGGCCTCGCGGACCAGGCGCTCGGCATTGCCGCGGTCGCCGCGTCCGATCATCACCTTGGCGAGCGCGAGCCGGCCCTTGGCCGAGACCGGCGATTCATTCTGGAACCAGGCCCAGACCGCGGAGTCGTCGCGGTGGTCGTCCCACAGCGAAGCCTCGATGCGGCGACGGAGGAAGGTCTGCGACGGCCAGCTCGGATTGGCATCGAGGAAGGCGCGGTAGCGCTCGACCGAGGCGCCGTTGTCCTCGCTGCGCAGGATCAGCCATTCGGCAAGCTTGCGCGCGACCGGATCTGAGATCGAGGCCTCGGCCTCGGTGGCGTCCGCCGGCTTGCGCTTGCGCAGCAGCTCGACGACGCTTGCAAGCGCTTCCTTGTCCGAGTGCGACGTCGAGGATGTCGCGGCCACGGCCGCAGGCAGCACCGGCTTGCGCGCGATCGGCGCGGCATGCTGGCGGGTTGCCGGAACCAGTGCGGGCGCGGGCACTGACCTGTTCGATACAGTTCCCGTTGCAACCGGAGAGGCGGGCTTGGACGTGGTGGTCTTGGCCGCGGTGGTCTTGGACGTGGTACCCTTGGATTCCGTGGGCTTCGGAGCCGTTGGCTTGTGAGCTTCGGTCTTCGCAGGAGCGGCGTTGGCTCCGACTGTCTTGACCGCGCCGGACTTGGGAGACGTTGTCTTGTGAGCCTCGGTCTTGTGAGTGTCAGCCTTGGCCGCGTCGGACTTGGCCGCGTCAGTCTTGGCTGCGCCGGGTTTGGTTGCCGCTGGCTTTGAAGCCGCCGCCTTCGGCGCAGTAGACTTTGGCGCGGTCTTGGAAGGGGCAGGCTTGGAAGCCGCGTCTTGGGCAGCCGGCTTCGCGGTTGGAGCATCCTCGGCGGCCCAGGCATCTGCCGTGATGGCGGCAAGGCCAACAACGAGCGCCAGGCTCGTCGCCAGCGCCGTCGACCGCAATGTGCCTGAACGAACGGAACGGATCACAGAAGTCCTCTGCGGCCCCGAATCATCTGGTCGTTTGGGCCATGGGTTCTTATTTGATTGAAAACGTACACAAAATACTAAGAAGCCTGCCGGTGCGGCTGTTTGCGCCAGCACAACGGCAAAATCGCGGCTGGAAACGATTTCGCGCGCCGCAGATTACCGCTGGGAATAGGTACGGTACGGCCCTTTCGCCTGTCCGCCAGACCCGATATGAATTGCCTTTCATGGCGTTTCGCAACAACCGGGTGCCGGTCGCACGGACGTGAAGCGCGCCAACAACAAAGGTCCGTCGACCTAGCCCTTAGCCTGAAGCGTTTGGAGGAAGTCCATGGCAGCCAAGACAAAATTCCGGGGATCATTCACTGCCTTGGTGACGCCCTTCAAAAACGGCTCGGTGGACGAAGCCGCCTTCCGCGGCCTTGTGAACTGGCAGATCGCCGAGGGCACCCACGGCCTAGTGCCGGTCGGCACCACCGGCGAGAGCCCGACGCTGAGCCATGACGAGCACAAGCGGGTGGTCGAGTGGTGCATCGAGGAGGCCAAGGGCCGGGTGCCCGTGATCGCCGGTGCCGGCTCGAATTCGACCAAGGAGGCGATCGAGCTCGCCGAGCACGCCGAGAAGGCCGGCGCCACCGCGGTGCTGGTCGTGACGCCGTACTACAACAAGCCGACCCAGGAAGGCATGTACCAGCACTTCAAGGCGATCAACGATGCGATCGGCATTCCGATCATCATCTACAACATCCCGCCGCGCTCGGTGATCGACATGTCGGTCGACACCATGAAGCGGCTGTTCGAGCTGAAGAACATCGCCGGCGTCAAGGACGCCACCGCGAGCATGGTGCGGGTCTCGCAGCAGCGCGCCGCGATGGGCGAGGATTTCAACCAGCTCTCCGGCGAGGACGCCACCATCATCGGCTACATGGCCCATGGCGGCCATGGCTGCATCTCCGTGACCTCGAACGTCGCGCCGCGGCTGTGCTCGGAGTTCCAGACCGCCTGGCAGAAGGGCGACGTCACCACGGCACTGAAGATCCATGACAAGCTGATGCCGTTGCACACCAACCTGTTCATCGAGAGCAATCCGGCGCCGGTGAAGTACGCGATGTCCCTGCTCGGCAAGCTCGACGAGAAGCTGCGCCTGCCGATGGTGCCGGTCACCGAAGCGACCCGCCAGGCGGTCCGCAGCGCCATGGTCCATGCCGGCCTGATCAACTGAGCCGGACCGCGACCGCCGTGAACAGTGCCGTGCGCAACGTCGAGCAGAAGGGGATGGGCATGCTGAAGGAATTCCGCGAATTCGCCATGAAGGGCAATGTCGTCGACCTCGCCGTCGCCGTCATCATCGGTGCAGCCTTCGGCGCGATCGTCACCTCGCTGGTCGGCGACATCATCATGCCGATCATCGGCGCGATTACGGGCGGACTCGACTTCTCCAACTATTTCACCGGGCTTTCCAAGGCCGTGAACGCGACCAACCTCGCCGACGCCAAGAAGCAGGGCGCGGTGCTGGCCTGGGGCAGCTTCCTGACGCTGACGCTCAATTTCCTGATCGTCGCCTTCGTGCTGTTCATGGTCGTCCGCTTCATGAATCAGTTCAAACGCAAGGATGAGGCCAAGCCCGCCGAACCGCCGAAGCCGTCCGACGAAGTCGTGCTACTGACGGAAATCCGCGACCTCCTCAAGAAGAGCTAAAGTGGCCGAGAAGAACGAACGCCCGATCAAGGTTGTTGCCGAAAACCGAAAGGCCCGCTTCAACTACGCAATCGAGGACACGATCGAGGCCGGCATTTCGCTGACCGGCACCGAGGTGAAATCAATCCGCAACGGCAAGAGCACGATCGCGGAATCCTATGCGGATTCCAAGAACGGCGAGATCTGGCTGATCAACGCCAATATTCCTGAATATCTGCAGGCCAACCGCTTCAACCACGAGCCAAAGCGGCCGCGGAAGCTGCTGCTGCATCGCAAGCAGATCAACAAGCTGCTCGGAGCGGTCGACCGCGAGGGCATGACGCTCATTCCGCTGAAGCTGTATTTCAACGAGCGCGGCCGTGCCAAACTGCTGCTTGCGGTCGCCAAGGGCAAGAAGCTGCACGACAAGCGCGAGACCGAGAAGAAGCGCGACTGGAGCCGCGAGAAGGGCCGCCTGATGCGGGCGCGGGGATAGCACGGTGCGGAACGGCGTCATTGCGATGACGGCGGATGGAGAGGGTCCGATGAGCCAAAGCAGCCTCACTGACGTCGACTGGAGCAAGATCCCGGCGCCGACGGATGACGGCGGCGCGGCGCACCTCGTCGGCATGACGATCCCGCCGGTCAGGCTGCGCGCCACCGACGACACCGCGGTGGCGCTGTCGGCGCTCAAGGGCCGCACCGTGGTGTTCGCCTATCCGCGAACCGGCGAGCCCGGCAAGATCGGGCTGGTCGACGATTGGGACATGATCCCGGGCGCCCGCGGCTGCACGCCGCAGACCTGCGCGTTCCGCGACCTGTTCGCCGAGCTGAAGGCGGCCGGCGCTGCCCAGGTGTTCGGGCTGTCGACGCAAAGCAACGCGTACCAGACCGAGATGGCCTCGCGCCTGCATCTGCCGTTTCCGGTGCTGTCCGACGAAGCGCTGGAACTGACGCACACGCTGAAGTTGCCGACGATGTCGGTGGCGGGGCTGATCCTGATCAAGCGGCTCGCCCTTGTGATCGACGATGCGCGCATCAGCCACGTGTTCTATCCGGTGTTCCCGCCCGACCGGAACGCCGGAGACGTGCTGGAATGGCTGAAGGCCAATCCGCGGACGGACTAGAGCAATATGAAGTCATGGGGTCGTTGCAGGGGGCGCTGCCAAAATATCGAGAACAACCCCATGCAAAGTAGCCGGCGGCGGCCGGCGTTCACCCAGGCAACTTGACACGTCGGGCAATTCAGGGGTATTTTCTATTATTCCGAAGTCGCGCGAGCGTCCTGTAGCATTTGCATGCTTTGGATAGCGGTTCGCAAAGCGGATACCGGAAGGGGCGCTAGCCGAGCTCCTTGCGCACGGTCGCGAACACCTTGCGGAACATATCGGTCGTCAACACGCCGGTGTTCGTGTTGTAGCGCGAGCAGTGGTAGCTGTCGTAGAGCTTGAATTTGCCCGCACTATGCACGGCACCGTGCACAAAGGGCGCGGCAGCCAAACGAACATCCAGTGCCTTGAGAGTCGATTCGTGGGCGATTCGCCCGAGCAGCACGATCGCGCGCAGCTTCGGCATCGCGGCGATGGTGGCGCGGAGGAATTGCCGGCAGGTGTTGATCTCGGCCGGCAGCGGCTTGTTCTGCGGCGGCACGCAGCGCACCGCATTGCTGATCCGGGCGTCGACCAGCTTCAGCCCGTCGTCCGGCCGCGCCTGATAGACGCCGCTGGCAAAACCATATTCGAGCAAGGTCGCGTAGAGCAGATCACCGGCGTAGTCGCCGGTGAAGGGACGGCCGGTGCGGTTGGCGCCCTGCAGGCCCGGCGCGAGGCCCACGATCAACAACCGCGCATTCGGATCGCCGAACGATTCCACCGGCGAGTTGAACCAGTCCGGATGCAGTGCGCGCGCCTGCGCGCGGAAGTCGGCCAGCCTGACACAAAGCTGACAGTTGCTGTCGGGGCGCGTAGCAGCAGCGACGAGATTACTCGTCGAAATCGTCATCGGCTCCCCGTGGGGCCATGGTGGTCGCGCGCTGCAGGAATTGCGGGGAGTGGTGGCGCGGTTCGCGCGGGGCCGGGCGTTCGGACGGATCACGGCCAAGCTTGGATTGCAACTCGACGAGGTCGGTGAAGACGTCGGCCTGGCGGCGCAACTCGTCGGCGATCATCGGCGGCTGGCTGGCGATGGTGGAGATGACCGTGACGCGAACGCCGCGGCGCTGCACTGCTTCCACCAGCGAACGGAAGTCGCCATCGCCGGAGAACAGAATCATCTGGTCGATGTGCTCGGCGAGTTCCATGGCATCGACGGCGAGCTCGATGTCCATGTTGCCCTTCACCTTGCGGCGGCCGCTGGCGTCGATGAATTCCTTGGTCGCCTTGGTGACGACGGTGTAGCCGTTGTAATCGAGCCAGTCGATCAACGGGCGGATCGACGAATACTCCTGATCCTCGATGATCGCCGTGTAGTAGAACGCACGGAGCAGGGTGCCGCGACTCTGGAACTCCTTGAGGAGGCGCTTGTAGTCGATGTCGAAGCCCAGCGTCTTTGCGGTGGCGTAAAGATTCGCTCCGTCGATGAAGAGCGCGATCTTGTTGGAAACAGGTGACGACATCAAAGTGTTCTCGCGTGGTTGTTAGTGTTCTTAGCGCGGCGGTGATCAACCGCGCGCAATTTCCGGCGTTGCTGCCTAAAGTTCTGTGAATCTTTCCCCACGACAGTCACCACCGCAATTATGGTGAGGCGAGGGCAAAAGCCTAGACCCTTGACATTGCAATGAAGAGATTTACTCGCCTGGAACAGCAACCTGGCCATGTCGTCAGACGCTCCGGCCCTTCTGGCCCCCGTCAGACCGGGTTATCAGAGCCTGTTCGGAAGGCAAATCACAAATTTTACCTTGCGAAACGGGGGCTAGCCCTATAACTAACCCTCATAACCTACATGTTCGGTCCCTTTTACCACGGAGCGCCTCGAGATGGCTCGCGTCACCGTCGAAGATTGCATTGACAAGGTCGACAATCGTTTCGACCTCGTCCTGTTGGCCGCGCATCGCGCCCGGATGATCTCCTCGGGGTCGCAACTCACGGTTGATCGCGACAACGACAAGAATCCGGTCGTCTCGCTGCGCGAGATTGCCGATTCGACGATCTCGCCGGAAGACCTGAAAGAGGAACTCGTTCACTCCCTGCAGAAGTTCGTCGAGGTCGACGAGCCCGAGCCCGACACCGTGCCGCTGATCGGTTCCGCCGGTGCCAGCGTCGACGCCGACGACACCGAGGTCGCGGTCGAGCGGATGACCGAGGAAGAGCTGCTGAAGGGCCTCGAGGGTCTGGCGCCCCCTGAGGAGCAGCCCGAGGAAGACGAGTAAGCTTGCCGTCGTTTCGAACAGGTTTGCCGAAGGCCCGGACATTGCTCCGGGCCTTTGCTTTTGTTGACAATTTTGCTGTTACGGTGCGTCCTACGCGGACGCGGGAAATTGAATGGTTCCAGGGCCCGCGCGGGGTGCTGCTTCATTGGAAAGCGCACTAGATTGAGGAAAGGTGGGACGTTCCGGTCCCGCGCGAGAGGCAGCGAGTCCATGGCGTATCGACGCCGCAGTTCCATCCAGATGCAGGCTGCAACCGAAACGGTCGCGGTGGCGCCGACGTCGTCCACGGCGGAGAGGCCGGCCAAGCCGCGGACGCGAATGATGCGACAATATGACCTTGTCGAGCGCGTCCGCTCCTACAACCCCGACACCAACGAAGACCTGCTCAACCGCGCCTATGTCTACGCCATGAAGGCGCACGGCACGCAGACCCGTGCTTCCGGCGATCCCTATTTCTCGCATCCGCTCGAGGTCGCCGCGATCCTCACCAACCTCAAGCTCGACGACGCCACGATCGTGGCGGCGCTGCTGCACGACACGATCGAGGACACCGAGGCGACGCGGGCCGAGATCGACAATGTGTTCGGCCACGAGATTGGCGCGCTGGTCGAAGGCCTGACCAAGCTGAAGCGGCTGGAACTGGTGTCGCGCGAGGCCAAGCAGGCCGAGAATTTGCGCAAGCTGCTGCTTGCGATCGCCGACGACGTCCGCGTGCTGCTGATCAAGCTCGCCGACCGGCTGCACAACATGCGCACGCTGGAATTCGTGCCGCCGGCCTCGCGCCGCCGCATCGCCGAGGAGACGCTGGATATCTATGCGCCGCTGGCCGGTCGCATGGGTATGCACGAGATGCGCGAGGAACTCGAGGACCTGTCGTTCTTCGTGCTCGATCCAGAGGCCTATGCGGTGGTCAAGCAGCGGCTCGACTCGCTGGCCGAGCGCAACCGCAATTTGATCGGCGAGATCGAAACCCAGCTCTCCAAGAACCTGCAGAAGAACGGCATCACCGCGCGGGTGTTCGGCCGCCGCAAGCAGCCGTTTTCGATCTGGACCAAGATGGAGCGCAAGTCGGTCGGCTTCGAGCAGCTGTCCGATATCTACGGCTTCCGCATCATCCTCGACGATGTCGGCGCCTGCTACCGCGCGCTCGGCATCGTCCACACCACCTGGCCGGTGGTGCCGGGCCGCTTCAAGGACTACATCTCGACCCCGAAGCAGAACGACTACCGCTCGATCCACACCACGGTGATCGGGCCGGGCAAGCAGCGCGTCGAGCTGCAGATCCGCACCGAGGACATGAACCAGATCGCCGAGTTCGGTATCGCCGCGCATGCCTTCTACAAGGAGGGCGCGGGCTCGCCGCACGAGCGGCTGAAGCACGAGTCCAACGCCTTCGCCTGGCTGCGCCACACCATCGGCATCCTCTCGGAAAGCGCCAATCCGGAAGAATTCCTCGAGCACACCAAGCTCGAGCTGTTCCACGACCAGGTGTTCTGCTTCACGCCGAAAGGCAAGCTGATCGCGCTGCCGCGCAACGCCAACGTGATCGATTTCGCCTATGCCGTGCACACCGGCGTCGGCAACAGCGCGGTCGGCTGCAAGATCAACGGCAAGTTCGCGCCGCTGTCCTCCGAGCTGCAGAATGGCGACGAGGTCGAGGTGCTGACCTCGAAGGCACAGTCGGCGCCGCCGTCGGCCTGGGAAGCGCTCGCCCGCACCGGCAAGGCGCGCGCCGCGATCCGCCGTGCCACCCGCGACGCGGTGCGCGACCAATATGCCGGCCTCGGCCGCCGCATCGTCGACCGCCTGTTTGCCCGCGCCAAGATCGAATACGCCGACGACAAGCTGAAGGGCGCGTTGCCGCGGCTCGCGCGCGGCTCGATCGAGGACGTGATGGCCTCGGTCGGGCGCGGCGAGATCAAGGCCTCCGACGTCGCGCGCGCGATGTATCCCGATTACAAGGAAGAGCGGCTGGTGCGCTATGGCGCCAAGAAGGGTCTCGCCGCCAAGCTGAAGACGCAGAACCCGCCGCATCCGGCGCGCGCCACCTCGGTGATCCCGGTGCGCGGCATCAATTCCGACCTGCCGGTGAAGTTCGCGCCGAACGGCGGTGCGGTGCCGGGCGATCGGATCGTCGGCATCGTCACGCCGGGCGAGGGGATCACGATCTATCCGATCCAGTCGCCGGCGCTGAAGGATTTCGAGGAGGAGCCGGAGCGCTGGCTCGACGTGCGCTGGGATATCGACGAAACCATGCCGCAGCGCTTCCCGGCCCGCATCCTGGTCCACAATGTCAACGAGCCCGGCAGCCTCGCCCAGATCGCGACCGTGATCGCCGAGCACGACGGCAATATCGACAACATCCACATGTCGCGCCAATCGCCTGACTTCACGGAGCTGACCATCGATCTTGAGGTCTATGACCTCAAGCATCTCAGCGCTATCATCGCCCAGTTGCGCGCCAAGGCCGTCGTCGCTCGGGTCGAGCGCGTCAATGGGTAACGTCTCGTCGTTGCCGGGCTTGACCCGGCAACCCATCTTTCCAAAAGGATGGATGCGCGGGTCAAGCCCGCGCATGACGGGCTAGATTGCAGGTCAAAGAGATGTCCAAAACTCCGCCGCTGCGTCTCGGTATCAATGTTGATCACGTCGCCACCCTGCGCAACGCGCGGGGCGGAGCGCGGCCCGATCCGGTGCGGCTGGCGCTTGCCGCGATCGCGGCCGGCGCCGACGGCATCACCGCGCATTTGCGCGAGGATCGCCGCCACATCCGCGATGAGGACATGGCGCGGCTCAAGGCCGAGATCTCCAAGCCGCTGAATTTCGAGATGGCGGCGACCGACGATATGCTGCGGATCTCGCTCGCCACCAAGCCGCACGCGGTTTGCCTGGTGCCGGAACGGCGCCAGGAGCTCACCACCGAAGGCGGCCTCGACGTGGTCGGCCAGCACAACGCGCTGGCGCCGTTCATCGCGCGGCTGGGTGACGCCGGCATCCGCGTCTCGCTGTTCATTGCCGCCGATCCCAGGCAGATCGAGATGGCCGCGAAGCTGAAGGCGCCGGTGATCGAGATCCACACCGGCGGCTGGTGCGACGCCGTGGTCGACGGCCACCAGGACAAGGCGGAGGCCGAATGGAAGCGCATCGTTGCCGGCGCCAAGCTCGCGCAGGCGGCCGGGCTCGAGGTCCATGCCGGCCACGGGCTCGATTATGACACCGCGGAGACGATTTCCGCGCTGCCCGAAATCCGGGAGTTGAACATCGGTTATTTCATGATGGGCGAGGCACTGTTCGTCGGCATCGCCGGGACGGTGCGTGAGATGCGTGCGGCGATGGACCGCGGCCGCGCCAGGGCGCAGGGTGGCGTCAGCGCATGATCATCGGCATCGGCTCCGACCTGATCGACATCACCCGGGTGGCCAAGGTGATCGAGCGCCATGGCGAGCGCTTCCTCGACCGCATCTTCACCGATGCCGAGCGCGCTAAGGCGATGCGCCGTGCCAACAACGAGAAGATGGTGGTCGCAACCTACGCCAAGCGCTTTGCCGCCAAGGAAGCCTGCTCCAAGGCGCTCGGCACCGGTATCCGGCGCGGGGTGTGGTGGAAGGACATGGGCGTCGTGAACCTGCCTGGCGGGCGGCCGTCGATGCGGCTGACCGGCGGGGCGCTGGCCCGGCTGCAGGAACTGACGCCCGAGGGCATGCAGGCGCAGATCGACCTTTCGATCACCGACGATTGGCCGTTGGCCCAGGCCTTCGTCATAATTTCGGCGGTCGCCCCCGCCAGATGATCCCGCGGTGCCGGATTCTGCCGGAAAACTTCAGCAAACTAAAAAATCATTGATATTTCAATGAATTGCGAAGTTTTGAGGCGGCGATTGATTGCGCCCCTGCGAACAACCGTCTAAAACGCCGCAGGGTTATATCGAGCGAGACGCTGATTCCGGGTTTAGGCCGGAATTTGCCCTCAAGATCAGAATCAAGGCCATTTTCCTCACGCGAAGGCCGAACGCTTCGCGCGAAGAGAACGTTCTGCCACCGCGTGGACATCAGTCCACGGGAATTGAGAAAGCAATGAGCGTGACCACCGGGACCAAATCTGAAAGCGGCTTGGGCGAGACCATCCGCGTCGTCATCCATGCTCTTCTGATCGCGCTCGTCATCCGGACCTTCCTGTTCCAGCCGTTCAACATCCCCTCCGGGTCGATGAAGGCGACGCTCCTGGTCGGCGACTACCTGTTCGTCTCGAAATATTCCTATGGCTACAGCCACTATTCGATCCCGTTCTCGCCGAACATTTTCTCGGGCCGCATCTTCGGTTCGGAGCCGAACCGCGGCGACATCGTGGTGTTTCGCCTGCCGCGGGATGACTCCACCGACTACATCAAGCGCGTCATCGGGCTGCCCGGCGACCGCATCGAGGTGAAGAGCGGGCTGCTCTACATCAACGATGAGCCGATCAAGCGGGAGCGGCTGAGCGATTTCGTCGGCGAGGATCCCTGCGGCTCGGCGGATGCGACCGCCCGCGTCAAGCGCTGGAAGGAGACGCTGCCGAACGGCGTCAGCTATGAGACGCTGGACTGCACCGACAACAGCTACATGGACAACACCATCGTCTACACCGTTCCGCCCGGGCATTTCTTCATGATGGGCGACAACCGCGACAACTCCACCGACAGCCGCTTCCTGTCGCAGGTCGGCTACGTGCCGTTCGAGAACATCATCGGGCGAGCCCAGATGATCTTCTTCTCGATCGCCGAGGGCGAGCAGGCCTGGATGATCTGGCGCTGGCCGCTTGCCGTGCGGTGGAATCGCCTATTCTCTATCGTGCGATGAACGACGATACCGCATCCATCAACGATCCAGCGCCGACCGGCGAGCCGAGCCAGACGCCTGCCGCCGACGGCACAGCCGCGCCGAAGAAGCGGCGCAGCAAGGCGGCCAAGGCCGCTGAGGAGAAGGCCGCGATCGCGGGCACCGAGGCGCGGATCGGGTACACGTTCCAGGATCCTGCGCTGCTGACCACTGCGTTCACCCACGTGTCCGCGCTGAAGCCCGCCACCCGCAACCGCGCCGACAGCTACCAGCGGCTCGAGTTCCTCGGCGACCATGTGCTCGGGCTGATCGTATCGGACATGCTGTTCCGGTCGTTCCCCAAGGCCGACGAGGGCGAATTGTCGAAGCGGCTCGCCGACCTCGTGCGCAAGGAGAGCTGCGCCGACGTCGCCAAGGCGCTCGGGCTGCTCGAGGACATCAAGCTCGGCATGGTGAAGGCGGTCGAGGGCGCCCGGTTGCGCAAGTCCGTGCTCGGCGATATCTGCGAAGCGGTGATCGGGGCGATCTTTCTCGACGGCGGCTACGAGGCCGCGCGCCAGTTCGTCGAGCGCAACTGGACCGAACGGATGCACAAGCTGCGCCGGCCGCTGCGCGATCCCAAGACCGTGTTGCAGGAATGGGCACAGGGCAAGGGGCTGCCGACGCCGGTCTATCGCGAGGTCGAACGCACCGGCCCGCATCACGATCCACAATTCCGCGTTGCGGTCGACCTGCCGGGCCTGGCCTCCGCCGAGGGCCTCGGTGGCAACAAGCGCGCGGCCGAGAAGGCGGCGGCATCCGCGATGATCGAGCGCGAAGGCGTCGGCACCAATGACTGACGAGGCCAAAGGGCAAGGGGACGCGACGCGCTGTGGCTTCGTCGCGCTGATCGGTGCGCCCAATGTCGGCAAGTCGACGCTGGTCAACGCGCTGGTGGGCTCCAAGGTCACGATCGTCTCGCGCAAGGTGCAGACCACGCGCGCGCTGATCCGCGGCATCGTGATCGAAGGCAACGCGCAGATCATCCTTGTCGACACGCCCGGCATCTTCGCGCCGCGGCGCCGGCTTGACCGCGCCATGGTGTCGACCGCCTGGAGCGGCGCGCACGACGCCGATCTCGTCTGCGTGCTGCTCGATGCGAAGTCGGGCCTCGACGAAGAGGCCAACGCGATCCTGGCCAAGCTCGAAACCGTCGCCCATCCGAAGATCCTGGTGCTGAATAAGGTCGATCTCGTGCAGCGCGAGAAGCTGCTGGCGCTGGCGCAGGCCGCCAACGAGCGGATGCGCTTCGAGCACACCTTCATGATTTCGGCGCTATCCGGCGACGGCGTTGCCGATTTGCGCCAGACGCTCGCCAAGCTGGTGCCGGCGGGGCCGTTCCTCTATCCCGAGGACCAGATGTCGGATGCGCCGATGCGGCATCTGGCGGCCGAGATCACGCGCGAGAAGATCTACAGCCATCTGCATCAGGAACTGCCGTACCAGTCGACGGTCGAGACCGACAGCTGGACCGACCGCAAGGACAAGTCGATCCGCATCGAGCAGACGATTTTTGTTGAGCGCGAGAGCCAGCGCAAGATCGTGCTCGGCAAGGGCGGCGCCACCATCAAGTCGATCGGCGCGCAGGCGCGTGCCGAGATCGCCGAGATCATGGGCGTCCCCGTGCATCTGTTCCTGTTCGTCAAGGTGCGCGAGAACTGGGGTGACGATCCCGACCGCTACAAGGAAATGGGACTGGAATTCCCCAAGGAATAAGAGTCGACGCTTGCATGAACGTGCCCAGAAACGTGCTGTGGTTTGAGGTTCTGCTCTATCTGTCGCTGACGCTGGATGCGCTGTCGGTGGCGTTCCAGGACCGCACGCCGACCGTCCTGAAGACCGAGCAGGTGATCATGGGCGAGACCCTGACGGCCGGCTGCATGATCCTGCTCCTGATGTATTTCGTCCGGCTTGCCGCGCAGCACCGCAAGAACTGGCCGCGCTGGGCGCTGCTCGCGGTGCTTGTCTTGTCGTTGATGTCCCTGGTGCAGGTCATCAGCGCAAGGGGCATGGAGATCGACAGCGCCATCGAGGTGGTGTCGTGCATCCTGACCACGGCCGGGCTGTATTATTCCTTCACCGGCGACGCGCGAGGCTGGTTCAACGCGTAGCGGCACCCACCGTCATTCCGGGGCGATGCGAAGCATCGAACCCGGAATCTCGAGATTCCGGGTTCGCGTCTTCGACGCGCCCCGGAATGACGCGTCGGATAGCTGCGTTCGTCAGCAAAATGCTGCTAGACTCCGCACATGGAATGGACCGACGAAGGCATCGTGCTGGGTGTGCGGCGGCATGGCGAATCCTCCGCCATCGTCGAGCTGTTGACGCGCGAGCACGGCCGCCATCTCGGCCTGGTGCGCGGCGGCGCCAACTCGCGGATGCGGCCGCTGCTGCAGCCCGGCAACAGCGTCACCGCGGTATGGCGGGCGCGGCTCGACGAGCATCTCGGCATGTATGCGCTGGAAGGCACGCGACTGCGCGCTGCGACGCTGCTCGGCTCGTCGCATGCGGTCTATGGTGTCACGCATCTGGCGGCGCTGGCCCGGCTGCTGCCGGAGCGCGATCCGCACGAGGACATCTACGAGATGCTGGAGGGGACGCTCGACGATTTCGAGGACGCAGGCGTTGCCGCCGTGCACCTGATCCGGTTCGAGCTCGCGATGCTGACCGAGCTCGGCTTCGGGCTCGACCTGGAAAACTGCGCAGCCACCGGGGAGACCACCGACCTGATCTACGTGTCGCCGAAATCCGGCGGCGCGGTGTCGCGCGCCGCCGGCGAGCCATGGCGCGACCGGCTGTTGCCGCTGCCGGCGTTCCTGCGCGAAGGCGAGGGCGGCGCCAACAGCTGGTCGGACCAGGACCTGCTCGACGGCTTCCAGATCACCGGCCTGTTCTTGCTCCGCCACGTGCTGGAGCCCCGCGGCCAGGGCCATTCCGACGCCCGCGACGGATTTATCAACGCCGTGACGAGGCGACGGGGCCGGAGCGCGGTTCCGTAAGGCCGATTCGGGCCTTAAATTCCCGCTGATTCGCGGCTTGCCCGATTCAGCGTCAAGGTTTAACGCCTCCCCATGGGAAAACGACAGATACCGCCGGAAGAGCCGGCCGAAATTCACGAGGTGCCGCTGCGTGATGCGCTCGAGGAGCGCTATCTCGCCTATGCGCTCTCGACCATCATGCACCGCGCGCTGCCGGACGCCCGCGACGGGTTGAAGCCGGTGCATCGGCGCATCCTCTACGGCATGGACCTGCTCGGGCTCGACCCGCGCGCCGCGTTCAAGAAGTCGGCCAAGATCGTCGGCGACGTGATGGGCTCGTTCCATCCGCATGGCGACCAGGCGATCTATGACGCCATGGTGCGCCT
The DNA here is from genome assembly GCF_024171045.1 of Bradyrhizobium sp. USDA 4538. Lineage (NCBI taxonomy): Bacteria > Pseudomonadati > Pseudomonadota > Alphaproteobacteria > Hyphomicrobiales > Nitrobacteraceae > Bradyrhizobium > Bradyrhizobium sp. USDA 4538. The sequence goes on from NZ_JALJZE010000001.1 coordinate 7,511,526, forward strand.
GGCGCAGGATTTCTCCTCGCGCTACCCGCTGGTCGACGGCCAGGGCAATTTCGGCAATATCGACGGCGACAACCCGGCCGCCTACCGCTACACCGAAGCGCGCATGACCGAGGTCGCGCGCCTCTTGCTCGAAGGCATCGACGAGGACGGCGTCGAGTTTCGTCTCAACTATGACGGCCAGTCGAAAGAGCCGGTGGTGCTGCCGGGCGGCTTCCCGAACCTGCTCGCCAACGGCGCGCAGGGCATCGCGGTCGGCATGGCGACCTCGATCCCGCCGCACAACGCCGCCGAACTCTGCGACGCCGCGCTGCATCTGATCGAGAAGCCCGACGCCAAGTCGAAGGCGCTGCTGAAATGGGTCAAGGGCCCGGACTTCCCGACCGGCGGCATCGTCGTTGATTCGAAGGAAGCGATCGTCGAGGCCTACACCACGGGGCGCGGCTCGTTCCGCACCCGTTCGCGCTGGATCCAGGAGGAGGGCGCCCGCGGCACCTGGGTGGTCGTCGTCACCGAGATTCCGTGGCTGGTGCAGAAGTCGCGGATCGTCGAGAAGATCGCCGAACTCATCAACGAGAAGAAGCTGCCGCTGGTCGCCGACGTCCGTGACGAGTCGGCCGAGGACGTCCGGCTCGTGATCGAGCCGAAATCGCGCACCGTCGATCCGGCACTGATGATGGAGTCGCTGTTCCGGCTGACCGAGCTGGAAAGCAAGATCTCGCTGAACCTCAACGTGCTGATCAAGGGCCGCATCCCCAAGGTGGTCGGCCTTGCCGAGTGCCTGCGTGAATGGCTCGACCACCTGCGCGACGTGCTGGTCCGCCGGACCAAATTCCGCAAGACCCAGATCGAGCACCGCCTGGAAGTGCTGGGCGGCCACCTCGTCGCCTATCTGAACCTCGACAAGGTGATCAAGATCATCCGGACCGAGGACGAGCCGAAGCCGGTCTTGATGAAGACCTTCAAGCTCACGGAGATCCAGGCCGATGCCATCCTCAACATGCGCCTGCGCAATCTGCGCCGCCTGGAGGAGATGGAGATCCGCACCGAGGACAAAGATCTTCGCAAGGAGCTGAAGGGCATCGAGGGCCTGCTCGGTTCCGAGACGGAGCAATGGGCCAAGGTCAGCGATCAGGTGCGCAAGGTCCGCGATATCTTCGGGCCGAAGACGCCGCTCGGCAAGCGCCGCACCACCTTCGCCGATGCGCCCGAGCATGACCTCGCCGCGATCGAGGAAGCGCTGGTCGAGCGCGAGCCGTGCACCGTCGTGATATCAGAGAAGGGCTGGGTGCGGACGCTGAAGGGCCATGTCGAGGATCTCTCGGGGCTTGCCTTCAAGACCGACGACAAGCTCGAGCACTCGTTCTTTGCCGAGACCACCTCGAAGCTGTTGCTGTTCGCCACCAACGGCAAGTTCTACTCGCTCGACGTGGCAAAGCTGCCGGGCGGCCGCGGCCATGGCGAGCCGATCCGCATGTTCATCGACCTCGAGCAGGACGCCGCGATCATCTCGCTGTTCGTCAACAAGGGCGAACGCAAGTTCCTGATCGCGAGCAGCGAGGGGCAGGGTTTTGTCGTCAAGGAAGAGGACTGCGTCGGCAACACCCGCAAGGGCAAGCAGGTGCTCAACGTCGAGATGCCGAACGAGGCCCGCGCGATCACGACTGTGAGCGGCGACACCGTTGCGGTGATCGGCACCAACCACAAGATGGTGCTGTTCGGCCTCGACCAGGTGCCGGAGATGGCGCGCGGCCGCGGCGTGCGCCTGCAGAAATACACCAGCGCGTCGCTGTCTGACGTTGCGGTGTTCGACGCCAAGGCCGGCCTGAGCTGGAAGGATTCCGCCGGCCGCGAGCACAGCATGACCATGAAGGAACTGGCCGACTGGCGCGGCAACCGCGCCGACGCCGGCCGGCTCGCCCACGGCCTGCCGAAGTCGAACAAGTTCAATCGCGGCGTGGAGTAACGGTGTTGTAGCCCGGATGAAGCGAAGCGAAATCCGGGAGCTCGCGCCGGATCACCAGTGATCCCGGATTGCGCTGCGCTCCATCCGGGCTACGGGGGCTCAGTGCGCGGTGTGATAGTATCCACATTTCACCGCGCTATAACCGTCGCCGACGACATCGGGCGACGGTTGCCATGGCGCACAATCACGACCACGACCACAGCGGTCATTCTCACGGACATGCCGGGCATTCCCATGCCGGGCACAGCCACGCGCCCGACAGTTTCGGCACGGCCTTTGCGGTCGGCGCGTCGCTGAACACCGCTTTCGTCGTCGCGGAGCTGATCTTCGGCTATTCCGCCAACTCGTTGGCGCTGGTCTCCGACGCGGTTCACAATCTCTCCGACGTCATCGCGCTGCTGTTGGCCTGGGGCGGGGCATGGCTCGCCGGCAGGCGACCGACCGATACTCACACCTATGGCTACCGTCGCGCCTCGATCCTGGCGGCGCTGTTCAATGCCGGGCTGCTCCTGATCGCGGTCGGCGGCATCGCGGTCGAGGCGATCAACCGCTTGCGCGAGCCGGCCGAGGTCGCAAGCTGGACCGTGGTCTGGGTCGCGGCGCTCGGCATCCTGATCAATGGCGGCACCGCGCTGCTGTTCATGCGCGGCCGCGACAGCGACCTCAACGTCCGCGGCGCCTATCTGCACATGGCGGCGGATGCCGGCGTCTCGCTCGGCGTCGTGATCGCCGCGCTCTTGATCATGGCGACCGGTTGGCAGTGGCTGGATCCGGCGATCAGCCTGGTCATCGCGGTGGTGGTGCTGCTGAGCGGCTGGGAGCTTGCCCGCGACAGCGTCAACCTCGCGCTCGACGCGGTGCCGAAGGGGATCGATCTCAAGCAGGTGAGGGACTACCTCGCCGCGCTCGAGGGCGTCACCGAGGTGCACGACCTGCACATCTGGGCGATGAGCACCAGCGAGACCGCGCTGACCGCGCATCTGGTGCGGCCCGGCGGACACGATGATGTCTTCCTGCATCACGTCTGCGCCGAGCTCTCGGAGCGCTTCAGCATCCACCACGCGACGCTGCAGGTCGAGATCAGCAGCGAGACCTGCCGGCTGGCGCCGGCGGAAATGGTCTAGCCTAGGCAGCCGCGATCCACTCGCATTCAATTGATCGCTCGACCCATGTCCACGTCTTCCACGGGCGGCGACGACACGGCACATTGCGACCACGCGAATGGCCGGCGTGATCAACGGAGGGCGACGTGAAGAGGGCAATCGGTCTTGCAATGTTGTTCTTCGCCGTGGGCGCGCTGCCGCATGCGGACGCCGAGCCGGCGAAACCAGGCGTCGAGAAGCTCTACATCCTCAACTGCGGTGAAGGCGTTGCAGGCGACATTTCACGCTGGTCGCCCGGCGTCAACGAAGGCAAGTCGATGGACTTCGTCGACAATTGCTACCTGATCAAGCATGCCCAGGGCTGGTTCCTGTGGGACACCGGGATTCCCGACGCGGTGGCGGCAATGCCGAACGGCCTTGCGCCGGCCGACCCCAAGGCGGTCACCTGGCGGCGGCCGAAGACGCTCGCCGCGCAGCTCGACCAGCTCGGCGTCAAGCCGTCGGACATCAAGGCGATCGCCGTGTCGCACACCCATCCCGATCACATCGGCAATGTCGAGCTGTTCCCGGCCGCGATGCTGTATGTGCAGAAGGCGGAATATGAATGGCCGGGCGCCAACAACGCGCCGCGCTTCAAGCCCGAGCATCCAGTGACGAAGCTCGAAGGCGACCGCGACGTGTTCGGCGACGGCAGCGTCACCATCCTGTCGACGCCGGGCCATACGCCCGGCCACCAGTCGCTGCTGGTGAAGCTGCCGAAGACCGGCGCGATCGTGCTGACCGGCGATGCCGTTCACTTCGGGGATAATTGGGACAATCGGCGCGCGCCGAGCATGAACGCCAGCAAGGAGCAGACGCTGGCCTCGATGCAGAAGATCGCCGATACGCTGACGAAAGAGAAGGCGCAGCTCTGGATCAACCACGACAAGGCGCAGCGCGACGGGCTGAAAATGTCGCCGGAGTTCTACGACTGAGCCGCCTTGGCGGCGTTCGCTTTCGACCAGTTTCGAAAAATCTGCGCGGTCTGATCGTCCATCGGAAAGAAGCTTTCGATGCGCAGTTCCTGCAGCGTGACGTCCTGCGGCGTCCCCAGCGTCGCGATCGTGGTGAACAATTGCAGGCTGACGTCGCCCTTGCGGAACAGCATCGGCAGCACCGGTCCGGATGCGGGCCCTGCCGGCGCGGCCAACGCGGCCTCGACACCGTCATAGGCCAGCAGGCGCTTGAGCAATTCCGCCGTCGCGGCGGTGCCGTCGGCGGCGGCATCGGCCTCGACGCTGCGGACGAAGTAGCCGGCAACCTCGGTCCAGTTGGTGAGATAGGGGCGCAGCACGCCGGGCGCGACCAGTGCGTCGGCGAGATTGACCGCCGTGCCTGGCGCCAGCGGCCCGACCAGGAATTCCACCAGTTGGCTTGCGCCTGCATTGGCGAGCAGCAGATTCCAGTGCCGGTCGACCACGACCGCCGGGAAGGGCTCCTGCTGTGCCAGGATGAAATCGAGCGCGTAGCGGATCTGGGCGAGCTCCGGCGCGGCGAGGTCGGTTTGCCGCCAGACCGGCGCGAAGCCGGCTGCGACCAAGAGTGCGTTCTGCTGGCGCAACGGCACGTCGAGCGCCGCGGCAAGCCGGATCACCATGTCGCGGCTCGGAGCGGCGCGGCCGAGCTCGAGGAAGCTGAGATGGCGCTGGGAGATATCCGCGCGCCCGGCGAGCTCGAGTTGCGAGTGGCCCTTGCGCTGCCGCCACCAGCGCAGGCTGGCCGAAAAATCGCGCTGCTGCGACATGAATACCTGTGAAGTAGTTGCCGGAATGATCTCGCCGGGCAAGATGCCACAAACGAACCGAAAACGCATGGGGATCGGGATGGGCGAGTGGATCGGCGTTGCGATTGCACTGGTCTCGAGCTGCCTCGGCGGCACCGCCGCGGCGATCACGCGTTATCTGGCGGGCAATGCCGACCCGATCACGCTGGCGATCCTGCGCTGGGCGATCGGCTTTCTCTGCGTGCTACCGGCCGCGGTCCTGCTCGGCGCGAAGTGGCCGCGACGCGCGGATTGGCCGGCGGTCGCGGCGCTCGGCGTCGCCTTCTTCGGCGTGTTCTTCGTGCTCTATAATCTCGCGATGTCCTACACGACGGCGGCGCGCGCCAGCCTGGCGCTGGCGACCTTGCCGCTCTCCACCATGGTGGTCGGCGCCATGCTCGGCATCGAGCCGCTGACGATGCGCAAATCGATCGGGGTCTCGATCGCGGTGCTCGGCGTGGCGGCGGCGCTGGCATCCGGGCTGGCGGCGGCGCCAGTCGGTGCATGGCGCGGCGAACTGATCATGGCCGCCGCGGTGCTCTGCATGGCCTTCTACAACGTGCTGTCGCGGCCGTTCATCCGCCGCTCCAGCGCGCTCGGTTTCCTTGCCGTCGGCATGGGCGCCGGCGCGGCGGCGCTGGTGGCGGTGGGATCGTTCACTGACAGTCTGGCGACAATGCGCGAGTTCGGCACGTCGCAATGGATCGCGGGACTCTATCTCGGCATAGCCGGCGGCGCGCTGGCTTTCATCCTGTGGGTGCTGGCGCTCGAGCGGGCCTCGCCGACCCGCGTCGCCAACACCATGACGGTCAATCCGATCGCTGCCGGGCTGCTTGCGAAGCAATTGGTCGGCGAGCCGATCACGGCCAATCTGGTCGTCGGCCTGATCGCGGTCTTCGCCGGGATCTGGATCGCGACCTCGGAAACCAAATCGGGCTGATCAGCTGCGCGGGGCGGCAGGCGTGGCCGCCGGCGGGGCAGGCGAGTGTGTCGGCTTCAGCGTGCCGGCGTAGAACGACAGGACGAACACCAGGATGAGACCGACAAGATAGACCCCATAGGATTGCGGCGGGGTGATCGCCCATTGCATGAGGCGTCGGATCGGGTTTGGCGGGCCAGCGTCGTTGTCCATGCGCTGTTGTGCGCGAAGGGGTGGACAAAAGGAAGCGGAATCGGCGCCATTCGGCGGCCGTGTTCCGCGCGAAATGGTGAGGCGGGCGGCCTTGCAATGCCGCATTGGCGTTCGCATCTGTCACGCGACCACCAACCCTTCCTCCCGCACCAATTGCCCGGCATAATCCAGCTTATGGAACTGACGCCCCGTTTGCGCCTCATGAATTGGCTGGTCCGCCAGGGTCTGACGGGCCTGCCGGAAAACGACCTGCTGCGCGGTTTCTGCGAGCGCTGCCGGGCGGCCGGCATGCCGCTGTCGCGGGCAATCGTCTTCATCGATACGCTGCATCCGATCTTCGAGGGACGCGGTTTCCGCTGGAACGACGGCGAGAGCAACGAGGCCGACATCTTCGAATACGGCTCGACCAGCACCGGCGAAGCCAGCCAGACCTGGCGGCGGTCGGCCTTCTATCACATGCTCGAAAACGGCCATGACGAGATAGTGATTGATCTCGCCGACACCTCGCACGATTTCTCGATGATCGGCGAGCTGGCCGAGAAGGGCCACAAGCATTTCGCCGCCTTCGTGCATCGCTTCGGCGAGGCCGGCACGATCGGCGAGATGGACTGCTTCTACTCCTACTACACCACCCGCCATTCGGATGGGTTCGACGAGAACCACATGGCGGCGTTGCGCGACCTGGTGCCGGTGCTCGGGCTCGCGATCAAATCGGCCGCCCAGGTCGAGATCGCCCGCACGCTCGGACGGGTCTATCTCGGCCGTGACACCGCGGAGCAGGTGCTGCGCGGGCGCATGCAGCGCGGCATCACCGAGAAGATCAAGGCCGTGCTGTGGTACTCCGACGTGCGCGGCTCCACCGCGATCAGCGAACGGATCGGCCCGGACGAGATCATTCCGTTCCTCAACGATTATGCGCAGGCCTCGATCGACGCGATCCATGACGCCGGCGGCGAGGTGCTGAAGCTGATCGGCGACGGCGTGCTGGCGATGTTCACCGGAGAGAACGTGGCAGGCGCCAAGCGAGCGGCGCTGCGGGCCGAGCACAGATTCCGGCATAACATCCGCGTGCTGAACGATCGCCGCGAGAACGAGGGCCGGCCGACCACCACGGCCTATGTCGGGCTCCATGTCGGCCAGGTGTTCTACGGCAATATCGGCAGCGAGGACCGGCTGGATTTCACGGTGGTCGGGCCCGCCGTCAACGAGGTCAGCCGGATCGCATCGATGTGCGCCTCGGTCGACCGCGAACTATTGACCTCGACCGATTTCCGCACCGGGCTCGACGTCGCCGGCCGCAACTATCTGGTCTCCACCGGCCGCTTCGTGCTGCGCGGCATCGGCCATGCACAGGATCTATACACGCTGGATCCGGCGATTGCCGCCGACGAGGTCGTCGGCGGCAAATACGAGCGGTACCTGGCGAGCTAGACCTTCCCGTCATTGCGAGGAGCGAAGCGACGAAGCAATCCATCCCTCCGCAAGTGGAGACATGGATTGCTTCGCTTCGCTCGCAATGACGTGGGTGGAGAGTCCGTTCAGCACCGCGCGGGTTCGCCGACCATGTCGGGCTGGCGCGTCAGCGACACCGCGGGCGACATCAGGATCACCAGCGCCTGGGCGGCGAAGATCGCGGCCGCGAGATAGAGGCAGGCTTCGGCGCCGTAGAGGCCGCCGACGACCGCGCCGAGCGCGGAGCCGAGCGGGCGCGCGCCGTAGCTCATGATGTTGATCGCCGAGACGCGCCCGAGCAGCGAGGGCGGCGTCACCGACTGCCGCAGCGTGGTGGTCGAGATCACCCACAGGATCGGGCCGACGCCGAGCAGGAAGAAGCTGAGGCCCGCGAGCAGCGGCGTCGCAATCCAGGTCGTCAGCGCCATCACGGCCGCGGCGACGAAGCCGGTGACCGGGCCGAGCCCGATCACGGTGCCGAACGCCAGCCGCTTCATCACGCGGGTCGCGAACAGCGCACCGACCACCATGCCGACGCCGTACATCGCAAGCGTGGTGCCGACGCCGGTGGCGCTGAGCCCGAGATGGCGCACCGCATAGGGCACGAACACGGCGAGCAGCAGGAACGACGCGGTGTTGAAGATGAACTGGGTAATGAACACCGGCCGCAGCAAGGCGTGGTGCATCACGAAGGCCGCGCCTTCCTTGATGTCCTGCAACGGATGGCGCCGCGGGGCAGGCTGCCGCGCCGGCTCGTAGATGCCGGCGAGCAGCACGACCGCGATCGCCGACAATGCCGCGGCGAAGCCGAATGCGGGCGCGGCCCCGACCCAGCCGACCAGCACGCCGCCGAGCGCGGGGCCGCTGGCGAACGCGACGGTACGCGCGAGCTCGATGCGGGCGTTCGCCGCCGGCAATTGCTGTGACGTCACCAGCGAAGGGACCAGCGCCGGCGCAGCGACGCTGTAGGCGACCGTGCCGCAGACCGCGATGAAGCCGAGCAAAGCGAGCAGCGGCAGCGTCATCAGGCCGAGCCACAAGAGCAGCAGGATCGCGGCAAGCGCGGCCGCGCGCAGCGCTTCGGAGCCCGCCATCACCCAGCGCCGCGACACGCGGTCGGCGAGCAGGCCGGCGGGAATCGCAAACAGGATGAAGGGCAGCGTCAGCGCGGTCTGCAACAGGCCGGTCTGGCCTTCGCCGACGCCGAGCAGCAGCACGGCGACGATCGGCGCAGCCGCAAGCGCAATCTGTTCGGCCGATTGCGCGGCGAGGTTGGACCAGGCCAGGCGGTTGAAGGTGGCCGGCAGACGAGGCGTATCGGCAGACATGACGGAATCCTTGATCATTCGACTGCCCATAGTGTGTGGTTGGAAGAGGCCCGATCCCACCCGTTTCCCGATAACGCCAAAAGCAGAAGCCCGCCGAAGGGGATCGACGGGCTCTTCCAGAGTCAGACTTGGCTGAAAGCCGTCACTGCGGTTTGGGAGCAGGCGCCAGTTGGCCCGTAATGGTGCCGACCAGCGCGGTTGGCGCGCTTTCGATGCCCACCGTCGGTGTTTCGGCGACCTCGGCCTTGCGCTGCGCCAGCGCGCTGGTCAGGCTGGTGAGCGCGTCGGCTCCGGCCGGGAAGCCGGCCTCCGAGAGGATCTTGTCGATCATCGGCTTGAATGCCGAGACCGACAGCAATTGCGCGGCGAGGCCGTCGCCGAGCCCGAGGCCGCCATTGCCGTTGGCGTGGCCGTTGGCGCCGCCGCGGCCGAGCATGCTGCCGGTGTCGAAGATCCGGATGTCGGAGATCTTCTCGATCGGCTTCACCGCCTCGGCGAGAGCGCTCGGGATCACGTTGATCCGCGCGAGGTTGAGATCGTAGGCGATCATGTCGGCGCTCAGTCTGTTGCGCGCCTCCGCCTTCATGGTCGCGACCTCGGCTTCGGCCTGGCCGAGCGCCTTGACGCCGGCAGCGCGGGTGGTGGCAGCCGCCGCATCGGCCTTGGCCAGCACGTTGGTGGCTTCCGCCTTGTTGGCGGCGGCCTGGCGTTCGGCCTCGGCCATCACCGTGATCGGCATCGCGTCGGTCTCGGCCGCCTTGCGCGCCGCGATCACGTTGATGATCTTGTCGCGCTCGGCGATCTCGGTGGCGCGGGCGGTGGTGACCTTTTCCTCGGCGGCGATCGCGACGGCACGCGCGGTCTCGGCGATGGTCTGGGCTTCCGACTGCTCCTTGCTCTTGGCCGCGACCGCGATCGCGCTTTCCTGCGCCACGATCTGAAGGTCGCGCTCCATCTCGGTGTTGCGGCGCTTGACCGCGAGATCGGCCTCGATCTTGCGGGTGTCGCGGGCCTGGTTGGCCTCGGTCTGCTTGTTGGCGACCGCGAGCTCCTGCTGGATGCGGTATTCGGCCTCGTTCTGCAGCGCGGTCTGTTCGACCTGCGCCGTCTGCGCGCGCATCGCGGCGGTCTTGTTGGCGATGTCGCGCTGCTGGGCGAGCTCGGCCTCGCGTTTGGTGCTTTCGATCGTCAGCGTGGTCTGCCGCGCCACCAGGTCCTGCTGGGCGATGTTGACCTCGGTGGTGCGGACGATCTGGTTGCGCTCCTGCTCACGCTCCTTGGTGATCTTGGTCAGCGTGGTGAGACCATGCGCATCGAAGAAATTGCTCGGGTTGAAGTGCTTGATGTCGCTCTGGTCGAGCTTCGTCAGCGACACCGATTCAAGCTCGAGACCGTTGTTCTGGATGTCGGCGCCGACCGCGTCCTGCACCGCCTTGACGAAGGTGGCGCGCTGCTCCTGCAATTCCTCGAGGTTCATGGTCGCGGCGACCGAGCGCAGGCCATCGACGAACTTGGCCTCGACCAGCTCGCGCAGCTCGGCCGCGTCATTGGTGCGGTTGCCGAGCGTCTGCGCGGCGAGCGCGATCGACGACGAGTCGGGTTTGACCCGCAGGTAGAACTCGGCGCCGATGTCGACGCGCATGCGGTCCTTGGTGATCAGCGAGTCCGGGCCGCCGCGCGCGACCTCGAGCCGTAGCGTTTTCAGGTTCACCGCGGCGGTGGAGTGGAAGATCGGCAGCACGAGCGAGCCGCCGTCGAGCACCACCTTCTGGCCGCCGAGGCCGGTGCGGACATAGGCCTCGTCGCGCGTCGAGCGTTTGTAGAGCTTTGCGAACAGGAGACCGATAACGAGGATGACGATGACGCCAATAACGACGGGTACAGCAAGTTCCCACATGTGTTATGCCCTGTTGGAAGATCGTTGTTGTTCGACCAGGTCGGCTGGAGCGGCAATCGCGATGAAGCCCTTGGCATCGCGATCGACCAGCAGCACGCTGGCGCCGACCGGCAATGCCTCGGACTCCGCGCTGGCACGCGCCGACACGGTGTGCCAGTTGCCGAAGACATCCTTGAGACGGACCCGGCCGGGCAGGCCCTGATCGAGCGGGCCGACCGACACGGTTGCGACCTTGCCGACAAAGTCGCTGTCGTTGACCGCATAGCTCTCGTCGCGCGGAATGATGCGGGCGAGGCCACGGCTGGTATTTCTGATCACGGGGATGCTGCCTGCGGCAGCAACCACCGCGGCAAGCGAGACCGGGATGGCGGTGCCTGCGGCGTGCGCCAGTCCCTGAAGCAGGAAGCCTCCGATCGAGAAGATGCCGAGGATCAGGATGATCAGGATCAGGAGGGGAAGCCGCCCGGCGTTGATCCAGAGAAACAGGCCACTGAGAGCATTGTGGCTCTCGGCCTCGACCGCGAAATCCTTGCCGATCAATTCGCTGATCGAAAGTCCGACCATGGTGCTGAGCAGTTCGATACCGCCAAGTGCCATCATGATCGCAGCCGCGACCGCGAAGGGCCGCACGTCGGGGGCGAGCAGAATGTCGCCAACTGCACTCATTTTTCTGACTTGATCCTTTCAAGCCGCGCCGCGATTTCCTTCTCGCGATGCAGGCGATCGAGTTCGTCAAGCTCCTTGTCGCCGAGCACGCTGGAGGCGGGAACACCGGTGACCCGGGCGATCGCCGCCATGGCGCGCTCAGCACTCAATGTATTGGTCGCGGATGGGCCCCGGCTGGTTTCGTCCTGGGCCTCGCGGATCAGGCTTTGTTCGAGATCGGCCAAGCGCGTCTCCGCCTCGCGGCGCGCGCCGAGCATGGCCTGCAGCGCCTTGGTCTGCTCGTCGATTTCGAGCTCGATAAAATCCATCGCGCGTTCCAGCGCGATCACCTGCGACTCCAGATCAATTTGCCGTGCGACGCCGGCGCGCGCGAGATCCTCGCGATTTTCCGCAAGTGCGAGACGAATCTTCTCGTTCAGACCAGCCGTTTCGGTATCCAGTTCTTCGCGCCGCTTCTTCAGGCGGAATTCTTCGGCGCGCGACTTGCCGAGCGCGTAGCGCGCCTCGTCGGCGCCGGCGTCGATCTCGCGGATCGCCTGTTTGACCAGCGCGACCTTGTTGTTGTTCTCGACATTGTCGATGGTCTGGCTCGCGATGGCGGCAAGAAGCCGGCCCATGCGCGCAAGGATGCCTTCGTGAAGCATGGTCTTCTCCTCCGGTTGTGCTGATTTCGATTTGACGGCGATGTGGATTTCGTAGCCGCGTCCATCCGAGATCAAATGCGCCGGGAAGGGGCTTTCCCAGCCCGAGACATATCCCGGCACATCGAACGGCACCAAGACGCGTCCGCTAACAGTGCTAATGGTCAGTGAAGTTGGGCCCTTGATCGCAAACAACTTGTCGTCGAGCGGTATCCGGCGGACGGCGGCGCCTGCGATGTAATTGGCACGGTCGCGCAGGCCGAGCGTCACCAGCCGTGCGGGGAGGCCGGTCTCCTTGCGGATCTTCTCGTAGGCCTGGGCGTGCAGCGAGACGAGGTTGGCGCCGACGGGGGCGACCTCGGTGAGGATCGCCATCATCCGGTCATAGGCCGCAAAGGTCGCCTCGATCGCCTCGATGCCTGAAGGGTCAGGGGCGAGGGCGTAACGCAGGGTTGCGGTCGGCGTCTCGACGGGCAGCTTGATCATACATGTAACGTAAAGCACTTCCTCAGTGCTTTACAAGCAGGACGGCTGATATCATTTTCGTGAGCCTAGATGCAGTTGCAAATGAGTTGCAATAACGGGACAGATCGGCCATCCTTGTCGGATGGATGCTAGGACCCCTGAACTGTCTTCCGTTTCCGTTCCCAATTCCGTGCCAGGCGGCGGCTGGCGGGGCGATGCCGGACATGTGCGCAGCCTACCGGAGGTGAATGCGACCGTCGCGGTGCCGTCAGGCGGCCTGTGGTGGCGGCGGCTGCTGGCGTTCGCCGGGCCGGGCTATCTGGTTTCGGTCGGCTACATGGACCCCGGCAACTGGGCCACCGACCTCGCGGGCGGATCGAAGTTTGGCTACACGCTGCTGTCGGTCATCCTGCTCTCCAACCTGATGGCGATCCTGCTGCAGGCGCTCGCAGCACGGCTAGGCATCGCCACCGACCGCGATCTGGCCCAAGCCTGCCGCGCGACCTACTCGCGCCCGGTGAATTTGCTGCTGTGGCTTGCCTGCGAGGCCGCGATCATCGCCTGCGACCTCGCCGAGGTGATTGGCACCGCGATCGCGCTCAAGCTGCTGTTCGGCATTCCCCTGATCGGCGGCGCGCTGCTGGCGGCGCTGGATGCGTTCCTGCTGCTGCTCCTGATGAATCGCGGCTTCCGCTTCCTCGAGGCCTTCGTCATCGCGCTCTTGATCGTCATCGCGGTCTGCTTCGTCGTCCAGATCGCGGCCGCCGCGCCGCCGGTGGCCGCCGTGCTCGGCGGCTTCATCCCGTCGCGCGAGATCGTCACCAATCCGGAGATGCTGTACATCGCGATCGGCATCATCGGCGCCACCGTGATGCCGCATAACCTCTATCTGCACTCCTCGATCGTGCAGACGCGTGCCTATCCGCGCACTGAGGAGGGACGGCGCGACGCGATCAAATGGGCGACCACCGATTCCACCATCGCGCTGATGCTGGCGCTGTTCGTCAATGCCGCGATCCTGGTGCTGGCGGCCGCGACCTTCCACAAGAGCGGCCATTCCGATGTCGCCGAGATCGACCAGGCGTTCGAGCTGCTGTCGCCGCTGCTCGGCCTCGGCATCGCCTCGACGCTGTTTGCCGTGGCGCTGCTCGCCTCCGGCCTCAACTCGACGGTGACGGCGACGCTGGCCGGCCAGATCGTGATGCAGGGCTTCCTCGACCTCAAGCTGCCCGACTGGCTGCAGCGGCTGGTGACCCGCGGCATCGCGATCGTCCCTGTCATCGTGGTCGCCGCGCTCTATGGCGAGAGCGGCACGGCGCAGCTGCTGGTGTTCAGCCAGGTCGTGCTGTCGATGCAGCTGCCGTTCGCGGTGATCCCGCTGGTGCGGTTCGTGTCCGACAAACGCAAGATGGGCGCGTTCGCGATCTCACGCCCCGTCGCGGTGGCGGCGTGGATCGTCGCCGGGTTGATCGTGGTCCTGAACGTGAAGCTGCTGATCGATACGTTCTTCGGCAGCTAGTCCTGCGGCTCGGCGAGCACCTCGCCTGATGCGTCGACGCGCAGCCAGCCCGACGGCGCGAGCCGCTGCTGCGGCAGGAAACGGCCCTTGTAGTCCATCTTCTTGGAGCCCTCGATCCAGTACCCGAGATAGACGTAAGGAAGGCCCTGCCGGCGGGCTCGGGCGATATGGTCGAGGATCATGAAGGTGCCGAGCGAGCGCGCCTCCAGCCCCGGCTCGAAGAACGAATAGACCATCGACAGCCCGTCGCTGAGCACGTCGGTCAGCGCCACCGCCATCAGCTCGTCGCCGCGACCGGTGATGGCGCTGTCGGCATTGCGCTTGCGGTACTCGATGATCCGGGTCTCGACATGGCTGTCCTCGACCATCATCGCGTAGTCGAGCACGGTCATGTCGGCCATCCCGCCGTTGCGGTGGCGGCGGTCGAGATAGGCCCGGAACACCGAATATTGCTCCGAGGTCGGCACTGCGGTGCGCTGCTCGCCGATGACGTCGGCGTTGCGGGCCAGCACCTTGCGGAAGTTGCGGGAGGGGCGGAATTCGTTGGCGATCACCCGGACCGAGACGCAGGCCCGGCACTGGTCGCAGGCCGGGCGGTAGGCGATCGACTGGCTGCGGCGGAAGCCGCCATGGGTCAGCAAGTCGTTGAGATCGCCCGCTTTGTCGCCGACCAGGTGCGTGAAAACCTTCCGCTCATGTCGGCCCGGCAAATACGGGCAGGGCGACGGCGCCGTCAAATAGAACTGAGGAGTATCACGCGAATGCTGGGTCACGTCAGATCGTCGGGCTCCACAAACAATACAGGCAGCCGAGTTAACATCGCCCCCCTGAGGCTAACGGTCAATTGGTTTAGGCGGGCCTAATAGGAGGTCCGCGCGGCCGGGGCGACCGGGGTCCGGACCGAGCTGTTGATAATGACGGTTCCGAGGATGATGTCGTGCAGCAGCCGGCGGCGGCCGTTGAGCAGCCCGATCAGGAGCACCAGCGGCGACAGGAACGAGATCGTCACCCAGAACAGCACCGCATGGGTGGCGCCGAGCACGAAATAGCCGCGCGCGCCGTACCAGGTCCGCAGTTCCAGATCCATCATGCGCATGCCGATGGTGGCCGAGTGCTGCCCGCCGATCGAGGCGCCGTAATAGACGATCGCCCAGACGATCGAGGCCGGCGAGACCAGCCAGAACAGCGCCCAGCCGAGACCGAGCGTGACGAGGCCGAACACCGCGATGAAAATCACCGCCAGGATCACCGGCACCGACAGCACGAACAGGTCGATCAGGAACGCAAAGACACGGCGCGTCAGCACGCCGCGGAACAGGTCCGGCTGCATCATTGGGTCGAACGCATGCGGAGGAACGCCGCCGTCGTTGCGCCAGGCCTCATTGCGCCAGGTGCCGCCGTCATTGCCGTAGGACATGACCAGCCTCCGATGAAAGTCCCGCGCAGGACATGGGAACAGGAGGCTAGTTCGCCAAGCCTGCGCGAACATTAACTAGCCGAAATATTCCGGCGATTCGGGGGCTGGATCGAGCGGTTCTACCTTCACGCCGTCATTGCGAGCGGAGCGAAGCGATCCACTTGTCGCAATAACGGGCGGCGGCCGTCAGCTCTCCGCCTTGATCCTTTCGGCGGCCTTCGGCGCGAAATAGGTGAGGATGCCGTCGGCGCCGGCGCGCTTGAAGCCGACCAGGCTCTCCATCATCGCGCGCTCGCCGTCGATCCAGCCATTGGCGGCGGCGCCCGCGATCATCGCGTACTCGCCGGACACCTGGTACACGAAGGTCGGCATCGCGAAATGGTCCTTCACGCGGCGGACGATGTCGAGATAGGGCATGCCGGGCTTCACCATCACCATGTCGGCGCCCTCGGCGATGTCGAGCTCGACCTCGCGCAGCGCCTCGTCGGAATTGGCGCTGTCCATCTGATAGGTGCGCTTGTCGCCGGTTAGCGTCTTGGCCGAGCCGATCGCGTCGCGGAACGGGCCGTAGAAAGCGGAGGCGTATTTCGCCGCATAGGACATGATTTGCACGTCGCCGAAGCCGCTGTCGTCGAGCGCCTCGCGGATCGCACCGATCCGGCCGTCCATCATGTCCGACGGCGCGATCACGTCGCAGCCGGCCTCGGCCTGGGTCAGCGCCTGCTTCACCAGCACTGCGACGGTCTCGTCGTTGAGGATCCTGCCGTCCTCGATCAGCCCGTCATGGCCGTGGCTGGTGAAGGGATCGAGCGCGACGTCGCAGAGCACGCCGATGTCGGGAAATTCCTTCTTGATCGCGCGCACCGCCTGGCAGACCAGATTGTCGGGATTGAGCGCCTCCGAGCCCTGCTCGTCGCGCAGCGACGGCTCGGTGAACGGGAACAGCGCGATGCAGGGGATGTTGAGCTTTGCCGCGCGCTCGGCGTCGCGGACGATCTGGTCGACGGTGAGCCGGTCGACGCCGGGCATCGAGGCCACCGGCGTGCGGGTGTTGTGGCCATCGACCACGAACATCGGCCAGATCAGGTCGTTGGTGGTCAGCACGTTCTCGCGCACCAGGCGGCGCGCCCATTCCGACTTGCGGTTGCGCCGCATCCGGATCGTGAGGTCGAGCGAGGGGGAGGCGAGGGCGTCAGTCTGGCGCCGCGGCGCATCGCGCAGTTCGATCGGGCGCCCGAATTTGATCGCCATGTTGTCTTCTCCTCGACGGACGGCTGGTCTGGACCTGATATAAGTCCGGTTCTAGCACCTGTCAGGGCCGCCGTCATTGCGCCGCTATTGCATCCGTGGCGCCCTTGATTTGCCGCAACGGCAATTGATTTTGCGTCCCCGGCGGGCCAAGACTGCGCCCATGAACCCCATTTTGCAGCCGCTCTGCGGCGATTCGGATGTCTGACACCTCTGCACGCGATCAGGCGCGGGACAATGCCATCTCGGTGAGCGCGATCTCGTCCGACCGGATCGAGCCGGACGACAATGCGTGGACGCGGCGCCTCGTCATCTTCCTGCGCATCATGGCTGTCGTCTCGGTCGCCAAGGGCCTCTATCACTGGGCCCAGGTAACCGGCTTCGTCGGCGGCGAGGAGGAGGCCTTCGAGAACCAGTCGATGGCCTGGCAGACCGCCACGATCTATTTCGCCGTCATAGAGCTCGTCGCCGCCGTCGGGCTCTGGCTCGCGACGCCCTGGGGCGCCGTGGTGTGGCTGACCACCGTGGTGTCGATGGCGGTCATCGAGCTGATGTTTCCCGGCATCTATGGCGGCAGTCTCACCGTGGTCGGGCTCGAGGCGCTGATGCTCGCCGCCTATCTCGCGCTGGCCTGGATGTCGGCGCGCGAACGCCCGCCATAGGCCGGCGTGCAGCGCTGGCCTGATGCACTGTTGCCCCGTGGCGACAGCGCCACGAATAGCCGGCCGCGGCCGGCAATATTTGCCAGCCGTGCGCGCAACGAGAAGACAGCTCTGCTGGTTCTGATAGGTGGGTGCCGACAGATCGCATCCGTTTGAGACACTCCCTTGCGGGACCGTCTCTACGGGACCTGCCGTCGGGGCCCATTTCACCGGACCTCGGCGCGTGTGCCGGCCGGCTTTGCGCGGGCCGACGGCGGAACCGGTCTTGCTCTCCGCAACAGACCTGCACCCGCTTGCGCGCATCGCGTGCACGTCTCGCCGCTGCACTCCGATAAAATTTTCAAAGAATTTTCCGGTAACCAATCGGTCACCGTAAAGGGTTCCCTCATACCCGTTACGCCACCGTTTCGAATTCAGACGATGCTGTTTCCGAATGTGACAGGGCAGGCAGACGAAGCGTGAACAAGGGTCCGCCACCGTCAATGAAAAGTTGCGAAAAGCCTTTGATCCATGGGCTTAATCCACGATTCACTGTCTTAAATTCATGATCTCTTTATTCTCTTATTTAAGCGGATATTCAAACGGCCCCCTTACGTTGGACCTATCAGGCGGGACACAAGTTTCGTCGAATAAAGTCGATAAAAACGACAAACAGGGGAAGTGTCATGATGAAAGCCGTTGCGACAACGGCGGCGGATGCCGCTGATCGCGCTACCGGTCAAGCTCCGGTGCAGCCGCTCTATCTCGAAGCCCTGACTTTGGTGGAGCGGCTGCATCGCCGGCTCCTCGACGTCATCAAGGACGAATTCGATCGTCGTGGCCGCGCCGACATCAACTCGGTGCAGGCGCTGCTCCTGTACAACATCGGCGACAAGGAGTTGACCGCCGGCGAGCTGCGCACCCGCGGCTACTATCTCGGCTCCAACGTCTCCTACAATCTGAAGAAGCTCGTCGAGCTCGGCTTCCTCGATCATCAGCGCTCGCGCGTCGATCGCCGCTCGGTCCGTATCCGTCTGACCCCGCAGGGCCAGGAGGTCCGCAAGATCGTCGACGCGCTCTATCAGAAGCACGTCAAGACGGTGGAGCAGGTTGGCGGCATCTCGAACGAGGAGTTCGCGAGCCTCAACAAGTCGCTGCATCGCCTCGAGCGCTTCTGGACCGACCAGATCCTGTATCGCCTCTGAGCCTTCCCGTTTTCGCCTGATGGCCAAGCCGGCCGCGCGAGAAGACCGGCAGCCTTCCTTCAGTCCAGCCTTGCTCCAGTCAACGCATCGGTCATGCCCGGCCGATGCGTTTTTCATGCTGCACCTGCGAAAATAAATGGGCCCCGGCGAGGAACCAAGGCGTTCCCGGCGGCTTATCCGTTAGCCAACGGAGAGGCAGGGATATGTTGCTCGAACGCGGGATTGAGGTGCTGAATGTCGAGGTCGTCGGTGACGCCTACGCGATCGCCTCGAACTATCTGCGCAAATCCGGCGCCATTCCCGACAATTTCGCCACCAATGAGCGCCTGCTCGGCATCATCGTGAAGCTGTTCCAGCGTGGTGAGATGAATCGCCTCCGCCTCGCCAACAAGGCGATCGCGAAGTTCGAGGCCGAGACGCTGGTGGTCGCCTGAGCGCCAACCCGGAGACTTCAATGGAAGCCGCTATCGATCGGATCATGCAGACGTATGATCTGCTGCTCAACCGCACGCCCGCTGCGAGCGAGGAAGCGCGGGCGAAGGTGACAGAGTACGTGCAGACGCTGTTCGACGCCGGCGAGCGCGATCCGCATCGCTTGACGGTGTGCGGGCTGACCTATCTGCGCCAGCTCGACGGTAGTACCGACCACGTGAAGGCCGGCTATACCGGGCTGTAGCGGCGCGCCTGGCTTCGCGGTCTGATTCCGCGTCGTCGGCAAGGCTTCCTCGGCGGCGATTTGCTTTGCTCGCAACGACGCGATGACGGTGCAGGTTCCTCGCGCACGATCGTCGTCCTGAAAGCAGGACCTATAACCACCGCATTTGGCGATGAGCGGGATCGCGGCCCCAGCGTCGCGCAACAATAGTGATTTGGGGTAATGGGTCCCCTGGCTTTCGCCAGGACGACACTGAGTTTGTCGCAACTCAAAACTGAAATGGAGCAACCGAAACCGCCAACTTTCCGTCGCTCGATTTCTGCACGGTGAATTCGACTTCCTTGGAAGCCTTGATGTCGCCCACGGAAACCGAGATGCCGCCGCTGCATTGCAATGTTCGCTTGTCCTCACTTGCCGAGGTCGTGACGATCTTTTCACCGAGGAGGTATTGTGGATTTGCGTTTTCCGCAGTGGGCTTCGCCGTCGATTCCCTGGCGGCGAAATTGACAAGCGGATTGCGGTGATCGTTGGAGATGGTCTGGAGCACGGCCTTCCGGGTTTCGATTGAATCGCACTCGAGTTGATCGCCGCAACCACCCAGAACAACCAGAACCGGAAACCCTAAAAACCAAAGCAGTCGTGACGGCATGCCGATTGACTTGTGTGGGATGGATGGTTTCCGACAACCGACCCAACGGAGCATGGTTCCTGCGCTCGCGCTCGGCGCGGCCGCTCCGGCTGCGGCTTGCGATCTTGCTAACCGGCCGGCCACTATCGAAGGGAACGCTGATCTTGCTGCTCCGTTGGTCCTCGATTGCTTGCGAGGAGCCGATCATGCGCACAACCGTCCTATTCGCTGTCCTGGCGTTCGTCCTGGCGTTCGGCGTTGCAGGACTAGCAAGTGTGAGCCCAGCCAGCGCCCGGGATTATCGCTGGTGCGTGCAGGGGCGCGGCGTCGGCTATCCCGGCGATTGCATGTACCAAACCCGCGCCCAGTGTCTTGCGTCAGCTTCCGGAAGGAACGTGACCTGCGGGATCAATCCTCGCGCCGCATATGGTCAGCAGCGGCGGGGATATCGCGACCGCTATTGATTGTCTCGCCGATGGCGCGTGCGAGACGGATGGGGAAGGGCGCACCCTAAGGGTGATGCGGTTAGCCGGGGCCGCTCTTTGAGCCTGCCGTTTTGAAACCTCTACCACCCTATGGATAGGTGTGGCCTTTCTGAGCAACGCGCACAGCCAATGGCGTGCGGGGAAGATCTCCAAACTCGGACGAGTCGTAGTCTCGGCCTTCAGGTGTCACGATGTGGATGTCGTAACACTGCGACCGTGAAAGCTCTTTTGCCTTGCGTAGAGCTGCCTCGGCCGTGCCACGACGGTGCACGATCTCTCCAAACTTGCACCTAGCTTTTACGGTGAAGCTCATCTTTCTTCTTTTTCTTGTTTCGCTTGACGACCTCGGCCTGAGCCCGGAACGCTTGCGCGAGGCTCTTCATTTGCTCGGCCGCGAATTCGTCAGCCGTCCGCACCGCCGCCTGCTCGGCGGTCTTGGCCTGTTTCTTCAGGTCCTTGGCCATGCCCATGCCCTGTAACGTCCATGCCGTTTCGCCAGTTCCATCCGTCTGATCTCATTGACGCGAAGCTGGCAGGAACTTTTTAGGCTTCCCGGGCTTTTTGATTTTGCTTTTGGGGCAGCCAAACGTCAGCGTTGGAGAGAGGAGCCATGAAGCGACGACGCCGGGTTAGGCAGATTTTCCCTCTTGAAAAACGCCTCGCCCAAGAAGCCGAACGGCTACGTCAACGGGCCAAGAACCTTCCTCCCTGTCGAGAGCGAGAGACCCTGTTGAGGCAGGCGCGGCATGACGAAACCACCGCCAATTTGGCGGCGTGGCTACTGTCTCAAGGTCCGCGGGCACCCATCTAGGAGGACGCTCAATGCAAACAAACCACCACCATATCGACGGTGTGGAGATTGCCTTTGTCAGCGCTGCGACCGTGTCGCTTGTGGCTCTCATCGCCTCCATGGCCTGGCTTTTGCTAGGGTAAAATTCCGAACCAGGGCTCCGATCCGAGACCTTCGATCGGGATCGTTAGGCGGAACCCATGGAATGAAAGATCTTCTCCAGCGTGACCAATGAGCCAAAGATTGCGCCGGTCACAGCGAGGAAGACAGCGAAATAGTAGATCCGATACATAAGGCAACCTCTCCCGGATGCGTACCAAGCCTCCGGATAACGGACGCGTCCTTTGATGGTTCGAAGGCACGCGGGTGGCTTTGCGGCCTTCGCGCGAGGCGAGCGGCGGGCATCACGAGCGGATTTGCTCTCCCGCCGCCATGAATCGCTCACGCCGCGCGTGACGACCGATCGGAATCGTCGAGCAACCGGCCTAGCATCCGGCGTTCTTCCTCGATCCTCCGTCGATAGCGTTCGCGCTCTTGTTCCGAGGTCGCGCTATCCAGCAGGAATTGATAGTGACCGATGACTTTTTCGCTGCCTCTTATAAGCAGTTGTTGCAGCCCATTCATGGCGTGATCTCCTCGCAAGCTGCGCGATCGAACGAGGAGGGAAGGGATGGAATGTCGGCCGCGAGGCCTTGCATTGCCGTGGTTTCTTCGGACAGCCGTCTTTCGATGAATTCGCGCTCGAGGTCGGAGAGCTGGGTCTGCAGCAATCGCCGATACCGATGAATATTGTTGCGATGAGCGCGCAACTGTTCAAGCCGGTGGTCGAACAGTTCTGAGCTCCGGCGCCTTGCCTGTCCAAATCTTGACCGCCAGCGTCCCTCGAGGCGGTCGATGACGTGCTTCGGTAGCCTGATGTCTGTCATCTCGCGCTCCTATGCAGCCAGGCAGCGGTCGACGGAGCGCAGGCGGGCAGGCCGGCCGCCTGGCGGATGGTGCGGATCGCTGTCGAGCGCGCGAAGCGCTTCGAGGATGTCGCTGACAGGAACGGGCGCTTTGAGCCCCTTGGGTGCGCGCAAAGCGGGATTGGACGCTACAGCGCTGGCGTCCGAGGCCCAGGATGCCAGGAGAGCGCGTTTCTCGGCCAGGCTCAGGCGAGAATCCCGCACCACATCGTGCGGGACCTCATATTGGTGGTGATCGCCAATCGGCAGATGAAAGCCAATAACGTTATGAGCAGGCGCGGTCGTCGGCCGCATGGATACCTCCGTTCGAAAGACGAGTTGCTGAGAAGAGTGAGAAGACGAAGCCGCGACCTGTTCGTCGGACGCGGCTTCGCCGGTTCAATCAGGCGGCGACGTTTTCGAGCTGTCGGGGCGCTGTGTTCGATGCCGCGTTGATCGCGATGCGTCGCGGCTTCATCGCCTCCGGCACTTCGCGCGCCAGCTCGATCCTGAGAAGCCCGTTGTCGAACGCCGCGCTCTTGACCTCGACGTAGTCGGCCAAGCTGAACTGGCGCTTGAATCTGCGCGTCGAGATGCCCTGATAGATGTATTCGCGCTCGGCCTTCTCGACCTTGACGCCTTCGACAGTCAGAACGTTCTGCTCTGCCGTGACGGAAATCTCATCCGGCGCAAAACCGGCGATCGCGAGCACGATCTGATAGCTGTCTTCGGACAGCCGTTCGATGTTGTAGGGCGGGTAGTGATCTTCGCCGGCCCGGTGGGCTGCTTCGGCGAGATCAAAGAGCCGGTCGAATCCGATGGTCGACCGGAACAGGGGAGAGAAGTCGTATGTGCGCATAGCCAAATCCTCCATAGAGCAAGATGGATATGAACGGCACCGGACACGACCGGTGCCCGTCTCGCCTGGCCCCGAGAGGCGACCAGGCCCCAGCCTCCGCGATGGGGGCTGGCGCGGAAGAAAATAAAAACCGGAGAAATCGTGTCAAGAACCCGGCCGAAAAATTTTTGCGGTTGCCGCGTCAGAACTGCCACCTGCGGCCGCGCCGTTTGAATGCCTGCGATCAGCCCGCCTCGCGGGAGGCGTGTTGCAGACAGGACATCGCCGTGGAAAATCGGATCGCCGATTTACATAAGCTAATGCTGGAACCGCGCGGTTCTTGATGGATGGGGGAGCCTGCCTCCAATAGCTCAGCCCCGGATCAGGCAAACGGCCCCAGCACCGGCCTCCAGGCCCCCAAAGGTGCTGGGGCCATTTCGTGGTTTGGCGCGTTACCTGATGCGTTTCGGGCGAGCTTCGACAGCGCCACCATCCCGTGAGTGATCTGCCGCAGCGTCCCGTCTGCCCTCAGTGAGCAGACGGGACGTCGGTGTTACTTGTTCTCCGGCTTCCACGTCGTGCTGGCGCGATCGTATTTGAAACCGGGCGCGGCCTTCAGGCTGTCCTTGGTCTCGTCGAGCGTAAGCCACCACTTGTCGTCCTTCTTTTGAGACTTGACGGCCGTGAATGGCACGATCACGTCCTTCTCGCCGGCGCCGAGGAAGCCGCCGACACCGACGACGAGACCGGTCACCTTGCCGGACTTGTCGACAAGCACGTCGTCGATTGTCCCGATCTTGGATTCCTTCGGGTCGTAGACATTCTGCTTGTAGTAGTTGGTGATGGTCGAACTGTCCGCCGGCGCGGCCGGCATGGTGGTTGCTGCATGCGCGGCGGTAGCGAACGCCGCAGCCATGATGCAGCCGATAGCCAACTTCTTCATAAGAGGTCTCCTTGCTTCAGTGCATATGGCCGATCAGGTAGATGCCGCCGCCGATGACGATGATCGCCGGCACAGCCCAGAGAATGATGACTGGCATGCGATCGCCTTCTAGTTCGAGGTGCAGACCTTGACGCTCTTCATGCCGGTCTCGGCCTCGGAGCGCGTCTTGTAGACAGTGCCCGACGCGCTGACGACGGTGGTCGTCGTGTCGACCGGCTTCTTGTCGACGATCGTGCACTTCTTCGTCTTCACGTCCTGCACGACGTAGAATTCATCCGCTGCAAATGCCGGCGTGACGAAAGCGGCAAGCAAAGATGCCGCGACAATGGTCTTAAACTTCATGTTCTCTCCTCCAATAGCCGTACCAATCGGCGGAGGTGGAACGGGAGAAAATGGCGAAGGTTCCTAGAACAGGCTTGCGTTGGCGAGACGCTCCGAATCAAAGCAAGCGAAAAATGATCGGAGATGGTGCGGCGATTTGCAGCACTGGCTAGCCGCGCCCTCCGGCT
The DNA here is from genome assembly GCF_024171045.1 of Bradyrhizobium sp. USDA 4538. Lineage (NCBI taxonomy): Bacteria > Pseudomonadati > Pseudomonadota > Alphaproteobacteria > Hyphomicrobiales > Nitrobacteraceae > Bradyrhizobium > Bradyrhizobium sp. USDA 4538. Next base: position 7,535,796 of record NZ_JALJZE010000001.1, read on the forward strand.
TGCCGAAGGCTGTGGCGAATGGTCGCTAGGGATACGCAGACGCGAGATCGGCGAGCGATTCCTGACCCGAAGGGACCGCGCTGTCCGAATGGCGATGCGGTCACGTGACCGGATGCAGCCGGCGATCGGCAGGCTGTTTCCGAAAATTCAGGAGGAAGCCTCATGATCCCGTCCCACATGCGCCTGGTCGGCGCGGTCGTCGCGCTGTTGCTTGGGGCGATCGGTCCGGCGCCCGCGCAGCAGCTCGAGCTCAAGCTGATGGCGCCGGCGGCGCCCGGCGGCGGCTGGGATCAGACCGCGCGCTCGATGCAGCAGGCGCTGGTCGCCTCCGGTGTCGCACGCAGCGTCCAAGTCACCAACGTTCCCGGCGCCGGCGGCAGCGTCGGCATCGCGCAGTTCGTCAACGGCGCCAAGGGCGACGGCAACCAGATGATGGTGAACGGCTTCGTCATGGTGGGCGCACTCGCCATGAACAAGTCGCCGGTGACGCTGGATCAGGTGACGCCGATTGCGCGCCTCACCGAGGAGACCCAGGTCATCGTGGTGCCGGCGAACTCGCCGATCAAGACGGCGCAGGATCTCGCCACCGCGGTGAAGGCCGATATCGCCAAGGTGACCTTTGCCGGCGGCTCGGCCGGTGGCGTCGACCACGTGATGGCGGCGCTGTTCGCGGGCACGGTCGGCGCCGATGCCAAGAAGATCAACTACATTCCGTTCTCGGGCGGCGGCGAGTCGCTCGCAGCCATTCTCGGCGGCAAGGTCACGGCCGGCATTTCCGGCCTCAGCGAATATGAAGGCCAGATCAAGGCCGGCAAGTTGCGCGCGCTCGGCGTCACGTCGGCGAACCGACTGCCGGGCGTCGATATCCCGACCTTCAAAGAGCAGGGCATCGATCTCGTGCTGGCCAATTGGCGCTCGGTGGTCGCACCGCCCGGCATCACGCCGGAGCAGCGCAAGGTGCTGAGTGATGCTGTCGAGAAGATGGTGAAGTCCGATTCCTGGAAGGAGATCCTGAAGCAGAAGGGCTGGGATGACGCCTATCTCGGCGGCGACGCCTTCGCGGATTTCCTAAAGAAGGAGATCACGCGCGTGACCGAGGTGCTGAAGTCCGTCGGCCTCGTGAAGTCATGACGCCGGACGCGGCGTCTGAAAACCTCCGGCCGGCGCCGGCACGCCGCGTCGATCGCGCCGGCGTGGTCATCGCGGCCGCGCTTGCCGGGCTTGCTGCGGTGCTGGTGTGGGACGCCAGCAAGCTGCCGTCGACCACGATGTACGGCATGGGGCCGGAGGCGATGCCGGTCGTCATCGCGATCGGCCTTGTCATCCTCGCGGTCGGCAATCTGATCGACGCGCTGCGCGGCAAGCTGCCGCCGCGCGAGAGCATGGATCCGAAACCGGTGTGGCTGATCATCGGGGGCCTGGTGCTCCTGATCGCCATCATCGGCTTTGGCGGCGGCTTCATCCTCGCCACCTCGGCGCTGTTCGTCACCACGTCGGCGGCGTTCGGCCGCCGCGCCGTCCTGGCCGACACCGCCATCGCGCTGGTGATCACGACGCTGATTTATCTCGCGTTCGACAAGCTGTTGACGCTGAGCCTTCCCGCCGGCCCGCTGGAGCGACTGCTGTGATGGACACTTTCGCCGCGCTGGCGCACGGCATGGCGGTCGCCATGCAGCCGATGAACCTGCTCTACGCCCTGATCGGCGTGTTCCTGGGCACCGCGGTCGGCGTGTTGCCGGGCATCGGACCGGCGCTGACGGTCGCGCTGCTGCTGCCGGTGACCTACAAGCTAGATCCCGGCGGCTCGCTGATCATGTTCGCCGGCATCTATTATGGCGGCATGTATGGCGGATCGACCACCGCGATCCTGATCAATACGCCGGGCGAGAGCGCGTCGATGGCGACCGCGCTCGAGGGCAACAAGATGGCCAAGGCCGGCCGCGGCGGCCCGGCGCTGGCGACCTCGGCGATCGGCTCGTTCGTGGCCGGCACCATCGCCACCATCGGCCTCGCATTCCTCGCGCCATGGCTGGTCGATTTCGCCGTGCGCTTCGGGCCGGAGGATTACTTCGCGCTGATGTGCGTTGCCTTCGTCACGGTGTCGGCGACCTTCGGCGACTCGCCGGTCCGCGGCCTCACCAGCCTGTTCATCGGCCTCACGCTCGGGCTGGTCGGCATCGACAAGCTGACCGGTCAGGCGCGGCTTGCCTTCGGCATCCCCGAACTGCTCGACGGCGTCGAGGTGACGACGCTCGCGGTCGGCCTGTTCGCGGTCGGCGAGGCGCTCTATGTCGCCTCGCGCCGGCATCACGCCGAGGAGAAGCTCGAGCCGGTGCGCGGCTCGCTGTGGATGACGCGGGAGGACTGGCGGCGGTCGTGGAAGCCGTGGCTGCGCGGCACGCTGTTCGGTTTTCCGATCGGGGCGCTGCCGGCCGGCGGGGCGGAGATCCCGACATTCCTGTCCTATTCCACCGAGCGGCGGCTGACCAAACATCCGGAGGAGTTCGGCAAGGGCGCGATCGAAGGCGTCGCAGGGCCGGAAGCGGCGAACAACGCGTCCGCCGCCGGCACGCTGGTGCCACTTTTGACGCTCGGACTGCCGACCTCGGCAACGGCTGCAATGATGCTGGCGGGCTTCCAGCAATACGGCCTCAACCCGGGGCCGCTGTTGTTCGCGGAGCGGCCCGACCTGGTGTGGGGCCTGATCGCGAGCCTGTTCATCGCCAACGGCATGCTGCTGGTGCTCAATCTGCCGCTAGTCGGCCTTTGGGTGCGGCTGCTGGCGATCCCGCAGCCCTGGCTCTATGCCGGCATCCTGGTGTTCGCCACCATGGGCACGATCGCTGCGAAGCCGTCGGTCGTCGAGCTGTCGATGCTGGCGGCGTTCGGCGTCATGGGCTTTCTGATGCGCCGGTTCGACTTCCCGATCGCGCCCGTCGTGATCGGGCTGATCCTCGGGCCGATCGCCGAAAGCCAGTTGCGCCGCGCGCTGGCGATCAGCCTCGGCGATCCCATGGTGCTGCTGCAAAGCCCGATGTCGGCGACGCTGCTCGGCATCGCGCTGATCGCGCTGCTGGCACCGTTTGTGCTCAAGGGATTGGGACGATTCAAGGCGAACGAGGATTAGGGCGCGACCAGACCGTAAAAGGCCCGCTCCGGGGCTCGCATTTCGGAGCGGGCCAGTCTGGGCACGGCAAATATCGCCGCGACGCGAAACCTAGCGCGACAAGCTGACACCACCCTGACGACAGCGAAAAAAGAGAGGCGGCCGGATACCGCCTCTCGGTCACATGATTTTCCGTGAACTGAAAGTTCAGCTCACCATTTGTAGGCGAGGCTCGCCGTGATGCGGCGGCGATCGCCGTAGTAGCAGGAGCTGATGGTCGCGCAGCTCGCGACATAGATCTTGTCGGTGACGTTCACGACATTGAGCGCCGCGCGCCAGTTGTTGTCCCATTCGTAATGCAAGGCGAGATCGCCCAGCACGACCCCCGGGACGCGTGCGGTGTTCGCTGTGTCGGCAAAGGACGAGCCGACATAGCGCACGCCGCCGCCGAAGCCGAAGCCCGTGAGCGGCCCGTCGCGGAAGGTGTAGTCGGTCCACGCCGATGCGAGCTGACGCGGCGCGTTGGTCGGCACGGTGCCGATCAGCGCGGGATTGAGGTCCTTGCTGACGAACAGCTCGTAATTGGTGTAGCTCGCCACCAGCTTGAAATCGCGCGTGATGTTCGCGACCGCCTCGAGCTCGACGCCGCGCGAGGTGACTTCGCCGTTCTGGGTCTGGAACAGCGGGTTGTTCGGATCTGTTGTCAGCGCGTTCTTGCGCTTGAGGTCGAAATACGCGACGCCGAACCGTGCGTTGAGCCCGACCGGCTCGTACTTGACGCCGACCTCGGTCTGCTCGGAGGTTTCCGGCAGCAGCAATTGGCCGGCCGCGGTGGTGCCGATGACCGGATTGTAGCCCGTCATGTAGGAGACGTAGGGCGCAACGCCGCTGTCGAAATTGTAGATCGCGCCGACACGGCCGGAGAACTTGCTGTCGTCGCGGCCCTGGGAGACGCCGATCCGGTTGTTGTTGGTGAGATCGACCCAGTCCTGGCGTCCGGACAGCACCACCGTCAGGCGGTCGAGCTTGACCTGATCCTGCAGATAGAGGCCGGCCATACCCTGGGCGAGATAGCCGTTCTGATAGAGCGGGCCGCTATACGGCAGGTTGGTGCCATAAACCGGATTGAGCACGTTGAGATTCGTGCCCATGCCAAAACCCTGGCGGTCGTCGATGCCGTAATATTTCAGATCGACGCCGACCAGCGCGGTGTGCTGCAGCGCGCCGGTGGTGAAGCGGTATTCGAGCTGATTGTCGAGGTTGAGCTGGGTGGCGATGCCGCGGGTGTAGAAATTGCCGCGGGTGATGTCGGCGGCGGCCGGCGTCGTCGCGTAGCCGAGCCCATAGAGGCCGGCATAATAGACGTCGACATGCGCCATGCGCGCGTTCTGGCGGAAATCGACGCTGTCAGTCACGCTCTTCTGGAACTGGTAGCCGACCATCTGCTGGTCGCGGCGGAACTGGTCCGCGCTGGGATCGCCGACGAACAGGCTGGTCGGAATCCGGCCGAACGGCGCGTTGGTGACGGTGCCGACATAGGGCAGGAAGTTCAGCGCGCGGGTGTTGCTGTGCGAGGCCATGCCGAACACGGTGAGGCTGGTGTCGGCATCGGGCCGCCAGGTCACCGACGGGGCGAAGAAGAAGTTGTTGTCGTAGACATAGTCGGTCTGGGTGCCGCCGCCCTGGGCCTGGCCGACGAGGCGGTACTGCACCTGGCCGTTGCCGGGCTGCGCCGTCGCGCCGCCGATGTCGAACTGGGTATAGGCGTTGCCGAAATTATTGACGCCGGTCTCGATGTAGCGAATGGGCTCGGCCTGCGGCAGCTTGCTCACCGCGTTGACGAGGCCGCCCGGCGCCGAGCCGCCATACAGGATGCCGGACGGACCGCGCAGCACCTCGACGCGCTCGAGATTGAAGGGCTGCAGCTTCCAGCTCGCATAGGAGGTGTAGAACAGCTGCAGGCCGTCGAGGAACAGCGACTCGTTCTGCGCCGGGAAGCCGCGGATCATGAACCAGTCGTTGCGGAAATCGGCGCCATAGGTGCCGCCGATGACGCCCGGCGTGTAGCGCAGCACCTCGTCGAACTTGCTGACGATCTTCTGGTCGCGGATCTGCTCGGCGCTGATGACCGACACCGATTGCGGCGTCTGGATGATCGGCGTGCTGGTCTTGGTGCCGCTGGCGCTCAGCCGCGCCAGATAGCCGGTGACCGGGCCGTTGGCGCGTTCGTGCCCGCCGCTGGCGCCCGCGGGTTGCTGAGCGGTCTGTGGCTGCGCGCCCACCGGGGCGGCCGTCGCGCGGCGCGAGGCGCTGCGTGCGCGCGTGGACCGTTGCGAAGGCTGCTGCGATCGCGCCGCTTGCCGCTGCGGCGCCTCGACCGTCACGGACGGCAATTGCGTCTGGGCGAAGACATCGTCCGCACCAACAACCGAAAACACAACGACAGCCGAAGCAGCAAACCGCTGCGGCCGAATCCACCTGCACGACATTTATTCCACGCTCCGTAAAAAAAATCTTGAGCGAGTCGTTATCACGGTGATTTTCGCGAGCAGCCTGCACGCGGTTAGAAGCTGTCGAAGTTGCACGCAAAGCTTGGCTGGGTGACCGGGAGACAACGGCGTATGACGCGCAATTGCACGCATCGCGTGAGAGCCTTGAATCGATCCAGTGTTGAACGATTCAAAAATCGAACGATTCAAAAATTGTCTCGTCATCTCGTGAGTCGATGCATCGCGATCGCGCGCGACATGATCAAGCCAGTCCGATGTCGCGCGGTTGCGCGAGCAACGCGTTGAAACCTCGAGGCGATAGTTGTCTCGTTCCGCGGTCCCGCGCGGTCGGGAAGGGGTGTCACGTTCCATTCGGCGGCTGCCACAGCCGTGCTGGCCGAGCGGCGGGAACCGGGGGGGGGCGGCCGTCCGGCCGGCTGGCAATCCCCGCCATCCCCACCATATCTGGCATAATTGACCGGCAGGGACCGCAACCGCTTGGCCATTTTGGGGCGATGTGATAACGCTCTGAAACCAGCTTCGACCGCCACTCGTGACCGTCCGCATCCTGCCTAAAGGCTTGCGGCGGTGGAGATATTTCGCCGATGACCTCGTCCAGCAAGACCGCTTCCGCGCCCGATTCCTTCTTCACCGCGACCCTCGCTGAGGCCGATCCCGAGATCGCTGCCGCGATCAAGGGCGAGCTCGGCCGGCAGCGTCATGAGATCGAGCTGATCGCCTCCGAAAACATCGTCAGCCGCGCCGTGCTGGAGGCGCAGGGCTCGGTGATGACCAACAAATACGCGGAGGGTTATCCGGGCGCGCGCTACTACGGCGGTTGCGAGTGGGTCGACGTCGCCGAGACGCTGGCGATCGAGCGCGCCAAGAAGCTGTTCGGCGCCGGCTTCGCCAACGTCCAGCCGAACTCCGGCAGCCAGATGAACCAGGCGGCGTTTCTGGCGCTACTGCAACCCGGCGACACCTTCATGGGCCTCGACCTCGCCGCCGGCGGCCATCTCACCCACGGTTCGCCGGTCAACATGTCCGGCAAGTGGTTCAAGGCCGCGCACTACACCGTGCGCCGCGAGGACCAGATCATCGACATGGACGAAGTCCAGAAGCAGGCCGAGCAGGTCAAGCCGAAGCTGATCATCGCCGGAGGCTCGGCCTATTCGCGCGCCTGGGACTTCAAGCGCTTCCGCGAGATCGCGGATTCCGTCGGCGCGTATCTGCTGGTCGACATGGCGCATTTCGCGGGCCTCGTGGCCGGCGGCGTGCATGCCTCGCCGGTGCCGCACGCCCACGTCACCACCACGACGACGCACAAGTCGCTGCGCGGCCCGCGCGGCGGTCTGATCCTCACCAATGACGAGACGCTGGCCAAGAAGCTGAACTCGGCGATCTTCCCGGGCCTGCAGGGCGGTCCGCTGATGCACGTCATCGCCGCCAAGGCGGTGGCGTTCGCCGAAGCGCTGCGGCCGGACTTCAAGGTCTACGCCAAGAACGTGGTCGAGAACGCCAAGGCGCTGGCGGAGACGCTGCGCGGCCATGGCCTCGACATCGTCTCGGGCGGCACCGACAACCATCTGATGCTGGTCGACCTCAGGCCGAAGGGCCTGAAGGGCAACATCTCGGAGAAGGCGCTGGTGCGCGCCGCCATCACCTGCAACAAGAACGGCATCCCGTTCGATCCCGAAAAGCCGTTCGTCACCTCCGGCCTGCGGCTCGGTACGCCGGCGGCGACCACGCGCGGCTTCGGCGTCGCCGAGTTCAAGCAGGTCGGCGGCATGATCGCGGAAGTGCTGAACGCGCTGGCGCAGTCGCCGGACGGCAAGGCGCCGCTGGTCGAGGCCGCGATCAAGGAGCGCGTCAAGGCGCTGACCGATCGCTTCCCGATCTATCAGTAAAAGGTCGTTGCTAGAGGTCCCGTCGGATGCGCTGCCCGAGCTGCAATTCTCTCGACACGCAGGTCAAGGACTCGCGTCCGACCGAGGACTCCGCGGTCATTCGCAGGCGTCGCGTCTGCATGGCCTGCAACTTCCGCTTCACGACCTTCGAGCGGGTGCAGCTGCGCGAACTGACCGTCATCAAGCGCAACGGCCGCCGCGTGCCGTTCGACCGCGACAAGCTGGTGCGCTCGCTGCAGATCTCCTTGCGCAAGCGCCCGGTGGAATCCGAGCGGGTGGAGAAGATGGTGTCCACCATCGTGCGCGAGCTCGAAAGCGGCGGCGAGGCCGAGGTCTCCTCTGAGGCGATCGGCGAGATCGTGATGGAGCATCTGCGCCAGCTCGACGACGTCGCCTATGTGCGCTTCGCCTCGGTCTACCGCAATTTCCGCGAGGCCAAGGACTTCGAGGCCGTGCTCGACGAATTGACCGGCGAAGAGGACCCGCGGCTCGCGACGCTACGCAAATGATCTTCCGCATTCTGGAAGACCAGTTCGCGCAGAAGGCCAGAGAGGCCAAGGAAGCGGCAAAGGCGGCCGATCTGCGCTTCATGCAGCTGGCGCTGGCGCTTGGCCGGCGCGGGCTCGGGCGCACCTGGCCCAATCCGGCGGTCGGCGCCGTCATCGTCAAGGACGGCGTGATCGTCGGCCGCGGCTGGACGCAAGCAGGCGGCCGGCCGCATGCCGAGGTCGAGGCACTCAGGCGCGCCGGCGGTGCCGCGCGCGGCGCCACGCTCTACGTGACGCTCGAACCCTGCTCGCATTTCGGCCGCTCGCCGCCCTGTGCGGACGCCGTTGTGGCGGCCGGGCTCGCCCGCGTCGTCTCGGCGATCGAGGATCCCAATCCGGAAGTCGCGGGGCAGGGGCACGCCAAGCTGCGTGCCGCGGGCATCGCGGTCGATGTCGGGCTGTGCGCGGAAGAGGCCGCGCGCGACCATGCCGGGCACTTCCGCCGCATCCGCGACAAGCGCCCGCATGTGATCCTCAAGCTCGCGGTGTCCGCCGACGACAAGATCGCTGCCAGCGGCCGTAAGCCGGTTACGATCACCGGAGAGGCCGCGCGGACGCGCGTGCATCTGCTGCGCGCGCAGAGCGATGCGATCCTGGTCGGCATCGGCACGGTCAAGGCCGACGATCCGCTCTTGACCTGCCGGCTGCCCGGCATGGCGGTGCGCTCGCCGGTGCGCCTGGTGCTGGACCGCGCGCTGCGGATCTCTGGCGACAGCCGCCTGGTGCATTCGGCGCGCGAGACGCCGCTCTGGGTGCTGACATCTGATATGGCGGAGGCGCCTGCCGCGGTGAAGCTAGGTGCCGCCGGCGCGCAGGTGATCCGCGTCGCCGCCAGCGCGCCCCAAGGGCTCGATCTGCCGTCCGTCCTGCATGCGCTGGCGGAGAAGGGGATCTCGCGCCTGCTGGTCGAGGGCGGATCGCGCGTGGCAAATTCTTTCGTGGCAGCCGGCCTTGTCGACGAGATCTGGCTGTTGCGCGGGCCTGATGCGATCGGTGCCGACGGCGTTCCCGCGCTGGACGCAATGCCGCTCGACGCAATCACGCAGTCGCCCGCCTTCAGCCTTCGTGCTAGCGAAGCCTTGGCCAAAGATGTTTTGACTATCTACGATCGATCCTAGGTCGTCATGCCCGGGCTTGACCCGGGCATCCACGTCTTGGTCGCCAGCAGTGAAGTAAGTCGTGGATGGCCGGGTCAAGCCCGGCCATGACGAAGAGTAAGAGGTTTGTTGTGTTCACGGGAATTGTCACCGATATCGGTGAGATCACCAGCCTGAAGCAGGTGGCGCAGGGGCAGCTGCACCGGATGCGGATTGCCTGCGACTACGACCAGACCACGATCGCCGACGGCGCCTCGATCGCCTGCAATGGCGTCTGCCTCACCGTCGTCGCCTCCGGCACCGCCGATGGCAAGACCTGGTTCGATGTCGATGCGGCGGCCGAGACGCTCGGCATGACCACCGCCAAGCATTGGGGACAGGGCAGCCGGCTCAATCTCGAGCGCGCGCTCAAGATCGGCGACGAACTCGGCGGTCACATCGTGGCCGGGCATGCCGACGGCATCGCGACCATCGTCAAGCGCGACGATCTGCCCGACATGGCGCGCTTCGAGCTGCGAACCACTCGGGAGCTGGCGCGTTTCATCGCGGCGAAGGGATCGGTCACGCTGGACGGCGTGTCGCTGACCGTGAATACGGTCGACGACATCAGCTTTTCGGTGCTGATCATCCCGCACACGCTTTCCGTGACGACCCTGAACGGCTGGAAGGCGGGCAGCGAGGTCAATATCGAGGTCGATCTGATGGCCCGCTACGCGGCGCGGCTGTCGGAGATGAAATGACGGCATAGCGGTCATTCCGGGGCGATGCGCAAGCATCGAACCCGGAATCTCGAGATTCCCCGGTGCACTATTGTGCACCTGCGGTCTGGTCCTTCGGACCATCTCGGAATGACAGTGCCTGAGGCATTCGTGCTTGGCTTCAGTCGTCGGGGCGACTACAAACTCGCGAAACGTTGACATCCAACGTTATCGGTAAATGTCAACAATATGAAATGGATACGTAGATGGCTGACGCGCGGCGCGCACCCCTGAAGGACCAGACCGACATTACCGGCGCACGCGTGCTGATCGTCGAGGCGCGGTTCTATGACGACATCCAGGACGCGCTGCTGGAAGGCGCGTTGGCCGAGATCAAGGCCGCGGGTGCGACGCACGACGTGATCACGGTGCCGGGCGCGCTGGAGATTCCGGCGGCGATTGCGATCGCGATCGATGCGGCTGAAGCGAACGGCAAGCCGTATGATGCGGCGATCGCGCTCGGCTGCGTGGTGCGCGGCGACACCATCCATTTCGAGATCGTCTCGCAGGAGTCCTCGCGCGGATTGATGGATTTGGCCATCAGCCGGAAATTCCCGCTCGGCAACGGCATCCTCACCGTCAACACCGAGGCGCAGGCCTGGGCGCGGGCGCGCGCCAGCGAACTCAACAAGGGCGGCGACGCGGCGCGTGCGGCGCTGGCGATGCTGCGGATCAAACGCCGCCTGGCAAAGGCCTGACCATGGCAGACAACAAGAAGCCCGCGAAAGCCCCCGACAGAAAAGCCAACCGCCGCGGCGCGGCACGGCTCGCGGCGGTGCAGGCGCTCTATCAGATGGACATTGGCGGCGCCGGCATCAACGACATCTTCGCCGAGTTCGAGAGCCACTGGCTCGGCAACGAGGTCGAGGGCGAGAAATATTTGCCGGCGGAAGCCGCGTTCTTCCGCGACGTGGTCTCCGGCGTGGTGCGCGACCAGGCCCGGCTCGATCCTTTGATCGACGAGGCGCTGTCGAAGGGCTGGCCGCTGAAGCGGATCGACGCCATCCTGCGCGCGGTGCTGCGGGCAGGCTCCTACGAGCTCGAGCACCGCAAAGACGTGCCGGGCCGCGTGGTGGTCTCCGAATATGTCGACGTCGCGCATGCCTTCGTTGAGAAGGACGAAACCGGCATGGTCAACGCCGTGCTCGACCAGATCGCGCGCCAGTTCCGCGGCGACGAGTTTGTGCGGAGCTAGGTGCCGCGATGCCGCCCACCTCCGTAGCCGTCACCCTGAGGTGCCGTAGCGAAGCGGAGGCCTCGAAGGGCGACGGCGTGGCGCTACGGTCGCATCGGGGCCGTGCATCCTTCGAGGCTCGCTTCGCTCGCACCTCAGGATGACGGGTTGATGACCCAAGCAAGTAAACATACCTCCGGCGAAGACTCCCTAATCGCGCGCTATTTCAAGCCGCTCGCGACCGATCCGGGTGCGTTCGGGCTCGACGACGACGCCGCCGCGCTGAGGGCGGCCGGCGAGGACATTGTGGTCACCACGGACGCCATCGTCGAGGGCGTGCATTTCCTCGGCGATGATCCGCCCGACACGCTGGCGCGCAAGGCGCTGCGGGTGAACCTCTCCGACATCGCCGCCAAGGGCGCGGTGCCGGCGGGCTTCGTGCTGACGCTGGCGCTGCGCGGCGCCGAGGAGGCCTGGCTGAAGCCGTTTGCCCGGGCGCTCGGCGAGGACGCCGCGCATTTCGGCTGCCCGCTGCTCGGCGGTGACACGGTCTCGACACCGGGGCCGCTGATGATCTCGATCACTGCGTTCGGCCGGGTGCCGCAGGGCACGATGGTGCATCGCGCGGGAGCACAGGCGGGCGACCGTGTGTTCGTCACCGGCACGATCGGAGACGCCGCGCTCGGCCTCGATGTGCTCCGGGGTGGCCCGGTCGCCGCGGCTCTGGCGGACGATGTCGTCGGGCGGGATTTTCTTGCCGCCCGTTACCGTGTTCCGCAGCCGCGCAACGCCTTGGCCACGGCCGTCCGCACCCACGCCAGCGCCGCGATGGATGTGTCCGACGGTCTTGCCGGCGATCTGACCAAGCTTTGCGCAGCCAGTGGTGTGGCGGGCGTGATCAACGTGCCGAGTATCCCGTTGTCGTCCGCGGCCGCAGGGCTGCTCGCACGCAAGGCGATCGATATCGAGACCTTGGTGGCCGGCGGTGATGATTACGAGCTCTTGTGCGCGGTCCCGAGCGATCATGTCGACGCCTTTCTGCGCGACGCACGGCAGGCAAAGGTCGCGGTGACCGCAATCGGCGGCCTGATCGCAGGCTTGTCGCCACCGAGCTTCCTCGACGGGCAGGGCCGGGAACTGAAGCTGAAGCGGCTGTCCTACAGCCATTTCTAGAGCGTTTTCGAGCGAAGCGGGCACCGGTTCGCATTAAGAAAACGCGTCGGAACGCAAGCAGCGCTAGACTCCCCGCGCCTGATCGCGCCGATTTTCCTTCTAAATAGCTGCCGATATCGGCGTTTTCGGCCACAGGTGGCGTTGCACAGCGGTAACGATTTTGGCAAGGTCGCGCCCGATTTGAGGCAATCCGTTTTTGGGGAGGATTGTCCTCGCAAAATAAGCGCCTGCCGCCCCCTAGCGGCACAAGAAGGCGCGGGGGTTACATCAAGGATCTGAGGCAACATGACAGCTTTATGGTTGATTGTGCTCTGCGGGGCGCTTTCCATCGTCTACGCGATCTGGGCGACGCAGTCGGTCTTGAACGCGGATGCGGGTAATCCGCGCATGCAGGAAATCGCGGCCGCGGTGCGCGAGGGCGCACAGGCCTATCTGCGGCGGCAGTACACCACGATCGGCATGGTCGGTATCGTGATCTTCGTGGTGCTGGCCTACTTCCTGGGCCTGCCGGTGGCGATCGGCTTTGCGATCGGCGCCATCCTGTCGGGGGCTGCCGGCTTCATCGGCATGAACGTCTCGGTGCGCGCCAACGTCCGCACCGCGCAGGCGGCAACCACCTCGCTCGCCGGCGGCCTCGAGCTCGCCTTCAAAGCGGGCGCGATCACCGGCATGCTGGTTGCCGGTCTCGCGCTGCTCGGCGTCACCATCTACTTCATGGTGCTGGTCAAGTTCATGGGTCTGGAAGCGGGCAGCCGCACCGTGGTCGACGCCATGGTGGCGCTCGGCTTCGGCGCCTCGCTGATCTCGATCTTCGCCCGTCTCGGCGGCGGCATCTTCACCAAGGGTGCGGACGTCGGCGGCGACCTTGTCGGCAAGGTCGAGGCCGGCATCCCCGAGGACGATCCGCGTAACCCGGCCACCATCGCCGACAACGTCGGCGACAATGTCGGCGACTGCGCCGGCATGGCGGCGGACCTGTTCGAGACCTATGCGGTGACCGCGGTCGCCACCATGGTGCTCGCGGCGATCTTCTTCGCCAAAACGCCGATCCTGGTGAACATGATGACGCTGCCGCTCGCGATCGGCGGCATCTGCATCATCACCTCGATCATCGGCACCTTCTTCGTCAAGCTCGGTGCCAGCCAGTCCATCATGGGCGCCCTCTACAAGGGCCTGATCGCCACCGGCATCCTGTCGCTGGTCGGCGTCGCGCTCGTGATCAATTGGCTGGTCGGCTTCGGCAAGCTCGACGGCGTCGACTACACCGGCATGGCGCTGTTCTGGTGCGGCGTGGTCGGTCTCGTCGTCACCGGCCTGATCATCTGGATCACCGAATACTACACCGGCACCGACTATCGCCCGGTGAAGTCGATCGCCTCGGCCTCGGTCACCGGTCACGGCACCAACGTGATCCAGGGCCTCGCGGTCTCGATGGAAGCGACCGCGCTGCCCGCGATCGTGATCATCGCCGGCATCCTCGTCACCTACAGCCTTGCCGGCCTGTTCGGCATCGCGATCGCGACCGCCACCATGCTGGCGCTGGCCGGCATGATCGTCGCGCTCGACGCCTTCGGCCCGGTCACGGACAACGCCGGCGGCATCGCCGAGATGGCGGGGCTGCCGAAGGAGGTGCGCAAGTCGACCGACGCGCTCGACGCGGTCGGCAACACCACCAAGGCGGTGACCAAAGGCTACGCGATCGGCTCCGCCGGTCTCGGTGCGCTGGTGCTGTTTGCGGCCTATAATCAGGACCTCAAATTCTTCATCAGCGACGCCAACGCCCATGCCTACTTCAAGGGCGTCAACCCGGACTTCTCCCTGAACAATCCTTACGTCGTGGTCGGCCTGCTGTTCGGCGGCCTGCTGCCGTATCTGTTTGGTGCGATGGGTATGACCGCGGTCGGTCGCGCCGCCGGTGCGATCGTCGAGGAAGTGCGCCGTCAGTTCCGCGAGAAGCCCGGCATCATGCAGGGCACCGACAAGCCGGACTACGGCAAGGCGGTCGACCTGCTGACCCGGGCGGCGATCAAGGAGATGATCATCCCGTCGCTGCTGCCGGTGCTGTCGCCGATCGTGGTCTACTTCCTGATCTACGCGATCGCGGGCGGTGGCGCAGCCGGCAAGTCGGCGGCATTCTCCGCGGTCGGTGCCATGCTGCTCGGCGTCATCGTCACCGGTTTGTTCGTCGCGATCTCGATGACCTCGGGCGGCGGCGCATGGGACAACGCCAAGAAGTACATCGAGGACGGCCACTACGGCGGCAAGGGCTCTGACGCCCACAAGTCCGCAGTGACCGGCGATACCGTTGGCGATCCCTACAAGGACACGGCGGGCCCGGCGGTGAATCCGATGATCAAGATCACCAACATCGTGGCGCTGCTGCTGCTGGCGATCCTGGCGCACTGAGCGGCGGACACGACTGAAACGAAGCCCCGCGGTGAAAGCCGCGGGGTTTTATTTTTGAACCAGACGCGAACAACACGGAGATCAATCGATGTCGCTCTCATCCGCACGGAACTACGCGCTCCGCGCCTCCAAATCGCAGGATCAGAAGGAGGCCATCGAGCTACTCTCGAAGGCGATCATGGAACTGGCGATGTCGATTGAAGCGACCGACGCCAAGGTCAAGAAGATCAACAAGTCGTCGTAGCATTGGCCGCAACGTGGTCAGGAAAGATCGTGACGGCGGCTGCTACTTGACCTCCATCTGCAAGCCTTCCTTCTCGATGATCGCCGCGAACTTCTTCGTCTCGGCATCGACGAAATCGGAGAATTGCTGGGGCGTGCCGTAGTCGGCGCGCGCGCCCATGCCGGCGATGTTCTTCTTGACGTCGTCGCGCTCCAGCATCGCCTTGACCTGGCGGTTCAACTCGTCGAGCACCGGGGCGGGCGCGGTCTTCGGCAGGAACACGCCGAACCAGGACGAGACGTCGAACTTTGCCAGTTCCGGCGCGCCCTCGCGCATCGTCGGCAGGTTCGGTGCGGAATCGCTGCGCTCCGGCGTGGTGACACAGAGGCCATTTAGCTTGCCGTCCTGCACCTGCGGCAGCGACGGATAGAGGTTGTCGAACAGGATCTGGATGTCGCCGGCGAGCCCGGCCTGCAATGCGGGACCGGCGCCGCGGAACGGCACGTGCGTCATCTTCAGCCCGGTGAGCTGCAGGAACCAGGCACCGGTGAGGTGAGGGCTTTGTCCGGTGCCGGACGAGCCGTAGGTGAGCTTGTCTGGATTCTTCTTCAGGAAGGCGATTAATTCGGGGATCGACTTGAGGCCGGTCGACGGATGCGCCGATACGATGTTCGGAATCCGGATCATGTTGGAGACCGGCTGCAACTGGTCGGCCGTGTAGGTCAGGTTGCGGAAGATGCTGTAGGCGATCGCGTTGGGGCCGGGATTGCCTATCAGGATGGTGTGGCCGTCGCCCTTGGCGCGTGTGACCTCGGATGTGCCGATGGTGCCGCCGGCGCCGGAGCGATTCTCCACCACCACCGACTGGCCCCAGAGCGGCTGCAAATGCGCCGCGAGCAGCCGCCCCATCACGTCGGTCGAGCCGCCGGCCGCCGCCGGCACGATGATGCGGACGGTCTCGGTCGGCCGCCAGTCGCCGGCGCCGAGGCTCGCGCGCGGCAGGATCGCCGCGGCCGTCAATGCGGCCGTGCCCGACAATACCGTACGACGGGAAAATCTCTTGGCTCTCATGCGTTTACCCCCTGCTCAGGCTCTTGTTTGCGAGCAAACTAGGGGACCGCTTGCCCCTCGGGCAAGCGACAACTTGGCGCAGCGGCTCATGCTCTGGACTCCGGTTTGACGCGTTGTCTCACGCGAACCGGAGCCCACTTCGCTCGAAAACGCTCTAGTTGAAGCTCAGCAGCTTGAAGAGCGGTGTCAGGTAGGACATTTCCTGGCCCGACGTCGGCGTGGACCGGCTGACGAAGTCGAAGATCTTGCCGTCCTTCAGGCCGTAATTGGCCAGTCGGCGCACCTGCCGGTTCTTGTCGAAATAGACCGCGATCACGCGCTGGTCGATCACCCGCTGATTCATGAAGGCGACCGGGCGGGAGGTCCGTTGCGAGATGTAATAAAACACCTCGCCGTCCAGCGTTGCGACCGTCGAGGGCGTGCCGAGCACGATGAGCACCTGGTCCTGGCTCGCGCCGATCGGGATCTGCTCGAGCGCCCCCTCGGGCAGGATGTAGCCCTTCTGGAATTGTTCCCCGGCGCAGCCGCCGAGTGCGGCGCAGACGAGGCCAATCGCCGCGACGGCGCGGAGACGCGAAAAGAACCCGCGCGCGGAAGCGGCGCGAGACTGTCGTGAAAGAGTGTGGTTCATCGGCGGAACTGATCCGTCCCCTTGCATCGGCCGAGGCATTGACGTACCGGGCAGCTCAATGGATTGCAATCATGCCGAGCTCCAATGGGCGACCTCTCAACAGGCGACCCTTTGGGGACCGGCAGCCGGAACCCGTCATGCTTTGGCCGTTCAATCACTTCAGAAGACCCCGGGTGCCCGCGCGCAGCACCATTGAGATCATCTATGGCATGATCGTGACGCAGGCGCGAGAACCGTTGTTTTACCGTGACTTGGGCGTTCCGGACACGGTTAACGGCCGTTTTGACCTGCTTCTGATGCATCTGTGGCTGGTGCTGCGGCGACTGAAATCCGTCGAGGGCGGCGTGGCGCTGTCCCAGGCCCTGTTCGATCATTTCTGCATCGATATGGACGACAATCTGCGCGAAATGGGCGTCGGCGACCTCACGGTGCCGAAGCGCATGCAGGCGTTCGGTGAAGCCTTCTATGGCCGCACCGCGGCCTATGATCTGGCGCTGACCGACAGCGAGGCGGCCTTGGCCGAGTCGTTCTGCAAGAACATCCTCAACGGTCAGAACATCGACAAGGCCCGCGAGCTCGCCGCCTATGCCAGGGAGGCGATCGAAGAGCTGGCGCGCGCCGATCTCGCGGCGTTGGCCAAGGGCGCGTGGCGCTTTCCGGTACCACAGGCTGCGGGGACGGCGGCATGAGCGGCGGCACCACAGGGCAGCCCGATGCACGGCGCGACCGCGACCCCTGGCGGGTTCTCGTCAATGTCGCGCAGATTCCGGAGACCGGCCTGCATCGCGAGATCGTAGCCGACGAGGCGGCGCGCAAGGCGATGGCCGAAGTTGCCGAGTTGCGGGAGGTCGTCTCCGCGCGTGCAGAGTTCGACCTGCAGCCCAAACGCGACGGCAGCTACCACGTCACCGGCAGAGTCAAGGCCAGGGTCGGGCAGACCTGCGTAGTGACGCTCGATCCGATCGAGAACGAGATCGATGAGCCGATCGATGTGGTGTTCGCGCCGCCCGAGCAGATCCCGCAAATGGCCGACTTGGTCGACGACGCCGACGACAGCGATGAGGAAACGCCGGACCCGCCGGAGCCGATCGTCGGCGGCTTCATCGACATCGGCCGGCTCGCCACCGATGCGCTGTTTCTCGGCATAGACCCGTATCCGCGCAAGATGGATGCGGTCTTTGAACAGAAGGCTGAAGCCCCTGACCCGGAAAATCATCCTTTCGCGGCGCTGAAGGCGCTGAAGGAAAAGCCGGACGGCAAGAAGCCCAAGGGAAGTTGAGGGCGCCTGGCGCCACATTTGCGGGGATGGCTTGCCTGCAAGCTTGCGCGAGCACTGCTCCTTGTTACTTCAAATACGTGTCACAATACATTGAAATACAATGTATTTCTGGTATGCTCTGATGTGTTGCGTGACGGTTCGGCAGCTGCCTCATTTGCGGTCAAGAGGTTGTGTCGGACCGAGGACACGCTATTGTCGCGGCCCGGCCGGGACGCGAGTTGGTGTTTCGCCGCGCGCCGTTAACGGCGGTGACTTCAAGCTCGCGGTCCTCGTCTGAAGGGCTGCGGGAAAGCAGGCTTCCGGGACGTTCATGCCTCAAAAGGTTCGAATAGCGCTTGACGCCATGGGGGGCGATGTCGGCGCTGCCGTCGTCATTCCCGGCGCTGCGATCTCGCTGAGCCGTCATCCCGACAGCGAATTCCTGTTGATCGGGGACCGGGCCCAGATCGAGCCGGAGCTCGCCAAGCATCCGGCGCTGAAGGCGGTATCGAAAGTGATCCATACCGACGTCGCCGTGAAGAACGATGAGAAGCCGAGCCAGGCGTTGCGGCGGACCCGGCGGGCGTCATCGATGTGGCTCGCGATCGACGCCGTGAAGCATGGCGAGGCCGATGTCGCGGTCTCCGCCGGCAACAGCGGCGCGCTGATGGCGATGGGCAGCATCAATCTGCGGACGCTGCCGGGCGTCGACCGCCCGGCGCTCGCCGGAGTTTGGCCGACTCTGCGCGGTGACTCCGTGGTGCTCGACCTTGGTGCCACGATCGGCGGCGACGCCCATCATCTCGCGACACTGGCGGTGATGGGGAGCGCGATGGCCAGCGTGCTGTTCAACATCGAACGCCCCACCGTCGGCCTCCTCAACATCGGAGAGGAGGAGGTCAAGGGACATGAGGAAATCCGCGAGGCCGCCGAAATGCTGCGCGCCCTATCTGACATCAACTATATCGGCTTCGTCGAAGGGGACGGCATCGGCAAGGGGCGTGCCGACGTAATCGTGTCCGAAGGATTCAGCGGCAATATCGCGCTCAAGACCGCCGAAGGCACTGCCCGCCAGATGTTCGACCTGTTGCGCGAGGCGATCGGTTCGAGCTGGATCTCGCGCATCGGCTATCTGCTGGCCCGCGGTGCATTCCGGAAGCTGCGCGACAAGCTCGATCCCAACAAGTCGAATGGCGGCCTGCTGCTCGGCCTGAAGGGCGTGGTGGTCAAGAGCCATGGCGGCGTCAACACGGAAGGCTTTGCTTACGCGGTCGATGTTGGCTATGAGATGGCCCACTACGATCTCCTCACCAAGATCAATCAGATGCTTAATCGCGACGGCAGTGCGCTGGTGCAGGCGCAGACCGCGCAGGAGGCTGTCTCGTGACTGCGATACGTTCGGTAGTGCTCGGCTGCGGCTCCTATTTGCCGGAGCGGGTTTTGACCAATGCCGAACTGGCCAGCCGGATCGACACGTCGGACGAATGGATCGTGCAGCGCACCGGCATCAGCGAGCGCCACATCGCGGCCGACGACGAAGTCACCTCGCATCTGGCGATCAAGGCGGCGCAGGCCGCGCTCGCCCACGCGCAAGTCGATGCGCAGTCGATCGACCTGATCGTGCTCGCGACCTCGACGCCGGACAACACCTTTCCCGCCACCGCGGTCGCCGTCCAGCACGCGCTCGGCATCAACCATGGCGTCGCCTTCGACCTGCAGGCGGTCTGCTCCGGCTTCGTCTTCGCGCTGGCCACCGCCGATAATTTCCTGCGCGCCGGCACCCACAAGCGGGCGCTGGTGATCGGTGCCGAGACCTTCTCACGCATCCTCGACTGGAACGACCGCGGCACCTGCGTGCTGTTCGGCGACGGCGCCGGCGCGGTCGTGCTGGAGGCGCAGCAGCAGTCCGGCACCACCAGCGACCGCGGCGTGTTGACGACGCATCTGCGCTCCGACGGCCGCCACAAGGCGAAGCTGTTCGTCGATGGCGGGCCCGGTTCGACCAGGACGGTCGGATACCTCCGGATGGAGGGCCGCGAGGTGTTCAAGCACGCCGTCGGCATGATCACCGACGTGATCGTCGACGCTTTCAACGCCACCGGCTTTACCGCCGAGGACATCACCTGGTTCATCCCGCACCAGGCCAACAAGCGAATCATCGATGCGTCGGCGCATAAGCTTCATATTGCGCCGCAGAAAGTGGTCCTGACGGTCGACAAGCACGGCAACACATCGGCGGCCTCGATCCCGCTCGCGCTGTCGGTCGCCGTGAAGGACGGGCGCGTCAAGAAGGGCGATCTGGTGCTGTTCGAGGCAATGGGCGGCGGCTTCACCTGGGGCTCGGCGCTCGTGCGCTGGTAGCGTATCGCCAAACAGTATCGACAGGTTGCCGGTATCTTTCCTGCGCCTGGGTGCTGGTCGCTGTTGACCATTGCGCGCTAAGCTTTTAATTTCAGTCAAGAAATTGTTCGCCGAGAGTGCGGGGCAGGCGATGACCACGGGAACCGGAAAAACAGTTACGCGCGTCGATTTGTGTGAGGCGGTCTACCAAAAGGTGGGTCTGTCGCGCACGGAATCGTCGGCATTTGTCGAGTTGGTGCTGAAGGAGATCACCGATTGCCTGGAAAAGGGCGAGACGGTGAAGCTGTCCTCGTTCGGCTCCTTCATGGTGCGCAAGAAGGGCCAGCGTATCGGCCGTAATCCGAAGACCGGCACCGAGGTGCCGATTTCGCCGCGGCGGGTGATGGTGTTCAAGCCGTCGGCGATCCTGAAGCAGCGGATCAATGGCCATGTCGTCACCAATGGCGACGGCAGCAAGGCCGACTAGAGCGTTTTCAAGCGAAGTGGATACCCGGTTCGCGTGAAGAAAGCGCGGCAAACCTAGAATCCGGAGCCCCGTTCCGATTCAATCGGAACGGAAAGGCTCCAGGCATTGAGCTCAAAGGAGCGGGCATTTGGACAAGGCGCCGGATGCGTTCCGTACCATCAGCGAGGTCGCTGATGAACTCGATATTCCCCAGCATGTGCTGAGATTCTGGGAAACGCGCTTCGCGCAGATCAAGCCGATGAAGCGCAGCGGCGGACGCCGCTATTATCGCCCCGACGACGTCGACCTGCTCAAGGGCATCCGCCGGCTGCTGTACGGCGAGGGCTACACCATCCGCGGTGTGCAGCGGATCCTGAAGGAGCACGGCATCAAATCGGTGCAGGGCATCGCCGACCAGACCGCGGCGGTCTCGTTCGGCGCGGTCGAGGAAGCCGTCGGCAACAGCATGGCCGAGCCCGACGATCTCGAGAGCAGCGACGGCCTCGATTTCGACGGCGAGGAGGGGGATGGCGACGAGAAGGGGATCGACTACCGATTCGTCGATCCCGACGAGGATCCGATCCTGTCGACCTACAAGGCGCACGCCCAGCCGGGCAAGGCGGCCGCCGCGCCGCCGGTTCGTCCCTCCGTTCCGTCAGTCGATCGGGAGCGGCTCGAACGCGTGCTGCAGGAGCTGGTCGCCTGCCGACAGGTGATCGACGCGGCGATGAAGGACGGCTGAGGCAAGGAAGCCTGCCAAGGAAACCTGCCAAGGAAACCTGCCAAGGGAACCGGCCTCGGAATACAGTCTTTGAGAGCCTGCCCCGCCTTGCGCGAACGCAGGATCGCAGCTAATGGAACGGCATCGGAGCGTGGCGCAGCCCGGTTAGCGCACTAGTCTGGGAGACTAGGGGTCGGAGGTTCAAATCCTCTCGCTCCGACCATTTTTCTCAAAATTCGTTCGGTGTGGTTTGAAGCGGGCGCGCATCGCTCGCCGTCGGCTTGCGATTGGTTGCCAATGCTGTTCGCCAGTCGCGGAAAGCTGTGCGCGGAAGCCAACACGCTGTCGTTAATATCGAGCAAACGCTCGTTGAAGAGGCAGCACCAAGCCGATCGCATCGGCGGCTGTCGTTGTCGATGAACAATCGTTCATGGAACGCCACTGATTTCAGGCGGTTAGTTGCGGGGCGCATTTTGGAGGACAAAATGAAGCACGCAATCATCGTCCTTTCCGCGGCATGCCTGATGGCTTCCACCCCGGTTGCTTTTGCACAGGGCGTTTCGAGCAAATCACCTGGACACGAGATGCAAAAGAAGGGCTCCAAGAAAGGCAGTCACGGCGCTTCGGGCTATGCACCCGGGCACGAGATGCAGGCACGAGGATCGAAAGCCGGGAGCCCAGGGGCCTCTGGCTACGCCCCTGGTCAGACGACGGGGTCGGGCAGCGGGATGACCGGAGGCAGCCCGACCAAGTCCAGATAGTTACACTGTAAGTTTTTCGGGGCCCCGGCCGTCAGCGCCGGGGCTCCTTTTCCATGGCCCGTTCACGGATCGACCGCGGCTTGGCCCGTTTCATGCTTTCCATTGAGGGGCAAATGGGGGGCCAACATGATTGCTGAACACTTTCTGGTCTGGGCTGCGCTGCTGAGCGTTCTCGCCTTCCTGGCGTTCCAGTCGCCGGGGCGCGGACACCGATAAGTCTCCGCTTCCAACGCTTCGCGAGGTGAGCGGCGCGATCATGCCGGTTGCCAGTCGTCCCGTCTGCTGCAGAGCCGGTCGCCTCAGGCCTCGGCCTCCATCGCAACAATCAGGCAGGCCTTTTCCAGGCGGTTGGTAAGCATCGAAAGCTTGGCCGTGAACTCGGCCAGCTCAGCCTCGCTGAACTCCTCGAACACGGTTTTCTTGAACGCCTTGTGCTGCTCGGCGAGGCCTGCGAGGTGCCTTTTGGTCTTGTCGGTCAGCGACAGCCGCACCACGCGCGCATCGGCCGGGGAGGGCGCGCGCCGCAGCAGCTCCTTCTGCTCGAGCAGCTTGGACTGCGTGGTCACGAACGACGGATCAACGTGCAGCAGTTTCGACACCACGTTGATCGGCACGCCGTCATCCTTGTCGAGATCCGAGATCGCGATGAGAATCATCCATTGCGGACCGCTGACGCCAAGCGACTTGCCCCAGAACTGACGGACGCGCTCCAGATGCGAGTTGATGGCCGAAATCTCGAGCGTGAACCGCTTGATGATGTCGAGATGTTCGATGGCGCGCTGGCGCGTCGAATCCTTCCTTGTCACTGACACAGCTTCCTCTTCCCTCGGGCGCCGACTCAGCTTTGTGCTGATTTATTTCTTGTTTTCCGCGCTGCAGTAGGTTTTTTCCCGCAAGCCGCCAACGAACGCAAGTGAACGTAAAGTAATTATGATGGTCGTGTGACAGGTGGACTATTTGGGATGTGACAAGTTTTCTCAGGTAGGCAAAGGGCTTACAGGCAGCGTTGCCGGCGAGACACAGTGTGGCCGCATTCGCATTCCTGACTTTATAAACTATTTTGATTGGCGAACTCGCCAATGCATATTGAACCCGGCGGTAGGGGAATCTCGATCGTCCCGTTGCGGTGATCGTTCAAGTCCGTCGCACACCACAGATTGATCTGAGGGTGCGGGGTTTGGGGAAAACGGTCTTGGACAATGCGGGAGGATCACGGGGCGCTCGCGGCCTCGGACTCTCCGCATATGAGCAACTTGGAGGTTTAATATGAATTTGAAGAGCCTTATCCTGGGCTCGACGGCTGCGCTGGTCGCGGTCGGCGGGGCACAGGCGGCCGATCTTCCCGTCAAGGCCAAAGCGGTCGAGTACGTGAAGGTTTGCTCGCTTTACGGTCCGGGCTTCTACTACATCCCCGGCACCGACACCTGCATCAAGCTGGGCGGCTATGTGCGTGCTGACGTCGTGGTGAACGGCAACAGCGTGTACGGCGCGAACTACAACGGCGCCAGCGGTGCCAACAACCGTTTCACGAACGGCTACACCTGGCGTTCGCGTGAAGACTTCAACATCGATACGCGCACCGCGACCGAATACGGCGTGGTCCGCACCTATTTCGATGCGGTGTTCACCTGGACCTCCGACACCTATGCCGGCCAGGGCAACGGCTCGACCGTGTACTCGGCGATCGGCTCGTCTTCTGCGCCGAACAACGCAGGTTCGGGCAACGTGGCTGCCGGTACGGTCGGCGTCTACTACGCCTTCATCCAGTTCGCCGGCTTCACGATGGGTAAGGCGGTTTCGCAGTTCGCTGCCCCCTGGAACGGTTATCCGGGCAACAACTACGACGCACTCGTCGGTGGCGTGAACACCACCAACGGCATCAACCAGTTCACCTACACCGCGCAGTTCGGCAACGGCGTGTCGCTGGCTCTGTCGGCGCAGGACCAGGTTGCCTACATGCAGGCTGGCGTGAACAACCTCGGCGTCGGTGGTGCCTACGGCTCCAGCGACTACGCCGGCACGATCGCTCCGGACTTCGTCGCTTCGCTCAAGGTCGACCAGGCTTGGGGTATCTTCCAGGCGTCGGTCGCCGCGCATGACAACCACGCTGCCTACTACGGCGGCACCGAGTTGACCGGTCATCCCGACGACAAGTGGGGTTGGGCTGGTGCGTTGGCCCTGTCGATCAAGAACATCCCGACCGGACCCGGTGACACCATCAACATCCAGGGCGTCTACACCGACGGTGCGACCCGTTACAACATCCAGGAACTGGCCAGCCAGGCCGGTGCGATCGCCATCTTCGGCGGTTCGAGCCTGCCGGGCGTCTATGGCAGCGTTGGCTTCGGTACGGCACCCGACACGGTGTTCGGCCCCGGCGGTCAGCAGCAGTCCATCAAGACCTGGGGTATGCGCGGTGCGTACACCCACAACTGGGATCCCTACTGGAACACCAGCTTGTACGGTGCGTTCGCCGCTGTTTCGTACAACGATGCGGCTAAGTCGCTCATCTGCGGCGTTGGTGGCGTCGGTGGTTCGTTCCGTGCCGCATTCGCTGGCGGCGCTGGCGTGACCGCCTGCAACCCCGACTACAACATCGCGCAGATCGGCGTGATCACCCGTTGGACCCCGGTCAAGAACCTGACCTTCTCGGCCGACGTGACCTACTCGCACCTCGATCAGAAGTATGCCGGCATCATCACGACGTCGTCGACTGCTATCGGCAAGCCGACCGCGACCTACGAGCTGAAGGATCAGGACACTGTCCAGATGCTCTTCCGCGCTCAGCGCAACTGGTAATTCCGGTTGATCTGATCACGATCCAACAGAACCCCGGCAGGCAACTGCCGGGGTTTTTCTTTGCGAAAGATTCTAAGGAGAGCTGAGCTGCGTCATTTCGGTCCACGCGAACGACGAAGACGAGCCATGCGATTCATTAGCCGCAGACTTATTTACTTACCTGATCTACTAAACTATATACGCCACGGCCAACACATTGAATGATGGCTCTTAGCTAGCTGCTAAGCCTCCCAAACCTCCGGCAATGCCCTGCCGGAGGTTTTTGATTCAAGGGCCCAGCCGGCGTCGACGATGGTGGCGCGCGCGGCCCGCCAAGCTGCGGCCGGCGATCGGGTTGCCGTCGCCTTGCCGATTCGACGCCGTCAGGATTTGACGGAATCGATCCGCAGTGCATTCTCGCCATTCATGGGACGCTTCAAGAATAGCCGCCTGGCGCGCATGAGCAGCGGCCACTATTGCCTGATCCGGGATCTCGGGCTGGTAAAGGGCGGCAAGGGATTGCGGCACCATGAGGTGATCATCGATTTCTCGTGGCGCGGCCTGCTCAAGCTGGCCCTGAGTGCGGGTGCAGGCGTCCTGCGGCGGCGCGCATCCGTGCGCATCGAGACAGCCGAATAGCGCCACGCCGCGTCATGACGCGGCGTGGCCTGCAGCCAGGATGCGCGAGATCATCGCGTGAGGCTCACGCGCTTCGCAAACAAGTGTTCGAGTTCGGACGACGTGATCGCAACATTGTCAGAGCTTCGCCTATGACGATCGCGCGGTGTGCCACGCCGCGCGCTGCGCTATGCGCCGATTGCGATCAACGTGGTCCATCTGCACAGGTGCTGTCGCGCTGCTTCGCTGGTTTTACCTCGGCAGCTGCGGCCGCGGTGGAAATTTCGGCCGCGATCGCCATCAGCGTTGTCGCGACCAATCTGTTCAGGATGTGCACGATCATGGTCTCCGATTGTCGATGTCGGATTGTTCGCAACGCGGAATGATTTCGTTACGCGGCCACCGTCTCAACCCGCTGCAGGCGGCTCACTTGCGCGTGAGGCGGCGCCGTTGCTGGGCGACAATTCGGTGATGTAAGGTGCCGCAGCCAAGCGGTTGGGGCTGCGATCCGCGCTCCGGCCGAAACAAAGAAGAACAGGGCAAGAAAAATAAGGGAAGGAACGGATCTCACATGAAGGATTTCGCCGGAAAGATTGCCGTCATCACCGGTGGCGGCACGGGCATGGGGCGCGAGCTGGCACGGCAGCTCGTTGCCGAGGGCTGCAATGTCGCGATGTGCGACGTCTCGGCCGAGGCGATGGCCGAGACCAAGCGGCTCTGCGAGGTCGAGAAGCTGCCGCAGGGCCTGCGCATCACGACCCACATTGCCGACATCTCGATCGAGGATCACTACAAACGCTTCCGCGATGAGCTGATCGAGCAGCAGGCGACCGACAAGATCCACCTGCTGTTCAACAACGCCGGCATCGGTGGCGGCGGCAGCCTGTTCTCCAACACGCGCGAGCAGTGGGAGCGCACCTTCAACATCTGCTGGGGCGGCGTCTATCTCGGCGTCCGCACCTTCCTGCCGCTGTTGGTGAAGGCCGACGAGGCGCACATCGTCAACACCTCGAGCGTCAACGGCTTCTGGGCCTCGGTCGGCATGGGCGTGTCGCACACCGCCTACAGCGCGGCGAAATTTGCCGTGAAGGGATTCACCGAGGCGATGATCAACGATCTCCGGCTCAACGCGCCGCATGTGAAGTGCTCGGTCGTGATGCCCGGTCACATCGGCACCTCGATCGTGTCGAACTCGCGCAAGGTCCAGAACGGCTCCGACCAGCTCAACGCCGACGAGCTCAAGCAGGCCCGTCAGCGTCTGCAGGGGCAGGGGATCGACGTCGCCAAGATGTCGGACGTCGACATCCAGCAGCTCGCGCTCGATCGTGCCCGCATCTTCCACGACGAGGCACCGACTTCGGCCGCGGCCGCCGCCAAGATCATCCTCGACGGTGTGAAAGCCGAACGCTGGCGCATCCTGGTCGGCGACGATGCGCATCTGCTCGACGAGCGCGTGCGCAAGACGCCGGAACAGGCCTACACGCCGGAGTTTTATCAGGACCTCGTGGCAGCAACCGGGTGGAAGGTCGGCTGAACGGCCGTCCCGCATCGCGTGGGGACGGCTTCACTCAAGCGCTATCCGCGCATCGCGCGTTGGCGCGATCCCGCTTGATAGGCGAGGCGGTAATGCCCTGAGCAATAGGGCATGCCGCCGAGCGGTGTGTTGCCGCAGAAGCAGAAATCATCGGCGCCCGGGGTGCTGATCGGCCAGCGGCAGCGCTGCTCGCTCAGCTCGAACAGCGAGCAGCTGTTGGCGCTGACGATCGGGGCGTCGTCGGGCTCCTGCTCGTAGACCGCCTGGAGCAACCGGAGCTGCTGCTTGGCAGTCGCCCGTTGCGCGGCGTGGGCGGCGGATTTCTTGCGCCGCGCCCGACGTTCGTCCGGCGTCGTGCGTGTGAGGTTCAGCCGCGACAGCTTGCCGATCACCGCATTGCGGCTGACGCCGATATTGACGGCGATGTCGCGGCAGGAGAGGCCGGCTTCAAAGTAGATCTTGAGTTGGTCGACGCGCTCCGGCGTCCAGGTCTCTTGGATGGCAATCATCTGACGGTTCCACGTTCTGTGTTGAACCGCCGCGCCGGCACACGCGCCCTTAGTTCTTGAGCATGATCTTTTCGGAAAACCGGTTTCCACTTTTCCGGATCATGCTCTCAGGGCGTGCGGCCGTTGTCGCGGATTGCAAGCAACCCGTCCTTGATGGCGAGCCGAATGCCTTCCTCGATCAATGTCCGTGCGACGCCCGGGACGCTCGTGCCGTGGGTGCCCTGTCTCACCAGCTTCTCGAGGTATCCGATGGTCGAGAGCGCCAGCGTGACCGGGACGCGGTCGGTTTCGGCCTTTTCCGTAGCCATGGTGAAACGCTTAACCCCGAACGCCTGTACTGAAAAGTATCTATTTAGAGTCTATTTAGGAATGAGGCGGTTCGTCAAGCCGTGGGCGGCAAGAAACAGCCAGCCGCGCCCAAGCGCGCTGGAAGCGAGTTCCAGCGCGCGGGTGTCATCGAATTATTGAGATAGATGAAGGTGTTAGGGCCGTAACTCGACCTTGACCGGGAACTTCTTGAGAAGCCGCTCAGCCTTCTCGGCCTTTTCCGGAGGCGCGCTCACGCTCAGGTACAGTCCGCGCGACGGGTCGGTGATCGCGTCGACAGTGACCTCGCCGGACAATCCTTCCAGCGCCAGCAACTCGCGCGCCGCCTCGCCGGCGGCGATCTCGCGCAGCTTCGGCTTGAAGATCTTGCCGACCGGAGTCACCGGCATCTCCGGAATCACCGACACCACGCGCGGGCGCGCCGGCGGCTCTAGGATGTTGTCCTGCACGAAGGCGGCGAGCGCGTTCGGATCGATATGGGTGCCGGGCTGCGCCGAGACGAACAGCATCGGCACTTCGCCGGCGTAGGTGTCGGGACGTCCGACGGCCGCGGCAAGCGCCACGCCCGGAAACGCCAGCGCGGCGTCCTCGATCGCGCGCGGATCGATGTTGTGGCCGCCGCGGATGATGACATCCTTGGCGCGGCCCATGATGTAGACGAAGCCGTCAGCATCGATCCGGCAGATGTCGCCGGTGCGCAGCCAGCCGTCGCGGAACGCCTCCTCGGTCTGCTTCTTGTCGACATAGCCGGCGAACACCTGCGGGCCCCTGGTCAGCAGTTCGCCGACCGGCGAAGGCCACGGTCCCGTGTGGAGCTTGCCGCCGTCGAGGATCGCGAGTTCGACCAGCGGATTGCGGGTGCCGACGCTCTCGGCGCGCGGCTTCACACCGTGCACATCGTGAGTGATGGCGCCGGCGAGCTCGGTCATGCCGTAGAGCTGCTGGATGCAGGGGCCGCCCCAGGTCGCAAGATAACGGCGCTCGATCTCCGGCGGGCAGATCGAGGCGCCGGTGGCGGTGACGCGCAGGGTCGAGATGTCGCTGTCCGCGACCGGGATATCGGCGAGGGCGCCAAGTATCGTCGGCACGTTGCCGGCGATGTTGATGCGGTACTGCTCGATGATCTGCCAGAAGTGCCGGACCAGCGCCGGATCGCGCGCGCCGGCGGGACCGGGGATGACCATCGTCGTGCCGGCCGCCAGGGAATTGGCCGTGGTGCAGAAAAGGCCGCCGACATGGAACAGCGGCATCGTGATCATCGCGCGCTCGCCGCGATGGAAATCGAGCGCCATCCGCGAGGATACTGTGGAGGCGACCATCGCGCGGTTGGTGAGCCGCGCCACCTTGGGATGGCCGGTAGTGCCGCCGGTCGGGAGCATCACGGCGACGCGGTCGGCCTCGCTCATGTCCTTGGACTTGCCGTAGTCGTCGCGCCAGGCGGGATCAGGCCGCAGCACCTCACCGTCGAAGGCGATGCTGCCGTCGAGCGGCACGATCACAATGTGCTTCAGGGAAGGCACCTCGCGCTGCAGGCCCTCGACCCTCTCATAGAGCCCGCCTGGCATGCCCGGCGGCGGCGCCAGCAACAGCTTCGCGTGGATCGCATTGAGCTGGGCGACGATCGCTTCGCGCGTGAACAGCAAATTGAGCGGCTCGGCGACGCCGCAGGCGGCTGCGCCGAAGATCGCGACGACGGTCGCGGGGCACGCCGGGAGCAGGACAGCCACCGCGTCGTCCTTGCCGATGCCGTGCTTACGGAAATAGGTTTCAGCGGCCTTGATGCAGCCCATCAAGTGATCGTTCGAGATCACGACCGGATTGGGATCGAGCGGCGAGCGCAGATAGATCGCGGCTTCAGCGTCCGGCGCGCCCTGCGGGCCGCGGGCAATGAGGTCGAGGATGCGCGGGCAGGCGGCGAGCGTCTCCTGCATCTCCCTGTCGCGCGCAGCCTCGTCGGCCGGCGAAAGCCTGTCCTTCAGCATATCCGTCCCCGTCCATTCTTGTTCGTTGGGACGGGGATTGTATCGAGCCGTGCTCGCGGAACACAAGTGCGGCCATAGCACTCAGTCATCCCGGGGCGATGCGCAGCGTCGAAACCCGGAATCTCGAGATTCCGGGTCTGGTCCTTCGGACCATCCCGGAATGACGATCTCAGCCGTGGACCACGGATTTGGCGATCATGCAGTGGATGCCCTTGGAGCCGTTGACCGTCTGCGTCACGCGCAGGTCGGCCGCCAGACTGCACAGCGTGTAGGCATCCTCGCGCGACAGATTGCGCTTCTCGCCGAGCAGCACGATCATGTCGCGCAGCGCCCGCACCACGCACTGGTCGAGATCGGGATCCATCGCCATGGTCATGTAATGATCCGCGGTCTCTGCGCGCGGATAGGCGAGCTTGATATCCTTGCGCAATGTGAGGCGGAAGCGGCCGGTCAGCGCGGTCTCGATCGCGGTGACGCAGACCTCGCCGTCGCCCTGCACGCCATGGCCGTCGCCGCAGGAGAACAGCGCGCCCGGAACGAACACCGGCAGATAGAGCTTGGCGCCGGCGCCGAGCTCCTTGTTGTCGAGATTGCCGCCCATCGCGCGCGGGATCAGCGAGGAGATCCGGCCCCAGGCCGGCGGCGGCGACACGCCCATCACGCCGAAGAACGGCTTGAGCGGCAGATCGAGCCCCCAGGGCATGCGGCCGACCATGCGCCCGCGATCGAGCGGGATGTTGAGGACGCGTGTTTCGTGGAAATCGTCGGGCAGGGTGCCGGACAATGGCTTGATCAGATTGTAACCCCAGTCCTGTCGCAGCTGAACGTCGAGAATATCGACCTCGAGCACGTCGCCAGGTTCGGCGCCGGCAACGGCGATCGGGCCGGTCAGAATGTGTCCGGGTACCATCCGCTCGCACTTCGCATGGATGTCGTCGAGCTCCGGCGGAACGAAGAATTTGCCGCGGTCGGGCACCACGTCCGGGCCGCCGCTGACGGTCTCGATCGTGATCTCGTCGCCGCTCGCAACGGTCAGAACCGGTTTCAGCTTGGCTTCAAAGAAGCCCCAATGGCAGGTTTCAGGGCTCGACTTCAGATGATGATGGGTCATGTGACGGCTTTTGATTAGTTTCCCAGCAGCGTATGACGCTGTAGCAGAACTTCGCAGGGGCTTCTCTTGTTTTTTGTGCTCTCCAAGACGCTCGGCATCATGCTGTTGCCGATCAACTTCCTGATCGGTATCGGCGTGATCGGCACCGTGCTGCTGTTGACGCGGTTTGCGCGCCTCGGCCGCAGGTTGATGGTGGCCGCGCTGCTGCTGCTCGCGATCTGCGGCTTCTCGCCGCTCGGCAATGTCCTGATCTCCACTTTGGAGCAGCGCTTCCCGCCATGGGACGCCTCGCGCGGCGTGCCGGACGGCATCATCGTGCTCGGCGGCTCGATCGATGCCGATCTGTCGGTTGCGCATGGCACGCCGGTGGTGCGCAGCGCGGCCGATCGCGTCATCGCGGCGGCGACGCTCGCGCGCAGATATCCGAATGCGCGCCTCGTGTTCACCGGCGGCAGCGCGAACCTGATCTCGAACGATGCGCGCGAAGCCGACTATGCCGCCGAGATGTTCGAGGGGCTCGGCATTGCCAGGTCGCGATTGATCATCGAGCGCCGCTCCCGCAACACGGTGGAGAACGCCGAGTTCTCCAGGGCACTGGTCGATCCCAAGCCGGGCGAGCGCTGGCTGCTCGTCACCTCGGCCTACCATATGCCGCGCTCGGTCGGGCTGTTCCGCAAGGCGGGATTCAACGTCGAGGCCTATCCGGTCGACTGGCGCGTCGGCAATGTCTTCAGCTTCGCGACGCTTGCGATCGAGGGCCTGTCGCGCACCGATCTCGGCACACGCGAGTGGATCGGGCTTCTGGCCTATCACCTGGCCGGCCGAACCGATGATTTGCTGCCGGGGCCGGCCGCGCGCTGAGGCGTAGGCACTTGTCGCCTCCAACGGCCAATCCTAACATCGACGCAACAGGCGGCGCCAAGCCGCCGATCACGGGAGTTCACGCCATGCAACAGCAGACACCGCCGGAACAGTTCGACCTCGGCGCAATCGTCACCGATCTGAACAATCTGCTGCGGCTGAAGACCACGGTGATCGGCATCAAGATGTTCGCGCGCGCCGAGGAGATGGAGGCGATCCCGAAGATTCGCCGTCCGTCGGCGGTCCACACCACGGACCAGATCGTCAGCATGGCCTCGCGGCTCGGCTGGACCGTCGGCATCACCGGCGACGATCTGGTCGGCGCGCAATGCCGCGCCGTGATCGGGCTCGCGCCGCAGGATGAGAAATGGCTTGCCGGCGAGAACTATGTCGGCGTCTGGCACGGCACTGCCGAAGACGCGCGCAAGCGCCAGGAGGCGCTCGACGTGGTGCCGTACGGTCAGTACCAGGCGATGGCGGTCAGCCCGCTGACCAGCGGACGGCTCAACCCGCCCGACATCTGCCTGGTCTATGCGACGCCGGGCCAGATGATCATCCTGATCAACGGGCTGCAGTACACCGGCTACAAGAAGTTCGAATGGGGCGTGGTCGGCGAGACCGCCTGCGCGGATTCGTGGGGGCGGGCGCTGAAGACCGGCGAGCCGAGCCTGTCGCTGCCGTGCTTCGCCGAGCGCCGCTATGGTGGCGTGCCGGACGAGGAGATGCTGATGGCACTGCCGCCGGCCTATCTGGTGAAGGCGATCGCCGGCATGAAGCAGCTCGCCAAGAACGGTTTGCGCTACCCGATCGCGCCCTACGGCATCCAGGCCGACGTGCGCGCCGGCATGGGCGTCTCGTACAAGAAATAGCCGATTGCGTCGCCGCGCCCGCGATGACAAAAGGGCGCCCAATTCGCTGCGCAGGGAGCCTGATCCATGTCCTCGTCGAAACTCGACATCGTCGTCTATGGTGCGACCGGCTTCACCGGCCAGCTCGTCGCCGAATATCTCGCGGCGCATTATCGCGTCGGCAGCCTGAAATGGGCGATGGCCGGGCGCAGCAAGGACAAGCTCGCCTCGGTTCGCGACGCGATCGGCGCGCCCGCCGACACGCCGCTGATCGTCGCCGATGCCGGCGATGCCGCCTCGCTGAAGGCGATGCTTGCGCAAACCAGGTCTGTCATCTCGACGGTCGGACCGTATCAGCTCTATGGCAACGAGCTGATCGCGGCCTGCGTGGAAAGCGGCACCGACTATTTCGATCTCTGCGGCGAGCCGATCTGGATGCGGCAGATGATCGACAAATACGAAGCCGCCGCGAAGGCCAGCGGCGCGCGCATCGTGTTCTCCTGCGGTTTCGACTCGGTGCCGTTCGAACTGGGCGCGTTCTTCGTGCAGGAGGAAGCGAGGCGCGTGTTCGGCGCGCCGGCGCCGCGCATCAAGGGCCGCGTGCGCGACATGCGCGGCACGCTGTCCGGCGGCACCGCGGCGAGCGCCAAGGCGACCTTCGATGCGGTCGCCAAGGACCTCAGCCTGGTTGCGATCCTCAACAACCCGTTCGCGCTGACGCCGGGCTTCGAGGGTCCGAAGCAGCCGCGCGGCAGCAAGCCGGCCTATGAGGAGGATTTGCACTCCTGGACCGCGCCGTTCATGATGGCGCTGATCAACACGCGCAACGTGCACCGCTCCAACATGCTGATGGGCTTTCCCTACGGACAGGACTTCGTCTACGACGAGATGGTCCTGACCGGCCCGGGCGAGAAGGGCGAGGCCAACGCCAAGAAGGTGATGGCGTTGAATTCCGAGAAGACCGGCCCAAGCGCGCCGAAGCCGGGCGAGGGGCCGTCAAAGGAGGAGCGCGAGAACGGCCGCTACGATCTGCTTTATCTCGCGGTCGCGCCTGACGGCCGCATGGTCCGCGCCGGCATCAAGGGCGATCGCGATCCCGGCTACGGCTCGACCTCGAAGATGATCTCGGAATGCGCGATCTGCCTGCTGCGCGATACACCCGACGTCGCCGCCGGCTTCTGGACGCCGGGAGCCGCGATGCAGCACAAGCTCATCAGGCGCCTGGTCGATCACGCCGGGCTGACCTTCGAGGTCGAGAAGTAGCTTCGCTTACCTCGCCCCGCTTGCGGGGAGAGGTCGGATCGCTTCGTCAGATGCGATCCGGGTGAGGGTACAGGTCCGTCCGATCGCATTGCTCGTGGAAAGAGCCCCTCACCCCAACCCTCTAAGAGCGAGCTTCGCTCGTCTCGACCCCGTGAAGGACGGGGAGAGGGAGAGGCGCTACGCCGCCGCCCGCGGATCATACGCGTACATGAAGTCCATGCCCTTGGACGACACCGGCAGCAGCAGCTTCAGCATGTGATCGCGGAGCCAGGCGCCGGTCGGGCTGAACTCACGCTTGCTGTTGCCGTTGCGGCGGGCGATCGCCACGATCTTCTCGGCGCGCGGGCGCCGCTCGTGCTCGAAAGCCTGGAACGTCATGCCGAGCTCCTGGCCGCCGCGCATCAGGATGCCGAGCCGCAGCGCGTCCTCCAGCGCCAGCGATGCGCCCTGGCCGGCATGCGGGCTGGTGGCGTGCGCGGCGTCGCCGATCAACAGCGTGCGCTTGCGCGACCAGGTCGGCAGCGTCGCGACGTCAAGCGTGTCGGTGACCACGATATTCTGGGCGGCTTCGATGATCTCGGGGATCGGCGCGTGCCAGCCGGCGTGGAAATCGCGCAGATGCTGCCTGATCGCGTCCTGGCTCCGCAGGCGGTAGGCCGCCGCGGTCATGCCGTGCGACGGCTGCGTGCTCCACCACATCGCGCCCGTGTCCGGATCGGGGCTGCACATCCCATAGCCGAAGAAGCCGCTCTGCCCGAACGTGGTCGCCACCCTCTGGCCGATCGGCAGCTTCTCGATCACCGCGCGGGGCACGAATCCGCCGAAGCCGATCAGCCCGGTGTCGAACGGCGTCGGGCCGTCAGGGATCACGTGGCGCCGCACCGCAGAGTGCACGCCGTCGGCACCGATCACGAAATCGCCCTCGGCGGTGGTGCCGTCGTTGAAATAGGCGATCACGGGCTGGTCGCCGCGGTCTTCGATCTTTACAAGTTTCTTCTCGAAGAACACCGAGACGTTGGAGGCCCAGGCCTTGTCGATCAGCGTCTCGTTCAACGTCGCGCGGCACATGTTCACCGCGGGCTGGCCGAAGCGCTGCTGCATGTTCTGGTTGAGCGAGCCGAGCTTCTTGCCGCCCTGCGAATAGAAGTCGAAGGACTCCGCGATCGAGCCGTTTCGGATCAGTTCGTCGGCGAGGCCGAGCTCGGCCAGCACATGCATGCCGTTCGGCGCGATCTGAAGCCCGCCGCCGACCCCGGTGGAGTAGGGCCAGGCTTCATAGAGCTCGGTCTCGATGCCGGCGCGGGTCAGGAACATCGCAGTGACAGGACCTGCGATGCCGGCGCCGATGATCAGAGCTTTACGGGGACGTGAGGTCATGCCTTGCTCCATGCATCCGTGTGGGATAGGAAAGGTCAGTTGCTAATTATCTTAGTATATAAGATATTAGGCGAGTAAGATATAGGAGCCGATTTGTCAAGCACGACGTCGCGCGAAACGCTGATGCAGGAACTCGAGGAGGCGATGCGCCGGTCATCCGCGCAGGGCGTGATGTACGGCCAAGCCGTTGCAAACATGGCCGGAATCTCCAATTCCGACATGGAATGCATGGACATCCTGCATCTGGAGGGGCGGGTAACCGCGGGGCGTCTCGCCGAGGTCACCGGGCTGACCACCGGCGCGATCACCGGCGTGGTCGATCGTCTGGAGAAAGCGGGTTACGTGCGCCGCGAGCGGGACGAGAGCGACCGCCGCAAGGTCTTCATCTCGGTGGTGGAGGAAAAAGCGGCGGAGATCGGCAAGTTCTACGTGCCGATGCAGGAGGCGATGCTCAAGCTGTGGAGTAGCTACACCGACGACGAGCTGCGCTTGCTGCTGCGTTTCGCCAATGACGGCTACAAGGGCGTGCTGGAAGCGACCGGAGCATTGAAGGCGGTGATCGACATGCCGCCGGAGCAGCGCGCCAGCCTCAAGATGCCGCCGAAGACTCGTCGATGATCCGTGCCGACGTCGCGCGGTAGTGCTCGGCTGCCGCATACATGCCCCACATCGTGCCCAGCATCATCCAGAAGTGCCGCCAGTGGTCGGTATCGATGATGAAGCTCTCGCCGACGAAGCCGAGGAACGCCGAGAAGACCGCGAGATAGCCGCGCTGCCACGGCACCCGCATGTAGATGTAGCGGAAGCCGATGATCGCGGTGACGAACACCAGCGCCGGATAGCAAATCCCCGAGATCCAGCCGCCCGACATGAAGGCGTTGAGATAGGAATTGTGGGTGTCCTCGGGGAAGTAGGTGTGGAATTGCAGCGGCCCGATGCCGAACGGCAGCTCCAGCGCCATCTGGGCGCCGAGGATGTGGCGGCCGAACCGGCCGAAGCGGCCTTCGTCATAGCTCTGGTCGAAGCTCGCGCGCTGCTTGAACATGTCGGCGACCGAGCCGATCGAGAGCAGCACAGCGATCAGCGCCACGGCCAGGATCGCGGCGATCAAGGTCATCACGATGATGCGCGAGCGCTGCGCCTGCGAGCGGCTGGTGAACACCATCAGCGCCAGCATGAAGGCCGCGGTGATCACGAGGCCGCCCCAGGCGGCGCGCGAGAACGACAGCAGGATCGCGAGCGAGATGATGCCGAAGGCGATGGCGTTGCGGAGCGCCTTGCCGAAGCGGTCGGAGACCACGCTCTGCAGTGTGAACAGCGCCGGCAGGATCAGGAAGGCGCCGAGCACGTTCGGGTCCTTGAAGGTTCCGCGGGCGCGGTCATACAGCGTCAGCAGGTCGTAGCCGCCGGGCACCAGACGGAAGTAGCCGGCGATGCCGGCGAGCGAAGCGATCATCGCGCCGACGATCAGGCCGCGGCGCAGCATGTCGAGGCGGGCTTCGGTATCCTCCGACATCACCATCGCGAAGAAGATGACGGTGATGGCCATGTACCAGGAGGTCAGGATCCAGTTCACCACCTCCGGCTTGTCGAGGAACGGCACCGCACCGATGCTGTAGCCGACATTGAGCACGATCAATGTGAACAGCAGCGGCATGAACACCAGCCGCATGCGCAGGCCGGTGGCGAAGAACAGCACGCAGGCGGTCAGCGTGACGAGCTCATACGGGCTCGGCTCGATGAACACGATGGCGCCGGACGCGCCGGCCAGCCACACCAGCGCCCGCTGCAGCGCCAGCACGCCCGTTGGTGCTGATGTCAGCGAATGGGACGTCCCGGCTGTCGCCGCATAGGCCATCGGATACTCACGCAACTTGGTACAAGCACTCAACACATTGCTTCGTCATTGCGAGGAGCGAAGCGAGGAAGCAATCCATCTATCCCCGAGCCGCGATATGGATTGCTTCGCTGCGCTCGCAACGACGTCAGTAAGTCTCAACCTTCAGTACGCGTTCTCGCTTTTGGTCAGCAGCGAGAACGGGGTCTTGAGCAGGATGTAGAGGTCGAACAGCACCGACCAGTTCTCGATGTAATAGAGGTCGTATTCGACGCGCTTCTGGATCTTCTCGTCAGTGTCGACCTCGCCGCGCCAGCCGTTGATCTGCGCCCAGCCGGTGATGCCGGGCTTGACGCGGTGGCGGGCGAAGTAGCCGTCGACCGCCTCGTCGAACAGGCGGTTCTCCAGCTTGCTCTGCACGGCGTGCGGGCGCGGGCCGACCAGCGAGAGATTGCCCTTCAGCACAACGTTGAACAGTTGCGGCAATTCGTCGAGCGAGGTCTTGCGGATGAAGCGGCCGACGCGGGTCACGCGTGGATCGTTCTTGGTCACCACCTTGGAAGCGGTGGGGTCGGCCTGGTGGTGGTAGAGCGAGCGGAATTTGTAGACGTCGATCCGCTCGTTGTTGAAGCCGAAGCGCTTCTGGCGGAACAGCACCGGGCCGGGGCTGTCGAGTTTCACCGCGAGCGCCACCAATCCCAACACTGGCAGCGCCGCAAGCAAGGCCAGACCGCCGACCACGCGGTCGAACAGCCATTTCAGCACCAGATCCCAGTCGGTGATCGGCGCCTCGAACATATCGAGCGTCGGCACCTTGCCGATATAGGAATAGGAACGGGGGTGGAAGCGCAGCTTGTTGGTATGGGCCGACAGGCGGATGTCGACCGGCAGCACCCAGAGCTTCTTCAGCATTTCCAGGATGCGGGTCTCCGCCGAGATCGGCAGCGCGAACAGCACGAGGTCGACGCGGGTGCGGCGGGCGAATTCGACGATGTCATCAATCTTGCCGAGTTTCGGTGAGCCGGCGCAGGTATTAGTGGCGCGATCGTCATTGCGGTCGTCGAACACGCCGAGCAGATGGATGTCGGAATCATCCTCGGCGTTCAGCGCCTCGATCAGCTGCTCGCCATTGTGGTCTGCTCCGACGATGATGGTGCGGCGGTCGAGCCGGCCGTCATGCGCCCAGGCGCGCACCATCGATCGCAGCAGCAGCCGTTCGGCGATCAGCACCGCAAGGCCGACGCAGAAGAACGACGACAGCCAGACCCGCGATACCTCGCCGCCGAGCTTGACCAGGAAGGAGATGCCGATGAACAGCAGGAACACGACGGCCCACGACGAGATCATGCGCGTCATCTGGCGAAGCTGGCCGCGGAAGATCTGCACCTGGTAGATATCGGCGGCCTGGAAGCAGACCACGGCGGCAGCCGACATGCCGAGGATCGATGCGATGTACCCCCAGTGAATACTGCCGCCGGCGAGCGGCCTGACATAGGCGAGATAGAGCCCGACGCCGACCAGGCTGAGCAGCACGAAGTCGGCGAGGCGAACCACGCCGGCGATCACAACCGGCGAGTAGGCGCCGCGAACCTTCTGGTTGGTAACGGCGAGCGCGGCCGGCGAGAGGCGCCGGCGCCGTTCGATCTGCGGCTGAGCGGCCGTCGCAGACGCAGCGGCATCCAGCATCGAGCGTGCGTTAAACGGTTCCACGAGTCCACGTCCATTCCTGCGCATGCAGATGGGCATCCGCGCGCAGCACGAAAATTCCCCCGGGCGTGACTTAAGGGGACAAATCGGAAGAAACGGTTACGTGTGCAAGAAGTGGTTAACGTTTGGCAAATGCGTCGCGATAGCCGGCCAGTACCCCCTCGACCATCGCGCTTTGCGAGAAATGTTCCGAAATCCGCTCGCGCAGTCTCTCGGCGCGCGCCGCGGTCGCGGCGGGATCGTCGAGCGCGGCCTTGATCGCGTCGGCCATCGCTCCGGCATTGCTCGGCGCGAACAGGGCGTCGGTGTGGGTATCGAAGATCTCCGGGATGCCGCCGACATCGGCTGCGATCATCGGAACGCCCGCCGCGCCCGCCTCGATCACCACATAGGGCATCGAATCGCCGCGCGAGGGCACCACGAGCAGGCTGCCCTTCGAGAAGCCGTAGCGCGCCTTGACGTGACCGATGAAGCGGACTGCCTCACCGAGCGACAGCCGCGTCACCTGCTCCTTGAGGCGCTCGAATTCCTCGCCGTCACCGCCGAGCGTCAACGTCACCGGCTTGCCCTCGGCGCGCAGCTTCGCTACCGCGTCGATCAGGAGATCGGCGCCCTTGATGCGCCGGAACTCGCCGACATAGGCCACGTCGGTGGCATCGTCGGCGCCGGGGACCGGTTCGAATTCCTCCGCGGTGACGCCGTTGAACACGCAGCGCACGAGGCCTGCCGGCTTGCCGACCGTGCGCTGATAGGTGTCGCGGGCAAACGCGCTCTCGAACAGGAATAGGTCGGTGCTGTTCATCAGGGTGCGCTCGAGCTGGCTGTAGAAGCGGCCCTTCCAGGTGTCGAGCGGGTAGTGCAGCGAGCCACCATGCGGCGTGTAGACCCGGATCACCTTGCTCGACCGCCGCCGCAGCCGGACATAGGCGCCGGCCTTGGCGCCATGCCCGTGGACGACATCGGGTTTCAGCTTGCGGATCAGGCCGGCGATGTGGGCCCAGACCATGAAATCGGCGAAGCGCGGCTCGCGGCGTATTGCCACGCGGTGGACGCCGAGCTTGAGCCGCGGCTCGATCTCGGCAAGCGCCGCGTCGGCCCGCGCGCCGCCGGTCAAACTGTCGGCGACGATGCCGACATGATGGCCGCGTTCGATCTGGCCGTTGGCGACGTCGAGGATGTGACGAATGATGCCGCCGACCGGGGCACGCACCACGTGCAGGATGCGGAGGGGCGGTTGCTGATTTTGATCCTGCGCCATCGATCAGAACCAGCGCTCGCCGACGAACACGGTGTCGCCGGGGCCGATCGGCGTGCCCAGGGGAGCGACGAAGCGGCCGGCGCCGGATGCATTGGTGTGGGTGACGGTAACCTCGTCGCGCCTGGCGCGCGGCGAGAAGCCGCCGGCGATCGCGATCGCGCTTTCGACCGTCATCTTGGGCACATAGGGATATTGGCCGGGGGCCTGGACTTCGCCGAGGATGAAGAACGGCCGGTAGGCCTCGATCTCGACTGCGACCGACGGCTCGCGGATGAAGCCGTTGCGCAGCCGCGCGGTGATCTCGGCGGCAAGCCCGGCGGGCGTCCGGCCGCGCGCCGGCACCGAGCCGATCAGCGGCATGGTGATCGCGCCCGCGGCGTCGATCGCATAGGCGTTGGTCAGCCCTTCCTGGCCATAGACCACAACGCGGAGCTTGTCGCCGGGGCCGAGATTATAGCCCTCGCGCGTCGGTGCGGGATCGGCATAGGCCACGGGCGCAGCATACGCCATCGGTTCGAGACCGGGGTCGCCGGCAAGCGGCGACGTTCGGCCCATGCAGCCCGACAGCGCGAG
Source organism: Bradyrhizobium sp. USDA 4538 (assembly GCF_024171045.1). Classification (NCBI taxonomy): domain Bacteria; kingdom Pseudomonadati; phylum Pseudomonadota; class Alphaproteobacteria; order Hyphomicrobiales; family Nitrobacteraceae; genus Bradyrhizobium; species Bradyrhizobium sp. USDA 4538. The sequence goes on from NZ_JALJZE010000001.1 coordinate 7,576,508, forward strand.
CGCAGCGACCAGACAAATAAGGGGAGCGCGCAGATCGCGCATGCAAGGAATCCCGCGACAATATCGGCTCCGATTAACGGCACCCATGGTTAACAAAGAATGACGGGGCGGGTGGTGGCGGCCATGCCCGTCAACCCCACCGATTAACCCAGCGGCAACCTTAATGGACTGTAATCGCCCCATTGAGATGGAGTCGCGGTGTCCGCGGGGGTTCGTTATGCGTTTTGCATTCTGGCGTAGAGGCAAGGATAAGGCCGTCGTGCAACGGGCGTTGCCGAAGTCTGCGCCCGTCGCCGACGAAGCTGTCGTGAAGCCGGCTGCGCCCAAGCCTGCTCCTGACAAGCCTGCGCCCGACAAGCCGGCGCGCCCGGCGGAGGCGGCCGATCTCGACCTGCACGTGCTCGGCCGCGCGCTGGCGCGCAAGCGCGGCTGGATCATCGTGCCGACGGTGCTGGTGTTCGCGTTGTCGCTTGCCGCGGTCAACGTCGTGACGCCGCGCTACAAGTCGGAAGCGCGAATCCTGATCGACAATCGCGAGAACGCCTTCCTGCGTCCGAACGGCGAGCGCGACCTGGAGCGCACCTCGCTCGACGCCGAGGCGGTGACGAGTCAGGTGCAGCTGTTGCTGTCGCGCGATCTCGCGCGCGACATCATCAAGAAGAACAAGCTGGCCGAGCGTCCGGAGTTCGATCCGGTGTTGCGGGGCTTTTCGCCGTTGAAGTCGCTGCTGGCGCTGTTCGGCATCGGCCGTGATCCGTTCAGCCTGACGCCGGAAGAGCGGGTGCTTGATTCCTATTACGAGCGCTTCCAGGCTTTTGCGGTCGACAAGTCGCGCGTCATGGTGATCGAGTTCCAGTCGGAAGATCCCGAGCTTGCGGCGCGCGTCGCCAACTCGATCGCGGACGGTTATCTCGTGTTGCAGCAGGCCGCGCGACAGGACCAGGCCAAATCCGCCAGCACATGGCTGCTTGGCGAGATCGACAAGCTGCGCACCAAGGTCGCGGAGGCGGATTCGCGCGTCGAGGAATTCCGCTCGAAGTCGAGCCTGTTCGTCGGCACCAACAACATCCCGCTGTCGAACCAGCAGATGGGTGAGCTGAACACGCAGCTCAACAATGCCCGCGCGCTGAAGGCGGATGCCGAGACCAAGGCGCGGCTGATCCGGGAGATGCTTCAGGGCGGCAAGCCGATCGAGGCGTCCGAGGTCCTCAATTCCGAGCTGATCCGCCGGCTCGCCGAACAGCGCGGCACGCTGCGCGCGCAGCTTGCCGAGCAGTCGTCGACGCTGCTCGACAACCATCCGCGCATCAAGGAATTGAAGGCGCAGATCGCCGATCTCGACAGGCAATTGCGCGAGGAAGCCGGCAAGGTTTCGCGCTCGCTGGACAATGACGCCCGCGTCGCCGATGGCCGGGTCATGGCGTTGCAGGCGAGCCTGGACCAGTCGAAGAGGCAGGCGTCGTCTAGCAATAGCCAGGACGTGCAACTGCGCGGGCTGGAGCGTGAAGCCAAGGCGCAGCGCGACCTGCTGGAGGCCTATCTCGCCAAGTATCGCGAGGCGACGGCGCGCGAGAACATCGAGGCCGCGCCGACCGACGGTCGCATCATCTCGCGCGCCTCGGTTTCGAATACGCCGGCCTATCCGAAGAAGCTGCCGATCGTGCTGATCGCGACGTTGGCGACGCTGCTGCTGTCGTCCGGCATCATCATTACCGGCGAGCTGCTGCGCATCTCCGCGCCCGGTGCGGTTGGCCGCGCCTTCGCGCCGGCGGCTGCCGTGATCAGGCGCCGCGAGCCGGTCATGGATGCCGCAACCGTGGACCAGCCCGCGCTGTCGCCCGAACCCGCGCTCGCATCGCCGGTCGCGCCGAAGCCGGCGGTGGAGCCCGAACTGCCGCTGGAGCCTGCGGCTGCCTATGAATCTCCGCCGCAGCCTGATTCCGCCCAGACCGCCGACGAGATCGATGAGCTCGCCGAGCGCCTCGCCGCCGCCGGTCCCGCCGCCCACAAGGTCACCGTGCTCGGCCCGGCCGCGGCTGATAGCGTTACGCTGACCACCCTGACGCTGGCGCGTCTGATGGCGCGCCAGGCCAAGGTCGTCGTCGTCGATCTCGTCGCGTCCTCGCCGGTACTGACGTCGGCGACCGTCGATCCGGCGGCGCCCGGCCTTGCCGAGCTGATGCAGGGCGAGGCGACCTTCGCGCAGATCATCACCAAGGATCGGCAGTCGCGTGTTCAGATCGTCAGCGCCGGGCGTCCGGGCTTCGATCGCTCGCATCTGCAATCGCCGCGGCTCGCACTTGCGATCGACGCGCTGCTCAGGGTCTACGACCACGTGCTGCTCGACGCCGGTTCGGCCGTCGACCTTCCGGCCGAACTGCTGACCGCGAAGGCGCAGGCGGTCGTCGTGCCCGACGCCGCCATGGCGCAGGATGCCCGCCACTCGATGGTCGAGCAACTCAGGGCGGTCGGCTTCGCCGAAGTGACGATGCTGAGCAAGCCCTGCGCGGCGTCGGAAGCGGCTGTGAGGAGCCCGCGGGTGGTGGCTGCCTGAGCGCCGCCGTCAGCCCGTCGGGGTAAATCCTGTCGCCCGCACGATCCCTTTCCAGCGATCGGATTCGGTGGCGAGCAGTTGCGCAAAGTCATTCATCGCGATTGCGTCGACGTCGACCGACAGTTTGGCCATGCCGGACTTGACCTCGTCGCTGCGCAATGACGCCTGGATCGCACCGTTGAGTTGCGCGACGATTGCGGGAGGCGTCTTCGCCGGCAGGAAGATGCCGAACCAGGTCACGTCCTGAAGCGCGGGGTAACCGGCTTCCGCCACCGTCGGCACATCGGGGAGAGATTTGAGACGGCTGGGACCGGTCGTCGCAAGAGCGCGAAGCTGTCCGGACTGGACCTGGCCCAGCAGGCTGTCGATCGGCATCACCGCCGACGCGATCTCGCTTTTCAGGAGATCCTGGACCGCCCCTCTGCCTTGATAGGGCACGTGGAGATAGTCGAAGCCCGCGGTCCGGCCGAGCATCGCACCGATGAAATGCAGCGTGGTGCCAACGCCCGGCGTGCCGTAGGTCGCCTGTGTCGGGTTGGCGCGGCACCAGGCGACGAAGTCGGCGAGGCTCCTGACATCGTTCGGGACTTTCGGGCCGATCGCCAGCAGCGTCGCGAATGAGCCGACGGTTGATACCGGCGTGAAGTCCTGCGGTGCGTATGTCAGCGACTTGTAGGTGTGCGGAAACAGCGCGATGAATCCAAGCGGCGCGAGCAGCATGACCGATCCATCGGCCTCGGCGTTCTTGACGGCCTCGATCGCAATCCGGCCGCTTGCGCCGGGCCGGGTCTCAACGACGATGGAATCGGCATAATCCTGCATCTGCCCGGCGATGAGCCTTGCGACGGCGTCCGGCAATCCGGGCGTGTAGCCGGTCAGGATATGGGCGGTCTTCAGGCGGGGCTGCGCGCCGACTGGCCGGACCAGGCCCGCGGCGGCGAGCGCGGCACCTGCCGCTGACGCGGTCAGGACGTCGCGACGGGTCAACATGCATGCCTCCAAGGTCATGGAGTCGCGCCGTCCGGGGCGCGACGATCTGCGTCATCGCACGCGGAGGATGCGTGAGGCGGGGATAAACGTCCAATGCTAGTGTCTGAGGCTTCCATAACCGTTTTGGTAAGGATCGCTGATGCAGGACATCGAGCGTGCCCGACGCCGGATCAAGCTGCGCGACCTGCACATCCTGCTCGTCATCGCGCAGCGCGGCAGCATGGCGAAGGCTGCCGCGGAGCTCGCGGTGTCGCAGCCGGCGATTTCGCGGGCGGTCAGCGACATGGAGCACGCGCTCGGCCGTCGGCTGCTCGATCGTTGCCGTACCGGCATCGAACTGACGGCCTATGGCCATGCTCTGGTGCGACGCGGGGTCTCGATCTTCGACGAGCTTACCCAAGGCTTGCAGGAGCTCGAGTTTCTGGCCGATCCGAGCATCGGAGAGTTGCGCATCGGCAGCACGGAGAGCATCGCAGCGGGCTTGCTCCCGGTGGCGATCGACCGCTTCACGCGGCAGCATCCCGGCATCCGCATCAATGTCGCGCAGACCGTTCTCAGCGATCTGCGCTACCGCGAACTGCGCGAGCGCAACATCGATCTGTTGCTGGGATGGACGCCGACACCGTTTGACGAGACAGACCTGGCGGTCGAGCCCTTGCTCGATGATCAGCGCGTCGTTGTCGCAGGAAAGCGAAGCAAATGGGCGCGCGCATCCAGGCTCGAATTGGCCGACCTCGCACACGAGCGCTGGGTGTTACCTCCGCCGGACACCTTTCCGGGCGCCGCAGTGGCGGAGACGTTTCGTGAATTCGGAATGCAGATGCCAAGCGCGCCGATCACGACGCTGTCGCTTCATTTGTGCTGCCGGCTCGCCGCGACCGGCCGCTTCATTACGGTGCTGCCGGGCTCGGTCGCGCGGTTTGCCGGCGGCGATCTCGGGCTGAAGGTGCTTCCGGTTCAGCTTCCGCGGGCGGCCGCCGTCTCGGCCGCGATCGTCACGTTGAAAGGCCGCACCTTGGGCCCGACCGCCGAGATCTTCATCGCCTGTATCCGTGAGATCGCCAAGGCGGCCGCAAGCAAGGCGGCCGCCGGCAAATGACGGATATTACAGGCGCCGTTCCGCGCAGGCGCGTTTAGTGCGCCATCATCGGCTCGCGCGCGGTTCGCTCGAGCACCGGATCGATCCGCAGCCTGATCGTGACCAGCGCGCCGATCAGTCCCATCACGGCGAGCAGCAGCAGCCCTGCCGTAAAGCTGCCCGTCAGGTCCTTCAGATAGCCGACGGCGAATGGGCCGGCGAAGCCTGACAGGTTGCCGAGCGAGTTGATCGCCGCAATGCCTGCCGCCGCCGAGGCGCCGGTCAGGATGCCGGCCGGCATCGGCCAGAACATCGGCGGCACTGCCGACACGCCGATCTGCGCAAGGCAGAGCAGGGCGACGATCAGCACCGGATTCGATACCAGCCCGGCAAGGCCGATACCGACGGCGGCGAGCGTCAGCGCGCCGGCGACATGGTATCGCCGCTCGCCGGTCTTGTCGGAATGGCGGCCGAGCAGCACCATGCCGACCGCGCCGAACACGAAGGGCAGGGCCGCGATCAAGCCAGTCTGGGTGTCGGTGACGCCAAACGCCTTGATGATGGTGGGCAGGAAGAATGCGACGCCGTAGCTTGCCGCGTTGAGGCAGAAATACACGAAGGCGCAGGCAAGGACCCGCGAGTCGGTGAGCGACTGCAGAACGGAAATATGCTCCACGGCCTCGGTTTGCTGCCGCTCGCGCTCAAGCGTGGTCTGGATCCACTTGACCTCGTCGGGCTGCAGCCAGCTTGCCTGACGCGGAAAGTCCGGCAGGAAGGTCAGGACAGCGAAGCCGACCAGGACCGACGGCAATGCCTCGCAAACGAACAGCCACTGCCATCCGGTCAGGCCGGCGCCCGACAGGTTGAGCAGCAATCCCGAGATCGGCGCCCCGATGATGCTCGAGATCGGGATCGCGAGCATGAACAGGCTGATGACGCGCGCGCGGTACACCGACGGGAACCAGAGCGTCAGATAGAAGATGATGCCGGGGAAGAAGCCGGCTTCGCAGGCGCCGAGCAGGAGGCGCAGGAAGTAGAAGATCCATTCGCTCGACAGGCCGCTCGCCGCGGACATCTGCGGGATGAAGGCAAATGCGGCCGAGACGATGCCCCAGCTGATCATGATGCGGGCGATCCACCGCCGCGCACCGAACCGCTCCAGCAGGATGTTGGAGGGCACCTCGAAGAAGAAGTAGCCGATGAAGAACAGACCGGCGCCGAGCCCGTAGGCAGCCTCGCTGAGGCCGAGCGCCGCGTTCATGTGCAGCTTGGCGAAGCCGACATTGACGCGATCGAGATAGGCCACGAAGTAACACAGGATGAGGAACGGAATCAGCCGCCGCATCATCTTTCCGATCGCGCGCTTCTCGACATCGTCGCTCATCGTTCCCATCCCTTCCTGTTTTTCGATTCGGCAGACGATCACTGCGCTGTTCGGGGCGGCACCTGGCGCACCCGCAGCGGTTCGTCGCGTTGCTCTTGCAAGTCTTCTTCATTGTTGTGTAATCGACTGCCGCGTGACTAATGGCATTTGGGAATGGAGCCACGGCGAAACTGTCATGATGCACCGCGGTATAAACGCGGGAACCCTGGAGCGTTTTCCGGCGAAGTGGCTGCCGGCTCGCGTCAAGAAAACGCCTCAAAGCAGAATCTGGAGCCCCGTTCCGGTTTAGCCGGAGCGGAAGAGGCTCTTTCCGGGCAGGATGGTGGCGGGCCGTGATCAGTAATCTGAAACTGCGCCAGCTGCGCCTGCTGGTCGCTCTCGACAATGAGCGCAAGTTGCAGCTCGCCGCCGAGCGGTTGAACATCACCCAATCAGCGGCATCGAAGATGCTTGCCGAAATCGAGGCGCTGGCGCGGGTTCCCTTGTTCGAGCGCACGGCGCGCGGCGTCGAACCGACGGCCTATGGGTCGATCCTGATCCGTGGCGGCAAGAGCGTGCTGGCCGATCTCGACCAGGTCACCGACGAGTTCGCGGGTTACAAGTCCGGTGAGCTCGGCACCGTCTCCGTTGGAACAGTCGCCAAGCCGAGCATCGACCTCGTCGTCGACGTCATCCAGTATCTCGGCGAAAAGCTGCATCGGGTGAACATCTCGCTCGATGTCAGCACCAGCCCGCCATTGATCACGCGACTGCTGGCGCTCGAGTTCGATTTCGTCGTCGCCAGGATTCCCGCCGGCATCGACCCCCGGCAATTCGACTATTACGAGATCGGCGCGGAGGAGGCGGTGCTGCTCGTTCGCGCGGAGCATCCGTTGGCCGGCCGCGAGACGGTCGAGCTGGAGGACATGGCCGACCAGCAATGGATCTGCCAGCCGCGCGAATCCTTCATGCGCCAGGCGCTCGAGAGGCTGTTCATGAGCCGCGGCGTGACGCCGCCGCGCCGGGTCATCAACACCGAGTCGTTTTTCGCCTCGGTCGGAATTGCGGCGGGCATCGACGCGATCGTGCCGGTCCCCATGCTGGTGTTCGATCTGGTCGATCCGCAGCGGTTCAAGGTGCTGCGCCTGCGCGACAGGCTGTTGTTGGAGAATTACGGCCTGATCAAGTTGCGCAAGCGCGCGCTGTCACCCGCCGCGACACTCTTGTTCGACGCGATGAAACGGCTCGGCGTACCGAATGGCGGTGCAGAGCAGGGCGACGCGGCGAGCTGAACACTCAGCGGAACATGCTGCGCAGGTTCTGGGCAATCTCGAACAGCGCCGGATTTTGCTTCACGGCGCGCTTGGCGCGATTGATGGCCGACAGCGCGCTGGCCGCCGGCTTGCCGCGCAAGCTGAGCGGAATGAAGCTGTCGACGACGGCTTCATCGTCCTTGCAGAACAGCCGCTTGTACTCGTCCGAGCCGATGCCGAGATCGAGAGCGCGGTAGTTCAGGCCGGCATGGCGATCGATGATATCGCGCATCAGGATCAGGCCGGGGCTGAACTTGGAATTGGCCGACATCGTGTAGGTGTTGAACATCATCGAGAAGCGATGACCGTCGGACACGCCGGCGAAGATCGCGATCACTTCCTCGTCGCACTCCAGCGCGTGGATGTCGATCGCATAGCCGTTGCCGTCGGCGCGCGGCGCGAGGCAGGCGGCACGAATGAACTGCTCGATGCCCGGCTCGGCGAACACGTTCGGCAGCTTCTGCTCGGCCATGCGCTGCGGCTTGACGCGGAAGAACCAGTCGAGCAGGCGGCAGACATCGGCGCTCTCGCTCGCGACATAATAGCGATAGCCGGGCAGCGCCTGCAGCTTGCGCTCCTTGCCCTTGAGGCGGCGGCGGAACGAGTTGCTGACCAGCGTCGCCGGTGCCGCGCCGGGCTCGATCGCCAGCACCGGGCAGTCGTTGACCGAAGGCTGACGCGGCAGCAGCGCCAGCGGATTCGGGAGGTCCTGCCAGCGCAGCGGCTGCTGGCAGAGCACGAGCGCATCGGCGCGGGAGCGTTCGGCGATCGATCCGATCAGAGCCGCGATGTCGGCTTCCGTCGCGTTGGCGGCGAAATCCTTCTCGCACAGCGCCATGTTGAAGGTCGTATGCTTGCCGCCCATGAAGCTCGCGCAGTTCGCGCCGAGGCGGGACTCGATTGCGAGCGGCAGCAGCAGCAGCGGCCGGCGTTCGCTGTCATGAGCGACGACGATGAAGGGCCGCAGGCCCTCGCGCTCGCCGACCTGGCGTTGCCAGCTGGCGAGGAAATCGAACCGCTGATAGGGCGTGTAGCTGTGCTGCGATGTCTCGAAGCCGCGCCAGGTCGCTTCGGCCGCGGTGAGATCATGAAAGATGTCGACGCCGGCAACGCGGATCGCGTTCGGCCACGCCCGCGTCTCAGCCGTCTGGCCTTCGATTGCCGCCGCCATGGTCATCTCGGAACCCGAAATTTTAGGGTATTAATTTACAGTTCTCGGCTGGGGCCGACCTTCGCAGGGAAATGTCAACAAAGAGTAAGAACAATGCCGCGGCGGTGTGCGGGAACCGCCTGACAAGGACGGGGATCTTGGCGCCGGACAGCGGGATTTTACGACGGGCCCGAATGGAGCTCGCGTATTTCAGTGGCGCCTTCAAGCTGCGGGAACGCGAGAGCGGCGGCGCCGGGGTGATCCTGCGCTTCGGCCGCGTTCGTCCCGCGCGACGCGGCCGGTTTCAGCCGCTGAAGTCCCAGGAGATCACCCCGGCTTTCCTCGATCGCACGATCCGCGCGTTGAAGCGCTGGCAGTATGACCTCGTCGGGATTGACGAGGCTTGCCGCCGCGCGGTGACTTTGCCGGAGCGCCGGCGCTTTGCCTGTCTGACCTTTGACGGCGCCAGCAAGGACATCGTCGCCCATGCCTGGCCGGTGCTCGCCAGGCACGGCGTTCCCTTCGCGCTGTACCTGCCGACGGCCTTTCCCGATGGCGTCGGCGTGGCGTGGTGGCTGGTGCTGGAGGACATCATCGCGCGCGAAAACCGCATCAGCATGATGATTGACGGCCGGGAGCGGCACTTCGCGATTTCAAATCTCTCGGACAAATACGAGCTGTTCGATTTCCTGTCCGGCTGGCTGCGCAAGCTGCCGCCGTCGGACCTGTCCTACGCGCTGAACGATCTCGCCAGGCGCTATTCGGCCGACGCAGCCCAATTGTCACGCAATGCGTCACTCGACTGGCAGGATCTGGCGAAGCTTGCCGCCGATCCGAACGTGACGCTCGGCAGCGCCACGGTGAACTATCCGGCGCTGTCGAGCCTCAGGGATGCCGACGCGCAGCGCGAGATGGCGATGGGCAAGGCGGTGGCCGAGAGCGCGCTTGGGCGGCAGGTCAGGCATTTCGCATTCCCGTTCGGGGACCGCGATGCGTTCGGCCGTCCGCATGTCGTGATGGCCGAGGAGGCCGGCTTTGCCAGCGCGGTGTCGACCATACCAGGGGTCGTCGAGGCGCAGGGGCGCACCAACCTCCACGCGCTGCCGCGCATCGCATGGGACGGCCGCGTGCGTTCGCTGCGGATGATGCGGGTGCTGCTGTCGGGCGTGATGTTCGCGCCGGTGCGGCCGACGCGCAGCGCGCGCGACCAGAACGTTACTTAGGCGCGATCGGGCCGCGACATCCAGGCGACGATCGGCATCGCCGGCAGCACCCAGCCGAGGCCGGCGACGACGTAGAAGATCGCCTGCAGCAACCCCGAATTGGCAAGCCACGGCGTCTGGGCGACCGTCATGCCAAGCAGTGACCACACCACCACCAGGATCAGCAGGAAGATGGTTCCGAGCAGTTTGCGGGTGCGTATGGCCATGGCGGATATTTGCAACTCGTGATCCAAGGCGTTTTTTCGAGCGAAGCGGGCACCGGTTCGCGCAAAGAAAACGCGTCAAAACAACGTTCTGGAGCTTGCTTCCGACTTGATCGGAAACGAGGCTCCGGACGGCGGCTTGCGCCGCGGGCGCGGCGGACTATAAGGGGCCCGAAAATCCAATCAAGTCAGGGCGAAATGGCCGGTATTTCCGCAAAGACATCGCAGCTTCGCGCCGTCAGGGTATGGCTGGTCGCGGTGGCCGCCCTGATCGCCCTGATGGTCTTGGTCGGCGGCGCCACGCGGCTGACCGAGTCTGGCCTGTCGATCGTCGAATGGAAGCCGGTGACCGGTACGCTGCCGCCGCTGACCGAGGCGCAGTGGACCCAGGCCTTCGAGGGCTACAAGAGGATCCCGCAATATCGCGAGCTCAACGCCGGGATGACGCTCGAGCAATTCAAGACGATCTTCTGGTGGGAGTGGAGCCACCGGCTGCTTGGCCGCGTGATCGGCGCGGCCTATTTGCTGCCGTTCCTGTATTTCCTGTGGCGCGGCGCGGTGAGCGGCGAACTCGGCCGGCGATTGTGGGTGATTTTCGGCCTCGGCGCGCTGCAGGGCGGCGTCGGCTGGTGGATGGTCGCGTCCGGCCTCTCGGAACGCATCGAGGTATCGCAGTATCGGCTGGCGACGCATCTTGTGCTGGCGCTTCTGATCTTCGCGGCGATCGTCTGGACGCTGCGGCGCCTGACCGACCGCCCAAGCGTGATCGCGCCGCTCAGGCTGAAGCTCACGAGCGCGGTGCTGCTCGTGCTGACCTTCGTGCAGCTCTATTTCGGCGCGCTGGTCGCGGGGCTGCGCGCGGGCAGGGTTTATAATACTTGGCCCGACATCGACGGCGGCTTCATTCCGTCGGCTGACCGGCTTTGGTTCGAGACACCGTGGTGGCGCAATCTGTTCGACAACACGCTGACGGTGCAGTTCGAACATCGCATGACCGCCTATCTGCTGTTCGCGCTGGCGATCGCGCATGCGATCGATGCCATGCGCGCGCGCGCCGGCGGCGCGGTGATCGCCGGCGCCTGGTGGCTGGTGGCGGCGATCACGCTGCAGGCGACGCTCGGCATCCTGACGCTGCTGCATCAGGTGCCGATCGATCTGGCGCTGACGCACCAGGCCGTCGCCATCGTCGTGCTGACGCTCGCGGTGCTGCAGGCCGAGCGCTTCGCCGCGCGCCGGACCGAGCGGGACCAGCCGACCCTCGTTGCGGTCGGCCAGCCCGGTTGATCGATCAGGACAGGTAGTCGAGCCCGATATCGAGCGCGGCCGAGCTGTGGGTCACCCAGCCGACCGAGATCAGATCGACGCCGGTTGTGGCAATCGCTGCGGCCGTCGCCGCGGTGATGCGGCCGGAGGCTTCGGTGATCGCCTTGCCGCGCGCCATGTCGACCGCCTGGCTGAGCTGCTCGGTCGTCATGTTGTCGAGCAGCACCGCGTCGACGCCGAGCGTCAGCGCCTCCTCGAGCTGCGACAGCGTGTCGACCTCGACCTCGATCTTGACGAGATGGCCGGCATTGGCCTTGGCGCGCTCGATCGCGGTGCGGATGCCGCCGGCGAGCGCGATGTGGTTGTCCTTGATCAGCACCGCGTCATCCAGCCCGAAGCGATGATTGCCGCCGCCGCCGGCGCGCACCGCATATTTCTCCAGCGCACGCAGTCCCGGCGTGGTCTTGCGGGTGCAGACGATCTGCCCGCGGGTGCCCGCCACGGCCTTGACCAGCGTAGCCGTTGCGGTGGCGACACCGCTCAGATGGCAGAGGAAGTTGAGCGCGGTCCGCTCGGCGGTGAGCAGGCTGCGGGCCGGGCCGTCGATGATCGCGATGACCTGGTCGGGTTCGACCGCGCTGCCGTCGGGCCGTTCGGCGCGCAGCGTGATGGCCGGCGACACCGTCTGGAAGGCTGACCGCGCGACATCGAGCCCGGCGATCACGCCGGGCTGCCGCGCCCGCATCACCAGCCGCGCCTGCTGGCCGGCCAGCACGATGGCGTCTGCGGTGATATCGCCGGCGCGGCCGAGATCCTCGCGCAAGGCGGTCTGCACGATCGGCTCATAGATCAGCGGCAACAGGGGGGTGAGGGTCATGACAGGGCACTCCTGGCAAATGGCGTGGATTCGACGATGTCGCGCGCGGCGGCGAGTGCATCGGCGCGGGTAAGGGACGACGTAACGGCCGACGCAGCAATGTGCGGGAAATCGGTGCGGAAGTGGCCGCCGCGGCTTTCCTCACGCCGGATGGCGGCAACCGCGACCATCAATCCGACCAATGCTGCGTCGGACGCCGCACTGTGACCGCATGCGAGTGGATAGAGACTGCGGATCGCGCGGGCGATCCCGTCGCGATCGCGCAGGACGCCGAGTCCCTGGGTGAGGATCGGTCGCACGGCGGAGGGATCGGAAGCCTGTGGCATCGCATCGTCGCGCAGCATGGCGCGCGGGCCCGCACTTACGCTTTCGATGCTCTCCGCGACCCAGCGCGCGCAGACGATCGCTTCCATCAGCGAGTTGCTGGCGAGGCGGTTGGCGCCGTGCAACCCGGTGCGCGCGGCCTCGCCGCAGGCCCACAGGCCCTGCACCGTGCTGCGGCCATAGCCATCAACCGCGATGCCGCCCATATGGTAGTGAACCGCCGGCCGGATCGGGATCGGATCATGGGCGGGGTCGATGCCGGCCATCTTGCAGAACGCGCTGATCACGGGATAGCGCTGCGCAAACTCCGCGCCCGGATGTTGGCGCGCGTCGAGGAAGGTGCGATGCCCCGCGGCGCGGTGGTGCCACACGGCGCGCGCCACGATGTCGCGTGGCGCAAGCTCGGCGCCGGACTGATCGGCCATGAAGCGCTCGCCGGTCTCGTCGATCAAGACCGCGCCGTCGCCGCGGATCGCCTCGGTCAGCAGCGGCATCGGGCGCGACGGCCCGTCGAACGCGGTCGGATGAAACTGCACGAACTCGATGTCCGACAGTTTTGCACCGGCATGTGCGGCAAGCGCGAGCCCCTGGCCGAAACATCCGCCGGGATTGGTGCTGTCGGCGAACAGCCCGCCGATGCCGCCGGTTGCGATCACCACGCGATTGGTCGTGATCGTCAGCGCGCCACGGTCGCTCGCTGCAAGCACGCCCCTGACTGCATTGTCCTCGACGATCAGCCGGCGCGCCTCGACGCCTTCCAGCAGTGTGATCGACGGCGTCTGGCGGACCGCCGCGATCAGCGCGCGCATGATCTCCCGGCCGGTGCCGTCGCCGGTGGCGTGCACGATGCGGTTGCGGCGGTGTGCGGCCTCGAGCCCGAGGCGCCAGCTGCCGTCGGCGTGCCGGTCGAAGGCGACGCCGAGTCTCGCCAGCTGCTCGACGGCGGCGGGCGCGGCGTGGACGATCCGACTCGCCGCGGCCGCGTCGCAAAGGCCGGCGCCGGCCGCGAGCGTATCGGCGAGATGCAGGGCAGGGCTGTCGTCGGCGCCGACCGGTGCGGCAAGGCCGCCCTGTGCCCACATGCTGGAAGCTTCCGCGCCGAGCGGCGACTTCGGCAGCAGCACGACCGGCTCGGGTGCGAGCTGAAGCGCGGTCATCAGCCCGGCGGCACCGCCGCCGATGATCACCGGCCGGCCGTTGAGATCGGAGATATCGGTGCTCATATCGCCAGCATCCTTTCGACGCTCTTGCGCGCGCGATCGGCGATCGCGGGGTCGATGGTGACCTCGTGCTGGTTGGTCTCCAGCGCGTGACGGACGTTCTTCAGCGTGATCCGCTTCATGTGCGGACAGAGATTGCAGGGGCGGATGAAGTCGACACCGGGATTTAGCGCAGCGATGTTGTCGCTCATCGAGCATTCCGTCAGCAGCACGACGCGCGGCGGACGTTTGGTCTCGACAAACGACTGCATCGCAGCCGTCGAGCCGGCAAAGTCCGCTTCGGCGACCACCTCGGGCGGGCATTCCGGATGCGCCAGGATGGTGACATCGGGATGATCCTCGCGCAGCTGGCGCACGTCATCGGCGGTGAACAGCTCGTGCACCTCGCAGTGGCCCTTCCAGGCGATGATCTTCTTGCTGGTTTGCTTGGCGATGTTCTGCGCCAGATATTCATCAGGGAGCATGATGACGCGCTCGGCGTCGAGCGATTCAACCACCTTCAGCGCATTGCCCGACGTGCAGCAGATGTCGGACTCGGCCTTCACCGCGGTCGAGGTGTTGACATAGGCGACGACCGGTGCGTCCGGGTAGCGCGCGCGCATCAGCCGCACGTCCTCCGCCGTGATCGAATCCGCCAGCGAGCAGCCGGCCTTGAGGTCGGGGATCAGCACGGTCTTGGCCGGATTGAGCAGCTTCGCGGTCTCGGCCATGAAATGCACGCCCGCGAGCACGATGACATCGGCATCGACCTTGGTTGCTTCGCGCGCGAGCAACAGGCTGTCGCCGACGATATCGGCGACGCCGTGGAAGATCTCCGGCGTCTGGTAATTATGCGCCAGCACCACCGCGTTGCGGCGGCGTTTCAGCGCGAGGATCGCATCGACGTCCTCGGCGAATGTGGCCCATTCGAACGGCGGGATGACGCGCTTGACGCGCTCATAGAGCGGCGCGGTGCGGGTGAGCAGATCGGTATCGAGTGCAACCATTTATACTCTCCGTGAGCATAAGATGGCTTATACTTATCCTGAGCATAAGGCGTGTCAAGTGCGCGAAAGCGGGAGCTTGGTGCCGGCGATGGCCCGTTCGGCCAGCACGGCATGGCGGAAGCGGAATAGCTTGGCCGGCCGGCCGACGGTATCGGCGGCCATTGCGCCAGTCTCTTCAACGAGTTCCTGCTGCTCGATCAGCCGGCGGAAGTTCTGCTTGTGGACCAGCCGGCCTGCGAGCGCCTCAACACTGCGTTGCAGTTGCAGCAGGGTGAACTCGGCCGGCATCAGCTCGAATACCACCGGACGGTATTTGATCTTGGCGCGCAGCCGCGCGATCCCGGTCGCGAGAATGCGGCGATGATCCGCCGTCATCGGCTTGCCCGGCACGATCGGCGCCTCGCGGCCATGCCCGCGGCCGGCTTCCGGGATCAGCGCGGCCTCGTAGAGCAGCTCATAGCGCTGCAGCACCAGCTCTTCGTTCCAGTCGCGATCATCGAGACCGAAGGTGATGGCGCAACGTTGCCAGCGCTCGCGCTGCAGCGTCGGTGACGGCGCCGCCTTCGCCCACGTTTTGAGCTTCGGCGCGATCGTCTTGGCCAGGAAGGCCGGCGCGCCGGCGCGATGATCCTCCCAGGGGAAGTAGTCGTACCAGCCGGACCAGTGCGCCTCAAAGCCTTCGCCGACACGATCCTCGCGGGTCAGGCCGAGATAGCTGATCGAGACGCTGTGCGGCCCCTTGGTGTCTCCGGAGCGGCCGCGGTCGGCAAAGGTGTAGAGCTGCTCGACATAGCCGAGCGGGTGGCCGGTCTGCGCTTCGACCCAGGCCCGCAGCGCGGTCTGCAGCGAGCGATGGGTGAACTCGAACGGGCCGCTCGGCAGCGCGGAGCCGCCGGCGATGGTCATGATCTTCGGCGTGCCCTCGGTGACGGCGACCAGCACCGCGACGAGATCGGCGGTCACCGCATTCCCCGAAGCCGGTGTGCTGGATTTCTGCGGCGATCTGGCCACCCGATCGGTCCGCGCTAGCAGTAGCCGTAGACGCCACAGGCGTAGGGCAGGCGGTCCCAATAGGTCACATAGGCACCGCCGTAGTACGGGCCGAAATAGTTGTAGGAGTGCCAGTTGCCGTAATAGCCGGGCAGCGACGACGACCCCGGCAGCAGCGGTTCGCCGGGCACGAACGGGATATACGGCTCGGAATTGAGCGGGATCACCACGGGCTGCTCGACGACCACGAGCTGGCGTCCGCGCCGCACATAGGTCGGCGATGTGATCGTGGTGCGGTAGGCGTAATGCCGGTGCGGCAGGCCCGCCGGCAGCTGGCGCGCGGCCTTGACGGTCGCGCTCTTGGCGACGGCCGGGCCGTCGGCGGCGTCAGCAGGCGGGATCGCAAACAATGCGATCGCGAGCGGCAATGTCCAGCGCAGCATCAATGGTCTCCCGAATCATCCGGAGCCTATCACTGGCACTTTAAGCCGGATTGAACGTTAACGAGAGGCCCGTCGGTATTAAGCGTTAACGGGAGGTCGGTCGCTTTGGGCAAGTTGCCGGAGCGATACGGCGCACCGCTCCGGAACAATTGCGGGATCAGGCGCGCAGGGCCTGGTCGAGGTCGGCGATCAGGTCCTCCTTATCCTCGATGCCGATCGAAAGCCGCACCACCTCGGGCGCCGCGCCCGACCTCACCTTGGCGGCGTCGTCGAGCTGGCTGTGGGTGGTGGAGGCCGGATGGATCACCAGCGAGCGGGTGTCGCCGACATTGGCGAGATGCGAGAACAGCTGCAGGTTCGACACCAGATTGACGCCCGCGTCATAGCCGCCCTTCAGGCTGAAGGTGAACACCGCGCCGGCGCCCTTCGGCGAATATTTGCGCTGCAGGGCGTTGTACCTGTCGCCGGGCAGGCCGGCATAGTTCACCGCTGACACGGCGGGGTGGGTGGAGAGGAATTCCGCCACCGCCTTGGCGTTGTCGCAGTGCTTCTGCATGCGCAGCGGCAGCGTCTCGATGCCGGTCAGGATCATGAAGGCGTTGAACGGCGACAGCGCGGGGCCGAGGTCGCGCAGGCCGAGCACGCGGCAGGCGATCGCGAAGGCGAAGTTGCCGAAGGTCTCCTGGATCCGGATGCCGTGATATTCCGGGCGCGGCTCGCTCAGCATCGGGTATTTGTTGTCCTTCGACCAGTCGAAGGTGCCGGCATCGACAATGATGCCGCCGAGCGAGTTGCCGTGACCGCCGAGGAACTTGGTCAGCGAGTGCACGACGATGTCGGCGCCGTGGTCGATCGGCTTGATCAGATAGGGCGAGGCCAGCGTGTTGTCGACGATCAGCGGCACGCCGGCCTTGCGCGCAACGGCCGCGATCGCCTCGATATCGGTGATGCTGCCTGCCGGGTTGGCGATCGACTCGATGAAGATCGCCTTGGTGTGCGGCGTCACCGCGCGCTCGAAGCTTTCGATCTCATCGGGGTCGGCCCAGGCCACATTCCAGCCAAACGCCTTGAAGGCGTGGGTGAACTGGTTGATCGAGCCACCATAGAGCTTGCGTGCCGCGATGATCTCATCGCCGGGCTTCAACAGCTGCTGCAGCACGACGACCTGCGCCGCGTGACCGGAAGCGACGGCGAGCGCCGCGGTGCCGCCTTCGAGGGCTGCGACACGTTCCTCGAGCACGGCATTGGTCGGGTTGCCGATGCGGGTATAGATGTTGCCGAAAGCCTGCAGGCCGAACAGCGAGGCCGCGTGGTCGGCGTCGTTGAAGACGAATGACGTGGTCTGGTAGATCGGCGTCGCCCGTGCGCCGGTGGTGGGATCAGGCTGCGCGCCGGCGTGCACGGCGAGGGTGGAAAATCCCGGAAGGCGATCGGTCATTCTTTAGTATCCTGTTGTGGCCTGGTCGAAACGCGCGGCATGCTGATGGCGACGGCGCCCGCCGTCAAGCGAGTTGGGCGCATCGCCAGTTTTTGGAGGGGCATCCCGCGCTATACCGGATGATCGCAGCGATTATTCCGCCGCGATGTCAGGTCGTCTCGGTCTTGTTCTTTGCCGCGCGGTCGGACGCCGCGGTCTGTCCGCCGCCGAAGCTCGTGCGATTGAGCGACAGCCGCATGCCCTGCGTCGGGATCGGCGCGCGTTTGGAACTCAGCGTGCGCGAGTTGACGCCCATCCACGAGATCTCCGACGACAGCCGGCCATACTCGATCTTCGGGCAGCGGTTCATCACCACTTTGAGGCCCGCGGCTTCCGCCTTCTCGGCCGCGGCGTCGTCGCGTGCGCCAAGCTGCATCCAGATCACCTTCGGCGGCGTCGACAATTTCAGCGCCTCCTCGACCACGGGCATGATGTGGCTTGAATTGCGGAAGATGTCGATCATGTCGATCGGCCGATCGATGTCCGCAAGCGAGGCGACGAACGGCTTGCCCATCAGCGTCTTGCCGACATGGCCGGGGTTGACCGGGATCATGTCGTAGCCGCGCTGCGCCAGATATTTGAACGCGAAATAGCTCGGCCGCACATTGACCGGCGAGGCGCCGACCATCGCGATGGTCTTGACGTTGTTCAGAATGCTGCGGATGTAATTGTCGTCGTAGGCGTCGTGATTCATTTTTCTTCCGGGTTTGTCATTCCGGGGCTCGCGCAGCGAGAACCCGGAATCTCGAGATTCCGGGTCTGGTGCTAACGCACCATCCCGGAATGACGACCTCAGGTCGTCACTTGTCCTGCCACTTCGGATCGCGCTTCTCGATGAAGGCACCGATGCCTTCCTCGGCGTCGCGCGCCATCATGTTTTCGGTCATCACCTCGGCGGCGAAGCGATAGGCATCGGCGAGGCTCATCTCGGCCTGGCGATAGAACGCCTCCTTGCCGAGCTTGACGGTGTAGGCCGATTTCAGCGCGACCTTCTCGGCCAGCGCGATCGCAGCGTCGCGTTCGGTGCCCGCGGATACCACGCGGTTGACGAGGCCGATGCCCTGCGCCGTTGCCGCCGAGACCGGCTCTCCGGTCAGCAGCATCTCCATGGCCTGCTTGCGCGGCACGTTGCGCGACAGCGCCACCATCGGCGTCGAGCAGAACAGCCCGATGTCGACGCCCGGCGTTGCGAACGCCGCCGCTTCGGAGGCGACCGCGAGGTCGCAGCTTGCGACGAGCTGGCAGCCGGCTGCAGTGGCGATGCCCTGGACGGACGCCACCACCGGCTTCGGCAGGCGCACGATGGCCTGCATCATCGCGCTGCAGGCGTTCATGATTTGCGCGAAATAGGCGCGGCCGCGGTCGGCATCGCTGCGGCGCGCGGTAAGTTCCTTGAGGTCGTGGCCGGCGCAGAACGCCGGGCCGTTGGCGGCGAGCACGACGGCGCGGATGCGCTTGTCACCGCCGACATCGTTCAGGGCGGCGTGCAGCTCGGCGATCAGGCCCTCGGAGAGGCTGTTGCGCGCTCCGGGGCGATTGAGCGTCAGTAGCGCGATACTGCCGACGGTCTCGCGCAGCAGGATCGGCTGGTGTTGCGGCGCTTCGGCGCGGGCGGCTTGGGCGGACATGCTGAAATTCCACTTTGGTCTCTGTGACAACTTAATGTAACAGGCAGGCTGAAGCGAGGGCAGGGACGGCATGGCGACTGCGAAAATGAGCGTGGCTGACGTGGAGGAGTTCCTGCGGAGGGAATTCCCGCAGGCGTTCGTCCACGACGATGTCCGGATCGAAAGCGCCGACGGCGAGACGGCCCTGCTGCGCCAGCGCTTCAGCGAGCGCATGCTGCGGCCGGGCGGTACGGTGTCCGGGCCGACCCTGATGGGGCTGGCGGATTTCGCGATGTACGTGGTGCTGCTGTCGGCGATCGGGCCGGTTGGCCTTGCCGTGACCACCAACCTCAACATCAACTTCCTGCGCAAGGGTCAGCCGGGGCAGGACGTACTTGCGGTGGCGAGGCTGCTCAAGCTCGGCAAGCGGCTCGCGGTCGGCGAGGTCAACCTGCTGTCCGGCTCGTCTCCCGATCCCATCGCCCATGTCACGGCGACCTATTCCATTCCAAATCAATAGGCTTTTCTACGGTATTATTGCACCATAATTGCAAGCCATTGTTTTTTCTGATGTAATTTGAGCGCGTGGGCGTTGACGCGCGATCGCGGCTTCTCTAGAAAGCTGCCAGTTCGGCGCATACGGCGCCGATTTCTTTTTCACGGATTTCACACATGAGCACGTTCTCGGCCAAGCCCGCCGAAGTGACGAAGAAGTGGGTCGTGATCGACGCCAAGGGTCTGGTCGTCGGTCGCCTCGCCACGCTCGTCGCGATGCGCCTGCGCGGCAAACACCTGCCCACCTACACCCCGCATGTCGATTGCGGCGACAACGTCATCATCGTCAACGCCGCGCATGTGGTGCTGACCGGTCGCAAGCGCGACCAGAAGACCTACTACAAGCACACCGGCTTCATCGGTGGCATCAAGGAGCGCACCGCGAAGCAGATCCTCGAGGGTCGCTTCCCCGAGCGCGTCGTCGAGAAGGCGATCGAGCGCATGATCCCGCGCGGTCCGCTCGGCCGCATGCAGATGGGCAATCTGCGCGTCTATCCCGGTGCTGATCATCCGCATGAAGCGCAAAGCCCCGAGAAGGTCGATATCGCTTCCCTGAATCGCAAGAACACGAGGGCCGCATAATGTCCGATACGTTGCAGTCCCTCGACCAGCTCTCGCAGGTCAAGCCGGCCGCTCCCGACGCGCCGAAATACGTCAAGAAGGTCGACAAGTACAATCGCGCCTACGCCACCGGCAAGCGCAAGGACGCGGTCGCCCGCGTCTGGGTCAAGCCGGGCTCCGGCAAGATCTCGGTCAACACCCGCGAGTTCGAAGTCTACTTCGCCCGCCCGGTGCTGCGCATGATGATCCAGCAGCCGCTGGTCGCTGCCGCCCGTAACGGCCAGTACGACGTGATCTGCACCGTCGCCGGCGGCGGTCTCTCCGGCCAGGCCGGTGCTGTCCGCCACGGCATCTCGAAGGCGCTCACCAACTTCGAGCCCGAGCTGCGCGGCGTCCTCAAGAAGGGCGGCTTCCTGACCCGCGACAGCCGCTCGGTCGAGCGCAAGAAGTACGGCAAGGCGAAGGCCCGCAAGTCCTTCCAGTTCTCGAAGCGCTAATTCGAGTTCTAAAATTCGCGGCAATTGCCGCGGGCATCGAGTTGCAGAGGGCGCCGCGAGGCGCCCTTTTTGCTGCGTCCGACCGGCGATGCTTCGGCGCGAATTAGCGCAGTTTTTCATGAAAACTTGCGTGTGCGTGCAAACGAAATTGGAACTCGCACCTTCTAGCTTGCGGGCTCGCAATGGCGCTGCATCACCGTATTTATTTGCGCCTGCGAACGTTGCATCACACCGGGCTGGGGTGAGTTTATGTCGTTCGATCCATCGACACTTTATTTGTTCGCCACCATGGTCGCGGGCATGCTCGGCGCCATGCTGTGGTTGTTCGGTAGGCAGGAGAACATTTCCGCGCTGAAATGGTGGGGCACCGCCTATCTGCTCGGCGCGGCCTCGGTTGCGGTCTGGACGGTCGGCAGTTCGACGCTCGATCCGATGGTTCTGCTGGGCCTCAATGCGATCGGCTTCGCCGCCTGCGGCCTGGTCTGGAATGCCGCGCGCATTTTCCACGGCCGCAAGGCCAATTTGCTGGGCCTCGTGCTCGGCCCGATCGCATGGATCGGGGCGGTGACGACGGTTGAGGATCCCGCGATGCGCCTGACGATCGGCGCCGGGATCGTCGCGATCTACGCCGCGCTGACCGCATCAGAACTGTGGAGCGAGCGCCGCCGCGCGATGCAACGGCGCTGGCTTGCGATCGTCATCCCGGTCGCGCACGGTTGCGTCCTGATGCTGCCGATCCTGGTCGGCGACCTGCTGCGATTGAACGGCCAGAATTTCGTCTCCAGCTTTTGGGTCACGCTGTTTTCGATCGAACTCGTGCTGTACGCGATCGGCACGGTGTTCGTGATCTTCATGATGGTGTCGGACCGCGCGGTGGCCGTGCACAAGACGGCCGCGTCGATCGACCCCCTGAGCGGCATGCTCAACCGCCGCGGCTTCACCGAGGCCTGCGCGCGGGTGATCGAGCGCGAGTCCATTGCCGGCCGGCCGGTCACCGTGATGATCTTCGACATCGATCACTTCAAGTCGATCAACGACCGCTTCGGCCATCCCGCGGGTGACGAGATCCTGAAGCTGTTCTCCGCCGTCGTGGTCAACAGCCTCAGGATCAGCGATCTGTCGGGCCGGATCGGCGGCGAGGAATTCGCGGCGCTGCTGCCGTGCTCGCTGGAGGAAGGTGTGCTGGTCGCCGAGCGCGTGCGCGAAGCCTTCGAGAACAGCAACATCACCTGCGAGGAAGGCGCGGTCGACACCACGGTCAGCATCGGCGTCGCCGGTGGCCCCGCCGGCACCGAGCTCGAGGTGCTGCTGGCCTCGGCCGACACCGCGCTCTACCAGGCCAAGCGCGGCGGCCGCAACCGCGTCGAGGCGGCGGAGGAATTGCCGCTCTCGCTTGAGAACTGGCGGCGCAAGACTGCGGGCCTGCCGGCTTCGGCGCGGCAAAAGCCGGCAAGCGTCCGGGCATGAGTGCGGTAACGAGTGGTTAACCATTCGATCCCATGCTTTCGGGCATGGAGTCGATCCGCACCCGCAATCCTCAGTCAGCCCTGATGTCGCTCGAAGCCGACGCGGTTTCGGCGCGCAGCGGTTTCGCCTGCCTGTTCTCGGACTCCCATGAATACGAGACCGCGCTGATCGCTGAACGACGCGCGCAGGGGCGATACCAGCCGCCGAAGAGTCGCTGGCCGATGGTGATGCTGGCCGGCGTAATGCTGATGGTCGCGGGAACGGTGCTGCTGCTCTCCTGACGTGCGGTCACGCGGCCCGCTCCGGATCCTCGGTCTTGAAGTGATCGATCATCACCTTGGCGATCGCCATCAGCGGCAGCGCCAGCGCCAGCCCCCAGATGCCGAACACGACGCCGAGCAGGATCTGGAACGCGAACAGCGTGGCCGGCGGGATGTCGAGCGCCTGGCGCTGGATGATCGGCGTCAGCACGTAGCTTTCCAGCGCGTGCACGCCGAGGAACAGGATGAAGGCCGACAGCGCCGCGATCCATCCGGTCGCCAGACTCGCCAGCACCACGATCAGCCCGCCGAGGATCGCGCCGACGGTCGGAATGAAGGCGAGCAGGCCGGCCTGGATGCCGAGGATGAACGAGCTCGGAATGCCGATGATGGCAAGCCCGATCCAGGTGACGAGGAACACCGCCGTCATCGTGATGATCTGCGCGATCAGCCAGCGCTCCAGCGTCTCGCCGATGCGGTCGACGATGACGGTCGCCTGCGCGCGGTACTTCGCCGGCGCGATGAACAACAGCCCGGCGCGGTAGATGCTCGGCTGGGCCGCGAAGGCGAGCCCGAGAAACAGCACGATGAAGAAGTTGCCGACGACGCTGACTGTGCCGAGCAGCACCTTCAGCGTCTGGCTGATGATGGCGCCGCCGCTTGAGGCGAGCGCACCGGCGCCGGGGATGCCGTGGGACTGGGACGATGGGGGCGTCGTCGTTGTCGTCGTCACGGCGGTGCCTTCGCCCTTCGCCTCGCCCGCGGCATTGGTGAAATCGAGATAGCTGGTGTCGACCCCGTGCTGTTCGAGGAAGTCCTTGACGCTGCCGAGCTGTGATTTGATCGTGTTGCTCAGCACCGTGGCCTGCTGCGCGATCGTGGTGCCGCCGAGGAACACGATGCCGGACAGCAGCCCGGCCATCGCCAGGCAGACGATCGCAAGACGCAACGCGTGGGGCAGCTTGGTCAGCCGGCCGAGCAGGGTGGTCATGGCATTGAGGGCGACTCCGAGCAGCATGCCGGCGAACAGCAGGAACAGGGTCGCGGCAAAATGCCAGGCGAAGGTCAGCAGGGCAGCGAACAGCACCACGCCGATGCCGCCGACGGCGATCGCCCATGCCAAGTCGTTGCGGGCCTGCAGGCGATTGTCAGCCGAGTCTGTCACGGGTGATTCCCCCTTCGCGACGGTGTTTCGAGCAGTCTTTGGCGAAAACCGCGCCGGGATCAAGCTGGCGGGGCCATGCCGGTTCGCCGCTGACGCGCCGCGGCGCCCGGCGCGATCGGTGGGCATCTGGCCGGCTTTGGGTCCCGAGGGGTGCGAATCTGTGCAGGACTGCAAGCCCCCCTGTGCAGATATAGACAGTTGATCCAGCGGGAACTCGAAGGCATGATCGTCTCCGCAACGTCGCAAACTTAGAAGAATCATTGCGCGAGACTTCAATAATGAGACGGCCCGTGGTCGGCGTGATCGGAAACGCCCATCGCATCGAAAATCGTTTCACAGTCCAGATGGTCGGGGAGCGCAACCTTCGCGCGGTTGCCGAGGTGTCGGGCGCGGTGCCGCTGATGTTCGCCGGCAGCCCCGAAATCACCGAGGTCGGCGCCTTGCTCGACGTGGTCGATGGGGTGGTGCTGACCGGGGCCCGCGCCAATGTTCATCCGACCCGCTTCAATACCGAACCTTGCGCCGCCCACGAGCCCTACGACATCCACCGCGACGACGTTGCGCTGGCGCTGTCGGAAGCCTGCGTCGCGCGCGGTGTGCCGATCTTCGGCATCTGCCGCGGCCTGCAGGAGATGAACGTCGCCTTCGGCGGCTCGCTGCATCCGGAGATCCGCGAGATTCCGGGCCGCATGAACCACCGGATGCCGCGGCTGGAGAACGGCGAGATCCATCCTGACCCGACCGTTGTGTTCGCCGACCGTCATGACGTCGCGCTGACGCCGGGCGGCGCGTTCGCAAAAATCCTCGGCCGGGAGACCATTCGAGTCAATTCGCTGCACGGCCAGGGCATCCTCGAGCCCGGCAAGCGCGTCGTGATCGAGGGCATCGCCGAGGACGGCACCATCGAGGCGATCCGCATCGCCGATGCGCCGGGTTTTGCGCTGGGTGTGCAGTGGCACGCCGAATACGATCCGCAGCGCAATCCGATCAACCGCGCGCTGTTCGAAGCCTTCGGCGACGCGCTGCGCGAACGGCGGCGGGCGGCGTAGGACGGTTTCACCGCCTCCGTCCCTGTCCGTTAATCACGACGACGACGCGCTGTCGTCTTGCGAAAGCAAGGGACCCATGCTCCGCAGCGGTTGTTGTGGAGGGGCTCGTCATTGCAGCACTGCTCAACAATGACCATCGGTGGTTGGGTCCCTGCTTTCGCAGGGACGACACCGAATGTGTGGCGTCGTCTGTCCGTCGGGTCGGTTTGTGGCACCTCGGTTCGGGAAGCAATGAAAGACGTGGAGCTTTCCTTTGCCAATCCATGCGAGCCGAGCGGCAGGCGAGTGGATCGTCCACTCAGGGCGTCACGAACGCAAAGTGTGTTGTCCCCGCAACGTCACAAGAGTTCCGTTGAGCATCGTACCTGTTGGGGCTTCACTGTGTGGCAAATTCCCAGTCTAATAACGGCGGACCTGAGGCAAAGATTTTACCACCAAGACGTTCATTTAAGATCAGGTTCAAGAGGCCGCTGACCAGCGCCAGCGGCCTCTTCGTGTTGCTTCATTGATCGCAAAGTGCAGGTATCGGCCGTTGCCGCGTCGACGGCACGCAGGAAGCAGCACGTCACGGCATTAGCGCACTGACCATGGCCATGCCGGCGGTTGCGGTTTGCTGGTGGCGTGCGGCCGCGTCGGGGTTGGCGCCGGTTTGCGCGCCTGGGCAACATCGGTCGACGGCCGCGGACGCGGCAGTGGTATTTCCGGGGCTACCGTTGGCTGTTCGGGGCTTACCTTTGGCTGTTCGGGGCTCACCTTCGGCTCTGCGGCGTTGGCAATGACACCGGCCAGCTGGTCCTGGCTTGCGTTGAGCCGCTCGGTGACCGTCTCGCTTTCGCGAGCCATCTGATCCTGGGTCGCCTTGATCTGGTCGATGATATCTTTGCTGCGTGCCATTTCTGCTTGGCTCGCCTCGAGTTGGCTTGCGACATTTTTATGGTCGCGGACCAATTGTTCTTGCCTCACCTCAAGCTGTTCGACCGCTTGCCTCAAGGCAGCGAGATCGCGCGCCATCGGTTGAAGCTGCTGCGCCAAGTCGGAAGAAAGTGCGGCGGCAGTCGGCGCAACGTCTTTCGGCGCGGCGTCCTTCGGCGGGGTTTGCGCAGGAGGTGAGGAGTGGCCAGGGGAGGCCACCATCGCCGTATCGCTGGGTGACGACCACCACCAAGCAGCGCCACCAATGCATGCTGCCAGCACGGAACCGACAATGGCCAGGTGGCGCCAATCCGCCAATCGATGAACCGCTTCTAGCGGCGCGTGAAACGCTTTCTTGCCGGTCGGCGGGCCGGAAGGGCTGACTCCTGCTTCGCGCGCGAGGTTCGAAAGCTGCTCTTCCAAGCTCACGAGCCGCCCTTCCGCGACCCTGTCATTCAGCATGGAATCCATTTTGTGCTCCGTAGCAAATGCAAGGTCACCCGCCTTGAGAGCAGATCCGCTCTTCGGCGCGCTAACATTCAACGGGACCCAGATCGGTATTTGCAGCTTAAGCCTACGAGGGATGAGGATGCGGCCTGCACGTCACATCGTCTCTCTTTTTGTAAGCTCATCCTTCCTGAACTGTCCCGACGATTTTGGCCGAGATATTGTTCGTCCGCAATCGGGAACACCGCTTGCCACGGGGCGCTCGAGCTCGTGGATCGAGGTCCTGTTCGGCCGCCTCACGATGCGTCTCGCAGCCGAGGCACGTTACTTCGAGGTGTCGTAAGTCGGCGTTGAGAGCGTCGCCAAGCGCCGGCGAGGGCTGGGCTGGACCCTGAAACGCGGGAGTGTTCCATGTTTGGCGAGCGACCATGTCGGCATCCCGCCTGGCGCGTTCGGCCGACGGCTGACCACGGCGCCAAACATGTACTCCGGGGCCCTCCTGCAAATTCTCGGTATATTGAGTTGTGCTGCCGGCGAGATGTACCGCTGGTCGACAGGTCGCAGCTATACTTCCGGTATTGCGCGTGCGCCGGAATCGGCCTCCCTCCGTACTAATACGGATACGAAAGTGGCGGATTGCGGCGCCGGACTCGGCTAAGCAACAGGGATATTTGCTCCGGCGCCGACGCCCCTTTCCGAATACTGCTTTTCCTTTTCCACTTTCGGGTGCAGCCGACACGAGGGGTTGGTCGGGATGAATTTGTCGGGCCGTCTGGCGATGGGGATGTTGTTTCCCGTCGCCGCGCTCCTGCTCGCGCTGGGCTTCATCCATGGCGTGACCTGGCCGGGCGTTCTGCTCGCGGGTGGCGCGGTTGCGGTGGTATTGATGACGGCTGAGGTGATTGCGAGATCGCTGTCCAGGACGCCCGCCCAGCTGGTGCGGGCGGCGGAGGCGCTGTCGCGCGGCCAGCAGGTCTCGCTCGGCTCAAGCGATGACGGCGAGACCGCTCAGCTCGCGGCGACGCTTGCCGAATTGTCGGCGCAGCTGGGCAGCAGGCAGCACCTGCTGGAGAAGACCGTCGAGAGCATCCGCGATCCGGTGGTGGTCGCCGACGAGCACGGGATGATCGTGATCGTCAACGCCGCGGCGCGACGGCTGTACAGTGTCGAACCCGGTTTTGATACCCTGACCGGCGTTCGCACCTTCCAGAACTATTATGCCGACGGCACCACCGTGATGCCGATCCCGGACACGCCGATGGCGCGTGCGCTGCGCGGCGATGACGTCGACGATTTCGAGCTGATCGTCAAACCGCAACCGCCGCAACCGGCCGTCTTCCTTGTCGTCAACGCGCGGCCGCTGCGCGACGATACCGGCAATCTGCGGGGCGCGGTCGCCGTACTGCATGACGTCACCGCGCAGCGGCGGGCACACCAGGCGCTGGTCGAAAGCGAGCAGATGGCGCAGGCCATCGTCAGGACCGCGCTCGACGCCTTCGTCCAGACCGACCAGGACGGCGTCATTCTCGACTGGAGCCCGCAGGCCGAGGCGCTGACCGGCTGGACGCGCTCCGAGGCGGTCGGTTATCGGGTGGTCGAACTGGTGTTTCCGGAGGAGCTGCGCCTCGCGCACCGGCAGCGGATCACCCGCTTCCTGCAGGAGACCGCGGCCGGCGGCATGGGCATGCGCTTTGAAACGGCGTGCCTGCACCGCGACGGTCACCGGTTCTATGTCGAGGTGTCCCTCAACGCGCTGCGCCGCGGTGACGGCTGGATCATCAATTCCTTTGTCAGGGACGTCAGCCAGCGCCGGATCGCCGAGGAGCAGTTGATCCAGGCCCAGAAGTCGGAATCGCTGGGGCGGCTGACCGGCGGCATCGCGCACGACTTCAACAACATGCTGACCGTGATCACCGGCACGATCGAGATCCTTGCCGACGGCGTCAAGGACAACCCGCAACTCGCCGCGATCGCCAAGCTGATCAGCGATGCCGCCGATCGCGGCGCGCAGCTCACCTCGAGCCTCCTGGCATTCGCGCGCAAGCAACCGCTGCAGCCCGGCGAGACCGACGTCAACGACCTGGTCGGCGAGGTGGTCCGGCTGCTGTCGCAGACGCTCGGCTCGCAGACCGAGATCAGGACGGAGCTCGGCCGCAACGCCTGGCTCGCCTTCGTCGACCGCAGCCAGCTTGGTGCCGCGCTGGTCAATCTCGCCATCAATGCGCGCGATGCCATGCCCGACGGCGGCATGCTGAGCTTTGCGACCCGCAACATCCAGCTCGGGATTCCCGACGCCGTGGCGTGCGGCGTCGAGCGCGCCGGCGATCATCTCGTGATCGAGGTGACCGATACCGGCACCGGCATTTCGCCGACGCATCTAGAGAAGATCTTCGATCCGTTCTTTTCCACCAAGGAGGTCGGGCAGGGCGCCGGGCTTGGGCTCAGCATGGTGTTCGGCTTCGTCAAGCAAAGCGGCGGCGGTATCGAGGTCAAGAGCGAGCAGGGGCGCGGCACCATCTTCAGGATCTATCTGCCGAAGGCCGACGGCACCGCACAGCGCGCGGCGGAGGAGGACGATCTGCCCGTCAGGGGCGGCGACGAGACGATCCTGTGCGTCGAGGACGATCCTACGATCCGGGACTATGTCACGGGCCAGCTCGAAAGCCTCGGCTACCACGTTCTGGTTGCGGCGAACGCGGACGCCGCGCTCGAGATCGTCAAACGCGGCACCGCGTTCGACCTTCTGTTCACCGATATCGTGATGCCCGGCAGCATGAACGGCCGGCAATTGGCGGAGACGCTGATGGCCGGGCGCCCGGCACTGCGGGTGCTGTTCACCTCGGGCTACAGTGACGGCGTGCTGCCCGCGCAGCAGGGGCGTGGCGGCCACGGCATTCCGCTGCTGACCAAGCCCTATCGGCGCGGCGAGCTGGCGCGGATGCTGCGGCGCTGCCTTGATCTTCAGGTCGACTTTCAGGGCGATCCGGTTCCGCAGCCTTATTCCGTGCAGCCCGATCTCGAACGCTTCCTGCGCGAGAATCCGCCCGCGAAGACGTAGCCGCGGCGTGACCTGGATGCCAACGGGTCCGCAAGCGCGGCCCGATGATAAACTGCGCGAAACCCATCATCCCTGATGCGGCCGCTATTTGATGGGTTTCGCTTCGCTCTACCCATCCTACGCGCTAAGCTCCCGCGACAAAGGCGCGGCCGGTCAACGGCCCGATTTCAGGGAGTATGGAATGCAGGACCGCAAATGGTCGAGGCGCGACTGGCTCAAGGTGACGGCGGCCACCGCCGCCGGCATGGTATTCGCGGAGCCGCTGCACGCGGCGGCGCCGCCGGCGGAAGCCGTGACGCCGGAGCTGATCGCAGCCGCCAAGAAGGAAGGCAAGATCTCGTTCTACAGCGCGCTGGAGCTGAACACGGCCGAGCGTCTCGCGCGTGACTTCGAGCAGAAATATCCCGGGATCAGCGTCCGCGTCGAGCGCTCGGGCGCGGAGCGTATCTTCCAGCGCATCGCACAGGAGCAGGGCAGCGGCATCAACGCCGTCGACGTCGCCAATTCCACAGATCCCGCGCATTACCTCGACTGGAAGAAGAACGACTGGCTCGCGGCCTATGTGCCGGAGGACGTCGCCAGGCATTTTCCGGCCGACCAGATCGATCCCGACGGCACCTCGGCGACATCCTGCGCCTGGTTCGAGGTAATCGGCTACAACACCGAACAGGTGAAGCGCGAGGAGGCGCCGAAGAGCTACGCCGACCTGCTCGATCCCAAGTGGCGCGGCAAGATCGTCAAGGGCCACCCGAGCTATTCCGGCGCGATCATGACCGCGACCTTCGTGCTGGCGCGCGACCTCGGCTGGCCGTATTTGGAGAAGCTTTCGCAACAGCGCGTGATGCAGGTGCAGTCGGCGGCCGATCCGCCGAAGAAGATCCTGCTCGGCGAGCGTGCGGTGATGGCCGACGGCAACGACTATAACCTCGTGCTGGCCAAGGATCAGGGCAAGCCGGTCGAGGTGGTCTATCCCGCCGAGGGCGCGCCGCTGATCATCGTCCCGAGCGGCATCTTCAAGAACGCGCCGAACCCGAATGCGGCGCGGCTGTTCCAGAGCTATTTTTTCAGCGCCGAGACCCAGCAGATGTTGGCTGACGAATTCGCGCACCGCTCGTTCCACGCCAAGGTGAAGGAGAAGGCCGGTCACGTGCCGCTCGACAAACTGAAAATGCTCAAGGCCGATCCGGCCCAGGTGCAGGTGCAGTCGGAGGAGATCAAGGCGAGGTACGCGAAGCTGTTCCGGGTGTAGGTCAAGCTCCGTAGGATGGGTAGAGCGAAGCGAAACCCATCGCTTGTGCAGGGGGCGAGATGATGGGTTTCGCTGCGCTCTACCCATCCTACAGATCCAAGGCTACTAGCGTCATTGCGAGCGAAGCGAAGCAATCCATCTTTCCGGATACGCGGAGAGATGGATTGCTTCGTCGCTTCAGCGCAAAATTGCTTTGCAATTTTGTCGCGAGCTCCTCGCAATGACGCGGATAACGCTCGGACCGCCGGGCGGCGCAGTGAGGGGCTGCGGTCGGCTAACCTCCCACTTCCGCGCTGAGCATCGGCCCGAACAGCTCCCATCGCTCGCCCTTGAGTCGTCTGAGCTGCATCTGCTTGATCGGCGCGAAATCGATCGTGCTGGTGTTCATTGTGATGCCGGGCAGCAGGTTGGTGGTGCGGAAGGCCTTCAGGTTGGCGGCCTGCTTCATGACGTTGGCGCGCGTGAGATCGTCGCCGCACTGCTTAAGCACCTGAACCAGCGTCTGAGCCGCATTGTACCCTGTCATAATCAGGCTGTCGGCCCGATTGCCTTCGGGGAAATATTTGGAGAGATATTCGTCGAACGCCTTCATGCCGGGATCGTCCTTCCATTGCGGATCGAGCGGATCCATCAGGTAGGCCACCGAGATGATGCCTTGTGCGTTCTCGAAGCCGGCAGGCTGGATCACGGCGCCGAGCGAGGAACCTACCGAGTTGAGGATGTGCAGCGGTTTCCAGCCGATCTCGGCCGCCTTCTTGATGGCCTGCGCCGCGAATTTCGGTGTGGCGATGTCGACGAATACGTCGGCATTCATCGATTTCATCTTGACGATGTGCGTGTCGATCGTCGGCTCGGCCACCTCATAGGCATCCTCGATCACCATCATCGACGCCGCCTTGTCGCCGAGGCCGTCCTTCAGGCCCTTGAGATAGTCCTTTCCATAATCGTCGTTCTGGTAGAGGACCGCGATCCTGCCGTTCGGCTTTTCCTTCAATATGTGCTTGGCGTAGATCCGTCCCTCGCTCTGATAGCTGGGCTGCCAGCCCATGGTCCATGGGAAGCTTTGCGGATCGTTCCACTTGGTGGCACCGGTCTGAATGAACAGCTGCGGCACCTTCTTCACGTTCATGTATTTCTGAATCGCGCCGTTGGATGCCGTGCCGAGAGAGGCGAAGATCAGCAGGACCTCGTCGCCTTCGACCAGCTTGCGCGCCTGCTCGACCGTCTTCGGCGGACTGTAGCTGTCGTCATAGGAGATGAAGTTGATCTTGCGGCCATTGATGCCGCCCTCGGCGTTGATCTTGCGGAAATAGGCCGCCTGGGCCCGGCCGCTGGTGCCGTAGGCGGATGCCGGCCCGCTATACGGCATGATGTTGCCGATCTTGATTTCGGTATCGGTTGCGCCGGTGTCGTATTTCTTCTGTGCCAATGCGCTGCCAGCACAGACAGCGAGAATGGTGATGGCGGTCGAAAGCGCCGCCATTCGTCGAGCGACGAAAGACATCTCGTTTCTCCCCATGCAGAAAAATGAATGTGTGTTTTATCGGAAGCCGCTTTCGGGTCCTTGCCGGCAGTGAACACCCGAGCCCAGGCGTTGTCGATCCCGGAAACACAACCTTGTGTGCGGTTCGCATCACGTCATCAGGTTCGTCAGCGTTGCTGACCGTAGTCTTCCGGGCTTCCTGCGATCAGGCCGCGCGCATCGATCGCTGCGCGCGATAGGCCTGCGGCGACGTCAGCGTGAGCTTGCGGAAGGCTTTTCGAAAGCTGCTCTCGTCCTCATAGCCGGTGGCGCGGGCGATCGCCTTGATCGGCTGCGCCGTTGTTTCCAATAGCGTGCGGGCGTGCTCGACGCGGCGGCGCATGATGAAGGCCTGCGGCGGCTCGTGGGTCAGTTCGCGGAAGCGGCGGTTCAGCGTGCGTTCGCTGAGGCCGAGCGCGTGTGCGAGGCCGCGCACCGTGATCGGGGCCTTGCCGGTGCGGCGCACCAGCATGTCCGCCTTGATCAGCAGCGGATCCTGGCCGAGCATGTAGCCGAGCGGCATGAAGATCGCCTGGGTGCGCTGCGCGGTGTCGATCACCGCATAGTCGGCGCAAATTTTTGCGACCTCCGCGCCTTCGACAAGCTCGATCAGCCGCAGCAACAGATCGACCCACGACATCGGGCCGGCGGCGCAGACCAGGCGATCGGCCTGCGTGATCACGGCATCACCGGCGAGATCGACCTTGGGATGGCGGCGGCGCAGCTCGCTCTGCAGCCACCACGTGATGGTGGCGCGGCGGCCGTCGAGCAGGCCGGCATTGGCGAGCAGCAGCACGCCGCTGCAGAATGCACCGATCAGCCGGCCGCTGGCATGCTGCCGGCGCAGCCAGGCGCCAGCACGGTCATATTGCGGTTGCAGGCGCTCGGCGGTGAGATGATCGACCAGGCTGCCCGGCACGATGATCGCGTCGCACGCCGTCCGCCTGCCCACCGCACCATCGACGGCGAGCAACTTGCCGCCGCCGGCGCGCACCGCCTTGCCGTCGAGCGAGAGCGTCTGCCAGCTGAAGCGCGCCTTGCCGCCGCGCAGCTGCATCACGTGGTTGGCGAGGGTGAGGATGTCGGCGATGCCGGCGACCGCCGATTGCATGCAGCCTTCCAGCGCGAGGATCGCAAGCTTCATGGGACCTCCGGAATTTGCCGTCATGCTAGCCGATCAGCGCAATCGGGCGGTGGCAGATATTGCCCGATCTCTGTCCGATCGGCCACTGCCTGATTGTGCCGTGCCGGTCCATCTTCGCTGCGTTGTCACACCCTCAGCAATGGAGAGAGACCATGCCTTACGTCACCATTTCCACCGTCCGCGGCATCTTCGATGTCGCGCAGAAGCAGGCGCTGCTGGAGCGCGTCACCGATCTCATGGTCGAGATCGAGGGGCAGGGCAACCCGGACTTCCGCCGCAACGTCTGGGTCAAGATCGAGGAAGGCGAGCCGGCGAGCTGGTCGCTCGGCGGCATGATCCCGACGCCCGACATGATCGCCGGCAAATTCGGCGCGCTCGACGCCGGCGGACGGCGGCTCGCCAAGGCGAAGGTGTAACCGTCCTGCGTAGGATGGGTAGAGCGAAGCGAAACCCATCATCTCAAGGCTTGCACCGGTGCGATGGGTTTCGCTTCGCTCTACCCATCCTACGCACCGTTCTCACCCAAAAACAAAAGGCGCTTCCGGTGGAAGCGCCTTTCGCTTGTCGTCGGTGCCGTAAGATTTACAGCGAGTAGTACATCTCGAATTCCACCGGGTGCGGGGTCATTTCGAAACGCGCGACCTCGGTCATCTTCAGCTCGATATAGGCGTCGATGAAGTCGTCGTCGAACACGCCGCCGTTCTTGAGGAACGCGCGGTCCTTGTCGAGGCTCTCGAGCGCCTCGCGGAGCGAGCCGCAGACGGTCGGGATCTGCTTCAGCTCTTCCTTCGGCAGATCGTAGAGGTCCTTGTCCATCGCCGGACCCGGATCGATCTTGTTCTTGATGCCGTCAAGACCGGCCATCAGCATCGCGGCGAAGCCGAGATAGGGGTTGGCCATCGGGTCGGGGAAACGCACCTCGACGCGCTTGGCCTTCGGGTTCGCGGTGTAGGGGATGCGGCAGGCCGCCGAGCGGTTGCGCGCCGAGTAGGCGAGCAGCACGGGGGCTTCATAGCCCGGCACCAGACGTTTGTAGGAGTTGGTCGACGGGTTGGTGAAGGCGTTGATCGCCTTGGCGTGCTTGATGACGCCACCGATGTAGTGCAGGCAGGTCTCCGACAGGTCGGCGTATTTGTTGCCGGCGAAGGTCGGCTTGCCGTCCTTCCAGATGGACTGATGCACATGCATGCCCGAGCCGTTGTCGCCGTAGACCGGCTTCGGCATGAAGGTGGCGGTTTTGCCGTAGATGTGGGCGACCTGGTGGATGCAGTACTTGTAGATCTGCATATGGTCGGCCATCAGCGTCAGCGTGTCGAACTTCATGCCGAGCTCGTGCTGGGCCGAAGCGACTTCATGGTGGTGCTTCTCGACCTTGACGCCCATCTTGGCCATCGCGCCGAGCATCTCCGAGCGCATGTCCTGCACCGAGTCCTGTGGCGGCACGGGGAAGTAGCCGGCCTTGGTGCGGATGCGGTGGCCGAGGTTGCCGCCCTCATATTCGGTCGCCGAGTTGATCGGCAGCTCGGAGGAGTCGAGGCGGAAGCCGGTGTTGTATGGTTCGGCCGAATAGCGCACGTCGTCGAACACGAAGAACTCGGCCTCGGGGCCGACGAACACGGTGTCGCCCACGCCCATCGACTTCACCATCGCTTCGGCCTTCTTGGCGATGCCGCGGGGGTCGCGGTTGTAGGGCTCGCCGGTGGTCGGCTCGAGCACGTCGCACGTGATGACCATGGTGGTCTCGGCGAAGAACGGGTCGATCGTCGCGGTGACCGGGTCGGGCATCAGGCACATGTCGGATTCATTGATCGCCTTCCAGCCGGCGATCGACGAGCCGTCGAACATCGTTCCCTCGGCGAAGATGTCATCGTCGATCATGCTGACGTCGAAGGTGACGTGCTGCCACTTGCCGCGCGGATCGGTGAAGCGCAGGTCGACGTATTTGACGTCGTTGTCCTTGATCGATTTCAGGACGTCTTTGGCGGTCTTCATGAATACCCCTTATGGATGTGCGGGTCGGTTTCCAGCGGAGAGCGACGTTATTCCCGCTTTTGGCGAGTTCGTGTGACTACACAAACGAAATCAGGCTGCCGAAGCAGCCTTTTTTCTCTTTTGCCGTCAGAAAATCCGGATAGCACCGCCCTTAAATAGCGTCCAGCCCGGATTCGCCGGTCCGGATGCGGATGGCTTCCTCGATGTTGGAGACGAAAATCTTGCCGTCGCCGATCCGGCCAGTCTGCGCCGCGCGGCGGATCGCGTCGATCGCCTTCTCGACCAGGTCGTCGCCGATCACGATCTCGATCTTCACCTTGGGCAGGAAGTCGACGATGTATTCCGCACCGCGATAGAGTTCGGCATGGCCCTTCTGGCGGCCAAATCCCTTGGCCTCGGTGACGGTGATGCCTTGCAGTCCGACTTCCTGGAGCGCTTCTTTCACCTCGTCGAGCTTGAAGGGCTTGATGATGGCTTCAATCTTCTTCACTGAGCGCCTCCCGGGCATTGCAGATTGCAGGGTCGAGTTCGATGCGCGTGGGGCGCAGTCTGGTTGGTCTTAAGGCTTCCGGCCGGTGGCCGGAAACACGCGCAATGGTCGCATGAAGCGGCCTTGCGCGCGGCTTCCTCAAAAGCAGGGTCTATGCCAAGTTGTTAAGGTCCCCGATTTCAGAATGTTATCAGCCTTTTAACAGGCAATCGGCTGATATCGAACCACATGGGCTATGATATCCAAGCCTAACAAATAGGCAAATAGATCAATCCGTATGCAGTCGGCCAGTAGAAACCCCACGAACGTCACAGGAATTGCCTCTCGAAAAGGCGAAGCGATTGAGGATTCGGCATGGACGTTCTGACCACGACCGAGATGGAGCGCGCTGACCGGCTGACCATCGCAGCCGGAACGCCGGGCTTTGCGCTGATGATGAGCGCGGGCCAGGCCGTCGCGGAAGCCGCGATGGACCTGGTCGAGGAGGGGCCGATCGTGGTGGTCGCCGGCCGCGGCAACAATGGCGGCGACGGCTTTGTCGCTGCCGCCGAGCTTGCCGCGCGCGGCCGCGAGGTCTCGGTGATCCTGCTCTGCGAGCGCGACAGCCTGCAGGGCGACGCGGCGCTGGCGGCGAAGGGCTGGAAATATCCGGTGCTGCCGTTCAACCCGCAGGCGCTCGGCAAGCCGGCGCTGATCGTCGACGCGCTGTTCGGTGCCGGCCTCAACCGGCCGGTAAAGGGCGATCCGCTGGAGATGATCGCGGCGATCAATGCCAACGGTACGCCGGTGCTGGCGGTCGACCTGCCGAGCGGCATCAACGGCACATCGGGCGCGGTGATGGGCACGGCCGTGCAGGCCACCGAGACCGTCACCTTCTTCCGCAAGAAGCCCGCGCATCTGTTGCTGCCGGGCCGGATGTATTGCGGCCGGGTGCGCGTCGCCGACATCGGTATCGCCGCGCAGGTGCTCGACGAGATCAAGCCGCTGACCGCGGAGAATGCGCCGGAGGCCTGGCGATGGTCGTTTCCGGTACCGCGGATCGACGGCCACAAATACGCGCGGGGGCACGCCGTCGTGGTGTCGGGCGATCTCGCCTCGACCGGGGCGGCACGGCTCGCCGCGCGCGCCGCGCTGCGCGCCGGCGCCGGCCTCGTGACGCTGGCCTCGCCGCGCGATGCGCTTGCCGTCAACGCTGCGGCGCTGACCGCGGTGATGGTGCGCGCGGTCGACAACCCGATCCAGTTCGCCGAGTTGCTTGGCGACAAGCGCCTCAATGCCTGCGTGATCGGTCCTGGCGCTGGGGTCAGCGCGCGGACCCGTGACTTCGTCCACACCGCGCTGTCGGCGCAGCGGCATCTGGTGCTCGACGCCGATGCACTGACCAGCTTTGCCGGCGCGCCGGACCGGCTGTTCGAGGCGATCAAGTCAAGCGCCGGTCAGCAGGTGGTGCTGACGCCGCATGAGGGCGAGTTTCCGCGGCTGTTCAGCGATATTTCCAACAAGCATCCCGGCCGCTCCAAGCTCGAGCGCGTGCGCGCGGCGGCCGAGCGCTCCGGCGCGGTGGTGCTGCTGAAAGGCGCCGACACGGTGATCGCGTCTCCCGACGGCCGCGCCACTGTCGCCGCCAACGCGCCGCCGTGGCTCGCCACCGCCGGCGCCGGCGACGTGCTGTCGGGCATCATCGCGGGTTTCCTGGCCCAGGGCGTCGCGGCCTTCGAGGCGGCCAGCATCGGCGTCTGGATGCACGGCGAGAGCGCGAGCGAGGCGGGCCCCGGCCTGATCGCGGAAGATCTCACCGAAGTGCTGCCCGCCGTGTTCCGCCGTCTCTATGACGAGTTCGGGATTGAGTATTAGGCGGCTCGTGCTGGCCGACATGGATGTTGCCGCGCGCGTGCATCGCGCGGCATTCGATCAGGCGCTGCCGCGGCTCGCCGGCCTGCACACGCCCGGCATTGATCGGATGATCTGAACAACTGGTTAGATATTTGCGTTTCTGCGATCGATCCGGCTGGCCTATACGATTCAAAACCGTCGCCTCTCGCCCGGAACAGCCAGATGAATGCACCGACCAGCCTGCTTTCGACCGCCTCACGGACCGCCGCCGCTCCGGCTCACGGGAGCGTCGACCCCGCGTCCTATCGCGCGGCGATGCGCCACCACGCCGGTGCGGTGACGATCCTGTCGGCGGGCGGCCCGGGCGACAGAACGGGGATGACGGCGACGTCGGTCTGTTCGCTGTCGGACACGCCGCCGCGGCTGATCGCCTGCGTCAACCTCTCGGCGAGCGCGCATGGCCTGATCCGGCGCACCGCCGCGTTCGGCGTCAACATGCTGCACGCCGACCAGGCCGAACTGGCCAACGTGTTCGCCGGCCGCCGCGGCATCGAGCGGGACGATCGCTTTTCCGACGCCGACGGCTGGCTGTCGCTGGCCGCGGGCGCGCCGATCCTTAAGGATGCGCTGATCGGGCTCGACTGCGAGCTGATCGACGAGCATGCGCACGACACGCATTCGATCTTCGTCGGCGCGGTCCGCGCGATGCATCTGCGTGAGGGGGAGACGCCGCTGATCTATTTTGGTGGCGCGTTCTGCGGGTTGGCCCGGCGGACCTAAGGGCGCGGCTTGAGGAATTTGTGAATCACTGATGTCAGCGCGCCGGCGGCCGGCGAGAACGATTGTCCGCGCAGCGAGACGATGCAGACCGTGCGCTCCAGCACAGGATTGACAATCGGCAGCGCCTGCATCGTCTTCCTGACCGGCCGCGGCAAGGCGACCTTCGGCAGGATGCCGACGCCGAGGCCGGCGCCGGCCAACGCGGCCAGCGTATAGCTGTGTTCGACCTCGAACTTGATCTTCATTTGCAGATTGCGCGTGGCGAGCGCACGCTCCAGCATCGAGCGCAGCGCCGCCGATTTTGAGTTCAGCAGGATCGGATAGGCGGACAGTTCGGTGAGGTCGACCGCGCTGCGCTTGCGAAACGGAAACGCTCTTGTCGCCAACGCATAGATCGGGTCGTTGAACAGCGGCGCGAACTGAAACTCGGTCGAGCCGTCCATCTCCGGCCCGATGCCGAAATCCGCCTCGCGCCGGCGCAGGCAGTCCAGCATGTCCTCGGCCGCAAGCTCGCGCAGATTGATGTTGATGCCGGGATAGCTCGCCTGGAAGGCGTGCAGCGCCTGCGGCAGGATGGTCGCGGCAATGGTCGGGACGCAGGCCAGCGACAGCGTGCCGCGCTGGATGTCGATGACCTCACGGATCTCGCGCAGGCCGTTCTCCCATTCGCCGAGCGCGCGCCGCGCATGCGTCAGCAGTTGCAGTCCCTCCGCGGTCAGCTCGACGCGTCGCGTCGTGCGATGAAACAGCGCGGCGCCGACCTGATCCTCCAGCAGCTTGATCTGCATGCTGACCGCGGATTGCGAGCGGTTGAGCTGCTCGGAGGCCTGGCGAAAGCTCTTGTTCTCCGCGACCGCGATGAACATGTGCAGCAGCTTGAAATTGATCTGCGACATCGTTTTGCCCTGCAGACGATTGTCCCGGAGAACTGAACAGTTCTTAAGATAATCTCGTTAGAAAGATCAGTGTCGGACATCTAGCATGATTGTTGTTGGCCGTGGGAGACGATCCTGCGGCGCGATGCAGAAAAGATGCTCCAGAAAAGACGCTCCGATGTCCTTCACCGTCACCAAGCCGCGCACGCGCCGCGTCCAGCGTTCCGAACTCGCGGTTCCCGCGACCTCGACCCATTTCTTCGAACGCGCAGCGAGTAGCGCGGCCGATTTCATTTTCCTCGATCTGGAGGACGCGGTTGCGCCGCCGCGAAAACCCGAGGCGCGCGAGATCGCGATCGAGGCGCTGAACCGGATCGACTGGGGCAACAAGACGCTGGCGGTGCGGATCAACGGGCTCGACACCGAATGGGCGCATCGCGACGTCATCGAGATCGTCAGCCGCGCGCCGCGCCTCGACCTCGTCATGGTGCCGAAGGTTGGCACCGCGTTCGACGTCCGTTTCGTCGACGCGCTGCTGGCGGGGCTCGAGCGCGAGTTCCCGCGCGCAAGGCCGCTGGGCATCGAGATCCTGATCGAGACCACGCTTGGGCTCGCCAATGTCGAGGACATCGTGCAGGCGTCGGAACGGCTGGAAGCGGTCATCTTCGGCATCGGCGATTACTCGATCGACCTGCGTACCTGCGGCGAGATCATCGGCGCCTCCGATCCGCGCTATGCCGTGCTCACCGATGCGGTCGAGGGCGGCGCGCGCCGCATGCACTGGAACGACCAGTGGCACTTCGCGCTCGCCCGCATCGCCAATGCCTGCCGCGCCCACGGCCTGCGTGCGATCGACGGCCCCTATGCCAATTTCGGCGATGCCGCAGGCTTTCGCGCCAGTGCGGCGCGGGCGGCCGCGCTTGGCTTCGAGGGCAAATGGGCGATCCATCCCTCGCAGCTCGAGACCGCCAACGAGGTGTTCTCGCCGACCGCACGCGAGATCGGCTGGGCGCGCGAGATCACCGCCAAGATCCAGTCCGCCAGCGCCGGCGGCGACGGCGCCTTCGGGCAGGACGGCGTGCTGATCGATCTTGCGGTGCTCAAGCGCGCGCAGGCGATCATCGAGCGCCATGACGCAATTCAGGCGGCAGGCAGACAAGGAGTGCGGGATGTCGCATGAGCCACCGCTCTCCGGAATTCGCGTGCTCGACATCGCGACCTTCGTGGCGGCGCCGTTCTGCGGGACGGTGCTGTCCGATTTCGGCGCCGAGGTGATCAAGATCGAGCAGCCGGGCACAGGCGATCCCTTGCGCCGGTTCGGCACCCCGAGCGACTGCGGCGACACCTATGTCTGGCTCAGCGAGGCCCGCAACAAGAAGTCGGTGACGCTCGATCTGCGCACCGAGCAAGGTGCCGCGCTGTTTCGCGAGCTGGTCCGCCAATCCGACGTGGTGCTGGAGAACTTCCGGCCGGGCACGCTGGAAAAATGGAGGCTCGGCTTCGAGGCGCTGCGCGAGATCAACCCAAGACTCGTGATGC
Organism: Bradyrhizobium sp. USDA 4538; assembly: GCF_024171045.1. Classification (NCBI taxonomy): domain Bacteria; kingdom Pseudomonadati; phylum Pseudomonadota; class Alphaproteobacteria; order Hyphomicrobiales; family Nitrobacteraceae; genus Bradyrhizobium; species Bradyrhizobium sp. USDA 4538. The sequence continues at coordinate 7,616,964 of NZ_JALJZE010000001.1, forward strand.
TACGCATCAGCGCCTATGGGCAGGACGGCCCGCTGCGCGACAAGCCGGGCTTTGCCCGGATCGCGCACGGCTTCAGCGGGCTCGCTTATCTTGCCGGCGAGGCGGGACGCCAACCCGTGATGCCGGGATCGACCTCGCTCGCCGATTACATTTCCGGGCTATGGGGCGCGCTCGGCGTGCTGCTGGCGCTGCGCCATGCCGAAGCCACCGGACACGGGCAGGTGGTCGATATCGGGCTTTATGAATCGGTGTTTCGGCTGCTCGACGAGATGGCGACCGTGTTCGCCAAGACCGGCTTCGTCCGCGAACGCCTCGGTGCCGACACCGTCAATGTCGTGCCGCACAGCCATTACCAGACCGCCGACGGCAAATGGGTGGCGCTGGCCTGTTCGAGCGACAAGATGTTCGAGCGCCTGGCGCAGGCGATGCAGCGCCCCGAACTCGCGACCGACCCGCGCTATGCGGCCATGGCCGGCCGCCTGGCGCGGCGCGAGGAGGTCAACGGGATGGTCGCCGACTGGATCGGCTCCAAGCCGCTGGAGACGGCGCTTGCCGAATGCGAGCGCTACGACGTGCCCTGCGGGCCGATCTACAGCATCAGTGACATCTTCGCCGACCCGCAATACCGCGCCCGCGGCAACATCGCCGAGGTGCCCTCGCGCGCCGGGCCGATTGCGGTGCCGAGCGCGATCCCAAAAATGTCGCGCACGCCGCCGCAGTTCAAGCATGCCGGCGTCGCGCTCGGCGCGCACACCGACGAAGTCCTGACCTCACTTGCCGGCGCAACCGCGGCGGCGCTCGCCGCGCTGCGCAGCGACGGGGTGATCTGACATGCCCCAATTCTCCCGCGGCCACGAAGGAACCACGCCATGACCAGGCAGATGAAATTGATCGGCTTCCTGCAGGCCCAGAATTGCTCGAACTATCCCGCCTCCTGGCGCCATCCGGACTCGAAGCCGAACTGGTTCTCGCGCGACTATTATCAGGAGATCGGGCGCACGCTGGAGCACGGCAAGTTTCATCTCGCCTTCTTCGACGACCGGCTCGCGATCCCCGATCGCTTCGGCGACGATTTCCGCGAGACCATCCGCCACGGCGTGCGCGCGGCGAAGCTCGATCCGGTCTCGGTTGCGCTCACGATGGGATTGGCGACCGAGCGGCTTGGCATCGGCGTGACCTATTCGACCACCTATTACGAGCCGTTCCACGTCGCGCGGGTGTTCGCGACGATGGACCTGCTGCTGAACGGCCGCGCCGCCTGGAACGTGGTGACCTCGCTGAACGACTCCGAGGCGGCGAATTTCGGCGCCTCGCAGCACCTCAGCCATGATCTGCGCTACGACCGGGCCGACGAGTTCATGGAGGTCGTGCTCGGCCACTGGAACAGCTGGGAGGACGGCGCCGTCAGCTTCGACCGCGAGAGCGGGCTATTCGCCGACCCGGCCAAGGTGCACCGGCTCGACCATCACGGCCAGTTCTTCCGCTCGCGGGGCCCGTTCACGGTGCCGCGCTCGCCGCAGGGCCATCCGGTGATCATTCAGGCCGGCCAGAGCGGCCGCGGCAAGACCTTCGCGGCGCGCTGGGGCGAACTGATCTTCGTGATCTATCCCAATCTCGACATCGCGAAGAAGCAGTATGCGGACTTGAAGGGGACGCTGGCCAAGACGGGCAGGGACATCAGCATCGCGCCGGCGGTCTATCCAGTCGTCGCCGAGACCCAGGCCGAGGCCGAGGACAAGTTCGCGGCGATCAACCGGCTCGCCAAGCCGATCGATGCGCTGACGCTGTTGTCTGAGGTGTTGAACTACGATTTCGCGGCCAAGCCGATGGACGAGCCGTTTACATCGGACGAGCTGGCATCGATCAGCGGATTGCAGGCGATCCGCGACCGCGTGATGAATCTCTGCGGCAAGCCCAATCCGACACCGCGCGATTTCGTGCAGTTCAGCGGCAGGGGAACGCTCGCCGAACTGCCGACCTTCGTCGGCTCGCCCAAGGCGGTCGCCGATCAGATGGAGCGCTGGTTCTGCGAAGGCGGCTGCGACGGCTTTGTCGTGGCGGCCACCCATGTGCCCGGCACCTATCAGGACTTCGTGCGCCTCGTCGTGCCCGAGCTGCAACGCCGTGGCCTGTTCCAGCGCGAGTATCAGGGCGACACCTTGCGCGAGAATCTCGGCCTGCCGCGGCCGCAGGCCGTGCATGCCGGCGTAGCCGACGAGGAGGCGCGCGTCTCGACCGGATGAGGTCGGGACAGAACGCCGGCGCAGACAACGATCAAAACAAAATCAAAATCAGGGAGGCTGAAGTGACCAAGGGCGTTAACGCGGGGGGCCGGCTCGATAGATTGCCGATCGCCGGATTTCACTACCGGATATTCGCGCTGATCGGAGCCGGGCTGTTCGTCGACGGCTTCGAGATCTTCCTCGCCGGCAGCATTCTCGGCGCACTGGTTCAGTCCGGCTATTCGGACCTCGCCCAGAATGCGCGCTTCATCTCGGCGACCTTTGTCGGGATGCTGATCGGCGCCTGGCTGGCGGGCGTCGCCGGCGACCGCTTTGGCCGTAAGTTCGCTTACCAGGCCAATCTCCTGATCTTCGGCCTCAGCGCGCTGGCGGCAACGCTCGCGCCGTCGATGAACTGGCTGATCGGGGCCCGCTTCGTGATGGGCCTCGGGCTCGGCGCCGAGATCGTCGTCGGCTATGTCGTGCTCAGCGAATTCATCCCGCCGCAGCAGCGCGGCCGCTGGGGCGCGGCGCTCGCGACCTGCACCAATGGTGCGTTGTTCGTCGCGACCCTGGTCGGCTGGGTCGTCATTCCGCATCTCGGCTGGCGCTGGATGTTCGCGCTGTGCGGCGTCGGCGCGATGATCGTCTGGTTCCTGCGGCGCTCGCTGCCGGAATCGCCGCGCTGGCTCGAGACGCAGGGCAAGAGCGCCGAGGCGGAGGCCGTGCTGACGGCGATCGAGCAGGAGGTCGGCAAGGGCCGGACCCTGGCGACCCCGGCCTATCAGCCGGCCCCGGTGCAGCCGGACGTTCGCTTCACGCGCCTGTTCTCGCGCGCACTGATCGCGCGGACCATCGTCGGCTGCCTGATCCTGATCGGGCTCAACACCGCGGTCTACGGCTTCATCGCCTGGATCCCGACCTTCTTCGTCAAGCAGGGCATCAACCTGTCGTCATCGCTCGGCTACACCATGCTGATGACGCTCGGCAGCCCGCTCGGCACGCTGTCGGGAATGTGGATCGGCGAGAAGATCGACCGCAAGCCGTCGCTGATCGTGCTGTCGCTCGCGGCTGCCGGGCTCGGACTGATCTATCCGATGTTCATCAACCCGGTCGCCTTCGTCGTGATCGGCTTCCTCCTGGTCTTCACGGTGGCGGTGATGCTGGCGCTGGCCTGGGGGCTCTACATCCCCGAACTGTTCCCGACCGAGCTCAGGATGCGCGGCTCCGGCATCTGCAACACCGCCGGTCGCCTGATGTCGATCGTGACGCCGTTCATCGTGGTCGAGCTGTTCACAAGGTTCGGTGTCACCGGCGTCGTCTCTGTGGTGGCCGGGCTCCTGGTGGTGCAGGCGGTCGCGGTCGCGGTGCTCGGCATCGAGACCCGCAAGCGTCCGCTGGAGGCATTGCGGCCGGAGGCGATGGACGGCGAAGCGTCATCCGCGGAGGTGCGCGGCAAGCTGCAACCGAGCCCCGGCGGGATTGCCGGAGGCGGGGAGTAGGCGTCGGGCCAAAGGCCCCGGTCGAAAACGGCCGCGTTACAGCGCCCGCACTGTGCACAGATGCGGGCGCTCGACGCTGACCTCAGGTCGATTTCATTCCGCTGCGGAAATCAGCGCGGTTTGGCTGACCCGCGTCTCGCCCTTGAGATTGTCGACGGTGACGTGTGTGTCGTACCAGGTCAGCCGCGGCCGGACTCCAAACCGTCCGGTGAGCTCGACGATCTTGGCCTCGGTAAACCATGCCTCGGCCGCCTCTCGGCTCTCCCAGAGATAGACGCCGCCGGTACCGGCCTCTCCATTGAGATAGTCTTTGCGGATCAGCCCCTTTGTTGCGAGCTTTCGGTAAATAGGGGCGGTGCCCATGCCACCCCTGATGGCCTGTTCTTCAGTTCGTTTCGGAAGGTCGAATTGAACGACGACGATACACTGTGCCATCCCTGTTCTCCGATCTGAGCCCCATGGTGTCAGACTCGCTCGGCGGCACGCCGATCAACTCCGACACTACAGGATTTATCCAACGCTTGTCCCGAATTGACGGGTTCCGTTTCGCGATTTCGATGCGAATTGATGTGATCGCCATGGGCCCGACGACATCAGGCCGTTGGGTAGGCCAGAAGGTGGGCGGGGCGCTGCTGTTGACCTCATGTCGCGTTTTCACGAGACTGTTGCTGGACGCCCCGCGATGGCGGGGCCAGGGCCCTCAACATTCTCTCGGATCCTCCAGAAACCTCTCGTGAGTGGCAGGCAGAACAATTTCCTCGCTCAGGCGCTGCAACAAGGTGCCTTGGCGTTGCGGGCGCAGCAGTTTGCTCAGGCCGAGCAGATTGCGACGAACGTCCTGAAATCGAACCGCACGGACAGACACGCCGCGCTTCTTCTTGCGCATGCCCTGATGGGGCAGAACCGGGGAGGCGAGGCGATCGCCGCGCTCGAGCGCGTTGCCCGTCGCGGCGACGATGGAGAGGTCGAGACGTTGCTCGGCGCGTTGCTGTGCGGCGCGGGCCGCGTCACCGACGGCATCGCACAGCTTCGGCGCACGGCGGCACGCCGCCCGCCATATTTTCCGTCCTTTCAAGAACTCGCCGGGCAGCTTGCCAAGGCCGGGCAACACGACGAGGCGATCAGCACGATCGAGGCCGGTCTCGCGCTGGCCCCTGAGAGCGTCGACCTGAAGCTCGATCTCGGGCGCCTGTTGCAGGAGACCAATGACATCGCGCGGGCTGCAAGCGTCCTGACGGCGGCACGTGATGCCGCGCCGGGACGCCCCGACATTCTCAACCAGCTCGGGCGGGTCCTGATCCTCCGTGGCGACTACGCCGCAGCCGCGGATGCGTTCCGCCGCGTGCTCGCGCAATACCCGGATGATCGCTCAACCCGCGCCCACCTCGCCACCTGCCTTTTCGAGCAGGGGGAGCGCGATGCTGCCGAGGCAGCGCTGCGCTCGGTGATGCGCGGTCAGCCCCAGCTGTTTGGACGCGCGGCATTCGTCATGGCCTCGGGATCTCATGGCCGCTTCTTCTTCTCCCAGAGCGCCGCTGCGAAGTTCCTCGGCGGGGAGTGAGATTGAGCGCGCGGCGGACGGCATTCCGCCATGCCTTACGCCCTGAAGTTTCTCCGGTAGAGGTTCGGCTGCCGTCTGAGCTCGGTGCGGAGTTCGCCGACCCGCTTGGCGTCTTCGGCGGTGAACGGCGTTGCCTGCGCGGTCCAGTCGTCTCGCTTGACGGGAATACATTGCGCGATCGGAGTCCCCTTGGGGAGGACGCCTCTGAAATTCCTGTCGTGCCAGTACGCCGGAAAGTGCACCCAATTGTCGGCATAGAGGTCGGAATTGACCAGGCCGCTGAGTGTGGTGAATGGCAGGTCGAAGCGGTTGACGGGATGGGTGAAGTAGATCGCGTAGCCTTCCGGGGCTTCGACGGTCCACAAATTGTGGAATTTGAGAAAGAAGCGGCCCTCTTCAAACAGCGGAGTGCCGGTGACCTGACCCGGGTCGTGGAAGCCGATCGGTGAGCGTGGGAATTCCGGCGTGCCTCCCGGCGGCAGGTCCTGGTCCCAGGTGATTTCGCCGTCCTCGACCTTGAGATCGCAAACCAGCGGCAGCAAGAACCCGCAGGTCATCGCATCGACGAACGGCGGGCAGCGCTTGATGGTGTCCTCGTCGTGCAGGTTGATCGAGGAGAAGGCCGTCGCCGGCATGGCCTTGAGCCAGTCGGGAACGCCCTGGGCCGCCGGTATGGGGGCCGGTATCAGTCCGTCAAGCTCCGTCGGACAGCGGAATTTGAGCGTCAGCTTGCTATTGGTCGACATTGGGCGCTCCGATTTCGGATCGACCTACATGAATGCGTCGCAAAGGTGAAGCGTGCGCTCACCGGCCAGGATCGCCGCTAGCTGACGAGATACTTCGCGACGGCCGACTCGTTCCACTCGATGCCGAGCCCGGGACCGCGAGCGGTCACGGCGCCGTCGACGATTTCGGCGGGCCTTGTGAGGATCGCGCCGGCGAAGTCGAGGAACTCGAGCCAGTGCGCGGTCGGCGTCACCGCGAGCAGATGCGCGCTGACTTCCGCGAACAGATGGCTCGACATCGGGATCGATGCGGCGTCGGCTTGGCCCGCGACCTGCATCCAGCCGGTGACGCCGCCGACCTTCATCACGTCGGGCATGATGAAGTCGGACGCGCCGGCCGCGATCGCTTCGGCAAAGCCGCGCGGAAACCACCAGTTCTCGCCGGCCTGGATCGGCGTCGGCGAGGTCTCGCGGACCTTGGCGTGGCCGGACAGACTCTCCTGCGGCACCGGCTCCTCGATCCAGTGCAAATCGTAGGGCGCAAGGCGGGCGATGCGGCGGGTCGCCTCCGCCGGATCGAGCGACTGGTTGAAGTCGATCATCAACGCAATGTCGGGGCCGAGCAGGGCGCGCACGCCCTTCACGACGCGCTCGTCATTGGCGGCATCACCGTCGCCGCCCTTGATCTTGATGCCCTTGAAGCCCTGGTCGAGCGAGCGGCGCAGCGCGCCCTCGTCGGCGACGGGATCGACTACGCCGTAGCTGTCATAGGCCTTGATCGGCTTCGCCGAGCCGCCGAGCAGTTCGACCAGCGGCCGGCCGGCAAGCTGTCCGAGTACATCCCAATACGCCATGTCGAGACCGGATACCGCCATGCCGACCAGGCCCTGCCAGCCGAGCAGCCGAAACCTGGCGTCCATCGCCTTCATCAGGTCGAACGGCGCGACCGGCTTGCCGATGAGCTCGCGGCCGATCTCCTCGATCAGATAGGCAAGTGCTCTAAGCGTGAGCTTGCTGTAGGCGAAGATATAGGTGCGGCCGGTAACGCCTTGGTCGGTCTCGACATCGATCAGAACCAGCGGGCCGGAATCGATCACGCCGAAGGCGTTCTTCACAGGGCGCTTGAGCGGCACCACGACGCTTCGCGCACGAACTCCGCGGATCGCTGCAACTGTCTGGCTCATGGACGTTTCCTCTTTTTGTTATTGGACACTGTACCATCGGACCAGCCGCGGCGCGGCCCAGTCGGTCGCGACCTGCTCGACCAGATAGCGGCCGGGATATTCGGCAAGGAAGGCGATGCGCTGGGTCTGGCCCGGCTCAATCGCGAGCGTGTCGAGCCAGAACGGCTTCCAGCCGTCGTCGAGCCGGTCGAGCAGACGGAAGTGATGGCCGTGCAGATGAAACACGCTGGCGATCGGGCCGCGGTTGGTCAGCGCGAGCACAACCGGCCGGCCGGCTTTGGCCTGAAAGGCCGGAGCGGCTGATGGCTTGAAGTCCGCCGGCCGGAACCATTCGGTCGGCGTGCCGAGGGTTAGCTCGAACCTTGCGGCGCTCTTGAGATCGAGCTGAGCGGGCATGTCGTTGCCGGGCAGCGGCGGTGCCGGCGGGAACGGCGCCGAGCGGACCGGCGGGTCGTTCGAGACGGCCAGCTTGCCGACCGGGCGAGCCTGCTTGCCGTCGTGCAGCAGGATCGGAAAGCTGGTTCCGGCCGGTCCGGCGGCGTCGACGAAGACATCGGTGCGGCTGCCGGGAGCGAGGACGAGCGCACCGTTGCGGGCCGAAAACGGTTCGGCCGGCTGGCCGTCGATGGCCATCACACGGACGTCGAGGTTCTCCAGCTTGATCGCCAACACGCTGCGTTGGCTGCCGTTGATAAAGCGGAGTCTGAGGCGGGCATTGGCCGGTGCGGAGATATCGTATGAGGTTTTCCCGTTAATCGTATGAATTTGCGTCGAATCTTTTGGATCATTGCCGGCCGGGATTGCGCTTCCGTCCGGCCGCAGGCGCCACTCCTCGATCAGCAGGACCTCGTCGTGGTCGACCGCGACCGGCGAGGTGCCGGTCACGATCAGCGGCCGCGGCCGTGCCGGCGCCGTGCCGCCATCGCCGATCAGCGGCTCGCACAGGAAGGTGCCGGCATGCCGAAGCGGCAGCTGGAAGCTATCCTTGGCCCCGGCGGCAAGCAGCGCCCGGGAGGCCAGTGGCTCCGCCGCCGCGACGCCGTCGAGCCCGCGGCAGTCCAGCGCGGCCGCGACCGGCAGGTCATTGCCAAAGGTCACGTCAAGGACCTCGCCGCGTTTGAAGCGGAGGTCGCCGCTGCCGAGCGACCAGACCGATGTCTCCGGTCCGCCAGGACCCGGTCCGTCCGGACGAAGCGAGATGCGGTCAGGTTTGGCCTGGAGCGCGACCGCGGTCCGGCCCTGCGCCGCGCCGGTGGCCGGCAGAGCGGGGCAAAGCGCCGCGGCGCCGAGGGCGGCGATCAGGTTGCGCCGGGTGAGTGAAAATTCGGGACTTGCGGGAGGACTTGCCATCCGGCCGATGCGGACCATTTTCAAGAGTACCTGTCCAGTCGCGATCGGTCGCAGGGCGGGCTCAACAGCGGCCATTTTTTTGCTGCGAACCGGTGGGCGCATGTTATAAGCCCGGCCGCCCGCGGCATCGCGGCCGGACTGGGATGCTTTTCGCGCGGGCGTGGCGGAACTGGTAGACGCGCTGGATTTAGGTTCCAGTGACGAAAGTTGTGGGGGTTCGAGTCCCTCCGCCCGCACCAAGCGCTTACAGCGTTTGCATGACGAATTCTTGGAGAACCTTTGGCCCCGATGGGGTGAGGGTTCGCCGAACCCACAGACGTTAGGCCGCAAGGCCCATCGTCGAACAGATTGAACACTGCCACGGCCGCTCGGGCCGCGGCAAAAGCGGAAGAAGATTGATACCATGCAGGTCACCGAGACCCTCAACGAGGGATTGAAGCACGAATTCAAGATCAGCGTCCCGGCATCCGATCTCGATGCCAAGGCGGACGCCAAGCTGGTCGACCTCAAGGACAAGGTCCGTCTCAACGGCTTCCGTCCCGGCAAGGTGCCGGTGGCGCATCTCAAGAAGATCTACGGCCGCTCGGTGATGGCCGAGACCATCGACCAGACCATCAGCGACACCAACCGGCAGATCTTCGAGGATCGCGGCTTCCGCCTCGCCGGCGAGCCGAAGATCACGATGCCGACCGAGAAGGACCAGGTCGAGGAATTGCTGTCGGGCAAGACCGACCTGACCTACACCGTCGCGATCGAGGTCGTGCCGCCGATCCAGCTCGCCGATTTCAAGTCGTTCTCGGTCGAGAAGCCGGTCGTCGAAGTCTCCGACGCCGATGTCGACGACGCCATCAAGCGGATCGCCGAAGGCAGCCGCCCGTACAATGCCAAGGCCGAGGGCGCGGCGGAGAAGGGCGACCGCGTCACCATCAGCTTCAAGGGCACCATCAACGGTGAAGCCTTCGAGGGCGGCACCGGCGAGGGCATCCAGGTCGTGATCGGCGCCGGCCAGTTCATCCCGGGCTTCGAGGAGCAGCTGATCGGCATCGGCACCAATGAGACTCGCACGCTGAAGGTCTCGTTCCCGAAGAACTATCTGAACGAGAAGCTCGCCGGCCAGCCGGCCGAGTTCGAGACCACCGCGACGCTGATCGAGGCGCCCGGTGAGACCACGATCGACGACGAGTTCGCCAAGACGCTGGGCCTGGAGTCGCTCGACAAGCTGAAGGAGGCCGCCCGCGAGCGCCTGACGGCCGAGTTCGCCGGCGCCACCCGCCAGAAGGTCAAGCGCGCGCTGCTCGACCGGCTCGACGAGAGCCACAAATTCGAGGCGCCGCCGTCGCTTGTCGCCGAAGAGTTCAATCTGATGTGGAACTCGATCAAGGCCGAGATGGACTCGTCCGGCAAGACCTTCGCCGACGAGAACACCACCGAGGAAGCGGCAAAGGAGGAGTACCACAAGATCGCCGACCGCCGCGTCCGCCTCGGCCTCGTGCTGTCGGAGATCGGCGAGAAGAACAAGATTACCGTGACCGACGACGAGGTGTCGCGCGCCGTGATCGAGCGCGCGCGCCAGATGCCCGGCCGCGAGAAGGAAGTCTGGGACTACTACCGCAGCAACGCCCAGGCGTTGGCCCAGCTCCGCGCCCCGATTTACGAGGACAAGGTTGTCGACTTCGTCCTGGAGCTCGCCAACGTGACCGAGAAGAAGGTCACCAAGGAGGAGCTGTTCAAGGATGAAGACGCCGAGAAAACTGCCGCTTAATTTCGGCACCTCGCGTTAATGATGAACCGCGAAAGCGCGCCTCGCGACGGGTCCCGTCGCTAGGCGCGAAGACGCGAATCAGCTTGAACTTCTGCGACCTGCCCAGGTGGCTAGTGCGGCGAGTTGACGGCCTTGTCGGCCGGAAATTGGCCCATATCTGGGTTAAGCCTTGAGGCAGTGGTCTTGAGCCAAGTAGTCTTGAGCCAAGTAGTCTTGAGCAAAGTTCTGCATCACCCCTAACCCTTGGGTTCTTTCATGCGCGATCCCGTTGAAACCTACATGAACCTCGTGCCGATGGTCGTCGAGCAGACTAATCGCGGCGAACGCGCCTACGACATTTTCTCGCGCCTGCTGAAAGAGCGCATCATCTTCGTCACCGGTCCGGTGGAAGACGGCATGTCGACGCTGATCGTCGCGCAGCTGCTGTTCCTCGAGGCCGAGAATCCGAAGAAGGAAATCTCGATGTACATCAACTCGCCGGGTGGCGTGGTGACGTCGGGCCTTGCGATCTACGACACGATGCAGTTCATCCGTCCGCCGGTATCGACGCTGTGCACGGGGCAGGCGGCCTCGATGGGCTCGCTGCTGCTGGCCGCCGGCGAGAAGGACATGCGCTTCACGCTGCCGAATTCCCGCATCATGGTGCACCAGCCGTCCGGCGGCTTCCAGGGCCAGGCCACCGACATCATGCTGCACGCGCAGGAGATCCTGAATCTCAAGAAGCGCCTCAACGAGATCTACGTGAAGCATACCGGTCAGACCTACAAGGCGATCGAGGACGCGCTGGAGCGCGACAAGTTCCTCACCGCCGAGGACGCCAAGGCGTTCGGCCTCGTCGACAAGGTCATCGACAAGCGTCCGGACGATCCGGCCGCCGCGAAGGCGGCCTGATCTGGGCAGGCATCTCGAGGCGTCGGTGTGATCTCCACATTGACGCCTCACATAACCGGCAAAAGCAGGGTGCTGGACCCGCCGGCGGGTGCATGCGCACAGCGGAAAGTTCCGCTTTCGTGCTCATATACCGACGTGGTAATCCCGCAACGTTCCGTGGATTTCGACGCGTATTCCACGTGCGATCGTTGAAAATCACGGTATTGTCACGGTCTTGAGCCGGCCATCCGATTAGCGAATTCTTGATAGTCGGGTGCCAGCATGGTTGGCTGTGATGCATCGGCTATGATCGCGGAGATTCGAATAAACCGTGATCCACACGGTCAGTATTGCGTAGGGTCTTTTTTGGTACGGAATTTGCTCTATCTACCCAACAGCCCGGTTGTGTGCCGGATTGGGTCGATCTGGCAAACAAGATCGAACGGCGGACGGAGATAATGAATGAGTAAGGTCGGCACGAGCGACGCCAAGAACACGCTATATTGCTCGTTCTGCGGCAAGAGCCAGCATGAAGTTCGCAAGCTGATTGCCGGACCGACTGTCTTCATTTGCGACGAGTGTGTCGAACTGTGCATGGACATCATTCGCGAGGAGAACAAGTCCTCGCTGGTGAAGTCGCGCGACGGCATCCCGACGCCGAAGGAAATCTGCAAGGTCCTGGACGACTACGTGATCGGCCAGAGCCATGCCAAGAAGGTGCTGTCGGTCGCCGTCCACAACCACTACAAGCGGCTCAACCATCAGACCAAGCACAACGACGTCGAACTGGCGAAGTCGAACATCCTGCTGATCGGTCCGACCGGTTCGGGCAAGACGCTGCTCGCGCAGACGCTGGCCCGCATCCTCGACGTGCCCTTCACCATGGCTGACGCGACGACGCTGACCGAAGCCGGCTATGTCGGCGAGGACGTCGAGAACATCATCCTGAAGCTGCTGCAGGCCGCCGACTACAACGTCGAGCGTGCGCAGCGCGGCATCGTCTATATCGACGAAATCGACAAGATCAGCCGCAAGTCGGACAACCCCTCGATCACCCGCGATGTGTCGGGCGAGGGCGTCCAGCAGGCGCTGCTGAAGATCATGGAAGGCACTGTGGCCTCGGTCCCGCCGCAGGGCGGCCGCAAGCATCCGCAGCAGGAGTTCCTGCAGGTAGATACCACCAATATCCTGTTCATCTGCGGCGGTGCGTTCTCGGGCCTCGAGAAGATCATCTCCGCGCGCGGCCGCTCGACCTCGATCGGCTTCGCGGCGCAGGTGCTCGCGCCGGAGGACCGCCGCACCGGCGAGATCTTCCGTCACGTCGAGCCGGAAGATCTGCTGAAGTACGGCTTGATCCCGGAATTCGTCGGCCGTCTGCCCGTCGTTGCGACGCTGGAGGACCTCGACGAGACCTCGCTGAAGAAGATCCTGACCGATCCGAAGAACGCGCTGGTGAAGCAGTACCAGCGGCTGTTCGAGATGGAGAACATCGAGCTGACCTTCGCCGACGAGGCGCTTGGCGCGGTCGCCCGCAAGGCGATCGAGCGCAAGACCGGCGCGCGCGGCCTGCGGTCGATCCTGGAGAGCATCCTGCTCGAAACCATGTTCGATCTCCCGGGCCTGGAAGGCGTCGAGGAAGTCGTTATCTCGCGCGAGGTCGTCGAGGGAACGGCGCGTCCACTCTACATCTACGCGGATCGTTCCGACCGCGCCGTCGAGAGCAGCGCGAGCGCCTAAACGGCGCTCGTCTCGACCCGCCAAAAATGCACGGCTGCCGGACGCTCCGGCGGCCGCCGTGGCGCAGCAGCGGCGCCCTTACGGCGTAGCAGCAAATGCTTGTTTAGCCTATATTTCCCGACACTTCTGAGACTTGACACCCCCCCGCCTGATAGCCACCTAATGCTATCGGTGAGGGATCTCATCCGTTGAGATTCGTCGCTTCACGATGCGGAATAAGCGGCTGCCGACGGCATTCTCATTCCGCATCACCAAGGCACCTTGTGGCGGTTGCGCAAGCAGGCGGACTGCGTGCAAGGGGGCACAACAAAAGGATTAGGCCATGACGACCTCAAAACCCCGGCCAACGATCGTCCACGGCGAAAGCCACTCCTATCCGGTGCTGCCGCTCCGCGACATCGTCGTCTTCCCGCACATGATCGTGCCGCTGTTCGTCGGCCGCGAGAAATCGATCCGCGCGCTCGAAGAGGTGATGAAGAACGACGCGCTGATCATGCTCGCGACGCAGAAGAACGCGTCCGATGACGATCCGGCACCCGATTCAATTTACGAGACCGGTACGCTCGCCAGCGTCCTGCAGCTCCTGAAACTGCCCGACGGCACCGTGAAGGTGCTGGTCGAGGGCCTCGAGCGCGCGCGCGTCGAGAAGTATTCCGACCGCAGCGAATATTACGAGGCGACCGCGGTCGCGCTCGCCGACACTGACGCCAACTCGGTCGAAGCCGAGGCGCTGGCGCGGTCGGTCGTGTCCGACTTCGAAAGCTATGTGAAGCTGAACAAGAAGATCTCCGCCGAAGTCGTCGGCGTGGTTCAGGCGATCACCGATTTCGCCAAGCTCGGCGATACCGTTGCTTCGCATCTCGCGGTCAAGATTGCCGACCGGCAAGCGATCCTGGAGACGTTGTCCGTCACGCAGCGCCTGGAGAAGGTGCTGGGCCTGATGGAAAGCGAGATCTCGGTGTTGCAGGTCGAGAAGCGCATCCGCTCGCGCGTCAAGCGCCAGATGGAGAAGACCCAGCGCGAGTATTACCTGAACGAGCAGATGAAGGCGATCCAGAAGGAGCTCGGCGACGACGAAGGTCGTGACGAGTTGGCCGATCTGGAGGAGAAGATCTCCAAGACCAAGCTGTCCAAGGAAGCACGCGAGAAGGCCCAGCACGAGCTGAAGAAGCTGCGCCAGATGTCGCCGATGTCGGCGGAAGCGACCGTCGTGCGCAACTACCTGGATTGGCTGCTGTCGATCCCGTGGGGCAAGAAGTCCAAGGTCAAGAAGGACCTCGAGGCCGCGCAGGCGGTGCTGGACTCCGATCACTACGGACTCGAGAAGGTCAAGGACCGTATCGTCGAGTATCTCGCGGTGCAGTCGCGCGCCAACAAGCTGACCGGACCGATCCTGTGCCTGGTCGGGCCTCCCGGCGTCGGCAAGACCTCGCTCGGCAAGTCGATTGCGAAGGCCACGGGGCGCGAATTCGTGCGCGTGTCGCTCGGCGGCGTGCGTGACGAGGCCGAGATCCGCGGTCACCGCCGCACCTATATCGGCTCGATGCCCGGCAAGATCATCCAGTCGATGCGCAAGGCGAAGACCTCGAACCCGCTGTTCCTGCTGGACGAGATCGACAAGATGGGCGCCGATTTCCGCGGCGATCCGTCGTCGGCGCTGCTTGAGGTCTTGGACCCCGAGCAGAACTCGACCTTCAACGACCACTACCTGGAGGTCGACTACGACCTGTCCAACGTGATGTTCATCACGACCGCGAATACGCTGAATATTCCCGGCCCGCTGATGGACCGCATGGAGATCATCCGGATCGCCGGCTACACGGAGAACGAGAAGGTCGAGATCGCGCGCAAGCATCTGATCCCGAGCGCGCTCTCCAAGCACGGTCTGGACTCCAAGGAATGGTCGATCGACGACGCGGCCTTGCTCTTGATGATCCGCCGCTACACCCGCGAAGCGGGCGTGCGTAACCTGGAGCGTGAGCTCTCCACACTCGCCCGCAAGGCGGTGAAGGAGCTGATGATCTCCAAGAAGAAGTCGGTGAAGGTCACCGAGGCGAACATCGAAGAGTTCCTCGGCGTTCCGAAGTATCGCTTCGGCGAGATCGACGACGAGGATCAGGTCGGTATCGTCACCGGTCTGGCCTGGACCGATGTCGGCGGCGAGTTGCTCACCATTGAAGGCGTCATGATGCCCGGCAAGGGCAAGATGACCGTCACGGGCAATCTGCGCGATGTGATGAAGGAGTCGATCTCGGCGGCGGCGTCCTACGTCCGCTCGCGGGCGATCGTCTACGGCATCGAACCGCCGATGTTCGACCGCCGCGACATCCACGTTCACGTGCCGGAGGGCGCAACGCCGAAGGACGGTCCGTCTGCCGGTGTTGCGATGGCCACCGCGATCATCTCGGTCATGACCGGCATTCCGGTCCGCCACGATGTCGCGATGACCGGCGAGATCACGCTGCGTGGTCGCGTGCTGCCGATCGGCGGTCTGAAGGAGAAGCTCCTGGCCGCCGCCCGCGGCGGCATCAAGACGGTGCTGATCCCGGAGGACAACGCCAAGGATCTCACGGAGATTTCCGATGCGATCAAGGGCGGCATGGACATCATTCCGGTCTCGCGGCTGGATGAGGTCGTCGCCAAGGCGCTGGTCCGCGTGCCCGCGCCGATCGTCTGGGAAGAGGAGACCAGCAAGGTCGACGTCAAGCCCGATGCTTCCGATGAAGCGTCCGGCGGCCTGACGGCGCACTGAAGCGAGCTGCGATCGACATAAGAAAACGGCGCCTTCGGGCGCCGTTTTTGTTTTCGCTGTTCGCGATCAGGTCGGGAAGGCTGCGGCTCTGTCCGCGGCGGCAAAGTGCGCCATCTGATCGGCATGCGCTTTTGCGAAAGCCGGCCGGGCCGTGGCGCGCGCGACGTAGTCGCGACACGCGGGATATTCCGCCAGTCCGTCGAAGCGGTCGACCAGGCGCAGCACATCCGCCATGAGAACGTCGGCGACGGAGAACGGCCCGGCCAGCCATTTGCGGCCCGCGAGCACCGGCTCCATGTGCCTGAGCCGGGATTGCAGGAAGCCGTCGAAGCGTGTCCATGCCGACGTGCCGCCGCTCTCGCCCGAGAATACCAGGAGCGACCAGGGCAGGCTCGCCATCTCGACCGAGTTGAGCGCTGCGAACAGCCATTTCAAAGCCTCGTTGCGTTGGTGCGGATCGGTCGGCAGCAGCGCGTCGCTGCGCTCGCCGAGATGCAGCAGGATCGCGCCGCTCTCGAAGATCGAGATGTCGCCGTCGGTCAGCCACGGCACCTGGCCGAACGGCTGGTGCGCGAAGTGCTCGGCGCTCCGATCGCGAAATGGCACGCTCGCAACGCGATACGGCAAGCGCGCCTCTTCCAGTGCCCAGCGCACGCGGAGGTCGCGCACAAATCCCCGCGGCATCTCCGGAACCCAATCGAAGGTGGTCAGCGTCAGGTCGGCCATTGGGTATCTCCATTTGCTGGCTTCACAGGCAAAAGGACGAACGAATGGCGCGCGTTCCGACACCCCGACGGGCTTTTTCGTCGTTGCGGTACGGAACGATCGAGTTGTCGACGTGGGTACGCCGGCGCCGGAACTAGTCTTTCCTCTCGACGACGAAGTTGCCGATCGCGCCGAGCGCCATCAGCACGCTGGTGCCGAGGAACACCGCGGCCATGCCGATATGTCCGCCGATGAAGCCGCCGGCGAGCGGGCCGATCACCTGGCCGGCATATTGCGCCGAGATCGAATAGCCGAGCATGCTGCCGGTGACCGCATCAGGCACGTTGTGCCGGATCACGCTCGCGATGCAGGGCAGGAGGCCGCCGAGCGCGAGCCCCATCAGGAAGCGCAGCAGGATCAACTGCCAGCCGCTGACCACAAAGGCCTGCGGGATCAACAGCAGCGCGGAGGCAGCAAGGCAGATGGTGATGATCCGCCAGTGGCCGACCCGATCGGCCAGCTTGCCGAGATGCGAGGACGACAAGAGGCTGCCGAAGGCTGCCGCCGACATCACGAGGCCGGCGACGAACGTCACCTGCGGTGCCTCGACCAGTTGCGCGACATAGACCGTGATGATCGGCTCGATCGACATGTTGGCGACCATCAGCAGCAGGCCCGTTCCCCACATCGCGACGACAGGGCGCTTGTCCGGAACCAGCGACCAGCCGCCGCGCGCCTTGCCGCCTTTCGCGGTCTTCGGGCGTGCTTCCTCGCGGATCAGGAACGTCGTGCCGAGGAAGGTGAAGAAGATGACGCCGCCGATCAGGAAGAATGTCGCGCGGATGCCGATCAGCCCCGGCAGCACGCCGCCGATCAAGGGACCGACCAGGCTGCCGGCCATGATGCCGGCCGACAGCACGCCGATCGCCCAGCCGGATCGCGCTTTCGGCGTCTGCGCCGCGACCAGCACGGTCGAACCCGACGCGTAGCCGCCGAGCAGGCCGGTCAGCAGCCGCAGGCCGACCAGCTCATAGACGTTGTGCGCCATGCCGATCAGCGACATCGCGATCGCCATGCCGAGGCTGGCGCGGATCAGCATCAGCTTGCGGCCGTAGCGATCGGCGAGCCGTCCCCACAGCGGCGCCGTCAGCGCCGCGCTGAAGAAGGTCGCGCCATAGGCGAAGCCCGACCATTGCACGATCGCGGCATGATCGGTCACGCCGAGCTGCTCGACATAGAGCGGCAGGAACGGCAGCAGCAGCGTCATCCCCACGATTGTCGTGAAGGAGCCGAACACGCAGACGATCAAATTGCGTTTCCAGGGGCCCGCGTCGAGCAGGGCTTCGCGATCGACTTCGATGTTCATGTCAGCGCAGCCCGATCACGGCGAAGCCGCGCGCCCGCAGGCCGCGGCGATCCTCGTTCAGCGAACGCAGCAGGCGATCACGGGTATCGGTGATGTGGTCGGCGGCCTCGCGCGCGGCGGCCTCCGGATCGTTGGCCTTGATGAAGCCGAGGATGCGCCGGTGCTCGCGCCAGGCCTGCTCACGCGAGGGCTCGGTCCACACTTCCAGCCAGCGCGCCCGCGACAGCCTCGTCATGGCGCCCGCGATCGCCTTGACGATGAAGGGATTGCCGGAGAGCCGCGCGATCTCGACATGGAAATCGGTGCCGACCCGATGCCATTCCTCGCGCGGCGCGCCGGACTGGCAGGCATCCAGCATCTCCTCGACGCCGGCGATATCGGCTGCGCTCGCCCGCGCGCAGGCGAGGCGCACCGCCGTCGTCTCCAGCGGAATCCGGAACTCGGCCAGCGCCTCCAGCTCACCGAGGTCGATCGGTGCGACGATCCAGTTGCGGCCGTCGCGGCGCACCAGCTCTTCGCCTTCGAGCCGGACCAGCGCGGCACGGATCGGCGTGCGCGATCCCTCGAACCGGCTCTCCAGCCAGCGCTCGGTCAGCCGCTCGCCGGGGCCCAGGTCGAGCGACAGGATCATCTCCCGGAGCTGGTCATGGATCTGAAGCATCTGCGACATGGCGCCGTCCTTTGGCCGCTCGTTGGCGGGCGCGGAATCTCCATCAGGCGGCTTTCGTATCCCGATTTGGTATCCCAAACAAGGCGGCTATGGGATACCACGTTGCTCCGTTAAGGGAGGTGGGCCGAGAGCCAGGGCCCTGGACGATGGAACCGCGCCCACGGCGGTTGCTTGGTTTGACGGAATTGGAGAGCGCTACATGCGTATCGACGGGCAATGCCATTGCGGGGCTATCACCTATCAGGCCGAGATCGACCCGGAACGGGTCTCGATCTGCCATTGCACGGACTGCCAGGCGCTGACCGGCTCGCCCTACCGCGTCACGGTGATCTGCGACGCCGAACAGGTGCGGCTGACCGGAGGTGCGCCGAAGGTCTACGGCAAGCGGGGCGACAACGGCCGAATCCGCTTCCAGCACTTTTGCGGCGATTGCGGTTCGCCGCTGTTTACGAGCGGCGAGGACGGCGGGCCCGACGACTGGGGCATCCGCTGGGGCAGCATTCGCCAGCGCGGCCAATTGACCCCGCGACGCCAGGTCTGGTGCCGCTCCGCTGCGCCATGGATCAATGATCTCAAGGAATTGCCAGCGCACCCCAAGGACTGGAGCTGACGGATTGAGGTGTTGCGGCCTTGCGCCTCGGGGGCAGGCGAGGCTAAAGAGGCGCGCAGGTAAGGGCGGCTAGCTCAGCTGGTTAGAGCATCTCGTTTACACCGAGAGGGTCGGGAGTTCGAATCTCTCGCCGCCTACCAGCCTTTGAGCACGAATTCATCCGCTTGTTCGGTTCGCAGGGCGAAGGCTGTCGCACCGAAGCTCGAAGAGCGCAGGCGGACCGGCTGCCTGAATGTGCGGGCGTGCTTCCCCGTTTTGGATCCAGCCCTATGGCTGAAGCATCCTGATGGTCGCGATCGGCCACTTCCCGATGTGGCCCTTGATCGAGATGCGCAACCCATGAGATTCGTCCAGAAACACGCCCTCGACGGTCCCTGCGGTTCCATCGGTGAGAACCGCGGCTCGTCCGACCAGCTCGGCCTCCGCTTGCACATGCTCGCGCAGGATGACGGTGGCGCGGTGTTTCACGAGCTGCAAAGCGGCCTCTGGTTGATGAGCCCTACGGAGCAAGGCCATTGCACGGCTCTCGGTGAACGCGCGGAGAGGGCGCGATCCCGGCCGTGGGGTAGTTAGTCTCATGGGGTGGCCGGGACCGCGCTTGCTCCGCGCTGGCGTGCCGAATGTCATTCGATCCCCGATGGTGCGAAAGGTGCCGAAAGTCACGCGCTCAGATTTGATGCCGACGCTGCAGCGATGCTATTCTGTCCGCCTAACCGGGAACTTGATGCATGCGCAAACTCGCCGCGATTTTTCTTCTCACCATGATTGCCGGACCCGCATTCGCACAGTCGGATCACGTTCAGCGCTATCGCGAAGAGGTCGAGAAGTCGCCGGCCGATGCGGCCAACGAGGCGCGCCAGCAGCGAGCCTATCAGCGTGCGCTCAGCGGTGTGCCGGATCAGAAGCCGACCGATCCCTGGGGCATCGCGCGCAGTGACGGGCAGGGCGCGCCCAAGGCGAATGCCGCGAAGCCGAAGCCGGCCAAGCCCACGAGCGCAGCCGCCAAATAATCTCCGAGCGCGGATCAGGTCGATGAAATACTACGTCTGCAAATTGACCGGACCGCGCCCGACCTTTCCGCAGGACATGACGTCGCAGGAAGCCGCCATCATGCAGGCGCACGTCGCCTATTGCGGCGAACTGCTGCAGGCCGGCAAGGCGCTGGTGTTCGGACCGGTCGCCGATCCGGCCGGCGTCTGGGGCCTCGGCGTGCTGCAACTGCCCGACGACGCCGATCCGCAGGAGATCGTCGCCAACGATCCCGTCACCAAGGCGGATGCCGGATTCACCTATCAGCTGATGCCGATGCTGCGCGCCGCGACGCGCGAGACTTGCTAGGGCAAGATCCGGAAAAGTGCGAAGCGGTTTTCCGAAAGAGCATACCCAAACGTGAGACGACAGAAGGTTCCTGAGAAGGTTTGGATCGCATGAACGCAGGCCACCCGCAAAACGCCGATCAGATCGCATACTGGAACGGGCCGGGCGGTCAGCGCTGGGCCACACGGCAGGCCGCGCAGGACATCGTGCTGCAACCGGTGCTCGACCTCCTGATCGATCGCGCTGCGCCGAAAGCCGGCGAACGCGTCGTCGATGTCGGCTGTGGCAGCGGTGCCTCGAGCTTCGCGCTGGCGGCCAAGGTCGCGCCCGCTGGCCACGTGCTCGGCGTCGATGTCTCGGAGCCGATGCTGACGCGGGCGCGGCAGAGCGCGCCGCAGGGTTTGCCGGTCGAGTTCGCGCTGGCCGATGCGACCGTCTATCCGTTTGTCAGCGAGAGCTTCGATCTGTTGGCCTCGCGCTTTGGCGTGATGTTCTTTGCCGATCCCGTGGTGTCGTTCGCCAATCTGCGCAAGGCGATGAAGCCGACCGGCCGTCTCGCCTTCGCCTGCTGGCAGGAGCCGCGTGAAAATCCGTTCTTCATGACGCCGCTTGCTGCCGTCTACAAGCACGTGCCGAAACTGCCGCCGCTAGGGCCCGAGGATCCCGGCCCGTTCGCGTTCGCCTCCGAGGCCCGGGTGAAGCGGATCCTGGGCGAAGCCGGCTTCTCCGGCATTGCCATGGAGCCGTGCCGGGTTGAGCTTGATGTCGCGACCGGGCGCGGCATCGATGCCGCGATCCAGGGCGCGCTCGAGATCGGGCCGGCCAGCCGCGCGCTGGAAGGGCACCCTGATGAGGTGCGCGCTGCGGCGATCGCCTCGATGCGCGAGGCGCTGGCGCCGTTTGTCAAGGGCGATGCGGTGCTGCTGCCCGGCGCGATCTGGATCGTGACCGCGCGGGCCTGATCAGGCCTTCTCTTCCCAGATCATCGCCAGGTGCACGATGGTCTGCACGGCCTTCTCCATGTCCTGCCGGCTGACCCATTCGAGCCGCGAATGGAACGCGTGCTCGCCGGCGAAGATGTTCGGGCAGGGCAGTCCCATAAAGGACAGCCGCGAGCCGTCCGTGCCGCCGCGGATCGAGGTCTTCACCGGCGTGAGACCGGCGCGCTCGATCGCCTCGATCGCATAGGCCACGATCTGCGGGTGGCGATCGATCACATCCTTCATGTTGCGGTACTGCTGCTTGACCTCCATGCGGTAAGTCGAGCGCGGATAGCCCTTCATGACGTCCTTCACGATGTCTTCCAGCAGCGATTCCTTCTGCTTCAGGCCAGCCTCGGTGAAATCGCGCACGATGAAGTCGATCCGCGCGTTCTCCAGCGCGCCGGAGATCGCGACCGGATGCAGGAAGCCCTCCTTGCCCTCGGTGGTCTCGGGCGAGCAGGTGTCCTTGGGCAGGCGATCGACGATCGCGGCGGCGATCTTGATTGCGTGCTCCATCTTGCCCTTGGCGAAGCCCGGATGGGTCGCGACGCCTTCGATGATGATGCTGGCGCCGTCGGCCGAGAAGGTCTCGTCCTCGATATGGCCGGCGGTCTCGCCATCCATGGTGTAGCCGAAATCGGCCCCCAGCTTCTTGAGGTCGACCTTGTCGACGCCGCGGCCGATCTCCTCGTCCGGCGTGAACAGGATCTTGATGGTGCCGTGCTTGACCTGCGGATTGGTGATCAGGAAATGCGCGGCACCCATGATCTCGGCAAGGCCCGCCTTGTTGTCGGCGCCGAGCAGGGTGGTGCCGTCGGTGGTGATGATGTCGTTGCCGATCTGGTCGGCTAGCGCTTCGTGCTCGGCGGGGCGGATCACCTGCGAGGCATCGGCGGGAAGCACGATGTCGCCGCCCCGATAGTTCTTCACGACCTGCGGCTTGACGTTCTTGCCGGTGCAGTCGGGAGAGGTGTCCATGTGCGAGCAGAAGCAGATCACCGGCACTGTCTTGTCGGTGTTGGCCGGGATCGTCGCATAGACGTATCCGTGCGGATCAAGATGCGCGTCGGATATCCCCATCGCCTGCAGCTCGGCGACCAGCAGGCGCCCGAGATTCTTCTGCTTCTCGGTGGAAGGCGTGGTGGGTGAATCCGGATCGGACTGGGTGTCGATCACGACATAGCGCAGGAAGCGCTCGGTGACGGTGTGTTTGAAGTCGAGAGCCGGTGCCAGCATGAAAACCGCGCAAAAAACTGGAGAAAGGAACAATGCGCTTTGGCGAAGTTGGTTCGCGCGAGCAAACCGCGTCAAGGCGAGTTTCGAAGGACAATCCTATAACAGAAAAGCGCCACTCCGGGGCCGCGTCACGAGCCGGAATGGCGCTTTGTCTTAACGGAGAGAGTAGGCGCTAGACGGCTTCCTTCAGCTCCTTGGCGGCGCGGAAGGCGACCTTCTTGCTGGCCTTGATATGGATCTGTTCGCCAGTCGCGGGGTTGCGGCCCATGCGGGCGGCGCGCTTGCGGACCTGGAGGATGCCGAGGCCAACGATCCTGATGCGCTCGCCCTTCTTGAGGTGCTTGGTGATCCTGGTGACCATATCGGTCAGGATCGCCTCGGCCTGCTTCTTGGACAGCTCCTGCTCCTCGGCGATGGCCGCCGCCAAATGCTTCAGCGTGATCGTCGCCGGTGTCGCTGCTTTCTTCGCCATGTCTGGCCCTCCTCGTTGCTGAATGGCTGGATTGCTGCTTTTCACGCGAATGGCGCGCCGTTCGCGTCGGGAAAATGCGTCCGGAAAAGTCCTGAAAACCGCCGGTTCCGGGAACGGGCAGCGCCGGGCCGGCCACAGGAAACCCAGACGTATCAGGCCTTATTTGATTCGGGGCTTCGCTGACTACGCCGTTTCCCCTGAAAACAGGCGACAACCCGCGTACGCGCCGCGAAAATGCCGACGCTGTGCAGGGATCCGCAACGTCCTTGACTAACCGGATGCGGGCCTTTATGCCCTCGGTCCTGCGCGGATCAATCCGACGATCGGCATCCGCGGGAGTAGCTCAGTTGGTTAGAGCGCCGCCCTGTCACGGCGGAGGCCGCGGGTTCGAGTCCCGTCTCTCGCGCCATTCATTTCAATGACTTAGCAGCGTGTTTGGCCCGAAACCATTGGTCCCTGTGGACCGGTGCCATAACGAGTTGCCTCCCTCCTGTTCACTGCACCTGGCGACTGCCGCGACAGCTCAGGACGCCGCGAGGCCGACAACGCTGACCGGTTGAGCGGCCTGCTCGGGCCTGACCGATAATGCCACGCGCTGTTCGGGCGTCAGCCACCACAGCAGGAACAGCAGTGCTATCCCGTTCGACAGCAGGCCTGTCGTGAGCGGCACGTTCATGATCGCCTGAACTGCGATGCCCGACGAAACCGCGATGAAGCGCGGCGACAGGTGCTTTGAGACCATCGATCCCACTGACAGGATCAGACCACAGACGAAAGCCGACACCGGGGCGAGCGCAAGACCGACCGATGCGATGCCCTCGGTGGCGAGGAAGGACGCGTTGAAATTGCCGTCCTGATAAATCGCTCCGAGGGTCGGGCCAAGCTCGCCGTACGGGCAGGCGGCCATGTATCGCAGGACGGTGATCTGGCAGAACCGGGTGTGCTCGCGGTGCGCGAAGAAGTCGGCGTATTGATCGAGCGCGAGCGACGGGATCGCGACGAAGCGCAGATTGATGGTGCTGAACACGATGTAGGTCTTGTCGGCGACGAGAATGGCGAAAGCCAAAAGGCCGACGATCATCGGGATCAGAAATGCGAGCACCGTGGCCAGCCGCGGGTCGAACCGGCCGTACAGCCAGAACAGAAACGGCAGCCAGATCGGCAGCAACAGGACGGTCTTGTTGTTGACGACGGGATAAAAGCAAAGCGCAAGCAGCAGCACCCCGGCCGCCGGCATCCACCGCCTGCGCGATGCGAAATGCGCGAACAGGTAGGGCAGGACCGCGCCGATCATGATCCCGGTGAGATAGTTCATTAGGGCCGGCCGCACCACGGCGGTGCGGGCTGCGCCATAGGGATCGCCAAGATTGGCCCCGTAGGAGATGTCGCCGATCAGCACGGCAAGGCACGACGCCAGTAGCAGAACCGCGATGCGCTTGACGGCCGCTTCGGACAAATCGGGCCGCCAAACCGGGATGTTCTGTAACATCAGAGGGATCATCGCTGCGGCCAGCGCGGCGATCATGGCCCAGCGGGCGATGGCGTGCGGATAGTCGAACGCGCTGAAGAAGCTGAGCCAGACGAAGCCGAACACGGCTGACAGCAGCGAGAAGCCGACCAGATAACCGAAGCTGAATCGTACCGCGACGAACGCCGGGACGAACGCGACCATGATGGCGGTGCCGAGGACGGCTTGCGCGTTGATGCCGGATCGCCAGACATGCATCGCCGGAAATGCGTGCCCGCAGGCGATCATCGAGGCGACGCTGAGGACGAAGAACCCGGGGATGGCGATCCCGACAACCAGGTCATCGCGCGTCAATGTCATCGGTCCGTCCGAATCCGAAAGCTGCCAGGCAGCTAGCCGGTCGGCCCTGGACGAAGCAAGTTAAGCAATATCTCGGTCTGTGTTGTTATGTTTCTGCCTGGCCATTCGTCACCGCGATGCCCTATTGAATTCACACAACGGCAACACCTTGCCTTGATCAGGCAAAGAATGCGGCGACCGCGTTGAGGTCGGATTGTCCCGGCGCATCGCCGCGCAAATTGGCGTCGATGATGCGGCGACAGGCGTCAACCGTGTGGGTGTCGCCCAATTCGTTGGCGGCTTCGAGGATCGACCAGACCGTGTCCAAGGGAACGTCGCTCTGCGTAGTCGCCTTCGGGTCTGACAGCATTGACGGGGCCGCGGTTAGAATTCGAACAGGTCGCGGCCGCGCCGCGCCAAATTGTGCAGGTCCGCCATCGTGCCGCGCACCGCGTTGCAGCGGCGGCATTCGATGATGGTGTCGCCGGATGCATGCGCCGGATCGGCGACCTTGATCGCCAGGCTACCGCAATCCGTGCAGATGATCTTGAAGCCGGTTGAAATTACTTGCTGCTGCAAATTCATCGTGGCCTGCGCCTCTGTTGACGCCGACCTTAACCGAACAACTTTTAAGACTGGGGTCGCGGAGCGGATTGCAATCGAACAACCGCATTAGGACGCGGTTAAGATTTCGCCGCGGCCGCGCGGCCCTGCAGATGCAGCGTCGGCCTGCCGAGCCCTGCCGCGGCGGCGCGCACGGCATCGCGGGCATTGACGGTGATGATGCCGGCGGCGTGGGCCCAGACCGCGAGGTCGGAGGCGCTGTCGCCGGCGTAGATGAAGCCCCCGGGGAATGTCTTCCGCAACAGGTCGGCCTTGTTGGCGCCCTTGAGATTATGTTCGCCGTCGGAGGCAAGCACCTGGTCGATCCAAGGCAGACGCGACGCCAGCTTGTGTGCGAGCAGCGCGTCGGCCGCGGTTGCCAGCACGATGCGGCGGCCGGCCGCGTTCTCGCGCTCAGCCAATGCGACGACGTCCTGGTGCAGTTCGATCCGGCTCCAGTCGATGCGCTGGCGCTGTGCGAGCCGGCGCTTCAGCGCCGCGCGGCCGCGCGTCAGCCAGGCGGCGCATGACACGACGATCAGCGGATTGCGGCGCAGGATCGAGAAGAAGCTGAGATAGAGCAGGTCGCCCGTGATCAGCGTGCCGTCGAGGTCGAGCACCAGCGGCAGCGATGCCGGGAGGCCGAGCAAAGGGGGCGACCCGTCGGGGCGGGAAGCATCCTGTGGCTTCGCAGTGTCGTCGCCGGCGAGGCGAGGCTCAGTCATTCGCGGCACTCAGCCGGGTTGCGACGTTGCACACGCCTATGGCGCGCGCCCCGGTCTCGATGGTCCTGCAGTCGCCGTAGCCGAACTTGCTCGCAAAGGCCACACCATGCTGGTCCGAGCTTGAGACGATCAGGACCAACAAAAAAGGCCGCCCGAGGGCGGCCGTCTTACCTGTGGAAGCCAGCAGAAATCTTTAGCGGACCGTCGAGGTGCCCGACGAGGTGATCGCCACCGGTTTGCCGGCCTTGATGACCTGGGTGGTCTGGGCAGTCTGGGCGAAATCCGCGTTGTTCCGGGCCGAAATGCCGAGCGCCGCGATCCCGATCCCCGCAATAAGGGCAACCACCACAATCTTGAGATGGGTCGCGCGGTCAGCTGAATGGATCGAGTGGTTCATGGTCGCCTCCGGGCGTCTGTGCGCCGTCTATGGCAGGTACTGGTAAGGCCCATCTGTTTCCGGATCGTTTCGTGAGTTCCGGGAAATGGTTTCGTGCCACGGGCGGATTGGTTTCACCGTGCCTTGCGTCACACTGCCGGCCGGCTAAAACTGCCCCAGGCGCGGAAATGCGCTTGGGAGAAAAACAATAATGAAAACAATGAGACTAACCCGGCGCCGGGTGCTTGGAACCGGCTCCGCGGCACTCGCCGCCACGATGTTTGGTAAGCGCGCCGTTGCGGCGGCCGAGTTCGACTTCAAACTCGGTGTCAACACTCCGGAAACCCATCCGCTAACAATCCGCCTGACTGAGGCCGCCAAGGCGGTCGGCGCCCAGTCGTCCGGCCGGGTCAACATCACGGTGTTCGCCAACAGCCAGCTCGGCGGCGATCCGGAGATGCTGTCGCAGGTCCGCGCCGGCGGGATCGAGCTGTTGGCGGCGCCCAGCATGACGCTGTCGACGCTGGTGCCGCTATCGGGGCTGCCCAGCATCGGCTTTGCCTTCCAGTCTTACGACCAGGTCTGGGCGGCGATGGACGGCGGCGTCGGCGACCTCGTGCGCGAGGCGATCACGAAGACCGGCGTCGTGCCGCTCAAGAAGGCCTGGGACAACGGCTTCCGCCAGATCACCTCGTCGTCGAGCCGGCAGCTCAACAGCGTCGACGATCTCAAGGGTTTCAAGATCCGCGTGCCGGTGACGGCATTGCTGACGTCGCTGTTCTCAGGGCTCGGCGCATTGCCGTCGAGCATCTCCTACAGCGAACTCTATTCGGCGCTGCAGACCCACATCGTCGAAGGGCAGGAGAATCCGCTGGCGCAGGTCTCCACCGGAAAACTCTACGAGGTGCAGAAATTCTGCGCGCTCTCGAACCATTGCTGGAGCGGTTACTGGATCCTCGGCAACCGCCGCGCGATGGCCGGCCTGCCGCCCGATCTGCTTGAGCTCATCAATGCCGCGTTCGACGCCGCGGCGGTGAAGGAGCGTACCGATCTGGTCGAGATGGATCGCTCGCTGCAGGAGGAGCTAACCGGGAAGGGCATGACGTTCAACAAGCCCGATCCCGTGCAGTTCAGGGCCGCGTTGGTGAAGGCCGGCTTCTACACGCAGTGGCAGAAGACCTACGGCGCGGACGCCTGGGCGGCGCTGGAGAAATACACCGGCAAGCTGACGTGAGCGCAGCCTGACATCACGCGCCGGCTCGGCTGAGACGGGTGCTAGCTCGCGCGCGCGATGTCGGCGCGGATCGCGCGTGCCGCCAACACGAACAGCAGGGCACCGAGCGTCGTCGTGAGCGCGGCCGACAGCAGCGAGTAGCGAACCGCATCGACGCCGTAGGTGCCTTTCAGCGCGTCATTGATCATGCCGACGGCGAGGGGGCCGACGCCCTGGCCGAAGCAGGTCGCGGTCAGCAGCACGATCGCCCAGGCCAGCGCGCGCATGCTGGGTTTTGCCACCGTCTGCGCAATCGCGAAGATCGGGCCGAGATGAAAGCCGACCATGAACGAGGTCAGCGCCAGCGTCGCGACCATCAGCGTGAAGCTTTGCGTCAGCATGCACAGCGCGAACACCGGGCCGGCGAGACCGGACATGATCGCGGGCGCCCACAGCTTCCAGCGGTCGTCGCGACGGCCGATCTGCGCCACCACGAGGCCACCGATCAGCGTGCCCGCCATGCCGGCGAGACCCTTGAAGGTGCCGGCATAGGTGCCGATCTCGGCGCTGGTGAGGTGATGGATCCGCGCCAGGAACGGCGGGATCCACACCGCGGTGGCGTAGTTGGTGTAGGTCGTCAGACAAAAGCCGATCAGCACGATGACGAAGCTCGGCTGCGATACCAGGAAACGCAGCGTCGGCCCCAGCGGCTCGGCCTTGAAGGTCTCGGCCATCGCGCCGCGCTTCGGCTCGGCGATCGTCAGCCACAAGACGGCGGCGAGCGCGATGCCGGGCAGGCCGGCGGTGAAGAACGCCATCCGCCAGCCATAGTGCTGGTTGACATAGCCGCCGATGAAATAGCCGAGGAAGACGCCGAGATAGGTGCCGATCGCGTAGATGCCGAGCGCGCGCGGTCGTTCGTTCTTGTCGAAGAGATCGGCGATCATCGATTGCGAGGCCGGCGTGCCAGCCGACTCCCCGATGCCGACGCCGATCCGGGCCAAGGCCAGCGTCGTGACGCTGGAGGCGAGGCCGCAGAGATAGGTCATCGCGCTCCAGAACGCGAAGGCGACCGCGACGATGTTGCGGCGGTTGAGGCGATCGGCCATCCGCGCGATCGGAATGCCGAGCAGCGAATAGAACAGCACGAAACCGAACCCGGCGAGCAGGCCCATCGTGGTGTCGCTGAGCGTGAACTCCTTCTTGATCGGTTCGATCAGCACGTTGAAGATGGTGCGGTCGAGGAAGTTGAGGGCGTAGATGATCGTGAGCAAGGCGAGGACGTAGTAGCGGCGCGCCGAGGGCGCGGCCGCAGCTTGCGTTGGCGCGGCCGCCTGCGGTGCGACATCGACCATCACTTCCTCCCCCGATCTTCTTTGTTGTTGTTGCTTGCGCGCGGGCCTTACGCCTCGCGGATGTAATTCCCTGCCTCGAATTCGACCGGCCTCGTGTCGGCGTCGAACGACACCCCGATCGGGTCGCGGCCGGTGGCCATGGTCTCGAGCTGGTCAGCGAGCATCCGGCGGATCATCAGGATGCCGCGGTCGCTCTGGCCAAAATGCTCTTCGGAATGGATCGTCACCGCTCCCTGGCCGACCTGGGCCTCGTAGTCGCCGGGAAATTGCTGGTGCTCGGCCTCGGTCATGTCCCACCAGAACTTGCCGTTGAACTTCGAGCGCATCCGCCCGATATCGCCCGCGTTCTTGACCCGGCCGGCGACGTAGATGCGGAACGAGGTGTCGTCGATCGGCAAGGTCCAGCCGATCGATTCGACGCGCGCGAACTGCGCGACGCGCGGATTGGGCACGACGCGGAGTGTGGGGAGGGCGGCCTCGGTGACGCGATAGAACACCTTGCCGTCGTCCTGCCTGCGGATCGAACGCACCGTGACGCCGCGCGGCGACATCTCGAACTTCACCTCGGGCATCGAGGCCATCATGTTGGTGAACTGCGGCCCTGAGAACGAGCCGTGCAGCACCGGCACATGGTAGGGGTCCGCGACGTTCTCGAAATGCTGCAGCCAGTTGCAGGGGATCACGGCAGGGCCGCCGCCGCCGATCGAGGAATCGTCGGCCTCGACGAACTCGCCGTCGTCCATGTTCTCCAGGCACTCGTAGCGCGGCAGCACCGGCCTTTTCTCGGCCGGCCCCATATAGGCGAAGATGAGGCCGTAGCGTTCCTGCACCGGATACCAGGGCTGGCGCACCTTGTCCTTGAACAGGCCGCCTTCGGGCTCGCAGGGTTGTTCGAGGCAGCGGCCCTCGGTGTCGAACTTCCAGCCGTGATAGCAGCAGCGGATGCCGTCTTCCTCGACCTTGCCGTAATAGAGCGTGGTGCCGCGGTGGCAGCAGCGCGCATGCAGCAGGCCGGCCCGGCCATGCCGGTCGCGGAACAGGATCAGGTCTTCGCCAAGCGCGCGGACTTTTCTGGGGATATCGGTGGCGTCACCGGTGAGGCCGACCGGGTGCCAATACCGGCGCAACAGCTCGCCCATCGGCGTGCGGCGGCCGACCGAGGTGAGCTCGGTCCGGATGCTGGACGGCTTCATCGCATAGGCCGTGCCGAGATCGCGGTCCGACTGGGTGATCGTCATGTTGTCCTCCCCGCCGCTGGTCGGGCGCCGGCGGCTGATCTATCGTTGACCAAGTCAACGATAGAATAGATGACAATGTCAACGATATCGTTGAGCTTGGCAGCGCGCGGCTTTGTTGGCAGAGGGTGGTGATGACCGAGAAGCTCAGGACTGAGAGGGCCTTGCCGCCGGAGGCCGTTGTCGATTCCGAACTGGCGCCGATCACCGCGATGATGTCGTCACGGCTGATGGTGCTGGCGAACCTGCTCAGGCGCGGCGCGATGCTGCGCTACAAGCGCCTGACCGGCCTGTCCTCGGTCGAGTTCGGCCTGGTCGCCTCGCTCGGCCGGCGGCCGCCGATGAGTGTGGTGCGGCTCGCCGAGGCCGTCGGCATGGACAAGGGGCAGATCAGCCGGGCGCTCGCCGAACTCGTGGCGCGCAAGCTGGTGGCGAAGGCGGCCAACCCGCGCGACAACCGGGAGACCCTGGTCTCTCTCACCAAGGCCGGCCTGGCCGCCCATGATGCTATCGTGGCCGGCGCCCAGGAGCGAAACCGGCGCCTGCTGGAACAGCTTGCGCCAGGGGATCTCGAGCTGCTGCTCGGACACATCGATCGGCTCACCCTGGCCGCCGCCGAGATGCTCGCTGCCGAACGGGGGCTGGGCTGATATGGCAAGAGCGCAGGGCACAGGATGGCCGCCGCGGCGTTGCCCATGGAGGCAAGCGCATCCGCCTGATGAGGCCAAGAGCCCGCGGGAAGGACGGTAAAAGCGTCAAAA
The DNA here is from genome assembly GCF_024171045.1 of Bradyrhizobium sp. USDA 4538. NCBI lineage: Bacteria > Pseudomonadati > Pseudomonadota > Alphaproteobacteria > Hyphomicrobiales > Nitrobacteraceae > Bradyrhizobium > Bradyrhizobium sp. USDA 4538. The sequence goes on from NZ_JALJZE010000001.1 coordinate 7,648,063, forward strand.
TAGCTTGTCTTGCGCCCTCTGTTGCGCTGCGCTAAAGCCTCAAGAACAATTCCAATCAACGAATCTGCGGCACGTCCGAAACCGCAGCAAGAAGGCCTCGCCGATGACCGGCATCCTGCAGAATTATCTCCCACTTGTGGTCTTTATCGGAGTCGCGAGCCTGATCGGTCTGGCGCTCCTGATCGCGCCGTTCCTGGTCGCGTTCCAATCGCCGGACCCGGAAAAGCTGTCCGCCTATGAATGCGGATTCAACGCTTTTGACGACGCCCGCATGAAGTTCGACGTCCGGTTCTATCTGGTGGCGATCCTCTTCATCATCTTCGACCTCGAAGTGGCGTTCCTGTTCCCCTGGGCCGTGGCGTTCGGAAAGCTCGGCGCCACCGGGTTCTGGTCGATGATGGTGTTCCTGGCCGTGCTGACGGTCGGGTTTGCGTATGAATGGAAGAAAGGCGCGCTCGAATGGGATTGAGCCCCACCGCCGCAACCTCCCAGCCGGCGATTGCCAAATCTGAGATCGCCATGGCTCCGAAGGGTATTCTCGATCCGTCGACCGGCAAGCCGGTCGGCGCGAATGATCCGTTTTTCCTCGAGGTCAATCACGAGCTGTCCGACAAGGGCTTCTTCGTCGCCGCAGCCGATGACCTCATCACCTGGGCGCGCACCGGCTCCCTGATGTGGATGACCTTCGGTCTGGCCTGCTGTGCGGTCGAGATGATGCAGGTCTCGATGCCGCGCTATGACGTCGAACGCTTCGGCTTCGCACCGCGCGCCTCGCCGCGGCAGTCCGACGTGATGATCGTTGCGGGCACCCTGACCAACAAGATGGCGCCCGCGCTGCGCAAGGTCTACGACCAGATGCCGGAGCCGCGCTACGTCATCTCGATGGGCTCCTGCGCCAATGGCGGCGGCTACTATCACTACTCCTATTCGGTGGTGCGTGGCTGCGATCGCATCGTGCCGATCGACATCTACGTGCCCGGCTGCCCGCCCACGGCGGAAGCGCTGCTCTACGGTGTGCTGCTGCTGCAGAAGAAGATCCGCCGTATCGGCACTATTGAACGCTAAGGTTTCAGGTATGGACGACGGCAAGCTCGACGCCCTTGGGCAGACGATCGTGAGCGCGCTTCCGGGCGCGGCCACGGCGCACTCGGTCGCGTTCAATCAGCTCACTATCGACGTCGAGATTGGCAGAATCGTGGAGGTCGCCAGGTTTCTGCGTGACGATCCCGGCTGCCGTTTCGTCAACGTCACCGACGTGACCGCGGTCGACTATCCGAGCCGCGAGAAGCGCTTCGACGTCGTCTACCATCTGCTGTCGCCGACGCTGAACGCGCGCGTCCGTTTGCGCGGGCAGGCCGACGAGACCACGCAGGTGCCGTCGATCATCGGCGTCTTCCCGGGCGCCGACTGGTTCGAGCGCGAGACCTACGACCTCTATGGCGTGATCTTCACCGGCCATCCCGACATGCGCCGCCTGCTGACGGACTACGGCTTCGACGGCCATCCGCTGCGCAAGGATTTCCCGCTCACCGGCTTCGTCGAGGTCCGCTACGACGACCAGGAGAAGCGGGTGCTGTACGAGCCGGTCCGGCTTAACCAGGAATTCCGCAAGTTCGATTTCCTTTCGCCCTGGGAAGGCGCGGACTATCCGCTGCCCGGCGATGAGAAGGCCAAGGCGGAGCCGAAGCCATGAATGAACAACCGCAAAACCTTCGTAACTTCACCATCAACTTTGGGCCGCAGCATCCGGCGGCGCACGGCGTGCTTCGTCTTGTGCTGGAGCTTGACGGCGAAGTCGTCGAACGCGTCGATCCGCATATCGGCCTGCTTCACCGCGGCACCGAGAAGCTGATCGAGCACAAGACCTATCTGCAGGCGATTCCCTATTTCGACCGGCTCGACTATGTCGCGCCGATGAACCAGGAGCATGCGTTCTGCCTCGCGGCGGAAAAGCTGCTCGGCATTACGGTGCCGCGCCGCGGCCAGTTGATCCGCGTGCTCTATTGCGAGATCGGCCGCATCCTGTCGCATCTGCTCAACGTCACCACCCAGGCGATGGACGTCGGCGCGCTGACCCCGCCGCTGTGGGGCTTCGAAGAGCGCGAGAAGCTGATGGTGTTCTACGAGCGCGCCTCGGGCTCGCGCATGCACGCGGCGTTCTTCCGCGTCGGCGGCGTGCACCAGGACCTGCCGCCGAAGCTGATCGACGACATCGAGGCGTGGTGCGATCCGTTCCTCAAGGTGGTCGACGACCTCGATCGGCTGCTCACCGGGAACCGCATCTTCAAGCAGCGCAACGTCGATATCGGCGTGGTGCCGCTGAAAGAAGCCTGGGAGTGGGGCTTCTCCGGCGTGATGGTGCGCGGCTCGGGCGCGGCCTGGGACCTGCGCAAGTCGCAGCCCTACGAGTGCTACGCCGAGATGGATTTCGACATTCCGATCGGCAAGAACGGCGACTGCTACGACCGCTATCTGATCCGCATGGAAGAGATGCGCCAGTCGGTGCGCATCATGAAGCAGTGCATCCAGAAGCTCAAGGCACCCGACGGGCAGGGCCCGGTCGTGGTCGAGGACAATAAGATCGCGCCGCCGCGCCGCGGTGAGATGAAGCGCTCGATGGAAGCGCTGATCCATCACTTCAAGCTCTACACCGAAGGCGTGCATGTGCCGGCCGGCGAAATCTATGCCGCGGTCGAGGCGCCGAAGGGCGAGTTCGGCGTCTACCTCGTCGCCGACGGCACCAACAAGCCCTACAAGTGCAAGATCCGCGCGCCGGGCTTCGCCCATCTGCAGGCGATGGATCACATCTGCAGGGGCCATCTGCTGGCCGACGTTTCCGCCATCCTGGGCTCGCTGGACATCGTGTTCGGCGAAGTCGACCGGTGACGATGTCCGCATCCGAACCGCGCGCAATGAGAGTTTGATCGATGTCCGTCCGCCGCCTTGCCCCGAAGGAATTGCAGCCCGCGAGCTTCACGTTCACGGACGAGAATCTTGCCTGGGCCAAGAAGCAGATCGAGAAATATCCGCCGGGCCGTCAGGCCTCGGCCGCGATCGCGATCCTTTGGCGCGTGCAGGAGCAGCATGACGGCTGGGTTTCGGAAGCCGCGATCCGCGCCGTCGCCGACCTGCTCGAGATGCCGCATATCCGCATGCTGGAGATCGCGACCTTCTACACCATGTTCCAGCTCTCGCCGGTCGGCAAGAAGGCACATGTGCAGGTGTGCGGCACCACGCCGTGCCGGCTGCGCGGCGCCGCCGACCTGATCGAGGTCTGCCAGCACCGTATCCATCACGATCCCTTCCAGCTGTCGAAAGACGGCAACTTCTCCTGGGAAGAAGTGGAGTGCCTAGGGGCCTGCGTGAACGCGCCGATGGTGCTGATCTGGAAGGACACCTATGAGGATCTGACCAAGGAAAGCTTCGGCAAGGTGCTCGACGGCTTTGCCGCCGGCAATCCGCCGAAGCCGGGCCCGCAGATCGACCGTCAGTTCTCGGCGCCCGCCGGCGGGCCGACGACGCTGAAGGAAATCACCTGATGCGGAGCTTTCAGGTGCTGGCAAACGGGCAGGAAAACAAGGCAGGGAGGGGCGCTGCGATGAAGGCCTGGCGCACGATCGCCCTGCATACCGCTGTCGCGGCGGGCTTCATGTTCCTGCTGCAACGCTACGGCCTGAGCGCCACGCTGGAATCCAGCCTGTTGTGGGCCATCGTGTTCGGCGGCTGCGCCGCCGGGCTCGCTTATTCGCAAGCCAATCGGTGATGTTCGGAAAGTTTTGAGCATGCTCGACGACAAGGACCGCATCTTCAAGAACCTCTACGGCCTGCATGATTGGGGCCTCGAGGGCGCGCGCCGCAGAGGCGCCTGGGATGGCACCAAGGGGATCATCGACAAGGGTCGCGACTGGATCATCAACGAGATGAAGGCGTCGGGCCTGCGCGGCCGCGGTGGCGCCGGCTTCCCGACCGGCATGAAGTGGTCCTTCATGCCGAAGGAATCCAAGGACGGCCGTCCGAGCTATCTCGTCGTCAACGCCGACGAGTCGGAGCCCGGCACCTGCAAGGACCGCGAGATCATGCGGCACGATCCGCATCTTTTGGTCGAAGGCTGCCTGCTCGCGAGCTTCGCGATGGGCGCGCATGCCTGCTACGTCTATATCCGCGGCGAGTTCATCCGCGAGCGCGAGCGGCTGCAGGCGGCGATCGACCAGGCCTATGAGGCCAAGCTGGTCGGCAAGGACAATATCAACGGCTGGCCGTTCGACATCTATGTCGCGCACGGCGCCGGCGCCTATATCTGCGGCGAGGAGACCGCGCTGCTCGAGAGCCTCGAGGGCAAGAAGGGCCAGCCGCGGCTGAAGCCGCCGTTCCCGGCCAATGTCGGCCTCTATGGCTGCCCGACCACCGTCAACAACGTCGAGTCGATCGCGGTCGCGCCGGACATCCTGCGCCGCGGCGCCGCCTGGTTCGCCGGCATCGGCCGGCCGAACAATGTCGGCACCAAGCTGTTCTGCATCTCCGGCCACGTCGAGCGGCCCTGCAACGTCGAAGAGGCGATGGGGATTCCGTTCCGCGAGCTGATCGAGAAGCATTGCGGCGGCATCCGCGGCGGCTGGGGCAATCTCAAAGCCGTGATCCCCGGCGGCTCGTCGGTGCGCATGGTGCCGGCCGAGCAGATCATCGACACGCCGATGGATTTCGACTCTTTGAGCAAGCTGCGCTCGGGTCTCGGCACCGCGGCGGTGATCGTGATGGACAAGTCGACCGACCTGATCCGGGCGATCGCGCGAATCTCCTATTTCTACAAGCATGAGAGCTGCGGCCAGTGCACGCCGTGCCGCGAGGGCACCGGCTGGATGTGGCGCGTCTTGACCCGCATGGCCGAGGGCCGCGCCCACAAGCGCGAGATCGACATGCTGCTCGAGGTCACCAAGCAGGTCGAGGGCCACACCATCTGCGCGCTCGGCGACGCCGCCGCCTGGCCGATCCAGGGCCTGATCGCACATTTCCGTCACGAGATCGAAGAGCGCATCGACCAGTATTCACACAAGGCCGATCTCGACGATCAGGGCGTGCGCGATCCCATGCACATGGTAGCCGCGGAGTAATGCTGGCGATGACGCAACAGGCCGCATGGTGGCAGAAATACGGGACGCTTGCGCAGATGGCGCAGGCGACCGTAGCGCTGCTCGGCTTTGTTGCAATCCTGCTGCAGATCAACGAAATCCGCACCTCGAACCGCGCCTCCAGCGCGCGTTCGGCGTTTCTCGGCTACACCGATCTCGCATTCCAGAATCCGAAGTTCGCTCAGCCCGACTACGAGGCCATCAAGGCCGCCGGTCGCGAAGAGCGGTCCCAATATGAGAGTTTTGTCTCGTACTTCCTCTATGCCTGCGAGGAGACCTTTGCCGCCTTCGCGGACAAGCGCGAATGGCAGGCATCGTGTGACTACGACCTGAAACCGCATCTGCCGTTCCTCTGCGAGAAGAACCAGGCGCAGCCTGCCTACCTCGCGACCTACGGCGCCGACACCCAGCAATGGGTGAAGACCTCATTGAAAACCGCGAGCGTCGCACCGCCCGACTGCAAGCTCGGAAAGACTTGAGACAGACATGAGCAAGATCATCGTCGATGGCAAAGAGATCGATGTGCCGCCGGAGTACACGCTGCTGCAGGCATGCGAGGCGGCCGGCGCAGAGATTCCGCGCTTCTGCTATCACGAGCGACTGTCGATCGCCGGCAATTGCCGGATGTGCCTGGTCGAGGTGAAGGGCGGCCCGAAGCCGGTCGCGAGCTGCGCCTGGGCCGTGCGCGACTGCCGTCCGGGCCCGAAGGGCGAGCCGCCGGAGATCTCGACCCGTTCGCCGATGGTGAAGAAGGCGCGCGAAGGCGTAATGGAGTTCCTGCTGATCAACCATCCGCTCGACTGCCCGATCTGCGACCAGGGCGGCGAGTGCGACCTGCAGGACCAGGCGATGGGCTACGGCGTCGACACCAGCCGTTTCGCCGAGAACAAGCGCGCGGTCGAGGACAAGTATCTCGGCGCGCTGGTCAAGACCTCGATGAACCGCTGCATCCAGTGCACGCGCTGCGTCCGCTTCTCCGCCGAAGTCTGCGGCGCGCCGGAAATGGGCGCGACCGGCCGCGGCGAGGACATGGAGATCACCACCTATCTGGAGCAGGCGCTGAGCTCGGAGCTGCAGGGCAACCTGGTCGACATCTGTCCGGTCGGCGCGTTGACCTCGAAACCTTACGCCTTCGCGGCGCGGCCCTGGGAGCTCGGCAAGACGCAGTCGGTTGACGTCATGGACGGCGTGGGATCTGCGATCCGCGTCGACACTCGCGGCCGCGAGGTGATGCGCATCCTGCCGCGCATCAACGAGGCGGTGAACGAGGAGTGGATCTCCGACAAGACCCGCCACATCGTCGACGGCCTGCGTACGCAGCGCCTCGACCGGCCCTATGTGCGCGAGAACGGCCAGCTCCGGCCGGCGACCTGGCAGGAAGCCTTCGCCGCCATCGCCGCCAAGGCCAGCCGCAGCGACGGCAAGCGGATCGGCGCGATCGCCGGCGATCTGGCCGCGGTCGACGAAATGTATGCGCTGAAGGAAATGCTCGCGAAGTTCGGCTCGGTCAATCTCGCCGTGCAGGGCGGCGATGCGTTCGACGCCAAGGCCGGCCGCGGCTCCTACATCTTCAATCCGACCATTGCCGGCATCGACCAGGCCGACGCGATCCTGATCATCGGCTCGCATCCGCGCAAGGAAGCCGCCGTGCTGAACGCGCGGATCCGCAAGCGCTGGCGCACCGGCGGCCTCAAGGTCGGCATGATCGGCGCCAAGGCCGATTTCACCTATGACCACGACTATCTCGGCGCGGGCACCGATACGCTCGCCGACCTCGTGGCGGGCAAGCACTCCTTCGCCGACGTGCTGAAGAATGCGCAGCACCCGATCATCCTGGTCGGCGCCGGCGCCTACACCAGGCATGACGGCGCTGCGGTGCTGGCGCAGGCCGCCAAGCTCGCCGTTAATGTCGGCGCGCTGAAGGACGGCTGGAACGGCTTTGCCGTGTTGCAGGATACCGCCTCGCGCGCCGGCGCGCTCGATATCGGCTTCTCGCCGGCGGCCGGTGGCCTGACCGCGGCGCAGATGACGACCTTCGGCACGCTCGACGTGCTGTTCCTGCTCGGCGCCGACGAGATCAAGGTGCCGGACGGCACCTTCGTGGTCTATATCGGCACCCATGGCGACCAGGGCGCGCATCGCGCCGACGTCATCCTGCCGGGCGCGGCCTATACCGAGAAGTCCGGCATCTACGTCAACACCGAAGGCCGGGCGCAGATCGCCAACCGCGCCGCATTCCCGCCGGGCGAGGCCCGCGAGGACTGGGCGATCATCCGCGCGCTGTCCGACGTGCTCGGCAAGAAGCTGCCGTTCGACTCGCTGCAGGCGCTGCGTCAAGCTATGTTCAAGGCCTACCCGCATCTGATGCGGCTCGACCAGATCGAGGCCGGCAAGCCCGACGACGTCAAGGCGCTGGCAGGCAAGGGCGGCAGCGTCGACAAGGCGGCATTCAAGCCGACCGTCGAGGACTTCTATCTGACCAACCCGATCGCGCGGGCCTCTGCCGTGATGGCGGAGTGCTCGCGGCTGGCGTCGGGCCGAATGCTGACGGCAGCGGAGTGAGCGTGACCTGATGGCTGAATTCTTCGCAAGCTCGTTCTGGACCGGCTTCCTCTGGCCGCTGATCATCATGGTCGCGGAGAGCCTGTTGCTGCTGGTCGTGCTCCTGATCGCGATCGCCTACATCCTGCTCGCCGACCGCAAGATCTGGGCGGCGGTGCAGATCCGCCGCGGCCCCAACGTGGTCGGGCCGTTCGGATTGCTGCAATCCTTCGCGGACCTCCTGAAATTCGTGCTGAAGGAGCCGGTGATTCCGTCCGGCTCCAACAAGGGCGTGTTCCTGCTGGCGCCGCTGGTGTCGTGCATCCTGGCGCTGGCCGCCTGGGCGGTGATCCCGTTCGATCTCGGCTGGGTGATCTCCGACATCAATGTCGGCGTTCTCTACATCTTCGCGATCTCGTCGCTGTCGATCTACGGCATCATCATGGCCGGCTGGTCGTCGAACTCGAAGTATCCGTTCCTGGCCGCCCTGCGCTCGGCGGCGCAGATGGTGTCCTACGAGGTCTCGATCGGCTTCGTCATCATCACCGTGCTGCTCTGCGTCGGCTCGCTGAACCTGTCGGCGGTGGTCGAGGCGCAGAACACCCGCGGGCTTGCGCACCTGATCGGCCTGCCGCAGCTCACCATCCTGAACTGGTATGTGTGGCCGCTGTTCCCGATGTTCGTCGTGTTCTACGTCTCGGCGCTCGCGGAAACCAATCGTCCGCCGTTCGACCTGGTCGAGGCCGAATCCGAACTGGTCGCCGGCTTCATGACCGAATACGGCTCGACCCCGTATCTTTTGTTCATGCTCGGCGAGTATGTCGCGATCACCACGATGTGCGCGCTGGCGTCGATCCTGTTCCTGGGCGGCTGGCTGCCGCCGGTCAATCTGCCGCCGTTCACCTGGATTCCGGGCATCGTCTGGTTCGCCCTGAAGGTGTTCTTCATGTTCTTCATGTTCGCGATGGCGAAGGCGATCGTGCCGCGCTACCGCTACGATCAACTGATGCGGCTCGGCTGGAAGGTGTTCCTGCCGCTGTCGCTGGCGATGGTGGTGATCGTGGCCGGCGTGCTGCAGTTCGCCGGCATCGCGCCGAAGTGAGGCCTTCATGAGTGTCAATGTCAACGCAACAGCCCGCTCGCTTCTGCTGTCGGAATTCGTCTCGGCGTTCTTCCTGGCGATGCGCTATTTCTTCCAGCCGAAGCCGACCCTGAACTATCCCTTCGAGAAGGGTCCGATCTCGCCGCGCTTCCGCGGCGAGCACGCGCTGCGCCGCTATCCGAACGGCGAGGAACGCTGCATCGCCTGCAAGCTGTGCGAGGCGATCTGCCCGGCGCAGGCGATCACGATCGAGGCCGGCCCGCGCCGCAACGACGGCACCCGCCGCACGGTGCGTTACGACATCGACATGGTGAAGTGCATCTATTGCGGCCTGTGCCAGGAGGCATGCCCGGTGGACGCCATCGTCGAGGGACCGAATTTCGAATTCGCGACCGAGACCCGCGAGGAACTGTACTATGACAAGGCCAAGCTGCTCGCCAATGGCGACCGCTGGGAGCGCGAGATCGCGAAGTCGATCGCGCTCGACGCGCCGTACCGGTGAGGTGAGGGCATGATCCTTCCGGCGCTGTTCTTCTACCTGTTTGCTGCGGCCTGCGTGGCCTCGGCGGTCATGGTGATTGTCTCGCGCAATCCCGTGCACTCCGTGCTGTTCCTGATCCTGGCCTTCGTCAACGCGGCCGGGCTGTTCATCCTGATGGGCGCCGAGTTCCTCGGGATGATGCTGATCGTGGTCTATGTCGGCGCCGTCGCGGTGCTGTTCCTGTTCGTGATCATGATGCTCGACGTCGACTTCGTCGAGCTGCGCGAGGGCTTCATCCAGTATCTGCCGATTGGCATCGTGATCGGCGGCATCTTCATGTTCGAGCTGCTGCTCGTGGTCGGCGCCTGGGTGATCAACCCGGCCGTGACCAAGACGATCACCGCGGCGATCCCGACCAATGTCAGCAACACCGAGGCGCTCGGCCTCGTGCTCTATACGAAGTATATCCATTACTTCCAGCTCGCCGGCATGGTGCTGCTGGTTGCGATGATCGGCGCCATCGTGCTGACGCTGCGCCACAAGGCCAAGGTCAAGCGGCAGAACATCAACGTGCAGAACGCGCGCACGCCCGAGATGGCGATGGCGATGCGCAAGGTGGCGTCGGGGCAGGGCCTGCAGGATGCCGACGCGGCGGAGTGGGTGAAATGACGATCGGGCTCGGACACTATCTCGCGGTCGCCGCGATCCTGTTCACGCTCGGGATCCTCGGCATCTTCCTCAACCGCAAGAACATCATCGTCATCCTGATGTCGATCGAGTTGATCCTGCTGTCGGTCAACATCAACCTTGTGGCGTTCTCGACCTTCCTCGGCGACATCGTCGGCCAGGTGTTCGCGCTCTTGGTGCTGACGGTGGCCGCCGCCGAGGCTGCGATCGGTCTCGCCGTGCTGGTGGTGTATTTCCGCAACCGCGGTTCGATCGCGGTTGAAGACGTCAATCTGATGAAGGGCTAGGCGCAGTTATGGTTCAGGCAATCGTATTCCTGCCTCTGCTGGGCGCCATCCTCGCAGGCATTATCTCGCTGGTCGGTGCCCATGCGCGCTGCCCGAGCGGCGATACCGTCGACCATCACGACGATGCGCATGGCGACGCCCATGCCTCCGCCGCCCATGACGATCACGGCCATGATGACCATGGCCATGACGATCACCATGTCTCCGAGCCGGCGGCCGCCGGCTCGCGCCTTGCCGAGCTGATCACCACGGGCCTCTTGTTCGTGTCGGCGGCGCTGTCGTGGTTCACGCTGGTCGATGTCGGCTTCATGCACCATGACGCGCGCGTCGTGCTGCTGCCCTGGATCAACTCGGGCGACCTGCAGGTGGCCTGGACGCTGCGGGTCGACACCCTGACCGCGGTGATGCTGGTCGTGGTCAACACGGTGTCCGCGCTCGTCCACCTCTATTCCATCGGCTACATGGACGAGGATCCGAACCGGCCGCGCTTCTTCGGCTATCTCTCGCTGTTCACCTTCGCGATGTTGATGCTGGTGACGTCGGACAACCTCGTTCAGCTGTTCTTCGGCTGGGAGGGCGTCGGCCTCGCGAGCTACTTGCTGATCGGGTTCTGGTACCAGAAGCCGTCGGCCAATGCCGCGGCGATCAAGGCCTTCGTGGTCAACCGCGTCGGCGACTTCGGCTTCGCGCTCGGCATCTTCGCGATCTACGCGCTGGTCGGCTCGACCGATTTCGAGACCATCTTCCATGCCGCGCCCGGTCTGACCGGCAAGACCATCAACTTCTTCGGCTGGCAGGCCGACGCGCTGACCTTGACCTGCCTGTTGCTGTTCATGGGCGCGATGGGCAAGTCGGCCCAGTTCCTGCTGCACACCTGGTTGCCGGACGCGATGGAAGGTCCGACCCCGGTGTCGGCACTGATCCATGCCGCGACCATGGTCACCGCCGGCGTGTTCATGGTGGCGCGGCTGTCGCCGCTGTTCGAGCTGTCGCCGACCGCGCAGGCGGTGGTGATGTTCTTCGGCGCGACCACGGCGTTCTTCGCCGCCACGATCGGCCTCGTGCAGAACGACATCAAGCGCATCGTCGCGTATTCGACCTGTTCGCAGCTCGGCTACATGTTCGTGGCGATGGGAGCGGGGGCCTATTCGGTCGGCATGTTCCATTTGTTCACGCACGCCTTCTTCAAGGCGCTGCTGTTCTTAGGGTCAGGCTCGGTGATCTACGCGATGCACCACGAGCAGGACATCCGCAACATGGGCGGGCTGTGGCGCAAGATCCCGTACACTTTCGCGGTGATGTGCATCGGCACCCTGGCGCTGACCGGCTTCCCGCTGTTCGCCGGCTACTTCTCCAAGGACGCGATCATCGAGGCGGCCTATGCGGCGCATAACCCGTTCGCGACCTACGCCTATCTCTTGACCATCGTGGCCGCCGGCCTGACCTCGTTCTACTCTTGGCGTTTGATCTTCAAGACGTTCTTCGGCGAGCCGCACGACCAGAAGCACTACGAGGCGGCGCATGAGAGCCCGGTGTGGATGTTGGTGCCGATCGGCGTGCTCGCCGCCGGCTCGATCCTGGCGGGCCTGCCGTTCAAGGAGCTGTTCGTCAACCCGCACGGCGTGGAAGAGTTCTTCCGCGAGTCCGTGAAGATGAACCCGCACATCCTCGAGGACATGGAGCACATGCCGGGCTGGCTTGCGCCGCTGCCCACCGTGATGATGGCGCTCGGCCTGTTCATCTCGTATCTGTTCTACATCCGCAGGCCGTACCTACCGGTCGAGCTCGCGCAGCAGCAGCCGATGCTGTACCAGTTCCTGCTCAACAAATGGTACTTCGACGAGCTGTACGACTGGATCTTCGTGCGCCCGGCGAAGTGGCTCGGCTACACGCTGTGGAAGAAGGGCGACGGCTTCATCATCGACGGCTTCGGTCCCGATGGCGTCTCCGCCCGCGTGCTCGACGTCACCCGCAACGTCGTGAAATTGCAGACCGGCTACCTCTATCACTACGCATTCGCGATGCTGATCGGGGCCGCCGGATTGATCACCTGGTTCATGTTCGGCTTGGGAGGCCAGTAGATGACAACCTGGCCCATCCTTTCGGTCACGACCTTCCTGCCGGCGGTCGGTGCGATCCTGGTCTATCTGCTGGCGCGGGGCGGTGACGAGACCGCGAGCCGCACGGCGCGCTGGATCGCGCTGTGGACCACGCTGATCACCTTCGCGATCTCGCTGATCCTGGTGGCGCGCTTCGATCCGGCCTCGACCGACTTCCAGTTCGTCGAGAAGGCGTCCTGGCTCGCCACCGGCATCACCTATCACATGGGCGTCGACGGCATCTCGCTGCCGCTGATCATCCTGACCACCGCGATCATGCCGCTCTGCATCATCGCGAGCTGGAAGTCGGTGACGCAGCGCGTCGGCGAATACATGATGGCGTTCCTGATCCTGGAAACGCTGATGGTCGGCACCTTCTCGGCGCTCGACCTCGTGCTGTTCTATTTGTTCTTCGAGGGCGGCCTGATCCCGATGTTCCTGATCATCGGCGTCTGGGGCGGCCCGCGCCGGGTCTATGCGTCGTTCAAGTTCTTCCTCTACACCTTCCTCGGCTCGGTCCTGATGCTGCTCGCCATCATGGCGCTGTACTGGAACGCCGGGACGACCGACATCCCGACCCTGATGCACACCGCGGTGCCGCGGTCGATGCAGACCTGGGCGTGGCTGGCCTTCTTCGCCTCGTTCGCGGTGAAGATGCCGATGTGGCCGGTGCACACATGGCTGCCGGACGCGCACGTCGAGGCGCCGACGGCGGGCTCGGTGATCCTGGCCGCGATCCTGCTGAAGATGGGCGGCTACGGCTTCCTGCGCTTCTCGCTGCCGATGTTCCCGCTGGCCTCGCACGACTTCGCGCCGTTCGTGTTCGTGCTGTCGGTCATCGCCATCATCTACACCTCGCTGGTGGCGATGATGCAGGAGGACATGAAGAAGCTGATCGCGTATTCGTCCGTCGCGCATATGGGCTTCGTCACCATGGGCATCTTCGCGGTGACGACGCAGGGCGTCGCCGGCGGCATGTTCCAGATGGTCTCGCACGGCATCGTCTCCGGCGCGCTGTTCCTTTGCGTCGGCGTCGTCTACGACCGCATGCACACCCGCGAGATCGCGGCCTATGGCGGTCTCGTCAACCGGATGCCGCTCTACGCGCTGACCTTCATGGTCTTCACCATGGCCAATGTCGGTCTGCCGGGCACCAGCGGATTCGTCGGCGAGTTCATGACGCTGCTCGGCACCTTCAAGATCTCGCTGCCGACGGCGTTCTTCGCCACCACCGGCGTGATCCTGTCGGCCTGCTACGCGCTCTGGCTCTACCGCAAGGTGGTGTTCGGGGCGCTGGTCAAGCCGTCGCTGATGTCGATCAAGGATCTCACCTTCCGCGAATGCGTGACGCTGTTCCCGCTGATCGCACTGACCATCCTGTTCGGCGTCTATCCGAAGCCGGTGCTCGACATGTCGGCGGCCTCGGTGCAGCAGCTCGTCAACAATTACCAAACCGCCGTGACTGCCGTGAAGGCAGCCGCGCTGACCGTCCAGTAAGGCCCTCGTCATGAGCTTTTCCAGTGCAGGTTATCAGTTGCAGCCGGTGCTGCCGGAGCTGGTGCTCGCGGTCGGCGCCATGGTGCTGTTGATGATCGGAGCCTATCGCGGGCAGGGGACGACGCGGCTCGTCACGGCGCTGGCGATCTGTCTCCTGGTGCTGACCGGCGTGCTGGAGCTCTGGTTGCCGGCCGGCAAGCTCGTGACCTTCGGCGGCAGCTTCATCGTCGATGATTTCGCGCGCTTCCTGAAGGTCCTCGCGCTGATCGCCTCGGCGGCAACCCTGATCCTGTCGACCGAGTACCTGTCACAGCCGTCGAGCCGCAACTTCGAGTTCTCGATCCTGGTGCTGCTGTCGACGCTCGGCATGATGGTGCTGATCTCGGCCGGCGACCTGATCTCGCTCTATCTCGGCCTCGAGCTGATGAGCCTTGCGCTCTACGTCGTCGCCGCCAGCCAGCGCGACAACGCCAAGTCGAGCGAGGCGGGCCTGAAGTATTTCGTGCTCGGCGCGCTGTCGTCGGGCATGCTGCTCTACGGCGCCTCGCTGATCTACGGCTTCACCGGCACGGTCAGCTTCGCCGGCATCGCGGCCGCCGCGACGACCGGCAGCATCGGCATCGTGTTCGGCCTGGTGTTCCTGCTCGCCGGCCTTTGCTTCAAGGTCTCGGCAGTGCCGTTCCACATGTGGACGCCGGACGTCTATGAGGGTGCGCCGACGCCGGTGACGGCGTTCTTCGCGTCCGCCCCGAAGGTCGCGGCCCTCGCGGTGTTCACCCGCGCGACGCTGACCGCGTTCCCGGGCATCGTCACCCAGTGGCAGCAGATCCTGGTGTTCGTGGCGATCGCCTCGATGGCGCTGGGCTCATTCGCGGCGATCGGCCAGACCAACATCAAGCGGCTGATGGCCTATTCCTCGATCGGCCATATGGGCTTTGCGCTGGTCGGCCTCGCCTCCGGCACGGTCGAGGGCGCCCAGGGCGTCCTGATCTACATCACGATCTATGTCGCGATGACGCTCGGTTCCTTCAGCATCATCCTGGCGATGAAGCGCAACGGCCAGGCGCTGGAGCAGATCAGCGATTTCGCCGGGCTGTCCCGCACCAACCCGTTGCTCGCCTTCATCTTCGCGATGCTGCTGTTCTCGCTGGCCGGCGTGCCGCCGCTCGCCGGGTTCTTCGGCAAGTGGTACGTGTTCGTCGCCGCGATCAAGGCCAATCTGTTCACGCTCGCCGTGATCGGCGTGCTGACCAGCGTGGTGGGTGCGTTCTACTATCTGTCGATCGTCAAGGTGATGTATTTCGACCAGCCGCTCGGCAAGCTCGACCCGGTCCGCGTCGAGCTGCGCACAGTGCTGGCGGTCGCCGGCATCTTCAACATCTTCTACTTCGCCTATCCGGGCCCGCTGGTGAGCGTGGCCACGGCGGCGGCCAAATCACTATTTTGAAGCGTGCAGTTCCGAAATCGGGATGCTGGCTTTCGGAACCAATCATGCGCATAACGCTGACATGACCTTCACGCTCGGGCCCCGGGCCATAGCGGCGGGCTACCGGCTCGCCGCCTTCGATCAGATCGGCTCGACCAATGCCGAGGCGATGCTGCGCGCCCGCGACGGCGAGCAGGGGCCGATGTGGTTCGTGACGCCGGAACAGACCGCTGGCCGCGGGCGGCGGCAGCGGGTCTGGGTCGCGCCGCGCGGCAATCTCGCCAGCACGATCCTCGAGGTGACGGACGTCCAGCCGGCGGTCGCCGCCACGCTCGGCTTTGCCGCCGGGCTGTCGCTCGAAGCCGCGCTGCGGAAGGTCAGCATCGAGGCGGCGCTGCGGCTCGGGCCGGACAGCCCGAAGTTCACCCTGAAATGGCCGAACGACGTGCTGGCCAACGGCAGGAAGCTCTCGGGCATCCTGCTTGAGGCCGAAGCCATCGGGAGCCGGCTGGCGGTCGTCGTCGGCATCGGCACCAATGTCGTCGCAGCACCAGAGGGGACGCCGACGCCGGCCGTATCGCTCGCGGCGCTCGGCATCCAGATCGGGGCGGAGGAGCTGTTTGCCGCGCTGTCGGACGCCTGGGTCGAGTTTCGCGGCATCTGGGACGACGGCCGCGGCTTCCCCGAGATCCGCAGGCTGTGGCTGGAGCGCGCGGCCGGGCTCGGCGAGAAGGTCGCGGTCCAGACCGGCTCGGCGACCCTTGAGGGCACGTTCGACACCATCGATGATACCGGCTGCCTGATCGTCCGCACCGCTGATGGCGAGCGCCTGTCCGTGACGGCGGGCGAGGTCTATTTCGGCACCGCAGCCTCGGTGAGGGCGAACTGATGGCGCGTCCCGACGAGCTCAGCTTTGCGCCGCTCGGCGGCGTCGGCGAGATCGGCATGAACCTGTCGATCTACGGCCTCGGCAACCGCCACCAGCGGTCCTTCCTCGCGGTCGATCTCGGCGTCTCCTTCGGCGACGAGGAGCATCTGCCGGGCATCGACCTGATCATGCCCGACGTCCGCTTCCTCGAGAAGGAGCGCAACAATCTGGTGGGCCTCGTGCTGACGCACGCCCATGAGGATCATTTCGGCGCCATCATCGATCTCTGGCCGAAGCTCGGCTGCAAGATCTACGCGACGCAATTCAGCGCGGCGCTGTTCGAGGCCAAATGCGCCGCCGAGCGCAACCCGCCAAAAATCCCGGTCACGGTGATCCCGTCGGGCGGGCGAGTCGATATCGGTCCGTTCAATGTCGAGTTCATCCCGGTCGCGCATTCGATTCCGGAATCGCACGCGCTGGCGATCAAGACCGATCTCGGCACCGTGCTGCATACCGGCGACTGGAAGATCGATCCGACCCCGATCATCGGCCAGCCGACCGACGAGCGGCGGCTGCGCGAGCTCGGCGATGAAGGCGTGCTGGCGCTGGTCGGCGATTCCACCAATGCGGTGCGCGACGGGCGCTCGCCGTCGGAGACCGAGGTCGCCGCCACAATCAAGAAGCTGGTCAAGGCGGCCAAGGGCCGGGTCGCGGTCACGACCTTCGCCTCCAATGTCGCCCGGGTGCGGGCGGTGGCGGACGCCGCCAACGCCGCCGACCGCGAGGTCGTCGTGGTCGGCCGTGCCATGGAGCGCGTGGTGCAGGTGGCGCGCGAATGCGGCTATCTCGATGGCTCGCATAAATTCCGCAGCGCCGACTATTACGGCCATTTCCCGGCCGACAAGGTGCTGGCGCTGTGCACCGGCAGCCAGGGCGAGCCGCGTGCGGCGCTGGCGCGGATCGCCAATGACGACCATCCGCAGGTCACCCTGAACAAGGGCGACACCGTGATCTTCTCCTCCCGCACCATTCCCGGCAACGAGAAGGCGGTCGGCTCGATCATCAACAACCTCGTCATGCAGGGCGTCGAGATCATCACCGACCGCGAGCATCTGGTGCACGTCTCCGGCCACCCGCGCCGCGACGAGCTGCGCGACATGATCTCCTGGGTGCGGCCGCAACTGCTGATCCCCGTCCATGGCGAGGCGCTGCATCTCGCCGAACACGCCAAGCTGGCGCGCGCCGCCGGCGTGCCCAAGGTCCTGACCTGCCGCAACGGCGACCTCGTCAAGCTCGGGCCCGGCGAGCCCGGCATCATCGGCGAGGTGCCGGCGGGGCGGCTCTACAAGGACGGAACCATCCTGGAGGACGCCAAGTCGCGCGCTGTGGTGGAGCGGCGGCGGATGGGCTTTGCCGGCTGCGCCTTCGTCGCCATCGCCATGACCGAGCAGGGCGAGCTCGTCGACGATCCCGAGGTTGATCTGGTCGGCATGCCGGAGAACAATGCGGCGGGCGAACTGCTCGACGACATCGTGTTCGATGTGGTGGTATCGACGATCGAGGGCCTGCCGAAGCCGCGGCGGCGCGATCCGGACGCGCTGGGGGAATCGGTGCGGCGCGCGGTGCGGGCGGCGCTGAACGAGCAATGGGGCAAGAAGCCGATCTGCGTCGTGCACGTTCTGACGGTTTGAGCCTAAGCATGATCCGGAAGAGTGCGAAGCGATTTTCCGAAAAGATCATGCTCAACTAAAGGGAGAGAGAGATGCTGGGCCGGCTCAATCACGTCGCGATCGCGGTCAAGGACGCCAAGCAGGCCGCGAAGATCTACGGCACTGCCTTCAATGCCGAGATTTCCGATGCGGTGCCGCTGCCGGAACACGGCGTGATCACCGTGTTCGTGACGCTGCCGAACACCAAGATCGAGTTCATCGAGCCGCTGGGCGAGACCTCGCCGATCGCGAAATTCGTCGAGCGCAATGCCGACGGCGGCATCCACCATGTCTGCTACGACGTGCCCGACATCATCGCGGCCCGTGACCGCATGATCGCCGAGGGTGCGCGGGTGCTGGGCGACGGCCAGCCGAAGATCGGCGCGCATGGCAAGCCGGTGCTGTTCTTCCACCCGAAGGACTTTTCCGGCGCCCTGGTCGAGATCGAACAGGCCTGAGGCCGCATGGCTTACCAAATCTCCACCGGACTTGCGATCTACTTCGTGCTTTGGTGGCTCGTGCTGTTCCTGACGCTGCCGTTCGGCGTGCGCAGCCAGCACGAGGACAATGTCGGCGCGCCCGGCACCGACCCCGGCGCGCCGATCCTGGCGCGGATGGGCCGCAAGCTGCTGTGGACCACACTGATTTCCGCCGTGATCTTCGCGATCGCGATGTGGGCCTATCATTCCGGCTATCTCTCGATCGAGCGGCTGTCGAAGCTGATGGGGATGCCGTTCTGATACGCAGTTTTCGTGGGATCAGAAGTAGCCCGCATGAGCGAAGCGACATGCGGGATCACTTTCCCGGGTATCGCTTCGCTCACCCGGGCTACGAACCGATGAGGATGCTGTCTTAGAAACTGATGCCAATGGAGTGGGGATCAACCTCGCCCTGGCAATGCGGAGGAGGCGACCACGATGAACCTGCAGTCCCAGCCGGGCTCCGGGCCGAGCGCATATCGAATCCTGCGGGAAGCCGATCTGCGGGCTTATCTCGCGGGACTGCCCGCCATCGTCGCGCAGCTCGGCGGCGCGCCGGCGGACTGGTCGATCAGCGAGGTCGGCGACGGCAATCTCAATCTCGTCTTCATCGTCAAGGGCGGAAGCGGCGGCCTCGCGGTCAAGCAGGCGCTGCCGTATGTGCGCCTCGTCGGCGAGAGCTGGCCGCTGCCGCTGTCGCGGGCGCATTACGAGCACATGGCGCTGGTGCATCAGGCGCGGCTGGCGCCGATGCTCGTGCCGGCGGTGCTGCATCATGATGCGCCGCTCGCGCTCACCGCGATGGAGCTGCTCGAGCCGCACATCATCATGCGCAAGGGCCTGATCGAGGCCACGTGGTACCCGCGCTTTGTCGAGGATATCTCAACCTTCCTGGCGCAAACGCTGTTCTTCACGTCCGACCTTGCGTTGTCGGCCGCGGAGAAGAAGCAGGGCATCGCCGATTTCGCCGGCAACCACGCGCTCTGCAAGATCACAGAAGACCTGATCTTCACCGATCCCTACCGCATCGCCGAGCAGAACCGCTGGACCGCGCCGTATCTCGACGCCATGGCGGCGGCGTTCCGCGAGGACCTCGACCTGCATGTCGCGATCTCCAGGCTGAAGCTGAAATTCATGGCGAGCCCGCAGGCGCTGCTGCACGGCGATCTGCATACCGGCTCGATCATGGTTACAGACAGCGAGACCAGGGTAATCGATCCCGAGTTCGCCTTCTACGGCCCGATGGGCTTCGACATCGGCGCCGTCATCGGCAACCTCCTGATGGCCTATCTGGCCTCCGCCGGTCACGAGCGCACGCCGGGCGAGCGCGCCTCGTTCGAGGCCTGGCTACTCGCGACCATGGAGGGCGTCTGGAGCGAGTTTTCCCGAAAGTTCTTGGCGCTGTGGCGCAGCGAGGCGAACGGCGACGGCTATCCGGTGTCGCTGTTTACCGGCGAGGCAGGTGCCGCGCGGTTGGAGGCAGAACGGCAGGCGTACATGGCGCGGCTGTTCGAGGACACCGTCGGCTTCGCCGCGGCCAAGACCATCCGGCGCATCCTTGGTCTCGCGCACAACATCGACTTCGAGTGGATCGCCGACGAGAAGCAGCGCGCGATCTGCGAGGCGCGGGCCCTCAAGCTCGCCCGCAATATGATGCTGGAGGCGCCGTCCTACACGACGATCGGCGCGGTCACCTACGCCGCCCGCGAGCTGCGCCACTGGCAGCCCGGTTTTGCGAGGTAGCCGGGAAGCGTAGGATGGGTGGAGCGAAGCGGTACCCATCATTCTGACCGCGATAAGAGTTGATGGGTTTCGCTTCGCTCTACTCGTCCTACGCAGCGCGGCTTTCCCTGCGCCCTCTTCAAACGCGAGGGCGGAACGAACAGCAAGCTCGGACAAATCATGTCGCGAGAATGCGGATGTTTGACTCACGAGCGATACACACTCGGCGTCGTCCCGGCGAAGGCCGGGACCCATAACCACCAACGATCATTGTTGAGCGACGCTGGAATGACGAGTTCCTTCAACAATACCCGCCGCGGCGTATGGGTCCCCTGCTTTCGCAGGGACGACGAATGGAGAGAGCTGTGTGCTCAGCTCCTTCATCCTTAATCCGCCGCCTGTTCCCGCAGCCGCTGCGCGTACACGTTGATGATCAGCGCCGCGAGCAGGATCAACCCGCGGATCAGGATCTTCAGGAAGCTGTCGATATTGACGTGGTCGAGGCCGTTGTTGAGAACGCCGAGCACGAACAGGCCGACGATGGTGTTGCCGATGCCGCCGCGGCCGCCGAACAGGCTGGTGCCGCCGACCACCACGGCCGCGATCGAATCCAGCAGATAGGTATCGAACTCGTTCTGCTGGGCGCTGCCGAAATGGGCGACGCCGAGCATGCCGCCGATCCCCGAGCACACCGCCGAGATCACCATCACGCTGCCGAGGATGAGCTTGACGTTCAGCCCGGCGAATTCCGCGGCCTCGCGGTTGCCGCCGACCATATAGACGTAGCGGCCGAAGCGCGTGTAGGTCAGCACCAGATGGCCGCCGAGCAGCATCACTGCCGCGACGATCACGATCCAGGGGATGCCGCCGATCGATCCCGAGCCGAGCGTCGTGATCAGGTCCGGCACCTTGTAGGCGATCTGGCCGCGCACCAGCAGTGCCGAGACGCCGGCCGCGATCTGCATCATGGCGAGCGTCATGATGAAGGAGGGGATGCCGATCATGGTCAGCCCCAGCGCATTGACGAGGCCGAGCAGCGCGCACAGCGCCAGCGCCAGCAGGATCGCAGCAAAACCCGGCATCGGGACATTGGCGATGTTGACGTAGGATTCCTGCAGCGTGAAGTACGCCACCGCAATGCCGGTGACGTTGGCGATGCTGGCGATCGACAGGTCGATCTCGGCGCACAGGATCACGAAGGTGAGGCCGACGGCGATGATGCCGGTGACCGACACTTGCGTGAGGATGTTGCCGACATTGTCGATGGTGGCAAACGACGGGCTCGCGATCGCGAAGAAGGCGCTGAGGAAGATCAGCGTCAGGAACGGCGCGATGTTGCGCATCTGCGAGCGCAGGAAGGGCGCCAGCCCGCGCGACCGCTGGTGATCCTCTCGCGCCGTCGCGCCGTCACTGCTTGCCATCATGGCTCTCCATCAAGCGCGATGAGGTCGTCATCGCGCTTTCTCTGTTCGTTTGAGCATGATCTCATCGGAAAACCGCTTCGCACTTTTCCGGATCATGCTCTAGGCCGCCTCCAGCAGCCGGTCCTTGCTGACCGCTTCGCCCGCGAATTCGCGCACCACCGCGCCGCGCTTCAGCACCAGGATCCGGTCGGCCAGCGACAGCACCGTCTCCGGCTCGGTCGACAGCACGATGATCGCCAGCCCCTTGGCGCGGAGATCGCGCACGATGTTGATCACGTCGTTCTTGGCGCCGACATCCATGCCGCGGGTCGGCTCGCACAGCACCAGCACGCGCGGCGGATAGGCGAGCCATTTCGCCAGCGCCACCTTCTGCTGATTGCCGCCGGATAGCATGCCGAGATCGAGGCCGACCACCGGCGGCCGGATCTGCAGTTGCTCGACCTGGCGCTGGGCGATCGCACGCTCGCGCACCGGCTTGAGCAGCAGCGCCGAGATCCGTTCGAGGATGCTGATCGAGATGTTCTTGTAGACCGGTTCCTGGTGGAACAGCATGGCGCGCCGGCTTTCCGGCACCAGGGCGACGCCGGCCCGTCGCGCCGCCGCGGTGCTGCGAAACGTCTTCGCTGCGCCGTCGACCGCAAGCGTTCCGCCGTCGGGTCGCAGCTTGCCGAACAGGATCCGCGACAGCTCCAGCTGCCCGCAGCCCATGAAGCCGTAGATGCCGAGCACTTCGCCGGAGCGGGCCTCGAACGAGACGTCCTGCAGGCTGCGGCGCAGCGAGAGCTGATCGACCTTCAGCACCGCCGCGCCTCCGCCCGGTTGCGGGAGCATCAGGTCATCGGTGTAGCTGTGCTCCAGCGCCTCGCCGCCGCGGCCGATCATGGCCTCGATCAGGGCGCCCTTGGTGGTGTCCGCGGACGCGGTCTCCGCGATCTTCCGCCCGTTGCGGAACACCGTCACCACATCGGAGACCCGCAAAATGTCCTCGATGAAGTGCGAGATGAAGACGATGCTGGTGCCTTCGTCGCGCAGCCTGTGCAGCGTCGCAAACAGGCGTTCGACCTCGGGCGGAGAGAGGGCGGAGGTCGGCTCGTCCAGGATGATGATGCGTGCGCCGGAAAACAGCACGCGGGCGATCTCGATCAGCTGCTGCAGGCCGATCGGCAAATCGCCGAGCCGCGTCATCGGATCGACGTCGATGCCAAACCGTGCCAGCTGCTCGCCGGCCTCGCGCGCCATCCGCCGCCACTGCACGAAGCCGAGGCGGTTGGTCGGCTGGTTGCCGAGGAACACGTTCTCGGCGACCGTGAGATCAGGCGCGACGCTGAGCTCCTGATGCACCATGCCGATGCCGGCGGCGTGCGCGTCGCGGGTGGAGCGGAAGCGGGTTTCCTTGCCGTCCAGCATGAAGCGGCCGGAGAACTCCGGATGCACGCCGGCGATGATCTTCATCAGCGTGCTTTTTCCGGCGCCGTTCTCGCCGACGAGACCGTGGATCTCGCCGGCGTGCAGCGCGAAGTCGACCCCACGAAGGGCTTCGACACCGCCGAAGGCCTTCGTGATCTGGTGCAACTCGAGGATCGCCGAGCGTCCCTGCGTCATGAGGCCCGCTCAGATCAGGAAATGATCCTCCATCCATTGCATGCCGGCGGCGTTGGCCTTGGTCACGACGGGACCATCGGTCACGACGTTCTTCGGAATGCCCTGGCCGCTCTTCTCGCCGCCGACCACGGCGGCGACGCCCGCGACGATCGCGCCGCCATGGATGCGGCAGGACGGATTGCGGACGGTCGCGAACATGCGGCCTTCGCTGACCGCCTGAATCGCCGGCGGCATGGCGTCGACACCGCCGATCAGGATGTTGGTACGGTTGCGCGCCTTCATGATGTTGTAGGCGGCGAGCGCCATGTCGTCATTGTGGAAGAAGGCGGCGTCGATCTGCGAGTATTTGGTCAGATAGGTTTCCCAGAGCCGGGCGGTCTTCGAGACGTCCCAGTCGGCGGGCTGGGTATCCAGCACCTCGATGTTCGGGAACTGCTTGATGACCGAGTTGAAGCCCTTGGCGCGGCCCTGCGCGCCGGTATGGCCGAGCGCGCCCTGGGTCATGATGACCTTGCCCTTGCCGCCGATCGCGTTGCACAGCGCCTGCGTTACGGAGGCGCCCATGAACTCGTTGTCAGGTGCGAGGAACGAGTGGACGTTAATTTGATCGAGAGGAGCAATAAGCGTGTCCATGTCGATCACGGGGGTCCCGGCGTCGATCATCTTCTGCACCGGCTGGGTCAGCGTGCCGATGCCGAACGCCTGGATCGCGACGAAATCCCATTTCTGCGACGCCATGTTGTCGATCGCGGCGCGCTGCTTGACGGCATCGAGCTGGCCGTCGAACCAGGTCACCTCGACGTTGAACAGCTTGCCCCAGAACTCGGCGGCCTGCTTGCCTTGCGCACACCATGTCGCCTGCAGTCCGGCGTTGGAGAATGCCGCCTTCAGCGGCTTTTCCGAGCGTCCCATTTCGGCGGCGAGCGCCGACGTCGTCATGCCCATTCCGCCGAGCAGGCCGGCCGCAGCTCCACCTGCCGCCGCCATCTGCAGAAGGTCGCGCCGCGTCGTCGACGCCTTGTCCATCCCCTTGTCGGTCCCTGGCATTGCTTGCTCCCTCTTCGTTTTTCTGACCGTCGGCGTCAATTGCACGCGCCGCGGATAAAGCGAGTGTGTCACAATCGGAACGGTGATGCTACGGCCTCTCGTCCACGAGATGTTTCTGCTGCAGCACGATGGCTTCGATGTCGCCGAGCAGCTTGTGCCACGCAGCATCGATCTCCGCAGTCCACTGCTCGCCGAGAATTTCACGCAAGCTGTCGGCAATCACGGCGAAGAACGCGACGAACAGTTCGCGCGGCGTTCCGTAGGCGTCGTGTGAGAACACTTCCGATTCGATCAGGCGAAAATGTCCGCGGCGCTCCTCCGCGAAATCGAGGATGGCTTCGATCGTCAGCGCCAGCATCGAGCCTTTCACCGGCTCGCTGCCTTCGGTGCGAAACATCGCCTGCGTCTCGGGATGTTCGCGAAACAGGCGGCGATAGACTGACGGTGTCAGATCATCGCAAGCCGCGGCTGCGAGTTCAAAGCTGCGTTCGATCGGATTCGATGATGGAGTCATAGCGGATTGCGATCATCACATAAAAAAAGAGCAGGGCTCAAAGCCCTGCTCCAAAAATTGTGTCGACCCTACTTGCCCCAAAAATTCGATTTGATCTTGATTGATGGGGTGACGCTGCTTGTGCGCGTCGGGCTCCTCCCGAGACTTGGACCACCAGGACACACCTCGCGGCTGGCCTGAGCCCGAATTGGTAGACTATCTTTCCAGGCTTGTCATCATTTTCGGCAACGATTGTTCAATTTTCGAGCAATTTGCGAAATGATTGGGATGGCGCCACTGGCGGTTGTAACCGGAGATGCAAAACACGTGGCAGGGTAAGGGGATACGACTGATTTCGGAGTTGCCGTGACGCAAGTGCCACGCTCGGTTATTTCCGTCGGCTGGACGAAACCGGACGCGTCGGCGATCTCGACTTCCGGCGTGCATGGTGGTTAGTTCCGTCCCGGATGGTTTTGCGATGCGCCGGCGGCTGAAGAATTTTCTGCCCATCGTCCTGGTTGCCCTTCTGGTGCAGATTCTTGCACCGATCGGGGCCTGCTGGGCGGCGAGCCTTGCCGCGTCCGATCCGCTCGCGGCCGCCACCATCTGCCACGGCGATGCCGGCTCGGGAGCCGGGCAGGGCGACCAGACCGGTCACGACGCCCATGACGGCTGCTGCTCAGCGTGCAGCGTGCTGCAGACCGGTGCGCCCGTTGATAGCCCGCAAGTTACCGCTCAGGCCGTCGAACGCCTGCCGAGCCGGATCGCCTGGCTTGATTTCGCCTCCGAGCTCGATCGTTCGCGCGCCGGCCTCTCGGCGCAAGCCCGCGCCCCGCCGCTGTTTTCCTGACGACCTTGTCGCTGCCGGTGCGTCCCGCGCCGGCAAGTGCCCTTGAGCAAGCCGGCCGAAGTGCCGGTGTCAGGATTCATCCATGTTTCGCTATCACCCGCTGGAGGCGGCAAGCATGCTCGCGCTGGGCGCGACGCTTTGCGCATTGCCGTCCGCTGCCGAAGCCCAGGCGCCCAGCACAGAGCTACCCTCCGTCACCGTCGAGGCGCCCCGGACGGCGGTGCGCGCCAAGCCGGCGGCGCCGAAGCCGCGGGCTCGTGCGGCGTCCGTGCGGCGGCCACCGAAGCCGGCGACAGCGCCGGCCGTGACGGCGGCCCCAGCGGGCGTCGCGAGGCCGGGGGAGACGCTTGCCGCGACCCGCGACGGTTTGAACCGGGCGCCGACAGGCCAGACGCAGACGACCATCGACCGCAGCCAGTTCGACAACCGACCGGCGTTCTCCGTCGCCGATGTGCTGCGGGACAGTCCGGGCATCTCGATCAAGCAGGGCAACGGCCCGCGTGATTTCGGTATCTCGATCCGCGGGTCGAATGCGCGGAACGGCTTCGGCATCCGCAACCTCGTCATCTTCGACGACGGTTTCCCGGTGACCCAGCCGGACGGCCTGTCGCGCAGCGACCTGATCGATCCGCATGCCTATGGCGCCATCGACGTGGTCCGCGGGCCGTCATCGGCGCTCTACGGCAATTATGCGACCGGCGGCGCGCTGAATTTCAGGACCCGGCCGGGCGGCACGATCGACGGCGTCGAGTATGGCGTCGACGGCGGCAGCTTCGGTTACCTCAACAACTATCTCGCGGCGGGCAAGAAGGTCGGCAATTTCGAGGGCTCGCTGTTCGCGAGCGACGCGCGCGGCGACGGCTACATCGGCAACAGCTGGTTCAACACCCAGACCGTCAATTTCCTCGGCACGCTGCAGGTCACGCCGGACGACCGCTTCACGGTGAAGCTGATCAATAATGACCTGACGACGCGCCTGCCGATCCGCTCCTCGCTCAACCAGTTCTACCAGAACCCGTTCCAGCTGGGTTGCACGACCGGCGCGACGGCCGCGCCGGGATGCGCCACCGTGACGCTGTTCAACAATGGGTTCAACGCGGCGGCCGGGACCGACAGGGAGACCGCGCTTCAGGCGGGCCTTGGGCGCGACGACCGCCGTACCATCGTCGGCGGCCGCTGGGAGCACGACTTCGACAACCAGACCACCTGGCGCAACCAGTTCGTGTTCGACGACCGCAACATCAACCAGCCGACGGGATCGACGAGCGCGATCGGCGACTTCCCGTCCTACAACTACATGAGCGACGTCGTCAGACGCGGCGATGTGTTCGGACTGGATTCGACCACCTATTTCGGCGGCTTCTACAATAGGCTCACCGCCTCGAGCGATACGCGCAATGTGATGCCGGGCGGAAATGCGACGCTCGGAAGCCTGTCGAGCAATTTGTTCAGCACGACGACAAATTACGGTGTTCGCGCACGCGAGGAACTGAAGCTCACACCTGCGCTGACCGCCGTTGCCGGCATTGGCTGGGAGACCACCAGCCTCACCGGGCGGAACACCGCCTATGGCTATGCCGGCGCGGCCGGGACCAGGACCACGGCGATCACGACGGCGGACCGGCAATTCCAGAATACCGCGCCCGAGCTCGCATTGCTGTACCGGCTGAGCAGCGAGTGGCAAGTCCGCGGGCGGGTGGCAACCGGATACGGCACGCCGCAGGTCGGCAATCTGTTCGTCCTGCCGAGTGGCGCCTCGGGCAACAACACCCAGCTGCAGACGCAAAAGAATCTCGGTTACGATGTCGGTGCCGACTGGACACCGAACAACGCGCTCAAGCTCAGCGTCACCGGCTTCTACGAGTTCTTCAAGGACGAGCTCGTTTCTCAGGCCACGCCGCTTGCGGGCATCTCCTACACGTTCAACGCGCCGCGATCGGAGCATCGCGGCGTCGAGCTGGCCGCCGACTGGAAATTCCTGCCGGGCTGGCGGTTCTCGGCGGCCTACACTTATCTCGACGAGGTCTACACGGAATACGTCGAGAACATCACGAACGGCGCGGTGTTCAGCTTCAATCGCGCCGGCAACAAGATTCCCGGCATTTCACCGAACGAGCTCACGGCGCGGTTGGGCTACGACCAGCTGTCGGGTCAGTTTCAGGGACTTGGCGGGTTCGTCGAAGTGCAGTGGAAGGACAGCTTCTACATGGATAACGCCAACCTCTTGAAGGCGCCGGGCTATGAGCTGGTCAATCTCAACCTGCACTACAAGACCGATCTCGTCTCCGATTACTTCAAGGCGCTGAACCTCTACATCGAGGTGAGGAACGTCTTCGACCGGACCTACGTGGCGTCGGCGAACAACATCTCAAATTCGGTGACCGCGGCAGGCATTCAAAATCCCGCGAGCGTACTGGCGAACTCGACCAACTCGATCTATGCCGGATCGCCGCGCGCCTTCGTGGCGGGCATGAAGATTGCGTTCAAATGAGGAGCGCATCGATGACCTATCGCAAACCGGTCGCCCTGACGCTGCTTGCATCGCTCATGCTCGCGGCCTTGCCGAGCCTTGCCGTCGCACAGATGAGCCATCAGCACGCCTCCGAAGCGGCCTGCGAAGAGACGGCCCTGCGCTGCGCGACCAAGGTCACGCCCGCCTTTGGGCGGGATGGGACATTGTGGCTGGCGTGGATGGCCGGAGGTCAGATCTCCGTCGCGAGCTCAAAAGACCAGGGCAAGAGCTTTTCCACACCGGTGCAGGTCAGCCGGGAGCGGCTCAATCTCGATTGGGGACCGGATGCGCGGCCGAAGCTTGCGATCGATGCCAAGGGCAACATCGCTGTGGCCTTCTCGATCTTCCGCGATCAGAATTTCAACGGTCAGGTGCTGACCACGCGATCGACCGATGGCGGGCGCAGCTTCGAAGCGCCGAAGCCGATCACCGCGAGCAATGAGAGCCAACGTTTCGAGGCGATTGGCTTCGATCCTGCGGGGGCGGTGTTTGCCGCGTGGCTCGACAAGCGTAACCGCGTGCCGGCGCAGCAGCGCGGCCAGAAATATGATGGTGCCGGATTGTTTTTCGCGTCATCCGGAGATGGCGGAGCAACCTATTCCGACGCGCGGCTCGTCGCCGACAACACCTGCGAGTGCTGCCGCCTTGCGCTGGCATTCGATGGCGCGGGCCGTCCGGTGGTCGTGTTCCGGAACATCTTTGAGGGTGGCGTGCGCGACCATGCGATCGTGACGTTCTCCGACCTGGCTACGCCCGGCGAGATCGATCGGGTGAGCCACGACGACTGGCAGATCGCGGCCTGTCCGCATCACGGTCCGAGCCTGACGATATCGCGCGAAGGAACCTACCATGTGACGTGGTACACCAACGGCAAGGCGCGCAAGGGATTGTTCTATGCGCGCTCGAGCGACGGCGGCAAAACCTTCTCCGATCCGCTTCCGGTCGGTCAGCCGAACCGCAGCCCGTCACGGCCGCAGATTATCGCGGGGCCGCAGGGGCTTGTCATGGCCTGGAAGGAATTCGACGGGCAGAAGACGACAATCGATCTCATGACATCGCACGACGATGGAGCGACATGGTCGAAGCCAAGGGTGATCGCGGATACCGCCGACAGTTCCGACCATCCGCTGCTCGTCTCGGACAGCCGGCAGACCTATCTGTCGTGGATGACGAAGGCCGACGGCTACCATTTTCAAGCGATCGAGGGCGAACCATGAAGCGTTATCTGCTCGCGGCGCTGGTCCTGCTCGCAACGCTGCCGTCCGCATTGGCGGCGGGAGAGGGCGCGCCAAAGCCGTTCGAACGCGGCAGCTGGCAGAAGCTGCTGCATGCGCATGCCGGTCGTCCGACCCTGGTGCATTTCTGGGGAGTGACCTGCGGACCATGCAAGGTCGAGCTGCCGGAGCTTGGCCAGTTCATGAAGGATCATCCCGGAATCGATATCGTCACGATCAGCGCGGATCTGGTTCCCAACCTTCCGGAAGCGACGCGATCGATGCTGGATCGCGCCGGCCTCGGCGCGGCCGAAAACTGGATCTTCGACGACGGCTTTGCCGAGCGGTTGAGATTTGAGATCGATCCGGCCTGGCAAGGCGATATCCCGCGAACCATGCTGATTTCCCGGGATGGAACGATCACGACGATCGAAGGGTCGGCCGAAATCGCCGATCTGAACAAATGGTCCAGCGCCCAGTCGGCAGCAACCCGATGACACTTGAATTTCAACTTGAAAGGAAATCCGTCGCCATGAAGACGCTCTCCCGCATCCTTGCCCTCGCAGCGCTGACCGCTGCACTCGTCTCGACGTCCGCGCGCGCGGAGGACGTCAAGGCCGGCGATCTCGTGATCACGCAGGCCTGGACGCGCGCAACGCCGAACGGTGCCAAGATCGGCGGCGGCTACCTGACGATCGAGAACAAGGGGACGACGCCCGACCGGCTGGTGTCAGGCACCGGCGATGTTGCCGGCAAGATCGAAGTCCACGAGATGTCGATGGACAATGGCGTGATGAAGATGCGTGCGCTCGACAAGGGCCTCACCATCGAGCCCGGCAAGACCGTGAAGCTCGCGCCGGGCGGCTATCACCTGATGATGTTCGATCTGAAGAATCCGCTGAAGCAGGGCGACAAGGTGCCGGTCACGCTCGAGTTCGAAAAGGCCGGCAAGGTCTCGGTCTCGCTGGACGTGCAGGCCGTCGGCGCGCAGGGGCCGGGCGGCGGTCATTCCGGTCACATGGACATGAAAAAGATGTGAGGCAGCCATGCGATCACAGACGCTCCTCATTGCCACGGCGGCGCTGCTCGCAGCGCAGCCGGCGATCGCGCATATCACGCTCGAAGGAAAGCAGGCGGTGGTCGGATCGTACTACAAGGCGGTGTTCGCCGTGCCGCATGGCTGCGCGGGCTCGGCGACAATCAAGATCCGGGTGCAGATTCCGGAGGGTGTGATCGGAGTTAAGCCAATGCCGAAGGCGGGTTGGACTCTCGATACGGTCACCGGCAAATACGCCGCGCAATACGACTATCACGGCGCCAAGCTTTCCGAGGGCGTCAAGGAAGTCGCCTGGAGCGGTGGCAAGCTTGCGGATCAGAACTACGACGAGTTCGTGATGCAGACGTTTGTCACCGATACCTTGAAGCCCAACACCACGTTGTACTTTCCGGTCGTGCAGGAGTGCGAGCAGGGCGTCAGCCGCTGGATCGATACCCCAGCCGACGGGCAGGGCGGCCGGCACGACCATGGCAGCAAGACACCGGCTCCCGGCGTCAAGCTGCTGCCGAAGTCGTAAGCGATGCGGCTGGTCGCAAACCTCGCAACGCTGCTCGTGGCGCTGTGTCTTGCGACCTCGGCCCATGCGCATGCCGTCCTGATCGGCGCAGAACCGGCCGACGGCAGTGTGATGGCTGAAGCACCCAGGACGGTGGTGCTCCGCTTCAACGAAGCGGTGGCGCCGACGGCGGTCAGCCTACTCGACGCTGCGGGCAAGCCGCGCGACGTCGCGATCCGCGCCGTCGACCAGTCGGTGGTGGTGACGCTGCCGGCGGGCCTGCCGCAGGGCACGCAGGTGGTCAGCTATCGCGTGGTGTCGCAGGATGGCCATCCGGTCGCCGGCTCGTTGCTGTTCTCGATCGGCGTCGTCACCGGCTCGGCGGCGCCGTCAAGCGACGGCGTGCTCCATGCACTGATCTGGCTCGCGCGGCTCGGGCTCTATCTGGGCTTGTTTGTCGGCGTCGGCGGCGTGTTCTTTGCCGCCTGGATCGGGCAGGGCCCGGCCGGCGAACGGTTGATCATGTGGTCGCTGAAGATCGGCCTTGTCGGCGCGATCGCGTCGCTTGGACTGCAGGGCGTCGACCTCTTGAACCTGCCGCTCTCGGGCATCGTGACGTGGGCGGCGTGGGCCAGCGCCGCCGGCACCAGCCTGTTCCCAGCGCTGCTGCTCGCGATGGCCGCGATGCTGATCGCGGCGATTGCCTGGCGCAGCCCGTCGTTCGGTGCAGCCTTTACCCGCACTGCAATCGCAATGATCTGTGTCGGGCTGTCGTTTGCGGTCAGCGGCCATGCCGCCACCGCCTCGCCGCAATGGCTGACGCGGACCGCGCTGTTCATCCACGGCATTGGCCTGGCGTTCTGGATGGGCGCGCTGGCGCCGCTGGCAGTGCTTGCCTGGCAGCGCAAGGATTCGCTGCTGCGGGTGCTGCGGCATTTTTCGACGCTCGCGGTGCCGGTCGTCGCATTGATCGCCTTGTCGGGCCTGGCGCTCGCCATCGTCCAGCTCGAAAGCTTTCACGCGCTGATCGACACCGGGTACGGCAACATCCTGGTCGCGAAACTGGTGCTGGTGGTGCTGCTGCTCGGGCTCGCTGCGCTGAACCGGTTGGTGTTCACGCCGGCCATCGCGCGCGAGTTTCATCGGACACGGCCGCTGCAGCGCTCGATCGGGCTCGAATTCGTGCTGATGATCGCCATTCTGGGCCTCGTCGCACTCTGGCGCTTCACGCCGCCGCCGCGCGTGCTGGCGATGTCGGCCGATGTTCCGCTCGCGGTCCACATTCACACTGATGCCGCGATGTTCCAGGTGCTAATCGCGCCGGGCAAGGTCGGGCCGAACAACTTCGTGCTGCAGCTGATGAACGGCGATGCCAGTCCGTTCGCGGCCAAGGAAGCGACGCTGACGCTGAGCCTGCCCGAGCGCGGCATCGAACCGATGGAACGCGCCGCGGCGCGCGGTGCCGATGGCTATTGGCACGTGCGCAAGGTGCCGCTGCCGGTGCCGGGCCGCTGGCACATGCAGATCGACGCCCTGGTGACCGATTTCAAGAAAGTGACACTGGAAGACGATTTCGAGGTCAGGTAAAGCCGCGGTCGGCGCGCTCGGCACTTCGATGGCACGCAATTCGTTCAAATGGCCGAAAATCGCCTGATTTGAAGGGTTTTTCTTATTTGGCGGCCTTGTGTTTTCACAGCCGATCCGGTTTCACTGCAGCTCTTCCCACGCTTTCCTGATTCCCGAGTAACGCCATGCGATTGTCGCGGTTTTTCCTGCCCATCCTGAAAGAAAACCCGAAAGAGGCGGAGATCGTCTCGCATCGGCTGATGCTGCGCGCGGGCATGATGCGGCAGGAGGCTGCCGGCATTTATGCCTGGCTGCCGCTCGGCTTCCGGGTGCTGAAGAAGATCGAGCAGATCGTTCGCGAGGAACAGGACCGCGCCGGCGCGCTCGAGCTCTTGATGCCGACGCTGCAGCTCGCCGATCTCTGGCGCGAAAGCGGCCGCTACGACGCCTACGGCCCGGAGATGCTGCGCATCCTCGATCGTCACAAGCGCGAGCTGTTGTACGGGCCGACCAACGAGGAAATGATCACGGAGATTTTCCGCTCCTACATCAAGTCCTACAAGAACCTGCCGCTCAACCTCTACCACATCCAGTGGAAATTCCGCGACGAGCAGCGTCCGCGCTTCGGCGTGATGCGCGGCCGCGAGTTCCTGATGAAGGACGCCTATTCGTTCGACCTCGACGAGGCCGGCGCGCGGCGCTCCTACAACAAGATGTTCGTTGCCTATTTGCGCACCTTTGCGCGGATGGGCCTCAAGGCGATCCCGATGCGGGCCGAGACCGGCCCGATCGGCGGCGACCTCAGCCACGAATTCATCGTGCTCGCAGAGACCGGCGAGTCCGGCGTCTACATCAACCGCGATGTGCTGGACCTGCCGGTGCCGGGCGCGGACGTCGATTATGACAGTGATCTAACGCCGATCATCAAGCAGTGGACTTCGGTCTACGCCGCGACCGAGGACGTCCACGAGGCTGCGCGCTTCGAACAGGAAGTGCCTGAGGCAAAGCGGCTGAACACGCGCGGCATCGAGGTCGGCCAGATCTTCTATTTCGGCACCAAATATTCCGAGACCATGAAGGCGATGGTGGCCGGTCCCGACGGCGTCGACGTGCCGATCCATGGCGGCTCCTACGGCGTCGGCGTGTCGCGTCTGGTCGGTGCGATCATCGAAGCGTGTCATGATGACGCCGGCATCAAATGGCCCGAGGCCGTCGCGCCGTTCCGCGCCGCGATCCTCAATCTCAAGCAGGGCGATGCCGCGGTCGATGGCGCCTGCGAGCAGCTTTATCGCGAGCTCTCGGCGAAGGGCGTCGACGTGCTCTACGACGACACCGACCAGCGTGCCGGCGCCAAGTTCGCCGCGGCCGATCTGATCGGCATCCCGTGGCAGATTCTGGTCGGACCCAAGGGGCTTGCGGACGGCAAGGTCGAAGTGAAGCGTCGCAGCGACGGCTCACGAGACAACATGAGCCCCGCCGACGTGGTCGCGAAGCTCGCGGGTTAAAGTTTATTCACGCCGCGCTGATCGGCGGGGTAATCCGGCCACATTTGGCCCGAATCATGGGATTATCGGCAGATGGATGAGACCATGAGCGAGCCAGTCCGTACCCCGCCCTTTGCGCCATTCGAATGGCTGCTGTCCGGACGCTATCTGCGCGCGCGCCGCAAGGAAGGCTTCATTTCGGTCATCGCCGGCTTTTCGTTCCTCGGCATCATGCTCGGCGTCGCCACGCTGATCGTGGTGATGGCGGTCATGAACGGCTTCCGCAAGGAGTTGCTGGACAAGATCCTCGGCCTCAACGGACATATTCTGGTGCAGCCGCTGGAATCGCCGCTGACCGACTGGAAGGATGTCGCCGACCGCATCAGCCAGGTGCAGGGCATCCGCCTCGCCGCGCCGGTGGTCGACGGGCAGGGGCTCGGCTCATCGCCGTTCAACGCCGCCGGCGTCTTCATCCGCGGCATCCGCGCCGACGATCTCAACAACCTCACCTCGATCGCCAAGAACATCAAACAAGGCTCGCTCGAGGGCTTTGATGAGGGGCAGGGCGTCGCGATCGGTCGCCGCCTCGCCGACCAGCTTTCGCTGCATGCCGGCGACATGATCACGCTGGTCTCGCCGAAGGGCGCGGTGACGCCGATGGGCACCACGCCGCGCATCAAGCCCTACAAGATCACTGCGGTGTTCGAGATCGGCATGTCGGAATATGATTCGACCTTCGTGTTCATGCCGCTGACCGAGGCGCAGGCCTATTTCAACCGCAACAACGACGTGTCCTCGATCGAGGTGTTCACCACCAATCCGGACAAGATCGAAACCTATCGCAAGCTGGTGACCGAGGCGGCCGGCCGGCCGGTGTTCCTGGTCGACTGGCGGCAGCGCAATTCGACCTTCTTCAACGCGCTTCAGGTCGAACGCAACGTGATGTTCCTGATCCTGACCATGATCGTGCTGGTCGCGGCGCTCAACATCGTCTCGGGATTGATCATGCTGGTGAAGGACAAGGGCCAGGACATCGCGATCCTGCGTACCATGGGCGCCTCGCAGGGTTCGATCATGCGGATATTCCTGATCACCGGCGCGTCGATCGGCGTCGTCGGCACGCTGGTCGGTCTGCTGGTCGGCTTGCTGATCTGTTTCAACATCGAAACCATCAGGCAATTCCTGTCGTGGCTCACCAACACGGAACTGTTCGATCCCACGCTGTATTTCCTGTCGAAGCTGCCTGCTGAAATCGATTTTGGCGAGACGCTCGCCGTCGTGATCATGGCGCTGACGCTGTCCTTCCTTGCGACGCTCTACCCGTCGTGGCGCGCCGCGCGCCTCGATCCGGTCGACGCGCTCCGGTACGAATAAGGAGCGCACATGGCGGAGGGGGCGGAAGACACACCGGTCGTCTATCTTCATGACATCAAGCGGGAATACCGGCAGGGCGAAGCGACGCTGACCGTCCTGAACGGCGCCAATCTCGCGCTGTGGCCCGGTCAATCGGTGGCGCTGGTGGCGCCGTCGGGATCCGGCAAGTCGACATTGCTGCACATCGCGGGCCTGCTGGAGACCCCCGATGACGGCGAAGTCTATGTCGCGGGCACGCCGACCTCGCAGATGTCCGACGTCGACCGCACCCAGATTCGCCGTTCCGATATCGGCTTCGTCTATCAATCGCACCGGCTGCTGCCGGAGTTCTCGGCGCTCGAGAACGTCATGCTGCCGCAGATGATTCGCGGCCTCAAACGCTCCGAAACCGTGAAACGGTCGACCGAGATTCTCTCCTATCTGGGGCTCGGCGATCGCATCACCCATCGCCCAACCGAGCTCTCGGGCGGCGAGCAGCAGCGTGTCGCGATCGCGCGCGCGGTTGCCAACGCGCCCCGGGTACTGTTCGCGGACGAGCCGACCGGCAATCTCGATCCCGGCACGGCCGACCACGTCTTCAACGCGCTGATGCAACTCGTGAAGGCGACCCGGGTCGCGATGCTGATCGCGACTCACAATCTGGATCTCGCCGCGCGAATGGATCGCCGGGTGTCGCTGTCGAACGGACAGGTTGTCGAGCTCGAATAGTGCGCCGTCGCGTGAACTGGCTAGCGGTGCGCGTGAAGAAGCCGCGCTAAGACGAGAGAATCCGGAGCCTTTTTCCGTGTCGCTTCGGTCGGAACGAAATGCTTCTGGCTCTCAATAAGCGGGGCGAGGCCGTCTGCCGGATGCTCTCGGCTGCCTGTCGATCGGCGGCCCGGCATAATAGGGGTTGTTGATGCAGATCGCCGCGAGGCCGGACGCCGAAGCCTGGCACTGCGCGATCGACGTGTAGCCGCAGTCGGTATCCTCACCGCCCCATCGGTAGTTGGTTTTGCAGACCGGCGAGGTCGAATCGTATTTCTGGGCGCTGGCCGGCGCGGCTGCCAAGGCCAGGAGTGTCGGCAAGAGTGCCAGAATCAGACTGCGCATCAGAAATCTCCTCGTCGGCGCCGGCAATGCTGATGCCGAGCGCGCGCGAATAGGCACCTGTGCGCAGCGCCGGATCAACTCACATTCCCGCGCCGGGGTTGCCGGACCGAGCGTATCAGTGGATGAACAGGTCGAAGAAATTGCCCTCACGGCGGTCCCGCGGGGACACGTGAAGATACGAGCGCGGGTCGTTGTCGCCGGCATAATAGGGGTTGGCGATGCAGTTCTGCCCGATGCCCGAAGCGGTGGCCAGGCACGCCTCATACGACGGATAGGAGCAGTTGCTCAGGCCGGGATAGCGGTCGCCTTGAATGCAGAACGGGTAACGCACGCCGACGGCGTGTGCGGCGCAGTCCCCAGCGTCGCAAATGCGACCACAGACGCCGCAGCAGCAAGAATCATTCGTCCGCATGTGCATTCCTTTTGCTGCGAAGATTCGACCTTGGCGACGATCCAAATCGGACAAGCCGGTTCCGGTCAACGATCTTGCGCGCAGCTGCGCACGCAGATCCGAATTGTGAAGATTGTGCGGCAACTATGTGGCAAAAGTTCCAGGAAGTGCCCGTAATACAGTATTAACTTCAAATTTGAGGGAAGTCGTTTGGCCCTGCCTGTTGCCGCGAAGTTACAGCAATTCCGCCGGGGGCTGCTATGACGGTGTCTCGCGGCCTTGGGGGCCTGTAGAAAAAGTTGGAACGGGAAAATGAAAAAGATTTTGCTTGTCACCGCCAGCATGCTCGCGCTCAGCGCGACTGCTGCTTCCGCGGCTGACCTCGCGGCTCGCCCTTACACCAAGGCTCCGCCGCCCATGGTTGCCGCTGTTTATGATTGGACTGGCTTCTACATTGGTATCAACGGTGGTTGGGGCCAGAGCCACGACAACCGTTCGGTCGACGGCTTCGGCGGCGTCGGAAGCTTCGACGCCAACGGCGGCACCGTCGGTGGCCAGATCGGCTATCGCTGGCAGGCCGGCGGCTGGGTGTTCGGTCTGGAAGCTCAGGGCAACTGGGCTGACTTCTCCGGCAGCACCGGCAACCTGGTCGTCCCGGGCGGCATCGTTCGCTCGAAGACCGATGCGTTCGGCCTGTTCACCGGTCAGATCGGCTACGCCTGGAACAACGTCCTGTTGTACGCCAAGGGCGGTGCTGCGGTCACCGATCGCAACTTCCAGTTCCTCAACGCGGCCGGCAATCTGGCGTCCGAGACCGGCTTCGACACCCGTTGGAGCCCGACGGTGGGCGTTGGCCTCGAATTCGCCTTCTCGCAGGGCTGGTCGCTCGGCGTCGAGTACAACCACATCTTCGAAGATACCCATGGCGCGACCTTCGTGACCCCGGCTGGTGTTGCCGTGACCGGCTTCCACACCGGTGGCGACACCGACATGGTCCTCGGCCGTCTGAACTACAAGTTCGGTGGCCCGGTCATCGCGAAGTACTGATCGCTCGCTTAATTCAAGCGGCATCGAAAACCCCGGGCTTCGGCCCGGGGTTTTTTGTTGGCCTGGCGGCGCCGGCCCGTCGGCCAGGAGCAGGGGACGGGCTTTGCCCGTCCGCTTCGGGATTCGGGTCGGATTTGATTGGACGAGGCCTTCCGACCGAACGGTCATCGCCGCATATTCCCGGCATGACGGACCTGCAGCTGACCTCCCAACTGACGTGCCCATCCTGCGGCCATGTCTCCATCGAGACGATGCCGACCGACGCCTGCCAGTTCTTCTACGATTGCATGGGCTGCGGCACTCGCCTGAAACCGAAAGCAGGAGATTGCTGCGTGTTTTGCTCATACGGAACGGTCCCGTGCCCGCCCAAGCAGGCGGGGGGCTGTTGTGGTAGCTAGCTCCCCGGAGCCTCAAGACACGCTCGTCATCGGATCATTGATGGCGCCGAGACGTCGGCCGGCCGGGAATTAACCACGGAGGTCACTTCTCGAACCGGGTCGCCGGCGTTGCTTGACTCCTAGAACAAAAAAGGAACAATGTTCTGCATACGTTCCAGTTCAGGGAGAGCGGCCATGTTGAAGATTTTCGTACAGGAAGCTGCAGCGCTGGCATCGATCACGCTGTTCGTCGGGATGATCGCGGTGTGGGCCCAGCTGATCACCCAATTCTGAAAATGCGCCCGCGGGGACAGGGGCATCGCCGGCGGCATGGTCTGCCCCTGGGGAAAAGCAGGAGGACTTGCCGCCACGCCGCGTTCGGCGTGGACTTGGCAGGGGTCAGGCCCCACGATGGGATTGCGAGTCGGGTCTGACACTTTCGAGTTCCGGCCCTGGCGCTCGCTCCATCCCTGACTCAAGAGATTCCGTAAGCAGCCATGCCGAATGCCGGATTCGTTCACCTTCACGTTCATTCCGCTTATTCGCTGCTGAAGGGCTCGATCAAGATCGCCAAGCTGGGCGAACTCGCGAAGGCCGACCGCCAGCCGGCGCTGGCGCTGACCGATACCGACAACATGTTCGGCGCGCTGGAATTCTCCGACAAGATGGCCGGCTACGGCATCCAGCCGATCGTCGGCTGCGAGCTGGCGGTGGATTTCGGCGACGTCGATCCGAATACGCGCAGCATCCTTGCGACGACGGGCCCGGCGCGAATCGTGCTGCTGGCGGCGCGCGAGCGCGGCTACCGCAGCCTGATGCGGCTGAACTCGCGGGCGTTCCTG
Organism: Bradyrhizobium sp. USDA 4538; assembly: GCF_024171045.1. Classification (NCBI taxonomy): domain Bacteria; kingdom Pseudomonadati; phylum Pseudomonadota; class Alphaproteobacteria; order Hyphomicrobiales; family Nitrobacteraceae; genus Bradyrhizobium; species Bradyrhizobium sp. USDA 4538. The sequence goes on from NZ_JALJZE010000001.1 coordinate 7,686,955, forward strand.
GAGACGCCGGTCAACCAGACCCCGCACATCAAGTTCGATTGGCTCACCGACGACGCCGAAGACCTGATTGCGCTGACCGGCGGCCCGGACGGGCCGATCGCGCTGGCGCTCCGGGCCGAGCAGGCGGCGCTGGCGATCACCCGCTGCGAACGCCTGGCCGGCCTATTCGGCGATCGCCTCTACATCGAATTGCAGCGCCACGGCGCCGACAAGGAACGCCGCACCGAAGGCGGCCTGATCGATCTCGCCTACAGCAAGGGCCTGCCGCTGGTGGCGACCAACGAGCCGTATTTTGCCAGCAATGACGACTACGAATCGCATGACGCGCTGCTCTGCATCGCCGGCGGCCATCTGATTGCCGAGACCAACCGCGAGCAACTGACCCCGGATCACCGCTTCAAGACCCGCGCGGAAATGGCGGTGCTGTTCGCCGACATCCCGGAGGCGCTGGCCTCGACGGTGGAGATCGCCGAGCGCTGCTCGTTCCGGCCGAAGACCCGCAAGCCGATCCTGCCGTTCTTCACGGTGGGTGCCGCCGCCAGCGCCGATGCCGCCGCCGACGAGGCCGCCGAGTTGAAGCGCCAGGCCGAGGAGGGGCTCGCGAATCGCCTGCGGGTACACGGTCTCTCGCCGGGAATGACCGAAGAGGACTACAGCAAGCGGCTTGCCTTCGAGCTCGACGTCATCACCCGCATGAAATACGCGGGCTACTTCCTGATCGTCTCCGACTTCATCAAATGGGCGAAGGCGCAGGGCATTCCGGTCGGACCGGGCCGCGGCTCCGGCGCGGGCTCGCTGGTCGCCTGGGTGCTTACCATCACCGACCTCGATCCGATGCGGTTTGCGCTGCTGTTCGAGCGCTTCCTCAATCCCGAACGCGTCTCGATGCCGGACTTCGACATCGACTTCTGCCAGGACCGCCGCGGCGAGGTGATCCAGTACGTGCAGGAGCGCTACGGCCGCGACCAGGTGGCGCAGATCATCACCTTCGGTACGCTGCAGGCGCGCGGCGTGCTGCGCGACGTCGGGCGCGTGCTGCAGATGCCCTATGGGCAGGTCGACAAGCTGACCAAGCTGGTGCCGCAGAATCCCGCTGCACCCGTGACGCTGGCGCAGGCGATCGAGGGCGAGCCGAAGCTGCAGGCGTTCCGCGACGAGGATCCGGTGGTCGCGCGTGCGTTCGATATCGCGCAGCGCCTCGAAGGCCTGACGCGCCACGCTTCGACCCACGCCGCCGGTATCGTGATCGGCGACCGGCCGCTGAGCGAGCTGGTGCCGCTCTACCGCGATCCGAAATCCGACATGCCAGTCACCCAGTTCAACATGAAATGGGTCGAGCCGGCGGGCCTCGTGAAATTCGACTTCCTCGGCCTGAAGACGCTGACCGTGCTCGACGTCGCGGTGAAGCTGCTCAAGCAGCGCAACGTTCATGTCGATCTCGCGACGCTCCCGATCGACGATGCGCCAAGCTATCAGATGCTGGCGCGGGGCGATGTCGTCGGCGTGTTCCAGGTGGAAAGCCAGGGCATGCGGCGCGCGCTGATCGACATGCGGCCGGACCGCTTCGAGGACATCATCGCGCTGGTGGCGCTGTATCGCCCGGGCCCGATGGCGAACATCCCGACCTATTGCGCGCGCAAGCACGGCGACGAGGAATCGGAATATCTGCATCCGATCCTGGAGCCGATTCTGAAGGAGACCTTCGGCGTCATCATCTATCAGGAACAGGTGATGCAGATCGCGCAGCAGATGGCTGGCTACTCGCTCGGCCAGGCCGACCTGCTGCGCCGCGCGATGGGCAAGAAGATCCGCGCCGAGATGGACAAGCAGCGCGACATCTTCGTCGACGGTGCGATGAAGAACGGCGTGGCGAAGGGCCAGGCCGAGACGATCTTCGAGCTGCTCGCCAAGTTCGCCGACTACGGCTTCAACAAGAGCCACGCGGCGGCCTATGCGCTGGTGTCGTACCACACCGCCTATATGAAGGCGCATTACCCGGTCGAGTTCCTCGCGGCGTCGATGACGCTCGAACTCAACAACACCGACAAGCTGTCCGAATTCCGTTCCGAGGCGCAGCGGCTCGGCATCAAGGTCGAGGCGCCCAACATCAATCGCTCCGGCGCGACCTTTGAGGTCAGCGACAACACGATCTACTACGCGCTCGCGGCGCTGAAGGGCGTCGGCATCCAGGCGGTCGAGCAGATCATCGAGGAGCGCAACAAGAAGGGCGCCTTCACCTCGCTCGCCGATTTCGCCGCGCGGGTGAGCCCGCGCGCCGTCAACAAGCGGATCATCGAGAGCCTTGCGGCGGCCGGCGCCTTCGACACGCTGGAGCCGAACCGCGCGCGCGTCTTCGCCGGCGCCGATGCGATCCTCGCCGCCTGCCAGCGCAGCCATGAGGCGGCGACCTCGGGTCAGAACGACATGTTCGGCGGCGCGGCGGATGCGCCGAGCATTATGCTGCCGCAGATCGAGCCGTGGCTGCCCGCGGACCGGCTGCGGCGCGAATACGACGCCATCGGCTTCTTCCTGTCGGGCCATCCGCTCGACGACTACGCGACCGCGCTGAAGCGGCTGCGCGTGCAGTCCTGGGCGGAATTCTCGCGCGCGGTGAAGACCGGCGCCACGGCGGGCAAGGTCGCGGCAACCGTGGTGTCGCGCATGGAGCGGCGCACCAAGACCGGCAACAAGATGGGCATCATGGGCCTGTCGGACCCGACCGGCCATTTCGAAGCGGTGCTGTTCTCGGAGGGCCTTGCGCAATACCGCGACGTGCTCGAGCCGGGCGCGGCCGTGCTGTTGCAGCTCGGCGCCGAATTGCAGGGCGAGGACGTGCGGGCGAGGGTGCTGCACGCCGAGCCGCTGGATCACGCCGCGGCCAAGACGCAGAAGGGCCTGCGGATATTCGTGCGCGACACCAAGCCGCTGGAGTCGATCGCCCGCCGGCTCAACATGCCGGAAGCCGCGCCCGCCCCGGGCGGCGCCGCAAAGGCACCGGCCGTGAAGCCGGCCGCCGCGCCGCCACCGGCGGCGGGGGCCGATGGCGACGTCTCGCTGGTGATGATGCTGGACCTCGAGACCGAGGTGGAGATGAAGTTGCCCGGCCGCTACAAGGTCTCGCCGCAGATAGCCGGCGCGATCAAGGCGGTGGCGGGCGTGGTCGACGTGCAGACGCTGTAAAGGGGGCCTCCGGGCCGCCAAACAGGGCCGTTTCGGCACGATTTTGGGCCGTCCGGCCGGTGCAACCGGCCGTATTTCCTTGCTTCTGGCGCAAATCGCGCTATACAGCGCGCCATCTCACACGGAAACATGGCTCAAAAGGCCGTCCGGTGGCAGCCGGGCCATAAGGCGCGTCTGCTCACACGTTTCCGGAGGAACCAACCGGAGAATTATCACTATGTCGCTACCCGATTTTTCTATGCGTCAGTTGCTTGAAGCTGGCGTTCACTTTGGCCACCAGGCCCACCGCTGGAATCCGAAGATGCAGGATTACATCTTCGGCGCCCGCAACAACATCCACATCATCGACCTCGCGCAGACCGTGCCGATGCTGCACCGTGCCCTGCAGGCGGTCAGCGATACCGTCGCCAAGGGCGGCCGCATCCTGTTCGTCGGCACCAAGCGCTCGGCCCAGGACGGCGTTGCCGACGCTGCCAAGCGTTCGGCGCAGTACTTCGTCAACTCGCGCTGGCTCGGCGGCACGCTGACCAACTGGAAGACGATCTCGGCCTCGATCAAGCGCCTGCGTCATCTCGACGACGTGCTGTCGTCGGGCGAAGCCAACTCCTACACCAAGAAGGAGCGGCTGACGCTGCAGCGCGAGCGCGACAAGCTCGACCGTTCGCTCGGCGGCATCAAGGACATGGGCGGTCTTCCCGACATGATCTTCGTGATCGACACCAACAAGGAAGACATCGCGATCCAGGAAGCCCAGCGGCTCAACATCCCGGTCGCGGCGATCGTCGACACCAATTCGGACCCGAAGGGCATCACCTATGTGGTGCCGGGCAATGACGACGCCGGCCGCGCGATCTCGCTGTATTGCGATCTCGTGGCGCGCGCCGCCATCGACGGCATCTCGCGCGCTCAGGGCGATTCCGGAATCGACATCGGCGCGTCGGCGACGCCCGTGCAGGAAGACCTTCCGGCGGCTGCGCCGTCCGGCTTCCAGGGCCTCGCCGGCCCGCGCGGCACCGCCGACAACCTCAAGAAGCTCACCGGCGTGTCCGGTGCGATCGAGAAGAAGCTCAACGACCTCGGCATCTTCCACTACTGGCAGCTCGCCGAGCTCGACCACGACACCGCGCACAAGATCGGCGAAGAAGTCGGTCTGCCGAGCCGTGCCGACGCCTGGGTCGCCCAGGCCAAGACGCTCGCCGAAGCGGAATAAAGGCTACGCGGCGTGGCCGGGTCTCGCCCGGCCGCCGCTTCTATTCCACGAACAACGATCTCCCTGTCGCAGATAGCGGCGCCATCGGGCGCCGCGGTTTCTGTACAGGCAAGAAGGACATTGAACGATGGCAACGATCACAGCAGCGATGGTCAAGGAGCTCCGCGAGTCGACTGGCGCGGGCATGATGGATTGCAAGGCGGCGCTGACCGAGAACAACGGCGACATGCAGGAAGCGCAGGATTGGCTGCGCAAGAAGGGCCTCTCCAAGGCCGCCAAGAAGGCCGGCCGCGTCGCGGCCGAGGGCCTGATCGGCGCGCTGACTTCCGGCACCAAGGGCGTGCTGGTCGAGGTCAACTCGGAGACCGACTTCGTTGCGCGCAATGAGCAGTTCCAGGGCCTGGTCAAGATGATCGCCCAGGTCGCGCTGCACAACGGCGCTGACGTCGAGAAGATCAAGGCGGCCAAGGTCGGCGACGTCACCGTCGAGACCGCGATCTCCGACGCGATCGCGACCATCGGCGAGAACATGACGCTGCGCCGCGCCGCCTCGCTCGAGGTGAGCAAGGGCGTGGTGTCGAGCTATGTCCATAACGCGGTCGTCGAGGGCGCCGGCAAGATCGGCGTGATCGTGGCGCTGGAGTCCGCCGGCAAGACCGACGAGCTCGCGGTGCTCGGCCGCCAGCTCGCCATGCACGTCGCGGCGGCGAAGCCGCTGGCGCTCGACCCGGCCGGGCTCGATCCGGAGACCGTCAAGCGCGAGAAGGACGTGCTGGCCGACAAGTACCGCCAGCAGGGCAAGCCGGAGAACGTCATCGAGAAGATCGTCGATTCCGGCCTGAAGACCTACTACAAGGAGGTCTGCCTGCTCGATCAGGCCTTCATCCACGATAGCGGCAAGTCGGTTGCCCAGGCGGTGAAGGAAGCTGAGGGTAAGGTCGGCGGGCCAATCAAAATCGCTGGCTTTGTGAACTATGCTCTCGGTGAGGGAATCGAGAAGCAGGAAAGTGACTTCGCCGCCGAAGTCGCGGCCGCCAGCGGCAAGAAGTAACCGCTGACACCAGGGCGTCCGGCGCTCTGCGCCGGAGGCCTGCCTGCGCGGGATAAGAAAGCGATCGCATCATGGCTGAGCCGATCTATCGTCGCGTGGTGATCAAGCTGTCCGGCGAATATCTGGCCGGCTCTCACGGGTTCGGTATCGATCAACCGACGGTCGATCGCATCGCCGACGACCTGATCGCGGCCCGCAAGCTCGGTATCGAGGTCGCCGTTGTGATCGGCGGCGGCAACATCGTCCGTGGCGTCGAGGTGTCCTCGCGCGGCGTCTCCCGGCCGACCGGCGACACCATGGGCATGCTTGCCACCATGATGAACTGCCTCGCGCTGGAGGCGGCGATCGAGCGCAAGGGAACCCCGGCGCGGACCTTGTCGGCATTCGTGATGCCGGAGATTTCCGAGCTGTTCACCCGTAGTGCAACGCACAAATATCTCGCCGAGGGACGCATCGTCCTGCTCGGCGGTGGAACCGGCAACCCGTTCTTCACGACCGACACCACCGCCGTGCTCCGCGCGGCCGAAATCGGTGCGCAGGCGGTGCTGAAGGCCACCAATGTCGACGGCGTCTACAGCGCCGATCCGAAGAAGGACCCCAAAGCCAAGCGCTTCGACCGCCTAACCCATTCGCAGGCGATCGAGGGCGGCTACAAGGTCATGGACGCGACCGCTTTCGCACTTGCCCGCGAGACGTCGCTGCCTATCATCGTGTTCTCTATCGCGGAGCCCGGTTCGATCGGTGCGATTCTGCGCGGTACCGGACACGGCACCGTCGTCGCCGGCTGATTGCCGCGCCTCCGGGTCCAGATTTTGGACCCGAGGGCGTCGACAGCCGGTTTCTTGTGAAAGGGAGAAACGTCATGGCCGCAGCTGGTTTTGACATCAACGACGTGAAGCGCCGCATGCAGGGCGCCACGCAATCGCTCAAGCACGAGCTCGGCGGCCTGCGCACCGGCCGTGCCGCGGCCTCTATGTTGGAGCCGGTCCAGGTCGAGGCTTACGGCTCGCATATGCCGCTCAACCAGGTTGCCACCATCAGCGTGCCCGAGCCGCGCCTGCTCTCGGTGCAGGTCTGGGACAAGACGATGGTCAAGGCCGTGGAGAAGGCAATCGTCGACTCCAACCTCGGCCTGTCGCCGGCGACCGAAGGGCAGGTGCTGCGCTTGCGGATTCCCGAACTCAACGAGGAGCGCCGCAAGGAGCTCGTCAAGGTCGCGCACAAATATGCGGAAGCGGCCAAGGTCGCGGTACGCCACGTGCGCCGCGACGGCCTCGACGTGATCAAGAAGCTCGAGAAGAATCACGAGATCTCCGAGGACGATCAGGAGCGCCTGTCGAACGAGGTCCAGAAGGCGACCGACGGCGTGATCGCCGAAGTCGATCAGCTGCTTGCCGCCAAGGAAAAGGAAATCCTGACGGTCTGAAGGCGCTACGGGAACGAGCCGATGTCGAACGCCGCCGCCCCAGCAACTGACGGACCGGATCGCTCCGGCAGTCCGTTGCATGTGGCCATCATCATGGACGGCAACGGGCGCTGGGCCGCTTCGCGCGGCCTGCCGCGCGTCGAGGGCCATCGCCGCGGCGTCGAAGCGCTGCGCCGCGTGGTGCGCGCGGCCCATGAACTCGGCATCGTCTATCTCACCATTTTTTCTTTCAGCTCGGAAAACTGGTCGCGGCCCGCGAGCGAGATTGGCGATCTGTTCGGCCTGTTGCGCCGCTTCATCCGCAACGATCTGGCGACGCTGCATCGTGACGGGGTGCGGGTGCGCGTGATCGGCGAGCGTGACGGGCTTGACGCCGACATCTGCGCGCTGCTCAACGAGGCAGAGGAGCTGACGAAGAACAACGTCAAGCTCAACCTTGTGGTCGCCTTCAACTATGGTTCGCGGGCGGAGATCGCCGCCGCGGCGAGGCGCCTCGCGCGCGAGGTTGCCGAAGGCAGGCGCGACGCCAACTCCATCGATGCCGACACGCTCGGGCAATATCTCGATGCGCCCGACATTCCGGATCCGGATCTGATTATCCGCACCAGTGGCGAGCAGCGTCTGTCCAACTTCCTGATGTGGCAGGCCGCCTATAGCGAACTCGTGTTCGTGCCGATTCACTGGCCGGATTTCGACAAGGCGGCGCTCGAAGGCGCGATTGCGGAATACGGCAAGCGCGAGCGCCGGTTCGGCGGGCTCGCTGCGAAAACCGGATCGTGACCGAGGACGAAGCCGCGCCGGCGGCCGCAAGCGAGCAGGGTTCGCGCAATCTCGTGATGCGCGTGGCCGCTGCGCTGGTGCTGGCGCCGGTTGCGATTGCACTGGCCTATATGGGCGGCGTCGCCTGGTCGCTCCTCGTGACATTGGCGGCGGCCGGATTGTTCGCGGAATGGCTTGGTGTCACCGGACTCGGACGCGGACTCCGTGTCGTGGTGCCCGGCGTGGTCGCGTTGCTGCTCGCCGGACTATGCCTGATGGCCCGCCGTATCGATGCGGCCCTGATCGTGCTCGCCGTCGGTGCGGTTGTTGTGGCGCTGACGTCCGGCGCGCTGCGCAACTGGGCCATTGCGGGATTACTCTATGCGGCAGGGGCCGAGGTCGCATCGGTCCTGCTGCGCCTCGACACGGCGAAGGGCTTTGCCGCGCTGATGTTCGTGTTGCTGATCGTGTGGGTCACCGATATCGGCGGCTATTTCGCGGGCCGCAGCATCGGCGGGCCGAAGCTCTGGGTGCGGGTCAGCCCGAAGAAGACATGGGCGGGCGCGGTTGGCGGCTTCGTGGCGAGCCTGCTGGTCGCTGCCGGCTTTGCCGCCCTTGAGATCGGCTCGACCGGTCCGCTCTTGATGCTCGGCGCCGTGTTGTCGGTGGTCTCGCAACTTGGCGATCTCTTCGAATCCGCGGTGAAGCGGCGGTTCGGCGTGAAGGATTCGAGTCACATCATTCCCGGTCACGGCGGCCTCCTGGACCGCCTGGACGGATTTGTCGCGGCCGTCATTGTGGCGGCGATTTTCGGCTTTCTCCGTGGTGGCGCCGATGGCGTCGGGCGCGGTCTTATGGTTTGGTGATGAGATGAGCGCAGTTCCGTTGCGTAACAACAAGGCCGCGGCGGCATCCGCCGCGCGCACCGTAACCGTCCTCGGTGCCACCGGCTCGATCGGCGACAGCACTATGGACCTGCTGCGTGGCGCGCGCGACCGCTACCGGGTCGAGGCGCTGACCGCGAACAGCAATGTCGAGGGCCTCGCCAAACTGGCCAAGGAATTCGGCGCGCGGTTCGCAGCCATTGCCGATCCGGCGAAGCTTTCGGAACTGAAGGACGCGCTGGCCGGAACCCGGACCGAATGCGGGGCCGGGGAGAGCGCGATTATCGAAGCGGCCGCGCGGCCGGCCGATTGGGTGATGGCGGCGGTCAGCGGCGCGGCCGGGCTGAAGCCCGCGCTTGCCGCGGTCGATCGTGGCGCCACCGTCGCGCTGGCCAACAAGGAATGTTTGGTCTGCGCCGGCGATATCTTCATGGAGCGGGCCAGGAAGGCCGGCGCCTGCATCCTGCCGGCGGACTCCGAGCACAATGCGCTATTCCAGGCGCTGGCTTCCGGCAACCGCGAGGAACTGACGCGGGTGATCATCACCGCGTCCGGCGGGCCGTTCCGCACCTGGGCGCCCGCCGACATCGAGCAGGCGACGCTGGAACAGGCTCTGAAGCATCCCAATTGGAGCATGGGGCAGAAGATCACGATCGATTCCGCCTCGATGATGAACAAGGGTCTCGAGGTGATCGAGGCGTCCTATCTGTTCGCTTTGACGCCCGACGAAATCGACGTGCTGGTGCACCCGCAGTCGATCATCCACGGCATGGTCGAGTTCTCCGATCGCTCAGTGGTCGCCCAACTCGGCACGCCCGATATGCGGATCCCGATCGCGCATTGCCTCGGCTGGCCCGACCGCGTCGTCGGCCCGTCCGCCAAGCTCGACCTCGCCAAGATCGGACAGCTCACCTTTGAGGCGCCGGATTTTGAGCGCTTCCCGGGGCTGCGGCTGGCCTACGAGGCGTTGCGGATGGGGCACGGCGCGACGACGGTCTACAACGCTGCGAACGAGATCGCGGTCGCCGCGTTTATCGCCGGCAAGATCAAGTTCGGCGCGATCGCCCGGCTGGTCGAGGCGACGATGAACGATTGGATCAAGTCAGGGAATCAGCCACCACTGCACTCGGCGGATGATGCGATTTCCGTTGACCATATCGCGCGAAATAAAGCTGCCGCCCTATTGCCTCAAATTGCCTTAAAGGCAACCTAGAGGGTTGGGGACGGAGCCTTTGGCTCTTGTCGAGGGAAAATCGAATGCCCGAGTATTTTATTCATAGTATCAATGCGTTGAGTCATGGGCTTCTCGGTACCATCGTTCCCTTCCTCTTTGTCCTGACCATTGTCGTCTTCTTCCATGAGCTCGGCCACTTCCTGGTCGCGCGCTGGGCCGGCGTGAAGGTGTTGACGTTCTCGCTGGGCTTCGGGCCGGAGCTCGCCGGCTTCAACGACCGGCATGGCACGCGCTGGAAGATCTCGGCGATTCCGCTCGGCGGTTACGTCAAATTCTTCGGCGACGAGAGCGAGGCTTCGACGCCGTCCACCGAGGCGTTCGCCGCCATGACGGCGGAAGAGCGTGAAGGCAGCTTCCATCACAAATCGGTCGGAAAGCGCACCGCCATCGTTGCGGCCGGCCCGGTGGCGAACTTCATTCTCGGCGCCCTGATTTTCGCGGGCATGGCGCTCTACTACGGCAAGCCGAGCACGATTGCCCGGGTCGACGGCCTGGTGGCCGAAAGCGTCGCCGCGAACGCCGGCTTCAAGGTCGGCGATGTCGTCGTGGATATCGACGGCAGCGCGATCCAGAGCTTCGCCGACATGCAGCGGATTGTAGCTTCGAATGCTGGTTCAGAGCTTGGATTCAAGGTGAAGCGCGATGGTGCGATTGTCGCGCTCAAGGCGACGCCGGCGCTCCGGGAGGTCAAGGACCCCTTCGGCAATGCCCACCGAATCGGCGTGCTCGGAATTGAGCACAAGGCTCAGGTCGGCGAAGCGACCAGCGCCTCGGTCGGCGTGCTGGAGGCCCTCAAGATCGGCGTCGAGCAGGTTTGGTACATCATTTCCAGCACGTTCAAGTTCCTGGGCTCGCTGTTCGTTGGAACCGGCAATCCGGCCGAGGTGAGCGGCGTCATTGGAATCGCGAAGCTGTCGGGGCAGGCCGCGAGCGCCGGGTTCCAGTTCGTGATCAATCTTTGCGCCATCCTGTCGGTCTCGATCGGCCTGCTGAACCTGTTTCCGATCCCGCTTTTGGATGGCGGACACCTGCTTTTCTACAGCGCGGAGGCGCTGCGGGGACGCCCGCTGTCGGAGCGGACTCAGGAGGTGGGTTTCCGAATCGGGCTGGGTCTGGTCCTGATGTTGATGGTGTTTGCGACGTATAACGACATCCTCAGGATCGCCGGGTCCTGAAACAGGCTTTTTTGTGGCGTTGCCAATGGGCAACGTCTTGGAACGAAAATGGAAATGTTCGGCTCTAGTAAGTTTGCCCCCTTGGCAAATTTGGTTACAAGCTGAGCGGCAGGTTGGGAATCTGTCGGTTCGTTGGGGAACGATCTGGCATCGTTAAGATAAGGGCGCATTGCGCATGATGTTTGGAATGCGAGTGAGGGGGGGGCTGTTCGCCGCCTTGGTCATGTTCGCCGCGCCGGTGGTTGCCACCTTGGCGACCGTAGCTGTGTCTGTGCCTGCGTCGGCGCAGACCGTCGATTCGATCACGGTGGAGGGGAACCGCCGTGTCGAGCTTGAAACCATCCGCTCCTACTTCCATCCCGGACCGGGCGGTCGGTTGGCCCAGGCCCAGATCGACGACGGTCTGAAGGCGCTGATCGAGACCGGCCTGTTTCAGGACGTCCATATCGACCAGCGGGGCGGGCGCCTCGTCGTGGTCGTGGTCGAGAACCCGGTGATCGGCCGCGTTGCCTTCGAGGGCAACAAGAAGATCAAGGACGAGCAGCTCACCGCTGAAGTTCAGTCCAAGCCGCGCGGCACGTTCTCGCGCCCGATGGTCCAGTCGGACGCCCTGCGCATCGCCGAAATCTACCGTCGGTCCGGCCGCTATGACGTGCGGGTCAATCCGCAGATCATCGAGCAGCCGAACAACCGCGTCGACCTGATCTTCGAGGTCAATGAAGGCGTGAAGACCGGCGTCCGGTCGATCGAGTTCATCGGCAACAGCGCCTATTCGGCGTCCCGCCTGCGCGACGTCATCAAGACCCGCGAATCGAACATCCTGAGCTTCCTCGGCGGCAACGACGTCTACGATCCCGACCGGGTCGAGGCCGATCGCGACCTGCTGCGTCGCTTCTATCTCAAGAACGGCTATGCCGACGTCCAGGTCGTGGCCGCGCTGACCGAATACGATCCCGAGAAGAAGGGCTTCCTGGTTACCTTCAAGATCGAGGAAGGCCAGCAGTACCGCGTCGCGTCGGTCAACTATACGTCGTCGATCGCAACGCTCGACCCGAACGCGCTGCGCACCTACTCGCGCGTCAATGTCGGCTCGCTCTACAACGCCGAGGCGCTGGAGAAGTCGGTCGAGGAGATGCAGATCGAGGCATCGCGCCGCGGTTACGCCTTCGCGGTGGTCCGGCCGCGCGGCGATCGCAACTTCGACAATCACACGGTGTCGATCACCTTCGCGATCGACGAAGGTCCGCGCACCTATATCGAGCGCATCAACATCCGCGGCAACAGCCGTACCCGCGACTACGTGATCCGCCGCGAGTTCGATATCTCGGAAGGCGACGCCTACAACCGTGCGCTGGTCGACCGTGCCGAGCGCCGGCTGAAGAACCTCGACTTCTTCAAGACGGTGAAGATCACCACCGAGCCGGGCTCCTCCAGCGATCGCGTCATCCTGATCGTCGATCTCGAGGAGAAATCGACCGGCGACTTCTCGGTGTCGGGCGGCTACTCGACCACCGACGGCGCGCTGGCCGAAGTCAGCGTCTCCGAGCGCAACCTGCTCGGCCGCGGCCTGTACGCGAAGGCGTCGGTGACCTACGGCCAGTATGCCCGCGGCTACTCGCTGTCGTTCGTCGAGCCCTATCTGCTCGACTACCGCGTCGCGCTCGGCCTCGACCTGTATCAGCGCCAGCAGCTGTCCAACAGCTACATCGCCTACGGCACCAAGACGCTGGGCTTCAGCCCGCGGCTCGGCTTCAGCCTGCGGGAAGATCTGTCGCTGCAGCTGCGCTACTCGATCTACCAGCAGGAAATCACCCTGCCGTCGACGCTGAACAACTGTAACAACGTGCCGACCCTGCCGGATGGAACGCCCAACCCCGCGTTCAATCCGAGCCCGGCCTATGCGAACCTGAACGGGATCAGCCTGGTGTCGACCAATGGTCTCGGCTGCTTCTTTGACGGCGAAGCCTCGCTGCCGGTCCGCAAGGAGCTGGCGGGCGGCAAGACCCTCACATCGGCGCTGGGTTACACGCTCAACTACAACACGCTCGACAACAACAAGAACCCGACCGACGGTCTGATCGTCGACTTCAAGCAGGACTTCGCCGGTGTTGGCGGTGACGTCAGCTACATCAAGACCGCGATCGACGCGAAGTACTACACCCCGCTGGTCTCCGACATCGTCGGCGTGATCCACGCGCAGGGCGGCATCCTGAACAAGCTCGGGACGTCGGATCTGCGCATGCTCGATCACTTCCAGATGGGCCCGAACCTGGTCCGCGGCTTTGCGCCGAACGGTATCGGTCCGCGTGACATCAACCCGTACGGCACCATGGACGCCATCGGCGGCACCAAGTACTGGGGCGTGTCGGCGGAACTGCAGATGCCGTTCTGGTTCCTGCCGAAGGAAGTCGGGCTCAAGGGCGCGGTCTATGCCGACGCCGGCGGCCTGTACGACTACCAGGGCCCGACCTCGTGGGCGGCGACCGGCGAAGTCAACGTGCCTGGCTGTATCAGGCCGACGAACAATCCGCCGTCTCCGGGTACGTGCCTTGGCCTGAGCTACGACGACAGCAAGGTTGTCCGTACCTCGGTCGGTGTCGGCCTGATCTGGCAGTCACCGTTCGGCCCGCTGCGCTTCGACTACGCGGTGCCGCTGACCAAGGGTGCGTTTGACCGCACGCAAGAATTCCGGTTTGGCGGCGGTACGACGTTCTAAGACCGATTGCCAACCGGACTGCGACGGATGGAATGGCGCAGCCGATCTTCTACAAGAGTCCTCCTTCGTCATCGCTGGCCGAAATAGCCGCGCTGACGAAGGCGCAACTGGTCGACCCCGAAAGGGGCGCGCTTCAGATCAGGGGGCTGGCCTCGCTCGACGAGGCCGGTCCGATGCATCTCGCCTTTTTCGACAATCTGAAATACGCCGACCAGCTTGCCGCGACCAAGGCCGGGGCGTGTCTGGTCAGCCCGCGCTTCGAGGCGCAGGTGCCGAAGGGCACTGCCGTGCTGCGGGCGGCGAAGCCGTTCCAGGCGTTCGTCGAGCTCGCCCGGCAATGGCACGCCGATGCCCTGCGGCCGCAATCCTGGTTCGACACCGAGGGCATCGCGCCGTCGGCGATCATCGATCCCACCGCGCGCCTCGAGGACGGCGTCATCGTCGATCCGCTGGTCGTGATCGGCCCGCGGGTGGAGATCGGCTCGGGCACCATCATCGGCGCCGGCGCGGTGATCGGGGCCGACGTCAAGATCGGCCGCGACTGCAATGTCGGCGCCAAGACCACCATTCAGTTCGCGCTGATCGGCAACAACGTCCTGATCCATCCCGGCTGCAATATCGGCCAGGACGGCTACGGCTTCATCTTCTTCGGGCCGGCCGGCCATGTGAAGGTGCCGCAGACCGGCCGCGTGGTGATCCAGAACAATGTCGAGGTCGGCGCCGCCTCGACCATCGACCGCGGTTCCCTGCGCGACACCGTGATCGGCGAGGGCACCAAAATCGACAATCAGGTCCAGATCGGCCACAATGTGACGATCGGCCGGCACTGCCTGCTGGCGGCCCAGATCGGGCTCGCCGGCAGCCTGACCATCGGCGACAATGTCGCGCTCGGCGCCAAGGTGGGCATCAACAACCACCTCAAGATCGGCGACGGCGCCCAGGTGACGGCAATGAGCGCGGTCAAGGACGACATCCCGGCCAACGGTCGGTGGGGCGGGCATTTCGCCAAGCCGACCAAGCAGTGGTTCAGGGAAATTATCGCAGTGGAGCGTCTGGTGCGCGACAACGAAGCCAAAGGTGAGGGGCAGGAGTGATGGAGGAGGCACCGGTCAAATTCGAGCTGGTGGATATCAACGATATCCTGAAGACGCTTCCGCATCGCTTTCCGATGTTGCTGATCGACCGGGTGATCAATATCCGCACCGACTACAGCGGCATCGGCATCAAGAACGTCACCTTCAACGAGCCGCCGTTCCAGGGCCACTTCCCGGACCGCCCGGTCTACCCCGGCGTGATGATGATCGAGGCGATGGCCCAGACCGCCGGCGTCATCGGCATCAAGTCGGTCGAGGGCACCGAGAAGCCGCGCGCGGTGTATTTCCTCACCATCGACAAGTGCAAGTTCAGGAAGCCGGTGATGCCCGGCGACACCATCGAGTATCACATGCGCTCGCTCGGCCGGCGCAAGACGATGTGGTGGTTTCACGGCGATGCCAAGGTCAACGGCCAGGTCGTCGCCGAGGCCGATGTCGGTGCGATGCTGACGGATTAGTCCGCGCCGGGCTCACGACGTTGTGCAGGTGTAGCGGCCGTCCGCGCCCGCGATCCGCAGGACGCGATTGAGGAAGATGCCCATCGACGGTGCGTTCATCAGCGCGTCGTAGGTTTCGGCAGGGACGCCGCAATAGTGCTGGTAGCTGCCTCTGACCGCGACCAGCAGCGCGCGTTGATCCGTGCTGTAGCAGACCCGCTGGACGATCGTGCTCCGGTTGATGTCGTGGCATTCGAAGCTCGAGAGATCGACCGCCGTGCTGTTGCCGAGATCGACCGTCTCCGGGCCGACTGGCGCAGAGAGCAGGCTGAGGATCAGCGCGGCGGCCCGGACCATGGATCGGTTGCGACCTTCTCTTGCAACAGGCCGTCATCATACGTCACTGGACAGGGCAGGCAAAGTCGCGCTAACGACCGCCCAAATCGACAGCCTGGCGCCTCGATAGCACCTTGGCGCCATTAACGAATTCCGGACCGAAACTTCATGAGCATGATCGACCCGACTGCGCGGATTGCCGATGGCGCTGTGATCGGGGCCGGCACCGAGATCGGTCCGTACTGCATCGTCGGCCCCAATGTCGTGCTCGGCGAGAACTGCAAGCTGATCGCGCATGTCACGATCAGCGGGCATACCAGGATCGGCGCCGGCTGCATCATCTCGCCGTTCGCAGCGCTCGGCGGGCCGCCGCAGGATCTCAGCTATCGCGGCGAGCCGACCCGCCTCGAAGTCGGCGAAGCCTGCACCATCCGCGAGGGCGTGACGATGAATGTCGGCACGGTCAAGGGCGGTGGGCTCACCCGCGTCGGCGATCGCGGCTTCTTCATGAACAACAGCCATGTCGGCCATGACTGCATGGTCGGCAATGGCGTGATCTTCGCGACGTCGGCGACGCTCGGCGGCCACTGCGAGATCGGCGACTTCGTCTATATCGGCGGGCTGTCGGCTGTGCACCAGTTCACCCGCGTCGGCTCGCAGGTGATGATCGGCGGCGTCTGCGGCGTGCGTGGCGACATCATCCCGTTCGGCCTCGCCAACGGTCAGTACGCGGTTCTCGAAGGACTCAACATCATCGGCATGCGGCGCCGCCAGTTCACCAAGGCGCGGCTGGCGACGGTGCGCGCGTTCTATCAAAAGCTGTTCCACGGTCCCGGCATCTTCGCCGAGCGGCTGGCCTCGGTGCAGCCGCTGGCGGGCGAGGATCCCGCGATTGCGGAAATCCTGGCCTTCATCGAGGGCGGCAAGCTGCGCCCGCTCTGCCTTCCCGCCGATACCAATTGAGCAGGGGATGGCCGCCAGCATGACGTCAGCGGCTCCCTCGCTTTCCTCGCCGGTCGGCGTCATCGCCGGCGGCGGCGCCATGCCGTTCGCGGTCGCCGAGTCCCTGGTTGCGCGCGGCATCACACCGGTGCTGTTCGCGCTGCGCGGCGCCTGCGATCCGGCGCGCGCGCAGCGGTTTCGTCACCGCTGGATCTCGGTCGGCCAGCTCGGGCGGGCGACCCGGCTGTTCCGCGACGAAGGCTGCCGCGATCTGATCTTCATCGGCACCCTGGTGCGGCCCGCGCTGTCGGAGATCCGGCTCGACTGGGGCACGCTGCGCCTGCTCGGCCACGTCGTGCGCGCATTTCGCGGCGGCGACGATCATTTGCTGTCGAGCGTTGGCCGCATCCTCGAGCAGCAGGGCTTCCGCATGGTCGGGATCAAGGATGTCGCGCCCGATCTGTTGATGCCGGAGGGCGCCGTGACGCGCGCGGCGCCCGACAGCACGGCGCTCGCCGACATCGCGCGCGGACGCGGCGTGCTTGACGCGCTCGGCCCGTTCGACATCGGTCAGGCGGCCGTGGTGATCGACGGTCATGTGGTGGCGGTCGAGGATATCGAGGGTACCGACGGGCTGCTCGCGCGCGTCGCGCGGCTGCGCGCCGAGGGTCGCATTCGCGCCAAGGCCGGCCGCGGCGTACTGGTGAAGGCGCCAAAGAGCCGGCAGGATCTGCGCTTCGATCTGCCGACCATCGGCCCGCGGACGGTCGAGGGCGCGGCAGCAGCGGGCATCGCCGGCATCGCCGTGATCGCTGGCAACACGCTGGCCGCCGAGCCGCAGGCCCTGGTCGAGGCCGCCGACGCTAAGGGGCTGTTTGTCATCGGGCTGGCGGGCTGATGCAGGTGCGCAGCCCCAGCACCGCTCGCAAGATCTTCCTCATCGCCACCGAGGAATCCGGCGACCGCCTCGGCGCGGCGCTGATGCAGGTGCTGCGCCAGCGGCTCGGCGATGCCGTGCAGTTTTCCGGCGTCGGCGGCCGGGCGATGACTGCTCAGGGTATCGCCCCGCTGTTTCCGATCGAAGAGCTCTCGATCATCGGCTTTGCCGCCGTTGTGAAGCAATTGCCGAAAATCCTGCGATTGATCCGGCGCACCGCCGATGCCGTGCTCGCCGACGCGCCTGACATGCTCGTCATCATCGACAGCCCCGATTTCACCCACCGCGTCGCCCGTCGCGTCCGCGCCCGCAACCCGAACATTCCGATCGTCGATTACGTGTCGCCGTCGGTCTGGGCGTGGCGGCCGGGCAGGGCGCGCGCGATGCGGGGCTATGTCGATCACGTGCTCGCGCTGCTGCCGTTCGAGCCGGAGGAATATCGCAAGCTGCAGGGACCGCCGTGCAGCTATGTCGGCCACCCCCTGACCGAGCAGCTCGCCTCGCTGCGGCCGAACGAGGACGAGCAGAAGCGGCGCGATGCGCAGCCTCCAGTGCTGCTGGTGCTGCCCGGAAGCCGGCGCAGCGAGATCAGGCATCATCTGGCGCTGTTCGGCACGGCGCTCGGCCAGCTCAACAAGCAAACGCCGTTCGAGCTCGTGCTTCCCACCATGCCGCATCTCGAGGCGATAGTGCGCGAGGGAGTCGCGTCGTGGCCGGTGGTGCCGCGGCTCGCGATCGGCGAGACCGAGAAGCGCGCCGCGTTCCGTGTCGCCCGCGCTGCGCTCGCGAAGTCGGGCACGGTGACGCTGGAGCTCGCGCTGTCAGGGATTCCCATGGTGACGGCCTATCGCGTCGGCGCCGCCGAGGCGTTCATCCTGCGCCGGGCGATCCGGGTCTCCTCGGTGATCCTCGCCAATCTCGTGATCGGCAGCGATATCATTCCCGAGTTCCTGCAGGAGGACTGCACGCCGGACAAGCTCGCAGCGGCGCTGGGCGACGTGCTTGCGGATACGCCCGATCGTCTGCGGCAGCTCGTGGGATTCGCGACGATGGACGGGAAGATGTCGACCGGCGACCAGCCGCCGAGCGTCCGCGCCGCCGACATCGTGCTGGCGGAAATGGGCCGCCGTTCGACCTAGCCAATCGATCGTGTCCTCGTTCTGTAGCGACATCCCGCCGCGACGATCCCGCTTGCGCCAGATATTTAGACCGTACTAATATTAGCAATAGCTAATATTAGTACGGAGCCTGCCATGAAGATCGACCCGGTCGCCTATGTCGAAGCCGTCGTTCGCGAAGTCGCGTTCCGGGAACGCGACGGCAAGCCGGCGCGGGCGGTGATCGCGACCCGCAGCTACGACACCGACATCGCCGATCTCTGGGATGTGCTGACCAACCCCGAACGTATTCCGCGCTGGTTCCTGCCGATCTCGGGCGACCTGAGGCTTGGCGGCCGCTATCAGTTCCAGGGCCATGCGGGCGGCGAGATCACGGCGTGTGAGCCGCCGCGCCGCCGCGCCGGCTTGCCGTCACGTGGGAGTCCATGGGCACGGTCAGCTGGGTTACCGTGACGCTGGCCGAGAACGGTCCGGACGCCACGCGCCTGGAATTGGAACACCTCTCGGTGATCGAGGGCGACTTCTGGGGCCGCTACGGGGCCGGTGCGGTCGGCGTCGGCTGGGATCTCGCGCTGCTAGGGCTCGCGCTCTATCTGGCCATGCCGCCCGGCGAGCAATTCGACCGCGCCGCCGCGTCCGCCTGGCCAGCCACCGACGACGGCAAGGAATTCATCCGCCGCGCCAGCGAGGACTGGTGCAGCGCCTCGATCGCGGCGGGCACCGAGGAGGCTGCGGCGCGCAGATCGGCCGCAAACACCACGGCGGCCTATTGCGGCGAGCCGGAGCCGGGGAGCGGAGGCTAGAGCATGATCCGGAAAAGTGTGAAGCGGTTTTCCCTCGCGACAAACGCGAAGCGTTTGCGCGGAGATCATGCTCAAACGAAGGGCTAAAGCGGGATGACGATGCAGTCTCATCGCGCTTTAGCGACCTTGCACGCCTTCGACATCCTCGGCGATCCCGTCCGCCGGCGCATCCTGGAACTGCTTGCGACCGGCGAGCACAGTTCGGGCGACGTCGTTGCGGTCGTGCAGCGCGAGTTCGGCATCACCCAGTCGGCGGTGTCGCAGCAGCTGCGGATCTTGCGGGACGCCCGTTTCGCGTCGGTGCGCGCCGAGGGCACGCGCCGCATCTATGCGGTCGAGCCGGCGCGGCTGCGCGAGGTCGACGACTGGCTCGACCGGTTCAGGGCGTTCTGGCTGCCGCGCCTTGACGCGATCGCGACCGAAGTTGCGCGGGGCAAACGAAAACGGCGCCATCAGGAATGATGGCGCCGTCCCGGATTCTCTTCAGCGATGCAGCTTACTTGCGCTTGTCGATCTGCACATAGTCGCGGCGCGCGACGCCGGTGTAGAGCTGGCGCGGACGGCCGATCTTCTGCTGCGGGTCCTCGATCATCTCGCTCCACTGGCTGATCCAGCCGACGGTGCGGGCGACCGCGAACAGCACGGTGAACATCGAGACCGGGAAGCCCATCGCCTTCAGCGTGATGCCCGAATAGAAGTCGACGTTCGGGTAGAGCTTGCGATCGATGAAGTAGGGATCGCTGAGCGCGATCTTCTCGAGCTCCATCGCGACCTTTAGCATCGGATCGTCGCCGTGGCCGGTCTCCTTCAGCACCGCGTGACACATCTTCTGCATGATCTTTGCGCGCGGATCGTAGTTCTTGTAGACGCGGTGGCCGAAGCCCATCAGGCGAACTTCGCTGTTCTTGTCCTTCACCTTGGCGATGAAGTCCGGAATGTTTTCGACCTTGCCGATGTCGTAGAGCATGTTGAGCGCGGCCTCGTTGGCGCCGCCATGCGCCGGGCCCCACAGGCAGGCGATGCCGGCCGCGATGCAGGCGAACGGGTTGGCGCCCGAGGAGCCGGCGATGCGCACCGTCGAGGTCGAGGCGTTCTGCTCGTGGTCGGCGTGCAGGATGAAGATCTTGTCGAGCGCGTCGGCGAGCACCGGGTTGATCTTGTAGTCCTCGCAGGGCACCGCGAAGCACATGTTGAGGAAGTTCTCGGCAAACGAGAGCGAGTTCTTCGGATACACGAAGGGCTGGCCGACGGTGTACTTGTAGGCCATCGCCGCCAGCGTCGGCACCTTCGCGATCATGCGCATCGAGGCGATCATGCGCTGGCGCGGATCGTTGATGTCGGTGGAGTCGTGATAGAACGCGGCCAGTGCGCCGACCGCGGCGACCATGATCGCCATCGGATGAGCGTCGCGGCGGAAGCCCTGGAAGAACCGCGCCATCTGCTCATGCACCATCGTGTGATGGATCACGCGATGGTCGAAGTCCTTCTTCTGCGCCGGGGTCGGAAGATCCCCGTACAGCAGCAGGTAGCAGGTCTCGAGGAAGTCGCCGTGCTCGGCGAGCTGCTCGATCGGATAGCCGCGGTATTCGAGCACGCCGGCGTCGCCGTCGATGTAGGTGATCTTCGACTGGCAGCTGCCGGTCGAGGTGAAGCCGGGGTCGTAGGTGAACACCCCGGCCTGGCCGTAGAGCTTGGCGATGTCGATGACATCAGGCCCAACCGTGCCGCTCAGGATCGGGAAATCGTAGTTCTTGTTGCCGATGGTGAGTGTGGCTGTCTTGCTGGATTTTGCGTCCATCGTGATATCCCCGATGAATTCGTTGCGAAAACCGACCTTGCCCAGTCGCTAAATTGCGGCCCGTGGCGGGGCGGAACGGCTTGTGGAGAAAGCGTCCGGGATTGGGTAGCTCATTGCCATGTGCGCTGCAAGATGGACCCTGGAGGGGGTCCATGCAGGATCACGCCGCCTGATCGGCGAGACGGGCAAGGCACTCCTGGCGTCCCAGCACGGCCAGCACGTCGAATATGCCCGGCGACGTCGTACGCCCCGTCAGCGCCACCCGCAGCGGCTGGGCGACGGCGCCGAGTTTCAGGTTGTTCTGCTCGGCGAAATTCCGCATCGCGGTCTCGGTGGTTTCCGCCGTCCAGTCGTTGACGGCTTCCAGCGCGGTGCGCAGGCGGCCGATCAACGCGCGCGTTTCCGGCGTCAGCAGCGCCACAGCTTTCGGATCGAGCGCGAGCGGACGATCGGCGAAGATGAAGTAGGCGCCCGAGATCAGCTCGATCAGCGTCTTGGCGCGCTCCTTCAGGCTCGGCATCGCCCGCAGCAATTGCGCGCGGGTGGTGTCGTTGAGCTTGGCCTTCAGCGCGGCGCCCTCGGGAACATAATCCAGCACGCTCTCGAACTGGGTCACGAGGGATTGATCGTCGCTCTGCCGGATATAGTGACCGTTGAGGTTTTCCAGCTTGGCGAAATCGAACCGCGCCGCAGAACGGCCGATGCCCGAGAGGTCGAACGCGTCGATCATCTCCTGGGTCGAGAAGATCTCCTGATCGCCATGGCTCCAGCCGAGCCGGACGAGATAGTTGCGCAAGGCGGCCGGCAGGTAGCCGAGGGCGCGGTAGGCGTCGACGCCGAGCGCGCCATGGCGCTTCGACAGTTTCGAGCCGTCGGGACCGTGGATCAGCGGAATGTGGGACATGCTCGGCAGTTCCCACTCCAGCGCGTCGTAGATCTGCTTCTGACGTGCGGCGTTGATCAGGTGGTCGTCGCCACGGATGATGTGAGTGACGCCCATATCGTGGTCGTCGACCACGACCGCGAGCATATAGGTCGGGGTGCCGTCGCCGCGCAGCAGGACGAGGTCGTCGAGGTTCTCGTTCTGCCAGACCACGCGGCCCTGCACCTGGTCCTCGATCACGGTTTCGCCGGTCTGCGGCGCCTTGAGGCGGATCGTCGGCTTGATGCCGGCGGGCGCGGTGGCCGGATCGCGGTCGCGCCACATGCCGTCATAGAGGCGGGTGCGGCCCTCGGCGCGCGCCTTCTCGCGCATCGCGGTGAGCTCTTCCGGCGAGGCATAGCAGTAATAGGCGCGCCCGGCGGCGAGCAGGCTCTCGGCGACCTCGCGATGGCGGGCTGCGCGGCTGAACTGGTAGATGACCTCGCCGTCCCAATCGAGCTCGAGCCACTTCAGGCCGTCCAAGATGGCGTCGATCGCCTCCTTGGTCGAGCGTTCACGGTCGGTGTCCTCGATCCGGAGCAGCATCTTGCCGCCGAGTTTCCTGGCATAGAGCCAGTTGAACAGCGCGGTGCGGGCACCTCCGATATGGAGGAAGCCGGTCGGTGAGGGGGCGAAGCGGGTAACGACGGGTTTGTTCATGATCGAGCGAGACGTATGCTGAGACGGCGGTGGTGTATATCAGGAACCGGACATAACTAAACCCCCGGCTGACCTTTTGCCCACCAAACCAGGCCTCAAACCAGACTTGAAACCAGGCTTGGCCGGACGGCACGAATTTGGCAGAAGGTTGAGCCGACTCCTCCAGGGAACCCTTTGATGACGACTGATACGACGGCAGAGGCAGGGCGCGACTTCATCCGCGACATCGTCCAGGCCGATCTCTCCTCCCACAAGCACAACCGGATCGTGACCCGTTTTCCGCCGGAGCCGAACGGCTACCTGCATATCGGCCACGCCAAGTCGATCGCCCTGAATTTCGGCATCGCGCAGGAGTTCGGCGGCCAGTGCAATTTGCGCTTCGACGACACCAATCCGACCAAGGAGGAGCAGGAGTACATCGACTCCATCCAGGCCGACGTCCATTGGCTCGGCTATGACTGGGGAGCCAACCTGTTCTATGCGTCGGACTATTTCGAGCGCCTGTACGATTGGGCCGAGGGTCTGATCAAGGCCGGCTATGCCTATGTCGACGATCAGTCCCAGGAGGAAATCCGGCTGTCTCGCGGCACGCTGACCGAGCCCGGCAAGAACTCGCCGTTCCGCGACCGCTCGGTCGAGGAGAACCTCGATCTGTTCCGCCGCATGAAGGCCGGTGAGTTCTCGAACGGCGCCCGCGTGCTGCGCGCCAAGATCGACATGGCCGCCGGCAACATCAATCTGCGCGATCCGGTGCTCTACCGCATTCTGCACGCCCATCATCCGCGCACCGGGGAAAAGTGGTCGATCTATCCGAGCTACGACTACGCGCACGGCCAGTCGGACGCGATCGAGGGCATCACCCATTCAATCTGTACGCTGGAGTTCGAGGATCACCGCCCGCTCTATGAGTGGCTGCTCGACAAGCTGCCGGTGCCCTCGAAGCCGCGCCAGTACGAAATGGCACGGCTGAACCTGACCTATACGCTGCTGTCCAAGCGCGTGCTGACCCAGCTCGTCCGTGACGGCCACGTCTCGGGCTGGGACGATCCGCGCATGCCGACCATTGCCGGCTTGAAGCGGCGCGGCGTGCCGCCGGCCGCGGTGCGCGAATTCATCAAGCGCATCGGCGTCGCCAAGGCCAACAGCGTGGTCGATGTCGGCATGCTCGAATTCTGCATCCGCGAGGAGCTGAACCGCACGGCGCTGCGCCGGATGGCGGTGCTGCGGCCGCTCAAGGTGGTGATCGAGAATTATCCGGAAGGGCAGGTCGAGGAGATCGAGGCGATCAACCATCCCGACAATCCGGAAGCCGGCACCCGCAAGATCGCGTTCGGACGCGAGCTCTATATCGAGCGCGACGACTTCATGGAGAATCCGCCGAAGAAATTCTACCGCCTCTCGCCCGGCAACGAGGTGCGGCTGCGCTACGCCTACTTCATCAAGTGCACCGGCGTGGTGAAGAACGACGCCGGCGAGATCGTCGAACTCCGCGCGACCTACGATCCCTTGACCAAGGGCGGCAATGCGCCCGACGGCCGCAAGGTCAAGGCGACGATGCACTGGTTGCCGGCGGCGCAGTCGAAGCCGGCGGAGATCCGCATCTACAACCAGCTGTTCGCCAATCCGAGCCCGAACGCGGCCGATTTCGCCGCCGACCTCAATCCGCAGTCGCTCGAAGTGCTGAAGGATGCGCGCGTCGAGCCGGCGATCGCCGAGAGCAATTCACCCGATCCGGTGCAATTCGAGCGGCAGGGCTATTTCGTGCGCGACGCGGATTCGACGCCGGACCGGCTGGTGTTCAACCGCACCATCGGCCTGCGCGACACCTTCGCCAAGGAAGTCGGCGGCAAGGGCTAGCCGAGAGGAAGCGCGTCCCGCGCGGACAAGCGGACGGGGGATCGATGCCTGATGAATCCGACGAGATCGTCTCCGCCATCATCGCCAGATGGTCGGCGGGTTTCAGCAGGCTCGATGCGAATGCGTTAAGCGCGCTCTATTCGAAGAGCGCGTTCTTCTTCGGCTCGAACCCGACGCTGTATCGCGGCCGCGACGGCGTCAAAGCCTACTTTGACGGTCTGCCGCGCTGGCACGCGCCGCGCGTTCAGTTCAGCGATGTCAGGGCAGAGCGGGTCAACGCCGATCTCGTCAACATGGCGGGCATCGCGTCATTCGTCCTCGACGGAGATGCGCCCTCGCTCGCCGTCAAGATCACCTGGGTGATCGCGCGCGAGGACGGCGACTGGAAGATCGTCTGCCACCACGTCTCGTCGCAGACGCCGCTGATCTAGGCTCAGCGCTGGAGCTGACGAAAAAAGTCGAGGGCCGGCCGGGCCCTCGTAGTCAGGGAGGGTGCGCGGGGCCGGGCGCCTCGCGGCTGCACCCAACTCGCAGGCTATCCGGATCGCGCTGCATTGCGAGGAGGGACCAAGGTCGTAGGCTGCGGAGCGCGGCTTCGGGGCGCCCGGACGGCAGCATGGTCGTCGGCTCGCGGATCAGCAGCGGCAACACATCGCAGGTCGGACAGATGCTTTTTTGTCCGCGCCGCACCATATCTTCGGAAGAAGGAGGTGAGGATCATGCGCATTCAACACTGGCAGGATGCTGCCAGCCTGTTGGTAGGCGCCTGGCTGGTCGCATCGCCGTTTGCACTGGGCTTTTCCGGGGCAGCTCTCTGGATCTCCATCGCGCTCGGATTGGGCGTCGTGCTGTTCGCCCTGGAGGCATTCATCATTCCGTCCTATCTGGAGGAATGGGGCGAGATGCTGATGGGGTTGGCTCTGGTGGTCGCACCCTGGACGTTCAACTACCAGCAGGGATCGGTCACGACGAGCAGCGTGCTCGCCGGGGTCGCGGTGATCGTGCTCGCGTGCTGGGAGCTGACGATGGATCGTGATTTCGCCACCTGGTGGCACGATCGCTGGCATCACCGAGCTGGCTGAGAGGAAGCTGACTGAGACGTTGGCCTGACCGCCAACCAAAGGCGGCCGGAGCGGGGATTTGCGTGGCGCGGGATCCCCTCTGCCGCCCGATGCAGGTTCTACAGAGACATCACGCCAGAGACGGCGGGTACGGGACGGATTCAGAAGCGTCGTCCCGCGCTCGCTGGACCGCAGCATGGCGCCAGGGTGAGAGCGGTTTCGACTGGCGTGGATAGCGGCTCGCGTAAGGAAAACGCGTCGAGACAAGCTTCTAGAGTCCCGTTCCGATCCCGTCGGAACGGAGCTCTAGTCGCCCGTCAGCATGGTGACTCCCTCACGATGCGGCTTTCGCCTCGATCTGCTCCCAAATTCTGGTCTTGCGTGTCTCGGGCATGATGAAGACGGCGATCACGAAGCACACCGCGGGAACGACAATCGGGTAGATCAACGCGTAGCCGATGCTGCCGGTCGCCGCGAAGGCGGCCGATGTGATGAACGGCACCAATCCGCCGCCCCAACCATTGCCGATATGATACGGCACCGAGACCGAGGTGTACCTGATCCTGGCCGGGAAAAACTCCGCCAGGAACGCGCCGACCGGCCCGTACACCATCCCGACATAGCAGACGAGGATGAAGATGATGAAGACGGCGACCGGATAGTTGATGTGTCCCGGCTGCGTGACCATGCCGAGCCACAGATACAGCGGATAGTAGGTGATCGCGGCAAGCAGCATTCCTCCGAGGATCACGGACTTGCGGCCGATCTGATCCGACAGCCAACCAAAGAAGATCAGGCTCGGCGTTGCGATCAACAATGCGGCCCCCACGATGTAGGCCGAGGTAACCGCATCGACCTTGGAGACCTGCTGCAGGAAGTACAGTGCCCAGAATTGACCACTGTACCAGACCACGCCCTGTCCAATCAGGACGACGATGGCGATCAGGATGTACTTGATGTTGGCGCTGAGGAAAGCTTCCCGCCAGGGATTCCTGGTCATCTGTCCCTGTGCCTTGATCTCCTGGAAAATCGGTGTCTCCTGGAGCTGCAGGCGGATGTAGATGGCGATGGCCACCAGCAGGAACGAGACCAGGAACGGGACGCGCCACGCCCATTCGTCAAAGGCCTGATTGCCGGCCCAGGTTCGGGTCAGAACGATCACCGCCAGCGACACCACGATCCCCAGCGTCGGCGAGGTTTGTAGCCAGCCCGTGTAGTAGCCGCGGCTGTCGTCCGGAACATGCTCGGCGACGTAAGTGATGGCGCCGCCATACTCGCCGCCCAGGCACAGACCCTGGATCATCCGCAAACCGAACAGAATGAATGCGGCCGTCAGGCCGATCGACTGATAAGTTGGGATCAGTCCGATCGCTCCCGTTCCTAGGCCCATTCCGCTCAGCGTAATGAGGAATGTATATTTGCGGCCGACCCGATCGCCCATCCATCCGAACAGGAAGGCCCCCAGCGGGCGGATCAGGAATCCCGCAGTGAACAGCGCGATCGTGCTCAGCAGGGCTGCGACAGGGTGGGATTGCTCAAAGAACTTGACCGAAAGAACCGCGGCCAGGCTGCCAAAAATATAAAAGTCGTACCATTCAATGATGTTTCCCACTGACGCAGCGACAATCACGCGGCGAAAATCGCTTGGTACTTGAATTGCCATGTGCTGCTCCTCTCAAAAGCAAACGCTACTCCTCGCGTTTTTCAGCGATCTATCCGCTCGCGGAGTGCGCGTGGTGCGCGGCGTTACAGGCGAGATTTGCGCGTTCGTCCGCAACGCCTGATCTCAGGGGAGTTGTGGCCACCTGAGAGGAGCTCCAGCGGCCTTCAAGTGCCGCGAGCCGTCACTGCCTCATCCCCGTCTCTTTGGGAGCGGAGGCATCGGAACAGTCTATTCCTAATGTGATCGGTATCTTAGTGAGACTTTCGGCTCGATCGATTTGACGCAGGCGGCAGCCGTGGCCCGGCGCGAGCTAGGCAAGGCGCGACGATCCAGGTACCCGGGCGTTGCCGGTCCGTATTCTGCATCCGTTCCGCTAGTCGGGTGACGGGGCCATCCGCTAGCCTGCCGCCCGGCAGGGATCGCAAGCGGAATGGCGGAGCAGGGCACGACGCCGGGCGGCAAACGCGGCTACGCGGGGACGTGGCCGCCGCGCACGGCTGCGCCGGTCGGCGGCTTTCTCCCGGCGCGCGCCGGCATCTGGAAGCCTCTCGTCGAGACAGTGCGGCAATGGGCGCGCGCGGAGGCGGGGGCGGGCCGCCTGTTGCCCTGGGTGCCGGTGGCGTTCGGCACCGGCATCGCGTTCTATTTCGCGGCCGAGCACGAGCCGGTGCTGTCGGTCGCGGCCACCGTCGCAATCCTGCTCTGCCTGCTGGCGCTGCTGCTGCGGCGGCGCAGCGTGTTTCCCGTTATCGTGATGCTGGCCGCGGTCGCCGCGGGCCTTGCGACGGCGACCTGGAAGACGGCGCGCGTCGCTCACACGGTGCTGGCGCGACCGATGTTCTCGGTGGCGCTGACCGGCTTCGTCGAGACGCGCGACATCCGCGAGTTTCGATGGAGAGCCCGCGCGACATGACGAAGCTCAATCGGGTCCGGCTCTCGGTGAAGAAGGGCACCGCGCCCGATGTCGGCAGCTTCGTTGAGTTGAAGGCGCGGCTGTTGCCGCCGCTCGGGCCGCAGCGCCCGGGCTCCTATGATTTCGGCCGTGACCTGTATTTCCAGGGCATCGGCGCCTCCGGCTTCGTGATGGGCGCCGTCAAGACCAGGGAGCCGCCTGCGACCGGCGGCTTTGCGCTGCGCTACGCCGCCTTCATGCAGGGCCTGCGCGACGCCATCGACGCGCGGATTCGCACCACGCTCGACGGCGACCAGCGCGCGATCGCAACCGCCTTGCTCACCGGCCGGCGCGATGCGATCTCGACGCCGGTCAACGATGCGATGTTCATCTCGGGGCTCGGCCATGTGCTGTCGATCTCCGGCTACCACATGGCCGTGGTCGCCGGCGTCGTGTTCTTCGCGGTGCGCGCGCTGCTCGCGCTGTTTCCGGCGCTGACGGCGGGGCATCCGATCAAGAAATGGGCCGCGGCGGCCGCGCTGGTCGCCGCGGCGTTCTATCTGTTGCTGTCGGGCGCGGAGGTCGCGACGCAACGGTCGTTCTTCATGACCGCCGTGGTGCTGCTCGCCGTGATCGTCGACCGCCGCGCGATCACCTTCCGGACGCTGGCGGTGGCGGCGCTGATCGTGCTCGCGATCGCGCCGGAGGCGCTGGTGCATCCCAGTTTCCAGATGTCGTTCGCCGCGACGCTCGGGCTGGTGGCGCTGGTGCAGATCGGGCTGCCGAACCTGCTGGCGTCGCCCGACCATTCGGCGACCGCGCGCGTCGCGCTGTGGGGCGGGCGCGAGCTCACGATGCCTGATGCTGGCCTCGCTGGTGGCGGGGCTGGCGACGACGCCCTATGCCGCATTCCATTTCCACCGCGTGACGCCCTACGGGCTGCTTGCGAACCTTGCGGCGATGCCTGTCGTCTCGGCGGTCGTGATGCCGGCCGGCCTGCTCGGGCTCGTCGCCATGCCGGTCGGCTTCGACGGACTGTTCTGGGCGATCATGGGTCTTGGCATCGACTGGATGATCCTGGTGACGCAATGGGTCGCCGCACTCCCGGGCGCGGTCGGCCGCATGGCGGCGTTCGGCATCGGGCCGCTGATCGCAGCGAGCGCCGGCATCATCCTGCTCGGGCTGCTGCGCACGCCGCTGCGCTGGTCAGGCGCGGTGCTGCTGCTGGTGGCCTCGGTCTGGGCGCTCAGGGTGCCGCAGCCGGACGTGCTGATCTCGGGCGACGGCCGCAACGTCGCGGTGCGTGGCGGTGACGGGTGGCTGCATCTGATGCACAGCGCCAAGGATGCATTTTTGGTCAAGGAGTGGCTGGCGGCGGACGCCGACGCGCGCACCGCCACCGATGCGTCGCTCGGCGAGGGCGTCTCGTGCGATGCCGGCGGCTGCGTGACCCAGGGACCCGGCGGCGTCTTCGTCGCGCTGGCGACCCGGCCGGAGGCGCTGGCGGACGACTGCGAGCGCGCAGCCCTGATCGTGACGGCGCGGCCGGCGCCGCAGGGCTGCGCGGCATCGGTGATCGATGCCGAGCGGCTGCGCCGCCACGGCGCGCTGGTGCTGCGAAGGATCAGGGACGGCTACGCCGTCGATGCGGTCAAGCCCGGCGGGATCGACCGGCCGTGGTCGCCGGCAGTTCCCGGCGACGGCGAGAGCGAAACGACGCTGCGCGCGCCCGCCGCCGCGCCGCGGCCTGCGGTGGATGCGACGCCGGCCGAGACCGATCTGCAGGGCGATGATTAGCCGTGGTCCGGCGAGGGGCCGCTCGGCAGCTCGAACAGGCCGAGATGGTATTCGTCGGAGTCGGGGCCGGCGTCGGGCTTCTTGACGAGGGTGAAGGAAGCCTCGGGAAATTGCTCCCAGACTTTCAGGTCGTCGGCCGTTACCGTCAGCCAACCGAACCGGAACATGTAGCGGCCCGGTTCCGTGACGCGTCCAGCCTTTTGCCATGTGACCTTATCGACCACCGCGCACGTCCTCCGTGCCCGATGATGCGCCAAGGCGCCGGCCGACGCAAATCTCCTTCTGCGCCCCGGAAGCGGGAGTCCGGGGTCGCCCGAAATTGCTTAGGTCATCCGCCGCCGAACAGCTCATTCCGCGGCGACGATGCGCTCAACCCAAAAACAGCGTTGCGAATGCGGAGGGCCGCCGCTCCACAACCTTCGGCTTCTGCTCGACCGGCGGATGCAGCGCCGGCAATTGCAGCACGCTAACGCGCTGTCCCTCGACCAGCTGGGTCACCAGCACATGGCTGCCGTCGGGGAATTCGACCGCGTCATGATGCCGATCAGGCACGTCGGGCTCGACTTCGTTGAACACGCCGACGCGATAGTTCAGCGTCTTGGTCCAGATCCAGCGGCTGTCGTAGCGAACGTTCTCGGCGAAAGCGAGCTCGGTGCCCGGCAGCATGCAGACCGCGACAGTGGGGTCATTCTCCGAAGCAAAGCCGCGGGTCGACGTGCCGCGGAACGTCGTCGTGATCAGCGTCTCTCCGACAATGGCGGGGCGCGATGCCACGGCGTGCAGACTATAGTCACACATCGGATGGCTCCTCATTTCGAGGTAGCGACCCGTGCCTCTCCTTGAGGCATTAGGGCCTCTACCAGAGTGGACGATAGCGAACGAGCGTCTGCTCGTTTCTGGGCGATTGTACGACTGGTCCGAGATCGCTCCGATCACAAACACGCGACGCTGCGCGAGAGGTATCGGAGCGCATCGGGCAGGCCGTACGCTACACTATCATGCAAGGAACGATCCGACGTGTTGCTCGTTCCCGGCCGCCGCAAGTATTTGCAATTCAGTATTTGCGATAAAGGCCGATCAGCTTGCCCTGGATGCGGACCCGGTTCGGCGGCAGGATGCGCACTTCATAGGCGGTGTTGGCCGGCTCGAGCGCGATCGATGCGCCGCGGCGGCGGAAGCGCTTCAGGGTGGCTTCCTCCTCGTCGATCAGCGCCACCACGATGTCGCCGGTATTGGCGACGTCGTTGCGCTGGATCAGCGCCATGTCGCCGTCGAGGATGCCGGCATCGACCATCGAGTCGCCGCGCACCTCGAGCGCATAGTGCTCGCCGGCACCGAGCATGTCGGGCGGCACGCTGATGGTGTGGCTGCGGGTCTGCAGCGCCTCGATCGGCGTACCGGCGGCGATCCGGCCCATCACGGGGACCGCGACCGGACGGTTGCCGTCGTCCTCGGCAATCGGCGGCGTGCTGGCGCGCCGGCCGAGGGTGCCTTCGATGACGCTGGGCGTGAAGCCGCGGCGGCCGTTGCCGCCGCCGGCCGAGAGTTCGGGCAGCTTGATGACCTCGATGGCGCGGGCGCGGTTCGGCAGGCGGCGGATGAAGCCGCGCTCCTCCAGCGCAGTGATCAGGCGGTGGATACCGGACTTCGAGCGCAGGTCGAGCGCATCCTTCATCTCGTCGAAGGAGGGCGGTACGCCGGCCTCTTTCAGACGTTCATTGATGAAACGCAGTAGTTCGTACTGTTTGCGCGTGAGCATCTCGAGTATTCCCCCGGTTGATAGCGTCGTTCGATTCCGAGACTCTTCTGGTGGGGCCTGCAGGCCGGGCCTGACCTCAGGAGCATGTGCTCGATGCACCTGCTTCCACGCGGCTTCCCGATTGTAGACACCAGTACTCGAAACAAATCATGAACGGACACTATATGTTCGATATGTGTTCCGCAACCACTTAATTTCCGGTGAACGTGTCGGGCAACGCACAATCGGCGGGGCGCGAAAACCCTATTCGGGCAGTGTCAGGATCTCGCATTCGCTGCCTTCGACGGCCGCCGCCGCGAACGGCGGGCGCACGAGAAGTGCCCGTGCCGCAGCGAGATTCCCGAGCAGCGACGAGTCCTGCTGCGTCACCGGCGTTGCGATCAGCGTGCCGTCCTCGCGCGCTTCGAGACGCGCACGCAGATAGTCCTCGCGCTGGTCGTTGGCTGCGAGGTCGCGGCCGAGCAGGGCGCTCGCGCGGCGATGATGAATCACTTTCCGGCCGCTCAGCGCCCGAATCAACGGCACCAGGAACAGGAAGGCGCAGACATAGGACGACACCGGATTGCCGGGCAGACCGATCACCCGCATCGCGCCGAGCCGGCCATGCATCATCGGCTTGCCGGGCCGCATCGCAATCCGCCAGAACGCCATCTCGACGCCCTCGGCTTCCAGCGACCGCTTGACGAGATCGTGGTCGCCGACCGAGGCGCCGCCTGTCGTGATGAGGACATCGGCGCCGGCCTCGCGTGCCCGGCGGATGCCCGCCGTGGTCGCCTCTACCGTGTCGGCGGCAACGCCGAGGTCGACGGTCTCGGCGCCTTCGGCGCGCGCCAGCGCTCGCAGCGCGTAGCCGTTGGAATAGACGATCTGGCCGGGACCGGGCTGCGAGCCCGGCATCACCAGCTCGTCGCCGGTCGCCAGCACCGCGACCTTCGGGCGGCGGCGCACCGCAAGTTCCGGATAGTTCATGGCGGCCGCCAGCGACAGCGCGCGGTCGGACAGGCGGCTGCCGCCGGCGAGCAGCACCTCGCCCTCACGGAAGTCGACCCCAGCCGGGCGGATGTGCCGCCCGACGCTGGCGGCCTCCGTGATCGTGATGTGGTCGCCGTCGACGGCGGTGTCCTCCTGGATGATCACCGCGTCGGCGCCATTGGGGATCACGCCGCCGGTGAAGATCCGCACCGCCTCGCCGGCGCCGACCGTCCGCTCGAACGGCCGGCCGGCGGCGACTTCGCCGATCACCTTGAGCCGGGCCTTTAGATCAGCCGCATCGGCGGCGCGCACCGCATAGCCGTCCATCGCCGACATCGGCTGCGGCGGCTGGGTGCGGAGCGCCGCGAGGTCGTGCGCAAGCGTGCGGTGGTAGGCGGCATCGAGCGCGACCATCTCCTCCGGCAGCGGTTCGGCGCCGGCGAGGACGGCGGACAGGGCATCGGCAACCGGCATCAGGGCCACGCTCAGAGCTCCTCAATTCTTAATGTTCAAATTCCAAGTGCGGTCAAAGCCCTTGCCACGTCATCCGTCGACGTCACGTGGATAGCATGAAGGCCGCGCGCCCGCGCACCTTCGATATTGGCGGCCAGGTCGTCGAAGAACAGGATCCGCGACGCCGGCACGCCGATGGCTTTTACCACATGATCGTAGGCCTCGGCGTCGGGTTTGCGGAAGCCGATGCTCGAGGACAGGAAGACGTTGCGGAAATGGCTGAGCAGCTCGGCATGGGTGACCGAGAAATGCGCGACATGGGCCGGATTGGTGTTGGAGAAGGCGTAGAGCGGCATCCGCTTGGCGGCCGCCGCGAGCAGCGGGGCGATGCCCGGCATCTCGCCGGTGAAGATCGCGTTCCAGCCTTCGAGGAACTGGGCGTCCGTGATGTTGATGCCGAGCGTCCGGCGCAGATTCTCGAAGAATGCCGCGTCGTCGATCCGGCCGATCTCATGATGCTTGAAACTGTCGTCGACGACAAAGCGCGTGGCGAGCTCGGCGGGCGCACAGCCGGCATGCTGCGCCCAGTGCGCCATCACCTTGTCAAAGTTGATGTCGAGCACGACGCGGCCGATATCGAACAGCAGCACGTCGACGGAGTTGGGAGAGAATTGCGAGGTCATTGCGTGAAACCGTGTACGAGAATTGCGGGCAGGCGGCAATGTCCTCGATTTCAGTGACCGGTGTGTGGATTGTGCGTGGCGTTGCATTCATCGCGAGACTGTTCCCGCGCACACCGTCGTCCCGGCGAAGGCCGGGACCCATAACCACAGGGTTGGGTTGTTGAGAGGAAGCTGTGGCCCCAGCGTCGCGCAACAATTGAGATTTGGGGTAATGGCTCCCGGCCTTCGCCGGGACGACGGCGGGTGTCGTCGCTTGTGCGTCAAACATCCGCATTCTCGCGACATGATCTGTCCGAGCCTTGCTCTTTTCACCCTATATTTTTGCTGCGGGGCTTGGCTTGCCGCGTCGGGCAACTCAGTGGCACGCACGCACGAGCTTTCAGCGCACCAAGCGACTTGATGCTTGCCGCGGCCTGACGCCCGCGGTGGCTTGGTGCCCGCCGGACGTAGCTCTCACAGCCTGGACAGTGCCAAGCCGAGGTAACCGATCAGCGCACCGGTGCTGAGAATGATGACGACGAGCGCCTGTTCCGAGCGTGCTTGCAAGGTTTTCCGGGTCACGGCGTTGGACGCTCCGTCTTCGAGATCATGCGGTCCAACGAACAGCATCAATTTCCGTTCCGGTCCTTCCCCCGGGAACCTTCACGACCTGCCGAGTGACGCGACGAATGCGGAACAGGAATGCGGGTCGGCCGCCTATGAGGGCGGTGCGATCCCCGGAACGGGGAAAGCGCGGCACATCTCGACGCTGTTCGACCTCAGTCGCTTGACGACCGCTGCATCTCCCTTCGACCGGAGGGATTCCGCAGTGAGTTCGGCGATCAGGCGCATTTCGGGCTCGCCCATGCCGCGCGTGGTCGCCGCCGGCGTCCCGAGGCGGATGCCGCTCGGCCTGAGCGGCGGCCGCGGATCGTCGGGAATGATCTGCTTGTTTGCGGTGATCCCGACGGCGTCGAGAATGTTCTCGGCCGCGCCGCCGTCCAGGCCGACGCTGGCCACCGTATCCACAACCATCATGTGATTGTCGGTTCCGCCGGTGATCAACGTCATGCCGCGTTCCATCAACGCTTCGGCCAGGACCTTCGCGTTGCGCATGACCAGTCTTGCATAGGCCTGAAAATCGGACGTCGATGCCTTCTTCAGCGTGACCGCGGTTCCGGCCACAACGTTCATGTGCGGACCTCCCTGCAGTCCCGGAAACACCGACGCGTCGATCTTGCCGGCGAACTCCCGGCGACAGAGAACGATGCCGCCGCGCGGCCCGCGAAGCGTCTTGTGCGATGTCGTCGTCATCACGTCGAAACCCGCATCGAGCGGATTGCGCAAGGCGTTGCCGGCGATCAGGCCGCCGTAATGGCTGACGTCGGCCATGGTCAGCGCACCCACCTCATCGGCAATGCTCTTGAAGGACGCATAATCCAGATCGCGCGGATAAGAGCTGTAGCCGCACAGCACCAGCTTCGGACGGACGTGCCGGGCCATGGCGCGGAGCTCATCGAAATCGATGGCGCCGCCGTTTGACGGCTGCGTCTTGTAGCGGGCGAAGTTGAAGAGCCGCCCCATGTGCGACACCGGCGCGCCATGGGTGAGATGGCCGCCGTGTGACAGGTCCATCGCCAAGATCGTATCGCCGGGCTGCAGCAGGCCGAGATACACGGCCTGGTTCATTGGCGACCCGGACAGAGGCTGAACGTTGGCATGTTCGGCGCGAAACAGCGCGCAAGCGCGCTGTCGGGCAAGGTTCTCTATCTGGTCGGTAAATTCCTGGCCGCCGTAATAGCGGCGTCCCGGATAGCCCTCGGAATACTTGTTGGTGAACACCGATCCGAGCAGCTCGAGCACCTCGGGATAGGTGTAGTTCTCCGACGGAATCAGCTCGACGCCGTCTTGCTGGCGGCGCTCTTCGCCCTCGAGCGCAAGGGCAACTTCCGAATCGTTGAGATGGAGTTCATTGCGGAATGACGGCATGGTCCGGGCTCCCTAAGACGCTGGATCATCAGCTGAACGGGTTGCCCAGGCGAACGGCGTTGGAACCCTTCGCGCTTCACCGTGGTCAATTCCACGTAAGCTCGCCAGTCGCGCGAGGGACGAATGAGCCTGCGAGGCTCATCGCGAGCAGAAGGCTATCCAATCCCCGGCGGGCTCGCAAGGGTTGGTTGCTGGCGCCGCCGCGGGCCCAGCGTTGGGCGAGATCGAACATCTGGCGACAGCCACGGCAATGGCGACCAAACCGAGGGACGTCCGGCTTACCCAATGAACCGATGTCCCGATGATCAATGCCGTCTTCGGCTGAGGGCCAACAAGGTGCATGACCATCCGTCACTTGCGGCCCGTCAGGCTTGCGGGGTGGCTGACCGTGTGGCTGTGGCACCCGCGAATCTATTCCTTGACGAAGATATGAGACTTTATCTTCCACTGCCCGTCGGGTTGGCGTTCAAGCAGTCTCACGGTGCTGCCAGAAATTGGCGCCGCCTTCTCATTTACTACTAGCGTGGCCGTGAAATGCGAGGTGGTGTAGGCGTAGTTTCCCATGGGCAACACATCGAGCAGCTCAACCTTGTGATCTCTGACGCTTCTTCCCCGCCCGGCAAAGAAATTACGGATTGCCAAAGGGCCGGTGACTGGCTGCGCACCAGGCGGCATCAATCGGGCGTCAGCGGCATACAACGGTAACAGGGCATCGAAGTCTGCGTTGTTGATGGCGGCATCCCATTTGGCAGCCGCCGAGGAAAGTTCGTCGGCAGGTGGGGCTGCCCCTGCGGGACTGACGCAAGTACAAGTAAAGATCAACAACAGGGTGCATGAAAGAAGAGAAGGGCGGCTCATCTTTGCCTCCTTTAGCTGAGATGCTTAGCGCGGGAGCGCATTCGCAAACGCTATAGCCGAGGCAAGCAGAACCACTAGTCCAGAAAGTGGACTGGATATCCTCAATTGGCTGAGACTCGATCTGCGGCCGCCGGCGCCTCATCGGCATATTTGCTGCGTGGGAACCAAGCCCGCATGCTGTTCACAAGATGCCTGGGACCGTCGATCTCGATTTTGCCGAGCTCACACGCCCGTAGCAGCGGCATCTCGTCTACGAAAATCTGCACGAGCGTCAGCAGACTCGCATAGAGGCTGATATCGACCTTGAAGCCGGGGTCATCCCAGCAAAGATCGGCTTCCTCCTTCTTCACAACAAACCACCAGCGCTTTGGCCGAGCGTCCGCAATCTCGATGTACAGAACGAAGTCGCATGGAATGTGCCTTAGATCGAACGAACGGCGCATATTCCACATGAGCCGGCCCGCGTGAAGTTCGTTGGGTGTGAGCTGGCTGCGAGCCCATTTGTGGCCCCAATAGCCCATTGCATCGATAATTGGCTTGGCTTCCCTGGCTGCCTGGGTTGGATGGTACTCCCAATGCCCGTTATCGCCTGATCTGCGTGAGATTAGCCCGGCTTCTTCTAGCGTTTGCAGGCGCTTGGAGAGGAGGGTCGGCGACATCTGCGGGATGCCGCGGCGAAGCTGGTTGAAGTGGTGGGACCCCAGCAACAGTTCGCGGAGCAGGAGCGGGGTCCACCGCTCCGTGAGAATTTCCGCAGCTTTGGCTACGGGGCAAAATGATCCATAGCCTTTCATGACGAGAACTTTAGCATCACGAGGGCTACCAAGGTAGTCCAGGTTCTGAACTATGTCCCAGACGAGCCAGCATCGAGGCTGTCCTGGAGGTCTGTTACGCGATTTTCTCGAGACTCGGCCATTCGACGATGCCGGCTCGATGTTCGGTTTGCCCGAAGGCAGATGCGGCCCGATTTGCCAGTACGCGGCCTGGCTGGTGCCACCGCGGGCTCAGCGTTCGCCGAGATCGATCTGCGTGAGGATGCCTTGCCGCAGCGCGAGGCGGACCAACTCGATATCGGTGCCGACGCCGAGCTTGTCCTTGATCAGGGAATGCAGGTTCGCGACCGTCTTGGGGCTGAGGTGCAGCGCCTCGGCGATCTCCTCGGTGGAGTTTTCCGCGAGCAGCATCCGCAGCACCTCGAATTCCCGCGCGGTCAGGAGGTCGGCCGCCTTGGTCTCGCCGGCAAGGTGGCTGAGCGCGAGCTCGTGGTCGATATCCGGGCTGATCGCGATCTTGCCCGACAGCGCATCCATCACGGCGTGCACCAGCGTCTCCGGCGGGCTGGTCTTGGTGACATAGCCGCTCGCGCCGGCGCGGATCGCCTGCACGGCAAAGGCCGCGTTCTGGTGCATGGTGAACACCAGGATTTTTGCGCGCCTGTCCCACTGCCGGAGGCGGCGGATGGCCTCGATGCCGCCGATGCCGGGCATCGACAGGTCCATGATGACGAGGTCGGGCCCGGTCTCCTTGTAGAGGCGGTAGGCCTCGACGCCGTCGGAGGCTTCGGCGACGACGCAGAGGCCCGGCTGCTTCTGCAGCATCGCCCGGTAGCCCTCCCGGACGACGGCGTGGTCGTCGACCAGCATGATGGTGCGCGCCGCGTGGCTCATGCCGCGCGCTCCACCGGTGCGGCCTCTCGGCTGGCCGCGACGGGAACGATGACGCGGAGCGAGGAGCCGCTGGGCTGTCCGGTCTCGAAGCTGAGCCCCCCGCCCAGCGCGGCGACCCGTTCGCGCATGCCGAGCAGGCCGAGGCCGGACCTGAGCTGGGGATCGCCTTTGGGATCGGGATCGCCGGGCTGGCCGTCATCCTCGATCGCGAGCACGATCGCGCTGTCGCCGCCGCCGGGCGCCGCCTCGCGCATCTCGAGCCGCAGCATCACGCGCGTGGCGCCGGCATGCTTGGCGGCGTTGGTGAGCGCCTCCTGCACGATGCGGTAGAGATTGGCGCTGACGGAGGCGGCGAGGTGCTCGAACGATCCCGATATGGCGATCTCGAACCGCGGCTGTCCGCGGCTGCGGCCGTTCCAGCCGGCGACCAGGCCCTCGAGGCTGGCCGCAAGTCCGAGTTCGTCGACATCGGGCGGGCGGAGCCGGAAGAGGGCGCCGCGCAACGTCTCCATCATGTCGGTCGCGGTCCGCGCGATGCCGTCGCATTCGGCGAGCAAAGGCGGGCAATCCGCGGCGGCGGTCTGGCGCGCCGAGGCGGCCAGCGCGCGGATGGCGGCCAGCGACTGCCCGAACTCGTCATGCAGCTCGCGCGCAAGGTGGCGGCGCTCCTCGTCCTGCACCAGGATCAGTTTCTGCGTCAGCGCGTTGCGGTCGGAAAGCGCGGCGGCGAGGCGCTCGGCGAGCTGATTGAAGACGTCACCGATCGCCGACAGTTCGGCGAGATCGAACGGCGGCAGGCGCGCGGCGAGGTCGCCTGCGGCGATCCGCTCGAGCCCGTCGCGGATCTGCCGCGTCGGACGCAGCGCGCGCGCCAGCGCCGCATAGACCAAAGCGCAGAGCAACGGCAGCGCGATCATGAACACCGCCATCAGCCGGCCGGCATCGTGCCAGGCCTCGGCGGTCGGCACCGCCGGATCAATCCAGGCCACCGCTTCGCCGATGGCATTGCCGCGCGAAACCACCTGCCGCACCGCCTCGCGGCCGGGATCGAACAGGCGGCGATAGAGCGCCGCGAAGGCCAGCGGCGGCGCGGCCGTGTCAGTCTGCGCGCCGCCGCAGAAGCGCTGGCTGATCTCGCCGCTATTGCTGCGAAAGGCGAGGCACAATCCCGGCGTCATGACCGAGGCGGCAACGCTGTCGAGATCGGGAAATTCGGAACGCGCATTGTTCAGCCACTGGATCTTGCTCTGCTGCAGCTCCAGCGTCTTGGCGGCGATATCGGCAACGGCCGCGATCCGCCCGCGCACCGAGCGGTCGGCCTCGATCAGGAAATAGCCGGAGATGACGGCAAAGCAGAGCGTCGAGACGATCGCCACGCGCAACGTCAGCCGCAGTTTCAGATCGCTTCCGGACCAATTCCACATTGGCGTATCCTCAGAGATCGCAGACGGGCTTCGGCGCGCCATCGCGGGCAGGGCCGTCAGGCACATTAAACGGCAGAACGGAGGCGTCGAGAAGCGCTGCCATAGCCGTTCTTCGGGCGCGGACCATCGTCGTGAAAATTTCCCGGCACCCGGCGGGAGGCACTCCGCTGCGGCGCGGAGGCCAGTTGGCCCAGGATGCGACCGACCCGCCCGCACCAGCACCTGAAAGGCCCAGACCATGCGTCAGTCCCGTCTTGTCTTGCTCGCCCTCGCGTTGATCGGCCTTCTGGCCGGACCTTGTCCGCTGCGCGCCGAAACCGGCGTGGTGGCGGCATCTCAGCTTGGCGTCAGCATCGACGATTTCAGCTATGTCGACACCTCGGGCGAGATCATTGATCAGACTGCCGCGCACCAGAAACGGCTCGACACGTTCATGCGCGCGCTGCGCGCCGACGTCGCCGCGGAGCCGCGCTATCGCCTGGTGCCAGCAGCGGCGTCCGCAGGCGAGGCCCGGATCAAGGTGGTCGGCGGCGTGCAGAAGATGAGCACGCTGGTGCAGTGGGCCAAGGTGGCGGTCATCGATGTTGAAGGGAGCCGCGTGCTGTACGAAAAGCTCTACACGTTTCGCGGCGACAATGACGAGGCATGGGACCATGCGCGGATGTTCGTGTCGCGCGAGGTGCGCGGCGTCCTCGCGGCCGTGTTGCCGCCGGCACAGACCGCCACGGCTGCGCCGATCGGGCTTGCGGTGTTCGAATTCGAGCTTGAGGACGCCTCCGCGGCGCCGGCATCCGGCCTTGCCGACGCCGATGCAGCCTATCTCACCGATGTCACGAAGAGCGTGCGTGACCGGCTTGCGCAGTCGGGCCGCTACCGCTTGGTCGATACCGGCGGCGCGACCGCCGAGCCCGTCAAGGCGCGCGCGCTGCGCGACTGCGACGGTTGCGAGGCGGCGATCGCGCAACAACTCGGCGCCGATCAATCGCTGATCGGCGTGATCAGGCGGGTCAGCCGGACCGAATACACGATCGGCTTCCAGCTGCGCGACGCCCGCAGCGGCGCGGTCGTCTCACGCGGCGACAGCGGCCTGCGGATGGGCGCCGATTATTCCTGGACCCGTGGCGCGGTCCGCCTGGTCGGCGATCGCCTGCTCGAAGGTGGGGCGCAGCGCTAGGGATGCTTCGCGGCTGCGGCTGCAACTCTGGCAGGCGGACCATAGCAAAGTGCGATAGCTGCTAGACACACCGTCGTCTGGCTCCGGGCTCATGCGTGCGCTATCACCGCCGCCCGATCACCGCACAGGAGCCGCCGATGCGTTTGCCCGCCATCTTCTTCGCCCTCACGCTCGCCGCAAGCCCGGCGGCGGCCGAGGAGCTGTCGGGCACGCTGCAGAAGATCAAGGAGACGAAGAAGGTCACGCTCGGCTTTCAGGAGGCTTCCGTTCCCTTCAGCTATCTCGACGACAATCAGCGGCCGATCGGCTTTGCGCTCGACATCTGCCTGAAGATCGTCGATGCCGTGAAGAAGGAGCTCGGCGTATCCGACATCGCCGTCGACTACCTCCCGGTGACCTCGTCGAACCGCATTCCCCTGATGGTCAACGGCACGATCGATTTGCATTGCTCGGCGACCACCAACAGCGCGGACCGCCAGAAGCAGGTGACCTTCACCAACACGCATTTCCTCAGCGCGACACGCTTTGCCGCCAAGAAATCCGCTAGGATCAACACGATTGACGATCTCAAGGGGAAGTCCGTCACCGCCGTTGCGGGCTCGGTGAACCTCACGCAGCTCATCAAGGTCAACACCGAACGCAAGCTCGGCATCAACGTCCTCCCCGCAAAGGACCAGGCCGAGGCGTTCTTGATGCTAGAAACCGATCGCGCCCAGGCCTACGCGCTCGACGACGTCCAGCTTGCGGTTGCGATCGCGCGGTCGAAGCAGCCTTCGCTCTACATGATCAGCGATGAGGCGTTCTCGAAGGCAGAGCCGTTCGGCATCATGCTGCGCAGGGACGACACCCCGTTCAAGGCGCTCGCCGACCGCGCCACGGCGGATCTCTACAAGAGCCCCGAGATCGAGGTCATGTACAGGAAATGGCTGGAAGCGCCGACCCCGCCGAAAGACATCAATTACAACGTGCCGATGTCGCCGGCGTTGCGCCACGCGTTCGC
This sequence comes from Bradyrhizobium sp. USDA 4538, assembly GCF_024171045.1. Taxonomy (NCBI): domain Bacteria; kingdom Pseudomonadati; phylum Pseudomonadota; class Alphaproteobacteria; order Hyphomicrobiales; family Nitrobacteraceae; genus Bradyrhizobium; species Bradyrhizobium sp. USDA 4538. The sequence continues at coordinate 7,728,865 of NZ_JALJZE010000001.1, forward strand.
CAATCCGAGCTCGAGCTTCGATCCCGACGTGTACGAGGTCGGCAAGTAGCGTCATTTGCGGGCGCGTCCGCGCAAATCGATTGTGTTCTCGGAAGCCGCTGCGCCGAGCAGCAGTCCGGGTGCAGCTCCAATGATTTGCGGCCCCAGCGTGACGGCTGGGGCCGCAGGAGGTGGTGTGTGCCTCTGGGGCAATGAATCAGAGGACAGCCACTGAACCGCACACCGATGACAATGTTCCAACCGGCTGCGGCCGGCCGTGCCATGCTGCCATGCAGACTGAGAAGCTTGCAGACCGCGCCACGACCGTACCATCATGACGTCGGCCGGTCCGAATCGAATGCGGGCCTGGTGGACGTCTCCAGCGTCGGCCTTCGGCCCCAAAGGGTGCCGGGGTCACATTTCTGCTTGCAGCTGATTTTTTTCGCTATGCCGATTGTTCTGCGGAGCCGACATTGAACCACGACGCATTGGCCAAGCTCACCGTCACCATCATTGTCCTGGTCGCGTTGCTGATATGGCGCGTTGCCGACCAGAAGAAGTCGATTGAATGCGGAGCAAATTGTCCGACCGACCTCTCCGCGAGCCGGAAGGCCGCTCAATAATATCTGAGCGACTCGATCCCGGTTCACGGCCGCCTGGTCAGCATGGCGCGCAGCCTAGCGCTTTGCGGGTGGGCCGCTCTTATTGCCGGGCTGTCCCTTGATGTTCGACGGATCCTGTTCCTGGACATGCAGGTTCTGCGAGTTCGAACCGACCGTGCCTTGCTTGGCGGGCGGCCCGCTCTTGTTGCCCGGCGCGCCGGCGATTCCGGTTCCGGAACTTTGAGCGCTCGGGGACGTCGTGGCGTTTGGGGAACCGGCGGCCGTGTCGGGGCGCCCCGGAGGCGTTGCGGCCGCGCCGGGCCTGTCCTGATCGCCGACATAGCCGGATTCACCGGAGTTGCGGGTCTTGGCACCCTTGTCGGCCTCGTTTTGCAGGTTCTGGGCAACCGCGTGTTGCGCCAGTATCGGGCCGGTTGCCATGGCGCCGGCGATGAGCAGTGCGATTGTGCGGGTTCTCATGAGTGTCCCTCCTCGGGTTACCGGGGACAACACGCATCGCGATCATCATTTCCTGTGCGCGCGAAAAATCGCCGCCGCGAACCTGGCGCGATCCGTTCGAGTGGCCAATTGCGGCCGCCGGCGCGCCTCTATCGGCCATCGCGCGGTGCGTATATCGTCCGCGCCAAACACAAGATCGGTCCCGCACGCCGGGTAACGACGCCTAATGAGGAAGCGATGTCCGACATGCTGCTGTTTTCGCCAATGACCATCCGCGGCGTCACGCTGAAGAACCGCATCGTGGTGCCGCCGATGCACCAATATTCCGCCGAGAAGGGCTTTCCGACCGACTGGCATCTGATGAATGCCGGCAAGTTCGCCGCCGGCGGCGCCGGTCTCGTGATCGTCGAATCGACCAAGGTCGAGCGGCGCGGCTGCGGCACGATCGGCGATCTCGGCATTTGGGACGACAAGTTCATCGCGCCGCTCAGCCGCCTCGTCGGCTTCATCAAGCAGCAGAATGCGGTCGCCGGCATCCAGCTCGGCCATTCCGGCCGCAAGGCGCGCGCAAGCCGCCCCTGGGAGGGGGATCGTCCGCTCGAACGCACCGCCGAGATCGAGGACTGGGATGCCTGGACGCCGGTGGCGCCGAGCGCGATCGCCCATAGCAAGCGCTGGCCGGTGCCGCGCGCGCTGGATACGCACGAGGTGAAGGACCTCGTCGCAGCCTGGGGGCAGGCGGCACGGCGCGCCCATGCGGCAGGGTTCGAGGTGCTGGAACTGCACGGCGCCCATGGCTATCTCGTGCACGAATTCCTCTCCGGGCGCTCCAACCAGCGCAGCGACGAATATGGCGGCTCCGAAGCCAACCGGATGCGCTTCCTGATCGAGGTCACCGAGGCGGTGCGGGCGCACTGGCCGGATCACAAGCCGCTGTTCGTGCGGCTGTCGGTCGAGGACAACGCCGGCTGGGGCCCGGAGCAGAGCGCCCGGCTCGCTAGGATCCTGAAAGCGAAGGGCGTCGATGTGATCGACTGCTCATCGGGCGGAATCAGCGAGATGGCGCCGATCCTGGGCAGGGAGATCAAATACAACTATCAGGTGCCGCTCGCGGAATATGTCCGCACCCATGCCGATATCATGACCATGGCGGTCGGCCTGATCATCCACGGGGACCAGGCCGAACAAATCCTGCGTGATAAACAAGCAGATTTGATCGCGGTCGGCCGGGAAATCCTCAATAACCCGAACTGGCCGATGGACGCCGCGCTCAAGCTCGGCGTCGAGGGGCCGTTCCGCAATGTTCCTCCGCAGTTCGGCTACTGGCTGGGCACGCGGGCCAAGCGCGGATTCGGCACCCAGCCGTCGACCTGGCAGAACGGGTTGCAGGAGACTGGGCCAGAGGCCGACGAAAGGCTGACAGGGGGCTGACAAGAGGCCGATCCGGGCACCGTGACAGGACCGTAATGGTCCGGTGACAGGGCGGCCTTGATCCGACCAAAAAGCCGTTGTGTGGTGCCCCGCGTCGGGGTGGGGCCGAATGTTGCGAAACGTTGCCGGCCGTTAGCGAAGGGATCACGGATAATGCGCAAACATGTTGGCTTCTTGCTCGGGACGGTCGCGGGCGCGTGTCTCACCCTGCTCGTGGCCTCGCCGCAGGGCGCGCATCTGTTCGCCGTCGCCAACGCCGCCGCGCATTCCGACAACAGCAACACCTATTCGCAGCTCAACCTGTTCGGCGAGGTGTTCGAGAAGGTCAAGACCGACTACGTCGAGAAGCCCGAGGACTCCAAGCTCGTCGAGGGCGCGATCAACGGCATGATCTCCTCGCTCGATCCGCACTCCCGCTACATGAACGAGAAGGGCTGGGCGGAGATGCAGGAGACCACGCATGGCGAGTTCGGCGGGCTCGGCATCGAGGTCACCATGGAGGACGGCTTCGTCAAGGTGGTGGCGCCGATCGACGACACGCCGGCCTCGCGCGCCGGCATCATGTCGGGCGACGTGATCACGTCGATCGACGACGACCAGATCCAGGGCATGACGCTCGACCAGGCCGTCAACAAGATGAAGGGCGCGCCCAACAGCTCGATCCGGCTGAAGATCATCCGCAAGGACGCCGACAAGCCGATCGAGGTCTCGATTACGCGCGAGATCATCCGCGTCCGTCCGGTCAAGTATCACGTCGAGGGCGGCGACATCGGCTATATCAGGATCACCTCGTTCAACGAGCAGACCACCGAAGGTCTGCGCAAGGCGATCGGCGAAATCCAGAAGCAGATCCCGCAGGACAAGCTCGCCGGCTACGTCGTCGACCTCCGCAACAATCCCGGCGGCCTGCTCGACCAGGCGGTCTCGGTGACCTCGACCCTGATGCAGCGCGGCGAGGTGGTCTCGACCCGCGGCCGCAATCCCGAGGAAACCCAGCGCTTCACCGCGCATGGCGGCGACATGACCAAGGGCAAGCCGCTCGTCGTCTTGATCAACGGCGGCTCGGCCTCGGCCTCCGAGATCGTCGCCGGCGCGCTGCATGACCACAAGCGCGCGACCCTGATCGGCACCCGCTCGTTCGGCAAGGGCTCGGTGCAGACCATCATTCCGCTCGGCACCGGCAATGGCGCGCTGGCGCTGACCACGGCGCGCTATTTCACGCCGTCGGGCCATTCGATCCAGGCACTCGGCATCAAGCCCGACATCGAGGTGCTGCAAGACGTGCCGGACGAGTTCAAGACCCGCTCGGAGATCAAGGGCGAGGCCTCGATGCGTGGCCATCTCTCCGCCGAGGGCGCCGAGCAGACCGGCTCGCAATCCTACGTGCCACCGGATGAGAAGAACGACAAGGCGCTGGCCGCGGCGTTCAACCAGCTGCGCGGCGTCACCGTCAACGCCGACGCCAAGAACGCCGACACCAAGGCCGCGCAGAAGCGGCCGGTGCCGAACTAGAACCTGTAGCCCGGATGGCTCCATCCGGGCTACGCAGCTGCCAAAATATCGAAAACAACCCCATGCAAAGGAGTCGGCGGCTGCCGGCGTTCGACACGGCAACTGTCCGTAGCGGGTGAAGATGTCGTGTTTTTGTAGCTCGTGATCTGTCGCCTTCGTTTCTGATTTGCAGGGGAGCCGGAAGGCGGGGACGGCTTTCCCTGATTGATCATGCCACGGCTGTTGTGGCGGTTTTAGCCCTGTGGGTGAGTTTCTTTGTTCGACTTGAAGCCCGTTTCTCCGTCCCGACCCGCGCTTTCTCGACGGCGGCGCGCGCAGGAGCGGTCAAGGACGCGCGCTTGCGCGCCCGCCAGGGCTTGTCCTTGACGGCTCCGAGCACACCGCCAGGCTGAAGCGCGTCGGGGCTGATCTGCTGTCCGTCAGGCGCAAACCTCGCCAATCGATGCGGTCCAAGGAACACGCTGACGGTGCCATCGGGATACTCATGTAGCCGCACCAAGGCCTTGACGAAGTGAGGTCTGAGCCGGCTCTGCGGCAGCTGCAGCCGCCGACCGTTCCATGCAACGGTATTGTCGTTGGCGACGGTTCGCTCCTCGATCACGCACAGCGCCTCGCGCCAGGCCTCATGCCGGTCGGCTACGAATGCCGAGCCTTCCTGTTCGGGCTTGATCGCAAACGCGGCGTTGTGCCCGGGGATGTAATGCGCCTTCAGCCACGCGTTGGCAGCCTCAACCGTCGTGATCCCGGCAAGCCGCAGCTCCTTCGGCAGCCGATCCTGCAAGGTGCCGAATACCCGCTCGGAGCGCCCGCGCGCCTGCGGCGAATAGGCTGCGATATGCTCGATCCCAAGATGCGACAAAGCCCGTCCCACCTGGGTTTGTTGCGTCTTCGAGATCTTCTCGCCAGCTTTTGGGGTCAGGAAATAATGGCTGCCGCGGTCGGTGTAGAGCGCGCAGAACAGGCCATGCTCGCCAATCACTTCGCGCAAGGCCTGGAAGGTCGAGGCCGTTCCTTCTTCCTCGACCAGCACCATCGAGTAGATCTCGCTCGTCGCATCGTCCATCGTGACGATCAGGTCCCTCGCGGGCAGGCCTTCGATCCAAACGTGGCGCGATCCGTCCTGGTGCAGCAGCATGCCCCGAAGCGGCCGCCGCGGCCGCTTCTTGCGGTGCGCCGAACGCTTCGGAGCCTTCCGCACCAGCCCTGCCGCGTGCAGCGCCAGCTTCGTCACCGTATAGCCCAGCACATAGTCGTGCCGCTTTTGCATCTGCTCGTGGAAGTGCTTCACCGTGAAGTCCGCGTACTTGTCCCGGTACAGCGCAAGCATCCGTTCCAGCTCCTCCTCCGGCGCCCGCCGTGGCGAACGACGCCCCAGCCGGCGGTCGACAAGCCCGTCGTCGCCCTCCGCCTCATAGCGCTCCGCCCAGCGTTGAAACGTCCGAACACTGATCCCAAGAACCTCCGAAGCTGCCTCCTGCGTCAGTTCCTTCGCCTCCGTCCGATCCAGCAAATCTGAAAACCGCATCCGTCGTACACCCTCGTGAATGGATGCCGTGCCCATCGTGCCCCCCTTGTTCCGGAGCACCGAAAACACGACACTTCACGAGCTACAAACAGGCGACAGATCACGAGCTACTGACAGCGCTCGACCAGGCAATTTGACACGTCGGGCAATTACAGGGTATTCTTCCAAAATTCCGAAATCGTGCAGGCGCCCCTCGGGCTCCGACTTGCGAGCAGCCTTACGCCGCGCCGGCGACCGGCTTGCGTCGCCGCGCCGTGCTCGCGCCCGCAGCGGGGCCGCGGCGATGCCCGGCCAGCAGCTCGCGGATCTGGGCAGCGGGCTTTGGCGGGCTGAACAGATAGCCCTGCATCTCCGAGCAACCGAGCTCGCGCAGCAATTGCTGTTGCTGCGCGGTCTCGACGCCTTCCGCCGTCGTCGTCATGCTGCGCTCGGCGGCGATGTTGACGACGGCCTCGACGATGCCGGCCGAGCCTTGCGGATCGGCGATGTCGGTGACGAAGCAGCGGTCGATCTTGATCTTGTCGAACGGGAATCGTTTCAGGTAGCTCAGCGACGAATAGCCGGTGCCGAAATCATCAAGCGCGATCCTGATCCCGATGGCGCGCAGCTGGTGCAGTGCGGCCAGCGCCGTCTCGTCGTCGCGGATCAGCACCGCCTCGGTGATCTCGAGCTCGAGCCGGCTCGCTGACAGCCCCGACGATGCAAGCGCTGCGATCACCTTGAGCGCCAGCGTGCCGCTGCGGAACTGCACCGGCGAGACGTTGACGGCGAGCCTGACGTGGTCGGGCCAGTTCACGGCTTCCTTGCAGGCCGTCATCAGCACCCACTCGCCGAGCTGGTTGATCAGGCCGGTCTCTTCCGCGATCGGCACGAATTCGGCCGGCGAGATCATGCCGCGCTGTGGATGACGCCAGCGCACCAGCGCCTCGCAGCCGGTGATCTCGTTGCTGCGCAGGTCGACGCAGGGCTGGTAATGCACTTCGAGCCCGCTGCTGGCGGCGATCGTCTGCCGCAACTCCATCTCGAGCTCGCGGCGGGCGCGGGCGTCGGCATCCATCGCCGGCTCGAAGAAGCGGAAGACGCGCCGGCCGGCCGACTTCGCCGCATACATCGCAAGGTCGGCGTTCTTCATGATCTGGTCGAGATCGGTGCCGTCCTTCGGCGCCAGCGCGATGCCTATGCTGGCGTCGGTCGTGACCTGGTGGCCGAGGCACTGATAGGGCGCGCGGATCACCTCGTAGATGCGCGCGACGAGGTCGGCGACCTCGGCCTCGCTCTTCACCCTGGTCTGCACGATCGCGAACTCGTCGCCGCCGAGGCGGGCGACGAAATCGCCTTCGCCGATCACGCCGCTCAGCGTCCGCGCCACGGACTTGAGAAGCTCGTCGCCGACCATGTGGCCGAGCGAGTCGTTGACGCCCTTGAATTCGTCGATGTCGATATAGAGCACCGCAAGCTGGCTGTCGGGCGTGACATGCGGCAGCTCGCGCCTGATCTCCTCGTGGAACAGCGCGCGGTTCGGCAGGTCGGTGAGTGCATCGTAGTGGGCAAGATGCGTGATGCGCTCCTCGGCGCGGCGGCGCTCGGTGACGTCCTCGTGGGTCGCAAGCCAGCCGCCGTCGGCCAGCGGCTCGTTGACGACCTGGATCGAGCGCCCGTCGGGCGTCGTGATCACCATGGTGTTGCGGATGCCGACGTCGCGCAGCACGAGATTGACGTAGCGCTCGACGTCGCCCTGGAACGATCCGGTCCGGTGTCGATGCACGATGACGTCGCGGAAGCTGCAGCCGGGCCTGATGATGTCGGCCGACAACCCGTACATCTCGATATAGCGCCTGTTGCAGATCACGAGGCGCTGCGCGGCGTCGAACAGCAACAGCCCCTGCGTCATGTTGTTGACGGCGGTGTCGAGCCGCAGCTTCTCCAGCGTCAGGCGTTGCTGCTGGGCGCGATGCTGCTGCACCAGCTTGCGCACCACCAGCGTCAGCAGGATCGCGATCGCCAGCACCGAGATGCTGGTCACCGCGATCAGGATGCCGATCTGCTCGCGCCAGTTGGCGAGCGCTGCCTCGGTAGTGCTTGTCGCGACGACGACGATCGGGAATTTGGTCAGTGCCCGCGACGACACCAGGCGGTCCTTGCCGTCGACCGGGCTGGCGAGCCGCGTCGTGCTCTGCGGCTGCTCGAAGACCTGCTGCTGATTGACCGGACCGTTGCGGAAGTTCCTCCCGATCAGCTCCTCGACATGGGGATAGCGCGCCAGCAGCGTGCCGTCGCGATGATGCATCGAGATCGCGGCGCCGTCGCCGAGCGCCACCGTGGAGAAGAACTTCTCGAAGGTCGCCGGCTCGATGCCGCGGCCGACCACGCCGAGGAATTCGCCATGCGGACCGGTGACCTTGCGGACGATGACGGTGGTCCAGTTTCCGGTGACGCGGCTCACCACCGGCGCGACCTGCATGTCGGGCGAATAGGGGCTCGATTTGAAGATCTGGAAATAGGGGCGATCGGCAATGCTGGCCTGCGGCAGCGGCCAGGCGCCCGAGCTGTTGATCAGAACGCCGTCGGCGTCGAACACGTTGAGGCTGCCGACATTGGACAGCGCGTCCATCTTGGATTTGAGCATCGCATGGATGTCGGCGGCCGACATCCGGCGCCTGTAATTCTCCAGCGTCGCGATTGCATTGTCGCGCATGAACGCGATCAGGTCGCGCTGGACAACCTCGAGATCGTCGAGCTGCTGGTCGAAATGCCGCGCCAGCAGCAGCACGGTGTTCTCGAGCTCACGCTCGCTGTTGTGCAAGGCGCGATCGCGGAAATTCTCCGCCATCAACGTAGCGCCGATCGCGATCGCGGCCATCAGCACGGCGCCGCCGAGGATCAGCCAGCGGATCGGACCGCTGCCGATCACCGAGGTGATGTTGAACGAGGCGCTGCCGTTTGGATTCATGTGCCGCAATCGCTTCCAGGTGTTTCACCCGGAAGTAGGTTTCGTGCACCCCCGGCCCGCGAAAGTCGTATCCAATCGAAATGGAGCGCGGGTTAGCGAGATTGGTTAATGAAACCTTGCGGGCATTTGCGACAGGCCGTCGCTTGCGCACCGGCGATCAAGCGCCGGCGCGATAGTGCCCCGACTTGCCGCCGATCTTCTCGACGAGGTGGATGCCCTCGATGCGGATGCCGCGATCGACTGCCTTGACCATGTCGTAGATCGTCAGACATGCGACCGAGACTGCGGTCAGCGCCTCCATTTCGACGCCGGTCGGCCCCGTCACCTTGACGCTGGCGCGGACGATGCAGCCGGGCAGCTTGCGGTCGGGTGTGATGTCGATCGTGACCTTGGTCAGCGCCAGCGGATGGCAGAGCGGGATCAATTCCGAGGTCCGCTTCGCCGCCATGATGCCGGCGATCCGCGCCGTCGCCAGCACGTCGCCCTTCTTGGCCTGGCCGGTTTCGATCAGCGCCAGCGTCGCCTTGCTCATCACGACGCGGCCTTCGGCGACCGCGGTCCGCTCGGTCGCGGGCTTGGCCGAGACGTCGACCATCCGAGCCTCGCCCTTGGCGTCGATATGGGTGAGGGCGGTGCCCGAGCCGGAAGGCTCGGCCTTGGTCTTGCCCTTGCTGTTCCGCGCCATTGCGTCAGCGCGTTGCGGTGGCGCGCGGGGCGGCCTGCCGCGTCAGCAAGGCGCGGGTGGCCGCAGTGACGTCCTGCTGGCGCATCAGGCTTTCACCGACCAGGAAGGTCGACATCCCGACCCGTTCGAGCCGGGCGAGATCGCCCGGCGTGAAGATGCCGCTCTCGCCGACCATCAGGCGGTCGGGCGGGATCAGCGGCGCCAGCGCCTCGCTGGTCGCGAGCGTGGTCTCGAAGGTGCGCAGATTGCGATTGTTGACGCCGATCATCGGCGAGCGAAGTTTCAAGGCACGGTCAAGCTCGGCGCGGTCGTGGATCTCGACCAGCACGTCCATGCCGTAGCCGAGCGCGGCGTCCTCGATCTCCCCGGCCGCCGCGTCGTCGAGCGCGGCCATGATGATCAGGATGCAGTCGGCGCCATGGGCGCGCGCTTCCGTCACCTGGTAGGTGTCGAACATGAAATCCTTGCGCAGCACCGGCAGGCTGGTCGCCGCGCGGGCCGCAACCATGAAGTCGAGATGGCCCTGGAACGAGGGCGCGTCGGTCAGCACCGACAGGCAGGCCGCGCCGCCGGCCTCATAGGCCTTTGCGAGCACGGGCGGATCGAAGTCGGCCCGGATCAAGCCCTTCGAGGGCGAGGCCTTCTTCGCTTCCGCGATCAGCGCGTAGTCGCCGCGCGCATGCTTGTCCTTGAGGGCGCGGACGAAGCCGCGCGGGGCCGAGGCCGATTTGGCCTGCGCCTCGACCTCGGCGAGCGGATGGGCGCGCTTCGCGGCTGATATCTCCTCGCGCTTGTAGGCCTCGATCTTGGTCAGGATGTCCGACATCGCTTGGCGCCTTGCTTAACCGTTCGAAACCGCGACCAGATGCTTCAGCCGCGCGGCGGCAGCGCCGCTGTCGAGCGACTGAGCGCCGATCGCGACGCCTTCCTTGAGGTCCTTGGCGCGGCCGGCCACGATCAGCGCGGCGGCGGCGTTGAGCAGGGCGACGTCGCGATAGGCGCTCGGCTTGCCCTGCAGCACGCTGGAGAGTGCGATCGCGTTGGCATCGGCGTCACCGCCCTTCAGCGCCTCGCCGCCGACGCGGCCAAGGCCGGCATCCTCGGGCGTGACCTCTGATGTCCTGATCTTGCCGTTATCGAGCGTCGCAACGAAGGTCGGGCCGGTGAGGGTGATCTCGTCGAGGCCATCGGAGCCATGCACGACCCAGACCTTGTCGGAGCCGAGGTTCTTCAGCACCTGCGCCAGCGGCTGCACCCATTGCCGCGAGAACACGCCGACCATCTGCCGCTTGACGCCGGCCGGGTTCGATAGCGGGCCAAGCAGGTTGAAGATGGTGCGGGTGGCGAGCTCGACCCGGGTAGGACCGACATTCTTCATCGCCGGATGATGCGCGGGCGCGAACATGAAGCCGATGCCGGCTTCCTTGACGCAGCGCCCGACTTGTTCGGGCGTCAAATCGAGCTTGACGCCGAGCGAGGCCAGCACGTCGGCGGCGCCCGAGCGCGACGACAATGCGCGGTTGCCGTGCTTCGCCACGGGCACGCCGGCGCCGGCCACGATGAAGGCCGCGCAGGTCGAGACGTTGACCGAGCCGGAGCCGTCGCCGCCGGTGCCGACGATGTCGACGGCCTCCGCCGGCGCCGTGACCGGCAGCATCTTGCCGCGCATCGCAGTGACAGCGCCGGTGATCTCCTCGACGGTCTCGCCGCGCACCCGCAGTGCCATCAATAGCCCGCCCATCTGCGAGGGCGTGGCTTCGCCCGACATCATGCTGTCGAAGGCGGACGCCGCCTCTTCACGCGTCAGCGTGGCGCCGGTGGCGACTTTTCCGATGATCGATTTCAGGTCGTCCATTCGCTGGCTCAGGGTCTGTTGTTGGAGCTTGATCGCCGCGCAGCGCGTCGTCGCGCTGTCCCGATCATGCTCAATTATTAGCGCCTGTCACCTGTGCGAAGGCTGCCTGGTTGATGGTCACACCGATATCGGACTCGATCTTCGTGACATATTGCGCGACCTGCTCGTCGCTCAGCGACCGCCGCAGCGCCTCGGTGAGCTGCTTGGCCGCGTCGGACGCGAAGTCGACCGGCGGCACCGTCACGTTGGTGACGCGGAAGACCACCCACTGGCTGCCGCCGGCGACGGAGGTCTGTCCATCGCCGTCCTTGGCGGTCCGGAATGCCGCCGCAATCACGCCGGCCGGCACGGCAGGCAGCGAGGCCTCGCGGTTGAAATTCGCCGCGGTTTCGACCTTGACGCCGGCAGCGGCGGCTTCGTCGGCGAGCTTGGCGCCGCTGTCGAGCTTCTGGACGATCTCGGTCGCCTTGGCGCGCAGCTTGGTGGAGATCTGGTCTTCGCGCCACTTGGCCTCGACCTGATCGCGAACCTCGTCGAGGCTGCGCTCGCGCGACGGCGTGATGCCGAGCACGTCGTACCAGACATAGCCGCCGTTGAACTGGATCGGGTCGTTGTCGACGCCAACGTCGCTGTTGAAGGCCTGCGACACCACGTCGAGGCCGCGCGGGATGTTGGTCGCGACCTGGCCGTTCGGCAGCCGCCCGGAGCGATCGACCGCGTCAATGGTGACGGGCGTCAGCTTCAGTTTCTGTGCGGCTTCGACGACGCTGGCGCCGCCGCCGCGCTCGTCTTCCATCTTGTCGCGCAGGTCGGCGACCTTGGTGCGGGCGCGCTCGGAGGCGATCTCGTTCTTCACCTGCTGGGCGAGGCTCTCATAGCTCGGGGTCGCGCCGGGCTCGACCTTGCCGACCTTGACCAGCGCGACACCGAAGCGGCCCTGCACCGGCTGGCTGACTTCGCCTGCGGGCAGGGAGAAGGCGGCATCGGCGACGGCAGGGTCGAGGATCGCCGACTTCGCGACCAGCCCGAGATTGACGTCGGCCAGATTGAGGTTGCGCTCCTTGGCGATGTCGTCGAACGACGTGCCCGACGCGATCCGCCCGCGCGCGGCCTGCGCCTCGCCGGCGTCCGGAAACACGATCTGCGAAACCTCGCGCTTCTCCGGCGTGCTGAGCCGGTCCTTGCGCTCCTCGAAGATCTTCCTGGCGTCATCGTCCGACACCGTTTCCCACTTGCCGATCTCCTCGGGCGTGATGGCGACGAAGGAGATCTTGCGGTATTCGGGCGCGCGGAACTGGGCCTTGTGGTCCTCGAAATAGGCGGCGAGCGCCTCGGGCGAGGGCGGATCGATGGTGCCGGCCTGCGCGGCGCCGAGCGTGATGTAGTCGATCGAACGCTGCTCGTTCTGGAACCGGGTCAGCGCCTCGACCAGCGATTTCGGCGGCTCGATCCCGGACGAGATGGTGCCGGCGATCTGCCGCCTGAGGCCAACGCGGCGCTGCTCGGCGATGTAGCGGCCTTCGGTATAGCCATAGTTGCGGATCACGGCCTGGAAACGCTGTGGGTCGAACTGGTTGTTGAGGCCCTTGAAGTTCGGATCGTTGTAGATCGCGCGCAGCACCTCGGCGTCGGACACATTGAGGCCCATGCGGCGCGCTTCCTCGTCCATCGCGGCTTCCGCAAGCGTCTGCTGCAGCACCTGGCGGTCGATGCCGAAGGCGCGCGCCTGGTCCGGCGTCAGCGGACGGCCGAACTGGCGGCCAAGCTGCTGCAGGCGGTCGGTATAGATCTGGCGGAACTGCTCGGCCGAAATCTCGGTCCCGCCCACCTTGGCGAAGGTCGACTGGCCAAACCCCTTGAAAATGTCGGCAATGCCCCAAATTCCGAAACTGACGATCAAAACGCCCATCACCACGGCCATAATCGTCTTGCCGAGCCAGTTTGATGAGGCTTTCCGCATTCCTCGAAGCATGGGTCCAACTTGTTTTACAGGAGGGGAACCGGGTCGTGCCCAATGGGGAGCCGAAAGTCGAGGCTTTTGTCCCGCAGCAGGGTGTCACCGGGTTGAAAACCCATCATAAAGTGGCCGAAGCGCCCCCGCAACCTTGGCCGCGCGGGCGGAAGCGTCGCACGGTGTGCGCGAAGCCGCGCTCTGGAAGTCGCCGCCCGGCTCTGGTAGCGCAGGGACACGCTTGAACGATGGGAAATCCGACATGACCGACGCCATCCGGCCGCTGATCGCCGGCAACTGGAAAATGAACGGCCTGAAATCCTCTTTTGCCGAGTTCGACGCGATGCTGGCAGGCGCCGGCGATGTCGCCGGGAAGGCTGATCTCCTGGTCTGTCCGCCCGCGACATTGGTCGGGGCGTTCGCTGACAAGGCGCGCGGCTCGAAGGTCGCGGTCGGCGCCCAGGATTGCCATCCCAAGGCATCGGGCGCCCACACCGGCGATCTCTCGGCGGAGATGTTCAGGGATCTCGGCGCGGTCGCGATCATCGTCGGCCATTCCGAGCGGCGCGCCGACCACGGCGAGACCGACGCCTTGATTCGGCAGAAGGCGGAGGCCGTCTGGCGCGCCGGGCTGACCGCGATCGTCTGCATCGGCGAGACGCGCGAGCAGCGCGACGCCGGCAAGACGCTCGATGTCTGCGGCACCCAGCTTGCGGGCTCGCTGCCCGACGGCTCGACCGCGGCCAACCTGGTGGTGGCCTATGAGCCGGTCTGGGCGATCGGCACCGGCCTGACCCCGACCGCCAAGGATGTCGAGGAAGTTCATAGGTTTATCCGAGGTCAGCTCACCGATCGCTTCAAGGGCGAGGGAAACAGGATCAGGATCCTCTATGGCGGCTCGGTCAAGCCGTCGAACGCGGCCGAGCTGATGGCGGTCGCCAATGTCAACGGCGCACTGGTCGGCGGCGCCAGCCTGAAGGCGTCGGACTTTTTGGCGATCGCTGCGGGGTGTTAGGGCTGCCCCTTTCGCACCGAGCTCTCACACCGTCATCCTGAGAGTCTGACTCATAAATCACCCAACCTTAGCTGCAGCCGCGAGTCTGCGGGTCAGGAGCCTGATGTGTGCAATCAGCAGCCAGGCAGCTTCGGTTGCCACCGTCGCCTCGAAGTCCTTGGCGAGGCGGCGGCATCTGCCGAACCAAGCGAATGTGCGTTCAACCACCCACCGCCTCGGCAGAAGCTGGAAGCCTTTGACGCCTTGAGGCCGCTCGACGATCTCGACAGTCCATGGACCGCAGTCTGAGAGCGCGTCGAGGAGTTGATTTCCGCGGTAGATCCGGTCGGCAAAGACGTGGCGCAGCCGGGGGAAGTTCATCCGCACGTTCTTCAGCAGCGGTACGGCGCCATGGCAGTCCTGAACGTTGGCCGGATGAACATGAACCCCAAGGAGGAGGCCATTGGTATCCGTCACGATATGCCGCTTGCGGCCGTAGATGCGCTTGCCTGCATCGTAGCCGCGCGGTCCGCCAGCTTGGGTGGTCGGCGCACTTTGACTGTCGATCACGGCTGCCGTCGGCTTCGGTGTCCGTCCAAGCTTTTTTCGCGCCCGTCGGACAAGCACGCTGACAATCCTCTGCCACCGGCCTGTATCCCGCCATCTATAAAAATAGCCCTGCACCGTCGAATAGGGCGGGAACTCCTGCGGCAACGCCCGCCACTGGCAGCCGGTCGAAACGATATAGAGGATCGCTTCGATCACACGACGCAGCTCCGTCTTACGCGGCCGGCCGCGCCGGTTCGCTCGCGGCAACAGGCGTCTGATCAGCGCCCACTCCGCATCGGTCATATCGCTTGCATAACGCAGACCGTCCCGCCGATATTGCTCCCGAGTGATCTTGGTCCAGGGCATCGTGCTCTCCCTCGAATCTTTGCAAATCCGATGGAATCACACCCCACTGAGATCACTCACCCATTTTTCAGTCAGGCTCTGAGGAGGCCGCAACGCGGCCGTCTCGAAGGATCGACGGCCCAGCTGGTGGCCGTCGACCCTTCGAGACGCGCGGAGCCTGTCATCGGGCCGCGCTTTGCGCGGACCCGTTGGCGCTCCTCAGGGTGATGGGATTGGCAGTGTTGCGCAGACAGTTGCCATCGGCATCTCTGCTTGGCTACGGATTCAGGCTGCCGCCGCCCCGATCCGCTTCCAGTAGATCATCGTGCCGGTGAGGCCGCCATGCGGCTTCAGCGCGTAGTCGGGGATGATGCCGGTGAGCTGAAATCCCAGTCTTTCATAGAGTGGCGCGGCGCCATCCTCTTCGGCGGTGTCGAGCACCAGCAGTGTGCGTCCGTGCGCGATCGCAAGCTGCTCGGCCGCGCGCATCAATTCTGTCGCCACGCCGCGATGGCGATGGGCGACGCGCGTCATCATTTTTGCAATTTCCGCCCGATGCGGCTGGTTCGGCGGCAGTTTGAGCAGCAGCGTCACGGTGCCGATCAGATCATTGCCGGTGAATGCGCCGAGCACAATGCGCTCGCCCCGCGCGGCGGCGCCGAGCGAGTCCTGCCAGAATGCATTGGCGTCATCCGGCGACAACGGATGCATGAAGCTCACCGAGCCGCCGCCGGCGACGGTCTCGACCAGCAGCTCGCTGAGTGCGCTGCGAATCCCGGGCGCGTCCTCGAGCGGCTTGATGGCAAAGTGCGACATGCATCAGCTCCGGGCCAGGGTGACCACATAGGTGCAGGAGGCGTTGGTCTCGTTGGCGAAGGTCGTCTCCGCCGGCGGTCCGAATCCGA
The DNA here is from genome assembly GCF_024171045.1 of Bradyrhizobium sp. USDA 4538. Lineage (NCBI taxonomy): Bacteria > Pseudomonadati > Pseudomonadota > Alphaproteobacteria > Hyphomicrobiales > Nitrobacteraceae > Bradyrhizobium > Bradyrhizobium sp. USDA 4538. The sequence continues at coordinate 7,744,607 of NZ_JALJZE010000001.1, forward strand.
GGCAATCGCCGGCGGCGAGCAAATGGCGCGCGCCGCCTTCGGTGATGACGAGGCTGCCGCTGAGCACCCAGACCAGTTGGCGGATATGCGCGTAGGAGGAGGCGGGCAGGGTCACGGTCTGCTTTGGCGGCAGCTCGACCCGCACCAGTTCGACCGGATGGTCGGGACGGCTGAACACCTGGCGGCGCAGATAGCCGGTTTCCGGATCGCGCCAGACCGGTTGCGCGGCGGCGCGCGACAGCCGTTCGCCCTGGCCTTCGGCGCGCAACATCAGGCCGGCCAAAGTGAGATCGAACGCTGAGGCGAGGCGCACCAGCACGACCGCGGTGGGGCTGACCTCGGCGCGCTCGATCTTGCTGATCGTGGCCTTCGAGACGCCAGCGCGTTCGGCGAGGTCGGCCAGCGACCAGCCCCGGCCATCGCGCTCGAGCCTGATCCGCTGCGCCAGGCGCTGACTCAGATCGTCTACCAAAGTATCCATTTGTCTACTATAGTAGAAATTGCCGGTTCCCGGCAAGGCCCGGCCGGGCCGCCATCGGCGCCGCTTGTGATCGTCGACAGTGCGACTATCTCGGGGGTGACAATGCCCGGTGCAATCGTGTAACAGGGCGCGACTTCACGAAAACCGTAGAGCCGATAGCGCCGTTTGTCTGGCCGCTTGGCGGCTTGTGACGGAAGGCTTGCGATGCAGACTGTCGTTATCATTGTCCACCTCATGATTGTCGCCGTCATGATCGGCGCCGTGCTGTTGCAGAAATCCGAAGGCGGCGGCCTCGGCATGGGTGGCGGCGCCGGCTTCATGTCGAGCCGCGGCACCGCCAATTTGCTGACGCGGACTACGGCGATCCTCGCGGTGGGCTTCTTCATCACCAGCCTGTTCCTGTCCTGGTACGCAGGCTACGACCGCAAGCCGAGCTCGATCGTCGGCACCGGCGCGCCGGCGCAGACGCAGCCGGCCGGCGGCACGCCGATGAACGCGCCGACCTCGGGCGGCATCCTCGATTCGCTGAAGAAGGCCGACGAGCAGCAGGGGCAGCAGGCCCCGAGCGGCCCGCAGGCGCCACGGTCGCAATAAAGCAGGGTGGCCATGCAGGATGCCCCGCTGGCATCCTGCATCAGAAACCCCCATCAATGCTCTGAAATCGCTTCCAGTTTGATGCAACCCACAGCCCGGCGAATTGTTTGCCGGGAACAGCCGATTCGTTTTGCGAATCGCCGGAGTCGGATTAAAGGTAAAGTCCCATGGCGCGGTACATATTCATCACCGGCGGCGTGGTCTCCTCGCTCGGCAAGGGTCTGGCTTCAGCGGCGCTCGGCGCTCTGTTGCAGGCCAGGGGCTACAAAGTCCGCCTTCGCAAGCTCGATCCCTATCTCAACCTCGATCCCGGAACGATGTCGCCGTATCAGCACGGCGAAGTGTTCGTGACCGACGACGGCGCCGAGACCGATCTCGATCTCGGCCATTACGAGCGCTTCACCGGTCGTCCGGCCACCAAGGCCGACAACATCACGACCGGGCGAATCTACCAGGACATCATCACCAAGGAGCGCCGCGGCGATTATCTCGGCGCCACCATCCAGGTGGTCCCGCACGTCACCAATGCGATCAAGGAATTCGTGCTGTCGGGTAACGACGAGTTCGATTTCGTGCTGGTCGAGATCGGCGGTACCGTCGGCGACATCGAGGGCCTGCCGTTCTTCGAGGCGATCCGCCAGCTCAAGAACGACCTGCCGCGCGATCACGCCGTCTACATTCACCTGACGCTTCTGCCGTACATTCCAAGTGCCGGCGAACTCAAGACAAAGCCGACGCAGCACTCGGTGAAGGAGCTGCGCTCGATCGGCATCCAGCCGGACATCCTGCTGTGCCGCACCGACCGCGAGATTCCCAAGGAGGAGCGGCGCAAGCTCGGCCTGTTCTGCAACGTGCGCGAGAGCGCCGTGATCGAGGCGCGCGACGTCGACAACATCTACGCCGTGCCGGAGGCCTATCACGCCGCCGGCCTCGACGACGAGGTGCTGGCCGCGTTCGGCATCACCGCGAAGATTCCGCCGGCGCTGCAGAGCTGGCACGTCATCAACGAGCGCGTCCGCAATCCGGAAGGTGCGGTGACGATCGCCATCGTCGGCAAATACACCGGCATGAAGGACGCCTACAAATCGCTGATCGAGGCGCTGTCGCACGGCGGCATCGCCAACAAGGTGAAGGTCAATCTCGACTGGATCGAGAGCGAGGTGTTCGAGAACGAGGACCCGGCGCCGTTCCTCGAGCACGTCAACGGCATCCTGGTGCCCGGCGGTTTCGGCCAGCGCGGCGCCGAGGGCAAGATCCGCGCGGCGCAGTTCGCGCGCGAGCGTGACGTGCCGTATTTCGGCATCTGCTTCGGCATGCAGATGGCGGTGATCGAGGCGGCGCGCAATCTGGTCGGCATCGAGGACGCCAACTCGACCGAGTTCGGCCCGACCAAGGAGCCGCTGGTCGGCCTGATGACGGAATGGCTGCGCGGCAACGAGCTCGAGAAGCGCTCGCAGAGCGGCGATCTCGGCGGCACGATGCGGCTAGGGGCCTATCCCGCGGCGCTGAACCGCGGCAGTCGCGTCTCGCAGGTCTATGGCGGCGCGACCGAGATCTCCGAGCGGCACCGCCATCGCTACGAGGTCAACACCGCCTACAAGGACCGCCTCGAGCAGCACGGCCTGCGCTTCTCCGGCATGTCGCCCGACGGCGTACTGCCGGAGATCGTGGAGTACGAGGACCATCCCTGGTTCATCGGCGTCCAGTTCCATCCCGAGCTGAAATCGCGGCCCTTTGAACCGCATCCCCTCTTCGCGTCGTTCATCGAGGCGGCAGCCAAGCAGAGCCGGCTGGTTTAACTGAGCGGCCGTCAGCTGCGCCGCTACACGGCGCAGTCCTCGCTGGTCCGGCGTTCTTTCTTGATCGGTGAAACGTTTGCACCAGCCGCCGGCGTGCCGTCGCGCGTCATCAGCTTGTATTGCGGGCGTCGCGTCAGCCGGTAGACCGCGGCCGGCGGCACGTTGAGGATGGCGCGATCGACCAGCGTGGCGCGCAGGCCGAGTCGGTCGAGGATCGGCCGCGGCACCGGACAGCGCATGCCGTAGGTGAATTGATAGAACGCGCCGCCGGGACGTAGATAGCTGAACGCGCCGCCGACGATCGAGATGACCTTGCGCGGCGACATGTTGAGCAGCGGCAGTCCGCTGACGACGGCGCCGACCGGCGCGCCATCGTAGAGCCGCTCCGAGGCGAGGCGCGCCGCGTCCATCCACAGCACGCGCGCGCCGGGAAAGCGCAGCTGCAACAGCCGCATGAAATCCGAGCCGTATTCGATCAGCGTAAGATCCTGCTGGCGCACGCCGCGCTTCAACAGCTGATAGGTGAACGCGCCGGTGCCCGGTCCGAGCTCGAGCACCGGGCCGGTGTCGGCGCTTATGTCGCGCGTAATCAGTTCGGCGAGCGCGGCGCCCGACGGCGCGATGGCGCCGACGCGGCCGGGGGCCGCCATCCACGCCGTGAAGAAAGACAGCAGATCATGTGACATTGGGATTCCCAGCAAAGTGTCGCGGCGCTTCGACTCAGATGCGAAGCGTGACGCCTTGTTTGCGGGAGCTGCATTGCGACAACATTGCGCGAGAGCCCCGTTCCGATTGAATCGGAATGGACTCTAGTGTCCTGAATCAAAAGTTCGGCGGACTCCAAATCGACTCGATGATAGCGGACTCTCCTGATTTGGGGAGGATTGGCGATGGGTCGGCGCTTTGCTCCGCTGGAGCTTGATGAGGTGGAACGTGCTGAGTTGACATCGTTGGCGTCGCGTCGAAGCACTGCTCAGGCGTTGGCGCTGCGGGCTCGGATCGTCCTGGCCTGTGCTGAGGGCGAGCAGAGCAAGGTCGTGGCGGCCCGTTTGGCTGTCGATCCCGACACGGTCGGCAAATGGCGGCGGCGGTTCTCCGAGCATCGGCTTGAAGGTCTTTGGGACGAGCCGCGATCGGGGACGCCACGCACGATTGAGGATGCCCGGATCGAGGCGGTGATCGTTCGCACCCTTGAGACCCAGCCTCCCGGGGCCACCCACTGGAGTTCGCGCAGCATGGCGCGGGCCAGCGGGCTGTCAGTCTCAACAGTACAGCGTATATGGCGCGCTTTCGGCTTGCAGCCGCATCGGTTGGAGACCTTCAAGCTCTCAACCGACCCCGACTTTGTCGCCAAGGTTCGCGACATCGTCGGCCTTTACGTAGCTCCGCCCGAGCGCGCCATCGTACTGTGTGTCGATGAGAAGTCGCAAATCCAGGCGCTGGATCGCAGCCAGCCCATGCTGCCCATGCGACCTGGCCAGCCGGCGCGCCGTAGTCACGACTACAAACGCCATGGCGTCACCTCGCTGTTTGCCGCCCTCGACGTCGCAACCGGCCGGGTCATTGGCAAATGCTATGGACGCCATCGTGCCAAAGAGTTCCGCAAGTTTCTCGATGAGATCGAAGCTGCGGTTCCAGACGATCTGGACGTCCACCTCGTCATGGACAATTACGCAACCCACAAGACGCCGTTGATCCGCAACTGGCTGGCAAAGAGGCCGCGCTGGCACGTCCACCTGACGCCAACCAGTTCATCCTGGCTCAATCAGGTCGAACGCTTCTTTGCACTCATCACCGAGCGTAAGATTAGGCGCGGCATCTATCGCAGTGTGGCGGCGCTACGGGCCGAGATTGCCTCCTTCATCGACCATCACAACGCTGACCCAATGCCGTTCCGATGGACCAAATCAGCTGACGACATTCTCGGCTCAATCGAACGCTTCTGCGCTTACAATCTGCCCGCCAAGGCATAAAATGCCATGAACTTTTGGTTCAGGACACTAGTTTCGACGCGTTTCCTTCACGCGAACCGGTGCCCATCCCGCATCGAGTGCGGGACAGGCTTCGCTCGAAAACGCTTTGGCATCACGACGCGAACGGCGCCGGCGGTAATGTGAGGCGGAAGCACGCGCCGCCCTTCGGGCCGTCGAGCACGGAGACGTGACCGCCGTGCAGCCTTGCGATCTCGCGCACCATGTTGAGGCCGAGGCCGGCGCCGCGGTCGAGCGGCGCGAGCCGATAGAACGGATCGAAGATCCGGGTGCGCTGGTCCTGGGGAATGCCGTCGCCTTCATCCGATACGTCGATCGTCGCGGCGCTGCCGACATGGATGGTGATGGTGCCGCGGCGGCCGCCATGCTGGATGGCGTTCTGCACCAGATTGGTGAGCGCGCGCTCCAGCGCGGCGCGATCGCCCAAGATCTCGACGCGATCGGTTGCGGTATCGAGCGACAGCTCGTAGCCGGCCGCGATCGCGAGCGGCGCGAGGTCGGCCGCGACATTGCGGGCGACCGCGACGAGATCGACGCGGACGAACGGATTGCGGCACTGGTCGAAGCGCTGGATGTCGAGCAGTTGCTCGGCCAATGTCGCAAGCCGCGCCGAATCCTCGAGCAGGCGGGTTTTCTCCGGACCTGGCGGCAGCGACTCCAGCCGCGTGTTGAGGATCGCGATCGGCGTGCGCAATTCATGCGCCGCGTCGGCGACGAATCGCTGGTGCCGGGAATAGCCGTCGTCGAGCCGTTTCAGCGCATCGTTGATGGCGGTCACCAGCGGCGCTACCTCGAGCGGCAGATGGTCCGCCGACAGTCGGCTGCCGCGCTGGCGGAAATCGATGCGGCGCGCTTCGTCGGCGGTGGTATCGAGACCGGCGAAGGCGCGCTTCACCACCATCGGCGTCGCGATGAAGGTGGCGCATGCCATCAGGAAAAGGCCGGGCAGGGCAATGGCGAGGAATGCCAGCGTCGTGGCGAGCGCGGTCTTGACGCTCGACATTGGCCCTTGCGTCGCTGTGAGCACCTGCACGGGGCCGGCGTCGGAATTGACGCGCTTCAGCCGCGCCGGCGGCTTGCGCGGATCATCCTCGAACATCTGCCAGCCGAGCCGCGCCTGGCTGATCTGGTCGAGCGCGTCGCCGATCCTGGCGAATTCCGGCGGCACCGCGCCTTCCGTCAGCGAACGGCCTTGCCGGTCGCGCACCAGGAACCAGAGGTCCGGCGTGTCGTCACGAAGCTTTTGCAGTTCGGCCGTCGGGCGCAAAATCAACTCGCCCTTGCCGTCGCGTGCGACCGCGCCCTGCACGATGGAAATCACATGATCCTCATCGCGCGGAACGATCAGGAAGCCGGTGGCACACAACGCGCTGATCAGGCAAACGATCAGCATGGCAAGCAGCAGCGCCTGGAGCGTCACCAGCCGCCAGCTCAGTTGCGAGCGCAGGCAATAGTGCTCGGCCTGTTCGCTCATGACGTTTGCTTCAAGAGATAGCCGACGCCGCGGATGCTGTGGATCTCGACGCCGGCGTTGGCGTCGGCAAGCTTGCGCCTGAGACGCGAGACGTGCGCATCGAGCGCGTTGGACTGGATCTCGTCCTCGAAATTGTAGACGGCTTCCTCCAGCGTCGCGCGCAGCACGGTGCGGCCCATGCGGCGCAGCAGCGTCTCCAGCACCAGCAGCTCGCGCCGCGGCAGCTCGAGCGGACGGCCGTCGACACTGGCCTCGCGATGGCCGCAATCGAACGCCACGCGGCCGGCCCTGATGATCTCGAGCTGCAGGCCGGCGGGGCGGCGCAGCACGGCGCGCAGCCGCGCCATCAGCTCCTCGACCGCGAACGGCTTGGCCAGATAGTCGTGGGCGCCGCTGTCGAGGCCAGTGATGCGGTCGGTGAGATCGCCGCGCGCGGTCAGCACGATGATCGGCACGCCGTCGGCCTTGGCGCGCAGCTTCGGGATCAGCGTGAGGCCGTCGCCGTCCGGAAGCTGGCGGTCGAGCAGGACCGCGCCATGCACGTCGGCACAGATCGCTTCCTCGGCCTCGGCAAGGTTCGGCACGTGGTCGACCACCATGTCGTAGCCCTTCAGCGCCTGCGACAGCGCCGCCGCCATTTCGGCCTCGTCCTCAACCAGCAGTATCCGCATGTCCTTGTGGTCCAACTCCTGAAGGCAGGTTTTAGGGCAAGTAACATTGCAACAACATTGCGGAAATGGCCGCCCGTCGCGAGCAGGGGTGCCATGTTGTCACCCCCTCAAGACAGTCCGGAAGGCGCTGGCTATAACCGCCCGCACACAAATCTGGGAGGACTGCCAATGATCTACGAGACCCGCGTCTATCGCTGCCTGCCGGGACGGCTGCCGGCGCTGCTCAAGCGCTTCGAGACCATCACGCTGAAGCTCTGGGACAAGCACGGCATCAGGCAGGCCGGTTTCTTCACGACGCTGGTCGGGGAATCCAACCAGGACCTGACCTATCTGCTGGCCTGGGAATCGCTCGCCGAGCGCGAGAAGAAGTGGACCGCGTTCGCGACCGATCCGGAATGGATCGCCGCACGCGCCAAGACCGAGGAGGACGGCCAGATCGTTCTCACCATCGAAAACCAGCTTCTGGTGCCGACGGCGTTTTCGTCGGTCAAGTGACGCCCGCTGCGGCCATGTTCCCGTCATTGCGAGCGAAGCGAAGCAATCCATTGGCACCACATATGCGGAGCGATGGATTGCTTCGTCGCTTCAGCGCAAAATTGCTTCGCAATTTTGTCGCGAGCTCCTCGCAATGACGGGGAGGCATCTTTTCTCGGTCCCTTGGGGAGGGAAAGTTGTAGCGACGCTATTGCGGGCAGCCCGAGGTCTGATCGCCCTGGGTCACCATCGGCTTGCCGTTGATGAAGACGCCGTGGCTGCCGGAGGTCGTCTTGCCGCCGCAATGCGTGCGATCGCCCATGACCACCGCCGGCTTGCCGTTGATCAGGACGTTGGGCACGCCCTCGACAAGCGCGCCGCCATTGCTGGTGGTGTCGCCGCTGCGCGCCGCCGGCTTGCCATTGACGGTCACGCCGGTGGCGCCGCTGGTGACGACCCCGGGCTGGCTGCTGGTCTGGCCGTAGGCGAGGCCCGACATCGCCGAGAGGGCGGCGACGACTCCGATCATCAGCGGGATGCGCATGGCTTCCTCATGGGAATCTGTTCCGCGCCAGTTTATAGGCGCTGTTTGGGCGGGATTGTGTTAGCACGGCGCACCCACGGCGTCAGCGCAACCCCCTCATCGTGCGGGATGGCTTGATCCGTCCCGCGCGGGACTGCATGGTCGCCGGCAAAAGGATGCAGCATTTTGACCAATCAGGTTTCCGCGCAGGCCGCCGCGCCGATCGTTGCCGTCGGATCGGCCAAATTCGGCAATGCCTTGCCGATTTCGATCATCGCCGGTCCCTGCCAGCTCGAAAGCCGCGCGCACGCGCTTGAAGTGGCGTCCGCGCTGAAGGAGATCGCGGCGCGGCTCAAGATCGGTCTGGTGTACAAGACCTCGTTCGACAAGGCGAACCGCACCAGCGCGACGGCGGCACGCGGCATCGGATTGGCGCAGGCGCTGCCGATCTTCGCCGAGATCCGGTCTTCGCTCGGGCTGCCGGTGCTGACCGACGTACATGAGGCGACGCAGTGCGCCGACGTGGCGCAGGCGGTCGATGTGCTGCAGATCCCGGCCTTCCTGTGCCGGCAGACCGATCTCTTGCTGGCCGCGGCCGCGACCGGCAAGGTCGTCAATGTCAAGAAGGGCCAGTTCCTGGCACCGTGGGACATGGCCAATGTGGTCAGCAAGATCACTGGCGCCGGCAACGCCAATGTGCTGGTCACCGAGCGCGGCGCGTCGTTCGGCTACAACACGCTGGTCTCGGACATGCGCGCGCTGCCGATCCTTTCTCGCACCACCGGCGCGCCTGTCATCTTCGACGCCACCCATTCGGTGCAGCAGCCGGGCGGCAAGGGCACCTCGTCGGGCGGCGAGCGTGAATTCGTGCCGGTGCTGGCGCGTGCCGCGGTCGCGGTCGGCGTCGCCGGCGTGTTCATCGAGACCCATCCCGATCCGGATCACGCTCCGTCGGACGGCCCCAACATGGTGCCGCTCCGTGACTTCGAGTCCCTCGTCAAGCGGCTGATGCAGTTCGACGCGCTGGCGAAGACGGCGGCCTGACCGGCGGACAACGACATGACCGCAACCAGCGGCATGCCGCCGGCCCTCAACGTGATCACGCTGGCGACCTTCGCGGCGAGCTTGTCGGTGCGCGCGCTCGATCCGGTGCTGCCGCATGTCGCCGAGGATTTCGGCGTCAGCATCGCGACCGCGGCGAGCTTTGCCGCGGTGTTCGCCTTCACCTTTGCCGCGGTGCAGCCGGCGATCGGCGCCGCCGCCGATTTGTTCGGCAAGGCGCGGCTGATGACGATCTGCCTCGGACTGCTCGGCGTTGCCAACATCCTCGGCGCGCTCTCGACCTCGTTTCCGATGCTGTTCGTGACCCGCATCCTCGCCGGCATCGGCTCGGGCGGCGTGTTTCCGGTGGCGCTGTCGCTGACCAGCGATCTGGTCGGCCCGGACAAGCGGCAGCTTGCGATCGGGCGAACGCTGGCGGGCTCGATGACCGGCAATCTGCTCGGTGCGACTGCATCCGGCCTGATCGGCGACTTCCTCGGCTGGCGCGGCGTGCTCGCGGTGCTCGGCGGCCTCGTGATCGTCGTCGCGCTGGCGGTTGCAGCCGGCTTCCGCGGCGCCGCGCTGAACCGTCCGCCGCGCACCAGCCTGAAGGCGCTGCGCCACGGCTATCGCACCATCTTCACCAATCCTAACGCCCGCATCTGTTACTCGGCGGTCTTCATCGAAGGCTGCTGCGTGCTCGGGCTGTTTCCCTTCATCGCCTCGTTCCTGTTCGAGCTCGGCGAGACCTCGCTGTCGATCGCCGGCATCGTGATCGCGGGCTTTGCGATCGGCGGATTGCTCTACACGCTGACGGTGTCGCGCCTGCTGCCGTGGATCGGGGTGAGGGGCATGATGGTCGTCGGCGCGACGCTGGTTGCGATTCAACTGGTCGGCGTCGCGTTCGGGCCGCACTGGAAGCTGCAGATGGCGGGCCTCCTGGTGATGGGCCTCGGCTTCTACATGATCCACGGCTGCCTGCAGGTGTTCGCCAGCGAGCTGTCGGTCGAGGCGCGCGCCACCGCGCTGTCGCTGCACTCGTTCTTCTTTTTCATGGGCCAGACCGTCGGCCCGATCGCTTACGGCTTCGGCCTGCAACACGTCGGCAAGACCGCGACGTTGGTGTCAGCTGCCGCCGTGATGGTCGTGCTCGGCTTTATCTGCGCGCGGTTTCTGCGGCAGACCAGGCCCGCCGATGCGCAGACAACCTAGGCGTCCACGGGCCCACCGGCGGTGGCAGACACAACATGCAGGGAAGCGGGGTGCAGCGTCAGGATGACGCATTCGCAGCAGCGTTCGGACGACCGCGCATGGCATGAGGATTGCTTATTTCTCGCCATTTGAGGTGAGAGCGTGGACGTCCAGACTGGCTGGCCTATTCGAGGGAATGCGGACGTCAGGACAACGGGATATGGCACCGAGCCTCCACTTCAGCGTTTTCTGGCCTCCTGCCACCAAGAATTCAAATCGGACAATTCCGGCGCGCTCGCCGACTACATTCCGGAGCTGAATCGGGCCAACCCGGCGCATTTCGGCATCAGCCTCGTCACCATCGATGGCCATGTCTACGAAGTCGGCGACAGCGCCGCTCCTTTCACCATCCAGTCCGTTTCGAAGGCGTTCGTGTTTGCGCTGGCCCTCGATCTCGTCGGCGAAGCGCGCGTCGCGTCGGCGATCGGCGTCGAGCCGAGCGGTGAGGCATTCAACTCGATCCGGCTGACAAACGACAACAAGCCGTTCAATCCGATGGTCAACGCCGGCGCGATTGCCTGCTCCGGGCTGATCCACGAGGTCGATGGCCGCGCCGCATTCGAGCGCATCCGGGACAAGCTCGGCCAGTTTGCCGGCCGCGAACTCGACGTCGACGACGCGGTCCATGCGTCGGAGACGGCGACCGGCAACCGCAATCGCGCGATCGCCTGGCTGCTGCGCAACTACCTCGTGCTGCAGGACGGCGTCGATGCCGTGCTCGATATCTATTTCCGGCAATGCGCAATTCTCGTCACCGCGCGCGACCTCGCGGTGATGGCCGCAACGCTCGCCAATCGCGGCGTCAATCCGGTCACCGGCGTCCAGGTGGTGACGCCGCATGTCGTCGCGCGCACGCTGTCGGTGATGACGAGCTCGGGCATGTACGACTATGCCGGCGAGTGGATCTATCGCGTCGGAATGCCCGCCAAGAGTGGGGTCGGCGGCGGCATCGTCGCAGCGCTCCCGTCGCAATTGGGGCTCGGCACCTTTTCGCCGCTGCTCGATGGGCACTTCAACAGCGTGCGAGGCCTGAAGGTTTGCGAGGCGCTGTCGGCGCGATTTGATCTGCATATGCTCAACCGCAGCGGCGACGTCCGCACCTGCATCATCGCCGACTACGACATCTTCGGCATCACCTCCCGCCGCAGCCGCCAGCCGCACGAACAGCAGATCCTCGATGACCGCCACAGCGACACCCGCGTCATCGAGCTGGTGGGGGCGCTCAACTTCGCGTCGATCGACTACGTCACTCGCCGGCTGTCCAGCGAGCCGCCCGGCGCGCCGCTGCTGATCCTAGATTTCCACCGCGTGCCCGACATCACGGCAGCCGGCGCCCAGCTGCTGGCTGAGAAAATCGCCACGCTCGGAAATTCCGGTGTCACGACGATCATCTCCGGTGTCGAGACGACGTCGCCGGTCTGGGCCACGATCCGCGCGCAGATCGAAGAGCCGAAGCGGTTGCGGCATTTTCCGCTGCTCGACGACGCCGTTGAATGGGCCGAGGATCAACTGATCTACCGCTATGGCGGCTTCACCGAGACCAAGGAGACCGCCCATCTCGGCGAGCAGGCGCTGTTGGCCGATCTCGCGCCCGAGGAGATCGCTGCGCTCGCCGAACTCTCGACGCCGCGCCGCTACGACGCCGGCCAGCGCATCGTCGTGGCCGGCGAGCCGGCCAATTCGTTGTTCTTCCTGCAAAGCGGGATGGTGAGCGTGAAGCTGCCGAGCGGCGTGCGGCTTGCCTCGCTCGGGCCGGGGATGGAGTTCGGCGAGATGGCGATCATCGAGAGCCACCGCAGCGCCGACGTCTGGGCGGACACGCCGGTCAAATGCCTCGAGCTACCGATCGACAGCTTTGCCGACTATCGTCAACTCCACCCGCAGATTTCGATGAAGATCATGCGCAATCTTTCCGCACTGCTGGCGCGCCGCCTCATCCTCGCCAATGCCAAGGTCGATCTGCTGAGCGCCTATTGAGACGCCGGATCAGCCCCGGCCTCGATAGGGCGCGACGCCCTGATCGGGAACCCAGATGCCCTTCGGCAGCCGGCCGGTCTGGAAGAACACGTCGATCGGGATACCGCCACGCGGATACCAATAGCCGCCGATCCGCAGCCATTTCGGCTTGATTTCCCCGACGATGCGCTTCCCGATCATGACGGTGCAATCCTCGTGGAAGGCGCCGTGATTGCGGAAGCTTGCCGCATAGAGTTTCAGCGACTTAGATTCCAGGAGCCACCGGCCCGGCACATAGTCGAGCACCAGATGGGCGAAGTCCGGCTGGCCGGTGATCGGGCAGACCGAGGTGAATTCCGGGATAGCGAAGCGCACCAGATAATCCGTGCCGGCCTGCGGATTGGGGACGCGGTCGAGCACCGCCTTGTCCGGGCTATCCGGCCAAGCGACGGCACGGCCGAGTTGCAGGGTTTTCTTCGCCATGGGCCTCATCCTTGTGGGAGCGGCCGAAATGAACGGAAGCAGGCGGTTCGTCAACCGTCCGCGTGCGGGGGCAGGGTGCTACGCGGGCGCGGCAGTCTGGATCAGGACCAAGCGGTCTTGGCCGGATTCACAGCCCCAGACCTCGCCGGGCCGGCCATCGAGTTGCCGGACATTCGCGCCGGCGCGGTCGCTCGGAAAGGCGTTGAAGGTCGCGCCCACCGGATCGAAGCGCATGATCGCGTTGGCCGAGAAATCGGTGAGCCAGACCTTGTCCTTGTCGTCGACATAGACGGCATAGGTCCGTGGATTGCTGCCGGGCAGCTTCCAGGCCCTCCACGTCCCGTCGGCGGGATCGTGCACCGACACGTTGCCGCTGTTCCATTCGCTGACCCAGATCCGCCCCCGCGAATCCGACCACACCCGTCGCGCGCCCTGTTTCGGCGTCGGCGGCTGGACCACGCTGGCGTTGCCGGTCGCAAGGTCAATCCGTGCGATATAGCTGCCGGCAAGCGAGGCGTACCAGATGTCGCCGTTTGGGGTCACGGTGATGCCGTAGGGGCCGACGCCGCGCGGTGCCTCGAACACCTTCATCTCACCGGATTTCGGATCGAGCCGGCCGTAGAAGCCGGACTGGCCGGTGAACCAGTAGACGCCGCGCTTGTCGAACACGCCGGTATTGAGATTGGCGTCAGCGGCTTTCTCAGGCAGGCGGAACAGCGTCACCTTGTGGTCGCCGGGGTCGACGCGGGCGATCGCATTCTGCCCGCCCTCGGTTACCCATGGCGCGCCGTCGGGGCCGATCGTGACGCCGTGCGGGGCCGCACCCTTGCCGAGGCTGACCAGCTTGAACGCACTGTCGCGCGGATTGAGCCGGCCCAGCGCACCGCTGCGCTGGCCCGTGAACCAGACGGTGCCATCGGGCGCCGGCGTGACATCGTGCAGGCCGGTCCCGGCGTCGACGTTGAAATATTTCACCCGGAACGGCGTCTGGGCATCCTGCGCCTGCGCTCTCTTGGTCAAAATCGCGGCAGTGGTAGAGGCGAGAAACTGGCGACGGTTCATTGCGTTATCCCGGCTTCGTGAAACAATGGGCCAGCACGCGAAGGTAATCCCCGACAGCATAAACCCACCACATTGCACCGTCAGACGGGCCGGGCGGGCGGGCCGTTCACATTTGCTTGCGCGCCGTGTATGACGCGGCGCATCAGCCAACCCCATATCGAGAAAGAGCACGTCATGACTGACATCGTCGACATCATCGGCCGCGAAATCCTTGATAGCCGCGGCAACCCCACGGTCGAGGTCGATGTGGTGCTGGAGGATGGGTCAATCGGTCGCGCGGCCGTGCCGTCGGGCGCCTCCACCGGCGCGCATGAGGCGGTGGAACTGCGCGACGGCAACAAGGCGCGCTATCTCGGCAAGGGCGTCGAGAAGGCGGTCGCCGCCATCAACGGTGAGATCTTCGAGGCGCTCAGCGACCAGGCGGTCGAGGAGCAGGTCGCGATCGACCAGATCATGATCGAGCTCGACGGCACGCCGAACAAGAGCCGGCTCGGGGCCAACGCCATCCTCGGCGTCTCGCTGGCCTGCGCCAAGGCCGCCGCCGAATCCTTCGACATGCCGCTGTATCGTTATGTCGGCGGCACCTCGGCGCGGACGCTGCCGGTGCCGATGATGAACATCATCAATGGCGGCGTGCATGCCGACAACCCGATCGACTTCCAGGAGTTCATGATCCTGCCGGTCGGCGCCACGTCGTTCGCCGAGGCGCTACGTTGCGGTTCGGAAATCTTCCACACGCTGCGCGGCGAGCTGAAGAAGGCCGGCCACAACACCAATGTCGGCGACGAGGGCGGCTTCGCGCCGAACCTGCCGTCGGCCGACGCCGCCCTCGAGTTCGTGATGAATGCGATCGGCAAGGCCGGCTACAAGGCGGGCGACGACGTCGTGCTCGGCCTCGACTGCGCCTCCACCGAATTCTTCAAGGAAGGCTCCTACGTCTATGGCGGCGAGAACAAGACCCGCTCGCGCTCCGAGCAGGTGAAGTATCTCGCCGATCTCGTCGGCCGCTATCCGATCGTCACCATCGAGGACGGCATGTCGGAGGACGACATGGACGGCTGGAAGGAGCTGACGGATGCGATCGGCAAGAAGTGTCAGCTGGTCGGTGACGATCTGTTCGTCACCAACGTCACCCGGCTTGCCGACGGCATCAAGAACGGCCGCGCCAATTCGATCCTGGTCAAGGTCAACCAGATCGGCACGCTGACCGAGACGCTTGCGGCGATCGAGATGGCCTACAAGGCCGGCTACACCGCCGTGATGTCGCACCGCTCCGGCGAGACCGAGGATTCCACGATCGCCGATCTTGCGGTCGCCACCAATTGCGGGCAGATCAAGACCGGCTCGCTGGCGCGCTCCGACCGTACCGCCAAGTACAATCAGCTGCTGCGCATCGAGCAGCAGCTCGGCACCCAAGCGAAATACGCGGGCAGGGCGGCCTTGAAGGCGCTGGCGTAGCGCCCCAACTTGATCGGGATCCAACACACGCAAAACGGGAGGTCGGGATGAGCGACGGCAAGAGCGGTCTGCAACTGCGTTCGCTGCTCAAGAAGAATGGCGAGCTCGAGATATCGCTGGTCAATGTCCCGACCCCCGAGCCCGGGCCCGACGAGGTCGTGGTCCGGGTCGAGGCGACCCCGATCAATCCGTCCGACCTCGGTCTTTTGATCGGCCCGGCCGACATGTCGGCCGCCAAGGTCTCCGGCAGCAAGGAATTGCCTGTGGTGACTGCGCGCGTGCCGGAAGCGGCATTGCCGGGCCTCGCCGCACGGCTCGACGAGTCCATGCCGGTCGGCAATGAAGGCGCCGGCGTCGTGATCAGGACTGGTTCATCGGATGCGGCGAAAGCGCTGATGGGCCGGACGGTCGCGATGATCGGTGGCGCGATGTATGCGCAATACCGGACGTTGCGCGTCAACGAATGCCTGCCGCTGCCCGACGGCACCACGCCGGCGGAAGGCGCGTCCTGCTTCGTCAATCCGCTGACCGCGCTCGGCATGACCGAGACGATGCGGCGCGAGGGGCACAAGGCGCTGGTGCACACGGCGGCGGCATCCAATCTCGGCCAGATGCTCAACAAGATCTGTCTCAAGGACGGCATCGGCCTCGTCAACATCGTGCGCAACAAGGAGCAAGCCGACATCCTGCACAAGATCGGCGCCAAGTATGTCGTCGATTCCTCCGCGCCCGATTTCATGGACAAGCTCACAGGCGCGCTGGTCGAAACCGGCGCCACCATCGCCTTCGATGCGATCGGCGGCGGCAAGCTCGCGGGCCAGATCCTGGTCGCGATGGAGACCGCGATCAACAAGACCGCCAAGGCCTACAGCCGCTACGGCTCGAATGTGCACAAGCAGGTTTATGTCTATGGCAGCCTCGACACCCGCTCGATCGAATTGCCGCGCGGTTTCGGCATGGCCTGGGGCGTCGGCGGCTGGCTGCTGTTCCCATTCCTGATGAAGATCGGTCCGGAGGCCGGCAACAAGCTGCGCCAGCGCGTGGTGGCCGAATTGAAGACGACTTTCGCCAGTCACTACACCAAGGTGGTGTCGTTGCAGGAGACCCTGCAGCTCGACAACATCGCCGTGTACAACAAGCGCGCGACCGGCGAGAAATTCCTGATCAACCCGAACAAGGGCTGAGGATCGAAACGCAAGGGCCGTCCCGGAAGGGACGGCCTTTTTGCTTTGCATAGACCAATTCCGCGAAACGCTGCGTTTCCGGAATTGGACGATCCATGCACTTGCATCTTTCTTGGTGCGCCGGTAGGTGAGGGCCACCAGTTTCACGCGCAATCCGAGGGGAATTTGCTATGGCCTATAACATCGTCACCATCGTCGGCAGCATCCGCAAACAGAGCTTCTCGCTCAAGATCGCCAATGCGCTGGCCAAGCTTGCACCGGCGTCGCTGAAGCTCGATGTGACGACGCTTCAGGAAATTTCCTTCTTCAACCAGGACCTCGAGGCCGCGCCGCCGGCGGACTGGCTTGCCTTCCGCGAGAAGCTGCAGAAGTCGAACGGCGTGCTGTTCGTGACCCCCGAATACAACCGCTCGATCCCGGGCGTGCTGAAGAACGCCATCGACGTCGCCTCGCGGCCCTACGGCAAGAGCTCGTTCATCGGCAAGCCGGTCGGCATCATCGGCAATTCGCCCGGACCGCTCGGCGGCGTCAGCGCGGTGAAGCACCTGCAGAACATCCTGCCCGGCATTTCCGGCCCGATCCTCGGTCAGCCGGAAGCCTATCTCAACGGCGTCGGCGATGCCTTCGACGACAACGGCGAACTGACCAAGGAGTCGCTCAAGGGTGTGCTGCAGCAGTATCTCGACGCCTTCGCGGCCTTTATCGAAAAGCAGAACCGCTGAGCAAGAGTCCCGTTCCGAATGAATCGGAACGGGCTCTGAACTTGCTTTGACGCGTTGTCTTCACGCGAACCGGCATCCACTTCGTTCGAAAACGCTCTGGTTCAGCGTTCGTTAACCCCATGGCCGCATGCTCGCGGCCATGGTTTCCCGCACACGCCTCAAATCGATTCTGACCGGGCTCGCCCTCTATACGCTGGCGGCGCTGATGGTCGGCTATTTCGGCGTCAACGCCTACACCGGCAAATACGGCTTGAACGCGCGGCAGGAGCTCGATCAGGAGATCATCGCGCTGACTTCCGAACTGGCGCGGCTGAAGAAGGAGCGGGCCGAGGGCGAGCAGCGGGTGTCGCTGCTGCGGTCGGACCGGGTCGATCCCGACATGTTGGACGAGCGCGCGCGCTTCCAGCTCGACTACGCCAATCCGCGTGATCTCGTTCGGATCAACAAGAACTGACGCGTTCTCAAATTTCAAAATCACTCGCGCGCTATCACAAAAATGTCGCGCTGCGCTGCAGTGCGGCATAGCAAAATTCCATCGGGCGAACGCAATCCTTCCAAGGCGATTTGAGTTGGGTTAGAGAGGGTTCTCCGACTTCTCTCACCCGGAATTGCCATGGCCGCACCCAAGAAAAGCGTCGCAAAAGAATCAGGGCAGGAGAAGGCCGGCTCTCCCCCCGAATTCACCAAGGAGCAGGAGCTCAAGGCACTGCGGGACATGCTCCTGATCCGGCGCTTCGAGGAGAAGGCCGGTCAACTCTACGGCATGGGTGCGATCGGCGGTTTCTGCCATCTCTATATCGGCCAGGAAGCGGTCGTGGTCGGCATGCAGATGGCGCTGAAGCCGGGCGACGAGGTCATAACCGGCTACCGGGACCACGGCCACATGCTGGCCTGCGACATGGAAGCCAAGGGCGTGATGGCCGAATTGACCGGACGCCGCGGCGGCTATTCCCACGGCAAGGGCGGCTCCATGCACATGTTCAGCAAGGAGAAGCACTTTTATGGCGGTCACGGGATCGTGGGCGCGCAGGTCTCGCTCGGCACCGGCCTTGCGTTCGCCAACCGCTATCGCGGCAACGATAACGTCAGCGTGACCTATTTCGGCGACGGCGCGGCCAACCAGGGCCAGGTCTATGAAAGCTTCAACATGGCGGAGCTGTGGAAGCTGCCGGTGATCTATGTGATCGAGAACAATCGCTATGCGATGGGCACCTCGGTGTCGCGCGCATCGGCCCAGCAGGATTTCTCCAAGCGCGGCGCCTCCTTCAACATTCCGGGCAAGCAGGTCGACGGCATGGACGTGCGCGCCGTCAAGGCCGCCGCCGATGAGGCCGTGGCCTGGTGCCGCGGCGGCAACGGTCCGATGATTCTGGAGATGCAGACCTACCGCTACCGCGGCCACTCGATGTCCGATCCGGCGAAGTACCGCACGCGCGAGGAGGTCGAGAAGGTGCGTCACGACCAGGACCCGATCGAGCAGGTGCGCAACCGCTTGCTGGGCTCGGGCGCCAGCGAGCAGGACCTGAAGGCGATCGACGCCCAGGTGCGCGAGATCGTCAACGAGGCCGCCGACTTCGCGCAGCACGATCCGGAGCCGGATCCAGCCGAGCTCTACACCGACATCTACCGCTGACCCCACCCGCGCAGACGAATCTCAAGACCGATTTCGGGAGCCGATATGCCCATTCAAGTGCTGATGCCTGCGCTGTCGCCCACCATGGAGAAGGGCAACCTCGCCAAATGGCTGAAAAAGGAAGGCGAGACCATCAAGTCCGGTGACGTCATCGCCGAGATCGAGACCGACAAGGCGACGATGGAGGTCGAGGCAACCGACGAGGGCACGCTCGGCAAGATCCTGATTCCGGAAGGCACCGCGGACGTTGCGGTGAACACGCCGATCGCCACCATTCTCGTCGACGGCGAGAGCGCCGCCGACCTCGCCAAGGCGCCGGCTGCCCCAGCGCCGCAGCCGAAGGCCGCCGAGGCCGCGCCGGCCGAAGCCAAGGCGGAAGCGCCGCAGCCCGCGGCGAAGGCGCCGGCCGCGCCCGCGACCGAGCCACTGCCTGATCCGGAAATCCCCGCGGGGACCGAGATGGTCACGCAGACCATTCGCGAGGCGCTGCGCGATGCGATGGCCGAGGAGATGCGCCGCGACGGCGACGTCTTCATCATGGGCGAGGAGGTCGCGGAATATCAGGGCGCCTACAAGGTGACGCAGGGCCTGTTGCAGGAATTCGGCGCCCGCCGCGTGATCGACACGCCGATCACCGAGCACGGCTTTGCCGGCGTCGGCGTCGGCGCGGCGATGGCGGGCTTGAAGCCGATCGTCGAGTTCATGACCTTCAACTTCGCCATGCAGGCGATCGACCAGATCATCAACTCCGCCGCCAAGACGCTCTATATGTCCGGCGGCCAGATGGGATGCTCGATCGTGTTCCGCGGCCCGAACGGCGCCGCCGCGCGTGTCGCCGCGCAGCACAGCCAGGACTACGCGGCGTGGTACTCGCAGATTCCGGGCCTCAAGGTGATCGCGCCGTATTCGGCCGCTGATTACAAGGGCCTGCTCAAGGCCGCGATCCGCGATCCCAATCCGGTGATCTTCCTCGAGAACGAGGTGCTGTACGGCCACACCGGCGAGGTGCCGAAGCTGGCTGATTTCGTGGTGCCGATCGGCAAGGCGCGGATTGCCCGCGCCGGCAAGGACGTCACCATCGTCTCCTGGGCGATGGGCATGTCCTATGCGCTGAAGGCTGCCGACGAACTCGCCAAGGAAGGTATCGAGGCCGAGGTCGTCGATCTCCGCACCATCCGTCCGATGGATACCGAGACCATCATCAACTCGGTGAAGAAGACCGGCCGCGCGGTGACGGTCGAGGAGGGCTGGCAGCAGAGCGGCGTCGGCTCCGAGGTCGCCGCGCGCATCATGGAGCACGCCTTCGACTATCTCGACGCGCCGGTGGCGCGCGTCTCCGGCAAGGACGTGCCGATGCCCTATGCCGCCAACCTCGAAAAGCTCGCTCTGCCCTCCGTCGCCGAGGTGGTCGCCGCCGCCAAGGCCGTATCCTACCGGTAACGCCGATGGCCGGTCCCAAGGAGCAGCCGCTGCCGCCTGACGTGATGGGCCGCGACGACGCCATCGAGGTGCTGCGCGCCTTCGTCGTCGATGGCGGCCTGTCGATCGCGTTCCAGCGCGCTTTCGAGGAGCCGGACATGTGGGGGCTGATGCTGGTCGACATCGCCCGCCATGCCGCACGCGCCTATGCGCGCGAGAGCGAATACACCGAGGACGAGGCGCTCGCGCGCATCGTCGAGATGTTCGAAGCCGAAATCGCCCGGCCGACCGACATGGGCCAAACCAAACCGCGGTCGCAACAAGGTCACTGACAATGCCGATCAATATTCTCATGCCCGCGCTGTCGCCGACGATGGAAAAGGGCAACCTCGCCAAGTGGCTCAAGAAAGAGGGCGACAAGGTCAAGTCCGGCGACGTGATCGCGGAGATCGAGACCGACAAGGCGACGATGGAAGTCGAGGCGGTCGATGAAGGCACGATCGCCAAGATCCTGGTGCCCGAGGGCACCCAGGACGTGCCGGTCAACGACGTCATCGCCGTCATGGCCGGCGACGGCGAGGATGTGAAGGCGGCGGCCAGCGCCGGAGCGGGCGCCGCACCGGCCGCGAAACCCGCCGAGGCGCCGAAGCCCGCCGCGCAGGCCGCGCCTGCGGCGGCTCCCGCACCGGCTGCAGCGCCTGCGCCGAAGCCGGCCGCCGCGCCTCAGGCCGCCGCACCCGCCGCGCAGGTCAACGGCCACGCCCGCGTGTTCTCGTCGCCCCTGGCGCGCCGGTTGGCAAAGGAAGCCGGCATCGATCTCGCCCGCGTCACCGGCACCGGCCCGCATGGCCGTGTCATCGCGCGCGACGTCGACGAGGCCAAGTCCGGCAAGGGCCTGAAGGCGCCGGCGGCAGCGCCCGCCGCGGGACCGAGCATCGCGCCGTCTATGTCGGACAAGCAGATCCTCGCGCTGTTCGAGCCGGGCTCCTACGAGGTGGTGCCGCATGACGGCATGCGTCGCACCATCGCGCAGCGTCTCACTGCCTCGGTGCAGAACGTCCCGCACTTCTATCTCACCATCGACTGCGACATCGGCAAGCTGCTCGCCGCGCGCGAGGAGATCAACGCCGCAGCGCCGAAGGACAAGGAGAAGAAGCCGCTCTACAAGATCTCGGTCAACGACTTCGTCATCAAGGCGATGGCGGTCGCGCTGCAGAAGATTCCGAACTGCAACGTCAGCTGGACCGAAGGCGGCATGCTCAAGCACAAGCATTCCGACGTCGGCGTCGCGGTGGCGATGCCGGGCGGCCTGATCACGCCGATCATCCGCAAGGCCGAGACCAAGACGCTCTCGACCATCTCCAACGAGATGAAGGATTTCGCCGCCCGCGCCCGCGCCCGCAAGCTGAAGCCGGAGGAATATCAGGGCGGCACCACCGCGGTCTCCAACCTCGGCATGTACGGCATCAACCACTTCACCGCCGTGATCAACCCGCCGCATGCCTCGATCCTCGCGGTTGGCACCTCGGAGGAACGTCCGGTGGTGCGCGGCGGCAAGATCGAGATCGCGCACATGATGAGCGTGACCTTGTCGTGCGATCACCGCGCGATCGACGGCGCGCTCGGCGCCGAGCTGATCGGTGCCTTCAAGCAGCTGATCGAAAACCCCGTGATGATGATGGTGTGACAGGCATCCGCCATGTACGCGATCGTCGGTCCGTACGTCCTGCTCGCCGCTATCGCCGTCGCGTTGCTCGTCGCGGTCAACCGCGACCTGATATCGACGATCCAGTTCAGGATCATGATGATCGGCGCCGCGGTGCTGGCGCTGGCGTGGTCCGTGTTCCTCGGTGCGGTATGGCGGGAGTACGGATGAATGGCCGGCACGGCTCGCACGCGCTGGCCCTGGATCTCGCTGTTGCTGTCGGCCGCGCTGGTCTGCAATCCGGTCGGGTTCGATTTTCTGCACTCCGCGTTCTTCGCCGGCGAACAGCTGGCGCGGAACATCGCCCAGCCGATCGTGCTGACGGCCCTGGCCATCATGGCCGTGGTGATCGGGCTCGAATGGCTGGTCAGGTCATTGATCGCAAGAAGCCGCGCCCGCGGCGTCACACGTTGAGTTGAACGGGAGCCGCCATGGCCGACACATCCTTTGACGTCATCATCATCGGCTCCGGCCCCGGCGGCTACGTGACCGCGATCCGCGCCGCGCAGCTCGGTTTCAAGACCGCGATCGTCGAGAAATCCTATCTCGGCGGCATCTGCCTGAACTGGGGCTGCATCCCGACCAAGGCGCTGCTGCGCTCCGCCGAGATCTATCACTACATGCAGCACGCCAAGGATTACGGCCTGTCGGCCGACAACGTCTCGTTCGATCCGAAGGCGGTGGTGCAGCGCTCGCGCGGCGTCTCGAAGCGCCTCAATGACGGCGTCGGCTTCCTGATGAAGAAGAACAAGGTCACGGTGATCTGGGGCGAAGCCACGATCGATGCCCCCGGCAAGATCACGGTGAAGAAGTCGGCGGTCGAGGCGCCAAAGGGCGCCAGCGGCGAGGGCACCTATCAGGCCAAGCACATCATCGTGGCGACCGGCGCGCGGCCGCGCGTGCTGCCCGGGCTCGAGCCCGACAAGAAGCTGATCTGGACCTATTTCGAGGCGATGGTGCCGGAGCGGATGCCGAAGTCGCTGTTGGTGGTCGGCTCCGGCGCGATCGGCATCGAGTTCGCCTCGTTCTTCCACACCATGGGCGCCGACGTCACCGTGGTCGAGGTGCTGCCGCAGATTCTCCCGGTCGAGGATGCGGAAATCGCAGGGCTCGCCCGCAAGCGGTTTGAGAAGATGGGGATCAAGATACTCACCTCGACCAAGGTGACAAAGCTCGAGAAGAAGGCCGACAGCGTGGTTGCGACCATCGACGACGGCAAGGAGAAGCCGCAAGCGGTGGAGTTCGAGCGCGTGATCTCGGCGGTCGGCGTGGTCGGCAATATCGAGAATCTCGGGCTGGAGAAGCTTGGCGTCAAAACCGATCGCGGCTGCATCGTGATCGACGGCCTCGGCAAGACCAACGTTCCCGGCATCTATGCGATCGGCGACGTCGCGGGACCGCCGATGCTCGCGCACAAGGCCGAGCATGAGGGCGTGATCTGCATCGAGGCGATCAAGGGCCTGCATCCGCATCCGATGGACAAGCTGATGATCCCGGGCTGCACCTACTGCAACCCGCAGGTCGCCTCCGTGGGCCTCACCGAGGCCAAGGCCAAGGAAGACGGCCGCGAGATCCGGGTCGGCCGCTTCCCGTTCGTCGGCAACGGCAAGGCGATCGCGCTCGGCGAGGACCAGGGCCTCGTCAAGGTGATCTTCGACAAGAAGACCGGCCAGCTGCTCGGCGCCCACATGATCGGCGCCGAGGTCACCGAGCTGATCCAGGGCTACGTCGTGGCGATGAATCTGGAGACCACGGAAGAGGAACTGATGCACACCGTGTTCCCGCATCCGACCTTGTCGGAAATGATGAAGGAAGCGGTGCTCGACGCCTACGGGCGGGTGCTGAATATTTGAGTGGCCGAATTCAGCTCGTCATGCGCGGGCTTGACCCGCGCATCCATCAAGCGAAAGCTTTTTTGCAAGATGGATCGCCGGGTCAAGCCCGGCGATGACAAGCGGAAAGAGCCGTTGACGCAAGAAGCCTGAGAAAGAACAGAGCCAGTGAAAGACAACGACAACCTCACCATCGAACGCCCGACTTTCGTCACCCATCTCGAATGCGCGATGGAGGGCGATCATTATCCCGCCGACCAGGTGCACAACCTCTCCAAGGCCGGCAAGCCGCTGCTGGTGCGCTATGACCTTGCCGGGGTGAAGAAGGCGCTGACGAAGGACGCCCTGGCGCAGCGTCCCGCCGATTTGTGGCGCTACCGCGAGCTGCTGCCGGTGCGCAAATGCAAGGATATCGTCAGCCTCGGCGAGGTCACGACGCCGCTGATCCGGCTGCCGCGGCTCGGCGCCAAGCTTGGCGGCGGCGAGATCATTGTGAAAGATGAAGGCCGGCTGCCGACCGGCTCGTTCAAGGCACGCGGCCTGGTGATGGCGGTGTCGATGGGCAAGGCGCTCGGCATCAAGCACATGGCGATGCCGACCAACGGCAATGCCGGCGCGGCGCTGGCGGCCTATGCGACCTCCTGCGGCATCAAGACCACGATCTTCTGCCCGGCCGATACGCCGGAGGTGAATGTCAGCGAGATCGAGCTGCAGGGCGCCACCGTCTATCGCGTCAACGGCTATATCGATGACTGCGGCAAGATCGTCGGCGAGGGCAAGGCGAAGGTCGGCTGGTTCGATACCTCGACCCTGAAGGAGCCGTACCGGATCGAGGGCAAGAAGACGATGGGGCTTGAACTTGCCGAGCAGCTCGGCTGGGACGTGCCCGACGTGATCTTCTACCCGACCGGCGGCGGCACCGGCCTGATCGGCATGTGGAAGGCGTTCGACGAGCTCGAGAAGATCGGCTTCATCGGAAGCAAGCGCCCGCGCATGGTCGCGGTGCAGGCCTCCGGCTGCGCGCCGATGGTGCGGGCCTATGAGGCCGGCACCGAGCACGCCGCGCGCTGGGAGGACGCCCACACCATCGCCTCGGGCATCCGCGTGCCCCAGGCGATCGGCGACTTCCTCATCCTGCGCGCGGTGCGCGAGAGCAAGGGCTTTGCGATCGCCGTCGATGACGACAAGATCAGCGCCGCCCTCAATGAGGTCGCGCGCGAGGAGGGGCTGTTGCTGTGCCCCGAGGGCGCCGCGACCTACGCCGCCTACAAGGAGAGCCTCGCCGACGGCCGTGTCAGCAAGAGCGACCGCGTGATGCTGTTCAACTGCGCCAGCGGCCTGAAATACCCGCTGCCGCCGATCACCCGCACGCTCGACCGGCACAAGCCGATCGACTTCTCGCAGTTCTGACGCCTCATCCGAAGGGCCATCTTGTCGAGAGGTGGCCCTTCAAAAATAATTGGAAACAAGAAAATTGAGGGAGAGCGTGATGCGGAAGCTGGTTCTGGCCGTGTTGGCGATGTTGGCGTTAACGGGGAACGTTTCCGCGGAAACCTATCCGACGCACCCGATCACCATCGTGGTGCCGTTTGCCGCCGGCGGTCCTTCGGATGCGATGGCACGCATCCTCGGCGAGCGCATGAAGCAGTCGCTCGGTGAGGTGCTGCTGATCGAGAACGTGACCGGTGCCGGCGGCTCGATCGGCGTCGGCCGTGCGGTGCGCTCGGCGCCCGACGGCTACACCATCTCGTTCGGCCATCTCGGCACCCATGTCGCCAACGGCGCGATCTACAAGCTCGGCTACGACCTCGTCACCGATCTCGAGCCGGTGGTGCTGCTGCCGAGCAACCCGATGATCATCGTCAGCAAGAACGCCGTGCCGGCGAAATCGCTGAAGGAGTTGCTGGAGTGGCTGAAGTCGCGGCCGGCGCCGCCGACCGCGGGCACCGCCGGCGCCGGCAGCGGCAGCCATATCGCCGGGCTCTATTTCGAGAACGTCTCCGGCATCAAGCTGCAATATGTGCCGTATCGCGGCACCGGGCCGGCGCTGAACGACCTCGTCGCCGGCCAGATCGACATCATCGTCGACCAGACCTCGAACTCGATCAACCAGGTCCGTGCCGGCAATATCCGCGCCTATGCGGTCACCGATTCCAAGCGGGTCGCGAATGCGCCTGACGTTCCGACGGTCGACGAGGCCGGCCTGCCGGGCTTCCACATGACGCTGTGGTCCGGCCTCTGGGTGCCGAAGGGTACCCCGAAGGAGATCGTGGCCAAGCTCAATGCCGCTGCGGTCGAGGCGATGGCCGATCCGGCCGTGCAGAAGCAGCTGGAGAATTTGGGCCTGCAGATGCCGCCGAAGGATCAGCTGACGCCGGAAGCGCTCGGCACCTGGCAGAAGGCGGAAATCGCAAAATGGTGGCCGATGATCAAGGCCGCCAACGTGAAGGTGGATTGAACCGCGCTCTCTCCGCGTCGTCCCGGCCCCCGTACGCAATTGCGCACTAGGCCGGGGCCACGCTGGATTATTGCGACGGCATTGCCTCAGCCGGCGCCGCGTTGCTCTCCTGCGTCACGACGCGCCCGTCGTTCTTAGCCACCGCCGTGCCGGCGTCCTCGAACCGCGCCTGGTAGACCGCGAAATTCTCCATCACACGCTGCACGTAGTTGCGCGTCTCGGAGATCGGGATCCGCTCCACCCAGTCGACCGGATCGACCTTGGGATCGCGCGGGTCGCCATAGGCCTTGATCCAGTCGCGGACGCGGCCGCGGCCAGCGTTGTAGCCGGCAAAGGTCATGATGTGGCAGTTGCGATATTCCGACAGCAACGCGCTGAGCTCGGCTGCGCCCATCTGGGTGTTGTAAACGGGATCGGACACCATCCGGCTCCAGTCATAGCTGACGCCGAAGCGCTTGGCGGTGTCACGGCCAGCTTCCGGCGTCACCTGCATCAGGCCGACGGCGTTGGCCGCCGACTTGTCGCGCTGGTCGAACGCGCTTTCGGTACGCGCGATCGAGTAGGTCATGCTGCGCCCGATATCGGGCGCGATCGGCATGTGCTTGGGAATGCCGATCACCGGGAAAGCGTAATGGTCGAAGGCAAAGCCGCGCGCGAGCGCGATCTTGCCGATCTGCAGCATGGCGCGGGCATCGTTGCGGCGGCCGGTCAGCTCGCCGAGCGCTTCGAGCATCCCGACATCGGTGCTTTCCTCGGCGAGATCGGCGGCGAAATAGAGCACGACGTCGGGCTCGCCGATCGCATAGAGCATATCGGCGGCGCGGACGCGCTCATCCGCCGCCATGCTGCCGGCGCTGGCGGCCGGCGAGGGCGCGCGCAGCTCGACGCCACCATCACGGCCGAGCCTGGCCAGCGCGAGCTGACCGTAATAGGCCGTCGGGTAGCGCGCGGCGGCCTGGTAGTCGGCCCGCATCGCCGCGGAATTGCCGAGAGCCTCGGCGGCGCGGCCGCGCCAATAGGCGGCGCGCGCCAGCACGGTCGGGTTGGTCTGGCCCTCGTCGATATGCGCGAAGTGCGCCGCGGCGGTCTTGGCGTCATTGAGATAACGCAGCGCGATCCAGCCGCGCATGAAGTGCATGTCGGAGCGGTAATAAGGATTGTCCGGCGCCGCCGCGGGCCGGATCACGTCATAGGCCGCTTGGTACTCGCCCTGGTCGAGCAGCTTGCGGGACAGGATGCGGCGCTCGCGCCACCACTGGTCGGTGTCCTGCTGCGCCATCGTCTCGGGCTCAGCCGCGATCGTCACGCGCGCGGCTTCGTCGACCTTGTTCTTCGCAAGCAGCCACTGAATTCGGCACAGCGTGTAGCCGAGATCGCGGCGGGCATCGGCCGGCACATCGTTGAGCGTGTCCTCTGCCTTGCTGGATTGTCCGCGGACCGCGCCGCAGGCTTTCACGATCGCCAGATCGTCGCTGCCGAGCCGCTGCGCCGCGCGCCTCGCGCCGGCGAGATCCTTGGCGCCGATCCGCTTGTCCATGCGCGCCCGATGGTCGTCGCGCGTCAGCAGGTCCTTGAACGCATCATAGGCGTCGCTCTCGGTGCGATCGGACAGTTCCTCCGAGCGCCAGGCTTCGCGCATCAGCCGGGTGGCGCCGTCGCGGTCGCCTTCAGCCAGCAGCGTGCGGGCGAGCGCGAACTTGCCCTTGCCGCTGATCGGCTGATCGAGGGTGAAGCCGTGCACCGTGGCCGGATCGCTGCGCTCCTGCCAGATCCGCGCTTCGGCGCGCTTGCGCAACAGCGTGACGCTTGGCCAGTCCGGATTGGCCGTCACGAATGCCGCATAGCGGCTGAACGGCGCGCTCGATTCCGAGTGGCGCAGCAGATACCACTCGACGAGTTTTCGCCCGACCGGGTCGGTGATCCTGGCCTGGATGTCGGTCGCATCGCTGGTCTTGCCTCTGCGCGCGGCGAGGATCGCATCCTTGATCGTGGCGAGATCGCCCGACAATTGCGGCCCTGCGGGCTTCTCCGGCTCGGGCGCCTTCTCAGCGGATTTGGAAGGATCGGATTTGGCCTTCGCGGATTTACGTTTGTCGGCGCCATGTCTGGCGTGCCGCCGCTTGCCGGAGGTGCTCTCGCGCGCGGCCTTGCCGCCATGCGCCTTCTTGTCCCCGTGGCCGCTCTTGGCCTGGTGCTGGTGATGCGGCTTGGCGGTCGCCTGGACCGGAAGCAGCGCGAGCGCGGCGGCGGTGGCGAAGCACGCCAGCGGACGTAGGCAACGGTTCATTCCCTGGTCCCCCCCTGAGAAACCATGAGGCACAACAGAACGCGTCATACGGCGGCACAACCGCCGCAGATTATCACTACCCTCGATTCTCGAGTCTTAATGCAGCTGCAACTCAACAGGGAAAACGCGGCGAAATATGGAATATGGCGTGTGGAACCCGCGGGAACCGGGGTTTTTACGGCGGAAACGGACGGCCGCACCGTGCTTTGACCGGTTCCGCGTGAGTTGTATCGTCGTCGCGAGCGCACGTGGGGGCTGCCGATGTCACTGCCACATCACTTTTCTCGAGCCGGTGCGTCATGACGGCTCGCCTCAGAACGATCCTCGACGGCGGCCGCTATTTCGAAGGCCCGCGATGGCATCGCGGGCGGCTCTGGTTCGTCGATTGCATGGCGCGGGCGCTTCTGAGCATCAGCTCGTCGGGCGAGTTGCAGGAGCATGCTGCGCTGACCGACGGCACGCCGTGTGGTCTCGGCGTCCTGCCTGATGGCGACATCGTCGTGCTGACGATGTTCAGGAAGCGGCTGCTGCGGTTTTCCGATGGAGCGCTGTCGCTCTATGCCGATCTCTCCGAGGTCGCGACCGGCACGATCGACGACATGATCATCGACGGGCAGGGACGCGCCTATGTCGGCGATCTCTGCTTCAACCTGCCGCCGCCGGAGCGCCGCGGTGCGGTCGGCCGGATCATCCTCGTGACGGCCGATGGCAGTGCGCGCGTCGTTGCTGAAGGCTTGCGGTTTCCCAACGGCATTGCCGTCTCCTCCGACCATCGCCGACTCGTCGTTGCCGAAATGGATGGCGCCGGTCTCGCCGAATACGACATCGCGCCGGAACGGCGGCCTGAGCCTGCGCGGGCGGTTCGGCAGCATCAACGATCCCGACGGCATCTGCCTCGATGCCGACGGGGCGACCTGGGTCGCGTCCTTCACGGAAGATGCTTTTGTCCGGATCGATCGCACCGGTGTGGAGCGTAAGCGCATCACGGTGTCCGGCCGCCGCGCGCTTGCCTGCGCGCTCGGAGGCGCGGACCGCAGGACGCTGTTCTGCCTGAGCGCGGAGACGTCCTACGAGGAGCTACGCAAGGGCAGGTCCGCGTCGCGGATCGATGTGGTCGAGGTCGGCTCGCCGGGTGATGGCTATCCCTGACCCGACCGCAGGCGCGTCTCACTTCTTCTTTTTCTTCTCTTTCCTCTTCAGGATATCGGCCTGACTCCTGAAGGCGCGGGCGAGGGAGCGCATCTGGTTGGCGACAAGTGCGTCGGCCGTCGTCAATGCAACCCGCTCCGCGGTCTGCGCCTGCCTGCGAATTGCCTTGGCCATTTTCATGAAGGAACCAATCGCGCCGCGTCGCTCTGGTTCCTGCACGAGCGACTGCGTCTTGATCTCGGGGCCTTGAGTTTCGTTCTTGTTTCGTTCATATTGGCGCGCTCCGGGAGAGTGCTGCCATGGACGACGAGCGAGACCGCGAAATCATCAGGCTGTGGAACGAGCTCCGCCGGCTGCAGCGCGAGGGGCGTCCGACGGCGGTGCTGGTCCGCCGGATCGAGAGGGCGCTCGCGGAACGCGAGCAGGAGGCTGCCTGAAACTACGGTCTGCCGCGTCCTCGCAGCGCGCAAGCGGTCTAGCGCCCGCCGTCCGGCCCCATGATCAGATTCGGCAGCCAGGTCGAGATCTCCGGAAAGAAGCAGAGCAACAGCACTGCGAACATCATCAGCAGCACGAATG
Organism: Bradyrhizobium sp. USDA 4538; assembly: GCF_024171045.1. NCBI lineage: Bacteria > Pseudomonadati > Pseudomonadota > Alphaproteobacteria > Hyphomicrobiales > Nitrobacteraceae > Bradyrhizobium > Bradyrhizobium sp. USDA 4538. The sequence continues at coordinate 7,774,833 of NZ_JALJZE010000001.1, forward strand.
GCAGCGTGCCCCAGATCACCTCGCTCAGCGGGATGTCGGGCGCGACGTTGCGGATGACGAAGATGTTGAGGCCGACCGGCGGATGGATCAGGCCCATCTCCATCACGATGGTCATGACGACGCCGAACCAGATGATGTCGAACTCGGCCGCGCGCAGCGGCGGCAGGATGATCGGCGCGGTCATCAGGATGATCGAGACCGGCGGCAGGAAGAAGCCGAGCACGATCACCATCACGAGGATCGCAAACAACAGCTCCCAGCGCGGCAGGTGCATGGCGACGATCGCCTCCGCCGCCGACTGCGAGATGTGCAGATAGCTCATCACATAGGAATAGAGCAGCGACATGCCGATGATCAGCATCAGCATGGTGGACTCGCGGATGGTCGATTTCAGGATCGGCGACAGGTCGCTGGGCGTCCACACGCTGTAGATCACGGCGATCAGCCCGAGCGCCAGGAGGCCGCCGAGGCCGGCGGTTTCCGATGGCGTGGCGTAGCCGCCATAGAGCGCGATCATCACGCCGGTCAGCAGCAGCACGAACGGGATCACGCGCGGCAGCGCGCTGAAGCGCTCGGCCATGGTGAATTCGTCATGCTGCAGGATCGCCGCGTCCTTGCCGGTCGCGTCATAGACGGCGCGGGCCATGGCGTATTCCTTGCGGAAGCGGAACACGGCGTAGAGGCCGAACAGCGTCACCAGCAGCAGGCCGGGACCGATGCCGGCGAGAAACAGCCGTCCCAGCGATTTCTCGGCTGCGACGGCGAACAGGATCATCGTGATCGAGGGCGGCAGCAGGATGCCGAGCGTGCCGCCGGCGGCGATGATCCCCGCGGCAAAGCCGCCGGAATAGCCGCGCTTGCGCATCTCCGGAATGCCGGCCGAACCGATCGCCGAGCAGGTCGCGGGCGAGGAGCCGGCCATCGCCGCGAACAGGGCGCAGGCGAACACATTGGCGACGCCGAGGCCGCCGGGCACGCGGTGCAGCCAGGCGTGCAGCGCCGAATAGAGATCCTGGCCAGCGCGCGATTTGCCGATCGCCGCGCCCTTCAGGATGAACAGCGGGATCGACAGCAGCGTGATCGAGGCCATCTCCTCGTAGACGTTCTGCGTCACCGTATCGAGCGAGGCCGCCGGCATGAAGATCGCCATGAACACGACCGCGACCGCACCGAGCGCGAACGCGATCGGCATGCCGGAGAACATCGCAAACAGGGTGGCAAGTCCGTAGGAGATACCAATACCAAACACGGTCATCGGCGCGCGCCACCCGTCAGCGGAATGATGATTTGCAGGAGGATCTGCACGCAGAGCAGCGTCATGCCCAGCGCCATCAGCACGTAGGGGATGGCGAGCGGCGGCGACCACATCGAGTTGGACACCTGGCCGTCGACATAGGCTTCATGTGCCAGGGTCCAGGACTTCCAGGCGAAGAAGGCGCAGAACGCGAAGCTCGCGACATCGACCAGCCACAGCCTGATGGCGTTGGCGCGCGCCGAGAGCAGCCCGACGAACGCCTCGATGCTGACATGGCCGCGCTGGCTCTGCACATAGGCCGAGGTCATGAAGGTGGCGCCGACCAGGAGGAAGACGGCCGCCTCGTCCTGCCAGTAGTTCGGGCTGTGGAACAGGGCGCGGCCGAGCACGCTGTAGCTCAGGATCACGCAGGCCGCGACCAGAGCGAGCGCGGCGAACACCACGATGATGTTGTTGCAGATGGACAGCGCGCGCCCAAGCAAGGCCACGGGCGTGTTGCCCGCGGCGATGCTTGCGGTTTCGGCCTGATCCGCGACCGGACCATGGATCATGCGGCGACGTCGCTAGCGAGCTTCAGCAGGTTGGCGGCGGTGGCGGTCTTGGCGCCATAGTCCTTCCATGCGGTATCGCGCGCGATGTCGCGCCACTTGCCGACAATGGTTGCATCGAGCGCGCTGACCTTGGCGCCGGCCTTCTCATAGACCTTGGCGACTTCGGTATCGTCGTCCTGCGCCCCCTTGCGGCCGAACGCCTCGAGCTCGGTGCCGACGGCAAGGATGATGTCCTGCTGGTTTTTCGGCAGCTTGTCGAAGATCGCCTTCGACATCATCAATGGCTCCAGCATGAACCAGTAGGAGGCGCCGGCGCCCGAGGTCAGCGATTTCGCGACCTCCTCGAGGCGGAACGAGATCAGGCTGGTGGAGGAGGTGATGCCGGCGTCGCAGGCGCCGGTCTGCATCGCGGCGTAGAGCTCGTTGGACGGCACCGACAGCACGGCGGCGCCGGCGGTCTGCAGCACCATGTCCATCTCGCGCGAGCCGCCGCGCACCTTGAGGCCCTTGGCATCTTCAGGCGCCACGATCGCCCTGGAGCGGCTGGCGACGCCGCCGGCCTGCCAGACCCAGGAGATCAGCAGAATGCCCTTGTCGGCGAGGAAGTCGCTCAAGGCCTTGCCGACCGGCTCCTTCTTCCAGCGCAGGCCCTGATCGTAGGTGGTGACGAGGCCCGGCATCAGGCCGATATTGGTCTCCGGCAATTCGCCGCCGGCATAGGGCATCGGATACAGGCTGAGGTCGAGCGCGCCCTTGCGCATCGCCGAGAACTGCGCGTTGGTCTTGATCAGCGACGAGTTCGGATAGACCTCGGCGGTCAGCTCACCGCCCGAGCGCTTGGCGACCTCGGCCGCGAACATCCTGCACAGCCGGTCGCGGAAGTCGCCCTTGTCGATCGTGCCGCCGGGGAACTGGTGCGAGATCTTCAGCGTGGTCGCGGCATGTGCGGTCCCGATGCCCATCCGCAGGATGGCGGGTGCGGCGAGGGCGGAAGCGAGGACGTGGCGGCGTGTGAGCATTGTTCTCCCCTGAGAGCTTCTTGAGTGGCTGTTAGGCCGGCGCGGAGCTTTAGCTTAGCCGGTCTTCGCGTGAATATTCTCTAGTCTGATAGTTCGAGGCGCCCTGATAGTGCGAGCCGATACGGGGCTGCAAGTCCTGACGTTCAAGTCCTGACGTTCAAGCCTTGCCGTTGTTGCGGTGCACACTGATGCGCGGTGACGCCGCGTCGTCACGCAACCGTCGCGCGACCAGCCGCCGGGCGACCGCAGCCGTGCTGCTTCAAGAATTCGTTATTGGAGGTAACGACGGCCGGCGCAAGTGCGTCGAGTAGAGAGCGGCAAGTCGTCGCGCTCACATTCGACCACACAAGGGATCATCACCATGACCACCAAGACCCGCCTCGGCCTTTCCGCCGTGCTGCTCTCGTTCAGCCTGGCGCTGGCGCCCGCCGCCTTCGCTCAGGACAAGATGGGCAAGGATGACGCGATGAAGAAGGAAGACACGATGTCCAAGGACGCCATGAAGAAGGACGGTGGCATGATGAAGAAGGACGACGCCATGAAGAAGGACGGCGGCGCGATGATGAAGAAAGACGACGGCATGAAGAAGAACTGACTGCCGTCATCGCCCGCTGTCCGCAGGCCCGCCGCTCTGGCGGGCCTGGTTGCGCCTTAGCGCTTCTTCTTGCCGCGCTCCTTGCGTGCCGCGTAGCGGGCATCGCGCTTGGCCTTCTGCTCGGCGAGCAGCGCCTCCTCGCGGGCGGCTTCCTCTTCCTTCTCGCGCGCAATGCGGGCGGCGTCGGCGGCGACGGCCTCTTCCTCGCGGCGCTTCTGCTCGGCCTTTTCGGCCTCACGGGCCTCCTTGGCCTTGGTGCGGCGTTCGGCGATCGCCGCGCGCTCCTCGGCACGTGCCTTCACAGCGGGATCGTCAGCTCCCGGCTGGGCGCGAAACTTGTTGAGGAGGTTTTGCCGCGCCTGCAGGGCCGCTTTCTGGCGGTCGGCAAAACCCGGTTCCTTGAAGCCACTCATAGAGGAAGCCTTGCTGCTTTCTGTTCGGGTGATGGATGGGGTTGGTTCGGCGTTTCAATAAGTGAATGGCGACGAAATTGCCAGTGGTGAACGGAGGGCTGTGGAGCAAGGGAGATATGAGCCAGCGTCAAGCGGCCATCGTTCGCCCCGCGGACGCGTGGTGAGTGGCTGGTCACCAAGGGCTGTTGAACAAGGGCTGTTGAAAAGTTCAGCCGCGCTGGAGGTGCTCGCGTCGTCCGTTACCCAGGACTTTGGCGACCGTCTCGGCGGTCATCGCGCTCCGGTCCGAGGCGCGCTGGGCTTCCAGCCTGTCGCGCGCCCTTTCGACGATCAGGAGGCTGATCAGCCGCTGCCTGCTGCTCTCATCGACAGCCTCCGAGAGCAACTGCCTGTAACGCTGATAGTCGTACGTCGTTGCTTCTTGTTCGCTCATCGGCACGCCCCGCACACGCGCTCCACTTCAGCGAGTAGTCTTTCGCGAGTCGCCCCTGGCGCGCAACGGAATTGCGGTGCCGACGGCCGCGGCCGTGCATTTCGTTGTGCGACTGTTGCAGAATTGATCGCACGCAACCGTGCAAAGGGTCATGATGCGGACCGTGGCAACCGGGAACCGAAGCTCGCATGAGCGAATCCGACGACGGAGGCAGCAGAAGGGGCGCGCTGATCGGACTGCTGGTCGCAGCGGTCATGCTCGCGGTCGGCCTCTGGCTCGCGCATGACCTGACGGCGGCGAGCAAGATGCAGGACTGCCTGATGTCGGGCCGGACCAACTGTAATGTGATCGAGCCGGCGCGCTGATCCCGTCTTGCGGCAGTGCAATATCGATCCCACATCAAGGCCAAAGACTCGGGCTGAACTGTTTGATCCCGGTTGTGATTCCGATCACACGCGGACAGGCGGGCTGCCTCGACTCCTGAAGATCGGCGGGAACCTAGGCCATGATGTCCAAGCTGTGGTCCGGAAAGGGCGCGGCGCTGGCTGCCGCAGGCGCGGCGGGTGCCGTTTTGGTGGCGTATCTATCCCTGACACTGGCGTCGCCCGAGCCGGTGTCCAATGCGGCGCTCGGGCCGGAATGGCAATGCAGCCGGGTTGCTTTCGTGCTGACCACCTGCACCAGGAGGACCGAGGCTGAGGCTGAGGCTGAGGCTGAGGCCAAGCCGCAGGGCGAGGTCAGAGCGATCCCGGTGCGGGCGAAGGACGATTGTCCGCCAGAACTCTAGCGGCCGTATTTCAAGTCATTTCTTGGTGGTACTGCGCGGCTTGATCGACAGGCCGAGGCGCATCGCCATCTTCTTGATCCGCTCCGGCGAGCGGCCGGTCGCCTTCACGACCTCCTCCAGCGACTTCGAGGAGCGTGCCAGTTCCATCAGTCGTCGGTCCTCCTTGAACGACCACCGCGGCTTTCGGGCCATCTTGTTGGTTTCCTTGTGCATTGCTGGGCAACAAAGCCGCCAGGCGGGGTCGCCTGACGGCCTTGCCGGTGTGGGCCCGGACCTTGGGGAAATGTCCGGTGGATAAGCAATACTGCTTCCGAATAAGGCCGCAATTGAAACCGGAATTTAACCTAACCCATCAAGGTTACTTGCAACATTACTCGGATACGGCGTGGCAGGAGGCCTTATGCGCAAGGTCGCCATTTTGAGTGCCGCAGCATTTTTACTGTCCGGTTGCTGGTCCGACCCGGAGGTTACGGGATCGACCAACAGCTGTGCGGCCAATCTTTACAGTCAGTACAATCCCAAGGTCATGGATCAGTGCGTCAACGCCTGCATCAAATGTGACCGCGGCAACGTTACGACCTGCACGACCTCCTGCACGCTGAAGGGCGCGCGGTAATCGATCCGCGCGTCCGATGCCAGCGAGGCCTCGTGGCGTCACGCCACCGAGCCACCTTGCGTGGCGCGATGATCGCCTTTATCGCGTCTGGCAGCGGCGCCGTCGGCGCGCGGGACACTGAGAGCGTGGAACAGGGCGCGATGAGCGGGCTTTCCTATGTCGCGGTCGACTGGGGCACCAGCAGCTTCCGGCTCTGGCTGACGGGCGCCGGTGGCAAGGTGCTCGGTGAGCGCCGCAGCGATGAAGGCATGACCGCGGCAGCCAGGACCGGCTTTGCGGCCGTGCTGCAATCGCATCTCGATGCGCTGGGCGCGGCGGCCGACCTGCCGGTCGTGATCTGCGGCATGGCCGGCGCGCGGCAGGGCTGGGTCGAGGCCGGCTATATCGATACGCCGGCGCATCTGATGGACATCCTCAACGGCGCCGTCGTGGTCGGCGGGCAGGCGCGCGAGATCCGTATCCTGCCCGGGATCGCGCAGCGCGATGCCGCCGCGCCCGACGTCATGCGCGGCGAGGAGACCCAGCTGCTGGGGGCGCTCGGCTTGAATGCGCCGGGCGAGGCGCTCGTCTGCATGCCGGGAACGCATTCCAAATGGGTGAGGGTCCGCGGCGGAACGGTCGAACGCTTTGCGACCTTCATGACCGGAGAGCTGTTCAGCGCGGTCGCGCGCGACACCATCCTGTCGCACGCCGTCGCCGGCGCCGAGGAAGCGGTTGACGGCGATGCGTTCCGCGCGGCGGTCGCGGCGGCATTCGCGGCGCCGGCGCTGGCGGCCAATCTGCTATTTCGCGTGCGGTCGCGCCAGCTGCTGTTCGGCGGCAACGCACAGGCCGCGCGTGAGACGATCTCGGGCACTTTGATCGGCGTCGAGCTGGCGGCGGGCCTCGCGGAACGGAAGCAGGGAGCGCCGGTTACGCTGATTGCCTCGGGCCGGTTGCAGCGGCTCTATCAGATGGCGCTCGAAGCCCTTTCGATTCCGCTCAATGTCATGGATGCGGAGGAGGCGGTTCGCCGTGGCCTCGCCGGAGCGGCGGCGGCGATCTGGAAGAAGTGAGGATCAACGCATGAGTATTCCGTTTCCGCCGATGAAGCGCCCGCTGGTCGCGATCCTACGCGGCGTCAAGCCGGACGAGGTGCTGGGCATCGTCGGCGCGCTGCTCGACGCCGGCATGACCGCGATCGAGATTCCGCTGAACTCGCCAGAGCCGTTCCGCTCGATCGAGATCGCGGCGAAGCGCGCGCCGGCCGATGTTCTGATCGGCGCCGGCACGTTGCTGACCGCAGCCGACGTCGATCGCCTGCACGACGTCGGCGGCCGCCTCATGGTGTCGCCGAATGTCGATGTCGAGGTGCTGGCGCGTGCCCGGGACCACGCGATGATCACGATGCCCGGCGTGTTCTCGCCGACGGAAGCGCTGCTCGCCGCGCGCGCGGGGGCATCGAGCCTGAAATTCTTTCCGGCCAGCGTGCTCGGCGCCGCCGGCATCACCGCGATCCGCGCCGTGCTGCCGCCGGACGTGATGATCGCCGCGGTCGGCGGCGTCTCGGACCAGAATTTCGCCGAGTATGTGAAGGCAGGCATTCGCGCCTTCGGTCTCGGCAGCAGCCTTTACAAGCCGGGCATGACGGGCACGGATATTGCGGTCAGGGCAAGGCTGACGATCGAGGCCTATGACAAGGCCGTGCAGGGTACCGGCTAGGCTCGGCGCAAGCGCGCTAATCGTCCCGCCTGCCGCCGTCGATCACCCTGAACAGCGGGGCCGCCTCGCGTGGATTCTCAAGCAGCTCTTCGACCATGGCGATCGCGGCCGCGACGTATTTCCCGGTCGCGGCGTCCAGCGGCCGTTCGGCTTCGTCTGACAGCGCGAGCCTTGCGCCTTCGAGCAGCTTGCGGGTGCGGACGGCGGACTCGTCGCCGGCGGTGAGGGCGGCGCGCGCGATCGATCGCAGCACGAACAGTTCGCCCTCCAGCCGCAGCAGGCGGTCGTTCAGCTTGCTCAGGACAGTGTTCAGGTTCCGCATGACGCGCTCTCCGGGCATTGGACCCGTCTTGCATACACGGTCATTCCTGACGAAATTCTTGTGGCGACCACGCACCATCTGGTTGGTTGAATGGCATCCCGGATCTCCTCATGTTCCCGGTGGCCCGGACATTGCCATTTGACGAAGGCGTCCATGGCCCTAATAGAATGGCCGCGGTCCGGCGCCGCCCGGGAGGCGCGTCAATTTCACCCCATCGCGACGAGGGAATAGATATGAGGATTGCCGTCGAAACGACCGTTGCCGCGCCGATCGCGGATGTCTGGCGCGCCTATACGACGCCCGACGACATCAAGCAGTGGAACGCGGCTTCCGACGATTGGCACACGACCGCCGCGACCGTCGACCTGCGCACCGGCGGCGCCTTCTCGTCGCGAATGGAAGCCAAGGACGGCAGCATGGGGTTCGATTTCGCCGGCACCTACACCAGGGTCGAGGAGCCCCGGCTGCTCGAATATTCGTTCGGCGATCGCAGCGCGCAGGTCGCATTCACGCCGGAGACCGGCGGCGTCAAGGTGCAGGTCAGCTTCGACAGCGAGGATACTCATTCGGTCGAGCAGCAACGCGGCGGCTGGCAGGCGATCCTGGATAACTTCAAGCGTTACGTCGAAGCCAAGCGGCGGTCCTGATCCGGCGATCGGAGGGCGGCGTGACGTTGAAGCGACCGCGCGCGGCGATGCCGGCGAGCATTCGCCGCGAGCTCGATGCTGCCGGACTGATGCAGGCGTTCAAGACGCGCCCGCCGTATTAGCGCAACGACTATCTGCACTGGATCGGCCGCAGCGTGCGAACTGCAACACAGCGCAAGCGGATCGACCAGATGCTGGCGGAATTGAAGGCCGGTGGGGTGTATATGGGAATGGCGCATCGGCCGAGCAAACCAAAGTGAGACTCTCGCGGCGTGACCGCTGCGCGCCGTGCGTTCGCATCGCTCGCGTGATGTTTTGGTCGTGCGAATCCTCATCGAACAAAAAGGACGATCTGGGAATCGTCCATCGCGGTCCTGAAAAATATCGACGACCGATGCGCGCACTCACAATCCTCTAGAGAAACATTCTTGGATTAAGAAATTGCGAAGCGCGCTGCCGGAGCTCACGGCAAGTGGAACCTGCAATCGCACGAACGGAAAGCGATCAGTCCCTCAATCGCCGCCGGAACTTTGTTCACGCACGGAGAACTACGGAATCGTTTCGTGCGCTGAATGATAAAGACGCGAGTGATTTCACGGCACACGGCGAACATCGAAAAAGAAAGGCCTCAGCGCGTGGGCCACGCTGAGGCCAAGTAGACACTTTGGTCGTGAGGCACCGTCGCCGGCGCCTCGGTGCCTAACCTATCTGTGTTTCTGTGTTTCCAAATGGCCCATTTGGGCCATGCCGCGTGATAGCCAATTTGGGACATGCGCCGCTGGCACAAAGTGTGCACACTTGGAGCCGTCAGGATTTTGCATCACCTTCCTGGGGCTAGGGCCAACGCCGTCCGCATCTATTTCAAGCGGACGGCGTTGTGCATTCCGGCGACCGCGCCGGCCCTCACCAAGCTGCGCTCAGGGTCAGCGGTCCACTGGCCGAATCTCGAGGTTCTCGATTTTCAGGGGCGGCGTTGAGGGGACGTTCTGCTCGTTCAACGGATGCAGCGTGATCGGCGTATTCGTGCCGCCGGCGAGAACGTTGACGCCGGCGCCGCCGGCATGGGCGTAGCCGCCGGCAATATCGTCGCTTCCAAGCCACGGCACGGGCGCCATCACCTTCCAGTTCATGGCGACTTCTTGATCTCCGATCAAAACGCCGAGGTTGCGGATGGCCGCGACAAAACGACTGTCCGGCGCGCTATCGACGTGCAGCACGCAATTGAGATTGGTCACCGGACCTACGACGAACCCGGTATCGGGTCCGCCACGACACTCGAGCGTTCCGGCCTGCACCTGCTGCGCATCGGCGGCTGCGAGCGGCGCAGCGAGAACCGCCGCACCACACACCGCAGAGGCGATCGCACGGCTTGTGATAAGCATGGTGCCGGACAACGCGGATCGACGCGCGATCGGCCCATGCCCCCGCGCGCGGCCTTCGTTTGTGGTTAAGAGAGCCTTAGAGATTGGTTTGATTGCTGCCGACGGTCGACGTTCGCGAGCGACCGGCCAGGAGGACGACGATCAACCAGCGGCGATCCTTTTCATCGCCGTGCCGGCTGACACCTCGATGGTGGGTCTATCGACGTCGAACGAGCGTGCTTGATTTCCAGGCAGGAGAGGTAACGGGGCGAAGCAAGGGACTCCGGTCCTGGCACTGACGCCAGGCCGTTCGGATCGAGGCGGTGCGCCTGTCCCGAAAAATTACGCCGCCGGGCTCGAAATGCATTGTCCCGGCGGCGCCTGTTCCAATCTGGGCCCGCAATCCCAGTCATGTTTGTGTCTGCAAAACCGGCGCCAAGGTTCGAGCGCCCCCGTAATCATACGGGGACTAGGCGTCCCGCGATGGATTGGTGTTGGCTGCTTGTGCGCCGGCAAAGGTCCGATTGTCTGGGGTGATCCAAGCCGCGGCGCGAGAACGGCTGATCGCCACCGATGCTCCGCCCGGTCAGATATGATGCTCGAGCTTGCGCATCTCCTGCAAGCGAGCCAGGCAGAAATCCCGATACAATTCGTTGATGAAATCCCACATGACCTAATCCCCTTGGTCCAATGCCCGGGACACTACGCCGGGTTTGTTTCCGGCCGGCTTCGCGGCTTCAGGAAAATGGTTTCATTCAGGGGGAGTAGGGTGGCGATCCCGGCAGGATTCGAACCTGCAACCCGCGGAGTAGAAATCCGCTACTCTATCCAGTTGAGCTACGGGACCGTGGCGGCCTTGTAGCACCGCCAATATGAAAAATCCGCCTTTCCGCCAAGTCCGGCCGAACCGATTTTTGTGGTCAAGCGACAAAGGCGAGCAGGGACCCGCCCTGCGTTGGCTTGTCCAGCCCGTCGCGCCGCACGATGCTGCCGCCGGGGCTGGTCAAAGGAATGTCGGCAATGCGATCAGCGACGTTTTCGTCCGTTCATGTCTGCGCCTTCACTCCGTCACCTTTTCGCGCATTTTTGGCCCCAACGCGGCGTTCGACCGCGGGGCGTTCAGGAGCTCCATCATGATCGGATTGGTTCGTGCCGCCACGATATGCGCCACGCTGCTACTCGCCCTGGTGAGCGCCCAGGCCGCGGACAAGGCCTTCAAGCGCGACGATCTCGCCGATTCCGCGATCAAGCTGGAGGCCCAGATCAAGAGCGAGGCCGGCGCGGTCAACAAATCGGCCGCGACCCTGCGCACCGACGCCGACGCCGCCTTCAGGCGCAATGATTTCCGCGGCGGACTCACGATCCTCGGCCAGATCGCGGCGACCACGCCGGAGGACGGCGCCAACTGGCTGCGCCTCGCCAGGACGATCTTCCAGATCCGCTCGGCGAGCTCCAGCGAACAGACGTTTCTGATGGAGCGCGCCTCCACCGCCGCCTACATCGCCTATCAGCGCGCCGGCAATGCGGGCGAGGAGGCGGACGCGCTCGCCGTGCTCGGCAAAGCGCTTGCCGAGCGCAAGCTGTGGCGCCCGGCGCTGGACAGCCTGCGGCTGTCGCTCGACATGCGCGAGGTCGCCGATGTCCGCGGCCAGTACGAGAAGATGCGCGACGAGCACGGTTTCCGGCTGCTCGATTATACCGTCGATTCCGACGCGGCCTCGCCGCGCGCCTGCTTCCAGTTCTCGGAGGAGCTCGCCAAGCGCGTCGACTTCGCGCCCTATCTGGCGCTCGCCGGCACCGACAAGCCGGCCTTGTCGGCGGAAGGCCAGCAGCTCTGCGTCGACGGGCTGAAGCATGGCGAGCGCTACAACATCAATCTGCGCGCCGGCTTGCCTTCGACCGTCAAGGAGACCCTGCCGAAATCGGCCGAGTTCAACATCTATGTCCGCGACCGCAAGCCGTTCGTGCGGTTCACCGGGCGGGCCTATGTGCTGCCGCGGACCGGACAGCGCGGTATCCCGGTGGTCAGCGTCAACACGCCGGCGGTCAAGGTCGACGTCCTCCGGATCGGCGACCGCAACCTGATCAACACGGTGATCGACAGCGACTTCCAGAGCACGCTGAGCCGCTATCAGCTCTCCGATCTCGGCGACCAGCGCGGCGTCAAGGTGTGGTCCGGCGAGCTTGCGACAGCGACCACGCTGAACCAGGACGTCGTCACGGCGTTTCCGGTCGACCAGGCGCTCGGCGACCTGCAACCCGGTGTCTATGTCATGACCGCCGCGGCCAAGGGGCCGGGCACCGACGACGACGGCACGCTGGCGACGCAATGGTTCATCGTCTCGGACATGGGCCTGTCGGCCTTTTCCGGCAATGACGGTATCCACGTCTTCGTCAACTCGCTGGCTTCGACCGAACCGGTCGCCAACGCCGACGTGAAGCTGGTCGCCCGCAACAATGAGATCCTGGCCACGCGCAAAACCGATGCCGCAGGCCACGTGCTGTTCGAGCAAGGCCTGGCCCGCGGCGAGGGCGGGTTGTCGCCGGCGCTGCTGACGGTCATGGGCGAGAAGGCCGACTACGCCTTCCTGAGCCTGAAAACCAATGCGTTCGACCTCACCGACCGCGGCGTCGCGGGCCGGGCGATCCCGGCCGGCGCGGACGCCTTCGTCTACGCCGAACGTGGCGTCTACCGCTCCAACGAGACCGTCTATCTGACCGCCCTGCTGCGCGACGGGCAGGGCAACGCCCTGACCGGGACGCCGCTGACCATGGTGATCGAGCGCCCCGACGGCGTCGAATTCCGCCGCGCCGTGCTGCCCGACCAGGGCGCCGGCGGCCGGATGCTGGCGGTGGCGCTCAATTCGGCGGTGCCGACCGGCACCTGGCGCGCCCGTGTCTTTACCGACCCGAAGGGCTCGTCGGTCGGCGAGACCACCTTCATGGTCGAGGATTACATCCCCGAACGGGTCGAATTCGATCTGACCAGCAAGGAGAAGGTGATCAAAGCTGAAGTTCCAGTGGAACTCCAGGTCTCCGGCCACTTCCTCTACGGCGCGCCGGCATCGGGCCTGCAGCTCGAGGGCGACATGCTGGTAGCGCCCGCGGCGAACGGCCGGCCCGGTTATGCCGGCTATCAGTTCGGCGTCGACGACGAGCAGACCGCGAGCAACGAGCGGACCCCGATCGAGGACCTGCCGGAGGCCGATGCCAACGGCGCGGCGACCTTCCCGGTGAAGCTCGAGAAGGTGCCGACTTCGACGCGGCCACAGGAGGCCCAGATCTACGTCCGCATGGCCGAGACCGGCGGACGCTCGGTGGAGCGCAAGATCGTACTGCCGGTGGCCCCTGGCGCCTCGCTGATCGGCGTCAAGCCGCTGTTCGGCGACAAGAGCGTTGCCGAGGGCGACAAGGCCGAGTTCGACGTCGTGTTCGTCGCGCCGGACGGCAAGCAGCTGCCGCGCAACGGGCTGCGCTACGAGCTGTTGAAGCTGGAGTCGCGTTACCAGTGGTACCGGCAGAATTCGTCCTGGCAGTATGAGCCGGTCAAGTCGACCCGCCGCGTCGCCGATGGCGACGTCAACCTCGCGGCCGACAAGCCGATGCGCCTGGCCTTCCAGCCGCAGCCCGGCCGCTACCGGCTCGACGTGAAATCGACCGACGCCGACGGCCCCGTCACCTCGGTGCAGTTCGACGTCGGCTGGTATTCCGACGGCAGCGCCGACACGCCCGATCTATTGGAAACCTCGATCGACAAGCCGGAATATGCCTCGGGCGACACGATGACCGTGTCGGTCAATGCGCGCACGTCAGGCAAGCTGACGGTCTATGTGCTTGGCGACCGCCTGCTGACCACCCAAAGCGTCGACGTCACGGAGGGCACCCGGCAGGTCAAGCTCCCCGTCGGCAAGGACTGGGGCACCGGCGCGTATGTCATGACGACGTTGCGCCGTCCGCTCGATGCCGCCGCCGGGCGCATGCCCGGCCGCGCGATCGGACTGAAATGGTTCGGCATCGACAAGAAAGCGCGCACGCTTGCCGTCGAACTGTCGCCGCCCGCGTTGGTGCGGCCGGGCTCGACACTGAAGATCCCGGTCAAGCTCGGCGGGCTCAATCCCGGCGAGGACGCCAAGGTGGTGCTGGCCGCGGTTGATGTCGGCATTCTCAATTTGACCAATTACAAGCCGCCGGCGCCGGACGACTACTATCTCGGCCAGCGCCGTCTGACCGCCGAGATCCGCGACCTCTACGGCCAGCTGATCGACGGCATGCAAGGTACCCGCGGCCAGATCCGCAGCGGCGGCGACTCTGCCGGCGCCGAGCTGCAGGGCTCGCCGCCAACGCAGAAGCCGCTCGCGCTCTATTCCGGCATCCTCACGGTCGGGCCTGACGGGACGGCCGAGGTGAGCTTTGATATCCCGGAATTTGCCGGCACCGCGCGGGTGATGGCGGTGGCGTGGAGCGCAACCAAGGTCGGCCGCGCCAATGTCGACGTGATCGTGCGCGATCCCGTGGTGGTGACCGCGACCTTGCCGCGCTTCCTGCTGACCGGTGACAAGGGCACCATCAGCATGGATATCGACAATGTCGAAGGTGCGGCCGGCAACTATGCCATCAGCGTCAAGGCGAGCGGCCCGATCAAGGCTTCCGGCAATTCGACCACGATGGTGAAGCTCGCCGCCAAGCAGCGCTCCTCGCTGTCGCTGGGCCTCGAGGCCGGCGGCGCCGGACGTGCCGAGTTCGACGTCGACATCTCCGGGCCGAACGGGCTGACGCTGGCGCGGCATTATGCGCTCGACGTCAAGCCGGCGACCCAGGTTCTGGCGCGCCGTTCGATCCGCACGCTGGCGAAGGGCGAAAGCCTGACGCTGACCTCGGACATGTTCTCCGATCTTGTGCCGGGTACCGGCAGCGTTTCGGTCTCGGCGAGCCTGTCGACCGCGCTCGATGCCGCGAGCATTCTGAAGGCGCTCGACCGCTACCCGTATGGCTGCTCCGAGCAGATCACGAGCCGCGCGTTGCCGTTGCTCTATGTCAATGATCTCGCCGCCGGTGCCCATCTTGCGATGGACACCGCGGTCGACCAGCGCATCCGCGACGCGATCGAGCGGCTCCTCGCTCGACAGGGGTCCAACGGCTCGTTTGGCCTGTGGTCGGCGGGCGGCGACGAGGCCTGGCTCGATGCCTACGTCACAGACTTCCTGACCCGGGCCCGCGAAAAGGGCTTTGCGGTGCCGGACGTGCTGTTCAAGAACGCGCTCGACCGCGTCAGGAACTCGGTGGTCAATGCCAACGAGCCGGAGAAGGACGGCGGCCGCGATCTGGCCTACGGCCTCTATGTGCTCGCGCGCAACGGCGCGGCGCCGATCGGTGATCTGCGCTATCTCGCCGACACCAAGCTGAACAATCTGGCGACCCCGATCTCCAAGGCCCAGCTTGCGGCGGCGCTGGCGCTGGTCGGCGACAAGGCGAGGGCCGAGCGGGTCTATGGTGCCGCGCTCGATGCGCTGAACCCGAAACCCGTGATCGAGTTCGGCCGGGTCGACTACGGCTCGGCGCTGCGCGATGCTGCAGCGCTGGTCTCGCTCGCTGGCGAAGGCAATGCACCGCGCACCACGCTGACCCAAGCCGTGCTGCGGGTCGAGGCGGCGCGGGGACTGTCGCCCTACACCTCGACGCAGGAAAATGCGTGGATGGTGCTGGCGGCGCGGGCGCTCGCCAAGGAGACGCTGGCGCTCGACATCAACGGCCAGCCGGTCAAGACCGCGGTCTATCGCAGCTACAAGGCCGAGGAGATGACCGGCCAGCCGCTCAGGATCACCAATACCGGCGATGCGCCGGTGCAGGCGGTGATCTCGGTATCGGGCTCGCCGGTCACGCCGGAGCCGGCGGCCTCCAACGGCTTCAAGATCGAGCGCAGCTATTTCACGCTCGACGGCAAGCCGGCCGATGTCACCAAGGCGAAACAGAATGACCGCTTCGCGGTTGTCCTGAAGGTGACGGAAGCCAAACCGGAGTTCGGTCACATCATGGTGGCCGACTATCTGCCGGCCGGGCTCGAGATCGACAACCCGAACTTGGTGTCATCGGGGGATTCCGGCACGCTCGCGTGGATCGAGGACGGCGTCGAGCCGAAGAACACCGAGTTCCGCGATGACCGCTTCACGGCGGCGATCGATCGGGGCGCCAACGACAAAGCGGTGTTTACGGTCGCCTATGTCGTGCGCGCGGTGTCGCCGGGCAAATATGTGCTGCCGCAGGCCTATGTCGAGGACATGTACAATCCCTCGCGCTATGGCCGCAGCGGAACCGGTGCGGTTGAGGTGAAGCCGGCGAAATGAACAAGGACGCGCGGCGCAAACTCTTCTCGTCATGGCCGGGCTTGACCCGGCCATTCATAGGCGCGTCCATGCGAACGAAGGATGTGGATGCCCGGGTCAAGCCCGGGCATGACAAGCGCAGCGGGCGGCTGGCGCTCCGCGTCGCGGCCGCAATGGCCGTCGTCCATATTGCGATCACCGGCGCCTTCGCCGCCTGGATCGTTTCGCTCGGGCCGCTACCGCTCGACAAGGCGCAGCAGGTCTCGACCACGGTGATCGATCGCAACGGCAAGCTGCTCCGCGCCTATGCGATGACGGACGGGCGCTGGCGGCTGCCGGTCGATGCGAAGACGTCAGTCGATCCCACCTATCTGAAGCTCTTGTTCGCCTATGAGGACAAGCGCTTCTATGAGCATCACGGCATCGATCCGCTGGCGCTGTCGCGCGCCGCATTCCAGCTGCTCACCAGCGGCCATATCGTCTCGGGCGGTTCGACGATCACGATGCAGCTGGCGCGGCTGATCGAGCCGCGTCACCAGCGCTCGGTCTACGCAAAACTGCGGCAGATGGTGCGCGCGGTCGAACTGGAGCGGCAGCTCTCGAAAGACCAGATCCTCGATCTCTATCTCGCGCTGGCACCGTTCGGCGGCAATCTCGAGGGCGTCCGCGCCGCCTCGATCGCCTATTTCGGCAAGGAGCCGAAGCGGCTGTCGCTCGCCGAAGCCGCGCTGCTGGTGGCGCTGCCGCAATCGCCGGAGCGGCGGCGGCTCGATCGTTACCCCGACGCCGCCCACGCCGCGCGCGACCGCGTGCTCGAGCGCATGGTCGAGGATGGCGTGGTGTCGAAGGACGATGCCGTGCAAGCCACGGCGACGGCGGTGCCGAAGATGCGCAAGCAGATTCCCATCCTGGCGCCGCATTCGTCCGATCAGGCGATCGCGACGATGAAGGATGCGCCGGTCATCAAGCTGACGCTCGACGCCACGCTGCAGCGGAACCTGGAGGCGCTGGCGCGCGACCGTGCCATTGCGCAGGGGCCTGATGTCTCGGTTGCGATCGTCGTGGTCGACAATGAGACGGGCGACGTGCTCGCGCGCGTCGGCTCGGCGGATTATTTCGACGAGCGGCGGGCCGGGCAGGTCGACATGACGCGCGCGGTGCGCTCGCCGGGCTCGACCTTGAAGCCGTTCATCTATGGCCTTGCCTTCGAGGATGGCTTTGTCCATCCCGACAGCCTGATCGAGGACCGGCCGATCCGCTTCGGCACCTACGCGCCGGAAAATTTCGACATGACGTTCCAGGGCACGGTGCCGATCCGCAAGGCGCTGCAATTGTCGCTGAACGTGCCGGCGATCGCGCTGCTCGACCGGGTCGGTGCCAGCCGGCTGTCGTCGCGGCTGAAGCAGGCCGGCACCAGTCTCGTGCTGCCGAAGGACGAGGCGCCGGGCCTTGCGATGGGTCTCGGCGGTGTCGGCATCACGCTGCAGGATCTCGCCCAGCTCTATTCCGGCCTGGCACGGCTCGGCGCGACTAAACCGTTGCGCGAGATCATGCAGGAGAATGACAGCCGCGACACGATGCGGCTGATGGATCAGGCTGCGGCCTGGCAGGTCGGCAACGTCCTGCTCGGCACGCCGCCGCCGGAGAACGGCGTGCACAACCGGATCGCGTTCAAGACCGGTACCAGCTACGGCTATCGCGATGCCTGGTCGGTCGGCTTCGACGGCCGCGTCACGATCGGCGTCTGGGTCGGCCGTCCCGACGGCGCGCCGGTGCCGGGTTTAGTCGGCCGTACGGCCGCGGCACCCATCCTGTTCGACGCCTTTGCGCGCACCGGCAAAATCCCGGCGGCATTGCCGAAGCCGCCACGCGGCGTTCTGGTCGCCTCCAACGCGAAACTGCCGCCGCCGCTGCGCCGCTTCCGGCCGCTCGGCGAACTGGTCCGTAGCGGCAACGACCAGGCTCCGCACATCCAGTTTCCGCTGAACGGCTCGCGCATCGATGTCGATCATTCCGAGGACGGCCGCAATGCGCCGATGCCGGTCAAGGTTGCCGGCGGGGTGCTGCCGCTGACGGTGCTCGTGAATGGTGTCTCAGCCGGGGACATCGACAGCCGGCGCCAGCGCCTGATCGACCCGCCGGGGCCGGGCTTCGCCCGGCTCACCGTGATCGATGCCACGGGTGCCGCGGATACCGTTGTGATCCGCGTGCAATGATCGCACGGGAAAGCGGAGCGGCACGGTCGGAAAGCGGAACAGCACAGTTGTTTGCGCTGCGGTTTCATCGTATGCGAAACCCATGGTGGATGGCCTCCAACCCCGGCGCTTCGGAGCAGGGCAACAGTCTGTAAAACCTGCGCATTCGAGCCGCAGGCTGTTCATGGCGTTCGAGTTCGCAACGGCCAGCCAATGGCGTTCGATCCTGTTCCTGACGCTGACCTGCCTGGTGCTGTTCCTGCCGGGCTTCTTCACCATCCCGCCGGTCGACCGTGACGAGGTCCGCTTTGCCCAGGCGACCAAGCAGATGGTCGAGAGCGGCGATTTCGTCGACATCCGCTTCCAGGACGACGTCCGTTACAAGAAACCGGTTGGCATCTACTGGATGCAGGCGGCGGCGTTGAAGACCGTCTCCGCGCTCGGGGTGCCGCGCGCCCAGGTCCGCATCTGGGTCTACCGCCTGCCGTCCCTGATCGGCGCCATCGGCGCCGTTTTGCTGACCTATTGGACGGCGCTGGCCTTCGTGACGCGGCAGGGGGCGGTGCTGGCCGCCCTGATGATGGCAAGCTGCGTGTTGCTCGGGGTCGAAGCGCGGCTCGCCAAGACCGACGCGATGCTGCTGCTGACCGTCACCGCGGCGATGGGCGCGATGGCGCGAGTCTATCTGTCGTGGCAGCGCGGCGAGGATCCCGCACACCCTTCATGGGGTCCGCCCGCGGTCTTCTGGACGGCACTGGCGGTCGGCATCCTGCTCAAGGGGCCGCTGATCCTGATGTTCGTCGGCCTTGCGATGGCGGGGCTTGCGATTCTCGACCGATCGGCGGCCTGGTTCTGGCGCATGCGCCCGGTCTGGGGCCTGATGTGGACCCTGGTGCTGGTGCTGCCGTGGTTCGTGCTGATCTTCCTGCGCGCCGGCGAGACCTTCTTTGCCGACTCGGTCGGCGGCGACATGCTGAGCAAGCTCGGTGCGCAGGAATCCCACGGTGCGCCCCCTGGAGTCTATCTGCTGCTGTTCTGGATCACGTTCTGGCCCGGTGCGCCGCTCGCCGGCATGGCGGCGCCTGCGGTCTGGCGGGCGCGGCGCGAGCCCGGTGCGCAGTTCCTGCTGGCCTGGCTGATCCCGTCCTGGATCGTGTTCGAGGCCGTGCTGACCAAGCTGCCGCATTACGTGCTGCCGCTTTATCCGGCGATCGCGATCCTGACCGTCGGCGCGCTGGAGCGGCGCGTGCTGTCGCGCTCGCCCTGGCTGTTGCGGGGCGCCGCCTGGTGGTTCGCGATCCCCGCATTCGGTGCGGTGCTGGTGATCGTCGGCGCCATCAAGGCGATCCATCAGCCGGTGTTTCCGGCCTGGCCGTTGTTCGCCGTTGCGATGGTGTTCGGCCTGATCGCGTGGTGGTTGTTCGAGGACAGCCGCGCCGAGCGCTCGCTGCTCAATGCGGTGATTGCCGCGGCGCTGATGGCAGCCGGCACCTATGGTGTGGTGCTGCCGCGGCTTACCACCGTATTTCCGAGCCAGGAGGTCGCACGCGCCTTGCGCAACGTGACCTGCGTCGGCCCGAAGGCGGCAGCCGCCGGCTTCCACGAGCCGAGCCTCGTGTTCATGACCGATACCTCGACGCTGCTCACCGACGGATCGGGCGCCGCGGATTTCCTCGGGCAGGGCTCCTGCCGCTTCGCGCTGGTCGAACAGCGCTCGGAGCGCGCCTTCGTGCAGCGCGCCGAGGCGATCGGCCTGCGCTACAACGCGCCGGTGCGCGTCGAGGGCTACAACATCTCGCAGGGCAAGGCGGTCTCGATCGCGATCTTCCGTTCCGAAGGGACGGAATGACATGCCGGCGCTTCCAGCCACCCCGGAATCCGCCAACTATTTCGGACGATTGCTGACGCTGGTTTGGCTGTCCTTTGCCCAGCTCGTGCGGGCGCCGTCGCATTCGCGCCGTGCCGAGGCGGCTCGCCGCTCCGCGCGCCACGGACTTTTGCTCGTCGTCATCGTCGGCGCCGTGATCATCACGCTGATGTATGCGTTCGATGTGACCGAGATCAGTTTGATGCCGCCACGCGGCACGCCGGGTCTCTGGTGGGTGAAGACGCTCACCGATTTCGGCAAGGACGAGTATGTGCTGTGCGCGCTTGGCCTGCTGCTGATCGCGGTCGCGTTGGCGGCGCCTGCGCTGCGCGGCGTGCCGCGCGCGACCTTGCTTGGCCTCGGGACAAGGCTGCAATACCTGTTTCTGTCGGTCGTGCTCTCGGTCGCTGTCGGTGAATTGATCAAGTGGATCGTCGGCCGCGGGCGGCCCTTTGTCGGCGGCAAGGCCAATGCCTTCAACTTCCAGCATTTCGCCGGCACCGAGGCCTATTCGAGCTTTCCGTCGGGACATTCGATCACGGCGTTCGCTCTGGCCTTTGCCGTGTCCGCGGTGTGGCCAGGCGCGCGGTTCGCGATGCTGGTCTATGCGCTGGTGATCGCCGCGACCCGGCTCGTGCTGCTGGCGCATCATCCGAGCGACGTGGTGGCCGGTGCGCTGGTCGGGGTGATCGGCGCAATGGTCGTGCGCTACTGGTTCGCCGCCCGCCGCCTTGGTTTTGCCATTCATCGCGACGGCACCGCGGTGGCGCTGTCAGGACCGTCGGACGGGCGTCTCAAAAGGGTTGCGAGGAGCGCCTTCGCCCCATAAAAGCGGTCGCCCGACGGCCGGATCGGGCTGGTTCCATCGCCGACAACACCAACCACGAGTGCCTATTTGCCTGCTCCCGACCAGACGCCGGTCGCCGTTTCCATCGTCGTGCCTGTGCGCAACGAGGCGGACAATATCGCGCCGCTGATCGCCGAGATCGCGGCCGCGCTCGACGGACGCTGGGCCTACGAGATCATCTACATCAATGACGGTTCGACCGATGCCACCGGCGAGCGGCTGAGCGCGGTCATGGCCGAGCGGCGCAATCTCCGGCAGCTCCGCCACGCAGTCTCGTCGGGCCAGTCGGCGGCCGTGCGCAGCGGCGTGCGCGCCGCGCGCGGCGCGATCGTGGCGACGCTCGACGGTGACGGGCAGAACAATCCCGCCTTCCTGCCGGACCTGATCGCGGCGGTCGAAAGCGGCAACGGTCGCGTCGGCCTCGCCGCGGGCCAGCGCGTCGGGCGCAAGGACACCGGCTTCAAGAAGCTGCAATCGCGCATCGCCAACACGGTGCGCGGTATCATCCTGCGCGACGGCACCCGCGACACCGGATGCGGTCTGAAGGCGTTTCCGCGCGAGGTGTTTCTGGCGATGCCTTACTTCGACGGGCTGCATCGTTTTCTTCCGGCACTGGTCCGCCGCGAGGGGCTGACGATTGCCTATGTCGACGTCGTCGACCGGCCGCGCCATTCCGGCGTGTCGAACTATGGATTCTTCGACCGGCTCTGGATCGGGATCATGGATCTCGCCGGCGTGTGGTGGCTGATCCGCCGCAAGAAGCCGACGCCGGTCGTCACTGAAGTGGTCGCTGAAGTGCCCGATGTCGCCGGTGTGCCGGGCGTGACCGAGGTGAAGTGATGCTGATTCAGTACGGTCAGGCGCTGAGCGCCTATCTCTACGACGTGTTCATCGCCAAGTTCGACTTCTGGCTGGCGTTCGGACTGATCGCGCAACTGTTCTTCACCGCGCGCTTCCTCGTGCAGTGGATTTCCAGCGAGCGCGCCGGCCAGAGCGTGGTACCGATGGCGTTCTGGTTCTTTTCGATGGGCGGCGGCCTGATGACGCTGATCTACGGGCTTGCCAAGCGTGAGCCCGTCATCATCATCGGGCAGGGGCTGGCCACGCTGATCTACATCCGCAACATCATGCTGATCGTGAAGAACCGCGGCCGCGGGTCGAAGACGCTCGATAGCTGATTGCCGTCATCGTCGGAGCGGCGAGCGGTAGGCCTTGTTCGGGAATCTCGATAGATTCCAGCATCGGGCTCAGCCCGGCATCAATTGCGACCGAATCTGAACCAAGGTCAAACATTCGCCCCAAGCCGCATGGCATCTACGGCTTGCCGTGGGCGTGGCGGCATCTCGAGACCGTGCCCCAGGGGATGAGGGGCGTTGATGACCAGCCGTGACGAAGCGACGAAAGCGGGTGGTTATCTATCGAGCGTCCGCGATATTCCGTCGCTTGACGAGCCACCGCTGACCGGCGAGCGCAAATTGCCTGACCGGCGCGCCGTCAGCCTCCGCTGGATGGCGGGGACGATTCTGATCGGATCCGCCGCCGTCGCTCTTCTTGCCGGCGCGCTTCGCGGGGCGTTTGGCGATCACGCGCGATTCGCAGCCGCGCCGGTCGTGTCATTTCCGCGCTTCGCAGGGCAGGTAGTTGACGAGGCGCGACGCGGCGATCGTCTCGACCGGAGGCTCGGCCCGCAGGGCAATTCCGCTGCGCTCAAGATTGAGCAGCTGAGCGATGCCGGCGCGGTCCGTCGATTTACCCGCGTGTCAGCGCGGCTCGCGGAGATCGATCTCGAGCCACACCAGGAAGCGCGGGGAGACGAAAAGGACGACGCGCGAGCGGGCTCGCAACGCGACCTGCTGTCGGAGCTGCCAGCCATCATACGGACAGGTCCAACGCGGCGCCCACTGCCGGGCGGCACCAGCGCCTATGCTGACGGTGAAGACGTGCCGCGTCCGCCGGCTCCGATCGGCGAGGCTGTCAACGTCACCAACCTTCCGAAGTCGCCTACGTCGTCGCGTCACCGCCGACATGTCATTATCGCGAGAAGCGGCGACACGCTGGCCGCCATTCTGCGGGCGCTGGCGGCGGCCGCGGAGGACGCGCCGGCGATCCTGGCCGCTTTCCCGTCGCCTGGCGCTCTGGAGACGCTGTCCGGTGGCGAGAAAATCACGGTCATCGAACAAGGCGAAGACGCCGGTTCGCCGCGCGGCCATGTCGCGAAGGTGTCGATCGAACGCGCCGGCTCCGATGTGTCCGCCGTCGGTCGCACCGATGGCGGCCAATACCAGCCGATCGCGCCCGAACAGCCCGACATCGCCGCGCGCAGCGAGAGCCCGCTGCGTGAGTCGATCGATACGCATTCCGTTCCGGGCGAAACACTGCGTGACGGCCTTGACGCGCTTGCGCGCTCCAACCACGTCGACCAGGGGATCGTTGCTGAACTGATGCGGCTCTGTGGCCGCGATTTCGATCTCGACGAGCCGCTCGGCGACGCCGATGTGGCCGAGATCATCTACGCGCCGAACGACATCGGTCAGCCGGAGTTGGTCTTCATCGATTTGACGGCGGGCGGGCAGACCCGCCGGTACTATCGCTTCACGGCGCCGGACGATGGCAGCTCCGATTTCTATGATGAGACCGGCCAGTCCATCACCAAATTCCTGTTGCGCAAGCCGGTCGTGAGCGGGCGGCTCGGCGACGGCTTTGGTTGGCGGATTCATCCGATCCTTGGCGACCGCCGCTTCCATGAGGGCGTTGATTATGCAGCGCCCTATGGGTCGCCCATCGCGGCCGCGGGCGCCGGCGTCGTCGAGACCGAAGGGTACGAACGCGGGTACGGGAAATATATCCGCGTGCGGCACGACCGCGGCTATGAGACGACCTATGCCCACGTCGCGAGCTTCCCGCCCGGGCTGAAGATCGGAGACCGCGTCCGTCAGGGCGAGACGATCGCCTTTGTCGGATCGACCGGGCTCTCGACCGGACCGCACCTTTATTACGAGGTGCGGATCAACGGCCGCAACGTCGATCCGCTTCGGATGAAGCTGTCGGGCGGCCGGCTGCTGCAAGGGGATCTGCTCGGGGCCTTCGATCGCCAGCGTGACAGCATCAACCAACTCGCTGCGGTCTCTGCGCTTCCGCAGCGGCGTTCCGGCTCCGAACATCGGCCGCCGACATAGCGAGCGCAGATCGCATCACGCCATGCCGGCGCGGCGGGCCTTGCCGGCGTTAGGAACCCGGAGAGCTCGAAGCCGCGGGCGCCGCAACCTCGGTCGCTTCCATGGTGGTGCTCTCGCGATCGGCGGCGGTCTCGCCGGCGGCATCGAGCACGGGATAGGCAACCGAGCAGATGTGCGAATGGATGCGGCGAAGGTCGCGCAGCACGTCGAGATGCAGCGAAGTGGTCTCGATGGTTTCGGGCCGGCCTTCGCGCAGGCGCTCCAGATGGCGCTCGACGGCGGCCAATTCGGCCGCGCGCAGCGCCGCCTTCTCGGTGAGCAGCTTGCGCGCCTCGTTGGCATCGCCCGACATGAACACGCCGAACGCGATCCGCAGCGAGTCGATCGTGCGCTTGTGGAACGCCGACAATTCCTCGGCGCCTTCGGTGGAGAATTGCAGGCGATGCTTGATCTTCTTGGTTGCGAGCTCGCTCAGGTTCTTGTCGATGATGTCGCCGATATGCTCGAGATTGATCGCGAACGCGACGATCTCCATCGCGCGCTGGCCCTCGCGCTCGTCCAGGCTGCCGCGGGTGAGTTTCGTGACGTAAAGCTTGATCGCCTCGTTCAGCCGGTCGACGGTGTTGTCCATCTTCGACACCTGGTCGACCAGGGCTCGATCGTTGGTCAGCATCGCCGCCATCACCTTGCGCAGCATGGCCTCGGTGTGATCGCCCATATGCAGCACCTCGCGCGCCGCATCCGCCAGCGCCAGTGAAGGTGTCTCCAGCGCGCTCTCGTCGAGATAGCGCGGCCGTGATGGATCGGTCTCCTGCGCTCGCTTCGGCAGCAGTCGCTCGAGCAGCCGCGCCATGTGGTCGAGCACGCCGATGAACAGCAGCGCGGTCGCAACGTTGAAGGCGATGTGGAACAGCGCAGTCGCCTTGGCGAGATCGGGCTGCCAGGCGTAGATGATCTCGGTGATCGGGCGCAGGAACGGCGCCACCAGCAGGATGCCGACGACGCGGTTGACGAGATTGCCGACCGGCAGCCGGTAGCTCGCCGGATTGTCGCGCCGCGCGCCCTCCAGCAGCGGATTGATGGCACTGCCGAGGTTGGCGCCGAGCACCAGCGCAAATGCGGCATAGGGCGAGATGAACTGGGAAAAGGCCAGCGACATCACCAGCAGCACGCTGGCGACACTGGAATGGACCAGCCAGGTGACGACGGCGCCGATCAGGATACAGAGCACGGGATCGCCGGTGATCGCGCCCAGGAACACGCGCACGCCCGGAGCATTCTCGGCGGGCGCCATCGTATCGAGCAGGATGTGCAGCGCCAGCAGCATCAGGCCGAGGCCGATCGAGACGCGGCCGAGATCCTTGATCCGGGAGCGCGGCCCGCTGCGGAACGCGACGAGGCCGACAATGAACAGGACCGGCGCGATGGCGGCGACGTTGAACGACAGCACCTGCACGATCAGCGTGGTGCCGATATTGGCACCGAGCATGATCGCGAGCGCCGGCACCAGGCTGACGATCTCTTCGGCGGCGAAGGAACTGGTGATCAGGGCAGTCGCGGTCGAACTCTGGAGCAGGGCGGTCAGGCCGAGGCCGGCGCCAAGGGCGGTAAAGCGATTGCGCAGCGCCCGGGCGAGCAGCAGCCGCAAATCCGGTCCGAAGGCGCGCAGAATCCCGCTATGGACCATGTGCAGGCCCCACAGCAGGAGCGCCACGCCCCCCATCAGATCGAGCAGAACAATGCTTCCCATGCTTCCTGGCATCCCGGCGAATTCGAGTCGAATGAACATAGGTATCGTCTATCGACTGGCGATCAACCCCTTTTTGTTCTCATGCGACCACGGCGGGAGCGACGCACGCTATCGAGTGAGGCGGCCTATCGGGGAGACGTCATTCGACCTGCAGCACAGATCCTTCAACTATTCAATCTCTGATTGATAAAAGCTCGTGTCGCCCGGCGGGGGCGCCGCCGGTAAACGAATCTCGAATGCGACTGCTCAATTGCAATGGGTTCCGCTAGGCAGTTTCCAATCTTTCCCCGCTATGACGATAGGCCAGGAAGTTGCCCAGAAAGGCTTGGGGATCAGAATGTTTATGAATCGCCGCAAGAGCGAACGCCGCCCGTGCCGGAGCGTCGCCAAAATTCAGCTGGGCACAGGGTCGTTGCCACGCGACTGCATGATCACCGATATTTCGGCCGGCGGCGTCAAGGTGATCGCCGAATATCTGGAGATCCCGCCGGAATTCACCATCATCCTGTCGAGCGGCAGTCCGCGTCAGTGCCGGCTGGCCTGGCAAATCGGGCACGAGTTCGGCGCCCAGTTCGTCGATTGAATCTGCCATTTGGCTGCTGTCTCGCCAGGCGTCCGGCACCGCATCTGGGCCGGATGACGGCGACATGATGGCATCCTTAACCGGACCTTAGGGTTAAGCTGTGAGCATCCCGGAACCTTCGCCGTTCCGAGTCTCGCTTTATGTTTGAGAAATTCCCCCGACCCTCAGGCCGCGCGCGCCGTCTCGCGGGCACGGTATCTGCCGCGATCCTGCTGATCGGGTTGTCTGCCTGTCAAACCTCCGGCCCGTCTGACATCACGGGCTCATTGGGCGACACGGCGGAGGCCACGCCGGCGCCGGCCGATCCGCGGCGCGACATCGCGACCTACCACGAGCGCGTCCGCGCCAACCCCAAAGACACCGACGCCGCACTGAAATACGCCCGGGCGTTGCGCGCCACCGGCCAACGGGCCCAGGCGGTCGCCGTCATGGAGCAGGCGGTGCTGGCGCAGCCCAGCAACAAGGCGCTGCTCGCAGGTTACGGACGGGCGCTCGCCGACAACGGCAATTTCCAGCAGGCATTCGACGTGCTCGGGCGCGCGCATACCCCGGAAGATCCGGACTGGCGCATCCTGTCGGCGCAGGGCGCCGTGCTCGACCAGCTCGATCGCCACGACGAGGCGCGGCAGTATTATGCGAGTGCGCTGAAGATCGTGCCTGACGATCCGTCAGTGCTCTCCAATATCGGGCTGTCCTACCTGCTGTCGAAGGACCTGCCGAAGGCCGAGGAGACGCTGCGCCGTGCCCGGGAGCGCGCCCCCGGCGACATGCGGGTGCGAACCAATCTCGCCGTCGTGGTTGGCTTGCAGGGCCGCCAGTCCGAGGCGGAAACCATCATGAAGGCCGATTTGCCGGCGGAGCAGGGCTCAGCCAACGTCGCCGCGCTGAAGCGGCTGTTGGCGCGCAGGGATGCGAGTCGCGCCGACGCCGAGAAGATCCCGGTCGCAGCCAGTCGCCGCGACTAGGGCGCTAGCGGGACGCTAGCCGGCGGCCCGGCGCCCGTCGTTTCGGCGCGACTGCAGCTTCTTGAGGATCGGCGACAGGAACGACTCGCGGGCTTCGGCGAGATCGGGCCGGCCGGTGAGGCGCTGCGCGATCTGCAGGAAAGTCCTTGTGGTGCGGTGACGCGCGGAGATTTCCGCGATCATCTGGCCATTGTTGGCGGCTTCACCGAACAGCCTGCAGTCGAACGGGATCGCCGCGATCGGCTGGCTCTCGATCGTCTTGGCGAAATCCTTGACCTCGATCTCGGGGCGCTTCGACATGCCGACCTGGTTCAGGCAGTAGAGCGGCGGACGGTCGTTCGGACGCGCGGTCCTCAACAGGTTCATCATGTTCTTGGTGTTGCGCATGTTGGCGAGGTCGGGCTCGGCCACGATCAGGATATCGTCGGCACCGACCAGCACGCGTTTGGTCCAGGCGGTCCATTGATGCGGCACGTCGAGCACGATGCAGGACGTCGTCATGCGCATCGTATCGAAGATGGCATCGAACGCCTCGGCGCCGAAATCGTAGACCTGGTCGAGGGTGGCCGGCGCCGCCAGCAGGCTGAGATGATCGCCGCACTTTGCGAGCAGGCGTTCCATGAAGGCAGAGTCCGGACGCTCAGGCGAGAACACGGCGTTGGCGATGCCCTGCACCGGGTCCTGATTGTAGTCCAGGCCGGCGGTACCGAAGGCGAGGTCGAGATCGACGACGACCGAATCCAGCCCGAGGTCGCGTGCGATGGTCCAGGCGACATTGTGAGCAATGGTCGAGGCGCCGACGCCGCCCTTGGCGCCCGCGACCGCGATCAGGCGGCCGACCGAGACCGCTTCGGAGGCCGAGAACAGGCTGCAGATCGAGCGCACGATGTCGAGCACCTTGACCGGCCCGATGACGTAGTCGTTGACGCCGCGCCGGACCAGTTCGCGATACGGCGCAGTCTCGCCGGCCGTGCCGAGCACCACGACGCGGGTGCCGGGATCGCAGACCGTGGCGAGCTCGTCGAGACCGGCCAGGAAATCATGATCCGGCTCGGTCTCGAGCATGATGACGTTGGGCGTCGGCGCCTTGTGGTAGGCGTCGATCGCCGCGGCGATGCCGCCCATATGGACCGAGAGATGAGCCTTGGCTAGCCGGCGGTCGTCGGCAGCCGCGCGTGCGTTCGCGGCGGTCGCGACGCTGGCGCAGAACGCCTGCACGGAAATCCGCGGCGCCGGCGCGATGTAATCGTTGGCGTGCTGCGGCTCGTCTTGTTGTTCGGTCATTTCGCGGCGTCGCTCAGCTTGGCTTTCTCGGCTTCGGGGTAGGCGGTCGCGGTCGACTCACCCTTGCGGTATTTATCGAACGCGATCGTACGGCGCGGCGTATAGGCTGCGGTCTCGGTTCGCGGCTGTTCGAGGTCGGATGGATTGGCGACCATGGCTGCAAGGTTGCGCTGCGTGGCGCAGCCGAAATTGTCGTACTGCTTGTTCTGGTTGTAGCTCGGATTGTAGATCGAGGGACCGAGGTCGGCCGGCCACACTCCGCAGGGACCGGCGACGGCGGCCATCTTCGGATAGCTCAGCCGAATGGTCGGAAGCGCGCGCGGATCGTCGAGATGATAGGAGCGCCTGGTGATGGCATGGGCGGGCACGCCCATCGACGCCAGCAGGCCGCGGATCTCCTGATACACCGCCTGTGCCGAGCGCGCGTTCGAGCTGTCGGTCGGCACGTCGATCGCAATCGCGCCGGTGCCTTCGCGGCGCCAGGTGCGCGCCAGCCCCATGACGTCGTCGCGCTGCGCTTCGGTGAGGTTGCCGCGCGCGCGGCCGACGAAGACGACGATTGATTGCTCGCCCTCGGTCACCGCGATCGGATGCCGCTGCCGGTAGTCGTCGCCCACGGCGCCGGTGGCAAGATTGTCGCCCGTCAGATTGCAGCCGCCGAGCGCGATCGCTGACGTGACAAGGGCGCCCAACAGCGACAGCGTCCTGGCACGACCGGCTTGTGTGTTGCGTGTCATCATAGGATCCCCCAACCCCTTCAGGTCCGCGCCTCAGTCGATGATGAAGCCGAAATTGACCGGCGTGGCGCCGATCGGCTCGCTGCGGGCGGCGACGCCGTAGATGCGATTGACGCGCGCCAGCAGTGCCGACTGCGCGTCGGAAGCCGGGGCAAATCCGTCGTCGGGACGGGACAGCTCCTTCTGCGCAACGGCGCGCACCACGTAGGGCGTCACGATGACCATGAGCTCGGTCTCGTTGTTGACGAAGTCCTGGCTCCGGAAGAGCTGGCCGAGGATCGGGATCTGATCGACGCCGGGCATGCCGTTGATGGCCTGCTTGGTCTGCTCCTGGATCAACCCGGCCATCGCGATCGAGCCGCCGGAGGGCACCTCCAGCGTGGTGTCGGCGCGGCGGGTCTTGATCGAGGGAATGGTCGTGCCGTTCTGGCCGCCGGTCAGGGCGTTTTCCATCGAGACTTCGGAGACCTCGGTCATCACCTTCAGGCTGATCCGGCCCTCGGTCAGCACCACCGGAGTGAAGTTGAGCGAGATGCCGAATTTCTTGAAGCTGACGGTCTGAACGCAGTTGCCGATCGTGCCCGACGTCGTCGTCTGGCAGGTGACGCCGGTCGGAATCGGAAACTCGCCGCCCGAAATGAAGGTCGCCGACTCGCCGGAGATC
The DNA here is from genome assembly GCF_024171045.1 of Bradyrhizobium sp. USDA 4538. Taxonomy (NCBI): domain Bacteria; kingdom Pseudomonadati; phylum Pseudomonadota; class Alphaproteobacteria; order Hyphomicrobiales; family Nitrobacteraceae; genus Bradyrhizobium; species Bradyrhizobium sp. USDA 4538. The sequence goes on from NZ_JALJZE010000001.1 coordinate 7,804,921, forward strand.
GCGGTGAGGTTGGGTTCGGCCAGCGTCTTCACCACGCCGGCGCTCTCCATCGCGCGCAGCGTCGCCGTGACCGTCGGTACGCCGAGCTTGTTCAGGGCTGCGCCCGTCAGCCCGTTGTTGGGGGCGAGCGCGCCGTTATTGGCCGTGAAGGCGTTGGCGTTGTTGAAGACCACCGCGGCGGTGCCGTAGTTCATGTTGGCGCTGAGGTCGACGCCGAGCTGCTTGACGACGTCCCGGCGGACTTCGGCGACGGTGACTTTCAGCATCACCTGGTCGCGGCCGCGGACCACGATGGAATTGACGACCTTGTCGGCGCTGCCGACCAGTTTGGCGGCGATGTCGCCGGCCTGCTGGGCCTCGACCGGGCTTGCCACCGTGCCGGTCAGGACGACGCTGTCGCCGACGCCCTCGATCTGGACGCCGGGCAGCATCTGCTTCAGCGCGGCGCGCATGCCGTTGAGGTCGCGCTTGATCGCGATGTCGTAGGAGGCGACCTGGTTGCCGTCGGCGTCGAAGAACACCACATTGGTCTGGCCGACCGCCGCGCCGATGATATAGGCGCGCTGCGCCGAGCGGATCACGGCGTTGGCGATCTTGGGATCGGCGACCAGAACGTCCTTGGCCTCGCGCGGCAGGTCGACCACGACCGACTTGCCAACGCCGAGCGAGACGGAGCGCGTCTTGGCGGCGATGCTGCTGGTCACCGCGACATCCGCGTTCTTGTCGGGATCGGTCGCGCTGGCAAGGGCAGGGATCAGCATCAGCGCAGTGATCGCCGACAATGACAGCGCGCGGACCAGCGTGGTCGACGTCGCCATTTGTTTCGCACCCGTCGTCATATCGAAGCCCCCATCACTTCTGTGTCGTCAGAGAGCTCGGGATGCCGAAACGCACCACCTTGATGCTCTCGCCCCGCTTCGGGGCATGGTCTCTGGTCTCGTCGATCTGCTCGTTGACGTCGGCGATGCTGCGCAGCGCCAGCGCCAGCGTTCCGCTCTGCCGGGCGCGCGCCAGCGTCTCGGCCTGTTCGGGCTTGAGCTCGAGGGTCACGGTCTTGCCGACGAGGGAGTTGTTGCCGTCCTTCTCCTTCGGCGCCTGGTCGATCGCCAGCACGCGGACGTTGGACAGCAGGATTTCAGTGGTGACGATATCGCGGCCGCCTTGCTGGTCGGGATTCTTGTCGCGACGCGACAGGATCACATCGACGCGGTCGTTCGGCAGAATGAAGCCGCCGGCGCCCGTCTCCGGCGAGATTTCGGTGGAGATCGCGCGCATGCCGGAGGGCAGGATCGCGGCCATGAAGCCGCTTCCGTTGGCCTTGACCAGCTTTTGCTCGCGGATCGGTTCGCCGACGATGAAGGGCGCGCGTGCGATCGAACCGATGATGTCGTTCATGGCATTGGCGTTGGCGTCGTGACGGATGAACGCGCTGCTTGCAGTTTCAGCCGGCCAGCGCTGCCACTGGATGTCTTCGGCCTTGACCGATTGACCGAGCCCGATGTCGGACTTTGCGACCAGCACTTCGACGGTCGGCAGTTGCGCGACGGGCGGCGCGACCGGCGCCGGTTTGCGATCGCCAACGCTCGCGAGGTACATGGCCGCGAGGCCTGCGACGCCGGCGATGCCGAGGACCACGATGCGTGCCGTTTTCATGCGATTGTCTGAATGCCCTTCACACAGGGCAATCGCGTCCTTGCGGCACTGACAGCCCTTCCCGAGGCATCACTACGGCCGCAAAAGTATAAGGGAACTTGATGGAAGGTCCGGACAATTAAGGGATTGGTGGGGATGGTGAACGGCGAGTTATCGGCGCCGTTGCATCTCCGCAGAATCCCGGGGATCGCGCGTGCTTAAGGCGTATGACGTTGGTCGCAACGCGGCGTCAGCGCCGGTGGAGCGTGGTTAATGTCGTCTAACGTGGCAGGGCGCGAGGATCAGAGCGCGGCCTTCAACGCCGCAAATCCACGGTCGAGATCGGCCTTGAGGTCGTCGAGATTCTCGAGCCCGATATGCAGCCGCAGCGTCGGCCCGCCCGGCGACCATTTGGTCGCGGTGCGATAGTCGCTGCAGTCGAACGGGATGGCGAGGCTTTCGAAGCCGCCCCAGGAAAAGCCCATGCCGAACAAAGTGAGCGCGTTCAGCATTGCATCGACCGCGGTCTGTGGCACCGGCTTCAGCACGATGCTGAACAGCCCGGAGGCGCCGGTGAAGTCGCGTTTCCAGATCGCGTGCCCGGGATCGGTGTCGAGGGCAGGGTGCAGCACGCGATCGACCTCGGGCCGCGCGCCGAGCCAGCGCGCGATCTCGAGTCCGGAGCGGTGGTGCTGCGCAAGCCGCACCGATAGCGTGCGAACCCCGCGCAGCGCGAGATAGACGTCGTCGGGGCCGGCGCAGACGCCGAGCAGGCGGATCGCCTCCTGGATCAGCGGCCAGGCTTTCGCATTGGCTGCGATGGTGCCGAACATGATGTCGGAGTGGCCGCCGATATATTTGGTGCCGGCCTGCATGCTGATGTCGACGCCCTGTTCGAGCGAGCGGTGATAGAGCGGCGTCGCCCAGGTGTTGTCGTCGATCATGAGCGCGCCGCGGGCGTGCGCCACGGCCGATATCGCCCGCACGTCCGGCATCTCGAACGTCTGCGAGCCGGGCGCTTCGATCAGCACCGCGCGGGTGTTCGGCTTGAACAGCGTCTCGATGCCGGCGCCGATCAGCGGGTCGAAATAGCTGGTCTCGATGCCGTAGCGCTTGAGCATGTTGTCGCAGAAATTGCGGGTCGGCCGATAGGCATTGTCGCACACCAGGAGGTGATCGCCGGTTTTGAGTACGGCGAGCAGCGTGGTGCTGATCGCCGCCAGTCCCGACGGGGCAAGGCCGACGCCGGCGCATTGCGGGCCTTCCAGCGCCATCAGCACGTCCTGCAGCGCCCGCGTGGTCGGGCTGCCATGGCGGCCATAGGTAAATTCGGCGCGATGGGCGTGGAGGTCCTCCGCGGTCGGATAGAGCACGGTCGAGCCGTGAAACACCGGCGGATTGACAAAGCCCTTCTGGGCCCTGGTGTCGCGGCCGGCCGTGACCAGGCGGGTGGCGGCCTGTTGCGGGTGGGAGGGCGTGGAGCCGTCGGAGGAGGTCATGGAGCGCTGCCGTTAAACTTTAGACTTTTTGCCGCAGCCGTACCGCGTCGGGAAGACGGGGCCGGGCCGGGAGGTGTTACTAACAAGAGGTAGAAGACATGCGTCAACCCCTTGACCCGGCTCGTCAGTCGCTATGTGATGCGGCGCAACTACCAGTCGCCGCACGTTGAGGGGCCTGCCGCGACCTACGATCCGTTGCCTGACCGGTTTGCACGTCAAACTGCCGGTCAAATCGGCATTTTTGCTGCAAGGGATCATTGGGATGGCCCGTGAACGCGAGGCGATCACAATGCAAACGTCCACCGGACGACCCTGAAAGGCCCCGCCCATGAAACGCGTATCCCTGGCTGTCACCCTTGCCGCTGCCGCCGCCCTGTCGGTCCAGGCCGCCTCGGCGCAAACCCTCAAGACGGTCAAGGACCGAGGCCAGCTGTCCTGCGGCGTCAGCGGCGGCCTGCCGGGCTTCTCGTCGCCGGACGACAAGGGGAACTGGACCGGCATCGACGTCGACATCTGCCGTGGCATCGCGGCGGCGATCTTCGACGATCCGTCCAAGGTCAAGTTCGTGCCGCTGTCGGCCAAGGACCGCTTCACCGCGCTGCAGTCGGGCGAGATCGACGTGCTGTCGCGCAATACCACCTGGACGCTGTCGCGCGATACCTCGCTCGGCGCCAACTTCACCGGCGTGACCTATTATGACGGGCAGGGCTTTCTGGTGAAGAAGTCGCTGAAGGTGAACTCGGCGCTGGAGCTGAACAGCGCGTCGGTCTGCGTGCAGACCGGCACCACGACCGAGCAGAACCTCGCCGACTACTTCAAGGGCAACAACATGAAGTACGAGGTGATCGCGTTCGCCGGTGCCGACGAGACCGTGAAGGCCTACGAGACCGGCCGCTGCGACGTGTTCACCTCCGACGTGTCCCAGCTCTATGCGCAGCGGCTAAAGCTCGCCAACCCGGCCGACCACGTCGTGCTGCCCGAGATCATCTCCAAGGAGCCGCTCGGCCCGATGGTCCGCCATGGCGACGACCAGTGGTTCGACATCGTGAAGTGGGCGCTGTTCGCCCAGATCAATGCCGAGGAACTCGGTGTCACCCAGAAGAACGTCGACGAGATGGCCAAGTCGGACAAGCCCGACCTCAAGCGCGCCTTCGGCACCGACGGCAATCTCGGTGAGCAGCTCGGCCTGACCAAGGACTGGTTCTCCCGCATCATCAAGGCCGTCGGCAATTACGGCGAGATGTACGATCGCAACGTCGGCGTCGGGTCGAAGCTGCAGATCGCACGCGGGCTCAACAATCTCTGGAACAAGGGCGGCATCCAGTACGCGCCTCCGATCCGCTGATCGGCGACGAGGCGGCTGCGGCGATGACGACCGAGCCCCGAAAACCACCGCTGCAGTTCATCTTCCGCCTGAAGCGCGCGCTCGGCGGCCAGTCCGGCTGGACTGGCCTTGCCGTGCAGATCGTGTTCGCGGCGGTGTTGGCCTGGGTCGCCTATGAGATCGTGGCCAATGCCCGCACCAACCTGGAGACGCAGCGCATTGCCTCCGGGTTCGGGTTTCTCAAGAACAATGCGGGCTTTGACGTCAGCCTGAACCTGATCCCGTATTCGGGATCGGACACCTATACGCGGGTGTTCTTCGTCGGCCTGCTCAACACGCTGCTGGTTGCGGGCATTGGCATCGTCTTCGCCACCATCATCGGCTTCATCATTGCGCTGTGCCGGCTGTCGCCGAACTGGCTGTTGGCGCGGCTCGGCGAGATCTATGTCGAGATCGTTCGCAATCTGCCGCTGCTGTTCCAGCTGTTATTCTGGTACCTCGCGGTGCTGGCGGCGCTGCCGGGGCCGCGCCAGAGCATCTCGCTGTTCAACGCCTTCTTCCTCTCCAATCGCGGGCTGGTGATTCCGCGGCCGATCGGCGAGCCCGGGCTTGATCCGTTTCTGATCGCGCTTGCGATTGGCGTCGCAGGCGCGCTGGCGCTGCGCGGCTACGCAAGGCGGGCGCTGTTTCAACGCGGGCAGGCGATCCGGATCTGGCCCTATGTGCTCGGCCTGCTGGCCGGATTGCCGCTGGTGACGATGCTGGTGTTCGGGCTGCCGGTGACCTTCGAGCTGCCGCAACTCAAGGGCTTCAACTTCGGCGGCGGTGCGCGGGTGATTCCGGAGCTGGTTGCGCTGGTGGTCGCGCTGTCGACCTATACGGCCGCCTTCATCGCCGAGATCGTCCGCGCCGGTATTCTGTCGGTCCATAAGGGACAGATGGAAGCCGGCTCGTCGCTCGGTCTGTCGCGCGCCACCACCTTGCGGCTGATCGTCGTGCCGCAGGCGATGCGCGTCATCGTTCCGCCGCTGACCAACCAGTACCTGAACCTGACGAAGAATTCGTCGCTGGCGGTCGCGATCGGCTATCCCGACCTGGTCTCGGTATTTGCCGGAACGACGCTGAGCCAGACCGGCCAGGCGATCGAGATCATCGCCATCACCATGGGCGTGTACCTGCTGATCTCGCTGGTCACCAGCGCGATCATGAGCGTCTATGGCTGGCGCATCAACCGGAGCCTTGGGGCATGACCGACGCCACCGCGTCATCCTTCGTCCGGCAGGATCTGGTGCCTGAACGCCGGGCGCCGGTGAAGACCACCGGCCTCGTCGGTTTCATCCGCACGCGGCTGTTGAATTCGCCGACCAACATCCTGCTGACGATCCTGGCGCTGGGGCTGCTCTGGTACACGATCGTTCCCGCGTTCAAGTTCCTGCTGGTCGATGCGGTCTGGAGCGGCAAGGACCGCAATGCATGCCTCGCCGAGACCGCTGGCCGTCAGGTCGGCGCCTGCTGGCCCTACATCCAGGCCAAGCTCACCCAGCTGATCTACGGCTTCTACCCGGAAGCCGAACGCTGGCGCGTCAACCTGACCTTCGTCCTCGCGGCCGTCCTGTTGCTGCCACTCCTTATTCCGCGCCTGCCGGCGAAGGGCCTGAATGCGAGCTTGTTCTTCTTCGCGTTCCCGGCGGTCGCCTTCTTCCTGCTGCGCGGCGGCGGACTAGCCGGTTTCGGCGTCAGCTGGGTCGCGAGCCTGTTGCAGCTGTTCGACGACAGCGTCGTCAATGCCGGCCAGGCGCTGGTCAATCTCGGCCGGAGTTCGGCGATCGGGCCGCTGCTGTGGGCCGTCGGCAACATCATCGTACTCGCCGGCAGCCTGATCGGCTGGCTGATCTTTCCGCTGACCTGGCTGCGCGAGCAGCTCCAGATGTCGAGCCAGCCGCTGTGGTTCGACTTCCTGCTGACCGCGGCGATCGTCTCGCTGATCCTGTTTTTCCTCGGCGGCGGCATGCGAACCGGACAACGGGCGCTGTTCGGGAGCCTGGCGAGCTTTGCCGGCATCGCGATCGTGATCAAGCTGATGGGGCTCGACCGCGGCGGACTGCCCATCGTCGACACCAGGCTGTGGGGCGGCCTTTTGGTGACGCTGGTGGTGTCGGTCACCGGCATCGTCACCTCGATGCCGATCGGGATCGCGCTGGCGCTGGGTCGCCGCTCGACCATTCCGCTGATCCGGATCTTCTCGATCGCCTTCATCGAGTTCTGGCGCGGCGTGCCGCTGATCACGGTGCTGTTCTTCGCAACCTACATGCTGCCGCTGTTCCTGCCGGGCAACTTCAACGTCGACGGGCTGGTCCGCGCGCTGATCGGCATTGCGCTGTTTGCCGGCGCCTATCAGGCCGAGGTGGTGCGCGGCGGCCTTGCCGCGATCCCGCGCGGGCAGGGCGAGGCGGCGAGCGCGCTCGGCCTGTCCTGGTGGAAGACCACGTCGCTGATCGTGATGCCGCAGGCGCTGCGCCACGTGATTCCGGGTCTCGTCAACAGCTTCATCGCGCTGTTCAAGGACACCTCGCTGGTCTCGATCGTCGCGCTGTTCGACCTCTTGGGGTCGTTGCATGCGACGTTCTCCGATCCGACCTGGTCGACGCCGACCACGGCCTTTACCGGCTTCGCCTTCGCTGGAATGATCTACTTCGTGTTCTGCTTTGGAATGTCGCGCTACTCGCTGTTCGTCGAAAACCGGCTCAACGCTCACCGCCGCCACTGAACAAGGTCACCATGTCCACAACCCCGATCGTCAACATTTCCGCTCTCAACAAATGGTACGGCGACTTCCATGTGCTGCGCGACATCAACCTGGAGGTCGGCAAGGGCGAGCGCATCGTGATCTGCGGCCCATCCGGTTCGGGCAAGTCGACCCTGATCCGCTGCATCAACGCGCTGGAGGAGTTCCAGGAGGGCGAGATCGTGGTCGACGGCATCGACCTCGGCCCGAACCTTCGCCGTGTCGACGAAGTCCGCCGCGAGGTCGGCATGGTGTTCCAGAGCTTCAACCTGTTCCCGCATCTCACCGTGCTCGACAACTGCACGCTGGCGCCGATCTGGGTGCGCAACATCCCGAAGAAGGATGCCGAGGCCACCGCGATGAAGTTCCTCGAGCGGGTCAAGATCCCGCATCAGGCCAACAAGTTTCCCGGCCAGATGTCGGGCGGTCAGCAGCAGCGCGTTGCGATCGCCCGCGCGCTGACCATGAACCCGAAGGTGATGCTGTTCGACGAGCCGACCTCGGCGCTCGACCCGGAGATGGTCAAGGAAGTGCTCGACACCATGGTCGATCTTGCCAGGGAGGGCATGACCATGCTGGTCGTGACCCACGAAATGGGCTTTGCCCGCGAGGTCGCCAACCGCGTCGTCTTCATGGACGCGGGCCAGATCATCGAATCTAACACGCCGCAGGAATTCTTCGCCAACCCGCAGCATGCGCGGTCGAAGCTGTTCCTGAGCCAGATTCTGCGGTGATTTCTGCCGTCATTGCGAGCCACCCGGTCGGCGCAAAGCGCCGCCGGATGACAGACACCGCGAAGCAATCCAATCCTCCGCATCGGAAGCATGGATTGCTTCGTCTCAATAGCTCCTCGCAATGACGTCTGCGGGGACGCATTCGCTCCCTAGACCAGCGGCAGCTCGATCTTGCTGCGCTTTTCCAGCCATTCCGGGACCGGCAGGTTCTTCGAGCGCATGAAGGCCGGGTTGAACAGCTTGGACTGATAGCGGTTGCCGGAGTCGCAGAGGATGGTGACGATGGTCTTGCCGGGGCCGAGCTGCTTGGCGAGCTGGATCGCGCCCGCGATGTTGACGCCGGTCGAGCCGCCGAGGCACAGGCCTTCGTGCTCCAAAAGCTCATAGATGATGGTCACGGCTTCCTCGTCGGAGATCAGGAACGCAGTGTCGACCTTCGCCGTCTCGACCACAGGCGTGACGCGTCCAAGCCCGATGCCTTCCGTGATCGAATCGCCCGGCGTCGATTTGACCTGCCCATTCTTGAACAGTTCGTACATCCCGAAGCCGTGCGGATCGGCACAGGCGGTGACGACGGCCGGGTTCTTTTCCTTCAGGTAGCGGCTGATGCCGGCAAGCGTGCCGCCGGTGCCGACCGAGCAGATGAAGCCGTCGACCTTGCCGTCGGTCTGCTGCCAGATTTCCGGTCCGGTCGAGTCGTAATGCGCCTTGGGATTGTCGAGGTTGTTCCACTGGTCGGCAAACAGCACGCCGTTCGGTTCGGTCTTGCGCAGCTGCTCGGCGAGACGCCTGCCGAGATGCTGATAGTTGTTCGGATTGGCGAAGGGCAGCGCAGGCGCCTCGACCAGCTCGGCGCCGCACAGCCGCAGCATGTCCTTCTTTTCCTGGCTCTGCGTCTCCGGAATGACGATCAGGGTGCGGTAGCCGCGCGCACTCGCCACGACCGCAAGCCCGATCCCGGTATTGCCCGCGGTCGACTCGACCACGAGGCCGCCGGGCTTCAGCGTGCCGCGCCTCTCGGCCTCCAGGATCATCCATTTGCCGGCACGATCCTTCACCGACTGCCCCGGGTTCATGAATTCGGCCTTGCCGAGAATGGTGCAGCCGGTCAGTTCGGACGCGCGTTTCAGCTTGATGAGCGGGGTGTTGCCGATCGCTTCGATGACGTCTTTATTGAATATCATGTCGGGGAATTTCTTTGCCGGGCTGTGTCTTGCTTGGCGAACCTAGTGTGCTGATCGAAAAAGGGAAGGGCTTTTGCACTGCGGCAAAAGACGGGTTCAACGCGCTTGACCTCACACGCGCGGATGTCACGGCCTTGGGGAGAACGCCGTTTTGTGGCGGTCGGGTCGGCCAGCTGAATCATCCTGTGGTCCGCGGTTTCGCGTGAGTTGCGCGCTCTCGGCCAATCAGGACCTGACGGCGCGGTGCGCGGTGGCGCGAGTTTGGCGCCGCGGCCGGCACATCTTGCGGATTCAATGCAACAGGAGCCGAGAAATCCCCATGAAATCTTTGTAAGAATCGTGACTTCCGGCACGGGTCTGAAATGCGCGGAAATGCCGTAAAAAACAGGGAAAAGTCGGCATTCAAGGTAGCTACGAATCGCTTGCGATGCGACGCCACGCAAATCGTGACGGGGCTGTCCGCCCCATTGTCCCAAGGGTAGGATGGGACAGGCAGGTTCCATTGGAAGCATACCCCCGTGAACGTCACCCAGACCATCGCTGAACGCGTCATTCGTGCGCCACGGGCGAAGTCTGGCTTCGGCGGAGAACGGGTGTGACCCAGCCCGTGTCCGTGATGGTGCCTGGAGGCCGGTTCGGCCTCGCCGTCCGCGCGCGCCGGCTCGCTGCACGCTCGCTTGTTGCGCTCGGCCTGGTCGCCGCCTCCGCCGGCTGCATCCTGACCCAGGACATCGCTGATCCGGCGCTCGACGTGCCGCAGGGCTACAAGGCCGCGCGTCTCGGCCGCCCGGGCGACGCGCTTCCGACGCTTGATTGGTGGCGGGGCTTCCGCTCCAGGGAGCTGACGCAGCTAATGGAGGAGGCGCAGACCGTCAATCTCGACATCGCAGCTGCGGTTGCGCGCTTCCGCCAGGCCGACGCGCTGGCGCGGCAGGCCGGTGCGGCGCTGCTGCCGACCCTCAATCTCAACGGATCGGAAACCTACTCGCGCACCTCCGGCTCCAGCGCCAGCGGCCTCACCAATGGCGGGCGCGAGGTGGTAAACTACAACGCCTCGCTGAGCGCCAGCTATCAGCTCGACTTCTGGGGCCAGAACCGCGACGCCGCGCAGGCGGCGGAGGAGACCGCCGTTGCCAATCGGTTCGACCGCGAGGTGGTGGCGCTGACCACGCTGGCGAGCGTCGCCAATGCTTATTTCACCGTGCTCGCGACGCAGGACCGGCTGCGCACCGCGCAGCGCAACATCGCCAGCGCCGAGCGCATCCTCAATGCGATCAAGGAGCGCTTCAAGGCCGGCACCGGCTCCGATCTCGATGTCGCGCAGCAGGAGACTGTGCTCGCCAACCAGCGCGCGCTGGTGCCGCCGCTGCGGCAGACGCTCGATCAGAGCATCAATGCGCTCGCGGTGCTGGTGTCGCGGCCGCCGGAAAGCGTGCGCGTCTCCGGCGGCTCGCTCAACGCCGTTGCGATCCCGCGCGTCACGCCGGGCCTGCCGTCTGAATTGCTGACCCAGCGTCCCGACATCCGCCGGCAGGAGGCGCAGCTAGCATCCGCCACCGCCAATGTCGGCAGCGCGCGGGCGCAGTTCTTCCCGAGCATCCAGCTGACCGGAACGGGCGGCTACCAGAGCCAGGCGCTGGTCTCGCTGTTCCAGCCGCATGCCGCCTTCTTCAACCTGGTCGGCAGCATGACCCAGCCGATCTTCGACGGCGGCCGGATCCTCGGCAATTTCGAATACACCAAGGCCAAGCAGGACGAGTTGCTGCAGACCTACCGCAAGACGGTGGTGCAGTCGTTCACCGACGTCGACAATGCGCTGGTCGCGATCCGCGAGACCACGCGGCGGCTGCAGCTGCAGCGCGACGTGCTGTCGTCGTCGCGGCGCGCCTTCGACCTCGCCGAGCAGCAGCTCAAGGCCGGCACCGCCGATATCGTAACTGTGCTAAACACGCAGCTGACCCTGTTCCAGGCGGAAGATGCCTATTCGCAGGCCCAATTGGCCCGGCTATTGGCGATCGTGAGCCTATATCAGGCATTAGGGGGCGGCTGGGAACCGAAGATGGAAAGACCGGTCGATGCTCTTTAAGCCCGACTCGACGGACGAGGGGAAAAGCACGGCGCCGCGCAAGCGGAGCCTTCTCTCGCGCGTGCTGGGGCGCATGGTGTCCTTGCTCATCACGCTCGTGATCCTCGGCGGGCTCGGCTATCTCGGCTGGCTCGCCTTCCAGCCCAAGCAAAATGGCGGCGGCGGGCGCGGCGCGGGCGGGCGGCCCGATCTGCCGGTGCCGGTGCTGGCGGCCACGCCGCAGGTGCATGACGTGCCGGTTTATCTCGACGGCGTCGGTTCGGTGAGGGCGCTGAATACCGTGACCGTGCGCTCGCAGGTCGACGGCAAGCTGCTCAAGGTGAATTTCGTCGAGGGCCAGGACGTCAAGAAGGACGACGTTCTGGGCGAGATCGATCCGGCGATCTATCAGGCGCAATACGACCAGGCGGTGGCCACGAAGGCCAAGGACGAAGCGCTGCTCGCCAATCAGAAGATAGACCTTGCCCGCTATGAGCAGCTCGCTGCCACCAACGCGGGCTCCAAGCAGCAGGCCGATACGCAGCGTGCGCTGGTCGCGCAGCAGGAGGCCATCATCAAGGCCGACCAGGCCCAGATCGACAATGCGCGCACCACGCTCGGCTACACCAAGATCGTCGCGCCGATCGCGGGGCGCGCGGGCCTGCGCCAGGTCGACCAGGGCAACATCATCCACGCCGCCGATACCACGGGGCTCGTGATCCTGACCCAGCTGCGGCCGATCGCGGTGTGGTTCAGTTTGCCGCAGCAGCAGATCATGCGCGTCAACGCCGCGGCGGCGAAGGGCCAGCTCGCGGTCGATGTGTTCGGCAATGACGGCGTCACCGTGATCGATACCGGCAAGCTGACCGGCATCGACAACCAGGTCGATCCGACCACCGGCACGCTGAAGCTGAAGGCGGAATTCCCCAACGCGAGCTACCAGCTCTGGCCCGGCCAGTTCGTCAATGTGCGGCTTAAGGTCGAGACGCTGCCGCAGGCGATCGTGGTGCCGACCTCGGCGGTGCAGCGCGGTCCGGCCGGCACCTTCAGCTACGTGATCGGCGAGGGCGACGTCGTCACCGCCAAGCCGGTCACGGTCACCCAGCAGAACGAGCATGAGGCCGTGATCGCCAGCGGCCTGACCACGTCGGACCGCGTCGTGACGACCGGCTTTGCCAATCTCGCCGATGGCGCGAAGGTCGTGGTCGGCAAGGACGACGGGCCGCCGGCCGCCGATCTCGCGCCGCGCAAGCGCAGCCGCAATCCCGACGGCAAGCGCGGCGCTGGCCAAGGCGAAGGGCAGGGCAAGGACGGCAAGAAAGACTGGCAGGGCAAGGACGGCGAGCATCGCGGCCGGCACGAGCATAGCGAAGGCGATCAGAAGGGGCAGACCGGACCGGCGCCCGCGCCGGCAGCAGGGGGCGAACAGCCGGGCGGCGCGCCGAAGGCGCAGCCATGACTGGCATCCTGACTTCGTAATGGCCGATCTTACAGCGAGCACGCAGCCATGAGCGTCTCCGAACCGTTCATCCGCCGGCCGATCGCCACCTCGCTGCTCGGCATCGCCCTGATGATCGGCGGTGCGCTCGGCTATTGGGCGCTGCCGGTCTCGGCGCTGCCGCAGGTCGACTTCCCGACCGTACAGGTGACGACGCAACTGCCCGGCGCGAGCCCCGACGTGGTGGCCTCGCTGATCACGGCGCCGCTGGAGCGGCAGCTCGGGCAGATCCCGTCGCTGTCGTCGATGAACTCGACGAGCTCGTTCGGCGTCAGCCAGATCTCGCTGCAGTTCGACCTCAACCGCGACATCGACGGCGCCACGCAGGATGTGCAGGCCGCGATCAACGCTGCCGCCGGCATCTTGCCGAAGACGCTGCCGTATCCGCCTGTCTACGCCAAGGTGAACCCTGCGGACGCGCCGGTGATGACGCTGGCGCTGACCTCGGACACGATCTCGCTGCGGGCGATGAGCGATCTCGCTGACACCATCCTGGGCCAACGGCTGAGTCAGATTTCCGGCGTCGGCCGGGTCTCGATCCTCGGTGGATTGAAGCCGGCGGTGCGCGTGCAGGCCGATCTGGCCCGGCTCGCGGCCTACGGCATCGCGATGGAGGACCTGCGCAACGCGATCGCCGGTGCCAACGTGTCGGGGCCGAAGGGATCGCTCGACGGTGCCCAGCAATCCTACACCATCGCCGCCAACGATCAGATCGCCGCCGCCGACGCCTACCGGCCGATCATCATCGCCTATCGCAACGGCTCGCCGGTCACGATCGGCGACGTCGCCCAGATCGTCGATGGCCTGGAGAACGACCGCACCGGCGGCTGGTACCAGGGCACGCCGGCCGTCATCATCGACATCCAGCGCCAGCCGGGCGCCAATGTCATCGACGTCGTCAAGCAGATCCGCGGCGAAATCCCGCGGCTGCAGCGCGCGGTCCCGGCCGGCGTCAAGCTGACCATCGTCTCCGACCGTACCGTGACGATCCGCGCCTCGGTGCGCGACGTGCAGTTCACGCTGATCCTGAGCGTCGTGCTTGTGACGCTGGTGGTGCTCCTGTTCCTGCGGTCGCTGCGCGCGACCCTGATCGCCGGCGTTGCGCTGCCGCTGTCGCTGATCACGAGCTTCGGCATCATGTATTTCGCGGGCTTCAGCCTCGACAATCTGTCGCTGATGGCGCTGACCATCGGAACCGGATTCGTGGTCGACGACGCCATCGTCATGATCGAGAACATCGTTCGCCACATGGAAGACGGCGAGACGGTGATGGAGGCCTCGCTGAAGGGAGCCAGCGAGATCGGATTCACCGTGATCTCGCTGACGGTGTCGCTGATCGCGGTGTTCATCCCGCTGCTGTTCATGTCCGGCCTGGTTGGCCGCATGTTCCGCGAATTCGCGCTCACTTTGACGGTCGCGGTCGTGACCTCGGCGATCGTCTCGCTGACATTGACGCCGATGATGTGCTCGCGGCTGCTCAAGAACATCCATGAGGAGATGGCGGTCCCGGGCCTCGCCGCGGTCAGCCGTTTCATCGACCGCATGGTGGAGTTCTACCATCGGACGCTGCTCTGGGTGTTGCGGCGCCAGCGCGCGACGCTGCTGGTGACGTTCGCGACCATCGCGTTGACGCTGATCATGTATGTGCTGGCGCCGAAGGGTTTTCTGCCGCTGCAGGACACCTCATCGATCACGGCGGTGACCGAGGCCGGGCCCGACGTCTCGTTCGCCGAGATGCAGCGGCGGCAGAGCGCGGTCTCAAACATCATCAAGGCCGATCCTGATGTGGTCGGCGTGGTCTCGGTGATCGGCTCGGGCTCGGTCAATCCGACCACCAATGTCGGCCGTCTGGTGATGACGCTGAAGCCGCTCGACCAGCGGCGCGAGGGCGTCGTCAAGGTGATCGAGCGGCTGAAGGAGAAGATCGCGACGGTGCCCGGCATGACAGTCTACTTCCAGCCGGTGCAGGACGTGCAGATCTCGACCCAGTCGAGCCGCTCGCAATACCAGTACACGCTGACCGCGACCGACGCCGCCGAGGTCTCGCAATGGGCGCAAAAGCTCGTCGCCGAGATGCGGCGCGACCCGATCTTCCGCGATGTCTCGTCCGAGGCGCAGGAGGGCGGCTTGCGGGCGGCGCTCGACGTCAATCGCCAGCGTGCCGGCCAGCTCGGTGTCAGTCTGCAGGGCGTCACCGACACGCTGAACGACGCCTTCGCGCAGCGTCAGATATCGACGATCTACGGCCAGGCCAACCAGTACCGCGTCGTGCTCGAAGCGCTGCCGATGTATCAGCGCGACCCGTCGATTCTCGACAAGCTCTATCTGCCCGGCGCCAACGGCGCGCAGGTGCCGCTGTCGGCGGTGGCGACGCTGGTCCGGACCACGGCGCCGCTCGCGATCTCGCACCAGGCGCAATTCCCGTCGGTCTCGCTCAGCTTCAACCTGGCGCCGGGCGAGGCGCTGGGCGACGCGGTCGCGGCCGTGAAGGCGATCGAGAGCAGGATCGGAATGCCCGGCAGCATCGTCGGGATCTATTCCGGCGACGCCGCCGAATTCTCGCGCTCGCTCGCCGGCCAGCCCTGGCTGATCCTGGCGGCGATCATCACGATCTATATCGTGCTCGGCGTGCTCTATGAGAGCTATATCCATCCGATCACCATCCTCTCGACGCTGCCCTCGGCCGGCGTCGGCGCGATCCTCGCCTTGATGCTGTGCGGGCAGGATCTCTCGGTGATCGGCCTGATCGGCATCATCCTGTTGATGGGCATCGTCAAGAAGAACGCGATCATGATGATCGACTTCGCGCTGGAGGCCGAGCGTCACCAGGGCATGTCGTCCTATGACGCCATCGTGCAGGCCTGCCTGCTGCGCTTCCGCCCGATCATGATGACGACGCTGGCGGCGCTGTTTGGCGCGCTGCCGCTCGCGATCGAAAGCGGCACCGGCGCCGAACTGCGCTTCCCGCTCGGCATCTCGATCATCGGCGGCCTGCTGCTGAGCCAGCTGCTGACGCTCTACACCACGCCGGTGATCTATCTGGCGCTCGACCGCCTCAACCGCCGGATCGAGCGGGCCGTGCCGGAGCCGGGTCCCAGCGGCCCGCCGATCGCGGGCGCCACCGAGGGCATGCAGTGATCTCGATCTCCGAGCCCTTCATCCGCAGGCCGGTGGGCACCACACTGCTTGCGATCGGGCTGTTCCTGGTCGGGATCGTCGCCTACCAGTTCCTGCCGGTGTCGTCGGTTCCGAATGTCGATTTCCCGACCATTCGGGTGTCGGCGTCCAGACCGGGGGCCGATCCCTCCGTAATGGCCGCGACCGTCGCCGCACCGCTGGAGCGCAAGCTCGGCACCATTTCGGGCGTCGACCAGATCACCTCGACGAGCTCACTCGGCACCACCAGCATCCAGGTGCAGTTCTCGATCGGCCGCAATATCGACCGCGCCGCGCGCGACGTGCAGGCCGCGATCAACGCCTCGCTCGCCGATCTGCCGAGCGACCTGCCGTCGCTGCCCAGGTTCCGCAAGGCCAACCCGGCCGCGTCGCCGGTATTTGTGCTGGCGCTGACCTCGAAGACGATCTCGACCAGCGCGATGTACGATGTCGCCGACACGGTGCTGGCGCAGCGCATCTCGCAGGTGCCGGGAGTGGGCGAGGTGACCGTGAGCGGCGCCGACCAGCCGGCGGTGCGCATCGCGCTCAACCCGGTGTCGCTGGCGAACGCCGGAATCGCGACCGACGACGTCCGGCTCGCGATCATCAATGCCAACCCGCTGGGACCGGTCGGCATCTTCAATGGCAGCCGGCTGAGCGAGACGCTCTCGATCAACAAGCAGATGCGCACCGCGGCCGAATTCCGCGACATCGTCATCAAAAGCTCGAACGGCAATTACGTCCGCCTCGCCGACGTCGCCGAGGTCGAGGATTCCGTGCGCAACTCGCGCTCGATCGCCTGGTTCAACAAGCAGCCGGCGGTGCTGATCCAGATCACCAAGCAGGGCGACGCCAACGTCATCGACACCGTCGACGGCGTTCGCAGGATGCTGCCGGAACTGAAGAAATGGATTCCGGCGGGCGTCGAGATCTCCACCCTGGTCGATCGCACCGGAACGATCCGCGCCAGCGTCGAGGATATGCAGTTCACGCTGCTCGCGACCGCCGTGCTTGTGATGATCGTGGTGTTCGTGTTCCTGCGCCGCGTGGTGCCGACGATCGCCGCCGGCGTCTCGGTGCCGCTGGCGCTGGCCGGCACCTGCGCCGGAATGTGGCTCGCCGGCTTCTCGATCGACAATCTGTCGCTGATGGCGCTGGCGATCTCCGTCGGCTTCGTGGTCGACGACGCCATCGTGATGATCGAGAACATGTACCGCAATCTCGAGCAGGGCATGGCGCCATATCCGGCCGCGGTCGAAGGCGCCAAGCAGATCGGCTTCACGGTGCTGTCGATCTCGCTGTCGCTGATCGCGGCCTTCACGCCGCTGATCTTCATGGATGGCATCGTCGGGCGGCTGCTGCGCGAATTCTCGCTGACGCTGGTGTTCGCGATCGCGGTCTCGACCGTGGTGTCGCTGACCATCACGCCGATGATCTGCGCGCATTACATCAGGGAGGCGACCTCGGATCATGCCACCTGGTACGATCGCGTCATCGAGGGCACGCTGTCCCGTGTCGTGGCGTTCTACGCAGCGACGCTGCGGATCGTGCTCGGCTATCCCTTCCTGACCCTGGTCGTGTTCTTCGCGACCGTCGCGCTGACGGTGACGCTCTACATCAAGACGCCGAAGGGCTATTTCCCGACCGACGACAGCGGCTTCGTGATCGGCTCGACGCGGGCATCGGCGGATATCTCGTTCCAGGCGATGCTTCAGCTGCAGCAGCGGCTCGCCGACATCGTGATGGCCGACCCCGCCGTCGCCGGCATCGGCTCGTCGGTCGGCTCCGGCGGCGGCCCGGGCGGCGCCACCTCCAACCGCGGCATCATGTACATCAGCCTGAAGCCGCCGGAGGAGCGGGGAGGCCTGTCGACCGCGCAGGTGATCGACCGGCTGCGCCGCAACCTGTTCATGGTGCCGGGCATCCGCCTGTTCATGTTCGCCGCCCAGGACATCCGCACCGGCGGCCGGCAGAGCGATTCCGACTACCAGTACACGCTCGCCTCGACCGACCTCGATCTGTTGCAGAAATGGGCGCCGATCGTGGCCAAGCGCATGGAGACGGTGGAGGGCATCACGGACGTCTCCTCCGACCGCGATCCTGGCGGCCTGCAGCTCAACCTCGTGATCGACCGCAAGACCGCCTCCAGCCTCGGTGTCCGCGTGCAGGACATCGACAACGCGCTCAACAACGCCTTCTCGCAGCGGCAGATCTCGTACATCTACACCCAGCGCAACCAGTACGTCGTGGTGCTCGAGATCGATCCGAAATTCCAGAGCGATCCGTCGAACCTCGAGCGCATCTACGTTGCCGGCGCCAACGACGTGCAGGTGCCGCTGTCGGCGCTGGTGCACTACCAGCGTGGATTGTCGGCGCTCGCGGTCTATCACTCCGGCGGCTTCCCCTCGACCACGGTGTCGTTCAACCTCCTGCCGGACGTGCCGCTGGAGGTCGCGACGACGAACATCCAGCAGGCGGTCAACGAGCTGCACATGCCCGAGGGCATTCGTGGCAGCTTCGACGGCAATGCCGGCGATTTCAACAAGACCAGCGGGCGGCAGCCGCTGCTGATCCTCGGCGCGCTGGTCGCGATGTATATCGTGCTCGGCGTGCTCTATGAGAGCCTGGCGCATCCGATCACGATCATCTCGACACTGCCGTCGGCCGGCCTCGGTGCCTTGCTCGCCTTGCAGGTGACCAACACGCCGCTGACCGTGATCGCCTTCGTCGGCATCATCCTCTTGATCGGCATCGTCAAGAAGAACGGCATCATGATGGTCGACTTCGCGCTCGAGGCCGAGCGGCATCAGGGCCTGTCGTCGCGGGACGCGATCTTCGAGGCCTGCCGCGCGCGCTTCCGTCCCATCCTGATGACGACGATGGCCGCGCTGTTCGCCGGCATTCCGCTGGTCATTGCGACCGGCCCGGGTACCGAGCTGCGCCGGCCGCTCGGCATCACCATCATCGGCGGCCTGTTCGTGTCGCAGATCCTGACGCTCTACACGACACCGGTGATCTATCTCTTGATCGACCGGCTGCGCCAGCGCCGCGAGCCGTCAGGCGTGCACGCACCCGCGGAATAGTTTGAATTGCACGATTGCAAGCGTATAGCGGAGCGATGTCCGAACCGACCGAAGCAAAAACCGATATTGTCGCCGAGATCGAGGAGTGCGCGCATTGCGGCAAGCCGTTGCCGCTGTGCATCTGCGACAGCGTCACGCCGATCGAGAGCCGCATCCAGCTCCTGATCCTGATCCATCCGCAGGAGCAGGACAGGGCGCTCGGCACCGCGCGACTGTTGGCACAGCATTTCGAAAACGCCGTGGTCCGGATCGGGCTGTCCTGGCCGAGCCTGGCCAAGGCGCTCGGCCGGCCGGTACCCGATCCGTCACGCTGGGCGGCGCTCTATCTCGGCTCCGCCAAGG
Organism: Bradyrhizobium sp. USDA 4538; assembly: GCF_024171045.1. Lineage (NCBI taxonomy): Bacteria > Pseudomonadati > Pseudomonadota > Alphaproteobacteria > Hyphomicrobiales > Nitrobacteraceae > Bradyrhizobium > Bradyrhizobium sp. USDA 4538. The sequence goes on from NZ_JALJZE010000001.1 coordinate 7,824,223, forward strand.
TCGAAGACCTCGATACCGATGCCGAGATCGTTGCGATCAACCGCAAGGGCGAGCTCGAGCCGCATCAGCGCGCCATCCTCTCCGACATCGAGGGCATCGTGCTGCTCGACGGCACCTGGAGCCAGGCCAAGGCGCTGTGGTGGCGCAATGCCTGGATGCTGAAGTGTCAGCGGGTGATTCTCGGGCCGAAACGGCCCTCGCTCTACGGCAGACTGCGGCGGGAACCGCGCCGCGACGGCCTGTCCACCATCGAGGCGGCCGCGATCCTGCTGGCGGGGCTGGAGAAGCGGCCGGATATTGCCGCAACGTTAACTAATAGTTTCGAGCGGATGCTGGCGAGATTCCGCGAAGTGCAGGCCAAAATGCCGGAATTGGCGCCAAAACCGAAGAAGCGGGACTTTCGCAGACGCCGGCGTTAGCCGTCCGGCTTGGTTGCCTATCGCAGAGAGGGCGTATATGAAGTGCGCCGCAAGGGGCCACGTGGCGGAGTGGTTACGCAACGGTCTGCAAAACCGTGTACACCAGTTCAATTCTGGTCGTGGCCTCCACTCATCTCCCTGAAATATCTCACTTAAATCATTCCGCTTCCGTTCTGCCGATCCGTCCTGCTACCGGATTGCTACCATTGCGGCTCTGAGCGGCCTTCAGCGCCGCATCGACGGTAGCTGCGGCGTCTTCCTGCATGCCGGGAATCACATGGCTGTAGAGGTCCAGCGTGATGCCGACCTTGCTGTGACCAAGGCGTTCACTGGCGACCTTCGGATGGACGCCGTTTGCAAGCAGGTGGGTAGCGTGGGCGTGCCTGAGGTCGTGGAACCGCAGGCGGGCGAGGGAAGTCTTGGCAATTAACCGCGCCCATTGTTGCGAGACATAGATCGGCTGGACGATCGACCCATCAGCGTGGGCGATCACCAGGGCGTCGTCCGGAAGGCCGATGCCGAGTTTTAGAGACTCTTGGGCTCGCTGAGCGCGGTAGGCCCGCAGTTCTGTCACCACCGTCTCAGACAGCGCCACCGTCCGCCCCTTGCCGCTCTTGGGCGACTTAAAACGCAGCCCGGCTTTGGTCTGCTCGAGGCTTTCCACGACCGAGATCTGCCCGGCGTTGAGGTCGACATTTCGCCAGCGTAGCGCACAGATTTCCCCGCGGCGGAGCCCGCAAAGAACAGCGAGCAGGGTGGGAATGAAGATCGGCGTCCCGCGAACCGCCTCGATCAATTCGGCGGTCTGGGAAAGATCGTAGGTCTGCATGGGCTTCCAATCGACCTTTGGAGGATCGACCGCATCGGCCGGATTGCGGGGGATAAGCTCCCAGCGCACCGCCTGACTGAGGGCCTGCTTCAGCACCCGATGCATATGGCCGACCGTGCGCGGCGCCAAGCCGCCCTCCTTGTCGTCCCGGCGGCCGCCAACAAGCGCCTTGGTGTAGGCCTCGGAGATCTGAGCCGGCTTGAGCTTGGTGATCAGAACGGCACCGAGCAGGGGCTTGATGTTCTGATTGACGATGCCGGCATATCGCTCGTGAGACTTCGGCGAGACCTGCGACTTGATGTGATCGGTCCACCGCGACAGGAAGTCTCCCAGCGTGACCTTGTTCGGCTCCTGGTACGTGCCGCCGCTGATCGCGGTGATTAGGCGAGCGCATTCTACCTCCGCTTGGCGCTTTGTGCCTTTGAAGCTGTGCCACTTGCGTTTGCGCTTTCCCGTCGCCGGATCGCGCTGCTCGAGAATGATGGCCCAACGGCCGGGCGAACGCTCTCGGATGTGCCCTTTCATGTTCGCTATCCTTTGATGAATGAATTGATCTTGTCTGTCATCGTCTTCCGGGCGGCCGGGGTGCGGTCCCAGTCGGGATTGTTCGCCAGCTCCAAGGCGATCCTTCTGATAAGATCGCGTGAGGCTTGATTTTCTCCTAGAAGCGCATCGACAACACTCACTGACGCCAATTGCGCATCTAGTTGCCGTTGAATGTCAGCGAGGTTGTTCTCTTGCGCGTCCAATTCAGCGCTGACCTTGGCCAACGCTTCATTCCTCTCATGAGCCTGCCGGCTAAGCTCATCCACCCGCTCGCGCCATTCGCGGGCGCGAGCTTCCCAATGCTCTTGAAATTCTGCCATCCGCTTTTCGGAATCGAATGACTGCTCGAGCCGCTCAACGGCTTCCGAGTTGGTGCTGGTCTCTTTCTTTTCTGCCTCTTTTTCGATCCGCCGCCGCAAGCTTTCGCGAATGCGAAGCTTGAACTGGGCAAATTCTGTAGCCTTCCGCGCCATTTAACCGGCTCTCCCTAAGTGCTTAGAGGGGATGATATAGCACGAAAAGCGTGGTACCGCAAATGGTACCCGGTACCAAATTCGGTACTTGACGAACAGGGGGTGCGATTCTATATCCGTTCGTACCGGGTACCATTTTCGGTACCTTAAACTGGACGGAGGCTACTATGGCCGATGCGCCAAAAACGCTGTCAGTGCCCGAAGCGGGGAAGGCCTATTTCGACATGGGGCGCAACGCCTCATACGCAGCCGCCGAACGCGGCGACATTCCGACGATCAAGATCGGTAGACTTTTGAGGGTACCGGTTAGGGCCCTGGAGCAGATGCTTGAGCTGAATGCTGGGGGGCGACCCTGATGCGCGAGGTTCGTCAACGCGACGATGGCATGTTTGACGTCGTCGTCGGCGACGTCACCGCGGGACCGTTCCCGAGCTACGGGTTCGCCGTGGCAATCGCTGAGGGCAGGGAGCCCGAGCGCAGGCCGGCGGTGAAATTCCGGCGCTTCACCATCGTCCGGGAGGTGCGCATTGCTGCCACCGCCTGAACCCGAAATGCGAAGCCCGGCCAAGGCGGCAACCAAGGCACGGGCGATCTCGCAATCATCATCTGTCAGCGAAATCAACTCTAGCGACGCCACCCGCGAAATTCAAGTGCGCCGGCTATGTCGCCTGTTCGCCCTTCAACACGCCACCGCCGCGACCGTTGCCGACCTCGCTTACTATGGGAGCGCGCGGTGAGGGAGCAATTTCAAACAGGATTAAAAAAGCCCGGCCGCGGCATGGCGCAGGCCTCGCTCAAGTTGATCGAGGCGATGCACGATATCGCCAAGGCGGCCCAGCCGATCACCGGCCGCGGCGTCGGCTACAAGCTGTTCACGGCGGGATTGATCCCGTCGATGTCGACCAACGACATGCAGAAGGTCTACCGGCTTCTACGGATTGCCCGCGAACGGGGCGATATCCCGTGGGAATGGATCGTCGATGAGACGCGGGAACTAGAGCGGGTTTCCACCTGGAGAGATCCGGCGGCGTATGCCCGGACCGTCGCGCGATCTTATCGGCGAGATTTCTGGGATCAGCAGCCCCGCCGTGTCGAAGTTTGGTCCGAGAAGGGCACTATTCGCGGCGTGCTGCAGCCGGTGCTGGATCACTTCGCCGTAGGCTTTCGGGTCAAGCACGGCTTTACCAGCGCGACCGCCGTCAACGACGTCGCCACCGATGACGTTGGGGGCCAGCTCGTCGTACTCTACGTCGGCGACTTCGATCCGTCCGGTTTGTACATGTCGGAATGCGACCTGCCGCGGCGCCTTGCCGAGTATGGCGGCGACCACATCGTCTTTAGGCGCATCGCGCTGACGCCGACCCAGACCGAGGGGCTGCCGTCGTTCCCGGCCTCCGACAAGCGAAAAGACCCGCGCTATTCCTGGTTCACCCAACATCACGGAATCCGCTGTTGGGAGATCGACGCGATGGACCCGCGCGAGCTGCGCGAATGCGTCAAGCTGGAGATCGTTGAGCGTATCGAGCCGATCGCTTGGGAGCGCTGCGAAGTCGTGAACGCGGCCGAGCTGGAGTCCCTGCAGACGATCCTGTCGAATTGGAAGGGCGCGAGGTAAGCGCGGGTGATTACCGAGCACACCGGCGCCGATGCGTGGCGCAATAACCTGATCACAACAGCGGGTGGATCACCAAAGCCGCTGCTGGCCAACGCCATCACGGCATTCCGCGACTGCGCGTCATGGAACGCGGTGGTGTCCTATGACGTCTTCGCGCTGCGCACGCTGTTGGACGGTGCGCCGCCGTGGTCGATGGAATTGACCTGGACACCGCGCCCGTGGTCGCCACAGGACGATCTACTGGCGGCAGACTGGCTGCAACGCCATGACATTCCGGTGAATGTCGCAACCACCGCGCAGGCGATCGAGGCAGTGGCGCGGGATCGATCATTCCATCCTGTGATCGACCACCTGGACAGCTTGGAACACGACGGGACGGCGCGGCTCGACAATTGGCTGACCGAATACCTCGGCGTTGAACCCTCCGCCTACGCCAAGCATGTCGGGCGGGCGATGATGATTGCCGCAATCGCACGCATCAGGCAGCCGGGCTGCAAGGTCGATACGGTGCCCATTCTCGAGGGCCGCCAAGGCGCCCGTAAGTCGACGGCGATCAAGGTGCTCTTCGAGCCCTGGTTCACTGACGAGCTTGCGGATCTTGGATCGAAGGACGCCGCGATGCAGACGCAAGGCATTTGGTGCGCTGAGATCGCCGAGCTCGACGCCATGTCGCGCAGCGAGGTGTCTAAGATCAAAGCCTTCATCAGCCGCACCACTGATCGTTTCAGGCCACCGTATGGCAGCCGCATCATCGAGAGCGACCGCGCCTGTGTGTTCTGGGGCAGCACAAACGCGGAAGGCTATCTGAAGGATGAGACCGGCGGCCGGCGCTTCTGGCCGATCAAGGTCGGCAAGATCGACATTGATCGGCTGACGGCAGATCGTGACCAGCTCTGGGCCGAAGCCCAGATCCTGTACCACGCGAATGTGCCTTGGTGGCTGACCAAGGCAGACGTTCAGGACCAAGCCGAGAGCCAGCAGGCTGACCGCTACGTTGGCGATCCATGGGACCGGTATGTTGCGGACTACGCCGACTCCATCACATCCAAGTCCGGCTACGTCGAGACCACGATCAACGACGTTCTGATCCGCGCGCTTAATATGCAAATCGGAGCCTGCGGTCAGCTAGAGCAGACCCGGGTCGCCCGCATACTGCGCTCTTTGGGGTTCGTACGCAGGCAGCGAGGAAGTGGTGCCTCGAAGCGCTGGACCTACTCGAGAGTGGTGCCTGGGGCAGCTCAAGTGGTGCCTGTTGGCGAGCAAGACAACAATGTCACCAGCCTGAGAGTGGTGCCTGCGACCGTGGCACCACTAGGCACCACCCATAGTAGTGACCAAGAAACCCTTTCGCAGCAGGCTTAGGCACCACGGCACCACTAGGCACCACTCATTTTGAAAACATCTACAGAATGAACATCTCTATAGGACGTATAGAAGCGGGTAGTGCCTGTGGTGCCCAGTGGTGCCTGCGCGGCGCCGCGTGGGCGGCCGCACCCCGGGGGGAGGGCAAAAATCTCCAGCCTTGGGGTGCCCGAACCGGCCAGGGCCTCTCACGTTCACGCGCGCCGCCCCCGTTCAAAAACTCACCTTCACCACGCACAGGAGATCCCGCAATGGCTATACCTAGACCACCGTCTCACCTCGCCGAACCGACGCGCAACTGGTGGCGATCGGTCGTGAGGGACTATCAACTTGATCCGCACCATCTGCGACTGCTGCAGGCCGCCTGCGAAGCCTGGGACCGGGCCGAGGAAGCCCAGAGACTGCTTTCCAGCGATGGTTTGGTGATCTCCGGCCGCGAAGGCGGGATGCGTCCTCATCCGGCCGTGGCGATCCGTCGCGACGCCGAGATTTCCTTCGCCAGGTTGCTGCGCGAACTGGATCTCGACACCGAGCCGCCGAGCGCGCTCCGCAGCGCGCCACCCAGCCTGCGAAGCAATCGGAGACCGGCCTAATGCCCAGAAAGCGTAGGCAATCGAAGCGAAAAACTGACGTCGCGACCGAACTGGCGGCGTGGTCCTCCTGGTTTGAGAGCGGTGTGGCTTTTGACGGCGAACTGGAGGACGTCGGCGCCGTCGACCCCGTCAGCGTGCCGGAAGAGGAGGGACGCGCGGTGGCTTATGGAGTCGCGCGCGATGCCTGGATGCGACTGGGGGCGCTATTTCTGGAAACGCACCAGTCCGACGCTCGACAGACGCCCTATGCAATGGAGATGTTCGGGGCGCCGACATGCCGGTGAAGCGTAGGAAATCGAAGCGTAACCCATACAATCTCACGCCGGAGGTATTTGCCGCGTTCGAGGCCGCGGACGAGCTCGCACTGCGTCGTGCGCTTGCTCTTTCGCCTTGGCATGCATCTCCTTTGTGGACGGACCTGGCTGGCCCGCCTCCCTACGGCAGTGACAGTCTGGGGGTTAATCAGACCCGGCCTGCGGCGCTTCAAATCCGTCGCGAGATTCTCGCCGCGATCGGAAGGCCGAGAGGCTGAATTTTTGGCTCGCACCGCCGCACAGCGCAAGGAGGCTCAGCGTGCTCGCGAGCGGCGAGGCGAGATCCTTGTGCGCGTAGCGGTGACGAACGAAGCAATTGGCATGCTGATGGATCTTGGCTGGCTTCTCGAGAACGAGAGTGAGTGTTCGCAGCAGATCGGCGCCGCCGTCGCGGCCCTCATCGCAGACCTAACTTCCGATCACGAGCGAAAAATTGTCACGTCGTGACAGCCAACCAACGCAGACGGTGGTTTGATGTGCGCATGACACAAAGACCTCGACCTATCTCCGTTCGTCCCGTCCACACAGAGCCGCAGGTTCATTTCGAGCGCGCTGCGTTCGCGACCGTCGTCGCGACAGCGCACGAAGAGGATGAATTCTACGCGGCGCGCGTCTTCCCTGAAGACGACGTCGTTCCGGTTCTCGTCAGAGCGGTGCAGGACCCCGGATCAACTACTGGCTGGGCTTCCAACCTTGCGCAGCAAGCCACGGGAGCATTCCTAGCATCGCTTGCACCTCAGAGTGCTGCAAGCGCACTGATGAGCCGCGGCATTGAGGTGGATTTGGCGAGGTTTCTGCAGGTGACATTGCCGGGGCGCTCGGGCACGCCCAACCAGCTTCCATGGGTTGGAGAAGGGCAACCGATCCCCGTTTCCAGGGGTGCGATGACTGGCACTGTGATCAAAACGAAAAAGATGGGTGTGATCTTCGCGTTCTCAAGCGAACTGGCCAAGCGGTCCAGTTCGCAGGACGCATTTAATGCGCTCTTGCGGGAGGCTGCTGCCTACTCGCTGGATGCCGGATACTTCTCGGCCGATGCCGGCGACGACGTAACCCATCAGGGGCTGCTTTACGGTGTTTCGACCACGCCGACGACTGGCGACATGACCGATGATCTAGGCGCGCTTGCCGTCGCGGCGGCAGCCGGGGGCTCCGGTCAGGTCGTGTTCGTTACTGGTCCCGGACGATCCGCGACGATTTCGGTGCGGTCGCCCAACTTCAAAATTCCTGTCCTGCCGTCGTTGGCTGTACCTGAAGATCGGGTAATCGCGGTTGACCCGCTCAGCCTGGCGCATGCGGTTGGAGGTGAGCCCGAGTTTTCGGCCTCAAACGCGGCGCTGTTGCACATGGACGATGATCCGCAGCAGATCGTTGAATCGGGCGTTGCCGCGGCGCCAACTCGTTCACTGTATCAAACCGACTCGATCGCGCTGAGCTGTCTGCTCGACGTGGGATTCAATACACGCCGTTCTGGCGCTGTCGCCTTCATGGATGGTGTGTATGGCTGGTGAGCAAACCGCGGCCATCGGAGACGGTGCTTCGGCATCAGGCGAGCAAGCCAAAGCGTTGCAGGGGCATCGTCTCCACTCTCGGTATCGGGTCAAGCATTTTTTCTATCGTAACTTGATGGATGGCATGAGCGCCGAGGAGCGCTCCGCCATCGACCAACTTTGCGAATTCTACGGCGATATCGGCGTGGAGATCTTCGATCACTTTGCCGATGCCGTGCCGGCCGATGCCGAAGATGGGACTGTGCGGCTAACTGCGGCTTTCGTGGAAAGCGCTAAAGAATGCTCGAAGCTACTCGGTGCCATGCACCAACTCCGAATCAATCGACTGGAGAAGCGAGTGCAAGAACTCGAGGAAATGATCACCCGCCCGAGCAAATAAAGCAAATGCCTAGAACTAAGCAGGTGGGAAATCAGCGTCAAATCGAGACATCTGTGACGATCGACGAGTTAGGGCGACTCCGTACAGTCTTCCATAACGCGCGCATTGCGGCATTAGAGGGCGAAAGCGGATCGCTACGCGATGATCTTGAAGGTCCGGCCCCTTACGGCACGCCGGAGCTTTGCTGGAATCAGGCGCGTCCCGTCGTGGCTGGAATCCGCATGGCAATTCTGGCCGCGCTGCGGAAGGGCAGCCGGCTCGTTTAATCTTAACCGAAGGATCAATTTAGATGGCCAGCAGGTTCTGGAAGGCGCAGCCCGCATCCGCAATTGCCGACAACGGCTCCGGCAAGTGTCGCGTCACTGTCGCGTCGACAACCGGAATGACGACGGGCGATACCCGTCTATTCTTCGGGTTCACTGGCACGACGGGATTGAACGGCTCGCAGACGATTACGGTGATCGACGGCACCCATCTGGACGTCACTGCAGTAAGCTTCGTGGCGACCGGAACGGGTTCGATCAACGGCTTTTGGGATACAGCCAACACCAATAATTGGGTCTCGTCCAGCGGCGGCACAGATTATGGACAGACCGTACCCGGCTCTGGCGACTTCGTGACGCTGGATGCTAACAGCGGCGCCGGAACGGTAACGCCGAACTTTGGCGGAACGATCACGATTCAGTCGATCGCCATGGGCGCGTTTACGGGCACGTTCGATAACAGCGTCAATAGCAACAACATTACATGCAGCAACACGTCGCAGACGTTCAACATCAGCGGCAGCGGTACGCGCACGATCAAGCTCGGTTCGGCGACCTACACGATCACCGGGGCCGGCATATGGAACGCTGCAACTACGACGAATCTAACATTTACTGGCGATTCTTCTACGATCGCATTTGCCAGTGCGGGAGCGCGCACCTTTAGCGGCGGTGGGCTGACCTATGGCACGGTGTCCGTGGCGGCGGGAACGGCCGGCGGCGGGCTGACTATCGTAGGTACCAATACAATCGCTGCCCTCAACGTCAGTGCGCCAAATTATGTGGCGTTTCCATCCTCGGGGAGCAACACCCTTACCTCGATGAACTGCGCAGGCACACCGACCAACCAGATTATCATATTGCCCTCGTCGGCCCTGCCGTCGTCATGTGCCATCACCGTCAGCGGTGCGATTGGCACATGGTGCTCGCTCTTTGGCGTGCATTGCACTGGATCTCCGACGGCGTCGAACAGCTTCGACTGCGGCGGCAATAGCGGCATCACGATTACCGCGCCTTCCAGCGGCATGGGCGGTTACGTGATCGGCAGCTAGGCTCATGTCGGAGACGTTGTACCAGATCCGCGCGATACCGCGCTGCGAGCCTAAGCCGCTTCCTGCATTCCCAGGTCCTGGGTTCCGGCCAGAGGGCGTAGGACCGCCCCTGCGGCTTGCGCTGTTCTCCCCGGTGCGCGACGGCGTCGAAATTGCCCTGGGGCGCGTTCCCGAGCGAGATACTTCCGTCTATCTTCGAGCCATCCGCGAGGCGGGCAATCGCGGCATTCGGTGCTTAATCGACTGCGCGGGTGGTGACGGAGATGAAGCGCTATTGATTGCGCGGGCTCTCTTGGCGCACCCATACCGCGTGGAATGTCAGATCGTCGGCCGGTGCTCGAGTGCCGCGGTCATGATCGCGCTGGCAGCCGATCATCGAAGCATCGTTGCTGACGGCACTGTGTTGATTCATCGATCAATGCGCCTTGCGGTCCAATCGCAGTTCGACGCCATGCGGATGCTGCCGGCTGCGGAGAAAGATGCCATCAACGCGTCGCTGAATGACGTTGACGATGCGATTGCTTCGCTGTTGGTCACGAGACTTGGAGTCGCTGAGCAAACGGCCAGGCAATGGATGCTTGAAGATCGCCAGTGGTCGGCGACCGAAGCGCTAGAGTGTGGGTTCGCCGACGCAATCAATATTGGAGAATGACGTGGTCGAGATAACCGCAGAGTCAATCCTGCAGTGCAGCGTTTCGTCACTAACGACGCCGCCAGCGACATCAGACATAAGCTTCATCGAAACCAAAAGTTCGGGAATCGGTGCCACCGCGAACAATGATTGCAGGATTCCGGAGTGCGCTGCCGGCGACCTGATACTCGCCTTCATTCTCCACCGAGATACATTAACGCCGCCGGCTGGGTTCTCTTTGATCGCAACACAAAGCTCCGCGGTCACTGGCCTGCCGACCGGCGTTAATATTCTGAGTGCCTATAGCAAAGTAGCCGTGGGCGGCGAGGCCGGAACCTTCAGCACCTGGCACCAGGCGACAGCGCAGACGTTCCAAATCGTGATGACCACATTTCACAAGCCCTCAGGTTCTCCGACCGTCAACAGCTACGCCACAGCCCATGTTGACAATACAACCGCTAGCCAAACGGCGACGGCCGTTGCGACGGGGACGGCCGACGGACAGTTGGGCGTGGTGTTCGCGACAAATGCTCGGACGCTTGCGTTTGGCAATGTCACCATGCAGCTAGTCATGGCGGGCGCCACACAGGTTACGCCGGTATCCACGCCAAGCAATATTATGTGCGGTGGTTATATTCCGTTGAACGTTGGGAATAGCACCACCGGAATAATCACGTCCGATGGAAACCCGACGTCCGGGAATAACGGCTGGTCAGCTATCACCGTCGTTCTGGATGCGTAGCCCATGCCGGGTGTGGCTGCGTTTGAACGGATAGGTGTCGGCCGCTCCAGCCGCTCACCGCGCAATCTCTTGGTCAATGCGCAATGGCGTCTAGACCAGTAGACCGTTTGCCTAGATGCGGGCCTTGCGCCACCCTGCAATCCTAGCGGCCTCTTCGGAGCAGAACCATCTCTCGCCGTGAAATGGATCAATGCGGGTATGCCAATAATAGGTTTGGCCAATCGTGTGATAGATCCTTTCGCCGCTCACAGAGATGTTGCCCTTGATACCGCAGCCAACAACGATCGGGGCAAATTCGAGAGCAGCGATGATGAGAGCTACTGCAAGTGCAGCGGAAAGCACTATAGCTTTGTTAGACATGGGCGCCGGACCTTGGTGCGCAGTTCCCTAATGACCTGCATTCATCCGGGTCACAGCGGCGAAAAGCTTGTCCGAGGCCTCGTCGTGGGAGTGCTTCTTCGCGCTCAGCTCGCGTTCCTCGAGATTTGTGCATACGCCATCGGCCGCGGCCTCATGCGCCATCGACACGAAATCGCCGTGTGCCTTAGCCGCGTGCGCGGCGAGTTTGTGAAAGTTCTCCGCTGACTCGTCGGCGCGGTCGCGGAACACGAGCTCAGCGCCGCGCCGTCGCGCCCATCCCTTGAGGATGGCGTCGTCGGCAGCCTCATCGATCTCCATGGCGCGGTAGAGCGTGATGTGTCGTTCGTCATCGTCCTCGTTTCCCCAGCGGCTGAGTTGGGATGTGTCGACGCCGGTAAGGCCCGATACCGCGTGTTGTCCGCCGGCCCTCTGTATTGCGTGTTTAACGAGCCGCTTGGCTTCCTTCTTGAAATGCTCGCCCATGGCAATTTCCGCCCTTGCAATTGACGTGAAAAAGGCCCGTCCAAATGATTCCTTTCTCGGTCATTGAAAGGGGTAACGTCGATGACCGAGATTCAAATGATCCTTGCGCTTCAGGCTCTCTCAAACCTGCTGATCGCATTCGTAATCTGGCGCACAGGGCGGAATCCTAGCGCAACCTGAGGGCGTGCGGAAGCCCCTGTGCGGTGTGGTTTTTACGGAGTCAGTGGCGCCAGCCACGCTTGTCAAACGTGGTCCGGTAGCCCTTCGGTAGGCTTGGCATCTCGCCTTCGTTCGGCGTATTGCAGACCGGGCAAGGGGCGCCGGCTCCCCCGCAAGTGCAAGCACGGTCGCCTTGCCACGGCCGGTCCGGATGATTTTCGCAGACCCATTGCGTACCGTCGCAGCGCGGACAAGGTTCCGTCATCGCATCAGCTCGAACAATTCGAGGACATCAGCAAGCCGCAGCTTCGCGCCCTTTGGCATGTGCTGGAGGAGCAGGTGCCTGGTATCCGCGGCGATTTCGTCCCGCTTGAGCGGGCTGTACTCGGCATGGAACAGTGCCATCTTCGCGGCGAATTGCCGGGCGACCTCGGGCGGGATTTCGAGCGGCTTGTGGATGATCGGCATGCCCGGAAGATAGGTATTTCGTAACGGGAATACGAATCAGCACAGCGCCATCCGCTTAAAATTCATGCGGTCAGCTTGCCCTAGCCCAGGAAGGAAATGCAGAAACAACCCGCTTTTTCGCTCAGTGAAGATGTTCACCTAAGGCTGCAAGTCCAAGATAAACCAACACAAGGTATGCCAACAGCACTCCTACCGGTCTCAAGAGTGCTATCAGGAAGGCGGCCGCCGTGAATTTCGACGCTGACGCTGCCCAAGTCATTGGCGTGAGGGGACGGACGAACTTTTGGTCGATGGAATGAGGCTGAGTTTTTCTGAGCCACCAGAATCTGATCCGATCGGCGATTGTCGGCTCAAGCTCCAGGCTCGAGACATACGCGTAGGCCACAAGGTCTTTGAGATCGGATCGCAATTTATCTAATAGGTCGATGCCACCGTAATGGCCGATCCTCAGAAAGATATGGTCTTCTGCGACGCTGCCGAGCTCAGATGTTGCGGGGTATAGGGCCGTTAGAACCACCCCGTCGATGGAGCTCAACGAGTAGAGAAGACGTGGTCCTCTCTCCGCCACCGTGCCGCCGTCGACTCCCTTTGCCCACATCTTTCGGGTGCCGAAATTGATTTGTAGGCGATCCTCTTCGTCGGTCTTATCGACCCAGAATGAGAACGCTCGCCGAATTCCGTCAAAGCGGTCTATTGACTGGCAAATTTCCGGGATCTGCTGAACGGCCAGCTGCCGGAAGTGGCTGAACTCGATTTGCCCCTTCTCTTGACGGTATCGCGTCTTGTAAAAAATCGAATCTCTGGGAATGGTCATATTCTTCTGGCCAAGCGCCGCTAGCTGAAGGCGGCGCTCGATATCGAGCGAATCATTTGAATTGCCCCAACAGTAAAAAGGGGCACTCTATCGCAACCTAAGCGGGCGCGGAAGCCGGGCTTGACCGACCTCTTGCGTGCCAAGCTGCACCCATGCGCTAGCTCTCGCGGATTGCAGGCCGCCTCAGCGAGCGTTGTAATTGCTCCCATGAAAGACTATCCAACCAAGATCACATTCGGCGAAATGCGCGAAACTGGCGCAACGCGCATCATAGTCTTCTGCAGGGATTACCGGTGCTCGCACAAATGTGCAGATGGACGCGTCGCGATGGCCTGATGAGGTGCGCATTTCCGACCTCGAGCCGCGGTTCATCTGCACGGTTTGCGGCAAGCGCGGCTCGAACATTCGGTCGGTAGATGCGCCGGCCAAGATGGGTACGAGGCACGGGTGCTAATCGTACTAGGCTCCAGTGAGCTTCAGGGAGCCACCCACGTCGAGCAACTCCATAAATTCCCCGTCCAACTGCAGGCCAACTTTCCAATGCAGGTAAGCTACCGCAGGATCGTCCGGAAGATTCCCTTGCATCCCTGTCGCGACGTCGAATGTGCGGTAGTCGCCTGCGGCGCTATCGACAACTCGGATGTATGTTTTTCCGTTGGCTGATTTGATGAGTGCGCCATAGGCCGGATCTTGGTCCGTCCTGGGCACGGCGCTATTCAAGTCGACCTGCGCGGTCGCGTCGGGATAATAGAGAACCTGATAGGGCATGCCGCCGTACTGAAGTCGTGGTCCAACGGTCTCCGAAAAGATAATGGCGGCCCGCTTTTTGCCATCGATTGAAACACAGAGTCCGAAGTCTGTTTTCTTCGCAAAGAAGCCACCAATTGGCACGTCATCGAACTTGCTCGGCAACACAGGAATATTGATCTTCATCAAAGAGCCCCTTTTCAAAACGATAGAGCTGGGATCGTAGCTCAACCTATGCGGGCGGGAAAGCCTAGCTTTGGATATGGGCTCAGTCCGGGTTTTTACGGTGGAGAAGCCGAACCAGCGTCACCCTTGCTGCTCAAATATCCCGAGCGACTCAGTCTCTGTGCCATCCCGCGCAATCCCGCGCGCGGAGCAGGGCAGATGGCTGTTTCTCGGAAGCCGTTATCGGAAGATACCGCACAACGAATCCTTGATGCACTTCGGGCCGGACGCACACTCAATGCAATTTGCTGCGGCAGAATTGGCCAACGGCATATGCGAGGCCTTTGGATCACAAGTCGGCAACAGTTCAAGGCGCATTGCGCGGCCAACCCCGAGTTCGCGCGTGTGGCGCTACCCCTGCTCGAGGCAAACAAAAAGCAATCAGATTTCAAGAAGGGCTCGCCGCTACGTGATTTGACGCATTGCCGCCGGGGGCACTCGCTTGACGACGCATACGTCTATCAGAGCCCTGAAGGCTGGACGATGCGGAATTGTCGAACCTGCATTCGGATGCGGATGAACAAGATTGTTCCGCTTCCAGAACCTCAGCTGCAGGTTGTCAAAGCAATGCTCGTTGCAAAGAAACCCATCGCGGAAATCCTGGGCAATCCGTTGCGAGGCAAAAGGCGACCTAGAATTGTCAACACGAATGCATTTTACAACGCGCGCAAAGCGGACCCTGACTTCGATCGCTTCGTTAAGGAGCAGATCACTGATAGTCGCGGCATCTCACAGAAGCTGCGCTGGTCATTCGAGCGCACGCGCAGGACCATCGCTACGCGACGCGAGCAGGCAAACGACTATCACGCCATACGCGCAATGGTCCCGGCTGGCATCCCCGACGCTGATGAGATCGTGAGCCGCATTTTCGAAGACATGCTGTCCGGCGCGCTGAACCGGTCCGATGTGGCGAAGCGCGTCCGGTTCTACGTCCAAGAGCGGGAAAAGCTTTTCCCGACCAAATACAGGAAGTTCGGCGACAGCCTGCTGCTTTCGCTGGATGAGCAGTTATTCGACGACGGAGAGGCGACGCGGCTGGACACCGTTACCCGTGGTCTTTGGGATTAACGATTTCGAACAAGCCGCTTTCGAGCAAAGACTGAAGGTCGGCGGTCACAGTCAGTGTGTGAGTTTCGGAGAAGATGAGCGTGGTTTGGTGTCCTAGAGGAAGGACAAATCGAACCATGTCCGGGTTGACATACAGCGTCCTTCCGGACGCAGCCTCAGTAACACCGTAGAGTTGTTTGGCCATTTGTGCCCCCAGTTTCGACGAGCTTATGGGCATCAGCTCGCGCGCGAAAGCCTCCCCAAGGGGGTTGGCAAATCGCTCATTCGGTGGTGTGCTGGTGGGCGGAGCGTGACAACTCCCGCCGAAGGCCTTGCCGGGCCAGTTTGGTACCAGAGCGATGGCAGGGCGATCCTTGCCGGGATCTCCATCGCCATCGAAATTTGAACGTGCCGATAGCCGTCGGCGCGAACCGGCGCATTATGCCGGGAGAGCGGCGGCTATACAAGACCCGCAAGGGAAAGGCCGTCGCGCATCGTCTCTGGCGGTGTTGTCACCCTCCCGGCGCCAGCGCTGTCCGCTGGCACCCGGCCGTGACAAGCCGGCAATCCAGAGAACCACCATGAAAGCACCCTTGGGAGCCCCAGCTGAGTCCGCTGGCGGGCTTTATTTCCGAACCGACGTTTCCCCCGAGCAGATATTCCAGGCCATAGGCCGCCTCCGCAAAGAGGCTAGGGACGAGATCGACCGGCTCATCCGGTTTCTCGACAAAACCGACGACTACGTTTCTCGCGAGCTCGAGGATGACGGCGACGCCGAGCCGTCCATCGGCGGCGACGATCGCGAGCCGGATCTCGGTAGCTTCGACCGCATGCTGAACCAGGAGCACTGCAACCGGCAGCGCCTCGGCGAGGAGACGGCCGAGGTCGACGCCGAACAAGATCAGGCGGACAGCGAGCCGAGTCTCGGTGCTGTGGAGCGGCACCCGTACTGCCTCGGGTGGCCAGAGGGCTCAAACCCGACAGGCGACCAAACCCACTGGGCCGCGGGTGGGCGCCGCGATCTCGAGCAGGACCCGGCCGCATCCGGCATCGGCGACCTTGATGGCCTGCGCGAACAGGTTGGCACGCAGGATTCGTTTCAGGGAGCGATGGCATGATACCGGTCACACGAAGGCTCAGCCTGCAGATCATGGCGGCTACTGCAGCGGCCCCGGCATCGGCGACCACCACGCTATTGGCAAATCCAGACGCAGAGCTGATCGAACTGGGGACGCGGTTCGTTGAAATATCGCGGCTAGCGGATGCAGCAAGCGATGAGACCGGCCGCCTCTACGAGATAGCGCGCCGGTCATACCTGCCTGGGACCTATGTTGAAGCCTGCTTGCGTGGCACCGTTGCGCGGGACGCGTATCTAGCCGCTCGCGATGCTGCAGACGAGCAGTCGGGCCTCATGGCGGCCGAAGATGCTTTCAACGACGCCATGGATCAGTTGCGAGCGACCTTCGCTCGCATGGTCACAATGCGGCCAACCACCATTGAGGGAATGCGGGCTATCGCCTTAGCGGTCCTTCATTTCGAATGGGGTGGCAACGTCGAGCACAGGGAGGGCGCCATCGAAGGCGCAGCGCTCGCCGTGCTGGTCGCTGGACTGCTCGATAAGCCGATTCCGGGTGATCTGACGGAATGGGCGGCCGCCTGGATCTGAAAAAAGTTGCGCCGCCGGGATGCGGCATTTCAAGCCCGGCGGCGCCCGGTCCACGGTGGAAGCGATTTTTTGCAGATCGATAACCAAATCTCGTCGGGTAAAAGGTCCGGTGCACACGCTCAAATTGCCCTGGCAGGAATTGGGCGAGTGTGGCACAACAGTGACTATTGCGACAATTCGGTTGAGGTTCTTTTTCCTATTTCGACGGCCCATTAGGTCAAAATGTCCGAAACTCCGACGCTCAATGCACCAAAACGCTCACATTTTGAGCGAGTGCGTTCTGCGATCTTGGGCGCGCAGACCTGGATTTGGGCAACCGTCACGGCAATTTGCTCATCTGCGACATTCAAGTGCAAAGAGTACTGGATCTTAACCCTTTGCGCGTCGATCGCTGTCTTACTAGCTTTAGCGGCCTGGACGGATTGCTGGGTCGATTCGCGGCAATATGCACATGCGCAGTACTGGCTTAAAGTGCTTACCGGGAACTTCGACCCAAACGATGCCCAGACAAAGGAACTGGCTGAGCGCGAATTTGGTTATTCGGTACTCGCAGCGTTCCTGATCAACGCCGGACCGCTTCTGGGTGTGGTCCTGATACTGCCGCGCTATTTGAAAGCCCTTATTCCAACCGACGAGGAGCAAGCAGTGAAACTCGAGGAACTTCTCACGGTCGTTGAGAACCTAGCGAAGGTGGAACTGGTTGATAAGTTTGGCTCCGATGAGGCGACCAAGCAGAAGATCAAGTCGGCATTTGCGAGCGTGCACGAGAAAACCCAACCCTACATCAAAGAAATGTACGGGCCAAAGATAGCCGCGCAGTACGAGCGTCAGTTGCACAGGGAGATGGCTGACTCGGCTCGTTCTTAGCTTTTACCAATGCAAGAAATGCGTGGGGCTCAAACAAATGACCTTGGAACAGTTCAAGGCCAAAGCCGAGTTAGTCGCTGAGGGATCGGCGGGCAAAATAGATCGGGAACGCATTGTGAAAATGCTTCGGAAGATAGCTCGCGACTCCAATCCTCATCCGATTCCCGAGGATCAGGTTGATCAAGTACTGCGAGGCTTGGGGTTGCTCTAATAGAGATGTGGCGCCTTGGCGGGAGCACGGTAGCTGCTACCATTTTGCTACCCAACACCTTGGAACGAGACGAAACAGGGCGGCACCTGTGACGGGCCGCCCTTCTAAATTCTCTCTATTATAGAGACTGCTAGGGATTGTCCGTGATTGAGTGGCACGATCGGCCTAGAACTGCAAAACCGTGTACACCAGTTCAATTCTGGTCGTGGCCTCCACTCATCTCATCAATGGCTTGCAGCCAGTCAATGAGAAGCCGCATTAACTCGCGGCGTACCAACCTTCAGGAAACGGAATCAGCGGCCACGGCGCCTGGTTGTCATTGGCCGCGCGCGGTGGCGGCTGAATGCGGGGCGAGGGCTGAGCCACGAGATCCTCCTGAGCAATGGGCGCGATCGCCGTTCGCACGGCGTCCAGCAGCAGATCAAATTCGACTTCGCTCATCACGCTCTCCGAGGTTCGAGAGCGCCATGGTCGCAAAACTGTCTTCGGTCCGGATTGAGCGATTCGTTCGAATTTTATGAAAAGAACGATGGCGCCCGCTTTGGTTAATGAATCGTTGGTGATCCCTTCGGGAACCTAGGTCGGCATGGCCGCACCTCGTGTGAAACAAATCACAACTTTCTAAAAACTCTTGCCGGGATTCCCGGCGGTATTCATAGCCGTCAAATATCGCAGGAATTTTAGGGAGACGTGACAATGGAGGCAAGTATCGCACGGTAGGGACCAGTCGCATGCCGCACGATCCTCGGCTCCTGCTGACGCGAACGGCGTAAGCCGTATGCGCCTGTATCTATCGTTTTTGTACAGGGAATATTCCCAACGCTCGTGCCGGAGCCGTTACGTCAGACCGGTGAGGTCGTGCGGCAGCATGGTCTTGAACTGCGTCAGCGCCTGCCGCGCCTTCCTCGGTGGCAGCGTGATCGCGTGACGCACGGCGGCTGCGATCAGCGTCATGCTCAGGGCGGAAAAGGTGGCGAGGGCGGCAGTCGGCATGTCGGGCGCAATTCGCCTGACCGCGTCGGACAGCAAGCCGGAGAGCACGGCCATGTCGTCCGCATCGAGCTTCTGCAGGGCGCGGTCGGCCTGCGTCGCTTGCCAGATGTCGCGCATGACGGGTTCGCGCATGAACATCTCGTAGTAGCTGTCGACGATCCTGCACAGCGCCGGGTGCAGGTCGCGCGCGGTCGTCACCGCGGCCAGATCGCGCCTGACGCAATCGCGCCCGACCGCGTTATGGCGTTCGGCCAGGGTGCCGATGATCGCGGCCTTGTCCGGGAAATATTGATAGAGCGAGCCGAATGCGACGCCGCTGCGCGCGACGACGTCGCTCATGCGGAAAGCCTCGCTGCCCTTTTCCGCCATGATCTCGGTCGCGCAGGCGAGGATGCGCTCGAAGCGCTCGCGGCTGCGCTGCTGGGTCGGGGCAAGCCGCGCCAGCCCGGGCAGGGGAACGTCCACGGGCGCGGCCTTTGGTCTCGACATCTCTCTCTTCCCTGCGATCGGGGTTGACGGCTCTAATACGAGAGTTTATCGCATTTTACAAATACGAGTATATCTCGCATTTGGAGGCGGAACGATGCGCCAGATCCTGACCTTGGGCTTGCTTTGGTTTTCCGCGCTCGGCTGCGGCCTGCTCGCTGGGCTCTATTTCGCGTTCTCGGCTTTCGTCATGACCGCGCTCGGCCGCATCGATCAGGCCGCCGGCATCTCGGCGATGAACGCGATCAATGTCGATATCGTCCGCTCGCCGTTCATGCCGGTGTTCCTCGGCACCACGCTGTCCTGCGCCGTGCTGGTCGTGCTCGGCGGGCTCAGATGGCAGGAGCCGGGCGCGGTTGCGATGATTTGCGGCGGCGGCCTCTACGTGGTCGGCATGTTCGTCGTCACCGTCGTCTTCAATGTGCCGCTGAACGATCAGCTTGCGGCCTCTGACCCGGCGGGCACGTCGGCGGCGTCGGTTTGGGCGCGCTATCTGACCGACTGGACCTTCTGGAACCACGTGCGGACTATCGCCTCGCTGGCCGCGACCGCGCTGTTCATCGTCGCCATCGCCGGGCGGTAGCCAACCCCGTTTGCGCGAGGAGCTGGGCCGTGGCGCCCCTGACAGAATCGCGGGCGGCGCGTGGCCGCCGCGCTGGCGGTGGTTTCCAGGCGCCCGCAGGAGCGCGGCCGGGCCGGCAGGCTGAGCATGTGGCGTGCCGGGCGACAGGTAAGCCCTTGTATCGCAGAGGCTTACCGTGCGCGCTAAAGTTTCGCCGGAGGGGCCATTTGGTTCTTTGCAAGGCCGAAAGGCTTTGTTATACGCTGCCCGCTCGCGAACAGATGTTCGCCTATTCCTCGGTAGCTCAGCGGTAGAGCATTCGACTGTTAATCGAATGGTCGCTGGTTCGAATCCAGCCCGGGGAGCCAGTTTGGTCTGGCCCCATCGATCCCCCAAATCGCCATCACAAGCCCGTGGTCCGCAGCGGACAGGCCGAAAACGTCGTCAAATCGACTCAATAGCCGTCGACACTTGCTCCCGCCGGGTCTTGAGAGGTGATCTTGATGGCTATTAACCTGATCGACCTGTCGATGCCGCAGCCGACGCTCGTTCCGAATGATGCCCCCGACATCAGTGACGATGAGTGCGTCCGCCGGCTCGCGAGGGCCGTCGAGGAGCATGATTCCGAGCATCTCGATGAAGTGGCCCGCCTGATCGGCCGACTCGCCGTCACGATCGAATAGACGGCGCCACGAGCGCGTTTTGGGAGCGCGTTTTGCACGCCAGCGGCGTGTTGCGTTTTTGCGGAGCTTGTTCCAAAAGATGGCCCTGTTCTAGCTTCTCCAGCGGCAATGCCGCGACTTGCAGGGTCTCCGCCAATGACCGGTTTTTCGACCGCGCGCCAGTATATGGTCGATGGTCAGGTGCGTCCGAGCGACGTGACCGATGATCGTATTCTCGATGCCATGCTGACCGTGCCGCGCGAGGTCTTCGTGCCGGCCAGCAAGCAGGCGCTGGCCTACCTCGACCTCGACCTCGATGTCGCCGAGGGCGGTGCGACCAGGCGTTGCCTGATCACGCCGGCGCTGCTCGCCCGGATGCTCCAGGCCGCCGAGATCAAGGCCACCGACCGGGTCCTGGTGGTCGGCTGCGCGACCGGCTACGCCGCCGCCGTCGTGGCGCGCTTTGCCGCAGAGATCAGCGCGACCGAAAGCGATCCGGCGCTTGCCGCAAAGGCGAATACGACTTTCGCCGAACTCGGGATCCAGAATATCACCGTCAAAACGGCCGCGGCCGCCGACGGCGATGCCGCGGGCGCCCCGTTTGACGTCATTATCCTCAATGGTGCGACGGAAATCGTCCCGACCGGGCTGTTCGGCCAGCTCAAGGAGGGGGGCCGGCTGGTCGGAGTGTTCGGCCTGTTGCCGCCGCCGCGCGCCACCCTGGTGACGCACTCCCACGGGGATTTCGGCCATCGCGAGCTGTTCGACGCCTCGGCCCCCGTTTTACCCGGATTCGAGCGAGTTCCCGCCTTCGTCTTCTAACCGTGATCGCGGCGCATTGGCTGATAAAATCCCGTTCCGAATCAGAAGTGTGGCCCGTTTGCCCCATGTGAAGAGTTTCGACCGTGTTCCGTTGCGGGGTAGTTCCGTTGGGCCTAGCTGCGGACTAAGGTGAGGCGGGACTCACTTCGACTGAAGCGACCGCCGGACTGATTTGCGTGTGGGAGACGGCGACTACAATGATTGGATTTCCGGGGATGCGTGGGGTGAAGGTTGTCACCGCGGCTGCGACTGCCGTCCTTCTGTTGGCGGAGATGGGCCCCGTGCCCGCACTCGCCGATACAATCGAGGCCGCGCTGGTGCGGTCCTACCAAAACAATCCCCAGCTGAACGCGCAACGCGCGCAGGTGCGGTCAACTGACGAGAACGTTCCGCAGGCACTGTCGGGCTACCGCCCGAAAGTCGCACTGACGGCAAGCGCGGGGTACCAATACACCGATACGCTGACGACACAGGGTGGCGACGCGAACAATCTTGTCCGCACCCAAATCCATGGCGCCAACGCCCCACGCAGCGCAGGCCTCACGGTCAACCAGTCGCTGTTCAACGCGCAGACCGCGCCCAGGGTGCGCGCGGCGGAAAGCCAGGTCTCGGCGGCGCGCGAGGGCCTGCGTGTGCTCGAGCAAACCGTGATCCTGAGCGCGGCCACGATCTACATGGACTATCTCCGCGACTCCGCCATCGTCGAGGTTCAGCGCAGCAACACGCGCGTGCTGGAACAGACGCTGAAGCAGACCCAGGACCGCTTCAATGTCGGCGAAGTGACGCGCACCGACGTCGCGCAATCCGAAGCGCAGCTCGCGGCAGGCAAAACCCAGCAGCTCACCGCCGAATCGAACCTGACGACGACGCGATCGAATTTCCGCCGCATCATCGGCAACGAGCCGCAGAATCTCGCGCCGGGCTCGCCGGTCGACCGCTTCCTGCCGACGACGCTTGCCTCCGCCGTCGATCTCAGCCTGACCCAGAATCCGAACGTCACCTCGGCGATGTACGGCGTCGACGTCAACTTCCTGCAGGTCAAGGTCAGCGAGGGTGCGCTGTTCCCGTCGGTCAACCTGCAAACGTCCGTGCAGCAGCAATACGAGCAGACCCTGATCAGCCAGCGCGCATTCAGCGCGGGAACGGCGGTCCAGCTGTCGGTGCCGCTCTACCAGGGCGGTGCGGAATATTCGCTGATCCGCCAGTCCAAGGAATCGCTGGCGCAGCAGCGCCTCGTGCTCGAACAGACCCGCGATCAGGCGCGCGCCAACGTCGTCACCGCGTGGGGCCAGCTGGTCGCCGGCAAGTCGCAGGTGGCGTCGGCACAGGCGCAGGTGACCGCGTCGGAGATCGCCCTGAACGGCGTGCGCGAAGAGGCCAAGGCCGGTCAGCGGACCACGCTCGACGTGCTCAACGCGCAGCAGGCGCTCGTCAACGCGCGCAACGCGCTGGTGACCGCGCAGCACGACCGCGTCGTCGCGTCCTATAACGTGCTGAGCGCGGTTGGCCGCTTGTCGCCGCAGGTGCTCGGCCTTTCGACCAACGTCTACGATCCGAGCGTGCATTACCAACAGGTTCGTGACAACTGGGCCGGCGTGCGCACGCCCGACGGCCGCTAAACACCTTCGCATCATCATCGCTTGTCGCGTCATGTTTGTGGTTCTGAGTTAATCAGGATCACAAACAGGCGCGTTTGCTTGCATTCGATAATTGGCCTGACATACCGTTTTGTCGGGCAGCAAGGCGATTCGCGGCGCGCCGGCGTAGCGTGATGACAGGTGCGACGCCACCTGTGATCACGCTGCATTGGGCGACACGAAGCTTGCACAAAGCCTCGGGCGGGCTTGATCTGGGGACAAGTCGGGCGGGAGCAGTCAAAATCTCCGCCCGCATCATCGGAACCGGCGAATCCTCTCGGGCTTGATGTAAAATCGTTTCGATGTGGAGTCGGAGATGACGCAACCTGCGAAGGTCCAAGAGCCCTCGATGGAGGAGATCCTGGCGTCGATCCGTCGCATCATTGCCGACGACGAGGCGAAGCCGGCCGCGGCCGAGAAGCCTGCGGCCGCCGCTGCAGCGCAGCCGCCGAAGGTCGAGCCAGCACCAGCAGCCAAGCCCGCGATGAAGAGCCCGCCGCCCGCAGCGCCACCAGCTGCGAAGGCCGCCGCGCCCGCGCCGAAATCACCGCCGCCTGCGCCAGCACCGGCGGCCAGCAACAGTCAGGACGACATCGACTCGCTGCTCGCCAGCCTCGACGAGGCGACGCCCGCAGCCGAGATCAGGCCATCGCCGCAGCCCGCAGCCCAGCCCGAAGCCGACGTGTTCGAACTCACCGACGAGATGGCGCTGCCGGACCCAGCCGCCGCGCCGTCGTTCCGCAAGGTCGAGCCACAGGACGACCTCGAGTTCACGGAAGCGCGGAGCCGGGCGCCGGAACCGGCCCGGGAGCCGCCGGCAATCGAGACCGCGCCCATGCAGCAGATCATCTCGGGAACCACGATGCGGGCCGTCGAATCGGCCTTCAACTCGCTGGCCAACACCGTGCTGAGCAACAATGCGCGGACGCTCGAGGATCTGGTCAAGGAGATGCTGCGGCCGATGCTGAAGTCCTGGCTGGACGACAATCTGCCCGGGCTGGTCGAGCGGATCGTCAAGGCCGAGATCGAGCGAGTATCCCGCGGGCGTTAGCTCCGCGCGGGCGCGAGCTCCGCCGCGGGAGCTAGCTCCGCCGCCGGCGCGAGGCTGGCTCCTGCCGTTGGGCCTGGCGGCCCTCAATCAGCTCCCCAAATGCCCTAAACGTCGATTTGACGTGCCGGTCCGGTTGACTTGGTGCGCTCCGGCGGGTTTCTAACGCTCTCCATGGTCCACAGCGCATTGTCATGATCGAGAAAAACTACCAGCCCGCCGATATCGAGCAACGGATGGCCCGGATCTGGGAGGAGAGCGGTGCGTTCAAGGCCGGCCGGCCTGAACGCAAGGACGCCGCGCCTTTCACCATCGTGATCCCGCCGCCGAACGTGACCGGCTCGCTGCATATGGGCCACGCGCTCAACAACACGCTGCAGGACATCCTGTGCCGCTTCGAGCGGATGCGCGGCCGCGACGTGCTGTGGCAGCCCGGCACCGATCACGCCGGCATCGCCACCCAAATGGTGGTCGAGCGTCAGCTGATGGAACGGCAGGAGCCAGGCCGGCGCGATATGGGCCGCGCCAAGTTCCTCGAGCGGGTCTGGCAGTGGAAGGCCGAGAGCGGCGGCACCATCGTCAACCAGCTCAAGCGCCTCGGCGCCTCCTGCGACTGGTCGCGCGAGCGCTTCACCATGGACGAGGGCCTGTCGCGCGCCGTCGTCAAGGTGTTCGTCGAGCTGCATCGCGATGGCCTGATCTACAAGGACAAGCGCCTGGTCAATTGGGACCCGAAGCTGCTCACCGCGATCTCCGATCTCGAAGTGCAGCAGGTCGAGGTCAGGGGCCATCTCTGGTACCTGCGCTACCCGATCGAGGGCCGCAACTTCAGCCCCGAGGATCCGAAATCGTTCATCGTGGTCGCGACGACGCGTCCCGAGACGATGCTCGGCGACACCGCGGTCGCGGTGCATCCGGACGACGAGCGCTACGCCGATCTGGTCGGCCGGCACGTCATCCTGCCGCTGGTCGGCCGCAGGATTCCGATTGTCGCCGACGACTATTCCGATCCGGAGAAGGGCTCGGGCGCGGTCAAGGTGACGCCGGCGCACGACTTCAACGACTTCGAAATCGGCAAGCGTCACGGCCTGCCGCAGATCAGCGTACTCGACCAGGAAGGCAGCCTCAGCCTGGTGGGCAACGAGGACTATCTGCGCGGCCTGCCGATGGGCGCCGACGAGTTCGCCGACGAGTTTGACAAGATCGAGCGCTTCGCGGCGCGCAAGAAGATCGTCGCAAGGCTGGAAGAGTTCGGCTTCCTCGAGCGGATCGAGCCCAACACCCACATGGTGCCGCATGGCGACCGCTCCGGCGTCGTGATCGAGCCGTATCTGACCGACCAGTGGTATGTCGACGCCAAGACGCTGGCGCAGCCGGCGATTGCGGCGGTGCGCTCCGGCGAAACCACGTTCGTGCCGAAGAACTGGGAAAAGACCTATTTCGAGTGGATGGAGAACATCCAGCCCTGGTGCATCTCGCGCCAGCTCTGGTGGGGCCATCAGATCCCGGCGTGGTACGGACCCGACGGTAAGGTGTTCGTCGCCGAGACCGAGGAAGAGGCGGTCGGCCACGCGCTCGGCTATTACGTCGAACAGGAAGTCATCACGCCGGAGCAGGGCCACGACATGGCGGTCGACCCCGCCAAGCGCGAGGGCTTCATCACGCGTGACGAGGACGTGCTCGACACCTGGTTCTCGTCGGCCCTGTGGCCGTTCTCGACGCTGGGCTGGCCGGACGACACGCCGGAGGTCGCGCGCTACTACCCGACCAATACGCTGGTTACCGGCTTCGACATCATCTTCTTCTGGGTCGCCCGCATGATGATGATGGGCCTCCATTTCATGAAGGAGGCGCCGTTCTCGACCGTCTACATCCACCGTCTCGTCCGCGACGAGAAGGGCGCCAAGATGTCGAAGTCGAAGGGCAACGTCATCGACCCGCTCGGCGTGATCGACGAATACGGCGCCGACGCGCTGCGCTTCGCGCTGACCCGCGAGGCGGCGCAAGGCCATGACATCCGCCTGTCGCCACATCTGGTCGAGACCAACCGCAATTTCGCGACCAAGTTCTGGAACGCCTGCCGCTTCGCCGAGATGAACGAGTGCGTCAAGCCGGACGGTTTCGATCCGAAGGGCGCAAAGGAGACGTTGAACCGCTGGATCGCGCACGAAACCTCGCGCGTCACCCGCGAGGTCACCGAGACGATCGAGGATCATCGCTTCAACGATGCCGCGGGCGCGATCTACCGCTTCGTCTGGAACGTGTTCTGCGACTGGTATCTTGAGCTCGCGAAACCCGTGCTGATGGGCGAGGAGGGCGCGGCCAAGGCCGAGACCCGCGCCATGGTGGCCTGGACCCGCGACGAGATCCTCAAGCTGCTGCATCCGTTCATGCCCTTCATCACCGAGGAGCTGTGGGCGGTGACCGCAAAGCGCGACGGCCTGTTGGTGCTGGCGTCCTGGCCGCGCAAGTCGGGCGTGACCGGCGAGCAGCTGGCCGCGATCGCGACCGCCGGTCCGGTGGTCGATCCGATCATTCCGCCGGTGATTGCCGCGCTCGACGCCGACGAGTTCAGCGATCCTGCGGCCGAGGCCGAGATCGGCTGGGTGGTCGATCTCGTCACTGCGATGCGGTCGGTGAAGGCGGAAATGAACATCCCGCCGTCGACACTGACGCCGCTGGTGATCGCGGGCGCCTCCGACGAGACGCGGGACCGCGCGCGGCGCTGGAACGACACCATCAAGCGGCTCGCGCGATTGTCGGATATCTCGTTCGCCGATCACCCGCCGGAGGGCGCGGTGCAGCTTCTTGTCCGCGGCGAGGCGGTCGCGCTGCCGCTGAAGGGCGTGATCGATCTCGCGGCTGAACGCGCGCGGCTGGAGAAGGAGCTCGGCAAGGCCGACGCCGACATCAAGCGGGTCGATGCCAAGCTCGCCAACGAGAAGTTCGTCGCCAACGCGCCGGAAGAGCTCGTCGAGGAAGAGAAGGAAAAGCGCGCGGCAGCAGCGGAGCGCCGCGCCAAGATTCTCGAGGCGATCGAGCGGTTGAAGAAGGCGTCATAGCTGATAACGCCGTGGCGCTCAAAACCGCTTGCTGAGGAATTTCGATCCCTTCAGCCCGTAGCGCCAGGGCAGGTCGACGGCCTTGGTGATGCCGATCCGCACCCCGGTGATGATGTCGGGTGCTTCGGTCCGCGCATGGAGCGCGATCGGGGCGCGGTCGAGTGGCAATTCGCTGTGCGCGATGGTGATGCCGAGCGCCTCGCAGAGCTTGCCGGGCCCCGAGCACAGCGCGCGCTCGTCCTCCAGCCCGCGCCGCCGGCGCATCGCCGCGAGCCCATGGGTCGGCTCGATCGCGCGGATCAGCACGGCGCTGGCCGAGCCCGCTTCCTCGCAGACGAAGTTGACGCACCAATGGATGCCGTAGGAGCGGTAGACGTAGGAGAAGCCCGGCGGGCCGAACATCACCTGGTTGCGCGGGGTCGGCCCGCGGTAGGAATGCGCCGCCGGGTCGGTGTGATGATAGGCCTCGACCTCGGTGATGATGCCGCCGGCGCCGCCGACCAGGAAGGTCGCGCCGATCAGGTCGGGGGCGACCTCGTGGACGCTGCGATCGAAGAAGGAGCGTTTCAGCGCCTTGCCGAGGCGCGGCGCGGTCGCGCGGATGGATCGGGGTTTTTGAGCCATTTTGAGGTGGGAATCGGCGTGGAACGGACCGCAAGACTGCCAATATATGGGCAGGTCTGCTAGGGTCGCGGGGCGGGTTGCGAGCCGCGTCAACACCGATTAGCTAAGCCCTTGGTTCGGAGCATGATCTGCCTGGATCGTGCTCCCGCGACTTGTAGGCATCCATGGTCACCATCGTCGACACCATCTCCACCACTCAGCTCCGCCCGCGGCACCCCGAAAAGGTCAACCGGCCGGATGCCGTGTCGCCGCCGAAGCCGGACTGGATCCGCGTTCGTGCGCCGAACACGCGCGGCTATGCGGATACCCGCCGGATCGTGAAGGAGAACGGCCTCGTCACGGTGTGCGAGGAGGCGGGCTGCCCCAATATCGGTGAGTGCTGGGACAAGAAGCACGCCACCTTCATGATCATGGGCGACACCTGCACGCGCGCCTGCGCGTTCTGCAACGTCAAGACCGGCATGCCCGGCGCACTCGAGGCGAGCGAGCCGGAATACGTCGCGGAGGCCACCGCCAAGCTCGGGCTCAGTCATGTCGTGGTCACCTCGGTCGACCGCGACGATCTCGCCGACGGCGGCGCCGAGCATTTTGCCGAGACCATCCGCGCCATCCGCGCGCGCTGCCCGAGCACCACGATCGAGATCCTGACACCGGACTTCCTGCGCAAGGACGGCGCGCTGGAGCGCGTGGTCGTGGCCAAGCCCGACGTCTTCAACCACAATCTGGAAACCGTGCCGTCGCGCTATCTGACGGTCCGTCCCGGCGCCCGCTATTTCCATTCGATCCGGCTGCTGCAGCGGGTCAAGGAGATCGATCCGACCATCTTCACCAAGTCGGGCATCATGGTCGGCCTCGGCGAGGAGCGGCACGAAGTGCTGCAGGTGATGGACGACCTGCGCTCGGCCGACGTCGATTTCCTGACCATCGGCCAGTATTTGCAGCCGACCCGCAAGCATCACGCCGTGATGCGCTACGTGACGCCGGACGAGTTCGCAGGCTACGAGCGCGTCGCCTATACCAAGGGCTTCTTGATGGTGTCGGCGAGCCCGTTGACGCGCTCGTCGCATCACGCCGGCGAGGATTTCGCCAAACTGCAGGCGGCGCGCACGGCCCGCGGCCGCTAGATTTTTGCAAACGGCGGTAAGCCGGCGCCGTCACGCGCCGTTGCTTGATCGGGCCTTGACCGAACCTTGAGCGAACCTTGGACTGGACCAATGCAGCGCGTTCTGGTGATGGGATCGTCGGGATCCGGCAAGTCGACCTTTGCGCGGCGGCTGTCCGCGATGACAGGGATTCCGGCCGTGTCGATCGATGCGCTGTTCTGGAAACCGGGCTGGGTCGAGTCGGGCAGGGACGAATTCGAGCGCCGCATGACCGAAGCAGCCCAGGAGCCGCGCTGGATCATGGATGGGAACTACATGAGGCATGGTGCAGGGCAATTGCGCCGGGAGCTCTCCGATACGATCATCTGGTTCGACCTGCCGCGGTCGACCTGCATGCTCGGTATCTTCAGGCGGATAGCCGGGAGCTATGGCGAGGTCCGCCCGGAGATGGCGGAAGGCTGCCCTGAGAAGATCGATCTCGAATTCTTCCGCTACGTCTGGACCTATCGCCGGCAGCAGCGGCCGAAGCTGATCGAGTATTTTGCCGGCTTGCGGCCCGATCAATCGCTGGTCTGTTTCACCGATCGGGCGCAGGCGGATGATTATCTGAAGCGCCTCGCACTCGGGCAAAGCCGTGCGAGTATCCACTGATGCCACGATTCTCAAGCAAGCGGCGGGTCCGGCACACCGCACCTCAAATGTTCGATCTGGTCGCCGACGTCGAGCGCTATCCCGAATTCGTGCCGCTATGCCAGTCGCTCAAGATCCGCCAGCGCACGCCCAAGGACGACGGCACCGAGGTCGTGGTGGCGGACATGACGGTGTCCTTCAAGCTGGTGCGGGAAACCTTCACCAGCAAGGTGACGCTCGACCGGGCCAATCTGAATATCCTGGTCGAATATCTGCGCGGCCCGTTCAGCAATCTGGAGAATCGCTGGAGTTTTGAGCCGAAGTCAGAAACAGAATGCGATGTCGGCTTCTTCCTGAACTACGAATTCAAGAGCCGGATGCTGGCGATGCTGATGGGCTCGATGTTCGACGCCGCATTCTCGCGCTTTGCCGCGGCGTTCGAGAAGCGCGCGGATCAGGTCTACGGCAAGCCGCAGCTGTCGACGTAGCGAAGCCGTCTCGTCTACATCTCTGGAACGCAAATGCCCGGCACGAGGCCGGGCACGACGGATGATGCGGGAGACCGTTCGCCGACTTACGGGCAGGATCGCCGCACGCCGCCGGATGCGATGTAGGTGCCCGAAGCCGGGTCGTAGGTGCGGAAACGCTGGGAGCAATAGGCGTCGTTGTTGGCCTTGGCCTGGCTCGCCGCAATCGCGCCGCCGATGATCGCGCCGGCCGCCAGCCCGCCGATGATCGCCGCGCCGTTACTGCCACGATCGCGATAGTAACCACCGCGGTAGCCGTATCCGCCGCGATAGCCGTAACGCGGATCACCGTGCCAGTGCCGATACTGCACATGCTCGACGGAGGTAGGCTGATCCTGCAATCGCGCGGGAGCGAGTGGTGCGGCGGACGAAGGCACAACAGTCGACAGCGTCATGGCGCCAGCGCTGATGGCGGCCACGACCAAAGTTCCCAACTTCATCATTTTCTCCTTGTTGTGGGATTTTGCTGTTGGACGAACAATCGAAACAGCAGAGTTGGAACAACATAAAGCGGCGAAGCCGCGTCAAAGTTCCATTTCAGGTAAGCGTCACCGGGCCGCACTTGACACAAGCCCGTGTAAGGCGGGCCGTGGCGCCACTCGACTTTGGGGGTGGGCCTATCCGCGCGGCGGCCGGCGGCGTTTCGCAGCGTGGCTCCGCGGCGACCGGGCCACCCTTGGCCGCAACCGGCTGGCGGCCTCGCGACGCGGCTTGGCGGCCTGCGGCGGGCGCGCAAGCTCCATCAGCATGCGCAAGGCTTCGACCACGGAGCGCTGCCGCACCGTGCTGCGGCCGATTGCGCCAAATCGCTGTTCACGATGAATGATGCGGCCGTCGCGCGCGGCGACGGCGAAATGCACCAGGCCGACCGGCTTGCCTGGTGTCGCACCGCCAGGGCCCGCGATGCCGGTGATCGAGACCGCAAGGTCGACGCCGGCCTTTTCCAACGCGCCGATCGCCATCGCGGTCGCGGTTTCCTTGCTCACCGCGCCGAACGTTTCGAGCGTCGCCGCCTTGACGCCAAGCATGACCCGCTTGGCCTCGTTCGAATAGGTCACGAAGCCGCGGTCGATCACGTCGGAAGAGCCGGGAATGTCGGTGAGCGCACCCGCGACCAGGCCGCCGGTGCAGGATTCGGCGGTCGCTATGGTCAGCTTGCGCATCCGGCACAGGTCGAGCAGCGAGCGGGAGAGGGCACGAGCGTCGCTGCCGCCCATGTCAGGCACTCCGGCCTTTATCGTCCCAGCCTTTATCGTCCCAAGGGAGACGGACCGTGGCGCTCGCGGTTGCCGCGATGCCTTCCTCGCGGCCGGTGAAGCCGAGTCGCTCGCTGGTAGTGGCCTTGACTGCCACGCGCGAGATGTGGACGCCGGAGATCTCCGCGATCTTCGCCCGCATGGTGTCGCGCAAGGGCCCGATCTTCGGCCGCTCGCAGATCAGCGTCACCTCGAGATTGGCAATCCGTCCGCCACGCGCGGTGACGCGCTCGACCGCGTATTTCAGGAACTGGTCGGAGGAGGCGCCTTTCCACTTGGCCTCGCTCGGCGGGAAATGCGAGCCGATATCGCCGTCGGCCAGCGCGCCGAGGATCGCGTCGACCAGCGCATGCAGCCCGACATCGCCGTCGGAATGGGCCAGGAATCCCTTCGTGTGCGGCACGCGCACGCCGCAGATCATCACATGGTCACCGTCGCCAAAGGCATGCACGTCGTAGCCGGTGCCAGTTCTGATGTCGCCGAGCTGGCTTGCGAGCCGCGCTTCCTCGCGCACGAAGTCCTCGGGTGTGGTGAGTTTCATGTTGGCAGCATCACCTTCAAACGTCGCAACCGTCAATCCCGCCCACTCGGCAAGCGCCGCATCGTCGGTGAAATCGGAGCGGCCATCGCGCGCTGCGCGACGATGCGCCTCCAATATTACGTCGAAACGAAAAGCCTGTGGTGTCTGCGCGATCCGCAGGCGCGCGCGCTCCGGCGTCGCCTCGACGTCGCCGGCATCGCCGGTGAGCTTGATGGTGTCGGTGACCGGAATCACGGGGATCGCAGCGCCGGTCCGGCCGGCCGCGGCGATCGCGCGCGAGATCACGGCTGATGTGACGAAGGGGCGCGCGGCATCGTGGATCAGCACGATGTCCGGCTTTTCGCTTGCGAGCGCCTCGAGCCCGGCATGGACCGAGGCCTGCCGGGTCGCGCCGCCCGGCGTCGGCGGCCGATGGCGGAGGCCTGCGACTGCTTCATCGAACAGCGCGGTGTCGTCAGGATTGACCACAGGCTGCACCGCAAACACGTCCGGATGTCCGGAGAACGCCTCCATGGCGCGGTAGATCACCGTCTGTCCGCCGATCGTCCGGTATTGCTTCGGCCCGCCTGCGCCGGCGCGCAGTCCACGGCCGGCTGCAACAAGGATGGCTGCGGTACGCTCAGGCTTCGGCATTTTGAACCAGTGACAGACGAATCGGGGATGAGGGGGACGGCGAGGATCGCCGCGCACAGCCCTTAGCATGACCGCTGCGCAAAAACAGAGCGTTTGCCGATGACTGTGGGAAAAGCAGATTTTGTTGCAGTGCACCTGCACTGATGATAGGAATGTCTAAACCGTAGGCATGAGCCTTGACTGCACAAGAATTGTGCGCAGAATAGGCGACGTCAGCTGCAATGGCGTGGCTGACAGAACGACGAGACGGCTGTGACCGGCGTGCAAAGTACTCCTCGTAACCCATTGAAGATCGGCGATATTGCTGTCGCCAACCGGGTTCTCCTCGCGCCCATGTCCGGCATCACCGATGCGCCCTTCCGGCGACTCGTTGCCACTTTGGGCGCCGGCCTGGTGGTCTCCGAGATGACCGCCAGCAACGATCTGGTGAACGGCAAGCCGATGTCGAAGCTGCGTTGCGAGGCAGCCGGGGTCGGGCCGCATGTGGTCCAGCTGGCGGGCTGCGAGACCCACTGGATGGCGGAGGGCGCACGGATCGCCGAAGGCGCCGGCGCCGACGTCATCGACATCAACATGGGCTGTCCGGCCCGCCACGTGACCGGGGGCCAGTCCGGCTCGGCCCTGATGCGCGACCTCGACCACGCGATCACGCTGATCGAGGCGACGCTGTCGGCGGTCAAGGTGCCGGTCACGCTGAAGATGCGGCTCGGCTGGGATGACCGCTCGCTCAATGCGCCGGAACTGGCGCGCCGCGCCGAGGACGCCGGCGTGCAGATGATCACCGTGCATGGCCGGACCCGCTGCCAGTTCTACAAGGGCGAGGCGAACTGGAACGCGGTGCGCGCGGTCAAGGACGCCGTCACCGTCCCGGTCGTGGTCAACGGCGATATCACCTCGTTCGACAAGGCTGTCAGTGCGCTCGAGATGTCGGGCGCCGACGCCGTCATGATCGGCCGCGGCGCGCAGGGGCAGCCCTGGCTGCCGGGACAGATCGGCCGTCGCCTCGAGACCGGGATCGCCGAGGCCGCGCCGTCGCTCGCCGAGCAGCTCAAGCACGTTCGCGCGCTCTATGACGAGGTTTGCAGCCACTATGGCCTGCGCATCGGGCTCAAGCATGCACGCAAGCATCTGGGCTGGGCGCTGGAGGCTGCTGCGGCCTATAGCTGCGCGCCGGCCGCGACCTTGAAGACCTGGCGGCAGGCGATCCTGACCGCGGAAGAGCCGTCCAGCGTGCATCGCTCGCTCGCCGACGCCTACGACGATTTTGCCTGGAGTGCTGCCGCATGACGTCAGCCATGGAATTCCGCCGGCCGGTGCCGACTGACGGGGAGGCCATCCTCAATGCGCTGCCCAATCCGGTGCTGCTGGTCGCACCCGACGGGCGGATCGTCGACGCCAATATCGCAGCCGAATCATTCTTCGAGATATCGACCCAGTTCCTGCGCCGGCAGTCGCTGAAGGAACTGGTGCCGTTCGGCAGCCCGCTGCTGGCGCTGATCGAGCAGGTGCGGACGAGCGGCTCGCCGGTCAACGAATACAAGGTCGATCTCGGCACGCCGCGGATCGGCGGCGATCGCCAGGTCGATCTGCACGTCGCGCCGCTGACCGAGCGGCCGGGGCATATCGTGGTGATGCTGCAGGAGCGCACCATCGCCGACAAGATGGATCGGCAGCTCACCCACCGCAGCGCGGCGCGCTCGGTGATCGCGCTGGCGGCGATGCTCGCCCACGAGATCAAGAACCCGCTGTCGGGCATCCGCGGCGCGGCGCAGCTTTTGGAGCAGCAGGCGTCCTCCGAGGACCGGCTGCTGACACGACTGATCTGCGACGAGGCGGACCGCATCGTGACGCTGGTCGACCGCATGGAGGTGTTCGGCGACGACCGCCCGGTGGCGCGCGGTCCGGTCAACATCCATTCCGTGCTCGATCATGTGAAGCGCCTGGCGCAGTCCGGCTTTGCCCGCAATGTCCGCTTCATCGAGGACTACGATCCGTCGTTGCCGCCGGTGCTGGCCAACCAGGACCAGCTGATCCAGGTGTTCCTCAACCTCGTGAAGAACGCGGCCGAAGCGGTGGCCGATCTCGGCACCGATGCCGAGATCCAGCTCACCACTGCGTTCCGGCCAGGCGTGCGGCTGTCGGTGCCCGGCAAGAAATCGCGGGTCTCGCTGCCGCTGGAATTCTGCGTCAAGGACAACGGCTCTGGCGTGCCGGAAGACCTGCTGCCGAACCTGTTCGATCCCTTCGTCACCACCAAGCAGACCGGCAGCGGGCTCGGCCTCGCGCTGGTCGCCAAGATCGTCGGCGATCACGGCGGCATCATCGAATGCGAGTCGCAGCCGCGCAAAACCACTTTCCGCGTGCTGATGCCGATGTACAGCGCCGCCAAGCAACTCGACCAAAGCAACCGCGATGACGTTCCGGGTACGTCCTCGCCTGCCTCTCAGGATGCACGATGAGGAACACCAATGCCTGCAGGTAGCATACTTGTCGCTGACGACGACACCGCCATCCGGACCGTCCTGAACCAGGCGCTGTCGCGCGCCGGCTATGAGGTTCGCCTCACCGGCAATGCCGCCACGCTGTGGCGCTGGGTCAGCCAGGGCGAGGGCGATCTCGTCATCACCGACGTCGTGATGCCCGACGAGAACGCGTTCGATCTCTTGCCGCGGATCAAGAAGATGCGGCCGAATTTGCCGGTCATCGTGATGAGCGCGCAGAACACGTTCATGACCGCGATCCGCGCCTCCGAGCGCGGCGCCTACGAATATCTGCCGAAGCCGTTCGACCTGAAGGAGCTGATCACCATCGTCGGCCGCGCGCTGGCCGAGCCGAAGGAGCGGGTCTCCAGCCCTGCCGATGACGGCGAGTTCGACTCGATCCCGCTGGTCGGCCGCTCGCCGGCGATGCAGGAAATCTACCGCGTGCTGGCGAGGTTGATGCAGACCGACCTCACCGTGATGATCTCGGGCGAATCCGGCACCGGCAAGGAGCTGGTCGCGCGCGCGCTGCACGACTACGGGCGGCGCCGCAACGGCCCGTTCGTCGCGGTCAACATGGCGGCGATCCCGCGCGACCTGATCGAATCGGAGCTGTTCGGCCATGAGCGCGGCGCATTCACCGGCGCCAACACCCGCGCCTCCGGCCGCTTCGAGCAGGCCGAGGGCGGCACGCTGTTCCTCGACGAGATCGGCGACATGCCGATGGAGGCGCAGACCCGGCTGCTCCGCGTGCTGCAGCAGGGCGAGTACACCACGGTCGGCGGCCGCACCCCGATCAAGACCGACGTCCGCATCGTCGCCGCCTCCAACAAGGACCTGCGCATCCTGATCCAGCAGGGCCTGTTCCGCGAGGACCTGTTCTTCCGCCTCAACGTGGTGCCGCTGCGGCTGCCGCCGCTGCGCGAGCGCATCGAGGATCTGCCCGACCTGATCAGGCACTTCTTCTCGCTCGCCGAGAAGGACGGCCTGCCGCCGAAGAAGCTCGACGCCCAGGCGTTGGAGCGGCTCAAGCAGCACCGCTGGCCGGGCAACGTCCGCGAGCTGGAAAACCTCGCGCGGCGGCTCGCCGCCCTCTATCCGCAGGACGTCATCACCTCGTCCGTCATCGACGGCGAGCTGGCGCCGCCCGCGGTCACCTCGGGCAGCACGGCGACCGTCGGCGTCGACAATCTCGGCGGCGCGGTCGAGGCCTATCTGTCCTCGCACTTCTCCGGCTTCCCGAACGGCGTGCCGCCGCCGGGCCTCTACCACCGTATCCTCAAGGAGATCGAGATCCCGCTGCTGACCGCCGCGCTGGCGGCGACCCGCGGCAACCAGATCCGGGCCGCCGACCTGCTCGGGTTGAACCGCAATACGCTGCGCAAGAAGATCCGCGACCTCGACATCCAGGTCTACCGGAGCGGCGGCTAGGGCTGCCAGGGCGGGGCGCGAGCCTCGCTTCAAGCTCGCTACCGTTATTGAGTAGTCACAAATGGTTTTGGGGACACGGCGCCGCACCAGGGGTTTGCGCCGCGGAAATGTCGCAATTCGGCAACATTGTGATATGATTGCATCAGTTCGCAATTCCCGCGGGCGATCGCTCTCAGCTCAATTGCCGGTATGACCAGCGCAGAGACCACCGCTTCAACATTACGCGCCCCGTCGGCCGAGCCCAATGCAGAGGCGCGGGGCTTCCCGCTGCGGCGCTGGCTGGCGCCGTTTGCCGTGGCCATCGCGCTGCTGTCCGCCTTCCTGACCTTCGTGGTGCTGACCGGGCTGACCCCGATCGAGCCCACGTCCGAGGTGGTCCGCTCCTTCCTGATGATCAATGCCGGCACCATCCTGCTGCTGGTCGGCATCATCGTCCGGGAAGTCTGGCAGATGGTGCAGGCGAGGCGGCGCGGCCGGGCGGCGGCGCGGCTGCATGTGCAGATTGTCGGCCTGTTCTCGGTGATCGCGGTGCTGCCCGCCGTGCTGGTGTCGATCGTCGCCAACGTCACCATCGAGCGCGGCCTCGACCGGCTGTTCTCGGGTCCCACCAAGCAGGTGATCCAGAATTCGCTGACCATCGCCAGTGCCTACATGCAGGAGCACGCCCAGCTCATCAACGGCGACACGCTGGCGATGGCCAATGACCTCGCCCATGCCCGGCCGCTCTACGACCAGGATCGCATGACGTTCCTGCAGCTGATGACGGCCGGCGCCGAGTCGCGCAATCTTCCGGTCGCGGTGCTGATGGACAAGGACGGCAAGATCGTCGCCAGCGCCGAGACCGGCGTTCGCCTGAACTACGAGGCGCCGCCGCCCGACATCCTGAAGGACATCAACGAGACCGAGCCGAAGATCTCGGTCTTTCCGGAAAACTACGTCGCCTCCGTGGTCCGCCTGCGGGCCTATGACGACATGTTCCTGTATGTGGCGCGGCTGCTCGATCCGGCGGTGGTTGCCCAGCTCAAGCAGACCCAGACCAGCGCGGCCGAATATGCCCAGCTCGAGACCCGCAGGCTCGGCATCCAGGTCGCGTTCGCGCTGATGTTCGCGGTGATCGCGCTGACCATCCTGATGGCCTCGGTGCTGATCGGGCTGAACTTCGCCAACGGGCTGGTGTCGCCGATCCGCCAGCTGATGGGCGCGGCGAGCGAGGTCTCGACCGGCAATCTCAATGTCCAGGTGCCGGTCAACAAGTCGGAAAGCGACCTCGCGCTGCTCGGCGAAATCTTCAACAAGATGACCCAGGAGCTGCGCACCCAGCGCAACGAGCTGGTCGACGCCAGCGAAACCATCGACAGCCGCCGCCGCTTCATCGAAGCGGTGCTGTCGTCGGCCTCTGCCGGCATCATCGGGGTCGACGCCTCAGGCACCATCGGCGTTCTCAACCGCTCGGCGGAGAAGCTGATCGGGCACGCCGAGTCGGAGACGCTCGGCCATCCGCTCTCGGACGTGCTGCCCGAGCTCGACGAGATGATGAAGACGGCGCGCGAAGGAACGCAGCGCCTGGTGCAGGGGCAAGTCACGATCCTGCGCGACGGCCATGAGCGCAATCTGTCGGTCCGCGTCTCGGCCGAGCAGACCAGCCAGTCGCGCGACAGCTACATCATCACACTCGACGACATCACCGAGCTGGTGTCGGCGCAGCGCACCTCGGCCTGGGGCGACGTCGCCCGCCGCATCGCCCACGAGATCAAGAACCCGCTGACCCCGATCCAGCTCTCCGCCGAGCGCATCCGCCGCAAGTTCGGCAAGACCATCACCGAGGAGAAGGACAAGTCGATCTTCGAGCAGTGCACCGATACCATCGTGCGCCAGGTCGACGACATCAGGCGGATGGTCGACGAGTTCTCGCGCTTTGCGCGGATGCCGAAGCCGGTGATGGAAGGGGAGGACGTCGCCGACGTGGTGCGCCAGGCGGTGTTCCTGATGAAGGTCGCGCATCCCGATCTCGACATCGAGGCCGACATCAAGCAGTCGCCGCTGCCCGCGCAGTTCGACCGCCGGCTGATCTCGCAGGCGCTGACCAACATCATCAAGAACGCCACCGAGGCGATCGAGCAGGTGCCGCGCGAGGAACTCGGCAAGGGCCGCATCGACGTCGTGGCGCAGCGCGAGAACGACGACATCCTGATCGACGTGGTCGACAACGGCATCGGCCTGCCCAAGGTCGCCCGCGCGCGCCTGCTCGAGCCCTATGTCACGACCCGGGCGAAGGGCACCGGCCTCGGCCTGGCGATCGTCGGCCGCGTTCTGGAGGACCATGGCGGCCGCATCGAGCTCAAGGATGCCTCCGATTTCCGCGACGGCCAGCGCGGTGCCTGGATGCGGCTGCGCTTTGCCGTCACGGGCCAGGCGGCCAAGCCGGAGAACAAGCCCGAAAGCAAGGACCAAAAACCGGACGTCAAACCGGACAAGGCCGAACCGGAAAGTGAAAAAAATCCGCCGGAGGAGCCGACCAACGGCCCGGCACAAGCGACCAACAATGAACCAAAAATCCAAGAACCGACCCAAGAACCAATCCAAGAACCTATCCGAGATCCCGCTGATCAGGGGCCCAACAATCAAGAGCCAAATGCGCAAAAGCCAAAATTCAAAGCCGCGACGAGCGACTGACAAGGCAGGTGTAACCCATGGCAAGTGACATTCTGATTGTCGACGACGAAGCTGACATTCGCGACCTCGTTGCGGGTATTCTGGACGATGAGGGCTTTTCCACGCGCACCGCGCGCGACAGCGACTCGGCGCTCGCCGAGATCGCCAACCGCCGGCCCAACCTTGTCTTCCTCGACATCTGGCTGCAGGGCTCCAAGCTCGACGG
Organism: Bradyrhizobium sp. USDA 4538; assembly: GCF_024171045.1. Classification (NCBI taxonomy): domain Bacteria; kingdom Pseudomonadati; phylum Pseudomonadota; class Alphaproteobacteria; order Hyphomicrobiales; family Nitrobacteraceae; genus Bradyrhizobium; species Bradyrhizobium sp. USDA 4538. Next base: position 7,863,374 of record NZ_JALJZE010000001.1, read on the forward strand.
CCTGCAGTTGCTCGAGCAGATCAAGAAGGACAATGCCGATCTGCCCGTCGTGATGATCTCGGGCCACGGCAACATCGAGACCGCGGTCGCCGCGATCAAGCGCGGTGCCTACGACTTCATCGAGAAGCCGTTCAAGTCGGACCGGCTGATCCTGGTCGCGACCCGGGCGCTGGAGACCTCGCGGCTCAAGCGCGAGGTGAAGGAGCTCAAGCAGCTGGCGCCGGCGGCGAGCGTCCTAACCGGCCGCTCGGCCTGCATGAACCAGCTGCGCCAGACCATCGACCGCGCCGCCAAGGCCAACAGCCGCATCCTGATCGTCGGTCCCTCCGGCGCCGGCAAGGAGCTTGCCGCGCGCACGCTGCACCATGCCTCCGGGCGCGCCGAGGGGCCGTTCGTGGTGATCAATGCGGCCGCGATCACGCCGGAGCGCATGGAGATCGAGCTGTTTGGCATCGAGGGATCGAACGGCGAGCAGCAGCGCAAGGCCGGCGCGCTCGAGGAGGCGCATGGCGGCACGCTGTTCATCGACGAGATCGCGGACATGCCGCGCGAGACCCAGAACAAGATTCTGCGCGTGCTGGTCGATCAGACCTTCCAGCGCCAGGGCGGCACCGGCAAAGTCCATGTCGACGTCCGCATCATCTCCTCGACCGCGCGCAATCTCGAGGAGGAGATCGCCGCAGGCCGCTTCCGCGAGGACCTCTATCATCGCCTCTCGGTGGTGCCGATCCGGGTGCCGCCGCTGTCGGAGCGACGCGAGGACATCCCCGAGCTGATCGACTATTTCATGGACCAGATCTCGGCCGCCACCGGCCTGCCGAAGCGGCAGATCGGGCAGGACGCGATGGCGGTCCTGCAGTCGCACGTCTGGCCGGGCAACGTCCGCCAGCTCCGCAACAATGTCGAGCGCGTGATGATCCTGGCCGGCGGCGGTCCGGAGGCGATCATCACCGCCGACATGCTGCCGCAGGACGTCGGCTCGATGGTGCCGGCGATGCCGACCTCCAACAATGGCGAGCACATCATGGGCCTGCCGTTGCGCGAGGCGCGCGAGGTGTTCGAGCGCGACTATCTGATCGCCCAGATCAGCCGCTTCTCCGGCAATATCTCGCGCACCGCGGAGTTCGTCGGCATGGAGCGCTCGGCGCTGCATCGCAAGCTGAAGGCGCTCGGGGTCGGCTGACCCCGGCGCGGCAGGCCAGCAGTCCGCTGGCGGCTCGAAGCGAAGCCCCGGCGGTCACCCGCCGGGGAGCCGACAGGCGGCTCTCGGGGCGGTTTGGATCGATCAGCGGGGCGAGGGCGGGGCCGGTACAACCGGGGATTTATCCACTCTCCACGAGAATATTCGTCTCTTTCCCCGCACTTTCTTAGAATTGCCACCGTGTTCCTACCGACTGCACCGCGAACTGGCTTGCCTAAAAACCGCGCGTAGCCTCTAATCCTACCGCTATGCCTGCCGGAGGGGGATCTCGTGGCAGGTGGGCAGCCGGAGGAGGCTCCGTCAGAGAGCAACAACCGGTTCAATAAAAAGAAGCACAAGCTTGCGGGACAAAAACAATGGCGGCAGACCGCGCACAAAATCTACAAGACACCTTCCTTAATCACGTTCGTAAAACCAAGACGCCACTGACGATATTTCTGGTCAACGGAGTAAAGCTGCAGGGCATTGTCACATGGTTCGACAATTTCTGCTTGCTGCTGCGGCGCGATGGTCACTCGCAGCTGGTCTACAAGCACGCGATCTCGACCATCATGCCCGGAGCTCCGATTCAGTTGTTCGAAGGTGGTGAGGACGCACCGGCTTGAGAGTGAACTGATTGGAACCCTTCAATCGTGAAGGGGGCGCCGACCGTGCACGGTCGGCGGGGGACGGCAGCACCGGGCGGGTGATCGTCATCGGCCCGTACCTGCGCACGCGCCGTGGCGACGGCGATGCGCAAACAGATTCGTCTGTCCGCGACTATGAAGCGCGGATCGAGGAAGCCGCCGGCCTCGCTGGTGCGATCGACCTCACGGTGGTGGACTCCGTGATCGCGCCGATCAGCCAGGTTCGGCCCGCGACCTATCTCGGCAAGGGCAAGGTTGAGGAGATCAACGGCCTCGTCGCCAGCAACCAGGTCGAGCTCGTGGTGATGGATTGCGCGCTGTCGCCAATCCAGCAGCGCAATCTCGAGAAGGCCTGGAGCACCAAGGTGCTCGACCGCACCGGCCTGATCCTGGAAATCTTCGGCCGCCGCGCCAAGACCAAGGAAGGCGCGCTGCAGGTCGAGCTCGCCCATCTCAACTATCAGCGCAGCCGTCTGGTGCGGTCCTGGACCCATCTCGAGCGCCAGCGTGGCGGCTTCGGCTTCATGGGCGGCCCCGGCGAAACCCAGATCGAGGCCGACCGCCGCCTGATCAGCGAGCGCATCACCAAGCTCGAAGGCGAGTTGAAGAAGGTGCAGGCGACGCGGCGGCTGCATCGGGCCGGCCGCCAGCGCGTGCCGTATCGCGTGGTGGCGCTGGTCGGCTACACCAATGCCGGCAAATCGACGCTGTTCAACCGCCTGACCCGCGCCGATGTGCAGGCCGCGGACATGCTGTTTGCGACGCTCGACCCGACCCTGCGCGCGCTCAACCTGCCGCATGGCGGCAAGGCGATGCTGTCGGACACGGTCGGCTTCATCTCCAATTTGCCGACCCAGCTGGTGGCCGCGTTCCGCGCCACGCTGGAAGAGGTGCTGGAAGCCGACATCATCCTGCATGTCCGCGACATCTCCCATGAGGACGCGGAGGCGCAGGAGCGCGACGTCGAGGCGGTGTTGCGCCAGCTCGGCATCGATCCCGATGCCGACGGTGGCCAGCGCATCATCGAGGTCTGGAACAAGATCGACCGCTTCGATCCCGAGGAGCGGGACAATTTGCGCAATATCGCCGCGCGCCGTCCGCCGGAGCGGCCATGCTTCCTGGTTTCGGCCGCAACAGGCGAGGGGATCGATGCGCTGCTCGCCGCGATCGAGGATCGCCTCGCGGCCAAGCGCTCGACGCTCAATCTTTCGATCGACGCCTCCGATGGCGCCGGCATCAGCTGGCTGCACCGCAATGCCGAGGTTCTGAACAAGGAGCTGCATGGCGAGCGCTTCGACATGACGGTGCGCGTCGACGAGACCAAGCGCGACATCGTGATGAGCCGGTTCGCCGCCGTCCCCCACGAGGCGTAAGCCCTCGAATACGGGCCCTGCAATCTTCCGAAATATGACGATGCCGTGACGTTGCAGGGCGCCGATGCGCCTGCGACGCGGCGTCGCACTTTCTGTTTGAAATCCGCGCCGCCTTGGTTCATTGCGCTGCGGAACGCAAAGCCGAGGCGGATCGATGCAGGACACCAGCGAAACCATCACGAAAGAGACGCTCGCCGGCCAGAGCGGTGATCTTGCCCAGGAGCGGGCGCCCGAAATCGTCGAGGCGCTCAATGCCCGCGAGCCCGCGGATGCCGCGAAGCTGCTGCGATCGCTGCCGGCTGAGAAGGCGATCGAGGTGCTTGACCTGCCCGGGCTCGACAACACCTGCGAGATCCTCGCCGAGCTGCCGAAAGATACCGCGGTCTCGCTGCTGTCGGGCGTCTCCGACGACCGTGCCGCCGATATCTTCAAGGAGCTGGTCGAGCCGCTGCGCACCACGCTGCTGAACGGGCTCAATCCGGAGACCCGCAACGTCATCTCCGGGCTATTGGCCTATCCCGAGCGCAGCGCCGGCAGCATCATGACGACCGAGTTCGTCAGCGTGCCCTCGAGCTGGACCATCGCCGAGGTCCTGCATCACATCCGGATGGTCGAGCGCACCCGCGAGACCGTCTACTCGATCTTCGTGATCGACCCGGTCAAGAAGACCCTGATCCAGGCCGTGCCGCTGCGTCGCCTGATCTCGGGCGATCCGCACGCCAATGTGCTGACCGCGGCGCCGGCGCGGAAGCCGCTGATGATCTCGCCGGAGGCCGACCGCATGGAGGCGGCGCGGCTGATCTCGCGCTACGACCTGCTCGCCGTCGCCGTCGTCGACGGCCCCGGCCATATCCTCGGCATCGTCACGGTCGACGACGTCATCGACGCCATCGTCGAGGAATCGACCGAGGACGCCCAGAAGTTCGGCGGCATGGAAGCGATCGACGAGCCGTATTTGCGGATCGGTTTCGGCGAGATGATCAAGAAGCGCGCCGGCTGGCTGTGCGCACTGTTCCTGTCGGAAATGCTGACCGCGACCGCAATGCAGTCGTACCAGAGTGAGCTCGAGAGGGCGATCGTCCTGACGCTGTTCATCCCGCTGATCATGAGCTCGGGCGGCAATTCCGGCTCGCAGGCAACCTCGCTGTTGATCCGCTCGCTGGCGCTGCACGAGGTCCGGCTACGCGACTGGTGGCGTGTCGCCGTGCGCGAGGTGCCGACCGGGATCGTGCTCGGCGCCATTCTCGGCCTGATCGGCGTCGTCAGAATCACGCTGTGGCAGACGCTCGGCCTGTTCGACTACGGCCCGCATTGGGTGCTCGTCGCCGCGACCGTTGGTACCGCGCTGATCGGCATCGTCACGTTCGGATCGCTGTGCGGCTCGATGCTGCCCTTCATCCTCAAACGCATCGGCTTCGACCCGGCTAGCGCGTCGGCACCGTTCGTCGCGACACTGGTCGACGTTACAGGTCTCGTGATCTATTTCGGCGTTGCCGCGGTGATCCTGCGCGGGACGCTGTTGTGAGGCGAGGGGATTGCGTGTTTTGACGCGGCCCATCCACATTTTCGATGTCGTCCCTGCGAAGGCAGGGACCCATAACCACCGGCTGTCGTTGTTGAGCTCGGTCGCAGTTCCGCGTTGCGATTGCGACCGCCGGTGACTCGCGCGGGACTGTCACCGTCACCCGATCGTTAGATCACGCGGTATGGGTCCCGGCCTTCGCCGGGACGACGGCGGTTTTGGCTTCATTCCACAACGCGTCCATCTCCTCCAGCGACGCACCATCGAGCGAACGCCCCTTCGCCGCCAGCGCCTTCTCGATATAGGCAAAGCGCCGCTCGAACTTGGCGTTGGTCTTACGCAGCGCCGCTTCCGGATCGGCGTCGACGTGACGGGCGAGGTTGACCAGCGCGAACATCAGGTCGCCGGTTTCCTCCGCGATCTCCGCCTTGTCGTTGCGGTCGAGCGCGGCCTCGATCTCGTCGGCCTCCTCGCGGATCTTGGCGAGCACCGCGCGCGGGTCGTTCCAGTCGAAGCCGACGGTGGACGCCTTGCGCTGCAGCTCCATCGCGCGCGTCAGGGCAGGCAGGCCCGCCTTCACGCTCGCCAGCAGCGATTTGTGCGCGGCCTCTTCTGGCGGCCGCCGCGCCGCGCGCTCGGCCTTCTCCTCGGCCTTGATCCGTTCCCAGGCGCTCTTGACGCCGGCCGGCTGGATATTGCCGTCCTTGTCGGCGAAGACGTGCGGATGACGGCGGATCATCTTCCTGGTGATCGCCTCGACCACATCGCCGAACGCGAACGCGTTCTGCTCCTCGGCCATCCTGGCGTGATAGACCACCTGCAACAGCAGGTCGCCGAGCTCCTCGCGCAAATCGTCGAGATCGCCGCGCGTGATCGCATCCGCAACCTCATAGGCCTCCTCGATCGTGTAGGGCGCGATGGTCTCGAAATTCTGCACGAGGTCCCATGGGCAGCCGGTGACCGGCGTGCGCAGCGCAGCCATGATCTCGATCAGGCGGGAAATGTCGCGGGATGGGGTCATGGGGCACCGGCATCAAAGAGGTATTGGCTTTATGCCAAAACACCCCTCCCGATCCCAGTAAAACACGCCGGAATCGCGACGCTGTCCACGGATTGGCCACGGCGCCGTCAGGTGCTAAATCGCGTTCCATGACCGATCAGAACACTTCCGACACGGCGCTGGTGCTGTTTTCCGGCGGCCAGGATTCCACCACGTGCCTTGCCTGGGCCTTGTCGCGCTTTGCCCGCGTCGAGATGCTCGGCTTCACCTACGGCCAACGGCACGCGATCGAGCTCAATTGCCGGGACCAGCTGCTTGCCGGGATCAGGCGGGTCCGGCCGGAATGGTCTGCGAAACTCGGCGACAGCCACACGCTTGATATCCCGACGCTGTCGGAGATTTCCGACACCGCGCTGACCCGCGACGTCGCGATCGAAATGGGCGCGGACGGCTTGCCGAACACCTTCGTGCCCGGCCGCAACCTCGTGTTCCTCACCTTCGCGGGGGCACTGGCCTATCGGCGCGGCATCCGCCACATCATCGGTGGCATGTGCGAGACCGACTATTCCGGCTACCCGGACTGCCGCGACGAGACCATCAAGGCATTGCAGTCCGCGCTCAATCTCGGCATGGCCAGGGATTTCGAGCTGCACACGCCGCTGATGTGGCTCGACAAGGCCGCGACCTGGCGGCTCGCGCACGAGCTCGGCGGAGCAGGGCTGGTCGACCTGATCCGCGAGCACTCGCACACCTGCTATCTCGGCGAACGCGGCGCGCAGCACGATTGGGGCTATGGCTGCGGCGAATGCCCGGCCTGCAGCCTGCGGGCCAAGGGCTGGCGGGAGTACGTCGCGCAGGGCGGCCCGTAACCGTGGACTGATAGCCGTCCGCAGGGGCGCACTGCCAAAATATCGAAAACAACCCCATGCAAAGGAGTCGGCGGCTGTCGGCGGTCGAGACGGCAACTGTCCGTAGCGGGTGAAGATGTCGTGTTTTTGTAGCTCGTGATCTGTCGCCTTCGTTTCTGATTTGCAGGGGAGCCGGAAGGCGGGGACGGCTTTCCCTGATTGATCATGCCACGGCTGTTGTGGCGGTTTTAGCCCTGTGGGTGAGTTTCTTTGTTCGACTTGAAGCCCGTTTCTCCGTCCCGACCCGCGCTTTCTCGACGGCGGCGCGCGCAGGAGCGGTCAAGGACGCGCGCTTGCGCGCCCGCCAGGGCTTGTCGTTGACGGCTCCGAGCACGCCGCCAGGCTGAAGCGCGTCGGGGCTGATCTGCTGTCCGTCAGGCGCAAACCTCGCCAATCGATGCGGTCCAAGGAACACGCTGACGGTGCCATCGGGATACTCATGTAGCCGCACCAAGGCCTTGACGAAGTGAGGTCTTAGCCGGCTCTCCGGCAACTGCAGCCGCCGACCGTTCCATGCAACGGTATTGTCGTTGGCGACGGTTCGCTCCTCGATCACGCACAGCGCCTCGCGCCAGGCCTCATGCCGGTCGGCTACGAATGCCGAGCCTTCCTGTTCGGGCTTGATCGCAAACGCGGCGTTGTGCCCGGGGATGTAATGCGCCTTCAGCCACGCGTTGGCAGCTTCGAGCGTCGTGATCCCGGCAAGCCGCAGCTCCTTCGGCAGCCGATCCTGCAAGGTGCCGAATACCCGCTCGGAGCGCCCGCGCGCCTGCGGCGAATAGGCTGCGATATGCTCGATCCCAAGATGCGACAAAGCCCGTCCCACCTGGGTTTGTTGCGTCTTCGAGATCTTCTCGCCAGCTTTTGGGGTCAGGAAATAATGGCTGCCGCGGTCGGTGTAGAGCGCGCAGAACAGGCCATGCTCGCCAATCACTTCGCGCAAGGCCTGGAAGGTCGAGGCCGTTCCTTCTTCCTCGACCAGCACCATCGAGTAGATCTCGCTCGTCGCATCGTCCATCGTGACGATCAGGTCCCTCGCGGGCAGGCCTTCGATCCAAACGTGGCGCGATCCGTCCTGGTGCAGCAGCATGCCCCGAAGCGGCCGCCGCGGCCGCTTCTTGCGGTGCGCCGAACGCTTCGGAGCCTTCCGCACCAGCCCTGCCGCGTGCAGCGCCAGCTTCGTCACCGTATAGCCCAGCACATAGTCGTGCCGCTTTTGCATCTGCTCGTGGAAGTGCTTCACCGTGAAGTCCGCGTACTTGTCCCGGTACAGCGCAAGCATCCGTTCCAGCTCCTCCTCCGGCGCCCGCCGTGGCGAACGACGCCCCAGCCGGCGGTCGACAAGCCCGTCGTCGCCCTCCGCCTCATAGCGCTCCGCCCAGCGTTGAAACGTCCGAACACTGATCCCAAGAACCTCCGAAGCTGCCTCCTGCGTCAGTTCCTTCGCCTCCGTCCGATCCAGCAAATCTGAAAACCGCATCCTTCGTACACCCTCGTGAATGGATGCCGTGCCCATCGTGCCCCCCTTGTTCCGGAGCACCGAAAACACGACACTTCACGAGCTACAAACAGGCGACAGATCACGAGCTACTGACACGGTCGAGACGGCAACTTGACACGTCGGGCAACTCAACGGTACTCTTCCATTATACAGAAATCGTCCCAGGGACCAGTTCGACCGGGCGATCCAGCACGCCGCGGCCGCTCGGCTCAAGCACTGGCGTCTCTGGAATCCGTGCGCGGTTCTCTCCCCGTCGTCGTCCCGGCGAAGGCCGGGACCCATACGCCGCGGCAGGCGTTGTAGGTGGGACTCGTCGTTCCAGCATCGCGTAACAGTTTGCATTTGGGGTTATAGGTCCCGGCCTTCGCCGGGACGACGATGAGGATCAGTTCGCGATTCAAGGCGCCCCACCACGTGATGTCATCGCCCGCACATGCGCATGCAGGTGATCATGGCATTCGAGGCTACCTAAAATCCCCCGCCGTCAGCACGATCGGCTGGCCGTGCGGGGTGCGGTCGGCGGCGTGGTCCCAGGCGTCGCGGTAGCGGTGCAGTGTCTCATGCGTCGTGACGCCCTTGGCGGCGACGAGATGTTCGAGCGTCGCGAGCCAGTGCTGGTAATAGGTCTCGCCGGTGTCGGGATCGCCGGCCGCCTGCGCGCGCTTGATCTGGTCGGCGAGCGCGGCGGCCCATTCGGGCCAGGTGAACACGCCGCGGTCATGCAGCGTCAAGGCCATGGCGAACGCCTGCGCCTCCCACGGTGCGCGGAATACCGGGCCGTCCTGGTCGCGGGGAATGCTGGAGACGGCGCTGGTGGCGCGCGCGGCGGCACCTGCATCCATCACACGGCCTCCAGATACGGCTCGAACGCGTCGATCGAGACCTTGATGGTCGGATCGGAGTCCGGTCCCCACAGCTCGCGTCCGTCGAACACGACGGTGTACAGCCATTGCGGATGCTCGCCGGCGTCGTTGGCCACCGTATCGGGAAATACGTGACAGCCATGATCGCGCTCGACCACCCCGACGTGACCGCGCACGTAGCGCGGCAACCGTGTGTGCGTCGCGGGATGGATGTTCTTCGCCCGCACCCGATCGCCGGCCTTGAATTTCGCAGGCCCCGGCGCGGCGCGGCCGAACTTGCCGCGCACCATGATGCGCTCGATGTCGGCCACCGAGAACTTGCCGTGCTTGAGCGATTTCGCCGGCGCGACGGAATGCCCGGCGGCGACGTCGTCCTTGGAGATATAGCCCTTGTCGAGCAGCAGGGCTTCCAGCCCAAGCAGCCATTTCCTGTAGTAGGAGCTCGACAGATAGACCTGCGGGGGCAGGGTCTCGCGATAGAAGCGCGAGGCGTCGATGTTGAAGGCGCCGGCTGCGCCCATCGCACGGACCATGGCGAGCACCCGGGATTCCCATTCCTCATGGAACATCGGCTCGTTCGGCTCGGGCTCGACCTTGCCGAACCCGTCCATGCCGCCCATGTCGTGGACGCCGTTCATGACGGCGCCCCCGGTTTCTTGGGAAAGCCGGTGCCGATCATGGAATCGCGCGTCACCAGCTCGGCGAGCTGGTCTTCGCTCCAGCCCTCGGTGCCTTCGGGCCGCATCGGCAGCACCAGAAAGCGCGTCTCCGCGGTCGAATCCCAGACCCGGATTTCCGTCTCCTTCGGCAGGCTGACGCCGAAATCGGCGAGCACGCCGCGCGGATCCTTGACCGCGCGCGAGCGGTACGGCGAGGCCTTGTACCAGACCGGCGGCAGCCCGAGCATTTCCCAGGGATAACAGGAGCACAATGTGCAGACGACCATGTTGTGGCGGCCGGGTGTATTCTCGATCGCGACCAGATGGTCGCCGACCCGGCTGACATGGCCGAGGGTGCCGACCGCCTTGCTGGCGTCCTCGAGCAGCGCCTTCTTGAAGGCGGGATCGGTCCAGGCCTTGGCGACGACCCGGGCGCCGTTATGCGGGCCGATCTTGGTCTCATAGGCCTGCACGATGGCGTCGAGCGCGGCAGCCTCGACATAGCCCTTCTCGGTCAGGATCGATTCCAGCGCGCGGACGCGCAGTTCGGTCTCCGACAGTTCGGAATGGTCGTGATCGTGGTGGTGATGATCATGTTCGCTCATGCCCACAGAATAGGCGAAACCGTCATGCTATGTCGAGGCAGGCAGTACACAAGAATGCGAGCGGGGAGGTATGCGTGGTTGACTATGTGACGATCGAGAAAGGCCTCGGGCCGGAGGGCCGCATCGCCGTGGTGCGGTTCGACCGCGGCGACGGTATCAACGCGCTGTCGCCGGAGGCGCTGCGGCAGCTGACCGACGCGGCGCGCAGTTTCGAGGACGATAGCGAGACCTCGGTGGTGGTGCTGACCGGCGGCGCCAAATCGTTCAGCGCCGGCTTCGACCTCAAGGACGCCGAGGGGCGTTCTCGCCAGACCATGGACATGGGCACGCTGCGCCGGCACCTGAAGCTCGGGCCGCGGCTGACCCGCGCCTGGCAGGACATGGAGCAGGTCACGATCGGCGCGATCGAGGGCTTTTGCGTCGGCGGCGGCGTGGCACTCGCGGTCGCGCTGGATTTCCGCGTCATGGCGCGCGACGCGCATATGCGGGTGCCGGAAATCGCGCTCGGCATGAACATGAGCTGGCAGAGCGTGCCGCGCATGCTGCATCTGATGGGACCGGCGCGCACCAAGCAGGCGGTGATCCTGGCCGACGACCGGATCTCGGCCGAGGAGGCCTATGAGTGGGGCCTGGTGGAGCAGGTGACCGATCCTGGAAAGTCATATGACATCGCGATGGCGCTCGCGGCCAAGGTCGCTGCCCAGCCGCCGATCTCGGTCGCGATGACCAAGCTGACGGTCAACCGGCTCGCACATGCGCTCGACGATCTCGCCAGCCACATGGACCTCGACCAGTTCGCGCTGGCGAGCCTGACCGAGGATCACAAGGAAGGCGTCGCGGCCTTCCTCGGACGGCGGAAGCCGCGCTTCAAGGGGCGCTGATGCGTGTCGTTCAAGAGCCTTTCCAGGCTTCAGAATGGCGAAGGCCCTGACGCCGGGCCGGTGCGTCAGGGCCTTTGCGGTGCGGAGACGACCCCAGCGCCTTTGCGGGCCCTGGGGCCGACGCTGGGGTCATCCGCCTGCACCGTTGTCGAGACCGAGCAGGCAGCGCGCACCATGCGCCCATCACCGGCATCCGCATTTGCCTATGTGAATCGCGCCTCTCGATCCTAGGTTCCCGAGATCAAGGCTACGCAGTGGCGAGCGATCGTTGCTTCCTCGTTTGTCGCCATGACGAGCACGTCCACTGAACTGTCCTTGCCAGCAATGTGCAGCTCTGCCGCGGCGTTGGCGGATGGATCGAGCTCAACACCCAGCCATCGCAGGCGTTCGCAGACCTGGCTGCGAACTTCGCCCGCGTGCTCGCCGATACCGCCGGTGAACACCAGGCATTCCAGTCCGCCCAGCGTGCCAGCCATCGCGACGACCTGCTGCGCGATGCGGAACGTGAAGAGATCAACCGCTTCCTTCGCGGCTGGCTCCTGGCTGGCGAGCAAGACACGCATGTCGGAGGAGATGCCCGAAACGCCGAGCAGCCCCGATTGGTGATAAAGCAGCTGCTCAAGGTCGTCGACCGACATCCCGTTCTGCTGCTGGAGGTAAAGCAGAACGCCCGGATCGATCGTGCCGCAACGGGTCCCCATGACCAGGCCGTCGAGCGGCGTCAGACCCATCGTGGTGTCGATGCTCCGGCCGTTGCGCATGGCGCAGAGGCTCGCGCCATTGCCGAGATGCGCCACCACGGTGCGCTTTGCGGAAAACTCCGGCGAGATGTCGGCAAGGCGGCCTGCGACATATTCAAAGGAGAGCCCATGAAAGCCGTAGCGCCGAATGCCGGCGCGTTCGAGATGTCTCGGGATCGCAAACCGATTGACGGGGGGCGCGAGGCCATGATGGAACGACGTGTCGAAGCATGCGACCTGCATCAGTTCCGGCCGGATCGCGCTGATTGCCCGGATTGGCGTCAGGCAGCGAGGCTGATGCAACGGCGCCAGCGGGGTGAGGGCGTCGAGGACGGCAAGCACCGTCCGATTGACTTCGACCGGTCGCGAAAATTCGCGGCCGCCATGTACGACGCGATGCCCGACGGCACGCAGCCGCTGGCCAAGATGATGTTCGATCCGTGCCAGGACGTCGGCGAACAGCCGATCGGGCGACGCATCTGGTTCGGCTTGCTCCAACGCGAACGACGCGCGGCCGGCCGGGTCGGTGAAGACCAATCGCGACGCGCCCTCGTGCTCGTCGACCTGTGCCTTGCAGAGCAGCGCGGGATCGGTATGCGAAGCATCGAAAACGCCGAACTTGATGCTCGACGAGCCGGAGTTGACGACCAGAACCGCATCGGACGTCGGCATGGCTCAACCGCCCGCAGGTGTGGCGCCGCCAGTGCCGTTCGGCCAGACCCAGTCTCGAACCTCCGGCATGTCCTCGCCATGTTCGCGCACATATCGCGCATGCGCGATCAAGGCGTTCCGGTATTCTTGCTTGATCTGTGCGGCCTTGGTGGCGAGCCCCGGCACGCGCTCGATCACCTCGATCGCGAGATGATAGCGGTCTAATCCATTGAGAACGACCATGTCGAAAGGTGTGGTCGTCGTGCCTTCCTCCACAAAGCCGCGCACATGCATGTTGTCGTGATTGGCCCGGCCATAGGTGAGTCGGTGGATGAGATAAGGGTAGCCGTGGTAGGCAAAGATGACGGGGCGATCGCGCGTGAACAGGCTGTCGAAGTCGCGATCGCTGAGGCCATGAGGGTGCTGTTGCCTCGGCTGCAGCGTCATCAGGTCGACGACGTTGACCACGCGGATCTTGAGGTCGGGGAGGGCCTTGTGCAGCAGATCAACGGCGGCGAGCGTCTCCAGCGTCGGAACGTCACCCGCGCAAGCCATCACGACATCGGGCTCGCTTGTGGCATCTCCGGTTCCGGCCCACGTCCAGATGCCAATGCCGGCGTCGCAATGGGTGGCGGCGTCCTGCATCGAAAGCCATTGCGCGGATGGTTGTTTGCCGGCGACGATGACATTGATCCGATCGTAGGTCCGCAGGCAGTGATCGGCGACCCATAGCAGCGTGTTGGCGTCGGGCGGGAAATAGACACGGACGATGTCGGCCTTCTTGTTGGTGACCAGATCGACAAAGCCGGGATCCTGGTGGCTGAAACCGTTGTGATCCTGTCGCCAGACATGCGACGTCAGCAGATAATTGAGCGAGGCGATCGGACGCCGCCACGCCAATTGGCGCGAGACCTTCAGCCATTTGGCGTGCTGGTTGAACATCGAATCCACGATGTGGATGAATGCTTCATAGCAGGAGAAGAAGCCGTGGCGTCCGGTCAATAGATAGCCCTCCAGCCAGCCCTGGCAGAGGTGTTCGCTGAGGACTTCCATGACGCGGCCGTCTTGAGCGAGATGGACATCATACGGCTCGGTCGGCTCCATCCAGACGCGGTCTGTGGCTTCGAATACGGCGTCCAGCCGGTTCGAGGCGGTTTCGTCAGGCCCCATGATGCGGAAATTGCCGGTATCGGCATTCAGCTTGAGGACATCGCGCAGGTATTTTCCGAGCTCGTGGGTCGCTGCGGCGACCGTCTGACCCGGATGCTTCACGTCGACGGCAAATGCGCGGTAATCCGGCAGCCGGAGCTCGCGTTTCAGAAGGCCGCCATTGGCGTGCGGATTGGCGCCCATCCGGCGGTTCGCGGTCGGGGCGAGGGCCTCGAGCTCCGGGATCAGCGCACCATCCTTGTCGAACAGTTGCTCTGGATGATAGCTGCGCATCCAGTCTTCAAGCAGCCTGAGATGCGCGGGGTTGTCGCGGACTTGCGCGATCGGCACCTGGTGCGCGCGCCAAAAGCCCTCGACTTTCAGCCCGTCGACCTCCTTCGGACCGGTCCAGCCCTTCGGACTGCGCAGCACGATCATCGGCCAGCGCGGCCGCTCCCATCGTTTGCCGCCGCGCGCCTCGGTCTGGATCTTGTGAATGGCTGCAAGCGCCTCATCCAGGGCAGCGGCCATGGCGCGATGCATCGGCATCGGATCGTCGCCCTCGACGAATAGCGGCTCATGTCCGTAGCCGCGAAAGAGGCTGCGGATTTCCCCGTCGCCCATCCGCCCGAGCACCGTCGGATTGGCGATCTTGTAGCCGTTGAGATGCAGGATCGGCAGCACCGCGCCGTCACGCGCGGGATTCAGGAACTTGTTCGAGTGCCAGGATGCAGCGAGCGGACCGGTTTCCGCCTCGCCGTCGCCGACGACGCAGGCCACGATCAGATCCGGATTGTCGAATGCCGCGCCATAGGCGTGGACCAGCGAATAGCCGAGTTCGCCACCCTCATGGATGGAGCCGGGCGTTTCCGGTGCGGCGTGGCTTGGGATACCGCCGGGGAAGGAAAACTGCCGGAACAGTTTGCGCAGACCGTCCGTGTCTCGGCCGACATCGGGATAGATCTCGCTATAGGTGCCTTCGAGATATGTGTTCGCCACCATGCCCGGACCGCCGTGTCCCGGACCGCAAATGTAGATGACGTTGAGATCGAGCGCGCGAATGACCCGATTGAGATGGGCATAGACGAAATTCAGGCCCGGCGTGGTGCCCCAATGGCCGAGCAGGCGGGGCTTGATGTGTTCCTTGCGCAGCGGCTCGCCGAGCAGCGGATTGTCGAGAAGATAGATTTGCCCGACCGAAAGGTAATTGGCGGCGCGCCAGTAGCGGTCGAGCAGGTCGAGATTGCTGGCGGTCGTTCTTTGTTCGATGGTTGCTTTCATGGAGCCAACTCCTCCCCAAAACTATCACAACAGCTACAGGTTGATCCGGCCGGTGATGATCGCGCTCGACTGATGGCGGGGCCGGGCGGGACGTCGGGCAGCGATAGCGGCGGCGGTTCTTGGCTGATGCATTGCGTTCGCTGGCTCCAACCGCAGGCGCCGACCCTCGTTCCTTCGTTTGCCGCCTTGGAGCGGCGCACCCGCTGCAGCCTAGCGGTGACGGCGACTGGTTTGTTCTTCGGCATCGGCAAACGAGCCATCTCCGGGCGGGATCACCGGTCTCTCATATGTAAATGCCGGAACCAGGCAGAGAGATGACAAGCGGCAGCGACTGATGTTTCGACCGCGATTCGATATCCGCCATAGTCAGCCGAAGGTGCAGTTGATGAATCTCATCGACCGCTACTTTTTCGCCGCAACGATCACTGTGACAATTGTACTCTGGCTGTACGTCGGGTTGCTGGTGGCCGGTAGCTGACGGCGCGCGCCTGGAAAATCGGGACCACCCTCCGCCTTGAATTCCCGCTCCTTGAAATGGGCCATGACCGCTGTCCTAACGGTGCGCGGAACGACGCGCCTGGGAAACCCAACCGGCGGGAGAACGTTAACGCCTCGATCATCCGCGAAGATCAACTGGCAGAGGTACTGCTATGCGTACGATCTTGATCGTGGAGGACGAGTATTTCATTGCCGATGACTGTGCCACGCTGGCACGACAGGCCGGCTATCACGTCGTCGGCCCGTTCGCTTCGATCGACGAAGCCCGCCCGCACGCGTCCGGAGCGTCCGGCGCGCTGATCGACATCAACGTCAATGGAACCTCGTCCTACAAGTTGATCGATACCCTGCTTGCGATGGGAACACCGGTCACCCTGTATACCGGCTACGACCCCAGCACGCTGCCCGAGAAGTATGCGCACCTCCCCGTGGTAACCAAGCCGCGCGGGTGTGCGGAGGCTCTCGGGATCTTGTGCAAGCAGATGAGCGTCGCCGAATAGCTGGTCGGCTGGACTCGGATCGATGCGCTGCAGACCCGCCGCACCGCGGACATGCAATTTCGTTCTCGCGGCGCGATGGCAACTTTCCCGGCCGAGGTTTGTTGTCTCCTCATCACCGGCCAAGGCTCTGTCCGTAGGCGTCGGTGGCTGAGAGACCGATTGTGCTCCCGCCTGCATAACAGGGAGCACGCCATGCCCATCGAGCGGCAAATCTATCGTCTTTCCAAATACCGTGATCTCAACGATACCGAGCGGATGATCCAGGTCGTCGAGCACGCGCGCAAGCTCCTCGCCGAAAGCCGCGCCAGCACGTTTCTGGGCCGCAAGACGCAGGAACCCTTCCCGCAGGCGGAAAGCCAATATGGAATCCTGAATCCTGACCTGTGTTGAGCTTTCGCATCTTGCGGGGGCGGAACCATGCTGGATGGGTGATTACTTTATCAGCCCCGCAAGGAAGCAGGCCATGAAGCGGCGCATCGACGCCGGCGACGGCCGCGTTCGAACAATCTTCGATGTCTCATGAGATACGTTTGTCGCACTGCCTCGGAGCAAACCCGCTTCGGACTTATCACATGACAGGGCGGCGGCAGCGATCGGGTGACATGTTTCGTCGATGATCGATCCTCTGTTCGCCCGCGCTCAGCTTGCCATTGAAGAAAGTCTCACTTTGCGCGCACAGAAGCGATCGCTCGCGGATCAGCGAGACGATCAGCTCGCCGAGTTGCGGCAATCGGTGCGTAATTCCGCGAGTACGCGCATGGAGATCAAGGCCCACCGCGACAACAGTGCGTAACGCTTTCGCTGGTGGGGGCGGGCACGGGCAATATTCCCTATCGACAAGCCGACTAGCGGGCTTTGATGAATCGCTCGAGATGCATGGACAATTCGTAGCTCAGCGCCAATCGTCGCCAGGACCTGGCCAGCAACTTGTAATCCTTGCGCGTCCTTTCGACGCCGGACGTCGAGGCCAGACGGTCGGCCTCGTCGGCCAGTTGCCGGCATTCCGCGATCCGATCCGTTGAATCGTGCAGTGTCGTTGTCCTTCCTGAAAACGATGGGAGGATGCATCACGCCGCCGGTTCACCGGAGATCGTGGACCGAGACAATCAGACAATATGAGCGTCACCCGGCCTCAAAGTCCTGAGCTGCGCGACGACGAGGCGCAACTCGTCTGCCAATTGGGCGTTACGGATGCGGGTTTCCGTGACGGTTGAGAGGTCGGCGATCAGCGCGCTTTCTGCGGCCGTCTGCTCCAGCAGCTCGATACGTCTTTCGATCTCGGTCATTACGCACCCCCGTCCGATATCGTGACCGGGGTATCGTGAGGCCCTCTGCAGACCTCCGCACTAACATTTGCAAATGCTCCAGCGGATTATTCGTGTCCGGCAGCGTCATTGCCGCGCAGGATCATGCCGGCGAGCCCGTGCGCCATGGCGCGATGATCGAACGGCTTCTCCCACAACGGAACGTCCGCGAACTCGCTGCTCAGCACGATCTTGTCGTATCCCGAGGTGAACACCATCGGCACGCCGCGCGCCTGCAGCTCGCGCGCGACCGGATAGATCGTCTGCCTGCGGATGTTTACATCGAGCACCGCACCATCGATCACGCCGCCGTCGTGAAGGATACGAAGCGCATCGTCGATGTCACCGGCCGGCCCGGCGATATCGGCACCGAGCGCACGCAGCGCGCTGCGCATGTCGTCGGCAAGGAAATATTCGTCTTCGACAATCAGGACGCGCCGGCCGGTCAGGAGAGGGCGTTCGCGCAAAGGTGCAAATTCAGACATGTCGATTCCGGCCGTACCCGGTGTGATGTCGTCGCAAAATTGGAACATAAGCAGAATGCTCGCCTTGTTGTAAACAATATTGGAAAAGGCAGGTTCCATGTCCAATCGGGACATCATCGTCATCGGCGGTTCGGCTGGGGCGACTGCACCGTTGAAGCAGATTCTGGGCCGGCTGCCGGTGGATCTGCCGGCCGCGGTCTTCATCGTATTGCACATACCGTCTCAGGGCATCGGCATTCTCTCCACGGTCGCGAGCGCAGCCGGCAAGCTGCCGGTCCGGCAGGCGGAAAGCGGCATGGTCATCGAAAATGGTCACGTCTATCTGGCGGCGCCGGACCACCATCTGCTTATCCAGGACGGCCACCTGATGCTCGGCCGCGGGCCACGCGAAAATCTGGTCCGGCCGGCGATCGACGCGCTGTTTCGCTCGGCCGCACTGCACTATGGACCGCGCGTGATTGGCGTTGTGCTCAGCGGCCTGCTGTCCGACGGCGCGGCGGGCCTGAACGCGATCAAGCGCTGCGGTGGGGTCGCGCTGGTTCAGGAGCCCCGGGACGCGATGTCCGATGAAATGCCGCTCAGGGCATTGGAAGCGACCACGGTTGACCTCTGTATCCCGGGTGCACGACTTGGCGATGTGCTGTCCGATCTGGCTCGGGAGCGGCCCGGCGCGATCCTGCCGATTCCGCCGGAGATCGTGCTGGAGGTGAAAATTGCGGCGGGCGAGCGCATCGGCAGCGATACGCTGGTCGAGATTGCCGATCCAGCACCGCTGACCTGTCCGGGATGCGGCGGCGTCCTTTCCGAGCTCAAGGTGGGGCACCCGCTGCGATTTCGCTGTCAGGTCGGTCACGCCTATACGGCCGACGCGCTTGCCAAGGAGCAGGAGGGCCGGGTCGACGAGGCGCTCCGGGTCGCGCTCCGCATCATCGAGGAGCGCGCCGAACTGGTGCACCGGATGGCCGAGGACGGCCGCCAGAGCGGTCGCCCGGCGGTCGCGCAAATGTATGACGCGCGCGCCGCTGAATACCGCGAATACGCCGACATGATCCGGCGAGTCATGCTACAATCGCTCGATCCGAAGCGACCGGCGCGGAAGGAACCGTGATGGCCAGCGCTGAGCATGCGAACTGGGCCGAACAGTTGCGGTCCGAGCGCGAGTTGCTGGTCAAGGCGGACGTCGACATCGAGGAGGGCTGGAGGCGGCTGCGCAGCCAGCAAGATCTGCTGGATTGGCTGCAGCGGGCCGGTCACGACACTGTGCAAGCCGAGCGGCTGGTCGGCTTGCTCAAGCAGACCTTGATCGAGTGGGAGCGGCATCGAACCCTGATCGTGCAGCGGGTCGCATATCTCGAGGAGCGGGTGACATCACACTAGCGCCTTGGAGGAGGATCGGGGATGCGCCTCAGTGCCCTGAACTCCGCTCCAAGTTCGAACATGTGGTCAAACTGCTGGAGGACGCGCCGGCGCCAGAGGTCATTCTCGTCGATGAGGCGATGGGCTTCTGCGGTCGCCCGTTCCGCGCGCCTGATCAGGGCCGCGAGCTCTCCGGATCCATCTATCGTCGGGTCGGCTGCCATCACCTAACTATGACCCTTCCGGCTTTGGACGGCAATCGGTCCCGAAGGCGAGGTTCCGGCGAGGTTGGAGAATTCCTACCTATCCCATTGGGATAGGACTAAACTCTGCTATCAGCAGACGCAGGCGAGACGCCTGCAGAAGAGTGAGAACCGCTGCAATCATGGATGACGTTGGCCAACCCCAGAGCGGAGACGAAGAGCGCCAGTCCAAGGCGCCGCTGATCATAGGTGTGGGCGCGTCCGCCGGCACCCTCGACAGCATCGAGCGGTTCTTCTCGAAGCTGCGGCTCAATCCGGACCAGGCCGTCGTGCTTGTGTTGCAGTACCGGGATGCCATCGAGGACACCCGGTTGCGCGAAGCGTTGCAGCGATCGGAAGGCGCCCGGCTGTCCGAAATCAGCGACGGACAGCTCGTCGAGGGCGGCGTGATCCATCTGTGTCCGTCTGACATGATCACCACCGTTCATGGCGACCGTTTCGCCGTGCGGCGCGCCGAGCAGGCGCGCGCCGAGCGGGCAACCATTGACAGCTTCCTGGTGTCGCTGGCGGAGGAGCGCGCCGAGGAATCGATCGGCGTGGTGCTGGCCGGCACCGGTGGCGACGGCACGCTCGGGGTCGCGACCCTGAAGGATCATGGCGGCCTGGCGATCGCCGAGCGCATCGGGGATGGCGAACCCGATCCGCACGCCGAAGGCAATTCGGCCGTCGCGATTGCGGATTTCGTCCTGCCGCCCGAGGCCATTCCCGAGCATATCGACGTCTATGCCCGCCACCTGCGCCGGCTCGAGGAGAAGCAGGGGTTCGACGAGGTGCTGGCCGCGGCGGCAACCTCGCTTGCGCGCATTGCGGATATCCTCCGCAACAAGACCGGCAACGATTTCCACGGCTACAAGCAGAACACCTTCCTGCGCCGCGTCCAGCGCCGCATGCAGGTGGTGCAGATCGACGATATCTCCGCCTATGTCGATTTCCTGAGAAACGACAAGGACGAGGCGCAACATCTGTTCAACGACCTCCTGATCGGCGTCACGGAATTCTTCCGCGACAAGAAGGAGTTCGATGTCCTGGAAACCCAGATCATCCCGAAGATATTCGAAGGGAAGGGCGTCGGCCAGCAGGTGCGTGTCTGGGTGCTTGGCTGCGCGACCGGCGAAGAGGCCTATTCGATCGGCATCCTGCTGCGCGAGCATATGGCCGGTCTCGACTCGGTGCCGCAGGTGCAGATCTTCGCGACCGACATCGACGGGCGCGCGCTCGCCGCCGCGCGCGTCGGGCGCTATCGCACCAGCATCGAGAACGATATGACGCCGGAACGGCTGGCGCGCTGGTTCGTACGCGAAGGCGACACCTACTGCGTCGTCAAGGAGCTGCGCGAGATGTGCATCTTCTCGCAGCACAACGTCATCAAGGACGCGCCGTTCTCCAAGCTCGATTTGATCTCGTGCCGCAACCTGCTGATCTATCTCAATGCCGAGCTGCAGAATCGCGTCATCCCGCTGTTCCATTTTGCGCTGCTGCCGGACCGGTTCCTGTTTCTCGGCAATTCCGAGAACGTCACCCGGCATCCGAAGCTGTTCGCGCCGGTCGACCGGCGCGCACGCATCTTCAAGAAGCTCGAGACCGGGACGCGGCTGCCGCCGGAATTCCCGATCACGACGGCGGCCGGGCGCGCCGCGATCGACATACCACCGGTCCGCTCCATCGGCCCCGATGTCGGCCTCGAGCGCCGCGCCCAGCGCATCGCCGAGCGCTATGCGCCGGCCTATGTGATCACCGACGACCACTTTCACATCCTGCATTTCTCCGGCCGCACCGGCCGCTATATCGAGCCGACCGCAGGCACGGCGACCCTCGACCTGCTGCAACTCGTGCACCGCGACCTCAGACTTGAGCTGCGCACGGCGCTCAGCCGTGCCGCGGAAACCAACGAGGCCGCGCATGCCGAGCAGGTGCAACTCGGCGTCAACGGGCATCGCGTGCTGGTCGACATCACGGCCGAACCAATTCTCGACGGCCCTGCGGGTCACCGGAATTTCGTCGTGCTGTTCAAGGATGGGCCGATCCGCCCTGTGGATCGCGCCGAAACCAATCCCAACGTTCTGGTCAGGACCGAGCATGTCGAGCGGCTGGAGAGCGAGCTGCGCGCCACCCGCGAGCGGTTGCAGGCCACGATCGAGGAGCTCGAAAGCACCAATGAGGAACTGAAATCCTCCAACGAGGAATATCAATCGCTCAATGAGGAACTGCAATCCGCCAATGAGGAACTGGAGACCTCGCGCGAGGAATTGCAGTCGGTCAATGAGGAGCTGACGACCGTCAACGGCGAGCTGGCGCACCGCGTGCAGGAATTGACCCGCGCTACCAGCGACCTGAAGAACTTCCTCGAGAGCACGCAGATCGCGACCGTGTTCCTGGACAACGATCTGAAGGTGATGAACTTCACGCCGGCGATCACGCATTTGCTGCATCTGGTCGAGACCGATGTCGGCCGCCCGATCGCGCATATCAAGGCGCGGATTCCGATCGAGGAGCTCTACGACGATGTGCGGCGCGTGCTGCGGACGCTGGCCAGCGCCGAGCGCGAGCTGACCGCGCCCGACAGCGGCACGCGTTATATCGTGCGCATCCTGCCGTACCGCAGCATCGACAATTTCATCGCCGGCGTCGTGATCACCTTCATCGACGTCACCGCGATCACGCGGGCGGAGGAGCGGCAGCGGCTGCTGCTCGCCGAGCTGCAGCATCGCGTCCGCAACACGCTCGGCGTGGTCCGCTCGATCGCGCGCCGCTCGGCCGAGACCAGTGCGAACGTCGAGGACTACGCATCGCATCTCGACGGCCGGCTCAACGCCTTCGCGCGGACCCAGTCGCTGGTGACCCGCGATCCGGAAGGCGGCGTCGACCTCGAATATCTCGTGGTCGAGGAATTGCTTGCGTACAACGCGAAGGAAGGCGAGCAACTGAAGGTCGCAGGTCCCAGGATCCGGCTCCAGCCCAAGGCCGCGGAGACCTTCGCGCTGGCACTCCACGAGCTCGCAACCAATGCCTTGAAGTATGGCGCGCTGAGCGATACGGCCGGGCGCATCGACGTCTCATGGCGCATCGATGATGCGGCCGATCCGCGGCAACTGCTGTTCGACTGGCGCGAGCGCAACGGGCCCGCGGTGGCGCCGCCGCGCCGCAGGGGATTTGGATCCGATCTCCTGGAGCGGACGCTGGCGTTCGAGTTCAAGGGCAAGAGCACGCTCGAGTTCAATCCGTCGGGACTGCACTGCACGATCGCCATACCGATGAACCCGCAAGCGATCCATACGCCGAGCATGGGGAGCTAGATGCACCCCCCGATCCTCGAGGGAAATCTGGCGCAGCCGGTGATCCGGCGGCTCAATGCCCTGCGGCAATTGTCCGAACGCGGGATCGCGTTGCTGCAACAGGCGATCCAGGAGGGGTTGCACCGCGCCCGCCCGGGCGAAGACCTCGCGACCGAAGGCGATCCGGTCGAGAGCGTCAGGATCATCCTGTCGGGCTGGCTCTGCCGCTACAAGACGCTGCCGGACGGCCGCCGCCAGATCGTCAATTTCATCCTGCCGGGCGACAGCTGCGATGCCTGCGTTTATCTGCTGTCGGTGATGGATCATTCGATCGGCGCATTGACCCCGGTCACCTACGCCGACATCAAGCGCCCGGCGTTCGAGCAGTTGCTGGCGGGCGACCGTTCGCTGGAGGAAGCGCTGTGGTGCGAAACCATGGTGAACAGCGCGATCCAGCGGGAATGGACGGTCAATATCGGGCGGCGCGTGGCGCTGGAGCGGGTCGCGCATCTGTTGTGCGAACTCCATGAGCGCCTGCTGCCGGTTGGAATGATCGACGGCGATTCCTGCCTGTTCCCGGTCACGCAGATGGATCTCGCCGATGCCACCGGCCTGTCGGTGGTCCATGTCAACAGGACGCTGCAGGAGCTGCGCGGCGCCGGCCTGATCGTGCTGCGCGACCGCATGCTGACGATCAACGACCTGAAGCTGCTCAAGGACACGGCGCTGTTTTCGGCCGACTATCTGCACACCAAGCGGCGCGGCTGAGACGCGACAAGGCGGCTCTGTGCTGCTCCCCTGAAATCGCGATGGATGCCGGTGCGGCGGGTGCGCGAGGCGCCGCAGGCGTTCGCTGATGCGATCCTTGAAATGGCGCAGCGGGACTGACGCGGGCGCGTCGTTTTGCAGAGCGCACTGACGATCTGAACGTGACAGTGATTTGTCACGACGAAGACAGCGCGACGGTCGGCCGCGCAAGATTTGGATACGGCTGTTAACATACTTGAACTCCTCTCGCGCGGTCTCACGCTACGATGCAGTTCGATCCACGAGGGCAGGGAGGCAATCATGCTCGATGGAGAGACGGCGGCAGTGCTTCGCGCGGTGCTCGACGAGGTCTGCGGAGGCGTGCCGCGTTCGGATACGACAAAGCGGACCAACGTCGCCTCTGGATTGCTGCAGGCCATTCGCGAGGGACGCTCGTCAATCGATGAGCTGCGCATCGCAGGCCAGGCCGCGTTGCGCACCGCCCCGAGCATGTGGCGCTAGGCGGTCTGATCGGGCAATCGCAACGGCACGATTGTGCGTCGCACATTTGCAGACGTTAGTGCCGGAACTGATTGCGACGCGCATGCTCTCGCGAGCTGACGCGCCGACCGGCCGTCAGCGCTAACCAGGAGAACCCCGCTACGACCCCAGCTCTCCACCCCTGAGCTGGGGTCACTTGTGTCGAACAGAGAGTGGAGCCACAGCGATCGAGCAGAGCTCATCGAGGGCTCCTCGATCTCGTCCTCCGGTCACGTCCAGCCGCCATGATGGTGAAGGAACGTTCAGGAAAGTTCCGATCCTGTTCCTGCAACATGCGCGGACGCCGGTCGTTATCACGGCGTACTAGAAAGGAGGATGCCATGACGAAGCTTACTTACGCTCTTGCCGCGGCTGCGGCACTCTCGATAGCGGCACCGACCGTTGCGAGCGCGCAGGGTGTGGGCATCTATGTCGGCCGCGACCACGGCTACTACGGCGATCGATATTATGGTGGCCCGCGCGTCGACGTATACCGGCATGACCGGGGCTGGCACCACGGCTGGTACAACCATCATCGCGACTACTACCGCGACCGCGGCTTCGTGATCCGTGGTCATGACTGGGACGACGACTAACGGTGCTGGTCGCACGTCGTGATGAGCAGATCGCGACGACCAATGAGGGCCTCGCTTCGGCGGGGCCCTTTTTTGTTGGCTTGCCGCATCGCGCCCGTTCGTCGGCGTAGGAACCTTGGCTCCTCCACCAGATTGTCAGGACGAGAAGGACGGAGGAGGTTTTCATGAACCAGTTGATTTATCTGGTCGGACTGATCGTGGTCATTTTGGCGATACTGTCGTTCTTCGGGCTGCGGTAGGCGCGTCATGGATAGCGAGCGAGGGCTTGCCGTGTCCGCCGCCAACAGGACCGGGCTTCGGCTGCAATGGAGCCCGGTCATTGCCGGCGCGCTGGCCGCGGCGGCGCTGTCGGTGATTTTGATCGGCTTCGGCGCGGCGGTCGGGTTGGGTGTGAGTTCAAGCTCGCCGTCATGGCGCGACGCATCAGCCGCGCTCGCGTTGCTGTCGGGATTGTATCTGATCCTGCAGGCGCTGGTGAGCTTCGGCGTCGGCGGCTACATCGCCGGCCGGGCTCAGCGCGTGATCGGCGCGACGCCATCCGACGAGATCGACAGCCGCGACGGGCTTCACGGCCTGACCGCCTGGGCGCTCGCCGTCATCCTCGGTGCTACGATCGTCGGGCTGGTTGGCCTGTCGACCGCGCGTCCGGTGGTTCAGAACCGGCCATCTGCGACGGCCGCGGAGCCGCTGCTGAGCGCCGAGCTCGACCGCCTGTACCGGTCAGTGCGGCGTCCGGCCAATCTCGATATCGGCTATGAGCGGGCAGAGGCCGGTCGCATCCTGCTGACGAGCTCCAGCCGCAGTGGCGTCAGCTCCGACGATCGCAGCTATCTGATCCAGCAGGTGGCGGCCGCGACCGGTCTGCCTGCTGCGGAGGCGGAGAAGCGCGTCGACAGCGTGATGGGCGATGCCAGGACCGCCATCCAGCGGTCGCGGCGCAGCGCGGTGATTTTGGCGTTCTCGGTTGCAGCGGCGCTGCTGTTCGGTGCGGTCGCCGCGTGGGCCGCGGCCGGCGCGGGTGGCCGTCACCGCGACGGCGCCGCGCTGCCGGAGTGGATGGGCGGCAGGCCGACGACGGCCGTGCCGATTGTCTGATGCAGTTGTGAATGTCCTTCAAGGGAGACGATGATGGCAACGATCTTGGTGATGGACCACTCCGGCGACACGAGACAGCAGTTCGACCCCGACAACAGTGAGCAGCTGGCCTGGGCGAATGCTCGCTTCACCCAGCTCACGTCGGACGGCTACACCGCCGCAATCCGGCAAGCGACCGGAGAGGCGAAGTTGGTCCGCGCGCTCGATCCGACCGCCGAGGAAACCCTGTTCTATCCGAGGCTGGTCGGCGGCTGACGCCAATGCTCGCCCGTCTGCGCGAGATGTCCCTGCGGTCCGTGCTCCGGCGCGCCGCCGGCACGCTGGGTGCGACGCTGGCCGCGATCTGGGATCGCTGGCAGGCCTATGAGCGAATTGAGGCGCGCGGACTTGCGCTGCTGTCCGCGTGGCTGTCACCCGAGCAGCGGGCGCAGTTCGAAAAGTATAAGCGCTTCGACGTCATCGGCTCGGACTCCGGCAAGCGATACCGGATTTGCTACGGCACCTCGACCAACGTCTATGAGATGGACGGCGGCGATCGTATCGTGCTGGGCTGGTGCTTCCGGCCCGTCGGCGCGCTGGCGGCGGGCGACGTGATGCTCGCCCAGAAGATCGCGCTCGAAACCGACGAGCGCGGGACGCTCATGGTCGCGAAGCCATTCCCGAGCTCCATGCCGCCACGCGCAAATCTCCCTCCGGTCAGTTAGCGCTCGGTTCGCGCTGTCCCGCATGGCGCAAACTGTTGCGCGTTGCCGGGGAGGAACGTCGATCTTCCCGCCGGGTTGTCGGATGCCGACTTGCAATGGACCTCGTCATGCGCGTCAACACGTCGTCTTCGCTGAGCCTGATCTTCCGCTCCTACCTTGCGGACTTGCGACAATGGCTGACGCGCCTGGTGACCGGCTACGCATTTGCGTGCAGCTTCATGCTGGCGGGTGCGGTCTCGCTTCTGATCGCGACCGGGATCGGGGTTGGCGCGGCTTTCCACGCCCTTGAAATGCATTACGGCATCTGGATCGCATATGCCGCGATCGGCGGCGCCTTTGTCCTCCTCGGGATCCTGGGGCTGCTCATGGGCCGCGTGCTGCTCGCACGTCCTGCGCCGGCCGTGCCGCGCCCGGGCCGACAGGTCGACATGCTCAAGCGCGCGATCGCAGTGCCCGTCGCCGCGCGGCTGATCGCCACCACTCGGACGGGAGCAGGGGCGAGCGTAGATCCCACCACCCGCGCACTGGCCGCCGGGGCTGCAATCATGCTTGTCGGCTGGTTTGCTGCATCGCGCGCCCGGCGTCAGCGCGACGCGATCCAGGACTAGCGATGGCGCCGCGCAATTGGACGAACGACCTGATGCTCGCTGGTGCAACGGCTCTGGCGACGTTGGCGATCTCTCGCCAGTTGTCCCGATCGGAGCGGCCGTCCGCTCGGGAGCAGGGCGTCGAACCCGCGCTGGCCGAAACGCAGGATCGTGGACGGCTCGCCGACACGCCGCTCGAGATTCCAACTGCCGGCTGGAAGGACATTCTGCTCCGCACCTATCAGCAGATCGACGAGGACCGCCTGCTGGCGACCGCGGCCGGCGTCGTGTTCTACGGCCTGCTCGCGATCTTCCCGGCGATCACCGCGCTGGTCTCGAGCTACGGCCTGTTCGCCGATCCGTCCACGATCTCATCGAACCTGCAGAGCCTGGCGCTGATGCTGCCGGAAGGCTCGTTTGCGATCGTCCAGGACCAGATCGCGCGCGTGCTCGCGAAGGGGACCTCGACGCTCGGCCTGACCTTTGCCGCCGGCCTGCTGATCGCGATCTGGAGCGCCAATGCCGGCATGAAGGCGATCTTCGATGCGCTCAACGTCGTCTATGACGAGAAGGAAAAGCGCAGCTTCGTCAAACTCAATCTGATGTCCCTCTCGTTCACGATCGCCGGGCTGATTTCCATCATGCTGATGGTCGGAGCGGTGGTCGTCGTCCCGCTTCTGCTACAGCAGGTCGGACTGGGCACGACGGCCGAGCTCGTCATCCGGTTCGGACGGTGGCCGATCCTGGTGCTCCTGCTCCTCACCGCGCTCGCGGTGCTGTACCGCTATGGTCCGAGCCGAACCAGGCCGCGCTGGCAGTGGCTCAGCGTCGGCGCCGTCGCAGCGGCCGTGCTGTGGCTGGCCGGCTCGGTGCTGTTCTCCTGGTATCTGGCGAACTTCGGCGATTACAACGCGACCTATGGCTCGCTGGGGGCTGCCATCGGTCTGATGACGTGGATGTGGATGTCCGCCATCATTGTGCTGTGCGGGGCAGAGCTGAATTCAGAGATCGAGCATCAGACCATGCTCGATTCGACCGAGGGCCGCCGCAAGCCGCTCGGAGCGCGTGGCGCAACCATGGCCGACACGGTCGGCAGGGCATCTTAGCCGGCGCAGACCCCGCAGCAGCGCACCCCCCGGCAATGAGCATAGGAACCAACGGCATGACCCGCGCTTATGCCAAAATGGTTGAGATCAACGTGCTGGAAAAACCGATCGAGCGGATCAAGCAAACCTGCGAGCTGATGGGCATCGCGGACAGGTTCGACCGCGCGCTTCCCGAGCTCGAGACCTTCCTCGACGCCGAGATCGCACAGGGCGAGGTCCGCGAGTCGAAGCTGACCCTTGACGGGCTCTGCTACCTGCGCCAGCTGCTGGCGCAGGCGTGAGGTATCGACATGGCATTCTCTGAGGAAATGAACCGGTGCGTCGAGACCTGTCTGTCCTGCTATAGGACCTGCCTCGGCACGGCCATGAACCATTGTCTCGTCACCGGCGGCAAGCATGTCGAGCCGGCGCATTTCCGATTGATGATGGCTTGCGCGGAAATGTGCCGGACGGCGGCCCATTTCATGCTGATCAACACCCCGCACCACAAGCACACCTGCCGGGAATGCGCGGAGATCTGCAGTGAATGCGCCGAGGATTGCGCTCGCATCGGCGGCATGGACGAATGCGTGGCGATGTGCCGTGTATGCGCGGAATCCTGCCGCAGGATGGCGGCCTGACGGCGCGAGCTCCCCGTTCGGTCAATCGGAGCTGACGTAATGGGCGCGCCAGAGCAGCGCCGTGACGATCAGGGCAATGACCCCGGCGGCAATCACAATCCACGGTACATAGTCGGCCATGGGCCCGCCTGACGCTCCGCTTCGCGAGCCGAGCCTTTGCGAGCCAGGGCCGCGAAGCGGAGCCGTGTAAGTCTAGAGTTGCGCGTGTTGGGTGGTCGGGCGTGAGATCTGGCTGAGCGCCATGCCCGTACCATCGCTGGCCTGGATCAGGGCGATATCCCCGAGAGCGATGATTCCGACCAGGCGCTTGTCCCGGCTCAGCACCGGCAGGCGCCGAACCTGGATCGCACCCATGTTCTGCGCGATGTCGTCGAGCTCCTGATCCTCGAAACAATACTTCACCTCGGCCGTCATGACGTCGCCGACCCGCGAGTCGGGGCCGCGACCCATTCCGATGCCGCGAAGCGCGATGTCGCGGTCCGTGATCATGCCGACCAGGCGCTCGCTATCGGTAACCGGCAGCAGGCCAACACCGAGCGCTGCCATCGCTTCTGCGGCATCGCGGAGCGTATCGTCGGGGGTGCACAGCTGGACGTCAGGTGTCATCGCGTCGCAAACCTTCATGATAGCCTCTCCATTTGATTTGGCTGGTTGCGTCAACGGCCTAACGATGCCGCCCGGAACGGCGTTCCTATCAAGGCGAGGCGGATGGCGATGTTGGTCCAGGTCGGATGAAGCGGCATGTCCCGCTCCGTGCCTAGGCTACGCCGGGATAGGTCGCCGACTTCAGCAGGCGTGCAAGATGTGCCGCGTTGGCCGCAAGCATGGCGGTGGTCTGCACTGTCTTGTCGTAGGGCTTTTCGAGGTCCTTGTAGTGGGTCGGGGAGGGATCCTTGCCCCGCTTCAGCGTGTAGTTCAGCGCAATGGCTTTCACCGCATCGGATGGCATCGCACCGGCTCCTTTCCTTGGGAGCCAATGCAGGCTGGAACCGTTCGTTCCTATTGCGAACGCCGCCGCGGAACGGCGGAGCCGAGCAGCGCGCAAAGCCGTTTGGCATCCGCCGGCGCTGCGCTCTTCTGGTCGTTGTCGAAATAGACATAGATGTCGCATCCCTGCCGCTTCCAGCCGCGGATGCGTTTGGCCCAGTCGGAAAGCTCGGCCGGCTTGTAGTGCCCGCGATATCGGCCGCCCGGGCCATGGCCGCGGACATAGACGAAATCCGCGGTCCGCTTCCACGGCGCCGGCGCATCGTGATGATCGGAAATGCAGAGCGCGATATTGCGATCCGCCAGCAGCTTCAGGACATGCGGCGCGTACCAGCTGGGGTGGCGGAATTCGAACGCATAGCGCCGCCGCCGCTTCAACAGCGTCAGGAACGAGGCCAGCCGATCGGCATCGATCGTGAAGTTCGGCGGCAGCTGAAACAGGACCGGGCCGGCCTTGTTGCGCAGCAACGACAGACGCTCTTCCAGCAGCTGGAGACTGTTGACCGAGTTCGCGGAGAGGCGCTTCCAGTGCGTGATGAATTTCGACGCCTTCCAGGCGAAGACGAATTCCGCATCGGTCGCATCGCGCCAGCCTGTGACCGCCTGTTCGGTCGGCGTGCGGTAGAAGACGCCGTTCAGCTCAGTCGTTGGAAACTGCGTCGCGTAGTAGTCGAGTTGCCGCTTGAGCGGCAAGCCCCTGGGAAAGAACGGACCGTGCCAGGAAGAATAGTGCCAGCCGGAGGTGCCAATCAATACGCGCGCCATGCGATGGTCCAAGCGGTGGATCAAGCCTTCGCTTTAAGGCTTGGTGATCCCGTCGCGCTCGGCAAGGTCGGCTTCCCAGCCGAACACCGAGCGGCCGTCGAGCGCGGGCGAACGGGCGCGCTCGTTCGCGACAAACGCCTCGAAGGAGGGGCCGGTGGCGGTTCGTTCCATTCTGCGGGCCTGATCGTCGAGCCGCTTCAGGGCCTGCATCTCCTCATCGCGGCCGAGCTTTGCCTGCTGCACGGCCGACTTCAGCACGCGGATGGTCTCGTCATAGACCTTGATCGGCACCGGGAAGGGATGACGGTCCTTGCCGCCATGGGCGAGCGAGAAGCGCGCCGGGTCACGGAAGCGGTAGGGCGTCCCGTGAACGACCTCGGCGACCATCGCGAGCGACTGCACCGTGCGGGCGCCGACGCCGGGCGTCAGCAGCAGTTCGGGAAAATCCAGCGGCCCGCGATCGGCAGCCGCGGCCAGGGTGCCGTGCAGGCGTCGGACGAACACGTCGCTCGAGCGCACGTCGTGATGCGCGGGCATGATCAGGTGCAGGAGATCCGGCTGCGCGGTCGCACTCTGCGTCAGCTCGGCATATTCGCGCGTGATGCCGTCCGGCCCCAGCGCAGCGAGCAGATCGAGCTGCGCCTGGCGTGAGCTTTCGGCGCGGTGATCGGTGAGATTGACGATCTCGCCCTGCGTCGGGCCGTCGATCGCGCTGTGCGGCTCGTCGACGAAGCTGCGCAGGCCTTCGGAGTGCCAGTGATAGCGGCGGGCCTGCCGCTTGTCGCCGTTCATGCCTTGCTGGACGACGGTCCATTTGCCGTCGTCGGTAACGAAGAAGCCGTGCAGGTAGAGCTCGAATCCGTCCTGCACCGCGGCGCTGTCGACCTTGGCCACCAGCCGGCTCGCGCGGGTCAGGGCGGCACCGTCGAATCCGACGCGGTCGCCGAGGACGGACAGTTCATCGGGCGTGCGGCGCGAATGCTTGCCGCGCCCGCCGCAGACGTGGATTCCGAGTTCGCCTTGCAGCGGCGCCAGACCTCGCTTCAACGCGCCGATGACGCTGGTGGTGATGCCGGACGAGTGCCAGTCCATGCCCATCACGGCACCGAACGACTGGAACCAGAACGGATGCGACAGTCGCTGCAAAAAGGCATCGCGGCCGTAATGGTGGACGATGGCCTGGGTGATGATGCCACCCAGCGTCGCCATGCGCGCCGCCAGCCATGGCGGCACGCGGCCACCATGGAGCGGAAGATCGGCGCTGCCGGTGCGTCGGGCCATCGGGCTCCCAGATGCTGAATCGACGTCCAATCTACCAGCAAATGCGAGCGTGTGTACAAAGCGGACGTCGCTTCATCGCGCGTCTCGTCAGGCGGCTTCGGCGTTGATGCCGCTGACGGCGAGCTTGGTGAGCGCTTCATCCGAAACGAGGTACTGGTATCAGGGCGATCGGAGCAGGGGTGGCAATACCTGCTTCCTGGGGCTGAGCTGACGCTGGCGATGCGTAGCTGCGAGGCAGCCGTTCTGGTCCCGACAGCGATTGACCATGCGAGACGATCGAGATGACCGAACCGCACAAGTCGAGGCAGGCGCGCCTGGCTGATACGGCTCATCGCTCAACCGCTGGAAGGTAGGACTGGGCCGTCGATCTGTCAGACGGTGCCAAGGTTCCTGATTCTCGGCGTCGCGGCGAAGGTGAGCGGAGCAATGGGAAAGCTGCCGGCGATCATGGCTAGGCCCATATCCGTAATTCGCATAAGGTATATTATGGAATATTTATATCTACAATTAGATCAGATATTTAGTGGGAAATCTTCGCACTGGTCCGCAAGTTGGCGCGCGTGATGGTGTGTCCCGAACTGTCGCCTAGCCGGTGCTGGTGCCGCAGCGATGCACGCGCGCGCATCTCGTCTGAAAGCCGATATTGCCGCCGCGTACGGACGCTGCAATAAGCCCCAGCTGTGCAGAGATCGCTGGTGACCCCGCGGCATCAGGTCCGTATAGGATGGCATCTCAGAACAACAACAAGCCTCTTGAGGGAGCAACCAATGAGCTTTTCACGACGCACGCTGCTGAAGGTTTCCGCCGCTTCCGCCGTCCTCGGCGGGATCGGCGCGCCCTATGTCGCGCGCGCCCAGTCGGCCGAGTTCTCTTACAAGTTCGCCAACAACCTGCCGGAGTCGCATCCGTTCGTGGCGCGCGCCCGGGAGATGGCCGCGGCGATCAAGACCGAGACCAACGGCCGGTTTGACCTGCAGGTGTTCCCGAACAGCCAGCTCGGTTCCGATACCGACATGCTGAGCCAGGTGCGCTCCGGCGGCGTCGAGTTCTTCACGCTGTCCGGCCTGATCCTGGCGACCCTGGTGCCGGCCGCCTCGATCAACGGCATCGGCTTCGCATTCCCGGACTATCCCACGGTCTGGAAGGCGATGGACGGCGAGCTCGGCGCCTATGTGCGCGGCGAGATCAACAAGGCCGGCCTCGAGGTCATGGAGAAGATCTGGGACAACGGCTTCCGCCAGACCACGTCGTCGACCAAGCCGATCACCGGTCCCGACGATCTCAAGGGCTTCAAGATTCGCGTGCCGGTGTCACCGCTGTGGACCTCGATGTTCAAGGCGTTCGATGCATCGCCCGCCTCGATCAATTTCAGCGAGGTCTATTCGGCGCTGCAGACCAAGATCGTCGAGGGCCAGGAGAACCCGCTGGCGCTGATCTCGGCGGCGAAGCTCTACGAGGTGCAGAAATACTGCTCGATGACCAACCACATGTGGGACGGCTTCTGGTTCCTGATGAACCGCCGGGCCTGGGCGGCGCTGCCGGACGATATCAAGACCATCGTCGCCAAGAACGTCAACGCGGCGGCCGTCAAGGAGCGTGAGGACACCGAGAAGCTGAACGCCACCGTGAAGCAGGAGCTCACGGGCAAGGGGCTCGTGTTCAACCAGCCCGAGGTCGGGCCGTTCCGCGACAAGCTCCGCACCGCCGGCTTCTACGCCGAGTGGAAGGGCAAGTACGGCGAGAAGGCCTGGGATCTGCTCGAGAAGTCCGTCGGCAAACTGTCCTGATCGATCAAATCAAGCAGGAGGCTTGCCATGGCTCATGTCGAGATGACGCCGGCCGTGGCCGGCGAGGCGGCGTCGCAGCCCCCTCGCCGCCGCTCCGTCCTCGGTTCCATCGACGCGGCGCTCGGGATGCTGGTGGAAATCCCGGCGGCGATCCTTGTCGTCGCCGAGGTCGTGATCCTGTTCGCCGGCGTGGTGTCGCGCTACGTGCTCCATGCGCCGCTGATCTGGTCCGACGAACTGGCGTCGATCCTGTTCCTGTGGCTCGCGATGCTCGGCTCGGCGGTGGCGTTCCGCCGTGGCGAGCACATGCGGATGACGGCGCTGGTCGCAAGCGCGGGACCGCGGCTGTGGGCCTATCTCGACGTCGTCGCAACCTGCGCCGCACTGGCGTTCCTGATCCTGATCGTGCGGCCGGCCTATGAATACGCCTACGAGGAAAGCTTCATCACGACGCCGGCGCTGCAGATTTCCAACACCTGGCGCGCGGCGGCGCTGCCGGTCGGCACCTGCCTGATGGCGCTGTTCGCGCTGCTGCGGCTGGCCCGGGTCGGCGATTTCAGGACCTTCCTGCTGGCCGCGCTGACCGTGGCTGCGCTGATCGGCGCGTTCTGGCTGGCACAGCCGATGCTGCGGCCGCTCGGCAACCTCAATCTGATCATCTTCTTCGTCGGCGTGGTCGGCTTCTGCGTGTTCGCCGGCGTGCCGATCGGCTTTGCCTTCGGCATGGCGATCTTCGGCTACCTGGCGCTGACCACCCGGACGCCGCTGATGGTGCTGGTCGGCCGGATGGACGAGGGCATGAGCCATCTGATCCTGCTGTCGGTGCCGCTGTTCGTCTTCCTCGGCCTCCTGATCGAGATGACCGGCATGGCGCGGGCTATGGTGGCGTTCCTGGCGAGCCTGCTCGGCCATGTCCGCGGCGGCCTGCATTATGTGCTGGTCGGCGCCATGTATCTGGTCTCCGGCATCTCCGGATCGAAGGCCGCCGACATGGCCGCGGTCGCGCCCGTGCTGTTCCCGGAGATGAAGCAGCGCGGCGCCAAGCCGGGCGATCTGGTCGCCCTGCTCGCCGCCACCGGCGCGCAGACCGAAACCATTCCGCCGAGCCTCGTGCTGATCACGATCGGCTCGGTGACCGGCGTCTCGATCTCGGCGCTGTTCACCGGCGGCCTGCTGCCCGGCGTGGTGCTGGCGATCACGCTGTCGGGGCTGGTGTGGTGGCGCTACCGCGGCGAAGACCGCAGCCACGTCCAGCGCGCCACCGGCAGCGAGATCGGCAAGGCGTTCGTGTTCGCCCTGCCCGCATTGGCCCTGCCCTTCGTGATCCGCTACGCCGTGGTCGAAGGCATCGCCACCGCCACCGAAGTGTCGACCATCGGCATCGTCTACGCCTTCGTCATCGGCCTCTTGATCTACCGCAAGTTCAACTGGCGGCGGCTGCTGCCGATGCTGATCGACACGGCGTGCCTGTCGGGGGCGATCCTGTTCATCATCGGTACCGCGACCGGCATGGCCTGGGGCCTGACCCAGTCCGGCTTCTCGCGGGCGCTGGCGGCGGCAATGACCGGGCTGCCCGGCGGGTCGGCGACCTTCATCGCGGTCTCGATCCTGGCCTTCGTGATCCTCGGCAGCGTGCTCGAGGGCATCCCGGCCATCGTGCTGTTCGGGCCGCTGCTGTTTCCGATCGCGCACCAGGTCGGCGTCCACGAGGTGCACTACGCCATGATCATCATCCTGGCGATGGGCATCGGCCTGTTCGCGCCGCCGTTCGGGGTCGGCTATTATGCCGCCTGCGCCATCGGGCGCGTCGATCCGGCCGAGGGTATCCGGCCGATCTGGGGTTACATGCTGGCGCTGTTGATCGGCCTGATCATCGTCGCCATCTTCCCCTGGATATCGATCGGCTTCCTGTAAAGCACCTTGCGGATGGGATAGAGCCATGAGTGCAGCTCAGAACCAGTACTCGATCGGGTTGGACAAGACGCCGGCCAACTACGTGCCACTCTCGCCGCTGAGCTTCCTGGCGCGCTCGGCTGCCGTCTATCCCGACCATCTCAGCGCGGTCTATGAGGGCCGCAGCTTCACCTGGAAAGAGACCTACGAGCGCTGCAGGCGCTTTGCGTCCTATCTCGCGGGCCATGGCATCGGCCATGGCGACACGGTCGCGGCGATGCTGCCGAACATCCCGGCGATGAACGAATTGCACTTCGCGGTGCCGATGACCGGCGCGGTGCTCAACGCGCTCAACATCCGCCTCGACGCGGCATCGATCGCGTTCCAGCTCGAGCATGGCGGCGCAAGGATCATTCTGGTCGATCCCGAATTCTCCGGCGTGATCGCGGAGGCCCTGACCCTGATGAAGGGCGCAAAGCCGTTCGTGATCGACGTCGATGACGCGGCCTTTGGCGGCGGCAAGCGGATCGGCGAGATCGAGTATGAGGCAGCCGTCGCGGCGGGCGATCCCGGCTTCGTGGAACGGCCGCCGGCCGACGAATGGGATGCGATCGCGCTGAGCTACACGTCGGGCACGACGGGCAATCCCAAGGGCGTCGTGACCCATCACCGCGGCGCCTATCTCAACGCCGTCAGCAACATCCTCGCCGGCAATCTCGGCCAGCATCCGGTCTATCTCTGGACGCTGCCGATGTTTCATTGCAACGGCTGGTGCTTCCCCTGGACGATCGCGGCAGCCGCCGGCGTCAATGTCTGCCTGCGCAAGGTCGACCCGGCCAAGATCTTCGAACTGATCCCGAGGCACGGCGTCACCCACATGTGCGGCGCGCCGATCGTGTACAACACGCTGATCAACGCGCCCGATGCGCCGAAGGCCGGTAAGGCAAAGCCCGTTGTCGGCCTGATCGCCGGCGCGGCGCCGCCGGTTGCCGTGCTCGAGGGCGGCGAGCGCATCGGCATCAAGCTGACCCACGTCTACGGGCTGACCGAGGTCTATGGCCCCGCCTCGGTCTGCGCCGAGCAGCCGGGCTGGGACGAGCTGTCGGCTGATGCGCGCGCGCAGCTGAAGCGGCGCCAGGGCGTATCCTATCCGCTGCAGGAAGGCGTCACGGTGCTCGATCCCGAGACCATGCGCGAGGTGCCGCGCGACGGCGAGACCATCGGCGAGGTCATGTTCCGCGGCAACATCGTGATGAAGGGTTACCTGAAGAACGCGACGGCGACGCAGGAAGCCTTTGCCGGCGGCTGGTTTCACACCGGCGATCTCGGCGTGCTCGACGAGCACGGCTACGTCATCATCAAGGACCGCTCCAAGGACATCATCATCTCCGGCGGCGAGAACGTCTCCTCCGTCGAGGTCGAGGATATCCTCTACAAGCACCCGGCCGTGCTGTTTGCGGCAGTCGTGGCCAAGCCCGACCCGAAATGGGGTGAAGTGCCCTGCGCCTTCATCGAGCTGAAGGACGGCGCCAAGGCGACCGAGGCCGAGATCATCGCCTATTGCCGCGAGCACATGTCGGGGTTCAAGACGCCGAAATCCGTGGTGTTCGGCGTGATCCCGAAGACCTCGACCGGCAAGATCCAGAAATTCCTGCTGCGCAACCAGGTCGGATCCGCCAAGGCGATCTCGGCCTGAGTCTTCAGCCTGCCCGGTCGAGCGTCAGCCGCATGCCGTCATGGGCCGGGATGACGTCGGCCGGCAAACTCTGCCGCAGCACCTCGTAGTCGAGGTCGGAATGCATGTTGGTGATGACCGCGCGCTTCGGCTTGAAGCGCTCGATCCACGACAGCGCGTCCGCAACGCTGAAATGGCTGGGATGCTGCGCATAGCGCAAGCCGTCGACGATCCAGAGATCGAGACCTTCGAGCGCCGGCCAGCTCTCCTGGGGGATGTCGTGCAGATCGGGCGTGTAGGCGGCGCCGCCGATGCGGTAGCCGAGCGCCGGGATCTTGCCATGATGCACCAGGAAGGCCGCGAGCTTCAGCGGGCCGCCCTTCCCCTGGACCGTATGGCTCTCGCCGGCCTCGATCGAATGCCGCGTCAGGATCGGCGGATAGTCGCTGCCTTCCGGCGAGATGAAGCAATAGGAGAACCGCGCCATCATGTCCTTGGCGGTCGACTGGTTGAAGTAGACCGGGATGCGGCGGCGCTGATGCAGCACGACCGAGCGTAAATCGTCGATGCCGTGGGTCTGGTCGGCATGCTCATGCGTCAGGAACACCGCGTCGATGTGCTCGACATTGCTGTCGATCAGCTGCTCACGCAGATCGGGCGAAGTGTCGATCACGACCCGCGTGGTGCCGTGCTCCATGGTGCGCTCGGCCATGATCGAGCAGCGGCGGCGGCGGTTCTTGGGATTGCCGGGATCGCAGGCGCCCCAGCCGAGTGCCGGGCGCGGCACGCCGGCGGACGAGCCGCAGCCCAGAATGGTCAGTGTCAGCGTCATGCAGCAACCTTCGGCGCCGGCACCTTGGAGAACAGCCGGAAGAAGTTTTCGGTGGTCTGCCGCGAGATCTCCTCCAGGGAAACGCCGCGGGTTTCCGCGAGCACCCTGGCGACCTCGACGACATAGGACGGCTCGTTGCGCTTGCCGCGGAATTTGCCGGGCGCAAGATACGGCGCGTCGGTCTCGACCATGATGCGATCGGCCGGCAGCTCGGCTGCCAGCGCGCGTAGCGCGTCGGACTTCTTGAAGGTCAGGATGCCCGTGAACGAGATCGACAGCCCAAGCGCGATCGCCTTCATCGCGAGTTCGCGCCCGCCGGTGTAGCAGTGCAGAACCGCCTTGAACGGGCCCTTCGCGACCTCGTCCTCCAGGATGCGGCCGCAATCCTCGTCGGCCTCCCGGGTGTGAATGACGAGCGGCAGGCCGGTTTCGCGCGCCGCCGCGATATGCGCGCGAAAGCCGCGCTCCTGGGCGTCGCGCGAACCGTGCTCGTAGAAATAGTCGAGCCCCGCCTCGCCGAGCGCCACGACCTTCGGATGCTTCGTCAGTTCGATCAGTTCGCTGGCCGGGATGCCGTCCTCTTCGTCGGCATGATGCGGATGGGTGCCGACCGAGCAGTAGACGTCGGGAAAGCGCTCCGTGATCGCGAGCAGACCGCCGAGCCGCTTCACCCGGGTCGAGATCGTGACCATGCGGCCAATGCCGGCCGCCTCGGCGCGCCCGACGATCCCGTCGAGATCGTCGGCAAAGTCGGGAAAATCCAGATGGCAATGACTGTCGACCAGCATGAATTTCGAACCACTCACTCGGTCTTCGGTTCCACATAGCGCGGGAAGACGCCGACAGGCGCAGGCAAAACCGTACCCGGCTTGATCCGTTCGGCGACCGCCGCGAAGCTGCGGGCGTCAGCAGCGATACCGAGGCTGTCGAGCATCTTGCCGCAGGACTCCGGCATCACGGCCTGCGCCATGATCGCGATCTGGCGCACGACTTCGGCGGTGACATACAGCACCGTCTTCTGGCGCGCGGGATCAGTCTTCGCCAGCGCCCACGGCGCCTCGCCGGCAAAATAGCGGTTGGCCTCGGCGACCACGGCCCAGACCGTGTTGAGCCATTGATGGATCTGCTGCGTCGCCATCGCGGTCCGCGACGTCTCCAGCATGGCGTCGGCCTGCGCCAGAATCGCCTTGTCGTTGCCGCTGAATTCGCCGGGCTCCGGCAGCACGCCGCCGAGTTGTTTGGCGATCATCGACAGCGAGCGCTGCGCCAGATTGCCGAAATCATTGGCGAGGTCGGCGTTGATACGCGCGACGAT
Organism: Bradyrhizobium sp. USDA 4538; assembly: GCF_024171045.1. NCBI lineage: Bacteria > Pseudomonadati > Pseudomonadota > Alphaproteobacteria > Hyphomicrobiales > Nitrobacteraceae > Bradyrhizobium > Bradyrhizobium sp. USDA 4538. The sequence goes on from NZ_JALJZE010000001.1 coordinate 7,902,542, forward strand.
GGCCTCGTGGTTGTAGTTGCCGTCCTGGCCGAACGGCACTTCGCGCAGAAAGAAGTAGCGCATCTGGTCGACGCCGTACTGCTCGGCGAGATTGAAGGGGTCGACCACGTTGCCGACCGACTTCGACATCTTCTCGCCCCTGTTGAACAGGAAGCCGTGTGCATAGACCCGCTTCTGCACGGGAATGCCTGCCGACATCAGGAAGGCCGGCCAGTACACGGCGTGGAAGCGGATGATGTCCTTGCCGATGATGTGCACGTCGGCCGGCCAGTAGCGCCAATGCTTGTCGTTCTCATCGGGATAGCCGACGCCGGTGATGTAGTTGGTCAGCGCGTCGACCCAGACATACATCACGTGCTCGGGATCGTCCGGGACCTTGACGCCCCAGTCGAACGTGGTGCGCGAGATCGAGAGGTCCTTGAGCCCGCCGCGCACGAAACTCATCACTTCGTTGCGGCGCGAATCCGGGCCGATGAAATCGGGCTGGCTCTCATAAAGGTGCAGCAGCTTGTCCTGGTAGGCCGACAGCTTGAAGAAATAGCTCTTCTCCTCGACCCATTCGACCGGCGTGCCCTGCGGGCCGCGGCGGACATTGTCCTCGCCGACGACGGTCTCCTCCTCGGCGTAATAGGCCTCGTCGCGCACCGAGTACCAGCCGGCATAGGTGTCGATATAGATGTCGCCATTGTCCTGCATGCGGCGCCAGATCTCTTGCACCGACTTGTGGTGAGCAGGCTCCGAAGTGCGGATGAAGCGGTCGAACGAGACGTTGAGCCGCTCGTCCATCTCTTTGAACCGCGCGGCGTTGCGGGTCGCGAGATCGAACGGCGTCATGCCCTCGCCGGCCGCGGTCTGGATCATCTTCTGTCCGTGCTCGTCGGTGCCGGTCAGGAAGAATACGTCCTTGCCGTCGAGCCGCTGGAAGCGCGCCAATGCGTCGGTCGCGATCGCCTCATAGGCGTGGCCGATATGCGGCTGCCCGTTCGGATAGGCGATCGCGGTCGTGATGTAGAAGACGTTGCCGCGGTCCGCGGCGGGCACCGGAACGGAAGCGGCCGCAGGAGCCACCGCCGCGGGTTTGGGCTGCTTCGGCGCGCGAACCTTTGCCGGTCTCGGCGCCTTCTCGGTAACGGGAGCCATCGGCAGAGCGGGCTTCTTTGCCGCCGGTGCGGCGGCGGCTGCGGCTGCATTCTTCGGCGCAGCCTTGGTGGCCTTCGCAGCAGCCTTCTTGGCCGTGCTCTTGGCCGTCTGCTTCGCAGCCTTCTTGACGGCCTTTTTGACGACCTTCTTTGCCGCCGATTTCCTGGCGCCCTTGGCTCCGGTCTTGGATTTGGACTTGGCGGCCTTCTTCGCTTTCTTGGCGACGCGCCCGGCCTTCTTGGCTGCGCGCGCCTTCGCCGTTGCTTTGCTGGTCGCGCGAGCGGGCGATGCCTTCTTCGTCTTCTTGGCTTTTTTCGACGATTTCTTCTTAGCGGTCGCCACCACGGAATCCTTTGCAGATCGAAACGAGATTGTCAGGAGTGTTGTCAGACGGATGTGTTTTCAGCAGATGCGTTTAAGACGCGGTGTCTATCGGGTCGCATCCGCGAGCATCGAAAACACCGAGAAAACCAGCGGCTTGCGCTCCAGATTGTAGGCTTCGGTATCGCGCGCGGCGCGGACGATCTTTTCCCATACCTCCGCCAGCCGTGCAAGGCGCGGCAGATTGGCATTGGCATCGCCCGTGCGCATGCGCTCGCTCATCCAGCGATCGATGCCGTCGATGAAGGCGGCGAGCGCGACGCGGTCGCTGGTGCCGAGCGCTTCGCCCAGCGCATGCAGCTCACGCGGATCGACACTCGGAAGCGTCGCGAGCAGCGCGGCCGTGCGTTGCTGCAGTTTCAGCGCATCGCCGCCGAGCAGCGACAGCGCCCGCCCGACGCTGCCTTCGGATGCTGCGGCGGCTTCCGCCAGCGCGGGATCGTCGGCTTCGATATCGGTTGCGGCCGCGGCCGCACGCACCACATCGTCCGTCTCCAGCGGTCGCAGCAGCAATTTGCGGCAGCGGGATAGAATGGTCGGCAGCACCCGTGACGGTGCGTGGCTGACCAGGAGGAACAGCGACTGCTGTGGCGGCTCCTCGAGGATCTTCAGCAGCGCGTTCGCGGCGTTGGGATTGAGCTCGTCGACGGTATCGACAATGCAGACGCGCCAGCCGTCGACCGCAGCCGTCGAGCCGAAGAACGAGATGGTCTCGCGCGTCTCGTCGACCGTGATGACGGTCCGCATCACGCCGCGATCGTTGAGGCCGCGCTCCAGCACCAGCAGCCCGCCATGAGCGCCTGCCGCGACCTGCCGCGCCACGGGGTCGGCCGGATCGACCAGCAGCGTCGGCGCCTGCTGCACCTGGGACGATTTCGGATTGCGAAACGCCAGCACGAACCGCGCCATGCGGTAGGCCAGCGTCGCCTTGCCGATGCCCTGCGCCCCGCCGATCAGCCAGGCGTGCGGAATTCGTCCGCTGCGATAGGCATCGAGCAAGGCGGTCTCCGCCTCGCGATGCCCGAACAAATCCGGCGTTTCGCGCGGATGGCGGGCGGCGCTCTCCTGTTCGACCTTGCGCGCGCTCATGCGATGCTGTCCGCCGCAAGCGTTGCGCGCAGATGTTCGCGCAGCGCGGCCCATATCCTGGCCGTGACCGTGTCCGGATCGGCCGTAGCGTCGATCAGCACGCAGCGCTCCGGATCTTCGGCCGCGATCCGGCGGTACGCGTCACGCAAATCCTGATGGAACTTGATGCCTTCGGCTTCGAAGCGATCCGCCGTAGCGGTGCCGCGGCGCGCGGCGGCGCGTTGCAGTCCGACCTCGACCGGCACATCGAGGATGAAGGTCAGATCGGGCTTGAGATCGCCGATGGTCACGCGCTGCATGGCGTTGACGAGTTCGGGCGACACCTGCCCGAGCTGGCCCTGATAGGCACGCGTGGAATCGAAGAAGCGATCGCACAGCACCCAGATGCCCTGGTTGAGCGCCGGCAGGATCACGGTGCGGACATGGTCGTCGCGCGCAGCGGCAAACAGCAGCGTCTCGGCCTCCGGCCCGAGCAGCTTGCCCATCCCCGACAGCACGAGGTGACGGATGATCTCCGCCCCCGGCGAGCCGCCGGGCTCGCGGGTCACGATCGCGCGCAGCTTGGCGGCATCGAGCCGTTCGGCAAGCTTGCGGATCTGGGTCGATTTGCCCGACCCCTCGCCGCCCTCAAAGGTGATGAAGCGACCGCGCAAGCTCGGCCGTTGGACTGCTGCTTCCGCCATGTCAGAGCTTCTCGACCCCTGCGCGGAACATGCCGATGACCAGCTCCTGGGCGCCGTCGAGCGCGCGACGCATCGTCGATCCGGTGCCGACCGCGTCCGCTGCGAACACCGGAGCCTCCATCGCGACATTGGGGCCGCGCCACACCCGCACCACCCCGATCTTCTGGCCGGCGGTGATCGGCGCCTTGACCGGGCCGCTATAGATGATGCGCGCGAGCAGCTTGTCGTTGCCGTTCTTCGACACCATCACCTTGATCGGATCGGGGCTGACGAGCTTGACCGAACGGCTCTCGCCGCCGAACACCCGCGCGTAGCCGACCGGCTGATTGGCCGCGATCAGGGTCCGCGTCTCGAAGCTGCGGAACCCCCATTCCAGCATCTTCTTGGCTTCGGTCGCGCGGTCCTCGGAATCCTCGAGGCCGTTGACCACGACGATCAGCCGCGTGTCGTTCTGCACGGCCGAGCCGACCATGCCGTAGCCGCCTTCCTTGGTGTAGCCGGTCTTCAAGCCGTCGGCACCGGGCAAGGCGTTCAGCAGCGGATTACGGTTCTGCTGGCGAATCTTGTTCCAGGTGAATTCCTTCTCACCGAACAGCTTGTACCTATCCGGGTAGGTCAGGATGATGTGGCGCGCCAGCGTTGCAAGCTCCCGGACCGTCATCTTGTTGGCCGGGTCGGGCAGCCCGTTGGAATTGCCGAAGGTCGACTTGGTCATGCCGAGCTCGCGGGCGCGCTTGGTCATGACGTCGGTCGCAAAGGTATGCTCGTTGCCGGCAATGCCTTCGGCGAGCGCGATGCAGGCGTCGTTGCCGCTCGGGATGATCGCCCCGTGCAGGAGATCGTCGACCGAGACCTTGCTGTTGATCGCCGCGAACATCGTCGAGGTGCCGGATGGCGCCCCGCCCCGCCGCCAGGCGTTCTCGCTGATCCGGTACTCGTCCGTGAGCTTGATGTCGCCCTTCTTGATGGCGTCGAACACCACCTCGGCCGTCATCAGCTTCATCATGCTGGAGGGTGCGCGCAACTCGTCGGCGTTCTTCTCGAACAGCACGCTGCCGCTGGACGCCTCGACCAGGATCGCGGTCGGCGCATCGCCGTCGAACCCGCCCTCTTCCTTCTTGGCGCCCTGAACGCTGTTGTTGGCGGCATAGACCATTCCGCCGCAACCGATCGCCAGCGCGACCGCGACCGCGATCAAGCCACGCCAGCAACGCCCGGCGCGAGCTGACAACGTGCGGGGAACTGCGGTCTGGGCTGCCATCGGCGATGTCCTGAAAGACTGCGTTCTAACAGCTGGAAGTATCGCAAACAACTGAGGTTTCTGCGCTTGTGCACGGCAAGCTGGATTGCCGCCTGCTTTGAACGTCCGTATCCTTGGAACCGGCTAACGTCAGCAGAACCGGCAAACAAGGCGGAAACGCGAATGTCATCCACCCGCACCATCTCCGCCAACGGCATCGACATGTTCGTGCGCGAGGCCGGGCAAGGCCCGCTGGTCGTGCTCTGTCATGGTTGGCCGGAACTGTCCTATTCATGGCGGCACCAGATCGCGGCGCTGGCCGCGGCAGGCTTTCGGGTCGTCGCGCCTGACATGCGCGGCTTCGGCCGCACCGGCGCGCCGGCCGAGGTCGGCGCCTACACGATCTTCGATACGGTCGGAGACATGGTGGCGCTGGTTGCCGCGCTCGGCGAGACACGCGCGATGATCGTCGGCCATGACTGGGGCGCGCCGGTGGCCTGGCACGCGGCCCTGTTCCGTCCCGACATATTCACGAAGGTCGCCGGCCTCAGCGTGCCGCCGCCGTTCCGCGGCCGTGGTCGCCCGCTCGAGACCCTGCGCGACAGCGGCATCACCAATTTCTATTGGCAGTACTTCCAGCCGCCCGGCGTAGCCGAGGCCGAGTTCGAGCGCGACATCGCCCACACCATGCGCCTGGTGCTCGGGCGTGGCGTCTCCGATCCGAGCTCGATGTTCGTCGACGAGGCCAAGGGCTTCCTCGGCAAGCTGCCGGCCGGAATGCCATTGCCGGCCTGGCTGACCGAGGCCGACATTGCCGAATTCGCCGAAGGCTATCGGCACTCCGGCTTCCGCGGCGGCCTCAACTGGTACCGCAATCTCGACCGCAACTGGGAGCTGACCGCGCCCTGGCAGGACGCGCAAATCCATCAGCCGTCGCTGTTCATCGCCGGCTCGAATGATTCGGTGATCACCGGGCTGATCGGCGCCAAGCGGGTCGCGGACATGGAGCGCGTGCTGCCGAATCTCAAGCAGAAGCTGATCATCGAGGGGGCCGGCCACTGGATCCAGCAGGAACGCCCGGACGAGGTCAACAAGGCGCTGATCGCGTTTCTGAAATGATCAGGCCAACAGCCTGATCTGTAGGCGCACGGCTCAGTAGAGGCCGCGCCCGCTCAGGACTTCGGCCGGTCCGCGCGCGTCGATCGGGACATAGGCGGCTGCCGGGCTCGGGCTTGCGGCGTAGCGCGCGTCGCCCTCATAGGAGACTTCGCGCGGATTGCTCAGAGCGCGGCGGTGCGACCGGCTCGAGGCCGACATTTCCGAGGTGGCGCTCACCGAGGCGTAGTCGGCCTGGGTGTTGCCGAGGCTGTAGGGCCGCCCCTCCGGCAACGGAACGTCGCCACGGACCCGGCCCGAGGAGGATGACATCTCCGGCACGAACGGCCGTGCCGAGGCGACGCGGACCATCGACGGGGACGGCGCTGGAGTACCGGTGCGCAGGGTCGCCATCAGCTGGCGGTCGTCGGACCCCTCGAGCGGCGCCCGGCCGACATATTCGACGCGGACGCGAGCCACGCCATTGCCTTTGAATTCAAGCAATTCTGCGGCTTTGTTCGAGACGTCTATGAGGCGATTGCCGTGGTACGGGCCGCGGTCATTGACCCGAACGACGAGCGACCGGCCATTGCTCAGATTGGTGACGCGGGCGTAGCTCGGCATCGGCAAGGTCGGATGGGCGGCCGTGAGCGAGCCCATGTCGAACACCTCGCCATTGGCGGTCAGGCGGCCATGGAAATCGTCGCCGTACCAGGACGCCATGCCCTCCGCGCGGTAGTTCTCATTCTCCTCCGGCACATAGGTGCGGCCGGCGACAACGTACGGCTTGCCGATGCGATAGGTGCCGCCGCCTTTCGGCACGGGATCACCCAGCGCCACCACGCGCGGGCTCGACGACACCCCGTATTTGGGGTCGACCCGGCTGGCAAACTTGTTCGAGGAGGCACAATTGGCGAGGACGAGGCACGTCGCCACCGCAACGGCGCCGCGTGCCGTCCGGATCATCGAATCTGGCCGTCTAATCCCCATCTGCCCCAAGTACCATTCTGCCGGACCTGCGCCCACTCCGAGGCGTCGAAGTCCCTTGCCGTCGCTGTGCGGCCCACCTCCGCACCAGAGCGTGACGATATCGCAACCGGAACACGGCGGAAATGGGGAGAGCCGGCGGGCGGTGGCGTCTTGGTGAATGGTCTGTTGCGCCGCCTCCGTCGTTCTACTGACCTTCGCCCCTGCCAAACGCCCTCGCCTGTCCCGCGATCAGACACACTGTTGCAGCAAATCATCAGTCCGGGCGCATCTTGGATTCCAACAATTGAATCTTTTTGACTGTGCAAGCCTGCAATCGTTCTCTCCTCCGTGTGGGGCGCAAAGGAAGTTTGCGATGATCGAGACGGTTACAGCGGTGATGGGCTTGGTGAGTGCGGCGATCTTCTTGGCGCACGCCGTGGAAGGCTATCGGTACCGGGCCTGACAGTCCGTTGAAGGCGGAAAGACGCGTCACCTCTTTCCAGGAGTGAATGTTCGGAAAGCTTTAATCAATTCGGATGAGCATCGATTGAAGGCAGGTGTATCATGCGTAATCACGATTTGGTCTCCGACGGGTTTCTGACCCTGACCGCAGCAAGCCTCGTGCTGCTGTGCTCGAGCCTGCTGGCGTTCGCTTTCGGCTGAACGTTTTTGAGATTCTACCGGCGCCCGTGCGACGGGCATCGGTTACCCCTACTCATTCCCCGCCAAACGGGTTGCGGCAGACGCGCTGTCTTCTCCCCGCCCCACTCGTGACGCATCCTCGCCGTTTCCCGAAGAGGATGTACGGATGACCGGCAGTGTCAGGGAGGGAACGTCCGCCCTTCTCGTCAGCACAGATGGCCGGCTGCTGATGCAACTGCGCGACGACCTCCCGCATGTTACCGATCGCGGAAAGATCAGCCTGTTTGGCGGACGGCGGGAGGGCGCCGAGACCTTCCTCGAATGCGTCGTTCGCGAGATCCACGAGGAGATCGGCTACTACCTGCCGCCCGAGCGTTTCGAGTTGATCGGCTGCTATTCCGGTCCCGATCATGCAACGCCAAACGGCACGCTTCGCGGCGAGGTGTTCCTCGCGCGCGATGTGCCCATCGACCAATTGACGGTGACCGAAGGCCGCCTCGAGATCGTCGCCATCGACGATCTCGAACGCATCAGCGACATGCTCGCGCGACCGGCTACGTTTGCGCTGGAGATCTTTCTGAAGCGCGAACCGATGACCTGAGCGCCGAAACCAGTGCGCGGATGTGATCGTCGATCATGGCCAACGCGACTGACGGATGAGCAAAGTCGATATCGTCCACGTGCCAGTAAGTCACACTGTCGGCGACCTCGGGGAACCGGCGCTCGATCAGCGGACGGTGCTCGGTCTCCTTGAGCGCGATCACCAGGTCGGCATCGTCGAAGTCGGCCAATGAACAGGGCTGCGGGAAGCGCGTCGCGCCTTCCGGAACGATGCCGCTCGCGCGGAGACGATCGTCGGTGAAGACTGACATCGGCCCGACATTGTCGGGCGATCCCCGCTCGGCCGCGCCTCTGGAGGATGCGCGCCACGCCAGTTGTTCGGCTCTTGCAAGATGATTGAACAGTTCCTCTGCGTATCGACTGCGATAGTAGTTGCCGGTGCAGAGAAAGAGGACCCGCTTCATGGGCGTCATGATGGCCAAGGTGGGCCCTCGCGGTCAACGGCGTTGCAAGCGTGGGCCCTTTGAGTTCACGGACCGGCGAATGACGGGCCCGCCCGGGTTTCGCTGCCAAGTTCGCGTTGCGTTCGGCGCCGCCCTACGCTAAGGGCCTGATCCTTGATCCGGAAGGGTGGCCGAGTGGTTTAAGGCACCGGTCTTGAAAACCGGCGTGCCCGCAAGGGTACCGTGGGTTCGAATCCCACCCCTTCCGCCAGCTATAACGTCCATCGCACTGAAATATATAATGATTTCTTTTGCGACCTAATCGTGCCCTAGCGGGTGCCCTAGCCACGTAGCTTTCGCCGCGCGGGACGATCTTATCCCATATGCGGTGTCGGTAATTTGACCCTAAGGTTGCACGCCTCCCTGCGTGCAGTTACTTGTGGGTGCTTGGGGAATCGCCGCAATGTCATACAAGAAAGTGTTTTTCGCTTATCCGGCTGGAGATGCCGAACTCGTAGGGCCAATTGAATCCGCCAGTAAGCTTGCTAGCGCAGCCAATCCATCAATCGATGTGCGCATTTGGCCGCAACTCAATAATTTCGGCCTGAGCATTCCTGACGACGTCAGGAGTTCCATTGTCGATGCGGACGTCTTCGCGTGCGATATCACACAGCCAAATTTCAACGTCTACTATGAGGCCGGATTTGCGATTGGAAAAGGTAAACCGATCGCGCCAGTCCTGAACTCATCTTTCGCGGGCGCATCTGCCGCGATTCAGCGCGACGGATTTTTCGACAATATTCGCTATAGATCGTACGAGAATTCCGATGCGCTAAAGACGATACTTCTCGATCCCCCGGCCGGCGATTTGGTCTCGCTGTTTTCGAAGCCCGTAAACTTTCAACAGCCCCTCTATTTCTTGAACGGCTATCGGAAGACCGATTTCATCAATTCGATCGTTTCAGCAATAAAGGCCACTCGAACCCATTTTCGAAGCTTCGATCCAGTCGAGGTGCCTCGCTTTTCGACGGTCTCAATCATTGCCGATGTCTCCGCATCCTCAGGCGTGATTGTTCCGTTTTTGTCACAGCAAATAGAAGATGCCGCACGGCATAATCTACGTGCCGCCTTCCTAGCTGGACTTAGCCACGGCCTCGAACGTCAAACGCTGTTGCTGCGGCTGCTGTCGCAGGAGCCTGGACCAGCAGACTTCCGCGATCTGATCGAGAACGTGAGAAGTGAAGATCAGATCAATGAAAAGGTGAAAGCGTTTGTTCAATCAGCGCTCGTCGCGGGTCAGTCGATTTCGAAGCCTCATCAACGTGCCAGTCGCACCCTTCTCCAAGGTCTTTTTCTCGGGGCATCCGCCGCCGAAAACGAATTTCGTACACTTGAAGATTATTTCGTCGAGACCTCCGAATACCTGAAGACAAGACGTGGCGAGGTTACAGTCGTTGCCGGACGGAAAGGCTCAGGGAAAACGGCAATCTTCTTCGTGGTCCGGAATGACATCCGAACTCAACGAAACGCGGTCGTCACCGACCTCAAGCCGGAGTCCCACCAACTAAGTCTGTTCCGAGAAAGTTTGCTCAAGATGGTTGGCGAGGGTGTTTTCGATCACACGCTCGCGGCTTTCTGGTACTTCGTCATTCTTTCTGAAGTGCTGCTGAAAATTCAGGACAATCTCGACGCTCGATCGAGAACTGATGGCAGAGCACTGACTGCGTCCCGCGAGATATCAGAGGTGCTGGAAAAGCAGGGCGTGATCCATTCAGGGGATTTCACGGCGCGCATCAATAGGCTCGGTTCCTTTGTTATTCAAGAAATTGAACGCGCTGAGAAGCGTGGAGAAAAACTGAGTGCGGAGCGACTGACGAATATTGTATTCCGAGATGCCGTGGGCGCTCTCAAAGAGCTGATATTAAAGAACACTGTCAAAGAATCGCAACTGGTTCTGCTATTCGATAACCTCGATAAGGGATGGCCGGCGTCGGGCGTCGACAAGTTCGACATCAGACTTCTCCGTTTGCTCCTTGAGGCTCTTGAGAAAGTCCGTCGAGATTTTGCAACCGTTGACCGACAGTTCACGCACGTCGTCTTTCTACGTAACGACATTTACGAGCTATTGGTTGAAAGCACTCCGGATAGAGGCAAGACGGCTCTGGTCAGGCTCGACTGGACGGACCGAGTCAAACTGCGCCAAGTCATTTATCGGCGTCTGCAAGCCGCGCTGGATGATGCGAAGGAGCCATTTGAGGTTCTTTGGAAGCGCATAGTTACGCCGCTCGTTGGCGCTCAAGATTCGTTTGAATTTCTGGTCGATCATTGCCTCATGCGACCGCGATTCTTGATCACGATCGTTGAGAACGCGGTCGCTCATGCGATCAATCGTGGTCATAGCCTAGTTAGCGAGGACGATTGCCGAGATGCTGTACGACAGCACGCAAACATTCTGGTGGACGATTTTGGTTATGAAATTCGGGATGTATCGGGCATCTCTGCGGACGTTCTTTACTCGTTGATCGGGGCGACCAAATCCATCACCCGCAGCGAGGTGTTGCAACGTTTCGCAGCCGTGGGGATTCCGAAGGAGGATCTCGATAGAGCGTTCGATCTAATGATTTGGTACGGAGTATTAGGCATCACAGTCAATGGACGCGAAAAATACATCTACGACTACGACTATAATGAGAAGCGGGTCGCTGCCGAAATTGCCATACATGGGACCGGGCAGTACGTAATCAATGAAGCCTTTCACGTCGTGCTGAATAACTAAAAACAAAAAGAGCGGGCTGTGCCCGCTCTGCCAAAGCCGAAACTCGGTATTCCCGCGGCGGTTACATGGTCAACCCCTAGTGACTGGTTTCAAGCTTGTGCGGTCACGGTATGGCGAGCTAATCGATTGCGCAAGCGTCAACATGGATGGACTCGGCAAATTCGTCCAAAAAGTCGCAAAATGAGACGCGGTTCTCTTCCTGTTCTCGCTCCAATGCCGAATACTTGACTGAGAGCACCCGGTGATGTTGGGGCACTCATTGGGGCATGCGCGCCGCTACGACAGGATTGTTGATCGGTTTCAGTGACGTGGGATTGCCAATTGGCGGAGAAGAGATCCGACAAAGTGGCTTTGGTGCGACCCTCGCCCTCCCCCGCTCGGCCGGCGCCTCTGACTCAGTCTGCAATCCTTCCTCATCGATCGAGCTCTCCACTGGGATGGAGATGGCGGACTTCGCTCGCAGCACCGTGTGACATTCTCCGTCGCTCCTCTCGATCTCTGATCCGCGCGCGCACGCGGTTTCTCTTCTGCTCGATCAATTGATTTGGTGTCTTGTGCAGTATCGCCTTGACGCCTGTTTGGTTTTTCCACTCGGCGAGCGCTTCGTTGGCACGGCGCTTGAGCGCGAAACTCTCGCTTGATTGCTCAACTCTCTTCCTCATCTCCAAAAACCCCTTCCTATCTCGATCGTTTTGTTCGCGAAGCGAACAGAACCCGGAACACACCTCGCCCAGCTCAGGACGAAGTGCCGTTTACGCACCTGATCTACGAGCCACGGCTTTTAACCGTCGCCCCGGGGTCGCTCTGTCGGGGCTCTCGCTGCCTCATGCGGCGGCGGGACATGCGCAGCCGATCAGGCAGCCGCGCCGTCCGTGCTGCTCAGCAGTTGTGCCGGCAGCGTCCAAACTAATTTCTGTGGCGTGAGTGACCCGCAACAACCCTGGCTAGGCTCGCAGGGCTCATCCCGATAGACGGGCTGGCCTATGGCGGCCGAATGGAAAGTTGCTGTGAGGGAGCGAGCTTGCGACGAACGTGCGCGGTGTCTATAAGTGAGGCACGTGGTCCGAACTCTGTCCGCCAAGACAAATTTCGATCGGATCATTTGAGCCGGGACGCTTCACACGTCGCCGGCTCTTTTCTTTCTAGGTGCCGGCTACCGGCGCGGCCTTCCCTTCCTCCAATCTACGAAACGCTTTGCCTCCTCAGAGATCACGGACGCGACTGGCTTGCGCTCCATCTCCTGCGAGGTAATGGCTTTTCTGAGCTTGTGGCGAGGCGGCGGCTCACCGTCTACACGACGGTACGAGTAAGCCGGCAACGTGGCTAGGATCGCAGCGGCAGCCGGATCGACGGTGCCGCAGCGATACTGGACGACATCGAGCAACATCTGGTGGGTGCGGACCGCGTACCGACCACGCCACGCTCCATCATCGCTCAGCTGTTCGATCGACCACGCTGCGCACCTCCACGCGCCTTCGTCGTGGAGCAGCATTACGCGCCAATTCGCGTTGAGCTGCGCGACAAGATTGCTGTCCGTCACGATTTCACTCGGCTGCGACTAAGCGCGTTTGGGTTCATATCGCGGCAATTCTCCCAGCCAGCGCTGAAGATCTTCCCGCAGTATGAGTGTCTTTTTGCCGAGCTTGCGTGCGCGCAGAGCGCCTGAATCGGCTGCCTTGTAAAGCGAGTTGCGCCCTACCCTCGCAATCAAACAAGCTTCGTCGATCGTGTACGCCAACGGCTCTACCTGCTCTGGCGCTAGGGGAGCGATCTGCCGCGATACAAAGGGTTTCTCTTCGCCGCGCTCGTGAGCGCGCTGCCGCGATGTGCGTGGCTTTCTCGTGGACGGTTGAACGCCGCGCGGCATGACTAGCAAGTCTCCATTGGGGCGCTCGGCCGACCAAGCCACACGCGCCGTGGTTCGCTACTTTTTCGCGAAACCGAGACCCCAATGGAAGTCGGGACGGATGTCGCGCGTACCCCCGTTGGTCACGAGGAAATCTCGATCGTGATCAGTCGACAACGGCGTCTACGCGTCAATCTGAATTTTGCACGTACAGACTCGCGCTTGGCTGTACGAATCCGGTTGCTGAAAAATCAAATGCTTAGCGTCACGTCGTGAGATTTTGACGCGCTATCACTTTCTGTTGAAAACTCTGGCCGTCTTGTCGCCGGTCATCGTTCACTCCATGCAGCGCAATGGGCCGCTGTCCTCGCCAGCAATCGCAATCGCGCTCACGGGCGCTAGGGCAGCTGTTAGGACAGTGTCGAGGGCGCAGCGACGATCACTGCAAAAACACTGCCTTCACGCGTCTTGTGTGGCGGACAGCATTTCCGCTTCGCAGTTCGGACAGTGGCCCGCTGCGCTGTGGCTAGGATACGCAGCGGGCCACCGCGATCGACGTCGCGTACATCCGGCGGCCGTCATCTCGACTCAAAAGATCGCCCGCCGGTATGGGACGGCGGGCGATCTCAACACAGAGGACTGGCGGTCACGATCAGCAACGATCGAGGAGACCGCATTGATGATCGCACGATCTCGAAGCGTGCACAACATCGGCGCGAGCACAGGGTAACAAGCGAAGTTATTCACGGAGAAAGTCGCGCGCGATCGCGACATGCTGTAGATTTTGAAATCGCAGGGACTGTCACAACGCGATCGACATCAACACAAGAGGACTAAAAAGATGTCAGGCGAAAATGAAACTATCGATCTCGATAAGGTGCTCACCGCGCTTACCGCGCTCGGAGATGCATTCTCCGCTCACACCGCGAAGGTCGATGCACGACTCGAGGATATCGAAAAACGCTGCGATGCTGTCCTCAAGTCGCGGGACGTGGGCGGCCGGATGGACGGAGGCGATGATCGTGTAATGGCTGAAAGGGTCGCGGCCGACGCAGTGGGTCATGGGGAGTTCGCGGCTTTGGCGTCGCGTGTAGGCCAGCTTCATGACCGCATGTATCGCAAGACGGACGTGGACAAGCTCGCGGAGACGCAATCGCGCTGTGACAGCGTTTTCCGGGCTCTGGGCGGCCCGGCAGAGCCGCCGATGAACGGTGAGAACCACGTCGACTATGAAATTCGCCTGCACCGCCAATTGCAGAAGCACAGCGCGCGGTGGAAAGGCGCCGACCTGAGATCCTTGAGCAACGATCAGCAGGTGCTTTCGAACGTGTGCGCTGACATCCGTGCGGATGCGTTGCAGGCCGGTCTCAATCCGCCTGATCTGAAGCCGTTCGAACATCGCATGATCACCGAACATTTGCCCACGGGTCATCTCCTGCGTCGCTTCGTCGGCAACGGCACGATCTACGCGCAAATGGCTCGGCGGCCCATGCGGGTGCGTTCGTTCGGCGCCGATGACCGGTATGGCCGGTCGGCTGGCGGCTCCGTCTACGCGCACGGCGCATCCGGCCCCGCGTAAAAACGCCGAAGCGGAATGGCCGCCTTGCGTAAAAACGCGAAGAGAACGCGGGGTCGTCCGTTCGCCGTCGGCAATGCCGGCCGACCGAAAGGTGCACGAAACAAGACGACGGTCATGGCTGAGGCGCTGCTCAGCCAGGACATCGAGTCCGTGGTCGGCAAGGTCGTCTCAAAAGCGAAGCGCGGAGACATGCAGGCGGCCCGATTGATCTTGGACCGCATCATGCCGCCGCGCCGGGGCCGCACCGTGCGGTTTCCGTTACCGAAGCTGGAAACGCCAGCCGATGTCGTTAGCGCGCTGGCGACCGTCACAAAGGCGATGGCAGCGGGTCAGCTCTCGCCGGCTGAGGCAGTAGAGGTTGCCGGCGTGATCGAAATGCAGCGGCGCGCGATCGAAACGCAGCAGTTGGAGACCAGACTGCATGCACTGGAGGACCGATTTAGATGACCAGCGAACTCATCCGCCGTCTTGAGGCATTGGAGCGCCGCATGAATGCGGAGCGACCTTCAGACACGTTGCCGCGCGGTGGCCCGCTTCGCGTCGTGATCATTCACGGATGTCTGCCGCCGGGCGAACCGCTCTTTGCTGCAGCGGGCGAGCACGAATGGCTGCGCGAGCCGGGAGAAGACCTTGACGCATTCGCTGATCGGGCGCGCGCGGCCGCGCTGGAGCTGAAAGAGCCGCTGCTGGTGATTGGCGGCCTGCCGGCGACGCAGGCGCAACAGGATCTAGCAATGGCCGCCTATGACGCGTGGCTACTCACCGACGACGGTGTACCGCCATGCGAGCCATCGCGTGGGATGGCTCGATGACGGCCCCTTCGAGGAAGCGCCAGACAGCTGGGTGCGACGACCGGCGGCTTCACCGGTTCGGCGACGTCGGACCGGCGATTGAGGCTGACGACTGGAAGCCGCGCATCTGCGGAAACCCTGAAGAGAGCCTAGCGGCGGCGTTCCTCGCGATGGGCAGAGACTACGGGGAACCGTTGTCCGCAGATATGCACGCCGTGTTCACAGAACTGCGCGTCGTGCTCACAGCTCCGGCCGCTCACTCCAATCGCGATGCTAGGGCCTGCGCTGGGGCACGCGCGCCCATCAGCCGAGATTGTTGATTGATTTCAGCGACCTTAGGTTTCCGATGTGGCGGACGAAGCGTCCGCCGCCACACGTCCGGATACGACAGAGAGGTATCGCAAACTATTCACGCCCTGCGCCCTAAACTTACAGTTAGGTTTCGCGGGGCGCGTCGACCAATTCTACTTGGACCATCGATTCACCTAGAGGTGCAGCAACCTTTAGCTTGAATGACCTGATGCGATTGGCCCAATTGCCGCCACCTGGTAAATTCGACAGGTCATCGCATCCGCCGGCCGTTACGAGCGTAACCGAATTTCCGCCGTAGTTTGGCTGGTCGTAGAGAATTGCCGGGATCGCTTCGCGAAGGATAGAGAGACTCTCGGCTTTCGCATCGATCTCGGCAGGTAGTGTTGGCATATCTGTACCGAATGACTTGCTGTAGCCCTCTCCGTTCTTCCCATCAAATAATAGAATACCGCGAGGCATATCTTCCTCCTGCATTTGTAAAGTGCGGAGCTATCAAATGCTGCTGCACCCAGTAACGACGAAAGAGTAGTTATCTCCTCCGACGCTTGTGCATGCATTGATTATGGCGCGCTCGCCTGCGTTCAGGTCATAAGTGTCGTTCCTGAAAAACGATCCATTTTTGTCGATCCGAACGGTGGCTCTTCTTCTTCCATTGCTAGAATTGTTTTGTACCCACGGTTGCCGACCAAAATTGCCGCAAGTCCCATCGTATTCTATGGAACAGTCCATCCGATCCTCCTCAGATGCTACTGGCAGGCCAATACTGTCAACCCGGACAGGGCGCCTACCCTTCCGCTGTTGGATACCAATTAATTTGACGATAATGATGGATAGTACGACAGCGCGACTGCTATCGTAAATTGTACACATTGTCGCGGACCCGCACCCGCCGCACGACCACATTGGAGCAGTGGGAGCTAGCCCACCTCGATCTCCAAGCGCGACCAGAGCTTTGTTAGACGCTCATTTGCTTGCCACTAAACTGCACCACCTTGCTAGCCTTCGGCGTTGAGCAAAACATCGCCCAAGCTTCCATCAGCTTGCGCCGCTTCTCAAACAGATCGCCCCGCCGATACGCGGCTTCCACCTTGCTTTCGATCACGTGGGCGAGCGCAGCCTCGCAAACCTCTCTGCTAAAGTTGGTGCACTCGGAAGCCCAATCTCTGAATGAACTACGGAAACCGTGCGGCGTCGCGTCTTCGATCTTCATGCGCCGAAGCATCATCTCCAAAGCCATCCCAGACAGCGGCTTCTTGGCTTTCTGGCCCGGGAAGACATGCTCACCGACTCGGACCTCATGGAGCGTCCTCAAGATCGCTACCGCGCGCTTTGGTAGCGGCACCCGATGCTCGATGCCTCCCTTCATCCGCTGCGGCGGCACAGTCCACACGCCGCGATCGAGATCAATTTCTTCCCAGCGTGCGCCCAGCGCCTCCCCTGATCGCGCTGCGGTGAGGATCGCAAATTCGAGAGCACGCGCCGCGACAGCTTCGCGGGTCTTCAAATCGCTCATGAAGGTGGGGACACTCGCATAGGACATCGCCGCGTGATGGCCGCGCGTCAGCTTGGACTGCTTCGGCAAAAGATGGTCCAAGTGCCCGCGCCAACGCGCCGGGTTTTCGCCAGAACGCAGTCCTTGTGCCTTGGCCGCATCCAAAACCTTTTCGATCCGGCCGCGAAGACGAGACGCGGTTTCCGGCTTGCTTTGCCAGATCGGCTTCAGAACTTCGAGCACGTCATTTGTGGTAACGGCGTCGACCGCCATCGGTCGAAGCGGCTTGCAATAATCAAATTCGGTTTCCGTGCCGTCCGGCGCTTTGCCGAGCAGCGTCATTCTCCACTGCGAGGCATGCTTCTCGTTGCGCCATGACGGCCGCATGGCCTCAAATAGCTGGCCAGCACATTCACCGAATGTGACGCCTTCCTGAGGCCGCCTAGCGCCTTTTGGATTGACACCCTTCGCGATCAGCGCGCGCGCCTCGCTGGCAAGATCTCGGGCGCGGGCAAGTGTCACGTCATCCGCTTTCGGTGGGCTTGATACCCGAGCCGAGCCAAGCCCGATCTCCGTCGGCTTGCCACGCCAACGATACAGGAAGACCCAGCGCCGGCCGCCATTCGGCGAGATCGAAAGATAGAGGCCGCCGCCATCCGCATGCCGGCCGAATTCCTTGATCGTTGCGACTGATCTCGCGTTGAGCCTGTTGATTTCCCGAGCCACCGTTCTGCTCCCTGCCCTACTTCGTGCCCTAGCAATTGCGCGGGATTGTAGGAGAGGACAGCAAATAGCGAAAGACAGGCGTAACGAGAAACCCCTATGAAATGGGCACTTCTTCAAACAACGAGGGATGCACAAAAACGTTGGTAACAGTTAGTACGAAGGACACCCCTTCCGCCATTGCTTTCGATTGGGCGCTGTCCAGCCGGGTTCGGAGCTGAGACCAAAGCGGCCGCGATAGCCAACCACCAGATGGCCGCAACGAAGGTAACGGGTTGTGCGCCGCCGTATCCGGCCACCTCCCGCAGGACGTGATCCGCAGAAAGTGATCGCTCCGGCGTTGTGCGGGTGTTTCCGAATATTGCTCGGGCTGGAGCCGCGATGATAGCTCTGAGGAGCAATGCGTCGCGCACTACCTTGGGTTTTGGCCGTTACTTTTCTGATTGGTTTTGTCGCTTCCTTTGCGGAGCTGCAGA
Organism: Bradyrhizobium sp. USDA 4538; assembly: GCF_024171045.1. NCBI lineage: Bacteria > Pseudomonadati > Pseudomonadota > Alphaproteobacteria > Hyphomicrobiales > Nitrobacteraceae > Bradyrhizobium > Bradyrhizobium sp. USDA 4538. The sequence goes on from NZ_JALJZE010000001.1 coordinate 7,920,780, forward strand.
GGATGCGCAACCGCTTCGGCGAAGTGTCTCAGCACGCCTTTCACGATCATGCAGCTGTGCGCGAATTCATGATACGCGCTGCGCTCGCCGACGCGCCGGCGCCGATCGTCGTGCTTGGCGACAGCATCACCGAAATGGCCCCGCTGCCCCGGCAGCTCTGCGGACGTCCGGTCGTCAATGCCGGAGTTGGCGGTCAGACCATCGCGGAGGCAAAGCAGCTCGCCGGGCGCGTGCTGCAGGACCAGGGCGCGTTCTTGCTCGTCCTCGCGGTCGGCGCGAACGACGCCGGATCGCCAACGGCGCAACGCGACTTCGCCAACCTCATCGAGACCGTCAAGTCGCTGTCGACGCGGCCATTGGTGGCCATCGCCGTCGCAGCTGACGAATCGACCAACCGGGCGATCGAAGCCGCCGCAGTTGCGCGTGGCGTTCGGTTCATCGATGCGCATCTGCCGCCCGGCGCGAAAATGGCCGACGGTATTCATTTCACCGCGGCCGCCTACAAGGCCTGGGTGCCGGCACTTGAGGCTGCGATCTCGGCGGAATGCACGATGTGACGCGTAGTCACGTCTGCCGCATGAACTCCGCAATCAGGCCGGCGATTTCCCCAGGCGCATCCTCGAAGCAGTAATGCCCGACGCCGGCAAGGCGCCTGACCGGCGCCGTCGGGAAGATTGCGGAAAACAGCGGCAGGAAATGCTCCGCGCGCAGCGTGCGGTCCGCCTCGCCCCAGATCGCGAGCGCAGGCTTGCTGCGGATCAAGCGGTCGGCGGCGGGATCGGGCGTCTGGAATTGATGCGCGCCGGTCGCAAAGCCCTTGGCCCAGCCGATCGCACCGAGGCAGTCCGCCGGACGGGCGAAGTGCGCGCCGTAGGCGGCGAGCCAGGCGTCCGTGATGACGGCGTTGTTCTCGAATCCGTTGAGCTTCAGCGTGCTCAAAATGTTGAAGCCGAGCTGTCCGAGAACCGGCTCGAGGTCGCCGCTCGCCTCGGCCTTTGCGATCCATTGAAACCACGGCGAGACCTGCGCGTTGGCGGCGACGCGATCGAACAGATCGCTCTGCCCGAACGGCGTTGGCCCATTGGCGGAGACGATGCGGCGGATCCGGCCCGGATGCCGGGCCGCCAGCCCCATGCCGACCGGGCCGCCGAAATCATGCATGACGAGCGTGATGTCGGTGAGATCGAGCGCGCGGACCAGCGCTTCGAGATTGTCGACATGGTCCTGCAGCCAATAGCTGCGATGCGCCGGCGTCGCGCTCTTGCCAAAACCCATGTGATCCGGAACGACCACCCGGTGCGTCGCACTGAGGCCCTGCACGAGGTGGCGGAACAGATAGCCCCAGCTTGGTTCGCCGTGCAGGCAAAGCACCACCTCGCCGTCCCGCGGACCTTCGTCGACATAATGCATCTGAAAGCCCGGCGCCGCGCTGAAATGCGGTGCGAAAGGAAAGGTGCCGTCGAACGCGGCGTCGGCTTGGATCATGGTGGACCTCGAGAGGTTTTAATTTGCAACCATCGTGTATCGCTTGAGGTTTTACTTTGCAACCAATATATCGAAACCACGATCGGGTGGTTTTCCGGCCGCGGCACTGAGCGCCCGATCACCGCCCAGGGAATGAGTGTTGAGGATCACGATGGCCAAGCGAGTGAGCCACAGGGACTCGATGTGCGGCGTTGCCCGGCCGCTGGATGCGATCGGCGACTGGTGGTCGCTGCTGATTGTCCGCGATGCGTTCGACGGGCTGCGCCGCTTCGGCGAATTTCAGAAGAGCCTCGGGCTTGCCAAGAACATCCTCTCGGCCCGGCTCCGCAACCTCCTGGCGCACGGCATCATGGAGACGGTGCCCGCAAGCGACGGCAGTCCTTACCAGGAATATGTGCTGACCGAAAAGGGACGCGGCCTCTTCCCGCTCCTCGTGGCGCTCCGGCAGTGGGGTGAGGATTTCTTCTTTGAACCCGATGAGGCGCATGTGCTGCTGGTCGACCGCAAGAACGGGCTGCCAGTACGACGGCTCGAGTTGCGCGCGCAGGATGGACGCGTCGTTGGCGCGGAGGACACGATGGTGCGGCTGCCGCCGGCTTCACTTGAGTGAGAAGCGAGCGTGTCGCGCGCGCCGTCGACAGCAACCGGATGTTAACCCCGCGTGCCGCAGCATCCGCGCGTGGAGGTTCGACCAATGCAGACATTCCGGATTTCGCTGAGCGATGGGACGCGGCAATTCCACACCGCGATTCAGGCGCCGGACCCCGCTTCCGCGCGCATCAAGGCCGCCTATTTCTTCGATATCTCGAAGTGGCGGATTCTGAGCGTGTCGCTGAGTGGAGCCAGCGCCGCGGCGGCGTAGTCGCTGCGCGCCCTATGCTATCCGGTCGAGTTCGGCGGCGGCGAGCTGTGCGATCGTAAGGTCGATTTCGGCGAGCGGATCGTCATCCCCCAGAAACCATGCAGCCGACAAGCCGGTCCAGGCCACGATCCATGACAACAGGCGCCGGCGATCCAGCCGCGCGGCTTCAACGACGATGTCGAGCCGCCGCGCAAAGCGTCCGGGTTCGGTCGCGACCGGCCGTCTCGGATCCGCAAGATCCGGATTGGTGAAGATGTTGGCGAAGTCGAAGCCGCGCTCGCCGACAAGATGCTTCGGATCGATCGCAAGCCAGCCGCGCGCGCCGAAGTCGAGCACGTTGTCATGGTGCAGGTCGCCATGCAGGACCACGATCTCACGCTGATCGCCCAGCAGAGCTTCGGCAACTTCCGCCGATCGGTTCAGAATGCCGCCATGCGCCCTCGCCGCGGGCCACAACTCACGAAACCAGTGCGTCAGCGGCGTCAGATCCGGCCGCGGCTTCGCTCTCTCGGCGTGAAGCCGATCGGCCGTTGCACAGAGAATCCTGCAGGCCTCGTCGTCCCGGCCGGTTCGCGCCATTTCGCTGAGCGAAGCCGATCCCGTCGCCCTCTCGAGCAGAAGGGCGTCGCCGTCACGGGCAAGAACCCGCGCCGCGCCTTCGCCGTCCCACCACTCCATCACGACGGCACCGAGGCGTTCGTCCGGCTCGTGCGAGAGCTTGAGCATGGCCGGCTCCCCATGCCGGCGCACCGGCAGCAACCGTGCGGCGTGCGTCACGATCGGGTCGCCGTCGGGGACAAGACTCTAGGCCGAGAGATAGGGAGCGAACATTTGGGTGGACTGACCGGGGACGAAGAAGCGAGCCTCGTGGTTCTAATCATTGCTTCCGCGCGCTGCCACGCCGGTTCCCTGCGGCGCATCGTGGCAGGGTCACGCGAACCGGTTCCCCGCTGCCCTGCCCATGTTGGCTGATGACAGCCCCCACCCATCTCGCGCTACAATGTCGCAGCCGGTGCTACGGAGGGTGTGGCGATGCCGCGAAAGGGAATTACCGGACACGACGAATGGGTGGTCACGGAGGCCCTGGCCACAGCGCTGGTGGCGCTCGAACAGCTGCCGTCAAAGCATCAGCCGCGCGCGCATATGGAGGATGTCCGAAAAATCCTGACCGCCAGATGTGAGGCCGGCGCCGTCACGCTGCATCTTGCGCAGGCCAAGTGCCGGTTGTTTCCCGACACCGATCCCCTGACCATCTATGAGGAGTATGGCCTCAAGGACGGACTCGGCTAGCGCGCGCCGCCTGCAGCGCTAGTCGCGGCTGACGCGCCAGATCGTGCCGTTGCCGTCTTCGGAGACCAGCAGTGCGCCGTCGCGCGCGACCGTCACACCGACCGGACGGCCCCAGACCTCATTGTCGCCGATGACGAAGCCGGTGACGAAATCCTCGTACTCGCCGGTCGGCACGCCGTCCTTCAGCCTGATGCGAATGACCTTGTAGCCGGTGCGCTTCGACCGATTCCACGAGCCGTGTTCGGCGGCAAACGCATCGCCGCGATATTCCGGCGGAAAACTGCTGCCGGTGTAGAAGGTCAGGCCAAGCGACGCCGAGTGGGCCTGCAACAACACGTCGGGGACCGTCACCTTGTCCTTCAGGTCGGGCCGCGCGCCGGCATGCGCGGGGTCTTCGTTGCCGCCGATGTAATACCAGGGCCAGCCATAGAACGCGCCTTCGCGGACCCGTGTCACGTAGTCGGGCACGAGGTTGTCGCCGCGGCCATCGCGCTCGTTGGTCGAGCACCACGGCGTACCGCTTCCCGGCTGGATCGCAAGCCCGACGCAGTTGCGGATCCCCGTGGCAAACAGCTTCTGGTTCTTGCCGTCAGGATCGAAGGCGAGCACGGCGGCGCGATCGGTCTCGTCGCCCCAGGCCGCGCCGAGCGCATGGTCGCGGCTCCAGGCCTCGATGCCTTTCGGCGGGCGACCCAGCCCCTCGCCTGCGTTGCCGGCGGAGCCGACCGACACCAGCATCCGCTTGTCGTCCGGCGTGAACACGATATCACGCGTGGAATGGCCGTAGCCGGGCGGCAGCCGGGCGACGATCGTCTCGGGTTTTCCCGACGCCTTGAGATCGCCGTTACGGTAGCCAAAGCGCACGACGCTGTCGGTGTTGGCGACATAGAGCCATTGCGGATTGTCACCGCTCGGAAAGAACGCGATGCCGAACGGCTGGTTCAAGCCGGTTGCGTAGATTTCATTGGTCGCAGGCCTAGTGGCGCCGTCGGCGCTGCGCAGGATACGAATGCGGCCCGAGCCGGTTTCCACCACGAAGATATCGCCATTGGGCGCGGTCCGGATGATCCGCGGGCCGCTGAGCCCGCTCGCAAACAGTTCGACCTTGAACCCTGCCGGCACCTGCGGCGTGGCCGATGCAGGTCTCGGCATGACGCGCGGAAACTTGCTGCTCGACGCCGTTGCCCCGGGCTTGGGCAAGTCCTGCGGTGTGATCAGGCGCACCGTGCCCGGCTTGTCGCGTTGCCAGTCGCCGAAGGCTTCCGCGCCTTTCAGCACGGGCTCGGCGCCCGACCGCGTGATGCTGATCGCCGCGAGGAAGACGACCGACAGACCCGCACCGGCAAGACTCGTCCTGGGCATATGCTCCTCGCGCGATTTCCCTTCGGCCACGCCGTTCATAGCGCGGTTCGGCCGCTCCCGCGTTCACAATGTCGTCTGCTCTAATGTCCCTTCGGTGGCGCCGTCAGATCGACCGGTTTGATGATCAGCGCCAGCGGGATCATCACGAGGCCGATGATCGAGAGCATCCAGAACACGTCGATATAGGCGAGCAGGTCGACCTGCCGCTGCAAGGTCTGGCCGACCCAGGCGACCGCCTGGGACGCGGCGTCCGATGCGTTCGACCCCTGCGCCTGAAAGAAGCGCGTCATCGTGTCGATGGTCTGCTGATACCCGATGTCGGACGGCGCGGCATGCTCGACCAGCCGGCTCTGGTGGAATTGCTGGCGTTGCGCCAGCGCGGTCTGAGCGAGTGCGACGCCCATCGACCCGCCGATATTGCGCGCGACGTTGATCAGCGCCGAGGCCTGGTTGGTCTTATCCGGCGGCACGCCGTCATATGACGCTGTCGTGACCGGCAAGAACAGGAACGGAAGCCCGGCGGAGAGAAAGATGCGTGCGAGCGCGGCATAGCCATAGGTGATGTCGCCGTTCAGTCCCGTCAGGTGCCACATCGAGAATGCAACGATACAGCCGCCGATCGCGATCAGATATTTCGGCTGAACGCGACTGACGAGATGGCCCACCACCGGCATCAAGATCAGCGTGACGACGCCGCCGGGCGACAGTGCGAGCCCGGCAAGCAGCGCAGTATAGTTCAGCTCGGTCTGCAACAGCTGCGGCAGGAGCTGCGTCGACGAGATCAGCACCGCGCCGGTGCACAGCATCACCAGGAAGCACGATCCGAACTGGCGACGTCCCAGCAGGCGGAGATCGACGATCGGGTCCTTGCGCGTCAGCTCCCAGGGGATCAGCGCGATCAGGCAAATCGCCGAGGCCAGCGCGAAGCCGACGATCATGTTGGACCCGAACCAGTCCTTGCGCTGGCCTTCGTCGAGCACGAATTCGAGCGAACCGAGCCCGATCGCGACCAGTACGAAGCCGATGTAGTCGACGCGCAGGCCGTCCTTGAGGAGCTGCTTGCGCTCCTGCTCGGCGCCGGACGGCTCCTTGACCAGCGTCCCGACCAGGACCAGCGAGAGCAAGCCCATCGGCACGTTGATCAGGAAGATCCAGTGCCAGCTATAGGTGTCGGTGATCCAGCCGCCGAGCGTCGGCCCGACCACGGGAGCAACCACCACCGCGACGCCGTAGATCGCGAACGCCTGGCCACGCTTGGCCGGCGGAAAGGAGTCGGCGAGGATCGCCTGCTCGCTCGTCGCCATCCCGCCGCCGCCAAGGCCCTGGATGATCCGGAACAGAACCAGCGCCTCCAGGCTCCAGGCAAGCCCGCACAGCAGGGACGCGAACGCGAAGGTGCCGACGCAGATCATGTAGAAGCGCTTGCGGCCGATCACGGTCGAGAGCCAGCCCGAGATCGACAGCACGATCGCGTTGGCGACCAGATAGCTGGTGATGACATAGGTGCTCTCGTCGATGCCGACCGCCAGGCCGCCCGCGATATGGCGCAAGGCCACATTGGCGATCGTGGTGTCCAGCACCTCCATGAACGTCGCGATCGAGACGACGAAGGCAATCAGGTAGGGATTATGTCCGCCGGCAGCCGAACGCTCCGGCGACCAGGCTGCGCCGCCGCCTGCCGCAACGTCGCTCATCGCACCCTGGTCCAGGGCACGACCGACATGCCCGGCCCGATCGGAAGGTCATTCGGCCAATTGTCGATCACGATCTTCACGGGAACGCGCTGCACGACCTTGACGAAATTGCCGGTGGCGTTCTCCGCCGGCAGCAGGCTGAACGCAGTGCCCGAACCCGGCTGAACCGAAGCCACGCGGCCGGTGAGCTTGCGCCCCGGATAGGCATCGATCCTGATCTCGACCGGCTGGCCCGGCCGCATGTCCGTCAGCTGCGTTTCCTTGTAGTTGGCGGTGATCCAGACCTCGTCAGGAACGAACATCATGACGCTCTGGGCCGGTGCCACATAGGTGCCGACCGCGCCGCTCAGCTTGACGACGCGTCCGGATTGCGCCGCGACGATACTTGTATATTGCAGGTTCAATTTGGCCTGATCGAGCTGTGCCCGCGCCTGCTCCAGCGATGCCTTGCTGCTCTTGAGCTGAGCCTCGAGCGTCTTGACGCCGAGCTCCGCGGCAGTCACTGCCGTCCTGGCGCGGCTGGCATTGGCCTGCTGGGCGTCGAGATCCGAGCGGGTCTGCTGCTGCCGCTGCACCGTGCCCGCGCCCTTCTCGACGAGGTTCTGGGCGCGCTCCGCCTCCTCCCGCGCGAACTTCAATTGCGCCTCGGCCTGTTGCTGCTGCGCCTTGGCTTCCTTGATCTGCTCCTGCTGACTGTCGATCTGGGCCTCGACATTGGCGATATTGGCCTCTGCGACCGCGACCTGCGCGCTGGCCTGATCGACTGATATCTTGTAGTCGCGCTCATCGATCCTCGCGAGGAGATCGCCGGCATTGACGTGCTGGTTGTCGGTGACGGGGACCTCGACGACATAGCCGCCGACCTTCGCCGCCACCGCAAAGCTGCGTGCGGCCACGAACGCGTCATCGATCGATTCATAGTGACGCACGTTGAGCCAATAGCTCACGCCACCGATGATCGCGAGCAGGAGCAGACAGGCGCCGACTGTGGCAAGCAGCCAGTGCTCGCGCAGCCGGTCGCGCATCGATGGCTTGCGCTCGGTTTCCCGCTCTGGCGAGGATGCGCTGTCGGGTCGCGATCCTTGCTCGGGATTGCGCTTGGGCTGCCGCGGCTTCTCCCCGGACGGCCCGCGCTCTCGGGTTTGGGCATCCACGGTAGCACCTCAAGCCACGAATGGAGCGATCAAGCCCCGTTAACCGCAGCGTCCGGCGCTTGGTTCCTGTTCGGGTGGGATGCGCTACACGGCCCTGGAACTGACCATGGGCTGGCGCTGCTCGGCCGTCGACAAATCGCGGTAGGCCGCGGGCTCTCCTGCCAGCGCCTTGAGCGGAACCGTGAGCCGGCACACCAGGCCCTCGGTGCGCCAATCGAAGTCGGCGCGGCCGCCGAGCTGGGTCTCGATGCTGGCGATGACGCTTCTCGTACCGAAACCCCTCTGCTTCGGCTTGGTCACGGGAGGTCCGCCGGATTCCACCCAGGCCAGGATCAACGTTTCGTCGTGCAGTTCCCAAGTGATCGCAAGCCGGCCCGACAGCACCGACAGGCTACCGTATTTGGCGGAGTTGGTGACGAGCTCATGCAGCGCCAGCGCCAAGGTCTGCGCGGTCGCGGGCTGCAACTGCACCTCTTCGCCATCGATCTGGATCTGTCCGGCTTCCGAATACGGCGCGATCTCCTCGGTGACCAGCCGCCGGATTTCGGCGCCCTGCCAGCTCGACAGCGACAACACGGTGTGCACGCGTGCCAGCGCCGTGATGCGGCCTTCGACCGCCCGCACATAGGCGGTCACGTTCTGCGCGCGCGTCAGGCGCACGATCGATTGCGCCAGCGCGAGCGCGTTCTTGGCGCGATGGTCGACCTCGCGGGTCAACAGGCTCTGCCGCTCCTCGGCCTTCTTGCGATCGGTGATGTCGACGGTGACGCCGCTCACCCGTACCACCTTGCCGTTGCGGTCGCTGGTGGCCGCGGCTGTGCCGACGCACCAGCGCACCTCGCCGTCCGGCCGCATGACGCGGAATTCGGTTTCATAGGACGTCTGGCCCTTGCCGAAGCCGGTCCAGGCTTGTCGGAGGTGCTCGACATCGTCGGGATGAAACAGCGCCTGTATATTGTCGGAGGTGAGCTTGAAGGATTTCGGGTCGACGCCGAAGATCTTGTATTGCCCCTCGTCCCACATCCAGTCGCCGTTGACCCAATCCCAGTCCCACGAGCCCATCTTGCCGGCCGCAATCGCCATGCTGCGGCGCGCCTCGCTTTCGACCAGCCGCGTGGTCGATTGCTCGAGCTCGGCAGTGCGTGCGCGCACGCGGTCCTCGAGCTCCGCGTTGAGGCGTTCGAGCTGCCGTGTCTTGCGGTAGAGCTCGGCGAACACGCGGATCTTTGCCCGCAGCACCTCGGGCACGACGGGCACCGGCACGTAATCGACCGCGCCCATCTCGTAGCCGCGGAGCCGGTCGATATCGCTGACCTGGATCGCCGAGATGAAGATCATCGCGGTCTTCTGGAAGCGCGGATGGTCGCGGATCATCGCCGCGAGCTCGAAGCCGTCGAGCTCCGGCATGCAGACGTCGACCAGGATGACTGCGACTTCGTTCTTGAGGAGGAACTCCAGCGCCTCGCGGCCCGACGACGCGGCTACCAGCGTCTCGCCGAGCTCCTTCAGGATGACCTCATAGGCCAGCAGCTTCGCCGGCTGGTCATCGACCAGAAGGATGTTTACCTTTTCGTGGTCCATCATGTTCGATCGCCGATCAGCGGTGCAGCCACATGCGGATCGCCAGCAGCAGTTGCTCGGTGTTCACGGGTTTCGCCAGATAGTCGGACGCGCCTGCCTCCAGGCATTTCTCTCGATCGCCTTTCATCGCCTTCGCGGTCAGCGCGATGATCGGCAGCCGCGCGAAGGCGGGGTTTTGCCGGATGGCGCCGATGGTCTGGTAACCGTCCATCTGCGGCATCATGATGTCCATCAGCACGATAGCAATCTTGGGATTGGATTCGACCAGCGAGATGGCCTCGTGACCGGTTGTCGCAGTCAACACCTTCATACCTCGCCGCTCCAACACGCTCGAGAGCGCGAAGATGTTGCGGGCATCGTCGTCGACCAGCAGTGCGGTCTTGCCAATAAGATCCTCGTCGGAGCTATTGAGCTTCTCCAGCATCCTCTGTTTTTCGACGGGCAATTCCGTGATCACACGGTGCAGGAACAGTGACGTTTCGTCGAGCAGACGCTCCGGCGATTCCACGCCCTTGACGACGATGCTGCGCGCCATCGTGTGCAGTTCCGCGTCTTCTTCAGCTGAAAGTTCCCGGCCCGTAAACACGACAACGGGAATATTGGAGAGCGTCTCGTCCTTGCGGATCTGATCCAGCACCTCGAAACCGCTCATGTCGGGCAGGCGCAGGTCGAGCACGACGCAGTCGCACGGATTTTCGCGCATCGTTGAGAGCGCCCCTGCCCCGGTACCGCTGGTCACGATCTCGATATCCTCGTGCCCGAGCAGTTCGGTAATGCTGAGCTGCTCAGCCGCATTGTCCTCCACGATCAGCAGGCGCTTGCGGCGTGGTCTGGCGTATTCCTTGATCTGCGACAGCGCAGCGCTGACGCCTTCCGTCGTCGTCGGCTTGTTGACGAAGGAGAACGCGCCGCGCGCCAGCGCGTGCTGCCGGTCCTCGTCGAGCGTGATGATCTGAACCGGAATGTGACGGGTCAGCGGATTGTGCTTGAGCTGGCTCAGCACCGTCCAACCCAGCATGTCGGGCAGGAAGACGTCGAGCGACACCGCGCTCGGCTGGAACTGCTTGGCCAGATCCAGCGCTTCGGCGCCGCGGCTTGCGACCAGCACCTTGAAGCCCTTGTCGCGCGCCAGATCGATCAGCACCCGCGCATAATGCGGATCGTCCTCGACGATCAGCAGGATGGTGTCGCCGGGCTCGAGATCGAGCCGGTCGTCGGGAAGCTGCTCGATCACACGCTCCTGCGCGCCTGACACCTGCAGCGCCGGCGCCGGCGTATGCGGCATCGCTATCGGTCGAGCCTGCGGGCGCAGCGCCACCGAGGGGCCGGCATATTTCAGCGGCAGATAGAGCGTGAAGGTCGAGCCCTTGCCCGTCGCACTGCGCAGATGGATCTCGCCGCCGAGCAGACCCGCGAGCTCACGGCTGATGGCCAGTCCAAGGCCGGTGCCGCCATATTTGCGGCTGGTGCCGGCGTCGGCCTGCTGGAACGCCTCGAAGATCAGCTTCTGCTTGTCTTGCGGAATGCCGATGCCGCTATCCGAAACCTCGAACGCAACGACCGCGGGCGCCGCATTGAGGATCGGATGCTCCACACTCCAGCCGCCGAGCGCGGCCGACACGGTCAGGCTGACGCCGCCTTCCGCAGTGAACTTGAACGCATTCGACAACAGGTTCTTGAGCACCTGCTGCAGCCGCTTAGAGTCGGTGACCATGCTGCGCGCAAGATTGGCGTCGACATCGATGCTGAACGAGAGATGCCGGTTCTCCGCCTCGTGCCGGAACGGCCGTCCGACGGTCTCGAGCAGGCTCGATGTCAAAATCTCCTCGGCGTCGACCGTCACCGTGCCGGACTCGATCTTGGAGAGATCGAGGATGTCGCTGATCAGGTTCAACAGGTCGGTGCCGGCGCCGTGAATGGTGCGGGCAAACTCGACCTGCTTGCCGGTCAGATTGCCGTCGGGATTTTCGGTGAGCTGCTGGCCCAGGATCAGGATCGAGTTCAGCGGTGTCCGCAATTCGTGCGACATGTTGGCGAGGAATTCGGATTTGTACTTCGAAGTCAGCGACAGCTCGGTCGCCTTCTCTTCCAGCGCGCGCCGCGCCTGCTCGATTTCCTGGTTCTTGCGCTCGACGTCGACATTGCGTTCGGCAAGCTGCTGGGCCTTCTGCTCCAGCTGATCGTTGGTCTGCTGCAATTCCTTCTGCTGGGTCTGCAACTCGCCGGCGAGCTGTTGCGACTGCTTGAGCAGCGCCTCGGTCTGCATCGTCGCCTCGATGCTGTTGAGCACGATGCCGATACTGTCGGTCAACTGTTCGAGGAAGGTGATCTGCGAGGTCGTGAACGAGGAGATCGAGGACAGCTCGATCACCGCCTTGACCTGGTTCTCGAACTGCACCGGAAACACGACGAGGTTCTTCGGCATGATCCGCATCAAGGCCGAATTGATCGGCACCGCATCGCCGGGAATTTCGGAGACGAGACGCTGGCGCTTGTCGAGCGCGCATTGGCCGATCAATCCCTCGCCGAACTGGACGATCTGCGGATGCGGATTGCTGCTGTCGCTGGCATAGGCCGACAACAGGCGCAACTGCGCATTCTCGGGATTGTCGACCTGGTAGATCACGCCCATATGCGCATTGATCAGCGGCGCAAGCTCGGTCAGCAGCAGCCGGCCGACGGTCGCAAGATCGCGCTGGCCCTGCAGCATGTTGGTGAAGCGCGCCAGATTGGTCTTCAGCCAGTCCTGTTCGGTGTTGCGCTCCGTGGTGAGACGGAGGTTGCCGATCATCGTGTTGATATTGTCCTTGAGCTCGGCGACCTCGCCGCGGACGTCGACCTGGATCGAGCGCGTCAGGTCGCCCTTGGTCACGGCGGTCGCCACTTCCGCGATCGCGCGCACCTGCGAGGTCAGGTTGGCCGCGAGCAGGTTGACGTTGCCGGTGAGATCCTTCCAGGTGCCGGCCGCGCCGGGCACGTTGGCCTGACCGCCAAGCCGTCCCTCGACGCCTACCTCGCGCGCCACGCTGGTGACCTGTTCGGCGAAGGTCGCAAGCGTCTCGGTCATGTTGTTGATGGTGTCGGCGAGCGCGGCCACCTCGCCCTTCGATTTCACCGTCAGGTTCTGCTTCAGATCGCCGTTGGCGACCGCGGTCACCACCTTGACGATGCCGCGCACCTGCTCGGTCAGGTTTACCGCCATGACGTTGACGGTGTCGGTGAGGTCCTTCCAGGTGCCGGCAACGCCGCGCACCTCGGCCTGGCCGCCGAGCTTGCCCTCGGTGCCGACCTCGCGCGCCACGCGCGTCACCTCGCCCGCGAAAGCGTTGAGCTGGTCGACCATGGTGTTGATGGTGTTCTTGAGCTCGAGGATTTCGCCCTTCACGTCGACCGTGATCTTGCGCGACAGGTCGCCGCGCGCCACCGCGGTGGTGACTTCGGCGATGTTGCGCACCTGGGTGGTCAGGTTCGCCGCCAGCAGGTTGACGTTGTCGGTGAGGTCCTTCCAGGTGCCGCCGACGCCGGGCACCACGGCCTGGCCACCGAGCCGTCCCTCGGTGCCGACCTCGCGCGCCACCCGCGTCACTTCGGCGGCGAACGAGCGCAGCTGCTCGACCATCGTGTTCAGGGTGTCCTTGAGCAGCAGGATCTCGCCGCGCACGTCCACGGTGATCTTCTTCGACAGGTCGCCGCCGGCGATCGCGCTCGCGACCTCGGCGATGTTGCGGACCTGCGCGGTCAGGTTCGACGCCATGAAGTTGACGTTGTCGGTCAAATCCTTCCAGGTGCCGGCGACGCCGGGCACTTCGGCCTGGCCGCCGAGCTTGCCCTCGGTGCCGACCTCGCGCGCCACGCGCGTCACCTCGCCCGCAAACGCATTGAGCTGGTCCACCATCGTGTTGATGGTGTTCTTGAGCTCGAGGATTTCGCCCTTCACGTCGACGGTGATCTTGCGCGACAGGTCGCCGCGCGCCACGGCGGTCGTCACCTCGGCGATGTTGCGGACCTGCGCGGTGAGGTTGCCGGCCATCGAGTTGACGTTATCGGTCAAGTCCTTCCAGGTGCCGGCGACGCCGGGCACGTTGGCCTGGCCGCCGAGGCTGCCGTCGGTGCCGACCTCGCGCGCCACGCGCGTCACCTCGCCCGCGAAGCGGTTGAGCTGGTCGACCATCGTGTTCAGCGTTTGCTTCAGCTGAAGGATCTCGCCGCGCACGTCGACGGTGATCTTGCGCGACAGATCGCCACCGGCGATCGCGGTCGCGACCTCGGCGATGTTACGCACCTGCGCCGTGAGATTGCCGGCCATCGAGTTGACACTGTCCGTCAGGTCCTTCCAGGTGCCGGCGACGCCGGGCACCTCGGCCTGGCCGCCGAGCTTGCCGTCGGTACCGACCTCGCGCGCCACGCGCGTCACCTCGCCGGCAAACGCGTTGAGCTGGTCCACCATGGTGTTCAGCGTTTCCTTCAGCTGAAGGATTTCGCCCGACACGTTCACCGTGATCTTCTTCGACAGGTCGCCCTTCGCCACCGCGGTCGCGACCTCAGCGATGTTGCGGACCTGCGCGGTCAGGTTCGAGGCCATCGAGTTGACGCTGTCGGTGAGATCCTTCCAGGTGCCGGCGACGCCGCGCACCTCGGCCTGGCCGCCGAGCTTGCCTTCAGTGCCGACCTCGCGCGCCACGCGCGTCACCTCGCCCGCGAACGCGTTGAGCTGATCGACCATCGTGTTGATGGTGTCCTTCAGCTCGAGGATTTCGCCGCGCACGTCGACCGTGATCTTCTTGGAGAGGTCGCCGCCCGCGACCGCCGTCGTCACGGCGGCGATGTTGCGCACCTGCGCCGTCAGGTTCGACGCCATGAAGTTGACGTTGTCGGTCAGATCCTTCCAGGTGCCGGCGACGCCGAGCACGTTGGCCTGGCCGCCGAGCTTGCCTTCGGTGCCGACCTCGCGCGCCACGCGCGTCACTTCGGACGCGAACGCGTTGAGCTGGTCCACCATCGTGTTCAGCGTTTCCTTCAGCTGAAGGATCTCGCCCGACACGTTGACCGTGATCTTCTTCGAGAGGTCGCCGCCGGCGATCGCGGTCGCGACGTCGGCGATGTTGCGGACCTGCGCGGTCAGGTTCGATGCCATGAAGTTGACGTTGTCGGTCAGGTCCTTCCAGGTGCCGGCGACGCCGGGCACCTGGGCCTGGCCGCCGAGCTTGCCTTCGGTGCCGACCTCGCGCGCCACACGCGTCACTTCCGACGCGAACGAGTTGAGCTGGTCCACCATCGTGTTGATGGTGTCCTTCAGCTCCAAAATCTCGCCGCTGACGTCGACCGTGATCTTGCGCGACAGGTCGCCGCGCGCCACGGCCGTGGTCACGTTGGCGATGTTGCGTACCTGGGCGGTCAGGTTGCCGCACATCGCGTTCACGGAGTCGGTGAGGTCCTTCCAGGTACCGGCGACGCCGGGCACGATCGCCTGGCCGCCGAGCTTGCCGTCGGTGCCGACCTCGCGCGCCACGCGCGTCACTTCGGAGGCGAACGAACGCAGCTGATCGACCATCGTATTGATGGCTTCCTTCAGCTGCAGGATCTCGCCGCGAACGTCGACCGTGATCTTCTTGGACAGGTCGCCGTTGGCGACCGCGATCGTCACCTCGGCGATGTTGCGGACCTGGCCGGTCAAATTGTTGGCCATCGAGTTGACGCTCTCGGTCAGGTCCTTCCAGACGCCGGTCACTTCCGGCACCTGGGCCTGGCCGCCGAGCTTGCCCTCGGTGCCGACTTCGCGCGCCACGCGCGTGACCTCCGAGGTGAACACCGAGAGCTGCTTGATCATCGTGTTGACGATGTTCGCCGACTGCAGGAATTCGCCGCGCAGCGGCCGGCCCTCGACGTCGAGCTGCACGGTCTGCAGCAGGTCGCCTTGCGCCACCGCAGCGACCGCGCGGGTGACCTCGCGGGTCGGCCACAGCAGATCATCGATCAGCGTGTTGACCGAGCTCTCCATATCGGCCCAGGCGCCACTGGCGAGGCCGAAATTGACGCGCTGGCGGGTCTGTCCCTCGCGGCCGACGACCTGGCCGACGCGCGCCAATTGCTGCGCCATGCGCTCGTTGGCGGCTGCGATTTCGTTGAAGGCGTCCGCGATCTTGCCGTCGATGCCGAGATAGTCGCCACGCATCCGGACCGAGAAGTCGCCGGCGCGCATCGCCTGCAGCGATTGCAGCAGGTCATGCGAAGAATCGAGGCTTCCGTTTGATTGCTGGCTGCGGCGCGTATCAGCACGGGGACGAGGCGACGAACCGAGATCGGTCATGTAATTTCCCCTACGCGCTGGCTGCGAATCCAGAGACTCGGAAAAGCCAGTGTGACCATAAGAATGACTGCCCTTGATCTATTCAAGCGGGAAAACGCCAAAACCGCAATTTGTGACGCAAACCGAGTACCTTAATCGCGATTGGAACCAAAAGTTCCGACCGTTGGCCGAACTTTTCCGAAGAACGACGGAGCCGGCCCTGATCGCCCGGTCCTCGTGCTCGCATGGAACATTGACCATCCCCGCGCGTTTCGGGCGGGGGCAGGATCGGTGATGGTTAAGAAATCAGAACAACCCAAACGGGGCATCGTCGAGAGCCGGCACGATCGTCGGCCGGTCGCTGGCGGCGTGGTCGACTACGCCATTTGCATGCTCGGCCCCGATGGCCGGGTCATCAACTGGAACAAGGGCGCCGAGCGCATCACGGGCTATCCGGCCAAGGCGATCCTCGGCCAGCACTTCTCGGTCTTCTATCCTGCCGAGGATCGCGCATCCGGCGTTCCGGCGAGAGCGCTGCAGATGGCGCGGAAGGAAAGGCACTCAGCGGCCGAAGGCTGGTCTGTCCGCAAGGACGGGTCGCAATTCTACGCCGCTGTGGTCATCGATCCGATCTACGAGAAGCGCAAGCTCGTCGGCTACGCAATGGTCACCCGCGACATCACCGAGCGGCGTCAGGCACGCGCGGATCTCGAGGCCAGCGAAAGCCAGTTCCGCCTGCTGGTGAGCAATGTCACCGACTACGCGCTCTATATGCTGACGCCGGCCGGCATCGTCGCCAATTGGAACGCCGGCGGCGAGCGCATCAAGGGCTATTCGCCCGGCGAAATCATCGGCCAGCACTTCTCGCGGTTCTATACGCCGGCCGACCAGGCTGCCGGCAAACCCGCCCATGCGCTCAAGATCGCGGAAGAGACCGGGCATTACGTGGAGGAAGGCTGGCGGGTCCGCAAGGACGGTTCGTTCTTCTGGGCGAGCGTCGTGATCGATCCGATCCGCGATACCGACGGCAGCCTGGTCGGCTTCGCCAAGATCACCCGGGATATTTCCGAGCGGCGCGACGCGCATCAGAAGCTCGAACAGGTGCAGCGTCAGCTTGCGGAATCGCAAAAGATGGATGCGCTCGGCCAACTGACCGGCGGCGTCGCGCACGACTTCAACAACCTGCTGATGATCATCTCCGGCAATCTGCACCGGATCAAGCGCGAGGTGATGAGCGAACGGGGGACGCTTGCACTCGGCGCGATCGAAACCGCATCTGAGCGTGCCGCGTCCCTGACCAGGCAGCTCCTCACCTTCGCGCGTCGGCAGAGTGTCAATCCGCAGACCATCAACGTCGCTGACAGGATCACCGCGGTGCGAGAGGTTTTGACCAGCGCGCTCGGCGGCGCGATCAAGCTGAACATGGAGATCGGACCGGATCTCTGGCCGATCTTCGTCGATCCGACGGAATTTGAGACCGCGCTGATCAACCTCGTGGTCAATGCCCGGGATGCGATGACCTGCGGCGGCACGCTGACCGTCGCGGCGCGCAATGTCCCGGAAGCCGCCCAGGTGGTCGTCAGCATTACCGACACCGGCGAAGGCATTCCCGACGATGTCATGAACAAGGTCTTTGATCCCTTCTTCACCACCAAGCCGGTCGGCAAAGGGACCGGCCTTGGGCTGTCCCAGGTTCACGGCTTCGCGCACCAGGCGGACGGACGGGTCGAGATTACGAGTGCGCTCGGCAAGGGCACGACGGTCAGCATCTATCTGCCGCGGGGGACCGCGGCCGCAAAGCGCACCGCCACGGGGCACAGCACGCCCGGCTTGGCCACGATCCTGCTGATCGAGGACAATCCTGCCGTCGCCGATGCGAGCACGGGCCTGCTCGAACAGCTCGGCTACACCGTGCGCTGGGCCCCGAACGCGGAGGCCGCCTTGTCGGAGATCGACGCCAACGGAATCGATGTGGTGTTCAGCGACATCGTCATGCCCGGCAGGATTGATGGACTGAAGCTGGCGCGCACGATCCGGGACAGAAAGCCCGAGCTGCCGATCCTGCTGACGACAGGCTACAGCGCGAGCGCGCGCGACGTGAGGTCCGACTTTCCGGTGTTACGCAAGCCGTACCACATCCACGACCTCAGCCGCGAACTCGCAAAGTTGACGGGGCACGGCGTCGGCAGCGCGACGAGCGGGCCATCCGGCAACGCTTCGAGCGAGTTCGATGCCACCGCGCATGACGTCGTGGCAAGACCAAAGGCGAAAGCCCGCTCCTAGTGTGCTGAATGCGAAGTTCGTGCGATTTCGCGGCAGCCACTTTCACGAACTTCGCATTCATAAAGCACACTAGAATCATAAGTTTGCTAGTGTCCTTATCGAATCCGAAGTTCGCTCCGAAGATGCGGCAAATGATGCGAACTTCGGATTCGGGACACTAGTTCAAAATCGAAAGGCTAGCGTTCCGCCGGCCAGCTTCGCCGCACCAATTGCACCCGCTCGATGCGGCTGCATTGCTCGCAGCGGTACTGAAGAATATCCCTGCCCTCGCTGCCCGGATGGCTGCTCTCGAGCCGCATCGTCCTGATGCAGCTGATGCAGGAGATCAGCGTCAGCAGTGGACTGCGATCGTCATTCATCGATGCCCGCGGTGGCGCGGTCGGATCGGCGATCATGGCGCTGGGCGATGCTATGGTATTGGCTCTCACCACAAGAAAATGCAGATCCTGCGGTCCGGGTTCCTTCCTTGAAACCTGATTTGGGCCTGAGCCGGTGTTCGAGGCTCCCCTCTTTGGGCGAACCGCCGGATCACACCCGGGCGTTGCTGTGGCCGGACGTAGGCTTCGCCTTGTCCTTGTCCACCTTGACCTTCGTGCCGGCGCGGTCCTCGAAGCTCCGGCTCAGCCGCTCTCGGACCGTGGGGAGACGCTCGCCGCCGCCGGCGGCTTTCCACCGGCCGACCAGTTGGGCCACTTCGGCTCGCATCGCCATCAGCCGGTACGATGCTTCACTGCAATCGAGGTCGCGGTTGACCTGATCCCGGATCGACGCCTCGATCAGGGTCATCTCAGCTCGCAACGTGCTGATCTTGCGCCGAATTTCATTGATCTTGTTGTCCATGGCTTGTTAGAACAAAAATAGAACATATTGTCAAGTCACGATCCAGCAAGCGAGGCAAGCAATGAGCGTGGCAGCGGTAAGATATGGTGGGGTTGCGGAGCGGCTTGGCGGGCTGATGACCCGTGCCCAGGCGCTGCGGTTGAGGAGCCTCGCCGAGGAGGCCTATCAGCCGAACCAGTACGCACGCGACCTGACGTCCGAGGAAGCCGAACGGCGCATCGATGCGCTGAAGGCGGAGATCGCGCTGGCGGATTCTTTCTGAACCGTCCGCTCCAGCCAGGCCGGACGTCCCCTTAAGGCTTTGATATAGCGGCGCAGCTAGGTCTGTTCCTGTTATTGCTGCTTTGTCTTATTGCTGCTTGGTCCTGGGGGGAGCCTGACGTGCTGGAGCTGGAGAAGCGGTCGCCGCTTGCGTTCCCGATTACGCTGAAGGACGGGCGAACGCTCGCGACGGTCGGCGACGCCGCGGACTACCTGTCCGCGCTGAACCTGGATCAGCGCGAGCGCGGCTACTGGAAGACGGCGATCATGATGTTCAACAACGCCATGCGCGAGCCGGGCTATCTGAAGATCGCAACCATGAACCTCCGGTCTGCGCTCGTGTATGACCGCCTGGTCGATGACGTTGGCCTGTGATTGTGGTGCCGCGGCTACAGCCGAATCGGCGGTGGTTGCGTAAGGCGCTGTTCGTTATGGCCGCAAACAAGGTAACGGCGGTACACGCGACGGCCGGGTGCGCAATGCGCTTCAGCCGCACTCTCGGGCCGCCTTGGAGGGCCAATGGAACACCAAGGCGGTTCATTTTCTTTTCAAAGCAGTTTCGCGCGGACGAACAGCATCCGCAACGCGTTGGTCGCTTGCACCGTCAGCATGGCGTTACCGGCCGCTCTCTCGAGCGCAACCAATGCCTCGTCATGCAGCGAGCGGAACTCCATCCATTCGACGGCGCTGAGATTGCTGATGAAGCTATAGGCCTGGCCGACGGTCGCGAGCGTCACCGTCTCGCCGTTCAGCCGCACCTTGAACGTCGCCTTCAGCGGCGTGTCGGATTTGGATACGTCACCCATGGCGGGGTTGTGCGCCGCGCCGCGTTAATGTCAATCTAATTTCTCTGCGTCCGCCTCGGCGCGTCGGCCCCAATGAATCGCAATGTCTGTTAGCGTTTCGTGGGGGTGATTCGTGACTGATCTTGCCAACACAGCCTATCTCGATGCGCTCAATGCCGAGCAGCGCCGCGCTGTCGAGCACGGGGTCGGCAAGGATTGCATCGTCGGCGCGCCGCTGTTGGTGATCGCGGGCGCGGGGTCCGGCAAGACCAACACCCTCGCCCATCGCGTCGCGCATCTGATCGTCGCTGGCGCCGATCCGCGCCGCATCCTGTTGATGACCTTTTCGCGGCGCGCCGCCGCCGAGATGGCCGGCCGCGTCGAGCGCATTGCGCGCCGCGTGCTCGGCGATCGCGCCTCGGTCATGACCGACGCGCTGAGTTGGGCCGGCACGTTCCACGGCATCGGCGCGCGGCTGCTGCGCGAATTCGCCGAGCGTATCGGCCTCGACCCGGCCTTCACGATCCATGACCGCGAGGATTCCGCCGACCTGATCAATCTGGTCCGCCACGATCTCGGGTTCTCCCGCACCGAAAGCCGGTTCCCCACCAAGGGCACCTGCCTTGCGATCTATTCGCGCTGCGTGAACGCGGAGATGCCGATCGAGGCCGTGCTCGGCCAGTTCTTCCCGTGGTGCTCCGGCTGGGCCGGTGAATTGAAACAGCTGTTCGGGGCCTATGTCGAAGCCAAGCAGCGGCAGAACGTGCTCGATTACGACGACCTCCTGCTCTACTGGGCGCAGATGGTGACGGACACCGCACTGGCCGAGGAGATCGGCGGCCGCTTCGACCAGGTGATGGTCGACGAATATCAGGACACCAACCGTCTGCAGTCCTCGATCCTGCTCGCACTCAAGCCCGCGGGCCGCGGGCTCACCGTGGTCGGCGACGACGCGCAGTCGATCTATTCGTTCCGCGCCGCCACCGTGCGCAACATCCTCGACTTCCCGGCCCAGTTCAGCCCGGCCGCCGAGATCGTCACGCTCGACCGCAACTATCGCTCGACGCAGCCGATCCTGTCGGCCGCCAATGGCGTGATCTCGCTCGCCAAGGAACGCTTCACCAAGAACCTGTGGACCGACCGGACCTCGACCCGCAAGCCGCTGCTCGTCACGATCCGCGACGAGGCCGATCAGGCCCGTTACATCGTCGAGCAGGTGCTGGCCAATCGCGAGGAAGGCAACCTGCTGAAGCACCAGGCGGTGCTGTTCCGCACCTCCTCGCACAGCGGACCGCTGGAGGTCGAGCTGACCCGCCGCAACATTCCGTTCGTGAAATTCGGCGGCCTCAAATTCCTCGACGCCGCGCATGTCAAGGACATGCTGGCGCTGCTGCGCTTCGCCGCCAATCCACGCGACCGGGTTGCAGGTTTTCGCATCCTGCATCTGTTGCCCGGCGTCGGACCGACCTCGGCGCAGCGGGTGCTCGACCGCATGACCGAGGCCGCCGATCCGATCGCTGCGCTCGTCGCACTGCCCGCTCCGCCCCGCGCCGGTGCGGACTGGCGGCTGTTCGTGGAGGCCATCGAGAACCTCCGCTACTCGGAATGGCCCGTCGACATCGAACGCGCCCGCCTCTGGTACGAACCGCATCTCGATCGCATCCACGAGGACAGCGAGGTACGTCGCGCCGATCTCATTCAGCTCGAGCAGATCGCCGCCGGCTACCCGTCACGCGAACGTTTTCTCACCGAGCTCACGCTCGATCCACCCGATGCGACCAGCGACCAGGCTGGCGTGCCGCTGCTCGATGAGGATTATCTGATCCTGTCGACGATCCATTCCGCCAAGGGGCAGGAATGGAAATCCGTCTATGTGCTCAATGTCGTCGACGGCTGCATGCCCTCCGACCTCGGCGCCGGCACGTCGGCCGAACTCGAGGAGGAGCGCCGCCTGCTCTATGTCGCGATGACCCGCGCCAAGGACGATCTGCATCTGCTGGTACCGCAGCGCTTCTTCGTCCACGGCCAGGCGGCCAAGGGCGACCGCCACATGTACGCCTCGCGCACCCGCTTCATCCCGGAACGACTGCTGCCGATGTTCGAGCGGACCACCTGGCCGCGCGCCGCGGCCGCGCAGGCATCGGCGGCCAACCGCGCGCCGCCGATCGACATCGGCGCCCGGATGCGCGGCATGTGGCGCTGACGCCGGTTCGAAGCTTTTCATCCGGGCTGGAACAAAGCCGCCGACCTTGCGTTGAGGCGGCGTTCGTAATCGGCAAACGACCATCCCCGACGGCTTCGGCGCGCAGTTGCACGCTGGAGCCGTCTTTTTTTGCGCCGCGTCAATTCACGCGAAAGCCAATTCACGCAGGAAATAATGTGACGGGCTGGTCGAAGCCCTTCAGGGTGTAATCGGCACCGGCTGCCGTGATCATGTCGCGGGTTCGATCCCGCACGGCCGTCGTCACAAGAATCTCGCCTGACCTGGCGGCCGCCTGCGCGCGCGCCGCGCGATTGACCACCGTGCCGACTGCCGTCAGGTCGCGGTGGGCCTGGCCGAACTCACCGAAATTGGTGTCACCGCTATCCATCCCGATTCCGATGCCGATCTCGATGTCGCCGGCGCCGATCGCCCGCACCAGCGCGTCGTGCCTGTCGCGAAAACTGCGCTGGATCTGGCGCGCCGCGAGCAAGGCCTGCACGGCATGATCGTCGCGCCGCACCGGAAAATTGAAGATCGCGAACACGGCGTCGCCGATGGTCTTGTTGAGGATGCCGTCATAGCGCCAGATCGCGGCGGCACAGTCGTCGTAGAACGCGTCGAGCAGCGAGGTCAGCCCGTCCTGCGCGATGGTCTGCGTCAGTGTGGTGTAGCCGCGCAGATCGGCGAACAGGATGGTGGCGTCGATGGTCACGGCGCGCGCCTTCATGATCTTCGAGAAGGCCATCTCGCAGAGCGTGCATGTGTTCGGGTTCATGCGGCTCGGCCGGACGCCGAACAGACGGAACGGCGCCGCCAAGGGACCGCGCAACGGGATCGGCATATGCAGGTTTTGCCAGCAGCCAAGGCAGATCGTTGC
Organism: Bradyrhizobium sp. USDA 4538; assembly: GCF_024171045.1. Classification (NCBI taxonomy): domain Bacteria; kingdom Pseudomonadati; phylum Pseudomonadota; class Alphaproteobacteria; order Hyphomicrobiales; family Nitrobacteraceae; genus Bradyrhizobium; species Bradyrhizobium sp. USDA 4538. The sequence goes on from NZ_JALJZE010000001.1 coordinate 7,943,743, forward strand.
AGGTTCCGGAGTCATCGGCGGATCACCTGCTGTTCCAGCAACGAAACCCGACCGCCTTGGCACGCAGGTTCATGGGCGTCCCCAATCGAGATAGCCGCGCTCAGGCGGTTGCCACGAAACTCACTCCAATTCGCGACTTCTTACTCCAGATCACCTGGCACTCGTAGACGACCGAGGCGTCGAGGGCCATCACCAGGCGGAATCGGTGCGGGACGAAGGCCGGATTCTCGACCTCGATGGCCGCCCCCTCCGGCGAGATGTTCACGATCGTGCAATGCATGACCGAACCGCCCGACGAGACATAGCCGGGTTCATTGACCTCGGTTCGCGGATGCTTGCGCTTTTCGTCCACCCGGCTGCTCCCCGCTTCCTCCACGCAAACGTGGGCGATCGGCATTGCAGAAGTCAACGGCTCCGGCGGCTCACATCGGGCTTTCGCACCACCATTTGTGCGCAGCAGTACGCCGAACCGCTTATCGCGCCAATGCAGATGAGCCCCGCGTCGGCGCGGGCTTGTCGTTCGCGCTGGCACGAGGATAGCCTCATCCTATGGGCGATGCGCTGGCGCGACGCACGCTCCGGGGAACAATGAACAGGCGCCATGGGGAGACGCGCCATGTTCGAGATTCTCGATCGCCGGACGACTCTGACCGGCAACCAGATCAAGATCCTTGCGGCGGCCATCATCGGCGATGCGCTGGAATTCTTCGACTACTTCCTGATTGGCTTCGTGCTCGCGTTCCTGATCGGACCGTGGAAGCTCACCTTCGGCCAGTCGGCCACCGTGCTGATGAGTTCCGGCATCGGCGCCATCCTCGGCGCCTACCTCTGGGGCTGGCTCGCCGACCGGGTCGGTCGACGTATCGTCTTCATCGGCACGGTGCTGAACTTCTCGATCGCGACCGGCCTGCTCTATTTCACACCCGATAACGGCTGGGTCTATCTGGCGATCCTGCGCTTCTTCGTCGGAACCGGCGTCGGCGGTCTTTATTGTGTCGACCTGCCGCTGGTGCAGGAGTTCATGCCGTCGCACAAGCGCGGCTGGGTTGGCGGCCTCGTCACCTGCGTGATCCCGCTCGGCGTCGGCCTCGGCGCCGTGCTGGGAGCCGTCATGGGAACCGATCAGTGGCGGCTGCTATTTGCGATCGGCGTGCTGCCGTCAGTCCTGGTGCTGCTGGTTCGGATCTGGGTTCCGGAGTCGCCGCGCTGGCTGTGCCGGCAAGGACGCTATGACGAAGCACGCAAGTCGCTGGCCTGGGCGCTGCAGGTGCCGCCGTCGGAGCTGCCGCTGCCGAGCGCAGCCGACGCCGGTCCGGTCGTCACGACGAGCTGGTTCGATCTGTTCAAATATCCGCGCAGCCTGATCGTCTCCTGGCTCGGCAATGCCGGCGCGCAAACCGGCGTCTACGGCATCACGCTATGGGCCCCCGCGCTGTTCGTGCTGCTGCTGAAGGTGACGCCGCAGGACGCCGCCAAGATGATGATCCTGCTCAGCGTCACCGGCTTCCTCGGCCGCATCTCGTTCTCCTGGTTCTCTGAGCTGCTCGGACGGCGTGTTGCCGGCGGCCTGCTCGGCCTCGGCGCCGGCGCGCTGACCATCATTGCCGGCTACCACTACGACGCGACTTTGTTCGGCATGTCGGCGTTCTGGCTGCTGCTGGCCGCCGCCTTCTTCTTCGCCGACGGCGGCTTTGCGATCGTCGGTCCCTACGCGGCGGAAGTCTGGCCGTCGCATCTGCGTACCACGGGGATGGGGTCGGCCTATGGCTTCGGCGGCATCGGCAAGATCATCGGGCCGGTCGGGCTTGCGCTGATCGTCGGTTCGAACAACTACCTCAAGCCCGACGTGCCACTGACCCAGATCCCGACCGCCTTTGTCTATCTCGGCTGCTGGTTCCTGATGGCGGGGGCCGTCTATTTGTTCTTCGGGCTCGAGACCCGGGGCAAATCGATCGAGCAGATCGACAAGGAGCTCAACGCGACGGTCGACGTCGCGGCCTCCGCAACGATCCGGCGCGCCTGAGGGAGGCGAACATGAATGTGACTTCTGCGGACCTTATCGGTGATCGCGACGTGATTGCCCGCGCCGAGGCGATCAGGGACACGGTGGCGGCCGCCTCCAACGATATCGAAACGACGCGCCGCCTGCCGCCCGACCTGCTCGACCGACTGCATGAGGCGCGGCTGTTCCGCCTGCTGCTGCCGCGTTCAACCAACGGGATCGAAACCGACCCGGTCACCTTCTTCCATGCCATCGAGACGATCGCCAAGGCGGATGCCTCGACGGCGTGGTGCCTGAGCCAGGCCGGCGGCTGCGCGATGTCGGCGGCCTATCTCGACCTGCCGGTCGCGCAGGAAGTATTTGCCGACCCGCGTGCCGCGCTCGCCTGGGGCCCCGGCCCGAAGGTCAAGGCGATCGAGTGCGAGGGCGGCTACCGCGTCACCGGGGTCTGGTCGTTTGCCTCGGGCGGGCGGCACGCCACCTGGCTCGGTGCGCACTGCCCGGTCTATGCCGCGGACGGCTCGCCGCGCCGGGATGCCAAGGGCGAGCAGGTCGAGCGCACCATGCTGGTGCGGACCGAGGACGTCGCATGGACCGACATCTGGAACACGGTCGGATTGCGCGGTACCGCCAGCGACCAGTTCGCGCTCGATGACTTCTTCGTCCGCGCGGACCATTCGATCACCCGCGAATTCGACCGCGAGTGTCGCGAGGATGGCCCGCTGTACCGGATGAGCAACCATACTTGCTACCAGATCGGCTTTGCCGGGGTCGCCTGCGGCATTGCCCGCAGCGCGCTCGACAATTTCGTCGACGTCGCCCGCAACAAGGTGCCGCGCGGCATGAAGAAGACGCTGCGGGACAATGCGGTGGTGCAGTCCGGCCTCGCCCAAGCCGAGGTCAATCTGCGCGCCGCCCGCGCCTTCCTGCTGCAGTCGATGGCCGACATCTGGAAGGATCTGGTTGCCGGCCACAGCATCACGGTGGCCCAGCGCATGACGATCCGGATGGCGGCCACGCATGCCATCCACAAGGCGCGGGAGGCCGTCGATTTCGCCTACAACACCGCCGGCGCCACTGCGATCTTCGACGGCCATCCGCTGGAGCGGCGCTTCCGCGACATCCACACCGTGACGCAGCAACTGCAGGGCCGCTTCAGTCATTTCGAGACCGTCGGCGCCTGGATGCTGGGCGTCGATGCCGACCTCAGCTTCGTTTAACCCGATTTCTCAAGGAGAAGAACCATGCCATTGGGTGGACTACAGCATTACACCATCGAGCCGCAGGATCTGGAGAAGACCAAGGCGTTCTATTGCGATGTGCTCGGGCTCGAGAACGGCGAACGGCCGCCGCTCGATTTCCCCGGCTACTGGCTCTATTCCGGCGGTCAGGCCACCGTCCATCTGATGGGCACCCGCAAGCCCCGCGACGGCATCGTGGTGCGCGGCACCGCGAAGCAATATGAGGACACCGGCCGCCTCGACCATATCGCCTTTGCCGCCAGCGACGTCGAAGCCGTGCGCAAGCGCCTGCAGTCGAAGAACGTCACCTTCCGTGAGCAGATCGTGCCGCGCACCGGCGACACCCAGATCTTCCTCTACGATCCGGACGGCGTCGGTGTGGAGCTGAACTTCCCGAAGAGCTAAGCGCCGGCGTTTTGCGGATCGCTGATTGCCGGGCAGAGCCGTCCGAAGGACATCGTCGCTTTGCCGCGCCGATGTCCCGGTCATTGACGGCTCAATCCGCGCTGGCCTCGGGCGCTGTGGATGGTTCCCGACAAGGCCCTGACTCGGCCATCACTCGGGCGTGATCCGGTCCGTTTTTCTTCAACATTGAATGACGAATTAACCGGGCCGCGCCGCTGCGGCAGAATAGCCGGGTGCTGCGCCTTTAACCTACCCCAGGGCTTGGTGGCCCGGCTATTCGTCCCCACTTGGCCGGCGAGATTTCCTCAGTCGAGCCCGCGTTCGTGGCTCAGGCGGACCATTTCGTTGATGAAGATTTGTTTCTGCTTGTCGTCGAGGCTGGCAAACAGCGGCTCGGCGGCGTCGGCGACGCCGCGCTGATCGACCGCCCGGTCATTGAGGAACTGGGCCTCGTTGCGCATCTGCTCGATGATGTCATCCGGCGGATCGCGCTGCGCCCGCGCGATGCGCAGGTTGAGTCGGTCGGCGCCGTTGTGGCCGAGATAGTGCATCGCACTGTTGAAGCCGGCCCAATTCTTCTCCTGCTCCGGCGTCAGGTTGAGCTCCTTCTTGATCCGTTCGATGTTGGCGTCGCTGTTGGCGACGATCTGTTCGGCCGTCAGCTGCGGCGCGCCGGCCTGGGTCAGCACGGTCGGCGCTTGCTTCGCGCCCTTGTCCTTGGCGGCGGCCTTGGCCGACTTGGGGGCCTTGGCGCCGGCCGCCGCGCCCTGTGCGTTCTTGCCGCTGCCGGCATTGGGGTTGTTGCCATTGTTGCCGGTCAACACCCCGGTCACGCCGGTCACCACCCCGACAACGCCGCCGATGGCTCCGCCGAGAACGCCGCCGACCGGCCCGGCAGCCTTGTTGCCCTCGCGCGCCCCCTTTTCGACGCCCTGCACGATCTGCGCATCGACCATATGAGGCACTGCGAGCAACGTGACGGTGGCGGCCCCAACCGCGGCGCACAATCTCCATTGTGCGCGCAGCTTCGCTACCGGGATGAGCATGATCGGGTCTCCGTGATCGGTGGTGGATTGCGGAATTGATGCGGGAGTAGGTTCGACAAATCCGGACTTTAGCGTTTCCGGCTTCAGCAAGTCTATCGGCCGCGCCGGGCATCAACATGGCGGAACAGAGTTCGCTGAGGCTTGACCGGAAAGCTGCGGCTCAACCGCGCACCGTCTGCGACCTTGTCTCCGCGTGCGTCGCAGCATGATCGCAAGACGCGCGGCAAACCGCCGGCAACTGCAATGATGCGAACGACACTGCCTGCTATTTGACCACAACGTTAGTTCTAGTTGGCATCAGCATCTCGTTTCTCGACAGATGCCGGCAATTCTGTTCTGATCGGTTTCAACGCAATCCCGCGACGTCGCGCAAACGCGACGCACAAAAACAACAACGGGATTCAAAAAGTCTTTTGTCCGTCGGCTACCAGGGAGGGAATGCCATGTCACGGAAGAAGCTCTCGCGCCGAGAATTCGTCGCAGCGACAGCGCTGTCATCGGCCGCGCTGATTACAGCCCCCTACGTGCGTGGCGCCTACGCAGCCGGAAAGCTCTCGATGGGCTTCTGGGATCACTGGGTGCCCGGCGCGAACAGTGCGTCCACCGAGCTGGTCAATGAATGGGCTGCCAAGGAGAAGGTCGAGGTCCAGATCGACTACATCACCAGCCAGGGCAACAAGAACATCGTCACCATCGCCGCCGAGGCGCAGGCGAAATCCGGTCACGATATTTTCCAGATGCCGACATGGTGGCCGCAGGCTAACGCCGAGCTGCTAGAGCCGGTCAACGACATCATGGATCCGCTCATCAAGCTGAACGGCGATGTCAACGGCACGGTGAAATATCTCGGCCAGGCCGGCGGCAAATGGCTCGGCGTTCCCGCTAGCGTCGGCAGCCAGATCAAGGGTCCCTGCTCACGCATCGACCTGATGAAGAAACACGCCAACATCGACGTGCAGGAGATGTATCCGGCCGGAAGCGAGCCGAAAGCCGATAACTGGACCCTCGATACCTTCCTCAAGGCGGCCGAAGCCTGCCACAAGGCTGGATTCCCGTTCGGCATCGGCCTTGGCGAAACCAGCGACAGCGTCGACACCGCCGGCGCGATCTTCCAGTCGTTCGGCGCGCAGCTGGTCGATGCCAAGGGCAATCTCACCGTCAAGACCGACGCGGTGCGCCAGGCCCTCGACTACTACAAGAAGCTGCTCGCGTTCCTGCCGCCCGATGTGTCGGCGTGGGACGACGCTTCCAACAACAAGTGGCTGGTCGCCGGCAAGGGCGCGATGATCCTGAATCCGCCGAGCGCGTGGGCGGTCGCCAAGCGCGATGCTCCGCAAGTCGCGGAGCAGTGCTGGACGCACGGGTTCCCGGCCGGGCCGAAGGGACGCTTCGCGCCCTATCTGCCGTTCTTCTGGTCGATCTGGTCGTTCTCGAAGAACAAGGAGGCGGCGAAGAGCCTGCTGACGCACCTGTCGCAACCTGCATCGATCGAGAAAATGGTGGTCGCCAGCGGTGGCTATGACCTGCCGGCCTACGAAAAGCTCACGACCTTGAAGGTCTGGGCGGAGCAAGCGCCGCCAAAGGGGACGCTCTACCACTATCCGAACCCCTACAAGCACCAGACGCTGTCGATTGCGGCCTCGCCCGCGCCGCCCAAGATCGCGCAGCAGATCTACTTCCAGGCCACGCTGACCAAGATGTGCCTACGGTACTACCAGGGTGAAAGCATGGAAAAGACACTCGCCTGGGCCGAGGGCGAGTGCGAAGGCTTCATGCGAAGCTGACGACAAGCGAGGTCTCGCGCGACCGCCCGTAATGTTGGCCGCGCGAGGTCCCGTCTTCACATCCCAGCCGCCGAACCGGCGAGCTGTGCAACCAACCCGCGCGAGGGACCTGCGTTATGGTTGATGTCGCATTCCAATCCAACCGCGCAGCCGCTGCCCAGACGGGACGAAGGCGCGTCGGCCTGCGCAACGCGCTGCGGCGCAAGTCGATGGCCGCGTTCCTGATGACTTTGCCGCTGATCCTCCTGATCGCGATCCTGGTGCTCTACCCGGCCCTCTACTCCTTGCACCTCGCGACGCTGAACAAGGCGATGACGAAGTTCGTCGGGTTCGGCAATTTCGAGTTCCTGTTCAAGCGCGACACCTTCTGGCTGGTGGTCAAGCAATCCTGCATTTTCGCGATCTCGGCGGTGATCTTCAAAGCCCTGATCGGCTTCATCGTCGCGCATTTCGTGCACAACGTACCCGCCAACAAGCAGCGCAAGTGGCGCGGCATGCTGCTGGTGCCATGGGTAATCCCGCCGGCGATGAGCACGCTGGCGTGGCTCTGGCTGTTCGACCCCTCCTACAGCGCCTTCAACTACACGCTTGCCTTCTTCGGCATCGGGCCGATCCCGTGGACCGGCGATGCGATGTGGGCGCGCTTCTCGGTGATCCTGGTCAACGTCTGGTACGGCGCGCCGTTCTTCATGATCATGTATCTGGCGGCGCTGAAATCGGTGCCCGACCAGCTCTATGAGGCGGCCGCGATCGACGGCGCCAATTGGTGGCAGCGCATCTGGTACGTGACCCTGCCGATGATGCGCAACATCATCGCGATCACGACGCTGTTCTCGCTGATCGTGACCTTCGCCAATTTCGACATCGTGCGCATCCTGACCGCGGGCGGCCCGCTCGACCACACCCATATCTTCGCCACCTGGGCGTTCCGCGTCGGCATCGAGGGCAGCGATGTGCCGCTCGGCGCCAGCGTTTCACTGTTCATGGTGCCGATCCTCGCGGTCGCGGCGATCTTCATCCTGCGCGACATCACCAAACGCGGGAACGAAGCCTGATGAGCTCGCTGACGATCGACAAGTCCGGACCGACCCGCAAGGTCAAGTACGGCAGCATGAGCCGCGACCGCGCCTGGGCGCTGCGCTGGTCCTATTTCTTCCTGGTGCTGTTTGCGATCTTCTCGCTGACGCCGCCGATCTACATGCTGATCACCTCGCTGAAGAGCAGCGCCGAGATCTCGGCCGCGACCAATCCGTGGTGGGTCTATCACCCGACACTCAGCAACTACACCGAGCTTCTGACCTCGAACCAGTTCCTGCGCTTCTTCTGGAACTCGGCCTGGGTCTCGATCATCGTGGTCACCATCACGATGCTGATCAGCGTGCCGGCGGCCTTTGCGCTGGCGCGGATGAAATTCTGGGGCTCGGCGACGCTCGCGACCGGCGTGTTCCTCACCTATCTCATTCCGGACAGCCTGCTGTTCATTCCGCTGTTCAAGATGTTCGCCGTGTTCGGCGACTGGACCGGCATCCAGCTCGTCAATCGCTGGTACGTGCTGCTGTTCATCTACCCGACGCTGACGGTGCCGTTCTGCACCTGGATCATGATCGGCTATTTCGCCTCGATCCCGAAGGAGCTCGACGAGGCGGCGATCATCGACGGCGCGAGCTGGTTCCAGACGCTGACCCGGATCTTCATCCCGGTCGCGCTGCCCGGCCTGATCGCGGCCACGATCTTCGCCTTCACCGTCTCCTGGGCTCAGTTCCTCTATCCGCTGGTGTTCACGACATCGACCGATCAGCTGGTGCTGCCGGTCGGCATCATCACGACCCTGATCAAGGGTGACGTCTTCAACTGGGGACAGATCATGACCGGCGCCCTGCTCGGCGCCGCGCCGCCGCTGATCATCTATGCCTTCCTGATGGACTACTACATTGCCGGCCTGACCGCCGGTGCGACAAAGGGTTGAACTTATGGCTGATGTCAGCTTGCGGAAGGTTGTGAAGCGTTACGATGAGGTCGAGGCGGTGCGCGGCATCGACCTTGATATCGCCGACCATGAGTTCGTGGTGCTGGTCGGGCCGAGCGGCTGCGGCAAGTCGACGACGCTGCGGATGATCGCCGGCCTCGAGGACATTTCCGACGGCGACATCATGATCGGCGGCGACGTCGTCAACGACGTGCCGCCGAAGGACCGCGACATCGCGATGGTGTTCCAGAACTATGCGCTCTATCCGCATATGACCGTTGCCGAGAACATGTCGTTCGGCCTGCGGCTGAAGCACTATCCCAAGGCCGAGATCAAGAGCCGGGTCACCGAGGCCGCCCGCATGCTCGACATCACCGACCTGATCGACCGCAAGCCGAAGCAGCTCTCCGGCGGCCAGCGCCAGCGCGTCGCGATGGGACGGGCGATCGTGCGCAATCCGAAGGTGTTCCTGTTCGACGAGCCGCTGTCCAACCTCGACGCCAAGCTGCGCGTGCAGATGCGGATCGAGATCAAGAAGGTGCATCAGAAGGTCCGCACCACGACCGTCTACGTCACCCACGACCAGGTCGAGGCGATGACGCTCGCCGACCGCGTGGTAGTGATGAACCACGGCAGGATCGAGCAGATCGGCACGCCCAACGAGCTCTACCACAAGCCGGCGACCCGGTTCGTCGCAAGCTTCATCGGCTCGCCCGCGATGAATTTCGTGCCCTGTCGGCTCGAGGACACCGGCGGCAAGCTCAACGTGCGGCTGACCGATCGCCTCGCCTTCGCGCTGCCGCCGGCACGCGCCGCCCGCTACCAGGCTCTCCCCCGCACCGACAAGCTGTTGCTGGGCATCCGGCCCGAGCACGTCATGGAGGCGCGGCCGCATGCCGAACCGGGCATCGAGCCGTTCGACGCGATGCTCGACGTCACCGAGCCGATGGGGATGGAGACCCTGGTCTATTTCACGCTCGAGGGCACCCAGGTCTGCGGCCGGGTCAATCCCAATGCCGGTGCGCAGGATGGCAGCCCGCTCCGATTGGCTGTGGACCTCAACAATATGCATTTGCTAAACGAGGTGACCGGCGTCGTCCTTTGACGGCGCACAAGAAACCTCAAGGGCAGGAAATGGCCACCAACAAGAAGAAGATTTTCGTCACCCAGACTTTGTCACCGGGGGCGCGGGTGCTCCTCAACGAGCGGGACGACGTAGAACTCATCGAATTTCCCAACCTGATCTCCGCCAAGGACTTTCAGACCATGCTCGAGCAGCATGCGCCGGTCCATGGCGTGGCGCTCGGCGCAACCCGCTTCGGCGAGGCGGAGCTGGAGGCGTCCAAGGGCATGATGGTGGTGACCCGGATCGGTGTCGGCTATGACGCCGTCGACGTTCCGGCGCTGTCGCGCCGCAAGGTGCCGCTGATGGTCGCAGGCACCGCGAACTCGCCGTCGGTCGCCGAACAAGCTGTGTTCATGATGCTGACGCTGGCCAAGCGCGCGCAGGAAATGCACACGATGGTCAAGGACGGCACCTGGGCGAGCCGGCTCGGCGTGCTGCCGTTCGATCTCTACGGCAAGACCGTCCTGATCGTTGGCTTCGGCCGCATCGGCACCCGCGCCGCCAAGCGCTGCCTCGCCATGGAAATGAACGTGCTGGTCTACGATCCCTACAAGCCCGCCAGCGAGATCACGGCTGCCGGCTGCGAGGCCGTGTCGAACCTCGAAGCGGCGCTGCCGCGGGCGGACTTCGTCACGATCCATTGCCCGAAGAATCCCGAAACCGTCGGGCTGTTCAACGCCGCGCGGATCAGGCTGATGAAGCCGACCGCCTATCTCATCAACACCGCCCGCGGCGGCATCGTCGACGAGAAGGCGCTGCACGACGCGCTGGTGTCGGGCAAGCTCGCCGGCGCCGGCCTCGACGTGTTCGAGGTCGAACCGCCGCCGGTCGGCCAGCCCCTGCACGCTTTGCCCAACGTGATCATGGCGCCGCATGTGGCCGGCGTCACGGTCGAGGCCGTCGATCGCATGAGCGAGCAGACCGCACGCAATATCCTGAGCGTGCTGGATGGCAATCCGCTGCGCCAGAACGTGATCAACCAGGACGTCCTCGGCTGAGCTTTCAGCCTTCCTCGTTTGCGCCGCGGCCGATCCGAAGGATCGGCCCGGCGATGCGGAGTACCCACATGGCCTTCAAGGAATTCGGCAACTACGATGCGGTCGGTCTCGCCGAACTCGTCCGCAACAAGGACGTGACGCCGCAGGAGCTGCTCGACGAGGCGATCGCGCGTACCGCCGCCGTCGATCCCAAGATCAACGCCGTCGTCGTCAAGCATTACGACTATGCCGAGCGCCAGATCGCCAGAGGGCTGCCTGACGGTCCCTTCACCGGCGTGCCGTTCCTGCTGAAGGACCTCGATCTGCTCGAGGGCACACGCACCACGTCGGGTGCCAGCCTGCTGAAGGACTTCGTCGCCGACCACAACGGCACGCTGGCCCAGCGCTTCCTCGACGCCGGGCTTGCGATCTTCGGCAAGAGCTCGAGCCCGGAATTCGGACTGATGCCGACGACGGAATCCCGTCTGTTCGGCCCGACCCGCAATCCCTGGAATCTCGACCAGTCCTCCGGCGGCTCGTCCGGCGGCGCTGGGGCTGCGGTCGCGGCCCGCATCCTGCCCGTCGCGCATGCCAGCGACGGCGGCGGGTCGATCCGGATCCCCGCCTCCGCCTCCGGGGTGTTCGGCATGAAGCCGACGCGTGCCCGCAGCCCCTGCGGGCCCGATCGCGGCGAAGGCTGGGGCGGCTTCTCGGTCGGCCATGTGCTCAGCATCAGCGTTCGGGACAGCGCGGTGATGATGGATGCGATCCACGGCCCGGAGCCATCGAGCCTCTATGTCGCGCCGCCGCCGGAGCGACCGTTCTCGCAGGAAGTCGGCCGCGATCCCGGCCATTTGCGCATCAGCTTCACCGACAAGTCGCCCTACGGCGATGCCATCGATCCCGAGATCGCCGCGGCGGTCCGCGACGTAGCCAAGCTGCTGGCGGGGCTCGGCCATCATGTCGAGGAGCGTGCGCCGCCGCTGGCGGCCGATCCCGCCGCGGTCATGACGACCATCGTCGGCGGCAACACGGCGCTGACGATCCGTCTGCTCGAGCAGCGCGTCGGGCGCACCCTGACGTCGGACGATGTCGAGCGGCTGACGCTCGCCAGCGCCCAGAATGCGACCAAGATGAACCCGGCCGACTACGTCGCCGCGCAGCTTGCAGCGTTCCAGATCTCGCGCGCGCTTGCGACCTTCTTCGAAGGTTGCGACATCTTCCTCAGCCCGACGCTGTGCGCGCCGCCGCTCCGCCTCGGCGAACTGAACACGATGTCCGAGGACCTCGGTCACATCGCGCCGGTGCTGCGCCGCTACATGCCGGGCACCTCGATGTTCAACATGTCCGGACAGCCGGCAATGTCGGTGCCGCTGGCCTGGAACAAGGCCGGTCTGCCGCTCGGCATGATGTTCGCGGCCAAGCTCGGCGAGGAAGGACTACTGTTCCGCCTGGCCGGCCAGCTCGAACAGGTCCGCCCCTGGAAGGACCGGCGTCCGCCGGTTTGTGCCTAGCGACGCTTTCAAGCGAAGTGGATCCGCTTCGCGTCACGACTGCGCGCCAGAACCACCGGGGCTGACAAAGGATAGTCAGATCAGGTAGATAGGGAGGGCGTCGGCACGATTCCGCGCGCCGTCAGCCTGGGAGACCAAACCGTGAATGACCCGACCGACAATGCGCTGGCCGCAATCGCGAGCATTCTCGACCAGACGACCACACCTCCCGAGACCTCCAAACCAACCGACAAGACAGCGGACAAGCCAGTTGGGCCCGCCGCGGAGCCGCCGGCCTCGATAGCAATGCCGCCGCCTTTGCCGCCGTCCATCCAGGTCGAGTCCATCGCGGCCGTGTCCGTCGAGGCCGCGCCTGCCGAGCCACCTTCGATCGAGGAGCCAGAGCCGGTCGAACAGCCCGAGGCAAGTAAAGCTGAAGCAGGTGAACCGGAGCCAACCGAACCGGAGCCGAGCCAGCCGGAAGCGGAGCCGGAGCCGATGCAGCCGCCGCCCCAACCGATCGAGGCCAATGGTTATTCCAAGTCCGGCCCAGGTCCGATGGCCGCGCTGCGCTTCCGCTGGACGGTGCGCCAGGACGGCGCCCAATATTATGTCGACGAGACCGTCGGCGAGGCATCGACCCCACTCGTCAACGGCCCGATGGATAGGGATGCCGCGATCAAATTCGTCGACGATCGCGAGGCCCAAGCGCGGCGGCGCTTCGAGCATTTCAAGCACGAAATGCTCAGCCGCACTGCGAGCGTCGTTCAGGCGAGCAAGGACAGCAACGAGGCCTGAGACGCGATACGTGCCCTTCGGGCATCGCAATCAAATGCGGATGGAGAAGACCTCGATGTTTCGCGCGGTGGCCGGCCTCGCTCTCGCTTTGCTCCTGTCCGCCGCGCACGCGCAGCAGGCGCCGTCCCGGCTCGATGAGATCGTCAAGCGCGGCATCCTGCGCGTCGGCATGACCGGCGACTATTTGCCCTTCACCTATCTCGACAACGAGACCAAGGCCTTCCGCGGCTTCGATGTCGACATGGCGCAGTCGCTCGGCAAGGCGCTCGGCGTCAAGGTCGAGTTCGTGCCGACATCGTGGCCGCAGATGACCAAGGATTTCGAGGCCGACGATTTCGACATCGCGATGGGCGGCGTCTCCATCACCTTCGATCGGCAGAAGAAGGGTCTGTTCTCGACGCCGATCATGCGCGAAGGCAAGACGCCGATCGCGCGCTGCGCCGACAAGGGCAAGTTTGAGACGATCGCCGAGATCGACAAACCCGGCACCCGAGTCATCGTCAATCCCGGCGGCACCAACGAGCGCTTCGCGCGCGCCCACGTGAAAACCGCCGAGATCCGCGTCTTCAACGACAACACCAAGATCTTCGACGAGATCGCCAAGGGCGACGCCGACCTGATGATGACCGATGCATCCGAGACGCGCTATCAGCAGAAGCTGCATCCCGGCGTGCTGTGCGCCGTGCATCCCGACAAGCCGTTCGACTTCGCGGAAAAGGCCTATTGGATGCAGCGCGACGTCGCCTTGAAAGCGTTCGTCGACCAATGGCTTCACATCGCGCGCGAAGATGGCAGCTACGCGAAGATCTACGCCACGTGGTTCGAATAGCCCGCGCCACGCTCAAAATTTGAAGCGCACGGCCTGAAATCAGACCGCAATCCAGCGATTTGAACCTAGACCGCGAGGATACGACTCATGTTCTGACCGTGATCTGGGACACGTTCAACGGGGTGGTCACCGGATAGCCTTGCGAACGAGGCTCCCTGCACCGGAGGTCGAGATGAGAAAGCTTCTGGCGATCGCCACGCTCGTGCTGGCAAGCACGGCCGCAGCGCAGGCGCAGTACACATTCGATTACGGCGGCCGCACTATTCGCATCGATCCCGATCGCGGCACGGTTTCGATCCCCGGCGTCTACGACAATACTCCCCGCCGCACCAAACGCGCCAAGAGCGACGACACCGAGCAGAAGCGCAAGGCTCCGAAGGAAGCCAACACGGACGCCAAGTCGGACATTAAGACGGACGCTAAGACGAATTCCCAGGCCGCGCCGCCCAGCGCGCCAGCTGCGGCTGCTCCGCCCGCTCCGCCAGCCGTCGATCAGGCCGCCGTCGCGCCGGCGCCTGCCGCAACGGCAGAGCCGCCCAGCACGGGCGTTGCGGCCACGCCGCCTTCAGCTACAGCCGCGACCACACCGCCGCCGCCCGCGGCGCCAGCCGTCCAGCAAACTGCGCCGGCTGCAAAGCACACCACCGCTCCAACGGTTGGCGCCGCCTCGCCGAGCGCTCCGGTGCCCAAGCCGCTCGCCAATCCCGTGCAAGCAGCGAACTCGCCGCTCGGCGTCTGGCTCACCGAAGAGAAGGAAGGCAAAATCCGCATCGAGCAATGCGGCGCCAATCTCTGTGGCTACGCCGTCGACAAGAAATCGAACGCCAACGGCGAACAGGTGCTGATCAACATGAAGCCGGGCAAGGACAAATGGAGCGGCCGCATCTTCGATCCGAACAGCGGCAGCACCTACGATTCCAACATCGCGATGAAGAGCCCGGACACGCTGCGCGTCCAGGGCTGTGCGTTCGGCGGCATGTTCTGCGGCGGCCAGACATGGACGCGGGTGAATTGATTGCCTGCAAATCGTAGCCCGGATGGAGCGAAGCGTAATCCGGGATTTTCACCATGGGAGAGACCGCCCCGGATTGCGCTTCGCTCCATCCGGGCTACAGTCTCATAAAATCAAAAGCCCCGCCTGATAGCGGGGCTTTCATCTTGCGAACTGCTACGGCTGCTCAGCCGACCTTGCCGTTGTATTCCTCGTCGGTGACGTGCTCCATCCAGGTCGAATAGACGCCATCGAGCGCCTCCTGCATGGCGATATGGGTCATGCTGTTGTCCGGCGAGGCGCCGTGCCAGTGCTTCTCGTTCGGCGGAATCCAGACAACATCGCCGGGACGAATCTCCCTGATCGGGCCGCCCTTGGCCTGCACGCGCCCGATGCCGGAGATCACATACAGCGTCTGCCCGAGCGGATGGGTGTGCCAGGCGGTGCGTGCGCCGGGCTCGAACGACACGCGCGAGGCGTTCAGCCGCGCCGGCGCAGGCGCCATGTTGATCGGGTCCTGCAGCACCGTGCCGGTAAAATTCTCCTTCGGCGCGCGGCGGGTCGGCCGCGAGCCGGAAACGTGGATGTCCATGGGGTTACCTCCCTTTCTTGACGTTATTTCTTGGTGGCGGCGTAGCGTGCCTTGGTCTCGGCATTCATCGGATACAGGCCGGGCAGCTGGGCGCCATTGTTCACCTCGTTGACGATCCAGGCTTCCATCCGTTCCTGCTCCGGCCCCTCGGCCAGCACGTGATTGAGGAACGCCTGCGGGATCAGCACCGCGCCGTCCTGGTCGGCCACCACCACGTCATTCGGGAATACGGCAACGCCGCCGCAGCCGATCGGTTCGCCCCAGCCGACGAAGGTCAGACCTGCAACTGACGGCGGAGCCGCGTAGCCGTCGCACCACACCGGCAGGCCGGTGCCGAGCACGCCCTCGACGTCGCGCACCACGCCGTCGGTGATCAGCGCCGTCACCCCGCGCTTGACCATGCGGGCGCAGAGGATGTCGCCGAAAATGCCGGCATCGGTGATGCCCATGGCATCGACCACGGCAATGCAGCCCGCCGGCATCGCCTCGATCGCGGTGCGGGTCGAGATCGGCGACGACCAGGATTCCGGCGTCGCCAGATCCTCACGGGCCGGCACGAAACGCAGCGTGAAGGCCGGTCCGACCAGCCGCTTCTGCCCGGGCTTCAAGGGCTTGGTGCCGCGCATCCAGATGTTGCGCAGGCCCTTCTTGAGCAGGACGGTGGTGATGGTGGCGGTGGACACGTGCGACAGCGTCGCGATCGCTTCGGCGGACAGTGACATCTGGAAAGCTTGCTCCGATGGGAGGAAAAGACCGGCGCATGTTGCCGGGCAAAGGCCTTGCGTCAAGGGCTGCGCGAAAAAGCTGCGATCATCCAGATTTATCGCCGGCATGCCGATTAATTTATTGAAGTTGCTGCATCATTTTGCACGAAGCGAATTCCGTTTTATCTCGAAACACGCTAGCTTGATGGCTGACGACAGCGCTTGACCCAATGGCCGAACCCTTAAGTCCTCCCCGCCTTTTGCCGAGTGGCGACAGCGCCATCACGGTGGAATTCAGCCGCACCATCGACGACGCCGCCAACCGGCGGGTGCTGGCGCTCGACCGCGTGATATCCGCCGAGCCGATCGCCGGCATCACCGAGACCGTGCCGACCTACCGGTCGCTGCTGGTGCATTACGACCCCGTGCAGATCACTTTCGATGGGCTGGGCGAGCAGCTGCTGGCACGCGCCGCCAAGGCGCCGCCGACCGAGACCGGAACGCGGCGCTGGCGGATTCCCGTGACCTATGGCGGCGAGCATGGCATCGATCTCGAGGACGTCGCGAAGGCGCTCAAAACCACGCCCGACCAGATCGTGGCACGCCACGTCGCCGGCGACTATCGGGTCGCCATGATCGGCTTCACGCCAGGCTGGTCCTATCTCAGCGGACTGGAGAAGTTCCTGCACATGCCGCGGCGCAAGGATCCGCGGCTACTGACCCCGGCCGGCACCATTTCGATCGGTGGCATCCAGACCGGCGTGCAGTGCCTGGCCGGCCCGAGCGGCTGGCACCTGCTCGGCCGCACCCCGGTGCGAACCTACCAATTGCATCGCGATCCGACCTTCCTGCTGGAGCCGGGCGACGCCATCACCTTCACCGCGATCGACGCCAAGACCTTTGCCGAGCACGACCGCGCCGCCGAGGCCGGCGAGTTCGTCGCTGAACTGGTGACGCCATGAGCAAGCTCGTCGTCACCTCGATCGGCCCGGCAAGCTCGGTGCAGGATGCTGGTCGTCCGGGCTCGCAGCGTTACGGTCTCGTGCCGAGCGGCGCGATGGACCGGCTTTCGCTGGCGGCCGCCAACACGCTGGTCGGCAATGACCTGTTCGCCGCCGCGGTCGAGATCGGCCCGTTCGGCGCCAGCTTCACCGCGCGCGGGGGCGCGGTGCGCGTCGCCCTCGCCGGCGCGTCGCGCAATGCGGATATCGGCGGCCGGCCGGTCGCGTTCGACAGCTCGGCGACGCTTGCCGAAGGTGAGACGCTCACTCTCGGCTTCGCGCGCGGCGGCTCGTTCAGCTATCTCGCGATCGAGCACGGCATCGAAGGCGAGCCGATGTTCGGCAGCCTCGCCGTCAACGCCCGCGCCGGGCTCGGCAGCCCCTACCCGCGGCCGCTGCAAAGCGGCGACGAGTTGACGACGCAGGCTGCAAGCGGCGCGCCCGAGCGCCGCATCGAATTGCCGGCCGCGACCGATGCACCGATCCGCATCGTGTTCGGCCCGCAGGACGACGAGTTCGCCGAGGACCACAAGAAGCTGTTGGTCGACAGCGAGTGGAAGATCTCGGCGACCAGCGACCGCATGGGCTATCGCCTCGAAGGTCCCGTCATCAAGCATCTCGACGGTCACAACATCGTCTCCGACGGCACCGTGAACGGCAGCATCCAGGTGCCCGGCAACGGCCAGCCGATCGTGCTGATGCCGGACCGCGGTACCAGCGGCGGCTACCCGAAGATCGCAACCGTGATCACGGCCGATTTCGGCCGCTTCGCGCAGATCTCGGCCGGCCGGCCGTTCCGCTTCAAGGCGGTGACGATGGCGGAAGCGCAGGCCGAGGCGATCAAGTTCCACGAGCTGCTGCGTTCCCTGCCCGACCGCCTCCGCGGCATTGAGGATTTTGGTCTCAACATCGAAGCGCTGCGGGATGCGAATGTCGCGGGTCAGGCCGTCAACGCCGTCGATGTGTCGACCTGGCAAGTTGCGCTACCCTGAATCTGTACAACAACAGACGGATCGATCGTCATGACTTCAACTATCGACCTCAATTGCGATCTCGGCGAAAGCTTTGGCCCCTGGGAAATGGGCAATGATGTCGCGATGATCGAGCTTGCGACCTCGGTCAACGTCGCCTGCGGCTTTCATGCCGGCGACGCCGACATCATGCGCAAGACGGTCGAGCTGGCGAAGGCGCGCGGCGTCAGCGTCGGCGCCCATCCCGGCTATCGCGACCTGCACGGCTTTGGCCGCCGCCCGATGCCGGGACTGACGTCCTCGGAGATCGAGAACCTGATCGCCTATCAGATCGGCGCTTTGCAGGCGATCGCGACCGCGGCTGGCCACAAGGTCACCCATGTGAAGGCGCATGGCGCGATTTCCAACGTCGCTTGCGAGGACGACATGACGGCACGAGCGATCGCCAATGCGATCAAGGCAGTCGATCCCAATCTCATCTTCGTGGTGCTCGCCAACTCGAAGCTGGTGCGCGCAGGTGAAGCGGCGAATCTGCGGATGGCGCATGAGGTGTTCGCCGACCGCGCCTATGAGGACGACGGCAACCTGGTGTCGCGCAAGAAGCCCGGCGCGGTGCTGCACGATCCCAAGGCGATTGCGGATCGTGTGGTGCGGATGGTGCAGGACGGCGCGGTCGTCTCGGTCACCGGCAAGGTGATCAAGATGCAGACCGATACCGTCTGCATCCATGGCGACACGCGTGGTGCCGTCGAAATCGCGCGCGGCCTGCGCGAGGCGCTGAAGCAGGCGGGCATCACCGTTGCGCCGTTCAAGACCGCATACTAAGCCGCGATTGCATTGATCAAAAAAAGGGCCGGCCGCCGCGCCGGCCCTTTTAGATTCCGTTAAGAGTCTTCTTAAACCCAAACTTGCCGTTTGATTGTTAGGTGCAGCTTCCGAGCCTTTGATTGTCCTCTTAGGAAATTGGGTACGAAAGCATGTTCCGCACCAGCCTCTCTCTCACCATTGCCGCGGTTGCCACCGCCGCCTTCACCAGCGCGGCATCCGCCGGCTGCTACAGCTGCTATACGCCGCCGCCCCAGCCGTGCACGACCTGCTATCAGGTGCAGAGCGTGCCGCCGCAGTATCGCACTGTGCAGGAGACCGTCATGGTGGCGCCGGGCCGCGTCGTCGCGCATCGCACGCCGGCACAGTATCGTACCGTGATGGTGCCGAGGACGGTGATGGTCGCGCCCGAAGGCGTCGCCTATGAGCGCATCCCGCCGCAATACGCCACCCAAGAGCGCACCCAGATGGTCTCGCCGGGCTATTCCTACTACGCGCCGGTTCAGCCGACCTGCAACACCTGCGGTGGCGGCTACGGCTACGGATATGGTCGCGGCTACGGCTACTGAGCCGTCAGCATCCAGCCAACACAAAGCCGCCGCCTGATGACATCAGACGGCGGCTTTTGAATGTTCTGAAGGGCTCAGAACGGGTGGACGGACAGCGTGCCGAACACGATGGCCGCGATCACCGCAAAGGCACTGTACAGCGCCGCGGTGTGAATTCCGGTCCCGGACTTCCGTGAAATGTTTCGCGCGTAAAGGTGCAGGCGGGCTTCCGCCGATAGCTCGCGCATGGTCGATCTCCAACGCCCCATTCTCGGGCATATGGAATATCGTTCGCGTCCGGATTCAAGCGGGCGGTAAAAATAGCGATGCCGCCGCCTTCGGGAACACGGTTCCGAGAGGAATATTCCTTTTCGCGCGCTCGGCCGAGAATCCTATTCGCCGCAATTCGAGGCGTCGGGAACCCGCGCCAGTCCTGCAACAACCCAAAATCTCGAAAACAACCCCATGCAAAGTAGCCGGAGGTCGATAGCTGAGGCGCTACCGCGCCCGCGCCTGTTGCTCATCCCTGTCCCAGCAACACGACGCACCGGTCGTGCACGTGCCGCCGGAAGCGGCCGCTGCGGCGCGCTCAGGCCTTCCAGCGCCCGATCTTGAACGCCGCCAGATGGCCCGGAACGTCGCGCGGGTCGAACGGCGGGCCGGCGAACGCCCCGATGGCGCTGGAGGCGCCGGCCGGGCGACCCGATGCCGCGTCGTAGAGATCGGGCCTGAACACGGCCATGGCGGTCTTCAGCGCTTCCGGCCGGTATGGCGCCTGGCCCCAGCGAACCATCTGCGCATAGAGCCAGGCCGCCTGCCCCGGATCAGGCCGCGCCGCCGCCTCGCGCCCGACCAGCAAATAGCGATTGCTCTCGCGCATGGTGCCGTCGGGCGAGATCTTCAGGTGGCCATCGAGCGTGCGCTGGATGACGCTGGCATCGACTCCGATCCGCTCGGGCTGCGCCAGGATGCGCGCGACCTCGGACCGGTTCTCGGGCCGCTCGATGAACTCCACGGCGCGCAGATGCGCACGCACCAGCGCCGCCACGATGTCGGGATGCTTCTCCGACCAGCTCTGCCGCATTGCCAGCACCTTTTCCACCGCGCTGAGCAGGATGTCGGAGACGAAGTGCAGGATGTGGCCGATGCCGAGATCGACCGCGATCGAATTCCAGGGCGCGCCGACGCAGAACGCGTCGACATGGCCGTTGGCGAGGCTGTCGACCATGTAGGGCGGCGGCAGCACCACGAGCTGGACGTCCTCATCGGGATCGACGCCGCCGGCGGCCATCCAGAACCGCAACTGGTAATTGTGGGTCGAGAACGGAAAGGTCATGCCGAAGGTCAGCGGCTCCGCCCCGCTCTTGCGCCGCTTGGCCACCACGCGGGCGAGCGCCTGTGCGGTTGCCATCGGATCGAAGCGGTCGCCGTCGATCTCTCCCATCAGCGCGGCGTGCAGCGCTGGCGATACCGTGATGGCATTGCCGTTGAGCCCGAGGTTGAAGGGCGCCGCGATCGGCACCTTGACGTGACCGAGCCCGAGGCTCGAAGCGATCGCCACCGGCGCCAACAGATGAGCGGCGTCGAACAGGCCGATATTGAGCTTGTCGCGGACGTTCGACCACGACACTTCCCGCACCAGCGTGACGTCGAGGCCTTCGGCCGCCGCGAATCCCGTGTCGACGGCAACGATCAGCGCGGCAGCGTCGACCAGCGGAATGAACCCGATGCGCAATGGTGTGGTCATTTCAGGAGCTCCGACGCCGTCAGGATCGATTGCGCGATCTCTCCGATCTTCTTTTTCTCGCGCATCGCGGTCGAGCGCATCAGCACGTAGGCCTCCTCCTCGGTCAGCCCCTTCACCTTCATCAGAATGCCCTTGGCGCGGTCGATCACCTTGCGCTCCTCCAGCGCGTGCTTGGTGCGGTCGAGCTCGTCCTGCAGCTTGGCGAAGGCATTGAAGCGGGAGACGCACAGATCGAGGATCGGCTTCATCCGCTCCTTCTTGAGACCGTCGACGATGTAGGCGGAGACGCCCGCCTCGACCGAGGCCTGGATCGAGGCGGCGTCGCTCTGGTCGACGAACATCGCGATCGGCCGGCGGACCGCACGGCTGACCTGGAACATTTGTTCCAGCACGTCGCGGCTGGGGTTCTCGAGGTCGATGACGATGATCTCGGGGTCGAGCGCATAGATTCGCGAGAGCAGGCTCTGCATCTCGCTGATATGCACGACGTCCGTATACCCGGCCTCCCGCAGTCCCTCCTCCAGGATGGCCGCTCGGATCGGGCTCTCGTCGACTATGACGATCTTGGGAGACGATTCAGCGCTCATCGACAACTCTTAAGGCCCGGCAGATGCATCCATATCATGCCGGAAGCCCCGGGAAAGGGTTGTAATTCTCGGCAATTGGGACTAGCTCCTGCCCATTCATCAGGCAGATCAGAGATATGCAAGAGGCCGCCGCGCCGAAAGTGAGCTTTGTGTCCTTGGGCTGCCCCAAGGCGCTGGTCGATTCCGAGCGCATCATCACCCGGCTGCGCGCGGAAGGCTATGAGCTGGCGCGCAAGCATGACGGCGCCGACATCGTCATCGTCAACACCTGCGGCTTCCTCGACAGCGCCAAGCAGGAATCGCTCGCCGCAATCGGCGAGGCGATGGCCGAGAACGGCAAGGTCATCGTCACCGGCTGCATGGGCGCCGAGCCGGAGCAGATCGAGAGCGCCTATCCCGGCGTGCTCTCGATCACGGGGCCGCAGCAATATGAGAGCGTGCTGGATGCCGTGCACCGCGCGCTGCCGCCGGCTCACAACCCGCATATCGACCTGGTACCGCCGCAGGGCGTCAAGCTGACGCCGCGGCACTACGCGTATCTGAAGATTTCCGAAGGCTGCAACAACCGCTGCAGCTTCTGCATCATCCCGAAGCTGCGCGGCGATCTGGTGTCGCGGCCGGCCAATGACGTGCTGCGCGAGGCCGAGAAGCTGGTGAAGGCCGGCGTCAAGGAATTGCTCGTCATCTCGCAGGACACCTCGGCCTATGGCGTCGACCTGAAATACGCCGAGAGCCCGTGGCAGGACCGCGGTGTCCGCGCAAAATTCTTCGATCTCGCCAAGGAGCTCGGTGAGTTCGGCGCCTGGGTGCGGCTGCAATATGTCTACCCCTACCCGCATGTCGACGAGGTCATCGGCCTGATGACCGAGGGCAAGGTGCTGCCCTATCTCGACATCCCGTTCCAGCATGCGAGCCCCGACGTGCTGCGCGCGATGAAGCGCCCGGCTGCGCAGGAGAAGACGCTGGCTCGCATCCAGAAATGGCGTGAAGCGTGCCCCGAGCTGACGCTGCGCTCGACCTTCATCGTCGGTTTCCCCGGCGAGACCGATTCCGATTTCGCCTATCTGCTCGACTGGCTCGATGAAGCGGAAATCGATCGCCTCGGCTGCTTCAAATACGAGCCGGTTGCCGGTGCCGCGTCGAACGCGATTGCCAATGCCGTGCCCGACGAGATCAAGCAGGAGCGTTGGAATGCGCTGATGGCGCGGCAGCAGAAGATTTCTGCCCGGCGCCTGAAGCGCAAGGTCGGCACCCGCCAGCAGGTCATCATCGATGAGGTTGGCCCCACGGTGGCCAAGGGCCGGTCAAAGGCCGATGCGCCCGAGATCGACGGCGCCGTCTACCTCACCAGCCGCCGCCCGCTGAAGGTCGGCGAGATCGTCACCGCCAAGATCGAGCGCTCCGACCAATACGACCTCCACGGCAGCGTCGCCGGATTCTGACGCTTGACATGTTCCGGCGTTCGGCTGTATGGCCCTCCGCCATGAAGCTGAACCGGACCCACCGCCGCGCCATCAACCGTCGTCGCACCCGCGACGATGCTGGGCTGCGCCGTGTCCGACGCCATCGCTGATTGATAAATCAGTCAAGGTTTTCGAGAAGGCCGCGCCCGCAAAGCGCGGCCTTCTTGCTTTTCGGCCTGCCCTTAATCCCCACACCGACCCCAGAGGAGATCGACATGACCAACGCCACCCATCCGTTCGATGCGCTGATGGACATCACCGCTCGCCCCGAGGTCGTGTTCGTGCGCGGCGCCGGCTCGTATTTGTGGGACAGCAACCGCAACCGCTATCTCGACTTCGTGCAGGGCTGGGCCGTGAATCCCCTCGGCCACTCGCCGATCATCGTGGCCGACGCGCTGGCCGCGCAGGCGAGACGGCTGCTGACGCCAAGCCCGGCGTTCTACAACGAGCAAAGCCTGAAACTGGCAAAGTTGCTGGTCGACAACAGCTGCTTCGACCAGGTGTTCTTTGCGAACTCAGGCGCGGAGGCCAATGAAGGCGCGATCAAGCTCGCGCGGAAATTCGGCGCCAAGTACAAGAATGGTGCCCACGAGATCATCACCTTCGAAGGCGGCTTCCACGGCCGCACGCTCGCGACCATGTCGGCCTCGGGCAAGAAAGCGTTCGAGCCGCTGTTCGAGCCGAAGGTCCAGGGCTTCCGCAAGGCCAGGCTGAACGACATCGAGTCGGTGCGAAAGCTGATCTCGTCGTCGACGGTCGCGGTCATGCTGGAGCCGATCCAGGGCGAGGCCGGCGTCTGGTCCGCGACGGATGAGTTTTTGCAGGAGTTGCGGGCGCTGACCCAGCAGCGCGGCCTGCTGCTCATTGTCGACGAGATCCAGACCGGCATCGGCCGGACCGGAAAGCTGTTCGGCTATCAGCACGCCGGGATCGAGCCCGACATCATGACGCTCGGCAAGGGCATCGGCGGCGGCGTGCCGCTCGCGGCCCTGCTCGCGACCGAGCATGCCTCGTGCTTCGATCACGGCGATCAGGGCGGCACCTTCAACGGCAATCCACTGATGTGCGCCGCGGGGCTTGTCGTGCTCGATCAGATCGCAAAGCCCGATTTCCTGAAATCGGTTGTCGATGCCGGCCTTTTGCTCGAGCGCGAATTGCAGCGGCTGTCGTCGCGGCACGGTCTCGGCGAGATCAGGGGGCGCGGCCTCCTGCTGGCGCTCGACCTGAAGATGCCGATCGGTGCCGCCGTGGTTGCCGAGGCGTTCGCGGCCGGCGTGCTGATCAACTCGCCGCAGCCGGACACGCTGCGCTTCATGCCGGCGCTGAACGTGACGCGGGAGGAGATTTCCCTTGTCATCGACTGCCTGGATACGGTGCTGACCAAGGTCGGCGCTGCGCGGCGGGTGGCGTAGGATCCTCCCCGCTCGTCATTGCGAGGAGCGAAGCGACGAAGCAATCCATCTTCCCGGGCGGAGAGGTGGATTGCTTCGCTTCGCTCGCAATGACGGCTGAAATTACGGCCGCAAGATCGCCGCGCCCGTCGTCGCCCGGCTCTCCAGATCGATATGTGCCTTGGCCACATCCTTCAGCGCATAGGCGTGGTTGATCGGCACGTGCAGCTTGCCGTTGATCACGGCGGCGAACAGCGTGTCGGCGCCTTCGAGCAATTCCTTGCGGGTGCCGACATAGTCGTTGAGCTTGGGCCGCGTCGCGAACAGCGAACCGTGGTTGTTGAGCTCGGCGAGCGGGAACGGCGGCACCGGACCCGATGCGTTGCCGAAGGAGACGAACAGACCGCGCGGCCTGAGGCAGGACAGCGATCCCGGGAACGTGGTCTTGCCGACGCCGTCGTAGACGACGTCACAGAGCTCGCCGCGGCTGATCTGCTTGACGCGTTCGACGAAGTTCTCCTCGTTGTAGAGGATGACGTGATCGCAGCCATTGGCGAGCGCGAGATCGGCCTTCGCCTTCGAGCCGACGGTACCGATGACATGCGCGCCGAGCGCCCGCGCCCATTGGCAGGCGAGCAGCCCGATGCCGCCCGCCGCGGCGTGGATCAGCACACGATGGCCGTGCTCGACCTTGAAGGTCTTGTGCAGGAGATACCAGACCGTGAGGCCCTTCAGCATCAGCACGGCGCCCTGCTCGTAGGTGATATGGTCGGGCAGCTTGACGAGCTTGTCGGCCGGGATGACGCGCTCGGACGCGTAGCCGCCGAGATTGTAGTAGTAGGCGACGCGATCGCCGGGGTGGAAATTGGTCACGCCCGGACCCACGGCCAACACCTCGCCGGCAGCCTCATTGCCGGCAATGAACGGCAGGCCGGGCGCCTTGTAGAGGCCGGTGCGGAAATAGACGTCGATGAAGTTCAGACCGACCGCATGCTGGCGGATCCGGACCTCGCCCGTCCCCGGCGCACCCACCTCGACGTCCTCATAGGTCAGGACTTCCGGGCCCCCCACCTGGTGCACGCGCACAGCCTTGGTCATGTCGTCGCTCCCCTCAGATATCAGCGTCAAGCGAGCGAATGCCATCGCGGCCGGCTTGTCAACCAAGCGGGCCGGAACCGGCTACGGCACGATCCGGAAAAGTGCGAACCGGCTTTCCCTCGCGACAAACGCGCAGCGTTTGCGCGGAGATCATGCCCATCAGCGCGCCGGCTTCCTGCGGTTGCGCTTGGCCATGACGTTGAACGCCTCGACCGCGGCCGAGAAGGCAATCGCGAAATAGATGTAGCCGCGCGGGATGTGGAATTTGAAGCCATCGGCCACCAGCGCCACGCCGATCAGCACCAGGAAGGCCAGCGCCAGCATCTTGGTGGTCGGATGCTCGGCGACAAACCGCGCCACCGGTCCCGACGAGATGTACATGATGACGCAGGCGATCACGACCGCCGCGATCATGATCTCGATGTCCTGCGCCATGCCGATCGCGGTGATGATCGAATCCAGCGAGAACACCAGGTCGATGATGATGATCTGCACGATCACCCAGAAGAACGCGCTGGCGCTCGGCCTGCCGTCGGCTTCCGCCTCGCGCGCCTCGACCTCGCCGTGGATCTCATGGGTCGCTTTCGCGATCAGGAACAGGCCGCCGCCGATCAGGATGATGTCGCGCCACGACAGCGCGACGTCGCTGACGGTGATCACCGGTTGGGTCAGCCCGATCAGCCAGACCAGGATCAAGAGCAGCACAATGCGGAACACCAGGGCCAGCAGCAGGCCGATCTGCCGCGCGCGCTTGGCCTGCGCCGGCGGAATCCGCGACACGATCACCGACAGGAAGATCACGTTGTCGATGCCGAGCACGATCTCGAGCGCTGTCAGGGTCAACAGCGCCGCCCAGGCTTCCGGGCTGGTGATCAATTGCATCATGCTCTGAAGGCTTTCATCCGGCGGATCACGGTATCGCTGCCGATGATGTAGACGGCGATGGCGCAGAGACCGAAGGTGATCGGGGCTCCGACCACGAAATCGTTGGCGAGCGTGTACATGCCGAGCAGCGCCCATGCGCCGAGCAGCCACAGCGTCAGCCAGCGCAGCCGCACCACACGCAGCGGATGCAGCACGTGGAACGGCGCGAAGGTCAGCACGATCAGGAGCGCGACCACGATCGTCGACAGCACCGGCGGCAGATGCAGCAGGAACAGGTAGAACGCCGCCGCATTCCACAGCGCCGGGAAGCCGCGGAAATGGTTGTCATCGGCCTTCATGCGGCGGTCGGCGAAATACAGCGCGCTGGAGACCACGATGCCGATGCCGAGGATCGGCGCCGCCAGCGGCAGCAGCATGCCGCTCGCGGTGATCGCATAGGCCGGCACGAACACATAGGTGACGAAATCAACCACCAGGTCGAGCACCTCGCCCGACCAGTTCGGCTGCAGCCGCACCACGTCGAGCCGGCGCGCCAGCGGGCCGTCGATCCCGTCGATGATGAGCGCGACCCCGAGCCAGGCGAACATGTTGGCCCAGTGCTCGCGCACCGCCTCCAGCATCGCCAGCAGCGCGACCCCGGCGCCGAGCGCCGTGAAAATATGAACGGTGAATGCGGCGGTCCGCATCCGTTCTGGCAACGCATCGGGCTGGCTCGAATGCTCCATCGGCCGAGTGCTATCAGGAATCGGACCGGTTTGCATATGCGGTCTTGCGGCGTTCCGCCCCGCAAAGCGTTGGAAACTCTTGGTGGTTACCGATGGCTTGAAAATCGGGCCAAGCATGTCAAATGTCCTGATATGACCGACAGCTCGCTGGATTATGACGTTATCGTAATAGGCGGCGGTCCGGCCGGATTAACGGCTGCGATTGCCCTTGACGACGCAGGTGCGCGGACTGCGCTGCTGGCGCGCCGCGCGCCCTATGCCGACAACCGGACCACCGCGCTGCTCGGTGCCTCGACCGATATCCTGGATCGGCTCGACGTCTGGCGGCGCTGCAGCGACCGAGCGGCGGCGCTCAAGACCATGCGCCTCGTCGACGACACCGGCCGCCTGATCCGTGCGCCCGAGGTGCGCTTTTCGTCCGATGAGATCGGCCGCGAGCAATTCGGCTTCAACATCGACAACCGCTCGCTGGTCGCGGCGCTCGAGGACCGCGCCGGTGAAATGTCCGCGCTGACGCGGTTCGACGATGAAGCCGCCTCGGTGCGGCCGGACGATGCAGCGGTCACCGTGGTGACGCGGCAGGGCCAGTCGCTTCAGGCCCGGCTCGTGGTCGGTGCCGACGGGCGCAATTCATTGTCCCGCGAGGCCGCCGGCATCGAGGTGACAAGCCGCGAGCTCGGGCAGTCCGCCCTCACCTTCAACGTCACCCACACCCGGCCGCACCACAACATCTCGACCGAGTTCCACACCGAGCACGGCCCCTGCGTGTTCGTGCCGCTCAGCGGCGTCAGAAGCAGCGTGGTCTGGGTCTCGGCGCCCAAGGAGGCCGAACGGCTGATGGCACTCGGGGACGACGAATTGTCCGTCGCCGCCGAGCGACAATCGCATTCGATCCTCGGCGGCGTCGAGGTCCAGGGCGGCCGTCACGTGTTTCCGCTCGCGATCGAGCGGCCGCGGCAATTCGCCAAGGACCGGATCGCGCTGGTCGGGGAATCCGCCCATGTGCTGCCGCCGATCGGCGCGCAGGGCCTCAATATGGGACTGCGCGATGCCGCCGATATCGCCGAGATCACGGCTCACGCGATCGGTCGTGGCGAAGATCCCGGCGCGCCCAATGTGCTGTCGCGCTACCAGGCGGCGCGGCGCCCCGATGTCGCCAGCCGGACCTGGGCGATCGACATCGCCAACCGATCGCTGCTGAGCGATTTCCTCGGCATGCAGACGGCGCGCGCTGCCGGCCTGCATCTGCTCGGCGCATTCGGCCCGTTGCGGCGCCTCGCGATGCGCGAAGGCCTCGCGCCATCGTGGCGGCGGTGAGCAAAGCGTTTTCGAGCGAAGTGGGTACCGGTTCGCGTTAAGAAATCGCGTCAAATAAGAAGCGCGCCGATCAGGGAAACACCAGCCGTCCGCTCTGGATGAACCACATCACGCTGGTCAGCGTGACCACCGAGGCGAAGGTGCCGATCAGCACCGCGACCGACGCCGGCTCGATCCAGGTGTCGTTCTGCCGCGCGATCACGAACACGTTGAGCGCCGGCGGCAGCGAAGCCATCAGCACCGCTGTCGCGGCCCAAGGCTGCGCGAACGGGCCGAACAGCAGCATCAGGCCGAACGCCAGCAGCGGATGGATCAAGAGCTTGATCGCGACCACGCCCGGGACCTCCCACGGCACCCGCTCGAACGGCCGCAGGGCCACCGTGATGCCGAGCACGAACAGCGCCGTCGGCGCGGCGGCGTTTTCCAGGAACTGGATGGTGCGATCGAGCGCGACCGGGATCGGGATGTGAAACGCGGCGACCAGCGCCCCGAACACCGCCGACATGATCAGCGGGTTCTGCACGATCTGCCGCAGCACCACGCCGAGTGCGTGCAGCAGCGAGGGATGGTCGCGGTCGGTGAGCTCGATCAGCAGCGGCACGATCGAGAACAGGAAGATGCTGTCGCAGCAGAAGATCAGCGCGGTCGGCGCCGCCGCCTTGGCACCGAGCACGGCGAGCGCGAGGCCAGGCCCCATATAGCCGATATTGCCATAGGCGCCCGACAGGCCGGCCAGCGTCGCCTCGCGCAGCGTGAGCCCGCCGATCACCTTGCCCGCGACCATCGCCAGGAAGAATGCGAGCACGGTTCCGAGCGTGGTGGCGATCAGGAATGGCGGGTTGTTCAGCTCCGCAAACGGCGTCTTGGACATGATCCCGAACAGCAGCGCCGGCAACGAAACGTAAAGCAGGAAGAAATTCATCCAGGCGAGCCCGCTCTCGGGCAAACCCTTGGCCTTGCCGCACGCGTAACCGATGAAGATCAAGCCGAAATACGGCAACGCCAGATTGAGGATATCGATCATTCTGAAAGTAGTTTCTCGGCCGGATTTCGGGTCGTTTTTGCAGGGCTGGAATCGGTAAAGCGCGGGTTAATTCGGACCTTAGCCCCTAGCATCGGCCACAATGTTGGTCTATCGACGAGCCATGATCAAAGCGCGCACCGCCAAGTTTCAGATCGGGCAGATCGTCCGTCACCGGGTGTTCTCCTTCCGGGGCGTGATCTTTGATATCGACCCGGAGTTCAACAACACCGAGGAATGGTGGCTGTCGATCCCCGAGGACATGCGGCCCCACAAGGACCAGCCGTTCTACCATTTGCTCGCGGAAAACTCGGAGACCGAGTACGTCGCCTATGTCTCGGAGCAGAACCTCTTGCCCGACGAGTCCGGCGAGCCGATCCGGCATTCGCAGGTGGCGGAGATCTTCATCAAGGACAAATCGGGCGGCTACCGTCCGCGCAATCCGTCGCTGAACTGAGGTCCGGCGGCGCTCCGGCGAATGCCACGGCGTTCGCGCTGCCACGCTCACACCCCCTCGCGCCTGGCCAAGACAACCGCGATTGCCCAGACGGCAAAGCCCGCCAGCGCCAGCCCCGCGCCGACGAGGCCGGTCGACGTCCAGCCATAGCCGGCTGCAACCGCCATTCCGCCGAGCCACGGACCCAGCGCATTGGCGACGTTGAAGGCGGAGTGGTTGAGCGCGGCGGCGAGGCTCTGCGCCTCGCCCGCGACGTCCATCAGGCGGGTCTGCAACACGGTGGCGAGCGCTCCGCCCAGCCCGATCAGGAACACGTCGGCGGTCAGCGTCCAGAAATTTCCGGCCGCCAGCGGATAGAGCGCGAGCGTCGCCGCCGACCACAGCAGGAGCCCGCCTGCGGTTGCCATCAGCGCGCGGTCGGCGAAGCGCGGCACGATGATGTTGCCGGCGGTGAGGCCGGCGCCGAACACGCACAGCGTGACCGGCACCAGCGCCGGCGAGGTCTGGGTCACCGCCAGCATGGTCGAGGCCAGATAGGTGTAGACCGAGAACAGCCCGCCGAAACCGATGGCGCCGATCGCCAGCGTCAGCCAGACATGCTTGCGCCCGAGCGCCGACAGTTCGCGCAGCGGGCTCGCATTGCTGCTCGCGGCATCACGCGGGGCGAAGATCAGCACCAGGATCGCGGTCAAGAGCGCGAGGCCGGCGACGATCGCGAAGGCCCAGCGCCAGCCGATCGCCTGCCCGACCCCGTTGGCGAGCGGAACGCCGACCGTCGTCGCGATGGTGAGCCCCAGCAGCACGCGGCCGACAGCCGCCGTGCGCCTGTCCGTCGGGACCAGCGAAGCCGCGACCAGCATGGCGATGCCGAAATAGGCGCCGTGCGGCAACCCCGCCAGGAAGCGCAGCGCCAGCATGGTGTGATAATCGGGCGCCAGCCCCGAAAGGCCGTTCATCAGCGCGAAGAAGCCCATCAGCGCGATCAGCAGCGTCCGCCGCGTCATGCGCGCCGACAGCACCGCGATCACCGGCGCACCGACGACGACGCCCAGCGCGTAGGCGCTGATCGCGTGGCCGGCCTGGGGCTCGCTGATGTGCATGTCGTGGGCGAAGAACGGCAACAGGCTCATGGTCGCGAATTCGGCGATGCCGATCGCGAAGCCGCCCATCGCCAGCGCGAGATGGACGATGCCGGGATGAAACGTTCCGGGGACGTTGTCCTGGCTGACGCGAACGCCAGCATCGACCGACGCACCGCCGGTCGGCTGCTCCCGAGGCCGGGAGCGCGGTTCCCGCCGTTGCGTGCCGGCTTGCTGGGACATTGCGCGACTTCCATGACTGCGAGCGGCGGCCAGGATTCGCGGAAGAACCACGCGCGCATTCGCGCATCGAAGGCGCTGTTCGCGCTTTCGTCTGGCCTCCCGTATCGGATTTATGATTGTGCTTCGACGCCGGACTGGTCCGGACCAGGCACCAACGATGCGCGCTCATCGCGCGACGCAATCGAAGCACCCTGCGACGACCATCGCACACGATCTGCGCAATCACCAGCGCAGCAGGCTGCCAGCAGCCAGTCTGTTTCGCATGACAAAAAAGGCGCCCTTCCGGGCGCCTTTTGATCGCGATGATCTCGCGTTTTCTTGAACGCGTGATTGAGGTGTTTACTTGGCCGCCGGGTTGGCCGGCGCCGGAGCCTGCGCAGAGCCACCGCCCGCGCCTTCCAGCTTCTTGCGCTGCTCTTCGGCGCGCTTCTGCAACTCTTCCTGCAGCTTCTTCGAGTTTTCCTCGAACACCTTCGGATCGGTCGGCGGGCCGTCATAGGCCTTGGCGAATTCGGTGTTGAGCGGCAGCGGCAGCGTCAGCGGCGCGCCGTTGGAATTGATCGCCTGGACCACGAGGTTCTGGCCCTTCTTCATGTTGGCGATCAGCTCGGGCGTTGCTTCATAGTCGGACATGCAGCCGTTCTGGAAGCAGATCACATAGGGCGCCTGCTGCGGCGGGTTGCCGTCGACGATGATGCGGGTGCCGTGCACGAGCTGCATGCCGAGCGGCAGCGTGACGCGCAGGATCTTCTTCGGCTCGCCTTCCGGCTCGATGATCACGGCGGCGATCACCGGCTGGCCGGACTCGATGCGGCCGTCCTTGCCGGTGAAGCAGACCTGCTTGGCGTTGGCTTCCTGGCCCTTCAGGCAGAACTTGGTCCAGGGGGCGTAGATCAGCTGGATCTGCTGATCCTGCGCCGGCGGCTGGGCGGCCGCAGCGGGCGGCTGGCCGGCGGCCGGTGCTTGGGCGGGCGCCTGGGCTGCCGGAGCCTTCGGAGCTGCCTTGGGTGCCGCCTTGGGCGCAGCCTTCGGTGCCGCAGGCGCCGGCGCTGCCGGCTGCTGGGCCCGAGCGGCAGAAACCAGGAGCGCTGCAGAGAATGCCGTCGCCGCCATCAGGGCAACAATTCGCCCATGCGGCCGGACCGGGGCGGCCAAGATACGGAAATTCATTGCGGAAAACCCTTTCTGAACGGAAGCCCGAAACCGCTGCAGGCGCCGACACATAGCCGTTTGGGCGGCTGTCTCCTAGTCAATTGAGGCGGATACGTGACAGGCGTTCCCGCCTTCGAATTGCACGCCTTCAATACAGCGGCGCGCGGAAAGATCAATGCCGACAAGCGGATTTGCGACCATCTCGCGGCGAGTTTCAGCGGCCTGTGATAAACCTCCGGACGTGACGTTTCGCGAATCAAATCCGGCGCCTCACGCACGTGTTCCCGGGCACACTTGGCGCGCCGCATGGGCCGCCATTTGGCTGGTCCTGGGGTACACGACGAGCGGGCTGGTCCCTGCGGCGGCCGCCGAGAGCCACGCGATCGCGATGCATGGCGCCCCCGCGCTGCCACCCGACTTTACCCACTTGCCCTATGCCAATCCCGACGCTCCCAAGGGCGGCCGCCTGGTCCAGGGCGTGATCGGCACCTTCGACAGCCTTAATCCCCTGATCATCAGGGGCGTCCCCGTGCAGCAGGTCAGGGGGTACGGCTACGAGCGCGGTTATGTCTACGAAAGCCTGATGGCGCGGGGCAATAACGAGCCGTTCACCCTGTACGGCCTGCTCGCGCGCAGCGTCGAGACCGACGACGCCAGAAGCTACGTGACGTTCCACATCGATCCCCGCGCCCGCTTCTCGGATGGCCAGCCGGTGCTGGCCGACGACGTGCTGTTCTCGCTGGCGCTGCTGCGCGACCACGGCCGTCCGATGCACCGCCAGTATTATTCGAAAGTCGCAAAGGCCGAGGCACTCGACCCGCTCACGGTCCGGTTCGATTTCGGCGGCGTGGCGGATCGCGAATTGCCGCTGATCCTCGGCCTGATGCCGATCCTGCCGCGGCACGCCATCGATCCCGAGAAGTTCGAGGAAACGACGTTGGCCCCGCCGATCGGGTCCGGCCCCTACCGCGTGACGGCGGTCAAGCCCGGCGCCAGCGTCACCTTCACGCGCGATCCCAATTATTGGGGCCGCGACCTGCCCATCAACCGCGGCCTCTGGAACTTCGACGAGATCAGGCTCGATTACTACCGCGAGGCCAACGGCATGTTCGAGGCCTTCAAGCGCGGCCTGTATGATTTCCGGACCGAGACCGAGCCGTTGCGCTGGCACGACGGCTATGACTTCCCGGCGGCGCGCAACGGCGAGGTGATCCGCGACACCATCAAGATCGGCACGCCGCGGCCGTCCGAATTCCTGGTTTTCAACAGCCGGCGGCCGAAATTCGCCGACCTGCGGGTGCGTCAGGCACTGGCGATGCTGTTCGATTTCGAATGGGTCAACCGCAACTATTATTTCGGACTGTTTTCGCGGGCCGGCGGTTTCTTCGCCGGATCGGATCTGTCCGCCTATGGCCGCCCCGCCGACGATCGCGAGCGCGAGCTGCTCAAGCCATATCTGTCGCACATCCAGCCCGATATCCTCGACGGCCGCTATCGACTGCCGGTCACCGACGGGTCGGGGCGCGACCGCGGCCTCCTGCGCAGTGCGCTCGCGCTGCTCGCTGAGGCGGGCTACGCGCTCGACGGCACAGTCTTGAAGCAGCGCTCGACAGGGACGCCGCTGCGCATCGAGATCCTGGTGACGACGCGCGAGCATGAGCGGATCGCCCTCGCCTATCAGCGTGACCTGAAGCGGGCCGGCATCGAAGCCGCGGTGCGGGTGGTCGACGCGGTGCAGTTCGAGCAGCGCCGGGTCGGCTATGACTTCGACATGATCCCCATCCGCTGGGACCAGTCGCTGTCGCCGGGCAACGAGCAGTGGTTCTACTGGAGCAGCCAGGCCGCCGATGTGCCGGGCACAAGGAATTACATGGGCGCCAAGGATCCCGCCATCGACGCCATGATTGCGGCGCTGCTCGCGGCACGCGAGCGGCCGGCTTTCGTCTCGGCGGTGCGGGCGCTGGACCGGGCCCTGATGTCGGGCTTCTACGCTATCCCCCTATTTAACTTGGGAGAGCAATGGATCGCGCGCTGGAATCGGATAGAACGGCCTTCGACCACGGCGTTGACGGGCTACCTGCCGGAGACCTGGTGGCAGAAGCCCGGCACGCAATCCAGATGATTTGCCGAGTGATACGACCCGACGCGGCATGACCTGGTCCGAGCGAAGCGATGCAACCGACGTTGAACCCGTGAACCAGTCGATCACCTCGCCAACGCTCGATACCCTGTTCAAGCGCACTTTGTCGCGGCAACCCGAGGCGCTGGCGCTGGTCGACCCGCTCAACAAGCAGCGCATCACCGGACAGACCCGCAAGCGCCTGACCTATGCCCAGGCCGACCGCGCGATCTCGGCGATCGCCGCCCACTTCGTGCAGAGCGGATTGCCGGCCAACACGGTGATCGCCGTGCAGCTGCCCGGCACGGTCGAATTCGCTCTGACCGTCCTTGCCGCGCATCGGGTCGGCCTCGTGGTGGTGCCGCTGCCGCTGCTGTGGCGGCAGGCCGAGCTGACGTCTGTGCTCAACCGCACCGCGGCGCGAGCGATCGTCAGCTGCGGCCGGATCGACG
The DNA here is from genome assembly GCF_024171045.1 of Bradyrhizobium sp. USDA 4538. Lineage (NCBI taxonomy): Bacteria > Pseudomonadati > Pseudomonadota > Alphaproteobacteria > Hyphomicrobiales > Nitrobacteraceae > Bradyrhizobium > Bradyrhizobium sp. USDA 4538. The sequence continues at coordinate 7,978,778 of NZ_JALJZE010000001.1, forward strand.
GCGTCTCCTATGCCGACATCGCCATGAACGCCGCGGCGGAAGCGTTCTCGATCCGCCATGTCTGCGGCTTCGGGAGCGATCTGCCCGAAGGCATGGCCTCGCTCGACCAGGCGATCCTGGAGGACTCCCGGGCCTCGCGCCCGATGATCCAGGACGGCCGCAAGCCGGCGCTGATCTCCTTCGACGTCACCAGCGAAGGTCTTCGTCCGGTGCCGCGCGCGCATTTCGGCCTGATCGCCGGCGGGCTCGCGATGTCGCTGGAGAGCGATCTGCCGCCAGGCGCCACCATCATGTCGGCGTTCGCGCCGATGTCGTTCGCCGGCATCTGCGCGTCGCTGGTGACCTGGCTCCTGTCGGGCGGAACGCTGGTGTTGCACCACCCCTTCGACGAGGACGCGTTCGAGACCCAGTTCAACGATCACACCTGCAATACGCTGATCGCGCCGGCGCAGCTCGCGCTGCGGCTCGACGAGCGCGGCCTGTCGGAGCGCCTGCCCAGCCTGCGCACCGTGATCGGCCTCTGGCGTACGCCCGAGCAAGTTGCCTCCAGCGCGCACTGGAGCTCGCGGCGGGTGACCATGACCGACGTCTATCTGTTCGGCGAGGCCGGGCTGTTCGGCGCCCGCCGCACCGCCGAGGACGGATCGCCGGCCGTGATCAAGCCGGGGCCGCACAGTGCGCCGCGCGAAGCGCCCGGCGCATCGGTCGCCGGCGAGATCCTGCTGACGCCGAAGGGCACGCTCGGCCTGCGCGGCCCGATGGTGCCGGTCGCCGCCTATGCGCCGCCGCCTCCGCCCGGCGACAGCCTGATCGCGCCGCCGCCGCGCGATTTCGTCGACACCGAATATGCCGCGCGGGTCGATCGCGCGACCGGGGCCGTCAACATCACCGCGCCGCCGTCGGGGGTGATGACGGTCGGCGGCTACCGCTTCCTCGCCCAGGAGCTGCAGGAGTGGTCGCGCCGCCTCGGCCAGGGCGCGCTGCTCACCGCATTGCCGGACCGTCTCAGCGGCCACCGGCTGGCCGGACGGGCACAGGACAATGCGCGCGCCCGCGACGCCCTCACAGAACTTGGTCTTAACCCCTTGATGGTCGAGGCATTTCGCGACCGTGGCGGCGCCGGGTTGAGTTAAAATCTTATCATTGTGTTAGTCTTATCATTGTGTTGACGCCGCATTAAGCCATGCGAACTAGCATCGCAGCCGTTGCTGATCTTAAGCATTGGTTTCGAGCGTTCGAATGTCCCAACAAGGTCCGGTCCTCATCGTATCGGCGTCGACAAAGCCGTCGTTTGCCGCGGCCCTCGATGAGACGAAACTGTTCCCGGTCGTGGTCACCGACTGGAACGAGGTCGGACGGGCCATCGAGCAGGTCAAGCCGGCCGCGATCATCGCGGCCGCCGAGGGGGTCGACTTCGTCACCCTGTCGGGCCTCGCCAAGCGCGCCGCCGCCCGTGCGCCGTATCTGCCGCTGATCGCGGTCGATCCCGCGACCACCCTGCCCGACACCGTGATCGCATTCTTCCAGAGCAAGGGTCTGCCGGATCGGCTGGTCGCCCGGCTCAACGCGTCCTTACGCGTTCGCGCGCTGCATTCTACCGTGATGCGCCGCCTGGTGCCGCCGGCACCGATCGCCCTGTCTGACATCGATCCGATCGGAGAGGCCACCGCGCTGTTGATCGGTCGCGGCGGCGCCTACCCGACGCTGTCGGTCGCGCTCGGCGAACGCGCCGGCGTGGTCGGCGCGCTCAGCATCGAGGCCGCCGCCAAGCATCTCAGTAGCCGCGACATCGACGGCATCGTGCTGGCGGAAGGCTTCACGCCGCGAGTGATGGATGCGTTCCTGACCGTGCTGACCGAGGACGTCCGCTTCCGCCCGTTGCCCGTGATCGTCGCCTCGGGCGAGCTTACGCCGCGATACGAGCTGCCCAATCTCGAGATCGTCACGGCCGGGCCGACCCGCATCGCCGACATGGCGCTGCCGATGATCCGCCAGCACGCCTTCGAGGCGCGGCTCGGCCGCATGCTGAAGGCGATCGACGCCAAGGGCCTGATCGATGCCCGCACCGGCCTGCTCACCAAGGCCGCGTTCGAGCGCGACTTCGCGACCGCGGTCTACCAGACCGCCGAGCGCGGCGGCGCGCTCTCGGTGGCACGCTTCACCTTCGACAACACGCAGCCGCGCGCGCAGTTCGACGGCGCACGGATCATCAGCCGGCTGATGCGCCGGGCCGATTTCGGCGCGGTGCATGACGACCGCTCGCTGGTCGTGGCATTCGCCGGCACCGACCTGCGCAACGCACAAGCGATCACGCGGCGTCTGGCGAGTGTGATGCGCCACACCCAGAACGGCCGCCGCGATGCCCGCTCCGAGCCCGCCGTCAGCGTCGCAACGCTGATGCCGGGCGATTCCGCACTGTCGCTGCTCGGCCGCCTGTTCGGAACGCCGGAGCGCGCTGCGTCGTAAGGCCCGCGGATTTTTAGGGCACAGTCAGGGTGACCTATCAAGCCGCCGCGATTTCAGTCCGGCAACAGCCCCATGCCCGCGGCAAGCAGCACGAGAGCCTCCATGATCATATGGGCGCAGAGCTGGGCGGCCATCCCCTGAACGTCCTGTGGCGGGCTGACCGTGTTGAAATCCATCGCGACGATATTCAAGCCTGAAAGGCTGCGCAGCAATTCGATCCCCTCGCGGGCTGACAGGCCTCCCCAGGCGGGCGTGCAGACGCCGGGCGCAACCGATGGATCGAACACATCCATGTCCCAGCACAGATAGACCGGCCGCGCGCCGACGACCTGGCTGAATTCCGCGACGGTCTGCGCGAAACCGCGCCGCATCAGCTCCTCGATCGTGACGACGCGAAATCCGAGCGACCGCGTATGTTCGAGCACACCCGGGCAATAGGTGAATCCGCGCACGCCGATGTGCCAGGATCGGCCGGCGTTCACCACGCCCTCCTGCGCCGCGTTGGTGAACTGCGTGGCCGCATTGTACCGATCGTCCGGCGTATACGGATATGCATCGGTATGGCTGTCGATATGCAATGCGACGAGATCCTTGTGATACCGGGCGGCGGCGCGCATCAGCGGAAGCGAAACCGAACCGTCGCCGCCGATCCCGACCGGCACCGCGCCAAGCTCGAGAATCTGGCCAGCGGCAGCCTCGATCTTGACAAAGGCGTCTTCGATGCGTCCCGGCACCAAGGCAACATCGCCGGCATCGACCGCCCCCAGCAATGACAGCACATCGACGTCGGCGAGCGACGGATGATAGCGGCGAATGAGCCGCGACTCCCGCCGGACCTCCAGGGGACCTTGCCGGGCGCCGACGCGGAACGGATGCGTGCCGCAATCGAACGGCACGCCGAGCACGGCAGCGCGGCTGCCCGGCCGCGGTAACCCCGCCGGCAATCCCATAAATGTTTCCGGACCCACGAAACCCGCCACGTCGCTCATTCTCTGTTCTCTCTTGTCAGCATGTCGAAGGCGGTCAGCGCGTGCACGCGCGACACCGTCGCCAGTTCGGCGATGTCAGCGTACTCGTCCGGCGCGCCCATGTTGTGAGGTGTCGGTCCATAGACGACCGTCGGGATTCCGGCCATGCGAAACCAGCGCGCATCGGAGCCGCCGACGCGCATGTTGATCGCCGGCGCCCTGCCGATGATGTCCGTCGCCGCAGTTGCGCAGCGCGTGACGATCTCGTCACCGGGGTCGGTGTGATTGGGTTCGAAGCAGCGCAACACGCGCCATGTGATGCCGGGCAGATCGAGCACCTCTCGCAACAGCGCGAGAACAGCTTCCGACGTGACGCCGACCGGCAGACGCAGGTCGATGGCCGCTCGCGCATGGCTCGGCACCAGGTTCGGTGACGAACCGCTACTCACCGTTCCGATGTTGACCGTGACGTTCGACAGGACGTCGGCTTCGCCGGCGCCGCACAACGGTTCGGAGACGGGCCTTGCGCGGCGGATGGCATCGGTGACATTGACCGGCATCGCAACTGCCAGGCTGCGCAGCTCACTCACTCTGTCCAGCGCTTCGCGCAAGCGATCGATCGCATTGATGCCGAGATGGACATGCGCGCCGTGCGCCGCGCTGCCCTCCGCCTCGATCTCGATCCAGAGGAATCCCTTCTCGCCGAAGCGCAGCACCATCGGCGAACCGGCGTCGCCAATGATCACGGCGTCGCCGCTGGCATGGGAGACCTGGTCGAGCAGGTATTTGGTCCCGTACGGACCCATGCTTTCTTCGTCGCCGGCGAGCGTCAGCACCACCTCTCCCGCCCATGCCTCGCGCTGCTCGGCCAGCGCGACCATCGCGGCCATCGATGCCGCAATGCCGCCCTTCATGTCGGCCGCGCCGCGGCCGTAAAGGCGGCCGCCCACGACCTCTCCGTCGGGATTGACCGACCAGCTCATCCGCTCGCCCAACGGATAGGTGTCGAGATGGCCGTTGAACACGATGCGGCGGCCGGGGGCATGGCCCTTGATCCGCGCGACGACGTTGACGATCTCGGCTGTCCCCGGATGCAGCTCAACGGCAACGCCCGGCACATGCGCCCTGAGCAGATCGGCCGCCAGCGCCGCCACGGCGCGCGTGTCGCCGTCCGGATTTGGCGACGGCACTCCGATCAGCCGCATCGCCAGCTCGACGACCTGGCCGGTCCGATCGCTCGAAACCGCGCGGCGAACTCGATCAACGTCGTGCAAGGCGCGCTTCCCATATGCGGATTGAGTGGGTGAGCGGCCAGCAGATCGCGAAATACACCACCGCGATGAAGGTGAATATTTCCAGCGGCCTGAACGTTGACGACGACAACTCCATGCCGCGCCGCGTGACCTCGCCGACCGACACCACGGACGCAAGCGAGGAATATTTGATGAGCTGGACGAAATTGGCGGCCAGCGGCGGCAGCACGCTGCGAATCGCCTGCGGGCCAACGATCCGCACAAAGCTCTGCGCGGGCGTCAGGCCGAGCACCTGTGCCGCCTCGCGGTGCCCGACCGGAACGGTCTGGATGCCCGCCCTGAAGACCTCGGAGATGAACACCGCCGAATAGAGCGAGAGACCGAGGATCGATGCGGCCAGCGCATCGATCCTCACATTGAAGACGATCGGCAGCACGTAATAGACCCATAGCAGCTGCACGAGGATCGGCGTATTGCGGACGATTTCGCCGACCGAAAGCGCGATGATGCGCGCGATGCGGAAGCGGGACATCTGCATGATCGCGATGACGAGCCCCAACAGGGTCGCCACCACGAGCGTGACAATTGAAATGAAAAGGGTCATTTCCATGCCGGAGGCAAGAAAGCCCAGATTGTTCGGGATGACGTCCCAGCGAAAGCTGTAGCTTTGCATCTGAGGTCTCAGGGCGCGACGATCGGTCCGAGCTTGTTCTTCTCGGCGGCGGCCTTGAGCCGGCCGTCGAGCTTGATGGTGCGAACGAACAGGTTCACGTAGTTCAGCCAGATCTGGTCACCCTGGTTCATGACGTAAGCGTAAGGCGTCACGGACAGGTTTTCCGGCGGCGCCACCGTCGTAGTCCAGTCGAACTGGGCATTCATTTTGATCGAGGCCGGATAATCGGTCATGACGACGTCGACGCGTTGCGCCATCAGCTCAGCCTGGGTCGTGGCGGGAGGTGCGACCGCGACGGTCTTGGCGTTCTTGAAGTAGGACCGCATGAAGTTCTCGACATAGCTGCCGAGCGAGACGCCGGCGTTGACGCCCGGCTTGTCGATATCCGCCCAGGATGTGATCGGGCCGCCCTTGCGCACGACGGCATAGACGCCGCTCGTCAGATACGGGTCCGAGAACGCGACGGCCTGCGCACGCTTCATCGTCGCCCCGACGCCGAACATGCCGAGATCGCATTTGTTGGCCTGCAGGTCGGCGATGAAACTGCCAAAGCTGGTCTCAACATAGTCCAGCTTCACGCCCATGTCCCTTGCGAGCTCCTTGGAGAGATCGATGTCGATCCCCTCGAGCTGTCCGCTATCTGGGTTGCGGAACGAAATCGAATAGTACATCGGCCAGATGCAGACCCTGAGTACCCCGCTCTTGGTGATCTCGTAGAGGCGCGACTGCGTCTGCTGGGCAGCCGCCGGCGTCATCGAGAGAAAGAGCGCGCAAACGAAGGCAAGTCGGCGCAGATTCGGCATGAGCTTCAATCTCCTGTCGTGCATTGATCACTCGTCAAACTGATTGAGAAAGCGCTTGGCGCGCTCGGTTGTCGGCCGTTCGAAAAAGGCGGCCGGCGTGCCGTGCTCAACGATCATCCCCTCGTCCATGAACACGACATGGCTCGCCACGCGGCGGGCGAAGCCCATCTCGTGCGTCACCACGAGCATCGTCATGCCTTCGAGCGCGAGCGTGCGCATGACCTGCAGCACCTCGCGGCGAAGTTCGGGGTCGAGCGCCGACGTCGGCTCGTCGAACAGGAGTATCTTCGGCTGCATGGCAAGCGCCCGGGCGATCGCGACGCGTTGTTGCTGGCCTCCGGACAGCCTGGCCGGATAGGCATCGCGCTTCGCCTCCATGCCGACCTTCTGAAGCAGCCGTTCGGCCGTGACGACCGCCTCATCCCGGCTGACCCCGCGCACCCGCATCGGGGCCTCGATGATATTTCCCAGCACCGTCATGTGCGGCCACAGATTGAACTGCTGGAACACCATTCCGATTTCCGGCCGCACCTTGCGGGCAGCGAGCCGCACACCCGACGATGGCCGGGCCTGCGAGACCGTCGCCCCCTCCATCACGACGCGCCCGTCGGAAGGAGCCTCCAGCAGCGCCATGCATCGCAGAAGGGTCGTCTTGCCGGAGCCGCTTGGACCGATGATGCAGGTCGACTGCCCGGTGCCCAGCGCAAGATCCACGCCGTTCAGAACGGTGTGGGCGCCGAAGCGTTTGACCACCGCTTCGGCGGCCAGGACCGACGCGGCGCACGATGCGTGGCTTGTGTTCATCCCCGCAGACCCTCCAGACGACTTCATCTCGAAACATAAGCAAATATAATGCCAATGCTCGTCACGCTCAGATTGCGGTAACATTATCTGGAATTTCGCCGGCGTGATGTGCGAAAATTCCTTGTATTATTGGCATTTCCCTTCATGCTCATACCACGAGCGACATCGAAACGATATATAGATATTGATTATGGATCGGCGGCTTGTTGAGATTTTTCATGCTGTTATGCAGCATCGATCGGCAACCGAGGCCGCGCGTGCACTCGGGGTATCGCAGCCGGCTGTGAGTGCGGCCTTGAAACGGCTGGAGGCAGATGTCGGGTTTGCGCTGTTTCGCCGGGAGAGCCGCCATATCGTGCCTACGCCGGAGGCGCATCTGCTGCACAATGAAGCGATCCGGGCGCTCGCCGGGTTTGCCGAACTGGAGGACGCCGCTGCCGGAATCTCTGCAGGCAAGCGCGGCGTTCTGACGATCGCGAGTCCGGGACCTGGGATAGTCTGGCTTCCGGGCGTCGTCAGCCGCTTCCAGCGCGAGCGCCCGTCAACAACGATCAGGCTCCTGACCCGAAGCTCCGAGAATGTCAGGAGCCTGGTCTCGGCGCGTGCATTCGACTTCGGAGTCGCCGAGCCGCCGTTCGACCGCACCAATGTCGTGTTGCGGCGCTACCGAATGTCCCTGGACTGCGTGATGCCTGCAACGCATGCACTGGCTGACCGGAAAGTCGTCACTCCCGATCTTCTCGAGCGACATGATCTGATCATCACCTCGCAGAGCCGATCGACCTATGCCGCGGTATCGCGCGCCTTCGAAGCCAGCGGTACGCCGTTTCATCCGGCGATCGAGTGTGAATTCTTTGCCGTCGCGCTCAACCTCGTCATCGATGGAGCGGGCGTCTGCCTCGTCGACGCGCTCAGCGCGTCCGAAACGCTCAGGCGAACCAGCGGTGCGAGCAAGCTCGTCGTCCGCCCCTTCGCGCCGGCGATCCACTACGAGGTCGGGGTCCTCAAGCCGACGATCGGCGAACTCAGCGTTCTCGCCGAGCAGTTCCTGAAACTGCTCGACGACCACGTTGCGCCCTATTTGATCCGATCCTGAGCGGGGGCTTGCGTCGAACCGCGTGTCAAGCCGCCTTCTTGCTCTCGGCGAGATTGGCGAGCTGGCGCAGTATCTCGGTGGTGCCGGCGAGCCGCTCTTCGGGCGTATCCCACTCCTGGAAGAACACCACCTTCATATCGGGCCGCACCTTGGCGGCCTGGCCGTGCTGTCGGATGAAGCTCACCAGCCGCTCCGGATGCGCAAAGCTGTTGTCGCGGAATGCGATCACGGCACCCTTCGGGCCGGCATCGACCTTCCCGACATTGGCCCTTCGGCAATAGGCCTTGATCGCCGCGACCTTGAACAGATAGCGCACCTCGTCCGGCAGCACGCCGAAGCGGTCGCGCATCTCGGCGGCGAAGGCGTCGATGTCCTCGTCGGTGTCGAGATCGGCGAGCCGGCGATACAGCGACAGCCGCACGCTGAGGTCGTTGACATAGTCCTCGGGGATCAGGACCGGCATGCCGATCGTGATCTGCGGCGACCAGCGGTCGGCAGCCGGCTCGGCGACGCCGGCCTTGAGGTTGACGATCGCCTCCTCCAGCATCGACTGGTACAGCTCGAAGCCGACTTCCTTGATGTGGCCGGATTGCTCTTCGCCGAGCAGATTGCCGGCGCCGCGGATGTCGAGGTCGTGCGAGGCGAGCTGGAAGCCGGCCCCCAGCGTCTCCAGCGATTGCAGCACCTTGAGCCGTCGCTCCGCCTGCGCCGTGATCTTCTGCTGTGCCGGCAGCGTGAACAGCGCATAGGCGCGCAGCTTGGAGCGGCCGACGCGGCCGCGCAGCTGGTAGAGCTGGGCGAGGCCGAACATGTCGGCGCGGTGCACGATCAGCGTGTTGGCGTTCGGGATGTCGAGACCGGACTCGACGATCGTGGTCGAGAGCAGGATGTCGTACTTGCCGTCGTAGAACGCGGACATGATGTCCTCGATCACGGTCGGCGGCATCTGGCCGTGGGCGACCGCGACCTTCATCTCCGGCACGTTCTTGTCGAGGAAATCCTTGACGCCGGCGAGGTCCTCGATCCGCGGCACGACGTAGAACGCCTGGCCGCCACGGTAGCGTTCGCGCAGCAGTGCCTCGCGGATCATCAGGGGATCATGCGGCGCGACGAAGGTGCGCACCGCGAGGCGATCGACCGGCGGCGAGGCAATGATCGAGAGCTCGCGGACGCCCGTCAATGCAAGCTGAAGGGTGCGCGGGATCGGGGTTGCCGACAGCGTCAGCACATGGACCTGGGCGCGCAGCTGCTTCAGCCGCTCCTTGTGGCTGACGCCGAAATGCTGCTCCTCGTCGACGATCAACAGGCCGAGGTCCTTGAACTTGATGGTCTTGCCGAGCAGCGCATGGGTGCCGACGACGACGTCGACGTTGCCGTCGGTGAGCCCCTTCTTGACCTGGTTGAGCTCCTTGGTCGACACCAGCCGCGAGGCCTGCGCGACATTGACCGGGAAGCCGCGGAAGCGCTCGGTGAAAGTCCGCGAGTGCTGACGCGCCAGCAGCGTGGTCGGCACCACCACCGCGACCTGCCTGCCCTCCAGCGCCACGGCGAACGCCGCGCGCAGCGCCACCTCGGTCTTGCCGAAGCCGACGTCGCCGCAGATCAGCCGGTCCATCGGGCGGCCGATCTCGAGGTCCTTCAAGGTCGAGGTGATGGCCCCGAGCTGATCCTCGGTCTCCTCATAGGGGAAGCGCGCACAGAACTCGTCATAGACATGCGGCTGCAGCGGGAATTTCGGCGCCTCGTGCAGCTGCCGCTCGGCCGCGATCTTGATCAATTCGCCCGCGATCTCGCGGATCCGGTTCTTCAGCTTGGCCTTGCGTGCCTGCCAGCCGCCGCCGCCGAGACGGTCGAGCTCGACATTGGCGCTGTCGGAGCCATAGCGCGACAGCAGCTCGATGTTCTCGACCGGCAGGAACAGCTTTGTTTCGGCGGCATAATGCAGCTCGAGACAGTCATGCGGCGCGCCGGAGACTTCCAGTGTCTGCAGCCCGACGAAGCGGCCGATGCCGTGCTCGACATGGACCACGAGATCGCCGGTTGCAAGGCTCGTCACCTCCGAGATGAAATTGTCGAGCTTGCGGCTCGCCTTGCGCGGCCGCACCAGGCGGTCGCCGAGAATGTCCTGCTCGCTGATGACGGCGAACTCGTCGGTCTCGAAGCCGGATTCCATGCCGAGCACGGCCAGCATGGTCTCGTTGCGCGGCGTCGCCTGCACGATCCGCCAGGTGTTGACGCTGGTCGTGTTCAAGAGCTTGTGGTCGCGCAGCATCGCGCCCATGCGGTCGCGCGAGCCCTCGCTCCACAGCGCGATCACCACCTTCTTGCGCTGTGACTGCAGCGCGCCGACATGGCCGACCACGGCCTCGAACACGTTGACGTTGCTGTCGGCGCGTTCGGGGGCGAAGTTGCGGCCCTGCCGCGCGCCAGCGTCGAACACGTCGGGCGTGCCTTCGGGCACCGCGAACGGCGTCAGCCGCGCCAGCGGCGCATCGCCGAGCAGCTTGGTCCATTCGGCCTCGGTCAGATAGAGCTGGTCCGGCGGCAGGGGCTTGTAGACCGCGCCGCTGCCGGGATGCTCAAGCGCCTCGCGCCGCGCGTCATAGTAGTCAACGATCTGCGAGAAGCGTTCGCGCGCCGCGTCCTCGCCCTGCGGCTCGATCGCAACCGTCGCGCCGTCGAGATAATCGAACAGCGTGTCCATCCGCTCCTGGAACAGCGGCAGCCAGTGCTCCATGCCGGGGTGACGTCGTCCTTCGGAGACGGCTTCATAGAGCTGATCGTCGCGCCCCGGCGCGCCGAACGCGGCGACATAGCCCATGCGGAAACGCCGGATGGTTTCGGTGGTGAGCTGGAATTCCGACACCGGCACGAGATCGAGCCCGCGCATGTCGAGCAGCGTGCGCTGGGTCTCGGCATCGAAAGTGCGGATCGATTCCAGGCTGTCGCCGAAGAAGTCGAAGCGCACCGGCTGGTCGAGGCCGGCCGGAAACAGATCGAGGATGCCGCCGCGCACGGCATATTCGCCGGGCTCGCGCACCGTTGACGAGCGGGTGTAGCCATTGTGCTCGAGCCAGGCCACGACCGAATCCATCGGCACCACATTGCCTGGCGCAACCGACAGCGCTTGCGCTGCAACCTGATCGCGCTCCGGGACCCGCTGCACGGCCGCATTCACCGTGGTCAGCACGATCAGCGGCTTGTCGCTGCCGACCAGCCGCGACAACTTGGCCAAAGCGGTGAGCCGTTGCGCCAAAATGCCGGCATGCGGCGAGACGCGGTCGTAGGGCTGGCAGTCCCAGGCCGGAACCTGCATCACGGCGATATCGGGCGCAAAGAACTCCAGCGCGCGGGCGAGCTGCTGCATCCGCGTGCCGTCACGGCACACCACGGCAAGGCTGACCGCCGGCCGCTTCGGCTGCGCCGCGATCGCGCGCGCCAGGTCGGAGATGACGAGCCCTTCGGCGCCCTCGGCGACGTTGGCGATGGTCAGCACCCGGCCGGGCGCGAGCATCGCGGCCGGTGATTTCATCGGCTGTTTCATGCGCTGGGATCCGCGACCCGGAACGCCTTGATGCGGGCAAACAGCGCGGTGGCATATTCGGACGGCAGCACCTTGTCGCCGGTCAGCGCCGCATAGAGGTCGGGATCCGGGACCTCGATCAAATGCTCGAGCTCGCTGAGCTCGTGATCGGACAGCTCGCCAATGGTCGCGTCGGCGAAGCGGCCGAGGATCAGGTCCATCTCCCGGGTGCCGCGGTGCCAGCAGCGAAACAAAAGCCGCTTGCGGCGGTCATCGAGCCCGCTGCTCGATCGTGTCGATCCCGTCATGTCCCAAAATCCATCCAACGCCAAAAGCCCGGACGTGCCGGGCGGGCTTGATATAGCCATGGCGATGGCCGATGTCAGCCCTCATTCGCCGCGTTTTGGGGTTTCCGTGGGCGCATGCCGTCACCGGGCTTCTGCGCCCGTCGAAGCCTTGTAGACGGGACCCGGCCGACATCAGCTCCAAAAAAAGACGTGGATGCCCGGCACAAGGCCGGGCATGACGGTGTGAAACGGTCTTGGATTCGTCGATGCGCCCAGCCCTGCTCAATCCGCTGTTTGCCCAGGTCACGACGCTTTCGGGCGTCGGCCCGAAGCAGGACAAACTGCTGCGCTACCTGCTCGACCGCAGCGAGACGCCGCGGCTGGTCGATCTGCTGCTGCATCTGCCGGCGAGCGTGATCGACCGCCGCGCCCGGCCGAAGATCCGCGACGCCGCGGTCGGAACCATGGTGACGCTCGAGGTCACCGTCGACCGCCATCGTCCGCCGCCGCCGCGCAATTCGCGCGCGCCGTACCTCGTCTATGCCAGCGACGACACCGGCGACGTCGTGCTGACCTTCTTCCGCGCCCAGCCCGGCTATGTCGAGAAGCTGCTGCCGGTCGGCGAGAAGCGCTACGTTTCCGGCATGCTGGCGATGTATGACGGCATCCCGCAGATCGTGCATCCCGATCGCGTCGTCGATGAAGCGGGCTTTGCAAAACTGTCCGGCATCGATCCGGTCTATCCGCTGACCGAGGGGCTTGCGATCGGCTCGCTCCGCCGCGCCATCGCGCAGGCGCTGACCAGGCTGCCCGAGCTGCCGGAATGGATCAGCCCCGAGGTGCTGCGCCGCTGCAACTTCCCGCCGATCAGGGAGGCGCTGACCCGCGTGCATGTGCCGGTCGAGCTGACCGATATCCTGCCCGACGGTCCGTTCTGGTCACGTCTCGCATTCGACGAGCTGCTGGCCGGCCAGCTCGCGCTCGCCCTGATCCGCGCCACGCTGCGCCGCCCCGCCGGTGTGCGCAACGCCGGCGATGGTCATCTGCGCCGGAAGATCATCGATGCCCTGCCCTATGCGCTGACCAGGTCGCAGCAAGAGGCGGTCGCGGCAATCATCGCGGACCTGCAGCAGCCTGTGCGGATGCTGCGCCTCGTTCAGGGCGATGTCGGTTCCGGCAAGACCGTGGTGGCGCTGCTGGCTGCCGCCGCGGTTGCGGAAGCCGGCAAGCAGGCCGCGCTGATGGCGCCGACCGAAATCCTGGCGCGCCAGCACATCAAGACCATCGCGCCGCTCGCCGAGAGCGCCGGCCTACGCGTTGCGATCCTCACCGGCCGCGAGAAAGGCAAGGAGCGCCGCGAGCTGCTGGCGCGGCTCGAGGCCGGCGAGATCGATCTCCTGGTCGGCACCCACGCGCTGATCCAGGACGACGTGATCTACAAGGCGCTGGCGCTTGCCGTGGTCGACGAGCAGCATCGCTTCGGCGTCCGCGAGCGCCTCGCGCTGACGTCCAAGGGCGAGGCCGTCGACGTGCTGGTGCTGAGCGCCACCCCGATTCCGCGCACGCTGGTGCTGACATATTTCGGTGACATGGACGTCTCGGAGCTGCGCGAGAAGCCCGCCGGCCGCCAGCCGATCGACACCCGCGCGGTGCCAATGAGCCGGATCGAGGACGTGATGGACGGCGTCGGCCGCGCGCTCGGCGCCGGCAAGCTGGTCTACTGGATCTGCCCGCTGGTCGATGAATCCGAGGCCGAGGGCACCGAGCATCTCACCAACGCGACCGAACGTTTCGAGAGCCTGCAGAAGCGGTTCGGCGATCGCGTCGGTCTCGTGCACGGCCAGATGAAGGGCACCGAGAAGGACCGCGTGATGGCGCAATTCGCCGCGCACGAGATCGGCCTCCTGGTCGCGACCACGGTGGTCGAGGTCGGCGTCGACGTGCCGGCGGCGACCATCATGGTGATCGAGAACGCCGAACGTTTCGGGCTTGCGCAGCTGCATCAACTGCGCGGGCGCATCGGCCGCGGCTCCGAAGCCTCGACCTGTCTGCTGCTCTACAAGGAGCCGCTCGGCGAGATATCGAAGGCGCGGCTGAAGGTGATCCGCGAGACCACGGATGGATTCCGGATCGCCGAGGAGGATCTGAAGCTGCGCGGCGAAGGCGACGTGCTCGGCATCCGCCAGAGCGGCCTGCCCGGCTACCGCATCGCGCGCTCCGAGGTGCACGGCCAGCTGATCACCCAGGCCCGCGACGAGGCGCTGCGGATCATGAAGGACAACCCGAAGCTGAAGGGCGAACGCGGCGAAGCGCTGCGCGTCCTGCTCTACCTCTACGAACGCGACGAAGCCGTGCCGCTGATCGGCGCGGGGTAGCGGCCAACCCCGTCATTGCGAGCGCTCTACCCATCGTCATTGCGAGCGTAGCGAAGCAATCCATCGTTCCGCATATGCGGAAGCGTGGATTGCTTCGTCGCTCCGCTCCTCGCAATGACGGTGTATATTTGCGGCTGGGGGACATCATGAAAACAACCATGCCTCTACATCTTCGCCAACAAGCGTCACGGCACCATTTACACGGGCGTTACCGCAAATCCGCCCAAGCGTGCGTTTGAGCATCGCGAGGGATTGGTGAAGGGCTTCTCGGCCAAATATGGCTGCAAGATTCTGGTCTGGTACGAATTGCACGAAACCATGTACAATGCGATCACTCGAGAGAAGCAGATCAAGGCCGGCACCCGCGCGAAGAAGATTGCGCTGATCGAGGCGCTGAATCCAGATTGGAACGACCTCTACGAGACGCTGATCTAGGTGTGCTCATCGCCCCTTCCCGCCGTCATTGCGAGCGTAGCGAAGCAATCCATCGGTCCGCATATGTGGAATCATGGATTGCTTCGTCGCTTCGCTCCTCGCAATGACGAGGATGGAGTTGGGCCCCTTATTCGACCTTGGCCGGCGCGGGCTGAGTTGCCGGCTGCAGCGAGGCCTGGTTGGTCGAGGCCTGGCTCGCAATGCGCGCGGCATTGGCCATGTCGGCGAGCGCCGCGGCGCGCTTCTGATCGTTGGCGCCGGGCTGCACCACGCCGGCGGACATGATCAGCGTCGCGGCATCCTCGGTGCTCATCTCGATCTCGATGATCTTGCTCTTCGGCACGTAGAAGAAGAAGCCGGTGGTCGGGTTCGGCGCGCACGGCAGGAACACCGAGATATGCTCTTCCGCTCCGGGCAGGCTGGCCGCGAGCTCGGCGCTCGGCGCCTGCGAGATCAGCACGATCGACCACATGCCGGGCGAGGGAAACTCGACCAGGCCGACGCGGCGGAAGCTCGAGCCGTTGCCGGAGAACAGCGTTTCGAACACCTGCTTCAGGCCGCGATAGATCGCACGCACCGCAGGGATGCGACCAAGCAGCCGTTCGCCGAGATCGACCAGGGTTCGCCCGATCAGATTGGCGGTGAGGAAGCCGAGCAGCGTCAGCGCGATGACCGCGACGATCAGGCCGGAACCCGGCAGCCCGAACGGCAGATAGGTTTCCGGCCGGTAGGCCGTGGGCACGAACGGCCGGACCAGATTGTCGACCCAGTTCACGAACCACCAGGTCAGATACAGGGTGATCGCAACCGGTCCGGCCACCACGAGGCCGGTCAGGAAATAGTTGCGAAACCGCGCCATCAGCCCGCGCGGGGCATCCGGGGGCAATTCACCGGTCGAGGCGGGAGGCACTTGGTTGGAGGTCATTGCGGTTCCAGGGTCGTCGAAGCGGCCGTAGTCCACCACCCAGCTAAGCCATTCTGTCGCATTTTTGAAGGGCCGCGTGAAGCTGCGGCTTGCGACTATTCGACCGTGACCGATTTGGCCAGATTCCGCGGCTGGTCGACATCGGTGCCCATCACGACAGCGGTATGATAGGCGAGCAGCTGCACCGGAACGGCGTAGACCATCGGCGCGAAGGTCGCCCCCATGTCCGGCATCACGATCGTCACCAGCGACTGGATGGTCGCTTCCGCCGCGCCCTTGGCGTCGGTCATCAGGATGATCTTGCCGCCGCGGGCGGCGACCTCCTGCATGTTGGAGACGGTCTTCTCGAACACCTTGTCGTAGGGCGCGATCACCACGACCGGCATGTGCTCGTCGATCAGCGCGATCGGCCCGTGCTTGAGCTCGCCGGCGGCGTAGCCCTCGGCGTGGATGTAGGAGATTTCCTTCAGCTTCAGCGCGCCTTCCAGCGCCAGCGGATAGCTGGTGCCGCGGCCGAGATAGAGCACGTCGCGCGACTTCGAGATCTCGCGTGCCAGCTTCTCGATCTGCACTTCGGTGGTGAGCGCTTCCGACATCAGGCGCGGAATCTCGACCAGGCCATGCACCAGCTTGGCCTCGTCGGCATCGGACAGCTCGCCGCGTGCCTTGCCGGCGGCGACCGCGAGCGAGGCCAGCACCATCAGCTGGCAGGTGAACGCCTTGGTCGAGGCGACCCCGATTTCGGGACCGGCGAGCGTCTGCAGCACGGTCTCGCTCTCGCGCGCGATCGTCGAGGTCGGCACGTTGACGACCGAGAGCGTGTGCGCGCCCTGCGCCTTGGCGTAGCGCAGCGCCGCCAGCGTGTCGGCGGTCTCGCCCGATTGCGAGATGAAGATCGCAAGATCGCCCTTGCGCAGCGGTGCCTCGCGGTAGCGGAATTCGGAGGCGACATCGAGCTCGACCGGTAGCCGCGCCAGCCGCTCCAGCCAGTATTTCGCGACGAAGCCGGCATAGCTCGCGGTGCCGCAGGCGGTGACCGAGACGCGCTGGATATCCTTGAAGTCGAACGGCAGCTTCACCGGCATGGTGACGCGCTCGGTCGCCATGTCGACATAGCGCGCCAGCGTGTGCCCGACCACTTCGGGCTGCTCGTGGATCTCCTTCGCCATGAAGTGGCGGTAGTTCGCCTTGTCGACCAGCGCCGTTGCCGTCGTGTGCTTGATCGCCTCGCGGTGGACGATGGCGTTGTCCTTGTCGAAGATCGTGGCGCCCTTGCGGTTCAGCACCACCCAGTCGCCGTCCTCGAGATAGCTGATCGTGTCGGTGAACGGCCCGAGCGCGATCGCGTCGGACCCGAGAAACATCTCGCCTTCGCCATGGCCGACCGCGAGCGGCGGGCCGTTGCGGGCGCCGATCATCAGGTCATCCTCGCCGGCGAAGATAAAGCCGAGCGCGAACGCGCCGCGCAGCTGCGACAGCACCGCCCTCACCGCCTCGATCGGCTTGACGCCGCCCTTCAGCAGATTGTCGACCAGATGCACCACGACCTCGGTGTCGGTCTCGGTCGAGAACGCCGCGCCCTTGGCCTCGAGTTCCTCGCGCAGCTCGCGGAAATTCTCGATGATGCCGTTATGCACCACGGCGACGCGCTCGGTGGCGTGCGGGTGCGCGTTGTTCTCGGTCGGCCGCCCGTGCGTGGCCCAGCGGGTGTGGCCGATGCCGGTATGGCCGCCGAGCGGCTTGGCCTCGAGCCGGGCCTCGAGATTCTTCAGCTTGCCTTCGGCGCGGCGCCGCGCCAGGCCGCCATTCTCCAGCGTGGCGACACCCGCGGAATCATAGCCGCGATATTCGAGCCGCTTGAGCGAATCCACCAATTGCTCCGCGACCGGAGCGCGTCCAAGAATGCCGACGATGCCGCACATGCGGTTCAATGTCCCCAAAAATCGCCGAAAATTTGCCAAAGCGGCGACACGGTCCCTTAACGGGAATCGCCGGCCGCAAGATACTCAATAATTATTGCCGATTGCGACAGTCTTAAACGGCAAGGTTGATGCGAAAGGCTGGTTAATCGGGGCTAACCATTTTGGCAAGAGCGCGTCAGCGCGGATCCGCCGGCGCGGGCCACGGTTTCGCCTCCCAGATCGTGGTCCATTCCTGACCCGCGCCGCACGCAGGCGCGCTGACCTCGACGCGAACCACGACAAAGCTTTCGCGATTGGTCACGTCTAGCCGATAGACATGCCGCAGGTGTGGGCTGGGACACAGGTCCGATCCGGTTTCGGCCTGAAACAAGCCGGCCTCCTCCCTCCATGTGATGAAACCCGGAGTGTCCGTCGTACCGAAGCCGTTCAGCGCGACGTACGGAAATTCCATCGGCTTTGGTCTGCTGACGTCGGAAAGATCGAACGCGCGATGCGATCCGGTCACGGAAAGCCGACAGAACATCAGCGCGAGACGGTGCCCGGCCACTTTCATGAAGCGAACCGGCAACTTTTCGATGTCATCCCTGTATTTGCAGCCGGATTGCTCGGCCGCAAGCGCGAGCAACCTTGGCACCAAGGCCGGATCGGAAATTTCAAAGTCCGTGCGTCCATTGGCAAGGCTGCTCCATTCGCGAAGCGCCTCGCGTCGTGCATTGATGCTCGAAGTTTCGTCGCCGCGCGCGACCGACACGAGCGGCGGACCGGCCGTGAGAAGACCTCCGAGCAGCACCTTGATCAATCCAGCGATCAGCCGCGCGCTCACGGTTCCAATCCCCGGCCACGCAGCCAGACCTCGCGGCACGTAACCAGCATGCCGAGCAGTCCGTTCTTGAGGAAAAACAGATAGAGCGCGAACAGCAGCACGAAGCTGGGCCGATCGTCGCCCCAGGAAACGAACTCAGGTTGGTCGTGTGTCTTCCGGGACAGCACCGCCAGCTGTCCGGTCTCGGCCCATTGGTAGAGTGGTGCAGCGCTGAAGTACGTCACCAGGCTGCAAAAGACTCCGATCAGAACGGTCGCGGCATATCTGCGCATGACGTGTTTTGCCTCGTCGCCTCCTAAAGAGCGATGAAACCGCAGACGGCAAACGCCGTTAACCGCGTCAATACGTCATTAACGCCTTTCGGCGAGGCCAGCCGACGCTGGAGGTAACCGGCGCTGCCAGCACGTCCTAATGCTCAACCCGGTAGAGCCGCCATCGCTCCGGCACGCCTTTGAGCTGGTGCGCGCCGCGATCCTTGAAGCGGATTTCGGACTTTGACATCAGGTCCTTGACCGCGCTCGAGACCAGCACTTCGCCGGCCCGTGCTTTCGCCGCGACGCGCGCGCCGATGTGAAACGCAAGCCCGATCACCTCCGCGCCACTCACCTTGTATTCGCCCGCGTGCAGTCCCACCCTGATCTCCAGCCCCAGCGTGCGCACGGACTCGCGGATCGCGGTCGCGCAACGGATCCCGGCTGCCGGCGCGCGGAACGTCGCCAGCAACCCGTCGCCCGTCGTCACGACTTCCTTCCCCCGCAAGGCCTTCAGCTCCCTGCGCACAGCGACATAGTAGTGGTTCATCACCGTCGCCCAGCGCGTGTCGCCGAGCCGCGCGGCCTTTTCGGTGGATCGGACGATATCGACATAGAGGATCGTGGCGAGCGCCTGCTTGAGCTGCGAGTCCCGGTCGGTGGTTCGCCGCCGGTTCGCGATATTTCCAGCCAGAGGCTCATAGCGATGGCTGCGTCGCCGCGCGATGGCGGCCTTGGTGTAGTCCTGGGCGCGCTGCACCGTGCGGCAGCGAATGGTTTTTTCCTGCGGTGGAAACGTCCAGTGGACCTTTCGCCTGTCGCCCGCGCCATCAACCTGCACGGCGCCCCATTTCAGGAAAACCGTCGAGCCGGCCCGTCGAATGCACCATGCCTTCGACGTGTATCCGGAAACGTTCGACTGATGGACTCCGATGCGAAGGAATTTTGGCATGAGCGTCCGGCCGATCGAAGGAACGTTTGGCAGCCTACCCAGGGTAAAGCGTAGCCATACATTCCCGCGCTGGCAACGGTGCAGGTTTGCGGACTATCGAGAATGCCGGACCGCGATGTCCGCGTCGGGTCCCGCACGCGGACGAAGGATCGTGTGAGGCAGCACCAGCGCTTCGTCAGCTCCGGAGGTCGCGGCCCTGCCCATTCGATGCAGCGTCGGCATCGACCGACAGAATTGCCGCGTCTTGCACGTCCGCTATCGGCTGCTCTGGATCGCGGAATCGAGCCGGGGTCAACCGGCTGCGGTCGACCGTCACGCCGAAGATGTCGAAGCGGTTGTAGTAACCGACCACGTCGTGAAACTGTTTCGGCTCGACGCAGCGATTGAGATCGATCTCCGCGTAGGCGATCCCCTCCTCGTCCTGCAATCCATCGCCGAAGACGCTGCCGGTCGGATCGACGAAGAAGCTCGCCGCACGTGGTGTCTGGTCGATCACGTCGGCGATCGTTCGATCGCGTTCAATGAGGAAGGCGCGCAACGCCTGGTCCATGTAGCCGGCGGTGACGATCCCGAATACCTTGGCTTCGAAGCAATGGGCGCTGGCCCGGATGCGGTTGGCGGCCACGTTGTCGAAATTGCCGCCGCCGGCCGGGCGCCGGGTGGGCCACATCGGCGGCCAGCTCGAAATGTGCACCTGCTCGCCCTGTGCCATCAGGGCGAAGCGGGCCAATGGATTGGTATTCTCGCCGCAAATCAACCCGCCGATCCGGCCCTGCCGCGTCTCCGCGACCTTGAGGCCCGCACCATCGCCGGACGACCACACCAGCTTCTCATAGAAGGTCGGAACCAGCTTGCGGTGATGGATGAGAATTTCTCCGGTCTCGCCGATCAGCAGGTTCGAGTTCCACAGCCCCCCGACGCTGACGGCCGAGCGCTCGCTGATGCCGATCGAGACCGTGACGCCGAGGGCGCGCGCCTCGGCGCAAAGCCGCGCCACTTC
Organism: Bradyrhizobium sp. USDA 4538; assembly: GCF_024171045.1. Classification (NCBI taxonomy): domain Bacteria; kingdom Pseudomonadati; phylum Pseudomonadota; class Alphaproteobacteria; order Hyphomicrobiales; family Nitrobacteraceae; genus Bradyrhizobium; species Bradyrhizobium sp. USDA 4538. Next base: position 7,999,334 of record NZ_JALJZE010000001.1, read on the forward strand.
CGGTCCGTCCGCCAGCACGGATTGCTCCGCCATGCGCACGAACAGATCGTGGTTGTCGATTGGAGGCCACAGCGCGGCCCAGACCGGAAAGGCGGGAATATAGGTTTCGGGAAACGCGATCAGCTCGGCGCCGGCCCTGGCCGCCTCGCGAATGATGGCGATCGCCTTTTCGGTGGTCGCCCAGCTGTCGAGGAAGACGGGCGCGGCGTGGACGGCAGCAGCCTTGAAACGAGGAAGCATGTCGAAAATCCCGGCTAGGACTAGGGGAGCGAAGCGGTATCATCCCTGGCTTGCCGGCGTGCATGGGAATTGTCGCAAGGTCGGTTGCGAAGGATCGGAACCGCCACGCGCTGGAACGGGAATTGCTTTGCTGACAAGGGCCGCAATTTCAACGGCCGCAACCTGGAGGCCGGTGATGTTCGACACGATCAACTGGGACGATCTGCGGGTGTTTCTCTGCGCCGCCCGCGCCGGGAATTTGAGCCAAACGGCAAAGCGGCTGCGGCTCGACCATTCCACCGTCAGCCGGCGCATCGCCCAAATGGAAGCTTCGCTCGGGGTTGCGGTGTTCGAACGCCACCGCACCGGGCTCAAGCTCAACGAAGTCGGCGAGCGGCTGTTGCGCCATGCCGAGCGGGTCGAGAGCGCGGTGATCGCGATCCGCGAGGAGGCCAGCGCCAGCGACACCCAGGAGCTCGTCGGGACCGTGCGGCTCGCCACCATGGAGGGGATCGCCTCGCTCTATCTGGCGCAACGCTTTGCCAAGCTGCGACGCACCGCGCCACAGCTCACCGTCGAACTCGTCACGTCCGCCCAGACGGTCTACGTTCATAAGCGCGAGGCCGATCTGTTCGTGTCCTTCTTCCGGCCGCCCGGTCCGGGCCTGATCTCGGAGCGCATCGGCAAGTTTCGGCTCGGGCTATTCGCGAGCCAGGACTATCTCGACCACCACGGGATGCCCGCAAGCCTGCGCGACCTGCAGGATCATTGGTTCGTGTCCTATATCGAGGACCTGATCCAGGTCGATTCGGTGCGCTGGCTCGCCGACGTCATCGAAGAGCCGAAAATCGCCTTCCACTCCAACAGCATGATCGCGCAGATGAACGCCGCGGCGGGCGGCCTCGGCATCGTGATGCTTCCGAGCTTTGCCACAAGGGACCGGCCCGACCTGATACCGGTGCTGCCGGCTCTCGCCGGCACCGTTCGCGAGGTCTGGCTCAACGTCCACAGCGACCTGCAATTCGCCCCGCGCATCCGCGCCGTCCGCGCCTTCCTGAAAAATACCCTGAAGCAGGATCCCGACATGCAGGTCACGCTGGCCGATGTCGTGCCGCAGCCGCGCACAGCAGATTGCAAAAATCCATAATTCCCTTCCGTCAGCCCCCGGCTGAAGCTCGTCCGATTGGCGCAAGCAGAGCGCGCTGAAGTTTTGAGGGGGCCGATATGAACGTGGTTATTCCCGGCAATGCCGATCCGGCGCCGAGCGGCGGCGCATTGGCCAAGAAACCGGCCGAGGAGCTGGCCAAGAAGCGGCTGACCGTCGCGCTCGTTCTGAGCGTTGCGATGATCGTGATCTATTTCGGCTTCATGGGGCTTTTCGCGTTCGACAAGCCGCTGCTCGGCACCATTCTGATGCCCGGCCTGTCGCTTTGCATTGTGCTCGGCCCGCTCGTCATCATCTCTTCCTTCGTGCTCTGCCTGGTCTACGTGCTGTGGGCGAACCGGGTGTTCGACGCAGGCGTTCGCGAGCTTCGCTAAGGGGACAGGCAAATGGGCAGCAGCACGCTTTCGATCGGGTTCTTCTTCGCCTTCATGGCGTTGACGCTGGCAATCACCTATTGGGCCGCGCGGCGCACGCGCACCACCGAGCACTTCTTTGCCGCCGGCGGCCAGGTCACGCCGTGGCAGAACGGCTGGGCACTCGCGGGAGACTTCCTGAGCGCCGCGGCCCTGCTCGGAATTGCCGGCATCGTCACCTCGAACGGCTTCGACGGCATGATCTATTCGATCGGGTGGCTGGTCGGCTGGCCGATCATTCTGTTCCTGATCGTCGAGCCATTGCGCAATGTCGGCCGTTTCACCTTCGCCGACGTCGTGGCCTATCGCCTGCGCCAGCGCCCGGTGCGCCTCGCCGGCGCCATCGGTACACTTGCCGTGATCCTGTTCTACCTGATCGCCCAGATGGTCGCGACGGGATCGCTGATCAAGCTGCTGTTCGGCCTGCCCTACACCTGGTCGGTCGTCGTCGTCGGCAGCGTGATGCTGGTCTATGTGCTGTTCGGCGGCATGTTGGCGACGACCTGGGTGCAGGTGGTCAAGGCTGTGCTGCTGATGGGCGGCGGCATCCTGCTCGCCCTCCTCGTGTTGACCCATTTCGACATGAACCCGCTGAAGCTGTTCGCCGCGGCATCCGAGAAATACGGCACCAAGGTGCTGCAGCCGGGGTCGAAGGTGGTCTCTGGTCAATGGGATGCCATCTCGCTCGGGCTCGGCCTGATGTTCGGCACCGCCGCGATGCCGCATGTGCTGATGCGGGCCTACACGGTGAAGGATTCCAAAGCCGCACGGCTGTCGATCCTCTATGCCACCGGCCTGATCGGCGTCTTTCATCTCATGGTCTTCATCATCGGCTTCGGCGCCATGGTGCTGGTCGGCGCCGAGGCGGTGGCCAAGGCCGGCGGCGGCGGCAACATGGCAGCGCCTCTGCTCGCACTCACCGTCGGCGGCAATGCGTTCTTCGGCTTCATCTGTGCGGTCGCGTTCGCGACCATGCTCGCCGTCGTCGCGGGGCTGACGCTGTCGGGCGTCGCCACGCTCTGCCACGACGTCTGGACCAATGTGATCCGGAGCGGCACCGCTTCCGAGGCGGAGCAGCTCAAGGTCGCGCGGGTCGCGACGGTTCTGATTTCCATCCTCGCCATCGGCCTGGGAATCGCGTTCGAAGGTCAGAATGTCGCCTTCATGGCGGGGCTTGCGTTCTCGATCGCCTGCGCCGCCAACTTCCCTTCGCTCGTGCTCGCCATCACCTGGCGCCACTTCACGACGCCTGCTGCCGTGGCGAGCATCCTCGTCGGCACACTGAGCTCGCTGGTGCTGATCTATCTATCCCCGACCATCCAGGTCGACATTCTCGGCAAGCCGCTCGCCGCGGTCGAGCATCAATGGTGGTTCGTGTCGCTGCGCAATCCCGCGATCATCAGCATGCCGCTATCCTTTGCGGTCGCGATCCTGCTGTCGCTGGTGACACGGGAGAAGAACGCAAACCTCGCCTTCGACGAGATGCAGCGGCGCATCCTGCTCGGACCGGTAGAGCCGAAGACCGACGAGCCGCGCCAGGCGAAGAATGCGGCCTGAACCGCGGCAACCGATCGATGTTGCGATCGGCCTGTCGCGAACCCCGCCGCCCGATGCGCACATGTGACTCACAGATCGCGCAACACATTGGCTGTCGTCCCGGCGAAAGCCGGGACCCATAACCACCGACAGTCATTGCTTCACGATGCTGGAACGACGAGTGCTGCCCCCAACTTCCGCTGCGGAGTATGGGTCCCGGCTTTCGCCGGGACGACACCTTATCGTTGAGACAGGCTCGCAAATATGTCGCGAGAAGATCACTTCCCCTTCGCCGCCTTCTCCTTCAGCTTCGCCGTGCGGTAGCGCGCGGCGCCGCCTTCGCGGATGGACTGCTCGCTGCGCTCGAGCGCCATCGCATCGTCGGGAACATCCTTGGTGATCACGGAGCCCGAACCGATATAGGCGCCCTTGCCGATCGTGACCGGCGCGACCAGCGACGTATTGGTGCCGATGAAGGCGCCCTCGCCGATCAGCGTCTTGTGCTTGAGGAAGCCGTCATAGTTGCAGGTGATGGTGCCGGCGCCGAGGTTGGAATTGGCACCGACATGGGCGTCGCCGACATAGGAGAGATGGTTGACCTTGACGCCGGCCTCCAGCCTCGAACCCTTGGTCTCGACGAAATTGCCGATCTTCACGCCATCGCCGAGCGAGGTGCCGGGCCGCAGCCGCGCGTAGGGTCCGAGCTCCACCTTCTTGCCGATCGTGGCTTGGGTGATGTGCGAGAAGGAATGGATCACGGCGCCGTCGTCGATCGACACGCCGGGTCCGATCACCACGAACGGCTCGATCGTGACGTCCTTGCCGAATTTGGTATCGGCGGCGAGATAGACGGTCTCCGGTGCGATCAGGGTCACGCCGGCCTCGAGCGCCTGGTTGCGCAGCCGCGCCTGCATCACGGCCTCGGCCTCGGCGAGCTGCGCCTTGGTGTTGATGCCGCGCACTTCGTCTTCGCTGGTCTCGATCACGACGGCCTCCAGTCCGAGTTCCCTGACAATGCCGACGGCATCGGTCAGATAATATTCGCCCTTGGCATTGGCATTGCCGATCTTCTCGATGATCGCGAGCGCCATCCTGCCGTCGAACGCCATCACGCCGGCATTGCACAGCGTGATCTTGCGCTCTTCGGCACTGGCATCGGCCTGCTCGCGGATCGCAACCAGCTTGCCGTTCTCGACCACCAGGCGGCCGTAGCCGGTCGGGTCTGCGGCATGGAAGCCGAGCACCGCAAGCGCCGCGCCGTCGCGCAGCGGCGCGCGCATGCGGGCAAAGGTCTCGGCCGTGATCAGCGGCGTGTCGCCGAATGCGATCAGGAGGTCGTCGGCGCTGCGGGCGATCGCCTCGCGCGCCGCCAGCACCGCATGCGCGGTGCCGAGCCGCTCGCGCTGCACGAAGGTCTGTGCGTCGGGCCGCACCCGACGCACCTCGTTGGCGACCGCCTCGTGGTCCGGGCCGATCACGACCGCAAGCTGCGATCCCTCGCCGGAGGCCGCGGCATCGAGCACATGCGCCAGCAGCGGCTGCCCCGCCACCGGGTGCAGCACCTTCGGCAGCGACGAGCGCATCCGCGTGCCCTCACCGGCCGCAAGCACCACTGTCAGGCTCGTTCGCGCAGTCATCCGCAATCCTCAATGTCGCGCGCAGTCCGCTGCGCAAAGCTGTCTTCGAGGCCGTCTTTAATTGTTTTCCCCGGCAGAAGAAACCGATTCGCCTCCGTGGCGCTCCGGATTCAAGTTCCCGGTCCATTTCCTGTTAATCTTTGCCTCGTGATTCGGCGGGCCTCGAGGAGGGCCAAGCGGGCTTTGGCCAAAGATCGCGACAATCTGGCGGCGGAATTCGACACCGAGAGCACCACCGGCTTTTTGGCCGAGGAGGATGCTCTGGATCGCCGCATGCTGTGGCGGCTCGGCTCGTGGGGCGTTGCCGCGGTCGGCGCCGTCACCGTCGCGGTGATGGCCAACCAGTCGGCGTTGACGCTGCGGCGCGACCAGGTTGCCGCAGCGGACCTCGCGCGACAGGCCCAGCAGTTGCAGACGCTGGCGAAGGAGAGCCACAACGAGACGCGCCGGTTGGCGTCCGCGATCGATACGCTCAACGGCGACCGCGACCGGCTGTATTCGCGCGTCACCACGCTGGAGCAGGGTCTCGACTCCGTGACCGGCGCGATCGCCAGGCAGCCGCCGGCACCATCGCCCTCGGCGGCCGCGCCCGGTACCTCGCCCGCAACCGCCAGTTCGCCGCCCGCCGCCTCCGCGCCAACCGTTGCCGCCGTCGCAACAACGCCGCCGGTCGCATTGGACAAGCCGGCGGCGGTCGACAAGCTGGCCGCCGCCGGTGAAAGCAAGGCGACTGGGCCGATCGAGAAGCCGGTTGCGGCAGCCGAAAAGCCGGCAACGGCCGACAAGAAACCGGCGTCCGCGCCCGCCAAGCCGCAGGCCGCCGCGGAGAAGCCGCCAGCCTCCGACAATTCGCCGCCGAATTCCGCCACGGCCGCATCGATCGCAAGTCCAATGAGCGCCGCCGCGGCCGGCGCCGAGGATGCACCCGCTGCGCCGGCGCCGGTCGCGGACAAGCCGCTTGCCGACAAGCCGGTCCTGGCATCGCTCGATCCTGCGGCGAACAAGGCAACCGAAACCGTCAAGCGGCCGACCGCCAACGATGTCACCGTCGCAGCGATGCCGCCGCTGGTGATCACAGCGGATCCTGACGCCGAGGACGATGCGCCGCAGGCACAGATCCACCGCACTGAGTTCGGCGTCGATCTCGGCACGGCCAATTCGGTCAATGGACTGCGCGCGCTGTGGCGCGGCCTGTTGAAGTCGAAGGCCAACGCGCCGCTGGCGGCGCTGCGGCCGATCATCGTGATCAAGGAGAACAGCAACGGGCTCGGCATGCAGTTGCGCCTGGTGGCCGGACCGCTGAACGACGCCGGCACCGCAGCCAGGATCTGCGCGGGCCTCAGCCTGGTGCAGCGGACCTGCGAGACAGCGATCTATGACGGCCAGCGGCTCGCCCTTAACGAGCCGCCCGCCGGAGCCAAGCCGGCTCCGTCGCATCGCCGGGCCGTGCCGAAGCGCGCCGTCGCACCACCGCCACCGCCGCAGCCGGTCGCCGAGGACAAGAAGCCGGAGCCGACCACGATCTCCTCGATATTCCGGCGGAACAGCCAATAATCATGTGAGCCAAGGGATTGTGGCCGGATTTTCAACCGATTTCGATGCTCCGACCGAACTTGTCCCGCAACCCGATCCCGACCATAGTGCCGCGATGACAAAACCTCCGTTCCGCCTCTCCCCCTATCAGGTCCAGTTCCTGATGGTCGTGGGCTTCGTCACCGTCGGCTACGCGCTCTACGTGCGCTATCTGGCAATCGAGTTCTCTCCCGTTGCGCTGGCCTGCGACGCCGGCGCGCAGACCATGCTCTGCAAGGCTCGCGCGCTGTCGACCGTACTGTTCAAGAACTCGGTGTTCGGGATCACCGCGCTGGTAATCGCGGTGCTCAACCTGACGCGGCCGTCGATCGTGCTGCTCACCGTCGGCTTGATCGCCGCGGGGCTCGGGATCGTGCTCTACAATGTCGTGCTGTCGGGGCTCGCGATCGGGCTGTTCATCCTGGGTTTTGCGCGGCCCGCGCCCGCCACAGCGTAGCGGCGAGCAGGAGGTACATCACGCAGGTCCAGTCCGACTGCCAGTTGATCGTGCCCTCGTTGTAGATCGTGTAGCCGGCGGCGATCACCAGCAGGCCGGCGAACACGGATTCCGCGAGCGGCCGGATGCCTTCCTTCGGGCGATTGAGCATGGTCAGCAGCGCGAATGGCACCACCGCCATGGTCAGCGAGGCATATGGGAAATCGCGGTAGCGCGGATCGAAGGTGAAGCCGAGCGCGGTTTCGGCAGCAATCACCGTGGTGATGATCAGCACAATCGCCAGCACCGCGCCGATCACGCCCTTGCCGCGATAGTCGCGCGGCCCGACCAGCTCCAGGAAGGTCGGCAGCGAGCGGCCGGCGATCAGCGCATGCGCCGTCAGCAGCGGCGCGGCAATGCCCGCCGCGAGCAGCACGCCCCAATGCAGCCAGCCGCCGACGCCGTAGCTCTCGTAATACATCTTGTCGCCGGCAATCCCGAGCAGCGCCCCCGCCGTCGTCGCCGAAATGGCGACCGCGATCCAGGCCGACGGCCGCGGCGTCCAGGGCCGGCGGCGCAGCGTCAGCCAGGCCGCGAGGAATGTGGCGACGGACAGCGCCATGCCGCCCGCCATCTGCAGCTTCCAGTCCGGATAGTTCGTGATAGCAACGCCGGGCGGATATTTCACCTGCCGCTTGACCGAATCGAACAGGCCCCAATTGCCGCCGACGGTGCCCTCGAGCTTGCGCTTCCAGGGCTGGTCGTAGGCCTCGATCAGGTTGACCCGAAAGCCCTCGCGCTTGGCGAGGTCGAGGATCTCGGACACCACCCGCGCCTGGTTGGTGCGCGACGGCAATGCGCCCTCCCGCATCCGCCCCTGGCTCGGCCAGCCGGTCTCGCCGATCAGGATCTCCTTGCCCGGGAATGTCACCGCCATCCGCTTGCGGATATCGTCGACATGCGCCGCGGCGTACTTCGCCTTGACCGGGATGTCCTCCCAATACGGCAGGATGTGAATGGTGACGAAATCGACCGCGTCATAAATCTCGCGGTTCTTCACCCAGTATTCCCAGACGTCGGCATAGGTGACAGGAAGATTGCCCGCCGCCGCCTTCACCGCGCGGATGTTGCCGGCAAGATCGGTAGCGGTCATCTCGCCGCGCAGCAGCACCTCGTTGCCGACGATCAGCGAGGTGACGACGCCGGGATACTCCTTGGCGAGCCGGACCGCGATCGCGATCTGCTGCAAATTCTTGAAGCGGTTGCTGCTGAGCCAGATGCCCTGCATCACCTTCAGCCCGACCTTGGCCGCAACGCCGGGGACCTGGTCGAGGCCGTTCTCGATCGAATAGGTGCGCACGCAGTCGGTGACCTTGGCGAGATCGGTCAGATCCTGCTCGATCTGCTCGACTGGAATCTGCGTGGTGGGATCCAGCGGCGTCTGCGCGCCGCGGAACGGCGTATAGGACACGCATTGCAGCTTTGCAGCGGGATCGATCGGCGCGCGCACGAGCGTAATCGGCGTGGCGAGCCACCACCACACGGATGCAATCACGGCGAGCGAGATCAGGAGAAGCGCCAGCGGCGTACGAAGCGAAATCGGTTCCATCCTCCGGGGGACCGTCGAATTAGCCGGTCACAGCCCATCTGCCAAGAGCGGGATTAGGTCAATACCATGGTTGTCCTGCGACAGTTTTGCGCTGGGTCGATAAAGTTGTGAGTTTGCTGGACAAAATACCAAATTCCAGTCATCAGATTTCGCCAGAGTCTCCGCCGCACTGGAGACCTATTTGGACGGCATCACGCGAGCCGTTAGGATGATCCCGCGGGGGCAGGAACATTATCGGGGAATACATGCGTCGACGGCTGCTTGAGTTGAAGAACACTACTTTGCGCCATCTTGCCGTAACGGGCCTTGTCACGGGCCTTGCGCTCCTCATTGGGGCCGGCGGCGCGTTCGCCCAGAGCGGCACGCCGAATCCGCCGGATCAGGCGAAACAGCAGCCCGGACAGCCCGACGCCAACGCAAATGCCGCACGGGAAGCCAACCAGCGCAAGGTCGAGGAGTTCGTCGAGGCCCAGCAGGCCATCAACGGCCCGGCCGGCAACCCGGAATGCGTCTGGCTCGGCCGCCGCGTCGTCCGCCTGATGTGGAACGACGACCTCGATACCGCGTTCCGCCATCTCGACCTCTACGACCGGTTCGGCTGCCCCGGCGGCCACGTCCAAGCGGCGTTCCGCTGCCTGACCCGGTTCGGCGCCCAGATCGACGACAAGGTCCGCGGCAGCCTCGACGGCCGCATCCACGCCTGCTGGATCAATCCGGGCGCGCAGCCCCAGGCCGCGGCCGCCGCCGCTGCTCCCACCCCGGCGCCGGCGACGGCCGGCACCGCCGCACCGGCACCGGCAGCCTCGCCCTCGCCTGCACCGACCCCGTCGGCGTCACCTGCGCCGGCGTCGAAATAGCCATATCCCGCGACCGGGGTCCGGCCGCGATTTTTTTCGCGGCTGGAACGGCTTGCGCCCTTAAAACGCCATCGCGGCACACCAGTTGTTAAATCGGATGGCGGAGATATCTTTCCCTCCGCTGTCGTGTTGGTCGAACCCAGGGGACGGGTTCGCTTAGTCCTCAATCTCAGGCCCCGTATGGTTTAACCGCGATGCGCGCCGTCGTCGCCGTCCTGTTGCTTGTCACCGCCGCCCACGCCGCCCTGTGGGGTCTCTTCCAGGAGAAGCAGCCGGCGCCCGATTTCCGTGGCACGCTGCCGAGCCTGTCCTACGCTCCGTTCGAGTCCGGCCACACCGTCGCCGACGTCGCCGCCGACACCGAGAAGGTGCGCACCGACCTGCGAAAGCTCTCCACGCTCACCAAGGCAGTCCGTCTCTATTCATCGACCGAAGGCAACGAGCTGGTGCCGCCGGTCGCCGCCGAATTCGGCATGAAGGTCACGGTTGGTGCGTGGATCGACAAGGACGCCAACCGCAACAACCGCGAGATCGAAGCCGCGATCAACCTGGCCAAGCGCAACAGCAACGTCATCGGCATCGTGGTCGGCAACGAAACCGTGTTCCGCGGCGAGCAGGTGCCGCTGGAAAACCTCGGCTCGGTTCCGGAGATCGGCGTGCCGCCCGAGGAGTCCGAGCGCATCCTTCGCGAGGAAGCGCAGCGCCTCCGCGACGCGGAAATGCAGCCGGATGAAAACGGCAGCAGCGGCTTGAGCAAGCGCGCTGAAGCGATCAAGTGGGCAGTCGCCGAAAACAACGTGCACCGGCTGATCAAGGTGATCCAGCGGGTCAAGAAGTCGGTCAACGTCCCCGTCACCACCGGTGAAATCTGGAACATCTGGCGCGACCATCCGCAGCTCGCCAACTCGTCCGACTTCGTCGCCGCGCACGTGCTGCCCTACTGGGAAAACTTCACCGACAAGCAGGCGGTGGACCAGGCGGTCGACCGCTACAATTTGTTGCGCGACTCCTTCCCCGGCAAACGCATCCTGATTGCCGAATTCGGCTGGCCGAGCCAGGGCTACAATCTGCGCAGCGCCGTTCCCGGCCCGTTCCAGCAGGCCACCGTGCTTCGCAACTTCGTCACCCGCGCCGAAGCCATCGGCATGGACTACAACATCGTCGAGGCGATCGATCAGCCCTGGAAGTTCTTCGAAGGCGGCGTCGGCCCCTACTGGGGCATCCTCAATGCCGACCGCGAGCCAAAGTTCGCCTGGACCGGACCGGTCACCGATCCGAACTACTGGAAGATCGCGCTGGTCGCCGTCCTGGTCGGCCTGTTCATGTCGCTGCCGATCCTGCGGCTGGACCAACCGACCGTGATGCAGGCGCTGCTGCTGTCGGCGGCCGCCAATGGCGTCGGCGCGTGGGTCGCGACGGTGTTCTCCTACTGGACGACGCACTACTTCGTCTGGGGCTCGGCCTTCGCGCTCAGCCTCGGCCTGGTGCTGCTGGTTCCGCTGGTCCTGATCGCGATGGCGCGGATCGAGGAGATCGCGGCGGTGGCGTTCGGCCGCGGCCCGCGCCGGCTGATCGGCAAGAGCGAGCCGCTTGCGCCTGCCACGATCGGCGAGAACGTGAAGTTTCCGAAGGTCTCGATCCACATCCCGGCCTATTTCGAGCCGGTCGAGATGCTGAAGCAGACCCTCGATGCGGTGTCGCGGCTCGACTATCCGAACTTCGAGTGCGTCTGCATCATCAACAACACGCCCGATCCCGACTTCTGGCGGCCGATCCAGGATCACTGCCGGCTGCTCGGCGAGCGCTTCAAGTTCATCAATGCCGAGAAGGTGCAGGGCTTCAAGGCCGGTGCGCTGCGCATCGCGATGGACCGCACCGCGGCGGATGCCGAGATCATCGGCATCATCGACGCCGACTATGTCGTGCATCCGGACTGGCTGAAGGATCTCGTGCCGGCGTTCGCCGATCCGCGCGTCGGCCTCGTGCAGGCGCCGCAGGAGCATCGCGACGGCGATCGCTCGCTGATGCACTACATCATGAACGGCGAATATGCCGGGTTCTTCGACATCGGCATGGTCCAGCGCAACGAGTTCAACGCCATCATCGTGCACGGCACGATGTGCCTGATCCGCCGCGCCGCCATGGACAAGGCCGGCGGCTGGTCCAGCGACACGATCTGCGAGGACACCGATCTCGGCCTCTCGATCCAGCAGCAGGGCTGGCTCACGCACTACACCAATGTGCGTTACGGCGAAGGCCTGCTGCCCGACACCTATGAGGCTTTCAAGAAGCAGCGCCATCGCTGGGCCTATGGCGGCTTCCAGATCGTCAAGAAGCACTGGCGGCGCTTCCTGCCCGGCGCCAGCCGGCTGACGCCCGATCAGCGCCGCGAGTTCTCGCTGGGCTGGCTGAACTGGCTCGGCGCCGAAAGCCTCGGCGTCGTGGTCGCGATCCTCAATCTGATCTGGGTGCCAATCGTCGCCTTCGCCGACATCGCAATCCCCGACAAGATTCTGACGCTGCCGATCATCGCCTCCTTCATCGTCTCGCTGGTGCATTTCGTCGCGCTCTACCGGCTGCGCGTGAACATCAAGGCCGGCCAGATGTTAGGAGCCATGATCGCGGCGATGAGCGTGCAGTGGACGGTGTCGCGCGCGGTGGCGCAGGGCCTGATCACCGAGCATCTTGCGTTCGCCCGCACCTCCAAGGGCGGCCTGTCGCGGATGTCGATCGAGTTCCAGGCGTTCTGGGAAGCCGTGATCGGCGTGTTGCTGCTGATCGGCGCCGTCGTGCTTGTCGTCACCAACGGCTACAAGCAGGTGCGCGAGATCTACATCTTCGCCGGCGTCCTGGTGTTGCAGAGCCTGCCATTCCTGGCGGCGGTCTCCATCGCGATCCTGGAAAATTCGCGGATCAACGAGTTCGCATTCTGGCGCAACAGCGCGATCCGCACCGCGGAACTGATCGGGTTGCGCCCGGTCAGCCTGCCCTCGGTCGCCGCCCCGTCGCAGCCGGTCGGCTCGGAAATCCGCCGCGACAACTGAGCCAACTTCAAGAAGCGGCCCTAAGCACAGGCGCCGGAACAGCAAATCCGGCGCGTCGGTGCACAATTGAGCGCCCCTCGGCTATTGACCCGATGGGCCCTGCCCCCTACACAGCGCGGGCTGGAGCACGATCCGGAGCGGTTCACCGCTGGCGTCCGGATCTAATGTTCAGGTGAGTGAGCGCGTAGCTCAGGCGGTAGAGCACGTGACTTTTAATCATGGGGTCGAGGGTTCGAGTCCCTCCGCGCTCACCAAACAAATTCAAACATTCGCGAAATTTCCGTGCGGCAGTGACGTCGCTCCCATGGTGTTGGGTAGCCGGCCCGGGCCCTGACGCCGGCTCTTCTTCTTAATTTTGTGTGAACCAAGCCACAGTTGTTCGGCGTGATCTTTAGTAGGTTTTCGGCGCTGGGGATTTCAGGGCCCAGAGGCTGGAAGAACAGGGCGTCGCCGGGACAAACCATTTCGGGCCCGGCGGCGTAATTTTTCGGGACGGTCAGAACTGCAATCCCAATGCTCGGACCAGACGCATCCGGACGCCAACGGCTCGTTGCTCTCCCTGTCGCAGTCATCACGTTCGGCGTCGCCGGCGTCGAGCCTGCCTGCGGTTCTCCGGACCGGTCGGCGGCGCGCGTATTCCGGCATGAGCCTTGCTCTTTAGGTGGCGCAGGAAATTTCAGTGTCCCGGTTCAGGAACAAGCTGTCACCGGATGTGTCTTTTGGAGACGAGCAGCTGGATTCATTGGGAGGTATCGTTGAGATACGCAGCGCCCCTACAGTCAAGGTTTGTCGTTCGGAGAGGAAGCACCGACTGGATGGTCTATGATCGAGAGCTCAAGGGTCCAGCGCAGTTGAAGAAAGACGGCCACTTCGCCGAGAAGCTGACGAAGGAACAGGCCGAACACATAAAGCAGGCCTTGACGGACGCCCTGAAGCCCGAGCCGTAGACAAAGTTAGATCGAGTACCCCGATCGGTGGCGACACAAACCGCGAACAGATGACATCTGTGTTACCTCGTAAGGTATATGAACAGAGTTGGGCAAAGCGAACGAGGCGCGGCAAAATGGCGGCGCATCGGTGGAGCAAATTAGGCCCTTGCGGAATTCAGCTTTGGCCACTGGACGTTCTGATCGGGCCAGCGTCGTCGTTGAAAGGGAACGATCGGGGAACAGCTCAAGGCAGCTCGAAAGCAGCCCGCGTCAGAGAGGTCGCCCCCGCGCCGAGGGGTGGAGCGCGACGCATGACGGCGCAAGCGCGCCGTTCAGCGCACAATTCGGAGCGAACATTCGGAACGCTGCTGGAGTTCGGCCGTCAAGATAACGGCAGTTCGCCCTGACCGCCTGTCCAGTCGATGATATCGAGCTGCATCCCTCGCTTCAGCATCTCGGCCTCGAGGCTGCCGGCATGCCGCTTCCACTCGGGCGTCGCGCGGACGCGGAATTTTGGCTCTTCGCCGGCTGCCTCGAATTCGTCGTCGGCTCTGAGCGCACCGCGGACGGCTTCGTACATCATCTTCAGGCTGGCGTCGGTGAAGGCGCCGTAGTCCATCGGTCGTCTCCCTTGGCACTGTGAGACGCAAAAAGCCGCCACGTAGTCACTCGTGGCGGCCTTCTGCTAGCGGCCCATCCAGACGGCCTGGGACGACGTTGCGTGAGTCGGGTTAATGAAACGTTGTTCGTGCGGCGCGCACTCAGATAGCGATGCGTTCGAAGTCGATGGCTATCCGGCTGTTCGGGAAAGTCCTCGTCGCCTCCGCCAGAATGTCCTCGTCCGGGTAGCGGCCGGAGATGTGGGTGAGGATGAGCTGCTTGACCTCGCTCCGCGCCGCGAGCGCGGCGGCTTCGCTGGCCGTCAAATGCCCGTAGTCGCGCGCGATCGCCGCGTCGCGCTTGAGAAACGTCGCTTCGATCACCAGCACGTCGGCGTCCCCGACGTGTTCGGCGAGCCCCTCGGTTGCTTCAGCATCACCGACAATGACGAGCTTCTTTCGCCCCTGGGCCGGGCCAAGCACCTGCTCCGGATCGATGGTGCGACCATCGTCCAGCTTCACCTGCCGGCCCTCCGCCAGCTCCCGGCGAACCGGCCCATCAGGCACGCGCAGCGCCAGAAGCCGGTCCGGGAGGAGATGCCGGCGCACCGCGCTCTGAAAGGAGAAAGCGAAACTGTCCGTATCCCGGTGGCGGACCGGAAAGCAATCGACGGTGAATTCGCCGGCGTCGAGGACTCGCCCCTCGCTCAACGGCACCAGATCAAGCGGGATCGGCGCTCTACCCTCGCCCCACAGGCCTGCCAGCATCCGGACGACGACATCGAGCGTGCCTGGCCCGGCATGAATCGTCATCGCATCCGAACTTTGCCGCAACCGGAGGGTCGAAAACAGCCCGGGGATGCCGAGCACATGATCGAAATGCCCGTGGGTCAGCAGCAGGTGATCAAGCCGTCGAAAGCCGGCGCCGCTCCGCAGCAGCTGGCGCTGCGTTCCCTCGCCGCAATCGACCAGAATACGACTGCCGGCTGCCTCGACGAGGATGCCC
Source organism: Bradyrhizobium sp. USDA 4538 (assembly GCF_024171045.1). Classification (NCBI taxonomy): domain Bacteria; kingdom Pseudomonadati; phylum Pseudomonadota; class Alphaproteobacteria; order Hyphomicrobiales; family Nitrobacteraceae; genus Bradyrhizobium; species Bradyrhizobium sp. USDA 4538. The sequence goes on from NZ_JALJZE010000001.1 coordinate 8,014,356, forward strand.
GGGTGATTGCGCTCGGGAGACGGCACGCTTGCCGACGTTCCCAGAAAAGTCAGCGAGAACATCGCAGCACCTCGCCTTCCGACTGCCGACGGCGCCACGCCGCCGAGATCGCGCAATCTGATGGCAGCGTCGCCCGATGTGTTCAAGCATCTCGATGCCGACGACGGTGGACCGAAAGGTCCTGAAGCCGGCGGCTTTAGGCGCAGACCGCATCCGCGCCATCGGGATCGGTCGTCGTGACCGGCGCCCTCGTCACGCCCTCAACCGGTCACAGCCTCAAGCATCGAAACAGCTGCGCGAGCGCGGTGTTGGCGGATTGCGCGCGCCGTTCGACGATTTCAGCCGCGGCGGCGTAGTTGCGCGCCAGGATCTGGAGCGCGCGGCGGGCATCCGGCAGCGTGGATTGCTCCGCCATCTCCAGGCACTGATGCTCGAAATATCTGAGCTCCTCAAGTTCGGTCATTCGCGAATCGTCCGATCGGGTCCTGCTTTTTCGAACTCAGTGCGCCAGCGCCCTAGTGAAAGTTTGGCAAGTTTGTTGCGGGGGACGCGCAATCTGGTCGGAGTGTTTCTGGACGCATGATTTGATGATCACCGCTCCGTGACCGATGCGAGGGTGAGCCGCGCGGATCGACAAGCGCGTGCAATCGTCTCACAATGCGGCGGGCTCGCTTGGCGAGCCTCGGAACACACGCGGTTGGTGCGGTATCGAATTGGCTTTGTTGGACCGATGAGGAAACGCGATTGGGCTTTCGTGGCGGCCTGTGTGGCAGGCGCGCTGCTGTTCGGCGTCTGGAGTTTCCAGATGGGTATCGCGTTTCATCGATCCCAGCACGGCGCGACCGACCTCTCCAGTTCGCACCGGCGGAGCCAGGACAGCGCGTCCGCGCACGGCCCGGCCCGGCCGAAGGCGGATGACGGCGATCAGCAGGCCGGGCAGCCGCGATAGGCGCCGCGATCGCGTTCGTCGCCGCCACATCGCGTCGGACTAGGCCCAAGCCAGGCCTGCCATGCCGGCGGCGCCATCGTCATCTGTCTTCGCATGCGTGAGCCGCCTGCGGCGCGTGCTGTCCTTGGCGCGACGGTGACGAACGCCAAACCTGTGCAGCGCCATCGGCACATGCTGCATCACGCCGCGGACGAGACCGATGGCCTGTCTGACGACCGCCACAACCGTCGCAACCCGGGTAAAGAAGCCGATCAGGAAGATCATCGAGAAGATGTCGATATAGGCCAGCACATCGCCGACCAGCATCAGCTCGGGAGGAAGCGGAATCCGGTGCCAATAGGCGCCGATCACGATCGCAACCGGGATCAGCGCGATCAGCTTCCGCAACGTCAGCCGATCGAGCAAGGCGGCGAGCTCAACGACCAGGATCTGCCACAGCCAATCGCTAAGCGCGGCCGGCTTGTCGATCGTCCAAGACTGCCACAAACGCTGCCACATCGCCGCTCCGCCTCCCCTTGCGCGCAATACCGGCGCGCTACGGCTTCGACGACGCCTCGCTGCCGCTGCCCTCGTCTGCGGCGCCCTGCGCATCAGCCGGGTCGGCCGATGGAAAGATGCGCTCATAATTCGCACGCGCCTCGCGGATCAGACGCGCACGCTCGCGTTCGGACTTCGAGATGAACCTGATGATCTCGCCCATATTCGCTCCAAGGCAGAAATGATGATCCGACCGTCAGCTATGCAACCATCGTGCCCGACGGTCGCTTGGCCCGATCCCCTCGCGCCGCTCAGCGGAACGCCCGCGGCGTCATCCGCTGCTGGCTGAAGGCAACGCGCGGATTGATGCCGCAATAGGCGTCGCGGCCCGACGCGGATGCCTGGCACTGCTGATAGGTCTGGTAGCCGCAATAGCCGGGATATCCCTCCTGCCGGCCCTGGATGCACCAGGGATACTCATAGGGATCGGCGGCCGCAGGCGACGCGGAACCGACAATCCAGCTCGTTCCGAGCGCCGCGAACGCCAGAATTGCCCAATTCGTCCTGCGCATGATCGTGTTTCCTTGCTCCATCGGCTCCCAGCCGCTGATTTAGGTACGCTGGCAGGATCTGCGAGGTTTCCGGCCACCGCCTCAAGAAGCTGTGACGATGGTTCAAAGCCCGGTCGCGGCACGGTGAGGACCGGCTGACCGGTCATCGGCCCGCGCGGCCTCCAGACCCGCCGGCCCGCTGCCCGCCGGGCCATCCCAGCGCATGTAGTTAACCGACGCCTAACCGGGGATGCGCGGTTGGAATGTACGATTTAAGCGCGCCGCAAGGCGACTGCCCTAGTCTCCCGCGCGGCTCAATGGACGACGACACCCGGAGAGGCTCGTCGCACGGGGATAATCATGCGCAGCGCGCTCATTGCTTCAATGATCCTGTCACTTGCGGCCGGAGCGGCCGTTGCCGGACCACGAATGTCGGGGGCGTCCGAGGCGGCACCAAGCAGCGTCGAGAAATATCGCGGCTACGTCTTCGATCTCTCCGAGAACGCCGACCGCAAGGACGTCACCAGCATCGCCGACATGGTCCGCCGCCAGCTCGACGTCGTGGAAACCGCGGGCTTCAGCCCGAAGGTGTTGCAGTTCTTCCATCGCGTGCCGATCGTTGCGAGCGAGATGGCGTGTCTCGACGAAGGCGCGGCAGCGGCCTGCTATGGCTTGACGCCGCCGGAATGGGACCGCGGCACGACCCGCGACGTCACCATCTGGGATCACGACAAGCAGCAATGGACCAATTCGGATCCGCTCGCGCTTGCGCTCGATTCCGGCATCGGCATCATCAGGATGCGTCCGAACATGATGCGTTACGCGAAGGAGCCGGTGCTGCTGCACGAATTCCTTCATGCCTATCACGCCCGGCTGATGCCGAACGGCTTTGAGAACAAGGGCATCAAGGGCTTCCTCAGCCAGGCGAAGTCGAAGGAGCTGTTCGCCAAGGAGGCCTATGCGCTGAAGAACCAGCAGGAGTTCTTCGCGGTGACGGCGAGCATCTTCCTGGCCGGGAAGGATTCCGAGCACGAACCCTATACGCGCGCCACGCTGAAGGAGAAGATGCCGGACTACTACAAGTTCCTCGTCGGCCTGTTCGGCGCCGATCCCGAGGAAACCGGCGTCACGCCGGTCGCATCGGCCAACTGAGCCCGGTATCCCACAAAAAAACGAGGCCCGGTGTGCCTAGGAGACCGGGCCTCGTTTCTGATGTCCCCCGCCTCGTGGCGGATCAGGTCTTGTCGTTACGCGACCTTGTCCGCGCGATCCATCCCGGATGATTACGGGGTCAGGCGCGCGCCGGCCTCACTTGCTGTAGCTGTAGAACCCCTGCCCGGTCTTGCGGCCGAGATGACCGGCATCGACCATCTCCTTCAGCAGCGGCGCCGGCCGGTATTTGGGGTCGTTGAAGCCGGTGTAGAACACCTCCATCACCGACAGCATCGTGTCGAGCCCGATCAGATCGGCAAGCGCGAGCGGGCCGATCGGATGATTGCAGCCGAGCTTCATGCCGGCATCGATCTCCTCGGCGGTGGCAATGCCCTCCTGAAGCGCGAAGATCGCCTCGTTGATCATCGGGCACAGGATGCGGTTCACCGCAAAGCCGGGGCTGTTCTTCGCCGTGATCGCCACCTTGCCGACCCGCTTGGCGAAGGCTTCGGCCTTGGCGACGGTGTCGTCCGAGGTCTGCAGGCCCCGGATCAATTCGAGCAGCGCCATCACCGGCACCGGATTGAAGAAATGCATCCCGATGAAGCGGTCGGGCCGATCGGTCGAGGCCGCAAGGCGGGTGATCGAGATCGACGAGGTGTTGGTTGCGACCAGCGCGCTCGGCTTCAGCCCCGCACAGAGATCCTTCAGGATCTTGATCTTCAGCTCCTCGTTCTCGGTCGCGGCTTCGATCACCAGATCGCAGGCGGCGAGCTTGGCCTTGTCGGTGGTCGCATTGATGCGCCCGAGCGTCGCGTCGCGATCGGCCGCGGTCACCTTTTCCTTGGCGACCAGCCGATCGAGACTGCTCCCGACCGTCTTCAGGCCGCGCTGGACCGCCGCGTCGGAGATATCCACCATGGTCACGCCGAGGCCTGCCGCCGCGCAGATCTGCGCGATGCCGTTGCCCATGGTCCCGGCGCCGATAATGCCAACCGTCTCAATCATTGCGTTCGTCCCTCGTCGCTTGCGCGGCAGCGCGGCCGCATCGTCAAAAACGGCGGACCGGAGGGGTCCGCGGATGGCGCATGAATAGCAGTCCGGCCGCACGGCCGATACAGCGGAAGCCGGTATTCCGGTGAGGTCTATTCCGGGCGCGGCGGGACAGGCCGCCGTGGCGGAACGGCCGACCGCGGTGGCAACTGGGTGCGCGGTGGTTCGGCCGCGCGCGACGGTTCGAGCACGCGGTTAAGTCGGACGATCCACCAGGCCAGCCGCCCGTAGCTGCGGCGCAGCGCCGATCCAAATCCCTCGTCGATGTCCTGGTCACGATCCATACCCCTATCATTAACGTGCATCCTTGAAGGAACGGTGAGCGCCATCACGTGCTGCACCGGCAATCGTTAGGACGCTGGCAACTATTTCGCGCAAGCCTCGGTTGACGGCATGGGCGCCGTAATCTCCCGGATTGCGTGCGGGAGACCTTGCGCCGCAGCATCGCCATGCCGGTGCGACTCGCATTTTGTTGATCGAATTTTCCGCGGCGCGCCGCGACACAAGGACATTAAACGACGAGGGCTACGCCCATGCTTGCTGAAAAATTCTTTTTGGTGCTCGAGACATTGCTCAACGGCCAGACCCGTTCCGACGGAAGCCCCCGCGTGGTGAGCACCGCGCCCCACATCCCGGTCGAGCTTCCGCGCGAAGGCCAGCCGAAACGCAGCCCCCGCTAGGCCGCTTGCCGGCGGCAGGTGGTCGCCAAGGCCGAGCTGGAGTCGCCGCGGCCACGTTGCTGCGGAATGCTGATCGCGACGTTTGCCTCCGCCAGTTGGCCCGTCGTGACGCACGAAGCCATTTGGCCGGAGTGGCCCCTCCGCTCGTGATCCAGCTCATAGTTGGTGAAGCCGAGCCACGCTACACCGCTCCCGCAACGACGTGGTGCCGCCGTGGACGACAAGACCGACAGCAAGATCGATTTCGGAAGCGTCGCCGTCGCAATCTGCGTCGCCGCCTACATCGCGATCATGCTGGCCTATCTCGCCCAATACGATCTCGGCCTGACCGCCGCGCAGACGCGTCATCTCTCGATGCTCGCAGCGCTGTTCCTCGCGCTGCCGGTCGCGCTGGATTTGCTGCGCACCGGGCCCGGCGACGCTCGCTGACGCGGACACGAACACGCCTGCAGCCTTCGATCTCCCCTGCCGCAAACGCGCCTGCGCAACATTGCGCTAGGTGAAGCGACGCGAATCAGCGTTACTTTGCAACTGATCGCTTCGTGGGATTTGGCGGCATGACCCAGCCCGACGTGTTTGATCAGAAGGTTCTGGATCAGAACATTCGCGAACTGCAGGAATGGCTGCGCAAGGCCTGGCAGCAACTCGCGGACCCCTCGCTCACCGCCTTCTCCCGCCGCGAATTGCGCAACCAGATGAAGCAATGCAACGCCGACTTGCGCGTGCAACTGCAAGCCGCCTCCAAACGAATGCTGATGCAGCCCGCCTCATCGGGCAGGAGGTTCGCCAAGCCGGCGCTGCGGATCCTCGCCTAGGGTATGATGCCAGCGCGCCAAAATGCCGCGATCTCCTGCAGCATGCTGGCCATACGCACCCTCTGCTTGTGCAGGGACGCCCGACAAGGCACAGCAAAACCGCTCCGGTATGCCTATATTGGGCGTCGTGTAGCGGCCGACGCCGCCAATGTTTAGGGACTCCCGTGTTATATCTGGAACTTGCGATCGTGGCGGTCTTGATCGTCGTCAACGGTCTGTTGTCGATGTCGGAGCTCGCGATCGTTTCCTCGCGTCCGGGGCGTCTTGCGGCGCTGGTCGAACGAGGCGTCAGCGGTTCGCGCCGCGCCCTTGCACTGGCCTCCGATCCCGGCAAGTTCCTCTCTACGGTGCAGATCGGCATCACGCTGATCGGCGTGCTGTCGGGCGCCTTCTCGGGCGCAACGCTCGGCCAGCGTTTGACGCAATGGCTGCTTGAGCTCGGCGTGTCCCCAAGTGTCGCCGACGCGGTCGGCGTCGGCCTCGTCGTCGGCGTGATCACCTATGCCTCGCTGATCGTCGGCGAGCTGGTGCCGAAGCAGATCGCATTGCGCGATCCCGAGTCGATCGCGGTCAAGGTCGCTCCGGCCATGACCATGATGGCGCGGCTGTCGCTGCCGCTGGTGTGGCTGCTCGACCGTTCCGGCAAGCTGCTGCTGTGGGTGCTCGGCCATCGCGAGGATGCACAGGACCGCGTCAGCGAGGACGAGATCAAGACGCTGGTGGTGGAGGCCGAGAACGCCGGTGTGCTCGAGCCCGGCGAAAAGGAGATGATCGCCGGCGTGATGCGGCTCGGCGATCTGCCGGTCGGCGCCGTGATGACGCCGCGCCACGAGGTCAGCCTGATCGACCTCGCCGCCCCCGCGGCCGAGATCCTGGCGACGCTGCAAAAGAGCAGTCACTCGCGCTGCGTGGTGTTCGACGGCAACCGCGACCATGCGCTCGGCATCGTGCAGGCCAAGGACGTGCTCGATGTCTACCTCGCGGGCCAGACGCCCGACATCCGCGCGCTGACGCGCGATGCGCCGATCATTCCGGAGACCGTCGACGCCCGCGACGTGGTCGCGATCCTGCGCGACTCCAGAGTGCATATCGGCCTCGTCCACGACGAGTACGGCACCTTCCAGGGTGTCGTCACCAGCGCCGACATCCTCGAGGCCATCGTCGGTGCCTTCCACACCGAGGAAGGCCCGGCCGAGCCTGCCTATGTCCGGCGCGCCGACGGCTCCTATCTGATCTCCGGTTGGATGCCGGCGCTGGAATTCAGCGAGCTGCTCGGCATCACGCTGCCATCGCCGCGGCCCTACCAGACCGCGGCCGGCTTCCTGCTGCATGAATTCGGCGCGATCCCCGATGTCGGCGCGAAAACCGCCTCGCAGGGCTGGGAATTCGAGATCGTCGACCTCGACGGCCGGCGCATCGACAAGGTTTTGGCCAGCAAGCAGCCGGCGGCCTGACATTTGCCACCCGGCCGTCCTGTTGATAAGCGGCAAGACAGCGAAACAGGCCGCCGCGGTGTGCTATCGGCATAGCGGCGGCCCGAGCAATCCCCGAGTAAACCCCACGGAATAGATCCCCATGCGCATTACCCTTGTCGGTTCCCGCCATTTCGGCGTGACGACCCTGAACATGCTGCGCGAACACCACGTCACGCTGGTCAGGGTGGTCGTCCATGACGGCGAGGACCGGCTGGCGGCAGCGGCCAGGGCGGCCGGCATCGAAGTCGTTGTCCAGGCTGATCCCAAGCTGGTGACGGCCGCCGAGATCGCGCCGGACACCGACCTGATCGTGACCGCCCACAGCCATGCCCGGGTCAGCAGGGAGGCGCTTGCCGCGTCCAGGCTCGGCGGCATCGGATACCACCCGTCGCTGCTGCCGCGCCACCGCGGCATCGCCGCGGTGGAGTGGACCATCAAGGAAGGCGATCCGATCGCCGGCGGCAGCATCTATCACCTTGCCGACCGCATGGACGCCGGCGCGATCGCCGCGCAGGACTGGGTGTTCGTCAAGAAAGGCGAAACCGCCCGCGAGCTGTGGGAGCGCGCGCTGGCGCCGCTCGGTCTGCGTCTGCTCGCCCAGGTCATCGACTATGGCAAGGTCAACGGCTCGCTGCCGGCCAAGGTCCAGGATGAGCAGTTCGCGACCAAGGCGCCGAATCTGAGCCCCGGCAAACACTAACCCGAGCTAGAGTATATGAATACCTCGTTCGAAAAAGCCATGCTCGGATTTTCCGTTCCTGATCCGGAACCGAATTCACCATGATGTGTTTGGGTTCACAGGAACATTTGGGGCTCCCGCGACGCAGCAAATTTTGAACACATTGTGACAGGATAAGCCGCGTCATCACACGAAATTACAGGGATTTGATTCATGCGTTCGATCCGCATTCGCGACCTGATTTTGGTCACTTCGGTCGCTTCGGCTGCCGCCCTCACCGCTGCTCCCGTGTCCGCTCAGCAGCCTTATGACGGGCTTTGGAACGTCACCGTCGTCACCAAGACCGGCAGCTGCGAACCTTCGCAGAGCTCGACCGTGACCGTCGCTGAAGGAAAGATCTCGGCACAGGGCGCGGCGATCTCCGGCACCGTCGGCAGCGGGGGACTTGTGCGAGTCTCGATCAATGGTGCATATGCGAACGGACAACTCAGTGGCAACTCCGGATCGGGGAAGTGGAATGGGGCATCAGCTGGCGTACCCTGCAGCGGCCGATGGGAAGCATCCCGTCAGTAAGATCACCAGCCTATCAAGTTTCTTTGCCATCGCGCGGCGGCCAGCATTTGCAGCCGCCGCGTTTTTCGTGACCGCACTCGCAAGCACCACGGGCCATGCCCAGTCCGGCCCGTTCGCCGGCATGGCGGGCACCTGGTCGGGCGCCGGCTCGGTCACGCTGGACGACGGCTCCAGCGAGCGCATCCGCTGCCGGGCGACGTATCACGTCGGCGGGCCCCGGATGACCATGAGCCTCACCTGCGCCAGCGACGCCTACAAGTTCAACCTGGCGGCCGATGTGCAGGCCGAAGGCAGCGCGGTCAGCGGCAATTGGAGCGAGTCCAGCCGCAATGTGAGCGGCTCGTTGCAGGGTCGCGGCGGCGGCGGCAACTTCCAGGTCGTTGCCAGCGCTCCCGGCTTCAACGCCGATATCTCGATGCGCACCAGCGGCAACAAGCAGGCGGTCACGATCAGGGCCGACAGCCAGTTCCGCGGCGCCAGCATCACGCTGTCGAAGTAATCGATCCGCGCTCCAACGTGGAAAGCCCTCGGGTCATCCCCGAGGGCTTTTTGTTTACGCCCCAGCGGTGCTATGCCGCAGGCACGAATGCCGTGACCTCGATCTCGACCTTGGCGCGCTGATCGACCAGCCCGCCGATATAGAGCAGCGTCGACGGCGGGAAATTGCGCCCGAGCGTCTCCTTCCACGCCGCGCCAATACCGGCGCCCGCGGCCTCATATTCGCTGCGGCTGGTCAGGTACCAGGTCAGGCGGACGATGTGCTCGGGGCCAGCGCCGGCTTCGTTCAACAGCTTGATGATGCGCTTCAACGCGGTGCCGACCTGGGCGGCCATCTCGGGCGCGTAGTCGCCCTTCTCGTCGCCGCCGGTCTGCCCCGCCAGCACGATCCACTTGCCGGGCGCGTCGAACGCGACACCGTGCGAGAAGCCGCGGGGTTTCGACCATTCGGCCGGTTGCAAGACGCGCATGAGCAAATCCTCCTGATGATAATTGTCATTCCGGGGCGCGCGCGAAGCGAGCGAACCCGGAATCTCGAGATTCCGGGTCTGGCTCTTCGAGCCATCCCGGAATGACTTCTGTCTTTGACCTCTGCTTAGCAGAGATCGCGTGGGTGACGCATCACCGCGCAGGCGGAATTGCGCGTTGCAAATTCATGGCAGCTCGCCGATACCGGGCACCCCTCCTCCGCCGTTCCCCGTCATGGATCGCACGCCCTCAAAGACCCGCGCAGCATTGTGGATGTCCGGCTGGCTCGCGCTGATGCTGATCGTGGCGGTGGCCGGCCGCGAGGCGACGCGCGAGGTCAACGTCTTCCAGCTGATGGCCGTGCGCGGCGTGCTCGGCTTCGCGATGCTCTATCCGCTGATCCACATGAATGGCGGGTTTGCGATCGTGAAGACGGCACGGGTGCACGTCCATATCGTGCGCAACCTGATCCATTTCTGCGCGCAGCTCGGCTGGTTCTATGCGCTGACATTGATCCCGATCGGCCAGGTGGTCGCGATCGAGTTCACGATGCCGATCTGGACCGCGATCCTTGCGGCGAGCTTTCTCGGCGAGCGGATGACGCGGTGGAAGATCGTCGCGATCGTGCTTGGCCTGGTCGGCGTGTTCGTGATCGTGCGGCCGGCGGCCGGCGCGATCAATCCGGGCCAGCTGATCGCGCTCGTCGCGGCGGTCGGCTTCGGCATCTCGGTCGCCGTGGTCAAGTCGCTGACGCGGACCGAGCAGACGCTGACGATCATGTTCTGGATGCTGGTGGTGCAATCGCTCGCGAGCATCGGGCCTGCGCTCTACGTCTGGACCTGGCCGCCGCTCTCGACCTGGGGCTGGCTCGCCGTGATCGCGTTCTGCGGCACGTTCTCGCACTATTGCATGGCACGCGCCCTGCTCCACGCCGACGCGACTGTCGTGATCCCGATGGATTTCGTCCGCGTGCCGCTGACGGCGATCGCCGGTTGGCTGATCTATGCCGAAAGGCTCGATGCTTACACGGTGCTCGGCGCGGCCATGATCCTGGCCGGCAACCTCATGAACCTGAAACCGACCGCAAGGAAGCCGGCGCGCGCGAGGTGACGCTCGCGCCGCAGCCAGCGCGGCCTCGCCCGGCCAGCCAAAACCCAGGGATCGTCCCGGCCCTCCTGGTTTCGAAAGGTGTTACTTTCCGGCGGCCTTGCGCAGCGCCGCGTTGATGCGGTCCTGCCAGCCGGGGCCGCCCTCCTGGAAATACTCCAGCACGTCCTGATCGATCCGCAGCGTGACCTGCTCACGGACGCCGGGGACAGCGACGGTCTTTGGCACCGCGTCCGCGACCTTGGTGGTGGCGCGCTTGAACGCCGCCTCGGCTTCGCTGCGGGCATCGTTCAGGGTTCGCGGTCGCCTCGGCTGGTCAGCCATATGCTGGATTCCTGTGTCTCAGATTCCTTCAAACAGTACCGTAGAGAGATAGCGCTCCGAGAATGACGGCACAATCGCCAGAATGGTTTTGCCGGCCGCTTCCGGCCGCTTGCCGATCTGCAAGGCGGCAGCGATCGCGGCACCCGACGAGATACCGCCGGGGATGCCTTCGTTGCGCGCCAGCTCGCGCGCGGTCTCGATCGCGGTCGCGCTGTTGACCTTGACGATCTCGTCGATCACGGAGCGGTCGAGGATGTCAGGGATGAAGCCCGCGCCGATGCCCTGGATCTTGTGCGGCGTATGCTGGCCGCCCGACAGCACCGGGCTCTCTTCCGGCTCCACCGCGACGACACGCAATGATGGCTTGCGCGGCTTCAGCACCTGGCCAACGCCCGTGATGGTGCCGCCGGTGCCAACGCCGGCAACGAAGTAATCGATGTTGCCGCCGGTGTCGTTCCAGATCTCCTCGGCGGTGGTGCGGCGATGGATCTCGGGATTGGCGAGGTTTTTGAACTGCTGCGGCATGACAGCGTTGGGCGTCGTGCGCACCAATTCCTCCGCGGTCGCGATCGAGCCTTTCATGCCCTGCGCGGCCGGGGTCAGCACAATCTCCGCGCCGAGAAAGGCCAGCATCCGTCGCCGCTCGATCGACATCGACTCCGGCATGACGAGCTTGAGCCGATAGCCGCGCGAGGCCGCGACATAGGCAAGCGCGATCCCGGTGTTGCCCGAGGTCGGCTCGATCAGCACGGTGTCGGCGTTGATGATGCCGGCCTTCTCCATCGCCACGATCATCGCCGCGCCGATGCGGTCTTTCACGCTGGCCGCCGGATTGAAGTATTCCAGCTTGGCGAGGATCGTCGCGTTGACGCCAGCCGCCTGCGGCAATCTGCGCAGCCGCACGATCGGCGTAGAGCCGATCGCATCGACGATGGAGTCAAAGACGCGGCCGCGTCCGGGTTGCACTGCACTCGTTGTCGACGGCGCGTCCATCAAGCGGCTCCTGTAGCGGATGTGCTGGGAATATGCGGTCTTGTCTCATTAGAAGCAGCGCACCATGGCACGCAAGTGAGAAACCGCCGCAACGCGAATTCGTTGCATCGCAAAATAGAACCTGCGCAAATAACGTAAAACCTACGCATTTGTGTTGCGACAAGGTCAAACAAATGGGTTTATATACTTTCGTCAGGTGCAGCTCAGAACGCAAAGGAGGTCACATGCCAGCTCTCGCTGAAGTTCTGTCGACCACAGCGTCCAGGCCCGATCCGCGCGGCTGCGATTTGCCGACCTGTCCGGTGTGTGCGGACTCCATGGTGGCGGCGGAAGCCTCCGCGTACCTGTTCGACAATTTGATCAGTTATCTCTGGACCTGCGACAACTGCGGTTACGGGTTCGTTACCAAACACGCGGTGAAACCGATCGTGTGCAACTGATCACACAGCTCATCTTGGAGCGATGTCACCGCGCGCCCAACCGGCGCGCGTTTTCGTTCTGAAGTCCTCGAACGTGCCGTTCGCCACCCCATCGCGGATGCCCTGCATCAGCTGCTGGTAGTAGGCGACGTTGATTTCGGACAGCAGCATTGCCCCAAGTGTTTCGCCTGATCGAACCAGGTGATGCAGATAGGCACGCGAATAGCCGCTCGCCGCCGGCCACGGGCTCTCTTCATCGAGCGGGCGCGGATCGTCGACGTGCCGGGCGTTGCGCAAATTGATCTGCCCGAAGCGGGTGAACGCCATGCCGTGGCGTCCGTTCCGTGTCGGCATCACACAGTCGAACATGTCGACGCCGCGCGCTACCGCCTCGAGGATGTCCTCCGGCGTGCCGACGCCCATCAGATAACGCGGCCGATCGACCGGGAGCGCCGGCGCGGTCTCCTCGATCATCGCCAGCATCACCGCCTGCGGCTCGCCGACCGCGAGGCCTCCGATCGCGTAACCGTGAAAGCCGATGTCGGTCAGCCCGCGTGCGCTGGCGTGCCGCAGATCCGGGACGTCGCCGCCCTGTACGATGCCGAACAGCATGTAGCCGTCCGGCGCCGCCTCGAAGGCGCGCTTGGAGCGCTCTGCCCAGCGCAGCGACAGCTGCATCGCGCGCTCGATGTCGGCGCGCTCCGCCGGCAACCGCACGCATTCGTCCATCTGCATGGCGATGTCGGAGCCGAGCAGCCGCTGCACCTCGATCGAGCGCTCCGGCGACAGCTCGACCTTGGTGCCGTCGATATGCGAGCGGAAGGTCACGGCCTTCTCGGTCACCTTACGCAGCTCCGACAGCGACATCACCTGGAAGCCGCCGGAATCCGTCAACATCGGGCCGCCCCAGCCGGTGAAGCGCTGCAGGCCGCCAAGCCCGGCAATGCGCTCGGCGCCCGGGCGCAGCATCAGGTGATAGGTGTTGCCGAGCACGATATCGGCGCCGGCATCGCGCACCTCGCGCCAATGCATGCCCTTCATCGCGCCCGCGGTGCCGACCGGCATGAACGCGGGCGTCCGCACGAGGCCGTGCGGCGTGGTCAGGCGCCCGGTGCGGGCGGCGCCGTCGGTTGCCAGCAGTTCGAAATGATTGGGAAGATTCATGCGGCTGCTTATTGCGTGTCGCCGGTGCCCGATCAACCCGTCGGATAGCGGCCCTCGCGCGACTTCGTGAACACGGACGACCGGCTGGACGCTTGTCTTGCATCATCAGCCTCGTTAAACAAAACGAAACAGTGTCGTTTTATGACGACAATATGGCAACCGGCTTCCCGCAGCGACGTCGATCCGCGAACGTGACTGGCAGACATGGTCTTACCCCCTAGCGTCCAGCGCGCCGGCGCCGGTCTTCGGATGACGGATGCCCGCGCGATCCGGCAAGCGATCCTGCTGTGCGGCCTCGCCTTGGCGCTTTCGGCCTGCAGCTCGTTGCCGCGGATGCCCTACACGGCCGCCGACGCCGCCAATTCGCGGGTGCTCGACCTCGACGGGCTGCGCCGCTATGCCGACGAGCCGACGTCAAAATTCAAGCTCGAGAAGAGCGACCTCGCCCCGATCAAGACCTACCTCGCCCTCTCCGGCGGCGGCGCCGACGGGGCTTATGGCGTGGGCGTCCTCAACGGCTGGACCGCGGCCGGCAACCGCCCGGCCTTTTCGGTTGTCTCCGGCGTCAGCACCGGCGGACTGATTGCGCCCTTTGCCTTCCTTGGCCCGCGCTACGACGACACGCTGAAGGAGGTCTACACTTCGGGCATCGCGGAAAGCCTGCTGCAGGACCCCAGCCTGATGCGGGTGCTGTTCGGCTCCGGGCTGTTCGGCAACAAGCGGCTGCGCGAACTGGTGGCGCGTTACGTCGGTCCGGACATCCTGAGCGAGGTGGCGCGCGAAAACGCCAAGGGCCGAAAGCTCCTGATCGTCACCACCGATCTCGACACCCAGCGCACGGTGATCTGGGACATGGGGCGAATCGCCGCTGTCGGAACGCCCGAGGCGCTGCAGCTGTTTCGCGACGTGATGGCCGCCTCCGCCAGCATCCCGCTGGTGTTTCCGCCGATCATGATCGACGCCGAAGGCCAGGGCCGCCGCTTCCAGGAGATGCATGTCGACGGCGGCGTGACCGCGCCGGTGCTGACATTGCCGGATGCGCTGCTGTTCCGCGAGCGCGGCTGGCCCGCCAACAGCCGCATGAACATCTACATCCTCGTCAACAAGAAGCTCGAGGGCAACTTCGAGCTGGTCTCGAACTCGACGATCGAGGTCGCCTCGCGCAGCATTTCCGCGATCACGCAGGCGCAGACACGCTCCGTGATCCTCTCGACCTATGACTTCGCCCGGCGCAACCGGCTGGGTTTCCATCTGTCCTACATCGAGCGCGACTATCCGGCTCCGGAAACGCAGGGCTTCGACACCGCCTATATGCGTGCGCTGTACCAGTACGGATACGACAAGGCCGCCGCCGGGCAGGCCTGGACCGTGACGCCTCCGTAAGCGGCCTGCTCCCGGTACCGCCGAATGGACGAATCCGCACGGCGCGGGTTATAGACCGGACAGACCCGTCCGACGCACAACGAGATGAATGGGCAAATGGGATTGACGGCAACCAAGGCCAAGGTGGCCAAGCGCGGCGTGATCAAGTCACGCGGCGGCCGGCCGACGCGGGACGCCGCGATCGAGCGCGACCAGCGGCTGATCGAGGTCGCCACCCGCCTGTTCCTCGAGCGCGGCTTCGATGCGACATCGATCGACGCGGTGGCCGAGGCCGCCCGCGTCAGCAAACCCACGGTCTACGGTCAGTATGGCGACAAGCGCGGCTTGTTCGCCGCGGTGCTCCGCCGCGAGATCGCCCGCTGGCTTGCCCCGCTCGCCGCCGCGGCGGCCGAAGCGCAGGCCGGCGGCAACTGCGACGGTTCGGTCGAGGAACGGCTGACCGAGCTCGGACGCCAGCTATTGGTGCTGAATTGCAGCGCCGACTCCATCGCTTTCAGCCGGATCCTGACCGCGCAGGCAATTAATTTCCCCGAGGTCGCCAAGCTTGCCGTCGACGAGGGCTGGTCGAAGGCGGTATCCACCACGGCGGATTTCTTCGACCATCTGGTCCACAAAGGCGCCCTCGACCTCGAGGACACCACGATCGCGGCCGAGACATTCCTCAACATGGTGGTCGGCCACACCCACCGGATGGCAACATTCGGAATTCCGATCGACATGAAGACCGCCGAGACCCGGATGGAAGTCTCGATCCGGCTGTTTCTCGCCGGCGCCGTCGGGCCGCAGGACCGGCTTCGCGATGCGGCCAAAGAGGCGATCAAGGAAGCGACGAAGGCGCGCCGCCGCCCGGCCCGCTGACAGTTTTAGGATCGTCGCATCGCCTCACACGTTGTCGTGATGAGCCTTGAAGGAAACAGAACGAAACCGTATTGTTTAGTTGCAATGAGACGCGGAACCCAAGTTCAGCCCCCCAACGGTTTCGTGTCGCCTTGTCACTTCGATCGTCACGACGGAGCTGCCGCCATCGCTCCGTCTGAACGTTCGGCGGCCGACCTCTGACTAACAAAGGTCGGCCGCACTTTCTCTGCCCGGGCGGCGGTTCGACGCGACGGATGCGACCATGACGACGGGACGATTACACGCACTGCGGCATTGGGCATTCGGCACGCGGCTGCTGGCAACCGCGCTCATTGCCCTGCCCTTCGCGACGCCGGCGCACGCGATCACGAGCTCAACGGCTGCAGCGCTTACCCCGCAGGATAACGACACCGCGCTCGATGCGCACACGGTTCGCCGCGAGCTCGACAGCTTCCAGGCGGCCCAGATCTCGCTGCGCAAGGCGATGGCGATTGCGGAGGCGCTGCATTCCGGTTCGATAACCGCCGACATCAGCTTCGACGGCGCGTCGGAGCCTGCGGTCTACCGGGTCAAGACCATGCAGCAGGACCGCATCTGGCGGCACGCCATTGACGCGGCGACCGGCGAAGTGGTGGGTGGCGAGGCCGCCGCGCCGCTGAAGTCGCTCGGCACCGAAGACCGTGACAACCTCGCCGTGCTGAGGGCGCTCCGGCATCGCCTCGCCGACGCCGTGCGGGTGGCCGAGCGCACGACCTCCGGAAAGGCGATCAGCGGTGGCCTGATGCGCGAACGCGGCAAGCTCAATTTCGTTATCGTCGTGCTCGCCGGCAGCGACCTGAAAGAGGTGATCCTCGAACCGCCCGGCGCGCGCAGGCGCTGAGGCCGGCGCGGCACTCGCCAAGTTTTCTCTCGCCAAGTTTTCGCCCAAAAGCCGTTGACGGACGCCGATCTGTCCCGCATAAGTCCGCTCCATGATCACCGCGACCAAACGCACCAGCAAAACCACCAAGCCCTCCGGGGCCTCGGGAGGCGTGCGCGCGTAGTCGGTCGAACCGCATCATCTCTACCCGAAGCCCCGCCTGATGAAGGTCCGGGGCTTTTTTGTTGCCTGAAATACAACTCGAATGGAGGACAAAGTGAGTAACGATCCCGTCGTCGCGATTGTCGGCGTCACCGGTGCCGTCGGCGCCGAATTCATCGCCACCATGGACAAGCGCGGCTTCCGCGTCGGCAAGCTGAAGGCGCTGGCGAGCGCCCGCTCGGCCGGCAAGACCATCAGCTTCCGCGGCAAGCCGATCGTGATCGAGGAACTGACCGAGCGCGCCTTCGAGGGCGTCGACATCGCGCTGTTCTCGGCCGGCAGCGGCATCTCCAGGAAGTTCGCGCCGCTTGCGGTGAAGTCCGGCGCCGTCGTGGTCGACAATTCCTCGGCGTTCCGGATGGATCCGAACGTGCCGCTGGTGATCCCCGAGATCAACGCCAACCGCATCCGCGACCACAAGGGCATCATCGCCAACCCGAACTGCGCCGCCATCACCGCGCTGGTGCCGCTGTGGCCGATCCACCAGAAGAACCGCATCAAGCGCGTGATCATCTCGACCTACCAGGCCGCGAGCGGCGCCGGCGCAGCTGCGATGGAGGAGCTCGTCGAGTCCACCCGCGCCAATCTCAACGGACAGGTCTACACCCCGAAGGTGATGCCGCACCCCTACGCCTTCAACCTGTTCAACCACAACACGGCGATCGATCCGGAGACCGGCTACAACGACGAGGAGACCAAGGTCATCAAGGAGACCCACAAGATCTTCGAGGACGAGAAGATCGCGGTCGGCGTTACCTGCGTGCGGGTGCCGGTGCTGCGCGCGCATTGCGAGTCGATCACCTTCGAATGCGAGAAGCCGATCACCGAGGACCAGGTGCGCGCGATGATGGCGCAGGCGCCGGGCGTCAAGGTCGTCGACGATCGCGCCAAGAACTACTTCCCGATGCCGATCGACGCCTCCGGCCAGGACGACGTGCTGGTCGGCCGCATCCGCAAGGATCTCAGCGACCCCAGCGGTCACTCGATCTCGATGTTCGTCGCGGCCGATCAGTTGCTCAAGGGCGCCGCCCTCAACGCGGTGCAGATCGCCGAGCTGCTGCCCGAACGCGCGATGGCGTGAATGCAAGAACCGTCATCCCCGCGCAATGGCGCAGCCATTGTCGCTGGAGGAGTCCGCGCGGCGGGCGTCTCGAAGGATGCATCGGCCCCAGTCGGGCCGTCGCCCTTCGAGGGCCGCTGAAGAAGCGGCCGCCTCAGGGTGACGGTGAAGCAGCCGTGCTTGCGGAGCTAGCCTCGCGCGCGAAACAGCAAACACGCATCGCCATACGAATAGAACCGGTAGCCGTCCCTGATCGCATGCGCGTAGGCGCCCTGCATCGTCTCGAGGCCGGAGAAGGCCGAGACCAGCATGAACAGCGTCGAGCGCGGCAGATGGAAGTTGGTCAGCAAAATATCGACCGCGCGGAAGCGGTAGCCCGGCGTGATGAAGATCGAGGTTTCCGCCGCAAACGGCTCGATGGTGCCGTCGGCATTGGCGGCGCTTTCCAACAGGCGCAGCGACGTGGTGCCGATCGCGACGATCCGGCCGCCTTTTGCGCGCGCGGCATTCAAGGCGGAAGCGGTCTCGGCGGTGATGCAGCCCCACTCGGCATGCATCTTGTGCTCCGAGGTCTCCTCGGTCTTCACCGGCAGGAAGGTCCCTGCCCCGACATGCAGCGTCAGGCGGTGCAGCTCGACACCGCGGCTCTTCAGCGCGGCCTCCAAGGCCGGCGTGAAATGCAGCCCCGCCGTGGGCGCTGCGACCGCGCCCTCATTGGCGGCGAACATGGTCTGGTAGTCGCTGACGTCCTTCTCGTCAGGCGTGCGCTTGGAAGCGATGTAGGGTGGCAGCGGCGTGGCGCCGACATCGGCGATCGCCTGGTCGAGCACCGGACCATGGAACGAGAATGACAGCGTCACCTCGCCCTCCTGCCCCTTGGCCTCGACCTCTGCATCGAGATTGCCGAGCAGGCACACCCTGCCCTCATTGCCGAAGCGGATGGTGTCGCCGGGGCTGAGCTTCTTCGCCGGCTTCACCAGCGCCTGCCAGCGTGAGCCGTCGAGCCGCTTGATCAAGGTCGCCTCGATCTTCGGTTCGGTGTCGCGCCCGATGCGGCGGCCCTTGAGTTGCGCCGCGATCACCTTGGTGTCGTTGACGACGATCTGATCACCCGGCTCCAGCCACTGCGGCAGGTCGGCGATCGCGGCGTCGCGCAGCACGCCGTCCGGATGCACCACCAGCATCCGCGCGGCATCGCGCGGGTTCGCGGGGCGAAGCGCGATGCTTTCCGGGGGCAGTTCGAAGTCGAAGAGGTCGGTGCGCATGGCGGTGACTAATACTTCAGCGCCGTCATTCCGGGGCACGCGAAGCGTGAACCCGGAATCTCGAGATTCCGGGTTCGATGCTGCGCATCGCCCCGGAATGACGGAGTGTTTGACTTACGCCGCGTCGACGGCCATGCGCGCCTTGACGATCTTGTCCGGATCCTTCACCGGCTCGCCGCGCTTGATCTTGTCGACGTTCTCCATGCCCTCGGTGACCTTGCCCCAGACGGTGTACTGGCCGTTGAGGAACGAGGCGTCGTCGAAGCAGATGAAGAACTGGCTGTCGCCGGAATCCGGATTGGCGGCGCGGGCCATCGAGGCGGTGCCGCGGACATGCGGCTCCTTGTTGAATTCGGCCTTCAGCTTCTTGCCGGAGCCGCCCATGCCGGTGCCCTGCGGGCAGCCGGTCTGCGCCATGAAGCCGTCGATCACGCGGTGGAATACGATGCCGTCGTAGAAGCCCTCGCGCACCAGCTCCTTGATCCGCGCGACGTGGCCGGGCGCGAGATCCGGGCGCATCTCGATCGTGACCGGGCCCTGCGTGGTTTCGAGGATCAGAGTATTTTCGGTAGCAGCCATGCTCGCTTCTCCTGGCTTCGGGGTGGATACTTCTTATTCCTGAACGGGATCGCGAATGGGCGGCCGGCGACTGCGCCGCCCAGGCTCTCGGTAAATGGCAACGGCGTGCAGCGTTGCAACGTCTCCATCACCGCGATCCGGTATGCAATCCGGTCGTTGTCGGTCGCCTCCTGCGATTCATAGCTGATCCTGGGATGCCCGAGGATCGCGCCCTCGCGGTTGAAGCTGACAATGACGGTGATGTCGATCGGGCCGGCCTTGTCTGCCGGCGGCGGCCGCCAGCAGCGGTGGATGGCAAGAACAACGTCCTTGATCGTATTGAGTTGCTCCGGCTCGGCCTGCACCGGTACGGTCAGCGTCAGGCAAACCAGCGGCGCGGCGAACCAGGCGAGTGGTTTGCAGCGCGCCGCCATGTGGATCACTTGATGTCGGATGCGACCTGCACCTTCACCATCTTGTCGGGATCGGTGACGGCTCCGCCAGGAGAGCCCGCAGACGCCTTCTTCAGCTTGTCGACCACGTCCATGCCCTGCACCACCTCGCCGATCACTGTGTACTGGCCGTTCAGGCTCGGTCCGTCGGCGAACATGATGAAGAACTGCGAATTGGCGCTGTCGACGCTGTCGCCGCGCCGGGCCATGCCGACGATGCCGCGCTTGAACGGGACCTGGGAGAATTCCTGCTTCAGGTTCGGATATTTCGAGCCGCCGGTGCCGTTGAAGTTCTGGCCGTCGCCGGTCTGCGCCATGAAGCCGTCCATCACGCGATGGAACGGCACGTTGTTGTAGAAGCCCTCGCGCGCCAGCTGCTTGATGCGCTCGGCATGCTTGGGCGCGATATCGGTGCGCAGCTTGATGACGATGCGGCCCTTGGTGGTGTCGATCACGATCGCATCGGCCTTGTCGAGATTGGCCGGCAGCGGCTGCGCGACAGCGGGCACGACGCAGAGCAGCGCGGCAACGAATGCGAGAATGCGGATCATGGCAACTCCGGAGCTTTAACGTTCGGGGTGTGGCAGGCCGCCGGGATCAGCCGGCGAACTTGGCCTTCAGGCTAGCTGCGACTGATGACGGCACGAATGCAGAGAAGTCGCCGCCCATCTGGGCGATTTGGCGCACCAGTGTG
The DNA here is from genome assembly GCF_024171045.1 of Bradyrhizobium sp. USDA 4538. Taxonomy (NCBI): domain Bacteria; kingdom Pseudomonadati; phylum Pseudomonadota; class Alphaproteobacteria; order Hyphomicrobiales; family Nitrobacteraceae; genus Bradyrhizobium; species Bradyrhizobium sp. USDA 4538. Next base: position 8,035,084 of record NZ_JALJZE010000001.1, read on the forward strand.
GCGGTGATCGGGCGGACCGCGACCGACGCCGGAACGAACACGGTATGCACCTCGGGCGCCATCGCATCGTTCATACCGGCAAGCTGCATCTCGTAGTCGAGATCGGTGCCGTCGCGCAGGCCGCGAATCATCAGCGTGGCCTTGGCCGCGCGGGCCGCCGCGACCGTGAGATTGTCATAGGTCGCGCTCTCGAAGGCGCAGCCTGCCTGCTGGGCGATGGGGCCGAACACCTCATGGACCATGGCCAGCCGTTCCTCGGTGGAAAACAGCGGCTTCTTGCCGGGATGGACGCCAATGGCGACGATCAGGCGGTCGCAGAGGAAGACGGCCTGTTTCACCACGTCCAGATGGCCGTTGGTGACGGGATCGAAGGAGCCAGGATAGATCGCGATACGGGACATGGTCCCTCCTAACCCGCCCGGCTCTCCCCGGCAAGCCGCCCGGGTTCCATTGCTTGCTCGAAACAAATTTCCAGTCGTCCAGTGAACGAGTCCTGGGATGCCAGCGTCTACGGGGGTGAATGTTTCGTCGGCCGTTGGCGGACGAAACAAAACCGGCCCGCGACGAAACCATTTCCCGCGGTGGCGAAGACACCAGGAAACTTGCTGCCGGTAGACATTGGACAACGAAACGACGGGCCCGGGCGGCCCGATCAACTGGGGACCGTCATGATCAAGGCACTTTCCGCCATCGCTGTTGCCGCGTTCATTGCCGCCGCGCTCACCGTGCTGCCGGGCTTTGCGCCGCAGGTCGAAGCCTCCACCCCGCAGCCGCTGGCCAAGAGCGACCGTCTCGACGTCCACCCGGTCGGCAAGGACTGCTCGCAGCAGGCCTGGCCGAATTTCGAAGCCTCGTGCCTGCGCAGCGCCGGCAACAAGACAGTGGTTCGCGAAGCCCGCCTGGTCACCGCCGACCGTACCCCGTAGCGCGTAGTCGAGCGACGTCCCTCGTCAGCCTGGCGTAAGGTCAGGCCGTCACACAAAACCCAATGGTAATTTGCGACGTCCCGTCGCAGACTATCGTCTAAGGCGCCCGGCCGGATGATCCGACGGGCGCAGCCATCGGGGGATTGCCGTGACGAGTACGCCCGCCATCGTTTCTTCTGGCCACCCCCCGTCCAGTCCGATCCCGGTTGCCGTCACGCTCGGTGCCCTCGGCGTCGTCTATGGCGACATCGGCACCAGCCCCCTCTATGCCCTGAAGGAAGCCGCCAAGGCCGCCACCCATGGCGGTCCGCTCACCGAGAGCGCGGTGCTCGGCGTGGTCTCGCTGATCCTGTGGGCGCTGATCCTCATCATCTCGATCAAATACGCGATGCTGATCCTGCGCGCCGACAACCGCGGCGAAGGCGGCATCGTCGCGCTCTTGGCGCTGCTCTCGGCGCGCAACGCGGCGCCCGGCACCTGGCGCGGCCATCTTCTGGTGGTCGGCCTGATCGGCGCCGCCCTGCTCTACGGCGACGGCGCCATCACGCCGGCCATTTCGGTGCTGTCGGCGATCGAAGGCCTCAAGGTCGACGCGCCCTCGCTGACCCCTGCGGTGGTGCCGATCACCGTCGTGATCCTGATCGGCCTGTTTATGATGCAGAAGCGGGGCACCGGCTTCATCGGGAGGATCTTCGGTCCGGTGATGCTGTTCTGGTTCGCCGTGCTGGCAGCGCTCGGCATTCACGGCATCGTCAAGGCGCCCGGCGTGCTGGTTGCGCTGAGCCCGCTCTATGCATTCGATTTCCTGATCCATCAGGATTTCCACGTCAGCTTCGCCATCCTTGGCGCCGCCTTCCTCGCGGTGACCGGCGGTGAGGCGATGTATGCCGACATGGGGCATTTCGGCCGTTTTCCGATCCGGCTCGCCTGGTTCGCCGTCTGCCTGCCCGCTCTGGTGCTGAACTATTTCGGCCAGGCCGCGCTGTTGATCACCGACCCGACCGCGATCGAAAATCCGTTCTTCCAGTTGTCGCCGGACTGGTCGCATTACCCGCTCGTCCTGCTCGCGACGATCGCCACCGTGATTGCCTCGCAGGCCATCATCTCGGGTGTGTTCTCGCTGACCCAGCAATCGATCCAGCTCGGCTTCCTGCCGCGCATGCACATCGAGCACACCACGAGCGATGCGATCGGGCAGATCTACGTGCCGCTGGTGAACTGGCTGCTCGCCGCGGGGACACTCGGCGCGGTGCTCGCCTTCGGCACCTCGGACGCGCTCGCCGGCGCCTACGGCATCGCAGTGTCGCTGTTGATGGCGATCACCACGCTGCTTGCAGCGCTGGTCGCGATCCAGTGGGGCTATTCGCCGATCATCGTGATCGCCGTGAACGGCTTTTTCTTCATCATCGACGCGATCTTCTTTGCGGCGAACTCGACCAAGCTGTTCGAAGGCGGCTGGTTCCCGCTGCTGCTCGCCGCTGCGGTGGCCTTCCTGATGCTGACCTGGCGCGGTGGCGTGAAACTGGTCGAGACGGCGCGCAGCAAGCTGCGTCAGCCGGAAGAAGATCTGATCGAGACCGCGGTCAACAAGTGCCACAGCCGGCTGCCGGGCACCGCCATATTCCTCGCCTCCGCCCCTAACGGCGTGCCGCTTGCCTTGACCCAGTTCGTCAAGCACAACCACGTGCTGCACCAGCGCGTGCTGCTGGTCACCGTACAGATCGAGGAATCCCCCCGCATCTCGGACGAGGATCGCGTTGTGGTTCACGACGTCACCCCGGGCATCATCCGCGTCATCCTGCGTTACGGCTTCATGCAATATCCGACCGTTTACGAAGGGCTAAAGCTCGCCTGTCGTCAGGGCAAACTGCCCGGTCTGCGTCTGACCGATGTGACCTACTACATCGGCCGCGAGACCATCATCCCGCGGGAAGACATTCCGGGCATGTGGGTGTGGCGGGAATCGCTGTTCGCGTTCCTGCAGCGCAACGCCGAACGGTCGGCGGCGTTCTTCGGCGTGCCGACCGGACAGGTCGTGGAATTCGGGACGGAGATCGAGATCTAGTCCCACAGCCCGGATGCGGACATGTCAGACGATCCGCCTCTTCAGCTGAAGCCGCGGCTGGCGATTTCGATCGACCAGGCTCAGGCGATCATCGATCGGGTTGCGCCAGGCTCGCGCGTGGCAGGCATCACCGAGCTGCGCGGCGGCGAGATCAGCACGATCCTCGAGATCACCTGCGCGGACGCGCCAAGCTGCATCCTCAAGGTCTACCCCGCCCAGCTGCAATGGAAGATGGCGAAGGAGATCTATGTCCTCGGTCTTCTGCGCGACGCCGGCATTGCCATTCCCCGCATCCTCGTAGCTGATGACAGCCGCGCGCTGATCGACTTCAATTTTGTGCTGATGAGCAAGCTCGACGGCGTCGTGCTCGGCAATCGCGAGGCGGCGCTGACGGATCAGGAGCTGTTTTCGATCTACGCCGCCATGGGCACGGCGCTCCGCCATATCAAGGGCATTACGCTCGATAGCTTCGGCTATATCGGTCCGCACGGCGTCTGGACGTCGCACCCGACCAATCGCGCCTACATGTCCGCGCAGTTCGAGCGGAAGCTGACCGAGTTTTGCACGCGCGGCGGGGACGAAGCGCTGGCCGCGCGGCTGCGGGCCAGCATCCTGGCGCGCAGCGTCCTGCTCGACGCAGCCGACACGCCCCGCCTCTGCCACTATGACTTCCACGCCGGCAACGTGCTGGTGACACCGGAGGGGCAGCCGCGTCTCACCGGCATCGTCGATTTCGAGAATGCCACCGCCGGCGATCCGCTGATGGACGTCGCCAAGGCGCTCTATTACTTCACGCCGAAGGACGCGCCGAAGCGCGACGGATTGCTCGCGGGCCACGGCACGAGCGGCCGGCCGGACTGGGAGGCCACGATCGCGCTCTACCGGCTGGCCTGCACGCTCGAGCTCTGGTGCTGGTTCGCGCAGATCGGCCGGATCGATGCCCTTCCCGCGCTCACGCGCGAACTGGAAAGCGCCGTCTAGGCCACGTTCCCACAAGCGCACCCGGCTAAGGGCTTGTCAGAGCCCGCGGGCTCCCGACGGCCGCCTCGTCGGCGCCCGCGGGCACAATTCATTCGGGCAATCCCGCCTTCCGAAGCCCCTCGATCAACAGCTGCGCGTTTGGGTACCCGCCCCTGGCGATCATTGCGGAAATTGTAAAGGCGGGATCGAGCTGAAGCAGGAGCGCCGCCGCCTCGCGCGCCTCCGCGTCGCGTCCGAGATGAGCGAACGCGGACGCGAGACAACGGTAGGCCAGCGAATAGGAGGCATTCTGGCGCCGGCATTTATTCGCTGCGGCAATGGCCTCGTCAAAGCGGCGAAGCTCGATGAAGGCCATCCCCATCCCAACAAACGTGATGGGTAGCCGCGGGTCTAACGGGCTCAGGCGGATGGCGCGTTCAAAACTCCGGACCGCTTCCTCCGGAAGCCCAGCAACTCGATAGACACTGCCTCTGGCGGTCCATGCGCGATATGAATTCGGATTGAGAGCGACCGCCCGGTCGGCCAATTCGATCTCACTCTCACAATCGCCGACCATGTACGCCGAGGTGAGGGAAACCCAGGCTAATGTTTCCGCATCACCATCGTCGATGCTCAATGCCAGGCGAAGCAGCCGAACCGCTTCCTTGCGGTCAAATTGAGGATCGACGGCATGCCCCCAAAGGATGTTCTGCATGTGAGCGAGACCTGCCAGAGCGGCGACAAAGCCGAACCGGGGGTCAAGCTCCAAAGCACGATGCGCCAGCCTGATCGCCTCGGCCAACCCGTCGGCGGTCATCAGGTAATGCTGCTGCATGGCGCGGAGATAGAAATCATAGGCGGTGAGGTTCTCTGGTCGCCGTGCCGACAGGCCGATTTCGATCTGCAGCAATTTTGGTTGAATGGCCGAGACGACGGCGACGGTCACCTCGTCCTGGAGAGCGAATATGTCCGTCAGGTCACGCTCGAACCTGTCTGCCCAGATGTGCGTTCCGGTAACCGCATCGATCAACTGCCCGGTGATGCGAACCTTCCCCGCGGCCTTGCGCACAGACCCCTCAAGGACATAGCGGACGCCGAGCCTGCGGCCGACCTCCTTGATATCGACGGCCCGGCCCTTGAAGGTAAAACTCGAATTTCGGGCGATCACGAACAGCCATTTGAAGCGCGACAGCGCGGTGATGATCTCCTCGACCATTCCGTCCGCGAAGTATTCCTGCTCGGGGTCGCCGCTCATATTCTCGAACGGCAGCACGGCGATCGACGGCTTGTCGGGGAGCGCCAGAGCTTGCGCGCTGTCGACCGGCGGCTCGATCGGGGCGCTCGCGGGATGGCCCGCGTTTATCCTCAATCGCCACGCGCGCATCGGCTCAGCAATGTTCTTCAGGTTCTGCGAGCCCATGTCCGCGAACACGGCATCGACCTTGCCGCGGATTTGACGTTGCGCATCGTCCGAGATGCAGATCCCGCCGGGCTCCGCGGTCCCTTCAAGGCGGGCGGCGATATTGACGCCGTCTCCAAAGATATCGTTTTCATCGACGATGATGTCGCCGACGTGGATGCCAATGCGGAATTCGATCCGCTTGAGTTGCGGCACCGTGGCATTTCGCTCGGCCATTGCGCGCTGGACCTCAATGGCGCAACGCACCGCATCCACGACACTGCCGAACTCGGCGAGCACGCCGTCGCCCGTGTGCTTGACGACCTTGCCACGGTGTTCGCTGATCTTGGGATCAGCGAGTCCACGCAGACACTCCCTCAGCCGGATGTGTGTCCCTTCCTCGTCCAGGCCGGTCAGCCGACTATATCCGGCCACGTCAGCCGCCAGGATAGCTGCAAGCCGCCGCTCAACGCGATGATCGGTCACAACGGCCTCCCGAAATCGGTAGATCCGCCGGACCCTATCAAAGCATAGGGCGTTGCCCTTGGGCTAGGGGCGTACGGCAGGCCCGCCGGATTTCGCGGAGCCTGTCAACGGGCGCGCCTGTTGCGCGCCCGTTGGCTGCATTCGGGCTGGGGGTTCTCCGAAACGGCGGCGCTAGCCGCCGTTGCCGTTCTCGCCGTTTTCCTCTTCAGGGATGTGCTCGACCGAGACCACGTGCTCGTCCTCGGCGGTGTCGAACACGATCACGCCCTGGGTCGAGCGGCCGGCGACGCGGATATCGGCCACCGGGCAGCGGATCAGCTGACCCTTGTCGGTGACCAGCATGATCTGGTCGGCGTCCTCGACCGGGAACGACGCCACCAGGTTGCCGTTGCGGTTGTTGACGCTCATCGCGACGATGCCTTTGCCGCCGCGGCCGGTGGTGCGGTACTCGTAGGACGAGGTCCGCTTGCCATAGCCGTTGACGGAGACGGTCAGCACCACCTGCTCGGCCGCCGACAGTTCGGCATAGCGCTCCTGCGACAGCTGGATCGCATTCGCGGTCTCCTCGCCCTCGGCCTCGACCGGCTCCTCGGTCGTGGCCTCGCCGGCCACCGCGCGGCGCATCTTCAGATACGCCGAGCGCTCGTCCGAGGTGGTCTCGACATGGCGCAGGATCGCCAGCGAGATCAGCTTGTCGGCCTCGGGCAGCGCGATGCCGCGCACGCCCATCGAGGTGCGGCCGGTGAAGACGCGCACATCGGTGACCGGGAAACGGATGCACTGGCCGCCGGCGGCGGTCAGCAGCACGTCGTCATGCTCGGTGCAGATCTGGACGTCGACGATCGCCTCGCCTTCCCCGAGCTTCATGGCGATGATGCCGGAGCGGCGCACGTCGACGAAGTCGGACAGCTTGTTGCGGCGAACGGTGCCGCCGGTGGTCGCGAACATCACGTCGAGATTGGCCCAGGAGGATTCATCCTCCGGCAGCGGCATGATCGTCGTGATGCGTTCGCCCTGCTCCAGCGGCAGGATGTTGATCAGCGCCTTGCCGCGCGCGTTCGGCGCGGCCATCGGCAGCCGCCAGACCTTCTCCTTGTAGACCTGGCCGCGCGACGAGAAGAACAGCACCGGCGTGTGCGTGGACGCCACGAACAGGCGCGAGACGAAATCCTCGTCGCGGGTCTGCATCCCGGCGCGGCCCTTGCCGCCGCGGCGCTGCGCCCGATAGGTCGACAGCGGCACGCGCTTGACGTAACCCGCATGCGACACGGTGACGACCATGTCCTCGCGCTGGATCAGGTCCTCGTCCTCGACCTCGCCTTCCTGCTCGATGATCACGGTCTTGCGCGGGGTGGCGAACTGCTGCTTCACCTCGGCCAGTTCGGTCTTGACGATGCCCTGCACGCGGGCACGCGAACGCAGGATGTCGAGATAGTCGGCGATCTCGGCCGCGAGCTTGTCGAGCTCTTCGGAAATCTCGTCGCGCCCCAGCGCGGTCAAGCGCTGCAGGCGAAGGTCGAGGATGGCCCTGGCCTGCTCCATCGACAGCCGCAGCGTGCCGTCCTCGTTGATGCGATGCCGGGGATCGTCGATTAGCGTGATCATCGCCTCGACGTCGCGTGCCGGCCAGTCGCGTGACATCAGGGCCTCGCGCGCGGTGTTCGGATCGGGCGAGGTCCGGATGACGCGGATGATCTCATCGATGTTGGCGACCGCGATCGCAAGGCCGACCAGGATGTGGGCGCGGTCGCGCGCCTTGCCGAGCAGGAACTTGGTCCGCCGGGTCACCACCTGCTCGCGGAACGCGACGAAGATGGTGAGCAGGTCCTTCAGATTCATCGTCTGCGGACGGCCGGAATCCAGCGCCAGCATGTTGGCCGGGAAATTGGTCTGCAGCGGTGTGAATCGGTAGAGCTGGTTCAGCACCACGTCGGGCACCGCTTCGCGCTTCAGTTCGATGACGACGCGATAGCCGTCACGATCGGACTCGTCGCGCAGGTCCCCGATGCCCTCGATCTTCTTCTCTTTGACGAGATCGGCGATACGCTCGACCATCGTCGCCTTGTTCACCTGATAGGGAATCTCGGTGATGATGATCGCTTCACGGTCCTTGCGGATGGTGTCGATCGTCACCTTGCCGCGCATCACGATCGAGCCGCGGCCGAGATGGTAGGCGCTACGAATGCCCTGGCGGCCGAGGATGACGCCGCCGGTCGGGAAGTCCGGTCCGGGAATGATGTCGATCAGCTCGTCGATCGTGAGCGCCGGATTGTCGATCAGCGCCACGCAGGCGTCGACGACCTCGCCGAGATTGTGCGGCGGGATGTTGGTCGCCATGCCGACGGCGATGCCGCCGGCGCCATTGACCAGAAGGTTCGGGAACCGGGCCGGCAGAACCGACGGCTCTTTCTCGGAGTTGTCGTAGTTCGGCTGGAAATCGACCGTTTCCATGTCGATGTCAGCCAGCACGGCCAGCGCCGCCTTGGTCAGCCGCGCTTCGGTATATCGATAGGCCGCCGGTGGATCGCCGTCGACCGAACCGAAATTGCCCTGGCCGTCGATCAGCGGCACGCGCAGCGAGAAATCCTGCGCCATGCGGACCATCGCGTCGTAAATCGACTGGTCGCCATGCGGGTGATATTTACCGATCACGTCGCCGACGACGCGGGCGGATTTCACGTATTTCTTGTCCGGCGTGTGTCCCTGCTCATGCATCGAATAGAGGATGCGCCGGTGCACCGGCTTGAGCCCGTCGCGCGCATCGGGCAGCGCACGCGACACGATCACGCTCATCGCGTAATCGAGGTAGGACTTCTTCATCTCGTCGAGAATGGAAACGGGACGAATATCTGAGGGTCCCGGCGGCTCGCCGGGCTTGTGGTCGTCGTTATCGGACAAAGGGGAAATCCGGTCGGTTCTACTGGGGAATCATATAGCCCATCGGGGGCCTGATAACCACCCTTGCGCGGCTCCGGCAAGCCGTTTTTCCGTTCGTTTTTTCATGCACTTACGGGTGGAGCACCGAGGTTCCGGCTGCTTGCTTGGGAAGCGCGTAGCGAATGGCGAATAGCAATGGAAAAATCCCCTATTCGCCACCCGCCATTCGCGACTTGCCTCTCCCGTCAGTGGCCGAAGACCACCGCGTGCATGATCCGCCCGGGCATGAAGGTGAACAGCCCGGCAATGACTAGCGCGCCGAAGAAAATGCCGATCATCGTGAACCTGTGGCGGCGGACATCGTGGCTCCGCGCGGCCGTGACGCCGAGCGCCAGCATGGCGAGCGAGAAGATCGACAGCAGGTGGATCGGGCTCCAGGGACCGACCAGCTGGATCTGATGGATCCAGAACGAGCTTCCGGCGACCACCAGCATCAGGATCACCCAGATCCAGCCCAGGGTCCGGTGCGGCAGCGTGCCTTTGGGGGCGGCGAGCTGGATGGAGCCCAGCACGAAGGCGGCCATCGCGGCAAAGGCATGGAGCGGGATCGCAGGCACAGCGTCGAGCAATGGCACGAGGCTCATGGTGGCGGCCCTCGAGTGAAGCTCGCGGCCAGGCATCAAATGCCGCAGGCCAATGTAAATATCATTCACATCGAGCTGTGTCAAAGCCCCGCGGAACCGCAAAGGTTCCCTGTCAATGCTCAAATGAGATCAGCCGAGTGCAAGGTTATCCTCATAATCCACACGAAGACATCCCTCCCCGCAATCAGGACGCCGATCCGGAGAACGATCTTCACGGAACGGCGCCTGACGGAATCGATGGAAGCGCGACCACTCCTCAGAACGGGATGTCGTCGTCCATGTCGCTGTTGCGGCTGCTGCCACCACCCGCGGCGACGGCGCGGCGCGGCGCTGAGCTGACCGGTCCGGCCGAGCCGAAATCGCTGCCGCCATCATCGGAGAAGCTGCTGCCCCCACCGCCACGCCCGTCGAGCATGGTGAGGTTGGAGTTGAAGCCCTGCAGCACGACTTCGGTCGAGTACTTCTCGACGCCGCTCTGGTCGGTCCATTTGCGGGTCTGCAACTGACCCTCAATGTACACCTTGGCGCCCTTCTTCAGATACTGCTCGGCGACCTTGCAGAGGCCCTCGTTGAAGATCACGACGCGGTGCCACTCGGTCTTTTCCTTACGCTCGCCGGTGCCCTTGTCGCGCCACGTTTCCGAGGTGGCGATGGAAAGGTTTGCGATCGGACGGCCGTCCTGCGTCCGCCGGATTTCCGGATCCTTGCCGAGGTTTCCCACCAGGATCACCTTGTTCACGCTTCCTGCCATCGCATCATCTCCACTCAAAAACCGGGCGTCCGGACATTCGGCCGCCACTCTCAACCTTCGCCACTTACGTCGCAGGCGTCGTGGATGACCCTATACGCCGGTGCCGGCTCGTCGCCTTTGCCGTCGCGCGGTTATCCACGGATATCGGGATATAGCACCGGATCCGGCATCGTTCCAGTTTTGTTCGCCACAACCAGCCGTAGAAGCGGCCAGTGCCGTCAGAGCGGCAGTCGATCTCGGCGCAGGCCGACGCTCGGCAGCAAGATTTAGAAAAACAACAAACAAATCAGCAGCTTGCCTTATCGATACTTCTCCCGCGAGTGTTGCATTTGGGAGACTGCGTTTGCGGTTGAATCAGCGTATAGCTCCAACCATGGCGCGGGCGCTCGCGTCTGGGATCGTGCTTCGGGACCGTTTGGAAGCCGATCGGGGTGCTGGGGGATTGATAATGAAGAAGTTTTTGCTCGGTACGGTTGCTCTGATTGCGTTTGCTGCGCCTGCCGCGGCTGCCGATCTCGCTGCGCGCCCCTACACCAAGGCGCCGCCGCCAGTGGTTGCCCCGATCTATGACTGGACCGGCTTCTACATCGGCGCCAACGGCGGCTGGGGCTCGAGCCACAATTGCTGGGACCAGCTCCCGGCCGGCATCTTCCTCGCATCAGATGGTTGCCATGATGCAACCGGCGGCGTCGCCGGTGGCCAGATCGGCTATCGCTGGCAGGCCGGCACCTGGGTGTTCGGCCTTGAAGCGCAGGGCGACTGGGCTGACCTGAAGGGCAGCAACAACAGCGCGATCTTCCCGGGCCTGTTCACCAACCAGTCCAAGATCGACGCGTTCGGCCTGTTCACCGGCCAGATCGGCTACGCCGTCAACAACGTGCTGCTCTACGCCAAGGGCGGCGCGGCACTGACCGACAACCGCTTCAACACCTACTTCACGCCGACCGGTGTGCTCGTCGGCAGCGCCAGCGACACCCGCTGGGGCGGTACCGTCGGCGCCGGCATCGAAGTCGGCTTCGCGCCGAACTGGACCGCAGGCATCGAATACGACCACCTGTTCATGCAGGACAAGACCTACAACCTGATCGCTCCCAACGGCACGCTGAACAGCACCATCCGCGATCGCCAGGACGTCGACCTCGTCACCGTCCGCGTGAACTACAAGTGGGGTGGCCCGGTCGTCGCGCGCTACTGATCGCGCCAGGCCGATTGATCCAGACGAAAGGCCGGCCTCGCGCCGGCCTTTTTGTTTGCGCCTGTTTGTGCGCCGGCTTTTTCGTTGCGTGTGCACGCGCACCTCACCGGGGCCGTTTTCGGTGCGTTGTGGTTTCGCGGATACACACGTTCCGGCATTTCTCTGTAGAAGCACCAGCACGTCACGCGACACTGCTGTGACGCTCTCTTCAAGATCTCTGAAGGGACAACAAGAAAATGGGACTGGGACTTTGAAAATGAGGATTGTTTTGCTGGCCTCGGCCGGCATGTTTGCACTGAGCGCTTTTGCACCGGCAATGGCCGCCGACATGGCGGCACGCGCGCCTTACGTGAAGGCTCCGGCGCCGGCCGCGATCTACAACTGGACCGGCTTCTACGTCGGCGGCTTCGGCGGCTACGCCAGCGAGAACTCCGGCACCCCGAGCATGGAAGGCGGCTTCGGCGGCGGCACCATCGGCTACAACTGGCAGGCCGGCAACATCGTGTACGGCCTCGAGGTCGACGCTGCAGGCGCTGACATCGACGCATCGGTCTCGACGCTCGGCGTCACCGCCCGCAGCAAAATCGACTCGCTCGGCACCGTGCGCGGCCGCCTCGGCTTCGCCGTCGACAAGGTGCTGTTCTACGGCACCGGCGGCTACGCCTGGGCCAACAACGAGGTCAGCGTCACCGCGCTCGGCGTGACCGCCTCGCAGAGCAACTTCCACTCCGGCTGGACCGTCGGCGCCGGCGTCGAAGCCTTCATCGCCCCGCAGTGGTCGATCAAGGGCGAATACCTGTATCGCAGCCTCGACAGCGAGAACTATTTCGGCGTGCCCTCCGGTACGCTCGAGCTGCACAGCGCCCAGTTCGGCGTGAACTATCACTTCGGCGGCCCGATCGTCGCCAAGTACTAAGATTGATCTGCGATCAGAACGCACCGAAAGGCCGGCCTCGCGCCGGCCTTTTTGCGTAAGAGCGTTTTCGAGCGAAGCGGATTCCGGCTCGCGGAAAGAAAACGGGTCAAAGCAGGAATCTGGAGCCCCTGTTCCGATTCCATCGGAACGGGGGAAAGGCTTTAGCGGAACCGGCCCTGCTGACGGCTGCTGCCATCAGGCAAACTATCCGTTGATGGACGCGACTCAGCACTGGAAATTGTCGGCCGTTCTTCCTACGTTCCAGCCTTCACACCCCATCGGCGCAAGGTCCCGGCATCACCGGCGATGCGCGCCCAAAAGGCGCCCAAGCATGCGCCCGGAACCGTCGCTATGGATGAAGTGCTCAAGGCGAAGCGCCAACAGAACGCCGGCTCCTCATCGCGCGCCATCACGATCCGTGGCGCGCGCGAACACAATCTGAAGAACATCGACGTCGAGATTCCCCGCGACAAGCTCGTGGTGTTCACCGGCCTGTCCGGTTCCGGCAAATCGTCGCTCGCGTTCGACACCATCTATGCCGAGGGCCAGCGCCGCTACGTCGAGTCGCTGTCGGCTTATGCGCGCCAATTCCTCGAGATGATGCAGAAGCCGGATGTCGACCAGATCGACGGCCTGTCGCCGGCGATCTCGATCGAGCAGAAGACCACGTCGAAGAATCCGCGCTCCACCGTCGGCACCGTCACCGAGATCTACGACTACATGCGCCTGCTCTGGGCGCGCGTCGGCGTGCCCTATTCGCCGGCCACCGGCCTGCCGATCGAGAGCCAGATCGTCTCGCAGATGGTCGATCGCGTGCTGGCGCTGCCGGAAGGCACCCGTCTATATCTGCTGGCGCCGGTCGTGCGCGGCCGCAAGGGCGAGTACAAGAAGGAGCTCGCCGAGTATCTCAAGAAGGGCTTTCAGCGCGTCAAGATCGACGGCACCTTCTACGAACTGTCCGAAGCGCCCGCGCTCGACAAGAAATTCCCGCACGACATCGACGTCGTGGTCGACCGCATCGTGGTGCGTCCCGACCTCGCCCAGCGCCTTGCGGAAAGCTTTGAGACCGCGCTGAAGCTCGCCGAGGGCCTCGCCGTGATCGAATACGCCGATGCGCCGGCGGCGGCAGCGCAGGACGACAAGAAAGAGGACAAGAAGAAGACCGCCAAGATCCACGACAAGAGCGGGCCCGAGCGTATCCTGTTCTCGGAGAAGTTCGCCTGTCCGGTCTCCGGCTTCACGATCCCCGAGATCGAGCCGCGCCTGTTCTCGTTCAACAACCCCTATGGCGCCTGCCCGGCCTGCGGCGGCCTCGGCGTCGAGCAGCATATCGACGAGGACCTGGTCATCCCCGACAAGGAGCTGACCTTGCGCAAGGGCGCGATCGCGCCCTGGGCGAAATCGTCCTCGCCCTACTACATCCAGACCCTGACCGCGCTCGGCAAGCACTACAAGTTCACGCTCGACACCAAGTGGAAGGACCTCACCAAGAAGGTCCAGAACGCGCTGCTGCACGGCTCCGGCGACGACGAGATCAAGTTCTCCTATGAGGACGGCGTCCGCTCCTACGACACCAAGAAGCCGTTCGAGGGCGTCATCACCAACATCAACCGCCGCTACCGCGAAACCGAGAGCGAGTGGGCGCGCGAGGAGCTCGGCAAGTATTTCTCCGACGTGCCCTGCGAAGGCTGCAACGGCCATCGGCTGAAGCCCGAGGCGCTGTGCGTTAAGATCGGCGGCAAGCATATCGGCGAGATCTCCGAGCTCTCGGTCAAGCGCGCCGGCGAATGGTTCGAGACGGTGCCGGAGGCGCTGAACGCGCAGCAGAACGAGATCGCGACGCGCATCCTGAAAGAGATCCGCGAGCGCCTGACCTTCCTGCTCGATGTCGGCCTGAACTACCTGACGCTGTCGCGCTCCTCCGGCACGCTGTCGGGCGGCGAGAGCCAGCGCATCCGCCTCGCCTCGCAGATCGGCTCGGGCCTCACCGGCGTGCTCTACGTGCTGGACGAGCCGTCGATCGGCCTGCACCAGCGCGACAATGCCCGCCTGCTCGACACGCTGAAGCGGCTGCGCGACCTCGGCAACACCGTGGTCGTGGTCGAGCATGACGAGGATGCCATCCGCCTCGCCGATTACGTGCTCGACATCGGGCCCGGCGCCGGCATGCATGGCGGCCACATCGTCGCCGAAGGCACGCCCGACCAGATCATGCGCAACCCGAAATCGCTGACCGGCAAGTATCTCACCGGCGAGCTGTCGGTGCCTGTGCCCGACCGGCGGCCGCCGAACCACCGGCGCACCATCAAGGTCGTCAACGCGCGCGGCAACAACCTCAAGAACGTCTCGGCCGAAATCCCGCTCGGCCTGTTCACCTGCGTGACCGGCGTCTCCGGCGGCGGCAAGTCGACGCTGCTGATCGACACGCTGTACCGCGCCATCGCCCGCAAGCTGAACAACGCCAGCGAAGGCGCCGCGCCGCACGACCGCATCGAGGGCCTCGAGCACATCGACAAGATCATCGACATCGACCAGTCGCCGATCGGCCGCACGCCGCGCTCCAACCCCGCGACCTATACCGGCGCCTTCACGCCGATCCGCGAATGGTTCGCCGGCCTGCCGGAGGCGAAGGCGCGCGGCTACGAGCCCGGGCGCTTCTCCTTCAACGTCAAGGGCGGCCGCTGCGAGGCCTGCCAGGGCGACGGCGTCATCAAGATCGAGATGCACTTCCTGCCGGACGTCTACGTCACCTGCGACACCTGCAAGGGCAAGCGCTACAACCGCGAGACGCTGGAGGTCCTGTTCAAGGGCAAGAGCATCGCCGACGTGCTCGACATGACGGTCGAGGAAGCCGCCGAGTTCTTCAAGGCGGTGCCGCGCGTGCGCGAGACCTTCCAGACCCTGCACCGCGTCGGCCTCGACTACATCCATGTCGGCCAGCAGGCGACGACGCTGTCGGGCGGCGAAGCCCAGCGCGTCAAGCTGGCCAAGGAATTGTCAAAGCGCGCCACCGGCCGCACGCTCTACATCCTGGACGAGCCGACCACCGGCCTTCACTTCCACGACGTGGCCAAGCTGCTCGAGGTGCTGCACGAGCTGGTCGCCCAGGGCAACACGGTGGTGGTGATCGAGCACAATCTCGAGGTCATCAAGACCGCCGACTGGGTCATCGACCTCGGCCCCGAAGGCGGCGACGGCGGCGGCGAGATCGTCGCCTGGGGCCCGCCCGAGGACATCGTCAAGGCCCCGCGCAGCTACACCGGCAAGTTCCTGGCTCCGGTGCTGAAGAAGGCGAACAGCAAGCCGAGGAAGAGCTCAGCGAGCGAGGCGGCGGAGTAAAAAGGACCTGTACGTGGACACGCGCGATCCAAAAGAGAAGGGTCTCGATGATCGGCTGAATGCGCTAACGGCGGTTCGTCCTGACTGTCTCTATTTCGCGATTACGCTGACGGCAGACGACGATGGCAAGGTTATTTTTGGAACGCAGACTGAGTGGGTGGGCTGGTCAGACGAAGACCGACGCGAAGAGCTCCGAACTGCGCGTCTCGTTTACCCACAGTTCGTGGAGCTTTGGAGGCATGCACATCAGCCCTATGCTGTTGTTCATACACCCGACGAGTTGTGTCTCTTCCTGATTGGTGGCCGGAAACGCTCTACTGGAAGAATCTCTGGGACGGTCCATTTTTCTTCGTCTCTTGGGAAGGGCCGGACGTTCGATCCATGACGGCGCGACCGGATTCATTTCGCCGGGTCTACTGCCCGAAACTGCTTTTCGGCGAGCGCCGACGCCAAAAGTAAGAATGCAGGTTTTAACGCGTGACAGGCGACGTTGCCGCATTTGCGGGCGACGTCCTGACGATTGCGAGGACGTTGTGCTTCATGTGCATCATATCCGACCATGGGAAAAGGGCGGCGTCACTGATCTGAGAAATTTGATTACTCTTTGTCACACGTGTCACGGCGGTCTAGAACCTCACCATGATCCCAGTCTTTTTCAATATTTGACGCCTGACGACCCGGTTGCTGCTCAGCTAGCTAGCTTCCGAAAGGGAGTTGCAAACTACCGCCGTGTCGGCTTTCTCTCTGGAATACAAACCAGCACTGATCGACGGATGGCATCAGCACGACGTCGCCGCAATCAACCGAGTGCGCAACAAGCGTAGTGCTGTTGGCCCAATAGTGGTGGCTTGCCCCTACGGTCCTCACTTCCCGCGATAGGTGGCGACCTGCCAGACGTTTGCCCAGGCATCCCGGACCGTCGCGCGTCGGTCGCCATACGGCATATCCGCGGGTATCTCGATGGATTCACCGCCTGCCGCGATCGCCCGCCGATAGGTCTCGTCTACGTTCGGAACATAGACGTAGAGAAAGGCCGGCATCGCCTCGCGCACGCCTCCGCCGTCGCTGATCAGGATGATCGAGTCTCCGATCCGGATTTCCGTTGGCGCGCCGGAGCGGACTTCGCCCTGCGCATCGAAAACGTCTCGAAGAAATCTGGCCAAGCCGGTGAGGTCGCGGGTGACAATTCGCGGTATGACGGAAGGCCAGCCTGCGGACTTGAATTGGGTCATGTGCCTGACTTAGTAGCCCGCATGAGCGGAGCGATATGCGGGGTCTATCAGCCGAACAAGTTGACCGCTCCCGCATGTCGCTTCGCTCATGCGGGCTACGGTCTCTCAACCGCTCTGCTACACCGCCCAATAATTCGGGTGCGTGTAGGATCGCGAGCGGTCGCCCCAGTCGAATTCGTCGCCGTCGAATTCGGAGGGTCCTGACCGCAGATCATCCAGCGTCACCTCGGCCTCGAAGGCCTGCCGCACAGGATCAAATCGCAGCGCGGTCCATCTGACGGGATAGTGGTGGTGGGTGCTCAGCACGCCGCCGGTCTTGATGATGGCGTAGGCCACCGTTCCGCTCACCTTGTCGAGCATCAGCCGCTCGATCGACCCAAGTTTCGTCCCGTCGCGCCCGAAGACGCAGACGTGCTCGACCCGGTCACTGGGCACCAAGGTATGATGCATGGCATCCTCCCTGTTTCCTGGCGTTTGTCTGATAATATAGGCCTGTCGCGCTGGTGAGCAATGGGTCGCAGCTCGGCGACACGTCGCAGGGCGCGGTTGGCTCTATCCTGCGGCGGCGGACGCTTGCACAATTTCGGAATAATAAAAACGTACCGCTGATTTGCCCGACGCGTCAAGTCGCTTTTCCGAGTCGCTTTTCCGAGTCTCGGCGGCAGCCTGCTCCTTTGCATGGGGTTGTTTTCGATATTTTGGGACACCCCACGCACCTTCCCCCTACTCCGTCCGTCTCAGGAATGCCCCGAACGCGCGCGGGCCGTCGCCGACCTTGACCTCGCCTATCACCTTCATCTCGGCGGCGTCGATCACGCTCAGCGTGTTGCTTTCCCAGTTCGCGACCAGGATGCGCTTGCCGTCGGCGGTCGCCTCGATGCCTTCGGGGTAATCGCCGACCGTAATCCGCTTCACGGGCTGCAACGTCGCGAGGTCGAACACGCTGACCTTGCCGTCATACTGGTCGGTGACGAAGCCGCGGCCCTGCGCCAGCGCCACCGCGTAGGGGCGCAGGCCGACATGCACGCGGCCGATCTCGCGCGCGGTTGCGACGTCGATCACCGAGACGTCGTTGGTGCCGACATTGGCGGTGTAGGCACGCTTGCCATCGGCATCGATGGTGACACCGAACGGCCGACTCCCGACCTTCACGATCCCCCTCCGCTCGCGCGAGGCGGTGTCGATGATGGAGACGCTGTCATCGTCGCGATCCGCCGACAGCAGCAGCAGCCCATCCGGCGTCACCGCCAGCCCGGACGGGGATGCACCGACCGCGATACTTGCGACGACACGCCGCTCTCTGGCATCGATCACCCGCACCGCGGCGGCGTACCAGTCGGCGACATAGACCGTCGCGCCGTCGGGCGCGACCGCGATGCCGAGCGGCCCGCCGCCGACATCGACCCGGCCTACCACCTTTCGCGCCGGCGCGTCGACTACCGTGACCGCCTTGGCATCCGGGCTGGTCACATAGGCGAAGCGGCCGTCATTGCTGACGGCAACGCCGGCGGGCTTGCCGCCGATCGCGATGGTCGCAACCGGCTTCGAGGTCGCGAGATCGACCACCGTGAGGTCGTCGCTGAGCTGGTTGGTGACGAACGCCTCCTCGGCATGCGCGGCGCCGAGGCTGGCAAGCAGCGCGACGAGCGCAATCGCGCGCACGGCTAAAGCCCGATGAGATTGGGACAAACCATCATCGCGCTTTAGCCCCTCGTTTTGAGCATGATCTTGTCGGAAACCGCTTCGCACTTTTCCGGATCATGCTCAGGTCCCGCTCTCGATCTTCTTCTTCAGCGCTTCGAGCCCGGCCTTGTAGAGCCCGCTCACCGCCTTCACCGCGGCCTCGTCGCTCAGTTCCGGCGGCGGATCATTGTTCGGAAAACCGCGGTAGAACGCGCCGGCCCATTCCAGCTTCGACTTGCCGTCCGGCGCCGGCGACACCGTCAGCGTCGAGGAATAATTGGTGACCGGCAGCACCTTCACGTCGACCGCCGTGATCCGGTACGAATAGCTCATCATCTCTGGTTCGTATTTGTAGAGCTCCTCGTCGATGGTAATGCCGGGCGCCAGTGTCAGCCGCCGTGTGGCGCCGATCTCGTTGCCCTTCTCGCCCTCGGTCTTGGCGACACCGGCAAGCCAGCTCATGTCCTGGAAATTGCCGATCACCGCCCACACCTTGGCCTGCGGCGCATCGATCTCGATGGATTCCCGCACCTTCTGGCGGGTCGGCCCATGGGCCCAGGCGGCCCCCAACACGGCCAATGCCGCCACCACCACGAAAGTCCGTGCGATCGTCCGCCTCATCCTTGGTCCTCTCCCGATGTCTGTCGGCCCTGCGCCGCCTGGCGCATGCCGCAGTTTATGATTGGAGGTTCTAGACTAGACCGGCAACCTGCTTCTTGCACCAGAGCGAAGTCGCGGCCGGCGGCTTCCCCGGGAGGCAAGCCTGCCGGGCAGCGGTTTCACTCCTCGATCGCCGCCTCGACGAACCCTTTCGGATCGTCGCAGAACTCGCGCATCAGCCGGTAGTGATCGGTGTCCTTCAGGCCCACCGGCTCCAGCCCACATTTGGTAACCCGCAACAGCGTCGCGTTCGGATACGCCATCAGCATCGGCGAATGCGTCGCCATGATCACCTGGCAGTGGCCGGTGCCGTTCATCCGGTGCAACAATTTGAGGAATTCGATCTGCCGCGACGGCGACAGCGCGGATTCCGGCTCGTCGAAGATGAAGATGCCCTGCCGCTGGCAACGCTCGTTGAAGAAGCGCAGGAAGCCCTCGCCGTGGGAATAGGACAGGAAGTTCGGCGGCACGTCTCCGACATCCAGCGCGGCCTCGTCGACGTAGCGCGCCACCGAGAAAAAGCTCTCGGCGCGGAAGAACCAGCCATTCGTGATCTTAGGTAGCCAGCTGGCACGCAGCGCCGACGCAAGCGAGCCGCCCATCTTCTCAACGGCATTGCCGTGGTCGACCGCGCGATAGCCCTTGCCGCCGCCGGCGTCATCATAGCCGGCCATCACGGCGATCCCCTCGAGCAGTGTCGACTTGCCGGTGCCGTTCTCGCCGACGATGATGGTGATCGCCATGTCGAAGCTGAGCTCGAATTCGTCGCGCAGCAGCGGCAGCGCGAACGGATATGCGTTGCGATTGGGAATGCGCTCGGGATCGAGCCAGACGCGCCTCAGATATGGCGCGGGCATGTTGATCGGGCGGTGTCGTCCTCTGGCCATCGGCGCGGATCCGGGGAAACAACGGCGGGTGGCCCAGTTTATATGATAGGAGCCCGCAGCAATCCTAGATGGCCGGATGTCCCATGGCTAGCAAAGCTTACGCCCTCTTCCGCAAGGCGATCCTCAACGAACAGCAAGCGGTCTGCATCTATGACGGCCGGCCGCGCGAACTCTGCCCGCACATCATCGGCCACAACAAGAGCGGTGAGGAGGTCGTGCTGGCCTGGCAGTTCGGCGGCTCGAGCTCGGGCCAACTGCCGCAATGGCGCTGCCTGCGGCTCGCTCACGTCACCGACATCAGCCTGCGCAACGGTCCTTGGCACGAGGGCGGATCGCACCGCACCGAGCAGACCTGCGTCAGCGCCATCGACCTCGACATCAACATCGATGTCCGCAAGCGGCGGTGAGTGGCCCCTGCGCCCTCTGGTCAAGAGAAGGCGGCAAAGGCGGCAAACCTCGGACAATTCATGTCGCGAGAATGCGGATGTGTGACTCGCAGATCGCGCAACAGATTAGGCGTCGTCCCGGGCAAGCGAAGCGCGACCCGGGACCTATAACCACCGAAGGTCAATAGTGCACGACGCTGGAGCCACAGCTCGCTTCGACAACGAACGTCTGTGGTTATGGGTCCCTGCTCTCGCAGGGACGACAGCGGAGGCCGCGGCGCGATATCGGCTCCGGCGAACGCCAGGACGACCGCCGGGAGAACGCGCCCGCCCCTACGGCTGCTCCGCCTCCTCCAACACCTCCAGCGCCAGCTCCATCGTCATCAGCACCGGATTGTCGCCGCGCACCAGGCGTCCCTCGGCGATGCCGCCGAGATAGTCGACCAGTGCGATGTCGAGCTCTGCATGCAGCCGGCCATCCGCGTCCGGTGCGATCTCGCCCGCGGTCACCGCGAGCTCGGTCGCGAACGGCACCACGCTGTGGCCGTCAGTGAAGACGGCGCCGATGGTCGAGCCGACGCCGCCATGCAGCCGCGCGCGCAGGATGCCGTGCTGGCGGCAGAAGCCTTCCAGCGCGCAGGCAAAATCCTGGTTCGGCCGCAGCCGCAGCGCGAAGGCATGGCTCGTGGTCCTGGCCCCACGCGGCGCGCTGGCGACGGGACCGAACAGCTTGAAATTGGTCTCACTGTCCGCTTCGGCCAGGAACGTCGCGCCGTCGATCCCGAACGCGCTCACCTCGAACGGCTCGGCGACAATGGTTTCGTCCGGCAGCATGTGGCCGCCGTTGAAACGGCCGTCGGCTTCGGTCCACAGGCCGTGGCAATGAAAGAACGGCGCGCCGTCGCGTTCGCCGAAGGTCAGCGCCGCGAGCTTGAGCCGCGTCACGCCGTCGAGACGGAACGTGTCGCTGTAGAACGCAGCGTTGACGCCATCCTTCGACAGCGCCGGCATCACATAGGCGAACGGCCCGAGCGCGCCGCTTTTCGCGCTGAGGACGCCGCTGCAAAAGCCCTCCGCCGCAAAGCCGCGGCGCACGGCTTCGAGCAGGGGAATGCCGGCCTCGAGCACGAATGAAAAGGCGCGGCCGCGCGCGCTGACCCATTGGATGCGCTCTGGATGCGGAGCGCCAGGCTGGGCGATGCTGCGCATCGCCTCACGCTCCCGTCGATTTGGCGATCACCTCGAGCAATCCGCGCGCCTCGAGTTCGTCGCGGATCAGCCGCTTCGGCACCTTGCCGTAGCCGGACTTCGGCAGCGCCTCCCAGAAGAAGAAGCGTTTCGGCATCTTGTAGCGCGGCACTTTTGGCGCGAGATAGGCGGCAAGCTCCGCCTCCGCGACCGCCTCGGCGCCCTCGCGCGCGACGCAGACGGCGACGCCGACCTCGCCCCAGAAGGGATCGGGTACGCCGAGCACCGCGACCTCGCCGACCGCGGGATGGGTCAAGAGCTTCTCCTCGATCTCGCGCGGATAGATGTTGGAGCCGCCCGAGATGTACATGTCGGAGGCACGGCCGGTGATGTAGACGAAGCCCTCCTCGTCCATGTGGCCGAGGTCGCCGGTGCGGAACCAGCCGTCGCGAAACGCCTTCGCATTGGCCTCGGGGTTGTCGTAGTAGCCCGCGAACACGCCGGGACCGATCACGCAGATCTCGCCGGTCTCGTGCGCTTTCAGCTCGCTTCCATCGTCGCCCTGGATCGAGACCTGCATCCCGGTGCGCTCGAAGCCGCAGGTGCCGATCCGCGCATGCGGCCCGTCCTCGGGATCGTGCAGGCCGGGCGGCAGCACGGTGATGTTGCCGGTGACCTCACCGAGACCGAAATACTGCACCAGCACGCCACCGAGCTTGTTCAGCGCCGCCTTCTGGTCCTCGCGATACATCGGCGCGCCGGCGTAGATGATGTAGCGCAGCGAGGAATGGTCGTGCTGGTCGGCGGCGGGATGCTCGACCATCATCTTCAGGATGGTCGGCACCGTGAACATGTTGCTGACGCGATGCTTGGCGATCAGCCGGAAGGCTTCGGCGATGTCGAACTTCTCCGACGGCAGCAGGATGGTCGGCACGCCGCGCGCGGTCTGCACCAATTGATGCACGCCGGCGCCATGCGACAGCGGCGCCACCACCAGCGAGGCGTCCTCTTCCGTGGTGCCGGGCATCAAGTCGGCGAGATGGTTGGTGATGACGAAGGCCATCTGGCCATGGGTCAAGACCGCGGCTTTGGAGCGGCCGGTGGTGCCGGAGGTGAAGAAGAACCAGCAGGGATCGTCATAGTCGACGGCAACGTTCTCGACCACAGCGCCGGCGTGCTTGGCGATGACGTCGCCGAGCGTCGCCTCGCCGAACGTGCCCTCCTCCCCGATCTGCCAGACGAATTCGAGCGCGGGATTGGCGGCCGCCTTGGCATGTTCGGGGAAGTCGGCGTGGCACAGAAACGCCTTGGCGCCGGAGGCCGCCGCGAGATAGGCGACCTCGTCCGGCATCAGGCGGAAATTGGTCGGCACCCAGACCGCGCCGAGCCGGAAGGCCGCGAACATCGACCAGAACATCTCGTCGCAGTTCTTGGAATGCACCAGGATGCGGTCGCCCTTGACGATGCCGCGCGCCGCCAATGCCGCCGCCAGCGCCGAGACGTTCTGGTCGATGTGACGCCAGGACCAGGCCTTCTCGTTCCAGACGAAGCCGGGGCGATCGCCGTGGCGGCGGGCGTTCTGTGTCAGGATGTAGGCGAGGTTCATCACCCGGCGCGACACCCGCGCGATCCCGCCGCGCGGCGCGGCAGCAGCCGTCCCGCTCATTGCCGCCCCGCCGATACGCACAACAGACAGGGCAAGGTCAGGACGATCATCGGGTGTTTCCTCGGTCAGAACCGGGCGTCTTCAAGCGCCGCAAGGGATTGGTACCGCCCGGTTTATCGCCAAGCCGCCGCCTTCGGCAAGGCCCGCCGGGCGCGGCCCGATGATACCGCGCGCCGGCGGCGGTCAACCCGTTGTTTTCTGCCCAGCCCACTACTGCGGGTGCTTGGCAAGTTCCTGCTCGCTCAGGTTCCAGTCCTGCCACAGCTGCAACGCGCCTATAAAGGCGACCAGCGCGCCGAGCAGGATGTGCCAGAACTGCAGCGCGTGGTCCTCGGCGTAACCAAAGACCATGGGCGATGCCATCAGCCAGAGACCGAGCAGAATGCTGGCCACCTCCTCCCAGCGGTGCAGCGCGACATATTCGAGCTGGGCGATGCCGAGCACCAGCATGCCGACCATGAAGCTGTTGAGGACGAGGTGGCTGCGCTCGATATCGACGGCGCCGCTCACCTGCATCGGAAACCAGGGCGAGACCATGATCAGCACGCCGAGCAGCATGCCGAGCCAGTCCTCCCAGGGACGGTGTGTGTTGAAGAAACGATTGTCCGACATGACGAACCTCCTCCGACAAGAGGCATACGTCGGCGGCCGGCTCCGCCACTCCGTACCAGACGACCATCCAGCCGCATCAGGGGCGTATGTCTGTCATCAAACGTAATCGAACTGCATCCATCCGCAAGGCCTATCCCCCGTGCGTGAGACGCGACGGGAGCGATCGTTGCCGGCAAGATGTCACCGCGCCCCACCGAGCCGCGCCAGTGCCCCCTTGGCGCTCTGCAAATCGGGCTGCAGCTCGAGCGCCTTGCGGAAATCGGCCGCCGCGCCCTTCTTGTCGCCGAGCCGCAGCTTGGCCTGGCCGCGATTATTCCAGGAATAGACGTCGTTCGGATCGTATTGCAGCACCTTGTCGTAATCGGCGAGCCCGCCCTTGTTGTCACCCTGAAAGAGACGGATCATGCCGCGGTTGCGCCAGCCGCGCGCATCGGTCGGCGCGATCCTCGCAGCCTCGCCATAGTCAGCGGCGGCGCGATCGAGCTGCTCGGTATCGCGATAGACATTGCCGCGATTGATGTAGGCGAGCACGTTGGGCTCGAGCTTGATCTCGGTGGTGAAGTCGGCGATCGCATGCGCCGCGTCGCGCTTGCGGTAGTAGACGAAGCCACGATTGCCATAGGCGGTGGCGAGCTGCGGATTGTATTTGATGGCGAGGCTGAGATCGGCCAGCGCGCGGTCGAGATCGCCCTTATTGAGCCAGGCATCGCCGCGGTTGTTGTAGGCCAGCGCGAACGCCGGATCGATCCGGATCGCCTCGTCGTAGTCGGCAATCGCATGATCGAGATCGTGCTTGAAGGCGTAGACGCGGCCGCGATTGGTATAGGCGCAGGCATAGGCGGGATCGAGCTTGATGGCCTCGTTGAGGTCGGCGAGCGCTGCATCGAGCTCGCGCTTCTCGGTCAGCCCATGGCCGCGATTGCAATAGGCCCCGGCCAGCCGCTTGCCGGTCTCGGTCTTGCCGTCGATCACCGTGGTGCAGGCGGCCACGCGGTCGCCGGGCGCCGTCGTCAGGCCGACGCAGGTCTGCCAGCTCGGATCGTCGCCGGCGGCGGCTTGCGGCGGGTCTGGAAGCGTCAACGCGGCGCCGAGCAACACGGCGGTCAGGCAGGCCAAAATGCGCATATCGTCAATCCACAAATGCCAATTTGCGGGTTGGTCGCGGCTTTGCATCGGCGGGTTCACACGCTTACATCAGGGCCTGCGACTCAACCGGGATTTTGCGATGGCCGCCGTCCGCGACAACAGGGACCAAAACCGCTTCGAACTCGACACCGAGGGCGGTCTCGCTTTTGCGAACTACCGGCGGACGCCCGCGGCCGTCATCATCACCCATACCGAGACACCGCGCGCCCTGCGCGGCCGCGGCATCGCATCGGAGCTGGTCAAGGGTGCGCTGGAGCTGATCCGCGCCGACGGCCGCAAGGTGATCGCCGGCTGCGGCTTCGTGGTTGATTACCTCAACAAGCATCCGGAATACGCGGACCTTGCCGGCTAGTGTGCTGAATGCGAAGTTCGTGCGATTTCGCGGCAGCCACTTTCACGAACTTCGCATTCATAAAGCACACTAGAATTATAAGTTTGCTAGTGTCCTTATCGAATCCGAAGTTCGCTCCGAAGGTGCGGCAAATGATGCGAACTTCGGATTCGGGACACTAGAGCCCGTTCCGTTCCGATGGAGGCGGAACGGGGCTCTAGCTGCTCCTTATGACGCGTTTTCTTTACGCGAACCGGTATCCACTTCGCTCGAAAACGCTTTTGCGCCGCGTTCGTCAGACGATCTTGATCGACATGTCGGGCAGGCCCTCGAGCTTGCAGAGCAGCACGTCGCCCTTGACTACCGGGCCGACGTTCTCCGGCGTACCGGAATAGATGATGTCGCCGGCCTTCAGCTCGAATGCCTCGGACAGCTTTGCGATCTGCTCGGCGACGCTCCAGATCATGTTCTTCAGATCCGAGCTTTGTCGCACCGTGCCGTTGATCGCGAGCGAGATCGCCCCTTGCGTGAAATGGCCGGTCTTATCAGCCGGGTGGATTGGCCCGAGCACCGCGGCATGGTCAAAGCTCTTGCCGATCTCCCACGGCTTCTTCTCCGCGGCCATGCCGTTCTGCAGATCGCGCCGCGTCATGTCGAGGCCGAGCGCATAGCCATAGACGTGATCGAGCGCCTTGTCGGCCGGAATATTGGTGCCGCCGGATTTCAGCGCGGCGACCAGCTCGACCTCATGGTGATAATTCTTGGTCAGCGACGGATAGGGATGATCGGCGACGGTGCCGATCGCGACATTCTGGATCGCATCCGTCGGCTTCTGGAAGAAGAACGGCGGCTCGCGCGTCGGATCCGAACCGCGCTCGATGGCGTGCGCGGCGTAGTTGCGGCCGATGCAGTAGATGCGGCGAACCTGGAACACCTCGCTGGCGCCGACGATCGGGATCGTCACGGCCGCGACCGGAAACATCGCCTTAGGCGCGGCCTCGGCATGGGCAGGCGCGGATTGCGCGGCGGCGCCGGCCAGTGCGAGGGCGCCGGTCGCAAGCATCGTTCGGCGATCGAGATCAGTCATGGGCGTTCTCCTTGTTGTTGTTGGCCGATCTATAGATGTTCGCCGATCGATAAAAAAGGGCCCGCGTTGGTGCGGGCCCTTTCTATGCGCGGAAGGATGATCCCGTCAGTGCTTGATGTCGGGGGGCAGCTTGCCGCCATTGGCCGCGAGCTTGGTCATCACCTGCTTGTGCAGCCAGATGTTCATGCTGGCGGAATCGTTTGTGTCGCCACTGTAGCCGAGCTCCTTGGCGAGCTCCTTGCGGGCCGACAGGCTGGAGTCGATGTCGAGCGCCTTCATCAGGTCGACAATCGAGGTCCGCCACTCGAGCTTCTCGCCCTTGGCGGCAACCGCCTTGTCGAGGATCGGGGCGACGTCAACGGACTGCGCCGGCGCCGCGCCGGCGGGCACTGCGGCAGGAGACGACGATGCGCTGCCGGATCCACCGGCGGGAGCTGCGCTTGAGGCCGTTCCGCCGGCGGGCGCAGCGGTGGCGCTACTGCCGAAGATCGCGCCCATGATTTTTCCGAAAATGCTCATCGTTCGCTCCCAAGAGAGTTGAGATGTGAAGGCCAGACGGCCTTGGGCGCCTGACCGAGGTCGCAGTTCAAGTCTATCGCCCCCTCCATAGCTTGCCAATGCGACATTCACTTAAGCGTGAGTGCTTTTGGCACAGTTTGGGAGTACCCTCGTTTTACAGTTCGCGACACGGCCAGTTCCCTGCTCTGTCTTTCGCGTCTGGCTTGATCGTGATCGCTTCGAGAAGCGGCAGGTTTGTGCCCGCATGCCGGGCGCCAGATGCGACCGCCCAGAGGGAGACAACGACCATGGCCACGTCATACCAAGGCAATGTCAGTTCGATGACGCAGAGCGGACAAGGCGCCGCGTCTGCGCCGGTCATCCGCACCATCGGCTTGTCCGATTTGCATCATGCGCTGCGTCTCGGCTGGGAAGACTTCAAGGCGGTGCCAAGTCACGCCATCGTCCTCTGCCTGATCTATCCTGTGCTCGGCCTCGTGCTTGCGCGCACGGTGCACGGCTATTCCGTGCTGCCCCTGCTGTTTCCGCTGGCCGCGGGCTTTGCCCTGCTCGGCCCGTTTGCCGCCATCGGCCTCTACGAGATGAGCCGCCGCCGCGAGGACGGCGGGGAAGCATCTGCGTGGGATGCCATGGAGGTATTCCGCTCACCGTCATTCGGCGCGATGCTTGGGGTCGGAACGCTGCTGTTCGCGCTGTTCGTGACCTGGATCGCCACCGCCCAGGCGATCTACACGGCGGTGTTCGGCTATGAGACCGCGGCCAACATTCCCGATTTTGCCGCGCGCGTGCTGACCACCCAGCAAGGCTGGTGGCTTGTCGTGGTCGGCTGCGGCGTCGGCTTCCTGTTCGCGCTCGTCGCGCTTTGCATCAGCGTGATCGCCTTCCCCATGATGCTCGACCGCCAGGCGACCGCCGGCGAAGCCATGGTGACGTCGATGCGCGCCGTCGCACAGAACCCGGTGCCGATGGCGGCCTGGGGCCTGATCGTCGCGGTGCTGCTGGTGCTGGGCACGATCCCGTTCTTCCTCGGGCTTGCCGTGGTCATCCCGCTGCTCGGTCACGCCACCTGGCATCTCTATCGCGAGGTCATCGTCAAGGATCCGAATGCGCGGCCGGTGATCCCCGAACCGCGCGAGCGCAAGCCCGCCGCGGACTTCCCGGCCAATCTGTTTCCGTGGCGGCGCAGCGATCGCGGCTAAGCGCCGCTAACCCGGATTCGTAAACGTCAAAGCAACCGCCGGCCGATATGTTCGGCCGGCGGTTTGTCGTTCAGGATCGTCAAATGGGTGTGAAACTGGCGTGGCATTTGCAGCGCGGCCTGAGAAAAAGCGGCTCGGTCACGAGCCTTGTTTTGGCCGCTGTTGCCGCGAACATACCCGCCGCCTTGCGCGACCAATCGATGACATCGCAGACCCCGGAGTGAATCGCTTATGACCTCTCGCTCTTGCTTTCGCACGCTCGCCATCGGCGCGTGGCTCCTGACCTCGACGGCATCGGCGCTGGCCGCTCAATGCGGCACGGGCACGTTCGAATCCTGGCTCGACGATTTCAAGAAGGAAGCTGCGACGAAGGGCATTTCGCAGAACGCGATCCAGGCCGGGTTGACTGGCGTCACGCAGGACAAGGCGATCCTCGCCCGCGACCATTCGCAGCAGGTGTTCAGCCAGACCTTCGAGCAATTCTCGGGCCGCATGGTGCCGCCGCGGCTCAATCGCGGCTCCGACATGATGAAGCGCTACGGCTCGGTGCTGTCGCGAATCGAGGAGGCCTACGGCGTACCGGGCGAAATCCTGGTCGCGATCTGGGGACTGGAGACCGATTTCGGTGTCAACACCGGAAAGTTTCCGACCATACGTTCGCTGGCGACGCTCGCCTATGATTGCCGCCGCTCCGACATGTTCAAGGCCGAGTTGATGGATGCCTTGCGCATCGTCGAGCGCGGCGATCTGCCGCCGCAGGAGATGCGCGGCGCCTGGGCCGGCGAGATCGGCCAGACTCAATTCATGCCGTCGTCCTACATCAAGTTCGCGGTCGACTTTGACGGCAACGGCAAGCGCGACCTCCTGCACAACGTGCCCGACGTGCTGGCGTCGACGGCGAACTACCTGAAGAGCTATGGCTGGAAGAAGGGCAAGGGCTGGGAGCCCGGCAGCGAGAATTTTGCGGTGATCCAGCAGTGGAACAAGAGCGAAGTGTACGCCAAGACAATCGGCTACTTCGCCACCCAGCTCGCCAAGGCTCCGTAGCGCTTTCACACCAGCGTGCGTGGCGCAGCGAGCCAAGGATGAGGCCAACCTTCTGCTCTGACTCGATCAAAGCTGGTCCAGCTGCGGATGAATCAAAAAGGGCCGACTGCCCCAGGCAATCGGCCCCTATCGCTATGACCAAAACCTACTTCGCCATGCTGGCTTCGGCAGCCTTGCTGAGATGCGCGCCGCAAGCGCCCCACTTGTTGTTCAGCATCGCGTCCTGAGCGAGCGAGACTTCCTTCTCCGCCGCGAATTTGACCTCATTGTCAGCCATAGCTTCGACTGCAGCTTCGGTCTTGCCGAGATTGGCACCGCTGCAGCCGAGGCCCGCGTGATGACGATGCGCGGCCTGAGCGGGAGCGACAGCGTAGGCAACGGCAGCCACGGTGGCTGCTGCGATCAATGTCTTAATCATGGGATGATCCATCTGTTGTTCTTGGACAGATCCCAGCGTGATTGCGGAATCTGCGGAACGATTATTCGCTGTCCCCGGCACCGTTCAGAATGAACTTCGCGCGATACAAACGTGATGAGCGCTGCGCGCGCATCGCGCATGCGTTGCATAGTGTTTTGATTACATGTCGGTAAGGAAGCGGCGCCGCAATAGCTTTGCTCGATGCGTTCACTTCAATCGAGCTGCACTTCCGATAATCAGCAGCGCGTTCGCGCGGCAGGCGAAAATCTGAACGGGCAGGAAGACCGAATTACCTCCGAGGTCAATGCGACTGATTGACGCTGCGTCCGCCTAGGTGCCGCCCCATCATGCTATGAATATCAAATCATTCATACAGCAATATTCCGCATGCGAATCGCGCATGGAACACGCCGCCGTGATCTGGCGTCAGACGCGCGTCATCCCTTGACCGAACGGTCCGTAATTACCATATGAACGGCGTAGTTCAAGCCACCACCATTCTTCTAACTCACTGATCTCAAGAAGATTTTTTCGCCGTCGCCGAGCTATGCGGAACTTTGGTCCACCGGACCTGGCTCGATGCGCCAAACGGTTAACCGGAACTTACCATCGCTATGCGTTTTGAGCTTAGCTGCATCGCAACATCGGAACTACCGCACTGCACTATATCATCTATATTCACTTCAACGATGAGGCTTTGGAAAAGCTGAATCTGAATTACTAGGAGACTACCATGTTGCTCTCGCTCATCCGCATGATCCAGGCTTTCCGGGATTATCAGCGCAATGTCAGCGAACTGTCCCAGCTCAGCGATCGCGAACTCGCCGATATCGGCCTCGACCGCTCGGACATTCCGCGCGTTGCCGCCGGCACCTACAACGGCTAATCGGCCGCAAGCCATCTGCTAAACGGATAACGCCCGCTTCCACAGCGGGCGTTGTCGTTTGTGGTGCGGTTTCAGATGCATATGAGATCAAAACGCGCTAACGCTGCGCGATGACACCGCATCAATCCTCTTCCCAACCCGTGCACATCGTGGGCGCGGGGCTCGCCGGCTCGGAAGCCGCCTGGCAGGTCGCCAATGCCGGCGTACGCGCCGTGCTGCACGAAATGCGCCCGCACCGCATGACCGAGGCGCATCGGACCGAAGGCTGCGCCGAACTGGTCTGCTCGAACTCCTTCCGCTCCGACGATGCCGCCAACAACGCGGTCGGGCTGCTGCACGCCGAGATGCGGCGGCTGGGCTCCCTGATCATGCGCTCGGCCGACGCCAACCAGGTGCCCGCCGGCGGCGCGCTGGCGGTCGACCGCGACGGCTTTTCGACCGCCGTCACCAAGGCGCTCAACGAACATCCGCTGATCGAGATCAGCCGAGAGGAAGTCGCAGGGCTGCCGCCGACCGACTGGAGCAACGTCATCGTCGCGACCGGCCCCCTCACCTCGGCACCGCTTGCCGACGCCATCAGGCAGCTCACAGACGAGAGCGCGCTGGCATTCTTCGACGCGATCGCGCCGATCGTGCACAAGGATTCCATCGACATGTCGGTGGCCTGGTTTCAGTCGCGCTACGACAAGGTCGGCCCCGGCGGCACCGGCGCCGACTACATCAACTGCCCGATGACGAAGGAGCAATATGACGCCTTCGTCGCGGCGCTGCTCGACGGCGAGAAGGTCGACTTCAAGGACTGGGAGACCAACACGCCCTATTTCGACGGCTGCCTGCCGGTCGAGGTGATGGCCGAGCGCGGTCACGAGACGCTGCGCCACGGGCCGATGAAGCCGGTGGGATTGACTAATCCGTACAACCCGACGGTCAAGCCGTATGCGATCGTCCAGCTGCGGCAGGACAACAAGCTCGGCACGCTCTACAACATCGTTGGCTTCCAGACCAAGCTGAAGCACGGCGCGCAGCAGCGCGTGTTCCGCACCATCCCCGGCCTCGAGAACGCGGAGTTCGCGCGCCTCGGCGGCCTGCATCGCAACACCTTCCTGAATTCGCCGAAGCTGCTCGACGGTCAGCTGCGTCTGCGCGCGCAGCCGCGGCTGCGCTTCGCCGGGCAGATGACAGGCTGCGAGGGTTACGTCGAGTCGGCCAGCGTCGGCCTGATCGCCGGCCTTTGCGCTGCCGCCGACATGCGCGGTGCCGCGCTGACGCCGCCGCCGGCGACGACCGCGCTCGGCGCGCTGCTCGGCCACATCACCGGTGGTCACATCGAAGCGATCGAGGGCGGTTCGCGCTCGTTCCAGCCGATGAACATCAATTTCGGTCTGTTCCCGCCGCTGGCCAGTGCGCCGACCAAGAAGCCGGACGGCTCGCGGCTGCGCGGCAACGAGAAGACCGTCGCCAAAAAGCAGGCGATCAGCGCGCGCGCGCTCGCCGATCTCGACCACTGGATCGCAGAGCATCTGCGCGTTGCGGCAGCGGCCTGACAGTCATGAGCTTGCCGAAAGACGATGACGCCACCCTGTCGGTGCGGTGGAGCCAGGGCGTGCTGCTCAAGCGCGACGTGTTCTCGACCGTCGAGCGCGGCCGCTTCCGCGCCGCTGACGGCGAGGTCGACGGCGTGCTGCGCCGGCTCGATCAGGTGCCGTTCTGGTCGTTCGCCCTGGCGCTGCATCTGTTCTCCCGCGAGCGCCGCGCGCTGACCTTGGCGCGCGACCTCGACGTCGGGCCGAAGCTGTTGTGGGCCGGCCGTCGCGCGCTGGTCCGTGGCTTCATCGACGGCGCGGCGCTGCATCTGGCGAAGCCGCACGGCGACGTCGCCTATTTTCGTTCCGCCAAGGCCGCGTTGCGCAAGCTGCATCGCGCCGGCATCTGCCACAACGATCTCGCCAAGGAGCAGAACTGGCTGGTCGGCCGCGATGGCTGCGCCTACCTCACCGACTTCCAGCTTGCCGCCTGCTTCAAGACCCGCAGCCGACTGTTCCGCATCGCCGCCTATGAGGATCTGCGGCATCTGTTGAAGCACAAGCGCAGCTACGCGCCGGAGGCGTTGACGCCGAAAGAGCGCAAGGTGCTCGCAAAGAAGTCCGCGGTCGCCAGCATCTGGCTCAAGACCGGCAAGAAGGTCTATCAGGCGATCACGCGCGGCATCTTCAATTTCACCGACCGCGAAGGCGGCGGCCGGAGGCTGGTCAACGACGCCCCGGTATTGATCGATCTGATCCGCAAGAATCCGCAGGTGCGCGACACCGCGATCGTCGCCTTTGCCGACCGGCGCGTCGGCGTCGGACTCTACGCCTTCGTCGAGGCGGACCAGTCCGCGCTGGAAAAGACGCTACGCAACGAGCTTACCGCCGCCAGGGACGTCAAGCCGCCCGAACACATCCAGATCGTGCATGCGCTGCCGCGCGATGCCGCCGGCAAGCCGCGCACCGAAATCCTGCAGCTCGTCGCCATGAACCAGATCGACCTGATCGAACCGATGATGCGCAGCGACGCCGATCGCGAGTTCCTCAAGGACATCCTCGAGCAACGCAAGAATCTGCGCGACCGCTTCAATTTTGAAGTCGCCGAGATGGACCGGCCGGCAGGTTAGCGCGCGCTTGTCGGCGCGGGGCCCTCGACAAACGCGGCGCGAAGCTTCACTCTTTGCGAGGGGTAGCGCGCTCAAGGGACAAGTTTAATGCCACTCACCCGTGGCCGGATCGGGGGATACGATTCCGAACGACTGGCGTTCGGATTCACCATGATGAACGGCGACCAGGAAATCGAATGCCAGATCAGCGACGCCGCGTTGGACGAGCTGGCCGGCACGCGTGGAACGGCGAGCATGGCGCGGCAAGCCCAGTTCGTTGCGCTGCGCGACGCGGTCGAACAGATCGCATCCGACATCTATGACAGCGGCCCGATGGTCAAGGGCAGAACGATCCGGATCTTCACCAAGCACATCTCGAAGGAGCAGAGCTAGCGACCGAACTCCTCCGTGCGCGCGGCTCGCCACAACGTCCAGAGCGTGCGCAGGCGCGAAACCGGCTTCGGCAGGAACGGGTCGTAGTCGTCCCTCCTCGCCCGATTCAGCTCGCGCCTGACATGGGCGAGCGGCAGGAAGATCGGCCTCACGCCGGACGGGACATCCGCAAGCAGGCCGAATGCAGTCTTGAGATGGCCCTGAGCCTCGTCCGCAAGCTGATCGATCGCGGCACGGATGTTCGGCGTCACCTTGCCGGCGAACACCTCCTCCTTGCTGCCGCCGTTCTGCTGCAGCAGCTGTAGCGGCAGAAACAGCTGATGCCGTGAGGCGTCGCGGCCGAGCGAAGCGATGACCTGCGCCGTGCCCTGGGCAAGACCCGCATGACGGGCCAGATGATCGATCGCCTCCGACGGCCGCGCCACCACGCGCGTCGCCTGCGAGAACAACACTGAGGTCGTGGCGTCGAGATAGCCCTCGAGCGCGGCCAGCGACGGCATTGGGTCGTTGTAGAGATCGAACTGGTGCTCCTCGACCAGCCGCGAGAATGGCGAGACCGGCAGACGGTGATTGCGGATCGTGTGCAGCAGTTCTGCCGCGACCGGATTGCCCTCGACGCCGCCATGGCCCGCACCGGCCAGCATGTCGGTCCACCATTGCAGCCGCATCTCGCCGGGCAGCGGCTGGCTGACCTGCTCGTGCACGCGCGAGACCTCGATATTGAAGGCGTAGATCGCAAGCATCGCGCGCCGTTCCGGACCCGGCAGGAACAAGGTCGACGCGTAGCGCACGAAGTCATGGCTCCGCACCAGATCGGCGCAGAAGGCCGCGCCGTCCTTCGGCGCCTCCGTCGCGCTCATGGCACCGCGATCAGCGCCGCCGCGACGCGACGCCGCTCGCCCAGCATGATGTTGTAGGTGCGGATCGCAGGTCCCGTCTGCATCGGATCGAGCACCACCCGCACGGCCCGCAGGGCCTCGCGCAGGCCCTTCGGCGGGACCCAGACGTCGGTGCCGGTGCCGACGATCAGCGTGTCGATCGCATTGGCGGCCGCGAACACCTTTTGCAGCGAGTATTCGTCGATCTCCTGCGGCCTGGTGACCGGCCAGGCCCAGATCGAGTCAGGCAGGCACAAGAGCGAGCCGCGGTGCGACATATCGGCAAACGCGAAGCCGCCCTTGCCGTAGGCCTCGATCGGCGCCGACCTCGGAAGATGGGGAGCGTCCGAGGAGTTGCTCATGACCGGCTACTTCTTGGCTGCCGCCGTGTCCGGCTTCTTGGCCGGCGCGTCCTGCGCCGCCTCTCCACCCCGCGTGGTGTGAACACCGAGATAGATCAGGATCGGCGCCGCGATGAAAATCGAGGTGTAGGTGCCGACCAGCACCACGCCGAACATCATGACCGCGGTGAAGCTGTGGATCGCCTGGCCGCCGAACAGCAGCAGCGCGAGCAAAGCCAGCGTCACCGTGACGTGGGTGATGATCGAGCGCGACAGCGTCGAATTGATCGATTCGTTCAGCAGCTGCGGCATCGGCATCTTCTTGTAGCGCCGCAGCATCTCGCGGATACGGTCGTAGATGACGACGGTATCGTTGAGCGAATAACCGAGAATCGTCAGCAGCGCCGCGATGCTGGTGAGGTCGAAATCGACCTGGGTGATCGACATGAAGCCGATCGTGAGCACGATGTCGTGGACGTTGGCGATCATGGCGCCGAGCGCGAACTGCCATTCGAACCGGAACCAAAGGTAGATCAGGATGCCCATGATCGCGAACATCAGGCCGATCATGCCGTAGGCCAGCAGTTCGCCGGAGACGCGCGGTCCTACCACCTCGACGCGACGGTAATCGACGGATTCGCCGAGCGCGCCGCGCACTTTCGTCACCGCATCCTGCTGCGCCTTGTCGCCGCCGGGCTGCTCGGCGACGCGGATCAGGACTTCCGCCGGACCGCCGAACTGCTGAAGCTGCACCTCGCCGAGGCCAAGGCCGTTCAAGGTGGTGCGCATCGCGGCGATGTCGGCGGTGCCGGACTTGGCCTGCACCTCCAGCAGCGTGCCGCCCTTGAAGTCGATGCCGAAATTCAGGCCGTGGGTGAAGAACAGCGTGATGGCAAGGATCGAGAGCAGCGCCGAGATCGGGAAGCTGATGCGGCGAAAGCGGGTGAAATCGAAATGCGTGTCGTCCGGCACGATGCGCAGCGGCGGCAGCAGGCCGAGCGCCGCGACCACGGTCAACACGGCGATCAGGATGCCAAGGCCAATGAGAACGGTATGAGTCACAACAGGCCTCTCAGATCGGCACGGTTTGCGGCCGCTTCCACCGCACCCAGCCGGCGACGATCAGGCGCGTCAGGGTAAAGGCGGTGAACACCGTGGTGATGATGCCGATGCCGAGCGTCACGGCAAAGCCGCGGACCGGTCCGGTGCCGATGTAGAACAGCACGGCGGCGGCGATGAAGGTGGTGATGTTGGAGTCGAGGATGGTCGCCAATGCCCGCTTGAAGCCGGCGTCGATCGCCGAGATCGCGTTGCGGCCGCCGCGCAATTCCTCGCGGATGCGCTCGTAGATCAGCACGTTGGAGTCGACCGCGATGCCGACGGTCAGCACGATGCCGGCGATGCCCGGCAACGTCAGCGTGGCGTTGAGCAGCGACAGCAGTCCGAAAATCATGGCGACGTTGATCGCCACCGCGATGTTGGCGAACACGCCGAACAGCCGATAGGTGATCAGCATGAACACGATGACCAGGATCGAGCCGACATAGGCCGCGAGCTCGCCCTTCTCGATCGAGTCCTGCCCGAGGCCGGGACCGACGGTACGCTCTTCGATCACGGTCAGCGGCGCCGGCAGCGCGCCGGCACGCATCAGGATCGCCAGATCGTTGGCCGACTGCACGGTGAAGCTGCCGGAGATCTGGCCCTGTCCGCCGGTGATCGGTTCACGGATCACGGGTGCCGAGATCACCTTGTTGTCGAGCACGATCGCAAACGGTTGGCCGACGTTTTCGGCCGTCGCCTGGGCAAATTTGCGCGCTCCCGACGTATTGAACTTGAAGCTGACGATCGCCTCGCCGGTGCGCTGGTCAAAGCCTGGCTGCGCATCGGAGAGCTCGCCTCCGGAAACCAGGACCTGCTTCTTGACGACATACGGAACCGGCGGCGGTGACGCGCTCATCAAGAGTTCGGAGTCCGGCGGCAGGCGGCCCTGCTGGGCCTGGTCCGGCGACACCGAGCTGTCGACCATGCGGAATTCCATCTTCGCGGTCTTGCCGAGCAGCTCTTTCAGGCGGGTCGGGTCCTGCAGGCCCGGCACCTGGACCAGGATGCGGTCGGTGCCCTGACGCTGGATCACCGGCTCGACCGTGCCGAGCTCGTTGACGCGCCGTTCGACGATCTGGATCGATTGCTCGATGGTCTGCCGGATGCGCTCGGTGATCGCGGCCTGCGGGACCGTCAGACGGATCAGGCCGCCGCCGGCATCGGCAACCTCGAGGCTGCGCTGGCCGCTGGAGCCGAGCAGACCGCCGAGCGGTTGCGACAGCTCGCGGAGCTTCGACAGCGCCGTCGCCTGGTCGCCTTCCTTGGAGATGCGGACTTCCACCGCGTCGTTACGCGTGTTGAGCCCGGTGTAGCCGATCTTGGCTTCACGAAGCACCTTCCGGACATCGTCGCGGATCTGGTCGAGCTTCTCCTTCTT
Source organism: Bradyrhizobium sp. USDA 4538 (assembly GCF_024171045.1). Lineage (NCBI taxonomy): Bacteria > Pseudomonadati > Pseudomonadota > Alphaproteobacteria > Hyphomicrobiales > Nitrobacteraceae > Bradyrhizobium > Bradyrhizobium sp. USDA 4538. The sequence continues at coordinate 8,072,312 of NZ_JALJZE010000001.1, forward strand.
CACGTAGTTGGAGTCGACTTCGAGCAGCAGATAGGAGCCGCCCTGCAAATCGAGGCCGAGAACCAGGCGCCGCTGCGCCCAGGCCGGCCAGGTCTTCACCTGCGCTTCGGGGAAGAAATTGGGCACGGCGCACAGGCAGACCACCAGCGCTGTCAGGATAATCCCCAGCGCTCGCCACCGCGTGAAATACAACATCGAGTTGACCCGTCAGATTCCAAAAAGGCGCCGCGGCAATCAGCTCGCGGACGCCTCGTCCTTGGCGTCGCCCTTCGCCGGCTCACCCTTGGTACGCACACCCGAGATCATCTGGCGCATCTGGCGCACGCGAACGCCGTCCGAAATCTCGAACTCGATCTGGTCGTCGTCGACCACCTTGGTCACCTTGCCGACGAGGCCGCCCGAGGTCACCACGGTGTCGCCGCGGCGGATGTTCTTCACGAGGTCCGCATGGTCGCGCACCTTCTTCTGCTGCGGGCGCAGAATCAGGAAGTACATGATGACGAAGATCAGCGCGAATGGCAGCAGCGACATCAACATGCTGTTGGTGTCACCAGTCGCTCCAGCCTGGGCAAACGCAGGAGTAATCAGCATTCGGACGATCCTCGGATAAGACGGGAAAGAACCGGCAGCGCCCTCGGATTCGGGGCGGTATGGCGGTCCGGACAAATTCGCGCGGACTATAGCGGCCGCGGTCCCAATTGCAACGTTAACGGACCTTCATTTAGGGCGCTTGCGGGACCGCCGCCAGCCCGATAAGGCTGCGCCGTCAGGAACTGGACAAATGCCGAAAAAAGCCAAGAAAACGACCAGTAAAACAACCCGCAAAGCCACCCCCAAGGCTGCCGCCAAGCGCGCTGAAAACGCCGCGACAAAACGCCCGGTAACGGCGCTCGACGGCGCAGCGGCCGAGCGGATCGCGAACGCCCTGGAGGTCATCGCCAGCCGCCTCGCGGACGCCTCCCCGGCCCTCGATCCGGCCGAGACCTTCGGCGCCGCGGACGCCTTTGTCTGGCATCCGGACGGGCGCCTCGCCCCGGTGCCGCGCGTCAGCCGCGTCGAGATCGGCCTGCTCAAGGGCGTCGACCGGATGCGCGATATCCTGATGGAGAACACCGAGCGCTTCGCCGACGGCCTGCCCGCCAACAATGCGCTGCTCTGGGGCGCCCGCGGCATGGGCAAGTCGTCGCTGGTCAAGGCCACCCATGCCAGCATCAATCTCGACCGCAAGCCGGCCGACCGGCTGAAGCTGATCGAGATCCACCGCGAGGACATCGAGAGCCTGCCCGGCCTGATGGAGCTGCTGCGCAGCTCCTCCTTCCGCTTCATCGTGTTCTGCGACGACCTCTCGTTCGACGGCAACGATGCCTCATACAAGTCGCTGAAGGCCGTGCTGGAAGGCGGCATCGAGGGGCGCCCCGACAACGTCATCCTCTATGCGACCTCGAACCGGCGGCATCTGCTGGCGCGCGAGATGATCGAGAACGAACGCTCGACCGCGATCAATCCCGGCGAAGCGGTCGAGGAAAAGGTGTCGCTGTCGGACCGCTTCGGCCTCTGGCTCGGCTTCCACCGCTGCAGCCAGGACGAATACCTCGCGATGGTGAGGGGCTATTGTGACCATTACGGCATCAAGATCGCCGAGGACGAACTCGAGCGCGAGGCGCTCGAATGGTCGACCACCCGCGGCTCGCGCTCGGGCCGCGTCGCCTGGCAGTACACGCAGGAACTCGCAGGCCGGCTCGGCGTGCGGCTTAGTGGCAATTAACAGGAATGGGAGGCATAGCCCTCCCGCCATCGCCTGTGTAGCCCGGATGGAGCGCAGCGCAATCCGGGATCGGTGCACGCCGCGGGTGAGCTCCCGGATTTCGCTTCACTCCATCCGGGCTACGCGGCTGAGCGGCAAGTAATCGTCGCTGCAATCGTCAAAACAAAACGGGGGAGGCTTGCGCCTCCCCCGCTGTCTTTGTTGTGAGACTTGGAAGTCCCTTGAAGTCCCGACGCGTAGCTTACGCGCCGTTGAGGAACTGGAGCGGATCCACCGGCGACGATCCCTTGCGGATCTCGAAGTGGAGCTGCGGCGAGCCCGCCTCGCCGGACTGGCCCGACTTGGCAATCACCTGACCGCGCTTGATGGTATCGCCGCGCTTCACCAGGATTTCGCTCGCATGGGCGTAGGCGGTGACGTAGCCGTTGGAATGGCGGACCAGCACGAGATTGCCGTAGCCCTTCAGCTCATTGCCCGAATAGGCGACGACGCCGTCTTCGGCCGCTTTCACCGGCGTGCCCTCGGGCACCGCGACGTTGATGCCGTCATTGACCTTGCCGTTGGTCTTCGAGCCGTAGGCGGTGATGACCTTGCCGCGCACCGGCCAGCGGAAGGTCGGCAACGCGCCGGTGGCCTCGCTCGACTTGGTGACGACGGGCGCTTCAGCCGCAGCCGCCGGCTGTTCGACGGTCGCGGTCGGCTGGACCAGCCGCGCGCTCTGCTGCGGCAGCGCGGTTGCAACGACCTTCGGGGCTGCGACCGCCGGTGCTGGAGCCACGGCAGCAACCGGCGCGGCAGCAATGGGTTGCGCAACGGACGCGGGTGCGGCCATCGCCGTCTTGGCGCCGGGCACCACGAGCTTCATGCCGAGGCTCAGCCGGGCCGACTGGTCAAGATTGTTGGCGCGGGCGAGCTCGGCCACCGGGATGTGGTGCTGGCGCGCGATGCTGTGCAGCGTGTCGCCGCGATTGACATAGTGGACGCCGGCGGGCGCGGCTGCCACGGCGACAGGGCGCGTGGCCGGTGCGGCCATTGCTGGCGCCGCGGCCGACGCCGTCGGGCGCGGAATGACCAGCTGCTGGCCGGGCGACAGCGCGCGCGGTCCCTTGTAGCCGTTGGCGCGCAGGATCTCGGCGGTCGAGACGTTGTAGCGGCGTGCCAGCACTTCCAGCGTATCGCTGGTGCCGACGATGATGGTGGTGCCGTTGTGCCCGGCAGGGCCTGCGGCGACCGAATGCGGAACGGTGCCGGTGGATTCGATCTGCGGACGCGCGGGCGGCGGCGTGTAGGACGAGACCCCGCGCCCTCCTCCGGAGACGCCGGCATTGCCATTGGCGACCGGATAGGACTGCGGCGCCGCTGCGACCGGCGGCGGCAACGGCTGTGACTGGTATTGCGAATACTGCGGTTGCGTTCGCGGCCGCGCGTATTGCGGCAACTCGCGCGGCGGCGGCGCCTGCTGCACGGTGCCGGTCGGCTGCGGATCAAACGCAAACGGATTTTGCGAGTAGGAGTTTTGCGAGAAGCGCGACGACATATCGGCGCTGCAACCGGCAAAAGCCATGGACATCAGCGTCAGCACCGCAACCTGCGGTACGCGACGCGAGCGAAGCAACTCAACAACCCCAGACATGGTTACTCACTCGTACGCAACAAAAGACTGTTTTGAGTAAACACGTACCGAGTAAATAACCGCTTAACCCTGCGAATAAGGCGTTGGTGCCAAGCAGCAAATCGCCAAATTTACAATTCGCGCGCGATTCCCGGCAACGCCGGCACAAAGCGGACGTCGACCAATTCCTTGCGGTCGAAGCGGTTCTCGGTCCGCACCACGCGGACGAGGGTCTGGATACCCTGATGCGGCCCGACCGGGGCGATCAGGATGCCGCCGGGTTCGAGCCGCTCCAAGAGCTTCTCCGGGATCTGCTCCATCGCCGCGGTGACGATGATGCGGTCGAAGTCGCCTGCCCCGGCCGGAACGTCGAAACCGTCCCCGAGCAGCACCTCGATATTGTAATAACCCAGCTTTTCGAGGCGCTTGCGGGCGCCGTCGGCCAGCGTCCGGTAGCGCTCGATGGTCAGCACCTGCTTGCACAACCGGGACAGCACGGCCGCCTGATAGCCCGAGCCGGTGCCGATTTCGAGCACGCGATGGTCCTGCTGCAGTTTCAACTGCTCGGTCATGTAGGCCACGACGAAAGGCTGGCTGATGGTCTGCCCACAGGCGATAGCAAGCGCGCTGTCGCGATAGGCCTCGTTGCGATCGCGCGGATCGACGAAGACCTCGCGCGGCACCTCCTCCATCGTACGCAGCACCGCCTGATCGCTCACCCCACGCCGCCGCAGGGTCAGCTGAAACATCATCTTCTCGGTCGGATCGGGGTTCACGGCCATGTTCATCAGCGTCTCTGGGCGGCAGCGCGGAATCTTGCCCTCTAGTGTGCTGAATGCGAAGTTCGTGCGATTTCGCGGCAGCCACTTTCACGAACTTCGCATTCATAAAGCACACTAGAATCATAAGTTTGCTAGTGTCCTTATCGAATCCGAAGTTCGCTCCGAAGGTGCGGCAAATGATGCGAACTTCGGATTCGGGACACTAGATGCCATTGAAATCCGAAATACCGCGTTAAGGAAAAATTTCCCGTCGCGTTTTGTTCCCGGCCAGGAACCATCGCCAGATTTGGCATTGGCGCCGGCCCGGCTCCCTCACATATAATCGGCGGCGATGCGCAGTTAACGTCTGGGTGGCGCAGATCAGGGCGCTCGTAGGGTCAACACACCTCGTTGGCTGTTGGGCAAATCTTGCGCAGCAAAGCCCGCCAGCGCGATGCGGAAAACGCTGTGGCGCGCCGGAAAAGGACCAATTCCCGAACGTTTGCATTGCGCGCTGTAATGTTATTTGCGAGCCTGATTCAGGGAAGGGCAAGGATTCCATCATGACAGCGATACGGCCGGCGGGCTGTTCAGTTTTCCTCGTAGAGGACGAGGTCATGATCCGGATGATGGTCGCCGATATGCTGGAGGAACTCGGCCATAGCGTTGCGGCCGAGGCCGGCGAGATCGGCGAAGCGGTCAAGCTTGCGCAATCGACCGAATTCGACCTCGCGATCCTCGACGTCAACGTCAATGGCAAGGTGATCACCCCGGTCGCCGAACTGATCAACGCCCGCAACCGCCCCTTCATCTTCGCGACCGGCTATGGCTCGTCCGGCCTGCCTCCGGAGTATCGCGACCGTCCGGCGCTGCAAAAGCCCTTCCAGCTGGAAACGCTGGCCCAAGTGATCTCCAGCGCGATGAAGGGCGCGCCGGTCTAGCCGCAAGTTGCGCACGTAGCCCGGATGGAGCGAAGCGTAATCCGGGGACTTCACAATACGGGTCCCGGATTTCGCTTCGCTCCATCCGGGCTACAGATTCCCCGAGGATTACTTCAGCGTATCAATCAGCGTTTCCGAAAATGCTTCATCGGTGCGGTCGAGCCGCAGCGGTGTGACCGAGACGTAGCGCGCCGCAAGCGCGGCGAGATCGGTGCCTTCGGCCGGCGCATCCATCATCGCCGCGCGCTCGAAGCCGATCCAGAAATATGGATTGCCGCGTCCGTCGTGACGGCGATCGATCTTCAGGAACCCCTGATTGCGCTTGCCCTGCCGCGTGATCCGGATGCCCTTCACGTCATCGGGCATGCAGGACGGGAAGTTGACGTTGATGACGGTGTTTCTGGGGACGCCGGCGCCGATCACCTTGCGAATGATGTCGGGCCCGAATTTCAACGCGGTGTCCCACAGCGGCGCGTTGCGCGTCTCAATCGAGAATTCCTGCGACAGCGCGAATGACGGAAAGCCCAGAATGGTGCCTTCGAGCGCGCCGGCGATGGTGCCGGAATAGACCACGTCCTCGGCGACGTTGCGGCCCTTGTTGACGCCGCTCAGCACGAGATCGGGCAGCTTGTCTCCGAGAATGTGGCGCGCGCCCATGATGACGCAATCGGTCGGCGTGCCGCGCACCGCGAAGTGACGCGGGCTGACCTCGCGCAGACGCAGCGGATCGTTGAGCGACAGCGAATGCGAGACGCCGGACTGATCGAGCTCGGGGGCAACGATCCAGACGTCGTCGGACAACGCGCGTGCGATCTGCTCGACGACCTGCAGGCCTGGAGCATGGATGCCGTCATCATTGGTGCAGAGAATTCGCATCCGTCAAAGTGCCTTTTGTTCCGATTCGGCGCGGGTATCTTACGCTGCGGCTTCTTGAGTTGACTGCCGTCTTAACCGGCTAGGGCCGCGGAGGCAAACCTGGCGATGGCCCGCGCCATCGTGCCGACGTCACGCGCCATGGACGGACAAATCGCGCGCTGCCGGCGATCTTGCGCTCGAACACCGGCCAGGCTGCTCTGGCCGGCCGCCGAACAACCGCAATCACGGGCGTTGGCCGCGGCGCCTCTGGCACTTTGACCCGTGGGGTCTGACGCAGTTCGGCCCCGAGACCTCGGGACGCGACAGCTTCCGACCTTGGAGGCTCGGGCCTGGCAGGTTCAGGCTTGGCAGGTTCAGGCTTTGCTTCAACCTTGGGAGCTTCAGATTTGAGAGCTTCAACCTTGGGAGCTTCAACCTTGGGCGGCTCAACCCTCCGAGCTTCCGGCCTGGCCGGCTCAAGAGCAATTGGTGCGGTTTGGCGAGGCTCGGGCTCGGGAGGCTTCGGAAGCTCCGACGTGGGGAGCTCGGACTTCTTGATGGGATCGGCCGTGATGGAATCGGCCTTGATGGGATCAGCTTTGGCGGGCGCGGTCGTGAGCGACTCGGCCTTCGGAATTTCAAACGCGCGAGGCTCAGCCCTGGACGGTTCGGGGGCGACCCAAGCCGCTTGGGGGAGCTCGGACCTCGCCGGCTCGACCTTCCGAGGCTCAACCCTGAGCGGTTCGGGTTTGGGCGGCACCGGAGCGAGCGCTTCGCCCAGCGCCGTCGCAGCGGATTTCGATTTCAGCCTGGCCAGCAGCTCCTCGATCGAGGGCACCGATGTCGCGTCAAGCGGCGCGCGCGGCGCGGCCGGCGGCGTCGCCCGGACCGGCGGTGGCGGCGACCCAATCGGTGCAGGTGGTGACGGCAGATCTGCCGGCGCCAATTGGGCGAACTTGCCGCGCGCGATCTCCAGCGCCTTGTCGAAGTCGGGCCTGTCGATCCAGGCCTTCGATTGCACCTCGGTCACGCGCGCGTCCCACAGGCGCGCGGCCTCGATGTCGTAATAGCCCATCTGCTTCTGATTGATCAGCTGCAGACCGTGGCCCGTGACGGCCCATTGTCGACCTAGCCAGTGGATGTCACGGTGCAGCGGCATCACACTGGCCTCGCCTCACATGCCGTGCTCGATGACCTTGAGCCCGCCCATATAGGGCTGCAGCACATCGGGCACCGCGATCGAACCATCTTGCTGCTGATAGGTCTCCATGACGGCGATCAGAGCGCGCCCGACCGCCGTGCCGGAGCCATTCAGCGTATGCACGAAGCGCGGCTTGCCGTCGGGGCCGCGATAGCGCGCGTCCATGCGACGGGCCTGGAAATCGCCGCATACCGAGCAGCTCGAAATCTCGCGATAAGCGCCGCCGTCGCCCTGCCCCGGCATCCACACCTCGATGTCGTAGGTCTTCTGCGCGGAGAAGCCCATGTCGCCGGCGCACAGCGTCATCACGCGATAATGCAGGTCGAGCTTCTGCAGCACCTGCTCGGCGCAGGACAGCATGCGCTCGAGCTCATCCTTGCCGGCTTCCGGCGTCGTGATCGACACCAGCTCCACCTTTGTGAACTGGTGCTGGCGGATCATGCCGCGCGTATCGCGTCCCGCCGCGCCGGCTTCGGCACGGAAGCACGGCGTCAGCGCGGTGAGCCGCATCGGCAGCTCCTTCTCGTCGAGGATGGATTCGCGCGCGAGGTTGGTCAGCGAGACTTCCGCGGTCGGGATCAGGCCGAGGCGCTCGCTGCGCAGATCGGCATTCGGCGACGCGAGCAATTCGCCCTTGATCGCCCAGAACTGGTCGTCCTCGAATTTCGGCAACTGACCGGTGCCGAACATCACGGCGTCGCGCACCAGCAGCGGCGGATTAATCTCGGTATAGCCATGCTCGCCGGTGTGCAGGTCGAGCATGAACTGTCCGATCGCACGCTCGAGCCGCGCCAGGCCCTTCTTCAGCACGACGAAGCGTGCGCCGGACAGTTTCGCCGCCGCCTCGAAATCCATATAGCCGAGCGCGGTGCCGAGATCGTCATGCAGCTTCGGCGCAAAGCCGTAGTCGCGCTTCTTCCCGTACACGTGGTGCTCGACATTGCCGTACTCGTCGGTGCCGTCGGGCACCTCGTCGAGCGGCAGGTTCGGAATCGACGACAGCTCTTTGGTCAGCTCGTCATCGGACGATTTCGCCGCCAGCTCGAGCTCCGGCATCGTGGTCTTCAGCTCGGCGACTTCAGCCATCAGCTTGGCCGCGCGCGCCTCGTCCTTCGCCTTCTTGGCCTCGCCGATCTCCTTCGAGGCCGCATTGCGCCGCGCCTGGGCCTGCTCCGACGCCAGGATCGCCGCCCGTCGCTTCTCGTCGATCGCCAGCAGCGACGGCGACAGGGCCTCTAGCCCGCGGCGCTTCAGGCCGGCGTCGAAGGCTGTCGGGTTGTCGCGGATCGCTTTGATGTCGTGCATGGGTCAGTCCTGGCAGGCTATGCGTAAGCAACCAACCATTGCGTTGGCAAACTACGGCTATGTAGTTCCACTATCACGACCCTCATCGTCAGCGAAAGCGGGTGATCCGGTATTCCAGAGACGTCGGCGTGTCACCGGGAAGCCGCAGCGTACTGGATACCCCGCTTTCGCGGGGTATGACACCGACTGTGAGGTGAAATCACCCTACTCGGCCGGATTGGTCGCCGACGGCGCCCCGGACGAGGCGGTCGAGGTCGCGGCCTTCTTCTCCACGATCCGGACCGCGATGATGGCGCCCTCGTAGAGCGCGAGCAGCGGGATCGCGAGCGAGGCCTGGCTCAGCACGTCGGGCGGCGTCAGCACGGCGGCGATGATGAAGGCGATCACGATGAAGTAGCGCCGCTTCTCCTTCAGCATCTTCGAGGTGACGATGCCGATGCGGCCGAGCAGCGTCAGGATCACCGGCAGCTGGAACGCGATGCCGAAGGCGAAGATCAGCGACATCATCAGCGAAAGATATTCGCCGACCTTGGGCAGCAGCTGGATCTGCGCGGTCTCCGCGCCGCCGGCCTGCTGCATGCCGAGCGAGAATCGCACCAGCATCGGCAGCACGACGAAATAGACCAGCGCCGCGCCCATCACGAAGAACACCGGAGTGGCGATCAGGTATGGCAGGAACGCGTTGCGCTCATGACGGTAGAGACCGGGCGCGACGAATTTGTAGATCTGGGTGGCGACGATCGGAAACGAGATGAACCCAGCGCCGAACAATGCGAGCTTCAGCTGGGTGATGAAATATTCCAGCAGCGCGGTGTAGATGAACTTCGAATTCTCCGGCCCCGCGATCCAGACGAACGGCCAGACCAGCACGTTGTAGATCTGCTTGGCGAAGAAGAAGCAGATGATGAAGGCCACGCCGAAGCCGAGCAGCGCCTTGATCAGCCGCGAGCGCAGCTCGATCAGGTGATCCATCAAGGGGGCCTTGCTGGCCTCGATGTCTTCGGCGCTCATGACGCCCTCGCGTCCTTGCGCACATCGGGCTGTACCGGCGTCACGTCCTGCGGCGACGGCTCGGCCTTCACCTCATTGGTGATCGCGAGCGGCTCGCTGGCGGCAGCATGCGCCTCGGCCTCGACGAAGGTTTCCGGCGTCGGCTCGGCAGGAGTCGTGGGCGTCACCGGTGCGTCACTTGACGTCACAAGTGCGTCGCTCGACGTCACCGGTGCGTCGATCGCGGACGCGACCTGCGCATCGACCGGCTTGTCGATCTGCAGGGCGTCGCTGACGTCCTTCTGCAGCGAAGTCATGATGTTGCCGCTGGTGATGCCGGTTGCGGCCTCCTTGACCTCGTCAAAGCTCTTCTTGAGGTCGGCCATCTCGGCCTCGCGCATGGCTTCCTGGAACTGGCCCTGGAATTCGGAGGCCATCTTGCGGGCCTTGCCCATCCATTGCCCGACCATGCGCAGCACGCCCGGCAGTTCTTTCGGGCCGATGGCGATCAGCGCGACGACCGCGATGACGACCAGTTCACTCCACCCGATATCGAACATGAATTCTTCCGCCTAAGCGCGCCGCCATCGGCCCCATCGCTCCCATCAGGATCTGGGGCTGCCGGCGCCTTTTCTCAATCGGCGTCCATAGCGCGTCTGTGCGACGGCGTCACCGTTTCGCGCAAGAAAAAACGTCGAAATATGCGTCAGTACAAGCGCGTTAGACGGCCTTGCTGCCGACGTCCTGGCGCGCGGCCGACGGCGCCGCATTGTGATCGATCGACTTCGTGGGCTCGGTCTTCTCGGCGACCTTGTCGTCGTCCTGCATGCCCTTCTTGAAGGCCTTGATGCCCTGGGCGACGTCACCCATCAGATCAGAAATCTTGCCGCGTCCGAACAGCAGCAGGACCACTGCGATCACGACGATCCAGTGCCAAATGCTCAACGAACCCATCCTGCAACCCTCCAGAAATGGCCGGCGGACCGGCCTGAACTTTGCCGGAAGGTAGGCCCGCGGGGTGTCAAAAACAAGGACCTCGGCCGCGGCAAATCGCTGTCGCGGCTACGTAATATTGCTAGGCTTAACCGGGAATATTCAGGCTTATTCGCCCTTGTCCTCGGTGTCGGCGTCATCACCCGCGTGGTCGGCGCGGTCTTCCGGCTCGCCCGCGTCAGGTTCGGCCGCATCCGCGTCAGAGGCAACGTCCGCCTCGACCTCGACCTGAGCGGTCGTTTCGACCTCGGCAGTCCCAACCTCATCGGTCGTTTCTGCGTCGGCTTTCGGTTCCTCGGCTTCCGGCTCGACCGCCGGCGCCAGCAGCAGTTCCAGCGTATCACCCGGCTCGAGCGGCTCCTCGTCCTCCCGCAGCGTCGCGTCATCCGACGGCGACGGAACGGAAAATCCGGTCGGCAGACGCGAGTCGAGCAGACCCGTGCCCTTCAGCTCCTCAAGCCCCGGCAGGTCGCCGAGCGCTTCCAGGCTGAACTGCGACAGGAACGCGTCGGTGGTTCCGAAGGTGAGCGGACGGCCCGGGGTCTTGCGGCGGCCGCGCGGCCGGATCCAGCCGGTCTCGAGCAGCACGTCGATCGTGCCCTTCGACGTGACCACGCCGCGAATCTCTTCGATCTCGGCGCGAGTCACCGGCTGATGATAGGCGACGATCGCCAGCACCTCGATCGCGGCGCGCGACAGCTTCCGCGTCTCGGTGCTCTCGCGCGTCATCAGCCACGACAGATCGCCGGCGGTGCGGAACGTCCACTTGTTGGCGACACGCACCAGGTTGACGCCGCGCGGCGCGTATTCCGCCTGCAGCTGCGCGAGCGCCGCCTTGACGTCGACGCCGTCGGGCATCCGCTTTGCCAGCGTTGCCTGATCGATCGGCTCGGCCGATGCAAACAACAGGGCTTCCAGGAGCCGCAATTCCTCAGGACGCGCCACCGGATCCATAGGAGAAACCTCCTCCTCGGGCTCTTCTCTGCGCACTTCCGCCAAGCTTGCCATGGGCTTGCTCTCCTTCTTCCACTTACTCAACCGACAGGTCCGGCGCTGCCATTGCGGCCTGCGCTTGACGCTTTCGGAAATAGATCGGCGCGAACGCCTGCTTCTGGTTGATCTCCATCTCGCCCTCGCGAACCAGCTCGAGGGCGGCAGCGAAGCTCGATGCGAACACCGTCGCCTTCTGGGTGGGATCGGCGACGTAATTCATCAGATACTCGTCGAGGCAGCTCCAGTCCTCGGCGATGCCGACCAGCCGCTCCAGCGACGCACGCGCTTCGGCCAGCGACCATACGGTACGCTTTTGCAGATGAACCGTCGTCAGCACGCGCGACTGGCGCTGCGTGGCGTAGGCCGACAGCAGGTCGTACAGGGTCGCGGTGAACTTCGGATGCTTGATCTCGGCGATCGATTCCGGATTGCCGCGCGGAAAGATATCGCGCTGGAACTGGGGCCGGTTCATCAGCCGGTTCGCCGCCTCGCGGATCGCCTCCAGCCGGCGCAACCGGTTGGCGAGCGCGGTCGCCATTTCCTCGGCGCTCGGCCCCTCTGCGCTCGGCGGCTCGGGCAGCAGGAGCCGCGACTTCAGGAACGCCAGCCACGCCGCCATCACCAGATAGTCGGCCGCAAGCTCGAGGCGAATCTTGCGGGCAGCCTCGATGAACGAAAGATACTGGTCGGCAAGCGCAAGGATCGAGATCTTCGACAGGTCGACCTTCTGCTGCCGCGCCAGCGTCAACAGCAGGTCGAGCGGGCCCTCATAGCCCTCGACGTCGACCACCAGCGCCGGTTCGCCCTCGGCGAGGTCGGCCGGCCGCCCGGTATCAAACGAAAGAATTTCAGCGGTCATGCCGTCCCTACCCGATCCAACAACGCATCCAGTTCAGCCCGTGCCGCCTGCCGGTCGAGCGGCTGAGGCGGCTTGCGCGCGGCGAGCGTCGCCTTGGCGCGCTCAAGCGCCTTGCCGGTCAGTTCCGGCGTTTCGCGTGCGACCTCGCGCATCTCGTCAATATTGCCGTTGCAGTGCAGAACCATGTCGCAACCGGCGGTGACGATGGCGCGGGTCCGCTCGGCAATCGATCCGGCCAGAGCATTCATCGACACGTCATCACTCATCAACAAACCCTGGAACCCGATCAGGCCGCGAATCACCTGTTCGACGATTGTCGCAGAAGTCGTCGCCGGATGGACGGGGTCGAGCGCGCTAAACACAACATGTGCAGTCATGGCCATCGGCAGATCGGCAAGCGGCTGGAACGCAGCAAAATCGGTCCGTTCCAGCTCGGCCTTGGCGGTATCGACCGTCGGAAGCCGGAAATGGCTGTCCGCGGTGGCCCGGCCATGGCCGGGAATATGCTTGAGAACCGGCAATACCCCGCCCTGTTCCAGCCCGTCCGTGACCGCCTGGGCGATCGCCGCGACCTTGCCGGGTTCAGTTCCATAGGCCCGGTTGCCGATCACCGCATCCGCCCCGGCCACGGGAACGTCGGCCAAAGGCAGGCAATCGACAGTGATTCCGAGGTCGGTCAGATCGGCCGCAATCAGCCGTGAGCTGAGCCGGGCTGCCGCAAGCCCGAGCTTCGGATCGATGTCGTAGAGCGCCCCAAAGCTCGCGCCCGGCGGATAGGCCGGCCAATGCGGCGGACCAAGCCGCTGCACCCGCCCGCCTTCCTGGTCGATCAGGACCGGAGCATCGGAAACGCCGACTGCGGACCGGAGTTCCCCAACAAGAGCCGCCACTTGGGCAGGACTCTCGATGTTGCGCTTGAACAGGATGAAGCCCCATGGCCGCTCGGCGCGAATGAATTCGCGCTCGGCGTCGTTGAGGATCAGCCCGGATATGCCCGTGATGAATGCGCGGTTCGTCATTCGGCCGATTAGGCCGTATGCAGCTCACGGGTCAAGGAAACGGCCTTTAATTTCTTTGGATGAGGCACTGCGGTCCACCCGCCGACATCAGGCTCTTGCACACTTGGCTCGCCTCTTCCGAGGACGCGAACGGGCCCGCGAAGGCGCGGTAGTAGACGCCTTTCTCTCCGAGATCGACGCGCTTCACCACCAAGGGCTGCGAACCGAGCACGTTGCGATACTTGCCCTGCAGCGTCCGGTACGACGCCTGGGCGTCCGCCTCGTTCTTCTGCGAGGAGACCTGGACCAGATATCCGCCGCCCCCAACCGGAGCCGCCGAGGTCGAGGCCACCCGGGTCGGAGGTGCGGCCGGAGCCGCCTCAGCCTGGCCGGGAACAAGCGACATTGGCGAGTTGACGCTGGCGTTGGCCGCAGCCGGGTTGCCGCGCGACACCGGAGACTTCGCCGCCGCCGGAGGTTTCGCCGGCACGGTTGCGGTGGCCTGCGTGCCATCGGGCGTATCGCCCTTGACTGAAAGCGTGCGGACCTTGCGCGGCTCGTTGTTCGGCAACGTGCCGTTCGCGGTGATCGGCGCCGGCGCCGGCTGTGCCGTCTGCACGCTGGCGGGCGGCGGTGGATTCGCATTGGCGTTCAGCGGCGGAAACACGACGCGCGGTCCGGCGGTCTTCGAATTGACGTCGACCGGCGTCTCTTCGCGCGAAACGATCTTCTCGGTGCCGTCGCCCGTCGCCATGCGGTCCGGCGTCTTGGCCGGCGCGTCGGCCTGGGCCGGGATCACCTTGGTCGGCGTGTTGTCAGCCTTGATGATCGGCGGCTCACCGCTCCGGGGCGAGCCGACATAGGTCCGGTAGGCATACGCGCCACCGACACCGAACACGCCGAGCGCCAGCACCGCGGCGACCGTTATCAGGCCGCTGCGCCGCCGACGGGGCTCGGGTTCTTCCTCGTAGGCCTCCTCATAGGCATAGGGATCGTCCGGATAGGCGGGATCGCGCTGCAGGTCCTGCTCGCCGGCTTCCAGCTGGCCGTAGAGCGCGTCGTCATAGCGCGACGGATCCTGACTCTGACTGCCGCTCTGATAGCGCGGCTCCTCGTCAAATGCCTCCGGCTGCCGAGGGGCCTCGACCGGCCGATACTGCGCCACCGGCGCGGGCGCGGGCTGCGCCTGCTGAGCCGCGTAGCGATGCAACGGATGCACCGGCTTCGGCTGGTAGTCCTGCTCGGGCTCTTCGTCTTCGATGTTCTGCACGGGAGGCGGAGCGACAGCCTCCTGCCGCGCGCGCTGCATCCAGGGCGGCGGGCCCGCGGGCGGCGCATCCTCGTCCGCGGCCTGCGGCTCGTATTGTTGCGGCCGCGCGTTGGCGCGCGACTGCAGCGGTCGCGGCGGCGGCTTGTTGGCGGAGCCGAAGGGATCCGTCTGGCCGATCAGCCGTGCCAGTTCGGCAAGCGGATCGCTGTCGGCCTTGGAAGCCGTGTCGGCGGGAAAATGTCGGTCCTGATATCGATCAGCCATTGTGATGATGCATCCCCTTCGGGACAGCGCCAAGATCGCCGGCACAGCCGGTCCGTACGAGTTGGCCTCTGCCAGATGCCCTCACAAATCCCCACTCGTGAGGGCCTAATGCCCCTGCCTACCGCATCTCGGTCGGAGCGTGGACGCCTAGAACAGCTAAGCCCGATGCCAGAACCGAGACGACGCCCTGAACCATTGCCAGTCGCGCCCTCGTGATCTCTGCATCATTATTGATAATGAAGCGTAAATAGGGCAAATCGCGCCCCTTGGTCCAAAGCGCATGAAATTCACTGGCCAAATCATAGAGATAAAAAGCGATTCGGTGCGGCTCATGCGCCACCGCCGCAGCCTCGATCATCCGCGGATAAAGCGCAAGCCGCTTGAGCAGCTCGAGCTCGGCCGGGTCGGTCAGCCGCTCGACCGTAACATTACGGAGATAGGCCAGCCGGGCCTCATCGGTCTCGGGCAGATCGGAAACCGCTTCCTCCCGCGCGTTGCGGAAGATCGAATGGCCGCGGGCGTGGCCGTACTGGACGTAGAAGACCGCGTTGTCCTTTGACTGCTCGATCACCTTGGCGAGGTCGAAATCGAGCACCGCGTCGTTCTTGCGGAACAACATCATGAATCGGACAGCGTCGGAGCCGACCTCGTCGACCACCTCGCGCAGCGTGACGAATTCGCCGGACCGCTTCGACATCTTCACCGGCTCGCCGTCGCGCAACAGCTTCACGAGCTGCACGATCTTGACGTCGAGCACAGCCTTGCCCGCGGTCACCGCCTTCACGGCGGCCTGCATGCGCTTGATGTAGCCACCATGATCGGCGCCGAACACGTCGATCAGATTGGTGAAGCCACGCTCGAATTTGTAGCGGTGGTTGGCGATGTCGGATGCGAAGTAGGTGTAGGAGCCGTCCGACTTGATCAGCGGACGATCGACGTCGTCGCCATAGGCGGTGGCGCGGAACAGCGACTGCTCGCGGTCCTCGTAGTCCTCGACCGGCTTGCCCTTCGGGGGCGGCAGGCGGCCCTCGTAGATGTCGCCCTTGGCGCGCAGGAAATCGATGGTCTCGGCGACCTTGTTGTTGCCTGACGTGATAAGCGAGCGCTCGGAGAAGAACACGTCGTGATGGATATTGAGCGCGGCGAGATCGCCCTTGATCATCTCCATCATCATCGCGATCGCCTTGTCGCGCACGATCGGCAGCCACTCGGCTTCGCTCATGTCGAGCAGCTTCTTGCCATATTCCTTGGCGAGTGCCTCGCCGACCGGCACGAGGTAATCGCCGGGATAGAGCCCTTCCGGGATCGCGCCGATGTCCTGGCCCAGCGCCTCGCGGTAGCGCAGGAACGCCGAGCGCGCGAGCACATCGACCTGAGCGCCGGCGTCGTTGATGTAGTATTCGCGGCAGACGTCGAAGCCCGCGAATTGCAGCAGGCTGCACAGCGCGTCGCCGAACACGGCGCCGCGGCAATGGCCGACATGCATCGGTCCGGTCGGGTTGGCCGAGACATATTCGACATTGACCTTCTCGGCCTTGCCGATGTCGCTGCGCCCGTAAGCCGAGCCGGCGGCCAGCACGGCGCGCAGCGCGTCCGCCCAGACCTGCGGCTTCAAGGTCAGGTTGATGAAGCCGGGCCCGGCGACATCGACCGACGCCACCAGCGCATCGGCGCGCAACCGGTCGGCGATCTTGTCGGCGAGTTCGCGCGGCTTGGCCTTGGCATCCTTGGCGAGCACCATCGCGGCATTGGTCGCCATGTCGCCATGGCTGGCGTCGCGCGGCGGCTCCACCACGACGCGGGACAGATCGATGCCGGCGGGCCAATTGTCCTCGGCTGCGACAGCGGCACAGATCGCGTGCACGCGCGTCAGCATGTCGGCAAAAAGGTGTGGTGAAGCAGTGGTGTCGGCCATGGCAGGGCGCTAACGCAAATCCGGGGTCGAGTCAAAAAGCCTTTGGTGCTCGATCAGGGCGAAACGGTCGGTCATCCCGGCAATGAAATTGCCGATCCGCCTGTTCCGAGCGCTCCCGGTCTCCTGCACGCTGCCCTCGATCCATTCCGCCGGCAGGTCTTCAGGCGATTGCTGGTAGCGCTCGAACAGATTGCGGACCACCTCCTCCGCCTCCCCCATCACCAGCATCACCCGCTTGTGGCGATACATCCGCCGGAACAGGAACGCCTTGATCGCCGCCTCCTGCTCCGCCACCTCGGACGGAAACGCGATCAGCGGGGTATTGTGGTGGCGCACGTCATGGGCCGATTGCGGCTGCGCGGCCGCGAGGCGCCGGCTCGCCTCGTTGAAGACCGCGCTGATGAAGTGTGAGATCAGCTCACGCACCAGTTCGGCGCCGCGCCGGACCTCGTCGAGCCCGGGATAGTGGCGGTCGATCTCGGCGATGATCTCAGCGGTCAGCGGCATCTCCTTGAGGTCGTCGACCGCGAACAGACCGGCACGCAGGCCGTCATCGATATCGTGCGCGTCGTAGGCGATGTCGTCGGCGAAGGCCGCGATCTGCGCCTCGAGCGAGGCATAGCTCCAGAGCTCGAGGTCGTGGCCCTTGTTGTAGTCGGCAATTCCGATCGGGATTCCACTCTCCAGGTAGCGGCCGGCGGGTGCGCCACCGCGCTCGGTCAGCGGACCGTTGTGCTTGACGATCCCCTCGAGCGATTCCCAGGTCAGGTTCAGCCCGCCGAATTCGGGGTAGCGATGCTCCAGCGAGGTGACGACCCGCAGCGCCTGCGCATTATGGTCGAAGCCGCCGTCATCCCTGAGGCATTCGTCGAGCGCCCGCTCGCCGGCATGGCCGAACGGCGGATGGCCGAGGTCATGCGCCAGCGCCAGCGTCTCGGTCAGGTCCTCGTCGACCCCGAGCTGGCGGGCCAGCGCCCGGGCGATCTGCGCGACCTCCAGCGAATGGGTCAGCCGCGTGCGGTAGTGATCGCCTTCGTGGAAGACGAAGACCTGGGTCTTGTGCTTGAGGCGGCGGAACGCGGTGGAATGGATCACCCGGTCGCAGTCGCGCCGAAACGGGCTCCGGGTCCGGCTCGGCGGCTCCGCGACCAGCCGGCCGCGGCTGCGATCGGGGTCGCAGGCATAAGGCGCGCGGGGGGCAGCCATTCCGACCGACACTGTATTTTAGTCCTTATCCATTTGATTCCATGGTCCGACGCACTTAACTATGACTGAGGCGGCCGACCAAATGAATTGGGGATGACGCCGGGCCTGATCCGGATCAGATCATGCTCAAATAGGGTTTCGGAGACCGACATGACTGCTGCCATTACCGTCAGCGAACGGGCCGCCCGCCGTATCGGGCAGATCCTCAGCAAGGAAGGCGAAGGCGCCAAGCTGCGCATTTCGGTCGAGGGCGGCGGCTGCTCCGGTTTCCAGTACAAGTTCGACGTCGAGCGCACCCAGGCCGATGACGACCTCGTGATCGAGCGCGACAGCGCGGTGGTGCTGATCGATCCCGCCTCGGTCCCGTTCCTCGCAGGCTCGGAGGTCGACTTCGTCGACGACCTGATCGGCGCCTCGTTCCGCGTCGTCAATCCCAACGCCACCGCCTCCTGCGGCTGCGGCACCAGCTTCTCGATCTAACGCTTCGCGATCCCGAGCGGTTTCTCCCGGCGAGCCGGTTTCCGGCTCGCGCCGAACGCTCGGCTATTCCGCCGCGACCACCTGCGGCCGTTCGACGTCGCCGCCTGCCTCCGCCTGCGGGTCGAGCTTGCGGCGCAGCCTGCGGTCGATGCGGTCGAGATAGATGTAGATCACGGGCGTGATGAACAGCGTCAGCAGCTGCGACACGCAGAGGCCGCCGACCACGGCGACGCCGAGCGGTTGACGCAGTTCGGCGCCGGCACCCGCGCCGAGCGCGATCGGCAGCGTGCCGAAGATCGCCGCGAACGTCGTCATCATGATCGGACGGAAGCGCAGCAGTGCCGCCTCGCGGATCGCGTGCTCGGCGCTGAGGCCGACGCGGCGACGCTCCAGCGCGAAGTCGACCATCATGATCGCATTCTTCTTGACGATGCCGACCAGCATCACGATGCCGATCATCGCAATCACAGACAGCTCCATCCCGAACATCATCAGCGTCAGGATCGCGCCGATACCGGCCGACGGCAGGCCGGAGATGATGGTGATCGGGTGGATGAAGCTCTCGTAGAGAATGCCGAGGATCACGAAGGCTGCGAACACCGCGGCGAGGATCAGCACGCCCTGCCCGCGCAGCGAATCCTGGAACACCTGCGCGGTGCCGGAGAAGCCGGTCACAATCGTCGGCGGCAAATTCGCGGTCTGCTCGAGTTCGGTGATCTTGTCGACCGCGTAGCCGAGTGAGGTGCCCGGCGCGAGGTTGAACGAGATCGTCACCGCCGGCTGCTGGCCCTGGTGGTTGATCTGCAACGGCCCGACCGTCGGCACCAGCCTCGCCACCGCATCCAGCGGAATGGTCTGGTTGTTCGCGGTCTTCATGTAGAGCTTCGAGAGGTCGGACGGATCGACGCGGAACTGCGGCTGCACCTCGAGGATGATCTGGTAGTCATTCGACGGCATGTAGATGGTGCCGACCTGCCGCGCGCCATAGGCGTTGTAGAGCTGGTTGCGGACCTGATCCACGGTGACGCCGTAGACCGCCGCCTTCTCGCGGTCGATGTCGACCGTCATCTGCGGGTTCTTGATGTAGAGGTCGGTGGTAACGTCGAGCAAGCCCGGGATCTTCTCGATCTTGTCGCGCATCTCGGGCGCCAGCCGGTACAGCGCCTCGGTATCGCCGCTCTGCATCACATACTGATACTGGCTCTTCGAGATGCGGCCGCCGATGCTGAGGTTCTGGATGCTCTGGAAGAACGCCTGCATGCCCGGGATCTCGCGCGCCTTCTGCCGCAGACGGCCGATCACCACGGTGGCGTTGTCACGCATCTTCTGCGGCTTCAGCGCGATGAACAGACGGCCGTAATTCGCCGTCGGATTGGGACCGCCGGAGCCGACCGTAGAGTTGATGTACTCTATCGCCGGATCGGTCCGCAGCACCTCGACCAGCGCCTGCTGGCGCACCTTCATCGCCTCGAACGAGGTGTCGGTCGCAGCCTCCGTCACGCCGATCAGAAAGCCGGTGTCCTCCTGCGGGAAGAAGCCCTTCGGCACGATCATGTAGAGGTAGATGGTGCCGCCCAGCGTAGCCAGCGTCACCACCAGCATCAGGGCCTTCTTGGCCAGCACCCAATCCAGCGCCCATTCATAGGCCCGCAGCCAGGCCTCGAACATCGCCTCGAACGCCCGCAGCACGACGTTCGGCCGCTTGGTCGCGTCATGCGTGCGCAGCACGCGGGCGCACAGCATCGGCGTCAAGGTCAGCGACACGAAGCCGGACACGATGATGGCGACCGAGATCGTCACCGCGAATTCGCGGAACACGCGGCCGACGATGCCGCCCATCAGCAGCACCGGGATGAACACGGCGATCAGCGAGAAGGTGATCGAGATGATCGTGAAGCCGATCTCGCGGGCGCCCTTCAGCGCCGCCTCGAACGGCTTCATGCCGTGCTCGATATGGCGGACGATGTTCTCCAGCATGACGATGGCGTCGTCGACCACGAAGCCGACCGAGAGCGTCAGCGCCAGCAGCGTCATGTTGTTGATGGAGTAGTCCAGCGCGTACATCGCCGCGCAGGTGCCGAACAGCGAGATCGGCACCGCGAGCGCCGGGATGAAGGTCGCGGACGCCGAGCGCAGGAACAGGAAGATCACGAGGATCACGAGCCCGATCGCGATCAGCAGGGTCTCCTCGACGTCGCTGACCGCCTGGCGGATCGAGACCGAACGGTCCATCATGACCTGCATGGTCACCGAGGGCGGGATCGCGGCGCGCAGCGCCGGCAGCTTGGCCAGCACGGCGTCGACCACCGCCACGGTGTTGGCGTCGGGCTGCTTCTGGATCGCGAGCACGATCGCCCGCTCGTCGTTCATCCAGGTCGCGATCTTGTCGTTCTCGACGCTGTCATAGACCTTGGCGATCTCGTCGAGCCGGACCGGCGAGCCGTTGCGCCAGGCGACATAGATCTGGCGGTAGTCGGCCGCCTTGTCCATCTGGCCGGAGGCCTGCAGCGCGACGTCCTGCTTGGGGCCATTCAAGGTACCGACCGGCGTCGACGAATTGGCGCGCGACACCGCGGCGCGGATATCCTCCATCGAGACGCCGCGCGCGGCGGCGGCCTCCGGATCGGCCTGAACGCGGATGGCGAATTTCTGCGCGCCGTAGATCAAGACCTGGGCGACGCCCGGCAGCTGCGACAGTGCCTGCCCGATCGTGATGTCGCCGTATTCGTTGACGCTCGACAGCGGCAGCGTCGCCGAGCCGAGCGAGACGAACAGCACCGGGAAGTCCGCCGGGTTCACCTTCCGGAAGCTCGGCGGGATCGTCATCTCGATCGGCAGCCGTCGTTGCGCGATCGTCAACGCGGTCTGCACGTCGAGCGCGGCGGCATCGATGTTGCGGTTGAGGTCGAACTGGATGGTGATGACGCTCGTGCCCTGCGAGGAGTTCGAGGACATCGAGGAGATGCCGGCAATGGTCGAGAGCTGGCGCTCGATGATGCCGGCGACCGAGGCCGCCATGGTGTCGGCGCTGGCGCCGGGCAGGGTCGCGGTCACCGCGATGGTCGGGAAGTCCACCTTGGGCAGCGCCGAGACCGGCAGCAGGCGGAAGCCGAACACGCCGAATGCGATGATCGACGCCGTGATCAGCGTCGTCATGACCGGGCGGCGGATGCAAAGCTCGGAGAGCGTCATCGGTCAGGCTCCGGCCTTGCGCGCCCGCAGTTCAACCCGCGATCCCTCCGAGAGCAGCAGCTGGCCGTCGACGACGACGCTTTCATCGCCCGCCAATCCGTCTGAGATCACCGAGCTGCCCTGGAAGGTGCGATCGACCTTGACCGGCCGGACCTTGGCAACGCCGTCCTTGACGACGAAGACGAAATTGCCGTTCTGGCTGCGCTGCACCGCGACCGTCGGCACCACGACCGCGTCTTCGCTGCGGATGATCAGCTTGGTCTGCACGATGGTGCCGGGCCAGAGCGTCTCGCTCTCGTTGTTCATGATGCCGCGCACGGTCACCATGCCGGTGGTCGCGTCGACGGCGTTCTCCACCATCGCGACCTTGCCGCGCTCGGAGCGCTGGTGGCCGGGAATGGTCGCGATCACCTTTGAATCGCCCTTCCCCATGGCGTCGCGCAGATCGACCAGCGCCCGCTGCGGAATCGCGAAGGTGACGTAGACCGGTGCCATCTGGTTGATGACCGCGAGCGGCTGGGTGTCGGCGGGGCGGACGAAGTTGCCGACCTTGACGTTGGCGGCGCTGATCCGTCCCGCGAATGGTGCGCGGATGACGGTGTAGCTCTTCTGGACGCGGAGGTTCTCCAGCGCGAACCGGTCGGCCTTGATGGTGCCGATCAGGACGTCGGACTGGGTCTTGGCGTTGTCGAGGTTGACTTGGGTGGTCGCCCCCTTGCCGACCAGTTCGGTGTAGCGGCGGAGGTCGCGCTGCGCGCCCTCGAGCTGGGCCTGGTCGCGGGCCAGGACGCCCTCGGCCTGCTCGATCTGCGCGTCGATCTGGCGCGCGTCGAGCGTGAACAGCAGGTCGCCTTCATTGACCCTGGCGCCGTCCTCGAAATGCACCGAGACGATGGTGGTCTCCAGCCGTGACTTCAGCGCCACGCTGGAGATCGGCGTGACCTGTCCGATGGCATCGACATCGACCGGAACCGATTTGCGTTCCGCCTTGGCGAGATCCACGGACACTACGCGCGGCCGCGCCGTCCCTTGCGCGGTGGCGGCGCCGCCACCCATCCATGAAGTGCGGGTCATGTAAGCCGCCCCGGCCGCAATGCCGAGAACAGCGACAGTCAGAACCAAATTGCGTTTTTTCATAAGTTTTGCACGTGCGCCGCCAGCTTCCCTTGAAGGCCGGTGCGCGTCGTCACTCCCCCGTCGGCAATTGTTGCGCCTTGTTTCCTGAGAGGGTTAGCACAGGCGGACCGCCCATGGTATGCCACCTAAGTGAAATAGTGCGGCTTCAATCCGGTGATTTGCATGCGCATCGCCGGACGTTTTGAGTAACCGGGCCGCATCCGTTCTGCTTCATTGAGCTTTCGAATCGCGACCTTATGTCCACCTCCGTCCTTGTCTGCCCCTGGGAAGAAGCTCGCGAACGCTCCCGTGCCATCCGCTACAGCGTCTTCGTCGAGGAACAGCGGGTGCCGGTAGAACTGGAATGGGACGACATGGACGCATCGAGCTGGCATGCGCTGGCGTTCGCCGACGACGGTGCGCCCTTGGCCACGGGCCGGCTGCTGCCGGACGGTCATATCGGCCGCATGGCCGTGCTCAAAGCGGCGCGCGGCACAGGCGTAGGCGCCCGCGTGCTGGACGCGCTGATGGCCAAGGCGGCCGAACTCGGCTATCCGGAACTGATCCTCAACGCGCAGACGCACGCGGAGCCGTTCTCCGCGCGCGTCGGCTTCGAGCGGATCGGCGCGGAATTCGAGGAGGCCGGCATCCCGCACATCGAGATGCGGAAGCGCTTGGTCTAAGCGGGGCGGCGCTCGGTCACGTTCCCCCACAATGAAGGAAGTCCGATGGCAGTTCGCATCGCTACGTGGAACGTCAACTCGGTCCGGCAACGGATCGAGCTTCTGGTCAGCTGGCTGAAGGAGTGCTCCCCCGACATCGTCTGTCTGCAGGAGATCAAATGCGTCGATGATGCGTTTCCCCGCCTCGAGGTCGAGGCGCTCGGGTACAATGTCGTCACGCACGGCCAGAAGACCTTCAACGGCGTCGCGCTGCTGTCGAAGCTGCCGTTCGACGAGACCAAATCGGGCCTCGCCGGCGACGACGAGGACGCCCATGCCCGCTTCCTCGAAGGCGTCGTCACGCTGAAGCAGGGCGTGATCCGGGTCGCGTGCCTTTACCTGCCCAATGGCAACCCCGCCAATACCGACAAATATCCGTACAAGCTCAAGTGGATGTCGCGGCTTTTTGAGTATTCGAAGGAGCGGCTTAGGGCCGAGGAGCCGTTGATCCTGGCCGGCGACTTCAACGTCATCCCGGCCGCGCGCGACGTCTACAATCCCGCCGCCTGGGCCGATGACGCCCTGTTCCGCCCCGCCACCCGCGAGGCCTTCCAGTCGCTGCTCGGCCTCGGCCTGACCGACGCGCTGCGGGCGGTCAATGACGAGCCGGGCCAGTACACCTTCTGGGACTACCAGGCCGGCGCCTGGCAGAAGAACTGGGGCCTGCGCATCGACCACCTGTTGATGTCGGCACAAGCGAGCGACCGGCTGATCGACGTCGGCATCGACAGCTATGTCCGGGCCTGGGAGAAGCCGTCCGACCACGTCCCGGTCTGGGCCGATCTCGATTTCGAGATCGCCTGACCCCGCCGGCCGGCCGGAAGTTCAATCCCGGCGGCCCTGCACCCAGTGCTCGAGCATCTGCAGCGCCATCGCGCGATCGTCCTCGGAGGCCTTGGCGATCGCCCGGTTGTAGCTTTCCTTGATCCAGGCCTCATCCGGCGTCGCGCTGTCGCGCGCCAGCGTCAGCCACATCAGGCCGCGTGCCCGCTGCGGCGGCAGGCGGTCGCCGTTGAACAGCATCTGGCCGAGCAGCGCCTGCGCCTGATGCTGGCCCTTCTGGGCGGCAAGGCCGAGCCAGCGCGCGCCGTAGCGGAAGTCGTCCCGCGAGGCGTCCGGCGTCTTCAGGTAGAGCCGGGCAAGATCATACTGGGCGTCGGCATTGCCGAAATAGGATGCGGCATAGGAGAACATCTCCCGCGCCCGCTCGGTGTCCGCCTTGACCTTGGAATTGGGAATGCCGCTCAGATAGTAGCGGCCGAGCGCGACGAAGGCGTTGGCCACGATCGAGGCCTGCGGCGCCGACGGGGAATCCTCGGCATGCGCATTGGCGATCCGGCTGAAATACTCGAAGGCGCGCATGTCGTCCTGGATGACGCCGTCGCCCTCGGCGTACATCTTGCCGAGCTTCCACTGCGCCACGGGGTGGCCGCCTTCGGCCTGGTACTGCAGCGTGCTGAACGACGAGGTCGGCGAGGTCGCCGCAGGCGCCACCGGGGTGGCGGCCCGTTTCAGCGCGCCGGCGGTCCCCGGCTGCGGGGAAACCACAGGAAGAACCGTATCTTGTGGGTTGACCGGGGCGCCGTCGAATCCGAATCCGGGGCCCGCCACCGGGATGGCCCCTAACGCAAACGCCAATATCGTACGCCTAAACGTCCGCATAACACTGTTTCTCGTACGCGCCACCCGGATGGGTGACTGCGCCATCCACCGCCGGCCCCACTTGCTCGGCGTACTTCCACAGCGCACCAGATGTATGGTTCGTCGCGCGAGGGGCCCATTTGGTCTTACGATTTGCGAGTTCGGCGTCGCTCAAATTTACGTTAAGGGTGCCGGAGACCGCATCGATCTCGATGATGTCGCCGTCTTGCAACAACCCGATCGGCCCGCCGACGGCCGCTTCAGGTCCAATATGTCCGATGCAGAAGCCACGGGTGGCGCCGGAGAACCGGCCATCGGTGATCAGGGCAATCTTGCCGCCCATCCCCTGCCCGGTCAGTGCCGCCGTGGTCGCCAGCATCTCCCGCATGCCGGGACCGCCCTTCGGCCCCTCATAGCGGATCACGATCACCTCGCCTTCCCTGTAGGTGCGCTTCTGCACCGCCTCGAAGGCGTCTTCCTCGCGGTCGAAGCACCGGGCCGGACCGGTAAACCTCAGGTTGGACATTCCCGCGACCTTCACGATCGCACCCTCCGGAGCGAGATTACCCTTTAGCCCGACAACGCCACCCGTCACGGTGATCGGATTGTCGGCGGGCCGCACCACATCCTGGTGCGGATTCCATTTCACGCTTTTGAGGTTTTCGGCGATCGTTCGGCCAGTGACGGTCAGGCAATTCCCGTGCAGGTGGCCATTGTCGAGCAGCGTCTTCATCAGCAGCGGAATGCCACCTACTTCAAACATGTCTTTGGCAACATAACGGCCGCCCGGCTTCAAATCCGCGACGTAAGGAGTCTTTTTGAAGATTTCGGCAACGTCGAACAAATTGAATTTAATGCCGCACTCATGGGCGATCGCCGGCAGGTGCAGCGCAGCATTGGTCGAACCACCTGAGGCTGCAACCACGGCCGCAGCATTTTCAAGGGCTTCGCGGGTGACGATGTCGCGGGGCCGGATGTTTTTCTCGATCAGCTCCATCACCTTCTCGCCGGCGGCGGCGCAGAAGGAGTCGCGGATCTCGTAGGGCGCCGGAGCCCCGGCGGAATACGGGAGCGCGAGTCCGATCGCCTCGGAGACGGTCGCCATGGTGTTGGCGGTGAACTGGGCGCCGCAGGCGCCGGCCGACGGGCACGCCACCCGCTCGATCTCGTCGAGGTCCTCGTCCGACATGGCGCCGACCGAGTGCTTGCCAACCGCCTCGAACATGTCCTGGACGGTGACCGGCTGGCCGCGGAAGTTGCCGGGCAGGATCGAGCCGCCATAGATGAAGATCGACGGAACATTGAGGCGGACCATCGCCATCATCATGCCCGGCAGCGACTTGTCGCAGCCGGCGAGCCCGACCAGCGCGTCATAGGAGTGGCCGCGGACCGTCAGTTCGACCGAATCGGCGATGCATTCGCGCGACGGCAGCGACGAGCGCATGCCGTCATGACCCATCGCGATCCCGTCGGTGACGGTGATGGTGCAGAACTCGCGCGGCGTGCCGCCGGCCGAGGCCACGCCCTTCTTCACCGCCTGCGCCTGGCGCATCAGCGAGATGTTGCAGGGAGCGGCTTCATTCCAACATGAAGCAACGCCGACAAAGGGTTGATGAATCTGGGCTGTCGTCAGCCCCATCGCATAAAGATAGGACCGGTGCGGTGCGCGCTCGGGGCCCTCCGTCACGTGACGGCTGGGCAGCCTGCCCTTGATGTTCGTCTTGGCGTCCATCGCGACCCTGTTCCCGGCGCTCTTTCCTCCATCAACGCCGGAACCCGAAAAAATGTCCCGTCGTCGGAGCGCTGGCTATTCAGCTACGTGAATATCCTTTCATGTCGGGGTGTGGCTAAAAAGCGGCGCGAGTGCGGACCGGTGCTTTTAAGGTTAAATGTTCAAGCACCGTTGCAACATCGCAACAATCGTGGCCGCCGGGCAACCATGTATTATCAGTCCTTATAGGAACCAGACGCGGGCCCGACCACATAGCCGATAGATTGCCGCCTTGTGATGGAACCCGCTGGAGTAGCGGGAAAGGCCAGCCCCTGCTCACGGATTCAACTGTCAAACAGCGTATTCGGTGTCATCACCCGCGTGCGCGTGCGAGTGATCCAGTATTCGAGAGGCGCCAGTTGCTGAGCCGAGAGGACACGTCCTCCGCCGTCGTCCCGGCGAAGGCCGGGACCCATACTCCGCAGCGGGTGTTATGGATGGTACTCGTCGTTCCACCGATGCGCAGCGATGTCATCCAATTCGCGGTGACGCGATGGGCGTATCGCTTCAGCCTTCGCTCTTCGGGCTACGGCGGACAAGTCCCTCCATCCTGCAATTTACCCGGCGGCCAGCTTCGGTGGCGACGGAGGTGACCAGCACTCCGTACGATTCCGGCCGTGCTCCTTGGCCTGGTAGAGCGCCGCATCGGCGGCCTTCGTCAGGGCATCAATCCCGGGCATGCTTGTGAGGGCCTCGGCAACGCCGATGCTCACTGTCAGTGGCACCAGTCGATCATCAGCCCTCAACGACAGCGCTTCCGCCCTCTTGCGGATGCGCTCGGCGACGGTTCGAGCGCGCGACAATGTGGTCTCCGGCAGCAAGACGGCGAACTCCTCGCCTCCAACGCGGCCGACGACGTCGGACTTGCGCTTGCCCCGAATGCATATCCCGGCAACAGCCTTGATGGCCTCGTCACCGACCGCATGTCCGAAGCGGTCATTGATGCTCTTGAAGTGATCGATATCGACCATCAGCACGGATACCGAACGATAGTAGCGCTGGAACCGGCTCCACTCCGCATCCAGCGTCGCCAGGAAGTGCCGACGGTTGAACAATCCGGTGAGCGGATCGGTGGTCGCGAGCACCTCCAGCTGCCGTGCGTTGCGTACGAGATCGGTCACGTCGACGAAGGTCAGCATGCGACCGCCGTTTGCCATCGTCGAGCAATGGATCCTGATATGGCGGCCGTCCGGCGTCTGCACGTCGCGCTTGTGATCGCCTGCCTTGATCTCCGCAATCCGCTTCGCAGGAAAGGCCCTGATCTGCTCCGGGGTCGCGCCCGTCGGAACGGCGCGGCGGTTGCGCGTGAGCAGTGTGATGTATGCCGGATGCCGCGCGACCTCCTCCTCGCTCACCTCCCAGAATTCCCGCATTCGCCGATTGAGGAAGATCGCATTGAGATCGCGGTCGAGCAGGACGACGCCGTCCTCCACAGTCTCGAGCGCGCCGGTCAGCACCTTCAGCTTGTCGGACGCGCGCACGATGTCGGTCACGGGCGTGTAGCTCACCATCCGGCCGCCGTCGGGCAGCGGCGTGCACTGACATCGAACCACGTCGCCATTGCTGCGCCTGAGATCGATCGGGCTCGGGTCCCCGACGTTCACGAGGCGGACGCGCTCGGCAACATAGGCTTCGAGCTGCGCGGCCGGCAGCTCGTAGGCCATCGTCTTGCAGCCGTGATGCATCAGGTCGGTGAAGCTGGGGTTGCGGTCGGCCACCTCGTCCGGAAGCCGCCACATGTTCCGAAACGCGCGGTTGATGAACTGGGCCTTCAGCTCCACGTCCAACAGCAGGATGCCGACGGGTATCTGATTGAGCGCCGCCCGCAGCGCCAGCATGTGCCCGCGCAGAATATCGCCGCTGCGCCGCTCCGGAATGGCGGCCGGCGCAGGAGCGGCAGGCGTGGGCGCCGCAGCGTTGGCCTGCTGCTCTTCAAAAGCCAGGCCGAGCTGGCGGTCCGATTGCCACAGCCGTTTGCATGGCTTCACCTGATTGCTGCCGACGAGCAACAGTTGAATGTGATCGGGAATGCCTACGACACTTTCGAGTTCCACGGTGGCGCCCGTCTCCGTGAGCTGGCGGACCGTGCAGTCGAAGGCCGACCGGCCGAAATTGAAGACGATCTTTCCGGCCAGAAACGTTCGGCCGCGGGAAGCTGACACCTGTCCGGACATGGCGAGAATCCACCTGGAGCAATTGCGAGCCCTCTCACCTCAGCACGTTTGAGTCACCAAGCCATGAACGCTTTCGGGAGGGTTTAATCGGGAGCCGAGCCGATGACGGCGGCTGTGTGCGCCGCAAAACGGGTTCCATCCGGCGGAAGGACTCGCTCATAGGGTAGAGCGAAGCGATACCCATCATTTGCGCCGCGGATACTGAATTGATGGGCTTCGCTGCGCACTACCGATCCGATTACGGCTCCGCCGCATCGTCAGTTGCTCACCTCATACCGAGCGCTGCGATTTGCCTCCGGAATTCCTCGAAACGCTCATGCGCTTCCGCCTTCGCTGTTAGAGCTACGGCGGACAAGTCCGCTCCCATCAATCGGTCAAAGTCGCTGCCGGGAAGAATTTAATTCTACCCTATAATTATGCTGTGTTAGACGCAGTCCGAGTAGTAGCGTCGCAACTCCCTCAGTAACGGTGTCAGGGAAACGCCCGCCATGTCTGCTCTCCAAGCAAAACTGGAACGATTTGAGATCCTCGCCGACGAATGCGAGCTGATCGCTAGCAGGACGCTGGATGGGAGCAACCGCGAGCTATACCAGCGGCTGGGCGGGCACTATCGCGAGCTGGCGACCGATATGAGGGCCGTGATCGCGACGGTCAATGCTCCGGCGGCGTAAGAAAAAGGGCCGCTCGAAACAACAAGCGGCCCAAGTCTAGGGAGGAAACGCCCTCAAGGAGGGCGGCGATAGCGCGAAGCGCTGTCGCACCATGCGCATATGGGTCGAGAGTCCAGCTTCGGGAGCCCAGATTGCGCAAGCCAGGGGCGCGACTATGTGCCTTGAATCTGCGCTTCGCAGCGCATAACTCCGGGCGCGACCGCCGAAGATTGGGGCGGCTGCAATCCCAAATCGCTCCAAGCATCCCACAATTTACGATTTGGCGAGCCGCGTGCGCTTCGCGTTGAGCGCAGACGCAACACGGCTGACCGGCGGACGGCCGAGCAAGCCGGCCATCTCGTTGGTCGCGGCCAGCAGTCTGTCCATATCGATCCCGGTCTTCACGCCCATGCCCTCGAGCATGTAGGCGACGTCCTCGGTCGCGACGTTGCCGGTGGCGCCGGGGGCGTAGGGGCAGCCGCCGAGACCGCCGGCGGCGGCATCGATGACGCGGACGCCCTCCTCCATGCCGGCGTAGAGATTGGCGAGCGCCTGGCCGTAGGTGTCGTGGAAGTGCATCGCGAGGTTGCCGATCGGCAACTCAGAACCGACCGCACGCAGCATCCGTTTGGCCTTCAGCGGCGTGCCGACCCCGATGGTGTCGCCAAGCGAGATCTCGTAGCAGCCGAGATCCCACAGCGTCACCGCGAGGTCGGCGACCGCCTTCGGCTTGATCTCGCCGTCGAACGGACAGCCGAGCACACAGGAGATATAGCCACGCACCTTGACGCCGTCGGCCTTGGCGCGCGCCATCACCGGCTTGAAGCGCTCGATCGATTCCGCGACCGAGCAATTGATATTGGCGCGC
This sequence comes from Bradyrhizobium sp. USDA 4538, assembly GCF_024171045.1. NCBI lineage: Bacteria > Pseudomonadati > Pseudomonadota > Alphaproteobacteria > Hyphomicrobiales > Nitrobacteraceae > Bradyrhizobium > Bradyrhizobium sp. USDA 4538. Next base: position 8,102,854 of record NZ_JALJZE010000001.1, read on the forward strand.
GAGAAGCCTTCGGAGGCCGCCGCGAACACCGAGACCACCTCGGCGCCGGCCGCGCGCGCGGCGTCATAGCCCTTCTCGTTCGGCACCAGCACGTGGAATTCGGCGCCCTTGATGTGGCTGACGCCGCGCAGCACCTGATCGGAGCTCGCCATCTGCGGGATCGCCTTCGGCGACACGAAGGCGCCGACCTCGACGGTATTGAGCCCGGCCGCCACCAGCGCCTCGACGAAGGCGATGCGCGCCTCGACGCTGACCGGCGTCTTCTCGTTCTGCAGGCCGTCGCGCGGCCCCATCTCGATGAGTTGGATCTGATCGCTCATGACGCGGCCGCAGGTTCGACTTCGGCAAGCTCGACGCCCTCGCCGACGATGTCGCCGACCTTGCATTTGAGCTTCTTCAGCACCCCGGCATAGGGCGCGCGCAGGGTCTGCTCCATCTTCATCACTTCGAGCGTCAGGATCGGGGCGCCCTTCTCCAAGCTCGCGCCCTCCTCGGCCAGCAGCGCGACCACGGTGCCCGGCAAGGGCGCCACGATCTTGTCCTCGCCGACCTGCTCCTCGCTCTCGCCGCCGAACGGATCGACCCAGTGCAGGTCGAAGCGGCCGTTGCGGGTGCGCAAGTAAAGCTCGTGGCCCTCGATGACCGAGGCAATACGCGACTTGAGGCCCTTGAGCGTCAGGTCAAAGCCGTCATCGCCGGCTGACGAGATGGCGAAGACGAGTTCGCGCCCGCCGACCGTGAGCGTCGACGGTCCGTTGCCATAGTGCAGCGTGATCGTCTGCGCGGGCCCATGGCCCTGCCGGAACGAAAACACCCGCTGCCGGCGGCCGACCGGCATCCAGCCGAACGCCTGCCAGGGCGAGTTGGCCTCGCGCTGCGCCGCCTTTTGCTCGTCGTTGACGATTGCGGCGACTGCCGCGCAGAGCTCGAACTCGCCGGCCGTGCCGGTACCCGATGTCAGGTTCTTTAGCTCGCGCTCGATGAAGCCGGTGTCGATCGCATTGGCTTGTGTGTCCGGATGCGTCACCAGCGCCGACAGGAACGGGATATTGGTGACGATGCCGCGGACATCGGTTTCCTGCAGCCCGCGATTGAGCTTGTCGATCGCGCCCTCGCGCGTTGGCGCCCAGGCGATCACCTTGGCGAGCATCGCGTCATAGTAAGGCGAGACGTTATCGCCACTGCGATAGCCGGCATCGATGCGCAGGCCGTCGCCTTCCGGCGGCGTCCGCCAGGTCTTGATGCGGCCGACCGAGGGCATGAAGTTCTTCTGCGGATTTTCGGCGTAAACGCGCGCCTCGATGGCATGCCCGTTCAGTTTGATCTCGTCCTGCTTCAGCGGCAGCGCCTCGCCGAAAGCGACGCGCAGCTGCCATTCAACGAGATCGACGCCGGTGATCAGCTCGGTGATGGGATGCTCGACCTGCAGGCGGGTGTTCATCTCGATGAAGAACACGTCCTTGCCGTCGGAGACGAACTCGATGGTGCCGGCGCCGATATAGTTGACCGCGCCGGCGGCCTTGCGGGCGGCCTCGCAAACCGTCTCGCGTTGCGCGGCGTTCAGCGTCGGCGACGGCGCCTCCTCGATCACCTTCTGGTGGCGGCGCTGCAGCGTGCATTCGCGCTCCCACAGCGAGAGCAGATTGCCGTGGCTGTCGCCGATGATCTGCACCTCGATGTGGCGCGGGTTCTGCACGTATTTCTCGATCAGCATGCGGTCGTCGCCGAACGCCGCCTTGGCCTCGCGCTTGGCGCTGGTGATCGCGGCCGTGAGCTCAGCCGCCGAATTGACCACGCGCATGCCGCGGCCGCCGCCGCCGGCCGACGCCTTCACCAGCACCGGGAAGCCGATCCGGTTGGCGGCTTCTGCCAGCGTCGCCTCGTCCTGCGCCTCGCCGTGATAGCCCGGCACCAGCGGCACGCCGGCCTTCTCCATCAGCGCCTTCGAGCCGGACTTCGAGCCCATCGCCGTCATCATCTCGGCGGTCGGGCCGACGAACACCAGACCGGCCTCGAGGCAGGCCTGCGCGAACTCGGCATTTTCAGACAGGAAGCCGTAGCCGGGATGCACCGCCTCGGCGCCGGTCTCCTTGGCGGCGGCGATGACGCGCTCGATGCTGAGATAGCTGTCGCGCGCCCGGGCCGGACCGAGCAGCACCGCCTCGTCGGCGAGCGCGACATGCATCGCGCCGCGGTCGGCCTCGGAATAAACCGCGACGGTGCGCAGCCCCATGGCGCGCGCCGAGCGGATGACGCGGCAGGCGATCTCGCCGCGGTTGGCGATCAGAAGCGTGCGGAAACGCCGGGTGAGTTTTGAGCGGTCCATGATCAGATCCTGGGTCACATCCTGAACAGGCCGAATTTCGTTGGCTCGATCGGCGCGTTCGCCGCCGCCGACAGCCCAAGCCCGAGCACGAGGCGCGTATCGGCCGGATCGATCACGCCGTCATCCCACAGCCGCGCCGTGGCGTAATAGGGATTGCCCTGCTTCTCGTATTGCGCGCGGATCGGCTCGCGGAACTTGTCTTCCTCTTCCGCCGACCAGCTCTCGCCCTTGGCCTCGATGCCGTCGCGCCGCACCTGGCTCAGCACCATCGAGGCCTGCTCGCCGCCCATCACCGAGATGCGCGCATTCGGCCACAGCCAGAGGAAGCGCGGGCTGTAGGCGCGGCCGCACATGCCGTAATTGCCGGCGCCGTAGGAGCCGCCGATCACGACGGTGAATTTCGGCACGCCGGCGGTGGCGACCGCCGTCACCAGCTTGGCGCCATCGCGCGCGATGCCGCCCGCCTCGTATTTCTTGCCGACCATGAAGCCGGTGATGTTCTGCAGGAACACCAGCGGAATGCCGCGCTGGCAGCACAGCTCGATGAAATGCGCGCCCTTCAGCGAGCTCTCGCTGAACAGGATGCCGTTGTTGGCGATGATGCCGACCGGATAGCCAAAGATATGGGCGAAGCCGCAGATCAGCGTGGTGCCGTAGAGCTTCTTGAACTCGTCGAATTCGGAGCCGTCGACGATCCGCGCGATGATGTCGTGCACGTCGAACGGTTTTCTGCCGTCGGCGGAGACCACGCCGTAGATCTCCTCGGCCGGAAACAGCGGATCCTGCGGGGAACGCATGTTGAGCTGTGCCTTCACCGGCTGCTTCAGAGTCGCCACGATGCGGCGCGCGATCCCGATCGCGTGGGCGTCGTTCTGCGCATAATGATCGGTCACGCCCGACTGGCGCGAGTGCACATCGGCGCCGCCGAGCTCTTCGGCGGTGACGACCTCGCCGGTCGCCGCCTTCACCAGCGGCGGACCACCGAGGAAGATCGTGCCTTGATTCCGCACGATGATGCTCTCGTCGGACATCGCCGGCACATAGGCGCCGCCAGCGGTGCAGGAGCCCATCACGATCGCGATCTGCGGGATGCCCTGCGACGACATCTGGGCCTGGTTGTAGAAGATGCGGCCGAAATGCCGCTCGTCGGGAAAGATCTCGTCCTGCAGCGGCAGGAAGGCGCCGCCGGAATCCACCATGTAGACGCAGGGCAGATTGTTCTGCCGCGCGATGTCCTGGGCGCGCAGATGCTTCTTCACCGTCATCGGGTAATAGGTGCCGCCCTTGATGGTGGCGTCGTTGGCGACGATGATGCACTCGCGCCCCGCGATGCGCCCGACGCCGGTGATGACGCTGGCGGAATGCACGTCACTGCCATAGAGCCCGTTGGCGGCGAGCGGCGACAACTCGAGGAACGCGGTGCCGGGATCGACCAGGAGATCGACACGATCGCGCGCCAGCATCTTGCCGCGCGAGGTGTGCCGCTTGCGCGAGGTCTCGCCGCCGCCGCCGGCCACCTGGTTGAGCTTGCCGCGGAGCTCCGCGACCAGGCCGCGCATCACCTCGGCGTTGCGGGCAAATTCAGAAGATGTGGGATCGATCGTCGAATGAAGCGGCATCGGTGTTGCACGTTTCGTTGGAGTATCGGTAGGGTTCAAGGTCAATTATCGTGCCGGGGCGAGCACAACTGCCACCACTGGTGCGGTGACAGCCCCTCTCCCCGCAAGCGCGGGGCGAGGGAGAAGACATCAGGCTGTCTTGGCGAACAGCTCGCGGCCGATCAGCATGCGGCGGATCTCGCTGGTGCCAGCGCCGATCTCGTAGAGTTTTGCGTCGCGCAGCAAGCGGCCGGTCGGATAGTCGTTGATGTAGCCGTTGCCGCCCAGCAGCTGGATCGCATCCAGCGCGCACTGGGTGGCTTTCTCCGCGGCGTAGAGGATGGCGCCGGCGGCGTCCTCGCGCGTGGTCTCGCCGCGATCGCAGGCCTTCGCCACCGCGTAAACATAGGCGCGCGAGGCGTTCATCGTGGTGTACATGTCGGCGACCTTGCCCTGCACCAGCTGGAACGAGCCGATCGGCTCGCCGAACTGCTTGCGCTCGTGCACGTAGGGCAGCACCACGTCCATACAGGCCTGCATGATGCCGATCGGCCCCGCCGCCAGCACCGCGCGCTCGTAGTCGAGACCACTCATCAGCACGTTGACGCCGCGGCCGACCTCGGAGAGCACGTTCTCCTCCGGCACCTCGCAATCCTCGAACACCAGTTCGCAGGTGTCGGAGCCGCGCATGCCGAGCTTGTCGAGCTTCTGCGCGGTGGAAAATCCCTTCATGCCCTTTTCGATGATGAAGGCGGTGATGCCGCGCGGGCCGGCGTTCGGATCGGTCTTGGCGTAGACCACCAGCGTATCGGCGACCGGGCCATTGGTGATCCACATCTTGTTGCCGTTGAGGACGAAGCGGTCGCCCTTCTTGTCGGCGCGCGTCTTCATCGAGACCACGTCCGAGCCCGCCGACGGCTCCGACATCGCGAGCGAGCCGACATGCTCGCCGGAGATCAGCTTCGGCAGGTATTTGCGCTTCTGCGCCTCATTGCCGTTGCGGCGGATCTGGTTGACGCAAAGGTTGGAATGGGCGCCGTAGGACAGGCCGACCGAGGCCGACGCCCGCGAGATCTCCTCGACCGCGATGCAGTGCTCGAGATAGCCGAGGCCCGAGCCGCCATACTCCTCCTCGACGGTGATGCCGTGCAGGCCGAGCGCGCCGATCCGGGGCCAGAGGTCGCGCGGAAACTGGTTGCTGCGGTCGATCTCGGCGGCGCGCGGCGCGATCTCGTTGGTCGAGAAATCATGCACCGTCTCGCGGATCGCATCCGCGGTCTCGCCAAGGTCGAAATTGAAGATTGCCGCCTGGTTCGAGGCCATGATCCCTCCCGTGAGATTCATCTTGCAATTAAACGATCATACGTTTTTTTCTTGGCTTCGCAAGCAATCGTGCTATGGTTTGCGGGCGAAATCCGCAGTTCATTGAATTCACTGGGATTTCATGCGATATACATACGGTCGTTCGCTTGTTTCCTGGTCCTCCCTGGCAAGCCAACACCCTCCGAGGCCCCGATGGCACGCACGATCGGCTCACACGGCCCCACCACGCTGGAGGCGATCCGCAAGGCCGGCGTGCGCCTGATCTTCGAGCACGGTTACGAGGCCATGAGCCTGCGCCAGCTCGCCGCCGAGGTCGGCATCCAGGCAGGCTCACTCTACAACCATATCTCAACCAAGCAGGACCTGCTGTTCGATCTGGTCCAGGACCATATCAACGATTTGCTGCGCGAGCTTGATCTTGCGCTCGAGGGCAAGGCCGATCCGGTCGAGAAGCTGCGCGCCTTTGTCGCGTTCCACGTCACCTACCACATGACCCGCAAGCGCGAGGTCTTCATCGCCAATTCCGAGCTGCGCAGCCTCGATGCGAAGAACTACGACGCGGTGGTGGCGCTGCGCGGCGCCTATGAGCAGCGGCTGGCGCAGATCCTCACCGACGGGGCGGCGGACGGCGCGTTCGAGGTGGTCGACATCCAGGTCGCGACCTTCGCGATCCTGGCGCTGCTCACCGGGCTGTGCACCTGGTACCGCCCCGGCGGCCGGCTGACCCGCGACGCCATCATCGCGGCGCATGAGAAGCTGGTGCTGTCGGGCGTCGCGCCGCGGGCTGCGATCGGCCAGGCGAGCCACGGCAGCGACAGCCGGCGCGCCGCCGTGGCGGGCTCGTGACCGTGACCGAGCGCCCACAGCTCGATGACATCGATCTGCGGATCCTGTCCGAGTTGCAGCGGGACGGCCGGATCAGGATCAACGAGCTCGCCGAACGGGTCGGCATCACCGCCCCGCCCTGCCTGCGCCGGGTTCGCGCCCTGCGCAGCCGCGGCGTGATCCAGGCGATCCGCGCCACGCTGGACGAGCGGCTGCTCGGCTATGAGGTGACGACCTTCGTGCTGATCCAGCTCGACAGCCAGACCCTGAGCGCGATCGAGGCGTTCGAGGCTGATGTGGCGGCCGTGCCGCGCTTCCTGCAATGCTGGCGGATCTCGGGCGATGCCGACTTCATGCTCCGATGCGTCGCGCCCAGCGTCGACGACATGCGCCAGCAGCTGCTGCAATTCGCCGGCCTGCCCAATGTGCGTAAGATCAGAAGCTTTCCGGTGCTCGGCGTCTCCAAGGACGCGCCGCTGCCGATCCCGGGCGCCCTCGCCGCGCCCGCGGCGAGCTGATCCGGGCGCCAGTCAGGACTTAGTGGGTCCAACCTTAGTGGGTCCAAGGCTCCCAACGGCGGAACGCGAAATTGTCGGCATAGGCGATCTGGCGGTGCGCCGAATCCTTCGGCTCGATCACCTGGTAGGCGATGCCCTTGCGCTCGCAATAGGCGACCGCCTCTTCCTTGGTCTCGAACTGCAGCGTCAGCTGCTGCTTCATGTCGGTGGACGAGGTCCAGCCCATCAAGGGCTCCACGGAGCGCGGCTGCTCCGGCTCGTAGTCCAGTTGCCACTCTTTGGTCTTGGCACGTCCCGATTGCATCGCGTTTTTGGCGGGCTTAAAAATGCGTGCGGTCATGGATGGTCGGCCCCGTGGGATGTGCGACATGGAAGCGATTTGAAGGAAACCACCGGGATAGTATAGAGACACCTATCAACGATCTGATCGGTGATTCCTCGATCTCGGAGGCAGCCTTCGCCGGACCGGTATAGTCATTCTACCGCGCTGTGACAATCTGGCCTCGGGAGGCTTCCCTTAGCAGTCCCCCGGGCCCGCGGCGCGATCTTCTCGACAAGCATCACCTCGAGGAAACGGCGCGCCATGGAAATCCACGCTACCCTGCCCGAAAAAGGACGCGACCTCCGGCTCGACCTGTTCCGCGGGGTCGCCAACTGGGCGATCTATCTCGATCACATCCCCGACAACGTCGTGAACTGGATCACGACGCGGAATTACGGCTTCAGCGACGCCGCGGACCTGTTCGTCTTCATCTCCGGCTACACCGCCTCCTTCGTCTATGCCCGCATGATGCTGGAACGCGGCTTCATCGTCGGCGCCACCCGGCTGACCAAGCGGGTCTGGCAGCTCTATGTCGCCCATATCATCCTGTTCGTGATCTACATCGCCTCGATCAGCTATCTGGCGCTGCGCTTCGGCGATTCCGAGATCATCAACGAGTTCAACGTCGCCGGCCTCGTCGACAACGCCACCGAGACGCTGCGCCAGGGCCTGTTCCTGAAATTCAAGCCGGTCAATCTCGACGTGCTGCCGCTCTATATCGTGCTGATGGGCCTGTTCCCCCCGGTGCTGTGGTTCATGCTGCGGCGGCCGAACTGGACCATGGCGGCCTCGCTCGTGCTGTGGCTGGTGTCGCGCCACCAGGGCTGGAACCTGCCGGCCTACCCGGCCGGCAGCTGGTATTTCAATCCGTTCGCCTGGCAGGTGCTGTTCGTGTTCGGCTCGTGGTGCGCGATGGGCGGCGCCCGCAACAACATGCGCATCATCAACTCGCGCTACACGCTGTGGTTTTGCATCGCCTTTATGATCTTCGCGCTGATCATGACGATGGCCGGCCGCTTCCCGGACTTCGGCGCCATGTTCCCGGACTGGCTCTATTCGGCCTTCAACCCGAACGACAAGACCAACCTCGCGCCGTATCGCTTCCTGCACTTCGTGGTGATCACGGTGCTGGTGATCCGCTTCATCCCGAAGGACTGGGCGGCGCTGGAGTGGAAGGTGTTCGATCCCCTGATCGTCTGCGGCCAGCAGTCGCTGGCGGTGTTCTGCGTCGGCGTGTTCCTGTCCTTTGTCGGACATTTCGAGCTCTCGATGAGCTCGGGCTCGCTGTTCGCGCAGATCTTCGTCAGCATCTCCGGCATCGCGATCATGACGATCGTGGCCTATTACATCTCGTGGTCGAAGCGGCAGGACAAGCCGGTCAAGCCGCCGGCGGCAAAACCCACGGCGCCGGCGAAGGCGGCGTAAGTCCCTTATTTTTGAGCAAGGCCGCGCAAACGCTTCGCGTTTGTCGCGGGGAAAACCGCTTCGCACTTTTCCGGGCCATGCTCTAGTGTCCTGAACCAAAAGTTCATGGCATTTTATGCCTTGGCGGGCAGATTGTAAGCGCAGAAGCGTTCGATTGAGCCGAGAATGTCGTCAGCTGATTTGGTCCATCGGAACGGCATTGGGTCAGCGTTGTGATGGTCGATGAAGGAGGCAATCTCGGCCCGTAGCGCCGCCACACTGCGATAGATGCCGCGCCTAATCTTACGCTCGGTGATGAGTGCAAAGAAGCGTTCGACCTGATTGAGCCAGGATGAACTGGTTGGCGTCAGGTGGACGTGCCAGCGCGGCCTCTTTGCCAGCCAGTTGCGGATCAACGGCGTCTTGTGGGTTGCGTAATTGTCCATGACGAGGTGGACGTCCAGATCGTCTGGAACCGCAGCTTCGATCTCATCGAGAAACTTGCGGAACTCTTTGGCACGATGGCGTCCATAGCATTTGCCAATGACCCGGCCGGTTGCGACGTCGAGGGCGGCAAACAGCGAGGTGACGCCATGGCGTTTGTAGTCGTGACTACGGCGCGCCGGCTGGCCAGGTCGCATGGGCAGCATGGGCTGGCTGCGATCCAGCGCCTGGATTTGCGACTTCTCATCGACACACAGTACGATGGCGCGCTCGGGCGGAGCTACGTAAAGGCCGACGATGTCGCGAACCTTGGCGACAAAGTCGGGGTCGGTTGAGAGCTTGAAGGTCTCCAACCGATGCGGCTGCAAGCCGAAAGCGCGCCATATACGCTGTACTGTTGAGACTGACAGCCCGCTGGCCCGCGCCATGCTGCGCGAACTCCAGTGGGTGGCCCCGGGAGGCTGGGTCTCAAGGGTGCGAACGATCACCGCCTCGATCCGGGCATCCTCAATCGTGCGTGGCGTCCCCGATCGCGGCTCGTCCCAAAGACCTTCAAGCCGATGCTCGGAGAACCGCCGCCGCCATTTGCCGACCGTGTCGGGATCGACAGCCAAACGGGCCGCCACGACCTTGCTCTGCTCGCCCTCAGCACAGGCCAGGACGATCCGAGCCCGCAGCGCCAACGCCTGAGCAGTGCTTCGACGCGACGCCAACGATGTCAACTCAGCACGTTCCACCTCATCAAGCTCCAGCGGAGCAAAGCGCCGACCCATCGCCAATCCTCCCCAAATCAGGAGAGTCCGCTATCATCGAGTCGATTTGGAGTCCGCCGAACTTTTGATTCAGGACACTAGAGCATTTTCGGTTCTGATTGAATCAGAACCGAAGCTCTAGATTCTTGTTTTGACGCGTTTTCTTCACGCGAACCGGTGCCCACTTCGCTCGAAAACGCTCTAGCCGCCGCGACTGGTGTCCTGCGTCGTCGAGGAGACGATGGTGGCGACGTCGCCGAACGTCGTCATCACAGGCGTGACCACCTTGTGCATGGCGGTCTTCGACACCAGCGTGTCATGCATCACGAGGTTGTCGATCCCGGTGGTGAGGAAGCAGCTCACCGCGTCCTGCGGCGTCTCGATGATCGGCTCGCCCTTGACGTTGAACGAGGTGTTGATCAGGACCGGCACGCCGGTCAGCGCCTCGAACTCCTTCAGCAGGCGATAGAGCATCGGGTTGGTCTCTTCCCGCACGCTCTGCACCCGCGCCGAACCGTCGACATGCACGATCGCCGGGATCTTGTCGCGCCATTCCGGCCGCACCGGCTTTGCGATCAGCATGTAGGGCGAGTCCTCCTCGCCTTCGAAGATCTCCTTCATGCGCTCGGCCAGCACGATCGGCGCGAACGGCCGGAATGCCTGGCGGTGCTTGACCCGGCTGTTGAGGATGTCCTTCATCTCGGCCTTGCGCGGATCGGCGATCAGGCTGCGGTTGCCGAGCGCGCGCGGACCGAACTCGGAACGGTCCTGAAACCAGCCGATCACGCGCTGGTCGGCGAGCAGCTTTGCGGTGTCGCGGCAGATATTGTCGCTGCGCTTCGCGTCGATCTGGATGCGCACCAGGAAGCTTTGCAGCGCGGCGGCCACCTCGGCCTCGCTGTAGCGCCGCCCGACATAGGCGTGGTCCATCACGAACGAGCGGCGCTGCTTGAGCACCTCGAGCCAGCCGTAATAGGCGCAACCGATGGCGATCCCGTCGTCGCCGGCGGCGGGCTGGATCCAGATGTTTTCGAAACCCGACTCGCGCGCGATGCGGCCGTTGGCCACGCAGTTCAGCGCGACGCCGCCGGCGATGCAGAGATTTTTCGCACCCGTGGTCTCGCGCAGCCAGCGCGCCCGCGCCAGCAGCACGTTCTCGGTGTCGTCCTGCACCCGCCAGGCGATGTCCTCCCAGTGCCGCATCGTCGGGCTTTTGTCCCAGCTGCCGCTGTCGAGCACGAAGGGCTGCTGGTTCTCGGCGCCCCAGAACGGCACGTGCAGCTTGCCGTCCTTCATCTCGAGCAGATGGCCGACCTGCTCATGGCGGCCATAGGGCGCCAGCCCCATCAACTCGCCGCACTTGTTCCAGTCGCCGAACACATAGGTCGAGACCCGGCTGTACAGCGCCCCCAGTCCCGGCATGTTGTAGAACTCGTCCGACAACAGCCCCCGTGCCGGCTCCATGAAGACCTTCTTCAGGCATTCGAGCCTGGTGTCGTCGAACCTGTAGTAGCTCTCGGACTCGCGGGCCAGCGGCGACGCCTCATCTTCGGAGCAGGACTCCATCGCGTCGGCCCGATAATTGCCGACGCCGTCGACGATCATCACGACGCCGTCCTTGAATGGGGACACCGCGAACGCGCTGTAGGCATGCGCGAGGTGGTGCGAGATCGACACCACCTTGTCGGATTTGGAACGAAACAGCGGGTGCTTGATTGCCTCGTTGCGTTCGGCGATCGGCAGGAAGCCCGGCATATCCTGGTGGAGCATCCGCTCCTCCATCTCGGGCACCGGCAGGATGTAGCTGTTGCGCACCACGAGATCGACGTCGTCGAGGGTGATGCCCTCGGCCGACAGGCAGTAGTCGACGACTTCCTTGTAGAAGCCGGAGGCGTGCTTCTCGCGGGTGATGCGCTCCTTGGAGATCGCGTAGGCGATCGCGCCGTCACGCAGCAGGCAGGCGCTGACGTCATGGTCGTAGACGTTGAGACCAAGGACGTAAGTGTGTTGTTTCGGCATGGGCACTCTTTGGAAGGATACAGCAACGCTGAGAGAACAGGATCGTGTCGACTTCAAGTTCTCGCCGGCATTTTCCGAGGTTCTCAAATCTCTGCTTCTGCGATGCACAAATCAAATCGGCGCAACGCAAGATGAACAGAATGAACGGCGGATGAACGACAAGATGAGCGCAGCAACGACAGTATCCTTTGCAGGCGGGACTGTAACTTGACCTTACCTGTTGGTCTCAATAGAGTCGTTAAAGCTCGCAAGAACCTTAGTGAAAATATTGTCTTAGCATGCACGAACCGAATGCCGGTGTCGCGCGTCTAAGCGAGACAGCCAGCATCAGTTCAGATGTTTGGAAGTGGACTGGAGATCTTCAGAATGACTAAACGCTACAATATCCTGACTCGTTGCCTAGCAGCAGTCGCTTTGTTGTTCGTCTATGTCGCAAGCACCTCTGCCATCCTGGTCGGCGTCACCACAGCGCCTGCGCAAGCCTGGCGCGGACGCGGCGGTGGCTGGGGCTATCGCGGCGGCGGCTGGGGTCGCGGTCGCGGGTGGGGCTATGGCCGCGGATATGGATATGGCCGTGGCTATGGCTACTACGGCGGTTACGCCGGTCCCCGTTGTTGGTGGACCCCGCGTGGTGTTCGCGTTTGCCGGTGGTAACAACCGCCCGGTCGACACAAGCGATATTAAAGACATGAAATCAGGTGCGTCGGTCCCGACGCACCTGATTTGCTTTTTGGGGGTTGGTTCACCTGCCGGGCTTGGCTCAGCTGCGGCACGCAAGAAAGAGCCCCGGAGACGCCGGGGCTCTAGTCACGGGAGAGAACGCTTCCGAAATCGGGACGCGAGGACGAGCCGGCGGCCCGATCACCCAATGCATCTACTGCGTGCATGAAAGCAGATTCGGCTGCCTCAAGCTGTAGCGGTGCCGCAACAACCCGCCGTAATGCACAGCCTGTCCACCGGTTCCCGAAGCTGGCCGATCAGAACCCCGGCGCGCCTAGCCGTCGAGGATGGCGACCGCCCTCGTCCAGCCCGCCGACGCGCGCTCGATCTTCACCGGGAAGCACGACACCATGAACCCGGTCGACGGCAAGAGCTCGAGATTGTGCAGCTTCTCGATGTGGCAGTAACCGATGTGCCGCCCGGCCTTGTGGCCTTCCCAGATCAGGCTGGCGTCCCTGGTCTCAGCGTATCTCTTCGCGGTGAAGACGAACGGCGCGTCCCAGCTCCAGCCGTCGATGCCGGTCAGCCGCACGCCGCGCTCGAGCAGATACATCGTCGCCTCGTAGCCCATGCCGCAGCCCGAATTGACGTAGTCGGGCTGGCCATATTTCGCGCCCGCGCTGGTGTTGACGACGACGATCTCGAGCGGCGACAGCGTGTGGCCGATGCGCTTCAGCTCGGCTTCGACATCGTTGGCGGTCGCGACATAACCGTCAGGCAGATGGCGGAAGTCGAGCTTCACGCCCGGCTGGAAGCACCATTCCAGCGGCACCTCGTCGATGGTCCAGGATCGCTCGCCGCGGTTCATGGTCGGATGGAAATGCCAGGGCGCATCGAGATGCGTGCCGTTGTGGGTGGAGAGCGAGACCTGTTCGACGGCCCAGCCCTGTCCGTCGGGCAGGTCCTCCGCCTTCAGTCCATCGAAGAACTGCAGCATGCGCGGCAGCCCCTGCTGGTGATCGATATACTGGATGGTCGGATGGTTGCCGGGCGGATCGGCCGGAACGTCGTTCTGCAGAGGAACGGAGATATCGATCAGTCTGCGCGCCATGGTGCTTTCTCGCGGATTGGTCTTGTCGGGCCGAACTACCCTGCCAGCGCGCGCGCGTTATCGGCAAGCCACATCCGCTCGAGATCGCGCAGCTCACGATGTCGTGGCTTGGACTGCGGCAAGGCGGCGCAACGTTGAACCTATCCCCCGCCGGCACGACCCATTGGCACTGGGGATTTCAGGGCCCAGTATTTCGACGGCGCCGTCTGGACGAGCATATTCCGTCCAGGCGGCGTTGTTGCCTCAGGCGAGACAATCTCGGCCGAAGCTTGGTTACCCGTACCGGAACGCTGTTCACGCACAGAGAGCCACAGAAACAATACGTGTGCTCATTTCGCGCGGATTGCTGGTGGTGTTGCCACGCCGATACAGAGATACCCCCGCAACGATGCTAACCAACCTGCATCTGAACCAAGACGGGGTTGCGTCGTGTCGGGATTTGATCACTGGAACGGTGCAAATAGAGCCTACTCGTCCGCCGAAGCGCCACATCTGCGCGATGAGCAGCAGCAGTTCGACCGCTATCACAGATTCGACGACCCCATCTCGCGACCGCCGGAGGGTGGCTCAAGAACCGTGATCCTCGATCGCTACAACCCGCCGGCTCGTTGATCTGGTCAGCGCCCGGGCGGCTGAAGTTGCGAGCAGTGGAGCGCGGGGGGCTTCGGTCCCGCGCTTGCTATTTCAGGGTGCCAACTGACCGCGATTTGTGGACCAGGTCAGGCGCGAATGCCGAGCATGCGCCAATCATAAACATCGCGTCTACCAACGGAGCGTCTCTGTTAAGTCTTTGATTTGGATGGTCGGGGCAGCTGGATTCGAACCAACGACCTGCAGTACCCAAAACTGCCGCGCTACCAGGCTGCGCTATACCCCGACATTTCCGAGAAGCCCCGTGGATACACGCTTCAGCCAGCGCCAGCAAGGCACCGGTGCGGGGCTTCGTGCGGCGAATCCGGCATCGGTTTCCGCCCGGAAATCGCGTCGAAACTGGCTGCTAACGGCCGCCGAACAGCGGATGGGCAACCCGGTCGCCGGGCTGGATGCCGTATTTCTGCGCGGTCCCGGCAATCACCTCGAGCACGCCCTTGGCGAGCCCGCGCGACGGAATGATCCGGGTCGAGAGCGGCTCGGTGTTTTCCGCGATCCGCAGGATGCGCCCGTCGGCGCGGATGAAGATCATGTCGAGCGAGATGTAGGTGTTCTTCATCCACATCGACACTTCCTGCTCCGGCGAGAAGTCGAACAGCATGCCTTTGCCGTCCGCGAGCTCCTTCCGGTACATCAGGCCGGTCTCCTTCTCCTGCTCTGTGGTTGCCATTTCGACCGAGAAGACGTGCACGCCCGATTTGGTGACGATCTCGAGCGGCTGGACGCTGGCGGCCTGCGCGGCCGGAGCCAGCAGCGCACCGAACATGATCACGAGGCAGGCCATCAGCCACGAACGATGGCGTCCAACAATGCGAACGAAATTCATCGACAAATACTCACACCGGGGAAGATTTTCCGGCGGACCCTAACCCGACGATTGCGGCAAATGCCAGAGCCGAGACGGCTCGCCGGCGGCTCACGTTTCCGTCAGGGAGGATCAGACCTGGATCAGTGCGACGACAGCGCCGACGGACCGGTCTCCGGGTGGATCTCGGCGGCCATCATGCCCTTGGAGCCGGGCCCGAACCGCACCAGCACGTACTGGCCGGGGCGCAGTTCGGTCATGCCGAAGCGGCGCAGCGTCTCCATATGCACGAAGATGTCGGGCGTGCCCTCGCCGCAGGTCACGAAGCCGAAGCCGCGCAGCCGGTTGAACCACTTGACCTGCGCGCGCTCGAGCCCGCTGGTCGCGGTCACCGTGACATGGGTGCGTGGCGGCAGCATCTGCGCCGGATGGATTGCCGTCGATTCGTCCATCGAGACGATGCGGAAAGCCTGGTAGCCCTTCGCGCGCTGCACGCATTCGACGACCAGCCGCGCGCCTTCATAGGCGGTCTGATAACCGTCGCGCCGCAGCACGGTCACGTGCAGCAGGATGTCGGGCCAGCCATTGTCGGGGACGATGAAGCCGTATCCCTTCGAGGCGTCGAACCATTTGATGACGCCGGAAACTTCGACGAGGTTGGCCGCTGCGTCGCCGAGGCCTGAGAAAGCATCCATCGCCGGATCGCGTGGCGCGCTTCCATACTCGCCTTGACCAATCCTGCTTTGCCCAACTCCGCCCATCGGCGGTCCGCCGAGCTTCTTGGACTCAAATCCGTCCGACCCCATGACCCCGGACCCCACACATCAAATGCAGATCGCCGTCGTTGCGGCGCACCCTGTACACGCTGCTCTCCATGACCAACTCACTCGGACTGATTTGGACGCGGCGCGAATCTCTCAACTAAAAGATAACACTCCCGCTTGCGGGGCATAGCTAAAAAACGATTCTTGCGGGAACTATGAACAGACTTGCACAGCCGCGAATCAATCAGGCATCAATTGCCTACGAAAGGACCAAGCGTGTCGCCGATGTCGTGGCGGATCACCAGATCGGCGATGTCGTCCTGATCGGTCGGCTCGTTGTTGATGATCACGAGCCGCGCGCCGCTCTCCTTCGCCATCATCGGAAAGCCTGCGGCGGGCCACACCACAAGCGATGAGCCGATTGCCAGAAACAGGTCGCAGTGCCTGGAGAGTTCCGCCGCGCGGCGCATCGCATCCTCAGGCATCGATTGCCCGAACGAGATCGTCGCGGTCTTCACCGGATCGCCGCAGTCCGCGCAATCGGGCGCGCTGCCCGCCTTGTCGAACTGCTGCTTCACCCACGACAGCTCGTAGTCCTTGCCGCAGCCGATGCAGCGGCCATAGGTCGTGTTGCCGTGCAGCTCGATCACGTCGTCGGCCTTGAAGCCCGACGCCTGATGCAGGTTGTCGATGTTTTGCGTGATGATGCCGGGAACCTTGCCGGCCCGGTAAAGCGACGCAAGCGCGCGATGCCCGCGACCGGGTTTGGCCGCCGCAAACGTCTGTTCCATCGCAAAGCGGCGCCGCCAGGACTCGTCGCGCGCGTCCTGGCTGGCGACGAACTCGTCGAACGGAATCGGTCGGTTGCGGGTCCACAGCCCGCCGGGCGAGCGGAAATCGGGAATGCCGCACTCGGTGGAGATGCCCGCCCCGGTGAAGGGCACGATGGACGACGCCTCCGCAATCATGTTGCCGAGCTGCTCGACGCCGCTGCGCAAGTCTTTTGCGATCACTGAAAACAATCCGGTTGGCCGCAGCGACTATAGCACGGCCAGACCGATTGCGAGCTCAACCGTTGCGCGAGCGATCGGCTGCGAGCGGCGTGTCTTGATCGATCGGCTTGCGATCAGCTGCGTCGGCGCCTCCGCTTGGTCGCTCTTCCAGCGCCTCAGCATCATCACATTCCTGCACCGGCTGCTCCGCATTGACGCCCAATTCGCCGACGCCAATGCGCCCGGGACAGGACCACGGCCAGGAGGATGGGCATGACCGATCAGGAAGACCGCGTCGCGCGCGAGCGCGAGGAGATCGTCGCACGCATTGCCAGCTTCAGGGCGACGCAGCAGAAGTTCGAGCGCGATCGCCAGGAATATTACGACAACACGCTCGGCAATGCCTGGAGTGGATTTCAACGCAAGACCGCTTAACGCAAGACCGCTTGATGCCCTGCCAGGCGACCGCGTTCATGGTCCGGGCGCCATGAGGCGCAAGTGAGAAAGCCCCGGGCGGTTTGCTCCGGGCTTATGTCTATTGCCGGTGCCGCCGTGCGATGGTTGCCGCAAACGCAGTTCCGGTTCCCTCGAGCGTTTTCCGTTCCGATCGGATCGCTCGAAAACGCGCCAGCCATGCGATAGCGCAAAGCTACCATCGGTTAGCGCTGGAACAAAAATACAACCTCAGAGATTAGCTTGGCGGTGAACGAGGTTGGCATCAATGCCGGCATGGATGGAACTGCTGCTTAACGTGATGGGCTTTGCCGGCTTCATCGGCATCGCGATGTATCACAAGCATCCGAATGGGAAGCTGCCCGACTGAGCGCCGGCGGCGCGTCTCGGCTTGCCGCTCCCCCGGCTTGCCGTCTTCAGTTTGCCTTCCGGGCCTCTCCCGCGGTCCGGACCAGCCGGTCCGACTTCACTAGCACTTTGCCGCTCTCCGGCTGCGGCCGCAGCCAGAAGCTGATCACGACAAAAGCCGAGCAGAACAGCAGTCCCACCACCATCACGCGCCGGTGGGTCGGTCGATCAGCACTGTGGAACGATGGCATCATGGCTGTCACCCGCAGCCATCCCAATCGCAATCGCAGGTGGAGACAACACGATGCTGCTCTTAACCTAACCAGGTAGGGTTAGCGGTGGCCGGGTAACGCCTCGTCCGGATCTCCCGATCGGCGGCCGCAGCGGGATTCACAGCGATATCCCCTGCTTGTCCGCAGCAAATCCACAACGCCAGCGGGTCCAATTATCCAACGAAATACGCATCTTGCTGCGCGCTTGTCCACAGCCTCGCGCCGCGTGCGCGCATTCAGGCATGGGCGAGCCATTTCAGGGTGGCCCGGAAACCCAGGCTGCGGGTTCCAACCAGCACGGTTCCGAACACCTCAGCCTCGTCGCCGCTGAATGTGCCGGAGAACCCGCTCGTCACTTCCTGTCCGGCGAACAGCGGACGGGTGAACGGGTCCGCGAAGGGCGAATGCTGGTTGGTGCTGAGATGTCCCTTCCAGGTGCCCTCGCCGGCCGTATAGGCCCCGATTGACCAGAAATATGGCCCGCCGCCGATCAAGAGACCGTCGCGCAGGATCAGGATGCCGCTGTCGCGGCCCCTCACGCCGTCGGTCATGTGGATGTGGATCGAATAGAGCCCGTTCTTCATCGATCGCGCCGCCCGGTCCTGGCGGCCCGCAGTATGGCTCCAATCCGGCCGGCGTGCGAGCAGGCCGATACCGCCCGGCCCTCCGAATCGGCGCAAAAAGGCAGCTCCCCGGGCGCTTACAAATCGTTAAGAAAGCACTGACAAGGTTCGATCCTCCGGAGGGAGAGAGCCATGCTCGTATACCCCGTACCTGTCGAAGTGACGCAAGCCAGAGTGCAGCTCGTCGTCGACCAGACGGCGAAGGAGCAGCCGCGCATCATCAATGAGGATGTGCTGGATGTCTTCGCCGCGAAGAACCAGGCCGACCGTGAAGCGGTCGAGACCATCCTCGACATCAAGGTGTGAGAGCAGCAGTAGCCGACAGGAACCTCTCGACTGCGCACGGGTCATCCTGGTGACGCCAGGAGGCACCCATGTGCAAGCTGATCGCGGTCACCGTCTTCACCCTGATATGCGGCGCGGCCTTTGCCCAGGATATTGGTCCAGCGCCGCAGAGCGGCATGGAACGGCCTGAAAACACCAACGGAGCCACCCAGAGCGGCGCGATGGACACCACGGGGATGGATGTGAAGCGGGCCAACAAATCCGAGATGAAGAACACGGCAAAGGGCGCGGCAAAAAGGGACGACGCAAAAAAGTAGGTTCCCACGACGGAACGTCCGGGAAGCTGCGACCTTAAAAAACGACCTTAAAAAAAAAGACGCGACCATCAAAAAAAGGAAGGAACGAGTCTCTCGTTCCGCCGTTAGTTTGGCGAGCGGTACAACGAGGGAGAAATCCACCGGAAATATCAGCTCAACAAGCCCCGTCAGCTTACTTCGGTAACTGGCGGGGTTTTTGTTTTGTGGAGGCGCCCATGTACGCCCTGTTCCGCGGCAAGACTCAGCTCGGAAGATCGTTCGCGACGGAGAAGGAAGTTTGGGAGACGGCGCTGATCGACGGTCTTGTCGAGGATGTTCCGGTCGCAGACGAACTCGGTGGCCAGATCCTGCCCGCCGGCTATCGCGTCGAGCGGGTCGATGAATACGAGGCGCAGCCCGATTGGAAAGCCGGACGTTCCTGACGCCGATCGGCCAGCCGGCGGACCCCAGCCGGCCGGAACCGCGTTGAACAGCGCAACGGCACATCACGCGTGGTGCCGACAGCTCACCGCCCTGTCGGCTTTGGAAGACCCCGCGCCCCCCCCTCGCGGGGTCTTTCTTTTGAACCTTTCGCGCGGCGCGAAGACATAAAGGGCGCTGGGGGATTTCAGGGCCCAGCATCCGGCGCAGCGCTGTGGGACGAACATACTCCGTCTACGCGGCGCTGTTGCATTTTACAAATTCAACCTTAAGTTTGGTCTCCAACAGTTGACGGCTCACGCCCTGAGAGATCCCCAGTCCGTCAGCTGGGAAAGCCCCGCATCCAGCCTGCGGGGCTTTCTATTTTCCGGACCCAGGAACCTTCCGCGCGCAGCGACATTGTCTGCCCGGTTGCCGGCACGATCTCCCCAAGGCCGGTCGGCATAGACCTCGCGAGCCCACTCGCGGGGTTTTGCGCTTTAGAGGCCGTCCAACCTCGCGCGTCCTTGATTGGCCGTGATCGGCAATCGGTGCGATAGAGGCCGCGCCTCCAAGGCTCGACCACAAGCCCCGTCCCAGAAATTTCGCTGGGCGGGGCTTTCTTGCATCCGCTGCTGCGCAAGCGTGTCGCGGCACGTCCCGTCCATATCCGGCCGCGTGATCGCGCGGCGCAACCGGAGCCAACGCTCGCGAAGGCGTGAGCATGCGAAGGCGAAATGCGATCGGCAAAACTCGCGCTAACCCCTGCCCCGCGTCGCGTTTTGCTGCTATTCCTTGCCCCGTCTCGCCCGAGCCCAAACAAAATCTCTGAATCTGCAGGAGGATAAAAAAATGCGCTATCTGCACACCATGCTGCGCGTCCGCAATCTTGATGTCGCGATGAAATTCTATCAGGACGCGCTGGGGCTGAAGGAAGTGCGCCGCATCGACAATGAGAAGGGCCGCTTCACGCTGGTGTTTCTCTGCGCGGAGGAAGACCTCCATCTGCTCAAGTCCCTGCCGCAGACCCGCGGCGCGCCGCTGGTCGAGCTGACCTACAATTGGGATGAGGAGAAATACGGCGAGGACCGCCATTTCGGCCATCTCGCCTACGAGGTCGACGACATCTACGCGACCTGCGAGAAGCTGATGAAGATGGGCGTCACCATCAATCGTCCGCCGCGCGACGGCAACATGGCGTTCGTGCGTTCGCCCGACCTGCACTCGATCGAGATCCTGCAAAAGGGCGAGCCGAAAGCCCCGGCCGAGCCGTGGGCATCGATGCCGAACACCGGCCATTGGTAAACACCGCGCCCGCTCCTACGTTCCTGTCGGCGTTTCGCCCTTGCTGAAGCGCCGAGCGATCGCGAGGAACGCGACACGATCGTTGACGTTGCTCCCTCACAAGCATGCGAGGAGGCAACGATGGGAAGAGGAATTTTGCTTTGGCTGTTGGGTGTGCCGATCCCGGTGATCATCGTGTTGTGGTTGTTGTTCGGTCACTGACGGCGTCTTGATGCATAGCGATCAGCGAGGCTCTGCCGCTATGCGGCGGAGCCTTTTTTTGCTCTCGGTACAATTCACCCCGCGCTTTTCCCCGACGCTTCAGCTATGAACGCGCGCAAAGCACAACAGCGGGAAGAAACGCGTGATGGACAGTAAGCCGCAAGTGACGATCTGGGGTCGGGCGAACTCGGTCAACGTGCAGAAGGTGCTCTGGTGTCTCGCCGAGCTCGACCTCCCCTATCAGCGCATCGATGCCGGCATGCAGTTCGGCAAGAACGATCAGCCCGACTATCTCGCGATGAATCCGAATGGCCGTGTCCCGACGCTGGTCGACGGCGACTATGTGCTGTGGGAATCCAATTCGGTGATGCGCTATCTCTGCATGGCCTATGGTCATGGCGCGCCGCTCTATCCGCAAGCGCCCAAGGCGCGCTCCGCCGTCGACCGCTGGCTCGACTGGACGCTGTCGACGCTGCAGCCGGTCGACCGGCCGGTGTTCTGGGGGCTGGTGCGCACGCCGCCGGAGAAGCGCGATATGGTCCAGATCCAGAAGGACGCCGATGCCGAGGGCGTGGTGTGGCGCGTCGTCGAGGCGCAGCTTGCAAGGCGCCGCTTCATCGAGGGCGATCAGTTCACGATCGCCGACATCGCGCTCGGCGCCTTTGCGCGGCGCTGGCTCGGCGTCCAGGGCGTCACCAAGCCGAAGCTGCCCCATCTCGAACGCTGGTTCGGTGAGATCGCGGGGCGGCCGGCCTTCGTGCGGTTCATCGCGCCGCCGATGTCGTGAGCGCGGGCGGCAAGCCGCTCAACGCCCGCCGCTGGACATCCCGCCACCGACGCTGACGGCGCCACCGAGTTTCACGCAGGTGTCGGAGCCCTCCACCTTGACGAAGCCGGGTCCGTACGACGCGCATGGATTGCTCCGCGTCGCGGATTTCGACGGCAAGGTTTTGCCGGCATCAGTGGGCGTCTGGAAATTGCGGCGGTCGCCCTGCTGGGCGAACGCGGCGGCTGGAAGCAGGACGGCGATGATGGCAATGCAGGTCTTGCGCATCCGGCCTTTTATCCCACGCCACCGGATGAGGCTAGCTCATGATGCGATCGGGAAGGGTCGCAGCATGAGCTAGCTCTTTTCTTGAGCATGATCTGTTCGGAAAACCGGATCCACTTTTCCGGATCATGCTCTATCGCACGAACTTGACGCCGAACGTCCTGCCCTCGCGCCACACCACTTCGCAGGCGCGCCCGGTGCGGGCGTCGCGCGAGAACGCCAGCCGCAGCTTGGCCGGCAGTGTGTTGTTGTCCTGGACCGTGATCTTGGCGCCCGACGAGGACATGTCCTCGACCACGCAGGGCCGCGCGGCGAATCCGCCGTCGAGCGTGATCCAGCCGGATTGCCGCAGCGATTTGCGCGTTTCGCGCTTCTTGGTCCCTGGAGCCATCACATCATCCCGAGCCCAGCCGTATCGCCGCTAACTTACCAAAGGGTTGCGAAACAGCTGCGGATTGCAGCGATCCGCCGACCCGTGCACAACGGCCGAGACGGCGCGGCGAGAGCGTCCGTCCGAGCACAATGCGTTGAGTTGGCTGGATTTCCAGTCTGGCCGTGATGGCGCTCCCTAGCGGAATCGAACCGCTCTCTCCACCGTGAAAGGGTGGCGTCCTAACCGATAGACGAAGGGAGCAAAACTCCCGGCAAATCAATACGTTAGACGTGAGATGCGCCGGACCGGCCACAGCCCTCAAGCCGCGACCGGCGAACGTATAGTGGCGATTGGCCAGGCGGGCAAGCGTTCAGAACGCTTTTCCCGGGTTGCCGCTGGGATCACCGGAAGGACATCACCTGCAGGACAATCCGGCCTCGATCGAGGTCCAGAAGCCGCAATGCGTCGGCACATGCGCATGCGCCCGCGAACCGCCGACGTGAATCAGGATTGCGGCGGCAAGGGCGACGACGACGACGGGAACAATGAATCTTCGGATCGACATGGGCCTGCGCATCGACCGACATCGTGGCCTAACTAAGGCCTGCGGGCCGGCTCGATGTCCGGCAACAGCGCTCAGCGCCAGCCGCTAGTGATTGCTGGCGACGTTCTGACGATTATTCGGCTGCGCCGCCACGGGCGTCCGCTTGATGCAGGTGCTGCAGATCACGAGCTTGCGCGCCAGCCGGTCGTCGGCATCCGCTTCCGACAGTTGCTCAGGCGACGCCTCCGCCACCGCGGGCGACGCATTCCGCGCATGGCGCCGCGGCTGCGGGAGATTGGGGTCCTGTCCGGCACCGTCCCAGGCCAGCGGACCTGTCCCCGGCGGCGGCGTGGTCATGCTGTATTGCTGCGAGACCTGCGCGCAGGCGCCGACAGCGATCGGAAGAAACAGCACAGCGGCCTTGCGAGCCCAGTTCCGGAATGCAGACATGATCACACTCTCACGCTATTCGTACTGCGACCTAAGAGCAGAACCGCTAAGAAATCGTTTGCCCTGATTGTTCCGTCGCATCCAACCGCGTCGGCATCAAGACGGGATTGAGGCGCCAAGGCGCACATCAAGACGTAAAATCAAGACGGCAATCCGGAGTCCAATCATGCCAGGCATCAACGGTCGCTTCGACGGCAAGCGCGTGCTCGCCGATCTCAACGCGCTGCGCGCGATCGGCGCCTACAAGACCGGCGTGCACAAGCCGACATTCTCGGAACCGCATCTGCGCTCGCTCGACTGGCTCGCGACGCGTTTGCCCGACGCCAATCTCACCGCAACAATCGACGGCATCGGCAATGTGCTCGGCTCCAGCGCGAAGGCGGGACCAAAGCTGCTCGCCGGCTCGCATCTGGAGAGCCAGAACCACGCGGGCTGGCTCGATGGGCCGCTCGGCGTGATCTACGCGCTCGAGGCGGCGCGCGTCATCAACACCGACCCGGACGCGAACGGCGCGGTCGAGGTCGCCGCGTGGTGCGACGAGGAAGGACATTTCGGCAGTTTCCTCGGCAGCCGGTCGTTTGTCGGTGCGGTGACCGAAGCCGACATCGATGCAGCCCGCGACCGCTCCAGCGATCGCACCATGCGCGATGCATTGCGCGACGCAGGCTTCGCCGGCCGCCCGCGCCTCAATGCCGAGGCCGGCCGTCATATCGGCTATCTCGAAGCGCATATCGAGCAAGGCGACACGCTGGAAAGCAGCGGGCTCAGGATCGGCGTCGTCACCTCGATCGTCGGCATCTGGCAGTATCGCATCACGTTCACCGGCGAGCAGAACCACGCCGGCACCACGCGGATGGCGGTGCGCAAGGACGCCGGCCTCGCGCTGGCGCGGTTCTGCGTCGCGATCGACGACAGCTTCCCTGCCCTGTCGGGACCGCGCACGGTGTGGACCACCGGCCGCATCACGCTGGACCCAGGCGCACCGAGCATCATTGCAGGCGGCGCCGAGATGCTATTCCAGATTCGCGACGACAATCCCGAGGTGATCGCACGTCTCGAGGAGCAGCTGCATCGCCTGGCGGCCGAGGCCACCGCTCAGGGCCGTTGCGGCGTGAAGGTTGAGCGCATCCGCACCGGAGTGCCCGCGATGATGACGCGCGCATTCCAGGATGCGATCGAAGCCGCGAGCGCAGCCTGCGCCGGCGGCAGATCGATCCGCATGCCGAGCGGCGCCGGCCATGACGCCCAGGTCCTCGCCACCATCATGCCGGCGGCGATGCTGTTCGTTCCGTCGATCGGCGGCATCAGCCATCACTGGAGCGAGAACACCGACGATGCCGATATCGTCACGGGTGCCGAGGTATTTGTCGAAACCTGCCGGCGCCTGCTCGCAGGTTAGAGCACCTTCAGGTCGGACCGCCCCGGTTGCCCGACTTCAGCGAAGCCAACGCGTGCGAGTTCTGCACGGTGCTTCTCCTCGCGGTGAAGAAAACGTACAGCAAGCAGATGTCGATCAGGATCGTGCCGGCCATGACGCTGTAGGCCCACGGGCTTTCCATCAGCTTCACTTCGATCAATACGCGCGACAGGCCGAATCCCACGACCCACGCATCAAAGCTCATGCAGATCCGGCGAAACGTCTCGGCGTCCAACCGCCGGATCAGCCAGGCACCGAGCGGTATGCCGACGACAACGCAGGGAACCAGCACGAGCAGGATGCTCCGGCTCTCGTCGATGAACAGACCGAGCTTGTAATATGCGATTGCAGTCAGGCTGGACTCCGTCACCCGAACCAGCGCGAGACCGGCCCTAAACTCATCTTTGACGAGGCCCTGATTGTTGAAGAGGATCGCCAGCGGCGGGCCCGAAATGGTCGTGACCGAGTACAAGATCCCGAGCATCGTTCCGAAGGGCAAACCGACCAGCCATTTCGACTGGATCGGCCTCCGCCAACCGGCCGCCTGCAACAGAATGAGCGGCAGAATAATCGAGTAGGTGGCGAACTTGGTCCAGCCGGGCTGAAGCGACGTCAGCGCAAAGGCTCCGACCGCGATACCGGGCAGCATGCCGATGAGAATAGGCAGCACGCGCCGCCACACGGCCGGAACGCCGCTCAGGTTGATGCACAGGACATACAGATTGACGAAGACTTCGACGATGACCACCGCGGGATTGAGGACGCGGTTGGTGTAGAAGACGAGTGCGACCGGCACCGTGAGCGAGGAAAACCCGTAACCAAGCGCGCCATTTACAAACGCCGCAAACAGCGCGATCACGGCAAGAACGATCACAGCAGAATCAATCGAAAGCATCTCTGGCTTTTACCGGATCAGTCGCCTTGCCCACGGCATTATAGCCCAACGACGGGGACGCGGTGCCGAAAGCTGATCGGACCCACAGGTCGCGATCCCGGAATCGTCGGGCTACCAAAGCGCCTGGAACGCCATGGACCTGCCGCCGTCAGGAACCTGTCCGGGAGCCGCGCTCGGCCCTTAGCTGATCAAGGCCCGCAACGGCACCTTTCCAGCCTGCTTTCGTAAGGCACCGTGGCATATTGGTCACGAGAACGGCATCAGACCGATTTGCAATCCGCTGAACTTGCTGCCATTTCTTCGGCACGCATCGCTTTGGTGCCATCAAAGGGGCCCGTCCGGCTCATGTTGTTGCTTGAGTCGCTTCCAACCGTCATCGGCGCCGCCGCCATTGCCCCCGCATTGCTGGTGTTGTGGCTGGTCATCGCCGCCGACGAGCGGCCCGGACCGCCGGTTCAGGTGTGGCTCGCCTTCGTGCTCGGCGCGGCCAGCATCTCCCTGCTCGGCCTGGCGCGAATTCCGTTCAATGCGCTGCTTGCGATTCCCGACAATCCCTGGGCGACGCAGGCGGTGCGTGCAGCTTTCGGAGTCGCGGCACCGGAGGAGATCGTCAAGGTGCTCGTCATCGTCGTCATCTCGACGCGGCGCCGCGCCTTCGCCGATCCGATGGATACGGTGGTCTATGGCGCGGCCGCCGGACTTGGGTTTGCCGCCTATGAGAACCTCGCCTATCTGGTCCAGCACAAGGACATGTGGCGCGCGCTCGCGGCATTGCGCAGCGTGCTCACGGTGCCGTTCCACGGCGCGCTCGGCATCATCGCCGGCGCCTATCTTGCGATCGCGCGCTCCGGCGGCGCGCTCGGCGCCTACCGGGGTCACCGCGACTGGGCGCGCATGACGAATTGGGCGCTGGTGCTGGTCGCGCCGGTCGCGCTGCACGCGGCGTTCGATTTTCCGCTGCTCGCGCTCCAGCGCATCCCCGATCTCGGCTCGACCACGCGGCTGCTGCTCGGCTCGGCCAGCGTGCTGATCGGCTTCTCCTCGATCGGCTTTGCAATCCGCCTCGTGCGACGCCTCGGCAAGCATCATGCGCCGCGCACCGACGTTGCGCGCGAGCGGCTCAGCCAGCTGCGGCGGATGTGGGCGCTGCTGCTGATCGGCGGCGGCGCCGGCTTTGCCGGCGTCTCCTTCCTGCTCACCTCGCTGCATCATTGGTACGTCAATCCCGAGCGCAATGCGTCGTTCATCCTGGTCCCGATCGGCTTCACCTCGATCCTGATCGGACTGGCGCTGCTCATCGCGACCACCGCCGTCTACTTCCTCGGCCGCAACCGGATGCGGACCGCCTCGGAGGGCTTTCCGTCCGCTCCCGGTCAAAGCTAGCGCCCCGGCCGGCACCGCTCCCCTTGCAAAACAACCTCGGCGGGTTCAGGGAGAGACACAGACCAGGCGCGAGAGGACGATGGGGCACAACTACAAGAATTATCGGCCGGATATCGACGGCTTGCGGGCCGTTGCCGTCTCGTTGGTCGTGCTCGGCCACGCGTTCCCGCAATATGTTCCCGGGGGTTTCGTCGGGGTCGACATCTTCTTCGTCATTTCCGGCTACCTGATCACCGGGATCATCTATGGCGACATTCAGAACGGGAGCTTCAGCCTTGCGACGTTCTATGCGCGTCGCATTCGCAGGATTTTTCCTGCCCTGATCGTCGTCTTGATCGCCGCCTTCGTTGCCGGATGGCAACTTCTGATGCCGAGCGAGTTGGTGGCCCTTGGAAAGGAGATTGCGGCAGGCGCGGGTTTCTCGGCAAACCTGCTGTTCTATTCGGAGGGTGGCTATTTCGATGCGGCCGCGCAAACGAAGCCGCTGCTCCATCTCTGGTCGCTCGGCATCGAGGAACAGTTCTACCTTGTCTGGCCCTTGCTGCTGTGGGCGCTGGTGCGATGGCGGATCGCCGCCGCCGCTCCCCTTGCCCTGATCTTCATCGCATCGCTTGTCGCAAATATCCTGGTCGTTCGAACCAACCCTGAAGCCGCATTCTACCAGCCGTTCACGCGGGCGTGGGAGCTCGCGGCCGGAGCATTGGTGGCCGTCTGCCTGCCCAGCGGATTCTCCGCGGCGCGCGACCTTCTCGGATGGTCCGCGCTCGCGGTGATCGCGGCGGTAACCGCGTTCTATTCGCCCTCCATGACCTACCCCGGGATCGCAGCGGTGGCGCCGGTCGCCGCTGCCGCCGCCCTCATCATGTCAGGTCGCAATCGATTTCTCTCGACGCGTACCGCGGTCGCGATCGGGCTGATCAGCTATCCGCTCTACCTCTGGCATTGGCCGATCCTGGTTTTTGCGGCGAGCTTCAAAGGTCGTCCCCTGACTTTGGCCGAGAACGGGCTGGCCGTTGGGGCCAGCTTCATTCTGGCCTGGGCAACCTATCGCTACGTCGAGCGCCCAATCAGGTTCGGGCAGTGGCGGGTGGCGCCGGTCCTTGCGGCATCGATGGTGGCCGTTGCATCGGTGGGAGCATTGGCGATCGTCGACGGCTTTGCCTTTCGGCTTCCGGCGATCGTTCGCGAAGCCGGCGCCATGACCGTATCCAGGGACTTCCTGAGATACGGCGAATGTCATATCTCGGCTTCCGCCGATCCCGCATTTGATCCGAGCTGCGTTGACGCCAGCAAGCGCCCGCTTGTTTTCGTATGGGGCGATTCGACCGCCGGCATGCTTGCCGCCGGGCTGCGGCAAGTCCAGGGCGATCAATTCGGGTTAGCCCAGTTCACCGTCAATTCCTGCCCGCCACTCTTCACCGCGCAGGCCGAGACCATTCCGTTTTGTGTTCAAACCAATCGCCACATCGTTGCTGCGGTTGCCCGCTCGCACCCCGATGTCGTGCTTCTGCACCTGGCGTGGAGCAAAGAACCCACCGCCGACGATCTCCGCCCGACGATTGTCGCCCTCAGACAGGCCGGCGCCGCCCGTGTCATCCTGGTCGGCCCTGTCCCGGTCTGGACCGACACTGTGCCCCATCTGACGGTGCAATATTTCCTGCGCCATCATACATTGATCCCGGAACGCAGCCACGATGTGCGATCGACCAAGCAGACTGACGACAGGATTGGGCAGATCGCCGCCGATCTCGGGATCGAATATCTGTCGCCCTATGACGAGCTCTGCAACGCGGACGGATGTCTGACGAGGGTCGGGACCAGCGCAAACGACCTGGTATCGGCCGACTTCCTGCATCTGTCGCCACGCGCCTCGCGATATCTGGCGGCCAGGCTTGTGCCAAGGATTCTGGCTGTCGAAAACCGCCATGCAGAAAGATGAGCGCACAGCTATTGCCGCCGCAACTGACGGGCTGACCATTTATAACCGGTTAGGATAGACTGCACACGCGCAGATCCGGAGAGCCGCGATGCCCCTGTCCAACGACCTCGACAAGCTGCGATCGAAAATGCAGGCCGCGGTGAAGGCGCACTGGAAGGCGTTCCTGTTCGAAGGCATCCTGCTGGTGATCCTCGGCATCGCCGCGATGATCGTGCCGACCTTCGCGAGCCTCGCCGTCACCATCTTCCTCGGCTGGATGTTCCTGATCTCAGGGATCGGCGGGCTGATCGTGACGTTCTGGGCGCGCAACATGCCGGGCTTCTGGTGGTCGCTGATTTCGGCCGCGCTCGCCGTGCTGGCCGGCATGGTGCTGCTCGCCCGTCCGATGCAGGGTGTGCTGACGCTGACCATCGTGGTCGGCGCCTATTTCGTCGCCGAGGGCGTCGCCACCGTCATGTACGCGCTGGAGCACCGCCGCGAATTGTCGGGACGCTGGTCCTGGCTGCTGATCGCCGGCCTGATGGACATCGTGATCGCCTTCTTCATCATCGCGGGCTTGCCGGAATCCGCGGGATGGGCGATCGGCCTCCTCGTCGGCCTCAATCTGATGTTTGGCGGGGCGACCCTGATCGGCATGGCGTTGGCGGCGCGCAACACCTGACGCCGAACCGCGGGGGGCTTGCATTTGGGGGGTGACAGCCCCAAATCCCTGCGCTATAGAGCCGCCCCATGATCACCGTCGCCACCAGCTATTTTTGGTACTTTAGCTACGACAGCTCGCTGGCGGCAGGAGGATCGCGCTCAATCTGAAGAATTGCAGCAAACGTCCAAAACAAGCCGCCAGACCTGGCGGCTTTTTTGTGTGCCGGCAGGTCCCGAAATCCAAAGGAGCCAGCCGTGTTGAGTACGACAGACGATCTTCGCATCAAGGAATTGAAAGAGCTCAGTACGCCCGAGGAGGTGATGCGGGAGGTCCCGCGCACCCTGACGGCGACCCGGGTGGTGATGGGCGCCCGCAACGCCGTCCACGCGATCCTGAACGGCACCGATGACCGCCTGCTGGTCGTCGTCGGCCCCTGCTCCATCCACGATCCCGCGGCGGCCGTCGATTACGCCGAGCGCCTCGCCAGCCTGCGCGAACAGCTCGCCGACCGCCTCGAGATCGTGATGCGGGTCTATTTCGAGAAGCCGCGCACCACCGTCGGCTGGAAGGGGCTGATCAACGATCCCGATCTCGACGGCAGCTTCGACATCAACAAGGGCCTGCGGCTCGCCCGCAACGTGCTGTCGGCGGTGAACAATCTCGGCCTGCCGGCCGGCACCGAATTCCTCGACATGACGACGCCGCAATACATCGCCGATCTGGTTTCCTGGGCCGCGATCGGCGCGCGCACCACCGAGAGCCAGATCCATCGCGAGCTGGCTTCCGGCCTGTCCTGCCCCGTCGGCTTCAAGAACAGCACCGACGGCGGCGTGCGGATCGCGGCGGACGCGGTGAAGTCGGCCTCGCACCCGCATCACTTCATGGCGGTCACCAAGGGCGGCCGTTCAGCGATCGCCGCGACCAGCGGCAACGAAGACTGCCACGTCATCCTGCGTGGCGGCCGGGCGCCGAACTATGATGCCGCGAGCGTCGATGCTGCCGCCGCCGAGCTCGGCCGCGCCGGTGTCGCGGCGCGGCTGATGATCGACACCAGCCACGCCAACAGCAGCAAGAAGCCGGAGAACCAGCCAGCGGTTGCCTCCGACATCGCGCGCCAGGTCGCAGGCGGCGAACAGCGCATCATCGGCGTGATGATCGAGAGCAATCTTGTCGCGGGACGCCAGGACGTCGTGCCAGGCAAGGCGCTGACCTACGGCCAGAGCATCACGGATGGCTGCATCGACCTCGGGACGACGGCTGACGTGTTGAAGCAGCTGGCCGATGCCGTCGACGCAAGGCGCAGCGTGCGGCGTGACGGCCTGCAGGAGCGTTCGGCCTGACGCGGCCGAACGGATTGAGCGTTGCCGGCGGGGCGAATATCGCGCCTCGCCGGTCAGCTGCGTGGGTTAGCAACCGCGGCAGATGCTCTTGATCTTCCTGTCGAGCGCCGCGTCTTCCTTGTTGGCCTGACTGTTCGGATCGCTGATATTCTTCTCGCTGCCAACGTCGCCGCGGCGCGGCTGACGATGTCCGATCGGCGCCTCCGGGACCGTCCCGCCCTTCTGCATGGAGGACGATCCGCCCTGTTGCTGCGCCCAGGCTTGGGAGATGCCAAGCTGGGGCGCTCCGGCCGCAACCATCATCAGAGCCATCAACAAAACTGTCTTCCGCATCTCGCGTCTCCGCTTCTCAACCCTATCGCGCCCGTTCCGGCACCTCGACGGTAGCACAGTTGCGTCGCCCCTGCGCTGCGCAATCCTGTACCTTCCGTATATCGGCCATCGTGCCAAGGAGCCAGATTCCCGCGGCGACCAGCACCACAAAGAAGCCGAACATCACAGCATTTTCGATGCTGCGGTTGCCCTCATCCTCGGGCGGCTCCTGCCGTCCGTCCCCGGCCCCGCTCATCGCCGCCTCAGGATTGCGGCGGGTAAAGATGAACGTCACCACAATAATCGACGATACGGTAGCGCCGTTCCACCGGATCTTCACGTTCGCGGGAAGCCGGCTGCGACAAATAGCTCGGGCCGATCGGCGCCTTGCCGTGGCCGCCGGGGATGTCGAGCACATAATCCGGCTGACAAAGTCCGGACACACGCCCGCGCAACGCCCGCATCAGTTCCTGCCCGGTTTCGATCGTGGTGCGCAAATGCGCTGTGCCGGGCGCAAGGTCGCCGTGATGCAGATAATAGGGCTTGATTCGGCACTCGACGAAGCCGCGCATCAGCGCCTCGAGCGTCGCGGCATCGTCATTGACGCCGCGCAGCAGGACGGACTGGCTTACCAAGGGAATGCCGGCGTCTGCAAGGCGCGCGCACGCTGCGCGGGCATTGTTGCTCAGCTCACGCGGATGGTTGGCATGGATCGCAATCCAGGTCGTCGCGCCTTCGACCCGCAGTGCCGCGATCATCTCGGGATTGATACGGCCCGGATCGGCGATCGGAACACGGGTGTGGAGGCGAACGATCTTCACATGATTGATGTCGGCGAGATCGGCCATGATCTCGGTCAGCCTGCGCGGCGACAGCATCAAGGGATCGCCGCCGGTCAGGATGACTTCCCAGATCTCCGGATGGCTGCGGATGTAATCCAGCGCCGCACGGTAGGCGTCATCGGACAAGGCCGAGGCCTTTCCCGGCCCGACCATTTCGCGCCGGAAACAGAACCGGCAATACACCGCGCAGACATGGACGAGCTTGAACAACACCCGATCGGGATAGCGATGCACGATTCCGGCGACCGGCGAATGCGCATCGTCGCCGATCGGATCGGCGTTCTCGCCCGGCTGCTCGACGAGTTCGTCGGCGCTCGGGATGAACTGCCGCGCGATCGGGTCGGCGGGATCGGCCGGATCAATCAGCGCGGCGAGCTCCGGCGTCACCGCGACCGCGTAGCGCGCAGCAACCCGCTCGAGCCCGGCCAGTGCTGCGACCGGCGCGAGCCCGGCATCGACCAGCTCGCGCGGCTGTCGCAGCGTCGCCGCCAGTTTTGGATCGATCCTGTTCATGTCTCTCCCGCAGGCGGCGTCCAGACCACCTGATCAATTCGTGGCGCGCCGCTCGCCAACATCACCAGCCGGTCGAAGCCGAGCGCGACGCCGCTGGCCTCCGGCATCTGGCCGACCGCGGCAAGGAAATCGTCATCGAGCGGATAGCGCTCGCCATAACGGCGGGCCTTCTCGTCCATCGCTGCGGTGAAACGATGGCGCTGCTCGGCCGCGTCGGTCAGTTCGCCGAAGCCGTTGGCGAGCTCGACGCCGCAGGCATAGACCTCGAAACGCTCGGCGACGCGCTGATCGCCGGCCTTGGTGCGCGCCAGCGCGGCCTCTGGCGACGGATATTCGAACAGCACCGTCAGACGGCCCTGTCCCAGATGAGGCTCGATATGCTCGACCAGCACCTTGCTGAAGATATCGGTCCAGGTGTCGTCATCTGCAACCCGCACCCGCGCTGCTGCAGCCGCCGCAAGCGCCTCGCGGTCGCCTTCGCCGCCTGAGATCGTCGCCAGGAGATCGATGCCGGCGAAGCGCTCGAAACCCGCCGCGACCGTCAGCAGCTCCGGCTCCGCAAACGGATCGGCCGTCATGCCGCGGAAGGAAAACCGCCCGATCCCGGTCGCCTGCGCCGCATGGGCGATCACGACGATCGTGTCGGCCATGATGGCGTCATAGCCGGCATTGGCGCGGTACCATTCCAGCATGGTAAATTCGGGCAGATGCAGGTCGCCGCGCTCGCGGTCGCGGAACACCCGCGCGAACTCGTAAATCTTCGGCTCGCCGGCCGCGAGCAGCTTCTTGCAGGCGAACTCCGGCGAGGTGCGCAGATAGCGGGGCGCATGTGAGCCATCGGCCTGCCTGAGCTCGGTGCGAGGAGCGTGCAGATGGGTCTCGTTGCCCGGCGAGATCTGCAGGATCGCGGTCTCGACCTCGGCAAATCCCTGCTCCTCGAACCAGGCGCGCAGCGCTCGCGTGATCGCCGTCCGCGCCTGCAGAAACGGCCTGCGGTCGGCATAGCGCTGCGGCATCCACCAGGGCGACGGCCGGTCATGAGCTGTCATCGCCAGAGCATCCTCATGGATTCAACATCAACGAGCCGCCATCCGCACTCAAGAGTACTGCGCAACCGATTGATTCTACGCAAGTTCATAAGCCTACACAGCCCGAGCCTCCGCGGAACGCCGCGAGGCTGATCCCTTCTTGTCGAAAGACGCGCACCTTGTCCATGCGCGCACGTGGCTGAACTTGAACGACGGCTCGCGCGTCCCATCGGCAGATTCGCTGAAACGGATGAGCCCATGGCCGAAAAATAGGGCCGATCGGGACGGCCGGGACGGTTGGCAACCTTGCGAATTCGGCCGCAAAAGACTGGCATCTCAGGGACAAATCAGTATGTTGCAGCCCGAAATCGCCGCCATGACCGAGGGGCTGCCGATCCGGTTGGCGCCCTTAGGCTCTCAAATTCAGGAAAACACCTTTGAAAGTCATCGCCAGTTCCATCCGCAAGGGCAACGTCATCGAGCAGGACGGCAAGCTCTATGTGGTCCTTTCCGCCGAGAACATTCATCCCGGCAAGGGCACCCCGGTCAGCCAGATCGAAATGCGCCGCATCGGCGACGGCGTGAAGGTCTCGGAGCGCTACAAGACCACCGACCAGGTCGAGAAGGCCACCGTCGAGGACCACAACTACAACTACCTCTATGAAGATGGCGACGGCTTCCACTTCATGAACAACGACAACTACGACCAGGTCCAGGTCTCCAAGGAGATCGTCGGCTCGTCCGCGCCGTATCTGCAGGAGAACATGACCGTGAAGCTCTCGATGCACGAGGGCAACCCGGTCGCGATCCAGCTGCCGCAGCGCGTGACGCTGGAAGTGGTCGAGACCGAGCCCGTGACCAAGGGCCAGACAGCCTCCTCGTCCTACAAGCCGGCCATGCTGTCCAACGGCCTGCGCACCGGCGTGCCGCCGCACATCACCACGGGCACGCGCATCGTGGTCATGACCGAAGACGGTTCCTACGTCGAACGCGCCAAGGACTGAGCGCTTGAGGCGCGGTGGGATTTGAAATGAATCGTCACCGCGCCTCAACTTGTTGGTTAAGCGTCAACTTTACCGAAAACCGCTACACACTTTTCCGGAACTTGCTTTAGTCTCTCGGGCGATCAGACATGAGCCCGGGGTGTGCAGTGAACAGGAAGGTGGTCAGCTTCGTCAGTTGCTGGCTGGCAGCCCTGCTCTCGCCTCTTCCCGGCGCCCATGCCGACGAATTCCGAACGCCATCGATCTCGGCCATGCGGGTCGAATGGCGCGCCGTGCTCGACCAGCTGCGGCAGGAGATCGGTAGCCGCCCGGCCATCGCCGCCGGCTTCACTTTCGCAGGCCAGCGCCGCGTCCCCGCCACCGATCCGCGGGCGACGCCTGCGCTGGTGCAGTTGAACGCGGTGACAGCGCCGCTGTTTCCCGGCATTGCGCAGAGCCCGATCCCGGTGCTGCTGCCGTTCGACCCCGCAAGCTATCTCGACGCGCGACAAAACGGTGCGCCGGACAGCCTGTCGATCGCGCGCTACCAGGCCGACTTCCGCGCGGTCGATTTCTTCCATGCCGGTGCGTCGGGCTACGATGCCGTGTTCTCGCTCGACCCCGGCGCCGGCGACGGCCTGCCGCCGCGGACATTTGCCAAGCCGGTCGAGGTGCAGATTTCCGGCTCGATCCTCGTCTACGACCTCGCCGACCGGCTCGGCGGCAAGGGCGAGCCGGTCAGGACGCTGGCCGCGCAGTTTCCGGACCTGCGCCGCTTCGTTCGCGAGGGCTATGTCCGCTACGCCTTCACCCGCTTCGGAATCCCCTATGTGGTCTCGATCCAGTGCCTCGACAGCGCGCCGCGGCCGAAGCGGCTGGCCTGCCGCGAGGCCTATCCGGTCGCCGAGCGCTTTCTGAAGGCCCTGCGCATCGCCGGCGGCCAGCCGTCACGGCCGCGCAGCGACGTCGCCTCCGATATCGCCGAGCGGCCGGCCGTGCAATCCGCCGACTTCACCTACCACCCGAGCGGCGACATCGTCGCGGGCAGCGGCGGCCGCAGGCAACAAGGCGGCCACGCCGACTTCACCGTCTATTCGCAGATCCGCTTTCCGCTCGAGAAGGCGCCGGCCTTCGCCCACTCGCAATCTTTCGCCAAGCGCAAGCCCGGCGCGGCCATCGACACGTATCCCTGGCAAGACAATTTCTGCGAGGCGCGCAGCTTCGAGGTCGGCCAATGCGCCAGCGGCTACGGCCATCAGGGCCAGGACATCCGCCCCGGCGCGTGTCCTGTCGACAGCAAGGATGGCTGCGACCCCAAGCAGCAGGCGGTCGTTGCGGTGCGCGACAGTATCGTGATCCGCTCGGCGCAACAGCAGGCCGCGACATTGCAGGTCAACACCCGCACCGAGCATGTCCGTTTCCGCTACATGCACATGAACCCGTCAGTGATGGATGCCGACGGCCTGCTCAACGGGC
This sequence comes from Bradyrhizobium sp. USDA 4538, assembly GCF_024171045.1. Lineage (NCBI taxonomy): Bacteria > Pseudomonadati > Pseudomonadota > Alphaproteobacteria > Hyphomicrobiales > Nitrobacteraceae > Bradyrhizobium > Bradyrhizobium sp. USDA 4538. The sequence goes on from NZ_JALJZE010000001.1 coordinate 8,138,760, forward strand.
GCCGCGTCAGCGAGGGCGAGAAGATCGGCGTGGTCTCGAATTATCTCGACCACCCCAACGGCACATCGCGGCATCTGCATTTCGACGTCCAGCTGTTCACGCGCGACGGCTGGCTGTGGGTCAATCCCTACACCACGCTGGTGTCGGCCTATGAGCGGCTGATCCGCGGCCGCGGCCGCGAGATCGGACCGGAGCCCGGGCTTGCAGCCGCCGTGGCCCATGCCCTGCCCGACGACGTCGTGCATCGCATCGACACCCAGGAAGGCGGCGGCAATTAGAGTGTTGTCGACCGAAGGGGACACCGGTTCGGGGCGCACTGCCAAAATATCGAAAACAACCCCATGCAAAGTAGCCGGCGGCTGCCGTCGTTCGACACGACGACTTGACACGTCGGGCAAATCAGCGGCATTATTCCATTATTCCGAAATTGTGCAAACGCCCCACCGCAGGTTCCATTCGGAATCGCGTCGGTGCGCGCCATGTCGCGGCGACAATTGCCAGCTTCAATGATCATGATGGAAGCAGCAAACGGCGGGAACCCGTCCCGCTTTGACCATCGGACGCAAGTCTCTATCAGATGCCCATTCAGGCTGGACCACAACCAAGCATGCTCTCGACCTTCAGCTGGTTCTTTCTTTCGGTGAAAGGCCGCATCAGCCGGCAGGAATTCAGCCTGGGATTTTTCGGCCTTATGCTGGTCGACATGCTCGTCATTCGCGTCGGCGTAAGGCTCGACCCCGGTCCACGCTATTACGACAGCAGCCCGCCCGCCGACGACCTGTCCGTCCTGCGCTTGCTGCTCATGCTGTCATTGTGGCCATTCGCGGCGATCCTGGTGAAGCGGCTGCACGACCTCAACGTCTCGGGTTGGTGGGCGCTGACGATCCTCGCCATTCCCCACCTCGCCGCCGCGCTGCACGTCAAATACTGGATCCCCTATCTGGCGCTCGTCGCAACGCTGAGCGTGCTGCCGGGATCGAAGGGTGACAACCGGTTCGGCCGCGACCCGATGGCGCGCGCCGGCATCTAGCGCCCTCCGCCGTGGTTGCGATCAGTCGATCTCCATCGCCGCCAACGTCTCCTTGACCCGCCTCTGAGCGTCCGCGGGCAGCGGCAATATCGGACGTGGAGGCTCGGCCGTGCAGACCCCTCTGAGATCGGCAAGTGCGTAGACGACACGCAGACTGGAATATGTCCTGAACAGATCCCAAATCGGCTGCAGTCGCCCGTTGAGCTGTCGCGCGCGGGCCGCATCGCCGCTCGTCGCGGCGCGCACGATGTCCACGCAGACCTTCGGGAAGATTCCTGCGAGAACGCTGTACCAGGTGTCTCCGCCCGCCAGCAGCGCCTCGGTGCAATTCCAGTCGGCGCTGTATCCCAACGCAACGCCGTCCGGAACCACAGCCCGCAATTCCCCGAGATGGCCCGCCACGGTCGAAGCATCCAGCGCCGGACTTTTCACCGCGACGATTCCCTCGACCCGGCTCAGACGGCCGATGAGAGCCGGCGTGAATTGAAAATGAGTCGTTCCGGGATTGTCATAGATGCAGATCGCCAACCCGCTCTCGCGGGCCACGGTTTGGAAGTGCTCAAAGACCTCGTCATCGGTCAGCGGCGTATAGGAAACCGCTGCCAACAGGCCCGCCGTCGCGCCGGCATCACGCGCATCCTTCGCCAGCCGCACCGCATCGTCGGTGCGCAGTGCGCCGATGCCAACCAGTATTGGTGTGTTGCCGTCCGCCAAGGCGGTGGCCGCCTGCACGGCGCGCCGCCGCTCATCGCGGCTGAAATACGGATATGAGCCGGTACTTCCGAGCAGCCCGACCGAATCCACCTTCGCCGCAATCAGGGGGTCGAGCAAGGCGCGGAGCGCACCCACATCGACCCGTCCATCCCGGTTCGAAGGCGTGATCGGGAAGGCAGAGAGCCCCTTCAGGCTGATCATCGGTTTGTCCCTCGTCGGCAATCGTCGCCGCAACGTGTCCTGCAATCAATCGACACGCCCCGTTGCGCGCAAGGTCCAGTTTCACGCGAACTGGGCACCAAACTGGTCCAGTGCGCATGTCTAGCAGAACGAGCGCCAACCGATCGCTAATCGAGCATCGTGGTCAGCTGCGCGCCCTCATCCGCCACGAACACCGCGATCAGCTCCGCCGGCTCCGTGGTGCTCGCATTGGCCGAGACCATGTGGGTCGAGCCCGGCGGCTCGAAGAAGGACTGGCCGACCTTGAAGGTCTCGACCGGCCCGCCACCGAGCTGTGAGCGGATTTCACCCTTGGTGATGTAGGCCGTCACCGAACCGGAATGGCGGTGCGGCGGCGTGAAGCCACCGGGACCATAGAACACGCGCACCACCGTGACACGCTTGCCCGCCACATTGGGCAGCGCGTGCGAGCTGATGACCTCGACCTTGTCGAGCGGCGACGCCGCATTGGCGCTGGCGCACAGCGGCGCGATGACGGAGGAGATCGCGTCCATCGGGGTCGGCAGTGCCTTCCCGATCACGAAGGCGGAGACCAGTCCCGCGATCACGGCCAGCATGACCGGCCGCGGCGGCCGCGCGAATGGAAGGGATGGTGTCATCGCCATCGAGGTCATTGTTTTTCTCCCTGTCGGTTGCCGTTTGATCCGTCTCGACGTTACGAAGCCGCCGCGTCCGCGCGCTGCCGGCGCGGCGGCGGCGTCCAGCGATAGGCCGCGCCGAACCGGTTCCAGACATTGATCGATGCGATCGCCGAGGTCAGGTAAGTCAGCTCCTGCTCGGAGAATTCAGCGGTGGCCTCGGCATAGACCTCGTCGCTGACGCCGTTCGGCAGGGTCGTTAACGCTTCGGTCCAGGCCAGCGCGGCGCGCTCGCGCGGCGTGAACTGCGGCGCCTCGCGCCACACCACGACGAGGTTCAGCTTGTCGGCGGGCACGCCGAGGCTCTCGCCCTGCAGGATGTGATACTGCACGCAGAACGCACAGCCGTTGATCTGCGAGGCGCGCAGCTTGACGAGTTCGAGCAGCTGCTTGTCGAGGCCGGCCTTGGCCGCGAACTGGCCGAGTGCGCGCACCGCGGCGAAGACGTCGGGCGCGAGCTTCTCGAAGTCGGTGTATTCCTTGCGGGCATGTGACATTGGTCCGGCCTCATGTTATCAGTGTACTGAGATATTATCAGAGCTCTGATATCATCGGCAAGATGCGGGCATCGGCCGAGGCGACAGCAGGCGACATGGCGGCAATGCAGAAACGAGGCAAATTCGGCACCGCCGAACGGCGTCCAGTCGGAAAAGCCGCCGGCCGAAGGGCCGCAGTGAATGCGGGATCGAGCGCTGGCGACGTCGTGTTCGCCCCTTCCGTTCCGGCGCCGGGCGAAGGCAAGCGCGGCGAGCAGGGCTATCTCGCCTATCTGCTGCGTCAGGCCCACGCGGCCTCGCGGCTGTCGATGGAGCGCCAACTGGGACGGCTCGGCGTCACCTCGCCGCAATTCGTCGTGCTGACGATGCTGAAGGCCTATCCGGGGCTCTCCGGCGCCGATCTGGCTCGCGTCGCGCTGCTGACGCCGCAGACCGTGAGCGTGATCATCCGCAACCTCGAGCGCGACGGCGCGATCGGCAAGACGGCGCACCCGGTCCACGGCCGCGTGTTGCAATGGACCCTGACCAGCCATGGAACCAGACTGCTGGAGAAATGCCGGCAGATCGCCCAGGCCCAGGAACGCCGGCTCGCCGCCGGCCTCGATGCCAGGTCGGAACAGGTGGTGCGCCGGTGGCTGTCAAAAATCGCCACAGATTTGCAGGATAGCTAGAGCATGACCCGGAAAAGTGGGAACCGGTTTTCCGATGAGGTCATGCTCAAAACTATAGCTCCTGCGGCGGCGTGGCTTTTGGCTCACCCGATCGGCGCCGCTAGACTGGCCCGATGAAACAGCCTGATTCTCCGAAATCCCCTGCCCGCCGCGCCGTCCTGAAGGCCGGGCTCGCGGCCGGCGTGGTGCTCGTCAATCCGCTCGGCGCGCTCGCCGCCGCCCCTCCGGGCTTCGACCAGTGGCGCGACAATTTTCGCGCTCGCGCGCTCGCCAAGGGCATCTCGGAGGCGACCTGGAATCGCTGCATGGGGCGGATCGAGCCCGACATGAGCGTGTTCAGGCAGATGCGCAACCAGCCTGAATTCCACGAGCAGATCTGGCAGTACATCAACCGCCGCGTCTCCGACTGGCGGGTCATTCACGGCAAGGAGGCGCTGAAGAAGAACGAGGCGCTGTTCGGCCGGATCGAACGCGATTTCGGCGTCGAGCGCGGCACGCTGCTCGCGCTGTGGGGCGTCGAATCCGCCTATGGCGATCCGCTGGTGCAGCAGAACCACATGACGCCGGTGTTTCCGTCGCTGGCGGCGCTCGCCTGGAACGAGCCGCGCCGCAAGGCCTATTGGGAGACCGAACTGATCAACGCGATGAAGATCGTGCAGCGCGGCTGGAGCACGCCTCAGGAGATGAATGGCTCCTGGGCCGGCGCGATGGGTCATTCGCAGTGGATGCCGGAAGTCTGGCTCAATGTCGGCTTCGACTATGACGGCGACGGCAAGGTCTCGCCGTTCGGCCGGCCCGACGACGCGCTGGGCTCGACCGCGAAATATCTCGTCAACCGCGGCAAGTGGCACCGCGGCGAGCATTGGGGCTACGAGGTCCGCGCGCCCGGCGGCGGCGCCAGCGGCAGCCGCACCTACGCGGCCTGGGCCAGCGCCGGTGTGACCCGCGCCGACGGCCAGCCGTTTCCGCAGCCAAATGCGTCAGCGCAACTGTGGATCCCGGTCGCGGGTGGTCCGGCCTTTCTGCTCGGTCCGAACTTCAATTCGGTGAAGAGCTACAACCCGTCGATGAACTACGCGCTGGCGATCTGCCATCTCGGCGATCGCTGCCTCGGCGGGCCGCCCTTCATCCAGCCCTTCCCGGGCTCGGAACGCGCGCTGACACTGGCCGAGGTGCAGGAGATGCAGACGCGGCTGACCAAGGCCGGCTTCGACACCGGCGGCACCGACGGCCGCGTCGGCAACGACACCATGAAGGCGATCAAGGATTTTCAGATCAAGATGGGCCTGTTGCCCGCCGACGGTTACGGCGGGCTCAAGGTGCTGGCGCGGCTACGGCAAGGCGGGTAGGCATCATGCGATCTGCGTAGCCCGGGTGAGCGAAAGCGATACCCGGGCACGCATTTCCCGCATATCGCTCCGCTCATGCGGGCTACGACAGTTCGCTCCTATCGGCTCGCAGGCTGCCACATTGACCGCTCACCGTCATTGCGAGCGCAGCGAAGCAATCCATCCCTCCGCATATGCGGGACTATGGATTGCTTCGTCGCTTCGCTCCTCGCAATGACGGAGACTATTTCGCAGGCTGCCGCACCACGCCGCCGGCATTCATGCCGCCGTCGATCACGAGCTCGCTGCCCGTGACGTAGCGCGACGCGTCGGAAGCGAGATAGAGCACGCCCTGGGCGATCTCGATGGCCTGGCCGGCGCGTCCGAGTGGCGTGGCGAACCTTGCCCGCTCCTCCGGATCGATCGGCGCGTTCTGGCCGGCACCGGTCGCGCCGGTCGGGATCTTGCCCCAGATCGGCGTGTCGATGATGCCGGGATGCACCGAGTTGACGCGGATACCGTCGTTGACCTGCGCGCACTCCATCGCGATCGACTTGGCGAACAAGCGGACCGCGCCTTTGGTGGCGCTGTAGCCGGAAAGGGTCGCCGCACCACGCAGGCCAGCCAGCGACGACATCATGATGATGGAGCCGCCGCCGTGCTTGCGCATCAGCGGCAGCGAGTGCTTCACCGACAGGAATACGCCGTCGATATTGATGGCGGTCTGGCGACGCCAGTCCGCGAGCGACATCTCGACAATCGAGGGCGCTCCGATGCCGATGCCGGCATTCGAGACCATGATATCTAGGCGGCCATGGCGCTTGCCGATCTCACTGATGATTTCGATCCAGCGCTCCTCGCTGGTGACGTCCTGCGGCAAGAAGGTCACGTTCCGCCCGGCCTTGGTGAGCCGCGCGGCGAGCTCGGGTCCCCTCAACTCATCGATATCGGTCGCAATAACGGTCGCGCCTTCCTGCGCGAACAATTCAACGATGGCCTCGCCAATGCCCGATGCGCCGCCGGTCACCAGCGCGACCTTGCCTTCTACCTGTCCTGACATGTCCTCTCCCAACGTTTCTTATCGGATCACCGTCGGGCCCTGATCCGGCACCGCGACGTCGAGGACACGGAATTGCACACGTTCGGTGCCTTGCCAACGGTCGACCGCAAGAGAGCCCGCCACGTGCAATTGCTGGCCGCGATTTTGCGTCAAGGCGCTGCCGAGCTTCTGTCCGACGGAACGGAACGCGATACCGTTGACGATGGAGCCGTCGCCTGACTTGAAGCGCAGCCGCAGATGCGCCTGCCCGACTTCGTCGGCATAGACCAGCTGATGCGACGGCAGCGCGATCACCGGTTCCGGATTGGCGCTGCCGAACGGGCCAGCACGATTGAGTGTCGCGGCGAACTCCGGCGTCACCGCGCGCGCGGTCACGGCGCCGTCGATGAACAGCTCGTTCTCGTGCCGCGAATTGGCGACGTCGGCCGCCAGCGCGCCTTCCATGTAGGCGCGGAATTCGGCGAGCTTCTCCTTGCGCAGCGTGACGCCGGCCGCCATCGCGTGCCCGCCGCCCTTCATCAAAAGGCCGTCGTGCACCGCCTGCCGCACCGCCTTGCCGAGATCGACGCCGCCGATCGAACGGCCCGATCCGGTGCCGATGCCGCCGGGCTCCAGCGCGATCGCAAACGCGGGACGCGCGAACTTCTCCTTCAGCCGCGCCGCAACCAGCCCGACCACGCCGGGATGCCAGCCTTCCGCCGCGGTGACGATGACAGCACCCTTGTCCTCGAGCCCGAGCGAAGCCAGCGCCTCGGCCTCGGCCTGCGCCTCGGCCGCCTGCTCGATCAAGCGCCGCTCGGCGTTGAGACGATCGAGCTCGGCCGCGATCCGCGCGGCTTCGGATATATCGCCTTCGAGCAACAACCGCACGCCGAGATCGGCGCGCCCGATGCGGCCGCCGGCATTGATGCGCGGTCCCAGCATGAAGCCGAGATGCCAGGCCTCCGGCGGCCCGTTCAGCCGCGCGACGTCCATCAACGCAGTGTGGCCGACATGGTCGCGGCGGCGCATCGCGATCAGGCCCTTGGCGACGAAGGCCCGGTTGAGCCCGATCAGCGGCGCGACGTCTGCCACGGTGCCGAGCGCGACGTGATGCAGCACGCTGAGCAGGTCCGGCTCCGGCATCTCGCCGGTCCAGAAGCCGCGCTGGCGCAGTTCGCGATTGACCGCGACCAAGGTCACCAGCACGAGGCCGACCGCCGCGAGATGGCCGAGCCCCGAGAGATCGTCGGGCCGGTTCGGATTCACCAGCGCGTCGACCTCGGGCAACACATCGCCGGTCTGGTGATGATCGATCACGACGACCGACATGCCGAGCTTCCTGGCTTCCGCCAGCGGCTCGATGCTGGTGGTGCCGCAATCGACCGTGACCAGCAGCGTCGCGCCCTTCGCCGCCAGCGCACGCACGGCGTCGACGTTCGGCCCGTAGCCTTCGAAAATACGGTCGGGAATGTGGATCAGCGGGTCCAGCCCGCAATGGCGCAGATGCCAGGTCAGCAGCGCGGCCGAGGTCGCGCCGTCGACGTCGTAGTCGCCGAAGATCGCGACCTTCTCGCCGCGCACCGCGGCATCCGCGATGCGCTTGGCGGCGTGCTCCATCTCGGTGACCGTGTGAGGATCCGGCATCAGCTTGCGGATGGTCGGGTCGAGGAAGTCGGGAACCTCGTCGATCCCGACGTCGCGCCCCGCCAGCACGCGCGCCAGCATTTCCGGCAATTGATAGCGCTGCACGATCGCGAGCGCCCGCGCCGCCCCGCGCGGATCCAGCCGGTCGCGCCAGAGTTTTCCGGTCAGCGACCGCGTCACGCCGAGGAACGCCTGTGGCGCCTCGACGGGCAGTGCGGATGCGTGCAGCGTCATGAGCCCTTCCCAATCAGGCAGGAATCGTAACGCTTCGATGATTTGTGGACCAGTTCTAGCAGCCCATTCGGCTGGCGATTTCCCCGAAATCCTTGGCCACGATGTCCCACTCGCCGGTGGCCTCGAAATCGTACTTCTGCAGCGGACCGTATTCGGTCGGACGCGCCACGAAGGCGGTCTTCAGGCCGAGCTTCTGCGCGTGCTTCAGGTCGTAATTGTGCGCGGCGACCATCATCACCTGCTCCGGCGGCAGGCAGAGCAGCTTCGCGGCGCCGAGGTAGGTTTCCGGATCGGGCTTGTAGTGCTCGAACAGTTCGGCCGACATCACGAGATCCCACGGGAGCCCTGCGAACTTCGCCATGTTGGTGAGCAGCGCGACGTTGCCGTTGGAGAGCGGTGAGATGATGTATTTGGTCTTCAGCCGGGTCAGGCCGGCGACGCTGTCGGGCCAGGCGTGCAGGCGATGCCAGCCCAGCGTCAGATGCTGCAAATCGGCCTCGGTCAGCCCCTTGATGTCGAATTGCGCGACGAGTTTTTCCAGCGAGCGGCGGTGCAAGACGTCGAGGATGACGTAGCCGTTCTGCGGGTTCTTGCGCACCTCGTCCATCGAGGCCGCATAGACCGCGCGCCAGCCGTCGACCAGCGCGGTCCAATCGGCCTTGATACCTGATGTCTCGCCCCATCTGGTGAAGTCGTTGATCAGGCTGGTGCGCCAGTCGACCACGGTCCCGAACACGTCGAATACCAGCGCCTTGACCCCGGACAGATCGGACATGGGTGCCTCCCTTTTTCTTGTTGTTGTTTACGCTGTCGTTCCGGGGCGATGCGGAGCATCGAACCCGGAACCTCGAGATTCCGGGTTCGTCCTTCGGACGCCCCGGAATGACAGCGGATATTAGTCCAGGTGGAATTTCTCGAGCTGCCGATGCTCGGCCTTGATGTAGCGCACGGTGCCGGTGACCGAGCGCATCACGACCGTCTCGGTCTCGATCACGTCCTTCTTGAACTTCACGCCGGTCAGCAGCGAGCCGGTGGTGACGCCGGTAGCGGCGAACAGGCAGTCGCCCTTGGCCATGTCCTCGATGCCGTAGATCATCTTCGGATCGGTGACGCCCATCTTGTGCGCGCGCTCGCGCTTCTCCTCGGTGTCGAGGATCAGGCGGCACTGCATCTGGCCGCCGATGCAGCGCAGCGCGACCGCCGCGAGCACGCCCTCTGGCGCGCCGCCGGTACCGATATACATGTCGACGCCGGTCTCATCGGGTTTCGCACAGTGAATGACGCCAGCGACGTCGCCGTCGGTGATCAGCTGCACGGCAGCGCCGGTCGAACGCACGCTGTTGATGATGTCGGCATGGCGCGGACGATCGAGCACCAGCACGTTGATGGCGGTCGGGTCGACGCCCTTGGCCTTGGCGAGCCGGCGGACATTGTCGGCCGGCGGCGCGTCGAGCTCGATCACGTTCTTGGCGTAGCCCGGGCCGATCGCGATCTTCTGCATGTAGACGTCGGGCGCGTGCAGCAGCGTGCCGCCGTCGGCCATCGCCATCGTGGCGATCGAGCCCGGCATGTTCTTGGCGCACAGCGTGGTGCCTTCGAGCGGGTCGACCGCGATGTCGACCTTCGGGCCAGCATTGAGGCCGACCTTCTCGCCGATGAACAGCATCGGTGCCTCGTCGCGCTCACCCTCGCCGATTACGACCGTCCCCTCGATCGGCAGCTTGTTGAGCTCGCGCCGCATCGCGTCGACCGCGGCCTTGTCGGCGGCCTTCTCCTGGCCGTGGCCACGCAGCCGCGCGGCCGACACCGCAGCGCGCTCCGTCACGCGCACGATTTCGAGCGTCAGGATGCGCTCGAGCAGCATCTGCGGCGGAACGGAAATATGGGTCGACATCGGCGTACTCCTTAAGCCTCTGGGACAGGGCAGCCTGCCCGCATCAATCGTCTCACGCCCGACCCGTTCAGGCCATGCGCTAGTTTTTCTCGATCCGGATCACCTGCGGCCGCCCGCTGATGACCTTATCGCGCTGCACTGCGGCCAGCGCACGATGCACGGCATCCTCGCTGGTCGCATAGGTAATCAGAATGACCGGGACCGGTGAAGGTTTTTTGGCCGCGCCGTTCACATCGACGCCATCCGGGTGCCGTTGCACGATGGATTCCAGAGATATCTTCTGTTCCGCCAGCCGGGTGGCGATTGTTGCGGCAGTGCCTGCAAGATCGCGCGCCATCAGGCGGATATAATAGCCACCTTCATGGCGTTCCATCGGCGCCTTGGTGGTGTCGCGCAACCGCTCCACCGGACGGCCGAACGGCTTAGCGCGGATGCCGCGGGCGACGTCGGCGATGTCGGCGACCACGGCGGAGGCCGTCGCGCCGCCGCCGGCGCCGGGTCCCACCAGCGTGATCGGCGGAATCCCCTCGCCGTCGATCGCCACCGCATTGGTGACGCCCATCACCTGCGCGATCGAGGATGATTTCGGCACCATGGTCGGGTGCACGCGCTGCTCAATGCCCTTTGCCGTGCGGACCGCGACGCCGAGCAGCTTGACCCGGTAACCGAGTTCCGCGGCGGCCTTGAGGTCTTCCGGCGTGATCGAGGAGATGCCTTCGACGTAAACCGCGCTTTCCGCGACCTTGGTTCCGAAGGCGAGGCTGGCCAGGATCGCGAGCTTCTGCGCGGTGTCATGACCATCGACGTCGAATGACGGGTTGGCTTCGGCATAGCCGAGCCGCTGGGCGTCCTTCAGACACTCCTCGAACGACAGGCCCTCCTGCTCCATCCGGGTCAGGATGTAATTGCAGGTGCCGTTGAGGATGCCGTAGACGCGGTTGACGCTGGTGCCCGCGAGGCCCTCGCGCAGCGTCTTGATGACCGGGATCGCCGCACCGACCGCCGCCTCGAAATTCAGGGCGCCGCCGTGCTTTTCGGCAGCCGCGGCGAGACGCAGTCCATGCTTGGCGATCAACGCCTTGTTGGCGGTGACGACCGACTTGCCGGCCTTCAGCGCGGTCTCGATCGCGGACAGCGCGGGATCTCCGGCGCCGCCCATCAATTCGACGAAGCAGTCGATATTGGGATCTTCGGCGAGCGCCTCGGGGCTCTTCGCCCAGGCGATGCCGCGCAGGTCGAGGCCGCGCTTCTTGGCTTTCGAGCGCGCCGTGACCGCGACGACGCGAACGCCGCGGCCGCTGCGCTCGGCCAGCGCCCGTCCTTGCGTTTCGATGAGGCGGACGACATCGGCACCGACGGTGCCGAGCCCCGCTATGCCCACGTTCAGGGGTGCGACCATGGATTTAAGGGACCTGGAGATTAAGCAACCTGGAAGGATTAGCGTCGGTTGGCGAGAGGAACGACGTTGTGCAACGTTTCGATGCCGCTTTCAAGGAAGCGGCGCACGCCGCGCGCGGCCTGCCGGATGCGCTGCTCGTTCTCCACCATCGCGATGCGGACATAGCCCTCGCCATGCTCGCCGAACGCAACGCCCGGCGACACCACGACGCCGGATTTCTCCACCATCAGGGTCGCGAACTGCATGCTGCCGACCGCCTCGAACGCCTTGGGCAGCGGCGCCCAGGCGAACATCGAGGCCTGCGGCGGCGGAATGTCCCAGCCGGCGCGGCCGAATGACTCGACCAGCGCATCGCGGCGCTTGCGGTAGGTGTCGCGCATCTCGCGGATGCAGTCGTCGGGACCGTTCAGCGCCGCGGTCGCCGCCACCTGGACCGGCGTGAACGCACCGTAATCGAGATAGGATTTGACCCGCGCCAGCGCCGCGATGATCCGCTCGTTGCCGACCGCAAAACCCATGCGCCAGCCGGCCATCGAGAACGTCTTCGACATCGAGGTGAACTCGACGGTGACGTCGATCGCGCCGGGCACCTGCAGCACCGACGGCGGCGGATTGTTCTCGTCGAAATATACCTCGGCGTAGGCGAGATCGGACAGGATGAAGATGTCGTGCTTCTTCGCGAACGCGACGAGGTCCTTGTAGAAGTCGAGGTCCGCGACATAGGCGGTCGGGTTCGACGGATAGCAGACGATCAGCGCAATCGGCTTCGGGATCGAATGGATGATCGCCCGCTCGACCGCCTCGAAGAACTGCGGCGTCGGCTCCGAGGGCACCGAGCGGATCACGCCGCCCGCCATCAGGAAGCCGAAGGCATGGATCGGGTAGCTCGGATTGGGGCACAGCACGACGTCGCCGGGCGCCGTGATCGCTTGCGCGACGTTGGCAAACCCCTCCTTCGAGCCGAGCGTCGCAACCACCTGGGTGTCGGGGTTGAGCTTGACGCCGAAGCGGCGCGCATAATAGGCGGCCTGGGCCTTGCGCAGGCCGTTGATGCCGCGCGAGGCCGAGTAGCGGTCGGTCCGCGGCTTGCCCAGCGTCTCCTTGAGCTTCTCGATCACATGCGGCGGGGTCGGCAGGTCCGGGTTCCCCATGCCCATGTCGATGATGTCGGCCCCGGCGTTGCGCGCGGCCGCCTTGGCCTGGTTGACCTTCTCAAAGACGTAAGGCGGCAGACGGCGAATGCGGTAAAAATCTTCCATGGGACCCTTGCTCCGACAACCGCGATGCCAGAATCGACCCCCCTTGGTCCTAGCTTGCGGAAGCCGGCTCGGCCTCTGACAGAAATCGCACTGAATCAATGACTTAGAGCGAATTCAGGCGCACGATCTGGGGGCTGCGGCCGGATCTGCGGTTGAACTGGGTTTCTTTTAGCACGGACACCGGGCGGCGCCAGCGCTGATCGGCCGTTTGTCGGGTGCTACTTCCCGCTTTGGGCAGCCGTCGAGGCCTGGCGCGCGCGCGCGGCAATCAGCTCCTGCTCGATCTTGGCCTGGTCCGCCGGCTTGATCGTCGGGTCGGCGCGGTCGGGCGGAAGATCATGGACCGGCAGGTAGCCGGTGGCGTCCTTCTCGCGCGCCGGCGCATCGGCCGGCATCGTCATATCGGCGATCGTGCTCGAGCACCCGCTCAGCGCCACCAACGACGCGAGCAGCACTGCGGCCGCGAGCCCCCTGTTCATTCGATCGATCGGCATGCGCCGAATTGTCCCCAACAAGCTAGCGCGCACGTCGCACGTTGCCGACACGGGTCGCACTGGTACGAGCCTTGCAGCGTCCCCGCTGCGTTAATTTCGACTTCAGCGTTTCAAACCATTGTCGCCCGAAACGCTTAAAGCGGGAACACCAAAAGCGAACCCTGAGGCTTCAATATGACGGAACAAAGATTTTTTCTCGCACCGCAACAGAGCGAAATGCTGGATTTTGACTGATTTGCGTTGCCGCACCGCGCGATGACGCCCTCCAAACGACGCGATATTGTACCTCAGATGAGCAACGTTAGTACCGACACCCAGGCCACCCCGAAATTCAACGCCGAAGCCTTCGCCATGAACATCGCGCGGGCGATGGAGAGCAGCGGCCAGGCGCTGGCAGCCTATCTCAAGCCGCGCCAGACGGGAGAAGTCCGCGACAAGCCGCCGAATGAGCTCGGTGAGGTCATCAAGACCTTCAGCGTGATCGCCGAATATTGGCTGTCCGACAAGGAGCGCGCCTCGTCGCTGCAGATGCAGCTCGGCAAGGACTATCTCGATCTCTGGGGCTCGGCGGTGCGCCGCATGGCCGGCGAGGCAGACGCCAAGCCGGCGATCGCCCCGGCCCCGCGCGACAAGCGCTTCCAGGATCCGGAATGGAAGTCGAACCAGTTCTTCGACTTCATCCTGCAGCTCTATTTGCTGACCTCGAAATGGGCGCAGCAGCTGGTCCATGACGCCGACGGGATCGATCCCCACACGCGCAAGAAGGCCGAATTCTACGTCCAGCAGATCACCAACGCGCTGGCGCCGTCGAATTTCGTGCTGACCAATCCGGAGGTGCTGCGCGCCACCGTCGAGACCAACGGCGACAATCTGGTGCGCGGCATGAAGATGCTGGCCGAGGATATCGAGGCCGGCCACGGCACGCTGCGGATCCGCCAGTCCGACTCGAGCAATCTCGAGGTCGGCGTCAACATGGCGACGACGCCGGGCAAGGTGATCTTCCAGAACGAGCTGATGCAGCTGATCCAGTATTCACCGGCGACCGAGAACGTGCTGCGCACGCCGCTCCTGATCGTGCCGCCCTGGATCAACAAGTTCTACATCCTCGATCTGCGCCCCGAGAAATCCTACATCAAATGGTGCGTCGACCAGGGCATCACGGTGTTCGTGATCTCCTGGGTCAATCCGGACAGGGAGCTCGGCAAGAAGACCTGGGCCGACTACATGACCGAAGGCCCGCTCACGGCGATGGACGTCATCGAGAAGGTCACCGGCGAGATGAAGGTGCACACCGCCGGCTATTGCGTCGGCGGCACCCTGCTCGCCTCGACGCTCGCCTATCTCGCCGAGAAGCGCCGCCAGCGTGTGACGTCGGCGACGTTCTTTGCCGCGCAGGTCGACTTCACCCATGCCGGCGATCTCCTGGTGTTCGTCGACGAAGACCAGATCTCGGCGCTCGAACGCGACATGCAGGAATCCGGCGTGCTTGAGGGCAGCAAGATGGCGATGGCCTTCAACATGCTGCGCTCGAACGACCTGATCTGGTCGTATGTCGTGAACAATTATCTGAAGGGCCAGACGCCCTCCTCATTCGACCTGCTGCACTGGAATTCGGATGCGACGCGGATGCCGTCGTCGAACCACTCCTACTACCTGCGCAACTGCTATCTGGAGAACCGGCTGTCGACCGGCACCATGGTGCTGGACAACACGCTGCTCGATCTGTCGAAGGTGAAGGTGCCGGTCTACAACCTCGCCGCCCGCGAGGATCACATCGCGCCGGCGGAATCGGTGCTCTACGGTTCGCAGTTCTTCGGCGGCCCGGTGAGATATGTGCTGTCCGGCTCCGGCCATATCGCCGGCGTGGTCAATCCACCCGCGTCGAAGAAGTACCAGTACTGGACCAACGACAACATCAAGGACATGAAGCTCGCCGACTGGCTGAAGGGAGCCGAGGAGCACAAGGGCTCGTGGTGGCCCGACTGGCGCGGCTGGCTGGAAAGCCATGACCCGGAGACGGTCCCGGCGCGCATGGTCGGCTCCAACGGCACGCAGGTGCTCGAGGACGCCCCGGGCAGCTATGTCCGCGTCCGCGCGTAGCGCCAACTCTTCCGCTCAGCTATAAACAGACGGTCCCGACGGTCGGGAATCGAATTCACGTGAGGGGGAGACGATGACGCGCGAACTGTTCTGGCTGTCGCTGACGGTGATCCTGACCGGGCTGCTGTGGATTCCTTACCTCATCAACCGCTGGCAGGTGCGCGGCCTCTCCGGCGTCATCGGCAATCCCTCGCGTGGCGACAAGCCGCACGCGGAATGGGCCAACCGGCTGATGTTCGCCCATGACAACGCGGTCGAGAACCTCGTGATCTTCGCGCCGCTGGTCCTGATCCTCAACGCGGCCGACTATTCCACGAAATGGACCGTGCTCGCCTGCGCCGTCTATTTCTGGGCCCGCGTCGCCCATCTGATCGTGTACACGCTGGGCCTGCCGGTGTTCCGCAGCGTGGCCTTCACGGTCGGCTTCCTCGCCCAGGCGGTGCTGGCGCTCGCGATCTTCAAGATCGTCTGATCCAAATATTCCCGCCGGTTGCGGCGACAGCCGCGCCGGCGCGGCATCAACTACCGGCTCTTGCGCACCACGATATGCAGCATCGTCGCGGGAGCCTCGTCAAAGCTCTTGATCTCGCTGGTGTCGGACGAGACTTGCGTCCACGCCCCTGAGGCGGCGTAGGTCGCAGCGAGCCAGTCCGCCGCGGGATAATTGTAGTACCGGCCGATGCTGTCGCGGCCATCGCCATGGCCGATCTTGTAGCTCGCGTAGAACAAGCCACCGGGTTTCAGCGCCCGAAGGATGCGGCCGATGATGCCGGCCAATTCGTCGCGCGGCACGTGCAGCAGGCAGGCGCTGGCCCAGACGCCGTCATAGGCTTCGCGGTCCTCGAGCTCGTCGAACAGCATCGCCTCGACGGGATGATTGATGCGGCGCGCCGCGACCTCGGCCATCTCGGGCGACCCGTCGGTCGCACGCAGCACAAAGCCTTCGGCGAGCATGACAGCGGCATGATTGCCGGCGCCGCAACCGAGTTCGAGGATCGCGCCGCCCGGCGGCAGCAGCTTCAGAAAGCCGATCAGCCGGGTGGACGGGGCTTTCGCCCACCCGGCATAGGTCTCGGCATTGCGCCGATAGAATTGCAGCGTGGCGTCGTCCACGATCCGCTTCGCCGTCAGCTGTCGGCCAGCCCGAGCATCAGCCGCATGTTCTGGACCGCGGCACCCGAGGCGCCCTTGCCCAGATTGTCGAGCCGCGCGACCAGCACCGCCTGGTGGTGCTTGTCGCTGGCGAAGACGTAGAGCTCGAGCTGGTTGGTCTCGTTGAGCGCCTCCGGCTCGAGCCGCCCGCCCTTGGCGGCCTCGTTCTGCAGCGGCATCACCGAGACATATTTGCTGCCCGCGTACCACTTCGCGAGAACAGCCTGCAGGTCGGCACCGGTCACCTTGCCCGGCAGCGCGTCGAGTTGCAGCGGCACCGAGACCAGCATGCCCTGCCGGTAGTTGCCGACCGACGGGATGAAGATCGGCCTTCGCGTCAGATGCGAGTAGAGCTGCATCTCCGGCACGTGCTTGTGCTCGAAGCCGAGGCCGTAGAGTTCGAAGGCCGGCGCCGAGCCGTCCTCGAAGCTGGCGATCATCGACTTGCCGCCGCCCGAATAGCCGCTCACCGCGTTGACGGTGACGGGATAATCCGCCGGCAGCAGGCCGGCGTCGACGATCGGCCGCAGCAGCGCGATCGCGCCGGTCGGATAGCAACCCGGATTGGAGACCTTCTTCGCGTTACGGATCTTGTCGGCCTGATCGGGCGCGAGCTCGGGGAAACCGTAGGCCCAGTCGGGCGCAACGCGATAGGCCGTCGAGGCGTCGAGCACTTTCGGCGCGGCATTGCCCATCGTGTCGATCAGCGCCACAGTCTCCTTGGCGGCCTCGTCAGGCAGGCAGAGGATCACGAGATCCACCTCCTCCATCAGCGCGCGCTTGGCGCCTGCATCCTTCCGCTTGTCCTCGGCGATGTGCTTCACCGCAACGTCGCCGATCGAGAGCAGCCGCTCCTGGATGCCGAGGCCGGTCGTGCCGGACGCGCCATCGACGAACACGGTGGCCTTGGTCGCACCGCTCCTGGTTTTCGGTTGGTTGGTGTCGGTGAGGGTCATGGCACGTTCCTTTCGAGCTCGTTCGTTTCGTTTAACACATCTGGCCGCGCCTGCGCCGCCAACGGGGATGGGCAGTTATCCTTAGATTGAGCGCCCCTCGCCAGCGACAACAACCCCCGCTCATGGAAACAGCGCGATCTGCTCCAGTCCAGTGGTTTCGGGCAAGCCGAACATCAGGTTCATGTTCTGGATCGCCTGTCCGGCCGAACCCTTCACAAGATTATCGAGCGTCGAGAGCACGATGGCGCGGTTCTTGATCCGGTCGGCGACGACGCCGATCTGAA
Source organism: Bradyrhizobium sp. USDA 4538 (assembly GCF_024171045.1). Classification (NCBI taxonomy): domain Bacteria; kingdom Pseudomonadati; phylum Pseudomonadota; class Alphaproteobacteria; order Hyphomicrobiales; family Nitrobacteraceae; genus Bradyrhizobium; species Bradyrhizobium sp. USDA 4538. The sequence goes on from NZ_JALJZE010000001.1 coordinate 8,156,336, forward strand.
CATAATTCGAACCACGCACGTTCTGCGTCTGTGGCAGCACACCCTTCTTCGTCACATATACGAACGGCTCGTTGGCGTAGGCCCTTTCCAGCTCGGCGCGCAAATCGTCCGGCGTAGCCCCGTTGAGCTTGACATAGGATGTGCAGAACTCACCCCGCGCCATCGGAATGAGATGCGGGGGGAAGTTCACCGTCACAGCCGAGCCAGCGGCCGCGCCAATCTCCTGCTCAATCTCCGCCGAGTGTCGATGGCTTCCGATCGAATAGGGCGACAACCCTTCGCCGGCCTCGCTGAACAGCGTGTTCTGCTTCAGTCCGCGTCCGGCGCCGGTGACGCCCGACTTTGCGTCGATGATGATGTCGTCGACGTCAATCAGCTTTGCCTTCGCCAGCGGAACAAGCGCCAGCAGCACCGCCGTCGGATAGCAGCCGGGACAGGCTACCAGCCGCGCGGCCGTGACCTCCTCCCGGTAGAGTTCGGTCAGCCCATAGACCGCCTCGTCCTGCAATTCGAGCGCCCGGTGCTCATGGCCGTACCATTGCGCATAGCTGTCTTTGTTGCGCAGCCGGAAGTCCGCGGACATATCGAGGATCTTGATTCTGGGATTGGCTTTCAGCACCGCGGCGATGATCTCTTGCGTCGTCCCGTGCGGCAGTCCGCAGAACAGGGCATCGAGCCGCGTCCAGTCGACCTTTTCCCATTCCACGAGTTTTGGCAGGTCGAGCATGAAGAAGTGAGGAAACACCTCGCTCATCGTCTTGCTGGCATGGGTGTTAGCGGTAAGCGCGGTGATTTCGGCATTCGGGTGCCGCGCCAACAGGCGCACCGCGTCGGCGCCGGTGTAGCCGGACGCGCCCAAAATTCCGATTTTCTTCTTCGTCATTGCTCGCTCCTCGGAAGCGTAGTCATCTCGGTCTGTATCAGCGCGAAAGCCTGCGGGCGCACCTCGCGCATCAAGGCCGCGATGTCTTGGGCACCGGCTTCGGCCTGCAAAGCGAGCGTGTTGCCGACCGCCGCGAAATCGGTTTCAGACTTGTGCTGGTTCAGCTTGAAGCTGCCCTCCACCTCTTCCACCATCATCTCGAGACCCACGATGGCCTTCTTCATGGTTTCCAGCCTCGCGGCGGTCATCTTGCCCGACACCCACGGCTTTTTCGGCAGCAGCCCGTCCTCGAACTTGGCGCTCAGCGCGTCGATCTGAACGGCAAGCTCGTCATCCGACAACGTCCGCACCGCCCCGGTCAGATGCACCGCCTGATAGAGCCAGGTCGGCACCTGATCGGGTGACACGTACCAGTCCGGCGAAACATAGGCGTCGGCGCCGGTAACGGCCAGCAGCCAAGGTGACCCGCCCGCCAGCTTTACCAGCGGATTGTGACGGGCAACATGAAACAGCGCCCGCGGCGTCCCGTCGGCGGCGTAAGTCAAGTAGAACGGGAGCGCGGAGGCGATCGGCTTGCCGCCGTCCCACGCGCAGGCCATGCCGAAACCGCGCGCTTCCGCGAAGGCAAGGCTCGCGGCACGGTCAGGCTTGAAGGGCGGTGGCGTATACATGGTCAAAGCTCCTGCATGACGAAGGAGCCGCCAGATCGAACCGCGTGTCTTTTTCAGGAGAGCGCCGCGGGATCGGGTCCGGCGGCAGAGGCGATGGTCTTAAACGCGAGCGACCGCCCATACCGCGATAATGCGGCGGCGGCGGGCAATGATGATGGTCGCGGCGTTGATCATGGGCGCGGCTATAAGGCCGCGCCCCCTTGACGTCAAGTTGTTGCTTGTCATTCCGGGGCGATGCACAGCATCGAACCCGGAATCTCGCGCTAGGACCTCCAGATCCCGGGGTTCGCGCTCCGCGCGCCCTCAGGTGCGCAATGGCGCACCGGGGAATGACTGGCTAGATCGCCGGATTCCACGGTGCCGGCACGACGCGATAGCCGCCGCCGTCCTTCACCACATTGCCGAGGCCCGGGAACGGATAGTGGAAGCCCTGCACCTGGAGCCGCTCGGCAACCACCATGTCGTAGATGCGGCGGCGGGTCTTCTCCGCCACGTCGCCGTCCTGGTCGAAGAACGCATGCCAGCCGGGGTTGGTCGCGAACAGGTTCGGATTGTTGGTGACGTCGGACTGGATGAAGACCTTGTCCGGGCCCGAGGCCAGCACGTAGGAGGTGTGGCCCGGCGTGTGGCCGACGGTCTCGACCGAGGTCAGGCCCGGCGCGATCTCCTTGCCCCACTCGTAGGGCGTGACCTTCTTCTTCAGGCCGGCTTCGAAGATATTGCGGTTGTTCTTGAACAGGCCCTGCATGCGGCCGGCCGGCGCCCGGCTCATCTCGCCGTCGTCCATCCAGAACTTCCACTCGGTCGCCGGCACCAGCACCTCGGCATTCGGGAATGCCGGCGTGCCTTCGGCGGTCAAGAGGCCGTTCACGTGGTCGCCGTGGAAATGCGAGATCACGACCATGTCGACATTCTTGGGATCGAAGCCGGCGGCGACGAAATTGTCGGCGAACAGGCCATTGGCGCCCTTCGTGCTGGCCTTCGCCAGCGCGCCATTGCCGGTGTCGATCACCACCAGCTTGCCGCCGGTGTTGAGCACCAGTGGCGCGAACCAGATCGTCATCATGTCGCGCGGCATGAACGCCTTCTCCAGCGCCGCGTTGACGTCGTCCCGCTTCGCATTGGGGATGAAGGAGTCTTCCAGCTTGAAGACGTTCTTGCCATCGGACACCACGGTGACGAGGATGTCGCCGACCTTGTAGCGATAGAAGCTCGGCGCCTGCTTGTCGGCGACCGCCGCCACAGCGGCCGCAGGAACGGCTGATAGCAACGGTGCAGCGGCAATGCCGGCAGCACCCGCGAGAGCGTGACGTCGTGTCAATTCCATGTGGTGTCCTCCCAGTGAAGCGGCGCCCGGTGAATTCGCAGTTGGCAGGCGAGGTTGTATCAGCCTTTCGATGCCCGCGCGATGACGGTTGCGCGACTTGGCCATCGTCCGGGCTAACCCCTGCGCCGCGGCCTTATTCCGAGGCCGACGGTCGGCAAACGGCTCTCGTGGGTCGGATGCGCTGGCGCACGGTCGTCGGCGTAGGCAGATCAGGAGCTCAAAGACGACCGAAGAGTTGGCGCAGGTGACCCAAAATTCCGCCGCCTCCCAGCAATCCCTCGAGACGCGTGCGGGCGAGCGCATTACCGCGATCGGACGCCCTGCTGTACCACTTGGCGGCTTCCCGGATGTCCTTCGGAACACCCGTGCCGCTCTCGTAGGCATATCCCAGATTGTACTGGGCCTCACTGTCGTTCTGATCGGCGGCAACCCGAAGCAGCGCGATGCCCCGTGATAGATCGAGCGGCAAGCCACGGCCCTTAATGTAGAGCAATGCGAGATTCCCCTGCGCCCAAGCCGAGCCCTGATCGGCAGCCTTCGAAAACCAGGTCGCAGCTTGCTGATAGTCCTGGGCGAGACCGGCGCCATCCCGATAGAGGCGCGCGAGGTGGGTCTGACCGAAGACATCGCCCTGCTCGGCTGCCTTGGCGTACCATTGGGCTGCGACCTTCTCGTCGCGCGCCGTGCCAAGCCCGTATTCATATGCGTAGCCCAGCTTCCCCTGGCTGTAGGAATCGCCCTGCTCGGCGGCCATCAGAAACCAACGGATCGCCTCGGCGTAGTTGCGCTCGACGCTGTAGCCGCTTTCGTACATGTACCCCACATAGGATTGAGCCTTGGCGTTGCCATGCTCGGCATACGGTCGGAGCAGAGCCATCGCGCGCACGTAGTTTTGCGCCTGATACGCGTTCACGCCATCGGTAAACTCGGCGCTGATTTCCGTAACGAGCGGTACCGGTTTCGGCGTCAATCCGATCGGCCCGTATTTGAACTCCGCGAACTTGTCCAAGCCAGCCTTGATCGCCGCAGCAAATTCCGCCGGACAGACCGCAGCGTCGACGCTGAATCGCACCAACGCGCTGGAGCGAATCGTGCGGCTGCTGAGCGTGGCGGTCGCGTTGACCTCGATCCGCCCCGTCGCAGCGCCGTATGCCGTGCTGCCGCTGAAACTCTTGCTATAGATGACCGGCGCTGGCTTTTCGTAGAAGTTGGTTCCCTCAGGCACGGTGAGCGAACTGGTCTCCCGATATTCCAGCGAGCGGCACGGAAAGGCCCGGTCGGTTGGCCCGCTGGTGGCGAGCAGCAGCAGCGAGGGGCGCGGGTCAGTCAGCGGCAGCATCCTGATCCGCTCGAGATGATTGAGGCCGACGGGCTTGGTGATCTGGAAGTTCGTGGTGATCGCATAGCTGTCGGACAGGTCGCGCGGATTCGGGAAGCTGTAGTCGCCCGTGCCGCTCAGCCCCGCCTGCTCGATCAGCTTCCTGGCGCCGTTCTGCCGGTCCCCCGCGTCAAGGCCTAGTGCGACGGATCGTCCAACACTTGCTCCCAGTCCATTGCCGGACAACACCGAGCGCGCCTGACGTGTACCATCGCTGTGCAGCGTGTATTCCGTATCCGCTGCCAACACGAAGCGCTGCGGTGCCGTCACCGGGATACGGCCCATCGTCCCCTTGTCGATGTTGAGCGCGGGTTTGCCGCCGAGGTTCGGCGGCAGGGAATCGAACGCCACCAGCGACGAGGTCGGGTCGAGATAGCGGTCGATTGCCGGAACATAGACAATCGCGTGGTCGAAGTTCTGCGTCGCGACCTCCGTCAGCGTGTACTGCAGGCCGGCATTCACCACGACAAGGTTGGCTTCGATCCCCTGAACCGCGAGCAACGCCTTGAGGATCGTCGCATGCGCCTTGCAGTCACCGTAGCGCGCCGCGAGGACTGCGGATGCGGGTTGCGACGTCAAGCCACCATCCTCGAGCCCGATCCCAACGTACCGGATATTCCGCGCGACCCAGTTGTGAATTCGTTCAACTTTGCTTCGGGCGTCCGCGGCGTCGCCGACGATCTCGGCAGAGAGCTTTTCCAAACTCTCGTCAGGCTGCGCCATCGGCGCGTTACGGGCGTTCAATACCGCCGCAAGAGTTGCATAGTCCGCGAAGGTGCTGACCTCGAACCGCCGGGCATCGTCGAATGTCCCTGCGTCCATCTCGCGCGGCCTCGGCGTTTCTTGCCTGAAGAGAACATGATGGACGATCCGGTCGCCTCGCCTCTCCTCTTCATGTTCGACATTGCGCAACCCGACATACAACGGCTTCGACGCGGGCGCATCGAGCGTGAGCTCCATCACCTCGCGAGGTTGATCCGCCATTTGACTCCAGTAGCCCGCAAATTCGCCGGGAAACACGGCTCGCTTCGCCTTGTAGATCAACCGCCCCTTGACCTTGTCGCCGGGAGCGACGTCCGGATAAGCAACCAACCGCTGCCGCTGCTCGTCAAAATAGGGAGAGGAGCCATCCGTCGAGGCCGGCTGGTCTCGGATTGCGCGTTCGTCGACCGCAATGACCCGGCCGTCGGCTTTCAACGTAGCGAGCTCGCTGGATGACAAGTCGTAGAAATAGCTGTTGTAGCGGAAGGTTCGTCGAGCGAGCGCCTCGGCCCCCTTCTCATCGAGCGCCTGGGCTTCGAAATCGAAGATAGTCGTGCTCAGGCCTTGCTCGTCGAAAGTAATCGCATAGCGGCTGATCGTCCGCCGCCAACCCGGATCGATCCAGACCCGGTGCGGGTCCGCAGTCGTTGAAGTCGATGTATCGGCTGCGGCAAAGCTCAACGGCGTCAGTAGCAGTAAAGCGAAAAGGAGACAGATGCGCGCGATCATGGTGATGCAAGCCCGACGACGACCGAAACGTCGGCTGTTGAGCTAGCACCGCGAGATTACCGTCGCCTCGCCGGGATAGAAAAACTTTTAGGTTTCTCTTTTCGCGTGTGGGCACCCGTCCGATGTCGCGGACTGACGGCGCTACACCACCCGCCACACCCACTCGATGGCATGGGCAATGACGTCGCCGAACAGCAGCAGTGCCGCCGACCAGACCAGCGCGGAGACGAAATTGGCGATCTGGAATTGCCAGTACGACATCTCGAAAATGCCGGCCGCAAGCGGCACCGAGGCGCGCAGTGGACCGAAGAAGCGGCCGATGAAGATGCTGGGCACGCCCCAGCTCTTCACGAAGGCCTCGCCCCGCGGCAGGATCTCCGGGTAGCGCGACAGCGGCCACATCTGCGCGACCTGCTCCTTGTAGCGATAGCCGAACCAGTAGGAGACCCAGTCGCCGAGTGCAGCGCCGACGCCGCCCGCGATCCAGATCGGCCAGAAGCTGATCCCGCTGACGCCGATCAGGGCGCCGATCGCGACCAGCGCACCCCAGGCCGGAACCAGCAATGAAATGAAGGCGAGCGATTCAGCGAACGCCAGCAGCATGACGATCGGAGCGGCCCAGGCCTGGTGGTGCCGCACGAATTCGGCCAGGGCCCGCGCAAGGTCTTCCATCTCGTCGTGTGCCTTCCCGCTCCGTTGAACCTCGAATGAACCTTTCTAGCGGCACGCAGCCTAAGAACAGGTAAGCCAGCCGATTGCGTGACATCAAGTCACAAAGGCGGGGATCGACCGTGATTTCCCGTAAGGCCCCTGAGGTCCAGGTTGGCATCTCCCTCACAAGAAAAAGGAATGACTGGATGATCGGATCGCTGATGATGTGCGTGAGCGTTCTCGTCCTGCTGTTCGGAATGCTCGCGGGCATCGCCATGGGTATCCAGCACGACTTCACGTTGGGACCGGCGCATGCGCATCTCAATCTGGTCGGCGGCGTGCTGCTGTTCCTGTTCGGCCTCTACTACCGGCTGGTGCCGGAAGCGGGCAGCATGCTGCTCGCCAGAATCCAGGGCTGGCTGCATATCGTCGGCGGCGTCCTGTTCCCGGCCGGCGTGGCCGCCGTGCTGCTGAAGGGACCGTCGTTCGAGGCGGCGCCGATCGTCGGGTCACTGCTGGTGGTCGCCGCCATGGCCCTGTTCACGGTCATTGTAATCCGCACCTCGCGGGCGTAATCGCGGTTTCCTATCTATGGGGATGGCCAGGCTCCAGGGCGCGGCCGTCCCCATTGGCAGCCCATCCGTGGCATAGTCAGAGCAACCGATTCGCCGCGCCGTGACCGGCGCGCCACTTGAAGAACCATGGCCAAATCATTGAAGTCGAACGCCAAAAGTAAATCTGCCGACGATCTGTTCGGAGCCCCGGAAGCGAAGGGACGCGCCCCGGCGAAGGCTGCTTCGCGATCCGCTGGAAGCGCCGAAGCCGGCTATACGGCGGCTGACATCGAGGTGCTGGAAGGGCTGGAACCGGTCCGCCGGCGCCCCGGCATGTATATCGGTGGCACCGACGAAAAGGCCCTGCACCACCTGTTCGCCGAGGTGATCGACAACTGCATGGATGAGGCGCTGGCGGGCCACGCCACCTTCATCGACGTGGAGTTGACCGCCGACGGCTTCCTGACCGTGACCGACAATGGTCGGGGCATTCCGGTCGACCCGCATCCGAAATTCCCGAAGAAGTCGGCGCTCGAAGTCATCATGTGCACGCTGCACTCGGGCGGCAAGTTTGACTCCAAGGTCTATGAGACCTCGGGCGGCCTGCACGGTGTCGGTGTCTCCGTGGTCAACGCCCTCTCCTCGCTGCTCGAGGTCGAGGTTGCGCGCAGCGGGCAGTTGCATCGCATGACCTTCGAGCGCGGCCACCCCAAGGGCAAGCTCGAAGACCTCGGCAAGGTCAGCAACCGCCGCGGCACGCGCATCCGCTTCAAGCCGGACACCGACATTTTCGGCGCCAAGGCGGCTTTCAAGCCGCAGCGTCTGTTCAAGATGACGCGCTCGAAGGCCTATCTGTTCGGCGGCGTCGAGATTCGCTGGCACTGCGACCAGGAGCTCTTGAAGGGCATCGAAGACGTCCCGTCGGAAGCCAAGTTCCACTTCCCCGGCGGACTGAAGGATTATCTGGCCGCGGCGATCCACGCCGATACGCTGGTGCATCAGGATATCTTCTCCGGCAAATCCGGCCGCAGCGGCGCGCATGGCGCCTGCGAATGGGCCGTGGCCTGGACGGCCGATGCCGACGGCTTCCTGTCGTCCTACACCAACACGGTGCCGACGCCCGATGGCGGTACGCATGAATCCGGCCTGCGCAGCGCATTGTTGCGCGGTCTCAAGGACCACGCCGAACGCGCGGGCCAGGGCAAGCGCGCGGCGTCCATTACCTCGGAAGACGTGATGGTGGGCGCGGCCGTGATGCTCTCGGTGTTCGTGCGCGAGCCTGAATTCCAGGGCCAAACGAAGGACCGCCTCGCCACCGCCGAAGCGCAGCGCATCGTCGAACAGGCGATGAAGGATCCGTTCGACCACTGGCTGTCAGGCAATCCGAACCAGGCCAACCGGCTGCTCGATTTCGTGATCGATCGCGCCGAGGAACGGCTGCGCCGCCGTCAGGAAAAGGAAACCGCGCGCAAGACCGCCGGCAAGAAACTGCGTCTGCCCGGCAAGCTCGCCGATTGCTCCGACGCCGGTACCGAAGGCTCAGAGCTCTTCATCGTCGAAGGTGACTCGGCCGGCGGCAGCGCCAAGCAGGCGCGCGACCGCAAGACGCAGGCCGTGCTGCCGCTGCGCGGCAAGATCCTCAACGTCGCCTCCGCCGGCAAGGACAAGCTGACCGCCAACGCGCAGCTCTCCGATCTCGTGCAGGCGATCGGCTGCGGAACGCTCGCGCATTACCGCGAAGAGGATCTGCGCTACCAGCGCATCATCATCATGACCGACGCCGACGTCGACGGCGCACACATCGCATCGCTCCTGATCACCTTCTTCTACCGGCAGATGCCGCGGCTGATCGACGAAGGGCACCTCTATCTGGCGGTTCCGCCACTCTACAAGCTGAAGCACGGCACCAAGTCGATCTACGCCCGCGACGACGCGCACAAGGACGAGCTGCTGAAGAGCGAGTTCAACGCCAACGCCAAGGTCGAGGTGAATCGCTTCAAAGGCCTCGGCGAGATGATGCCGGCGCAGCTGAAGGAAACCACGATGGATCCGGCCAAGCGCACGCTGCTGCGCGTGGTGCTGCTGGCCGACGATCGCGAGGGCACCGCCGATTCGGTCGAGCGGCTGATGGGTACCAAGGCCGAAGCCCGCTTTGCCTTTATTTCCGACAAGGCCGAATTCGCCAGCGACGACCTGCTCGACGTCTAGGCCCAACCGATTGATCTGAAATGAGTTTCCGGCCGCTCCCAGATTGGGGCGGCCGTTGCCATTTTGCCCGTTCGGAGAGCCCCAGTGGCTTCGTTTTCAGCCGGATGTGTCTCACCAGCAACAGCATTTCCAACGGAACCACGTATAGTTCGATCATGAGTTTCGGGAATCGGTGCCAGCGCACTCCCCTGAGCGACCTGATCGAACGCTAGTCGAGGATTTGGATATGAAGAAGATTTTGCTCGCTCTGACCGCGGTTGCTGCGATGACGGCATCGGCGTCGGCGGCCGATCTGGCCGCCCGCCCCTACACCAAGGCTCCTGCTCCGGTTCCGGTCGCTCCGAGCTGGACCGGCTTCTACATCTTCGGCGGTGGCGGCGGCGGCGTCTGGGATGCTGACACGGGCGTCCAGTCGACCGTCACGGGTGCGCCGATCCTCGGCTTCAACCAGCGCCAGGGCGGCGATGGCTGGTACGGCACCGTCGGCGCCGGTTACGACTGGCAGACCGCCAACAGCTGGGTCATCGGCGTGTTCGCCGACGGTCAGTTCGGCAGCCTGAAGGGCACCATCCAGGATCAGGGTCCGTTCGTCGCCGGCAACATCAAGAACGACTACAGCTGGGCGGCTGGTGCGCGCCTCGGCTACCTGATCGCGCCGAACGTCCTGTCTTACGTCAACGCCGGTTACTCCAGCTCGCACTGGAAGGGCACCACGCTGTTCAACACCGCGAGCGCGCTTCCCTCGGGTCTGCACACCAACGACTTCGATCGCGGCGGCTGGTTCGTCGGCGGCGGCGTCGAGAACAACCTGAACATCTTCGGCATCACCGCGCCGGGCTGGTTCATGAAGACCGAGTATCGCGCCGCTTACTACGACAACAAGAACATCTCGGAGCTGGTCGACGGCACCAACCTCTCGAACGGCCGCGACATCACCTTCAAGCCGCTTGTCCAGACCATCAGCACCTCGCTGGTCTACCGCTTCAACTGGACCGGTCCGGTTGTTGCCAAGTACTGAGCTGCGTACTGATCCCTGCTGAGATAGCAGACCAAAAGCCCCGGCATTGTCCGGGGCTTTTTTGTTGCCCGAACGTCATCGAAATCTCCCCACGCGCAGGCCCGCCGGCGCAGGGCGGACCGGCGGTGGCCGATCTGGTCAGCGCCGGGACGATCGGGCACTCTCGCGCCCGGTTCAAACCTCAGCGGACAACAACAATGAAAAACGGACAGTTTGATCTCTCGGGCCGGGTCGCCATCGTCACCGGTGGCAATGGCGGCATCGGGCTTGGCATGGCGCGCGGCCTGGCGGACGCCGGCGCGGCGGTTGCCGTGGTCGGCCGCAACGAGGCGAAGTCGAAGGCCGCCGTCGAGGATCTCGGCAAGCGCGGCGCCAAGGCGATCGCGGTGGCAACCGACGTGACCGACAAGGCCGCCGTCGCGGCCATGGTCGAACGGGTCGTTCGCGAGTTCGGCCGGATCGACATTCTCGTCAACAACGCCGGCATGAGCATCCGCAAGCCTCCGCACGAGCTCGAGCTGGAGGAGTGGAGCAAGGTGATCGACACCAACCTGACCAGCGCGTTCATGTGCTCGAAGGCGGCCTATCCGGCGCTCAAGGCGTCGGGCCACGGCAAGATCATCAATATCGGCTCGATGATGTCGATCTTCGGTGCGAGCTTCGCCGCGGCCTATGCCGCGAGCAAGGGCGGTATCGTGCAGTACACCCGCGCCTGCGCCAACGCCTGGGCTCCCGACAACATCCAGGTCAATGCCATCCTGCCCGGCTGGATCGATACCGACCTGACCAAAGGCGCGCGCCAGCAGGTGACCGGGCTGCACGAGCGCGTGCTTGCGCGCACGCCGGCGGCACGCTGGGGTGCGATCGATGACTTCGCAGGCATCGCTGTGTTCCTGGCATCGCCGGCGTCGGACTTCGTCACCGGCACCGCGATCCCCGTCGACGGCGGCTATTCGGTGATGGCCTGAAAGCACAAGCGCTCTTCCGGTCGCGCGGCGCGCAGTTCAGCCCGCGGCCGGCGAATGCACGTGCTCCGGCCGCACCCCGACGGCGACCAGACGTGCGGTGAGGCCCTGCAGCCAGGGCATTGCCGTGATCAACCGCAGCGCCAACGGCACCGGCTGATCGCCGGCCTTCAGCGCCGCGCTGATGATGTTGTTCTGCGCAATCACCTGCATGCGCTGCGTCACGCGCACCGGGAATTCGCGGCGACGCCGCACCGCATCGAGTTCGTCTTCCGACGGCACGCCGTGAACGAGCTTCGCCGCCAGGATGTTGGCGGTCGCGACCGCATCCTGCACCGCGAGGTTGACGCCGACGCCGCCGATCGGCGACATCGCATGCGCGGCGTCGCCGATGCAGAGCAGGCCGGAACGGGTCCAGCGCGTCAGGCGATTGATCGCGACCGTGAGCAGCTTGACGTCGTCAAAGCTCTTCACGTCGGCAATGCCGGCCTTGAGGATCGGCGCCAGCCGCAGCACGTCGTCGAGCAGCGCCGGCAATCCCCTCGCCTTCACCGCCTCGTATTGGCCCTTGGCGATCACATAGGCGCATTGCCAGTAGTCGCCGCGATCGAACGTCACCATCATCTTGCCGTGCTCGACGCGGGCGAACAAATTCTCGGTCTCATCCGGACGCCGCCCGACGCGAAACCACAAAACGTCCATCGGCGCGCCGATCTCCTCGACGTCGAGGCCGGCGCGCTCGCGCACGATCGAATGACGTCCGTCGCAGCCGATGGTCAGATCCGCCTCGATCTCGACCGGGCCGTCGGGCGTGTTCGCGTGCACGCCTGCGACAGCATCGCCGCGCCGGATCAGATCGGTCGCCTCGGCCTTCATCAGCACCTTCAGCGAGGGGAAGCGCTTGCCGCTCTCGCGCAGGTAATTGAGGAAGTCCCACTGTGGCATCATCGCGATGAAGGGGTATTTGACGCTGAGGCGGCGGAGATCGGCGATCCGCACCGAGGTGCCGCCGAACATGCCGTCGAGCGTCTGGATGTCCTGATGCGGCAGCTTCAGGAAGCCGTCTATCAGGCCGAGTTCGTCCATCACCTGCAGGGTCGACGGATGCACGGTGTCGCCACGGAAGTCGCGGAAGAAGTCGGCGTGCTTCTCCAGCACCACGACATCGACTCCGGCGCGTCCGAGCAGATAGCCAAGCATCATGCCGGCCGGCCCGCCGCCGACCACGCAGCAGCGCGCCCTGATCTGACGCGTGTTCGGCCCTGCCGGATTGCCTGCATCCATGATGCCGTCCTCACCGCTGCCTCGCCCCTCAGAATCCGATTGTAACGCGGATCGGGCGGCAAGGATGCAAGGCTATCGCCTGAAGGTCTTGATTTCCGACACGCTGCCGTCGCGATAGGTCAGCTCGACCGAGACCGCCTTGGTCTGCGGCGCAAGCTTCAGATAAGGCTGCGCGTCAGACGGGATCGCGCTGGGATCGCGCGAATTGCAGGATGGCATCTTCAGGACCTTGTCCGGCACCGCGGTGTCGATGCCGATGCGCACCTCGCGGATCGCGCAGCGATACGACATCAGGTGCGTATAGTAGACCAGCAGTCCGTTGAACTCGCGGAATGACAGCCAGCTGGTCGCGGTCATGTCGAGGATCTTGCGCTGGTCGCGGATCAGCGCGGCGTCGGGATCGAACTTGATCGGGAACGGCCCCTGCATCATGCCTTGCGTATCGACATAGCGAATCTCGATCGTTGCGGCCGGCGCATCGGCCGGCAGCTCGACCGACGGATTGGGCATCCGCTTGCGCGTGCGCGGATCGAGCGTGTCGATGAAGCCGGTTTCGCGGAAATCGCCGCTGTCGCCGATCCGCCAGGAAATCCCGAGCGTTGGATCGGCGATCGAGAACACCACGGTCCAGCCGCCATTGTGCCGCGAGAAGCTCGCGATCGGCGCGTTGATCGAATCCTCCTTCGGCAGCTTCGGCACCGCGACCGGCGGCAGCGCGGCCACCTGCTGCGGCGGCGCGGACGGCTTGGCCGCCTCGGCCTGCCCCTTCGCGATCCCGTTCAGGAAGACATCGTCGACCATCTGGTCGAAATAGACCGGGATCTGCTTGTGCTTCACGGTCTCGGCCATCTCGCTGACCAGGCGCCGCGTGCGCTGCGCGACCTGCACGAGATTCTCGCCGGGCTGCAGCAGCTCCTTGGCGAAGGTCCGCGTGAACACCGAATTGGGATTGGCATCATCGTTCGAAAGACGGTCGAGCGCGGTCTGGCGCGGCCCCGCCGAGAACACCGAGAACACGCCCTCCGGCAGTTGCGTCATCGGCGCGAGGCCACCGCCGCCGGCGACCGCGCGCGTGCCGGCGCGCTCGAACGGATTGTTGCGGCAGGCGTCGAACACCAGGATCGAGGTGCGCGCCTTCTTGTTCTGCAAGCGCTCGACGATGCGGTCGGCGAGAACAGAGGCGTCGCGCACCAATTCCTCCTGCCCTTCGGTGGCGGCCGGCACGTCGGTCGGCAGCAGGAAATTCTGGCCGGCGATCTCGAAGCCGTGGCCGGCATAGAAGAAGAACGCGGTATCGCCCGGTTCCACGGAGCGGTCGAACGCGAGCAGCGTCTCGGAGAACGCCTGCCGGTTGAGGTTCTCGGCTACCATGACGCTGAAGCCGAGCTGCTTCAGCGTGTCGCCCATGGTGCGGGCGTCGTTGACCGCCTTCTGCAGCCTGGGCACGTTCCTGTAGTCATTGTTGCCGATCACCAGCGCGACGCGCTTTTCGGCCTGGGCGGGTGCGGCCGATGCGACAAATGCAACCGCCCAAAGGATCGCCGAAAGTCTCGAAAGCCAGCTCTTCATCCCGTTTTCCCGCCTGCACGACAAATGCGCCGCCCGTGCGACCGCCGCCTAATAGTCGGACCAGCCGTTTCGCCGGTTCAAGGCCGGCCGCGGACGGCCGTTCCGGCCGGCCACGCCAGGCCGAAATGAGGGATCCGATTTGTCTTAGGTCAAGTTTCTTTTTACGGCCCGCGTGATAGATTCGAACCTCCATCCGGTTCGAGCTCTCCGCACGTCGCAACGGCTTTTCCGTGCACACATGGTCTACTGATCAAGTCGATCCCAAGGATCGCTTCGACTATTGGCGCGAGGTCCGCGCCAAGGGGCTGTTCGGCGTCACCGCCGAGCTGGAAGCCGACCGGCGCCGCGACTTCTTCGGCGAGTTCTCGCTGCGCAAGCTCGGCGATGCCGGGCTGGTCGAGCTGCGCGCCTCGCCGTACCGTGTCGAACGGCGCACCGGCGACATCGCCGACGCGGCCAGCGACAGCCTGTGCATCTATCAGCAGCTTGGCGGCGGCGGCTGGTTCGGCGGCGCGCGGCTCGATGAATTTGCCGTTCGCGACGGCATGTTCGCGACCAGCTACTCGGACCTGCCCTATCGCACTGTCCCCCTGCACGACGACGGCTTCCACCTGCGCATCATCAAGGTCCCGGTCGCGAACATCGTCCCGCCGGGCGCCGAGCTCGGCGAACTCGTCCCCAGGCCGGTGCAGGATGAGACCGCGCTGCGGGCCCTGCTGGAAGCATGCTTCCGCGACCTCATCGAGAGCAACGATGCCGCGGCGGCGGGCACGGCGCCGACGGTGCAGGCGCTGGCCCATATCGCGCTGATCGAGCGCGGCATCATGCGGCCGAAGAGCCGGCTTGCGCAGCAGGCCTTGCGAACCGCCCATTTGTCGCTGGCCCGGCGCCTGATCCGGCGCCACCTGGCGCGTGCGGCGCTGTCGCCAACCCTGATTGCCGGCCTGCTCGGCATCTCGGTCCGTCACCTGCACATCCTGTTCGAGGAAACCGAGATGAGCTTCTCGGAGACCGTCACCGCGCTCCGGCTCGAGCAGAGCCGCCGCCTGCTCCGCGAGCAGCCCAGGCAAACGATCGCCGAGGTCGCCTTTGCCTGCGGCTTCGAGAGCCTTGCGACGTTCTACCGCCTCTTCAATGCATCCGAATCCATGACGCCGGGCGACTATCGCGCACAAACGGCCTGAGCGCCCGTCCGGACCGGCCGGGACACCACGCTCGCAATTCGCCGAAGCTTGGCCGCGCCCCCTTCAGCTCCTTGAACTTCACATCGCCGCGCGATCCGACTTTCGCTGAACCGAAGTGATCAGCCTGCGCGCATTGAGAAGATATTTTCCGGCCATTTCGCCAGAACCACTGCGGCGCTTCGCCCGGGTTCGGCACCGCAAATTTCCTTACCGGCGACGCGCGCGCTCATGCAGAGCGAGGGATCAGTCACGATGCGCGGTAAGCACGGGGATCACAGCCAGGAAACGCTAGCTACAGGCGCGACGCGCATTTATCTCGATGCCGCGGACCCGCGGGCGGATCAAATCCAGGCGTCTGAGCCTGCCCGTGAGGGCTCACCGGCGACCAGCAATCGCGGCTGGGCGCCGTTGCTCGAAGCTTGCCTCGCCGACTTCAAGGAGGCCACGGAGGCCGGTGATACCGCTTGCATTCCTGCGCTGGTCAAGATCGTGGCGGACCTTGCGCTGATCGAGCGCGGTGTGATCAGGCCGGGCAGCCGCCGGGCGCAGCAGGCGCTGCGCGTCGGCCGGCTCAGCCTCGCGCGCCGCCTGATCACGCGCCATCTTGCCAGGCCAAGCCTGTCGCCAGGGATGGTCGCTGGCATCCTCGGCGTCTCGGTCCGCTACCTGCACGTCTTGTTCGAAGCGACCGGGACGAGCTTTTCGCAGACCGTCACCGCCCAGCGCCTGAGCGAGAGCCGAAGGCTGCTTTGCGAGAAGCCGCCGCGGCCGATCGCCGACATCGCCCTCACCTGCGGGTTCGGCAGCCTCGCCACCTTCTACCGGATATTCGGCGATTCCGAAGGCCTGACGCCTGGCGGATTCAGGATGAAAAACAGCGCGGAGGCCCCCGCTGTGGCCTCGCCGTCCGGGACGGGGGTCGTGATTCATTTGACCGCCAAATGACGAAAAGGCGCGTATTTCAGTCAAAACGTTAAGCTTTTTCGGCTATCCGGCCGGTTCCAAGATTGACTTTACCGCTTTCGCCCCTATGTTGCGGGCAACGCGGCCCTCGGATCGAAACGCGATTCGTCAGGTTTGCCGTCCGTCGGCGTTAGTCAGAGCCCCCGAGCTTTATAGAAAAGCGAGCCGTTTCGGGGCCGAACGCGACAGCCTTTTACCTGCGATGCCGAACGGCGGTTTCGACCAGAGGCTCAATGTCTTTTTCCAATCTAGGCCTGTCCGATAAGGTCCTCGCCGCAGTTGCGGCCACCGGTTACACCAACCCCACTCCCATCCAGGAACAGGCAATCCCGCACGTTCTCGCCCGGCGCGACGTCCTCGGCATTGCCCAGACCGGCACCGGCAAGACCGCTGCCTTCGTTCTCCCGATGCTTACCCTGCTCGAGAAGGGCCGCGCCCGGGCACGGATGCCGCGCACCCTGATCCTCGAGCCGACCCGCGAGCTTGCCGCGCAGGTGAAGGAGCAGTTCGACAAATACGGCGCCGGTCAGAAATTGAACGTGGCGCTCCTGATCGGCGGCGTCTCGTTCGGCGACCAGGACTCCAAGCTGATGCGCGGCGTCGACGTCCTGATCGCAACGCCCGGCCGCCTGCTCGACCACACCGAACGCGGCGGATTGCTGCTCACCGGCGTCGAACTGCTGGTGATCGACGAAGCCGATCGCATGCTCGACATGGGTTTCATCCCCGACATCGAACGCATCTGCAAGCTCGTCCCGTTCACGCGGCAGACCCTGTTCTTCACCGCGACGATGCCTCCGGAGATCAGCCGCATCACCGAGGCCTTCCTGCACAATCCTGCGCGGATCGAAGTCTCCAGGCCCGCGACCACCGCCGTCACCGTGACGCAATTGCAGGTCCCGGCCGGTCGCGAAGCGCATGACAAGCGCGAGATCCTCCGCCGCCTGCTGCGCGATGCCAAGGATCTCAACAACGCGATTATCTTCTGCAATCGCAAGCGCGAAGTCGCCGTCCTTCACAAGTCACTCCAGAAGCACGGCTTCAGCGTCGGTGCCCTGCACGGCGATATGGATCAATCCGCCCGCACCGCGGCCCTCGATCAATTCCGGAAGGGCGAGATTCCGCTGCTCGTCGCCTCCGACGTCGCCGCCCGTGGTCTCGACATTCCCGCGGTGAGCCACGTCTTCAATTTCGACGTACCGCACCACCCCGACGACTATGTCCACCGCATTGGCCGTACTGGCCGCGCCGGACGCACCGGTACTGCGATCTCCATCGTCACCTCGCTCGATAGCAAGTCGATGACCGCGATCGAGAAGCTGATCGGCCAGCCGATCCCGCGCGCTGAGGGCGACTACACCGTTCACAGCGAAGCCTCCGACGAGGACGCCGCGCCGCGCCGCTCGCGTGGCCGCGAAGGTTCGCGCGATGGTGCCCGCGGCGGCCGCAAGCCGCGCCGCGAGCGCGAGGCGCGCCACGGTGAACGCGAGCCGCGTCACGGTGAACGCGAAGCGCGTCACGAGCGGGAGCCCCGCGAGGAGCGCGCAGCGAAGCCGGAGCGTGAACCGCGCCACGGCCGCAATTCGGCTCCGCAGGCCGCTCCGTCGCACGTGCCGTCGATCGGGCGTGCCGAGCCACGGCGGCCGCAGCGCGAGGTGGACCACGAGCCCGCCGATCATTCGCACCTGCCCGCCTTCCTGCTGCGACCTGTGCGCGCACGCGCATAAGGCCTGCTCTGACGCCGCCGCGCTAGCGGCGGTATTCCGGACAATTCTCTTGCCGCCCGCGACCGGCGCACGCGCTGATCCTCAGCGTTTGAAGCAAATGCGCGCAGTTTGCGCCTCGCGACAAAGCGCGATGAGATTTGCGTGAAGCGTCATTGTGCCTTAGCTCGTTGTTTGAGCATGATCTTTTCGGAAAACCGCTGCGCACTTTTCCGGATCATGCTCTAGCGAACAAACGAAAAGCGCCCGAAAGTGGCGCTCAAGGCGGACAAACATCGGGCGCGCCGCATGGTCGCCGCAGCCGGCTTCCCCGTAGTTCCACTGTTTACCTTGCCTTCACTCTCGTCCCGTACCCTCGCCCCAATAGTTTAGTCATTGCTGCCGGGTTTAATCGGCATTGCGTGCATTGAGGACGTGACAGTGGTCAAGCTGCTGGACGAACACGAACGTACGTTGGCCTTTGCCGAAGTCGCGCTTGGCCAGATCCGCTCGCTTCGCCAGACCGCAGTCCCCCGCAACTATGAAATCTGGTACGTCTACGCGACCGGATACAACGCGCCGCTCAACAAGGTCATCAACGAGACGCTGGCGCGCAGTGGCAAGCTCTCTGAATCCGATCTCGAGCAGATCTACGAAACCTACCTTTCGCACATCAAGACCTCGGACCGCATCGACAAGGTCGGCGCGCGCGTCATCGGCGAGATCGACGCCGTCATGAAGCTGATCACCGATGCGCTCGACGTGTCCGCGACCTATGACGCCAGCCTCGTCGGCGCCAGCGATAAGCTTGCGAGCGCGACCACCCGCGATCACATCAAGGCAATCGTCGATAGCCTGGCGAAATCGACGCGCGAGATGCGCGAGACCAATCAGGCATTGGAGAACCGGCTCGCGCTGTCGAAGTCGGAGATCAGCGACCTGCAGCATAGCCTCGAGGCGATCCGTGCCGAGAGCCTGACCGATCCGCTCACCGGCCTCGGCAACCGGAAATATTTCGACCGCTCGATCGACATGGCGGTGCAAGCCGCGCTCGCCAGCGGCGAGCCGCTGTCGCTCCTGATGTTCGACATCGACCACTTCAAATCGTTCAACGACTCCTACGGCCATCTCACCGGCGACCAGGTGCTGCGGCTGGTGGCACAGTCGCTGAAGCAGAACATCAAGGGCCAGGACATCACCGCCCGCTATGGCGGCGAGGAATTCGCAGTGGTGCTTCCCAACACGGCGCTGCGGCAGGCGCTGACGGTCGCCGACCACATCCGCCGCGCCGTGATGGCCAAGGAGCTGAAGAAGAAGTCGACCGGCGAGATCCTCGGCCGCGTCACGATCTCGGTCGGCGTCTCCATGCTGAAGCCGACTGACGACACCGACTCGCTGATTGAGCGCGCCGACGCCTGCCTCTATGCCGCCAAGCGCGCCGGCCGCAACCGTGTGATCTGCGAGGCCGATCCGGAATACAGCACCGAGATCCAGACCCGCGTGGCGTGACTTCCCTCACGTCCTCCACAGTCATTGCGAGCGAAGCGAAGCAATCCACCTGCCGCATATGCGGATCCATGGATTGCTTCGCTTCGCTCGCAATGACGTGGATGGATTGGCTGCCTCAGGATGCGGATCGCTTCTTTGCCGATCGCTTCTTCTTGGCCGATGGCCTCTTCGCAACCGCCTTTTCTGCCGTAGCTTTCTTGCCTGCAGTCTTCTTCGCAGGCGCCTTCGACTTTCGCGCAACCGCTCGTTTCCTTGGCCGCTTGCGCAGCGCGGCGCGCTGGGCGGCGCCGAGTGCCGACCGTGCCCAGACCGCGAGTTCTTCCGAATCATCGAACAGCCGTGCCGGCAGCTGCCAGTAGGAGTTCACCGTGACGGTCTTCGACCGTGTCTGATATTGGAATGGCCCGCAGCCCTCCGCCTCAAATTGCGGGATGGTCTGCTCGTCGGCGCGGAAATAAAGCCCGGCCCGCAGGGCCAGCGCGAAATTGGTGCCGTCAGCCGAGATACCATAGCCGGAGAACATCCGGCGCAGCGTGACCGGGCCGAAATCGGCGAACAGGTCGGTGAGGAATTCGCGGTCCATGTGCCAATCGCCCCCGTTCTGTCGCCTCATGGTAAGGAGCACGTCTCCATCCATGTCATTGCGAGCGTAGCGAAGCAATCCATCGCGCAACAAGCGGAAACATGGATTGCTTCGCTACGCTCGCAATGACGGGCAACACAGGTGCCGATCACACAACAATCGATATGCGGACGTCTCTAGACCGTGGCCGGCTTGAGCTGCACCGATTCGCCGCAACCGCAAGCGGAGACCTGGTTCGGGTTATTGAACACGAACTGGGCCTGCATCTTGTCGGCCACATAGTCCATCTCGGTTCCAAGCAGGAACAGCACGGCCTTCGGATCGACCAGGATCTTCACGCCCTTGTCCTCGACCACTTCATCGGTCGGACGGATCTCGTGAGCGTATTCGACGGTATAGGACTGTCCGGCGCAGCCGCCGTTCTTGATGCCGACACGCAGCCCGACGATCTCCGAGTCGGCGCGTTTCGTCAGCTCAGTGATCCGTTCCGCGGCGGCATCGGTCAGTTTCATGACCTGCGGGCGCGGCCGCTTCGGTTTGGCTGGGGTCGGTGAAACTTGCGTCATGTCACTCATGTGGTCAGTCCCAGCGGCAAATCAATTGCCGATCTTCTTGAGCCTAAGTCCAATCCGTAAAGGTTCTTGATCAGAACCTTGACCTCTTGTTCTGACGCGTTTTCTTCACGCGAACCGGCATCCACTTCGCTCGAAAACGCTGCGACGCATCACCACATATTGAGGACGAGGCGCGCCTCGTCCGACATCCGGTCCGGCGTCCAGGCCGGATCCCACACCAGATTGACGTTGACGACGCCGACGCCGGGAACGCTGGCGACCGCGTTCTCCACCATCTGCGGCAGCTCGCCGGCGGCCGGGCAGTTCGGCGTGGTCAGCGTCATCATGATGTCGACCGAGCGATCATCCTTGAGATCGACCTTGTAGATCAGGCCGAGTTCGTAGATGTCGGCCGGGATTTCCGGGTCGAACACCGTCTTCAGCGCCGCGACGATCTCGCCGCTCATGCGCTCGGTCTCTTCCGCCGGCAGTGCCGAGGTGGTTTCCATGGTGGCCGTCTTGACTTCGGCTGTATCGGTCATGCGAACAATTCCCGCGTCTTGATCAGCGCCTGCGCCAGATGGTCGACTTCTTCCCTGGTATTATACATCCCGAAGGATGCACGGCAGGTGGCCGTGACGTTGAACCGCTCTAAAAGCGGCATCACGCAATGCGTGCCGGCGCGCACCGCAATGCCCTGACGATCGATCACGGTCGCGACATCGTGGGGATGCGCGCCCTTCATTTCGAACGAGATCACCGGTCCCTTGTTGCGGGCGGTTCCGATCACCCGCAGCGAGTTGATCTCGCGCAGGCGCTCCTGCGCATAGGTGAGCAGTTCATGCTCATGCGCGGCGATGCGCTCCTTGCCGATCGAATTGACGTAGTCGATCGCAGCCCCCAGCCCGATGGCCTCGACGATCGGCGGCGTCCCGGCCTCGAACTTGTGCGGCGGATCGCCATAGGTGACCCAGTCCTTGGCCACCTCACGGATCATCTCGCCGCCGCCGTTGAACGGCCGCATCGCCACCAGATGCTCGTGCTTGGCATAGAGCGCGCCGATGCCGGTCGGTCCGTACACCTTGTGGCCGGTGAAGGCGTAGAAATCGCAATCGAGGTCCTGGACGTCGATCGGCAGGTGCACCGCACCTTGTGCGCCGTCGACCAGCACCGGGATGCCGCGGTCGTGCGCCAGCCGGATCACGTCCTTGACCGGAACCAGCGTGCCGAGCGCGTTCGACATCTGGGTGATCGCGACGATCTTGGTGCGCGGGGTCAGGAGCTTCTCGAACTCCTCGATCAGGAAGTTGCCCTCGTCGTCGACCGGTGCCCACTTGATCACGGCACCATGGCGCTCCCGGAGGAAATGCCAGGGCACGATGTTGGAGTGGTGCTCCATGATCGAGAGGACGATCTCGTCGCCCTCCTTGATGTTCACCCCGCCCCAGGACGACGCCACCAGGTTGATCGCCTCGGTGACGTTGCGGGTGAAGACGATCTCTTCATTGCGGCGGGCGTTGATGAACTGCGCGACCTTGCCGCGGGCGCCCTCATAGGCCTCCGTCGCGGCATTGGCGAGGTAATGCAGGCCGCGATGCACGTTGGCGTATTCGCTCTTGTAGGCCTCGGTCATGCGGTCGAGCACCGCATTCGGCTTCTGCGCCGAGGCCGCGTTGTCGAGATAGACCAGCGGCTTGCCGTAGATCTGCATGGCGAGCGCCGGGAAATCCTGCCGCACCAGTGCGACGTCGTAACTGCCGTTGGCGACCGCCTTGTGCATGCTCACGCCCTCGCCTGAAGCCAGCGCTGCGCGGTGGCAATTGCGACCTCGCGCAATGCGTCGCTGGCGATGGTCTCGATCGCCTCGCCGACGAAGGCCTGGATCAGGAGCGCCTGCGCTTCCTTCTCGGGCAGTCCGCGGGCGCGCATGTAGAACAGCAGGCTCTCGTCGAGCGCGCCGGTGGTCGCACCGTGACCGCAGGTGACGTCGTCGGCGAAGATCTCGAGCTCGGGCTTGTTGTCAGCCTCCGCGTCGTCGGACAGCAGCAGCGCACGGGTCATCATCTTGGCGTCGGTCTTCTGCGCGTCGGGGCGGACGATGATGCGGCCCTGGAACACCGAATGGGCGCGGTCGTCGACAACGGCGCGGAAGATCTCGCGGCTCGCGCAGTGCGGCACCGCGTGATCCACGAACAGCGTGGTGTCGGCGTGCTGCTTGCCGTTGATCAGATTGACGCCGTTGGTCTCGACCGTCGAGCCCTCGCCGGCGCAGGTCACCGTCAGCTGATAGCGGCTGACATGACCGCCCGAGGTCAGGCCGAAGGTATTGAAATGGGCATGCGCGCCGAGCGACACCGTCGCCGAGGAAATATTGAAGGCATCGACGCTGTCTTCGACCAGGCGCACGTGATCGAGCCGTGAATTGTCACCGATCGCAACAACCAGTCCGTCATGGGTCTGGTAGGCCTTGGCGCCGTCGGCGGCGAGACAGCTCTCCACCAGCGTCACGCCGGCATCGCGGCCGAGCCGGAGCAGCGACCGCGTGAACGTCGAGGCCGGCACAGTGCCGGATGCGACATGCACGATGTGCAGCGGCTGGGTCAGCACCGTGCCGTTGGCGACGTCGATGACGACCCCGTCGGTCGCCATCGCGCCATTCAGCGCGATCATGGGGTTGGCGACATCGGACGCGAGAGCCTGTGTCGCGACGATCTCGTCGCCGGCTTCCAGCGCGAGGCGCAGCGGATTGATCGAGAGCCCTTTCTCCAGATCTCGCCAATCGGAGAGATCAGGCGCGAACGCGCCGTCGACCAGCACCAGACGCCGGACGCCTTCGATCGCGCGGGCCTGTACGACGGCCCTGGCGCGGCTCAGCGCGGCATCATCCGGGGCCGCCGCGAGCGGCAGCACCTCGCGCATCAGCGCGCGCAGGTCGGTGTATTTCCAGTCCTCGATCCGGCGATGCGGCAGGCCTGATCGTTCATAAGCCTCGAACGCCTGGCGCCGCTGATCGGCGATCTTGCCCTCGCCCGGCAGACGGTCGCGCACCACGGCGAATGCGTCGCCCAGCGCGCGCCCGGTCTCGGTCTTTGCAACAACGTTCATCACAAAACCCGCGTTTGTCAGGCAGCGTCTTCGAACTGCGTGTAACCGGACTCTTCCAGCTCCAGCGCCAGCTCCTTGCCGCCGCTCTTCACCACCCGGCCCTTCGACATCACGTGCACGAAGTCGGGCACGATGTAGTTGAGCAGCCGCTGATAGTGGGTGATCACGACCATCGCGCGCTCCGGCGAGCGCAGCGCGTTGACGCCGTCGGCCGCGATCCGCAGCGCGTCGATGTCGAGGCCGGAATCCATTTCGTCGAGGATGCAGACGGCCGGCTCGAACAGCGCCATCTGCAGGATCTCGTTGCGTTTCTTTTCGCCGCCGGAGAAGCCGACATTGACGCCGCGCTTCAGCATGTCCTGCGGAATGTTCAGCGACTTGGCGACCTCGCGGACCTTCTTGAGGAAGGCCGGCGACGAGATCTCGTCCTCGCCGCGCGCCTTGCGCTGGGCGTTGAGCGCCGCGTGCAGGAAATTCCAGGTGGTGACGCCGGGAATCTCGACCGGATACTGGAACGCCAGGAACACACCCTTGGCGGCGCGCTCGTTCGGCTCCATCTCCAGGAGGTCCTCGCCCCTGAACAGGATCTGCCCGCCGGTGACTTCATAGCCCGGCTTGCCGGCGATGACGTGGGAGAGCGTCGACTTGCCGGAGCCGTTCGGCCCCATGATCGCGTGCACCTCGCCCGGGTTCACCGTGAGCGATAGCCCGTGGAGGATTTCACGCTCCTCGACACGAACCTGCAGATCTTTCACTTCAAGCAGAGACATCTGATTTTTCCTGAGCGTCACCCCGAGGCGCGTCGGCCGCGCCGTTGGCGGGATGGATTAGCCAACCGAACCTTCAAGGCTGATCGAGATCAGCTTCTGCGCTTCCACCGCGAACTCCATCGGCAGTTGCTGCAGCACGTCCTTCACGAAGCCGTTGACGACGAGGCCGACGGCTTCTTCCTGCGAGAGCCCGCGCTGGATGCAGTAGAACAGCACGTCCTCGGAAATCTTCGACGTCGTCGCTTCATGCTCGAACGTCGCCGAGGAATTCTTGGCCTCGACATAGGGCACGGTGTGCGCGCCGCATTTGTCGCCGATCAGAAGCGAGTCGCAGGCGGTGTAGTTGCGCGCGCCGGTGGCCTTGCGGTGCGCGCTGACCAGGCCGCGATAGGTGTTCTGCGACTTGCCGGCGGCGATGCCCTTGGAGATGATCCGGCTCGACGTGTTCTTGCCGAGATGGATCATCTTGGTGCCGCTGTCGACCTGCTGGAAGCCGTTCGAGATCGCGATCGAGTAGAACTCGCCGCTCGAATTGTCGCCGCGCAGGATGCAGCTCGGATATTTCCAGGTGATCGCCGAACCGGTCTCGACCTGGGTCCAGGAGATCTTCGAATTGCGACCACGGCAGTCGCCACGCTTGGTGACGAAATTGTAGATGCCGCCCTTGCCTTCCGAATTGCCCGGATACCAGTTCTGCACCGTCGAATACTTGATCTCGGCATCGTCGAGCGTGACGAGCTCGACCACGGCGGCGTGCAGCTGGTTCTCGTCGCGCTGCGGCGCGGTGCAGCCCTCGAGATAGGAGACGTAGGAGCCCTTGTCGGCGATGATCAGCGTGCGCTCGAACTGGCCGGTGTTGCGCTCGTTGATGCGGAAATAGGTCGACAGCTCCATCGGGCAGCGCACGCCCGGCGGCACGTAGACGAACGAGCCGTCGGAGAACACAGCCGAATTCAATGTCGCGAAGTAGTTGTCCGAGGTCGGCACCACGGTGCCGAGATATTTCTGCACCAGCTCGGGATGCTCGCGGATCGCCTCCGAGATCGGCATGAAGATCACGCCGGCCGCCTTCAGCTCCTTCTGGAAGGTGGTCGCAACAGAAACCGAATCGAACACGGCGTCGACCGCGATCTTGCGGTTCGGCGTCTGCTCGCCACCGGGCGGCGGCTCGACGCCCTCGAGGATCGCGACCTCGCGCAAGGGGATACCGAGCTTCTCGTAGGTCTTGAGGATTTCCGGATCGATCTCGTCGATCGAGGACAGCGTTTTCTTCGGCTTCGGCGCCGCGTAGTAGTAGATGTCCTGGTAGTCGATCTTCGGATAGTCGACGCGCGCCCAGGTCGGCTCGGTCATGGTCAGCCAGCGGCGATACGCCTCCAGGCGCCATTCCAGCATCCAGGCCGGTTCGTTCTTCTTTGCGGAGATGAAGCGGACGGTGTCTTCCGACAGCCCCTTCGGGGCCTTGTCGGACTCGATCAGCGTCTCAAACCCATATCGATACTGGTCGACGTCGATGCGCCGGACGCGCTCGACCGTCTCTTGTACAGCAGGCATTCAATCCTCCGCTCGCGGTTTCAAGGACCGCGGTGGATCTCAAGTTCCGAAAATCTCTTACGATGCTTTGATGACGAAATCCGCTTAGAACAGTTCAAGCTGTGTTTCGTCGTCCCCCCTTAACTAAGGTATCGGCGAGCTTTCGCCAAGCCTTGAGGGTCAAATCCACGTCTGTCTCCGTGGTAGACCAGCCAAGACTAAGTCGCACCGCTCCTTGGGACACCTCCGAACGGTACCCCATTGCCTCCAGCACGTGGGACGGCTGGACCTTGCCCGAGGAGCAGGCGGAACCGGACGAGACCGCGATTTCCCCAAGGTCGAACCCGATGACCGCCGTCTCGGCCTTCATTCCGGGTGCCGTGAACAAGACGGTATTCGGCAACCGCTTGACGTCATCGGAGAACACCAGCACGTCCGGCGTCTGCCGCAGCCCGTGCTCGAGCCGGTCGCGCAGTCCCCTGACGCGGGCTGCATCGGCCTTCAGCGCCGCCATCGCGGCCTTGGCGGCCGCACCGAACCCGGCGATGCCGGCGATATTCTCGGTCCCTGCCCGCCGCCCGAGCTCCTGCCCGCCGCCGCGCAGAAACGCCTCAAGGCCCTCGACGCCCTCGGCGAGCACCAGCGCGCCTGCGCCCTTCGGTCCGCCGATCTTGTGCGCCGACAGCGTCACCAGGTCGGCCTGCGTCGAGGCCAGATCGAACGGGATCTTGCCGAACGCCTGGATCGCATCGACATGCAGCAGCCCGCCGGCCGCATGGACGATTTCGGCGACGTCAGCCACCGGCTGAATGGCACCGGTCTCGTTGTTCGCCAGCATCACCGAGACCAGAGCCGGCGGACCATCGGCCAGCAGTGCGCGCAGATGGTTGAGATCGATCACACCGGCCCGCGTGACATGGATTGCGGAGGTCGCCTCCGTCGCAAACCGACCGCCCGCGAGCACGGACGCGTGCTCGATCGCCGACACCAGGAGCCGCTGCACCGGCGCGCCCGCAGCGCGGCGCAATCCCGGCGTCAGTGCGAGCGCATTGGCTTCGGTCCCGCCGGAGAGAAACACCACGTCCTGCGGCCGGCCGCCGACCGCCTTCGCCACGGCATTGCGGGCATCCTCAAGCAGCCGTCGCGCCCGCCGTCCCTCGCTGTGCACCGAGGACGGGTTGCCGATCAATTCCCACGCCGCAGCCATCGCCGCCTTCGCCTCCTGGCGAAGCGGCGTGGTGGCATTCCAGTCGAGATAGACGCGATCGGCCATGGAGCTATCCGCGGCAACCACCGTGGTTGCGGCCTTCACTGCGAGATAACGACAGTTGACGACCGAGACCAGATCAGATGTCACCGGCACGGGAGATTTTTCACGCGCGGCGGGAGCCTTGCTGCCGCGAGACACGGCGTTCGCGATCCCCTGAGCGCGATAGCATTATGACAGACTGAAACTTCAGGTAGCCTTCGAGGCGATCCGGCGTGTCGATCCGGATCGCCGCCGACGCACTGGCTGCGCGCGCGTTCGCACGCGGATTCGCGACCGCCAAGCGGCACAATTTCCTTGATTTTTGCCCCTTGCGTCATGCTAGAAGGCCTCCAGCGTGCCGCGCGGCGGTGCCTGCGCCGATTTCATCACGAGCTGCTCTGTTCGCGAACCGTCGCTGAAGATGGCTCCAACCGGTTGATTGATCGACGTCAATCAAGGGAACGCGGCAATCAAGGGAACACAATGCCTGAAGTCATTTTCACCGGCCCTGCTGGCCGCCTCGAGGGCCGCTACCACCCGGCCAAGCAGAAGAACGCGCCGATTGCGATGATCCTGCATCCGCATCCGCAGTTCCACGGCACGATGAACCACCAGATCGTCTATCAGTGCTACTACGCGTTCGCGCATCGCGGCTTCTCGGTGCTGCGCTTCAACTTCCGTGGCGTCGGTCGCAGCCAGGGCTCGTTCGATCACGGCACCGGCGAATTGTCCGATGCCGCCAGTGCGCTGGACTGGGCGCAGGCGATCAATCCGGAGGCGCGCGCCTGCTGGGTTGCGGGCTTCTCGTTCGGCGCTTGGATCGGCATGCAGCTTCTGATGCGCCGGCCGGAGGTCGAGGGATTCATCTCGATCGCGCCGCCCGCCAATCTCTACGACTTCTCGTTCCTCGCGCCCTGCCCGTCGTCGGGCCTGATCGTGCACGGCGACAAGGATGCCGTGGTGCCGCCCAAGGACGTCAACACGCTCGTCGAGAAGCTGAAGACGCAAAAGGGCATCGTGATCGACCAGCAGGTCATCCCCGGCGCCAACCACTTCTTCGACGGCAAGCTCGAGCCGCTGATGGAGACGGTGACCGGCTATCTCGACATGCGTCTCGCCAACGTGCGCTGACGCGATCTTGTAGCCCGGATGGAGCGAAGCGAAATCCGGGATCACGGACTCCGTGGTTGGACCTGCCCCGGATTGCGCTTCGCTCCATCCGGGCTACGGATTCCACGTAGCCCGCATGAGCGAAGCGACATGCGGGGCGCGGCCGACAAGAACCCGGATATCGCTGCGCTCATCCGGGCTACGGTCCCTACTTTCATTCCGGCGCCAGCTTCAGCGCCGCAATCCCGACCAGCACCAGCGCAATCCCCGCGACCTTCATCGGGTTCAAGGCCTCGTTGAACAGCAGCACGCCCATGGCCAGCGTGCCGGCCGCGCCGATGCCGGTCCACACCGTGTAGGCGACGCCGACGCCGAGCACCTGTAGCGCGCGTCCGAGCAGGAACACGAACGCGGCGAGCAGCAGCAGCGAGACCAGCGTCCAGCCGAGCCGCGTATAGCCTTCGGCATATTTCATCGAAATCGCCCAGCCGACGTCCAGCAGGCCGGCGACGACGAGCGCGATCCAGGCAACCGAATGAGACATGGCTTACGCGGCAAGCTTCAGCATATGCGCGCGGTGGCCGACCAGGAACGCATGCAGCAGCGCCGGATAGTCAGGCGACACCGCACTGCGTACGCTCGGCCGCTGTGCCAGCGCGCTGCGCCAGGCGCGAAGTTTTGGCGTGTGCGTGAACACAGCGAGATCGGTCAGCTGGTCGAACAGATCGAAATAGCGGAAGATCGGCGCGAACACCGCATCCACCAGACTGAAATTCTGGTCGGCGAAGAACGGACCGGCGCCGAGCGCAGCCTCGACGCGCGCGAATTTCGCCGCGACCGCCTGCCGCTTGCTCTCGAATGCAGCGGCATCGGTTGCGGTCTCGAGCCCCCAGAGATCGCCGAGAATGGCCGAGCCGAACTCCATCCAGGCGCGATGCTCGGCACGCGCGAGCGGATCTTGCGGATGCAGCTTCGCGCCGCCTTGCGTCTCCTCGATGTACTCGCAGATCACGTTGCTCTCGAACAGCGCGACCTCCTTGCCGTCGTCGCGCGTCACCACCAGCACCGGCACCTTGCCGAGCGGCGAGATCTTCAAAAACCAGTCCGGCTTGCTGGCGAGATCGATGTCGATCCGCTCGAACGGCACGCCCTTCTCACGCAGCGCGATCACCGCGCGTTGCACATAGGGACAGAGCTTGTGGCTGATCAGTTTCAGGGCGGCCATGACGAACCTCGGGTTCAATGCAACTGCATCGAATTAAATGCAACAGCATGGAACTGTCAAGGTAGATGCATTTGCATCTAAATCACGGTCGCGCGATAATGCCGCCGGTCATCGGGATCGGCACCCCCGTGGTGGCGGGGTAGCTCAGCGGCAGGCCCTTCATGCCGCGCGCGGCAAGGAAGCCGAACGCCTGCGCCTCGATCGCGTCCGCCGCCCAGCCGAGCGCCTCGGCCGGCTCGACGGTCGCCGGCGCCAGGCGCTCGCGCAGCATCCGCAGCATCGTGAGGTTGGAGGCGCCGCCGCCGCAGATGATCCAGCTTTTCGGCCGTTTCGGCAGCAGCGGCACGACGCGGGCGATGGCCGCGGCAGTGAAGGCGGTCAGCGTCGCGGCGCCATCGGCCGGCGCCACGGCGCCGAGCTTGAGGCTGGCGAAGTCGTTGCGGTCGAGCGATTTCGGCGGCAGCAGCGCAAAGAACGGCAGCTTCAGAGCCTGTGCGATCCAGGCCTCGTCGGGCCTGCCCAGCGCGGCGAACTTGCCGGCGGTGTCGAACGGCTGGTGCATCTGACGGAACATGAAGTCATCCAGCAGCGCATTGCCCGGCCCGGTGTCGCAGGCGATCAGCGTGTCCGTGCCGTCGATATAGGTGATGTTGGAGACGCCGCCGATATTGACCACGACGATCGGCCCCTCGCGGTTCAGCGATTGCACCAGCGCGCGGTGGTAGACCGGCACGAACGGCGCGCCCTGCCCGCCGGCCTCGACGTCGGCGGCGCGGAAATCGTGCATCACCGGAATGTGGATCACCTTGGCGAGCGCCAGGGCATCGCCGATCTGCACCGTCAGCCTGCGCTCAGGGCGATGCAGCACGGTCTGGCCATGGAACCCGACGATGTCGATGTCCTGGGCCGAGATCCGGTGCTGTGTCGTGAAGCTGGCGACCGCCTCGGCATGGGCCGTGGTGACGGCCTGCTCGGCCTGCCGCAAAATCCCCGGCCGGGCGTCGCGCCGCGACAGATGGACCGCCTCCGTCAGCGCCTGGCGCAGCAGGCTGCGCTCGCCTTCGGTATAAGGCCGATAGCCCGAGGGGCCGAAGGCCTTGATCTGGCGGCCGTCGGTCTCGATCAATGCCACGTCGACCCCGTCGAGCGAGGTACCGCTCATCAGACCGAGTGCCGTTAACATCATGCTGGAAGCGCCCCAGCCGGGAACCCCCGGCTTGTCTCAAACAAGTACATCCTATAATGCCACTGCGCGTCCGCCTGCGGCAGCCTCAAGCATCAAGGTTCCGCAAATAGATGCAAAAACCGTAAAACAAGAATGATCTGGCTCGCCGACAAATGACTGCATTTAAATCGGATTTCCTGAACACTTTACAGGAACGCGGCTTCGTCCACCAGTGCTCCGATTTCGAGGGCCTCGACGCGCTTGCCGCGAAGGGCCAGGCGACCGCCTATGTCGGCTATGACTGCACCGCGCCGTCGCTGCACATCGGCAACTTCCTCACCATGATGATGCTGTACTGGCTGCAGCAGAGCGGCAACAAGCCGATCACGCTGATGGGCGGCGGCACCACGATGGTCGGCGACCCCTCCGGCAAGGACGAGACGCGCGCAATGCGCACGGTTGCGGAGATCGAAGCCAACAAGGCCTCGATCCGCGGCGTGTTCGCCAAGGTGCTGCGCTATGGCAACGGGCCTTCCGACGCCATCATGCTCGACAATGCCGAGTGGCTGACCAAATTGAACTGGATCGAGATGCTGCGCGACATCGGCCGGCACTTCTCGGTCAACCGCATGCTGACCATGGACTCGGTGCGGCTCCGGCTCGAGCGCGAGCAGGAGATGAGCTTCATCGAGTTCAACTACATGGTCTGCCAGGCCTACGACTTCGTCGAGCTGTCGCGCCGCGCCGGCTGCCGGCTGCAGATGGGCGGCTCCGACCAGTGGGGCAATATCGTCAACGGCGTCGATCTCGGCCGCCGCATGGGCACGCCGCAACTGTTCGCGCTGACCACGCCGCTGCTCACCACCGCCTCCGGCGACAAGATGGGCAAGACCGCCAAGGGCGCGGTGTGGCTCAACGCCGACCAGTTCTCGCCCTACGATTTCTGGCAGTACTGGCGCAATGTCGAGGACGCCGACGTCGTCAAGTTCCTCAAGCTGTTCACCATCCTGCCGATGAGCGAGATCAGCAAGCTTGCGGCGCTGGCCGGCGGCGAGATCAACGAGGCCAAGAAGGTGCTGGCGACCGAGGCGACCGCCCTGCTCCATGGCCGCGATGCAGCGAACGAAGCCGCCGAGACCGCGCGCCGCACCTTCGAGGAAGGTGCGCTGGCCGAAACCTTGCCGACGGTGGAAATTCCGCGCGGCGAATTTGAAGCCGGCGTCGGCGTGCTGGTCGCCTTCGTCAAGGCCGAGCTCGTCGCTTCCAACGGCGAAGCGCGCCGGCAGATCAAGGGCGGCGGCCTGCGCGTCAACGATGCAGCCGTGACCGATGAGAAGATGCTGCTGACTTCGGCCAATCTCACGCCGGAAGGCGTGGTGAAACTGTCGCTCGGCAAGAAGCGCCACGTCCTGCTGAAGCCTGCATAGGCGCATTCGCATTTGTCGGTTGTCGGGAGCGCGGAAAGCGCGCTCCCATCTTTCCGATGGACCAGACCACGCCTCCGAACGACACGCTTGCAACGCCGGCGAAGCAGTCCCGCGTCGCGCTGAACGTGCTCGCGCTCTGCTTCGTGCTGTCGGTGCTTGGGCGCGGCCTTAGCGACAGCTTCACCGTTTTCCTGAAACCGATCTCGGAAAATTTCGGCTGGGACCGCGCCTCTGTGGTGTCGGTCTACTCGCTGACCTGGCTCGCCAGCGGCCTGACCGCGCCACTGGTCGGACGCCTGTTCGACCGCTCGGGTCCGCGCGTGGTCTATGCGCTCGGCCTGTCGCTGCTCGGTTGCGCCTTCCTCGTCGCCTCGCGCGCGCAAGCGCTCTGGCAATTCCAGCTCAGCGTCGGCCTCTGCGTCGGTTTCGGCACCGCGCTGATCGGCAACGTGTCGAATTCGATCCTGCTCGGCCGCTGGTTCGGACCACGCCTGCCGACCGCGATGGCCGTGATGTATTCGGCGACCGGCGCCGGCCTGTTGCTGCTGTTGCCGCTGTCGCAGGTTCTGATCGACCGGATCGGCTGGCGCGAGGCCTATCAGGTGTTCGGCATCGGCGCGCTTTGCCTGCTTGTTCCGCTGGTCTTTCTGCCGTGGCAGCTGCTCGCCGGCGGATCGCCGCATATCGTCCGGAAGGCGGAAAGCAGCTTGGCCGACGACGGCTGGACACTGCTCAGCGCGATGCGCCACCACGCCTTCTGGGCGCTGTTCTCCACCTTCTTCTTCACCGCGATCGCGATGTATGCGCTGACCGCGCAGATCGTCGCCTATCTGATCGATGTCGGCTTCCCGCCGCTGCAGGCGGCAACCGCCTGGGGCTTCTCCGGCGTCGCGCTGTTCGTCGGCATGCTGGGCGTGTCCACCCTCGACGGCATCATCGGCCGCCGGCCCTCGGTCTTGTTCAGCTACGGCGTCTCGATCCTCGGCATCATTCTGCTCTGGCTGTTGCAGTGGTATCCGAACTACTGGCTGCTGACCGGCTTCATCATCTGCTTCGGAAGCATGATCGGCTCGCGCGGCCCGCTGATCACCGCGACCGCGCTGAAGATCTTCCGCGGCGAGCGGGTCGGCACGATCTACGGGACGATCATGATCGGCAGCGGCCTCGGCTCCGGCCTTGGCTCATGGGGCGGCGGCCTGATCCACGACTGGACCCACAGCTACAATCCGTTGATCGCCTTCGCGCTGGTCAATGTGGTGCTCGGCCTGATCCCGTTCCTGGTGGTGCCGGCGCTGCGACGGTGAGTTCGGACGCGTCCGCTTGCCCCTGCGGAGGCGATGTGGAATCCGACATGAACGCATGCCGGCCTTGGACCCAACACCTTGGGCCGATAGGCGGCATTCGCGAAATGAAACAGGCCGCCAACAGCAGCGGCCCTAGTCGATGGCTCCAATTCCTTGATTGCGAGAACCGGCTCGAACGGTCTTTTAAGACCCGGAAGTCGATCCTCTGGTCCGGTACTGCTAGCCGCAGCGACGAACTCTCCGGACCGATCCGTCGTCACGCTCGATCGTGACGGTGCGGCATCCGCGATATCCGCGATCATACCCGTAGGCGCGATAAGCGGGTCGATCGTAGTCTCGGTAGTAACGGGGCTCCGGGCCCACTCTCACGCCGCCGAGCGGAGTATCAACGGCAACCTGAGCTGACGCGGGTGCAATGGAGATCGGCGTGGCCATAGCGAAACCGGCGACCGCCAGTACACCAGCCAATAACAGGGCTCTCATGAGAGTTCCTCCTGAGTTTGTTGAATTGCTCTCCAACATCCCAGACAGGGCAAGGTTCCTGCGCGAACGTCATCCGGACGGCGGGCCGCTCGGACTTGGTCGCAGCCTCGGATGAATGCGGACAGGAACCCGCCGCCGCGCGTCAGCGCGCGATCTCAACCGACCTTGAAAGCAGGCGTCGACGAGCGAGCGTTCTAGTTGTTCGTCGTCGGCAGATCGTTCGGGCCGTACTGCTTGAACTCGAAGATCTTGCGCGTCAGGCCGGGCGCCAGCGCGGAGATCGGATTGACGCGCAGCACCGGCGCGCTCGGCGTGCCCACCACTTCGTAGGTCACGCCGATCAGGCCTTCATTGCTGCCGGCGCCGAGGAAAATCCCGAAGAACGGGATCTGGCCGAACATGTTGTTCAACCCGTACATCGGAATGAAGGTGCCGTTCATCCGCACCTGGTTTCCGATATAGTCGATGCTGCCTTCGATGGTCGCGCCGATGGTCGGTCCTTTGACCACACCATTGCGGATCGAAAGCTGGCCGCTCTGGCGCGTGAATTCGGCGCGCAGCGCGTCGAACCCGATGCCGTTCTGGGTGCTGACCGGCCCGCCGGCAACGGCGCGATCGAGTTGGGTTTCGCCCTTCACCGAGAATCCGGTGATATTGATGAGCCCCTCCCTGGGGCTCGGCTCGGGGATCGGCGGCTCCATCGCGAGCGTAAGCTGGCCGCCGACCACCTTCGAATAAGTGTCGATGAAGCGCAGGAACGCACCGGCGTCGCTGGTCTGCAGATAGATCACCTCGCGGCCCTGCTGGCGTCCGCGCATATCGACCGTGACGGGGGTGTCGCGGCCGACCTTGCCGCTCAGCGTGAACGCCTTGAAGAACCCGTTGCGGCGCGAGACCTTGGCGTCGACGCTGCGCAGCGCTTCGCCGTTGAATCCTGCGACCGCGCCGAGTTTCAGATCAACATCGAAATCGGTGGTCCTGGTCTTGCTCTTGGGATCGTTATCGCGGCCGGAGATCGCCGACTTCAGGAAGCCGCGACCGTCGAACACGTCGCCGCGCATCGTCACCTTGATCACGCCGTCGGGACCGCGATCGGCCCGCAGCGAGGTCTTGTCGCCTTCCGACGGCGCGTAGGTCGGGAAGTACGCATTCATGAGATCGCCGTTCTGGTCGACCTCGAGCGCCCCCTTGATCGACACGCCGGCGCCGTCGATCGAGATATCCTCGAACCTGGTCGATTGCCCCTTCGGCACCACGTTGAAGGTCGCCTTGCCGGCCCGGCCCTGCGCCTTGACCCAACCCGGCAGGATGTTGTCGAGCTTGAGCTGGGTCAGGTCGGCCTCGACGCCCATCTTGGTGGTGGGATTGTCGCCGCTGCCGATCTTGCCGCTCAGCTTGATCGGGATCGCGCCCGAGACCGCGGGACCGAGATCAAGCCCGAGGCGCGCGCGGCTCGCATCGTCCAGAGTCGCCTGCAACTTGACGTCGGCATCGCCCTCGGCTGGCTTGCGGTAGTCGAGCGAGGCCGCCTGCCCGTTGATCTTGACATCGCCCTTGACCTGGAAGCCGGTATTGCTGGCGATCACCTTCAGCGCGTTGGCTTCGAGCTTCTGGTTCATCACCAGCTTGTCGACGGCAACGCCGGAGATGTCGGCGGTGACCGAGTAGAGCGTATCGGCCTTGGTCAGCTCGCCCTTCACGGGCATGCCGAGATTGATCGTCGCGGTGACGTTGCCCTTGCTGGCGTTGGGATCGATCGGCGGACCGGAGAGATCGCTGAGCCGGTCGGAGGCGAGGATTTCGGCGGCGGCCGGCACCGGACAGTCGACCCGGAACTTGACCTTCGACGGTGACGGCTTCGGCGCCATGTCCGGCACCTCGAAGGTGAAGTCCGACAGCGTGATCTTGCGGCCCGCCGGCGTGTCGGCAATGCCCTGGTTGATGGTCACGGTCGCGGTGCGGCCGGTCACCCTGGCCTTCAGATCCGCGTCATGCACCGCGGGCATCTGGTCCACCGGACGCACCGTGACACCCGAGGCGACAATGTTGACCGAGAGGCCGTCATCCGGGATCGGCGGTCCCTTGCGCGACAGGTTGTGTACCGGCGAATTGACGCCGACATCGATACGCTGGAGCGTGCCGCGGTCGATCCGCTCGAGCACCCATTCGCGCACCTCGGGCACGATGATGACCGGCCACATCCGTTTCAGGGCCGAGGCCGACATCGGCGTGCCGGCGAATCCGAGCTGCAGCCGCGGCTCGCCGGAATAGTCGATGCTGCCGGTTCCGGCGACGCCGATCTCGCCATTGGAGATGTCGGCCTGGGTCAGCAGCACGCGCTTCTTGTCGGTGTCGAACCGGAAGCCGATGTTGATGCGATTGAAGATCAACGGCGGTTCGTTCTTGTCGGCGCCGGCCAGCACGATGGTGCCGCCCGACAGGCCGGCCTGCCAGTCGGTGACGTTGTCGTTCGGCGGCTCGAGATGGCCGAGCAGCGTGATGCGGTTGGCGCCCGAGATGATCTTGATCGGCGCCAGCAGCACGCGCCGCCCCGAATCCCATTCCACGCTCATCTCGGCGGAATCGATCGGCATCGGGTAGTCGGGCGTGTCGGTGTCGATGATGTTGCCGGCGCCGACATTGATCTTGCCGCGGAAGTAGGTCGGCAGGCCGTCGCGGCCGAGTTCGCCCTTCATCTCGCCCGACAGCGGCAGGTCGGCGGTGTAGGTCAGATCCTTGGTCCGGAGCGCGAGCAGGATGTTCCGGGTGGAAACCTTGTCGGCCTTGATGTCGACCGAACGCACGCCATTCTGCTGCGGTCCGACCAGCACGCGCACCGACCAGGGTTTTGCGCCTTCCTCGCCGAAGCTGAGCGCAACGCCGCCGCCGCTCGGGCGCCGCAGGCTGAGGCTGATGTTCTCAAAGCTCCATTTGTTGCCGCGCTGCTGATCGTCGACGACGAGATTGCCGTTCTTCAGGCCGATCTCGTTGAGGTTCTGCCCGTCGAGGCCGGTCATGCTGAGGCTGTCGAGCCAGTCGAGACCGGCGAGCAGCCCGCTCTGGGCCGAATCGGGCGACGCCGAGGGCTCGGCGGCAGCTGGCGGCGAAGCAACCGGCGGCGGCGGGGCTGCGGGTGTCGGACGCGGGAATGTCGGCGGCATCCCCGCCTCCCGCTTGGAGGCAACGCCGGTGGCCAGCGGTTTTGCGGTGTCGCCGGCGGACACGGTAACATTGCCGTCCGGCGTGATGCGCACCGACAGTTCAGCATCGACCAGATTGAGGCTCTCCGCCCGCAACTGGCCCATCAAGAGCGCGGTTCCCGACAGGCGCACTTCGGCCTTGGGCGCGCTCGCAACCACCGCATGGTCGCGGTCGCGGACGATGATGTCGCGGATGCGCACCGCGATCCTGACGCGGCCGGCGCGCTCGATCTGCGTTCCGCCGACCTCGACCGTGTTGCCGTGGCCGATGTTCTCCTCGATCGCCGCGGCGAGCCACGGCGTCGCCATGTCGAGATTGATCGGGCCGGCGCCGAGCCGCCACCACAGCCCGCCGAAGCAGGTCGCGAACATCGCGACCAGCACCACGAGGACCAGTCCGATGCGACGGATCCAGCGCTCGCCGTTCAGCCAGCGCTGCATGCCGGAGCAGAAATCGGTGAAGCGATGCAGGTTGGTGTGGGAACGCGCCAGCAACTGCCGCGCACGGTTGCCCGCCGCCTCATCCTGCTCGTCCCACGCAGCGTCGTCCTCCCATTGCGAGAGGTCAGTCCCGGCGCGCGGATTTGGACCCTGCGGCGACGTGTTCCTTGCCATTGCCTCTCGGTGCTGACGGCGAAGCTGATCGCCGCCATCGGGGCGCCCGTCGATTCGTATCGAGCGCTCCTGTGCCGGCATCGCCGCCTATCCTCGCCTAATCATGTTACTCGCCGATGGCCCCCAGAGCGGACCAAACCAACCAATCAAAAGCCAATTCAGCAAGCGGACGGGTCACGCGTCGAATTCCTTGTCACCTTACTCCGTGGCCATCAAACTTGCCCAGCGGCCGGTGCGAATCCGGCCGCCGCCAATAAGACCGCAATACCCCAATGGTTGAGCTTCGGAAAGCGACGAAAGGAAGGCGTATGTCCAAGAAAACGCGCAAGAAATCCTCCAACACAACCGGGAAGCGGGTCGCAACAAAGGTTGCGCGCGCCGCAAGCGCAAGCACTGGGAAGTCCGCGACGAAAACCCGCACAGCGGTTGCGAAGAAGGCAGCGGCCAAGAAAACAACTAAGAAAACGACCAAGGCGACCGCAGCGGGTGTTCAAAGCAAAGCCTCGCACAAGGCGGCATCGAAACCGTTAAAGCGAGAGCCGGCCGCTACCGTGACCAGTTCGTCCGCCGTCACACTTGTCGAGGGCGCCACTGCACCGGCCTTCAACCTGCCGCGCGACGGCGGGGACAGCGTTTCGCTGAAGGATTTTGCCGGCAAGAAGCTGGTGCTGTTCTTCTACCCCCGCGCCGACACCCCCGGCTGCACCAGGGAGGCGATCGATTTCACCCGGCTCAAAAGCGAGTTCGTAGCGGCAGGGACCGAAGTGGTCGGCATTTCCGCCGACACGGTTAAGGCGCAGGAGTCATTTCGAAACAAACACCAGCTGTCGGTGCCGCTGGTCTCCGATCCGGCCCACCAGATGCTGGAGGCCTATGGCGCCTGGGGCGAAAAATCCATGTATGGCAGGACCTTCATGGGAATTATTCGCACGACGGTTCTGGTCGATTCCGGTGGAAAAATTGCCCGGATCTGGCGTCATGTGAAGGTCGACGGCCACGCCGAAGCGGTATTGGAGGCTGCCCAGGCGCTCTGATCGGGCGGGTTCCGTTTCCTGAAAATTAACCATGACGGGCTCAAATCGGCCCCGCAAATTAGCCGTACGGAGCTTGGTCCGACCGGCCGCGGGAGTACCGATGTCGAGCCGGTCCGGTCACCACAAACACCATCATCCGCAGGACCATGGCCGGACGCCGATACGCCGTCCGGCAGCCCATCACCCCGCACCTGCCGCCGCGGTGGTGGCGGCCTCCGGCGAGGGCTATACCCTGGTCCATGCCGGCAAGCAGGTCCGGTTCGGGCCGGTGGTGTTCTGGATCATCGTCGGCACCGTGGTGCTGCTCGGCATGTGGTCGGCGGCGACCGCGACCTATTTCGCGTTCCGCGACGACGTGCTGACCCGGCTGATCGCGCGCCAGGCCGAGATGCAATACGCCTATGAGGACCGCATCTCGGAGCTGCGCGCCAAGGTCGACCGCACCACCAGCCGCCAGCTGCTCGACCAGGAGCAGTTCGACCAGAAGCTCGACCAGATCATGAAGCGGCAGTCGACGCTGGAATCGCGCGCCACCGCGCTCGGCGCGATGCCTGACGTCACGAGCACCGGATCGATCAAGCCGCAGGGCCGCGCCGAGGCGGCGCCGTCCTCAGGCACGCCGAAACCCTCCCCGATCAGCGACACCGTGATCTTCGTGGCGCCGCCGGATCGCGAGGCGCGGCTGGAATCGCGCGCGCCGCTGATCGCCAAGACGCAGCCGAACCAGTTCGCCAAGGCCCAGGGCGTCGACAACGTGCTGGTCCGCCTGCAAACCTCGCTTGACCAGGTCGAGCGGCGCCAGGTTGCCGCGCTCGCCTCGGTCGAGGACAGCATCGATTCCAAGGTGCGCCGGATGCGCGGCGTCATCTCCGATCTCGGCCTCAACATGGCGCAGCTCGAGGCGGCGACGCCGCGCTCCGGCATGGGCGGGCCCTTTGTCCCTGTGAAACTCTCTGCCGACGCCGGCGCGTTCGAACGCCAGCTCTATCGCATCAGCATCAACCGGGCACAGATGCAGCGACTGAACCAGACGCTGGCGCTGGTGCCTTACCGCAAGCCCGTGGTCGGTGAAGTCGAATTCACCAGCGGCTTCGGCGTGCGCTCCGATCCCTTCCTCGGCCGGCCGGCAATGCACACCGGCCTCGACTTTCGCGCCGCGCAAGGCGATCCGGTGCGTGTCACCGCCAACGGCAAGGTGGTGTCGGCGGGCTGGGCCGGCGGCTATGGCCGCATGGTCGAGGTCGATCACGGCAACGGGCTCTCCACCCGCTACGGCCATCTCTCCGAGATCGGCGTCAAGGTCGGTGAATACGTCAAGATCGGCCAGGTGATCGGCGCCGTTGGCTCGACCGGCCGCTCCACCGGTCCGCATCTGCACTATGAAACCCGCATCGACGGCGAAGCGGTCGATCCGCAGAAATTCCTCCGCGCCGGCGTTCGGCTCAGCGCCGGCTAGCTCAATCTCACGACGATCGATCTGAACATCGGCGCAAGCGGTCTCGCTTGCGCCGATCTTGTTTGTGGTTTCAGCGGCGGCCGCCGCCGCCCATGCCACCGGGCGGTCCGCCACCGCCGAATCCGCCGCCGGGCCCGAACGGACCACCACCGCCGCCAGGACCGAACGATCCGCCGGGCGGGCCGAAGCCACCGGGACCGGGGCCGGTCGGTCCACCACTCAGGGGATCAGGCGCAGGCCCGCCGCCTGGCGGGCTGCCGCCCGGCATGCCGGACGGCGCCCCACCGCCGCCACCAGGCGCGCCGCGGCCGCCCGGGCCGCCCGGTCCCGATCCATGACCCGGCCCGGATCCGCCGGGGCCGCGGCCCGGCGTGCCCGGGCTCTTCACCGACGAGCCCGGGAACTTGCCGACCGACTGCACCGATTCGACGCGCAGCTCGCGCGGGCCCGACAGCTGCGCGTTGACGACGACGCGCGTATCGGCCGCCGGCGAAAACCGCGAATGGTCGCGCGCGACAAAGCCGGAGCCGAGCTGCAGGTCGTTGCCGACCCGCCGCACATAGGCCTCGATCAACAGCCGGTTCGCGCCGGCGAGATCGGAGAAGTCGTCGGCCCGACTGCGCGACACCTGCATCACGCCCTGCGCGACGTGTCCCTCGGCCTGCACGCGCTGACCGACCAGCGCCGCATCGACGCCGGCGAGCTTGAGCTCGCCGATCCGCAAGACGCCGGCACGGTCGCGCTCGAGCGGCCCTGCGACACGCGCCGCGGCGTCATGGCGCTCCTGCACCAGACTTGCGACGACGATGCCGTCGGTACGGCGCAGCCCGAACACGGCGACATGCGCGCCCACTTTCAGCCAGCTCTCGCGTCCGGTCCAGGCGACCGTCTGGCCGAGCACCGTCAGCCCGCCCGGCTTCATTTGCTCGACCGGCCCGGTCACCTCGCTGGTCACATCGATGCGTTTGGTCGACAGCGTGCCGCCGGCATCGCGCTGCGCCACCACGCGCGCGAGCTGTCCGATCCGCAGCGCCTTGGCGCTCGCCGCCTCGCCGTCGATTCTGACCGGCACCTCGGGTGCGTAGGCGACGCGCTCGCCATTGACATAGATCGAGCCGAACCGCTGGATCACCCCGACGATGCCGGTGCCACCGATGCCCTGATCGGAACCGGTGATGCCGGTGCCGCCGATGCCTTGGTCGTTGCCGCGCTTCTTGACCTGCGCGCCCGCGAGCGACGTTCCGGCAAGCCAGAACGCTGCCAGCAGCGCGCGGCGCGAAATGACCGGCGGGCGCTTCACGCTGCACCGCCTTCGTCGGCATCGTCATCGACCGGACCATCCGGCCCCTCGCGGTAGATGTAGATGCCGAAATTCCAGCGATAGTCGCCGCCCTTGTCTTTTGCGAGCGCGCGGTTGGCCTCGCGGTTGGCAACCTTGAGCGCCTCCATCGCCAGCTCGCGCGAGCGGCCCTCGAGCCGTTTCGCCAGCTTCGCCGACAGGCCGTCGTAATGCACCGCGCGTTCGAGGAAGCGCGGCGCGGCCGACGACACGTTCATCTCGGCGGCCGCCACGTGATCATGCAGGTTGCGGCCGAGATAGTGCCATTTGCGGTCGTCGTCGCCATGCGGCACGAAGGCCTCCTCGACCAGCATGATCTCGTCGTCGTCATTGATGGTGACGAGCTTGCGGTCGAGCCATTCGTCCAGCACGGCGCGCGGCCGCACATCCTTGGTGATCGATTCGACCAGCGTCTCGAACGACGGCGCGCCTCCGTCCGCGGTGCGCGGCAGCGGCAGCGGATCGCCCTTGGCATCGGTGAACTCGGGCCCGGCCAGCCAGCGCGCGATGATCGCGCTGGTGCGCGACAGCGTCGCCGGCACCGCATTGACCGGCGCGCCGGCGCCGCGCAGCCGCGCCACCTCCTTGCGGTGGATGCCGGTCAGCAGGCTGACGCGGCTGTCGGTCTGCTCTTTGCCCTCGAGCGCGAAGTCGTGCTCGGCGACGTTGACATAGAGCTCGCGCAGCAGCTGGGTCAGCGCCGGAAACGTCATGCCGCCGCGGATGCAGAGCCGCACCAGCGGACGCAGCATCCGCGCCAGCGGCGCATGCAGCTTCGCTGCGGCGATCGGCGCAGACGATCCCACCTTCGACTTCGGGCCCTTGGCATTCATGCCTAACTTTTAGCCGTCCGCGCCGTGGGACACAATCCCACCTCACTTGACGTGTGACATTTTCCCACTTATGGGAAACAAAATCACCTCCGGACACAGCTCGCGCGCTCGCCAGCGGGTGTCACGGAGTCCGGCACTGCCGCCATCGCCACGGACCGCTCCATGACGTTTGCCCGATTCGAGCTTGCGATCGCGGAAGCCTGCCGGATCGCCCAGGTTCCCTTTGAGGAGTTCGTGTCGACGGTGATGGCGGGCGGCTATCCCTGTCTGCCGGGCGTTGCGCCCGGATCGCCGCGCCGCTTCGACGAAACCGACCTGCTCGCGCTCTACATCTACGGCCGCCTGCTCGCCTTCGGCTTCGGCGGTCTGCGCGCCGGCGAATATGCCTGCCGCGCGCATGCCGGCCTCCGCGCCGAGCCACGCGCGCAATCGATCTCGATTGCGCTGACCTCCGACGGCGGCAAGCGCGTCGTGATCGAGCAGGATCTGCAGCGCCCGGCAGCGGCAATGCTGCCTGAGCGGATTCATTTCGACATCGCCGCGATCAGGCGCCAGTTGCAGCCGATCGAACGCAGCACCGCCGAGCCGGCCTGACGCTCCGCTAGAGCACGCATCTGACGATGCGTTCCGACCTCTCCCCGCACGCGGGGCGAGGTGAAGCGGAGGCCGTTGCTCGATCCACAAGTAGGCTCATGGCGCTTTAGATACGCCCGCATTCGCTCGCCCGCGCCGTCGCGGCGCGATCGCACCGTCATGCGTTCCGCCGCCGTCCGCAAAAAGTTGTCCACCGCCATACGTGGGACATAATCCCACATTTTAGTCCGCCCGCCATTGACGTGTGAAATTTTCCCACGTATCCAGAATTCATCCAAAAGGGAATCCGACCCAATGTCTCTTCGTTCGTCCCGCGAATCCTGTTCATTTCAGGAACCCGGTCGGTTCG
Source organism: Bradyrhizobium sp. USDA 4538 (assembly GCF_024171045.1). Taxonomy (NCBI): domain Bacteria; kingdom Pseudomonadati; phylum Pseudomonadota; class Alphaproteobacteria; order Hyphomicrobiales; family Nitrobacteraceae; genus Bradyrhizobium; species Bradyrhizobium sp. USDA 4538. The sequence goes on from NZ_JALJZE010000001.1 coordinate 8,199,622, forward strand.
CCGCCACCGCACTCCGTTTCACGCCGCAGGCGCCATTCTGTTTCACGCCGCAGGCGCCTTGCGGCCCGATCGAGCCGGTGTTTCCGGCGCTGCTGCGCTCGCTGGTGTTCGCCGCCGCGCTGGCGCTGCCGTTCATCGTCGCCCTGTTCGTCGCATGATCCGGATCGAGCCGCCCATGATCGTCGTCAACGAGCCGGCCCGGCGTCCGTCGGTGCTCCACATCTTCAAGGTCTACTATCCCGACCTGTTCGGCGGCACGCTGACGGTGATCCGCGATATCTGCGCCGGACTGAAGGACACGTTCAACGCCGCCGTACTGGTCTGCTCGCGCTCCGGCGGCGAGCAAAAGATCGTGGTCAACGACGTTGCGGTCGAGCGCGTGCACTCGTTCGGCGACGTGCTGTCGCTGCCGGCCGCGCCGACCTATCCGTGGCGGCTGTGGCGCCGCATCGCCGAGCACGACCTGCTGGCGCTGCACGCCCCCTTCCCGCTCGCCGACCTCGTCTTCGCATTCGGGCTCGGCCGCACCCGCCCGCTGGTCGTGCACTGGCACGCCGACATCGTCTCGCACGCGGCCTTGCGCTTCCTCGTCGAGCCGATGATGCGGCGAACGCTGCGCCGGGCCGCCGCGATCATCGTCTCCGATCCGGTGCTGATCGAAACCACGCCGCTGCTGCAGGAATTTTCCGACAAGTGCCACGCCGTTCCGTTCGGCGTCGATGTCGCCAAATATGACAGGCCGGCCGCACAGGCCGACGACGTCAATGCCCGCGGCCGTCTCGTGCTCGCCTGCGGACGGCTGGTGCCCTACAAGGGTTTTGACGTGCTGGTGCGCGCCGCGCATGCCCGCAATTTCGAGGTCTGGATCGTCGGCGAGGGCCGCGAGCGCGACAACCTCGAGCAGCTGATCCGCGACTATGGCTTGCAGGACCGCGTCCGCCTGCTCGGCTCGGTGTCCGAGAGCGAACGCATCAAGCTGATGCGCATCGCCGACGTCTTCGTGATGCCGTCGGTGACCAATGCGGAGACTTTCGGGCTGGCGCAGCTCGAGGCGATGGCCGCAAGCCGGCCCGTCGTCAACACCGCACTCGACACCGGCGTTCCGCATGTCGCCCGCGACGGCCTCGAGGCCATCACGGTGCCGCCCGGCGATCCCACCGCGCTCGCCGACGCCATCGAGACGCTGATCAACGATCCCGAGCGGCGCCGCCGCATGGGTCAGGCCGCACGCCATCGCGCGATGACGAAATACTCAACCGCAGCCTTCAAGGAGGGAGTCGAGACGGTGTATCGCAAGGTCGTTACCGAGGAGGCCGCCGCAAGGGACGCGGGGTCGTCAGCCCCAGCCCCGCGTCCCCGAACGGCAGGTTTCGTCGGCGCGATCCAGATCGCGGCAACACTGGCCTGGTCCGACGTGCGTCATCGCTACGTCCGCTCCCTCCTTGGACCCTTCTGGATGTCGATCCAGATGGCGATCATGGTGGCCGTGCTCGGCTCGGTCATCGGCCATCTCTCCAACGCCAGCGCGGTGGCGCGGCTGCCGATGCTGGCGGCGAGCCTCACCGCCTGGACCTTCCTCAACAGCGTGGTGCTCGACGCCACCACCGCGCTGCAGGGCTCGGCCAGCCTGATCAAGGATCGCGCGCTGCCGCCGGTGATCTTCCTGCTGCAATGTACCTTCCGCCAGGCGCTGTTCGCCGCCCATAACGCGGTCGTGCCGCTACTCCTGTGGCTCGTGCTGACGCCGCGCGATGTCGGCGGCGCCATTGCCGCCCTCCCCGGCCTCGCCCTGTTCGTGGTCTGCACGCTGGGGCTGAGCCTCGTGCTCGGCGCGCTGGCGACGCGTTACCGCGACATCAAGCCGATCATCGAGTCCTCGCTGACGCTGGCCTTCCTGGCCTCGCCGATCATCTGGACATCCGAGATGATCGATCGCGGCTCGACCGTGATGCGGCTCAATCCGCTGACGCATCTGTTCGCGATCTGGCGCGACCCGCTGGCGACCGGTCATGTCGCAACGGCAAGCGTGATCTACGTGCTGGCGTGCCTCGCCGCGCTCGCGATCGCCGCGATCGTCACCACGACTCATCTGCGCAAAGCGGCATTCTGGATCTAGGGCATGGCAAGCATCCACCTCCGCGACGTCTGCCTCGATTATCCGCTGTACGGCGCCTACGACTTCTCGCTGAAGCGCCGCCTGCTCGGCCGCTTGTTCCGCCAGGCCAGCGAGATGCGGACCATCCGCGCGGTCGACAGCATCTCGATCGAGGCGAACGCCGGCGCCCGCATCGGCCTCGCCGGCCCGAACGGCTCCGGCAAGTCCACTCTGCTGCGGCTGATCGCCGGCGTGTTCCCGGCGACCAGCGGCCGCGTCGAGATATCAGGCAACATCGTGCCGCTGCTCGGCCTCGGTGCCGGCGTCAATCTCGATTTCGTCGCCGCCGACAATATCAGCCTGCTGCTGCGGATCTCGGGACGCAAGCCGACGCCGGCGATCCTGGACGAGATCTGGGCGTTCACCGAACTGGAGGAGCGCATGCAGCGGCTGCCGCTGCGCATGTTCTCGTCGGGCATGCTGATGCGCGTGCTGTTCGCGACCGCGACCGCGTTTCCCGCCGATATCCTGCTGCTCGACGAGTGGCTCAGCGTGGTCGACGAGAATTTCTCGGCCAAGGCCGAGCAGCGGCTGCGCAAGATGGTCGAGACCGCGGCGATCGTGATCATCGCCTCGCACGACCACGCCCTGCTGCGCCGGACCTGCAACAGCATCATCAATCTCGATCACGGCCGCATCGCCAGCACCGTCGGGCTGGATGCGCCCGTCCCGCATCACCTCGAGCTTAGAGAAATCAGCGCATGACAAAGATCCTGGTCGTCAGCGAGGCGCTTGGCGAGCCCAACCACAAGCGCGGCATCTTCCATTTCACCCGTGAATTGATCCGCTCGCTGGCCGGCGACGGCCATGCCCTGACCCTCGTCGTGGAGACCACGCGCCGGTACCGGAAGCTGCGCCGCAGGCAGCAGCGGACGCGCCTGCTGCCCGAGGACTCCCGGCTGATCGAGCTGCTCGCGCTCTATCGTTACCTCGATGAAACCGACATGAACTCGCCGATCATGCGCGGCGGCCTGCGCCGCACCGTCAGCTGGTTCAAGCACAAGCTCGACGCGGCGACCTCGCTCGAATTCATCATCGCCTTCCTGCGCTCGATTCATCTGCTGCCGACCAGCGTCAAGCTGATCGAGAACCGGACCGAGGGCCTCGAATACATTCCGACCGATTTGCGCCATCTCGAATTGTTCGGCGATTTCCTGCTCGAGCCCGGCTTCTACAGCTATCAGGACACCTCGGCCCTGACCCGGTTGCCGCCACCGCGGGTCGATGCGCGCGACTATGACGTCATTCTCGTCGACACCCCGACCCGGGTTGCGATCCAACGCCGCCCGGGCGCAAAGGTGATTTGCGTCGTGCACGACCTGTTGCCGATCACCGATCTCAAGCTGGACGACATCGCGACACGCCTGTTCCTGTCGCGCCTTTTCACCAGCGTGAATCAGGCTGACGAGCTCGCCTTCGTCTCGAACTACAGCATGAACCGCTTCCGCGCCCTGCTCCCGCAATATGCGCATATTCCGGCGCGAGTGGTCTATCCGCGGACCCGCTTCGACGTCGCGGAAGCGCCGCTTGCGCCGGTGCCAACCGCCGTCCCGGCTCGGCCGAGCTTCGTCGTCATCGTTTCGAACGAGCCCCGCAAGAACCTCGCGGCCGTCATCCGCGCCTTCCGCAAGCTGCCGGAGGCCGATCTCGTCGTGATCGGCTATGCCGGCGGCGCCAACCAGGCGCGCAACCTGCCGAAGAACGTCCGCTTCTCCGGCTATGTCGACGAGCACGAGAAGGCGGCACTGATCGCGGACGCGCATGGCCTGATCATGCCGAGCCTCGCCGAAGGCTTTGGCGTCCCGATCATCGAGGCATTCGCGGCCAACACTCCTGTGCTGTGCTCCGATATTGCCGTGTTCCGCGAGGTCGCGGGCGAGCTTGCCGACTATTTCGATCCGTTCTCGACCGACTCGATCTGCGCTTCGGTGCGGCGCGTGCTGGCGCAGCAGGAGCAATGGCGCGACCGGATCCGCGCGCGGCGGGCCGAACTTGCAGAGCGGTTCGGCCACCACACCCAGGCGCGCGACCTGCTGTCGCATTGGGCTGCCCCGGACGTCGCGGCCGCCGCCGAGGCGCTCACCGCCGCGATGGCGACCTTCAGCGGTGCAACCGCGCACGGCGTGTAACCGGTCATGAGCACCGATTCCGACGCCATTGGTCTCGCAATCGAACCGCCAGCACGATGGCGCGATCGCGTCCGCACCTGGTCCGGCTCAGTCCCCTATGTCCGCGCCGCCGATACCCTGATCGTCTTGGCCGCGGCGTCGCTACCCTGGTCGACCACGGCATTCGCCGTCTTCATGCTGCTGTGGCTTGTCGCCGTGATCCCGACCATCGACTGGGAGCAGTTCATTCTCGACCTCGCGCAACCGGCCTTTGCCTTGCCGATCGCGCTGGTCGCACTCGCGGTGATCGGCCTAGCGTGGTCGGAGACGAGCTGGGTCGAACGGCTGCAAGGCATCAAGCCGCTCAGCAAGCTGCTGCTGCTGCCGTTCCTGCTCGGCTATTTCCAGCGCTCACAGCGCGGGCTCTGGGTATTCGTAGCCTTCCTGGTATCGTGCACGCTGCTGATGATCCTGTCCTGGATCGCGCTGGCGGTGCCGCAGCTCAAGCTCGCGCACACCGCATCCGACGGCGTGCCGGTCAAGAACTACCTCGACCAGAGTCAGGAGTTCGCGCTCTGTGCGTTCGCGCTGGCACTGCCGGCATTGACGACGCTGAGGGCCCGGCAATGGCGCTTCGCTGCCGGCGCCATCGCGCTGATGCTGCTGTTCGTCGCCAACATGCTTTATGTCGTCTCTGCGCGGACCGCGCTGGTCTACATGCCGGTGCTGTTGATCCTGTTCGCCTCGCTGCATCTGTCGCGGCGCGCCACGCGGCTGCTGTTCGCCGGCGTCGCGGTCACCAGCCTCGTGGTCTGGACCACGTCTCCCTACCTCCGCCAGCGCATCGCCGACGTCGGCATCGAGTATCGGGCCCACGATACGTCAGGCATCGCTTCCACGGCGCAGCGCCTGACCTATTGGCGGAAGTCGGTGAAGTTCATCGGCGAGGCGCCGTGGCTCGGGCACGGCACCGGCGCGATCAGGCGCATGTTCACGCAGGATGCCGTCGGACAAGCCAGCCTTGAGGCCGAGGTGATCAACAACCCGCACAACCAGACCCTCAATGTCGGGGTCCAGTGGGGGCTGATCGGCATCCTGCTGCTCTACGCGATGTGGATCAGCCACGTCAGGCTGTTCGCCGGCCGCGATCTCGTGAGCTGGATCGGACTCGCCGTGGTCGTGCAGAACATCACAAGCTCGCTGCTCAATTCGCATCTGTCCGATTTTCACGAGGGCTGGATGTACGTGATCGGCGTCGGCGTCGCCGGCGGCATGGCGCTTCGCGCCCGCCGGCCGGAGAAAATTATGGCGTAGATTTGTGACTCACGCCGCGCAGCACATTCGGTGTCGTCCCTGCGAAAGCAGGGACCCATAACCACAAATGCTGATTGTTGCGCGATGCTGGAACGACGAGTCCCTTCAACAACATCCGCTGCGGCGTATGGGTCCCGGCCTTCGCCGGGACGACAGCGGTGTTTACCGAGCCAGCGCCGCCCTCATAACGACCACTCGCCTACCGCGACGCCTCGTGCCCGACCTCGCCGGTGATGACGTCACCGAACAGCTCCCAGGCCTCGCCGTTGAAGCGCATCAGCTGCATCTGCTCGATCGGGAAGTAGTCGTCGGGGGAGGTGTTGACCATGACTCCCGGGAGCATCAGGTCGGAGTGGAAGTTCTTCAGGCTGGCGGCCTGCTTCATCACGTTCTCGCGCGTGAGATTGTCGCCGCATTGCTTCAGCACCTGCATCATCGCCTCGGCCTGGACATAGCCATAGAGGTTGTTGGCATTGGCCTTGTCGCCGTCGGGATAATATTTGTCCATGAAGGCGCGCCAGCTTTGCACCGCCGGATCCTTGTCCCAGGTCGGATCGGTCGGGTCCTTCAGATAGGCGGTCGAGATGATGCCCTTGGAGAACTCGAGTCCGGCCGGCTTCAGCACCGAGGCGACCGAGGTCGCGGTGTTGGCGAGGAAGAATTTCGGCTTCCAGCCGAGCTCGCCCACCTTCCGGATCGCCTGCGCCGAGCCCTTCGGCGCCGCCCAGGAGAAGAAGATGTCGGCGCCGGAATCGTGCAGCGCGACGATCTGCGAATCGATCGAGGGATCGGAGACCTCGTACGACTTGTCGGCGATGATCATGCCGACCTTGTCGCCGAGCCCGTCCTTCAGGCCCTTGAACTGATCCTTGCCGGCATCGTCATTCTGCCAGAACACCGCGATCTTGCTGTCAGGGAATTTGTCGCGAATGTACTTTGCGTAGATGCGGCCCTCGCTCTGGTAGTTGGGCTGAAAGCCCATCGTCCAGGGGAAGTTCTTGGGGTCGCCGAATTTGGTGCCGCCGGAGGCGACGAACAATTGCGGCACCTTCTTGGCATTCATGTATTTCATGATCGCCGAATTGGACGGCGTGCCGAGCGGCTGGAAGATCAGCAGCACCTCGTCGCTCTCGACCAGCTTGCGCGCCTGCTCGATCGCCTTCGGAGGCGAATAGGCGTCGTCGTAGCTGATGAAGTTGATCTTGCGGCCGTTGATGCCACCCTGCTCGTTGGTCATCTTGAAGAACGCGGCCTCGGTCTTGCCGATCACCCCATAGGACGACGCCGGGCCGCTGTATGGCATGATGTTGCCGATCTTGATTTCGCCATCACTCGCGCCGGGATCGTATTTCTTCTGCGCGGTGGCCGAGGTCGCGATCAGTGCCGCACTTGCGAACGCCGCGATTGCGCCAATATATCCGAAACGAGCCGGCATCGTTTTCTCCCGATTTTTGTCGTTGGTTTTGGCGGCAAGTCTCGCAAGAGACGCATGTGCTGGCAAGCGCTGGGTTTTTCCGTTGGGCGAAACGGCATTGTTGCCTGGCGCTATTTATGATTGAAGGTCGATCTGGGGATCACGAGTCGAGGCGTTCTGATTGCGTAAACCGGACATCCGTACCGGTCCGCGGCATCCGCATCTTGCGGCCGCGGGCTATGAGATCACGCGCCGCCTCAGCGAGTCTGCGCTGGCGAAGCGTGGCCTGCACAAGGCAAATGGCGCGTTCGCGCAGCGCACGATCGCCTCGATCCGCGAAAAGCTGCAGCGCGGCGAGACCGTCTATATCGCAGGCCTCGCCTGCCCCGGCACGCACAATACCGGCGTCGCGCTGGTCGAGATCACCCAGAAGGACGGACCGCGCCTGATCGTCAACAACGAGGAAGAGCGCTTCTCCGGTAACAAGCACACCAACGAGTTCCCGCAACACGCGCTCGACGACATGCGCAAGGTGTTGCAGCGGATGGGCCGCGACATCGGCGATATCGCCGCCTTCGTCACGACATGGGACTATCCGGCGCTGCTGGCGATGCTGATCCGCACCTCGCTCGAGGAAGCGCCGGCCAGCCTCAAACTGCTGCGCGCCCCGATCGCACCGGCGATCAATCTGCGCCAGCTGGATCAGGTGCGGCGGCTGTCGCGCCGGCTCGGCAGGATGTACGGGCTCGACAAGCAATTGCCGCTGATCTGCATGCCGCATCACGACAATCACGCCTGGTACTCGTTCACGGCCTCGCCGTTCGCCGATGCGCGCGAGCGTGTCGCGATCGCGGTGCTCGACGGTACCGGCGACGTCGGCTCGATCTCGCTCTATGTCGCCGAGAACGGCGAGATGAAGCAGCTCTATTGCAACGAGAGCCTGTTCGACTCGCTCGGTGCTTTCTACACCGTGATCTCATCCAGCCAGGGCGGCTGGACCTGGCTCTCCAGCGAGGGCCGCTACATGGGCGCCGCCGCCTGGGGCGACATGAACCGCGCCACCAATCCGTATTATCAGCGCTTGAAGGCGGTGCTACAGCTCGGGCCCAATGGCAGCGTTCAGCTCAATCGCGCGATGGCCAATTGGTACGCCGATCCCGCCGACAATCCCTATCATCAGCCGCTGATCGACATTCTCGGCCCGCCGCTGCGCCCCGACCAGCTCTGGAATCCCGACGCCGTGCTGCGCGTCGAGAACATCAATCACCGCCCCGACACCAAGGACCGCGTCGACAAGGCGGCCGCGACGCAATTGGTGTTCGAGGACGCGATGATCCATGTCATCGACCATCTCCTGCGCACCACCGGCACCGACCGCCTGGTGCTGACCGGGGGCGTCGCGCTGAACGCGCTCGGCAACATGCGTCTGCTCGAGCATTTCGACGAGGCCTGGTTCGAAGGCGCACAGCAGCGCAAGACGCGGCTGCATATGTGGGTGCCGCCGGTGCCCGGCGATCCCGGCGTGCCGATCGGCGCCGCCTGGCTGTTCGCGCATATGGCGGGCGCGCCGCGCGGCGCGCCGCTGTCGCACGCATTCTATTGCGGCCTGCCGCCCTCGAACGCCGACATCGCGACGGCGCTGCAAGCCGACGACGTCGCCTCGACCGAGATCGGCAATGTGGCGACATCAGAAGGGCGCGACGCGGTTGCCGACCTGATGGCGTCCATGGTGGCGCGAGGCGGCGTGATCGCGATCTATCAGGGCGCCGCCGAAACCGGCCCGCGCGCGCTCGGCCATCGCTCGATCCTCGCCAATCCCTGCGACCCCGAGGTGCGCGAGCGGCTCAACGAGCGCGTCAAGTATCGCGAGGCGATCCGGCCGCTGGCACCGATGGCGACACTGCAAGCTGCGCGCGATTATTTCGAGCTCGCAGACGGCGCCTCCGACGCCGACTACAACGCCTATAACTACATGGTGCTGACGGCGCATTCGAAGCCCGAGGCGCGCGCGAAAATTCCGGCGGTGGTGCATGCCGACGGCACCGGCCGCATCCAGATCGTGCGCGAGGCCGACGATCCCCTCACCTACGCCTATCTGAAGGCGCTCGGCCGCCATATCGGCGTCGAGATGTCGGTCAACACCTCGTTCAACGTCGCAGGTCCGATCGCGCAGACGCCGGCGCAGGCGATGGACACGCTGCGCCGCTCCAAGGGGCTAGATGCCGTGGTGTTGGTCGCCGACGACGGCACCGCCTGCGCCGCCTGGCACGGCGGCGAGCGTGACAGCGGCCGCTTCAGCGGATGGTATGCGGCGTGGAAGCAGGCGCGCGGCTGAACCAGGCCAGCACGCGGCCGTCGATCAAGAGCAGCGCGCTCGCGATCACCAGCGCGCCGATCACCTCGCGCAGTGCGATCGGCTCGCCGAGCACGAGATACCCGAGCAGCATCGCGGTGACCGGAATCAGCAGCGTCACCAGCATCACATTGGTCGCGCCGGAGCGCTGCAGGATCTGAAAGAACACTATATAGGCCAGCGCCGTCGACAGCGCCGCGAGCCCGAGCACGGCGAGCCATGTCGCGGGATGCGGCATCGGCAACAGCCACGGCCGATCGACGACGGCGGCGATGGGCGCCATCAGCACCGCCGAGGCCATCATCTGGAACGTCGCGGTCCCCAGCGGCGGCACGCGCTGCGGCAGCCGCCGCCCGACTAGCGCCGCGATGCCGTAGCTGAAGGCGCCCGCGAGGCACAGCAGGATGCCGATGCCCTGCCGGCTCTCGAAGCCGAGCGCATCGCCATGCAGGATCGCAACCCCGATCAGCCCGACCAGAACGCCCGCCACGCGGCGCGCTTGCAACCGTTCCTCGCCGACCGCCGCCATCACGATCACCGCGAACAGCGGCGTCGTCGCGTTGAGGATCGAGGCCAGCCCACTCGGAATATAAGTCTGCCCGAACACGATCAGCGCGAACGGCAGCACATTGTTGAACAGCCCCATCGCAACGAACGGCGCCCAGCCGGACAGGCTGCGCGGGAATTCGATTCCGGCGGCCCGCAGCAGCGGCAGCAGGATGATCGTGCCGAGCACGACGCGCAACAGCACCAGGGTCAGCGGCGGCAATTCGCGTAGGATCACGCCGTTGAAGAAGAACGAGCCGCCCCAGAGTACCGACAGCAGGACAAGCAGCCCCCAGTCGCGGCGATCGATCCAGTTGTCGGCGGAAGGCATGTCGGGCACTCACCTGCAGTCGGACAGGTGACTAGGGCAGCGCCGCGAATATTCCCACCCGATTTCCGACAATGGCGGCCCGCCTATTTCGGCCGCGACACGATCTCGATCATCTGGCCCTCGTCGGCGTCGGGCGCATGGGCCTTCGCCTTTTCGTAGGCGGCGAGCGCGGCGCGGCTGACGGGTACTCCGGGCAGCAAGGTCTCGGCGAGCCGCACGGCGTAGTCGGCATCCTTGTGGCGCAGCGCCGCGGTGAAGGAGGCGCCGGAGAAGTTGCGGTCGATCATCCGTTTGCTGTGGCGGATCACCTGCGGGCTTGCCACCGCGCCGGTCGCCAGCGCCTCGGCGACCAATTGCATGTCGAGGCCCGCCTGCTCGGCAATCGCCACGCCCTCGGCGAGGCTTGCGATCTGCACCGCGCCGATCAGGTTGTTGATCAGCTTGAACACGGTGCCGGTGCCGACGGGGCCGAAATGCCGGATCGTGCTGCCGATCGGCGCGAGATAGGGCTGCGCGCGTTCGAGATCGGCCGGATCAGCGCCCACTAGCAGCGTCAGCTTGCCGGCGGCCGCCGCCTCCGGCAGGCCGGTGACCGGACAATCGATGTAGATCAGGCTGCGGCTGTTGAGCTCGCGCGCCATCTCCAGCGTGTGCTGGTATGAGACCGTGGAGCATTCGATCGCGAGCGTACCGGCCTTCATGTTGGCGGCAGCGCCGTCCTTGGTCAGCCAGACCGCGCGCGAGGCCTCGTCGTCGGCGACCATGGTCACCACCGCATCGGCGTCGATCGCGGCATCCTCCGGCGAGGTCGCCCACAGCGCGCCGCGGGCAATCAGGTCCGCGGCCTTGGCCCTACTCCGGTTCCACACGGCGACCGTGAAGCCGGCATCGAGGTAACGGCCGGCCATGCCATGGCCCATGCGTCCCAATCCGATGAAAGCGACGCGCGGCATGGGCTAATCCACATCTTCGACGGATCCTGGCCCGGTGCCGAAGGCACGCTGCGCCAAGGTCGCCGCCATGAATTCATCGAGGTCGCCATCGAGCACCCCCGACGTGTCGGAGGTCTGCACACCGGTGCGCAGGTCCTTCACCATCTGATACGGCTGCAACACGTAGGAGCGGATCTGGTGACCCCAGCCGATGTCGGTCTTGGCGGCCTGATCGGCAGCAGCCTGCTCCTCGCGCTTCTTCAGCTCGATCTCATAGAGCCGCGCGCGCAGCATGTCCCAGGCCTGCGCCCGGTTCTTGTGCTGGGAGCGGCCGGCCTGGCAGACCACGGCGATGCCGGTCGGAATATGGGTGAGGCGCACCGCCGATTCGGTCTTGTTGACGTGCTGACCGCCGGCGCCGCCCGACCGCATGGTGTCGGTGCGGACATCGGACTCCTTGATCTCGATCTTGATGGAGTCGTCGATCACGGGGAAGATCTGCACCGACGAGAACGAGGTGTGCCGCCGCGCGTTGGAATCGAACGGCGAGATGCGCACCAGGCGATGCACGCCGGCCTCGGTCTTCAACCAGCCATAGGCGTTGTGGCCACTGATCTGGATGGTGGCTGACTTGATGCCGGCCTCTTCGCCCTGGGACTCTTCGAGGAACTCGATCTTGAAGCCGTGCTTCTCCGCCCAGCGCGTGTACATGCGCAGCAGCATCTGCGCCCAGTCCTGGCTCTCGGTGCCGCCGGCGCCGGCATGGACTTCGAGATAGGAATCGAACTTGTCGGCCTCGCCCGACAGCAGCGCCTCCAGCTCGCGCCGGGCGACCTCCTTCTTGAGATCCTTGAGCGCCTTCTCGGCCTCGGCGACCACGCCCTCATCGTTCTCGGCCTCGCCGAGCTCGATCATGCCGATATTGTCCTCGAGCTCGCGCTCGACCTTGCCGATGCCTGAGAGCGCGTCCTCCAGTGAGGTACGCTCCTGCATCAGCCGCTGGGCCTTCTGGGGATCGTTCCAGAGATTGGGGTCTTCTGCGAGCTTGTTCAGCTCAGCGAGGCGTGCCGTCGATTGTTCGACGTCAAAGATGCCTCCTCAGCAGCCCGACTGACTGCTTGATCTCTTCAACAAGGCGTTCGATTTCCGCGCGCATGGTCTTTCAGGTGTTGGCTAAAAAGGTTCCGGGGGATGTAGCGACCGGCGCGGCAAAGCGCAATCGACTTGGCCGCACTATCCCGGCGATTTGGCCGGATCGACCGCTAGTAAAGCCCCCCGGTTCCCGGACGCATGAAGAAGCCGCCATCCGGCTGCGCCCCATTCTGCGACGGCTGCGGGCCAGGCGCAGGGCCGCGCCCATCGGCATCGGCGACGCCGATGACCGAATAGTTCTCCGGCGGCGCGGTGCCCGGCTTGAAGGCTTCGAGGATGGTGTTGCCGCCGTCGCCGGGACCGGCGCGCATGCCGGTCTTGGCGTCGACGCGGATCAGCTTGATGCCGGCCGGAACCTTGAACGGCGTCGGCGGCTTGTCGGCGAGCGCAAGCTTGAGGAAATCGCGGGCGATAGGCGCGGCGACGTGGCCACCGGTGGCGGCGCGGCCGAGATTGCGCGGCTTGTCGTAGCCCATGTAGACGCCGACTGCGAGATCGGGCGAGAAGCCGACGAACCAGACGTCCTTCTCGTCGTTGGTGGTGCCGGTCTTGCCGGCGATCGGCTTGCCGACCTCCTTCACGACGGTCGCGGTGCCACGCTGGACCACGCCTTCCATCATCTCGGTGATCTGGTAGGCGGTCATCGGATCGAGCACCTGTTCGCGGCGGTCGACGAGCTGCGGCTCCGGCTGGCTCTTCCAGCCCCCGGGCGCGTCGCAGCCGCGGCATTCGCGGGTGTCGTGCTTGAAAATGGTATGCCCGTAGCGATCCTGGATGCGATCGATCAGCGTCGGCTTCACCCGGCGGCCGCCATTGGCGAACATCGAATAGGCCGTGACCATGCGCATCACGGTCGTTTCGCCGGCACCCAGCGCATACGACAGATAGTTCGGCAATTCGTCATAGACGCCAAAGCGCTTGGCGTATTCGCCGACCAGCGGCATGCCGATGTCCTGCGCGAGCCGCACCGTCACGGTGTTGAGCGAGCGCTGCAACGCGTTGCGCAGCGTGGTCGGGCCGTAATATTTGCCGGTCGAATAGTTTTCCGGACGCCACACGCCGGCGCCCTGCCCCTGATCGATCTCGATCGGCGCGTCGATCACGGTGGTCGACGGCGTATAGCCATTGTCCAGCGCCGACGAGTACACGATCGGCTTGAACGACGAACCCGGCTGCCGGTAGGCTTGCGTCGCGCGGTTGAACTGGCTCTGGTCGAACGAGAAGCCGCCGACCATCGCGAGCACGCGGCCGGTCCACGGATCCATCGCCACCATGGCGCCGGACACTTCAGGCAATTGCCGCAGGCGATACTGGCCTTCGACCGCGTTGCCGTCCTTGGTCACCAGCGGATCGGCGTAGATCACGTCGCCGGGCTGCAGCACCTGCGAAACGGCGGTCGGCGCCTTGCCCTTGGTCTTGGCCCAGCGCACGCCGTCCATCGTGATGATGCCGGTCTGCCGCTCCTTGCTGACCGCGCCGCCGAGCTCGCGACCCGGCTGGAAGCCGATCCGCGCCGACTGATCGCTGGTCTCGAGCACGACAGCCATCCGCCACGGCGAGATGTCGGACAGCGACTTCACGTCGGCGAGCTTGACGCCCCAGTCACCGGAAATGTCGAGCTTGTGCAGCGCCCCGCGCCAACCCTGCGCCTCGTCGTAATTGACGAGCCCCGCCACCATGGTCTTGCGCGCCATCACCTGGATCTTGGGATCGAGCGTGGTGCGCACCGACAGGCCGCCCTCGTAGAGCTTCTTTTCGCCGTAGCGCTCGAAGATGTCGCGGCGGACTTCCTCGGCGAAATATTCGCCGGCGAAGATGTGCGCGCCGTTCGAGCGGCTGGTGACGTTGAGCGGGTCCTTGCGCGCCTTGTCGGCGTCGGCCTGCTTGATCCAGCCGTTCTCCAGCAGACGATCGATCACATAGTTGCGGCGCTCGATCGCGCGGTCACGGTTGCGCACCGGATGCAGCGCCGCCGGCGCTTTCGGCAGCGCAGCGAGATAGGATGCCTCCGCGATCGTCAGCTCGTTGACCGACTTGTCGAAATAGACCAGCGACGCCGCCGCGATGCCGTAGGCACCGAGGCCGAGATAGATCTCGTTCAGATAGAGCTCGAGGATGCGGTCCTTGGAATAGGCGCGCTCGATGCGCATCGCCAGCAAGGCTTCCTTGATCTTACGGCTGAACGAGACCTCGTTGGTGAGCAGGAAGTTCTTCGCGACCTGCTGGGTGATGGTCGAGGCGCCCTGCGGGCGGCGGTTCGAGCCGTAGTTCTGCGCATAAAGGATGGCAGCGCGCGCCATGCCCTGATAGTCGATGCCACCGTGCTCGTAGAAGTTCTTGTCTTCGGCGGCGAGGAAGGCGTTGATCACGAGCTTCGGCACCGCCTGGATCGGCAGATAGAGCCGGCGCTCCTTGGAGTATTCGCCAAGCAGCGCGCCGTCGGTGGCATGCACGCGGGTCATCACCGGCGGCTCATAGTCCTGCAGCTGCGAGTAGTCGGGCAAATCCTTGGAGAAATGCCAGATGGCGCCAGCGACGGCGGCGACACCGACCAGGAACACGACGGTTCCGGCGGCGAACAAGAAACCCATAAACCGCACGAGCAGGCGCATTATCGACGTTCCGTTCCTACCCTCCGGCGCTCAGCCATCAGAAGCGCCTGTCCAAAAGTGCGAGAGCCTCACACAACGAAGCCTTGGCCCAGCGAGCCACCTTGCGCACGCGAGTATACAAGAGCCGCCGGACAATATGGTCGATTCTGCGGACCTGCGGTCCATTGTCTATACCGTCGCGGCTGTGGCCAAACTAGGGCTTCGGCGCAGCGGCCCCGGCTTTTCAGCGAGCCGATTTCACTTTGCCGACCCAGCAGTTGCCAGCCGTTTGGCGAAGAACGTGTCGATCGCCTGCACCATCGAGCCGACCGCCTTGTTCCGCCAGCTCTCGGAGACCAGGTGCTCGAGGTCCCCCTTGTTGGAGACGTAGCCGATCTCGACCAGCACGGACGGCACGTCGGGCGCCTTCAGCACCCGGAAGCCGGCCGATTTGAGCGGATGCTTGTGCATCCGCACCGTGGTCTTCATCTCGTCCATCAGAAGACGGGCGAAGCGATTGGAGAACGTCTTGGTTTCGCGCTGCGCGAGGTCGATCAGGATGTCGGCGACCTCGGTCGGCTCGTCGGTCAGGTTCACGCCGGCAATGGCGTCAGCCTTGTTTTCTGCCTCGGCCAGCCGTTCGGCCTCGGCGTCGGAGGCCTTGTCCGACACCGTGTAGATCGTGGCGCCTTGGGCATCGCCCTCGCGGCGCGGCAGGGCGTCGGCGTGGATCGAGACGAACAGCGCCGCGGACTGGGAGCGCGCGATCTTCACCCGATCGTTGAGCGGAATGAAGGTGTCGTCGGACCTCGTCATGACCACCCGATACTTGCCCGACTTCTCGATCCGGTCGCGCAGGGCAAGGCCAAAGCCCAGCACCAGGTTCTTCTCGGTCTGGTCGCCGGATTGCGTGCCGTTGTCGATGCCGCCGTGACCGGGATCGATCACGATCAGCGGGCGCGCGTCGGTGACCGCGACCGGCGGCAGCGCCGCCGAGGTGACGGCCGGAATGGTGGCGGTGGTGGATTCGGAAATCGCCGGTTTCGATTCGGGCCGGCTCGCGGGCGCCAGCGACTGCACGAAGCTGGTGCGGTCGACCTCCTCGAAGTCCAGCACCAGCCGCGGCGGCTGGCCGTTGGCGGCGTCGAGCACGTAGGAATTGGCGATCTTCACCGGTCCGGTCAGGTCGAACACGATCCGCGAGCCGCCGGGCATCACGAGGCCATAGCGGAACGCCTTCACCAGGCCCCGCCCCGCCGAGCCGGTGCCGGCCGCGAGCTGAAAATCGACCTGCGGGATATCGACCACGACGCGGTAGGGGTCAGCCAGCGGGAAGGCGCGAAACTCGATCTTGCGGTCGAGGTCGAGGATGAATCGGGTCTGCTTGGCGTCGCCGGCGAGCCTGGCGCCGGATGCGACCGGGAAATTCGGGGCGCTCGCGGCCGGTGGTGCCGGCGGGCCGTTCTGCGGTCCCTCGGCGGCGCTCGGGGCGCCGGCAATGGCAAACACCGATGCTGCGGCGCACAACAGCCCGCATCCCAGAAAAACAAGGTGTTTTGCGCGGTTCGCCACCCGATTCGTAGCCTCCCAGCTGCTTCTTACCGCATTAGAACCACACGGTTAATCGCCCCCTAATGACGCTCCGGTGAAAAGAACCGAGTGTTGCGGCGGCGTGACGCTTCCCTTGCACGCGGCGGTCAATCCACGTATGTACGAGGTGCTGACGGCTAGTACTCCCGGTTGTGTCGCGTTCAGCCTCCCGGTGCAGCGGTGGAACCTTCCCGATCGAAGATCCCGCCGTGTTTTTCCGGTCCCTCCCCAGCCAGCGCCGCGCGCGGCTGACACGGAGTGGCGGATTCAAGCCCGAGCGGCGTCCGGTCCCAGGCACACTCCCTCGCCAGAGGGACGGTTTGAGACAAGGCATAACCGATTATCCGGTCCCTTGGGGCCTCGATATGCGATGGCCGGCAGGCGCTTCGGCGCCAGACGGGGCTTTCAGCAAAAGATACGGCGGTATTTTTCGCCGCCAACATGTTTAGACGGGCCGACGCTTAATGCGCCAGACTGCATTGCCGACCAGGATCCCCCGAATGATCGCGCTGACGCGAGGTGAAAACTTCGCCCGTCGCATCATCCCGGTGAGTTCCCGTCCGGCGCTGCGCCGCGAGATGCGTTTCGGCCTTCCCCTCACCCCCGAATCAGGTGGACCGTCGCGTCACCGGGCGGCGCAGTTTGCGCGCGCCATGATCCGCGCCCGCCGCCGTCAAGAGCTCCAAAATGCCCAACAAGATGTTGATCGATGCCACCCACCCGGAAGAGACCCGGGTCGTTGTGGTCCGTGGCAATCGCGTCGAAGAGTTTGATTTCGAGACCGCCCAGCGCAAACAGCTGCGCGGCAACATTTATCTCGCCAAGGTTACGCGCGTAGAGCCGTCGCTGCAGGCCGCCTTCATCGAGTATGGCGGCAACCGGCATGGCTTCCTGGCCTTCAGCGAAATCCATCCCGACTATTACCAGATCCCGGTCGCCGACCGTCAGGCGCTGATCGAGGCCGACGAGCGCGCCCATCGCGAGGCCGAGGAAGAGCACGAGAACCGCGGCCATCGCCGCCGGTCGCGCCATCGCAACGCCCGTCGGCGCGGCCATGGCGAGCGCGTCCAGAGCGAGGTGATCGAGGGGGCGAACGACACGCAGGCGCTGCCCACCATCGAGGCCCACGAACATCCCGTCGATGCCGAGCATCATGAGCAAGATGCCGGGCACCACGATCACGGCGTGGTCGCCCACGAAGGCCACGAGCATGAGGAGCATGATCATGCGCATCACGAGGACCATGAGCATGACCACGACGATCATGGCCACCACGATCATGGTCACGACGACCATCACGACCACGATCATGCACATGATCACGACCACGCCCCCGAGGTGAGCGAGGCGGCGGTTGCCGACGCCCCGTCCGACCCCGTCGTTGCTGTGGTCGAAGCCTCCGCCGCGTCGGCCGCGCCCGAGACCGTCGAGACGGTCGAGGTCAATCATGAGCCCGAGCGCGCCCATGAGGAGCAGATCGAGGAAAACGCCGCGCATGCCGACGACGCGCCGCATGTGGCGTCCGACGAGGTTCACGCCGCCGCCGATGAGCACGCGGTCGCCGAATACGGCGCGCTCGCCGAGGTGGTCGCGCCAGAGACCGGGCCTGGCGACGAGGCCGGCGAAGATGACGAAGAGGATGACGGCGAGGAAGGCGAGGAAGAGGACGTCGTCGAGTCGGTCGGCGGCGACGATGTGCTCGAGGAGGTTCCGGAGCGCCCGTTCCGTCCGCGCCGCCAGTACAAGATCCAGGAAGTGATCAAGCGCCGGCAGGTGATGCTGGTGCAGGTCGTCAAGGAAGAGCGCGGCAACAAGGGCGCCGCGCTGACCACCTATCTGTCGCTCGCCGGCCGCTACGCCGTGCTGATGCCCAACACCGCGCGCGGCGGCGGCATCAGCCGCAAGATCACCTCCGCCCAGGACCGTTCGCGGCTGAAGGAAGTGGTGCAGGATCTCGACGTGCCCGAGGGCATGGGGATCATCCTGCGCACCGCCGGCGCCTCCCGCAGCAAGCCGGAGATCAAGCGCGACTTCGAATACCTGATCCGGATGTGGGAAACGGTGCGCGACCTGACGCTGAAGTCGCAGGCGCCGACGCTGGTCTACGAAGAAGGCTCGCTGATCAAGCGCTCGCTGCGCGACCTCTACAACAAGGAGATCGACGAGATCCAGGTGGCGGGCGAAGCCGGCTACCGTGAAGCGCGCGACTTCATGAAGATGCTGATGCCGGCCAATGTGCGGGCGGTGAAGCAATATCGCGACGGCCAGCCGCTGTTCTCGCGCATGGGCGTCGAAAGCCAGCTCGACGCGATGTTCTCGCCGACCGTGCAGTTGCGCTCCGGCGGCTACATCGTGATCAACCAGACCGAGGCGCTGGTCTCGATCGACGTCAACTCCGGACGGGCGACGCGCGAGCACCATATCGAGGACACTGCGCTCAAGACCAATCTGGAAGCGGCGGAAGAAGTCGCGCGCCAATTGCGCCTGCGTGACCTCGCCGGCCTGATCGTCATCGACTTCATCGACATGGACGAGAAGCGCAACAACCGCGCGGTCGAGCGCAAGCTGTCCGACTGCCTGCGCCAGGACCGTGCGCGGATCCAGGTCGGCCGCATCTCGCATTTCGGCCTCTTGGAAATGTCGCGCCAGCGCATCCGCGCCAGCGTGCTCGAAAGCTCGACGGAGCCCTGCCCGCAATGCGGCGGAAGCGGTCACGTCCGCTCGGTCTCATCGGTGGCGCTGCAGCTGTTGCGCGGCATCGAGGAAATCCTGATGAAGGGCGCGACCCACAATCTGGTGGTCCGCACCCGCACCGACGTCGCGCTCTACGTGCTCAATCACAAGCGCGGTCATCTGCGCGACCTCGAAGACTCCTTCCGGGTTTCGCTGTCGATCGTCGCGGACGCCACGGTGCACGGCCAGCAGTCCTACATCATCGACCGCGGCGAACAGGTGCATACGCTCGAAGCGGCCAAGGCGCTGCTCGCTGCGCAGGCTGCCGCTGCGCCGGCCCAGGCCGAAGAGGCCGATGACGAGGAAGAGCTGTTCGAATACGAGGCCGAGATCGAGACCGACGAGACCGAAGGCCTCGCCGACGAGCGGGCGGCCGGTGATGAAGCAGGCTCCGCCGAGGGCGAAGGCGACGGTCAGCGCCGCAAGCGGCGCCGCCGGCGTCGCGGCCGCGGCGGCAGCGAGGCGCGTGAAGGCGCCCAGCAGCCGCGCGAGGACGGCGATCTCATGCATGTCCTGCCCGAAGGCACCGAGGCGGTTGCTGCCGCCGAAGCCGAAGGTGATGAGGACGAAGGCGACGAGCAGCAGGGCGTTGCCCGCGACGACCAGGCCGGCAATGGCGATCGCCGTCCGCGGCGCCGCGGGCGCCGTGGCGGCCGCCGCCGGCGCGGCGGTGGCGGACCGGATGACGGTCTCGCCGGATCGATCTCCGATGAGTTGAGCCCGGCGGCGACGTCGGAGGCCTCCGACGCAGTCGCCGATTTCGATAGTCATGATGCGGAGCCGGCTCCCTCGCTGGCGCAGCCCGAACTGGTCGCCGAGCCGCCGGAGTGGCAGCCGACCGAGGTCGCACCCGTCGAGCCGGTCGCGGCACCCGAGCCCGAAACCGCCGCGGCGTCTGCAGCCGAGGACACGGCTGCCGAAGGCGACCGCGCGCAGCGCCGCCGCTCGACGGTGCGCGAAAAGGTCAACTTCGCGTCGAGCCCACTGCCCGAGGCATCAGCGGCGCTGGTTCAGAGCCCCGCGGAGGAAGCCCCTGAGCCGGCCGCGGCTGCTCCAGAGCCGGCACCGGCCGCTGCGGCCGAGGCTCCGGCCCGC
This sequence comes from Bradyrhizobium sp. USDA 4538, assembly GCF_024171045.1. Taxonomy (NCBI): domain Bacteria; kingdom Pseudomonadati; phylum Pseudomonadota; class Alphaproteobacteria; order Hyphomicrobiales; family Nitrobacteraceae; genus Bradyrhizobium; species Bradyrhizobium sp. USDA 4538. The sequence continues at coordinate 8,219,936 of NZ_JALJZE010000001.1, forward strand.
AAGGGCTGGTGGTCGCGCCGCTTCGGCGGCGGCAACTAGCGCCACCTGCAAGTCAAAACGCCCGGTTCACGCCGGGCGTTTTTGTTGAACAGGCAATCCGTTCGTCAGACGCCGGCGTAACGGAGCCTGACGGAGACGGATCCCAATGCAAAGCGCGATCGTTCTTGGCGGCGGCATGGTGGGCGTCAGCACGGCGCTGCATCTGCAGCGTCGCGGCTGGTCGGTGACGCTCGTCGACCGCAGGGAACCAGGCCGCGAAACCAGCTACGGCAATGCCGGCATCATTCAGAGCGAGGCGGTGCGGCCCTACCCGATGCCGCGCGATCCTGCCGTCCTTGCCAGGATCGCGATGGGACGCACCAACGACGTGCGCTATCGCCTGGCGTCGCTGCCGCAGCACGCCGGTCCGCTGCTGCGCTATTGGTGGAACTCGACGCCCGAGCGGCACCGCGAAGCGACCCTCGCCTGGGCGCGCCTGATCGCCTACGCCACCGCCGAGCATGACACGCTGATCCGCGATGCCCATGCCGATAATCTGATCCGCCGCGCCGGCTATCGCCTGCTGCATCGCGACCCGGCCGCGCTCGAACAGGCCATTGCGATCGCCGAGGAGAACCAGCGTGACTTCGGCGTGACGTTTCGCGTGCTTGACGGCCGCGAGCTCGCCAAGGCGGAGCCGTTGCTGCGCGACGACCTGCCCGGCGCCATTCACTGGCTTGGGCCCTGGACCGTGTCGGACCCCGGCGGGCTTGTTTCCGCCTATGCCGGACTGTTCGAGCACCTCGGCGGCAAGCTGCTGCGCGGCGACGCCCAGACGCTGACGGAGACGACGTCCGGCTGGTCGGTCGACACCAGTGGCGGCCGGATCGATGCCGCCCACGTCGTGGTCACGCTCGGCCCGTGGTCACCGCAATTGCTGCGCAAGTTCGGCTACCGGATCCCGCTGGTACGCAAGCGCGGCTACCACATGCACTACCAGGGCGGCCGCTCGCTCGACCTGCCGCTGGTCGACACTGCAAATGGCTACGCGATGGCGCCGATGGCCAAGGGCATCCGCATCACCACCGGCGCGGAGCTGACCAGTCCCGACGCACCGGCGACGCCGATCCAGCTCGGCTACGCCGAAGCGGCGGCGCGCGAGCTGATCGAGATCGGCAGCCGCGTCGAGCCCGAACCGTGGTTCGGCACCCGCCCCTGCACAACCGACATGCTGCCGGTGCTCGGGCCGGTGCCGCGGCATCGCGGGCTGTGGGTGAATTTCGGCCACGGCCATCAGGGCTTCACGCTCGGCCCCGCGACCGCGCGGGTGCTGGCCGAAACGATGAACGGCGAGGCATCCGCGGTGGACACCTCGCCGTATCGGCTGGACCGGTTCTAACTAAGGAGAACTAGTCCGTCGTCAACGCGGTCTCCATGTCGGTTGGGTCGACCTGTTTGGCGAGATTGGCATTGAGCTTGTCGCGGTCGAGCTCGCCCTCCCACCAGGCGACGATCACGCAAGCCACGCCGTTGCCGCACAGATTGGTCAGCGCGCGGCACTCGCTCATGAACTTGTCGATGCCGAGCACGATCGCCATGCCCGGCACCAGCCGCGGATCGACCACCGCAAGCGTCGCCGCCAGCGTGATGAAGCCGGCACCGGTGATGCCGGAGGCACCCTTCGAGGTCAGCATCGCCACGATCAGGATGGTGATCTGCTGGCTGAAGGTGAGATCGAAGCCCAGCGCCTGTGCGATGAACAGGGTCGCCAACGTCATGTAGATGTTGGTGCCGTCGAGGTTGAACGAATAGCCCGTGGGCACCACGAGGCCGACCACCGATTTCGAGCAGCCGAGACGTTCGAGCTTCTCCATCAATGATGGCAGCGCGCTCTCGGAGGACGAGGTGCCGAGCACGATCAGGAGCTCGTCCTTGATGTAGGCCAGGAACTTGAAGATCGAGAACCCGGCGATCCGCGCGATGATGCCGAGCACCACGAACACGAACAACGCGGCGGTCAGATAGAACGTCGCGATCAGCCCCATCAGGTTGAGGATCGCGCCGGTGCCGAACTTGCCGATGGTGAAGGCCATCGCGCCGAATGCGCCGATCGGCGCCGCCCGCATCACGATCGAGATGACGCCGAACACCGCATGCGCGGCGTCGTCGATGAACGAGCGGATGGTGTGGCCGCGCTCGCCAAGGCCCATGATCGCGAAGCCGAACAGCACCGAGAACAGCAGCACCTGAAGGATCTCGCCCTGCGCGAATGCGCCGACCACTGTGTCCGGAATGATGTGCAGCACGAAGTCGACGCTCTTCTGCGCCTCCGCCTGCTTGGCATAGCCGGCGACCGCCTGCGCGTTCGCCGCCGCATTGCCGAAGCCGGCGCCAGGCCTGACCAGATTGCCGACGAGCAATCCGATCACCAGCGCGAAGGTCGAGACGACCTCGAAATACACCAGCGCCTTGACACCGATGCGGCCGACCTTCTTGGCATCTTGTATATGGGCGATGCCCGATACCACGGTGCAGAAGATGATCGGCGCGATCACCATCTTGATCAGCTTGATGAAGCCGTCACCGAGCGCCTTGATCCACTCGTTGGTGGCAAGGCCCGGCCACAACCAGCCGACCAATGCGCCGAGCACGATCGCGATCAGGACCTGGACATAGAGAACTTTATACCACGGCTTGCTGCCGGCGCTCGCCGGCGCAGCCGTGACAACGGTTGCCGTTGCCATGTGTCACTCCCCCTCAGAAATGGCGGAAACAGCCAAGATCAACTTGGCGGTTCAAGTCAAATGGAACTGTGTGGGCCCTGCCGCTTATCCGCGATGATCCGCCCGCCACAGTGCCGGCGAAACCACGGCACTGCGCTGCGAAACCGATCCGAAAGGCAAAGCGAACGCCGGAAGGCTCTTGATGGCTCTTGGAGTTTGAAGGCTCCTGGAGTTCGCGGGCTATTTAAGCCAATGCGCGATCCGTGCAACTGCTTCCTGCATCTCCGCGGCCGAGCGTGCATAGGAAAAACGGATGAAGGCGCCGCCGTGGATCGGATCGAAATCGACGCCGGGGGTCGCCGCGACATGCGCCTTCTCGAGCATCTCGCTGGCGAAGGCGAAGCTGTCCGAGGTGAAGTCGGAGACGTCGGCGTAGAGATAGAACGCGCCGTCAGCGGGGAGGAATTTGGTCAGGCCGGCCTTCGGCAGCCCTTCGATCAGGATGCGGCGGTTCTCCTGATAGCCGCGCTTGATCGCCTCCATCTCCTCGCGGCCTTCGAACGCCGCTTCGGCCGCGATCTGCGACAGGGTCGGCACCGAGATCGACAGGTTCTGCTGCAGCCGCTCGATCGGCCGCACCAGCACGTCGGGCACCACCATCCAGCCGACACGCCAGCCGGTCATGCAGAAGTACTTCGAGAACGAGTTGATCACGAGCGCGTTCGGCGACAGCTCTGCGGCCGTCACCGCAGGAAACGCATAGTCGAGCCCGTGATAGATCTCGTCGGAGATGAAGCGGATGCCCGCGCTGTCGGCGGCCGCCATCAGGGTCGACAGCGCCTCGCGCGACATCATGGTGCCGGTCGGGTTGGCGGGGCTGCCGACCAGCACGCCCTTCAGCGGCGCCTTGCGATGGGCGGCGAGCAGCGCCTCGCCGGTCAGGGCATGGCGGGTGTCGCCGGAGGTTTCGATCAGCACCGGCTCGCAGCCCAGCGCGGTCAGGATATGCCGGTACGGCGGATAGCCCGGCACGGTCACGGCGACCCGGTCGCCGGGCTCGAACATCGCAAGAAACGCCAGGATGAATCCACCCGACGAGCCGGTCGTGACGATGATGCGCTCAGCGTCTACCGCGCAACCATACGTGTCGCTGTAGTGCCGGGCGATGCGTGCGCGCAGCGAGGGAATGCCAAGTGCCGAGGTGTAGTCGATCCGCCCGTCCGCAAGCGCGGCCTGCGCGGCCGCGATCGCCGGCTTCGGCGCGCCTGCGGCAGGCTGCCCCACCTCCATATGGATGACATGGCCGCCGGCGGCCTCGATTCGCGCGGCCGCCGCCATCACGTCCATCACCATGAACGGCGGAACATCGCTCCGTCCGGACGCTGTCAACAGGCTGCCTACACGGTCTCTCGGTGTCGCTTCACGCATGGATTTCTGCTATTGCACGGCCGCTGCCGAATTCGGGTTCCCGTTACCGGCTGCCGCCCCAGACTGGCCGCATTCGGTGGCTCCTTATAACGCTTTCAGGCCAAGTGAATACCCGGTTCGCGTGAAGAAGAACTGCAAAAACAACAGACTGCGCCACGCGCCAAATCCGGTCGGGCCCGGCCCCCGGACTCGCGCCGGCGCGGCCAGTCATCGCCGATAGATCGCCCATGCTGTTCCGCCTCGCGCTTCGCACCAGGACCTTCAAGCTCACCGCGCTCATGACTGCGGTTGCGCTCGCGGTCGGCCCCGTGGTCCCTGCGCGAGCCCAGCAAAAAGGCCCGCCGGTGCTGCGCGACACCGAGTCCGAGCAGCTGCTGCGCGAATACACAAGGCCGATCCTGCGCGCCGCCGGTCTGGAGAAGCAGAACATCCAGATCGTGATCATCAACGACGGCTCGTTCAACGCCTTCGTCGCCGACGGCCGGCGCATCTTCGTCAATTACGGCGCGCTGCTGCAATCGGAGACGCCGAACCAGATCATCGGCGTGCTGGCGCACGAGACCGGCCACCTCGCCGGCGGCCATCTCGCCAAGATGCGCGAGCAGCTGGCGCAAGCCCAGACCCAGATGATCATCGCGATGCTGCTCGGCGTCGGCGCGCTTGCCGCGGGTGCGGGCGGCCGCGGCGGCGGCAACGGTCTCTCCAGCGCCGGCGCCGCGGCGATCTCGGCGCCGCAAGCGGTCATTCAGCGCACGCTATTGTCCTATCAGCGCCAGCAGGAAGAAAACGCCGATCGCGCCGGCGTCAAGTTCCTGAACGCGACCGGACAGTCCGCCAAGGGCATGTACGAGACGTTCAAGCGCTTCACCGACGAGAGCCTGTTCGCCTCGCGCGGGGCTGACCCTTATCTGCAGTCGCATCCGATGCCGGTCGATCGCGTCTCCGCGCTGCAGGAACTGGCGCGCTCCAGCCCCTATTGGGACAAGAAGGACGATCCGGCGCTGCAGCTGCGCCACGACATGATGCGCGCCAAGATCTCGGGCTTCATGGAGCGGCAGGACACGGTCTACCGCCGCTATCCGCTGTCCAACACCAGCCTGCCGGCGCGCTATGCACGCGCGATCACGACCTATCTGCACGGCGATCTGCGCTCGGCGATCGCGCAGATCGACGGCTTGATCCAGGTGCAGCCCAACAATCCCTATTTCCATGAATTGCGCGGCCAGGCGCTGCTCGAAGGCGGCCGGCCGGCAGAAGCCATCGCGCCGCTGCGCCGCGCAGTGCAGCTCTCCAGCAATTCGCCGTTGATCGAGATGCTGCTCGGCCAGGCGCTGATCGCCTCGGACAACAAGGCCTACACCGACGAGGCGATCAACATGCTGCGTGCCGCGATGGCGCGCGAGCCCGAGGCGCCGCTCGGCTATACCCAGCTCGCGATGGCCTATGGCCGCAAGGGCGACTATGCCCAGGCCGACCTCGCCTCGGCGCAGGCCGCCTATCTCCGCGGCGACACCAAGACCGCCCGCGATCTTGCGTCACGCGCCAAGACGCGGTTCGCGATCGGCACGCCCGGCTGGGTCAAAGCTGACGACATTGTGAGCGCCAAGCCCATGCCGGGTCAGAAAAACAACTAGAAATAAACCGTAGTTCCATACAACGATCACCGAAACCGGCTCACGGCCCCGCCGTTTTTTTGAGCCACCGCGAACAAGGATTTTGTCATGCCAGCGCTTCGTTTTCTTGCCCCTGCCCTGCTCGCGCTCGGCGTTTGCGCCGCGCCGCTTCCGGCGTCCGCGCAGAGCTTCACCGACACCCAGCGCGGCGACATCGAGACCATCGTGCGCAACTATCTGATCGCGCACCCGGAGGTGCTCGAGGAGGCGATGAACGAGCTGAGCAAGCGGCAGGCCGCCGCCGAAGCCGAGAAGCATGAGCAGAGCGTCGCCAAGAACGCCGACACCATCTTCAATTCGCCGCGCGGCGTCATGCTCGGCAACAAGGACGGCGACGTCACCTTCGTCGAGTTCTTCGATTACAATTGTGGCTACTGCAAGCGCGCGATGTCCGACATGCTCGATTTGATGAAGGCGGATCCGAAGCTGAAGGTCGTGCTGAAGGAATTCCCGGTGCTGAGCCAGGGCTCGGTCGAGGCCGCGCAGGTCGCGGTCGCCGTGCGCATGCAGGATCCGACCGGCAAGAAGTATCTCGATTTCCACCAGAAGCTGCTCGGCGGCCGTGGCGCCGCCGACAAGGCGCGTGCGCTGGCGGTCGCCAAGGAGGTCGGTCTCGACATGGCGAAACTCGAGAAGGATATGGCGAGCCCCGAGGTGAAGGCGACCATCGAGGAGAACTTCCGACTCGCCGAATCCATGGGCATGAACGGCACACCGAGCTACGTGATCGGCAAGCAGGTCGTGATCGGCGCCGTCGGCGTCGACAACCTCAAGGAAAAGATCGGCATCGCCCGCTGCGGCAAGGCGACCTGCTGATCGCCGCTCCGACAGCGCTCATCGCGTACAAAATCCGGCTGCGATGCAGCCGGATTTTTTGTTGCCGCCACCCGAACCGATTCCGCGCGGGTCGCAACCAAGGGCCGTCACCAACGACGCAAGTCGCGCGAAGCCGAAAATATAGCGCGACCTAATCTCGAGATCGAAGAGCATTTCGGCGGCTTCAATTTCGGCGGCGGCAACGGCCAGCTCGATCATGCGGGCGCGGAGTTCGACTGGGCCTGCGGTTGAAGCAGCCGCGCATTCATCTCGCGCGTTCATCGCGCATTCACCTCAAGAACAAACCGCAAGGAACCGCAAATCAACAGGAACATCGCACATGCTCTCCCGTTGTCGGCGCGGGCAATGCTGAAAAACGAGGAGGAATTGCGATGTCTAACCGCTTTCTGATTTCGGTCGCGGCGGCGGCTTTGATCGCCGGCACCGGTTTCGCGAACGCACAGGGCGCCGGCGGCGCCAACAAGGAAACCGGGGCCGGTGGTGGTGCGACCACGCAGCAGTCTGCACCGTCCGGTGGTGCGTCATCGGGCACCATGCAGCATGACAAGAGCGGCATGAAGGGTTCCGAGCATTCGACGACCGGTGAGTCGAGCACCAAGGGTGCGGAGTCCGACAAGTCCGGCACTGCCACCAAGGGCGCGCAGGACAGTACCCAAAAGTCGAAGGGCATGAGCTCGGAGAACGAAGCGACCAAGGGCTCCAAGGAGGGCTCGAAGGACATGAAGGCCGAAGGTCGCGACAAGAGCGGCAACATGAAAGCCGAGGAGCGTGACAAGAGCGGCAAGATGAACGCCGAGGGCCGCGACAAGAGCGGTGCCGGTGCCACGACCAACCAGAACGCTCAGACCAAGAGCCCGGCCGACCCCAACCGCGCGCAGACCAACGACACGAGCCGCACGCAGACCACGACCGGTAACGCGGCAACGTCGGCCACCGCGGCTCCGCCGGCCGAGAAGCGCAGCCAGATCACGACCGCGATCAAGTCGGAGCACGTGACCGAAGCCACCAACGTCAACTTTAACGTGTCGGTCGGCACCCGCGTTCCGGCTGACGTTCACTTCTACCCGGTGCCGGAGCGGGTCGTGACGATCTACCCGCAGTGGCGCGGCTATCAGTTCATCCTGGTCAAGGGCCGCTACGTGATCGTGCAGCCTGAGACCCATGAGATCGTCTACATCATCGAGGGCTAAACCGGCCTCGGTGCGAGGGCGCCCAAACGGGCCCTCGCCTTCATCTCGACCCCGCCCCTTCGGGGCGGGGTCTTGCTTTCGGCCGCACCCCGCATCGCGCAGTGGATGGCGGGCCGGAGCGCCCGCCGAAGGCGCTTCCGCAAGATTTGGTTAATCAGCATTTTCCGCAGGTTAGGACAGTCATCTAACAGGTCGGAGGAAGTTGTTGAAGACGTTCCGATTTCACCTAAAGACTTCCCCTTCGGCCGGTTGTTACCTATAACCCGGCCCACTCCACCCCTTGTCGGACCCCCTTCGGAACCTTTGGCCGGAACCCTTAGCAGGAAACTCTGGAATGGCTGCTGCCGGAACGATCTATGTGCTGAACGGCCCGAACCTCAATCTGCTGGGGACGCGCGAGCCGGAGACCTACGGCCATGCCACCCTCGCCGATGTCGAGAAGCTGTGCGCAGACACCGCGCGCCAGTTCGGGCTGAGCGCCGACTGCCGACAGTCCAACCGCGAGGGTGAACTGATCGACTTCGTCCATGAGGCCCACGCCAAGAAGGCGGTCGGCATCATCATCAACGCCGGTGGCTACTCTCATACCTCGATCGCGCTGCATGACGCGCTGATCGCGGTCAAGATCCCCGCGGTCGAAGTTCACGTCAGCAACATCCACGCCCGCGAAAGCTTCCGGCACCACTCGTTCACTGCTAAAGCCGCCTTCGCGTCACTTTGCGGCTTCGGCATCGACGGCTACCGGCTTGCGATCATCGGCCTCGCCACCAGGATCGGCGTCAAGATCGACGCCAAGCCAAAGACTTAATCGTCAATCCTGACGTTCCCCGTCACCAGACAAAGATTTTGGATCACAGAGCATGGCGCGCCAGCCAGACGACAAATCAACCGCAAAAAAGAACGACTCCAAGAGCGACGACAGCGCCCTCATTCGCGAACTCGCGCTGCTGCTTGCGGAAACCAATCTGACCGAGATCGAGATCGAGCGTGCCGGCCTGCGTGTCCGCGTCGCGCGCAACATCAGCATCGCGGCCTCGGTGCCCGCCGCCTCCGTGGCGGGCGTTGCCGCACCGGCCGCCATTGCCGTCCCGGTGGCTGCGGCTGCGACCGATCTCGCCAAGCACCCGGGCGCCGTGCCGTCGCCGATGGTCGGCACCGCCTATTGGGCGCCCGAGCCGGGCGCCAAGCCGTTCATTGAAATCGGCACCAAGGTCTCCGCCGGCCAGACGCTTCTGATCATCGAGGCCATGAAGACGATGAACCAGATCCCGTCGCCGCGCGCGGGCACCGTGACGCAGATTCTCGTCGAGGACGGCCAGCCGGTCGAATTCGGCGAGCCGCTCGTCATCATTGAATAGCTTCCGTCAACACCAGGCGCTGCGATGTTCGACAAGATCCTCATAGCCAATCGCGGCGAGATCGCGCTTCGCGTGCTGCGCGCCTGCAAGGAGCTCGGCATCTCGACCGTCGCGGTGCATTCCACCGCCGACGCCGACGCCATGCATGTGCGGCTCGCCGACGAGAGCGTGTGCATCGGCCCGCCGCCGTCGAAGGATTCCTATCTCAACGTGCCGGCGCTGCTCGCGGCGTGCGAGATCACCGGCGCCGACGCCGTGCATCCCGGCTACGGCTTCCTGTCCGAGAACGCGCGCTTCGCCGAGATCCTCGCCGACCACAATCTGGGCTTCATCGGACCGAAGGCCGAGCACATCCGCCTGATGGGCGACAAGATCGAAGCCAAGAAGACCGCCAAGCGCCTCGGCATTCCCGTGGTGCCCGGCTCGGACGGCGCGGTGACCTCGGAGGCCGACGCGCTCGCGATCGGCAGAGACATCGGATTCCCGGTGCTGGTCAAGGCGGCGGCCGGCGGCGGCGGCCGCGGCATGAAGGTCGCCCATACTGAGGCTGACCTCGCGCTCGCGCTCTCGACCGCGGCCAACGAGGCCAAGTCGGCATTCGGCGACGCCTCGGTCTACCTGGAAAAATATCTGCAGAAGCCGCGCCACATCGAGATCCAGATTCTCGGCGACGGCCGCGGCGGCGCAATCCATCTCGGCGAGCGCGACTGCTCGCTGCAGCGCCGTCACCAGAAGGTCTGGGAGGAAGGCCCGTCGCCCGTGCTCGCGGCGGCGGCGCGCGCCAGGATCGGCGAGACCTGCGCCAAGGCGATGCGGGACATGAAATATCTCGGCGTCGGCACCATCGAATTCCTCTACGAGGACGGCGAGTTCTATTTCATCGAAATGAACACGCGCATCCAGGTCGAGCATCCCGTCACCGAAAGCATCACCGATATCGATCTCGTGCTGGAGCAGATCCGGATCGCCGCCGGCGGCGACCTTCCGGCCAAACAGGACGACATCGCGATCATCGGCCACGCCATCGAGTGCCGCATCAATGCGGAGAACCCGCAGACCTTCCGTCCCTCGCCCGGACGGATCACGCAATTCCATCCGCCTGGCGGCCTCGGCGTGCGGATCGATTCCGCCGTCTATCAGGGCTATGTGATCCCGCCCTATTACGACTCGCTGGTCGGCAAGCTGATCGTGCACGGCAAGACCCGCGGCGAATGCCTGATGCGGCTGCGCCGGGCGCTGGACGAGATGGTGGTCGACGGGATCGAGACGACGCTGCCGCTGTTCCGCGCGCTGGTGCGCGAGCCCGACATCATCGAGGGCGACTACCACATTCACTGGCTGGAGCAGTACCTCGCCGGTCAGCCGTCCGACGCCGCAAAATAGTTCGGAACTCCGTGGAACCCAGCCCTTCCTCAGACGTACTATAGGGTTATTGGCTTTCCACGGGGACGCGTTGAATCCCACTCCCATAGCGAGATCGTCGTGACGGTCGTTTCACGACGCCGATCGACGTTACAGATCCTCCTGCTGTCGGCGGGATTTTTCGTGCTGGTCGCGGTCAGCGTGGCGTCCGTCCTGCTGGTCAACAAGGCGCGCGAGGACAACGCCTGGGTGATTCACACCGTCGAGACCGACAGCCAGATTGCCAACCTGCTGCTCGACGTCAGGCGCGCCGAAAGCGCGACCAGGGCATATCTGCTGACATCAGCACCACAATACCTGTCCGAGTACCAGTCCGCGGCAGCGGGAGTCCCGGCCGCGCTCAACCATCTCCAGATGATGACCGTGGATAATCCGGCGCAGGTCGCCAATGCCGCGAAGCTCAAGGCCGCCGTCGAGCAACGGCTGGCCGAGTTCGCGCTCAGCATCGAGCGCGTCAAGAACAACGACACGGCGACCAGCGTCGACGTCCTGCGCAAGACCACATCGACCGATGCGGTCGAGGCGATCGCCCGGATCGCCCGCGACATCCGCACCGAGGAGGATCGTCTGCTGGCATTGCGCACCGCGACGGCGGACAAGACCCAGGTGCTGGCCTCCTCCGTCACGATCGCCGGCTCCTGCATGGTGCTGGCGCTCGCCGCCCTCTCGGTGGTGCTGCTGCGGCGATCGTCGCGGGCACGCGACGAGGCCGAGGCCAGGTTGCGCGACAGCAACGTCAATCTCGAAACCATCGTCGACGAGCGCACCTCCGACCTGCGCGAGGCCAACGAGGAAATCCAGCGCTTCGCCTATATCGTCAGCCACGATCTGCGCTCGCCGCTGGTCAACATCATGGGCTTCACCAGCGAGCTCGAGGAACTGCGCGGCGACATCTTCAAGCGGATCGCCACGCTCAATCGCGCCGCCTCGCTAGCGCCGGCGATGCCGGAAGACGCGACCGATGTGGCCGAGCCAGAGCTCGAAGGCTCCGACAAGCAGCTATCCGACGACTTCAATGAATCGCTCGGCTTCATCAAATCGTCGATCGCCAAGATGGATCGCCTGATCAGTGCGATCCTCAATCTCACCCGCGAGGGCCGCCGCGAGTTCAAGCCCGAACGCATCGATCTGCGCGAGCTGATCGACGGCATCGTCAAGACGATGGCTCACCAGGCCGTCGAGGCCAACGCGACCGTCGAGGTCGGCGCGCTGCCAAATATCGTCAGCGACCGCCTCGCGCTGGAGCAGATCTTCTCCAATCTGATCGACAACGCCCTCAAGTACCTCAGGAACGGCGTTCCCGGCGAGATTTCGATCGAGGGCCGCACCAAGCTCGGCTTCGCGATCTTCGAGGTCACCGACAACGGCCGCGGCATCGATCCCAAGGACCACCAGCGCATCTTCGATTTGTTCCGCCGCGCCGGAACCCAGGACAAGCCCGGTCAGGGCATCGGGCTTGCCCATGTCCGCGCACTTGTGCGCAGACTGGGCGGCACCATGTCGGTAGCATCGGAACTTCACAACGGCAGCACCTTCACGATTACGCTGCCTATCAATTGGTCAGGCAAGAACCGGGACAAAGTGACATGAGTGATCCAGTCACCATCATCATGATCGAGGACGACGAGGGCCATGCCCGCCTGATTGAGCGGAATATCCGGCGCTCGGGTGTCAACAATGAGATCATCCCGTTCACCAACGGTACAGAGGCGGTCAACTACCTGTTCGGCAAGGATGGCAGCGCCGTCGAGCGCAAGGGCCAGGCCCTGCTGATCCTGCTCGATCTCAATCTGCCCGATATGACCGGCATCGATATTCTGAGGCGGGTCAAGGAGAACAAATATCTCAAGTCGACGCCGGTGGTCGTGCTGACCACGACCGACGACTCCCAGGAGATCAAGCGTTGCTACGAGCTGGGTTGCAACGTCTACATCACCAAGCCGGTGAACTACGAAAGCTTCGCCAACGCCATTCGTCAGCTTGGCCTGTTCTTTTCCGTGATTCAGGTGCCGCCGGCTTCCGTATGACCAGCGCAACGCCGACACTGCTCTACATCGACGACGACGCGGCGCTGGCGCGCCTCGTCGAACGCGGGCTAACGCGCGCGGGTTATAAGGTCGTGCACGCCGCAAGCGGCCAGGAAGGCCTCGATCGGCTCGCCCAGGGCGGCATCGACGTCGTCGCGCTCGATCAGTACATGCCCGGCCTCGACGGGCTGGAGACGCTGGAGCAGATCCTCAAGATACCGGACGCTCCGCCGGTGGTGTTCGTCACCGCGTCGCAGGATTCGGCGATCGCCGTCACCGCACTGAAGGCCGGCGCGGCGGACTATCTGGTCAAGGACGTCAGGGGCGAGTTCATCCCCCTGCTCCAGGTCGCGGTGAACGGCGCGATCCGGCAGGCCGCGCTCCAGAAGGCGCGCGACGAGGCCGAGGCCGAGGTGCACGCCTCGCGCGACCGCTATGCCGCGCTCGCCGCAGAGCGTGAGGTTCTGCTCCGCGAGGTCAACCATCGCGTCGGCAATTCGCTGCAGATCATCGCCTCGTTGCTGCATCTGCAGGCCAACTCCTCGACCCAGCAGGATGTGAAGGCGGCGCTCACCAACGCGATGGGGCGCGTCGCGGCCGTCGCACAGGTGCACCGCCGCCTCTACACCTCGCACGACTTCAAGACGGTGATGCTCAACCAGTATCTCGAGGCACTGCTCGAGGATCTCCGGCGATCGGCCGAAGGCAACAAGATGTCGCGGCTGACCTTGAAGGCCGACCCGATCGAGATTGATCCCGACCGCGCAGTCGCGATCGGCATCATCGTCAACGAGCTGGTGATGAACGCCGTGAAGTACGCCTATCCCGACGGCGCCGGCCCGATCCATGTCGAGCTGAAGCCGCAAGGCGACGATCTGCAGCTCGCGATCAGCGACGACGGGGTCGGCTTTTCCGATAAGGCCGATCCGCGCGGCACCGGCATGGGCCAGCGGATCGTCAGCGCGATGGCAGCCAAGCTCGATGCCAGCGTCGAGCGCGACCCCGGCCACAAGGGCACCCGCTTCGTGGTGCGGTTCGCCCGCGTCAGCCCGGCGCTCGACAAATCGACAAGCGCCGCCGCCAGCTAATGCCGCCAATTTCAGCAAATTCGATTGATTTGTCCGGTTCGTTTTAACGACTGCGTCATGCTGTTGATCGATCGCTGCCCGCCAGGCCTGACCGTTTAAGAAAGTTCTGGGCGTCCTTTGCGATGCTTGTGCCGACTGCTTGGCAGGAGCGGCACGCGATGTTCGGGCGCAGGCCAGTTTTTGGAAAGAAGCAAGAGACGACCCAAGAGACAAACTCGGGCGAGCTCAAGGAGACCGTGCGTCCGGCGTCGGGCGCCGAGGGCGCGACGCCGGCTTTTCACAAGCAGCAGTGGGATCACCCGCTGATCGGGTCGATGCTGCGCGATGCAGGCTTCGCGCCTGATGGCGAAGCCAGCATCGTACCGACGGCAGACAATCGCCTTGCCGTGTTCGCTGCGGCCAGCAAGCGATTGCAGGACCGTACCGAGACCTTCAACCGCGACATGACGGCGCGGCACGGCCACTGCCACGCGGTGCCGTTCCTGGTCATCGACCAGAAAATCTGGGATGGACCGCAAGGCGCGTTTCTCTACGCGCAGATGGGGCTGATCGGCTACGACGAGTGGAACGTGATCATGCTGGCAGAAGACCCGCAGACCACGGCGTCATGCGGTCTCGCAGGCCATCCCGGCTTCCTTCCATCCGTGACGCAAGTCATGACCGAGCATGTGATCGCGTGGAAGGCGCGGCACAACGCCCTGCTCGAGACGTTCGGGATCACCGCGACCGGCGGCCGGGATATCTCGCACGAACAATACGAGATGGAAAAGGACACCTTGCGCAACGAAATCATCGACAAGGCCGGCTGGATGAAGCTGCGCATCATCGACGAGCTCTTGCGCAAGGCCTAGAGGCATCAAGCCTTTGCGAAGCGCCTCACTCGTGCCTGCCGCGGTGCCGGCGTGCGCGGTGCGGACGGCAGTCCTGGCACGGCGCGCCAAACACAACCTGCGACGGATAGGGTCGCGCGGAATGCCACGGCGTCGAGCCGAACAGGCCGGCCGCACCGAACCCCGCGCTGAAGGGATCGGCCGCGAAATTGCCGGGGAAATAGCCGTTGCTGCGAAAATCCCGGTCGTCGTCCCTGCCGTCGAAATACGCGCCGCCGGTGCTGCCGTAGCGCAGCGGCCGCTGCTGGGCCGATGCCGCGGCTACGCTGAGCGCGATGGCGGCGCAGGCGATCAATCCTCTCATGGCGATCATGGCCAGAACCCTCATTGCGGAAGGGTGCCCCAGTCGCCCTTCCAGGCGATCAGGCGTCCCTTGCCGAATTGCAGATAGAGCCCGTCGCTGCGCCTCGACAGCACGCTGCCCCTGACATTGGGCAGCGCGACGAACAATTCATTGCCCGGCGTGCCGCGCACATAATTCAGGGGAACGCCGAGCGACCGGCTGGCCTGGTCGGCGCTCATGCCGAAGGCGAGCGGAACGCTGTTGGGTGGACGTTGCTGCGCGCGGGACGCGCCGGTCGATACGCCGAGCCCGATGACGAGGGCAACGAGGAGTGTCGCGAAACGCTGCATGGCTGACCTCATGGCACTGCCGCCGCCAGCGTACCGGCGGGCGTCCAGCCGCCGCCGAGCGCCTGGAACAGGCTGCTCGCCGCCAGCAGCTTGTTGAGCCGGACCGTAACCAGATTGTTTTCTGCCGTGAACAGCGTCTGCTGCGTCTGCAGCACCGTGATCAGGTTGACCGTGCCGCCGCGCAGCTGCGTCTCGGCGACCTCGAACGCCTTGCGCGAGGCGGCGACGACGTCGGACTGCAGGCGCTCCTGCAATGTGTACTTCTGCAACGCGATCAGCGCCTTCTCGACATCGGCGAAGGCCGACAGCACCGCCTTGCGATAGGCCTGCAGGTTTTGCAGCTGCTGCCCCTTGGCGAGCTTGAGCTGGCTCTCCAGCAGGAAGCCGTCGAACAGCGGCTGGGTTAGCCCGGCGGCGAGCGTGTAGTACCAGGCGCCGGGCGCGAACAGCGCGGCGAGCGCCGCGCTCTGGAAGCCGGTAGTGCCGGTCAGCTGGATCTGCGGAAAGAATGCCGCGCGCGCCGCGTCGACGCTGAAATTGGACGACGCCAGCTGCGCCTCGGCCTCGCGGACGTCAGGCCGCTGGTAGAGCAATTCCGACGGCAGTCCCGGCGTGACGCGCGGCACCGCGATCTGCGTGGTGGACCCGCCGCGCACCTTGAAATCGGCCGGCGCGCGCGCCACGAGCACGGCGAGCGCCGCGGTGTTCTGCCCGACCGTTACCTCGAGCGGCGGGATCGCCGCGCGCTGCGTGGCGACCAGCGCCTCCTGCTGCGACAGATCCAGCTGCGAAGCGGTGCCGCCCGCAAATTGCGACTTGATCAGCGCAAGGATGCGCTCGGCCGCCGCGAGGTTGCGGCGGGTGACCTTGATCTGGTCCTGCGCCGCCAGCAGCTGGAAATAGGTATTGGCGACCGTCGCCATCGTGGTCAGCGCGACCACCTCGCGATTGTAGCGCGCGACGGTCGCGCTCTCCTCCGAGGCCGACAGCGTCGCGCGGTTCTTGCCCCAGAAATCGACGATGTAGCTTGCGCTCAGCCCCAGGCTGTACTGCGAGAAAGTGCCGCTGGTGCCGAACGACGAACTGGATCCCGTTGCCACACGCTGACGCTCGGCGTTCGCCGATCCGGAGATGGACGGCAGCAGCGCGGCGCCGGACACGCCGACCTGGGCGTCGGCCTGCACGATCTGGGCGATCGCCACCGCGATGTCGAGATTGTAGAGCTGCGCGGACTCCATCAGCCCGGTCAGTTCGGGCGAGCGGAAGCCGCGCCACCAGGCAAGCGCCGGAACAGCCGCGTCGGCATCGCCTTTGGCCGCAGTCTTGTAGCTCGCCGGCACTTCGAGGCTGAGCTCCGGCTTCTCCGCCCCGGGAATACAGCCGGACAGACCGAGGCTGAGGCCGCCGAACGCCGCCACGCGCAGAAACCGGATCGGCTTGCGCATCAACTGAAGATTTCGCAACGCTGTACCTGTCGGCATTTACTCGCCCGGTTGAAGTGAGGAGCCCGGCGTCCGCATCGCGCCGCCACGGCGCGCGCGCTGGGCCCACAGGCGGAACCGGTCGAGATAGAGGTAGATAACCGGCGTCGTGTAGAGCGTGAGGACCTGGCTCAGGATCAGGCCACCGACGATGGCGATGCCGAGCGGCTGCCGCAGCTCGCCGCCGTCGCCCATGCCGATCGCCAGCGGCACCGCCCCGAGCAGCGCGGCCATCGTCGTCATCATGATGGGGCGGAAGCGCAGCAGGCAGGCCTCCCGGATCGCCTCGAGCGGCTCCAGCCCGCGCCTGCGTTCCGCCTCCAGCGCAAAGTCGATCATCATGATGGCGTTCTTCTTCACAATGCCGATCAGCAGGATGACGCCGATCAGCGCCATGATACTGAACTCGGTCTTGAATGCCATCAGCGCCAGCAAGGCGCCCACACCCGCCGAGGGCAATGTGGACAAGATGGTCAGCGGATGGATGTAGCTCTCGTAGAGCACGCCCAGCACGATGTAGATCGCCACCAGCGCGGCCAGGATCAGGAACGGCTGGTTGCTCAGCGAGTCCTGGAACGCCTTGGCGGTACCCTGGAAGGTGCCGCGGATCGTGGCCGGGACCCCAATCCGGTTCATGGTCGCCTCGATGCTGCCGACCGCCGTGCTCAGCGACACGTTCGGCGGCAGGTTGAACGAGATGGTGTTGGCGACCAACAGACCCTGGTGATTGACCGCAAGCGGCGTCGCGCCCTGCTTGAATGCTGCAACTTCCGACAGCGGGATCATGGTCTCGCTGCTGGTGGAGACGGCCGATCCGGTCGAGGCAACGCCCTTCCCGGTCGAACCGATCGAGTTGGTGGCCTGGTTGCGCGCGGCCTGGGCGTTGGCTGCACTGGCCGCGCTGGAGTTGCCTGGGGCGACGACCGTGCCTGCCACCGCGTTGGTCGATTGCGAGCCGCCGACCGATCCGCCGGACGTGCTGATATAGACGTCCTTCAGCGTCTCCGGGTTCTGCCAGTAGCGCGGCGCGACCTCCATGATGACGTGATACTGGTTGCGCGCGACATAGATCGTCGACACCTGCCGCTGGCCGAAGGCGTCGTAGAGGGTGTTGTCGATCTGGCTCACCGTGATGCCGAGCCGGGCCGCGGCGTCGCGGTCGATCACGAGATCGGATTCCAGGCCCTTGTTCTGCTGGTCGCTGTTGACGTCGGCGAGATCAGGATCGCGCTGCAGGGCCGCCGCGATCTTCGGCGTCCATTCATTGAGCTCCTCCAGCGTCGATCCCTGCAGCGTGTACTGATACTGCGCGTTCGAGGCCCTGCCCCCGACCCGGATGTCCTGCACCGCCTGCAGGAACAGGCTCGCGCCCGGCACCACCGACATCTCGCGGCGCAGCCGCGCGATCACGCCGTCGGCGCCGATCTTGCGCTCATCAAGCGGACGAAGCGAGACGAACACGAAGCCGGAATTGGTCTGCCCGCCGCCGGTGAAGCCGACCGCCGTCTCAACCGCCGGATCGCGCTTGATGATGCCGACGAACCGCGCGAGCTTCTGCTGCATCAGCTGGAACGACACGCTCTGGTCAGCCTGGATCGAGCCGACCAGCCGGCCGGTGTCCTGCTGCGGGAAGAAGCCCTTCGGGATCACGTCGTAGAGATAGAAGTTGAGGCCGAACACCGCCGCCAGGATCAGCATCACCGACAGCGGATGCACCAACGCCGCGGTCAGCGTTCTGCGGTAGAAATTTAGCATCGCCTCGAAGAAGCGCTCGCTCGCCCAATAGAGCCGGCCATGGCCGCCGGTGTCCGGCTTGAGCAGCACGGCGCACATCATCGGCGTGGTCGCCAGCGAGACCGCGAGCGAGATCAGGATCGAGATCGAGATCACCATCGCGAACTCGCGGAACAACCGCCCGACGATGCCGGCCATCAGCAGGATCGGGATGAACACCGCGATCAGCGAGATGCTCATCGACAGCACGGTGAAGCCGACCTCGTTGGCGCCCTTCAGCGCCGCCTCGAGCGGGCTCAGACCGTCCTCGATGTAACGGGTGACGTTCTCCAGTACCACGATGGCGTCGTCGACCACGAATCCGGTCGCGACCGTCAGCGCCATCAGGGAGAGATTGTCGAGGCTGTATCCGAACAGGTACATCGCCCCGAAGGTCGCAACCAGCGACACCGAGACCGCCACCACCGGAATGAAGGTGGCCCGCGCATTGCGCAGGAACGCGAACACCACGATGATGACCAGCAGCACCGCCAGAACGAGGGTTCGTTCGACGTCCCGGAGCGAGGTGCGGATGGTGGTCGAACGGTCGACCGCAAAGCCTATATCGATCGCCGGCGAGACTGACGCCTGCAGCTGCGGCATCACCCCCTTCACGAGGTCGACGGTACTGATGATGTTGGCGTTCGGCTGCCGGTAGAGGATGATCAGCACCGCCGGCTTGCCGTTGGCGAGCCCGGCATTGCGCAAATTCTCGACGCCGTCGGCTACCTCGCCGACGTCGGAGAGATGAACCGGTGCGCCATTACGGTAGGCCACGATCAGCGATTTGTAGTCGTCGGCCTTGTTGGCCTGGTCGTTGGCGTAGACCTGGTAGCGCTGGTCGCCGACGTCGATGCCCCCCTTGGGGCTGTGGGCGTTGGCGCTCGACAGCGCCGCGCGGACGTCTTCCAGCCCGATGCCGTATTTGTAGAGTGCCTGCGGGATCAGATCGACGCGCACGGCCGGCAGCGAGCTGCCGCCGACCACCACCTCGCCGATGCCCTCGACCTGCGACAGCTTCTGCGCCAGCACCGTGGAGGCGGCGTCGTAGAGATCGCCGCGCGTCAGCGTATCCGACGTCAGCGTCAGGATCAGGATCGGCGCGTCGGCCGGGTTGACCTTGCGGTAGGTCGGATTGCTGCGCAGGCTGGTCGGCAGGTCGGCCCGCGCCGCATTGATCGCGGCCTGCACGTCGCGCGCCGCGCCGTTGATGTCGCGGTTCAGCCCGAACTGCAGCGTGATGCGGGTCGCGCCCACCGAGCTCGACGACGTCATCTCGGTGACGTCGGCGATCTGGCCGAGATGTCGCTCGAGCGGACTTGCGACCGTGGTCGCGACATCCTGCGGGCTGGCGCCGGGCAGCGTCGCCTGCACCGAGATGGTCGGGAAATCCACCTGCGGCAGCGGCGACACCGGCAGCTTGAAGAACGCGACAATGCCGGCCGCCGCAAGCCCGAACGTCAACAGCGTCGTTGCCACCGGCCTACGGATGAAGGGCGTTGACGGATCCATGGCTCAACGCGACCCGCTCGCCTCGCCGATCTCGTCCGCCCGCCCGGCAAATCGCAGCGCGAGGCGATCGAACCAGAGGTAGATCACCGGTGTCGTGAACAGGGTCAGCAGCTGGCTCACCAGGAGGCCGCCGACGATCGAAATGCCGAGCGGATTCCGCAGCTCGGACCCCGCGCCGCTGCCGAGCATCAGCGGCAGCGCGCCGAGCACAGCTGCCATCGTCGTCATGATGATCGGCCGGAACCGCAGCAGGCAGGCCTGATAGATCGCCTCCCGCGGCGGCTTGCCCTCGTTGCGCTCGGCATCGAGCGCGAAGTCGATCATCATGATCGCGTTCTTCTTCACGATGCCGATCAGGAGGATGATGCCGATGATCGCGATGATCGTGAGATCCTGTCCGGCCATCATCAGCGCCAGCAGCGCGCCGATCCCGGCCGAGGGCAGCGTCGAGAGGATGGTTAAAGGATGGATGAAGCTCTCATAGAGCACGCCGAGCACGATATAGACCGTGATGATCGCGGCGAGGATCAGGAACAGCTGGTTGGACAGCGAGGACTGGAACGCCAGCGCCGCGCCCTGGAAGCTCGTGATCATGCCGAGCGGCTGGTTGATGTCGGCCTGCGCCTGCTTGATCGCCGTCACCGCCCCGCCGAGCGAGGCGCCGGGCGCCAGGTTGAACGAGACGGTCGCCGACGGGAACTGGCCGAGATGCGAGATCTGCAGCGGCGCGGTCTCCACCCGCATCTTGGCCATCACCGACAGCGGCACCGGCGTCGAGCCCACCGATGACGGCAGGTAGATCGACGACAGAGAGTCCAGCGAAGTCTGCAGCGACGGATCGGCCTCGAGGATCACGCGGTACTGGTTCGAATTGGTGAAGACGGTCGAGACGATGCGCTGGCCGTAGGAATCGTACAGTGCGTTGTCGATCGTCGCCGGCGTGATGCCGAACCGCGCCGCCTGGTCGCGGTCGATGTCGACGAACACCGAAAGCCCCTGCGCCGAAATATCGCTCGTGACATCGCTGAGCTGGGGCAATTCCCGGAGCTTGTCGACCAGCTTCGGCGTCCATTCCGCAAGCTCGTTCGGATCGGCATCCTGCAGGATGAACTGGTACTGCGTCCGGCTCACCGTGCCTTCGATGGTGAGGTCCTGGACCGGCTGCATGTAGAGCGTGATGCCGGTCAGCGCCGCCGTGCTCGCCTTGATCCGGTCCATGATCGTCGAGACATTGGCCTTGCGCTGCTCATGCGGCTTCAGATTGATCAGGATGCGGCCGCTGTTCAGCGTGGTGTTGGTGCCGTCGACGCCGATGAACGACGACAGGCTCTGCACGTCCGGATCCTTCAGGATCGCGCTGGCGAGCCGCTGCTGCCGCTCGGCCATCGCCGCATAGGACACCGATTGCGGCGCCTCGGAGATCGCCTGGATCACGCCGGTGTCCTGCACCGGAAAGAAGCCCTTGGGGATAACGACGTAGAGCAGCGCCGTCAGACCAAAGGTGGCGAGCGCGATCAGCAGCACGAAGGTCTGGCGATCCAGCACCCAATTGAGCATCCGGGCGTAGATCGCAATGACGGCCTCGAAGCCTTCGCGGCTGAGCCGCTGGAAGGTGTTTTCCCGCGCCATGGCCTCCGGCTTCAGTAGCTTGGCGCAGGCCATCGGCACCAGGGTCAGCGACACCACGGCCGAGATCAGGATCGTGACCGACAGCGTGATGGCGAATTCGCGGAACAGGCGGCCGACGACGTCGCCCATGAACAGCAGCGGGATCAGGACCGCGATCAGCGATACCGTCAGCGAGATGATGGTGAAGCCGATCTGCTCCGACCCTCGCAGCGCCGCCTCGAGCGGCGACTCGCCCTCCTCGATGTAGCGCGAGATGTTCTCGATCACGACGATGGCGTCGTCGACCACGAAGCCGGTCGCGATCGTCAGCGCCATCAGCGACAGATTGTTCAGGCTGAAGCCGAACAGATACATCGCGCCCAGCGTGCCGACCAGCGATAGCGGCACCGACAGGCTCGGGATCAGCGTGGCGCGGGTCGAGCGCAGGAACACGAAGATCACAAGCACGACCAGGATCACGGCGAGCGACAGCTCATATTCGACGTCGCGCACCGAGGCCCGGATCGTGACGGTGCGGTCGGTCAGGATATTGAGGTCGATCGCGGCCGGCAGCGTGGCCTGCAGCTGCGGCAGCAGGTCCTTGATGCCCTGCACCACCGAGATGACGTTGGCGCCGGGTTGGCGCTGGATGTTGAGGATGATCGCCGGCGTCTCGTTCATCCAGGCGCCGAGCTTGTCGTTCTGCGCGCCGTCGACGACGTTGCCGACATCGCTGAGGCGGACCGGCGAGCCGTTCTTGTAGGCGATGATCAGCGAGCGGTAGTCGCTGGCATTGCGGATCTGGTCGTTGGCATTGATGGTGTAGGCGCGCATCGCGCCGTCGAAGTTGCCCTTCGGCGTGTTGACGTTGGCGTTGCCGAGCGTGGTGCGGAGATCGTCGATGTTGAGGCCATAGGCCGCGAGCTTGCGGATATCAGCCTGGATGCGCACCGCGGGCCGCTGGCCGCCGCTGATGCTGACGAGGCCGACGCCCGGCAGCTGCGAGATCTTCTGCGCCAGCCGCGTGTCGACGAAATCCTGTACCTGGGTCAGCGGCATGGTCTTCGAGGTCAGGCCGAGGGTCAGGATCGGCGCATCGGCCGGATTGACCTTGGCGTAGATCGGCGGCGCCGGCAGGTCCGACGGCAACAGATTGCCCGCGGCATTGATCGCGGCCTGCACCTCCTGCTCGGCGACGTCGAGCGAGATCGACAGGCCGAATTGCAGCGTGATCACGGACGAGCCCGCCGAGCTCACCGAGCTCATCTGGGTCAGGTTCGGCATCTGGCCGAACTGCACCTCGAGCGGCGCCGTCACCGACGAGGTCATCACGTCGGGGCTCGCGCCCGGATAGAAGGTCTGCACCTGGATGGTCGGATAGTCGACCTCCGGCAGCGCCGCGACCGGGAGAAATCTGAACGCCAGCATGCCCGACAGCATGATGGCGATCATCATCAGGGTCGTCGCTACCGGCCGCAGGATGAATGGCCGCGACGGGTTCATTTCTTCTGCCCGTCCTCGGACCGCTTGTGGTGGCCGCCTCCGGGATCAGCGCCGTCCTTACTATCTCCCTTGCTATCTCCCTTCGCCGCCCCCTTGGCCGCAGCGGCAGGGTTCGCGGCATCGGCAGCGGAGCGCACGACCACCTTCGCGCCCTCGCGCAGCTTGTCGGCGCCGTCGATCACGATGCGATCGCCGGCCGCGAGCCCGGACAGCACCTCGACCCGGTCGCCGTCGGTGACGCCGAGCTTGACCGGCCGCACCGAGACCGTGCTATCGGCGTTGACGAGATAGACGAAGGTGCCGGGGACACCGCGCTGGATGCCGGCGGTCGACATCGTCGTCGCATCCTTGTGGGTATCGAGCAGCAGGCGGACGTTGACGAACTGGTTCGGAAACAGCGTGCGCTTGTCGTTCTCGAACTGCGCCCGCAGCTTGATGGTGCCGGTGGTCGCATCGATCTGGCTGTCGAAGGTCTGCAACGATCCCTCGGCGAGCTTGTTGGCGCCGCTGCGGTCATAAGCCGCCGTCGGCAGCACCGCGCCCTCCCTCAACCGCTTCGAGACCGCCTGCAGATTGTCCTCCGGCAGCGTGAACAGCACGCTGATCGGCTCGAGCTGCGTGATCACGACGAGGCCGTTGGTATCGCCGGGCGTCACATAGTTGCCGAGATCGACCTGGCGCAGTCCGACGCGCCCGTTGATCGGCGACACGATGTGACAATATTGCAAATTCACCTCGGCCGACTTCACCGAGGCGCGATCGGCCTCCACCGTGCCCTGGTACTGCGCGACCAGCGCGACCTGGGTGTCGAGCGTCTGATGCGGCACGGCGTTCTGCGCGGCGAGGTTCTGGTAGCGGGTGAGATCGACCTGGGCGCCCTTCAGCTGCGCCTCGTCGCGGGCGAGCTGGCCCTTGGCCTGCGCCAGCGTCGCCTCGTAGGGGCGCGAATCGATCTCGGCGATCAGGTCGCCCTTCTTGACCTCATCGCCCTCCTTGAAATCGATCTTCATCAGATAGCCGCTGATCTGGCTCCTGATCGTCACGGTCGCGAGCGACGTCACGGTGCCGAGCGCATTCAGGCTGACGCCGATATCGCCCTTGCCGATCGTCTCCGGTACGATCGACATCGGCCCGGCGTTGCGCCCGCCACCGGCCTGCGGCGGCGCGGCCTGCTGCCGCGTCCACCAGACGATGCCGGCCAGCACCGCCAGCACGAGACATCCCGTCAGAAACCCCCGCCAACGCGATCCTCGCCTGGTTCGCTCGGGCGCCACAATCGACGGGTCTTTGATCTGCTGGTCCATAACCTGCCCACGAAGAAACACGAATGAGCTCGCGCGGCTCTATGTGTCCCCTGAACTCCGCGCGCGCCACATCCGACGAAGCATTTTGAAGGCTTCTGCCGGACAAAGCGCGTTAAGAATTGTAAAGGATAGCGGCTCTTCCCGGTCGGCCGCTGTTTCTCGCTGGATTGTGGCTATTTTACCCGATCATTTGTAACCAAGGCAACACGATCAGCAACAATCCGGCAAAGTAGATCAGGCCGAAGATCAGCCCGAATTTCCAGAAGTCGCCTTTGCCGATATAGCCGCTGCCGTAATACATCGGCGCCGGTCCCGTGGCATAGGGCGAGATCACGCCCATCAGGCCCAGCGAATACACGCAGAGCAGCATCAGGGTCTGCACCGACAGGCCGGGAATGCTGGAGCCGACGGCGAGCACCACCGGCAGCACCGCGGCGGTATGCGAGGTGATGCTCGAGAAGAAATAGTGGATCCAGAAGAAGAAGGTGACGAGCAGGATCATCCCGACCATCGGCGACGTGCCGGAAAGCGGCTTGGCATAACCCTCGGCCACCCATTTGATGAAGCCGATCTCGTTGAGGCCGGACGACAGCGTGAGCAGCGAGGTGAAATAGAAAAATACCTCCCACGCACTCTTCTCCGCGACGATGTCCTCGAACGCGATCACGCCGGTCAGCAGCATCAGCGAGATCACGACGAACACGACCGTGGTCGCGTTGATGAAATTCGAGCCGAGCAGCGGCACGCTGATGTTGGGGTTGGAGCCGCAGATCCACAGGAACATCGCGAGCACCACCAGCACCGCCATGATCCATTCGTGCCGCGACGGCGGCCCCATCTTGGCGAGCTCGCCCTCGCTCCAGGTCACGATCTCGGGGCTCTCCTTGATCTCGGGCCGGCAGACCAGATAGCTGAGCAGCGGCACCAGCAGCAGCAAGAGGATCCCGAGCGGCGCGAAGCCGATGAACCATTGCGACCAGCCGACCTCGATGTTGACGAGCTTCTTGGCGATCGAGAGCGCGGCGGCGTTCGGCGCCAGTGCGGTCAGGAACAGCGAGCTGGTGACGGCCGTGGTCGCGAACGCGGTCCACATCACGAAGGTGCCGATCTTGCCCGCGGTCGGGCCGGGCTCGGAGCCGTAGATGCGCGGGATGTTGCTGACGATCGGATAGATGGTGCCGCCGGAGCGCGCGGTGTTTGAGGGCGTCGCCGGCGCCAGCACGAGATCGGAGAACGCCACCGCATAGCCGAGCCCGATGGTGCGGCGGCCGAGGCCGCGCACCAAGAGCAGCGCCAGCCGGCGGCCGAGCCCGCTCTTGCGATAGCCGATCGAGAACACGAAGGCGCCGACGATCAGCCACACCGTGCTCTCGGAAAAGCCGCCGAGCATCCAGCGCAGCGATTTGTTCGGGTCGTGCTCGACATAGCCGCCGATGCCGGCGACCGTCAGGCCGATCAGACCGACCGCGCCGACCGGCATCGATTCAAGGATCAGCCCGGTGATCACGGCGGCGAACACCGCGAAATAGTGCCACTGATTGGCGTTCAGCCCCGAAGGCACCGGGACCAGATAGATCACAAGCCAAACCAGCAACGGCGCAAACGTCCGCCATGACCATTTCATGCAGCGTCCCCCTCACCTGTGTCGATTGTCGGGCGCGCAAGCCGCCGTGTCCCGGCAGCGCCGCCATCTTTTTGTTGCAATCTAGCACGACCGCGCAGTCCGTCTCGGGAAACTGCTGCGGAACGGCGCGGCTTGTGGAGGAACCAGCGCGTTTCGTCAACACGTAGCGTCCCGGTGGCAGCCCCCATCGCAAGACCGCCCGCGCTTTGCTATCCTTGGCGGTATGACGTCACGCGACTCCGCCTCCTCCGAGATCACGCCCGAGGTGCTGCTGCGCGCCTATGCCTGCGGCATCTTCCCGATGGCGGAGAGCGCCGACGATCCGACCCTGTTCTGGGTCGAGCCGGAATTGCGCGGCGTGATTCCGTTCGACGGCTTCCGTGTCGCCTCCCGCCTGGCGCGCACCGTGCGCTCCGATGCCTTCACGGTCACCGTCGATACCGCGTTCAAGGCCGTGATCGCCGGTTGCGCGGCGCCGCAGCCCGGCCGCGACGACACCTGGATCAACAGGCGCATCCGCGATCTCTATGTCGGGCTGTACGCGTCGGGCCATTGCCACAGCGTCGAGGTCTGGCAGGACGACAATCTGGTCGGCGGGCTCTACGGCGTCAGCCTCGGCCGCGCCTTCTTCGGCGAAAGCATGTTTCACACCACGCGCGACGCATCGAAGGTCGCGCTGGTGCATCTGGTGGCGCGGCTGATCGCGGGCGGGTTCGAACTGCTCGACACGCAATATGTGACGGAGCACCTGAGGACGTTCGGCGCGATCGAGATCTCGCGGCGCCGCTATCGCACGCTGCTCGACAAGGCGATCACGGGCGCGCCGGCGGATTTCCGCAGGCTCGACGCCACCCAGCCGGTCAAAGGTGCCGACGCGCTGGCAATCATCGCCGAACGCAATTGAACGGTTGATCGCGTAGCCCGGATGAAGCGAAGCGCAATCCGGGACAAGTCTGTCCGCGGAGAGAAACCCGGATTTCGCTGCGCTTCATCCGGGCTACGCCGTGCTTGCTAGTTCCCAAACAATCCGCCGAACAACCCGCCCGGCCGCTGCTGTTGTTGGGGCGGGGGAGGTGGCGGCTGCTGCTGGTATTGCGGCTGCGGCGGCGGACGCGGCGCGGCCTGCTTCGGCGGCGCGCGCTTCTGGGCCGGCGGCGGCGGAGGCGTCGGCGCCTTCGGCGGATCGGGCGCGGCGGTCACGATGGTCTGGTCCGGCCCTTTGCAGTCGGTCAGCCAGATGTCGTAGATCGGATGCTCGACGCCGTGCAGGCCGGGGCTCGCCGCGAACATCCAGCCCGAGAAGATCCGCTTCACCTCGCCCTGCAGCGTGATCTCGTCGACCTCGACAAAGGCATCGGTGTTGGCGGCTTCCGTCGATGGCCTCGTGTAACAGGCATCGGTCTTCACCCGCAGCGCGCCGAACTGCACGGTCTCGCCGATATCCTCGTCGAAATTGATGATGCGCCCGGTGATCTTGTCGAGACCGGAGAAGCTCGCCTTCTTGTTGGTGATCTTGGTCGACGGCGGCTCCTGCACGACCTCGTCGCCCGGCTGCAACGTGGCAGGCGTCTGCGGCGGGGTGCCTGGGGGCGTGCCCTTGGGACGCTGCCCCGGCGGCAGCGGGTTGGCGCCGGGCGGCGTATTGGCGACGGCGGGACCGCCGGGTTGCGGCGGCTGCACTGCGACACCGGGCTGGGTGCCCTGCGGAGCCACCGTCGAGCCCGGCGGCGGCGCCAGCGGCTGCGACTGCACGCTGCCGGGCGGCGGCACCGCCTGGCCTGGCGGCAGCGCCCGCGGCTGTGTCGGCAGCAGACGGCCGCGCGGCAATTCCGGCACTTCCTCGTCGTCGTCGCTGGGAGGAGCCGGCTGACCACGCGGGATCGAGCCGGGCGGACGCGGCGCGGGATCGGAGAAAATCGTTCCGATCTGCGCGCGCGCGGGCGGCGCAAGCGAGATGGTTGAGGCGGCAACCAGGGCCGCAAAGCCAGTCAGGGCAACGGTTCGAAGCATCTCGCGCGGCTTTAAAGGGCGAATCGGGCTCGCGACAGTCTACCTTGATATCGGCCGCTCGCAGGCCACCGGTTAACACGCCGAATACGGCGGGGAAAGGGCACCCGGCCACCTCTCCCCGGTCCACTGGGCAGCCTCTGGTCACTCCTGGGAACACGTGTGATAGTCCTCACGCTGAAGGCACGCCGCCGCGCGTGAAAACCAGGAAAATCCGGATCGAACCGGACCAGCCAGAGGAAACCCACCATGCCCGATCGCATCAGGCTCGACGGCCGCGTCGCCGTCGTCACCGGGGCTGCCGGCGTCATCGGAACCGCCTCGCTCCAGCTGCTCGCCGAACGGGGTGCGCGGATTGTCGCAGTCGACCGCAAGGGCGCCGATCTCAAAGCCGCCATCAAGGACCTGCCGGCCTCGGCCGAGGCCCTCGCAATCGAAGCCGACGTCACCGACGAGAACGAGGTCAAGGACTATGTCCGCGCCGCCGTCGACCGCTTCGGCACCATCGATGCCTTCTACAACAACGCCGGCGTCGAGGGCGACATCAGGCCGATCCCCGAATATTCGCTGGAGAGCTTTCGCCGGGTGCTCGACGTCAATGTGGTCGGCGTCTTCCTCGGCATGAAGCATGTGCTGCCGGTCATGCTGAAGCAGAACAAGGGCAGCATCATCAACACCGCCTCGATCGCCGGCCTTGTGGGATCGCCGATGATCGCGGTCTACAGCGCGAGCAAGCACGCGGTAATCGGGCTGACCAAGAGCGCGGCCTGGGAATGCACCGGCACCGGCGTGCGGGTCAATTGCGTCTGCCCCGGCATGATCGAGAGCCGGATGCTGAGCACGATCCTGCAGGGCCGCTCCGGCGGCAACGCGCCGCCGCCGATCGAGAAGATCGTCGACCGCATCCCGGCGCGCCGGCTCGGCCTCGCAAGCGAGGTCGCCTCCATTGTCGCTTTCCTTGCCTCCGACGAGGCGAGCTACGTCTCCGGCTCCGCCTACACCGTCGACGGCGGCCGCACCGCCGCCTGACACGACCGTCATTCCGGGATGGTGCGCAAGCACCAGACCCGGAATCTCGAGATTCCGGGTTCGATGCTTCGCATCGCCCCGGAATGACATCACCAAAAGAAGGTCCCCCCAATGCCCGTCGTTCTCGATCCCGATGCCGCTGCCGTCTACAAGGCGTTCCAGGAGGCCGGCCGTCCCGCCTACGAGACGCTGACCGCGCCGGAAGCGCGCGACTATTACCGAGCCGCCCGCGTCGTCTCCAATCCCGAGCCGCCCGCGCTGCAATCGAGCAAGCCGCTCGCGATCCCGGCGCCGCACGGCACGATCCCTGCCCGCATCTACACGCCGAACACGCTGCGCAAGAAAGACGGGCTCGCGCCCTGCCTGGTGTTCTTCCACGGCGGCGGCTGGGTGATCGGCGACCTCGATACCCATGAGGTGGTTTGCCAGAAGCTTGCCCATGAGGGCGAGCTGATCGTGATCTCGATCGATTATCGGCTCGCGCCCGAGCATCGTTTCCCTGCCGCGGTCGATGACGCCATCACCGCGACCCGATGGGTCGCCGCCAATGCCAGGGATCTCGGCATCGACGCCGCGCGCCTGATCGTCGGCGGCGACAGCGCCGGCGGCAACCTCGCGGCGGTGGTTGCCCTGACCGCCCGCGACGGCGGGCCGAAGCTCGCGGCCCAGCTGCTGATCTATCCCGCGACCGATTTCTCGCGGAAGCATCCCTCGCATCGCGAGCCCGAGACCAGCATCCTCCTGACGCATTCGGTGATCGGCTGGTTCGCCAACCATTATCTCGGTGACGCCGACAACAACGACTGGCGTGCCTCGCCGGCGCGCGCGAAGGACTTTGCCGGCTTGCCGCCGGCCTATGTGCTGACCGCCGGCGCCGATCCGCTCCGCGACGAAGGCGACGAGTATGCGAAATTCCTCAAGGACGCCGGCGTGCCGGTGACCTATCGGCATTTCCCCGGCCAGTTCCACGGCTTCTTCACCATGGGCAAGCTGCTCAATCAGGCCAATATCGCGGTGACCGAGATCAGCGCCTGGCTGAAGACGCTGGGCTGAGCAATCGGACCCGCGGCGACGTGGCTGGCGTCGTTCCCGATCGGGGCTCGCGAGCGCATCGCGAGCCTCTTGCGGCGTTAGTGCGCCTTGAAGTTCCCCACGCCGCGCGATAGTGCCGCCGTCAGCGCTTCACGCCGCCGGGCACTCCAGCCATCGAGATCGTCTTGCTCACGCCACTCCTCGTCTACGGTATCCCGCTCGATTTCATCCTGTTCGCGCTGACGCTGCTCGGCGTCGCGATCTTCCATCACCACACGCTCGCGGTGGCGCTGACGGGCCTTGCCGCGATCGTCGCCTACAAGCTGCTGTTCGCGGGCTTTGCGAAATTCGGCGCGGGCCTGCCCGGTCTCGCGCATCACATGGAGCATGAGTGGGTCACGCTCGCCAACCTGTTTCTGCTCCTGATGGGCTTTGCGCTGCTGTCGCGCCATTTCGAGGAGAGCCGCATTCCCGACGAGATGCCGGCGCTGCTGCCCGATGACTGGAAGGGCGGACTGATCCTGCTGGTCATCGTGTTCGTGCTGTCGGGCTTCCTCGACAATATCGCGGCCGCGCTGATCGGCGGCACCGTGGCCCGCCACGTGTTCCGTGGCCGCGTCCATATCGGCTATCTCGCGGCCATCGTCGCCGCATCGAATGCCGGCGGCGCCGGCAGCGTCGTCGGCGACACCACGACGACGATGATGTGGATCGACGGCATCAGCCCGCTCACGGTCGTGGAGGCATATGTCGCAGCCATCGTCGCGATGCTGGTGTTTGCGGTGCCGGCCTCGCTGCAACAGCACCGCTTTTCGCCGATCGTGAAGGATGCACCGTCCGGCCTCAGAATCGACTGGGCGCGGGTTGCGATCGTGGCCGTGATCCTGCTCGCCGCGCTGACGGCCAATGTGACGGCCAATCTGAAGTTCCCCGCGCTGCTCGATACGCTGCCCGTGCTCGGGCTCGCGGTCTGGGCCGCGATCCTGGTCACCTCGGTGCTGCGGCGGCCGGACTGGTCGGTGATGCCCGAGACGCTGAAGGGCGCCGTCTTCCTGCTCGCGCTGGTGACGGCGGCCTCGATGATGCCGGTGGAGAAATTGCCCGCCGCATCGTGGCAGACCGCGCTCGGGCTCGGCTTCGTCTCGGCGGTGTTCGACAATATTCCCCTGACCGCGCTGGCGCTGAAGCAAGGCGGCTATGACTGGGGCTTCCTCGCCTACGCGGTCGGATTTGGCGGGTCGATGGTCTGGTTCGGCTCGTCGGCGGGCGTTGCGGTGTCCAACATGTACCCGGAAGCCAAATCGGTGGTCCGCTGGATCACCCAGGGCTGGCCGATCATGGCGGCCTATGTCGTCGGCTTCTTTGTGATGCTCGCACTGCTTGGCTGGCATCCCGACGCGCCACATTGACGCAACACAATGCTGCAGCGCACAATTGCGCTTACCTCAAAACTGTGGAAAATCGAGACAATTCCGTTGACATTGCTAAACTCCATTCGCCGTAACAAGTTATGGAGAGTTCGCATGAGTGTTAGTGCAGAAGTCCTCGCCCGCGCTCCGTCGGAGCAGATGGAGGACGAAATCAACACGGTGACTTCGCATCGACCACGCAGCAACATCCGGCCCCTCTCACCGATGCCGGACTATGTCGAGCATCGCAACGGCGTCAACGAGGTGGGCAAGCTGTCGGCCGAGGCGGTCGTGCGCGAATATGAAGCGGCGGTGAAAGAGATCGAGGCCCTTGGATCGGAACTGCAATTGGCCGCGAAGAACTGCGAGGTCATGGTCGCAGGCGTTCATGACATGATCGCCGAGATCAAGGAGTTCGCTGCCGGTTACCGCGATCAGGGCAAGCGTTTCTTCCTGCAGATCGAAGCCGTCTCGTTGATGACCGCGGAGGTCAGGGATACCTGCGAAGCACTCAAGAAGAAGATCGCAACCGATACATTGGGCCAGTGATCTTTCGGTTGAAGCACGGTTCGTGATCAGAGCATCCGTGGATCTCTGCGATCGTGGGCTGATCCTGTATTGGTGAATGACTGCGCTATTCCGGCGCGGTGGAACCGTTAGTTCTATTCAAGACCAAGTCGCTCAAGACTAAGTCGTTCAACATCTTGCCCCGCTTCGGCGGGGCATTTTTTGTTGCGAGACGAGTGATCTCTGCACGGGCTGCGTCCTCGAACCGGCCGGACCTCCGTCCATGCCCTTAACGTGCGTCAGTTGCACGCCCGGTCATGTCCGTTGCCGGAGGCAAATCGGATATCGCGGACCAGCGATCGCTGAAATCCTTGGCCGGGAGCGCGTCCGTGCCGGCGACGGCAATGCCGTCGGTCCGGGGCGCGTGCGACTTGATGGTCGCGGCGGTCGCGGTGACAGCCAGCAGGGCGACAGCCACGAACCCGGTAATCGTTCGATGCTTTGTCATTAGAACCTCCTCGGGTCCCCAATGCCACTTAACGTGGGTCACGGGAACCCTCGTCAGGTTCATCACTGCAAAGCCGACATGGATCGGGTGAAATCGGACAACGAGCTTGTCCCAAACGGGCCTACCCGGCCCGCGCCGCACGCCGCAGCGATTGCGGCGGCTGGCCGAAGGCGCGGATGAAGGCGCGGCGCATCCGCTCGGGATCGCGGAAGCCGGTGATCTCGGCGACGCGCTCGATCGCCTCGCCCGACGACTGCACGCGCTGCCGCGCGACTTCGATCCTGAGCCGCTCGACCGCTTTCGATGGCGTCGTGCCGGTCTCCGCGATGAAGGCGCGGGTGAAATGCCGCGAACTCATCCCGGCCTTGTCGGCGAGGTCCTCGACCGTCAGCGGCGCATCGAGATGCTCGCGTGCCCAGGCGAGCAGCGGCCCGAACCGGCCGTTCGGCGTCTTCAATTCCAGCAGCGAGGAAAACTGCGACTGCCCGCCGCTGCGCCGATGATACAGCACGAGTTGCCGCGCGGTGTTCTGCGCGACCTCGTCGCCATAGTCCTCGGTGATCATCGCGAGCGCGAGGTCGATGCCGGCGGTGATGCCGGCCGAGCTCCAGATATTGCCGTCACGCACGAAGATCTGGTCCGGCTCGAGCTTGATCTTCGGATAAGTCTTCACGAAATGCGGCGTGCGCTGCCAATGCGTGGTGGCGCGGCGGCCGTCGAGCAGGCCCGCCTCGGCCAGCACATAGGCGCCCGAGCAGACGCTGGCGACGCGAATGCCACGGCCGGCCATCCGCCGCACGAATGACAGCGTGGCTGGACAGGTCGCCGGCGTGCGCACGCCGTTGCCGCCCGCAATGATCAGCGTGGTGATCGCCGTCGCTGGCTTGAGGCCGCGCGCGAGCATCTCGACACCGGACGAAGAGCGCACCGGTCCTGCCTTCACCGCAAGCGTCCTGATCGCCGGCGCGTTGTTGGCGAAGCGCGCCGCGATCTCGAAGGCCGCGATCGGCCCGGCCGCGTCGAGCAGCTGGAAGTCGGGAAAGATCAGGATGCCGATCATCGCCAAATCCTCGCAGGTGACGTTACTTTCTTGGCGATCCTCTCTCAGGAGCCTTGCGTCTCTCGGGAGTCTCGTCTCAGGAGCCTTGCGTCCGAAAATGAGGGAAATACGCCATTTTGGACGAGAGGCCATCATGACATCGTGGTTCCGTCAAGCGCTATTTGGAGCCCCCGATGACCGAACCCCTGCAGATTGGATTGCTCGTCTTCCCGAAGGTGACCCAGCTCGACCTGACCGGTCCGCTGCAGGTGTTCTCCTCGGTCCCCGGCGCCAAGGTCCATTTGATCTGGAAGCGCATCGAACCCGTTCCGACTGATTCCGTCATGGTCCTGACGCCGACCACGACCTTTGCCGATTGCCCGCAGCTCGACGTGATCTGCGTGCCCGGCGGCTTCGGCACCGACGACATGGTCGGCGACGAGGAGATGCTGGCCTTCCTGCGCAAGCAGGCCGAGGGTGCGAAATACGTCACGTCGGTCTGCACGGGATCGCTGGTGCTCGGCGCGGCCGGCCTGCTCAAGGGCTATCGCGCCACCACGCATTGGAGCTCGATTGATTTCCTGTCGGGCTTCGGGGCCATTCCGACCAGGACGCGCGTCTGCGTCGACCGCAACCGCTTCACCGGCGGCGGCGTCACCGCGGGCATCGACTTCGCGCTGACGCTGGTGTCGGAGCTCGTCGACCGCAAGACCGCGGAAGCGATCCAGCTCAGGCTCGAATACAACCCGGCCCCGCCGTTCAACGCGGGCTCGCCGGAGACCGCACCGGCCGAGATCCTCGCTTTCATGAAAGAGCGGATCGCGCCGTCGCAGGCGCGCCGCGCCGACTTGATGGGCCGTGCCGCGGCACGGCTGTCCTGACCTGATCGCCGCAAAGAAAAAGGCCGCCCGGTTTCCCGAGCGGCCCTTCCTGTCTTACGGTAGCCTCACATTTGCGGGCGATTTCAGGACGTCTGTACCGGGGGCCTATCTCCCGGCCGCATCCAACTCGGAGGCCGCTGCACATCGGGACAGTCGCGATCTGAAGCCCGATCCGACGCGATGGTTTCCCATCTCCGTAAGATGGCCCTATTGAGCCGCGAACCCGCGCCCGGCGCAAGCGGGCAGCATCGGCTGCGGCCCATCTGTCCCCGCTGTTACCGTTGTTCACAGGCGCGCGCTTGCGCTGCCGGGCGCGTGTGCGATGCACGCGCGTCGTTACGCACGTGCACGTCAGAACAACAATGCGTGAAAGTCAGCTTCCCGGCGTCCAGGCGTGATAGTCGCCGGTCGCCTTGGGGCGGCGGCCGCTCGCCAGCGTCGAGCCGGACGGGCGGTAAGCCTGCGCGGTGCCGGTCAGGTTCGGCAGATGCGGCTTCTCCCATTCGCGCGCCTGGTAGCTCTCCTCGGTCGGCGGCACATCAACCGTGTGATGCAGCCAGCCGTGCCAGCCGGCCGGAATGCGGGAGGCTTCGGCGTAGCCGTTGTAGACCACCCAGCGGCGCTCGAAATGCAGCGTCGGGTCGATCTCACCGCCCTTGGTGCGGTAATAGCGGTTGCCCTGCTCGTCCTCGCCGACCAGTTCGCCGAATCGCGAGGTCCACAATTGCGTGCCAAAGGTCTGGCCATTCCACCAGGTGAAGAATTTCAGCAGGAATTGTTTCATGCGTGGCCGGTCGTCGGTTCGATGCTATGGGCTCTGATGCCACCTCATTCCCCAAATGTCCAGCCGCCGCCAAGGTAGCCCCGCACCCCTCGGACAGCCCCCGGTTTATGCACCCAGTTGGCGACCAAATGACGCGCTCACGAGGAGTTTTGTTCAGCTGCCATACATGAGCCGCCGGCTACGCGAAGATGACCCACAATCAATGTGGAGCACGGGAACGTCCGACCACAGAGATGGTTAGACATTCACCGTTTTGATGGAGTCCAAAATGATCAATATGAAGGTTCTGAGCACCGCCGCGGCTCTGGCGCTTGCGCTGCCGTTGGCTGTGGCGCCGACCGTTTCGTTCGCCCAGTCTGCCGCACAGATGGGTGCGATGGGCGGCGGCGGTGGCCACGTTGGTGGTGGCGGCGGTGGTGGCTTTGGCGGCGGCGGCCGCGGAGGTGGCATGGGCGGCGGAGGCGGCGGCTGGCACGGCGGCGGTGGCGGCGGTCACTGGGCCGGTGGTGGCGGCGGCGGTTGGCGCGGCGGTGGCGGCTGGCACGGCGGGTACCATCGTGGCGGCGGGTTCTGGCCCGGCGCGGTGGCCGGTGCGGTCGTCGGCGGCGCGCTCGCCTCGGGCGCGTATTACGGCTCCGGCTATGGCTACGGCCCCGGCTATTATGACGACAGCTACGGCTATTACGATGAACCGTCTGTCGCCGTGGAGGTGCCGAGTGGCGGCGGCGCCAGCTACTGCGCGCAGCGCTACAGGTCTTACGATCCGGCCTCGGGCACCTATCTCGGCTACGACGGCCGGCGGCATCCCTGCCCGTAATGAAGGCCTGAATTCTTGATTGCAAAAGGGCGGCGCCAGCGCCGCCCTTTTTGATGTACGCAAGTCTTATGTGCGCAAGGCGACCGCGACGGCCGCGAACGTCACCACGAGCGCTGCGATATCGCTCGCGTTGAGCGGCTCGCGCAGCATCGCCGCTGCCGCGAGCACGCCGACGACGGGGACCAGCAGCGTGCCGATCGACGCGGTCGCCGCCGGCAATCGCTCGAGCGCCGCAAACCAGCAGACATAGCAAAGGCAGAACTGGATCAGCGTCATGTAGATCATCGACGCCCAGCCGAACTGCGACAGCGCGGCGAGCTGCGGCTGCTCGATCATGATGCCGATGATCGCGATCGGCACGCAGCCGATCGCAAGCTGCCAGGCCGCGAGCGACAGCGGCGGCATCGCGAGCTTGAACGATTTGGTCATCACCGTGCCGAGCCCGACACAGAGCGCGCCGGCGAGCGCGAACAGAATCCCCGGCAGCTTGCCGAGGCTTGTGTCGATGCCGCCGCCGCCGATCAGCGCCGCGATCCCGGCGAGCGCCACCGCAAGCGCAAGCGCACGCGGCAGCGACACGCGCTCGCCGAGCACCGGCCAGGCCACCAGCGCGACCCACACCGGAATCGATATCCCGAGCACAGCCGCCTCGCTGGCCCGCAGCCAGATCAGCGCGAGGCCCATGGACGCGACCCAGCCGCCGATCGACAGTGTCGACACCAAAGCAAGCCGCAACCACATGCCGTCGGGCACGCGCAGCGTCTGTCCCCGCATCAGCGCGACCAGACCGAGCGCAACCGCGCCGACCACGCCGCACAGCCCGCGCGCGGACAGCGGCGGCCACTCCGTGAGCAGGAACTTCATGATCGGGAAGTTGAGTCCCCAGCCGATCGAGGCAACGACCAGGAATGCGAGGCCAAGCGGTGACAGCGGGGCGCGGCCGGCGACGGGAACTGCAGTCATGGACCTGTCGTAAAGGGGATGGACAAATACAGGTGATGTGTCACGGCTAGCTGGAAATCTGCTTGTCAGCAAACAGCATATGCATTCTATGATACAGACTTTCCGTCCAGGTTCCGCCTTAATTGACGAACAGGCCAAGCGAGTCGCCGGCACGCGAGGCCGTTAGAAAGAGGATGCATCGTGCCGAGCGTTCTCGTGGTTGATGACGACCCGATGGTGTGCGTTGCCATCGAGGTGTGTCTGCAACGCCAGGGCTTCGAGGTCACCGTCGCCGATGGCGGCGAAGCCGGCATGCGCGCGCTGGAGCAGGCCACCTTCGATGTCATGCTGGTCGACGTCTTCATGCCGCATATGCGCGGGTTCGAGGCGATCCGCGTCTTCCACGAGCGTGCCCCCGATATTCCCGTCATCGCGATGTCCGGCTATGCCTTCGCCAATGCCGATCGCGCGCCGGACTTCCTGCGGATGACGATCGAGCTCGGCGCGTCCGCCTGCCTGCGCA
This sequence comes from Bradyrhizobium sp. USDA 4538, assembly GCF_024171045.1. Taxonomy (NCBI): domain Bacteria; kingdom Pseudomonadati; phylum Pseudomonadota; class Alphaproteobacteria; order Hyphomicrobiales; family Nitrobacteraceae; genus Bradyrhizobium; species Bradyrhizobium sp. USDA 4538. The sequence continues at coordinate 8,257,467 of NZ_JALJZE010000001.1, forward strand.
AGCCGTTCACCCCGCAGGCGCTGATTGCCGCCGTTAACGAATGTCTTGCGAAGTATGCACCTTCCGCTCGTCTTTCGAAATAATTGCTCGTACTAATCGTCGATGGCTTCCCAGCGTCTCATTCTCGGCAGCGGCCTTGCGATCCTCCTCGTCATCAGCGCGGCGTCGATCGGATTGGACGTCAAGTCGCGCAGCGAGATTGATTCGGTCGACCGCACGCTCAGCATCCTGAAGCGCATTTCGGACGCGCGTCAGCTGCCGCGCAGCGTCGAGAGCGCGGCGCGCGGTTTCGCGCTGACCGGCGATGCGTCCTTTGCCGACGAGTTTCGCGAGCAGAGCGCAGCCCTCACCGCGGCCTTCGACGATCTGATGGCGGCGGTGACGTCGGCCCCCGAGGAGGCGCAGCTGATCACGGGCACCAGGGTCGAGGTCCAGCGTGCCATTGCGCTCGGCGCCGAGCTGATCAGGTTGCGCAGCGCGGGCGACACGGCCGGCGCCGCGGCGCTGGTCTCCGCGGGCGAGAGCCGCGCGCTGACCGACAAGGTCGGCGCGGCGCTCGACCGCCTGGTCACCGAAGAGCGCCGCCTGCTCCGGATTCGCACCGACCAGTCCAAGACCAATGGACGGCTGCTGCTGATGATCGATCTCGCCGGCGTGGCGATGATCCTGCTGCTCGCGATCGCGCTAACGGTGACGGCCCGGCGCGCCAGCCGCGAACTGCAGGGCGCGCTCAGCGCGACCAAGGCGACCAATCTGTCGCTCGAGGGCAAGGTCGCCGATCGCACCAAGGATCTCGGAGCCGCGCTCGAAGAGCTCCGCCGTTCCACCTCGGTGATGGAAACCACCTTCCGCACCATGGCGGAGGCGGTGCTGGTGATCGACAGCGCCGGCACCGTGCTGCTGTCGAACCCGGCCGCCGAGAAGATGCTGCGCTACAAGCCTGGCATGACGGTCCGGCAGCTGCGCGCCATGAGCAACGTGTTCCAGTCCGACGGCGTCACGCCGATGCAGGCCGACGACATGCCGTCGGCCAGGACGCTGCGCGGCGAGGAATTCGACGGGCTGGAATTCGTCGCCAAGCCGGTGCGCGGCGCGCCGGAGATTCACCTCGTGGTGTCGGGCCGGCCGCTGCGCGATGGCGACGACACCATCACCGGCGCGGCGCTGATCTATCACGACATCACCGCCTCGCGCGAAACCGAGCACAAGCTGCAGCAGGCACAGAAGCTCGACGCCATCGGCAAGCTGACCGGCGGCGTCGCGCACGACTTCAACAACATGCTGACGGTCATCACCGGCACCACTGAGACGCTGGTCGACAGCCTGCGCGCCCAGCCGCAGCTCGCGAAAACCGCCGAGCTGATCGACCGCGCCGCCGAGCGCTGCCGCGAGCTGATCCAGCATCTGCTCGCCTTCGCGCGCCGCCAGCCGCTGGAGCCGCGCACCGTCGACATCAACGGCACCGTGGTCGACATCGCCAAGCTGCTGCGGCCGACGCTCGGCGAGCAGATCGAGATCAATTCGGTGCTGGCGCCCGATGTCGCCAGCGTCCATATCGATCCGTCGCAGCTTGCCAACTCGCTGCTCAACATGGCGATCAACGCCCGCGACGCGATGCCGAACGGCGGCAAGCTGCTGTTCGAGACCAGCAACATCGTGCTCGACGACGCCTATGCGGCTGTCAATCCCGACATCACGCCGGGCCGCTACGTGCTGCTCGCGGTCAGCGACACCGGCACCGGCATGTCGCACGCGGTGCAGGACAAGGTGTTCGAGCCGTTCTTCACCACCAAGGAAGTCGGCAAGGGCTCCGGCCTCGGCATGAGCATGGTCTACGGCTTCGTCAAGCAGTCCGGCGGACATATCAAGATCTACAGCGAGGAAGGCCACGGCACCACGATCAAGCTCTATCTGCCCCCTGCCCGCGGCCAGGTCGAGGTCGAGGCGCCCCCGCCGGAGCCGGTGCGGCGCGGCAGCGAAGTCATCCTGGTGGTGGAAGACGACCAGCTGGTGCGCAACTACGTCGTCACGCAGCTAGGCGCGCTCGGCTACAAGACCATCGCCGTGCCCGACGCCCGCGCCGCGCTGGCGCTGGTCGACAAGGGCGAGAAGTTCGACCTCCTGTTCACCGACGTGATCATGCCCGGCGGCATGAACGGCCGCCAGCTCGCCGACGAGGTGCAAAAACGCCGCCCCGGCATCAAGGTGCTCTACACCTCGGGCTACACCGAGAACGCGATCGTGCATCACGGCCGCCTCGACGAAGGCGTGCTGCTGCTGGCCAAGCCCTACCGCAAGGCGCAGCTCGCCAGCATGCTGCAGCAGGCGCTCGGCGAGTGAGGTGAGCTAGACCAGCGCGATGGATAAGGTCGGGTAGCAACCACAACGGCGCTTTGCTCCCTCGCCCCGCTCTTGCGGGGAGAGGGTTGGGGTGAGGGGCCGTCTCCGCGCATTCGCTGCTAGCTGCGTCTGCGGAGACTCCCCCTCACCCGGAACGCATCTAACGATGCGTTCCGACCCCTCCCCGCAAGCGGGGCGAGGTGGAGTCCATCGCTACCTCGTCGCGAGCGCGACGCCGGCGAGCGTGAACAGCAACGCGACGATCTGGCTTGGCCCCAGCGGCTCGTGCAATGCGACCGCGGACGCCACCACGCCGATGACAGGCACCGCCATGGTGCCGATCGCCGCCACCGAGGCCGGCAGGCGGGCGAGCGCGGCGAACCAGGCGACATAGGCGACGCAGAACTGGATCAGCGTCGAGTAGACCAGCAGCCACCAGCCGACCGTCGTGATGCGGTCGAGATGTGTGGTCTCGATCAAGAGGCCGACGATCGCGATCGGCACGCAGCCGAGGCCGATCTGCCAGGCCGCGGCCGGGATCGGCGGCATCACCAGCGGGTACTTCTTGGCCAGCACGGTGCCGAGCGCAAAGCCGAAGGCGCCGCCGAGCGCCATGATGATTCCCGGCAGCTTCTCTCTGCTCGCGGTGATGCCGCTGCCGCCCATGATCGCGGCGAGGCCTGCAAAGGCCATCACCAGCGCGATGGTCCGCAGCAGCGTCGGCCGCTCGCCGAGCACCGGCCAGGCCAGCAGCGAGGCCCATACCGGCATGGTGTAGGCGATCAGCGCCGCCTCGCTCGCCGGCAGCCAGAGCAGCGCGAGCCCCATCAGCACCATCCAGCCGGTGACGTTGAGCGCCGCATACAGCGCGAGCCGCGGCCACAGCCGTTTCTCGACATGCAGGCTCTGGGCACGGATCAGCGCCAGCACCGCGAGCAGCACGGCGCCGATCACCCCGGTGGTGCCGCGCAAGGTCAGCGGCGGCAGCTCGCCGAGCAGGAACTTGGTGGACGGCCAGTTGAACCCCCAACCCACCGAGGTGATGGCGAGGAACATCAGGCCGGCGGGCGCAAGGCGCGGCCGCGCGGAGGGCTTCTGGACTGTCATGGAACCCGGCGGGGATGTGAGTCGGCCTCACCTTGCCCGCGATTTTGTCGCCCGACCATCACGGCTCTGACATGCCTGATCCGTACTTTGCCCGTAGGCCTACGTGAGTCCCCAAAATTCAATCCGGGACCGCGAATAAAAACTTCGCCTGTGAACAGCGGGGCGAAGCTCCGATCCACAGGCGATAGGAATTTTTTTGGCTTGGGAATCCCTGAGGACTCACCGATAGTTGGCCCGATCACAGGCGCGGCACCGACCCCTGTTATCCCCCTCTTTCCACCATATTTAGTGTTTGATTCAGAAACTCGTACTAGTCCTTGACGGGCGTGACGGACATGGCCTAGCTTTCAACCTGTTCGGCGCGAGTGTGTTTGGGTCCCCGCCGGTCGCTCCCACAAGGGTTCCAAAATGACCACTCCGCCAGGCCCTCGGGCCGCGGGTGAAGGGCTTTTCTGCCCTGATTTTGGGGCCGCCGTCGGGGACGACAAACGGGCCGCGAAGGACCCGGAAACAGAGGCCGCAACCGGCCCGCAAGAAGCGTACGCGTGACGTGTCGCGTGAAGCGTTTGGGGCGTTGAATGCATGACCCGGAGCACCCGACCAGTCGGGCGCCGCGCCGGGACGATGCCGCCGCAGGACCGGTCATACCGGTGCCCAGCGGATGAGAGAAAACAGGCCGGATCCACCGGCTGAGCTGCGGATGACGGGAGGCGTGCTGACGCGTGTTCCCGGAGTCCGCGAACAGACAACATTCCGGCACCTGCGGGGAAACGTGGGGCCGGGCAGAAGAAGAGACGGGGCTCGACCATGCGAATCGAACGACGCAACACCACCAGCGGACAATCTCCCTATGCCGGGATCAATTTCCGCCTGACCACATCAGAGATCCGCAATCCGGACGGCTCGGTCGTGTTCCGCGCCGAGAACGTCGAGGTTCCGGAGTTCTGGTCGCAGGTCGCCTCCGACGTGCTGGCGCAGAAGTATTTCCGTAAAGCGGGCGTTGCCGCGCGCCTGAAGAAGGTCGAGGAAGAGACCGTGCCGTCGTGGCTGTGGCGTTCGGTGCCCGACACCGAGGCGCTTGGCCTCCTGCCGGAGAACGAGCGCATCGTCGGCGAGACCTCGGCCAAGCAGGTGTTCGATCGCCTCGCCGGCTGCTGGACCTATTGGGGCTGGAAGGGCGGCTACTTCTCCACGGAAGAAGACGCCCTCGCCTTCTTCGACGAGCTCCGCTTCCAGCTCGCAAAACAGATGGTCGCGCCGAACTCGCCGCAGTGGTTCAACACCGGGCTGCACTGGGCCTACGGCGTCGATGGCCCCGGCCAGGGCCACTATTACGTCGACTGGAAGACCGGCAAGCTGACCAAGTCGAAGTCGGCCTATGAGCATCCGCAGCCGCATGCCTGCTTCATCCAAGGCGTCGGCGACGACCTCGTCAACGAGGGCGGCATCATGGACCTCTGGGTGCGCGAGGCGCGCCTGTTCAAATATGGCTCCGGCACCGGCTCCAACTTCTCGAGCCTGCGCGGCGAAGGCGAGAAGCTGTCCGGCGGCGGCCGCTCCTCCGGCCTGATGAGCTTCCTCAAGATCGGCGACCGCGCCGCGGGCGCGATCAAGTCGGGCGGCACCACGCGCCGCGCCGCCAAGATGGTCGTGGTCGACGCCGATCACCCCGATATCGAGACCTATATCGACTGGAAGGTGAAGGAGGAGCAGAAGGTCGCCGCCCTCGTCACCGGCTCCAAGATCAACCAGAAGCACCTCAAGGCCGTGATGAAGGCCTGCGTCAACTGCGAAGGCAGCGGCGACGACTGCTTCGATCCCGAGAAGAACCCGGCGCTCCGCCGCGAGATCAAGCTCGCGCGCCGCGCACTGGTGCCCGACAACTACATCAAGCGCGTCATCCAGTTCGCCAAGCAGGGCTACAAGGATATCTCGTTCGACACCTACGACACCGATTGGGATTCCGAGGCCTACCTCACCGTCTCCGGCCAGAACTCCAACAACTCGGTGTCGCTGAAGGACGATTTTCTGCGCGCGGTGGAAACGGACGGTGACTGGAATCTGGTCGGCCGCACCACCAAGAAAGTCACAAAAACGCTGAAGGCCCGCGACCTCTGGGAGAAGATCGGTTACGCCGCCTGGGCGAGCGCCGATCCGGGCCTGCACTTCAACACCACGATGAACGACTGGCACACCTGCAAGGCGTCCGGCGACATCCGCGCGTCCAATCCGTGCTCGGAATACATGTTCCTGGACGACACGGCGTGCAACCTCGCCTCGGCCAACCTGCTGACGTTCTACAGCACCACCACCAAGCGGTTCGACATCGAGTCCTACGAGCACCTGTGCCGGCTCTGGACCATCGTGCTCGAAATCTCCGTCATGATGGCCCAGTTCCCGTCGAAGGCGATCGCCGAGCTGTCCTACGAATTCCGCACGCTCGGCCTCGGCTTCGCAAACATCGGCGGCCTGCTGATGACCATGGGCCTGCCCTATGACAGCAAGGAAGGCCGTTCGCTGTGCGGCGCGCTGACCGCTGTGATGACCGGCATCTCCTACAAGACCTCGGCCGAGATGGCGGCCGAGCTCGGCACCTTCCCGGGCTACAAGAAGAACGCCGCGCACATGCTGCGCGTGATCCGCAACCACCGCCGCGCCGCCCACGGCAACGCCGCCGGCTACGAGGCGCTCTCGGTCAACCCGGTGCCGCTCGATCACGCCTCCTGCCCGCAGGAGGACATCGTCACCCATGCCAGGCTGGCCTGGGACGACGCGCTGGCGCTCGGCGAGGTCAACGGCTATCGCAACGCCCAGACCACCGTGGTGGCGCCGACCGGCACCATCGGCCTGGTGATGGATTGCGACACCACCGGCATCGAGCCCGACTTCGCGCTGGTGAAGTTCAAGAAGCTCGCCGGCGGCGGCTACTTCAAGATCATCAACCAAGCGGTACCGTCGGCGCTGCGCGCGCTCGGCTATCGCGAGAGCGAGATCGCGGAGATCGAGGCCTACGCCGTCGGCCACGGCTCGCTGTCGAATGCGCCCGGCATCAATGCCTCGACCCTGAAGGCCAAGGGCTTCACCGATGAAGCCGTTGCCAAGGTGGAAAAGGCGCTGCCGACCGCGTTCGACATCAAGTTCGCCTTCAACAAGTGGACTTTCGGCGAAGACTTCATCCGCGACCAGCTCGGCATCGGCGCGGAAGCGATCGCAGCCCCCGGCTTCGACCTGCTCCAGGCCGTCGGCTTCACCAAGCGCGAGATCGAGGCCGCCAACGTGCACATCTGCGGCGCGATGACGGTCGAAGGTGCCCCCCATTTGAAGGCCGAGCACTACCCCGTGTTCGACTGCGCCAACCCCTGCGGTAAAATTGGAAAACGCTACCTCTCGGTCGAGAGCCACATAAGGATGATGGCGGCCTCGCAGCCGTTCATCTCGGGCGCGATCTCCAAGACCATCAACATGCCGAACGACGCCACGGTGGAGGACTGCAAGTCCGCTTACCTGTTGTCGTGGAAGCTGGCGCTGAAGGCCAACGCGCTGTACCGCGACGGCTCGAAGCTGTCGCAGCCGCTGAACTCGCAGCTCATCGCCGACGACGAGGACGAGGACGATGCGGTCGAAGCGCTCTACGAGAAGCCGATGGCCGCGCGTGCCGCCCAGGTCTCGGAGAAGATCGTCGAGAAGCTGGTCGAGCGCATCGTCGTGATGCGCGAGCGCGAGAAGATGCCCGATCGCCGCAAGGGCTACACCCAGAAGGCGGTTGTCGGCGGCCACAAGGTGTACTTGCGCACCGGCGAATATGACGACGGCCGGCTCGGCGAGATCTTCATCGACATGCACAAGGAAGGCGCGGCGCTGCGCTCCTTCATCAACAACTTCGCGATCGCGGTGTCGCTCGGCCTGCAATACGGCGTGCCGCTGGAGGAATATGTCGATGCCTTCACCTTCACCCGCTTCGAGCCCGCGGGTCCGGTGCAGGGCAACGACTCCATCAAGTACGCGACCTCGATCCTCGACTATGTCTTCCGCGAGCTCGCGGTGAGCTACATGGCGCGCTTCGATCTCGCCCATGTCGATCCGAACGAGTCTGGCTTCGACGCGCTCGGCAAGGGCGTCGAGGAAGGCAAGGAGCCGGATGAGGCCCCCGCCCAGCACCAGGCCACCAAGTACCTGTCGAAGGGCCTGACCCGGTCGCGCACCGACAACCTCGTCGTCATGCGCGGCGGCTCGGCCGCGGTGAGCCCGGGCGCCGACAACGCGCCCGCCGGCAACCGCGTCACCGCGCTCGCCTCCCACGGCGCAACCTCGCGCGGCGCCTCCGACACCGTCGAGGGCGCGGTCGCCCTGAAGCAGGAAGTCAGCCACGACCTCTCGCCGACCGAGAAGCTCGAGGCGCTGAACTGGAGCAAGCCCGGCACCGCAGCCGCCGCCGCCCCGTCCAAGGCCGAGCGTCGCGCCGAGGCGAAGGCCAAGGGCTACGAAGGCGAGATGTGCTCGGAGTGCGGCAACTTCACGCTGGTGCGGAATGGGACCTGCATGAAGTGCGATACTTGCGGGTCCACGACGGGGTGTTCGTGAGAAGAGCCAGAAGACGATAGTCTTCTTCACGACCGGGCTTGGCCCGGGCATCCACGAAGGGCGGCACGAAGGGGCCGCCCTTCTCTTTTGACCAGATAACCTTTATGAGCAACTTATACGCGTAACTACGGGGCGGTACATGCCTGTCAAGGTAAGCATCGGCGATCATCCCACTTTCTGGAAATTCGCGGCCTTCGGCTTTTTGCCAGAAGTACTACCTCCGATCTTTACGTCGGTGGGCTTCGCTAACCAGTGCCAGCTCGGGGTCGACGTTGACTTAAAAGGTCACACGTTTGATCGCATTTCCTACAGCTGCACCAAAAGAGGTTATTCAAGACGAGTGTTCAATTTGATGCACCCGATATCCGTTGCGCTAGCATCGGGCTGGCTGTCCTCGCATTGGGACAAGATAGCGGATCATTGCAACGCTTCAAAATCAACTGCGTCGCCGCTTTCCCTATCCGACGGCCAAGGAACGGACCGCGCGATCCGGACGCCCTCCTTTGAAAACGTGCAGCGTGAAGCAAAGAACCGCTCGGCGCGTGCCCGGCACATTATCAGGGCCGACATCGCCAAATTCTATCCATCAATTTATACGCACTCGATCCCATGGGCCCTTCATGGGAAGCAAGCGGCAAAGTCTAATACGGATCCAAACGATCCAAACAACTACGGGAACCACATGGATTGGGCTCTGCGACTGGGCCAATCAGGACAAACCGTCGGTGTACCGATCGGAACTGACATATCCAGGGTAACGGCCGAAATAATTGGTTCGGCGGTCGATCGCATCGTTCTCGAACGGTCCGGGTCGCGCGCGGTCGGTTACGGTGCTGACCACAAAATACGAAAGGCTCGGAATGGCCAAGCACAATGGTTTCAGCGTCATTCCATACCGACTGACATTCTTCCCGAACAAGACAATGCCGCTCTTTAAGGAGCAGCCCACGTTGATGCCTGCACTTGGCATTATCGTCCCCCTAAACATGATCAACAGGCCCAACGACTATTGCATCGGATTCGAGATACGCGCACCTGGATGCTACGTGGAAGGCACGAACTATCTGATCGTCGAGTATGGAAGGCAACTCGCGATCGTTACCGAGGCCAACAAGGGCCTCAGCTAAAGATCCCCGTCCAATACCCATACTCCATTAGAGAAATTCAGAGCTGTCTTTCGTGGTCGTGAAAATGAAAGCAAGGCAAGCGTAGGACGAATTAGCCGAAGGCATAATCCGCCCTTTCGGTGAAAACGATCGCGGCGGGTTACGCTTCGCTGTCCCTATCCTAGGCTCCGCGCTTAGATCACCTGGGCCAGACGCAGACATCCGGCACGCTTCCCAATCGCGCGAAAGTGCGGTCATATACCGTCCGGGGGCACTCGGCGTTTGGGGCGAGGGTCTCGGCTTGCGGGGGGAGAATGCGCGTGAAAGAACTCGCTGGAAAGACCGCGTTCGTGACCGGTGCAGCGTCGGGCATCGGACTGGGGATCGCGACGGCTTTGGCCCAGGCGGGGGCGAAGGTCATGCTTTGCGATATTGAGGAAGCGGCTCTGTCCGCGGCGCTCGAGCAACTGAGGCGCACCAACGTCGATGTCGACGGCGTGAAAGCGGACATCTCCCTCAAACCCGAACTCGTGGCGGCCGCCGAAGCCACGACTGCCCGCTACGGCAAGGTGCACATCCTCGTCAACAACGCGGGCGTTGGTGGCGGTGGGCCCTATGGCACCTGGACCGACGGGTCGTGGGATTGGACACTGGGCGTCAACCTGATGGCGACCGTTTGGGGAATCGAGATTTTCGGGCCGTTGATAGAGCAGCATGGCGAGGGTGGACACATCATCTCCACAGCCTCGATCGCCGGTCTTATTTCAGGGGCCAGCAACGCATACAATGTTTCGAAATACGGCGTTGTCGCGCTATCCGAGGGACTGCGGCTTGAACTCGCACCCCGCGGAATCGGCGTATCGGTGCTGTGTCCCGGGTTCATCCGCACGCAAATCGTGAACTCGAGGCGCAACCTTCCCGAGCGCTTCGAGGGGGCGGTCCGTACCTTGCCGACGTCGGGCCCGATTGCCGAGCAGATCAATCTGATCCGCCAACGCGTCTCTCAGGGCATCGATCCCAACTATGTCGGTGAGCTCGTCCGCGAAGGCATCGAAAACGACTGGCCCTATATCTTCACCGACCTCGAATTCGAGCCGATTGTCGACGCGCGCTTCGCCGCAATCAAGCAAGGCTTCGACCGGATCCGCGGGCGCACCCCGAAGCGATGAGCGCGCAGCAAGCGTAGGGCGGATGAGCCAATGGGCCGCGCGAATGCGCGCCCGATGACAGGCTCCGCGACATCCGGGACAAGCATCACAGCACGTGACCACCCGACTCCGCATATCGCTTCGCTCCTGCGGGCTACCGGCTGGCACGCTTTTCAAGAAGCAGCGTGCGGTCGGCGATGTCCCTCAATTCGAACGCCTGGGAGTCGAGGAATGCGACGGAGCCGTTGTTGGGGTCCGCGGCGAGGCGATGGGTTTCGCTGAGATGATGCTTCAGCCAGGCCCGCTGCTCCCTGAGCAATTGCGCGTGCGCCTCGCCCTTCGAGCTGGCGAGAAGGGCTTGATAGGCGGTGTTGAGCCTCGTGTCCCACTTATCGATTTCGGTCTTGCCGCAATCGAGCATCTTCGTCGACACCCCTTCGGCCTTGTCCATGCACGCATCATACTCGACGCTTTGCTGCGCGCGGACCGATAAGGTCCCGAGCACGAGCATCGCCGCAACAATGACTGGCCTCCGCGAAAGCATCACCACGTCCAAATCACCCTGCCTGCGTCTTTCGACAACCATCGCCGCACAAAGGCGTCCCTGGCAGCGCCTGGGGCCGACGGCCGACGCAGTTTACGCCGGCAGCACGATCACCTTCGTTTTGAGGGGCGTTCGCGAATAGAGGTCGATCATGTCCTGACTGAGGAGGCCGGTACAGCCGCTCGTAATACCGTTCCCGATCGTTTCGGGGGCGCTGGTGCTATAGATCGTGTAAAGCGTGTACACCCCATTTTGGTAGAGGTAGAGCACGCGCGCGCCAAGTGGATTGTCGAGACCCCCCGCCATGCCGCGAGCATATTTGCCCGCCTCCGGCTGGCGCGCGATCATCTCCTTGGGCGGCGTCCAGGTCGGCCATTCGGCTTTGCGCCCGACATAAGCCTCCCCGCTCCACCGGAACCCATCGCGGCCGACATTGGCGCCATAGCGGGTCGCGTTTCCTTCGCCTTCGATGCGGTAGACATAGTATTTGCTCGGATCGACGATGATCGTACCGGGCGCCTCATCGCTGTGGTACTTCACGGTCTTGCGGAAATATTTCGGATCGACCTTACTGACGTCGACCGCGGGGATCGGGAATTTCTCGTCGGGCACGGGCCCGTAGACCTTCTCCGCCTCGGCCAGGCTCATGTAGTCGGACGCACAACCGGCCAGGCTCAGTGCGGCGAGACCAGCAGCAGAACCGACCAGAAACGCCCGGCGGTTGAGAAGCCGCGACCGAGGCCCAGGCAGAGCGCCCTCGCCCATCGCACCAGCGTCGGCAATTCCACGGTCCATGATCATGATTTCTGATTTTCCCTTGTCCCGTTGCGCGGCCGAAGCAGACTTTGGCATACAGTAGAAGGGAAAAGAAAAGTTCTTCGTCATTGTCTGAGGTTGACCAACAGATGGTCTTGTGAATCCTTCCGAGAACAATGCGAGAACTTCGGCGGATTACGCTTCCGCCTTCGCTCAATGAGCTAAAGGTCGGCGGGTTACGCCTTCGGCTAATCCGCCCTACGCGATGGCAACAACTGATTGATCACGTTTTCATGCGATTGATCTGCGGCGCTTTGTCGGACCAAATTAGTATGGAATCACCGCCCCGCCACCCTGCCGCATTCCATGCGGAAAATGAATCGAAGGTGAAAACCCAATGAGACGCGTTGTCCAGGCTTCGCTCGGACTCCTCGCATGGAGCATTCTCCAAACCTCGCCCGCATCCGGCCAGCTCAAGGGCAACGCCGACAACATTTGTCGGAACGGATATTTCCCGCGCGAGAGCACCGACTACAGGCTGGCGAAGATCAAAGGCGCAGCCGGCGACAGGATCTATTTCCGCGGCGACGGCAACGAGCGTTGCCCCGACGACCAAGCCTGTCGTCTGAAAACTTATGTCGTTCGCAACGATGAAGTCATTGTTTCCCGGACGTCAGGCAAGTTCGCATGCAGTTGGTTTCAACCTCGCAAGGGCACTGAGACGGTCGGCTGGATCGAGATCGAAAGGCTTGCGTGGCAGGAGGACATACGACGACCGGCAGAACGGGATTGGCTCGGCGAATGGCGTGCCTACGACAACGTCATTCGCATCTCGAAATCGAAAGAGGAAGGTCAGCTGGCCATCAAGGGCGAGGCCATTTGGGGTTCGGGCAGCCGCACCCATTCCGGCGAGCTTGATTACGAAGCAAAACCTTCAGGCGATAAGATGAAATTCGGTGACGGGACGGACGAACTCGACTGTCAGGTCACGATGCAGCTCGTCGGCAAGTTACTGGTTGTCGGCGACAACCTCCATTGCGGCGGGACAAACGTCTCATTTTCAGGTGTCTACCAAAAGAGACCGACGCGATGAACATCTCGCGGCTCGTAGGGCGGATTAGCGCAGCGTAATCCGCCCTTCGTCGCGGTAACGCCGAGCGGCGGGTTACGAGGAGTCTATCATCGGACACGCGCTCCGCGCGATCCGTTGGCGAACCCACCCTATTCGTTACGTGCTTGTTCGTTTCGCTCAGGCCGCCTTCGCTGCACCTCGATCGCGAAGAGATTGGTGTGAAGCTGGCAAGATCATTGCCGCTGTCAGACCGAGATCGGCGGGACGAAATCGACCCGTTGCGGACGTAGATGGGTCGGCCATAATGTCTTCTTTTCAAGGCAATTCGGTCGGAGGCGAGATGGTCGATCCGTGGCCCGCAGATGCAAAGTTTCAGATGGGTGACTATGCCGCCAAGAAAGGGCGAGCATCATGGCGCGGTCGAATCGTTGGTTGGTATCGTACGGATTTGACCAGGCTCGGATATGCGATCGAGAGCTACTTCGAGCCCGGCTCGGTGCAGATTTACCCGGAGACGGCGATCGACGCATGGCAGCCGCCGGCCTTGGAACGTGAGTGACCGATTCTCACCCTCCTGCGACCTTCGGAACGTCCGCGCTAACCCGGCCACCTCGGCGCGCCATCGCAAGCGTCACGGCGTCATTGCAATCGATCGGTCAGGTGTCGCCCGCCACGCGCAACGTGATCCGGGTCAATTCGGACGGGCGGCCGAGCCGCAAGGCAAAGCCGGGCCATAGCGCGGTGCCGTTGTTGACGTAGAGCGTCATCCCGTCGACGTCGTAGCGGCCGGAGACGAAGCCGGCATTGGCGCGCGCGGCGAGGCGATCGATCCCCAGGATCAATCCGCCATGGGTGTGTCCGGAGAGTTGCAGCGCGACGCCGAGCCGGGCTGCCTTTCGTGCGTCGCTCGGCTGGTGGTCGAGCAGGACGATGGGCGCGCCTTTCGGGGCGCCGTCGAGAACCGCGGCAAGGTCGCGGATGGAATGCCCCCGGTGGCGCGACGCGCGATCGGTAATCCCCGCGATCACCAGGCGGCCGCCACCGCGTTCGAGCACGATGTGCCGGTTCTCGAGCGAGCGCAGGCCGAGCGCTTCGTAGTGCGCCATCCAGCCGTCATAGCCGAAGATATATTCGTGATTGCCCGAGATCACGTAGACGCCATCGGCCGCCATCAGGTCGCGCAGCGGCGCGATGTCGCCCCGCCGCGCATCGATGGTGCCGTCGATCAGGTCGCCGGTGATCGCGATCAGGTCGGCGCCGAGCTTGTTCGATCGCTCGACCACGGCGCGCGCCCATGGCGCAGGAAACAGCCGGCTGATGTGAAGATCGGTCAGTTGCAGGATGGTGTAGCCGTCGAACGCTCGCGGAAGTCCGCGGATCCCGACCTCGACATCCCTGAGCGGCGGAATGCGCATCGCCTGATGGACGCCGATCGCGGCGGCTGCGGCCGCGACCGCTGCAAGTGCGTAGCGGACGCCATCAGGCGCGCCGACGAAGCCGCCGTGGATCAGCGCGGCAACCAGCAGCCCGGCATCGAGCGCCAGTTGCAGCAGCGCCAGCAGCATGATCGCGCCGAACGCCCAGTTGAACAGGACGACCACCGGACGCGGAAACTCCGGCGAGAATTCCGATCCCGACGACAGCCTGTTCCAGCGGTGAAACTGCAAGGCGACCAGCACAAGCAACGCGGCAACGATCTTTGCCGCGAGCGGCCAGTCGAGCGGCCAGATGAAGCGGGCCAGGATCAGCAGGCTGGTCAGGCCGAATATGAGCTGGGGAATAGGTCTCGCTCCGGATCGGATCGGTTAAGGCTGTGCGGGTCGGCGCCCTGCGAAGGTAGGGTGGATCGGCCGCGGGCGTAAGCCGCCATCGTCAGCACATTTTCGGCAAGTCGCGCTTCGCCGAAACGCCCTGCGCTTTTGTCCCAGTAGCCCGATGAGCCAACGGGTCGCGCGAACGCGCGCCCGATGACAGGCTCCACGACATCCGGGATCCGCCTCGCAAGAACACGCCACCGGCCCCCGCATATCGCTTCGCTCATGCGGGCTACGGGCTGGCCGCCCCTGTGTCATGGCGCATACGCCAGAAGCCGCCCGATCAGTCTTCGATATCCGCAATGCGCCTGAGCACGATCACGACGGCGAGGACCAGGCCAAGTACGCCGCCGGCAACTCCGGCCAGACCAGAACCGAAGGCGCCACTGACATCCCGGTCGGACAGAACGAACGCAACCACTTCAGCGGCAAAGCCCATCCCCAGCGTCAGAGCCATGATGATTGCGACGGATTTGAAGAGTTCGATCGCAAATCGAACCGCCATGTCTTCCAGGGCGTCGAGTGCGCGGGTCATACGACGATCCGGACGAGGCACGGCCGGGCGAAGCGCGCTCCGATGCGTTCTGATTGAGGCGCTGGAGGTATCGCCGATCAATCGGTTCGCTCGGGGATTGTCGTTGGGATCGTCGAGGGCTCTGATGTCCCGCTTGAGTTCTCGCCGCACGATCAGCGTAACAAACAGCGCAAGACATAAAAGTACGGCCAGGCCAGCGTAGATGCTGATGCTACCTGCCAACAGGATCAGAAAAGCGCCGGCCCACCCGAACGCCTCGCCACAAACGTAAGCCACCGCCGTTGTGGCGATATCGGCGAAAGACGGTCTTCTTTTGGCGACGAAATCCGCCAGCCGCATCGGTTTGCCTTTCGACAGTCCGCTTCTGCACGATCAGCCTCAATCCATCAAGATGTGGAGCTGCGGTCGTCGGGTGCAATCCTTCCGCACGCAACGGCGGCGAGAATCACAAAAGCCGCTGCAAAGGCGGCCAAAAGCTCCTCTCAAATAAAACTTGAACATCGCTCATTTTCCTGATTTATTGTTGAACAATGTTCATTTCTGCGGAGCCGGTGATGCAAACCACCTCCTGGACGGACGGATCGATCGGGCCCAACCGATCCGTGAAATCGTGGATCAAGTACGCCCCGACGATCATCACGATCGGCATCATGGCGGCATTCGCGGCGCACGGACGCATCGCACAGCCGGCCCACTACAACGATTTCGCCGACCACTCGGCCCTCTTGGGCATCCCCCACGCAGGCGATGTCTTGTCGAACATCGGCTTCGCCCTGGTCGCGAGCTGGGGCTGGCTGGCGCTGCGCCCTCACCGCAACAGCGATCAGCTTCGCACCGGATGGCCGGGCTACCGCCTGTTCCTGATCGGATTGTTCCTGACCGCCTTCGGGTCCGCGTTCTTTCACCTCGCCCCCGGCAATGGCCGGCTGACCTGGGACATGCTGCCGATTGCGCTTGCCGGCGCGGGCCTGCTCGTCGGCGTCCGCGGCGACACCCAGCCGGGATCGAAGACGAATATCGAAGCGATCGTTCTCGGGCTTTACGCCACCGCCAGCGTCGCGTGGTGGGTCGCCACCGACCGGCATGGTACGGGCGACCTTCGACCGTATCTGCTGCTGCAGGTCCTCCCGCTCATCCTGATCCCGCTCTGGCAGTCGATCTATCGTGCGCCGCGCGCCGACCGCATCGCATTCGCCGCCGCGATGATGTTGTACGTTGTGGCCAAGATCGCCGAGGTGCTCGACCATCAGATCGCAGACACGCTTCAGTACGTCAGCGGACACACCTTGAAGCATCTGCTCGCGACTTCAGCCACGGCCGCAATCGTCTGGGGACTGACGCGTCGGTTCTCCGATAGCGGTGGTCGAGCGTGCGAATGAGGACTGTAGGATGGGTAGAGCGAAGCGAAACCCATCAGGCTGCAAGCCGAGTGGCGAGATGATGGGTTTCGCTGCGCTCTACCCATCCTACGCTACGCTGCTGACCGCCGAAGCCATTGTGCAGCAATGGACTGCCTGCACTATTTCGGAATAATGGAAAAATATCACCGATTTGCCCGACGCGTCAAGGCGCGTTTCCGAGTGCCTGCGGCAACCTGCACCTTTGCATGGGGTTGTTTTCGATATTTTGGATGGGCAGCCCTGCTTCGTCGATCGCATCAGGCGGATTGACCGGCATGGCGACCGCATCCATATGCATCTGCATGAACCGGCTGTTCCCCGCCGTTTCGCATCCACCTGGACACAGCCAAATACCATCGGCTCCCCGTCCCTAACGCTCCGGAGTCGCCGTGGCCGCCCTCTCCATTCTCGATCTCGTCCGCGTCACCGAGGAAACCGACGCGCGCGGCGCGCTCTATAACGCGCGCGATGTCGCCGTGCATGCGGAGGCTCTCGGCTATCGCCGCATCTGGGTGGCGGAGCATCACAACATGGCGGGCATCGCCAGCGCCGCGACGTCGGTCGTGATCGGGCACATCGCGGCGGGCACCAAGACCATCCGGGTCGGCGCCGGCGGCATCATGCTGCCGAACCACGCACCCTATGTCATCGCCGAGCAGTTCGGCACGCTGGCGCGGCTGTTTCCCGATCGTATCGACCTCGGCCTCGGCCGCGCGCCCGGCACCGACCAGCTCACGCTGCGCGCCCTGCGCCGCACGCCGGAATCCGCCGAGAACTTTCCGCAGGACGTGCTCGAGGTGCAGGCCTTCCTCGCCGCCGCCGGTCCCAACCAGCGCATCCAGGCGGTGCCGGCCGCCGGCACCGACGTGCCGCTGTGGATTCTCGGCTCGAGCAATTTCGGCGCGATGCTGGCCGGCGAGCTCGGCCTGCCCTACGCCTTCGCCTCGCATTTTGCCCCCGAGCTGCTGATCCAGGCGCTGCAGATCTACCGCGCCCGCTTCAAGCCGTCGGAGCAGCTCGATCGTCCCTACACCATGGTCGGCGTCAACATCATCGCCGCCGACACCGACGAGGAGGCGCGGCGGCTCGCGACCACGCAGCAGATGTCGTTCACCAACATCTTCCGCGGCGCGCGCGGCCTCAGCCAGCCGCCGATCGACGACATCGAGAGCTACTGGTCGCCGTCGGAGAAGGTGCAGGCGATGCGGATGCTCGCGCGCTCCATCATCGGCTCGCCCGCGACGGTGCGCGCCGGCATCGACGCGCTGGTCGCGGAGACCGGCGCCGACGAGCTGATGATCGTGTCCGACGTCTATGATCACCAGAAGCGGCTGCGATCGTTCGAATTGATCGCCCAGGCCGGCGGGATCACACCGCAGACGTAGCCTGCAGGATGGGTAGTGGCCTACGCACTAACGCAGCCTCACTTCGGCGCGCCGGCGGGCGCCTGCGACTGTGCGAGCTGGCCGAGCGTCACGCTCAGCGAATTCGGCGCATTGTCCCGCAGCATCGAAAGCTTGACCGAACTGCCCGGCGCGCCCGCATAGACCTTCTTGGTCAGCTCGTTGGCGCTCTTGATCGGCTCGTCATTGACCGAGGTGATCACGTCGCCTCGCCTCAATCCGGCCTTCGCTGCCGGACCGCCGGTCTGCACGCCGACCACGACCGCGCCGTGCAGATTGTTCGCACCTAAGCTTTCGGCAATGCCGGGGGTGATCGATTGAATCTGGGCGCCCATCCAGCCGCGCGTGACCATGCCCTTGTCCTTCAGCTGCGGGATCACCGTCTTCACGGTATCGGCGGGTATCGCAAACGCGACACCGACCGAGCCGCCGGAGGGCGAGAAGATCAGGCTGTTCACGCCGATCACCTCGCCATGCGTGTTGAAGCTCGGCCCGCCGGAATCGCCGCGGTTGATCCGCGCGTCGATCTGGACGAAATCTTCCGACGACCCGGTCTCCAGGTCGCGCGCACGCGCCGAGACGATTCCCGCGGTGACGGTGTTTCCGAGGCCGAATGAATTGCCGGCCGCGAGCACCCAATCGCCGGTGCGCGGCGCTTGATCCGCGAGCTTGACATAGCTGAAGTCGGTCCGCCCATCGACCTTGAGCAGGGCCAGGTCGCTGACCGGATCCTTGCCCAGGACTTTCGCCTTGTAGACCTTGTTGTCACTGGTGCGGACGTCGGCGCGGTCGCTGCCGCCGAGGACATGATTGTTCGTCACTGCATAGCCGTCCGCCGAGATGAAGAAGCCCGAACCGATCGAGGTCATCTCACCCAACTTCGGCAGATTGCCCGGTCCGCGCCTGCCGGGATCCGGAACGGCCCTTCCCGGCGTGTCCTGATCGGGAGAGCCGTCCGGCCCGAGAGAACCGCCGGGGGAGTCACCGGGAGACTCGCCTGGAGAAGAATCGTCGTCATCCGCCGCAGCCGCCACCTTGGCGTTGACGCCAATCACGGCCGGCCCGACCTTCTCGGCAAGGTCGGCGAACTCGCCAGGACCACCATTGCCATGATCCGCGCGCGAATTCACTGGCTGTGCGTGGGCAAGACTTGCGCTCACAAGACTAGCGCCCACCAGCAACGCCGACGTGAAGGCGGCGGTGACGAGCGACGTGCGAAGGCAGACGAAGGCCGAATTTCTCTGATTCATCTTCCGCGTCCATGTTTGGGATCAGCCGATTGCTCCTGGATGAATTGCCGGCCCGGACGCGACGATCAGTGAACCGTTCCCTGCAGCACAGGGGCGCAATGCCGAGCGACGGACGGCAACGGATAGAGGCGCAGACCGTTCCACCGGCATCCGCGGGTGGACGAGTGGCTCGCCACCTTTGCGCCGCTTTGCGCATCAAATCGCCGGGTTTTTGCTTGCTTTGGCCGCCTGTGCCTCTACGGTGCGCCCGCAACGACGGAGACGATCTCGACTATGGACGCCGCAATGAACTGCCCGAAATGCAATTCCGAGCATGCCTATCAGGACGGCGCTCTCTGGGTCTGCCCGGAATGTGCCCATGAGTGGAGCAGCGATGCGGCCGCGGCCGCCGAGACCGCGCAGGAAGCGGGCGTGCGCGACGCGCACGGCAACCCGCTGACGGACGGCGACAGCGTCATCGTGATCAAGGACCTCAAGGTCAAGGGCTCGTCGTCGGTGGTCAAGGGCGGCACCAAGGTCAGGAACATCCGCCTCACCGAGGGCAGCGACGGACACAACATCGCCTGCAAGATCGACGGCATCGGCGCGATGAATCTGAAATCGGAGTTCGTCAAGAAGGCCTAGCGTAGCCCAGCTTACGCATCCGCCAAGGCTTTCGCCGGTGCGGCGGCAGCCTTCGCGATGTGCCGGTTCTTGTCGTCGACCAGCACGACCCGCGGATGAAATTTGCGCGCCTCGTCGGCGTCGAAGCTGGCATAGGCGACGATGATGACCTTGTCGCCGGCCATGGCAAGCCGTGCGGCCGCGCCGTTGAGGCCGATGGTGCCCGATCCCGTCGGCGCCTCGATCACGTAGGTCGAGAACCGCGCGCCGGTGTCGATGTTATAGATGTCAACACGTTCATTGATGAGGAAACCGGCGGCCTCGATCAAATTGCGGTCGATCGAAATCGACCCCTCATAATGCAAGTCCGCTTCGGTGACGTGCGCGCGATGAATCTTGCCCTTCATCAAAGTCACTTGCATCGAGACCATCCCGTATCGTTGCGTCGGAATTTTCCGCGCCGCCAATAACGGCGCGCCGCCTCCGCGTCAACGTTGTCCGGGTGTACGCTCGCTTCGAGCGCAGTTCCGCGACGATGGGTTTGTCCTGAAATCGTCGACCGCGCCGGGCTGCAATGCTCCGCGCCACCGAAATCGGAGAATGAATGCGCTGCGGCGGAGCCTTTCCGGAGCAGGCTATTATTTGTGACCCGGTAGCGAACGCCCTACTCTCGCTTGCTCGCAATCTCGTTCGCCAAGACCACTATCACCTCGCCGTCGAGGATCGGCTTCGCGACCTCAAAGAAGCGCGCCACAGCCGGCGAATTGTTGTGCCGGTCCATCGCCGCCTGATCCAGGTATCGCTCATACGTCGAAAATATCCGCGGACTGTCGACATCCTGCGAGACGTAGTAGCCGACGGTGGACGGCTCGTTGGCGCGGACATGCTCGACGACGTCGAGCAACGCCTGACGCATCGCCGCCTCATGGCCCTTCTTCGCGCGGATGATCGCCGTGATTGCCAGCATGCACTCTCTCCGGAGGTTGGTAGCCCGTAGGACGGGTTTCGTGGAGTTTATCATCGGGCCGCGCGACGCGCGGCCCCGTTGGCTCGACCCATCCTACACGCTTTTGACTGGCTCACACCCGGCTCAACGCCTGCGCGATGTCGGCCACCAGGTCGGACGGATGCTCGATCCCGATCGAGAGCCGGATTGTCGAATCCAGCACGCCGATCCGCTTGCGGATGTCGGCCGGCACGCCGGAATGCGTCATGGTGGCCGGCAGGCTCGCGAGCGACTCGGTGCCGCCGAGGCTGACTGCGAGCTTGAAGATCTGCAGCGAGTTGAGGAATTTCTCCGCCGCCTGCTGCCCGCCGACGATATCGAACGAGAAGGTCGAACCGGCACCGCTGCTTTGGCTCGCGAACACGCGCCCCGCGGGGGACGCCGGATCGTGATGGCCGAGGTAATGCACCTGCGCCACCTTGGGATGATCGCGCAGATAGTCGGCGACGATCCGCGCGTTGCGGTCGGCCTTTTCCATGCGCAGGCTGAGCGTTTCCAGCGAACGGCTGATCATCCAGCAGGAATGCGGATCGAGCTGGGTGCCGATCGCGCCGCGCAGCGCCTTGACGTCCTTCATCAGCTTCTTCGAGCCGAGCGCCGCGCCCGCGATCAGGTCGGAATGGCCGCCGACATATTTCGTCAGCGAGTACAGCGAGAGATCGGCGCCGTGCTCGATCGGCCGCTGAAACACCGGCCCGAGCAGCGTGTTGTCGCAGGCGATGATCGGCGTATGGCCCTGTGCCTTGCCGATCGCGTCGGCGATGCGCCGCATCAGCGCGATATCGACCAGGCCGTTGGTCGGATTGGCCGGCGTCTCGATGAAGATCATCGCGACACGGCCCTTCTTCATCGCCTCGTCGGCAGCGGCGCGGATGACACTCTCGTCGAGGCCGTCGGCAAAGCCCACGGCGTGAATCGAGAAGCCCGCCAGTGTTCTGGTGAACAGCGTCTCGGTGCCGCCATAGAGCGGCTGCGAATGCAGGATCACGTCGCCGGGCCGCGCGAAGGCCAGCACCGTGGTCGAGATCGCCGACATGCCGGAGGAGAACAGCGCGCAGCTCTCGGTGCGCTCATAGATCGCAAGCCGGTCCTCGACGATCTCGCTGTTCGGATGGTTGAAGCGCGAATAGACCAGCCCCGCCCCCATGCCTTCCGGAGGCTCGCGCCGGCCCGCGACAAAGTCGAAAAAGTCCTTGCCGTCCTCGGCGGTGCGGAACACGAAGGTCGAGGTCAGGAACACGGGCGGCTTGACGGCCCCCTCCGACAGCTGCGGATCGTAGCCGTAGTTCAGCATCTGGGTTTCCGGATGCAGCAGGTGATTGCCGATATGGGTTTTGGACGGAAACGGTTTTGTCATGGCCGGTCTCCTGTTCACGGGCCGCCGCGCTGGCGGCGATTCCCGGAATGATGGGACCAGCATACCCCAGCTTTATGCCATTCAGCCAAAGCACGGCATCAGACAGTTCTGGATAACGAACGGCCGGCGTGCGCCCTGCTCCGCCGGCCGTTCCGAATTTTCACGCAGCGGTGAAGACGCGGGCTACCAGCCGCGATCCACGTTGCGCACCTCGCCGGTCCGCGCGTCGACATCGACCTTCATCCAGCGGCCGAGGCGGTCACGCCCCTCGACCTCCCACTCGTCGCCGAGGAACTGGGTATTGGACACCGTCACGATGCCGAGACCGGTCGCGACATCGAGCGCGGCCTCCATCGAGATCTGGCTACCGGAATCGTAGGCCATCGCCGGCGTCGCTGCGCCGATCGCCAGGGCCGCGATCGCGGGAATAATGAAACTTCGCATGGCTCACTCCTCATGGAACAGGATGTTATGCCGCATAAAACGAGCGGCGCACCCATCAGTTCCGACAACAGGGGTGACGATGCAGCGCGAAACTTCGGCAGTTGCGGCGATTTGGTGGCGGTTCCGGTTTCATCGACCCGCGCCGTTCGCCTTGCGCGCTCGCTTCTTCCACATTCGAAATCCGCCCTCGAATGCGTTGGCGTTGTCGCCGAACCTCACCTTGGGCGGCGGGTTGTCGACCTTGTCGGCATTGCCGCCGCCGAGCACGATGTACTCGGGCTCCAGCGCTGCGGACAGCCGCGCGATGACGTCGTCGACGCTCTTGCGCCATTTCTTCCGGCCGCGCCGCTCGAGACCCGCGGCGCCGACATAATCCTCGAACGTCGCGCCCTTGCGGTACGGCAAATGACCAAGCTCCATCGGCTCGTAGACACCGTCCACGATCATCGCGGAGCCGAGGCCGGTGCCGAGCCCGAGAAACAGCATCCGGCCGCCCTGATAGCTGCCGATCGCCTGCATCAGCGCATCGTTGACGACCCTGGTCGGGCGGCCGAACGCCCGGTGAAAATCGAAGCCGGCCCAGCCGCGGCCGAGATTGTGCGGCTCGGTCAGCGGACGGTTGTGAACGACGGGTCCCGGATAACCGACCGAGATCACATCATAGGACCAGTCCTTTGTGAGCAGCTTGACCTGCCGCACCATCTCGGTCGCGGACAGAGTTGGACCTGACTCGAATTCGCGCTTGATGCGCTCCTTGTCGGTCATGACCTTCACATGCGTGCCGCCGACGTCGATCACGAGCACCGTGCGCCGCGACGCGGGCCTGTTCATTTTCTTGCTGGTCTTGTTGCCTGCCTTCTTGGCCATCAATCCGCTCTCCTATGCGCCGAGTGGAGCAGAGAAACGTATCGCGCGCCACAGCGGCGTTCTGGATCCGACTCCAATTTGTTCGCCAAGAACGAATCGGAATCAGGAAAATCGGCGCGATCCAGATGTTAACAACGCACATACATCGACCGCATCCGAACAATCGATGTTGTATCATGATGGGATTATTGCTCTCGGCGTGCAACACCGCGGCGCATCTCAGGCACACTGCGTTCTCCCGCATCACTGATCGATCGATGAGTCGCACTAAGGCAGCGTTCCCGATCCGACTCCAGTTTGTTCGCGAGGAACGAATCGGAATCGAAAAATCGGCGCGAAGCGATTCTTAACAAGAGGTTTGCGCGCTCGATGCCGCGGCACTTGGTATGGCGGATGAGCGCAAGCGTAATCGGACATCCATCGACGACATCACTGCGTCGGGTTACTCCGCGCCGATTATCGGCCGTGCTTCGCGCGGACCGGTCGGGCCGCCCGCCCTGCACGCTGAGCGAGCCGCCAGCCTTTGAGGTGAAGCCAGAGCGCTTCGGCGACCGGTCCGTGCGAATGCTGGCGATGACGGACTGCCGCAAGATTTTCCTCGCGGCCCGGAAAATTCGGTCCGGCGATGCTGATCAGCCTGCCGTCCCGCAGTTCGTCCTCGATCAGCCATGCGGGCAGATGGCCCCAGGCAAGACGATGCAGGATCAGCTCCTTCTTCATCATCTGGTCCGGCACGCTACACCGGTGCGCACCTTCGATCAGGAAGAAGTTTTCCGACGACGCTCGCCGCGCCGTGTCGCGGATGACGCACTGCGTGAAGGGACGTATCTGCTCCGGCGAGATCCGCTTCGTCCACGCAAACGGCAGAAAGCCGGGAGCGACGACCGGCACCATGGTCGTGCGCGAGAGCTTGATCTGTTCGAAGCGCGGATCGGACGGCTCCGCGCGATGAAACACCAGATCAGCGTTATCATCGATCAGGCGCTCGAGCGGCCCGCCGACCGCCTCATACTCCAGGTGCAGGCGCGTGTTGGGATAGCGGGCAAAGAACGCCGAGAGCATCTGCAGCACCGGCGGCCGCGGGCACAGGTCGCCGATGACGACGCGCAGGACGACCTCTTCTCCGCCGGCAAGCTGCTCCGCATACCCCTGCAGCAGATCGAGCTCGCGCAGCGTCACCTGCGCGCGTGCGTGAAACGTCCGGCCGGCGTCCGTCAGCCCGATACGGTATCCGCTGCGATCGAACAGCGTGAGGCCGAGCTGCTGCTCGAGCCGGGCGACCGCCGCGAACACCGACGGGTGCGACCGGTTCAGCGCCGTCCCGGCGGCCTGAAAGCTTCCCTTGGTCGCGACAGCGTCAAAGCAGCGCAAATCGTGCAGCTTGATCCGATCCATTGTCCATAAAACCTACAGAGATTGATCAATCTTAGTAATTTTTCTTCGGAGGCGCGAGTCCTAGCCTGGCTCGACGCGAAGCCTGCCGGCTTCCACCAGCACAAGGGACTGACGAGATGAGCAGCGATCGACACTTCACCACGGCGGATGGCTGCCGGATTGCGTACTGTATCGACGGCCCCGTCGATCGGCCGGTGCTCGCGCTGTCGAACTCGATCGCCACCAACCTGCACATGTGGGATCGTTCGATGCCGGCCCTCAGCCGGTCGTTTCGGGTGCTCCGCTACGACACCCGCGGTCACGGCGGGTCGGACGCACCGGTGGGCGCCTACTCGATCGACCGGCTCGGCCGCGACGTGGTCGAACTGCTCGACGCCCTCGGCATCGATCGCGCGCATTTCCTCGGTCTGTCGCTCGGCGGCTTCGTCGGGCAATGGCTCGGCATCTTCGCGCCTGACCGCATCGACCGCCTGATCCTCTCGAACACCTCGTCCTATCTGGCGTCCGAACTGGCGTTCGACGAACAGATCCGCGCGGTGCTCGCGGCCACGGACATGAATGGAATCGCAGACGGCTTCATGCGCAACTGGTTTCCGGCAGCGATGCTGGCCGCGCCGAACGAGGTCGTCGACGAATTCCGCAACATGGTGCTGACCACGCCGCCGCGCGGTCTCGCCGGATGTTACGCCGCACTGCGCGACGTCGATCTCCGCCGCGTCATCTCGCTGATTGCGGCGCCGACCCTCGTGATCGGCGGCGAGAGCGACGCGGTCACGCGGGCCAATCATAGCGCTGATATCGCCGCGACAATCACCGATGCCAAGCTCGTTCTGCTGCCCGGCGTTCATATCCTCAATATTGAGCAGGCGGATCGATTCAACAGCGAGGTCGTGAGCTTCCTGGCGCTCTCCGCCCTATGACTGTGTAGCCCGGATGAGCGAAGCGACATCCGGGACCGCTCCAAGAGTACGTGATCGGGCCCCGCATATCGCTTCGCTCATGCGGGCTACATGGATCACGCACCACATGTTCCCCATTCGACTCCATTTTGTTCGCAAAGAACGAATCGGAATCGAACAAATCAGCGCGGAGCGATTCTTAACAACAGGTTTGCGGACCCAATGCCGATCGGCTCTGTGGAGCGAATTAGCGCAAGCGTAATCCGCTCTCTGCCGCCTTGAGACAGCGCCGGGTTACACGGAGCTGACCCGTCCGTGCCGTCCAACGTCGTATCCAAGCTCCGGCCGCAACGCGCGCATCTTCTCCGCCAGCCTTTGGCTCGCCGTCTCCTGCGCCCGCGCAAGGCGATTGACCAGCGCGACATATTCCGCATCGCTCTTGTGCTGGTTGAGCTTTGACTGGCCCTCGATCTCGTCGACGACGATGTCGATCACCCTGATCCCCGCCAGCATCGCTTCGCGCTTGCCGGGCTCCATCTGCGTCAGGTCCCAGGGCTGCTTTTGCAACCGCGCCTCGGAGACCGCGAGCAGCGCGTCGCCATGGCCGCGGTTCTCGCCGTGATCGCGCAGATGCGCGACGCCGGACAAATGCACCGCCTCGTAGAGCCAGGTCGAAACGTTGTCGGGTGAGACATACCAGTCGTTCGAGATGTAGGCGTCATCGCCGGAGACGATCAGGAGGAAGCGCCTGACACCGTCGGCGAGCTCGACCAGCGGATTCTTCGCGGTGAGATGGATCTGCACGATCATGCGCTCGTCGCGCCGCTCGATCACGAACGGCACGTGGGACGCGCGCGGGCCGCGTGCATCGGCGGCGACGATGGCGCCGAAGCCGCGCGCCGCCGCAAAGGCGAGCGCGCGGTCTTGCTCAATGCGAAACTGGGGACGGAGGATGTGCATGGCGGCAGCGCTCGCGAGCTGGAGGGAGACGACCCAGCAAGGCTAGCGCAACTTTCGCCGGAGATCACCGCCATGCACGATCCGGCTCAGCAGATCCTGGCATTGTCGCCGTGATCGCAGACGCCGCCGGGCTGGTCGCGCGGCGGCGCCTCGGACTCGCCGAAATGCGGGACCGCCATGCGCGGCGGACCACCGCTCCAGCGGCCGGCGGCGGCATGGCTCTTCGCGAGCGCGGATGGGCCCGCCGCCGGCACTTCGTGTGCCATGGCCGACGCCGTCAGCATGGCGAGCGCGGTCAGCGCGGCCGCAATCTGTTTGATCCTGGACATCAGTTGCTCCTGTTGGACTCGGCGCGCCGGCGCATTGTTCGCCGCCCGCCGATCGGTTCGCGCTCACATCAAGATCGATCGCTCTGCCGTCTTGTTCCGACGCCATGAGGCAAGCGTTTGGATGCAGGACAGTCCACCCGTGCATCTTCTTCCACGTCGACCCGACACGATCGGTTGATCGCAGCGTGACAGACGAGATCCCGACGCGAACCCGCAAATCAAACCGGCTCCGCCGCCTGCGACAAGACAGCCCGACGGACAACTCAGCAAAACATGTCGATATCAGAATAAGAAAATATTCCGCTTACTGCCCTTTGCTCGCGGCCCATGGGTGCGATCAGACAAAACATGTCGCGAGAATGCGGATATATGACTCGCAGCGAACCACACATTCGATGTCGTCCCGGCGAATGGAGAAAGATGCGCGCACCGACTCCATCACCGTCATGCCGGCAGCAGAGGCGAAGGCTTTGCCCGAGAATGATCGAGCTTAGCAATGCCGCGGAATTCCAATCCGCCGTTGAACTGACGGCAACTAGCAGGTTACGCTGCCTTCACGCTCACGCCCTCCCGCTGGAAGGATTCCCCATGAACGGCAATCGATATTATGGCGTCCGCGTCGAGGGCGCGAAATACGGCGTGGGGTTCGGCTCGGCGCTGGCGATCGCGATCTCCTACACCAAGAACCATTCGATCCTGTGGGCCATCATCCACGGTATCCTGGGCTGGCTCTACGTCATCTACGCCGCACTGTTCGGGTGATGCGCACAAGATGACGGTCATCTCAATCCAGTCACAGGTCGCCTGGGGCCATGTCGGCAACAGCGCCGCCAGCTTTCCGATCCAGCTGCACGGCATCGATGTCGTCGCCGTGCCGACCACGCTGCTCAGCAACCGGCCGGGCTATCCGACCATCCGCGGCCGGGTGCTCGACGTGCAGCTGGTCGCTGACCTGCTGCGCGGCATCGAGGAGCGCGGCGCGGTCGAAGCCGCGCGGCTGATCCTGTCGGGCTATCTCGGCTCGGCCGACATCGCGATGGACGTGGCCGACTTCGTCGAGCGCGCGAAGGCGACGAACCCGGCCCTGCTCTATTGCTGCGATCCCGTGCTGGGCGACCGCGACCGCGGCATGTTCGTGCGATCGGACATTCCGCCGCTGGTGCGCGACCAGCTCTGCCCGCTCGCCGACATCATCACGCCCAACCATTTCGAGTTCGAATTCCTCTGCGGCGCGCGCGTGACGACGATCGATGACGTCGTCGCGCAGGCGAGCGCGCTGATGGCGCAGGGACCTGCGACCGTTGTCATCACCAGCGCCGAGCTGGCGGGCACGCCGCACAGCGAGATCGAGACGCTGGCGATCGAGCGCACTCAATCCGACAAGACTTGCGCCTGGCGCGTGCGCACGCCGAGGGTTCCGATCAGCCCGTCCGGCACCGGAGACCTGTTCGCCGCGCTGTTCGTCGCCGCCCGCACGCGCGGCCTGGCGACGCCGGATGCGCTCAGCCACGCCGCGTCAGGCATCCACGGCGTGCTGGAGCGCACGGCGCAGAGCGGAACCGAGGAAATGCGCATTGTCGAAAGCGCCGGCGTGATGCTTGATCCGAAGCCGCGCTTCGCGGCGGTTACCATCGCCGCATCCTGACATCCGGGACAGGTCTTCATGATCGACATCACCACCCTCCTCACCTACGCCGCCGTCGTGCTCGGCCTGTTCCTGATCCCCGGGCCGGCGGTGCTGCTGGTGCTCGCGCGCTCGGTCACCGGCGGAGCGCGCGTCGGCGTCGCGACCGGGTTCGGTATCGCGCTCGGCGATCTCGTCCACACCGCGATGGCGACATTCGGCCTCTCGGCCGTGCTGATGACCTCGGCGCTGGCGTTCTCGGTCGTGAAATATGCCGGCGTGATCTACCTGATCGTGCTCGGCGTCCGCGCCCTGTTCGAGAAGAACGACGAGCTGGATTTGCCGGCGGCGCAGCCGGTCGATCCGCGCCGCGCGTTCCGGCAGGCAATCTGGGCGGAAATGCTCAATCCGAAGACCGCGCTGTTCTTCCTCGCCTTCCTGCCGCAGTTCGTGCATCCCGGCCACGGCTCGGCGGTGGCGCAGTTCGCGACCCTCGGCCTGATCTTCGTCGTCATGAGCGCGGTCTACACCTCGCTGCTGGCGCTCGCCGCCGGCCAGATCAGCCCGTGGATCAGGCGGCATCGCCGCATCGGGCAATGGCAGGGCCGCGTGGTCGGCACGATCTATATCGCGCTCGGCGTCCGCCTTGCGTTCCAGGAGCGCTGATGTCTCCGCTCAAGCCGCAGGCCAGCTACGACGACTTCGCCCGCCTCGATATCCGGATCGGCAAGGTCGTCGAGGTGCAGCCGTTTCCCCGCGCCCGCAATCCGTCCTACAAGGTCGGCGTCGATGTCGGCGCCGGGCGAATCATGTGGTCGAGCGCGCAGATCACGAATTACGAGCCGGCGGCGCTGGTCGGCTCGCTGGTCGTGTGCATCTGCAATCTTGGGCCGAAGAACATCGCGGGTTTCACCTCGGAACTCCTGATCCTCGGCGCCAAGGACGCCAGCGGCGAGGTGATCGTGCTCGGCCCGCGCAGCGAGGTTGCGATCGGCGAGCCGATCTTCTGACGTCGGGCTGATCACGGCCGCGTGATTCAAATCGTCTGGATTCCCCGTAGTTTACCGATGGGGGATCACCCGGATTCTCAGTGCCCGCGCGCGCTGCTATTGCAGCGCGCGAGAATCGCTTCGGCATGGGAATCGGAAGAATGTCCGCAGTTTTCTTTCACTGCTCCGACGACAAGCACGTCATCCTGGATCGCACCGGCGCCGCGATGGATCTGGCGGAGGCGCGCGTGTATGCGGAGCAATTGGCGCGCAGCTTTGTCATGACACCGAGCGTGGAGGACTGGCGCAACTGGGCGGTTCACGTCACCGACGACATCGGAACCGAGATCTTCGAGCTGCCGTTCACCGCCATCCTCGGCGAGCTGCACTGAGGGCATGCCATGAATGCGATGGAACTTGCCCTGCAGCCGTTGCGGCGCCACCTCGCCCGCCTCGTCGCGCGCTGCGTCGCGCTGATCGATGGCGTCATCAATCCCTATCGCCCCGAACTGTACTACATGCGCGGACCAGGCCCGAAATGCCGCGCCCGGCGGCAAGCCACACTGCGCGACTAGCTTCGCGGCATCCCCGACGAGAAAAGGCCGGCGGGCGTTACGCCACCGGCCTTCTCCTGCAGCTGCCGGTTCCCGGAGTCCGGTTCCGCTGCGATTCCACTTGGTCTTGAGCTTGCGACGACTGTTTTAATCAAATCTTAACGGCATGGCGGTGAGCTGGTTCAAAGGACTCCTTCGCCGTGCGGCGTGGCTTGTTCGTTCGTCGTGCTTGATGCGCTGCACATCGTTTTTGCGCCGATCGCACGCCGATTGTGCGCCACGCATCTTAGGGAATGCTCGACTCAGTGTTACCCTGTGATGCAAACCGAAACGGAGACTTCGGAATGCCGTACTACACCTTCGATCTCGTGGTGGGGGACGAGTTCCGCAATCAAGGAACCATCATCCTCGAAGACATCAGCCTCGCCTCCGACCGCGCCGACCAGCTCGCCAACGAGCTGTCGCAGGTCAAGCCGGAGCTGAAGGCGCGCGGCTGCGCAGTGCGCGTCACCGACATCGACCGGCGCGAGCTCTACCGCACGCCGCTCGATCCCGTGCCGCGGTGGCGCCGGGCGGGCTAGCGTCCGTCGGTTAGGGTTGCGGCGATCGCGCTCGCGCGGTCCCTGTGTCGTTGCGCGACGGCGGGGTCGTCTAGCCTGCCCGCCGTCAGCTCTGATGCGGTCCGCGCATCATCTTCAGCGCGTCCTCGATATGGCGCCAGTCGCGCGCGTCGTCGGTCTCGCCCTTGCTCTCGCAAGCCACGGCGTTCTGCGCGGCCTGGGCGATCGCCTCCGGACCGTGCTTCAACAGCATCTGCCGCGCGATGGTGTGGATTTGCATCTCGGCTAACATGGCGCTCTCCTCGGCTGTCGACTGCTGACATCAGAAACCACTGAGCGCCGCGTCTGGTTCCAGCAGCGCGCCGGGCGCGACACAATCAGCGGTTCCCACACGGTGCGGCGGCGGTTACAGAGAGAGCCATGGCGCAGAACATCTACGACGATCCCGGCTTCTTCGCCGGCTACAGCCAGCTGCCGCGGCAGGTCCGCGGACTGCTCGGCGCGCCCGAATGGCCGGCGATCCGCGCCATGCTGTCCGATGTCGCGGGCAAGCGCGTGGTCGATCTCGGCTGCGGCTTCGGCTGGGTGTCGCGCTGGATGCGCGAGCAAGGCGCATCCGACGTGCTCGGCATCGACCTCTCGCAGAACATGATCGCCCGCGCCGCGGCCATGACGCAGGATGCGGCGATCACCTACGAGATCGCCGACCTCGAGACGCTCGAGCTGCCGAAATCGACATTCGATCTCGCCTACTCCGCCCTCGCCTTCCACTACATCAGGGATTTCGATCGCCTGGCGCGCATGCTGTATCGCGCGCTGGTCCCGGAGGGGCATCTGGTCTTCACCGTCGAGCATCCGGTCTACATGGCGGCCGTCCATCCGGACTGGGGGCAGGACGAAGACGGCCGCAAGACCTGGCCGGTCAACCGCTACTTCATCGAAGGCGAGCGCCGGACCGACTGGTATGTGAAGGGTGTGCTGAAATATCACCGCACCATCGGCACCACGCTCAACGCGTTGATCGCCGCCGGCTTCACGCTGCGCCATGTCGAGGAGTTCTGCCCGACGCGGGAGCAGATCAAGGCCGCACCCGAACTGGCCGACGAGCTCGAACGGCCGATGATGCTGCTGGTGTCAGCGCAGCGCTAGGCCGCGAGCAGCTTGTCGAACTCCTCGGGCGGGTATGATTTCCCGTCCTTGTCGGTGATCACCACCTGCCACCCTTCGCTCGCCCAGACCTTGGCCTTGGCGATGATGATGAAGGTGCTCTCGCGCTCGATCCTGACCGTTTCGTTCTCGCGTTCTGCGATCATCTTGTAGGCCAACGCTTGTCCCTCGCCGACTTGGTCCATCCGGCGTTTGTTGGCAGCGGCTTTGGGCCGGATTTCGCTGGGACTGTGACAATTTGGTGGAACCGCCGGCGCAGGATCCGCCAGCGCGCAACCTTCGGTCGCGCCTATGCGAGCTTTCCCATCAAGGTCGGCATATCCAGCGCCAATGAGTTGACGTTGACGCTGCGCGCGAATCGCATCTGCGGTCCCTCGAAGGTGCGGGTCACGGTGTCGCGAAACGCCGATTCCACGAAGGTCCAGGTCATCACGAAAGTGCGCAGGTCGCGCCAGGTACCGCTCGCGACCACGCGCATCAGGTCGGGCTGGTATTCGTGATGCAACTTGTTGCCGGTCATCGTCGTGGTGCCCTCGCGCGGCGCATCGAGGCCGACCTCGATCCGGTGCGTGCCTCTGCCGTCCTCGAGCGTGCGAAGCCGTCCGTTTCTTGATTGTTGTTTGGCATCG
Organism: Bradyrhizobium sp. USDA 4538; assembly: GCF_024171045.1. Classification (NCBI taxonomy): domain Bacteria; kingdom Pseudomonadati; phylum Pseudomonadota; class Alphaproteobacteria; order Hyphomicrobiales; family Nitrobacteraceae; genus Bradyrhizobium; species Bradyrhizobium sp. USDA 4538. Next base: position 8,289,906 of record NZ_JALJZE010000001.1, read on the forward strand.
CCGCCCTCCAAAGCAGAACGGAGGCTATGGCGTCGGCCTGCGCTGTCAACGCATGCGGCGCGCATGGCGGCCACAAGAAAAAATCCCGCCTTGGAAGGACACCAAGGCGGGGAAGGTTCATTGGGTGGAAATCCACGCGCCTGGAAATGGAGAGCGCGGGGAAGTAGCGGCAACAATTCTATTTGCCGCCGTCGTTCGGACAACAGGATTAAAGCGCGCGCAGCGCCGGGACTTTTTCCCGATCCAGCTGGCAAAAATCCCGGACCTCGCCTGTGCGGCGCGGTTCACTGCACCACGTCGAGCCTGACATTCGTGATGCCCTTGCCGATCATGCCGAGCGATTGCGCCGCAGAATGCGAGACGTCGACGATGCGCCCGGGAACGTAGGGTCCGCGGTCATTGACGCGCACCGTGACCGAACGGCCGCTCTTGACGTCGGTGACGCGAAGCCTGGTGCCGAACGGCAATGTCGGATGCGCGGCGGTCAACTCGCGCCCGTCGAACTTCTCGCCGCTCGCGGTCGGCTGCTCCTCACTGTAGAAGCTCGCGACGCCGTGCGAGGCGATCTTGCTGTTGCCCGTCCTGCGCGAGGCATAAGGCGTATGCCTGCGCGCCGTGGCGACGCGTGTGCGCGTGGCAGATGACGCAGCCCGTGACGGCTCGATCGATGCCGGCCGGCTCGCGAGCGCCTGCGAGCGCTGGCTGACAACGGAGGACTGCGCGCACGCCGCGAGCGACGCCGCGCCGATCATCACGGCGAGCAGCCGGAGCGGCTTTCGGGCATGCGCAAACAGGATCGGGGCCGCAGCACCATGCGCGCTGCATTTGACGCCGACGTACGAGTTGACTGCATCGTCGCGTGACATGTTGCACCCCCAACTTGCGCCCCCAGCCCAAGCCGAAAATCCAACGGCCTATCAGCCGAATCCAATCGGGGCGGAACGGTGGCGGAGCGCGGTCAGACCTGCCGCACGCGATGCGATTTCCCCTCGGATGTGGTGGATGCGCCACACAACCCGGACGCTTCACCCGGAAATGCCGGCTTGAAGCGCCGCACTCGGGCCGTGGATGGCCACGCCCCCTCGCCCCCGGGTTTCGGTTCCCCAAACTCCCCAACCTCTCCACCCTCTCGCCTTGCTTTGGTCAAACCGGACTGGAGTCGTGGGGACAGGGTCAGGGGTCAATACAGAGCGTAAATTTGCCGGCCGCCCATTTGCGGTTGACCTTGGAATGAAACGGGGACCGCCATGCAATCGACACTGAAAGACGCAGATCCACACGATATTTTCGCGATCGAACCGAGCTTCGCTCCGGTACGTCCGGACAACGCCGCAGCGCCAGCCGGAAGGGCAGCGCCGGGGCAACGCGAGCCCTATTTCGGCTCAAGCCTCGCGCCTACGTCCACACCCCCGGTCGCGGCCGTCGCCTCGGTGCCGCCGGTCACGCCAATGTCAGTGGCGGCCGAGCCGGCCTATAGCGCGCCAAGCCATGACGGCCGACTGGACGACATCAGATTGGACCGCGCGCCGCGCCCCACCAGCAAATGGGCGATCCGCGCCTTCTGGTTCTGCTTCGCGATCGCTGGCGCCATGGGCACCGCGGCGTGGCAGCACTACGGCGATCGCGCCAAGCAGATCGCCGCCGAGTGGGCGCCCCAGATCGCTGCACTGACTTCGCTGATCCCAGGCAAGGCAGCCTCCGCCTCGGATCAGGCGAGTGCGCCGCCAGCACCGGCGGCGACAACCGATCAGGCGGCAGCTGAAGCTGCACCGGCCACTCCGCCACAGGACGTCGCCACGGCCGTGCCCGCCGCAGCCGCGCCGGCGCCCGCCCCTGTCGCGGCCCCGGCTGCCACAGCAGCACCGGTTGCGCCCGCTACCGCGGCGGCACCAGCCGCAACGGCACCCGACCAGACGCAATTGCTGCAATCGATGGCGCGCGATCTCGCGTCGATGGGACAGCAGATCGAGCAGTTGAAGACCAGCATCGATCAGCTCAAGGCCGGCCAGGATCAGTTGGCACAGCGCGTCGCGAAGACGACCGAGACCAGGGCCGTCGAGCCGCGGCCGGTCGCTCCGCCGCGCCCGCGCGCCGCGGTCACGCCACAGGCGGCGCCGCATGCCGCCGTTGCGCCGCCGCCGGTGCGCCGACCGGCGCAGGCCTATATCCCGCCGCCTCCACCGCCCGCATCAGCAGCGCCGCTGCCGGCTCCCGCCGCCGCCCCACAGGCGGTTGCGGCACCGCGGCCGGTGCAGCAGCAGTCCTCGGTTGTTGACGCGGATGATGGCGGCCCGGTGGTTCGGCCGCCGATGCCGCTGCGCTGAGCCTGACTGACCTTTAAAAAAGCGTGCGGCCGATCGCGATGACGCGATCGGCCGCAATACACTTTGTATTCGAATTACGCGCTCTGTCCCGGCGGCAGAACGACCACGGTCGCGCCCGGCTTGACCCGCTGATAAAGGTCGATCACGTCGCCATTGGTCATGCGAATGCAGCCCGACGAGATCGCCTGCCCGATATATTCGGGCTGGTTGGTGCCATGGATGCGATACAGCGTGTCCTTGTTGCCCTGGTAGAGGTAGATGCCGCGGGCACCGAGCGGATTGGCCGGTCCACCGGCGACACGCTTCGGATACGGCCCGAGCCGCTCCTGGATATCCTGGGTCGGAACCCAATCCGGCCATTCGGCCAGGCGGCCGACCGTGGCGACGCCGGAGAAGGCCATCGCCTCCTCGCCGACGGCGACGCCGTAACGGATCGCCTTGCCGCCGGGCAGCACGTAATAGAGGTAGCGCGCGTCGGTATCGACCAGGATCGAGCCCGGCTGCTCCCGACGGGTGTACTCGACAATGTGCCGCTGGAACTGCTGCGGGATCTTGGCATCCGCATAGGGCGGATGCGCCAGCAATTGCCGATCGCGCGACGTCATCGCGACATCCGTCGCCGGCGACAGCGTCGCCTGCATGCACCCGCCAAGCGCAAGTGATCCCACCAGCACCGCAGCAAGCCCCAACTTTGACACGATCATTCTCCCCTGCGTCAACTTGTGCCACATGCTGCCGAAATCGTGCTCAAATCGTGGCAGCGCAGGTTGGAACACGTCCGTTTGATCGGTTCTTTCCGTGAGTGTGTCCTGGCGGTTGCACTCGGTTCCCTTGGACGCTAGCTTCACAAAAAACGTCCAAAACCTCCGGAGGAAATTCATGCGTTACGCCCTGCTGATCGGCGGCCTGATTGTCGCAGCAACCCCTGCCCATGCCGATCCGCGCGCGGCCTATGTCACGATGGTGCTTCAGGCCTTTGCCGCCAAGGTCGAGTGCCCCGGCACCGATCTGGTCTATCAGGACCTCGTGCAGCGGGCGCAGGACATGCATCTGCCCGACGGCACCACCGAGAAGGTGCGCAAGGCGATCGCCTTCATGCATACCGGCGGCAAGATGGGCGAGAAGCAGGCCGACGACCTGATGACGGAAGTTGCGATCGCAACCCAGACCACCGACCTCGATCAGCGCCGCGCCGGCAGCATGACGACCTGGTGCCAGGACCAGAAGACGCGGCTCGCGGGCTACATCAGGACGAAGGAATAGAAAGCGTTTTCGAGCGAAGCCTGTCCCGCACTTGATGCGGGATGGGCACCGGTTCGCGTGAAGAAAACACGTCGAACGAGAATCCTCAATCGAGCTCCGGCGGCGCGAACCAGTTGGTCAGCGACAGGCCGCCATCGACCACGATCGACGCCCCGGTGACGTAACCGGAGAGCTTGTGCGAGAGCACGGCAAGCGCCATCGGCGCAAGATCGTCCGCCTGGCCAAGCCGTCCGAGCGGAATATGCTTTGCCAGCGCGGGATCGGCGACGAAGCCGCCGGCCGCGATCGCGCCGGGCACCAGCGCATTGACGCGGATGCCATAGCGGCCCCAGCTCTTGGCAAGCTCCTTCACCAGCATCGCCATGCCGGCCTTCGCGGTCGAGTAATGCGGCAGGTTGCGTGGCGTGCCGGCATGCAGCGAGGTGAGCAGCAGGAACGAGCCCGGCGTCTTCGCCGCGATCAGCCTGCGCGCCAGTTCGCGCGACAAATGAAAGCCGGCATCGAGATTGACCGCATGCATCTGCCGCCAGATCTCTTGATCGACGGCCATCGCATGATCGGCTTCGCGGCGCGGCGGCGAAGCACTGTGGACGAAATGGGTCACCTGCCCGAGCGAGGCTTGCGCATGCGCCAACAGGGCGTCGTACGCCGCGTGCTGCGCGAGATCGCCGGCCCACGCGACCGCGAGTTCGGGACGCGGCGCGGCCTTGATCGCCGCCAGAACCCTGTCCTCATGCAGATCGGCAAACACCGTCCGCACACCTTCGCCGACCAGGGCCTGCGCAATGGCGCGGCCGATGCCGTTGCCCGCGCCGGTGACCAGGGCTGTCTCGCGTGCGGGATCGAACGGCGATGTGAAGAGGCTCATGATCGCGAAACTCCCGGGATTGGCAGACCTGCGCTCAGTAGGGCGGCGCCTTGCGCGCCCGCTGTACCTTGGCGGCTTCGATCCACCAGGAAAAATCCTCGGCAAAGCGCGGAAAGGCGCGTTCGAGCGCCTTGCCGCCCTCGCCGATCGGCTTGCCCTCGGCCGACAGCGTCTGCGCGATCGGCCCCGCACCGATCGTGCTCGATACCACCACCATGCCCATCTCGGACAGCGTACCGTGCCAGGCGGTCGCGGCACGCACGCCGGCGAACCGCCCGGCCGAATAGCTTGCGATCGCCGCGGGACGCCAGAACCATTCCTCGAGGAAATGGTCGGTCAGGTTCTTCAGCCCGGGCTGAATGCCCCAATTGTATTCGCCGGTGACGAACAGGAAGCCGTCGGCGTCGCGGATTTTTCCGGCGAGCGTTTCGAGCACGGCCGGCGCCTGCCCCTTGGGATGTTCCTTGTACATCCGGTCGAGCATCGGCAGGCCGACCTCCTTGGCATCGATCAACTCGACATCGTTGCCGCGGGCACGAAGGCCGTCGACGACGAAGTGTGCCAGCCGGATGCCCATGCGATCCGAGCGATAGGAGCCGTAGAACACGAGTATGCGGTGGGTCATGGGGCGATCCTAGCACGGTGCGGCAACAGCGTCCTGCGGCGCGGGCGCGGTGAGCCGCCGCGCACAAGTGTTAACCGGCATGCCGGCTCGTTCCGCCAGCATTAAGCAATTCGTCGCAGGCCCTTCGCCGTGGCCAAAAATCGCCAGATTTGTTTTCTGGATATGTTTTCGCTTCGAGAAGGAGGAACCGACATGCGGATCGCAAAGCTGGTTTTCGCAGGCTCGCTCGCAGCCATCGCTGCCGTTGCCACGCCCGCGCTGGGCAAGAGTACCGAGCGGCAGAAGGCCGACGACAAATCCACGACCACCACCTCGTCCGGCTGCCAGGCCTATCAGCAGGCCGCCGATGGCACCTGGAACCAACTCCCCTGCGGCGAAGCGGGCTCGAACGGCGCCACCCAGCACCGCCCCGCGGCCAAGGGCGCTGACGACGACGAGCACTGACGTGTCACGCCTGCCGCCCCACGCGGCCGGGGCGATGCGGCGCCTTCGACTTTCGGACCAAACTGCCGGGACCGTTGCGGCGACTCCCGCATCATAAACCCAAGCTTAATGCACGCCCGCTACGGTTGAGGCCTCCCCTCTCTCGTCAAGAATGGCGCGCATCCCATGAAAATCGGTACTCTCCTGACGGCCGCGATCGTCTCATTGTCCGCGGTCGGCGGCGGACTGGCGGCCTATGTCGCGGTGACCAAGTACCAGACCATGGACAAGGTCTCGACCGCGCAGAGCCGGCTCGAAATCGTCCGCGCCGTCGGCGACATCCCGCGCTACATGAACTCCGAACGCGGCATGTCCACCAACCTCTTGTTCAGTACCGGCGCGATCGACCAGAAGCAGATCACCGATCTCGACAAGCTGCGCAAGCTGACCGACGGCGCGCTCGCCAAGGTCAATCAGGTCCGCGCCACGCTGCCCGGCTCGCTCGACGACGGCGAAGCGGTTGCGAGCGCGATCGATGCGCTGAAGGCCAAGTTCGCCGCGCTCCGCGACGCGATCGAGAAAGCGATCGCAGGTCCGCTCGACGCCCGCCGTCCGGCGGCAACCAAGATCGTCGCCGACAACTCCGTCTTCAACGCCGGCGTCACCGTGCTGCTCGACGAGCAGGTGCGCCGCCTCGCCGGCCTTGACGGCAACGCCTACCGCCAGGCCAGCTACGCCAATGTCGCCTGGACCCTGCGCGACACCGGCGGCCTCAATGCCAGCCTGCACAAGGCGCTGGTCGGCGCCAAGCGCGTCGCGACCGAACAGGAAAAGCTGGAGCTGTTCCGCAGCACCGGCCGCACCGAGCAGATCCTCTCGACGCTGCAGGAGTTGCGCAACAATCCGGCGACATCAGCCAATGTCCTGACGGCGCTGGGCAAGATGCAGGCCGACTATGTCGAGCGTTTCGGCAAGGCCCTGAAGCTCGCCAAGGAAGGCGCGATCTCCGGCAAGTATGAGCAGGACGTCGAGACCTACTATGCCGAGTCCCAGATCGGGCTCGCCTCCATCATCACCGTGCGCGACGCATTCTACGAGAATGCCGAGCAAGGCCTTGCGGGCGCCTATTCGTCGGCGCGCTTCAGCTTCGTGGTGGCGCTGATCGGGCTGCTCGCGGTCGTTGCCGTCAGTGCCGGCCTGATCGTCATGGTCCGCCGCCGCATCCTCAACCCGATCGCGGCCCTCACCGGCCGGATGTCGCGTCTTGCCGCGGGCGAAGTTGCCGAGACGATCCCGGGCGCCGCGCGCAAGGACGAGATCGGCGCGATGGCCGCCGCCGTGCAGGTGTTCAAGGACAACAAGATCGAAGCCGATCGCCTCGCTGCCGAGAAGGAAGCCGAGAACGACGTCAAGATGCGCCGCGCCCGCGTGCTCGACGATCTGACCCGCGCCTTCGAAGCCAAGGTCACCGAGCTGGTCGGCGGATTGTCCGCGGCATCCTCGGTGATGGAGGACACGGCGCAATCGATGTCGGCCACCGCCGCCGCCACCAACCGCCAGGCCGCCGTCGTCGCAGCGGCGTCCGATCAGACCTCGACCAACGTGCAGACGGTGGCGAGCGCCACCGAGGAGCTGACCTCCTCGATCTCGGAGATCGCCCGCCAGGTCGCGACCTCGACCGAGATCGCCGCGCGCGCGGTCGATCATGCCCGGCGCACCGGCGACACCGCGCGCTCGCTGGCCGAGGGCGCGCAGAAGATCGGCGACGTCGTGACGCTGATCCAGAGCATCGCGGCACAGACCAATTTGCTGGCGCTCAACGCCACCATCGAGGCGGCCCGCGCCGGCGAGGCCGGCCGCGGCTTTGCCGTGGTCGCGTCCGAGGTGAAGTCGCTGGCCGGCCAGACCGCGAAGGCAACCACGGAGATCTCCGAGCAGATCACCGCGATCCAGACCGCGAGCGACGAGACCGTGACGGCGATCCGGAGCGTCATCGACGTCATCACCGAGATCGACCAGATCGGCACCGCGATCGCCGCTGCGATCGAGGAACAGGGCTCGGCGACCAAGGAGATCTCACGCAGTGTTCAGGAAGCCGCGCGCGGCACGCAGGAGGTCAATTCCAACATCTCCGGCGTGCAGCGCGCCGCGGACGACACCGGCGGCGCCGCGAACCAGGTGCTCGGCGCAGCCGAACAGCTCTCGACGCAGTCCAAGGACCTCGCCGGCCAGGTCAACCGCTTCCTGTCCGACGTGCGGGCGGCGTAACCGAGAGCACGTGGTGACCACGTGGCAGGTTTTCTCCTCGTCATTGCGAGGAGCGACAGCGACGAAGCAATCCATGTCTCCACTGCGGCACGATGGATTGCTTCGCTTGCGCTCGCAATGACGGGTTTGCTTGAGGGCCGCGCGCCCTGCTAGCCGCCGCGCAAGCCGAGCACGCGGCGGGCGATCGCCTGGCGATGGACCTCGCTCGGGCCTTCGTAGACCCGCATCAGGCGGGCCTTCTGCCACAGCGCGTTCAGCGGCAATTCCAGCGTGACGCCGAGCGCGCCGAGCGTCTGCATGGCTTGGTCGCAGGCGTCATAGGCCATCTCGGTCGCGAACACCTTGATCATCGAGGCCTCGTGGCGGATGTCCTCGCCGCGGTCGGTCTTGTCGGCAGCCTCGCGCACCATCAGCCGGCACGCATGCATGCGCGTGGAGATATCGGCAATCCACCACTGGATCGCCTGGCGCTCGGCGAGCTTGACGCCGAAGGTCTCGCGCTGCCTGGCGTGCTCGCACATCATGTCGAGCGCACGCTTGGTGATGCCGACGCAGGTCGATCCCATCTCGAGCCGCCGCGTGCGCAGCCGCAGCTGCATCGGCGCATAGCCCTTGCCGACCTCGCCCAGCACGGAGTCCTTCGGGATGCGGCAATCCTCGAACACGATCTCGTAGGTCGAGCCGCCGCCGACCATCGGAATCTCGCGCTCGATGATGAAGCCCGCCGTGCCCTTCTCGACGATGAAGGAGGTGATGCCGCCCTGGCGCTGATCGTTGCCGACCCGCGCCATCACGATGATGAAGTCGGCGGCGCGTGCATTGCTGATCCAGATCTTGCGGCCGTTGAGCACCCACTGTTCGCCTTCGAGCACCGCGCGCGTCTTCATGCCCGCGGGATCGCCGCCGGCGCCGGGCTCGGAGATCGCGATCGCCGAGGCCATCCGGCCTTCGATATAGGGCTGCAGATATTTCTTCTTCTGCGCGTCGGTACCGACCGCCTGCAGCATGCGCAGGTTCGGCGAGTCCGGCGGCAGCACGAACGGCACGCAACTGCGGCCGAGTTCTTCGTGCACCGCAGCCATCGTGCGCGTCGGCAGGTCGTGGCCACCGAGATCCTCGGGCGCATCGAGGCCCCAGAGGCCGAGCTCCTTCGAGACGTCGCGCAGCCGCTTGCGCTGTTCCGACGTGAGCTCGGGGTGATCGCTGCCGGGCAGCTTCGATTTCAGATAGTGCGGCTCGAGCGGGATCAGTTCGCGATCGACGAATCTCGCGACGGTCTCGCGGATCATGGCTGTCTGTTCATCGTCGCTCATCTGGGATTCCTCGCCCGCGCTGGTGCTTCAAAAAACCAGTAGCGCATTTTTTACCGGCGAGAATAGCGGAAACGCGCAGCCGTGCTCACGCTCGCGCGATGGTTTCACGGCGCGGAATTCAATATCCCGCGGCGTGGTCGGCGCGTACGCAAATGCGCCGGACACGCCCGTGCATCGCGCAACCGAGCGTGCCGCACGAGGTTGTTCCCCTGAGCAAGCGAACGACGCGGCGCTAATCGGCAAAGCCGACGTAGCGGACAAAATCGTTGTTGGCCTCGCGGTCGGAGCGTACCGCATTGGCGGCAAAGCCGTCGTCGGGATAGCCCATTGCGACGCAGGTCATGATCACCTCGTCTTCCGGGATGTCGGCGACCTCGCGCACGATGTCGGAGCGCATGATGCCCTGGCCGTTGATCACGCTGCCAAGGCCGCGATCCCAGGCTGCCAGCACGATGCCGTAGCAGAGCGCGCCGAGATCGAAATGGCAGACCGCGCCCGGATCGAGGATCCGGTCGTAGGTCAGGACCAGCGACACCGGGGCGTCGAACTGGCGGAAGCCGCGCAGCACCCAATCCTGCCGCATCGGCTTGTCGTCGCGGGCGATCCCCATCGCCCCGAACAGCTTCTTAGCGATGTCGACCTGGCGGCCGCAGTGCACGCCCTGGTATTCGCCATGGCTGACGATGTCGCGCTTCACCTTGGCACCGGCGACCATCTCTTCCATGTTGCGGCGGCGCACTTCCTCCAGCGGCGCCCCGGTCAGGACGTGGACGTGCCAGGGCTGGGTGTTCATCGAGGACGGCGCGCGCTTGGCCACCTCGATGATCTCCTCGACCGTCGCCCGCGACACCGGCTGCTGCTTGAACCCGCGCACGCTTTTGCGTGACTGTACCAGCGTCTCGAATTCCATTCCGCGCTTCCCCGATTTTGTTCCGCGCTGCACGCGGAATTTCCTTGATCTGATCGGGGTATTTTATCGACAAAATCGGCCATGGGAACTTGATCGGGCCAGGAATCCCGTATCCAATCCGGCCGCTGGTTTGGTTTAGGGAGAACCCAGATGAAGCGGATTTTCTTGGCGGCCGTGATCGCGACCTTTGCCGCCGGTTCGGCATTTGCACAGGACGCCTCCTGCGAGACGAAAGCCGTCGGCAAGGACGGCAAGCCGCTGGCCGGCGCGGCCAAGACCTCGTTCATGAAGAAGTGTACGACGGACGCCTGCGAGACCAAGGCGGTCGGCTCCGACGGCAAGAAGCTCGCCGGCGCGGCCAAGACCTCGTTCATGAAGAAGTGCCAGAGCGGCGCCTGAGCCCCTCGACGGGCGTCTACACGCCCCAACAATCGGGAACAGACCATCGGGTCGCGCCGGGCCGCGGCCCGATCGGCTTTTGGCGGTAGAGGGCCGCTGGACGGGACGCGTATTCTGAGGCGCCCTCAGAACGAGACGCCGACCCGCACGCCCCTGCTCCAGACCCGCCGGCAACGCTTCCGGGTGTTGCCGTGAAACATTTCGAAACGTTCCGGCAACTGGGTCGGCTTGGCAAATTCCAGGCACGCTCCGCCGGCGGAATAGTCCACCAGCCGGCATTCGATCAGCGGCGCCTTCGGTTCAAGCTGGAGCTTGACCACGCTGGATACGCATCCGCTCGGACGAACACGCGCAAATCTCCGGGGATGCATTGCCGTCGCCTCTGGTGAAATCGTACCCACAGGCTCGTCGGCGGCCGTTAAGATTCCGTTCAGATCGATGGTTACGAACCGTGTCCGCGGGACGGATCGGCGCGGGTGGCGCCCGGACGGCGCGAGGCGGCCAGCGTCTCCGACGGCGCTTCCCCGAACTGCGACCGATAGCTGCGCGAAAAATCGCTCAAGTGCCAAAATCCGTAGGCCAGCGCGCACGTCTTGACGCTCGGCGCACCGGCCAGCAGTTGCTGGCGCACCAGCCAGAGCCGGCGCAACCGCAAATAGCGATGCAGGCTGACGCCCCGGTAGCGCTGGATGGCGTCATGCAGCGTGCGCACCGACACGCCGATCTGCCTGGCAAGTTCGCCGCTGTAGATCGGGTGCGCCACGTCGCCTGCCAGAATTGCGCGCGCGTCGTTGAAGACCTTGAACTGGCGCGTCGTGTTGGCCCGCGTCGTCCACTTGGCCGGCACGATCTCGGCGAAGGCGTTGTCGATCGCGGCAAGCAGCGTCTCCTTGATCGACTCGCCGCTAGCGAACTGGGCATCCTCGGTCGGCTGCGAGGTCACGAGCAGGATGTGCCTTACCACTTCACGCAGCCGATCCTGCGCGCGTTGAGAAATTTCGTGGATGCTGAAATGAAGACCCGCCCGCGGCCAGCCGCGGTCGACAATCTCCGGCGTGAACATCACCGAGGCATATTGGCGGGGCGTCTCCTCCACCGAGGTGTAGAACGCGCCGCCGCCACCGAGCACAATGACCGCGCGATCGCGCTCGACGCCGTTGAAGCGGATCGGGACCCCGTCATCCATCGTGAAGCCGACCGCAGTGGTGTGCGGCGCAAGCTGTGCGTCGACGATCCGCGGAAAGGACTGCGTGTAGTTGAGCTCGCATCCCGGCAAACTCAGGATGACCTGCTCGGCCGAAATCTTCCGCGCAAGTGGCGTGAAATCAACATCCAGATTTCGGATCGAACTCCGGAATGCATCAACATCGTCAAAACGAAAGACTCTCGGCACCGGTAATGGCGCCGTCAAATGACCGCTCCCGTGAAATGCTCTTGAAAAATTGCGCGCGACGCGGCGCCTTGCGCGCCGGCCGCATCAATAAATTCCATGCACAAAATGCGAATCGTCCAATAGGTTCAATCAGGAAAAATGCGGTCCGTTCGTCGAACCGGACAATCCGCCAATGTAACGCGGCTGCCGAATTTCGATAGTCTTTAGCGGGATATCCACCGCCGCAATCGGCCCTCCCCATCAATTTCTATACCCCTATTAAAGATTCGAGGAGCAAATTGGCATCGGGAACGATGATGTTCCTCGTCGCGGACCATTTTAGAGACCGCAATGACAGTTATTGCCTCGCCCGATCTTATTGCCAAACTCGACCATGTCTTGAAAGCTGGCTCGCCCGACCTCCGCACGCGCATGCTGCAGGAGGTGGCCGGGTTGTTTCTCGAAGACGCTCACCGCCTCAGCGCGCACCACGTCGAGATGTTCGACGGCATCCTGGTCCGCCTGACCGAGAGCGTCGAACTACGGACCCTGACCACGCTCAGCCGCTCGTTTGCCGATTTGCGCCTGGTGCCGCGGGAACTCGCGCGCCGTCTGGCCAACCATGACGACGCCGATGTCGCCGCTCCGATCCTGCGCAAATGCGAATGCCTCCCCGATGCCGACCTGATCGACATCGCCTGGATGCGGGCCGAGGGACACCTCTGCGCGATCGCAGGACGCAAGGCCGTCAATGCGGAGCTCACGGACATTCTCCTGATGCGAGGCGACAGCAGCGTGCTTCGAGTCCTCGCGCGCAATCCCGGCGCTGATCTGACCAGCGCAGGCCTCGCCATGATGGTCGATGCCGCCGAGCGCGACGACGACATCGCCGACGCGCTGATATCGCGCAGCGACCTGCCCCATCGCGTTCTTGTCGACCTCGTGATGCGATCAACGCCGCGCCAACAGGCCCGGCTGCTCAAACGCGCACGCCTCGACATTCAGGACGCGATCCGCGCTGCGATCGATGCCAGCGCAGCCCGCGCCTCCGCAACCCCACCAGCCACAATCGACTATGCGGAGGCGCGGGCCACCGTGCTGGCCTTGAACAGAACCGGGCGGTTGAACGATTCCAGCGTCAACCGTTTCGCGATCAGGCGAGAGGTCCGCAACGTCGTTGCGGCGCTGGCGCAGCTCGCAACCGTTCCGATCGAGACGATCGCACCGCTGATGGAAGCCGCCGACATCAGCGGGCTCGTGATCGCCTGCCGCGCATCGCGACTGAACTGGAACACGACGGCTGCCATCGTCAGCTACCGGAAGGCCGGGCTGACGGTTGCACCCGAGGAGCTGCAGCGCGCACGGGACATGTTTGAAGGACTGGCGCTATCCAACGCGCAGCGCACGATCCGGTTTGGTTCGCTTAGCGAGCTGACCGCGAAGCGCTCCCAGGCAGTGTGAGTGATGCAATGACGTATGGTGACCGCAGGGCGGAGCGCGTCAAGCTCGAGACGCGCTATCCCGTCAATCTCATGGGTGTCGACGGCACGTGGCGGCGGAGTTGCATCCTGCTCGACGTCTCGCAGAGCGGGGCCCGGCTCGAGGTCGACGGATCGCTCGATGTGCTGAAGGCCCAGGAGTTCTTCCTGGTGCTGTCCTCGCGTGGACTGGCCTTCCGCCGCTGCGAGCTGGTTCGCGTCGACGGTGCCGAGATCGGCGTGAGGTTCATCGAAGAGAGACGGCGAAAGGGACGCCCCGTCATTCCAAGGTGAGGATTGCCGCAACCGGCCCGAAGGGAAGTTGACGACATGACCGTACAGAGAGCGACCAACATCAGGGTATCGACCACCTCCGCCGCACCGTTGCGCGGGACCATCGAGATCGACTGCGCCGGCACCGTCGCGACGTTTGCGATCGACGAGGAAATGGCGCATCGCCTGTGCGCCGATCTGGAACGGTTTCTGACCCAGGTCCCGCGCCGGACCCGCGCAGCGCGGTGACCTTGAGCTACCGACTGTCGCGCGCCTACTCCCGCTTGAAGCGATAGTCGAAGCGATCGCCATCCGCCTTGATCAGGCCGACCGTCGGGGCCGGAAAATGGATCGGCAGGATCAGCGTGTCGGTCTCGGCAACGGAGGCAAAGAATTTCCGCCGCGATATCGCCGACTGCTTCGGGTCCCAATCGGGCTTGGCCGACCATTCCGGTTCGCGGCACTGGATTGCATGGTGCATCAGGTCTCCGGCGACCACCGCGCGCTGCCCCTTCGAGAAGATGTTGATGCAGCAATGGCAGGGCGAATGGCCCGGGGTCGGCGTCAGCGTCACGGTGTCGTCGAGCGCGTAGTCGTCGTCGACCAGGAGCGCCTGCCCGGCCTCGACGATCGGCAGGCAATTGTCGCGGAACACCGTACCGGGCGGATTGGCGCCCTTGGCGTTCTCGGCCTCCCAGGCCGCATACTCGCCCTTGTGGAAGACGTATTTCGCGTTCGGGAAGGTCGGCACCCAGCGCCCGTCGCGCAGCGTCGTATTCCAGCCGGTGTGGTCGATGTGCAGATGGGTGCAGAACACATAATCGATCTGCTCATAGGAGATGCCGAGCGCAAACAGCTCGTTGCGCCAGCGCTCCTTGCCCGGGAAGTCGAACGGCGGCGGGTGGCCCTTGTCCTCGCCGGTGCAGGTATCGACCAGGATGGTGTAACGCGGCGTCCGCACCACGAAGGTCTGATAGGTGATCATCATCATGCCGCGCGCGGCGTCGAAGACCTCCGGCTCCATCGTCTTCAGATGATACTTGAACACATCGTCGTTGTAGGTCGGGAAGAAATCCTGCGGCCGCCGCCACGGTCCTTCGCGCTCGATCACCGCGTCGATCGTGATGTCGCCGATCCTGATCTGCTTCATGGTTGTTTCGCTCCCGGTTTTTTGTAAAGCGTAGCGGGCGGCACCTCGCCTCACAAGCCGAGCGCCGTGCAGCACGCCATGCGGCTTTGCATTGCTGGAAGGAAACAACCATGCCGCAATTCATCCGAAATCCTGTTCATGCTGCGGGAATGACCCATCGCGCGATTCCGATCGTCCTCCTGATGCTTACGACATTGCCGACAGCGGCGGCAGCCGCGCCCGACACCGTTTTCTTTCCGAGCGCCGACGGCAAGACCGAGATCGTCGGCTACCTGTTCAGGCCGCAAAAGCCGGGTCCGCACCCCGCGATCGTGCTGCTGCACGGCCGCGGCGGCCCCTATTCGACCAACGTCAACAAGGACTGCACGCTGGTGTCGCGGACCAATCCGTCGGCGGCCTGCAATGCCGGCAGCCTGTCCAAGCGCCACGCGATGTGGGGACAGTATTGGGCCGACCACGGCTATTTCGCGCTGCTGCCGGACAGTTTTGGTCCGCGCGGCAAGGCGCACGGCTTCGGCCGCTTCACGCATGACGATCCTGATCGCAGCGACGTCAATGAAAGGACCGTGCGGCCGCTCGACGCCGAGGGCGCGCTGAGCTGGCTGCGCAGCCAGCAGGAGATCAGCGGCAACCGCATCTTCCTGCAGGGATGGTCGAACGGCGGCAGCACCGCGCTGAACGTGATGCAGCGGCAAGGCGCGGCGACGTCGGGCTATCGTGCCGCGCTCGTGTTCTATCCGGGCTGCGGGCCGGCCGCGCTGCTGGCGCAGACGCTCAGGTCGGCAGCACCGATCACGATGTTGCTCGGCACGGACGACGAGGAAGTATCGCCCGACCGCTGCCGGGACGTCGCCAGCCGCTCCATTGCCGCCGGCAGCAAGATCGACGTCGTGGTTTATCCGGGTGCCACCCACGATTTCGACGATCCCGGCCGTCGCCGCCAGTCGAATCTCGCCAACAGCGCGGCGCTCCAGGACGCGATGGTGCGGGCGATTGCCGCAGTGGACGGCTTGAAGGATTAGGCCGCCGCAAATCGACCAGAAAGCACCCCTACCCGGGCCGGCGATCCAGCAAGGAACCGAGTCGCTTGGGCAGGAAACTGAAATACGCGGCAGCGACGATCGTCGCCGTCGCCGCCGCAATCTACCTCAACAACACCAGCCTTCTCGCAACGCATGCCGGCGGCAAGCCGGTGCTGCTCGCCCATCGCGGCATGGCGCAGCGTTTCGACGAGCGCGACCTCAGGAACGACACCTGCACCGCGGCGCGCATGCTGCCGCCGAGCCATGACTATCTCGAGAACACGGTCCGCTCGATGCAAGCGAGCTTCGAGCGCGGCGCCGATATCGTCGAGCTCGACGTCCATCCGACGACCGACGGCGAGTTCGCGGTGTTTCACGACTGGACCGTCGATTGCCGCACCGATGGCCAGGGCGTCACCCGCGAACAGCCGATGGCGCGGCTGAAGATGCTCGATATCGGCTATGGCTACACGGCCGATGGCGGCAAGACCTTCCCGTTCCGCGGCAAGGGCATCGGCCTGATGCCGTCGCTGGACGAGGTGCTTAAGACCTTTCCGGATCGCCGGCTCTTGATCAACGTCAAGAGCCGCGATCCCGCCGAGGGCGAGAAGCTCGCAACGGTCTTGAACCGGCTCGCCGCCGAGCGGCGCAAGCTGATCTTGGTTTATGGCGGCGACGAGCCGATCGAGACGATCCGGCGGCTTGCGCTGGAAACCCGCACCATTTCCCGCGCGGCGCTCAAGAGCTGCCTCATCCGCTATATCGGCTATGGCTGGACCGGCATCGTGCCTGATGCCTGCCGCAACGCCATCGTGCTGGTGCCGATCAACTACGCGCCATGGCTATGGGGATGGCCGGACCGCTTCCTCAACCGCATGGCCGCAGCCAACAGCGCGGTCTTCGTGCTCGGGCCTTATCAGGGCGGCGAATTCTCGACCGGGGTTGACGATGCCGACCTGTTCAGGCGCCTGCCCGAAAGCTATTCCGGCGGGATCTGGACCAACGAGATCGAGACCATCGCCCGCCTCGCCGGGCGTTAGATCCGGCCTCCTCCCGTCATCTCTCCGTCATAGAAATTGTGCGACTGAAGCGGCTCGTCGCATCGAGGACAACGCTATGAACGCACCGAGCCTGACCCGCCCCAAGATCGCCGAAACCGTCATCGAGCCGACGGTCAAGCTGCGCGAGGTCAGGGTCGGACGTTGCTGTGAGGTTCTCGGCGACACCGCGATCGAATACACCGAGCTTGGCGACTACTCCTATCTCGGCAGCGGCTGCATCGTCGCCGACGCCGTGATCGGCCGCTTCTGCGCGATTGCGGCGCAGGTCCGGATCGGCGCGCCCAATCATCCGCTCGAGCGCCCCTCCCAGCATCGCTTCACCTATTGTCCGGAATATTACACCGCCTCAGCCGAGCGCGATCATGACTTCTTCAGGAACCGACGCGCGGATCGCGTCGTGATCGGTAACGACGTCTGGATCGGCCACGGCGTGATCGTGCTGCCCGGCGTCACCGTCGGAGACGGCGCGGTGCTGGCGGCCGGCGCCGTGGTCTCGCGCGATGTCGCGCCCTACACCATCGTCGGCGGCGTGCCGGCCCGGCCGATCAAGGAGCGGTTCAACCGAAAGATCGCCGCCGAGCTGTCGCAGATCGCCTGGTGGAACTGGCCGGCTGAAACCCTCTGGGAGCGCCTGCCGGAATTCCAGTCCGGCGACGTCGAGGCGTTTTGCGCGCGATGGCGGACTTGAGCATAGGACTGACGCGGATTTCGCTTCGCTCCATCCGGGCTACGGGATAGAGCCGTTTGACTTCGTAGCCCGGATGGAGCGAAGCGAAATCCGGGGTAAGCTAGCCGCATGGTACAATATCGGCGTAACTTCATACCCGGCGGCACGTTCTTCTTCACAGTCACATTGGAAGATCGGACTTCGTCGCTACTGGTCGAACAAGGCGGGCTGTTGCGCGATGCCTTTCGCGCAGCGCGCGCCAAGAAGCCGTTCACGCTGGATGCCATCGTGATCCTGCCAGATCACCTGCATACGGTCATGACACTACCACCCGGCGACAGCGACTTCCCGGATCGCTGGCGGCAGATCAAGAGTTACTTCACGCGCGCCGTTGTTGCCGCCGGCGTGCCGCTCTCGGTAAACCACCGCGGCGAGTACCCGCTTTGGCAGCGACGGTTTTGGGAACACACCATCCGTAATGAACGCGATCTCGAACGTTGCGTCGACTACGTCCATTACAATCCGACCAAACACCGCCTCGTTTCCTCGCCTGTCGACTGGCAACACACGTCTCTTCACCGATATGTCCGGGGTGGGATATTGCCGGCTGATTGGGGCGGTAGCGGAGCTATGGACAACGACGACTTCGGCGAGCGGAAGGACTGACCCGGATTTCGCTTCGCTTCATCCGGGCTACGAAGTGGGCGGGGTAATCGCGAACGCTAGCTCCGCAGTCCCGGCGCTTCCTGGCCGGTACGCGCGACATATTCAGTGTAGCCGCCGCCATATTGATGGATGCCGTCAGGGGTCAGCTCCAGCACGCGGTTGGAGAGCGCGGCGAGGAAGTGCCGGTCGTGCGAGACGAACAGCATCGTGCCCTCGAACTCGGAGAGCGCATTGATCAGCATCTCCTTGGTGGCGAGATCGAGATGGTTGGTCGGCTCGTCCAGCACCAGGAAGTTCGGCGGATCGAACAGCATCTTGGCCATCACCAGCCGCGCCTTCTCGCCGCCCGAGAGCACCCGGCACTTCTTCTCGACGTCGTCGCCGGAGAAGCCGAAGCAGCCGGCGAGCGCGCGAAGGCTGCCCTGGCCGGCCTGCGGAAACGCGTCCTCCAGCGACTGGAACACGGTGCGCTCGCCATCGAGCAGGTCCATCGCATGCTGGGCGAAATAGCCCATCTTGACGCTGCCGCCGACCGCGACCGCGCCGTCGTCGGGCTCGGTTGAACCGGCGACCAGCTTCAGGAGCGTCGACTTGCCGGCACCGTTGATGCCCATCACGCACCAGCGCTCCTTGCGACGGATCATGAAGTCGAGGCCGTCATAAATGCGCTTGCTGCCATAGGCCTTGTGGACGTTCTTCAGGCTGACGACATCCTCGCCCGAGCGCGGTGCCGGCTGAAATTCGAACGCCACGGTCTGCCGCCGCCGCGGCGGCTCGACCCGTTCGATCTTGTCGAGCTTCTTGACCCGGCTCTGCACCTGGGCGGCGTGCGAGGCGCGCGCCTTGAAGCGCTCGATGAATTTGATCTCCTTGGCGAGCATTGCCTGCTGCCGCTCGAACTGCGCCTGCTGCTGCTTGTCGGAGAGCGCGCGCTGCTGTTCGTAGAACTCGTAATTGCCGGAATAGGTGGTGAGCTGGCCGGCGTCGATCTCGACCACCTTGTTGATGATCCGGTTGATGAACTCGCGGTCATGCGAGGTCATCAGCAACGCGCCCTCATAGCCTTTCAGGAACTGCTCGAGCCAGATCAGGCTTTCGAGATCGAGATGGTTGCTCGGCTCGTCGAGCAGCATGACGTCCGGACGCATCAAGAGGATGCGCGCCAGCGCCACCCGCATCTTCCAGCCGCCGGAGAGTTTGCCGACGTCGCCGTCCATCATCTCCTGGCTGAAGCCGAGACCAGCCAGCGCCTCGCGCGCGCGGCCGTCGAGCGCATAGCCGTCGAGCTCCTCGAACTGATGCTGCACCTCGCCATAGCGCGCGATGATATCGTCCATCTCGTCGGCCTTGTCGGGGTCGGCCATCGCGGCCTCGAGTTCCCTGAGTTCGGCCGCGACCACGCTGACGGGCCCTGCCCCATCCATCACCTCGGCGACCGCGCTGCGGCCGGACATCTCGCCGACATCCTGGCTGAAATAGCCGATCGAGATGCCGCGATCGAGCGAGACCTGGCCCTCGTCCGGGATTTCCCGGCCCG
The DNA here is from genome assembly GCF_024171045.1 of Bradyrhizobium sp. USDA 4538. NCBI lineage: Bacteria > Pseudomonadati > Pseudomonadota > Alphaproteobacteria > Hyphomicrobiales > Nitrobacteraceae > Bradyrhizobium > Bradyrhizobium sp. USDA 4538. The sequence continues at coordinate 8,309,525 of NZ_JALJZE010000001.1, forward strand.
AGATCATCCGGAACAGCGTGGTCTTGCCGGCGCCGTTCGGCCCGACGAGGCCGATCTTCTCGCCCTTCTGGAGCGCCGCGGAGGCTTCGATGAAGAGGATCTGGTGGCCGACTTGCTTGGAGACGTTATCGAGGCGGATCATGCTCTAATACTGGGGAACTGAGGGTTTGCGGCCTCTTATTCGATCTGGGACGTGGGTGGAAGCCCATTCCGCAGGTTCGTGCCGCGTTTCGTGCATGCCACGATCGTTGCCAATCGAATATGACATGAAGCGGTTCGACGATCGGTTTTGGGGCATCTTATGCAAGTCTGGTTTCTCTATCTGCTCGCGCTCGGCGCCGGCATCTGCGTCGCCGTTCAGCAGGTCCTGAACGGCAATCTCAGGTCAGCCCTCAACTCGCCGGCCTGGGCCGGGCTCGTCAGCTATCTCGGCGGGCTCGTGACGATGGCGGTCGTGCTGGTCGCGACGCGCGAGCCGGTGCCGTCCTGGAAGCTGGTGACGGCGGTGCCGTGGTGGGCCTGGAGCGGCGGCGTCCTCGGCGGCATCTTTATCCTGCTGATGATCCTGCTGCTGCCGCCACTCGGCGCCGCGACCCTGCTGGCACTGGTGGTTGCGGGTCAAATGCTCGCGGGCATCGCGATGGACCATTTCGGCTTGTTCGGGCTGGCGCAGCACCCGGTGTCGGTTTCACGGCTGGCCGGCATCGCGCTGATCATCGGCGGCGTGCTTCTGATCAAGGATTGACGGGCTCTCGTCAGGCGCGGCGCATCAGGCGCAATTCGGCGGACAGGCGAAGGCTGCGCTTGCCGGCCAGCGCGATGCCTTCGAGCTCGGCACCGTCCGCACGGCACGAACCGGCAAAACCGATGCCGACTTCATAACCGCCGAACACCGGGTACTCGCCCTTCGCCGGCGTATGCTCCTGGTTGACGATCTCGCCTCGCCAGCGGCCATCGGCCGACGAATACGAACCGAGATAGTAGAAGAACGCATCGCCGCCGAGGATGCGGCCGTCCATCAGCAGCATGACCCCGGTGAGCCCGGCATCGACACCGTCGAGCGCGCGCAGATGGATCGAGTACAGTCCGTTGACGATGCCGCCGGGACCGACCGCCCCGCGCGGCGGCAAGGCCTCGTCGTCGAGCGGCGCCAAATTCGCCCAGAACACGCCGTCCGGCATGGCGTCAGCCTTGCCCTCGAGCAGGATGGTGGACCCCTCGCTCCTGCCGCGCACCTTGATGACGGTGACGTCGGCGCCCATCAGCGGCTTGAAGTTCGGATCGTCATTGTGGCGCTCGGTGATCACCTCGGCGGCGATCTCGCCTTCCGTCACCTGATAGGTGCCGAGATGGGCAAAGGCCGAATTGCCGCCCAGCATCCTGCCGTCATGCATGCACATGATGCTGCGGCCGAATGCGCCGTTGATGCCGTACTCGACCTTGTAAAGTCCGTTGAGCACGCAAAAAATCCAAAAAAAATAAAATTGATTCTGTTCGCCACATAGCACCGGGCCGAACGCCGCACCATTGCGTCTTTTGGCGCAGGCAAACCCGCGATGTCCGGGTGTGGACAGCGGCCGATTCGTCGCTTAGCTGTAGGCACCGCCCGCGTCGTGCTGCGTCACGCGGGATCCGGTCTGCCGGTTCTCTACTCTCCCAGTTCATTGTGTCCAAGCATTTGCGCATTCCGCCAATGGTCGCGCGGCCGCACCCGGCCTCGACACAGGCGAGGCTTCGAGGAGCATCACATGATCAATCGCCTTGGCCTGGCCGCCGCGCTGGCGCTGCTGCTCGGCAGCGGTGGCACAGCCCTGGCGCAGTCGCTGCCCGACTATATGGGACCGATCTCCGGTAAGACCTCATCAACGCCGGCCGACGTCGCGACCAAGGACGTGCTCGCGCTCAACACCGGCATGTTCGAGCTCTATGGCGATGCGGCGCGGATTTTCCAGAAGAACATCCTCGACAAACACCCTGTGATCCTCGGCCTGTTCTCCGGCGCCGGCGGCCGCCTGATCCTGTACCGGCCAGGCAAGCCGCCTACCGAGGCGCCGCAGGTGCCGATCGTCTATCAGCTGCTCAAATCGGTCGGCCACAGCACGATGGCGCTGGCCGAAGTGGTCGGCCCCTATGTCAACAATCCCGACGACAAGGCATGGCGCGGGTCGATGCAGGCCTATCGCAGCCGGATGCAGTCGGCGCTCGACGGGCTCGATGCCACGCCGATGCAGGCGGACTGGCGCGACAACAACCGTGCCATCCTCAAGAACAACATCGCCTTCATGGATGAATGCCTCACCGCCGGCGCGATCCCCTTCGCGACGCTCGAGGCGTTCGGCAAGAAGCAGGCGCCGCTGCTCGCCAAGAACGTCGCCTGGGCCGCGCAGACCCAGGTCGCGCACTGGATGACGGTCATGGCCGACTGGAAATCCCAGCTCGGCGCCGACTGGGACAAGACCTACGGCGCGAGCAACACGATCTATGTAGCGCGGCAGAACAACGTGATCTTCAGCGTGCTGGCGCAGTTCTTCGGGCCTGACGCCATCAACAGCCGCCTGATGCTGATCGAGACGATCTCCTTCACCACGACGCCGTCGGACATGCTGGAGTCGCTGACCCGGATCATCGCGGACCGCTCGGTCGGCGCGCTGTTCTTCGGCAGCTATCACCTGATGGACTATGAGCTGATGGGGGGCGACGCGCGCGAGGCGATCATCGCCGAGACCAAGAAGCGCGGCATGACCGCCTTCCTGCCGCCGCTGGTGCCGTTCGGTTCCAAGCAGTGGCCGACGCTGATCACGCCAGGTCCGGGACCGGCCACCATCGCCGACCTGAAGTGAGCCCAAAGCTACAAGTGAGGCAGCTACGACCTATTGCGGCGTTGCGGTTGCGCTCGCTTTGCCGCAATACTTTCGCGTGTATTGCACCAATTGTTAAACCCCGGCGCGATATGCCGTCGTCGAGGTGTCGATGAAAGATCAGACCATGCGGCCTTCGCGACGCGATTTCGTGAAGTGGTTGTCGGCAGGCGGCATCTCGGTCAGCCTGTCGCATCTGGCGCTGGCGAAGGAACCGGCTTTCGCGACCCGCGAGACGCTGCCCGGCCGCGGCCATTTCAACCCGGCGGAAAAGGGCGCCGGCCGTGTCGACGGCGTCGCCAAGGTCACCGGCGCAAAACTCTACGCGTCCGACTTCCGCGCCGCCGACATGGCGGGCTGGCCCGCGACCACCGCGCACGCCATCCTGGTCCGCGCCGATGACGCGACGCATGTCTATGCCGGCATGGACCTCGCCCGTCTCGATGGTCCGGCAAAGCCGTCGGTTATCGTAACCGCTGCCGATCTCGACCGGATCGGCACGCGGGTCCCGGAGTTCTACACCGGCGACCTGTTCTGCCCGGTCGGCAAGACGCCGCTCTATCTCGGACAACCGGTCGCGCTGTTGATCTTCGAGCAGTTCGACGCCTTCGACCGCGCGCGCCTCGCGCTGCGCGACGGCGGCTTCGTCAAATTCGGCGACGAGACCGGGCCGGTCATCCTGCCGAACTACGGCGCGTATCGCTTCACGCGCGTGGCGGGCGCCTCGCCTGACGCGCCCGACGTCTATTCGCCGATCCAGGCCGGTTGGGTTTCGCCGAGCCGCATCCAGAACGCGGCGCTGCCGGTCTGGCTGCCGCTCGCCAAGGAGACCAAGGCCGACTACGCCAAGGCCGCAACCCATGGCGAAGCGATCCGCGCCCAACTCGCCAAGGACGATCCGACACAGCTCGTGCTCGACCGCGAGTTCGAGACCCAGTCGGTCGATCCGATGTTCCTCGAGCCGGAGAGCGGGCTCGCCTGGTACAGCGACAACAGCGGCAATCTCGAACTGGTGCTCGGCGTGCAGTCGCCCTATGAGGCGACCGAGTCGATCGCCTTCATGCTCGGCAAGGCTCGCCCGCCGTTCCGGCCCTCGCACATCAACGCGCAGTTCGCCCATGTCGGCGGCGGCTTCGGCGGCCGCGACCATACCCCGTTCGTGCTTTACGTGGCGCTGGCGGCGATGTTCTTTCCGGGCCGTCCGGTGCGGCTGGCGCAGGACCGCTACCAGCAATTCCAGGGCGGCATCAAACGCCACCCGATCAAGATGCGCTCGCGGATCGGCATCGATCACGCGAGCGGCAAGATCACGGCATTCGCCGCCGACCATGTGCTCGACGGCGGCGGGCTCGCCAACTTCTCCGCCAATGTCGCGGTCGTTGCCGCGACGGCTGCGATCGGTATCTACGACATCCCGAAAGTCGACGTCACCACCGTGGCGCTGCATTCGCGCGGCGTCACCGCAGGCTCGATGCGCGGCTACGGCACGCTGCAGACCATGACCGCGCTCGAAGTCCTGATCGACGAGGCGGCGAGCGAGCTCAAGGTCGATCCGATCGCATTCCGGCGCAACAATGCGCTGAAGCAGAACGGCCGGACCATGACCGGCAATCCCTACATCGTGTCGGTGCGCACATCAGACATCCTCGACAAGCTCGAGAAGCATCCGATCTGGCGGCAGCGTGCTGACTTCAAGCAGAAGGCGCCGGAGGGGCGGCTGGTCGGCACCGGCGTCGCCTGCGTCACCAAGGATTACGGCTCGGGCGCGGATTGCTCGCTCGGCCGGGTCGAGATCGATGCCGAAGGACGGATCGCGATCCACTGCGACCACGTCGAGATGGGCAACGGCGTCGGCACCGCGCTCGCCAACCGGGTCGCGAGCCATCTCGGCGCCGTCGCCGACGAGGTCGCGGTCTCCCGCGTCGACAGCTACGACGCGCTCGGGCTCGTCAACTCGGGCGATCCCTACACGATGGATCAGAAGACCCAGGATCTCGCCGAGAAGAACCCGCGCTGGGTGCCGGCGATCAGCTCGGCAACCAGCGCGTCGATCGGCGCCCATGTCGGCACGCACTCGTCGGCCGAGGCGGCCCGCGTCATCTTCCGCTTCGGCCTGTGGCCGGCGGCGCTCGAGCTCTGGCACATCGCCAAGGCCGATCCCCGCACCCGCCAATGGGACAAGGCGCACTGGAAGGATGGCCAGCTGGTGCTCGACGATCTCGCGCCGCTACCCTTGCCAAAGCTTGCCGCGACCGCGCATGCGCGCGGCTTCGTCACCGGCGCCATCGCGCACAGCTTCTCGCGCTGGGCCTGGTCGCGCGCCCGCTTCCCGCTGTTCGGCGAGCAGTACCGCGCCGAGATCGACGCGCTCGCTGTTCGTCGCGGCCGAAGCCAGTTCGAGCGGATCGACCGAACAAGCGTGAAATTCCCGCCGACCGACAACAACCGGATCGGCACCGCCTACACCTCGATGTGCGGCACGCTGGTCCGCATCGAGATCGAGCGCGCGACTGGCATCTTGCGCATCGCCAGGGCCTACAGCGTGTTCGAATGCGGCCAGGCGCTGGTCCCCGAAGTGGTGCTCGGCCAGTCGCATGGCGGGTTCGCGATGGGCGTCGGCTACGCGTTGCTGGAAACCCTGCCGCCGTTCGAAGGCGGGCCCGGCAACGGGCAGTGGAATCTCGGCCAGTACCTGATCGCGCGCGGCTCCGACCTGCCGCTGCACGATCTCGAGATCGAGATGCTGCCGCCGCTGACGCCGGACGAGCCGCCGAAGGGCATGGCCGAGGTGGTGATGATCCCGATCGTGCCGGCGCTGCTCAACGCCATCAACGATGCCACCGGCCACCGCTTCCGCTCACTGCCGGTGACAACAAGCCTGCTCAAGGGAGCGCTGGCGTGACGACGCTCAACCTTACCATCAACGGCCAGAAGCACGGCCCGATCGAGGTCCGCGACGACCTCTCGATGAACGATTTCCTTCGGGAAATGCTCGGGATGACCGGCACCAAGTTCGGCTGCGGCGCCGCGCAATGCTTGAGCTGTGCCGTTATCATCGATAATCCCGACGGCACGAGCTACACCACCCCGACCTGCGTGGTGCCGGCGGCCAATTTCGACGGCAAGGCGATCCGCACCGTCGAGGGCCACGCCAGGGACGGCGAACTCTCGGCGTTGCAGCGCGCCTTCATCGACCACTTCGCGTTCCAGTGCGGCTATTGCACGGCCGGTTTCCTCAACGAAGGCCAGGTGCTGCTCGAACGGCTGGCGAAGGCGCCGGTGGCGCGGGACCAGCTCGAGAGCGTCATTGCGGATGCGCTCGACGGCCATCTGTGCCGTTGCACCGGCTACATCAAGTATCACCAGGCGGTGCGCGACGTGATCCTCGCCGATTCCAAACGCTATCTGACCGCCAGCAAGTGAGCGCGCAAGAATGCCATCGGAAACGTGGTTTCGGATCGTTGCGGTGCTGACGGCGCTCGCGACCAGCCTGTGCGCAGGCTACGCGGCGTCGGAAAGCGCGAGCCACGCCCTCGCCTCGCCGGAAAGCTTTGCCGGCATCGAGAATGTCGAGCAGCGCTCGGCGGCGATCTTCACCGAGCTCGGCAAGGTGTTGACGCATCCGCGCTGCACCAATTGCCATCCCGCCGGCGACAGCCCGCGGCAGGGCGACATCAGCCGCATGCATCAGCCGCCGGTGACGCGCGGTGCGGACGGCCACGGCAAGGACGCCATGCGCTGCTCGATCTGTCACCAGCACGCCAATTTCGACCCCGGTCGGGTGCCGGGACACCCGGAATGGCACCTTGCGCCGCGCGAGATGGCATGGGCCGGCAAGACCGTCGGCGAGATTTGCGCGCAAATCCGCGACCCCGCGCGCAATGGCGGCCGCAAGGTCGAGGAGCTGGTCGAGCATATCGGCAAGGACACGCTGGTGGGCTGGGCCTGGCATCCCGGCTTCGGCCGCGCACCGGCACCGGGCACGCAGGCGCAGGCCGGCGCGCTGGTCGAGGCCTGGGTGAAGACCGGCGCGGCCTGCCCAGTGCCTTAAGTCGCGCAACTCCGAACTAGTGGCGCTTGAAATACTGCACGTCGCGCTCGTGCTTCTCCGCCGCCGCGCGCGACTTGAAGGTGCCGAGATTGCGGCGCTTGCCGGTCTTCGGATTGACCTTGCGGGAATAGAGCCGGTACTCGCCGGAACTTAGTTTGCGGATCATCGCAACGCCTCGCCAATGCCTTTCGCATGTCAACGACATGCCGCGGAGAGCGTTCCAGTTCGGTTAGAAGCAGAGATTGGTCACGGCATTGCCGCGCTTGTCCTTGATGACATAGGGACAGCGGGCCCGCTCCAGCGCCTTCTTGGCATCCTCGTCGCCGAGCGCCGCCGCCCGCTCGTAATAAGCTTTCGCGGCATCGCTGTCCTTCGGCCCGCCGCGACCGGCCTGCGCGAAGGCGCCCATCCGCTCCAGCGCGCCCGGATGGTTCTGCGCAGCGGCCTTCTCGAACAGCGCCCGCGCGCCGACATCGTCCTGCGCGCCGCCCTGGCCTTCGGCCAGCATCATGCCGAGCTGGTACTGCGCTTCGGCATTGGTCTCGGCGGATTTGGCGAGCAATTCGCGCGCGCGTGCCGGATCAGCTGCCGCGCCGCCGCCGCCGAGCGCGGCGAGATTGCTGACGCCGCGCGCGTTGCCGGCCTGCGCCGCGCGCTCGAACAATTTGCGGGCCTGCGCCTCGTCTTTGGCAACGCCGGTGCCGTTGCCGTAGAGCACGCCGAGCTCGACCATCGCCGAGGTCGAGCCCTTGTCGGCGGCCTTGCGCCAAGCGCTTGCGGCTTCCGCCGTCTGCCGGTTGGCGGCATAGGCCCGGCCGAGCTGGTACATCGCGCGGCGCGACGATCTTGCGGCCACCGCGCAGTACTTGATCGCGGTCGCGATGTCGGCCGACGCGATGTCGGGCACGCCCTTCACGTCGGCCGGCTTGTCGGGATCGGTGGGATCGGCGGCAAGCCGGTCGCACAGCACGAGGTCGGCCGATTGCGCGTGGGCAGACACGGGCGCGGCAAGCGCCGCAGCAAAGACAATCGCGTGAAGTGGTTTGAACATGACCAGCAGGTTGCGTCGCGGTGCGGGCAAATTCAAGGCTCGAGCCCGGTCTCGCGCAGCACTGGCGCGACATCAGCCGACGACAGATAGCGCAGCAGATGATCGGCGGCCGCTGCGCGCTGCGAGGCTGCCATGCGGCCGGCGGAAAACACCGCCGGGGTCTGCAAATCCAGCGGAATCGGCCCGACGACCTCGATGCCCTCGATCTGCTTCAACTCACTGATCTGCTGGATTGCGAGATCGGCGTCGCCGCTGACGAGCTTTTCCGCGGTGAAGCCGCTCGGAATGATCACCGCCCGCGCGTTGATCGCCGCCACAATGCCGAGACGCGCGATCAGCTGCGCGAACAGGATGCCGCTGGCGCCGAGCCGCGAATAGGCCACCGCCCGCGCACCGAGCAGCGCCGCACGCAGCGCGGCTTCAGTTGCGATGTCGGGATGCGCCGCCCCCGCCTTCACCGCGACGCCGACATGGGAACGCGCAAGATCCACTGCGCTCTCCCGCGCAACGCGGCCCTCGCCGATCATCTCATCGAGGCCTTCGCGGGTCAGGATCACGAGGTCGGCGCCCTCGCCGCCGCGCAGGCGTTTGAGCAGCGCCAGCGTCGGCGCAAAATCGGCGTCGATCGCAACGCCGCTCGCCGCCTGATAGGCGGCGGCAAGCCGCGCGACCGCGCCCTTCAACGCCAGTGTCGAAAGAACACGAACCGAATTGCTCATATGGCCTATGCCCGCCGCATCAGCTTGAGCGCGGCCGTGAGGCGCAGGCTGCGCTTGCCGGCAAGCGCGGTCGCCTCCAGCACGGCGCCCTCGGCGTCGCAGGTGCCGGCAAAGCCGATGCCGACCTCATGGCCGCCAAAGATCGGGTTCTCGCCCATCGCCGAAGTGTGCTCCTGATTGAGGATCTGGCCCTTCCAGCGGCCTTTCTCGGAAGTGTAGGTGCCGAGATAGTAGAAGAAGGCGTCGCCGCCAAGGATGCGGCCGTTGTTCAGCAGCATCACGCCGGTGAGGCCGCCGTCGACCCCGTCGAGCACGCGGATGTGGATCGAATAGAGCCCGTTGATGACGCCGCCCTCGCCGACCCCGCCGGCGAGCGGGATGTCCCCCTCGGTGATCGGCGTCATCACCGACTGGAACGGCACGCCGGGCAACTCCTTCAGTTCGCCCTTGAAGCGGTAGAGGTCGCCGTCCGGCCGGCCTTTGGCAATCAGCGTGGCGTCATCGGTACCGGCCATCGCGCGGTAGTTCGGATCGGGGTTATGGCGGACGGTCTGGATCTCGACTGCGACCTCGTCGCCGGCTTTCTCGTAGGTGCCGATATGGGCGAACGCCGAATTGCCGCCCAGCATCTTGCCATCGCCGACATACATCACGCCGCGGCCGACGGCGCCGCCGAGTTCGAACCGGACCTTGTAAAACCCCTCAAACAAGCGCCGCATCCCCGGCAGCCAAGATGCACCCGTTATCTAGCGCGGTTCATAACGCAGCGAAACCGGTTTCGGCGGAACGCCGCCTGCAAAGGGTATCGCTAAATAGCGAAGGTCCGCCAAGGCTGTCGCCCTGGCGGACCCGATTTGCGGTACCGGATGGCTCCATCCGGGTCCGATAGCAGCTTAGGCCGCAGCCTTGGCGCCGGTCGGAACCTCGGAGATCGTCTTCAGGATCTGCGAAGCGATCTGGTAGGGGTCGCCTTGCGAGTTCGGGCGACGGTCTTCCAGATAGCCCTTGTAGCCGTTGTTGACGAAGGAGTGCGGAACGCGGATCGAGGCACCACGGTCAGCCACGCCGTAGCTGAACTTGTTCCAGGGCGCGGTCTCGTGCTTGCCGGTCAGGCGCTTGTCGTTGTCCGGGCCGTAGACGGCGATGTGATCCATCAGGTTCTTGTCGAAGGCCTTCATCAGGCTCTCGAAGTACTCCTTGCCGCCGACTTCGCGCATGTACTTGGTCGAGAAGTTGGCGTGCATGCCCGAGCCGTTCCAGTCGGTGTCGCCGAGCGGCTTGCAATGGAATTCGATATCGATGCCGTAACTCTCGGTGAGGCGCAGCATCAGGTAGCGGGCCATCCACATCTGGTCAGCGGCGGTCTTGGAGCCCTTGCCGAAGATCTGGAATTCCCACTGGCCCTTCGCCACTTCGGCGTTGATGCCTTCGTGGTTGATGCCGGCGGCGAGGCAGAGATTGAGATGCTCTTCGACGATCTTGCGGGCGACGCTGCCGACGTTCTTGTAGCCGACGCCGGTGTAGTACGGGCCCTGCGGCGCCGGATAACCCTCTTCCGGAAAGCCGAGCGGACGGCCGTCCTTGTAGAAGAAGTATTCCTGCTCGAAGCCGAACCAGGCGCCTTCGTCATCCAGAACGGTGGCGCGCTTGTTCGAGACATGCGGCGTCTTGCCGTCGGGCATCATGACTTCGCACATCACCAGCACGCCGTTCTCGCGCGCGGCGTCGGGATAGCAGGCGACCGGCTTCAGCACGCAGTCAGAGCTGTGGCCTTCAGCCTGCTGGGTGGACGAACCGTCAAAGCCCCACAGCGGAAGCTGTTCGAGGGTCGGGAACGACGCGAATTCCTTGATCTGCGTCTTACCGCGCAGGCTCGGCGTCGGCGTATATCCGTCGAGCCAGATATACTCGAGCTTGTACTTGGTCATTGAACCTCTCTGTTGATGATGCAAAACCGTGAGGAACCGAAAGCCAGTCGGCCGCCGCACGCGTACCCGGCCACCATCGGCCGGCTCTTACTAAGCAATTAAAATGCCAGTTGCTGCACTGCGGCGCCCGCCCGGCCGCGGATGTCCACAGCGGAGATCACATTTTTTTCTGCGACATAGCAGCGCGGCTGGCATGCGCCGCGGTCAGTCAAAATCTTCTCTCAACGCTCTCCACCGCCCGTTTCTGCAGCAAATTCGGCTACGGCATCGCCTGCCGCTTATTACGGCGGCAGCGCCATGTGACAGTTCGTGTCCAACGGTCGGGCGCCCTGCAACCACCGCCGCGGCTCAAGCGTTGGTCAGCTGCATCCTGCCTCACAGGAAGCAAACCCGAATCTGCCCACGAATTGATCAAACAATGACTATTTCTTGTTCACTTGCACCCCGCCGAGCCCGGGCCGATATCGAAAACACGGTAACCACACGCGAATGAGTCGGGCGCACCATGGAGGCTCGCTCCGGCCAAAGGAGACTTTGACATGATCACCACGGGCCAAAACCAAGGACCGATCCAGGGATCGGCAACAATCTATCAATTCCCGGCAGGAGGCCGCGCGGCTCTTGGCGGACGCCGCTACGGCGAGACGCGGACCGCGCTCGAACTCGCCGCTGAAGTCGAGACCTCGGCCTGCAGCGAGAGCTGGTACCATCAGGCGGCCATCGACGACGCCAAGCCGGGCCGCGATCACTGATGCCGATGCGATCGAGGGGCGCGACGCAAAAACGTCAGACAGCAGCAGAACAATAACAAGGGTCGGAACGCGAGCGTTTCGGCCCTTTTTTCATGCCGGCTCGCAGGCTGTCGCCGGCCGCCTCGCATGCCGGAGCCTGGCAAGCCCGGCCCGGCTGATCTCGAGCGTGACCCCGCCGCCCTTGTAGCGCGTGCCAGTCAGCGACAGGCGCTTCTTCAGCGTCACCGCCTTGCCGTCGAGTTGCAGATGCGCGCGCGTATCCCCGTTGAAGAACCCGGCAATGAATTGCGTGCCGTCAGCGCAGCGATAATTCCGGAAGGCGGACTGCGCCGACACGTTCGAGGAACCAAAGAGCTCGAAAAGAATTGCGCCGATGACAATGGCGCCCCCGCGATAAGTCATATTCTCCCCCCAACGGGCCGGTTATAGACCTGTCTGCGCCGCTATTCCTGCGCCAAGACCTCATCAGCTGCAACAGGCCCGCCCGATGTCCGAAGCCCCTGCCCGTCATCTCAATCTCGCCGGCGCCAGCAATTTTCGCGACCTCGGCGGCTACCAGACGCGCGACGGGCGGACGGTGCGCTGGCGCCAGATCTTCCGCTCCAACCATCTTGCGCATCTTACCGAGCAGGACGTCGCCGTGGTGCGCTCGCTCGGGGTCAGAAGCGCGTTCGATTTTCGCGGCGTCGCCGAGCGCGCCGAGGCGCTATGCGGCATGAGCGACGTCACCGTGCATTCGCTTCCCGTCGAGCCGACCGTGGTGGCTTCGCTGCGCGAGATCGCCAGCAACCGTCAGCTCTCGGAAGCCGATGCGATCGACGTGATGCGGGACTCCTACCGGGGCTATGTGCAGGACAACACGGCGCGTTACCGCACGCTGTTTGCCCATCTATTGGAAGACCGGGCGCCGCTGGTGATCCACTGCACCGCCGGCAAGGACCGCACCGGCTTTGCCTGTGCGCTGATCCTGCACGCGCTCGGCGTGTCCGATCAGGTGATCGCGGACGACTATCTCCTGACCAACCAGTTCTACAAGCGCGACCCGGCCCACAGCACCGAGCTGCCTGACGACGTCAAGCAGGTGCTCGGCACCGTGCGCGCGGCGTTTCTGGAGGCTGCATTCGAGGCGATCGATGCCGACTATGGCGGCCTCGACGGTTATTTCCGCGACGGCCTCGGGCTCGGCCAAGCCGAGCGCAAGGCGCTCGAAGGCCGCTATCTGCAGGCCTGATCAGTTCGCCCGACTTTTCGAGCGACGTGCACACCGGTTCGCGTGAAGGAAACGCGGCTGAACTAAAAAAGCTCAGGCCGCTGCGGCCTCGAGCTCGAGCTCCGCATCGAGGTCGGCAATCACATCCTCGAACGCCGAGATTGCCTGCTGGATCGCGGCGATCTGCATCAATTCCCAGCTGCCCACTGGTCCCTTGCGGTTTTGCAGCGCCACCACGAGATCGCGCCGCTGCTCCTTAAGCTGAACCAGCGGTAAACCGTGATCCGGAAGATTTCCCATTCGCATAACCCCTACCTTGGCTGGAGTTCCGCTTCTAAGGAAAGGGTTCTGCAAACGACTTACAGAACTGCTGCAAATTTTATCCAACCGGCCCTACCCCGTAGTCTTACGTAGTCGGGCCGACGTCGTTGGGCTTACGTGATCGCCTCCGGCTTCAAGGCGTCGTCGATCGCGCCGAACAGCGACTGGGTTACGCAATTGGTCGCCCATTCGCTGGTATGAAGCTGCCCGCCATCGTCGAGCTCGGCGAGTGGAATCCCGTCATCGGTCCAGCGCTTCATCAGCGCGAAGCGGCTGAACAGATTCACCTTCTTGCTTGCGGTCACTTCGGCGATCATCGGCATGATCACGTTGGCGAGATTGAGCGCAGCTTCAGTGCCGACGATCGCCTGCGTGTACTGGGAATCCATCACGACGACGTCAAGCGGAAGCGCTGTGAGCACGTCGAGCCCGGCCTCCAGCGTCGCGCGCACCTCGGCCGGATTGTAGCCCTTGTAGACGGCGTTGGTGCCGACCTGCCAGATCACCAGCACCGGCGCCTCAGCCGTCACGTCGGACTCGATGCGCGAATATTCCTCCGGCGCCTCCTGCCCGCCGATCCCGCGATTGATCACGTCGATCATCCGGCCGAAGAAGCGTTGCCGCAGCAGCATCTCGAGCCGCGGCGGAAACGGCAGGATGTTGTCGGCGCCCGCGGTCGAGGACGATCCAAGCGCCACCAGCTTGATCTTGCGCTGATGCCGCAGCGCATCCGCGAAGTGCGGCAGCTTATGTCCGAACCTGACGAGATCGGGATGGGTTTCGCACGGTCTGGGTGTCGGCATAGCAAACATCCTTGAGGTGAATGAATTGATGAATGCGCGCAGTAGGCGGCGAAATTGGCGGCATTGCAAATGAATTCCGCCTGATCATAGTGGGCATTCGTTTGCTCGCGAATGCGGAGACCGCCATGCACGGAAAAGCCATCGTCATCACGGGCGCCCTTGGCGCGCTTGGCAAAGTGGTCGCCACAGAGGCGCTGGCGCGCGGCGCGCGCGTCGCCGGCATCGATCATGCCGCGTCAACGCTTGCGGCGACGGCCGACCATATCGAGCTGGGCGGTGTCGACCTCACCGACACTGCGCAGGCGACGGCCGCGATCGACAAGGCGGCCGCGCATTTCGGCCGGCTTGACGGGCTGATCAACATCGCCGGCGGCTTTACCTTCGAGGCGGTCGGCGACGGCGATCCGGCGACCTGGCAGCGCATGTACGCGATGAACGTGATGACGGCGCTCAACACCTCGCGCGCCGCCATCCCGCATCTCACCAAGTCGGGCGCCGGACGGATCATCAATATCGGCGCGCTCGGTGCCCTGCAGGCGGCCTCCGGCATGGGTCCCTACGCCGCCTCGAAGGCCGGCGTGCACCGCCTTACCGAGTCGCTCGCTGCGGAACTGAAGGGCAAGGTCACGGTCAACGCGGTGTTGCCCTCGATCATCAACACCGCCGCCAATCGCGCTGCGATGCCGAAGGCCGACATCTCCAAATGGGTGACGCCGAAAGAGCTCGCCGACGTGATCTTGTTCCTCGCCAGCGATGCCGCGAGCGCCGTCACCGGCGCGCTCCTGCCGGTGAACGGGCGGGTTTAATCCGCAACCAGCAGCCGCAGTTTCGACCTGAAGCGGATGCTCTGCTTGCCGGCGAGCGCCATGCCGTCACCTTCGGCGGTCTGATCGGTATAGGTGCCGGTAAATCCGATCGTGACCACCTTGCGTTCCCACACCGGGCGCTCGCCATAGGTCGGCGAATGCTCCTCGTTGGTGACCTCGCCCTTCCACTTGCCATCGGCTGCGGTGTAACTGCCGTAGGCAAAGAAAAACGAGTCGCCGCCGCGCATCTGTCCGTCGCGCAGCACCATGACGCCCTGGTTGCCGCCAGAGACGCCGTCGAGAAATTCGACGGTGATGTGATAGAGCCCGTTCCGGATCATGAGCTGCGCCTGGTCCCGGTTCCGACAATAGCCGTTCAGCCGTGCCTTGCGCAAATTCCATCCGCCCTCGGCGGGCCCAATTCCGCGCTATGCTGGCGCACCGAGTCGCGGCCGATGCCGCAGGAGCCTGCCTGTTGGAAACCGCGCTTTATCTGCCCGTCAAACGCTTCCTGGAAAAGCTCGGCTTCACGGTGAAGGGCGAGATCGGCGGCTGCGATCTCGTAGCGCTGAGCGGCGATGATCCACCGGTCGTCGTGATCGGCGAACTCAAGCTCGCCTTCAATCTCGAACTGATCCTGCAGGCGGTCGATCGCGCCGGCGCCGCTGACGAGGTGTGGATCGCGGCCAAGGTGTCGGCCCGCGGCAAGGGCCGCGAGAGCGACGCGCGCTATCGCAATCTGTGCCGGCGGCTCGGCTTCGGCATGCTCGGCGTCACCGATCGCGGCGACGTCGAGGTGCTGGTGCCGCCGCCGACCGCCGCGCCCCGCCGCAATCCGAAGAAACGTTCGCGGCTGATCACCGAGCACCAGAAGCGCAAGGGCGATCCCGCAATGGGCGGATCGACGCGGGCGCCGATCATGACCGCCTACCGGCAGCAGGCGCTGGCCTGCGCCTGTGCGCTTTCGGATGGGCCGCGGCGGGTGCGCGACCTTCGCGCGGATATTCCCGACGCCGGCAAGATCCTGCTGCATAATGTCTATGGCTGGTTCGATCGCGCCGAGCGCGGCATCTATGTGCTGACCGATGCCGGTCGCGCCGCGCTGAAGCGTTGGCCGCAGCAACAGACGAGTGCATCCGGGGCAGAAGCCGCCCCGTAGAGCATGATCCGGAAAAGTGCGAAGCGGTTTTCCGAAAAGATCATGCTCAAACAAGAACCTAAAGCGCGATGATGACTTGGCTTCATCGCGCATTGGAGGGGGAAATCATGATCGTCGTCACCGGCAGCGTCACCGCCCGCCCCGACTCGTTCAACGAGGTGCGGCGGCTGAGCCTTGAACATGTTCATCGCTCACGCACCGAGCCCGGCTGTATCTCCCACGCGGTCCATGTCGACTGCGAGAATCCGCTTAGACTGGTGTTCTTCGAGCAATGGGCCGACCGCGCCGCGCTGGCGGCGCATTTTGCGGTCCCTGCGTCGCGCGATTTCGTCCGCTCGCTGCAATCTCTCGCGGCCGCGGCGACCACCATCGAACTTTATGACGCTCACAAGATTGAGAGACTCTAGCTGCATGGCTGGATTGCCATCTCACATTCATATTGCAATGCAACATTGGGGACCTTACGTATCTCTCGCGATTCAATGATGAGGCGGCGATGAGCGGAGACTGGAACACCAAGTATGGCACCCGGCGCGTGCGGCATGATCCGCCGACGCTGGAAGAAGCAATCTTCGCTGCCATCGGCATCACCGATGACGTGGAGGCCCAGGCCGAGATCGCGTCGGCCCTGATGGGACTGCCCTATGACGACGTGCTCGCCGAGGTGAAGAAGACCGCGCGCGTCAGTGCCCGCACCGGCACAGCAACCCGCGTCATCGCCGGCGAACAGGGCGCGCAGCGCTCCGTGGTAGTCGAGCGCCGCGTGGTCCGCCGCTTTGCGACCGACAAGCGCACCGGCACCTGAGACGCACCATCCAATTGCTGAAAGAAAGAGGGCAATCCATTGAGTGGATTGCCCTTTTTCGTTTGATCCGAGATTCTTGTTGGGCGCGTGTCCTTCACGCGAACCGGTATCCACTTCGCTTGGAAACGCTGCCGATTCAGGCCGCCCGGCCCCAGCCGGAGATCTGCATCACCATGCGCCAATACGCGCGGTTCATTTCGACGATCGCGTGCGCAGCCTCGACCGGCGTCACCGCGGCGACAGCCGGCGCCGCTTCGGGCTGCTGCCGCTCGCTCAGGTCGATGCTGCCGGTCGACTCGCCATGACGGAAGGTCAGCTGGGCACCGAACTTGGTAGCGAGCGCCCGCATCGCATCGTTCTGTGCGCCAGTGGTGATGCGCAGGCTGCCGTAGCCCTTGGCGTGCGCCTCGGCGATCAGCTTGCGGAACAGGGTGCTGCCGACGCCCTTCCGCCGCGCCGACCGCTCGACGCTGAAAGCGATCTCGGGCTGGGCATCCGGTGACTGCTCCGGCGGATGCAACTCGGCCGCGCCGCGGACCACGCCGTCCTCGAAATAGGCGATGATGACCGTGCCGTCATTGGCGCAGCGCTCGGCGTAGCGGCGGATGAAACTGTCGTCGATGAAGCCATGAAAACGATCATGACGGCTGGTGCGATCCAGCCGCAGCAGGTGATCGCGCAGCAGCGGAAGCTCTTCCTGCTGGCTCAACGTCCGCACGGTGCCCTTGGCGGCCGTCGAACAAATGGAATCATAGTTCATTTCATAACTCCTCTTGGTAGCCCTCGAGGAGGCGTCGAGTCCCTAGCAATACCTATATTGTGCGACGCACCATAAAATTCAAGTACCGAGATTCATTCAATTAAGGCATGTGGTGATTGGAAAATCACATTATCGCCCCATCATAGTACCAGCTGTGTCTGGGTCACCACCGCGACCAGCTTGCCGTCTTCGGTCTCCAGCCTGGTCTGCCACACCTGGGTCCGTCGCCCGCGGTGAACCGGTGTTGCGGTCGCAATCACGGTCGTCCCCTCCTTGGCGCCGCCGATGAAGTTGGTCTTGCTCTCCAGCGTCGTGGTGCCCTTGGCGTCCCCGGGCAGGTTGATCACGGTCGCGGCGGCGCCGACCGAGTCCGCAAAGGCCATTACCGCGCCGCCATGGATCGTGTTGCGGAGGGTGCAGAGGTCCGGCCGCACCACCATTTTCGCGACCACCCGGTCCTGATCGGCCTCGATGAACGTAACGCCCTTCAGTTCCGCAAACGGCATCTTCATCGACTGGATCTTTTCGAGCGGCGTCATGGGCACTCCCTGCTTTGTGGCCTTCTTCGAGGTTGATATCGGGCATGATGGATTGCCAGAGCGGGCCCGGCAATGACGTCTGAGGTAATGGCGCGAATGACGTCATGACATGAGTGACAATGTGCCTCCGAGCCTGCATACCGCCTGCCATGCGCGACTTCCCTCCCCGCCGGATCGTCTGCCTGACCGAAGAGACGGTCGAGACGCTCTATCTGCTCGGCGAGCAGGACCGCATCGTGGGCGTCTCCGGCTACGCGGTGCGGCCACCGCAGGTCCGCCGGGAGAAGCCGCGCGTGTCGGCGTTCATCTCCGCCGACATGCCAAAGATCCTGGCGCTCGACCCCGATCTGGTGCTCGCCTTCTCCGATCTGCAGGCCGACATCGTCGCCGATCTCGTGCGCGCCGGCGTCGCCGTCCACGTCTTCAACCAGCGCGACGTCGCCGGCATCCTCGCGATGATCCGCAGTCTGGGCGCAATGGTCGGTGCCGCCGACCGCGCCGATCGGCTCGCGCAAAACCTCGAACAACGGCTGGCGACGATCGCGGCAACGCCGCGTCCGGCACCGCGGCCAAAGGTCTATTTCGAGGAATGGGACGATCCGCTGATCAGCGGCATCGGCTGGGTGTCCGAACTGACCGAGATCGCCGGCGGCGAGGACGCGCTGCCGCATTTGCGCGTTCACAAGGCGGCCAAGGATCGCATCGTCACGCCTGACGCGGTGCGCGCGGCGATGCCCGACGTGATCCTGGCGTCCTGGTGCGGCAAGAAGGTCGTGCCCGACCGCATCCGCAAGCGTGAGGGCTGGAGCGAAATCCCGGCGGTGCGCAACGACCGCATCGTCGAGATCAAGTCGCCGATCATTCTGCAGCCCGGGCCTGCCGCGCTGACGGATGGGCTCGATGCGATCGTGAAGGCGTTGTGGCCGGAGCCCCCTTAAGCTCTCGCCATCGTCATTGCGAGCGAAGCGAAGCAATCCATGTCACCGCTTGCCGAGAAATGGATTGCTTCGTCGCTTCGCTCCTCGCAATCACGGAGAGACTACCTACGCCTTCTCTACGCCGCACCATTCCGCGATGAACAGCGCCATCGCCTTGGTCGCTTTGCGCAGCGACTCCAGCTCGACATATTCGTTGAAGCCGTGCATCGCCGCACCGGTGGCGCCGAAGCAGAGGCTCGGGATGTTGTGGTTCAGACCGTAGAAGCGCGTGTCGGTCAACGCGGTGAAGGCGCGGTCTTCCACCGCGCCGCCATAGACGACCGAGTGCGCCTTGGCGAAGGCAGCTTCCGGTGCCTCGGAGTTCACCAATTCGTAGCCTTCCGACAGGAAGCCCGACCATTCGACCTGCGGCGGATTATTGGAGAGGAAGCGATGATCGCGCGCCGCCGCCGACACGCAGGCAAGAATCTCCTTCTGGCACTCGGCGATCGACCAGCCCGGCAAGACCGCGATGCGGCAGTCGACGTCGCACCAGGCCGGCACGCTGGAGGCCCAGTCGCCGCCCTTGATGATGCCCGGATTGAAATTGATCGGGTGATTGACGTCCTTGAAGTGGCGGTCGGCCTTGGCGCGCTCGTTCCAGGCGATCTCGAGTTTCTCCAGCGCATGCACCAGATGATACGCCGCCATGATTGCGTTCGAGCCCGCGCCGGCCTCGAACACATGCACCGGGAAACCGCGCACCTTCAGGCGGAACCAGATCACGCCGACCTGCGAGCGGATCATCGTGCCGTTGGTCGGCTCCGGGATGAAGCAGGCATCGGCGCGATAGCCGCGCTGCAAGGTCGAGAGCGCGCCGACGCCGGTGCTCTCCTCCTCGATCACGGACTGGAAGTGAATCCGCGCTGTCGGCTTCAGCCCGGCCTTCCTGATCGCATCCAGCGCATAGAGCGCGGCGATGGTGCCGGACTTCATGTCGCAGGCGCCGCGGCCATACATCCTGCCGTCCTTGATGACGGGCGAGAACGGCGGCGTCTCCCACATCTCGAGCGGACCGGTCGGCACCACGTCGCAGTGGCCCTGCAGGATCAGCGATTTGCCGGCATTGCTGGCCGGGCGGTAAGTGCCGACCACCGTGCGCGCCTTCGAGAAATCATGCTCGATCGGGCCGAAGCCGCGCAAATCCTTCAGCTCGTCGAGATTGATGTGCCAGTCGTCGACCTCGTAGCCGCGCTCGCGCAGGAGATCGCCGATCATGTCCTGGCACGGCCCCTCGGCGCCGCGGCTCGAGGGGATCGCGACAAAGGCCTGCGTCGTCGCAAGCTGCGCATCGAATCCCTCATCAACAGCGGCAAGGATTCGTTGTTGCGTCTCGGCAGTCATGCTTTGGCTCCATCGGGAAAACAGATCAGGCGGGAGCCGCAGCGTAGCCCGATTTCACTCCGCGGGGTATTGCGCAAAATAGGCGTCCCGCAATGCATCTTCGAGCAGCCGGCCTTCCGAATAGCCATCGAGCGTCTTCGGCCGCGTCACGCCGTCGAGCAGCCGCGGGCACGGCTCGGGCGCGCCGAGCACGGCGCGCACCGGAATGCGCTCGGCATAGATCGGCAACTCGTAATCCTCGTCATCGTCGGCGACGCCCTTGGCGCGAATTTTTGCCGAGGCCTCCTCGATCTCCATCGCGATGAACGAGGTCGCCTTGATCTCCTGCTTGTTGCTGGCACGCAGGCTCGCGGTGCGCTCGGGGAAGAAACGGTCGACCATCGCGACGATCGCGCGTTCCTTCTCTGCGGGGTCGGTGACGAGATAGGCTGACCCGAACGCCATCACCGCGCGATAGTCGGCCGAGTGGTTGAAGCCGCAGCGCGCCAGCACCAGGCTGTCGAGATGGGCGACCGTCAGGCACACGCGTTGCCCTTCGGACTGGTTCTCCAGCATCCGGCTCGCGCTCGAGCCGTGCCAGTAGAGCCTGGTGCCCTCGCGCCAGAAGAAGGTCGGCGTGCAATAGGGCTGGCCGTCGATCACGTAGGAGACGTGGCACAGCATCGAGGCGTCGAGGATCTTGTGCACGGTGGCGTGGTCGTAGAAGCCGCGGTCGTGGCGGCGCTTCACGCGGCTGCGGGACGACATGGGATAGGACGGAGCGGATGCGCCTTCGGTCACGGTGAGCCTTTCGAAATCTGGAATCTGTCCAGAATTGTAGCGGCTCATTTGGTCTGCGATAGTGCCAATTCCATGCGAAAAATTCCGACCAATTCCCGGGAGCCCGCGGCGCGCAAGGCCGAGCTGCCGCTCGATCTCGCCGGCCCGCACGTCACCCCCGGCGCGGCCTCGCAGCAGCGGCTCTATCAGGCGCTGTGCCACGCGATCGTCGGCGGCCTCGTCAAGCCGGGCGAGCCGCTGCCGCCGTCGCGCGCGCTCGCCAAGCAGACCGGCTTCCGCCGCAACGCGGTCACCACGGCCTATGAGCGGCTGATCGCCGACGGCTTTGCGGTGGCAACCACGGGCTCCGGAACTTTCGTCGCGGCGCGCATTCCGGCGCAGGCCGCCGCGCCGCGCCGCGCAAGGATCGCGATCGAGCCGCCGCAGCACAATGCGCTGTCGCTCGGCTGCACCCATATCGACGAGCGCGCATTGCAGCGCTTCCGCGCCTTCGCCGGCCGCAGGCTGCGCGCCTTCGGGTCCGAGCATCTGCATTACGGCGATCCCCGCGGCAGCAGCGAGCTGCGCGCGGCGATATCGGACCATCTGCTGTCGGCGCGCGGGCTGCGCTGCGACCCCGACCAAATCATGCTGGCGTCCGGCACGCTGCATGCCCTGCGCATCGTGCTCGGGGCGATCCTCAAGCCCGGCGACCAGGTCTGGTGCGAAGACCCCGGCTATCCGGCGGCGCGGCGCGCGATCGAGCATTGCGGCTATCGTCCGGTGTCGGTGCCGGTCGACATGTCGGGCATGCGCATCGACAAGGGGCGCGCGTCCGCGCCGCAAGCGCGCGCTGCCTATGTCACGCCCTCGCACCAGTTTCCGCTCGGCGTGCAGATGTCGATGCCGCGCCGGCTCGAGCTGCTCGACTGGGCACGGGATGCCGGCGCCTTCGTGTTCGAAGACGACTACGACAGCGAGTTCCGCTACGACGGCGCGCCGCTGTTGTCGCTGGCCGGCATCGATCATCTGCGCCGCGTGATCTACATGGGCACGTTTGCGAAGACGTTGTTTCCCGGATTGCGGATCGGCTATTGCGCCCTGCCCGAAGCCTTGATCGGACCGGTGACGGCGGCGCGCGCCGCGCTCGACCGCTTTCCCGCCACGTTGATGGAAGGCGCGGTCGCCGACATGCTGAACTCCGGCGCCTTTGCGGCCAACTTACGCAAATCGCGCAAACTCTATCGCGAGGCGCGCGACGTCCTGGCGTCGACGCTTGTGAGCGCATCCGAAGGCGAGCTCACGGTTCCCGTGCCCTCGCAGGGCCTGCACCTCGTGGCGCGGCTCGATCCCGCGACCGATCCGCTGATTGCCGCGCAGGCAAAGGCTAATGCCGGCGTCGGCGGCTGGTTGCTCGCCGAGACCTATCATCGCGCGCGCCCATTGCCTGGCTTCGTGCTGGGATTTTCCGGGCATCCGGCTCCGCAACTCGTTGCATCGGCGGAACGATTGGCGAAGACAACGCTCGCCGCGCTGCGCGCGACGCGCAAGACATCGGTCAAGCCATCCGCCAAGCCGCAGCGCTCTAGGAGAATCGCAGTCACCTGACTAAGGTCGCCCGCGTTCAGTCAGTGTCCGCTTACGGAGATACCGGATGCCAAATCGCAACGTCCTGTATCTCGTGATCGCCGCGCTGGTCGTGATCGCAGGCATGCTCGGCTACAATCTTTATCAGGCGAACAAGCAGCCCGAAGGCCTTCAGATCAATGTCGGCCCCGACGGGCTCAAGATCCAGAACAAGTGAAGGAGGCTGCGATGCTGCGCTTGGGATTCGTCGCGCTGGTCAGCGTCGCAGCTCTTGGCGCGATGACTCAATCCGCCGCAGCAGAGCAGTCCTACATGCGCGAGGGCGACATCGTCGATCTGCGGGTCGGCCAGCGCGTCCTTGTCGATGACGGCTCGTGCCCGGCCGGGCAGATCAAGCAGGTCGTCGGCTCCAGGCTGAGCCAGAACGGCGTGGTGCGGACCAGCAGCTGCGTGCCGCGCCTCGCCAAAAAGTAAAACGCCCCGCTGACGCGAGGCGCTGCGGTCCTCATTGCTTTGAGGCGCGGCTCAGTTCGAGACCGGCTCGAACATGCATTGCAGGGTCGGCTTGGCGATCTTGGTGAAGGTCGGCCCGATCTCGCCCTGCTTGGACGGCGGCACCCAATCGGTCTCGATGGTCGGCACGCCGGTCTCGCTGATACCGCGTAGCAGCGCCTGGCGCAGGTCGGGATCGTCCACGGTCGCGGCGGCGTGGTCGTGCAGGCAGCCGCACACGGCCTCGGGATGCGCCCAGCGGCCGAGCATATGCGGCGCGCATTGCCGCACGAACTCGTCGCGCGGTTCAGGCACGCGGTACAGCGAGCGGATCTGCATCGATTCGAGGGGGAGCTGGGATTGGGCCTGCGCGGCGCCCGCCAAGGGCCCCATCAGGACGAGCGATGCCAACATCGCGGCGGAACAGATACGGAGCAGCATGGGGAGCCTTTACCGGCAGTTCTGTTTTTTGCGTCGCGCTCAGTTGGCCTGCGCCAGCACCATCGGGACCGGGGTGACTACCGGCGAGCCGTTATAGGAGAAGGTGCCAATCCCGGGCAAACCGCTGTCCGGCGAGCCTGCCATCGACGAACCGGCCATCACAAAGGCGAAGGCGAGGATCAGGCTCATGGTTCGCATCTGAAAGTCTCCGTTATTCCGCTCGTCGGCGTCCGGCGCCGTTGTGTGACGGTCTGATAACGATCTGCCGTTTCCGGAGTTCTGCGGAACAAGCCGAAAATGGTTTCGTCGGAACTCGAATTGTTTCGTCGACCAGCGGTCCACGAAACATTCGGCGGAAAACACCAATGATTTCAGCGGCAGCAGCGTGACTGAAAAGCTGTTGAAAACTTCGCGCGACAATGCCGGCCCCCGGCCACTGCCGGAGCGACAGCCAATTATGCGTGCAAACTGAACGAGCTACCGCGCTTTGTTAACTTTCCTCTGCTGAGAGGAGAAGCAGCACAGCAAGGGCTGCGGTGAACCGGGCGGCGGTTTCGTCGACTCATGTCTGGGCGCCGTGCAACCATCTTCGCGGTGGCACGTTGTCGTAATCCCTCCCGATCCAACGAAGGATGTCAGTCGTGGGCAATGGCAACATCGGTGTTGGCAATGAATCCGCGGCGAGCAAATCCGGCCAGCAGCAGATGACGGCCGCGATGCCGCAGCAAGGCGCCTACGTGATGGGCGACAATGAGTGCGCGCCGCAGAAGCTGGTCCGCCTCGTCGGCTGCCGCGACTCGAAGGTCAAACCGGGCCTTGGCATCAGCGCGAAGCAGTTCGGGCAAACCGAGCGCTAGCTCGCCCACCGCCTCAGCCGCCTGGGCCAAGCCCCTGCCCCTGCTCCAGCTATTGAATGAACTCGCCGC
This sequence comes from Bradyrhizobium sp. USDA 4538, assembly GCF_024171045.1. NCBI lineage: Bacteria > Pseudomonadati > Pseudomonadota > Alphaproteobacteria > Hyphomicrobiales > Nitrobacteraceae > Bradyrhizobium > Bradyrhizobium sp. USDA 4538. The sequence continues at coordinate 8,333,813 of NZ_JALJZE010000001.1, forward strand.
ACTTCTGCACGGCAGTATCGGCCGCGCCCCACGGCATGATCGGCACCGACGACGTCGAGTTCTTTGGCGAGCCCTCGATCAGGCGGTCCGAATAGACCATGTAGACCAGCACATTGCGCTTGGCGTCGCAGCCGCGCACGATCTGCATCTTCTTGAAGAACAGCGACCGGCGCTTGCTGAACATGTCATCGCCCTGCCCGAGCTTGGTCTTGAAGCGGATCGGCCCGATCTGCCGGCAAGCCAGCGAGATATCGGAGACTTCCTCGGCAAGGCCAAGCCAGCCCTTGAAGCCGCCCCTCTCCGGCACCGTGAAGTGACAGGCGACGCCCTCGACCTCGGGATCATCGACGCCATAGGTCGCGAGCTTGTCGTTGGGGCTCACCCATTTGAACACGGTGGAGCGGCGGAAGATCAGGTCCGGCTCGTCGGCCGCGACCGCAGGACCCGCCTGCCCCAAAGCCAGCAACATCAGCAGCACCGCGCATCCCCATCGAGACAACCGTCGCAGGTCACACAAGCTCACAGTTCTCGATGTCATTGAGGTCTCCGCGGGGTGGGTCCCGCCTATGTAGTGCGCAAACGCCGCACAGGAAGGCGCTGACAGTTCGGTGATCGAACGCGGCGCTTTAACCTCTTGTGAGGCTTTTTTGTTACTCTTTCGTCGAAAATACCGCCCTCACGGAAGGGTTAGATCGCTTGCGCTGGTGAACGCGTTGTGCGTCTGCGACAACCAACATGTAGTTTGGACTGGGATTCGGAATATGCGCGCAGGTGGACGGCGGATTTCGGTTTTTGACTTCGCGAATGAGCGGTTCTGGCAGCTGGCAATTCTGACGACCGCCGGCACCGTCGCCGCCTCCACGCAGGCCGATGCAGCGCTCTATTACTGGAACCGCGACTCCGCCTTCTACGGCGACTACGAGCCGATGCCGCTGCCACAGCCGCACCGGCAAAAGCCGAAGCGCAGCACAGCCAAGAAGAATCCGGCGATCGAGAAGGAGGCCGGCAGCAAGCCGCAAGGTCCCCTGATCATCTCGGTCTCGATCGACCAGCAGCGGGTCAGCCTCTACGACGCCAACGGCCTCTATGCCGAGAGCCCGGTGTCAACGGGCATGAAGGGGCATTCGACCCCGATGGGTGTCTTCAGCGTCATCCAGAAGCAGAAGTACCACCAGTCCAACATCTATAGCGGCGCGCCGATGCCGTATATGCAGCGCATCACCTGGTCGGGCATCGCCATGCACGCCGGCGTGCTGCCCGGCTATCCGGCGTCCCACGGCTGCATCCGCATGCCGATGTCGTTCGCGGTCAAGATGTACAATTGGACGCGGATGGGCGCCCGCGTCTTCGTCACGCCGGGCACGATCTCGCCGGAAAGTTTCTCGCACCCGCTGCTGGTCACGCAGAAGGTGGCGCCGCAGCAGCCGGTTGCCGACGACATTCTGAAGATGGATGCGCCGCTCGGCGTGAAGAGCGACAAGGGCGCCGACAAGCAGTCCAGTCTCGATTTGCGCAGCAGCGTCGGTCATGCCGCCGCGTCGCTGCGCGACAACACCCACACCGCCGACGCCAGCAGCGCGATGCCGGCAGCGAGTGCGTCAGTGACAATGTCCGATGCGTCCTCTTCCACGGCGCGCGACGCCATCGCGGAGAAGATCGCAGCGGACAAGTCCGAGACCGTGAAGCCCGAGACGGCCGCCGCCGACAAGCCGGCCGAGACCAATTCCGCCGGCCACGACAGCAACGCGACCACAGATGACAAGACGGTCGGCGAAACCACCGCCAGCACCGACACGCCAAAGAGCGAGGTCTCCGCAAGCGATCCGGTGAAGGCGGAAGCCAAGGCCGACGAGCCGAAGGCGGACGCCGCCAAGCCTGGTGTTGCCGAGGCGCCCAAGATCGATGCACCGAAGGCCGATGCATCGAAGGCCGCTGACAAGCCCGCCGAGGCAGCGATCGCAGCTGATGGGCCCGACGCCAAGAAGGATCCGGCGCGGCTGCCGGGCACCGCCAGGATCGACGTGCCGAAGCGCGCCGGCCAGATTGCGGTGTTCATCAGCCGCAAGGATTCCAAGCTCTACGTGCGGCAGAATTTTGCACCTCTGTTCGAGGTGCCGGTGACGATCGCGGCAAGCGACCGGCCGCTCGGCACCCATGTGTTCACCGCACAAGCCGACAAGACCGATACGAACCTGCTGCGCTGGTCGGTGGTGACGCTGCCGACCCGCAACGTCGCCCGCATCGACGTCGAGGAGCGTGCCTCGCATCGCCGCAAGGTCGCGGCGGCAGCAGTGGCCGAGGCCAGGCCGCAGCCGGTGACCAACAGTCCGGCCGAGGCGCTCGACCGCATCTCGATTCCGGCCGACGTGATGGCGCGGATCAGCGAAGCGCTCGGCACCGGCGGATCGATCATCGTCTCCGACCTCGGTGTGAACCAGGGCGAGACCGGCGAAGGCACTGACTTCATCCTGCCGCTGCGTTGAGGCGATCGATCCCGGATTTCGCTTCGCTCCATCCGGGCTACTCGCCTCCGGCAATAACGCCTTCTTGAAAGCCTGCGCGTCCCCTCCGGATTATGATCCCGACGAACATCTGTTCCGGGGACGAGACCATGATGGACCGCAGGACCCTGATCGTGACCGCGATCGCCGCAGCCGCGGCATCCCGCCCGCTGCATGCCGAGCAGCCCGCGATAAGCCGGATCACCGCCTACGCCTTCTCATTTCCGGCACTCGGCGGCGGCGATATCAGACTTGCCGACTATGCCGGCCGTCCGCTGATGATCGTGAACACGGCCTCGCTTTGCGGCTTCACGCCGCAATATGCCGGCCTGCAGCAACTCTGGACCGAATTCCGCGATCGCGGCTTCGTCATCATTGGCGTCCCCTCCAATGATTTCGGCGGCCAGGAGCCCGGCGGCCCAACCGATATCGCCGAGACTGCGCAGCATCAATATGGCGTCACCTTCCCGATCGCGGCGAAAGCAATCGTCCGCGGAGCGAGCGCGCATCCGTTCTACCGCTGGGCGGCGGAGGCTCGGCCAAAGGACGTGCCGCGCTGGAATTTTCACAAATACCTGATCGGCCGCGACGGCTACATCGCCGACGTTTTCGCTGAGTCGGTTGCGCCCGACGACACGCGCATCAAGACCGGGATCGCACGGGCATCGGCGGCCGCGTGAGATATGACGATAATCCCCGGAATTAACTGATCCGACGAGGATTTTGGACACGCGCTCGCCACGTTCATTGCCTTGGCGTCGCCACTGCGACTAGGGTACGATCGGTTGGGGGCGAAGCGACCCGGTCGCGGCAATGCCGGCGCCGGGAGCGCGAGCAGCAGGGAACACGCCATGCGCATTGCGACAGGTCTGATTTTTGCGGGGACCGTATCGTTGCTCGCGTCGAGCGCAGCTTGGTCGCAGACGTCGCCCCCCAAGGGCGCTACTGCGGCACCGGCGGCACCAGCGGCCGCGGCTCCCGCGCCCGCCGCCGCAGCACCGGCCCCGGCAACCGCAACCGCAGCCCCGGTTCCGCCGAAGCAACCGCCACAGCCGGCGCGCGCCGCCTGCAACAATCCGAACGCGCTCGGCGTCGGCCGCACGGTCGAGATCGATACCACCGGCGGTCCGGGCTTCGGCTTCGAGCATTTCAAGCAGCTCGACTTCCTTCGCGACCATGAGGTGGTGCTGACCTTCGACGACGGCCCGTGGCCGGGCAACACGCCGGCAGTGCTGAAGGCGCTCGCGGATGAATGCACCACGGGCATCTTCTTCCCGATCGGCAAGCACGCGACCTATCACCCCGAAATCCTGCGGCAGGTCTATGCCGCCGGCCACACGGTCGGCGCTCACACCTGGTCGCACGCCAATCTGAACAACAAGAAGCTGACCGAGGATCAGAAGAAGGACGAGATCGAGCGCGGCTACGCTGCGGTCAAGTGGGCGCTCGAGACCTCACCCTCGCCGTTCTTCCGCTTCCCGGCGCTGCAGCATCCGCCGGAGATGGTGACCTATCTCGGCAACCGCAACATCGCGATCTTCTCCTGCGACCTCGACTCCTTCGACTTCAAGGCGAGCAAGCCGCAGCAGGTGATCGACACCGTGATGAAGAAGCTGAACAAGCTCGGCAAGGGCATCATCCTGATGCACGACTTCCAGAAGCACACCGCGGAAGCGCTACCCACGCTGCTGACGCAGCTCAAGGCCGGCGGCTACAAGGTGGTCGCGATGCGCGCCAAGTTCCCGGTGACGGTGCTGCCGCAATACGAGCAGGAGCTCGCCAAGGACGTCAAGCTGCCGACCGTAAGCTCGCGCCCGGTGAACAGCGTCGTCACCACCGTCGATCAGCAATAACGCCGGCGACAATCCTGGTGCCGGCGCTGCGTATCGAAGGCTTCGTCATCGTCTCCGCCGATGGCCGGCTGGCGAATGCGCGGAACGTAATGCCCGACGACCTCAAGATCGAGGGCGACAAGCGGTTCTTCACCGCGGCCCTCGACCGCGCCGACCTCGTCGTGCATGGTCGTAACTCCCAGGAAGAGCAGCCGAACGCGCCGAAGCGGCGGCGCCTGATCCTGACCAGCAAGGTTGCGGCGACCGCGCCCGACCCCGACAATCCGAAGGCGCTGTTGTGGAATCCCGCCGGCTGCCCGTTCGAGACCGCGAGCCGCGAGGCCGGCGTGACCTCGGGCATGGTCGCGATCATCGGCGGCCCCGGCGTGTTCGGCATGTTCATGGATCGCTACGACACGTTCTGGCTCTCGGTCGCGCCACGGGTGCGCATCCCCGACGGCGAGCCGTGCTTTCCCGGCGTCCCCGCCCGCACCCCGCAGCAGGTGCTGTCAGCGCACGGCCTGCACGCCGGCGCGCCGCAGCTGATCGATGCTGCGCAGGACGTCAGCGTTACGCCGTGGCGGCGAAGCGCATAGATCCCGAGCAGCTTGCGATGAACAACGGCATGACCTCCCTGGCGAAGGCCGTAGCTCTTGTGGCGATGGCGTCGCTGGTCGCAACCAGCGCAGTTGGCGCCTGCAAAACCACCCTGCGCGGCGAACTCGTGCAAGCGCCCGGCGACCGCAAGGCCTATGTCGGGGAATTCCTGTACTTCTACCTCGTCGAAATGACGACGGAGGGCCCGACGGGCCCGGAGAAGCTCTTTCAATCGTTCGTGGTTCCCAACACGAGCGAGACGCTTCCCATTCCGTTCGCCCTGGAAATCGATCAGCCCAAAGACTGTCCAGGCGAACTCGAACTGCGCGTCGATACCAAAGACCGGGATATCATGCGACTTGGCACCGACACGTCATCGGCTGGCGGGAAAACGATCAGGCTAGAAAGGTTTGAGAGCGTACCGATGTGGGGACCACTTTTCTGAACCTCACAGTGGCGCATGGATGCGTGACAAGCCGGCAATAACTCGTCGGACGAGCTAGCGCAGCGTAGATCGCCCGGCGGTCTGCCGTGACCTACACGTCCCCATAGGCCGGGTCGTCGCGGCGCGGGCCGCGGCCGTAGCCGGCGATGATGAACAGCGCGCCGATCAACGACAGGTTCTTCAGCGCATCGATCAGCGTCCTGAGGTTGTCGGGCGCCGGCTGATTCCAGAAGTCATGGAAGTAGAAGGTGGCGAAGCACACGAAGATGATCAGGAGAATCGCGAAGAACCGCGCCAGCACGTTCACCGCGATCATCAGCCCCGCGACGATCTCGAAGCCGCCGATCGTGACCGCCAGCAGCTGCATGAGGGGCATGCCGACGGCGGTTTCGATCTGCTGCGTATAGGGCGCGACCACGGCCGGGATCGTCACCTTGGCCGCCAGCAGATCCGCCGTCGCCTGGATGCCGAACAGCTTGCTCGCTCCCGAATAGAGGAACAGCACGGCGAACAGGATCCGCCCGAAGGTGATGAACGCTGGCATGGGTCGGCCTCACTGGATGGCAGAAATCGGACGAAGCAGGCGAAGCGATTATGGTCGCTCCACCTGCCTCGATCAAATCGAATCCATCTCGGTTCAAACACGATGCGGAAAACCGCGCTGCGGTTATCCGAACATAACGTGCTCAAACAACGGCCGTCAGCCGAACAGCGTCGGCTGCGCGCGGCCGGCGCGTTCCTGGGCTTCGACGGCGGCCACCGCCGTCATGTTGAGGATGCCGCGCGCCGTCACGCCGGGGGTGAGGATGTGCGCCGGGCGCGCCGGACCGATCAGGATCGGCCCCACCGGCAACGCGTTGGCCAGCGATTTGATCATTTGATAGGCGATGTTGGCGGCATCGAGGTTCGGCATGATCAGGATGTTGGCCTCGCCTTCCAGCCGCGACTGCGGCAGCACCAGGCGCCGCGCCGCCGCCGACAGCGCGGTGTCGCCCTGCATCTCGCCGTCGGCCTCGATCTCCGGATGCTTGTCCTTCAAGAGCTGGGTCGCTCGCCGCATCTTGCGCGAGGAATCCGTGTCATAGCTGCCGAAGTCGGAATGTGACACGAAGGCGACCCTCGGCTTGAAGGCGAAGCGCTGGACGTGGATCGCCGCGAGCGATGCCACTTCAGCGAGTTCCTCCGCGCTCGGGTTCGGCCGCACCTGGGTATCGGCGAGGAAATGGGCTCCGGTGGAGGTGATCATCAGCGCCAGCGCGGCATAGTCGCTGACCCCCGGCAGGAAGCCGATGATCTCGCGGACATGGCGCAGATGGCTCATGTAGCGGCCCTCGACGCCGCACAGCATCGCGTCGGCCTCGCCACGCGACACGGCAAGCGCCGCGATCACGGTATTGTTGGTGCGGACCACGGTCCGCGCGGCCTCCGGTGTCACGCCGCGCCGGCCGGCGACGTCGATATAGGACTGCACATAGGAACGGTAGCGCGGATCGTCCTCGGGATTGATCAGGTCGAAATCGCGGCCGGCCTTGATCGACAGGCCGAAGCGCTTGATCCTGGTCTCGACCACCGACGGACGGCCGACCAGGATCGGCCGCGCCAGCTTTTCCTCGAGCACCACCTGCGTCGCGCGCAGCACACGCTCGTCCTCGCCTTCGGCGTAGATCACGCGCACCGGCTGGGTCTTCGCCTTGGCGAACACCGGCTTCATGGTGAGGCCGGAGCGGAAGGCGAAGCGTTCGAGATTGGCGGCGTATTCGTCGAAATTGGTGATCGGCCGGGTCGCGACGCCGGACTCGATCGCGGCCCTGGCCACCGCCGGCGCGATGCGCAGGATCAGGCGCGGATCGAACGGGCTCGGGATCAGCGAACCGGGGCCAAACCCCTGGGTCTCGCCGCTCTCGAAACCATGGGCCACCGCATCCGACGGCGGATCGCGCGCGAGCTGCGCGATCGCGTCCACCGCGGCATGCTTCATCGCCTCGTTGATCGCGGTGGCGCCGACGTCGAGCGCGCCGCGGAAGATGAAGGGGAAGCAGAGCACGTTGTTGACCTGGTTCGGAAAGTCCGACCGTCCGGTGCAGATCATCGCGTCGGGACGCGCCAGACGCGCCTCATCCGGCATGATCTCCGGCACCGGATTGGCCAGCGCCATCACCAGCGGCTTGTCGCCCATCTGCTTGACCATTTCGGGCTTCAGCACACCCGGCGCCGACAGGCCGATGAAGATGTCCGCGCCCGGAATGACGTCGGCGAGCACGCGTGCGTCGGTCTTCTGGGTATAGACCGCCTTCCAGCGATCCATCGTGGTGTTGCGGCCCTCATAGACCACACCGTCGATGTCGCAGACCCAGATGTTCTTGCGCTGCGCCCCCATCGAGACCAGCAGATTGAGGGTTGCGATCGCGGCGGCGCCGGCGCCCGAGCAGACGATCTTCACGTCAGACAGTTGCTTGCCGTTCAACAACAGCCCGTTGACGATCGCCGCGGCGACGATGATGGCGGTGCCGTGCTGGTCGTCGTGGAAGACCGGGATCTTCATGCGCTCCTTGAGCTGCGCCTCGATCTCGAAGCACTCAGGTCCGCGGATGTCCTCGAGATTGATGCCGCCGAAGGTCGGCTCCAGCGCGGCAACGGTCTCGACTACGCGCTCGATCGTGTCGGCCTTGATCTCGATGTCGAACACGTCGATGCCGGCGAATTTCTTGAACAGCACCGCCTTGCCTTCCATGACGGGCTTCGAGGCCAGCGGACCGATATTGCCGAGACCGAGCACCGCGGTGCCGTTCGAGACCACGGCGACCAGATTGGCGCGCGCGGTCAGCGTCGCCGCCTCGGCCGGGTTCTTGGCGATCTCGGTGCAGGCGGCGGCCACGCCCGGCGAATAGGCCAGCGCCAGGTCACGCTGGTTGGCAAGCGGCTTGATCGCCTGGATCTCGAGCTTGCCCGGCCGCGGCAGCCGGTGGTAGGCGAGCGCCGCGTTGTGGAGTTCTTCAGACGATGACGACATGCGTGCTCCCCGCGTTTCCGGCCCAAATTTCTTGTTTCTGTGCTAATCCAGGCAAAAGTCAGTTGTCCGGCAAATCGAGCCGGATGTGAAGCATGTCCAACCACTTGGATGCAACATCCGATAATGTCCCCGTCAACAGGCCCGGGCCGGCCGTTCATCGACGCCTGCCCCTCCCCGCGCCTTTCGGCCGGGATTGGCAATTTTTTTCCCTTGATGATCCGGAGTTGACCGAATGAAGAAAATTCTGCTCGGCCTGATCGCCGTGGTTGTGATCGCGGCCGCCGGCTTCTTCGGTTTCGACTTTTACGCCCAGCGCCGGGTCACGCGCGACGTCGAGGCCGCCTTCGAGCAGGTCCGTGCCACTGGCGCCAAGGCGAGCCACGGCAAGATCACGTTCGACGTCAAGAGCCGCACCCTGACGATCGCCGACGTCGCCACCGAGTCGGGGACGCAATCCCCGGTCAGCGTCAAGATTGCCAGTCTCACGATGACCGGCCTCGGTCAAACCGACGCGGCACGGGTCTCCGCCGGCAATGTCGAGTTCAGCGATGTCGAGATCGGCGTGGCAGGACCTACCCCGACGATCACCTCACTGACCTACAAGGCGCCGCGGATCACTGTGAAGGATTTTTCCGGCCCCGCCAGCCTGCCCCAGCTTCCGGCGTCGTCGTCGATCTTCGAGCTGTACCGGTCCGCGTTCGGACTGCTCGCGAGCATCAACGCATCATCGGTCGCTGCGCCTAGCCTGACCGGAACGATGACCTTCAGCGCCGCCGCAAAAGCCGGCGACGGCGCCGGCGGCGAATTCGCCTATTCGGGCATCGCCATCGAAAACATGAAGGACGGAAAAATCGCGTCCAGCAAAACCGACAAGGTTGTGTTCACGATCAACCAGCAGGCGGCCGGCAAGCCGATCAAAATGACCGGCGAGCTCGCCAACATCGCCGCGACCGATATCGACGTCGGCGCGATGGCGGCGATGTTCGATCCAGGCAAGGCCAACGATGACAGGGAGTACCGGGTCCAGGGACACGTTTCGGCCGGTCCTTATGTCATCACCGCTGCGCCCGGCGTGAACATGCGGATCGGGGGCGTGACCGTCGACGACACCAGGATCAATCCGTCACGGATGCAGCTGCCGGCACTGCTGGCAATGATCCCGCCGCAAGGGAGCCCACCGCCGTCTGCCGTCCAGGCGCGCGAACTGCTGGACAAGGTCGCCGGCCTCTATTCGGGCATCGGAATTGCAAATGCTGAAATGCATGGGCTCTCGCTCGAGACGCCGCAGGGCCCGCTCAAGCTCGCCTCGGTGCGGTTCAACTTCGAACACGGCAAGATCGGCGAGCTTGCGGTCGAGGGACTCGATACCCGTGCGCCGAATGGTCCCATCAAGGTCGGACGCTTCGCGCTGAAGTCGCTCGACGTCGCCAACTTCATGCGGCTGTCGGCACAATTCGCTGCGCAGAAGCCGTCGGCCGAACAGGCGCTGGCGCTATTCCCGCTGATCGAAGGCGTCGAGATCAAGGGCGTCGCGTCGCCCTACAAGGCCACCGGCAAGCCGGTCAACATCGACGTCTTCAGTCTCGACTGGGGTCAGTTCGTCGGATCGATCCCGAGCAAGCTGCGGCTGACCGCCAAGCTGGCGGCGCCGCTCGATGCGGCCGATCCGCGGCAGCAACCGCTCGTCGCTGCCGGGATCGACCGGATGGCCGTCGATGCCGATCTCGGCGCCGTTTGGACCGAGACCTCGCGCGCGTTCGCACTCGAGCCGGTCAAGCTCGACATGGCGGGCGTGCTGAGCGCGTCGGCGAAGGTCACGCTCGGCAACGTGCCGCGCGAGGCATTCTCGACCAGCGCCGCGGAAGCGATGGGCGCTGCCGCGCAGATCGAAGCCGGCACGATCCAGCTCACGGTCCACGACCTCGGCGTCATCGATCTCGCGGTCGCTCAATTTGCGCGCACCCGGAACATCAGCCGCGACGAGGCGCGCAAGGTCATCCTCGACGCCATCAAGGCGCAGGGCGGCGAGATCGGCGGGAGCAATCCCGACGCCACCGCGCTCGTCACCGCGATCGGCCAGTTCATCGAGACGCCGGGACAGACGCTGGTCATCAAGCTCACTCCGCGCGCGAAGGCGCCGGCGCTTCAGCTGATGCAGCTCCTCAAGACCGATCCGCAATCGGCGCTGGCGCAGTTCCGGATCGAGGCCTCGACGGGGTTGTGATTCTCCCGCCCGTAGCCCGGATGGAGCGAAGCACAATCCGGGAACAGCGTCGCCGCAGGAGGGACCGCCCCGGATTTCGCTTTCGCTCCATCCGGGCTACGCACCTCTCCTGCCCGCCTAACCCTTCGCCGGCAGGTTGGTGCGGATGTGCAGCTCCTTGAGCTGCTTCGGGGTTGCTTCCGACGGCGCGCCCATCAGCAGGTCCATGGCCTGCTGGTTCATCGGGAACAGCGAGATCTCGCGCAGATTGTTGGTGCCGCAGAGCAGCATCACGATACGGTCGAGGCCGGCCGCCATGCCGCCGTGCGGCGGGGCGCCATACTGGAACGCACGGTACATGCCGCCGAAGCGGTCGATGACCTCCTGCTCGCCATAGCCTGCGATCTCGAACGCCTTCACCATCGCTTCCGGCTTGTGGTTGCGGATGCCGCCGGAGGCGATCTCGTAGCCGTTGCAGGCGATGTCGTACTGGAACGCCTTGATGGTCAGCGGGTCCTGCGACTTCAGCGCGTCGAGGCCGCCCTGCGGCATCGAGAACGGGTTGTGCGAGAAGTCGACCTTCTTGTTCTCCTCGTCATACTCGTACATCGGGAAGTCGACAATCCAGGCGAGTTCGAACCGGTCCTTGTCGATCAGGTTCAATTCCTCGCCGAGCTTGGTGCGCGCGAGACCCGCAAACTTCCAGAATTTCTCGGGATCGCCGGCGACGAAGAACGCCGCATCGCCTTCCTTGAGGCCGAGCTGGTCGCGGATCGCAGCGGTGCGCTCGGGGCCGATGTTGTTCGCCAGGGGACCTGCGCCCTCGCCGCCCTCGCGCCACATGATGTAGCCGAGACCGGGCTGGCCTTCGCCCTGCGCCCACGAGTTCATGCGATCGCAGAACGCGCGGCTGCCGCCGCCGGTGCCCGGGATCGCCCAGACCTGGTTCTTCGGGTCTTCGAGCATGCGCGCGAACACCTTGAAGCCGGAGCCGCGGAAGTGCTCGGAGACTTCCTGCATCACGATCTTGTTGCGCAAATCGGGCTTGTCGGAGCCGTATTTGCGCACGGCCTCCGCGAACGGAATCCGCGGCCAGTTCTTCGTCACCGGCTTGCCCTTGGCAAAGTCCTCGAACACGCCGGTGATCACAGGCTCCATCGCCGCGAACACGTCGTCCTGGGTGACAAAGCTCATCTCGACGTCGAGCTGATAGAACTCGCCCGGCAGACGGTCGGCGCGCGGGTCCTCGTCGCGGAAGCACGGCGCGATCTGGAAGTAGCGGTCGAAGCCCGACATCATCAACAGCTGCTTGTACTGCTGCGGCGCCTGCGGCAGCGCGTAGAACTTGCCGGGATGGATGCGCGACGGCACCAGGAAGTCGCGCGCGCCTTCCGGCGAGGACGCCGTCAGGATCGGGGTCTGGAATTCGAAGAAGCCCTGCTCCTTCATCCGCTTGCGCATGGAATCGACCACCGCGCCGCGGGTCATGATGTTCTGGTGCAGCTTCTCGCGACGCAGGTCGAGGAAGCGGTATTTCAGCCTGATATCTTCAGGATATTCCTGCTCGCCGAACACCGGCAGCGGCAGCTCGGCCGCCGGGCCCAGCACCTCGATCTCCTTGATGTAGATCTCGACCATGCCGGTCGGCAGTTCGGGGTTGTCGGTGCCGGCGGGACGGCGGCGCACCTTGCCGTCGATCCGCACCACCCATTCGGAGCGGAACTTCTCGACCTCGGCGAATGCCGGCGAGTCCGGATCGGCCACGCATTGGGTGATGCCGTAATGGTCGCGCAGATCGACGAACAGCACGCCGCCATGGTCGCGGACCCGGTGAACCCAACCCGAAAGCCGGACCGTCTGGTCGATATCGCCCTCTCGGAGCGCGCCGCATGTGTGTGACCGGTAGCGATGCATAGTCGTTCCAAAAACTGATGTCGGAGGAGAATCGCGATAGGAAACTTCCTATCCGAAGGCGCTGGGTTTACCCGAGCCCGCTCGGGGCGGCAACCAAGGGAACGCCCGCTTTTGGCCCGAAACTGCAGATTTTGCTGCGATCCGGCGCCAGATGGGCGCCAATCGTTTGCCTATTCGGCCCGCAGGCCTATCTTCTGGATATGACCATTCATTTCCCGTTCCAGAACACCTATTCGGCGCTGCCGGCGAACTTTTTCGCCCGTGTCGCGCCGACCCCGGTCGCCGCCCCCCGGCTGATCAAGCTGAACCGGACGCTCGCCGTCCAGCTTGGGCTGGATCCGGACCTGCTGTCGACGCCGGAGGGCGCCGAGATCCTTGCCGGAAAGCGGCTGCCTGACGGCGCCGACCCGATCGCCATGGCCTATGCCGGCCATCAATTCGGGCACTTTGTTCCCCAGCTCGGCGACGGCCGCGCCATCCTGCTCGGCGAGGTCATCGACAAGGACGGCGTCCGCCGCGACATCCAGCTCAAGGGATCCGGCCCGACCCCGTTCTCCCGCCGCGGCGACGGCCGCGCCGCGCTCGGTCCTGTGCTGCGCGAATACATCGTCAGCGAGGCGATGTTCGCGTTGGGCATCCCGACCACCAGATCACTTGCGGCGGTCGTCACCGGCGAGCCCGTGATGCGCGAGACCGCGCTGCCGGGCGCGGTGCTGACCCGCGTCGCCGCGAGCCACATCCGCGTCGGCACCTTCCAGTTCTTCGCCGCCCGCGGCGACACCGAGGGCGTGCGCGCGCTCGCCGACCATGTCATCGCCAGGCACTATCCCGAGCTGAAGGACGCGGCCCAGCCCTATCACGCCCTGCTCGCCGGCGTCGTGGCACGGCAGGCCGCGCTGGTCGCGCGCTGGCTCCTTGTCGGCTTCATCCACGGCGTGATGAACACCGACAACACCTCGATCTCGGGCGAGACCATCGATTACGGTCCCTGTGCCTTCCTCGATGCCTACAATCCGGCTCAGGTATTCTCATCGATCGACGAGATGGGCCGCTACGCCTATGCCAACCAGCCGCGCATCGCGCTGTGGAATCTGACCCGGCTCGCCGAATGCCTGCTGCCGCTGTTCGCGGACGAGCAGGAGAAGGCCATCGAGCAGGCGCAAGTGATCCTCGGCGAATTCCCCGAAAAGTTCACCGCAGCCTATAACGCCGGCCTGCGCGCCAAGGTCGGCCTGTTCACCGTGCGCGACGGTGACGAGGCGCTGATCCAGGATCTGCTCGACGCGATGGCCAAGAACGCGGCCGACTTCACCCTGACCTTCCGCCATCTCGGCGAGGCCGCAAGCGATGACGCCGCGGACGTCCGCGCGCAGTTCACCGATCCCGCGGCGTTCGACGAATGGGCCGCCCGCTGGCGCGCCCGCCTCGCGCTGGAGCCGCAAACGCCGGCCGAATGCAAGGCCGCGATGCAGGCGGTCAATCCGGCCTTCATCCCGCGCAACCACCGGATCGAGGCGGTGATTGCGGCTGCGGTGAACTCGGATGACTACGCGCCGTTCGAGGAGCTGCTGACGGTGCTGGCCAAGCCCTATGAGGACCAGCCGCAGTTCGCGGCCTACGCCGATCCGCCGCTCCCCGAGCAGCGCGTGACGCAGACATTCTGCGGGACGTGAGGTCTTTCCGCCGTCATTGCGAGGAGCGCAGCGACGAAGCAATCCATACCTCCGTGCATGCGAGCCGATGGATTGCTTCGCTTCGCTTGCAATGACGCTGGTGCGACCCTCACACCGTCACCACGATCTTGCCGAACTGCGTGTTCGACTCCAGGTACCGGTGCGCCTCGACGATCTCCTCGAACGGAAACGTCCTGGCGATGATCGGCTTCAAGGCGCCGTCCGCAAGCCCGTCGAGGATGAACGCCTTCGCCGCGGCAAGCCGGCCGGGATCGCGCACGATCTCGTGCACGAGGTAGCCGCGCAGGGTCGCGCTCTTGCCGAGCACGTTGGCGAGCGGGAACGGCGTCGGCTCAGGACTGAGTCCACCATATTCGATCAGGATGCCGCCGGGCGCCATCGCCGCCGTCAGCGGCACGAAGGCGGGGCCGCCGACGGCATCGAACACCACGCGCACGCCGTTCGGTCCCGCGATCTGCTCCAGCCTTGATTGCAGATCCTGCTCCGCCGACGCCATCACGTGCGCCGCGCCGGCCTCGCGCAGCGCCTGCGCCTTGGCCGATGTCCGCGTCACCGCTATCGGGACCGCGCCGATACGGTTGGCGATCTGGATCGCCGCGAGCCCGACGCTGCTCGACGCCGCTGTGATGACGACGAACTCGCCTCGCCCGAGCCTTGCAAGATCGACCAGCGCACCGAACGCGGTGAGATACTGCATCCACACCGCAGCGGCCGTTTCAAAACCGAGCGCGGGCGGATGCTTGACGACAAGCTCCGCCGGAAAGGTCGCGAGCTCGGCATGGGCCGGCCAGCGCACCATCGAGACCGGCGGCACGATGCTCACGGCATCGCCCGGCGCAAATTCTTCGACGCCTTCGCCGATCGCCGCGACAATCCCGGCGGCTTCCAGCCCGAGGCCGGACGGCAGCGTCGCGGTCTCGATATAGCTGCCCCGGCGCAGCGAGGCCTCGGCGCGGTTGAGCCCAAGCACCTTGACTCGGATCTGAACCTCGCCGGGCGCCGGCGGCGCAACCGCGATCTCCTCGATACGCAGCACCTCGGGACCACCATGCTGGTGAAAGCGGACGACGCGGGCCATGGGCGAACTCCAAAACAATTGAATGGAATGCCGCTATGCCCGGCGGCGATCGCCGGATAAATCACCCGGTAGCTCCGACAATCGAAACCAGGAGTTTTGAATTGGATCGCCTCACCAGCATGGCCGTCTTCGTCAGGGCGGTCGATCTCGGCTCGTTCGCGGCCGCCGCCGATGCGCTCGAGATGTCGGCCCCCATGGTCGGCAAGCATGTGCGCTTCCTCGAACAACGGCTCGACGTCCGCCTGCTCCATCGCACCACGCGGCGGCAGAGCCTGACCGATTCAGGGCAAGCCTATTACGAGCGCTGCCGCATCGTGCTCGGCGAGGCCGAGGCGGCCGACGCGCTCGCCTCCGATCAATCGTCGCAGCCGCGCGGGCGGCTGCGGGTGACGATGCCGGCGCTGCTCGGCCGCTACTGCATCGTCCCCACGCTGCTGAAGCTCGCGCAGAAACATCCGGCGCTCGAGCTCGATCTCGCGTTCGGCGATCCGATCGCCGATCTGATGGAGGGCGGTTACGACCTTGCGATCAGGACCGGCGAGCTTAACGAGCAATCCGGCGTGATCGCGCGGCGCATCGCGCGCCAGCGCATGGTGGTGTGCGGCTCGCGCGCCTATCTGAAGGCCCATGGCAGGCCGCGCACGCTCGACGAGCTCGGCCGGCACCAGGCGATCGTCTACCGCCGCTCGGGCCGCGTTCGCCCGTGGCTGTTCCCGCGCGACGGTCTTGCGCCGCACGAGGTCTGGCCGGCCGGGCGGCTCAGGCTCGACGACCTCGAAGCCATCGCGGATGCCGCAGCGCGCGGCATGGGGCTGGCGTGGCTGCCCTCCTGGCTGGTGCGCGAACGCCTCGACACCGGCGCGCTGGTCCGCGTTCTCGGCGACAGCGGGGAATTTCCCTACGATTGCCACGCGCTGTGGCTGCCGACGCCGCGACTGCCACCCAAGATCCGCTTTGCGGTGGATGCGCTCGCGGCCGCGCTGCCGAAGCTCGTGGCGTAGCGCCGCGCCCCCGATTTGTTTGCAACGATTTCGCGCGCGCATCGTTGGCCGGGCAGCGCGGAACGTGCGGCCTCGTCCGATCCAGGTTCCGTACCGCCGAGATGATGGAGCGCCAGCATGAACCAGCGCGATGACGACCTGAAAACCGCGATCGAGCGCAGCAACCCGAACGGCGTCGAGCCGCCCTTCTCCGAGGACGATCTGCAGCGACAGCAACTCGGGCCGCGCGGCGTGCCCGGGCAACCGGACCCGGCGAAGATGACGCCACAACGCGCCAAGAAGACGCCGGTCGATTCCGGTTCCGGCGGCCACACCGCCTGAACGCCGAAACAAGAAAGGATTCACGATGAGGATCACCAGCTTCAAGGACATGTATGTCGCCGAGCTTCAGGAACTCGCAAGCGTCGAGGAGCAGCTCGCCGTGGCGCTGGCGCGGATGGCGGAGATCGCCTCGCATCCGTCGCTCAAGGATGCGTTCAGCCGCCATCACCGCGAGACCATCGTGCAGGGCGAGCGGTTGAAGTCGCTGCTGCGGATGCACGGGGCCGATCCGCTGGAGCACACCGACCAGGCCATGCAGGCGCTGATCCACGAGACCGCCAAGATGGTTTCGCTGCTGCCCGACGACAATCTGCGCGATGCCGGCCTCGTCGCGTCGGCGCAGAAGCTCGCGCATTACGAGATCGCCGCCTATGGCAGCGCGGCCGCCCTCGCCGGTCAGCTCAATCTGCGCGACGACCAGCGGCTGCTGCACGACAGTCTCGACGAAGAGCGGCACGTCGACACGCTGCTGACGGCGCTCGCCAAGGGCGAGATCAACCAGGACGCCCTCGCCGCGTGACACGGCAGGATGGGTGGCCCGTAGGATGGGTAGAGCGCAGCGAAACCCATCAGCTCATCTCGCGAGCGGCACCACTATGGGTTTCGCGGAGTTCTATCAACGGGCCGCGCCTTGCGCGGCCCCGTTGGCTCTACTCATCCTACGCATCGACGCGCGCGGGAAAAATGCTGCTGCAAATTTCGCGCTTCGCGGAGCTGCTGTCGTTTTTATCTCGCGACTATTGCCCTGCATGGGCCGTTCGATCAGCCTCTCGTGATTGATGCCATGGGGAAGACGAACGATGAGCTTCAGGTTCAAGCAGGTTTTCGCAGACACCCAACAGGCGCTCGGCGCCGAACCGGCGCAGGCGCAGGCCGTGTTCCAGGCGACTTCGCAACTCGGCGACGGCGTCAATAGCCGCGTTGCCGTGCGGCAATTCAACGTCAGCGTCGACGAGCCACCGGCGCTGGGCGGCGAGGACACCGCACCGAACCCGGTCGAGTACATTCTCGCCGCGCTCGGCTCGTGCCAGGAGATCACCTATCGGCTCTATGCCGACGCGCTCGGCATTCCCCTCAACGGCGTGTCCGTCAAGCTGTCGGGCGCCATCGATCTGCGCGGCTTCTTCAGCGTCGATCCAGACGTGCGAGCCGGTTTCCAGCAGATCGAGGCCGAGGTCGCCATCGACAGCCCGGCCTCCGCGGCCGACATCGCCCGGCTGAAGGAAACCGTCGACCGTCATTGCCCCGTGCTGGACATCCTGCGCAACCCGACGCCGGTGGATCTGAAGCTGCGCACCGGACCGCTCAGCGTAGCCGCCTAGCTTCGCGATGTGAGCGTTAACTCACTCTCCACCATGCGCCGAGGCCGGCAGCGGTAACCATAAGGCTTAACAGCGCGTCAACGCTCCCCCAACAAGTCTAACTGTTTCTGATGGGGAGAATGGCCCGTGGACGCATTTGCATTCGAATTTATGGGATTGGCGATGATCGCGCTCTGTCTCGTCGTGCTGGCGATGCCCGCCGCGCGCCGGCCGTCGAAGAACATCCGCTACGAGTGAGAGCCGCGAGAAATAACGCGCTCAAACGTCATCGAATGGCGATATGCTCGCGCTGACGAGTCCCGACCTGGGACGCAAATTGCGGGAATTGACGACGCTTGAACAACACCGACGTCCCGCAGCCCGGCACACCGCCCGCCACCGCGAGCTCGACGCATTCGCCGCTGGAGGTGCTGCTCATCTTCTTCAAGCTCGGCGTCAGCTGCTTCGGCGGCCCGATCGCCCATATCGGCTATTTCCGCGACGAGTTCGTCACCCGCAGGCGCTGGCTTGACGAACAGGCCTATGCGGATCTGGTCGCGCTCTGCCAATTCCTGCCGGGCCCTGCGAGCAGCCAGGTCGGCTTTTCGCTCGGCCTGATGCGCGCCGGGTACCTGGGGGCGCTGGCCGCCTGGACCGGATTCACGCTGCCCTCGGCGATCGCGCTCGTGCTGTTTGCCTTCGGCGCCAGCGGATTGAGTGGCCCGGCGGGTAGCGGCCTGGTGCATGGCCTCAAGCTGGTTGCGGTGGCGATCGTCGCCCAGGCCGTCTGGGGCATGGCGCGCTCGCTCTGCCCCGATCGCGAACGCGCCTCGATCGCGACGGTCGCAGCACTCGTCATCCTCGCCAGTTCGTCGTCGATCGCGCAGATCGGCGCGATCATTCTCGGCGCCATCGCCGGGCTTTGGTTCTGCCGGGCGCAACAGGCCAACGGAGTCACCCATATCGCGATGCCGGTATCGCGCCGCGTTGGCGTCGCGGCGCTGATCCTGTTTGTCGCGCTGTTGGTCGGACTGCCGCTGCTGTCGCGGACATGGCCCGGCCTCGGCCTGTTCGAGGCCTTCTACCGCTCGGGCGCATTGGTGTTCGGCGGCGGCCACGTCGTGTTGCCGCTGCTGCGCGAAGCCGTGGTGACGCCGGGCTGGATCGGCGACGATGCGTTCCTGACCGGCTACGGCGCCGCGCAGGCGGTGCCGGGCCCGCTATTCACCTTTGCCGCCTATCTCGGCGCCGTGATCGGCGGCCTGCCGGGCGCGATCGTCGGCCTCGTCGGCGTCTTCCTGCCGGGACTTCTCGTGCTGCTCGCGGCGCTGCCGTTCTGGGATAGCTTTCGCAAACGGCCGGCGGCGCAGGCGATGGTGCGCGGCGTCAACGCCGCCGTCGTCGGCCTTCTGGGGGCCGCGCTCTACAATCCGGTGTGGACCAGCAGCGTGCACCGTCCGCTCGATTTCGGCATCGCGCTGGCCGGCTTCGTCCTGCTCACGGCATGGCGCGCGCCGCCGCTCGTGGTGGTCGTGCTCAGCGCGGCCGCCGGCATCGCCACGGGGCTCCTGCAATCGTGAACGATCGCGCGGTCGTTTCGCCGGGTGGATTAAGAACGCCTTCATGCCTCGCCGCCACGATAGCGGATATATGCCGAGCGTTTCTAAACAACCGGATCCGACCCGAGTTCCCGTGCTGGACCTGCTGCGGCTCGCCGCGGTCGGGGCCGTGATCCTGTACCATTACGGCTTCTGGGGCGTGGCATCGAACGGCGTGCAAAAGGTGGCGATGCCGTACCTCGCCCCGGTCGCGCAATACGGCTTCCTCGGCGTCCCCGTGTTCTTCGCGATCTCTGGCTTCGTCATCGCCTATTCCGCCGAAGGCCGCACGCCGGTCGGTTTCGCGATCGCCCGCTTCAGCCGGATCTATCCGACCTTCGTCATCTGCATGACGCTGACCTTCCTCGCGACGCTGCTGTTGGGCCACGCGTACTTCCACGTGACGTGGGGGCAATGGCTGACAAACCTGTTCATCGCGGCCCCGATGCTCGGTCAGCCCTACATGGACGACGCCTACTGGTCGCTGGTGATCGAGGTCGTGTTCTACGCCTGGATCGCGCTGTTCCTGACCTGGGGCATCTTTCCGCGGCGCATCGACACGATCATCGTGGCGTGGATCGCAATCACCTTCGCCAACGAGCTGACCCTCGACGTTCCGCTGTTCGAGAAGCTGTTCATGGCCGACGACAGCGGCTTCTTCGCCGTCGGGCTCCTGATCTATGAGCATTACCGCGGACGGCGCGACACCAGGCTCTACAGCCTGCTGACGCTGGCGATCGGCACGGCGACGTTCCAGGCCGTGCACAAGCTGGAGCGGCTCGGCGTCCACACCCATGGCAGCTTCGATCCCCGCGTCGTGACGGTGATCTGCATCGTCTCGCTCGGCATCGTGTTCGCCGCCACTCGCATCAAGTCGGTAGCCCTGCCTGCAGGCCTCGTCAGGGCCGTCGGCGGCATCACCTATCCGCTCTATCTGCTGCATCTGCAGCTCGGCTACGTCATCCTCCTCCTGATCACGCCAACGCCGGACGCGCTGTCGACCGCGCTGGTCGTGACGGGCATGGTGGTGCTGGCATGGCTCGTCTGGCGCTTCCTCGAAGGCCCCGCGCATTATCTCGTCAGGGACAGGCTGACGACGCTGGCCTCGCGGCACGGATGGCCGTCACGCATTCGCGCGAACGAAGCCCGGATCGAACGGGACGACGTTGCCTCGCCAATCGAGGCCAGCAGCATCGCCAACCGCTGATCAATCCGGCGCAAACCGCCGGAACAGCATCCACCCAACGTTGCCGCCCTAGCGAACCTTGGGCCGAAGCGAACACCATCATTCATCTGCGATGCGTGGTGACGACGATCAGGCGTAAGGGGGCGGATGGCGCCGGGGCGCCTCGCTATCCTCAGACCCGCCCGCTCCATTCATGATCTCCGGGCATTTCCATTGCCAGTTCATTCGCAAGCTCGAGTGCTTCCTTGACGTCAGGCGCAAGCAGACCTTCCGTGAATGTTCGGACAACGGGTAGCAGCAGCTCGGCTGCTCGCGCCTGTTTGCCGGAATGTCGCCATAAGCGCGCCAGGCTGACAGCTGACCGTAATTCAAAGGACCGCGCGCTTTGCCTGCGCGCCAGCTCGATCGAGGCGAGGAACATTCGCTCGGCGGATTCAACGGACGATGATCTCGAATCATTGAGCGTCATCTCACCTTGCAGACGATAGATCTCAGCTTCGTAAAAATGCTCTCCCGTTCTTCTCCCGATCGCCAGTGCGCTGTCGAGTTCGTGCAAGGCAGCATCCGGCAAGCCGGCACTTGCATAAGCCTTCGCGAGCAGGCTTCTGAACCAGCAACTGGCTAGCCGGGCGCTCATGCCCTCGTAGCCGTCGATAGCCATTCGCATCTGGTTCAATCCCTCATCGACATTCCCGAGCTCGGTCATCGCCCATCCTCGCAGGATGGTCGTCTGATGCTTCCAATGCAGGAAGCCGTGTTCCGATGAGAGAGCCAGTGCCCTGTTGGTGTAGTCGTGGGTCCCTTCGACATCGCGGAGATGCTGGCAAACGTAAGCGCCGAATGTCAGCGCAAATGACAGCGTGAAGGGGTGGCGAAGGTCTTCCGCTTCCGAAATAGCCTGCTGGCTATATCGGCGCGCCGCGTCAGGACGGCCCAGAAACCACGACACGTACCCGAGATACGAGAGCGAGACGATGCCAGGATGGATGCCATGCGTTGCCGTCAGGGCGCTGTGTAGATCAGGACTGTACAGATTCCTGAAGCGATGAAGGTGATGTTCGGCGGCGACAAACCGCCCGCGGTACAGCATGGTCATCGCGATCGCCCGATGCGCCTCGATCAGATATCCCGTCTGTTGCGTCGCGGACGAACTTTGGTTCGATGCCTCGCGCCTTGCGAACTGCAGGAGCTCCGCGCTCAGCTCATGCGCCCGTGCGAGATCGCCGCGGATGAAGTGGCACACCCAAAGTCCGCGCGTCGCCGCAAAGACCTTCGCCATGTTGCCAAGATTCCGGCCGAGTTCGAGCGCGCGAACATAGTTCTCCTCGACTTCCTGCACGGCGTATCCCTTTGCCGCGATCAGGGCGGTGCCCAGGGCGATGCGAAGCTCAAGCTCGGACTCGTTTCGGCCCTGCATGCCGGGTGAGGCTTGCAGAACCCCGAGCCCACGACGCAAATGACCGATCGCCTCCAGAGTCGCACCCTTCATCGCGGCCTGCTTTCCGGCCTTGAGCCAGAAACCCGCAGCCGGCTCGCTTTGTCCAGACTCGGTCAGGTGGTAGGCGAGAAGCTCCGGTTCGCGCTCGATCTTTTCCGGATATTTTTCGGCCAGCACGCGCGCGATCCTGGCGTGCAGCGTCCGTCTTTCCCTGTGCAACAAGCTTTCATGCGCCGCATTCTGGATCATCACGTGCTTGAACGAGTACAGCGCCTCCGGCAGAAAGCCGAAGCGGACGATCAATCCGGCTGCCTCCAGATGGTTCAGGGCGGCTTCGATCTGGTCCGCCGGCGCTTCGGCAACCTCGCGAAGGATCTCATAAGAAAACTCGCGGCCGATGGTGGCGCCGATCTGCGCGATTTTCTTGAATGATCCCATCCGGTCGAGGCGGGCCATCAGGGAATCGTTCAATGTCGCGGGAATAGCGAGCTGATGCCACGGACCGGACAAGACGTAACGTCCATGTTGCTCAGTCAAGACGTCGGATTCGAGAACGGCCTTGGTCAGCTCTTCAAGGAAGAGCGGCACGCCATCGGTTTTGACAATGATGTCCTCAATCACCTCTCGGGGAAGCTCCTTTTCTCCAGCCACACGTTCGACCAATATCGTGCGGACCTGTCGGCCGAGACGCTTGAGGTTCGCACTGATGGTGTGCGCGTGATCCTTCCAGCCCGGCTGAAACTCCGGACGACAGGTGATCACGACAAGGATCGACGTGGTGCGAACGTTCTCCACCAGCAGATCGAGCACGGCCCGCGAGGTGGGATCGATCCAATGTGCGTCCTCAAAATCGATCAGGAGCGTCTGCTCGCGCGCTTGCGCGAGCAGATGGTTGACGAGCGTGGCGATCGTCGTATCCTTCAGCTGTTGCGGCGAGAGATCCAGGGCCGCGTAGCGGTCCCCGGTGGGAATTGAAAGCAACGCCGCAAGGATCGGCACTACTGTCGCCGCCTCGCCGTTCGAGGCGGCGACACCGGCTTCAAGCTTTGTCAGCCAAAGCGCAGACGCGTTCTCGCCGTCAAGGCCGAGCGCGAATTTGAGATGCTCGATGAATGGGTGAAAAGCGGTGCTGCTGTAATAGGGAGAGCACTGGAACGAAACTTGTCCGTGCTGATCACCAGCGATCCGCTCCCGCAATTCCTGAACGATCCTGGATTTTCCAATTCCCGGCTCGCCCGTCAGCAACACGACCTGCCCCTCATGGGCTTTCGCTTGCTGCCAACGCGTGAGCAGCAACGCCACCTCTTCGGTGCGGTTGACCAGCGGCGTCAATCTGGAGCCCATGGCTGCGGCAAATCGCGTTTCGGCGCGGCAGGGCCGAACCACGAGCCAGGCCTGCGCCTTCGCGGATATCCCCTTCAGCGTGTGAAATCCGAAGTCCTGGTAGTCGAACTTTCCTTTGAGCAGGGATTGCGTCGAAGACGCAATCACGACGCCGTCCGGAGGCGCCAAGGCCTGCAGACGGGCAGCCAGATTTGGCGTCTCGCCGACTGCGGAATCGTGCTCCTCGGTGTCCTGTCCAACCAGGTCTCCGACGACAACAAGGCCGGTCGCAATCCCGATGCGCACACTGGGCTCATGACTTGCAACGTCGCGGGCGTCACTCGCTCTCGCCGACGACAGGCTCCGTACAATTTCGAGCGCCGCGCGCACCGACCGCTCGGCGTCATCCTCATGCGCATTCGGATAGCCGAAATAGACCAGAATGCCGTCCCCGAGGTAGCGGGCCGCGAAGCCTTCGTACCGCTTGACCACGCTGACGCACTTTTCCCTGAAGCTCGCGATCATGTCGCGGACGTCTTCGGGATCGAACTGCTCGGACAGCGAGGTCGATCCGACCATGTCGCAGAACATCACGGTCAGCTGGCGCCGCTCGGCGCTCACCGCTGCGCCTTCCGCGACGCTCCTACCGCCGGCGGGACCTTTTGCCGAACGGGTCAGGGAAGCAACCGCGCGCTGCAAGCGCTTGCGGTCTCCCAGCGGAAGTCCAAGTTCGACCAGATCCTGCTCGGTCAAATCGGGCAGGATGTCCAAACCGATGCGATGCAGGACAAAGAGGTCGCTGTACTGGCCGAGATCAACGGTTTCGAGCCAGTGCTTGAGAGCAGCCTCCATATCGGCGCTTGGCTGTTTCTCCGGCATTGTGATCCGTCCGACTGCGGGCCATTGGCGACAATGGGCCTCGTTCGACGATGCCAAGGGACCTGTTTACCCCAGACTGGACGCGTTCACAAAGTGCGAAAACAAGGAGCAGACCGATCGAAGACGCACTCTGCCCTCGGTCGCTCGGATATTCGAGATAGCGCACACACCGGTATTTTGGCCCTTCGCCGACTGCGATGACGTTCGCCAAGTCTGTAGGCGAAACCAGAGTCGCCCCCTCGGGCGCCACCATCCGACCTCCGGCATGCTCGGCACTCGGCGTGACAAAGGCGCCCGGCGAACGATGGCGTGACGTACGAATTTGCGCGCGGAGCCATTCGATTTTCGCGCCATGACAGGCCCCCCTGCCACTGAGTTGCCCGTCCTGGGTTATCCAGTCGTTGGCAACGCTGCTCAGCGCCGTGACCAGCGATTGCTCGCCAATCCGGCACAGAACACCGCATCAGCGCTGTTGGGGATGGTCTGCGCGAATCATCGGTCGACATCCGGCGAGGTTTGGGTCGCCGGCTCATCGCGATAGCGAAGCCGGCCATAGGCCCTCCGCATCACCATCGTCGTCTTCTCGACGGTTTGACGAGGGTACAGGGTTGCAGCCAGTTTGAGACAGAGATCATCCGCGTGCGTGTCGTCCGAGATAGCCGGCACGACGCTGCGGCACTGCGCGCGACCCAGCACGTAGATGACGGGATTTCTCGTTCGCCAGCACAAGCAGTATTCAGCCGGCGCCGCCGGGTGACCGAACTCCGCCGTCATAGCGGTATCGAACATCCGCTTGAAAGAGCCGCAACCACGATGCGTGTCTCTGACGGCGGTACCCGAGAGATAGATCACCGACGTGCCGGCAACGGCGAGGCGCTGAATGATGAGGTAAGCCACGCATTCACCGCCGTGATGGAGCAGGACAATGCCGTGGTCGGGCTTGAACGGAGAGTGTTCGTGGGACCAGAACTTTTCCTCCGTCAGCCAATTCGTGTCGATGATGCTGTTGATGCTCTCGAGCACTGCATCGCGGCGTTGTTCTGGGACGTTCGGGGCGATTTGAAACAGCTCGCTGGTGACAGCCCCGGGCTGCGTCGCGATCACGATAGCGGCTCCTCGTTGGTCATCGACTTCAGGTTGCTTTGGCAGAGTACGGCACCCATGATCGGCCAGGCAAGCCGGCCCCCGAGAAAGCTCAGCACTCCGGTTGACCCAAATCGCCATCCCGACGGCGCAAGCTCCCGCAGCGGCGCGCCCCCACTACGACTGTCATCGTCCGCGAAAGCGGGCGATCCAGTACGCCGCGGCCTCTCGGTTCGAGCACAACTGTCTCTGGAATACTGGGCGGATTCAACCGGTCGAGCCGGGCGATCAAAGCTGCAAGTGGGGACGCAATGACGGCGCGGTGCGCCTCGTCACCATGACGGGTCGGTTGCAGAAGTCCGCAAATGTCACAGCCCCAAGCGTGGCGACGCATGACTTCGGAATAATGGAAAAATATCGCTGATTTGCCCGACGTGTCAAGTTGCCGTGTCGAACACCGCTAGCTGTCGGCTCCTTTGCATGGGGTTGTTTTCGATATTTTGGTCGTGCGTCCCGGCGCCAGCGGGCTATCGCCTGTGGCGCTCAGCCCCCGTTCGTCATGCCCGGTCAAGCCGGGCGGTGACACCGAAGATGGCGGACGACCGACGAACTGCCGGCACGACCAGGCCGAAAACACCCTCGAATCACGCCCAATCAATTCAAAAACGGCCCGTCCCTCACCCCGCGCAGGGCCAAAATCCCTGCAAGACCCTTGACATAGCTGCCCTTTCGGCAGAACGCGTGTGGTCAAGCCGTTATGGACACTTCATGGATTTGATTAGCACGACCTCCGACCTCGCCGCCGCCTGCGACCGGCTCGCCAAACACAAGGTCATCACTGTCGACACCGAGTTCCTGCGGGAGACGACCTACTATCCGCTGCTCTGCGTCGTGCAGATGGCGAGCGCGGAAGAAGCGGTCGTGGTCGACGCGCTGGCACCCGGCATCGACCTCAAGCCGTTCTTCGACCTGATGTCGAACGAGGCCGTGCTCAAGGTATTCCACGCCGCGCGGCAGGACATCGAAATCGTCTGGCACCTGTCCGGCACGATCCCGCATCCGATCTTCGACACCCAGGTCGCCGCCATGGTGCTCGGCTATGGCGACAGCATCGCCTACGACCAGCTCGTCGACCGCGTCACCGGCCACCGCCCCGACAAGACCCATCGCTTCACCGACTGGTCGCGCCGGCCGCTGACCGACGAGCAGCTCCACTACGCCGTCTCCGACGTGACCCATCTGCGCGAAGTGTTCGCAGCCCTCGATGCCGATCTGAAGAAGCGCGACCGCAGTGACTGGGTCAGCGAGGAGATGGAGGTCCTGACCTCGCCGAAGACCTACGACTTCCATCCCGAGCGCGCTTGGGAGCGGCTCAAGACCCGCGTGCGTAAGCCGCGCGAGCTCGCGGTGCTGATCGAGGTCGCGGCCTGGCGCGAGCAGGAGGCGCAGAGCCGCGACGTGCCGCGTTCACGCGTGCTCAAGGACGATGCGGTCGGCGATATCGCCACCCATGCGCCGACCTCGCTGGAGAAGCTCGGCAATCTGCGCTCGCTGCCGAAGGGCTTTGAGCGCTCGAAATGGGGCGCCGACATCATTGCTGCCGTGCAGCGCGGGCTCGCCCGCGACCAGGCCATGCTGCCCAAGCTGGAGAAGCCGAGAAACAATTCCAACGGCGCGGCGACCGTCGAGCTGTTGAAGGTGCTGCTGCGCATGACCTCGGAGCGCCACGGCGTCGCCAGCAAGGTGATCGCCACCGTCGACGACCTCGAGCAGATCGCGGCCAGCGATCAGGCCGAGGTCGGCGCCCTGCACGGCTGGCGCCGCGAACTGTTCGGCGAGGCCGCGCTCAAGCTCAAGCACGGCCAGCTCGCGCTGGCGATCGACAAGGGCCGCGTGGTGCGGGTGGACCGGGGTTAGCGCGTCCGCCTGATGCGCGCCAGGTTCCACCGGCAGTCGGCCAGTGGCCGAACGCGTTGCCCCGGAGTTCGACCGGCACAGGCTGAGGTTGCGTCACGCAAAACCACCGCGCTTGCTAAGGCGCAATTTTCGTGTTGCAATCCGTTCACAATCGGATTTGCGGCCGTTCGACTGTGCGTTTCGCGACGTTGATATCCAAGGCTTCGATGTACAGGGCCTCGAGAGGCGAAACTTCGGACTTGAAGACTTTGGATCTGACGACCCGGGAAGTGAACAGACAGCGCAAAGTCCGCTTGTGGCGTGGCACGTGGAAAACGTGGCCGCGTCTTTTTTATGTCTAAACTGGGAGAGAGACGATGCCGAAGGGTACCGTCAAATGGTTCAACCCGACCAAAGGTTACGGGTTCATCAAGCCAGCCGTCGGCGACAAGGACGTGTTCGTCCACATCTCGGCGGTCGAGCGCGCGGGCCTCAGCACATTGAACGAGAACCAGTCCGTCGAGTACGAGCTGGTGGAGAACCGCGGCAAGGCGTCGGCAGAGAACCTCAAGGTTCACTGAACGCCGCTGCCAGCGGAATTCATCCTGATGCCTCCCCCGGCCGCATCACCCCGGGGGATGTCTCCTGCAACCGCGCGCTAAGGCGCCGGCGCGATCAGGGTATGGTCGGTTGCGCCGCTGCCCAGGGTCCTGCAGAGATCGCCTTCGAGCTTGAGCCGGCCGCTCGCCAGCAGCCGCAGCGCCTCCGGATAGATGCGATGCTCGATGGTGATCACGCGCGCGGCGAGCGTCTCGGCGGTGTCGTCGTCAGCGACCGTGACCGCGCCCTGCATCACGATCGGTCCGGCGTCGGTCTCCGGGATCACGAAATGCACCGTCGCTCCGGACAGCTTGACCCCTGCACGCAACGCCTGGCCGTGCGGATCGAGACCCGGAAAGCAAGGCAGCAGCGAGGGATGGATGTTGAGCATCCGCCCGTACCAGTGCCGCGCGAACTCGGCGGTGAACAGCCGCATGAAGCCGCCGAGGCAGATCAACTCGACCTGCCTGTCATCGAGCGCGCGCTGCAGCACGGCCTCGAAGCCGGCGCGGTCCTTGCCGAACGGCTTGCTCTCGATGACGATGGTCGCAATGCCGCTGGCGGCCGCCTTCTCGAGCCCGGCGGCATCGGCGCGGTTCGAGATCACGGCCACGATCTCGGCTGGGAAATCCGCAGCCTTCGCAGCCTCGATCAGCGCGGCCATGTTGGAGCCGCGGCCGGAGATCAGGATGGCGACGCGGCGCTTCATCGCGAGAGATCGAGATGACCGTTATAGATCACGCGATGCTCGCCTTTGGCCTCGATCACCTCGCCGAGCAACGTCACGGTCTCGCCGCCGGCGGTGAACGCCTCGGTCACGGCGTCGACCGCATCAGCCTTGACGATCGCGATCATGCCGATGCCGCAGTTGAAGGTGCGCAGCAGTTCGAGTTCGGCGATGCCGCCCTGCTCGGCCAGCCATTTGAACACCGGGAGCACCGGCAGCCGCGCCAGATCGATGCCGACGCCGAGATGCTTCGGCAGCACGCGCGGAATGTTGTCGGTGAAGCCGCCGCCGGTGATGTGGGCGAGCCCCTTCACCGCGCCGGTGTCGCGGATCGCGCGCAGGCAGGATTTCACATAGAGCCTGGTCGGCGTCAGCAGCGCTGCGCCAAGCGTCATGACCGGCGCGAACGGCGCCGGCGCGTCATAGGCAACGCCGGACTGCTCGACGATCTTGCGCACCAGCGAATAGCCGTTGGAGTGCACGCCGGAGGAAGCCAGCCCGATCACGGCATCGCCCGCCGCGATATCCGCGGTCGGCAGCAGCGTGCCGCGCTCGGCCGCGCCGACCGCGAAGCCGCCGAGGTCGTAATCGCCGTCCTTGTAGAGGCCGGGCATCTCCGCGGTTTCGCCGCCGATCAGCGCGCAGCCGGATTCGCGGCAGCCCTCGGCGATACCAGCGACGATCTGCGCGGTGGCCTCCGGGTGCAGCTTGCCGCAGGCGAAATAGTCGAGGAAGAACAGCGGTTCCGCGCCCTGCACGACGAGGTCGTTGACCGACATCGCGACCAGATCGATGCCGATACCGCCATGAATGCCGGTCTCGATCGCGATCTTCAGCTTGGTGCCGACGCCATCGGTCGCGGCCACCAGGACCGGATCCTTGAAGCCGGCGGCCTTGAGGTCGAACAGCCCGCCGAAACCGCCGATCTCTGCGTCCGCGCCAGGCCGCGCGGTGGCCCGCACCATCGGCTTGATCAGATCGACCAGTCGATTGCCGGCGTCGATATCGACACCCGAATCCGCGTAAGTGAGCCCGTTTTTGCGCTCGGTCATGCCCAATTCCAGATGATCAGGGGCTGGTTACGAGGAATTCCGCCCCCGCGCAATGGCTCGCGGCGCTGCCGCCGCGATACTATGTAGATAACACAAGGCGGCTGCGCAAAAGAGCCGGATATCGAGTAAAATCAGGCTTCTAGCCGGGAAGCGATCCAAGTTGAGCATTCCGAACATCATCACCCTCGGCCGCATCATCCTGGTGCCGGTGATCGTCTGGGCCATCGTGTCCAGCCAGATGGAGATTGCGTTCGCGATCTTCGTGATCGCCGGCGTCTCGGACGCGGTCGACGGTTTCCTCGCCAAGCGCTTCAACATGACGAGCGAGCTCGGCGCCCTGCTCGATCCGCTCGCCGACAAGGCGCTCCTGGTGTCGATCTATGTCGCGCTCGGAATCTGGGGCGCGGTGCCGCGCTGGATCGTGATTCTCGTGGTGTCACGCGACATCATGATCGTCTCCGCCGTGATTGTGTCATGGTTGTTCGACAAGCCGGTCGAGATGAAGCCGCTGATGGTGTCGAAGCTGAACACGGTGGCGCAGGTCGCGTTCGCAGCGCTGGTGCTGGCCTCGCTCGGCTTCGGCTTTCAGCCACATCCTTACGACCTGATCCTGATGGGCCTGGTCACGATCTTTACTTTGGGTTCGGTGTCCCTCTATCTCGTGGAGTGGGTGCGGCACATGAGCACCATCGAAGCTCGGTAGGCGGGATCCGGAAAAGTGGAAGCCGGTTTTCCCGCGACAAACGCGACGCGTTTGCGCATGGCTAAAATGAAGTGGTTTGGAGACCTGCGTGGCCAGTAGCGTTCAACCTCGTCAATTGGCCTTGGCCCTGCCGCACGAGGAGAAGCTGACCCGCGACGATTTCCTCGAGGGCCCAGCCAATGAGGCGGCGCTGGCGCTGATCGACGGCTGGCCAGACTGGCCGAACCGAATCATGCTGCTGGTCGGGCCTGGCGGCTCCGGCAAAAGCCACCTCGCCGCGATCTGGGCCGAGAGCGCCGGCGCGCGCTCGACCGCGGCGCATGCGCTGACGGCCGACACGGTGCCGACCGCGCTTGCGACCGGCGCGCTGGTGGTCGAGGATCTGAGACCGTCGGATTTCGACGAGCGCGCGATGTTTCATCTGATGAATCTGGCGCGCCAGGACGATGCCTACGTGCTGATCACGGCGCGCATTCCGCCCTCGGCGTTCGAGATCGAATTGCGCGACCTGCGGTCGCGGCTCCGCGCGGTGCCGACCGTGACGCTGCTGCCGCCGGACGACCAGCTGTTCCGCGGCCTGATCGTCAAGTTCTGCGCCGACCGCCAGATGAGCGTGGACGAACCGCTGGTCAGCTATCTGAGCAACCGGATCGAGCGTTCCTACGTTGCCGTCCGGCAAGCGGTCGAGCTCCTGGATACCGAGGCACTCCGGCTCGGCCGTCCGGTCACGCGGGCGCTGGCGGCGGAGCTGTTGCGCGATGCCTGATCCATCCCCGCGGCTTGACGGCGCAGGCGAGCGGAACATCAATGTCATCGAAACGTCATCGCAATATCACATGGTCTCTGCGGCTCTCGGCTACACCGCCCCGGCCCCTGCCCTGAATTGGACCAGCACTTTATGGACTCGGCACAAGCTACTGAAATCAAAGAAAAAGAGGCGGAATTTCCCGCCATTCCCGCAATCGCGACCAGCCCCGAACGCTTCATCAACCGGGAGCTCTCCTGGCTGCACTTCAACCGGCGGGTGCTCGAGGAATCGGTCAATCTCGGCCATCCCGTGCTGGAGCGGGTCCGCTTCCTGTCGATTTCGGCGAATAACCTCGACGAGTTCTTCATGGTCCGTGTCGCCGGCATCAAGGCGCAGGTCCGCGAGGGCATTACCGAGCGCAGCCCGGACGGCCTGCTGCCGGCCGATCAACTCGTGATGATCAACAAGACCGTCTCGCAGCTCGCCTCCGACCAGCAGGCGATCTGGAGCGACCTGCGGGATATCCTGGCCAAGGTCGGCATCCAGCTGGTCGACGGCCGCGACGTCACCAAGTCCGAGCGCAGCTGGATCGAGGATCACTTCCTCCACAGCATCTTCCCGCTGCTGACGCCGCTGGCGATCGACCCGGCGCATCCCTTCCCGTTCATCCCGAATCTCGGCTTCACGGTGGCGCTGCAATTGTCGCGGATCTCCGACGGCAAGGCGATGAACGCGCTGATCCGCATGCCCGGCAAGATCGACCGCTTCATCCGCATCCCCTCCACCAAGGAAGGCGCGCCGGCGCGGCTGATCACGCTGGAGCAGGCCACCGGTCTCTTCATCGGCCGCCTGTTCCCCGGCTACACGGTCAAGGGCCAGGGCGCATTCCGCATCATCAGAGACTCCGAACTCGAAATCGAGGAAGAGGCCGAAGACCTCGTTCGCCTGTTCGAGACCGCGCTCAAGCGGCGACGCCGCGGGTCGGTGATCCGGCTTGAGATCGAGGCCACGATGCCAGAGGAGCTGCGCATCTTCGTGCAGCACGCCTTGTCGGCCGCAGACGACGAAGTGATCCTGGTCGACGGCGTGCTGGCGATGAACGAGCTGTCGCAGCTCACCCGCCTCAATCGCCCCGACCTCGAATTCCCGCCCTATGTGCCGCGCCACCCCGAGCGGGTGCGCGATCATGGCGGCGATATCTTCGCCGCCATCCGCCAGAAGGACCTCGTGGTCCATCACCCCTACGAATCCTTCGACGTCGTGGTGCAGTTCCTGCAGCAGGCGGCACGCGATCCCGACGTGGTCGCGATCAAGCAGACGCTCTATCGCACCTCGAACAATTCGCCGATCGTGCGCGCGCTGGCGGAAGCCGCCGAGGCCGGCAAGTCGGTGACCGCGCTGATCGAGCTGAAGGCGCGCTTCGACGAGGAAGCCAACATCCGCTGGGCCCGCGACCTCGAACGCGCCGGCGTGCAGGTGGTCTACGGCTTCATCGAATTGAAGACGCATGCCAAGCTGTCGATGGTGGTGCGCCGCGAGGGCGGCAATCTCACGACCTATGTGCACACCGGCACCGGCAACTATCACCCGGTCACCGCGCGCATCTACACCGACCTCTCCTACTTCACCTCGGATCCGATCATCGGCCGCGACGTCGCGCGGGTCTTCAACTACATCACCGGCTATGCCGAGCCGAGCGACATCGAGAAGATGGCGGTGTCGCCGCTGACGCTGCGCAAGCGGATCATCGAGCACATCCATGGCGAGATCGCGCACGTCAAGCACGGCCGGCCCGGCGCGGTCTGGATGAAGATGAATGCGCTGGTCGATCCCGATATCATCGACGCGCTGTACGAGGCCTCGCAGGCCGGCGTCTCGGTCGAGCTCGTGGTGCGCGGCATCTGCTGCCTGCGGCCGGGGCTGCCGGGACTGTCGGAGAACATCCGCGTCAAATCGGTGATCGGCCGGTTCCTGGAACACGGCCGAATCTATTGCTTCGGCATGGGTCAGGGCCTGCCGAGCACAAAAGCTGCTGTGTATATCTCGTCCGCCGACATGATGCCGCGGAACCTCGACCGCCGCGTCGAGGTTCTCTGTCCGCTGCAAAATCCCACGGTGCATCAGCAGGTTCTCGAACAGATCATGGTCGCGAACCTGAAGGACACCGAGCAAAGCTGGCAATTGTTGCCGGATGGGTCGTCAACGCGTATGAAGGCCGCGAAAGGCGAAGAGCCCTTCAATCTGCATGACTACTTCATGACAAATCCGAGTCTGTCCGGCCGTGGTAAGTCTCTCAAGGAATCTTCACCGCGCCGTCTCACGCGTCGCAACGAGCGTCAGCAGCCATCGTCTTAAGGGGGCCTTACGGTGAAGCGGCCGCGGAAGCGCGCTTCCAGCGTCGCTGTCATCGATATCGGCTCGAACTCGGTTCGTCTCGTGGTCTACGAGGCGATGGCGCGCAGCCTCATCACCATCTTCAACGAGAAGGCGCTGTGCGGACTCGGGCGCGAGGTGCAGAGCACCGGCCTGCTCGCAACCGATGCCGTCAACAAGGCGCTCACCGCGCTGCGCCGTTTTCGCGCGCTGTGCAAGATCCAGCAAGTCGGCCGCGTCTACGCGATCGCAACCGCGGCCTGCCGCGACGCCAAGAACGGTCCGGACTTCATCGCCAAGGCCGAGCGCATCTGCGGCGCCAAGATCGAGATCCTCACCGGACCGCGTGAAGCGAAGCTGTCCGCGCTCGGCGTCGTCTCGGGCGTGCACAATCCGAACGGCATCGTCGGCGATCTCGGCGGCGGCTCGCTTGAACTAATCGATGTCAAGGGCAGCCGCGTGCGCAGCGGCGTGACGTTGCCGCTCGGCAGCCTCGCGCTGCAGGACCTCTCCAACAAATCGCTCAAGCGCGCCGAGCGCATCGTCAAGAACGAGCTGCTCGGCGTCGCCCAGCTCAAGACCGGGCGTGGCCGTACCTTCTACGCGGTCGGCGGCACCTGGCGTGCGCTGGCGCGCATTCACATCATCCAGAGCGGCTACCCGCTCAAGGTGATGCACGGCTATTCGATCCCGGCGGCCGACGCACTCGACTTCGCGCAGCGGCTGCGACGGCTGGCGGCCACCAACATGCTGGCCAATATCGAGTCGGTCGCCGACGCGCGGCGGCCGCTATTGGCCTATGCCGCGCTCGTGCTCGAATACATCATCCGCGTGGCCCAGCCGAAGACCATCGTGTTCTCGACCTTCGGCGTACGCGAGGGCCTGCTCTACGAGATGCTGCCGCAGGCCGAACGCGCCAAGGACGGACTGCTGTGCGCCGCGCAGAACCTCAACGAATTGCTGTCGCGCTCGGCCCGCCACGCCCAGGAGCTGACGGCGTGGACCGACCGGCTGGTGCGCGTCGTCAGGCTGCGCGAGACCGAGGAAGACCGCAGGCTGCGGCACGTCGCGTGCCTGCTCTCCGACATCGGCTGGCGGGTGCATCCCGATCATCGCGGCGAGGAAACCCTCAGCCTGATCATGAACGGCAATTTCGGCTCGATCACGCATCAGGGCCGCGCCTTCGTCGCGCTCTCGGTGTTCTATCGCTACGCCGGGCTCAGCGAGGAAAACGAGCCGCCGCCGCAGATCCGCGCGCTGGTGACGCCGGCGATGGACGAGCGCGCCCGCGTGCTCGGCGCCGCATTTCGCGTCGCGCATCTGATCACGGCGGCGCGCACCGGCGTGCTGCCGGCAACCCATTTCCGCACCCAGGGCCGCAAGCTGATGCTGGTGTTCGAGCACCGGATGGTGGATCTGGTCGCCGACCGCGTCGGCAGCCGCTTCAAGCAATTGGCGCGGCTGGTCGGGCGCGCCGGCTCGATCGTGCGGCGCTAGGGCATGATCCGGAAAAGTGCGAAGCGGTTTTCCCTCGCGACAAACGCGGCATGCGTTTGCGCGGAGATCATGCTCAAACAACGAGCTCGACCAAATCGCATCGCGATTTAGACCTCACGCCGCCTTGGCGGCGTGCTTGGCCTTGCGGAGTGCGTGGCGGCGCCAGATCGACCCCACGACCAGCACCACGATGATACCGAGCACTGCGAGCGCGATCTCGCCGCCATTGCCGCCATGCGCGAATTGCGGCGACATCCCGACCGACGTCAGCCAGGAATCGAGCTTGGTACCGAGCGGTCCGGCGAACAGCGCGTCCAGCTTCGGATGCACGGCAGGATCGGTCGCGATGACGTCGCCCGCGATCCAGCCGAGCAGCGCGGCACCGGCCCAGACCAGGACCGGCAGCTTGGTGAGCAGCGCCATGATCAGCGCCGCGCCGGCAACGATCAGGGGAACGCTGATCGCAAGTCCGAGCACCAGCAGCGGCACGCTGCCATTAGCGGCGGCAGCCACGGCGATCACATTGTCGAGGCTCATCACGATGTCGGCGACGACGACGATCTGAACCGCGGCCCACAGATGCGCGGCCGCGTGCACGCTGTCCTCGTCCTCCTGCTCCGGCACCAGCAGCTTGGCGGCAATCACGATCAGCGCCAGTCCGCCGACCAGCTTCAAATAGGGAAGCTCCATCAGGCTGGCGACGATGCCGGTAAAGATGACGCGCAGCAGCACTGCCGCGGCGGCGCCGAGAATCATGCCCCACAGGCGCTGGCGCGGCGCGAGCCCGCGGCAGGCGAGCGCGATCACGAGCGCGTTGTCGCCCGACAGCAGGACGTTGATCCAGATGATCTTGCCGACGGCGACCCAGAACGTCGGCGTCGCCATCTCGTTCTTGAATTCGGTGAAGAACGCGCCGATGTACGCCGGATCAAAGATCTGCCACAGCCAGTCCACAGCGAGTCCTATTCGGCCTTGCGGCCGCCCCTGGCGGCGGTCGTCCGCCGCTCCCCGGTTCTACTTCGACGCGGTCTCCTCGGGAGACCGCGCCACTTTCAGCAATACGGTGTCAGCCGACGATCTCGTTGCCGGCGAAGAACTGCGCGATCTCGATCACCGCGGTCTCCGGCGCATCCGAACCGTGCACCGAGTTCTCGCCGATCGACTTCGCATAGAGCTTGCGGATGGTGCCTTCAGCGGCCTTCGACGGGTCGGTCGCGCCCATCACGTCGCGATATTTCAGGATAGCGCCCTCGCCTTCCAGCACCTGGACCACAACCGGGCCCGAAGTCATGAAGTCGACCAGCTCGCCGAAGAACGGACGCGCCTTGTGGACGGCGTAGAAGGTCTCGGCCTGGCCGCGGGTCATGCGGATGCGCTTCTGCGCCACGACCCGCAGGCCCGCCTTCTCGATCACCGCATTGACCGCGCCGGTCAGGTTGCGCTCGGTGGCGTCGGGTTTGATGATCGAAAAGGTGCGTTCAATCGCCATGATTTCGTCCTTGTAAACTTGGCTGGGAGTTGCCGGGGCTTATATCGGCGCGATGGGATAACGGCAAGCGACCCTGTGACGCGTTAGCCTTTAGTTTTGACGCATTTTCACGACGAAAACCGTCGTTAGGGCGCCCTCCGGACAGCGGCCGGCTCGGCCAACTTACCGCGATTTCACCTAGGTGAACCCATTCTGTCAGCGCCGTGCCGCTGCCGTTCAGCTCAAGTCACATAGGCTCTGCAGCGATCGGACGCCTTGCTGGCCCCCCATCCGCAAGCCTCACAGGACGTCTCGGGAAATGTCACCGCGGGCGCGTCGCGCGCGCCCATACCTCGAGGAGACGATCATGTTACGCAAACTCTCGCTTGCCGCCGTCGCCGCGGTTTCGCTCGGTGCCGCCGCGCTCGCCCCGACCTCCGCTTCTGCGTGGGGTGGTTGGCATGGCGGCTGGCACGGTGGATGGCACCACGGCTGGTGGGGCGGTCCGCGCGTCATCGTCGGCGGCCCGGCCTATTACGGCGGTTATGGCTACGGCGGCGGCTGCTACGTGCGCCGCGTGGTGCCGACCCCGTGGGGGCCCCGCTGGCGCCTGGTCAACCGCTGCTACTGATCCATCGAATCTACGACTGCTCCCCTGACTTGCTTCTCGCCCCGGCCCTCGCGCCGGGGCTTTTTTCGGGTCCGCCGGGGGAACCCGGGCATATGATGGGACCCACTACCTCAAGGCGAGAGCAAGGCGCGGAAACCAAATTCGGGGTCGCGACTTGTCATGGCGAGGAGCTACTCGAACATGCGAGGTGGAACTCGCCAAGAGACATGCCATGACGATGACAATGAGCAAGATCGACAAGGACGCCGATCAGATTGATCACAAGACCTGCCGTTACATCTGCGATGCCGTAGGCGAACGGCTTCAGCAAAGCATGCGGCCAGAGCCCGCACTTTCGTCTCGCCTGCAGCAACTCCTCGATGAGATGCAACGACGGGAAGGCGATCGCCATTAGATGTTGAGGGCTGACCAGCAGCCCAATTGCGTTTTGCAACAGCTCCGGGAGAGATTTTACGAACAGACGGGGTTGCGTTTGGCGGCGGGTCCGGTGACAACGCTGCATGCTCTCCATCACTGACATCTCGGTCCGGATCGCCGGACGGCTGTTGATCGATCACAGTTCGGTGCAAATTGTACCCGGAGCCCGCGTCGGATTTGTCGGCCGCAACGGCGTCGGCAAATCGACGCTGTTTCACGCCATCCGGGGCGACATCCCGACCGAGAGCGGCAGCATCGCGCTTCCGCCGCGCTGGCGTATCGGCAGCCTCGCGCAGGAAGCGCCCGACGGGCCCGAAAGCCTGATCAACGTCGTGCTGAAGGCCGATCTCGAGCGCGACGCGCTGCTGCGCGAGGCCGAGACGGCGCACGATCCGCACCGGATTGCCGAAATCCAGACCCGGCTGGTCGACATCGACGCCCATTCCGCGCCCGCCCGTGCCGCGGCGATCCTCTCCGGCCTCGGCTTCTCGACATCAGACCAGGCGCGGCCGTGCGCGGAATTTTCCGGCGGCTGGCGCATGCGCGTGGCGCTGGCGGCGACGCTGTTCTCCGCGCCCGACCTCTTGCTGCTGGACGAGCCGACCAACTATCTCGATCTCGAAGGCACGTTGTGGCTCGAGAACCACCTCGCCAACTATCCGCGCACGGTGATCGTGATCAGCCACGATCGCGACCTGCTGGACACCTCGGTCGATCAGATCCTGCACCTCGATCGCGGCAGACTGACGCTCTACAAGGGCACCTATTCCTCGTTCGAGGAACAGCGCGCCGCGCGCGAGTTGCTCGACGCCAAGCACGCCAAGCGGCAGGCCGATGAGCGCAAGCGCCTGCAGGATTTCGTCGACCGCTTCAAGGCCAAGGCCTCGAAGGCGCGGCAGGCGCAGTCGCGCGTGAAGATGCTGGAGCGGATGAAGCCGATCACCGCGCTGGTGACCCAGGATGTTCATGAGATCTCGTTCCCGGCGCCGGAGAAGCTGCTGTCGCCGCCGATCATCGCGGTCGATGACGTCTCGGTCGGCTACGAGCCCGGCAAGCCGGTGCTCAATCGCGTGACGCTGCGCGTCGATACCGACGACCGCATCGCGCTGTTAGGGGCCAACGGCAACGGCAAGTCGACGCTGGTCAAGCTGCTGGCGGGCAAGCTCGCGCCGTTTGCCGGCCGGATCACGAGGGCCGACAAGCTGTCGGTCGGCTATTTCGCCCAACACCAGGTCGACGAGCTCAATCTCGACGGCTCGCCCTATGATCACATCCGCAAGCTGATGCCGGAGGCGCCGGAGAGCAAGGTGCGCGGCCGCGTCGGCGCGATCGGCTTCTCCGGCAAGGCCGGCGACACGCTGGTGAAGAGCCTGTCGGGCGGCGAGAAGGCGCGGCTGCTGCTGGGGCTTGCCACGTTCTACGGCCCGAACATGATCATCCTGGACGAGCCGACCAACCACCTCGATATCGACAGCCGTGCGGCGCTCGCGGAGGCGATCAACGAATTCCCCGGCGCCATCATCATGGTCTCGCATGATCGCTATCTGATCGAGGCCTGCGCCGACCGCCTGTGGGTCGTGGCCAACCAGACCGTCACGGCCTATGACGGCGATCTCGACGAATATCGACGCATGATCCTGTCGGCCAATGACGGCCGGCCGGCCTCGCGCGAGCGCGTCAAGGAGGCCGCGAAGCCGGAGCGCATCCGCAACGAGAAGCGTGCTTCACCCAGGCAGCGGGTCGCGCAAGCTGAGGCCGAGATCGAGCGCATCAACGCCATCATCGCCAAGATCGATACCGCACTCGCATTGCCCGATATTTTTACCCGCGACCCCAAGCAGGCCGCGCAACTGACCAAGGCGCGCGCCGGCGCCGAGAGCGCGTTACAGCGCGCCGAGGAAGACTGGCTGGAAGCCAGCGCCGAACTCGACGAAGCGGCGAGTTAGACCGGGCGGAGCCACATATCCGATGTCGTCCCTGCGAAAGCAGGGACCCATAACCACAGATGGTCGTTGCTGCGCGATCGTCGAACGACGAGTCCGCTCAACCACATCGGCCGCGGCGTATGGGTCCCTGCTCCCGTGCGCAATTGCGCACTAGGCAGGGACGACGTGTGGAGAGAGCCGGGGCTCTCATCTATCCGGTGTGATGTCCGCGCGTCCGGTATCATGCCCGCGCATGCAGGCATCGATCTGCCGCTGCGGCGAAAACGCTCTAGCCGTGCGAGGTCTTTTTCTTCTTCGGCTTCGCCTGCTTCGGCTCGGGCACGGGATCCGGGCCGCGTTCGACGGACGACAGGCGCCCCGAGGTAAAGGTGTAGATGCCGGCGCGCGCGCCACGCGACCAGGTCACGACCGCAACGCGCCCGCCGCCCGGAGCACTGGACAGGTTGACGCTGTCGGGCGCGCCGATGCCGCGCACGACGTCGCATTCAGTGTGGCCGAGTGCAACGCTGCCGCCCGTTGGCTGCGGCGGCGGTGCACCGCCGGCCTGCGCGTTGGCATCGGTGGCGCCCGGCGGCGGTGCCATGCCTGGACAGCTGCCGTCGGCACTGACGAGATCGTCGTTGGTTACCGGCTTGTCCGGCGTCAGTGGCGGCGATTCGATCGAGATGTTGCGGATGAACACCCGCCCGGGACGCGAGAACCATTCCGCATCGCGCGAAAACAAATCGGATCCGGCGCCCGAACAGCCGGCAAGTCCCGGTGCAAGCACCAGCAACGCCAGCAGCGACTTCCGACTGAATGTTCCGTCCCGCACGATCGACAAAGCTCCTACCCCTTACCTAAGGGCTTGTCCGAACATCACTTTGCGGCATGACCGTGGCCCGCCCCAAGAAACGTCGAATTATCATTAATTAGTAGCTATCGCTATTGGCGCCGCTGCCAACGTCCCCGCTCGTCGGTCTGCCAATAGGTGACCTCGAAGCCGCGCGCCTTGCAAGCGGTCCAGCTTTCCCTGGCCGAGGCCACCGCGTCGGGGTCGTCGCCGTTGAACACGAGGACCACCCGCTCGTAGCTGTCGCAGTCGGCCGGCAACGCCGCATTGTCGACCAGGAAGCGGACATTGGCCCGATTCGGATTGCTCTCCTCGATCGACAGGATGATCGGCTGGTCCTGCGCGTCGGCGACGCGCGAGGTCGCGTGCGGCAGGAACGAATCGTCGCTGTAGGTCCACAGATGCGCGTCGAGCGTCTCGGCACGCTCCTGTGACGTCGATTGCACGACCACGCGCCAGCCGCGCTCGAGCGACTTCTCGAGCAGCGGCGGCAGCACGCTCTCCAGCGTGATGTTCTGCAGGTGGTAGAACAGAACCTCGGTCATGCGCCGGCCGACACTCTATTTCCTGGCTTCATAATAGTCGGAGACCAGCCGCTCGAGCAGCCGGACGCCATAACCCGAACCCCAGCTCTGATTGATCTCGGTCTTCGGCGCGCCCATCGCGGTGCCGGCGATGTCGAGATGCGCCCACGGCGTGCCGTCGACGAAACGCTGCAGGAATTGCGCTGCCGTGATCGAGCCGCCGTTGCGCCCGCCGGTGTTCTTCATGTCGGCAAATTGCGAATCGATCTGCTTGTCGTATTCGGGACCGAGCGGCATGCGCCACACCTTCTCGCCGGTCTCGAGGCCGACCTTGGCCAGGCGCTCGGCGAGCTCGTCGTTGTTGGAGAACATGCCGGCGTGATCGGTGCCGAGCGCGACCATGATCGCGCCGGTCAGCGTGGCCAGATCGACCATGAATTTCGGCTTGAACTTCTTGGCGACGTACCAGAGCACGTCGGCGAGCACGAGGCGTCCCTCGGCGTCCGTGT
Organism: Bradyrhizobium sp. USDA 4538; assembly: GCF_024171045.1. Taxonomy (NCBI): domain Bacteria; kingdom Pseudomonadati; phylum Pseudomonadota; class Alphaproteobacteria; order Hyphomicrobiales; family Nitrobacteraceae; genus Bradyrhizobium; species Bradyrhizobium sp. USDA 4538. The sequence goes on from NZ_JALJZE010000001.1 coordinate 8,375,140, forward strand.
TGATGATTTCGATGGTCTGGCCGGACATCGAGGTGACGATGTCGCCCGGACGCTGCGCATTGCCGTCGGGCATGTTCTCGACAAGGCCGATGGCACCGACCGCATTGACGCGGGCCTTGCGCGCCGCGAGCGCGTGCATCAGCCCGACCACGCAGGCCGCACCGCCCATGTCGCCCTTCATATCCTCCATGCCGCCGGCCGACTTGATGGAGATACCGCCGGTGTCGAAGCAGACGCCCTTGCCGACGAACGCGACCGGCGCCTCGCTCTTCTTGCCGCCGTTCCAGCGCATGATCACGGTGCGGCCGGGCCGTGCCGATCCCTGCGCGACGCCGAGCAGCGCACCCATGCCGAGCTTGGTCATCGCCTTGACGTCGAGCACCTCGACGCTGACGCCGAGCTTGCGAAGTTGGCTGGCGCGGCGTGCGAATTCCTCGGGATACAGCACGTTCGGCGGCTCGTTGACGAGCTCACGCGCCAGATTCACACCGTCGACGACGGACGCTTCAGGCGCATAGGCCTTCCTGGCGGCGGCAACATCGTCGACGGCGATCGAGACGTCGGCCCGCAGGGCGCCGTCCTCGCCGTCCTTCTTCTTGGTCTTGTAGCGGTCGAACTTGTAGGCGCGCAGACGGATGCCGGTGGCGATCGCGGCGGCCTGGCCGGCGGCCATCGCGGTATCGGGCAGTTCCGCGACCACGGTCATCGAACCGCTGCCGGCATTGAGCTTGCCGGCCGCCGCGCCGCCAAACTTGAGAAAATCCTTCTCCTTGAGGTCGGCGGCCTTGCCGGTGCCGATCACGATCAGCCGCTCGACCTTGATTCCCTCCGGCGCCAGGATGTCGAGGACCGCCCCGCTCTTGCCCTTGAACTGGTTGGCGGCCGCGGCCCGCTTGACCGTCTCGGCGGCAGCTCCCAGCGCCTTCCGGGCGGCGGCTCCCAGCTTCAATTGGTCGTCGCACAAGACCACCAGAATACCGCGAGCGGACGCGGAGATCGGAACAAAGCCGACCTTGACGGCGTCGGACATAGGAAAATCCTCCAGAACTCAGGGTGTTGCTCGGACCTGAGGCGGTCCTTCCGGCACGCGGGGTGAGCATTGCGATGGCGGTCCGGAACCAGCCCGGACCGGGCTTGTCATACACTATGACCTGCCGGCTGCGCCGCTGCCAAGCGCCGGAGTGGCCGGAAGGCCACAAAAGCGATTAATTAACCATAAATTAAGCGTGCCTTGGCCCGGCCATTTTGTTGACGGATCAAAGGGATGGTAGTGAGAGAGTGACTAGAGAGTGAGCCGGACGGATCCGCGGCTCGACCATAGGGGAACCCGGGTTGACGGGGATGGTCGAAGCCGTGCGTTTGGTTGCGTGCAGGGGGCCTTGGGGGTCGTGCGGTAGCGATGGGGTCGATCGACAAGTACATCTTTAAAACGACGCTGGCGTCGTTTGCGCTTGTCCTGGTCAGCCTCACCGGCGTGATCTGGATTACGCAAGCGCTGCGCGGCATCGACCTGATGACCAGCCAGGGTCAGACCATCCTCACCTTCCTTGGCATCACCGGTCTCGTGATTCCCGCCCTGGTGCTGATCATCGCCCCGATCGCGCTGATGATCGCGATCTCCCACACGCTGAACAAGCTCGCGACCGATTCCGAAATCATCGTCATGAACGCGGCGGGCTTCTCGCCGATCCGGCTGTTCCGGCCGTTCTTCCTTGCCACCTGCGTGGTGGCGGCGCTGGTCGCCTTCATCGGCGCCTATCTCGCCCCCGACGGCATGCGCCGAATCAAGCAGTGGGACGCCGAGATCACCGCCGACGTGCTGACCAACATCCTGCAGCCCGGCCGCTTCGCCCAGCTCGACCAGAACTTGACGATCCGGATCCGCGAGCGCCTGCCCGGCGGCGTGCTCGGCGGCGTCTTCGTCGACGATCGCCGCGATCCGCAGGAGCGCGTCACCATCATCGCCGACCACGGCACCGTGCAGAAGACCGATCGAGGTTCGTACCTCGTGCTCTATGACGGCAATCTGCAGCGGTTCGAGGTTGGCAAGCGCGATCCGGCGCTGGTCGCGTTCGCCCGTTACGCCTTTGACATGTCGAAATTCTCGCAGGGCCGCGACGTCACGCTCGGGATTCGCGAGCGCTATCTCTGGGAGCTGATGTGGCCGGACGAGGAAGACAAGACCTATCAGCAGCTGTCGGGCCAGTTCTTCGCGGAGCTGCATGATCGCTTCATGGCGCCGATCTATCCGTTCGCGTTCGCTGCCCTCACCTTCGCCTTCCTCGGCGCGCCGCGCACCACGCGCCAGAGCCGCAATTTCTCGATCGGCGGCTCGGTATTCGCGGTGTTCGGCCTGCGCATGGTCGGGTTCGCCTGCTCGGTTATGGCGGTCAAGACGCCGCTCGCGGCGCTGGTGCAGTATCTGATGCTGTTCGGCGGCATCGGCATCGGCATCTGGATGATCGTCGGCGGCGTGGTCGTCGAACCGCCGCCGCGGCTGATGGAAGCGATCAACAGGAACAACGAGCGCATTGCGCGCCTCTTCCGGAGGCCGGCAACCGCATGAGCATGGTCACAAACACGCTCGGGCGTTATTTCGCCGGCCGCTTCGTGGTCGCGGCGGTGGGCGTGTTCGCGGGCATCTTCGTGCTGCTCGTGCTGGTCGATTACATCGAGATGGTGCGCAAGACGTCGGGCCTCGTCTCGGCCTCCGCGATCACGGTGGCGGAGACTTCGCTATTCCGGGTGCCGCAGCTGCTCGAGAAGCTGATGCCGTTCTGCGTGCTGATCGGCGCCATGACCTGCTACCTCGCCTTGTCGCGTCGGCTGGAGCTCGTCGTGGCCCGCGCCGCCGGCGTCTCGGCCTGGCAATTCATCTCGCCGGCGCTGGCCAGTGCGATCATGCTCGGCATCTTCGCGACCACCGCCTACAATCCAGTATCGGCCAATCTGCGCGAGCTGTCCAAACGGATGGAAGCCGAGCTGTTCGGCTCGGCGCCAGGCGGCGGCATTCAGGACGCGTCCGGCTTCTGGCTGAACCAGATCAACGACGAGGGTCAGGCGATCATCAATGCGGCCCGCAGCGAGCAGCAGGGCGTGCGGCTGACCGGCCTCACCGTGTTCCGATTCGATACGGCGCTCCAGTTCAAGGAGCGAATCGAAGCGCGCGAAGCGGCGCTCGAAGACGGCCGTTGGGTGTTCAAGGGCGTGCGCCGATTCACCCTCGATAAGCCTCCGGTGGATCAGGACACCTTCTACCTGACCACCACCCTTACCCCGGCACAGGTGCGCAACAGTTTCTCCACCCCGGAAACTGTGTCCTTTTGGCAACTGCCGAACTACATCCGTTCGTCGGAGAGCTCAGGGTTCGCGACGGCTGGCTATCGCTTGCAGTATCACAAGCTCATCGCACAGCCGTTTTTGCTGGCTGCGATGGTGATGTTGGCGGCTTCTGTGAGCCTCCGCTTCTTTCGGATGGGCGGCGTGCAGAAGATGGTTTTGAGTGGCGTGGGCGCAGGCTTTCTGCTCTACGTGCTGTCGAAAGTAACTGAAGATTTGAGCAAGGCTGAGTTGATGCATCCCATCGCTGCGGCGTGGTTGCCTGTCGTTGTGGGCAGCCTCACCGGTTTCTTAGCCTTGCTGTACCAGGAGGACGGGTAGTGGCTCTCGTCGCCGCCCGCCAGTTGAGGTCGCCTGCTCTCGGGCGGCGCAGTGTCCTGCGCCGTCAACGGAGCCGCATGGCCGCGTTTGGCGTTTCGATCTCAGCTCTCCTCGCCGCGTTCGTCGTGGTCAGCGCGCTCGATGTTGTCGCGTCGACGCCGGCTGCCGCGCAGGCCTTCACCTACAATCCGCGTCCGCCGAAGCCGCCCCGCCCGCCGGCCAAGAATGACGGGCAGATGCTGGTTCAGGCGACCGAGGTCGATTACGACTACAACAACCAGCGCATCTCGGCCGTCGGCAACGTCCAGATGTTCTACAACGGCACCAGCGTCGAGGCCGACAAGGTCATCTACGATCAGAAGACCAAGCGTCTTCATGCCGAAGGCAACATCCGCATGACCGATGCGGAAGGCAAGATCACCTACGCCAACATCCTTGATCTCAGCGACGACTACCGCGACGGGTTCGTCGATTCGCTGCGCGTCGATACCGAAGACCAGACCCGCATGGCGGCGACCCGCGCCGATCGGTCCAGCGGCAATTACACGGTGTTCGACAACGGCGTTTATACCGCCTGTGCGCCCTGTAAGGATGATCCGAAGAAGCCGCCGCTCTGGCAGGTCAAGGGCGCGCGCATCATCCATAACCAGACCGAGAAGATGCTCTATTTCGAGAACGCCCAGCTCGAGTTCTTCGGCGTTCCGATGGCGTATCTGCCCTATTTCTCGACGCCCGATCCGACCGTGAAGCGCAAGAGCGGCTTCCTGATGCCGGGCTTCACCACGTATTCGGCGTTCGGCGTCGGCGTCGAAATCCCCTATTACTTCGCGCTCGCGCCGGACTTCGACGCGACGTTCAATCCGCGCATCACCTCGAAGCAGGGCGTGCTGTTCCAGGGCGAATTCCGTCAGCGCCTGTCGAACGGCGCCTATCAGATCCGGCTCTACGGCATCGACCAGCTTGATCAAGGCGCCTTCGCCGGCCAGCCCGGTGACCGCCAGTTCCGCGGCGGCATCGAGACCAAGGGTCAGTTCGCGCTGAACGACAAATGGACCTGGGGCTGGGACGGCGTGCTGCTGTCCGACTACTACTTCATGTCCGATTACCGGCTGGCCCAGTACAAGGATCCGTTCGGATCGTTCCTGTCGCTGCCGACCGAGGCGATCTCGCAGCTCTATCTGACCGGCGTCGGCAACCGCAGCTTCTTCGACGCACGCGCGATCTATTATCTCAGCTACTCCGGCAACCAGAACCAGGTTCCGGTGGTCGCGCCCGTTATCGACTACAACAACGTGATCAACAGCCCGATCTTCGGTGGCGAGTTCAGCTACAAGGTGAACTTCACCAACCTGACCCGCGAAACCGCGGTGTTCGACCCGATCACGACGACGGCCAACACCAACGGCCTGTGCCTGACCACATCCGCGGACCCGATGGCGCGCACGCCGTCGCAGTGCCTGCTGCGCGGCATGCCGGGCACCTACACAAGGCTGACCGCCGAGGCGCAGTGGCGTAAATCCTATACCGACCCGCTCGGCCAGATCTGGACGCCGTTCGTCGGTGTCCGCGCCGATGCCATCAACGCCGACATCTCGAACCAGCCGGGCGTTTCCAACTTCCTGCCGGTCGGCGACACCCAGACGGTCCGCCTGATGCCGACCGTCGGCTTCGAGTACCGCTACCCCTTCATCAACGTGCAGCCGTGGGGCACGACGACCATCGAGCCGATTGCGCAAGTCATCATCCGGCCCGACGAACCCAGCGCCGGCAAGCTTCCGAACGAGGACGCGCAGAGCCTGGTGTTCGACACCTCGAACCTGTTCGCGATCGACAAGTTCTCGGGCTACGACCGCGTCGAAGGCGGCAGCCGCGCCAATGTCGGCGTGCAGGCCACCACGCAGTTCGATCGCGGCGGCAGCGTCAAGGCGATGTTCGGACAGTCCTACCAGATGTTCGGGTTGAACTCGTTCGCAGTCGCGGACGTCACCAACACCGGCATCGATTCCGGCCTGCAGAATCCGCGCTCGGACTATGTCGCGAGCCTCGCCTACTCGCCCAACCGCACCTACACGTTCAGCGTCCGCTCGCGGATGGACGAGGCGACCTGGAACATCAACCGGTTCGAGGCCCAGGCCAGCGCGAACTTCGACCGCTGGTCGGTCAGCCTGATGTACGGCGACTATGCCGCGCAGCCGGAGCTTGGCTATTTGACGCGCCGCGAAGGCATCCTCGCCAGCGGATCGATCAAGGTGGCGGCGAACTGGGTGGTTCAGGGCGCGGCGCGCTGGGACCTTGAAGCGAACAAAATCAACCAGTACGCGTTCGGCGCGGGCTATGTGGACGACTGCTTCGTGCTGGCCGCCAACTATGTCACGTCCTATACCTATCAGGCCGGCTCGACGCCGCCCGTCCTCAGCCACGCGTTCATGTTCCAGATCGGGCTGCGGACGATCGCGCAGACCTCCACGTCCAGCAGTTCGGCTGGCATGCAGTAGCGAGCGAGCGGTCTGGCGGGGTGCTTGGATTGCCTGCGGGCCTGTGGCTCCGGCTTGAATTGGTTTAAACGGCTGACATGACGATAATGACGACCGCTAGCCTGCCAACGCGCCGCCATCAGCTAGTGTTGAGTTCCCTGCTGGCTCTTTTCCTCCTGCTCGGAGGCGGTGCGCGACTGCATGCCCAGACCATCGCCGTGATGGTCAATGGCGAGCCCATCACCAATTACGACATCGAGCAGCGCGCCAAGCTGAACGCCCTGACCGGCGGCAAGACGCCTGATCGGAAGACCGTCCTCGACGAGCTGATCGATGAGAAGCTGAAGATCAAGGAAGCCAAGAAATTCGGCGTCGATCCCTCCGCCGGCGATATCGACCAGTCCTTCGGCGGCATGGCGCAGCGGATGCGGCTTTCCGGCGACCAACTCACCAAGGTGCTCGAGGGCAAGGGCATCCGCCCGGACACGCTGAAGCAACGCATCAGGGCCGACATGGTCTGGACCAGCCTGGTCCGCGGCCGCTTCAAGGAAAGCCTGCAGGTTGGCGAAAAGGACGTGGCCAACGCGGTCAAGGAGACCGGAGGCGCGGCTGAGGCCGAGGCATTCGAATACAGGATGCAGCCGGTCGTTCTGATCGTGCCCCGCGGCGCGCCGCAGTCGGAGTTCGAGGGACGCCGCAAGGAAGCGGACAGCCTGCGCGAGCGCGTTACCAGTTGCGAGGAAGCCAACACCTTCTTCAAGTCGATGCGCAACGCCGCGATCCGCGAGATCGTCGTGAAGACCTCGGCTGACCTGCCGCAGTCGCTGCGCGACATCCTGGACAAGACCCCGGTCGGCCACCTCACCCCTCCCGAGGTCACCAAGCAGGGCGTTGAAATGGTCGCCCTCTGCGGCAGGAAGGCAACCACCGTCGACACGCCGAAGAAGCGTGAGATGCGCGACAAGATGTACGTGCAGAAGTACGAGGCGAAGTCGAAGGCCTACCTGCAGGAAGTCCGAAAAGCCGCGATGATCGAATATCCAGGCGGGCGATGATCGACTATCGTTGACGCATGGCTCAACCTCTCGCACTTACATCCGGCGAGCCCGCAGGCATCGGCCCCGACATCACGCTCGCCGCATGGCTGTGCCGCCGCGAACTCGATCTCCCGCCGTTCTATCTGCTGGGTGACCGCGCCGCGCTTGCCGAACGCGCCAAGACGCTCGGGCTTGCCGTCGAGTTGGCCGAGGTCAGCGCCGCGGAGGCATCCGCGACGTTCGCACGCGCCCTTCCCGTAGTTGCGACCAGCAAGACGGCGACGGCGCGACCGGGCCAGCCCGACGGCACGAGTGCCGATGCGGCGCTGGCATCGATCCGGCAGGCCGTCGCCGATGTCGCCGCCGGCAAGGCCAGCGCCGTCGTCACGAATCCGATCGCCAAGAACGTGCTGTACCGCGCCGGCTTCCGGCATCCCGGCCACACAGAGTTCTTGGCCGAGCTTGCCGCAAGCGGCGGGCGCGCGCCGCAGCCGGTGATGATGCTGTGGTCACCGGCGCTCGCCGTTGTCCCGGTGACGATCCATGTGTCGGTCCGCGAGGCGCTGGCGCAATTGACGACCGACCTGATCGTGTCGACCGCGCGGATCGTGGTCGCGGACATGAAGGCGCGGTTCGGCCTCGCAGCGCCGCGGCTCGCCATTGCCGGCCTCAATCCGCATGCCGGCGAAGACGGCACGCTCGGCATGGAAGACGTCGAGATCGTCGCGCCCGCGGTCGAGATCCTGCGCCGCGACGGCATTGCCGTCCGAGGCCCGCTGCCGGCCGACACCATGTTCCACGCAGCCGCGCGCAAGACCTACGACTGCGCGATCTGCATGTATCACGACCAGGCGCTGATCCCGATCAAGACCGTCGCGTTCGAGGACGCCGTCAACGTCACGCTGGGGCTGCCCTTCATCCGGACCTCGCCCGATCACGGCACCGCATTCGATATCGCCGGCACCGGCAAGGCCAATCCGTCGAGCCTGATCGCCGCCCTCCGGCTCGCCGCGCGCATGGCCGCGGCATCAAGCTAAGTGAGCACGATCGACGATCTGCCGCCGCTGCGCGACGTCATTCGCGAGCATTCGCTGTCGGCGCGCAAATCGCTCGGCCAGAATTTTCTGCTCGATCTCAACCTCACCGCGCGCATTGCCCGCGCCGCGGGCCCGCTGGAAGACTCCACCGTGATCGAGGTCGGCCCCGGTCCCGGCGGCTTGACGCGCGCGCTGCTTGCGCTGGGTGCCAAGCGCGTGATCGCCATCGAGCGCGACGAGCGGGCGCTGGCTGCGCTCGACTATATCGCCAAGCGCTATCCCGGCCGCATCGAGATCGTGCATGGCGACGCGCAGCGCTTTGACCCGCGTCCCTTGCTCGATGGCGCCAAGGCCAAGATCGTCGCCAACCTGCCCTACAACATCGCGACCCAGCTGCTGGTCGACTGGCTGTCGATCGAGCCGTGGCCGCCCTGGTACGACATGATGGTCCTGATGTTCCAGCGCGAGGTCGCCGAGCGCATCGTCGCCCATGAGGACGAGGAGGCGTATGGCCGGCTCGCGGTGCTCGCCAACTGGCGCGCCGAGACCAAGATCCTGTTCGACATCTCGCCCGCGGCCTTCGTGCCGCAACCGAAGGTCACGTCCTCGGTGGTACGATTGATACCGCGCGCCGCGCCCGAGCCGTGCGACCGCCGCATGCTCGAGCAGGTCGCAGCCGCCGCCTTCGGCCAGCGCCGCAAGATGCTGCGCCAGAGTTTGAAATCGCTGTCGGTCGATCCGGCGCGGCTTGCTGCCGCAGCCGATATCGACGCGACACGGCGCGCCGAAACCATTCCGGTCGCGGGCTTTGTTGCCATGGCCCGGGAATTGGCCGATATACGGGCCACAAAATAGAACAACAGGAGAAAACGTAATGGCGCGTATGGTTCGCCAATCCCTCGTCAAATTCGATGCACCGCTGTGCGAAACCATCGTCGACACGCCGAAGCCCCAGGGACGCGAAGTGTTGGTGCGCATCGAGCGCTGCGGCCTGTGCCATTCCGATCTCCACATCCAGGACGGCTACGCCGATCTCGGCGGCGGCAAGAAGCTCGACACCACCCGCGGCATGACCCTGCCCTTCACGCTCGGCCATGAGATCGCGGGCGTGGTCGACGAGGTCGGCCCCGATGCGCCGAAGGATCTGATCGGGACGAAGAAGGCCGTCTTCCCCTGGATCGGCTGCGGCCAGTGCCGCGACTGCCTCGCCGGCGACGAGAATCTCTGCGTCAAGCAGCGCTTCCTCGGCGTCTCGATCGACGGCGGCTTCGCCACCCACGTGCTGGTGCCCGACGCAAAATACCTGCTCGATTACGATCCGCTGCCGGTCAACCAGGCCGCCACCCTGATGTGCTCCGGCGTCACCGCCTATGGCGCGCTGAAGCGCCTCGTCGATCGTCCGCGCCAGCGCAATCTGCTGCTGATCGGCCTCGGCGGCGTCGGCATGATGGGCCTGTCGTTCGCGCAGGCGATGTTCAAGCAGCCGATCACGGTTGCCGATCTCAGCCCCGCGGCGCGCGAGACCGCGCTGAAGAACGGCGCGGCGGCCGCCTATGACCCGGCAGAGCCCGATGTCGTCAAGCGCATGCTGAAGGAGAGCGACGGCGGCTTCGACGGCGTCGTCGACTTTGCCGGCAACGAGAAGTCGATGGCGTTTGCGGTGTCGACGGTCGCGCGCGGCGGCAAGATCGTGGTGTCCGGCCTGATGGGCGGCCAGTTCACGCTGCCGATGGTGCAGTGGGTGTACAAGCGCATGACCATCGAAGGCTTCATGGTCGGCACGCTGGCCGAGGGTCAGGAATTGATGGCGCTCGCGCGCGCCGGCAAGATCAGGCCGACGCCGATGAAGGAAGAGCCGATGGCCGACGTCCAGAAATGGATCGACGAGCTGCGCGCCGGCAAGGTCGTCGGACGCATCATCCTGAAGAACTAGAGCATGATCCGGAAAAGCGTGACGCGGTTTTCCGAAAGATCACGCTGAGACATGACGTGCCGCCGGTGCTGCTATCGCCGGCGGGACGCGGCCGCTCCGATGGAACCTGACGGTCGAACCAAGCCATCGTTCGGTTCATGTTCCGCGGCCTCGGGCTCGCCGCAATTGCGGCACGCCGCGAGCCCCAATTAAGCCCTACCCGTTCCGGATTTGCGGCGCATTGCGACCCAACTCTTTGCCGAGATTGGAATCTCCAGCGTTTGCGTTAAAAAAGAGATACCGGGGACGCGTATGTCAAATCGTTCAGCGAAATTCGCTGCGGCGCTTGCCGCCAGCATCCTGGCCGGCGCCAGTTGCAGCGCCATGGCCCAGACCGCCGCCAATACGGCCAATAGCACCAACACGGCAGACACCTGCCTGTCCGCGCCCAAGGGAACCGCGCCTGCGGGAAGCCACTGGTTCTACCATCTCGATCGCAGCAAGAAGAAGTGCTGGTATCTCGGCGAGGCCAAGAACAAGGCCGCCAAGACGGCGACCACGAGCGCGCAGCCGCCAGCGGCAACCGCGCCCGATACCACAACGGCCGACGCGACGCCGCCACAGAGCCAGCCGACGCCGCAGAGCCAGTCCGCGCCGCAGCAGCCGGCGATGCGCAGATCAGTCGCCGATGCCCATGCCGAATGGCCCTCGCCGCAGGTCGCAGCCGTACCTGCGCCAAGCGCCGACGCCGGCCAGGCCGGCGGAACGGCAGCGACGCCCGACCCGTCAGCCACGCCCGCCGGTACCAGCGCGCAGCCGTCCGATGTGAACGCCAGATGGCTGGATGCATCGAGCATGGCCGGAACCAACGGAACCAGGCGCGCCGCAGACCAGCCGACCGCGGTTGCGCAGGCAGACACGACGCCGCAACCGGCGGCCGCGCCGGTGCCTGCTGCGCCCGCCTCGGCCGAGGCATCCGTCGAGAAGTCACCGTCGTCGACGCAGATGCTGCTGATCGTGATGGTTGGAGCCCTGGCGCTGGCCGGCCTGGTCAGCACGCTGGTGTTCCGGCTGACCCGCAGGCGCTCGGCGCCCTACCAGACCGAGGACGAGTGGCAGGCGCCGTGGGATTCGCTGCACACCGAGCCGGCGCCCCCGATGGCAGTTGTCAGCCGGGACCGTCCGCTGCGGCTGTCCGAGGCCGCGCCGCGCCGCGCCGAGACGCCCGTTCCGCGCCGTGCGGAGACGCCCGCTCCACGCCGTGCGGAAACGCCCGCTCCACGCCGCGCCGAGAAGCCAGCTCCACGTCGCGAGACTACGCGTGATCGGGATCAAAGGGAGCAGGACAACAAGCAGATCGCCGCAATGCTGCAGCGGCTTGCGCGCAGCGCGACGAATTAAGGTCCGCTTAGGAAAAAATGCAACCGGACGTGATGCGGTCGCATCACGTCCGCAACGCGCTACTTCTCGAGCTGACGCTGCAGGCCGCGCACGAATTCGGTAAGGCCGGTGCGGCGCTCGCGCTTGAGGCGCTCGGCCTTCAGGATCGACTGCACCTCGGCAAAGGCATCGTCGACGTTCTGGTTGACGACGATGTAGTCGTATTCCGCCCAATGGCTCAGCTCATGACTGGCACGGCTCATCCGTCCGCGGATGACTTCCTCCGAATCCTGCGCCCGGGTATGCAGCCGCCTCTCGAGATCGGCGGCCGACGGCGGCAGGATGAACACCCGCACCACATCGGCGCTGGCTTTCTGGTGGAGCTGTTGCGTGCCCTGCCAGTCGATATCGAACAGAACATCCTGCCCCACCGCCAGTGCCGCCTCGACCGGCGCGCGCGGCGTGCCGTAGCGGTTGTCGAATACGGTGGCCCATTCGAGCAGTTCACCCTGCTCGACCATCTTTTCGAACTTCTTCTTGTCGACGAAGAAATAGTCGCGGCCCTCGACCTCGCCCGGCCGCATCGCCCGCGTCGTCGCCGACACCGACATCTTCAGGCCCGGCTCGCGCTCCAGCAGCATGCGCGACAGCGTCGTCTTGCCGGCGCCCGACGGCGACGACAGGACGAACATCAGTCCGCGCCGCTCTACGCCGTCAAAACCCTGCGCCGTCATCATTCACTCCAGATTCTGGACCTGTTCGCGGAACTGCTCGACCACGTTCTTCATTTCAAGCCCGGTGTTGGTCAGCTCGACGTCGTTCGACTTCGAGCAGCAGGTGTTCACCTCGCGATTGAATTCCTGGGCGAGGAAGTCGAGTCGGCGCCCGACCGGACCGCCCTTGCCGATCATCTCGCGCGCCTGGGCGATGTGCGAGGCGATGCGGTCGAGCTCCTCGCGGATATCGGCCTTGGTGGCGATCAGGATCGCCTCTTGATTCAAGCGGTCGGCATCGAAGCGGTCGGACGTCTCGAGCAGGGCCGCGATCTGCTCGGCAAGCCGCGCCTTGATCGCCTCGGGCTTGCGGCCGGGAGCGGTCTCGGCGCGCCTGGCGAGCCGTTCGATCTCGTCCATCCGCTGCATCAGGATCTGCCCCAGCGCATCGCCCTCGCGGCGGCGCATCTCGACAAGGCTGCCGAGCGCCTGCTCGAAGGCCATCGCCGCCGCCTCGCGCGCCGCCTTGTCCTCGTCCTCGTTGCTCTCGGGCTCGACCACCTCGATGACGCCCTTGATGCCGAGCAGTCCGTCGATGCTCGGCGCCACCGCGTCGATCCGCTGCGCGAGCGTGCCGGCGACCTTCACCACGGCGGCGAGCACGTCCTCATTGATCCGGATCGTCTGCGCCGCGTCGGTGCGCTTGACGCTGAGATTGGCGTAGACCGTGCCGCGCGACAGCAGCTCGCCGGCCCGCTTCTTGGCAAGCGCTTCCAGTTCGTCCCAGCCCGGCGGAAGCCGCAACCGCAGGTCAAAGCCCTTGGCATTGACCGATTTCAGCTCCCACTCGAACGTATAGGGACCGCTTGCGCCATGGCTTCGGGCAAAGCCAGTCATGCTCGACAGCGCCATCGCGTGAACTCTCCAACAGAAGGATATGGGACTCACCCGGAGCCTGCGAGACTCGTGGGGAGCCGGTGCGACCTTAAAACGGATTCCGTGAAAGTGGAATTACGTTCCACCACCGGAAAATGCAGAGCTACAGCATGATCCGGAAAAGTGTATGGCGGTTTTCCGAAAGATCATGCTCAAACAAGAAGCTAAAGCGCGATGACGATCGCGCTTTAGCGCTGCACCACCGGCGGCGAATTGGTCTGTTGGGCTGCGCCCTGCCGACCGCGCGGCGGCTTCTTTTGATTGGTGGGCTTCGGCGTCGTCGCCGTGGGATTGGTGTCGGCGCCGGGCGTCGCGGCGGCGGGCGCCGGATCATCCGCGGGCTCGACGGTGTCGTTCTGGATCTGCTTTTCCGACGCGCGCAGCTTGGCGACGTTCTTCGCGTGCTGGTCGTAGGTTTCGGTGAAGGCGTGGCCGCCGGTTCCGTCAGCGACGAAGAACAGGTCGCGGGTGCGCGCCGGATTGGCGGTCGCCTCCAGCGAGGCGCGGCCGGGATTGGCGATCGGTCCGGGCGGCAGGCCGTCGATCACATAGGTGTTGTAGGGCGACGGCTGCGTGATTTCGCTGCGCTTGATCGGACGGCCCAGCGTTCCCTTGCCGCCCACCAGTCCGTAGATGATGGTCGGATCGGACTGCAGCTTCATCCGCTGGCGCAGGCGGTTCACGAACACGGCGGCGACGCGGCTGCGCTCGTCGGCGCGGCCGGTTTCCTTCTCGACGATCGAGGCCAGCGTGACCAGTTGGTCCGGCGATTTCAGCGGCGTGTCGGTGTTGCGGCGTTCCCAGATTTCGGCGAGCACGCGCTTCTGCGCCTGCTGCAGGCGCTGGATCACCTGGTCGCGCGTGGTGCCGCGCGGGAATTTGTAGGTCTCCGGCAGCAGCGTGCCCTCGCGCGGGATCTCGCGCACCGAGCCGGTGAAGATGTCGTTGTCGGAGAGCCGCGTCACGATCTGCTCGGAAGTCAGGCCTTCCGGTATCGTGATGGCGTGCTGCACCACCTTGCCGTCGACGATGGTGGCGATGACGTCGCGCAGGCTGGCGTTCTTCTGGAACGAATATTCGCCGGGCTTGAGATCGGAACTTGCCTTCAGCGCGAACACCCCGCCGATGAAGACCCACGGATTGACGTTGATCACGCCCTCACGCGAGAGCACGTCGGCGATGTCACGCTTGCCGGCGCGCGCCGGGATGTTGACGATCTTGTCTTCCTGCAGCGGTCCCGGCGATTCCAGCGCCTGCTTGCCGTAGTAATACGTCGCGCCGGCGCCGATCATCAGGATGATCAGGATGGTGAAGATGGCATTGCCGACGATCACGAAGGGATTGCGGGCGCGATCCGAGCGCTTGGGCGGCGGCGGAAGCTGTTCGGGCTCCAGCGCGGCGCGTGGACTCCTCGGTGAAATGGGCGGCCTCTCACTCATCGATGCAAACCAATATCCTGCCGGTTGAATCGTGGCCGGACAAACCCCTGCCCTGCCAATAGCATACGCCCGCTATTAGGAGTCACCGCGGAATACGGCAAAATGGTGGACTAGTTCTAAAGTCCGGTTCCGATCGAATCGGAACGGGACTTTGGCTTCTCTTTTTCGACGCGTTTCGTTCACGCGAACCGGCACCCACTTCGCTCGAAAACGCTCTAACGACCTACTAATTGGTCACGCGCTGCACGATCACGGAAGCGTTGGTGCCGCCGAAACCGAAGGAATTGGACAGCGCCACATTGACGTCACGCTTGCGCGACGTATGCGGCACAAGATCGATCGCCGTTTGCACCGACGGATTGTCGAGATTGATGGTCGGCGGCACCACGTTATCGCGAATCGCCAGGATCGCGAAGATCGCCTCGATCGCGCCGGCCGCACCGAGCAGATGTCCGGTGGCGGACTTGGTCGACGACATCGAAACCTTCGATGCCGCATTGCCGAGCAGGCGCTCGACCGCGCCGAGCTCGATCTCGTCGCCGACCTGCGTCGAGGTACCGTGCGCATTGATGTAGTCGAGATCGGATGCCGCGAGGCCGGCGCGCTTCAGCGCCATGGTCATGCTGCGGAAGCCGCCATTGCCGTCCGGCGGCGGCGAGGTGATGTGGAAGGCATCGCCCGACAGGCCATAGCCGGTGACTTCGGCATAGATCTTCGCGCCGCGGCGCTTCGCGTGCTCGTATTCCTCCAGCACGAGGACGCCGGCGCCCTCGCCCATCACGAAGCCGTCGCGATCCTTGTCGTACGGCCGCGATGCCTTTTGCGGGGTCTCGTTGAAGCCGGTGGACAGCGCACGCGCCGCGCAGAAGCCGGCGATGCCGATGCGCGAGATCGGCGATTCGGCGCCGCCCGCGACCATCACCTCGGCGTCGCCGAGCGCGATCAGCCGCGCCGCGTCGCCGACCGCATGCGCGCCGGTCGAGCACGCCGTGACCACCGCATGATTGGGTCCCTTCAGGCCGTGCTCGATCGAGACATAGCCGGAGGCCAGATTGATCAGGCGGCCCGGAATGAAGAAGGGAGAGACCCTGCGCGGTCCGCGCTCCTTCAGCAGCACCGCAGTCTCGGCAATGCCGGTGAGGCCGCCGATGCCGGAGCCGATCATCGTGCCGGTGGCGAACTGGTCCTCGTCCGACTTCGGATGCCAGTTGGCATCGTCCAGCGCCTGCTTGGCCGCGCACATCGCATAGACGATGAAGTCGTCGACCTTGCGCTGGTCCTTCGGCTCCATCCACTGATCGGGATTGAAGGTGCCGCCAGTGCCGTCGCCACGCGGAATGTAGCAGGCGACCTGGCTCGGCAGGTCGGACACGTCGAACGTGTCGATCTTCTTGCCGCCGCTGTCTCCGGCGAGGATGCGCGCCCAAGTTGCGTCAACGCCGCAGCCGAGCGGTGTAAGCATGCCCAGCCCCGTGACGACAACTCGTCTCATTTCCACGTCTCCGGCCAGCAATGCGCGGCTGATAATAAGAAGCCGGGGGACCGCTCGATCACGGTCCGTCCGGCCCCGTCAACTTCGCGATCGGCGTCAGCTCTTCGCGTTCTTCTCGAGAAACTTGGTCGCGTCGCCAACGGTCAGAATCGTCTCCGCCGCGTCGTCGGGAATCTCGCAACCGAATTCTTCTTCGAATGCCATCACGAGCTCGACGGTGTCGAGGCTGTCGGCGCCGAGGTCATCGATGAAGCTCGCGCTATCGACCACCTTCTCGGGTTCGACACCAAGGTGCTCGACCACAATCTTCTTAACCCGCTCGCCAATCTCACTCATCGTTCAACCTCGTTGTTCCATTGGACCCGACCCCAAGACGATACGAGCCATCGTGGTCGTCTCGATTACTCAGTCGCGCATAGTCTTGATTCGGCCCGGTCGTAGCCGATTAAAGCCCCGGCGAACGGCAGGCGTCGCCACGCCAATATACAGGGTTTCAAAATCCTGCAATGGCGTTCTTCGCCCATCCACGGGGGCTTCAGCTACCATACTTCCAAAGCCTTGACTACACGCCTGAACCGGCTCCCGAAAACGGCTTTTCGCCGCATTGCGAGAGCCGGCCAGTAGCTCAAATCATAGCCATCCCGCCGTTGACGTGGATCGTCTGTCCGGTGACGTAGGCGGCCTCGTTCGAGGCCAGATAGACCGCCGCGGCGGCGATGTCCTCGGGCGTTCCGAGCCGCGCCGCAGGAACCTTCGCCAGGATGGATTCGCGCTGCTTGTCGTTGAGCGCATCGGTCATCGGCGTCTTGATGAAACCCGGCGCGATGCAATTGGCGGTCACGCCGCGCTTGGCGTATTCGGCGCCCAGCGTCTTGATCAGGCCGATGATGCCGGCCTTCGACGCGGTGTAGTTGCCCTGCCCCGGATTGCCGGTGACGCCGACGATCGAGGTGATCGCGATGATGCGGCCGAAGCGCTTGCGCATCATCAGCTTGGTCGCCGCGCGCGCCAGGCGGAACGTCGCGGTCAGGTTGACAGCGATCACGTCGTCCCAATCCTCGTCGCGCAGCTGCACGAACAGGTTGTCGCGGGTGATGCCGGCGTTGGCGATCAGGATGTCGACCTGCCCCATCGCAGCTTCCGCTGCCGGCACCAGCGCCTCGACATCATCCTTGCTGGAGAGATTGCACGGCAGGACGTGCACGCGCTCGCCGAGCTTGGCCGCGAAGCCGTCCAGCACCTCGCGCCGCGTCCCCGAGATCGCTACCGTCGCGCCCTGCGCATGCAGCGCCTGCGCGATCGCGCCGCCGATGCCGCCGGTTGCGCCCGTGACGAGCGCCGTCTTGCCAGTCAGATCAAACATCGAATTCTCCTTCCGGCTGCTTCAAGCCGAAGCTGCGAGCGCGTCCTTGGCCGCAGCGATATCGTTCGGACCGCCGACGGACACGCCGACCGCGCCGTCGGCAATGCGCTTGACGAGGCCGCTCAGCACCTTGCCGGCGCCGATCTCGAAGAACCGCGTCACGCCGTGCCCTGCCATATAGGCAACCGACTCGCGCCAGCGAACCGTGCCCGTGACCTGTTCGATCAGGCGGCGGCGGATCTCGTCGGGATCGGTGATGGCGGAGGCCAGCACATTGCAGACCAGCGGCGCCGCGGGCGCCCTGATGGTCACGCCGGACAGCGCCTCTGCCATCGCGTCGGCCGCCGGCTGCATCAGCTTGCAATGGAACGGCGCCGACACCGGCAGCAGCATGGCGCGCTTGGCGCCCTTGGTCTTGGCGATTTCGACCGCGCGATCGACGGCGGCCTTGTCGCCGGAGACCACCACCTGGCCGCCGCCATTGTCGTTGGCGGCCTGGCAGACTTGTCCCTGCGCCGCCTCGTTGGCGACCGCCACGGCGGTTTCGTAATCGAGACCGAGCAGTGCGGCCATCGCGCCGACGCCGACCGGCACCGCCTTCTGCATCGCAAGCCCGCGGGTGCGGAGCAGCCGCGCGGTGTCGCTGACGGAGAGGCTTCCGGCGGCGGCCAGCGCCGAATACTCGCCGAGCGAGTGCCCGGCAACAAAGGCCGCGTTGCGGCCGACCGAAAAGCCGGCTTCGCTCTCGAGCACGCGCAATGTGGCGATCGACACCGCCATCAGGGCGGGCTGGGCATTTTCGGTGAGCTGCAATGTCTCGCCGGGACCATCCCAGATGATCGCGGTCAGCTTCTCGCCCAGCGCGGAATCGACCTCGTCGAACACCGCCTTGGCCGCCGGAAAGGCGTCGGCCAGGGCCTTGCCCATGCCAACCGCCTGCGAGCCCTGCCCGGGAAATGTAAATGCTGCCGTCATCGGCGATCCCTACCTTGTTGAGCGTGATCTCCGCGCAGGCGCGTTACGCCTGCCGCAGGGGAAACGGTATCCGCGCCGCGCAAAACGCGCCACAGCGGGTCCAGGCCAATCCCTTGCAACCAAGCCTTGCAACCGGCCCCGGACCGGGCCGTAAGACACTGACGGAGGCGGTGCTGTCAAGCCGCGCCGGAGGAACCCTGGGGATGCCGGTCCGGCTCCGGGCTAGTGTCCCGAATCCGAAGTTCGCATCATTTGCCGCACCTTCGGAGCGAACTTCGGATTCGATAAGGACACTAGCAAACTTATGATTCTAGTGTGCTTTATGAATGCGAAGTTCGTGAAAGTGGCTGCCGCGAAATCGCACGAACTTCGCATTCAGCACACTAGAACCCGCCGGCATTCTGGTCGGCGTTAACCTCGGCGCCGGCCCTCGCCCGGCGTGCGCTGTTGACCAGCTGGCCCGGACGATCCTCGCTGGCGGGCCTGGCGGTCGCCAGCCGCAGCACGGCGGCGTAGCCCGGCTGCACCTCCATCCGATCCGCATAACGGCTTTCGCTGAGGATGCGGTGGACGCGCGGCAGGTTGTAGCAGGGCACGTAGAACAGCAGATGATGCTCGAGGTGATAGTTCACGTAGTACGGCGCGATGAAGAGGCGCTCGAGGACATTGGCCCGCGTGGTGCGGGTGTTGCGCAGGGGATCGGAGCTGTCGGGCACGACGGCGTGTTCGGCAATGTTGCGGATGCGCGTGATCACCATCATCCAGGTCAGCAGCGGCACCAGCCACAACAGCGGATAGGCCCACCACACGCCGGCGGCGGCAAGGCCCGCGAACAGCAGCGCGTTGGTGACGCATTGCGGCCCGAGCTTCTGCCAGAAGTTGGCGGCGCGCCGCGACAACGGCCACTCCTTCGGCCCCATCGCATTGAGCAATTGCGCCTTGCGCTGCTGGTAGCCGGTCTGCCCGGTGATGTCGCGGAAGAACTTTCGGCGGTAGCTCAGCTTCGTGATCGGAAACGGCGCCGACAGCACGAGATCGGGATCATCCTCCTGCTGCGTCCGCGCATGATGCTGCAGATGATAGCGGCGATAGCCGCGGGTCTCCGCGAAGATCGGATAGGCGCAGAACCACTGGCTCAGCGTCAGATTGGTCCTCTCGTCCGCCGACAGACAGCCGTGCGCCCCGTCATGCATCAGGATCGCAAGCCCGAGCTGGCGCGAGCCTATGATCGCAACGGCGAGCAGATAGGTCAGCGGATTGGGCCACCACGCGACCAGCGCGATCGCGCCCAGGATCAGCGCCCAGGCGTGCACGATCAGGGCTGCGCCCTTCCACGTCGTGCGCTCGCGCACCGCGACCAGTTCGTCCTCGGTCAGGAAATCGCGGGCTCGCATGCGAAGCGCGGTCATGAGCTTGTCTCCCGGTCCGTTGAGGATGAAGTGCTGTGATCGCCGACCAGGCGCAGCCGCGTCCCATCATTGGGCGACGTCGAAGTTGATGTCGCCTGCTCGCCGAGCGCGCGCAGCAATTCGCGGCACATTTCCTCGGAGCCGCGGCCCATGGCGAAACCTTCGACGATCACGCCGATCGCGATCGCCCAGAACCGCCGCGAGCTCTCCTCGGGCGCGCGCAGCGACCGCCAGCCATGGCGCTCGACCTGGCCCGCATAGGCGCGCGCGCCCTCGCTGTGCAGGCGTTCGATGGTGCGCTCGACGAGGGGCGCGAGGTCCTGCCGGCGCCGCGTGAGGGTCAAGGCCTCCGCGAAAAAGGCGACCGTGTCGGTCGCGGTCACGGTCTCGGCCAGGGCGTGGGTGTAGTCACGCGGGGTGTGGGCATTCAGGGCGGCCTGCTCGGTCGCGCGCGCGAGATAGAGCATGTCGCGGCTGGCGGCTTCGACGAACAGCGCTTCCTTGGTGCGGAAGTAATAGGTGATCTGGCTCGGAAAGGCGTCGGCGGCCGCGGCGATATCGGAGATCGATGTGCCCGAGAGCCCGCGTTCCTTGAACAGGCGGCTGGCGGCATCGAGCAGCAGCGAGCGCATCTTGCGCCCCGCCGACCGCGTCGCGCGGACCGCGTGCTTCGGATCGGGCGCAGACATGCCGCTGGCGGTCTCCGAACCCATATCTCGTCCTCCCAAAGGTGTTTGTATGATATACAAACAAAGAAATCAACGGGAAATCGCCCGAGGTTGCGTCAAACGGCCTGGAGGGCTACGACGCCTCGCACATCGGGAGGCCGAGACCCCTTGCTTTCGCGGCCAGAATCCGTATAAGCGCGCCATTCGTGGGCTCCGGCCGGGAGCTGAACGGACGGTCTCAGCAAACTCACCCGTTGATTTTGATGTGGCAGGGCCAGTCGGCCCGTCGTCCCGTGCTCCCGCCTTCTGAGCAGCTCGAGTCCTTTCCGAAGGTCTCGAAGGGCTTGTCGCCGGAAACCGCGCCAACACAGGAAAGGACAACCATGCCTCTTTACGAGCATGTTTTTCTCGCGCGTCAGGATGCGAGCACCCAGCAGGTGGATGAACTGACGGCCCAGATGACGGGGATCGTCGAACAGGGCGGCGGCAAGGTCACCAAGACCGAGAGCTGGGGCGTGCGTTCCCTCACCTACCGCATGAACAAGAACCGCAAGGCGCATTTCGTGCTGATGAACATCGACGCACCGTCGGCTGTCGTCACCGAGATCGAGCGCCAGGAGCGGATCAACGAAGACGTCATCCGTTACCTCACCGTGCGCGTTGAAGAGCACGAGGAAGGCCCGTCCGCGATGATGCGCAAGGCCGACCGCGATCGCGAGCGCGATGACCGTGGTGGTGGCTTCCGTGGCGACCGCGAAGGCGGCTTCCGTGGCGACCGCGAGGGTGGTTTCCGTGGCGACCGTGGCCCGCGCCGTCCGCGTGAAGAAGAAGCTGCGACCGAGGAGTAATGAATCATGGCTGATGCTGGTGCCCGCCGTCCGTTTTTCCGCCGTCGCAAGTCCTGCCCGTTCACGGGCGCGAATGCGCCGAAGATCGACTACAAGGATTCCAAGCTGCTGATGCGTTACGTCTCCGAGCGCGGCAAGATCGTGCCGAGCCGCATCACGGCCGTGTCCGCCAAGAAGCAGCGTGAGCTCGCCCGCGCCATCAAGCGCGCGCGCTTCCTCGGCTTGCTGCCTTACGTGATCAGGTAATCGTTTCCGGCCGGCGGCATACGTCGCCGTCCGCTCATTCTCATAAGGCTTCCGGGTCGTCCGGTCGCCGATGGTTGGGGTTCTCGAAGCAGGACCCCTAACCGCTCAAAGGGGGCGGGACAGCTGATGATCGGGATACTCATTGTTGCACTTGCCGCCGGCGCCGCGTCGGCGCTGATGTTCGCCTCGATCAGTTCGGGCGCGCTGATCTCGATATTGCTGTTCTATCTCGCATCGCTGCCGATCATGGTGGCGGCGCTCGGCTGGGGTCCCCTCACCGCCGCTATTGGTGGAGTGGGTGCGGCATCCGTGCTCGGCACGATCTTCGGCCTTCCCTACAGCATCGCGTTTGCCATGATGGTCGCCGTACCCGGCTGGTGGCTCGGCCACCTCGCCCTGCTCGGACGGCCGATCGCAGGCGCAGCCGGCGACAGCGCCAAGCAGCAGCCGCCTGCACTTGAATGGTACCCCGTCGGCCGCATCCTGCTCTGGATTGCAGCCTTCGCCATCATCACCACGACCGTCGCACTGCTCACGCTCGGCACCGATACTGACACGATCACCGGCACGCTGCGGCGTGGCCTGCTCAAGATGCTCAGCGCCGGCGAAGCCCAGCCCAGCGGTGACATCGAACGGCTGGTCGACGCGTTGGTGATCTTCGCGCCGCTCGCGGCGACGGTCATCGCCATGGTGACGCTGACGCTGAACCTCTGGCTCGCCGGCAAGATCACGCAAACCTCCGGGCGACTGAACCGGCCGTGGCCGGATTTCCGCACCACGGCGCTTCCCGCCGTGACTTTGGTCGCGCTGCTGGCGGCTGTCGCCGTCAGCTTCATCGGCGGCATGCTTGCGCTGCTGGCGCAGATCGTCACCGCGGCACTCGTAATCGCCTATGCGCTGGTCGGCTTCGCCGTTCTGCACACCTTGACGCTGTCGCTCACCAATCGCGGCTTCTGGCTCAGTGGCATCTATGCGGTCGTCGTCATGTTCGGCTGGCCGATCGTGGCGATGTTCGCGCTCGGCATCGCCGACGCCGTGTTCGGGCTGCGCCAGCGCTATCTGCAGACAAGACCGCCGCCTTTGCCCACGGCTTGAGATTCGATCCAACCACTTAAACCCGTACTTTGCATCTAAAGGAGAACGAAAATGGAAGTCATTCTGCTCGAACGCGTCGCCAAGCTTGGCCAGATGGGCGAAGTCGTGCGCGTCAAGGACGGGTTCGCCCGCAACTTCTTGCTGAAGCGCGGCAAGGCGTTGCGCGCCACCGAGGCGAACCGCGCCAAGTATGACGGCATGAAGGCCGAGCTCGAGGCCAACAACATCCAGGCCAAGGGCGAAGCCGCCAAGGTCGCCGAGAAGATCGACGGCCGCGACATCGTCATCATCCGCCAGGCCTCCGAATCCGGCCAGCTGTTCGGCTCGGTGACGGTGCGCGACATCGTCGCCGCGCTGGCTGCCGACGGCGTGACGGTGTCGCGCCCGCAGGTCTGGCTCGACTCGCCGATCAAGGTGATCGGCGCGCAGAAGGTGACGATCGCCGTCCACCCCGAGGTCGAGACCAGCGTCACCGTGACGGTCGCCCGCTCCGCCGAAGAGGCCGAGCGGATCAAGCGCGGCGAGGACATCTCGACCCGCCAGGAAGACCAGGACGCTGCCGCCGAGGCGCTCGCCGCCGCCGGCGAATTCTTCGATCCGGAAGCCCAGCAGGACGAGGAAGCCGCGCCGGCTCCGGCCGCCGAAGAGAAGTAAGCTTCTCTCCATCGTCCAACCGACTAAACGCTACGAAGCCCGGCCTCGATCAGGCCGGGCTTTGGATTCGTGCCGCCGCCTTGTCGTCGAGCATGGCGATCGACGCCAATGCGGTCGCGGTGTGCTTCTCCTTGCCGTCGATGACGCAGAACACGTCGGCTGCAACGACGGCGACCTGACGTCCCGGCTTGATCACGCGCGCCCGGCAGATCAGACGATCGCCCGAGGCCGGCGACAGCAGGTTCAGCTTGTATTCCGCCGTCAGCGCCGGCTGGCCGCGCGACGTCGCCGCTGCGATCGTGGTGGCGTTGTCGACCAGAAACGCCGTCACTCCGCCGTGAAACAGGCCATGCTGCTGCAACAGCTCCGGCCGGCGGTCGACCGCGAGCGTGCAGGTGCCGCGCGACAGCTCGGCTACCTCGGCACCGACAAGACCCATGAAGCCCTGCCGGCCGACATTGTCGCGAATTCGCGTCGCGATCGGTGCAAAGTCCGGATCGGTCTCGCTCATGAAGTCTCTCCTGTTCGTTCTGGCGCACCCGGCGCCACCACCGCGCGGACCGCGCAGGCGATCAGCGTCTCGACCTGTTCGCGCGGATCGCCGGTATGGCGGCCCGATAGCCAGGCGCGGCAGAAGATCTGCGCCGGCCCGACGATCTGGCTGAAGAACAGCACGGCGCTCATCGGCAGCAATTCGCCGCGCGCGAGCAGTGGCGCGCGCCAGCGCTCGATGCCATCGGTGAGCCGCGAATTCTCGCTGCGCTGCGCGCCGCGCACCTCCTCGCCCCACTCGCTGCGCGAAATCTCGAACAGGAAGCGCGCCTCGCGCCGGTTGCTCACGACCCAATCGAGATGGGCGTGGATCAGCCGCTCAACGCCCTCGCCCGCCCCGCAGCTGGCGTCGACCGAGCTGATGATGGCGGCGTGATAGGCCTGCAGGATTTCCAGGAACAGGGTGCCGGCGAGCGCCTTCTTCGAGGTGAAGAAGTGGAAGAAGCTGCCGTTGGACGCGCGGGCGCGGGAGCGAATCTCGGCCACCGTCGCGCCCTCAAATCCGTCGCGGTCGAACACCGCCAGTCCCGCTGCCAGCAGATCTTCGCGCGCCGTGCTCAAGTCGTCCTCCTGACTAGATTAACACTCTAGAGCACTGCTCTAATGATGGTCAAACAAATACGCCGGACCTTGCGGCCCGGCGTTGGCGATTACTTCGAGGTCGGAGCTTCCGGCGGGCCGGAGCCTGGCGTCGTGGGCGGTGGCGGCGGCGGCGCCGTCGCAGTCACCGGCGGCGCGGCTGGCGCCGGAGCGGGAGATGCGGCTGCTGCCGGCTCGGACGCCGCAGGCGCAGCCGCGGCAGGCGCCGGCGTGACCTGCGGAACCGGATCGGATCGCACGGCAGCCGGCTCGCCGCCGCCATTGCTCTTGGGCGCGTCGACCTTTGCCGTGTCGGGCTCGGCGGCAGGCTTCGCCGGCTTCTCGGCTTCACCCTTGTCATCATGCCGGGTGGATGTCTTGGGGTCTGTCTTGGGCTCGTCGCTGGTCGCCGCGCCCTTGGGCGTCTCCTCGGACTTCGGCTCCTCGACGGGCTTGCCGCGACGGCCGTGCTTCTGACGCGACGGCTTGCCCTCGCCCAAGGCCTGCGGCGTCTGGCCGTCATCCGGCTTCGCGCCTTCCGGCGTCTCGCTCGGGCGGGCCATCCGCTTGCCGCGGTGAGCTGGACGTCCTTCGGGATTCAAGCCATCGCCATCGGGTTTGGCCCCTTCCTGCGGCGCGGCATCCTGGTGCCGTCGGCGGGCCGGACGCTCGGACGGCTGCTCCGGGGACTGGTTCGCCTCCTGCCTGCCTTCCCTACCGCCCTTAGTCCCCTTGGGCTGATCCTTGGCCTGGTAGCGCGGGTCGTTGGCACCATTCGAAATCAGATAGGAGGCAAGCACGCCGGCCATGTCGCTGGACGTCGTGTAGTGCTGGCGCAGGAAGCCCGGCAGCGAACCGGCCGGGACCGATTTCAGCAGGCCGCGCGGGCTCTTGTGGCAAGCTGTGCAGGTGCTTGCGAAGATCTGGGAGGGGCTCTTGCCGGCCTCGAGGTTTTGCGCCTGCGCCGATACGGCTGACAGGCAGCCAATCAGAAGCGCCACCGTCGCCAGACTGAGGGCTCGGCTCAACATTCCTTAAGTCTCCAGATTCCGGAAAAATCGCCGCCAGCGCCTGATGGATCGGCCGCGGCGGTCACCTTTTAGCCGATTATCGCGCGAATGGAAGCGCGCCCATGACGCATCCACGCAATTGTCACATTTTGGAATATCGGCTTTGACCACAACGCTATAGCGCGATCTAATTCCCTGCCTATCTTGAGGTTGGGGACACATTGGAGTGATCAACTCCGGTGGTGTCGGTGTGCAGCTTGCCGTTCCGTTGGTGTTTCGATGGACCGATTGTTGCGATACTTCTTGGGGCGCTTCATCCGCCGCGGTTCGATCACGTTCACGACCGCGAGCGGCGCTCAGTTCACCTGCGGTGACGGCACGGGCGTACCGGTTGCCGTGCGCTTCATGACGCGAGGGGCTGAACTCCGCGTGCTGGTCGATCCCGAGCTTTATCTCGGCGAAGCCTTCATGGACGGCACGTTCGTGGTGGAGCAAGGCACCGTTGCCGACGTGTTGGCGGTGCTTATGGGTCAGGCAGCCATGCTGCCGAACTTTGCCAGGCTGCAGGCCTGGGTACGCTTCCTCGGACGCCGCGCCCAGCAGATCAATGTGCGCGGCCGATCCAGAAGCAATGTCGCCCGTCATTACGATCTCGACGGCCGCCTCTATTCGCTCTTCCTCGACGCGGACAAGCAATACAGCTGCGCCTATTTCGAGACGCCGGACGCGACGCTGGACGATGCCCAGCTCGCCAAGAAGCGTCACCTCGCCGCAAAACTCCTGATCAAGCCCGGGCACCGCATCCTCGACATCGGTTCCGGCTGGGGTGGCCTTGGGCTCTATCTCGCCGAGATGAGCGACGCCGACGTCACCGGCGTCACGCTGTCGACCGAGCAGCTGCAAATTTCCAACGCCCGGGCGGCGGAGCGGAACCTGGCGCAATCGGCGCGCTTCCTGCTGCAGGACTACCGCGACATCCCCGGGCCGTTCGACCGCATCGTCTCGGTCGGCATGTTCGAGCATGTCGGGGTCGCCTACTATGAAACCTTCTTCGCGCGCTGCGCCGAACTGCTCAGCGACGACGGTGTCATGGTGCTGCATTCGATCGGCCGCTCGACCGGCCCCGACGTCACCAGCCCCTGGATCCGCAAATACATCTTCCCCGGCGGCTACATTCCGGCGCTGTCCGAGGTCATGCCGGCGATCGAGAAGGCCGGATTGCTGATCTGCGACATGGAGATCCTGCGCCTGCACTATGCCGAGACGCTGAAGGCATGGCGCGAGCGCTTCATGGCGCGGCGCGAGGAGGCCGTGCGGCTCTACGACGAGACCTTTGCCCGGATGTGGGAATTCTACCTGGCTGCCTCGGAGATGTCGTTCCGCGTGCAGAATATGATGAACTTCCAGCTCCAGCTCACCAAGCGCCAGGGCATCGTCCCGATAACCCGCGACTATATCGGCGGCGAAGAAGCCCGCCTGCGGCTGAAGGAGGCCGGCGCGGCCAGGCCCCGGCTACAACTGGCCGGCGAATAGGTCTGAAGGAACGGGTTGCGGCTAGTTGCGCAGGCTGTAGGCCGACCCGCAATGGCCAAAGGTCGGCGCCGGACGCGCCAGATGGGCTGCGGCGGTCGAAATCAAGCTGGCATCGCAGGGAACGTTGCGGACCTCGGGACGCGCCGCCTGCTCCATGGCATCGACAAGCGCCGCCAGCCAGCGGCGATCCATGCCATCTGCCCGGCCAAGCCTTGATCGCGCTGTCTGAAACTCTCGAGCCATCGCCGCCGTATCTTGCCTGAGCGTACACAACCCGGAATCCGCCGGGTCGTTCCCGCGAACCTGCCGCAAAAAAAGTGCGGCGCATGTGATCTGCTTCACAGAGGTCTGTCCCGGACTGTCGTAGTGGTCCGGAATGACCCGAGAAACACACCAGACGATGTTGGACCCGCAGCGCGATATCGCGACTGACTACGCCCTAATCGCCACTGGCGTGGTGGCCGCCTTGATCGCGCTGGCCTTCCTCATTCTGGTCTGAGAAATCGACGCCAACAGCCGCCTCGCCTCTCCATGGGTCCGCTCGCCTGGCAAAAGGTTCAGGCGGCGTCCAATTTTTGCCAACGACCGTGCTGATCGGCCGGCTCCCGCCCGGTTTCGGACAAAACCCCAGTCAAGCGGAATGCATCCGGCTGTTTCGGATTCACACCTCGCGTTGTGTGAATCGTGCATAAGAAACATCCGTCCTTTCGCTTCGTGCCGGGCTGGCGCTTCATCGCCGCCCCACAGCCGAAAATCTCAGTAACGACGAAATCAGAAGAATAAGCTCGTCCATGGCCTTGATTGATTCGAACGTCCACAAGCTCGCGCCCGACGCCGCATCCCCGGCCTACCGAAGTGCGCCGCACAACATCGAAGCGGAACAGGGCCTGCTGGGCGCGATCCTGGTCAATAACGACGCCTTCTACCGGGTCTCCGATTTCCTGGAGCCGAAGCACTTCTTCGAAACCATCCATCAGCAAATCTATGAAACCGCCGGAAGCCTGATCCGGATGGGCAAGGTCGCGAACCCCGTGACCTTGAAGACGTTCCTGCCGGCCGAGCTCGACATCGGCGGCATGACGGTCGGCCAGTACCTCGCCCGGCTTGCCGCCGAAGCGACCACCATCATCAACGCGCAGGACTACGGACGCACCGTTTACGATCTCAGCCTGCGCCGCAACCTGATCCAGATCGGCGAGGACATCGTCAACGTCGCCTACGACGCGCCGGTCGACTTCGCGCCGCGCGCCCAGATCGAGGACGCCGAGCGGCAGCTCTACGGCCTTGCTGAAACCGGCCGCTATGATGGCGGCTTCCAGCGCTTCGCACAGGCACTGACGATCGCCGTCGACATGGCGGCGAAGGCGTTCCAGCGCGACGGCAAGCTGTCGGGCATCTCGACCGGTCTGCGCGACCTCGACGCCAAGATGGGCGGCCTGCAGCCGTCCGACCTCATCATCCTCGCCGGCCGTCCCGGCATGGGCAAGACATCGCTCGCCACCAACATCGCCTACAACATCGCCAAAGCCTATGTGCCCGAAGTCCAGGCGGACGGCACCACCAAGGCAGTCAATGGCGGCTGTGTCGGCTTCTTCTCCTGCGAAATGAGCGGCGAACAGCTCGCCACCCGTATTCTCGCCGAGCGCACCGGCATTCCCTCGAGCTCGATCCGTCGCGGCGGCATCTCCGAGCTCGATTTCGAGAAGATCCGCGACTGTTCGATCGAGCTGCAATCGCTGCCCTTCTACGTCGACGAAACCGGCGGTCTCTCGATCTCGCAGCTCACCGCGCGGGCGCGACGGCTCAAGCGCCAGAAGGGCCTCGACCTGATCGTGATCGACTACATCCAGCTGCTGCAAGGCTCGGGCAAACGCGGCAACGACAACCGCGTGCAGGAAATCACCGAGATCACCACCAACCTGAAGGCACTGGCCAAGGAACTGAACGTTCCGATCATCGCGCTGTCGCAGCTGTCGCGTCAGGTCGAAAACCGCGACGACAAGCGGCCGCAGCTGTCCGACCTGCGTGAATCCGGCTCGATCGAGCAGGACGCCGACGTCGTGATCTTCGTCTATCGCGAGGAATACTACCTCGCCAACAAGGAGCCGCGCGCGGGCACGCCGGAATATGAGAAGTGGCAGATGGACATGGACCTTGCCCACGGCAAGGCCGAGGTCATCATCGGCAAGCAGCGACACGGCCCGACCGGCACGGTCGATCTGCACTTCGAGGCCAGCGTCACGCGCTTCGGCGACCTCGCACCCGACGGTCAGGTTCCGGATCACGGCCACTGAGATCCGGACTCGGTTGAACGACGCAGGGCACCCGCGTACAACTGAGCCATGAACATCGTGACTGACGCGAAATCGCAGCTGACATCCGAGGCCAGTTTGCTGGCGGCCCACCCGACCGCCAGCGGTATCCTCACCATCGACCTCGACGCCATCATCGCCAACTGGCGCAAGCTCGAGAAGACCGCGGTGCCGGCCGAATGCGCCGCCGTGGTCAAGGCCAACGCCTATGGCTGCGGCGCCGAGCAGGTTGCGCGGGCGCTGGCCAAGGCCGGCTGCAAGACCTTCTTCGTCGCCAGCGTCGAGGAGGCTGCCGCGGTGCGCGCGGCCGCTCCCGAGGCGACGGTGTATTCGCTCGGCGGCTTCTTCCAGAACACCGGCGACGCCTACGCCAGGATCGACTGCAAGCCGGTGATCGGCGATCTCAACGAGCTCGCCGAATGGGACGTGTTCTGCCGCCGCTCCGGCTGGTCCGGCGGCGCCGGCATCCATATCGACACCGGCATGAACCGGCTGGGGCTCACGGTCAGCGAGGCGCAGGGCATCATCCCGCGGATCAATGCCGGCGACCACGGCATCACGCTGGTCATGAGCCACCTCGCCTCCGCCGAATTGCTCAACAATCCCGCCAACGCCAAGCAGCTTGCGAGCTTCCGCGAGATCGCGAGCCTGTTCACCGGCGTGCCGGCCTCGCTGGCGAATTCTTCCGGCGTGTTTCTCGGCGCGCAATTCCAGTTCGAGATGGTGCGGCCGGGCTGCGCGCTCTATGGCGTCAATCCGACGCCGGAGGCCGACAACCCGATGCAGCAGGTGGTCGATCTCAAGGCGCGCATCGTGCAGATCCGCAACATCGACCGCGGCGAGACCGTCGGCTATGGCGGCACCTGGACCGCGCGCCGGCCGACCCGGCTTGCGATCGTCGCCGCCGGCTATGCCGACGGCTATTTCCGCGCCGCCAGCGCCAATGACGGCACCCGCGGCGCCGAGGTCGTGGTCGCCGGCAAGCGCTGCCCGATCGCCGGCCGCGTCTCGATGGACCTGATCGCGGTCGATGTCACCGACCTCGACAAGAATGCCGTGCGGCGCGGCCACATGGTGACGCTGATCGGCGAAGGCATCACAGTCGACGAGGTCGCGCATCATTTCGGCACCATCGGCTATGAGGTGTTGACCAGTCTCGGCCGCCGCTTCGTGCGCATCTACAAGGGCGGCGATGCCGTCGCCGCGAGAAGCGACGCGGTCGCCGAGACGAGCGAGCCGGCTGCCACGCCCGCAGCACCGCCAGCCTTGCCAACAGCAGCGCCCGCTGCGCCGCCGCCACTGCCGGCCGCCGAGCCAACAGCGACGTCCACCTGACATGATCAAGGTTCGCGATTGCCGGTGCGCATGAAGATCGCGACCTTCAACATCAACAACGTCAACCGCCGCCTGCCCAACCTGTTGCGCTGGCTGAAATCGGCCAGGCCCGACATCGTCAGTCTGCAGGAGCTGAAGGCCAGCGACGCCGAGTTTCCCGCGGCCGTGATCGAGCAGGCCGGCTACGGCGCGGTGTGGCAGGGACAGAAGACCTGGAACGGCGTCGCCATCCTCGCGCGCAAGGCCGAGCCGGTGCTGATCCGCACCGCCCTGCCCGGCGATGCCGGCGATCACGAAGCGCGCTACATCGAGGCCGCGGTGCGCGGCATCGTCGTCACCAGCCTCTATCTGCCGAACGGCAATCCGCAGCCCGGGCCGAAATTCGATTACAAGCTCGCCTGGTTCAAGCGGCTGCGCGCCCATGCCGCCAAGCTGCTCAAAGAGGACGTCCCGGTGGTGCTCGCCGGCGACTACAATGTCGCGCCGACACCCTTCGACATCTACCCGACGCGGTCCTGGGACAAGGATGCGCTGATCCAGCCGAAGAGCCGCGCCGCCTTCAAGGCGCTGGTCGATCAGGGCTGGTGCGATGCGATCCGCACCCTGCATCCGGACGCGCCGATGTTCACCTTCTGGGACTACAAGCGCCAGCGCTGGCCACGCGATGCAGGCCTGCGGCTCGATCATCTCCTGCTCAGCCCCGCAGTGGCGCCGCGGCTTGTGAAAGCCGGCGTCGACCGCGCCATCCGCGGCGAAGACGGCGCCAGCGATCACGCGCCGGCGTGGGTGGTGCTGAGGTGATGGTTTTGCGTGTTGCGCGGTCCGTGAGTCATACCTCCGCATTCTCGCGACATGATTTGTTCAAGTCTTGCTGCGCTGCGCACGATGACGTGTCGATGGTTCGGCGGCGCCCTTGCGCCGTCTCGAACCATGAGGCCACACTGAGCCCCTCCCCGGGACACGCATTCAGCATGGCTCGGGATCACCTCACCGGAGCGCGCAGGTGGGCTTCCTCTTCGTCCTCATCGTCGGCCTGGTCGCCGGCACCATTTCCGGCATAGTCGGCACCGGCTCGTCGATCATGCTGATGCCGGTGCTGGTCTATCAGTACGGACCGAAGCAGGCGGTGCCGATCATGGCCGTCGCCGCGGTGATGGCCAATCTGTCGCGCATCCTCGCCTGGTGGCGCGAGGTCGACTGGCGTGCCTGCATCGCCTACTCGATCACGGGCATTCCGGCCGCCGCGCTCGGCGCGCGCACCCTGCTCGCGCTGCCGTCGCGCGCGGTCGATATCGCGATCGGCGTATTCCTGATCGCGATGGTGCCGGTGCGGCACTGGCTGGCGCGGCACAGGCTGAGAGCCAATCTCTGGCATCTCGCAATCGGCGGCGCGCTCATCGGCTACCTCACCGGCATCGTGGCCTCGACCGGTCCGCTCAGCGTGCCGCTGTTCCTGTTCTACGGT
Organism: Bradyrhizobium sp. USDA 4538; assembly: GCF_024171045.1. Taxonomy (NCBI): domain Bacteria; kingdom Pseudomonadati; phylum Pseudomonadota; class Alphaproteobacteria; order Hyphomicrobiales; family Nitrobacteraceae; genus Bradyrhizobium; species Bradyrhizobium sp. USDA 4538. The sequence goes on from NZ_JALJZE010000001.1 coordinate 8,407,264, forward strand.
CTCAGCAAGGGCGCGTTCCTCGCCACTGAAGCCGCAAGCTCGCTCGGGCTCTATGTCAGCAAGTCGGTGACGTTCGAGCGTTTCGGCGCGCTGACGCCGGACATCGCGCTGAAGGGTCTGATCGCCGGCGCCTCGCTGATGGCCGGCGCCTTCATCGCCAAGCGCTTCGTGCTGCAGCTGAAGCCGGAGTCGTTCCGCCTGATCATGGACGGCATCATGCTGGCGGCGGGCACGGCGCTGTTGTGGTCTGCAATGACGCAGTAAAATTCCGACATCGACCAGGCCATGGGCAAACGGATTTCACCGTGACGAACACCAACATTCTCCCGATGGTGTCGTAATTCTACGGGGCTTTGCGCATCGGGTGGCGTGTACCCCGAAAGAGTTTTGTTGAGCGCTCACCTTCCGTTGTTATCCGGATTGCCATCGTCCGGCCGCTGCGTTTATGACAATCTCATTACTTGCACTTGATCGTTTGCGGAAAAGAACTTTGCTCCAGCAGGCATCACAGGGTTGATCGACGACCCGGATGCGAGTCCCGAGAGTTCAGACGACGAGGTTCAGCGACACATGGCGTGCAGATCGGGCGCAGAGCCCGGCGCCTGATGTCGCCGATGTCGGCCTGACGAATGCGGGATCGCAAGTCGAAGCATTGGGAGTCGCGGGTCGTCAAAGCCCACGACAGGCGGGAAAGGCAGGCGCGCGATGCGCAAGATGATGATCACGACTGCGGCGATTGTGACGTTCGCCGTTGCCGGCTCGGCGTTCTGGCCGACGGCAAGGCCCGATGTCGCGCAGTTCGGCGACAGCGTCTACGAGACGATCTGGGTCTGGCGAATTCCGGTCTACGCCAACAATCCGTCGTGGCGGGTTCGCTGGAGCTGGAGCGATCCGTTGCGCGCGCAGGCGAGATGCTGCCGCGCTCTGCCGACGAGTCTGACGCCGCGCGAGAAACCGCCGCTGCTGCTGTCGCGGCGGGACATCCACGTTTGACCGCGCGTACAAACGAGAGAGCAGTTCCCTTGCGCGAAGCGCATTTGATTCAAATTCGCGCTGTAGTTGAACTTACTTTTTATCCTTAACCAGAAACCTGATCTTTGATTTACATCTGCAAGATGCGGTTTACCTTGTCTCCGCGAGCACAGCGGATTCAGGGACAACAACAATATGCGCCAACCAAGCTTCACCCTGTGGTTGACCGTTGTTCTGGCGACGCAGGGTTTGAGCGTCGCGGCAGACGAGACAAGACCGGGCCAACCGGGTGCCGTTGCCGCCGCTGACCGCGTTGCATGTTCCCTGCAGCCAAAAAGTGAGGAACCGTCTGATCCGTCGTCGACCTCGGCAATTCCCCACGCCGAAAAATTCGTCGCGCGGGAACATTTCAAGGAGGACATCGCCTCGAGCGCGCCGGTCAGGATTTCCTGGTTAGGCGCGACCTTCGCGCAGCGCTTCACGAACAAGATCGAGGACGATAGCGGCGGCGCATCGTTGCAGACCTTCATCCTGAGCGCAGCCTCGAGCGACAAGGAGATCCTCGCCAAACTGGGTCAGAGCCACGAGAGCAGACTGGCCGACGTCTGGTGCGCGTTGAGGCGACAGCCCAGCGGCAGCAACGGCCCGCTGGAGGTCAACGCCAAGCCGAACGTGTTTTACGTCCGCGACAGCGCCGGAGAGCTTGGTGCCGTCGACGTGCTGTGGGGCGGCGTCGGCTGGGAAATCGGCGCAAGCCCGGTCGGCGACAAGCCGCGCTGGCCGGGCGGAACGCGGGTGTTCTCGCGCTGAGCCGGCCCCGCCATCTGGCGCTTCGTCTTCTTCGATGGATCGTGCGCGGCGGCCGAACCGTGCTATGCATCGTGCTCGATAGCGCGACTCACCTGCTCCATGGCCAAATCCACCCTCTCCTTCGTCTGCCAGAACTGCGGCGCGGCGTATAATCGCTGGCAGGGCAAGTGCGATTCCTGCGGCGAGTGGAACACGCTGGCCGAGGAAGACACCACGGGCTCGGTGCCGGTCTCGATCCGCAGCAAGCGCAAGGGACGGACGTTTGCGCTGGAATCGCTGTCCGGCAAGACCCAGGACGCGCCGCGGCTGTCCTCCGGGATGGCCGAGCTCGACCGCGTCACCGGCGGCGGCTTCGTCCGCGGCTCGGTGCTTTTGGTCGGCGGCGATCCCGGCATCGGAAAATCGACGCTGCTGACCCAGGCGACCAGCATGATGGCGCGCGCCGGCCACCGCGCCGTCTATATCTCCGGCGAAGAGGCGGTCGCCCAGGTGCGGCTGCGCGCCGAACGGCTCGGCCTCGCGGACGCGCCGGTGCAGCTGGCTTCGGAAACCTCGGTCGAGGACATCGTCGCGACGCTGTCGGAAGGCGCGGTGCCGCGCCTGATCGTGATCGACTCGATCCAGACCATGTGGACCGACACGGTGGAATCCGCGCCCGGCACGGTGACCCAGGTCCGCGCCTCGGCGCAGGCCCTCATTCGTTTTGCCAAGAAGACGGGTGCCGCGATTATCCTGGTCGGCCATGTGACAAAGGACGGCCAGATCGCCGGTCCCCGCGTGGTCGAGCACATGGTCGATGCGGTGCTGTCGTTCGAGGGCGAAGGCTCGCAGCAGTTCCGCATTCTGCGCTCGGTGAAGAACCGTTTTGGCGCGACCGACGAGATCGGCGTATTCGAGATGACCGGCCTCGGCCTGCGCGAGGTCACCAACCCTTCGGAATTGTTCCTCTCTGAGCGCGAGCTCGGCAGCCCCGGCACGGCGGTGTTCGCCGGCATCGAGGGCACCCGTCCGGTGCTGGTCGAGTTGCAGGCGCTGGTGGCACCGACCTCGCTCGGCACGCCACGCCGCGCCGTGGTCGGCTGGGACCCGAGCCGGCTGTCGATGGTGCTCGCGGTGCTCGAAGCGCATTGCGGCGTCAAATTGTCCGGACATGACGTCTATCTCAACGTCGCCGGCGGCCTGCGCATCCAGGAACCGGCCGCGGACCTTGCCGCGGCGGCCGCGCTGGTCTCCTCGCTGGTGAACGCGCCGCTGCCGACGGATGCGGTCTATTTCGGCGAGGTTTCGCTATCGGGCGCGATCCGCCCGGTGGCGCAGACCCCGGCCCGGCTCAAGGAGGCCCTCAAGCTCGGCTTCGCCCGCGCCATCCTGCCCGAATCGGCCCGCGGCGAGAGCGGCGGCGATTCAGGGCTCACCCTCAACAGCGTCGGCAATCTCACCACGCTGGTCGCCGAAATTGCGGCACGCGGTACGCCAAGAGGCGACCGGGGAACACCGCGAGGCGACCGGCGCGACCAGGACGGCTCCGGAGGCCCTGATGCGGCTGAGAAAAATGCCACACCGGCCCGATTCCGTCGCGAGACCAGCTAAAGCGGGCGTGACGTATCAGCCCCCCGCCGCTATACATCCGCCGCGCGGGACAGGTGGCGCTCTGGCCTTGCCGGATGCCCCCAATGCGCCTCAGTTAGGACGGCACCGACTTCGCCGATTCGCGAGAGCACTTAGCAGCGTAAGCCCTTAACAGCGTACCGAAACGTACCAGCGGACCTGACCAGCCGATGCCCATAACGATACTTGATCTCGTCCTGCTCGGCGTGATGCTGATTTCGGGCCTGCTCGCGATGGTGCGCGGCTTCATGCGCGAGATCCTGTCGATCGCGGCCTGGGGCGCCGCCGCGCTGGTCACGCTGTATGCGTTCTCGAAGCTTTTGCCGACCGCCAAGACCTATTTCAACAACGACACGGTCGCGGCCGTGGTCGTGGTGGCCGGCGTCTTCATCGGCACGCTGATCGTGGTCTCGATCGTCACGGTGCGGATCTCGGACATGATCCTGGATTCCCGGATTGGCGCCCTCGACCGCACCCTCGGCTTCCTGTTCGGGCTCGCCCGCGGCCTCCTGATCGTGGTCGTGGCGTTCATGTTCTTCACCTGGCTGGTTCCGGACAAGCAGCGGCCCGATTGGGTGACCGGGGCGAAGTCGCGGGTGGTGCTGCAGGGAACCGGGGATTGGCTGATGTCGCTCTTGCCTGACGACCCCGAGAACACCATCTTAAAGAAGTTCAAGAAGAATAAGCCAGACGACGATTCTGCGGCCGATACCAATGATCAGGCGACGCCGGCGTCGGGCGATGGCTATAGCAAACCTGCGCGTGACAGCTTGAAGAAGCTGATCGAGAAACCCGCGGGCCGATAAACTATTTGGGCCCTTACGAGAGGCGATGAACGAGATGCAGACCCCTTCGGATCATACCGACCAAATGGATCTCGACCTCGGCCCGATCGAACCGCAAGACCCTCTCAGATACCACCCCGACCTCGATGGCGACACGCTCCGCGAGGAATGCGGCGTGTTCGGCATCTTCGGCCATCCCGAGGCCGCCGCGATCACCGCACTCGGCCTGCACGCCCTGCAACACCGCGGCCAGGAAGCCGCCGGCATCGTCTCCTTCGACGGCAGCCGCTTCCACAGTGAACGCCGCCTCGGCCTGGTCGGCGACGCCTTCTCCCGCCGCGAGGTGATCGAGCGCCTGCCCGGCAACGCCGCGGTCGGCCATGTCCGCTACTCCACCACCGGCGGCACCATCCTGCGCAACGTGCAGCCGCTGTTTGCCGAGCTCAGCGCCGGCGGATTTGCGGTCGGCCACAACGGCAACCTCACCAACGGCCTGACCCTGCGCCGCGAGCTGGTCAAGGGCGGCGCCATGATGCAATCGACCACCGACACCGAGGTGATCCTGCATCTCGTGGCGCAGTCCAAGCGCACCCGCTTCATCGACCGCTTCATCGAGGCGCTGCGCACCATCGAGGGCGCCTATGCGCTGGTCGCGCTGACCAACAAGAAGCTGGTCGGCGCGCGCGACCCGCTCGGCATCCGCCCGCTGGTGCTCGGCGATCTCGACGGCTGTCCGATCCTGACCTCGGAGACCTGCGCGCTCGACATGATCGGCGCGAAATACGTCCGCGACATCGAGCCCGGCGAGATCATCGTGTTCGACGAGCGAGGGGCTCACAGCCACAAGCCGTTCCCGCCGAAGCCGGCCCGGCCCTGCATCTTCGAATACATCTATTTCGCGCGCCCGGACTCGATCGTCGGCGGCCGTTCGGTCTACGACGTGCGCAAGGCATTTGGCGCCCAGCTGGCGCGCGAGAGCCATCCCGAGGTCGACGTCGTGGTGCCGGTGCCGGATTCCGGCGTGCCCGCCGCGGTCGGCTACAGCCAGTATTCCGGCGTGCCGTTCGAGCTCGGCATCATCCGCAACCACTATGTCGGCCGCACCTTCATCCAGCCGACCCAGAGCGTGCGCGAGCTCGGCGTGCGCATGAAGCATTCGGCCAACCGCGCCGCGATCGAGGGCAAGCGCATCATCCTGATCGACGACAGTCTGGTGCGCGGCACCACCTCGAAGAAGATCGTGCGCATGATGCGCGATGCGGGCGCCCGCGAGGTGCATTTCCGCCTCGCCTCGCCGCCGATCCTCTATCCCGACTATTACGGCATCGACCTGCCGGACCGCGGCGGCCTGCTCGCCGCGACCCATTCGCTCGAGGAGATGCGCGACATCATCGGCGCCGACTCGCTCGCCTTCCTGTCGATCGACGGCATGTACCGCGCGATGGGCTATGAGGGGCGCGACCCGGCAAATCCGAGATTCGCCGACCATTGCTTCACCGGCGCCTACCCGACCCACCTCACCGACCAGAGCGAAACCGAGGCCCCGCCGCGCCAGCTCTCGCTGCTGGCGGAGGCGAGCTGAGGCGAAGCGTCATCCCGGGGCGATGCGCAGCATCGAACCCGGGATCTCGAAGTTGTCTTGCGTTCTTGCCTCAAATTTCGAGATTCCCCGATGCGCGATTGCGCATCTGAGGTCTGGTCCTTCGGACCATCCCGGAATGACCATGTCTTTTAGCCATGGCCGGGCTTGTCCCGGGCATTTCCGTCTGTAATACCCCGGGCAAACACGCGGACAGACAGACATGACAACACCCCTCGCCTCCCGTATCGCCCTCGTGACCGGCGCCTCGCGCGGCATCGGCTATGCGACCGCGGTCGCACTGGCCAAGGCCGGCGCGCATGTCGTGGCGGTGGCGCGCACACAAGGCGGGCTGGAAGAGCTCGACGACGAGATCCGCAAGGCCGGCGGCAGCGCCACCCTGGTGCCGCTCTCGCTCACCGATTACGACGGCATCGCGCGGCTCGGCCTTGCGCTGCATGAGCGCCACGGCAAGCTCGATATCCTGGTCGGCAATGCCGGCACCGCAGGGCCGTCGTCGCCGCTCGGCCATATCGAGCTGAAACCATGGAACGACGTGTTCGCGATCAACGTCACCGCCAACTTCCAGCTGATCCGCTGCATGGACCCGCTGCTGCGCCAATCCGACGCCGGCCGCTCGGTGTTCGTGACGTCGGGCGTGGCCCACAAGGCCAACGCCTATCTCGGCCCCTATGCGGCCTCGAAGGCCGCGCTGGAGGCACTGGTGCGCTCCTGGGCCAACGAGACCGCCAACACAAAGCTCCGCGTCAACCTGTTCAGCCCCGGGCCGATCCGCACCCGGATGCGCGCGCAGGTATTTCCCGGCGAAGACCCGATGACGCTGGATACGCCCGACATGGCCGCCGAATTCATCGTGCCGATGTGTTCGCCCGCGTGGACCGAGACCGGCAAGCTCTACGACTACAAGGCGCGCACGCTACGCAGCTTCCAGCCGCCGGCGTGAGCCCGGCTCTCTCTCTCGTAGCCCGGATGGAGCGAAGCGCAATCCGGGATAATCTCTACGCCGAGAAACCGGCCCCGGATTTCGCTTCGCTCCATCCGGGCTACGCACCTCCTTGCGATTGACTCGCTCGCGTCCCCACGATTGACTGCCCTTCCCAGCGGGACGCCCGCCAAGAAAAATTTCGGGAGGCAACATGACGCCGACGTTCAATCGCGCGCGCTTCATTCTGTCCGGATTGTTTCTCTCCGCCTGCATCGCATCATCAGCCCTTTTTGCTCAGCCAGCGCCCGCCAGGGCCAGTGACGTCCCGACGTTTGCGGTCGATGCGTCCTGGCCGAAGCAACTTCCCAACAACTGGATCCTCGGCCAGGTCGGCGGCATCACGGTGGATTGGCAGGGCCACATCTGGGTGATCCACCGGCCGCGCTCGCTGACCGACGACGAGAAGGGCGCGAGCCTCAATCCGCCGCGCTCGAAATGCTGCGTCTCGGCGCCGCCGGTGCTCGAATTCGACGCTGACGGCAATCTGCTGCGGTCCTGGGGCGGTCCGGGTGACGGCTATGAGTGGGTTGGCCGCGAGCACGGCATCGAGGTCGACGAGCGCGGCTTCGTCTGGATCGGCGGCAACGCCGACAATGACAATGCGATCCTCAAGTTCACCCTCGACGGCAAGTTCGTCTCGCAGATCGGCTCGATCGCACCGAGCAAGGGCAGCAACGACACCACCCAGCTCGGCAAGCCCGCCGAGACCGCGATCGACAAGGAGGCCAACGAGATCTACGTCGCCGACGGTTACGGCAACCGGCGCGTCATCGTGTTCGATGCCACCACCGGCGCCTACAAGCGGCACTGGGGCGCCTATGGCAACAAGCCCGACGACGCCAAGCAGCCGCCCTACGATCCGAAGGCGCAGGTCGCGCAGCAGTTCGGCAATCCCGTGCACTGCGTGAAGATCGCCAATGACGGACTGGTCTATGTCTGCGACCGCATCAACAACCGCATCCAGGTGTTCAGGAAGGACGGCGGCTTCGTGAAGGAGTTCTTCTTCGAGAAGAGCACGCTCGGCAACGGCGCGGTGTGGGACATCGCGCTGTGGCCCGATCCCAAGCAAACCTACCTGCTCTCCGCCGACGGCGAGAACAACGAGATCCGCATCATCAGGCGTGACGACGGCGCGGTGGTCGGCAGCTTCGGCCGTAACGGCCGCAACGCCGGGCAATTCCACTGGGTGCACGCGCTCGCGGTCGACGCCAAGGGCAACGTCTATACCGCCGAGGTCGACACCGGAAAGCGGATCCAGAAATTCAAGCTGACCTCCGACGCGCTCAAGTAAGGGTTTCACCGGATGACGCTTCGACGCAGGCCCACCCGGCTTTAGGCGGATTGCCGCCTCCCCCGGGAAAGGGTAAGCGGGAACTTGAGCGACCGGCAAAAAGGCTCCGCAAGAGGGCTGTCCGGGCTTTAGACAGTGGAGGGAATTTCATGACAACGACGTTTGTGCGGCGCTGCGCCGCGCTTCTTGCTTGCGCCGCACTCGGCCTTTCAACTTCTGCGTTCGCGCAGGACAAGACCGTCAAGATCGGCGTGCTCAACGACATGTCGAGCCTCTATGCCGACATCGGCGGCCCGAACTCGGTGGTCGCGATCAAGATGGCAGTGGAGGATTCCGGCCTGCTCAAGAAGGGCTGGAAGATCGACGTCCTCAGCGGCGACCACCAGAACAAGCCCGACGTCGGCGTCAACATCGCTCGGCAATGGGTCGACAACGAGAAGGTCGATGCGATCGCCGACACGCCGAACTCCGGCGTGGCGCTTGCGGTCAACAATCTCGTCAAGGAAAAGAACATCGTCCTGCTGAATTCGGGCGCGGCGACCGCCGACCTCACCGGCAAGGCCTGCACGCCGAACACGATTTCATATACCTACGACACCTACATGCTGGCCAACGGCACCGGCAAGGCCCTGACGAAGGCCGGCGGCGACACCTGGTTCTTCCTGACGGCCGACTATGCATTCGGCCACGCGCTTGAGCGCGACACCACCGCGGTCGTCAACGCCAATGGCGGCAAGGTGCTCGGAAGCGTCAAGCATCCGATCAACACCGCCGATTTCTCGTCGTTCCTGCTGCAGGCACAATCGTCCAAGGCCAAGGTGGTCGGCCTCGCCAATGCCGGCGGCGACACCACCAACGCGATCAAGCAGGCGGCCGAATTCGGCATCGTTTCCGGCGGCCAAAAGCTCGCGGCGCTGCTGCTGTTCATCAACGACGTGCATTCGCTCGGGTTGAAGACCGCGCAAGGCCTGACGTTCACGGAATCCTTCTATTGGGACATGAACGATCAGACCCGCGCCTGGTCGAAGCGGTTCTCCGCTTTGGCCAGCAAGAACGCGATGCCGTCGATGACCCAGGCCGGCAACTACGCGATGGTGCTGCACTATCTCAAGGCGATGGAAGCGCTCGGCGGCAATCCGCATGACGGTGCCAAGGTCGTCGCCAAGATGAAGGAATTGCCGACCGACGATCCGCTGTTCGGCAAGGGCCCGCTGCGCGCCGACGGCCGGCGCCTGATACCGGCCTATCTGTTCGAGGTGAAGAAGCCCGAAGAGTCCAAATACCCATGGGACTATTACAAGCTGATCGCCACGATCGCGCCGGAAGACGCCGCGAAGCCGCTTGAGGCCAGCGACTGTCCGCTGGTGAAGAAGTAAGCGAAGTCCGCAGGGTGGGTTTGCGAAGCGCAACCCACCCTGCATTCATCACTTAGCGGCCGACTTCCGCGCCGGCGGTGGCAACGACGCCCATTCCCTGTCGGCGCGCGGGCCGCCGACGTCGCCGGTCAGGCCGACGAGCTGGCCCGGCTGCACGTCCAGCGTCTGCGTCCAGGTCTGGGTCTGGCACAGCAGCTTGAGCAGGCATCCCTTGAGCTTCAGCCGGTCGGACTTGTCGCGCCACAGCGAGACCGCATAGGACTTGCCGTCCTCGGCGTTGTAGATGTCGCCGTCGAACCTGCCCTCCGGCGTCAGCTTCAATCCGAGGATCAGCTGATGGCCGAGCAGCGCACGCGTCCGCTTGTCGGGTTCGGGATTGAAGCTGTCGCGGAGCGGCTGGCCGTGTGAATCGAGCGGATCCTTCATCCACACGATGAAGCCGCAGATGCGGTCATGCGCAGGGCCGCAGCGCTCGAGGCGGATGCGTGCGCGGCCGTCTTCGGTCAGCCAGGTGCCGCTGGGATCGGCTGGGGCAATCGTCTCGGCGCGGCCGGTCGAGCTCATCAGCAAGGCAGCGACGAGGCTGCGCAGAAACATGCGAACCAGAAAGTTCATGGTAAAGGACCTTTCAGCGTCGGGATGGTTTGCGGACGCGCGCGGCGCGCGTCACTTCAATTGCGCCATGAAGGCATCGGCACCCTTGTCGATGCCGGCGGTGGCCGCGGCGAGATCGCCGACGCTGGCCTTGATGTCGTAGGCATTGGGATATTGCTTGCTGACATAGGCGCCGAGCAGCCGCGAGGTCGAGCTGTCGAACATCTCGACGGCATAGATGACGGAGCCGGTCATCGTGCCCTCGCCGTCGCGCGCGGCCTGCACGCCGTTGTAGACCGCGCCCGCCAGATCGAAACGCGACAGCGTGCCGAGCACCGGCGTGTTGGCGACCGCGCCGGTCAGCGTCAGCCGCAGGCGGAACGTGTTCGGCCCGCGCGCGTTCACCAGCGTGAAGCGGCCGCGCAGCTTGTCGGCGAAGCGGGTCTGCATGTAGGCAGCGAGCGTCTGCTTGTCCTTCTCGGACATGTCGCCGAATTGATGATCCGCGCCGCGATAGATCACGACCGGATCGATCATCACCTTGTTGTAGCTCCGCCAGTCGACCGGCGGCGCATAGCGATACGGCACACGTCCCGAAGAATCGGACGTATCCGGCGTCATGTAGGCCGACGATGCCACATCCGAATAGGCCACCGGCGTGACGGCGGCACATCCTCCGGCGAGGACGCAAAGCGCCATCGCTCCCAGACCGCGCACGGCGATCGAGCTCTCCATTCCAATCTCCTCATCCGACCCTAAAGCGGAAGAGCAGCTCGGCCGCAGCCGCGTCCGGGGCTAAAAAGTACGGCTGCGGCCGTCACTGCCGACCTGGCTCGCCGTCGCGGGGCGCCGCCAGACCTTGCCTCAGTGCGATCAACTATAAAACCGACCAGTTGGTTTGTAAAGTTGCAATCGCAGGAAACGCGTCAGAAAAATGCGGTGTCGAAATGTCGTGTTAGCTAGCTGGCGAGGCGACTTCGCGAATGGCGGCCGCGCGTTGTCACAAACCCGCGACATCTCGTGTGGTACGGCAGAAATCGCCGGGGGATTTCAGGGGCCCGGTGCCGATCCAACGCCGCCAAGCGATCCATATTCCGCTTGGGCGGCGTTGTGCTTTCGGCAGCGCCGGAATTCAGCGGCGCTTGCGAACCGATGCGGGCTTTTCCGAGCGCGCACCGGCCGAAGGCGAAGATGCCGTGCGCGCCGCCGTCGCCTTGGCTGGCTTTACTGCTTCCGACGCGCCCTGCTCCATCGCGGTCCACTTGCTGTCGTCGAGCAAGCGCTCGAACAGGCGATCGCGCTCCGCCTCGGTCAGCGACAACATGCCGAACAACGAACTCAGCAGCAGCCCCCGCGCCGCCGCCCAGCGCAGCAGCGCGAGATCGGGATCGCTGGCCTCGGCCTTCATCAGCGCGACCTTCTTGATGTCGACATCGCGCGGCATCGCCATCAATTCGGGGTTCTCGTTCATCGCCGCCAGCAGTGCGAACGCCCCTGCCCGCGGCGTTGAGATCGCCTCCCGCAGCGTCGCGATCTGCGCCGACAGTTCGGGCTGGTCCGTGGTCCCGCGTACCTTTTCGATGTAGCGGTTCGAGAATTCCTCGAAATGCGCCATCTGCTGCTCGAGCAACGCGCGCAGCACCGCTTCCTTGGTGCGGAACTGATGCATCACGCCGCCCTTGCTGAGACCGCTCTCGCGCGCAATCGCGTCCAGCGTCAGGCGCCCCGGACCATCGCGCGTCACGATGGTGATCGCGGCGTCGAGTGCGGCGTTGCGGGAGCGTTCCGAACGGGAAGGATTATCCATGGTGTACTCAGGAAGGAGTCGCTTGAGATCACAGTATCTCAGCGGCTTCGGTCAATCTCAAGCGCTGCGAGGCAGCGCGAACGGCGTCCCCGGAATGGCGGTGTCGCCCTCGGAAGACGCGTCAATCTCGGGAATCGGTCATCGACCTATCCGATCGCTCACGCGCACAAGCGAACCTTCTGCAGCAGGCCATGAAGGAAGCCGTAGGCCATTCGGCCGACGACCCGTTCCCCTCGACCGCGAGCGCGGGCGATGGCCTGCGCCTCGGCATAACTGGCGGCGACAATCGTCCCGTGCCTGCCGCCATCGAGTTTCAGGTCGGTCAGGTAGACAAGGCCGCGCGACGTCAGCAGCGCCGCCTGCGCGGCGCTGAAGCGGGTCAATTCATCGCAGATATCAACGGCCTCGTCGGTCACCATGCTGCTCCTGGCAGCGCGCCCCGGAGCGAGACGCGTCGTCATCCGGCATCATATATAAACCAACCGGATGGTTTGTAAATGGACAATATGACGCAATCCGCCCGGTGCGGCCGGACACATCATCGTGTCGGATCGGCGCGCTCGCATTCGTCCTCGAAGCATCAGCCAGCATTCGGAGCACGCGAGCGATGACACAGCAGAAACAGAAAGCGGAAACCGAAATCAGGGCGCTCATCGACGCCTGGACGGACGCCGTCCGCCGACGCGACTATCCCGGCATCTTCGCCCATCACGATCAGGACATCGTGATGTTCGACGTTCCGCCGCCATTGCAGTCACGCGGATTGGATGAATACCGGAAGACGTGGGACTTGTTCTTCAGGTATCACCGCCCATCCTACGCCTTCGATGTCAAGGAGATCGCGATCACGGCCGGCGATGATGTGGCCTTCGCGGTCGCGGTGATGCGGTGCGGGCCACCTGATGCCACGTTCCAGTTCAGGCTGACGATCGGATTGCGCAAGGTCGACGGCGAGTGGCGCGTCACGCACGAGCACCATTCGGTGCCGGCGACGGAATAGAGCGTCTCGTGGTGGATCCGTCGGCGGCCCGCCCTACGCTCTCTTTGCCGCCGTCGTGCGCCAGGCGATGGCGAGCGCGAGCAGCAGCAGCGCGCCGGCCAGATAGAACGGCGCGCCGGGCATCTTCACCGGCACGGTATCGCCGATGAAATACGCAAACGTCAGCGTGAACAGGAACGGGCCGATCAATTCCGACATGCTCTGCACGCTTGAAGTCGCGCCCTGCAACTGGCCCTGCTGGTCGGCGGCGACGAGCTGCGTCGTCAGCGCCTGCGTGGCAGCGCCCGAGAGGCCCCACAGCGCCATCACGGGAATGCCGATCCAGAACAGCTGGCCGGTCGGCGCGGCGCCGAAGATCACGAAGCCCAGGGCGCCGCAGACGAGGCCGAGGAACAGCGCGTTACGCTCGCCGAGGCGCTGCACGATCGGGCCGATCGCCGCGCCCTGCACGATCATGCCGCAGAGGCCGACCAGCGCCAGCGTCGCGCCGACGGTGCCGGTGTCCCAGCCATAGCGATAGGTGGCGTAGAGCACGAACACCGAAGGCAGCACGACATGCGCGAGCTGGCCGAAGAACGTCGCCAGCGACAGGCCGGCGAGCGTCCGGTTCGAGCGCAGGAAATGCAGCGCGCCGATCGGATTGGCGCTCTTCCATTTGAACGGCGCGCGCCGCTCCACGGGCAGCGATTCCGGCAGGATGAACAGGCCATACAGCCCGTTGACGAAGCTCAAACCCGCCGCCGCCCAGAACGGCAGCCGCGGGTCGATCTCGCCGAGCAGCCCGCCGAGCGCCGGTCCGAGGATGAAGCCGGCGCCGAAGGCAACGCCGATCTTGCCGAACATCGCGGCGCGCTGCTCCGGCGCGGTGACGTCGGCGATATAGGCGAACACGGTCGAGATGCTCGACGAGGTGATGCCCGAGATCGCCCGCCCGATGAACAGCCAGATCAGGTTCGGCGCCAGCGCCATCAGCACATAGTCGGCGGCGAGACCGAAATTCGACAGCAGCACCACCGGCCGGCGGCCGAAGCGATCGGACAGCGCGCCGAGGATCGGCGAGCAGACGAACTGCATCAAGGCCCAGATCGAGCCGAACACGCCGAAGATGCGCGCCGCATTTGCGGTGTCGTTGTTGACGAAGCCTTCGATCAGCTTGGGCAGGATCGGGATGATGATCCCGAGCGCGAGCATGTCGAGCAGAAGGGTGATGAAGATGAAGATCACCGCGCCGCTGCGCGGTTGCGCTACAGCAACCGTGTCACCCTCCGACCTTTCGCTCACGACGGCCGTTTGCGCTTGTGGGCGAACGGATTGGCCTTCTCGCGCAGCGTGATCCGGATCGGCGTGCCCGGCAGATCGAACGTCTCGCGCAGCGAGTTGATGAGGTAGCGCAGATAGGATCGCGGGATCGCATCGGCGCGCGAGCAGAACAGCACGAAGCTCGGCGGGCGCGCTTTCACTTGCGTGATGTAGTTCAGCTTCAGCCTGCGGCCCGAGACCGCCGGCGGCGGGTTGGCCTGGATCGCCTGCTCGAACCAGCGATTGAGCGCCGAGGTCGGCAAGCGCCGGTTCCAGACCGCGTAGGCCTCCTGGATCGCCGTCATCAGGCGGTCGATGCCCTCGCCCATCAGGCCGGAGACGGCCACGATCGGCGCGCCCTTGACCTGCGGCAGCCAGTGGTCGGCATCGGTGCGCAGTTGCGAGATCTGGTTGGGCTTGCGCTCGACCAGGTCCCATTTGTTGACCGCGAGCACGATGGCGCGGCCTTCGCGCTCGATCAGGTCGGCGATGCGCAGGTCCTGCTCCTCGAACTTGTTCTGCGCGTCCATCATCATCACGACGACTTCGGCAAAACGCACCGCGCGCAACGCGTCGGCGACCGAGAGCTTTTCCAGCTTCTCCTCGATCCGCGAGCGGCGGCGCAGGCCGGCGGTGTCGAACACCCGGAACTGGCGGCCCTGCCAGGTGATCTCGACCGCGATGGAATCGCGCGTGGTGCCGGCCTCGGGGCTGGTCAGCAGCCGCTCCTCGCCGAGCAGATGGTTGATCAGCGTCGACTTGCCGGCATTCGGCCGGCCGACGATGGCGACGCGGATCGGGCGCTGCGCGGCCTCCTCCTCCGAGATGTCCTCATCGTCCTCGACGTCGTCGTCTTCCTCCGGCGTCTCCGGCACCAGCGCGCTCAGCGCCTCGTGGAGGTCGCCCATGCCCTCGCCATGCTCGGCCGAGATCTGGACGGGATCGCCGAGCCCGAGCGCGTAGGATTCCATCGCGCCGATCTCGCCATGCTTGCCCTCGGCCTTGTTGGCGACCAGCACCACCGGCTTGTTGGCCTTTCGCGCGAAGTCGGCGAAGGCACGGTCGGTCGGCGTCAAGCCGACGCGGGCGTCGATCACGAACATCAGGGCGTCGGCGAGCTCGATCGCGGTTTCGGTCTGCTCCTGCATCCGCGCCGTCAGCGAACCCTTGGCGCCTTCGTCCAGACCTGCGGTGTCGATGATGGTGAAGTCGAGGTCGTAGAGCCTGGCCTGGCCCTCGCGACGGTCACGCGTCACGCCGGGCTCGTCGTCGACCAGCGCGAGCTTCTGGCCGACCAGCCGGTTGAACAGCGTCGACTTTCCGACATTGGGCCGGCCGATAATGGCGATGGTGAAAGACATGGATCATCCAGGCGCCGCGTTGCGGCGCGCGTCAATGAATTGAAGCAGGAGCCTAGCGGCTAAATCCGCCGCTCGGTAGCGGTGCGGGGAAGGCGCCGCCGGATTGTTGCGTGGTCTGGGTCTGCTGGGCCGGCGCCGCGGGCTGTGCCTGCTGGTCGTCGGCGGGCGGCGCGGTGGTGCGGCGGCGGACGATCTTCTTCGGCTTCGGCTCCGGCGGCAGCGCGGCGGGCGCGCCCTCCTCGGCTGCGGCATCGGGAGCAGCCGTCTGATCCGCGGCCGGCGCTGCGCTACCCTTGGCGTGCTTCTTGGCGCCCTTCGGCGGCTCCGGCGGCGGGGCCGGCTGGGCAGCGGCGGCTGCCGCGGCGTTCTGCTGATCGAGCTGTTCCTGCTGCGAGCCCTTGTACAATTCCTTCGGCACGCCTTGCTCCAGGCCGGGCACGCCTTCGGGGAAGACCGGCTTGCGGTCGCCCTGCAGCTTCTTCTTGGAATCGAGGAAGTCGAGCAGGTCGCTCGGATCGAAATTGGACATGCCGCCACCGCCGCACCCCGCCAGCACGCTGCAAAGCGCGGTCAGAACTGCGGCTGCGATCAGGCGTTGCGAGCGGCGCATGGTCGATCTCTCAAACTCGGGTTTCGCGCCAAGTCAGCTTTTCGCGACCGGCGGCAACAAGGCCTGCAGCGCTTCGGCACGCGAGCGCAGGCTCGGCGGCGTCTCGCCGTCATTGGCAATCTGGTCGAGCCACTGCCGCGCGGCGGTGGCATCGTTGGCGCGCCAGGCCGACAGCGCCAGCAGCTCGCGGGCGGAGTGACGGAACGTCGAGTCCTTCGCCGTTGCCGTGGCCTCGAGCCGTTGCAGCATGTTCGGATAGGTGGTGGTTTCCATCACGAGCTGCGCGGCGCGGATCCGCGCCAGGTCCTGCTCGGGACCGCCGACGCTGCGGTCGGCTGCGATCTCGTCATAGAGCTTCGCGGCAGCCGGCTGATCGCGGGTCGCGACCTCGGCAGCCATGCGCAGCCGCGCCAGGGTGCGGTAGCCGGACGGTGCCTTGGTGATGAGAGCGGCGAACGCAGCCTCGGCCTCGGCGTGCTTGTTCTGATCGGACAGTTCGACGGCGCGGTCGAACGCCGCACCGGCCTCGGCGGCCTTCTTGGCCTCGAGATACTGGTAGCCGCGCCAGCCACCGACGCCCGCAACGATCAGGATCGCCAGGGCGATGATAAAGAGCGAGTACTTGTCCCACAGCTTCTTGAGCTGATCGCGACGGACTTCCTCGTCGACTTCGTCAAATAATTCAGACACTTAAGGCTATCCCACCCCCTCGGGACCGCTGCTATCGGTGGGGCCCAGCCCTACCCGATCCCCACATCGCGGCGGCGTTACCCTAATGGTGTGGCGGAGGCAAGGCAAAGCGAGGCGGATCAAAGCGTTAACGGGGGACGTTTGCAGCGGGCCGCAACGGGACTGCGTGGCCTCCCTCTCCCGCTTGCGGGCGAGGGTTGGGGTGGGGTTATCGCCGCGAGTCGGATCGAACAGAGAAAACCCCATTGGCGCGAGAGCCCCTCCCGCCGCGCTGCGCGCGCCGACCTAAGAGCGAGCTTCGCTCGTCTCGACCCCCGCAAGCGGGAGAGGTCGACCGAATTCGCGGATGGTACGTCCACGCCGCGCTACGCGTCTACCGCGGACAGGCTCTCCCTGATCTGGCGCTTGATCACCTTGCCATTGGCGTTGCGCGGCAGCGGCTCTGATGTCAGCGCCATGGTCTCCGGCACCTTGTAGTCGGAGAGCCGCTCGGCGCACCAGGCGCGCAGGCTCTCCGCGTTCACGTCGGTGCGGGTCACGATCACGGCGTGCACGCGCTCGCCGAGCACCGGGCACGGCTTGGCGATGATCGCGCTCTCGACCACGGCGGGATGGCCGGCCAGGACAGACTCGACCTCGGCGGAATAGATCTTCAGGCCGCCGCGGTTGATCATGTCCTTCTGGCGATCGAACACGCGGACGAAGTTTGCCGCGTCGATCGAACCGAGATCGCCGGAATGCCAGAAGCCGGCGGTGAAACTCTCCACGGTCGCCTTCGGATTGTTCCAGTAGCCCTTGATGACCGAGGCGCTGCGGATCCAGAGCTCGCCGATCTCGCCGCGCGGCAGTTCGCGCCCGTCAGCGCCCATCACGATGATCTCGGCACCGGGGCACGGCAGGCCGACGCTGTCGATATGGGCGGCGGTCAGTTCGCCCGGCATCAGCGTCGAGGGCGACGTGGTCTCGGTCGCGCCGTAGCAATTCGCAAGCTTCAGCCCGGGAATCTTGGCGTCGAGCTTTTCGATGGTTGCGACCGGCATCGGCGCGCCGCCGAAGCCGCCGATCCGCCAGCTCGACAGATCGTAGCTGTCGAAATCCGGCTGCATCAGGCAGAGATTATACATCGCCGGCACCATCACCGTGTAGCTGACGCGCTCGCGCGCCGCGACCTTCAGATATTCCGAGGCCTTGAACTCCGGCATGATGATCAGCGCGCCGGCGCAGCGTGCCATGGTGGTGATGTTGGCGACCGCGCCGGTGACATGCGCGAGCGGCACCGCGGCGATCGAGCGATCCGACTTGGTCAGATTCAAGCACGACACGAACACCATCGAGGAGTGGATGATGTTGCAATGGGCGAGCATGGCGCCCTTGGGCCGGCCCGTGGTGCCCGATGTGTAGAGGATCATCGCGGTGTCCTCTTCCCTCACCTGTGCCGGCGCCTGGGCCGCAACGTTGTCGACGAGACCGGCGAATTGCGACGCGCCGTCGTCGCTGACCGAGATGCGATGCTTGAGGCCGGGAACATCGGCCGCATCAGGGATGCGGTCGGCGAGCGTGGCCTCATGGACCAGAAGCGTCGCGCCGCAATCGTTCAGCACATAGGCGATCTCGGGCTTCTGCTGGCGCGTCGAGAGCAGCACCGTGACCAACCCGGCATGCGCGGCGGCGAACATCGTCAGCACGAATTCGATGCGGTTGCCGAGCAGGATCGCGACGCGGTCGCCGGGCGCAAGGCCGAGTCTTGCAAAGCCCGCCGCGACCTTGGCCGATTTCTCCGCGACCTCGCGCCAGCTCAGGCGCATCGCGCCACAGACCAGCGCCTCGCCGTCGCCGTTCTGCGCAACGGCGTCCGCGATCATCCCCCACAGGCTGCCGGGCCGCTCCGGGAAAGCCGGCACGACGCGGTCGCCGAACCGCGGCTCAAGCCGCATCGGTGGAATTGCGTGCTGCGACCAGTCCATGCGCGCCCCGTCAGCTCTTCTTCATGCCGTAGACGTGCTCCGGCCCCGGGAAGGCGCGGCTCTTCACATCGCGCGCATAGCCCGCGATCGCCTCCTCGATCATCGGCCCGAGATTGCCGTAGCGGCGCACGAATTTCGGCGCCCGCGGCGACAGGCCGAGCATGTCCTCCAGCACCAGCACCTGGCCGTCGCAGGCCGCGCTGGCGCCGATGCCTATGGTCGGCACCGCGATCGACTGCGTGATCTTGCGCGCCAGCGGCTCGGCGACCGCCTCGACCACGATCGAGAAGGCGCCGGCTTCCGCGATCGCCCTGGCGTCGTTCTCGATCGGTGCCCAGTTCTCCTCCTCGCGGCCCTGCGCGCGGAACGAGCCAAGCGTGTTGATCGACTGCGGCGTCAGACCGATATGGCCCATCACCGGAATGCCGCGCTCGGACAGGAACGCCACCGTCTCCGCCATCCGCGCGCCGCCCTCGAGCTTGACCGCGCCGCACAGCGTCTCCTTCATGATCCGCACCGCGGATTGAAACGCCTGCTCCTTCGAACCCTCATAGGAGCCGAACGGCATGTCGACGACCACGAGCGCAGCTTGCGAGCCGCGCATCACCGCGCGGCCCTGCAGGATCATCATGTCGAGCGTGACCGGCACCGTGGTCTCGAAGCCGTGCATGACGTTGCCGAGGGAATCGCCGACCAGGATGGCGTCGCAATGACGGTCGACCAGCGCCGCGGTGTGCGCGTGATAGGACGTCAGCATCACGATCGGCTCGCCGTTCTTGCGGGCGCGCAGATCGGGCGCGGTCTTGCGTTTGATGGCGGATTGAACAGACATAGTCAGGCTCCCATGACAGGCACGCCGATCACGACCGGGTGGAACGCAAACGCCAGCGCCAGATAGACGATGACACCGACCGCGATCGCGATCAGGTCGTTGGTTGGGCCGCCCACCGGAATCGGCGGCGCGCCGGCATCCGTGCGGCGCTTCAGCGAGATGCGGTCATAGACCGCCCAGCCGAGAAACGAGCCGAACAGGATGATCGAGCCGAGGTCGCCGTTGGCGAGCAGATGCGCGAACGCCCACAGCTTCACGCCGGCGAGCATCGGATGCTTCAGCGTGGTGTAGATGCGGCCGCGGATATAGGAGGCGACGACGAGGATGACGGCGGGCAGCATCAGCGCCACCGTGATGTGCTTGAACGCTGTCGGCGGGGTCCAGACGTCGATCCATCCGCTCGCGCGATAATGCGCAAAGCCCCAGATGATCAGCACGAGCCCGGCCGCGGAGGCGAGCGAATAGGCGATCTTGTAGCCGCCCTCGCCCATCGCCTTGATCAGGCCGGCGCGCATTTCGCGCAGGCTTGACAGCACATGGACGCCGAGGAACAGCACGAGACCCAGGATCATGACGAGCAGTCCCACGATGTTCCTCCCCTGATCGAATTAATGCCTTCGCGTATCACCTTCGCCGGGCGGGTGGCAATGCGTCACGCCACGACTCCGTCATTCCGGGATGGCCCGCAGGGCCGGACCCGGAATCTCGAGGTTGCCGGGCGCGCAAGCCAATCCCGGGATTCCGGGTTCGCGCTTCCAGCGCGCCCCGGAATGACGTATCTCACGGCTTGTTGGCCGATTTGGCCAGCTCCCGGTTGTCGACATAGCGGATCATGATCGGCCGGCCGGCCAGCGCGCCGCCCAATCCGCCGGTGAATTTCAGCGGCAGGCAGGCACCCAGCGAGGCGTTGATCGCATTGAGGTAGGTGGTGCGGGTGTCGGCCGGGATGCCCCGCGTCGAAAACGTCAGGCGCGGCGCGCCGATCATCTCGCCCGATCGTTTGAAGCTGAATCGCACCGACATCTGCATGCCCGCGCGCGCGTCGTCCGGCGGTGGCGGCGCCCAGCAGGCGCGCAGCGCGGCGAACAGATCGCCGATGGTATTGAGATCATGATCCGGCTTGCGGTACTTCTCGGCCTGATCCTGCGGTGGCACGGTCAGGATCGTGAGCTGGAGATTTTCGCCGTACGGATAATCCATCTCGGGCAGGCATGGCCCGTGGTTGAACACGCTGCAATAGGACGGGATGCAAGGCCCTTCGTCGAGCACGCTGCAAGGCGTGTGTGCGAAGGGCGCCGGGTTGGTTTGTTGCCGCTGCTGCGCAGAGGCCGCGCTCGCGAGCGCAAAGGCCGGCACGGCAAAAGCGAGGCAGATGGCGACGCGTCGGAGCATGCAGGCGGACCCGGATTGCACTCCGGAGAAAATGGGTCCGCGGCCGGACCGCATCAAGCGGGGCGGCGTTCAATTCCTCGCGCTTGTCAATACTAAAACCTAGGTTCGGCCGGTTCGTGTCCCCTTGATACCGGCGAGGATGAGATCGATGCCGGCGAGATAGTCGACACGGTCGTCGTGGTCCCGCATCGCGCCGGCCACGCTGCGTGCAAACGGGTAGTCGCTTGCGTCGAGCGCGGACCAGTCGGTCGCCACCGCATCCAGGAAGCTCGATCGGTCCAGGCCATGCGTCCGCGCGAACTGCGCGTTGGCTGCGTTCTGGCCACCGACGCCAAGGATGTAGTTCAGCAGGACCGAGACGATCGTCCACTGCGTGTCGGCAGCCACGCCAAGCGCGCGAACCTGCTGGCCGATGCACTCCAGAACGCGCACGGTCGGCAACTGCCCGGCGGCACGGATCAGCGCTGTCCCGACCCACGCATGCGCCTCCATTGCGTCGAACATGCCGAGCGCAAGGGCGCGAATGGTGGCCTTCGGCGATCCGCTGATCGCGTGCGCATCCACCATGCGCGCGACAATGGCGTCGCAGGCGGCGACCAGCAGATCACTCTTGTTGGCGATATGCCAGTAGATCGCGCCGGGACCGGTCGCGAGCCGTTCGGACAGGGCGCGGAACGTCAGACCGTCCTCGCCGCTTTCGTCCAGGAGTTCGATCGAAGCCTCGATGATGCGATCCCGCGAGAGCGAGTCCTCGCGTCGCTGGCTGCTGCGCGCCTTCTTGACCATGCCGCATCTTGACACGTCTGGAACGGCATTCCAAGTATATGGAACGACGTTCCATAACTCTCAGTCTCCGCGCCGGAAGGACTCCGCATGAAATCTCCCGTCACGATCGTCGGTGCCGGCCTCAGCGGCCTGACGCTTGCCCGCGTCCTCCACGTCCACGGGATCGCAGCGATCGTCTACGAAGCGGAAGCCTCCGCAGAGGCACGAACGCAGGGCGGCATGCTCGATATCCATGAGCACAACGGCCAACGCGCGCTGAAGGCCGCAGGCCTCTTTGAGGAGTTCCGCGAGCTGATCCACCCCGGCGGCCAGGAAACCCGCGCGCTCGATACCCAAGGCAATGTCCTGCTGCATCATCCAGATGACGGCACGGGCGGGCGCCCCGAGGTACCCCGAGGCGAGCTACGTCGGATCCTGCTCAACTCGCTGCCCGAGGGCACGGTGCATTGGGGATCTAAGGTCACCGCGGCCACTCCGCTCGGCGGTGGAAGGCACCTATTGAGCTTTGCCGACGGCGCGACGGTGACGACCGACCTTCTGGTCGGGGCCGACGGTGCCTGGTCGCGCGTGCGATCGCTTCTCTCCGCAGACAAGCCGACCTATGTCGGCACTTCGTTCATCGAGACATATCTGTTCGACGCCGATGTCCGTCACCGAGCGAGCGCGGAAGCGGTTGGCGGCGGCGCCATGTTCGCGCTGGCGCCGGGAAAGGGCATCGCCGCGCATCGTGAGCCGAACGGCGTGCTGCACACCTATGTGGCGCTGACCAAGCGTGAGGAATGGTTTGCCAACCTCGACTTCTCCAACCCTGCGAGCGCCCTCGCCCGCGTCGCCGAGGAATTCGATGGCTGGGCCCGGGCGCTGACCGCGCTGATCACCGATGGCGAGACGGCGCCGGTGCTGCGCCTCATCCATGCGCTTCCGGTCGCACATCAATGGGACCGCGTGCCCGGCGTCACGCTGCTCGGCGATGCCGCGCATCTGATGGTTCCATCGGGCGAAGGCGCCAATCTCGCAATGTACGACGGTGCCGAACTCGGCGCGGCGATCGCTGCCAACCCAGGTGACGTCGAGGCCGCGCTCGCCGCCTATGAAGAGGACCTGTTTCCCCGCAGCGCGTCCGAAGCGGCTGATGCGGAGGAGCTCCTCGAGTTGTGCTACGGCGCTAACGCGCCGCACAGCCTGATCGACTTTTTCGGCAGTCACCTCCCCGCCGAGAACCGTAGCGAGTAACGGAGAAGCCGCGGCGTACCGGGTCCCGCGCCTTCCCGGGGGACGACACCGGAGCGAGCGCCACTACGCCTTCTTCTTCACGTCCTTGACGTTGGAGAAGGTGATGCCCTCGGCGCGCTCGCGGGTGTAGCCGAGATAGAACTCGTTCTTGGCCATGAACACGGGATCGCCGTCGACGTCGTCGGCGATGCCGGAATTGTTGGCGGAGATGAAGGCGTCGAGCTGCTTGCGGTCGTCGGACGAGATCCAGCGCGCCAGCGAAAATTCGCTGATCTCGAACTCGACCGGCAGCGAATATTCCGCGTCGAGCCGCGCCTTCAGCACGTCGAGCTGCAGCGGGCCGACCACGCCGACCAGCGCCGGCGCGCCGTCGCGCGGGCGGAACACCTGCACGACGCCCTCCTCCGACATCTGCTGCAAGGCTTCCTTCAGCTTCTTCGCCTTCATCGCATCGGTCAGCCGGACGCGGCGGACGATTTCCGGCGCGAAGCTCGGCACGCCGACGAAGGTCAGATCCTCGCCCTCGGTCAGGGTGTCGCCGATCCTGAGCGTGCCGTGGTTCGGAATGCCGACGACGTCGCCGGCAAAGGCCTCGTCGGCGACCGAGCGGTCCTGCGCGAAAAAGAACTGCGGGCTCGACAGGCTCATGTTCTTGCCGGTGCGCACCAGCTTGGCCTTCATGCCGCGGCTGAGCTTGCCCGAGCACAGCCGGGCGAAGGCGATGCGGTCGCGGTGGTTCGGATCCATGTTGGCCTGGATCTTGAACACGAACGCGCTCATGCGCGGCTCCGATGCCTCGACCTTGCGCAAATCCGAGTCCTGCGCGCGCGGCGCTGGCGCGAACTTGCCGAGGCCTTCCAGCAGATCGCCGACGCCGAAATTGCGCAGCGCGCTGCCGAAATAGACCGGCGTCAGGTGGCCCTCGCGGAACGCAGCGAGCTCGAACGGCTTGCAGGCTTCCGAGGCCAGCGCGAGCTCGTCCTTGACTTCGGCGACGTCGAGATTGGGATTGCGCTTGCCGAGATCGGCGATGTCGATCTGCTCGGTGGCGCCGGTCTTGGCGCCGCCGCCCTCGAGCAGCCGCACGCCGCCATTGACGACGTCATAGGTGCCGAGGAAGTCGCGGCCACGGCCGACCGGCCAGGTCATCGGCGTCGTGTCGAGCGCCAGCGTCTTCTCGATCTCGTCCAGAAGCTCGAACGTGTCGCGGCTCTCGCGGTCCATCTTGTTAATGAAGGTGATGATCGGAATGTCGCGCAGCCGGCACACCTCGAACAGCTTTCGGGTGCGCGCCTCGATGCCTTTCGCCGCGTCGATCACCATCACCGCGGAATCGACCGCGGTCAGCGTGCGATAGGTATCTTCCGAAAAGTCCTCGTGGCCCGGCGTGTCCAAGAGGTTGAACACGAGGTCGTTGAACTCGAAGGTCATCACCGAGGTGACGACCGAGATGCCGCGCTCGCGCTCGATCTTCATCCAGTCCGAGCGCGTGTTGCGCCGCTCGCCCTTGGCCTTGACCTGGCCCGCAAGGTTGATGGCGCCGCCGAACAGCAGCAGCTTTTCCGTCAGCGTGGTCTTGCCGGCGTCCGGGTGCGAGATGATCGCAAAGGTGCGCCGTCGCGCCACTTCCTCAGAAAGCGGCGAGCGGGACGGCGATTCGGCTGAAACTGAAATGTCGGACATGGCGGGGCATTTGGCAGGGAAAACGGGCGCAATCAAGGGCGTTTTGTCGCAATGCGGAACGCCCGCACCATCCCCATATAGGCACCGGAAGGACGACCTTCTCCTCACCATACCGTTCGCGGGGACGACCCTGCCTTATCTGGAGGGTTCGTGATGGCTTGGACCATTCTGTTCACCGCTGGCCTGCTCGAGATCGGCTGGGCGATCGGGCTGAAATATACCGAAGGTTTCTCGCGGCTGGTGCCGTCGGTGCTGACGCTGGCGGCGATGGCCGGCAGCGTCATCCTGCTCGGCCTCGCGCTCAAGACGCTGCCGATTGGAACCGCCTATGCGGTCTGGACCGGGATCGGCGCGGTCGGCACCGCGGCGCTCGGCATCATCCTGCTCGGCGAACCCGCGACCGCGATGCGGCTTGCCAGCATCGGACTGATCGTTGCCGGCATCGTCGGGCTGAAGCTGGTCGGCTGATTACTCCTTTTTGGGACGCGTTTTCTTAACGCGAACCGGCTTCCACTTCGCTCGAAAACGCTACTTCAGAATCTGCACCGCCCAATAGCTCGCGGCTGCGACCGCGGCCGACGCCGGGATCGTGATCACCCAGGCGTAGACGATCGAGCTCGCCACATTCCAGCGCACGGCGGAAAGCCGCCGTGCGGCGCCGACGCCGACGATGGCGCCCGTGATGGTGTGCGTGGTCGATACGGGAACCCCGAGATAGGTCGCCATGAACAGCGTCACGGCGCCGCCGGTTTCGGCGCAGAAACCCTGCATCGGCGTCAGCTTGGTGATCCGCAGCCCCATGGTGCGGACGATCCGCCAGCCCCCCATCAGGGTACCCAGCGCCATTGCGCCCTGGCAGGCCAGCACCACCCAGAACGGAATTTCGAAGGTGTCGCCGAGATGGCCCTGCGAATACAGCAGCACGGCGATGATGCCCATGGTCTTTTGCGCGTCGTTGCCGCCATGGCCGAGCGAATAGAGCGACGCCGAGGCGAATTGCAGGATGCGGAATGCGCGATCGACCGCGAACGGCGTCGAGCGCACCGAGAGCCAGGACACGATCGCGACCAGCACCAGCGCCAGCAGGAAGCCGACCAGCGGCGACAGCACGATCGCGAGCAAGGTCTTGGAGAGCCCGCTCCACACCGCCGCCGAAATCCCCGCCTTCGCCATGCCGGCGCCGACCAGGCCGCCGATCAGCGCGTGCGAGCTCGACGACGGAATGCCCAGCGCCCAGGTGATCACGTTCCAGACGATCGCGCCGACCAATGCTGCGAAGATCACGGTCGCATCCACCACCGACGGCTCGATGATCCCGGTGCCGATCGTGTTGGCAACGTGCAGGCCGAACACCAGGAACGCGACGAAGTTGAAGAACGCCGCCCAGAACACCGCATATTGCGGCCGCAGCACGCGGGTCGAGACGATGGTCGCAATCGAGTTCGCGGCGTCGTGCAGGCCGTTCAGGAAGTCGAACAGCAGCGCGACCGCGATCAGGATGGTCAGAATTGGAAGACCCAGCGTGGCGTCCACGTGATGCCCCGCTCTACACTTGCTCGATCACGATCGAGTTGATCTCGTTGGCGACGTCGTCGAAACGGTCGGCCACTTTCTCGAGATGGTCGTAGATCTCCGCGCCGACGATGTAGTCCATCGTGTTGGCGTCGCGGTGCTTCAGGAACAGCTCCTTGAGCCCGATATCCTGGAGATCGTCGACCCGGCCCTCGAGCTTGGTCAGTTCCTCGGTGATCTGGGTCAGCATCGAGACGTTGTGGCCGATCGACTGCAACAGGGGCAGCGCGCGGCCGACCAGATTGGCGCATTCGACGATCAGGCCGCCCATCTCGCGCATCGGCGGCTCGAACTCGCGCACCTCGAACAGCATGACCGCCTTTGCGGTCGCCTGCATCTGGTCGACCGCGTCGTCCATCGAGGTGATCAGGTTCTTGATATCGCCACGATCGAACGGGGTGATGAAGGTGCGGCGAACCGCGGTCAGGACCTCGCGGGTGACGCTATCGGCGTCGTTCTCGAACTGATTGACGCGCTGGCAAAAGACCGGAGTCTCCTCCCCGCCCTTCAGCATGTCCTGCAACGCCAATGCGCATTGCACGGAGGTCCGGGCGTGTCGGGCGAACAGGTCGAAAAACCGCTCTTCCTTGGGCAGGAAGGCGCGAAACCAGCGCAGCATGTCTCAGTTCCATCATTCCGGGACAGCCCTTTTAGCGACTGTCACAGAACTGTCATAGAGCATCTGGCGGGGAAAGCATCGGGATCGACCGCCCGAGCGGGCGGTCGTCCACCGCTATGTCGGCCGAAAGTCGCCGGGACCTGCCCTACAGCGACCGCCGCAACAAATGGGCCAGCTCACCGACCAGGCCACGCCGGAACAGCAGCACGCAGGCCACGAAGATCACGCCCTGGATCACCGTCACCCACTGGCCGAAACCGGCGAGATATTGCTGCATGGCGATGATCACGAAGGCGCCGACCACCGGGCCGAAGATGGTGCCGAGACCGCCGACCAGCGTCATCAGCACGATTTCACCGGACATCGACCAGTGCACGTCGGTGAGCGAGGCATTCTGCGCCACGAACACCTTCAGCGAGCCGGCAAAGCCCGCCAGCGTGCCCGACAGGATGAAGGCGAGCAGCTTGTACTGGTCGGTCTTGTAGCCAAGCGAAATCGCCCGCGGCTCGTTTTCGCGGATCGACTTCAGCACCTCGCCGAACGGCGAGTTGATGGTGCGGTAGATCAGCAGGAACCCGGCGAGGAAGCCGACCAGCACGACATAGTAAAGCACCAGCGGCTTCGAGAGATCGAAGATGCCGAGCAGGTGGCCTTGCGGAATGCCCTGGATGCCGTCTTCACCATGGGTGAACGGCGCCTGCAAATAGAGGAAGTAAAGCAGCTGCGACAGCGCCAGCGTGATCATCGAGAAATAGATGCCCTGCCGCTTGATCGAGATGTAGCCGGTGACCAGGCCGAGCAAGGCCGCGGCCGCGGTGCCGACCAGGATGCCGAGCTCCGGCGTCAGCCCCCACACCTTCAGCGCGTGGGCCGAGACGTAGCCGGCGGTGCCGAGGAACATCGCGTGGCCGAACGACAGCAGGCCGCCATAGCCGATCAGGAGGTTGAAGGCGCAGGCGAGCAGCGCGAAGCACAGCGCCTGCATGACGAAGAACGGATAGATCCCCGTCCACGGCACGATCGCCAGCAGCAGCGCCATCGCGGCGAATACGATCATCTCGTCGCGCATCGCGCGCGGCGTGATCGGAAGTGTATCGTCGGTCAATGCTGACATATCAAGCCGCCCGTCCCGTCAGTCCCGTTGGCTTCACCAGCAACACCACCACCATCAGGACAAACACCACGGTGTTGGAGGCCTCGGGATAAAAATACTTGGTCAGTCCCTCGATCACGCCGAGCGCGAATCCGGTGATGATCGAGCCCATGATCGAGCCCATGCCGCCGATCACGACCACCGCGAACACCACAATGATGAGATCGGCGCCCATCAGCGGACGGACCTGGTTGATCGGCGCCGACAGCACGCCGGCAAGCGCGGCAAGACCGACGCCGAGCCCGTAGGTCAGCGTGATCATGCGCGGCACGTTGATGCCGAACGCGCGCACCAGCGTCGGGTTCTCGGTCGCGGCGCGCAGGTAGGCGCCGAGCTGCGTCTTCTCGATCAGGAACCAGGTCGCAAGGCACACCACGAGCGAGAAGATGACGACCCAGCCACGATAGATCGGCAGGAACATGAAGCCGAGATTGACGCCGCCCTTGAGCTGATCGGGGATCGAGTAAGGCAGGCCCGAGGAGCCGAAATAGTTCTGGAACACGCCCTGCACGATCAGCGCGATGCCGAAGGTCAGCAGCAATCCGTAGAGATGATCGAGGCCGGTCAGCCATTGCAGCATGGTCCGCTCGAGGATCATGCCGAAGATGCCGACCACGACGGGTGCGATGATCAGCGCCCACCAGTAATTGATGCCGCCCAGGTTGAGCAGGAAATACGCCACGAAGGCGCCCATCATGTAGAGCGCGCCATGCGCGAAATTGATGATGTTGAGCATGCCGAAGATGACGGCGAGCCCCAGACTGAGCAGCGCGTAGAACGAGCCGTTGATCAGTCCCACCAGAAGCTGTGCGTAGAGAGCCTGCATCGAATGAGCTTTCGCTAGATAGATGAAGCCCGCCGGCCACGCGCATGGCCGGCGGGCATGATCGTCACTTCTTCAGAAGCGCGCAGGTGCTCTTGTCGAGCGGCGTGAAGGCCTGGTTGCCCGGCACGGTGCCGACCAGCTTGTAGAAGTCCCACGGTCCCTTGGACTCCGAGGGCTTCTTCACTTCGAACAGGTAGGCGTCGTGGGTGACGCGGCCGTTGGCCTCGACCTCGCCCTTGCCGAACAACGGATCGTCGGTCGGGATCGTCTTCATCTTCGCGACCACCTTGGCGCCGTCATGCGGATTGCCGCCGAGCGCTTCCAGCGCCTTGAAGTAATGCATGAGGCCCGCATAGACGCCGGCCTGCACCATGGTCGGCGGCGCGCTGTTCTTCATCCGCTCCGAGAAGCGCTTGGAGAAGGCGCGGGTCTTGTCGTTGAGGTCCCAGTAGAACGTCTCGGTGAAGTTGAGGCCCTGCGCGGTCTCGAGCCCGATCGCCTTGACGTCGGTGAGGAACAGCAGCAGCGCCGCGAGCTTCTGGCCGCCCTTGACGATGCCGAACTCGGCCGCCTGCTTGATCGAGTTGGTGGTGTCGCCGCCGGCATTGGCGAGACCGATGATCTTGGCCTTGGAGGCCTGCGCCTGCAGCAGGAAGGAGGAGAAGTCGGCGGTGTTGAGCGGATGCTTGACGCCGCCGACCACCTTGCCGCCATTGGCGGTGACGACGGACGTGGTGTCGCGCTCGAGCGCGGCGCCGAACGCGTAATCCGCGGTGAGGAAGAACCAGGTGTCCCCGCCCGCCTTCACCAGCGCCTGGCCGGTGGCGTGGGCGAGCATGTAGGTGTCGTAGGTCCAGTGCACGGTATTCGGCGAGCACTGCGCGTTGGTGAGATCCGAAGTGGCGGCGCCCGAATTGATGTAGACGCCGTTCTTTTCCTTCACGACGTTGTTGACCGCGAGCGCGACGCCGGAATTCGGCACGTCGACGATGGTGTCGACCTTGTCGACGTCGAACCACTGGCGGGCGATGGTGGTGCCGATATCGGGCTTGTTCTGGTGATCGCCGGAGATCAGGTCGATGGTCCAGCCCTTGGCCTTGAGGCCGGAGTCCTCGATCGCCATCTGCGCCGCCAGCGTCGAGCCGGGGCCGGCGAGATCGGCGTAGAGGCCGGACTGATCCGACAGCGCGCCGATCTTGACCGTCTTGTCGAGCTTTTCCTGGGCGGAGGCGACGCTTGCGGCGGACAGCACCATCGCGGTGCCGAGCAGGAGCGCCGAAATCTTGTTCTTCATGTCGTATTCCCTCGTCCTAAATTTTCTGGTTCTGGCGATATCAGACGCCGAGATAGGTATGGAGCTTGTCCATGTTGGCCGACAGCTCGGAATTCGCGAAGCCGTCGATCACCTTGCCGTGCTCGACAATGTAGTAGCGGTCCGCAACGGTCGAGGCGAAACGGAAATTCTGTTCGACCAACAGGATCGTGAAGCCCTGCGACTTCAGGCGCGCAATGGTGTGCCCGATCTGCTGGATGATGACCGGCGCCAACCCTTCGGTCGGCTCGTCCAGCATCAGGAAGCGCGCGCCGGTGCGCAGGATGCGCGCAATCGCCAGCATCTGCTGCTCGCCGCCCGAGAGCTTGGTGCCCTGGCTGGTGAGGCGCTCCTTCAGGTTGGGAAACAGCGTGAAGATCTGGTCGAGCGGCAGGCCGCCCGGCCGCACCACCGGCGGCAGCAGCAGGTTCTCGCGCACGTCGAGGCTGGCGAAAATGCCGCGCTCCTCGGGACAGAATGCGATGCCGAGCCGCGCGATCTTGTCCGAGGTAGCGCGGATGATTTCCTGATTGTCGAAGCGGATCGAGCCGGAGCGCTTGTTGATGACGCCCATCACCGACTTCAACGTGGTGGTCTTGCCGGCGCCGTTGCGGCCGAGCAGCGTCACCACCTCGCCGGCCTTCACGTTGAAATTGATGCCGTGAAGGATGTGGGATTCGCCGTACCAGGCCTGCAGATCCTTGACCGTCAGCACGTCGGTGCCGGCCGCAGCGACGGGCTTCTCCGCCAGTTTTGCCTCAGCCATGACCCGCTCCCAGATAGGCTTCCTTCACGCGCTCGTCCTTGGAGAGGTCGGCGTAGTTGCCCTCCGCCAGCACCTGCCCGCGCGTCAGCACGGTGATGATGTCGGAGAGGTTGGCCACCACCGAGAGGTTATGTTCGACCATCAGGATGGTGTATTTCGCGGAGATCCGCTTGATCAGCGCCGCGATCTTGTCGATGTCCTCGTGGCCCATGCCGGCCATCGGCTCGTCGAGCAGCATCATCTCGGGGTCGAGCGCGAGCGTCGTTGCAATTTCAAGTGCGCGCTTGCGGCCGTACGGCATCTCGACCGCCGGCGTATTGGCGAATTCGCTCAAGCCGACGTCGTTCAGCAGCTCGTGGGCGCGCGGATTGAAGCGGTCGAGCACGCTTTTCGAACGCCAGAAATCGAACGACGAACCGTGCTGCCGCTGCAGCGCCACGCGAACGTTCTCGAGCGCCGTCAAATGCGGAAATACCGCCGAAATCTGAAACGAGCGGACCAGCCCGAGGCGCGCCACGTCGGCCGGCGGCATCGCGGTGATGTCGTGGCCCTTGTAGCGAATCTGGCCTGCCGACGGCTTCAGGAATTTGGTCAGCAGATTGAAACAGGTCGTCTTGCCGGCGCCGTTCGGCCCGATCAACGCATGGATACTGCCCCGACGCACTTTCAACGCGACGTCGCGAACGGCGAAGAAACCCGCGAATTCCTTGGTCAATCCGCTGGTTTCGAGGATGAACTCATCGGCCAAATAGATTCCCCCATACGCCATCGCTGCGAAGCCCCTCGCCCGCGTGGCCAGCTTTTTTCGTGTCCGACAGGCGTCCGATCCGTCTTGGAAACCGTCCGGGGCCCGTCGCCTCCGGGCCGGAATATGCCGTCATCTGCGGCGGTTACGCAAGGTGGAAAGCTGTGCACTGCGGCATCCGCGTGACCGGTTCCGGTTGATCCTTAGTCGAATGGCATTTCGGCGCGCTTTGCGCCTCGGGAAAGCGGTCGTTAACGGTGTTTTGCTCCGGACTCCCGCTTTCATAGAATATTTGCGCCTCTCGCCGAAGCTCCGGCCATTGCATGATGAACGGCTAGAGCCTTGCATTTCGAGCGCGCCAATCCTTCAGTCGTCAAATCGATCCCGCAACGTGATTTCCTCGGCACGTGGCTGCGACTTTATGCCCGCAGCCAAACCATCCCGCAGATCGATGAACTTGTCCCTGGCCGCATCCCGTCCGGGGATGTGCCTGAATTCGGCTAGCCGATGCAATTCAGAAGTGCCGATCCATCGGTGGTCAAATCGATCACGCAGCGTGTGCTGCTGAACGCCTGGCTGCGCGCGCTGCGCATGCCGGACGCGCTTCCCCTGCTGTGCGACTTCCACACCGAGGGCACCGCCGACGAGCGCGCCGACATGATGGGCTTTGACGTGGTCGGCAGTGGCGAGGCGGCACGTTTCCTGATTACGCAGGAAGGCGCGAGGCTGACGACGGCCTATGGCAACGAGCACATCGAGCCGCCGCTGCGCACCAACCGCTTTCTTGACGATGCGATCGGACCCGAGCGCTATGCCGGCGTGATCCTGTCCTATCGTGCTTGCCTCGCGCGCAAGCGTCCGACCTATACGGTTGCGGAGGTCACGGACGCCGACGGCAAGGACGTGTCCTATGAGCGGCTGCTGCTGCCGTTCGGACGCGGCGACAGCGTCGAGCACATCATCGGCTCCTACAAGGCGATCAGCATCGACGGCCGCTTCCGGCTGCACAACCTGATGGGCGTGAAGGCGAAGTCGGCCCCGGTGGTCACGGAGCGGGCGGTGATCGACCGCAGGTTCGTGCCGGCAGATCGTCCGGCAAGCCAGGATTCGGTCGAGCTGATCTAGACGCGTCGCGTCACGCGAAGCGGTCACGACATCGCTGGAAGCGCCTTAGCCCTTCTTGCGCGCCTTCGCCGGCACTTCCTTGGCGTAGATGTCCGGCTTGAAGCCGACCACGCGCTTGCCCCCGAGATCGAGCACCGGACGCTTGATCATCGAGGGTTGCTCGGCCATCAGCGCCAGCGCCTTGCGCTCGTTCAACCCTTCCTTGTCGGCATCGGGCAGCTTCTTGAAGGTCGTGCCGGCGCGATTGAGCAGCGTCTCCCAGCCGACCTCGTCGCTCCACTGCTTGAGCTTGTCCTTGGCGATCCCGGCGGTCTTGTAGTCGTGGAAGTCGTAGGCGACGCCGTGATCGTCGAGCCAGGCCCGCGCCTTCTTCATGGTGTCGCAGTTCTTGATGCCGTAGATGGTGATGGTCAAAGCCGTTCCCCGCATGCGATTGCGGCGGGGAAATTAGCCTCGCGGCAATCCCGGCGCCAGATCGGAGCCATCAGGTCTCCACACCGATATTGCCGGCGTTCAGTGCGCGTAGCACGTGAAGACGAAATCGTGATCGCTGGCGTGCGCCTCGTGGCAGGCAAAACACGTCTCGTGCTGGGCGGCATCGACCGGCTTGCCGTCGATGAAGCGGCCAAAGCCCCAGCCGCCGGTCGATGCATATTTGGCCGCGTCCTTGACCATGACCTGGACCGTGGTCGCCGGCCCCGTGATGAAGGCGCCGTTGAGGCCTGCAACCGGCTTGCGCTTCCAGGCCAGCTTGACCAGCACGGTGCCGTCGGGGAAACGCGCGGCGCCGTCCTGATAGGCCTTCACGGCGGTGGCGTTGCCGAGCACGCTGCGCAGTTCGTCGAGCCTGGTCTCCTCGCCGACCGCGATCAGCTTCCAGTCGCGATAGCCGTCGGGGATTTTCACGCCGAAGATCGGCGATGCCAGTGCGGCGTCATCGGCATGTCCGACGGCAAACGGCAATGACGCGCTGATGCAGGCTGCCGCGATCGCGGCAGCTGCCCATTTCAAAACCTGTCTCATGATCCTCGATCCGCTCCGTCTCAGACCTTGCTGACGTCGATGATGGCCTGGACGAAGGCCTGCGGCGCTTCCTGCGGCAGATTGTGGCCGATGCCGCCGGTCAGGAGCCGATGCTCGTAATGGCCGGAGAACTTCTTGGCATAGGCCGCGGGCTCCGGATGCGGCGCGCCGTTGGCATCGCCCTCCATCGTGATGGTCGGGATCGCGATGGCAGGCGCCTGCGCCAGCGTCTTCTCGAAGGCATCGTACTTCGCCTCGCCCTCCGCGAGACCTAACCGCCAGCGGTAATTGTGGATCACGATCTCGACGTGATCGGGGTTCTCGAACGCGGCTGCGCTGCGGTCGTAGGTGGCGTCGTCGAACTTCCACTGCGGCGAGGCAAGCTGCCAGATCAGCTTGTTGAAGTCGTGCCGGTTCTTGGCATAGCCCTCGCGGCCGCGCTCGGTCGCGAAGTAGAACTGGTACCACCATTGCAGCTCGGCCTTCGGCGGCAGCGGCATCTTGCCGGCCGCCTGGCTGCCGATCAGATAGCCGCTGACCGAGACCATCGCCTTGCAGCGCTCGGGCCAGAGCACCGCCATGATGTTGGCGGTGCGCGCACCCCAGTCGTAGCCGCCGAGCACGGCCTTTTCGATCTTCAGGACGTCCATCAGCGCGATG
The DNA here is from genome assembly GCF_024171045.1 of Bradyrhizobium sp. USDA 4538. Lineage (NCBI taxonomy): Bacteria > Pseudomonadati > Pseudomonadota > Alphaproteobacteria > Hyphomicrobiales > Nitrobacteraceae > Bradyrhizobium > Bradyrhizobium sp. USDA 4538. The sequence continues at coordinate 8,441,743 of NZ_JALJZE010000001.1, forward strand.
ATGTCGGCGGCGACCGCGACCGGCTGGCCGCTGCGCTTGGTATCGCCCGAGAGGAAGCGCGTGGTGCCATAGCCGCGCAGATGCGGCACGATCACGCGGTAGCCGGCCTCGGCCAGCGCCGGCGCGACGTCGGCATAGCTGTGGATGTCGTAGGGCCAGCCGTGCAGCAGGATCACCGCGGGACCGGACGCAGGACCCATCTCGACATAACCTGTATCAAGCACGCCGGCATTGATCTGCTTGACGGGACCGATCGAGGTGTGGGCGCCAGCCTTTATCGCAGGCAGCGCCGGTTTGGACTGGGCCTGAGCCGAACCGATGAAGCCGAGCCTGGAGGCGGCAAGGATCCCGCCGGCGATGCCAAGGAAGCGGCGGCGCTGCTGATTGATGGACTGCGACATGGCGATCTCCTTAAGTCTGGTGTCGGAATTGAATATTGCAGAGACCGACCCCGTCCGCTTTCAGAGGACGTGGATTTGTCCTTCAGACCGTCGTGATTTTGGCTCCACGCCGCCTGTGCTAGGTTCCGCCACGCATTCAGCTGCCGGCCACCGGACCTTCCAATTTGACCTACTACTTCAATGACTTCACCCTCGATTCCGAACGCCGGGAACTGCGCCGTGGCGATGCTCTGGTGGCCGTCGAGCCGCAGGTCTTCGACCTCCTCGAATTCCTGATCCGCGCCCGCGATCGGGTGGTCAGCCGCGACGAGGTGCTGGCCGCCGTCTGGCACGGCCGGATCGTCTCGGAAGCGACGCTGAGCAGCCGGGTCAATGCGGCGCGGACGGCGATCGGCGACAATGGCGAGGAGCAGCGGCTGATCCGCACCCTGCCCCGCAAGGGTCTCCGCTTTGTCGGCGATGTCAGGGAGGACACCGCGCACGATCGTCCGGCTGCAGGCAATGCCAGCCCGCCGCGGCCGAGCGAGGGCCCGTCGATCGCGGTGCTGCCCTTCACCAATATGAGCGGCGATCCCGAGCAGGATTATTTCGCCGACGGCATCGCCGAGGACATCACCACCGCGCTCGCGCGTTGCAGCCGCCTCACGGTGATCGCGCGCAACTCCGCCTTCACCTACAAAGGCAAGGCGGTCGACATCCGCCAGGTCGGCCGCGATCTCGGCGTCGGCTATGTGCTCGAAGGCAGCGTCCGCCGCGGCGGCGATCGGTTGCGCATCACCGGGCAGTTGATCGACGCCAGCTCCGGCGCGCATCTGTGGGCCGACCGCTTCGACGGCGCGGCCGCCGACGTGTTCGACCTGCAGGACCGCATCACCGAGAACGTGGTCGGCGCGATCGAGCCGACCCTGCTCGTCGCGGAAGCCGAGCGGCTGCGGGCGGCGCCGCCGGACAGGCTCGACGCCTACGACCTGCTGCTGCGCGCCTACAGCCTGCGTTACGAGTTCACGCCCGAGAGCATGGAAGCCGCGCTCGATTGCCTCGACCAGGCGCTGGCGCTCGACCCCGCCTATGCGCCCGCGCTGGCGGCCTCCGCCTATTGTCATGCGATGCGCCATGTCCAGGGCTGGCTGAAGCCGAACGACGCCTACCGGGAGCGCGCGGTGGCGCAGGCCTGGCGCGCGGTCGAGCTCGCGCCCGGTGACCCGCAGGTGTTGTGGATGGCGGCGTTCGCGATCTGGAACATGGCCGACGAGATCGAGCCCGCGCGCGACCTGTTCGAGCGGTCGCTTGCGATCAATCCGAACTCGGCGATGGCGCTCGTGCTCGGCGGCTGGATCGAGGCGATGCGCGGCAATCAGAAAGCTGGCCGCGCCATGATCGAGCGCGCGCAACGGCTGAACCCGCGCGACCCGCGCGGCTGGTTCGCTGCCGCGGCGCTGGCGATCTGCGCGGTGCTCGACCGGAATTTCGCCGAAGCGGTGATGTGGGCCGACAAGGCGCTGGCGCAGAACCGCCGCTTCGCGGTGGCGCTGCGCGTCCTGATCGTGGCGCTGGTGAAGACCGGCGACACCGCACGCGCGGCCCAGATCGCGCGCGAGCTGCTCAAGGTCGACCCGGAGTTCACGATCTCCGGCTTCCTGTCGCGGATCCCGTTCCCGGTGGAAGCGATGTCCGCGACTTATCGTGAAACCCTCACGGCGGCCGGCGTCCCGGACTGACGCCGCTCGGAGGACGCGACGATCATTCACCCGCTGGTTAGGCCAAAATACCTCCATCGACCACCAAGGCATGGCCGACCACAAAGCTTGCCGCCGAGCCGCATAACCATAGAACAGCCGCAGCGATTTCTTCAGGTTCGCCAAGGCGTCCGATCGGTTCGGCTGCTACGAACGCCTTGACGATCTCTGGATCGTTGTTCTTTGTAACCCGCTTCGCCATCGGAGTATTGCCGATAATGCCCGGGCAGACTGCGTTGATACGGATGCCCTTCCCGGCATAATCGAGTGCGGAGGCGCGGGTGAGACCTATCACCCCGAATTTGCTGGCGGAATAGGCGGCGCGCCCTTTGGAGCCCCTCATCCCGCCGATCGACGAGCAGTTGACGATTGCGCCGCTTCTTTGTGCGGTCATGTGGCGAAGCTCCGCCTTCATGCAGTTCCACACACCGCGCAGATTGACATCGATGATGTTGTCAAACTCGGCATCTTCCGTTTCAACCAATGGCGCAGCATCGCAGTTTATGCCCGCATTGTTGAAAGCTGCATCGAGCTTCCCGTAAGTCTCGATCGCCTGCTCGATCATTGCGTTCACCTGGCCCCGATCCGTTACATCGCAGCCGATGGCAAGGACGTCATGACCCGCGGATCGCAGTTCCGCAGCGGCAGTTTCGAGCAACGCTGTGTTGCTGTCTGCAACGACCACGGACGCGCCTGCAACACCAAATGCCCTGGCTGTCGCCAGACCAATGCCACCAGCGGCGCCGGTAACAAGCGCAACCTTTCCTTCGAAGCTGTCTACCATTGCTGACCTTTCAAAATGCTGGATCTCGTCGAGCAGGCGACGCTGCTCAGAGTGACGGAATTGGCTTACTCAGCTTGCTCAGTGTCGTCACGCGCGCATGCGGGTGATCCAGTATTCCAGAGGCGCCGATTGTTGAGCCGAGAGGCCGCGGCGTACTGGGTCGCCCGGTCGAGTGCCGGGCGATGACAGGTGGAGGGGACAAGGCTCTCTCCACTTGTCGTCCCTGCCGAGTGCGCTATTGCGCACGGAGCAGGGACCCATATTCCGCGGCGGATGTTGTGGACGGGCCTCGTCGTTCTGGCATCGCTCGACGATGACCATCGGTGGTTATGGGTCCCTGCTTTCGCACTAGTGCATCTACACGTTTGTCGGGCCATTTGCGAGGATTTGGAAGCGGGCCATTCCGGTGTGGAAGGTGATTGGTCCAGGTGGACGGTGGGAGGCGTAGCCGGTCCATCCGCCGAGTTTTGCGATGATCCATGCCGCCCAAGCAAGAGTGTTGGGGCGATGGTGGTTTTTCTGAAGCTCGGTGCGACCTTTCATGGTTTTGTTGATGGCCCTGAGCGTCTCGATCTCTTCTGCGGTGAAGACAAATTCAGCCGGCAATTCTTCGCCACTGTTGCGGGCCTGAACGAGTTGAATGACGATACATGCCGCTCTGGTGGCGACCGCCACGAGCTTGATCAGGCCTTCGGCGCTCTCGATCTGACTATCCTCGATGCGCAAACCCTGGCTCTTCAGCGAGCGAAAGAGTTGCTCAATGATCCAGCGCTGGCGGTACCAGGAGACGATCTGCCAGGCGTCTTTAACGGTGGCGACCGGATGAGTGGTCAGGAGCAGCCAGCGAATGGGCTCCGCACCTCTCGGCGGATGCAACTCGACCACTTCTACGAAGCTGAGTTTGATGCCCTCCGCCAAGTCGGTGACGCCGGGCCTCTGCGGCCGCTTGAGCACGACGGTTCCGAAGCGCATCGAGAGATGGGCCTGCCGGCCGCGCCGATCCATTCGCTGCGGCAGATCGATCACCGCGTTGTCGCAGAAGCGGCTCCGCTCGACCGCCTGATAAAGTGTGTCGCCATCGACCAGCGCATGGTCGTGCATGGCACGCGACAGAAGATGGACATTCTCAGCTGGCGTCAGCGCCCAGTGAGCAAAGAAATCCCCCTCGCGGTCGTTGACGACGGTGATCATGCGGGCATCTGCCAGGACGTCGCGGCCTTGCTCGGCGGCCGTCACCCAGCGCGCCGACTCCTTGTCGGCCAAGGCGCGCCGCTCATGCGGGATTTTTACCTTGCCTTTGCGCGTCCAAACGTTGCCGCCAGTAAGGCCAAGACAGACCCCGCTGTCGGCATCCACCGCCATCATCGCATGCAACAGCACGCCGCGAGCATTGCCCTTGCCGACTTTGCCCAGCCCGCGCCGCCGTCCCGCCTGGGTCTGGAACTTGACCTCGCTCGTATCCTGGATCGCCAGCACATGACGCCCGCTGACCGCAGTCCGCGTCTGCGCGCTCCAGCCCTCAATCAATTTATCGATCGTGACTTGGGGGTTGTTCACAAACCGCCAGAACGCCATATTGGCAGCCCAATCGCCCCGGGCCATCTGGCGCAAGCAGACGCTGCGCGTGCAAAGCATAGCCCGGAGAAGCGTCGCCCCCTTTTGTCGAGACGAACGTCCCCGAACTCACCCAAAGACAAATCCGGCTGCATCGCTGGCGCTCCTTCGAATCAAAGCGCCAGTGAGAGAATCATACAACATGCTGCAGAGACGCCACTTCTTGCTGCACCGAGTCAATCTGTCGCGCCCCAAAACCGTGTAGACACGCTAGTGCTTTCGCAGGGACGACGGTGAGGATGAGTCGCAATTCAAGATGCCACACCCCGCGGCGTCATCGCCCGGCCGGGCGACGACAACGGTGGGTGAGGACAAAGCTTCGCATCCTCTCAGAGTCCGTCCACAGTGTGCCTTCGGGAGCGACGCCAGGGCGTCCGCGCCACATCGGCGGAGGCGTCGATCATTTCGTCTTTGCGCTGAGCCCTCAACTCACCTTCGATACTGCTCATCGGAGACCTTCTCCATCCAATCCACGTTCTTGCCATTCACTGATTCCTGGATGGCGATATGCGTCATTGCGGTGGTAGGCGAAGCGCCGTGCCAGTGCTTCAGCCCGGGCGGAAACCACACGACGTCGCCTGGACGGACCTCCTTGACGGGCCCGCCCTCGCGCTGCACCCAGCCGAGCCCCGCCGTGATGATCAGCGTTTGCCCGAGCGGATGCGTGTGCCAGGCGGTCCGGGCGCCGGGCTCGAACGTGACTTGGCCGGCGCCGACGCGTGCGGGATCCGGAGCTTGGAACAGAGGATCGATGCGGACCGATCCGGTGAACCAGTCCGCAGACCCCTGGGCAGCGGGACGAGAGCCGTTTCGTTTGATGTCGATATCCATATCCGAACTCCTTCGCTGCACGTTCGAGGTTTCCGCGGTGGCGCTCGTCGCGGCGAATGCAGCAAACGCCGCGGTGGCGACGACGACTTGTCGACGTGAATACGTCATTGCTAGCGGGGCCTTTTCTCGATGACTTCCTTGACCACCGCTGCGGCCGAGAACGCGTTGGGCCAACCCGCATAGAAAGCAAGATGGCCGACGACCTCTCCGGCCGCCTCCTTTGTCAACCCGTTGTCCATCGCCCGGTTCAAATGATAGGTGACCTGGGCGACCTGGCCGGTCGCGACCAAGGCGCTGACGGTGACCAGGCTCCTGTCCCGCGGCGCGAGTCCCGGCCTCAGCCAGAGGTCTCGGAACAGCACATCGGTCGTGTACTGCACGAGGCTGGGCGTGATCTGTCCGAATTGCTGCCCGACGCGCGTGGCACGCTGCGACTCCGCCGCCTCATCCAGGGGAAGTTGTGGTCCGGAAGCCGGCGGCAGTTGATCGGCTCCGATATTGCGACTCTTGAACACGTCCTTTGTTGCCGGAACGGCGTCGATGGCGTTGGCCCAGCCGGTATAGAATGCAAGATGCGTGATGATCTCCGAGATCTCGGCGGGCTTCACGCCGCTGTCGAGCGCGACATTGAGATAGTACGGCAGTTCGACCGTCTGATCGCGCGCGATCAGAGCGGCGACGGTAACGATGCTCCTGTCGCGCGCCGACAGTCCCGGGCGCTTCCACAGATCGCCGAGCACGACGCCTTTGGCATATTTTTCGAGGACGGGCGCGACGGCGCGAATGTCTTCTGACGTAGGCATGACCTTGGTTCCTTCCATCCTGGTCGCCGCCGTCCGGGCAGAGGTCTGTGCCACCAGGCAAAGCGTAATGGCGACCGTCGCGAGGGCTCTCATTAGGAACTCCTTCTTGTTGAACGTGACCCCGCCCGGCTGAATCCGCGCAAAATGCCTAAGATCGGCATACCCCACGGTATGGTCCTCAGTGCGCGGTGAAGCCGCCGTCGACCGGCAGGCCCACGCCGATGACAAAACTCGCGGCCGGACTGCATAGCCACAACACGGCGGCTGCGACCTCCTCGGCCCGGCCGAGGCGGCCGATTGGCTGCTGCTTCATGATTTCGGCCATCGCGTCGGCCTGGCCTTTGAGCATGTCGGCGACCATCGGCGTATCGATTGTGCCGGGGCAGACCGCGTTGATGCGGATACCGCGCGGGGCATATTCGACACCCGCGCTCTTGGTCATTCCGAGCACGGCGTGTTTGGTGCCGTGATAGGCTGCGCGTTGCGGGAGGCCGACGAGACCGCCCAAAGAAGAGCAATTGACGATCGCGCCGCTCCCTTGATCGCGCATCACGCGCAGCTGATGCTTCATGCAGGTCCAGACCCCGCGCTGGTTTACCGCGGTGACGCGCTCGAAATGCTCGATCGGCTCCTCGGCGGCGTCCGACGGCGGCACTTGGATGCCCGCGTTGTTGAACGCCATGTCGAGCCGTCCGTATTCTGCGACCGCGCGATCGACCATCGCCGCCACCTGCGCCTCGTCGGCGACGTCGCAGGCCAAGCCGATTGCGGTGCCGCCGTCTCGGATGATCCGCTCCGCCTCCTTCGCGGCGAGATCGCCGTCCAGGTCGGCCAGCACGACGGAGGCGCCGCTCTCGGCGAACATCCGCGCCGTTGCCAGTCCCATGCCCTTGGCGGCACCGGTGACCAGGGCCACCTGTCCTTTGAAATCATAGACGGGGTTCATTCAGCTCCTCATTTCATCTTGCAGGATCATTCGATCCGTTCGGTTGTCATGCCGGTTTCAGCGCCTCCGCCTCGAATGCCCCTCGGCCAGGACACCGGGCACGCCCGCTCTCGTGACGAGTGCCATCGAATGGCGCTCCCTGCCGCCGCGCGTCGCGCCGACCAGGCTGAACCTAGGTCTTTCGGACGTTAAAGATTAGGTGATAGAACCTGATTGGAATCATTAGTGGAGCTTATGAATGGACCGCGAGAACGCAGGCGACCTCCTCGCATTTCTGGCGGTCGCGAGGGAACGCAGCTTCACAGGCGCGGGAGCCAAGCTCGGCATTTCGCAATCCGCTCTCAGCCAGACCGTCCGCGGTCTGGAGGAACGGCTCGGGGTGAGGCTCCTCAACCGCACCACGCGAAGCGTTGCACCGACCCCGGCGGGAGAGCGCCTGCTCCGGAGCATCGGGCCGAAATTTGAGGAAATGGACGCCGAGCTGTCGGCCCTTGGCGAGCTGCGGGAGAAACCGGCCGGCAACATCCGGATCACGGCGACCGAACACGCCGCCGAAGCGATCCTGCTGCCCGCCCTGGCGAAGATCCTGCCGAATTACCCGGACATCAGCGTCGAAGTCATTGTCGACTACGGCCTCGCGAACATCGTTGCGCAGCGATACGACGCTGGCATCCGGCCCGGCGAACTGGTCGCGAAAGACATGATTGCCGTTCGAGTCGGACCGGATTTGCGGTCCGCGGTCGTGGGCGCTCCGTCATATTTTGCCAACCGAAAGAGGCCGCGCACGCCCCAGGATCTGACCAGCCACAACTGCCTGAACCTGCGCTTGCCGACCCATGGCGGGCTCTACGCTTGGGAATTCGAGAAGGACGGCCGCGCGCTCAACGTGCGGGTCGACGGCCAGCTCGTTTTCAATGGCGCAGGACCGCTCTTGCAAGCGGCGTTGAACGGCTTTGGCCTCGCATACCTGATGGAGCGTAACGTGCAGCCCTACGTCTCCGACGGACGGCTCGTTCGGGTGCTGTCGGATTGGTGTCCTCCATTTTCCGGATACCACCTGTACTACCCTAGCCGTCGTCAATCTTCACCGGCATTCTCGCTGCTGGTTGACGCTCTTCGATATCGAGGGAAGTAGGCGGCACTTCTGCTTGTGGGCCTTCGGCGATCTCGCGAGATGACCGCTTTTCCGCCGCTGTGGGGGTTAAGCGGGGATCAGGCGCCAGCCGCTTATCAGTACACGGCCCAGGCAGTAGACTTGTAAGCGCGAAGCCACAGCCGGATTGAAGCGAGCATTACAATCCCGGTGATCTCGCCGCCCAAGCCTTGGTGGCCTGGCAGCTCTCCATCGCTCGGACGTAGGCAGGGCGTGCCGTCGTGCGGGCGAGATAGTCCCGCTCGGTAGGACCGGGGACGTAATTGCCGGTTCGCATGCCGAGCAGGAGGGCGTAGCTCACCGAGATATCGGCAGCGGTGAATCGGTCGCCGGCGAGATAGGGGCAATCCGCGAGGCGGCGGATAACCAACCCCAGCCGGCTCTCGAAGGTCTCGAATGCCCAACAAGTAACCCGGGCATCTCGCTCGGCTTCGGGCGCCAGTTGGCGACCGACAATGACGGCGTTCATCGGCCCGGCGAGCCCGGCCTCGCCCAGATGGAGAAATTGCAGATAGGACGCGAAGGCGGGATCGTCAGGGGCGACGGCAAGCGAACCTGAGCCGTGGCGGGCGAGCAGGTACTCAAGAATCGCGATCGATTCGACCATGATCGTCTCGCCGTCCTGCAGTACGGGAATGAAGCCGGCGGGATTGATGGCGAGGAAATCGCGATCAACCCCGCCGGCTGCGAGCAGATCGACCGGGCGCAGCCGATAAGCCAATCCCAATTCCTCGAGCAGCCAGACAACACGGAAGCCACGACCTTCGCCATAGACGGTGAGCATAGTTAAGCATTCCTGGATTGGGCTGGATGAACGAACTCGCAGAGGCAAGCCAGCGGCGCAACGGACGATCGATGACGCATCATACACTCAAGGCTTGGCGCATAGTTGTCATCCTACCGTGCGGGCGCTTCCACCTTACGAGTTCACGACCTGGGCTGCGGCCGCGAACAAGGCGCGTTCCCTCTCCCGCCTGCGACGTGGAAGCGTCGGTTGCAGAAGCCCGCAAATGCCATATGCGAAAGCCGTGGGACGAGCGGACGCCTGCGCAATTTCGGAATATTAGAAGAATATCCCTGAGTTGCCCGACGTGTCAAGTTGCTTGGTCGAACAGTTGCTTGGTCGAACAGTGCTTGGTCGAACAGTTGCTTGGTCGAACGCCGGCTGCCACCGGCAGCGTTGCATGGGGTTGTTTTCGATCTTTTGGCAGCGCCCCTGCGACGGCCCCATCACTTCATAGTGCTCTAGCCTGAGCCGCCCGGCTCGAGCGCCTCGCCGAGCTCGAGCGGATGCGCCATCGTCTCGTGCAGCGCTTGCTTGTCGAGCTCGCCTTCCGACAGGCTGATCACGACGCAGGCGACGCCGTTGCCGATCAGGTTGGTGAGCGCGCGGCACTCGCTCATGAACTTGTCGATGCCGACCAGGATCGCGATCGACTGGATCGGAATATCGGGCACGATCGACAGCGTTGCGGCGAGCGTGATGAAGCCGGCGCCGGTGACGCCGGACGCGCCCTTCGAGGTGATCATGGCGATGCCCAAAATGCCGAGCTCCTGCCAGATCGTCAGATGCGTGTTGGTGGCCTGCGCCAGGAACAGCGTCGCCAGCGTCATGTAGATGTTGGTGCCGTCGAGATTGAAGCTGTAGCCGGTCGGCACCACGAGGCCGACCACCGAGCGCGAGGCGCCGAGATGCTCCATCTTCTGGATCATCTGCGGCAGCACCGTCTCCGACGACGATGTGCCGAGCACGATCAGGAGCTCGTCCTTGATATAGGCGATGAAGCGGATGATCGAGAAGCCGGCGAGCCGTGCGATGGCGCCCAGCACGATCAGCACGAACAGGATGCTGGTGAGATAGAAGGTCGCGATCAGCGCCGCCAGATTCAACAGCGAGCCGAGGCCGTAGGCGCCGACCGTAAAGGCCATCGCGCCGAATGCGCCGAGCGGCGCGACGCGGACGATGATCCGGATGATGCCGAAGAACATCTTGGCGGCCGTGTCGATCGCGGACGCAATCGGCTCGCCGACCTTGCCCATGAGAGCGATGGCGAAGCCCGAGAGAATCGAGATCAGCAGCACCTGCAACAGGTCGCCACGCGCGACCGCGCCGAGATAGCTGTCCGGAATGATCGCCATCAGATGGGCAACGATGCCCTGCTCTTTGGCCTGCGTGACGTAATTGGAGACCGATTTCGGATCGATCGTGGAAGGATCGATGTTGAAGCCGTGGCCGGGCTGCAGCAGCTCGCCGACCAGAAGACCGACCGCAAGCGCCACCGTCGACACCGCCTCGAAATAGATCAGGGTCTTCAACCCGACCCGGCCGACGCGCTTGAGGTCGCCCATCGAGGAGATGCCGTGCACCACGGTGCAGAAGATGACCGGCGCGATCATCATCTTGATCAGCGCGATGAAGCCGTCGCCCAGCGGCTTCAATTCCTTGCCGAGATTCGGATAGAAATATCCGATCAGGACACCTGCCACGATCGCGATCAGCACCTGGACGTAGAGGATCTTGTACCAGGGCTGATGACGGGGATGGGCAACGGGCTTGATCGCGGCTGTGGTCATGAGGTGCCCCGGCTGGGATGAACTCAACTGGTGATGCCATCTTGGCGGAGCCGCGCGCAAGCGACAATGCCCATTCGTGGCGTCGCGAGCGCACACGAATCTGTCATAGACTGCGGCCGGCTCGCACCGGGAGGCTGGGAATGGAATTCACGGCATTGTTTCTCGCCATCACCATCGCCATGCTGGTGGCCTGGCGTGGCCCGCGGCCCGTCGCGATCGGCCTGTTCGCGGTGATCCTGATCGCCTGCGTCGCGACCTTGCTGCACCACGCCACCGACCGTCTCACCTTGTCGTTCTGAGGCCGGCCATGAACGACACGCAGGCCGTCACCCTCAATGCCGTCGCGCTCTATGGGCTGGCGCTGGTACTGGCCGCCGCCTTTGCCGCGCAGCTGCTGCTCCACGAGCTGCCCTGTCCGCTCTGTCTGTTGCAGCGCATCCTGTTCGCCCTGCTGGCGATCGGGCCGATCCTCAATATCCGCTTCGGGCCACGGCCGAGTCATTATGCGTTGTCGCTGCTGACGGCCACGGTCGGCGCCACGGTCTCGATCCGGCAGGTGCTGCTGCACATCCTCCCCGGCGACGCGGGTTACGGTTCGGCGCTGCTCGGCTATCATTATTATACGTGGGCGCTGATCGGATTCATCGCCGCGATCGTGCTACTCGCGGCGATGCTGCTGTTCGACCGCCAGTTCGAGCACCGCGGGGCGCCGGGCAGCTCGCCCGGCAGGTTCGCGCAAGCTGCGGTATGGCTGGTGGTCGGGCTGACGGCACTGAATGTGCTCTCCACCCTGCTCGAGTGCGGCTTTGCCGCCTGCGCCGACAATCCCGTCGTCTATGAGCTGCTGAAGTAGGTTGCTTAGGGACGCTTCGGAATATTCAATCCGCGCTCCACCGCCGGCCGCTTGAGACCGCGCTCCAGCCAGGCCGCGACCTGCGTGAACTGGTCGAATTCGACGAGCTCGCGCGCACCGTAGAAGCCGATCAGATTGCGCACCCAGCCGAGCATCGAGATGTCGGCGATGCTGTATTCATCGTCCATGAACCACTGCCGTCCGGCGAGATGCGTCTCCATCACGCCGAGCAGGCGCTTCGACTCGGCGATGTAGCGCTGCAGCGGCCGCTTGTCCTCGTAATCCTTGCCGGCGAATTTGTGGAAGAAGCCGACCTGGCCGAACATCGGTCCGATGCCGCCCATCTGGAAATGCACCCACTGGATGGCCTGATAGCGGCGCGCGACGTCCACCGGCAACAGCTTGCCGGTCTTGTCGGCGAGATATTGCAGGATAGCGCCGGATTCGAACAATGGCAGCGGCTTGCCGCCGGGGCCGTTGGGATCGAGGATCGCCGGAATCTTGCCGTTCGGGTTCAGCGACAGGAACTCCGTCGTCTTCTGGTCATCCTTGTTGAAGTCGACGAGGTGGACCTCGTAGGGCAGCCCGATCTCCTCGAGCATGATCGAGACCTTCACGCCGTTCGGCGTCGGCAGCGAATAGAGCTGCAGGCGGTCCGGATGCTGGGCGGGCCAGCGTTTTGTGATGGGAAAGGCAGACAAGTCGGTCATGTCGACATTCTTTTGCAGGGTTGTTGTTGGACGGCTAATGTACGGAGCTCAGTGAAAGCCGCAAGGTCTGCAACCGGCCATGAACGATCAACAGACGGGCGCAACGACAGGCGCAATGCTCGGCCTCTCCGACGACGAACTCGCAACGCACCCGACCGTGTTCGCCCCCGATGCGCTCGCCGGTCGGGTGGTCGTGGTGTCCGGCGGCGCCGGCGGCATCGGCAGCGCCATCGCATGGCTGTTCGCCCGGCTCGGCGCGCATGTCGTCGTCGCAGGCCGCAATGCCGGCAGGCTCGACGCACTGGTCGATCGTCTCGTCCATCGCGGGCTCAAGGCGTCCGCGCATGTCGCCGACATCAAGGATCCCGACGCGGTCGATGCAATGTTCGAGGCGCTGTGGACCGAGCACGGCCGTGTCGATCATCTCGTCAACAGCGCCGGCGGCCAGTTCCCGCACCCCGCGATCGACGTCTCGATCAAGGGCTGGAATGCGGTCATCAACACCAACCTCAACGGCACCTGGTACATGATGCAGGCCGCGGCGCAGCGCTGGCGCGACCGCAAGCATCCCGGCAGCATCGTCAACATCGTCGTGGTCACGACGCACGGCCTCTACGGCATTGCGCACTCGATCGCGGCACGCTCCGGTGTGATCGGCCTGTCGCGCGCACTCGCGGTCGAATGGGCGCCGCTGAACATCCGCATCAACTGCATCGCGCCCGGCGCGATCGAGACCGAGGGTTGGAACGTTTACAGCGAAGCGGCGCGCGCCGCCTACCCGCGCTCCAATCCGATGATGCGCCCGGGCACGCCCTGGGACATTGCGGAGGCAGCCGCCTACCTCGCCGCGCCCTCCGGCAAGTTCATCACCGGCGAGACGCTGACCGTCGACGGCGGCGGCCAGCATTGGGGCGAGACCTGGACGACCGGCAAGCCCGACTATTTCAGAGGCGGCGAATAACGCACGCATGGCGGTCGCCCTGACGCACTTGCGTCACTTGCCGTCGTCGAAGCTGACGATGACGGCGGCATTCGCGATCAGGATCGGGTCGTTGCCGAGATCGGACGGAATCTCGAGCCCGCCCGCGATCGCCTTCACGGTCTTGGTGCCATAGGGCAATTCCTTCGCGACCGCTTCGATATCGACATCTTCGGGATTCGGCACGGCGATCGTGACGTCGACGAACATGTCGTTGGCGGTCTTGCCGAGCATGCGGAAGAAGCCGAGGCTGGAATGGCGGATGGCGTCCGAGACGGCCCGCTTGGCGGCCTTGGTGGCGTCGCGGCCATGGACGTCGACGCCCATGCCCATTTCGGTGATACAGCGCACGCGTGTCATGAAGGTTCCTGTTGTCGTTGGCGTGAGAGACCTTCATTCCTTCGGCCCCTGCGCGCGCGGCGTCAAGCCGGGTCCCTCGCCTCGCTTACGCTGTTGTGATCGCCGCGCGCCAGCATCCACGCCGCGAGACCGGCAAGGATCGCCGCAGCCACCACCATGACGCAGGCCGCGCGCCAGCCCCATGCCGAGACCACAGCGCCGACCGCGATCGGACCGGTGACCTGGCCGAAATTGCTGCCCGTCATCAACAGGCCCATCATGACAGGCACCATCGCCGCCGATCGCGCCGCCGCGGGTGCGGTTGCCAGCAACGTCGCCGGGATCAGGCCGCCGATCGCGGAGAACAAAAGGCACAGCCAGAATGCGCCCCAGCCGCCGAGCACCGGCAGGAAGATTCCAAGCGCGGACGCGCCCATCACGAATGCCGCCACGGCGATCAGCAGGTTGCGGCTGACGCCGCGCGCAAGCAGATGACCGGCGGCGAGATTGCCGACGATGTTGCCGGCCGCGGCCAACGCACTGAGCCCGCCGGCGCCTTGGCTGGACACGCCGAGCCGCTCGGTCAGCAGGATCGGCAGGAAGCTGAACAGCGCAAAGAACATCAGGCTGTAGAGCGCAAACAGCACCATCAGAAGCGCCGGCGTGCGGCGCTGTGCCAGCGCGGTGGCTTCCTGCATCAGGCCGCTCCGCGCCGGGCCGGTCCGCGATGCCACTTCAGGCACAATGACGCCGGCGAGCACGAACAGCAGGGCGACAAAGGCAGCACTGGCCCACCAGATCGTGCGCCAGCCATCGAAGATCGGACCGGCGACCAGCGCCAGCGCGATCCCGAACGGCATCACGCAGCTCCACACCGCCATGGTGACGTCGCGCGCGCTGACATCGACGACACGATCCAGCAATGCAGGAGCCGCGACCATCACCAGCAGGAAGCCGAGCCCTTCCAGCAGGCGCGACGCCAATAGCACCGCTAACTGTGGCGCGAGCGCGCCCGAGGCTGCCCCCAGCGTGATGGCCGCGAGCCCGCACAGCAGCACCTTGCGAGCACCAACCGCGGCAATCACCACGCCCGCCGGCACGCTGCCGACAAGGCCGAGGACCGCAAAGATGCCGGCGATCGTTCCGACCGCGGCAAGGTCGATGCCGAGGCTCTGTTGCAGCATCGAGGCGGCAATCGGAACCTTGCCGACCTGCAGCGCCGCGCCGATCCCGCAACCGATCACGATGGCGACCGTGGCCCATCGCTTCGCCTCGGTCTGCTGCATCACGGCCGTCTCGATCGTCATGCGTCCACTCCGCCCTGGTCAGAGCACAGAGATAGCGTTTCCCGACCATCGACAGGAGTGATATGTTTTGCATCCGATTGATCGATTTCATAGATCATGCTCGACAACCTGACGCTCGATCAGATCCGCACCTTTGTCGCCATCGCCGAGCGCGGCAGCTTTCGCGCCGCCGCGGCCAAACTGGCGCGGGTGCAATCCGCGGTCAGCCATGCCATCGCCAACCTCGAAGCCGAACTCGGGCTGACGCTGTTCGACCGCTCCAGCCATCGCCCGGCGCTGACGGCCGAGGGCAAGGCACTGCTGGGCAACGCGCGCGACCTGCTGCTCCGTGTCGACGCGATGCGGGCGCGGGCACGCGGCCTGGGCGACGGGGTGGAATCGGAACTCTCGCTCGTCGTCGATACGCTGTTTCCGATCGCCGCCGTCGGCGCGGCGCTGACGGAAATGCGGGCGGCCTATCCGTCCGTCAGCGTGCGGCTCGCGGTCGAACCGATGGGCGGTCCGATCGCTGGCTTGACCGAACGGCGCAGCGCGCTCGCGGTTACGGTCAGCGAGGATTTTCGCGATCCCCGCCTCGCGCTCGATGCGATCTGCGCGGTGCAGATCGTCGCCGTTGCCTCCGCCGGCCATCCGCTCGCGCGCCGCGGCCGCAAGAGCGTGGCGGATCTCGCCGATCATCTGCAGATCGTGCTGTCGGATCCGACCCCGCTGTCGGAGGGCCGCAGCTTCGGCGTGCTCTCGCCGCAGATCTGCCGGGTGAGCAATCAGGACACTAAGCACGCCATGATCCTGGCCGGGCTCGGCTGGGGCCGGCTGCCGCTCTGGCAGGTGGCGCGCGACCTGAAGGAGCGCCGCCTAGTGCGGGTCGAAACCGGCGCGCTCGGCCGCAACGCCGCGCTTGCGATGGAGGCCTATCTCGCCCACCGGCTCGACGAACCGCTGGGACCTGCGGCACGTGCATTTGCCGATGCATTGACGCGGATCGCTGCGGGCACGCATGCGCCGAAGATCAGGGCGAAGACGGCGAAGAAACACTGAGCCGCAGCGATCGCTCGCCCGGCCCTGTGGCGGCCGACCGCAAGCGCCTCAGTCCTCGATCTCACCGCTGCGGATCGCAAGCCGGATGGCCTGCGCTGTCGTGGCGACGCCGAGCCGAAGCCGCGCACGCCGCAAATGGTTCTCGACCGTGCGTTCGGACAGGCCGAGCGATGCCGCGATGTCGGCCTGGCGTCGTCCCGCCGAAATCCAGCGCAACACCTCGCGCTCCCGCGGCGACAGGCTCGACGCACCGTTCGGCTCGTGCGCTTCCATCAGCCCGCGGGCGGCGCGGAAGGCCGCCGCGCCGATCATCGTCAGCGCCGCACGCGTCCGCGGCGACGCATCGATCCGCGTTCCGGCGAAGCTCATCGCGCCTTCGAGGCCGGTGCGCCCGAACACCGGAACCTGCAGCCCATGGAAACCGGGCCCGCGCGGCGTGCGCACCACGCGATACTTCTCGCCGCGCGCCGACATCACCTTGGTCCAAAAAAACGCCTGGTCCACATTGAGGAAATTGCGCGTCACCGGACAATGCCGGACATAGGTCTCGGCATCGACGGTCACGCCTTTGCCGAACCAGTCGCCTTCGACCCACTAGATCCGGTCAACCAGGTCCTCACGTGCCGGCGACGCCGAGAACATCACGAACCGGTCGTAGCCGAGCGGCACGCTCGCGGACCGCACCGCCGCCTGGATCGCGGGCAAGCTCTCGCTGCCCTCGATCGCAACCACGGCTTCGATGTAGCGGTCCATGCGGTGCCATCGTGTCGTGCGGAAGGCCGGTCGCGCGCGGCCGAGCGCGTTGAGGATTTTCCCTCAAGCGAGGTCGGCCTGCAAGGCGCGCGACATTGGCGCGCCGCCGGCGGCGCGGCGAGATTCGCGCCGCCCGGGGGTTAAGCCGCCGCCCGCTCAGCGCCCGCCGAGCGTATCGAGCAGAGCCTTTGCGGCTGCCTTGCCGACATTATTGGCGGCGAAGGGGCTGTCACCGGTGATCAGCTTGCGATCCTGATGGGTCTTGCCGGTGATGTCCTTGTTCAGGATCTCAACCCCGAGCGCCTGCAACTGTTCGCCGAACGCGCAGGTCAGCGCGCCCGGCATGTAGCCGATATCGGGCGTGGTCCGATCGATGGCGTCGGGAAATGCGCAGATCTTGTAGCCCTTGAAGGGATAGTCGCCCTTGGCTTCGCCGACCGCGGACGCCAGCAGCGCCGCCGGGCCATGGCAAAGCGAGATGATGTGCTTGTCGTTGTCGAGAGCCCATTTCAGGGCGGCCTTCACGTCGGTGCTTTCGGGCAAGCCGATCAGCGCACCATGGCCGCCGGGAATGAACACCGCGATGTAATCGGAATCCTTGCCGAGTTTTTTTTCGATCACGTCGGAGAGCTTCAGCGGCTGCTTCAGCCTGGCGAGATATTTCTGGTAGATGCTCTTGACCGCGTCGTCCTCCTTCGGAAACGCCCAGAGCTCGAATTTGACCGGATTGCCCGACACGGTCGCGATATCGAATTCGAAGCCCGCCTTGTCGAGGTGATACATCGGCAACAAGGTCTCGACGGGATGGTTGCCGGTCGAGAACATCGTGCCGTTCTGCAACAGCAGATAGCGCTCGTCCGCGGCGATCATCAGAATTTTCCAGCGGCCGCCTCTGTAGGCGTTGGGATAGTCAGCGCCGGAGAGATCCGACTTGGCCGAGGTGAATTGCCCAAGCGAGTAAGGCGACGGAAAGAAAGCATTGTTCTCCGCCGGATCGGGTACGGGACGCTTGTCCTGGGATTGCTCGGACATCGAGATATCCTCTCTCATCGTGTTGCGATCCGGCAAAGGTAAGCACGAGATCCGCGATGAGGAATGAGGGATTTCCCTCAACCCACTTTCCCGGGCATCCCTATCCCTGTTTCTGCAACACCGTGATGTGCAGGCGGCGGCGGATCTCCATGCCCTGGCGGCGATAGAGCGCGATCGCCGAGACGTTGCTGGTGAAGACGTGCAGGAATGGAATTTCGCCACGCGCCACGATCTGGCGGGCGACCGCCGACAGCAACGCCTGCGCGTAGCCACGGCCGCGATGCTCCGGATGCACGCAGACGGCGGTCATCTCGGTGTAGTTCCCCGGCTTCATCCGTTCGCCGGTCATCGCGACCAGTTCGCCATTGATGCGGATGCCGAGAAAGCTGCCGAGCTCATGCGTCCGCACACTAAACGGGCCGGGCTTTGTCAGCTCCGTCAACGCCATCATCGCAGGAACATCGGTAGCGCCGAGCGTGACGATCTCGACGCCGGGCGCAGAATGGTCCGCGGGCACGCCGATCATCTGCTCGCCGGTCTCGGCCAGCAGCACCTTGAACTGCGGCGGCACCGGGACAGGATCAGGCGTGAACAGCACCGCGATGTCAGGTCCCGACAGTAGCGCACCGAGCGCGGCAAAGCTCCTTGGCGACATGTCGACCATGTCGGCGAAGGGTGCGATCGCGAGCGGAAAGCGCCTTGCATCGGCGCCGCCTTCCGCCAGCTCGCGTTGTCTCGTGGTCAGCGCGCTCCAGATCGGGCGATCGAGCGGATGATTGGGCGGGACTTCGGACATGCGGCGCTTCGCTCCTGATTTTTTTGGAGCAGAGCAAGAAGCGCAGGCAAAATCCAGCATGGCGTGTTGTGGTTGTGGCTCACAATCACGCCAGCAGGTGAAACCCCGCTACGCCACCTTCAGGCAGAGCTCGGTGCCACCTTTGAGCGGCAGCGTGATCGACACGAAGCCGTTGTCGGGACCGCGCACGAACTCCAGGAAATCCGCCTCGGCATTGTCGTTCATGACGTAGCCGCCGACGCGCAGTTGCGGCGCGACGATCTCGACCACCTGGCGCGCCAGCGTCGGCCCCTTGTCGCCCGGCCAGCCGTCGATCAGGATGAAGTCAACGGGACCACCGAGATCGCGCAGCGTCTTGCGCGCATCGCCCTCGCGGATGTCGGCGTAGTCGGCAAGGCCGGCCTCCGCAAGATTGCGCTTCGCCGCTGCGACCTTGGCCGGAACGATCTCCGACCCGATCACGGTGCCGCCGCCATTGTCGCGCATCGCGGCGGCGAAATAGAGCGTCGACATTCCGACCGAGGTCGCGAACTCGGCGACGCGCTGGGCGCGCAGGCCGCGGCACAACAGATAGATCAGCTCGCCCTGCTCCGGGTGGATCGAGAATCCCTGCTCGGCATAGTCGTGCGGGTCGCGGCTGCCGCTCTGCGTCGGATTGCCCCTCACGGGCGCCCGGCGGGTGGCCTGCAGGCGCTCGATGACGGCGGTGACGCGGGCATCACGGATCGCGCTGTGCGGTTCGGCGTTGTACATGAAAGGTCTCCTTTGCTGCGACGGCGTCATTGCTGCAGGATCTCAGCGGCCGCGCGGTCGAGGATCTTTGCGATCCGCCGCGCCTCCGCGGCATCGCAGCCGCGCTTCTGGCGCAGCGCGCTCTTCAGCGCGTGACGGGCGCGGTGCACCTCGTCGGACGCCTCGCCGTCGAGATCGCTCACGCCGGCGAAGGCTTCGCGCACCTCCTCCATGCGGCGGCCGATCCGCGACAGCGCCTCGAGGATGGTATCCGCGGTCGTGCGGTTCTCGCCGAGATACGCCCTGCCCTGCTCGGTGATGCTGTAGAGTTTGCGTGCCGCGTCCTGGGTGACGTTGGCATTGCCGATCTCCTCGAGGAATGTCAGCGCCGGATAGATCACGCCCGGGCTCGGGCTGTAGAAGCCGTCCGACCGCTCCTCGATCCTCTTGATCAACTCGTAGCCGTGCGCCGGCTGCTCGCCGAGCAGCGCCAGGATGACCAGTTGCAGATCCTGCGACGAAAGCCGCCGCGATCCCGGAAAATCACCGCCGCCACCCCGCCCGAAGAAGCCATGGCCGCCGCGGCCGAAGCGATGGCCGCCCCGGCCGTGCCGGCCAATGGCGAAGAACCCAAACCGGAAGCCGTCATCGTCCCGGTCGCGAAACATCGATCGTCTCATTTGCTCATTTCTTACTAAAAACATATCTTACGATATATCTACAGATGGAAAGGCGACAACCCACATTTTCGTGAGATTTCCGAAATGGGCGGCGACCAGAGCTGGCCAAGGATGGCCGGCTCGGCCCCGGGGGCTTGTCGACCCTCGCGCGGCTGGCCTATGGCTTTGAACGCCTTCCAGCCCTGCGACTCATGCGCCCCAAGACCTTCGAAGCCCATTGTCTGCGCCTGCCCGCCGCCACCAAGGTGGTGCAATGGGAAGGCACGTCGGTGTTCAAGGTCGGCGGCAAGATGTTCGCGCTGGCCGGCGGCTACATCGAGAGCACCGGCGGCTTCATGTTCAAGACCTCGAACATGGCCTACCAGCTGCTGATCGAGCAGGGCTTGGCGCGGCCCGCGCCATATCTGGCGCGCGCCACATGGGTGCAACTGGTGAGGAACGACTCCCTGCCCGACGCTGAGCTCAAGGCCTATCTCGGCCAGGCGCATGCGCTGATCGTCGAAAAGTTGACGCGGAAGTCGCGCAAGGCGCTCGGGCTCGACTGATCGGCCAAGCTGCGACGCTATTCAGCCACCCAGCGGCTTGTCGGAATCGCCCGACAGCAATTTCGGAAACAGCTCCTTGAAGGCGAACTTGTCGTCGCCCTTGGCGCGGTCGAAGCGCAGCACGACGTCGAACCGGCTGCCCTCCCATTTGGTCGGCGGGGTGCCCTTGCTGACCGGGATCAGCGGAAGGATATCGGAGATGATCGCCTTGTGCTCCCAGCACAGCAGCACGACGCCCTTCAGCGCCAGCACCGCAGGCACCAGCCTCGGCTCATCGCCCTTGCCAAAGCTTTCGTTCGGGGT
Source organism: Bradyrhizobium sp. USDA 4538 (assembly GCF_024171045.1). Taxonomy (NCBI): domain Bacteria; kingdom Pseudomonadati; phylum Pseudomonadota; class Alphaproteobacteria; order Hyphomicrobiales; family Nitrobacteraceae; genus Bradyrhizobium; species Bradyrhizobium sp. USDA 4538. The sequence goes on from NZ_JALJZE010000001.1 coordinate 8,462,652, forward strand.
CAGGCCGCGCCGTGCGGCAAGCGCCGAGATCGTCTCGGCCGGACGGCTCGACGGCGGCTGATTGGCCGTGGTGCCCGGTGTCGCGGCATAGATTGCATCGGGCTTGGCATAGTCACCGCCGGTGAGATCGGTGCCGAACAACGCGGTCCACTCGCCCGCACGCTCCCACCCACGGAGCACAAGCGAGTCAGTGTCGGAGACGCCATCCGCGGTGAAACCGGGTCCCGGCCAGGAATCGCCCGGCTTCTCGGCATGACGGATGATGAAGAGCGTGAGCGCGTCCATGGGCGGCCTTTCGGGAGAAGATGTGTGGCAGGATCCGGCGTCGGTGACGTCGATCCTATCCCCGTTACAGCCTCCGGTTGACGAACCGCATCACAGTTTGCGAAAACTAGCGCGGTACTGCGCCGGCGACACGCCGAGCCGCTCGCTGAACACGATCCGCATCCGGTCGGCCGAACCGAAGCCGCAGTCGAACGCAACCGCCTTCAGCGGCCGGTCTGAGCCCTCGAGCAGCCGGCGCGCGGCGTCGACCCGCGCCCGCTCGACGAATTCATGCGGCGTGATTCCGGTCTCCTGCAAAAAGGCGCGGCCGAAATTGCGCACGCTCATGCCGACGGCTTCCGCCAGCGACTGCAGCGTGTGGCGATCGCCGACATGCTGCATGACATGCGCCTGCGCGCGCGCAATCGGCGAATCCTCATCGACCGGCGCGGTGAGATAGGGACTGAACTGCGACTGCCCGCCCTGGCGCTGCGCCACCACGACCAGCCGCTTGGCCACCGCGACCGCAACCTGCGGCCCGTGCCGCTCGGCGACCAGCGCGAGCCCGAGATCGATCCCCGCGGTCACGCCGGCCGAGGTCATCAGATGCCCATCGCGAATGTAGATGCGATCGAAGATTACCTCGGCTGCCGGAAAGCGCGCCGCCAGCCGCTGCGCGTTCTGCCAATGCGTCGTCACCTTGTGGCCGTCGAGCAGCCCGGCATGGCCGAGCGCGAAGGCGCCGGTGCAGATCGAACCATAGAGCTCGGCGCGCGCGGGCGCCCCGCGCAGCCACTGTGTCAGTTCGGGATCCGGCGCGGCGTCGGGCAATGCCGGCCCGCCCGCCACCAGCAGGATATCGAACTTCTCCTGTGCCTCGGCGAAGCTGAGATCGGCCGATATCTTCATGCCGTTCGACGCGCGCAGCGGTTCGCAGCCGGCGCCGACCAGCACCGTCTCATAGCCATTCCCCGCGGGCACAAAGCCGTTCGTTTCTGCGAACACGTCGACGGGACCCGCGACATCGAGCGCCTGAACCCCTTCGTGAATCGCGATCGCGACTCTCTGAATCGCCATACCTTCTCCCTGCCCGCTGGCGCGAAACGACGTCTGGTTGGCCCGATCCGGCGGCGCGCGATCGTTGCGGGATCGGGCCCAAACGGGCGACAAGCACGCCACGGATCGCGCCATCCGGCGATCCGCACACACCGCAGAGACGAGCGCCGGGCTCGCGTGTTCGCACGCCACGGCATCGTCTTGCCATATCGAGGAGCGTCTTGAAATGACCGAGATCATCGCCGGCATCCGCGTACCCGACAGCGCGATGGCCCGCGCCGCCACCCAGCTGGTGCGCGATACCGAGGACGACCTGCTCTACAATCACAGCCGCCGCGTGTTCTTCTGGGGCGCGCTGACCGGCAACCGCCGCAAGCTGAAATTCGATCCCGAACTGCTCTATATCGGCGCCATGTTTCACGACATGGGCCTCACCGCTGCTCACGCGAGCCCCGATCTGCGCTTCGAAGTCGACGGCGCCAACGCCGCGCGCGACTTTCTCAAGGGCTATGGCATTCCGGAGCGTGACATCGAGGATGTCTGGACCTCAATCGCCCTGCACACCACGCCTGGCGTCCCCGAGCATATGCGTCCGACCATTGCGCTGGTCACCGCCGGCGTCGAGATGGACGTGCTCGGCATCGCCTACGACGAATTCTCGCACGAGCACCGCGACCATGTCTGCGCGCACCATCCGCGCGAGGCGAACTTCAAGGAGAACATCATCGATCATTTCGCCGCCGGCACCATCAGGAAGCCGCTGACCACCTTCGGCAACGTCAAGGCCGACGTGCTGGCGCTGAAGGACATGAACTATACCAGGATGAACTTCTGCTCGATCATCCTCGGCTCGAAATGGCCGACATGACGCGACGTCAATGGCGGTTGGCGGGACCGTGGTCGGGGCCGGGATCCCGACCGGCGGCCGCGTGGGAGAGCCGGCCCATGTAATGCGCCCAACCCTTGTCGTGGCTCTCGCACTGCGCGGCGTTCGGCAGGCCGCTATGGGTCATGCGGAGCAGCGTGCCGTTGTCCTGCTCCATCAGGTCGATCTCGATCAGGCTCGATCCCGGCGGCACTTCCTCGCTGCCCTCCCAGCCGAAGCTGTAGGCCAGACGATGCACCGGCACGACCTCGCGGAACGCACCGCGCGCGGCGCGGCTGCGATCGCTGCCGAGCCCCTTGAGGAAGTAGAGGCCCCCGGGATGCGTCTCGGTCGCGGCTTCGAGCCCCATCCAGCTCACGATCTTCTGCGGATCGGTCAGAAAGGCGAACACGGTTGCAGCCGGGGCTGCGATCTGGATCTCGCGTTGAACGATGAAGGCTTCAGTCATCGATCCATGCTCCATTGACAGTCGGTGCTCAGGGATAATTCGTGACAAGAGTGGTGCGTCAACCCCATGATGGCGTAATGCAATTGTCCTCGACGTTGAGCTGGCTGGTCGACGCCGCCGCCGAGACCGCGGGCGCCAACCGGTTGTTGGCGGACCTCGGTAGCCACCTTATCACGGATGGCCTGCCGCTTGCCGGCGGCGCTCTGACGCTTGAGGTTCCGCACCCCCTGATTGCAAGACGAACCTGGCTGTGGCGTGCCGACAATGGCGAGGTCATCGAAGCGCTCGGATTCGCACCGGAACAACCTTTTGCGATGCCCGATATGGTGGGATCCGGCGACGCCGGCCGGCGCTGGCTCGGAACTCTCGCGCCCGGCCCGATCCACGAGGGCACGATTGGAACGCGGCCGGATGGCCCGACCCTCGGCTGGATCGGGACACGCGCGTTCACACCTGCCGAGGCGGATCAATTGCGCGAGGCGGCGCGGTTCACGGCCGCGCCGCTCGCCGCGCTCGCGGCGCGCGCGACACTGACGGCGGCGCTGGAGGCCTATCTCGGCCGGCGCAGCGCGGCGCGCGTGCTGGCATCGCCATTGCGGCGCAATACCGGCGAAACCATCCGGGCGGCACTGCTGTTTGCCGACCTTCGCGGCTTCACCTCGCTGTCGGAAAGCCATCCGCCTGCCGAGGTGATCGCGGCGCTCGATGCCTGGTTCGACCGCATCGCCGGCGCCATCCACGCCTTCGGCGGCGAGGTGCTGAAATTCATCGGCGACGGCCTGCTTGCGATCTTTCCGGTCACGACCAGCGCGCGCAGCGCATCCGAGGCGGCATTGCGCGCGGTGTCGGCGGCGCGCGTCGGCATGGCCCATCTCGATGCAGAGCGACGCAAGCAGGGCTTGCCGCCGTTGCCATTCGGCGCGGCGCTGCATCTCGGCGAGGTGCACTGGGGCAATATCGGCGCCGCCGACCGCCTCGACTTCACCGCGATCGGTGCCGCGGTCAATCTGGTGAGCCGGCTCGAAGGGCTGTGCAAGCCGCTGGAGCAGACCGTGCTGGTTTCGGGCGCCCTCGCCGCCGAGACCGAGACGCCGCTGGTCGCGCTCGGCAGTCATGAATTGCGCGGCATTGCGCGGCCATGCGCGGTCTTCACTTTGCCGGAGGGGTGAGCCGATCATCTGAACAGGCGCAGCCACGGCGCCAGATGAAATGCGCTCATCAGCGCGTACATCGGGACCATACCCTGCAATGACAGCGGTCCCTGCATCGCGCCGCAGATCATGTCGGCCGGCGCCATCGCGGCAATCAGCGCCATCACGGCGAAGGTCGGCGCCGCCGCCAGCGACAGAAAGCGCGCCACGATGGGCCCGCGTCCACTGAGCCGCCCCCTCACCCAATCTTCTCGTGTTTCAATACCGGCCATCGTTCGATCTCTCTGGAGATGATCCATGTCGTCATGTGCTAGGTTAGGACCGAGCCTCGGAGGGTGAGAGTGACAAGTGTGTCGGGATTCGAATGGACTCGCTGATAACGGCTGCGGCGCGCGCGCTCGCGGCGGGTGATCCCCTCGGCGCACTGAAACGGGTGGCCCTGCGCGACGATGCGCCGGCGCTGGCGCTGCGCGGCATCGCGATGGCCCGGCTCGGCGATTTCGCCCGCGCCAAGGAGCTGTTGCGGCGCGCAGGACGCGCCTTCGGCCCGCGCGAAGCGGTCGCGCGGGCGCGCTGCGTGGTGGCGGAGGCCGAGATCGCGCTGGTGTCGCGCGACCTTTCCTTTCCCGGCAAGAGCCTCGCCGCGGCGCGCGCAACGCTCGCAGCACGAGGCGATGCACTCAATGCCGCCCATGCCGGCTATCTCGAAATCCGCCGCCTGCTGCTGATCGGGAGCCTCGATGCGGCCGAGCGCATGCTTGATGGCCTCGACCCAGCACCGTTTCCGCCGGCGCTGCGGGTCGGCCATGAACTGGTCGTCGCCGGAATCGCGATGCGGCGGTTGCGGACCAAGCCGGCACGCGAAGCGCTGGCCCGCGCGAGGGAAGCCGCGCGCCGCGCCGGCATCGCCGAGCTCGCGGCCGAGGTCGAGAGCACCGCGCGCATGCTCGCCACACCCGCGGCGCGCCTGATTGCGCGCGGCAGCGAGCAGCCGCTGCTGCTCGAGGAGGTCGAAGCGCTGATGGCGTCGAAGGCGCTCGTCGTCGATGCCTGCCGCTATGTCGTGCGCGATATCGGCACGACGGTCTCGCTGACCCGACGGCCGGTGCTGTTCGCGCTCGCCCGCGCGCTGGGCGAAGCGTGGCCGCAGGACGTGTCCCGCGGCACGCTGATCGCGCGGGCGTTTCGCGGCAAGCACGCCGATGAATCACACCGGGCGCGGCTGCGGGTCGAGATCGGACGGCTGCGCCGGGCGCTGCGGCCGCTGGCCGATCTCAGCGCGACACCGGACGGCTTTGTGCTCCAGCCGCATGGCCGGCGCGAGGTGACCGTGCTGGCGCTGCCGGTCGAGGAGGAGCATGCCGCGGTGCTGGCTTTTCTCGCCGACGGCGAGGCCTGGTCGAGCTCGGCGCTGTCGGTCGCACTGGGGGCGAGCCAGCGCACCGTGCAGCGCGCGCTCGACGCGCTGGCCGCCACCGGTAAGGTGCAGTCGGTCGGCCGTGCCCGCGCCCGGCGCTGGATGACGCCGCCGGTGCCTGGATTCACGACGACGTTGTTACTCCCTGCCCCGCTGCCGAACGGCTAGCATCAGGACACAATTGGAAGCGTTTTCGAGCGAAGCGGATACCGGTTCGCGTGAAGAAAACGCGTCAAAACAGGATTCTGGAGCCTCGATTCTGATTCAATCAGAATTGAAGCTCCAGGCGACGGGAGCGCACATGAAAAAGGCCACGGCCGAGATCATCCGGGAATACGGCCCCTTCGACGGCGTCGAGAACGTCGGCGGCGTCAGCTTCGACGGCGAGCAGGTCTGGTTCGCGGCCGGCGATCGCCTGGTCGCCTTCGATCCCGACAGCGGCAACACCACCCGCACCCTCGATATCGCGGCTCATGCCGGCACCGCCTTCGACGGCAAGCACCTCTATCAGATCGCCGAGGACCGCATTCTGAAGATCGAGCCGAACAGCGGGCGCGTGATATCCACCATCCCCTCACCCGGCGGCGGCCGCGACTCGGGCCTCGCCTGGGCGGAGGGCTCGCTGTGGGTCGGCCAGTATCGCGACCGCACCATCGTTCAGATCGATCCGGAAACCGGCAAGGTTCTGCGCACCATCGAAAGCAACCGGTTCGTCACCGGCGTCTCCTGGGTCGATGGCGAACTCTGGCACGGCACCTGGGAAGGCGATGAAAGCGACGTGCGGCGGATCGACCCGCAGACCGGCGAAATCATGGAAAAGCTGGAGATGCCGCAGGGCGTGTTCGTCTCTGGCCTCGAGTCCGACGGCGCCGACCGCTTCTTCTGCGGCAGCGGTTCCGCCAACAACAAGGTGCGTGCCATCCGGCGACCGAAGCGCAGCCGCGCGTGAAGTGGATCGCTTCACGCGCGCACCGGCCTCATGCCGGCGCCGGCACCGCGGTGGGCCGCGCCGCCGGCATCGGGCGGAACGTCATCATGATCAGGAACGCGCCGATGCCGACCGCCCAGGAGCCGACATAGAGCCACGTGTAGCTCGCGAAGGTGTCGTAGATCAGCCCACCGGCGAGCGGTCCGGTCGCCATGCCGAGGCTGCCGGCCATCGCGGTGCCGCCGATCACCGTACCCATCATCCGCAGCGGAAAATTCTCGCGGATCAGCACGGAATACAGCGGCATGGTGCCGGCATAGATGAAGCCGAAGATCGCCGCGACCGCGTAGAATGCGGCGAGCTCGCGCACGAAGACGTAGCCGAGCGCGCCGAACGCCTGCGCCAGCAATCCGAGCACCAGCACGCGCTTGGCGCCGAAGCGGTCGCCGAGCAGGCCGAAGGCGATGCGGCCGCCCATCCCGGCGAGCCCTTCGACGCTGTAGATCGTCACCGCAGCAACCATCGGAATGCCGCAGGTGACCGCGTAACTCACGGTATGGATGATCGGGCCCGAATGGGTGGCGCAGCAGAAGAAATTGGTCGCGATCAGGATGATGAATTGCGGCGAGCGCAGCGCCTGCGCCAGCGACATCGGCGGTTCGCCGTTTTCGGAGATCGCTTCAGCGTGGTCGCCCTGCAGCGCCGGCGGGCGGCGCACCAGGAACGAGACCGGGATCATGATCGCGCCGACCACGCCCGAGACGATCAGCATCGCGGTGCGCCAGTCGTGGTGGGAGATCAGCCAGGCCGCAAGCGGCGACATCGTCATCGGCGCCATGCCCATGCCGGCCGACACCAGCGAAACGGCGAGGCTTCGATGGGTGTCGAACCAGCCGGTGACGCAGGCCATCATCGGCGCGAAGATCGCCGCCGTTGCCGCGCCGACCACCGCGCCGAACACGAACTGAAAGGCCAGCAGCGATGTTGTCTGGCTGGCCAGCGCGAGGCTTGCCGCCAGCACGACCGATCCGGTCAGCACCACCGGAAGCGGCCCGAAGCGGTCGGACAGCGTGCCCCAGATCATGCTGGTGAAGGCCATCGCGAGAAAGCCGATCGTCATCGCGCTGGAAATGCCGGTCACCGACCAGCCGGTCTCGCGCGCCATGGGCTGGAGGAACACCGGCAGCGAGAACATGCCGCCGATCGCGACACAGCCGAGCAGGCCGCCGGCCGCGACGATCACCCAGCGATAGGTCGAATTGCTCATTCCGGAACTCCCGTTCAGCTCATTCTGGCTGGAAGACGAGCGGGAGGACGCGAAACCGACAGCTGACGAGCGCGCCAGCTCACTTTTTTGCGAGCATCGCGGGCTCGAGCGCCGCTACCGAAATATTCCTCCTGGTCAGCGGCCAGCGGGACTGCACCCCGGCTCCGGCGCGATCTCGCCGAGTGCTCGCACCTGCACGAGTTCCGAACCCTGCGTCCTGGCAATGAACATGTTCATCGCCGCGTGATGATCCTGACCGAGCGCGACAGGGCCGGTCGGCGACGGAATGGCGAGGCCCGCCATCGCGTCGATGATCGCCTCCTTGTCGAGCTTGCCGGCCCTCTCGGCCGCCGCCTTGAGTGCGATCAGCGTGTTGTAATGCGTCATCACATAGTTCGACATCGCGACACCCGGCTCTGCGGCGGCGCGCGCCTTCGCCACGAACGCCTTGACGGCCGGATCCTCGCTCGCCGCGACCGCCGGCACCACTGTGACCATGTTCTGGCCCTTGCCGCGGAAGATGCCGAGGTCGACCTCGGACAGTCCGAGGAATGCCACGGTGATGTCCTTTAGCAATCCGGCCTCGTCGGCCTGCCGGATGAAATCCATCCCGTCGCCCTTCAGCGCGAACAACAGCACCTTGGCCTTGCTCGCCGCGACCTCCTTGATCAGCGGTGAAAAGTCGGTCTCCGTCCCCAGCGTGTATTTGGTCGCGACCACCTTGCCGCCGAGCTTCTCGATCAAGGGCTGCGCGATGTCGAACATCTGGTGCGGCCAGACCCGGTCGGCGCCGAGCAGGAAGTACGTGTTGCCGAAGGCTTGCGTCATGTAGGGCAGCAGCTGGCCGAGCTCCTGGTTCGGCACCGCGCCGAACGAAAACAGATAGCGGCTGCATTTGCCGCCCTCGTAATTGGTGGCATAGAGCAGCGGCGTCTTCGAGCTCTCGGCAAGCGGCACCAGCGCATTCAGGTTGCGCGAGGTGATCGGACCGACCACCGCCAGCACGCCGTCCTTGTCGACCAGCGAACGCATGGCGTCAGTGGCCGCCTCCGGCCGCGTCTTGTCGTCGGCATAGATGATTTCGACCGGCCGGCCGAGAATGCCGCCGGCCGCGTTGATGTCCTTGGCGGCGAGATCGAGCCCCAGCCGCGCCTGCTGGCCGTAGAGCTCGACACCGCCGGAAAATGGCAGCACCGCGCCGACGCGGATCGGTTCGCCGGATTCCGCGGCGCGCGAAGGCTGAAGCAGCGCACCGCAGAGCAGAAGCGCGAGCGTCGTGCAGATGATCGAGCGTGATGCCATATGCGTCGTCCCTTCAAGCTTGATACAACCATGCTTGATCGAGGTTATCGGCGTGGCACTGAAGAATTCGTCAAGCGCCCCCCATTTGCGTCACATTCGAGGCTATGCTCACTCCGCGCGTCGAGACATTTCCGCGCGCCTTCTTCCCCAAAATTTCTGGCCTATCCGGCAACCCGCATCCGCGGAGTGCCGGCCCACGCCTTGTCATGATCGATGAAAGGACACCCTTTGCAAAACCGCTTCGTCCTGATCTCCGGCTGCTCCGGCGCCGGAAAATCGACGCTGCTGGCCGATCTGCGTGCGCGCGGCTATCCGGTCGTCGAGGAGCCCGGCCGCCGTATCATCGCCCATGAGCTCGCGTCCGGCGGCAAGGCGCTGCCGTGGGTCGATGCGGCAGCATTCCTGCATCGCGCCATTGACGTCGCACTGAAAGATATGGAGATGGCCAAAGCCCATTCCGGATGGGTGTTCTTCGATCGCGGCCACGTCGACGCGGCGTCGGCGCTCCAGGCGTTGACAGGCGAGCCGGTGCTGCACCCGAATTGCTCCATCCATCGCTACCACGGTCGTGTGTTCATGACGCCGCCATGGCCTGAGATTTACGTTACCGATTCGGAGCGGCGGCACGGCTTCGAAGCAGCCACGGCGGAGCATCGGCGGCTGATGGAGACGCTTCCGACGCTCGGCTACGACGTCATCAGCCTGCCGAAGCTATCGCCATCCGCGCGGGCCGATTTCGTGCTGGCGACGCTCGGCGGCGGCGTCCTACCTAAGGCCTGATCAGGCCGTCATTCCGCGGCCTCACGCTGCGGAACGCCCTGCTCGACATCGAGCTGCAAGATGTCGTTGAAGCGATTGAACGCGCTGCACAGCGCGATCCGCCATGTCAGCTCGACGATCTGCGCTTCCGAGAAATGTTCGCGCAGCCGTGCGAATATCTCGTCGCGGGTCTTGTTCCAGTTGTTGGTTACGGCGATCGCATATTCGACCACGAGCTTGTCGAGCGCATCGAGCTCGGGATGATCCTGATAGTCGAGCAGCCGTTCGGCGCCCGCTTCCGAAACTCCCTGGATCGCGAGCTTCGGCGCATGGTGCGACACGCAATAATCGCACTTGTTGAGCAGCGACACCGTCACCAGCGCGAGCTCGAGATGCCGCTTCGAGACCACCGCCTCGTCGGCGAGATCGACCAGCAGCGACCACATGTGCTTGAAGATCGGCGGGCGCTGCGCCATGACGCCGGCCTGGTTCTCGAACGCGCCATAGGTGGTCATCTTGTCCCACAGCGGCTTGAGCTCGCTCGGCAGGTCGTTCCTGGTCTTGATTGACACGCGTGACATGGATTGCCTCGGATCGGAAATTGAACCAATGCAGCCTGCCCCGCTTCGCCTGATACCGCAAGCCGCAGGGCGGCATGGCAGGCGTCACGCTGGCCGCAATCCGCGGCGCGGTCCGGCAAGCGGAGCGACTGTCGGTTCAGAACGACGTCCCGCCTCCGAACCGGAACTCCTGCACGATGTCGTACTTGCCCTTCGTGATCGGCACGGCGTAATCGAACCGCAGCGGGCCGAACGGCGAGGCCCAGATCAGGCCGACACCGACCGAGGTTCGCACCACGTTCCCATCGTCGTATTGAAGGCCGCATTTGCAAGCAGCCGTATTCACCTCGCCGGTTGCGGCCCACGACGTCGGGCCTTGATAACCCCAGAGCGAGCCGGCGTCCGCATAGACGGCCCCCTTCAGCCCAACCTCGGAGGGCAGGAACCAGAACGGCATCTGCAGCTCCATCGACGCGCCCCAATATTTGGTGCCGCCGAGCGCGTCTCCGACTGCGCCAAGGCTCGCATAGGTGATGTCGCGCGGGCCGATGCCGTTGGTGGCAAAGCCGCGCACCAGGTTCGGCCCCATCTGGAAATGGTCCAGCATGCGCAGATCATTGTCGCCGACCTTGGTGAGCAGGCCGCCCTGCAGGTGGATCAGTCCGATCAGGTCGGACACCAGCGGCGTGTAGTATTTCGCGTCGACCGCGCTCTTCAGATATGTCACGTCGCCGCCGACGCCGGCAAAGTCCTGCTTGAAGTCGATCAGCAGGCCGTCGGTCGGGTTCTTGTTGTTGTCGAGGGTGTTGTAGCTCAGGGTGTAGCCGATCTGCGAGGTCCAGGTCGCCCCTGCGGCCAGCTCCTTGCGCACCGGCAAGGTGGATTCTCCGTCGCCATAGCAGCCATACCCATAGAGCCCTGACGAGACCGAGTTCGTGGGATCGACGCCGCCAAGCACACTCTGGATGTAGGCAGGCGTCGGATTGAACGCGAGCGACGGGTTGGACGGATTGTTGTTGCAGTTCGCGTAGGCGCTATCGAGCGAGATTTCCTGCTGATAGAGCGAGTATCGCAACTGGAGGGTCAGGTCTTCGCGCAAGGCCAGGCCGAGCCGCGGCGAGAACCCGATCGTCTTCACGCCATAGGTCGTGTAGTCCGTCGGCAATTGCTCCTTGTAATACGCATCGAGCCCGAGCGCGACGCGATAGTCGAGCAAATACGGTTCGACAAAGGACAACGACAGGCCGCGCGAGTACTGGCCGTAGCTGACCGTTGCCTTGGCAAACAGGCCACGGCCGAGCAGATTTCGCTCCGAGATGCTGACCTCGGCGAGCGCGCCGTCCGTCGTGGAATAACCGCCAGACACGGAGAAGTCGCCGGTCGACTTTTCCTCCAGGTTGACGATCAGAACGACGCGATCGCTCGTCGAGCCGGGCTCGGTGGTGATCTTGACCGTCTTGAAATAGTCGAGATTCTTCAGCCGCCGCTCGGCGCGATCGACCAGCGCACGGTTATATGCATCGCCCTCGGAGAGATCGAACTCGCGCCGGATCACGTAGTCTCGGGTGCGGCCGTTGCCGCGAATGTCGATCCGCTCGATATAGGTGCGCGGCCCCTCCTCCACGCGAAACATGATCCCCACCGTGTGGGCCTCGAAATTCCGGGCGCCGTCCGGACGAACCACCGCGAAGGCGTAACCGCGGCGCGACGCCTCGATCTGCATGTCCTCGACCGATTTCTCGACCGCCTCGACATTGTAGAGCGAGCCTTCGCCGACGCGCGACAATGAACGCAGCGTCGTCGGATCGAAGCCCGCAATGTTCGAACGGAAACCGACCGTCGCAACGCGGTACTGCTGCCCCTCATCGATCTTGAACGTCACCTGAAAGCCCTTGCGCGCCGGATCATACTCGGCGAGCGCTGCCACGACCTGGACGTCCGCGTAGCCGTGCTTCAGATAGAAGCGGCGGATCAGGTCACGATCGGCCTCGACCCGATCCGGGTCATAGATGTCGGCGTTGCCGAGAAAGCTCAGGAAGTTCGTCTCATGGGTCTTGATCACGTCCTTCAGGCGCACCGCCGAAAAACTGTTGTTGCCCATGAACTCGATGGTCTTAATGCCGGTCTTCGCTCCCTCATCGACGGTGAAGACGAGATCGACGCGGTTGTTCGAGCGTTCGATGATCTCCGGCGTGACGTGCACGTCGTAGCGGCCTGAGCGCCGATAAATCTCGGCGATCCGCAGTGCATCCGACTGCACCATCGACCGCGACAGGGTGCCCCGCGGCTTGGACTGCATTTCGGCCGAGAGCTGCTCGTCCTTGATCTTTTTGTTGCCCTCGAACACGACGCGGTCGATCACCGGATTCTCGATCACGGAAACGACGATCCTGCCGCCCGCCTGATTGATCTTGACGTCCAGGAACAACCCCGTCCCGACCAGCTCCTTGAGCCCGTCGTCGATGGCAGCCTGATCGAGATGGCCGCCAGGTCCGGACCTGAAATAGGAGCGGATGGTCTCCGCCTCTACTCTCCGGTTGCCTTCCACCGTGATCGCGTCAACCGATTGGGCCGCCGCCGGAGTCAACAATGGCCATATCACGGGCGTCCCCGGGATCGAAAACCCCGACAGCACGATCGCCGCGACAAAGCCCCGCCACGTCTTCATTCCACACCTCGCGAACAACAAGCTCGTTGTGACGGGATGGTGATGGCTGCGGTGTGGCTGCCGGATTGCGGGATTATTTCCAGTGGTTTGGGACTGTGAGCGCGATGCGACGCGGCCAGCATCGCGGATTGCTTTGGGCTGCGAGCGACGCTTACAGTTCAGAAACATTATGCTTACGAAAAGGCGCAATGCCGCCCACAAGCGACGCGTATGCTGGTCAATTGGTGGCTGAGCGCGCTGGAACGCGCGCCAATGACGTTATGATGAGGACCCAGTCGCGGATCATGCTTGCACACACTCCGAAGATCCTGATCGTCGAGGACGATCTGCCGACCAGAGACTTGATCGCCCGCTACCTGCGCGACCAATCCTGCCTGGTGGCCACGGCCTCGAACGGCAGGGAAATGGATCGTTACCTTGCCGGGCATTCGCTCGATCTCGTCGTCCTCGATCTGATGCTGCCCGGAGAGGATGGACTGACCCTGTGTCGCCGCCTGCGCGGCGACTCGACGATCCCGATCATCATGCTCACGGCAAAGGGCGAAGACCTCGACCGGATCCTCGGGCTCGAGATGGGCGCGGATGATTATCTCGCCAAACCGTTCAATCCGCGCGAGCTGCTGGCGCGGATCAACGCGGTGCTGCGCCGCCAGGCCCAGGCCGGCCTTGCCGGGCGCTCGGGCCAGAGCGCCGCCCGCCTGCGCTTCCAGGACTGGACCATCGATCTTCGCCTGCGCGAATTGCGCGATCCCGACGGCGCCCAGGTCCCGTTGACCAGCGCGGAGTTCGACCTGCTGCAGGTGTTCTGCGAGCGGCCCGGCCGGATCCTGACGCGGGATGGCCTCTTGACCATGACGCGCAGCCGGCCGGCCAGTCCGTTCGGGCGCAGCATCGACGTCTTGGTCAGCCGGCTTCGCCGCAAGCTCGATACGAGCGAAGGATCGTCGGTGATCCGGACGGTGCGCACCGGCGGCTACATCTTCACGCCGCATGTGGAGGACGCATGAGCGGGACCCGCAGGATTGCCGCGCTTTTCAGCTTCCACCGGATCAGTGGCCAGATCGCCGCGCTGATCCTGCTTTCTCTGGTGCTCATCCATGCGCTGATCGGGCTTTATTTCGTCAGCCAGAAGCCGAGATCGTTCGCGGACAGGCCGATCCATCAGTTCCAGCTGGTTGCCAAGCTTCTGGCCGAGGCCCCTGCGGCCGATCGCGCAACGCTGTTGCGCGCGGCCGATCGAGCCTTTCCTCGCCTGCACCTCACATTGCGCGACGCAGGTCCGGGCTCGTCTGACGGTGCTTCGTCAGAGCCGCCCGGCGTCGACGATATCGACGAGTTTTCCTCGAAGACCGCGCCGGCGGCGGCTCGGTTGCCGGACGGAGTCCTGTTCGAAGCGACGATCGGCCCGACGAAAATGCCGCCGTTCTTCGGCGGATTCTGGGTCAGCACGTTCCTGTTCCTGTTCGTCAGCGTCACGCTGCTCGGCGTGTGGGCCGGCCGCGCGCTCAGCGCGCCGCTGTCCGCGTTCGCCCGCGCCGCCGAGAATTTCAGCATCAGCCAGGCGGACGCGCCGCTGCCGGAGACCGGCCCGGAGGAAATCCGCGCCGCAGCGGTCGCGCTCAATCGTATGCGCGAACGCATCACCACCTTGATGAATGACCGCACGCGCATGCTCGCCGCCATCAGTCACGACCTGCGCACACCGATCACCCGGCTGCGGCTCAGGTCCGAATATATCGAAAACGATGCCCAGCGTGCGGAGACCCTGCACGACCTCGACCAGATGCAGGCCATGCTGGAATCCGTGCTGTCATTCCTGAGCGGCGGCAGCGCGGCGAAGCCGACGCTTGTGAACGTCGCTGCGCTGCTGCAGACGATCTGCGAGCAATTCTCCGATTGCGGTCATGTCGTGCGCTACGAGGGCCCGACCAGGGCTTCGCTCCTGATCCGCCCGAGCGAGATCAGCCGCACCGTGACCAACCTGGTGGAGAACGCCCTGAGGTTCGGCAGCGAAGTCGATATCCGGCTGACCGCGTCAACCGATAGGGTCACTATCGATGTCTCGGACGACGGTCCGGGGATTCCAGAGCACCGCCGGGCCGAAATGCTGAAGCCGTTCGTCCGCGGCGACGAGGCCCGCACCATGGACGAGAAAAGCGGCTTCGGACTTGGTCTTTCGATCGCTCAGGCCATGGTGTGCGGGCATGGCGGCGAGCTGTCGCTGCACGACAACACGCAGCACGGCCTTCTTGTCCGCATCAAATTGCCGGGGCCCGTGCACCTCGGATCGGATCGAAGCGGGACGAGCGCGTCGCGACCCGTACTTCCTGAGCTCGTGTCCGGTTAAAGCAAGATTCAGAATCGCTTGCCCCTGCCACCCGGCCGCTTTTGATCAGACCCGGACTGCCGGCGTGACGCGGCAATCGCCGTTCTCCTCCGCGTCATCCCTGAAGCGGCGCGGAGTTGTCGGTCGCGCCGTGGCGAAAATGCGGAAGGGCGCGGCGCGGATACAGCGCGTTACAATCTGGCCCGCAGGATCAGCCCTTCTTCGGATCGGTGCGCGTGTTGCGCAGCAGATTGTCGCGCAGCCTCGCGACGGTCTTCTGCACGACGGGAAATTCGTCTCCGAGCCCGGTGGCTTCGACCAGGGACACATTGATGTCCTTGTCGAGCAGGCGCCGGCCCGCCGCCGTCAGGCTCACCCGAACCTGCCGCTCATCGGCGGGATCTCTGACGCGGCTGATATAGCCGCTCTGCTCGAGCTTCTTGAGGATCGGCGTCAGCGTGTTGGATTCCAGAAACAGCTTCTCGCCGAGCGCGCTGACGGTCTGCTCGTCCTCTTCCGACAGCGCCACCATGGCGATGTATTGGGTGTAGGTCAGGCCGACCGCATCCAGGATCGGCTTGTAGGCGCGGCCGAAGGCCAGATTGGCCGAATAGACCGCAAAGCACAGAAAATTCGAGAGTTTTCGGCCCTTGGTCTCGGCCTTGGAGGTGCGGGTCACGGACGTCTCCGGAGTTTGTGATGTCGCAGTCCATATAAATCGCATCCGATTAAATCGGAAGTGCTTGACACGATCAAGCCTGAAGCCTATTTCGACGCGTACACGATTAGATCGGATACGATCTATATTCACCAAAGGAGCTCGCCATGACCACCAATGCAAAGGTTCTCGTCACCGGAAAGACCCACGTCACCGCCGGCCCGAACGGCGCCGCCCGCTCGCGCGACGGCTTCCTCGACGTCAAGCTGCCGCAGCCGCACCCCGCCGCGGAAAACCTGTTCGCGGCCGCCTGGTCGGCCTGCTACATCGGCGCGATCCAGCTCGCCGCCGGTCAGCGCAAGGTCAAGCTCGCGAGCGAGCCCGAAGTCGACGCCGAGATCGATCTGAACCAGGCCGGCAGCGCCTTCTTCCTGAGCGCCCGCCTCAACGTCCACGTCCCCGGCGTCGAGCGCGAGGTCGCGCAGGAGCTGATCGAAGCCGCGCACGGCATCTGCCCCTACTCCAAGGCGGTCCACGGCAACATCGATGTCACGACCACCCTCGTCTGAAACGAGCACATGACGATCTCCGACGCGGGCCGGCCGCTTGCCGGCTCGCGGTCGGGCAAGTCCAGAAGACTGGAGTTCAAGATGACCAGCAAGCTGATGAAGGCAACGCGCCTGCTCGCAAGGACGGCCTTGTTCACCGCAAGCCTCCTGACCATACCGAGCGCACAGGCGCAGCAACCGACTGGTTTCACGCGAACCGACCTGCAGCGCCACGACCTCAGCGTCGGCGGGCATGAAGCCGTGCAGGTGCGGGTCGACATCGCGCCGGGCAAGGCCTTCGGCCGCCACACGCATCCGGGCGAAGAAATCATCTACGTGCTCGCCGGCACCCTCGAATACGACGTCGACGGCAGGCCGCCGGCGAGGCTGAAGGCCGGCGACGTGCTGTTCATTCCCGCCGGCACGGTCCATGCGGCGAGGAATGTCGGCGACGTCACCGCCAGCGAGCTTGCGACTTACATCGTCGAGAAGGACAAGCCGCTGCTGACCCTCGTGAAGTGACCGGTACCGCCTGCCCGCCCCGGCGCCTGGGCAGGCACGGCGACATCGTGTTCACTTCGTGCCGTGAGCCTCGGCCTGCCGCACCGGCCGCGCATTGAAGATCAGGAAGCTGAGCGCGGCCATGACCCACACCCCGATGCCGCCATAGAGCATCACCCAGCCGAAGCCGCTCGCGAGTGCCTGATGCACGACCGGGCCGGTCAGCTCCGGCGCGGCTGCGACGTCGCCGGCCGCGATCCGCTCGCCGATCGCGCGAAGTTGCGCGCCGTCCAGCGCCGGTAGCACCGCCTTCAGATGCGCCAGCACGCCGCTTGCCAGGATGAAGCCCATCAGCGCGATGTTGACCGAAAGCGAAACCATCCGCGCGCTCATGTCGATGCCCGAGGCCATGCCGGCGCGGTCGTTCGAGACCGAGCCGGTCGTCGTGTTGGTGACCGGCGTGTTGGTGATGCCGAGGCCAATTCCGGCGAGCAGGCAGCCGGGCAGCATCGTCAGCCAGTCCGGCTGCGCGGCGGCGCTGGCGAATTTCATCAGCATGAATCCGGCGCCGATCGTGAACAGCCCCACCGGAATGATCAGTCCGGGCTGATAGCGCAGCGACAGTCGTTCGGCGAACGGCGGCATCACCAGCGTCGGCAGCGTGTAGGCAAGCAAGGCAAGTCCCGCGGACACGCTGTCATAGCCGAGGCCTGCATGAAACCAGATCGGCAGATAGATCATGAAAGGCCAGTAGCTGAGGTTCATCGCCGCCGAGCCGACGATCGAACCGGAGAAAGCCGGGATCCGAAAGACAGAGAAGTCGAACATCGGCCGCCGGCTGATTCTCTCGGCAACCAGGAACGCGGCGAAGCTCGCCGCGGAGACGCCGAGGATCACAAGCCCCTTCAAGCTGACGAAGCCGAGATCCGGCCCCTGCGTGATGTAGAAGGCGAGGCAGAACACCGCGACCGACATCGTCACGATACCGGCGACGTCGAGGCTGCTGGCCTTTGGGTCCCTCGATTCATGCACACCGCCGATCGTGAGCACGAACGCCGCGGCCGCGAACAGCACGTGGACGAGGAACACCCACTCCCAGCTCAGCACCGCGACGACGGCGCCGCCGATGATCGGGCCGAAGCCGAGGCCGATGCCGAAGATGACGCCCCACCAGCCCCAGGCGACGGCGCGCACCCGGCCGCCCTGGAATTCGTGCGAGAGCACGGCGATCTGGCAGATCAAGAGCGCGCCGCCGCTGAGGCCCTGCAGGAACCGGGCGACAATCAGCGTTTCGACGCTCGAGGCGACGCCGCAGATCAGCGAGGTGATGCCGAATGCCGCGATCGCGACCAGGAAGATGCGCTTGCGGCCGTAGCGGTCCGCCACCGTCCCGATCGCCATCAGCACCGTGGTGACCGCGATCGTGTAGGCGTTCATGATCCATTGCAGCGCCTTGAAGTCGGCATGCAGCACCCGCTCCAGCGTCGGCAGGATCGCGGGGATGCTGGAAATCTCCAATCCGAACATCAGGCAGGCAAGGCATACGGCAGACAGCACGACAGCGCCGCGGCGGCTCAGTTCAGTAGACATGATCAGGCCTTTTGTTGTGGCAAGCCAACGGAGTACCGCACGCTGTTGCCAGGGTGCTGGCAGCAGCGTCGGTCGATCGACTCACGATGTATTGAGGCAGCAGCGGCAGGAATCGGGTGGCCACGGCGCTTCACAACGCAAAGCTAGTCATGGCTTGAGCAGTGGTGAATTGGATGACTAGATATTTCAGAGACAACAAATCCGGATGACTGACATGACCACGCTCGACGTCGACGCCGTGAGGACATTCGTGACCATCGCCGATCTCAAGAGCTTTACGCGCGCCGCTGAAACGCTCGGCACCACGCAGGGCGCGATCAGCGTCAAGTTGAAGCGGCTGGAAAGCCAGCTCGGCCACAGGCTGATCGAACGGACACCGCGCCTGGTGCGCCTGTCGGCGCAGGGCGCAGCTTTCCTCGCCCCGGCGCAGGAATTGCTCGGCGCGCATGATCGCGCCGTCGCGGCGTTGTCGCCCGTGCGCCCGCGTCGCTTCTCGCTCGGCATTGCCACCCATGTCGGAGGCGCGGAGGTTCCGACCTTGCTGACGCGGCTGCATGCGCACGACCCGGCGCTCACCATCGAAGTAAGGCTCGAGGATTCCCGCGACCTGCTCGACGCCTTCGACCGCGGCGAGATCGATGCCGCCATCATCCGCCGCGAGGACGACCGCCGCGACGGCGAGATGCTGGCGACGGACCACTATGGCTGGTTCGCCACGCCGGACTTCGTCCATCGCGCGGGCGAGCCGCTGCGGCTCGCCGCCTCCTCGCCGTCCTGCGGCGTGCTCAACATCGCGACGCGCGCGCTGGCGGCGGCGAACATCCCGTGGACGGAAAGCTTCCTGGGCTGTGGGTCCTTTGCTGTCGCCGATGCGGTCGCCGCAGGCCTCGCTACGTCGGTGTTCTCCCGCCGGCTCGCCCCGGCCGGGACGATCGAGGTCAGCCGGCGGCTCGGCCTGCCTGCCCTGCCGCCGTCCGAGATCATGCTGCTGTCGGCGCTGTCAGATGCAAAATCACGCGCGGTCCTGAAGACGATCGTTGGTGCCTTTCGCGAGCATCATCGGATGCCTGCGAATCGCGCGGCAGAGGACATCCATACCGTCACGGAAGTTGTCGGCTCCTGAACGGTCTGCGCGCCGGCCGGCTAGTGTGCTGAATGCGAAGTTCGTGCGATTTCGCGGCAGCCACTTTCACGAACTTCGCATTCACAAAGCACACTAGAATCATAAGTTTGCTAGTGTCCTTATCGAATCCGAAGTTCGCTCCGAAGGTGCGGCAAATGATGCGAACTTCGGATTCGGGACACTAGCGGCGCGCCCTTCCGGCGCGCTTTCCCTCGAACAGCGCACGCTCCGAGGCGAGCGCCCTGGCGAGAAAATCGAGCGTCGCGCGGATGCGCGCGGTGCGCTTGAGATCGTCATGCGTCAATAACCACAGCGCCGAGCGCGGCTCCGCCAGTGCTTTCGGCGTCAGGCGGCGCAGCGTGGGCGCGAGATCGCCGACATAGCAGGGCAGCAAGGCAAGCCCCAATCCCGCCGCAGCAGCATCGCGCAGCGCCGGAAGCGCATCGACCCGGCAGGTGATCCGCACCGAACGCAGGTTCTCGCGCATCCAGCCGGCGATGACGGTCCCCGCCAGCGCATCGTCGAGCCCGATCCAGTCGTGCACCGACAGATCCCCGTCGACGCGGCGGGCGAGATAGGCGCGCGATCCGTAGACCGCATGGGCAATATCGGCAATGCGCCGTCCGACCAGCAATTCGGATGGCGCCGGCGTCGGCCGGATCGCGATCTCGGCCTCGCGGCGCGTCAGGTTCGCCATCGCATTCGAGATGATGATCTCCGGCTGGATCTCCGGATGCGCGGCGCGCATCGCCGGCAGATGCCGCATCAGCACCGCGCCGAGCGTGTCCGTCGTCGTGATCCGCACCGGCCCCGACGGCCTGAGGTCCTGCCCCGCCAGCTTGCGCTCGAGCGCAAGCACTTCGTCCTCCAGCCGGGCTGCCGACGCCGCCGCGATCTCGCCCGCCGGCGTCGGCGCGTAGCCGTCGCGGAAGCGCTCGAACAGCCGCGTTCCGCTCGCATCCTCGATCGTGCCGAGGCGGCGAAACACGGTGGAATGCGTGACGCCGAGCCGGCGCGCCGCCCCCGAGAGGCTGCCTTCCCGCGCGACCGCGAGGACAAGCCGAAGGTCGTTCCAGTCGAGGACACTGTGCATTTTTGCAAACTCACTTCGCAAGGCTGGAGAATATCTTATCACAAACGGACAGGCCATCTTCCCGGACGTTCAACCGACGGACACCCCTCGTGAGGGCGTCGATTACCGAGAGGAGCTGGCAGGTGACGAGCGAGACCACCGAGACGTTGCAACTGCACGCCGCGCGGCCGGCGACGGTCGACCCGCGGCGATGGCTGGCGCTGCCGGTGCTGCTCACCGGCGCCTTCCTGCCGATCCTCGATTTCAATGTCGTCAACCTGGCGCTGCCGGTCATTCGCGACAATCTCGGCGCCAGCCCGAGCGAGGTGCAGTTCGTGATCTCGGCCTATGCCGCGACCTATGCGGTCTTCCTGATCACCGGCGGCAGGCTCGGCGATCTCCTGGGGCGGCGGCAGATGTTCCTGACCGGCGTCGCCGGCTTCACGATCGCATCCGTGCTGTGCGGCATCGCGTGGTCACCGGCCATGCTGGTCGCCGGACGAATCCTGCAGGGCCTCACCGCCACCGTGATGGCCCCGCAGGTGCTCGCCTCGATCCGCGTGCTGTTTCCGGCGGCCGAACAGGGCCGCGCGCTCGGCTTCTATGGCGCGACCTTCGGCCTTGCTAATATCTGCGGCCAGCTGCTGGGCGGCGTGCTCGTCTCGGCGCAACCGTTCGGACTGGCCTGGCAGGCGATCTTCCTGATCAACGTGCCGATCGGCCTCGCCGCCTTCGTCGGCGGCCTGCTGTACCTCGCCGACTCGCGCGCCGCGCACGCGCAGCGGCTCGACGTCGGCGGCGTCATCCTGCTGTCGCTCACGCTCGGCCTTCTGGTCTATCCGCTGATCGAGGGCCGGGAATCCGGCTGGCCTATCTGGATCGTCGCGATGCTGCTGGCATCTCCGCTGATGCTCGCCGCCTTCGTCCGCTTCGAGGCGCGGCTCGAAGCCCGTGGCGGCGATCCGCTGGTCGCGCCGCATCTGCTGCGCAACAGCGATTTCGTGATCGGGCTGGTGATGGCGCTCGCCTTCTACATGCTGTCGTCGTTCTATTTGACCTTCGCGGTCTACCTGCAAAATGGCCTGCACCAATCTCCGCTGGAAGCCGGCCTTGCCACCCTGCCCTTTGCCGCCGGCTTCTTCGTCAGCTCGCTGGTATCATCGCTGGTGATGCAATGGCTCGGTGCCCGCACGCTGACGCTGGGCTTTGCGCTTCAGGTCACAGGCTTCGGTGTCGTGATTCTGTCGGTCGGTGGCGCGCTTCCGCAAAGCCTCGAATTCGGCCTGATCTGCGGCGGGCTCGGCTTCGGCACCGTGATGCCCTCGGTGATCAAGGCTGTGATCGGCAGCATCGATCCACGCCATGCCGGGCTGGCATCGGGGATGATGATCTCGACCTTCCAGATCGGCGCCGCACTCGGCGTCGCGATTATCGGCGGCGTCTTCTACAGCCTGCTCGGGCCGCATCCGCAGGCCGACGACTACGCGCACGCCTTCACGATCGCGCTCGGCTGCAATGTCGCGCTGCTGGCGCTCGGCGGCTGGCTGTCGCTGTGGCTGCCGCGCGAGCCGGCGGCGGGTTGAGATCGACACCGCCGACGCGGCTATTGCTTCGCGGCCGCGAGCGGCGGCGGAAACAGCAGCTTGAGCAGGATGGCGGCAAGCAGCGTCACCAGGGCGAGACCGGTGGAGAGATAGAGCGCGCTCGCATCGCCGAACCGGTCGATCACGATTGCATAGATCAGCGGCGCCGCCGCCGGCAGGATGAAGCTCGGGACAATGAGCCGGCCGACCAGCGTGCCATAGCTGCGATGATCGAACAGGATGAGCGGCAGCGTTCCCCTGGTGATGGTCAGAATGCCGTTGCAGGCGCCGTAGAGCAGCGCAAACGCAATCCCCATCTCCCGCGCCGATCCGCTGAACAGGCCGGCGATGAAGGAGAGCGGCATGATCAGGCAGGCCATCAGGTTGAGCGCAAGCGGATCGATCCGGACGCCGAACAGGACTTCGCAGAGGCGCGCGGCGGATTGCCCGATCCCCCGCAGCGTTGCGATCCAGACCGCAACGGTGACGGTAAGCCCGAGGCCGGTGAGCACCGCAATCATGTGCGCGGACATGCCGGCGTTCAAAAAGTTCGCGCCGGTCATGGTCACGGCATAGAGCCCGCTCGCCGCTGCAAGCTGCCGCCGCCCCACCGCGCGCGGTTGCCTTGATGCCACCGCAGAGCCCGGCACGCCGGCAAATCGCTGGTTCGGAATCAGCAGATGCAGCGGGATCGTCAATAGCGCAATGCCGGCATAGACCAGCACCGCGATGCGCCAGCCGAAATGGTCCGAGAGCGCATGGCCGAGCGGCCAGAACACGGTGGCGGCCAAGCCACCAAGCAAGGTGATCCCGGACATCGCACGGCGCGCCTCCGGCCCGCCGATCCGGGCCAGCGCCGCGAAGGCGGCATCGTACAGCGTCAGCCGCATGCCGAGGCCAAGAACGATCCAGGATGCGAAATAGCTGCCGATCTGGTGCGAGACCGCGAGGCCGGCGCAGCCGAGCGCATTGATCGCGGCGCCCGCGACCATGACCTGCCGGCCGCCGCTTCTGTCCACCCACCTGCCCGCAAGGGGCGACGTCACGCCCATCACCAAGAGCGCCGCGGCAAATCCGCCGTAGACGATGTCGCGGCTCCAGCCGAGATCCGCGGCGATCTGCTCGCCGAACCCGCCGACCAGATAGTAGGTCGCGCCCCACGAGATCAGTTGAGCCAGCCCGAGGGCAATCACGACCCGGCGTGCGATCACCGGGCCGTTTCCCTGTCTGACGGAAGCGTGGAAGCGCCCGGCCCCAGCGGCCGCTGCATCAGCACGGTGTCGACCCATTGCCCGAGCTTGAAGCCCACCGACCTCAACGTTCCGACCATCTCGAAGCCCATGCGACGGTGCAGCGCGATCGATCCGGCGTTGCCGCTGTTACCGATCACGGCGATCATTTGCCGCCACGGTCCCGCCTCCGACCGTTCGATCAGCGCCCGCAGCAGCGCCGCGCCGACGCGGCGGCCACGCAGGGCTTCCGACACGTAGACCGAGTCTTCAATGGTGTTGCGATAGGCCGGCCGCGGCCGGTACGCTGTCGCGTAGGAGTAGCCGGCCACCCGTCCGTCGATATCGGCCACGATATATGGCAGCCCAGCGGCCAGCACGGCGGCACGGCGCCCGAGCATCTCGTCGAGTGTCGGCGGCACTTCCTCAAAGGTTGCCAGCCCGTTGAGCACGTGGTGCGCGTAGATGCGCTGCACCTCCGCCATGTCGACCTCTGTGGCGTCGCGGATCACGGTGTCTTCGTTGTCTCTCATCCTTGCCTCGTCTAGCGGCATCATGCCCGTGCTTCGACGGCGCGTCGGTGCACGTTGCGGGCACCACGGGCTCATCTCGACATCGCTGCGCGACAGTCCGACATCCGCAAGCAGGCGATCATCGAGCTCGCGCAGCGCCTGCCGGCGGCGGATGCGCGAATGCGGCGAGACCGCAAGATAGCGCCCTAGCTCGACGATGACACCGCCAATGGACTTGAGGCCGGACAATGCCTGCTCCCGGTCTGCCGAAGCCGTCGCTTGCCGGACTATGCGCCCCGCCGTTATATAAGTGAAGCTTTGACAGCTTATGCGCGGTATAAGAGATACTTTGATGAAGAACCTCAACCTCGATTATCTCGAAAGCTTCGCTGTCGTGATCGACTGCGGCAGCTTCTCGGCGGCGGCCGAGCGGTTGCAACTCACGCAGCCCGCGGTGAGCCTGCAGGTGCGCCAGCTCGAGCGCAGCCTGAATGCGACCTTGATCGAGCGGGTCGGACGCAAGGCCAGACCGACCGCCGCCGGCGTCGCGCTGCTCTCCCATGCGCATCAGATCAATGCGGCGGTGGCATCGGCGGTCGACGCCGTTGCACAGCAGACGACGGGAACGGCAGGCCGCGTGCGGCTCGGCACTGGTGCGACCGCGTGCATCTTCCTGCTGCCGCCGATCTTAAAAGAGTTACGGGCCGCGCTGCCCTCGCTGGAGATCACGGTCACGACCGGCAACACCGCGGAGATCGCAAGGGCGGTCGAGGAAAACACCATCGACATCGCGCTCGTCACGCTGCCGGTGTCGGGACGCAGCTTCGAGATCACGCCGGTCATGAACGACGAGTTCGTGCTGATCGCGCCCCGCGACATGCAACTGCCGGCGCGGATCACGCCGGAGGTGCTGGCGACCAGGCCGGTGCTGCTGTTCGAGCCGGGCGGCAACACCAGGCGCACCGCGGACGAGTGGCTGGCCCGCGGCGGCGTGTCGTTGAAGCCGTTGATGTCGCTCGGCAGCGTCGAGGCGATCAAGGAGATGGTGCGCGCCGGGCTGGGCTGTGCGGTGCTGCCCGGCATGGCCGTCCCCGCCAGGGCCAAGCAGCGCGACCTGGTCGTCCGGTCGCTGTCACCAAAGCTCTACCGCCGGCTCGCGGTGGTGATCCGCCGCGACAAGCGCCTCGATCGCGGGCTGCGGCAGACCTTGTCGGCGCTGAAGGCACTCTCGGCCAAGGACAATGGCCGCTAGAGCGTCGAGCGAGGCGGACGCCGGTCCGCGTCAAGAAAGCAGGCATGACAAGGAGCGGGAGCTTCGGTTCTGATCCAATCAAAACCGAAGCCCTCGGAAGCACGCCGCGCGTTCTCCCCGTTCTACCCCTTACGTCGCTTTGCGCTCCTGCTCCGCGATCTTGCGGAACGCGGCCTCGCCGGCATCGGTCACCGCCGCCCATTTTGCGTTCGGCGTGGCCTCGGCGTCGTAATTGTCGTGCCAGTTCCACCATTTGTAGGTCGGGCTCTGCGGATAACCCTTCGGCGAGTCCTCCCAGAGTTCCTGGCGGCCGAGCGGCGTGATGTCGAGATAGCTCCACACCGTACCCATCGCCTCGTCGCCGCGGCTGTTGACGAAATAGGTGCGGAAGATCCGCTCGCCGTCGCGGATGAAGACGTTGTGGCCGTGCCACTCGGCAACGCCGAAGTCGGTGTCAAAACTGTCGGTGATCGTGTACCACGGCATGTCCCACTCCATCCGCGCCTTCAGCCGCGCGATGTCGGCCTGCGGCGCGCGCGAGGCGTAAGCCAGCGTGGTGTCGCGCTGGTTCAGATGGGAGAGGTGACTGACCTGATCGGCGCCGAGCGAACAGCCGCGGCAGCCATGGTTCGGCCAGCCGAACACGCCGGGCTCGAAGAAGGCGCGGTAGATGATCAGCTGCCGGCGGCCCTCGAACAGGTCGAGCAGGCTCGCCTTTCCGTTCGGTCCTTCGAAGACATACGGCTTCTCGACCGCCATCCAGGGCATCCGCCGCCGCTCCGCCGCAAGCGCGTCGCGTGCCCGCACCTGGGCCTTTTCCTTCACCAGCATCTCCAGGCGCGCCGCCTCCCACGCCTCCCGTGACACCACCGGCGGCGTCTGCATCGCTGCCAGTCCGCCGCGATCGTTTTCAGATGATTTATTCATGATGGTCTCTCCATCTCCGATTTGGACGAACTCCGCTCCCCGAGCCCGGTTCCAGCGCCGGCGGCCGTTCGTCATTGGCCATGCCGCAATCTGGCTCGGCAGTGCTGGCGAGCGGGAGTGACAAGTGTGTCGGGATTTTTCGCGCAGGTGGTCAGACCGCATCACCATGCTTGTGATATGCTTGCACTTTGCAATTAACTATGCGAGCCTCGCCGGCATGAAGCAAACCGCTGCCCCCGCGTTCGATGATGGCCTCAAGCTAAGCGCATGGCTGCCCTACCGCCTGTTCCTGGTCGCGGCGCAGGTCGCCCGCCCGCTCGAGCGCTTCTACGGCGAGACGTTCGGATTGAGCCAGGCGGGCTGGCGCATCCTCGCCGTCATCGCCGAGCGCGACGCGGCCAACGCCTCCGAGATCGGCCGCGCCTGCGCGCTCGATCCGTTCGCGGTCAGCCGCGGCATCGGCCAGCTCACAGAGCTCGGCTTCGCGGTGCGACGCTCCGGCAAGTCCGACCGACGCTTCGCCGCCGTCAGCATCACCCGCAGCGGCCGGGCCGCGTTCAACCGGATCGCCGCACTCGGCAGCGCGATCGAGGCGCGGCTGCTGGCGCGGCTCTCGGAGAGCGAGCGAACAATACTCGACTCCGCCCTCACCCGGCTTGAGGGAGAAAGCGCGCGGATCGACGCCGACGGCTGGCGCGCACTGCGCGATGACGCCGGCGCGCCATGACGGCCCTGCTGTTCGCAGTGACCGCGCTGCTCTGGGGCGGCGGCGCGCTGGCAACGGCAATGCAGGCCGGCGTGACGCCCGCGCCGTGGTCGGTCGCGCTGCGCATGGTGCTCGCGGGCGTCATCCTGCTCGGCTACAGCCGGATGCGCGGCGTGCCGCTTGCGATCCCGCGCAAGGACCGGCCGGCGGTCGCGTTGCAGGGCCTGCTGTTCTTCGCCATTGCCTTCATCGCCTTCTATGAGGCGACCGCACGCATGCCGAGCGGGCTTGCGGCACTCGTGCTGTCGACATCGTCGCTGTTCGCGGCCGTGATCGCGCGTGCCGCACTCGGCGTGCCGATCTCTTCCGGATTCGTGTGGGGCGCGCTGTGCGGCATCCTCGGACTGGCGATCATCTTCCTGCCCGGTGCCGCCGCGCAGGGAGTCGCACCGCTTGCGGGATTCGCCTGGGCGCTCACCGCGGCCATCGCAACCGGCGCCGGGACAACGGTCGGTGCGCGCAACCAGCGCGCCGGACTGCCTGTCGCCTCCGTGCTCGGCTGGGGCGCGTTCGTCGGCGCGGCGGCGAGCGCGCTGTGGGCCGTCGCGACGGGCACGCCGTTTGTAGCCGACATTTCGCCCTCCTACGTGGCGAGCTTCCTCTATCTCGCGATCGCCGCGTCCTGCATCACCTTCATGCTCTATTTCGAGCTGGTGCGCCGGCTCGGTCCCGGCCGCGCGGCCTATACGCTCGCGCTGGTGCCGCTCGTCGCGCTCGTGCTGTCCGCGCTGTTCGAGCACCTTGCGCTGGGCTGGCCGGTGCTCGCCGGCGCCGCCGCGATCCTTGCCGGCAACGTGCTGGTGCTGGCGCGCGCTTGACCGGCTCGTCGGCGCACAGCCAGAGGCATGCGGCAAGTTGTCCCGCGCCGGCGATCGCCGGCCAGTCAACCTCTTATTTCCCGATCGCATTAATCGGACGTTGTCCGGCTCGCATATAAAGAAGCAACCCGGGACGACGAGGCGGCTTCGCAGGCTTACCCGATCGTGAATTCCATCCGCAGAATCGGCAACACCGAGTACTTCGCAATCCAGGTCGACGGCCAGGATGACTGGATCATGCGTCCTGCCCTCGGCCAGCGGCCCGCGCGGAATGCCGGGCTGCTGCCGGATGGCATCGCCTGGTTCTTCAACACCGACGCTGGATTCATCTTCTATGATCTCGCGCATCGCCAACTCGTCGATCGGCTGCAAACGCCCTGGGCCCGCGGCCACGACGGAAAGGACGCGCGCGACGATTATCTGAGTTACGGATTTCTCCAGAGCAAGGATGGCCGGTTCGTCTATCTCCTGCTTTATCACGCCGCGAACGCGACTGACCTGCATGTCATCGACCTCGAGCGCAGGGCGATCGTCCGCTCGGTTCTGGACATGCCGAGCGGCAACTCGCTGTGCCCGCCGGTTCTGGACCAGGCTGGCCGGATTCTGGTTTCGGCGTTCCGGCACGACAATGGAATTATCGCGCTGCTGCTGCGCATCGATCCTCAGACGGGCCATCACGAGGTGTCGAGCTGCGAGGGATCGCGGGCGAGGTCGTTCCTGATCCGCTCGAGCCCATGCGGCCGCTATTGGTTGCGCGCCGACAACTCCCGCCTTCCAATGCTCACCGAGGAGGCCTCACTCGTCTCGCGAATGCTGGGCAGAGACACCACAGCGCAGCGGGAGTATTTCAGCTTTGCCGTCGAGATCTGGCAGGCGTTTCCGCTGCGGCGGTTGCATTCCGTCGCGCCGATGTGGATGCAGGCGGAAGGGCTGCCCGACAACGGCCACATCGACTACGACCGGCGCAAGCAGGGATTGCCGCCGCAGCGCGGCGGGATCTACCGCACGGTGTCGCAGTTGCTGGATCAGGAGGGCTCGCTCACGACCAACCGGATCAGCGCGACATCGCATCCCGGTCTGTGGCCGGATCCGAACGGCCACTACGCCAATGTCAGCAGCAATCTGCGCGACTTCGAACTCTCCGAGCGCGACGTGATCGGCTGGCAAGGCGATGGCCAGGCCTTCTGGTTGAAGCGGCAAGACTTCGTCGCCTGTGTCGGCGTGGACGGTACGGTCTCGCCCAAGATCATGCTGGAACGGTTCGGGATGGACAGCCGCCCCTGGCTGGTCAACGCTCGCGGTTGGTCGGAGGCGACGCCCCTGCCGGACCGTCGCCTCGATATGCGGTTCACGGAGGGGATGGTGACGGTCTCCGGCGCGCCAGGCGATCCGGTACACCGCGTCCGGGCGGTGCCCGTAACCGAGGATCATTTCAGGCCCGCGCCTCCCGAGCCGCAAGACGAGGACAAGGATGCCGCGCTCGCCAAGAAGGCCGAGACGCTCGCCAAGCGGTTCAGCACCTACGCCGTCGATCTCGCCTCGATGAGCGAGCCCGATTGTATCGCGGCCATCGATGCGCTCACGGCGCAGATCGGTCCCGATATCAACGAGCGTCCCTACGACAACCACCTGCAGGCGGTGTTCCGTTGCGATGGCAAGCGGCTCAACGAGAAGAAGTTCTTCACGCATGTCGCGAAGCACTGCCCCGGCGCCGCGCCTGCGATCCGAAGGCTGATCGACGCGGTATGCACGCACATCGGACCGCATGCCAACGCCTGGTACGATCCTTACGGAGACGAGATTCCGACCGCGCTGTTCGGCTACGCCGCATGGTGCCTCGCGCGCCTGGACAAAACGAGCAACGATGTCCTGCTGCGCTACTACGGGCTGGTCGATACCGACCACGAGAACTTCTTTTTCGAGAAGATCGCTCCGTTGATGCTGGAGAACGCAGGCGACGCGAGTGCTCGCCTGGAGCTCGCGGAAGGGTTCTATTTCGGTGATCTCGGCAATGCCATCGATCACTCGGCGCTCTGGCGAATGGCGAAGATGGCCGAGCATGCGGCGAGCCTGATGACGGCGAAGCAATATGCGGCGCGATTGCTGGCGCGCGCAGCCGCGACCTCCGCCGCGCGATCGAAGTCGGAGTTCGGGTATTATTGTTTCGACAATCTCGCGCGGTTCCTGACGGATCCTTCGCAATGGGAAACAGAGCTGCTGCAAGAACTTCGGCAAGCGGCGAGCGATCTCGCGCCCCAATAGCGCCGCGGCAGATGAGAATATCGCGCCGGCATGTCACATTCGCCGTTCCTCGTTCGTCATGATGTCGTCAACCAACCCAGGGAAACCGACCATGACTGTCAGACTTGATCCGCTCGCCGCCGCCCCCAAGATCATGAAGATCTGGTTCGACGCGTCGGTTGCGATCTCCTCCAGCCTCGAGCCGAAGCTCGCCGAGCTCGTGAAGATCCGCGCCTCGGAGATCAACGGCTGCGCCAATTGCATCAATTTGCACACGACATTTGCCCGCGATGAGGGTGAGACCGAGCAGCGCATCTACCTGCTGTCGGCCTGGCGCGAAGCGCCCTGCTACACCGATCGCGAGCGCGCCGCGCTCGGCTGGACCGAGGCCCTGACGCGGATCTGCGAGCAGCATACCCACGTCGCAGCCTACGAGACGCTGAAGGCGCATTTCACGCCGGAGGAGCAGGTCAAGGTGACCTTGCTGATCAACATCATCAACGGCTGGAACCGGATCGCGGTCGGCTTTGGCGGCTTCGTCGATCCGCACGTGATCAAGGCCAGGACGGCCGCGGCGTGACCGCGGAAACGGCACGAGACGACGCAGCGGCTGACTTCGCGCCGCTGCGTCCCAGGCTGATGCGCGTCGCCTATCGCATGGCCTCTGCACTAGGCGGCAGGGCTCCGTTCGGTCTGGATCGCCGGCCGATTGACGCGGCGACGATATCTGACTAAAGTCAGATATATGCTCGACCCCGTGTCCCGCGTCCGTCGCTTCAACCGTGCCGTGACCTCCGCCGTCGGCGCGCTCGACACCTCGTTCCTCGGGCGCGGCCGGCCGCTCGGCGCGGCGCGCGTGCTGAACGCGATCGGACACGGCCGCGCCGATGTCGGCGAGATCAGGGATTATCTCGGGCTCGATTCCGGCCTGATGAGCCGCCTGCTGCGCAGCCTCGAGGACGAAGGCCTGATCGAGACCACGGCGCATGGCGACGATGCGCGCCGCCGCATCGCACGGCTGACGGCGGCGGGTAGGCGCGAGTTCAACGCCTATGAGGCGATCTCCAACCGGCAGGCCAAGGACTTTCTCACCCACCACAGCCAACGCGAGGCGCTGCTGGCGGCGATGGACCTGATCGCATCGGCGCTCGGCCGCGACGGCACCGCCCTCGATGAGATGGATCCGCGCAGCGACGAGGCGCGCTACTGCCTCGGCGAATATTACGCCGAACTGGCGCGGCGATTCGAGAAAGGCTTTGACGTCAAGCTGTCGCGCGACCCTGAGGCCAAGGACATGGTGCGCCCACGCGGCAGCTTCATCGTGGCGATGTCGGACGGCCTGCCGATCGGCTGTGTCGGGCTGAAGGGCAGCGGCGGCGAGTTCGCCGAGATCAAGCGGCTCTGGGTCGCACCTGGCGCGCGCAGCCTCGGCCTTGGCCGCCGCCTGATGGACGCAGCCGAGCAGGCCGCACGCGAGCTCGGCA
Organism: Bradyrhizobium sp. USDA 4538; assembly: GCF_024171045.1. Taxonomy (NCBI): domain Bacteria; kingdom Pseudomonadati; phylum Pseudomonadota; class Alphaproteobacteria; order Hyphomicrobiales; family Nitrobacteraceae; genus Bradyrhizobium; species Bradyrhizobium sp. USDA 4538. The sequence continues at coordinate 8,493,988 of NZ_JALJZE010000001.1, forward strand.
TCGCGGTGTTGCGGCTCGACACCAACAGCGCGCTGCCGGAAGCCGGCCAGCTCTATCGCAGGACGGGCTGGACCGAGATCCCGCGCTTCAACGACGACCCCTACCCCGATCTGTTCTTCGAAAAGCATCTCTGAACGGCGCGCCGCACGCGGTGCCCGGGATCAGCATGTTGTCCGGCGCGATGCACTGGCCTAAGACACGGGCATGACCATTCGCCCCATCGTGCGCTATCCCGATCCGCGCCTTGCACTGCCGGCCGAGCCGGTGACCATGTTCGACGAGGCGCTGCGCGAACTGGCGCAGGACCTGCTCGAGACCATGCGCGCGGCGCCCGGCATCGGCATCACCGCGCCGCATATCGGCGTATCCCTGCGCGTCGTGGTGCTCGAGCTCGATGCCAGCGAGGGCGCGCGGACCTATGTCAATCCGGAGATCATCCGGACCTCGCCCGAGATAATCCTGCACAAGGAAGGCAGCGTCTCGATGCCCGGGGTCAACGACGAGGTCGAGCGTCACGCCCGCGTCCGCATCCGCTATCAGGATCTCGACGGCAACATGCAGACCGAGGAATCCGACGGCCTGCGCGCCGTGTGCCATCAGCACGAGATCGATCAGCTCGACGGCGTGTTCTGGATCAGGCGGCTGTCCCGCATCAAGCGGGAGCGCCTGATCAAGCGCTTCGACAAAATCTCGCGGACGTGATCGTAGCCCCGCATGAGCGAAGCGACATGCGGGACAAGCCGCGATCAGCAGACGGAAAGGCCCCGGATATCGCTGCGCTCATCCGGGCTACGCGTCTTGCGCGAGCGAACCAACCTGCCTTCGTCCTACCCTCCCGCCATCAGATCCTTGGCCAGCGCCATGTAGGCCGGCAGCGTCACAGGGTCGTTGGCCGCGTTGCCGGCGGCCGGGTGCGAAGCGTAGCGCGCGATCACCATCTCGGCCTTCGGATCGATATAGAGGCCCTGGCCATAAACGCCGCGCGCCATGAAGGCGCCGTGCGCATTGTGCGTCACCCACCATTGATTGCGGTAGGATGCCCCTGGCAGCGTGGTGTAGCCGGCAGGCTTGAATTTCCCGGGATCGCCGCCGCGCGCGATGTCCTCGACCACCTGAGACGGTACGATCTGGCGGCCGTTGAAGCGGCCGTGGTTGCGGATCGTCTCGCCGAACCGGGCAAGATCGCGCAGCGTCGTCGACAATCCGCCGCCACCGCTTTCGGTGCCGATGCGATCGACGTGATAATGCGCATCCTCCTCGGCGCCCATCGGGGCCCAGATCCGCTCGGAGAGCAGGTCCGATAAGGTCATGCCGCTGGCACGGCGGCAGATCCAGGCCAGCACGTCGGTGTTGACGGTCTTGTAGGCGAACGCCTTGCCGTGCTCACCCAGCTTCTGCTGCGCGCAGAGGAAATCGAAGATATTGGTCGCGCCCTCATAGCCCGGCTCGATCGGCGCCATGCCGTTGGCGCGCCGCAGCCCCCACACGTCGGAATTCTTGTCGGTATAGACCTCGGTGTATTTGAGGCCGGTGGTCATATCCATCGCCTCGTGCACGCGGGCATCGCCGAACGCGCTTGCCTTCAGCTCCGGCACGTAATCGGTGATCGGCGCCTGCGGATCGATCTTGCCCTCCGCAATCAGGATGCCGGCGAGCGTGCCGGTGAACGATTTGGTCACCGACATCGCGATGTGCGGCTTGTGCGACCTCAGGGCGCCGAAATAGCGCTCGTAGATCAGCTTGCCCCGGTGCAGCACGGCGATGCCGTCGGCATAGGTCTCCTCGAGCATGCGCGCGAAGGTCATCGGGCGGCCGTCCATCGTCACCGATGCCGACGCGCCGATATCATGGTCTTCGCGCGGCAGCACCGACGCCGGCCCTGCCCCGCGCCAGACATTCACGGTCGGCACCAGCTGGCGGATGTTGCTCCAAGCCCAGCGCAATTCGGGGAAGCTGCGGAACGAGCCGTTCTGGAAGGTGATGGTCCTGTCCTGCGGCGGCGGAAAGCCCTGCATCCAGCCAAGCGTCTGCGGATCGGATTCGGCGGCGGTGAGATTTTGCTGTTGATTGGCGGCGGCTGCGACGGACATCAGGACTGGCTCCAGAGCTGCGAATGCGAATTTCGTATCACGCGACAGCACCAGGCACATCCCGCGTTTGCGCCGGGGTGATCGTCGCGGCGAGCGCACGCCGCAACGCAAATGGCCGCGCGCCGCACATACCGGCTCGATCGGACACCTGACTATCGAGCCCGGGCCAAATCATTCCACCACGCGGATTACCCCGCCGCCGCGCGCTCGATCGCGGCGATGTCGATGTTCTTCATCGTCATCATCGCCTCCATCGCGCGCTTGCCGGCGGCGCGGTCGGCGCTGTTGACGAGCTCAAGCAGCCGCCGCGGCGTGATCTGCCAGGCAAAGCCCCAGCGATCCCGGCACCAGCCGCATGGCAACTCCTTGCCGCCGTTGGAAGTGACCGCATTCCAGTAGCGGTCGGTCTCCTCCTGGCTGTCGGTGAGCACCATGAAACTGACCGCCTCGTTCGGCACGTAGTTCGAGCCGCCGTTCAGCCCCACGAAGCGGCGGCCGAGCACGGTGAACTCGACCGTCAGCTCCTCGCCCTGCCCGATGCCCGGTATCGGCGATTGATGGCCTGCGCCGACATGACTGTCGGGAAACGTCGCAGCATAAAACTCCGCCGCTTCGCGCGCCCGGCCCTGATCGAACCAGAGGCATGTAACGAGATCGGTCATGGCAGTCTCCTTGTTTGCGCGCAAAGGACGATTGGCGAAGACGGCAGCCGACATCGCGGCAACAGGCTGATGAAAAATATTTGCGGAACCGCGTTCGTCACAACACCCGCCTCTACACCCGATCGTCGTCCTGGCGAAAGGACCCATAACCACCGCAACTGATTGGGAACGGGATCACGGCCCCAGCGTCGCATAACAATTGAGATTTGGGGTAATGGGTCCCCTGGCTTTCGCCAGGACGACAGTGAGTGTGTGGCATGGCCTCCATCCCCAATCGTCGTCCCTGCGGGTTCTCGCCTTTGGCAGGACCGGTCCCGGATTTCGCTGCGCTTCATCCGGGCTAGGCTTGGCCAAAATATTCCGGAATCAGCTGTCGGGGCGCGCGCCGCCCGCTCGTCCTCAGGACGCAAGGACATGGAGAGAAACGATGACGCCCATCATTACCGCCTTCGAACGGTCGCCCGATGGCGGCAAGGGACTGGCGCGCGATACGCGCGTTCGCTGGGCGCTGGAAGAAACGGGCCAGCCTTACGAGGTTCGCCTTGTTTCGTTCCAGGCGATGAAGGAACCCGCGCATCTGGCGCTGCATCCCTTCGGCCAGATTCCGACCTATGAGGAAGGTGATCTGGCGCTGTTCGAGACAGGCTCGATCGTGCTCCATATCGCCGAGCGTCATGCCGGCCTGCTGCCCGGCGATGCCAATGCCCGCGCCCGCGCGATCACCTGGATGTTTGCCGCGGTCAACACGGTGGAACCGCCGATCCTCGAACTCATGACCGCCAGGATTCTGGAGAGCGACAAGCCCTGGACCAAAGACCGCCTGCCGCTGGTCATGGATCGCATCCGCGACCGGCTGACGCAACTCTCCCCCCGCCTCGGCAAGGCCGACTGGCTCGACGGCGCGTTCAGCGCGGGCGACCTGATGATGGTGTCGGTGCTGCTCAGGCTGAGAGCATCGGGCATTCTCGAAGAATATCCGGGCCTGTCCGCCTATGTCGCCCGCGGCGAAGCCCGGCCGGCTTACCAGCGCGCTTTCGAGGCTCAGTTGGCGGTTAACACGGGTAAACCACCGACCGGCTGAGGTTGGCGACAACAGGGACAGCGCTCTCGCGCAGACGACAAAGCCGCCGGACATCGGTGCACTCGTCCGGGCCAGGTTTGCTAGTCGAATGGATCGTGTTCTGGCAGCGGTTCGGTCAGTTCGAAGCCTGGATGAAGCTGCGAAATAATCTCCAGTGCGGTGCGGCCGGGTGCGATCCCCGCGGGGTGCACGCGGGACGCATCGAAATACTGGTTGCTCAGCACCGCGACACCGCATTGCAGTTCCGGCACGACGATCACGATCGCTTCGAATCCGCCTCTGCTCGTCGCGCCGTTCTTTGTGAAAACGGTATGGCCCTGCGCGTCCGTGGTGATCTGCCAGGCGAGGCCCATGGTGACGCTGGTCTTCTCCCCGCAGATGGGGAATGTCCCCTGGTTCTGCTGCGTCAGCGCGATTTGCGACCCGAGCGGCCCGTTCGGGGCCGCGATCTGCGCCGCGAGAAACCTGATCATATCGTCGCCGGTGGTCTTCAGATCAAAGGCCGTGCCGCCGGTCGGCGTGTTGCGGTCGAAGACGATCTGGTATGGCGGCTCGGAGCTCTTGCTCCAATGCCCGATACATCCCTGCGCGATCTTCCACGACGAATTGAGCACGGCTCCGGTCTGCTTCATGCCGAGTGGACCGGTGACGTATTCGGCCAAAATTTCGTTGTAGTTATGGCCCTTGTCTTTCGCAAACATCTGCGTGACCGCAAAGCCCAAGGTCACGAAGCCGATGTTGGAATACTGCCAGCAGCCTTGCGGCGGCGTATCATATTGATTCCACCAGTTGATGAGTTCACTGGAGGGCGGCTCGTCCGCAAACAGCTGCTCGCTGTAGCCAGTCAAGCCGTCCCCCGGCTGCTCCGGCATGCCGGAGGTATGGGTGGCGAATTGCACGAGCTGGATGGCGTCCAGCACCGGCGTTCCCACCGCGTTCGCGCTGAAGAGGTTCAGATAAGGGCCGATGGTATCGTCAAGAGTGGGCCCACCAGCCTTGACCGCCACCGCCAGCAATGTGCTGGTGAACACCTTGGTCACCGATCCGATCTCGAACACCGTGTCGGTCGTGACACTGAATGGCGCGGGCGAAGAGCCGGCCACGCCTGACAGTCCCTTGGGGTAGACGTAGCCCTTGGTGCCGAACGACTTTTCGTCATAGACCGCGATGCAGCAGCCAGGGGCGTTGCTGATGTCGAGATATTTTTTTGCCGCCTGTTGAACGATCTGTGCCGGACTTGTCGTCGCCTCGATCATCTGGTCGCTCATTTCGCCCTCCTGCCGGTGAAGATGCACCATGTTGACCCTTGGTTGCATCATCTCATATAACGCCGTTCAGCGCGAGTGAAATCACCGTGACTATTTGTTTCAAGTTCGCTCAGTGGAGCGTTCGCGCGGAAAAACAGCGTCGTCAGACGCCGGCTTGCGCCGACTTCCCGGCAGTCGCGAAGAGTCTCGCGGGAAATCGGGGCCGGGTTAGCCGAACGCGTAACCTGCTGCCTCGCGGCCGGCTTCAAGATGTGGCGGATTACGCTTCGCCGGTCCACCTGCGCGCTCAGCTGGATTATGCTTGCTGCCAGGGCATCGGAAATGACATGGTCGATCTCACACTGCCGATGCAGGCAGAGCGCAGGACTTCTTCGTGAGCCCCAATCAAGCGATCAAACTTGCGGTGATCGGACGCGGCCTGATCGGATCGGCAGCTGCGCGGCATCTGAGCAAGATGGGCCACGATGTTGCGCTGATCGGGCCCGATGAGCCGGCGGATTTTTCGCGCCATGGCGGCGTCTTCGGCAGCCACTATGACGAGGGCCGCATCACGCGGAGTTACGATCCGGGGCCGTTCTGGCGGCAAGCGAACCGCGCCGCGATTTCGCGCTACGGCGAGATTGCAGCGGAGAGCGGCGTGGAGTTCTATCGGGAAGCTGGAGCACTTCACATCGGCCGCAGCGAAACCAGCGATGTTGCTTCGATCGGCAGGATCTGTGCCGAAGACGGGATCCGGTGTGAAGCCTATCATGATGCGGGGCTCGCGGAGCGCTTTCCGTTTCTGAAATCGACGGCGGGAATGCAGGGTTATTTCGAGCCGCACAATGCCGGATACATCAGCCCGCGCCGCCTGGTCCGCGCGCAGACGATCGCGGCGGAACGCGCCGGCGCCCGGATCATCGACGAACCCGCGCTGGGGATTTCGGAAAGCGGCTCCGGCGTCACGATCCGGACGCGATCGGGGAGCGTCGAGGCCGAGCGCGTTCTGGTTGCGGCGGGCGGGCACACCCAATCGCTGCTCGGCCGCTCCCTGGGCTTTACGGTCTATGGGCGGACCGCGGCGCTGTTCCGGCTTGGTGCGGCGGAGGTTCAACGCCTGGCCGGAATGCCGTCGATGCGTTGTCTCGGGCCCAAGGGCGACAATCCCTACATCCTGCCTCCGATCCGCTATCCGGACGGCCAGACCTGGCTGAAGCTCGGCGGCGATCCGGTCGATCTTCCGCTCGGCAGCGAGGCCGATATCAAGAACTGGTTCCGCTCGGGCGGATCGATTGAGGTTGCCGATCGGCTTCAACAACAGATCCTTGACCGCATTCGCGACCTCGCTTTCGAGGAGCGCCGCGTCGTGCCTTGCATGACCACATTCGGCGACAGCGGCCTGCCCTGCATCGGACCACTTTCAGAGCGCGTCACAGTCGCCTTCTGCTGCTACGGCAAGAGCGCAAAATGTTCGGACGAACTGGGCCGGCTCGGCGGCATGGCGCTGCTCGGCGAGGTCCGAGCGGAGCTCGCGCCGTGACGGAGTTTTGTGCGGCGTTTGCGTCCGAAAGTTCCTAGGCACGGGTAGCCCGCACGAGCGCAGCGATATGCGGGACGCCACGACACGCCCCGGATATCGCTTCGCTCATCCGGGCTACGCTTGCTGAACCCGTAGGAGCGTCAACGCGCACGTAACGCACCCTCACGATCATCACGCGAAGACGTGATGGATTACGCTTCGTTCATCCGGCCTGTCGGTGATGGTCTGCATCGCGCGACACAACGGCGAGGATCGCATTGCTCACGCAGCGTTGAGCCGGCGTGAGTGATGATTGCATTCAAGTCCGCCGTCGCCGTGCACAAATATCTGACGAGGCCAGACTCCTCGGCCCCATAAACAAAACGGAGAAACTCCATGACCAACGTCAAACTCCTGTCGGCTTCCTTGATCGCGGTTGCCATGATCGCGTCGCCGGCAATGGCGCGTGAAACCCACGCGATGTCCCGCCACGTCGCGGAGGCGAGCGCCGCCGCGCCGACCGAGCCCGTCTATGTCGACGGTCGCGCCTGCATTCCGGCGCCGCGCGTCGGTTCATTCGCCACCGCGCCCTGGACCGGCAACAATGTCCCCTGCGAGCCGGGCCCATATTGATCGCTCAGCGCGCATCGATCGGTCGGGCGGCCTCCTAGCTGCTTGACCGCCGTGGTGTGCCATCGCGACGATGAAACAGCGAGTAGCCCGCATGAGCGCAGCGATATGCGGGGCACCACGCGACACACGGATAGAAATGCCCCGGATATCGCTTCGCTCATCCGGGCTACGCTTTGCTACCGTCAGCAGCGCAAGGGAATTGACCGCGATTTTCGCTTGGTGCAATCGCAGCTCGCCTCCGACCGGATTGCGGCAAGCGCCATCGGCGACCTGCCCGCGCGTCAGTCGCGTGATACGGACAGTCCGGCGAGAAGCGGCGCGTATGCGGTGAGCCTGCGGGATACGAACTCCGTGAAGAGCCGCACGCGCTTCGTCTTGCGTGTCTCCCCCTGTGTGAGAAGCCAGAGCGTTCCGTACATGTGCAAGTCGGTGCCCGGCACCCTCACCAGCAGCGGGTCGGCATCTCCGACGAAGCACGGCAGCGTCGTCATGCCGATCCCCTGCTGCACCGCGACGATCTGCGCCGCGGCATCTGTGGCCCTGAACGGAACCTCGGCGGCGCGAACCTCACCCTCGTGGGCCCAGTCCGGGATTCCGTGAATACTTATGACGATCCACCTGACGGGGTCAGGCGCGCCCGCGCGCCACGCGGCCAGTCGATCGCGGGATATGTAGATGCCTCCGAACAGCTCCGGTCCCTTCAAGCCGTGAAGATTGAGCGGCAGGGTTTTGCGGTCGTAGACGACGCGGATCGCTACATCGGCCTCCCGGTTGGTCAGATTTGCCAGCTCGCCGGACGACAAGATTTCCATCTCGATATCCGGATGCAGTCGCGCGAAATCGGAGAAGTCCGGCATGAGCAGGTGTGTCGCGAGGGGCGGCGCCAGCGTCACCCGCAGAAGCCCGCGCACGCCCTGGTCGCGGCCGAAGACGCGCGTCTCCAGCTGGTGCGACGAGGCCTCCATCTGGTCCGCGAGTTCGAGGACCTCCTCACCCGCAGCCGTCAGGCGGTAGCCCGAAGGCAGCTTCTCGAACATCTGCGCTCCGAGCCGCTCCTCCAGTTGGGCGACGCGTCGCAGCACGGTCGAGTGGTTCACCCCGAGGCGCTCGGCGGCAGCCCGCACCGAGCCTCCGCGCGCGACGGCAAGAAAGTAGCGAACGTCATCCCAGTCGATCATGGTGCAATCCAGCACCGCTGGGGTGCGCCTTCCAAAGCCCGTCTCCAGTACGTCGAACAGCATCTCGTATGTGGGTAGCACGGGCGATCATCATAGCCCAAGCCGAATAGCCACGCCGACAAACGCGCCCCAATTCCGAACGGCGGACACCAATCGTCGCGGCTGGCGTCAGTCATCCGGCCGGATCGATTTCGCACCACCGATGTGCGCGCTTCCGCACTCAACGCCTGACGCCGGCGGAGCTACGTCGAGGTTCTCGAGGGCCATCTGGCAAATGGGACCAGAGACGCTGTCCGGCACGACGAAAGGAGAAGTCATGGGAAAGCTTGAAGGTAAGGTTGCAGTCATCACGGGTGGATCGAGCGGCATGGCGCTGGCGAGCGCCAGGCGGTTCGTTGAAGAAGGCGCATATGTTTTCATCACGGGCCGAAGGCAGGAGGTGCTCGACGAGGCCGTCAGGCTGATCGGCCGGAACGTAACCGGCGTGCGCGGCGACGCGGCCAATCTCGACGACCTCGATCGTCTGTTCGACACGGTCAAGCGGGAAAAGGGCAGGATCGACGTCCTGTACGCGAGCGCCGGCATGGGCGAAGCCGTCCCTCTGGGCGAGATTACCGAGCGGCATTTCGATGCGACCTTCAACCTGAATACGCGCGGAACGCTGTTTGCGGTTCAGAAGGCGTTGCCGCTGTTCAACGATGGCGGATCGATCTTCATGACCGGGTCGGTCGCGTCGGTAAAGGGCTTTCCCGGTTACGGCGTGTATGCGGCAAGCAAGGCGGCGTTGCGCTCATTCGCGCGCACCTGGCTCAACGAACTGAAGGGCAGGAATATCCGGGTGAACGTGCTGAGCCCGGGGCCGATCGCCACACCGATGCAGGACCAGGTTCTCGACGAGGCGGCGAAGCGGATGTTCGAATCCCTGATCCCGCGCGGAAAGATGGGTCGTCCCGAGGAAATTGCGGCGGCCGCGCTGTTTCTTGCCTCAGACGATTCGAGCTTCGTGAATGGGGTGGATTTGTCTGTCGACGGCGGTTTTTCGGCCATCTGAAATCGAATCAACACGGATCGGAGAAGCACTATGAGCTACGCGATTGTAGGATTCGGTAAGATAGGCCAGGCCCTCGCCCACGCCTTCGCCCGTAAGAACATCGACGTGACCGTCGCGAGCCGCCGGCCGCCCGAGGCGTTGGCGCCGCAGGCTCGGGCGATTGGACCCACGGTCGTCGCCAAGTCGTTGCGGGAAGCGCTCGAGGCCGACACAATCATCCTGGCGGTCCCGTTCGGGGAGCATCGCGAGGTCGCGAAGGCCCTGCCGAGCTGGAAAGGCAAGACGGTGATCGACGCGATGAACGCGTTTCCAGTCCCTGAAGAGCTGGACGGCCTGCCGTCCTCCGCCTTCGTCGCGAAGGCGTTCACCGGCGCCAAGCTCGTCAAAGGGTTCAATCACCTGATTGCGGCCATCTTGGCTGCCGATCCGATCGTCGAGGGTGGGCACCGGGTGGTCTTGCTGTCTGGTGACGACGAGGACGCGGTCGCGCCTGTGGCGGCCTTGGCGAAGCAACTCGGGTTCGCACCCGTCAAGCTGGGAAGGCTCAACGAGGGTGGCGCGCTGGTGCACGCACGCGGCCGCACTTGGGGCCCGCTCATCTTCCAGGATTTGTTCAAGAAGGAGCAGTGATTGATCCCGGCCGTGTGATTTGACCGAGAAGTGAGTAGCCCGCATGAGCGCAGCGATATGCGGGGCACCCGCGACGCGCGGATAGAAAATGCCCCGGATGTCGCTGCGCTCATCCGGGCTACGCTTGCCATCCTGACGATCCGCCCTCGCGTAAGACTCGCGAGGGCGGTGTTCGCAAACGACGATCTTAATCAAGATGCCTCGATCGGCTCGGACATCGTTATCCGGTTCTTCACGCTGGGACGCTCCTGCATCACTGCATACCATGCCAAAAGAGCCTCGCACTCCATCGGCACCGGCACCTTCACCAGCCCCGCGAAGATCAAGCCGCCTATGAGGGTGATATCGGCCATCGTGAATGCCTCGCCGGCGACGAACGGCTGTCGTTTCAGAATGCCGTCAAAGTAGTGCATCCCCCTGAGGGCCTTGTCGCACTGACGGAATCCCCATTCGGGATTCTGATAGATCTCGACATGAGGCCCGAGACCCGGCGTGGCGTGGTGGAAATAGACGCTGATGGCATCGAGCAGTTCCAGTTCGGCGCGCTTGCTCATCATGTGGATCACACCCTTTTCGCGCGGCGTCCTGCCGGTCAGCGTCGGCGCGCCATTGAGCGCGTCAAGGTACTCGGTAATGGCCGTGCACTCGCCAATGAACGCCCCGTCGTCGAGTTCGAGCACCGGCAGCGTGCCGGAGTAGTTCTTGGCGAGGAATTCGGGCTTCTTGTGCTCGCCCTTGTAGAGATCGACCAATACGAACTCCACTTGCGACCTCAGGTTCTTCTCGGCCAAAGCGATGCGAACGCGGGCCGGATATGGGCCAGTTGGCCAATCGTAAATCTTCATTATGACTCCTGTCTACCTGTCACTTGGTAGGGTAAAATTAGCCTTCAAATCAGGCCGGTCAACGCCTATCTGTCACTTGGTAGATAACGAAGCAGTGAGGCAACGAAGTGAGTTCGAGCTCTCGGGAGGCCATCCTGGCGGCAGCAAAGCGGACCGCGCAGGCACGCGGCTATGGCGGCTTGATTTTCCGCGATCTCGCGGAGGAAGTCGGGATCAAGGCCGCCAGCATCTATCACCATTTTCCGAGCAAGGCCGATCTCGGCGTGGCCGTCGCGCGGCGCTACTGGGAGGACACCGCCGCCCAACTCGAGTCGATGCTGGCAGAAACGGCCGATCCTGTCCGCTGCCTGCGTCGATATCCCGATGTGTTTCGCAAAGCGCTCGAGAGCAACAACCGCATGTGCCTCTGCAGCTTCATGTCGGCAGAAGTCGACGACCTGCCGGACGTGGTGAAGAAGGAGGTCCAGACCTTTGCCGACGTCAACGTGGCGTGGCTGAGCAAGTTGTTGGTGGCCGCGGGCCTGGTCAGTTCGAGAAAGAGCGAACAGCGGGCCCGCGCCATCTTCGCCGCCGTCGCCGGCGCGCAGCTCGTCGCCAGAAGCCGCTCCGATATTTCGCTCTACGACGCGATGATCGACAATTATCGCGCCGCGGGTCTTTTGCCGGCATAGACGGTACGAACGTCAGGTCGAGGTGAGTAGCCCGCACGAGCGCAGCGATATGCGGGACACCACGACACGCGGATAGGACGTGGCCCGGATATCGCTTCGCTCATCCGGGCTACGCTTGCCGATGCATTGCTACGGACTCATTGCTTAAAGCAATGCTCGCGGTGCCACCTTAGAAAATGCGGATGCGGACGGTCAGACATGCGCTGAGGCGCAAGCGCCTGACCGGACTTGTTGATTATCGATCGTATCCCTTCCGGATCATTTGTCTGTCGCGAGATTAATATCTCCAAATCATCGGCCAAGCTGATCAAGCCCCGATCAAACATCCAATGCGCCGTGCCTGAAAGCGCGATCCCATTGCTGATAACATCAGGCCCGCTCGCTTCCACCGGCCGAATGTGTGCGGCAGCAACCTCCGCCCGGCCTCTTCCGTTGATGAGTTTCAGTCCCGTGATGGCGCACCGTTCATCATAGGCGCGCAGGACGACACGTCGGAAGACGCGATCGCGCAAAATCCTCGACATGGTAATACTAACGCGATCGCGCTGCTGGTCATATGTGAAAGGCACCTGCTCCTCTGCAAGAGACCGCAGCGGTATTTCATCGTCGAGCCGAGGCAGTAAAGGAGCCTTTTCCTCAAGGCCGAGTCCAACGATTCTACTGAAATCTTCAGGAGAGATTGGCCGCACCGCCGATTGAGCGCGTCCCGAAATCCGCCCCTCATCGTTGAGAACGCCTCGCTCTATCGGTCGCCCAGTTGGTTCGCTGAAAGGAACCGGATTCGCAAAGTCGAGATAGCTTCCCGGCTCAATCAGCGCGAGGTACATCCCAGGCGCCCCGGGGTCCGGAATAACTTGTTGAACCTTTGCAATCGCAAAGTAGCCCCGTGTTTCCGCGACCTTGCGCGGTTCGTAGTAAATTATCCAATCACCAACGCAGGCTTCTACGCGACGCAAATACTGGCTGGGAAATTGATATTGTTCGGCTGGACTGTCCTCATAGATCGAGTCCAGCCGATGAATGAATACTCCCAGTCCCATAGCTTGATCGGCAAAGCCTTTCCGTCTTGGTCTTCGAAGCTATTCTCCGAGAGATGGTAACTTGGACGGCCGCATGACGTCCGTCACTACTCCCACTCATTCATTTCGAGCGATTCTATCGCATTGTTTTCTAAGAACAAATTGCCCTCGCCAACGGTCAACTGCCGGTGGCTGATCCGTCACAATATTACGCACTTGAATTCACAGGAAAATTCACGTCGCTCGGAAGAATGCCGACTTCGGTAAGTATCAGAGTCAATCGACCGGATGGCCGCGCGTGCCTGGCCGGGAACGACACCGCTCGCGGTCGCACGGCGTGGCTTGCGGTACCGTCAATGACCAGCGTTGATTTAGTCTGTACGATGATCGCTCACGCCACTCACTCGGCGAGAAACACTTTTTCGCGGCAGCTCCTCGCTTGGAAGAGCCAGGATATGGTTTCAGCGAAGACTCATGAGATCGATCGCCGCAAGAGCATAAATCTTCGCGCAATCGACTACGTCTTGCTCATTGGCATAGTCGTCCACACCGGCCGACAACGTGGGCTGCGGTCCGAAACAAGCGGCCGGAACACCCTTATTCCGCCAATGACGGGCGTCGCTGCCCGGAAGTCGCACGACTAGACGAGGTGTTTTTCCTCGCACCTCACCAATCGCTTGAATCAGGCTCTTCGCATACGGGCTATCAACCGCCTCCCAGTTCGCATCCCACTCCTTCGGGTACGAGAGACGGATTCCCGGAATGGTGCTGGCGATCCTCTGCAGGCGGTCCTTGACGCTTGCAGCACTGATTCCCGGCGGAAGCCTGAAATCAAACCGCGCAATCGCGGACGGCGAGATCAGGCTGCGCACTTCGCCCGCGTCGATCACACCCGCGTTGGCCGACAAGCGAAGCCCCAAGTTTCCTTCTCCGCCGGTCACCCCGTTGAGCTCCTGCGGCAAGGTCGCGAAGACATCGTTGAAGGTATCGACCTGTACCATGAAGTTGGCGAGCTTGCCGACGGCGCTTTCGCCCCGCAGCGCGCGGGAAGAATGGCCTCCCGGTCCGGTTGCCTCGACATCGACCCAGAGAAGGCCTTTCTCCGCAACAGCGAAATCCATGAAACCGGGACCTTCTGCGCTGATCATAAAGTCGCCGGCAAGATCCGGCCGAACAGCGAGGAGGTGCTCGGTGCCGCGTCCGCCGAACATGACCTCGTCGCAAACGGCCGTGAAGCTCAGGGTCCCCGGAAGCTGCTCGCGATGCCGTGCAAGCACTGTCGTCGCGAGGGCCATGGCGGCGAGACCGCCCTTCAGGTTTCCCATGCCAAGGCCGTAAAGACGACCTTCCTTGCGGGTCAATTCGAGACGCGAAACGCTCCACGCGGACTCGTCGCCCGGCTGCATCGTGTCCATGTGGGCGTTGAAGACCACATGCTTTCCTTCCGCCGAGCCACTCAGCGTCAGGTGAACGTTGGCGGCGTCGTCCACAACGGCGATCCGCTCGCTCGCCAGCCCCCTCTCCCGGAAAAACGCCTGCAATTCGTCCGCGACCTCCGTCGTCCGCCCAGGCGGATTCATGCTCGGAGCCGCCACAAATCGACGGCACAGATCGACAAGAGCCTCGCGATCTTTGTCGATCTCATGCGAAACAAGCTTGTTCCAGCCCGACGACGTCATTGCACCAGTTCCTCCCTGGCCGCGTTCGACCAGCCGGCCACGACGCGCTCGGGCGGCTTTCCGACGATCCGCTCGTACACGACTGGATCGGTTGCTCCTTCCGTTCCGATGACCAGCACCACGCTCTCTTCAGTCAGCTTGACCGCATGCCGTGCGTCGGCGTCGCCGGCCGCCAGAAGTGCCGCAGCGAGACCCGCGACGGCGGACTCGCCGGCGACGATCGGATGATCGCCGTATCGACCATCGGCAAGCAAGCGCATCGTTTCCGCCGCGGAAGCGTCAGTGATCGAGAAGAATCCGTCGGTGCCCACATCGAGAATCGACCAGGCCAAAAGGGAGACCTCCCCGCAGGCAAGACCAGCCATAAGCGTGTCCAGCGTGCCGTGGTCGGCAGTCGGCTGCCCCGCCACCGCGCTAAGGTAGAGGCATCGCGCCGTCTCGGGCTCGGCCACGTAGAACAGGGGCGACCTCTCGCCGAAGCGCTCCCAAAGATAGGAGCAGACGGCCGCCGCGAGGCCGCCAACACCGCCCTGCACGAAGACGTGGGTCGGAAAAACACCGCGCGGCAGTTGCTCTATGGCCTCCTCCACCATAACTCCGTACCCCTGCATGACGTAGCGGGGAATGTCGGTATATCCCTCGTAAGACGTATCGGAGATCACCTGCCAGCCGTTTCGCGCGGCCGTATCCGCAGCCTCGCGAACGGCGGCGTCGTAAGTCCCGTCGACCACGCGTACTTCAGCGCCGTAGGCGGCGATCGCATCGCGGCGGCCCTGGCTCACAGAGGCGTGCACGAAGATCACGCACCTGCACCCGAACGTGCGGGCGCCCCACGCCACGGATCGGCCGTGATTTCCGTCCGTTGCACACGTCACAATCATGCCGGCCGTGATGTCTTTCAGCAATCCGGCCGCAAGCTGCCCGGTGCTCGGGCGCTTGCCGGTGAGAGCCTCGACCTGACGCTGCAGGAAGGAGGCCACCGCATAGGCTCCGCCCAGTGCCTTGAAGCTGCCGAGGTCAAAGCGAGCACCCTCGTCCTTATAGAAGATCGTGCGCACGCCCGCGGCGCGCGCCAGCCCGTCCAGACGCCGCAGCACCGTGGGACGGTAACCGGGCCAGGTCGTGATCTCCTTTCGCGCCTGATCGAGAGCTGCGAGGCTGAGGATATCGCCGCGTCCGTTCTCGCCGTACTTTTCCTGACGAACGGGGTTCGGGTTAGGTTGGAGGGAGAAGTTTTCGCTGAGTATTTTGGACATTTGGTCTCTCAATAGCCTAGTGCGACGCCGTCACGACGGGAATCTGCCCCGCCCCTTAGAAGCCCGCGCTTCCGGTCGATCCAGATCGCCTGGGCAGTTCCGAGTGGATTGGGCGCCGGCGTCGGCCGGTGCCCGAGAGCGCGAAGACCTTCGACAACATGCGCCGGAACGGTTCCTTCGACGTCAAGCACGTCGCCGCGAGCGAAGATGCGCGGTTGGTCGATGGCTTCCTGCACGGACATCTTGTAGTCGAGCAGGTTCGACAGGATCTGGATTTGTCCGATCGGCTGAAAGTGACCACCAGTCACACCGAAGGAAAGCACGCACTCGCCGTCGCGGGTGAGCATAGCCGGCAGGATCGTATGCATAGGACGCCTGCCGCCCGCGAACGCATTCGGATGGTCGGGTTCGAGCACGAAGCCGAAGCCACGATTGTGCAAAAGGACCCCGCACTCGGGGGCGACGATACCGCTGCCGAAATCGTCGAAGATAGAGTTGATGAACGAGACCGCTGTGCGGTCCTTGTCGACAACGGACAGAAACACCGTGTCCTTGTGTTCTGGCATCGCGATCGGAACGACGTCGGCCAACCGCGAGTTCTGCGATATTCGCCCGGTGAGGATGTCAGCACGAGCTGAGCTCTTCATGCGCTCGACAGGTACCGGTGCAGTATCCGGGTCGCCGACAAAGGCGTCCCGCTCCGCATAGCCGATGCGGGCAATTTCGGACAGCAGATGGTAGCGTTCGACCGATACCGGAGCGAAGTCCGCGACATTGTATCGGTCGAGCAGATTTGCCATGGCAAGGACAGCGACGCCCGAGCCGTTCGGCGGGCATTCCCACAATTCGTAGCCACGATAGGACGTCGATATCGGTGTCTCGTATCGAGGCCTGAACGCGGCGAAGTCCGCAAGCGTGTGAAAGCCGCCCAGCGAACGAAGCGTCTTAACGATGCTTTCTGCGATCCATCCCTCATAGAATACGTCCGCGCCCCTTGCAGCGACGCCCCTGAGGGCGCGAGCGAGCGTCGGCTGCACGTGCAGGTGGCCCGGCTTCGGCGCTCCCCCGGTGGGAAGAAAGACCGAGGTCGTCGCAGCAAGGCGGGACAGCTTCGGCACCTGCCTGCTCCAGTCCCGGGCCAGTCGCTCGGTGACCAAATAGCCGTTTTCCGCAGCTGCGATGGCCGGTGCAAGGAGACGCGCCAGATCGAACCTTCCGTGGTCCTCAGCAAGCTGCGCCCAGGAGCGCACAGCGCCCGGAACCGTAACCGTGTGGACGTTTTCGGGATCAAGCGTTCTGATTCCGGCTTCCGCGAGACGCCCGAGACTTACGGCGGCCGGCGCAGCTCCCGACCCGTTGAGGGCAATGACCGGCTGCCCTTCCCGCTTCAACAAGACAAAGCAATCCCCGCCGACACCTGTCTGGGTCGGCTCGACGACAGCAAGCATCGCGCCCGCGGCTACGGCTGCATCTACGGCGTTGCCGCCATCGCGTAGCACATCGATCGCAGCCAGGGTGGCGAGCGGGTGCGTCGTAGCGGCCATGCCGTTCACGCCGAACGCTTCGGAACGCCCCGGTGCCTCGAAGTTTCTCATGCCTCACTCTCCTGGAATTGGCGGCGCCTAGAAGGAAGCAAGGTCAGCATTGCGCAGATCGGTAACGAGCATGGAGGACGGCGCGTGCGTGATGCACAAGGGCGGCTTCGCGTTTGCGGTCGCGAGCTGCGGAGTGAGGCCGCACGCCCAGAACAACGGGATCTCGTGCGGGAGCACCTCTCCCGAACCTACCCCCCTGTACCTCTTCGACAGGTCAACTCCAATCAAGCCGGGATCGCCGATATGAACGGGAGCACCATGAACGTTCGGGAAGCGCGATGTGATCTGGATGGCACGAATTGCTTCCCGGGCTGCGAACGGTCGCATCGTGACCACGAGCTTCGCACGGAACTCACCAGCAGGCATCGTATCGACCGTCGTCTCATAGACGCCAGCCACTTCGCCACGATCGAGATACCTGAGTGCAATTCCCGCTTCCAGCAAGGCGTACTCGAACGAAAAGGAGCAGCCTAAAGCGAAGGTTACCAGGTCATCCCGCCAGAGTCGGGATATGTCCGTCACTTCTTCTGCGAGTTGGCCATCGCGAAAGACGTGGTACCGCGGCACATCGGTGCGGATGTCGATGTCCTCGCCCAGGCTGGGAAGACAGGGATCGCCCACATCCGATCGCGCAATCAGGGGGCACGGCTGCGGATTGCGTTGACAGTACAAAAGGAAGTCTTCCGCATGACTGCGAGGAAGAATGCAAATGTTCGCCTGCACGCGATCCGGCGTGAAGCCGGCCGTGTAGCCAACATAGGCACCGGAGCGCACCGCCCGACGGACCGAGCTGACGTCCCGCGTATCGAAATCAGGAGCACGACCGTTCATGGCACGGCCTTGGTCGCAGGCGCCTCGACAGGGGCGCAATCAGACACCGGTCGAGACATCGTATCGGTCGCAAGCTCAAGCGAACGTCCGCCGGTTTCACGTCCAAGCAATGCCATGGTAACGGCCTGCACGAAAAGGAGCCCGCCGATCGTGGATAGCACCGCAGCAACACCCCAGTTGTTGAAGAGATAGACAACACCGAAGGGAACGACAGCCGTCGTAAGCCTTGCTATTCCGACACAGACGGCGTTGCAGCGCATACGAACCGACGTCGGGAAGAGCTCGGGCAAATAGACCGCCTGGATCGTCGCGAGAAGAAAGTAGATCAGCGCGAAAGTGGCAAAGCCGATGCCGACGGCCGCGACCTGTGAAGTGGCCTGGCCGAACAGCACGGTCATGATGGCCGCACCGATAGAGCCGCCGATGATCGCGGCGCGTCGACCCAAACGATCGACCCAAAGCCGGGCGACGAATGCTCCCGTTGGCGCGCCGAGCGACATGAGCGCCGACTGGCCGAGGGTCTGGTTGATCGGGATGCCTTGCTTGAGAAGGAAAGTCGGGATCCACGAGACGAGGCCATAAAGGGCTGCGAACATGATGACCTGCAAAACCGTTCCGAGGACCAGAGGCCGAATGAACGCCTTTTGCCAGATCGACCCCGGTGCAACAGCAGGCCGCCACTCCGGAGCGCCGAGTTCACCATGCTCCGCGCGAGCCTCGCGCTCGATAGCAGAAACAACCAGGTCCGCTTCGCTGAACCGCCCCTTTACTTCCAGCCAGCGCGGAGACTCGGGAAGCGCTTTTCGAAGCCATAAGATGATCAGTGCTCCGACGCCGGGGACAGCGAACATGATGCGCCAACCGAATACCGGGATGAGCGCCCAGCTCAACAGGGTCGACACCAGTAGCCCCATGCTGGAAATCATCGAGAGCGTGGAAACCCAGCGACCCCGTTGTTGCGGCGGGACGAACTCGGCAAGCGTCCCATAGCCCAGAACGATCTCGGCGCCGAGGCCCACGCCGCAAAGGAAGCGCAGGAAAACGACCCATTCCATGTTGGGCGCGGCAGCACCTGCGAGAGACGCCAGGCCGAAGATCGCCAAATTCCACTGGAACGTCACCCGGCGACCGAACATATCTGCGACGACGCCCGCTCCGACCGTTCCCAGAAACATGCCCAGGAACGTCGCGGACACGAAATACGCGTTCAGTTCGAGACTGGAAAAGCCGGTTGAGAGAAATACGCCCAGCACTGCGCCAGCTATGTAGATGTCAAGGTTGTCAAAGAACATGCCGCCGCCCACGAGGGCGACGATACGCTTGTGAACCCTAGAGATCGGAAGGCGGTCGAGGCGCGCCGATACCGAGTTGGCTTGCTGCATTTTCTCCCCTTCTGGATTTTGTGATTGTTCTACTTATCGCTTTGCGACGCAGTCGATTTCGATCAGGGCGTCCCTCACGAGATCAGTGACACCGACGCAGGTCCTGGTCGGTCGATGATCCGGATGAAAAAACCGGGAGTAGACCTCGTTCATTTCGTCGTAGTCGCGCTTGAAGCTGGTAAGATACGCGCGGACGCTAACGACGTTTTTCATCCCAAGGCCGAGGCTACCCAGCACCCGTTCCATGTTCTTGAGGGTCTGCTCGGTTTGTGCCGCAATACCGTCAGGAAGGCGCGAACCGGGGTCATCGAGATTTCTCGCAAATTGCCCCGTCAAAAACACAAATCCATCCGCCTCCACAGCGTGGCTGCTCGGCGACATCGACGGAGGTAACCCCGGCACGGTGTGGCGCGTAATGGTGGTCATCATCACCTCGTTCGGAATCTCAGGCCCGGATCTCCGGCGCAATTGCCGTCCGGATCGACCGCTGTCATGGAGCTGACAGTATTGCGCTTTGTCGAGAAAAGGCCTCTAAGTGAGCCCGGATCCCGTGATTTTGTTGCGCGCTATGCCACCGACACAAGAATTTCGCTTGAATGATCTCGATCCTCAGGACCTTGCCATCCTGGAGATTCTTCAGCGAAACAACACAACCCCACAGCGGACGATCGGAGAGATGGTCAATCTTTCCGCGGCTGCCGTGCAGCGACGGATCAGTCGTCTGGAAAAGCACGGCGTTATCCAGGGCAACGTCGCGATCCTGAACCCCGCTTCGGTAGGTCAACCAATCACCGTTCTGGTGGAGGTCCAGATCGAGAATGAACGGCTTGACCTGCTGGAGGCGTCAAAGGCGAGTTTCGCTTCGGCCCCGGAAGTGCAGCAATGCTACTACGTGACGGGAGAGACGGATTTTGTGCTCGTCGTGACGGTCGGATCAATGCACGAATACGAGCAGCTGACCAAGCGCCTGTTTTTCGAGAACCACAATATCAAGCATTTCAAAACCCTGGTCGTGATGGACCGGGTGAAGGCGTCGATGGCCTTGAGTCTGCCGAAGTAAGGACCGCGAAAGAAGTCCACCGTTGCGGTCGACCCACCAGACAAACGGCGAAGACCGGGTCGGCAAGAAGCAGTGCCCCCTGCTGCGGGAACGCCGGGTCAGCCGGCGGTGGTATGCCCAACTCATGCGTCCGGGTGCTGACCCGATACACCTTGTCGCTTACGAAATTGAACAGCGACGTCTCCTGCAACGCGCCTCGAACAGCAACTCCCGTTGCCGGGTTTGTTCTGGGACGATCTGCGATCAATCTGAACTGCTCGCTCGGTGCCATTTTCATCTCTACCACAAGCTCTGAAGATCCACTGGACGCAGTCGCTTGTGGATCAACGCCAAGGCATCAACATAGTATTCCGTCGACGCAGCAGATGCCGGCATCTCCGGCGAAGTGAATTTGAGGTATGCGAGCATCGGGCGTTTTCTCGTAGCAAAAGAAGATGCTGCAGCGTAGGCCGATGCTGCCCGATGCAGCATTTGATACTCGCAATCAGCGATTTCTTTCAGCGATAGCGGCGTGCACTCGAGCCTCATCAAGGCCAGCCACCCCTTGAGCACTTTCTCCCGGTTCGATATGTCGGCGCCCTTTGAAAGCCAGGTACCGACCGTATCGTATGGAGGCTCGGTCCATTTAGACTCGATGGCAACGCATGCGTTCTCGGAGATTGCCATGATATCGGTGTGTGAAGGGGTCCCTCGCCCCTTCGACTGATGATCGACCTTGAACTCAAAATGGAGGTCCGCCGGCATCGGCACCTCGCACCCACTCAACACCTTCCGAAACGTGTTCCGTTCGTCCTTAACGAGCGCTAGTAGCGGCGCAGTTGATCGATACGGCGAGTTAAACTCGTCGACATTGTATGAATGAAGCAACGCCGCAAGATCACGCACTGGCGTTCGATCAAAATGGAGCCCCGCATCACTCGTCATGCAATATGCCCCCCTCTATGAAAATCTATAAAAACCGGGTCGCCACTTCCGTTCTTTGAGCCAACTCCCCTGCCCTCAATTTTCACCCGACCTGGATAACAGTTCTCCTGGCTGCCATGTCGACAGCCAATCGCTCGCCGGACTCCTTGTCCGCCGCAACGCAGAAAATGTTGGCGTCTCGGCAGGTGGATGAGCTTTGGCCCTTCTCCACGCTGCCGTCCGCCACAGCACTCCGCCGCTAATGTGGAATAGAAATGCCGGTCTCGATCAAGTTAAGTCGGCATCCACAGCTCTGGCCGCCCGCGGAACGAAAACCGGTGAGAACGACCTCACGAAAATCTACGCCAACCTACGCGATTGTAGCCGATCGCACTCCCCACTCAATCATTTAGGACGACATTACGGCGTTGATTTGCAAGCACAAAGCTTGAAAGCTGGCGGTCAAATCCCGACGGTATATCCGCGCTAACTTCTTGGTCTTGAACTCACAGGAAAATTCAAACCGCTCGGAGGAATGGCTGCTTCGACAAGTATCGGAGTCAATCGACTAAGTGGACGCGCGTGCTTTGCAGTATGAGCCACCTCCACACTCGCACGGCTTTGTCTCCGATACCGTCAATGATCAGGAACACCTGGTTTGGTTTGTACGGTGATCGCTCGCACCGCTCACCGGACCACTCCGTCCCCAGACGTTCAGGTCCGCTTTGCGCCAAGAGCTGCCACTCTGGCGAGTCACGTTTTGACCCAACTCGGAAATTGGAGCCATTGGTCTTGACCGGATTGTTGGTGCGACATCCTGGCCATATGAAGTTCTTTTGGATGGGCGTTGGATTCTGTAGTCTTCTTTGGAGCTGCTTTTCGAGACGGGACGTGCCGACGTCTCCGTTCGAGGCGAATGGCAGCTGGGAATGCCGTCGGCAGGCATCGCACTCTCAATAAAGCCGACAGTCCTTTTGTGCCGGTCTCACCGCCACTGCCCGTGCGCGCGGACACGCGAGTTCATTTGACCGCAACAAGGGAGTGCTGCTCATGGTTAGAAAAACTCATCCCGAACCAGGCGATCCGGCGGCGGGCAACGGAATTCTAAGCCGCCGTATCTTTCTTGAAGGCGCGCTCGTTGTCGGTGCGACCGGCGCGGGCCTGTCCCGCGGATCGGCAGAACCGCTTGCGGTGCAGCCTTGGATGAAGGTCCCGGGTCCGGGATTTGCGGGCTACGGCCAGCCATCACCGTTCGAGAGCAAGGTCGCCAAAGTCTTTCCGCCGCCCCCCAACCCGGCCGGTGTCGGCGCGTCACGCACGCCGCTGCACATGCTCGAAGGAATGATCACGCCATCCGGGCTGCATTTCGAGCGTAGCCATTCCGGCGTCCCGGAAATTGATCCCGATCAACACCGGCTGGTGATCCATGGACTTGTCAAGCGCCCGCTGGTGTTTACGGTCGAAGCGCTGTCGCGCTATCCGATGCAATCGCGCATCGCCTTCATCGAATGTGGCGGCAATAGCCAGGCGCTCAACGCGCCTCAGGCCCAGCCACTCAATGTGGCGGCTATTCACGGCCTGCTGGGTTGCTCGGAATGGACCGGCGTGCGGCTCTCCACGTTGCTCGACGAAGCCGGAATCGAACCTGAGGCGCGCTGGGTGATCGCCGAGGGCGCGGATGCTGCCGCCATGAGCCGCAGCACCCCCCTCACCAAGGCGATGGATGATGCGCTCCTCTGTCTCTATCAGAACGGCGAGCGAGTGCGGCCCTCGAACGGCTATCCCGTGCGGCTGCTGCTGCCTGGTTTCGAGGGCAACATGAACGTGAAGTGGCTGCGCCGGCTCAAGCTGACTGCCGGCCCCGCCATGACCAAAGACGAAACATCGAAATACACGATCCTGCTCAAGGATGAAAAGGCCTGGCAGTTCGTGTTCCCGATCGAAGTGAAATCCTTCATCACCCGTCCGTCGCCGGGACTCGCGCTGAGAGGACCGGGATTCTACGAGATTTCCGGACTAGCCTGGTCGGGTAACGGCAGCATCCGACAGGTCGACGTCTCGGCTGACGGTGGACGGAGCTGGGCGCCGGCGGCTTTGCAGGGCCCGATCCTGCCAAAGGCGCCCGTGCGCTTCCGCGCAGCGTGGCAATGGAACGGCGGTCCGGCCGTGCTGCAGAGTCGCGCCACCGACGACACGGGCATGGTGCAGCCAACGCGCGCGCAGTTCGCCGAGGAGCGCGGCCTGCGTGGGGTCTACCACTACAACGCCATCGCAAGCTGGCACATCGACGAGAAGGGGGAGGCCAGCAATGTTTACGCTTAAACCCATTGCAGTCTGCGCATCTATGCTGACCGTCGCACCGGCCCTGGCCCAAGTCCCGCAGTTCGGACAACCGATCGCGCCCGCCGATATCGCATCGTGGGACATCAGCATCGGACCGGATGGCGCAGGTCTGCCGCCTGGTCGTGGCACCGCAATCGAGGGGGAAGCCATCTATGTAGCGAAATGTCAGGCCTGTCACGGCGAGAAGGGAATAAAGCCCAGTGTCGCGCTCGCTGGAGCGCTCGTCGGCGGCATGGGCACACTGGCGCCAGACAAGACACCGATAAAGACTGTGGGAAGTTACTGGCCCTACGCAACGACGCTGTTCGACTACACGCGTCGCGCAATGCCATTCCAGGAGTCGAAATCGCTCACCGCGGACGAGGCCTACGCGGTATCGGCCTATATCCTCAATCTCAACGGAATCGTCGGATCGAACGATGTGATCGATGCGCAGTCGCTGCCCAAGGTGAGAATGCCGAACCAGAACGGGTTCATCCCGTTCCCGCGCAATCCGAAGTAGCTTCGGGGCCGGACCTTGGTCCGCTTGTGGCCCAAAGCGGCTATCCCGGATTGTCCGCTGTCGCCCCGTTGTCAGGGGTGAAGCAGACATCCTACTCCCGGATCGATGTCGCGTGGTCGAAATAGGTATAGCTATTGCCGCCGCGGCTCAGCACCTTGGTGTGTAGCTCGACCGCATACGTGCTGAGTCTCGGATCAATGCCGCGGCCGTCTAGATCGGTCGGCAGCTTTATGGTCAAGCCGGTCCGGGTCGAAGAGCGGTGTGTCTTGCGCAACACGCTGAAGTCGGTGACCGGTGGGCCGTCCTTCAGTGCCTCCTCGAGCACGCGACCCTGCAAGTCCGGCATGCTGAGCTTGAGGATGTGCGCAACGGTCGGGGCGATGTCAACGTTGGCCGTGGGCAGCGTGTCGTAGAGGCCTACCTTGAAATCGGGACCGCGCGCCAGCAGCGAGATACGTGTGTCGGTCGGTGAGAAGCTACCGTGGTCGCCGCGGCGGTTGACCGAGCTTGCGTAGCTGATGCCCGGCTTGCCGGCCACTGCGATGGTCCCGTCGTAATTGAAGCTGACGATGACGTCCGGCGCTCGTCCGGCCACCTTTGATTCCGTGTTGATGAGGCTCATCGGCAGCGTGCCCGCGATCTCGTCGTAGCGGTCGCTCACGAAGATTGCGCCGAATTGCTGCCGGCTCTGTAGGCTGGCGACAGCGGCCTTCACCACACCGAGGTTACCGTCCGGAACGAACAGGTAGTCGCTGCCGGCGTTGGCGGCCACGACGACCGCGCCCGCCGGGACTGGCTTCGGCACAACAAATGCCGCGGAGGTAAGTTTCTGGGGCTTGCCGCAAATGCTTCCGTCGTCGTCATCCCGCAGCGGCTGCAGGTGCGTGCCGTCGGGCAGGATGCCCGACAGGATCGGGATAGCGCGGCAGCCAACACCGTCGTAGGCCTTGAGCCCGTCGCGTGACAGTAGCTCGGCTGTGCGCACGAAGCCCGACACCGAGTAACCATGTGGATCGACGGCGCCGGCGCCGCCGTCGGCGATGTCGCGCAACGGGAAGTGCGCGACGTCGCCGGAAACCGTGCTGTGATTGTGGTCCTGGGTGATGATAATGTCGGTCGATTGCTCCCAGCCAAGCTCGCGAAGCTTGTCCATGACGCGGCCCAGAATCTCATCATTCATCCGGGTGGCGTCGATCGAATTGTAGGTCCCCGGTCCATAGGCGTGGTTGGTGGCGTCCGGCTCCTTTGACCAGAACACGGTCAGGTCCGGTTGCTTGACCGGTAAGATGTAGTTGACGAATACATCGGTCAGGTACCGAAAGCCGGGCCGCGACAGCGCCCCCGTACGATCGAGTGGGTTGGCGGTCTGCCCGTCCTTCAGCCGCTGGATCGGGATCGGCGCAGTGGGATCGCCGTTATCCTTGGCGAGATTCAGTTCGCGAGCCGGATGGGCGTTAATGCTGTTGCGCGGCAGCGCGTAGCCCGCGTTCTGCAGTTCCTTGGCGAAGGCGAGCGGTATCGCCGCGTCCTCGTCGAGAATGATGCCGCCCCGTAGATAGTCCTGAATGAAGGCGGCGCCGAACTTGCCCACGGCTGCGGTGGTCAGGCCGTTGGCCTGTGCTGCCTGCAGCAGTGTCGGAACCCGCGTCAACCTGCCCTGGTAGGCTTCGCGCACCGCCTCGACCACGCCGAAATCCTCGATGAAGGCCGGCGCCGAAAAGTCGATCTCGGCGCCTTTGGCGTTCTTTCCGCTCGCGCGCGGGGCGTACACCACGTTGCCGTAGAATCCATGCGTGCCCGGATAGGTGCCTGTCGCGATGGAGGCGGAGTTCATCATCGTAAACGTTGGATACACCGCGTGATGGTCGGCGAAGATGACACCAGTTCGCGCGAGCGCGAAGTAGTTCGGCGTGATTTCCGGTGCCAGGTCGTCAGCGCGCAGCCCGTCCCAGACGAAGACGATCGCCCGCCGCTTGGCGGACGCGTCCGCCAGTTGCGCGAACACGTCGCTGGCGAGCGGGGGCAGTATGATGAAGAGGGCACTGACGAGAGCAAGCGATCTCGCTTTCATGATTCGCCTCCAGTTCGGGCACGGCTGCGGCCATCCGGATCTGAGCAGCGGAGGACCGGCCGCTTGCATCCGCCGGGTGCGTCTCGCGAGAGGCTAGGACTAAAGCTGCAGGGCCGTCCAACACATAATTGTACTATTATTTATGCAATCTGGAGGCCGCCTCAATTAGCGGCGATGTCGCCTGTTGGCCCTGAGTCGAACAACGCTTAAGCCGTTGCCCTGTCTGCTGTCCGCACCAGACCGGACATCGGCCCTCGCTCACCTCGACCGCTGCTTTTGACCCTGGCTGTGTGAAAACGCTGGGCTTCTGTTATGATTCTCCTGTGATTCTTTGGGGGAATCGATGAGGCGCTTCGTTGAAGAGGCGGATCGTGGACAGCGGTCGCTGTTGCCCGAATGCCTCGATGACTTCATTGACGAGAGCAACCCTGTTCGCGTGATCGACGTATTTGTCGATGCGCTCGGTTTGGCTGAGATGGGCTTTGAGGGTGTGGAGCCGGCGGCCACCGGTCGGCCGTCGTACCATCCCTCGGTGCTCCTGAAGCTTTACATTTACGGTTATCTGAACCGGGTACAGTCGAGCCGGCGGCTGGAACGAGAGGCCGGGCGCAACGTCGAGGTGATGTGGCTGCTGGGTCGGCTCGCTCCCGATCACAAGACGATTGCGGACTTCCGCAAGGACAACGGCCTGGCGCTGCGCAGGGTATGTGCGCGCTTCGTCGAACTCTGCCGAGAGATGGGTCTGCTGGCGACGGCGAGCGTCGCCATCGATGGCAGCAAGTTCAAGGCCGTGAACAACCGGGACAGGAACTTCACGCGCGCGAAGATGGAGCGACGGCGTGCTCAGTTGGAGGAGAGCGTCGCGCGCTATCTGAGCCAACTTGACACGGCCGACCGCCAGGAGCCGACCGAGGCCCTGGCCACGAAGGTGACGAGGCTTACCGAGAAGCTGACGAAACTGAAGGAGGAAATGGGCAAGCTTGCCGTCTACGAGAAGCAGGTGCTTGCGTCACCCGACCAGCAAATCTCCCTGACCGACCCCGACAGCCGCTCGATGGCGACGAGCGGGCGCGGCTCTGGTGTTGTCGGCTACAACGTACAGGTCGCCGTAGACACCGAACACCATCTGATTGTGACGCACGAGGTGACGAACAGCGGCTCGGATCGGGCACAACTTGCCAATATGGCCAAGCGGGCGAAGGCTGTTCTGAAGACTGAGACGCTCGAAGCTGTAGCCGATCGCGGCTACTTCAACAGCCCAGAGATCCTTGCGTGCCACGAAGCGGGCATCACGGTAACTCTGCCCAAACCGCTAACGTCCGGCGCTAAGGCAGACGGACGCTTCGGTAAACAGGACTTTGCCTATTTGCCAGAGGAGGACGTCTATCGCTGCCCGGCCGGGGAGCGGCTATCATATCGCTATACGAATGAAGAAGACAGCAAGGTGCTGCGGCGCTACTGGACCACGGCCTGTCAAAGCTGTTCGCTCAAGACCCAATGCACGCCTGGGTCAGAACGGCGGATTACGCGATGGGAGCATGAGCATCTGCTCGAGGCTGTGCAGCAGCGCCTTGATGCAAGCCCGCACGCCATGCGTCAGCGCCGCGAAACTGTCGAGCATCCGTTCGGCACCATGAAGGCCCGCATGGGAGCGACACACTTCCTCACCAAAACGCTTCCGAAAGTGGCGGCCGAAATGGCGCTCTCCGTCCTGGCCTACAATCTGACACGGGTCATGAACATCGTCGGGATCAAGCCGCTGATGGCTGCGATCGCGGCATGACACCAATCCAGTCCCGACTGCCTCGGGACTGGCGTTTTTACACGACCAAGACCCGATGCGGACATCGCGAATTGGCGTCCGACAAGTAAGCGTATCGGCCAAACTGAGCTGGTGAACCGAAAAGGCATCCTCCCCAGATTTTTGACAACATGTACGACGACCTCCTGAAAAGGAGTTGCGCAGAGCGTAACTGCGCACCGCGATCCAACCGTTTCTAGCGGCTTTTGACCGGGCTTGACCCGGGGGTCTGTTGGCTGGCCGGGGCAAGCGCGGCCAATACGGTATGAGGGTCGGTTAGTCGTGGATCCTATCGACGATCTCAACCCAGTTCGGCTGCTTACCCATCGGATATTGCTTGACGCTCTTCAGCTCACCGCTGTTCTGGTCGATCGCATGGACGGTCAGGCTCGCTGAATCCATCCCCACGGCCAGCAAGAACTTTCCGCGCGGATCGATATTGAAGCCGCGCGGGGTCTTCTCGGTCGGCCATTTGCCGATCCCGGTCAGTGTGCCCCTCTCGGGATCGATCTTGTACCCATGCAGCATGCTGGTCGTGCGCACGGCGCCGTAGAGGAAGTTTCCGTTCGGCGTGATATGGATGTCGGATGCAAAGGCCGAATCTTTTTGGTTGTAATCGCCGGTGTCGACGAACGCCACCTCGGTAAGGGTACCCTTGTCCTCGTCGATCGAATAGGTGCCAATCGTCGCGGTCGTCTCGGTGATGAGATAACCCCATTTGCCGTTCGGGTGGATGATGAAATGGCGCGGGCCGGCGCCGGCCTTGGTGGCGACCGTGGGCGGATCGTTGGGCGTCAGCATGCCGGTGCTGGCATCGAACTTGAACTGCATCACGTAATCGGCGCCGAGCACCGGCACATAGGCATGCTTGTTGCTGGCGTCGATGGAGACGCAATGGGCCTTCGGCTTGGTGTCGATGATCTGGGTCGCCTTGTCTTCAACGAGATAGCGCGCGTCGATCGGGTAGACTGCCACTTTGGCGCCGGCATAGGACGCGCCGAGCAGGTATTTGCCAGTCTTATCGACGTTGATGTAGGCCATCTGATCGACCAGCGCCGTCGCGTTGAGATGGGTGAGCTTCCCGTTGGTATGGTCGATGGAGAACGTCGACACCGGATACGATTCGCTGCGCAGTTGCGCGTAAAGGAAACGCTTGTTTGGGGCCAGCGCCATCGGCAGGCTGACCAGCGACGTCTTCTCCGCGCCCGGCACCGGCGCCTTCTCGACCATGGTGAGCTCACCGGTGTCGCGGTTCATGCCGAGGACATAGATGTCCTTGGTGCCAGCGTTCGAGACGTAGACGAATGTTTCGGGGCCATCAGCAGTCGCTCCGATCAGGGGAAGGACGCCGAGCGCAGCGATCCCGCCGAGCCCGAGTCGCAATACGCGGCGTCGTCTCATGATGTCCTCCTACCGTTGCAATTCCGGTGGCACTAGGCCGACCTTCTCGTAGACCGGAGGATAGCGTTAGTGAGAATTGTCTGGCAGCGCGGGTCCTGCCAGACTGACGCCTCGTGGCCGAGCGCCGAATAGAATACTCGTCCCTCGCCGAAAAATCGTTTCCAGGCGAGCGGCCAACCATAGAAGCGTCGATGCACACCGGCCTTGCTGAGGTCCACTGAACCTTGGTCGAGGCGCAGGAGCACGCGTGATCCACGATAGTCGAAGTCGCTGATCTGGTAGATTTCATCGTTCAACTGCAACGAATTCCCGAGAAACGCCACCAGTGGATCTGCTGCATCAGCCACCTGGATAGTCACATTCTGATGCCAGGGATGACCATTGAAGTAGCCGCCGATCAGATCGAGATAGTCTGGCCAAGTGTAGAATGTGTCCGTGGCCGAGTGAACGCCGAGGAAGCCACGGCCTGAGCGCACAAAGTTGAGAAGAGCCATCTTTTGGACGCCGCTCATCGGAATTTCACCGCTTGTGTAAAACATCACAGCGGCGTACCGCTCGAGGTTTCCGGTCGAAAATTCAGACACGTCTTCCGTTGCAATGACTTCAAAGGCACCGGAATTCCTTCCAAGCTGCGTCAGGATTGCCCCGGAAAGTGGTATGACGTTGTGCCGATAGCCGGCCGAGTATGTGATATAGAGGACACGTTCTGGCGGGTGCTCTGCACGCGCACCGAGCGGTCGGATTGCCGCCGCGCTGCTGCCGAGTGCGATGAACTCGCGTCGCGTCACAATCCTCTCCCGATGCCTTACCGGCCAGAAAAGCTTAGCACATATCGGCGCGCCGCGCGTCCTGCGGTGCCGCTCTGTCCAACGCCACCGTTCAATTGATTGCCTCGGCTTGGCAATGTCGCTTATTGGCCCATCGCGTCAGATCGCGCCAACGCAGCACTACGGTCGCTTTCAGCGCGAAGCGGATATAAGCCGCTAGGCAAAGCTGCCTGAATCGGTCGAAAATGACCCAACTCTGACCTCCTGAGTTGACGCACGCCCATTGCCGCCGTGCCACGGGCCCGGCAGATGCCGCTTGCGGCAAACAGGGCTTTCCCGCGATTACCGCTCACAGGACAGCAACAAAGTGCTAGGCTCCTCCCCTGTCCCACCGGCGGGGCTAGTTTGGTCGTTCGGAGTGCGTTGTGACAGAGCAGCGGGTTCAAAGGCGACTAGCGGCGATCTTGGCGGCCGACGTGTTCGGCTACTCTGCGTTGATGCAACGCGCTGAGGAAGCCACCTACGCCGAGTTCGAGCGGCTGAAGCACGAAGTAATCGAGCCTAGCCTCTCCCGCCACGACGGGCGACTAATCAAGACCACAGGTGACGGCGCATTGGCCGAGTTCGCAAGTCCGTCGGCTGCGGAGCGATGCGCGGTGGAGGTACAGGAAAGCATCGCGTCAGGCCGAAGCTCCCTTAAGCTACGCATTGGCATCAATCTCGGGGAGCCGGTTGCATTTCTGCGAGCCGCGCTTTGCTCTCAAACAATGCTTTCAAGGAATTTGGGAGACGACATGGTCGAGGTGTATTCAAACGTTAGGCGTGATCTGCTCGTTGTGAAAAAGGATTTCCGGTGCCGGACATCGGCGTGGAAGGAAAATGGCGCAAGAGCAAGAAGCGGGTCATCAGGGTGAGCGAGGAGATCAGGCAGGTAAAGTGAACGCGTGTGCTGGCCGCAACGGCCACTGCTACCCCTCACCGCCTTCAATGGCAACGCGGAAAGGCCCGGCATCGCTGCCGGGCCTTTTCCCTCGAGCGCTGAACGGCTGGGCTCAGAAGTCCATGCCACCCATCCCGCCGCCCGGGGGCATACCGCCGGCACCAGCGCCGGTGTTCTTCTTCGGCACTTCGGCTACCATGGCTTCGGTGGTAATCAGAAGCGCCGCTACGGACGAGGCGTTCTGGATCGCGACGCGAACTACCTTGGTCGGGTCGATGATGCCCTTGGTGACGAGATTGCCGTACTCGCCGGTCTGGCTGTCGAAGCCGAACGAATATTGATCCTTCTCGAGGATCTTGCCGACGATGACGGAGCCATCCTCGCCGGCATTGATCGCGATCTGGCGGGCCGGAGCCGACAGCGCCTTGCGCACGATCTCGACGCCGGTCTTCTGGTCGTCGTTCTTGGTCCGGATGCCCTTGAGATGCACGGAGGCACGGAGCAGGGCGACGCCGCCGCCCGGAACGATGCCTTCCTCGACGGCCGCACGGGTCGCATGCATCGCGTCATCCACGCGATCCTTGCGCTCCTTCACCTCGACCTCGGTCGCGCCGCCGACGCGGATCACCGCGACGCCGCCTGCGAGCTTGGCGAGACGCTCCTGCAGCTTCTCACGGTCGTAGTCCGAGGTGGTCTCCTCGATCTGCGCCTTGATCTGGGCAACGCGGGCGTCGATGTCGGCCTTCTTGCCGGCGCCGTTGACGATCGTGGTGTTCTCCTTGTCGATCATCACCCTCCTAGCGCGGCCGAGCATGTTGAGCGTCACGTTCTCGAGCTTGATGCCGAGGTCTTCCGAGATGGCCTGGCCGCCGGTCAGGATCGCGATGTCCTGCAGCATGGCCTTGCGGCGATCGCCGAAGCCCGGGGCCTTCACGGCCGCGACCTTCAGGCCGCCACGCAGGCGGTTGACGACGAGGGTAGCGAGTGCCTCGCCTTCGACGTCTTCAGCGACGATGACCAGCGGCTTTCCGCTCTGCACCACGGCCTCGAGCAGCGGCAGCAGCTCGTTCAGCGAGGAGAGCTTCTTCTCGTTGATCAGGATGTAGGCGTCTTCCATTTCAGCGCGCATCTTGTCGGCGTTGGTGACGAAATAGGGCGAGATGTAGCCGCGGTCGAACTGCATGCCCTCGACGACGTCGAGCTCGGTCTCGAGCGACTTGGCTTCCTCGACCGTGATCACGCCCTCATTGCCGACCTTCTTCATGGCGTCCGCAAGGAACTTCCCGACTTCGGCATCGCCGTTGGCCGAAATGGTGCCGACCTGGGCGATCTCCTCGTTCGAGGTAACCTTCTTCGAGTTCTTTTCCAGATCCGCAACAACGGCCTCGACCGCGAGATCGATACCGCGCTTCAGATCCATCGGGTTCATGCCGGCGGCAACCGATTTGGCGCCTTCACGCACGATCGCGGCGGCCAGCACGGTCGCGGTGGTGGTGCCGTCGCCGGCAACATCCGCCGCCTTCGACGCCACCTCCCGCACCATCTGCGCGCCCATGTTCTCGAACTTGTCCTCGAGTTCGATCTCCTTGGCGACGGCAACGCCGTCCTTGGTGATGCGGGGCGCGCCGAACGACTTGTCGAGGACGACGTTGCGGCCCTTCGGACCGAGAGTGACCTTCACCGCATTGGCGAGGATGTCGACACCGCGCAACATGCGGTCGCGGGCATCGACGCCTAATTTGACTTCTTTAGCTGACATATTTTTCCTCCCAGAATTGAAATTCGTCTCTCACCTTGCGAGGCAGCGCAGGGGTGAGCGTCAGCGGCGGTCGGCGTCAGGCCGCCTTCTTGGAGCCGGCGACGTCGGTAACAACGCCCATGATGTCGCTCTCCTTCAAGATCAACAGCTCCTGGCCGTCGACCTTGACTTCAGTGCCCGACCACTTGCCGAACAGCACGCGGTCGCCGACCTGGATATCAATCGGAATCAGCTTGCCGCTCTCGTCGCGGCCACCCGGGCCGACGGCGATGACTTCGCCCTGGGAGGGCTTTTCCTTGGCAGTGTCGGGAATGATGATGCCGCCTGCGGTCTTCTGTCCGGCCTCGATGCGCTTGACCACGACGCGGTCGTGAAGCGGACGGAATTTCATGCGATCCTCCTTGGCTTCTTGTAGTGCTGGGCTGGCAGTCGCAATGAGCGAGTGCTCGCCGCTCCTCACATAGGCCAGTGACACTTGGGCGCAAGGGCTTCAACCCATGTCGCCTGTTCGCCGTTCAAAGACGTGCGGGTCCGGCAGAATGACCGCTTTGCGCCAACAGCTGCCCTCCCCGCCAAGTCCCAATTGAGACATTCGCTGCGCGTCAGTGACGTTCGGGTATTCGGGCGCCGCTCATGCTCTGCGCGGCCAGGCAGTTGTTTGAGACTTGGTTCACGCCGCCGCCGATCCTCGAAACGTTCTTTCCGCGCGTCCTGTCCGAATGAAATTGCGAAGCACATCGCAAAACTCGTCCGTAGCCGAGAACATCGGGTTGTGTCCCCTGCCGTCGAAGAGATAGAGCTGCGCGCCGGCAATGCGAGACGCGATGAATACGCTGGCATCGCATGTGACGAGCCGGTCTTCCCGGCCGTGGGTAACGAGGGTTGGGACGGCGATCGATTCGAGCAGCGGCGCGATGTCCATGCCTGGGTCCGGATCGTAGAAGCTAAGGATCGTCTCAATCGGCAACCTGCACATGCGCTCGGAGGCCATCCGCCGTAGCTCGTCGGTATCTGGCTCGCTGTAGACATACCGTGTTTGCAAGCGAACTAGTTCCTCAACGGCGCCCCGCGCATAGGCGTCCTGACGAAGCGCTGTGTAATCCGGATTAAAAACCGGACGCCCGTTCGGCAGCGTTCCAATCATCGGCGTGCCCACCGTCACGATCTTTCCGACGAGTTCCGGGTGCCTATGAGTAAGCTGGATGAGCAGGTTTGAGCCGCGCGAGATGCCAATGCCGATGATTGGGGCGGCGGCGGCCGCGTGGATGATCGCGCGGAGGTCCTCCATGTGTTGGAGGGTTGAGTAAGGACGCACGAGAGGGTCGGATCGTCCGGCACCCCGGCAGTCGACCGTGATGACACGGAATTCCTGGCAAAGCTGCTCGAGAATCGGCTCAAAGGTCGCAAGCCCGTATACGATCGGATTTATGAAAACGACGGTCGGCTCGCCGCTGCCGTGCTCGTAGAAGACGAGGCGTGCACCCTCCCGTACTGCGTACTTGGCACGATGAATGCACTTGCGCGCGCGGTCGCGGTCAGCGTCGGTCTCGCCAAGCGCCATGGCGCGCTCGTAGTAGGCGTTCGCTCCATCAAGGTCGTCGTCGACGCCGGCCAAGTCACCGAGCATCAGGAGGCACTCGTGCTCGATGCGCCGGGCGGGCGGCGCTGCATCCCCTCGAGGACGGGTCGTAAGCTGCAGGCACGTTTCAAGTTGGGATACAGCTTCTTTGACAGCATGCCGCGCCTTTGCCAGCCGACCGGCGGCCATCAGATAAATTGCCCCCTGGTCGGGCAGTGCGCCTTCGATAAAATGATGGGCGACGATCTCGGGCTGGCCCACCGCGATCTCTGGCCGCAACCGCTCGATCGCTTGTGCGACGCGCGCATGCAGCTGCTGACGGGATGATTTGAGCAAGGTGGCGTAGGCCGCGTCGCAGACAAGCGCGTGCTTGAAGCTGTACGCATGATGGGGCGGCGTCCCACGTCGTTGGATGAGTCCCGCCTGGCAGAGCTGACCAAGCGCCGCCGCCAGCTGCGCCTCGGGATATCCGGCGACCGCCCTGACGACGTCCTCATCGAACTCCCGACCGATGCAGGCGGCGATCTGTGCTACCTCGCGTGCCGGAGCCAGGCGGTCGAGACGCGCCATGAGCGAATCCTGCAGCGTCGCCGGAATGGCCGGCGGCGGAAGTGGTCCGGCGAGCTCGAGATCGCTGCCGCCAGCCGTTGTCTTCCAGATCGCCGATTCGATGACCGCTTTCGTCAATTCCTCGACGAACAGAGGCACACCCTCCGTACGGGAGAGAATGGCTTCGATCACGATTGGCGGAAGCGACCGTTCACCCGCCGCCATCTGGATGAGCGTTCGGGATGCTGGCCGCCCGAGGCGGTTGAGACTGAGTAATGTGACGTGCGGAAAATTCGTCCAAGGCGTCGGCACGTCAGGCCGCAAGGTTGTGACGAGAAGGATTGGCAGAACCCGGATCCTGTCCACAATTCGCTCGAACAGCTCCGCCGACGTGGGATCGAGCCAATGCGCGTCCTCCAGGACGACGAGCATCGGCCGCTGCCGCGAAAGCCCCTCCATCTGTGCCAAGAGTATGCCAAAGAGCCGCGCCTTCTTCTCTTGCGGCGTCCCTCCTGGCGCCGCGTAGCCTCCACTGAGCGGCAGCCCCATCAGCTCGGCGAGCAACAGCGCCGCGTCTTCCCCGAACTCGCCGGCCGTGCCGAGAAGCCGCTCCAGCTTTTCGAGCTTTAATGAGGGTGCATCCTCTCGGAGATACCCGGCCGCCCTCTGGAGCTGGGTGACCACGGGCCAGAGCGCACTGTTGGCATGATGGGGCGAACAGTAATACCCGATGCGGAAGCGAGGTTCGTTTCGGAGACGCTCACGGAGTGCAAGGACGATCCGAGACTTGCCGATGCCGGCCTCGCCGGATAGCAGCACGACCTGACCCTCGCCGCTTTTGGCCATCTCCCAGCGGTCGAGGAGGAGAGCGAGTTCGTGTTCGCGTCCGATCAGCGGGCCAACATCGGCGCGTCGCAAGGCCTCGAACCGACCCTCGGCTGCCGCTTCGCCAAGAACGCGGAACGCCGGTAGCGGGGCTTCGATCCCTCGGATCTGCTGCAGGCCCAGATCGGTGAGTGTGAACCAGCTGCCAAGGAGGCGCCGTGTGCTTTCGGAGATCACCACAGCACCGGGTTCTGCGAGCTGCTCCAAACGCGCTGCGAAGTTGGGCGTGGCCCCAACAACTCCCTCTTCCTGGGCAGCCCCTTCCCCGATGAGGTCGCCAACGACGACCGGCCCGGTTGCGATCCCGACACGCGTGGAAAGGGCGACACCCGCTCGTTTGTCTAGCCTCCCTACGGCTTCCACGATTGCAAGCCCGGCGCGCACGGCACGTTCGGCCTCGTCCTCATGTGCCTGCGGCCAGCCGAAATAGACGAGTACGCCGTCGCCCATAAGCTTGGCGATGTATCCCTCGAAGCGCGCCACCGCTGCTGCAACCGCCTGGTGGTAGGCCGCAAGGATCTCTCTCATGTCCTCGGGGTCTAGACGCACCGAGAGGGCAGTCGACCCGACAAGGTCGGCGAACATCACTGTCAGATGACGGCGCTCGGCGCGCTCCATTTTCCTCGACGGCGGCGAGGAACTGACTTCCGCCACCGGCAGCCCGCGATCGTCCTCCACCGCTCCGTCACGCGGCTGGGATAAGGCGGCGATCGCCGAGAGGAGCCTCTTGCGATGTCCCAGTGACGTGACGCCGAGCTCACGCAAATCCTCTGCCGTCAAGCTGAGCAGCGTCTCCGTGTCCACGTCGTTCTCACGAAATGCGCTTTCGTACTGGTCTAACCCCAGGCGTCGCAGCCAGTCCGCCAGCTCCATATCGACCTCCCAGAGAGCGCCGATCCTTAGCCGGAGGAGTCTAGCGCCGCCTACGACCGTACACAATCGTGATCCCCCGCTTGCCGGCAAGGAACGGCCGCGGTCTGCACCGCCCGGAGTGCCAGCGCAATCCCAGTCATCGTCCTGCCCAACCTATTGTGACCCCGCCGGAGAGCCGAGCGTAACGTCAGCCTTTGGCCCTGCAGAGACGTGCGGGTCCGGCAGAATGACCGCTTTGCGCCAAGGGCTGCCCTCCCCGCCAAGTCGGTGCTTGGCCCTTCCGAGACATGCGGCACCGGCATAACGTTCGGTTTGGGCCAAGAGTTACCTTCCTTGAACTGAGGGTTCGCCTGCGTCCTGCCTTCCTTTCTCATCCGAGACCGCCAGCCTGGAGCTCTGGGCCCCCCATGCCGACCATGGTCGGGAGCCCGGACCTGCTCGGCTTCTTTCCCCAGGACAGCTCGTTGGGGCAACTCGCAACAGCCATGCGTAGCAGTCGCAGACCTGCAGAAGCGAGCAGCCAGCTGGGCTGCATGGCTTTATTGAGCGACGGAGAGCATTTTCTCCCGATGCACTAGCAAAAAAGACCGAAGCAAATCGCAGACAGCGAGCCCCTCAACGATCGCTTGGTGCTGGTTCTCGGGTGCCCGAGATCCATGCCAAGCCCCATGCCGCGCCAGAACGGACGGGTCAAGGCCGCGAAGCGCTCGTAGGGCTTGGCCTTGAAGCGACCGGTCTGGTGTGGCTGCATAAGAGAATTGTTATCAGTCCCGGAATGGCTGAACGGTCAAACGCTGGAGCAACGCGGAGGCCAGAGAAAACGCACCCGGTCGCGTGTCAGGCGATAGCGGTGCCGCAGGCAGACGCGCGAACGAGTGCAGCCCCGAGACCGGTCAATAACGGCACCCGGCGCGCGCATTAGTGATAGCGATGCCGCAGGCAAATGCGTGACCGAGTGCCTCCGGCGAGGGGTTCATCGTGTCCTGGCGTAAGGCATTGCGATCCGAAGGGCGCAGACAGCACAGAATCTCCAGCGGAGATCCAAGCGGGCTCCGGGCAATTGCATGTTTCCGCTTTTCGGACTGCGTTCTGGGTGTCACCATGCTCGTGAAAGGACGGGAGAGCCACCATGCGCAGGTGTGTCTCGGTCGGGGCGGTGCTTGTTGCGGGGGCGATCGTGGGAGGTGACGTTGCGGGCATTGCCGCGCCGACCCCGAACTCTCGATTCGCCGACACCAACCGCAGTGTACAGCCCGTCAATGTCGAGCTCGTTATCGCAGTCGACGTCTCCTATTCGATGGATATGGACGAACTCGCCATTCAGCGCGAGGGCTATGCACAGGCCATCATGTCGAAAGACTTCCTTCAGGCGCTGAGGGCCGTTCCGGGCAGCAAGGTGGCCGTGACCTATTTCGAGTGGTCGATGTCGGGCGACGAAAAGATCATCATTCCCTGGCGCGTGATCGACGGCCCGGAATCGGCGGATGCCGTGGCCGCCGAGATCATGAAAGCGCCGGTTCGTCGCGGCTCGAGTACCTCGATTTCCGGCGCGATTGATTTTGCGGTGCAGCTGTTCGAAGAGAACCCTTATCGCGGGTTGCGGCGCGTCATCGATATTTCCGGCGATGGGCCGAACAACGACGGAGCCCCCGTAACCGGCGCCCGCGACGCTGCCCTGGAGAAGGGCATCATTATCAACGGCCTCCCGATCATGGTGAAGGAGCCATCCCTCTCGACGACCGATATCGAGAATCTCGATCTCTATTACGAGGACTGCGTGATCGGGGGGCCGGGCGCCTTCATCATGACGATCAAAGATCGCGAAAAATTTCAGGAAGCGATCCGGACCAAGCTTGTTCGCGAAGTTGCGGGCCTCACGCAAGAGAGCGGGATCGTGCCAGCCGCGGAGAAAGAGCCCCGGGTGCCCTGTCTGATCGGCGAAAAACGATCGCAGGAGCGCGGCCGGCGGTGAGTGTCGAGGCAATCATTCAGAGGCGCCGGACGAACAAACTTTAGACAGCAGCATATTATGGTCGCCGCCCCACGCGCCGGGCATTGGAGGTGCTAATGTCCGTTCGCGGTCCACACCGACGAATTCCCGCGCTCGTCCAAATCGCGGCTGTTAAGGGTCGCCCGGGAAGGGTCGACGTACGGTCAA
Organism: Bradyrhizobium sp. USDA 4538; assembly: GCF_024171045.1. Taxonomy (NCBI): domain Bacteria; kingdom Pseudomonadati; phylum Pseudomonadota; class Alphaproteobacteria; order Hyphomicrobiales; family Nitrobacteraceae; genus Bradyrhizobium; species Bradyrhizobium sp. USDA 4538. The sequence goes on from NZ_JALJZE010000001.1 coordinate 8,532,948, forward strand.
AACGGCGCGACTGGCGAAAAGGTTTTGGAAACTGTGCCCCAGCAGGCCGTCATCAGCGTATATTGGGGCACGAGGAGGTGCGATATGGCGACACCAGCTACCCAACTCGTTCTTGATACGCCGGCGGCGGGGTTCCGTCTTCCGGCCACCGACGACAAGACCTACGCACTGGACGACGTTGCGGGCAAAAAAGGCACGGTCGTCGTCTTCATCTGCAACCATTGTCCCTACGTTAAGGCGGTGATCGACCGCATGGTTGCGGACGCCCGCGTGCTGATGTCGGAGAGCGTAGGCTTTGCGGCGATTTGCTCGAACGATGCGGCGAGCTATCCTGAAGATTCATTTGAGAATATGAAGCGTTTCGCGAAGGCTCATGAATTCCCGTTTCCATATCTCCACGACGAGACCCAGACAGTCGCTCGGGCGTATGGGGCGGTCTGTACGCCGGACTTCTTCGGTTACAATGCCGACCGCAAGCTCAAGTATCGCGGCCGGCTCGACGAAGGGCGCACAACCCCGCCTCGCGCCGGGGCGCCCCGAGAGCTTGTCGAGGCCATGCGCGCGATTGCGACCACCGGTCTGGCGCCGGCTGACCAAAAGTCGTCCATTGGCTGTTCGATCAAATGGAAGGACGAATGAAGCCGATCGCTGTCAACGGGTTTCGTATCCGAGACCGCCGCGTGCGGCAGCATTTGCTGCACATGTGCGATTTGACTGGCGGCATCACGAGGGCGCTGCGGCTGCTGCCGGCGTCGCTTCGCCCCCTTCTCCAGGTCTGCTTCCGGGGCAACACGGACATCAACCGGTGAGATACCCGGTTAAGCCCGTCGAACATGACCCACAGCGGACGTTTCAGTGAACAGATTTACCAGGCTGGACGTACCGAACCGTTTTGCGAAGCCGCAGCAGATCGGAGCTCTGCCATCGCCTCTCAGGCAATAGTCGCGCGGTGTTGCAGCCAAACTTCCGATTATACGATCGTGCAGCGTTATTCACGGGTGCGAATCTCATGTTGGCTTTGCAGGCCCGACGCCCTAGAATCGTGGCGATCGCAGGACGAGCGAAATGCAGTATGTTTGCGACGCGCCGAAGGGTAAGACCTGGTTCCGTATCGAGACGGAAGGTGAAGCGGCGCATGAGTCGCGCCTGATGAACCACAACGTCGAGAAATATTTCCGCAACGAGCGGGAGAAGGCACTCCAGTCCTGGCGTCCGGAGCGGCCCAACGCGATCGAGCGCGACATCGGCCTCGAGGCCCATGTACGACGAGAGATGCCGGTTTTCCTCACGTTGCGCGACAGGGAGGGCAATGCACTGGCTACAGCGATGCTGCCACCGGGTGGCAAGGATCGCGGCAGGTTCCGGATCATCATCGTTGCCGCATCCAATGCCGATCCTTATCCTGAGCAGGAAGCGGCCATCGCTGCGCTGGGAGCGCATTTCGGTCTCACACTCGATCGTCACCGCTGCTTCCCTTATGGCCGCTAAGAAGCCTGACAAGTATCGCGCGGGATTGGAGCGACGTCGGCTCATGGCCCCGTTTGGGACATGCCAAGCGGCCCGGAAGCTGTCCGCGCGCGAGCGTCTGCAGGAGCGCGCCGGCCTGACCTTCCGCGCGCGTTAAGAACGCCCAGAATTGCAGCAGCTTGCAGGATTACGTGGATCGTAACCCACGAAAGCGCGGACTGGCGTCCGCCGGTTTGCTCGCTGGCGACGTGATCGCGTTTTGGCTGATGTCGAACAGACCGCCGGGCAGTGCTAACATGGAGGGCTAAAAGCTCGGCATTATGATAACGATCTGCACAGCGACCGGAAGATTCTATCGGCCTCAGTCGCAAGCCGTTAGCCTTCAAGGGCAACTAGACGTTGTCAATGTTCACCTGAAACACGGGGGTTGAGAATGAAGACGATCTTGGTCCCGATCCAAAACATTGCGACCATGGCATCCACACTCGAGGCCGCCGCACGTCTCGCGCAACGTACCGGCGCCTACATCGAAGGCTTTCCGCTCCGGTTCGGTATCCCTCAATACTTAGTCGCAGAATTGGCTACTGGCATCCCTTTGGATTCCTACTATGCGAAGAGCCAGGAAGAGTTAGCCGAAATGCACCGTTTGTTCGAAGCGTTCATGCTAACGCACGATATTCCTCCAGCCACTGCCGGCTCGAGCCGACCATGCTTCGGCTGGCTGGAAACCGCGCCTGAGGGTGACGACTTTGTTGGAAGTTATGGGCGTGCTTTCGACGTCATTGTAATGCCGCGGTCGGACGTTGATGCTGCCGGCCCGAACCGGCGCGCCATTGAATCCGCACTGTTTGAGAGCGGTAGACCCGTTCTACTGGCGCCACCAGACGCGCCAGGAAGCATCGCGACAAACATTGTGATCCACTGGAACGGTAGTACCGAGCAGGCTCGGGTCAACGCTTTTGCCATGCCGCTGCTTCGTCTGGCAGAACGGGTAACGGTGCTGACCGTGATTGGCGGACAAGACGTACCAGGCCCATCTGCCGATCAGATAGTCCGACAATTGCGGTACAACGACATTGCCGCCAAGCTAGTGAGCATAGAACTGGAAGACCGCGACACAGGTGAGGCGGTTCTTGATGCCGCCAGAGTACAAGGCTGCGATCTGTTGATAAAAGGAGCCTTTACCCGCAACAGGCTGCGGCAAATGATATTCGGTGGCGCAACCAGTTACATCATGGAGCACGCGGATTTACCCGTCCTAATGGCGCATTAGAACTGCGCGTACAATTCGCTCCGCCTCCGACGCAGTGCGGCGCGAGCAAGCATAGAATTGCTTTCTATCGCAGCTTGCCCAACGCAGGAGTGCGCCTTCCTCGCGCCCTGTCAGCCCGCGGCAATTCCTTGGGGCCTTTGGCTTTATCTCTGACCGATAAGAGATCCATCCCTGACTAGGTCCGGTTTGCGCCACAAGACCCTAGTCCAGTGATGGCTCGATATGCTTTGATGCGAGGAGCCGGAAACGCGTAGGTGGCCTCATGTACATGGTCATTCGAAAGTACACCAAGGTTCGTTCGGTCGCGGATGCTGCTCGCCGCGCGAAAAGTGGCATCGGTCAGATCTTAAGGGAATCGCACGGCTTCAGATCTTATTATGTATTGGACGGGGGCGAAGGCGTCGGCGTCGCTGTGATGATATTCGACGACCGAGAAAGCGCCATCGCGGCGAACGATAGAGTACTGGCATTTGTTCAAGCAAGCTTGCATGACCTTGATCTTGGAGACCCCGAAATTCTCGCCGGGGAGGTTCTGGTGGATATAGAGGCGGATGCGTCATCATTCGTGAAGGCTCATCCAGCGCGTGAACGCTAGGTCGTCACACAGGAAGGTGCTTAGAGGACTGCACCTGCGATGTCGGCCGTTGGCCGTTGCTGACGTAGCGCTCCAAACATATGTCCGCTTTGCGCCAGGAGCGGTCCTCCTCCCGATTCGCAGAATGGCCCTTCGCGACATATTGCAGCGCCGCGCGGCTTTGGTCGCTAAGGGCGTATAGCGGAAGTCCGATGGATGCGTAGGAACGGCGGTGCCGGTTGCGTTTGGTTCATCAGATCTGAGTTCTACCATCGCCTCTCAGGCAATAGTCGCGCGGTGTTGCAGCCGAACTCCCGATTATACGATCGTGCAGCGTTATACGGGAGCGAAACTCATATTGGCTTTACAGGCCCGTCGCCCTAAAATTGCGGCGATCGCAGGACGGGCGAAATGCAGTATGTTTGCGACGCGCCGAACGGAAAGACCCGGTTCCGTATCGAGACGGAAGGTGAAGCGGCGCACGAGTCACGCCTGATGAGCCACACAGTCGAGAAATATTTCCGCCGCGAGCGGGAGAAGGCAGTCCAGTCCTGGCGTCCGGAGCGGCCCAATGCGATCGAGCGCGACATCGGCCTCGAGGCCCATGTGCAGCGAGAGATGCCGCTTTTCCTCACGTTGCGCGACAGGGAGGGCAATGCACTGACTACAGCGATGCTGCCACCGGGTGGAAATGATCGCGACGGGTTCCGGATGATCATCGTTGCCGCATCCAATGCCGATCCTTATCCCCAGCAAGGCGCGGCCATCGCTGCGCTGGGAGCGCATTTCGGTCTCACACTCAATCGCGACCGCTGCTTCCCCTACGGCCGCTAGGGAGCCTGACAAGTATCGCTACTTGATTGGAGCGATGTCGGCTCATGGGCTCATCACGTCATTTCGTCGCCGCGCAGTAGTGGGGCGCTTTCGGGGAAAAAGCAGACATCAAACGGCAGGCAGGATCGGTTGGGTCGGTCGCGAATGACCCAAAGCAGTCTGTTGCTAGAAATCAACTGGATTGAATGCTCCACCAAGAGGGCGGCAATGCCGGGGCAGCCGGGACATCGTCAGAGTGCGATTGTTTCCTCGACTACATGTTTCAGCGGCGTCCCCTCAGCGGACAGGGTCATCCGCAGTTTGAGCTTGCCACCTTTCACCGCCCCGCTACGCACCAGGTTCTCAATTTCACGCTGCGATGTAACTCCGACATGCTTCAGAAATTTACGGATAGCCATATTGAAGCGGTCTTCATCGAACTCGGCGGTCATGGCTGTTCTCCCTAGTCGGGCAGGCGAAGTCTAACATGAGGCGAGCAAAAACCAAACATCGAGACCCAACTCGCGTCGCCGTTGACCTCCTCGTCAACCTGATTGCCTACAACGCCGGCCCGGAGCTGAAGACTACACCTGAGGCTGCAAGGTCGGCCGTTTGAGGTGGACCGGATACGGCTGGCGCTGTCCCCGACCGCCGCTTGTGACCCTGGCTGTGTGAAAACGCTGGGCTGCTGTTATGATTCTCCTGTGATTCTTTGGGGGAATCGATGAGGCGCTTCGTTGAAGAGGCGGATCGTGGACAGCGGTCGCTGTTGCCCGAATGCCTCGATGACTTCATTGACGAGAGCAACCCTGTTCGCGTGATCGACGTATTTGTCGATGCGCTCGGTTTGGCTGAGATGGGCTTTGAGGGTGTGGAGCCGGCGGCCACCGGTCGGCCGTCGTACCATCCCTCGGTGCTCCTGAAGCTTTACATTTACGGTTATCTGAACCGGGTACAGTCGAGCCGGCGGCTGGAACGAGAGGCCGGGCGCAACGTCGAGGTGATGTGGCTGCTGGGTCGGCTCGCTCCCGATCACAAGACGATTGCGGACTTCCGCAAGGACAACGGCCTGGCGCTGCGCAGGGTATGTGCGCGCTTCGTCGAACTCTGCCGAGAGATGGGTCTGCTGGCGACGGCGAGCGTCGCCATCGATGGCAGCAAGTTCAAGGCCGTGAACAACCGGGACAGGAACTTCACGCGCGCGAAGATGGAGCGACGGCGTGCTCAGTTGGAGGAGAGCGTCGCGCGCTATCTGAGCCAACTTGACACGGCCGACCGCCAGGAGCCGACCGAGGCCCTGGCCACGAAGGTGACGAGGCTTACCGAGAAGCTGACGAAACTGAAGGAGGAAATGGGCAAGCTTGCCGTCTACGAGAAGCAGATGCTTGCGTCACCCGACCAGCAAATCTCCCTGACCGACCCCGACAGCCGCTCGATGGCGACGAGCGGGCGCGGCTCTGGTGTTGTCGGCTACAACGTACAGGTCGCCGTAGACACCGAACACCATCTGATTGTGACGCACGAGGTGACGAACAGCGGCTCGGATCGGGCACAACTTGCCAATATGGCCAAGCGGGCGAAGGCTGTTCTGAAGACTGAGACGCTCGAAGCTGTAGCCGATCGCGGCTACTTCAACAGCCCAGAGATCCTTGCGTGCCACGAAGCGGGCATCACGGTAACTCTGCCCAAACCGCTAACGTCCGGCGCTAAGGCAGACGGACGCTTCGGTAAACAGGACTTTGCCTATTTGCCAGAGGAGGACGTCTATCGCTGCCCGGCCGGGGAGCGGCTATCATATCGCTATACGAATGAAGAAGACAGCAAGGTGCTGCGGCGCTACTGGACCACGGCCTGTCAAAGCTGTTCGCTCAAGACCCAATGCACGCCTGGGTCAGAACGGCGGATTACGCGATGGGAGCATGAGCATCTGCTCGAGGCTGTGCAGCAGCGCCTTGATGCAAGCCCGCACGCCATGCGTCAGCGCCGCGAAACTGTCGAGCATCCGTTCGGCACCATGAAGGCCCGCATGGGAGCGACACACTTCCTCACCAAAACGCTTCCGAAAGTGGCGGCCGAAATGGCGCTCTCCGTCCTGGCCTACAATCTGACACGGGTCATGAACATCGTCGGGATCAAGCCGCTGATGGCTGCGATCGCGGCATGACACCAATCCAGTCCCGACTGCCTCGGGACTGGCGTTTTTACACGACCAAGACCCGAAGCGGACGACAGAATTCCCCGTTTTCATTTACTGCATGCTAGCTTCGAGTGTCGAAGTCCAACAACTAGGGGCTGACATGAAGTCTGGATTTATAGTCGCTACGGCAGTGTTCCTACTTGTATCCGGCGCTGCGAGCGCCGCGGAAATCAAAGTGCTCGCCTCGGGCGCGACAAAGGAAATCATCAATGAAATACTTCCCGCTTTCGAGAACGATTCTGGTCACAAAGTTGCAATCACATTTACAGGCACCGCGAATATTAAAAAGCACATAGCGGCTGGAGAAACGTACGATCTAGTTATCGTCGGGGCACCAGTAATTGATGCGTTCGCACAGCAAGGCAAAATAGCGTCCGGCACTCGGACGGATTTGATGAAATCAGGTGTTGGTGTCGCAGTGCGGGCAGGCGCATCGAAACCAGATATCGGATCGAGCGAAGCGCTGAAAAAGACGCTGCTCGCAGCCAAGTCCATCGGCTATTCAAGCGGACCAAGCGGGGATCATATGCTCAACTTGGTTGAGCGTATGGGTATCGCCGATCAGGTTAAGTCAAAAATGAAACAGGTCCCCTCTGGCAGCCGGATCAGCACGATGATCGAAAGTGGTGAAGCGGAAATCGGTTTTCAGCAGATCAGTGAACTGATCCACGAAAAAGGCATCGACTATCTTGGTCCGCTGCCCTCAGAGCTTCAGAAGATTACGGTGTTTTCAGCCGGCCTCCACACTGGCGCAAAAGAACCGGAGGCCGCGAAGGCTCTGGTCAAGGCACTGACAGCTCCGAACGCCGCAACTGTCATCAAGGCATACGGCATGGAGCCTGGCTGAAGCTTTCGACTAGACTGTACAGGTTGATGCCTTCCGACCGAACGTCCGCCTATGGCCCAACTCGGACCTCCGATGATGTCCGCCGTTGCGCCGCTGTCAGAGGCACAGCGGACATCGCGAGCGCCTTGTGGTGTTGAGAACGGCTCCCGGCGGGTGGGCCGCGTCAGGAATGCCCACCCGCCGAGCCGCGCCGCCAGACCATGCCGTGCAGCGGCGCATCGGAAAGCGTTATGGGCCGACGCGGTGGACAATGCCGGCTTGACCCTCGTCCTCGCGAGGGACTGCGGGGGCCGCCGAAACCAGCTTGACGCCGAGCACAGCCGCCGGCGCAAGGTCGGCTCGAGGTATGATCGCCGCGCCATCGTGCATCGTCCGCCAGGTCAATTCCGCCTCTAACCGCTGCGCTGCCAGCCGACTGGCAGATAGCTCGGCCATTTTGCGCTGCCTCTCCTCGTCAGACAACGCGGCGCTATGGTCGCTGACTTCGTCGATCTCGACGGCAAGCCGTGAAATCAGCGCGTCCTTGTTCATCCTGCGCCTGACGACATGCCGCTGAACGCTGTTGCCACCGCAAGTCCCGCCCGGACAGCTTGCTCTGCCGCATCTTCGCTTGCGCGCGGCCAGCCGAAATAGGCCTGCACTCCGTCTCCCAGAAACTTCGCGACGTGGCCCTCCAGTCGCGCAATCTCTCCCGCCACCGTGTTCGAGTAGGCCCGCATCACCTCGCGCAGCTCCTCGGGATCTAGACGGCGGCTGAGGTCGGTCAAGCCGACGAGGTCGACGAACATGAGCGTGAGCTGTCGGCGCTCCACCGACGCGACGGGCCGCGCCCGCCGCCAGGTCCGCTGGTAGCAGGCCGATTGCATCGAAAAGCTTCCGCCGGTGGCCGACGGCCTGGACTCCAATCTCCTTGAGATCTTCAACCGTCAGGTGGGGCAGGATCTCAAGGTCAATTCCGTTGTCGCGGAACGTCTGCTCATAGGATTGCAGACGCAGGCTGCGCAGCCATTCTCCGATGTCCAACTTCGTCTCCGTAGTCCCCTCGATTGCGGATCCCCTCCTCTTCTTGTCAGGCGGCCGGTCGCTGTGCGGCGGACGGCCTGATGTTCTGGTTTAGCCGGAACAGGTTGCCGGGATCGTACTTGGCCTTCAGCGCGGCAAGACGAGCGTAGTTCGGGCCGTAGGCGCCGACTACGCGATCGGTCTCGTCCTCCGGCATGAAATTGACGTAGACGCCGCCGGTTGCGTGAGGCGCGGTCTCAGTAAAGAGCCTGCGCGCCCAGGCGATCGAACGTTGCTCATCCGCCGGATCGCGCCATCGCGTGTGAACGTTCATGACAAACTTCGCATCGCGGTGGGGGAACGCCGTGGCGTCGACGGCCTTACGACCGGTGGCGCCACCAAGCTGACCCATGAAAATCTCGCACTCCCCGGTCGGCAGGCTTGTCGTATGGCTCACCAGCGTGTCGAGAAGACCGTCGTTGAGCTCAACGAAATTGTGCGACTTCCAGTAATTACAGGCGCCGGGCGTGAGCAGTGGGTCAAACGCGGTCTGCCAAGCCGCGAAGGGCTGCATGCCGATCACGTCAGCGATCGGCTCTCCGAGCGCGCGCAGCGGCTCTAATGCATGCTTGCCCTCGTTCTCATCTCCCGCATAGCAGACGGCGAACGCGACGATCTTCTTGCCGTGAACCTCGGCGGGCAAGAACGGCAGCGGCGGCGCCTGCCTGAGCACCACCCACACCGTCAGTTCGTCGGGCGCCTTGGCGGCGACGTCGCGATAGCCCGCGAGCAGCTCCTTCGCCCGCGCAAAGGGGTGGACGATGAGTCCGGCCAGAACCATCGGACCAACAGGATGCAGGCGGAACTCGAACGAACTCACCACCCCGAAATTGGCTCCGCCTCCGCGCAGCGCCCAGAACAGGTCGGTATTCTCGGCGATGCTTGCCCGGACGAGCTCGCCTTCGGCCGTCACCACGTCGGCCAAGATCAGGTTGTCGGCGGCAAGCCCGAACTTGCGGCTAAGCCACCCGAAGCCGCCGCCCAGCGTCAATCCCGCAACGCCGGTCGTCGAGTTGATCCCGAGCGGGGTGGCGAGGCCGAAAGCTTGCGCCTCCTTGTCGAAGTCGCCAAGCGTTGCCCCCGGGTCCACGCGCGCGGTGCGGTGAAATGGATCAACCCGGACGGAGCGCATCAGCGAAAGATCAATCAAGAGCCCGCCGTCACAAACGGCATTGCCCGCAATGTTATGGCCGCCGCCGCGCACGGCGACCAAGAGGCCGTGCTCACGCGCAAGCCGTACGGCACGAATGATGTCTGCGGCCCCTCTGCAGCGCACGACCGCGCCTGGGCGGCGATCTATCATCGCATTCCAGATCGTGCGTGCTTCATCGTAGCCTGGCTCCTCGGCCAGACAAACGTTGCCTCGCAAGGTTTGGCGAAAGGCGGCAATTGCATCGCTTTCAAGCGTAGTCGCCCCGCCCTGCAGCGAGGCCAACCGGATCTCCGTCATGGCATCTCCTCCGTGACTAGTGGTCAGTATTGCAGCAGTCCGCTTCATGCTCTTGGACAGATCGGCAAAGGGGCGACCACCGCCCACGGCTCTTGCAACCTTGACGGCGCAGGATCGCCCGTTGCATGCCGCTCGAATTGCGAACGACAGATTTCCGCCTGGAGGTTAGTCCTCCGGCAAACGAATGGTTCTGCGACAGAATGTCTCGCGGATGAGGAGCGCCTACAACCCCGCGCAGGTACCGGCAAACGAAACCCAGAAAATCCGGTCCGCAGAGGGAACTTCGGGGTATCGGAACGGATGGTATCCGCTCTGGCCCCGATCGCTGAAGTCAATTCGCCGGCCGATGTCCGCTTTGCGCCAGCAGCTACCACTTCTCGCAAGTCAGCTCATGGCCTTCTGAGACATGCGGGGCCGGCTGAACGTCCGGTTTGTGCCAAGAGCTGCCTTCCTTCGACTGTGAGGCTTGGGCCTACCCGGCTCCGACCTTTCTGCACGCTGCAATGCGGCACAATAGTCACCTGGCAGAAGCAGGATGAAAGTCTGACCGCGATTCAGGATAAGTGGATGGTCACAACTTTGGAGAGTGCCCGGCTATGAAAGGAAGCGGAGAACTGCCCCACCCAAACCTACGCCAAACCACGCGGTAGCAGCCGTTCCCACTACTCCCCACTCTATCATTTCGATCGACGTTTCGCCGTTGCAAGGACAAATCTTGGAGGTCTGACGGACAAATCCCGACGGTATACCCGCCGCAATTTTTCGGTCTTGAATTCACAGGAAAATTTGCACGGGACGGAGGAGTGGCTACTTCGGCAACTATCGGAGTCGATCGACAAAGCGAGGCGTTTGTTGGGCATACGCAGTGTCCCTCCGCACCGACTTTCTACTCCACGGATACCGACCTATTGGATTGCGTCCCCCGCGCCCATAGCAGCGCTAATGGACCCAACAGAATCCCGGCTGCGAGAACGGTGAACACCAGCAGCCAACCGCGCGCACTCTGCGGTCCGCCCGCAGCGTCGAGCGCGACGCCCGTCCCCCAAGCACCGACGGCTGAGAGCCCGAAGCCGACGGTGGAGTGCAGAGCCAGCGTCGCACCACGATGCTCGGAGACGGCCGCAGCGGACATGCCGGCCGTTAACGCGCCGGAATCCGCCGGTACTGTCAGGCCATAAATCAGCAGCAGCAACGCGAGCACCCACGCAGGCGCGGTCGCGTTGAGACCGATGATGATCGCAATGCACGCTGATGCAATCATCACAATCGTGATGGCGCGATGTCGTCCGAATTTTAATGCGGTCTCGTTGCCGAGGATGCTGGCCGGCATCGAGATCACCGCGAAGCAGAAGCTCATTAGCACGGGCGTCAACCACGAGGGTGCGCTTTGATGAGCGACGACGAAGGTCCAGAATCCGACCAGCCAGGTACGAATGCCGTACAGCTCGAAGCAGTGGGCTCCATAACCGAAGATGTAACCGAGAGCCTCGCGGTTTGAGAAAACGAGCCCGAAATTCAACAGCCGCCCTGCCTTCGGAGCGGGCCGACGCCCCTCGATCAGAAGACATGCGATCACCATCGCGATGGGACCGATGCCCGTGCTGTAGAAAGCGACCCGCCAACCCCAGCGATTTGCCTATTGGCCTGCGGATAAGACGCGGGCCATTATCGACGCCAGCATCGGGACTGCGCTCGCCACGACGGCCGCTGAGGCTCCAGATCGCATCGCGCTGATCGAGGTCGTGCCGGCATCTGTGCCTTCGCCGGCGGGCGCCGCACAAACCGATCGGCGCTGGACGTACGCTCAGTTGCAGGACGACGCGAGCCGCTGCGCGAGCTGGCCGCTGGGGAAGTTCAACACGGGCGACCGCATCTGCGTCTGGGCACCGAACGTGCCCGAGTGGGTTGTGTTGCAGTACGGCGCCGCGCTCGCTGGCGTGATCCTTGTGACAGCCAATCCGGCATTCAAGCCGAGCGAGCTGGAGTTCGTCCTGCGTCAGTCCAAGGCCTCCGCCCTCTTCCATCTGTCGAGCTTCCGCGGCGTCGACACCGGTGCCGTCGCCCGCGAAATGGAGAAGATCGGCCTCAAGTGCTACTCCTTCGAAGGGTGGCTCGAGGAGATCCGGAGCGCGCCGGCTACGAAACTGCCCGAGATCGACCCGGGACATGCTGCGCAGATCCAGTACACGTCTGGAACCACAGGCCGTCCCAAGGGCGCCCTGCTCCATCACCGCGGCCTGGTGACGAACGCGAGCTACATTGCGGCCAAGGCCGGACTGGAAAACGGCGTCTTGCTCAGCCCGATGCCGCTCTTTCACACGGCGGGATCTGTGATGAGCGTTCTCGGATGCATGACATCGCGCGCGACACTAATTCTACCGCTGTTCTTCGATCCGCCTACGGTCCTGCAGGCTATCGAAGCGAGAAAAGCCGAGATCATGTTCGGCGTTCCGACGATGTTGCTCGCGCTGATCGACGCTATGAAGACCGCACCGCGCGACCTTTCGTCGTTGCGCGTCGCGCTGTCCGGAGGCGCTCCGGTCTCCCCGGAGATACATCGGCGGGTGAAGGAAGCGCTTGGTCTTCCCGTCCTTACGGTCTTCGGCCAGACTGAACTCAGCCCGATTGTCGCCCAGACAAGCGTCGACGACCCCGAGACGGAGCTTGTCCACACCGTCGGAAAGCCGCTCTGGAATGTCGAGGTGCGGATCGCTGATCCGATCGATCTACGGGTGCGGCCGATCGGCAGCGAGGGCGAGATTCAGGTCCGCGGCTATCAGACGATGATTGGCTATTTCGAAGCGCCCGAGGACACGCGCCAGGCCATCGCGACGGACGGGTGGCTGCGCACAGGTGACCTTGGGACGCTTGATGAGCGCGGGTACCTGCGCGTCACCGGCCGGCTGAAGGACATGATCATCCGCGGCGGAGAGAACATCTATCCGGTCGAGGTCGAAGCCTGCCTTCTGCGGCATCCCGACGTCGCCGATGTCGCAGTGTTCGGGGCTCCGGACGAAAAGTGGGGAGAGGTCGTAGCGGCCGCCGTCCGCCTGTCACCGAACGCGTACGGATGCGCGGAGAAGCTGATCGAGCACTGCCGCGGGGCGATGGCGCACCACAAATCGCCGACGCTCTGGTTCGCCTGTACCGAGTTTCCGCTGACTGCGTCCGGCATGGTCCAGAAATTCAGGCTGCGAGAGGCGTTGGCCGCCGGCACGCTCGACAAACTGGATTAGCGAACGACCTTCAGCGGAAGCGCCACGCCCAGTATGCGTCGCCCCGATCCCGCCGCTCAGTGACGTCGATCCTCATGAAGCGGTCGTGCGCCAGCGCGGCGCCGACCCAGAGTTCGTTCCAGGCATCGAACACCGACGGCGAGAGGTTCTCTCGTTCCGACATCAGACGCCACGACGTCTGACGGACGGTGAAGGCGTTTCCGTCCTGGCTCAGTTCGGCGTCGTCGCCCTGCCCGCGCGCGATCCGCGCGAACGCGTTCGCGAAGCCGGCAGCGCCCGGCTCGACGCCGCCGAGGTGCGTCACGACTTCGTCGAAAGTATGCATACCGATCAGCCTGGCCGCTGCGCCAGCTAGATGCCCGCCCTCGTCCGGACCGAGAGTAACGACGGCCTCCGGGACGATCGAAGTAATGTACTCCATCGAGTAGTTGCGTAGCACCTTGAGAAGCCGTTCTTCGGGCCAGGTATTTTCGGGAAGTTTGGGCGCACGCTCCGGATCGAAGGCCGGGCAACGCTCTCCCGGCGAGAACTGCAGCCGCTCCTCGGGAGCCAGGTCGTGATCCCACTCCTTGTAGTAACCCTCCAACCCGGGCTGCCCATCGACGGTCTGGCCGGTGCAGACGAAACCCAGTCGCGGATTGCCGAGAACGACGCCGTTGTTGGCGTGCCATCCCCGTAGCATGGCGCGCGATACGTCCGAAGGGATCCCGCAGATCGCCGTACCCGACCAGATCCATCGCGGCGGCGGGTACCGGACCCACGCCTTTTTGTCGCTTTCGTAGACGTATTCGACCTTCACGCCGCCGACCTGATTGGACAGGTAGTGATACTGTGCGCAGGCCACTGCGTTCGGCAAACCGTCAAGTCCGAGTTTCTTCAGACCGGGAAGGAAGCGGGCCAGTTGTTGACGGCGGAAGGTACGGAAAACGATTTCTGCCGCGCGCTGCGGCCCCGCTTGCGACGACACCTTGAGAATGAGGCCAGTCAGGTAGGAGTGATAAATCAAGTCTATGGCGCGATACGCTGCGACATCAGCGGCTGTTTCGTGGCTCTTTGTCTTCACTTCTTCGCCTCCAGGCCAGCCGTGACGAAATCGGCGATCGATTGAGCCAGCTTCTTCTTGTTTGCCTGCGTCTCGCCGTCGCGAGGTTGATACCAACGCGACGTCCAGTTCAACGCTCCGAGCAGCGGCTTGGCCGCGAGCTTCGCATCGACGCTGCGGAAATCTCCGGACGCCACGCCTTCCTTGATGACGCGAATGTAGAGATTCTCGTTGGCTTCTCGCAGCGCGGCCACTTCCGCGAGTTCCGCTCGTTCGCTTTCGTTGGTGCGCTCGAGCAGATGCATTTCCAGTCCCTGGGCTATCACGCGGAGGTACGGAAGGTGATCGATAACTAGCAGCGTGTGCGCGAAAGCCATGCCGTGCAGCCGCTCTCGCGGGGCGACCTGCAATTCGAAGGGCGGGCGGATTGCCGCGTTGGTCAACTCCATCCCACGGCGATGGACCGCAAAGAACAGCTCGGATTTGCTCCGGTAGTAGTAATAGATCGCGCCCTTGGTCGAGCCGATCTCGTCGCTCACCCGGTCAAGCGAAGTCGCGGCAAATCCCTGCCTCATGAACGCGCGCGCGGCCGCGTCCAGAAGTTCGACGCGTCGGTCGCCTAGCGGTTCCCCTACCTCGACCTTGCCGATCTTGCTCAATGATCTGCTCTCCCCTGAACGAGGTTGACAGTCAAACATACTACTCAGTATCCTGCAACATACTACTGGGTATCTAAGGAGGTGCCGCCATGCTGGACGACTACGCCGGCGTACGCGTGCTTGACGTCAGCCAGGGCTTTGCTGGCCCTTATTGCGGCGCGATCCTCGCGCGAGGTGGTGCGTCGGTGATCAAGGTCGAGCCTCCGTCGGGCGACTGGGCGCGCGCAATCGGCGGTGCCGTTGACGGGCACACGGCTTTCAGTCTGGTTCCGAATATCGGCAAGCGCGCCGTCTGCATTGATGGAATCAGAGAGCAAGGGCGCGCCCTCCTGGTGAGGCTCGCCAAGAGCACCGACATCGTCATCCAAAATTTCCGGCCGGGCGTCGTCGATCGTCTTCAGATCGCTGACCACCAGTTGCGGCCCGACAATCCGGATCTCATCTACGTCTCGATTCTCGGTTTCGGGGCCGGCCCCTACGAAAAGCGACCAGCCACCGACACCATCATTCAAGGCTTTACCGGAATGATGGAAATGAATCGCGACTCGCAAGACACGCCGCGACGCATCGGAATGTTGGCCGTCGACACGGCTGCCGGCGTCTATGCAGCGCAACAGGTAGGCGCGGCCCTCTATCGCCGCCTCACGAAGCGAGGCGGGCAGCACGTCAAAATTTCGCTGGTCGAGGTCGCCGCGGCCTTTCAAGCCATGCCGATCGTCGACGACGCGCTGCGCCGCCGCGGCCAGCCGAATGTGCCCTTGAGTGTGCCGATCGGAACTTTCGCGACTGCGGACGGGCACATCAATCTCTCCTGCGTGTCAAACGCGATGTTCCATGGCATCTGCAAGGCGCTAGGCAAGGCGGATTGGATCTTGGACCCGAGATTCGTGACGGAAGCTGGACGTCTCGACCATGCAGGCGAGATCACGGCGGAAGTCGCGCGTATCCTCCATACCAGGCCGAGCGTGTACTGGATCGAGGCGTTCGAACGGCACGACGTGCTGTGCGGTCCCGTGCAGGGCTATCGAGAGTTTCTCGACGATCCGCACGTCCGTGGTTCGGGGCTGCAGGCGACGCTGCAGGGCGGCGCATTCGAAGGGCTGCCCCTTACGCTGCTCCCCGGCACGTCGGCCGCAGGCGCCCGCCTGCCCGCTCCGCCCCGGCTGGGCGAACACACCACGGAGGTGCTCGCGGAGCACGGATATTCGCAATCAGAGATCGATCGTTTCATCGAAGACGGCACGATCGTTCAGGCAAAAACCGAAGGGAGAAGACAATGAAAAGAAAATCAATCGCCGCATTGGGGGCTGCCTTGGTCGCAGGCTTCATGTCGTCCTCGGCTCTCGCCCAGGTATCGGACAATGTCGTTCGCATCAGCATTCTCAACGACATGACGGGAATCTATGCCGATGCGGGGGGCAAGGGATCCATCGTCGCTGCCGAACTCGCTGCGGAAGACTTCGGCGGTAAGGTCGCCGGCGCGATGATCGAGGTCGTTTCAGGTGACCACGCCAACAAACCCGATATCGCATCGAACCTTGCAAGAAAGGCCTATGACGCCGAAGGAGTCGATGTAATCGCGGACGGCGGCTCGTCCGCGGCGGCTCTGGCGATGCAGAACGTCTCGCGCGAGAAGAAGAAGATCATCTTGCTGTCGGGCCCGGCGACGGCGGAGATCACCGGCAAGGCTTGCTCGCCTTACAGCTTTCACTGGATGTACGACACCTACGCACTCGCTGCGGCGCCCCCGGAGGGCGTCCTGAAGCGCGGCGGAGACACCTGGTTCTTCATCACGGCCGACTACGCCTTCGGCAAGTCGATGGAAGCTGAAGCGACGAAGCGGATCCAGGCCGGCGGCGGCAAAATCGTAGGCGGCGTCCGTGCACCGCTGGATACGCCCGACTTCTCATCGTATCTGCTTCAGGCGCAGGGATCTGACGCCAAGGTCATGGCGCTGGCGACCGCGGGCAGCGACACCAGCAATGCCATCAAGCAGGCGCAGGAATACAAGGTTATCGGCCCGAACACGCAGGTCGTCACGTTCCTGATGTTCATCAACGACGTAAACGCCATGGGTCTGAAGGACGGACAAGGCTTGATCTCGTCGACGACCTACTATCACGATCTCGACGACGGTAGCCGAAAGTTCGCAAAGCGCTTCTGGGACAAGATGGGCCGGCCGCCGTCCATCGTTCAAGCCGGCGTCTACAGCTCGGTCCTGCACTACCTAAAGGCGATCGCGGCGACAAACACGGATGACGCAGACAAGGTCGCTGCGAAGATGCGCGAGATGCCCGTCGAAGACGGATTCACCCACGGCGCAAAAATCCGAGCCGACGGTCGCCTGCTACGCGATCTCTACGTGACCGAGGTCAAGAAGCCCGAGGAATCAAAGGGGCCTTGGGATTATTGGAAGATCGTTGCGACAATCCCGGGCGATAAGGCCTGGCGGCCGGTCGAGGAGAGCAAATGCCCGTTGCTCAAGACCCACTGACCCAAGGAGGTTGAGCATGGCGGACGATCCGAAGCTGTTGGTCGAGAACGACGGCCTGGTCACGGTCATCACCATCAATCGTCCGGCGGTCCGCAACGCTCTCGACAACGAGACTGCCGCGGCGCTTGCGAAGGCGCTGCGGGGCTTCGACCGCGACGAGAGCCAGGCCGTCGCAGTCCTGACCGGCGCCGGTGGGCATTTCTGCGCGGGCGCGGATCTGAAGGAGCTCGCTGCGGGCCACGAATACAAGCCATGGGCCGGCGATCCGGACGGCCCATGCCATGGCATCATGTCGAAGCCCGTGATCGCCGCCGTTGCGGGCTACGCCTGCGCGGGAGGCCTCGGGGTCGCCCTCAGATGCGATCTCCGCGTCGCCGAGGAGACCGCCACCTTCGCCGTTCTTTCCCGGCGATGGGGTGTTCCGATGAGCGATGGAACGACCGTTCGTTTACCGCGCCTCATCGGCGCCGGCCGAGCGCTCGACCTGCTTCTGACGGCACGAAAGGTCTCCGGGACGGAAGCACTTGCGATGGGGCTGGCCGACCGGCTTGTCCCGACAGGCAAGGCTCTGAGCGCGGCGGTGGAGCTCGCGCGTCAGATTGCTGCGTTTCCGCAGATCGCAATGCGGTCCGACCGTATGTCGGCCATCCGTCAGTGGAACCTCTCGGAGAAGGACGCCATTGCTCTGGAGACCGAGCTCTCCGTTGAAGCTCGCGCCAAGGAAGCGCAGGCCGGGGCCGGTCGCTTCGCCTCCGGATCCGGCCGCCACGGTCAGGTAGGAAAGAATTGATGATGCGCGCGGTGATAGGACATCGCTTCGGCGGGATCGACGACCTCGTCTACGACGATACAACCTCACCGGCAATCGAGCCCGGTACTATCCGGGTTTCGGTGCGAGCCGCGGGCGTGAGCTTCGCGAACCTCCTGTTCATCGCCGGCAAGCATCAAAACCGGCCGAGTATTCCGTTCGTACCCGGCACCGAGATCGGCGGCGTCGTCAGCGAGATCGCGTCCGACGTCCGGACCGATCTCAAGGTCGGCGACCGCGTCTGCGCTGGTCTTCCATCCGGCGGGTTCGCCGAAGAAGCGATCGTTGATGTGGCCAATGTCTTCCGCATCCCCGATTCCTTGAGCTTCGAAGGCTCGACACTTTTCCCGACCATCTACGCGACGGCTTATGCCGGCCTTAAGTGGCGCGCGAACCTTCAATCCAGCGAGACCCTGCTCGTCCACGGCGCGGCCGGCGCCAGCGGTTTGGCCGCCGTCGAGGTCGGGCGCGCTTTGGGAGCAACGGTCATCGCGACCGCTGGAGGCGAACGGAAGATCGAAGCGGTGAAGCGGTACGGTGCCCATCACGCCATCGACTACCGCAGAGGCGGATTCCGGGATCGCGTGCTGGAGATCACCGGCGGCCGGGGCGCTGACGTCGTGTTCGATCCGGTGGGCGGCGACGTTTTCGACGAGTCCCTGCGCTGCGTCGCTCCGCTCGGGCGGTTGATTCCGATGGGCTTCGCCGCGGGCCGCATTCCGGAGATTCCCGCGAACACAGTCTTGGTGAAGAACCTCACCGTGATCGGTCTATACTGGGGATTCTATATGGCGTGGGGCAAGACTAAGGCGGATGCCGCGCTGCGTGAGAAGGTCCGCATCCTTTACGGAGAGATGTTTGACCTCTTCGAAGCCGGAAAATTACGCGCGCCCGTCGACGGTTCGCTGCCGCTGGCGGACTTCGCTACAGCGATGCGCCGCGTCGAAAGCCGGAAGGTCGTCGGCAAGATCGTCCTGATACCGGAGCAACGAGCATGACCGCGTCCTTGCAGCCAACCCACGAAGCCCCGTTTCGCGGACTGCGCGTCCTCGACTTCGGTCAGGGCGTGGCTTCGCCGTACGCGGGCTATCTCCTCGCCGCCAACGGCGCCGACGTGATCAAGGTCGAACCTCCTGAAGGCGATTGGTCGCGTCGTCTGGGTACGACCTACGGCAGTCATTCGGCATTGTCGGCCGTCTACAACCGTGGCAAGCGCAGCCTCGTTCTCGACCTCAAGAAACCCGAGGCAATCGCCACCGCGCGCAAGCTGGCGGCAACAGCTGACGTGTTGGTCGAGGGCTTCCGTCCGGGGGTGATGGATCGCCTCGGCCTCGGATACGATGCGCTGAGCCGCGACAATTCCCGCCTCATCTATCTCTCGATCAGCGGCTTCGGACAGGACGGCCCCTACGCGCAGCGCCCCTGCTCCGACTCCGTCGGCCAGGCGTTCGCCGGCCTTGTCGCGGTCAACGTGGGCGCCGACGGGATCCCGCATCGGGTCGGGGCCACGCTTTCCGACGTCTGCACCGGTCTATACGGATTTCAGGCCATTTCGACCGCGCTGTTTGCCCGCAATGCGGTCGGCAATGGCCGGCACATCGACGTCAGCCTCTCGCAATCGACCGCAGCGCTGCTTGGTCACAAGTTCGCGGAACACGTTCTCGAAGGCGGCGCGCCTCGCCTCCTCAACGTGCCAGCCGGCAGCTACCGGACGAGCGACGGTTGGATCATGGTCACTCTTGTGACGGAAGCGCAGTACGGCCGGCTGTGCTCCGCCCTGCAGCGGGAGGACCTTGCCAGGGATCCGCGGTTCGCCAGCTTCGCGCTGCGCGCCGATTGTGCCGACGAACTCGCCGCCGAACTTCAGAAGGTCTTCCCGACCGACACCACGGCGTCATGGCTCAAAAGACTTCATGCGTCGGATCTCATCGCGGACCGGATTCTGAACCCTTCTGAATGGGTAGCCAACGAACAGGTCGAGGCCACCCGCGGCGCGCTGCGCACAGAAACTCCTAACGTCGGAGGCGTTGTGGCGCCACGAACCCCAGGAAAGGCGGCCGACCTCGAGGGGGATCTGCGTCCGGCTCCAGATGTCGGACAGGACTCCGCTACCATCCTTTTGAGCGGCTGGAGTTGAGCTTTGCCGTGATACCTCCACGACACAAACGCGGCCGCGGGAAAGCTTCACGAGCGGGAGCCTAGGTGTTCGGAGACCTGCTTTCCGCTGAGGGGCATCGATGCGACCGCGCCGTCTACGAGAACCACTCTCTTGATTGTCTTTCCTTGAACAAGCATTCGAGCCACCTCGCCAACGTTTTTCCATGGATTGGCGTCCGCCGCGGCGACTGGCCGCCCGCCTTTCCAGAACCGCGCCGAATACACGCTGGAATGCGCAACGTTACTGGCTTAGCGAAAGTAGAATGACAGCTTGATGCGATCAGGTTAAGTGAGGTCACGACTCTGGAGAGTGCCCGGCTATGAACGTAAATGCGGCGTGCCCAACTAAACTCTACGCTAAAGCACGCTGTAGCGGCCGTTTCCACTACTCCCACTCTATCGTTTAGGACTACACTACCGCGTTGAGTTGCAAGCACAATCTCTCAAAGCCGACAGACAAATCCCGACGGCATATCCGCCCTAACTTTTCCGTCTTGAATTCACGGTAAAATTTGCGTGGCTCCGAGGAATGACTTCTTCGCCAACTATCGGAATCAATCGATAAAGTGAACGCGTGTGCTAGCCGCAACGGCCACTGCTGCCCCTCACCGCCTTCCGTCCGATACCGACAATGGTAATGCGGAAAGGCCCGGCATCGCTGCTGGGCCTTTTCTCTTGAGCGCTGAACGGTTGGACTCAGAAGTCCATGCCACCCATCCCAACGCCCGGGGGCATACCGCCGGCACCAGCGCCGGTGCTCTTCTTCGGGACTTCGGCTACCATGGCCTCGGTGGTAATCAGAAGCGCCGCCACGGAGGAGGCGTTCTGGATCGCGACGCGAACCACCTTGGTCGGGTCGATGATGCCCTTGGTGACGAGATTGCCGTACTCGCCGGTCTGGCTGTCAAAGCCGAACGAATACTGATCCTTCTCCAGGATCTTGCCGACGATGACGGAGCCGTCTTCACCGGCGTTGATCGCGATCTGGCGAGCGGGAGCCGACAGCGCCTTGCGCACGATCTCGACGCCGGTCTTCTGGTCGTCGTTCTTGGTCCGGATGCCCTTGAGATGCACAGAGGCACGGAGCAAGGCGACGCCGCCGCCCGGAACGATGCCTTCCTCGACGGCCGCGCGGGTCGCATGCATCGCGTCATCAACGCGATCCTTGCGCTCCTTCACCTCGACCTCGGTCGCGCCGCCGACGCGGATCACCGCGACGCCGCCTGCGAGCTTGGCGAGACGCTCCTGCAGCTTCTCACGGTCGTAGTCCGAGGTGGTCTCCTCGATCTGCGCCTTGATCTGGGCAACGCGAGCGTCGATGTCGGCCTTCTTGCCGGCGCCGTTGACGATCGTGGTGTTCTCCTTGTCGATCATCACCTTCCTGGCGCGGCCGAGCATCTGCAGCGTGACGTTCTCGAGCTTGATGCCGAGGTCTTCCGAGATCGCCTGGCCGCCGGTCAGGATCGCGATGTCCTGTAGCATGGCCTTGCGGCGATCGCCGAAGCCCGGCGCCTTGACGGCCGCGACCTTCAGGCCGCCACGCAGGCGGTTCACGACGAGGGTGGCGAGCGCTTCGCCTTCGACGTCTTCAGCGACGATCACCAGCGGCTTGCCGGTCTGCACCACGGCCTCCAGCAGCGGCAGCAGCTCGTTCAGCGAGGAGAGCTTCTTCTCGTTGATGAGGATGTAGGCGTCGTCCATTTCAACGCGCATCTTGTCGGCGTTGGTGACGAAGTAGGGCGAGATGTAGCCGCGGTCGAACTGCATGCCCTCGACGACGTCGAGTTCGGTCTCGAGCGACTTGGCTTCCTCGACCGTGATCACGCCCTCGTTGCCGACCTTCTTCATGGCGTCGGAGAGGAACTTGCCGATCTCGGCATCGCCGTTGGCCGAAATGGTGCCGACCTGGGCGATCTCCTCGTTCGAGGTGACCTTCTTCGAGTTCTTCTGGAGGTCGGCCACGACGGCTTCGACCGCGAGGTCGATACCGCGCTTCAGATCCATCGGGTTCATGCCGGCGGCGACTGACTTGGCGCCTTCCTTCACGATCGCAGCCGCGAGCACGGTCGCGGTGGTGGTGCCGTCGCCGGCCGCGTCAGCGGACTTGGAGGCGACTTCGCGCACCATCTGGGCGCCCATGTTCTCGAACTTGTCCTCGAGCTCGATCTCCTTGGCGACGGCAACGCCGTCCTTGGTGATGCGGGGCGCGCCGAACGACTTGTCGAGGACGACGTTGCGGCCCTTCGGACCGAGAGTGACCTTCACGGCATTGGCGAGGATGTCGACACCGCGCAGCATGCGGTCGCGGGCATCGACGCCTAATTTGACTTCTTTAGCTGACATATTTGTCCTCCCAGAATTGAAATTCGTCTCTCACCTGCAAGGCAGCACCGGCAGGCACTCCTCAGGGGTGAGCGTTTGCGCCGGTCGGCGTTAGGCCGCCTTCTTGGAGCCGGCGACGTCGGTAAGAACGCCCATGATGTCGCTCTCCTTCATGATCAACAGCTCCTGGCCGTCGATCTTGACCTCAGTGCCCGACCACTTGCCGAACAGCACGCGGTCGCCGACCTGGATATCGATCGGAATCAGCTTGCCGCTCTCGTCGCGGCCGCCGGGACCAACGGCGATGACTTCGCCCTGGGAGGGCTTTTCCTTGGCCGTGTCGGGAATGATGATGCCGCCTGCGGTCTTCTGTTCAGCCTCGATGCGCTTGACCACGATGCGGTCGTGAAGCGGACGGAATTTCATGCGATCCTCCTTGGCTTTTTGTGATTATTGCTGGATTGGCAGTCGCAATGAGCGAGTGCTCGCCGCTCCTCACATAAGCCTGTGACACTTGGGTGCAAGGGCTTCAACCCATGTCGCCTGTTGGTCCAAGCAGCGGTTGGGGATGTCCGCTATTCCGCCGCTGTCAGAGGATAAGCAGACATCCGGCAAACGGGCCAAAAGCGACGCGATTGCCCCTATGCCGAAGTCGGATTTGCGGCAGCCGCGCGTCCATTGCGCCAGCGGAGCTTGCCCGCGCCGCTGGCCCCGTTCACCTAGGTGGCGCGAACGTAGCCGTAGCGCAGGTTCGATGGTTGCTTCGCGGCTTGCATGTACTCGTTCTTGAGTGCCGCGAGGCGGTCCTCGGAAAAGGCCGGCATCCTGGTGTTCTCAGCCGCCTTCAACTTGATCTTGTAGAACCTGGTTGCGTTGCCCGCGAAGATCAGCTGCTTGGTAGCACTGTTGGCGTCGCCAAGCGCGACAAAGCCGTACTTCTTCTGCATATCCTCCGGGATTTCGAGCCGGCGGAGCGCCTCGATCTGCCACTGCGGTGAGCCGTACCAGACCGAGTCGGTGCCCCACATGACGTGATCAACGCCCATCCCCTTGATCAGCGTGCCGACAAGCGCGGCGCAGAACTTCGGATGCGCCACTGCCGAGTTGGCAAAGGACGTGCCGAGCTCCGCATAGACATTGGTGACGCCGAACTTCTGCGGGATCTCCGCGAGATCGGAGGCCCACTGGATGCGGCCGGTCTGCTCGAACTCCGCCCACGCCTTGTCGGGCAACTCGAGGAATGGCCGCAGCGCCGAGTGATAGATCACGAAGTTCATCTGCGGCCAATCCTTGGCGGCCTTTCCGATGTCCCACGCCGTTGCGTATTCCCACACGCCGGCGAACGACTTCTCATAGTCGGGCGGCAGCAGCCCCTTGTGGATGCACAGCGTGTTGATGCCGGCCTTCACCGCTTTCTCGTAGAACGGATACATCACCGGCTCGTCGTCGAGCCGCCATGGAAACTTCGAGGGCGCCAGCGGATCGCCAATCGTATAGGACTTCCAGGATTCCGGCTTGTAGACCTCGATCGCCTTGTCCACCTCGTCCATCCAGCCGGGTTGCTTGGGGGTGATGACGCTGTGCGCCAAGAGGCGCCGCGATCCGGCGAAGTCATTGATCAGCTCCCGCGCCTTGACGATCTGCTCGTTGGACAGGAGCCACCAGCTCGGGTCATCGAATGGCGCGCCGCTCAGGAGCGCCATGTTGGTGTCGCTGTCGTAGTAGACCTCTTTCACGTAGTTCTGGAATTTGTAGCGGGCGAGCGAGGAAACGCCTCCCTCCTTCATCTTCGGGTTCCAGTGCTCGCTCGCGAACTTGCCGAGGTCCAACAGCTCCGCGTGATTGAAATCGTCGCGCACGAAATGGGTCTGGACATCGAAGATGAACTGGTCGGCGAGGCTTTGCGCGCGCGCCAGCATGAGCTCGGGCTCGCGGGCCTCGGCGGGCGCGACCTGGAAAACATTGCCGTAGATGTCGTTCATGGCGAGGAACGCTGCCGCCATGCCGCAGCTCGTGTGCAGGAACTGCCTGCGGCTCAAGCCGAGGTGCTTGCCGTTCACGTCGGCGAGCTCGTTGATCCGCGCCTCGACCTTCTTCTGCGTGGCGCTCTGCGGGGGCGGGAGATACTCGCCGTTGGAAACAATCTGTGTCGGTATAGGCGTTGCAGCCGATGCAACCTCCGCGCCCGTGACGAGACGCTGTTCTCGCTCACTAAGCCAGGTGCTCATTGTTCTCCTCCCGTTTGTTGGCTAGTGCTGAGCAGTGCGCGCGTGAGGTGTGCGTTGGCCACTCCCAATCAGTTAGGTGGACCGACTAGGCGACCTCTCCTGTTCAGCCGCGCATGAACCCATCACACGCAGTACGCCCGGGCTTGCTCTCTTCATTGCTGCGAGAGCGCGGGCATACGCGAAAAACTACTTGCGGTAGTGGCGTATCATCGCTGAATTCAATGCTTAAAGCTTTATTGGCGCAAGCGATGTAATGCGACAGTCACACTGTCCCAACGCGGCATCAGTCCTTCATCCGATCATTTTCCGAGCCGAAGTGTAAAAGGCTCGTTGTTCAAATGGACTGCGTCGGCTCACAACGGGCATTCCATTGACGGGACAGCTCGGCAGGAGTTTGCTGGTGCAACTGCGCGTAAGCAATCCCGGCCGGGGGCCACATTCGGTCATCGGACCGATCGCTGTGAACCGCGCCGAACCGGGCAACGTGCTGGAAAGCCGGTACCAATCGATCCGTCCCTACGAATGGGGCGCAGTGTTCAACAACCCGGGATCGCTCGGCACGGGGCTGCTGCCGCAGGACTATGCGCAGGCGCAGATCAAGTACGTCGATCTCGACCTTGGCGCCATGACGGGCAGGTTTTTGCCCAACATCAGCATTCCATTGAAGCCGTTCCAGGGAATCTTGGGCGTTTCGCCGCTGGACGGCTATTTCCCGCCCGTGAGCCCCGGCGTGACCAACTCGGTGCCTCCGGGCCCGCACGCCAGCAATCTCGATCTCAACGAGTTGTCCGAAGGCTCGACGCTCTACATCCCGGTGTGGAAGCCGGGCGCCCTCATCTATACGGGCGATACCCACGCGGTGCAGAGGGACGGCGAGATTTCGCTCGCCGCGCTGGAGACGCGGCTGAAAGAGCTGCGCATCCAAGTCATCCTCAACAAGCAGAAGAACCTGGCCTGGCCGGTGGCGGAGACCGACGCACATTGGATCGTCATCGGGCTCGACAAGGACCTGAACGCGGCGATGACGCTTGCCGAGCGCAATGCGATCAAGTTTCTGGCGACGCGGGCGAAGATCAGCGAGCTGGACGCCTACGCCCTATGCAGCATCGCCGTAAGCTTCCGCGTGACGCAGGTGGTGGACATCGTGCGCGGCGTTCACGCCCTGATCCCGAAGGCCATCTTCGCTCCCGATCTGAGGCGCGAGATGACGGTGGTATAAGCAGCTCGCCTGCGCGCGAGCAGTACTCGACAGTGGAGCCTCATTGCAGCTGTTATGCCGGCGCTTTGGTGGACGGCGCACGACGTGCGGGTCGCGAGGGTGGCGGTGTTGCCGCTCTGGATCATTGTGGCCATGCTCCGTTACGGATGCGCCCCCGGGCTTATGATAAGTCGGGTTCAGTCCCCTCGAGTTGAGAGAATCGGACGGGCAGAATCTCTTTCATCGTCATTCTGCCGTTGGCGAGCTTCTCGGCCAGAATGAGCTGCTGCGCATTGGGCAGGCCGGCCGGTATCACCATTTTCCCACCTGCTTTCAATTGGTGGATCAGCGGAGGAGGAATGAGATCGGGAGCGGCCGTCACGATCACCTTGTCAAATGGGGCGTGCTCTGACCAACCGTGATAGCCATCGGCAATCTTGAGTTCGACATTGCTGCAGCCCTGCTGTCGGAGTCGTTGTTTCGCCGCTTGGCCAAGCTCTTCGATGATTTCCACGGAGTATACTTTGCGCGCCAGCTGCGCGAGGATGGCAGCCTGATAGCCGAGACCGGTGCCGATTTCGAGCACGCTGTCGTCGGCCTTGATGTCGAGCAGATCGGTCATTAAGGCGACCACAAATGGCTGCGAGATCGTCTTTGCGAAGCCGATTGGAAGTGGAATATTGTCATACGCGTAGGGCTGAAGTTCGATTGGCACAAACTCATGCCGCGGTACCTTGCCCATGGCAGTCATGACGCGTTCGTCTAGCGCATTCTTGCCGATTGCGTCGCGCAGCTCAAAGGCGCTGGCGGCGATGACGGCGAGCATGAGTTTACGCAGGGGCTCAAGGTTTTCTGCTCGCATTGGCAACCTTCACGGGCACGCGATCGGAATGCTTTGCCCTAACTGATGTTCCGGCCGTTTGCCGCGGATCATATTGGCGTTGCGCATGGGCGAAATGGACGGCGCACCCGCGCACGCCCCGGCAGTTGCAGCAACTGGCCACCCGTTACGACCGCTCTCGCGGGCTATGCCGAGGAAGTTCCTCAAGTGGAACTCCGTCGCCGATGGCGTTACCCACGACACGCTGAAGACCTCACAGGGCCATCGAGGACAACGAGACGCCTTCAAACGGGCCGCAACAATTGTACAATATTGACAGTTGCCCTTGAAGCGGGACATGCCGAAATCTTTGTGGCGGAACGGGCAGCGACCGTCGGCAGGCATTTGCTAGCACTCCGGCGCCGTTCCTTTGCTCGCGCTACCAGCATTTGCATTTCGCAGGCTCGCGCCGCTCCTGAGGCCAGTGCAGCGCCGAACGCTAAAGCAGCGGAGGATCACCATGAGTTGGTCCTATATCCCGAGATGGAAGTTCACTGATAGCTGCGGAAAGCCGCGTGTGCCCGGGGGGATCCACGTTGGCTGCGCCCATGACGGCCATATGCAGCACGGTCATGCAACTCGACGCGCTTTGCTCAAGGCTGGGGTTGCGATCGTCGGCAGTGCCGGGCTAGCGACGGTCGTCGGCCCCCGCGAGGCATTCGCGCAAGTTCGAGTCTTCCCACCCCCTCCACCGGCGGTGAGCCCGATCGCCGGCCTCATGGATACGCATGTTCACACGGCGCCCGATGTCTTCGGGCGGTCGCTGGACGATGACGAGGTCGCGACCCTTTATAAAGATCGCGGGTTGGAGTCGCTCGTTCTCAAAAATCACGTCGTGCCGACTGCCGACCGGGCTTGGTTCGCGCGCAAGCACGTTGCCGGCCTCAAAGTATTCGGCGGAGTCGTCCTTAATTCACCGATCGGCGGGATAAATCCGGATGCGGTTAACTGGATGTGGCGTATGCAGGGTGGCTTCGGCCGCGTCGTGTGGTTCCCCACCTTCGATGCCGACAACCACGTCAAACATTTCAAGGACGCGCCGGAAGGCATCAAGGTGCTCGACGCTGACGGAAAGGTTCTTCCGGCAGTACGCGACGTGCTCAAACTCTGCGCCCAGCAGAAGCTCGTCGTTCAGACCGGACATCTATCGCCGAGCGAGGCCCTCGCTGTCATCGAGGCTTGTCGCGATGCCGGCGTGGATCGCATGGTTGTGACCCATGCTCAGTTCGAGGTAGTCAACATGAGCTTCGAGCAAATGAAGAAGGCCGCGTCGATGGGCGCGAAACTCGAACTATGCGCGATGGGTCCACTGATGGGACCGGAGGCGCATTTGGAGTGGATGCGGCACTGGCGGCGAGTGAAGGTCGAGGAGACTGCCGCCGCAGTGAAGGAAGTTGGCGCGCAAAACTTCATTCTCGCGACCGATCTCGGTCAGACTGGCAATCCGAGCCCTGCCGACGGACTTCAACTGTTCGTCACCGACCTGATGAAGGCCGGCCTGACTAAAGATCAGATCACGACTATGGGACGCGAGGTGACCGGCAAGCTACTGATGGGTTGACTTGCGGCCGTTCTCGCGACCTCGATATCTCCCGACTGGGAGCTGGGTGAAGGCGTGCGTCTGCATAGAGGAATTGCGGTGCCTGAGCATTTCGCGCAGCAATCTAGGGACGACATGCACTCCAACACCACCTTCCGCCCCAATCCAGCAACTGGAACGCTCTTCAGCGAGGATGATGCTGGCGTCAAGGCGCCTCTCCGCTGCGTGTTTGAGCAGGCTCTGACTATAAGGAGGTAGCGATGAGGATTGAGAGCACCACATTTGGCGCGATTACAATTGACGGAAAGACGTATGAACACGATGTGGTCGTTCGCCTTTCCGGCGAAATTGTGAAGCGGAAAAAGCAGTTATCAAAGAAGCTCTACGGTACCTCGCACGTACTTTCGGAAGACGAGGCCAAATTTGTCTTCGAGAAGGGGTGCGACCAGGTCGTTATCGGCTCGGGTCAGATGGGCAACGTGCACCTGTCACCGGAAGCTGAAGCCTTTTTCGAAAGAAAGGGTTGCGAGGTCCTGCTGAAGCCGACCCCCGAGGCGATCGGGGTGTTCAACCGGTCGCGCGCAAAGAGAATCGGGCTCTTTCACGTGACTTGTTGAAAGAAATGCCAAGGTGAGGCTGTCCACGCTCACAGAGGCGCGGCACCACGGTCGGTTCGAAACACGACGTCCCGTTTTGCGGTTACGCGCCCCGCTCGAGCAACTCCTTCAGCTTTTGCTCGTTTCTCGGCAGCTGCCTTCGCACTTGCCGTACGATGAGCGGAGCCAGCATCCTGGCAATCCCGTGGGCTTCTACTTCGAGGGCGATCGTTACGCGCGACCGCTTGCCGTCATCGAGTGGCTCAACTGTGCCTTTGGCAATCGCTGTGAGCGGGCCGCCGACACCGCGCACCGTCCACGTCCTCGGAGGACTAAGTTCTGTTATCTCCTCCGTCCTCTGCAACTTCCGTAGACCGACCCGCCGGGTCACCACAGCTTTCAACGGGGCGTCACCTTCCCGGCGCGCCGACACGACGCCCCCCTGCCATTCGGGGAAATGCGAAAAGTCCGTCGCGTATAGGAAGACGTCTTCGGGGCGACGGGATATCTCAATGCTCTCTACGATCGTTGCCATCTGTTCCTCCTTTGCTCCGATCTCCTGTGGATGTCGCCGGGCCGAGGCGCTGAGCATCCGTCGCCGCGGGCCGCCAGGTCGAGCTGGCGGAGGCGCGCCGGGGTCAGGCAAGGATGTCGTACTCGTCTGGGCCGATGGGCTCATCTCTCCTTCGCTCGTGCTCTGGCCCTTCGCATCGTACTCCCCCAATCACCTGCCGGACAGCCGGACGCCTGTGGCGAAAGTGGCCGCGAAGCGTACAGTGCGATTGCACACGGATGCCAACGTAGCGCTCCCGGGCTTCGAGGAGGATCAACGCCGTGAAGCGGGACTTCGACCTCATCGTCCATGGCGCGACCGGCTACACCGGCCGTCTCATCGCCGAATACCTGGCGACATCCTGTCGCGGTGACGATGCTCCGTCCTGGGCGATTGCGGGACGCTCGACCGATAAGCTCCAGAAGGTGCGTGCCGACATCGGCGCACCCGATGATTTGCCGTTGGTGAAGGCGGATGCCGCGGAGCCGGCCAGCCTGCGTTCGATGTGCGAGCGTGCGGCCGTGATCATCACGGCGGTCGGGCCTTATCAGCTCCACGGTTCCGAGCTTGTGGCGGCCTGCGCGGCCACGGGCACGGCCTATGTTGATCTGTGCGGCGAACCGGCCTGGATGCGGCGCATGATCGATGCCCATCACGAGGAGGCGAAACGAACCGGTGCGCGCATTGTCTTCTCCTGTGGCTTCGGTTCCATCCCGTTCGATCTTGGTGTGCTCACGTTGCAGGAGAAGGCGCGCGAGAAATTCGGACGCCCGGCGCGGCGGGTCAAAGCCCGCCTGCGCAAGGTGAAGGGCGGCATGTCTGGCGGCACCGCGGCGAGCGCGCAGGCGACGTTGGCCGCTGCGGCGCGCGACCCGACTCTGATCCAGCTGCTGACCGATCCCTTCGCGTTGACGCCGGGGTTCATCGGGCCGTCTCAGCCGTCGGGCCTCATCCCCGAATACGACTCGAGCATGAACTCGTGGCTCGTGCCGTTCCCGATGGCCGATCAACATCAAGAACGTGCACCGTACCAATTTCCTGTTGGGTCATCCCTACGGCACCGACTTTGCGTATGACGAGATGATGGTCGCGTCGGGATTCGAGGAATTCGGCCGCGTGGCGACGGAAGCGTTCGCCACGGTGGTTTCCTTGTTCTGGACCGGCGGCCTCAAACCCGGCGCAGGTCCGACCCGGGACGAGCGTGAGAAGGGCTTCTACGACATCCTCTTCGTGGGCGAGTTGCCGGACCGTGGACGGGTCGAGGCCGTCGTCACCGGGGACGGCGACCCAGGCTATGGCTCGACCAGCAAGATGATCACCGAAAGCGCTCTCTGCCTCGTGCGCGACGTGCAGGGCGCGGGCGGCATCTGGACGCCGGGCGCGCTCATGGGGCCGGCCTTGCGCAAGCGTCTGAAGGAGCGCGCCGGCCTCACCTTCCGCGCGCGTTGAGGTAACGCTCAGAACTGTTCTTGTTTCGGTCGCAGCCATTGTCGGCGCGCGCGGAACCGGCGAGTGGAAAGAGACCGATTACAACGGGCAATGGCGTAAGGCTCGACCGGATATCGACTATGTTGGGGGCGCGCTTTAGATTAGATTACCTACCGTGGGCGCGATTTTTCGCCCGCCTGAAGCAGCTTTCCGTATGCGCTCCCTCGTAAACCAGGAGGATAGTCATGCGATCGTTTCAAAGCATTTCTGTTGGCATCGCATTCTCCGCGCTGATGGCGGCAGGCGCGAGCTGCGCCGGCGCCGAAGACGTGCCGCTTGGCGTTCGGCTGGTCAATCAAATGAACGCGCTTTACGGCCAGCATCCGCGCGTTCGCGCGAACCACGCCAAGGGTGCCGTGTTTGAAGGCATCTTCACTCCGGCACAAGGCGCCGACACCTTCAGTTCGGCTGCCTTTCTCAAAGGTGCTCCCACGCCGCTGGTCATTCG
This sequence comes from Bradyrhizobium sp. USDA 4538, assembly GCF_024171045.1. Classification (NCBI taxonomy): domain Bacteria; kingdom Pseudomonadati; phylum Pseudomonadota; class Alphaproteobacteria; order Hyphomicrobiales; family Nitrobacteraceae; genus Bradyrhizobium; species Bradyrhizobium sp. USDA 4538. The sequence goes on from NZ_JALJZE010000001.1 coordinate 8,564,280, forward strand.
CTTCTCAAATGCGGGCGGCGTCCCTGACGCGCCCGACACCCACGCTTCGACCGACCGTATCCGCGGCATGGCGATCAAGTTCCGTCTCTCGGATGGGAGCGAGGCTGACATAATCTGCATATCGGCAAACGGATTTCCGGTGGCGACCGGCGAGGATTTTCTGGCTCTGCTCCAGGCGGTCGGCGCGAGCGGTCCCGACGTGCCCAAGCCGACGCCGGTTGAGAAATTCTTGTCGACCCACCCGGCCGCGTCCGCGTTTGTCACCACGCCTCGGCCGGTGGCGGTCAGCTACGGCACGCAGCCGTTCTTCGGCGTCAACGCATTCAAGTTCACCGATGCGCAAGGAACGAGCAAGTTCGGCCGCTACCGCATCGTGCCCGAGAGCGGGCCCGCCTACGTGAGCGACGAGGAGGCGGCGAAGCGTCCTCCGAACGCACTCGCCGACAATCTACGGGCATCGCTCGAAAAAGGACCAGTCAAGTTCCACCTTCTGGTGCAGGTTGCCGCCGCAGTTGACCCTATCACGGATGCCACGAACGTTTGGCCGGACAGCCGGCCGACGGTGGAGCTCGGCGAAATCGCGGTGATCAAGGCGTTGGATACGAAGAAGGTTGAGAACGAGTTGCTGTTCTTGCCAACTAATGTGACGAGCGGCATCGACGCTTCGGATGACCCACTCATCAATACGCGCACCGAGGCGTATGCGGAGTCGTTCGGGCGCCGTACCAAATAGATCGCCCGACGATCGCCCGAAGGCCGTCCAGCGAACTATCCCCGCTAGTGGACGTTCGTGGCGTTGGTGGCGCGATGGGCGACGATCCACGGCACCTTTCTCGCACGGGGGCCGAAAAAGCGGATATGGAGCCGTCATCCGCTGAAGAAAAGCCGACTTGCTGTTTGAACAATTGGTGATATCGGTCTCTCCCCCGACCGGCCGATAACGGATGGGTCGAGCAGGTCCGCTCCGCCCGGGTACATCAGAAGTCAATTTGTTCCGCTATCGCCAGGGCGTCGTCGACTTCGATGCCGAGATATCGGACCGTGCTCTCGATCTTGGTGTGGCCAAGCACTTGTGGCCCTCAATTAACGTTCGGCCCTTTTCCAGGCTCATGTTCAATTTCTCTCCCCGGCGTTACCTGCAATTAATTCGATGATCAATCGAAGATCATCCATTCGGGGCGAGATGGCGGCAATGCTTTCGGCGTCGCACCCAGGATATGGCACATCCGGCGCCCATGGGCTGGCCTTGCTTCGCCGCTCACGGCGGGCGGTAGATGCCCCAAAACTGCTCGAACCGAAAGCGCGGACGCTCTAAACTCTCCATCGTCCTGGTCAAACATCAAGTTCCAGCCGCCCACTCAACGCAACGCTTCGAGTGGCACACGCGAAAGGGAGCTGAGCATGCAGGGCGATAAAAGAGTGATCGAATACCTCAATAAAGCGCTGCGCCATGAGCTCACCGCGGTGAACCAGTACTGGCTACATTACCGCCTGCTCGACAACTGGGGCTACAAGGTGCTGGCCAAGACGTGGCGCAAAGAATCGATTGAAGAGATGCAACATGCCGACGAGCTCATCGAACGCATCATCTTCCTCGATGGGTCTCCCAATATGCAGACGCTGGAATCCCTTCATATCGGAAAGACCGTGAAGGCCGTGCTCGATAGCGACTTGCAAGCCGAATTGTCGGCGCACTCCCTCTACGCCGAAGCTGCGGGCCATAGCCATTCGGTCAGAGACTACGTGACACGAGATCTGTTTGAACAACTCATGCACGATGAGGAAGAGCACATCAAGTTTCTGGAAACCCAGATCGAACTCGTCGCGAGGATCGGCCACGAGCTATATTCCCAGCGTCATATCGGGGAGCTCGGCGAAGACTGAAGTGTTAACGACTGCTTTTGGCCCTCCTGAGACAAGCGGACCCGGCCGATGACGGATCTCGTCATGAAGCTTGTTGCGCATCGTGGATGGTCCGCGGGTCCGGGTGAAAACTCGCTCGCCGCGTTCGCACGTGCCGCCCGTGACGGCAGAATATCTGGTGTCGAATTTGACGTCTGCCTTGCAGCGGATTCCGACACATTGGTGGTGTCACACGACCCGCCGCGTCATGTCGAGAATTTGCTTACCCTCGATGCGGCACTGTCGCTTCTTTCACCAACTAACCTTGAACTGTTTGTGGAGGTGAAGGAGACGGGACTTGTCTCTAGAGTCATCGAGAGGCTGGTTGCCAGCAACGTGGCCCGTCGCTCGGTCGTATTTGCCTTTGCCGCAGTCGCAAGATCCTTTCCGTGGAAGGGTGCGCGACCGGTGCGCCTGGGCATCATCGTCATGTACCCATGGAACCTGAATCGTGCGGTACGCAGGTATGCGCCGGATGTCCTCCTGCTCGGCTGGGACGCACGCGCTTGGACGCGAGTCGCTTTTCGCGCCTGGTGGTCCGTTTTCTCGCTTGAGCAGCTTGCGCGACGCCACCACGTGCCGGTTGTGGTAGGAATCGTGCAACGCATGGACGACCTTCATTGGCTCTCGCGGCAGCGCCTCTACGGGACGATTGCCGACGTCGACCGCACTATCGGCCGCAGCGCCAGACCTGATTAGGCGGGCGCAAACCCGTTCGTCGCCCGTGAAGTATTCGAAAGCGGTTGAACAGATTGGCCTGATCTGGCGCCGGGAGCCGGCTCCTTCTCCCCGCTAAGTCGCACTTTGACCCGCTTCAGACCAAAGCCGACTCGCGCGGGCATGCGACGCGCGCCGAATGCCTGCCTTTGCCAGAAGCTGCCCTACCCGCGAAGTCGCGTTTTGACCCAGGGCGGGCAGCGGCGGCCAATCCTGCCTTGATGCAAAACGCTGCGCCCAATTCAGCGACGTGGTAGGGTGTAACGGGCGGCTGCTTCCCGAGGCCCGCGCCATGGCGCTGCTGGTCGATCCGAGCAATCCCGCCGTTGCCGAGACCACAGCGAACCGGATGCTGGTGGGGATCCGTGGGAGCGGAGTTGCATGTGCTGAATGCCTCTAGGGCTTCGCGCCAGTTCCCGTCGCTAACACCGCCCGACCGAGCAAATCCAGCGGCCAGGATGAACTCAGGACTGGATCAGACTTCTGGGGCGCAAGGTCAGGCTGAAAAAAAATTGAGCTGAATGGCAAGCACGCGACGAAGCAGCGGTTCAACCCGAGTTGTATAGGGTGATGCCTGCACTGGCCCGCGGAAGCTTCGGTTTACTGTCGGTTGAGCGCATACTGCAGTTGGTCAGGCTATGAAGCAACAAAGTGTGGCGGTAATCCTTCCTTGTTGCAATGAAGAGGCGGCCGTCGGCGCCACGGTAACAGCATTTCGTGCGGCTTTGCCTGACGCAGTCATTTACGTCTTCGATAACAATTCGACTGACAATACCGTGAATGTAGCTCGTGCCGCTGGAGCGATAGTTCGAACCGAACTGATGCCAGGAAAAGGCAACGTCGTCCGTCGGAGTTTTGCGGACATTGATGCCGATGTCTATGTGATGGCCGACGGCGACGCGACCTATGACGCGGCGGCTGCTCCGACGATGATACGGGAGTTGATCGAATGCCAGCTGGACATGGTGGTAGGGGTGCGAAGTTCGGTCGCTGACGCCGCCTTTAGGCCAGGCCATCGCCTCGGCAATGCGATCCTCACAGGAATGTTGTCGCGTATCTTCGGTCGCTCGTTCAGCGACGTCCTGTCGGGCTATCGCGTATTCTCGCGCCGGTTCGTAAAAAGCTTCCCCGCTCTCTCGGAAGGTTTTGAGGTGGAGACGGAGATCAGCATCCATGCTCTGGCATTGCACATGCCGGTGGCCGAGATCGGGACTGCTTACAAAGTCCGGCCGGAAGGTTCGAAGTCCAAGCTCTCGCCATTCCGCGACGGCTGGCGCATCCTGTTGACCGTCCTGACGCTGTTTCGAATTGAAAGACCGATGCTTTTTTTCGGCATAATTGGCACGTTGCTCGGGTTCGTTTCGATCGTGATCGCGGTACCTCTTGCCGTCACGTCTGCTAAGACCGGCTTAGTGCCGCGTTTGCCCACCACGGTTCTTTCGACAGGACTCATGATACTCGCCTTCCTTAGCTTCTTCAGCGGAATGATTCTCGACACCGTCGTGCGTGGCCGCCGCGAGTTGCGGCGGCTTGCTTATTTGGCCCTGCGGCCTCCGGAATAAGAGATGTCACTCATTCGTCTTGAGCTTGCTCCGTAACGATGGCTTTCTTGTAAAGACAGCTCCCACGTTCAGGAGGCTGCCAACATCGCGGCGCTAGAGCGATGCGCTCGCATTTTCTGCGCACGAGAACTCGCGAATGATGCGGTTAGCCCCTCCGCAGGCATGCGAAAATTTCGGCCAGTTCGACGGTAAAAAGGGACAGCATGAGGCCGACCATCGGCACTGCGGGAATTAGGTATCGCCAGACGTCGAGGGTGTGGGCGCCGGCGGCGGTCCCGATCGAGGCCGCCCACATCACGATGACTATACCTCCGCGCGCTGAGAACTCGGGGCGCCAACGCAAGACAGCGGTCACCGTCCAATATATGACGGCGATGACAAACGCGATGGACAAGGCCCTGAACAGATAGGCGGAGATGACTGGGAGATCGGACAAGAGGCCGATCCGAACTGGTCCCCCTTGCAGATCGATCCGCTGAGCCGCCCGGCCGTGTCGCGCTATGATGTCGGACACGAGCGGCACGTCGTCGGTCGACACCGGTATGGCAGGGGCGAGTCCGTAAGCCGGCCATGCGACCGTGGCCCCATAGGCCATCTGACGGACGACCTTGCCCGCGTAGGCCAGCGGCCGGTCGCGCACGGCGGCCAGGAAGATGCGCCGATAGGCGCTCGCCGCGCCGACGGCATTCCCGGTATCGCCGGCGACGTCTCGATCCAGTGCGGTGTCGAAGAGGCACGCGTCGCCGAAGAACCCGAGTGCCGGCCACCGACCCGGCTCCGCCGCGAAGTCGGCGGCAAGCCGCGCAATTGTGGTGTCGGCGCGGTCGCCGGCCGCCGACACGATCTCGCGTCGCGCGGCATCGCTCGCAAGCACGATGTTCAGATGATTGCAGAACAGTGTCTTGGGCACGAACACGACCGAGGCTTGGTCGGAGTTGGATGCCCCGAACCGGGAGCCGAGGGCAAGGAGCCCCAGCGCTGCCGCGACGGACAGGGCAATCACGGCAAGGCGTCGGGACGTGTCTGGCCGGGCAAGGCTCGCGCCCCCCAGGACGGCGACGATTGGGACCAGGATTCCTTGCGATCTGAAGCACGCCGCGAGAGCCGCGCATAGGATGGAGGCAGCGACCGCGTAGCACCGTGCCGTTTTGCCGACGCAGGTGGCAACGAGCAATCCAGCCATTGCGAGATTGAGGAAGACCGCAAAGAGAAGCTCTGAGGTGACGACATTCCTGAACAGCAGCAGGCCCGGATACGTCGCCACGAGGATGATCGGCACAAGCCCACTGGCGTTGCGCGTTGCCGTCTGGGCGGTTGCTGCGAGCGCCAGCATCAGGATGGTCCACGCCGTCTGCTGCAGGCGCACCATTGTCCCGAGGTCGCCCCCAAACGCGAACGTCACGGCCAGCAACGCCGGGTAGCCCGGATCGCGCCCACCCGCCACGGTCGGCTGTCCGGCCTCGAGCGTACGAAAAGCAGATTCCACGAAGGATGGCGTGTCGCCCCAGATGACCGGGACCGCGGGCCTGAACGACGCAACGATCACCACCAGCAGCGCGGCCCACGCCAGCACGGTCCATGGCCACGGGGACCCGACGCCGCCCAGGGAGGCCGCTCCGCCTGTTGTACGCGCTCGAGCTTCGCGCTCCGACAGCACCATCGCCTCCCACTGAAATGAAGCTCGAATGCTACCCCAGCTAGTTGCCAGACCAAAACACTCTGCAAGACGATCGGCGGGCACGGCGTGCTCTCGGCTCCTTCGCCTTCCCGTCAGTGCGCGCGTCTGCGAGACATGATGGCCGACGCCTGCATGAAGGTGGCATCCGGGATAGCGAGGCCTTGGTCCAGGCTGGGGCGCCGCTAGTTGAGATCGGCGATCCGTCAACCTGGAGGTCGCCGATCTCCTGTCGACGGTTGCCACGCAGACCTTCGCGTTCTTGCCAATGTCCGCTTTGCCACGAGGTGGTCGATGGTATGCAGTTCGACCGCGGCTATGTCTCGCCCTATTTCGTTACCAATCCCAAGAAGATGCGGGTCGAGCTCGAGGACGCCTATATCCTGATCCACGAGAAAAAACCGTCCGTGCTGCAGAGCCGGCTGCCGCTGCTTGAAGCCGTGGTGCAATCTGGCAAGCCGTCGCCGAGGATGTCGAGGGCGAGGCGCTGGCGACCCTTGTCGTTAACAAGCTGCGTGGCGGCCGAAGGGTCGCCGCCGTCAAGGCGCCGGGATTTGGCGATCGGCGCAAGGCGATGCTGGAAGACATCGCGGTGCTGACCGCCGGCACGATGATCGCCGAAGATCTCGGCATCAAGATCGAGAATGTCACGCTCTACATGCTCGGGCGCGCCAAGAAGATCGTGGTCGAGAAGGAGAACACGATCATCGTCAACGGCGCCGGCGCGAAAAACGACATCGAAGGCCGTATCACGCAGATCAAGGTACAGATCGAGGAGACCACCTCAGATTACGACCGCGAGAAGCTGAAGCAACGCCTGGCAAAACTCGCGGGTGGTGTCGCGGTGATCCGCGTCGGCGGCGCGACCGAAATCGAGGTGAAGGAGCGCAAGGACCGTGTCGACGACGCACTGCATGCGACCCGCGCGGCGGTGGAAGAAGGCATCCTGCCCGGCGGCGGGGTGGCGCGGCTCAGGGCGCAGAAGGCGCTCAAGGGCATCAAGACCGCCAGCTCTGACCAGAAGGCGGGCATCGACATCGTGCGCCGCGCGCTCCAGGCGCCGGCGCGCCAGATCGTGGAGAATGCGGGCGAGGACGATTCGCAGGGTAGTCGCAAGATTGCTCGAGAACGAGAACTGCAACTGGGGCTTCAATGCTGCGACTGGCGAATATCAGGATCTGGTCAAGGCCGGCGTGATCGATCCCGCAAAGGTCGTCCGCACCGCGCTGAAGGATGGCGCCTCGATTGCTTCGCTTCTGGTCACGACCGAAGCCCTCGTCGCCGAAAAGCCGAAGAAGCAAGAAACACACGCGCCAGCTGCGTCGCCGATGGATTTCTGATGAGCGCGCCCGATCGCCTTAACACCGGGCGTTCCATCATTGATGGTCACGGCGGCATATCGACGAGTCGGCCTGCTCCCGACGAAGCCGTTCAAGCCCTCGTGGACGCGGGTGCTTCTGGCTGCAAGAACGCACAGAACCCGCAGACTGCGCACCATTGAGCGCCGGACTGGCTTTAGCTGCCAATCACACGCCGGATTCTCGCCAGTGCCTGATCGAGGTCCGCTGCATTCGTGCAAATCCCGAAACCGAAGCGAAGGCGGTCGCCGCGGTGATCGCAGTGCACGTGGACTTCGGCAAGTTTTGCCTCAATCTCGCCTGCGCGCCGCGTCTGGAAGGTCAGGAAATTGCCGTGCTGGGCCTTAGCGCCCCATGGCGTAATCAAATCTGCAGACCGCAGTCCCTCAATATGCTGAAGCGCAAGCCCCTCGATGAATAACGTCATCAATGCCTGCGCGTGACGGTGGATTTGCTCAGCAGTCAAGCTCTCACGGGCAAGCCAATCGAATACGGCGACAAGCCGGTAGAGACCCGAGGGATCGAAGGTCGCACCCAGGAAACGGCCGGCATCCCGAGGATACCCGACTGATTTCCCCGGAGGCGCTGCAAGCGAGCCGAAATCGGCGAACCAGCCTGTGTCCCGGGGTCTTGGCCCGTAACCAGGTGGGCAATGCAAGAAGCAGCACCCCTCCCCTGCCATCGCATATTTGTAACCGCCTGCGAGATAAAAGGCGCGGTCCGCGATCTCAGACAGATCGGTTGGACGGGCCATAAAGCCGTGATAGCCGTCGATTACGATAAAAGTATCGCGCGAAGGTACCGCCTCGATCAGGGCCTTGAGATTTCCCGACGTTGCTGACGAGGTGAAAAACACCTGGCTTACAAAGACAAGGTCATGTTCGCCGGTCCCGCATGCCGCATGAAAGCGTTCAGCGAAGGTCTCGAATGGCTCGGCGGATATTCGCTTGACGGCAACCAATCCATCCTCCTCCAGGCGGTCGAGCTGACGACGTGCGGTATGGAACTCGGCGTCGCTCGTCAGGATACGAATGGGCCGATCCGACGAAAAGCAGGACAACAACCTGCGCAGGAATTCGTGCGTGTTGGGCGCAACGGCGATGCTCGATGGGTCGGGTAGTTGGAGGTGCTTGGCGATCCCGGCCTGGACCCGCGGGATCAGTTCACCGAACACCAAGCCCCATTTTTCGCCGGCGAGCCGCGCCGCATCGTGCCAGCACTGCTCTTGCGCGGCGAGTGTCACGTCGGGCCAGTCGTGGTGGCTGTGCGCCGCGAGGTTGATCCGCTCAGGCGCTGCGGCGCGAAACTTGGCAAAATGAGCGGTAAGATCGAGCATGGTCATGACGCGTAAACGAACCTCATCTGCTCCTGGATCGGGGCTGGGAGCTCAGGCACAGCTGAACGTGGAATGAGGAAGGTGGACAGTCGGAACAGGTCAGAGAAAATGCGATGTCGCTCGGCCGTCATCCGAAGATAGCCGTGCCCCGAGGAGCCGCCAGTACCTATCTTCAAACCGATCATGCGCTCCACCATGAGTGCATGCCGATATCGCCACAGAGTTAGGGTTTCGTCGATGTCCATGAGTACAGTCAAAAGACGGAACGCCGGTTGCACGGCAGGCTTGTCACGATAGAGAGTGATGAAAAGGGCAGCCTGAACTGATTGCGGCAACAGCCGCCAACTACCCCCCTCATCTGTTTCCGAGAAAATTTCCGAGAACGACGCAATCGCCCGCTCGATATTCTTCAGTTCGCGATCGCGCTTTTCCGGCGGGATCGCAGGATCCGCGCGCACCAGCTCAGCATCGCGAGCCAGATGTTTTTCCACCGCAGCGCGATAGGCCTCGCGGAATGTCTCCCCTCCCCAGTCAAGAAATGGCGTTCGCGCAAGCCAACGATTGAGCAAGTCAAATAACGATGGCCGAACGCCGGCGGCTCGAAGGGCATCCCGATCCGATTGGGAAAGACGCTCATCGATCGCCTTTTCATCAAATGGAATGCGCGTTTCAGGCGGCAAGCCAAGCCGCGTCTCGATCAGCCGAAACTGCAGGGACTGGAAACCCGAAGCCGGCATCAGCAGGTCGCGAAAGTCCAGGAAGTCAAATGGCGTCATGGTTTCCAGCACGTCAAGCTGGGCCACGACAAGCTTGAGGATTTCATGGACACGATTGAGCCCGTGTACGATACGGGCCATGGCATCATCAGTGACCGGGATCGCGCCAAAGTCTGCCTCAACCCGGTCGAGCTCATGCAAAATCTGCTTGAACCACAGCTCGTAGGCCTGGTGGACGATGATGAATAGCATCTCGTCATGGGCGTTGATGCCGATTCTGGCACTTTCGGGCTCTTGCGATGACAGGAGGCGGTCGAGCCGCAGGTAATCGCCATAGTAGACCGGTACGCGCATCGCTGATCTCCATCGAAATGACGGACGACACCAACTCTTGCGCGGCATCATCCTCTCAATGCGGGTCCGCAGCAAGTGCACAACGAACGTCGCCGATCTGCGCCTGAAAACGAGCCCGGTACTGCATGGCCATCCCGATCACTGGCCCGGACCCAAATGGCTTTACGTTCAGCCAGGCCCGGCAACTGCAAGCTGTCCTTCTGAACCAAGGACGAGTCTAGCTTCGAACTTTCGACACTCCCGATCCAGTGTCTGCCGGATCCATTCGATATCCCGCCGCGCCGGAATGGAGAGACGGAAGTTCCTGATCTGGAGCGGAATCAAGTTGAGCGCGTGAAGACAGCCGTCGGTCGCATCCAGGTCGGCGAAATACATCAACACCAGGTCGTCCCGGTAGCGCTCGTAACCTTGAATCCCCTCATAGTCGTTCAGAAAATCACCGCAGCCATACAGAATGAGACGATCCCGATAGATTTCGATCGCTCTCGGATGGTGCGACGAATGCCCATGAACGATCGACACGTTCGCCTGGTCGATGAGTCTTCGGGCAAAGACCATCTGTTCGTCCAGAATCTGATATCCCCAATTGGATCCCCAATGGATCGAAACGACGATCAGATCACCCGGCTTCTTGAGCGCCACGATTCGATCGGCAACCTCTGAGGCGCTCGCTTCGGACAGGTCAGGCAGCAGGTTGACGCCTGGAGCGCCCTCGGTGGCGGCCCATTCCAGGGGAATGCCGCTCGATGTCGAGCCGAACGAAAAGATCAGAAGCCGGGCATAGGCAAGATTGAGCACGGCCGGAGCGCTGGCTTCGCGATCGTTGCGCCCCGCGCCAGTCGCCCTGATGTCGAGCTTTTGTAAGGTTGCCAGCGTCTCCTCCAGGCCTGGGCGCCCATAATCGAGCACATGGTTGTTGGCAAGCACACAGCAGTCGATCTTGGCGGCCGCCAGACAATCTGCATTCTCGGGGCTCATGCGGTAGTTGACGCCCTTGCGCGCGCGGTCCTTGCTGCGGGTCACAGCCGTTTCGAGATTGATGATCCGCGCGTCCGGCCGCATCCGCGCCAACTGGTCCAGTGCGGCGCCCCAAGCATAGGACGGCCCATTGCGCCGTGGAATCCACCCGTTTTCATGCTCGGCGAGCAACACATATTCCTCCGCTGATCGCGCGGATTGTTCGTGAATTTCGGGGCTGCACGGGTGCGCCAACACTTGGTCGATGCCACGACCGCACATGACGTCTCCGCATAGAAAGAGCCGGAGCGATTTTCGATGTCCAGCGGGCAAATGGATTTCCTCAGGCATGGTCTAGCAGTGAGCCCCCCTGAACGCCGCCATCACCTCAGCAAGCATCCGTTGCTGCTCCCCCACATAACGTGGAGAGAAGTGAAACGGCTCGACGCGACGCACGTTGGCTTCTCGAGCAATTTCTCCAGCAGCTGTGGTCGTGAGATGGGCCCGGTGCCTCGCCAGCGCATCGTCCGCTCCTGCAAACGCGGCTTCGATGAAGAGGATATCCGCGTTCTGCACGAGCGCTACGATGGCGCCACGATTGGCCGGCGCATCGGCGACGTCGGTGACATAGCCAACTTTCTGTCCGGCCGTGACGGTGAGGAGATCACGCAAGGCCCCAAGTGGAACGAGCCGATTGTCCGAAACTGCCGATCCATCGATCTTGATCAAATGATCGTCCGCGCGTCGTTCGGCCACGGCCTGCTTGAGCGAGCGCAACCACGGACCAACGGGCAGCCCGCGCTCCAACAACCGGTTCTTCCAGACATTGACATGCGCCGCCTCCTGCAGCGCAAAGGCAAGGCAGGGCGTACCGTGTTCAAGGATCACGGCTGACACTTGATGGGTCGGTTCGTCGCAGATCACCCCGGCAACGGTCTTGCGAGAGACTGAGGCCTCTGCGACAAAAGCCTTCCTCAGCCTGAACCGCGTGCTCAAGATGGAATTCGCCGCTGCGAGCTCGCTCACGATGAAGACAAGATCGCTAGAATAGGTTTCGACCAAATTCCAGCGATAGGCCTGAAGCTTGTGAAAGACCCGCTCGGTAAAGCCGGATGGACCAAAGAGCTGCACGGACTTCTCGTGCCCGACCAGCAAGCGAAGCAGGTGGTCGAATCCAACGAAGTGATCGATATGCTCGTGCGAGACGAAGACCTGGTCGATGCGTCGTATCTTCCGCGGCGACAGCGAAAAAATCTCTCCGATATCGAACAGCAGGCTGCGCTTCTCGAACAGCGTCTCCACATATACCGTCGGGTCGCCGTAGCGGCCATTGACCAGGTTCGGATGAAAAAGCGGTCGCATAGCAAGCCAACCTGCCGCAGTTGCCCGACGGACTTCCTGATCTAAGCAGACTTTATGGATTTCGCACTCGCCAAAATCGAGCCACACGGCCGCAATCTGGTCGCGCTCGTCCGCCGATCCGGCGAGGTCGCGCCGGCTCCGTAGGAACTCTCAGGCCCGAGCCCAGGTCCGAAACCTATGTCCCCTGCAAGCTGATGGAGGAAGCCATGAAACTCGTTTCAAGCGCCTTCGCCGACGGAGCGCAAATTCCGAGACGGTTCACCTGCGACGGAGGAGACCTCTCACCGCCTCTGCAATGGTCTGATGCGCCGGCGGGAACCAAAAGTTTTGTCTTGCTCTGCGACGACCCAGATGCGCCCGCCGGCACGTGGCACCATTGGGCGGCTTACGATCTTCCGGCAGTCCTAACGGAGCTTGCGGAAGGCGCCGCGCGGAACAAAAATGTGAAACAGGCGGTCAATGATTTCCGCAAAGTAGGCTATGGCGGCCCGTGTCCGCCCCATGGCCATGGACCTCATCATTATCACTTCCGGCTGATTGCCAGCTCGACCGACCTGCTTCAGGCAAAAGCCAACGCGTCCTGCCGCGACATCGAACGAGAGGCGCGCAGATCCTTAATCGCGGAGGCGACCCTCGTCGGCTGGTATGAGCGATAGTGACAACGGGAGGCGCTCGGGCCACTTTCCAAGGCTAGCCCCCTGCTCTCGCCGGTCTGCTTGTGCGCGTTGCCTCGCTCACCGAGCGGAAAGCGCGCTTCCGATTGATTTTCCATTGTCTGGCTGGAGCTAGCTCAAATTTGTCCAACGGGATTTTCCGTGCGGTCGCAGTTCCATCAGAAACACACGCTGCCCTTCACTTCCATAGTTCGCAGGAGCGCTCGCTTGAACTTGCGGCGAGCCGCGGCAACTTTGTTTGAACCGTCGCCAACGTGTTAGGATGGACCTATCATGACAACCGAATAGAATTGATTGCGGTGGAGGCAGGCTGTGATCAAGGTCGAGCGAGCCAGCGAAGGTGATCCACTCGAATTCGAGGTCATCGCTCGTGCGGGAAACGGCGAGACTCGCCATCACGTCACGATGGCAAGAGACACCTGCGAACGACTGACGAAGGGCACGCACACGCCGGAGCGTTGCATCGAGGCGGCATTCCAATTCCTGCTTGATCGCGAGCCCCAACAGTCGATCCTGCGGCGTTTCGACATCACTGCGATCTCCCGTTACTTTCCCGAATTCGAGCGCGAGCTGCCACGCTACCTGTCTCAATCCTGATTCGGCCGCCATATCGGAGGGGAGAGCAATTGGCCATGCTAGGGGCGATCGCAGGCGATATCATCGGTTCGCGGTTTGAAAGCCACCCGCCCCCCCGGCCCGACGTCGAACTTTCCATCCCGCCCGCCGGTTTACCGACGACACCGTGTGCACGGTCTCGGTAGCCGATGCCCTTCTCGGGGGCGCGATTTTTCGGCGAGCCTGAGGTCATTCGTTCGCCGTCATCCGGATCGCGGCTATGGCGGGATGTTCATCGACTAGGCCTTCTCAGACGGTGCGGCGGGCTATGGTAGCTGGGGAAATGGAACAACTATGCGCGTGGCAGCCGTGGGTTGGCTGGCATCGACAGAGTCCGAAGTGCTGGATTTGGCTGCGGCACAGGCGGCGGTCAGCCATGACCATCCGGATGCGATTGCTGCTGCTCGAGCCGTCGATCTCTCGATCTTTCTCCTCCGGAAGAATGTTGCGCCGCAGGCGGTTCGCGAACGGCTTACTGGCGACTTCCACTATGACCTCAGCCCTGAACGGACGCTTAGCCGCGGCGGCGGTCTTGATATCTCGGCTGCAGGCACGGTGCCGCGTGCTTTCGTCGTAGCATCCGAGTTCCAGGACTGGGTGCAGTGCGAACGGCCGTCTGTCTCGGCGGAGATGCCGATACGCTTGCTTGTATCACCGGTGCCGTGGCCGGAGCCCTTCACGGCCTGCCCAATCACGTCGCCGAGCAGGCCCGCGCGCATCTGACGGATGACCTTCGCCGGGTTGTGGCTCGCTTCGAGCAATCGCTGGCACAGCTCCGTTACGCGGAACGGCATAGGCGCGGGCCGCCAAAGGACGTATAATTACACAGTCCCTCGCGCAAAATGATCAACATGCCGTGGAGGTGGCCATGAAATATGTGCTGCTCGGAAATCTGAGCCCGGAGTGGGCTAACAAGCAGTCGGAGCGGGTCGGCAAGGCCAGAGCAAAGCTCGACAAACTGGGCATCAAGATCGAGTCGATCCACTACACGCAGGGCTATTACGATTTCGTTGACATCGTCGATGCCCCGAAACCGGAGGCCGTCCTTGCGTTTTCCATCTGTTACTCCACCCAGGGTCTGGGGCGGATCCAGACTATGCCGGCTTTCGAGGCAAAAACCTTCGAAGCCGCGATCAAGGACGCATCGGACTGAGCGTGGAGCGGAAAGTCAAACCGCGCTCACAGTCGAACGACCCGTTGCGCGACGAGCGCTGCGGATCGAGTTCTTATTCGAGTTTGTTAGGGTCCGGATCGCGCTTCAGGTATTGAACCAGCGGTGCGACGTCTGATTCTCGCAGCGCGCCCTTAGGTCTGTTTGCTGAGTGTTGACTCCGCGCCACATGGATCGCGTCCGCAGAAAACTTCTCAAGCCGGTCGGCAAAGCCTCCGCCGCCACGTTTGGCTGCGCAATGATCTCGCAGGGCGCACGCGCAGGCTTCGACGTCCGGAGCTTCGGCGCGACGCCCATCGTTCTGGCTCGGCGACGCGAACAGCGCCGATCTCATGCACGTCAAGTTGCCTAGCGGGATCGGCCCGGCCGTGTCGCTCAATGACATTTCCGATTTCCGCGCCCTCGCCAACCGTGGACTGAAGGACGTGTCGATCGAAGGTCCGATCTCACATATGCAGCTCCGAGATTTTTCTTGATCTCCCGGTGCACACGCCGATGGAGCTAAGGCCAAGGCGGGCTGCTCCGGCAGCTCGGCTGGCAGTAGCAGCCAAAACCGGCGGGGTTCGTGACCACGAGCGCGGATTCGGATTGGAAATCCGATTCTTTTGGAGTGCATCGTACTGGCGGTCCCACCATGCGGATCTGATCTGCTGTCCGCAGTCGCCGACCGAGGCATTTTCTCGCCGCAGCCGCAGAGTCTCAGACCTCGTTCGTTCGAAAATTAAAAAGCTTCGGCAATAGTTGCTCCACTTCAACAGGAAAAAAATAGCCAGCTCTACGTCAATTTCTGATAACATCCCAACCCGCGCGACGAAGGTCCGCCTGCACAACAACCAAGAATTCAATAGGAGCAGGAGGCATGCGCAAGAACAGACAACCGAACAGGTCCTGCAATGAGGTCTGTCAGCCTTCCTGACACGGTTCAACCGTGCGGGAAGTCGAGCGGTTGACGCAGGCAAATGGAAGCACGTTCCCGCTTGCGCCGAACTGGGCCTCAGCAGCTTAAGAAGAGCGGAGGGACGATCATGATAAAGTTGAAGATCAATGGCCAGGAACAGAGCTGGGATGGCGCCCCAGATCTACCGCTACTTTGGTTTCTGCGCGATGAGGTGGGATTGACCGGGACCAAGTTTGGTTGCGGCCAAGCCCTCTGCGGCGCTTGCACCGTCCTCGTCGACAAGGAGGCCGTACGCGCGTGTATCACCTCGGTTTCCGACGTGGTCGGCCGGGAGGTCACGACGATCGAAGGGCTCCATCCGACCGGCGATCATCCGGTTCAGAAAGCATGGCGCGACCTCAACGTCCCGCAATGCGGCTATTGCCAGGCCGGTCAGATCATGCAGGCGGCTGCGCTGCTGATCCAAAATCCAAAACCATCTCGCGACCAGATACGCGAAGCGATGGCAGGCAACATCTGCCGCTGCGGCACGTACCAGCGAATTGAAAACGCCGTCCATCTCGCATCGACGGAGGTGTGACCATGAACATCCTGACCAATCCCAACAGACTCCGTGGCTTTGAACGACATATCAAGGTCGAGAAAGTCAAAGTCGAGAACGTTTCGCGCCGCAGCATCCTTAAGGGCCTCGGCATCGCCGGCGGCTTCGTGCTCGCCGCTCCCATGATGTCACGGCCTGCTTTCGCGGCGTACAAGACCGGCGCGGGCGAGATGCCGCACGGTACCGTGGTCGACCCGCAGGTTTTCGTGTCGATCGCACCAGATGGAATCGTCACGATCGTCGCGCATCGCTCCGAGATGGGAACGGGCGTCCGAACCAGCCTGCCGTTGATCGTAGCCGAAGAAATGGGAGCCGACTGGTCGCGCGTCCGCGTCCAGCAGGCGCATGGCAACGAAGTCAAATATGGCAACCAGGACACTGACGGATCACGCAGCACGCGGCATTATCTGATACCGATGCGCCAGATCGGCGCTTCGGCGCGCACGATGCTGGAAGCCGCGGCGGCGAAACGCTGGGGCGTGCCGGCCGCCGAGGTGAAGGCCATCAATCACGAGGTGGTCCATGATGCGACCGGACGCCACATCGGATTTGGCGACTTGGCCGCCGATGCAGCGAAGCAGCCGGTGCCGAGCATCGAAGGTCTGAAACTCAAGGACCCGAAGGATTTCCGCTACCTCGGCAAAGGCGAGATCCGCATCGTAGACCTCCGCGATATTACGGTCGGCAAGGCGCAGTACGGCGCCGATGTCCGCCTGCCGGGCATGAAGTATGCCGTGATAGCCCGGCCGCCGGTAACCGGTGGCAAACTCGTTTCCTTCGACGGGGCCGAGGCTATGAAGGTTTCAGGCGTCGAAAAGGTCATGGAGGTCAAAGGATGGCCGTGGCCCTCCAAGTTCCAGCCGCTCGGCGGGGTGGCGGTGATCGCGCGCAACACCGGTTCCGCTATGAGGGGGCGCGACGCGCTGAAGATTGTCTGGGACGACGGACCCAACGGCAAATACGAGTCGGTCGCCTATCGGGCCCAGCTCGAGGAGGCCGCACGCAAGCCGGGGCTAATCGTGCGCAAGGAAGGGGATGTCGACGCAGCCCTAAAGGGCGCCGACAAGGTGATCGTGGGTGAATACTACCTGCCGCATCTTGCCCATGTCACCATGGAGCCGCCCACCGCGGTCGCAGACGTTAAGGGTGACAAGGCGGAGATCTGGGGACCCTTGCAAAGCCCGGGAGGAACGCGCGAAGACGTCGCGAAAACACTCGGCATTCCCGAAGAGAACGTGACCGTCAACGTCACGCTGCTCGGCGGCGGATTCGGG
This sequence comes from Bradyrhizobium sp. USDA 4538, assembly GCF_024171045.1. NCBI lineage: Bacteria > Pseudomonadati > Pseudomonadota > Alphaproteobacteria > Hyphomicrobiales > Nitrobacteraceae > Bradyrhizobium > Bradyrhizobium sp. USDA 4538. The sequence goes on from NZ_JALJZE010000001.1 coordinate 8,581,452, forward strand.
CGCAAGTCGAAGTGCGATTACGCGCTCGAAGCGGCCCTGCTTTCAAAAGAGCTCGGCGCGCCGGTGAAGGTGCAGTGGACGCGGGAAGACGACGTCCGTAACGGCTTCCTCCACACAGTGTCCGCGGAACGCATCGAGGCAGGCCTTGACAAGAACGGCAAGGTGATCGCATGGCGGCACCGCAGCGTTGCGCCGAGCATCGCCTCGACCTTTAAGGCCGATATGGTGCATGAGGCGCCCTTCGAGCTCGGCATGGGCCTTGTCGACATGCCGTTCGAGATCGCCAACATCCAGTGCGAGAACCCGGAAGCAACGGCGCATACCCGCATCGGCTGGTTCCGTTCGGTGTCGAATATCCCGCACGCCTTTGCCGTGCAGTCCATGGTCGGCGAGCTTGCGCACGCCACCAATCGCGACCAGAAGGACATGCTGCTGGAGCTCATCGGCTCTCCACGGATCGTCAATCTCTCTTCCGTGAAGGACTACTGGAACAACGGCGAGCCCTACGACAGCTATCCCATCGATACCGCCCGACTTCGCAAGGTGGTCGAACTCGTCGCGGAAAAGGGCGGCTGGGGACGGTCCGTACCCAAAGGACACGGGCTCGGCATTGCCGTGCACCGGAGCTTCGTCAGCTACATCGCGACCATGGTCGAGGTGTCTGTTGACGACAAGGGCAAGCTCACGGTGCCCCGGGTCGACACCGCCATCGATTGCGGAACATACATCAACCCGGAGCGCATCCAGGCTCAGATCGAGGGCGCTGCCATCATGGGCCTGAGCCTCGCCAAGCATGGCGAGATCACCTTCAAGGACGGCAAGGTGCAACAGGGCAATTTTGACAATTTCCCTGTGGTCCGGATCGACGAGGCCCCGCTTGTAACCAACGTCCACATCGTGCCTCCCGGCCCCGATACCCCGCCGAGCGGCGTCGGCGAGCCGGGCGTGCCCCCGTTCGCGCCGGCGTTGATCAATGCCATCTTCGCAGCGACCGGCAAGCGCATCCGGGCGCTGCCGATCGGCAAGCAACTCGAGGCGTGAAGGTGGGTTAACCCAAAAGAATGCGGCGGACCGAAAGGTCCGCCGCAAGGAGCGGATTCCGTCGGCTTTAATCGAGAATTCTCGCCGAAGGGCCAGCACATCGAGCGCGACATCGCCGAGATGAGCCTGTTCATCCTGCTCTCGGCGCTTCGACAGTCTCAATCTGAGGCGCGGATCAGCCTTGCGTGGCACCGACGCGCCCCGAAAAGGTCGAAGCGACCGTCACGACGCCGTCCTTGAGCTTCAGCCCGAGCGCCGCAAGTGGACGCGGAGCCGGCCCACCGATCACCTCGGCGGCGTTTCTGGGATCGAAGATGGAGGCGTGGCAGGAACAGACAAGCGCGTTGCGCTCCTTCGACCACGCGTTCACTGGGCAGCCTTGGTGCGTGCAGATCGCCGAATAGGCAACGACGCCGTCTGCGGCCCGCGCCCGCGTCTCATCGCTCAGTGCGGCGGGGTCGAACCTCGCCAGGATCACCAGATTGAGGCGGTTGTCGCTGCGCACCGTACCGTCCGGAGCCATCGGATAGGCTTGCACCTGCGGACCGCCGAGCGCAAGGTCCTCCGCCCGCACCACTTCTCCCTTCTTCGGACCGGTCAGAAACGCGAAGCGATCGTCCGGCGCCGGGGGCTTGGCAGCCTCGCCCTCCTCGGCCGTGCACGCGGGACCGGCCAACATCAGCAGCGGCGCAAGCGCCAACCCGAGGATCGTTCGACGCTTGTAGCAGCGACGGTGCAGCCAATCATCACAAGGCATGCGGCCCACTCCTTCGATTATTCGGTTCCATTGACGTTCGCGATCAGGCGCAGCGACACCATTGCCAGCTCGTCGGGGCCATGGATGTAGCCGACCCTGAAGTAGCCATTGATCGGGTGTCTGCCGGGCTTTGTGGCCCGCACGCCGATTGCGAAGTCGAGCCCGCCCTCCTGGACGGTGCCTCGCACCACACGACGCTCAAACGTCACCCCATCGTCAAGCGACGAGAGCTCGATCACGCGATTGTTGTAACCCTGGAGAACGCGGTAGCCGTCGCGAATGCGCAACGTGGCGTGCAGCACGGCCGGTTCACCAACCTTGGCGGACAGCTCGGCCACCTCGACCGCGTAGGCGGGCGATTCATCGGCCCGCGCCCGTTCGCCCCCCAGCAATGCCGGAAAGGTCGCCAACGCGGCGATCAGTGCTAAGGCAGAGGAGCGGATCAGCAGCGATCCAGCTCGAACATGGTGCATCGTCAGAATTCCTAAGAGGTGAGGCCCGACCAGGTTGCTTGGCAAGACAACGAAACCCAGCCGGACGAGAAGCCGACCGCCATTGCTGGCGGCCGGTCAACCATGGACTCACTTGGAGACGGCGAAGACCCAGACGACGCCGCCCTGCGGCACGTCCTTCTGCCAACCTACCAGCTCGCTCATCAGCCCCTGCTGGAAGGCCGCGTCGACCCCGTAGCCGGACTGCACCGCTACATACTGCACGCCATTGACCTCGTAGGTCGAAGGCGGCGCCATGATCCCGGAGTTGGTCCTGAAGTGCCAAAGCTGCTCGCCGGTCTTGGCATGGTAGGCGCGGAACTCCCGGTCGTTGGTGCCGCCGGTGAAGAGCAGGCCGCCGCCGGTGGTAAGTATCGAGCCCCACATCATTGAGGCCGGATACAGGTTGCGCCAAACCCGCTTGCCGCTGTCGACGTCGTACGCCTGAATCTCGCCGTAGAAGCTCGCCTTCGTGTCGACCGAGAAGTGCAGATCCGGGATGGCAACGCCCGTCCACCACTGTCCGGGAACGCGCTCCTCAACTTTGCCTTCCAGGTTGTTGCAGTGGTTCTCGTTGGACGGAATGTAGACCATTCCGGTCTTCGGGTTATAGGCCTCGTACGGCCAGTCCTTGCCGCCCCACAGGCCGGGGCAGAACTGGGCCGCCTTGCCGGTGGCCGGCTTGTGGGCCATGTCGACCTCAGGGCGCCCGGTCTTCGGATCGATGCTCTTGAAGACGTTCTGCGGCACGTAGGCCTGGGCGTTGATGTAGGAGATCCCGCCGTCCGGATTGCGCTTGAACCAGTACAGGTAGCCGTTGCGCGCCGTCTTCAGCAGGCCCTTGGTGGTGGCGCCGTCCTTTCGGAAATCCACCAGCATCGGGGGATTCATCTCATCCCAGTCCCACGACTCGTTCTGATGGTACTGGAAGTAGCTCTTGATCTTGCCGGTATCGCCATCGAGCGCGAGCGTTGAGGAGGTGTATAGGTTGTCGCCCGGCCGCTGATCGCCGAACCATGGCGAGGCATTGCCGGTCCCCCAATAGACCGTGTTGGACTCCGCGTCATAGGTACCGGTCATCCAGGTGGAGGCACCGCCGGTCTTCCAGGTGTCGGGCTTCTGCCAGGTGTCGCTTCCCGGCTCGCCGGGTGCCGGAACCGTATAGGTCTTCCACACCGGCTTGCCGGACTCGGCGTCGAATGCCTGCACGAAGCCGCGCACGCCGAACTCGCCACCCGCCACGCCGACCAGAATCTTGCCCTTCACCACCAGGGGCGCCATGGTCATGTAGTAGCCGGTCTTCCAATCCTCGACCTTCGCCTCCCAGACGACCTTGCCGGTCTTGGCGTCGAGCGCGACCAGCATGGCATCGAGCCCGGCGTGATAAACCTTGTCGCCGTACAGCGCCACGCCACGGTTGGTGTTGTGCAGGGCGCTGAACCCTTCGGGAAGCTTGGGCTTGAAGCGCCAGAGCAGATCGCCCGTGGCCGCATCCAGGGCTATCACCTGGCTGTACGGCGTCGAGACGAACATTACTCCGTTGTTCACGATCGGCGGCGCTTCGTGACCCGAATCCACACCAGTGGAGAAAGTCCACACCGGCGTCAGCGACTTCACGTTGCTGGTGTTGATCTGATCGAGCGAGCTGTAACTCCACCCCTTGTAGGTGCCGCGCGTCATCAACCAGTTGCCCGGCTCCGGATTTTCCAGCCGGGCTGCGGTCACCGGACTGTAATCCTCCATCGGACCGGCGACGAGCGGGGTTGAAGCGAGGGTTGCAAATGTGACAACGGACGATAGAAGCCATTGCTTTCTGGTCATGGACGCCATCTCCCTACGTTCTTCACCCACCCCATGGTGGGTGGTGCGATCGATTGGGCGCGGGAATCCATTACGACCGCGCCCCCTCATCCCGGTTGTGGACACCTACCTTTCCAACAAATGTTGCAGCGACGATAAGCGAGCCGTCTGGCGGCCCGCCGAGCGTCAGATCACTAGGCTTGATGCTTCAACCTGATGGTTCCCTTCGGAGAGAACAAGCAAGTCACCCTTTGCGGGTCGCTCATCACTGCCGGGCTGATGTTCCTGCGCCGCAGCGGACCTATCCGCCGCCAAGAACGCTCCGGTGGCAAGCGCCGTCAGAGGTATCCAGCGTCGCGTTTGCTTCGGACACTGCATTTGTGCATTTGTCTTCTCAAGCTCCACCATGAACTTGGAATTCAGCCACATGCAGCTTCACCGCCCGCCTCTGCCAAAAGGAGGCCAGCGAACAAATTGCTTCCTCTTTCGCTCGCTACTTCTCGCGGTTAAGCCAGCGTCGCCACAGGCCTTGCACAGTCGCGCCCTGAAGAGCAGAGACGTGGGAAGCTGCAAACCAACACAAACATCCGCTGCTCGTTCCGTCGCCTGCCAAATTCATTACGGCATGCGATGATCCCCGAGAGCTTGGATCGTGTCCCCAAGGACAATTCGTCAGTTTGGTGCTGGCTTCCGGGGATGGAACAGCTCTTCGACCGACTGCTTCGGGTCCTTGATGCGAGAGCGATCCTTGCGATCGTTCTTCCGTGCTTCGAGCTTCTGCAGGAAACGGAAGCGCGGCGATTGGGGCGCGTGCCCCGATCGGCCGTGCTTGGTCATGCCGAAACCCTTTTGACCGCCATGAGTCATTTGATCCCGACGAAAGCTGTCCGGCTCATTTCTTGCGCCCGAGCTGGCACCGCGGGCCAAGCTTCATGCGGTTCGCCGAAAGCACTATTGGACGGAAAGGATAGCCCTGATCGTCAAGGGGCGCGAGGCCGGGGACGGTCGGTTTGCGAGAACCGAATGCTGCACTGCGGCGGACCGAAATGCGCAAGACATCGCCAGCCTGCGCACCACTTCAGTTCAGCGGACAGCGCCGCAATCAGGGCATCGCGTCCCGGCGCAGCCCCCCAACAAGGTTCGATGCCCCCAGCACCCGCCTGGCATGCGGCGGCAATGGATCGGTCGGTGTGTTGGAGTCATGAAATCGCTGACGCCGAACGCGGTGTGCGTCAAAGAGACGTCTAAGACCTGTGGTTTGGCGCGATAGAATGGCCTAAAATGTAGCAATGAGCCCCCCATTAGGAGCTTGAACGTGACGAGATCATCAATGTCCTCGACAAGGGAGGATAAACCATGGAGCAGAGAAACGTAGACCGCAGAAGCTTTCTCAATCAACTCGGTGTTGTGGTCGGCAGCGCCGCGGCGGCAACCGCAATACCCGCCGCGAACCCTGCATCGGCGCAAACTCCGGCGGCGCCGAAAGGGAACATTCCCGATAGGCCACTCAGATTTGGTCACATGACCTTCTTGACCGGCCCCGGAGCGGTGCTCGGCGAACCTTCACTCAAGGGCCACATCCTGGCTGCCGAGGAGATCAACGCGCAGGGCGGCATTCTCGGCAAACGCAAGATCGAGACAATCACCGCCGACGAGGCAGCCGGTACAGACGCCAACGTGAAAGAGCTTCGCCGCATGAAGCTCTCCGAAAAAATCGACCTGTTCACCGGAGTCATATCGAGTGGCAACACGCCGGCGCTCGGCCCGGTCGCCGAGGAGCTTGGCGCGCTGACGATTTTCGTCGACGGCTGCACCGATTTTCTGTGGGACAAGGCGGTGCCGAATCCGAAATTCGCGTTCCGCATTACCAACATCCAGTCAGCAGACGGTGTCACTTGCGCACTGGCGGCGGCGCAGACCTGGCCTGAGGCAAAGCGGATCGCGCATATTCACCCGGATTACAGCTATGGCCGCAATGCCTTTGACCATTTCAACATCGCGTTCGGCAAGCTTGTGCCGGGCACCCAGGTCGTCTCGGAGGGTTGGCCGAAGCTCGGCACCACCGACTTCACCGCTCACATCACCAAGGCGATGTCGTCGAATCCAGACCTGATCGTTTCGTCGGTCTGGGGCGGCGATTACGTGGCAATGTACAAGCAAGCCCTGCGTTACGGCATGTTCAACAGCGCGAAGTTTGCAAGCACGATCGCTTTTGGTGTTGCGCCGCATGCAATCGGCAAGGACCACCCGGAAGGCGTGATCGCGGGCGTGCACGCGAACTATTACTTCACCTTCCCGCCGGGAAATCGGTGGCCCGCCAACCAGAGGTTCGTCGAGAAGTACTATAAGCGCTGGAACGAATATCCGAACTTCCAATCGGATGGCGCCTATCACACGCTCTATATGTACAAGACGGCAGTCGAGAAAGCGAACAGACTTACGGGCGGCTGGCCGGAGGAAGAGGCGATCATCAGCCAGCTTGAAGGCATGTATTTCGAGACGGCGGCCGGTGATCTCTACATCCGTCCGGACAATCACCAGGGCTACAAGGACGCGGTGACGGGCTTCAGCAAGATCGTGCCCGAGTACCCGTTCCCAATTCTGGATCCGAATCGGATGGTCACCATTCCGATCCGCAATATCACGGCGCCCCCGCACTGGCCGAAACCGGGCAATGGTCACAATGATCCGACGGCCACTTTCAATTGGATCAAGGAGACCTGGCCGCAGGTCGCTTGAGCGCAGCTATCGAGTCGGACACGCCTTTTCTCGAAGGCGTGTCCGTGTTCTGGGACGGATTTTGATCGGGCGGCCGGCAACGCCACATCCGCGCTGTTCGACCGCAGGGGTCCTGTGCATGCCCTGCGGCGGTCTCGGTGGAGCGGAACATGTCTCTGCGAGCAGCTTCGCGTCGGGCGCAAACGGGTGGCTTGGTGTTGGGGCTGACATGGGCGGTTGTCATGGCGCCGCAATCGGCGCTGGGCGACCACGCGCTAGCTTATTTTCCCTCCTTTTACCCGCATGAAATCCGCATCGAGCCGCTTGATCCGGAGGGAGCGGCTCGCGAGTTCGTCAACAAGAACGATCCGCTTCACGTCTATGTCGGCACCGCACCCCGCTTTTCCGGCCAGATTCCCGAGCATCTCAAGTCGGTCGAGTCGCTGAAGTCGCTGATCACCATCAGCGTCAATCCGAGGTCATCGCGGCTTGAGAGCCGCGAGGCGCGTTGCCAAGCCATCGGACAGGCCGCGGCGGCGCTGGCAGCACCACCTGACGTCATTATTCATCCCTATCCGATCACGCCCTATCACGCCGATTATCTCGGCCACGCAGATCGGCTGGCTCCGGGCACGGCCACGCGCACGCCGACCGATGCGCCCGCGCCGACGTTTCGCGCCGGCGCCGATGCGTCCCTGCTCTCGCCGCAGGCCCGTGTCCAGGCCACCGACTGGGATGTGAGTCTCGATGAGACTTCGGTGAGTGCATTGCAGATCGACGCCGGCGCCGCCTTCAATGGCTGGCCAGCGCCACCCTGGACCAAGGAAGGATGGGTCCAGGCCTACACGTTGCTTCGCCCGGCCCTCAGCCAGGCGAGCGACCGAGAACAGGCGGATGAACTCTATGGGCGCCTCACTCATAACGAGTTCCGGGATCGAACTGAACAGTTCAACCTCGAGCGCGCGCTAGTGGCAGCATTGATCGGCAGTTGCGAGCGCGCCGTGATCGGCTATCGGCTGCGGCAGGAATTCTACACGGATGACTATTCCGACGGCATTGAAAACTTGGCCGTCGATTCGCAGTCCGGGCTGAACTCGGCCGTCTTTCTCAGGACGGTCAAGCTCAAGGATTTTCTCTGGAATGGCCGGCTGCGCGTTGGCATCCATCCACGCCCGAGCGCAGCCTGGAATCCAATCGCTGGCTTCACCGATGCAGCCGGTCGTTTGGTGTGGTCAACCGTCGGCGACAACGCCTTCCTGCCGATTCCCGTTAATAGCCGATGGGTCCAGAACCGCGCCGAAATCCGCATCACGGACGAGTCGAGTATCAAGCGGTCGGTTCGCGTTCCCGACGATGCGCTGATGCCGCAAACTATAACCGGGAGGCTTGCGCCGGTCGGGGCTGGCCATGGTGCAACAGCCAAGGTGCTGTATCGCCTCTCGGCCTCGAATTTCAGCGACGGTTCGGTGATGGAGACGGCCGATTTACTCTATCCGTATGCGCTCGCATTCCGCTGGGGCGCCGGCGGGCAGGATGTGGCGACCCACGATCCCGAGATCGCCGCAGCCACGCGACTGATACGCGAACGGCTGCGCGGCGTGAAGCTCGTCCGCGTGGAAGAAACCGCGCGGCCGGTCGCCGATCAGACCTTCACCTATCGCACCCCGGTTATCGAGGTCTATCTCGATAACCTCACTTTCGACGAACAGGAGAATGCCCTCATCGCTCCGCCCTGGAGTTCTGTGCCCTGGCACGTGCTTGCGCTGATGGAGGCGACGGTCGAACGAGGCCTCGCAGCCTTCTCGCGCGGCGAAGCTGAGCGACGTCACCTGCCCTGGCTCGACCTCGTCCGCGATCCGGCCCAATTGAAGACATTGCGCGCGCTGATCAAGGAGTTTGCGCAAACCGGCTACCGGCCGGCAGCACTTGAATTGCTGGTCGGCCCGGAGACGGCGAAGGCGCGTTGGCAGCTTCTCGACCGGTTCGTTGAAGCCAACGGTCATTTGCTGGTGACCAATGGGCCCTATCGGCTGAAGGCCTGGTCGCCCGACGCGTTCGTTTTCGAAGTTGTACGGGACTTCACCTATCCCGTCGGTCTCGGCACGTTCAACAGCCTTGCCTATCCGGCACGCGCGCTCATCAGCGGAGTGGAGCGCGCAGGCGATCTCGTGCTGGTCAGCGCCGACGCCGAATTCGCTGTCAAGCAGCAACGCGACCATCGCATCGTCCGCGCGCCGCTGCGGCCCGACACGTTGCGCGGCACGCTGCAGCCTATTCGGCCGGAATCGCACTACGTTGCCGTTGGCCGGGACGGCCGGGTCGCTGCCACCGGAAGCTTGGTGCGACAACCGGACAGTCGCTTTGTTGTATCGCTACCGACCACTCTTCAGTCTGGCGACTTTACGTTGCTCGCGGCGATCTTTCTCGACGGGAATGCAATCAATCCGGCAATCGGACGCATCGAGCTGCGAAACAGCGCCAAGGCAGGGCGAGCCGGGAATGCGACGGACGCGGAGGGAGAACCATGACGATCTTCGTCATCCAGATTCTCAATTCGCTATTTTACGCGGCAGTCCTGTTCCTTATCGCTGCTGGCTTGAGCCTCATCTACGGCGTCATGCGCATCGTGAACCTGGCCCATGGGTCGCTCTATGCGCTCGGCGCCTATGTGTCTGCCTGGATTGTCGGCAGCGCAGTCGGCCACGCGCTGGAAGGAAATCTCGGCCTGGCCGGGATGCTTCTCCTCCTTCCGCTTGGCGCTATTGCCGTCGCGGCTGTCGGCGCGCTGATCGAGCCCACCCTGCTCCGCCCGCTCTATCGACGATCGGAAGAATATCACCTGCTGGTAACGTTCGGCCTGCTCATGATCCTCGAAGATCTCATGAAGCTTCTCTTCGGCCGCACCCCCCTATCGGCCGGCGCGATCATGGATCGGATGGGCAGCATACCCGTCGGTCGCCTGATGTACCCCACTTACAACCTGTTCGTTGTCGCAATCGGGCTTGCTGCTGCTATCGGACTGTGGGCGTTTATCTACCGCACCAAGTTTGGGGTCATCCTGCGCGCTACCTCACAGGACCGACGCATGGCTGCGGCGCTTGGTATCGACGTCAGTCGCGTCTATGTCCAGGCCTTCGCCATCGGCTGCTTCATGGCCGGCCTCGGCGGCGCAGTGGTGGTGCCGGCGCAGGCGGCGGTTCTTGGCCTAGGTATCGAGGTGCTAATTCTGGCTTTTGTGGTCGTCGTGATCGGCGGGCTCGGAAGCTTGCAAGGAGCGCTCGTCGGCGCGTTGATCGTCAGCTTCGTGCGCACCGCCGGTATTCAGTTCTTCCCCGAGATTGAACTCGCAGTTCTTTACCTGATTGCAGCCGCGGTCCTGCTCATCCGTCCCACCGGCTTATTCGGAAGGGCATGACGATGGCGATGACGGAAGGCACTGGGACCTCGATTTGGCGGATCACCATCGGCTCCGCAATCCTGCTCGTGATCCTCGCGTTCCTACCGCAGTTCGTCGAGCCCTATCAGACGGTGCTGCTGACCTACGGTCTTATCATGGCCATTGCCGCACTCGGCTTCAATTTACTGCTCGGCTACACAGGCCTTTTGTCATTCGGCCATTCCGCCTATTTCGGGTCCGGCGCCTATTTGGTGGCCTTCATCATGCGAGACCTCGGCGCGCACTCCATGGAGCTATGCATCGTCGGCGGGATGCTTGGCACGCTCATCATCGCGGCACTTTTCGGATTCGTCTGCGTGCGGCACACGCGCATTTTCTTCGGCATCCTGACGCTGGCGTTGTCGCAGGTTCTCTGGAGCCTTGCCTTCAAGTTCTTCTGGGTGACAGGCGGCACCGACGGCATTCGGGTTCCCTATGCCAATCTCACGCTGTTCGGCGGCCTGGTCGATTTCAAGGGGGCGGGTTCGTTTCAGCGTTTCATCTATGCTTATTATTACTATGTGCTCGTGCTGTTTGCCCTCTCCACGTTTATCATTTGGGTGATCGCGCATTCACCATTCGGGAAGGCCCTACAGGCGATCCGTGACAACGAAACGCGCGCGCAGTTCGTCGGCATCTCTGTACGGCGCTATCGCTGGATCGCTTTCATGATCTCCGGGACCTTTACGGGACTGGCAGGGATCCTGTGGGTCCCGCTCAACGGTCTCACCACGCCCGACATTCTCTATTGGCCATTCTCGGGCGAGATCGTGTTCATGAGCGTGCTGGGCGGATTCCGCTCCTTCACCGGTCCGATTGTCGGCGCCGTGGCGTTCAACTACCTGAAGACCTACGCGATCGCCAGCACCGAATATTGGCAGCTTCTCCTCGGCGTAGTGCTTGTCATCCTTGTCATGGCGCTACCCGCTGGCATCGTCGGAACGACCGCGCGGCTGACTGCAAAGCTCGGGAGATCGACGAAATGACTCTCCTGGAGACGGTCAATCTGAAGAAATATTTCGGCGACACGCACGCTGTCGATGATGTTAACCTGACCATCGCGGAAGGAGAGTTCATTTCCGTGGTCGGCCCCAACGGAGCCGGAAAGACTTCGCTTTGCAACGTCATCAGCGCCTATCTCGCTCCCGACTCCGGAAAAATTCTCTTCAGGGGTCGCGACGTGACCCATTCGTCCGTGATCGAGCGGGTACAAGCCGGCATCGCGCGCAGCTTCCAGCTGGTAAACTTGTTCGACGATCTGACGGCGTTCGACAACGTGGCGTTGGCGATCTTCTCGCGCGATCGCAAGATCCGGAACATGGCAGCGCTCGCCGACCGCGACCGCGGGGTAGCTATCGAAGCTGACACGATTCTCGATCAGTTTGGGCTCGTGAGCAAGCGCAACGAGCCCGCACGAGGTCTCGCGCAAGGCGAACGCAAATTGCTGGATGTCGCGCTGGCCTACGCGCTGCGCCCGAAGCTCCTGTTTCTCGATGAGCCGACTAGCGGGGTGAGCACTCGCGAGAAGGACAAGATCATGGATATCATCGCCTCGGTCGTGCGTGGCGAGGGTATCACCGCCGCGATCATTGAACACGACATGGATGTCGTGTTCAAGTATTCCAATCGAATTGTGGTGATGCACCAGGGAGAGATCCTCGCCCAGGGTACGCCGGACGCCATCAGAACCAATGACGACGTTGCGATGATCCTGCTCGGCTCCTCCGGGCCGAACGCATTTTCACGAAAGGAGTAGTCGTGCTGGAGGTCAAAGCGATCCACACCTATCGCGGCCCCGCCCACATCCTCAACGGCGTTTCCCTGCGCGTGGACAAGCAGGAGGTCGTGTGCCTAGTTGGTCGCAACGGAGCCGGCAAGACCACGACGATCGAGACCATCATGGGCTTCCTGCCGCTGCAGGCGGGCCAGATTCTTTTTGCCAACGAGGACTTGACCAGGCTTGCCCCACATGAGCGCGCCAAGCGCGGAATCGGCTATTCGCCGGAGGATTGCGGCGTCTTCCCGGATCTGTCAGTCGACGAAAATTTGATGATCAGTCGCTGGCTCGGCGATGAGGTGTCGCGCCGGCGGGACGGGGCTGTGCGTCCAGACCCGCAGACGCAGGCTTTCGGAGTCTTTCCGGAAGTTCAGGATTTGCTGCAACGCCAAGGAATGCATCTAAGCGGCGGTCAACGCAAGATGGTCGCGATCGCACGCGCTATGATGTTGTCGCCTTCCCTTCTCCTGCTCGACGAGGCATTCGAGGGTCTCGCACCGGTCGTGGTCAATCGGTTCACGGAAGCCGTCATGAAGATCAAAGCGATGGGTGTCTCCATCCTGATGGCGGAATCGTATCTTGCCGCTGCGTCCCGTATCGGCGACCGGCTTTATGTGATCGATCGCGGCGAGATCATTTTCCAAGGTTCGCCGAAGGACGCTCGCGCAGATGAAAGGGTTATGAAGGCCTTGCGCGGATGATTGCGCATCGTGGCACTCGCGCGCTACGGACCGTCGGCTTGTTAGGACTGCACCATGAAGAGCCGCGTAACGTTTGGACTTCTGCTGTCAGCTCTAGCCGTAATCGGGCCGGCGCGAAGCGGCCACGAATCGGCGGTGTATCCGTCTTTTTATCCGCATGAGATCGAGATCAGGACCGTCGCCCCTGATGCCGCCAGGGCGCTGCTGCTCCAATCCAAGATCCACGCCTATCTGGGGAACGACGCCCACTTTTCAGATTCGGTGTCGGATTTAAGCAGCGTGGAATCACTTGGGTCCCTGGTGACCGTACGCATCAACCCACAATCGTCGTATGCAAAAGCGGATGCGACCGTCTGCGCCGTCGCGCGTGCGGTCGCTCGAAAAATTGCCTCGGACAATCCGGATGTGATCCTGCATCCCTATCCGATCACACCGTTGCATGGAGATTATTTGTACCATGTCGATCTCGCCGAAGCGGCGAAGCGACGCCTGCTCTCCGACACGGAGGCTTCGCCAGCATTCCAGGAACTGAAGCTGAGGGCAGCCGACACTTCCACGAAACGGCTGCTCGGCACCGAGAAGGCGGCGTCGGCGTCCGATTGGGACGTTGAAATCAGGGAAATCAGCCTGTCGGAGCTCGTTAACTCGGCAACAACCGTGATCAACGGCTGGCTTGTCCCGCCACAGGCGAGGAGCGGATGGTACCAGGCCTATCTCGTTCTGCACCAGGCTATCGATGCCGGAGCAAACGAGCGCGTGGAAGCCGACGTGCAACGAATCCAGTCAGGCGATTTCAACGACCCGGTCGATCGTATCAATCTGGAGCGGGCGGTCGTGACGGCGCTTGTCAGCGATTGCCATCAGGTCATTGTCGGCTACACCCTCAGGCGCGAATATTTCAATACCGAATTCTCGGCCGGAATCGAAAACATCGCGTTCGACTCTCTTATGGGCCTCAACGCACCGATTTTCCTCCGCACGGTCAAGCTGAAGGACTTTCCCTGGAATGGCTGGCTCCGCGTCGGAATCGATGCCCGACCGACGTCGGCCTGGAATCCGATCACAGGCTTTTCGGACCCATTCGGACGACTGATGTGGTCCGCTATCGCGGACCCGGCTCTGTTGCCGTCGCCCTACGACCAGGCCTGGATGGCCAATCGGATCTCGGAGATCCAGGCCACTCCACCGCGATGAGGAATTGCGACGATGCCTTGCAACACAGCTTTTCGCACATGTCTTGTCGGCGCGGTGCTCGCCTGGACAACCAGCGCGACGATCATCGGAGCCGGCGCGGAGGAGTTCACATTCGACCTGCACATCGAACGTGGGCGGGTGTCAGAGAACATGTCAGTTATCCGGGTCAAGCAGGGAGATATCGTCAGGCTTCAATGGAGCACGGATCGATCAATCATCCTGCATCTGCACGGTTATGACATCGAAAGAAAGATCGAGCCCGGCGCCATCGGCGTGATGGAGTTCACCGCGCACGCCACCGGGCGATTTCCGGTAGAAGTCCATGGATCGCCCGAGGCCGGCGGCCACGCTCACGGGGACGCTCCACTTGTTCGCATCGAGGTCTACCCGTAGGAAAACTCGTCAGCAGTGCTCGATAACGGCTCGATGCTGGCTGTTCGCAGGCGTGGCCGTGCTCCTGAGCGTCACACCGGCCGGCGCGCACGGCTTCGGCCAGCGTTATGACCTCCCCCTGCCGTTGTCTCTTTATCTCTCCGGCGCCGCCGCCGCAGTCGTGTTCTCCTTCGTGATCGTCGGACTGTTCGTGCGCAGCGCACCGCCGACGCATGCCCATTCGCGCGTCGATCTGTTCGATTATCGGCCCGGAAGAGCCCTCGCGGCGTTTGGCGTTCCGCTCAAGCTAAGCGCTCTCGTTCTGTTTGCCGCGATGCTGCTGGCGGGTTTTCTCGGCGATCAAAATCCTTACCGCAACCTCGCGCCCACCCTCGTCTGGATCATTGCCTGGGTCGGCCTCGCCTATGTATCGGCCCTCGTCGGAGATATCTGGCCGCTCATCAATCCATGGCGGACTGTCTTCGACGCAGCGGAAACGGTCTACAGGCACATTTGCGGCCGCAATCTTGCGCTCGACAAAACCTATCCCCATGCACTCGGCATCTGGCCCGCCGTGCTCCTGCTGCTGGCCTTCTCCTGGACCGAACTCGTCTATCCGACGCCTGCCGTGCCGTCACACATAGCCTCCTTCGCACTTGGCTATTCAGTGCTGACCTGGGCCGGCATGTTCCTGTTCGGCGGCGAGACCTGGCTGCGCCACGGCGAGCTCTTCACCGTCATATTCGGCACCTTCGCCCGCTTGGCGCCGACGGAGATCCGCACCGCCCGGCCGAAACCCCAATTTCTGCTGCGACGATTTGGAACGGGCCTGACCGGTCGCGAGCAGGTTTCGCCATCGATGATGGCATTCGTACTGCTTCTCCTCTCGAGCGTTCTTTACGACGGCCTGATTGCGACTCCCGAATGGTCGGTCGCGGAATCCGCGATCATCGCGCGTTTATCTGATGTCGTCGAGCTCGGCTCAGTGGCACTGCGAAGCATCGGCCTGGTTGGGTTCTGGCTCCTGTTCCTATCAGCCTATTGGATGGTGAGCATCGTCATGAGCGCGGTGACGGAGCGGCATTTTTCATCACGGCAGATCGCCCAGACGTTCGCCCTCACGCTGATCCCGATCGCACTCGGCTATCACCTTGCGCATTACTCCGTATACTTTCTGGTCCAGGGGCAATACATCATTCCGCTGCTTTCCGATCCCTTCGGCTACGGCTGGAACCTGTTCGGGACCGCGAGTTGCCGTCCCGACATTGCCATCGTGGGCGCCCGCTTCGCCTGGTACACGGCAGTCGCGGCCGTTCTGCTCGGGCACATCGCGGCCGTCTATCTCGCGCATGTGCAGGCGATGCAGATATTTGCCGCGCGCAAGCTCGCGTTGGCCTCGCAGATCCCGTTAACCGCGCTCATGGTGGTCTACACCTGCATCAGTCTGTCAATCCTAGCCGAGCCGATCGTCGAACGCAGCAGGCCCTCCGCGCAACCAACGGCCGTGGCAGAGAACATGGTGGCAATCCCCGCGGACGCGGTGCTGCCTGACCAGGACAGCCGCCGCCTCCAGGTCATCGGCCCCGGCAAATTCGCCAGGGCGAAACTGATCTATCGTCTGCTCGGCTCCGCGTTCCACGACGGGACGAAGATGACGGCAGCCGATCTGCTCTACCCCTACATCTTTGCATACCGCTGGGGCACTCGCGGCGACGGTCGTGAGACGCATTACGATCAATCAATCGATACAGCGACTGCGCCGATACGTCGCGAGCTTGCCGGATTGCGGGTCGTGGGCAGCGAAACCGCATCCAAATCAATCAGGGTCGGCGACGTCGACTTCCTCCGTGAAGTGTTCACGATCGAGGTCTATACGACCAGCGCACCGACGAGCCCGGAGCGAGAGGCGGTCCCGGCGCCGCCCTGGAGCACGCTGCCCTGGCATCTTCTCGTTCTGATGGAAGAAGCGGTCAGTGGGAACTGGGCGGCATTCTCGCAGACGGAAGCCACTCGCCGCGGCGTCGAATGGCTAGATCTCGTCCGCTCGCAAGCGCTGAACGCGCGGTTCGCGGCCTTGACCGAGAGCTTCGAGCGTGACGGTTTTCGGCCCGAAGCATTGCGCCCGCTCGTCGGCGTTAACGAGGCACGCAGGCGGTGGGCGGCGCTCTCGGCCTTCTACAAGGCCAACGGCCATTTTCTGGTGACCAACGGTCCCTACCAGCTCAAGAGTTGGTCGCAAGACAGCGCCGTGCTCTCTGCGTTCAGGGATTTGAGCTACCCGCTGGGCGTGGGCTCCTATGACTCTTACGCGATCCCGCGTCGCGGATTTATCACTGCCGTGGACTCAACCGACGATGGGGTCCGATTGTCGGGTGACGTCGAAATGATCGACAAGTTTCAGCGCAGGTACCGCCTTAAGCGCGTACCGCTCTCATCCATACCACCGGATGTGCTGAAACGAATGCCCCCGGAATGCCGGTTCGTAGTCGTCGACGATCAAAAGCGTGTGGTGCTCGCCGGCGCTGCCCCTCTTGGCGAAAGCTCCTCGTTCCAATTCGATTTCAAGAACCGGTTGCCGGTCGGCCGCTACACGATGTTCGCAGCCATTACGCTAAACGGCAATGTCATGAATGCCGATATTCGCCAGATACCGATCGTCGTTTCTTCCAACTAAACCGCGAAGAATCCCGGTCCGAGTAAGTGCCGCTTGGAACAGCGGCCGCGCCTGAACCGATCGCCGCGCCCCCATCGAACGAACGCTATCGTAGAAAATCGTAGGCTGGCGCACAAAATCGCAGACATGGTCGCGGGGGAGCGAGGCGCCCCCCGACGCTACAGTTTATTATCTTCAGTTTGTTCAAAACGGCGCGCGCCCGGTCCCCTGCTTCGCCCAAGTCCGGCTCTCGCCTTTTCGCACGCTATAGTACGCCGCATTACTCCCTCGGCGGAACGTCTGTTGGACATCTGCTTCCCCGGAGTTAAGTCGAATGGGCAACAGGCCAGATCCATCGAGTACGCGAATGAACCTACTCCAATCTCGCCGATAACCGCTGGGAGCACTACTCCCACTCAATCATTTAGGAAGATGTTTCCGCGTTGATTTCCAAGCACAAATTCTCACAGCTGACGGTTGAATGCCGACGGTATGCCCGCCCTAATTTTTCGGTCTTGAGTTCACAGGAAAATTTACGAGGCTCTGAAGGATGGCACCTTCAGCAAGTATCGGAATCAATCGACGCAGTAGACGTATACCAAGTCGGAACGGCCTCGTCGTGGCCTCTCGCCGCTTCCCGCCCGATACCGTCAATGGTCAGTCGGACGGGCCATTGATGGTCCGGTTTGCGCCAGAAGCAGCCCTCCCCGCCAGGTCTCATTTTGACCCCTAACGGACGTCACCCTTGTCGTGATGAATGTCCGCTTTCTGCGTGATAAAGTAGACATAGGATTGAGCTAGCGAACTTCCTATGATCGTTTGTTCCTGCAACATCCTAAGCGACATCGAGGTGCGAACTGTGGCCAACACTGCGACGCGCCGAACCACCAGCTATGTCTTTAGCTGCCTTGGCTGCAGAGCTCAGTGCGGTCGCTGCGCCGGCACCATCCGAGAAATCATGGACGAGGTATTTGACGGAGCGAAAGTCGGCTCACAAAGTAGCGGTGATACGCCATTCCAAAAACGTGGCGCTTGATTGCAAGCCCGCGAAACATGCGCAGCCTCGAGCAAGCTCGGCATTGACCTTTTGATGTTCGAGCTTGACGGCGCGCAGGAGCTGGAAAAGGCGTTCAGCGCGGCAAGGCAGCAAGCGGCCTCCGCCATGATGGCGCTGTCCGATCCTATGGCCGCAAACAAACGGCAAGGCCGAGCGCGACGCGAGTGGGCCTATGCTCGCGCCTACGATACCTCAGACCAGCGTGCCCAAGACCTGCCGATCTGGCTTCATCACTATAACTGGCATCGCCCGCACGGCAGCCTGCAAGCCAAACCACCAATCAGCCGCCTCGCCATCCCGAGGACGACCTGTTGAGAATCCACAGCTAGCGCGCCTGGGACACCTGCCGCTCCAGGGCAGGGTTTGACGCAGAATGCGCTGTACGACCGCGGGAACATGGTGTTCAATCCATGGAACTGTCTGGCCGAGCACAGGCCGCTCGGCAGCGTCAACCTGACGCGGCTCGCCGTCGACCTTGCCTCCCGGCAGATACGGCGGAAACTGAACACGGTGGGTCATGAGCAGCCAGCCGAAGCCCGATCGTTCGGGCGGACTTCAGCGGACACAGGCGCCGCCGAATGCCGAGAATGAAGATCTGCATGCCGAACGCCGGCAGCTCACCGTGGTATTTATCGATATCGTCGGCTCGACACCCCTGAGCGAGCGGATCGATCCCGAGGAGTTCTTCGCGGTTATCAGAACTTACCGCGATATCTGCGACGAGCAGATTCGCCGCTACGGCGGTCATATCGCCAGAATGATTGGCGACGGATTGCTGGCGTATTTTGGCGTCCCGCAAGCCCACGAAAATGACCCTGAGCGCGCGGTCCGCGCTTCGCTGGCGGTCGCCGCGGCGATTAAGGATCACAACTTTCTGCTGTCGGATGGCAGTTTCGTCCGCCTCGGCGTGCGCGTCGGGGTCAATACCGGGGTCGTCGTCGTCGGCAGCGTACCCGGCGAGCCGCCCGATCGGCGGGAAGTGTTCGGTAGTTCGGCACATGTCGCGGCCCGTCTGCAGGGGCTCGCCAGCGAGAACGGCGTCGTGGTTGGCTCGAGCACTTACGAGCTGACTCGCGGAACGTTCAGCTACGTGCCGCTTGGCAGACGACCACTCAAGGGCATCGAGGAGCCTGTCGAAGCCTGGCGCGCAGAGGCGCTTGCGTCCAGCGAGAGCAGGTTCGACCGCGCGCGGAGGTCGCCTCTTGCCCCGATGATAGCCCGAACCGGCGAAAGTACGTTGCTTGCCGAGATGTGGCAGCAGAGCCTCGCCGGCTCGGGACAGGTCGGCGTGATTTCCGGTGAACCCGGCATCGGCAAGTCACGTTTGATCCGCCAGTTTCGCAGTTCCCTTGATGCGTCTCCGCGTGATGTTCTGTCGCTGCAATGCTCACCATTCCACGTCAACACGCCGCTTGCCCCGGAAATCGAGCGGCTCACACGTGCGACTGGCATCCAGGACACCGACGACGCTCAACTCGCATTGGCAAAATTGCGCTCGCTTTTGGCAAGAGCCGTCACTGACGTCGAGCAGGCGCTTCGTTACTACGGAGCAGTCCTATCAATACCCGCATGCCCGGGATACGAACCCGCTGATCTCGGATCTCCCGCGGAGCGCGAGCGTGCCTTGCAGGTGTTCGTCGATGCTCTTCTCGCAGCCTCGCGTAAGCGGCCGATCCTCGGAATCGTCGAAGACGTCCAGTGGATGGACCCAACCACCATCGAACTGCTGGTGCGCGTGATCGCACGCTGTTCCAGCGAGCGGATCATGGTCCTGATCACGCATCGCGATGATTACAGGGCCGACTGGCTGACAGGGCCGGCAATTCGGCGGATTGCTCTGCAAAAGCTAGCAGTGCATGAGTGCAAGCAGATGGTCGCGGCCGTGGCGGGCAGCGATCTGGTGCCGCGCAGGATTGCCAACCAGATCGTGGAAAGAACCGACGGCGTGCCACTCTTTGTCGAGGAGTTCACACGCGCCATCGTCGATGCCGGCGCGATCCCGCGGCCGGCCGAGAGCCATGCGCCGAGCGGGAAGTTGCCGGAGTCCCTGGTGCCGGCAAGTATTCACGATTCGCTGATGGAGCGCCTTGATCGTCTCGGTCCTGCCAAGCGCGTCGCCCAGATCGCCTCTGTTTTCGGAAGGCGCTTCAATTATGATGGCATTTTCAGCGTGCTTCCAGGCAAGGGCCAAACGCTGAAACACGCGTTGCGGGCGCTCGAGACAGCCGGGATTGTGTATCGTAGCGAAGAGTCTCAAGGCAATGTCTTCACGTTCAAGCACGCGATGATACAGGAAGTCGCCTACTCCTCATTGCTCAAGGAGGAAAGGCGTGAGCTCCATGCGCGCGTCGCATCGTGGCTGCTGCCGGAAGCCGCCATTGGAGAAAGCAGCCAGCCGGCGGTGTTGGGCTATCATTATGCACGCGCAGGCAACATTCCGGAAGCGATCGAGGCCTGGCTTCAGGCGGGCAAATCCGCGCTCCGCAGCTCTGCCACCAAGGAAGCCGTGGCTCATCTTCGCGAAGGCCTCTCGCTGATACCCAAGATGCCGGCGTCACCGCGGCGCTTCGAGGCTGAAATCGCGCTGCAATCCAATTTGGCGATGGCGTACACAGCCAACGCCGGGTGGTCCGATCCCAACGTCTATGGCTCCTACAGTCGTGCACTCAAGCTTTGCGCGAGCCATGGCACCATTCGCGAGAAGGCGACGGTGCTGTGGGGAAGTACCATAGCCAAGCTGGTCAACTGCGAGCTCACCAAAGGCCTCGAAAACGCGCACGATTTCGTCCGGCGGGCAGAAGAGTGGCGCGACGACGAGGCTGCCCTCATGGCCCACACCGCTGCCGAAATCGCCAATTTCTTTCTCGGTCGTTTGGAGCAGGCAAGTGAGCTCGCGGCTCTGGTCAGGGCTCGCTACAATTCGAGTGAGCACGGCAAGCTGGTCCAGATCTATCAGCATGATCCATTGATCGTATCGCTCGTCTATTCCGGACACATCGAATGGTTGTTGGGCCGCCCGGGGCGGGCCAGAGAGTGCTGTGTGAAGGCGCGTCAGCTCGCGAACGAGATCGGGCATCCGTTCATGCAAGCTTTTGCCTCCATTCTTGGCGTCGCCGACCACTGGTATGAGGGCGATCTCGCGGCCAACCTCACCAGCGTCAAGCGCGGTCTGAAGGTCGCTGATGAGTATGGCTATCCGATGTACAGGGTCATCGGCCCATTGTGGGCCACCGCTGCGTTGGTGGCACGAGGCCCCGCGCCGGAAGTGCTCGAACAATTATGCGGCTTGCTCGGCAGACTACCCGCCGAGAACCGGTGCATTCAGATTCCACTCTATCGAATTCTGCTCGCCACAGAATTCGGACGGATCGGGCAGATGGAAAGGGCTCGAAGTTTCGCTGCTTCGGCCGAGTCCCTGATGAAGAAGACCGGTGAGCGCTGGGCAGCTCCCGAGATTTATCGGATTCACGGCTCGCTGCTGTGTCGGGAACCATTGCGAGACGACCGGGCTGCCATGCGCTTGTTCAAACGCTCGCTTGCCTCTGCCAGGAAGCTCGGGGCGGTCGGTTGGGAATTGCGCACGGCGATCAGCATCGCGCGCTTGGTCAGCGCCGGCGAGAGCGCATCCGGACGCGCCGAAGCACGAGACCTGCTGATATCGACCCGGGCGAAATTTGCAACTGCGGAAACTTCCCGCGATCTGCGCGAGGCTGATGACCTGGTGAGAGTGTTGAATTAGTGCCGAATGACCCTCGGCCTGTGGTCGACTCACATCATCTGCGATCCCAAAAAGCGGATCGCCGAGAGGCTCGGCAGGAACGTATACGCGCCGCCCCGCGTCCAGACAAAATGCGGCAATCCCCGCAACCGGATCGTGCCGCCGGAATGCCGATCGTGTGAATCGGCCTCCTCCCGGGGACTGGCTCCGGCAGATTGTCGATGATGGCCTGGACGAGTGTCTCGTTGCGGTGCAAGAGTCCGGATGTGGCCCTTCGCGACATATTGCACCGCCGCGCCACCTCAGTCGCTAACGGGGTATAGCGGACATAGTTAGGCCGCCGTCAATCGCGCAGGGCGACGCTCGTGCCCCTGAGCGGAAATAGCCATGGGTATTTCAACGACACACGGCGGCTCTCGTTACGATACACTGCTCGTGGAACAATCTGTGGAAACCCATTTGCTGGACGACAAGGACTACGCCAAAACAACCGCTGATCGCCGAGAGCAATATAAACATTCGATGACGCATGTCGGGAGCGACAGCCGGTTTTATGCATTCTTCCTATTCTGCTTTTGCTGAGCGGTTGCGGCGGGGCGGAGCTTCAGTGCGATTCTTTAGACACGCGCGATTCAGTCGTTAAGATCGTTTCGGGCGACAGCAACAATGCGCTTGTCAGCTATGCCGCTAAGAGCTCGAGCGTGGTTGAGGCAAGAGTTAATAATGCGAGCAAAGAAGCTGAAAAATTGGCAATCTTGGAAATGGCGAGACAAGGCGCGTCATATGGGTTGGGTGCAATAAGCACGAATTCAGAAAGCAAAGATAAGCGATCAGTTACTTGTACTGGATTGTTGTATGTAACCGTTGAAGATGTGACAGCGCAAAAAGAGGTAGACTTTAAGGTAGAAGAAACTGCGGACGGCAAGATGTCCATTTCGGTAAGTCCGTTTCAATTTTGACCGATGCCACGTCACTGGCGACTACCGACGAAGTAAGCGAATGATGTAGTTTATTGGCCTATCTGAACAACGCTGCAGCCGCCGCCATGTCGGCTATCTCCGGGAAACCGGACGCCACGCGATCGTTGGGTTGACCGCTGCTTTTGACCCATCCGAGACATGCCTTCGGACGTCAAGAGTGTCTGCTCTTCGGGGTGGACCGGAAGTAATCGACCGGCGACCCAAACGACGCGATTGACCCCTTGCGGACATATCGAAATCAAAACAGACCGAAACGGCCGAGACGAGAAGCATTGCGGCTCAACTAGGGAAGTCCTTTTGTCACCGTAAAGGGATTGAACCCACGTTCCGCGAGGGCCGCCCACGAAGCTGCGCCAAGATGTGACAATCGGCAATAGTGTCGCGGCTTGGTCGGGTCGGTGTCCAACACGAACCCCGTCGGTAACGCGCGGACAGTCGTGGCATAGAACCCACCATCGGGCGACCTCTGGGATTCGATGACAGCGATCAACGATTCTGCCCTCTCAGTCCTGCCGAGCAATTTCATCAAGAGAGCCATTTGGCCCGTCCCTTCGGTCCACACACCGTCCCGGTCTTCACCGTAAGAAAAGCCTCCGCCGACACTCATTCGCTGTTCGGCGGTCGTCATTGCCGATGCAAATTTCCCGGCCGCTCCGTGAAGCGCTGTTAAAGGCCAGATCTGGGCATCCAGAGCCAAAATCGGATTATGCGTGACACCGTCTTCAGCGGTCCCTGCGGCGAAACAGGCGCACCCCGGATCCCACATCGTATTTACGAAGTACTCAGCAACCGTTGCCTTATCGCGCCAGCGCGAATCGCCTGTACGGATCGCAAGAAGGCCAAACGCGGCGGCGAGGTCGGTATTATGTTCAGTCGATTTCCATGTCCGCACTTCCGGCGTCGGTTCGTGCCCAAACGTACCGCCCGTGAAACCGCCAGTACCGCGCGTATCGGCCCATTGCGCGACCCAGGCGCCAAGCCGTGCGGCACCATCGCGGAACCGAGAGCCGGTGTTCACATCATCAATCGACAGCAACGCCAACATGGCCCATGCCATGTTACCAACATCGCTGCCCACCTGATATCGATCCTCTAACCATTTGTTCTGAGTATTGTCCCACCAGCCTGGAAGTTTGACGGGACCATTCGCCACCACACCCGCGGCGTAAGCGTTCCTGAGCCGTCCATCATGCCAGGTGCGGTCGTTGTCGATGGCCCAGAGAATCGCCGAGCCAATCCGATACGCTTTGTCTTGCTCACCGCAACCGACCAACGCGATGGCGGCTACCGCATTGTCATAGAGGTAGGCGGCGCCATGCAGAGGCCGCGATTCGACGGTCGGATAGCTGGGCAGGAACAACGGCCCTGATGGCGGTGCCTTATCAATTAGACCAGCGAGGTATCCGCACGCTGACGTTTTTGGTGCTGTTGAAGCCTGCAGTGGAGCGGAGGCCATCATGATTGCGAAAGTCGCGACGACCCAAGTGTGAAGGCAGAGCCCGCGACAACGGTAGAAGCAATAAGTGATTGGTGGCGGTAGCATTTCGCTGCCTCTCGTGTCTTTTCAACCAAGATAGACTTTTGGACATCGGGAAGAAAGCAGGTCACGATCGAGTACAAAATCGTGCCTTCATCTTCAATGGCAGCTTATGGCCCTTCTGCGAAGTATTAGCTTGCCCCGCCGAGGTCCGGTCGGGGGGTATAACGCACTCGATTTGCTCACGGTGAGTTCTTCGCATTTTGACCCCTAGCCGCTTCGAGCCGCCCTGAGGGGATCTTGGTGGTTGGGCGGGGTCAGGCAGTGTGGCATAATCCACGACGTGGACCGCTTAAGTCCATTGCTTCTTTGTCAAAGGAGAATCGTCATGTCCACGTACATGCTTCTCTGCAATTTCACCGAGCAAGGTGTTCGGACCATCAAGGAAATGCCGCAGCGTCGAGCGGCCGCCAGGGAGTTGGGCAAAAAGTTTGGCGTTGACATCAAGGCCGGCTATCTCGCCATGGGAACATATGACCTCATCATCCACACCGAGGCCGCCGACGATGAGGCCATGGCCAAGTTTCTCTTGTCGCTGGCCGCCATCGGGAACGTACGGACGACGTCGGTCAAGGTGTTCCCGGAAGCGGACGTTGACAAGATCATCGCGGGACTTGCGTAAGCTAACGCAAATCAAAACGAAGGGCAGTTGTTGGCACATAACGTCGGCCAGCGCAGCGACATGTCTGAAGTTACGGAAGACCGGAAATGACAAGCCGACCTTCAAAACAACGCTAATGACCCTGAGCAGAAATCGACAACAGTTTTAGCAGCCCTCGACAATGTGCTAGGCTGACAGCACGACGGAGCCTGTCGAACGTGGCGGCGCGGAGTTCACCCGTGCCACTGTGGGCAGGCGCCTGCGAGAGGCAACCGTGACCGAGGAGCAGGTTCAAAGGCGACTAGCGGCAATCTTGGCCGCCGACGTGGTCGGCTATTCCGCGCTCATGCAACGCGCCGAGGAAGCCACCTACGCGGAGTTTGAGCGGCTCAAGCGCGAAGTGATCGAGCCGAGGCTCTCCCGCCACAAAGGGCGACTGATCAAGACAACGGGGGACGGCGCGCTCGCCGAGTTCGCGAGCCCCCTGGCAGCCATGAGATGCGCGGTTGAGATCCAGGATCATCTCGCCTCCGGCAGCAGTCCCTTCAAGTTGCGCATCGGGCTCAATCTTGGTGACGTCATCGTTGGGCCGGACGGTGACCTCTACGGCGACGGCATCAACATTGCTGTCCGGCTGGAGGGAGCCGCCGAACCGGGCGGCATTCTGATCTCTGAAAAGGTGTACTGCGAAGTCGAAGGCAAGCTCGACGTTGGCTTCGAGGGTCGCGGCGAGCAGCAGCTCAAGAACATCGCCAAGCCGGTCCGCGCCTACGCTGTCCGCGCGGGTGCCCATGGCACGGTGACCGAGAGGTTGAGTGCGGCCCCACCACTCCCGGACAAGCCCTCTATCGCCGTGCTGCCGTTTGAGAACATGTCCGGCGATCCCGAGCAGGAGTATTTTGCGGATGGAATGGTTGAGGAGGTCATCACCGCGCTCTCGCGGTTCAAGTGGTTGTTTGTGATCGCCCGCAATTCGAGCTTTACGTTCAAAGGCA
This sequence comes from Bradyrhizobium sp. USDA 4538, assembly GCF_024171045.1. Classification (NCBI taxonomy): domain Bacteria; kingdom Pseudomonadati; phylum Pseudomonadota; class Alphaproteobacteria; order Hyphomicrobiales; family Nitrobacteraceae; genus Bradyrhizobium; species Bradyrhizobium sp. USDA 4538. Next base: position 8,607,280 of record NZ_JALJZE010000001.1, read on the forward strand.
AAGCCGTCGATGTCAAGGAAGTCGGACGTAGGCTTGGCGTGCGCTACGTCCTTGAGGGGTCTGTGCGCAAGGCGTCGGGGAAAGTTCGCATCACGGGACAACTGATCGACGCGGTGACAGGTGCTCATTTATGGGCGGATCGGTTCGAGCGTGACCTAACAGACGTTTTCGCTCTTCAGGACGAAGTCGCGCTCGCTGTTGTCTCGGCCATTGAGCCAAAATTGCTTCAAACCGAAATCGCAATGGCGCAGCGGCGGCGACCAGAGAACCTCACGGCCTATGATTGTTATCTCAGAGCCATGCAACACTCTTACCCGCTGACCCGCCAAGGGTTGGCTGAAGCGATCCGGCTCACCCATCGTGCCTTGGAGCTTGACCCTCGGTTTAGCCTTGTGGCTGCGCTGGCAGGTCTCTGTCACATGAACAATGTCACCTTGGGCTATGCCATCGATCCTCAGTTGGACAGGCAGGAAGCAGTTCGGCTTTTTCGCCTGGCATTGAGCATCGACGATAGTGATCCAGACATCTTGGCATGGGCTGCCTTTATCTCGGCGTTCATGGTCGGCGATTGTGAAAGTGAGATCGAAATGGCGGACCAGGCGGTCGCGCTCAACCCAAATTCATTTCACGCATGGTTCTGCAGAGGATGGGTCTACAGAATTGCGGGGTTACCAGAGGAAGCAGTGCGTAGCTTTGAACGTGCCATACGCATGAGCCCGGTAGACCCGCTGCTACATCGGTCGTTTACTGGGATGGGGTATGCCTTTATTGAGCTTCGTCGCTTTGAGGACGCCATCGTCGCAGGGAAGAAAGCCCTTCGTCAAAACCCTACCTTTTCGGCAACTCACCGCTGTCTCGCGTCCGCCTTCGCTCATCTCGGACGCGACGCTGAGGCGCGTGAGGCGGCGGCGCGTCTGCTTGAGATCGATCCCGCCTTTACACTATCTGCGTGGATCGCTCGGGGCGGACAATCAAACGCGAAGCTGCTGATTGAGGGTCTTCGAAAAGCTGGGTTGCCCGAGTAACTGGGCTCGGCCTGCCGATGAGGCGATAGAATACACCATCAGGTTTTGCTGCGGCGCATGAGTCTGCATCTGGCCCTTCTGAGACATGCGGGACCGGCCGAACGTCCGGTTTGCGCCACAAGCGGCCCTCGCCGCCAAGTCACATTCTGCGCCCGAGCAGACATCCCGTTCTATCGTGATCCAAGAACCTCCTTGTGCAGCGCGTCTTTCTAACTGCGGCTCGCTATTCGAGCGGCATGAAGGGAGCTCCGCCTCGATTGCTGCGAACGCGGACGACAATTGCATATTTCCGCTTTTCGGAGCGCGTTTTGGGTGTCACCATGCTCGTGAAAGGACGGGAGGGCCGCCATGCGCTGGTGTGTCTCGGTCGGGGCGGTGCTTGTTGCGGGGGCGATGGTCGGAGGTGACGTTGCTGGCATTGCCGCGCCGAGCCCGAAATCTCGATTCGCCGACACCAATCACAGTGTGCAGCTCATCAATGTCGAACTCGTTATCGCCGTCGACGTCTCCTATTCGATGGATATGGACGAATTTGCCATTCAGCGCGAGGGCTATGCACAGGCCATCGTGTCGAAAGATTTCCAGCAGGCGCTGAGCGCCGTTCCGGGCAGCAAGGTGGCCGTGACCTATTTCGAGTGGTCGATGTCGGGCGACGACAAGATCATCATTCCCTGGCGCGTGATCGACGGCCCGGAATCGGCGGATGCCGTGGCCGCCGAGATCATGAAAACGCCGGTTCGCCGAGGTTCGAGTACCTCGATTTCCGGTGCGATTAATTTCGCACTGCAGCTGTTCGAAGAGAATCCGTATCGGGGGTTGCGGCGCGTCATCGACATTTCCGGCGATGGGCCGAACAACGACGGAGCCCCCGTAACCCGCGCGCGCGACGCTGCCCTGGAGAAAGGCATCATCATCAACGGCCTCCCGATCATGGTGAAGGAGCCATCCCTCTCGACGACCGATATCGAGAATCTCGATCTCTACTACGAGGACTGCGTGATCGGAGGGCCGGGCGCCTTCATCATGACGGTCAAAGATCGCGAAAAATTCCAGGAAGCGATCCGGACCAAGCTTGTTCGCGAAGTTGCGGGCCTCACGCCAGAGAGCGGGATCGTCCCAGCCGCTGAGAAAGAGCCCCGGGTGCCCTGTCTGATCGGCGAAAAAAAATCGCGGGAGCGCGGCCGGCGGTGAGTGTCGAGACGATCATTCAGAGCCGCCGGGCGAACAAACTTTAGACAGCAGTTTATCGTGGTCGCAGCCCCACGCGCCGGGACATTGGAGCTGCTAACGTCCGTTCGTGGCCTACACCGACGAAATCCCGCGCTCGTCCCGACGACGGCTGTTAAGGGGCGACCGGAAATGGCTAACGTATGGCCAAACAACGCGCCAGGCGAGCAGGCATTGGAAACTGTGCCCCAACAGGCCGTCGTCAGCATATATTTGGGCGCAAGGAGGTGCGATATGGCGACAGCAGCAACCCAAGTCGTTCTTGATACGCCGGCGCCGGTGTTCCAGCTTCCGGCCACCGACGGCAATATTTACGCACTGGACGACGTTGCGGGCGAAAAAGGCACGGTCGTCGTCTTCATCTGCAACCATTGTCCCTATGTCAAAGCGGTGATCGACCGCATGGTTTCGGACGCCCGCGTGCTGATGTCGGAGAGCATAGGCTTTGCGGCGATTTGCTCGAACGATGCGGCGAGCTATCCCGAAGACTCATTTGAGAATATGAAACGTTTCGCGAAGGCTCATGATTTTCCGTTTCCATATCTCCACGACGAGACCCAGACAGTCGCTCGGGCGTACGGGGCGGTCTGTACGCCGGACTTCTTCGGTTACAATGCCGACCGCAAGCTCAAGTATCGCGGCCGGCTCGACGAAGGGCGTACAACTCCGCCTCGCGCGGGGGCGCCCCGAGAGCTTGTCGAGGCCATGCGCGCGATTGCGACCACCGGTCTGGCGCCGGCTGACCAAAAGGCGTCTATTGGCTGCTCGATCAAATGGAAGGACGAATGAAGCCGATCCCTGTCAACAAGTTTCGTATCTGAGACCGCCGCGTGCGGCAGCAGCTGCACCATGTGCGATTTGACTAGCGGCATCACGAGGGCCCTGCGGCTGTTGCCGGGGTCGCATTGGCGCCCCTTCTCCTTCAGGTCTGTTTCCGGGGCTTTGTGTTCAGGACCACGGCGGCTCTTCGCTCGCCCCGGTTGCCTCGTGGTGGATCGTGACACCCGCCGAACGCAAGCCGCTCAACAATACCGTTCTTACAAAGGCAGGATCGAACCCAATATCCTTGGCGTTTGGTGGATGTGCCTCGCTGCCCTTCAATCGGAGCGCCAAGTGCAACTGCTCGCAAAGGTGCTGAACGACGAGATTGACCTGATCGTCAGTCATGATCTGCTTTTCCTGCTACCATTTTGCCACCCAACTAAGTAGCACACACGAAAATTGGGCGGTACGCGATTGGACCGCGGCGATAACCAGAAGCGGGAACCCCGTGTCAATCACTGGCGTTGTCCAACGGACGGTGCCGTATCCTCGAGGACCTTCGCCCGTCGCTCCGTAGGGAATAAGGTCTTCGGGGCCCGACACGGCCGACGAGGCCGCGCGGCATGTCCGCGCCTGGCCGGTTTGGGACATGCCAACCCGGATTGACTATTCCTACCGGACGTTGCGCGCCCCAAGACAGGAACTGTGGTATCCTCCATCAACGCGATGGGACGGTTCAATGAAAGCGGCTGCCCCTCGAATGGCACTTCCTCCTCGCCGGGCGCCGCGGGACAGCACAAAATGGCCCGGCATCCCCACCTCATAGGCGCGACCCGGCCCCGCGCCGACGAGGTGTCGAATTGAGTGCGCCAAGCAAGCTGGTGCGATCCGGCCGGCGAAGGACCGGCCCGAGTAAGGGGTAGCGCTCTCCCGGGTCTCGAGGAGGACCAGCATCGTGAAACGGGACTTCGACCTCATCATTTATGGCGCGACGGGTTACACCGGCCGTCTCATCGCCGAATATCTGGCGACGTCCTATCGGGGCGACGATGCTCCATCCTGGGCGATCGCGGGACGCTCGACCGACAAGCTTCAGAAGGTGCGTGCCGACATCGGCGCACCAGACGATTTGCCTTTGGTGAAGGCGAATGCCGGCGAGCCGGCCAGTTTGCGTTCGATGTGCGAGCGTGCGGCCGTGATTATCACGACGGTCGGGCCTTATCAGCTCTACGGCCCCGGGCTTGTGGCGGCCTGCGCGGCCACGGGCACTGGCTATGTCGATCTGTGCGGCGAACCGGCGTGGATGCGGCGCATGATCGACGCCCATCACGAAGAGACGAAACGGACCGGCGCGCGCATCGTCTTCTCCTGCGGCTTTGATTCCATCCCGTTCGATCTCGGCGTGCTCACGTTGCAGGAGAAGGCGCGCGAGAAATTCGGACGCCCCGCGCGGCGGGGTAAAGCCCGCCTGCGCAAGGTGAAAGGCGGAATGTCTGGCGGCACCGCGGCGAGCGCTCAGGCAACATTTGCCGCCGCCGCGCGCGATCCCGCCCTGATCCGGCTGCTGACCGATCCCTTCGCGTTGACGCCGGGGTTCACCGGGCCGTCCCAGCCGTCGGGCCTCATCCCCGAATACGACCCGAGTATGAACGTGTTGCTCGTGCCGTTCCCCATGGCGCCGGTCAACACCAAGAACGTGCACCGCACAAATTTCCTGTTGGGGCATCCCTACGGCACGGACTTCGTTTACGACGAGATGATGGTCGCGCCGGGATTGGGGGAAATTGGTCGCGTGACGACGGAGACGTTCGCCACGATGGTTTCCTTGCTCGGAACCGGCGGTCTCAAACCGGGCGCAGGCCCGGCTCGGGAAGAGCGCGAGAAGGGCTTCTACGACATCCTCTTCCTGGGCGAGCAGCCGGATGGCCGACGGGTCGAGGCGGTCGTCACGGGCGACCGCGATCCGGGCTACGGCTCGACCAGCAAGATGATCGCCGAGAGCGCTCTCTGCCTCGTGCGCGCCGTGCAGGGCCAAGGCGGCATCTGGACGCCGGGCGCGCTGATGGGTCCGGTGTTGCGCGAGCGTCTGAGGGAGCGCGCCGGCCTCACCTTCCGCGTGCGTTGAGGTAAGACTCAGAACTGCAGCGCGTGCTGGATTACGCGGATCGTAACCAACGAAAGCGCGGACTGGCGTCCGCGACCTCAAATGCGGTTCAATGGCCGCTTTCGGCCCGTTTGAGACATCCCCTCTGGCTCTGAGAATGTTCGATTATCGGGACAGCGACGAGCTCCATCGCAAGGTTTCACGATGAAGAAGGTAATCAACTCAGCACCGTCGCGCCGCCACTTTTTGCGGCTGACGTCCATGGCCGCGGCATCAGCTCTGACTCCAACGGTGTTGTGGGCCGAGCACCACGAAGCAGCGGATTCGGCCACGTCCCAAGCCGTGCCCGCACGCATCGCCACGTTCGAGGAGGTATGGCGGACCGTGCGAGACCGGTTCTACGATCCGCACCTGCACGGGCTCGATTGGTCGGCGGTCCGGGAACGTTACTTGCCGGACGCCACGCGGGCGAGCTCCGAAGAGGCGCTGGCCGGCGTCATCAATAGCATGCTCTCTGAGCTGCATGCTTCGCACACCCGTTACTACACACCGTACGAACCAGAGTACTACCAGCTTTCCGATATTTTTGCCGGTGCGTTAAGGCGGCGCGGACTGGAACGCGTTTTTCCGAGTGGCCGTATCTCCTATCCCGGCATTGGCGTCCTCTCGCGTCTCGACATGCAGGGCCGCAGCCTGATCACCGGTGTCATAGAAGGAACGCCGGCGCAGCAAGCCGGCCTGTTCGCTGGCGATGTGATGGTGTTCGCCGATGGCGCTCCGTTTGAGCCGGTACAGTCGTTCCGAGGCAAGGTCGGCAAGGAAGTTGTGCTGGGACTGCGTCGTGCCGGCGCGTTTATGCAACTATCGGTCACCCCGGTTGAAATTGAGCCCAACAAAATGTTCTTGGACGGCTTGAAGGCCAGTGCCCGCATAATACCTGCCAACGGCCGACGGATCGGCTACGTTCATGTCTGGTGCTACGCTGGCTCCGCGTATCAGCGGACGCTCGAGCATCTTCTATCGCAGAGCCCGCTGAACGACGCCGACGCGCTGATCTGGGACCTGCGCGATGGCTGGGGCGGCGCGATTCCCGGGTATCTTGATTTGTTCAACACACGAGCGCCGACGATGCGGGTCACTGATCGCAATGGCGCCAGCGAGCTCGGGAACGTGAAGTGGCGCAAGCCTGTCGCCATGCTGGTCAACGGTGGCACCCGCAGCGGCAAGGAGATCCTGGCCTATGGCTTCAAGAAATATCGGCTCGGCGAGGTCATCGGTAGCCGGACCGAGGGGGCTGTCCTCGCTGCAACGGCATTCCTCATTGACCGCGGCTTGCTGTTGCTCGCGGTCGCGGACGTGCAAGTGGACGGCGAGCGGTTGGAAGGCGTTGGCGTCGCACCCACGATCGAGATCCAGGCCGACCCGGCCTCCATGGGTCTAGGTGATCCTCAACTGAATCGTGCAATCGCAGTCCTATCCGTGGCCTGATCCTCGGGAGGCAGCCCTGCCAGCTCTGACCCTGATCCGCGAGGACTGGACGCCACAAAATGAAGTGCTGCGTTACTTGCTAGAGCATTCGCTCCCACGATAGCCAGGCTAGAGTTAGTCCGCTCGTGGCCCCTGTGAGACGTTCGGGGCCAGCCGAATGTCCGGTTTACGCCAAAAGCAGCCCTCCCCGCCAGGTCTCATTTTGACCCGAACCGGAAGTCTATTGATCTAAATCAACGGTACGTAGTGGGGTGGATTTTTTATCGGATGTCGATTGCGCGCGAATGAGCCAGATCACTCTGAGCCCACTCGCAAGCGCCAGCTAATTTTGCAGCCCGGTCGTTCGCCTTATGCGCCGCGCGGCATTGACTGTCATCTGTGCCGCTGTCCGGACGCTCCTCGCGAACCAAGGAGGATGGCATGAATAATCAAGCCACTCTGACGCGCCGCGATACATTGCTCGCAGCCACCGCACTCGCGGCTTTATCAACGCTGGTATCCGAACCACCGGCAAATGCCCAACAAGCGGCGCCATCAACTGGCGGAGCTTCATACACATTTGAACATGGCTTCCCTACCAAGAACGCTGCGCAACGCGCCCGTGACGACGCGGACTTCCAGCGCGCCATGACAGCCTACCGCTTTTGGTACCCCACAGTTTCAGCGGAGGGCATTTTCAACGGTATTCGAGAGGTGGGCATAAAAGACAATGAGGACATGATAATACAGGTAACTGAACCGCATCATGTGATGTTCACTCCCAACTCCGACACACCTTACGGTCTTGCCGTCATCGATGTAAAGGAAGAGCCTTACGTCATCGAAGTGCCGCCCGGCCCGTTCATAGGATTGGCCGACAATCACCATCAGGGCTGGATACTCGATATGGGGTTGCCTGGCCCTGCGGGCGACAAAGGCGGCAAACATCTCATCGTTCCGCCAGACTACAAAGGACAGGTGCCTGCCGGGTATTTCACCGGCACCTCGACCTCGTTCAAGGTCATAGCGGCTTTTCGATCTCTGCCGATAGGAGGCGATGTTAGAGCAGCGACGGACGGTCCGCTCTCGACCGCCGCCGATCCGAAGCCGCTCAGGATTGTCGATGTCACCGACAAGGCGGTTGATGGCACCTGTCTCCGATGGGAGGACAACATTCAATACTGGCAGAAGCTGCATGAAGTGATCGATGCCGAACCTCTGGTGCCAATCTTTCTTCCGATGTACGGCGAGCTTGCCGCGCTCGGCATCGAAAAGGGAAAGCCGTTCGCACCGGACACCCGAATGAAGGTGATCCTCGAAAACGCCGCGAAAGCGGGTCGCGACCAGTTGCTGGTGTCTGCGTTCGACAGTGACCGTCCAGATCGGCTGGCTTGGCCAGACCGCAAGTGGGAATGGGCAGGACTTGTACCGGGGAGCGCGCAGTTCGAGACCAAGAGCGGAGTAGATCTTGAAGCACGTGACCGCTGGTTCGCGCAGGCGATTGTGACTTCGCCCGCGATGTTCCGCCGTACGGTTGGAGCAGGCTCGCTTTACTGGCTTGGTAATCGCGATGCGAGCGGTGCCTTTGTAGAGGGCGGCAAGACATACAAGCTGACCGTGCCACTTCCGGTGCCCGGCAATCTTTTTTGGTCAGTCACGATTTACGACGCAACCACCCGCTCCGAAGTTCAAACCGCACAAAAGAAAGCCGCACTAAGATCACTGTTCGAACTGAAGGAAACCGGCAACGCGAAATCCGTTGACCTGTACTTCGGCCCGCAAGCGCCTGCCGGTCAGGAGGGGCGATGGATACAGACGACACCCGGCAGAGGCTGGTTCGCGTATTTCCGCATTTACGGCCCACAAGGGCCTGCGTTCGACGGCAGTTGGAAGCCGGGGGATTTTGAAGAGGCGCAAGTTAGCGGTGGCAGCGGTACCGTTGGCCGTCAGTGAACTCGGATAAGCCTATTCGCGAAAACGGAGTTGACTGATCCGCCCGATTTTGATGGCGGCGCTTGCAAGCGACATGATGGCAGGCCCGATGGCTGGGTCAACCGAACGGAGGACGTTATGATCAATCATGATGCAATCACCCGACGCGACACCCTGCTCGGCGCAACAACACTCGTAGCTCTCGGCCTCACGAGCATCGTCAGGAGCGCCCCGGCACGCGCACAGGCACCGACTGTCGGTGTCGGCATCGCACCGTCGGCAAGCGCACTTCCAAACATGCCGAAACGCAATCCTTGGCTCGCCGATAGCGTTTACCCGCAATCCCATTTCAATCCCGGCGCAACTGATTCCGTCCTTCATGCCGGGCCGGCCAGGGGGCGCCCGTTGACGGTTGCCGACGTGAAGACAGTGCCCCTCGTCTTTGTCTCCAATCCCACGGTGAAAAAGGTAGGCAACGAGACGATCATCATCGCCGCAACAGATACCGAGATCAAAAAGATCAACGCGACCGGCACCTCCCTGCAGCTGGTGTCGTCTATCCCGGTCCCGGGTCTCGAAGCAGTGGCCGCAAAGGGCACGCCGGAAGCCATCGCCGCGGTGCTGGCCGAAGCCGACGCCGCTGCGCGTGCCAAGGACGAGTCGAAGATTGTCGCCTTGGCCAAAACGATGGCCGGGTTGGGATTCAGCTACGAAACGATCCCCTACGGCGTTTACAACCTGATCGACAGGGACGGCTTCAACTACGCGGCTTATGACCTCAAGATTGTCAAGACGACAGACGACAACGATCCGAAGGCACCGCTGCGCGTCGCGAAGGTAAAGGACTTTACGGCGGATATTCCGGCGGAGCTGAAACAGAGCATCACGTCTTTCACGGCTCTGAATATGACCTACGACGGCTACATCGCCGCCGCAGCGCGAGGCGGCATGTTGCTGGTTGACCGTGACCTGAACACCAAAGCGATTATCCCGTTTGCCGGAGAGGCGGTGGAGAACGGTATCTGCGTCGATGAGACCGGTGTCTATGTCGTCACCTCCAGGCGCATGCTCAAGATCGTGTGGACCGGCGCCAAGCTGTCTTACGACGAGGCCGACGGAGGATGGCAGTCCGAGTACAACACGATGACGCACGAAGAGGCGGTCGCGGCAGGCGCCTTGACCCAATCCGGTGGCTCCGGGACGACGCCGACGCTAATGGGCTTCGGCGACGACCCTGACAAGCTCGTGATCATTGCCGACGGAGATCGCGACGGCACCCATGTCGTCGCCTTCTGGCGCGACAAGATTCCGGATGGCTTCCAGCAGAAGCCCGGTACGAAGTCGCGGCGCATCGCGGATCAGATTCGCACCGACATTTCTAAGGTCACCATCGAGCCTTCGCCGAACGTGCTCGGCTATGGGACCATGGTGCTCAACTGCCGCTACCCGCAGCCCGTCCCCGGCACAATCTACGAAAACGCCATGACCGCCGGTCTGACGCGCCCAGCCCCGATGGGCGCCCAGAAGTTCACCTGGAACACGCGAACGAAGTCGTTCGAGAAGGCCTGGATCAACAGGGAGGTCGACAACTCGGACGTCATGGTGCCGGTCGTCTCCGCGGCCACCAACATGGTGTACGCCGCAACAAAAACGAACGGCCGCTACGAATACGTGGGTCTCGACTGGGACACGGGCGAAATCAAAGCACGCTGGCCGTTCCCGGACGATAGCCGACAATGGAACGCCTATGGCGGCATCACAACCATACTCGAAAACGGCGATCTTCTGATCGGAGGGCTCTTCGCCTTGAAGCGGGTCACGGTGGGATAAGCGTGCATGGTGGCTCCTAAACCCCGTATGCGGGGCTGTTCAGCGCTCCCGCGAACCATGAGGACGTCATGATCGATCATACGGGGATTACCCGACGCGACGCACTGCTTGGCGCCACAACGGTCGCAGCAATAGGCGCCGGCTTCGTCGGGACTGCGCCGGCACACGCACAGTCGCCAAGCCCAGCCGAAACGCAAGCCATCGCAAAAGACGCCTATATCTTCGGCTTTCCGCTCGTCGACAACTACCGCATCCAATATTCGTACTTCGTGGACCGCGGCGGGCATGAATACAAGGCACCGTGGAATCAACTGTTCAACAACGCGCGGGTCTATACGCCCGACGACAAGGCTATCCAGACCCCAAACTCGGACACGCCGTATTCCTATGTTGGCGCTGACCTCAGAGCCGAGCCGCTGGTGTTCACGGTGCCGGCTGTCGAAAAGGGCCGCTACTATTCGCTGCAATTCATCGACATGTACACCTTCAACTTCGCCTATGTTGGCAGCCGCGCGACCGGTAACAATGCAGGCTCGTACTTGCTGGTGGGACCGAATTGGAAGGGAGAGAAGCCGGCGGGCGTGAAGGACGTTCTGCGCTCCGAAACCGAGTTCGCATTCATTCTCTATCGGACGCAGCTTTTCAATCCGGCCGACATCGAGAACGTAAAGAAGATCCAAGCTGGCTACCGGGTGCAGCCGCTCTCCAGCTTCCTCGGCCGACCGGCTGCGTCTGCGCCGAATGTGGACTTCGTGAAACCATTGACGCCAGATCAGCAGCGAACCTCATTGGAGTTTTTCAAAATACTCAACTTCGTCCTGCAATTCTGTGCGATCCATCCGAGCGAACGAGAGTTGATGGCCCGGTTTGCAAAGATTGGCATCGAGGCCGGCAAACCGTTCGAACTGAACGCGATATCACCCGAGCAGAGGAAAGCATTCGAAGACGGGATAGTGGACGCCTGGCAGACGTTCAACAGCTTCAAAAAGAACGAGATCGATACCGGCAAACTGAACAGTGGCGACCTGACCGGATCGCGCGAAGCCCTGGGAAACAACTACCTCCGTCGCATGGGCGGAACTGTGGTCGGCATCTACGGCAACTCCAAAGAAGAAGCGATTTATCCGCTCTATTTTGTCGATGCGGAGGGCAACACGCCGAACGGCGCGAAGCACTACACCCTTCGTTTTGCGAAGGATCAATTGCCGCCGGTCAACTCCTTCTGGTCGGTCACGATGTACGAGATGCCGGCGAGCCTCCTGGTCGCGAATCCGCTCAACCGCTATCTGATCAACTCGCCGATGTTGCCCGACCTGAAGCGCGATAGCGACGGCGGCCTCACGATCTACGTCCAACAGGAACCGCCGGGCAAAGACAAGGAATCAAACTGGCTGCCCGCGCCAAAGGGTCCGTTCTTCATGGCGATGCGTCTCTATTGGCCAAAGCCGGAAGCGTTGGATGGCCGATGGAAGGCCCCACCTCTGACGAGAGCGAGCTGATATGCGATTTCCGTTATTGGCCCTTGTGCGACATGGCTCTCTGGCCGAGAGTCCGCTTTGCGCCAAGAGCTGCCTTCCTTCAACTGAGGCTTTGGCCCACCGAGCTCCGACCTTTCTGCACGCTGCAGTGCGCCACAATACTCACCTAGCTGAATCAGGATGAAAGTCTGACCCCGATCAGGTTAAGTGGAAGTCACAACTTTGGAGAGTGTCCGGCGATGAAAGGAAGCGGAGAACTGCCCCACCCAAACCTACGCCAAGCCACGCGGTAGCAGCTGTTCCCACTACTCCCACTCAATCGTCCCCGGCGGCTTGCTGGTCACGTCGTACACCACGCGGTTCACGCCCTTCACCTCGTTGATGATGCGCGTCGCGGTCTCGGCGAGGAACTTCATGTCGAACTGGTAGAAGTCGGCGGTCATGCCGTCGGTCGAGGTGACGGCGCGCAGACCAACGACGTATTCGTAGGTGCGGCCGTCGCCCATCACGCCGACGGTCTTGACCGGCAGCAGCACCGCGAAGGCCTGCCAGATCGCATCGTAGAGGCCGTGCTTGCGGATCTGGTCGATATAGACCGCGTCCGCATTGCGCAGGATGTCGAGCTTTTCCCTGGTGATATCGCCGGGGCAGCGGATGGCGAGGCCGGGGCCCGGGAACGGGTGGCGGCCGACGAACACTTCGGGCAGGCCGAGCTCGCGGCCGAGCGCGCGCACCTCGTCCTTGAACAATTCGCGCAGCGGCTCCACCAGCTTCATGTTCATGCGGGCCGGAAGGCCGCCGACATTGTGGTGCGACTTGATGGTCACCGACGGGCCGCCGGTGAACGAGACGCTCTCGATCACGTCGGGATAGAGCGTGCCCTGCGCCAAAAATTCGGCGCCGCCGATCTTCTTGGCTTCCGCCTCGAACACGTCGATGAACAAGCGCCCGATGGTCTTGCGCTTCACCTCGGGATCGGTGACGCCCTCGAGCTCGCCCAGGAACTCCTTCGACGCGTCCACATGGACCAGCGGGATGTTGTAGTGGTTGCGGAACAGGTCGACGACGGTCTTGGCCTCGTCGAGCCGCAGCAGGCCGTGATCGACGAACACGCAGGTGAGCTGGTCGCCGATCGCCTCGTGGATCAGCACCGCCGCCACCGCAGAATCGACGCCGCCGGACAGGCCGCAGATCACCTTGCCCTTGCCGACCTGGGCGCGGATCTTCTCGATCGCCTCCTCGCGGAACGCCCGCATGGTCCAGTCGCCGGTCAGCCCCGCGACCTTGCGCACGAAGTTGCGCAAGAGCTTGGCGCCGTCGGGCGTGTGCACCACCTCGGGATGGAACATCAGGCCGTAATATTTGCGCGTCTCGTCCTGGATGATCGCGAACGGCGCGTTCGGCGAGGTGCCGGCGACGGAGAAGCCGGGCGGCATCTTTGTGATGCGGTCGCCATGGCTCATCCACACCTGGTGTTTTTCGCCGTGGCCCCAGATGCCGTCGAACAGCTGGCTGTCGGTCTTCACCTCGACATCGGCACGGCCGAACTCGCGGTGGTGCCCGCCCTCGACCTCGCCGCCGAGCTGGGCCGCGAGCGTCATCTGGCCGTAGCAGATGCCGAGCACGGGAACGCCCGACTCGAAGATCAGCTGCGGCGCCCGCGGCGATCCGGTCTCGTGCACCGATTCCGGACCGCCGGAGAGGATCACCGCCTTCGGCTTCATCTCCTTGAAGGCGGCCTCCGCCTTCTGGAACGGCACGATCTCGGAATAGACGCCCATCTCGCGGACGCGGCGGGCGATCAGTTGCGTCACCTGGCTGCCGAAATCGACAATCAGAATCTTGTCATGCGCCGAGGCCACGGAGGGCGTCGACGGTGCTTGAACTGTGTCTTGGGCTGTGTGCTGGGCTGTCATGGCAAGCAGATACGCGACGGCGACCGCCCCTGCAACCGCGCTCGAAGGGGCGCCCACATTCTTCTTTGGGCATGGACAAATCCATATAGGTCAGTATTATTGACCTAATTTGGTCATAAGCCACATGGAGGAAACCAATGCCGGATTTTCACGAGCCATCGCGCCTTGCCGCGCTCGGCCGCGACTGGATCGCCGCCTGGAACGCGCGCGATCTCGAGCGGGTGCTGGCGATGTATTCCGAGGATACCGAAATGACCTCGGACCGGATCCCGCCGCTCGGCTTCGGCGCGTCAGGCACCGTTCGCGGCAAGGTGAGCTTGCGGGCCTATTGGAGCACGGCGCTGGCGAAATTGCCCGAGCTGCATTTCGAGCTGATCGACCTCTATGTCTCGCCCGACAGCGTCGTCGTGTTCTACCAGAACGAACGCGGCAAGAAGATCTGCGAGTATTTGCAGCTGGATGCCGAGGGCAAGATCAGACAAGGCTCGGCGAACCATCTGGTGGGGTGAGACGCTGCGGCATCCAGTCATCCGTCACCCTGAGGAGCGCGCTCTTGCGCGCGTCTCGAAGGGCGACGGCCCGGCTCCAACCCATCCTTCGAGGCCCGCCGAGCGCTGCTGCCGCACCGCTCGACGCGCACCTCAGGATGACGCCGGTGGATAGGATACAGAAGCGAAAGACGCGACGTCAGGAACCACGCGCATGAAAATCCCGCCCCTGCCCTTCACTGTCACCGACTGGAGCAACATCGAGCCTTCAGTGCATCCCGGCGAGACCGGACAGGCGCTGTGGCGCACGCTCAACATCGGCGGGCTGCGGGTGCGGATGGTGGAATATTCGCCCGGCTATCTCGCCGATCACTGGTGCGATCGCGGCCATGTGCTCTACGTCGTCGCGGGCGAGCTCGACACCGAGCTGCGCGACGGCCGCAAATTCACGCTGAAGCCGGGCATGAGCTACCAGGTCTCCGACTTCGGCGACGCCGCGCACCGTTCGTCGACGAAGACGGGTGCGACGCTGTTCATCGTGGATTGATCACACGTCGTCCGTCACCCCCGCGCAAAGGCTTCGCCTTTGTCGCTGGAGGAGCGCGTAGCGCGTCTCGAAGGGCGACGGCCCGGCTCCATCCCCGTCATTGCGAGCATAGCGAAGCAATCCATCGTGCCGCTTGCCGAGACACGGATTGCTTCGTCGCTTCGCTCCTCGCAATGACGTGGAGAGAGTCCGCCCTTCGCTCACCGCCTCCGCGCCGCGACCTTCCTCACCTTCGTATCCGCCCAGCCCAGCGGCTTGCCGCTCTTCGACGGCAGCACGAGTTGCCCGACCGCCTGGCCGGCCTGGTCGAGCAGCACCGAATGCGGCTCGCCGCGCGCAAAGAGATGCGCCTCGCCCCATTGCCGCAAGCCGACCACGATCGGGAACAGGTCGTGGCCCCGCCTGGTCAGCACATATTCCTGATAGGCGCTGCCGTCGGAGGCTGCGACCTGCTCGAGCACGCCGAGCTCGACCAGCGTGCGCAGCCGCGTCGTCAGCATGCCCTTGGCGATGCCGAGATTCTTCTGGAAGTCGCCGAACCGGCGCAGGCCGTCGAACGCGTCGCGCACGATCAGGAGCGACCACCAGTCGCCGATCGCATCCAGCGCGCGCGCCACCGGGCATTCCGCTTTCGCAAATGCGGTCCGCTTCATCGCGCTCCGCCTCCCTCGATCACGATTCCGAACTGGTCTTAAAATAGGACTAGACAGCGTCCGGCGCAACTGGTCTCATGATGAGACCAGACGGCGAATTGCAGCGGAGGCAAGATGACGAACCAGACCATGGCTGAGGCCCGGCCGGCCGAGGACCATCGCAAGACAAACGACAAGCCCAACCACACCACGGCTCGCGCTCTGTCTCCCGCCGTCGTGCTGCTGTTCGCCGTCGCCTGCGGGCTGAGCGTCGCCAACATCTATTTCGCGCAGCCGCTGCTGGACACCATGGCGCAGGATCTCTCCATCACGCCGGCGGTGATCGGCGGCGTCGTGACGCTGACCCAGGTCGGCTACGCCTTCGGCCTGATGCTGATCGTGCCGCTCGGCGACCTCTGGGACCGCCGCAGGCTGATCGTCGGCCAGACCGTGCTGTCGGCGATCGCGCTGACCATCGTCGGCAGCGCGCCGAACGCCGCGGTGCTGCTTGCCGGCATGGTGCTGGTCGGGCTGCTCGCCGTCGTGATCCAGGTGCTGGTCGCCTACGTCGCGACGCTGGCGGCGCCGGCCGACCGCGGCCGCACCATCGGCACCGTCACTAGCGGCGTGGTTTCGGGCATTCTGCTGGCACGTTTTGCCGCCGGCGTGCTGGCCGATCTCGGCGGCTGGCGCGTGGTCTACCTCACCTCGGCCGCGCTGACGCTGGTGCTGGCGGCGCTGTTGGCGCGCGCACTGCCGCGGCATGCACCGCAGCCGATGGCCGGATCGTCCTACGCAAAGCTGCTGCGCTCGACGCTCGCGCTGTTCGTCGAGGAGCAGGTCTTGCGCGAACGCGCGGTGTTCGCGCTCTTGATCTTCGCGAGCTTCAGCGTGTTCTGGAGCTCCGTCGTGCTGCCGCTCGCCGCACCCCCGCTCTCGTTGTCGCACACGACCATCGGCATGCTCGGAATCGCGGGCCTCGCCGGCGCGCTGGCGGCGCGCAATTCCGGCCAGCTCGCCGATCGTGGCTGGGGGCAGCGCACCACCGGCTTGTCGCTGCTCTTGATGCTCGCCGGCTGGGTGCCGATCGCCTGCCTCAACACCTCGCTATGGCTGGTCGTGGCCGGCATCCTGATGATCGACTTCGCGGTGCAGGCGATCCATGTCACCAACCAGAGCCTGATCGTCGCCGCACGCCCCGACGCGGCGAGCCGGCTGGTCGGCGGATACATGGTGTTCTATTCGATCGGAACGGGTTTTGGCGCGATCAGTTCGACAATGGCCTATGCCGGCGCCGGCTGGCCCGGCGTCTGCGTGCTGGGTGCCGCGATCAGCGCCTGCGCGCTGCTGTACTGGGTCATCGTGGTGAGCCGGACGCCGGCGGCAGTTGGTGCGGCGTATGATTGCGGGCACTCATGACGTGGATTTCGTCATTCCGGGGCAATGCGTAAGCATTGAACCCGGAACCTCGGGATTCCGGGTTCGTCCTACGGACGCCCCGGAATGACGATCGCTGTTACGCCTTCCTCAGCACCGAGACGAAGAACCCATCCGTGCCGGTGCGGCGTGGCGTCATCAGCAGGCCTTCCGCTGACTGCAGCGCAGCCTCGACAAAGGCTTCGGCCTTGTCCCACAGCACCGCTGCGGTCTGCTCCGGCGGCTGCACGGAAAACTCCGGATGCCGCGCGATGAAGGCCCTGACCTGCTCGCCGTTCTCGTCCGAGAGCACCGAGCAGGTGATGTAGGCGATCCGGCCGCCGCCCTTCACCAGCGGCGCGGCGCGCTCCAGCACCTCGGCCTGGTCCTTCAGCCGCACCTCGAGCGCGCCGGGGCGCATGCGCCATTTGGCGTCCGGATTGCGGCGCCAGGTACCGGTGCCGGTGCACGGCGCGTCGATCAGCACGAGGTCGGCGGACGCCTTGATGTCCGACAGCACCTCCTCCTCGCCGCGCGGCGTACGCACATCGCAATTATGCACGCCGGCGCGCGACAGCCGCTCATGGATCGGCGCGAGCTGCCGCTTGTCGCTGTCGGTCGCGATCAGCCGGCCCTTGCCCTGCATCATCGCCGCCACCGCCAGCGTCTTGCCGCCGGCGCCGGCGCAGAGGTCGATCACCTGCTCGCCCGGCTTGGCCGCCGAGAATAGCGCGGCGAGCTGCGAGCCCTCGTCCTGGACCTCGATGGCGCCCTTGATGAAATCCTCCTCGGCATGGATGCCCGGATTGCGCGCGTCGGCGCCGAGCTCGATGCGCAGGCCGAGCGACGACCACGGCGTTTCCCTGGCGCCGAGATGCGACAGCCGCGGCAGCACCTTCTCGCGCTTGCCGCGCAGCGTGTTGACGCGCAGATCGAGCGGCGCGCGGCTCGCCATCGCGGTCGCTTCCGCCGCGCGGTCGTCGCCGAATACCTTTGCCAGATGCGGATCGAGCCAGTCCGGATAGTCGCCCGCGACATGCGCCGGCGCATCCCTGAGCGAGCGCGAGGCCAATGCGGCCTCCTCGGTCGCGGTCAGCGGATCCGGCGCGAACCGGCCGCCGTCGCACAGCGCCTGGATCGTGGCGATGTCCATGCCGCGTTCGAGCTTGAGCATGCCGAGCACGCGCGACCGGGCGCTGGCGTCATCCATCAACCAGGCCGAGGAGGATTGCCGACGCAGCACGTCCCAGATCAGGCCGGAGATCGCGGCGCGATCGCCGGAGCCGGCATAACGGTGCGCGGTGCCCCATTCCTTCAGCGCTTTCGCCGCGGGAATGCGCTGTGCGTCGATGGTGGCGATCAGCTCGATCGCGGCGGAAAGCCGGGCAGCGGGGGTCATTGATCTCTTTCGGTTGGGCGCATCAGATCAGCAGCAGCAGTCTGAGCGCGAAATACAGCCACATGGCCGCCAGCACCAGCGCGCCGGCGAACCAGACGAGCGAGCGCGGCCGCACGTCGTTGGAGGTGACGAATACGCCGGCATGGGCAAACCGCGTCACCACGAACACCCAGGACATCAGCACGATGAACAGATCGGCACGGCGCAGCGGCAGCGCAATAGCGATCAGGACATAGAACAGGATCGGCAGCTCGAACTGATTGGCGAAGCCGTTGCCGAACTTGGTGGCCTGGGCCGGCCAGTTCGGCTCGCGCAGCGCGATGTCGGCGATCTTGGTCTCGCCGCTCGTCAGCGCCCTTGTACGCGTCGTCGCCATGGCGAACAACAGCGCGAAGGTGAGCCCGATCTGGATGAAGACCGGCAGCAGAACCATTTGAACCGACATCAAAATCTCCCTCAGCCGCGGGCGCCCGGCCGCCCTCTTAGCCGCCACCGCCGCCCAACACAATGAAGCGTGCGCGGTAACCCGTTGAACCGTGATCCGAGCCCGGGTGACCAACTCCCAAGACCAATGGCGGTTTCAGCCCCTCACGGTTGGCCCGATCAGCATCATCACCCTGATCCTCGACAGCGCGGCCCCGGGAAGCGGTGTGCCCGGTGACGGCGGGCTCGCCGGCGTCGGTGCGGCAACTGGCGATCAGCGGCCGCCCAAAAGGCGCCAAACCAAACAACACATCAAACAGGGCTTCAAACGAGGCATCGAACAAGACGGCGAAATCGTCATCGTTCCGACTTCGCGCCGACCTATGCTCCGGCCGAAAGGAGCGATGCATGCCCCAATTTCGCCTGACACAGATCTCCGACACCCATCTCGCGCGCCGCTTCAAGCCGCTGATCGACAACTTTCATCGCGTCAGCGAGCACATCGACGCGACGCGTCCCGATCTCGTGCTCAACTCCGGCGACGTCTCGTTCGACGGGCCGACCAGCCGCGACGACCTCGCATTCGCAAAGGAGCTGCACAACGCGCTGCCGGTCGATTGTCTCTATCTGCCGGGCAATCACGACATCGGCGACAATCCGACCGCGGTGGGCGCGCCACCGACGCAACTGCCGACCGAGGAGACGCGCGACGCCTTCACCTCGGTGCTCGGCGAGGACCGCTGGCATTTCGACGCTGCCGGCTGGTGCTTCATCGGGCTGAATTCACTGATCATGAACACCGGCCTCGACAGCGAGGCCGAGCAGTTCGACTGGCTCGCAGGCGCGCTCGACAAGGCGGTCGGCAGGCCGGTCGCGCTGTTCCTGCACAAGCCGCTCTATCTCGACCTGCCCTACGATGCCGAGCGCGCCGAGACCGCGATCCGGTTCGTGCCGCAACCGGCGCGCCGCCGCCTGATCGAGATGTTCGGCAAGGTCGATTGGCGCCTGGTCGGCAGCGGCCATGTGCACCAGCGTCGCGACTATACGTTCGAGCATGTCAGACACATCTGGGCGCCCTCGGCCGGCTTCATCATCTCCGACGCGCGGCAGGAGGTGATCGGCATCAAGGAAACCGGTCTCGTCGAATACCGCTTCCAGCCCGACAGTTTCGAGGTCCGCCACGTCAGGGCGAAGGGCCAGGTCGATGTCGACCTGGACATGCTGCTCGGCAAGCAGCCGGCCTGAGCCGCGTCAGCTCCGCGCCGCGTCGTGCAGGTCCTGCTTGATCACGGTGAGCAGCGCCTGCAGCGAGTCCCTGTCGGGCTGTGGTGCCGCCGGCGCGGGGCGTGCGCGAGCTACGTGCGGCATGAAGCGGACCGGCGTCGTGTCCGGCTGCTCCTCGACGAATTTTCCATGCAGGACGTCGTCGCGGCGGCCCATGACGAACATCGTCGCCCAATAGCCGACGGCGAGGAGAATGACCCCGACAACAATAGCTTCAAAAATCATGGCTACACCTGAAATATAGCCATATTGAATCAACTGCTGCGGGTCTCCGTCAAGCAAATGGGGGCCGAAAGGCCCCCAAATCCCCGCCATTGTGGCGCATTTGATACTTTGTTGCGCGGAATGGGAGCTTCCGGGGCCTGTAACTTAGGCCTTGTCCGGCCCGACCCGGACCAACTGCTTGCCGAAATTGGCGCCCTTGAGCAGGCCCATGAAGGCCTCTGGCGCGCTGTCCAGGCCCTCGGTCACGAACTCCTTGTACTTGACCTTGCCCTCGCGCACCCACTGCGACATGTCGCGGAGGAAGTCGCCATGCATGGCGGCGAAGTCGCTGACGATGAAGCCGCGGAAGGTCAGCCGCTTGGTCAGGATGTTGCGCATCATCGCGCCGGCCCATTTCGGGGCATGCGCTTCGGTGTCGTTGTAATGCGCGATCAGACCGCAGACCGGGATGCGCGCGAACGCGTTGAGCAGCGGAAACACCGCGTCAAACACCGCACCGCCGACATTCTCGAAATAGACGTCGATGCCCTTCGGGCAGGCTTCCTTCAGCTTCGCCGCGAGATTGGGATCGCGGTGGTCAAGGCACTCGTCGAAGCCAAGCTCGTTCTTGACGTAGGCACACTTGTCCTTGCCACCGGCGATGCCGATCGCCCGCGCGCCCTTGATCTTGGCGATCTGGCCGACCGCCGAGCCGACCGCGCCGGACGCCGCCGCGACCACCACCGTCTCGCCCGCCTGCGGCTTGCCGATCTCGAGCAGGCCGGTATAGGCGGTCATGCCGGGCATCCCGAGTACACCGACCGCGGTCGAGATCGGCGCGATCTTCGGATCGATCTTGGCAAGGCCCTTGCCGTCGGACAGCACATGCGTCTGCCAGCCCGCGCGCGACAGTACGATATCGCCCTTGGCAAAGCCGGGATTGTTGGAGGCGATCACCTCGCTCACCGTGCCGCCTTCCATCACGCCTCCGACCGGCACCGGTGCGGCATAGGACGGACCGTCGGCCATGCGGCCGCGCATATAGGGATCGAGCGACAGCCAGATGGTGCGGAGCAGCACCTCGCCCGCACCCGGTGCCGGCGGCGTGTAGTCCTCGAGCCTGAAATTGGCCGACGTGGGCTCGCCGTGCGGGCGCGAAGCCAGAACGATGCGCTTTCCTTGGGACATGATTTCCTCTTGGGATGATTGGTTCGTGGCGCACACGTAGTCATGCAATCCACCTCCCCGCAAGGGAAATGGATTTGCTGTCTTCGCGTTGCGTTGTTTGAAATGTTGTTTGAAATGACAGCCATCATGCCAGGCACATTGGCGCCAACGCGATACCGTCACGTCGCGGCGGTTCGCAGGGCCCCCTGGTAGGCGGCAGTTTGTCACGGCGCGCCACCGGCAAACGAAGCGGCCATCGTCAAGTCGCCTGACCCGACCTCGCGATCCGGCACGGCGGAGCCAAGGCGGTCAGGCGGCCCTCCATGGTCGCAACGAGGGCGGCCGCCCAGCTGATCGGCAATCGGTTTCCGGTCGCCCTCGAAACCTGATGGCGCAGGACTTCGGTCCGCTTCGCGGGACCGCCCGACGGACGTGAGGCTCTCCGAAGCATTGGGGTTACCTCTTGAGAGCCGATCAGCGTCTTCGCGCCGCAATGTCCGTCTGGTGGCGGCCGGATTCACCTTCGGCGAATTGGCAGCCGGTAGACCTATCTCTGCCGGGCGCGCCCGCGGCAAAAACGCGACCTATCAATCTGGCACTTGTCGGACTTTCGATTCGCTGTAATCTCGGACCATGCGGCACTCGCATGTCTGCTACCCAAAAATGGGGCAGGCATCACCATAACAGGAGCGAACCAACGCTTCGGTTTTTGGATCGAGACCGACATGGCCGGCGACGGATCGTATGATACGTTTCCCAAATTGCTGCTGCGAAACACGGCACAATTTGGCACGCGGCCAGCGTTCCGACATAAGGATCTCGGCATCTGGCAGAGCTGGACCTGGGCTGAGGTTGCCGAGATCATACGTAGCTACGCCGCCGGCTTGCATCGCCTTGGCTTGCGGCCGGGCGAGACAATCGCGGTCGTCGGCTCCAATCGGCCCAAGCTTTACTGGACCATGATGGCAGCGCAGACGCTGCGCGCAATCCCCGTTCCGGTCTACTCCGATGCAGTGGCTGATGAGCTTGCTTTTGTTCTCGCTCACGCCGAGGTGACGCTGGTCGCGGCGCAGGACCAGGAGCAGGTCGACAAGGTCCTGTCGGTGTCCGACCGACTGCCGCAACTCAACAGGATTATCTACGACGAACCGCGCGGAATCGACGGCTACGACCACGGTCGACTGATCGCAATCGGCGATATCATCAATGACGGCCGCGCCGCGCTTGCAGCCGACGCAGCACTTGGCGAACGGATCGATGAATCCATTCGGGCCGGCAACGGTTCGGACATCGCGATCATCCTCTACACCTCGGGAACGACCGGCGCGCCCAAGGGCGTCATGCTGTCGGCACGAGGCTGCATCGATGCTGCAACCGACACCACGCGGTTCGACAAGTTGACCGACAAGGACGTGGTGCTGGCCTATCTGCCGCTGGCTTGGGCGGGCGATCATTACGTCAGCTATGCGCAAGGCTTGGTGGCCGGATTCTGCATGGCGTGCCCCGAGAGCAGCAACACAATCGAGCAGGATCGGCATGAGATAGGACCAACCTTCTACCTCGCCCCGCCACGCGGTTACGAGGCCATGCTGACGCGGCTGATGGTCAGGATGGAGGACGCAGCGCCAATCAAGCGGCACTTGTTCAGCTACTTTCTGGACGTCGCGCGGCGGTATGGCGAGCAAGTCTTGACGGGACGTCCGGTGCCGCTGTCGGGCCGATTGCTCTATGCGCTCGGGCGCTGGCTGCTCTACGAGCCCCTCAAGAACGTTCTCGGCCTGTCTCAGGTGCGCGTCGCATACACTGGAGGTGAAGCTATCGGTCCTGATCTGTTCGCGTTCTACCGCGCGATCGGACTGAACCTGAAACAGCTCTACGGCCAGACCGAAGCGTTCCTCTATGTAACGTGTCAGCCCGATGGCGAGATCTACCCCGATACGGTTGGTCCGCCGGCGCCCAACGTCGACATCCGCATCGCGGAATCGGGCGAAGTGCAGTTTCGCTCGCCCGGCATGTTCCTCGGATATTTCAAGGATCAGGCAAAGACCGCGGAAGCGATGACGTCCGACGGATATGTCAGGACTGGCGATGCGGGCTTTTTCGACGAGAAGACCGGGCATCTGAAGATCATCGATCGTGCGAAGGACGTCGGTCGATTGGCTGACGGCACGATGTTTGCTCCCAAGTACCTTGAGAACAAGCTGAAGTTCTATCCCAATATCAAGGAAGCGATCACGTTCGGTGACTCCAGAGAGTTCGTATGCGCCATGCTCAACATCGACCCGGTCGCGGTCGCGAATTGGGCGGAACGCAACAACGTCGCCTACGGATCCTATCAGGAGCTTGCCGGGCATCCGCTGGTCTACGACATGGTCGCCAAAGACGTTGCCGCGGTGAACCGCTCCCTAGCCGGGGAAACGGTGCTCGCGGGCGCCCAGATTCGCCGCTTCCTCATTTTGCACAAGGAGCTCGACGCGGATGACGGCGAGCTGACCCGCACGCAGAAAGTGCGCCGCCGCTTCATTGCCGAACGCTATGCGTCGCTGGTCACGGCACTCTACAACGGAGCGCATGACGCCGACATTTCCACGGAAGTGACGTTTGAGGATGGCCGGAAGGGCACGATCGCGGCACGAGTCGAGATTCGCGACATGCAAATCATCGGTCCGGCAGAATCGCTGGGAAGAGCAGCATGAGAGCGCCAAACGCCAACGAAATCCTGCTGCAGGTCGAGGGCGTGGCACTGGCCTTCGGCGGCGTCAAGGCGCTGCGGGACGTCTCGTTCAACGTCAGAAAAGGCGAAATTCGCGCCATCATCGGCCCCAACGGCGCCGGCAAAACCTCAATGCTGAACGTCGTCAACGGTTTCTATCATCCCAACCATGGCGCGATCACCTTCAAGGGCAGGACCCGGTCCAAAATGCAGCCGTTCGAGGCGGCGCGCGGCGGCATCGCGCGCACCTTTCAGAATGTCGCCCTGTTCAAGGGCATGAGCGCGCTCGACAACATCATGGCAGGCCGCACCTTGAAGGTGCGCCGGGGGCTGTTGTGGCAGCTGCTGCGTTATGGCCCTGCCCTCGCAGAGGAGATCGAGCATCGGCGCAAGGTCGAGGAGATCATCGACTTCCTGGAGATCGAGACAATCCGCAAGGTACCCGTCGGGCGTTTGCCATACGGCTTGCAGAAGCGTGTCGAACTCGGTCGCGCCCTGGCGATGGAGCCCGACCTTCTGCTCCTGGACGAGCCGATGGCAGGCATGAACCTCGAGGAGAAGGAGGACATGTCGCGGTTCATCATTGATGTGAACAACCATTACGGCACGACCATCGCCCTGATCGAGCACGACATGGCCGTGGTCATGGATCTGTCGGATCGCGTAGCGGTGCTTGATCACGGCGTGAAGATCGCCGACGGCACGCCTGATGAAGTGAAGAGAAGCCAAGCTGTCATCGACGCATATCTTGGCGTCGCGCATTGAGGTGCGTCCATGATCGCACTGGGTCAGTTTCTCGAGGTCCTGATCGGCGGATTGATGTCCGGCGTGCTCTATTCGCTGGTCGCGCTCGGCTTCGTGCTGATCTTCAAGGCATCCGGCGTATTCAACTATGCGCAGGGAGCAATGGTGTTGCTCGCCGGATTGGCGCTGGTTCGCGCCCTCGACCTCCTGGTCGCCAATGGCCTTCCGCTTTGGGTCGCGGTCATCCTCGCTATCGGCTTTGCCGCCGTGATCATGGCAGCAACCGCCTGGCTCATCGAGCGGTTCGTGATCGGACCTCTGGTCAATCAGGATGGCTTGACGCTGTTCATGTCGACGATCGGCGTGACATTCGTTATCGAGGGCGCCGCGGAGATGATCTTCGGATCGGATGTCTACCCGCTGCGGCTGTTCCCGACCGACGCCTGGTTCTTGTTTGAAGGCCTGTTCCCGGGCGGGATTCTGGTCAACAAGCTGGATGTCTGGGGCGCATTGATCGCGGGCGTCCTGGTCGCCGGCCTCGCGGTCTTCTTTCAGCGTACCAAGACCGGTCGCGCGCTCAGAGCCGTGGCCGACGACCATTTGGCCGCGCACTCGATCGGGATTCCAATCAGCTGGATTTGGTTCGTGGTCTGGCTCGTTGCCGGCCTCGTTGCGCTCGTCGCGGCGACCGTGTGGGGGACCAAGCTTGGCGTGCAGTTCTCCATCACGTTTCTCGCGCTGAAGGCTTTGCCGGTCCTGATCATCGGCGGCCTCACCTCCAT
This sequence comes from Bradyrhizobium sp. USDA 4538, assembly GCF_024171045.1. NCBI lineage: Bacteria > Pseudomonadati > Pseudomonadota > Alphaproteobacteria > Hyphomicrobiales > Nitrobacteraceae > Bradyrhizobium > Bradyrhizobium sp. USDA 4538. The sequence continues at coordinate 8,632,820 of NZ_JALJZE010000001.1, forward strand.
TCCCGGAGCCATCGTCGGCGGGCTCATTGTCGGGGCCGGTGAGAAGCTCGCAGAGGTATATCTCGGGCCATCCATCGGCGGCGGCATCGAATATTGGTTTGCCTATGTGCTGGCGTTGGCGGTGCTGCTCTTGCGGCCGCAGGGCCTGTTCGGCGAGCGGATCATCGAACGTGTCTGAGGCAAGGAGGTCGTTGTGCTCTATCGCGAAGCTGGCCAGTTCAAGGCGACCTATGCGGAGGACATGGCGATCTTCCCGATCCGGCAGGATCGTATTGCCCTCGCCGTCTTGCTCGCGATTGCTTTCATTGGTGTGCCGCTGTTGGCCACCTTCCGGATCTGGCCGTTCGGCACCGACTATCTGTTGTGGGCCATCCTGCTGCCCTTCCTCATCCTGGCACTCGCCGCCATCGGGACAAACATTCTCGTCGGCTATTGCGGCCAGATTTCGCTCGGCAGCGGCGCGTTCATGGCCATCGGCGCCTATTCCGCCTACAAGCTGGCGACCGGCGTTCATATCCCGCTTGCCTGGCTCGGCTTCGCGATCGCGATCCCACCGTTGCCCGTGCTGGCATCCATTCTGCTTGGCGGGTTCATGGCGGCGGGTGCCGGAATCCTGTTCGGCATTCCCAGTCTGCGGATCAAGGGTCTCTACCTGGCGGTCGCAACGCTCGCCGCGCAGTTCTTCTTCGATTGGGCGTTCCTGCGGATCCCGTGGTTCACCAACTACGCCCCGTCGGGATCAGTGAATGCGCCGGAACTGAATTTCTTCGGCATGGTCGTTCGCTCGCCGGTCGAGCGTTACCTGCTGTGCCTGCTCTTCGTGACCGTGATGGCGGTGTTGGCGAAAAATCTCGTGCGCGGCAATCTCGGCAGGCAGTGGATGGCGATCCGCGACATGGATATCGCCGCCGAGCTGATCGGCATCAGGCCGCTCTATGCAAAACTAACGGCTTTCGCGGTCTCTTCGTTCATCATCGGGGTGGCGGGTGCGCTCTGGGCGTTCGTCTACCTCGGTTCATGGGAGCCGCTTGCGTTCTCGATCGACCGCTCGCTTGAGCTTCTGTTCATGGTCATCATCGGCGGGCTCGGCTCGATCATGGGTTCGTTCATCGGAGCAGCGTTCATCCTCATCGTGCCGATCATGCTGAATGTGATTCCGACCAAGCTCGGCCTGCCACTGTCGACGCAAACGATCACTCACCTCCAGTTCATCATCTTCGGATCCTTGATCTGCTATCTGCTCATCAAGGAACCCCATGGCTTCGCCCGGCTGATATCGATCGGCAAGGAGAAGCTCAGACTTTGGCCGTTTCCCTACTGAGGGAGCGATCGTGCCTTGATCGCAATGGAAATGGCGGCCGCTGACAACGAAGAGGAAGGAAGTACCGCAAGGAGGATATCAATATGGCAAGTATTGCACGCAGGTTACTGATACTCGCGACCGCCATGGCCGGCGCGGCGCTTAGCGCACCGGCCGCAGCGCAAAACGAACAGTTTATCCCAATTCTGTCCTACCGGACCGGACCTTACGCTGTGAACGGCGCGCCCTACGCAAACGGCGTGGTAGACTACTACAACCTGATCAATGAACGTGACGGCGGCATCAACGGCGTCAGGATTCTGATCGAGGAATGCGAGACGGGCTACGCGACCGACAAGGGAGTGGAGTGTTACGAGCGTCTCAAGAGCAAAGGACCAACCGGCGCGGCCTTCATCAATCCGCTGTCGACCGGGATCACCTTCGCACTCACCGAAAAGACCGCGGCTGACAAGATCCCGATCATTACGATGGGGTATGGCCGTGCCGATTCCAAGAACGGCGCGGTGTTCGCATATAATTTTCCATTGCTTGGCACTTATTGGTCCGCGGCCGACATCGCGATCCAGCACGTCGCCAAGGAACTCGGCGGCTTCGACAAGTTGAAAGGCAGGAAGATTTCGCTGCTGTACCATGACAGCCCCTATGGCAAAGAGCCAATTCCGATGCTGCAGGTGCTGGCGCAGAAGTACGGCTTTGAATTCACGCCGATCCCCGTCACGCATCCCGGCGTCGAGCAGAAGTCGCAATGGCTGGCGATCCGCCAGAATCGGCCGGACTATGTTCTGGTCTGGGGCTGGGGCGTCATGAACAGTACGGCAATCAAGGAAGCCGCCGCCGTCGCCTATCCGCGCGACAAGATGATCGGTGTTTGGTGGTCAGGCGCAGAGCCGGATGTGACGCCGGCGGGCGATCAGGCCAGCGGTTACAAGTCGTTGATGCTTCAGCATGGCGCAGGAAAATTCCCCGCGCACGCCGACATAGAGAAGTACGTCTACGCCAAAGGAAAGGGTTCGACAGAACCTGGCAAGATCGGCGAAGTTCTCTACAACCGCGGCATCACGAATGCCATGCTCGGCGTAGAGGCGATCCGCAAGGCGCAAGAAAAATTCGGCAAGCAACCGCTGACGGGCGAGCAGGTCCGTTGGGGGCTTGAGAATCTCATACTCACCGATGCACGAATCAAGGAGCTCGGCTTTGAGGGAATGTTGAAGCCGGTCAGCATTTCCTGCTCCGACCACGAAGGCGCGCGCTACGGGCGCGTCCAGCAATGGGATGGCAAGGGTTGGAAAGTGATCTCCGACTGGTACACGGCTGACGAATCGCTCATCGAACCGCTCGTCGCCGACGTGTCCGCGAAGTATGCCGCGGAAAAGAAGATCAAGCCGCGCGACTGCGCGAAAGAAACCTGACCCCGTGCGAGTGATCCGGGAGGCAGGATTGCCTGCTCCCGGATCGCAGCCCCTGCTCGGTTTGGAGGTCTGCGCATGTCAATCGCCAAGGTCGTCACCGCTGCGACGGAAGCGGCAGCGCTGATTTTATCGGTCAACAATATCGAGGTTGTCTACGATCACGTCATTCTCGTGTTGAAGGGCGTCTCGCTGGAGGTCCCGCGAGGCGGCATTGTTGCGCTTCTCGGCGCCAACGGCGCCGGCAAGACGACGACGCTGAAGGCGGTTTCCAATCTGCTGCACGCAGAGCGTGGCGAGGTCACCAAGGGCTCGATCCTGTTCAACGGCGTCGAGGTGAAGTCGCTGTCGCCAAACGACGTGGTGCGGCGCGGCTGCATCCAGGTGATGGAGGGTCGGCGTGCCTTCCCTCATCTGACGGTCGAGGAGAACATCCTGACCGGCGCCTTTACACGGACGGACGGCAAGCTCGCGATCGCGCAGGATCTTGAACGTGTCTACGCTTATTTCCCCCGCCTCAAAGAGCGACGCAATTCCACCGCCGGCTATACGTCGGGCGGCGAACAGCAGATGTGCGTGATTGGCCGCGCGCTAATGTCACGCCCGAAGATGATCCTGCTCGACGAACCATCGATGGGCCTCGCGCCGCAGATCGTCGAAGAGATCTTCGAGATCGTGAAGGATCTCAACACCAAGGAAGCTGTGTCGTTTCTTCTCGCCGAGCAGAACACCAATATGGCGCTCAGATATGCAAGCCACGGCTACATCCTCGAAAACGGCCGCGTGGTGATGGACGGCGAAGCGCACGCGCTCGCCGCAAATGAGGACGTCAAGGAGTTCTATCTCGGCGTCGCCGGAGAGAAGCGAAAATCATACCGCGATGTGAAGCACTACAAGCGACGCAAGCGCTGGCTCGCCTAGCGGATGATGGCGTCCCGGACTCCCGGGACTCCGGGTTCGGCCCTTCGGACCGCCCCGGAATGACGGTGCTTGGGCCTACACCCCGCCCGGATAGTTCGGGGCTTCGCGCGTGATGGTCACGTCGTGGACGTGGCTCTCGCGCAGGCCGGCGCCGGTGATGCGGACGAATTCGGCCTTGTCGTGGAAATCCCTGATGTCCTTGGCGCCGACATAGCCCATCGCCGCCCTGAGACCGCCGGCGAGCTGATGCATCACATTGCCGACCGGGCCCTTGTAGGGCACCTGGCCCTCGATGCCTTCGGGGACGAGCTTCAGCGTGTCCTTGATGTCCTGCTGGAAGTAGCGGTCGGCCGAGCCGCGCGCCATCGCGCCGACCGAGCCCATGCCGCGATAGGCCTTGTAGGAGCGGCCCTGCCACAGGAAGACTTCGCCCGGCGTCTCGTCGGTGCCGGCGAGCAGCGAGCCGACCATGGCGATGTCGGCACCGGCGGCGAGCGCCTTGGCGAGGTCGCCGGAATATTTGATGCCACCGTCGGCGATCACGGGCACGTCGGCCTTCTTCGCGGCCGCGACCGCGTCCATGATCGCGGTAAGCTGCGGCACGCCGACGCCGGCGACGATGCGCGTGGTGCAGATCGAGCCGGGGCCGATGCCGACCTTGATGCAGTCGGCGCCGGCATCGATCAGCGCCTGCGCGCCGCCCTCGGTCGCGACGTTGCCGGCCACCACCTGCACCGCGTTGGAGAGTCGCTTGATGCGGTTGACGGCGTTGAGCACATGGCGCGAATGGCCGTGCGCGGTATCGACCACGACGACGTCGACGCCGGCATCGATCAGCCGCTCGGTGCGTTCATAGCCGGTCTCGCCGACCGTGGTGGCGGCGGCGACGCGCAGGCGGCCGTGCTCGTCCTTGCAGGCGAGCGGATGGGCGACCGCCTTCTCGATGTCCTTGACGGTGATCAGGCCGACGCAGCGATACTGGTCGTCGACGACGAGCAGCTTCTCGATGCGATGCTTGTGCAGCATCCGCTTCGCCTCGTCCTGGCCGACGCCCTCGCGCACCGTGACGAGGTTCTCGTGCGTCATCAGCTCCGAGACCTTTTGCCGGGGATCGCTGGCGAAGCGCACGTCGCGGTTGGTCAGGATGCCGACCAGCTTGCCCGGCACGTTCTTGGCGGCACCGGTGACGACCGGAATGCCCGAGATGCCGTTCTCCTTCATCAGGGTCAGCGCATCGGCCAGCGTGGCGTCGGGGCCGATGGTCAGCGGATTGACCACCATGCCGGACTCGAACTTCTTGACCTGCCGCACCTGCGCGGCCTGCCCTTCCGGATCGAAGTTGCGGTGGATGACGCCGAGACCGCCGGCCTGCGCCATCGCGATCGCCATGCGCGCCTCGGTGACGGTGTCCATCGCGGACGCCATGATCGGGATGTTGAGCGAGATCGCGCGGGTGACGCGCGAGCGAATATCGACTTCCGAGGGAAGCACGTCGGACAAACCGGGCTTCAGCAGCACATCGTCGAACGTGAAGGCTTCGCGGATAGCCGGAAATCCCGTGGCCATTGCCAACTCCTTTATCTGCGGCCCAGCCGCGATGGTCTTACGGATGAACGCTACCTGCGGCGACGCTCGCTGCGTCACCGTCGAATCGGCGCCCATCGGTGGGGTTGACGCTGGTCGATAGCATGGCGGCTTGACGAATCAAAGTGTTTGCCAGCCATGCACAGGCCTTTTTAGGGTCCGGTTCAGGGCGCCCGGTAACCCGGCGGCGGCCCATGGCGGCGGATCGCCTCGACCATTTCGCGATGGCGCCGGTCCTCGCGCTTCATGTGGACCGCGATCACGGCATGGGCCGACGGCACCAGCAGCAACACGTGGAAAAACAGCCCAAAAATCGCGCAAAACACGATCAGGACCAGATTAAAGATGGCCGAAAACGGCTGTCCGTTCAGGAGCAGTCCGATCGGCGGCAAGAGGGCGGCAAGGACGTAGATCACGGCGAACCTTTGGACACGGGCGGATGCATACCAGCGTCACGCAGGATTTAGGGCGTTTGGCCGGTTCCGCAATAGCGTGGCCCTGGGCGGGATGATATGGCCCGCTCGCCCGCCTTTTCAGCACAGCTGTCCTGTTTTGATGAACAAACAACGTCTGATCCCGCTCATCGTGGCCACCGCCCTGTTCATGGAGAACATGGACTCCACGGTGATCGCGACCTCGCTGCCCGCGATCGCCGCCGATATCGGCACCAGCCCGCTGACGCTGAAATTGGCCATCACCTCCTACCTGCTGTCGCTCGCGGTGTTCATCCCGGCCAGCGGCTGGACCGCGGACCGCTTCGGCGCCCGCATCGTGTTTGCCGGCGCCGTCGGCGTGTTCATGCTGGGCTCGATCGGCTGCGCACTGTCGTCCTCGGTGACCGATTTCGTGTTCGCCCGCATCCTGCAGGGCCTCGGCGGGGCGATGATGACCCCGGTCGGGCGGCTGGTGCTGCTGCGCTCGGTCGACAAGAGTGCGCTGGTCAACGCGATGGCCTGGGTGACGGTCCCGGCGCTGATCGGCCCGGTGATCGGGCCGCCGCTCGGCGGCTTCATCACCACCTATTTCTCCTGGCACTGGATCTTCCTGATCAACATCCCGATCGGGCTGCTCGGCATCTTCCTGGCGCTGAAATACATCGATCCGATCAAGAGCGAGGATCCCGAGCGCTTCGATCTCGTGGGACTGGTGCTGGCCGGGATCGGCCTCGCCGGCATCGCCTTCGGGCTGTCGGTGGCCGGGCTCAATCTGCTGCCGTGGCCGATCGTCGCCGCGCTGGTCGGTGTCGGCACGGTCTCGATGACGCTTTACGTCATCCACGCACGGCGGACCGGCTCGCCGGTGCTCGATTTCGGCTTGCTGCGGCTGCCGACCATGCGCGCGTCGATCGTCGGCGGCTTCATGTTCCGGCTCGGCATCGGCGCGCTGCCGTTCCTGCTGCCGCTGTTGATGCAGGTCGGCTTCGGCCTGTCGCCATTCCAGTCTGGTCTCGTCACCTTTGCGTCGGCGGTCGGCGCCATGGGGATGAAGACGCTGGCGGCGCGCATCATCCGCGCCTTCGGCTTCCGCAACATGATGACCGTCAACGCAGTGGTCAGTTCGGCCTTCCTCGCCGCCTGCGCCCTGTTCACGATCTCGACGCCGCTGATGCTGATCTTCACCATCCTGGTGGTCGGCGGCTTCTTCCGCTCGCTGCAGTTCACCGCGATCAACACCGTGGCCTATGCCGAGGTCGAGGCGCCGCAGATGAGCCGGGCCACCACCCTGGTCAGCGTCAACCAGCAGCTCGCGGTGTCCGCCGGCGTCGCGGTCGGCGCGTTCTCGGTTGAAACCACGCTGGCGCTGCATCACCAGACCGAACTCTCCGCCGACGTGTTCGCGCCGGCCTTCATCGTGGTCTCGTTGATCTCGGCGGCCTCGGCCTGGTTCTTCTGGCAGATGCCGGCTGAGGCCGGCAACGAGATCGCCGGCCGCAAGGCGATCGACATCTCGAGCCGCAAGGGCGCCGAGAAGCGCGCCGCGACCGAAGCCGTCAAGGTCGCGACCGAGGACACCCAGAACGCGCGCGATCAGCGGCTCGGCTAGTCGATCGAACGAGCCGTTCCCGAGGCACGGACACCGCGAGCCGCCGTCAGGTCACGACGAGGCCATCAGGGGTGCCCGGTCATTCCGCCTGGCTGTTTTCGATCCGGACGTTCGATCAGTTCGTATGTGGGAACGTGGGTCGCTTCCAGCCACGATTCCAGCGCTGCTCCGCAGACCGTGCAGATCGCATCACCCGTATGCGGCACCAAGAACTTCTCTTCAGTGCGTCTGTACTCGGCGCCGCAATTGCATTGAACAATGGTCGCCATCTGGGAAATATGCGCTTGCGTCGCCCGATTTTCCAGTCCTGCAAGAAACGGCCCCAGTGCGCGAAACCTGACGCTGCACCAAGGCCGCCAACCCAGTTGGGGTTTTCTCCCGGTGGGCTTGGGGGGCATTGGCCGGGAGCAAAGGAGTCGACTCCGGCCACGCACCGAGGTTCCAAGCAGTCGCGTCGAAATGTCGTGCTGCGCGCCTTCAGATCGGGATGACACCCGACTACCCACCCTCCTGAGGCAAGCGGTCGGGATGTCCAGCCGCATCGGCTGCGCCTCCGCCGCGATCGGTGGCCGAACGCCCCACAGTGCCACCATACGACGGTCGTTTCGTCCCGGAAAAAAATCTCCGCGAGAGTCAGAAAGCGAACGGAAGCTGCACCGCCGATCCTGCATAGTCCTGCTCAAGCGGGCACGCGGTGACCCGGCATCAGCAAAAAAACCAGGTGGAAGGGAGCGCTCCAGCTACGCTTCCCCAGCGTCCGTGCACCGCGAGGCGCCGATTTTCCTTGATTTTGTTTCGCTTGAAAGGATCAGAGCCAGTGAGTGACGTCCAGACGAATGAAGTGAGCGACAATCCGAAAGCCGGCGGCTTCAGCCTGCCCCTGTTCGCGCTGCCCCAGGCCTTTCAGGGCATCGCCGAACAAAATGCGACACGCGCACGGGAGCAGTTCGAGAAGGTCAAGGAAGCCTCGGAGGAAATCTCTGTCCTGCTCAAGGAGGCATATGCGGTCAACGCCAAGGGCGCTGCGGATTACGCAGCCAAGGTGATCGAGATCTCGCATTCCAACGCCAGTTCGGCCCTCGCTTTCATATCCGAACTCGCCGGCGCTAGGTCGCTGTCGGAGGCCATCCAGCTTTCGGCCGATCACGGCCGCAAGAATTTCGAAGCGACGACCGCGCAGAACAAGGAGCTCTGGGAGATCGCGAAGAAAGTCGCGACCGAGACCTCCGAGCCGATCAAGAAGAGCTTTGCAAAGGCCCTGAAAACACCTTCCTGAGGAGCCGCCCCCCCCCCCCCCCGCTCCCAGGCCGGCTGGACCAAGCGTCTCCAATAGAAGAGGCGGGTCCAGCCGACGGTGCGCGGGACCAGCAATTCCTGACATTGGAGGAGGAGACCAAGGTGGGCGTCATCATGATCAAATGCCCGCGGACGGGACGTGCGATCAATACCGGCATGAAATCCGACCGCGAGACGTTCCGGTCCAGTACCGTGTTCTTTTCGCGCAGCTATTGCACGAGCTGTCGGACCAATCACGAATGGTTCGCCAGGGACGCGTGGGTCCACGAACCCGAGCACGAATTGCGCAAGGCGTCCTGACACCCGCGTCTGCGTTGCAACCGCATTCAATGGCTTCGTGATCGCTCAGCACCCGCGCCGCGGGTATGTGCATGAACCTTGTCGCCATTGGTCCACGGTCCGGCGTGCGAACGCCGATGTCCGTGTGGCGGCCCGCCGTGACCGGACGACCTGATCCCTTCCGCGGATACGATGCGGTCGATCCTGCCGCGCATGATCTCGTAGCACTCGCAGACCGCGGTTTCGAGCCGCGGCCTGTCAACCTCGATCGAGCTCCGCCGGTTGGAGCGGATTGCGCCCGAGGCGCGAAGCTTGTGCACGACGTGGGTCACGGTCGTTCGTCGCACGCCCAGCAATTCCGACAGCGTCTCCTGCGTCAACGGCAGCGTGTCGTCGCCGATCTGATCGTGAACCTGCAACAACCACCGGGCCAGACGGGCCTCCACGGAATGGAGCGCATTGCACGCCGCGATATGCTGGAACTGAACCAGCAGCGACCGCATATGGAGCTGCACCGCGCTGCCAAGCGCGTGACTGTGCGCGAGCGCGGCGTGAAATCGTGCCGGCGAAATCTGCCACGTCGTGCCCGCGACGCGAACCACCGCGGTCATCGGCGAGCGTATTGACCTGAGTGTCGACAGGATGCCGGCGGCGCCCTCGTTGCCGATCATTGTCGTCGCAACGGCCTGTCCGTTCGGCATGTCCATAACGAACGCGATCAATGCCGTGCAGGGAAAATAGATCTGTTCGACGAGGTCGCCCGACCGCACCAGCACGGCGTCGCGTTCGAGCGATATCTTGCGGAGATGAGGCGCAAGCAAATCAAGGTCGGCGGGCGGCAAGGCCGCCAGAAGGCGATTACCTATGCTCGACCTGCGTTCCATCACGGAAGAGCTCCGCAAGACGGAGGCGCGGCTCGCTGCACAAACCTGTCATGGCGCCAGGCCGAAACACGCAACGAACTGACCGCGCCGGGAAGATAGAATACGCCGTAACGGAAAGAGTTCCAATGGATTCAGGTCAGCTCGCGACGCGCTCGCGTACCGGGCAGCGCTCCGGCCGGGCCCTATGAGGGATCTGGATTGCCTTCGCGGAGGCTTCGGCGAACGCGTCGCCGCTACGCCCCGCGCAATGACGGCTGTTGCTGCCCGCGAAATCCCGTCGCCAGCACATAGCGCTCCGACGAATCCTGCCGGCTGGCGGACGGCTTGACGTGGCGGACGGTGGCGAAATCGCGCTTCAGCTGCGCCACCAGCTCGGCGTCGGCGCCGCTCTGGAACACCTTTGCCAGGAACGTGCCGCCGGGATTGAGCACCTCGCCGGCGAAATGCGCGGCGGTCTCGACCAGGCCAATGATGCGCAGCTGATCGGTCTTGCGATGGCCGGTCGTGTTGGCGGCCATGTCGGACATCACGATGTCGGCGCGGCCGCCCATCATCGCGATCAGTTTTTCCGGCGCGTCGTGGTCGAGGAAGTCGAGCTGCGCGAAGGTGACGCCCGGAATCTCGCCCATCTCCAAGAGATCGATCGCGACCACCTTGCCCTTGCCGTCGGCAGCGCCGGTCCGCTTGGCCGCGATCTGGCTCCATCCGCCGGGCGCCGCGCCGAGGTCGACCACGGTCATGCCCGGCTTGAGCAGACGGTATTTGTCGTCGATCTCGAGCAGCTTGAAAGCTGCGCGCGAGCGGTAGCCCATCGCCTTGGCCTTGGCGACATAGGGATCGTTGAGCTGGCGCTCAAGCCAGAGTTTTGACGACAGCTTGCGCTTGCCGCCGCTCTTGACCGTGACGTGCAGCCGCCCGGTGGTGTCTTTCGCCATACTGCTTCTCTACTCCCTCGCCCCGCTCTTGCGGGGAGAGAGGGTTGGGGTGAGGGGCTGGTTTCGCAACGAAGGTGAGAGATGCGCTCGTGGAGAGTCCCCTCACCCGGATTGCATTGACATGCAATCCGGCCTCTCCCCGCAAGCGGGGCGAGGCAAGAGAAGCTCTAGCACGCCCGCAGCGCGCCGTCCTCGCGCATCATCTCGACCAGCATGCCCTCGCGCAGGCCGCGATCGGCGACGCGGAGCCGCGGCATCGGGAACGCGTTGCGGATCGCATCGAGGATCGCGCAGCCGGCGAGCACCAGATCGGCGCGCTCGACGCTGATGCAGTTGTTGTTGACGCGCGCCTCATAGCTCATGCCGAGCAGCCTCTGGATCGTCGCGGTGACGTCGCAATCGTTCATCCAGATGCCGTCGATGCGGCGGCGGTCGTAGCGCGACAGGTTGAGGAACACGCCGGCAAGCGTGGTCACGGTGCCGGAGGTGCCGAGCATGTGCATGTCGCGCAGATCCTTGCCATGCTCGGCCGCGAACGGCGCAACGTGCCGCGCGACCTCATCGATCATTCGCGCATACATATCCCTGGTGACATTCTTGCCGCCGAAATGTTCGGCCAGCGTGACGACGCCGAGCGGGATCGACATCCACGCCTTGATGCGTGGCGCCGCGTCGGGCGCGTTGGGGTCGCGCTCGATCCGCACCAGCTCGGTCGAGCCGCCGCCGATATCGAACAGGATGGCGCCCCGCCCCTTCGGATCGAGCAGCGGCGAGCAGCCGATCACCGCGAGCGTCGCCTCGGTCTCACGATCGATCACCTCGAGCTTGATGCCGGTCTCGGCCGCCACCCGCGCGCGGAAGCTCTCGGCATTGCCGGCGGCGCGGCAGGCCTCGGTGGCGATCAGGCGGAGCCGGCGCGCCTTGCGATAGCGGATCTTGTCGCTGCAGATGGCCAGTGCGGCAATCGCCCGCTCAATCGCGGCCTCGCTGATCGAGCCCGTGGCGGCGATGCCCTCGCCGAGCCTGATGATCCGCGAGAATGAATCGACCACGCGGAACCCGTCGCCGGTGGGACAGGCGATCAACAGCCGGCAATTGTTGGTGCCAAGGTCCAGCGCGGCGTAGACGCCACTTTCCGCCGCTGCCGCAACCAACCCTGGCGGGGCTTCGCTGGCCGGGGGGCCGTCGCAAAGCCGCACATGGTCGTTCATCAAAACTGTCTTTCCGCGGGACCAAAAGGCCCGCCGAATAATTATCGTTCACGGAAACTTTAGCAGCGTCAAAGCCCTACGCAAACTCCGTTCACATTGGGTCCATGCCCAATCGGGCGTTGTCGTTAAGGGGGGTGTGCGTTATCTCCTCAGCGCCCCCAAACTCCAGCAAATCCGGGCATTTCAGGTCATTTTCGATGCAAGATCACACGCCGCCTGCCTCCCTCGAAAACGCTATCGCACTGCAAAAATACGGTGTCGGACAGCCTGTTCGACGAAAGGAGGACGACACCCTGGTGCGCGGCAAGGGCAAATACACCGACGATTTCTCGCTGCCCGGCCAGGCCTATTGCTGGATGGTTCGCTCCTCGCGTGCCCATGGAATCATCAAGGGCATCGATACGGCGGCCGCCAGGGCGATGCCGGGCGTGCTCGGGGTCTGGACCGGCGCCGACCTTGCGGCCGCCGGCTACAACCCCTTCACCTGCGGCCTACCGCTGAAGAACCGTGACGGCTCCCCGCTCAAGCAGACCAACCGCCCCGCGCTGGTGACCGACAAGGTGCGCTTCGTCGGCGATCCCGTCGCCTTCGTGGTCGCGCAGACCGCGGCGCAGGCGCGCGATGCCGCCGAGGCCGTTGAGGTCGATATCGAGCCGCTGCCCGCGGTGACCGACGCAGCTGAAGCCGCCACGCCCGGCGCGCCGCAGCTCTATGACGACATCCCTGATAACGTCGCGCTCGACTATCACTATGGCGACACCGCCAAGATCGAGGCGGCGTTCGCCGGCGCGGCGCACGTCACCAAGCTCGACATCGTCAACACCCGCGTCGCCGTGGTCTCGATGGAGCCGCGCGTCGCCCTCGCGCATTACGACAAGAAAACCGAACGCTTCACGCTGCAGGTGCCGACCCAGGGCGTCTCCGGCAACAAGGCGATCCTGGCGCGCCTGCTCAACGTGCCTGCCGACAAGGTCCGCATCCTCACCGGCAATGTCGGCGGCTCGTTCGGGATGAAGAACCTCAACTATCCCGAATACACCTGCATCGCGCATGCGGCGCGGCAGCTCGGCCGTCCGGTGAAGTGGCTGGACGAGCGCTCGACCAGCTTCCTCTCCGACAGCCAGGGCCGCGCGCAGCTGATCCATGCCGAGCTCGCGCTCGATGCCGACGGCAAGTTCCTCGCGGTGCGGCTGTCCGGCTACGGCAATCTCGGCGCCTATATCACCGGCGTCGCGCCGGGCCCGCTGTCGCTCAACACCGGCAAGAACCTCGCCAGCGTCTATCGCACGCCGCTGCTCGGCGTCGATATCAAGACGGTCCTGACCAACACCACGCTGATGGGCGCCTATCGCGGCGCCGGCCGGCCCGAGGCCAATTACTACATGGAGCGGCTGATCGATGCGGCCGCCGACGAGATGGGCATCAACCGCTTCACGCTGCGCAAGCGCAACTTCATCAAGCCGTCGCAGCTGCCGTTCCCGGCGGCCTCCGGCGTCACCTATGACAGCGGCGATTTCGCCGGCGTGTTCCAGAAGGCGCTGGAGATCTCCGACTACGACAACTTCGCCAAGCGCAAGAAGGAGAGCAAGAAGAGCGGCAAGCTGCGCGGCATCGCCGTCGGCTCCTATCTCGAGGTCACCGCGCCGCCGAGTGGCGAGCTCGGCAAGATCACCTTCGAGCCCGATGGCTCGGTGAAGCTCACCACCGGCACGCTGGATTACGGCCAGGGCCACGCCACGCCGTTCGCGCAGGTGCTGTCCGACCAGCTCGGCGTCCCCTTCGAGAAGATCACGCTCGAACAGGGCGACAGCGATCTGGTGCGCTTCGGCAACGGCACCGGCGGCTCGCGCTCGATCACCGCGACCGGACAAGCGATCGTCGAGGCTTCCGCGCTCGTGGTCGAGAAGGGCAAGAAGGCCGCCGCGCACATGCTGGAGGCCTCCGAGGCCGACATCGAATTCGGCGCCGGCCGCTTCACCATCGCCGGCACCGACCGCTCGATCGGCATCATGGAGCTCGCCGAGCGGATGCGCGCCGGCAAGATGCCGGAAGGCACGCCGGACACGCTCGACGTCGATCACGCCACCAAGGAGACGGCGTCGACGTTCCCGAACGGCTGCCACGTCGCCGAGGTCGAGATCGATCCCGACACCGGCGTGACGCGGATCGTGCGCTACTCGGCGGTCAACGATTTCGGCGTCGTGGTCAATCCGATGATCGTCGCGGGCCAGCTGCATGGCGGCGTCGCGCAGGGCATCGGCCAGGCGCTGATGGAGGAAGTCAGCTACGACGCCTCCGGCCAGCCGATCACCGGCTCGTTCATGGACTACGCGCTGCCGCGTGCCGGCGACGTGCCGTCGATGCTGGTCGGCGATCATCCCTCGCCGGCGAAATCCAACCCGCTCGGCACCAAGGGCTGCGGCGAGGCCGGCTGCGCCGGCAGCCTCGTCTGCATCGTCAACGCCGTGGTCGACGCGCTGTCGGAGTACGGCATCAAGCACATCAACATGCCGCTGAAGCCCGAACGCGTCTGGCGCGCGATCCATGACGCCAAGGCGAGCGCGGCATAAGGTCTCTCCTGCTCCCTCGCCCCGCTCTTGCGGGGAGAGGGCTGGGGTGAGGGGCTCCATCCGGCGAGCAAGGTCGTTGTAACTGGAATTGTGCCTTGCCCCTCACCCGGATCGCATCTGCGATGCGATCCGACCTCTCCCCATTAAGAACGGGGAGAGGTGGAAAGTTACGCCGCGGCCTGCTCGCGCGGCTGGGTGATCGCGATGTGCCAGCAATGCGCGAGCGGCACACCGTTGCCGAGCACCAGCGCGTCGAGCTCGACGAAGCGGTGGCCCTTCTTGTCGTAATTGCCCGTCACCTTGGCGCGCGCGGTCAGCTCGTCGCCGATCTTGCCCGCCGACAGCAGCTGCATGCGGGTGCCGACATGGATCCAGGGCCCGAGGATCGCATTGTCGACCAGCACCTTGTTCATCACCCGCGGCAGCAGGCCGGGATGGCCGAGACCTTCGCGTAGATAGATCGGATCGGTCTCCCTGATATCGGCGAGATACTCCTTCGCGGCATCGCCCGACCAGTCGCGCGGGATGGTGCCGAGCCACTTGCCCTCATCATAGGACGAGGCGCTGACCGGCTTGCGCTCGGCGACCGCGGCGACCTGCTTGTAGTCATCGAGCACGAATTTCGGCGCGGAGGCCGGCAGCGATGCGGTGCCGGTGGCGCAGAGCTCGCCGCGGCTGTGGAGTTCGATCGTCAGCCCATTGCCGGTCTCCTGGCCGGTTAATTCCGCGATCTCGCCGTCATAGACGGGTTTCACGAAGCGTGCCTCGATCAGGCCGCGCGCGAGGAAATCGCGGCCCCATTTCTCGACCGGCAGGTGCATCATGTAGGCCATCACGTCGACGCCGGGCACCAGCCCGCCGGAAAAGCCGAACTTCCGCGCCACCGTGTCGTCGTGGATCTTGTTCTCCGACAGTTTCGAGGTGTTATAGGCCGAGACGCGGTAGGTCAGCGAAGCCGTCTTCGAATCCATGGGGTTTCCCCTTATTTCCGTTGTTTTTCTCAGGCAATCGTAGTCGAACCGGTCAGCGTGACAAGCCTCTCGTTTTGCTCGCAATTTTCCGCCCGATGGAGTACACGCAGGCCGCGTCTGCCAACCTTGGAATCGATGACTGAAACCCCTGCTCCCACCCGCATCTATGTCGACGCCGACGCCTGCCCGGTGAAGGACGAGATCTATCGCGTCGCGATCCGGCACGGCGTGCCCGTCAGCGTGGTCGCGGGCAATTTCATCCGCGTGCCGCAGGATCCGCTGATCGAGCGCATCGCTGCCGGTTCCGGCATGGATGCGGCCGACGACTGGATCGCGGAACGCGCGCGTGAGAGCGACATCGTGATCACGGCGGACATCCCGCTGGCGAGCCGCTGCGTCAAGGCCGGCGCCGACGTGATCGCGCCGAACGGCAAGCCGTTCACGGAGCAGTCAATCGGCATGACGCTCGCGGTGCGCAACCTGATGACCGATCTGCGCTCGTCGGGCGAGATCACCGGCGGGCCGAAATCATATTCGCCGCGCGACCGCTCGACCTTCCTGTCGACGCTCGACCAGACCATCCGCCGCATCCAGCGCCGCCGCGCCGAGCAGGCGCAGGCGAGCCAGCAGGGTTAGCGCGATGGCTCCGCCCCCTCTCATCCAACTCAAGGACATCAGCCTGACCTTCGGCGGCACGCCGCTGCTCACCGGCGTCGAGCTGTCGGTCTCCGCGGGCGAGCGCGTCTGCCTGATCGGCCGCAACGGCTCCGGCAAGTCGACGCTGCTGCGCATCGCCGCCGGCCTGGTCGAGCCGGACGCGGGCAGCCGTTTCGTGCAGCCGGGCGCCACCATCCGCTACCTGCCGCAAGAGCCGGATTTCGGCGAGCACAAGACGACGCTCGCCTATGTCGAGGCCGGCCTCGGCCCCGGCGACGACCACTACCAGGCGCGCTATCTGCTCGAACAGCTCGGCCTCAGCGGCGAGGAAGACCCGGCGCATGTCTCCGGCGGCGAGGCGCGCCGCGCGGCGCTGGCCCGCGTGCTGGCGCCCTCGCCCGATATCCTGCTGCTGGACGAGCCGACCAACCATCTCGATCTGCCGACCATCGAATGGCTCGAGGGCGAACTGGAAAGCCGGCGCTGCGCGCTGGTGCTGATCAGCCACGACCGCCGTTTCCTCACCAATTTGTCGCGCACCACGGCCTGGCTCGACCGCGGCCAGATCAGGCAGATCGAGCGCGGCTTCGGCGCCTTCGAGGCGTGGCGTGACGAGGTGCTGGCGGAGGAAGAGCGCGAGCAGCACAAGCTCGACCGCAAGATCGTCAACGAGGAGCACTGGCTGCGCTACGGCGTCTCCGGCCGCCGCAAGCGCAACGTCAAGCGGCTCGGCAATCTCTTCGCGCTGCGCGACCAGCGCCGCAACTATCGAGGCGCCACCGGCAATGCCACGCTCGCCGCCGCCGAAGCCGAAAAGTCCGGCCAGCTGGTGATCGAGGCCAAGAACATCGTGAAGGCCTATGGCGAGCGCAAGATCGTCGACGGCTTCTCGACCCGGATCCAGCGCGGCGACCGGCTCGGCATCGTAGGTCCCAACGGCGCCGGCAAGACCACGCTGGTGCATCTTCTGATCGGCAACGATCCGCCCGACTCCGGTTCGGTGCGGCTCGGGGCCAATATCGAAATGGCGACGCTCGACCAGCATCGCGAAAGCCTCGACCCGAAGCTGACGCTGGCCGAAGCCTTGACCGGCGGCCGCGGCGATCACGTCATGGTCGGCGACAAGTCGAAGCACGTCATCGGCTACATGAAGGATTTCCTGTTCGCGCAGGAGCAGCGCGGCACGCCGCTCGAAGCGCTCTCCGGCGGCGAGCGCGGCCGGCTGATGCTGGCGCGCGCGCTGGCCAAGCCGTCGAACCTCTTGATCCTGGACGAGCCGACCAACGACCTCGACCTCGAAACCCTCGACGTGCTCGAGGACATGCTCGGCGATTACGAGGGCACCGTGATCCTGATCAGCCACGACCGCGACTTCCTCGACCGCGTCGTGACCTCGGTGATCGTGCCCGAAGGCCAGGGACGCTGGATCGAATATGCCGGCGGGTATTCCGACATGCTGGCGCAGCGCGGCGCCGACGTGAAGCGCGAGACGGTGAAGGCGGAAGCCGCGACCGAAGAGAAGAAGGAAGCCAGGGCCGCGGCGCCCGAAGCAGCACCGAGGCGCCGGCTGAGCTTCAACGAGAAGCACGCGCTGGAAACCTTGCCGAAGACGATCGACAAGCTGCACAACGAGATCGCCAAGCAGCAGAAGCTGCTCGACGATCCCGATCTCTATACGAAGGATCGCAAGACATTCGACGCCGCCTCGGCCGCGATCGCAAAGGCGCAGCAAGAGCTCGCTGCCGCCGAGGACCGCTGGCTCGAACTCGAAGTCCTGCGCGAAGAGATCGAACAGGCATGAACACAATGATTCTTGCCGTCATTGCGAGAAGCGAAGCGACGAAGCAATCCATGCATCTGCAAACGCGGACAGATGAATTGCTTCGCTCCGCTCGCAATGACGGAAACTCTGCAATGGAGCCGCCCCGATGACCACGCCCCTCGCCGCCAAGATCGCCAAGGAATACGGTACGCCCTGCGCCGTGATCGACATGGACCGGGTCGAGCGCAACATCGCGCGCATCCAGAAGGCCTGCGACGAGGCCGGCGTCGCCAACCGCCCGCACATCAAGACGCACAAGAACCCGATGCTGGCGCAGCTGCAGATCAAGGCCGGCGCCAAAGGCATCACCTGCCAGAAGCTTGGCGAGGCCGAGATCATGGCGGACGCTGGCATCGACAACATCCTGATCAGCTACAATCTGCTCGGCGACGAGAAGATGGCGCGGCTCGGCGCGCTGCAAGGCAAGGCCAACGTCACCGTCGCCGCCGACAATTCCGTCGTCGTCGGCGACCTGCCGAAGGCCGCAGCCGCCTCCGGCCGGCCGCTCTCGGTGGTGGTCGAATGCGACACCGGCCGCAAGCGCGCCGGCGTCGAGACCCCGGCCGAGGCGATCGCGCTGGCGCGGGAGATCGCAGCCTCCAAGGGCCTCAGCTTCGCGGGCTTCATGCTGTACCCGACCGAGACCGGCTGGGCCGACGCGCAGAAATTCTACGACGAGGCGCTGGCCGGCGTTCGCGCCCACGGCCTCGACGCGACCATCGTCTCCACCGGCGGCACGCCAAACCTGAAGAACCTCGGCAAACTGAAGGGCGGCACCGAGCATCGCTTCGGTACTTACATCTACAACGACCGCATGCAGGTCGCGGCCCGCGTCGCGACCTGGGACGATTGCGCGCTGCATATTTATTCCACCGTCGTCAGCCGCGCCGGCCCCGAGCGCGGCATCCTCGATGCCGGCTCCAAGACGCTGACCTCGGACACCGGCGGCCTCGAAGGCCACGGCCTGATCCTCGAACATCCGGAGGCCAGGATCGCGCGCTTCGCCGAGGAGCACGGCTTCCTCGATCTGTCTCGCAGCAACACGCGGCCCAATGTCGGCGACGTGGTGCGGATCGTGCCCAATCACGTCTGCGTCGTCGTCAACATGATGGACGAGGTCGTGATGGTTCGCGGCGACGAGATCATCGGTGCGCTGCCGGTGACGGCGCGGGGGAAATTGCGGTAGCCGCATACACAGACCTTGTAGGATGGGTAGAGCGTAGCGAAACCCATCATGGTGCCGCGGGTTCGACTTGATGGGTTTCGCACGCTCTACCCATCCTCATATGGGGATTTGTGAGTCAAGTCTCTTCGCGAGGTCTGGGTTGGTGTTTGACGGCAAGAGGGCGGCGCGCGGAGCCGAGCGTAGCGCAGCGCGACGACCGGGCAACGAACAGGGATTGGCTTCCGAAGATTGCTGCAGTTCACTGCATCACCTCATATCCGGTCGGATTGTTTGATCCGTACCCACTTTCCGCATGCTTGCGGCGAGGAAGCCTGGCGAGGATGAGACCCATCTACGAAACGGCGGTTGAAGCCCTAGGATGGCACGGTCATCATCCATCCCGCACGGAGCGCGGCGAAGCCGCGGCGCGTGGTGGGGTGGTCGGTTTTACGCCTTGATCACGGCCTGGTCGGGGACGAGGCCGGTGGTGAGATAGCGCCACAATGCCACGATCAGCTTGCGCGCCAGCGCGACGATGGCGATGCGTTTGGCGCGCTTGCCGGCGTCGGCGGTGCGGGTGCGGAACCAGCGGCTGAGCGTGCTGTCGCCTTGATGACGAGGCCACAGCCAGGCCAGTTCGATCGCCTTGTGGCGGGCGCGCCGATTGCCGGCCTTGCTGATGCCTTGCTCGCGATCGGTGCCGCCGCTCTTCCAGGGACTGGGCGTCAATCCGCAATAGCTGGCGACCTCGCGGCGGTTGCGGAAGTCCTTGTAGAACAGCTCGTTCACCAGCGTTGCCGTGAAGGCCGGGCCGAGCGCCTTGAGCCGCTGCAATTGATCTCGTCGCTCGACCATCGGCGTCGGAACCGCCGGAGAAGTGTCCGCAGCCTGGGTCTGCTCCAGCGCCGCGAGTTGCTCACACACCAGCATCAGCCGGGCGTGCTCGCGCTTGATCTCGGCCAGAAGATGCGGCGGCAGCGCCTCGCCCTGCCAGTCGCGCTGCCGCTCGAGCCAGGTAAGCCAGTCGCGCCGCCGCGGATTGCCGACCGCCATCCCCCGAAGACGCAGCAACGCCTTGATCCGGTTGCTGTGGGCGGTCTGCTCGGTGACCAGGCGGTCGCGTTCGCGGCTGGCGCGCCGGGCATCCTCCGCTTCCACGCGCGGCACCCGCACGATCCGGACCACCCGCGGCTCACCCCGCAAATAGGCCATCAGCGTGCGCAGCAATAGCTCGCCGTCGATCCGGTCCGTCTTTGCTCGCCGTGCCCGCTGCTCCACCGCAATGCTCGCGGGGTCGAACACGAAGTTCAAAATCCCGGCCGCCTCCAGCAGCCGGTGCAGCCAAAAGCCGTCATAGCCGGCTTCATAGCAGCTCACCACACGCGGCACCGATCCGAGCTTCTCCGCCACCCGGGCGCGGGTCCGTTCGATCAACGCCAGCAGTTCGGCGTGATCGCCTCCTTGCAGCTTGTGGCGCGACATCCGATCCCGGTCCGGGCTGTGCAGCGTCACAAGCCACGTCTTCTGACTGAGTTCGATCGCAACAAAAATTGTGCCACAATGGCTGGCGGTGGGCGTCCCTGCGGTCGATGCTTGCATCTGACTTCTCCGATGGTTCGAGTGTGGAAACCCAAATCTATCGGAAAGGCCACGCTCACCGCCCCATGGAATCTACGAACTCCGCATTTACTCCCGCATCAGCGCCTGCAGCTCGCGATCCAGCGCCGCGCGAAACACCTCGATCGGCCGCGCCAGGCGGCCGGCCGGCGGGCGATGCACGATCCAGGCGCGGACTGCGGGATTGAAATCGGCGATCTTCACGGCCTTGAGCCGGCTGCGGATCGGGCTTCGTTTCAGCGCCACCGGCGTCACGAGGCCGATGCCGAGCCCGCGCGCCACCAGCGAGAGGCGCAGCTCGCTGTCGAGCGCCTCGACCGCGATGTTGAACGGCAGATGCGCCGCATCGAATTGACGCTTCAGCGTCTGGCGAAAGCCGCAGCCGTCCTGGTTGATCACCCATCCGGTCCGCGACAGCCATTCGAGATCGACCGACTTCGGCGTCTTCATGTCGCGCGCAACGACGAACACCACCGGCTGCGCGCCGAGATCGCAGGCCGCGAGATCGTCGGGCGGCGCCGTGCCGTCAGGAAGGCAGATCGCCGCGGCATCGAGCTCGTTGCGGCTGACCCGCTCCATGTGGTTGGGCGACCAGCCCGAGACGACACGCACCGCCAGCGCCGGAAATTCGCCGCGCACCGCGTCGAGCGGTCCGGTCAGCCCCGCCTCCGACAGAAACGGTGTCAGGCCGAGCCTGAACTCGCCGCGCACCACGCCGTCATTGGCGACGCCTGACTTGAGATCGTCGAGCATGCGCAGCAGCCGGCGGCCCTGCTCATAGGCCTCGATTCCCGCCGCCGTCGGCTTCAGCGGCTTCGATAGCCGGTCGAGCAGCTGCGCGCCGAGCATCTCCTCGAGATTCTGGATCCGCCGCGTCACGCCGGGCTGGGTCAGGTTCAGCCGCGCCGAGGCCGCGACGATCGATCCGGTCTCGACGA
Organism: Bradyrhizobium sp. USDA 4538; assembly: GCF_024171045.1. NCBI lineage: Bacteria > Pseudomonadati > Pseudomonadota > Alphaproteobacteria > Hyphomicrobiales > Nitrobacteraceae > Bradyrhizobium > Bradyrhizobium sp. USDA 4538. The sequence goes on from NZ_JALJZE010000001.1 coordinate 8,654,440, forward strand.
CGGCGACGAACGCCACGAGGTCATGGGTGTTCATAATAATCTCGCATATTCTTCATCATCTTATTTGAATTGTAGCATATTATCCCGATCCCCTAAAGGGGGCCTCGCCACTCCATCGCGAGGTCCCATGACCATCTCCGAAGCCACCAAACTCTCCCCGGCGCGCACCGTCGCCGTGCGTCCGCTGATCTGGATCGGCGCCATCACGACCGGCACCGTCGTCACCAATCTCTTTGCGCCGCAGATCCTCGTTGGCCTGATGGGCCGCTCGCTCGGCATGACCGCGCTAGAGGCCGGCCTGATCTCGACGTTGACCCTGCTCGGCTACGCGCTCGGGCTGCTGTTGCTGGTACCGCTGGTCGACCTCGTCGAGAACAAGCGGCTGATCCTGCGCACGCTGGCCTGCGCTATCGTCGCGGCGATCGGCACCGCGATGGCGCCGACGCCGCTGATCCTGCTGGCCGCCACCTTCATCCTTGGCGCGTCGTGCGCCGCGATCCAGATGGTGGTGCCGCTGGTGGCGTCGATGGTGCCGCCGGAGCGCCGGGGACAGGCGATCGGCGATGTGATGAGCGGCCTGATGATCGGCATCCTGCTGTCGCGGCCGATGGCGAGTCTGATCGCAAACAGCTGGAACTGGCGCGGCTACTATGTCACCTCGGCCGTGCTGATGACGGTGCTCGCCGGCGCGCTGGCGCGCACCCTGCCGACGCTGCAGCCGGCAGCGAAGGTCAGCTACGGCGCGCTGCTGCGTTCGTTCCCGACACTGCTGCGCGAGGAGCCGGTGCTGCGCGTCCGCTCCTGGACCGCGGCGCTGGTGATGGCCTCGTTCACCGCGTTCTGGGCCGCCGTGGCGCTGCGCCTGCCGGATGCGCCGTTCAAGCTCGACGCCAGGGGGATCGCGCTGTTCGCGCTGATCGGCGTTGCCGGCGCTGTCGCGACACCGCTGGCCGGCCGCTGGGGCGACCGTGGCCTGGCACGGCCGATGCTGATCGGCTCGCACCTGCTGATATCGGCATCGCTGGCGCTGTGCGCTTGGGCCGGCGTACTGGAGTCGCGGATTGCAGCACTCGTCGCGCTGAGCCTCGGCACCATCCTGCTCGATCTCGGCATCACCACCGACCAGACGCTCGGCCGCCGCGCCGTCAACCTGCTGCGCCCCGAGGCGCGCGGCCGCATCAACGGCCTGTTCGTGGCGCTGTTCTTCATCGGCGGCGCCGTCGGCGCGGCAGCGGCATCCGCGGCGTGGAGCTTTGGTGGCTGGACCGCGGTGTGCGCAGTGGCCGCAGCGTTCGGTGTGCTCGGCTTGATCACGGACATCGCGACGAAGACGGGCTCGGAATGAGCGGCATCGCGTAGGATGGGTAGAGCCAACGGGTCCGCGCAAAGCGCGGCCCCGTTGGCTCTACCCATCCTACAGAGCTACGATTTCGGCACGAACCATCGTAACACCCCCCTCCCGGCGGCGACGCCCGTTGCAAACGACGCCTGCAACAGATAGCCGCCGGTCGGCGCTTCCCAATCGAGCATCTCGCCGGCCACGAAGACGCCGGGCAGCCGCCGCAGCATGAACTGCGTGTCGAGTTCGTCGAACCTGATCCCGCCGGCGCTCGAGATCGCGCGAGCGATCGGTGCCACGCCTGACACCTTGATCGGCACCGCATTGATCAGCTCGGCCAATTCCGCCGGCGGCAGCGCGGTCAGCGAACGGCCGGCGGCGACGGTCGCCTCCTGCAACAGCCCGATGCCGACCGGCGAGAGCTGCGCGGCCTTGCGCAGGAAATTGGAAAGGGATTGCTTGCCCTTCGGCGCCGACAGACGCGCGACCAGTTCGTCGCCCGCAGCATCGGGCCGCAACGCCACCGTCAGTGTCGCCGTTCCCTTGGCGAGCACCGCCTCGCGCAATTCCGCCGACAGCGCATAGATCGCACCGCCTTCGATGCCGGCATCGGTGACGATGGCCTCGCCGCGCACCGTATGCGAGCCGATCGTGAGCGCGACGCCCTTGAGCGGCTGGCCCTCGAACCGGTCGCGGAAGATATTCGACCACGCAACCGTGAAGCCGGAATTGGCTGGCTTGATCGGCGCCACCGCGACGCCCTTCGCGGTGAGGATCTCCGCCCAGGCGCCGTCCGAGCCGAGCCGCGGCCAGCTCGCGCCGCCGAGCGCCAGCACGGTTGCATCGGCATTGACTGTGCGCTGGCCGTCCGGCGTCTCGAACAGCAGTCCCCCGCGCGCGTCCCATCCAACCCAGCGATGCCGGAATGTGAACGCGACGCCCGCGGAATCGAGCCGCCGTAGCCAGGCGCGCAGCAGGGGCGACGCCTTGAACGCCTCGGGGAATACGCGGCCGCTGCTGCCGACGAATGTCGGCTGCCCCAGCGCATCGCTCCAGGCGCGTAAGGCATCGGGCGGAAATGCCTCGACCGCAGCCGCCAAGCGCGGCATTGCCTCGCGATAGCGTTTGAGGAAATCCGGCAGCGGTTCGGAGTGGGTCAGGTTGAGCCCGCCGCGGCCGGCCATCAGAAACTTGCGGCCCGCCGACGGCATCGCGTCGTAGACGGTGACCTCAGCGCCGCCGTGCGCAAGCACCTCCGCCGCCATCAGGCCGGCAGGCCCGGCTCCGATGACGGCGACGGTCATGCTCAGAGCTTGATCCCGGCCCGCGCGGCGGCCTGGGCGACATACTTCTGCGTCTGCTCGAACGCGCCCTGCAGCGCCTTCGCGGTCGACATGTCGCTGATCGCGTTGAAGTGCGCGGCGACGCCGTCCGGCGTCCATTCGGACTGCGGCAGGTTGACGCCTTCGGTCTCCAGCACGCGGATCACGGCAAACGAGCCGGCGCCGGCGCCCATGATGGTGCGGGTCGGTGCGTCTTCCGAGAGCAGGAATTCGACCGCGGGCGTGATCGCTTCCGGCTTCATCAGCGCCAGCGCCTGCGGCGGCAGCAGTTCCTCGGTCATGCGGGTCGCAGCGGTCGGCGAGATGGTGTTGACCTTGATGTTGTTCTTGCGGCCCTCTTCGGCGAGCACGTTCATCAGGCCGACCATGCCGGCCTTCGCCGCGCCGTAATTGGCCTGGCCGAAATTGCCGAACAGGCCGGACGACGAGGTCGTCAGCACGATGCGGCCGTAATTGCGCTCGCGCATGCCGGCCCACACCGCCTTGCAGCAGAAGAAGGTGCCGGTGAGATGCACGTCGAGCACCTTGGCCCAGTCGGCGACCTCGAGCTTGGTGAACGACTTGTCGCGCAGGATGCCGGCATTGGCGCACAAGAGATCGACGCTGCCCCACTCCTTGGTGGCGCGCTCGACCATCGCGGTGACCTGCTCGAAGTTCGAGACGTCGGCGCCGTCGGCCATCGCGGTGCCGCCGGCTTTCCGGATCTCCTCGACCACGGTCTCGGCCGGCGACAGCGACCCACCGGTGCCGTCGCGCGCGCCGCCGAAATCGTTGACCACCACCTTGGCGCCGCGGCCGGCGAGCCCCAGCGCATGCGCCCGTCCGAGACCATTGCCCGCGCCGGTGACGATAGCGACGCGTCCGTCAAACCTGATTGCCATGCTTGTCATTCCTGCTCTGACTTCCCTGCTCCCCTTGTGGGAGAAGGTGGCGCGCGAGCGCGCCGGATGAGGGGTTCTCTCCACGGATGAGCACGCGGAGAGAGACCCCTCACCCGGCTTCATCTCGCTCCGCTCGATTTCGCCACCCTCTCCCACAAGGGGAGAGGGTTAGTGCCCGAGCGGCATGAAAAGGTTGGAGACTTTTGAGCAGCGATGGATGGCCGGGTCAAGCCCGGCCGGGGCAGCCAAGGACGGCCAGCGGGCGCGCTAGACCGAAGGGGTCATCGACCCGCAGGGTTTCAGGCTTTTGAGCAGATGTCCGCTCCAGCACTCGTGATGCTCTTGAGCGTAGCTAATCGCACCGATCACAATCAAAGCGACTACGACAATTCCGGCGACGATGTTTTGCACCATGGCTGCCACTCCCGGGACCGCACCGCCTAAAGCGGGCATCATGGACACCAGGGAACACAGCCGTCAATGCGCCACATGGGCCAGAGCAGAGCATCGCCAAAAAAATCAGATTGGGGTGACTCGCTGCACCTCCCCCGCTTGCGGGACAGGTGGCGCAACCCTTCGCGGTTGCAACACAACCGCGTCTTGTGACCCTCAGCTGAAATAGATCAGGCCGAGCCAGTCGGCGACCAGCGCGGGCTTTTCCTCGCCCTCGATCTCGACCGTGACGTTGGTGCGCGACAACAACTCCTTGGGCTTGCGCAGCGTGGCTTCGGCCAGCACGAAGCGGCCGCGGACGCGCTTGCCCGAGCGCACCGGCGAGATGAAGCGCAGCTTGTCGAAGCCGTAATTGACGCCCATTGCGGTGCCCTCGAGCACCGGCATCACCTCGTAGGACATGATCGACATCAGCGACATCGTCAGGAAGCCATGCGCGATCGTGGTGCCGAAGGCGGTCTCCTTCCTGGCGCGCTCGGGATCGACATGAATGAACTGGTGATCCTCGATCACGTCGGCATAGGTGTCGATGCGGCCCTGATCGAGCAGGTGCCACGAGGACACGCCGATCTCCTTGCCGACCATGCCCTGGTAGGTTTCCAGCGACACCGGCGGCTTCTTCCAGACTTCGTTCATTGGCTAACCTCTGCTAACCGGAGGTCCGCACCTTCTGCAGCTCCGGAAATTCTTCCTCGCGGAACTCGACCCCGCGCAACGCATCGCTTCTGACATCGTCGTGTTCGAGCCGGCGCAACTGCACGCGACGGATTTTTCCAGAAATCGTCTTCGGCAGTTCGGTGACCAGCTCGAGCTTGCGGATGCGTTTAAACGGTGCGAGCCGCGTGTGCAAATGTTTGAAGATCGACAGCGCGGTCTCCGGCGTTCGTTCGACGCCTGATACCAGCAGCACATAGGCCTTCGGGACCGCCAGCCGGATCGGGTCCGGGCTCGGCACCACGGCGGCTTCGGCCACCGCGTCATGTTCCAGCAGCACGCTTTCCAGCTCGAACGGCGAGATGCGGTAGTCGGAGGATTTGAACACGTCGTCGGTGCGGCCGACGAAGGTCAGATACCCCTCGTCATCGGTGAACACGACGTCGCCGCTGCGATAGATCTCGCCGTCGGTGCCGATCAGCTTGCCGTCGTCGCCCTGATAGCCCTGCATCAGGCCCGCCGGCCGATCCGCGCCGAGCAGCAAGGTCACCTCGCCTTCCTTCGCGGCGTGGCCGTCATTGTCGGTGACCTGCACGCGATAGCCCGGTAGCGGCCGGCCCATCGAGCCGACCTTGACCTTCTGTCCCGGCGAGTTGCCGGCCAGCGCGGTGGTTTCGGTCTGGCCGTAGCCGTCGCGGATGGTCAGCCCCCAGGCAGATTTGACCTGGTCGATGATCTCCGGATTGAGCGGCTCGCCGGCGCCGCACACCTCGCGCAGCGAGACCTTGAAGCTCGCAAGGTCCTCCTGGATGAACATCCGCCACACCGTCGGCGGCGCGCACAGCGTGGTCACTCCGCAGCGGCCGATGATCGAGAGCAGTCCTTTCGCCTCGAAGCGTGGCTGGTTCGCGATAAAGATCGTTGCGCCGGCATTCCACGGCGCGAAGAAGCAGCTCCAGGCATGCTTGGCCCAGCCGGGCGAGGAGATGTTGAGATGGATGTCGCCGGGCTGCAGGCCGATCCAGTACATGGTCGAGAGATGGCCGACCGGATAGCTGCGCTGGCTGTGCCGCACCAGCTTCGGCTTTGCCGTGGTGCCCGAGGTGAAATAGAGCAGCATCGGGTCGTCGGCCTTGGTCGGGCCATCGGCCGTGAATGCGTCGGACTGCTTGGCGGCATCCTCGAACGGCAGCCAGCCGTCCTGCGCCTGTGTCGCGCCGACCACGATGCGGACGAGCTTGTCGCTGCCGAGGCCTGCGAATTTCGCGACCTGATCCTGCGTGGCAACCACCGCCCTCGCCTTGCCGCGATCGAGCCGGTCGCGCAATTCATCCGCGGTCAAGAGCGTGGTGGCGGGGATCACGACGACGCCGAGCTTCATCGCCGCCAGCATGGTCTCCCACAGCGGCACGACATTGCCGAGCAACAGCAACAGATGATCGCCGCGCTTCAGCCCCTGCGCGCGCAGGAAATTTGCAACCTGGCTTGAGCGGCGCGACAGCTCGGCGAAGGAAAGCTTGGTCTCGTTGCCGCTGGCGGCATCGACGATCCACAGCGCCGGCCGGTCGCGGCTGTCAAGATTTCGCGCCAGTTCGGCATCGAACCAATCGAGCGCCCAGTTGAACGGCACCGGATCGGGCCAGCGAAATCCCTTCACCGCGGCGTCGTAGTCGGTGCGGTGCTTGAGCAGAAAGGCGCGTGCGTCCTGAAATGTGGTCATCCGGCTTCACCACGTATTCTGTCGTCATCCTGAGGAGCCGCGCATTGCGCGGCGTCTCGAAGGATGGCCACGGACACCATCTTTCCATCCTTCGAGGCTCGCTCCGCTCGCATCTCAGGATGACGGCGATTTACTTCGGGGCAAGGGCCCTAACGTGCTGGATAATTCCGGAAAAGTCGACCCCGCCGTGGCCCGACGCGTCGAAGGTCTTATAGATCTCCTGCGCGTGCTTGCCGAGCGGCGTGACCGCGCCGGCGGCATTGGCGGCGTCCTGCGCCAGGGTCAGGTCCTTGACCATCAGGTTCGAAGCAAAACCCGGCTTGTAATCGTTGTTGGCCGGCGACGTCGGCACCGGGCCGGGAACCGGGCAATAGGTCGTCAGCGACCAGCACTGTCCCGACGAGGTCGAGGCGACGTCGAACAGCGCCTGGTGCGAGAGGCCGAGCTTTTCGGCGAGCACGAAAGCCTCGCCGACCGCGATCATGGAAATGCCGAGGATCATGTTGTTGCAGATCTTGGCCGCCTGCCCCGCACCGCCCGCGCCGCAATGCACGATCTTCTTGCCCATGTTTGCCAACATCGGCTGGGCGGCCGCGAATGCCTTCGGCTCGCCGCCGCACATGAAGGTCAGCGTCGCGCCCTTGGCGCCACCGGTGCCGCCGGAGACCGGCGCATCGACCGAGGCCATGCCGTGCTTGGCAGCCAGCACATGCGCCTGCTTTTGCGCTTTCGACGTCGATGGTCGAGCAGTCGATGATCAGCGCGCCGTTGGCCATCGCGGGCAGCACCTCGTTCCAGACACCGAGCACGTGCTTGCCGGCCGGCAGCATGGTGATGACGACATCGGCGCCCTTCACCGCAGCAACGCTGCTCTCGGCGATCGCGGCGCCATCACTCCTGGCCTGATCGCGAGACGCTGCGACCAGATCGAACGCGGTCACCTTGTGGCCGGCCTTGACCAGATTGGCGGCCATCGGCCCGCCCATATTGCCGAGCCCGATGAATGCGACGTTTGCCATGGGAAGTCCTCCGCTTGCGACGTTTCTATTTGCTGTCGGGAAATTTCAATTCGTCAGCGCCGATCTCGGCGAAGTAAGGCGTGAGCATCTCCGGCGTCACCTGTTCGATCCCGGCCGGCGACCATGTCGGATTGCGATCCTTGTCGATGACGGCTGCGCGCACGCCCTCGCGGAAATCGTCGCTGGCGAACACCTCGAGCGCGGCGCGATATTCGCGCTTCAGGCACTCTTCCAGCGTCGCGGTCGCGCGCGCCAGCCGCAGCAGTTTCAGCGTCACCACCATGCCGCGCGGCGACTTCTCACTGAGCGTCTTTAGCGTGGCCTGCGCCATATCCGATCCGTCGGCCGTCAGCGCGGCGACGACGTCCTCCATCCGGCCGTGTGCGAACCAGCCGTCGATTTTGGCCTGCATCGCGGCGACAGGGCCAGCCCTCTCGCTAGTGGCGAAGCCTCCGATCAGCCGATCAATCTCGGCCGAACTCGTACCCGGCGTAACCTTGGTCAGCGCCTCGCGCAGCGCCGGCAGCTTTGCGCTCGGCACCACGGCGTCGGCGAATTTGGCGTAGATCGCATCGGGTCCGTTCATGGTGGTGCCGGTGAGCCCGAAATAGGTGCCGATCTCACCCGGCGAGCGCGACAGCAGATAGGTGCCGCCGACATCGGGGAAGAAACCGAGGCCGACCTCGGGCATCGCGAGCTTGGTCCGCTCCGTCACCACGCGGTGGCGGCTATGCGCCGACAGCCCGACGCCGCCGCCCATCACGATGCCGTCCATGAAGGCGACATAGGGCTTTGGGAACTTCTTGATCCGCGCGTTGAGGATGTATTCGTCGCGCCACAGGATCTTGCCGAGATCGCCCTTGACCTTCGAGCTCTCCCAGAGCGCGCGGATGTCGCCGCCGGCGCACAGGCCACGCTCGCCCGCGCCCTCCAGCACGATGACAGCGACATCGGGATCGGCCTCGAACGCATCGAGCGCCCTGTCGATGTCGTGGAACATCTCCAGCGTCACGGCATTGATCGCCTTCGGCCGGTTGAGCCGGATAATGCCGGCAGAACCTTCCTTGCGCGCGATCAGGTCGCCCTCGGCTGCTGCCGCATCATTCATCGCGCGCCCTCGATCAACTTGCGCGACACGATCAGCCGCATGATTTCATTGGTGCCTTCGAGGATCTGGTGCACGCGCAGATCGCGCACGATCTTCTCGACGCCGTATTCGCTGAGGTAGCCGTAGCCACCATGCAGCTGCAGCGCCTGGTTGGCGACCTCGAAGCCGACATCGGTGCCAAACCGTTTTGCCATCGCGCACAGCATGGAAGCGTCCGGATCCTTGCGGTCGAGCGCGGCGGCCGCCCGCCACAGGAAGGTGCGTGCGGCTTCCAGCTCGGTCGCCATGTCGGCGATCTTGAATTGCAGCGCCTGGAATTCGTCGAGGCGTTTGCCGAATGCCTTGCGGTCCTTCATGTAGGCCAACGCCTTGTCGAGCGCCGCCTGCGCGCCGCCGAGCGAGCACGCCGCGATGTTGAGGCGGCCGCCGTCGAGGCCGGCCATCGCGATCTTGAAGCCGATGCCCTCCTCCCCGAGCCGGTTCGCGACCGGCACGCGCGCGTTCTCGAACATCACAGCGCGGGTCGGCTGCGCATTCCAGCCCATCTTGCGCTCGTTAGCGCCGAACGACACGCCCGGCGTCTTGCCGTCGATCACCAGCGTCGAGACGCCGCCCGGACCGTCGCCGCCGGTGCGCACCATCGCCACCAGCAGGTCGGTGCTGCCGGCGCCGGAGATGAACTGCTTCTGGCCGTTGAGCACGTAATGATCGCCGTCGCGCACCGCGCGGGTGCGCAGCGCGGCCGCGTCGGAGCCGGCGCCCGGCTCGGTCAGGCAGTAGCTCGCGATCAGCTCCATGGTGCAGAGCTTCGGCAGCCATGTGTGGCGCTGGATGTCGTTGCCGTAGGCATCGATCATCCAGGACGCCATGTTGTGGATCGAGATGAAGGCCGACGTGGTCGGGCACCCCGTCGCCAGCGCCTCGAAGATCAGCGCCGCGTCGAACCGCGTCATCGCCGAGCCGCCGACATCGTCCTTGATATAGATGCCGCCGATGCCGAGGCCTGCCGCCTCGCGCATCACGTCGACTGGAAAGTGCTTTGTCTCGTCCCATTCGAGCGCGTGCGGCGCGATCTTCTCCGCCGCAAACGCCCGCGCCATGTCGCGAACCGCGATCTGGTCCTCGTTGAGAGCGAACTGCATCTCGCCGCCTAGCCCTGAAGGTTACCCCACCGTCATTGCGAGGAGCGAAGCGACGAAGCAATCTTCCACGCGGGGGATAGATGGATTGCTTCGCTGCGCTCGCAATGACGTTCCCGGAAATCACTTCATCGTCGGGATCGAGAACTCCGCGCCTTCCTTGACGCCGGACGGCCAGCGCGAGGTCACCGTCTTGGTCTTGGTGTAGAAGCGGATCGAGTCCGGACCGTGCTGGTTGAGGTCGCCGAAGCCGGACTTCTTCCAGCCGCCGAAGGTGTAATAGGCGATCGGCACCGGGATCGGCACGTTGATGCCGACCATGCCGACATTGACCTTGGCGGCGAAGTCGCGCGCGGCGTCGCCGTCGCGGGTGAAGATCGCGACACCGTTGCCGTAGTCATGGTCGGACGGCAGCGCCAGCGCCTCGTGATAGTCGTGGGCGCGCACCACCGAGAGCACCGGGCCGAAGATCTCTTCCTTGTAGATCCGCATGTCCTTGGTGACGTTGTCGAACAGCGAACCGCCGAGATAGAAGCCCTTCTCGTAGCCCTGCATCTTGAAGCCGCGGCCGTCGACCGCGAGCGTCGCGCCTTCCTTGATGCCGATGTCGATGTAGCTCTTGACCTTCTCGACCGCCTCGCGGGTCACCAGCGGGCCGTAATCGGCCGACGGATCGACCGAGGTGCCGATCTTGAGCGACTCGACGCGCGGGATCAGCTTCTCCATCAGGCGGTCGGCGGTGGTCTTGCCGACCGGCACCGCGACCGAGACGGCCATGCAGCGCTCACCGGCGGAGCCGTAGCCGGCGCCGATCAGCGCATCGACCGTCTGGTCCATGTCGGCATCCGGCATCACGATGGCGTGGTTCTTGGCGCCGCCGAAGCACTGGCAGCGCTTGCCGGTCTGCGCGGCGCGCTCGTAGATGTACTGCGCGATCGGGGTCGAGCCGACGAAGCCGATCGCCTTGATATCGGGATCGTCGAGGATGGCGTCGACCGCCTCCTTGTCGCCGTTGACGACGTTGAGGATGCCGGCCGGCAGGCCCGCCTCGATCATCAGTTCGGCGAGCATCATCGGCACGCCGGGATCGCGCTCCGATGGCTTGAGGATGAAGGCGTTGCCGCAGGCGATCGCCGGCGCGAACTTCCACATCGGGATCATCGCCGGGAAGTTGAACGGCGTGATGCCGGCGACCACGCCGAGCGGCTGGCGCATCGAATAGATGTCGATGCCGGGGCCGGCGCCCTCGGTGTACTCGCCCTTCATCAGATGCGGGATGCCGCAGGCGAACTCGGCGACCTCGAGGCCGCGCTGGATGTCGCCCTTGGCGTCGGGAACGGTCTTGCCATGCTCGCGCGCCAGCAGCTCGGCGAGCTTGTCGTAGTCGCGCTGCACCAGCTCGAGGAACCGCATCATGACGCGGGCGCGGCGCTGCGGGTTGGTGGCGGCCCATTCCGGCTGCGCGGCCTTGGCGTTCTCGACCGCGGCGCGGAGCTCGGCCTTGGAGGCCAGCGCCACCTTGGCCTGGACGTCGCCGGTCATCGGCTCGAAGACGTCAGCCGTACGGCCCGACGTGCCCTTGACCTCCTTGCCACCGATGAAATGTCCGATTGAGCGCATGGAAAAACCTCCCTGAAGCACCTGAATCGCCGCTCCTCGCGGCGGGATCGCTTTACAAACCCTATTGACCCTGCATTTTATGGGATTCAAGTCCGATAAATTGCACCATAGATGTGCGGAAATGCTGGATCAAGGCGGCGGCACAATCGACTGGGACGACTTCCGTTTCGTGCTTGCCATCGTGCGCGGCGGGTCGGTTTCGGCTGCCGCCAAGCAGCTCGGCGTCGATCATGCCACAGTGATCCGCCGTGTCGACCGGCTGGAGCGCCACCTCTCCGCAAAACTGTTTGATCGGCGCAAGACCGGCTATCTGCTGACCGAGGCCGGCCAGCGCGTCGCCGACAGCGCGGAGGCGATGGAATCCACCATCGTCGCCAACCAGGAGGCGGTCGGCGGCTCGCGCGCCCACCTCACCGGCACGGTGCGGATCGGCGCGCCCGACGGCTTCGGCAGCCACTTTTTGGCCTCGCGGCTGGTCAAGTTCACCGAGCGGTATCCCGATCTCGATCTGCAGCTCGTCGCCACCGCGCGGCTGTTCTCGCTCTCCAAGCGCGAGGCCGACATCGCGATCAGCCTGACCATGCCGAAGGAAGGCCGCATCGTCGGCCGCAAGCTCCTAGACTACACGCTCGGGCTTTATGCCGCACCCGCCTATCTCGCCCAGGCGCCGGCAATTGTTGCGCGCGCCGACCTGCCGCGGCACCGCTTCGTCGGCTACATTGAGGAGCTCCTGTTCACGCCGGAGCTCGACTATCTGCCGCAGGTCTCGCCGAAGATCTCGGCGAAATTCCGCAGCGCCAATCTGATCGCGCAGCTCAACGCCACCATCGCCGGCTTCGGCATCGCCGTGCTGCCGCACTTCATGGCAACGGCCCACCCCGAGTTGCAGCCGGTGCTGCCGGACGAGGTGCGGATCTCCCGCACCTTCTGGCTGCTGATGCACGCCGACAGCAAGGACCTCGCCCGCATCCGCGCGGTGGCGGACTACATCTACGAGACGGTGGAAGCCGAGCGCGCGCTGTTCAGCGGGGTGTGAGGCGGACACCGTGTTATTCCCGTCATCCTGAGAGTCTGACTCATAAGTCACCCAACCTTACCAGCAGCCGCGAGTCTGCGGGTCAGGAGCCTGATGTGTGCAATCAGCAGCCAGGCAGCTTCGGTTGCCACCGTCGCCTCGAAGTCCTTGGCGAGGCGGCGGCATCTGCCGAACCAAGCGAATGTGCGTTCAACCACCCACCGCCTCGGCAGAAGCTGGAAGCCTTTGACGCCTTGAGGCCGCTCGACGATCTCGACAGTCCATGGACCGCAGTCTGAGAGCGCGTCGAGGAGTTGATTTCCGCGGTAGATCCGGTCGGCAAAGACGTGGCGCAGCCGGGGGAAGTTCATCCGCACGTTCTTCAGCAGCGGTACGGCGCCATGGCAGTCCTGAACGTTGGCCGGATGAACATGAACCCCGAGGAGGAGGCCATTGGTATCCGTCACGATATGCCGCTTGCGGCCGTAGATGCGCTTGCCTGCATCGTAGCCGCGCGGTCCGCCAGCTTGGGTGGTCGGCGCACTTTGACTGTCGATCACGGCTGCCGTCGGCTTCGGTGTCCGTCCAAGCTTTTTTCGCGCCCGTCGGACAAGCACGCTGACAATCCTCTGCCACCGGCCTGTATCCCGCCATCTATAAAAATAGCCCTGCACCGTCGAATAGGGCGGGAACTCCTGCGGCAACGCCCGCCACTGGCAGCCGGTCGAAACGATATAGAGGATCGCTTCGATCACACGACGCAGCTCCGTCTTACGCGGCCGGCCGCGCCGGTTCGCTCGCGGCAACAGGCGTCTGATCAGCGCCCACTCCGCATCGGTCATATCGCTTGCATAACGCAGATCGTCCCGCCGATATTGCTCCCGAGTGATCTTGGTCCAGGGCATCGTGCTCTCCCTCGAATCTCTGCAAATCCGATGGAATCACACCCCACTGAGATCACTCACTCATTTTTCAGTCAGGCTCTGAGGAGCGCGTAGCGCGTCTCGATGGATGCACGGCCCGGCTGGTGGCCGTCGACCCTTCGAGACGCGCGCGATGCGCGCTCCTCAGGGTGACGGACCGAGTATTAGGCGCGCCGCGCCAGTTGGCGCTTAAAGCGCTAATTCACCTTCTTCTTCGCCGGTGCCTTGGCCCCAGCGGCGCGCCCCAGCACCGCCTCGCGGCCCGCCGACAGGATCTCGTCGGACATTTCGCCGCTGCCGGCGATGCGCGACATCACGATGGTGCCCATCATGGTCGCCAGCGTCGCCATCGCCTGCTTGCGGGCGGTCTTGCGCGGCACGTCGATGATCTGGTCGGCCATCATGTCGATCATCTGGTCGAGCTTGAGGGCAAACGCCTTGCGGGTCTTCGGGCTCTCGCGGGCGATCTCGGCGCCGAGCGCCGGGATCGCGCAGCCCTGGCCGGGATCGTCGCGGTGCACCGCCGAAAGATAGCCGTCGATGATGGTCGAAAGCCGCTTCTCCGGCGGCGTGTCCGCGGCGACCTTGCGCCAGCGCTCTATGGCGCGGTCCATCGCGTAGCTGAAGGCCTCGATCACCAGCGCCTCGCGCGAGTCGAAATGCGCGTAGAAGCCGCCATGGGTCAGGCCGGCGTCCTTCATCAGGTCGGCGACGCCGATGCCGTGGGCGCCCCGCTCGCGCAGCCGCGTCGCGGCCTTCTTGACGATCCGCGCGTGGGTCTCCTGCTTGTGTTCTTTCGAATAGCGCATGCCGGTCTCATGGAATGTTTCTAATCATATAATAGCAGATTTGCGGCCGGAATGCTGCAGTTATTTCGCCTTGTCGGCCACTTTCGGTTCCCCGCCGAGCATCGAAAACATCGCGGTCGCGTGCACCGCAAGATTGCCCTTGTCGTCGCGGACGAAGCCCTCGGTGTAGCTGGTCTGGCGCCCGAGCTTGATCACCTTGCCTTCGGCGCTGATGGTGCCCGACCGTGCCGACAGCGGCCGCAGATAGGTCAGCTTGAGGTCGAGCGTCACCGAAGTCTGCCCCGCCGGCAGCATGGTCGAGATCGCACAGCCCATCGCGGTATCGAGCAGCGCCGCGGCGGTGGCGCCGTGCAGCAGGCCGATGGTGTTTTCCAGGCTCTCATGCGGCTCGAGTTCCATCACGATGCGCCCCTGCTCGACCACGGCCATGCGGAAGCCGATCAGCTTGGCCATCGGCGGCGGCGGCAACCGGCCGTCGCGGATCGCGCGCATCGCCTCGATCCCGGACATCGGCAGCGCCGCTTTCGCCACCGGTCCGGGCGCCTGCCATTCCACCACGCGGGTGCGCGTTAGATCGGGCGAACGAAGATCGATGCTTTCGGCGGCGGTCATGACGGCTCCATTTATATGACGCATATAATTCTATAGATCCGCATCCCTCGGCGCAACCGCCGCACCCGGTCCCTTGACAGAGCCATGCTTTGTCCGGGACATGGCGCAAGTCATTCCGGGGCGACGCAAGCACCAGACCCGGAATCTCGAGATTCCGGGTCTGGTGCTTGCGCACCATCCCGAAATGACTTGTCGATCCATTCCTGCGCCGGGGCTTTTCCATGGACATGCTCAATCCCCACTGCGGCATCGCCCGCGACGACAGAGGCGTCGTCCGCCTCACCATCTGCAACGCCGGCAAGCTGAACATCGTGAGTTCCGCGGTCACCAACGGCGTGCGCGAGGGTTTTGAGCATCTGGCCGCCGATCCGAGCATCCGCGCGGTGATCCTGGCCGGCGAAAGCGAGCGCAGCATGATCGGCGGCGCCGACATCAAGGAAATGGCGACGCTCGACCAGACATCCGCCGAAGCATTCATCAGCCGGCTGCGCGACCTCTGCGAGGCCGTGCGCAGATTCCCGGCGCCGGTGATCGCCCGCCTGCCCGGCTGGTGCCTCGGCGGCGGCCTCGAGGTCGCGGCCGCCTGCGACGTCCGCGTCGCCGCGCATGACGCGATGTTCGGCATGCCCGAGGTGCGCGTCGGCATCCCCTCGGTGATCCACGCCGCACTGCTGCCGCGCTTGATCGGCTGGGGCCGCGCCCGCTGGCTGATGATGACCGCGGAGAACATCGACGCCAAAACTGCGCTCGCCTGGGGCCTGGTCGACACCGTGGCAAAACCCGGCGGCCTCGACGACGCCGTCGAGCACACCGTCAATGCACTGCTGGAGTGCGGCCCCGAGGCGCTGCGGATCCAGAAGGACCTGTTGCGGCAATGGGAAGAGCTGCCGTTGACCGAGTCGGTGAACCTCAGCGTCGGCGTGTTCGGAAAGTCGTTCCAGACCGGCGAGCCGCAGCGCCTGCTGCAGGGGTTTTTGGACCGGAAGCGGTAGCGGTTCAGCACCTGTGGCCCGTATGAGCGCCGCGACATGTCATCTGTAGCCCGCATGAGCGAAGCGACATGCGGGGGCCGGATGCCCCGGATCTCGCTTCGCTCATCCGGGCTACGGGTAACTGAATGCGACTAGCTTAGCAGCGCCTGTCAACTCAAGAGGTCCTTGGCGACGATATCAAGTTCTTCTGCCTGTTCACCTGCCGTCGGGCTGGTGGCAAGGCGTTCAAGGTCCGTCCTAAGCTTTGCTTGCAGCTCTGCTGATTGCGCAACGATGAAGCGCAGCGTCCAATTCTTCCAAACGTCGTCATCTGTTTGCAGAATGCGTCGAAGGTGCGGATAGAGCGGCGTACCGATCCCCGCCAAAAATGGCTGCAGCACTCGAGCGACCGGCCAGTTCATGTCCTGCATCCATTCAAGCAGGGCCGGAACGATCGGCTCGACAGCTGGGAAACCCAAGGCGACGATGGCCTCGGCCCTCTCCGTATCGAATTTGTCTCTTGGTAGCAGCGCTGCCAAGTCGGAACACATCGTCCACTCCCCATGAGTTGCTGAAGCTTGTAGCACCTGTAGCCCGCATGAGCGCCGACACACGCGGGGCCGGATGCCCCGGATATCGCTTCGCTCATCCGGGCTACGCTGCTGCGGGTGACCTTCGCCGCGCGTTCGCAGGCACCTGCACCGGCCCGAGGTCGGCCCGCCCGCTCAGCTCGAGACGGGGATCTCGATCAGCACCAGCGTGCCGCGGCCCGGTTCGCTCTCCAGCGCGATCCGGCCGCTGAGCGACGACACCACGGTATTGAAGGCGATGTGCAGGCCGAGGCCGATATTGCCCCGCTCCCGCCCGGTGGTGAAGAACGGATCGAACACGCGGGCCTGCAGATCCTCGCGGATGCCGACGCCTTGGTCGGCGCAGGCGATCCGGGCGAGCGCCTGATCCGGCTGCGTCACCGTCATGGTGAAGCGTCCGCCGCGGCCGTCGGGATAAGCGTGCGCCGCCGCGTTGAACGCCAGGTTGCTGATCACCTGCGCCAGCGCGCCGGGATAGCTGTTCAGAACGATGCCTTGCGGGCAGTCGAGTTCGACGATCAATCCCTGACGGGACAGCAGCGGCCCGAGCTTTGCGATCAGCTCGGAGAGCCATCCGCCGAGCTCAAATGTATGGCGCTCCTCGTCGGCTTGGTGGATGGCGACCTGCTTGAAGCTGTGCACCATCTCGGATGCCCGATGCAGGTTTTCCGAGGTCAGTCGAAGGCCGTTCTCGATCCGTGCAATGCCCCTTGTCAGGTCGGAGCGCCGGACGGCTGCGCCGTTCAGCGCCTCGCCCATCGCGCGAAGGTCCGCCTCCATCGTCGTCGACGTGGTCAGCGCCAGGCCAAGCGGCGTGCTGACCTCGTGTGCGACACCGGCGACGAGCTGCCCGAGCGAGGCCAGCTTCTCGGCCTGCACGAGCTGCGATTGCGTCGCGTGCAGATCGCGCAACGAGGCTTCCGAGCGCTCCTTCTCCTGCTTCAGCGCCTGCGCCGTCCGAAACTGCCGGCGCGCGCGGAACTCGCGGGCGGCGACGGCGTAAAGCGACAGCGCAAAGGCGTTGAGGACCAGGGAATGATTGATGAAGCGCAGCCCCGGCGGCAACGCCGGCCCGAGCGATTCAGCGATGCACAGCGCAATCCACGTCGTGAGACAGAACACGGCCAGCGGCCCGATCCGCAGCGGCAGCATGGTCGAGACGAACAGGATTACCATCATCACGCCGGGTGCCGCATAGGTGAATCCGGAGGGCAGCACGAGGTAGACGCTCGGCAGCACGCAGCCTGGAACGACGCAATAGACGAGGAAGATCGTCTCGGCCCACGGCTTCATCGCCGGCACCGAGAGCAAGGCGGTGAGCGGCAGCAGGACCAGCACGGCGACCCCGCCGCGGATCGCTAGCGTGGTCGCCACGACGTCGGGATAGAGCACCCAATCCCAGAACGCATATCCGGCATAGGTGAAGGCGCCGAGCAGCATCGCGACCTGCGTCCAGCCGATATTGCCCCGCACGTACTGGTCTACAAATCGGCGCTCCTCGACGATGTCGTCGAAGCGCAGTCCAAGGCGGGTCAAAAGACGGAGCATTACAATATCAAACGAAAAAGGCCTGGCACTGGAACTTGGCACTGGAAATGGGAGCGTAGAAAATGATCTACGACAGCTTGCCCGCGCTGTCGCGTCCTTTTGGCGCATCGGCGACCGCGGCGCGGCATCGCGCCGCGCCCCTCACCGGGCGTTGGCCGGGGCGTGGGTCGGCCAGAGGTCGGCGCGCCAGTGCAGCGCAATCGCCAGCATGGCGATGAAGCCGGCGGCGGCGAGCAGCGTGCCGGTCGCGGTGTAGCCGATCAGGTCGATCAGGCTGCCGGCGGCGAGCAGCCCGAGCGGCAGGCCGTAGATCACCATCATGCGCACGCCCATGACGCGGCCGCGCAGATGCGCGCTGGCATTGCGCATCAGCATCACGGCGGCCGAGATCATCGACATGCTTTGCGCGATGCCGGCGAGCAGCAGGCAAGCCATCGCGACCGGCATGGTCCGGAGCTCGACGAACACCAGGAGCATGGCGTACCAGGCGAGCGTCGCGCCGATCAGAAGCCGCGCGATGCGTACCCCGCCGGCCATGCTGAGCGTGATCGAGCCGATCAGCGAGCCCACCGCAAAGCTGGCCGAGAGATAGCCGAGCCCGGTCTGGTCGGTATGGAAGATGTCGCGCGCGACATAGGGCAACAGACCGTTGGTGAGCGGGAACGCCGTGAGGTTGGCGAGGAACGCGACGCAGAGGGCGGCGCGCATGCCCGGGCCGCTCCACGCATAGACGATGCCCTCCTTGAGGTCGCGCAGCAGCTTTGAACCCGGCGCGTCGCCCGCCGCGAGATCGGTCGTGCCATGCGACTTGGGGCGGCTCATGCAGAGCATCAGGATGGCGGCGACGAAATAGAAGCCGGCGATCCCGACATAGACATAGCCGATGCCGAGCGCCGCGAACAATCCGGCCCCGGTCAGGGCTCCTGCGATACGCGCCGAGTCCTGCGTGGTGCGCGTCAGGCTGATGGCGCCGACCAGCTGCTCCGGCGGCATGATGTCGGCGAGCAGCGCGCCGCGCACGCCGAGATCCGACGGGCGGATCACACCCATGATCGCGACGATGATCATGACGTTCAGCGGGGCGAGATGCCCGGTCAGCGCCAGCGTCATGATGGTGCCGGCGAGCACCGTATAGGCAAAGCGCATCACGGCGAGCAGATCGCGGTGCCCCATGCGGTCGCCGATCATGCCGACGACCGGCGCGACCAGGGTGCCGACATATTGCAGCGACGCCAGCACGGTCAGCAGCAGCACCGAGCCGGTCTCGACCATGATGTACCAGCCGAGCACCAGCGTCTCGACCTCGAACGCCCAGGAGGTGAGCAGATCGGACGGCCATTGAAAGCGATAGCTGCGGATGCGAAATGGCGCGAGCGCGGAGGTCCGCGTGGTCCCGCTCAAGACGCGATGACGCGTGTCACGGCGTGTCCTGCCCTTTTCCTTGTTCTTCTGGGTCTTGCTTCTTGGTCGTGCTTGCGGCGCTTTGAATTCGTCTCGAGTCGCTTGGGAAAACGCTCTGTTCCGTCAGCGTAGCGCCGAGTCGATTGGTGTCAATCGAGGCCGCCGCATGCGGCCATGCGCGATGGTATCCGCAGCGACGTGATGGCGTAGCCTCGCGAAGCGCAGGCCCTACATCGGCGGCGCGGCGCGCCGCAGCATGAAATGGGTGGGTATGAAGGCGAGCAGTGGCAGGCCGATCATCAGGCCGGCCAGCCACACCAGCGGCGGCACGAAGCCTTGCGCCGCCCTGTCGCTGGTGCCGAAGACGTAGTTGATGTTGACCGGGGTCATGCCCGGGTCCGGCCGCGGTCCCGGCATCACAAAGTAGCAGATCAGCAGCAGCGCCCATGCCAGCACGCCCCAGGCGATCAGCGCGCGCTGGTCATAGCCGAGCCGCCAGACCAGGAACAGCAGCAGGAACGGCAGCCAGCCGTGGAAGCCCGACAGGAACCGCAGGAACAGCGACAGGTTCTGGTCGAACATGTAGTCGGTCATTCCGGTGAGCGAGTAGCCGGCGACATGGGCGAGAAAGTCGATCACCCAAAATGTTTGCGGCACAAGGAGTCCGACGGCACACATCGAAATCAACAGCGCGCTCTCGGTCCAGACCCCGATCAAGGTGAGGATCAGGCAGACATCGCAGAAATACAGAAAGTTGGTCGGCCCGTAGCAGTAGGTGTACACCGGCACCAGGACAGCCATGAAGGCGCTGAAGCCGATCTTGACGGAGAGCGGAATGCGGGCGGACGGCTGCTCGACGGCGATCACGGACATTGCGGTGGGACTTTCCATTGCACAATCCGCCAGCCCTAGCGCCGGATCGGTAAACAGACCCGTATTCCGCAACCTTGAATTGATCGGCGCTCGGGAATTCGGTTAACGCCAACTCAGCGGCGCCGGTACAGTTTTAGCTGCCCGCGAGGTGGTCGTGCTAGCATGCCTGTTCCGAGGCAGCGGAGGACGACATGAACGCCTTCGAAGTTTTCGCGATCTACCTGATGCCCTTTGTAATCATCGCGATCGCAATCCGGCTGCTGATGCGGCGTTATGCCGTCGACCTGCCGGACGTGCAGAAACAAGCGGGCTCCGCGCCGAAGCGACGATTTCTGCTCGGCGCCTGGCGGTTTGATTAGATCAGATCGCAGACAAGCTCGGATGCCGCCGCCCTGCGAAATTCTCAATCACTGACTGCCCGACGACGCAAGCGAAGACCAATCCAGTGTATGGTTTGTCCGTCTCACCCGATCGAGGGGCGAATCGCGATCGTCACGAACGTGGGTCGAGATGCGGACACCTATTCGGTGTCGTCCCTGCCTAGTGCGCAATTGCGCACGGGAGCAGGGACCCATAACCACAGGCCGTCATTGTTGAGCGACGCCCGAACAACGAGTCCCATTCACAATATCCGCTGCGGAGTATGGGTCCTGGCTTTCGCAGAGACGACGCCTGGGAAGCAACCGTGCGCTCTCATTCTCCCCGGCATCGTCATGAATCGAGGACCATCCTCGTCGTCCTGGCGAAGGCCCATAGGCGCTAAAATAGGATTTGCGCCTTGGATTCGCTTGTGATTCCAAGATGGAATGGCACACGAATCGCTTGTGAACAAAGATTGGGCGCGCGTTGTCGCCCGACTTGGCGGAGCCGAGGCTCTGAACATTAGCGCGCGCAAGACGAAGGCGTTTGTCCGTCCGCGGGAGATCAGCAATGCGGTCGACTTGCTGCGCCTGATCTTGGCTTATTGCCTTGGTGAGAAAGGGCTGCGGTTGACGGCGGCATGGGCCACGTCGGTTGGGCTTGTCGATATCTCCAACGTGGCTCTGTTGTATCGCTTACGTCAGTGCGGAGATTGGCTGGCAATCTTGGTCGAGCAGGCGCTTGCCGCCGCGGCGCCGAAGGCGAGCCGCGGTCGTCTGATCCGTATTGTTGACGCCACGACGGTCCCCAAGGCTGGGACGAGCGGCAGGAACAAGAACGCAGTGTGGCGTATCCATAGCGCGTTCGATCTTCCGCAGGAGCGCTTTGGTCACTTCGAACTGACCGATCAGCGAGCGGGCGAGACGCTGGATCGGATACCGGCGGTTGCCGGTGAGATCCGTCTTGCCGATCGCGCCTATCTGCAACCGGAGCGCATGGCGCATCTCGTCGATGCCGATGCGGACTTCGTGATCCGGGCCGGCTGGAAGAGCGCGCGCTGGCTCGATGCCGAAGGTAATCTTGTTGACCTCACTGCCGAACTGCGCAACGCCTCGGCGCGTGGCCTGATCGATCGGCCGATTTGGATAAAGCGCAAGTCAGGTGCGCCGCCGCTCGCAGTGCGTCTGGTTGCCGCGAAGAAGCCGGCGCAAGCTGCTGCGGCTGCGCGACGCAAGGCGCGCCGGACTGCACAAAAGGGAGGTCATCAGCTCTCCAGGCAAACACTTGACGCCGCAGATTGGGTGATCCTGGTGACCTCACTCAGGCCAGAGGACTTCACGACTGCAGATATCCTCGCCCTCTATCGGCTGCGATGGCGCATTGAGCTCGGCTTCAAGCGGCTGAAAAGCCTGATTGGCCTGAAGGGACCTCCCGGAACCGACGAGCGGTCCGCCAGACCCCATATCCTCGCTCATCTGCTGATCATTCTATTGCTCGAGCCGCTCGTCGACGAACTCGAAGACTCTCCCCGCTTGGCCGACGCCGCCTGACCCACCCAGTGACGTGGCGTCTGCTGCGCCAGCTCGTAGCTTCGCTACGGCAAGCGATCATTCCACAGCCCGCAATCGCTCTACTCTGCAGAGCCAGTCACGCTCTCCGGCGACATCTACGCGAGCCACCCAGACATAAGCGCCACTATCAGACTATGATCAAACTATCTTAGCGCCTATGGGCGAAGGCCAGGACCCATTATCCCGAATGCGAATTGCCTCGCTATGCTGGGGCCGCTACCCTCCAACAACACAAGTCGGTGGTTATTGGTCCTGGCTTTCGCCAGGAGGACATTGGTGATGGCGGAACGATCCCATCCCCAGCTCATGCGAACACGACATTTTGTCATGAGAGCCGCAGTTGCATTTTTTGCATTGCATTATATGATGACAATAATTCAATCAAATTCCCGGCATTGAAGGGACTCCTGCCATGGCAACCAGCACCGATCCCGTCGTCATCCTCTCCGCCGTCCGCACCCCGCTCGGCCGCTTCATGGGCGAGCTCGCGCCGCTGCCGGCGCACAAGCTCGGCTCGCATGTGATCGGGGCTGCGCTCGAACGCGCAAAACTTGCGCCCGAGCGCATCGACGAGGTGTTCATGGGCAACGTGCTGCCCGCCGGCCAAGGCCAGGCCCCTGCCCGCCAGGCCGCGCGCGGCGCCGGACTGCCGGATGCCACCGGCGCCACCACCGTCAACAAGGTCTGCGGTTCCGGCATGAAGGCGACCATGCTGGCCCACGACATCATCAAGGCCGGCTCGGCCGAGATCGTGCTGTCCGGCGGCATGGAGAGCATGAGCAATGCGCCGTATCTGTTGCAGAAGGCGCGCGGCGGCTATCGCGCCGGCCACGACCGCATCATCGATCACATGATGATGGACGGGCTCGAGGACGCCTACGAGACCGGCCGCTCGATGGGCGATTTCGGCGAGGCGACCGCGGAGGCCTATCAGTTCACCCGCGCCGACCAGGACGCGTTCGCGATGGAGACGTTGAGCCGCGCCCGCAAGGCGGTCGAGGGCGGCGCCTTCAAGGCCGAGATCGCGCCGATCACGCTCGCCGAGAAGGCCGGCCCGCGCATCGTCGCCAATGACGAGCACCCGCTGAAGGTCGATCCGGCAAAAATCCCCGGCCTGAAGCCGGCGTTCCGCGCGGGCGGCACCATCACGCCGGCCGCCTCCTCGGCCAATGCCGACGGCGCCGCAGCGCTGATCCTCAGCCGGCGCTCGCTCGCCGATCGCGACGGACTGCCGGTTCTGGCCGAGATCAAGGGCCACGCCACCCACAGCCAGGAGCCGCAGTGGTTCACGACGGCGCCGATCCCGGCGATCAGAAAACTGCTCGACAAGGTCGGCTGGAGCGTCGGCGATGTCGACCTGTTCGAGATCAACGAGGCGTTTGCGGTGGTCGCGATGGCGGCGCAGCGCGACCTCGGCATTCCCAGGGACAGGCTGAACATCAACGGCGGCGCCTGCGCGCTCGGCCATCCGATCGGCGCCACCGGCGCGCGGCTGATCGTGACGCTGCTGCACGCGCTGGAGGCGCAGAACCTGAAGCGCGGCGTTGCCGCGCTGTGCATCGGCGGCGGCGAAGCCACCGCGATCGCGGTGGAGCGGGTCGCGCACTGATCCGGTATGCCGTCATTGCGAGCGAAGCGAAGCAATCCATCTCTTTTCACAAACCGAACGATGGATTGCTTCGTCGCTTCGCTCCTCGCAATGACGGCTAGTTATGAAAGGCGTCCATGAGGCAGTACGACGGCCTGGCGTCTGAGTCCGAAAACGAGGGAACTATGGCATTTTAGACATGGCTCCTCCGTGCCATATTGCGCATCACGCAAAGCTTTCACCGCAATCGATCCGGAACACAATGATCTCGAACTGGCTTGCTTCCACCCTCGCCCGCCGCAACATCCACTACGGCTGGGTGATGGTGGCCGTGACTTTCCTTGCCGCGCTGATCTCCGCCGGCACCGTCGGAGCGCCCGGCGTGTTCATCGTGCCCCTGCAGAAAGAGTTCGGCTGGTCCACCGCCGAGATTTCCTCGGCGCTGTCGATCCGCTTCATCCTGTTCGGGCTGATGGCGCCGTTCGCCGCCGCGCTGATGAACCGCTACGGCCTGCGCAACGTGACGCTGGCGGCGCAGCTGATCGTGGTCTGCGGCCTATTGGCCTCCCTCGCCATGACCCAGGTCTGGCAGCTCATCCTGCTGTGGGGCGTCGTGATCGGAATCGGCACCGGGATGACCGCGCTGGTGCTCGGCGCGACCATCGCGGCACGCTGGTTCGTGGCGCGGCGCGGCCTCGTGGTCGGCATCCTCACCGCGAGCGTCGCGACGGGCCAACTCGCCTTCCTGCCGCTGCTTGCGACACTGACCGAGCGCTACGGCTGGCGTGTCGCGCTTGGGCTGGTCTGCGTCATGCTCGGCGTCGCCGCCTTTGCCGTGCTGATGGTGATGCGCGACCGGCCGAGCGACGTCGGCCTGCGTCCGTTCGGCGACGAGGGCACCGCGCCGCTTGCCGCGCCGCCACCGGCCAATGCGCCGATCGTGGCCGCCGCGCTCGGCACGCTGCGCGACTCCGCGAAATCCTCGGTGTTCTGGATCCTGTTCGCGACCTTCTTCGTCTGCGGCGCCTCGACCAACGGCCTGGTCCAGGTTCATTTGATCCCGATGTGCCTCGATTACGGCATCCCGCAGGTGCAGGCAGCGAGCCTGCTCGCCGCGATGGGGATCTTCGATTTCTTCGGCACCATCGTCTCGGGCTGGCTGTCGGACCGCTACGACAACCGCTATCTGTTGTTCTGGTATTACGGCCTGCGCGGGCTGTCGCTGCTGTTCCTGCCGTTCTCCGACTTCACGTTCTACGGACTGTCGCTGTTCGCGATGTTCTATGGCCTCGACTGGATCGCGACGGTGCCGCCGACGGTGCGCCTCACCGCGCAGCGCTTCGGCGCCGAGCGCGCCAATCTGGTGTTCGGGTGGATCTTCGCCGGCCACCAGCTCGGCGCAGGCGCCGCCGCGTTCGGCGCCGGACTGTCGCGCACGATCTATCAAAGTTACCTGCCGGCGTTCTTCATTGCCGGTGCGCTGTGCATCTTTGCCGCGCTGATCGCGCTGGCGATCGCGCGGCCGCAGCCGAAATCGGTGGCGGTGCCGAAGCCGGTCGCGGCCTGAGGTCGCTTCCCGCGCGACGTGCGCCGGTCAGTACGACAGGATGGTGCGCATCCCGAACACCACGCTGTCCTTGATCCGATGCGTTTGCGTCGGATCGTTGGGATCGACGGCGCCGCCGCCGGGATGGGCGATGTATTGAAACATCGGCTGCATGGTGAAATTCGGGTTCACCACGTGCTGGTAGGTGATCTCGAGAATCGCCTCGTAGTCGCGGATCGGATACGGCGTGCCCGTGAAGATCTGGGTGTCGCGGTCGAGCGCACGCGCGGCGTCCGAAATCCTGGCATAGATCGCGGCGATGCCGAACCGATCGTCCGGATATGTCTCGCTGAAGCCGGTGAACAGGAAGCCGCCGTCGACATAGGTGCTGATCAGGTTGCGGTCCGATGGGCTGACCGAGGCGCGCATGAAGAACGCGACGCCCTTGTCAGCGTCCGGCCTGGCGCGCGCAAGCAACTGCTCGTAGACCATGAAGATGCCGTTGTCCCGCCGCAGCCAGCGCGTGTCGCCGGAGCTGTCGGGATCGGCGAGCGACAGCCCGTCGGCCGAGAAGCGCTGGTCGGCGAACGAGCCCATGTGATACCAGGCGCCGCCGGTGATGGTCGCCGGCAGCCGGCTCTCGCCGATCTCGAACTTGTATTTGAGCTGGCCGATCCACCACGGCGGATCGTTGGCCCGGAAATTCAGCCCGTGGGCGTTCAAGATCTGCGGATCGTCCGTCCCCTGCGGCGGCGAAGCCGAACCGTCGAACAGCGCCAGATAGGCGGTGATGCGGTCGGACAGATTGGCCTTGATCCGGATGCCGGGCACGGCGAGTGGCGGCGACGGTCCGCCGGCCGGCAGAATGGTGCCGACAATGCCGGGCCAGCCCAGCGCCGAATTGATGAAGATGTCGTCGTACTGGCTGTCGATGAACTCGACGTCCGAGCCCTGCTGGCCGACGCGCACCGAGAGTTTGCCGCCGAGCAGCTTCTGCTCGATCCAGAATTCATAGAGCCTCGTCGCCGGCAACGACTCGACGCCGGACACCAGGAACAGGTTGCCGACATAGCTCCGCGACAGCCCGTCGCCGTGGATCTGGTACATGTTGGCGTGGAAGGTCGCGCCGGTCCAGCCGATCGCCTTCTCGAGGTCGATGGTGGTGCCGAGATCGAGACGGCCGGTAAAGGCCGCGCCATTGCTGACGCCGCCGGAGACGTTAGCAAAACCCTCCCCGATATAGGTCAGGCTGAACTGGTAGCCGGCCTCCTCGAGCGCAGCCCGCGTATCCGCAATCCGGTCGGCGGCCGGCTTGTCCTCCGCATGCGCCGGCGCGCCGAGCGCGAGGGCCGCGGCCACCAACATCGCGCGGGAAAGAACTCTGCACATCGGGAATACCGCGGTGCGCTCGCGCTATTTGACGATGCCGAGCCGCCGCATCAGCAGATAAGCCAGCAGCGCCGACCCGATCAGAAGGCCGGCCGCGACCAGGAACCCGCTGTCGACGTCGGTCAACGGCAATCCCTTGGTGTTCATGCCGAAGATGCCGGTGACGAGCGTCGGCGGCAGCAGCATCATGGTGACGACGGACAACGCGTGGAGGTGCTTGTTGCTCTCCTCCTCGAGCTTGAAGCGCAGCTCCTCCTCGAGCAGGCGGCTGCGCTCGTGCAGTTCCACGATGTCGTGGTCGAGGCCGTCGAGCCGCTGCGCGAGCTTGCCGGCCTGCAGCCGCAGCGCCGGACTGAGATTGTCGGTGTTCTTCTGCTCGAGCCGGTGAAACAGCACGCGCAGGCCGGCGAGCTGGCGATGCAGGCGCACGCAGGTGCGGCGCATCCGGCTCAGATTCTTGCGCAGCTCCGATCCGGTATCCTCGGCGAGCACCCGCTCCTCGATCGCATCGATATCGGTGCCGATTTTGTCGGCCATGCGGTCCATGGTGTCGGCGATCTCGTCGACGATCTTCTCCAGCAGCGCCGCGACGCTGCCGACGCGATGGCCGCCCTCGAGCACGCGGCGTGTCGCATCGGCGGAGCACAGCGCCTGATGGCGGCCGCTGACCAGGAGGCGTTCGGTCATCGCAAAGCGGAGAAAGCCGGTCTCCCGGGTCGCGGCGTCGATATCCCGCACCAGATCGGAAAACACGCCGTAGACGCAATTGTCGACGACGTGGATCTGCTGGAAATTGTCATTCGACAGCAGCAGGTCCCGCGCCAGCTGCGGGATGTGCATGTTGGCGAGCCATGCCCGGGTGCGAACGTCGGTCAGGTTGAAGTGCAGCCACAGCCTTCCGTCATGGCTCGGTTCGATCGGCGCATCGATCGGAAGCGCCTCGGCACGGCCGTCGTGATGCAGGCGGAACGCCCAGACCAGACCGGGGACCGCCTCGCGGGTCAGCAGCGACCCGACCGGAGCGGGAGGTGGATCAGCCAGCATGGCCCGCCCCCAAGGCAATCGATAACGCAACCGCGCGAAATGACATGTTCAAGACCTCGCCCACGCGCAACGCTGAGCAAGCGCGTCCCTTCGACGCAACATAGGAGGACGCGCCTGTTACAGTTTTATGTCAGCGACCGCCCTACTCCGCGGCCAGGCCGGTCGGCGCCGCCTCCGCAGCCTCCTTGTTGTAGTCATGCACGACGCGGCCGAACGGCAGCGTCAGATCGGCGAGGAAGTGGTGCGCGCCGACGACACGCTTGACCGGGAAATCGGCGACCGGTGCATTGACATGCGGCACCAGGTGAAGCCGGCCGGGTCCGATCCAGGAGCCCTTGACGACGATGTCGGTCAAGTTGATCGCGACCAGCTGGCAGACCTCGAGATGGCCGTCGACGCCGGGGATCATCTTCAGATTAACTTGCGTCTTCGACAGCGTCGCGCGGGTGACGTCGCCATTGCCCGCCATGCTCTCGTGCTTGTAGCCCATCGTGCCCATCGCAACGAGCTGGCCGGCATATTCCAGCGTGCCGGTCAGCGTGTCCTTGACGATCTCGAGCTTGGGATGAGCGTACTTCTTCGGAAAGCCCCAGATCTCGCGGCCGGCCGCGATCGGCGGATCATCGTCGAGATACATCTGGCAGACGAAGTTGACCTCTTCGCCATGCAGGCGCGCGGGGATCACGAGGCCGGACTCGGTGTAGCTGCCGAAGCCGAAGCTGTCGGGCATCTTGATCCATTCGTAATGCACGATCGCCTGCTCGATCGACTCCAGCGGCTCGGGCAGGCCGGCGCGGATCAACTCCGGATCGGTCTCATAGGTGATGACGAGGAATTCGCGATCGATGAAGCGATACGGACCGGCGGGATAGCTCGGGCCGGCGGCCGGCATCGACGGAAGCTTGAGCAGATCTTCCCTGCGCATCGCAATAACCCCTGTTTGAAAAGTTTGCGCGGAAGCTAACGGCCGAGATTGACAGCGATGTGAGGAATTTCC
The DNA here is from genome assembly GCF_024171045.1 of Bradyrhizobium sp. USDA 4538. Classification (NCBI taxonomy): domain Bacteria; kingdom Pseudomonadati; phylum Pseudomonadota; class Alphaproteobacteria; order Hyphomicrobiales; family Nitrobacteraceae; genus Bradyrhizobium; species Bradyrhizobium sp. USDA 4538. The sequence continues at coordinate 8,682,953 of NZ_JALJZE010000001.1, forward strand.
GTCAGGCGCATGACCGCGGTTACGCGTCGTGACCCGCGTCGCGCTACTGGGGCCAATGCTAACCATGCAGGCAGCCATGCCGGATGCGCCTTGCGCGGCCGCCGCAATTGTCATCACGGCGTCATCGGCGCGCTGAATTCTCGCCGCGAATTTCTGGAGTGTCTGATATGGACGCGCGAACCCCGCATTTCGACGACGTCGAACACGCGACGCCGGGCTGGCGTCCAGAAGGCTGCGATCGTGTGGCCCTGGTCCTGCAGGGCGGCGGCGCGCTCGGCGCCTATCAGGCCGGCGTCTATCAGGCGCTGCATGAATCCAACATCGAGCCGGACTGGGTCTGCGGCGTCTCGATCGGCGCGATCAACTCGGCGATCATCGCCGGCAATCCGCCCGAAAAGCGGCTGGAGCGGCTGCACACATTCTGGGATCGCATCACCAGCCGCAAGATCTGGCACTACACTCCGGACGGCGACGTCTTCCGCAAGGCGCGCAATTTCACCAGCTCATGGCTGACGACCACGCTCGGACAACCCGGCTTCTTCACCCCGCACCAGGCCAATCCGTGGTTCAGCCCGGCCGGCGCGCGCACCGCCACCAGCTACTACGACACCACGCCGCTGCGCGAGTCCTTGCTCGAGCTGGTTGATTTCGACCGCATCAATTCCAAGAAGATACGCTTCGCGGTCGGCGCAGTGAACGTGCTCTCCGGCAACTTCATCTATTTCGACAATGCCCATGACGAGATCATTCCCGAGCACATCATGGCGAGCGGCGCGCTGCCGCCGGCGCTGCCGATGGTGAAGGTCGGCACCGATCATTTCTGGGACGGCGGCATCGTGTCCAACACGCCGCTGCAGCATCTGCTCGACCAGGAAGACAACATGAATTCGCTGGTGTTCCAGGTCGACCTGTTCTCGGCGCGCGGCGCGCTGCCGCGGGACATCCAGGACGTGATGGCCCGGCACAAGGACATCATGTATTCGTCGCGCACCCGCTACAACACCGACGTCTATCGCAAGACCTACAATCTGCGCACCGCCCTGCACAATGCGCTGGGAAAAATCCCCGACGATCAGCTGTCGGACGAGGAGCGCCAGCTCAAGAAGGCAAACGCCCGGTTGCCGGGCATCACGCTATTGCAGCTGATCTATCAGCAGAAGGCCTATGAGGGCGACGCCAAGGATCACGAATTCTCCGGCACCTCGATGCGCGAGCACTGGGTGAGCGGGCACGAGGACACCAAGCGCTCGCTGAAGCGGCGCGAATGGATCAAGATGCCCGAGAACGGCATGGGCATCGTGATCCACGACGTGCATCGCGAAGCGGAGTAAATACGTGTCGTCATTGCGAGGAGCGCAGCGACGAAGCAATCCATACCTCAGCACATGGTTATATGGATTGCTTCGCTGCGCTCGCAATGACGATTGAGGCGCCGCTTACGGCCGCGTCGACATGTTGCTCGGCGGACCAGCCTTGCGGATCGGTTCGGCGAGGCGCGCGAACTCGCAGAGCAGCGAGCGCGTCTTGCGCGGATCGATCACCTCCTCGACCCAGAACTTCTCGGCCGAGCGGAACGGCGAGCGCAGCTTGTTGAGGCGATCCTCGATCTCGCGCAGTTTGGCGGCGGGATCGGCGGCCGCATCGATCTCGGCGCGATAGGCCGCCTCGATGCCGCCTTCCAGCGGCAGCGAGCCCCAATAGGCCGACGGCCACGCATAGCGCATCGAGAAGCGGTTGGCCGGCTGATGCACCACGCCGGCGACGCCGAAGGCGTTGCGGATGATGATGGTGCACCAGGGCACCGTGCTCTGGTTGACCGCCGCCATCGCCCGCACGCCATGGCGGATGGTCGCCGTCTTCTCCGCCTCGAGCCCGATCATGAAGCCCGGGCAATCCATGAGATAGACCACCGGCAGATGGAAGGTCTCGGCGAAGTCGACCCAGCGCACCACCTTCTGGCAGGCGTCCGCGGTCCACGAGCCGCCATAGTGGAACGGATCGCTGGCGAGCAGCAGCACCGCCCTGCCCTCGATCCGTGCCAATCCGGTGATGATCGGGCGGCCGAAATTGGTGCCGACCTCAAAGAACGAGCCCTTGTCGACGACGGCATCGATGATCGGCCGCATCTTGTAGACCTGCCGGCGGTTGCGCGGCACGGCGGTGAGCAGCGATTCCTCTGCACGCTCCGGATCGTCGGTGCAGGGAATGGTCGGCGGCAGATCGTAGACCGACGACGGCAGATAGGACAGGAAGCGCCGCGCGTAGTCGAACGCCTCCTCTTCGGTCTCGACGGCCTGATCGATCGCGCCGGCGCGGGTCTGGATGTCGGCGCCGCCGAGCTCTTGCTTGGTCAGATCCTGACCGAGGCGCTTCACCACCGGCGGGCCGGCGACGAACATCGCGGAGCTCTTGGTCATGACCGAGTAGTGCGTGGCGGCAAGCCGTGCGGCACCGAGGCCCGCGACCGAGCCGAGCCCGAGACCGACCACCGGCACGCGCGCCAAATTGGCGGTCGTGTACCAGTACCAGCGCGTGCCGCCGACGCCGCCGGGCAGATTGGCCGCGCCCCTGGTCTCGATCGTCTTCACCGAGCCGCCGCCGCCGGAGCCCTCGATCACGCGAACGATCGGCAGGCGGAAGTCGTGCGCCATCTCCTCCGCCATCAACGGCTTGGCGGAAATCGATGCATCCGCCGAGCCGCCGCGCACGGTGAAGTCGTCGCCGACCACAACGACGGTGCGGCCGTCGACCCTGGCGCGGCCGAACACGCAGTTCGCCGGCGTCAGGTGCTTGAGTTCGTTGCTCTCGTCATATTCGGCGATGCCGGAGATGGCACCGACCTCATGGAAGCTGCTCTGGTCGACGAGCTTGTCGATGCGCTCACGAACCGTGAGCCGGCCCTGGTCGCGTTGCCGCTTGACCTTGTCAACGCCTCCCATCTCCCGCGCGAACGCTTCGCGGCGGGCGAGGTCGTCGAGTTCCGGCTTCCAGTTCATTCACTGCTCCCGTCTTGATGATTTTGTTGTTGTTATGGGCGGTCACCGGAAGCGTCTTGCGCTCGATCCGATTGCTGAAGATGTCGCCGTCGGCGCCTTCGAGCAGGCTGCCGAGCGCGGCGGCGAGCTCGACCATTTGCGGTGCGACCTCGCGGTGCAGCCGCGCCTCGTCATACATCGCCGAGAGCAGGCCGATCGTGGTGACCACATAGGTCTGATACTGCGGCGACCACAGCGGCACCGCGACGCCGTTGATATGCGGGCTCCACAGGCCGCAGGCGACGACGTAGCCGTGCTCCTGCAAATGCCGGCGGTTGGCCTCGATGCGCGGCGTCAGCATCTTGGCGCTGTCGGGCAATTCGCCTTCCATCTCCGCGATCAGCGCGTCGCCGATCGCGGGATCGAGTGCGGCCGTATAGGCGTGGCCGGCCGCGGTGGTCGCCATCGAGATCCGGCTGCCGGTGGCCTCATGCAGGCCGAGCGCGTTGGCCGCGCGGGCGAACTCCAGATAGACCAGGTGAAAGCGGTCGGGGATGACGAAGCCCACCGTGCCGGGCAACTGATCGGCGACATCCTGCAGGCGCAGCCGGATCAGATTGCGCAGCTGCAGCCCCTTCATCATCGTGGTGCTCATCGCGACCGCGCTCGGGCCGATGCGATATTTCTGGTCGCGCGGCAGATAGACCAGCTGACCCATCCGCGTCAGCGTGTGCGTCAGCCGTGACACCGTCGAACGCGGCAGGCCGCAGCGGTTCGAGATCTCGAGATTGCCGAGCCGGGCTTCGTGTCCCTCGAAGCACCGCAACACATCGAAGGCGCGCGACACCACCTGGATGACATCGCCATCGCCTGTCTCGCTGGCGAGCATTCCCTGCCTGCTAAGCCGTTCCGAGCGCCTTCCCATCTGTTTGGCTCCATTCCGTCCTGCGGAATAAAATTCCACTTGCAGAAGAAGCTACCTCAGGCAATCTGCCGCCACAACAAAAAGCCGTTCGCCGGATGAAATTTCCGCAGACGGTATCGGAGAGTGGAATGCCAGAGATCAAGGTTGTGACCGAAGTTGCCGGGCGCGTTTGCGCGCTTCCTGTCGAGACCGGCAGCAGCATCGGCAATGGCGACGAGATTGCGTTCGTCGAAGCGATGAAGATGGAAATACCGGTCACGTCGACGACAGCAGGCAAAATCAAGTCGATTCTGGTCAAGATCGACGATGTCATCGCCGAAGGCCAGGCGGTCGCGATCGTCGAGACCTGAGATTCCACCCTTGCCGTCCGGCCGCGACAATCTGTCCGGTATTGCAGCGGCTGAAATCGCCGGCTTGCGCCGGAGGTAGCGTTGCCATCGCCGGATCACGATGCAATCATCCGCCCGGAAAAGTTTCGCACAGCGAAACAAAGGGAGGAATTATGATCCATCGGCTGATGGCGCTCGCGCCTGCCGCTCTTGCCGGCATTTCGATCTTCGCTGCCCTGCCCGCCTCGGCCGAGGACATCAAGCTGCCGCCGACCATGGCGGTGACCGCCTACGACACCGGCACCGCCGGCTTCAACATCGCGGTCGGCGTCGGCAAGATGATGAAGGACAAATACGGCACCGACGTCCGCGTGCTGCCGGCCGGCAACGACGTCGCGCGGCTCGCGCCGCTGCGCGCCAAGCGCGCGGTCTCCTCGGCGATGGGATCGGGGACCTATTTCGCGCAGGAAGGCGTGTTCGAATTCGGCGCCAAGGAGTGGGGCCCGCAGCCGCTGCAGCTCATGCTGTCGTCGGTGGACTGCAATTGCGGCGCGCTCGGCGTGGCAGCCGATGCCGGCGTCAAGGAAATGAAGGACCTTCGCGGCAAGCGCGTCGGCTTCGTGGTCGGCTCGCCGGCGCTGAACCAGAACTCGCTCGCGATGCTCGCGTTCGGCGGCCTCACCCAGAAGGACGTCAAGATCGTCGAGTTCGCAAGCTACGGCGCGATGTGGAAAGGCCTGATCAACAACGACACCGATGCCGCGTTCGGCACCACGATCACCGGCCCGGCCAAGGAAGCCGAGACCTCGCCGCGCGGCCTGATGTGGCCACCGCTACCCGCCGACGACAAGGAAGGCTGGGCACGGGTGAAAAAGGTCGGCTCGTTCTTCTTCCCGCAAACCGCAACCTGCGGCGCCGGCATCTCGCCGGACAAGCCGATCCAGCTCGGCAATTACCCTTACCCGATCTTCGTCGCCTATGCCGCGCAGCCGGTCGACCAGATCTATGCGATCACCAAGGCGATGATCGTCAACTACGACGCCTACAAGGATTCGGCGCCCGGCGCCGCCGGGCTCGGTGCCGACCGGCAGACCAAGAACTGGGTCGTCCCCGTGCATCCCGGCGCGGTGAAGGCGCTCAAGGAAACCGGCCACTGGAGCGACGAGCAGGAGGCGCACAACAACACGCTTTACAAGCGCCAGGAGGTGCTGGCCGCCGCCTGGACGGATTACGGCAAGTCGAGCCCGCCGTCGGACGACAAGGCCTTCCTCGATGGCTGGATGAAGGCGCGCGCTGCCGCGCTTGCGAAAGCCAATATGCCCAATGGCTTTGAGTGAGACCCGCCAACGCGCGATGAGATCGGGTTAGTCGTCATCGCGCTTGCGCCCGTTCGAGCATGGTGCTTCCGGAAAACCGCTTCGCACTTTTCCGGATCATGCTCTAGGCTACGGGCAAAACGGACAACATTGGGGGATGCGTAATGCCCGAGAACGCCGCGGCTGCGCCTGCGAAAAGAATCGAGTTTGAAGATCCGCATGCCGGTCTCGACAATCTGCAGGAGGCCGAGGTCACGCGCGTGCGCACCCTGCGCGGGGTGTGGCGTTGGGCGCTGGTGGTCGCAACCGCCGCAACCATCCTGCTCTGCATCAACCAGCAGTTCTCGCTGCGCTTCTTCATCGACTACACCCAGCTCAACACCGAATATTTCTATCTCTTGATCGCGCTGATGCTGCCCTTCACGTTCCTGATCTTCCCCGGATCGGAGCGCGCGCCGCTGAACCGCATTCCCTGGTATGATCTCGCGCTCGCCGTCGCGACCTTCGCCGCCTCGATCTGGCTGATGCTGAACGTGCGCAAGGCGGCGCAATATGGCTGGGAGTCCGACGGCGCCCCGAGGAACGTCATCATCGCCGGCCTCGTGATGTGGGTGATGCTGATGGAGGCGCTGCGCCGGACCGGCGGCTGGAGCCTCCTGCTCAGCGTGCTGCCCTTCACCGTCTATCCGCTGTTCGCCGAGGCCAGCTGGCTCGGGCCGTTCCGCGGCTCGCAGCTCACGCTCGACCAGACCACCGCCTATCACGTGTTGTCCGGCGAGAGCCTGCTCGGCATTCCGATCCAGGCCTTCGCCGATACCGTGATCGGCTTCCTGGTGTTCGGCACCGCGCTGATGATGACCGGCGCCGGAAAATTCTTCATTAACCTCGCCTTCGCGCTGTGCGGCACGTTCCGCGGCGGCGCCGCCAAGGTCTGCATCTTCGCGTCCGGCCTGCTCGGCATGATGTCGGGCTCGATCGTCTCCAACGTGCTGACCGCCGGCACGATGACGATCCCGGTCATGAAGAAGAGCGGCTTCCGCGCCTCCTATGCCGGCGCGATCGAGGCCTGCGCCTCCACCGGCGCCGTGCTGGCGCCGCCGGTGATGGGCGCCACCGCGTTCGTGATCGCGCAGTTCCTCAATATCAGCTACGCGGAGGTCGCGGTGGCCGCGATCATTCCTGCGGCGCTCTACTATGTCGGCCTGTTCATGCAGGTCGACTCCTACGCCGCACGCCACGGGCTGAAGGGCATTCCGCGCGCCGAGCTGCCGCGCGTGATGGATACGATCAAGAACGGCTGGTATTACGTCTTCGTCATTGCGCTCCTGATCGTGATGCTGCTGTATTTCAAGCGCGAAAGCCACGCGCCGTTCTACGCCACCGCGCTGCTGCTGGTGCTCAACCAGATCTTCTCCAAGGAGAGCCGCTGGACGCTCGGGACGATCGGAAAATTCCTCGAGGTCAATGGCCGCACCTTCGTCGAGCTGGTCGGCATCCTCGCCGGTTGCGGTCTGCTGATCGGGGCGTTCTCGATGACCGGCGTGGTCTCGAGCCTCGCCAACGATCTGTTGACGCTTGCGGGCGACAACGCGTTCCTGCTGCTCGTGATGTGCGCCTTCACCAGCCTGATCCTCGGCCTCGGGCTGACCACCACCGCCTGCTACATCTTTCTCGCCATCCTGGTCGCGCCCGCGCTGGAGAAGCTCGGGCTGAACCGGATGGCGGTGCACATGTTCATCTTCTATTGGGGCATGCTGTCGTCGATCACCCCGCCGGTGGCGATCGCCTCCTTCGCTGCGGCCGGCATCGCCGGCTCGCCCGCGATGAAGACCGGATGGGAATCGATGTGGGTCGGCAGCATCATCTATTTCATCCCGTTCTTCTTCGTGCTGAACCCGGCGCTGGTGATGCAGGGACCGAGCCCCTATCTCGCCGGCCTCGGCCTGATGGCGCTCGCGGCGTGCGGCACGCTGTTCATCTGCGGCGGCATCCAGGGCTATCAGGCCTTCGTCGGCGACCTCCGCGGCGCCGGTGCCCTGGAATGGCCGCTCCGGGTGCTGCTGGTGATCGGCGGCTTCGTGCTCGCGACGCCCGGCGGCGGCATCAACCCGCTGTCGCAGCTGCAGGTGTCGCTGCTGGGGGTCGCGATCCTCGCCCCGACGCTGTTGATCGCGTTGCTGCTGGTCCGCCGTCAGGCGCTGGTTCCGAACCAGTTGCGCGCGCCCTGATTGCGATGCACAACAGGAGGCGATGAAACGATCGCCTCCTCCCGTCACCGCCACCACCACGGCCTGGTCCAGCTCGAAGCCGCCGCTGCTGCGGTTTCTGCACACCTGTTACGCAGACTTCCTGCCGGAGACCGCCGGCGCGGTGGCCGACTACATCCCCGAGCTCGGCAAGGCCGACCCTGCCCATTTTGGCATCAGCCTGGCGACGCTCGACGGCCACGTCTACGAGGTCGGCGACACCAGGGTGCCGTTCACCATCCAGTCGATGTCGAAGCCGTTCGTGTTCGCGCTGGCGCTGGACACGCTGGGCGCCGAACGAGTGGAAAGCGTGATCGGCGTCGAGCCATCCGGCGACCCCTTCAACTCGATCCGGCTCAATGCCGAGAACCATCCGTTCAATGCGATGGTCAATGCCGGCGCGATCGCCTGCTCCGGCCTGCTCCACGCCGACAAGGGCGACGGCGCGTTCGACTATATCCGCCAGGCGCTCGGCCGCTTCGCCGGGCGTGAGCTCGATGTCGACGAGGCGGTCTACGCCTCTGAGAGCGCCACCGGCGACCGCAACCGGGCGATCGGTTATCTCCTGCGCACCAACAGCGTGATCACCGAGAACGTGCCTGCGGTGCTCGATGTCTATTTCCGGCAATGCTCCATCCTGGTCACCGCGCGCGACACCGCCGTGATGGCGGCTACGCTCGCCAATCGCGGCATCAACCCGCTGACCGAGGAGCAGGTGGTGACGCCCTACGCCATCGCGCGCACGCTATCGGTGATGACCTCGTCGGGCATGTACGACTATGCCGGCGAATGGATCTACCGCGTCGGCATTCCCGCCAAGAGCGGCGTCGGCGGCGGCATTCTCGCGGCACTGCCGGCGCGGCTCGGGCTCGGCAGCTATTCGCCAAAACTCGACAAGCACGGCAACAGCGTGCGCGGCATCAAGGTGTGCGAGACGCTGTCGGCGCATTACGACCTGCATATACTGAACCGCAGCGACGACGCCCGCCACAGCATCATTGCCGACTACAATATCGGCAAGAACCCGTCGCGGCGGGTGCGCCGGCCGCAAGAGCAGGAGACCCTGGCAAAGCACTTCCAGGAGGTGCGCGTGATCGAGCTGGTCGGTACGCTGTCGCTTTCCAATGTCGACTATGTCTCGCGCCGCCTCGCCGGCAGCCCGCGGCCGGAATTCGTGATCTTCGATCTGCGCCGTGTCACGGCGACGACCCGCGCCGGCGCAAGGCTGGTGGCCGAAGCGTTCCAGGAACTCGCCGAGCTCGGCGTCACCGTGATCCTGTCCGGCATCAAGCGGACCTCGCGCGAATGGGCCACGATCAGCGAGTGGACCAGGCGGCTCGGCAATATCAGGGATTTCTACCTGCTCGACACCGCGATCGAGTGGGCCGAGGACCAGATCGTCTACCGCTACGGCGGCTCGATCGACTTCCTCGAGACCACGGAGCTTTCCGAGCAGCCGCTGCTCGCCGGATTGAGCGAAGCCGAGATTGCCGATCTCACCGCGCTTTGTACGGTCCGAACCTACCAGCAGAACGAGAAGGTCATCGCCGCGGGCAGTGAGGCGGCCTCGCTGTTCTTCCTGCGCAGCGGCGTGGTCCACGTCACTCTGCCCGACGGCATCCGGCTTGCGACGCTGACTGCCGGCATGGCGTTCGGCGAGATGGCGCTCTTGGAGCCGACGCGCTCGGCGGATGTGCTCGCTGACATGTCGGCGACCGCCTATGAGGTCACGATCAAGGATTTCGAACGCTTCCGCGAGCAGCACCCGCGCGCCGGCGAGCGGATCATGCGCAACCTCGCGCAGATCCTCGCCGATCGGCTGATCGTGGCGAATGCCAAGGTGGATCTGCTGACGTCGGGGTAGGTCTCTCTGTTCTCCCTCTCCCCGCCCTTCGCAGGGGTGTCCGGGGAAATTCAGGCATAGCGGAGCTCCATCTGGTCAGGTGAGATGGTTGATTTCCGACGGCTGGGGTTGATGGGCGGAGGTTTGTCGATGGCAGCGAGGGATCGACGCGTGAGCAGGAGCTGGCCGACGAGTTCGGCGAACCTGAGCGGGAGCATTTTGATGCAGTTGGTGTGAGCGGCGATGCGCAGCAGCAGGTAGGCAATCATCGCAGCGAGCACCTGAAGGCGGATCGCGTTGTCGTTGGCGCCGAGGAACTTGCGAATATCGAGATGCTGCTTGATCCAGCGGAACAGCAGCTCGATTTGCCATCGGCTCTTGTAGAGGGCGGCGATCTCGACGGCGCTACGGACAAGGTCGTTGGTCAGGAGTGTGATCTTGCCGCCTTTCTCGCGTCTGATCTTGATGCGGCGGAGCGGGATTGGAAGGCGCGAATCGCCCTTGCTGGTGAGCTTCACCTCGTCATCGGCAAGGATTTCGAAGCCATCCCCGTTACGCTTGCGGATGGCGCGATGCCTGAGCGAGCGAAGACGGATGCTCGTCTTCGCCCGGGTAACGAAGAAAGCCTTGCTATCATTGATCTTCTGCCACCAGTCGAAACGGCAATAGCCCTTGTCAAACACATAGGTGGTGGCGGGCTGGATTGGGGTCTGTCGGCCGATCTCGATGTCATTGACGTTCGCGGCCGTCATCTCGACGCAGGTCGGGACATCGCTCCTTGGGTCGTAGACGACATGCAGCTTCATGCCGCGGATGCGGCCGTTCCACGTCGCCCAACTGCAGACCTTGCCGAGCGGGATCGGACTGGCGTCGATCAGACGCACCATCTCCATGCCTTCACTCCGCAGCTGGCGACGCGCCATCGCCGACAGCGCCGCAAAGGTTTGCGCGAAAATGCCGATCGGACGGCGGGCATTGGCATCGGACAACGTCGAGCGCGACAGCTTGCCGGTTCCCAAGTGATAGTGATGCTGCGAATTGGCGTTGAAGCCAGTCACCACCCCGCGCAGACTGCTGTTGCCGCTAAGCTGGGCATAGATCAGCGCCACCAGATGATCCCAGCTCCTGAACGACTTGTCGTAGGCATCCCCGTCCAGACGATCCACAACCGTCTGAAACTGCCGTCGATTGATCGGTTCAAGCAGCCTTCCAAAAATGCTACCGCGATATCGCATGCTCGGCCCTCTGTGTCTCGACAACCAGAAAAGACCGATTTGCCTCGGTCCTGCCGAGCATGCACCGCGACACAGTGAATCATTCCCCGGACACCCCTGCGCGTGCGGGGAGAGGGTCAGGGTGAGGGGCTGCATCCGCAAAATAACTTCGAGTTAGACTCGCGGAGATTCCCCCTCACCCGGACCGCATTCCGCTTCGCTGCATGCGCTCCGGCCTCTCCCCGCAGGCGGGGCGAGGCGAAGGACTCCGCGACGCGATCCGCTCAGCTCACCACTTCCGTGACCGGCTGCATGTCGATCTCGAAGGTCTCGAGAAATTTCGACGTCATGATGTAGAACCCGACCGAGAGCTGCAGCTCGATCAGCGCGGCCGGCGTCAGCTTCGCCGCGATCGTCTTGAAGGTCTCGTCGGTCGGCTTCTTCAGCTTGACGATCTCGTCGGTAAAGGCGAGCGCCGCGCGCTGCACCTCGTTGAAGCAGGTCGCGGACTGCCAGTCCTCGAGCGCGGCGTTCTGCTCGTCGGTGACGCCGACATTCTTGCCGATGCGCTTGTGCGCGACGATCTCGTAGGGCGCCTCGCAGAGAATGCCGGTGCGCGTGATCGCAAGCTCGCGGACGACGGGATCGAGCTCGCCCTTGTGGCGGATCGCGCCGCCGAGCCGGCAGTACTGTTCAAAGTAACTTGGCGAATGCGCCATCATGCGGAAGATATTGGCGTTGCGGTTCTTGTCGAGGATCTCGCGGGTCCGCGGGCTTGCCTTCGCGGGATCGGAGTAGTCGATACGGGCCATTTCCTAACCTTGATCTTGCTGTCGTTTCTGTCGGGTTCCGAAACACTAGAGCTTTTTCCGTTCCGATGAAATCGGAACGGGGCCCTAGATCCTTGTTTTGACGCGTTTTCTTGACGCGAACCGGTATCAACTTCGCTCGAAAACGCTCTGTACGAGCTGCTGTCGCAGGAGCAACACGCGCGAGTCAAATTGCCGCCGCATTCCCAGACAACGCTGTCACAGTCGATATTCGCTGAGTGGGGACTCGTCAAAAGCGAATACTCGACGCGGGGTGTTCCGAGTAAAAAATCCGGCCGTCTTGCGCGCAATTTGCGCAACGATGAGTCACGCCCAAGTCTAGGGGAAACGCATGAAGGAAGCCACCAAGAGGGCGGCCTCGGAAGCGCTTGCGCAAATGCTGGCGGTGACGGCAATGCTCGTCATCGCCAGCTTCATCTTTTATTGGCACTGAGGCATGATCCGGAAAAGTGTGTAGCGGTTTTCCGAAAGATCATGCCCAAAATGATCCGCAAACTATGAGGGGCAAGAGCGAACCAGTTTAGCCTGGTCTTGCGTTCTGACTGGATCGTTCAGCCCCTCATTTCGCCTTTGCGAAATATGGAACCAGCCTCCCCGCGAATTGCGTGAAGCGCGCCGCGACCTTGTCGCCGATGGCAAGGTCATTGTCGCCATGAGCCATCATGCGAAAGCCCTCGTCGGCATCGACAAGCACGATGTTGTACGGCACATGTGCCCGCGTCTCGGGCGTCGCGGCGCGGCAGACCAGCGAGGTCGCATACACCGTCCCTGCCCCGCTCGCGCGATGCTCGGCAAGATCGGGCGAGCCGCAGGCGGCGCAAAAGCTGCGGCGGAAATATTGCCGCGCGCCGCAGCCGTTGCAGGTCTGGTAGACGATGGCTTCAGTGCCCTTGGTCCAGTCCACGATCGGTCCGCTCATCGCACGCGCTCCAGGAACATGCTGACATGCGACGACAGCACGCCGCCATCGCCGTGCAGCAGCGCCACCGAGGCGTCGCGCACCTGACGATTTTCGGCGCGGCCGGTCATCTGCAGATGGGTCTCGATCAGATGCGCCATCGCGCCGCCGACGCCGCAATGGCCGTAGCTGAGCAGGCCGCCATGGGTGTTGAGCGGCATCTCGCCATCCTGATTGAAATAGCCGGCGCGCACCCGCGCCGCCGCCTCGCCGCGTCCGGCAAGGCCGAGATCCTCCAGCAGCATCGCGAGCGTGATCGTGAAGCTGTCATAGACCGCGGCGTAGCGCACGTCCGGGATCGCGACGCCCGCCGCCTGCTTCGCTTTCGCGATCGAAATCTCGGCGCCGAGTTCGCTCAGCGCAGGTGCTGCGGTGACGTGCTGATGGGTGTGTGCCTGGGCGCAGCCGCGGACGCGGACCTGCCGCTCGCCGGTCGGCTCGCGGCTGATCACACAGGCCGCACCGCCGTCCGACACCGGGCAGCAGTCGAGCAATTTGAGCGGCATCGCCACCGGCTTGGAGGCCATCACGTCGGCAACCGTGATCGGCTCGTGGAATTGCGCGCCGGGATGCGTCAGCGCGTGCTTGCGCATCAGCACCGCGAACTCGGCGAGGTCTGCCTGCGTGAGGCCGTATTCATGCATGTAGCGCGTTGCGACCAGGCCGTAGTAGGCCGGGATCGTCGGCCCCAGCGTCACCTCGTAATCGGGATGGCCGACCTGGGCCAGCGCCTGGATCGAGGCGTCGCGGCTCTGCCCGGTCAGCCGGTTCTCGCCGCCGACCACCAGCACGTGTTTTGCAACACCGGCATCGACCAGGTGATGCGCCAGCATGGTCATCGCAAGCCCGGTGGCGCCGCCGACCTGCACGGCGTGCGCGTAAGCCGGGCGAATGCCGAAGTGCTCGGCGAACACCGTGGCCAGCATGATATGCGGCGAGACCGTGGAGTAGCCGCAGAGGATGCCGTCGATCTCGGAGCGCTTCAGCCCGGCATCCGAGATCGCAAGCTCGGCCGCCTTGCTCATCAGGTCGAGCGAGGACAAGCCCTCATGCTTGCCGTAGGACGTGAGGCCGACGCCGGTCACGAAGCTCATCGTGTCTCTGCCCTCTCCATCGTCATTCCGGGGTGGTCCGAAGGACCATTCCCGGAATCTCGAGATTCCGGGTTCGATGCTTCGCATCGCCCCGGAATGACGCTGTGGGAACTTCCTGTCATCAATACGACTTCGGAAGGCCGAGCACCTTCTCGCCGATGAAGCTGAGGATCAGCTGTGGACTGATCGGCGCGATGCGCGGGATCAGCGATTCCCGCAAGTAGCGCTCGACGTGATACTCCTTGGCGTAGCCGAAGCCGCCATGGGTCATCACCGCCTGCTCGCAGGCATGGAAGCCGGCTTCCGCCGCGAGATATTTTGCGGAGTTCGCCGCGGGGCCGCAGGGCAGGTTCTGGTCATACTGCCAGCCGGCGCGCAGCACCATCAGCCAGGCAGCCTCCAGTTCCATCCAGCACTTCGCCAGCGGATGCTGGATCGCCTGGTTCATGCCGATCGGACGGTTGAACACGATGCGGCCCTTGGCATATTCCGACGCCCGCTTCAGCGCGATCTGGCCGAGGCCGACCGCTTCGGCCGCGATCAGGATGCGCTCGGGATTCATGCCGTGCAGGATGTATTCGAAGCCGCGGCCCTGCTCGCCGATGCGGTCTTCGACCGGGATCTCGAAATTCTCGAAGAACAGCTCGTTGGAATCGACCGGCTTGCGGCCCATCTTCTCGATTTCGTGCACGGTGACGCGCTTGCGGTCGAAATCGGTGTAGAACAGGCTGAGGCCATGGGTCGGGCTGCGCACCTCCTCCAGCGGCGTGGTGCGCGCGAGCAGCAGGATCTTGTTGGCGACTTGGGCGGTCGAGATCCACACCTTCTGGCCGTTGACGATGTATTTGTCGCCTTGGCGCACCGCGCGGGTCTTGAGCTGCGTGGTGTTGAGGCCGGTGTTCGGCTCGGTCACCGCGAAGCAGGACTTGTCGCGGCCGTCGATGATCGGCGGCAGCATGCGCTGGCACTGCTCCTTGGTGCCGAAGACCACCACCGGATTGAGGCCGAACACGTTCATATGCACCGCGGACGCGCCGGACATGCCGGCGCCGGATTCGGAGATCGTGCGCATCATGATCGCGGCATCGGTGATGCCGAGCCCGGAGCCGCCGTACTCCTCGGGGATGCAGATGCCGAGCCAGCCGGCATCGGCCAGCGCGCGGTGGAAGTCGGCCGGATAGCCGCCCTCCTTGTCCTTCTTCAGCCAGTAGGCCTCGTCGAAGCGCGAGCAGATCTTGGCGACGGCATCGCGGATCGATTCCTGGTTGGCGGAGAGTGCGAAATCCATCTGTCGTGCTCCTATGCCTGCACCGCTTTGGCCGCGCCTTCGCGCACCATTGCCGCGATCTCCTCGGTGGAGAAACCTGCCTCCTGCAAAATCTCCGCGCTGTGCTCGCCGAGCCGGGGCGCCAGCCGACTCGGCTCGACCTTGGTCTCCGACCACCGCGCGGACGGCGTCATGCTGCGGATCCGGCCCTCGGTCGGATGATCGACCACGGGGAAGACGCCGGTCGCGACCATATGCGGATCCTCCAGCAGGCTTTCGAGATCGTGCATCGGCATCACCGGCACGTCGGCCTTTTCGAGGATCTCGTTCCACGCGGCGGTGGTCTTGGTCTGGAGAATACGCGCGAGCTCGGCGTAGACGACATCGATATTGGTGGCACGGCCGGCGAAGGTCGCGAATTTCGGATCGCTGCGCAGATCGTCGCGGCCGGTTGCCTTGAAGAAGTTCTCCCACTGCTTGTCGTTGTAGACGATCACGCAGATATAGCCGTCGAGCGTCTTGTACGGCCGCCGGTCCGGCGACAGATGGCGCGCATAGCCGCCCTTGTCGAGCGGCGGATCGTAGGTCAACCCGCCCATGTGGTCGCCCATGACGAAGCCGGCCATGGTCTCGAACATCGGAATGTCGACGCGCTGGCCCTGCCCGGTGCGGTCGCGATGCACGAGGCTCGCACAGATCGCGCCGACCGCGGTGAGGCCGACGATGCGGTCCACCAGCGCGTTCGGCACATAGCGCGGCACGCCGTCCGAGGTTTGCGCCATCAGCGCCGGCAGCGCGGTCGCGCCCTGGATCAGATCGTCATAGGCGGGCTTGGCGGCATAAGGTCCCTCCTGGCCGAAGCCGAACACGCCGGCATAGATCAGCCGCGGGTTGACCTCGGAAACGACGTCATAGCCGAGCTGCAGCCGCGCCATCGCCTGCGGGCGCACATTGTAGACCAGCACGTCGGCCTTCGCGATCAGCCGCAGCACCGCCTCGCGCCCCGCCGGCTTCTTCAGATCGAGGCAGACCGAGCGCTTGCTGCGGTTGGTGTTGAGGAACACCGGTCCCATGCCGGGATGCCGCGTTGGGCCGATCTGCCGCGTCACGTCGCCGTCGGGCGATTCCACCTTGATGACGTCGGCGCCGTAATCGCCAAGCATCTGCGTGGCGTAGGGTCCCATCAGCACGGTCGTCATGTCGACGACCTTGATACCCTGCAGTGGTCCCATCGTCCTGTTCGCTCCCGGATGTCGTGGTTATGGAGCTAGTAACGGGAGCTATTCCAAGAGATCAAGCTGCGCCGGGCGTATGGGCGTATGCATGGCCGCGGCCGGGCCGCTTCCGTGCGGCGGAACGCAGGGTGGGCAAAACGAAGCGGATTCACCGCCGCCCTTATGCCAGCGACTGCCCCGTCATCACCTCGCGCGCCTTCAGGAGCTTCTCCAGTTCCGCATTCTGCTGCTCGAGCCGCTCGGCGATGCGCTCCTCGACTTCGGCGCCGGCAGCGCCTGCGGCCTGCTCGATCAGCTGCCTGATATTGTCCCGGAGGATCGCGATACGATCGTTCACTTCCGACAGCGACAGAGACGTCTCGATTCCCATGGTCCGTTCTCCCGGTGACAAGCACAGGCAGCTTAGCGCGGCGGGAGGTCCGGGCATATCCCCTAACCGCCTTAGTGACCCCAATCCCTACTGTGCATGGGGTTGTTTTCGATGTTTTCGATTCAACCCAGCCTCGCCCCGCTTTAGCCCATGCCTTTGGCCAGCATCTCCCGCAGCGCGGTCTTCAGCACCTTGCCGTAATTGTTCTTCGGCAGGGCATCGAGATAGACATAGCGCTTCGGCCGCTTGAAGCGGGCGATCGAGGCAAGGCAATGCGCGTCGAGCTTGCCGTCGTCGGCGGCAGTGCCCTCCGTCAGCACGACGCAGGCGACGACGATCTCGCCCCATTCCGGATCCGGCACACCGACGGCCGAGACCTCGCGGACATCGGGATGGGTCAGCAGGGCTTCCTCGACCTCGCGCGGATAGATGTTGGTGCCGCCGGAGATGATCACGTCCTTGGAGCGGTCCGACAGCGTGAGGAAGCCGTCGGCGTCGAGGCGGCCGACATCGCCGGTGCGCAGCCAGCCGTCCTTCAGCGTCTCGGCATTGGCCTTCGGATTGTTCCAGTAGCCGAGCATCACGGTCGCGCCCTTGACCTCGATCTCGCCGGTCTCCCCGGCAGGCAGCGGCTTGCCGTCCCTGTCGGTGATGCGCACGGTGACGACGCTCTGCGCCAGCCCGACCGAAGCCAGCCGTTCGAGATAGCGCGGGTGATCGCTCCGGGCGTGCCAGCCGCGCGACAGCGCCGTGATGGTCATCGGCGACTCGCCCTGGCCGTAGATCTGCACGAAGCGCTGGCCCATCGTCGCCATCGCATCGGTGATGTCGGCCGTGTACATCGGACCGCCGCCATAGATGATGGTGCGCAGCCCTTCGCCGTTCTCGCCGCGCTTCTTCGCGGCATCGACCAGGCGGCGCACCATCGTGGGGGCCGCGAACATCACGACATTGTCGAGCTGGCGGCCGAGGTTGAGCACCTCGTCCGGATCGAAGCCGCCGGACTCCGGCACGACGTGGCGGCCGCCCATCCGGACATGCGGGAAATTGTAGAGGCCGGCGCCATGCGAGATCGGTGCGGCATAGAGCGAGGCATCGTGCGGCGTCGCCGGATCGACGTCGGCGAGATAGCACAGCGACATCGCGACCAGATTGCCGTAGCTGAGCATCACGCCCTTGGGACGGCCGGTGGTGCCCGATGTGTAGAACAGCCAGGCGAGATCGTTGCTCTCGCGCGGCAGCGGCGCAGGTGGGCCCTCGCCGCTTCGCATCGTTTTGTAAGCGTCGCTGTCGACCGACAGCATGGTCATGCCGGCGGGAGCATCCGCCTTCGCCTCGGTCAACGCACCGATCGTATCGTCGGAGACGAAGGCGAGCTTGGCACCGCCATTGCCGCAGATCCATGCCGCCTCGCGGCCGTGCAGCTTGGCATTGATCGGGATCGCGGCAGCGCCGATCCACCAGATGCCGTAGAGGCATTCGAGATATTGCGTGCAGTTCGACGCAAACAGCGCGATGCGGTCGCCGGCGGCAATGCCGTGATCGCGCGCCAGCGCCGCCCCGATTGAGGCGGCGCGGCGGGCAAAGGTGGCATAGTCGGCGTCGAGATCGAAACCGGTCAGCAGCGCCGGCGCGTCGGGACGCGCCCGTGCCGTCGCCGCCAGCCATTCGGCAATGTTCAAGCTACTTCGCCGGCTCGAGGATCGAGACGTAGTTGGCGACCGCGGCGCCGCCCATGTTGAAGATGCCGCCGATCTGCGGGTTCTTGAGCTGCATGCCCTCGGGCGCCTGCCCCGTGAGCTGCATCGCGCTCATCACATGCATGGAGACACCGGTGGCGCCGATCGGATGGCCCTTGGCCTTGAGGCCGCCGGACGGATTGACCGGCAGCTTGCCGTCCTTCTGGGTCCAGCCTTCCATGATCGCGCGCGCGCCCTGTCCCTTCGGCGTCAGGCCCATCGCTTCGTATTCGATCAGCTCGGCTACGGTGAAGCAGTCATGGGTCTCGACGAAGGACAGGTCGGAGAGCTGGAGGCCGGCCTTCTGCAGCGCGCGCTGCCAGGCGGTGGTGCAGCCTTCGAACTGCAGGATGTCGCGCTTGGACATCGGCAGGAAATCCTGCGCATGCGCGGTGGCGCGGATGTTCACCGCCTTGCCCATGGTCTTGGCGGTCACGGCATCGGTCAGCACCAGCGCGGCGGCGCCGTCCGAGACCAGCGAGCAGTCGGTGCGCTTCAAGGGACCGGCGACGAACGGGTTTTTGTCGCTCTCGGCGCGGCAGAACTCGAAGCCGAAATCCTTGCGCATCTGCGCATAGGGATTGGCGACGCCGTTCTTGTGGTTCTTGGCGGCGATCATCGCCAGCGCATCCGACTGGTCGCCGTATTTCTGGAAATAGGCCTGCGCGATCTTGCCGAACACGCCGGCAAAGCCGCCGACCGTGTCGCCGTCCTCGGGCAGATACGACGCCTTGAGCAGGTTCTTGCCGATCTCCGGGCCCGGCGTCTTCGTCATCTGCTCGACGCCGACCACCAGCACGATCTTCGCGGCGCCGGCTTCGATGGCGCGAATGCCCTGATGCACGGCGGCCGATCCGGTGGCGCAGGCATTCTCAACCCGGGTGGTCGGCTTGAAGCGCAGCGCCGGATTGGCCTGCAGCACCAGCGAGGCCGTGAAATCCTGCGGCGAGAAGCCGGCGTTGAAATGGCCGAGCATGATCTCGTCGACATCGGACGCGGCGATGCCGGCGTCAGCCAGCGCCTCGTTGGCGACCTTGACCACGAGACCCTCGACGGTCTCCGCGTCGAACTTTCCGAATGGCGTGTGCGCCCAACCCACGATGCTGGCGGTCATGGCCGTATCTCCCTGTTCCTGTTCGGAGAGTTATGTAGCGTATCTTCAGGCGGCTTTCAGCGTTTTCATCGCCTTCGCGCACATGGCGGTTATGCCGGCCCAATTGCCGGCGCGGATATCGGCCGCGGGGCATAGCCAGGAACCGCCGACTGCCAGCACATTCGGCTCGGCGAGCCAGGTCGCCGCATTGGCCTCACTGACCCCGCCGGTCGGGCACACCCTGACCTGCGGAAATGGCCCGGCCAGAGCCCGCAGTGCCTTGATACCGCCCGCCTGCTCGGCCGGGAAGAATTTGACGACGTCGAAGCCGTGGGCCAGCGCCTGCATCAACTCGGAGGCGGTCGCGATCCCCGGCGCGAAGGGCAACCGGCTGGCGGCTGCCGCCGTCAACAGCTCGGGCGTCGCACCGGGGCTGATGCCGAATTTGGCGCCCAGTGCCTCGGCGCGCACCAGGTCGTCACCATTGAGGATCGTGCCGATCCCGACGATCGCCTCCGGCACACCGGCGATGATGGCCCTGGCCGCGTCGACCGCGACCGCCGTCCGCAGCGTCACCTCGAGCGTCCGCACGCCGCCGGCGACCAACGCCTTCGCCAGCGGCACCGCGTCCTCGAGCCGCTCGATGGTCAGCACCGGAATCACGGTGGCCTGGCGGATCAGCTCGGCGATCCGGTCCTGCTTCGATGTCGTTGTCATTGCGAGGCCTTGCGGGATGGTGGGAGACGAAGCGCCTTTTTCGGCGGCATGGCGTAACGCGGAATGATCGCGCCGGGATAGCACACCACGACACCGGCCAGCCGATGGCCGGCGCGCGCCGCCTCCTCTGGCTCGGCGCCGCCGAGCCGCGCGGCGAGATAGGCGGCGGCAAAGCTGTCGCCGGCCGCGGTGGTATCGACGACCGGCTTGGTAAGCTGCTCCGCCTTCACCTCGCGCGTTCCGCCGGCCGAGCGCACGATGCAGGCCGGCTCGGCGAGCTTCAGCACCACCTCGGGGCTCGAGATGCCGGCCAGCAGCGCCGTGTTGCTCTCGCCGGGATAAAGCGGTGCCAGATCCTCGGTCGAGGCAAGCACGATATCGGCCGTCTCGAACGCGCTGCTGAAGACCTTCCGCGCGACGTTCAGGTCCGGCCAGCCGCGGGCGCGGAAATTTGTGTCGAACGCAAACCGCGTCCCCAACAGCCGCGCACGCTTCAGCGCCGCCAGCAATCGCTCCTGCCCGTCCTCGCGCAGGATCGAGAGCGTGATCGCCGAGAGATAGACGACGTCATAGGTCGCGAGCGAATTCAGGATGTCTTCCGTTTCGGGCAGATCCATCAGGTCGCGGGCGGCGGCGCTGTCACGCCAGTGGAAGAAGCGCCGCTCGCCCTTGTCGTCGGTCTGGATCAGATAGAGGCCGGGCAGCTTGCCCGCCGATCGCGCGACATGCTTGGTGCCGATGCCCTCGCTCGCCCAGCCCGCGATCATCTCATCGCTCAGCGCATCATCGCCGAGCGCCGTGAAGTAATCGACGTGGATGCCGAGCCGGGACAGATAGACCGCGGTGTTGAGCGTGTCGCCGCCATAGGAGCGCGAATACAGCCCGCCGAGCTGCCCGCCAGGGGCCTGGCGCAGCTCGATCATGCATTCGCCGATGCTGGCAACTCTGGTCATCTCGAGCGCCGCGCTAAAGCGCGATGAAGCCTGGTTGAATCATCATCGCGCCTTAGCCCCTTGTCTGAGCATGATCTTCGCGCAAACGCGTTCCGCGTTTGTCGCGAGGGAAACCGCTTCGCACTTTTCCGGATCATGCTTTAGCCCGGACGTTGCTCAGGCGGCGAACTTGCCGCCGAGTTCGTCCTCGATATGGATCCGGATGATGTCGTCGAACGTCTTCTCGGCCGTGGTGAAGCCGAGCTTCAGCGCGCGGTCAGTAGCGAAATCGCGCGGCCAGCCCGAGACGATGCTGATGATGGTCGGATCGGGCACCCGCTTGATGCGCGCGGTGACGTTCTTGCCGGCGACGCGCTCCAGCGACGCGATCTGCTCGCCGACGGTGACGGACATCCCCGGCATGCTGAGATTGCGCCGCGGCCCCATCGCGTTGAGATCCATCGTGCCGGCGTGAACCAGAAAGCCGACCGCCGATTTCGGCGAGGCGTGCCAGTGCCGGACGTCCTCGGAGACCGGCAGCACCGCCTCCTCGCCCGCCAGCGGCTCGCGGATGATATTGGAGAAGAAGCCGGACGCCGCCTTGTTCGGCTTGCCCGGACGCACGCAGATTGTCGGCAGGCGGATCGAGATCCCGTCGAGCAGACCCTTGCGGGTGTAGTCGTTGATCAGGAGCTCGCAGATCGACTTCTGCGTACCGTAGCTCGTCAGCGGCGTATGGAAGAATTCGTCGCCGATCTTCTCGGGGAACGGCGCGCCGAACACCGCGATCGAGGACGTGAACACCAGCCGCGGCTTGTAGCCGCCGCCGACGGCACGGATGGCGTCGATCAGATAGCGGGTGCCGTCGAGGTTGATCCGGTAGCCCTTGTCGAACTCGGCCTCGGCCTCGCCCGAGACGATCGCGGCAAGATGGAAGATCACCTCGGGACGCTCGGCGATCAAGGGCGCCGCGGCGCCGGCATCGGCGAAATCGGATGCGACCACATTGACCGGGATCAAGGCATTCGCGGGCTTGGCCGGCGCGACCACGTCCTGCAGCGTCATCCGGGTGATCTCTTGCTTGCCGAGGCGGCCCTCGCGCAAGAGACGCTCGGTCAGCTTGCGGCCGACCATGCCGGCGGCGCCCAGAATCAGAATGTGCACGACCCTGCTCCTTTTCTTGTCTTGTTCGAATTCAGCTGCGGGCCTTGCGCGCTCATTCCTTCACGGCACCCGTCATCGCCGAGACATAATGCTCAACGAAGAACGCGTAAAGAATAACCAGCGGCAGCGAGCCGCATAGCGCCCCTGCCATCAGGGACCCCCAGCGATAGATGTCACCGTCAACGAATTCGTTGACGATGGCGACCGGGACGGTCTTGTTCGGGGTCGATTGCAGGAACGTCAGCGCATAGATGAACTCGTTCCAGCACAGGGTGAAGCAGAAGATGAAGGCCGAGATCAGGCCGGGGACAGCGAGCGGCAGCACGATCTTGATCAGGATTTGCCAGCGGCTGGCGCCGTCGATCAGTGCGCATTCCTCGAGCTCGAACGGGATGGTCTTGAAATAGCCCATCAACAGCCAGGTCGAGAACGGAATCAGGATCGTCGGATAGGTCAGGATCAGCGCCAGGGGCGAGTCGAACAGGCCGTACTGAAACACGACGGTCGCGAGCGGAATGAACAGGATCGACGGCGGCACCAGATAGGCCAGGAAGATCAGGCCGCCGACGACGTTGGCGCCCTTGTAGCGCAGCCGCACGATCGCATAGGCCGCGAGCACGCTCGCGATGATCGACAGCACGGTGGCGCCCACCGCCACATACATCGTGTTCCAGAGCCAATGCGGATAGTAGCTCTCGAACAGCAGCTTGTGGATGTGCTTGAAGGTCGGATTCCAGGTCCAGAACGGATTGTACTTGTCGAGATCGAGCAGTTGCTCGTCCGGCTTGATCGCCGTCAGCCCCATCCAATAGAACGGGAACAGCAGGATGATCACGATGATCGACAGCGGGATGTAGAGCGTCACGATGCGCCGCGGCACCGACTGCAGGTAGCTCATGCCCTCGCTGTTGTCGACGCGCGACGGCGTCGACAGGATGCTCTTGAGGTCGACCTTGGAGGCGGGAAGATCAGTCATTGCTCTCTCCCTGCTGCCACTTCCTGCGTTGCAGCCCGAACCATGACACCATGATCGCGGCGAGCAGGAACGGGATCATCGCGCTCGAAATCGCGGCGCCCTCGCCCAACTGCCCCGCGATGATCGCGCGCTGATACGACAGCGTCGCCATCAAATGAGTGGCGTTGACCGGGCCGCCACGGGTCATCGCCCAGATCAGCTGGAAATCGGTGAAGGTGAACAGCACCGAGAACGTCATCACGACGGCGATGATCGGCGTCAGCAAGGGATAGGTGATGTAGCGGAACATCTGCCAGCGCGAGGCGCCATCCAACGTCGCCGCCTCGTACAGCGACGGCTGCACGGTCTGCAGGCCCGCCAGCAGCGTGATCGCCACGAACGGTACGCCGCGCCAGATATTGGCGAAGATCACGCAGATCCGGGCCCAGGTGGTGTCGCCGAGGAAATTGATGTTCTGGGTGATCAGGCCGAGATGCTTGAGCGACCAGGAGATGATCGAGAACTGGGAATCGAAGATCCACCAGAACGCCAGCGCCGACAGCACGGTCGGCACGATGAAGGGGATCAGCACCGCGGCCCGCAACAGCGCCTTGAACGGCATGCGCTCGTTGAGCAGCAGCGCCAGATAGAGCCCGACCGCGAACTTCACGGCGCTCGCGATGAAAGTGTAGAGCAGCGTGTTGAAGACCGACAGCCAGAAGATGGCATCGTCCCACAACCATTCATAGTTCTCAGTGCCGATGAAATGACCGACGCGGCCGATGCGGGTGTCGGTGAAGGACAGCCAGATGCCGAGCCCAAGCGGATAGGCCAGGAAGAAGATCAGGAACGCCATCGCCGGCAACATGAACCAGAAGCCGAGCCAGTTCTTGTTGTGGCGGAGCTGATCCCATGCGGTCGCTTCGCGGATTTCGGTTTTCGCACGTCGCGGCGCGAGGGCGATGTCAGCCATAGGCGATGTCCCGATTGCTCAACGGATTGAGCATGACTACGCAATATTCCAATGATGGCATTCCAATGATGACGCGGGCGGCGGCGCTCCGCCGCCCGCGGCCATCACATCAGCGATAGATACGCTTCAGCTGCCGTTCGGCTTCCGCCATCGCGGCCTTGCCGTCCTTGGCACCGGTGCAGTAGTTCGCGAACATGTCGACCACGATGAAGTCGGCGATCGCGGTCGCGGCCTTCTCGCCGGGCGTGCCGATGCCGGAGGCCGGCAGCGCGCGCTTCGAGGCCTGGCCGAACACCGCGTTCTTCGGATCGGCGGTCCACACCGGAGCCGAGTCGTAGGCGTTGAGCGTGTGGGTGAGATAACCCCGCGCGCCCGACAGCCACTTCTCGAAATTCTCCTTCTCCAGCATGAAGGCGATGAAGGCCTTCGCCGCGTTCGGATATTTGCAGAAGTTGAAGGCGAGGATCGGAACCGCGAGTTGCAATTCGGTCGGCTTGCCGATCGAGCCGACCGGCCACAATGCGTGGTCGATGTCCTCGGCGAGCTCCTTCTTGCTCGGATCGTCCTTGGCCGCGACGTAGATCGAGATGCCGTTCGAGGTCAGGAACAGCTCGCCCGACAGGAAGGCCTTGTTGTTGGAGGAATCGTTCCAGGACGCGACACCCGGAATGAAGGTCTCCGACAGCGCCTTGGCATACTCCAGCGCCTTCATCGTCTCCGGCGAATTGATGATGACCTTGTCGTCCTTGTCGACGGTCCAGGCGTTGTGGCCCCAGAGGATGTTGTGCACCCAGGCATTGGCGTCGCCGGTGGCGTGGCCGAGCGCGAAGCCGGCCGGCGTGTTGTTCTTCTTCAGCGCTTTGCACAGTTCAAGATAGGCCGGGAAATCGGACGGCACCTGCTTGAAGCCGGCCTTCTCGACCGCCGACTTGCGATAGGTCAAATAGCCGCCGATGGTCGCGACGGGAATGCCGAGCCAGTCATTGCCCTGCTTGCAGGTCTTGGCCGCGGCTTCGGTCCAGCCGCCATATTTGTTGCCGAGATAGTCGGCAACGTCGTTCATCTTGAGAACCTTGGTCGGGAACAGCTGCGGCAGCGTGTGCAGGCCCCAGGCGAGGTCGAGACCCGAGCCGGTGTTGGCGGCGACCGAGGCCTTCGGCTGCACGTCCTCGAAGGACTCGCTGAACACGTTCATCTCGGTGCCGGTTGCCGACTTGAAGGCCGCGACCATGGCGTTGAATGCATCGTCTTCCGCGGGCACGAAGCGCTTCCAGCGCATCACGGTGAGCTTGGCGCCGGGCTCCGCCTTCCAGGGCGCGCTCTGCGCCCAGGCCTTGGCGAAGTCAAACAGCGCCGGCCCGGTGAGCATGCCGGTTGCAGCCAGCGCCGTGCCGCCCTGAAGTAGCGAGCGGCGAGTAAAATCGTGCATCGTCCTTCTCCCTATGATTGTGTTTTTGTTGTTTTTGATCTGGCCTGTTGGTCGGCCATTAAGATCGATCGGTCCGTCAGCTGTTCAGTCGCTTCCCCGTCGAATCGTCGAACAGATGGACCAGCGACGGATCCGGCTTGAGCCGAACCTTGTCGCCCGGGTTGAACAGATGGCGCTCGCGGAACACGGCGACGACCTGCTCGCCGCCGAGCTTGGCGAACACCTGGGTCTCCGAGCCGGTCGGCTCGACCACCACGATCTCGGCCTCGGCGCCGTCATCGGCGATGGTGAAATGCTCGGGCCGCACGCCGTAGACCGCGGGTTGGCCGTCGGAATTGGCCGGCGCCGATTTCAGCGGCAGCTTGACGCCGTTCGGTCCCTCGAAATAGGCGGCGCCGTTCACCTTCACATTGCCCTTGAGGAAATTCATCGCCGGCGAGCCGATGAAACCGGCCACGAACTGGTTCGCCGGCGTGTCATAGAGTTCGAGCGGCGAGCCCATCTGCTCGACGATGCCGTCATGCATCACGACGATCTTGTCGGCCATGGTCATGGCCTCGATCTGGTCGTGGGTGACGTAGACGGTCGTGGTCTTCAGCCGCTGGTGCAGCTCCTTGATTTCGGTGCGCATCGCAACACGCAGCTTGGCGTCGAGGTTCGACAGCGGCTCGTCGAACAGGAACACCTGGGGATCGCGCACGATGGCGCGGCCCATCGCGACGCGCTGGCGCTGGCCGCCGGAGAGCTGGCGAGGATAGCGCTCGAGCAGCGGCGTCAGCGCAAGGATTTCCGCGGCGCGCTTGACGCCGGTCGAGATCTCCTCGGGCTTGGCGCCGCGCAGCTTGAGCGAGAAGCCCATATTGTCGGCGACGGTCATATGCGGATAGAGCGCGTAGTTCTGGAACACCATCGCAATGTCGCGCTCTTTGGGCTGGACATTGTTGACGACGCGGTCGCCGATCGAGATCGTGCCGGAGGTGATGTTCTCGAGCCCCGCCAGCATGCGCAGCAGGGTCGACTTGCCGCAGCCGGAGGGGCCGACCAGAACGACGAACTCGCCGTCCTCGATCGGGATCGACACGCCGTGCAGGACCTCAAAATTGCCGAACGATTTCCGCACGTCGCGAATCTGGACCGACGACATCCACTTCCCTCCCTCAAGTTCCCGACGACGTACGACGAGTGCCGCCACCGCTCTGTTTTGTGTTCCGGCCGCGCTGGGTGCGCGGCGCTGTTGGACTGGCGTTATTGTCCGCAGTTTATCCGGTTTTGGCAATCGTTCGATTAGCAATCGCTTGGTAGCGCTGTCAATATCAGTTTGTCTGCGACGAACGTCGTGATATGAGCGGCAAATGGCCCGAAAGCGCATCACGCCAGGCAAGATCCGGCTCGCCGAAGTCGCGAAGCTCGCCGGTGTCAGTCCGATTACGGCCTCACGGTTCTTCAGAAATCCGGAAGCACTTTCGGCCGGCAAGCGCGCGCGGGTCGATAGTGCGGCAAAAGAACTCGGTTACGTGCCCAATCTCGCGGCACGCGCGCTTGCGTCGCAGCGCACCGAGGTGATCGGTGTCCTGATCCCGTCGCTGACCAACAACGTGTTCTCCGACGTGCTGCGCGGCATCTATGACGCGCTCGACGGCAGCCGCTACAGCATTCAGCTCGCCAACACCCGCTACAGCATCCTGCAGGAAGAGCGCCTGCTGCGTCTGTTTCTGGCACAGAAGCCCGCCGGGCTGATTATTACCGGCATCAACCAGACCGCCGATTCCCGCCGCATCATGGAGACGGTCGATTGTCCGATCGTCCAGATCATGGAGGTCGGTCCCTCCCCGATCGACATGATGATCGGATTCTCGCATTTTGACGCCGCAAAAGCGGCCATTGCCCACCTGCTCGCGCAGGGCTACCGGCGGATCGGCTTCCTCGGCGCGCGGATGGACCCGCGGGTGCAGCGTCGGCTCGACGGCTATCGCTCCGCGATGACCGACGCTGCGCTGTTCGATCCACAGCTTATTGTGACAACGGCGATCCCGACCTCGGTCACGCTCGGCGGGACGCTGTTTGCCGACCTGCTCGCCAAGGCGCCCGACATCGACGCCGTGTTCTGCGTCAATGACGACCTTGCGCTCGGCGCGCTGTTCGAATGCAAGCGCCGGCACGTGGCGGTGCCAGAGCAGATGGCGATCGTCGGCTTCAATGACCTCGAATTCATGGCGTCGAGCGAGCCGACCTTGAGCAGCGTGCGCACCAATCGTTACGAAATGGGCAGAAACGCTGCCGTGATGGTGATCGAGACGCTGGAAGGGCGCCGGCCCGCCGAACCCGTCGTCGATCTCGGCTTCAGTGTCATGGAACGGCAAAGCTCGGCGCGACGCAATTGAGGTCGCCCGGCAGCTGCCCGTCATAGGAGACGCGAAAAATGATAAAATGATAGCGCAACCAAGACCCTTCAACTAAGGTCCAATCCATCACACGAAACACCTGTGCGTGATCGGTCGGGTTTGTAATGCACGACGATTTGCGCAAGGTAGCAACGACGTTGAACCAGAGCCCTTGAATGGGCCCACCAGTTTGCATTGCGGGAGAAACCAATGACAAAATCCCCCACCAACGGGCACGACGCCGCAGGCGCGACCAGCAAGGGCAAGGGCCGCAGGCTCCGCTCCCAGGAATGGTTCGACAACCCGCACAATCCGGGCATGACCGCGCTCTATCTCGAGCGCTATCTCAACTACGGCCTGACGCGCGAGGAATTGCAGTCGGGCAAGCCGATCATCGGCATCGCGCAGACCGGCAACGACCTGTCGCCCTGCAATCGGCATCACCTCGAGCTCGCACACCGCGTCCGCGAGGGCATCCGCGCCGCCGGCGGCATCGCCATGGAGTTTCCCACCCATCCGATCCAGGAGACCGGCAAGCGCCCGACCGCGGCGCTCGACCGCAACCTCGCCTATCTCGGCCTCGTCGAGGTGCTGTTCGGCTATCCACTCGACGGCGTGGTGCTGACCACCGGCTGCGACAAGACCACGCCGGCCTGCATGATGGCGGCGGCGACCGTCAACCTGCCGGCGATCGTGCTGTCGGGCGGCCCGATGCTGAACGGCTGGCACGAGGGCCAGCGCACCGGCTCCGGCACCGTGGTGTGGAAGGCGCGCGAGCGGCTCGCCGCCGGCGAGATCGACTATGAGCAATTCATCGAGATCGTGGCCTCCTCGGCCCCCTCGGTCGGCCATTGCAACACGATGGGCACCGCCTCCACCATGAACTCGCTCGCGGAAGCGCTCGGCTTCTCGCTGCCGGGCTGCGCGGCGATCCCGGCGCCGTATCGCGAGCGCGGCCAGATCGCCTACGAGACCGGCAAGCGCATCGTCGACATGGTCTGGGAGGATTTGAAGCCGTCGGACTTCCTGACGCGCGAGGCGTTCGAGAACTGCATCGTGGTCAACTCCGCGATCGGCGGCTCGACCAATGCGCCGATCCACATCAATGCGCTGGCGCGCCATGTCGGCGTCGAGCTGTCGATCGACGACTGGCAGAAATACGGCCATGACGTCCCGCTGCTGGTGAACATGCAGCCGGCCGGCTTCTATCTCGGCGAGGAATATCACCGCGCCGGCGGCGTGCCCTCGGTGGTGCGCGAGCTGATCAAGCACAAGCGCATCCACGAAGGCGCCCTCACCGTCAACGGCCGCACCATGGGCGAGAACTGCAAGGAAGCACCTGCGCCCGACGGCGACGTGATCTGGGGCTACGACAAGCCGCTGGTGAAGGACGCCGGCTTCATCGTGCTGCGCGGCAATCTGTTCGACTCCGCGATCATGAAGACCAGCGTGATCTCGAAGGAATTCCGCGACCGCTATCTGTCCAACCCGAAGGACCTCAATGCCTTCGAGGGCCGCGCCATCGTGTTCGAGGGGCCGGAGGATTATCACAACCGTATCGAGGATCCCGCGCTCGACATCGATGAGCACTGCGTCCTGTTCGTCCGCGGCACCGGCCCGATCGGCTATCCCGGCGGCGCCGAGGTGGTGAACATGCAGCCGCCCGCCGCGCTGATCAAACGCGGCATCCTATCCCTGCCCTGCATCGGCGACGGAAGGCAGTCCGGCACTTCGGGCTCGCCCTCGATCCTCAACGCCTCGCCGGAGGCCGCCGCCGATGGCGGGCTCGCGATCCTGAGGACCGGCGACAAGGTGCGCATCGACCTCAACAAGGGCAGCGCCAACATCATGATCTCGGAGGATGAGCTGCGCACCCGCCGCGCCGAGCTGAAGGCCAAGGGCGGCTTCCCGCATCCGGCCAACCAGACGCCGTGGCAGGAGCTCTACCGCAAGACCGTCGGCCAGCACGCGACCGGCGCCTGCCTCGAGCTCGCGACGCGCTACCACGACATCGCCGGCAAGGTCGGCGTGGCGCGCGACAATCACTAGGACGCAAACCGTCATTGCCGGGCGCGACCCGGCAATCCATCGCTCCTCGAAGATGGATGCGCGGGTCAAGCCCGCGCATGACACTGCAAATCGTCAAAGAAGGAAGAAACGCATGTCAGACCGCCTGAAGGGCAAGCGCGCATTCGTAACCGCAGCGGCCGTCGGCATCGGCCGCGCCTGCGCGCTGGCCTTTGCCCGCGAGGGCGCGAGCGTGTTCGCGACCGATATCGACGAAGGCAAACTTGCGCTGCTCAAGCAGGAAGGCGTCGCCGAGGTTGCGAAGCTCGACGTGCGCGACACCGCAGCCGTCGAGGCAATGGCAAAACGCGCGGGCAAGACCGACATCCTGCTCAATGCCGCGGGCTTTGTGCATCACGGCACAGTGCTGGAGTGCTCGGACGACGACTGGGATTTCTCCTTCGACCTCAACGTCAAGTCGATGCACCGCACCACGCGCGCTTTCCTGCCCGGCATGCTGGCGCAGGGCGGTGGCGCCATCGTCAACATCGCCTCCGCCGCCGGCGCGGTGAAGGCGGCGCCGAACCGCTACGTCTATAGCGCCACCAAGGCCGCGGTCGCGGCACTGACGCGCTCGGTCGCGGCCGACTTCATCACCAAGGGCATCCGCTGCAACTGCATCTGCCCCGGCACTATCGAGACACCTTCGATGCTTGAGCGTGCGGCGGCTGCCGGCCCGCAGGGACGCGAGATGTTCGTTGCGCGCCAGCCGATGGGCCGGCTCGGCACCGCCGAGGAAATCGCCGCGCTCGCCGTCTATCTTGCCAGCAACGAAAGCTCGTTCACGACAGGTGTCGCGCATGTCATCGACGGCGGCTGGACACTCTAATCGGGAGGCAACATGAACAAGATCGATCTCAACGGCCGCTGTGCCGTCGTCACCGGCGGCGCGCAGGGATTTGGCCGCGCCATCACCGAGCGCTTTGTCGCGTCGGGCGCCAAGGTCGCGATCTGGGATTTCGACCAGCCGCTGGCCGAGAAGACCGCGCGGGCGATCGGCGAGAACGTGATCGCGATCAAGACCGACGTCACCAATCCCGACGCGGTCGACGCCGCGCGCGATCAAACGCTGCGGGCGTTCGGCAAGATCGACATTCTCGTCAACAACGCCGGCATCACCGGAGCCAACAAGCCGGTATGGGAAACCGATCTCGAGGACTGGCGCCGGGTGATGCGCATCAATCTCGAGGGGCCCTTCATCTGCTGCAAGGCGATCGTGCCGACCATGATCGGCCGGAAGTACGGCCGCATCGTCAACATCGCCTCGATCGCCGGCAAGGAGGGCAATCCGAACGCCGCGCATTATTCGTCGTCGAAGGCGGGCCTGATCGCGCTCACCAAATCGCTCGGCAAGGAGCTCGCGCAGCACGACATCCTGGTCAATGCGGTGACGCCGGCCGCAGCGAAGACCGCGATCTTCGACCAGATGACGCAAGCGCACATCGACTTCATGCTGTCGAAGATCCCGAAGGCCCGCTTTGTGCAGGTCGAGGAGCTCGCCTCGATGGTGGCATGGCTGGCCTCGGAGGATTGTGCCTTCTCCACCGGCGCGGTGTTCGACATTTCCGGCGGCCGCGCGACCTATTAGATCGCCGCTCGCCTCGCCGGCTGCCGCAGCGCCGCGACGAGATGATCGGCCAGGAGTGACGCCGCGTGCGACAGGTTTTGCGCGCGATGCAGCCGTATCTCGGCCCGCGGCAGCCGCGGCATGCCGTCGCGCGCGGTCAGCCGACGCAGCGTCGGCGGAAACGTCCCCGACTTGACCACGGTCACGGCGAGGCCCTGCGCCGCGATCGCCTCGACCGCGGACAGGCTGTGGCTGACAAAGGCGAGCCGCCACGGCCGGTTCGCCTCGTCCAGCGCCTGCATCGCCCAGCTCCGGAACAGGCAGCCCTGCGGATAGAGCGCGACCGGCAGCGGATCGAGTTCCTCGACGCGATGTGCGGCGCTCGCGGCCCACACCGCCTGCTCGGTGCGCAGCAACTCGCCCTCGCCGCGTCCCTCGGGGTGCATCGCGATCACGAGGTCATAGGCTTCGCCGAGCCGATCGGTCATTGTCGACGTCAGCCCGGTCTCCATCTCGACATGGATCAGCGGATAGCTGGCGATGAAGTCCTTGAGCAGCGGCGGGACGATCATCGTCCCATAGTCGTCCATCACGCCGAGGCGAACCCGTCCATCCGTGCCGTGCGCGCGCACCCGGCCGACCGCTTCCGCGTTGAGGCTCAAAATGCGGCGGGCATAGCCGAGCAATCCCTCGCCTGCCGCAGTCAGGTCGACACTGGACGTGCTGCGGTGAAACAGTTCGGCCTGCAGCCGCTCTTCCAGCCGCTTCACCTGCATGCTGACGGCGGATTGGGTCCGGTTCAGCGCCGAGGCCGCGCGGGTGAAGGAGCGATGCTCCGCCACCGCGACAAAGGCCTGCAGAAGATCCGGGTCCAGGATGGGCGCACTCATAACGATCTGTGATTTAGTCAATCACATCTATTCCATTCCCTGATTATGTTCCCTTCCCTAGATTGCGCAAGCAAAACCAAGGGGCCAACGGAATGGGCGAGATCTGGGGGGTGTTGGCGGCGGTGGCCTCGAGCGCGCTCGGCGGCACTTCGATCGGCGCGACGCGGTTTCTGGTCGGCGCCATCGACCCGCTGGCGATCGGCGCGTTCCGCTTCGGCATCGGCGTCCTGCTGCTGCTGCCGCTGGCACTGCTGCAACGCCGGAGCTGGCCGACGCGGCGCGACTGGCTCGGCGTTGCCGGCCTCGGCCTGCTGTTCTTTGCGGCGTTTCCGGTCCTGTTCAACGCCTCATTGATCTTCACCACCGCCGCGCGCGGCGCACTCGCGCTGTCGACACTGCCGCTGCTGACCATGCTGGTCGGCGCGGTGCTGGGCGCCGAAGCGCTCACCGCGCGCAAGACCACAGGCGTCCTGATCACCATCCTCGGCGTCTCGATGGCGCTGCTCTCAGGCCTCGCCACGGCGCCGCCTGGTGCCTGGCGCGGCGACCTCCTGATGATCGCAGCCGCGCTGTGCATGGCGCTCTACAGCATCTGGTCAAAACCCTATATCCGCCGCGCCGGCCCGATCCCCTTCACCACGCTCGCGATGGCCGCCGGGGCGGTGGTGCTCATTGTCGCCTCGCTGCTGCGCGGCAGTTTTGCGCCGGTTGCCGATTTCGGCGCGCCGCAATGGTTCGGCGCGATCTATCTCGGCGCCTTCGGCGCTGCGCTCACCTTCTATCTCTGGGCCTTCGCGCTGGAGCGGACGACGCCGACCCGGGTGGCGATCTCGGTCACCGTCAATCCGATCGCGGCATCGCTGGTCGGCGCAGCCCTGCTCGGCGAGCCGCTGAGCTGGAATCTGGTGGCCGGCATCGTCACCGTGTTCGCCGGCATCTGGATCGCGACCACCCACCCGCCTCTGGCGCACGCGGTCGCCCCCGACATGCGCTGACCTGCGGCAACGCTCGCCAGCAAGGCCTTCCGCGAATCCGTGCTAGCCTAAGGTCCGGTCCCAGCGAACCCGAGGCGGCACGCCATTGAACATCTCCCTCTATGACATCTCCGTCTGGGTATTGCCGGTCGTCATTGCGATCACGTTTCACGAAGCCGCGCACGGCTTCGTCGCTCATCGGCTCGGCGACGACACCGCCTGGCAGCTCGGCCGCGTCAGCTTCAACCCGCTGAAGCACATCGATCCGTTCGGCACGCTGATCCTGCCTGCAGTGCTGCTGTTCGCGCATTCGCCGTTCCTGTTCGGCTACGCCAAGCCGGTGCCGGTGAACTTCCGCAAGCTCAATCATCCCAAGCTCGACATGGTGTGGGTGGCGCTGGCCGGCCCGGCCACCAACATCATCCTGGCGATCGCCGCGGCGCTGGCATTCCACGCGCTGCCATTGGTGCCGGCCGATGCCGCAAAATGGACCGCGGACAATCTGAAAAACGCCTTCCTGATCAACATCGTGCTCGCGATCTTCAACATGATGCCGATCCCGCCGCTGGACGGTGGCCGGGTCGCGGTCGGGCTGCTGCCAAGGCCGCTGGCGATCCCGCTCGCCCGGCTGGAGCCCTACGGCATGCTGATCCTCATCGGGCTGTTGATCCTGCTGCCGGTGATTGGCCAGCAAGTCGGCCTAAATCTTGATGTTATTTCAACGATACTGCGAACTCTGACCGGCTATGTAATCAACGCCCTTCTCCTCATTACCGGAAACACATAGCCTTGATCTGCGCACGACCCGACCGAAAAACCGGTAGCCATTTTTCCGGGTCGCGCGTTGAGGACGGGAACGCTTCGAGGCCATGGTGATCAAAGCTGCCGATATGCTGATTGCACGACGCGCCGACACCCGCGCGCGGGCCGACTTTGCGACCTGGAAGATGATGGCCAAGCTGAACGGCGCCTCCGCCTTGCCGCCTGAGGCGCAGAATTTCCTGGCCATTTACAACAAGCTGCTGGGACAGATGAGCGAAGCCGACGCCGGCGAGGCGACCATCCAAGAGATGTACCGCACTTACTATGTCGAGATGGGCGGCGCCGGCAAAGCGCCGGAGGTTCCAGCGCGCGCGCGCGAGCCGGTCGCCGACAGCGGCAACGTCACGACGTTCCGCCGCCTGCCCCCCAAGAAGACGAGCACCTCCGACCCGAACGCCAAGCGTTCGATGCCGGTGGCACTGATCTTCGCCTGCCTCGTCGTGGTCTACGTCGCGATCCGGTACTACTGGAAATAGTGCCGTCCCCGCTTCACCCTATCCGCGTCTGATGATCGAACTACGCACACCGCGGCATCCCGTCGCGCGTTACCGGCTGCGCAATCGCCGTGGCGTGGAATATCGCGCGCGAGCGATCGCGCCGGCGCTCTAGGCGATGCGCCCGATGCCGGGCATAATCCGGAACTCAAAAAAACAAAATCATATTGGAGGGAAGATGAAGCGTTCCATTGCAGCCTCGGTCACGACGGCCTTGGTCATGACCACGAGTCTCGTGTTCTGCGGCGGTGCGTCGGCGCAGACGATGGACAAGGTCGCCAAGGTCGGCGCGCTCGGCGATCAGTCCGGCCTCTATCAGGATATCGGCGGTCCCGGCTCGACGGTGGCGGCGCAGATGGCGATCGAGGATTCCGGGCTGCTGGCGAAGGGCTGGAAGATCGATCTGATCTCGGCCGATCACCAGAACAAGCCCGATGTCGCGGTCAATATCGGCAAGCAGTGGATCGACGTCGAGAAGGTCGACGTGTTCGTCGATCTCGCGGCCTCCAATGTCGGGCTCGCGATTGCCAACCTCTCGAAGGAGAAGAACGTCGTCAACCTGAACTCGGGCTCGGCCTCGTCCGACCTCACGGGCGCGCAATGTTCGCCGAACACGGTGCACTGGGTCTATGACACCTACATGCTCGCCAACGGCACCGGCAAAGCGCTGGTCAAATCCGGCGGCGACACCTGGTTCTTCCTCACCGCGGACTATGCGTTCGGCCAGGCGCTCGAGCGCGACACCTCGGCGGTGGTCACCGCGAATGGCGGCAAGGTGCTCGGCAGCGTCAAGCATCCGCTCAACAATGCCGACTTCTCGTCCTTCCTGCTGCAGGCGCAAAGCTCGAAGGCCAAGATCGTCGGCCTTGCCAATGCCGGCGGCGACACCACCAACGCGATCAAGCAGGCCGCGGAATTCGGCATCGTCTCGGGCGGCCAGCGGCTTGCGGGCATGCTGCTGTTCATCACCGACATCAACGCGCTCGGCCTCAACGTCGCGCAGGGGCTGAACTTCACCGAGACATTCTATTGGGACATGAACGACCAGACCCGCGCCTTCTCCAAGCGCTTCATGGAGCGCTTCAAGAAGAACCCGCCGACCATGGTGCAGGCCGGCGTCTATTCCTCGCTGATCCACTATTTCAAGGCGCTGGAAGCGCTCGGCGGCAATCCGCATGACGGCCGCGCCGTGGTCGCCAAGATGAAGGAGATGCCGACCGACGATCCCCTGTTCGGCAAGGGCTCGATTCGCGTCGACGGCCGCAAGATCCACCCGGCCTATCTGTTCGAGGTGAAGAAGCCGTCCGAGTCGAAATATCCGTGGGACTATTACAAGCTGGTCGCCACCATCCCCGCGGACGAGGCCTTCCTCCCGCTCGAGAAGAGCGTCTGCCCGCTGGTGAAGAAGAGCTGAGGCAACGTCGTTCCGGGCCGCGTGAAACGGCGAATCAGGAATCGACCAGCGGCTCATTCAATGGAGAAATGATTTCCGGGTTCGCGACTTGTCGCGCCCCGGAATGACACCGGCGTCTGATCGCAGGCAGCCGCGGCTCGCTACTTCTTCGGCTTGTTGTAATTGACGTCGAGGCTGAAGGAGAACTGATCGTCGGTCAGGTCGGCCGGCGGCGCCGGGACCGGATCGGACCGGTGGACCATCGAGATCGCCGCGTCGTCAAAGGCGGCATCTCCGGACGATTCCAGCACGGCAACCGACAGCACCTTGCCCAGACGATTCAGCACCAGGGCGACCTTCACCTTGGCCTCCTTGGCCTTGCCCTTCTCCGGGAATTTCTTGTGCAGGTCGAGATAGGCGCTGATCTTCTTGCCCCACTTGGCGGTCAGCAGCAGCTTGTCCTTGCCGATGCCTGGGTTGGGTGCCTTGGTGGTTTCCGACTGACGCGCGTCCTCCAGCTTGGTCGGCGCGGCCGCCTCCGAGGCCTGCTGCGCTTCCTGCGCGTTGGTCTCGACCTTGGCGACCTTGGCCTCCTCCTCCTTCTGCTTCTTGGCAGTGTCTTCCGTCACGATGCGATCGGGGTCGTCGGACTCCACCGGCTTTTCCTGAGGCAGGTCGGTGTCCTTCACCTCGGCCTTCTGCTGCGCCATTTCCTGCACAGCCTGCTGCTCGTCAGCCAGCGGTCCGGGCGGTAGGGCCTCCTCGGTCGCATCCGCGGAAGCCAGCTCGACGGCGTACTCCGCGCCGGCAGCGCCGAGCCCCTCGTCGCCGTCGTCGCCGCGCAAATTGGTCAGCGCCAGCGCGGCACCGCCCAGATGCATCCCGACTGCCGTCACGGCAGCGATCACCCAGAGCCGCTTCGAGGTCCGCAGATCGAGATCGGGGTTGGTGGACATCGCGTTCGCCGTCAGGGTTTGGCAGGATCGGCCTGCGCCGCCGCGGGCGCTCCCGGAACGCCCTCGAGCGCGACCAGCTTCACGTGCGTGTAGCCGCCGGCGCGCAGCAGCTCCATCACGCCCATCAGCTCGCCATAGGGTACCATCCGATCAGCCCGCAGGAACACGTATTTGTCCCGGGTCATGTCGGGCACGGCATCCAGCGAATTGACCAGGTCGACGCGCTTCACCGCGTTCTCCCCGATCGCCAGCGTCAGATCCGGCTTGATGCTGAGATAGGTCGGCTTGTCCGGCTTCTTCTGCGGCGTCGCGCTGGAGGTCGGCAGATCGATCGGAAGATCGACGGTCGAGAGCGGTGCTGCCACCATGAAGATGATCAGCAGCACCAGCATGACGTCGATGAACGGCGTGACGTTGATCTCGTGGGATTCCGCGAAATCGTCGTCGCCATCGTTCTCGGAGATCGAGACTGCCATCGCCTACTCCGCCGCCGCGGCGCGCGCATGCGCGTTGCGCGGAACGTCGCCATGGGTGCGGTCGAGATCGCGCGACAACAGCCGTCCTGCGGCACCCGAGGCGCGGTTGACCAGCTCGAGATAGACCTTCGTGACGCGCGAGAAATGGTTGTAGATGATGACCGCGGGGATCGCCGCGACGAGGCCGATCGCGGTCGCGAGCAGCGCTTCCGCAATGCCCGGCGCCACCACGGCAAGGTTGGTCGTCTGCGACTTCGAAATGCCGATGAAGCTGTTCATGATGCCCCAGACGGTGCCGAACAGGCCGACGAAGGGCGACGTCGCGCCGATGGTCGCGAGCAGGCCCATGCCGATGCGGATCTTGCGGGCTTCGGCGCGCACGATCTCGGCGAAGCTCGACGCCGCGCGCTCCTTGATGCCGCTGTCGCTCGAGATGCCCGCCGACAGGCGCCCCTCCCGCATCGCAGCTGCGATGAATGACGACAGCACGCTGCCCTTGGCACCGAGCGCGAACTGCGCTTCGGCCAGCGAGCGCGATTCAGCGATCTTGGCCAGCGCGCCGCGCAGCTTGCGCTGCGCCACGGTCAGCTCGACCATCTTGGCGATGAATACGGTCCAGGTCACGAGCGACGCGAAAGCGAGACCGAGCATCACCGCCTTCACGATGATGTCGGCGTTCAAGAACATATTCCACGGCGACAATTCGTGCAGGCCGGTCGAGGTCGACTTCAGCGACTTGCTGTCGCCGCTCGCGGGCGCAGCCAGGGACGCCTCGTTCGCCGTCGGAGCCGGAGCCGCCACCGCAGGGGCCGGCGCGGCCTGAGCCTGCGGCGCCGCTTGTGCCGGCTGGGCGGCCACCGGCGCGGCCTGGGCAGCCGCCGCAGGCTGGGCTGCCGCCGGCTGGGCCGCGGGTGCGGGCTGAGGCCGGGTCACGGGAGCAGGCTGCGCTACAGGCGCCGTTTGCTGCTGCGCCGAAGACGGCGCGGCCAGCATCAGCATCGCCAGCGAGGCGATCATGGCGGATGCAGCGGGGAACTTGAATGTCATCATCAGTTACACTTCAGCCCAGTGACGGATCAGGTTGTGATAAATCCCGGTCAATTTGACCGTTTCGGGGTCATCGCGCCCCAGCCGCTCCACCAGAGCCTGGATCGCGGTATCGAGATCAAAGATCAGACTGCGCGCGTGTGCATCCCGTACCATGCTCTGCAGCCAGAAAAAAGACGCTACCCGGGTCCCCCGCGTGACCGGCGTGACCAGATGCAAACTGGAAGCAGGATAAACTACGAGATCGCCCGCCGGCAGCTTGATTTCATGGGATCCGTAGAGGTCTTCGATGACGAGCTCGCCGCCGTCGTAGTCCTCCGGCTCCGATAAAAACAGCGTGACCGAGAGGTCGGTGCGGATCCTCATGCCGGTCAGCCTGTCGCCGCGCACCGCATTGTCGACGTGCAGGCCGAAATGGTGCCCGTCGCTGGCGGCATAGCGGTTGAACAAGGGTGGAAAGATTCTAAGCGGGATCGCCGCCGAGATGAAGCGCGGGCTCGCCGACAGCGCCGACAAAATGCGATTGCCGAGCTGCCGCCCGACCTCGCTGTCGGGCGGCAGCTGCTCGTTGCGCTTGACCATCGCGGACGCGGCGCCGGCGGTCGAGCGGCCGTCCTCCCATTCGGCTTGCGCCATGATGCGGCGGAAGTCCGCCACATCAGCCTTGCTCAATACGTTGGGAACACAGATCAGCATCTCGTGCCGCGAAGCCTCCGTCAGTAACGCGCAGAAACAACCAGATACGCGGCGCGTCCCGGCGCTTCGAGCACGAACGGCGCCGCGCTCTGGTACAGCGCGTCGTAGTAGCGCTTGTCGAAGATGTTGTTGACGAACAGCTTCATCGTCCAGTGCTTGTCGATCTTTGCTTCGGCAAAGGCGTCGAAGCGCCAGTAGCTCGGGATCGAGGTACCCTGGTTGGCCGCCAGCAGCGTGCCGCCATAGACCTTCGAGCGATACACCGCCTGCCCGCCAAGCTCCCACATGTCGGTGAGCTGATACTTGGTCAGCATGCTGAACGACTGGTGCGCGACGTTGGCGAGCGGCAGTCCGACATTGCTGGAGTACAGGATGGTGTTGGCCGGCGGCGCCAGCGACCTCGTCACTGCCGACTGCATCAGCACGAGACCGCCGAACACGCTCCATTTGTCGGTGATCTTGCCGCCGACACCGAGATCGATGCCGCGGATGCGGTAGGCCGCGCCCGCGGTGATGCAGGAAATATTGCCGGTCGTCCCGGTCGGATAGGAGCAGCCGAGCGCCGCGGCCGCGGTTGCGTTGTTCACGTTCTGCGATTCGCGCGCATTTTCCTTCTCGGTCTGGAACAGCGCCGCCGTCACCAGCAGATGACGATCGAACAATTCCCACTTGGTGCCGACTTCGATCGCCTTGTTCTTTTCCGGCCCGAAAATCTGGGTATTGCCGCCGTTCAACACCGGAGACAGGCCGCCATACGCAGTGCTGGTACCGTCGAACTCGGCGCCGACAGGGTTCGACGAGGTCGCATAGGCCGCATAGACGCTGCCGTTCGGCAGCGGCTTCAAGGTAAGGCCGAGGTTGAAGTTCGGCATCCCGAAGTCAGCCGACTGACTGCCGAATGTGGTCCTATTGCCCGACGTCAGATATCCTGACGTGTTGATCTTGTAGTCGTCGTAGCGGATGCCGCCATTGAGGATCACGAAGTCATTATAGTTCGCGGTATCCATGATGTAGCCGCTGGTGGTGTCGATCCCGATCTTGGTCGGCATCCCGGACAACCCCGACGGAATCGGGAACGGAATGTTGGTGTATTGCGGATTGAACACGCTGACGCCGGAGAGCGATCCGCTTCCCGTGAAAGCCGATGTGCCGGTCGTTATTTCCGAGCTCAGGCCGAGATATCTGTCGATCGAGGACCGCTCGTTGTCGTATTCGACGCCGGCCGTCGTCGTGTGCTTGAAGCCGAGGCCGTCGACCGATTTGTAGGTCGCCTCGGTCTGGTTGGCGAACACGTCGGTGACCTGGTAGCGGCTTTGCGGATTGGCGCTCAGCGTATACGCCGTGAACGGAGCGCCGGCGGCAAGCGTCGGCGCTTCCGGCAGCGTGCCGATGTAGTTCTGGGTCGAACGCGATTCCCGGATCTTGTTGCTGACCACGAGGTCCGGCGTGATCTGCACTTCGGCGTTGATGGTGCCGATGTCCTGCCCGGTCCTGAAGAAGTCGCGGTTGACGAAGCCGTACCAATTGTTGCGGTTGACGCCGAAATCCGGGAACGGGCCGCCGGCCGTGCTCGCGGTGCTCGGCCGGTAATACGGCACGCCGAAATCCGGGAGTCCGGTCAGTTCAGTGTGGATGTAGTTGCCGGTGATCTTCACCGCATCAACCGGCTTCCATGTTCCGGCGACGAACGCGCCGTTGCGGTCGTCGGTGACATAGCTGCGGCCGGCGACGCCGGCATCCTGGAACAGGCCGCCGGCGCGGATCGCCAGCGTCGGGCTGATCACCTGGTTGACGTCGAGCGTCACGCGCTTGGTGCGATCGGTGCCGAACGTGGTGTCCATGTTGTAGAAGCTGTTCTGCGTCGTCGCCTGCTTGGTGACGATGTTGATCGCGCCGCCGGTGGTGCCGCGGCCGGCAAAGGACGAGCCCGGGCCGCGCAGGATCTCGACCTGCTCGGTGAAGAAGTTCTCGCGGACGCTGACGCCGGAGTCGCGCACGCCGTCGATGAAGATGTCGTTGCGCGCATCGAAACCGCGGATGAAGAAGCGGTCGCCGAAGGCATTGCCGCCCTCGCC
Source organism: Bradyrhizobium sp. USDA 4538 (assembly GCF_024171045.1). Lineage (NCBI taxonomy): Bacteria > Pseudomonadati > Pseudomonadota > Alphaproteobacteria > Hyphomicrobiales > Nitrobacteraceae > Bradyrhizobium > Bradyrhizobium sp. USDA 4538. The sequence continues at coordinate 8,724,395 of NZ_JALJZE010000001.1, forward strand.
CGTGCCGAGCGTGACGCCGGCCGTCGACAGGATCGCCGACTTCAGCGAGGTGGCGTTCTTGTCTTCGAGCACGTCCTTGGTCAGCACCGTGACCGATTTCGGCGTGTTCAGGATCGGCTCGGGATATTTCCCGGACGACTGCAAACGGTCGCCCTTGTACGGCGCGGCCGGATCCGCGTACGGATCGCGGTCGGCGGGAAGACCGCCGGCGTTGGGAAACGGCACCGGCGCCTGCAGTGCTTGCTGGTTGTTGCGGCGCGCGGCGCGGCGCAGCGCGTTGCGGGCGCGGACCTGGTCCGACGTGGGCTTTGACGTCACGGGCCGCGGGCGAGCGACCGGGGCATCGACATTCACCGGCGGCAGGTTGGATTGCTGCGCTTCGGCCCCCGAAAACGACGCCACCGCGATTAGGCTCGCGACTGCGGAGACCTTCGTGGCGGAATAACCGGTGTCATCAGCCGAACCGATCGCTGCATCGAAGCGCAGCGATCTCGGCGCCTTCACATTGCTCATGTCTTGCTCGCCCCAGAAAAATCAGCTCGTTCGCGAAATGAAGCTGCGACGAACTGTCTCCATCGGTTATCGAGCGTGACCTTTTTTATCAATGCGGTGAGCGCAACAGTCGGCTTGAATCGCCCCAATTCAAAGCGATTCTAATCTACGGTTTGAAATCGTTCTAAAGTAAAGCTTTTAAGCGTTCTAATAATCGTTCTAAATCAGAGCTGCCCGTCATTGATCGCGGCTTGCGGGCGCTGTCCATGCGTCCACGCGATTACTCGGCGCTTGGCGGCTTCATCAGCGAAAACAGCTCGTCGATCGTCCGCTGCGCGACCTGCCGCACGCGGTCGCTGTTCTCGAGGCCGGCGATGTTGACGCCGTTGACGACCGCTTTGATCTCGTCGCGGAAGTCGGTGAGAAAGCGCAGCGGATCCCGCTGCTCGTTGGCGACGCGCGCGATCAATCCGGTGACCAGGATCTGGCATGCCATCATGCGCCCGTTCAACTCATCCATCGCAGCCCTCGTCCTCTCGCATCGTTGCCGCGCGATATGAACGACATCCCGCGACGATTCAACCGGCACGCTGCAACGGGTGAATGGATAGAGCGAAGGAATCTGCGCGCGATGAGATGCGCTATTTCGCAGCGATGCGCTCCGCCTCCTCGCCGAGCGCCTTGATGCGATCCTTGACCTCGCGCAGCGTGGCGAGGCCGCTTTCGACGTGCTTGTCGGAGACGTCGCGCAACACGTCGCCGGCGATCGCGTCGCGCAAACTGTCGAGATCGTCGACGAGACGACGCCCGCTCCGGGTCAGGAACAGGCGATTGGCACGGCGATCCCTGGGATCGGGCCGGCGTTCGAGCAGGCCATGCTCGACGAGGCGGTCGAGCAGCCGCACCAGCGAGATCGGTTGCAATTCGAGGACGTCGGCGAGATCGACCTGGGAAAGTCCCTCCTGCTCGCGCAGGCGGAAGAGCACGATCCATTGCGCACGCGTGGTGCCTCGCGCCTTGGCGCGATGATCGATATAATTGCGCAGCAGCCGGGAACTCTCGACAAGCTGCGCGATAAACTGGCGTTTGAGATCGAGCGACATAGGGGTCCTCGGTGCGTTTCCCAGGCGAATTGTTTCTGCTCGTTTCTGACCTAAACCTTTCCAAATGTTTAGGATTCTCAAGCCTTGGTGTGTTTACACATTAAGTGCACGCATATTATATCCGCAAGCTCTGTGAACCGTTTCGATCAGCCTTTATTGTTACGTCGAACCCAAGAGTCCGTATGTCAAAGTCACGCACCATCGGTTGGGTTTTAGTGATCGCTGCGGTCGGCGCCGCCGGTTATTTCGGCTGGCAGAAACACACGAGCAACCAGCAGGCGATCGAAGCCGCCCAGAAGCGCTCCGCCCAACGCCCGGCCGTCCCGGTCAAGATCTCGCCGGTCGAGAAAGCCGACTTCCCGGTCTATCTCACGGGTCTCGGCACCGTGCAGGCATTCAACACCGTCCAGGTCCGCACCCGGGTCGACGGCCAGATCACCAGGATCGCTTTCAAGGAAGGCCAGTTCGTCAAGGCCGGGGACACGCTGGTCGAGATCGATCCGCGGCCCTATCAGGCAACGCTCGACCAGGCCAAGGCCAAGAAGGCCCAGGACGAAGCCAATCTCGCCAACGCCAATCTCGACCTGCAGCGCACCACCAGGCTCGGCGAGTTCGCGACACGCCAGCAGCTCGACACCCAGCGCTCCACGGTGGCGCAGCTGACCGCCCAGATCTCGGCTGACGAGGCCGCCATCTTCAACGCCCAGACCCAGGTGGACTACACCACCGTCAAGTCCCCGATCGACGGCATTGTCGGCCTGCGACTGGTCGATATCGGCAACATCGTCAATGCCTCGGCCCAGACTGGCATTGTCACGATCACCCAGATCGAGCCGATCACGGTGATCTTCACCGCGCCGGAAGACCAGCTGCCGGATATCAAGGCGGCGCTGGCCGTGGCGCCGCCCAAGACCATTGCCCTGACCACCGACGGCAAGCGGGTGCTATCCACGGGAACCCTGGCGCTGATCAACAATCAGGTCGACACGTCAAGCGGGACTGTCCGGCTGAAGGCGGTGTTTGATAACAAGGACCACGCGCTGTGGCCGGGCCAGTCGGTCTCGACCCGCCTTCTGGTCAGAACCTTGAAGGATGCCACCGTCGTCCCGGATGACGCGGTGCAGCATGGCACCGATGGCCTCTACGCGTATTCAGTCAATCAGGAGAACAAGGCCGAGCTTCGCAAGATCAAGGTCAGTCAGTCGATCGACGGCAAGTCGGTGATCGACGAGGGCCTGTCGCCGGGACAGCAGGTGATCACCGCGGGCCAGTACAAGGTCTCGCCGGGAACCCTGGTGACAACGGCGGTGGCGAGCTCGGATCCGTCCCAGTCGAAGGTTGCGCAGGAATGAGCGTCGGCGCCGGAATTTCCGCACCATTCATTCGTTTCCCCATCGGCACCTCGCTGCTGATGGCGGGCATCCTGTTCGTCGGTCTCGTCGCCTATCCCCTGCTGCCGGTCGCGCCGCTGCCGCAGGTCGACTTCCCCACCATCCAGATCACCGCGACCCTGCCCGGCGCCAGCCCGGAAACGATGGCGACATCGGTCGCCCAGCCGCTGGAACGCCAGTTCGCGCAGATCCCCGGCATCGCGCAGATGACCTCGACCAGCTATCTCGGCACGGCGGCGGTCACCATCCAGTTCGACCTCAACCGCAGCATCGACGGCGCCGCCAACGACGTGCAGGCCGCCATCAACGCGGCCAGCGGCCAGTTGCCGAAAACCCTTCCCTCGCCGCCGACCTACCGCAAGGTCAACCCGGCGGACTCGCCGATCATGCTGCTGTCGGCGACATCGGACACGCTGCCGCTGACGACGGTCAGCGATGCCGTCGACGCCCAGCTGGCGCAGCAGATCAGCCAGATCTCGGGCGTTGCGCAGGTCATCATCGGCGGCCAGCAGAAGCCGTCGGTTCGCGTCCAGATCGACCCCGCCAAGCTCGTCGCCAAGGGCCTGTCGCTGGAGGACGTCCGCGCCGCGATCAACATCGCCACCGTCGACAGTCCGAAGGGCAATATCGACGGCGCCACCCGCGCCTACACCATCTACGCCAACGACCAGTTGCTGACGGCGAGCCCGTGGAACGACGTCATCATCGCCTACCGCAATGGCGGGCCGCTGCGGATCCGTGACATCGGCCAGGCCGTCACCGGGCCCGAGGACGCCAAGCAGGCCGCCTGGGCCAACGGCAAGCGCGGCGTATTCCTCGTCATCTTCAAGCAGCCCGGCGCCAACGTCATCGACACCGTCGACAAGATCAAGGCGACGCTGCCCCGGCTGGTCGCCGCGATCCCGCCGGCGATCAAGATCGACGTCATCAGCGACCGCACCACCACGATCCGCGCTGCGGTCGAGGACGTCCAGTTCACCCTGCTGCTGACCATTTTCCTGGTCGTGATGGTGATCTTCGTCTTCCTGCGCAGTTTCTGGGCGACCGTGATCCCGACGGTCACGGTGCCATTGGCGCTGCTCGGCGCCTGCGCGCTGATGTGGGTGTTCGGCTACACGCTCGACAATCTGTCGCTGATGGCGCTGACGATCGCGGTCGGCTTCGTGGTCGACGACGCCATCGTGATGCTGGAGAACATCAGCCGCTACATCGAAGAGGGCGAGAAGCCGATGGCTGCCGCCTTCAAGGGCTCGCAGGAAATCGGCTTCACCATCGTTTCGATCAGCATCTCGCTGGTCGCGGTGCTGATCCCGCTGCTCCTGATGGGCGGCATCATCGGCCGCCTGTTCCGCGAATTCGCGGTCGTGCTCGCGATGACCATCTTCGTCTCGATGTTCGTGTCGCTGACGCTGACCCCGATGATGGCCTCGCGCTTCCTGCGCGCCCACAATGACGAGAAGCACGGCCGGTTCTACCAGCTCAGCGAGCGCGGCTTCGACGCCATGCTGCGCGGCTATCAGAGCGTGCTCGACCTCGCTTTGCGCTGGAAGTTCACGACGTTGATGATCTTCTTCGGGACGCTGGCGCTGTCAGTCTACCTGTTCGTCGTCATCCCGAAGGGCTTCTTCCCGCAGCAGGACGTCGGCCTGATCACCGCGACCTCGGAAGCCAACCAGGACATCTCCTTCGCCGACATGAAGCGGAAGCAGGAGGAACTCGGCAAGATCGTGCAGCAGGATCCCGCGGTGGCGACGGTGGCGATGGCGATCGGCGGCAGCGGCCGCGCCGGCAACAACGGCGCGATGTACATCACGCTGAAGCCGCTGAAGGATCGCGACGCCAACGCGCAGCAGGTCATCGCCCGGCTGCGGCCGAAGCTGGAGAAGGTCGAGGGTGCCCGGCTGTTCATGCAGGCGGCGCAGGACGTCCGCCTCGGCGGCCGCCCGACCCGCACCCAGTTCGAATTCACGCTGCAGGATGCCAACCTCGCCGAATTGAACGAATGGGCGCCGAAGATTCTCGGCAAGATGCAGACGCTGCCGCAGCTGCGCGACGTCGCCACCGACCAGCAGACCAACGGCACCACGCTCGAATTGAAGATCAACCGCGACACCGCCTCGCGCTATGGCATCCAGCCGCAGCTGATCGACGACACGCTCTATGACGCGTTCGGCCAGCGCCAGGTGACGCAGTACTTCACCCAGCTCAACAGCTACCACGTCATCCTCGAGGTGTTGCCGGAGCTCCAGGGCGCGATCGACACGCTGAACAAGATCTACATCAAGTCTCCGCTGACCGGCGAACAGGTGCCGATCTCGACCTTCGCGACCTGGACCAGCGTGCCGGTACGGCCGCTCTCGATCAGCCACCAGGGCCAGTTCCCGGCGATCACCATCTCGTTCAACCTGGCGCAGGGTGTTGCGCTCGGCCAGGCGACGGAAGCGGTGCAGAAGGCGATGGTCGACCTTGGCGCGCCGCCGACACTGAGCTCGAGCTTCCAGGGTACCGCGCAGGCGTTCCAGCAATCGCTGTCGACCGTCCCGCTGTTGATCCTCGCGGCGCTCGTGGTCGTCTACCTGATCCTCGGCATTCTCTATGAGAGCTACATCCACCCGATCACGATTCTGTCGACGCTGCCGTCGGCCGGCGTCGGCGCGCTCGCGATCCTGATGGCGGCCGGCTTCGACTTCTCGCTGATCGCGCTGATCGGCATCATCCTGTTGATCGGCATCGTGAAGAAGAACGGCATCATGATGGTCGACTTCGCGATCGCGGCCGAGCGCGACCAGCACATGGAGCCGGTGGCGGCGATCCGCCAGGCCGCCCTGCTCCGCTTCCGCCCGATCATGATGACGACGATGGCCGCTTTGCTCGGCGGCGTGCCGCTGATGCTAGGGACCGGCACCGGCTCGGAAATCCGCCAGCCGCTCGGCTACGCCATGGTCGGCGGCCTGATCGTCAGCCAGGCGCTGACGCTGTTCACGACGCCGGTCGTCTATCTCTATCTCGACAGGCTCTCCAACGCGTTTGCCAACTGGGGCCGCTCGCCGCCCGCCGACCACGACGCTGACGACAGCGAGCATGGATCGGTCAAGGAGGCCGCCGAGTGACTTGACTTTGCCGGCATCCCGGCACATCCGAAAGATGTCCATTTCGGAGCCGGTACCGTGAAGATTGTCGCAAAGTCGCTCTTCGTCCTGTTCACCGTGTTCGGCATAGCCCACTCCGGCCACGCCCAGACGGCCAAGAGCAAGAACGCGCCCACTCCGGCAGCTGCGCCCGCGGCTCCTCAGGGTGATACAGCAGCCCCCAACAACTCCGGCTGGGTCGCGCGCTGTACCAGTGCGAGCCGCGACGCTCCGCTCGAATGCGCGATGGAACAGACCGCGGTGCTCACCAAGACCGGCCAGCTCATCGTGCTGGTCAATATCCGCGTTCCCGGCGACACCCGCACGCCGGTGGCGCTGATCCAGCTTCCACTCGGATTGAACCTGCCTGTCGGCGCCAAGCTGCAGGTCGACGACGGCAAGGCCGTCGACGTGCCGATCCAGACTTGCGAGGCGCGCGGCTGCTACATCAATACGCCGATCGCCGCCGATGTCCTGACCCAGCTGAAATCGGGCAAGCAGCTGAAGGTGTCGTTCCAGAATCTCGGCAAGGAAACCATCTCCATCCCGATGCCGCTCGCCGATTTCGCGACGGTCTACGACAAGATCAAGTAACGCCGCGCAGTTATCGCTCCCGCTTGTAGAGGAACGCGTTGTCCGGCTGCGGCATGCCGATGGTCTTGTAGAACCCAATCGAGTCCGGCGCCGACAACAGCAGGCACATCGATTCAGGTCCGGCGAGGCGCCGCGTTTCCGCGATCAAACGCTTGCCGATGCCATGTCCCTGGTACCCGCGATCGACCGCAAGGTCCGACAAATAGCAGCAATAGGCGAAATCGGTCAGCGCGCGCGACACGCCGACCAACTTGCCCGCCTTCCGCGCCGTCACGATCAGATTCGCATTGGCGATCATGCGCTCCATCCGGTCGGTATCCGCCAGCGGTCGCCGCTCGCCGAGGCCCGACTGCCGCAGCACCTCGATGAACTCATCGACGCCGATCGACGCTTCGCGGGCATAGAGAATTTCGTCCATCAGCCTAAACCTCTGGTGCAACGAGCCGGACCACACGCGCGAGACCATGGTGGATTACGCCGGACCAATCCACCCTCATGCCGTGATGGCACACATACGACTGGACCTCCGTCGGCAGCTGCAGCCGGCAATCTCGTCGGGATTTGAGAGGCTGATTCACGCCACCGAGGCGGATTGGCTGGGGAACCTGGATTCGAACCAAGACAAACAGAGTCAGAGTCTGTTGTGCTACCGTTACACCATTCCCCAAGAATCGTCCGTGGTATCAATAGCTTAGCTGGATGACTGGACATCTCGGTGCAGCGGGTTCGCCTGCCAAACCAGCGCCCGCGCGAGTGCGACCTTCTACCCGCTTGGTCCCACGCTTGGCAAGCATTGTTGGCGAGGAATGGGCGTGAAAATCGCGGCCCGAAGGCCTGCCCACCAAGCCTCAGTACAGCCCACCCGTCCCTGACCGCATCACGGCCCGATCGGCGTCCGGCGAAATGCCCTGCTGGGTGCCGTCGATCACATCGGTACCGGCGACCATCCCGGGATCATTGACCGGCGGCGCCTGGCCCGGCTTGAAGGCTTCGAGCACCACGCCCCTGTTCTGACCGGGCGCGGCGCGCTGGCCGGTCTTGGCATCGACCAGGACCAGCCGGATGCCGACCGGCTGCTTGAACGGGGTGGCGGGCTTGTCGGCCAGCGCGAGCTTGAGGAAGTCGCGCGCGATCGGCGCCGCGGTGTGGCCGGCCTGCGCGTTGCGGCCGAGCGAGCGCGGCTTGTCGTAGCCGACATAGAGACCGACCACGAGGTCCGGCGAGAAGCCGACGAACCAGAGATCCTTGGCCTCGTTCGAGGTGCCGGTCTTGCCGGCGAGCGGCTTGCCGACGTCCTTCAGCGCGGTGCCGGTACCGGCCTGAATCACGCCCTCCATCAGCGAGGTGATCTGGTAGGCGGACATCGCGTCGAGCACCCGCTCGCGGCGGTCGACGAGCTGCGGCTCCGGCTGGTTCTTCCAGCCCTCCGGCGCGTCGCAGCCGCGACATTCGCGCTGATCGTGCTTGAAGATGGTGTGGCCGTAGCGGTCCTGGATGCGGTCGATCAAGGTCGGCTTCACGCGGACGCCGCCATTGGCGATCATCGAATAGGCCGTGGCCATCCGCATCACCGTGGTTTCGCCGGCGCCGAGCGCGTAGGCGAGATAGTTCGGCAACTCGTCATAGACGCCGAAGCGCTTTGCATATTCGCCGATCAGCGGCATGCCGATTTCCTGCGCCAGCCGCACGGTCACCGTGTTGAGCGAGAGCCGCAGCGCGTTGCGCAGCGTCACCTGGCCCTGATACTTGCCGGTCGAGAAGTTTTCGGGCCGCCAGATGTTGCCCTGCCCCTGGTCGATCTCGATCGGGGCGTCGATCATCATGGTCGATCCGGTGTAGCCGTTGTCGAGCGCCGACGAATAGACGATCGGCTTGAAGGTCGAGCCGGGCTGCCGATAGGCCTGCGTCGCGCGGTTGAACTGGCTCTGGTCGAACGAGAAGCCGCCGACCATCGCCAGCACGCGGCCGGTGTGCGGATCCATCGCCACCATCGCACCCGACAGTTCGGGGATCTGGCGCAGCCGGTACTGGCCTTCGATGCGCTGGCCGTCCTTGCTGAAGAGCGGGTCGGCGTAGATCACGTCGCCGGGCTGCAGCACCTGCGCCACCGATGTCGGCGTCTTGCCCTTGCTCTTGGCCCAGCGCACGCCGTCCATCGTGATGATGCCGGTCTCGCGCTGCTTGCTGATGGCGCCGCCGAGCTCGCGGCCCGGCTGGAATCCGATCCGCGCCGACTGGTCGTTGCTCTCCAGCACCACCGCCATCCGCCACGGCGAGATGTCGGACAGCGACTTGATCTCGGCGAGCGGCACGCCCCAGTCACTGGTCAGGTCGAGCTTCTGGATCGCACCGCGATAGCCCTGCTGCTCGTCATAGTTCACGAGCCCAGCCACCATGGCCTTGCGCGCCATCACCTGGATCTTGGGATCGAGCGTGGTGCGCACCGACAGGCCGCCCTCATAGAGCTTCTTCTCGCCATAGCGCTCGAAGATGTCGCGGCGGACTTCTTCCGAGAAGTATTCGCCGGCGAAGGTGTGCGCGCCATTGCTGCGGTTGGTGACGGTCAGCGGCTCCTTGCGCGCCTTGTCGGCGTCGGCCGCGGTGATCCAGCCGTTCTCCTGGAGGCGGTCGATCACGTAGTTGCGGCGCTCGACGGCGCGCGCGCGGTTGCGCACCGGATGCAGGCTGGCCGGCATTTTCGGCAGCGCCGCCAGATAGGCCGCTTCCGCGACCGTCAGCTCATTGACGGACTTGTCGAAATACACCAGCGAGGCCGCCGCGATGCCGTAGGCGCCAAGGCCGAGATAGATTTCGTTGAGATAGAGCTCGAGGATCTTGTCCTTGGAGTAAGCCCGCTCGATTCGCATCGCCAGCAAGGCTTCCTTGATCTTGCGGGTGAACGACACCTCGTTGGTCAGAAGGAAGTTCTTGGCGACCTGCTGGGTGATTGTCGAGGCGCCCTGCGGCCGCCGGTTGGAACCGAAGTTCTGGATGTAGGCGACACCGGCGCGCGCCATGCCGGTGTAGTCGACGCCGCCATGCTCGTAGAAATTCTTGTCCTCGGCGGCGAGGAACGCGTTGATCACGAGCTTCGGCACTGCCTGGATCGGCAGATAAAGCCTGCGCTCCTTGGCGTATTCGCCGAGCAGCGAGCCGTCGGCCGCGTGCACGCGGGTCATCACCGGCGGCTCGTAGTTCTGGAGCTGCGAATACTCGGGCAGGTCCTTGGAGAAATGCCAGAACAGCCCTGCGACCGCGGCCAGACCAGCCAGGAACAGGATGGTGCCTGCGGTGAACAGGAACCCGAAGAACCGCAACAGAAATTTCATCGACCAGATTTCCGTGGCGAATACGTCGCTCGTTCTGAGCGCGCTGCGTGCCACTTAGGCCGCCCGGTATATCGGTCGCTCCATGGACCTGCAATTCAACACCGGAGAATTAAAGCAAGCCAGGCGTCAAACTTATGCCATAGAGCCCGGCTCGCGCCCGCAGCCAAATCGGCAGACCTCGCCGACTAGCAGCGCCCCGCGGAGGCTGCATCGATCTCCGCTGTAGCGCTGCGCGCTTCGCGCACCGCGCCTGATAGCGCTGCGGTCTCGATACGCTTGCGCGGAGAGCACGTTCCGAAAGAAAAGCGCGGGCCGGACGGATCGATTCCCCGATCCGGCCGACGATTTGGGTGCTGCGACATCAGAAACCGGTGGACAGCGCCGGCGCGCCAATCACATTAAGGATTTGTTAACTATAACTACCGCAAGTTGTTGGCATACACCGACTCGCGACGGGCTGATTTGGATGGCACTGCGCGGATTTAAACGGCCATTTACGGCCGACCCTAACGTTCTTGGATTTCCAAGACCACCCGCATCGGCCATGGGCACAGAAGCCTTGGACCTCGTCTACCAGGCGGCGGATTTGTTCCGCAGCATCGAGGACAGGGCTCGCGCCGGCGAAGCGCGCGCCGAGGCCGCCGAACAGGCGCAGCTCGAAATCATTGCCGCCACCGAGCGCAAATTGAGGGATGCGTCGCGGGCGCTTGAGGAAGCCCGACGGCGCATCGAGTCCCAACAGGAGCAACTCGATGCGGCCGAATTCCGCGCCCAGGCCGCCGAAGCCGAGGCGCGCGAAGCCAAGCAATCCCTGGCTCTGATCGAAGACGCGATCCGCCGGCGCCTGCTGCTGACCAGCGGGCAAAAGGACGGCAGGTCGACCGCCGTCGCCTGACCGCAGCACGGATCAATTGGAGCGGCAGCCCGCACGAGCGGAGCGACATGCGGGAGCTCAACAAGACCCGGATGTCGCTTCGCTCATCCGGGCTACGGATTGTCGCTAGCTAGCCGTCACCATCAATAGCCCGCGGCGAGCCCCGAATTGCGGCGCGGGTCGTTCGCGCCATAGAAGCGGTTGCTGCCGACCGGCTTGCCGCCCAGCGACGGCGCGCCGATGATAATCACCGCGAGGTGGTTGGCCGGATGCGGCGGGCCGAATTTGTGGCCCATGCCCTCCAGGATCTTCCGCGTATCCGGCGACAGCGTGTAGTCCTCGAGGTTGGTCGCCTCGGGGAGCCACTGCTGGTGGAAGCGCGGCATGTCCACGGCCTCCTGCGCGTTCATGCCGTAGTCGATGGCGTTGATCATCGTCAGCAGCACGGCGGTGATGATGCGGCTGCCGCCCGGGGTGCCCATCACGATGACCGGCTTGCCGTCCTTGGAGACGATGGTCGGGCTCATCGAGGACAGCGGACGCTTGCCGGGGACGATCGCGTTGGCCTCCCCCTGCACCAGCCCATACAGGTTCGGCACGCCGACCTTGGCGGTGAAGTCGTCCATCTCGTCGTTCAGCAGCACGCCGGTCCTGGCCGCCGTCACCTTGGCACCGAACCAGTCGTTCAGCGTGTAGGTGACCGACACCGCGTTGCCGTCCTTGTCGGCAATCGAATAGTGCGTGGTGTTGCTGCCCTCATGCGGCGGAACGCCGGGCTTGATGTCCCTGGACACACCGGCCTTGGCCGGGTCGATCGCGGCACGGATCTTCGCGGCGTAGGTCTTGTCGAGTAGGCGCTCGAGCGGATTTTTCACGAAGTCCGGATCGCCGAGATAGCTGTTGCGATCGACGTAAGCGTGGCGCATCGCCTCGATCTGGTAGTGCACCGCTTGCGCCGAGTGGTAGCCGAGCTCCTTCAGCGGATAGCCCTCGAGGATGTTGAGCATCTCGCAGATCACCACACCGCCCGAACTGGGCGGCGGCGCCGAGACCACGTGGTAACCGCGATAGTCACATTCGACCGGCGCCAGCTCGCGAACCCTGTAGTTGTCTAGATCCTCCTGCGTCAGCAGTCCCTTGCCGGCCTGGCTCGCGGCGACGATCGCAGCACCAACCCAGCCCTTGTAGAAGCCATCACTGCCGCGCTTGCTGATCTCGCGCAGCGTCTCGGCGAGCTCATGCTGCGTCAGCCGTTCGCCGACCTGGAACGGCTTGCCGTTGTTGAGGAAGATCGCGGCCGAGGCCGGATCGTCCTGAAAGTCCTTGGTCGAGGTCTGCAGCATGCTGACGTCGCCCTGGTCGAGCACAAAACCATCCTCCGCCAGTTGCAGCGCCGGCGCGATGACGTCAGCGCGCTTCATTGTGCCGTATTTCTCGCGCGCATACTCCATCCCGGCCACCGAGCCCGGTACGCCGACAGCGAGATGCCCCTTGGTCGAAAGGCCGGGGATAACGTTGCCGTCCTTGTCGAGATACATGTCGGCTGTGGCGCCTTTCGGCGCGGTCTCGCGGAAATCCAGGAAGGTCTTGCGGCCATCGGCGAACTGGATGGTCATGAACCCGCCGCCACCGAGATTGCCGGCGGCGGGATAGGCCACCGCAAGCGCGTAACCAACGGCGACCGCCGCATCGACCGCATTGCCGCCCCGCTTCAACACCTCGACGCCGACCTGGGTCGCGAGATGCTGCGCGGAGACCACCATGCCGTTCTCGGCAGCGGCCGGCGCAACCGAGGCTGCGCGACCGGGCGCAGCCGACGCGATGCTGATCGAGACGAGCGCGGCGACCATCCATCGCGCGCCTGCCGTTGGATTTTGCATGGAAGTCTCCCCGGGGAATGCCGGCCTGTCGCGGCTTGCGGTGCTATCTCAACGCGTACATCTAGCAGGCCGCACGCGCGCGCACTATAGGCCCGCGCGGTCCCCGCCGCCTGCCCGCAGCCGGCTGTGCCGTCTGCCATAGGCCGCATAGATCACAAGCCCGATCATTAGCCACACCGCGAGCCTGATCCAAGTGTCGAGCGGCAGGCCGAACATCAGGAACAGCGAGGTTGCAGCGGCGGCGGGGGCCACCAGCCAGATCGCCGGCGCCTTGAACGGACGCGGCAATTCCGGATCGCGCACGCGCAGCACCAGCGTGCCGATCGAGACCACCGTGAACGCGAACAGCGTGCCGATCGAGACCAGTTCGCCGACCAGCCCGATCGGCAACAGCCCACCGAGAAGAGCGGCCACGGTGCCGGCGAAGATGGTCGAGACATAGGGGGTCTGGAAGCGCGGATGGATCTTAGCGGCAAAGCCCGGCAGCAATCCGTCATGCGCCATGGCGCGAAAGATCCGCGGTTGCGCCAGCAGCATGATGAGGATCACCGATGTCAATCCGAACAGGATGCCGAGCTTGATGAACGGACCGAGCCAGCCGATACCGATCGCATCGATGCCGACCGCGATCGGATCGGGCACGCTGAGCCGGTCATAGGGCACGATGCCGGTCAGCACGAATCCGACCGCGACATAGAGCGCGGCGCAGATCACGAGCGAGCCGAGAATGCCGATCGGCATGTCGCGCTCCGGCGTCTTCGCTTCCTGCGCCGCGGTCGAGATCGCGTCGAAGCCGATATAGGCGAAGAACACCACCGCCGCGCCGCGGACCACGCCGGACCAGCCGAACACGCCAGGACCGGCATTCGGCGGGATCAGCGCGCCCTCCGGGTTGCTCGCCGTCACCCAGTTCGCCAGCGTCACCGAGGAAGCCGCGGTGGCGAGAAACAGCGCGATCACGACGAGCTTGACCACGACGACGAAGCTGGTGAAGCGCGCGGACTCGCGAATGCCGACCACCAGCAGCGTGGTCACGAAGGCGATGATCGCCATCGACGGGATGTTGATGACCGCACCGGTCGACGACCACGCGCCGGTGTTGACGTCGTAGGCGAGCGGCGCCGAGGTGAATTGCGGCGGCAGGTCGACGCCAAAATCGCGCATCAGACTGACGAAATAGCCGGACCACCCGACCGAGACCGCGATCGCGCCGACCGCGTATTCGAGGATCAGATCCCAGCCGATGATCCAGGCGATCAGTTCGCCGAGCGTGGCATAGGCATAGGTGTAGGCGCTGCCGCAGATCGGCACCGTCGACGACATCTCGGCGTAGCACAGGCCGGCGAAGGCGCAGGCCACCGCACCAATCATGAAGGAGAGCGTGACCGCGGGACCGGCATTGGCGGCGGCCGCGTGGCCCGTCAGCACGAAGATGCCGGCGCCGATGATGCCGCCGATACCGAGCGTGACCAGTTGCAACGCCGACAGCGACCGCCTGAAGATCGGCGTCTCCGCGTCGCCATCGGCCCGCGCCGCCTCCCGCAACAGGTCCGAGGTCGACTTTCGGTCCCAGAAACCGGCCAGAGCATCTGTCACGCCGGGTGTCCTCCGCCGCTCGGGTCCGGCGGGACCCGACACGATCGGCGGACTATAACGCGCCTAACGTCCAGTCGTTCGGGCGCCGGGCGAATGCCGGCGCCCTTATCCACCGCCAAGCGCGGTACAGGGCCTTATCGGCAGGGATGGCGGCGGCCGTCGCGGCCAAGGAAGGTACCGGACGCCGGATCGAATGAACGGTAACGCGCGCAGGCGGAAGATGGCTCCGCCGCGGACATGGCGCCGTAGGCGTTCGCCGGATTGCTGCCGCGCTGCGCGGCCTCCTGGGCCTCGCCCCATGGCGTCAGGGCGCCGCCGTTGATCGCGCTGCGCCCGGGATTTTGCGCGTCGAAATATGCCGGCTCCGACATCTGGGCCGCGACCGGCGTAAACGTCATTCCCACGAGCAGCACAGCGGCTGCGACTGCCCATGACCTGGTCATGCGGCCTCTCCTATCGATCAATAAACGTGTGCCGGATGACGGCCGAGCCGCCCCCAAACGGAGATAGGGACGGCAATCCTCCAGGCACAGGGGCCACGACGTCACGATGCTGCGAGCCAGCCGGCCGTGCCTGCCGCTCAGTGGTTGTGCACGTCCGGCCGCGGATCGGAGACGAAGCCGTCGCGGTTCGGCATCTTGACGGCGGCGAGCGACTTGGCGTCGAGCACCGCATTGGCCGGCACGATGCCGTTCAGGCTGAGGATGTAGGCGGAAACCGCGTAGACGTCCTCATTGCTCAGCGACTGCGGCGCGTTCTGCGGCATCGCGCGGCGGATGTAGTCGAACAGCGTCGGCGCATAGGGCCAATAGCTGCCGACGGTGCGGATCGGCTTGAGACTCGCCAGCGTGCCCTGTCCGCCGACCAGGCGGTCGCCGACGCCGCCCTGCCCGTTGTCGCCGTGGCACGCCGCGCATTGCTCGCTGAACACCGTGCGGCCGCGCTCGACGCTGCCGTTGCCCGGCGGCAGGTTGGAGCCGTCACGGCCGATATCGATGTTCCAGCCGCCGATCTCGACAGGCGTTGCCGCACGCCCGATGCCAAAGCGATCCTCGGCCTGCCCGGCAGTCGCGAGCATCGCGATCGCACTCACGAGGAACGCCGCCTTGAGCTTACGCCTGGCCATTGGTCACCTCACCATTCGCATCGATGCGCCAGGGCCAGATCGCGTTGTTGTGGTAGAACGAGTTGAGACCGCGCACCTTGACCAATTCCGCCAGCGTCGGCTGGACGTATCCGGTCTCGTCGACGGCGCGGCTCTGGATCACGGCGGGTTTGCCGTCCCAATGCCAGGGCAAGCGGAAACGCGTGAGCGCGCGCGTCAACACCGGCTCCTGCAATTCGGCCTGCTGCCAGCTCTTGCCCTCGTCGAGCGAGACCTCGACGCTCTTGACCTTGCCGTGACCGCTCCAGGCGATGCCGGTAATCTCGTGAAAGCCCTGCGCGGTCAGCTTCTGCCCGCCGGACGGCCGCGTGATGATCGACTTGGCTTCCATATAGAAGGTGAATTCGCGCGACGTGCCGTCGGGCATCGGATCGGTGTATTTCGAGGTCTCCTCGCGCGAATAGGCCGGCTCGGCGACGACCTTGAGCCGGCGCAGCCACTTCACGTTCATGTTGCCCTCGAAGCCGGGCAGCAACAGGCGCAGCGGATAGCCCTGCTGCGGGCGCAGCCGCTCGCCATTCTGGCTGTAGACCAGCATGGCGTCGTCGAGGCATTTCTCGATCGGAATCGAGCGCGTCAACGCCGCCGCGTCGGCGCCTTCGGCCACGATCCATTTGGCACCCGCCTGCAGGCCCGCCTCGTCCAGCACCGTCTTGAGCGGCACGCCGGTCCATTCCGCACAGCTCAGCAGGCCGACGAGGTCGGAGGCCGTCTTGCCGTACGGCTTGGTGTAGACCGGATTGCCGGAGCACTCGAGGAAGTGGATGCGCGACTGCGACGGAAAGCGGCGGATGTCCTCCATCGTGAACACCAGCGGGCGATCGACCATGCCATGCAGCACCAGCCGGTGCTCGGCCGGGTCGATGGTCGGCACGCCGCCATGGTGGCGTTCGTAGAACAAACCGTTCGGCGTGATGATGCCGTCGAGCTCCTGCAGCGGCGTGCGGCCCGAAGCGGAGATGTATTGCGGCAGCGTCTTCGAGATGTTCTTGACGACAGCCTTCTCGTGAACCGACGGCGTGCCATAGGGCTGGCTTCCCATCGGGTCGCCGGGCGCTTTCATCCATTCCGGCACATTGGGCGGAAGATTATTCCCCTGTTCGGCAAGCGCGGTAGAACCGGCAACTCCCGATATGGCGGAGCCACCGGCCAGTGCTGCGCCGGCCTGAAGGAATCGCCTGCGAGACGCCTCTCGCACGCGCTTGTCCGTCGTGTGTTCGCTCATCGACGTTTTCCTCTGACGTTACCAGAGCATGATCCGGAAAAGTGCGAAGCGGTTTTCCGAAAAGATCATGCCAGGACAACAATCCAAAGCGCGATGGCGATTCATCGGGCTTTGGTGCAGCCTAACACCAAAGGGCTGAGGCGAGGCAATGCTCTATCGCGCAGAGCTGCATCGACAGCGCGTCGTGGCCGCTGCTTACCGGTCCTGACCTGCGTTGCCACTCACATCCGTTCGCCGGGCAATTGACTGGCTTGCTTCACCCACGCGGTGAACTGGGCTTCGTCGAGCTCGTCGTTCTCGTGAATGTCGAGATAGCGCGTGTGCTGCTGCTTGGACTCGCCCGGCGGCACCGGATGCAGCGACGCACCGCGAAAGAAAGCCACCTTGACGTAGCGCGTGAAGACATGGATGCCGAGGAACCAGCCGTCGCCTTCCATGCCGTAGAGCGGCGAGTTCCACTTCACCGCCTTGTGCACGCCGGGGACGGCACGCACGATGAGCGCGTCAAGCTTGCGCCCGACGTCGCGCTTCCACCCGGGCATCGCGGCGATATAGGCTTGCACCGGAGCATCGCCATAGCCTTTTGCGATCTGCGGATTGCTGCCCGCGAGCAGACGCGGCTTTGCAGAGCCACGCTTCGCGGCGCTCTTTTTCGCCCCCTTCGCCGACGTCTTTCGCGTCTTGCCAGCCATTGTGCCCGCTCTCACCGGTTCAAATTTCGCGCGGCGCAGCGTCCGCCGCCGCGAACCGGATCATATCGGTTGCGCGTCGGCGCTGTCGTCAGCGACCGCGGGTGTTCGCGGCGGCGTATCGACGCGCTCGGGCGGCCTTCGTGCGGCGGTCTCGCATCTAGTCGATCACGGGCGGGGTGCCGTGGGTGTGAAACGACTCGATCGTCTTCAACCCCCACGCCTGTCCCTTCCTGCGCTCTTCCTCGGTCCACACGATCGGCTTCCAGTCCGGCGCGAGGATCAGGCGTGCGCCGGCGTTGGCGACCTCGACGCGGTTGCCGCCGGGTTCATAGACATAGAGGAAGAAGGTCTGCTGGATCGCGTGCTTGTGCGGCCCGGTCTCGATATGCACCCCGTGCTCGAGAAAAATATCCGCGGCCCGCAGGATCTCCTCGCGGCTGTCGAGCGCGTAGGTAACATGGTGAAACCGGCCGGGCTTGCCGTAATGGTCGCGCGTATAGGCGAAGTCGTAGCTCTTGTTCGACATCGTCATCCACATCGCGGCTTCCGTGCCGTCGTTGAGCACGATCTGCTCGGTGGTGCGGCAGCCGAGGTAGTCTTCGAAGAACAGACGGTTGGCCTTGATGTCGACCGCAAGGCAATTGAGATGGTCAAGCCGGCGGACATTGACGCCGCGCGCCGGAAAGCGCTGCGCCTGGTTTTTCAGCGCGGGCTTCAGCTCGGCCGGCGCCTCGTACCACTCGGTCTCGTAATAGAGCTCGATGACATGGCCGTCGGGATCGCGGCAGCGGAATGCCGGCCCCTGCCCCATGTCACCGTCGATCCAGCCGATATCGAAGCCCGAGCCCTTCAGCGCGGTAACGCGGCGTTCGAGCGCCTGCGGGCTGCGCGCCCGCAGCGCCATGTGCTCCATCCCCGAAGTCTTCGACGCCGTCAGCTTCAGCGAATAGCGCTCGTAATCGTCCCAGCCGCGCAGATAGACCGACTCGCCCTTGCGGCCGCTGACGGTCATGCCCATGACGTCGACAAAGAATTTCAGGCTCTCGTCCGGCTTCGGCGTCAAAAGCTCCATGTGCCCGAGATGCGCGAGATCGAAGATCGGTTCCGGCTGCATGGACGGTCTCCCTCCGCGACGACGCCGGATCGACGACTTGCGGTTGGACAGGTGAGCGGCGCGCCGATTTGTACTAGTGTACAAATGATTAGGTCCCGTCAACAAATTACTGGCGACGGCAATTGCGCTCGCAGGGCATTCCGTGGCCGGAATCACCTCGTGAAAGCGGTCAAGGCAGGCGTCAGGCGACCGAGACAGCCTTCTCGTGATCCGACGACAGGAGCTTGCGGATTTCAGCCGATGACACCGGCCGGCTGAACAGATAGCCCTGCATCTCGGTGCAGCCGAGGATGCGCAGCAGGTTGCGCTGCTGCTCGGTCTCGACGCCCTCCGCGGTCGTGGTCATGTCGCTGGCAGCGGCGATGTTGACGACGGCCTGGACGATCGTGGACGACGCGCCGGTCCCGGCGAGATCCTTGATGAAGGCGCGATCGATCTTGATCTTGTCGAAGGGGAAGCGCTGCAGATAGCTCAGCGAGGAATAGCCGGTGCCGAAATCGTCGAGCGCGATACGGACGCCGAGTTCGCGCAGCTGATGCAGGATATCGAGCGCAGCCTCGTCGTCGCGGATCAGCACCGCCTCGGTGATCTCGAGCTCGAGCCGCGAAGGTGCCAGACCTGTCGCGGCGAGCGCGGCGGCGACGTTGAGTGCCAGCGTCTGGCTCTTGAACTGGATCGGAGACACGTTGACCGCGACATGAACATGCTCCGGCCAGTTCATCGCCTCGCGGCACGCGGTGTTGAGCACCCAGTGACCGAGATCGTTGATCAGGCCGGTGTCCTCGGCGATCGGGATGAAATCCGCCGGCGAGATGGTGCCGCGTTCGGGATGACGCCAGCGCACCAGCGCCTCGCAGCAACTGACCTGGCCCTCCTCGAGATGGAGCAGCGGCTGATAGTGCAGCTCGAAGCTGCCGTCGGCGATCGCCTGGCGCAGCTCGAGCTCGAGGCTGCGCCGCGCCTTGGCGCGTGCATCCATGCCGGTCTCGAAGAACCGGTAGGTGCGGCGGCCGTCGCTCTTGGCTCCGTAGAGCGCGAGGTCGGCATTGCGCAGCAATTGATCGATGTCGAGGCCGTCGGCGGGCGCAACGGCGATGCCGATGCTGGCATCGGTGGTGATCAGATGCCCGCTGCAGTCGATCGGCCGGCGGATCGCCTGATAGATCGCAGCGAGGAGCTGCATGGTCTCGGTCTGATCGCGGACGGCGGTCTGGATCACGGCAAACTCGTCGCCGCCGAGCCGCGCCGCGACGTCGGTGTCCCCAACGCAGCCGCGCAGGCGGTCGGCGATCGCCCTGAGCAATTCGTCGCCGATCTGATGGCCGAGCGCGTCGTTGACGGCCTTGAACTCGTCGATGTCGATATACATGACCGCGAGCTGCTGATCCGGCCGGATCGCCTTCAGCGCCCGCTCCAGGCGTTCGCGGAACAGCACGCGGTTCGGCAGGTCGGTCAGCGCATCATAGTGCGCCATGTGGGCGATCTTGTTCTCGGTGCGCGCACGCTCGGTGACATCCTGGATGGTCGCCACCCAGCCGCCTTCCGGCAGCGGCTTGTTGACGATCTCGATCGCGCGCCCGCCCGGCGCCTGCGTCAGCTGACGCGTGGCGCGGCCAAGCTTCACGTTGCCGATGATGGCGTCGCAGAAGTCGTCGACATCGCCGTCGAACGAGCCCGTCTCCTGTCTATGCGCAATCAGCCGGTGCATCGTGCAGCCGGGCTTGGCGACGTCGGGCGAAAGCCCGAACATCTCGATGTAGGGGCGGTTGCAGATGATGATGCGCGCCGATGCATCGTAGAGCACGAGGCCCTGCGGAATGTTGTTCACGGCGGTTATGAGATTGCGACGTTCGGTGGCGAGCCGCTCGTCGGAGATTTCGTGCCGCTTGAGCAACAGGAAGACGATCACGGCCATGATCGCGAATGCCGCCATCAGCAGGCCTTCGCGCTCACTCCATTGCGCGGTCGCGCTTCCGAGCAGGCTGCCGACCAACAGGCCGGCACAGAACGCCAGCCCCTTGGTCGAGCCAGCATCGGCATTTCCTGACGATGAATTGCGGTGTTCGATGCGCACGCTGATCTCTCCCAGGGCGCGGCATCGTTACGCAGCACAAATGGAAAGGTCGTTACAACTCGCAGTTAGCAATCGGTTACGCGATACCGGGCGACAGCGTATGACAAATCGCGCCCATTGCCCCGTAAACCTACGGAGCTGCCGATGCACTCCTCAGAGATGGTGAATCCCGCCTTAACGGAAAAACCGGGAAACAAACGCGGCTGTGCCGGAAAGCGACGATTCCACCGCCGATGCGCGCGACAGCGCATAATCTCCCGGTACGACAGAAACAAATCGTCACCGGGAAGGTGTAGATTTAGCCGATGCGGAACCCCGGCGATTTAACGGTTTTTCCAATCCCGGGCGGGCATATTGGTCCGGACATTTAGATTTTGAGAACGAGCCAGGCTGGAACTGTGACACCCTTCGGACGTGTGATCTCTGTGCGCGGCTCGCAGGCCCGGGTTGGGCTGCTGGCGGGCGGCCAGATGCAACTTTCAGAGATGCGAGCGACCGTCGGCCGGTTCGTCAGTATCCGCTGCGCGAGCTCGGTCATCGTCGCCATGATCACCGAAGTGACGTGCGAGAACCTGCCGGCGTCCGACGAATACATGGCGACCGCCTCGGTCGACCTGCTGGGCGAGATCCTGGGCGGCGACCGCCCGAAATTCCAGCGCGGTGTCACCCACTATCCGACCATCGGCGACAGCACCGATCTGATCACGAACCAGGAGCTGCGCACGGTCTATGCGCCGAGCGGCTCGGACCAGATCAATGTCGGCACGCTGCAGCAGGATCGTTCTGTCATCGCCTATGTCGACGTCGAGGAGATGCTGTCCAAGCACTTCGCGGTGCTCGGCTCGACCGGCGTCGGCAAGTCGACCGGCGTGTCGCTGCTGCTCAACGAGATCCTGAAGTCGCGGCCGAACCTGCGCATCTTCCTGCTCGACGTGCACAACGAATACGGCCGCTGCTTCGGCGAGCGCGCGCAGGTGCTCAACCCGCGGAACCTGAAGCTGCCGTTCTGGCTGTTCAACTTCGAAGAGATCGTCGACGTGCTGTTCGGCGGCCGGCCCGGCGTGCCCGAGGAGCTCGACATTCTCGCCGAAGTGATCCCGATGGCGAAGGGCATCTACACCCAGTACCAGAACTCCGACCGGGTCGGTCTCGGGCTGAAGCGCATTGACCCCAAGCAGGTCGGCTACACCGTCGATACGCCGGTGCCCTATCGTCTGGTCGACCTGATCTCGCTGATCGACGAGCGCATGGGCAAGCTGGAGAACCGCTCCTCGCGCATCATCTATCACAAGCTGATCTCGCGCATCGACGCGGTGCGCAACGATCCGCGCTACGCCTTCATGTTCGACAATGCCAATGTCGGCGGCGATACCATGGCCGAGGTGATCAGCCATCTGTTCCGCCTGCCCGCCAACGGCAAGCCGATGACGATCATGCAGCTCGCCGGCTTCCCCGCCGAAGTCGTCGACTCCGTGGTGTCGGTGCTGTGCCGCATGGCGTTCGATTTCGGGCTGTGGAGCGACGGCGTCTCGCCGATGCTGTTCGTCTGCGAGGAAGCGCACCGCTACGCCTCGGCCGACCGCAATATCGGCTTCGGGCCGACCCGCAAGGCGGTGTCGCGCATCGCCAAGGAAGGCCGCAAATACGGCGTCTATCTCGGCCTGATCACCCAGCGTCCGGCCGAGCTCGACGCGACCATCATCTCTCAGTGCAACACGCTGTTCACGATGCGCCTCGCCAACGACCGCGACCAGGCGCTGCTGCGCTCCGCCGTCTCGGACGCCGCCGCCAACCTGCTGTCCTTCGTGCCCTCGCTCGGCACCCGCGAGGTGCTGGCGTTCGGCGAAGGCGTGGCGCTGCCGACCCGGCTGCGCTTCAAGGAGGTGCCGCCGCACCAGCTGCCGCGCGGCGAGGCCACCATCGCCACGGTACCGTCGGTCACCGCCGGCCATGACATGCATTTCGTCAGCGCCGTGCTGGAGCGCTGGCGCGGCGCCACCTCGCATCGCGATAGCCCGAGCAGCGACGCCAACTTCAACTCTGCGGCGCCGGCGCGCAGCATGGCGCCGGCCGAGGCGCCGATGCTGCAGCCCTCGCTCGGCCTCGATCCGGACCGCTTCTCGCTGCTGAAGAGGCCGCTGCGTTAGCCGAATTCCGCCAAGGCGCCGATGCGCCTTGCGCCCAAGGCGTCATCCACTATGGTCTCGCGTGACGCCGCATCCAGGCGGCACGCCGGAACCATCTCATGACGCAGCCGACCGTAAAACGCTTCCCGACGCCCGCTCTCGACAAGCTCCCCGAGGACATCCGCGCCCGCATCCTGGCGGTGCAGGAGAAATCCGGCTTCGTGCCGAACGTCTTCCTCACCTTGGCCTATCGCCCCGACGAGTTTCGCGCCTTCTTCGCCTATCACGACGCGCTGATGGAGAAGGACTCCGGCCTCTCGAAGGCCGAGCGCGAGATGATCGTGGTGGCGACCAGCGCCGCCAACCAGTGCCAGTATTGTGTGATCGCCCACGGCGCGATCCTGCGCATCCGCGCCAAGAATCCGGAAATCGCCGACCAGATCGCGGTCAACTACCGCAAGGCCGACATCACGCCGCGGCAGCGCGCGATGCTCGACTTCGCCATGAAGGTGAGCCGCGCCGCCGAGGAAGTCTCGGAGGCGGACTTCGCCGCGCTTGCCGCCCACGGCTTCAGCGACGACGACGTCTGGGACATCGCCGCGGTTGCGGCATTCTTCGCGCTGTCGAACCGGCTCGCCAACGTCACCGGCATGCGGCCGAACAGCGAGTTCTACATGCTCGGCCGGCAGCCGAAATAGAGGACGCCTTGGCGGACTGGAGCGAGATCGTCCTGCGTCTCGGCGCGGCCACCCTTGCCGGTTGCGCGATCGGGCTCGACCGTGACCTGCGCGGCAAGCCGATCGGCCTGAAGACGCTGGGTCTCGTCAGCCTCTCGACAGCCATGGTCGTGCTGCTGGCATTGCAGGCCGTCGAGCCCGGCAAGTTCACCGACGCGGTGAGCCGCGTGATCCAGGGCGTGCTGACCGGCATCGGATTCCTCGGCGCCGGCGTGATCGTGCGGCAGGGCGACCGCTTCCAGGTCCGCGGCCTGACCAGCGCCGCATGCGCTTTCTTCGCCGCTTGCGTCGGCATCGTCTGCGGCGCCGGACATTGGCCGATCGTCGTCACCGCCGTCGCGCTGGCCTTCCTGCTGTTGACCTTCGGCAAGCGGACCGAGCGGTGGCTGCACCACGCGCTCGGCGGCAGGGAGGATCAGCACGGGCCGGCGGTCGCGGCAGATCAGTCGTCAGATGCCGGCCCGCACCAGCCGGGCAAATAGACCGCGTCCTTGCTGCGGCCGAGCGCCAGTCCCTTCTCCAGCGCCTTGGCGAAATTATTCTCCACCGTCTTGCGCGGGATGTGGCGGCGCAGGAAATCGGCCCACAGGAATTCGCTGAATGGCGTCGTGTCCTTGGCAAAGCCGCCCGCCCGGCGCATCTCGCCGGCGAGGCTGCGGAACGGATCGTCCCTGAGGTCCTTGATCGATTTCGGAATGTCTTTGAAGTGGCGGCGCTCGCCCTTGGAATCGTAGGGATAGACCCAGCGCTTGTTGTCCATCACGCCCCAGAACACGTCACGCTCGACCATCGTGAGATCGCCGATCACCGTGACCAGGATGTCCTTGACGCCCTCGTCGTGCAGCGCCCGCGCCATGTGATGGTGATCGACCACGTAGTAGCGATCGTCGGGACCATGGACGACCGGGATCATGTGCTTGCCCAGCAGTTCGGCGCGCTTCTTGTCCGACTTGTGCTCGCGCCAGCGCTTCCGCTTCTCCGTCACCTCCTGCATGCCGACCGTCATCTGGGTCGGCCGCAGCGACAGGATCGGGACCGGTTTGACGTAAGGCTCGCGCGTGTGGGCCATGATTTATGCTCCCTTTTGACCGGCACTCCGGAACGGGTTCCACTATGTCATGAGCCCGCAGGCGGGTGAAAGAGTCCGGTGCGCCGGAATGGCTTCACGAAGCGGTGGGGGCCGATGGCCGGATGGTCCGGCCTCGGCTGTCGATGCTCCCGGGCTGTCAATGCCCGGGCTGTCAATGCCCGGGCGCGCAGCCTCAACCTCCGTGACGGCGTTGCAGCGCAAACTGTGCATGCGCGAAGGTCGAACGAATATGTCGACATGGTCATCGCCGAGCATCCCGCGCGCCGCAGCAGCCGCCTCGACGGCAAGCCAGTTCCTGGAGGTGATCGACGCATGAATACCACCTCTGCGCGCACCAAGATTTTAGGTGTGAAGTGCAGCGAACATGCTAAACATAATCGGCGACGCGACCGGACTGACAACAGTGAAGACGCAGCGGCCAATCTCCTCGGATGCCGAGCACGTGGTGCTCAAATTCCGGCCGCGTACCTCGGCGCAGCCGCCCGGCAAGCGCGAGGAGCCGCACCGAACGACGCGCCCGGCTTCCGTTGCCAGCGATCTCTCTCGCTATGAGAAGCCGCGCGAGGAGCCGGACGATTTCCGCCAGCGCATGCTCGCCAACATCGCCGCCTTCGCCTTCACGGTGGCGCTCACCGCGATCGGCATCTGGCTTGCCATGAGCATCGCCGATTTGCGCAAGACCCAGGATTGCGTGCTGATGGGCCGCCGGGATTGCGCGAAGATTACGGTGATGCCGCGCAGCTAGGCTGGCCGGAACCCTGCCCAAAAACCGTCCTTGCGAGGCCGGCCAAGCTCCATTGAACTAACGGCCCTGCTCCGATATACGGGCACACGACTCCGGCACCAGCAATCGGGCATTCCGGGGCAACGCGCCCGCCTCCTCTGAGCCGACCCGGAATTACCTTCAATATATCAAAGGCTTAATGATGTCCTCCACATTCGAGCAGATCGCCAACATTATCGCGGAGACCTGCGACATCCCGCGCGACACGATCAAGCCGGAGAGCCACGCGATCGACGATCTGGGGATCGACAGCCTCGACTTCCTCGACATCGCGTTTGCCATCGACAAGGCCTTCGGGATCAAGATGCCGCTCGAAAAGTGGACCCAGGAGGTCAACGACGGCAAGGCCACGACCGAGCAGTATTTCGTGTTGAAGAATCTCGCCGACCGCATCGACGAGCTGGTTGCAGCCAAGAACGCGGGCACGGGCTCGGGCTCGTAATCGCCCATCATGCAGCTCGAGATCTTTCAGCTGATTGATCGGATCGTCGACCTCAACCTCGACGCAAGGACCATTGTCGTCGAGGCGGATGTCCCGCCCGACAGCCATTCGGTGTTCGCGGGGCACTTCCCGGGCTATCCGATCATGCCCGGCGTGCTGCTGACCGAAGCAATGGCCCAGAGCTCGGGCTGGCTGATCCTTGGTCTGACCAAGTTCGAGCGCATGCCCTTCCTTGCCATGGTCAAGGAAGCCAAGATGCGCGGCTTCGTCAGCCCCGGCTCGGTCCTGACCATCGAGGCCAAGATCGAGCACGAAGGTTCAGGCTTCGCCGTGACCTCGGCGAAGGTTCGCGTCGGCAAGGAGCTCAAGTGCAATGCCGAGCTGACCTTCCGTCACATCCCCTTCCCCAGCCCGGACTTGCGCGTGCACATGGATGCGATGGCCGCCAAGATCGGGTTTCCGCAGCAGGCACTGAGTAATGGCTGAGAAGGAAGTCTGGATCACCGGCGTAGGCCTGCTCTCCTCGCTTGGCGAGGGACTGGATGCGCATTGGGAGGCGCTCGGCGCCCGGCGCGTCAATGCCGACGAGAAGCGTCTCGCGCCATACGTGATCCATCCGATCGCTCCCGTCAGCTTCGACGCCCAGATCCCGAAGAAGGGCGATCAGCGTCAGATGGAAACCTGGCAGCGGATCGGCACCTATGCCGCCGGGCTGGCGCTCGATTCCGCCGGCGTCAAAGGCAATCAGGAAATCCTGTCGCGGATGGACATGATCATCGCAGCCGGTGGCGGCGAGCGTGACCTCACTGTCGACCTCGCGATCATGAACGCCGACGCACAGGGCAAGCTGCCGCCAGCCCTCCTCAACGAGAAGCTGATGAACGAGCTGCGCCCGACGCTGTTCCTGGCGCAGCTCTCCAACCTGCTCGCCGGCAACATCGCGATCGTTCACGGCGTGTGCGGGACCTCGCGCACCTTCATGGGCGAGGAAGCCTCAAGCATCGACGCGGCACGGATCGCGGTCGCGCGCATTGGAGCCGGCCAGAGTGACATCGCCTTGGTCGGCGCCGCTCATAACGGCGATCGCGGCGACCTCTTGATGCTCTATGCATTCGGCGATCTCGCCCTCAAGGACCAGCATAGCTCGGTCTGGGCCCGCAGGAACAACCCGGGCTTTGCCATCGGCTCCGCCGGCGCCTTCCTCGTGATGGAATCGCGCGAACATGCCGAGGCCCGCGGCGCAAAGCCGTACGCCAAGCTGACCAAGGTTGTCGCCGACCTTGCCCGACGCAAGGAGCCGGGCGCCGTGACGAAATCGCTGCAGGCGTTGTGGCCGCAGCTCGGTGTCAGCGGCGACAACGGTATCCTGATCACGGGCGCGACCGGCGCCGAGCCTGCGACCGCCGAAGAGCGCGCATTCCTCAGCCAGCATGCCGACTTTGCCGTCCGCGCCACCGGAACGACCTTCGGCCACACTATGGAGGCGCAATTCCCGCTTGGGCTCGCGCTGGCCGCGTTGTCGATCTCGCGCGGCGCGCTCTATCCGGCCAACGACCCGACCGGGCTGGAGGTTGAAAAGACCGAAGCGCCAACCCAGATTGTGGTGTTGGGGGTCGGCCACTGGCAGGGCGAAGGCATGGCACTGGTCGAGGCCGTCAGTTAGAGCATGATCCGGACAATTGTTTCCGAACATCATGCTCGAACAAACAACTAGGGTGCGATGAAGCTCATCGCACTTTAAGTCCGGCGCAAGCACCGACGGGGACACCATGACAGCACCACGCGATAAATTCGGCCGACCGATCGTTGTCGTGACCGGCATGGGAATCGTGACGTCGCTCGGCGGCGGCAAGACCGACAATTGGAAGCGCCTCACCGCGGGTGAGTCCGGCATCAAGACCGTGACACGCTTCCCGCTCGACAGTATGAAGACGACGATGGCCGGCGCCGTCGATTTCGTCACCGTCGACCCGTTCTCCTCCACCAGCCTGTCGCAGCGTCTGGCGGAGATCGCGACCGAAGAAGCGCTCGAGCAAGCCGGCATCGGCAGCAAGGGCGACTTTCCCGGCCCGCTGTTTCTGGCAGTCGCCCCGATCGAGACCGAGTGGCCGCAGCGGCTCGAAGTCGCGCGCGAGGTTCCGACCAAGGACTTTGGAATCATTGAATACCTTGCGACCTGTAGCGGCGGGAAGTTCGCGCACTTTCACCGGCGCTTCACCTTCGGCTCCGTCGCGCTCAACCTCGCCGAGACCTTCGGCACCAAAGGGTCGCCGATTTCGCTGTCGACGGCTTGCGCCTCCGGCGCGACCGCGATCCAGCTCGGCGTCGAGGCGATCCGCCGCGGCGAAACCGATGCAACACTGTGCATCGCGACCGACGGCTCGGTCAATCCCGAAGCCATGGTGCGCTTCTCGCTGCTGTCGGCTCTCTCCACCCAGAACGACCCGCCGCAGGCCGCTTCGAAACCGTTCTCGAAGAACCGCGACGGCTTCGTGATGGCCGAGGGCGCCGGTGCGCTGGTGCTCGAGAGCTACGACGCCGCGATGGCGCGCGGCGCGCGCATCCTCGGCGTCGTTGCCGGCTGCGGCGAGCTCACCGATTCCTTCCACCGCACCCGCTCGAGCCCGGACGGCAAGCCGGCGATCGGCTGCGTGCGCAAGACGCTCGCCGATGCCGGAATGGAGCCCGAGCAAATCGATCACATCAACGCGCACGGCACCTCGACGCCGGAAAACGACAAGATGGAGTATCTTGCGACGTCGGCCGTGTTTGGCGAACACACCAAAAACATTCCGGTGTCGTCGAACAAGTCGATGGTCGGCCACACCATCTCGGCCGCCGGTGCGGTCGAGGCGATCTTCTCGCTGCTCACGCTCGAGCATCAGCGGATTCCACCGACGATCAACTACGAGGTGCCCGATCCCGCGATCCCGTTCGACGTGGTCGGCAACAAGGCGCGCGATGCCAAGGTGACCGCCGTGATGTCGAACTCGTTCGGGTTCGGCGGGCAGAACGCCTCACTGATCCTGACGCGCGAGCCGGCCTAGCGGCCTCGCCTCATCAGATGAAACGCCTGCTCCTTCGCACCAGGGCGCACCTGCGTGACGCCGCGAAACCCGTGACCGACGCGGCGATCGGCGGGCTGACGATCGGCCTGCTGCGTACGACGCGCTACTTCGATCCCGAGAAGACCGCAAGATTCTTCGGCCGCGCCGCGCATTTCATCGGCCGCCGGCTGCGCGAGGATCGCATCGGCCGCGAGAACCTCAAGGCCGCCTTCCCGGAAAAGTCACCGGAGGAGATCGAGGAGATCCTGACGGGCGTCTGGCACAACCTCGGACGCATCGGCGCTGAATTCGCGCACATCGACCGCATCTGGGACCACGATCCCCAGAATCCCGACAAGCCGGGTCGCGTCGAATTCTCGGCGCGCAGCAAGCAGCTGTTCGATCAGTTGCGTGACGACGGCAAGCCGGCACTGTTCTTCGCCGCACATCTCGGCAACTGGGAGCTCTCTCCAATTGCCGCCGCAGCGCATGGGCTCGACGCCACCATCCTGTTTCGCCGGCCGAACATCGAAGCCGCCGACCGCGCCATCGAACGCATCCGCGCGGTCAATCTGGGCACGCTGGTGCCGGCCGGCCGTGACGCGCCGCTCAAGCTGGCGCAGGCGCTGAAGAACGGCCAGCACGTCGCGATGCTGGTCGATCAGTATTTGACCAACGGCGTTCCCGTCACCTTCTTCGGCCGCAAGACCACCGCAAATCCGCTGCTGGCGCGCCTGCGCCGGCAGATCGATTGCCCCATCCACGGCACGCGGATCATCCGCCTGCCCGACGGCCGCTTCCGCGGTGAGGTCACCGAGGAAGTCAAGCCGGTGTTCGACGCATCCGGCCAGATCGATATCCAGGGCACCATGCAGGCGATCACCGACGTCGTCGAGGGCTGGGTCCGTGAGTATCCCGATCAATGGCTCTGGCTGCACCGGCGCTGGCGGTAGACGGAGACTGTCATTCGTCATTGCGAGCGAAGCGAAGCAATCCATCTCGCCACTTGCGGAGCCATGGATTGCTTCGTCGCTGACGCACCTCGCAATAACGGCACGCTACTGCGACGAGTATGTCATTTCCCGGTCTTCACTCTCGTCCACAGGCGATTGATGATCCGCTGCGTCGCGGGATCGCGCGCCGTGATCACGAACAGCTTCTTCTGCATCGCCTCATCGGGATAGATGTTCTTGTCGTTGAAGATCTTCGGATCGATCAGCTTCTGGCTCGCCAGATTGCCGTTGGCGTAGGACAGGAAGTTCGAGTTCTTCGCCGCGATCTCGGGACGGTACAGGTAGTTGATCAGCTCATAGGCCTCAGCGACGTTCTTCGCATCCGCGGGGATCGCGAGATTGTCGAAGAACATCTGCGCACCCTCCTTCGGGATCGTGTAACCGATCTCGACGCCGGTGTTGGCTTCCGCCGCCCGGCTGCGCGCCTGCATGATGTCGCCCGACCATCCGACCACGAAGCAGATCTCACCCGAGGCCAGCGCGCTGAGATATTCGGACGAGTGGAATTTGCGCACATAGGGCCGGATCTTGATGACGAGATCGGCGGCCTTCTCGAGGTCGGCCTGCTTGGTCGAGTTCGGATCGAGGCCGAGATAGCTCAGCGCCGCCGGCAGGATGTCGTCGGCGGAATCCAGCATGTGGATGCCGCAATCCTTGAATTTCGCGAGGTTCTCCGGCTTGAACACCATGTCCCAGCTGTCGATCTTCGCGTCCGGACCGAGTATCTTCTGCGCGATCTTGACGTTGTAGCCGATGCCGGTGGTGCCCCACATGTAGTTGGCGCCGTAGCTATTGCCGGGATCGTAAGTCGCAAGTTGGCTCGTCACCACGGGCCATGCATTGGCGAGGTTCGGCAGCTTCGACTTGTCGAGCTTGAGGAACACCTTCGCGGTGATCTGGCGCTGCAGGAAGTAGCCGGTCGGCACCACGACGTCATAGCCCGACTTGCCGGCGAGCAGCCGCGTCTCCAGCGTCTCGTTGGCGTCGAACGTATCGTAGACCACCTTGATGCCGGTTTCCTTGGTGAAGTCCTCGAGGACTCCTGGCGCCATGTAGTTCGACCAGTTGTAGAAGTTGACCGTGCGCTCCTCGGCGTCAGCGGACGCCGAGAGCAGCAGGACCGTCGCGACCGCGCCGACGAAGCTGACGAGACGACGATTCTGCTCTCGCATTCTGGCCTACCTCTTGCGGTGGTGAACGGCATCCGACAACCGCTCCAGCGCGGCGTCGAGTGTCGAGTCCTTCTTGGCGAAACAAAAACGCACGACCGACGTCACCGCATCCTGCTCGTAGAACGCCGACACCGGGATCGCCGCAACCTTGTAGTCCTGCACGATCCGCCAGCAAAACTCCGCATCGGTCTCGTTGAGCCCGAGCGGCGACAGGTCCACGGTGAGGAAGTAGGTCCCCTGCGACTTCAGCACCGGAAAGCCGATGCTCTCCAACCCCTTGGTCAGGCGGTCACGGCTCCGCGCCATGTCCTTGCGCATGTCGAGGAAATAGTCGTCGGGCTTGCCGAGGCCAAATGCCACCGCCGCTTGCAAATTGGGCGCCGTCGTGAAGGTGAGGAACTGGTGCACCTTCGCAGCGACGCGCAGCAGCGGCGGCGCGGCGCAGACGAAGCCGATCTTCCATCCGGTCAGCGAGAAGATCTTGCCGGCGCTGCCGACCTTGATGGTGCGGTCGCGCATGCCCGGGATCGTGATCAGCGGGATGTGCTCGCGGCCGTCGAACACCACGTGTTCCCAGACCTCGTCGCAGATCGCGACCGCGTCGAATTCCTGGCAGAACCGCGCCAGCAGTTCGAGGTCCTCGCGCGGATAGACCACCGCCGCCGGATTGAGCGGATTGTTGAACAGCACCGCCTTGGTCTTGTGGTTGAAGACGCTGCGCAGCATCTCCTCGCTCAGCCGCCACTCCGGCGGTTCGAGCCGCAGCAGCCGCGGAATGCCGCCAGCCTGGCGGATGATCGGCAGATAGGAATCATAGACCGGCTGGAAGCACACCACCTCGTCACCGGGCTCGACCACGGAGAGGATCGAGGCGGTCAGCGCCTCGGTGCCGCCCGAGGTGACCATCACCTCGGTCATCGGATCGAGCTTGAGTCCGTGCCAGTGGCCGTAATGCGATGCGATCGCCTG
Organism: Bradyrhizobium sp. USDA 4538; assembly: GCF_024171045.1. NCBI lineage: Bacteria > Pseudomonadati > Pseudomonadota > Alphaproteobacteria > Hyphomicrobiales > Nitrobacteraceae > Bradyrhizobium > Bradyrhizobium sp. USDA 4538. The sequence continues at coordinate 8,756,432 of NZ_JALJZE010000001.1, forward strand.
ACGGAGTTCCGGGATGCCCATCATCGACGGATATTGATTATAGCCGTTGATCGAGGCGTCCGCGGCGGCGCGGCGGATGTCCTCCGGACCGGGATCGTCGGGAAAGCCCTGGCCGAGATTGATGGCGTTGTTGTCGCGCGCGGCCTGCGACATCGCCTCGAAGATAGTGACAGGAAGGTCCGCGAAGACCTTGTTCATGGAGGTCATGTCAGGGATCAGCCGCCGGTCTTGGTCGGCAGTCCCGCCGCCTTCCAGCCGATGATGCCGCCCGCCAGATGCTTGTCATAGGGCAGGCCCGCGGCTTGGGCGGCCAGCGAGGCCGTCACCGAGCGCTTACCGGAGCGGCAGGCGAACACCACCTGCTTGCCCTGCGGATCCGGAATCGCCGCCGGGTCGAACGTCGACAGTGGCACCACAACGCCATCGGGATAGGCCTCGACGGCGACCTCGTTCGGCTCACGGACGTCGACCAGGAGATAGCGGCCTTCCGCTATGCCCTTCGACACCTCGTCCGGAAACAAATCTTCCACCTTGTGGTCCGCCACGGAAATATCCTCCCGACTTGATCTTTGGCGAGCATCGCGCGGCTCACCGTTCCGGGCCGCAAAGTCGCCTCTTGCGCGGAGAAAATCAAGCGTCCGAAACGGGTTAGATGCCACGCGGAATCGCCGGATCGTAGTCCTAGATCGTGACCTGCGTGCCGACCTCGACCACCCGCCCGGTCGGGATCTGGAAATAGTCGGTGGCATCGTTCGACGAGCGGCTCAGCGCGATGAACAGATGGTCCTGCCAACTCGGCATGCCCGAATGCGCCGCCGGCTTCAGCGCACGGCGGGACAGGAAGAACGAGGTCGACATGATGTCGAACTGCCAGCCGAGCTTGCGGGCGATCGCCAGCGTCTTCGGCACGTTCGGCTGTTCCATGAAGCCGAACTTCAGCGTCACCTTGGAGAAGGTCTCACTCAGCTGCTCCATCCGCACCCGCTCGGACGGATCGATGCGCGGCGTCGGCGCGGTCTCGATGGTCAGGATGACGTTCTTCTCGTGCAGCACCTTGTAGTGCTTGAGGCTATGCATCAGCGCGGTCGGCGCGCTGACGGGATCGCTGGTCAGGAACACCGCGGTGCCGGAGACCCGTTGCGGCGGCCGCTTCTCCAGCATCGCGACGAGATCGGCGAGCGGGAATTCCAGCTTGCGCGACTTCTCGAACAACAGCCGGCTGCCGCGCCGCCAAGTGTACATCACCACGATCATGGCGCCGCCAAGCGCGAGTGGCACCCAGCCGCCCTCGAACACCTTGAGCAGGTTGGCGGCCAGGAAGGTGATGTCGAGGAACAGGAAGGGCGCGACCAGCGCGGCGGCCGCGATCGGCGACCAGCGCCAGACCTTCCAGATCACGACAAAGCCCATCATCGCCGTCACCACCATGGTGCCGGTCACCGAGATGCCGTAAGCCGAGGCCAGTGCGCTCGACGAACGGAACATCAGCACCAGCACGATGACCGCGATGAACAGGAAGCGGTTGATGCGCGGCATGTAGATCTGCCCGGAATGCGCTTCCGAGGTGTGGCGGATCTCGAACCGCGGCAACAGGCCGAGCTGGATCGCCTGCCGCGTCAGCGAATACGCACCGGTGATGACGGCCTGGCTCGCGATCACGGTCGCCATGGTCGCCAGCGCTACCATCGGGATCAGCGCCCAGTCCGGGAACATCAGGAAGAACGGGTTCTCGATGCCCTTGGGATTGCCGATCAGGAGCGCGCCCTGCCCCAGATAGTTCAGCGCCAGCGACGGCAGCACGATGAACAGCCACGCGGTCTGGATAGGGCGTTTGCCGAAATGGCCGAGGTCGGCATAGAGCGCCTCGGCGCCGGTCACCGCGAGGAAGACCGCACCGAGCGTGATGAAGCCGATCACGCCGTGATGCAGCATGAACGACACCGCGAGGATCGGATTGAGCGCGTATAGCACTTCGGGATGCCGCGCGATCTGCGGCAGCGCCGCGACCGCGATCAGGGCGAACCATACGCACATCACCGGGCCGAAGAAGGCCGCGACGCGCGCGGTGCCGCGCGACTGCACCGCGAACAGGACGACAAGGATCACCACCGTGAGCGGCACGACATAGGGATCGAATGTCGAGGTGACGAGCTTGATGCCCTCGATTGCCGACAGCACCGAGAGCGCCGGCGTGATGACGGCGTCGCCATAGAACAGCGCGCCGCTGATGATGCCGAGCAGCACGATCGCGGCGCCGCCCTTGGTCGCCGCGCGCTGCGCCAGCGCCATCAGCGCCAGTGTGCCGCCCTCGCCATTGTTGTCCGCGCGCAGCAGGATCACGACGTATTTCAGCGTGACGACGACGATCAAAGCCCAGAGGATCAGCGAGAGCACGCCGAGCACCGCATGCGCCGTCACCGCGCCCTCGCCGCCGGCGGCGGCAACGACGGCCTCGCGCAAGGCGTAAAGCGGGCTGGTGCCGATGTCGCCATAGACGACACCGATGCTACCGAGCATCAGGGCCTTGAAGGTGGCGGTTGAATGCGCCTCACCATTGCCGTTTGCCGCCGGCGTTTCCGCCGCGGTGATCGCACTCTCGGATGACATGGGGAAGCTGTGCCTCTGTCTTCTGCCGCACCGCACAATGCCGGGTCGCAGCGCTATACTCCCGGCAGGAATGCATAGGTTAGCCCGGATTCAGGCCTCCGCCATGCACATCACGCATGGGTCACGGCCGATCAATGTCAGAATCCTGCGCCCGGTCAGATAGTTACCTGGGTACCCACTTCAACCACCCGGCCGGTCGGGATCTGGAAATAGTCGGTGGCATCATTGGCGGACCGGCTCATCGCGATGAACAGGTGGTCCTGCCATTGCGGCATGCCGGACTGGGCCGACGGCTTCAGCGAGCGGCGTGACACGAAGAACGAGGTCGACATGATGTCGAACTGCCAGCCGAGCTTGCGCGCGACCGCCAGCGCCTTGGGCACGTTCGGCGATTCCATGTAGCCGAAGCGCAGCCGCACCGCGGTGAACTTGTCGCTCACCTTCTCCATGTTGACCCGCTCGGATAGATCGACGCGCGGCGTCGGTGCGGTCTCGATGGTCAGGATCACGTTGTGCTCGTGCAGCACCTTGTTGTGCTTGAGGTTGTGCAGCAGCGCGGTCGGCACGAAGCTCGGGTCGCTGGTCAGGAATACCGCGGTGCCCTTGACGATATGCGGCGGCCGCTTCTCCAGACTGTGGATCAGGTCGCGCAGCGGCACCTCGATGCGCCGGGTCTTGGCGACCAGGATGGCGGCGCCGCGGCGCCAGGTCCAGATCATCGTCGCCATGACCACGCCGAACAGCAGCGGCACCCACGCGCCCTCGAACAGCTTCAGGAGATTGGCGCTGAAGAAGGTCATGTCGACGATCACGAACGGCAGGATCAATGCCGCCGCCGACGCCATGCGCCAGTTCCACAGCTTCCAGATCACGATGAAGCCCATGATGCCGTCGGCGACCATGGTGGTAGAGACGGCGATGCCGTAGGCCGACGCCAGCCCGCTCGAGGTGCGGAACAGCAGCACCAGTAGCAGCACGCCGATCAGCAGCAGCCGGTTGACGCGCGGCAGATAGATCTGACCGGCATGGGTCTCCGAGGTGTAGCGGACCTCGAAGCGCGGCAAGAGCCCAAGTTGCACCGCCTGGCTGATCAGCGAATAGGCGCCGGTGATCACCGCCTGGCTCGCGATCACCGTCGCGGCGGTGGCGAGCCCGACCAGGGGCAGCAGCAGCACGTCGGGCACCATGCGGTAGAACGAGTTCTCGATCGCGCTGGGATCGGACAGCACCAGCGCGCCCTGCCCGAAATAGTTCAGCAGCAGCGAGGGCAGCACGAAGAACAACCAGCCGGACTGGATCGGCTTGCGGCCGAAATGCCCGAGATCGGCATACAGCGCCTCGCCGCCGGTCACCGCGAGGAACACCGCGCCCAGCGTCACCAGACCGATGGTGCCGTGGGTCAGCATGAACTGGAGCGCGTAATAGGGATTGATCGCCGCCAGCACCGACGGGTCGTCCATGATGTGAACGAGCCCCATCACCGCCAGCGAGGCGAACCACACCACCATCACCGGACCGAAGGCGGAAGCGACGCGCGCGGTGCCAGAACTCTGCACAGAGAACAGCACGACCAGGATCAGGATCGTCAGCGGCACCACATAGTGCTCGAGATGCGGGGTGGCGAGCTTGAGGCCTTCGACCGCCGACAGCACCGAGATCGCCGGCGTGATCATGGAATCGCCGATGAACATCGAGGCGCCGACCACGCCGAGCGCGAGCAGCGGCCAGCTGCGCCGACCGATCGCGCGCTGGCCGAGCGCCATCAGAGAGAGCGTGCCGCCCTCGCCATTGTTGTCGGCACGCAGCAGCAACAGCACGTATTTCGCGGTGACGACGGTGAACAGCGCCCACAGGATCAGGCTGAGCACGCCCAGCACCATGATGCGGGTGACCGGCTGGCCGTGCGCGGCGCCGCCGACCGCCTCACGGAATGCGTAGAGCGGCGAAGTTCCGATATCGCCGAACACCACCCCGATGCTGCCGAGTGTCAGGGCCCAGAAGCTGGAGGTCGGTTGTCCTTCCTGAGCTTCGGTAGATGAGACGCTGACAGCCATGGCGAGGTTGGAACGCCCGATCGGTTGATTTGATCCGCGCGGCTATCGACGCTTCCGCATCGCGTGTCAACCGCGCAACAATGGTAGTTGACGGTAGTATGGTAACCCAGAGCTACGGCTTCAGATCCGGCGGCAGCGGCGGATTTTCCCGCATCAACGTGATGGTCACGCGACGGTTGGCCGGCAGCGTCGGATCGTCGGGAAACAGCGGCTGGCCGTCGGCCTTGCCGGAAACCGCGAAAATATGCGACGGCGGCAGCCCTTCCCGCTCCAGGATCTGCCGCACCGCGTTGGCGCGGTCCGCGGACAAGTCGAAGCCGTCATAATCGCTGCGCGCCGGCACGAAGCCTGCGGCTGTATGCCCCACGATCGCAACCCGCAGCGGCGTCGCCTTCAGCGGCGCGGCCAGCTTCTGGATCAGCCGGCGGGTGCGGTCATACGGCTCCCTGGAGCCGTCCGCGAACATCGAGCGGCCGTCCTGGTCGACGATCTCGAGGTTGAGTCCCTCCTTGGTCTCCTCGAACATGATGTTCTTGGAGATCTCGGTCAGCTCCGGCATGTCCTGCAGCGCCTGGCGAAGCGAGGCCGAGGCGAGCGCGAATTCGCGGTCGATCTTCAGCCGCGCGCCGTTGATCTGGCTGCGCTCCTTCTCGTCCGGCGTCGGATTGGCCGAGGAGTCCTCCGGCGAGATGTGCTCGACGTTCTTCAGCTTCGGCCGGGTCGGCAGGCCGTCGGATTCGACGATGCCGGAATAGCGCACATTGGTCTGCACGCCGAAGGCATCGCGCATCGAGCCGGCGACGATCTTCAGCTTGTTGTTGTCCATGGTGGAGAACGCGACGAGCATCACGAAGAAGCTCATCATCAGGCCCATCAGGTCGGCGAAGGTCACGAACCAGCCGTGACCTCCGGTATGGGCGTCGCCGCGCTTTTTCTTGGCCATCGCTGCGTTTCCCGAAAGCGCGGTCCGGTCAGGCCGGAACCGGCTCGCCTTCCTCCTGGCGATGCTTCTCCGGCAGATAGGCCAGCAGCATCTCGCGCACCAGCGCCGGGCTCTTGGAGTCGCGGATCATCAGGATGCCGTCGATGATCAGCGTGCGGTTGGTCTCCTCGTCGAGCAGCTTGCCATGCAACTTGTCGGCAATCGGCAGGCAGAACAAATTGGCGACCAGCGCGCCGTACAGCGTCGCGAGCAGCGCGGTCGCCATGAACGGGCCGAGCTTGGAGGGGTCGGTCATGTTGGCGAACATCTGCACCATGCCGATCAGCGTGCCGATCATGCCGAACGCCGGAGCGCAGTCGCCGATCGCGCGATAGATCTTGCTGCCCTCGTCGAGGTGCATCAGGAAGTTGTCGCGGTCGCGCTCCATGTTGTCGCGGATGAATTCGAGGTCGTAACCGTCGGCGACGTAACGGATGCCCTTGGCGAGGAACGGCTCGTCGGTCTCGACCTTTTCCAGGCCGACCGGCCCCTGCTTGCGGGCGATCTCGGCGATGCGGGCGAGCTCGTCGACGAGGTCGCGGGCCGACAGCCGGCTCATCGTGAAGGCGAATTTGGCGCCGAGCGGCAGCCCATGCAGCATCACGCCCAGCGGGAAGCGGATCATCGTCGCCGCGATCGAGCCGCCGAAGATGATGATCATGGCGTGTTCGGAGATGAACATGTGCAGGTCGCCGCCCATGAACATCATCACCGCGATGACGATGATGCCAGCCAACAGCCCGGCGCCAGTCATGATATCCATAGGAGACTCCAACGCGTACGCAACCTGCCCGTCCTGGACGGCGCGCAGCCCAAGGCGGGCCGCGTGGAAAACCCTAACGTTAACGCCATTAAGGACGCGTTACCGAATTTGGTAGGGATAACAACGGGTAAACGCCGGTCTTTTCGCGATGTCGTTGAAGATGCTGGCTTTCCGCATGCGAGCCTGCCGTCGCATGCGCAAATCCCCTCCCCGTAGAACAACGGACATGGGATAGGTTTGCCGGAAGTGTATTCGCGCGAACTGGCTACCGGCTCGCGTGAAGAAGACGCGTCAACACAAGAATCCGGGGCCCCGTTCCGATTCAATCGGAGCGGAAAAGGGTCTCGAGGAAACCAACCAATGAGCAGGACAGGATGAAGGCCGTCGTCGTCGAGCAATACGCGCCAATCGATCAGATCGGGTTGAGGGAGATCGCCACCCCCGAACCCGGCCCCGGACAGATCCGAGTCCGGGTCCACGCCGCGAGCATCGGCTTCGTCGATGGGCTGAAGGTCGAGGGCCGCTACCAAACCAAGGATGCCCTGCCCTTTACGCCGGGCGCGGAATTCGCCGGCGTGGTCGATGCGGTCGCAGGCGACGTCGCCGGCATCGCGCCGGGCATGCGGGTGATGGGCGCGGCGCGCTCGGGCGCGCTGGCCGAGCACATCGTGGTGCCGCCCGACGCCGTCGAGATCATGCCCGACGGACTGTCGATGGAGGCCGCCGCGGCCTTTCGCACCAATTACCTCACCGCGCTCTATGCGCTCGGCGAGCGCGGCTCGCTCAAGGCCGGCGAGCAGTTGCTGGTGCTCGGCGCCGCCGGCGGCACCGGCATCGCCGCCATTCAAATCGGCAAGCTGCTCGGCGCGCGCGTCGTCGCCGCGGCCTCGACGGAGGAGAAGCGCAACTTCGCCGCAAGCTTCGGTGCCGACGCGGTCGTCGACTACACGAAGCCCGACTGGCGCGACGCGCTGAAGGACGCGACCGGCGGCCATGGCCCCGACGTGATCTTCGATCCGGTCGGCGGCGAGGTCTCGCTGCAGGCGTTCCGCTCGATCGCCTGGAACGGCCGCCATGTCGTGGTCGGCTTCGCGGCCGGCAGCATTCCCGCATTGCCGTTCAATCTGCCGCTCCTGAAAGGAGGCCTCCTGATCGGCGTCGATGCCGCCCAGATCGCGCGGCGCGAGCCCGAGGCGCAGGCGCGCGTGATGACGCAATTGTCGGCATGGCTGAACGATGGCCGACTGACGCCTGTTGTCGGTAAGGTGTTCGCATTCGACGATTTTCGCGCGGCCTTCACCACCATGCAGACCCGCGCGGCGCTCGGCAAGATGGTGGTGCGGATCGGGTCGTGAGAGAGGCAGCGCTATCGCCTCATCCTCGCTGCGTCCCTGCGAAAGCAGGGACCCATACGCCGCGGCGGACGTCGTGAACAGGGCTCGTCATTCCAGCGAAGCACACCAATCAGCGCTTGTGGTTATGGGTCCCTGCTTTCGCAGGGACGACACTGAATGTCGCAAGCCAAGCTTGCCTTGAGGGTCAGAAAAATACGCGACCCTCGCCAAGGTTCGCGAAAATTATCACAGGTTATTGTTACGCGGTTCTGTGCCGCCTTAGCGTTGCGGAGTACGGCATTCGGGGACGAAAAATGCAGGACATGCTGACGCATCTCGAAAAGCTTCGCCGCGACGCGGCGGAATGTGCGTTGATCCGAGACCTGGCGACTGACATGCGCAAGCGCGAGTTGTTCAGCAAGCTCGCCGAACATCTCACGGCCCTTGCCGCCGAGGTGGAGGAAACCATCAACGCAGCCCGCAAGGAGGACCAAGTCATCTAGCGAGGCCTACGTCGAGCGTTCGAAAGTATCGACACTTGTCGTGACGGCTCGCCACCAGTTCACGGGCTTCAGGGCCGCCGCTTCGCCCTCGCGGACCGCGACCAGCGCCTCGTCCGACATGGCAATTTGCCGGATGGAACCAACGTCGCAACGGCGCATTGTCATTTCACCCATCGGTTGACAGGTAATATGCCGCCAGTATCGGTAGACGTGCCGATGCTGTAGCATTGCTGGTTCGCCGAGGAGCCTATTCGCCGCAATGTGTTGTATTTCAGGATTCTTTGTCTTGGCACTTTTTGCACATCGAGCATCGAGCATCACGTCGCGATCGCGCGGGCGGATTACCACCAAAGAGGCGCGATGAAGACCGACAAGGCCATCTGGTACGTCTCGTTCGCCATGCGAAATCCTGACGCCGGACATCACCGCTTCGCGCGCCAGACCCGTACCTTCACGACCGAGCAGGACGCCAAGGCGTTTGCGCGCACGCTGCTCGTTCAGACGCAGGACGTCAGCGCCGGAACGATCAATCCGCACGCACCGCGACGCGTGATCGCACCGGCCGCGATCACGGCCTGGGCCGGCGACAGCTGAGGCTTCGCCGCCGTTGCTTCCTACAGGAAGCGCGAGGGCGCAAACGGGGCGAGCGGAATCTCCGGCGCCTTGCCGCTCAGGAGTTGCGCGACCAGCCGGCCGGTCCGGGCCGATCCGACCAGGCCGACATGGCCGTGGCCGAAGGCGTAGACCACATCGCGCGTGGCACGGGCATAACCGATGCAGGGGCGCCCGTCCGGCATGCTCGGCCGATGGCCGAACCAGGTCTTGATCCGCGATGGCGGAATATCCGTCGGCAGCTTCGGGAACATGCTGAAGAGGTGCTCGCGCAGGATCTCGGCGCGCTTCCAGTTCGGTGCTGCGTCAAGCCCCGCGATCTCCACCGTGCCGGCGGCGCGCAGGCCCTTGTCGGTCCAGTTGACAACCATCTTGGCATCCGAGGCCATCATCGAATTGCGCGGGCCGGATTCCGGATTCTCGATCATGACGTGATAGCCGCGCTCGGTCTCCAGCGGCAGCGGATCGCCGATCGAGGCGGTCAGTTGCCTGGAGCGCGCGCCCGCGGCGACGACGGCGGCGTCGCAGGCGATCTCGCCGCTCTCGGTGATCACAGCGACCAGCCTGTCACCGGCAAGCCTGAGGCCCGTTGCCTTGGCGGCGACGCGTTCGGCGCCGTTCGCGACGGCGTGCGCGGCAAGCGCCGCGATATAGGCGCCGGGATCGCGGCAGCGTCCCGCCTCCTCCACCACGACGCCGAATTTGTAGCGCGGATGCAGATCGGGCTCGCGCTGGCGCATCTCGTCTTCATCGAGCTCCAGCCATTCGATGCCGACGCGCTTGCGGATGCGCCAGCCGAGATCGCGGTCGAACGGCGCGCGTGAGGGAAACACGTGCATCACCCCGCGCCGCTCGATCAATTCGCCCACGCCGGCTTCCTCGGCGAGCTGCCGGTGCAGCAGCGGTGCATCCTTCAGGAGATCGCGCATCGCCCGCGCGGTGGCCTCGACCTGCGCCTCGGTCCGGCTCGACAGCAGATACTTGACCAGCCACGGCAAGGCCTTCGGCAGATACGACCAGCGGATCGCCAGCGGCCCGAGCGGATCCATCAGATAGCCCGGCACCTTCTTCCAGGTGCCCGGCTCGGCCGGCGGGATCACCGAATGCGACGACAGCCAACCGGCATTGCCGTAGCTCGCCGCCTGGGTGCCGCCGGGCTCGCCCGGATCGATCAAGGTTACGCTGTGGCCCGCACGCAGCGCCTCGATGGCGCTGATGACGCCGACCGCGCCGGCCCCGATGATCGCGACGTGACGGGACTTTTGTTTGGGCATGATCTCCTCGGAAAACCGCTTCGCACTTTTCCGGATCATGTCCTAGCGCGTGGCCTGCGGCGCAAAATCCTTGCCGACCGACAGCGCACGCTGATCGACCAGGCAGTGCAGGATCGCGGGCTTGCCGGAGGCCAGCGCGCGCTCGAACGCGGGCGCGAAGTCTTCGGTGCGCTCGACCCGCTCGCCATGGCCGCCGAACGCCTTGGCGTAAAGCGCGAAGTCCGGGTTCTTGAGCTGGGTGCCGACGACGCGGCCCGGATAGTCGCGCTCCTGATGCATGCGGATGGTGCCGTATTGCGCGTTGTCGATGACGACGACGATCAGCGGCGCGTCATACTGCACGGCGGTGGCGAACTCCTGCCCGTTCATCAGGAAGCAGCCGTCGCCGGCGAACGCCACGACGACCCGGTCCGGATGATGCCGCTTGGCCATCACAGCCGCCGGCACGCCGTAGCCCATCGAGCCCGAGGTCGGCGCGAGCTGCGCGGCGAAAGCGTGGAAGCGATGGTGGCGGTGAATCCAGCCGGCATAATTGCCGGCGCCGTTGCAGACGATGGCATCCTTCGGCAGGCGATCGCGCAGCCAGGTCACGACCTCGCCATACTGGAAGCTGCCCGGCAGCTCGCGCGGCTTGTCGGTCCAGGCGAGGTAATCCGCGTGCGCCTTGGCCGCCTCGCCCTTCCAGGCCGGCACTGCCGCCGGCATCATGGTCTCGACCGCGGCGGCAAAGGCCGCAGGCGTCGCCTGGATCGCCAGCGCCGGCTGGTAGACACGGCCGAGCTCCTCGGCGCCGGGATGGACATGGATCAGTTTCTGGCTCGGCACCGGAATGTCGAGCAGCGTGTAGGACGAGGACGGCATTTCCGACATGCGGCCGCCGATCAGGAGGATGACGTCGGCGCCGGTGATGCGATCCCTGAGCTTCGGACTCGGGCCGATGCCAAGATCGCCGGCATAATGCGAGTGGTCGGCGTCGAACAGCGAGGCGCGGCGGAACGAGGTGGCAACCGGCAGGTCGAAGCGCTCGGCGAAGCGCGCGATGCCCTTGGCGGCCTCCGCGGTCCAGGCCGAGCCACCGAGCACCACGATCGGCGCCTTGGCGCCGGCGAGCATGCTGCCGAGGCGCTCGAGATCGGCCGGCGCAGGCCAGGTCGCCGCAGGCTCGACCTTCGGCGCGTCGGCGACCGCGGCGGTTTCAGTCAGCATGTTCTCCGGCAGCGAGATCACCACCGGACCGGGCCGGCCCTGCAGCGCGACGCGGAAGGCGCGCGCGACCAGTTCCGGAATGCGATCCGGACGATCGATCTCGACCGCCCATTTCGCCATCGTGCCGAACACCGCCTTGTAGTCGAGTTCCTGGAATGCCTCGCGCTCGCGCATGCCGGTGTCGACCTGGCCGACGAACAGGATCATCGGGGTGGAGTCCTGCATCGCGATGTGCACGCCATGGGCGGCATTGGTCGAGCCCGGACCGCGGGTGACAAAGCAGATGCCCGGACGTCCCGTCAGCTTGCCATAGGCCTCCGCCATCATCGCGGCCCCGCCCTCGGCGCGGCAGATCACGACGTCGATCGGGCTGTCGTGCAAGGCGTCGAGCGCCGCCAGATAGCTCTCGCCCGGCACGCAGGTGACGCGCTCCACCCCTTGCGCGACCAGCTGGTCGATCAGGATCTGGCCTCCGGTGCGGGCATTGCTTTTGGTCATGAGGGCTCCCTGCAAGTACTGGCGCGCGTTTGGGCTTCGCTCGGATCGTGGTCCCACGGGGTATGATAGACGGAAATGGGGTGCAAGGCCGAAGCTGCGTCTCCCGCGCGCAGCGGCGCCAAGCCATGCGGTAGGCAATGGGCAACGCCGTTTCGTCATCGATTTCCGCAGAGCGGACGATCGCCGGCAGGATTGAAGCCGCCGGCCGGCAAGCAGCGCAGGTCACCGTCGGCCGGCTCCAGCGCGATCTCACCGCGCTCAAGCGGGACCGATGTCACGACGCCGGTCTGTGACCCCGATCGGGTCTCGCGCGGCATGATCAACCTGCGCGGGCTCCTTTCACGAACACCCGCATCGACGATGCGGCAGCCTGTCATCACGGAGGCGCCGACCGACGCAACAGAGCGCAGGCGAAAGAATGCTCGCACGCCACGTTGCCAAGACCGACAGCGCGTGGCCGCCGAGAAGATTGCAGTCAAGAACTCTCCGCTGCGCGCGATGGCGTGGCACAATCTGCATGAGCCACCGCGTTATGTGCACGATAACAATCATTAGGAGCGCACGCTTCTGCTTCCGTATGATTACGGTGCAGCGATCGGCCGCTTCGCATCTTCGTCGCCGGATCGCGTGGATTTCACGGCAAATCGCGGTGTTGCGCAACGTTTTCGGCTGCGCTCATCGCGAGCATCGCGCGTTCGACCTGCGCGAGTGCACGCGGCGCATTGCGCGCCCTTCTTGGTGGAACTCGAATCGCCTACCGTTCCACGCAGTCAGAAATTGTAAATCGTGTAGCGCACCTGCGTGGGGCCGGCGGTGGAAGGCATTCCGTCGCCGATCAGGTGCACCGTTTCAATTCACCAAGATCATTATCAAGGCTGGAGGCAATGCATGTTGGGGATGAAGAGCGTCGCAAGCGTGATCGGCTCGGACAGTTCGTATCGGCTGTTCGACGACATGCCGATCAGTGTCATGCTCTGCGAGCTGGACAATTTCAAAATCACCTACATCAACGAGTCGACGCGGCAGAACCTGAAGAAGATCGAGCATGTGCTGCCGGTGAAGGTCGACGCGCTGATCGGGCAATCGATCGATATCTTTCACAAGAACCCGCAGCATCAGCGCCGGCTGCTGTCCGACCCGAAGAACCTGCCGCACAAGGCGCGCATCACCATCGGCGGCGAGACGCTCGATCTCACCGTGACAGCCATGACCAATTCGCGCGGCCGCTACACCGGCCCGATGCTGACCTGGGAGCTAGCGACCGAGAAGGCGCGGCTTGAAACGCAGACCGAACGGCTGTTGCAAATGCTCGACAACATGCCGATCAACATCATGATGTGCGACACCGACTTCAACATCACCTACATCAACCAGACCAGCCTCAAGACGCTCGACACCGTGAAGCACTTGCTTCCGATGGCGCCGGACAAGATCCTCGGCAACTCGTTCGACATCTTCCACAAGAACCCGGCGCACCAGCGCCGCATCGTCGGCGATCCCAAGAACCTGCCGCATGCGGCCAAGATCAAGCTCGGTCCGGAAACGCTCGACCTGCGGGTCTCCGGGCTGACCGACAAGCGCGGCAACTACACCGGCGCGATGCTGAGCTGGTCGGTCGTGACTGGCAATGTGAAGCTGGCGGACGATTTCGAGAAAGACGTGAAGGGCCTTGCCGGGATGCTGGCGTCGGCGTCGACGCAAATGCAGGGCACGGCGCGATCGCTGACGACGACCGCCGAATTCGTCAATCAGCGCTCGGCGAGCGCGGCGTCCGCGTCCGAGGAGCTGTCGTCCTCGGTCAACGAGATCAGCCGCCAGGTGGCCGAGGCGAGCCGCATTGCCCGCATGGCGGTCGACGAAGCCGAGAAGTCCGACAAGCTGGTCGCGGGTCTCGTGACCATGGCGCAGAAGATCGGCGACGTCGTCGCCCTGATCAGCCAGATCGCCGGCCAGACCAACCTGCTTGCGCTCAACGCAACCATCGAATCCGCGCGGGCCGGTGAGGCCGGACGCGGCTTCGCCGTCGTCGCCTCCGAGGTGAAGGCGCTGGCCAACCAGACCGCCAAGGCCACGGAAGACATTTCGGCGCAGATCAACGAGATGCAGGCCGCGACCGGCAACACCGCCACGGCGCTGAAGGCGATCTCGCAGGTCATCGTCCAGATCAGCGAGATCTCGACCGTGATCGCCAGCGCGGTCGAGGAACAGGCCGCGGCCACCAAGGAGGTCACCGCAAACATCAACGGCACGACCAAGGCGATCGACGATGCCAGCAAGGCCGCCGAGAACGTGCTGGCGGCCTCCGGAGAGCTCGCCAGCAACGCCTCAGAGCTGGAAGTTCAGGTCGACAAGTTCCTCAAGAACGTGCGGGCGATGTAGCGGCGCACGGCCGAAGGAGATGAGCGCGCACTCACCCCTCCGCGTCATTGGGGCGATGCGCGAGCATCGAACCGGAATCTCAAGCCGCAACTTCGAGATTCCGGGTTCACGCTTCGCGTGCCCCGGAATGACGGCCAAAGACGCGCCCGCCTACAGCGAACGCGCGATCAGGAGCTTCATGATTTCGTTGGTGCCGCCATAGATCTTCTGGATGCGGGAATCGATGAACATGCGCGAGATCGGATATTCCTGCATGTAGCCGTAGCCGCCATGCAGCTGCAGGCATTCGTCGGCGGTCTCGACCTGCTTCTGCGAGCACCACCATTTCGCCATCGACGCCGTCACGGTGTCGAGGTCGCCGGCGACCAGGCGCTCGACGCACCAGTCGACGAACACGCGGGCGATCATCGCCTCGGTCTTGCGCTCGGCAAGCTTGAAGGCGGTGTTCTGGAATTCGAGCAGCGGCTTGCCGAACGCGGTGCGCTCCTTGGTGTATTCGGCGGTGATCCTGACCGCGCGCTCCATCGAGGCGACCGCGCCGATCGCGAGCGACAGCCGCTCCTGCGGCAATTGCTGCATCAGCTGTACGAAGCCGTTGCCCTCCTCGGCGCCGAGCAGGTTCTCCGGCGGCACCGTGACGTTATCGAAGAACAGCTCCGACGTGTCTGATGCGTGCAGCCCGATCTTGTCGAGGTTGCGCCCGCGCCGGTACCCCTCGGCGCCCGCGGTCTCAACCACGATCAGCGAGATGCCCTTGGCGCCCGGAGCCCCGGTCCGCGCCACCACGATGACGAGATCGGCGGCCTGGCCGTTGGTGATGAAAGTCTTCTGGCCGTTGATGACGTAGGAATTGCCCTGCTTCTTCGCCGTGGTCTTGACGGCCTGCAGATCGGAGCCGGTGCCCGGCTCGGTCATCGCGATGGCACCGACCATCTCGCCCGACGCCATCTTCGGCAGCCAGCGTTTCTTCTGCTCCTCCGAGCCGTAGTTGACGATGTAATGCGCGACGATCGCGCTGTGCACGGAGACGCCGGTGGTCAGCTCCGGCACCGTGCTCTCGAGGTCATCGAGCACGGCGGCGTCATAGGCGAAGCTGGCCCCTAAGCCGCCATAGGCCTCGGGCACGCTCGGCAGCAACGCGCCCATCTCGCCGAGCGCGCGCCAGGCCGAGCGATCGACCAGCTTCTGCTCGCGCCATTTTTCGGCGTGCGGCGCCAGATCCTTGGCGAGGAATTTGCGGAACTGGTCTCGGAAAGTGTCCAGCTCCTCGGTCATCCAGGACGATCGGTAGTGCATTCTGCCCTCGTGTTAAATCAGAAGACCGCCGCCGGCGACGATCACCTGACCACTGATGTAATTCGATTCCGGAGCGCAGAACAGATAGACCGCATCGGCCGCCTCCTCCGGCGTGCCGCCGCGGCCGAGGGGGATCATGCGGCCCATCGCCTCCAGCATCTGCGGCTGGACGCCGACCTTAATGTCGCGGCCGGCGACGTCGATGGTTTTCTGCTGGGTCTCGATCGGCTGGGTCAGGCGGGTGTTGATCAGGCCGAACGCCACGCAATTGACGTTGACCTTGTAGCGGCCCCACTCCTTGCACATCGTGCGCGTTAGCCCGATCAGCGAGGCTTTGGCGGACGAATAGCTCGCCTGCCCGGCATTGCCGTAGAGGCCCGCGATCGAGGAGATGTTGACGACCTTGCGGAATACCTCGCGGCCCGCCTCGGCCTCCCTCTTCGCCATCACTCGGATCGGCTCCGACGCCGCGCGCATGATGCGGAACGGGGCGACCAGATGGACGTCCAGCATCGCCTGGAACTGCTCGTCGGTCATCTTCTGGATCGTCGAGTCCCAGGTGTAGCCGGCATTGTTGACGATGATGTCGAGACCGCCGAACTGCTCGATCGCGGCGCCGACGAAGCGATCGGCAAAGCCGGCTTCGGTCACGCTGCCATTGACCGCGATCGCCTCGCCGCCCATGGCCTTGATCTCCGCGACGACCGCATCGCCCGGCTCGGCATCGAGGTCGTTGACCACGACGCGCGCGCCCTCGTTCGCGAGCTTCAGCGCAATCGCGCGCCCGATGCCGCGGCCGGAGCCTGAGACGAGCGCGACTTTGCCTTGCAGCTTTGACATTCAAACCTCCCTCAAACAACGTGATCTCTGCGGTATGCCCGCCTCACCTCGCCCCGCTTGCGGGGAGAGGTCGGAACGCATCGTCAGATGCGTTCCGGGTGAGGGGGTACAGGTCTCACCACCTCCAGAGTGCGCGGAAGCAGCCCCTCACCCCAACCCTCTCCCCGCAAGAGCGGGGCGAGGGAGCGCACAATCCTTCGTGGCGAGACTTTCGCGCTACAGCGCGATAACCGCCTCGCCGGCGAGCTTGATCTCGCCGTTCTGATCCCTGGTGGTCAGCGCGAGTTTTGCGCGCCTCTCACCGCCCTGCTCGACCAGCTCGGTCACCGTGCCCTCGCAGGTCAGCTTCGCGCCGAGCTGGGTGATCGCCGCAAAGCGGGTCGAGAACGAGCGGATGCGCGACGGCGCCACCGCGTCGGTCAGCGCCTGGCCGAGATAGCCCATCACCAGCATGCCGTGCGCGAACACGTCGGGGAAGCCGGCCGCCTTCGCGAAATCGATGTCGACATGGATCGGATTGTGATCGCCGGAGGCACCGCAATACAGCGCGAGGCGATGGCGGGTGATCGGTGGAAACTCCTTGTGGACGATGCGGTCGCCGACAGAGGGAGAGCTGCTCATGACGGCCTCGCATTGCGTACCACGACGGTGCGCGAGACATCGGCGACATGGACACCGTTCTGGTTGGTGACCGGGGTGTCGACCACGATCAGCGTCATCGCCCCGCCCTTCTTGTCGGTCACGCCAGTGACACGCGGATGGAAGGTCAAGGTGTCGCCGACGACCACGGGAGCGTGATAGTCGAAGCGCTGCTCGCCGTGCAGCACGCGGGCCAGATCGATGTCGAGCGCCGTGAGGAACTCGAACGGGTCAGGTGCATCCATCATCTCGAGGCAGAACAGATAGGTCGGCGGCACTGGCGCTGCCGTGAAGCCGGCCGCCTGTGCGGCCGCCTCGTCGCGATAGACGGCATTCGTCTCGCCGAGCGTATCGAGGAAGAAGCGCAGCCGCCCCGGCTCGACGCGCGCGGTCACAGGCGTAAATGTACGCCCGACAGCGGATTGATCGACCATGACGACCTCAGGCGCGTTCGTAGAGCGTCACGACGCAGGCGCCGCCGAGGCCGAGATTGTGCTGCAAACCGATCCGCGCGCCTTCCACTTGCGTCGCCGCAGCGGTGCCGCGCAGTTGCCGCGTCAGCTCATAGCACTGCGCAAGCCCGGTGGCGCCGAGCGGATGGCCCTTCGACAGCAACCCGCCGGACGGGTTGGTGACGATCCTGCCGCCATAGGAGTTGTCGCCGTCGTCGATGAATTTCGCGGCCTCGCCCTCGCCGCACAGGCCAAGCCCCTCATAGGTGATCAGCTCGTTGTGCGCGAAGCAGTCGTGCAGCTCGACGACGTCGAGATCATCAGGCCCGATGCCGGCGGCCTCATAGACCTTGCGCGCGGCATCCCGCGCCATGTCGTAGCCGACCACCTGCATCATGTCTGACGCACCGAAGGTCGAGGGCGTGTCGGTCGTCATCGCCTGCGCCGCGATGCGGACCTGCTTGTTGAGGCCGTGCTGGTCGGCGAATTTCTCCGAGACCAGGATCGCGGCGGCGCCGCCGCAGGTCGGCGGGCACGCCATCAGCCGCGTCATCACGCCGGGCCAGATCACCTGGTCGTTCATCACGTCGTCGGCGGTGACCTCTTTGCGGAACAGCGCCAGCGGATTGTTCTTGGCATGACGGCTCGCCTTGGCGCGCACTTTTGCAAAGGCGGAGAGCGGCGTGCCGTATTTCTTCATGTGGCTGAGGCCGGCGCCGCCGAAATAGCGCAGCGCCAGCGGCACGCCGGGCGCGTCGACCAGCTTGTCGGCCGCGGCGTCGAAATCGTCGAACGCACTGGGACGGTCGGTGAACACGGCCCCGAGCGCGCCGGGCTTCATCTGCTCGAAGCCGAGCGCCATCACGCAATCGGCCGCGCCCGACTCGATCGCCTGCCGCGCCAGGAACAGCGCGGTCGAGCCGGTCGAGCAGTTGTTGTTGACGTTGACGATCGGGATGCCGGTCATGCCGACCGGATAGAGCGCGCGCTGCCCGCAGGTGGAGTCGCCATAGACGTAGCCGACATAGGCCTGCTGCACGCGGCCGTAGTCGAGCCCGGCGTCGGCGAGCGCCAGCTTCGCCGCTTCGGCGCCCATCACGTGATACGGCGCATTGGCGCCGGGCTTGACGAACGGGATCATGCCGACCCCGGCAATATAGGTGCGTGACGTCATCGCGTGTCCTCCCGGAAATTACCCACTGGACTATTTGTTACCCATGGGTAATATACGGGCGATCTTCCGGAGTCAATGCGACAACAGCCGACGCGATGGACGCCCACTCCCCCTCTTCCAGCAACGAGTCGCCATGGCTGCCATTCGAAAGCCGGCGCCGCGCCCGCGACGAGAAGCGCGAGGCAGTGCTGCGCACGGCCGTAGCCCTGTTCCTTGAACAGGGCTATCACCGTGCCACGCTGAACGACGTCGCCAAGCGGCTCAACATCACCAAGCCGGCGCTCTACAACTACTTCCGCGGCAAGGACGAGATCCTGTTCGAGTGCTGGTCGATCGGCAATGAGCTGGTCGACGAATGCATTGCCGAGACGTCGGCGGGCGGCGGCTCGGGGCTCGACAAGCTGCGCAAGCTCACCGTCCGCTATGCCGAGCTGATGACCGCGGACTACGGCAAGAGCCTGGTCCGCTTCGACATCCGCGATCTCAGCGAGGACAACCGCAAGATCGTGCAGACTGCCAAGCGGCGGATCGACCGCGCCTTCCGCGACTATATCGCACAGGGCGTCGAAGACGGTTCGGTGAAACCGTGCGACCCGAAGCTCGCGGCTTTCGCCATTGCCGGCTCGCTGAACTGGATCGGCCACTGGTTCCAGCCGGGCGGCGAGCTGAGCGGACGTGCCGTCGCTGAGGAATTCGCGATCCGCCTCACCGAAGGCATCGCCAAAACAACAACGCAAATGACATCAACGCGCAAGACAACGGCGCACGAGAAGGCGGACAAACCGCCTCGCAAGGGAAACGCATCAAGGGAGGAGACGAGTGAACATCACGCACGGACTGCGGCGCGCGCTGCAGGTCAATCCAAACGGGCTCGCGGTCGTCTGCGGTGAGCGGCGGCGCAACTGGCGCGAGGTCGGCGAACGCGTCGCCCGCCTCGCCGCCGCGATCCGCGGCCTCGGCGCCCAGGACGGCGACCGCGTCGCGATCCTGTCGCTGAACTCCGACCGCTATCTCGAGCTCTACCTCGCCGTCGGCTGGGCCGGCGCCGTGATCGTGCCGCTCAACATCCGCTGGTCTCCGATCGAGAACGAGGACGCGCTGCGCGACTGCCGCGCAACGATCCTGTTCGTCGACAGGGCGTTTGCGCCGGTCGGCACGGCGCTGGCAGGCGCCGTCCCCGGCCTGCGGCTGGTCTATGCCGACGAGGGCGACACGCCTGCCGGCATGGAGAATTACGAGACGCTCATCGCGCGCAGCGCGCCTGTTCCGGATGCGATGCGCAGCCGCGACGACCTTGCCGGCATCTTCTACACCGGCGGCACCACCGGCCGCTCCAAGGGCGTGATGCTGAGCCACGGCAATCTGATGGCCAACGCGCTCAACGCGCTCGGCGAAGGCCTATGGCCGAGCAGCACGATCTATCTGCATGCGGCGCCGATGTTCCACCTCGCCAATGGCGCGGCGATGTATTCGGTGCTGCTGTCCGGAGGATCCAACGTCGTAATCCAGGGCTTTACGCCTGACGGCGTCGCGGCCGCCGTGCAGAAGGAGCGCATCACCGACGTGCTGCTGGTGCCGACCATGATCCAGATGTTCGTCGATCACCCGACGCTCGGCAATTACGACCTGTCGTCCTTGAAGCGGATCTCCTACGGTGCCTCTGTGATCAGCGACGCCGTGCTGATGCGCGCCATGAAGGCGCTGCCGCATGTCGAGTTCACGCAAGCCTACGGCATGACCGAGCTGTCGCCGATCGCGACCCTGCTGCACTGGAAGGAGCATATCGGCGACGGCCGCGCCAAGGGCCGGCACCGCGGCGCCGGCCGGGCGACGCTTGGCGCCGAGGTCAAGATCGTCGATGCGGAGGACAAGGTCGTGCCGACGGGTACCGTCGGCGAGATCGCGGTGCGCGGCGACATGGTGATGATGGGCTATTGGGAGCGGCCGGAGGAGACCGCGCGCGCCGTGATCGACGGCTGGATGCACACCGGCGACGGCGGCTACATGGACGAGGACGGCTTTGTCTACGTCGTCGACCGCGTCAAGGACATGATCATCTCCGGCGGCGAGAACGTCTATTCGGCCGAGGTCGAGAACGCGCTCGCCCAGCACGCGGCGGTGGCGCAATGCGCCGTGATTGGCATCCCGAGCGAACGCTGGGGCGAGCAGGTTCACGCCGTCGTGGTGATGAAGAGCGGCGCCAGCGCCACGCCAGAAGAGCTGATGGAGCACTGCAAGGCGCTGATCGCCGGCTACAAATGCCCGCGCAGCGTCGACATCACCGCGACGCCGCTGCCGCTCTCCGGCGCCGGCAAGATTTTAAAGCGCGAGCTGCGCAAGCCGTATTGGGAGAACCGCGAACGGCGGGTGAGCTGAGGGACAGCTCTCAACGTCACCCCCATCATTCCGGGGCGATGCGAAGCATCGAACCCGGAATCTCGAGATTCCGGGTCTGGCGCTAACGCGCCATCCCGGAATGACGATGTCTCATGACGCCATTCGACCGCGAGCGTTGACATCGGAGCGCACGGCCGATTGGATCGGTTCGAGATTCAATCCAGCGAGTTCCGATGTCCGCACCCGATACCAATACCGACGGCAAGCCCCGCCGCCTGATGCACCGCCGCTCCGTCGAATGTCTCGGCTATCTCCGTGACGACGGATTGTGGGAAGTCGAGGCGCGGCTGGTCGACACCAAACCCTATGCCCGACAGGACAAGCATCGCGGGCTGCAGCAGCCCGACGATCCCGTGCACGACATCCGCCTGCGGCTCGCGGTCGACGACAGTTTTACGATCCGCGAGACCGGCACCACGATGGCCTCAACGCCCTACCCGTCCTGCCTCGACGTCGAGGGCATCTTGCAGCGCCTGGTCGGCGAACGCATCGGCAAGGGCTGGCGCGAACTGGTCCGTCGCAAGATTGGCAAGCTCGAAACCTGCACCCATCTCGCCGAGCTGCTGGGTCCGGCGGTGACGACGCTGTTCCAGACCGCAACCTCCGGCAAGGACCCGCAGGGCCGCGGCGCGCTCGATCACCAGCGCGATGTCACCGAGCCGCCATTCTTCGTCGGCGGCTGCTATTCATGGCGGCTGGATGGGCCTGTCGTGGCCGAGACCTTTCCGCAGTTCGCGCAGAAGTCGACCGAGGCGAAGCACAGTTCGTGAGCGGTGCCCCGCCGCTGGCCAAGGCGAGTGCATGGTGCGCCGCTGCTGGAGCTCAAATGCAGCTCCTCGTCGCAGCTCTATCCCATTCACGCAGATGATCGAACGCGGCACTAGCTCTCCGGCACGCCGGCCATGCGCATTCCCTCATAAAAGCGCTTACGCTTGGCGAGCCATACCGGATTGTCGGACAGGAAGACGACATTGACGTCGTATCGACGAATGCTGAAGTTGGGATCAAGTGCCAGTCCGGCTTTGGCACTGGATCGTGCTTCCTCGAGGTCTCCCATCATGGCCAACGCGCCAGCCAAGTGAAAGTGAGCGAGCGCAAAATTGGGATTAGCCTCAATGCTCCGGCGAAGCCAGTCCAGCGCCTCGAGGTCTGCGTTGGTGCAGGACATCAACTTGGCCATCCCGACAACCATGATCCAGAGAAAGGCACGCGTATCGCGAGGGGACAGTCGTAACGCCTCTTGAATATGCCCCTCGACTTCCTCACCACGCCCCAGCGCATGCTTCCCGAGGCCAATGAACCCATGCGCATCGGCCAAATTCCGATCGAGCGCCAGCGCCTGGCGACATTCAGCGATACCCTTTGCAGCGCGGTGCGTCCGAATTTGAACCGCGCCGAGCAACATGTGGGCTCTGGGGTGATTGGGCGCACGCAACAATACGCCATTCAGCGCCTTCTCCGCGGCCCTGAAATATGCCGGTCCGTCATCGGCCATGGAGGAAGAACCGATCGCAAAATCGACCTGAGCCGCGGCAACCGCTGCTTCAATATTGTCGGGATCAAGCGCGAGGGCGCGCATGAAGAAATCCCTTGCTCGCGCCATAACTGCAGGCGCTATTCCTTTGTTCAGGACAGCCCTGCCCTGAAAATAGAGATCCATCGCGTCCGGCTGGGGCAACCGTTCTGCCCGTCGTGCTTCGGCCTTGATAAGCTCGGCGTTCAATGTATTGGCGAGCCGGGATACGATCTCATCCTGCATGTCCAGCAAGTCGGCAGCGGGCTTGTCGAAGCGCTCGGCCCACACATGGGCTCCGGTTTCCGTGTCAGTCAACTGAACGTTCAGGCGAAAGCGATTGCCGCCGCGTTGCACCGACCCTTCCAGCGCGTAACGGACATTCAATTCGCGACCGATCTCCCTCACGTCCACCGCCTTTCCCTTGAAGGTGAACGCAGTGCCCCGGCCGATGACGAACGCGCCGGCGATGCGCGACAGGTCGGTAGTCAGACTGTGAGTCACGCCATCGACAAAATATTCCTGCTCCAGATCGCCGCCAATATTTGTGAATGGTAGAACAACAATGGACAGGTGTGGGATCGAAGATGAACCCGCTGGCCTTCCGGCGTTGTCCGGCATCGACGAGGTCGTGACACTGGCAGAAGCCGGGCGGTCGGCCTGCTCGCCATCCACGACCAGCATGTAGCCGCGGCGAGGCAAGGTTCTCAGGGCCAATCGGCCCGCCCCTCCCAAGGCCTGCCTGATGTCGCCGATGGCCTGGACAAGCGAGTCTTCCGTGACCTCGCAGTCCGACCAGACCTCATCCAATATCTCGTCCTTATGCACCGGGCGCCCGACGCGTTGCGCGAGGAGCCGCAGCACCGCCCAGGCTTGAGGACGCAACGGCACGATGTCGCCGCGCCCGTCGAGCAGCAATTCGCGGGCCAGGTCCAAGGTCCGGTCGCCGATCACAATCGAAGGCTGCGATGACTTAAGCAAGAACGCCTCGTTGGGCCATTTCGGAAAATATCGGCAGAATATCGGCGAGGTTTCGGGACCTGGCGGCAATTGTACAGCATCATCTTGCGGCGCGGGATAGCAAAACCGTCCCGAGCAGCGATCCACCAAAAGCGGTCAGCGCCAGGCAGGCCTCCATGATCAGTTCTGTCATCCATACTGCGCTAAGTATTTCAGGTTTCAACCCTTCCCCAGTTGCGGGGACGGACCGGCGATGCGGTCCCGGCGTCACCGACACCGAGATCAGGATCGGCCAATCAATGCCGCGCAGCGCGCCGCTTTCGAGCCTGAGCAGGTTTGCCCGGGAGTGCTGGACCGGCACCAACGAGCAACATGAGGGGGAATGATCGATGGCCTCTGTCCAAGCATCCGCAAGATTGCTGCACCTTATTCAGTCGCAGCGCGTGACCGCGGTCATCTATGTCGCCGCGAAGCTGGGGATCGCCGAGCTCCTGCGCGATGGATCGCGGCCCCTTGGCGAACTCGTCGAGGCGACCGGTGCGAACAAGCAGGCGCTCCGCCGCCTGCTGACCGCGCTTTCGACCATAGGCATTTGCACGGTCGCTGAAGAGCGATACGCATTGACCGAACTGGGGGCTTGCCTTGACGGGGCCGCAACCCAGTCCCTCAAGAACTGGACGATCCTTGAAGGCCAATTTCTGACCGAATCGTGGACCGGGCTACAGGACTCGATCATGACCGGCAAGACCGCCGCGCAACTGCTTGACCATGAAAACAGCTTTGATCTGATGGCGCGCGATCCGGAGATGGTCAGCATATTTAATGCGGCTATGACGGAGGGGACCCGTCTGGCGATTCCGGATATCCTGGGGGCCTACGACTTCGGTGCGTTCGCTCATCTCATGGATGTCGGCGGCGGCTCCGGCGAACTCGTTGGCGCCATAGCCGGGCAGCATCCGCATATCCGAGGGACTATTTTCGACCTTCCGCGCTGCGCCGAATCCGCGACTGGCCACCTGAGGCGCAGCGGGCTCAGTGATCGCATCGAATTCATGGCCGGCGATTTCTTCCAGACGATTCCATCGATCGCGGATGCCATCGTCATGAAGAACATTATTCACGATTGGAGCGATGAGCGCAGCATGGTCATCCTCGCAAACTGTCGAAGGGCGCTCCCCGGAGGTGGCGTGCTCCTGCTTATCGAACGGATCATGCCGGAATTCCCGAGCGTAAGCGATGCGCACAGGGAACAGACGCTGACCGATCTGCTCATGCTTCGCGGGCCAGGCGGTCTCGAAAGAACGGAAAAGCAGTACGCCTGGCTGTTTCGCGAATCCGGCTTTACTCACACCGCGACCTATCCGGCCGGGCGTCTCAGCGTCATCGAGGCAAAGGTCACCTGAGCTTTCGAGGTCAGACCATTACTCGCGCGCAATGGAGCAGCGACTGGTTTGAAGGACATCATAGGCAAAAGCATATTTTGGAAGGAACAAGAATGCATCTGCCTGCTGCAAACAAGTCATCGTCGCCGATATTGGAGAACCCGGCGTACAAGGCCGTGTTCGCGAAGGTCGACTGGCGCCTTATACCTTTGCTACTGATCGCCAGCATGGTCGCCTTTCTCGACCGCATCAACATCGGCTTCGCACAGCTTCAGATGAAGCAGACACTGCCGTTTGATGATGCAGTCTACGGGCTCGGCGCGGGCATCTTCTTCGTCGGATATTTCCTGTTTGAAGTGCCCAGCAATCTTCTTCTGGAAAGGATCGGCGCGCGCAAGACCCTGTTGCGGATCATGGTGCTCTGGGGATTGGCGGCGACCGCCATGATGTTCGTATCGACGCCGCTCCAGTTCTATGCGGCGAGGTTCTTCCTTGGTGTCTTTGAGGCCGGCTTCGCCCCGGGCGTGCTGCTGTACTTGACGTACTGGTACCCGTCGGTAAGGCGCGGGCAGGTCATCGCGATCCTCGCGTCGGCGCCCCCCATTGTGATGTTCATCGCTGGTCCGCTGTGTGGTTCGATCCTGAAGTATTTCGACGGCGTCAGCGGTCTTTACGGCTGGCAATGGCTGTTTCTGATCCAGGGGTTGCCCGCGCCAATCCTCGGCGTTCTCGTGTATTACCTGCTCAAGGACAAGCCGTTCCAGGCCGCGTGGCTCTCGAAGGGGGAGAAGGCGCTGCTGGACGATGCTTTACAGCATGACGAAGAGAACATCGTGAAGGCGACCTCGGGGACGTTCCGGCAGCTGCTGCGAGACCCGAAGGTCTACCTGTTGTCGCTGGCCTGTTTTTGTCTGCTGGGCGCCAACTACACGATGGTATTCTGGATGCCGACCCTGATCCATAGCTGGGGAGTAAAGGATCCGCTACTGGTCGGCGTCTATCACGCAGTAGCCAACGCTGCGGGTATCGTCTGCATGATCCTGATCGGTCGTCATTCGGACAAGCGGCATGAGCGTCGCTGGCACTATGCGACCTGCGTCACGATTGCCGCCGGCGGCTTGTTCTTTCTCATGTTGCTCCACGGCACTTTTGTTGGTTCGATCCTGGCTCTCTCCTTCGCCGTCATCGGGTTTGTGTCAGCGCCGCCGCTTTTCTATGCATTGACCAGTGAGTATCTCTCAGCAGGCGCGGCGGCCGGCGGCCTTGCCCTCGTCACCAGCCTCGGAAACCTCGGTCCGGCGGTAAGCCCGTCGATCACCGGGTTCATCGTGCGGAACACCGGCGACAACATCTATGGCATGTACTTCGTCATGGCGCTGTACTTGCTCTCCGGCGCACTCCTGCTGCTGAGCATGCGGCCCGCAACGAATGAGTTGCTCCTGTCGAGGAGTTGACCCATCCTGCCAAGATCAAGCCGCCGCAGCCGAATGCTCGACCACGGCCTGCGGCGGGTTGCGGAAGCCGATTGCGATGCGGTTGTACGTATTCATCAGGCCGATCGCGATGGTCAGGTCGACCAGTTGCTTCTCGTTGAACACCTCGCGGGCCGCCTGGTAATCGGCATCCGGAATCGCGGTCTCCGCCACGCGGGTGACGGTTTCGGCCCAGGCCAGCGCGGCGCGCTCCTCGGCGTCGAACAGCGCCTCGGCCTCGCGCCAGACCTGCAGCACCGCAAGCTTCTCGACCTTGACGCCCATCTTCAGCAGGCTGCGGGTATGCGAGTCCAGGCAATAGGCGCAGCCGTTGATTTGCGATATCCGCAGATAGACCAGTTCGACGAGCTGCGCGGAAAGCCCGCTTTGCGTGATGTAGCCATAGACGCCGCCGAGCGCCTTGATGCCCGCTGGCGCGACCTTGTTGTAGTCGATCCGCATGCTCATTGCTTGTGTCCTTCCTTGTCGAACACAGTCAGCGCCTTGTCGTTGCTGTCGACGACGAACACCGCAAGCAGCTTCGCCGGTTCGGTCGCGCTGGCGTTGCGCCCGAGCACGTGATGCGCGCCGGGCGGCTCGAAGAAGCTGTCGCCGGCCCGATAGACATGCGCGACCTCGCCTTCCAGCTGGCTCTCGATCGCGCCCTGGAGCACGTAGACATAGAGAAACGCCGATTTGGCGTGATGATGCGGCGCCGACGGCTCGCCGGGCGGAAAGTTGACCTCGACCGCGATCAGCGACTTGCCGGGAATGTTCGTGATCATGTGCTCGAACTTCGGCGTCACCGATTGCGCCATCACCGGGGTCGCAAGCGCCGCGCAGGCCAGCAGCGTCGTCATCAAGGTCTTCATCTCGTGCCTCCATTGCTACCGGATAGATGCGGGCACGCATGGCCAAAAAGAAGCACCAAGAATGAACCGAATTGGTGTACCACGGGCCATGTCCAACCCGCTTCCCATCGCGCTCGACCGGTCGGCCAGGACGCCGCTCTCCGAGCAGATCCGCAAGGCGATCGCGGCGGCGATCGACAACGGCGTGCTGGTGCCGGGCGCCCGGCTGCCATCGTGGCTCGACCTTGCCGCGCAGCTCGGCGTTGCGCGCGGCACCGTGCGGGCGGCCTATGACAAGCTGTCGGACGCCCAGCACATCGTGTCGTCGAAGGCGGGCGGCACCACCGTCGCGAGGCGGCCCAGGAAGGCCGCCAAGCCCGATGCGCCGGTCGCTCCCGGATCGGTCGTGGAGATGTTTCGCGATCTGAGCGGTCAGGGACACTTCCGGATGGGCGTCCCCGCGCAGGATAGCCTCCCCGCCAAGCTGCTGGCGCGAATCCGCGCGCGCGCCGTCCGGGCGGAATTGAGCGCGGTGATGCGCTATGTCGATCCACGCGGCGAGCTCGAATTGAGACGCGAGATCGCGGCGCATCTCGCGATCGCGCGCGGGCTCGAATGCTCGCCCGCGCAGATCGTCATCACCTCGGGATTCAGCGGAGGACTCGGCCTCGCGATGCGCGTGCTCGGCCTCGAAGGCCGCCGCGCGTGGATGGAAGACCCGGGATTTCCATTGACGCGAAAGGGCCTCGAGCTCGGCCGGCTGGAGGTCGTCCCGATCCCCGTCGATGCCAACGGCATCGATGTCGAGCACGGTCTCAAGCACGCCCCCGACGCGGCGCTCGCGGTCGTGACCCCGGGCCAGCAGGCGCCGCTCGGCCCGCCGCTGTCGCCGCAACGTCGCGCGCAGCTGCTCGACTGGGCCGCCCAAACCGGAGCCTTCATCATCGAGGACGACTATCTCGGCGAATTGCAGCTCGATGGCCGTGCCGCGCCGGCGCTCGCCTCGCTCGATCGCGCCGGCCGGGTGATCCATCTCGGCTCCTTCAGCAAGACGATCTCGCCGACGCTGCGCCTCGGCTTCCTGGTTGCGCCAGAGCCATTGGCGGCGCAGTTCGCCGATGTCGCGACGTGCCTGGTCCCCGCTCCCGGCCCAGCGGTGCAGCTGTCCACCGCGGAGTTCATGCGCGATGGTCACTACATCCGCCATCTCAGGCGAACCAAGCGGGCCTATTGCAACAACCGCGATGCGCTAACGACGGCGCTACGGAGCTGGAGCAACGACGTGCAGGTTGCCGGCCTCGCCGTCATGCTGACGCTGCCGGACAAGACCGCCGATGTCGAGATCGTCAGGGCACTGCTCGCGCACGGGCTGGCGCCCGCCCCGCTCTCGCCCTGGTATTTCTCACCGAAGCGCGCGCAGCCGGGTCTCTTGCTCGGCATTGCGACGGTGCCGGATCGCGGCGTTCCGGCCGCATGCAAGCGCCTGTTCGAGGCGATCCGCGCCCAAGGTCGCGTCCAAAGTGCGCCGGTCTCGCGCCGGATCAGGAAGCCCGCAGCCCGGTGAGCGTCAGGCTCAACGCCTTGAGCCGCTTGCGCGCCTCGGCGTCATAGGCCTGGGCATGGGCGCGCGCCTCGCGCTTGCCGTCGAAGAACAGCCCGCTCCGGCCTGCCACATCGTCGTCCTGGACCAGACGCAGGATGGCATCACCGCCCTGCTCGACGGTCGAGATCGGCGTCGCGCCGCTGGCGCGCACCATCGTGGTGTTCATGTAGGTCGCGGGGTGCAGCGAGTTGACGGTCACGCCGGAGCCTTCCAGCTCCGCGGCCAGGTCGATGGTGAACATGATCTGCGACAGCTTGCTCTGCGCATAGGCGCGCGCACCGCTGTAGTTCTTCGTGATCATCACGTCGCCGAAATCGATCGGGTGCTGGCCGAGCGACGCGACATTGACGATGCGCGCCGGCGTGCTCGCCTTGAGCCGCGGCAGCAACAGATGCGCGAGCAGGAAACCGGCGAGATAGTTGACAGCGAAGCGCAGCTCGTGGCCATCCTTGCTGGTCTGCCGCGCCGGCCCCTCGTTTTGCGAACCGATGCCGGCGTTGCTGACGAACACATCAAGGCGTTCCTGATCGTCGAGCACCAGCTGGGCGAACTCGCGGACCTCGGTGAGCGAGGACAGATCGGCCTGGTAGAACATCGGCTCGCGGCCGCTGAGGCGCTTGATCTCGTCGGCGAGCGTCTGCGCCCGCTTGGTATCGCGGCCGTGGATCAGGACCCGGGCGCCGGCCGACGCCAGCTTCATCGCGACGTAGCGGCCGACGCCATCGGTGGAACCGGTGATCAGCACCGTCTTGCCTGCCATATTCATCGAAATTGCCTTTCGATCGTTCGCCCAGCGCTGTCAGCAAAGATAAAGGCGCCGAGCGGACTTTGCCATGGCATGCCACCGCGCCGGCGGCGCCAAAATGGCGTCCAAGATCACCCCCGGGGGCTCGGGCCTTCTCCGGAACCGCATACGTACATCTTGTCGCGCGGCCGGCGGTCGCGCGGCGCCGCGTCGCGCGTCAAGGAGATCGCGTTCTGATATCCTCGACGTGAACGACAAGTCAGGATCGGTAAAGGACCGGAATGTCCTCGATCATTCCAGACACGATGCTGCGAAAGACTCCCTCGCTGGAGCCGTTCGGCATGCTGCTGTTGTTCGGCGCGCTGACCGCGCTGCCGATCGTCCTGACGCTCCGCCTGGTTGAGCCTGCACTCGTGCTGCCCGTGCTCAGCCTGTTGTTGTTCGTCCAGGCAGCCATTGCTGCGATTGCCGCGCGCGTGATCCACGTGCGCTCAACCGTGGCGAACCTCACGCTGTGGGATTTTGCCGGCGCGTTCACCTTCATGGGGTGCGCAGCGGCGATCCTCGGCGAACCGGATCAGGCGGCGCTGTTCTTCGAGGAAGAAGCAGCAATGCGTCCGGTGTCACGACCGTAATCCCAGGCCGGGCCCCTCTGGCAGCCACAAGCTGCGATGTCGGACTGGAACTCAGTTGGAGTGGCCCTGCTTCGACCCGTGACGCGGTAGGCGTCGCGGTGGATTTGCCATCTGCATGACGGCAAGAGCCGGTTTCGTCGAAAGGGTCCGCTCCCCGACCTCAAGGGGAACATGACCCATGTCCGAACTATTTTCGCCCGAGTTGTTCTCACTCGACGCCCTCAGCGCATTGCTGCAAGTCGTCGTCATCGACCTCGTGCTGGCCGGCGACAACGCCGTCGTGATCGGCCTTGCCGCGGCCGGCCTGCCGGAGAAACAGCGCGGCAAGGCGATCCTGATCGGCATCGGTGCCGCGACACTGCTGCGCATCATGTTCGCCCTGGTCACCACGCAGCTGATGCAGATCGTCGGCCTGCTGCTGGCCGGCGGCATCCTCCTATTGTGGGTGTGCTGGAAGATGTGGCGCGAGCTGCGCGCCGACGCGCACGAGACCGTGGCCGAACATGCCGATGGCGCAAAGGGGCAGCGCAAGACGCTGTGGCAGGCCACCACGCAGATCATCGTTGCCGACGTCTCGATGTCGCTCGACAACGTGCTGGCGGTCGCGGGTGCGGCGCGGGAGCAGCCGATCGTGCTGGTGTTCGGCCTCGCGCTCTCGATCGCGATGATGGGCGCGGCGGCCTCCTTCATCGCGCGGCTGCTGCAGAACCACCGTTGGATCGCCTATGTCGGCCTCGCCGTGATCTTCTATGTCGCCATCGACATGACGGTTCGCGGGGCGAACGAGATCGCGAAGGTGGCTCCGGCCTGACATCGAAAGCAAAACGGCGGGCCCTTCCGGCCCGCCGTTCTGCAAATCGACAAAGCGTGCTGCCTCAGTGGATTTCCGCCGAACGCTTCAGCGCGTCCTTGAGCTTCTCGAGCGAGAAATCCTTGCTGCGCGCGATGTCCAGGATCGGGGTCTCGCGGCGGCCGCAGAGTTCGGCGGCCTCGGGCAGCTTCGCCGCGACTTCATAGGGGATCACGATCGCGCCGTGGCTGTCGGCGTGGATCAGATCGTCGGAACGCACCGTCATGCCGGCGACGCGGACCTCGCCGCCGAAGCTCTCGGCATGCACCCAGGCGTGCGACGGGCCGATCGAGCCGGCCAGCGCCTGGAAGCCCGGCGCCCATTGCGGGATGTCGCGGATCGAGCCGTCGGTGATGACGCCGAGGCAGCCGAGCGCCTTGTGCACGTTGCTCTGCACCTCGCCCCAGAACGCACCATAGCCGACGTCCGGGCCGTCGATGTCCTGGATGACAGAGATGCGCGGGCCGAAGCCGGTGCCGACATATTCGTAATATTCGATGCGGCGCTTCGACTGCTCCTCGGCCGAGAGGCCGGATTTCAGCACCGAGCGGATCGTCGTGGTGCGGGCGTAGCCGACCATCGGCGGCAGCGTCGGGAACGGGCAGACCAGCGGCTTCACGGTGTAGCCGATCAGACGGCGCTCCGGCGCGACGATCTCCATCGCGTTGCAGATCGTCGGCGTGTCATAGCGCGCCAACGCTTCAAGGACGGATGCAGGAAGCGGGGCGGAAGCGGATGTCGTCACGGCGTTTCTCTCCTGATTTTTGGCGTCAGATCATGATGCGTTTCCAGGGAAACGCATCATGATCTCATTTCTTTGTTTGAGCATGATCTTTTCGGAAAACCGGTCTCCACTTTTCCGGATCATGCTCGAGCGGGCCGTCTCAGCCTATAGCCGAGATCGCAGGCGAACCCAACCGAGGCACGCTCATGGCTGATATTTGCTGGAATGAAACCACTCTATCACCGTCACCCTGAGGTGGCCGCTTCTTCAGCGTCCCTCGAAGGGTCGACGGCCCCAATCTCGGAGCCGGGCCGTACATCCTTCGAGGCTCGCCCGGCGGCGCAATTGCGCCGCAAGGCTCGCACCTCAGGATGACGGTCGACTACCGAGGGCGCACTCAGTGCAGATGCGTCGGACGATCGTCGTGGTCACTCTCCGCGACCGGCGCCGTATAGGGAGCAGCGGCCTGCGCCGCCACCGGCGCGCTTGCAGCCTGCGTCTGCGCTGCAAGCTGGCGCTCCTGGTGGCGGTAGGACTTCCAGCCCCAGGGCAGGCTGATCAGATAGAGCACCGAGCCCGCCGACAGGATGTGCCAGGGATAGCCGATCAGCAGCGCGACGATGAACACCACCGACACGAACACCGGCAGCACCATTTCCGGCGGCACGCGCATCTTCACGGTCTTGCCGGAGAACACCGGCAGCCGCGACACCATCAGGAAGGCGATCAACAGCGTGTAGAACGCCGTCAGCGTCGCCGGCGGCATCGGCACGCCGAGGAAGGCGAGATAGATCGGCAGCAGCACGGTGATCGCACCGGCCGGCGCCGGCACGCCAGTGAAATAGTTGGCGGCAAACGCCGGCTTGTTCGGATCGTCGATCGAGGCATTGAAGCGCGCAAGCCGCAGGCCGCCGGAGATCGCGAACACCATCGCGGCGATCCAGCCGCCATTGTTCAATTCATGCAGCTGCCAGAAATACAGGATCAGGCCCGGCGCGACGCCGAAATTGACGAAGTCGGCGAGGCTGTCGAGTTCGGCGCCGAATTTCGACTGGCCCTTGATCATGCGCGCGACGCGGCCGTCGATGCCGTCGAGGATCGCGGCGAACACGATGGCGGCGACCGCCAGCTCCATCCGCCCTTCCGTCGACAGCCGGATCGCGGTGAGGCCGGCGCAGATCGCCAGCAGCGTGATCATGTTCGGCACCAGCATCCGCACTGGGATCGGGCGGAACCGGCGGCGGCGATACTCGGTGGAATTCGGATCGAATGGCGTCATGGCCTGATGAATATAGCAAGCGCCGCCCGGCTCCGCCATTGCGGCGGGAACCGGCTGATGGGGCTGGCGAAACAGAGTTAATCGGCGCGGTAGGTCCGGCCCGGATCGGCGTTGCGGAAATCCGCCAGAATCGTCTCGCCGGCAACCGCGGTCTGCCCCTCCGAGACCAGCGCCTTGGTGCCCTCGGGCAGATAGACGTCGAGCCGCGAGCCGAAGCGGATCAGGCCGAAGCGCTCGCCGGCGCCGATCGACTGGCCTTCCTTGACGAAGCAGACGATGCGCCGCGCCACGAGGCCCGCGATCTGGACCACGCCGATGCGCCCGTTGGAGGTCGAGATGACGAGCGAATTGCGCTCATTGTCCTCGCTCGCCTTATCGAGCTCGGCATTGATGAAGGCGCCGGGCCGGTAGGCGATGCGGTCGATGCGGCCGACCACCGGGCTGCGGTTCACATGGCAGTTGAACACGCTCATGAACACCGAGACCCGCGGCAGCGGCTTGTCGCCGAGCCCGAGCTCGGCCGGCGGCAGCGCCTGCACCACCATCGAGACGCGGCCGTCGGCCGGCGATACCACGATGCCGTCGCGCAGCGGCGTCACGCGAACCGGATCGCGGAAGAACAGCGCGCACCAGACGGTCAGCAGCGTCCCGATCCAACCCAGCGGGGTCCAGATCCAGAACAGGATCAGGCTCGCCAGAGCGAAGCCGCCGATAAAGGGATAGCCCTCGGGGTGGATCGGCGGGATCTGCGCGCGGATGGAGTTGGCGATCGACATCAGAGCTCGCTTGCGTTTCCCCGCCCCATTTGGCGGGAGAGGCCCTAAATCGACTATTCCGCGGCGGTCGGCAAGGGTTTCTCACCCGCATCAGGGCTGGAATCCTCCGACGTTTCGGTGACCGCCGGCGGCAGCCGATTCGGCGCGGTGCCGTCGTCATCGACCTGGGCGAGCCGTTCGCGGGCCTCCTCGGCCTCGCGTTGCCGGTTCCACATGCTGGCATAGAGGCCGTCGGCGGCCAAAAGCCGCGCGTGGGTGCCGCGCTCGGCGATCCGGCCCTGGTCCAGCACGATGATCTCGTCGGCGCCGACGATGGTCGACAGCCGGTGCGCGATCACCAGCGAGGTGCGATTGCGCGAGACCCGCTCCAGCGCGCCCTGGATCTCATGCTCGGTGTGGCTGTCGAGCGCGGAGGTCGCCTCGTCCAGCACCAGGATCGGCGGCGCCTTCAGCACCGTGCGCGCGATCGCGACGCGCTGCTTCTCGCCGCCGGAGAGTTTCAGGCCGCGCTCGCCGACCTGCGTCTCATAGCCCTGCGGCGACATCCGGATGAAGCCGTCGATCTGCGCAAGGCGCGCCGCCTCCTCCACCTCGTCGTCGCCGGCGTCCCAGCGGCCGTAGCGGATGTTGTAGCGGATGGTGTCGTTGAACAGCACGGTGTCCTGCGGCACCATGCCGATCGCCGAGCGCAGCGAGGCTTGCGTCACGGTCTTGATGTCCTGGCCGTCGATCAGGATGCGGCCGCTCGAGACGTCGTAGAGACGGAACAGCAGCCGCGAGATCGTCGACTTGCCGGCGCCGGAGGGGCCGACGATCGCAACCGTCTTGCCGGCCGGCACCTCGAAGCTCAGGCCCTTGAGGATCGGCCGGTCCGCCTCGTAGGAGAAGCGGACATCCTCGAACCGCACGCTGCCGGACGACACCGCAAGCGGCTTGGCACCCGGAATGTCCTTCACCTCGGGATCGCGCGCCAGCACGTCGAACATCTTCTCGATGTCGATGATCGCCTGCTTGATCTCGCGATAGACCATGCCCATGAAATTCAGCGGCTGGTAGAGCTGGATCATCATCGAATTGATCAGCACGAAATCGCCGACGGTGTGGGTGCCGTTGCGGATGCCGAACGCGCACATCAGCATGGTCGCGGTCAGGCCCGCGGTGAAGATGATCGCCTGCCCGGTGTTGAGCACCGCAAGCGAGGTGTAGGTCTTCACGCTGGCCTGCTCGTAGCGCTCCATCGAACGGTCGTAGCGCCGCGCCTCGCGCTCCTCGGCGCCGAAATATTTCACTGTCTCGTAGTTGAGCAGCGAGTCGATCGCCTTGGTGTTCGCCTCGGTGTCGGAATCGTTCATCCTGCGGCGGATCTCAATCCGCCACTCGGTCGCGATATAGGTGAAGTACATGAACACGACGACCGTGAGCAGCACCGCGAGCACGTAGCGCCAGTCGAACTGCCAGAGCAGCACCGCCGCCAGCAGCGCGACCTCGACGATGGTCGGGATCAGCTGCAGGATCACCATCCGCACGATGGTCTCGATGCCGGAGCGGCCGCGCTCCAGCACGCGGGTCAGGCCGCCGGTCTTGCGCTCGAGATGGAAGCGCAGCGACAGCTCGTGCATGTGCACGAAAGTGATGTAGGCGAGCCGCCGCACCGCATGCATGGCGACGCGGGCGAAGATGCCGTCGCGCCACTGCGTCAGCACCGCCATGATGATGCGCACCGCGCCGTAGCTGATCGTCATCAGCACCGGCGAGGCGATCAGCCAGACCACCCAGTTCGAGGCCGCAACCGGCGCAGAGCCGGTGCCGTTCAGCGCATCGATCGCCCATTTGAAGGTGAACGGCACCGACAGCGTGGCAAGCTTGGCGAACAGCAGCAGCACCACCGACCAGATCACGCGCGTCTTCAAATCGGCGCGATCGCCGGGCCAGATATAGGGCCAGAGATGAACGAGGGTGCCGAGCAGCGTCCCCTTCTCGGCGGCCGGCGACGTGGCCGTGGGCTGTGCGGCGCCGGTCACACTCTGTTGCGGCGGCACCATCAGGCGCCCGCCCGCGCGGTCACGGCGCGGCGGTCCGCTGCCACATCTTTTCCACGGTTTGCCATTGTGCCCGTCATATAGATCGTTTGAACGCGGCGTACAGGCTTATGACGAAAATTGTTCGCGATTCGCGGGAATTTACGGGATTTTTTGGCTCTCCATCCCCATATGGGAGTCTTGACCCTGTTTACGCTGCAGTGCCACAAGGAACGTATGAACCAAATCAAGACTGTCTGTGTTTATTGCGGCTCCGGCCCCGGTAACAATCCCCGTTTCGTTGAAGCTGCCGTCGCACTCGGCAAGAGCTTTGCCGAAAACAACGTGCGCCTGGTCTATGGCGGCGGCTCGATCGGCTTGATGGGCGCGGTCGCGAGATCGACGCTCGATCACGGCGGCTCCGTCACCGGCATCATTCCCGAATTCCTGCGCGCGCGCGAGAACGCGTTGACTTCGGTTCAGGAGATGATCGTCACGCCCGACATGCATGAGCGCAAGCGCCTGATGTTCGAGCGCTCGGATGCGTTCGTCGCGCTGCCCGGCGGCATCGGCACGCTGGAGGAGCTGGTCGAGCAATTGACCTGGCAGCAGCTCGGCCGTCACCACAAGCCGATCCTGCTCGCCAACATCGACAATTTCTGGGAGCCCCTGCTCTCGCTGCTCAACCACATGCGCATGACCGAGTTCATCCGCCCGACGCTGCCGATCAACGTCCTGATGGCCGATCGCGTCGATGAGATCCTGCCACGGCTGCGTTCGGCGGTGGCACGCATGCCCGAGGCCGCGAAGGAACTCGCGCCCGAAGTGGCGCGGCGGCTGTAACTGTTCGCCGCACTTTCGGCTCCATGACCGTCATGCTGAGGAGGCCGCAGAGCGGCCGTCTCGAAGCACGACGGCCCCGCTGGTGGCCGTCGATCCTTCGAGGCTCGCTTCGCGAGCGCCTCAGGATGACGGGTCTAACCAAGCGTCCGTTTGAAGTCACCCTACTCGCTCGGAAACGTCACGGCCTCGATGCGGTTGCCGTCGGGATCGAGGACGAAGGCCGCATAGTAGCGCACGCGGTCGTGCGGGCGCAGGCCCGGAGGGCCATCGGAGAGGCCGCCGGACGCCAGCGCGGCGACGTGGAAGGCATCGACCTCCGCGGTGGTCTTCGCGCGCAGGCAGATATGGGTGCCGCTCGCATGCGGCACCTGCGCCATCATGGCGCGCAGATTGATCCAGAATTCGGGATAGGCCTTGCCGAAGCCGATCGTCGCCGGCCGCGTGACGAGGCGGCTCAGGCCAAGCGCGGCCAGCGTCGGCTCATAAAACCGTGCGGCCCGTTCCAGATCGCGGACACCGACGGAGACGTGGTCGATCATGGATACTCCCTCCCCGTTGTCATTCCGGGATGGTCCGAAGGACCAGACCCGGAATATCGGGATTCCGGGTTCGCTGCTTCGCATCGCCCCGGAATGACGGCTCAATCACTCACGCCTGCACGCCTGACCTCACCAGCTTGTAGAATACCGAATCCATCAGCGCCTGGAACGAGGCGTCGATGATGTTGGGCGAGACGCCGACCGTGGTCCAGCTCTCGCCGGTCTCGTCCTCGCTTTCGATCAAGACGCGCGTGACCGCCTCGGTGCCGCCATTGAGGATACGCACGCGGTAGTCGATCAGCTTCAGGCCATCAATATATTTCTGGTACTTGCCGAGGTCCTTGCGCAGCGCGACGTCGAGCGCGTTGACCGGGCCGTTGCCTTCGGCGGCCGAGATCAGCCGCTCGCCGTCGACATCGACCTTCACCACCGCGAGCGCCACGGTGACGCGCTGGCCGTTAGCGTTGTAGCGCTGCTCGACATTAACGTCGAACTGCTCGACCTTGAAATATTCCGGCACCTTGCCGAGCGTGCGGCGCGCCAAGAGATCGAACGACGCGTTGGCTGATTCATAGGCGAAGCCCGCGGCCTCGCGCTCCTTCAATTCCTCGACCAGCCGCGTCAGCCGCGGATCGCTCTTGTCATAGGCGATGCCGGCACGGTCGAGCTCGGCCATCACGTTGGAGCGGCCGGCCTGATCGGACACCAGCACCTTGCGGTGGTTGCCGACGGAATCCGGCAGCACGTGCTCATAGGTCTGCGGATCCTTCATGACAGCCGAGGCAT
Source organism: Bradyrhizobium sp. USDA 4538 (assembly GCF_024171045.1). NCBI lineage: Bacteria > Pseudomonadati > Pseudomonadota > Alphaproteobacteria > Hyphomicrobiales > Nitrobacteraceae > Bradyrhizobium > Bradyrhizobium sp. USDA 4538. Next base: position 8,794,418 of record NZ_JALJZE010000001.1, read on the forward strand.
GGATGCCGGTCTTGGTGACGAATGCGCTTTCGCCGACATAGGCCGCATGGCGGTTGGGCGCGCGGTTCAGCATGTCGTCGAGCGTGCGCGACACCTTCATCAGCGTCGCCAGCTTCTCCGTGGTGACGCCGATCTCGAACTTGTCGGCAAACTCCTGCTTCAGCTTCAAGGTCGGGATCAGTGAGCAGAGGTTGGCGTTGCCGCAGCGCTCGCCGAGGCCGTTGAGCGTGCCCTGGATCTGCCGCGCGCCGGCCCGCACCGCGGCGAGCGAATTCGCCACCGCCTGCTCGGTGTCGTTATGGGCGTGGATGCCGAGATGGGCGCCGGGCACCTGCTTGATGACTTCGCCGACGATGGTCTCGATCTCATGCGGCATGGTGCCGCCATTGGTGTCGCACAGCACCACCCAGCGGGCGCCGGCCTGATAGGCCGCCTTGGCGCAGGCGAGCGCGTAGTCGCGGTTCTCCTTGTAGCCGTCGAAGAAATGCTCGCAGTCGACCATCACCTCGCGGCCGAGCGCCTTCGCGGCCGCGACGCTATCGCGGATCGAGGCGAGGTTCTCCTCATTCGTGGTCTCGAGCGCGACGCGGACCTGGTAGGCGGAGGATTTCGCGACGAAGCAGATCGCGTCCGCCTTGGCCTCGAGGATGCCGGCAAGCCCGGGATCGTTCGACGCCGAGCGGCCCGGCCGCCGCGTCATGCCGAAGGCGGTGAAGCGTGCGTGGTCGAACGCAGGCTTCTTGCTGAAGAACTCGGTGTCGGTCGGATTGGCGCCGGGATAGCCGCCCTCGACATAGTCGATGCCGAGCGCGTCGAGCATGCCTGATATCACCTGCTTGTCCTGCAGGGTGAAGTCGACGCCATTGGTCTGCGCGCCGTCGCGCAGCGTGGTGTCGAACAGATAGAGGCGCTCGCGGCTCACGCGTGGCCTCCCGGGGTCGCGACACCATCGAGCTGCTTCTGCATCGTGGTGTTGGCGAGCCACTCGTCGTTGATAGTGACCGAGTTGCGCTGCTGGGCGACGTAGCCGCGCTTGCGGAAGAATTCCAGCGCGGTGTCGCTGGCATCGACCTTCAGGGTCTTGGTGCCGCGGGCGCTCGCGATCTTCTCCAGCGCATCGCACAGCGCGCTGCCGACACCCTGCCCGACCGCGCTCGGATGCACATAGAGCATGTCGATGAGATCGGCGCCCTTCAGCGAGGCGAAACCGACCGGGGCGCCCTGCAAGGTCGCGATCAGCGTGAGCTGGCCGGCGAGCTTCTTGCCGAAGGCCGCCTCGTCGTCGGCGGCCATCGCCCAGGCTTCCTGCTGCGCCTCGCTGTAGTCGTCGCCGGTCAGGTCCATGATCGAGGCCGCGAAGATCGCCGCCAGCAGCGGCGCGTCGTCGGGCAGATACGGGCGCAAGGCGGGCGCGGAGCGGCTCATCGCGCGACCTCCCAGGTGGTGATCGGCTTTCCTTCGGCATCCTTTCCGTCCTTGATCGCCACGCCCATCGCGGCGAGCTGATCGCGGATCCGATCCGACTCCTTGAAGTCCTTGCGGGCCCGCGCCGCGGTGCGCTCGGTGATCAGTGCTTCCACCGCGGCGGCATCGACACCGCTCGCCTGCTGCTTGCGGGCCTCCCACGCGGCCGCGCTCTCCGACAGGAAGCCGAGCAGCCGGAGCGAGCCGGCAAACTCCCTGCGGCTCTGTTCGCTGCTCGACGCAGCACCGCGCAGGCCGTGCAGCACGGCCATCGCCTGCGCCGTATTGAGGTCGTCGTAGAGCGCCTCGACCATCGCCGGCGACGGCGCGCCGGGATCGGCGTCGGCCGCGACCGCGTACCAGTCGTCGAGTGTCTTCGCGGCCTCCTCGGTGGCCTTGGCGGTCCAGTCGAGCGGCGAGCGATAATGCGTCTTCAGCATGGCAAGCCGCAGCACCTCGCCCGGCCGATCGGCCAACAGATCGCGGATCGTGAAGAAGTTGCCGAGCGACTTCGACATCTTCTCGCTTTCGATCTGCAGGAAGCCGTTGTGCATCCAGACATTGGCCATGCGGTCGGAGTGGAACGCGCAGCAGGTCTGGGCGAGCTCGTTCTCATGATGCGGGAACACCAGGTCGATGCCGCCGCCATGGATGTCGAACTTCTCGCCGAGATGCTTCCAGGCCATTGCCGAGCACTCGATGTGCCAGCCGGGCCGGCCCTCGACCTTGATGCCTGCCGGCGACGGCCATGACGGCTCGCCCGGCTTCGACGGCTTCCACAGCACGAAATCGGTGTTGTCGCGCTTGTAGGGCGCGACATCGACCCGGGCGCCGGCGATCATCTCGTCGAGCGAACGCTTCGACAGCGCGCCGTAACGCGGCAACATCGAGTTGGCCGCGTTCATCGCCTGCGGCGAGAACAGCACGTGATCCTCGGCGACATAGGCAAAGCCGCCGGCAACCAGCTTCTCGATGATCGCGCGCATCTCCGGGATGTGCTCGGTCGCGCGCGGCTGCACGGTCGGCGGCAAGCAGCCGAGCGCCGTGACGTCGTCCTGATATTGCTGATAGGTCTGCTCGGTGACCTTGCGGATCGCCTCGTTCAGCGGCACGCCGGGATAATCCCGCGCGGCGCGGACGTTGATCTTGTCGTCGACGTCGGTGACGTTGCGGACATAGGTCACGTGATCGGCGCCATAGCGATGGCGCAGCACGCGAAACAGCACGTCGAAAACGATGGCGGCGCGGCCGTTGCCGATATGGGCGAAGTCGTACACCGTCGGTCCGCAGGCATACATGCGGACGTTGTCGGCATCGAGCGGCACAAACGGCCGCTTCTCCCGGGTCAGCGTATCGTAGAGGCGCAAATCCATGGAAACCGTTCCCTTGCGGCCGGGCGGTCCAATGCTCTCATGTGTTGAGAAAAGACGGCCTCAGCCAGCGAATCGCTAGCTCATAATCTCGCGGCAAATGCTGCAGATGGCGAGGTGGCCGTTCATGGTTCCACCATGTCTCACGGCCCCATTATTGCGTCAAGGGGCTGTTTTCGGGCGGTTAGCCACCCGCTCCGCACCGAAATCACGTCAACGCCCTCATGGTTAATCATTATTAAGGATTTGGGCGTATCCGGTCGCTTGCGGATTCCCCGCCATTTTCACTGGTGCACCATGCGGCCTGTTTCAGCATTGATTGCCTGCACGCTCTTTATTGCTCCGTCCTTCCTTGTTTCCTCGGCCGCGCTGGCCGACAGCCGCGTCTTCATCGTCGCCAACCAGGCCGACGGCTACGGCATCGACCAGTGCCTCGCCCGCGGCGATCGCTGCGGTGCCTCCGCCGCCCGCGCCTATTGCCGGTCACGCGATTTTGCGCAGGCCACCAATTACCGCCGCGTCGATCCCGACGAGATCACCGGTGCGGTTCCGCACGCCGCGAATGAAAAATGCAACGGCAACAGCTGTGGTGAATTCGTCGCCATCACCTGCCAGCGCTGAGCCAAGCCGCTGGCCAGACGGGGTTATTGCCACACCGGCGCCCCGGAAACGACGTGACGCTGCCCCGAGAAACGGCTATTGCAGCGGCCTTGCCCGCGCGCTTTGGCGTTGATCGCCGCGCGGCGTCGTTTTAATGGCCGGATATGCCCAATAGCTCCCGTTCTCGCTTCTCCCGCTGGTTTCTGAGTTGCGCCGTGCTGGCCGGCATGTCCCTGCCCGCCATGCATGCCCTGGCGCAAGTGCCGCCCGGCCCGCCCGGTCCGGCTCCGCAAGGCGCGCCACAGCCCAATCCGCAGGCCAATCCGATGTGCGGCCGGCTCGAAGGCCAGCTGGCGGCGATCGACCGCGGCGGCGGCTCCGGCGACCCGGCCAAGGACGAGCAGATCCGCCGCTATCAGGACGCGGCAACCCGCCAGCAGGGCGAGCTCGATCGCGTGACGGCGCAGGCCCGGCGCATGGGCTGCGACAGCTCCGGATTCTTCTCGCTCTTCAACAACAATTCGGCGCAGTGCGGTCCGGTCAACACCCAGATCCAGCAGATGCGCGCCAATCTCGACCAGATCACCGCCAATCTCGAGCGGCTGCGCTCGGGCGGGCTCGGCGGCGCCGACCGCGAGAACCAGCGCCGTTCGGTCCTGACCGCTCTGGCGCAGAATAATTGCGGCCCGCAATATGCCGCGGCCGCGCGTGGCCCCGGCAACTTCCTCGAGAACCTGTTCGGCGGCGGTGGCGGCGGCAATCCCAACAATCCGCTGCCCCCGCCCGATGCGCAGTATGGCGCCCAGTCCGGCACCTTCCGCACCGTCTGCGTCCGCACCTGCGACGGCGCCTATTTCCCGATCTCGTTCGCGACCGTGCAGGCGCGCTTCGCCGCCGACGAGCAGATCTGCAAGGCGCAGTGCCCTGCCGCGGATGCCAGCCTGTTCACCTACCGAAATCCCGGCGAGGACATCAACCAGGCGGTCTCGATCAGCGGCGTGTCCTACTCGTCGCTGCCGAACGCCTTCAAGTACCGCACCGAGTTCAATCCGTCCTGCTCCTGCAAGCCGGCCGGCCAGAGCTGGGCCGAGGCGCTGAAGGCGGTCGACGACAAGGCGTCCGCCGAGCAGCAGGGTGACATCATCGTCACCGAGGAGAGCGCGCGGAAGATGCAGCAGCGCGCCCAGACCAAGGCCGCCGCCGGCAAGAAGGGCGCGCCCGCAGCCGCAGCTCAACAGCAGCCCGCCGCCGCTGACGCCGCGGCACCGGCCGCGCCGGCGAGCGACGGCCAGATCCGCACCGTCGGCCCGACCTTCATTCCCAAGCGGTAAGAAGAGTTCAGCCCTCGAACGCTTCCGCCGACGCGCGCGAGGTGCGCGCCACCAGCGTCTCGTCGGGCGCCGGCAGCGCCTTGCCGAAATCGCGGAAGCGGTTGGTGATGGGATAGCGGCGGTCGCGGCCGAAGTTCTTCCGCGTCACCTTCACCCCCGGCGCCGCCTGCCGCCGCTTGTATTCGGCGATGTTGAGCAGGCGATCGACCCGGGCCACCACGTCGCGGTCGAAGCCGGCTTCGATGATGGTCGCCAGCGGCTCCTCGCGCTCCACCAGCCGCTCGAGGATCGCGTCCAGCACGTCGTAGGGCGGCAGCGAATCCTGGTCGGTCTGGTTCTCGCGCAACTCGGCGGTCGGCGGCCGGATGATGATGTTGACCGGGATCACCTCGCCTGACGGCCCGAGCGCGCCGTCCGGCTTCCAGCCATTGCGCAGGCTCGACAGGCGAAACACCTCGGTCTTGTAGATGTCCTTGATCGGATTGAAGCCGCCGTTCATGTCGCCGTACAGCGTGGCGTAGCCGACCGACATCTCCGACTTGTTGCCGGTGGTCACCACCATGGCGCCGGTCTTGTTGGAGATCGCCATCAACAGCGTGCCGCGGGCGCGCGCCTGCAAATTCTCCTCGGTGATGTCGCGGTCCAGCCCCTTGAACACCGGCGCCAGAATCGTCTCGAAGCCGTTCACGGCATCGGCGATCGGCAGGATCTCGTAGCGGATGCCGAGCGCCGCGGCGAGCTTGGCGGCATCGTCGAGCGACACCTGCGCGGTGTAGCGGAACGGCAGCATCACGCCGCGCACCTTGTCGGCGCCGAGCGCATCGACCGCGATCGCCGCGCACAGCGCCGAGTCGATGCCGCCGGAGACGCCGAGCAGCACGCCGGGAAAACCGTTCTTGCGGACATAGTCGCGCAGACCGAGCACGCAGGCCGCGTAATCGGCCTTGTCGCCCTCGAGCTGCGCCGTGATCGGCCCGTTGCAGCGCCAGCCGTCGGCGGTCTTGCGCCAGGTCAGCGTCGTGATGTTCTCCTCGAACGCCGGAAGCTGCGCCGCGACGGAAAGATCGGCATTCAGCGCGAACGAGGCGCCGTCGAAGATCAGCTCGTCCTGGCCGCCGACCTCGTTGAGATAGACCAGCGGCAGCCCGCTCTCAGTGACGCGCGCGACGACGATCGACAGCCTGAGGTCGGCCTTGTCGCGGGCATAGGGCGAGCCGTTCGGCACCACGAGAATCTCGGCGCCGGTCTCGGCGAGACATTCGACGACGTTCTCGTATTCTTCGGACTCCTCGAGCCAGATGTCCTCGCAGATCGGCACGCCGATACGCACGCCGCGCACCGTCACCGGGCCCGGCGCCGGGCCGCGCGCGAACAGCCGCTTCTCGTCGAACACGCCGTAATTCGGCAGATTGGCCTTGAAGCGCAGCGCGGCGATGCGGCCGCCGTCGAGCAGCGCGCAGGCATTGTAGAGCTTGCCGTCCTCGACCCACGGCGTGCCGATCAGCATCGCTGGGCCACCATCCCTGGTCTCGCGCGCCAGTTCCTCGATCGCGGCACGGCAGGCCGACTGGAACGCCGGCTTGAGCACCAGATCCTCCGGCGGGTAGCCGGCGATGAACAGTTCCGACAGCACCACGAGGTCGGCGCCGTCGGCCTTGGCTTTCTCGCGCGCGGCGCGCGCCCTCGCGGCGTTGCCGGTGACGTCACCGACCGTCGGATTGAGTTGCGCCAGGGTAATCTTGATCTGTTGTTCGCTCATACGCTTAAGTTGTCCTGCACAACAGCAAACTTCAATCACCTTCCAGTCATGGTGCGATTGCAGAAATCGCGCCATGACCGGCGGGAGCTTCTTTTGAGCATGATCTGATCGGAAAACCGGTCCCACGTTTCCGGATCATGCTCGGGAATCAGAACGCGCCCATGCGTTCAGCGAGGGCGAACAGCCAGAACAGCCCGGCCATGACGAGCGCGACGCCGACCGCGGCCGAGCCCATGTCCTTGACCCGCCCGATCTGCGGATCGTGATCCATGGTCAGGCGATCGGCTAGCTTCTCGATCGCGGTGTTGAGCAGCTCGATGACGAGCACCAGCACCACGGTCGCGACCAATTCGACCCGGCGCATCACGGTGGCGCCGACCAGCCAGGCCAGCGGCAGCGACAGCGCCAGCGCCACCACCTCCTCGCGAATCGCCTGCTCCGAGCGAATGGCGAATGCCAGCCCGTTGCGCGAGTTGATGGTGGCTCGCCAGAACCTCAACAAGTCACGGCCCCCAAGTCCAAGTCACTGCCTGCCCAAGCCACAGCCCCAATCACAACCCCGCAGCGGCCGGCATCGGCTTGACCTTGCCGGCGCGCTCCTGCTTCAGGAGTTCGGCGATCAGGAAGGCCATGTCGATCGACTGTTCGGCATTAAGACGGGGATCGCAGACCGTGTGGTAGCGGTCGTTGAGGTCCTCATCGGTGATGGCGCGCGCGCCGCCGATGCATTCGGTGACGTCCTGTCCGGTCATCTCCAGGTGCACGCCGCCGGCATGGGTGCCTTCAGCAGCGTGGATCTGGAAGAACGACCTCACCTCCGACAGCACGCGATCGAACGGCCGCGTCTTGTAGCCCGAGGTCGAGGTGATGGTGTTGCCGTGCATCGGATCGCACGACCACACCACCTTGCGCCCTTCCCGCTGCACGGCGCGGATCAGGCCTGGCAGATGGTCGCCGACCTTGTCGGCGCCGAACCGGTTGATCAGGGTGAGGCGCCCCGGCTCATCGTCGGGATTGAGGATGTCGATCAGCTTCAACAGTTCGTCCGGCTTCAGCGACGGGCCGCATTTCAGGCCGATCGGGTTCTTGATGCCGCGGAAATATTCGACATGGCCGTGATCGAGCTGACGGGTTCGGTCGCCGATCCAGATCATGTGGCCGGAGGTCGCGTACCAGTCGCCGGTGGTGGAATCGACCCGCGTCATCGCCTGCTCGTAGCCGAGCAGCAGCGCCTCGTGGCTGGTGTAGAAATCGGTGGCGCGCAGCTCGGGATGGCTCTCGAGATCGAGGCCGCAGGCGCGCATGAAGTTCAGCGCATCCGAGATGCGGTCGGCCAGCTCCTTGTAGCGGCGTGATTGCGGCGAATCCTTCAGGAAGCCGAGCATCCACTGGTGCACGCTGCCGAGATTGGCGAAACCACCGGTGGCGAACGCGCGCAGCAGGTTCAGCGTCGCGGCGGATTGCCGATAAGCCATCAGCTGGCGCTGCGGATCGGGAATGCGCGCTTCCGGGGTGAAGGCGATGTCGTTGACGATGTCGCCGCGATAGCTCGGCAGCTCGACGTCGCCCTGCTTCTCGGTCGGCGACGAGCGCGGCTTGGCGAACTGGCCGGCGATCCGGCCGACCTTCACCACCGGCAGCGCGCCGGCATAGGTCAGCACGACCGCCATCTGCAACAGGACGCGGAAGAAGTCGCGGATGTTGTTGGCGCCGTGCTCGGCAAAGCTCTCGGCGCAGTCGCCGCCCTGCAGCAGGAAGGCCTCGCCGGCGGCGACCCGCCCCAGCGCCTTCTTCAGGCTGCGCGCCTCGCCCGCGAACACCAGCGGCGGAAAAGTCGCCAGCTGGGCCTCGACATCGGCCAATGCCTTGGCATCGGGATAATCGGGCACCTGCAGCACCTTCTTGGCGCGCCAGCTATCGGGTGTCCACCGCTCGGACATGAGGTCAACTCCTGAGCAAAAACCGCGACTTAATCACGGCATGAGGAAAGCCCGGCTTATACACAGGCCCCCGCTTTCCCGCTAGAAGGATTCCTGCAATCTGGTCAAGCCCTTGCAGGGAAATCCGAATTCGCATTTGGTAGAGCATAGCATGAATGCCGGGGAAATCGCCGTGGCCTCCGCCGCGCTGGACGACGTTTTTAGCGACGACATCGTCGTGCCGGCCGCGGACGGCTATCCGCTCGCCGCGACGTTGTTCCTGCCCGCGCGGCACGCGGCGCCAGGCCGTGCTAATCAATTCGGCGACCGCCGTGCCCCGCAAGGTCTATCGTGGTTTCGCCGGCTACCTCGCCCGCCGCGGCGCCGCGGTACTGACCTACGACTACCGCGGCACCGGCGATAGCCGGCCGATGGCGGCGACCGGCCTCAACAAGCCGAAATCGCTGGCCGGCTTCAAGGCCACCATGGCCGACTGGGCCTCGCTCGATGCCACCGCGGCGGTGAGCTGGATGCGCGAGCGATACCGCAACCTCCCCTTCGCCTATGTCGGCCACTCCTTCGGCGGCCAGGCGCTCGGGCTGCTTGCCAACAATGCCGAGATCCCGCGCGCGCTCCTGATCGCATCGCAGGCTGCCTATTGGAAGCTGATGGCCTCGCCCGAACGCTACCGCGTCATCGCCTTCATGAACGGCGTCGGCCTGCCGCTGGCGCGCACGCTCGGCTACCTCCCCGCCTGGGCCGGCGTCGGCATGGACCTGCCGATTGGCGCGTTCGAGCAATGGCGGAGCTGGGTGATGCGGGAGCGCTATCTGCTCGATGATGCCACGCTGACAGCGCGCGAGAATTTTCCGAAGTTCAAGGGCAAGCTCCGCGCGCTTGTCATGACCGACGACACCTGGGCAACGCGGCCGGCGGTCGAATTGCTGTGCTCCGCCTTCACGTCGATCACGCCGGAGATCATCTCGATCCGTCCCGCCGACGCCGGCGCAAAAGCGATCGGCCATCTCGGCTTCTTCCGCAGCGACCACCGCGATGCGCTGTGGCGCGGCGCCGCGGAGTGGATTGAGGTGGAGGGGTAAGCACAGCACTCTCCGGCGTCGTCCCTGCTTTCGAAAGCAGGGACCCATACGCCGCGGCCTTTGTTGTCGTCGGGACTCGTCGTTCCAGCGCCGCGCAACAATTGAGATTTGGGGTAATGGGTCCTGGCCTGCGCCAGGACGACGATGAGGATGGTTCTCGCGCGATGCGATGCACCGCTGATGCGTAGCTCATCTTGAACCGAGAAGCCGCGGCGTACTGGATCGTCCGCATGCGCGGGCGATGACACAATGAGAGGTCGCTGCTCTTTCCACACGTCGTCCCTGCGAAAGCACTAGCGTATATACATATCCTCCGCAGTCTTTCCGGAGTCTTCTCAAAGAGTTGGCCGAAAACCGCAGAGAACTTACTCATCTGCACTAGGGTTGCGCCCGCCGATTTCGGCTCTCGCCTAGTAGCTAACCCCTTGATGATGAGTCGGTTTTCTAGCCTCGAAGAGATGTGTAAATGCCCTAGGCGGTGTGGACAGTTATCGCAGCCATAGGACGATGGCTGCGAGAGTGATGACGGCAAGGTAATTTCGGGCGGTCTTTTCGAAGCGGGTTGCGACGCGGCGGAATTGCTTGAGCTTTGAGAAGCAGCATTCGACGAGATGGCGCTGGGCATAGAGATGCTTGTCGAGCGGATACTTGAGCGCGCGTGACGGGTTGTTGGGGATGACGGCGAGCGCGCCCTTGGCTGCAATGTCCTGGCGCAGGTGATCGGCGTCATAAGCCGTATCGGCCATGAAAACCTCGGCAGGCAATCCCTCGATCAATGTGGCGGCTTGCGGTGCATCGCCCTTCTGGCCTGCGGTGATCGTGAACCGTACCGGACATCCCAAGCCGCGAACGGCCATATGTATCTTGGTGCTCAGGCCGCCGCGCGAACGGCCAAGCGCCTGATCTTCAGACCCCCTTTTTTGGCCCCGGCAGCATGCTGATGGGCTCGAACAATGGTGGAATCGACAATCAGATATTCGAAGTCCGGATCGTCGGACATTGCCTCGAAGATCCGCCACCAGACGCCTTTGGCACTCCATCGGCTGAAGCGCCGGAACGCGCTGTTCCAATCCCCGAACGCTTCCGGAAGATCACGCCAGGGAGAGCCCGTGCGAACGATCCACAGCACACCTTCCACGAACATCCGATTGTCGCGCCCGGTCGAGCCCTTCTGGTCAGGCCGGCCTATGATCAGCGGCGCCATCCGCTCCCAAGCCGCATCGCTCAACACCAGACGATCCATCACACCCAAGACTGCCTCCCAAAAGCAGCCTTGAATCTGATTTGCTCCTAAAAGGGAATCCTTAGAGTCCACACCGCCTAGTGCGAAAGCAGGGACCCATAACCACAGGGCTGCGTTGTTGAAACAGGTTGTGGCTCCAGCGCTGCAAGCCAACTGACGTCGGCGGCTATGGGTCCCTGCTTTCGCAAGGGACGACACCGCATGTATTGCGCTGCCGGTGAGTCATACATTCGCATTCTCGCGACATGAATCGCCCGAGCTTTGCTCTTCAACTCGGATTCGCGGTCAAGATGATGGGTATCGCTTCGCTCCACCCGTCCTACCAGTCTCACACCACCTTCCGCGGCGCAGCCGTCGCAGCGTCACCCGTGTTCGGCGTCCCGGTCGGTTCGATCAGCAGCAGATGCACCTCTTCCCTTGCGACAGGCCGATGCTCGACGCCCTTCGGCACGATGTACATCTGGCCGGGCGTTAGCGTCACGGTGCGGTCGCGCAGCTCGATGTCGAGGATGCCTTTCAGCACGAGGAAGAAGTCGTCGGTGTCGTCATGCTTGTGCCAGACGAACTCGCCCTGCACCTTCACGACCATGACGTCGCAGGCGTTGAATTGCGCCACGGTGCGCGGCGACCAGTGATCGGAGAATGTCGACAGTTTCTGCGAAAGATCGATCGCGCCGCTCATGATGCCTCCGGGTCCGGGCCAGCCTGCCGGACTCGTTAGCTCAGCCGTGCGACGCACTCAATGCACGCCCCTCAGCCTCTCCGGATATGTACTCGGCCCATTGTGCCCGTTGATGTCGCAAGGCGCTTCGCCGTTGGTGGCCCGCCGCGCCAGCAGTTCCTTTTCGGCCTGATACCAGAGCTGATCCATCTTGCCCGGCGGCTCGCCGGCGTCCTTCCACAATTCGTAGGCGCGGGTCCGGATCTCCTGCTCGGTTGGGCCTCTCATGCGCGGCTCCCTCAATTTGAGACGTCAAACTGTTTGAGAGTGGAACGGACAGCATAGCGCAAGGTTCCAGGGTGCGCGAGACGGCCGCGCGCCGGTGGCGTGTCGCCTGTGCACAAGCGCCGCTGCGCGAAGCCGCGTTCGATTTGAGGGCACGAAGCGGCCCTGAGGAAAAGTCCCGGGCGGATGTGCACGTCAACAAGGGTGCCCTAATTCCCGGGCACGAAGCGCGGCCGTCGGCGCCGGTCTTGCGGAGGCGCGCTACCCCTTCTGAGGTATGCAACCTTTGCCCGCTTCCGCAGACAAATACTCATCAGGATTTTGCCAACCTTCCTGGGGCTAGAGACAACGCCGTCCGCATGTATTTTAAGCGGGCGGCGTTGGGCTGTCAGGCAGGGCTCATTCCCCGTTCCCCATCGCCAGGAGAACACCAGGACGGCAGCGCCGGCCTGCGGGCTACCGCTACTCCGCCGCCTGGCGCACGTAGCGCGCGGTGGGCGTGCGCATCGTCACCAATTCTTCGGAAGCGGTCGGATGCAGCGCGATGGTGGCGTCGAAATCGGCCTTGGTCGCCTTCATCTTGACGGCGATCGCGACGGCCTGGGTGATTTCGGCGGCGCCATCGCCGACGATGTGGCAGCCGAGCACGCGGTCGCTCGCGCCGTCGACCACGAGCTTCATCAGCACGCGGGTGTCGCGGCCAGACATCGTCGCCTTGATCGGGCGGAAATCGGTCTTGTAGATGTCGACGTGGCTGAACTGCGCCCGCGCCTCCTCTTCCGTGAGTCCGACGGTGCCGACCTCCGGCTGCGAGAACACCGCGGTCGGGATCGTGGCGTGGTCGACCTCGACCGGGCGCTTGCCGAACACCGTGTCGGCGAAGGCATGGCCCTCGCGGATCGCAACCGGCGTCAGATTGGTGCGGTGGGTGACGTCGCCGACCGCGTAGATGTTGTCGACCGAGGTCTTCGACCAGCCGTCGACCTGGATGCCGCCATTGGCGGGATTGATGGCGACGCCGGCGGTCTCGAGCCCGAGATTGGCGACATTGGGATGCCGGCCGATCGCGAACATCACCTGGTCGGAGGCGATGCTCGAGCCGCTCGACAGATGCGTGGTGAAGTCACGGCCGTGCTTGTCGACCTTCGCCACCGTGCAGCCGGTGATGATGGTGATGCCGCGCTTCTCCATCTCGGCGCGGACATGCTTGCGCACGTCCTCGTCGAAGCCGCGCAGGATGTTGTCGCCGCGATAGATCACCGTGACGTCGGAGCCGAAGCCGGCGAAGATGCCGGCGAATTCCAGCGCGATGTAGCCGCCGCCCTGGATCACGATCCGCTTCGGCAGCTCCTTGAGGTGAAAAGCCTCGTTGGAGGAGATCACGTGCTCGATGCCGGGCACGATCGGCCCGTGATTGGGCGCGCCGCCGGTCGCGATCAGGATGTACTTCGCCGTCACCTTCTCGCCGGTGGCGAGTCTGATGGTGTGGGCATCCTCAAGCACCGCACGGGTCTTCGCGATCCGTGCGCCCGACTTCTCGACGTTGGTGGTGTAGGCGCCCTCGAGCCGGGCGATCTCCTTGTCCTTGTTGGCGACGAGAGTGGCCCAGTCGAACGAGACCTGCCCGATGCTCCAGCCGAAGCCGGCCGCGTCCTCGATCTCGTCGTGGACGTGGCTGCCGATCACGAACAGCTTCTTCGGCACGCAGCCGCGGATCACGCAGGTGCCGCCCATCCGGTACTCTTCGGCGACCATGACCTTCGCACCGTAACCCGCGGCGATGCGGGCGGCACGAACGCCGCCCGAACCACCACCGATGACAAACAGGTCGACGTCAAACTCGGCCATGGTAAATCTCAGCTCTAATCGCCGGAATTCGGCTTGATCAACTGCTTTCCCTCATCTTGAGGGCATCTAGTCTTTCACCGCCGTCATTGCGAGGAGCGATAGCGACGAAGCAATCCATCTCTCCGCTTGTGGGACAATGGATTGCTTCGCTTCGCTCGCAATGACGTAGATAGTGCGGCGCACTCAACTTGACGCCCGTCATGCTGAGGCGTCGTTTAGATATCCTTGCCGCGCTTCTTCATCTCGGCCTTGAACTGGGCGTTGACGATCACGCCAAACTGCTGCGCCCACTGCTGCATATATTGCAGCGAATCGTTGATTGCCTTGGGCTCAGAGGTCAGAAGCTTCTGACCGAGCGGCGTCTTGTAGAAGATCACGAGATCCTTCAGCTCCTGCTCGGTGAACTCGGCGGCGTAGAGCTGCGCCATGCCTTCGCCGATTTCCTTCTCACTGCCACCCAGGTTCTTGGCGATGACGAGCGCGACCTCGTTGAGGTCCTTCTGGTAGTTGAGGTATTGCTGGAGCAGACCGGTCTTGGTCTTCTCGATGATTCCAGGAACGGCGCCGGCATACATCACCTGCACGTTCTTCATCTGAAGGATTTCCTTGGCGTACCCAATCGCCGCGGGGGTCGACTGCTTGACCTGGGGCATGGGAGGCAGCTGCGGCTGCTGCGCCATCGCCGGTGCGAGCGCCAGTCCAGCCGCCAGGGCCGCAGCCGACAAAAGTCCCGAAAAACGATTCATTCCAAGTCTCCTTGCTTGCGGCCTCATGGCCGTTCAACAACCCGAATTCCCTGCGCGCCGGCCAGCACGGCGACGCTGCCAAGCCCGATGAACAGGCCGTGTTCGACCACGCCCGGAATCACGCTGAGCAAACCGGCAAGACGCGGCGGATCGCCGATCCGGCCGAGATGGGCATCGACGATCCAGTGGCCGCCATCGGTGACAAAAACGTGACCGTCCTTGCCCTGACGGACCAGCATTTCGCCGGATACGCCGGCCTCTGAAAACGCCCGCGCCATCGCGGCCTGGGTCGCGGCGAGCCCGAACGGGATCACCTCGACCGGCAACGGAAAGCGGCCGAGCACGTCGACCCATTTGCTGTCGTCGGCGATCACGATCATGCGATCACTGGCGGCCGCGACGATCTTCTCGCGCAGCAGCGCCCCGCCGCCGCCCTTGATCAGGTTGAGCGCCGGGTCGATCTCGTCGGCGCCGTCGATGGTGAGGTCGAGATGGTCGATCTCGTCCAGCGTGGTCAGCGGAATGCCGCAGCGGATCGCATCCGCGCGGGTCGCTTCCGAGGTCGGCACGCCGATCACCTTCATGCCCGACCGGACCTTCTCGCCGAGCAGCTCGACGAAATGCTTCGCGGTCGATCCGGTGCCGAGCCCGAGCTTCATGCCGTCGCGCACCTCTTCGAGCGCGCGCGCCGCCGCCTGGCGTTTCAGTGCGTCCATGTCCACGTGCCGATAGCCCCTCGGTTGTCCGTTACGGGCCGCCATCGGGTGGCCCGGCGGGCGCATATCTAGCGTCGTTTTGCAGGCAGGAATAGCGGCAAGCGGGCCAGTCTTTAGGCCGAAACGGCGTCCATCGCGGCCAAAATCGCCGAAAAACGCTGTTCGACCTCGGCCCGCATCCCGGGTTGGGTGAAAATGTAGAACTGGTCGTCGCGGATCGCGGCCAGCACATGTCCTGCAACCGACGCCGGATCGAGACCGGCCTCCAGGCGTCGCGCGATCTCGGCGACGACAGCGGCCATCGGGCTTGCCGGATCGAGCGGACGGGTCGGGCCGTACTGCTCGCCGCGGTTGCGCCCGCTCTCGCCGATCCGGGTCCGCACAAAGCTCGGACAGAGCACGCTGACGCCGATCCCGAGCGGCCTGAGCTGCATGGCGAGCCCTTCGGACAGGCTGACGACGGCGAACTTGGTCGCCGAATACGGGCTCAAGCCAAGCCCGGCATTCATCCCGGCCATCGAAGCCGTATTGACGATATGGCCACCCTCGCCGTGCCCGCGAATGTGCGGCAGGAAGCTCCTGATGCCGTGCACGACGCCCATCAGATTGACGTCGATCACCCAGCGCCAGTCGTCGACCGAGATCGGGTCAATGCCGCCGCCGGCCGCGACGCCGGCATTGTTGCAGAGGACATGAACCTTGCCGAAGGCGCGGAACGACGCCTCCGCCGCGCGATCGACGCTTAGGGGATCGGCAACGTCGCAGACCACGCCGTGAACATCCGCACCGCCTGCGCGCAGCGCATCGACGGCCTTGTCCAGCGGACCGGTTTCAATGTCGGCGAGCATCACCTTCATGCCCTCGCGAGCAAAGGCGGTTGCCATCGCAAGTCCGATTCCGCTGGCCGCGCCGGTGACAAAAGCGGCTTTTCCGGCAAGTTCCCGCATCTCAGCCTCCCCTATCTCATGACGTGCCCACATCTACTCTTGCATCGCAGCGCCTGGCCCGATAGCCAAAAGCATCATGTCCGCCGCCTCTCCCCCCATCGTCGTATTCGATCTCGACGGCACGCTGGTCGACACCGCGCCCGATCTGATCGGCGCGCTGAACCATGTGCTCGACCGCGAGGGCCTGCGGCCGGTGCCGCTGGCGGCCGCGCGCAGCATGATCGGCGCCGGCGCCCGCAAGCTGCTGGAACGCGGGCTCGAGGTGGAAGGACGCGCGGTCAGCGTCGGTGACCTTGACCGCTTAACCGCGGATTTCGTCGACTATTATGCCGAGCATATCGCCGACGGCTCGCGCCCGTTCGACGGGCTCGAGGCCGCGCTAGACCGGCTCGAGGCAAAGGGCCATCGCTTTGCGGTGTGCACCAACAAGCTGGAATGGCTGTCGAAGCTGCTGCTCGACCGGCTCGGCCTGACCAAGCGCTTCGCCGCGATCTGCGGCGCCGATACGTTCGGTATTGCAAAACCCGATCCGACGTTCCTGCGCGAGACGGTGGCCCGCGCCGGCGGCCGGCTGCCCGGCGCCATCATGGTCGGCGATGCCGGCCCCGATGTCGGGGTCGCAAGGCGCGCCCAGGTCCCGGTGATCGGCGTCGATTTTGGCTATACGGACGTTCCGATGACCGAGCTGAAGCCGGACCGGCTGATCAGCCATATGCGCGATCTGCCGGACGCCGTCGCCAGCCTGAGCGCGGCATAAACTTTCCGCAACACACTGATATCGCTAGGCAATATTCAGCCATGCGATTCTGCTATTAACCATCCGCTAACGAACAGGGCCCCCGCTGTTGCGCCTCTGTTTCGACGCACCTATGGTCCGCTCCGGGGATTGTGGCTGATTGCCGCAGTAGAGTGTGGATCATGCGTCGTATCATCGTGATTGCGGCCGCCGGGCTGAGCCTGGCCGGCTGCTCCTCCTTCTCATTGGATTCGTTCAAGTCGGCGCCGCCGCCGATGCCGGTTCAGCTGGATTCGAACCCGCCGGGCGCCGACGCGGTGACCTCGCTCGGACCGGGCTGCAAGACGCCCTGCACCGTGTCGATCCCGGCGCCGGAGACCAACTTCTCGGTCACCTTCAACATGCCGAAGTTCCAGCCGGCGACCGTTCCGGTCACCGTGACCCGCGTTCCCGGCGACTTCACCACGCCGGCCACCACGACGCTGGATCCGAGTCCGGTGTTCGCCGAGCTGCAGCCTGCCGGACCGCCGCCGCGCGCGGCGAAGAAGCCGATACGGAAGAAGAAGCCGAAACCGGCTGCCGCTGCGGCGCCTGCCGCCGCCGCTCCGGACTCCGCGTTCCCCGCCCCGAGCGCGGCTGCGCCGGCGCCGGCCGCCGCGCCGTCGCGCTAGCGCGGGCGGCCGAACCGCGTTTGCACTGCACAAGAGCCCGGCCCAAAGCCGGGTTTTTGTATTTGGCCGAGACACATCCGCGATTGCGATCATGCATCGCGCGATATGCCTCGCCTATCGCTTTGCATGTTGCGGATCATCCATACGATCATCCCTTGGGACGCATTGTGACAACGCGCCAACATGCATAGATTGCGGATGCCGGAGCCGATCACGGCGCGGCAGGCAGGAAACAGATTGCAAGGCCGGAACTGAATGAACGGATCCACGCAAGCGCATTCCGACACGCTGTTTCGTCCGATGACCGATCCGTTCGGCCGGACCATCCGTTATTTGCGCGTCTCCGTCACCGACCGCTGCGACCTGCGCTGCTTCTACTGCATGTCGGAAGACATGACCTTCCTGCCGAAGGCCGATCTGCTAACACTGGAAGAGCTCGACCGGCTCTGCTCGGCGTTCGTCGCCAAGGGCGTGCGCAAGATCCGCCTCACCGGCGGCGAGCCGCTGGTCCGCCGCAACGTGATGGGCTTGGTGCGCTCGCTGTCGCGGCATCTGACCACGGGCGCACTCGACGAATTGACGCTGACCACCAACGGTTCGCAGCTGGCGCGCTTCGCCCAGGAGCTGGCCGATTGCGGTGTGCGCCGCGTCAACGTCTCGCTCGACACCCTCGACCCCGTAAAATTCCGGGCCATCACCCGCTGGGGCGACATCGACAAGGTGCTGTCGGGCATCGAGGCGGCGCGGTCGGCGGGACTCGCGGTCAAGATCAACGCGGTCGCGCTGAAGAACCTGAACGAGGACGAGATACCGGCGCTGATGGAATGGGCGCACGGCAAGGGCATGGGCCTCACCTTGATCGAGGTGATGCCGATGGGCGACATCGGCGAAGGCCGGATCGATCAGTACGTGCCGCTGTCCTTGATGCGCGCGCGGCTCGAGAAACACTACACGCTGACCGATCTGCCCGACGACACCGGCGGCCCCGCCCGCTACGTCCGGGTCGCCGAGACCGGCGGCAAGCTCGGCTTCATCACGCCGATGACCCATAATTTCTGCGAATCCTGCAACCGGGTGCGGATCACCTGCACCGGCACGCTGCACACCTGCCTCGGCCACGAGGACGCCTCCGACCTGCGCCGGCCGCTGCGTGCCTCCGCCGACAACGATTTGCTGGCGGCGGCCATCGACCGGGCCATCGGACTGAAGCCGAAGGGGCACGATTTCATCATCGACCGCCGCCACAACCGTCCGAGCGTCAGCCGCCACATGAGCGTGACCGGCGGCTAGTCTTCAAGCTCCCTCCCGACGCGCGGCCTGTCCCCCGATTACCAAGGCGGGACAACAGTTTGCCGCGGCGTCAATTTGTCCATTTTCCGATTGACGGCGTTCCACGGCGCTGATTTGGTGAATCAGCTTTCACGCTAGTCTGGCCAGCATAGGCCGCTGCCCTCCGTCGGCTCCTGCTGACGATCCCCGGCAGCCAAGAACGGCTGAAGCGGATTTCGGGGGAGGACGAACGTTTGCAACTGCTCCTGAAAGTGAGCCGTGGCTCCGTGCGCATGCGCGCGGCGGCCAGATGATGCTTGAAGAGATATTCGGCGCGCGGATGGCGCGACCGTGGAGATCGTGATGCGCCCATTGTTGGCATTAAGTCAGGCCATCGACCAACTCAACGAGAAGATCGGCTACATCTGCAACCTGCTGGTGCTGATCTCGTGCCTGGTCAGCGCCGGCAACGCCATGATCCGCTACGCGTTCAGCTACTCGTCGAACGGCTGGCTCGAGGCGCAGTGGTACATGTTCGCGATCCTCGTGATGTTCGGCGCCTCCTACACCTTCAAGCGCAACGAGCATGTCCGCGTCGAGATCATGTATCTGATGCTGTCCGAACGCGGCCAGCTCTGGCTCGACCTGATCGGAACGCTGTTCTTCCTGATCCCGGCCTGCCTCCTGCTCGCCTATCTGTCCTGGCCGTTCTTCTACCAGGCCTATGCAGTCGGCGAGATGAGCGGCAACGCCGGCGGCCTCTTACGCTGGCCGATCAAGTTCGTTATCCCGTCCGGCTTCGTGATGCTTGCGCTGCAAGGCGTCTCAGAGGTGATCAAGCGGATCGCCGCGCTGCAGGGCTACGTGACCATCGACGCGAAGTATGAGAGGCCGACTCAATGATCACGCTGGAGATGATGCCGCCACTGATGTTCGGCGGCCTGATCGTAGCGATGCTGATCGGTTATCCGGTGGCGTTCACGCTCGCCGCGGTCGGCCTGTCGTTCGGGTTCCTCTCGATCTATCTCGGCTTCTTCGACCTCAACTTCCTGCAGGCGATCCCGGGCCGCATCTTCGGCAGCGTGCTGTCCAACGAGCTGCTGCTGGCGATCCCGTTCTTCACCTTCATGGGCGCGATATTGGAGAGATGCGGGCTCGCCGAGGACATGCTGGATTCGATGGGCCAGCTGTTCGGCCCGATCCGCGGCGGCCTCGGCTATTCCGTGATCATCGTCGGCTTCATCCTCGGCGCCATCACCGGCACGGTGGCGGCGCAGGTGATCGCGATGGCGCTGATCTCGATGCCGGTGATGATCCGCTACGGCTACAACATCCGCTACATCACGGGCGTGCTCGCCGCCTCCGGCACCATCACGCAACTTGTCCCTCCCTCTCTCGTCCTGATCGTGCTTGCCGACCAGCTCGGCAAGTCGGTCGGCGACATGTATCTCGGCGCCTGGGGCCCGTCGGTGTTCCAGATCCTGCTGTTCGCCGGCTACACCTTCCTGCTCGGCATCTTCAAGCCGAGCCATGTGCCGGCGGTGCCGATCGAGGCGCGCACGCTGACCGGCTGGGCGCTGTGGAAGAAGTGCCTGCTCGGCATCATCCCCTCGGCGGTACTGATCTTCGTCGTGCTCGGCACCATGATGATGGGCCTTGCGACCCCGACGGAGGCCGGCGCCATGGGCGCGGTCGGCGCCATCGTGCTCGCCGCCATCCACCACAAGGATTTCAGCGCCACCGGCAACAAGGTGCTGATAACAGGCGTGATCGCCGGCGGCATCGGCACCATCATCGCGATGCTCTACAGCGAGAACCTGATCTTCAAGCTCGCCTTCGCGATCACCTACGCCGCGGTGGTCTGGATCTGCCTCGAGGCCGTCAAGATCCCGGACCTGCGCGACCTGATCAAGCAGGGCTACGAGACCACCATGCGGATCACTTGCATGGTCACCTTCATCCTGATCGGCTCGACCTGCTTCTCGGTCGTGTTCCTCGGCGTATCCGGCGGCACCTGGCTGGAGCACCATCTGACCTCGCTGCCCGGCGGCGTCTGGGGCTTCCTGATCTTCATCAACCTGTTCATCTTCTTCCTGGCGTTCTTCCTCGACTTCTTCGAGATCGCCTTCATCATCCTGCCGATGGTCGCGCCGATCGCGCAGAAGGTGCTGGCGCCGGTGGTCGGCCCCGACGCCGCGCTGATCTGGTTCGGCGTGATGCTCTGCGTCAACATGCAGACCTCGTTCCTGCATCCGCCGTTCGGCTTCGCGCTGTTCTATCTGCGCGGCGTGGCGCCCAAGGAAGTGAAGAGCTCGGACATCTACTGGGGCGCAATGCCGTGGATCGGCCTGCAGGCGATCATGGTGGCGCTGGTGATCGCGTTCCCGGTCGTCGTCACCGGACTGCTCGACAAGCCGCTCGATGTCGACCTCAACAAGGTCAAGATCGAGGTGCCGCAGATCGACCTCCCGCCGCTCGACTTCGGACAACCGAAGCAGTAGCCGGCATCAGCGCATTCGGCGTGCCCAGAGCATTTTCGGTTCTGATTGAATCAGAACCGAAGCTATGGATTGTTGTTCTAACGCGATTTCTTCACGCGAACCGGCGTCCACTTCGCTCGAAAGCGCTCTTGCGGGCGCGAGGCACGCCGCTGTTGACGGCACCGGCGAGGCCTGTGAAGACGGGGATACGGATCGTCCTCCAACTCACAGATCGCCGCCATGCCCCAAATGCGTCCCGCCCGCTCGTTCATTCGCCCGCTGATGCTGTCGTTTGGTTTGGCGCTCGCCGCGCCCGCAGCGCATGCAGCCGACCTTCGCGCGCTGGCGCAACAGGAACAGCAGCCGCTGCTCGACACCCTGCGCGACCTCGTGCAGATCGAATCCGGCAGCAAGGACATCGAGGGCCTGAACCAGCTCGCCGAGCGCGTCGCCGGCCAGCTCAAGCAGCTCGGCGGCACGGTCGATATCCTGCAGACCACCGATATCTACCGCCTCGACGACACGCCGGAGAAGATCGGTCCCGCCGTGCAGGCCGTCTTCAAGGGCACGGGCAGCGCGAAGATCATGCTGATCGCGCACATGGATACGGTGTATCTCAAGGGCATGCTGAAGGACCAACCCTTCCGCATCGATGGCGACAAGGCCTATGGGCTCGGCATTGCCGACGACAAGCAGGGCGTCGCCACCATCCTCCATGCCGTGGCGTTGCTGCAGAAGCTGAACTTCAAAAATTACGGTACGCTCACCGTGCTGATCAATGGCGACGAGGAGATCTCTTCGCCCGGCTGGCGCAGCACCATCACCCGCATCGCCGCGGAACAGGATGCCGTGTTCTCGTTCGAGGGCGGCGGCACCGACGGCACGCTGCGCCTCGCCACCAGCGGCATCGGCTCGGCCTATCTCACGGTGCACGGCAAGTCGTCGCATGCGGGCGCCAGGCCCGAAGGCGGCGTGAATGCGCTCTATGAGCTGTCACACCAGGTGCTGCAGATGAAGGACCTGTCCAAGCCGGAGCAGGGCCTGAAGCTGAACTGGACGGTGTCCAAGTCCGGCACCAACCGCAACGTGATCCCCGCCGAAGCCACCGCCCAGGCCGACGCGCGCGCGCTCAAGGTGGCGGATTTCGACGAGCTCGAGAGAGCCCTGCAGGACAAGATCAAGATTCGCCTGCTGCCGGACTCCAGGGTGGACGTGAAGTTCGAGGTGCGCCGCCCGCCGCTCGAGGCCACCGACGCCTCGCGCCGCATCGCAGGTTACGGCAAGACGATTTATCAGGAACTCGGCCTGTCGCTGAACGTGGCCGAGCGGGCCACGGGCGGCGGCACCGACGCGGCATTTGCCGCCCTCAAGACCAAGGGCGCCGTGGTGGAAGGCATGGGCCTGTCGGGCTTCGGCGCACACTCCAACGATGCCGAATTCGTGCAGATCAACAGCATCGTGCCGCGCCTGTATTTGACCACGCGCATGATCATGGATCTGTCCGACGGCAAGGTGAAATAGACCGGCAGGCTTACGGCACGGACTCGACAAGCCTCTCAGGACGGCTCCGCCTTGGCGAGGCGGAAGCGCAGCGTGAACTGGGCGCCGCCGGACGGCAGGTTCTCCACCCTCACCGTCGCATCGTGATCGTCGACGACGCCGCGCACGATCGAGAGCCCGAGCCCCGCGCCGTCGGTGCGCTGGCGATCGCTGCGCCAGAAGCGCTGGAAGATCAGGCCCTGCTCGGCGGGCGCAATCCCCGGCCCGCAGTCGCGCACCTGCACCGAACCGTTGTCGTGCACCTCGACATCGACCGATGTCTTGTCGGCGGTGTACTTGATGGCGTTCTCCGCCAGATTGAAGATCGCCCGCTGCAGCATCTCCGCATTGCCCCTGACCTGCACCGGACTGTCGGTGCCGCGCAGCGCGATGTCCTTCCGCTGCGCCAGCGCATAGGGCGCGATCGAGCCGACCACCTCGGCGCACACCGCGCGCAAATCCGCGGTTTCGCCGGGATCCAGCACCAGCGTGTCGAGCTCGGCGATCTCCAGCAGCTGGCTGACGATGCGGCTCATGCTCTCGATGTCGGCATGCAGCTCCCCGGTCCCCTTGGCCGCATCGAGCGTCTCGATCCGGGTCCTGAGGATCGCAAGCGGCGTGCGCAGCTGATGGGCGGCATCGGCCGTGAACTGGCGCTGCACGTGAAAGCCTTCCTCAAGGCGATCGAACGCCTGGTTGACGGCGGTCACCAGCGGCAGGATCTCGCTCGGAATCCCCTCCGTCGGAAGGCGGATATCGGTCCTTGCCGGCCCGATGCTTCTCGCCTCCTCCGAGGCCCGCAACAGCGGTGTCACCGCGCGGCGGAAGATCAGGATGTCGGTGGCAAGCAGGATCAGAAGGATCGGGATGGTGATCCAGCCGACCCGCCGAAAGAAATTGGAGACGATGTCGTCGATGATGACGTCGCGATGCGACAGGTCCTCGGCGACCAGGATGCGCAGCGTCTGGCCGCCGAGCAGCTTGGTGACGCTGGCACCGGAAATCCGGTTGGCGGACGCCGGCAGTCGCGGCGCCTCGCGATGCGACGAGAACAGCAGGTGACCGTCGGCATCGTAGATGTCGTAACGGTAGCGGCCATAGGCGTCGGAATAGAGTCCCTTCAGGCTGTCCGGCAGGTTGAGCTGCACCTTGCCCGCGGCATCGACCGAGAGGTTCTGGCCGAGATCGGCGGCCTGGTCGCGCATCGCTTCGCGATGCAGCTGATTGATCTCCGAATTCAACAGCCACAGCAGCAGCAGCGGCAGGAAGATCGCCGCGACCGCGACCGCCACGATGTGCAGGAACACGATCCGCGACGTCAGCGACTTGAAGCGGAACACGCCTACTTCTCCTCCGCCATCAGATAACCGACGCCCCGAATGGTATGGATGATGACCCTGGCGCGGTGTTCCGTGAGCAGCTTGCGCAGCCGCGACACGTAGACCTCGACCGCGTTCGAGGCGACCTCGCCGGACAGGCCGAAGATGTGGTCCTCGACATTCTTCTTCGGCACCACCCGCCCCTGCCGCCGCAACAGGATCTCCAGCACCGACGTCTCGCGCGCCGAGAACACGTGCGGAGCGCCGTCGACGAACACCTGCTTGCTCTCGGTGTCGTAGACCAGATTGGCGAGCTTCAGCGAGGAGCCGAGCAACTGGCCGGGTCGGCGCAGGATGGCTTCGAGCCGCGCCACCAGCTCCTCCAGCGCGAACGGCTTCGCCAGATAGTCGTCCGCGCCGCTGCGCAGGCCACTGACCCGATCCTGCAGGCCGCCCCGCGCGGTCAGCACCAGGACCGGCAGCGGATCGGTCTTGCGGCGAAGCTCCGACAGCACCGACAAGCCATCGCCGTCGGGCAGACCGAGATCGAGGATCATGGCGGCATAACTGACGCTGCGCAGCGCATCGCGCGCCTCGGCAACGCTGTTGACGACATCGGACTCGTATCCCGCCGCCATCAGCCCGCTTGCGAGCAGCCGCGAGAGCTCGACATTGTCCTCGACGATCAGAAGGCGCATCGCAGCAATCCTGACTTCATTCAATCGATCTTCTCCTTGCTGTCGTCAAAACAAGACGCATGCGAAGGTGACGTCTCGATGGCTACACAAGCGCATGTTGCTCCAGCTAGTGTTACTGCCCCGAAAACAGATACCGCCTACCCGCTGCAATCAAAATCTACGCCAGGCGCCTGTGATTGCGCCCGTGTAAGGCTGACGTCAGCTAGCCATGATAACATAACGGATTGCACGTTCGCGCCCGGAGATCGAGAACTGGCAGCTGCCGCTACGGCCAGCGGCCGGCGGTCATGCGTCTTCGCAAGCCGCGTCGCGCCGCGGCCGTGATCGCGGCATGGAAAAGCCCCGGCGCTTTCGCTCCGAGGCTGATTTCCTGTCCAACTCGCAGCAATCACGCCTGCGAATGGCGCGCCATGAAATTGTCGTAGCCGACCTCGGCGACCTGGAACCATTGATAGCCGTTGTTGGAGAACGAGGTCAGCGAGTCATAGACCTTCTTGAAGTTGGCATTGGTCGCCGAAACCTCGGCATGCAGCTCCTTGGCGGCCTTGAAGGAAGCTTCCATCACCGCAGGCGGAAACGGACGCAGCTTGGTGCCGACCGCAAGCAGCTTCTTCAGTGCGATCGGATTGGCTTGGTCATAGCGCGCCATCATCCAGTTGTTGGCGAGATGGCCGGCCTGCTCGAGCACGAACTGATAGTGCTTCGGCAGTGCGTTCCACTTGTCGAGGTTGATCATCGCCACCAGCATGGGGCCGCCCTCCCACCAGCCGGGGAAGTAATAGTTCGGCGCGACCTTGTAGAAGCCGAGCTTCTCGTCGTCGTAGGGACCGACCCACTCGGCCGCATCGATGGTGCCCTTCTCCAGCGCCGGATAGATATCGCCGCCGGCGAGCTGCTGCGGCACCGCGCCGAGCTTCTGCATCACCTTGCCGGCAAAGCCGCCGATGCGGAATTTGAGGCCCTTGAGATCGTCGACGCTGGTGATCTCCTTGCGGAACCAGCCACCCATCTGGCAGCCGGTGTTGCCGGCGAGCAGCGAGGTGACGTTGTAGCTCTTGTAGAACTCGTTGAGCAGCTCCTTGCCGCCGCCCAGCATGAACCAGGCCTGGTTGAGGCGCATGTTGGGCCCGAACGGCACCGCGGAGCCGAAGGTGAAGGTCGGGTCCTTGCCGAAATAATAATAGGGCGCGGTGTGCCCCATCTCGACGGTGCCGTTCTGCACGGCGTCGAGCACCTGCAGGCCCGGCACGATCTCGCCCGCGGCAAAAGTCTGGATCTGGAATTTGTTGTCGGTGGCTTCACCGACCGCCTTCGCCATCAGCTCGGCGCCGCCGTGCAGCGTGTCGAGCGACTTCGGCCAGCTCGTCGTCAGGCGCCACTTGAGCTCCGGCATCGACTGCGCGATCGCGGGAGCTGCGACCGTGGCGGCGCCGGCGACGCCCAGACCCGTGACCTTGATGAAATCTCTTCGCTTCATTTGAATCCTGCCCTGTTCGATTGTGTTGTCCGAGCGTCGACTGTTTTCGATCGTCGCGCCGCTTTTCTTTTTGCCGTCATGACCGGTGACCGATCACACGCCGCCTTCGTGCCGAGGCTTCGGATGCGAGCATGGAACATCCCCTTCACGAATGCCAGACGCAAAAAAACCGGCCTCCTTGCGGAGGCCGGGCAATGCGTTCGCGTCGCGCGAACGCTCGTCCAAAAGGCTAGAGCGTTTTCGAGCGAAGTGGATACCGGTTCGCGTGAAGAAAACGCGTCAAAACAAGAATCTAGAGCCCCGTTCCGATTCCATCGGAACGGGAAAAGCTCTAGACGCCGATCAGCCGCGGGTGCGCGAGCGGATCATGAAGCTGTCGAAGGTGTATTCGGCGACCTGCCACCACAGATACTGGTCGGAGCGGTACGCCTGCATGGCCTCGATCGACTTCTTGAAGTCGGCATTCTTGGCCGAGATTTCACCCCACAGCTCGTTGGTCGCCTTGAGGCAGGCCTCGAGCACCTCGTTGGTGAACGGACGCAGCTGCGTGCCGCCGGCAACCAGCCGCTTCAGCGCGGAGGGGTTCTGCATGTCGTAGCGCGCGGCCATCCAGCTGTTGGCGTTGGCGGCGCCGTTGGCCAGGATCGCCTGGTAGTTCTTCGGCAGCGCGTTCCACTTCTCCAGGTTGACGAAGGAGTGCACGGTCGGACCGCCTTCCCAGAAGCCCGGGTAGTAGTAGTACTTGGCGACCTTCTGGAAGCCGAGCTTCTCGTCGTCATAGGGACCGACCCACTCGGCCGCGTCGATGGTGCCCTTTTCGAGCGCCGGATAGATGTCGCCGCCGGCGAGCTGCTGCGGCACCACGCCGACCTTCTGCAGCACCTGGCCGGCAATGCCGCCGATCCGCATCTTCAGGCCCGACATGTCGGCGACGGTCTTGATCTCCTTGCGGAACCAGCCGCCCATCTGGGTGCCGGTGTTGCCGGTCGGGAAACCGATCACGCCGAACTTCTTGAAGAACTCGTTGCCGAGCTCCTGGCCACCGCCCTGATACCACCAGGAGTTCTGCATGCGGGCATTGAGACCGAACGGCACCGACGCGTAGATCGCGAAGGTCGGGTCCTTACCGACATAGTAGTAGGCGACGGTGTGCGACATCTCGACCGTGCCGTTGGAGGTCGCGTCCAGCGCCTGCAGGCCGGGGACGACTTCGCCCGCCGCGAACACCTGGATCTGGAACTTGTTGTCGGTCATTTCGGCGACGTACTTCGACAGCTCGACGGCACCGCCATAGATGGTGTCCAGCGACTTCGGGAAGCTCGAGGTCAGGCGCCACTTGATTTCAGGCGATGACTGCGCGATCGCCGGCGCGGCAACCGCCGTCGCGGCAGCACCGGCCGCAGAAACTTTCAAAAAATCACGACGCTTCATCGTAAGACTTCTCCTTCAGGGGCGTTTCCCAGTGACCGCAAGCAGTTCTCCGGCAGGCGCATGAAGGCTTGCCGAGGCGCTCTGGGTCGGCCCTTTAACACGGAAGGTGGCTTCACGGAAACGCGACAATGGCATGACCGCGCCAATTAAACGAAAGTCTGATGAGGCTGGAAATCAGCCGGAAAATGCGCCTTCAAGCAGCGACGATGACGCCTGGCAGGTGGCCGCGGAGCTGCCGCCGACCGCGCGGTAAATCGCCGCGTGCGGCCGTCCGGTCCGCTCTCAACCACCGGGTTACGGGAGCAATCAGCGCCGCGTCGTCGCCCGCGCCTTCTTGGCTTGATCAGCCAAATACCGCCCGCGCCGGATCCAGCTTTGCGCGGTTGTCTTGCTGACACCATACGTCTTGGCGATCACCTCGGCGGCCTCGCCGATCGAGTCGGATTTCTTGGCCATGTTGAACGCCAGCCGGGAGGCCTCTGCGCGCTTCTCCCGCGTCAGATGTTTGCGGTGCTGCTTGTTTGCTTCGCGTGATGCTGCCATGTCGATGGTCGCCTCACGGCCCCTTCCCGCAGTTTTGGCTTCACCCGTGGCCGCCTTCCGCTGATCGAAGGGTGGTACGATTCGGCCACTCCTGCATAAACATACAGGCCGGAACCGATTCAGCAATCGTCCAAAGGCCACGAGCCTGTGAAGAAAGCCCGCCGGGCTCCCGACGCTTCGCGACCAATCGGCCCAGCAGCGCAGGCTCAGGCTGCCGCGATGACGCCTTGCAGCTGCTCGCGGACCTTGCCGCCGATCGCGCGGTAGATCGCCGCGTGCGGGCCGTCCGGTTCGCTCTCGACCACCGGGTTGCCGGCATCGGAGGCGGTGCGGATCGCGATGTGCAGGGGGATTTCGCCGAGGAACGGCACCCCCAGCTTCTCGGCTTCGTGGCGGGCGCCGCCATGGCCGAAGATATCCGAGCGGGTGCCGCAATGCGGGCACTGGAAATAGCTCATGTTCTCGACGATGCCGAGCACCGGCACGTTGACCTTCTTGAACATCGCAAGCCCGCGCCGGGCGTCGATCAGCGAGAGGTCCTGCGGGGTCGAGATGATGATGGCGCCCTTGAGCGGGACATTCTGCGCCAGCGTGAGCTGGGCATCGCCGGTGCCGGGCGGCATGTCGACCACGAGCACGTCGAGCGTGCCCCAGGCGACGTCGCGCAGCATCTGGGTGATCGCCGACATCACCATCGGCCCGCGCCAGATCATCGCGGTGTCTTCCTCGACCAGGAAGCCGATCGACATGATCGACAGGCCGAAGCGCTGTAGCGGGACCATCTTCTTGTCGTCATTGAGCTGCGGCTTCTCGCGGATGCCGGTCAGCCGCGGCACCGACGGGCCGTAGATGTCGGCGTCAAGCAGCCCGACGCGCAGGCCGAGGTCGCGCAGACCGAGCGCGAGGTTGAGCGCCGTGGTCGATTTGCCGACGCCGCCCTTACCGGAGGCGACGGCGATGACGGCGGAGATGCCGGGGATCTCGGCCTGCCGGGCCATCGGCGATTGCCCGCCGGGCGGATGCGGATGACGATGGGCGGACGCCGGCGGGACGCCGCCGGCCGGCCGCGGCGCGGGCGCCGCACCGCCCGCCTTGCGCTCGGCGGTCAGCGCGATCATCGCGACGCTGACGCCGGGAATGGCGCGTACGGCGTTCTCGGCCTGCGCACGCACGCTCTCCCAGGCGCGCGCCTCCGCGGCGTCGACATTGATCGAGAAGAACACCTTGCCGTCGGTGACCGTGATCGCCGACAGCACATTGGCGTTGGTCAAGGCCGTGCCGCGTGGCGACATCACCTTGGCAAGGCAATCGAGAACCTGTTGCTGCGTCACGCTCACCGCGCATCTCCTGGAAAGTTCAAGAGACCGACCCATAGAGCGTTGCAGCGCAAAAGGCTACCTCGCTCCGACGTCGTCCCGCCGCTCGGCCGGCGCAGCCGAGCCGCCTTCCTTGGCGGCCTCGTAGTTCAGCTCGATCATGACCCCGTTCGGGTCGTTGACGAAGATCTGCCAGAGATCGCCGCCGGGAACCTGGCGCGAGTCGAATTCCATCCCCTTGGACTGAAGCCGCTGCCGCATCCCATCGAAGCCCTGGCTGGCAAAGGCGACGTGATGGACGACGCCCGAGTCAGGCTTTTGTGCCTCGTCGGTCGCCGAAATATCGACCAGATGCACGACCGCCTTGCCCTCGCTGTACATCCACGCACCGGGGAACGCGAAGTTCGGCCGCGCGCCCTTTTCCAGGCCCAGAATGTCCTCATAGAACCGCACCGTGGCGGAGAGATTCCGGGTCCGGATATTGAAATGATCGAGCACACCGACGCTCATGCCCATGCGAGACACTCCCTTTTTTGTGAAGTTCGTTGGTGGGCCGATCCTAGCACAAAACCGCCTTCTGCCATCCCACCAAGGCCGTTGCCCTCCGCTGCACAGGGGGTATGGTGCGGCTCCTTCCATGGACGGAATGCCCTGCCCGCCGCGAATTTGCCGGCAGGCGAAGGGCGATCACCACGGCAAATCACAAGGTAACAGATATGGCTAAAGTCGCTTTTCTCGGTCTCGGCGTGATGGGTTTCCCGATGGCGGGACACCTCGTGAAAAAAGGCGGCCATGAGGTCACCGTGTACAACCGGACCGCGGCGAAGGCGAAGGAATGGGCCGACAAGTTCGGCGGCAAGACGGCGCCGACCCCGAAGGCCGCCGCCGAAGGCCAGGATTTCGTGATGTGCTGCGTCGGCAACGACAACGACCTGCGCGCGGTCACGATCGGCCCCGACGGCGCCTTCGCCGGGATCCGGAAGGGCGCGACCTTCGTCGATCACACCACCGCCTCCGCCGAGGTCGCCCGCGAGCTCGATGCCGCCGCGACCAAGGCCGGCTTCAAATTCGTCGACGCGCCGGTGTCGGGCGGCCAGGCCGGCGCCGAGAACGGCGTGCTGACGGTGATGTGCGGCGGCACCGAAGACGCCTATGCGGGCGCCGAGCCGATCATCACCGGCGCTTACGCGCGGATGTGCAAATTGCTCGGCCCGGCCGGCGCCGGCCAGCTCACCAAGATGGTCAACCAGATCTGCATCGCAGGTCTGGTTCAGGGCCTGTCCGAGGGCATCCACTTCGCCAAGAAGAGCGGCCTCGACGTCGCCGCCGTGATCGAAACCATCTCCAAGGGCGCGGCGCAGTCCTGGCAGATGGAGAACCGCTACAAGACCATGAACGAGGGCAAGTACGATTTCGGCTTCGCGGTCGAGTGGATGCGCAAGGACCTCTCGATTGCGCTGGCGGAGGCCCGCCGCAACGGCGCCACCCTGCCCGCCACCGCGCTGGTCGACCAGTTCTATGCCGAGGTCGAGAAGATGGGCGGCAAGCGTTGGGACACGTCGAGCCTGCTGGCCCGTCTGCAGCGCTAGTTCCTCCTCGCATACGGCCATGGTGATCCGCGCCGGCGGGTCACCTGCCACGTGACCTCGTCGCCTATGTTTGCGGACGCCGGGGCGCGACCGGTGGCGATTGCGAGCCTCCATTCGCAACGGCGCGGCGCCCGTGCGCAAAAGTTAATTTAACTTCCCGTTTACGCTTTTCCTTAGCTCTTTAAGGCAACGCTTAATGATTTAGCGTCACAGATAGACAATGCAAAAAGCCCGCGCGGTTCGTGGGCAGGATTTGTGTTGTTGATGAGTAATCCCGCAGAAAAGCCTGAAGTTGTAGCGCTTCCGGCAGGACCTCAGGTGACGGCGCCGGTGAACAGCCGGCGCGTCGCCGCGCAGCGGGTGCGCGAGGCGCGGGATCGGTTAACGTCAACCAGTGGAACCCGCCCGGCGTTCGACGCCGAACTGCTCCGTCAATACGCCCAGACCCGGATCTCGGCGTCCTACGTCGTGATGCTGCTCGTGGTGGCAACCGGCGTGCTGTTTGGCCTCTGGATGAGGCCGATCGTGGCCGGCGCCTGGACGGTCGGCATCCTCTGCGTCCATCTCGCGATCATCCGCAGCTGCGCCCGCTTCCTCGCCGAGCCGACCTCGGTCGCGGTGACCCGCAAATGGCGGACCCGCTTCGTGCTGCTCGACCTGCTCTACGGGCTGTGCTGGACCGCGATCCTGATCCACCCCGCCGGGCGCGATCTCGCCTCCAACACGCTGATGATGTTTTTGATGCTGCTGGTGATCGCAGTCTCCAGCATGCTGGCCGCGAGCCTGCCGATCGCAGCCCTTGCGGCGACCGTTCCGGTAACAGTCGGGATCGCGCTCGACCTCGTGCTCAACGGCGCGTTCGACAATTACGTGCTGGCGCTGCTGGCGCTTGCGGCCGAAGGCTATTTTGCCCTGCTCGCGCACCGCCTGCATTCGACCACGCTGGCGACGCTGGAGGCCCGCGCCGAAAAGGATGCGCTGATCGGTGAGCTGGAACAGGCCAAGGCGATCTCCGACGAGGCGCGACACCGCGCCGAGTCCGCCAACGTCGCCAAGTCGCGCTTCCTCGCCCAGATGAGCCACGAACTGCGCACACCGCTCAATGCGATCCTCGGCTTCTCCGAGGTGATGAAGAGCGAGATTTTCGGCGCGCATACCGTGCCCGTGTACAAGGAATATTCCGCCGACATCCATAATTCCGGCGTGCACCTGCTCAATCTCATCAACGAGATACTCGACCTGTCGCGGATCGAGGCCGGCCGCTACGAGCTGAACGAAGAGGCCGTAGCGCTGGTGCATGTCGTTGCCGACTGCCACCATCTCCTGAAGCTGCGCGCCTCCAGCCGCGGCATCACCATCCACGAGGTGTTCGAGCACGGCATGCCCAGGATCTGGGGCGACGAGCGCGCCATCCGCCAGGTCGTGCTCAACCTGCTCTCCAACTCGATCAAGTTCACGCCGCAGGGCGGCGAAATCTGGCTGAAGGTCGGCTGGACGGCGTCGGGCGGGCAATATCTGAGCGTCAAGGACACCGGCAGCGGCATCGCCGAGGACGAGATCCCGGTCGTGCTGGCCTCCTTCGGCCAGGGCTCCAACTCGATCAAGTCGGCGGAACAGGGCGCGGGCCTTGGCCTGCCGATCGCGAAAAGCCTGATCGACATGCATGGCGGCACCTTCACGCTGAAGTCGAAGCTGCGCATCGGCACCGAGGTGATCGTCACCTTGCCACCGGAACGGGTGATGAGCGCGCTGGCGCCAATGACTGAAGAAGCGCCGCCGATGCAGCCGCCGGAGCCCGTCGAGCCCGCGATGGGCGCCGACCGGAAACGCGTGCGCCGCAAGTCGATCATGAGTGCCGGCACCGGATTGTAGAGCATGTCGCGGAAGATCGTGACGCGGTTATCGCCAGAGCCCTTTCCGTTTCGATGGATTCGGAACGGGGCTCCAGATTTTGGTTCTGACGCGTTCTCTTTACGCGAACCGGTATCCACTTCGCTCGAAAACGCTTTGGCAACAAACCCAAGGCGTTCGCGCCAGGACCATGCTCGCGACAAAATGCCGAGGCGTGATGCTGCATCCCATGTCAACCGGCTTGCACCGGCCGCCGAAACCGTTCAACACTTGAACAATGAGCTCAGAGACGCCGTGTATCGCAGTCTGCATGATGGACCCCAGGACGAAGCTCTGCTTCGGCTGTGGCCGCACGCTCCCGGAGATCGCGCGCTGGCACAGGATGGACCGCACGGAGCGGCTGTCGGTGATGGCGACGCTGCCGGCCCGCATGGCCGAGGCTGGGCTCGAGCGCATGGAGCCGCGTCCGAAGCGCGCGTGATCGCGGCGGGAGTTGCGCCGTGACCCGTATCCTCCTCGTCATCGTGCTGCTGATGGCAACCGCCGGCGCCGTCGTTGCCTATGGCGACCCCGAGCAGATCGCCCGCGCCAGGGAGAATCTGACCCAGATCTTCGGCCGCAGCATCACCGCCGCAGCCTCCACCTCCAGCTCCGCCCCCGCGGTGCAGATCGCGCGCGGCCAGGGCGGCGAGTTCGCGTTCCGCGCCAAGATCAACGGCGTCAGCGCCCCGATGGTGATCGACACCGGCGCGACCTCGGTCGTGCTGACCTGGGAAACCGCGAAAGCGATCGGGCTGCCGATCGATATGCTCGAATACAATGTCGACCTCGAGACCGCCGGCGGTCACACCAAGGCGGCTCGGCTGACGCTCGACCGGCTAGCGGTCGGCAAGCTGGTCGAGAAATCGGTGCCGGCGCTGGTGGTGCAGCGCGGGCAGATGAAGACCAACCTGCTCGGCATGAGCTTCCTCGACCGGCTCGAGAGCTGGGGCGTTCGCGCCGACACGCTGAGCCTGACCGGCTACCCCGACGTCACCGGCAGCATCAACACCTCAAGTCGCCACCGGCGCCCGCGTACGGCCGTCGACTAGCGCGACGGCGCCTACTCCACCGCTACCGATCGTCGTCGTGAATCGACGACGGGTGCCGGCACAGCGGCGTGACCTGGATCTCCATGAACGGAAACAGCGGCAGGCTCGACAGGATGTCGTGCAATTCCTGCGCGCCGGACACGTCGAAGATACTGACATTGGCGTAGCGCCCCGCCACCCGCCACAGATGGCGCCAGGCCCCCGTACGCTGCAGCTCCATGGCGCGGACGCGTTCCGCCTGTTTCAGCGCGTCGACCTTCTCGACCGGGAGATCGTGCGGAATCCGCACATCCATTTCGACGTGGAACAGCATGACAAGTGAACCCCTTCTGCGACAAGATGGAACAGCGTGGAGCCGCCACGCAACTGTGGCGGCTCCATTGATCCGTCTAACAGATCGTCAGCCCTGCACCAGACCGCGGCTGACGAGGTTGATGTCGTCGGGGTTGACGAGGTCCTTCGCCGTCCAACCGGAGACGTCGTAGTCGCTCATGCAATTGCGGACGAAATCCTGCATGGCGCCAAGGTCGCCGGTGGCGCTCGCGGCCATCAGCGTCTCGACGCGCAGGTTCTCGTAATTGCCCGCATAGTTGCGCTCGTAGAGCTCATGCCGGCCGCCAAACTCGGAGCCGACCGCGTCCCAGAGCAGCTTCAGCAGCTTGATCCGGTCGATCGCGGCATAGCCGTTGGAACCGCGCACGAAGCGGTCGAGATAGGGCCGGATCGCCTCGCTCTCCAGATCGGCCGAACTCGACGGCAGATAGATCAGGCCGCTCGCGACATGGCTCTCGATCAACTCCTTGATCCGCGGATAGGCCATCGGTGCGAAGACGCGATAGGCCAGCCCGTAGTTCAGGTTCGGCAGATTGTAGCCCTCGGTCCCCTGCCAGGCGATCGGCGACTTCACCATCGCATCCGCAATGCCGTGGAACAGATTGCGCCAGGCGATCACCTCGCCCACCGCCGTCTGCACGCCGCGGAAGTCCTTCGACCCGGTCGCCTCGACCGCCATCGAGAACAGGCCGGCGATGAAGTCGAGCTTGACGGCAAGTCGCGTCACGCCGTGCAGCGTGAATCGCGGGATGAAGCCCGAGGCCGGGAAGAACTGATTGATCTTGTCGACATCGCCATAGATGAAGACGTTCTCCCAGGGCACCAGCACCTTGTCGAACACGAGGATCGAGTCGTTCTCGTCGAAGCGGCTGGACAGCGGATAGTCGAACGGCGAGCCGGTCGCCGCCGCCGTGAATTCGTAGGACGAGCGGGCAATCAGCTTGATGCCCTTGGCATCCATCGGCGCCGTGAAGATCAGCGCGAACGACTTATCCTTGATCGGAATACCGTAGTGGGCGATGAAGTTGTAGTGCGTCAGCGCCGAGCCGGTCGCGACCACCTTCGCGCCCGAAACGATCAGGCCGGCGTCTGTCTCCTTCTCGACATGCATGAAGACGTCGCGCACCTCCTCGATGGCGCGGTCGCGATCGATCGGCGGATTGACGATGGCATGATTCCAGAAGTCCAGACGCTCCTGGGTCCGGGCATACCACTTCTTCGCATTGCCGGCGTAATCGCCATAGAAGCTTGAATTCGCCCCCAGCGTGCCGAGGAACGACGCCTTGTAGTCCGGCGAGCGGCCCATCCAGCCGAACGCAACCTTCTGCAATTCGGCAATCGCATCGCGGCCCTTGACGAGGTCGTCGGCCGTCTTCGAGCCGAGGAAGAACGGATGGGTCAGCTGTCCCGAGCCGGTATCGGTCAGGACGCCGATCTGATCCTTCTTCTCATGGAAACGGTCGTACCAGCGCGCCACCATCCGCGCCGAATTGCGGAAGGCGGGATGCTGGGTGACGATCTTGACGCGCTCGCCGTAGATGTAGATTTCCCGGCCGTCCTGGATGCTGTCCAGGAATTCCGCACCGGTATAGACGCTGGTGGTTGACGCTGGCACGTCGGCCCGCAGGGCTGCTGCTGTAGTCATGGGTTTCTCCTCCGCTTGTGTCGCTGGACCGGCGGCGTTGCCACACCGGCCTTAAGACCATCTCGTCACGCTCTTGGACGGCGTGACATCGGAGGAAACGCTACGCGCTCACCCGGAGCGGGCGAAAGGTATCACACCATACCGCGCAGACCGGCCCGGCTCGGGCTATGACTCGATGGCACGGACCGGACGGCAGGGATCTTTCGGCCGGCGCAAGCCGCAGCTGATGCAGCACGGCAAGGGAGCGAACCATGGGCAAGGGTTTTGACAGCAGCGCTGTCGCTTTCCATCGCGATGGGGAATTGGCCCTCGACGCCTGCGTCGTGACCATCGGCGCATTTGACGGCGTCCACTGCGGCCATCAGGAACTGCTGCGGCAGACCATCGCGGCAGCGCGGCGCCGCGGCATTGCAGCCGTGGTCTACACCTTCGATCCGCCGCCAAAAGTGTATTTCGGCCAGGCCGAGCCGCTGATTTCGCTTCGCGAAAAACTCGAGCGCATCGCAACATTCGCGCCTGACCACGTCGTCGTCGCCGATTTCAACCAGATCTACGTCCGGCGCACCGCGCTCGATTTCCTCGCCGAATTGCAGCTTCTGCGACCACGCGAAGTCATCGTTGGCGAGGATTTCCGCTTCGGGTCCTGCAAGGGCGGCACCGCGCTGCTGTTGCGGCAGCACTTCAACACCCGCATCCTGCCGCCAGTGCGCTGCGGCAATGGCGAGATCGTCTCCAGCAGCCGGATTCGCGCCTTGCGACGATCCGGCCTTGCCGCCACCGCGGCGACGCTGGAAAACTGGCGGGATATCGTGACCGCGCCACCGGCCAACCGATCCGGTTTGGCCCAACTCGAGGTCGCAAGCCAATGACCGCCATCGATCCGCGAGAGTTGCGCAACGCCTGTGGCCAGTTCGGCACCGGCGTCACCATCATCACCACGCATTGCCAGGGCCGCGATCACGGCATGACGGCCAACGCCTTCATGTCGGTCTCGCTCGATCCGCCGCTGGTCGCGATCTCGATCGCGAAGAGCGCGAAGATGCTGTGCAACATCCAGAACACCGGCCGCTTTGCGGTCAGCATCCTCGCCGAGGGCATGGAGGATTTCGCCTGGCATTTCGCCGGCAAGCCAAGGCTCGACCTCTGCGACGTCTTCGAACGCCGCAACGACCTGCCTGTGATCGCCAACGCGGCGGCATACTTCGTGACCGATCTCGCCGATGAGATCGTCGCCGGAGACCACACGATCTTCCTCGGCCACGTCCGCGAGATGTCGCTGGAGCCCAGCAAGAAACCGCTGCTGTTCTTCCGCGGCCGCTTCGGCGGCCTTGCCGATCCGCACCCCGCGCCCGCGACGCTGGAGAATGCCGCTTACGAATTTGTCTGGTGAGACCAGCAACCGATATTCCCGAAAAAACGGGGATGCAAGTTTGAGCAAACTGCAAGAAAAGGAGGAACGACCATGCTGAACGTCAACAAGGACACCATCACCGACCACGTGATCGCCGCGCTCTCCAAGGACATTCCGGATCGCAACCGGCAGATCATGACGAGCCTGATCCGCCACATGCACGACTTCTGCAAGGAGGTGGACCTGACCTTCGCCGAGTGGTTCGCCGCATGCGAATTCCTGCGCCGTGCCGGCGACATCTCGGACGAGAAGCGCAACGAGTTCATCCTGATCGCCGACATCCTCGGCGTCGAGGTGCTGGTCGACATGCTCGACCACCGGGTCACCGACGGCGAGAGCGAGTCGACCGTGCTCGGACCGTTCTACCGGGAAAACCCGCCGGTGCTGCCCAAGGGCGCCTCCATCATCAAGAAGACGTTCGACAACGCGCAGACCGTCAAGGTCTCAGGGCGCATCAGCGACACCGCGGGGCGGCCGATCGAGGGCGTCACGATCGACGTCTGGGAAGACGCGCCGAACGGCCTCTACGACCTGCAGGATCCGGAACAGCCGGCCTACAATCTGCGCGGACGCTTCACGACCGACGCCAACGGCGAATATGCCTTCGTGGCGCTCCGCCCCGAGCCCTATCCGATCCCCTATGACGGCGCCGGCGGCGAGCTGCTGAAATATATGGGCCACCATCCCTGGCGTCCGGGCCACATCCACTTCATGCTTTCGAAGGACGGCTATCAATCGCTGATCTCGCAGATCTACGATTCCGAGACCAAGTATCTCGACAACGACTCGGTGTTCGCCGTGAAGCAGAGCCTGATCGGCAGGTTCGCCAAGGCCCCCGCCGGCGCCGACACCGATCTGGTTCTCAACTTCGACTTCAAGCTCAAGAAAGCCGCCGTCGAACGGCTCGTCGCGGCCGAGTAAGACCCGTTACGTCCTGCCAGGCCCACCAGCCTGGCAGGGCTCATTCTGAACTGACCTGCGAGGACATATGAGTCGTGCCGTGATCGAAATCGCCGAACCCGTGGAGCGAGTGCAGGCTCACGCAAGGGACACTGCGATCCGCAGTATCCGCGCGACCATCGTCGAGGCGCCGACCCGCCGCCGGCACAAGCTCTCGAACACCGAAGTCACGCATCAGGGTTACGTGCTGGTGCGCGTCCTGCTCGACAACGGCGTGACGGGCATCGGCGAAGCCTCGACGCTCGGCGGGCCGCGCTGGGCCGAGGAGAGCGTGGAGTCGATCAAGGCCGCGGTCACGAATTATCTGGCGCCGGCGCTGCTCGGACAGCCTGCCCTCGCCTTCGAAGCCAATGCCTTGCGGATGAGCAAGGCCGCCACCCGCAATTTCGCCGCCAAGGGCGCCGTCGAGTCCGCGCTGCTCGACGCCGCCGGCAAGACATTCGGCCTGCCCGCCAGCGTGCTGCTCGGCGGCGCCGTGCGCGAACGCATGGAGGTGATCTGGGCGCTGGCCTCGGGTGACAGCAGCCAGGAGGTGGAAGAAGCGAAAGAGAAGCTGCGGCGCCGCGAACACCGCCAGTTCAAGATCAAGTTCGGCTTCAACCGCCCGCAGGTCGATCTGAAGCGGTTGCAGGCGCTGCGCGCCGGTCTCGGCGATGAGGTGCGCCTGATCGTCGACGTCAACCAGGGCTGGACCGAGGCCGAATGCATCCGTTTCATGCCCGCGCTGGAGGAGCTGGATGTTGCCCTGATCGAACAACCGGTGTCGGCGCTACAACTGGAAGCGATGGCGCGGGTCGCGGCCCGCACTTCGATCCCGTTGCTGGTGGACGAAGCGGCTTTCACCAAGGAGGAAATCGCGCGCGCGGGCGCGATGGGCTGCGGCAGCGTCTACTCGCTGAAGCTCGTCAAGAGCGGCGGCCTGTTCGAGATGAAGCGCGCCGCTGCGGTCGCGGCCGCGCACGGGCTCGAGCTCTATGGCGGCTGCCTGTTGGAGAGTAGCATCGGCGCGGCGGCGCATCTCGCCGCCTTCGCCACCCTGCCCAGGCTCGAATGGGGCACCGAACATTTCGGTCCGCGAATCCTGGTGGAGGATCTGGTCGTCAACCCGATCAGATTCGACGAGTTCGAGATCTGCGTCCCTGATGGCCCCGGTCTCGGCGTAGAGGTCGACGAGGACAAGATCCGCACCTTCGCCCGGAAGGACTAGCCGGATGGCGTCGTTCCCGCGGACAATTGACAATCCACGGACCCACGCCCAGTCTTCGCGTTGGAACCATCGTCTCGATCGTGCGCACATGACCACCCGATATCGAACCCGGCAGGATTTTTCCGCCGCTTCCGCGGAAGCGCGCGAGCAAGCGTTCGGCTAGCCGTGACCGATCGCGACGATGTCATGGATCTCAGGCGGCTGGTCTATTTCGTCGCCGTCGCCGAAGAACTGCATTTCGGCCGTGCCGCATCGCGGCTCGCGATCGCGCAGCCGCCGCTCAGCCGGCAGATTGCGCAACTCGAGAGCGATCTCGGCGTCATGCTGATCGACCGGAGCCGCAGCCAGATCCGGCTGACCCAGGCCGGCAGCGTTCTTCTGGAACGTGCGCGCGACGTGCTGGAGCGGCTCGACCGCACGCACCGCGAGATCAAGCGGATCGGTGAAGGCTTTTCCGGGCACCTGCGCGTCGCCTTCGTCGGATCGGCGACCTATGGCGTGCTGCCGAGCGTGATCCAGGCGTTTCGTTCGGCCTATCCTGACGTCGAGCTCGCGCTGTCGGCGATGAACAACGCCGAGCAGAAGCGCGCGGTAATCCAGCGCGAGATCGATATCGCCATCGCCCGCCCCTCGCTCGACGACGAGGAGCTGAAGTCCGAGCCGCTGCTGCAGGAGCCGCTGATTCTCGCGCTCTCAGACACTTCGCCCTTGCTCGATCAAAAGGTCCCGCGGCTGGCGGCGCTGAAGGCCGAGACGTTCGTCCTCTACCCGCGCAAGCCGCGCCCGAGCTTCGCCGACCACATCCTCAATATCTGCCTCGAAGAAGGCTTCATTCCGAAATCGCAGGTGCTGGCCCAGGACTATCAGACCGCGATCAGCCTGGTGTCGGTCGGCGTCGGCATCGCGCTCGTGCCGAAATCGGTCTCGGAGGCGGAGCGGCCCGGCGTCGCCTACCGCGCCTATGAGGGACACAATCCAGGCACTGCGCTGTCGCTGAACTACCGGCGCGACAACCGGATGCCGCATCTGTTCAATTTCCTGAAGGTCGCACAAGACGTCACGCGGCGTCAGCGCAAGCCATAACGATCGCCCTCAGGCCGCGACCGCCGCCGGCGTGCGATCGTCGACGCATGCGATCGCTTCGCGCAGCACATCGATGTCAGCCCCCGGCCGAACGCCGTTCTCCGCGAGGTGCCTGCGGAACGCACGCGCGCCCGGGACGCCATGGAAGGCGCCGACGAAATGCCGCGTGATCGAATGCAGCCGCGTGCCTTCGGCAAGCTGCCGCTCGATATAGGGCAGCATCGCCGCGAACACGTCCTTCATCGTCACGTGCGGCGCAGTCTCGCCGAACAGCTCGGAATCGACCGTGAGCAGCCGCCAAGGCTCCTGATAGGCCGCCCGCCCCAGCATCACGCCATCGACATGCTTCAGATGCTGCTTTGCCTCGGCAAGGCTGGTGATGCCGCCATTGATGATGATGGGCACGTGCGGCAGCGCCGCCTTGAGGCGATAGACCCGATCGTAGTCGAGCGGCGGGATGTCGCGGTTCTCCTTCGGCGACAATCCGTTGAGCCAGGCCTTGCGCGCGTGCACGACGAGCGCGGCCGCGCCCGCGGCAATCACCCCGCGCGCCAGCGTATCGAGCGCGACTTCCGGATCCTGGTCGTCGATGCCGATCCGGCATTTCACCGTGACGGGAATCCGCACCGCACGCTTCATCGCCGCAACGCCTTCGGCGACCAGCGCCGGTTCGGCCATCAGGCAGGCGCCGAAGCGGCCATCCTTCACCCGATCGGAGGGACAGCCGACATTGAGATTGATCTCGTCGTAACCGAACTGCTCGCCGATCTCTGCGGCCGTCGCGAGATCGCGCGGGTCGGAACCGCCGAGCTGCAGCGCCACCGGATGCTCGCTGGCATCGAAGCCGAGCAGCCGGGCCCGGTCGCCGTGGATGATGGCGCCGGTCGTCAGCATCTCCGTATAAAGCCGCGCCCGCCGCGACATCAGCCGATGGAAGACGCGGCAATGCCGGTCGGTCCAGTCCATCATAGGAGCCACGGAAAAGCGATAATCTTGATATTCCAATTACTTACCCTATGCTTTCAATGGACTAGAACGTGAACCAGGTGCACACGTGTGCACTCAAACTAGCCCAAATTGCACACGTTTGTACCGCATTTGATCTCGCGGTGCACACGTAGCGCACACGAAAACGGAGCGAGTGCACACGCGATGCCGACCTTTACAAAGCTAAAGTCGGGGAGCTGGCGCGTTCAGGTCAGGAGGAAAAGCGAGTACGTCGCGAACACCTTCGTCCGACGGCGTGACGCGGAGGAATGGGCAATTGATGTCGAGCGCTCAATCGATCGCGGCTCTCCGATCCGACGCTCCAAGTCTCGAGAGCAACCGCGCATCTTTTCCGATTTGATCGCGTTGCATCTCGACGATCTTGCTGAGGTCGGTAAGCCAGTTCGACGATCGAAATCGATGGTGCTTAAGGCGCTCAAAACCTCTCTTGGGCGCGTAAACCTCAAAGATATGACCCGCGAGAGATTGATCGAGTTCGGACGGAAGCGAGCCGCCCAGGGCGCCGGCCCGGCGACCCTTGCGTTCGATTTCTCGTTCATTCGGGCGGTCCTACTCCACGCCGCTGCCGTGCATGGCATCGATGTCTCTGTCGAGCATGTTCAGTTAGCCCGAGCCGCCCTTAAACGCCTCGACCTCGTCGGAAAGTCGAACGAGCGCGATCGCCGCCCCACTCAGGACGAGCTCAATCAATTGATCGAGTATGCCGAGTCTAACCCCCAACA
Source organism: Bradyrhizobium sp. USDA 4538 (assembly GCF_024171045.1). Lineage (NCBI taxonomy): Bacteria > Pseudomonadati > Pseudomonadota > Alphaproteobacteria > Hyphomicrobiales > Nitrobacteraceae > Bradyrhizobium > Bradyrhizobium sp. USDA 4538. The sequence continues at coordinate 8,836,786 of NZ_JALJZE010000001.1, forward strand.
ATTCTTACCGCTCGGAAGAATCGTTCGGTTCGCCGTAGCAACTGCAATGCGGCAGGCAGAGATTTGCCGGATAGAGTGGCCTGACGTCGATATGAAAAAACGAACGGTTACTATCCGCGATCGCAAAGATCCCCGAAGAAAGGATGGAAATCATCAAGTGGTCCCTCTCCTCAATTCCACCGGCTATGATGCTTGGCAGCTCGTTCTCGAGCAACGCATCATCACACGCGGTGTTGGGCGCGTGTTCCCCCACCATTCAAAATCCGTTGGGGCCGCCTTTCGTAGATCATGCAACGCCCTTGAGATCGACGATTTGTGCTTTCATGATTTGCGTCATGAAGGCACAAGCAGGCTATTTGAAGCCGGTTTCTCGATACAGCAGGTTGCGATGGTAACGGGCCACAAGGATTGGCGCATGCTCCGGCGCTATACCAATCTCAAACCTGAAGACCTCCACGAAATGCAAAAGGCTGCTCAGCCGTCAATGGAGCAATTCGTTGAGATTCTGGCAGCGACCTAAACCCAAGTCGGATGCGCGCCGACGTGACGACACTGATCACCGGACTTCGTCTGGACCAAACGACGCGGCTTGCAATGAGAACGGCGCTCCGCTTTTCAGCGCAGTATGAGGAACATCCCCTCCTCTAAACGACATTGATGACATTGCGCTTTGCCGTCGTCGTGTGAAAAGCCACGGTCGAAATCCACGGTCATCGCTTGCATCAGCCCTAGGACCGAAGTCGGCGGGCTTCGTCGTTAGGCTAACCGCGATCCCGCTTAGAGCAAGAAGTCAGACTGCGTAACTGTTGTGGCGTTGCCAATGCCAATCAATCGGATCGTTTGACTTGGGTCGCTGTCGATCGTGACGAGTGTATCGGTCCCAACGTCGGCAATGGCGACTCTGGTGGCAAAATCGCCGGCCGTTATCCCGATTGCCGAAATGTCGAGGAAGTCCTGCCCGCCGATCGGGTTGGCGTCGAAAGCATTGATGTTGTCGTTGCCGAAGCCAGGTGCAAACACGAAGGTGTCGCTGCCGCCGCCGCCGTCCATCGTGTCATTACCCGCCTCGCCGACAACGCGGTCGTCGCCGCCGCCGGCATTAATGATGTCGTTGCCGTTGCGGCCCTCGATCGCGTTCGCCCCGCCGGTGCCGGTGATCTGGTCGTTTCCCTGGCTGCCGATGATATTTTCGATACCGCTCAACGTATCGCTGCCGATTTGGGCGCTTGTTGCGATGCTGCCGGTGACGGTCGCTGCAGCCGTGGTCCCGGACAGGTCGATGGTATCCATGCCATTGCCGCCGAAGTAAGAGTCATTGCCGTCGCCAATGGTCGCGACAAAGCGATCGCTTCCGTTGCCTCCCCTGATCGTATTGCTCAGTGCATTGCCCGTCCCGATAAAGTCCCCGGCTCCAGTAAAAGTCAGGTTCTCAAGGTTGGCAAGGCTGACCAACGAGAACGAATTGAGCGTCGTCTCGATTGTATCTGTGCCTCCGCCAACTGCTTCGATCACCGTGTCACCAAGACTGTCGACGACGTAGGTGTCGTTGTTAGTGCCGCCAGTCATGGCGTCGTCGCCTGTACCGCCATTAAGCCGGTTGTTTCCGGCTCCGCCATTGAGCACATCATTGCCAGCCAGCCCGTTGAGCGTATCGTTTCCGCCAAGGCCATTAAGAATGTCCTCGGCTGCCGTGCCGGTTAGAACATTGGCGGAGTTGTTGCCAGTGACGAGGTCTCCGACGATTCCGGTCGCATCAGAGGTGACTGCTTCCGGCGTGCCAGAGTCGTCCGTAAATCTAACGACTGCGCGAAGCGTTTGGCCGACTTGCGCTTGGCTCGGCACAAGATTCGAACTGGTCGCGCCCGCGATGTCGCTCCAGACGGTGCCGTTGAATGCTTGCCACTGGTAGCTGAACACGGAAGTCGTAGTTCCGTCCGGGTCATCGATCGATCCCCGCGACACCGAGACCACCTGGCTTTCGGTCGGTGTGACATCGCTGATGAAAGGTTGGCCGGTCGGTGCGTCGTTGACGGATGTGACGCCGATGGTCATCGTTGCGGAGTTCGAAAGGTTCTGACCGATGACGATTCCGGCGCCGCCGTTCCAATTGCCTGCAACCTCTTCGCTTGACCAAGCGTGATTCAGGATCACGACATTGTCGATCTCGCCATCGACCGTGAAATTGCGCGGATCCCCGGCATTGCGTCCACCGAGCAGGAGTGGCGCTGGCGACGCAATGATCGCGCCAGAGCCCGTGCCGCTCATGACTAAGGCGCCGTCCAGGAAAATACTGAAAGTATCACCGCTGCGTTCGGCAACGAACTGGTGCCAAACCCCGGTATCGATCGGCAGCGGACCTGTCGTGAGGATGGCGACGCCCGCGGCATAGAACTGCAGCCGGCCGTCGTCGAGCCGCGTGAACGTCCAGCCGGGCCCCGAATCGTTGGTCCACTTCTCGATCAGCACGGACTCGTGGCTCAAGTCGTTGAACTTTGTCCACACCTGGATCGTGAAATCGTTCGCCGCAAGATCGAACGCCGCGGGGGCCGTGCTGAGAATGGCGCCGCTCGCCTTTGCGCCATCGAGACTGAGGGCCTGCCCCGACAATCCGGTGGCGAAGCTGGCCCCGCCATTGAGCGTCAGATTGCGACCGTAGCCGGAGATGTCGGCGGCGGTGCCGTCGAAAGTCCAGGTCGCCAATGTCCCGGCAGCCGGCAACCCGGTGTCCTGCACGCGGAATGAGAAGGAGGCGAGGCCCGCTCCGTTGCCGTTGGCCGGTGGCGCATAAGTTAGCTTGCCGGCTGCGATGTCGGCGCTCGAAACGGCGAAGCCCGCAGCGGCCTGCGCTGCGCTGATTGCCTGCCCGTCATAAAAAAGCGTCCCCGATGTGGGCAGCGACGTGACTATCACATTGGTCAGGCTGTGCGACCAAGCATCATTGCTGTCGGAGAACGGGAAGTCCGCAAGTGCAAAAGTATGGGTAACATCTTCGACTGTGACGACCGAGGCCGCGCCGGTCGTCGGTGCATCAAATTTGTCGATCGTATAAGCCGGGCCCACGACGGTCGGGGGCCTATTGAGCATGACGGTGCTCACACCGGCATTGTAAACGGCGATATCCGGTCTGCCATCAGCATCAAAATCGGCCCGAGTCGAAAGAGTGCCGCCGTTGGCAATGAAGTGCGGGGCTTGAAAAGTCCCGTCGCCGTTGCCCAAGAGCAAGGAGATCCCGTAGGAGGCGCCGCCATCATTTGCGTCATAGTACAATAGGTCCGTGTTGCCATCGCTATTTGCGTCTTGCGACACGATGGACCCGGCGCCTCCATTGGGAATGGGTGACCACATCTGAGGCTGGAAGCTGCCATCACCGTTGCCAAGGGCTACCATCAGCGAGCCGTTGTATTCGGTGAAGGCGATGTCCAAATCGCCATCGTTGTTGAAGTCCGCCAGCAGGCTCCAATATCCGAGACCGCTCAGACCCGCGACCTCCGCGAAGGTCCCGTCACCGTTGCCGAGGAAGACCTGAACGCCGGTACCGAAGCTGCTGTTGATGATGTCCAGATGCCCATCGTGATCGAGGTCGCCTACGGCCGAGATGAAGGCATTGACCGTCGGCAGATGGACGGGTGATTGGAATGTGCCGTCGCCATTCCCGAATAGCAGAGAGCCCTTTAGAACGAGGTCCGCATAGCCGTCCTCGTCAAAGTCGCCAAGGTCGGCGTCCGACGGGAACGGCACGTCGGCAGCAGCTGTTATTGGCGCTGCAAACGTTCCATCTCCGGTACCCAGCAGGATCGACACAGTCCCGGCATTGGAGTTTGAGGCGATAATGTCTGCGAAGGTATCATTGTTCACGTCGCCGACCGTGATGCCATTAAGGGCGTCACCCGCAGGAAATACAGTCGGCGCACCAAACGTGCCGTCGCCGTTACCAAGCGCGACAGCGACGCCGCCGGTGTCATTCTCAGAAACGAGATCCTGGTGCCCATCGCCGTTGACATCGCCCGCCGTGAGATGGCCGACCATCCCGCCACTGAGAGTCTGGACTGTCTGGAACGTGCCGCCCGGGATCGGATTCCCCGCCAGATCGTGCACATTCGACCCAACAAAAGAAAGCGCAACCGCACCATCGCCGCTACCGGTGCTCACCGAGACCGTGTATTGTGTACCACTGCTCCCGACCACCGGGACCACGTTCGCGATGCTGGCGCCCGACACGCCTGATGTCACCAGCGAGAACTCGTGGACGTCGACACCCGTCACTGGCTCCGAGAACGTCACCGTGTAATTCACCATTTGGGCGTTGGTGGTCGCAGCGTCGTTGCGCGTGATGCTTCCGATCGTTGGGACGATGTCGTCCACGTTCGTCACTGTCACTGCGATGGCCTGAGTGTCAGTACCGCCGGCACCGTCGGACACCTGAACAGTGATATTGTAGATGTTGTCATGGCCTGCGTCGGTGGGCTGCTCGAAATCCGGCGCCGCGACGAAGGCCAGTGCGCCGGTCGCAGCGTTGATCGCGAACAGGTTGGCGTCGGTGCCACCGGCGATCGAGTAAATCAGAGTCTGTCCGGCGTCCGGATCCGTCGCGGCTACCGTCGTGACCGCAGTCGTGTTCTCAGCGATCGAGACTGCGGTCGCGTCATCGGGCACGCCTGCGCCGCGTTGATAGATCCCCAGCAGTTCATCCTGCAACAAAGCACGGTGATAGATTCCAAGCCCGTCGATCATGCCGTTGAAATAGAAGCCTTCACCCTGCCCAATTGTCAGCGGTGCGTTCGCGTCCGGAATGGCGAAGGTTTGGATCGCGGAGCCGCCCAGTTGGTCATTGACGTACAGCTGATAGGACAAGCCGGATTTGGTCAGAGCGATGAAATACCACTCGCCCGGCACGGGATTGAACGGCGTCTCCGCAAAGAATTGTGGCCCGAGCGTGGGGCTGTTCACGTGGACGCCGAGATTGCCCGAATAGGCGGCAATCCACCATTTGTTTGTTTCGCCCCCGCCTTCATCGTGAGCCACGAGAACGCCCCCTTGGGGAGCTCCCGCGGGGCCGCCGGGCGCTGAGCTGAAATTGGCCCAAAGCACGATCGAAAAGTCGTCGCCGCCGAACGTCCAGTCGGGCGAGTCCGGCACGCTGACGTATTGCGACCCATTGAACTGCAGGGCATCGCCGGTGCGCCCCGGCGCGGGCGCTGCGCCAATGATCGTGCCGTCATGATTGTCTTGCTGGTCGCGGGCGATTCCACCGCTCGTATCGTCGAAGGTATAAAAGGCCACGGCACCAGCGCCCGGTCCGAGCAGCTCAGGCGGCTCGTTCTGATTGGTCACGGATGATCCATCGAGTCCTGTGACAGTCATTTTATGCCTCCGAGTTTCTCACGCGCGCCAAAGCGGACCGCGCTCGCGCGTCTCCAGCATTGTGGTGAAGCGTTGCCGATGTGCCCGCCGCGATGCCATTAAGATCAATGACGGGCGCGTGGTTGACGTCAGTCGCTTTGATTGCCGCGAACGCAATATCAGCGTGGTGACCGTTCTTCATTTTGCCATCGCCATCATTGGCACGCGAGATCACTTCGCTCGTAGCTAGTGTCCGGCCTCCGAAGTTCCCGGATGCGCTCAGCACTGCGTTTTGCGCAAGCTTCAGTGCAGGATCTCGTTCTTTGTACGCGACGAGGCCATTCAAGCCCGTTGAGGTCACATCGAGATCCGTCGCCATCGCCTGCCCCTCAAATGTTATCGCTCCCGAAAGGGCTAAATCGCTCCTTCATCAAACCGTCTGTTGGTGGAATGCGATCAGTGCTTTTTTTATTGGCGAGCTCTATTGCGACCCATGCTGCGCGATCGCACTTTTCGAATTCCGAGCGCGTTTTGCCCTGGCTAAGAAGCCTAAAGACGGTCAGACAAAACAACGAATTGATGAACGCGCTTCCGAGTGCTGGGGCTTGCCTGCAATCATCATCTCTTTAATTAGCGGCTCTCTACCCTGAGCTGTCTTGCCCCATTTGGGGCATGAGGACAGAATGTCGCATTGCCCTGACTTCGGACTTCCCTCCTTGGCCCTTAGCTGCTGCCCGAGCTGTGGGGAATCATCATCAAGAAGGGAGTAATACGTAAGAGATATTGCGGCGAAGGGATCATTTGGTCCCAGTTGCCTGTCCCGCTTTACGTTCAGAAAGGCATTTTTCGATTGGAGATTGGGGGGCGAGTATGAATGCCTGGGACCTCACTCTCGTAGAACAGGCTTTCGCCGCCGCCGCGGTAGATCCCTCACTTTGGTCAAAGGCTCTCGATGTAGTAACGGAGCAAACAGAGAGCCGCGGAGCCGTCCTGCTGCCGATTTCAGGAGAGCATCTCCCCTATGTACCGTCCAGCGAGGGATTGACACGGGCTACCGAGGTCTATTTTAGAGATGGGTGGCATAAGCGCGACGAACGCTTTCGCGGTGTGGCAACGCTCCTGCGGGACAGTGTTATAGACGATCTCGATTGCGTGACGTCCGATCAGATGAAACACCTTCCTTATTATCAAGAGTTTCTTGCACCCTTGGGTCTTAGATGGTTCGCGTGTGTGAAAATCGCCTGCGGGGACGATGTTTGGGGCCTATCGATTCAGCGCGGCCAGCACCAGGATCCGTTTTCGGCCGCGCAGAAATCGAGACTGGCTCACCTATCGAGATCGTTATCTGCCAATGCAGCGGTATCCAGTGCGCTGGGTTTTGCCGCCGCTGACGCCGCATTGGAAGCGTTCGACGTCAGCCAAACGGCCGCGGTCCTCCTCAATCGGCGTGCAGAGGTCATCCGAACAAATCGGTTGGCCCATCGATTGCTAACCGGAGACATCCGAATTTGCGCTCGACGGCTGACTTCCGCTGATCCGTCTGCCACTGCGGCGATCGAGCGCGCCCTGCATCGTTTGCTTTGGAATGCCGGCGATGTTGCCCTGATGCCGCCAATTCCAATGCCACGTCGGGAACTGCCGCCGATACTCGCGTACCCCATGAAGCTCGCAAAGATCACTGCGCACGTCTTCGCGGACTGCCATGCCGTCATCGTCCTCGTGGAACCAGGCGCTCGCTCGAAGCCGCAAGAAACCGCTTTGCGTGCTGCATTTGGATTGTCACCCGCGGAGGCGCGGCTTGCGGCGAGGCTGGCAACGGGTGAGGCATTGAGTGCAATCTGTGACAACCTCGGGATTGCAAAGGAAACGGGACGTCGCGAGTTGAAAACAATCTTTGCCAAAACGGGCGCGCGCCGGCAGCACGAGCTGGTCGCGCTCACGGCAAGCCTGGAAAGATCGAGCTGTCCATTGGATGACGCCGCCAAGTGGTAAAGAAGCGGTTGCGTTATCGGCATCCGCAGCACCTCAGGCAATTCAGCCAAGCATTGAGAGTGTCAGCCTACCGGAGCGATCTGAACGAAGGGTCACCTAGGCTAGAAACGACCTTCCCGCCTAATCACGCTCATCGCACGTTGCCGGCCGGGCGCACCTGTGCATTACGTATGGGCCGTTGCTCAGACCGTAGTTTTTCAAACCGCCGGTCCAATTCCGTGAGGAAAAACAATATGGTTGACAGGACACCCCTTCCGACACCGGTTGCTTGCGCCGATCGCGGTTGCCGTGAGCGTCCTTGCAAATCGATCGCCATCAAAACTGGAAGCGACGCTGTAACTGTTAGAGCGGCTCAAGCCGCATGATATGGGTACATCCCGAACGGCCGATTGGCCAGCAGTCGCGAACCACCAGGTTAGTGCTGAATCCGGACCCGTCGGCTGTACGATGACCGCGAAAGATGCGAACGCGAACTCGTAGCTTCGTCCAAGCTGAGCTAACGCACTCCCACATCGCGCAATGCCGTCTAAGATCAGCCAGTCCGATCCATCATGGGGGCCACAGAAAAGCGATAGTCTTGCGATTTCAATTATTTACCTTACGCTTCAACAGGATGAACCATGAACATGTGCACTCCAAACTAGCCGAAATTGCACACGTTTGTACCCGTTTTGACCCGTCAGTGCACACGTAGCGCACACGAAATAAGGAGTGCACACGGCCGTGGCCAGCTTCATTCAGCTGCCTTCCGGGAACTGGCGGGTCCAAGTCCGCCGCAAGAACCGCTACGTGGCAGAGACCTTTCGCCGCCGCAAGGACGGTGAGGACTGAGCGCTCGAAATGGAGCGCAGCATTGATCGCAGCGGGTCCCCCAAGCCGCCGCTGCCGTCAAGGCTAAAACGTTCGGCGACATCATCGATCTGCATATTGAGGACATGCACGAAGTCGGCCGCCCTCCCCGCCGATCCAAGGCGGCCGTCTTGGAGGCGCTTAAGGAGGATCTCGGATTGACGAAGCTTCCCCGGCTCGATCGTGCACGGCTGATCGAGTACGGCAGGAAGCGAGCGAAGGAAGGTGCCGGCCCTGCCACCCTCGCAATCGATATGTCGTTTATTCGGATCCGCGATCGACGGGAGTGCCGATCAGCGCGCTTCGATCGGATCGCGGCAGCTTGTAACGGATCTTGACGAAAGCGTATCCGGCCGGCGATGGCGAGCCGCTCGCGGCCGGGCCTCACAGGAACAGCACCAGACAGATGCCGTCTAGGGAGACTCTCTCAGTTCAAAGCCGATGCGGGGAAAGTGCGCGACGATATCCCCTGCTCGGTCGCCGCGGAGTGAAACTGCAAGTTCGTCGTCGTCAACGAGCACAAGCGTTCCGGCGATAGCATCCCGTGCGTAGTCGGCGGCTCGAATTTCGACAAGGCTTCCGAGCTCTGGATCTTCTGGCTGCAGCACGGAGGCCCGCGGCGCAGAAGGCGAAGAGGCCCGCGCTATCTCGATTGCTGCGCCCGCGGTCATGGTTTGCGACCGCCCGTGGCCGAACCCTTTCATTCGCAACATCCATTCCCGCAGGCGTTCGAAGCGATCGAATTCGTGAGACAGGCGCGGACTTTGATCCGTCAAGAACCACATCGCATGGAAGATTGCGAGGTCGGCTACAGTCACGTTCGTTCCGCAAATCCATTGGCGTCCGTCAGCGAGCAAATCCTCGATGAAAGGCATTTGCGTTCGGACGAGCGGAGCGGAGCGTGCCGCGGCACGCTCAACCGACTTCACGCTCGGTACGGGTAACCGCCAGTCAAAGCCGTCAGATCCGGCTTCGGTATCACGGGCGGAACGATTACGCTCGACCATTCCAGGGATTTGTAGCCCAGAGCTACGCGAACCTTTTCCGAATAGTTCGAGAAGTCGTAGTGGTGCAGGATCAATCCGGACATAGACACCCTTACCTTACCGCTCCGTGCATCGGAGCGATCCAAGTGTAAGCCGTGTCCTCGGGGCCGCAATGCATTCCGACCCGTTGGAAACGTGACCGGAGCGGATAAGGAGGCGGCCATCGTCGAACCGAACGGGAAGAACCCTCCAGCTTCCTCACCAATGGCGTCCTCCGTTGCTGGCCTCCTCCAGGCATGGCAGGCTGCCGTAATTGGTGATCAGGGGGACACATGAACCGGCTTCAGAAATTCGTTGAGCAAGGAGCTGAAGGTCCCGGCCGGACGGCCTACGCCCTGGATCCTGCGAAGCTGCCCCTACCAAACGCAGGCTTCGAATGGCGCGTGGCGAAGGACTTCAGACCCGGCGAAGCCATATTGGCCGATCAACGCCTGAAGCCCCTGTTTCAGCGCGCGCTTGAACATGGCGTCGCGCTGGTGTCGGCAATTGATTGACGAGGAGGTCACGATGGCCGGACGGGCGAGCCCAGCGCCGGCAGATCTGCCCGATCCCAATCGGCATCGTCCGGCTGAATGACGACACGCCGCTCGTAGTGATCGGCCAGCTGCAACAAGCGCTTCTTGATGAAGGGATCAGCTTGCTCGGCAAGCGCCCGCACAGTCCGCGCTCTCTCTTTGCAAAACTCGTCGTCCATGGTGTCCCGCTGAAATTACAGCAGGATAGTGCGAGTCAGGCAGGGTCGCGTGTGAAGCAGATTACATCGCCAAGGGTTTTCAACGCAATTTACGCGCATCCCGGGAGGAGTTCGTCACGCAACGAACGAGACACCAACCCAGTCGCCCTCGCGCCAAACAACGTTGCACGAGTAAGTTTTGCTCGGCGGAACGATAAGCGTGAATTGATCAGGAACGGGGGATGGCGGATCTTCTGCCTTGAGCGCTGCACCACGCTCTGTGACATCGCGCACGACACAGCACAATGACAACTCACGAAATCTGATCAACGCATTGTCCAGCGATGGATTGCGCACAGACTTTCGTCTGTCCGGAAGAGCAATCATGTCCGTGCCCATCAATAACTAATGCAAATAAGATTCATGCTGCGCGAGAAATGTTGCGTTTCTCCTAACGACGAAGTCAGCCAAAGCGCTTCACGCTGTACGCCGATTCGATCGACTTTTCCCTCGGCGGCGCCGCGAACCACTGCGACGGTGCCTGCGAGGAGGATCAGACAGTTTCGTCGCATTTGTTGAAGCGGACTCGCTCGTTGGCGGATCGTCGACTGGGCGAAGCGGCGACCTTCGAACAGCGACCGCTGTCTGAAGGGCACCGAGGAATTGCCGCCCCTCTTCCGTGATCTCCCAACCGTCCGCATCGCGAAGCACAAATCTGGCCGAGAAGATGTTCAGACCAGGTGCTTGTTCGGCCAATCGCTTCATGCGATCGGTCCAATCCTTGCCGCTGTTCATCAGTATTTCGACCGCATGCCGGATTTCGGCGACAGAGGCTCGCCCGGCGGGCTGACCGGCCAGCACTTTCAAGACGGTCAGCTGGAAGGACAACTTCCACGTCTCCGGTGAGGCTGGATGTAAAGTCTCGGCGAGACCGGTTATCCACAGCATCGGCACGCGCGCTGTCTGGCCGAACTCGCCTGTAGCGGCGACGAGCTTATCGGGAGCACAATTGTTGTTGGGCTTGCCGTCTACTCTGCCTCCACGTCCCGCCGCGAAGGTGATGATGGCCTGAACCGATGACGGGTTGCGGCTCGCGAGAGCGATCGATCCCCAGCCCCCGCCCGACTGACCCACGACGACGACCTTGCCGGGCCGAATGAATTTCTTCTTGCTCATATAATCGATGACCCACTCATTCAGAGTGGCGATGGCGAGGCCTGGTCCTCGAAAGTTCGGGTTATCGCAACTGCCGACATGCGCAAACACCGAGCCGAAAATCCCCCGATCTTGGTCATCAAGGCTGCTGGCTCCATACCTCATCGGGGAGATGACGAAATAACCCCGGCTCGCGAACCACTGTGCGGCGGCCTGGTATTCGATCATCGGAAACATTGTTCGTTCTTGCACGCCCAGCGCAATCCCGTGGTTCATTATCACGAGGGGAAACGGGCCATCGCCAACTGGTCTTACTACGAAGGCAAGCGCCGGCAATGGAAAGGGGAGTGCCCAGATTTCCTCCTGGATCTTTGGCGATCGGGCAACATCTTCTACAGCCGGGGAACGTACCGGCAGAAACGCCAACAGGATCAGAGGAATCAGAAGCCGTTTGAGCACCTTCTTACTCCGTTCTCAGGGAGAAATAGTCGCAAGGGGAGAAGAATGCACAGCAAACGTATTGGCGGCTCGCTTACTCCTCAACTTGCCACTTCGAAAGCTAGTTGGCTAAAATGGAAGACCTTTGACATAGATCATGTCCCGAAGTTCAACTGCGCACGACGCCGGGCCGGTACAATGCCGAGAGGGCAGAACTTCGCGTTTGATGGACCACTTGTGGCCCATCGCGAGGTCTCGAGCTGCGGCACGAACGTGGTCGCTCTAGGAGCAAAGCGCCCATTGCCTCCTCGCATCACGCCGCCATGCCTATGGGTACACGGCCTAGCACTACTTTGGCAGATTGTGTTTTCGCCGCTGTTTTTCACGGATCTGCTTTCGGCAATATGGGCACTGCTGAGACGGCGGCCGAAGGATGAGATCGACGATGGCGTGACGTACGGCTGGCATGGTTGGCTGAGGCGGAGGCCCGTTGATTCTTTTTTTTCCGCCCCGCGTATGCGAGGCGACGATGTTGCAGGAAGGCGTAGGCAATCATTGTCATCAAGGCGTGGCGATGAAGACCTTGCCATGATCGCCCTTCGAAGTGATCAAGTCCAAGTTCCTCCTTCAACTGCTGATGCGCCTGCTCACAAATCCACCGTGCCTTGATGGTGGCGGCCAGCGTGCGCAGATCCGTCGCCGCCGGAAGGTTGGCCAGATAGTATTTCTTCTCCCCGGACGCACGTTGCTCGCCAATGAGCCAGGCTTCGTCGCCTGGGAGATGCTGCTGACCTTTATCCCATATCCGCTGCGGAGGGCCGTCGGCGGTCCGGACACGGAGAGCAGCAAATTGGGCTTTAAGCCGACCTTTCGTCCCGCTACGCCAACTCACGGTTTTCCATTTGGCGCTGGCGAGCATTTGTTCTGCGGCAATCGATAAGATATCGGGCACGTGGTGCTTTCGTGGTTTTCCGCGGACTTTGGTAATCGGCCAAATGAGCTTCACATCGACCGGATACACTTTCTGGTGCCGAGGGATGCCGACAGCCCAGGTCAGCCCGCGCTCTGTTAGCCCTTGTCGAAACGGTGCGCTGAGGCCGTATCCTGCATCCGCCAGCACACATCCAAAGCGCACGTTGGCTGCCATCGCGCGGTCAATCTCGGCTAGAGCAATCTCGGGCTTGGACCGTGCCGTTCGATGTTCGACTGGCACGCGAGCGCGCTTCAAACGAGATATGTCGCTTGTCCAACTGTCAGGCAGAAAGAGACGTAACGCGACCATCACGGGCACTTCGCCGCGAGCAAGCGTCAAAGACACCAGCGTTTGGCAATTTGCCGTTTTACCGAGAGCCGACGCGTATTGAGCCGCAACACCGACCGAGCGCTCACCCTTCTTGGGAAGTGAGGTGTCATCAATAACCAGCACCGCATCCCTGCCGCCGACAAGTCGGTCCGCCTGGTTGAGCAGCTCTGTCTCCAGCGGCGTCGCGTCCCAGACACCGTCCGCAATGAAATGGTGCAACTGGTCGTAGTTGCTCGTGGCAAGGCGTTCCGCCATCGGCTGAACGCTCTTGCGATCGCCCGGACCGATCAATCCCGCAACATACAGAGGACACATCCGCTGCCGGGTCTTATGACCCAGCCGGTCCAAGAACGGCATCAGCCAGCGTTCGAGTTCGTCTTCCCATCCGGGCATGGTCAGCCCTCCCAGAGCCGACCACCCATGAATCATTGAAAAATTGATTCGGGAATCCTATAAAACGCGGCAAAATCAACAATCTGCCAAAGTAGTGCTAGCTAGAGCACTGACCCCGCGGCTATTCCTTTAACGTACGGATCTGCGATCCATCAGTAGCTCCTCCCGGTGGGGCAATGTCGACACTCAATGACCCAGGCTTGTCCGGCGCGGGGAAACCACCCCGGTCAAAGCCAGCGCGAGCCGACGTCAGCATCGACGAGATCTCCGGCAGGTCGTGGGAGCGCGCGTATCGGCGTCCTGTCCAATTCGGCTGGCGACGATCGACTGCTTTCGCATCATTGGCATGCACACGATCAAGGCCATGATACCGCGCGGTATCCGCTGACCCAACACGGCCGGCCGCTCGAGTTCGCCGACGCGTGTATCAGCGCCGACGTCTTGGTGCTAGATTCGTCAACGGCAGGGAGCACCTGCTGCCTGCTTCTTACTGAACAGGAGAACGAAATGGCTGAAAGCGTTTACAAGGTCATTGAACTGGTCGGTACTAGCAAAGACTCCTGGGAAAAAGCCGCCGCCAATGCGGTCGAGCAAGCTGCAAAATCTCTCCGAGACCTTCGTGTTGCAGAGGTCGTCAAACTCGATATGCAACTGGACGATAAGGGAAAAGTAGAGGCCTATCGCGCCAAGCTCAGCGTGTCGTTCAAGTTCGAAGGCACCTGAGCCTGAGTACCTCGCCCCGCTCGCGGGGCGAGGTTGGCTCGTTGTAGAAAGGCGCACATCCATTTTCCTTGCGCGCCGCTGCTGCCATTACCCAGAGCACTTGTTTCGAGATTGCTTACCGTCTGGCTGACGACAGAGTATGTTAAGACTGCGCTCGCCCAAGCTAGTACCGAGCCCAATTCTCAGAATCAACCGTCAAGACCTGCTGCTCATATTATAGCGATCCTGATTTTTTCTTTCCTCTCTTGAATTCCGAATCGCTCGCGAGAAGCGCCTCAAGCATAAATGGTATCAGCTCGGAAACCTCCTCCCGACTGCCATAAGTCTCGGCATAGAAATCAGCGTACTCTCGTAGCCGTTGCGCAAGTACCGGAGTAAACACAATGGTGATCTTCACGGGACTGCGGTCAGGCAACTTCGCAAGCTTCGTCCCTCACCTGCCCTTCGCAACTGTCTCAACGTCCTGATAAGGCTTCAGCACCAGATCCTTCGAAACAATCACCCGTAGCGGCCAACCCGGCCGCACCGTGATTGTCGGCTGCACATCGAGCTCCCGCTCCACCAGCCGCTGTCCCGCTCGATTGGTCGTTTGCTGCGTGCTCTCCCGCAACGCCTTGACAAGATCGCTCTCATCGTTGCCGATCGAAAGTTGGGTCCCGACCCCGATCAAAGTCGCCAGGGCCACGCCCTTGAGCAACTGCCAGGTGTGGAAGTCCACCTCGTCCTCAAGGCCGGCGTAGCCTGCGACGTCGGTCGCCGGAAGGCTCTCGATCACGATCGAATTGCCGTTCGGCAGGATCAGCCGTGTCCAGACGACCAGTGCACGCTTCTGGCCGAACGCCACGACGCTATCGTACTTGCCCACGAGCCGCGTCCCCTGCGAAAAGCGAGTTGGGTGGTCCGTCCAGTTCTATTTCGTCTTTTCCGAACAATGTGATCGGAGATACCGACGCGCCGGTTCCACGGAGAAGTCCATGCGGAGCGGCGGCCATCTACGCGCACCGCAAAACTATCCACAGGCACTGCGGTGCCTGGACTGGTCCGATCGGCTAGACTGGCGAACTTTCGACCCAATGATCGTCCGCCACACGACATGACCGTTCAACCGCCCCTCGCCGAGATCGCCGGTATGCTGGAACAGTCACCCGACTACCGGGTGCTGCGCCGGCTGGTTCCTCGCTCCGACTTTACGCCGAGCGACGGGCAATCGACCAAGACCGCGGTCCTGCTCGACGTCGAGACCACCGGCCTCGATCCGGCCCGCGACGAGATCATCGAGCTCGGGATGGTCAAGTTCACCTATCTTCCGGACGGGAGGATCGGACGGGTCATAGATACTTTCAGCTGCTTCAACCAGCCGTCGATCGCCATTCCCACGGAGATCACGGCGCTGACCGGCATCACCGACGAGATGGTCGAAGGCCATGCTCTCGATGAGGCGCGCATCAACGAATTCGCCTCCGATGCGGTCGTGGTTATCGCCCACAATGCGGGTTTCGACCGCAAATTCATGGAGCGCTACGCGGCACTCTTCGCGCTCAAGGCCTGGGCCTGCTCGGTCAGCGAGGTCGAATGGCGCGGCCATGGGTTCGAGGGTTCGCGGTTGTCCTACCTCCTGATGAAGGCCGGACTGTTTCATGAGGCGCACCGAGCGGTCGACGATTGCCTGGCGCTGCTGGAGATCCTCGCGATCAACCTGCCCCGGCTCGATCGCACCGTGCTCTCCATGCTGCTCGAGCGTGCGCGCCGCAAGACAATCAGGATCTGGGCCGAGCGGTCCCCCTTCGAGCTCAAGGACGCGCTCAAGCGGCGGGGCTATCGCTGGAGCGATGGCGCCGACGGCCGGCCGCGGTCGTGGTACATCGATGTCGACGAGAGCAATCAGAATATCGAAATCGAATACCTGCAGAAAACGATCTATCAGGCGGAAGTTGATATCCAGATCCAGATACTGACTGCGTTCGACCGCTTTTCAGTGAGAAGCTGACCTGCGAATGGATGCCGTCGCGGCGCTTTTTTACACCCAACCAATGTTGCAACTAGCGACGAGCCAGGACGACCCCAAGCAGAAATGCGGCTGCAATGGATTGAAGCGGAGCCACCTTCGTCGCTTTGCTCAAATGATGCAGCCACCGCTCCTGCTGCGGTTGAGGTTCGAACACGTTGTCTTCAGCCATACGACGGATCGCTTCTGATGCCTGATTTATTCGCTGTTCTGGCGTAGCGGTCGGCGCCATGGAAAATTCGTCAGCCATGTAAGCTTCCTTGCGCCTGTACGCGACGCTCGTACGTGATCCACGCACCAACAGGCTTTTTGCCTGAGCATCAACGTCCACCGCACGCTGACTGTTCCTAAGCGTCCTGGGGCTGCAATAGCCAGCCGCCAACCTGCTCTCCTCATTACGGCTTCGCCTCAGATTTCCTCCACCAGGATTTCTAGTGCTGCGGCGCGCTACTACTTTTGCCCCACACCGCGTCTCGGCGGAGACGGGAGCTCATCGCCCACTTTTCAAAGTCCAGTAGTTGCCGCTGCGATGGGTTCTGGTTTGTGATGCCGAAGTTGGGGCCGTCCGTAACTTGGGAAAGCGGACGGCCCCTGCCGGCCAGTTCCAATTGCCCCTGCCTCAAACAGAAGCGATAGCCGACCAGTCGGGAACGTAAATGAGACTGCCTTGGTTTCGCACTGCAAGGCGGCCATTCGCTTTCATCTGATCCATTTGAGCTAGGATCGCTCGCCTGGGGCCGGAGGAGAGTGGAGCCCGGCGCTTCAGCTCTCTCTCTACCGGGCCAATACTTCGCTTTGGTTGCGATCCAGCGCTCGGCGTCGGCTTCCGTATCGAAATCTCCGATGTGGGAATCGGGCCCATTGCCGGTCTTGACGGCGACAAACCAGCGACCGTCCTTTGTCTTCGCGGGCTGAAAATGAGGCGTCTTGATCGTCATGCCGCTCACTATGAGATGTTGACGTCCAACATTCTACACACTGCGACTGCGCCGGACGCTTAGCCCATTTGGAGCATGTGAATGACCCATACGGTCTATCAAGATCGCGAATCGTATTGCTAAAAACGAAGTGTCCGTATTCGCACGGATACAACGGGCGTGTTTTGAGGATCATGATCGTTCCCTCGGCAAATAGCGCATGGGGACGTTCGCTAAGCCAACAATGTCCAGGCAAGAGATCGAAGCGCTCGCATGCAAATGTGACGCTTGCGGGCGTCATATGACGTTGTTGGCCGAGCTGCCCTCTGTCGGCAAGTACGAAGCGGTCCATGTGTTTCGTTGCTATGGCTGCAATTCAGTGAAGTCGGAGCAAGAGGCACGGCGCTCAGTGTGTACTTGACCGACTGCTTGTCGATTGGCGTTCTCCAGGCGCGACTTTTCTCGATCCTGCCTTCAGAAGCGCAACAATCTGCGACCGCGTTGGACGTTCTCCTCTACCTGGTTAAGCGACCGGTGATCTGCAGTCCGAAAGACAAAGACCAGTACAGCCGGATCGTTGCCGTCTGCAAGGTAGGCGATCCTGGCCCCGACATGGCCCCGCGGCGCTGGAGCGAGCCCGAGCGATGGCCGCGCAAAGGAACGCATTCCGTATAATCGTGGAGCCGTGATCGGAGAGCGGTGACGGTGGGTCGAGCCTGCTCTATTGGAACGTCAGAACCCTGCGGCGGTTTTGTCTGGAAACAGGGTTGGAACCGCGGACGTGGCAGACGAACTCGAATATTCGGCGCACCGACTAGTGGTCATCGAACAGCCTGGTGGCGGTTTCCTGGTCGAGATCACGCCTCTCGGGGGCGGTCAAACCGTCAGGACGATGACCTATCAGAGTACGCAGGAAGCGATTGCTGCCGCGAAGAGGACCATCGACAAGCATCCCCAAGACAGGCGATCTATCAATCCGACCCGCTCTTGAAGCGGCTCCCGGCTCATTGAGAGCGACGCTCTTACAACTCGCGAACCCGGTCGATCTCCATTTGAGGCGGGTGAGAGTTTCGTCCCTGGTTTCAGCGACGCTCACAGCATCTCCCCGATCTGTAAAAGTAGTCGATGTAGATGTCGATGCGGCTGCGGATTACAAACCTCTGCTCGGAATGAACAAACGCAACCATCACGCCGCAATACGCGCCCCGCAACTGCTCGGGGGCGGCTGGCGTATTTGAATAAAACGGGAGACCGCCGCCTTTGGCTATCTTGCGCGAGCGCTGGCTTTCACGACAGCGGGTCTTTACTAAGACCTTTGGCTATCCGCGACATGCGCCGGTTTGTTCACCAGCGAGCGGCGGTCTCATTGGCCAATTAACGTCCTGGCGAGGCATCTCGTTCCCCAATTTTGATCGCAAATGGAATGAGGAGTCTAGGGCGCACAGAGCCGCAGCAAAGCATTGATCTTGCAGAGTGACGGGCTCCGCCGGCGCGGGTAGGAAATCGCTCGCGCTCGGGAACCAATTCCAAAAGTGTACTGTTGATTGATGGGGCCGATGCAAGGACCATCGCCATGAGGATCGATCATCTCGCTGCAATTGCGATAGCTGTTTGTATCGCTGGTGCCGGATTGCCGCCCGCATGCGAAGCGACAATGTCTCGTTTTTGGACTTCCATTTGCTCCCGATTCGCAGGGCTCTGAAACCTCGATTGACGTTCAGGAAATCTCGACAGGCCGAGATTCTTCCGTTTCGCGCGGCGACGATCGATGCCGCAGCTAACTCAATTATGCGCGCGGCGGCGACGCTAGAGCAGTCCCCCTCTCGAGGCCGATTGACCAAGCATTAAGCAGGTGTTCGAAACAAGCCTCCCCGTCGCGACAATCAACACGTCGTGGGTCCAAAGAGTCATTGTCTTCCCGCAGCTTCCCGAAGGGCACTGCGAGAGCAGCGAAGCGGTAAGCAAGCGAAGTGCGCTTGGCAGCCGCCGGAGTGACGGTGCGGCGATTACTCTTGGAATTATCTGGCGCGATAATTGCGCGCGGGCGCTGTCGCGTTGACTGTCGTCGGATTCTTCTTGACCTCCCGGTGCGCACGCAACCTCCTAACCAATTGAAAAACCTAAGTTCTCGTTCTAACCACTGCCGACCAAGTTGAGCAAATTTCAACAGGACGGCGCCAGCGAGCGGCACCATAGGCAAAGCACTGGGGCCCGCTCACTGCCCGAGCAAAGGGCTGACGATGGATAATGATCAATCGCTGACGCCTTCTGTCAGATGTTGCCATACGCAGCGGAATCTGCTTCGACAGCGATCATTGGTTGCACGAGCCGGCAGGCCAATATTTCGAGATGGAGCTTGCGGTAAGCATGAAGGCGGTGCGGTCAACCCTGCGTTCCGGTGACCGGTCTGGCCCGAGGCCGGCGGCGCGCCGGCCGAAAGTCCCATCCACCAGCCGAGGGCGCAAGGCCGAGCCTGAAAAAACCTCTGCGATCGCAACCCCTAAATCCGAGCGGTCGCGAGACCTCATCCTGCATTCCGCGGCCCAGCTGTTTCGCCGACAGGGATTTTCAGCCACCACCCTGCGCCAGATCGCAGCCAGGGCCAAGATCAAGGCCGGTAGCATTTACTACCATTTCGACTCCAAGGAGCAGATTCTCGACGAAGTGCTGGACCGCGGCCTCCGCCACGTGTTCGAGACCGTGAAGAACTCGGTCGAACGTGCCGGAAAGGTATCGCACCGGCGCAAGATTGGTCTTGCAATCGAAGCCCATCTCGTCGCGCTCCTCGAGACGAGTGACTTCACCTCAGCCAACATTCGAATCTACGGGCAACTGCCGGAGCAACTGAAGAAGCCGCACCGGCCGCTGCGGCGCGCATACGCAGAATATTGGGACCAGCTCTTCATCGACGCGCGGCGCGCCGGCGAGATTCGCGCCGACATGGAGGTGGTACCATTGCGCATGTTCGTGATTGGCGCTCTCAACTGGACGATCGAATGGTTCAGGCTGGAAAACAGGGATGCCGTGCTCGAACTAGCCCGTCGCACGGAGACGCTGATCTTCGAAGGCGTCAACAAGCCCTGATCGCAATCTATCGGCCCTGCCAGACCGGCTTTCGCTTCTCTGCGAACGCCTTCGGCCCTTGGATCGCATCGAGACTGGCATAGACCTCTTTATGCAGCCGCTCCGCCTCAACGAGGCCCTGTGCAAGCCCCAGGTCCATTGCGGCAAGCACGCTTGCCTTGGCCGCCTTGACCGACAGTGGTGCGCCCTCGACGATCTTCCGCGCCAATTCAAGCGCCCGTTCGCGCACAGCCTCTGGCGTGTCCTCAAGCGAGTTCAGGAACCCCTGCTCCGCGAGCCGTTCGATCGCGATCGTCTCGCCCGTCAGAACCATCTCCATCAGCAGCGGCTGCGGCACCATCCAAAGCATCGGCACCGCCCACGGGGACCCGCGCCCCATCTTGACCTCGGTTATTCCCGCACGGGTGCCGCGCAGCCCGATCCTCAAGTCACACTTCAGCGCAAGCATCATCCCGCCGGCCATCAAAGATCCCGTCATGGCAGCAATGATGGGCTTGGAGACCTTCTGCATCGCGTGCTGCATGGGATCCCGCATCAGCGTCAGGATATCCACCCCGTCCCTCGCCCGGATTTCTGCGGCCTGCTTCAGATCCAACCCTGCGCAGAATACCCCGCAATCTGTTGAGGTGAGGATGATCGCGCGGACGGAGGCGTCGGCTTCGACCCTGTCCCAGGCGTCGGTCAGGCCGTTCATCGCCTCGACCGAGAGCGCGTTCTTGCGTTCGGGACGGTCGATGGTGACGGTCGCGATGCCCTCTTCGACCGAATAGCTGACTTGCTCTTTTTCAACCACGATATCTTCTTCCTTGAATTCTAACATTTGTTAGAATACATCGCCGCACGCCAGATTCAAGAACATGGCGCAGCTCTTGAGGCAGGAGGAAGCAAGATGGCGTATCTCTGGACGCCCCCCGCGGAACTGGTGGAGAAGAGCAACCTGAGCGCGTTTCTTCGCGCCACGGGGCAGCCGAACTATGACACGCTGGCGGCCAAGGCCGACATCGATCCAGCCTGGCTCGCGCAGGAAGTGTTCGGGTTCTGTGACGTTCGCTTCTATCGCAAGCCCGAGAAGATCCTTGATCTTGCACAGGGCGAACCGTGGGCGCGCTGGTGCGTTGGCGGGACCACGAACATCGTCCTCAATTGCATCGACAAGCACCGCGGAACTGAAGTCTGGGACAAGACATTCCTGGTCTGGGAAGGCGAAGACAGACGCGAGCAGCGGCGACTGAGCTACGCCGAGTTCGCATCCGCTGTCGAACGGCTAGCATCGGGCCTGCGCAAGCTCGGAATCGGCAAGGGCGACGTCGTCGCGATTTACATGCCCAACCTGCCCGAAACCTTCATGGCTTTCTTTGCAATCCTGAAGATCGGGGCGATCGTGATGCCCCTGTTCTCCGGCTTCGGTCCCGACCCGATCAGGGCGCGGCTCAACCATGGTGAGGCGAAGGCCGTCATCACCGCGAACGGTACCTGGCGTCGAGGCGCGCCGGCTCCGCTGAAATCGGTTCTCGACGAGGCACTGGAGACCGCACCAACCGTCCAGCACGTGATCGTGGCAAACCGCGGCGGGCTCGGCGTCGACACCCCCATCCAGGTGGGACGCGACCACTGGTGGGATGAGATCGCCAAGGAGGAAGCAAATCTTCCGACCGTCGAGATGGACGCGGAAGATCCCGCCATCCTTCTTTACACGTCGGGTACGACCGGCGAACCAAAGGGCTGCGTGTGGACGCATATCAGCTTCATTGGCTCAATGGTGACGCGGGATATGATCATCTGCGGCGACTTCAAGCCAACGGACCTGTTTTTCTTCTTCAGCGACATGGGATGGATGGTAGGCGCGATGTGCGCCTGCATTCCAAGCTTCGCTGGCGGCAGACTCCTCGTGGCCGAGGGGACGCCCGATTATCCCGATACGGGACGCTTCTGGCGCCTGATCGCCGATCACAAGGTCACCTATCTCGGTGTTTCACCGACCATCGTGCGCGGCATGATGCGCCATGGCGAGGAGGTCGAACGGTACGATCTCTCGAGTCTGCGAATGACTGCTTCAGGCGGCGAGGCCTGGACGGAGACACCGTGGCGATGGTTCTTCGAACACGTCTGCAAGTCAAAGATCCCAATCATCAATATCTCCGGCGGAACGGAAGTCGGCGGCTGCATCTTTACCGGCACCCCGAACCATCCAATGAACCCATGTTCGTTCTCCCGGCCGGCCCTCGGAGTCGGCGCGGATATCGTCGACATGGCGGGTAACCCTGTCCCCGACGGCGAGGTCGGCGAATTGGTGCTGCGTCATGCATCGATCGGGCTCACCAAGAGCCTTTGGAAGGGCGACCAGCGCTATCTCGAGAGCTACTGGAATACGATTCCGGGAATCTGGGTGCATGGCGACTTTGCCATGCGCGGCAAGGACGGTCTCTACTACATTCTTGGCCGCTCGGACGACACCCTCAAGATTTCGGGCAAGCGCGTCGGTCCGGCAGAGCTCGAGGGCGTGCTGACCGCAACCGGCAAGGTCGCGGAAGCTGCCGTCTTCAGCGTCCCGCATCCAGTCAAAGGTTCCGCTATCGTTTGTGCTTGCGTGCCGAGCCCTGGTGCGAAAGACCTCCGCGCGCTGTCGGAAGAGCTTGCCCAGGCCCTGGTGCACGGAATGGGCACCTCGTACCGCCCGGAAAGGGTATTGTTGGTCGATGACCTGCCGAAGACGCGCAACATGAAGATCATGCGCCGCGTGCTTCGCGCAGTCTTCGAAGACAAGGACCCCGGCGATCTGTCGGCGCTCGCCAACCCCGAGGCGATCGACCATATCCGTCAGAAGCTCAAGGGATAGCTGTCGGCCCGGATTGGCCCGGTCCAGGCGACGTCGCATGGCGTGAAGCCAGACATCAAGGCAACCACTCAGGTCGGTTGCCTTGACGGGGATCAGACGATCCTAGATCGGGCAGTCCTTGGGGAAAGCTGGCTTGCGCTTCTCAAGGTGCGAGGCCAGGCCTTCGCGGGCTTCATTGCCGGCAAAGCCGAGGATTTCGAGGGCGGTTGACGTGTCGAACAGCGGTCCGTTGACGCGAAGCCAGTTGTTCAACGCATATTTGGTCCAGCGGATCGCACTCTGTGCACCGGTGGCGAGATCCTGCGCCGTTTCCAATGCGATGCCTTGCAGCTCCGCATCTTCGACGCACAGCGAAACCAGGCCGATCCGCTCGGCTTCCTCACCCGACAGCGGCTTGCACGTGAGCAGATAGTACTTTGCCTTCGCCAGTCCGCAGAGCAGCGGCCAGATGATACAGGCGACGTCGCCAGCGGCGACACCGAGCCGGGTGTGGCCGTCCACGATCCGCGCCGATTTGCCACAGATCGACACGTCGGCAAGGATCCCGACGACGAGGCCGGCGCCCACGGCGACGCCGTTGATCGCCGAGATGATTGGCTTGTTGCAGTTGATGACGTTGTAGACGAGATCCTTGGCCTCTTTCCAGGTCGCCATCCGCGCGGCCGGATTGTCGAGCAGTGACTTGATCAACTCGAAATCGCCGCCGGCCGAGAATGCCTTGCCCGCCCCCGTGACAATCACCGCGCTGATGTCGGGATCGCTGTCGATGTCTCTCCAGATGTGAGTGAGCTGTGTATGGGTCTCGGCGTCGACGGAGTTATAGGTCTCCGGTCGGTCGAAAGTGATCCGAAGGATCCTTTCGGCCGGATAGTCGAGCTTCAACCTCGTGTAGGCCGCGTACCGATTGGACATATTGATCTTCCCGCTTTTGGCGCCTAAGAAGCGCTACCAATTATTTCTAACAGATGTTAGAATTTGTAGTCGGCCGGCGCAAGCACTGGCTCGAAACAAGAAGGTCGAAAGACAGCGCTCGAGGAAACGTTGATGGAAACCGGGCTCAGTATCCAGACAGGCGGCGGATCCGGCATCGGAACCGTCGGTGCACTGTTCGAGGCCTGCGCGGAGCTTCATGCCAACAGGCCTGCGATCGAATACCGCGGCCGGCACGTGACTTATGGGGAGTTGCGCGACCGGGTCCGTCGGTTGACCGTCCTGCTTGCCGCGCGGGGCCTGCAACGCGGCGACCGGCTTGGCCTGCTGTCGCGCAACCGTCCCGAATATCTCGAGATCGAGTTGGCGGCCGCCAATCTCGGGATCATCACGGCTTGCCTTAACTGGCGGTTGTCGGAGCGCGAGCTCTCCTATTGCATCGAACTGGTGTCGCCCAAGCTGCTGCTGGTCGAGGGAGACCTCGCGGCAAGCCTTCTGCCGGCCGCCAAGGCGAATCCAGTCCTGGAGATCGGACCTCAATACGAAAGCGAACTCGCGCGAGCGGACGGGCGGGCACCCCCGTCTGTCGCCCAACCGGAAGATGGGCTCGTCATTCTCTACACCAGCGGAACGACCGGCCTGCCGAAAGGTGCCGTGATTTCGCACCGCGCGATGGTCATGCGGGCGTTGGTGTTCTCCTCCGAACTCGGTATCGCTCCGCACGACACATTCGTCGCATGGGCCCCCTTGTTCCACATGGCCTCGACCGATCATGCGCTCGCCACCCTGCTGCGCGGCGGAATTGTCGTTGTGATCGACGGCTTCCAGCTTGAACCGCTGCTGACGGCCGTTTCCCAACACGACATCGGCTGGCTGGTCCTCATTCCCGGCATGGTAGAGGCTCTTATCGATGGTCTGAAAGGGCAACGCATCAAGGTGAAGGGAGTGCGGGTGTGCGGAGCCATGGCGGATCTGGTCGCCCCGCACGCCATTGCCGAGGTCACCGAAATGCTCGGCGCCCCCTATCTCAACAGCTTCGGCTCGACCGAGACCGGCCTGCCGCCGGCGACGCGCGCGCTGATTGCGCCAGGCGATGTGCCGGCCAGCCTGTCCAAGCGGCAAAATGCGTTCTGCCAGATCAAGCTGGTGGACACCTCCGACAACGAGGTCGCGCTCGGCGAGCCCGGCGAGTTGGCCATCCGCAGCCCGACACTATTCTCCGGCTATTGGCGCGCGGACGAGACTAACACGCGCGACTTCCGCGGCGGCTGGTTTCACATGGGCGACGTGTTCAGGCGCAACACCGACGGATCGCTCGATTTCGTCGACCGCGCCAAATACCTGATCAAGTCGGGCGGCGAGAATATCTATCCCGCCGAAATCGAACGCGTCCTGCTAGGCGACGATCGGATCGCGGAAGTCGCAGTCGTCCGCGCTGCTGACCCAAGGTGGGGAGAGGCCCCCGTCGCCTTTGTCGCTTGCCGCGAAGGGGCCGCAATGACGGTAGCCGAGCTCACCGAACTGTGCCGCCGCGAGCTGGCGAGCTACAAGCGGCCGCGCGAATTCCGTTTCATTGCCTTTGGTGAATTCCCTCGCTCGACAAGTGGCAAGGTCCAGCGCCACGAACTCGAGCGCCTGCTGAAAGCCTCCACATGAGCGACACCAGCCTGAGAGGAAAGGTTGCCGTCATCGGCATCGGATTGTCGGCGGTCGGCAAGGTACCAGGCCGCAGTCCACTCTCGCTTGCGGCAGAGGCCGCGGCAAACGCACTCGCCGACGCCGGGCTCGCCAAGAGCCAGGTGGATGGCGTGCTGTCGAGCCATGCCTTCGCTTCCCCGTTCCATCGCTTCAGCGTTGCCTTCAGCGAATATTTTGGAATGCGTCCGACCTTCTCAAACACGTTGCAGGTGTCCGGCGCCACGGCGGCGACGATGTTCAGCATTGGTGCGGCCGCCGTTCACGGCGGACTCGCCAAGGTGGTGCTGCTGGTCGCTGCCGACAGCCTGATGACGGGGCTGACGCCGGATCTGGCGCTGCGTTCGCTCACAGAAAGCCGGGATCAGCAATACGAGATGCCGTTCGGCATTCCGGTTGCCAACACCTTCGCAATGACCGCACACCGACATATGAGGGAGTTCGGCACCACGCCCGAGCAGCTGGCGGAGGTCGCCGTCGTGCACAGGCGTCACGCGGCGCGGACCCCCGGCGCGCAG
Source organism: Bradyrhizobium sp. USDA 4538 (assembly GCF_024171045.1). Taxonomy (NCBI): domain Bacteria; kingdom Pseudomonadati; phylum Pseudomonadota; class Alphaproteobacteria; order Hyphomicrobiales; family Nitrobacteraceae; genus Bradyrhizobium; species Bradyrhizobium sp. USDA 4538. Next base: position 8,862,683 of record NZ_JALJZE010000001.1, read on the forward strand.
CAGACGACGCCGATCACCGCAGCGGACGTGCTGAATTCGCCTATGGTCACCACGCCCTATCACAAGCTCGACTGTTCGCTGATCTCGGACGGCGGCGCGGCATTTGTCCTCACGTCGGCCGAACATGCGAAGGCTCTCGGAATCGAGAAGCCGATTGTCGTCCTCGGTTGCGGCGAATGCTACACCCACGAGCACATCTTCCTGATGCCGTCCCTGACCACGACCGGTGCTGTCGAATCCAGCCGGAGAGCCTATGCAATGGCCGGCTACCAGCCGCGCGATATGGATGTCGCCGGCATCTATGACTGCTTCACGGGCACCGTGGTGATGATGCTTGAGGACCTCGGCTTCTGCCGGAAGGGTGAAGGCGGCCCGTTCGTCGCCGACGGACAAATGAGCTACGGCGGCCAAATACCCTCCAACACCCATGGCGGCCTGCTGTCATTCGCGCATTCCGGAATGCCTGGCGCCCTGTTTCACTTCCATGAGGTGATCGCGCAGCTGCGCGGCCAATGCGGCGAGCGGCAGGTCGACGGCGCCGCGCTCGGGCTGGTGCACAGCCTCGGAGCGGGATTCGCCACCAATGCCACGACCATTCTGGGCACTGAGGGAACGCTGTGATGGCATCCGAAAATTCCACTCGAAAGCCCCTGCCCGCGCCGGATGCCGATACGACCGCATTCTGGCGTGGCTTGCGCCAAGGCAAGCTCCTGTTGCAGCACTGCCGCCGATGCCGCAACGTGCAGTACTACCAGCAAACCACATGTCGCGAATGCGGCGGCGATGAGCTCGTGCACAGGCCCGCGACCGGCCGCGGCAAAGTGCACTCCTTCAGCGTGGTCTACCGGGCTCCCGGCCCCGCATTCAAGGCGGATGTCCCCTATGCCGTGTTGCTCGTCGAACTCGACGAAGGGCCACGCATGATCAGCACCCTGACGGGGAGCGATCCGGCGGACGTCACCTTCGACATGGAGGTCGAGCTCGCATTCGACCAGGTCTCTGACGACATAACTCTGCCGCGCTTCCGGAAAGCCTGAGGGATTCGCATGAGTTCTGCTTGCATCCGCGTGCGATCAATTCTAACAATTGTTAGAATTTTGCAGCACCTCGATTTTGTGGCGCTCGCACCGCCGACCCACCGGTCGATTTACACCAGCGGCAGGTCCCCGACGGGCTCGCCGCGCAGCCGCCAGGACCACCCGCAATGGCAATCATGAAATCGGACGTCGTCACCTCGACCGAGGACTACGCCCGCAACCGCAGCGCCTACGCCGAACGCGTTGCGGATCTCAGGCGGCGCCGGACCGCGGCAGCACTGGGCGGTCCGGAACGGGCACGCAAGCTTCACAAGGAACGCGATCAGTTGCTGCCGCGCGAGCGAATCGCGGCGCTGATCGATCCCGGATCACCGTTCCTCGAATTCTGTCAGTTGGCCGGCGACGGCCTGTACGAAGGCGTGCCGCCCGGCGGCAGCATCATTACCGGCGTTGGAATGATCTCCGATCGTCCCTGCATGATCATCGCCAACGAGCCCACCGTAAAGGGCGGCACCTATTACGGTATCACCTGCAAGAAGCATGTTCGTGCGCAGCGCTTCGCCTGGCAGCACCGCCTGCCCTGCGTGACCCTGGTCCAATCCGGCGGCGCCAACCTGCCCGACCAGCCCAATATCTTCCCTGACGATGGCCAGTTTGGCTCGATCTTCTACAACCAGGTCAGGATGTCGGCTGAAGGCATCCCGCAAATTGCGGTGGTGCACGGTCCCTCCACCGCGGGTGGCGCCTACATTCCCGCGTTGAGCGATGAGACCGTCATCATCAGAAACCAGGGCGCCATGTTCCTCGGCGGGCCGCAGCTGGTCTATGCGGCGACCCGCGAAGAGGTCGGCATCGAGGCACTCGGCGGCGGCGAGATGCATAGCCGAGTGAGCGGTGTCACTGACCATCTCGCCGAGAACGACGCCCATGCAATTGCCATCACGCGCGAGATCGTCGCCAGTCTCGGCGAGATTCCCCGGCAAACCCGGACCGTCGCCCGGGTGCGCGAGCCACACTTCGACCCCAACGAAATCTACGGCCTGATCAGTTCGGATCCGCGCATTCCCACCAATAATCGCGATGTCCTTGCGCGTCTCGTCGACGGCAGTGAATTCCATGAGTTCAAGCCGCTCTATGGCGATACGCTGGTGACTGGCTTTGCGCGAATCATGGGCTTCGAGATCGGCATTCTCTGCAACAACGGCGTGCTGTTCTCCGAAAGCGCGCTGAAAGCGACGCACTTTATCGAGCTGTGCTGCAAGCGCGACATCCCGCTGCTGTTCATGGCGGATGTCACGGGATTCATGGTTGGCCGTGAAGCCGAGGAAGGCGGCATCACCAAGAACGGCGCAAAAATGATTACGGCAATGGCAAGCGCCAATGTCCCGAAATACACGCTCATCATGGGTAATGCCTACGGCGCGGGCTACCTCGCGATGTGCGGCCGGGCGTTCCGGCCAAATGCCATGATGATGTGGCCAAATGCCCGTTCCGCCATCATGGGTCCCGACCAGGCCGCAACCACGCTCGCGATGGTTCGCGACGAGGTCCACAAACGCGAGGGAACGAGTTGGACGGACGCTGAGCGCGAGGCCTACATGGCGCCGACCCGGCGAACGTTCGAGGATTTCGCCAATGCCTACAATTTCGCCCGCAACACCTGGTGCGACATGGTGATCGATCCGCTCGAAACCCGCAGCGTGATGGCGCTGTTGCTTGACCTCGCCGGGCGCGTCCCGCGTCCGCACACCGATTTCGGCGTGTTCCGGATGTAATCGCAGGGGACCCGCCATGTTCAGGAAAATTCTGATCGCCAATCGAGGCGAAATCGCCTGCCGGATCGCCCGCACCTGCCAACGCCTCGGTGTTGCGGTCTCCACCGTGCACTCCACCGCGGATGCCGACGCGTTGCACGTCAGGGCGATCGGTGAATCCATCGGGATCGGCGGCGCACCGGCCTCGGAAAGCTATCTGCGGATCGATGCCGTCATCGCCGCCGCGAAAACCACCGGCGCGGAGGCGATCCATCCTGGCTTCGGCTTCCTGGCGGAAAACACCGACTTTGCCCGCGCGGTCGAAGCAGCCGGTCTGGTGTTCATCGGACCGACGCCGGAAACCATCGAGCGACTTGGCGACAAGGCGTCGGCGAAGCGGGAGGCTGTCGCCGCCGGCGTCCCCACGGTACCCGGCAGCGACGCTCCGAGCGAGGATCGCCTCGAAGTCGAACGTATCGTCCGCAGGCTCGAACTGCCGGTCATGCTCAAGGCCGCGGCCGGCGGCGGTGGCAAGGGTATGCGGGCGATCTCGACCTACGACGGGCTTGGCGACGAAATCGAGTCCGCGATGCGTGAGGCAAGGAATGCTTTCGGCGACGCAGGGCTGATCGTCGAAAAACTGATCCTGCAAGGCAGGCACATCGAGGTGCAAATCGCAGGTGACGGCGACGGCAACGTGATCCACCTGTTCGAACGTGAATGCACGCTGCAGCGTCGCCACCAGAAGCTGATCGAGGAAGCGCCAGCCGCCAACCTGGCTTCCGCCTTACGCCAGCGTATCCTCGACGACGCCGTCCGGCTCGGACGCAGGCTCAGATATCGTGGCGTCGGCACGGTCGAATTCATCGTCACCGGCACCGACTACTATTTCCTGGAGGTCAATCCCCGGCTCCAGGTCGAGCATCCCGTAACCGAAATGGTTACCGGCATCGACATCGTCGAGGCTATGCTCCGCATCGCCGCTGGCGAAGGCCTGCCTATGAAGCAGGGCGAAGTGTTGTGCCAGGGTCACGCGATCGAGGCGCGCATCTGCGCCGAAGATCCGAATGACAGCTTCATGCCATCCACTGGAGAGCTCGCCCATGTCAGGTTCCCGTCCAGCGGCATTCGGGTCGAGACTGGCGTCGAAAGCGGGTCGATCGTTACGCCCTATTACGATTCGATGCTCGCCAAGCTGATTGCTCATGCCGCCTCCCGCGATCAGGCGCTCGACCAACTTGATCGCGCGCTCGGCGAAACCTCGATCTTCGGTGTTGTCACCAACCGGGATTTTCTCCGTCGATTGATCGCCTTGCCCGCGACCCGCGCCGCGACTTTTCATACCCGTCTGATCGACGAACGGATCGATGCGCTTGCGGCCACCGCTGGCGACGTTGACCCGGAGGCGCTGGCGGTTGGTGCGTATTTCTGGATGAAGCGGCAGCGCGCTGCCGCTTCCGGCAATCCCTGGCAGTCCAGCAGCCTGACCGGCTGGCAGATGGCGGCCGCCGATGACGGCTTGTCACCGATCCCCATTCTCCACCTCGAGACCGCAGGCGACAGCGCGGAGATCCGCTTTGCACCCTTGCAGCCAGACGGCTCGATGCTGATCGGCGTGGACGATGCCAGGATTCGGGTGCAGCTTTCGCCGCTTGCCGATGACATGTTCGCTGCCGCAGTCAACGCGCGCTGCGAGACGGTGCGGATCACCCAGAAAGACCATGCGATCTTCGTGCACGATCCGCGTCGCGCCCATACCATGACCGCGATCCCCTACCTCAGATACATCAGCGCCAGCGCCGAGATCAGCGGCGAACTGCGCGCGCCGATGACCGGCGTCGTGTTGAAGATCAACGTCAAGGTCGGCAGCCGCGTGAAGGCAGGCGATCCGATCGTCGTCATGGAATCCATGAAGATGGAATTGCGCATCGCCAGCGAGGTGGACGGTGTGGTGACCGCCGTCCACTTCAAACCCGGCGATACCGTCGAGCGAAACGCCGTCGTCGCCATCGTCGAGCCCGAACTCATCCCGCAGTAGCCGCCTTATGAACGATCAGGACAGCATATGTTGCGATTAGGAAGCGTGAATTACGTCGTCCGCGGCAAGATCGCGATCTTGACGCTCGACGAACCGGAAAAGCTGAACGCACTGACCGCCGGCATTCGCGCAGGCATACGTGAGGGCCTGCAACGGGCCGACAAGGACGATGGGGTACGTGTCAGCATCATCACCGGTGCCGGCGGCAAAGCATTCTGCGCCGGCGCCGATATCGGTACCTTCGATTTCGATCCGGAGAAAGCGCGCGCCTTCTTCATCGACGCCATGGAGGTCCTGAGCGCTCCGGAACGCGCACTCAAGCCGGTGATCGCTGCCGTGAACGGGATCGCCTATGGCGGTGGATTCGAGCTTGCCATCGCATCCGACTTCATCCTGGCGGCCGAGAGTGCCCGCTTCGCCGTACCCGAGATCAAGCTAGGCCTATTGCCTGGCTTCGCTATCGTGCGCCTCCAGGACATTGTTGGGCGCGCGAAAGCCAAGGAAATGAGCATGCTCGGCGACCCCGTCAACGCCGCGGAAGCGAGCCGCCTTGGACTCGTATCCCGCGTCGTTCCCGACGAACGCCTTCTCTCCGACGCAATCGCGTTCGCGGAGCGCATCGCCTCACAGCCCCGCCTTGCTGTGCAGATGGCCAAGTCCTTCTACAATCGCGGTCTCGGCGGCGACGAGATGCGCCACGCAATCGATGGGTTTCCGTTCCTGCTGACGCACGCCGATGCACGCGAAGGTATCAACGCATTTCTGGAGAAACGCGCGCCACGTTTCGAAAACGGGTAGCTGCAACATCTGTGTTTTGGCTTCGTCGCGCAGACATCCTGCCCGCGTGACCAACACTCCACTGTCCAATGAAAGAAAATGAGGGAGCACACGTGAAGAGGAATATCTTGGCCTTGGCCATCATCGTTGCGACAGCGTCGACCGCGTCGGCCCAAATCTCGAATGACGTGGTCCGGATTGGCGTGCTGACGGACCTTTCAAGCTGGGGACGCGACAACAGCGGTCCCGGCTCGGTCGAGGCGGCAAAAATGGCCGTTGAGGAGTTCGGCCCGACGGTACTCGGAAAGCCGATCGAAATCGTGAGCGCCGACCACCAGATGAAGACCGACGTGGGCCTGCAGATCGTTCGCGACTGGTTCGACAACGGCAAGGTCGACGCAGTCGCCGACATTCCGAACTCGGGAATTGCGATAGCCGTTCACAATATGGTGCGGGAGCGCAACAAGATTGCGCTGCTCTCCGGCCCGGGCGCGAGCTCCCTGACCGACGAGCTGTGCAGCCCGAACACCGTCCATTTTTCTTACGATACCTACGCGCTGTCCAAAGTGACGGCGTCGGCTGTCATCAAGGAGGGTGGCAAGTCCTGGTTTTTTGTCACCGCCGACTACGCGTTCGGCCAGCAACTTGAGAAAGACGCGACGCGCTTCATCAAGGAGCTGGACGGCGAGGTCCTCGGCAACGTGCGGCATCCGACCAACACCGCCGACTTCTCGTCATTTGTACTGCAGGCGCAAAACTCCAAGGCGGATGTTGTGGCCTTTGCCAATGCTGGCCAGGACACCGACAACGCCATCAAGCAATCCGGTGAATTCGGCCTGGTTCAGGCCGGCCAGAAGCTTGTTGGCCTGCTGATGTTCGATACCGACGTGCACGCTGTCGGCCTGCAGGCCGCACAAGGCACTTACATGACGACGGCCTCCTACTGGAACATGGATGACAAGACCCGCGCCTGGTCAAAGAGGTTCTTCGCCCGGACCAACGTCATGCCGACCATGATTCACACCGGCGTCTACGGCTCCGTGCTGCACTATCTCAAGGCGATCAAGGCCGCCGGAACAGATGATCCCGCCGCGGTCATGGCCAAGATGCGCGAACTTCCGGTCGAGGACACATTCGTACATGGCGCCAGGCTGCGCGAGGACGGGCGGGTGATCCGTGACATGTACCTGGCGCGCGTAAAGAAGCCATCAGATTCCAAGGAGCCGTGGGACTATCTCGAGATCGTCAAGACAATCCGAGGTGAAGACGCCTATCGGCCTGTCAGCGAATCGAAGTGCGCGCTTCTCAAGAAGTGAAACGACCTGATCGGCGCAAAGAGCGAGCGAAGGCCACTGCTTGGCCGGGCGGGATTTTGGGAAACAAGTAAGGCAAATCATTGCCGAACATCAGAAGGACGATCAGTTCGTGACCACAGCACCATCTCCAATCGAACTCGTCGTTGCCGACAGGATCGGGACGATTTGGCTGAACCGGCCGGAGCGAGGCAATGGGGTCGAGCTCGGGCTGGCGACTGCGCTCAGGGCAGCTGCCTTCGACCTCGAAGGTGACGCCAGCGTCAAGGTTGTCGTCATCCGAGGCCGCGGAGCAAATTTCTCGGTCGGCGGAGACCTACGAGCTTTCTCCGCTGCCGGCGCCACCTTCCCGCGGCTTGCAATGGACATCATCACTGCTTTCCACGACGCACTCGTTTCACTGAGACGCTCAGGAAAGCCGGCTATCGCCGCGGTGCACGGGGCTTGCGCCGGCGGAGCAATGTCCCTGGCGTTGGCCTGTGATTTCGTTCTAGCCGCCGACACGGCGCATTTTTCAGTGGCCTACCGGCGGCTGGGCGTTCCCGCCGATGGCGGCATGAGTCACTCGCTGACGCGCCTCGCGGGGCCAAGGCGAGCGCTGGAGTTGATGCTCCTCTCTGACCGCATAAGCGCAAGCGAGGCACTGTCGCGCGGATTGATCACGAGAGTATGTGCAGAGCAGGAGCTCGAGGCCGAGCTGACCCGAATGGCGCGGGCGCTAGCCGATAACTCGCCCGCCGCAAGCCGTGCGGTGAAAGCCCTGGTCTGGAGCGCCGATACCGCAACGTTCGACGAACAACTGTCGGCCGAGCTAGCTTCATTCGTCGACTGCGCCTCCTCGGCGGACTTTCGCGAGGGCATGAAGGCGTTCAACGATAGGCGGCCGCCGATATTCGCAGGAGAGTGAGAAAATGGGATCCCTGGACGGTAAGGTCGTTTTCATTACAGGCGCGAGCCGCGGCATAGGCCGGGAGATTGCGCTCAAATTCGCATCGGAAGGAGCGCGAGTTGCGCTCGCGGCCAAATCGAGCGAGCCCCATCCAACTCTTCCCGGAACTATCCATACAGTGGCCGAGGACATTCGTAAGCTCGGTACCGCCGCCCTTCCCCTCCGTGTCGATGTACGCGACGCCGATGCGCTCGCAAACGCCATCGAAAGGACGGTTCAGGAATTCGGCGGGTTGGACATCCTCGTGAACAATGCCAGCGCCATCAGTCCGACCGGCCTGCTCGATACTCCGGCCAAAAAGTTCGATTTGCTGAGTGCCGTGAACGGCAGGGCGACCTACATCTGTGCCTATCATGCTGTACCGCACCTGAAGCGGTCGTCAAATCCCCACGTTCTCACCTTGTCACCGCCACTGCCGAAGTCGGCAATCTGGCTCGGCAAGTATCCGGCGTACGCCACCTCGAAGTACAGCATGACGATGTACACTCTGGCGCTGGCCGAGGAATTTCGATCGTTTGGAATTGCCGCTAATGCTCTTTGGCCAAAGACCATGATTGCGACCGACGCCGTGCGTGTGCACTACCAGTCGGATTATCGCCGCAGCCGCTCGCCTTCAATCATGGCCGATGCGGCACACTTTATCGTTACGCAAGACAGTCGCGCATTTTCGGGCAAGACCTTGATCGACGAGGAGGTTTTGCGTGCGCGGGGTGTCGACGACCTGTCGGTCTATGCAATAGATCCTGCCAGCCAGCTAGCGCCAGACATCTTGATCGAATGACTGCAGCAACGATCAGGGAAAGCTTCTCGGCAGGGAAGCATCGAGGTGTACTGGGACTTACCCGGCTGCAGGAATGGTTTCCGAATGAATACCGCCAGCGCGCGCATCGCCATTGTTGTGAATCCAGCCTTGCCGCTTGGGTTGATTGCGAACACAGTTGCGGCCTTGAGCATCGGTATCGGCGCCGCAGAGCCGGACCTCGGAGGAAACCTCTTGACCGACGGTAACGGGCTCACCGTCTGGACCAGTGCAAACCGTCCGGTACCAATTCTGCAAGCCACGCCCGAAGCGCTGTCCGTACTGCTGACGCGCGCGCAGCCATTGGCGAGCGGCGCCGTTTTGGTCCCCTTTCCTCAATTCGCCAGGGGACTCCACCGCTTTGAGGACTATCTCGCCGAATTTCCGCTGCGCGCGCTCTCGAACGAGACGATTGACGGCTTGGGCTTCTACGGGCCCGAGAAATGGGTTCGGTCGCTGACCGGCAATTTGAAGCTCTTGCGCTGAAGATAACGCCCCGTCGTGAACCTGAGGACTGACCTCATCATGAGCATGGTCGTGTACCCTTACGCCATGGCGCCATCCCCGCTCAAGCATAGCTGCGAGGTGCTCTCGTTGGGAGATTAAGACTTTCAGCCCTCGTGAGCCACGTTTCAAGCTCACCGGGAAGCCCTCGAGTGCGAGCGTCCGGCTACCTCAAGAGGAGCCGTGTGACATTAGAGCTTCTGGATTTCGGCTGGTGGTCGGCCGGCCCGCAGGCCTTCCCGAGCCGAAGCTGTCCTCATCACGGTGGAAAAGCTTTTGCGCTCGTCAGCCAGGCCTTCGGCCAACGGACGGTCGAGAGCTGACCGGGTAAGGCGCTTGGCAAAGGCCAGGCCTTCGGCACTTCGGCCCGATAGCTCAGCGCCGATCTCAAGGGAACGCGCGAGCGGATCGGCGACGACCTCATGCACAATTCCGATTTCGTGCGCGCGCTGTCCCGTCACTGTCAGGCCACGAAGGATCATCTCGAGCGCCCTGGCCTCTCCAACGATCCTGGGCAAACGCTGTGTACCGCCACCACCCGGAAAGATGCCGATGCGCGTTTCCGGAAGCCCGATCGCCGTAACACTGCTCCCGGCGATGCGCAGGTCGCATGCCAGCGAAAGCTCGAAGCCACCTCCCATGCACAGGCCATTGATTGCCGCAATGACCGGCTTGTCGACGGCTGCAATCGCATCCGTCAGCGCGTGGAAACCAGGTGGCCGAGGACCAGGCGACGACGGGGCGCGAGACGCTCCGCGCTCAATCGCATCAGCGGCCTCGGAGAGTTCCGCAACGTCGTAGTGACGGATGAAGATGCCAGGTAGGCCCCCTGTAATGACAATGACCCGGACCGATAGGGCCATCCCTGCAGCGGCTACCGCATCGAACATCTCAGCCGCCCCGACGGCCGTCATGGTGCCGAATGGGGCGTTAGCATAGGTGATGACACGGATCGCGTCGTGATCCTGGATGGAAACAAGGCGCATAGCCTACTCTCACTGCAACCGCTCGCCGGACAATCACGCGTTGGCGCTGCACCGCTCAGAATGCGCCCGGCTCCCGCACCGATCAAGCCTCGGCGCGCTAAGATTGCCATTGCAGCCGCGCGGTTCATTCTTAAAATCTGCCTCCCCGGCATACGTTTCGGACGGGCCTGTACAGCGGAGTAGACGTTATGCCCAAGCCGGAAAGCTTCCCAATCGAGAAGATCTACGTTCCCGTGAAAAGAAGGAAGGCAATCAAGCCTCAAGTCGTCGAGGAGATCGCTGGAAGCATTCTGGAAATCGGACAACAAACCCCCATTCTCGTCAGGCCCGACGAAGACCGCTTCGTTCTGGTCGAGGGACTACAGCGGCTCGAAGCTTGCAAGGCGCTTGGAGAGACGACGGTTGTGGGCATCGTGGTCTCGGCGGAGGATGCTCAGCAAAGGACGCTCTTGTCCGAGGGACCCGAAGCAGATGCGGAACGCGACAAGATGGCGCGATTGAAAAAGCTGCGTCTTGAGAAGGAAGCTGCAGAAAGTTCGAGTGCTGCCTTGAACCGGACGGATAAGCAGCGAGCCCGCTCGGCAAGGGGCGCGGGCGAGAACCCGAGAACATCGCCAAGCCGGACCTCAGCGCCGACGCCGAAAAAGACGTTGTCGGATTGGATCGCCCAGCAGAAGCGCGACGGTGGCCGTTATTGATTGCCCGCCTTCGGTCCTGCATCCAACGTCATCTAGCTGGCGATGGATTTTTCTTGATCTCTCGCTGCTCAAGCGATCTTCTAAGTCACAGCAATACTTGAACTTTCGCCCCATCCATCCTGCGCTCGTTTGAGCCAGCTTAAGCCAAGAGAAATAACGTCGACACACCGGGTCCGGCTCGTCTGCGTCTGGATTATTCTTGCCAATCCACAAAACTTGTTAGCCGGTCGAGTGACCGTCCACCCGGTCAGCGCCTTGCTTCAGCCGCCATTGCAGCAACGAAAAGGATGGATCGGACTCCGGGTGATGTTCGAAGACTCCTCCAACCTCAGTTCCGATGACCACGGTCTGGCGCGGATCGCCCAGCAGATTACCCACCATGCGCACGCCACCGGCGTGTGGTAGCTCGACGAGCAGCGCGAGATACGGGCCGTGCTGCTTTAGCGCCGGGTGTGACGGATGCCACACGCGTTCCCAACTGTAGATGCGGCCGGTCGGCTCGACGTCCGTCCACCTAAGGTCAAAGGAATGACAATTGTGGCAAATCCATTCAGGCCCGAACTGCCAGGAACGGCAGCGGGCGCAGCGTTGCACCAGCAGGCGGTTTTCCCGCAGGCCCATCCAATACGGCGCCGAAAGCCCATCTGGGTCACTGACCGGAATGGGCAACCCGGCAGGAAGATAGTGCGCACGTGAAGACCCACTCATAGCGTCGCCTCTGAACCCAGAATGAGGTTGCTGGCCGGCGTCACCATCGGGCCGCCGATCACCAGCGCCACATCATTTCGTCGAGCCTGGCTCGCCGACGCGCCACGCACCTGACGAACCGCTTCAAGCACCAGCTCAAAGCCGTGCATGTAGCATTCGGCAAGGTTGCCGCCACTGGTGTTGAGCGGGAGCCTCCCGGATGGAGCGATCAAATTGTCGAAGGTCAGGAAGTCGTTGGCCTTCTCGGGCCTGAAGAAGCCGTGCTCCGCCAGCGCCATCACGACACCGCCGGTGAAGTTCTCGTACGCCTGGACCACACCGACATCTGACGGCCCTACCCCGGCCATGCGGTACAAATCGGATGCAACGGTGCCGAAGTTCGCGGTGGCGTAGAGCGGCGCATTGTGCGCCGTTGCCGCCGCACGATGTCCGGATCCGAAGGCCGCACTGAGCAGATAGGCCGGCTTGTGCCGGAAGTCGCTGGCGCGCTCTGCCGATACCAGCACCAATGCCGCTGCGCCGTCATTTTCCATGCAGCAATCGTAAAGATGGAAGGGCTCCACGATCCAGCGCGAGGCATCGTACTTCTCGATATCCAGCGGCTTGCCTCGCATCACCGCGCGCGGGTTGGCCTGGGCATGATGATAGGAGGCGAGCGCAATCGCGCGCAAAGCCTCCTGTCGCACGCCATGCTCGTGCATGTAGCGTTGCACCCGCATGGCAAAGCGCTGCGGGGGAGCCAGCACCCCATAGGGCATCAGATAGGACCGTTCGCCCGAAACGGTGTGAATCCCGGCTGCCTGTCCGAAACGGCCATATTGGCCCTGCGCCAATGAGCGGAACACCACGACACAATCGGCAAGGCCCGCGACGATCGAGGCGGCCGCATTGGCAACCGCCGCGCTGCAACCGCCGCCGCCTCCGCCCCATTGCATGGTCGCGGAGCGCAGTCGATGCGTACCCAGCGCCGCAGCCAGCCGTGACGCCTCGCTGCGATCGTCGCTGTAGGACGAGAAGCCATCGATCTCGCGGGGATCGAGCCCGGCATCCTCGCAAGCCGTGAGGATCGCCTTCAACGCGAGCTTGAATTCCGGATCGGGAGAAGCGCCATGACGATAATATTCGGTTTCACCGATCCCGATCACGGCCACACGGCCCCGCAGCGTCCGCTCGTCTCGCGCGCGCCCGGTCACGGTTTGGCATCCTGTCGCGAAGCCTCGCTGCCGAAGGCTCCGCCTCCGGCAAGGCGCGCGATCTCCGTCTTGTCGTAGCCGAGCAACTCAAGCAGCACATTCTCGGTGTGCTGCCCAACTGCCGGTGCCGCAACGGGATCCACGATCGGTGTCCGCGAATACCGGATCGGCAGGTTCACGTTCGGCACCCACCCCACCGTCTCATGCGGGATCCGGGTGACGATCCCGCGCTCCCTCGCCTCGGGCGAACGGATCGCCTCGCCGACGGTGCGCAGCTGGCCGCAGGGCACGCCGGCCGCCCGCATCCGCGACTGCCAGTGCGACCAGGGCTGCCGGGCAAAGGCATCGCCGAGGATCGCGAACAACTCCTCGCGCCGGCGGATTCGATCGGGGCCGGTTGCATAGATTTCGGCCCCCGCGAGATCCTCGCGCTCGAGAACCTGCGCCGTCAGGCGCTGGAAGATCTTGTCGTTGCCGCAGTTGATATAGAAGGAACAATCGCTGGCCTGGAACACACCCGACGGACACGTGTCCGGGCTGGTGTTGCCGCTTCGCCTCGGATCGGCACCGCTGAACAGCGACTGCGTGGTCGCGTAGCCGGTCATCAGGACGGCGTTCTCGAACAATGACACCTCGATGGCCTGGCCGTGCCCGCTGCGCTCGCGCGCCAACAGGGCGCCAAGGATCGCATTGCTGGCCATCATCGCAGTGCTGATGTCCATCACCGGCGACAAAGCCCGCACGCCTTCGCGGTCGGCATAGCCGTTCATCGACACGAAGCCGCTCTCGACCTGCGCGATCGGATCAAAGCCAAGCCGGTCCGAAAATGCCCCGTCGCGGCCATAGGCCGACACCGAGCAGTAGATGATCTCGGGTTTGATCTTGCGGCAGCTCTCGTAGTCGAGCCCCAGCCGTGCCATCACGCTCGCAGAAAAATTCTCGACAAGGACGTCCGCCGTCGCGATCAGCTCGCGCGCGATCTTCAGGCCCTCCAGGGATTTGAGATCGAGGGCGACGCTGCGCTTGTTCCGGTTGGTCCACAGGAACGGCGCACCGTGCCTGAGATCGGGATGCACCGGGGGATAACGGCGCAGATCGTCGCCGCGGCCCGGCGCTTCGATCTTGATCACCTCGGCCCCCATGTCGGCGAGGATCATGGTGGCAAACGGCCCCGCGATGAAATGCGAGAAATCGATCACCCGGATCCCCTCGAGCGCTCTTGGCGCGCCGGCGGGACGAGGCGTGTGCTCGGGGAAGTCGGCTTCAAGCTGATCCAGCATCGGGATATCCGTCAATTTGAGCAGTGTTGATCCAAGGATCGCGGCCGTCGTCGTCAATTGCTCTTCGGCGGGTCGATGAGCGAGCAACCGCCCTGGTCGAGCGGCCGGAAGGCTTCCGGCCCGGACAGCGCGCCGACCTGCTCCAGCAGGTCCCACTTGCTCTTCGAGGCACTCGGGCTCTTCACCTTGAAGATGTACATGTTGTGGATGGCGCGGCCGTCGGCGCGCACCACGACCGGCCCGAACAAAGCGTCATCGATCGGCTTCTCCTTCAGCTTCTGGATCACGGCCGGCGCGTCATTGGTTCCCGCCGCCAGCGCCGCGTTCAGATAGGCCAGCACGGAGGAATAGACGCCGGCGTGGAAGGCGGTCGGCGACTGCCCATGCTGCCGCTCGCCGAATTTGGCCGACCAGGCGCGGCTGGCATCGTCGAGGTCCCAGTAGAACGGCTGCGTGATGATCAGCCCCTCCCCGACCGCAAGCCCGCTAGACTCGACATCGTTGGTGGTGGTCAATAGCGCGGCGAAGGTGCGCCCGCTCTGCTTCAGCCCGAACTCGGCGGATTGCTTGATCAGGCTGACGGTGTCGCCACCGGCGGTCGCGAACGCGATCACGTCGGCGCCCGAGCCTTCGGCCTGCAGGATGAACGAGGCATAGTCCGCATTGTTGATCGGTACATTGACCGATCCGAGAACGGTCCCGCCGCCGGCACCGATCACCGCCGTTCCGTCGCGCACCATCGATTTGCCGAGCGCATTGTCGGTGGCGATGAAGTACCATTTCTTGCCGCCGTGATGCACGAGATAGGCGCCGATGGTGTGAGAGGCCGCCCAGGTATCGAAGGTCCACTGAATCGTATTGGGTGAGCAGTATTTCCCGGTCAGGTCGGACGACGCCGCGCTCGATGCGATCAGCGCCGCTTTGGTGCCGCGCATGACCTCGTTGACCGCCAGCCCAACGGCCGAGTTCGGCACGTCGGCGACCGCATCGACCTTCTCCTGATCGATCCAGCGGCGCGCGATGGCGGCGCCGACATCAGCCTTGTTCTGGTGGTCCGCCGAGACGATCTCGACCTTGAAATCCGGATGAAGCCGCATGAAGTCCTCGGCCGCCATTTTGGCCGCTGTCACCGAACCTTCGCCGGCATTGTCCGAGTAAGGGCCGGACGCGTCGTTGAGCACGCCGATCTTCAGAGACCGCGCGGCGACCGCCGTCGCCGGCGAACCGGCACAAAAGGCCAGGAGAGCTATTCCGGCTATCTGCGAAAGATACTTCATTGTTTCCACCCGTCGTATGTTGTTGTGTTAGAGATCGAGCACAAGCGTCCGGGACTTGGCGCCCGAGCAGCAGATCATGACGCTCTTGTTCGCCGCCTGCTCTTCGTTGCTCAGGAACTGGTCGCGATGGTCGGGTATGCCCTCGAGCACGCGCGTCTCGCAGGTGCCGCAGACACCTTCGGTACAGGCATAGTTCGCGGCGATCCCGGCCTCCAGCAGCGCATCGAGAATGGTCTTGCCGGCCTCGACTGCGATGGTGCGGTTGCTTCGCGCCAGCTTGACGTCGAAGCCACCTTCGGTGGCTGGAGCTTCCCGGGCCTTGAAATATTCGACATGTACGTGATCGGCCGGGCGATCGGCCGTCGCCGCCTCGAGCGCCTCGAGCATGGGCACCGGACCGCAACAGTAGAGATGCGCGCGAGGCGGAGCGTTCCTGACGAGCGCCGGGAGATCGAACACCCGTCCCGATCGCTCGTCGTCGAAATCGAGATGTACCCTCGATCGATACGTGCCGAGTTCGTCGAGGAATGCGGCAGCGGCGCGCGTCCTCGCGGCATAGAACAGCTCCCAGTGACGTCCAAGCGCCTCAAGCCGTCGGATCATCGACAGCAGCGGCGTGATGCCGATGCCCCCGGCGATCAGGACAGAATGGTCGGCCTCCTCACGGAGCGCGAAGTTATTCCGCGGCTCGGAGATCCTTATGATGTTCCCGACCCCGACGGTGTCGTGGACGAAGCTGGACCCACCCCGGCTCTCGCCATCCCTGTTCACCGCGATGACATACCGGTGCCGCTCGCATTGGTCGTTTACCAGCGAATAGCTGCGGATCATGCCGTTCGGCAGATGCAGGTCGATGTGGCTCCCGGCCGTGAACGGCGTCAGTTCGCCGCCCGTCGGGGCAATCAGCTCATACGAATTGATCCGCTCGGCCTCATATCCGATACGCTTGACCAGCACCTCCAGCGTACCAGCCGTGTGTTTGAATGCGCTCACAGCTCGTACCCGAAATCGGCGCCAAGCTTCGCACGCATGAACGGCGCGCCGACGTCAACCCACAAATCCTCCGGCGGCAACCGCAGCGAGACCGCTCGCACCATGAACACGTCCGGGTCCAAGACTCCTTTGGGCTTGATCGCGTGATCGCGATAGGCGCCAAGCGCTTCAAGAATGAAACGTCGCGTCATCGCGATGCCGGTATCACTTGAGCAGAGCG
Organism: Bradyrhizobium sp. USDA 4538; assembly: GCF_024171045.1. Lineage (NCBI taxonomy): Bacteria > Pseudomonadati > Pseudomonadota > Alphaproteobacteria > Hyphomicrobiales > Nitrobacteraceae > Bradyrhizobium > Bradyrhizobium sp. USDA 4538. The sequence continues at coordinate 8,879,209 of NZ_JALJZE010000001.1, forward strand.
TCTCCTTGGTGCGATCAAAGATCGGCGAGACGCCGCTTTGGCAGGCGCCGTCCTGCACCCAGAGCCCCGGCAGGCCCGAGAACCAGGTGGTCCGCTGCGCCTCATAGTCGAACTGAAAGCCGTTCTGCGGATTGTATTTCGTCCAGTAGCCTGCGTATGGGACCGTCACCGGGTGCTGGACGAGCGCGTGGCGGCTGGCATGACCACTCTCGCGGCCCTTGTGTCCTTCGGCGAAGACCTGCCGGGTTTTCTCCAGCAGCGGCTCCGATGGATGATAGGAGAACATGATGCAGAGCGTGTTCTCGTCATCGATCGGGACCCAGGCGTGCCCGCTCAAATCCGGGAACGGAAACAGCGGAGGCACCAGCGTATAGAACGGCAGCAGGAACTGGTTGACCCGCCAGTACAGCGTGTTGGCATCGTAATTGCGCCGCGCGGCGATGCTCATGCCGAAATCCTGCTTGATGCATTCGAAGGTCGGGCGCAGGTCGCGCTTCTGGATCCAGGCGCTCGTCGTGCCCTGCGCATCCAGCCGTCCATGAAGCAGCGGCGCGTGCGCCGAATCGATCTCACCCTCGACCGCCTGCAGCCAATTGCACTCCTGGACGCGAACCGAGATGTGCACCTGCTCGGCCGGCACCAGATTCCATTCGAGGTTCGGCAGCGGCGGAAGCTCAGCCTGGTCGGGACCCATATAGGTCCAGATCATCCCGTTGCGCTCCTTGCAGGGATAGGCCTTGATCCGCACCCGCTCCTTGAGGCGGCTGCGCACTGGCTCTGCCGGCATGTCAGTCACGGCGCCGGTGACGTCGAATTTCCAGCCGTGATAGACGCAGCGCAGCCCGCAATCCTCATTTCGCGCAAAGACCAGCGGCGCTCCGCGATGCGGGCAGGCCTGGTCGACCAGCCCGATGCGCCCCTCGGAATCGCGAAAGGCGACGAGATCCTCGCCCAGCAGCCGGATGCGCTTCGGCTGCCCGTCCGCGGCGAGATCAGCCGACGGCAGGAAAGGAATCCAGTACAGGCGGAAAAGTTCGCCGAGTGGCGTTCCCTTGCCGACCCTCACCAGCCGTTCATTGTCTTCGCGCGAGAGCATGGGGTTGCCTCCTTCAATTGCGTGTGGCCGGGCCTGCCGCGCCGCCGAGAAGCGCGGCGACACGGTCAGACAGTCCGAGATCCTGGGCGGTCCAGAGCGGATCGGATGCGGTGAGCGGCTGGCGTGGAATGGGAGGTTGCTTGCCCTCCTCCACCAGGCCGACAATCAATTCGATGCGCCGCCGCTCGAGCTCGCGCAGAGCGTCCTCGACGACGGCGGCTTCAGCCGTGCACCCCGGCAGCTCCGGATAGGCAAGGCGAACCCGCCACTGCCCCGGCTCGGTTTCGACTGCCTCCGCCTCAAGCAAATAGGGAATCGACAGCAGCTCACGCAGGTCCAAGTTTCAACCTCCCTGAACGACGTCTTCGCTCGCATTTGATACGTATACGTACTACATTATCGGAAGGCTGACAAGAGCCGAGGGCGACCCTGTCTCCCTCAGAAGAGGCTGGTGACGTGGTTCGCCACAGGGTTGAGGACGATCAGCCAAGCTGCTAACGGCTAGGACGCAATTCGCAGAACGCAGCTGGGATCCAGACAACGGCATGGCAGCCGATAAAGGCAAGCAGACAACCTCGGCGGCAGACGTTGCACGCGACTGGCAGCTCGAGGGTGGTGTCGGATTCCTGTTGCGTCTGCTGGAGGCCCGCTACGATGGGCTCTATCAAAGCATGACGCGCCAGAGCGATATCACGCCGCGGCAGTTCGGTGTGCTGATGGCGCTGTATCAGTTAGGTCCTCTAACCCCCTCCGTGTTGGCCGAACGGATCAGCTGCGACCGCAACACGCTCAGCGAAATGCTGAAGCGCATGGTCGCGCGCAGACTGGTCTCGAAGAAAGACAATCCGGACGACCGCCGCTCGCTCCAGGTGCAGATCACGGCTAAAGGCGAGGAAGCGCTTCTCGCCGTCATTCCGGCCGCCGCCGAGCTGCAAAACATCATGCTGGCCCCCCTTCGCAAGGAGGACCGCGCGCATTTCCTGAAATGCCTGCTGGCGATCGCGAAGGCTCCGCCGCCGGACAGTCCGGCCGATACGTGAAATCGCCGGCGTCCAGCGGCCCTACGCCTGCACCTTCCCGAACGTGCCCGCAGCGGCGAGCGTCGCGATTGCGTCCGGCGACAGGCCCAGGATCCGCGACAGCACATCGTCCCGCTGCGCGCCGATCCCGGGAACTCGACGTCCCATCGGCGTATCGGCCCCGGACATCTGCCATGGCGCATTGACGCCAATGAAGTCACCTGCCCCGTCCGAGACGGTCCCAAACACCCCACGTTGGCGCAAATGGGCATCGGTCAGCGCCGCGCCCGGCGTCCGGTACTCGGCGCAGGGAACACCGGCGCGATCCAGCGCCGCGATGCATTCAGCAACGGTGTGGCGTTCGGTCCATTTCTCGATCACCTGCATCATGGCGGTCCAATTGGCGCCGCGCGCTGGAATGGTCGAAAAGCGCGGATCGTTCACCAGCTCTTCCTGCCCGGTCACCTCGCACAGCGCCGCGAAATTACGCGGCGTGACCGGGGCGATCAGAATATCGCCATCGCGCGCGCGGACCGGCCCATAGGTCGGGCGCGGCGAACGGATCGGGAATTGCGCCTCCTGAAGCTCATAGACCAGCAGATTCATCATGCAGTCCATCAAGGCTACATCGACGCGCTGTCCTTTCCCGGTGCGCGTTCGCTGGACCATCGCGGTCTGGATCGCGGAATAGCCGAAGATGCCGCCGAGGATATCGGCGACAAAGATCGCGCCCGGCGCGGGACGCTCCCGGTCACCGGCATAACGCATCAGGGAGTGATCGAATCCGCTCTCGGCATGGACGATCATCGCATAAGCCGCGCGCTCGGCTGCTGGGCCTGACTGGCCATAACCCGAGATCGAGCAATAGATGAGGCGCGGGTTGATCTCGCAGAGCGTCTCGTAGCCAAGACCAAGGCGGTCCATCACGCCAGGGCGGAAATTCTCGACGAGAATGTCCGCCTCCGCGACCATGCGATGTACGAGCCTGATGGCGTCGGCATTCTTCAGGTCCAGCGCCAGGCTACGCTTGCCGGCATTGAGCTGGCCGAAATAGGTGCTGTGGCCTTCCCGCAGCGGCGTTCGCAACCGCATGTCATCGCCTTCCGGAGGCTCGATCTTGATGACCTCGGCGCCGACATCGGCGAGCAGCCGCGCGCAATACGGCCCTGCCACCATGATCGAGAAATCGAGCACGCGCACGCCGGCGAGCGGCGCCCTGACGCCATCCTTCTGCATCCAATCTCTCCTATCTCGGCAGTCCGAGCGCGCGTTGCGCGATCAGACTGCGCTGAATCTCGTTGGTCCCGATGCTGATGACCCACATCAGCGAATGCCGCAGGTTTTGCTCGAAGCGACCGTTGTCGATCGCGCCCGGCATCTGCTCGGACAGCGCGGCCCGCATGCCAAGGATGTCGAGCGCGGCCTCGCCGAATCGCTCCATCAGCTCACCGGAAAACACCTTGCTGATCGCGCCATATTCCGGCAGCGTCACGCCGTCGGCGGCAAGCTCGGCGCAATGCATCATCAAGAGACGGCCGATCTCGATCTCTGACGCCAAGGTCACCATCCTGTCGCGGATGATTGGATCATCGGCGAGAGACCGATCACCTTGCTTCGCCATCACATGCGAACGCAGTTGCTCGAAGGCGTGCGCGACCTTCAGGACGATCCCGCCACCAACCAGCCCGCGCTCGAAGGCCAGCGCGCCGGTCAACACTTTCCAACCGCCATTGACCTCGCCGACCAGGTTCTCCGAGGGGATGCGGACGTTGTCGTAGAAGATATTGGCAAACGTGCCATCATACATGGTTGCTGATGGACGGATCGTGATGCCCGGCGCATCCATCGGCACGATGAACATGCTGATGCCCGCGTGCGGCGGCTTCGCGTCCTTGTCGGTCCGCGCGGCGAGGAACATGTATTTGCCCCACCAGGTGGTGGTCCAGATCTTCTGGCCGTTGATCACCCAGTGATCGCCGTCCCTGGCCGCACTGGTGCGCAGCGCGGCAAGGTCCGACCCTGCCTGCGGCTCGCTGTAGCCCATGCCATGCATCGCTTCGCCACGCAGGATTTCCGGAAGGTATTTCTGCTGCTGCGCTGCCGTGCCGAACATCATCAGCGCATTGGCTTGGATCGCCGCGCCGATCCGCGGCGCCTCGCCCCGCTCCATCGTCTCCGTGAAGGCGATCTGCTCCAGCGGCGAGCGCGCCTGGCCGCCGAATTGCTCTGGCCATCCGAGCCCGATCCATCCGGTCTCACCGATGTCGCGGGCGAAGCCGGCATCGAACTCACGCTTGGCGAAGGGTCTTCCGTCGAATGCTTGCTTCGTATCTCCAGTCCAGTGTTGCTCGAGCCAGAGCCGGATCTGCTCGCGAAACGCATTTCCAGCGGCCCCGAGGTCATATTGCGGCAGCCCGACGCCGCCCGCATCCAGCAGCCGCGCTGCCAGCCTGCTCTTGGCATCCGAGGCGCCGCCAAGCGCGATCGTATCGAGATGCACGCGCTTGAAGTGGATTGGCGCCTCGTGCTCTTCGGCATAACCGATCGCACCGAACGTATGCTGGACCTCCAGCGACACCTGCCGCAGCGCATGACCGGAGAACGCCGATGCGCAATCGGCGAAGTAGCGCCAGCCGCCCTCGCCGCCGTCATGCAGTCTGGCGGCATGGTCGAGGATCAACCTGACGCCTTCGAGCGCAATCAGGCAGTCGGCCAGCTTGTGCTGGATGGCCTGGAACCTGCCGATCGGCTGCCCGAACTGGTGCCGTTCCTTGGCGTAGTCCACGGCGAGCTCAAAGGCACGCCGCGCAGCGCCATAGGCACGCGCGGTCAACATCGCTCTGCCCTTGATGCGGAGATGGTCGAGATCGACCGTATCTATGGGAATGCGCGTGAGCGGCGCTTCGTTCAGCCGGACCTCGTAGAGTCCCCACGCTCCCATCGCGCGGGTTGCGACGCACTCGACACCGGAACCGTCAAGATTGATCAGCCCAAGCTGGGCCTGGTCTAGAACGACCAGAAGATGCGTCGCGTCTCCGGCAGCCTCGACAAAACGAAGCACGCCCTTTGCCTTGAGGTCCGTGACCTCAACCGCTCCTGTGCGGGCGTCCGGATCCAGCGCACCGAATGAGAAGGCGACGGTCGCCTCCCCGGACTGCAGCCGCTCCAGCAGATCCACCGCGACGTCGACCTGCGATCCGGAGATCGCAAGATTAGCGAGCGCCGCAGACCACATCGGCGCCGTGCAGCCGGCCCGGCCGAGTTCCGCCATGACGACGAAGATTTCGGCGAGCCCGCCTTCGCCGCTCTCCGCACCAAGCGCGGCGACGCCCTGCCCAACGAGCTTGCGCCAGATCGCCGACACCTCGTCCGGCGAGGACGATGCGGCCAAACCGAGTGGAAGCCAATGCTCGTCCAGGAAACCGCGCAAGGAATCGCGCAGCATTCCTGCGACATCGTCATTCGACGCTTCGATCGCCGCCATGGTGAGGCCCGCGCTATGCCTGGCCGAATCTGGGCTTCCGCTTCTCCTTGAACGACATAGTCGCTTCCTTGTGGTCGGCAGTCTCGAACGTCACCTGCTCCAGCGCCATCGACGCCTCCAGCAGCATGTTGACGCGCTCCTTGACGATCTGATTGATCGACAGCTTGGTCCAGCGAATGGCCCAGGTCGGACCGTTGGCGAGCTCGACCGCGATCGCGCGGGCCTTGGCCAACACCTCCGCGCGCGGCGCGACATGATTGACCAGCCCGATCCGCTCCGCCTCATTTCCCTTCAGGAGCGTGCCGCGGATCAGGAATTCCTTGGCCTTGTTGATGCCGACCAGCAGCGGCCAGATCACTGTGCCGCCGTCGCCGGCGACGAGGCCAACACGCGAGACGTGGGTGTCGCCGATCCGCGCGTCTTCCGCCATCACCGTGATGTCGCAAAGCAGCGCATGGGTCGCCGCAAGGCCGATGGCATCGCCATTGATCGCCGCGATGATGGGCTTGTCGAGCTCGAGCTGGCGGGTGACTCCGCGGCGGCTGATCATGGGATCGTGTACCTCGCCCTCTTCGAGCACGTCGCCGCCGGGCCGCTCGGACATCGCCTTGACGTCGCCACCGACGCTGAAGAAGTCGCCCGCCCCGGTCAGCACCACGGCATTAACGGCGTGATCGTCGGCGAGGTCGTCCCAGATCGTGCGCAACTCGCGGATCAGCTTCTGATTGATGGCATTGCGCGCCTGCGGGCGGTTCAAGGTCACGGTCGCGACCTTGTCCGCGACCTCGACCGTCAGGCATTCATATTTGGCGTAATTGGACACGTTTGCCTCCATTGTTTCGCTGTTTGAGTTGTTGATTATTGGCAACGCAGGCGCGCGCTAGCGGCGCATCCCGGGCTGCACATCCGCCAATGCGACGTGAAGCGACATGGCGCCCGGATCCTGCTCGAGCATGCGCTGCACGGATTCCAGATGCGATCGCAGCAATCGGCTTGCCAGATCGACGTTCCGTTCGCTGAGGGCTGCCAGGAATTGCCGCCGCTTCTCGGCCAGCCGTGCCATCGCGACCCCGCTGGAAGCGACCTTGGCGTAGACGAAGCGCATGTGGATCTCGGTGACCGAGTCCACGATCATCGCAATCACCTTGTTGCCGGTCGAGGCCGCCAGCAGCTTGTAGAACTCGCGCGAACATTCGACCCGGTCGAGCAGCCGCCCCTCCTTGGTCGCAAGCTCCGTCCGCTCGATATTGGCTTCCAATGCATCGAGATCGGCCCGGCGGGCATTGGCACAAGCCAACTGCACCACGAGGTCGAGGACGTGGACCCGCGCCTCCGACAATTCCCGCACCGAAATCGTGCCGAGGCTCAGCATGTCGCGCATGACCTCGTTCATGCGGCGGGTGTCGCCCTGCTGGATGAAGGCGCCGCCCTTGACGCCCTTCTGCAGCCGGAGCACGCCGGCCATTTCGAGGCTGCGCAATGCTTCCCGCAGCACATTCCGACTGACGCCGAGCTGCTGAGCCAGCTCGCGCTCGGCCGGCAGCTTGTCGCCGGGCTTCAGCACGCCGAGCGCGAGTTGCTCGCGAATGCGCTCGCAGATCTCCTCGAACGTCCGCCTGGTGTGAATCGGCTTGAATGTCGGCGCGGCCGGCGAGCCGGCCGCACGATGATCGGTGGCCCGCTCCCGGCGGCTCGGCGAGGCGGCACGGGAGCGCCGCGGCGCGCGAGGGCTTGACTTGGTGCTCATGCGGTGAATTATTAAATGGATCACCCATTCAATGGAAGCCCTTTTTTAGCTTCCGGCAAAGAAAACGAAACGGGAGTTCGCATGAGTTTTTCCGAGGAGCAGGTCGCGTTCCGCGACAACGTGCGCAGAATGGTCGCCAGGCACGTGGCGCCGATCGCCGCCGAGATCGACGAAACCGACCGCTTCCCGCTCGAACTGGTCAAGCTGTTCGGCGAGATGGGACTGATGCAGCTCTGGGTGCCGGAGCGCTATGGCGGCCCGAATGGCAACCTGACCATGGCCTGCATCGCGCGCGAGGAGATCTCCAAGGTCTCCCCTGCCTGTGCGTCGATCGCCGCGCTCAACACCATGTTCATCATGCCGCTGCTGCATTTCGGCTCTGAGGAGCAGCGCAAGAAGTATCTGCCGATCATCGCCGAGGGTGGCGTGGTCACGGCAATCGCGATCTCGGAGCCGCAGGCCGGCTCCGACGTCGCCGCGCTCAACACCCGCGCCCGCAAGGACGGCGATAGTTATGTCCTGAACGGCCGCAAGCAGTGGTGCAGCTATGGTGTCGCGGCCGACTACATCGTGGTCATGGCGCGAACCAGTGACGGCGCCGGTGCGGACGGCATCAGCGCCTTCATCGTCGAGCCGAAGAGAATGCCGGGCATCACGTTCGGCCGCCACGAGCGCAAGATGGGCTTTCGCGGCGCGCCCAACACGCCGATCTTCTTCGACAATGTCCGCGTTCCCGCGGAAAACCTCGTCGGTGAGGAAGGCAAGGGCTTTCGCGCGTCGATGCGCGCGCTCGACCTCAACCGGCCGACCATCGGCGCGCAATCCGTCGGCCTCGCACAAGGCGCACTGGATGCCTGCGTCGCCTACGCCAAGGAGCGCAAGCAATTCAAGAAACCGATCGCCGAGTTCCAGGGCGTGCAGTTCATGCTCGCCGACATGGCCATGCAGATCGAGGCGGCCCGCGCGCTGGTCTACGAATGTGCCCGCGCCGGCGATGCCGGCGACTGGAAGCGGCTCAACGTGCTTGCCAGCATGGCCAAATGTGTCGGCAGCGACATGGCGATGAAGGTGACGACCGACGCGGTCCAGATCTTCGGCGGCTACGGCTACACGATGGACTATCCGGTCGAACGCATGATGCGCGATGCCAAGCTGACCCAGATTTTTGAAGGCACCAACCAGATCCAGCGCGTGGTGATCGCCCGCGAGCTGCTGCGCTAGCGCGGATCGATTTCAAGAAGAAGCAATTGCAGGGAGGAACGAACTTGAACCACATCATCAACCGGGCGCTGATAGCCGGCGCGGTGTCAGCACTGCTGGCGGTACCTGCCTATGCTCAGAAAGCCTACGGTCCCGGTGCCAGCGATACCGAGATCAAGCTCGGCCAATCGACGCCGCTGAGTGGTCCCGCATCCGCGTTCGGCGCGGGCGCCGGGCGGGCGGTGGTCGGCTACTTCGAGATGCTGAATGCCAAAGGCGGCATCAACGGCCGCAAGATCAACTTCACGCAGCTCGACAATGCCTACAGCGCGCCGAAGGCGGTCGAACAATCGCGCAAGCTGATCGAGGACGTCGGCATATTGGCCGAGGTCGGCACGATCGGCACCGCGCCCAACGTCGCGATCCAGAAATACCTGAACGCCAAGCAGGTGCCGCAGCTGTTCATCACCGCCGGCGGACGCCGCTTCAACGATCCCAAGGCCTTTCCCTGGACGATCCCGCTCTATCCCGACTTCGAAACCGAAGGCCGCGTCGTCGCCAAATACATCCTCACCGTAAAGCCGGACGCCAGAATCGGCGTGCTTTATCAGAATGACGACTATGGCAAGGACTACCTGAAGGGCCTCCGCGCCGGCCTCGGTCCGAAGGCCGAGCTGATCGTCGCCCAGGCCTCCTACGAGCTCGCCGATCCGACGATCGACTCGCAGATCGTGCAGCTGAAGGCCGCCGGCGTCGACACCCTGATCGAGCAGTCGTCGTCGAAGGCCGCCGCGCAATCGATCCGCAAGGTTTACGAGCTCGGCTGGAAGCCCCTGCACGTGATCGGCGGCTCGACCGCGTCGGTCGAAACTATCCTGAAGCCCGCAGGCCTCGAAGCATCGAAAGGACTGGTCACAACGCAATTCCTCAAGCAACCGGGCGATCCAGCCTGGGCAAATGATGATGAAGTCAAGGCCTACAAGGAGTTCCTGAAGGCGTACGCACCTTCAGCCAATCCGGACGACTATTCCGTGCTCGTGGCCTATATGAACGTGCACGCTGTGGAGCTGGCTCTGCGCAAATGCGGCGACGACCTGACCCGCGAGAACCTCATGAAGCAGGCTACCTCGCTGAATGGCGAACGATTGCCGATGATGCTCCCTGGCGTCGCGATCAGTACCCGGCCCGGAGACTACACACCCTTCAGAGCTCTGCGGATTGCGACATTTGACGGAGAAAGCTGGTCCTTGACCGGCGCCCCTCTATCGGCCGACTAGACCAGACCAGACTGCGGGCGAGAGCCATCAAGGCTCTCGCCGCGGCAAAGCCCAATAAATTGGCCTAGCCGCCCCGCGCCGTAAAACCCGATTTCCGATCAAACCCAACGGGCTAGACGCAATAACTACTGCCATGATTGCCTCTTGCCCATCCTACCTCAACGTTGGGGCGCATCATCTGCTCCCTCAACTTAGCGATTGCTTCTGTCGCTAGCTTTGAGGAGAATGTTTTTATTGTGCCGGAAGTTTTTCAGTATGTGCTTTTTGGATTGGCCCATTGAAGTCCAACAGGCGGCGCGCGCAAAGCAGACGCGCGGCGCAAGCGTTTGACCGAAGAACTCGTCGTCCGTTTTGCAAGGAAATTTCCGCAGATCACATACACCTTGATCTGGGACTCGCCACTAATAAACGCGCAGGCTTGGCGACTGGGAGAGCAGCGCAACGTCTATCTCTATGGCGGTTTCGTGCGGCAGCCTGCTATTACGCGCGCCGGATTGGCGCTCGCCTTGGCACATGAGACGGGACACCATCTTGGGGGAGCGCCCTACGACCCGGCCATGACCTGGATGACTAGCGAAGCGCAAGCGGACCATTGGGCTGCAGTTTCAGGCATGCCTAGCCTGTTTGGTAGCAGAGCAAAAAGATTAACCTTGCGAGGTGCCTGCGAGATCGCCGTGGTGCAACGTCAATGTCAATGCGGAGCAAATAGCGACGATAAAGAGGTGAACGAACGAGTTCTTCAATTCTATTCTAGCATTCAGCAGAGTTCGTCTGCTGGCATTGGAGAGAGCAAATGGGAGCGCTGATCAGAACTGTCGGAACACGCATGCTCATCCAGCATTTCAATCACGAATTTTGTGGCAGCCGACTTAACGACATTCGTACACAACATCCGATGGTTGATCCCAAGAATCAGTTGATCCAAGAGTATTTCAAGACAGATAAGGACCTGTTGTGGCTCACCAACAATATAAAGCACGGGCACGCCCGCAGGCCCGACAACAAATGCTTTCTTCCAGTCAAGAACAAGGATAAGGCCGCGCCGAACGCGATATCAAGATGGACTTGGTTCATCGACAAGGCGAATATTAGTGGGCTTGACGCCTTAACGGCTGCAAATCATGTAGCTGTCTGCGATGCGATCTACACAGGCTTGACCGGAGCTTCTAGCACCGGCGGCCGTTACGACCGAATTGAGTTCGATGCCATAGACGGAACGTCAGTAAAGGGAGCAGCGGATCAGTTTGTGCTGCAAGCTGAGGAGACGGACCCTGACGGCGCGAAGTACTACAAAGTTATTTTGGTCACGCCACCGATCCCGGCCGCTGCTGGGGGCGGAAGGCCGAAAAAAGATGATCAACCAGGAGACCCATAAAGAGCGGTGGGGAATTTCCCTCTGTCAGGGAAAAGGATGCGAATTGAGTGCCGAGCCTGCCCTTCAGGCGCTCTTTGCGCGCCTTCAGACTCACGAGGTGACCAAGCCATTTGCTGTCGAAACGGGCCTCGATGAGCCCACGTTGGCACGGGTACGCGCGATTCGCACTGAGCGGCTTCAGACCGGCAAGAACGTGCTCTTGATGGATTTTTCTGCATCTCTCGGTGCACCACCGTGTGCACACGCAGCTCTCTAACCAATTGAAACCCTTGAGCTCTCGCTCCAATCCATCACCACCCAGCTCGGGCAAGCTTCCGCCAAACAGCTCAAATTGGAGGAGGTTCAGGGAGAGCCGGTTTCCGCCGATGGTAAGCTGATGATGCGCGGCGCGCCGACCTCCCGGGGCAGTGGCGCGCCGAGCACAAGCGACAGCTGATGCGAGGCGTCGGTGAGCCGGGCCGCCAACGCCCCGAGATCGGCGCGACGTATGCGTTCGACGGGGCCGCTGACCGTCATGGCCCCCACCAGTGCTCTGTCGTGGCCGAAGACAGCGGTGGAGAGAGAGGCCGTCACGGCGTCGTAAATTCCGGAGCTGACAAAGATGTGCACGCCGTCATCTACCCGGTCCGCCCAACGGGCCATCCTCAGCACTTGTCCTGTCGAGGTCAAATCAAGCGGCGCGAGATTTGTGAGCCGTGCGACGTCGCGTACTAGTTGCGGCGAATCCACCCGAAATAGGCAGAGCCGGCTGTCACGTTCGCGCACGTGAAACGCGCTGCTCTCCAACGTCTGCTGGCTTAGCCGCTGAAGCACCGGCAGCACATGCTGTTCGAGATTGAAATTGGCCCGATAGGTGGTACCGAGCTGGAAAGTCTTCGCACCGAGTGCGTAGCGGCCGTCGCTGAGGCGGACGACGTAGCCGGCTTCGTCCAATGATACCAGCGAACGCATCACCGTTGGTTTTGCCAAACCCGTGATCTTGGCGATGTCGGCCAGGCTGCGCGAGCCGGCTCCAGCGAACGTATCCAAGATCGCCAGTGCGCGCTGCACGGCGGCGACCCCCTGCGTTTTCGGCATCGAAATCCCCTGTTCCGCCGATTCCGGGTTGACCTCGGCGTATCACCATTACACTATGCGTAACGGCGTTCCATTTTCAATGGGGTTCGGTATGGCCGTAGGGTTCAGGATCCACTCCCGCAAGCGCGCTGTCGCGGACGAATGGATCAAGCGGGCTCGCGCCCTTCCGGTCGCCAATATTAGTGATGTGATGTCACGCATGGCCTCGGGCGGCGCGACGCTCCGGCCCATGCATGCGGCCGGTGGCATGGCTGGTCCCGCTCTGACCGTGAAGACCCGCCCCGGCGACAATCTGATGGTTCACAAGGCGCTCGACATGGCAGTTGCCGGCGACGTCATCGTGGTCGATGCGGCTGGCGACCTTAGCAACGCAATCTTCGGAGAGATGATGCTCGCGCAGGCGGCCAGGCGCGGCGTCGCCGGCGTCGTCATCCATGGCGCGATCCGCGATGCCGCTGCGATCCGGGCGAACCCGCTGCCCGTATTCGCAGCGGGTGTCACCCATCGCGGTCCATACAAGGACGGTCCGGGCGAGATCAACGGGCCGATCGCGATCGGTGGCATGGTCATACTGCCCGGCGATTTGGTGTTGGGCGACGACGACGGCGTCCTCGCAGTTGCCGTCGACGATTGCCGAGCGGTGATCGAGGCCGCCGAAGCCAAGGGGGCTGCCGAGACCAAGCAAATGGCGGCGATCGAAGCCGGTACGCTCGATCGTAGCTGGGTCGACGCCTCGCTCCGCCGTCTCGGCTGCGAGATGCCAGAGGTCTAACGATGGCCGGGCGTACGATCTCCGAGAAGATACTTGCTCGAAAATCCGGGCAGGATGCGCAGGCCGGGGACCTCGTGGTCTGCGAGGTCGATTGCGCGCTCGGTACCGACGGTTCAGTCCCGATGGCGCTCGATTATTTCAAGGCGATGGGCGGGAAGAACGTGCACGATTCCGCGCGATTGGTCTTTGCGCTCGACCATTACGTGCCGCCCGCGAGCCCGCAAACGATCGAACTGCATCGCGTGATGCGAGACTTCGCCAAACGCTTCGGCGTCACACTGCACGAGGCCGGCGAAGGAATCGGCCACCAGCTCATCGTCGAGACCGGCCGCGCGCTGCCGGGCAGCTTGGTCGTTGGAGCCGACAGCCACGCCGTGACATACGGGGCGCTGAATTGTTTTGCGACCGGGATCGGCTCGTCCGACCTTGCCGCAATCATGCTGTGCGGCCGGATGTGGTTGCGCGTCCCTGACTCGATCCGCGTCGTTCTGACCGGAGAACTGCCGAGCGGCGTCTATGCGAAGGATGTCGCGCTGGCGCTCGCGGGCCGACTCGGCGCCGACGGTGCGGCCTATCAGGCGCTCGAATTCGCGGGGCCCGGCCTCGCCACGCTCACGCTGGAGGACCGCCTCGTCCTGAGCAATCTTGCGGTCGAGATGGGGGCGAAGACCGGCATCTTCCCGGCCGATGAAGAGACCGTCGCGTATCTGGAAGGTCGCACCGGCCAAGCCTTCGAACCGATCGCACCGGATCCGGATGCCCGCTACACCCGGACCGTGGAGATCGCGCTCGACGCACTCCCGCCGCAGATCGCGTTGCCGCATCTGGTGGATCAGGTCGTGCCACTCGAGGATGTGGCCGGTACGCCGGTGCAGATGGTCTATCTCGGCACCTGCACGGGCGGCAGGCTACGCGATTTCCATCAGGCCCGCGCCGTGCTCGAGGCGGGTGGAGGCGTTGCGCCCGGCGTGCAGCTCGTGGTCACGCCGGCATCGCGCGAGGTCCGCGACGCTATGGCGGCCGACGGCACGCTCGACGCCCTGGTCGGCTTCGGCGCGACGGTGGTCGAGCCGGGTTGCGGCTCCTGCTGCGGAACCTGCGGAGTGATCCCGGCAGACGGGGTTTCGGTGATCTCGACGGCCAACCGCAACTTCAAGGGCCGCATGGGGAACGCCAAGGCATCGATTTACCTCGCCTCCCCGGCTGCCTGCGCAGCCACGGCAACACGCGGCGTGGTGACTGATCCCCGCGAGGAGTCGCGATGACAGCTCTGCGGGGACGCGCGCGACTGGTTGGCGACGACGTCAACACCGACTCGATCATCAGCTCGAGCCGCAAGCGGGAGAGCCTCGATCCCGCCATTCTGAAGCAATTCCTGTTCGAACATGTCGATCCTGCCTTCGCAGCTTCTGTACAGCCCGGAGACATCCTGGTGGCGGGCAAGAATTTCGGTTGCGGTTCGGCCATGGAGGTCGCCGTCACGACAGTGCTCGGCGCCGGCATTCCGGCAGTGCTGGCTCGAGGATTCTCGCGGACCTACTACCGCAACGCCATCAACAACGGCCTGCTGCCGCTCGTCTGCGATACCGGCGGGATTAGTGAGGGCGACATCCTGATCTACGACGGCAGCGGCGCGATCCGCAACGAACGTAGTAGCGAGATGCTCAGCCCGGATCCTCTGCCACCGATCATGCTGGCGATCCTGCGCGCGGGCGGCCTGGTTCCCTACATGCGTCAGAACGGTGACTTCAAGCTATGACGGCCACAGAGACTTCCTCCGCCATCGCCTCGACAGGTTACCGTCTTCGGCTTCCCGGTCCAACTGAGGTGCCCGAGCGGGTGCGGCATGCATTGGCCCGGATAATGGTCAACCATCGCGGTCACGAATGCCGGACCGCGATCGGCGAGGCGGAGAAGATGATCCGTCCGATCCTGGGGACGACAAACCATGTCCTGTTCTTTGCGAGTTCCGGAACAGGCGTTATGGAGGCCGCGCTCGTCAACGTAGCCGGACCCGGCAGCCGGATCCTTGTGATCGAGCATGGTCAGTTCGGCGAGCGTTTCACCGCCATCGCGAAGGCCATGAACATCACGGTCGACACGGTCGCGATCGAATGGGGCCAGGCGATCGATATCGCCGCGGTGGAGACCCGGTTGCGCGAGCACACCTATTGCGCCGTCGTCGCCGTGCACAATGAGAGCTCAACCGGGATCGTGGCCGATCTCGCAGCGCTCGGCGCGCTCGTGCGCAACCGGCCAACGCTGCTGATCGCAGATTCTGTCAGCGGTCTTGGCGGCATCGAGATGCGGCAGGACGAATGGGGCGTCGATATCGTGGTCTCAGCCTCGCAAAAAGCCTTGATGTGCCCGCCCGGCCTCGCACTTGCCAGCGTGAGCGCCAAGGCGTGGCGCGTGATCGGGCAGGACAAGCAGCGATCGACCTTCTATTGGGATTTCCGTCGCGCGCTGAAATCCGCAGAGCAGAACGAGACCGCATTCACGGCGCCGGTGAGCCTCATCTACGGTCTGCGAGAGGCCTTGACGATGATGCATGAGGAAGGCTTCGCCAATGTGCTCGAGCGCCACAAGAAGCTCTCAGCCGCGCTGCGCGCCGGCGGCGCGGCGCTCGGACTAGCAGATTTTTGCCGCGATGGGCCGCGCTCGAGCACGGTCGTGGTCTTCAAGGTCCCAGACGGGCTCGAAGGCGGAGCCATCGTCCGGCAGCTCTACCAGGATCACCGCACGGTGATCGCAGGCGCCCGCAACCGTCTCTCTGGCCGTGTCATCCGGTTTGGCACGATGGGGGCTTTGAGCACGGGGACCATTCTGACCGACCTTCTGCATCTTGAAGACTCACTCACGAAGCTCGGCTTGCCGATTGAGCCGGGCGCCGGGCTCAAGGCGGCCACCGTGTACCTCGCTGCCACCACATGAGCGACGATTGAACCGATAAAGGCGAACTATGATGAGATGTCCTGCCTCCGTCCTCGCCAGAGTCGTGGCCCTCGCGGTATCGCTGTTCGCGGCCGGGCTGGCCGCGGCCCAGCAGAGCGTCGTGCTCTATTCGGCCAACGACGACACCGTGAACAAGCTTGTCGCCGAAGGCTTCGCCAAGGCGACGGGGATCAAAGTCGACGTGGTTTCGACCGGATCGGGTGTCCTTGTACGCCGTGTCGCCTCTGAGTCCGCCAATCCGCAGGGTGACGTAATCTGGGGTGTCAATGCGACGCTGCTGCGGCTGGCGAGTCCACATCTTCAGGCTTACCCGGCCACGGGCCGCGAAGTCGTGCCGGCCCAATTCCGCGATCCAAACGACCTTTGGCTGGGCACCAACATCCAGGTCGTTGTGATCGGGCAGAATACCAAGGCGATCGACAAGACCAGCGGGCCCAAATCCTGGGCCGACCTCCTCGATCCGAAATGGAAGGGCAAGCTCGCTTTCACCGACCCGGCCAATTCGGGATTCTCATATGCGGCCGCGACCACACTTCTGTCGCTGTGGGGTGCGGATGACGCGGCCTGGACGAGGATGGACGGGTTGCTTGCCAATGCGAAGGTGCTCAACCGCTCGACCCAGGTGTTCGACGGGATCGGTAGCGGCGAATATCCACTTGGCATCACCCTCGAATATGCCGGCTTCTTGTGGGCCCATAATGGCGCGCCAGTGAGCGTCACCTATCCGGCCGAGGGCACATATGCGGGCGTCGAGGGCGCGGCCATCCTGAAAGGCGGACCGAACCCCGGGCCCGCCAAGCGGCTGGTCGACTACCTGGCCAGCAAAGAAGTTCAGGAGATGTTGCTGAAAGCGACTTTCCGGCGCCCTGCCCGTCAAGATATCGAGCTCGAGGCAGTCGCACCCGGGATGCTGCCCTTCCGGGCGATCAAGGTGCTGCCTTATGACGACGCCAAATGGGAAGCGGCCCGGCGCGACACCCTCGCGCGTCTGAAGACCACGATCCAGAACACGCGCTGATCCCATGACCAGGATTCGGATTGAAAGTCTGACCCGCACCTTCGGCGCGGTGCGGGCCGTGGACGACATTTCGCTCGACATCAGGCACGGCGAGCTGTTCACGCTGCTCGGGCCTTCGGGCTGCGGGAAGACGACGCTGCTGCGCATGATCGCCGGCTTCGTGGATGTCGAATCCGGATCCATTTCCTTCGACGACCGGCGCATCGATGCCGTGCCCGCGCATCGCCGCAACACCGGCATGGTGTTTCAGAACTACGCGATCTTCCCGAACCACACCGTCGCCGAAAACGTGGCCTACGGGCTGAAGGCCAGGAAGGTCCCGGCTGCCGAGATCGCATCGCGTGTCGACAAAGCGCTCGAGCGGGTGCGCCTAGCAGGTTACGGTCCACGCTCGCCACACCAGCTCTCCGGTGGCCAGCTTCAACGCGTGGCGATCGCCCGCGCGCTCGTGATCGAACCCGCCGTGCTCCTGTTCGACGAGCCTCTCTCCAATCTCGACGCGCAACTGCGCACCGAAATGCGAATCGAGGTCCGACAGCTCCAGCAGGCGCTCGGCCTCACTGCGATCTACGTGACGCACGATCAGGAGGAGGCGCTCGCCATCTCCGACCGCATCGCCGTCTTGCGTCGCGGCAAGATCGAGCAAGTGGACACGCCCGAACGCATCTATCGGATGCCGCAGACTGCGTTCGTCGCCGAGTTCCTCGGTTCGACCAATGTGGTGCCGGGCATCGCCGGCGCTTTCGATGGCCGCAACACCCCTGTCGCGGCGGCCGGAACGGAGTTCTCGGTCAGAGGCGAGGTTGCGTCACCGGGCGCACCGGTGTTGCTGTCGGTCAGGCCGGAGGCCCTGCGGCTGGGAAGCAGTTCCGAGGGTCCGCTCGTCCAGGCACGTCTGGCGCTACGCGAATTTCTGGGCCCGATGCAGCGTCTCCACGCAACCTTGCCGGACGGCACCCAGCTACGGATCACAGCGCTCGGCGGCCAGGTACTTGATGTCTTGCCCGGCGCGCCGCTCACCCTTGCCTACGATCCTGCCCAGATCACGGCGTATCCGGCGCCATGAAACGCTTTGCCACCATCGTGGCGCTGGCGGCGCTGGTGCTGCTCGCGGTCTTTCTGCTCTACCCGCTGGCTCTCGTTCTGGATGCGAGCATACGGATCGACGGCACAGGCGGGCTGACGCTTGGGAATTTTGCGGCGATTGTGAAGAGCCGATACTACCTTGGCGGCATCGGCAATAGTCTGCTCTGCGCCGCGCTCGCGACGGCCTTCACATGCGCGATCGGCATCCCGCTCGCCTTCTGTCTTGCCCGGATCGACATACCGGGCCGCGCACTGCTGCTAACGCTTGCCTCCCTGCCGCTGGTCCTGCCCTCCTTCGTCAGCGCCTATGCGCTCGTGCTGCTGTTCGGTCATGCCGGCGTCATCACTAGCGCCTTGCGCGGACTCGGCATCCCGATCGGCTCGATCTATGGCCTACCCGGCATCGTCATCGTGTTCACGTTGACTCTCTATCCCTACGTCGTCATGCCCGTGATGGCCGGCTTCCAGGCCGTCGATGCTTCGATGGAGGAGGCAGCCCGCAATCTCGGCGGTTCACGGTCCTATGTGATCCGCACCGTGCTGCTGCCGATCGTGATGCCGGCGATACTTGCCGGCGGAATTTTGGTGTTCATTGAGGCGCTGGAGAATTTCGGCGTGCCAGCGGTGCTGGCTGAGGACCGCCCGTTCCTGGCCGTCGACATCTTCAAGCTGTTCGCCGGCGAATCTGACGCCAATCCGGCTGCTGCGGGTGCGCTCAGCGTGCTCCTGATCGCCTGCACGGCGCTCGCGCTTGTCGTTCAACGGCACTATCTCGGCAAGCGCCGCTTCTCAACCAATGCCCGCAGTGCGGCCGCGAAGCTGCCGCTGACACCGGGACCGCGGCTGGTGGCTACGGTCGTGAGTTGGGGCATTGTGATTGCCTCGCTGCTGCCTTTTGCAGCCGTGTTGATGATCTCCGTCCTGCGCTTCCGTGGCCCCGTGCTGACCTGGGAGTTCGGATTGGGCAATTACGCGACCTTGTTGTCGGGCTCCTATCGGCCGCTGCTCAACACGCTGATACTCGCCAGCATTGCGGCCATCGCCACTATGCTGATCGGCGCTCCGATCGGCTACGTGGTGGCCCGGCACCGCTCGCGCTTGTCAGGATTGCTCGATTTCGTCGGCATGGTGCCGTTTGCGGTTTCCGGTACGATCCTGGCGATCGGACTTATCATCGCGTTCAACAGCGGCCCTTTGATCTTGACCGGCGGCTGGCTGATCCTGGTCATCGCCTACGTCGTCCGCAAATTGCCCTTCGCGATCCGGTCGTCCTCAGCGATCGTGCATCAACTCGATCCCTCGCTCGAGGAAGCCTCAATCAATCTCGGGGTCTCGCCGAGCAAAACCTTCGCGACTCTGACGGTGCCGCTGATGGCGAGGGGCCTTGTCGGCGGGCTGGTGCTGGTCTGGATCACCGCAGCCTCCGAGTTGAGCGCAACTATCGTGCTCTATGCGAGCGGCTGGGTCACCACAACCGTCGTGATGTACCATGCCATCGAGGGCACTGGCGCGGGACTCGCAGCCGCCGCAGCCGCGGTGCTCATCCTGGTCACCGCAATCCCGTTGCTCCTGATCAACTGGCGCATAAGCAAACACGAAACGACCGTGATCTGACGGCGGCCGAGGACGGCATGAACGAAGCAACCAAAGCGCTCCCGAATTTTCGCAGCGACAACGTCGCGCCGGTCAGCCCTGAGATACTGCGAGCGATCGAGGAGGCTAATCGTGGCTCAGCCGCCGCTTATGGCGACGACGATTATTCGAAATTGCTGAATCAGCGCTTCTCGACGCTGTTCGAGACCGAGGTCGCGGTGTTCCCAGTCTCGACCGGCACGGCAGCCAATGCTTTGGCGCTCGCAGCCTGCGTGCGGCCCTACGGCGCGATCTATTGTCACAAGGAAGCACATATCGACACGGCGGAAGGCGGCGCGACCGAAGCCTTTACAGGTGGCGCAAAGCTTCTCACGTTGCCCGGCCGGCATTTTCGGATCGAGCCACCAATCCTGCGCGAGGTGGTTACCGGGGCGGCTTGGGGAGTCCGCAATCGCGCCCAGCCCGATGCGGTGTCGATCACTCAGGCCAGCGAATATGGGACGGTCTACCCTCTCGCCGAGATCGCCGCGATCGGCGAAATCGCCCGTGACAAGAATCTATCGCTGCACATGGACGGCGCCCGGTTCGCCAACGGCTTGGCGCGGCTCGGCTGCAGCCCGGCCGATATGACCTGGCGAGCGGGCGTCGACATCCTGTCGTTTGGAGCAACCAAGAACGGGGCGATGTCAGCGGATGCGATCGTGGTCTTCGACCACGACCTTGTTGAACCCCTGTCCTATCGGCTTCGCCGCGCCGGACAGACCGCGTCGAAGATGCGTTATGCGTCCGCACAGCTGCTCGCTTATGTCGAGGATCGCCTTTTTCTACGACTCGCGGCAAAGGCCAATTCCGTGGCTGCCTACCTTGGAGCAGGACTCGTCGCACTGCCTGACGTTCGGCTCGTCGCTCCGGTGGAAGCCAATTTGATTTTCGCCAAGCTGCCCGCACTAGCCATCGACCGGCTCACGGCGAACGGGCTGCAATTCGCGCGACGAGGCGACGAGGTGATCCGGTTCGTCGCCCGCTTTGACAGCACCGAGCAGGAGGCCGATGAGGTCATTGCCCTCGTCCGTCACGCGGTCACGGGACCAACATCAGCTGACTTGTGACGCCTGCGCGCCCCCTGTTGATGAACATAGAAGAGCAGTGTGGCGGACAAAGTGCAGCCCATGCGAACAGGGAGCGACCCAAACCCCACATTAACTCTATCGTCGACTGTAGTTGGTTCAGCTTCTCCCGAACGGCCGAATGCCGTGAGGAACACTAGCACTACTTTGGCAGATTGTGTTTTCGCCGCTGTTTTTCACGGATCTGCTTTCGGCAATATGGGCACTGCTGAGACGGCGGCCGAAGGATGAGATCGACGATGGCGTGACGTACGGCTGGCATGGTTGGCTGAGGCGGAGGCCCGTTGATTCTTTTTTTTCCGCCCCGCGTATGCGAGGCGACGATGTTGCAGGAAGGCGTAGGCAATCATTGTCATCAAGGCGTGGCGATGAAGACCTTGCCATGATCGCCCTTCGAAGTGATCAAGTCCAAGTTCCTCCTTCAACTGCTGATGCGCCTGCTCACAAATCCACCGTGCCTTGATGGTGGCGGCCAGCGTGCGCAGATCCGTCGCCGCCGGAAGGTTGGCCAGATAGTATTTCTTCTCCCCGGACGCACGTTGCTCGCCAATGAGCCAGGCTTCGTCGCCTGGGAGATGCTGCTGACCTTTATCCCATATCCGCTGCGGAGGGCCGTCGGCGGTCCGGACACGGAGAGCAGCAAATTGGGCTTTAAGCCGACCTTTCGTCCCGCTACGCCAACTCACGGTTTTCCATTTGGCGCTGGCGAGCATTTGTTCTGCGGCAATCGATAAGATATCGGGCACGTGGTGCTTTCGTGGTTTTCCGCGGACTTTGGTAATCGGCCAAATGAGCTTCACATCGACCGGATACACTTTCTGGTGCCGAGGGATGCCGACAGCCCAGGTCAGCCCGCGCTCTGTTAGCCCTTGTCGAAACGGTGCGCTGAGGCCGTATCCTGCATCCGCCAGCACACATCCAAAGCGCACGTTGGCTGCCATCGCGCGGTCAATCTCGGCTAGAGCAATCTCGGGCTTGGACCGTGCCGTTCGATGTTCGACTGGCACGCGAGCGCGCTTCAAACGAGATATGTCGCTTGTCCAACTGTCAGGCAGAAAGAGACGTAACGCGACCATCACGGGCACTTCGCCGCGAGCAAGCGTCAAAGACACCAGCGTTTGGCAATTTGCCGTTTTACCGAGAGCCGACGCGTATTGAGCCGCAACACCGACCGAGCGCTCACCCTTCTTGGGAAGTGAGGTGTCATCAATAACCAGCACCGCATCCCTGCCGCCGACAAGTCGGTCCGCCTGGTTGAGCAGCTCTGTCTCCAGCGGCGTCGCGTCCCAGACACCGTCCGCAATGAAATGGTGCAACTGGTCGTAGTTGCCCGAGGCAAGGCGCTCCGCCATCGGCTGAACGCTCTTGCGATCGCCCGGACCGATCAATCCCGCAACATACAGAGGACACATCCGCTGCCGGGTCTTATGACCCAGCCGGTCCAAGAACGGCATCAGCCAACGTTCGAGTTCGTCTTCCCATCCGGGCATGGTCAGCCCTCCCAGAGCCGACCACCCATGAATCATTGAAAAATTGATTCGGGAATCCTATAAAACGCGGCAAAATCAACAATCTGCCAAAGTAGTGCTAGCGTCTTCGCCACAATGCGCGAGCCAGCGGCTCGACCTCCCTCTACCCATCACCGCTTTGCAGCCGTCACACGTCAATTCAAGGAGGCCCTCAAGACTTGACGACGATAGATTTTTCTTGATCTCCCGGTGCACACGCGGCCTGTTATCTTTTTTCAAGACTTGAACTCTCGCTCCATCCATCATGGGCTGGTTTGCGCAAGCTCCAGCCAAATTGCGGCAGGTCGCCCCAAATTGCAGAAAATCAACGGGCGGGCACCGCTTACCATCACGGCTTCGCTGATCGACACACACAGTTCGTTCTTGTCCGGCTTAGCGCAATATCCGCAACAACGGCTATCAATCGTTGGCTTCGCTCAGCTCGTCGTTGCCGCACTTCGCTCGAAAGGTTTGTTTTCTGCGATGAACCTTGCCGCCAGCACGAGAGCGCCCATAGAGAACTCCTTGCCATGCGCGGCGATCATCCGCTCGGAAAGCTCGGCCAGCTCCTTGAAGTACTGATCTTTGCTGTCGGCTTCATTTAGCGATCGAGTAGACGTCATGGTACCCCTCCTAATGACAGCGGAAGACTTTCGCTCTGGCGCGGACCCGCTATTTGAAAATGTGGGAAGGAAACGTAATGATCGCCGCCTCCCCGTTATCCGAGCCGAATGCAAGATGCTGGCCATCGGCCGACCACCGAAGTGCGTGGACCGCGCCCCCGCCAGGTGGCTTGACGACCAGTTCGTCCGATTCCCCCATCTTGGCGACAACCACCATGCCGTCCCGGTACCCTGCTGCAATCAGCTGACCCTCGGGGTGTATATCTATTGCATCCACGAGTACGGGTCGGGCATGGCCTGTCGAAAGGCTGGCCGGCCGTTCGCTGTCGTCGCTCAGGCTGGAAATGTCCCACGCGATTATTCGATAAGCTCCGCTCGTGACAAGAACGCGGGAGTCCGTGCTCCACGCCAGGGATGAATTGTTCCCAGGATAACTGGAAATCCGAACGATCCGGGCATCGGCAAGGCGGACCAAGACGACGCCAGTCCCCACGATAGACGCGGCCAACCAGCTTCCATCGGGACTCCACGCCAAATTGGAAATTGGGCCGAGCTCGAATGAGGCCACCGGCTCTGGTCGTGCCCCGAAGGCACGAACAAGCACGCAATCGTCGACTCCCATCGCAAAGCGCCGACCATCACTTGATACAGCCAGTGCCGATGCATTCCTGCCCGCGCGCTCCTGGAGCCAGCCGACTTCGCCATTGGGATCGTAAAATATGACCGATCCACCGGAAGCGGCCAGAATGCCCCCGGCCTGCACCGGGGCGACGAGATCGATTGCGGACCCATGGTCCGCGATCAGATGCGTGACGCCGGATGGCGACACGCCGAGCAGCCGGCTGCGCTCATTTGCGACAAAGCCCGACGACCCGATCGAGGCGAGATGAAGCGGTGCGTCGCTAATGACGACCTTCGTCAATGGGGGCACCGGTTTCCGCCGCGGCGAGATTGTGGCGCGGCCTCCGTCCAGCGCGATACGACAGCGATCCTGCGGCCGCTCGATATCGGTCAACGGAGCGATTGCCAGCGCGCCATCGGTGAGCGCAAATGCGACTGCGTCTCCAGCGAAGGCCGTACTGGTGACGGGCGCCCGCACCGTCCAGTGCCGCCCGAGCAAGTCATAAAGCGTTGCAGTCTCTGCTTCCATCGTGTCCATCGAACGTCTCACCTGCCGGCGGCAATCCGCCTGTCAAGATCGTCAAGGCGTCGTTCCAGTACGGCGCATTGAGTGTCGCATGCTGCCATGCCGGCGGTTGCGCTTTTCAGGCGCGCCCGTGCTTCCTCAAGCGCCTGGGCGAGCGCATGCGAGGCGCCTGTCGTGGCAATCTCACGCTCAATCTCCTGAATCTCGAATTCCGCACCACCGCCAAGCTGGAAGTTCAGAAGATTGCGCGATTGAGCGGCCGATATCTCCTGAACGACAGCCAATCGTTCCTTCAGCACTTCGATCAGGATCGGAGGATCGTCACTCATGAGTCCGCCTCGATCTGAGTCAGGATCCGCTGCAGGCCTCCGACACCAGATACAAAGTGTTGCTGCGCGTCATTGATGTGAGATTGCAGCGAGTCCCACAGATCGACCCTTAGCAACCGCGCCGGATCGCCGGCCATCGTCTCGATGACCTGAAGGCCGAACTGGTGCCGTAAGCCGATTCCCTTCAAGACGAATTCCGAAAGCTCGCGTGCATGCGTTTCGACGAAGGGACGCAATAGCGGATGCGCACCGTAACTGATATCGCGCTTTGCGAGTTCGACCTCGATGAACACGATGAAATGCCTAACCAGCAGATTCTGGCTTTCGCCAAGCAGTTGCACCACGAAAGTGACATCGCGGTCTGCGCGTGCAAGGATCTGCGATGCGATTGCCACAGCGTTGGTCGCCCCCTCGCCGCCGCTCTGCTCTTTCCAGACAGCCGCCATGCCTCATCCCGCCTTCAGGTCCGGGAACGGTATTGGTGCAATTTTCGATACAGCGTCGCGCGCGAAAGCCCGAGCTTCTCGGCAGCGGCGGCAATGTTACCACCTGCATTCGCGACCGCCCTCTCGATGGTACGGCGTTCCACTTCGTCGAAACGCGCAATCTCATCGCCTCCTGATCCCGTCGAGCTCTGCCCCACCTGCACGGACACCGAGGAGGGCTGAGCCGACGCCATTTCCACGAAATCCTCCGGCAAATCCCGGGGAGCGACGATGCCGGTGATCGTCATCAGCACGAGGTTCTCGACCAGATTGCGCAGTTCGCGAACATTCCCCGGCCAGCTATAGCGCCGCAGCAACTCCATCGTCGTTGCCTCGAAATGTAGCGGTTGGGTGCTGTAGGTCTCCGCAAACTGCCTGTTGAAATGATCGATCAGGATATCGACATCACCCAAACGCTCACGAAGTGGCGGTATGGTGAACTTGACGACACCGATCCGGAAGTACAGGTCCTTGCGAAAACGCCCCTCCGCCACTTCCTGCTTCAGATTCCGATTGGTCGACGCTACGAGCCGGACGTCCACAGGTCGCGCCTTGCTGTCACCAAGCCTGTACACCGCGCGCTCCTCCAGCACACGGAGCAGGTAAGGCTGCAAGTCCATCGGCATCTCGCCGATCTCGTCAAGGCTGAGCACGCCGCCATTGGCAAACTCAAACCGTCCGGGCCTGCCCTCGCGCGTCGCGCCGGTATAAGCGCCCGGCGCATGCCCGAACAATTCGCCGCCGAGAAGCTCCTTGGAGACCGCACCGCAATTGAAGGCAATGAATGGCTCCTTGCCCGTATTTTGGCTGGCGGCGTGAACCAGACGGGCGAAGAGTTCCTTGCCGACGCCCGTCTCACCCTCGAGCAGGATTGCCGTTCGTCCAAGCGCCGCCCGCTCAATCTTCTCGATCGTTTGCACCAGCGCGTCACTGCATCCAACAATCGCTTCCTTGGCCGAGACAAGTGCGGTGTGGGCTGCTGGCGACATCTGGGATCGGGCAAGCCTGGCGCGTGGCTTCGCCGCGAGCACAAGCATCGCGCCCTTCACCACGCCGTCGACCACCAACGGCTCGATCCGCTGCTCGCGCAGTTCCTCGGGCAGCCCTTTGGCGAGGTCTCTCGCCAAAAAGCCCTCGTCACTTGGGAGAAGCTGCTGCCCGATACTCAAGTCATGCGACTGCGCAATCCGGTGCCAGCGGACGGATGCCATGTCGTTGTGGTGAATGACCCGGCCGAACCGGTCGAGAATGACAACCCCGTCAGCACTATTCATTCCCGGCATTCGGGAAATGCTCGCCTCGAGAAGCCGTATTCTCTCGATGCGGACCTTTTCCGAGAGCGCCAGTTCGATGTGATGGGCCGCGACCACCGCCAGGGCCACATTGTGCCGATGAAAGATTGCCTGAGGTCCGGAAAAGTCTACGATGCCGATGATGCTGCGGTCTATCGGACTGCGAATGGGGCTACCGACACAAGTCCATGCCTTGATGCCCTCCGAGAAATGCTCGGCCGCATGGACATGAACCGGCTTTCCCGTGACCAGCGCTGTGCCAATGCCATTGGTGCCGGTGACCGCTTCGGCCCAGGCCGCGCCGGCTTCCAGGCGAATATCGTGCCCTGCATCAATGGTCCGCCGATCGCCCCCGACCTCCAGCACGACGCCGTTCCTGTCGGTGATGACGACCATCGTTGCGGCGTCACCAAGCACCTCGGCAATGCGGCGGAAAGTCTCGGCGCTCGAACCAAGCAGGTCATCGTTCTTCAAACGCAGCTCATAGAGATCATCCGGCGAGGCGAGGAGATTACTGCCCTTGCCACGAGCATCGACCCCGGACTTGACACTGCGTTGCCATGACTCCTCGATGAGACCGCGCACCGGAGCGTTTTCGCGCCTCAGGTCTCCGAAGGTCAGGAAATTTTCCCATGCCTTGTTGGTTTCGCCCTCATCGTATGGCCGCCCCTGCTCCGCGTCCGAAGCTTTGTAGCCTTCCAGGGAAAACGGCGGCTTGGCCATGAGCGTTTCCGTCAGCATTGGAGCACCATACGTCCGTTGGCAAACAGCAACCCGATCGGCAAACACAAACTGAGCCGGAGCCCATCGGGATCACTTTCCCTACAGGCTCCGCTCACGCAGATCATTCGACGCTTCTGGAGATCGCGTCCAGGCCGAGGCGACCTGAGATGAGCTGTTCAAGGTGGGCTTCCGACGTCTCGTCGGGCACACTCACTCCCTCAAGGTCGGCCAGGACCCTGTACAATTCGTCGTCTAGCGGCTCGAAGATCCCGTTCTCGCGTGTCGCCAGAGCGAAGTATCGCGATTGGCCGTTGCCGCGCAATTCGCCGACAAAATCGAGCTGCCGTCCCGATGCAAGATCGGCGATCACGACGCGACCGTTATGGCTGATCCGCACATAGGGCTCGGCCTCCTTTGGACGGGCCGGCGGCGTGGACCAGAGTTTGCCCGATGGCTGCGGTTGCGGAGGAGGCGTCGGATTGCGCAGCTGCTGCCAACGCCCGAGTGTCAGATGATTGGCGAGCGCGTTGATCGTGGTGCGGTTCTTCTGAAGGAAGTCCTTGGCCGCCACCTCTTCCCGGTGCGGACCGTCGCGCTTGGAGATGATGTAGACCATGTCCCTTTCCTCCCGCCCGGCTGATCGGATGAGCCTGGAGGCTTGTTACACTGCCTCCTTCGGCTCATGCCGGGACTTTCAAGATTGTAACCCGTTCCGGATCGTTGTCACGGTGCAATCAGTCATGCGATCGCGAACGTCACGCCGTCGCCACCATCTGGCGCGTCACCCCCGCCTTGAAGACGTAACCGGACAGTGCGGCCCCCAGGCACGGCGCTACAAAATAGAGCCACACCTGTGACAGCGCATCGGAGCCAGCAAACAATGCAGGCCCCAGCGAGCGCGCCGGATTGACCGATGAGCCCGACACGGCAATGCCGGCAAGATGGATCGCGACCAACGTCAGACCGATCACCAACCCGGCATAGGCAGACGCCGCTCCGTTTTGCGTCGCACCAAGGATCACCGTCAGAAACAGGAAGGTTGCCGACGCTTCGAACACAAACGCAGATAAAACACCGTACTGGCCCCAGCCATTCTGGCCAAAGCCGTTCGCCGCGACATCGTAGCCTCCGACCTTGCCTTCGGCGATGAGGTACAGCACGGCTGCAGCCGCGATTCCTCCGACGAATTGCGCAACGATATAGCCGGAGAAATCCCGCGGCGACATCCGCCCGGCGACGAGCATCCCGAGGCTGACGGCCGGATTGAGATGAGCACCGGAGATATGTCCGATCGAATAGGCCATTGCGACCACGGTCAGGCCGAATGCGAACGTGACGCCCAGCAAGCCGACCTCAGCTCGCATGAAGATCACGGTCGCACAGCCAAAGAACACCAGCGCGAACGTACCGATAAATTCCGCAACATACTTCTGCATAGCTCCCCCTCCCTGGTGATGGATTCGATATCGAGGCCTCTGTCCCCCTGGTCGCGGCCCGCATCGTCTCCTGAGACGGTGCGGTGGAACGCGGACCGCGTGCACGTGCCTCATGCGCGGCCAAGCTTCTCCGCTCCGCCGCCCAATGCCGGCCCTTGTGTCGGATCGATGTACTCCGGCACATCGGCAATCAGGGTGTTGGTGGTCAGCACGAGCGTGGCGACGGAAGCGGCGTTTCGAAGTGCCGTATAGGTCACCCGGACGGGGTCGATGATGCCAGCCGACACCATGTCGATGAATACGCCGTTGGCGGCATCGAACCCGACCCCTGCCCGGGAACTCTGCAGATCGGCTATGACCGTCTCCGCATCATGGCCTGCGTTCCGGGCAATGAAAGCGGCGGGACGCGACAGGGTTTCGCGCACCAGCTTGATGCCCTCACCCAGATCGCCATTGATGTTGCCGAGTGTGCGCGTCACCACCGGCGCGCACTGCGCCAACGCCGTGCCGCCACCGGGCACGATGCCCTCCTCGACCGCGGCGCGGGCCGCGCTGAGCGCATCGTCGATCAACTGGATCGTCCGCTTCTGCTCGACGGGAGTGACGCCGCCTGCAAGGATCACGGCGGTCCCGCCCGACAGCTTCGCCAGCCGCTCCTTGAGCTTGTCCTGTTCGATGTTAGGCGGTGCCAGATCGTGCTGCTTGGCCACCTGCTGACGCCGCGCCGCAATCGCCGCATCGTCGCCGCCACCGCGAATGATCACCGTTTCCCGCGCGCTGGCCCGCACCTGCCGTGCGGTCCCGAGATCGGTCAGGCCGGTTTCTTCCAGTCTGCCGCCAAGCTCGCGCGCGATGACCCGTCCGCCGGTGATGATGGCGAGATCGTCCATCATTGCCTTGCGCCAATGACCATAATCAGGCGGATTGACCACCAGGATCTTGCCGCGATTGTCATCGCCGAGCAGCGTGACGACCACTTCCGGCGCAATCTCCTCGGCGACGATGACGAGCGGCCGCCCGGTCGCGGCAACGGTCGCACGCACCGCCACCAGCTCGGCCGGCGTTTTGATCTTCAAGTCGGTCAGGAGGATGTACGGCTGATCGAGCACCACCTCCATCTTTTCGACATCCGTCACCATGTGGTGGGAGATGTAACCGCGATCGAACGACATGCCCTCGACGACTTCGAGCGTCGTGCTGGTCGTCAACCCGTAGTCGGAACTGATGATGCCATCCTTGCCGACGCGCTGGACCGCCTCCGCAATCAGACCGCCCAGATGGGCGTCGGTCGACGCAATCGTGGCCACCGCCTCCAGCGTCTTGCGGTCCGATACGACGATTGCCGAGCTCTTCAAAGCATCGACAACGACCTCGACGGCCCGGTCGATCCCTTTGCAGAGATCGACGGCCTTGGCGCCCCGCTCCAGTGCTGCAACGCCTCCCTGGATGAGGCCATTTGCAAGCACCATGGCGGTGGTCGTGCCGTCGCCGGCGACCTCGTTGGTCTGCATCGAGACCTCGCGCACCACCTGCGCACCCATGTTCTCGAAGCGATCAGGCAGTTCGATTTCAGAGGCAATGGTGACGCCATCGCGCGAGACGATGGGCGTGCCGATCGGCCTGTCGACCATCGCGTTCATGCCCTTGGGACCGAGGGTCGATTCGACCGCCGCTGCAAGCTTCTGGACCCCGCGCGCGAGAGCACGGCGGGCTTCGGTATGATGTAGTAATACTTTCGGCATTGGCTTCGCTCCCAAGCGGTCGGATCTTGTTGTCTGATTGGGCGGACTTGCTGACCGCTCCGGTTCTTGGCGCTTCCGGGCAGCGCGCAAAACGCACTCCCACGCTTCTAGCTCCTCTAAGGTCAGGGGCTGCCCGATGAAGCAGCACAGCGGCTGCCACAGCCTCCGCACGGTGACGGCGTCCGTCCAGGATTGCCGTCGCTGAGTCCGCGATCGCGGACAGCAAGCAGGCCTCTGCACAATGAACTGTTGAACTCCATATTGATGCGCACTCCCCGCAGCCGCTGCAGATAAGACGCCAGTTCGTGCCGTTTGATGGGGGCCCCCTCGTAGGTGACAAACGTGCGATCCTCCGGGAGGCAGGCCAGGCCTGCTTCAATCAGAAGCTCGCGATAGCGGGGCTTCTGGCGCGCAACATCCGGCGAAGCGAACTCGACCTCGTCAAAGCTACGCAGACTCATCCGGCAGATCTCCGGATCCTCATAGCCCAGCCCCCGCAAGGCCAGTATCATGACCTCCTGGCGCCGCTCGAACGCCTTGCGGCGGAACTTATCCCGCAATTCGTCAAGCGAGCCTCCAGGCGCAAACTCCTTGAGTGCATCGGCAAACGACCTCCCTTCGCGGACACCAAGGTTGATCTGCTCCGCGACCATATGGTCCCGAAGCTGCGGCCGCGCCTCGCGAACCCACGACAGCGACGACACCGCCCGGCGCATGTCGTCGGCCATGAGGAATGCGAAGTTCGCCGAACACCAATATGTCGGCAACCGAAAGACGATATCGACATCACCATCGTCGTCGACGGTGACATGCTCGACGAATCCGAGATCGGTCACCGACTCGTCGAGTTCGGGGTCTGTGACCAACGCGAGGCGCTGCCACACCTCGCTGGTCCTTCGGTCATGCTTCAAGAACGGCGCGTTCATGTGATGTCACCCCGCCGCGGTCGCGTAGGTACCTTTGGCAAGCTTCGCCTTCTGCGCCTCGACGTCCACGCCATAAAGCCGCGCAGCGTTGAGACCGAGGATCTTCTTCTTGGCCTGCGGCGTCAGATCGACACCGTGCTCCTGCTTTAGATCCTCCGGCAGCTCGAAGTTCCAGAACTTCTCGACCAGCCAGCGGGGCGTCCAGATGGCATAGTCGCTGCCGAACAGAATCTTGTCCTCGCCGACCCAAAACAGCAATTCGCTGATCACTTCCGCGAAATACCGGGGACGTCCGTGAATGAACGGAAGCGCGACCGCAAGGCCGCCATAGACGTTGGTCTCCTGCACGGCGATCCAGCAGAAATCGTCCAGTCTGGGCAACCCGCAATGCTCGATGATGAAATTCAAGCCCTGGAAGTCGGTCGCCGCATGATCGACGTCGTGAACATCGAATGCATCCTTGTCCAGCGGGATGATGGTCGGCCCCTTGTGGACGTGGATGTTCGTGATACCGAGCTTCTGGCAGAGCTCGAAGCAACGATAGGCGTTCGGATCGGTGAGCTTCCAGCCCCGCGACTCGCCCTTCCACTCGGCGGTGTAGAGCTTGACGCCCTTGATGCCGAACGTTTCTTTCATGTAGTGAATATATTCCAGCGCCCGCTCGCCGTCGCGCGGATCAAATGCGCCGTTGACGATGAAGCGGTCCTTGTACTTCTTCGCCATTTCGGCGTTGCGGTCGATGGTGTTGAATCCATTCTTGTAGAATTCCGTGAGGTAGGTCGACTGCACGATGGCCATGTCGTCCGGACCGTCGACGAACAGATCGCGGTACATCTGCTCTGCGCTGTACTTCTCGAACTGCTCTTTGGGCCATAGCTTGTCCTTTGGACTGAGCGAGCTGTGGTAGGCATAGAAGCAATCAATGAACTGCTTGCCGTGAATGTTGAGCTGGTTCGCCGGACTGCCGTCCCAAAAGTGGGTGTGACCGTCGATGACGAAGACTTCCTCGCCCGTGGGAGTTATGAACATGATGGTCTCCAGGAATTTGATTAGCTCTGTTCGATCAATCCACGCGTCGTAGCTGCGCGAACACCTTGGAAGCGGCGGGCCACACCTTTGAGGATGCGGCCCCCAGTGAGTGAGCTTCACTCGATGTATTCGAAGACCTCGTCCATGTTCCCGAACAGCGTCACCGTATTGTCGTCGATGCGCACCATCCGGCCGTAATGGGTCGAGGTATTCACTTCGAATATCTCGGCCGTCATGTCCTTTCCGAGGATGTCGCTGATCTCGTCCATCTTGAAGATCAGCTTGCCCTCGCCGTCGATGCGGATCAGGGCCGGCTGGTAAGTCACGGTCACGTTCGGCTTCTTGCCCATGAATTCAGCGATGGCGCGCGCCTCGACGCTGTCGTTCATAGTGACGCCGCACTGATGGGAAATCGTCTGTTCGAAACGAAGATCTCCCATCTTCTGGAAGATGTTCTGGTTAGTCGCACTTCTTGAAGCAACGGACATTGCAGTCTACTCCTTGGGAAGGACGAGACCGAGCTCGCCGAGAATCTTCTTGATGCGCTCGACCGACTGCGCGCGGACGTCGGCGTACTGCACCGGCTTCGAATGTGGCTGCGACCAGATCGGCTGCAGTCCGGCGGCCGCCTTGCTTGCCAGCGCCACGTGCTTGTTCACCCAGCCCTGGAACAACTTCTTGTTGTGCGCGGCATACTGATTGTCGCTCACCAGCAGATGCATCAGATCGATCGTGTTGGCGAGATTGCGCTCATAGTCGGCCTCGGCCGCCGAAATCACCGTCGGCGTGATGAAATCGCCGTTCGGCGAGCCGACCTGCATCAGGAAGCCGCTGCGGAACAGCTCGCCGACCAGCGGCTCGAACACGATGTTGGTGGCGAAGTACTGTTCGAGATAGTCGGCCGACCCCATGATCGACTCGATCGCTTCGCGGGTGCCCTGCCAGCCTTTGTCCTCCAACCACGCCCGCTTGCCTGCGGCGTCGTCGAAGCCCGGAATGTCCATTCCGATCTCGGCGAGATAGAGCGTAATGTCCTGGGCCAGACGAAGCTTGTAGGACGAGTTCGTCAGGGTCGCGTTGTTGATCATCTGGGTATAACCGTAGCGCTGAGCCTGCATCAGCGACGTGCCGAGCCCGAACTCGGCATGTTTCCACGCGCCGAGATGGTTTTGCAGGATCTTGACCCAGGCCTTGTCGAACCCCTTCGGCGCGCCGGACTTGCGGCCGTTGGCGATCACCGATTGGACCATCGTCTCGATCTTGGACTGGCGCTGGTAGTGGGTGCGCTCCCACTCCTGGTCGGGCGCACGGAAGGCGTGCCAATTCGAGCTCAACGCGGCCGTGTTGTCCTTGGTGTAGGCCCCCTTCCCGTTGGGAAAAGAGATGATCCAGTCCTGCAGCAAATAGCGCTCAGGATCGGGCTGAACGTCTACGGTCACGTCCTCATAGTGCGTCGCCCGCTTGCTGCGTGGCTCGAAATACCGGTACTTGCGGCTGTCCGAATCCGGAAATACCGCAGCTCCTGCTGCACCGGATTTCGCTAGAACACTTTGAACGGCAGTCATGGTCGTCTTCCTCCTCCCTTGGTGGGCTCTACAAAAGGCACGCTCGCTAGTCGGAACTCTCAGTTGTTGGCTGGTGTGAACTTGTCGAAGAAGATGCGATCCGACTCGACGTCGTTCATCTGCAGCACTGGCACCAGCGCCTCGATCATCGGCGACGGTCCACAGGCATACACGTCGACGTCTTCGCCATATCCCGCGCTGCGAAGATGCGCTCCGACAGCTTCGTGCACGAAGCCCTTTGCTCCATCCCAGGCCGTGTCATCGGCCGCATGGGAGAGCACCGGAACGAAGTGGAACTCCGGATGCCTGGCGGCGAGCTCCGCGAAGCGATCGAGATAGAAAAGATCGTTGCGCGTCCGTGCTCCGTAGAAGAAGTGTACCGGGCGTTCTTCGCCAGACGCGATGTGATCATGCAGAATCGACCATAGCGGCGACATTCCCGATCCGCCGCCGACCAGGACTATGGCTCCGGTTCTGTTTTCTCGCCGGAAGCAGGTCCCGTAGGGTCCGCGGAGTCCGACCGCGGTTCCGACGGCGAGGTCTCCGTCGAGCCGGGAAGAGAAGCGTCCGTTCGGGTACTTCTTGATGATGAAGGCGAGCTTTTCGCCCTCGATCGGCGAATTTGCCATGGAAAACGAGCGCGTAATCGTCTCTGCCCCCGAGAGCGTGATGTCGACATATTGACCAGCCCAGAACTTCAGAGGTTGCTCGAGCGAAATCTCGAGAAGCCGGATGTCATGGGTCAGTGCGGAGACGCTCGTGACTGTGCCCGTGAAGTCCCTGACCGGGATCGATTTCGACAGCACCTCCTCGTCATAGTTGAGGAGCTCCACCTCGAGATCCGAATAGGCCAAGGTCCGGCACAGCAGGATGTAGTCCTGGCCTCGCTCCATCTCGTTGAGGGCGAACGTCGAATACTTCTTGAGTTCTACTTCGCCTCCGGTGAGAACGCATTTGCACGCCGAGCACTGCCCCTCCTTGCAACCATGAGGCAGTGCGATGCCCTGGCGGAATGCGGCGTCAAGAACGGTCTCGTTCTCCTCGACCTCGAATTCTATGCCTACCGGCTGCAGGCGAACGACATTAGCGGGCGTGCCCATAGGGCCTCCTCAAACCAAGGCTTGCGTATCTTCCGGAGATCGATCGGGAAGAGCCGGCCGGAGCCGGCTCCTTCCGTCTCGGTTAGTTGCAGGGATTGATGGTGAATCCCTTGCGGTACTCGGCGAGGTGCTTCTCCCGGTCGGCCGGGCTCATCTCCCGCAGCGTGAGCAGCGGGCTCTTCAGGATGTGGCCGCGGACGTCGTCGAGCGTCCACATTTCCTTCTCGTCGAAGCGCAGGTGCGGCTGGGCGACCAGGGTCTTGCCGTCCGTGCGCACGAAGCCGAGATCCTTGATGGCATCGGCGATATCCACGTTGTGGTAGACGCTTTCCCATTCGCGACGGCCGCTGAACCGTCCCATCGCCGGGGTCGGACGCCCCTGGTACTCGCCGGCGAAGGCTTCGACGGCCGTCCACCGATCGAGCTCATGGGCGAACGTGTAAAGCTTGCCGTCGATCTCGCCCGTGACCATGTCCTCGCGGATCAGGCAGGGCACCAGGCACGACCAGCAACGATGCGGATAGACGTAACCGACATCGCTGTTGAAGAGGATGTTGGTCTGTCCGCGGTGCGACAGCTTCTCGTACCATTTCCAGAAGTCGCCGAACTGCGCATACCAGCCAGGATACTTGTGCTCGAACCACTCGAAGTCCTTGTCGGTCTGGGCCTCGATGCGCCAGAAGTTGGCCGACCAACCGACCGCGAAGAACTGCGCGACCTTGTGGACGTAATGCTTCTCGGTCAGCCGCTTCCAGGCAGTCTGAACGTCGTCATGATGGATCTTGATGCCATACTTCTCGAGCGGCAGCATGTACGTGCGATAATAGTCCTCGAAGATCCAGCGGTGCCACATCTCCGCATAGGACTCCTTGGCCTTGTCGCGGTTCGTGGTGCCGTATTCGATGAAGGTTCCGATCGCCGCGTCGACGATGGCGTGGTTCTGCCAGAACGCATAGCGCATGTCGCGCTCCAGCAGCAGATGGTTCTCCGGCTCCTTCAGCATCGACATCAGCATCGAGTGGCCGTTGCCGATGTGCCGGCTCTCATCCGACTGAACTGACAGGAACACCGTCGGCAACGCATAGTCACCGTTGCGTGCGGCTTCCGACGGCATGGCGACGAACAACGTGTTGGTGAACGCGGTTTCGGCGACCACGGTCAGATACACGTTCGCAGAGGTGATTGCGTCCCCAGTGATGAAGCCCTCACCGAACTGCCTGCCGATCGTGGTGGCGTAGCACTTTCCGAACGCTTCCTCTGTGATGTCGAAGCCGGCCGGATCGATGTAATTCTCCATGTACCACTTCTTGAGATTCATCTGGATCGTCGAGTGACGGAACTCGTCGACCATCTGCATCGTGAAGCCGGTGCGAAGATCTTCACCCGGAGCAAGGCGACCAACCATGGCCATGGATCGCGCTGCGGAGATTTCCGGGAACGGAATGATCGCCAGGAACAGCTTCATCCACTCGACCCAACGTGGCTCGACGTTGCGGAACATGTCGCCGCGCAGCGCAGCGTCGAGCGCACCGTAGACGCGGTTGTCCTTCTCCTCCTGCATCGGAAAATAGGAGCGGAGGACCTGCTTCATCGGATCCTTTGGCGCCTTCGCAATCTTGTAGTCCGTGGGAAAAGTCATCGCTTCCTGGACGTAGGAAGGGTTCCATCCGAGATCTGCAATCTTCTTTGCAGCATCACCGACGGATATGCCGCGCTGAGCGGTGATCTTGTTGAGTGTTAAAGTTCCAGACATCTCGTCTTTCCTCCTGATCGGGTCAGAAACCACATCGATATTCCGCCTGCCTGAGCCTTCGAGGACCGGGCAGTGCTTACCCGCGCGTTACGGGCCACCTCGCGACCGTTTGCACGGCCGGACGCTTGATATCGGCAAGGGTTTCGGGAACGACTGTGGTGCACCGCAACGATGATCAGGAGCGATCTTCCGAACCACGGTCCTTCGATCGCAATGCTTCATCCCGCACATCATGCGCCCTCAGCCAAGCGTCCCCTTCCCTCGTTCTTGTCGCGGCTCGCCCCGGACGGAGCAGTCGGCATTGTTGTGAGCAGGAGCTTTGCAATGGGCGTGCCAGCGCGTTGGAAGCACTGGCCAGCGCGCTTTCAGAGGCGCTGATGCTGATATTGAGTGGACGGAGCCGTCACATCCGCCCGGCTTGCGGGTGAAGGAGATGCAGATTGCGACGGAAATTGCAGAATGAGAATCCCGACAATGCAAAAGCATCGGCGTGCGCAGCAATTTTTGCACCGCAAAAGCGAAGTGGCTTCGTCGGAAGCCGCAGCGACCGCACGTTGGATGCCGCGATGTTTCGGGATCTCGACCTGGATGGCTTTCTTGCCCGAACGCTTCCCCCACGCGGTTGGACGAGCTAGCGGGAGGTGTCCGCAACGGCCGAGTGCTTCGTCTGCGCCGCCTTGGAGATCCAGCGGTCGCAATAGAGTGCGTAGCAGTCATGACCGCAGAAGGACAGCCCGGTGCTGAATTCCTTGAGATAGCTCGCGCCGATTGGCTCACAGCAAAGCATGCAGAGGGTTCTCGGGCGCAGCCTCATGCCGTTCACCAGAATGAACCTCATGTGACGCCTCTCAATGCGAAGAAACGATGTCACTGGCAATCGCCCCAAATCATCCGCGGAACCGCGAAGCATCTTGCAGTCGGCTCCCGGCGTTATTGAATCGATCAATGCGTGCTGCGATGGGTGCCTGCGCATAGTTCGTGCAACGGCCGTGCCAGACTCCCGACCACCGCTTCCTGAACAAAGTGATCGCCGGTGATCCTGGATGACCGCGCCGCCCCGACTTGAGAGCGACCGCGACGCAAATTGCGACAACGATATGCAAATTGAGACTCGCTGCGAACTTCCGTTGGTGTTTTTGCGATGCAAAATGAGCATCTGTTGGATGCCTGGAAGCCGATTTGATCGACTGGCTGCTTCCGCCCGGTCCTAAAAACCTCCTTCCTTCAAGCCATCTCCGGCCTACACAACCGAACGAGAGCTCCTTCGCTGTGACAGGTGGCCGGGCCCGTGAAATCCACCACGAGCAAATGCTCGCGGTGGACCACGTTCGACTTCACGGAATCAATACGGCGCGTCCATGAATCTTGCCGGCATTGAGATCATGCAAGGCCTTGTTTGCATCGGCGAGGCGATACTCGGCGGTCGCCAATTCAACCAGACCGCGGTCTGCGAGCGCCATCAACTCCGTCAGTTCGGCCCATGTGCCAACCAGATTGCCGATGATGTTCTTCTCGGTGATCACCATGTCGACGGTCGGAATGCGGATGTCCTCGCCATAGCCGACGACATAGTAGCTGCCCATCGAACGGGTCATCGCCAGCCCCCTGGATGTCGTGCCCTTTTCGCCGACGAAATCGATCACCGCCTCTGCGCCGTTTCCGCCAGTCAGAGCCAGAACGGCAGCCACTTCATCGCCGTCGGCTTTCACCAGATGGTCGGCACCTGACTTTTCGGCTAGCTTCAGCGACGCTTCGGACTTGTCGACGACGATAATATCGGCGGCGCACATTGCCTTGAGGCACTGGATTGCGATGTGGCCCAATCCACCTGCACCGATAACGACGCAAGACTCGCCGGGCAAAAGGTGACGCGTCGCCTTCTTGACGGCGCGATAGGCGGTGAGCCCCGCATCCGCGTAAGGCGCCACCTCCTTGGGGCCAAGCGTCCGTGGCAGCGGCACGATATTCCGCTCCGAGGTGCAGAGGAATTCTGCATAGCCGCCGTTGCAATCCAGACCAGGAAATGTGCCGGGGCCATGCATGTCGAAGCCGCGACGACAGGCGAGACACGTCCCTCCGGTGATCTTCGGATGAACGATGACGGGGTCTCCCTTTTTCAGTCCCTCGACTTCCTTGCCGACCTCCTCGACCCAACCTGCATTTTCGTGTCCCATGATGATGGGGAGGAGTTTGTCGCCGGACGGATCCATGTGCGGCTTCCAGACGCCTTCGATGATATGGAGATCGGTCCTGCATACGCCCGCGCCGCCGATTCGGACGATAACGTCGGTCGACTTCGCAAGCTTGGGATCAGGTACGTTTTCTTCGATGACCCAGCGGTCGTTGGACAGCTTCTCGTCATACGCTCTCAATACTTGGGCTCTCATGTTCTCCTCCGTCTGCCCAGCGAACCTTGCGCTCGCCGTCGCGGAGGCGCCTCAGCATTTTTTGTGCCAGCACAATTGCTATTGCAGCGCGACGCAGGACTCGGGGTGCCTGTCGGGAAACTTGCCCCGATCAAGATGGTGCCCGTCACGCCAATTGGATGACCCAACGCGATCGAACCTCCTTTGACGTTGATCTTGTTTCGATCGATCCGCAGGTCGCGGATGTACTTCTCCACGGCGACGGCGAACGCCTCGTTGACATCGAACAGGTCGATATCATCGAGAGTCAGTCCGGCCCTGGCGAGCACCTTGAGGGTTGCGGGAACAATATCCGCGGCCGGCGCGACAATCTGCACAGTGGGAAGCGCTTCGTAGCGCCCCATGCTCGCGCTGCCTGTCGTGAGATTTTTCTTGATCTCCGGGTGCACACGTCGTGCACACGCGGCCATCTAACCAACTGAAAATCTTGAACTCTCGCTCCAATCCATCATCGGGGCAACGGAAAATTTCCATGTCATCTCAATTGCCTAGCCGCAACATCGGTTCAATGCAACATGATGTTTCGGAGCGCTGCCCGGCCGAAACAGGCCCGGCCCAACCAAAATATCGAAAACAACCCCATGCAAAGTAGCTTCGCCATTGCAGGGAGCTCAACGGAGGCGGTCAGAACTGTACCGGCTACCCGGGAAGTCGACAGACATCCGGATGCAGCAGCGGCGCCTCCTTGATCCAGATTTTCGCGCCCTGCGGGCCCACCGTCGCCTTCAGGTCGACGCCGGCGGGTAGCCGACCCCAGCCCGGCGGCTGCAGCGTCTCGTCCCCGATCGTTAGTCCCCCCGATAGAACAAAGAACTCGAGCCCGCGCGCGTTCGCAAGGCTGACGATTTCACCCGGCCGCCAGTCTTCAAGGCGGACCTCTTCGTGGCCGTCGTCAAATAGCACGCTGACGTTGCTTGCACCGGGGCGCGGCGCAACCTGTTGGCCCTCACCTGGCTGACGCACGACCTGGGTCCGGTCCTCGTCCCGGAACTGCCAGAGCCGCACGAAGATGGTGCAGCCGTCCTTCGAGGCGGGAACATGTGACGTCCCCGGAGGGTTGCGGAAGTAGCTGCCCGCGGGATAGTCGCCATGCTCATCCTGAAAGGTACCTTCAAGGACGACAATCTCTTCTCCACCGCCATGCGTATGACGCGGGAAAGCGCTACCGGGAGCATAGCGCACGATCGAGGTGGCGCGCGCGACTTCGCCGCCAATGCGGAACAGCATGCGCCGATCCACGCCGGCCGACGGACTGGCCACCCAGTCCA
This sequence comes from Bradyrhizobium sp. USDA 4538, assembly GCF_024171045.1. Taxonomy (NCBI): domain Bacteria; kingdom Pseudomonadati; phylum Pseudomonadota; class Alphaproteobacteria; order Hyphomicrobiales; family Nitrobacteraceae; genus Bradyrhizobium; species Bradyrhizobium sp. USDA 4538. The sequence continues at coordinate 8,919,387 of NZ_JALJZE010000001.1, forward strand.
GCTTCGAGGCGTGAACGATAACAGGCTTCGACAGATCATCGTTGATGCGCATCATTACTCTCCCTCAGGCGGCGCCATCCGAAACCCACCACTTCGCCATTTCGGATCTCTTGGCCAGTGCAGGTCCCTAAACCAGGACACGTTCAGATGCCCGCGAGCGGAACGCCACTCGCCGCATTCTGCGGTCGTCGTGACGCGATCAGCCGCCGCGCCTCGTCGGCGCGACCACTGCGCAGCAAGGCGCAAGTGACGGAATATTCCAGCAGGTCGCGCTGCGCGCGGCTGCCTCCAACCCTTTCATGGGTTGCCAGGACGGGCGTTAGCTCATCGACGACCCGTGTCCAGTCGCCCTTGGCCAAACCATCGAAGCCGCGCGCGATGGGCACCACCATGTCCGCGGCGGGTCCCTTCGGGTTCTCGATGATCCTCGCCAAGGCCTCCGCATCGCCGGCCATTGCAAAGGCGAGCGCGCTGTGCATGTCGGCAAAGATGATCCCCGAGTTGGGAAACCACTTCGCCGCATACTGGCTGATCTCGCTCCACAGTTCCGGATACCGCGGCTCGCCCGCCATCTCGGCGCGTGCAAGGAACGAGGCGCAATCGGTGAGGACATTGATTTGCGGCCCCCACGAGCCGCCCGGATGCAGCGCCTCACGATAGATCTTCCAGGCTTGATCCCGCCTGCCGGTCTCCAGCGACCACAGGGCAAGATGCCAACTGATATGGCAATGCAGTTGCGCCTCGCGTGGGTAAGCGGCGTTCCATTGCTCGAGATAAGCCAGCCCCTCCTCGCGCTGTCCCTTCTCATAGAACAGATGGGCCTTGATATGCGCAGCGTGAGCGTTGCGGGGACAACCACGAAGGGCGGTCTCGATATTCCTGAAACCACTGTCGAGCCTGTGCAGCTCGATTTCGGCAAACGCGAGCACGGTTCGAAACCACCAGTCATCGCCGTAATGGGTTGCAAGCGGCTCCAGCATCGCCAGTTGCTCAACCTCGCGGCCGGACTTGCCCGAGAAGCCGATCAAGCCGAAGACACCGGTGGCCGGTGCCAGCACCATGGCATCGCGCGGCCAGTGCTTGATATGTTCGGCGATCGCCGAAACCGCCGCAGCGCCTTGACCACTCAGGATCTTGGCAAAGATCGCAATATGACCTTGCTCGCGCGAAGTCGTAGCAGGCGCTAGCGCGATCGCGCGTTCGAGCGGCGCTTTGACTTCGTTGCCGCGACCGAGCAGTTGCAGGGTTCGCGCAAGCGCAATGTGCGCCAGAGCAAAACCTTCGTCGGCGGCGATCGCGTCGCGGAATGCCTGGTCAATCCCCGACCCAGCCGAGAGCAGCTTGTCGACGCCGGCGACATATGCGTCGCGGGCGGCGGCAGAGCTTGTGCTCAAGGGGTTGCCGTACCGGTCTTCAAGAACGCCCAACCGATTTCCCATCGAACTCTCGGTCATTTTGATGACACTCCCTCCATGGAAACCTGCTTGGCCTTGGCTTGCCGCCGGCGGCGCTCATCACCCAGCTTGAGCAGCCGCTCTCGATCCGCTGGATTTACTCTCCCATACCGGGGCCGCCAAAGGGAACCCTCCTCCTTCCACGCAAATGGCGCTTTCACAGTCGTTCGCGGCGCCGTCGCCGTGTCAAAAAGGGCGAGCGCCTGGCGCATGATTTCGCGATGCATGTCCGGTCGCCAGGGATGCCCGCAAGGATTGCCCAGCGGGAAATCCGTGAAATAGAACCGTGGCACGCCGCAGTGCTCCACGACATCCTGCGCCGAGCCGACAATGACCGTCGGAATGCCGTTCGCTTCCAGATGCCGGGCCACCAAGCTTACGGTCTGATGACACACGGGGCAAAGGGGGCAAAGGATCGCAGCATCAGCCCCGTCTTTTCGAACCCGTGCCAGGATTTCAGGTGCATCCTCCGCGTTCGTTTTCCGTTGGCTGTATTCTGTCGGCACGCCGTGAAAGTGCCGGGTCAGTCCGACGAGGGCGCCTTCGCCGACCAATCCAAAAGCGGCTTCTACCGGCAAGAAGCTGCCCGGATCATTGGTGTGGGTCGACTCCTTGTCCCACGCAACGTTGTCGGTAAACAGCTTCCTCGGCGGCGGCGAAACCACACCCGACCATACCCGCTTGACGCCGTCAAAATCCGGCGGACTGGCCGTGGTAATCAGTGCGATACGCAGGTCCGATGATGGTTTGGCAGGTTTGGTGAAAGGGACATCATCATAGGTCGCCCAGACGTAGTCGTTGTCGTAACCAAGGGCACGGTAATATTGGCGCGTTCGCTCCATGTATTGAACCGGGGTTTCCGCTACGCTCATGTGGATTCTCCTCGAGACGCTAGCCTGGTCGTGCGGCCGGGCCGGTATGAAAAGCCGATGAGTGCCAGCAACGCGGCGAGCAGTGGTGCGAACGACAGCATCAGGACGGTCGACCAGCCGAAGGACGACAGCAACCCGCCCGAAAGGAAGGAGCCGACGGTCATCGTGCCGAAGACCACGAAGTCATTGAGCGACTGAACGCGCGCCTTTTCCTCGGGACGATGGCACTCCAGAACCATCGCGGAGGCGCCGATGAAGCCGAAGTTCCAGCCGATCCCGAGCAGGCTCAGCGTCGCCCAGAAATGCACGACATCGATCCCGAGCAGGCCCACCGACGAAGAGGCAGCAATCAGGATCAGCCCGACCGCGACGATCGCGGATGCGCCGAAGCGCGTGATCAGGCGGCCGGTCCAGAAACTCGGGGCGTACATCGCGATGACGTGCCACTGCAGACCGAGATTGGCCGATTCCTGAGGCAGCCCGCAGAATTTCATCGCCAGCGGGGCTGCGGTCATGAGGAAATTCATGAGCAGGTAGGAGACGACCCCGCAGATCACGGCCAGGATGAAGCGCGGCTGCCGGGCAATGACAGCGAACGGCCTTCCGGCGTCGAGATGCGTTGCAGTCAGTGGGGGAAGCTCAACGCCCGCCAGAATAACCGCGGAGAGCGCGGCAACCGCCGCCTGGCCGACAAACGTTGCGGCAAAGAGGTACGGCGCCCACAGATTCATGGTGTGCGTCACAAGCTGTGGACCGATCACACCGGCGAACACACCGCCAGCCATCACGGCCGAGAGCGCGCGCGGACGCCGTTCAGGTGCTGCGCAATCGGCCGCCGCAAAGCGGAACGAGAGCACCACGGCCGCGTAGACGCCGCCAAAGAAGGTCCCGGCGCAGAATAGCGGGAATGACGCGTTGAGCACCGCCAGGAGCGCAATCAAGCCTGCGAGGACGCCGCTGCCTGCACCAAGCAGGAATGTCATGCGCCGGCCGTAGCGCTGCACGACAACGCCCGCCGGCAGCGTGCACAGAGCCATGCCGACGACGAAAACCGAGACCGGCAGCGTCGCAAGTGCCTTGGTGGGCGCCAGCATGTCGCCGAGCACGGCCCCGGTTGCGTACACGACCGTGGAATTGGCGCCTGCGAGGGCCTGGGCGACGGCCAGCCTTGCGACATTGTTGCGCTCGCGGCGAATGGCGGTCGGCGCTTCATGGTTGGGAGCGGAAAAATTGAAGTTCACGCTGCGGCTTGCTCCGCCGTTGGATATCCGTCGACGGGACGTCGCCGATCAGACCAGTGGCCGGTCCACGGGCCGTGGATCACCGCGTCGGAGTTAAGGAGAAATCGCTGGACTTTTCCCTCTACAGATTGCCAATTTATGTCGATGAAACGTCACATTTCGCGAGGGAATGCCGGCTGGAAGACGGTCGATGCCCCGCACGGCCTCGGATCGCCAAAGCCTTTGATCGTTCGGGTGCAGTCTCTTCCCGCGAGGAGCTACTTCGCCGAACACAGTCACAGCTGGAATCAGCTCGTCTACGCGATCTCGGGCGCGCTCACCGTGAAGGCGGATGGACGGCGCGTCGTCATTTCTCCGGAACAGGCCGTCTGGCTGCCGGCCGGTACGAAGCATTCGGTCGGCTCGCTGATGGGAGCGGAATTCCGGAGCCTCTGGGTCGCCAATGCTGCCAGCGAAGGCATGACTTCGCGCACGACCGTCATCCATGTGTCCCCGCTCCTGCGGACGCTCATCGTGGAAGCCGCGTCGCTGAAAAGCGAGGATCGTCGCTACGCCGACCGCGTTATCGCGCTCATCCTCGATCAGTTGCGGCGGGCGACGCCGATCTCGGCAGCGTTACCTTGGCCCACCCACCCGGGCCTGCTGGCCCTCTGTGAAACCCTCTACGCCGATCCAGCGAATCCTCGCCGCGCCGAGAGATGGGGGCGTGAGATTGGCATGTCGCCGCGAACCTTGACGCGACACTTCGAGCGCGAAGTCGGCATGAGCTTGCGTGCATGGCGTCAGCGTCTGCGCCTGCTCAAGGCTATCGAATTGTTGGGCAGTGACCTGCCGATCACGGAGATCGCGTTGCGTCTGGGTTATTCATCGGCCTCAGCATTCATATTCATGTTTCGCTCTGAAATGCGCGTTAGTCCCCTGCAACATCGGCGCAATCTAAGCCACGCAGCCAGCAGAGGGACTTCATCAAGGCATCGATCCGGACCTCAAGGTTCGCCCCACCGATCGCGCTGACCCTTCAGCCGTAAGGCGACTCTCAATGGCGAGGTAGGCGCGAGCCGTCCCTGCCCCGTCATCCAGCGAAAACGACGACCATGATCGATCCCCAGGTCGTCAGCAGAATATTGGAGATCGGATAGGCGGGCGTGTAGCCAAGCACCACCACGGAGCTGCCCGAGCGCTCCTGAATGGCCGCCATCGCGGCCGTCACCGTCTGTGCGCCGGTCAATGCACCGAGCAGGAGGATGGGGTTCATGCGCAACACGAAATGGCCGAAACAGAAGCCGACGATCTGCGGCAGCAGGGTTACAAACATGCCACCCAGCAGCAGGCCGACGCCCGACTCCCGTATGGCGGAGAGGAAGACCGGACCGGCATGGATCCCGGTCAGGCCGACGAAGGCAGCCAGTCCGAGCGACGTCATCAGGCTGATGGCGCCATCGGGGATCCGGCCGAAATACGGCAGACGTGTGCGGAGATAGCCGACAAGAAGTCCAGCGAGCAGCGTACCGACGCTGGTGCTCAGCGAGATCGTGACGCCACCAATCGAAAAGCTTAGGAGCACGCCAACGAGGCCGCCGAAGAAGATCGCGAGCCCCAGCACCACGAAATCGATGCTGGTGCTTGGCGCAACGATGACGCCGATGCTCTTGGCTGCATTCTGCACCACCGATTCAGGACCGACGACGCGAAGCATATCGCCGCGCTGCAGGACAACGCCGGCCGCGATGGGGAGAGCTTCATCGCCGCGGCTCAACGAACGCAAGTAGAGGCCGCGTGCCCAGCTCTGTTCCGACGCCTGCTGCAGACTGCTGCCTGCCAGCTCCCGGTTGATCAGGAACACGTCCGCCGAGATCACGGGGATGTCGAGCAGCTCGCGGTCCTCCACCTCCTCGCCGCGCGGTCCGATCAGTTCGACGATGGTCTGGCGCGGCGCCGACAGCGCGATGATATCGCCGGCCGCGAGCACCGCTCCAGGCTCTGTCTCCAAGATGCGCTCGCCGCGACGAATGCGGTGGATGAACACGCGTTGCCCGGGCACACGAGCTTCGGCGGCGGCCACCGACAATCCGGCGATCGCCGCCTGAGCATCCAGCCGGTAGGCACGCAATTCGAATTTGCGCCAGGCAGACGCCAGGCCGGGCTTGGCGCGCGTGATGCCCAAGGTCTGCTCCAGCTTGAGCGCCTCCGCCTTCAGATCGATCTTCAGCAGCGCCGGAACGATCAGGGTGCAGAATGTGATCACGCCGGCATAGCCGAAGATGTAGCAGACCGCGTCGGCCACCGCGATGTGCGAGACCAACAACGCGCGCTGTGCTTCGGTCACGGCGAGCCCATTGACTGCATCGGTTGCCGTACCCATCGCCGCGCTTTGGGTGAGCGCGCCCGACATGAGCCCGGCTGCAAAGCCGGCGTCGAGTCGCAGCACGCGTGCCGCGACGATCGCTGCCGCAAGCCCGGTGAGGCTGACGACAACGGCCATCAACATCGGCTTCAGCCCGTCGCGCTTCATCGCCAGCATGAATTGCGGACCGACCGAATAGCCCACCCCGAACAGGAACAGCAGGAACAGGAACGATTTGGTCATGCTCGAGACGGGCACATGCGCGAAATCGCCGACCGCGAGTCCTGCGAACAGCGCGCCCGTCACCGGGCCGAGGCTGAAAGCGCCGATCTTGAAGCTTCCGATCCAGTAGCCCGCGGCGATCACCAGGAATAGCGCGAGCTCCGGATACCGAACGAGAAATTGCGCCAGCCAGGTCAACATCGTCTCAACACGGTCCCGCGCCGCGGCTATGTCATCATCATCACCAGCACCATGCCCCAGATCGTCAGCAGCGTGTTTCCGACCGCATAGGTGACGGTGTAGCCAAGACCGGGAATCTGGCTCTTCGCGCGGTCGTTGATCATGCCCAGCGAAGCGGTCGTGGTGCGCGCGCCGGAGCAGCATCCGAGCAGGATCGCGTCGTGGAACCGGAACACGTATTTGCCGACGAACATCGCCAGGATCAGCGGCACGGTGGTCACAACGACGCCCCAAAGGAACAGGCTGAAGCCGAGCTTTTGCAGGCCGGCGACAAATCCCGGGCCCGAGGAGATTCCGACCACGGCAATGAAGACGTTCAGGCCGACCGAGTTCATGAACCACACGGTGGGTGACGGGATGCGGCCGAAGGTCGGGTGCACGGATCGGAGCCAGCCGAAGAACAGGCCGGAGATCAGCGCGCCGCCGGAGGTGGACAACGTCAGCGGCACGCTTCCGATCTTGTAGACGAAGGCGCCGACCAGGGCGCCGATCGCGATCGCAGCCCCGATGAAGGCGACGTCGGCAACATCGGTTGCACGGTCCGGCCGGCCCAGCATCTTTGTGGTGGCAGCGACATCGGACGTGCGGCCGACCAGGGTGAGGATGTCGCCCCGATTGATCTTGGTGTTCGGCAGGATCGGAATCTCGGTCGCGATCGCCCCCCGGGCGATCTTGCGCAGGAATACGCCGCGAGCGCCCGGTTCCTTGCCCAGTTGCTCCAGCGTCTTGCCGTCGACGTCCTTGCTGGTCACGTAGACATCGACACCTTCGATCGGCACCGCCAGCAGCTCGCGATCGTCAACTTCCTCCGCCTGCTCGCCGATCAGCTGCACCAGCACATCGCGGCGCCCGGCGACGGCGACGACATCGCCGGCATGTATCACGGTGTCGGACGTTGCCTCCACGATCTTGCCGGCTTGCCGGAGCCGGAGGACGAAGATGCGATGATCGGGAAGCAGCGCCTCGGCCTGCCCGACGGTCTTGCCGGCGACGGGTCCGCGCTCATGAACGCGATAGGCGCGCACATCGAACTGGTGCCAGGCCGTCCCTGGGCCGCCCAACTCCTTCTTGCCGCCATGCTCCTCCTCGTATTTCTTGCACGCGGCTTCGAGATCGATCCCGAGCAGCGCCGGTCCGAGCAGCGCCAGCACGATCGCCGACCCAACCGTGCCGAAGATATAGGTCACGGCATAGGCGACCGGCATGGCATCGAGCAGCTTCTTGGCTTCGTCCGCGGGCAGACCAAGGCGATTGATGGCGTCGGTCGCGAGTCCCATCGACGCGGAGATCGTCTGCGAGCCGGCATAGAGCCCGATCGCCGATCCGACGTCGTAACCGGCGACCTTGGCGCCGAGATAGGCGGACAGCAGACAGAAGACGCAGACCACGGCCGCGAAAATCGCCTGCGGGACGCCGTCCTGCGCGATACCGCGCACGAATTGCGGTCCGACACCGTAACCGATTGCAAACAGGAACATCAGAAAGAAGAACGGCTTCAGCGGCCCTGATATAGTGATCCCGATCTGGCCGATGATGACAGCGGCGACCAGTGTCGCGGTGACCGCGCCCAGTCCAAGCCCCTTATAGGTGAAGGAACCGAAATAGTAGCCCAGGGCCAGCGAGAGGAAGATCGCAATTTCGGGATAGGTGCGGAGCGTCTGGAAGAGCCAATCGATCATGATGTCACCCGTTCATGCTGTCCCGGGGCTTCGGCGTGCGCCCGCTTCGATCTCGTGCACGGGTGCCGAAAAGGGCGAGCAACCGTATCGGTCGACATCAGACGGCGGTTGGCGAGCAGGATGTTGATCTATGTCAACCGCAGCTGCGAGAGCCTCGCGATTTCATGATCTTGCCGACACCACACATGTGCCGCGCACTCGCATCGTGAGCGACTATCCGTCGCAGCATCGCATCGCCTGCGCGTGACCGTTGACATAGATCAAGGCTCGTAACCGGTCGCCGATCATGCTGCGCGCGATTGCGCAGGCAACGGAGCCTGTCGCCTCCATTCCAACAGCATGCATCGCCCCGGGAGTGTCAAATGGCCGATCTTCTGACCCTGAAGAAATTCGAGGCGTTGAGCCCCTTCGAGATCAAGGACGAGCTGATCAACCTCGCCAAGAGCAATTCGAAGCGGAGCCAGATGCCCTTCCTGAACGCCGGGCGGGGCAATCCGAACTGGGTGGCCACGACGCCGCGCGAAGGCTTCTTCCTGCTGGGACAATTCGCCATCACCGAGAGCAAGCGGGTGATGGAGCACCCGGCGGGCATCGGCGGCATGCCCCAGGCAAGCGGCATCGCCGGCCGGTTCGAAGCCTGGCTCAAGCAGCACAAGGACATGCCGGGTGCGAGCTTCCTGACCGAGATGCTGCCCTTTGCGGTCAAGAAATTCGGCTTCGACCCGGACGCCTTCGTCCACGAGCTGGTCGATTCGATCATCGGCGACAATTACCCGGTGCCGGACCGCATGCTGGTGCACAACGAAAAGATCGTGCACGAATACCTGATGTGGGCGGTTTGCGGCGAGCCCCGGCCGGCCGGGAAGTTCGACATCTATGCGGTCGAGGGCGGCACGGCGGCGATGTGCTACCTCTTCAAGTCGCTGAAGGCCAACCGGCTGCTGGTGCCCGGCGATACGATCGCGTTGGCGACGCCGATTTTCACGCCCTACATCGAGATGACGCACCTGGAAGACTACGACCTGAAGGTGGTTCAGATCAGGGCTCCGCAGGAGAACAAGTTCCAGTTCACCGACGAGGAGATCAAGAAACTGGAGGATCCGAAGATCAAGGCCTTCTTCGTGGTCAATCCGTCCAACCCTCCGGGGATGGCGTTGAGCAAGGAGACGGTTGCCAAGCTGGCCAATCTGGTCAAGACCAAGCGCCCCGACCTGATGATCCTCACCGACGACGTCTACGGCACCTTCGTGCACGGCTTCCGTTCGCTGCTGGGCGAGCTGCCGCACAACACCATCGGCGTCTACTCCTATTCGAAGTATTTCGGCTGCACGGGATGGCGGTTGGGGGCCATCGCCATCAACGAGGACAACATCTTCGACAAGATGATCGCCAAGCTTCCGGACGAGGCCGTCAAGGCGCTCGACAAGCGCTACGGGCCGCTTACGCTCGAACCGCGCAAGCTCAAACTGATCGACCGCATCGTCGCCGACAGCCGCGACGTGGCGCTCAATCACACCGCGGGATTGTCGTTGCCGCAGCAGGTGATGATGAGCCTGTTCTCGCTCGCGGAGATGATGGACGTGAACAAGGCCTATCAGGCGGCCTGCATGGAAATCGTCAACAAGCGCCTGTGGTCGATGCTCGACGGCCTCGGGCTGGCCGACAAGCTGAGCCCGAATCCCAACTATGATGCCTACTACGCCCTGATCGATTTCGAGTTCTGGGCCCGAAAGAACATCGGCGACGACGCGGTTGAATACCTGAAGAAGACCGTCCACCCGCTGGATCTGGCGTTCAGGCTGGCCGAAGCCCACGGGATCGTGCTGCTGAACGGCGGCGGCTTCGATGCCCCCGAATGGTCGCTTCGCGTGTCGCTCGCGAACCTGCCCGACGATGTCTATGACGATATCGGGCGCGGCGTTCGGACGATCGCCAGAGGCTATCGCGACGCCTACGAAGCAACGAAGGGCGCAGCCGCAAAGCGCTGACAGCGGCGCTTGCCGCACTTCGGACATTTGGTCCGGTAGCCGCCAAAACTAAAAGAAAGGCCCCGGCAAGAATGCCGGGGCCCAAATTACATCCATCCAGGGAGATCAGTATCTGGCGACGACCGGCCCGCCGAACCGATAGTTCAGGCGGATCGTCAGCAGATCCACATCCTGTCCGATCCGGTTGGCGGCGCCGGCCACGATGGGATTGACCACCGAGAACGTGTTGTTGGCATCGCCCATGAACAGACGGTCATATTCGAGCCCGACGGACCAGTTCGGGGTGAACCCGTACTCGAAGCCCACGCCGACGGTACCGCCCCAACGGGTCGATGTCGCCGACGCGACCCCGATTCCGCCGACCGTGGTAAAGATGTCATAGCGATTGCTGGTGACCGCTGCACCACCCTTCACGTAGAACAGCGCGGCATCCCAGGCCCAGCCGAGCTGGCCGGTGAAGAGACCCAGTCCATCGGTCTTCGTTGTCGTCGAGAACCTAGGATCGATGAGGCTGAGGCGCGAGCTCTTGAGGTCCGCCCAATCACCCTGTCCTTCCAGGCCGAAGACAAACTGCCCTGCCTGCCAGCGATAGCCGAGTTGTCCGCCGAAAACGCCACCGGAGCGCGAACTGCACCCGTCGGCCACGACACCTCCCAGGGCGGGGAGGAAATCCCAGCAGGTCCGGCTCTCACCCCAACCGCCATTCGCACCGATATAGAAGCCGGTCCAGTTGTAGACCGGCGGAGGGACCGGCACAGGCGCCGCCTTGACGGCCATGTCAGCCGACAACGCCGGCGTGGCCATGCCGACAATCGCGGCGACAGAAAGCAAAAATCTCTTCATGGAATGATCTCCGGGTCTCTTCGCGTTAATCGAGAAAAGCAGTCCTTGCGCTCGTCCAATCGGGGCAGTGGTCGAAGCCTAGATGTGAGTCACGAAAAGCCACGTGCCAAAATGGCAACACCCAAGGGCAAACGAACAGCGTGCTCGGGCTCTGCGTTCAACTTCGGTGCAGCACGAAGCTCGTCCTGCCGAACAGAAGCGCCGAGCCGGCTCACTGTTCGACGAGCCAATCGGCAATGTTCTGCGAGGGGATCAATTGCCTGGGGAGGTGCGGATTGATGGTGCCGGCAAACACGACCAGCCCTTCGTCCAGTTTTGACCGCGCAAACGCCTTGGCTTCCGATTCGCTGGCAAATGTCCTGGTCTCGCGAGGGCTGCGCGCCCTTCGAGCCAATAGACCACGTCGGCGAATTTCATAAGTGACATACCAGATGGCCGACACCGCGACACCGGGCAAGAGCAAACAGCCCTAGCGACACACCATCAGGCCGGTGGCCGCGCCTTGACCTTGGTCAAGGGCGCGGACCGTAAAAATACGGGCGCCGCGGCCCGAGTTGAGGGAGAAGCGATTCGATCGGAAGCGCGAGTGAACCACAAGCCTGCCGACCGTTGGCATCGCCGGCTTCACCGCCACCCCGAGAAGGACAGGATGCCGTCCGCTGCCTGCGCGTTCGCAACGACGATGATCAGCGCCAGTTCTTTTGCATCGCATTCATCACGGTGTCCGCCTTGTGCGACTTGCAGTACTTGCCGATAACCTTGCCGTTTCGCTCGACGTAGCGAAAATCGACGACGGTCAGGTTCTTCGATGCGCTGAAATAGCCCGACATCCAGGAGCTGATCAGCGTTTGTCTTTCCTGGTCCGACTCCAGCAGTTGCTTGCAGGTAATGAGGGAGAGATCGACGACGACTTGCGCTTTGGCCACGACGCTGGTGGCGAGAAGTGCAACGGTCGCAACGGCAAGGATCGATGGTTTCATTGTTATCTTCCAACCCTGTTTGATCACTGGCCGGCCGTAGAGCGCTCGAGGCCGGCCATCACGGTCTGAGTGGGATTGGTCGCGCACCACGCCTTTACGCTTGCGACATTTCGCGCATATGCGTTGAGATCGACAAAGACGTATCCCTTCTTTTGATTGAACCAGCCACTCATCCAGGCAGAAAATACGGAAGAATCGCCCGGGGACATGGCGAGGTATTGCGAGCAAGTTATCCGCGCCATATCGATGCTCGTCTGCGCTTGCAGCGGACCCGACAACGCCGCACCGGCAAGAGCCAGGCACACAGTGATTTTGTTCATTCGATTTCTCCCAAGCTCCATGCACAGTACTTTCCATCCAGCGATCTGCACGCTCACTGACAGACAAGGACCGGAGTCCTTGCTTGCGTCAGCACCTTATTTGTCACACTGCCGATGAGAAGCTTGGAGAGCCCGCTGCGCCCGTGCGATGACATGACGATGAGATCGCAGCCCTTGTTCTCGGCTGCTGCGATGATGGCTTGATGGGGTTGCCCGCTCTCGACCTGGCTTGTCTCGCAGGGAACACCGGCCTCCCTGGCCGCGTGTGCGGCACGATCCAGCGCGCTCGTGGCCTCTTCCTTGCGTATCTCGGCAAATCTCGCGAGCAGATCACGGTACCGCCCTCCTATTTCCGAGAGCGGCTCAACGACGAAGATGACCGATACTTTGGCTCCGAGAGATTTCGCCAGCGCCAACCCGTGCTTCACCCCTTGCTCCGCCAGTTCCGACCCATCTGTCGGAGTGAGAATGTGCCGGTACATGCCTCCACCTCCCGGTTACCTGGATGACCTATCGCCGCCCCGCCGAATGCAGGTTGAACCTGAGCCTCGGACCCGGCCTTGAGATAGATCAATCCATCGCTCAGCGCCGCCCCCCGGACGCTGGTCGTCGCGCGGCGGAGGCACCTTCCACCTGCGGCCCATCTGAGGCAGGGCGAATCGAGCCCGAGCTCAGCGCAGCGAAATCGTGAGCCCGCCCAGATTGGCGGCGAATTCCAATCCTGCTTTCGGTCCCTTGAGCATCAGAACCACGCCGTGTTCATTTCGCAGGCTCACCCCGCCTACGCCACCAGCCCATGCGCCACCTGCTCCGACCAGTGCGTAGCTGCCGGCGAAATCGTTGACCTCCCTGATGCCTGAGGCGGTGCCCTCCAGCCAGGTCACCGACGCACCGGCAGTCACGCCGAGGCTGAAGCCGGACGCGATGAACCGATAGTGCCGCCCGCGGTAGGTCAACGTGCCGCTGCCGCCGCCGCCGCCCACGACGAGCGCCGCCTTCACGAACTTGACCTGGACGTGGCCGACGGCCTGGGCGAAGCATGGCGCGACCAACAGGACCATCGCCGCAAGCGCCAGTATGACGGAACGGATCATGGGTCGCGTCAACACAGCCCCCTCCTCGCTCAGGGATTTGTCGGATCCACTTTCTTCCAGGTCTGATCCGGATCGAAAACGATCATGCGCTTGGCGAGGAAATCGGTGCGTGAGCCGAGATCCTTCTGATAGACCGTGCCTGCGTGGTTGACCAGGAAGGTCATGACGCCGGAATTGCCGTATTCGGCGGGATAGGCGACCAGCGCGAATCCACCGATCATCTTGCCCTTCACGACGTAGTTCAGCGCGCCGCCGGGGGCGTCGGAGCCCTGCGCCTTCAGGATCCGATAGTAGTAGCCGTGGTACGGCATGCTCTGCTCGCCGACCTTGTAGCCTTCCGCAGCGGCCTGGGCGGCCAGCTCGCCGAGCGGGCTTGGATCCTTGTCGTCGCGCCAGAACAACCCGTCCGTCTTGCCCGGCCTGCTGACGATGCGCTGGGCATAGGCGCCCACACCCTCGCCGCGATCCTTCTCTGCGTATTCGTTCTGTGCGTCGACATAGGCAAGACTGGTCTGGATCGCGGCCAGCTCATTGCGGCCGATCCTGCGGTAGAGGATTTCGCGCCGCCCCGCGGCGGCGTCGAAACTCCAGCCGTCATTGTTGTTGACGAGCGGGATCGGGAACGGGAAATCGTCCCTGCCCAGAATCAAGGTGGCTTTCTTGTTGCCGTCAGCCTTGATCGAATGCTTGGCGTCGTAGGCAGAAAGAAAGCTCTCTCGCGCATTGGCGTCGGCGACATCGTCGCCCGACTCGATGATATCGGCGGCATCGCGGCCCAGCACCTTCAGCATCGCCCGGCTGGTGCCGGTCTTGACCGCGGTTGCCAAGGCGGACGCCGCGTCTTCCGGATTGGGGAAGCCTTGCTGGGCGCGCGCAGGAGATAGCATCAGGGCGAGTGCTGTTGCCGCGGCGACGCCGATCGAGGCGACACGATCCAGTCGCGAGTATGAGGGGCCTGTCATCGTGATGCCTCCGACGGGGACGGAATCTTCGCGCCGGCGGCAAGCCAGTCGTTGTAGCTGCGGAACTTGAGCCCAAGCTTGTCGTAATAGACCCTGAGATAGCCGTCGGCGCCGCGCGTCACCGCCGCCGGCATGACCTGCTCGACCTCCTGCGCCATCACGCCGACATAGGCTTTGCTGCTGCCGAGATAGCTGAAACGGTAGTAGCCGAGGCCGTTGGCGAGATGCCCAAGCAACTCGATATCGTGCTTGAGCGCGATGTCGGAGCGTCGTCCACCGCCGCCGCCACGGAAGCCGCCACCTCCGCCACCACCGCGGAAGCCGCCTCCGCCGCCCCCGCCGCGGCCGGCAAAACTTGCGCCGCCGCCGCCGCGCGGCATGCTGGCCATACTCGATCGCCCGCGCGCCGATGCCGCCGCAGCTGCCCGTCCGGACGATACGTTCATGGCGCCGCCGCGACTGCCACCGCCGCGATTCGCCGCAGCTGCGCGGTTACCGGCATTGCCGCGGTTGGCGGCCTTGGCGCGATCGCCACCGCCCTTGTTGCCGGCACCCGCGCGGTCGCCGCCCTTGGCGCGATCGCCTGCACCTGCACGGTCACCACCCTTCGCACGATCTCCGCCGCGGTCGCCTCCACGGTCTCCAGCGCGATCGCCCGCACGATCTCCGGCGCGATCACCCGCACGGTCGCCGCCGCGGCCTCCTGCCCGGTCACCGGCGCGATCTGCGCCCGGGCGATCGCCCGGATTGAGAACCTGCTGACCGTCACGGCCGCGAAAGTTCATCCGATCGCTGGCACCGGCCCGATTGGCGTTGCCGCCGAAGCGCTGCTGGACATTGCTGTTGTTGTAGCGAACGCCCTGGCGATGCGCCGGATTGTGCTGCCAGCCATTTGCGATGTTGGTGGTCCGATGATTGACATAGACGTTGCGATTGCCCCAGTTGAAGCCGCCACCCCAATAATTGCCCCAGCGCCCGATCGCCCAGCCGGCACCGAAGGCAAGACCTGCCGCGACAACACCGGCGCCGATATAGGACGGATAGCCGAAATAGTACGGCGGATATGCCGCATACGGCCACGCGCCATAGACCGTGGCCGGATCGTAATAGGGCACATAGACGGTGTTCGGATCGGTCTGCTCGATGACGATGACCTGCTTGTTCTCCTGGGTCTGGACGCTGACCTTCTGCTGCTTGGTCGTCACCAGCTTGTTGTTGGCCTGCGCCTTGCTGCGCAGCCGCTGGATCGCGTCCATGACGTCGGGCTGCTGGGCCAGCACGGCATCACCCAGATTTTTCGTCCAATCGATCTTGTCGCTCATCATCGCGAGCACGTCGGCGGTGCTCGTGAGCGCCTTCACGCTGTCATCCCAGGCCTGCTTGTCGACCTCGGCCTTGAGCGCATCCCCTTTCAGACTCTTGCGCTCCTTGACCCAGCGATCGGCCTGCACGACCTCGAGCGGATAGGTCGACGCCGCCAGCACGTTGGCGAGCAGTGAGTCCGGGTAGAGCGCGATCGGCGCCACCAGGGCTTCCAGCTGTTCCGGCTTCAGGAGCTGATCGGTCGGCTGGGTTGCCGCAGCCGGCTGGCTAGCCTGGGCGGGCGGGCTGGTCTGGGCGGGCGGCTTGTCAGCCGTTTGCGCGAATGCGGCAACGGACGTCACCGACACCAGCACAACCGCGAGCAGAATCTTGCCCCAACGGAACATCGCGACCTCCATCGACACCAACAGTCGACAGCATCGGCCACGATCCCCTCCCCTCCTTGATCGAGATCAAGGAAACTGTCCTTCGGCTCAGCTTTCGACTTGGCTTCCGGCCTGGCCCGGCTGTCGCGACGCAAGGTGGATGCGGCGGTCGTGAATCAGGTTCTCGAGCCGATGGGCCGCAACGTTCACCGCCGTGACAGCGCGCTCGGCCTTGTCGTCCGCGACCGGCTGCTCGCGCTGCGTTCGCAGCACCTGGTCGATTTCGCGCTCGATCTCTTCGAGATCCGACACACGCCTGGCCATCCGAATTCGCCCTGCCAGTGCATAAAGCGTGTCGAGCGCCTCCTTCCGGCTCGGTGCCTCGCTCGAGCGGAGAAATTTCCACGCCGCCGCGAGCACCGACGCAAGCCCGCCTGCGATCATCGGCGCCAGGAAGATCGCATTGCCCCATTGATCGAGAAAGCTCTCCCTGGTCCCCTCATAGACCGCAGCCGCCCCGGGATGCACGGGAATGTAGGCGCCCGCGTCGGTATCAGGCGTAGCGATCTGGGAGAGCGCCGGCAGTTCGGCGAGCAACTCTCGCCGCGCGTTCATGATCGACTGCGTCAGGTCGCTGATCACGTCATTCCCAAGCTTCTTCTGTGCTACCAAATAAAACGACGTCTGCAGCGTCGTCAGGTCATCGGCAGGAACAGGCGGCGAGCCGCGCAGGGTTCCCTTGGGTACGTCGAAGCTTTCATAGGCGCGCTCTTTCTCGGCGATGGCTCCGGCGGACTCGATGGCGATCATCACCGGGCCGGCTCGCGTGGTGCGCGCGAAGACATTGCGCAGCAGCGAAAGATATTTTTCGGTCAAAGGCATGACGAGCAGGATCGCCCGTACCTCCTTGGTGTCGAGCGCCCGGCGCGCATCCGCGGGGGCGAGCGGCTTGAACGTCACGCCCGCGCGCGTCAGATCGTATTCGTCGGTCAGCACCTTGATCAGCTTCTGATTGGCTTCGGCGCCGATCACACCGATCGCGACGCGTTTCAACTCCGCCACGTCGGATATCGCAGCGCCGGGCGGCGCGACCAACAGGACGGTGGCGTGGGCCAACACGATCACGGCCTGGGCCTGCGATAGATCGCCGACGTCTCCACGGACGACCGCGAGGTCCACCTTTCCGGACGCGAATGCCTTGGCGGACTCAAGCGGTCCCGGCGTCTGGACCAGGCTGAGCCGGACTGGTGCTTTCGATTGGGCGAACTTTCCTGCGATCGCCGAGACCAGCCTCCCGGCCTCGCCGTCCAGCGACCCAACCGCGATCGTCAGGGTCGTCGGCCGCTCGTACCAGCGATAGGCGAACAGGCTCGCACCTCCGGCCAAAAGCACAAGGCCGGCCACCAGGGCGATGCGCAATGACCTCGGCAACCTGCTGGGATCCACGGCGCATCACTCGATCGGTTCGGCGCCAGCCGACAACGGTCCGGCGGCGCTGAGCCAGCGCGGGGAGCGGATGCCTCTAGATCTTGCAACGATGATAGTTGACCTCCATCCCCTCGATGCCCGGGAATTGGCGCGTAATGGTATCGTCGTCGACGGCCTTAAGGAAGAACTGCACATTCGATACCATGATTCCGGACGCACAACCGACGATGATGTTGATGGTCTGGCCGTCGTCCTTGCGCGATTTGATCTTACAGTTCTCGAACTTGCTCCGGAGGCGATCGGGCTCGGCGATGAATCCGCCGCCATAGACGCCAGAGAAGTTCGTGAAGGTCAGCTGGTTCGCCCTGCCCTTGTGGGCGAACACCTTTCGGCATTGCTCGGCGCTCGTGGCCCAGGCACCCGTGAGATCGAAAGCCTGCGCGCAACCCGGCAATCCGAAGATCATGCCCGTCGCCACGATTGCGCGAAACTTACAGTCCGGTTTCATATGGTGTCTCCCCGTTCGCGCCCGTCAGTGACCGCTTAACACCAGCGTCTTGATCGGCAGCAGCAGAGCTTGAATCCGAAGCAGCAAGGCATGAACGAGTGCAGTCGCGTCGACGGCGTGCAGGGCAAAGCCTTT
>NZ_JALJZE010000002.1:0-740095 GCF_024171045.1 Bradyrhizobium sp. USDA 4538
CGTGGTGCAGCGGCAAGCCGCTGGTGATCGTGCTGAGACGTCGAAGGCGAAGCGCTCGCCACCCTCGTCGTCAACCGCCTGCGCGGCGGCCTGAAGGTCGCGGCCGTCAAGGCTCCGGGCTTCGGCGATCGCCGCAAGGCCATGCTGCAGGACATCGCGATCCTGA
The DNA here is from genome assembly GCF_024171045.1 of Bradyrhizobium sp. USDA 4538. NCBI lineage: Bacteria > Pseudomonadati > Pseudomonadota > Alphaproteobacteria > Hyphomicrobiales > Nitrobacteraceae > Bradyrhizobium > Bradyrhizobium sp. USDA 4538. The sequence continues at coordinate 167 of NZ_JALJZE010000002.1, forward strand.
CCGGCGGCCAGGCATCTCGGAAGACCTCGGCATCAAGCTCGAGAACGTCACGCTCAACATGCTCGGTCGCGCCAAGAAGGTGATGATCGACAAGGAGAACACCACGATCGTCAACGGCGCCGGCAAGAAGGCCGACATCGAGGCGCGCGTTGCCCAGATCAAGGCGCAGATCGAGGAGACCACCTCGGACTACGACCGTGAGAAGCTGCAGGAGCGTCTCGCCAAGCTCGCGGGCGGCGTCGCGGTGATCCGCGTCGGCGGCGCGACCGAGGTCGAGGTGAAGGACGCAAGGATCGCGTGGATGACGCGATGCATGCGACCCGTGCGGCTGTCGAGGAAGGCATCCTGCCGGGCGGCGGCGTCGCCTTGCTCCGAGCCACCGAAGCGCTCAAAGGCCTGCGCACCAAAAACGACGACCAGAAGACCGGCGTCGAGATCGTGCGCAAGGCGCTGTCCTGGCCGGCTCGGCAGATCGCGATCAACGCCGGTGAAGACGGCTCGGTCGTGGTTGGCAAAGTCCTGGAGAAGGATCAGTACTCTTACGGCTTCGATGCGCAGACGGGCGAGTACAGCAACCTGGTCTCCAAGGGCATCATCGACCCCACAAAGGTCGTGCGAGCCGCAGTCCAGAACGCGTCCTCCGTGGCAGCTCTTTTGATCACCACCGAGGCCATGGTCGCCGAGTTGCCGAAGAAGCCGGCTGCCGGGCCTGCAATGCCTCCGGGCGGTGGCATGGGCGGCATGGGTGGAATGGACTTCTGATTGATCCAGCCTCTCTAAAAGACATGCAGAACCTCAGCCGTCGTGCTGAGGTTCTTGCACTCGCTGGTGTTGACAAGGTGTCTTTGGCTATTGGCCCGCTTTTGCCTGTCGATCGGTAGCGAGCTGTGAGCCGGTGTCAAAATATGTTTCGGGTGCCCCCATTAGAACCGCGCCGACTGGGCCGGTCCCGCATGTGCTGTTGCGGCTGTCACATTGGACCGTACTCTAGATCAGGCCCCGCATGGCTTCGGCCCCGTGCATGCAACCCACGTGCGGCGGGGTTGGTCGATCTCTCCCTTCGACACCGCGAAAGGCCCCGACGCCGGGGCTGATTGCGTCGAGTGCCAGACTGGCCTGACCGAACAATGTTGTTCCCCGCAACGGCAGATCCTCGTCGCTAGCAAGCGGCCGAACCCGGGCCCGCGGTTCGCCATTATTAGGAAGCGTGGCGGCCACACTCACATCCTTCGATCCACCCGCACAGCCGCTCCCGATATCCGCCGGTCTGTTCCGTGCATCACCCAGTTCCATGGTAAGGTCCGTTGGCGCCCCGCAAGGTCGAGGCCCGCTATAACCGAGGGTCACTTTCCTCATCAAGGGCCGCTTTCTTCGCCTTGATTGGGGTTTTCTTGAATAGTCCGCAGACAACGTCTGCGGTCCTCCAACGGCAACTGATCGCGCGAACGCTGCGCAGCCAGATCGAAACGGCGCCAGGGCTGGCGGATGGCATCGGCCAAACTAGAGATGCCTCGTTCAACATGTCAGCTGACCTCGGCGCGAGGCATTTCAATTTCTGAGAAATTTTCTAAAGTTACCCGCAACCATCGATTTCGTTGCGCGTCATTATTCTGTCTGCGGAGCGTGTCATGGACGACAACGAGGAACTGCGAAGCCTTCAAGACTGCATCATGCGTTACCGCCTGATGCAGCGCGATGTGACCGATCCGCTCGCCCTCGGCCTACTGCACGATATCGTTGCAGAATTAGAGGCGGCTCTGCCGCAACGAGTGCCCGGTTGCGCCGCCGTGTTCTCCAGCCGTGAGCGCTGAGGCGGACGAGCGTGATGATCATCGGCACCGACACGCAGCGCGTACCATCAGGGGGATCGCATGCCCGGTGCGAACGTCCTCCCGCCAAGCCGCCCCGCAAGAGCCCAGCCTCGAAGTTCATGGGTGAATTCTGCGATAACTCGACTCTACAGTGGCCGAGTTGCTTCCGAATCATCGCGGTGACTTCGACCATCTTCCGAACGAAGGACTATGGCACCACCATACCGCAGCTGCCGTACGGGTTCGTTTGTAGTGCCTTGACGTTCAAAATTGCAGCGCAATGCCCTGGAGCCGGCAGTGATCGTCGCCTTGCGGGGCGCCATGCAAGCAGAAGCGCCGGTCCGCAACAAAAGCAAGAAGCATGACGAACGCCAGCGAATACTTCGATGTCGTGACGTCGCCAACGGCATTGAGTTCAGTGTCGTCAGTGAGGATCAACGACAATGAGCGAAGAGCTTTCCGACGATCGTCACCGGAAAGGATGGCTATTTTCCCTCGTCCATCCGAGTTGAGTTGCGAGGTCGCGGCGAATCGCGGGCCGCACAGTGCATACCCTTGGTGAGCGCTCTACGGCCGATCTTTGCGAGCGTCTCCATTCTTCGGCAATTGTCCCCCAGCGTGCAGCGCGGTCGAGTTGTGTAGGAGCTAGCTAGAACTGTATCGGGCTGATACGTCGGACGCGTCGCCACTTCTCCATAACTGCGTGATGGTACCGTATGGCCAGTTTTGTTGCAGGCATGTGATATGCTTTGGTTTGTAGGCATCTTGTATGCGCGATACCTTTATGGAATATTCGTACGCGACGATTGTGCCACTAACGTGACTCCACCCCACACTCGAAGTTTTGCCCCTTCCGGACGCTGCGGTTCTCCCGCTAATCTCGCTATTGAGAAGCAAGCCTAAGCTAGTCGCCGATCTGTGCCCGAAACCAACGGCCGCTGACTGAAGAAGAAGGGACATAATCTCGATGTTTATTGAATGAGCACGCTAGGCGCAGGTTGCGCGTCAGGTCACCGGGTGGGCCACGATGGCGCACTCGCGTTTCGCCTCGATGAGATGGCTCCGACTTAGTCCGCTACCGAAGCGCGCTTGAACAAGAATCGGCCTGGTGAAATCCGCTGGCAGGCGGCGCTGGATCGCTGGATCTAATCGTCAGAGCGAACGAAATTGAGTAAAATAACAGGCTTGCGGGCAGATAATGTCGGAGATAGACGCATCATCATCGGGGCATTGGCAGGAGCGGGACATGGCCATCCATTTCTACCGAGCCCTCTACCGCTTCCGCATGCGCTTGTATGTATAGACGTTGTTTCGTCGCAGCGGGCGCGAGAGGCAAGAAACGATCTGGCTGACGTGTAGCCTGATGCGGCTCGGGAATGAACTGCGGCAATCTGAGCACTGGTCCTGCGCTGCGGGTCGGCTAGGTCGGCACGAAGATGAGGCGACCAAAGCGCTCGCCAACGTCAGCCTCCGCTGATCGTGGCAAGACAGGCGCGATCGGTATCGCGGAGTAGGGCGGTCGCGGAGATCGTACGCCGCCCGACATAAAATCAGCCAGCCGTGCCGGCAGCAAGTCCAGTCAAGGCGCTACATTCTGTGTCCGCGCCATGAAAGAAGACGCGCGTGCCGGGAGGCCAAATCCGATGTTTTCCGGTCGGGCTTGCTCCAATTTCCCAACCAGCGCCTCCCCATACGGCGTCAACCACACCAAGATCACCGACATCATCACGAATAAAGAATATGTTGGGAGCGGCGTTTGTCTGCAGCGCCCCGCCTTCACCATTGGCTTGGCGGCTTAAGAGGCGCCAGATATCCGCCAGTTTGCTCTCGCCCGGAATGCCTAGTTCTCCGATGATCTCATCGTCATTCGAGAGAGTCTTCAAGATACATGTTTGCAGACATCTATTAACCGCGGTTTCGACTTTGACTGCAAATCGGCGCACAAACGTCGCGCCAAGCCACGAAATCCTGACGGGGGCCGATGACGTGATGTCTTCCTTAAAGTGGTCTCGCGCGGCGAATGTTTCAACCTCTCCCGGCTCGCCAGCACTTCCCTTCAGGGAGCATTCGATTCTGACATTGGTAGCAACGGGGCCATTATCAGGCCTGTTCTCCTCCGCAGTCGCGCTGAAACCAAATATTGCCAGAACAGAGATGAGCGGAATAAGCGCCAAACGGCGCGTTATTAACGTCGCTGGCAACCGGCACAAAATTACTTCCATTGATTAGTCTGCGATCGCTTCTGCGCTGGCTGGCTCGCGACGCTTACCAGGAGTCAGCGGGAGGGCTAATCGTTCAGACGGATCGCGCCCCACCTTTAGCTTCAACTCCGCTAGGTCGATAAACTCATCTGCCTGCCGCCGAAGTTCGTCGGCGATCATCGCCGGCTGGATCGCGAAAGTGGAAACCACTGTGACGCGGACGCCACGACGTTGCACGGCCTCGACCAGGCGACGGAAGTCACCGTCGCCGGAGAACAGAATGATCTGGTCGACGCGCTCAGCGAGTTCCATGGCATCGACGGCGAGCTCGATGTCGATATTACCTTTGACTTTTCGGCGGCCACAGGCATCCACGAATTCCTTGGTCGCCTTAGTGACAACTGCATAGCCATTGTAGTCGAGCCAATCGAGGAGCGGCCGGACCGATGAATATTCCTGATCCTCAATAATCGGCGTGTAATAGAACGCTCGTAGCAGGGTGCCACGGCGCTGAAACTCCCCGAGCAGGCGCTTGTAGTCGAGCTCAAAACCGAGCGTCCTGGCAGTTGCGTGGAGATTGGGGCCGTCGATAAAGAGCGCAATCTTGTGGTCGGGTGACATGCTTGAATTCACGCTTGGGCGGGTGCTACTGGCAGTCTGCTGTGATCGGCGCGTCTATACCTTGGTTCCGCTGGTTGCGCTCCAACGAATACAGTACGCCGCGAACTAAGAATCTAATTTCTCGCCTTTGTGCCATCTGAGTTTCCCAACCCAGATGTCGGGGTTGGGCAATACTGATTGGATTACCTCGCGTGACGCCGGTTCGGCGCGCCTGACTCTTTGTACGAATCGTTCAAATCTGAGACCGGGATGACACACTCTGCTGAGCGCGAGATTGTCTGTACCTCGCGTACCGTTTTCGTCGAAGCATTGTTCGACGAACAGGCCTTACATGTACCATCGCAGTCGCGTGACGGACTCTCTGCGCGGGCATCGGCAATGACAAACGAGCGCTGTGCGCTGGAGCGTTGTAAGCAAGAGAATGCGCGCCTCAGAGAGCTGGTTGTGCAGCTCTCTGAAATTGTCTTCCGCGACGTTGTAAACCGCGCCGAAGGAGCCCCTCAGAACGGTCACCAGCCTGCAGCATCGAGGCTTACGCTTTCAGGACAGATGGCGGGCGCCGTTCCAGTCTCCTTGGAAACTCCGCACGTATCTTCGTCGGGAACTAAGCAGGGCACAAATAATCGCACTCGAGGAGAGGGACAATGACCGACCGCGTGCCCACCGCACCCGAAGCGCTTGACTGCTCAAAAGATGCAGCTCCCGCACAGCAGATGTTTCAACAGCCTTTTGCGGTGCGCCCTAAGACGCGGTCTTTTATGAAGAACGCGATCCTGGCGGGTCTTTCTCCGCAGGACCTCGCGGCAATAGGGAAGTTCCTTGAGCCGATTGTGCTGAAAAAGCGTATGGCTCTGCAAGAGCCGAATAAGCGTGTCGAGCACGTCTATTTCATAGAATCAGGCCTTGTCTCGCTGAGGCTTGTCGCTGAGGGAAGCATCCTTGAAACAGCGGTGATAGGACATCAGGGCGCGGTCGGCGCTTTGCTGTTGGCGGGAGGGCATCTTTCAACGCATCAAGCTGTTGTGCTCTTTCCCGGAAGCGCGCACAGGATCCGTGTCGAGGAGTTGCGCCGGGTGATGAACGAGCGCCCAGAGATCCGAGAGCATCTCTTTGCATACGTTCAAGCGCTACACTTGCATTGCGCTATGACAGGATTGTGTGGAGTTCGGCGCGATCGCGATCAGCGGCTCGCCAGTTGGCTGTGCCTGGCGAGTGATGCCGCTGACGCTCGCGTGCTGCCCGTTACGCATGATTACCTTTCCTCGGTCCTAGGATTGCGCCGCGCCGGGGTAACCGAGACGCTCATCCAATTCGAAGAACAAGGGCTCATTCGCAAGATGCGTGGCGTCTTGCAGATCGATGAACGCAAGGGCCTCGAGCAAAAGGCATGTTGTTGTTACAGGCTTGTCTCACGCGCCTATGCCTCGGCTCAGTCCGCAGTCCCAGCAAAAGATTCGACGAGTTAGACAAAAATTGCTCAACTATTAGCCGACCTCCGAGATCGCCCATAGGTCGGTTCTTCGGCGGAGCAGTCCGTTCCGTAAGCCGCGCATCCTGCGCAAGACCCTCGCCACCTATTTGCTCCAGATCGTCATGCTCGGCGGCTACTCGCCTACCCGCACCTGCGTAGGGCACTACCGACCCCACACGGTCCACGCTGTTTCATCAGGGCAACGCACAACTTGTTAGGATGAACGTCTGTCTGATCGAGGGTCTGCTGACGCCAATCGGTATGTACGCAACGTACAGAGCGCGCCATGGGTCCCTGCAATCGTAACGCCTTCTCTTCCATATTCATTGGCGCTGTCTAAATCAAACCACTCCTTTCATCAAATAGAACGAGTAGATTTCATCTAGATTTTACAGCTTGCACCCTAATAGGACCTCGCTGCCCTGTGCTGCCCTCGGGGTAGCCTTTGACTGCGACGGCCCTGTCGTACTCCCCGCACGACAGGGCCGTTTGCCTGAGTGCTCGCGGCGCCTGCATGACCTTTAGCGTTGGCCGGAAGCTTGAGAGCCAATAATTTCTCAAAACCTACGCCGGCCGCGGTAAGAAGCGCCCGAAGCAGATGTTTAAGCGGCTCGGCACGACGCCGATGTTCCGGATCGCCGGGCACTTCGATCATCGGTGCCGGCAGTTGATGGGGGATGTTAGTGTCCTGCCGTACGTAACGTATGGTTCGAGTTCAAGATTTCGAAATCAATCTGGATTAGTTGGCGGTCGTCTCCGACGAAGCAGGTCAGCTCTCGTTGAGCGCAATATGGCAATCGCCCATCGGTCCCCGTGCTAATCAGCAGCCGTGCCATGGGGATACAATCATTCAAGGGGAATCATGAGTGACATCACGATCGAGATCGGAGGCCGACCAAGGGTTCACCGGAGCTTTCGCATTGGATTGCGCGGTCAAATAGCGCTGCTCGGACTTTCCGGGGTCCTTGTCACAGGTGCAATCTGCGTCGCCGCTATTAATTACGCGAGCCGGGTCCAGAGCGCTTCGAACGATAGCAAGGGATTCAAAGCCCATGTCACGTCATTGGCGCAAAGCGTCCTAGAGTCGCGACAAATCGCAATCAACTTCCTGCGCAAACCAAGCGAGATGTTGATCAAGACGCATACCGAGAGTTATGAGCGGCAGCTCGCAGACCTAAGTCGCGTCGAAGCATTTGTGACGGGTTTGCCCGAGGATGATCCGCTGAAGCAAGGGAGCGTGTTGCGGCCGGCAGTCAATCTCTATGCAACGCGCTTTCAGAACGTGGTCTCGGCCCAGCGCAACCTTGGCTTTAATGAAGACGACGGATTTCAGGGCAAGCTGCGCAATGCCGTGCACGTGGTCGAACAGCGGCTGTCAGAGCTGAACCAACCACGCCTCATGATCTTGATGCTGATGATGCGCCGGCATGAGAAAGATTTCATCTTGCGCGGCGAAGACAAATATGGCGATCAACTGGCGGATCGGGAGGTGGAATTCGAGACCTCGCTCGCTCAAGCGAACCTACCCGCTGATGTGAAATCCCAGATCCTCGAACTAATCCGGGCGTACAAGGCGACTTTTGTGTCGTTCATGGTGACACAACAGGCGTTGAGCGATCAGGTCGACGACCTCGGACAGATCTACGACCGCATTCGCCCGGCGCTCGTAAAGATCATGGCTGCCGCGGACGCTCATTCGCAGGCTGCCGCAATGCGAGCCGAAGAAATTCGGCGGAATCTTGTCTGGGTGATTGGGCTTGCAACGATGCTCGTTGGCCTGATCGCGTTACTGTTCGGCCGGCGCATTGCCCAGACAGTCGCTTCGATGACGGCGGCCATGCGTCAGCTCGGCGACGGTCGGTTCGACGTCGTTCTGCCGGGACTCGGCCGAAAAGACGAGCTTGGCGAGATGGCAGAAGCTGTCGAACTGTTCAAGTTGAAAGCTCGCGAGAAGGCGCAGGCCGAGCTCGATGCCAAGGCCGTACAGGATCGTACCGTCGCCGAGCTACGTCAGGCCGATATGGCTCGGCTCGCCAGCGAATTCGAAACCGCCGTAGGCAGGGTCATCGAGAGCGTTTCGTCCGCCTCCTCGCAACTTGAAGCCTCCGCACGCAGTCTGACCGGCACGGCCGATCACAGCCGGCAACTCTCCATTGCGGTCGCTTCGTCGTCGGAGGACGCATCCACCAACGTTAGGCGTGTCGCGGCCGCGGCGGGTGAACTGGCGAAAACCATCACCAACATCGGCCGACAAGTCCAAGAAGCGGCCAGTATAGCGGGCGACGCCGTTCTCAAGGCCGAACTCAGTGACCAGCGTATGGCCAGTCTGGCGGCCGCCGCGGAGCGGATCGGCAGCGTGGTCCAGTTGATCGCAACGATCGCACGGCAATCCAATTTGCTCGCTCTCAACGCGACGATTGAAGCCGCGCGCGCCGGCGACCGCGGCAGAGGGTTTGCGATTGTCGCTCAAGAGGTAAAATTGCTCGCAGCGCAAACCGCGGATGCGACCGTTGAGATCAGCCAGCAGATTAGCGGCATTCAGGCGGCGACGACTGAGTCGGTCGGCGCGATTACCGAAATTGGCGTCATCATCGGCCGCATCGCGGAGATTGCCCGGACTGTGGTCGACTCCATTGGAGAGCATGAGGCAACAAGCAAACGCATCGCGTTCAATGTACAGGAAGCGGCGGTCAGGACTACCCAGGTGGCGGCAAGTGCCGGTGAAGTCACCAGCCACGCGAAAGAAACCGGTGGGGCATCCTTGCAGGTGCTGACGTCTGCTGAACTGCTGTCTGAGGAAAGCTCTCGACTGAAGCACGAACTGGACAGCTTCCTAGTCAGGATTCAAGCGGCTTAGGTTGACGAGTCAAGTCGCTGTGTACCCGCCAAGCGAGCTCAAGAAGATCACTTCTAACCGATTGCTTCCGATTTTCGCGTGAAGTACGGCATGGACGAACGAGCCCCCCTCTGCAAGGAGCGGAACGGTACGTTTCGTACGGGAGCGCTGACACCACTGCCGTATTCATAGTTCCGACGCACCAGGCGCCGTGCCACGAGCGGCGGCGCGCCGCATAGACTTGCCAGTGTCCTTCGAATCCGATGTTCGCTAACGTGCCCACCGCAGAATAACTCGAATTTCGGATAATGGCACACTGGTCCAGTCCAACCATGGCACTCGCACCGCTGATCGCCTACGCTCATATCGGGAAGCGCTTTGCCGACGGTCATGACGGCGAACGCATCACAGCCGTCGACGATGTCTCGCTCGATATTGCCGCGGGCGAATTCCTGGCGATCGTCGGCGCCTCTGGCTCCGGCAAATCCACCTTGCTGCGGCTCGCCAACCGCCTGCTCGACCCCGATAGTGGTCGCGTCACCGTGGAGGGCGAGGACGTGCGCGACGTCGATCCGGTGCGCTTGCGCCGGCGCATGGGCTACGTGTTCCAGAGCGGCGGGCTGTTTCCGCATATGCGCGTCGCCGACAACATAGCCGTCACGCCAAGACTGCTCGGCTGGCCCACCACCGAGATCGCCGCGCGGGTCGATGAGCTGCTCGACCTGGTGCGGCTCGATCGCTCCCTCCATCGCGACCGCTACCCGCATGAACTGTCGGGCGGGCAGCAGCAGCGTGTAGGCGTGGCGCGGGCGCTTGCCGCCCGCCCCCACATCATGCTGATGGATGAACCCTTCGGCGCCCTCGATCCGCTGACCCGCGATACCCTCGGCGAGGAGTACCGCGCCCTGCATCGCAGGCTCGTCTTGACTACAGTAATGGTCACCCACGACATGACAGAGGCCTTGCTGCTTGCCGATCGCATCGCGGTAATGCGGACCGGACGGGTTGTGGCGCAAGGCCAGCCGGCTGAGCTCGCAAACAACAACGACCCCTATGTGGCGGAGCTGTTGAGCACGCCCAGACGGCAGGCTGAGCGGCTGAACGCCCTGCTCCCGGGAGCAAGCGCACAATGAGTTTCCTGACCGACCCTCGCTGGCGTGACGCGGCGGCGCACTTGCCGGACTATCTTGGCAGCCATGTTCAGGTCAGCCTGGCAGCCCTGGCGCTCGGACTCGTGATCAGCCTGCCGCTGGCGATCCTCACGCGCAACCATGCCGTGATCCGCGGTATCCTGCTCGGCCTCGCCAGCGTCGTCCAGACCGTGCCGGGACTGGCGCTGCTCGCGCTGTTTTACCCGCTCCTGCTCGCCATTGCGTCGTTGACGCTTCGCTGGTTCGGCTTCGACTTTTCCGCGTTTGGATTCTTGCCCGCCATGCTGGCGCTGGCGCTCTATTCCATGCTGCCGGTGCTGCGCAACACCATCACAGGGCTGAACGGCGTCGATCCCACGTTGCTTGAGGCGGCGCAAGGGGTCGGTATGACGGGGCGGCAATCGCTGTTCACGGTGGAATTGCCGTTGGCGCTGCCGGTGATCATGGCCGGCATCCGCACCTCGGCGGTATGGGTGATCGGGACCGCGACATTATCGACCCCGATCGGACAGACCAGCCTCGGCAATTACATCTTCGCCGGATTACAGACCCAGAACTGGGTGCTCGTGCTGTTCGGCTGCGCCGCCTCGGCGCTGCTGGCGCTCGCGGTCGATCAACTATTAACGCTCATCGAGCGCGGATTGCGCGAGCGCAAACGCCTCCGCACCATGCTCGGCGGCGTCGGCATCGCCGCACTGGTCGCGGCGACGCTGATCCCTTCGATGGCACGGACCCCATCGACCTACGTCGTCGGCGCCAAAACGTTTGCCGAGCAATATGTGCTCTCCGCGCTAATCGAGCAGCGGCTGCAAGCGGCGGGATTGCAGGCCTCGACGCGCGAGGCCCTCGGCTCCAGCGTGATTTTCCAGGCGCTCGCGGCCAACAACATCGACGTCTATGTGGATTATTCCGGCACGCTGTGGGTCAACCAGTTTCACCGCACCGAGATGCCGTCGCGTGAAGCATTGCTCGCCGAGCTGAAGAAAATCCTGGCAAAGCAGGACATCGCCCTGCTCGGCGCGCTCGGTTTCGAGAACGCCTACGCGCTGGTGATGCCGCGGCAGCGCGCCGAAGCACTCGGTATTCATTCGATCACCGACCTGGCTGCGCACGCGCCGACGCTGTCGATTGCGGGCGATTACGAGTTCTTCTCGCGCCCGGAATGGACTGCCCTGCACAAGGCCTACGGGCTCTCATTCCGTACGCAACGACAGATGCAGCCTGATTTCATGTATGCGGCCGTGGCGAGCGGCAACGTCGACGTCATCGCGGGTTATACCAGCGAGGGGCGGATCAAGGAATACGACCTGGTGACGCTGGCCGATCCCAAGCACGCGATCCCGCCTTATGATGCGGTCCTGCTGCTGGCACCGCGGCGGGCGCATGATGCGGCGTTGCAGGCGGCGCTGAAGCCGCTGCTTGGCCGGATCGACATCGCGACGATGCGCGAAGCTAATTTGCGTGCCAGCGGCAGCGATGCGAGCTCCTCGCCCGCCGCGGTGGCGCGTTGGCTGTGGCAGAGGATTGGCGGGCGGTAGGCGCAGGTCCAGCGTGCAAAACCGGTCAGGGCACAGCACCGTGGATACGGTGCAGTCGCTCTTTGCTCACCCGACCGGCTTACGCACTCATGCCCTGAGCTCCTGCCGCTGAAGCACCACTCGCCAGCAACGAAGAGCACGATAGTGCCGTCGGTCGGGCCGACGGTCCGCGGCCAGGCAATCATGAGGCTTTCGGACAGCGGCAGCGGCGCGCCCATCGAGAAACACCGCGCCAGGCGCGCGTATCGTCGCCACGGCCGCCGCCAGCATCGCCTCCTCGAACGGGCCGTTGGACGATATGGTGACAGGTATTGCGTCCACGAACCGTGTCCCGACGTCTCCAGCCACTATCGACAGAGCCGCAGGCGAATGCCCTGAGGGTGATCATTCCGACGTGCCATGATCGCCAAGCTTCCGAAGAAGCTATCCGCCGCTGTCCGTCTGGCTTTCATTGAGTAGAGCAGGATGTTCGTCGGATTTAATCGCTAATTGGCGCTCATTTGCATAAATCAAGCTTAAATTAAGTCTATACCGCCAATGTTGACGAAGCACTCCGAGTTTGGGGGATTTTCGTCAAGGAAATGCAACTAGAGGCGAACTCGTGCGCCGGTCTGATGCCGAGTAGTCTCGACCGCATTGTGTGCGGGTGTGGCTCTTTAGCCGAAGTCGTGACATCCCAGGTTAGTCGACCGGAGGCGAGGAATGCGCAGAAGCTCGCATAGTTCCCACCGTCATCCAGTAAGGTGCTGCGCGATTTGCGGCGGACGATTCGGGCTAATCCGTCATTACTGCTGGCAAACGGCTCTTTGCTCAAAGAAATGCGTCGACCGTTACAAGGCGCGTCGGGCGGCCTACCATAAATGGCTTCGCTGGTTGCACGCCGTTTAGAAGAGCCCGAGATAATGATCTGCTTTGTCGCAGGCGTCGCCTGCCCAGGATCTCTTCGCTCTGAGAGGCAGCGATGTTACGGCGATGTATTGCAGATCGTCGAAGGCATCGATGAAGCCGCTTGCCATATTCACCGAGGAATTCGTCCCATCCACTCATTTCTTACGGATCGGATAAAGGGGTTGCGTGCGAAAAGAACGAAGCGGTCAAAAGAAGTGAACTATAGCGTTTGGTCGTTACGTGCACCTCGCGCCGGCCATCGCTGTTGACGCCGACCGCGATGATCACCGCGACCGAGACAATGCGCCCATTCTGGCGCACCTTCACGTAGGTGGCGTCGATCCACAGACAGGGCCAGTCGCCCTCGATCGGGCGATTGAGGAAGGCCTTCACCTTGTCGTCGATCTCGCCGCACAGCCGCGACACCTGGCTCTTGGATATCCCCGTCATGCCCATCGCCTGTACCAGATCATCGACCGAGCGGGTGGAGACGCCCTGCACGTAGGCTTCCTGCACCACGGCGGTGAGCGCCTTCTCGGCCATCCGCCGCGGCTCGAGGAAGCACGGGAAGTAGGAGCCCTTGCGCAGTTTGAGGATACGCAGCTCGACCGTGCCGGCGCGGGTCTCCCAGCTCCGATCGCGGTAGCCGTTGCGCTGGACCTGGCGCTCCTGGCTCTTCTCGCCGTAACCGGCCCCGGTCAGGCCCTCGACCTCCAGCTCCATCAGCCGGCGGGCAGCAAAGCCGATCATCTCGCGCAACAGATCGGCATCTGGGGTCTTCTCTGCGAGCGCGCGCAGGTTCATCATGTCGTCGGTCATCGGTGGTTCCTCGAATCAGGTTGGCGTCGCAACCCAAACCTTACCGACGAATCATCGGTGACCACCCGCAAGGCCGCTCGCTCGCTACGGCGCCATGTGGGGCGCGCGTCGCGAGCGGCTTAGCTAATCAGCTACACCACTCCTTGGGACACGACCGACGCCAATGCGCGGCATCATCTGCTCGAAATCCTCGAAGACCGTTACGGCCGTCGATCGACACTCGTCACCAGCCAGCTTCCAATTGCCAAATGGCATGAGCTCATAACTGAACCGATGCCTTCATGATGCCTCCTTCTTCGACCGCTTAGTGCGTCGTACCCGATTGCGAAGCTGACTGATTTGTTCATCTGAGAGCTCGATCTGCCATGGCTGGCCTTTGGTTAACTGATGACCGGCCAGCAATCCGCGCGCGAGATAATCGAACACCGTTTGCGGGGTTACTCCAAGCTCAGCCGCAGCGCCCTGAATCGAGAAGCTACCGTCGGGCCAGCGCATCGGATTCTTGTCCGTGCCGTTGAGTTTGACGGTTGGAATGCCCCAGCGGGTACGCAACAGCCAGACGTTCTCGCCTTTGAAGGCGCAGCCTCAAGCCGCGACGAAGCCTTCCCGATTGAGTGTTGCGGCGATCTCGCCATCCATTTTGTGTTCGGCATTCAGCTCGGCGATCCGTTGCCGTAACCGATCAATGTCGATGTAATCGCGGTAGGTGTGAACGCGCCGCTGCACATGATGCTCGCTGGTTGCGCCGGTGTGCCAGATGATCTTGAGCCACACTTGACCTCGGGTCCGCTTCTGATCAAGAACGACTTCGCTGATGACAAATTGCAGAATGCGCTTGCGATCGGCCGCCGACGTGGTGGCCGCATTCCAAATCCGCGGCAGATTCTCGCCGAGCGCTTGTAGCCCCGCGCGTTCCGCCGAGCCGATCAGAAGCGGCTCTTGCGCGCGCCAGCGCGCATGCTCCTGCTCAACCGCCTCGACAACACGAAGCTTATCTTCCCAAACCCGCTCAAGCGAGCGCGCCACAAGACGGTTCTCGGGCTCGACGGCGTCATACTGACGCCGAGCGCGCTCGGCCTCGTAGCGAGCGCGCTCCACGCGAAGCGCCCACTGGCGCTCGAGCTGACGGCTCTCCTGCTCCAGTTGGCCCGCCGCCGCGAGTGCGATTGCAATCTGATCCGGCATCAGGGCGTCGAGGACCACCCTCTCGACCAGAGCATCAACCGCCAAGGCCCGGACTTCCTGGCACAGTGCACTGCCTTGCTGGTCCCGATCCGAGCGGCAGCAATACACCGGATAGTCGCCATTCGGCCCCGAGTAGCGCAAGCTCATGCGCCGTCCGCAACGGCCGCAGACCGCAATCCCTTGTAGCAGGGCCGCCCCTTTGCGCGGCACGCCAGCGTGCCCTGCCTCAAAGTGGGCGACGTTATCTGCCAGTCGGCGCTGGTTGGCCATGAACTCCTCCCAGCTGATATAACCCGTGTGAGCGGCGCGGAGGCAAACCGGCCAATCGGCGATCGCTACCTTGACCGTTCCCGTCAACGATCCAGGCTGGCATCGGCTCAGATCCTTTTGCCGGCGACCATAAACATACGCCCCAGCATAGGCTGGACAGGATACTAAGGACGCGTCCACTCTCTGACGCACGCCAGACGACCTCGTGTGGAGATGGCCCAAGTAGCGGTCGAACCGGCAAGGACAATCCGTTCCTGCCCAGGTAACGCATCACACGGCGAGCGCTTTGCAGTTCCCGGAATTTGGCAAATACAAGATGAAGACGGGCCTGCACCTCCTCGTCGGGATTGAGAACAATCGTACCCGCCCGATCGTAGGCGAGCCCGGCCGGCAGGGGCAGCCGCAGTTCGCCCCGTGCCGCCTTCTGACGCTCCCCTTGGTGAAGACGCATCCGAAGCTGATGCAACTCCGCCTCGCTCATGATACCGGACAATCCCAACAGCAGGCGGTCGTGGTAGGCTCGCGGATCGTAAAGCCGCTCACCATCCGCAATGAGGACGCCGAACACCGAGCACAGTTCGAGAAGCTGATGCCAGTCCCGGTTATTGCGGGCCAGGCGAGAAGCGTCGAGGCTCACCACAAGACCGGCGTTGCCAAGGCCGATCTCGGCAATGAGCTTCTGGAAACCATGACGATCCATGCCGCCAGCACCGGATTTGCCCAAGTCCTCGTCAATCACCTGGACGCGCTCGGGCGGCCAGCCCAGACCGATGGCACGATCGACAAGGCGGTACTGCAGCTCGGTGCTCTCCTGATGCTGGCGCACCTGGTGCACGGACGATTGCCGCACGTAGACATAGGCCAACTTGGCGCGGTGTGCGGTCGTAAGCCGCTCGTCAGCGATGTTCGATCTGATCAGCACGACCCAGTCCCCTTCCGGGCGTGCCGGGGATCGCTTGCATTCGCCGCATCAGCGCGGCGATGGTTTGAGCAATCTGCGTTTGTGTCGCGGTCGATAGATTCGGCCAGAGACGCGGAATGTCGGCTGTTGGACGGCCGGGTGGATTTGCCAACGTCGGCAGGGGTCGCTACGCAACGCGACCTGGAAGTGGTCGGTGGGTCATCGCGAATCACCTTCTCGTCGAGAAGGCTCAGACTCGCGCTCAAATGTTGCATCAATGGGATCAGCGTCCGTGCACTGATGCGCGGCAGATCGGCTGCGTTCGGGCGGGAAGTGATCGCCGTCTTGGCAAGATTCGTCGATGCGATCCGAACCGCTCGCCGCCGTCCGTCTGCCAGCGCGACGACGACGTAGGCGGAACCGCGCCCCGGCCGCTCCTTCAGGACGGCAAGCCGCTGTCCAAACAGAAAATGATGCGGGTCGGTAATCGTGACATGAGACACGACCCGGTCAAGAATAGGGGTACCCTGCCGTGTTCGGCGAGCCAACCATCGCAGATGCTATCCTCGACCGGATCATCCACAACTCCCACCGTATCGCCCTCGAAGGCGACAGCATGCGAAGGAAAAAAGCCGCGCGCCCCTTGACCGACGTCGAAAACAGCGAAACGAATATCAACTGACTTCAACAACCAGGCAACCAAAAGCCAGCGCCGCCACGCTGTCCGCGATTTAGCGAAACTGCTGTCCGTCAGTTAGCGAAACCGCTGTCCCGTTTTTGCGAAATACGCAAGAATAGGGGTACCCTGCCGTGTTCGGCGACCCAACCTACGCCGATGCCATACTCGATCGCCTGCTTCACAACGCTCACAGGCTCGCACTGAACGGTGACTCCATGCGTCGTCCGCTTCTTCTTCCGCGGCCTTGATTGCATCGTCGGCCCGATGAAGACCGAGACTGCAGCCCGCGAAGCTGACCGGCCGCTACGGCAAAGTTGGGGGTGCGCGTCCGGTCAGCTTCGCTCCGTCGAGCGACACCAGACGTGATCTCTTCGGCCAACGCTTGACCACGGGCTAACGATAGTGCCAATTGCCTTTAACGATCGGGGGCTTCACCTGCGCGCGATCAGATTGGAACGCTGCGCGGCATCAGATTGGAATAGCCGCGCGCGATCATCGGAATCCGCATACCTGAACGCGAGGCGTGAGTTTCTGGTGGTCACGCAGGGATCGCCATTACCGGTGAGCGGCGCGCTCAGGAAATGGCGAAAGCGAAAACGACGGGTTATAAAGGTGAGCGACGAGATCAGGTCGGCTCTTCAGAAGCAGGGCTACTACATCCGAAGGCTCAGCGATTTTCGGAAGCAATCACGCAAGGCCGCTCTCCCATTGGTCGCCAATGCCATTCGGGAGAGCAGTCTCAGGAAACCGGAAGGTCGCCCTTGCCGTCTGTAACGCTCTCTCATCGACCTTCAACGACGGACAATGCCGTAGGTGCTGCCTTGATGTCAGTTCTATCCGGACTCCCTTTGGGCTCTAGTTGACCGCCGATGATCGCGACGGCGATAACGTAGAGCCATCCCTGGTAGAAATCGAACAAATGCGAGTTGAGCAGCGAGCTTACGAAATTCTGCGCGACGGCCAGGAGGCCGATCCATGCAAGCAGGCTGCCCTTGCGCCGGCTGAACCCTTCTTTGAACAAGAGAAGATGAGCGCCCCACATGGCGTAGAGAACGATGCATCCGATGGCTCCCCACTGGATCGCTACCGCAAGCGTCTGATTGTGTGGATTGTCAACGATTTTCGCCCTTATGCCGGTTTGGCCGGCCGCTTCGTTTGCAAACAGCTCCTTCGTCGAACCGGTACCGTGACCAACAATCGGCGCCGAGCGAATGACCCCAATAGACTTGCGCCAGAACTCGAGGCGCTCCGCGCCACCGGTCTCCAATCCGCCGACAACCATGGTGTTGGTCTGATAGGCATCAACTTCTCCTAACAGACGCGCCATCTTGAACTGAAGATTGGGAGACACTCCCCACGCGCCGACGCCAAGCACACAAACTGTAGCCAAGACGGCGAGCGACGGCCATCCGCGTGCATAGCGGATGGTGACGAGCGCAAGCATGACCGGCAGGTAAATGAACGCGGTTCGGGCAATATTGACGAAGGCGAGGTTCGCGAAAAATGCGACGGCTATAGCGGCAAGCGCAATCGCCTGGCGTCGCCGTTGGTGGCGAAGGGCTTCGATTGCAAGTGCCACGCAAATGACCGCGATGAACGCGAAGCCCTGGGTCTGGTCCAAATAATTCTTCAGCGGAACCCCTGGTGACTTGGCCCCGATAAAGCTGGAGATGTCCGGAGAACAGAACACGACGAACGAGAGCAGAAGGAGGAGAAGATTCGATATCAGATAAGCCGCGAATATCAATCGTGCGCGAGACGTGTTCTGAAAATGCACGAAGAACGGCAAGAAGCAGACTAGCTTTGATGCTTTTCCGAACGCGTGCAACCGGTCAGTCCAGGGGACCCCATCAGCCCAAGCTGTACCGACGGCCGCTAGTCCGACGAGCAGGACAGGGAGCGCACAGGCCGGGCGCTTGAGCCCGTCGATGATCTCATCCGGCCGATAGGTGAAAACTATAAAGATAAGCGACAGGAGCACCAGACCGGTTGCTACGGTGGTCGACCATGGAAATGCGAGCGCCAGCGCGACGAAGCAAACGTCTGTTCTTCCGACACGGACATCCCTCGGACATCGCTCATTCGGCGCGCCCCACACCGATCGGACCAAGTTGGTCGGCTCAATCACGGCATTCGAGAAGGCACGCCTCCAACTCGAGAGGGAGAGTGCCTGCGCTCGCATTTTCTCCATTTCACGAGTTCCATTGGTTTTGTCATGCCAGGCGCGTTCCCACTATAGGGGCCTGGTTCCTGGCTCGGCTGAAGTATGGGAGGAGTCAAGCGCGAGTTCTGCGCGATCGAATTGCCCGATCGCGCCGCACAGCCTTGTGCACCGGCTAAGCGATTTTCAAGATGTGGCAATTCTCGCATGGCAGGCTTACGGGACAACTTCCGGCGCACCGTCAATGAAGAGGGCCACAACAAGCGACAGTAGCAGACCTGCTTGACTGAACGGCGGCGCAAACATGAATGGACTGCCGCGGCGGAACTCCCAAGGCTCACCATCCCATCAGAGAACGAGCTAAGTAGCAGCGCAGCGGATTCTTCGCTTGTCCCATTTGGGATAGTGTCGACGTTCTGCCCCTCCAAATGGTAGGTGACCTGCATCAGCAGGAGTTGCCCCCGGCGATCATGATAAATCGGGGAAAGCTCGCTTCACCGGGTCGTCAGTCATCCCGTCGGGCCGCCTCCCCTGTCAACGTAAGACCCTCGAAAAACAAGGTGAGCGACCGACGATCCGAGTCGCCCAGATCACGCGGGCGCATCAGAGGGCGATCGTCGCCTTTAAGGCGGATGGACCAGACTCGGTCGTCCAGGGCGGCCGCGGGGACATTTACCTCGTAGTCGCGACGTGACATATCGATCGCTATCTTACCCGCTTCGAGACCGTTGATGTAGACCGTGACGTTGCGCGGTTCGAAGGCCGAGATCAAGCGAACCCGGAGGGTTTGCGCCGGTTGCTTCGGGCGCACGCGCAACGCTACTTCGTTGGTCCGTGCCCAGCGACCACGCGGTTCTGGAGACCACCATCCAGCTGTGTAGTCGATCTTGGACGAACCTGTGCCGCCTGCGGCGAATTCCTCGAGATCCAAATGAACGATCGTTGGCTCCAGCGCCTCCGCGCGCGTGAGCTCGATTTGAACAATCTCTTTGCTCATCGTGTCGATCAGATTTTCAGGCGGCGCGCCGGCAACCGGCTTCAGTCCTGTGTCCCGAAGAAGGCCTATGAGCCGGCGCGTAATGATCGCACGACCGCGCTGGGTCACATGGTAGAACGAGTTGTCGGCCAGGCTCATCGGCATCCAAAAGTCGGCCGGATTTCCGATGACTTCGAGTCCTGCTTGGGATGCCAGATCACGAACCTGTTCGGCTCGCTGAGCCACGCGCGCTTCATCTGCGTAGCAATCGTCACCAACGACCGTTGGCCATGTGATTATGACTCTGACGCCGTTCTCTTTGGCTGCGCGCAACAGCTTGAATGCCTCCCGAACCCGCCCCGATCGCGTTTCCTTTCGGCTTCCGACTGTGGTCCTGAAGCATTCCGCCCTCAATGGCCTCTTTGGCCACGCCCTGGCTTACTCCGTTGGCCCAACCACCCGTACCGTCCGAATAGAGCATCGCCTCGACATGGCGGAGGGCCATCGCGTGCACTGCCTCGGAGGTCGGGCGCGGAGGTTCCCATGATCCGCGCTTCCTGATGTTGCGCCAAAAGGCGCGCGCGACGATCGGAAAGGGAGTCGTGAGAATCCTGCGCGCTCGCTCAGTTGGCGTCTGCGCCCAGAAATACTCGGTAGTCAGCTCAAGAGAAAGCCGTGCATAGCCCGCGTCCCCGTCGGGGTCGGAATAGCCCTGCCACTCGATGGGCATGATGACAACATCGCCGGGCTTGGCAAATTCAAGAATTCTCCTTGATCGATCGACCAGCGAATAGCCGGCATTGTCGGCCACATTAATGGCCCTGATGTTGAACGCTTTGCTGCGCTCTGCCGCATCAATACCGTGATGACCGTTCGAGCCGGAGTCGATGATGATACGCGGCCCCGGAGCGTGCTCAAGCAGTAGCCATTTGTAGGTGCTCGCGATGCTGTTCTCCGGAATGGTCAGCGTCACCAATCCGACATAAGTAACGCTGACAAGAGCAAAGCTGGCCAGACTGCTCGCAACAAGGGCGACCAGTCTCGTGGGCTTCGGCCGCTGAACGTCAGAAGTTGAAATAAAGAAAGGGCGATTCATGCATACTCGCCTTCGAAACGATTATGATAAGAACGAGTGAACCAAACGCCGCCCCCACCACGCGCGGATCGAGGTGCTCTGCCTGCAGTGCCTCGGTCAGTTGGCGAGCGTTCGGCGCGAACAGGGCGGTGGCGACTGCAAGGGCGAGTAGCGACAGAAATTCGAGATCGAAAAAACTCGGGCCTGTTGCGGTCTCTCCGCCGAAAAACATGGCTTTCAACATCGCCAGCGCGCCGCCAATCGTTGTGGCACGGAAGAATACCCAGCCGCTGATGGTAGCGGCAAACGTCAGGGTCCAGGCGACAGCACGCCAGGGCAGAGCCCGCGAGACGCCGAAGCGCTCCCGAAAGCCATGATTGATCAACAGCAAGGCACCGTGCCAAGCACCCCAGATAATGAAGGTCCATGCTGCGCCGTGCCAGAAGCCCCCGATTGCCATTGTCAGGAAGAGATTGAGATAGTGCCTACGCTTGCCACGCCGATTGCCGCCAAGCGGAATGTAGAGATAGTCTCTCAAAAATTGGGAAAGCGTCATGTGCCATCGGCGCCAGAAATCCACGATCGACAACGACTTGTAGGGAGAGTCGAAGTTCCAGGGAAACTTCAGGCTGAACATACGAGCAAGTCCGACTGCCATGTCGCTGTAGCCGGAGAAGTCAAAATACAGCTGGAATGTATAGGCCAGCGCGCCGAGCCACGCCGCCGTTGTGGTGAGGATTCCTCCGCCCTCCGCTGTGGCGAAGACCGCGTCGGCCACAGGGCCGAGATGGTCGGCAAAAATCGACTTCTTTGCCAAGCCGATCAGAAAAATCACTAGGACCGATCGACATTCATTGCATCCAGATCATTGCGGCAGCGAGATGGATGAAGCCGGTAAAGTTGTCAGATCGCCTGTCATAACGGGTTGCCAAGCGTCGGAAGTGTTTGAGCTGGCAAAAGCAGCGCTCGATGCGGTTGCGCTGTTTGTATGCGTCGGCGTCGTGCGGAATGATGATCCTGCGGGTGCGGTTTGACGGGATCACCGCCGTTGCGCCGATTTCCGCGATGATCGCACGCAGGGCGTTGCCGTCATAGGCCTTGTCGGCGAGCACGGCATCGCAGCTTTGGCCGTGGAGCAGTGCCGGCGCCTGGGTGATGTCATTAACTTGCCCAGCCGTGACGATGAAGCGGAGCGGACGGCCGAGCGCATCAGCCAGCATGTGGATCTTGGTGGTCAGTCCACCTCGGGAACGCCCCAGCGCCTGATCTTTGGCCCCCCTTTTCCGCTCGTCGCCTGCTGGTGGGCGCGAACGATGGTGCTGTCGATCATCAGATACTGGTTGTCGCGATCGGCGGTCAGAGCAGCGAACACGCGCTCCCAGACGCCGGCATGGCACCAGCGGCTGAAGCGCTGATGCACCGTTTTCCACTTGCCGTACCGTTCCGGCAGGTCGCTCCAGTGTGCGCCCGATCGCAAAACCCACAAACATCCGTTGACGAACAGTCGATTGTCCGCAGCCGTACGTCCCGGGTCGCCAGCTTTCCCCGGCAGCAGTGGCGCAATCCTCGCCCATTGCGCCTCCGTCAGCTCATATCGTTTCGCCGCCACCATCTGCTCCGTGTCTCGAATCACGGAACTCTATGAATCAGCGATCAAACCGCTTGGGAATCCTGAATGTCGATCGGTCCTAGGCCGAACACCATGTCGTTGGCGCGCCGCGAAAGGCTCGGCCGTAATTGGAACTGTGGAATCATCGCCGAGTGGTGGACGATGGGGCCGGCGAGCAGGTGTGGAAAGAAGGTTACGAACAGAGCGTACTCGATGAAACCGCGACGGCCCCGCCTCCCTTTGGACGCGTCCACCAGATAGGCGATCTGGACGAAGGTAAAGAACGATATGCCGAGCGGCAACACCAGCTCGAGGAGCGGCATCGACGTGCCGAGGACAGCGTTCGCATTCGTTATGAAGAAGTCGGCATACTTGAAGAGACTGAGCAGCGCCAGATTGACCACAATGCCCGAGTTCGTGAGAACCTTGGCATTTGTAGGCGCGGCAACGATGATGAGGCCGAGCCCATGGTTAAACACGACCGAGCCTAGAAGGACAGGAACGAGGTCCAGGCGCCACCATCCGTAGAAGAAGATCGAGGCACACAGCAAAAGGATAAACGAGAGCCGCGGCAGCCGAATAGCCTGAAGAAGCGTGTAGCTGATCAATGCGATCGGCAAAAAAAGAAAAATGAATTCGCTGGAGTTGAATAGCACCTTGGCGCACCTGCTGGTAAATGATCGCGGCCTAAAAATCATCAATTGCGGGGCCGCTCGAATTCGACGCTGGCAGCGCCAATATATATCTATCTTAGGTTGCAACACGCAGGTGGCAATATCCCATTCGGGACTTGTCGCACTCTCACCAACGAAGCTATCTACGCCTAAAGAGCGGATCGGAACTCGTCCGATCAGTTGAGTTGTAAACGTTGGCAGTTGGCTCCGGAAAGAGCGATTGTCGAATATGACTGATCTGCCGCTGAGTTGGGGCGCCGCCGAGGCCAAGCGACTGAAGGCCTTGGAAGAGGAGAACGCGGAGCTGAAGACGCTTTTCGCTGAGAAGCAGCTCGAGGCGGCTGCCCGTCGCGCGCGTCCTTCACAAAAATGATAGAGCTTGCGGCAAAGCGCGCTACGTGGCGCGTTTTCGAGCCTTCATTTCCTCGTGCTGTTAGCGAGGGAGGGACCTCTTTAGTGACCAAATCGAAATCGAAAGCCGCGGCCGTGAATGATGTGACGCTCTCATACGGCCTGATTGGCGCTGGCGCAGTCTTGGTCGTGATCGGGCTCTTGGGTCTACTTGCTTTGCGGAGGATCGATGCGAAAGCAAAGAAAACGCGAGAGCTGACTTAGTTGGTCTTCAGCAGGCTGGCCAGAATGACCTCGGGCGCGCATCGGAGGAAGCCCTCCGGCTTGTCGATTGGCGAGGCGTCTATATGGATGTTCTTTCAGAAGACTACCGCTCCTTAAACGCTTGAGAGGTTATTTCGACCAGCGGCGAAAAGACATAGTCGAGCACGCGCCGGCTTCCGGTTTTTATTTCAACCTTGACGGCCATGCCGGGCGAGAGCGGCACGGGCGCTCCATCCGCAATCACTCTCGTAACCTCGGGGCGAAGAGTGGCGGGAAAGACGAGGTTCTGCGTACGCTGAGCGCCGGCAAAGCCGCGGTTGTCGAGCGACCGGATCGGATTGCCTTCCGCCTGCGTTGCATCGGGTTCGGGGATCGCGTCGTGCTGAATGCTCAAAAGCGTTGCATCTATCGTGCCGTACCTGGTGAATGGCAGGGACTCGATCTTGATGGCGGCCGCTTGTCCGGGATGAACAAAACCGATATCGCGATTGGCAATGTAACACTCGATTTCCAGGCTGCCGGCGTCCGGGACGATCCGCATGAGTTCTTCGCCGGTACTCACAACTTGGCCGAACGTTGTCACGGACATCGCGCTGACCCGCCCGGCAATTGGGCTCTTCAGCACCATACGTTGCTGCCGCACGCGGGCCTTGGCGATTCTCTGCGTGATGCCATCGATTTCGCGCTCGGCTTCCGCGAGCTTTTGCAGATTATCGGCTGTAAAATCGCTGTATCCGCTCTCAATACGCTGACTTAGAACATCGATAGCGGCCTCGGTTTCAGAGAACTGACCGCGCGCCGTCGCGAGCTTCGCCTTCTGATCCTGCAGCCGCTCCAATGAATCGATGAGATCGGCCTTCGATCCGGAGCCGGTCCGCGCGAGGCTCGCGCGCATATCGACGCGCTCTTGAAGAGTGGCAGCGAGCGTCTCCAAGGCATCGCTGGTTGCGGCGTAAAGATCTCGCTCCAATTGCTTTTGGCGTTTTTCCGCCTCAAGTTCTGCTGTTTTCGCCTTGAGCTGGTTGAGGACTGCCTCCAGAACGAGCGCTTCGCGCTCCCGGACCTCGCGCGGAATAACCTCGTCCCAGTCTATGGCAGGACTTGCCAACCGCCGCGCTTCAACGGCGCGGAGAGCGGCGTTTCGGCGGATCGCCTCCCCGCGGAGCGCTTGCAGGCGAGCTCTGAGTTCGTTCACATCAGCATCGGCCTCACCGCTCTCAAGTCCGATCAGTTCCTGGCCTTCGGTCACAAGCTGCCCGTTCTGGACATGGATTGCGACGATCCGTCCAGGCTCGCTCGGCTGGATGATTTTGACGTGTCCGACGGGCTGGATCTTGCCTTGTGCGGTGGCGATTACGTCGATACGGCTTACATAGGACCAGACCAACACGCAGGTCGCCAATGTGCATATGATCCACATCAGCGCGACTCCAACCGGAGACGGCGCTATTTCGAGAATCTCGAGCGCCGCCGGCAGGAACTCCTGGTCGGACCGGGTCGGCTTCGGCAAGCGAGGCGTGCGTTTTCCTGGCAAAGACATGAGGCGCTTCCTAGGCGACCGTCTGGTCTTTAGCCGTGTTGTTCTGCAACGCCCATAAACGCGCATAGAGGCCTTGCGGGCGCTGCACGAGGGTGTCGTGCGTTCCCGTCTCAACGAGCCGCCCATCGACGATGCCGAAAATGCGGTCGCAGTGCCGCACCGTCACGAGTCGGTGAGCGATAATGATTACGGTCCTTCCCCTTGCGATATGACGCATATTGGCCTGAATGATCTGCTCGCTCTCATAGTCCAGAGCCGAGGTGGCTTCGTCGAAAACCAGGATCGGCGGGTCCGTCGCCAAGGCCCTCGCGATGGCAAGACGTTGACGCTGGCCTCCCGAGAGATTGGCGCCGCGCTCCTCGATCATGGTGTCGTAGCCCTGACGCAGCTTCGAGATGAACTCGTCGGCGCCCGAAAGGCGGGCCACGGCGATGACCTGGGATCGGGACATCGCCGGGTTGGCGAGCGCGATATTCTCGTGGATCGTGCGGTGAAAGAGCGTGCTTTCCTGAAGCACCACGCCGATATGCCGCCGAAGCCAGACAGGATCGATATGGGTGAGATTGCGCCCGTCGAGGAGCACCTCCCCCTCGCTCGGGACGTAGAGCCGCTGGATGAGCTTGGCCAAGGTTGATTTGCCCGAACCGGAGGGGCCAACGATCCCGATAACTTCCCCGGGATTGATCGTGAACGAAACATCCTTGAGCGCCTCCTGCTCTCCGGGCGCATAGCGGAAGGTCACATGCTTGAACACGACCTGCCCTTTTGGAATCGTCATTCCCTCAAAGGCGGCGGGAGCATGCTCGGGCGATGCATTCAGAATGTCCCCCAGCCGTTCGACAGACACCTGCACCTGCTGGAAATCCTGCCAAAACTGCGAGAGCCGTAAAATCGGCTGTGCGACCTGGCCGGCGATCATGTTGAAGGCGACCAGGCCGCCAATGGTCAGCTCCTCGTTGATGACGGCTTCTGCACCGAAGAGGAGCAGAAGGGCTGAAGAAAGTTTTGAGACGTATTGGATTGTGTTCTGACCGCCGGCGCCGAGCTTGGTCGCCGCGAAGGCGGACTGGACATAGGCGGCCAGTCGTTCTTCCCATTGAGTCCTGATAATTGGCTCGACCGCAGACGTCTTTATGGTCTGGATTCCGACGACGGATTCCACCAGGAACTGCTGGCTCGCAGCGCCCAAATTGAACTTCTGGTTGATCTTCTCTTTGAGCGTAGGCCGCACAGCGAACGCTATCAGCAGGTAGACGGGAATTGCTACGAGAACGGTCCAGGTCAGCTTGACCGAGTACGCCTCGAGCACGGCGATGTAGACGAACGTAAAGAGCAGGTCGATCAGCGAAAACAGCCCTTGGCCGGTCAGGAAGCTCCGAATAGTCTCGAGCTCGCGAACGCGCGCAATCGTCTGTCCCGCCGAACGGCTTTCAAAGTAACTGATCGGCAGTCGCAAGAGATGAGTGAAAAGCCGATGGCTCAATTCGACGTCGATCCGGTTGCTCGTGTGTGCGAGCGCGTAGGTGCGCAAATATTGCAGCACGACGTCGAAAAGCCCGATGGCCGCGATGCCGCCGACCAGCACAAGCAATGTCGAATAGGATTTATGTGGAAGGACCTTGTCGACGACAACCTGAAAGAACAGGGGCGTTACAAGCGCGAATACTTGCACAAATAGAGAGGCGACAAGAACGTGGAGCAGGGGACGGCGATAGCGCCATATCGAGGACAAAAACCATTGAAAGCCGAAGTGCCTTGGATCGACCCCTGAGCCGCCGACCTGGCGCTGAACCAGCAGGATGAATTTATCCATCATTCGATGGATTTCATCGATCGGCAATTCACGGGAGATCCGGGTGATGGGATCGACAATCCGGATGAGACCAGATGGAGTGCGGCCGCCAAGAACGACAAACTTTCCGTCCTGCAGGCGCGTGATAGCCGGAAGTGGCACACTGGCTATCCGGCGGATGGAGGGCTTGCTCACCAGTCGGGCCTTCAGACCGGTAAGCTTGGCCGCCCTGATCACGTCGCGCGGTTCGGCGCGGCCATGTAGCGCCAGCTCCCGTGCAAGGCTCGCTGGGTTGGCGGCGATTCTGTAATAAGCCGCGATTCCGCAAAGCGCGGCCAAGCCGGTATCGACGCGGACGTTATCGTGCAAGAAGCGGCTCCCTCAGACGCCCATGGTCAACAAAGCCCGTAGCGACCGTGCGGGTCTAGCAGGCTGTTGAAAAAAGGCGGTCGCCGCCGACCGAGGATCATGATTCATTGGCTCCGACGAGATTCGGAGATGGTGCGTGCGCGGCGGCGACAATCGAACGGGCGAGCTGTTCAGCTACGTCGACCTGGAAGCAAGGGTGCGGCGTGATCATCCGCTGCGAGGGATCCGGACGATCGTGAACGAGGCGCTGGCGGCGCTGGAGCACGAGTTCGCCGCCCTTTATTCGCCGATTGGACGGCCGTCGATCCCGCCGGAGAAGCTGCTGCGGGCGATGCTGTTGCAGGCGTTTTATTCGATCCGCTCGGAGCGACTTCTGATGGAGCGGTTGGAATATGATTTGCTGTTCCGCTGGTTCGTCGGAATCGGCGTCGACGATGCAGCCTGGGACCATTCGGTATTCTCGAAGAACCGCGACCGGCTGCTGGAAGGCGACATCGCGGCGAAGTTCCTGGCGGCGGTGCTGGCGCAGCCCAGGGTGAAGAAGCTTCTGTCGAGCGATCACTTCTCGGTCGACGGCACGCTGATCGAGGCCTGGGCCTCGATGAAGAGCGTCAAACCGAAGGATAGCTCCGGCGAGCCGCCGGCCCAAGGCGGCGGGCGCAATGCTGAAGCGAACTTCCATGGCCAGAAGCGCTCCAACGACACCCATGCTTCGACCACCGATCCGGAGGCCAGGCTCTACCGCAAGGGGAAAGGCAAGGAGACGAAGCTGTGCTTCATCGGGCACGGGCTGATGGAGAACCGCCACGGCTTGCTGGTCGACGCCTGCCTGACGCAGGCCGATGGGCATGCCGAACGGGTGGCCGCGCTGCACATGATCGAGCCTCGTGCCGATCGACCGACAGCGATCACGCTTGGTGCCGACAAAGCCTACGATGCAGAAGACTTCGTCAACGAGCTGCGCTCGATGAACGTGACGCCGCATGTTGCGCAGAATACCGGCGGCCGTAGCTCTGCGATCGACGGGCGTACGACCCGGCACGGCGGTTATGCTGTCAGCCAGCGCATCCGCAAGCGGATTGAGGAGGCATTCGGCTGGATCAAGACGGTCGCCGGGCAAGAGAAGACCAGATTCCGTGGCCGTGATCGGGTCGGATGGGCCTTTACCTTCGCTGCGGCCGCCTACAATCTGGTGCGGCTGCCCAAGTTGATCGCGGAGACCGGTTGATGGCCAAGGTGCCCGGCTTTGCCAAGGCCTTTGCCGGCCGCTGGCGCATCGTCGAAATGGACAACTGGGACAGCGACTTCCTCGATCTTGTCGGAGAGGCGCATCTCACCTTCCGTGGCAAGTCCGATGGCGAAATAGCGTTTGGGGCTCTCAAGGGCTTCCTGGATGCTCGCTACGGCACCCGCGACGGATCGGCCTGCGCCGAGTTCTCATGGGAGAGGCACGACGAGAATGATCCGTCCTGTGGTCGCGGATGGGCCATGATCGGCACTGCGGGCAGGCTCGTTGGCCACTTCTACATCCACAATGGCGACGATTCAGCCTTCGTTTGCGAACGCGGCTGAGTTCTTCAACGGCCTGCTAGGGAGGGGACATCTGCATTGAACCCAGCGCTGTCCGCGATGACATCGGAGGATTGCATTCTGCCGTCCCTAACCTTGTGACAAGTGCGGGCCCGTAGGCAGCCCTGAGAGTTAGGGATCATCCCTCGTGGATCATGTCAGGCCCAATTGGTCCCGCCGACGACGGTATAACTGGCAGAGGAGCCGCCGAGCGGTTGCCAAGTCGGATTACCCGTATGATCGAAGAGAGCAGCACCGAAATCACCCGTGCTGTTGTTGCGGAAGAGAACATCGGCAATCCCGTCACCGTTGAAGTCGCCGATCTCGGCGACGCTATATGCCGCCGCGGTGGGATTCAAAGCGTGCCAGGTGCCGCCGCCGGAGCCATTGAGCGCCTCATAGCCCCAATCGCCCGTGCTGTTGTTTCGGAAGAGGATATCGGAGATGCCATCCCCGTTAAAATCGCCGGTTCCAACCACGCTATAAGCGGGCGATGAGCCTCCAAGCGGCTGCCAAGTTGGATTGCCGTTATGATCGAAGAGAGCCGCACCAATATCACCGGTGCCGTTGTTGCGGTACAAGACATCGGAGACTCCATCGCCATTGAAGTCCCCCACGCCGACCACGCTGTAGGCGGTGTTATTTGTGCCGAGTGAATGCCACGTACCCCCGCCGGAGCCATTGAGCGCATCATAGCCCCAATCACCCGTCGCACTGTTTCGGAAAAGAATATCCGAGATGCCGTTGCCGTTGAAATCGCCCGTGCCGACCACGCTGTAGGCCGGCGACGACCCGCCCAGCGGCTGCCAGGTCGTATTGCCACTGTTATTAAACAGAGCCGCGCCAAAATCGCCGGTGCTGTTGTTCCGATAGAGCACGTCGGCGATGCCGTCGCCGTTGAAGTCCCCCACCCCTACGACGCTATAGGCCGTATTGTTGACCCCTAGCCCATGTCAGATGCCGCCGCCGGACCCATTGAGTGCGTCGAAGCCCCAATCGCCTGTCGTATTGTTACGGAAGAGAACGTCCGAAATGCCATCGCCATTGAAGTCCTTCGGGGAGCGGCTTTGCACGCCCCACCCGAGGGCTTGCATGATCTGGATATCCTCGGATGACAGGAGTCCCGGACCACCGACGCCCGGTCCGCCCGGTCCAAATGGGTCGTAGTCGTTCGAATCCGCCAGAACACCGTCCCAGTCGGCGAGATCGAAGCCGTCATTCGTGCCGTTGGAATAGGATGCATGAAATTGCAGCTGAGTGAGGATGTTGAGGCCATCGACCGAAAAGTATGTGTTATTGCCGTCCGAGCCGCCCGTATAGTCATGCTGCCCGCTCGCCGTATAGCGAAAGAAATCCATGGGCGCCCAACTGTTCCCGGACTTTCCGAGGCCACCGACGCGCCCCATGATCCCTTCCGTCAATTCGTGGAGGATCACGGCCTTCGCATCGTTTGGGCTGCTCTGCAGCGCGGAGGCAGTCCAATAAGCGTCATTCAGATAGATCGTGTCGTCGGTGCTGCTTCCAGCGCTGGCCAGTCCGAGGATTCGCGCTTCGCCGATCGAAACGTTAAGTCCGGCTCCGCTCGTGGGATCGGCTAGTTTCGCCAGAGCAGCGGCAGCGGAGCGGCCTGTTGCGGTTTGCGCATGCTGTTGGAGCGCGCTCACAAAGGAGGCATACGAGACGTGAACCCGATTGTAAAAGTTCTCGCCTGAATAGGCCGGGTTTAAAGACTGGAGATCGAAGGTGCAGTGGACGGTGCACGCATTGGGAAACAACTGTGAGAGATATTGCTCCGCACCGATGACGATATTCTCGAATTGTGCGCTCGCACCGGATCCCCACGTGTTCACAAAAACAAGGCCGCTCCCCTGAAATGAAACGGTCTGGCTGTCGGAAGTGCCCGACTGGCCACTTTGATCCGGGACCTGACTTGCCTGGGACTGCGGAAAGGGCGTCCCGATGTAATCGAAGCTCGTATCGTCAAACAACTCGCCGAGATTGCGATTTCTACCAACGGCCATGAACGACCCCAGTTTTGTAATGTTTGGACGTAAAGTTCCGCTACTTAAAATAATGAGCGTCCTGCCTCGCAACGTCGCATAACCGCCGCACGCCCTCTCATCGGAGAGTTATCAAGGCAAGACTCTGGATCTCATCCTATCCATGATTGCGACAAATTCGACCAGTCCCATTTGAGATAGATTCAGAGCAAAACAGACACACACTGTTCTTTACGCAACAATCTCGATTGACGATCGCGATCCTCCGCAATTAAGGAGCTTACGGTCCGTTCAGACGGGCAACGGCTCGTGACGATCTTCTCGCCGAAGCACACCTCTTCGTTGATGCTGTCGTCGGTTATGCCCCATCTTCGACAAATCATTCTATGGCTTGTCATCGCAGTCGCGGTCCTATTGGGCTCCTTCTTCGGTACTTTACGCGTGATCGATCGCTTTTTTCCGGGCGTGGGATATGACGTCGCCCGTTTCCCGCGCGTGCAACGTGGGCAGTCCCTGGACTTTCAAAACAATAATCGAGGTGCTCTCATCGACGGCTGGGCGAATTCTGAGCCCTGGGGCGTGTGGTCGGAGGGTGATCGGGCTCAGTTGGGGTTTTTGCTCGTGAGCGTTCTGCCTGAGCGTACAAAACTCCTGATAGGCTGCCGGGCGTTCATTACCCCGGCAAACCCTGAGCAACGGATCGAGTTCTGGGCGCAGAACATCAAGCTGGCCGATGTGACACTCCGAGAGAATATAAGCACCATTGCTGTCCCGCTTGGGGAGCTTCGATTCCGAGCAGGGTCTCCGCTCATTATCGAATTGCGCATGCCATCAGCCAGATCGCCGAAACAGCTCGCTCTCTCCCAAGATCCCCGCAAGCTTGCGATTGGACTCGAAAGAGCTCGATTCGAGGAAGAAGGCGTGTCTCGCTGACCACCTGCCGCACGGAAACACCCCCCTTCAGCTCTGTCGTCTGCAATTGGCTGGGGTGCCAGTCTTAATTTATCGGTTCTGTGCCGCTGGTACGCACCGAAGCAGATCGATCAGCGCCTCGCGCCACTCGCGGTTGCGAGATGACGATGCGGCAGATCTTGGGCTTCAGCTCGGCAAGGTCGATGAAGGCGTCAGCCTGACGCCGCAATCGCCGAGAGACCATGGCCGGCGCCGTAGCTGCAGTCGAGACCACCGTCACATGCACCCCTCGCCGCTGAACGGCCTGCACGAGCCTGCATAAATTGGCGTCACTGGAAAACAGCACGATCCGGTCCACCCGGCCCGCGAACTCCATGGCATCGACGGCAAGATCGACATCCATACTCCATTTCAGTCCGCGTTCTCCGCTCGCACCAATGCACCCTGCCGTCGGTTTGCTGACCACGGTAAAGCCATTATAGCCGAGCCATTCCATGAAAGGACGCGTGGCACCTAGCTCCCGGTTCTCGGTCGTTCTGGTGTAGTAGAAGGCACGAAGCAGCTTCCCGCAGCTCTCGAAGTGTTTGAGCAACCGTCTGTGATCCACTTCGAATCCGAGCGCTTTGGACGTGGTGTAAAGATTTAGGCCATCAATGAAGAGAGCTATCCTGTCGACCGGACATTCTGCCACGAGTGATCCTCCGAAGAAAACAGGCTGTTTCGGGTTTAGCTGCCAATCGGACGTGATCGCTCGGCACAAACAAAGGAGGGCTGGTCTTTGAATGACGCTGGGTGCACAGACAGTTCGCACCACTTGGGCATGGTGCGTCGATTGGACGGATTGCTGCGCGATACGAGACGCCGCTCAGATCGTGCTCCGGAACTCGCGCGTTATAAAGTCTGCATAAGCATTGCGGATACCATCTTTGAGGCTCGTTCGGGCGTACCATCCTATTTCTCGCATGCGATCAACGTTGAGCAGCTTCCGCGGCGTGCCATCCGGCTTGGTCGGATCGAAGACAATAGAGCCCTTGAACCCGATCACGTCGTTGATGGTCGTTGCGAGCTCGCCGATCGTACTGTCTTCACCAGTGCCAACATTAAACAGCCCGTCCCGTATATCGTCGCGCTCCATCAGGAACACGCAGGCGTCAGCCAAATCGTCCACATAGAGAAATTCCCGTCTTGGACGTCCGGATCCCCAGACCGGGTAAGTCGCCTCGTTTCGCTGTTTCGCCTCGTGGGCCTTACGGATGAGAGCTGGCAGCACATGGCTATTGTTCAAGTCATAATTGTCGTTGGGCCCATAGAGATTTGTCGGCATCGCGGAAACATACCGAGTTCCGTACCGCCGATTGTAGCTCTCGCACAGCTTGATTCCGGCGATTTTTGCGATGGCATAAGGTTCATTCGTGGGCTCCAGAGGCCCGCCAAGCAGGTATTCTTCCTTGATGGGTTGGGGACACGCCCGAGGATAAATGCAGCTCGACCCGAGAAACAACATACGCGGCACGCCAGCTAGCCAGGCCGCATGAACGACGTTCGCCTCAATCATGAGATTTTGATAAATGAACTCTGCGCGACACTGGTCATTCGCCTGTATGCCACCGACCTTGGCTGCCGCGAGAAAGATGTACTCGGGCTTTTCTTCCGCAAGAAACTGTGAAACCGCTGCCTGATTGGTCAGATCCAAGGAGGAACGTGCGCGGGTTAGCAGGTTCTCGTAACCGGCTCTTTGCAGCCGTCGGACAATGGCGGAGCCGACCATGCCACGATGGCCGGCGATATAGATCTTGCTGGATTTTTTCATCGCGCTACTCGTGATAATCGAATGCGCTAAACCCGTGCCGTCTGATCAGTGCATCCCGCTGCGCCGCCTTCAAGTCCTGTTCGATCATTTCCTTCACGAGCTCCTTGAAGGTGATCTTTGGCTCCCAGCCCAGCTTTTCTTTTGCCTTCGTGGGGTCGCCCAACAATGTTTCCACTTCGGTGGGCCGGAAATAGCGAGGGTCCACCGCGACAATGCAGTTACCGGCGGCATCGTAGCCTCGCTCATTCACACCTTCACCCTTCCAATGGACCGGCAAGTCGATGTGGTGCGCTGCGGTCTCGACGAACTGACGCACGCTGTATTGAACGCCCGTCGCAATGACGAAGTCTTCCGGCTTGTCCTGCTGAAGCATCATCCACTGCATTTCGACGTAGTCTTTCGCATGCCCCCAATCGCGCTTGGCATCGAGGTTGCCCAGATAGAGGCAATCCTGCAGACCGAGCTTGATGCGAGCCAGACCGCGCGTGATCTTGCGCGTGACGAATGTCTCGCCCCGGATCGGACTCTCATGATTAAAAAGAATGCCGTTGCAGGCATACACCCCATAAGCTTCGCGATAGTTCACCGTAATCCAGTAAGCATAGAGCTTCGCCACGGCATAAGGGCTGCGCGGATAGAAGGGGGTCGTTTCCCGCTGCGGGATCTCCTGAACAAGCCCATAGAGCTCGGAGGTACTGGCCTGATAAAAGCGCGTCTTTTTTTCCAGCCCCAGAATCCGGATGGCCTCGAGCACGCGCAGCGTTCCCAGCGCGTCGGAGTTTGCCGTGTATTCCGGCTCCTCGAAGCTCACGGCGACATGACTTTGGGCGGCCAAATTGTAGATTTCATCGGGCTGCACCTGCTGAACGATACGCACGAGAGAAGACGAGTCGGTCATATCGCCATGGTGGAGAATGAAGTGGCGATTCTTCTCGTGGGGATCCTGATAGAGGTGGTCGATGCGATCAGTGTTGAACAGCGAAGTCCGGCGCTTGATGCCATGGACTTCGTAGCCCTTCGAGAGCAGCAGCTCGGCGAGGTACGCGCCATCCTGGCCAGTGACGCCCGTGATCAGTGCCTTTTTCATGCGGTTAGCAGTCCTTTTTTACTTTAACTTCGACTCTTACGCCCGTGCGGCTTCTACCTGCGCGACGGCCCCGACCTTGCCTCTTCGTTTCCCATAAGACGCGAGCGCCACTCGCGGCCGAGATGCCGCATTACATAAGGGAGCACGGCAAGTCTCAGCTGTCCTTGGGACGGTACATAGCCCAGACAACGCTCGCGAATTCTGTTCATCTCGGCCACGCCAAGATCCTCCTGAGCCGTTGTCTTTTGGGCGGAATGCGCGCGAAAGGCGCCGATAAACCTTGGCAGATGGCAGAAGCGCGCTCCGCATTCGCGGAAACGGACGAGCAAGTCCCAGTCCATCGCAAAGTCAAATGTTTCGTCCAGATGCGAACCAACGCGCTCCCATAAACTTCGCCGCCAGAAGACCGTCTCTTGGGGAATGTAATCGACCCAGGAGAGAATCCGGCCTGAATGACGTGGAAGCATCCAGCGGCCGATCTCTCTGCCGCCAGCGTCGACGACAATGCGGTCGCCATAGATCACGTCTATGTCGGGATGCGCGGCGAAGAAGCGAGCGACGAACCGGAGCGCGCCTGGAAGAAGAAAATCGTCGCCGTTGATCCAGCCCAGGATGTCGCCGGATGTGAGGGCGAATCCTCGATTGAGAGCGTCCGACTGCCCGTTATCCTTTTCGCTTTCGAAATGGCTCAAATACTTGCGATAGAGGGCGACGGTTTCGGTGGTACCGTCCGTCGAGCCTCCATCCATGACGATGTATTCCAGCGGCGTGACATTCTGGCTGAGCACGCTCTCGATGGTCTGGGCGATAAACGACGCCTGGTTCAATACCGGCGTGACGATGGAGATGGAGAGCGGGCTTATATAGTCGAGCCCCGCCTCAGGTGCCGTGATGGGTCGCGGCGGATAGGCGTGGAGCTGACCAAGCCGAAATCCGCTCACCTGACGAAGGATCGTCTTCAACTCTGATACCATGGGCATTGGACTGAAACTCTCGATAGCGCGCGCGAAGCCTCGTGCTAGAGCTCGAGAGTTCCGACAAGCTGACCCGCTTCAAGCAACTCGGAAAAGCGGTAGCCGAGCGACAGATACAATTTGTGGGCTGCAATATTGTCGGGATAGACCTTCAGGCGAATCTGCTTTGCGCCCGAAAGTCGCGCAACCAGTTGGAGATGTTTCATCAAAAGCCTTGATGCTCCGCGCCCTCGGAGTTCGGGCGCGACGTAAATGCCGAGGCTCGGCACGGCGAAGCCTTCGTCCCACCCGCGCAGTAACCCATAGCCCAAGAAGCGGTCGTCAACACGAAGCACAATATACCGGTCGTTCCCGTGATAGCTGCAGATGCGGGCGGCCTCCGCTTGCGTAAACGGATGCGGATGGAAACGTCGGCTGCTCGGATCGGCGGCGATGATCGCGAACAGCTCCGCCAGCAGCGTGACATGGCCCGGGCGCGGATCGAGAATTTCAACGCTTACGCTCATGCCACGACCTTGGACGAGCCGACCGCCTTGCGCAGACCACGCCAGCAATCAGAATATGTCAGCCTGTCTCCAACAAGAGGGCCCGATTTTGCAATCGTCTCCTTGAAGAGGCCACGGAGGCAGTGAGCCGGTTGGCGTATGTTAAACCAGAGCCAAACCGATTTGAAATAAAGCAGGCGATACATCACATGGTGCCTATCGCCGTGCTGATTGCCGTGCAGTGTCTGGTAGAGATTGTCACTGATCGCCTGCACGAAATACGGCGAGACCCGGCCGAAATGCTTGACCTGCACTGCCGCGACTTCCGCCAGAAGTTCGAGCGTCTGCCCCGCTGACTTGGTCGTCGCATACCAGCGGTTTCCGGAAATGTCGACATCGCACGCAGCAAAGCGACAGCCTGCGAGCGCAAAACGCGTCCACAAATCGTAATCCATGCAGAACCGCAGCGCACGGTTTATTCCACCAATCTTCGTGTAAGCCGACTTGCGGAAAAAACTCGAGGGCTGCGCAAGATAGCCCTTCTCGAACATCTGGCGCGCCACATCGACCTTCGGACCGACCTCAATCGTCGGGTAAGGCCGAGGATTGCTGCCGTCCTCGTCCATATAGTGGCCTTGCCCAACCACGACCTCGGCGTCTGGATCGCGCGCCACAACCTCATTGACCGCCCAAAGCGCGCGATTGCTTTGGACATCGTCGGAGTTGAGCCAGGTGATCCAGCCATCGGGCGCTCGCGCAAACCCCTTGGCAATCGCGTCAGACTGACCGAAATCCCGCTCGCTGATCCAGCTGATCCGCTCGCCATAGCGCTTCAGGCGATCGACGGTGTCGTCCGTCGATCCGCCATCCATCACGAGGATAGTCAGATCCGGATATTCCTGATCGAGGAGACTGGCTATTGTCTCATCGATGAAGCGGCCCTGATTGTATGATGGGACAACGACCGTAATGGGGATCTCTGCCTTTGCCATCGCCACATCTCCTTAAGCGGCTATGCGGCGACCCTGCGCCGCCCACGTCCTGAAGCTGCGCAGGGACCGCCACGCAAGGCGGGGGGCCCAGCGCATATTCATGCTCATCCAGTACCAGCGGGCCATCAGCTGAACCTTGCGCCCGGCAGGAGGTGCTGCGCCCCGCGCCCACGCCGCGCCATGTTCGAGGGTGTATGCGTATTTGAACGCCCAGCTAAACGGCACGACGCCGTAATATTGATGGACGGCCTCGCAAATCCCGCTCAAGAGCCTTCGATCTGCATTGGCGGTGATGGCGTCATCATGCAGACGCGACAAAGAAAAGTAGTCGTCGCAAAAGTAGAACGGCACATTCTCCTGCCATCGCATCCAGAGTTCATAGTCGAGAATTTTGGAGTTGAGAGCGCCACAGAGCGTGGTGGCTATTCGTTTGAAGAACAGCGATGGCTGCGGCACGAGGCAAAAATGCATCATGCGCCGGCGTTGCTCGGAGATCAGCGGACTCCAATCGACTGGATAATCGATGACGGGCTTAAGCTCTCGGTCCGCGTACCGATTGCGGCCGTATACGACCATCGCCATTTGATTATAGTGAAAGAAGGTAGCTACCTTCCAGAACGTGTCGGCCAGATAGACATCATCCGAGTTGATCCAGGCGATTATTTCACCTTTCGTATTCGCAATGCCTTTGTTGACCCCGTGGTGATGTCCCCCATCCGGTCGGCTGTCATACCTGAGAACGCCGGGTCGAGATTGCGCGTATTCTTCGAGGATAGCGACGGATCCGTCAGTTGATCCACCATCGGCCACAAAGATTTCGAGATTCGGATAATCTTGCGCGAGCACGGAGTCGATCGTCTCGCGCAGGAAGTTCGCCTGATTGAAGGAGGGGACGACCACCGCAAAGCTCGGCAGCTCGGCGCGCGGCAAGTTCCGGACATGCGCGATCTGTTCTGGTTTCGGGGTGAATGCGAGGCTGCGCTCGAGATCATTCATTGTTGTGGTCCGATATCATACATGTCAGGCCGTGCCGCGCACGACATGCGTGATCGCCGTGCAAATCTCGTCAATCTCGTCGTCGCGAAGCCCGGTGTAGGTCGGAAAATTGATCCCGTGCGCTGCCAGGAATTCCGTATTCGGAAACGACTGTCCGGACGCATACATGGGCAAGCGATGCATGGGCACGAAGAACGGGCGCGTCTCGATGCCGTAATCCCGGGCGAGCTGGCGCATGATGGCCTCCCGGCGCTCTTCGCCGCCGCCCCTCAGCACTGCCGAGAATAGCCAGTATGTCCCCTCATAGCCTTTGAGCTGCGCTGGCAACTGCACCAAGCCATCGGACGCGAGCGGACGAAGCCGTTCCCGGTATCGCCCCGCAATCCGGCGGCGTTCGGCCAGATGAAAGTCGAGCATCTCGATCTGCCCGAGACCGATTGCGCCCGCAATGTTGGTCATGCGATAGTTGTAGCCTATGATGGGGTGCCAGTACCTGCGCTCAAGATCCATGCCTTGGCCGCGCAAGATCCTCGCGTGGCGCCGACGTGCAGGATCGCGGACATAGAGGGCGCCGCCCTCGCCGGTCGAAATGGTCTTGTTGCCATAGAAGCTGAACGTCGAGGCGTCGCCAAAATTGCCGGTCGGTTTTCCGAACACTTTTGCGCCCAGGCTTTCGGCGCAATCCTCAATCAGCCAGACACCGCGGTCGCGGCATAGTTCCGCAATTTGCGCGATGTCTGTCGGCATTCCATACAGATGCACGGCCATGACGCCCACGGAGCGCGGCGTCCATGCTTTCTTGATGAATTCGGCCGTCGCATTCCAGGTTGTCAGATCGCAATCCGCAAATACCGGGGTTGCGCCGCAGTACCGAACAGCGTTTGCCGAAGCGACATAAGTAAGTGAGGGAACGATAACCTCTTCACCGGCGCGCAATCCAAGAGCAAGACAGGCCAGGTGCAGCGCTGTCGTTCCGTTACTGGCCGAAAGGCACTCATCGACCTCCAGCGTTTTTGCGATCGCGTGCTCAAACTTCTGGAGATACGAGCCGGTGCTGGAAATCCAGCCGGAATCGATGGCGTCGATGACGTAACGGCGCTCGTTTCCGCACAACACCGGCTTGGAGACTTGGTATCGTATGTTCATACAATCTGCTTCTAAAGTCATTGTTCAACGAAAAACCGCGCGCACAACTCGCCCAAAACGCCACGAGCTCATCCGGGCATAGCTGCCGCGCTGTTGTTGGTTCGCTTGCTTGGGTCCCGGCGGGCATAGTCGTACGCCTCCGCCAGACCCGTCACATATTGTTGGATGCCATGATCCCGGCCAGCTTTCGCTTGCGCCCGCTCGGCATGAGCCCGGCCATCGTCGGGATCATCGAGCCACTGCAGCATCTTTGCCGCGATATCCTCGACATCGAACGGATCGAACAGTAAGCCCGCGCCGCCCTGCATCAGTTCGGGCAGTGAGGTTACGTTCGAGCACATCGCAGGCACGCCGAGCACCTGAGCCTCGATGACGGGATAGCTCGAGGCTTCGAATGTCGAGGGCATTACGCAATAGAGAGCGCCCTTATAAATCGCGGCAAGATGATCGACAGGGACGTGGTCGAGACACATGACATGCGGGCCAAGGCCGAGCTTTTCGATCGTGGCTTTCACGGCCGGCCAGCCGGAATGCCCGCGGTAGCCCGTGAAGACCAGCTTCAAATCGGCATTCGGGCGCTTGTCACGCACGATGCGCAACGCTTGCACGAGTCTGGCGTGATTTTTGTGCGGCCAGAACTGAGCTGGATAGACCACGTAACGAGATGGCAGCTTATACTGCGCTATAGCATCCTCAACGCTGAAGGCGCTAAGCCCGGCGATCACGCGGGGATCCCAGGTGACGGGCACGGTGAACACCTTGGCGGGCGGCACCTGCATCTGGGTCACGAGATCATTCCGAACGAAGTCGGACGATACAACGATTGCATCCGCTAACGATGCAGACCGCCTATACAGCCTATTGCGGGCTTCAATATCGCTAGGCAGGAAGTTCTCGGGAAAATGCAGGTGCTGAAGATCGTGAAGGTTCAGGACCGATGGAATGCGGAAATCAAGCAGTGAGAAGATCTGAACCGGACTATGGAGCACGTCCACACCGATATCCTCTCGAAGCCGGGAGAACGTTGCCATCGAGGACCCGGCACTCAATCGGCGGCGATGACCGAAAAGGCGATTGGGCACATCGATCGCTAGGCCGACGGCGAGACTTCGGCGCATGACGAAGTAGCTGACTCTGGTCCCAAACAGCTTGCGCAATGCCGGCAACTGATCCGGCAAGCAAATCAAGGTGACCCGCCGGCCGCTCTCCAACAGAGCGCTGGTCAGCATCTTCATGTAGGTCTCGACGCCGCCGGAGACGCCAAAGACAATCTCAAGCGTGTCGACCGCCACATGCAAGCCGCCCCCCGGCGCCTCGGAGGGAAAGTAGTCGCCATAACCTGGAGGACCGGGTTTGCGGCGCAACTGCAGGTCGGCGAGGCCTCTCAGCACCGCCTTTCCTCTGAGTTCCCGAAGAGCCGCGAGTTCGAGCACCTGGTCCTTGGCGACCAGCTTATGGGACTGAATGGCGTTCTCGACGGAGGCAAGCTCGAGATCGGTGCTCAGGCGATCGATAGCTTGCGACTTTTCCGCCCGATCCGCCTCGGCGGCGTCCAGATCGGCCTGGACGGTGTCGCGGGCCTCCAGAAGGGCCTGCCGGTCGGCCGTGACCTCAGCAAGTTCGGCAACAAGGCGCTCGAGGGCGCCTTTCTTTTCGGTCCGGTCCGCGTCAACGACGCGCAACTCACTTGCCAGATGTGCATTGGCGCTCACGAGGTTATCGCGTTCTTGGGCCAGAACCTCTTGCTCGCCCGTCAGTTCGGTAACATGCCGCGCGAGCCTTGCGATCACATCGGCCTTGTTGGCTTGATCCGCCTCGACCGATCGGAGGTTGCTTTCGAGATCCTTGTTGACGTTGAGCACATTCTCGCGCTCTTCAAGCAATTGCTCGCGGCTTTTTCTAAGCTCGGACATTTCTGCAGTGATCGACGCGAGACTGGCAGCCTTAGCGGCGCGGTCTTCTTCAACCGCCCGCAATTCGCGCGCCAGCCGTTCATTCACCGCCAAAACGTCTTCACGTTCCTTCGTCAGCGCCAATTGGTTGCTCTTAAGCTCGGCAAGCTCTCCTTCGATCTGCTCAAGAACCCGCGCCTTTTCGGCCCGATCGCCTTCCACGGCACGAAGCTCATCTTCAAGACGTCGATTGGCGCTCAGTACGTCTTCGCGTTCCTTGGTCAGCGCCAGCTGGCTGCTTTTCAGTTCGGCAAGCTCGCGTTCGACTTGTTCAAGAACGCGGGTCTTTGCGGTCCGATCGCTTTCGACCGCATGCAGCTCATGCTCAAGGCGCCGGTTGGCGTCGAGCACGTCCTCCCGCTCCTTCAGCAGCACCTGATGGGTACGTTTGAGATCGTGAACTTCCGCGAGCTCGAACCCGTCGTGAACGCAAGGGGGGAGGAACAGCCGTTTTCGGAGACTTGCATCCTCTTTCCTGACATAGAAGCGGCTGAGTCCGTCATACCAAGCAAGCTCGTAGTCAGCTGCAAGCACAGCTGGCTCCCAGTCGTCCCAGTTCCGAATGCTATCGGCCTCGTCCCAATTCTTGATCTGGACCGACGGCAGCGTCGCTTCAATGACAAGCACTCGAGGCCGACGCTTCCTCAAGTCAATGCCGCGCAGCACCGCTGCTTCAAACCCTTCGACATCGATCTTGAGGAAATCGATAATCCGATCCCCGCAATCGGCGATCACCTCCTGCAGCGTCACCACGGGCACTTCGTAGTCGACGACGGTGTATCCGGAGCGGCGGAGCTCTTCGGCCTGGGTTTCATTTGCGGTCGAGAGAGACGTGAGCTCGCTGCACTCGTAAAACCGCACCCGTCCGGCGGAGTCGGCCACCGCAACGTTGAGATTTTTGTCTCGCGCTCGTTCTCCAACGAACAGTTGGAACTGCCGCTGAACAGGCTCGATGTTTACGCCTGTCCAGCCCTGGTCGTAGAAATGCCTCGTTACCGAATGACGTGTCGGATCCCAGGCTCCCACATCGATGTAGAATCCAATCGACTGCCCCTGGAACAGTCTGGCAAGCAGCACGTCTTCGAAGTTTTGGCTGTAGGAGATCATTCGGTGCGCGCAGCCTCGGGCAGGAGAGACAGCTGCTGTTCGCTCGGAAGGTCGGCAACGCCATAATGGCTGAACAGGCAAGGATCGCCCTGATGGCGATGGATCACAGATATGGCTGCCAGCCGGCTGACATGAGACAGCAGCTGGATGTGAGGCGCTATCTCCGAGGGAGCACTGGTCTGGCGCCTGCTGAACAGCGCCTTCGGCAACTCGGCAAGCCCGGCTTCGAGCGTATATTCGCCGACATCGATATCGAGCTTGATGTCGTGGACGCAGCGAAGGATCGTACCCACACGGTCAATCGCGGGCGGAGGCGCGTCGAACTGCAATGAATTGCGGCCGTGCACCAGGACGCCCTTGACGTTGATCAGCTGCACACCGACCAGAGGAAACTCAACCGGCTGCTGCACGAGAAACTCGATATAGACCCGCAACCACTCGCCTTGTTGAAAGACACGGCGCGCCTTGCCCTCGCGGTCCGCGATAAGCGCCTTGACCGCCTTTGCCGATGGCACTCCGAATTGCTCGGTCAGGCTAAGATCGAGGATTTCCTTCGGATTGGCCTCAAACGGGTCCCACTCTTGCTTGGGACCGGAGGCTGCGACAGGACTGCCCGAAAGGCTCTGCTCGTGCACTTCAGGCGACCGCTCTGTCCCTCGGCCGGTGGGCGTTCCGAATTCGTGATGGAAATAGTACTCGACTGCTTCCTTGCCTCGGCCTTCGAAGACCTTGCGTCCCTGCGAAAGAACCATACCCCGATTGCAGAACTCCGCGGCGTCCGCCATCGAGTGCGTAACCAGCAGAACCGTCATCCCGCGCTTGCGCAGTTCGTTCAGTCGCGCATAGCATTTCTGTTGAAAGAACACGTCCCCAACAGCAAGCGCCTCGTCGACCAGCAGAAGATCCGGCTCTGCATGGATCGCGACGCTAAAGGCCAGGCGCAAGAACATCCCGCTCGAGTAGGTCTTGACCGGCCGATCAATGTAATCGCCGATCTCGGCGAACGTGATGATGTCGTCAATTCGACCGCGAATCTGGCGTTCCGTCAGGCCGAGGATAGCGCCGTTGATGAACACGTTCTCCCGTCCGGAAAATTCCGGATTGAAGCCGCTACCAAGCTCAAGCAAGCCGGCGATACGGCCCGATGTCAGCGCCGAACCGCTGGTCGGCTTGAGCACGCCTGCGAGAATCTGCAGTAGCGTGCTCTTGCCGGCGCCATTGCGTCCGATGACAGCCAACGCATCGCCGGGCAAAAGATCGAAGCTTACATTCTCGAGCGCCACATAGGCTGGCGGCTCCTTCAGCAACGACCCGAACACGGCGTGCGCCAATAGATGTCCGGGCCCGCGATGCAGATGATATCGTTTACCGAGCGCCTGTGCGCGCACGATGGGCAGCCGCGCGCCGTCCTTAGCGGCGCTGACGTCAGCGAGGATGTTCATTCCAGCCCCCCATGCGCTGCCAACAGAGAGCGAAACCTCGGCGCAAGCTCAGCGGCTTCGGCGTCTCGGCAGCGCAGCAAGCAAGCCATCGCCATATCCGAAGCGCCGTAGACCACCTCCATGGTCCAGGCGAGGCGCGCGAGCCCTCGATCCGATAGCTGATCGAGCCGTTGCAGAGACGGGACAAAGACGGCATCTGCCCATAGCGTTTGCGATGGGGCGCGCCCGACGGCGTATCTGCCGTGGGTCATGCGTCGGCCTTCGAGGTTATGGAAATGATGGAACATGAACTCGTGCTGGCGCAGAAAAGTCTCGCATTCGGAGAACAAGGGCTGATCGCGGTAGATCTGGACAAACTCGGTCTCGGCATGCACCACGAGAGCTCGCTCAAGCAGCCGCCCCGCATTTTGGAGCGCGAGAAGCGTTCCGCCCTGGATGTCAATCTTCAGAAAGTCGGCTGACGCGACTTCCTCGATATCGTCGAGGCGGACCGTCGAAATCCACCTTTCCTCCGTCACCTCACACATCTCCGCCAGCCCCTCGAACTGGCCAATCAGTTCGGTATTGGGGAGCAGCAGGGATGATGTGAGGGGGGCCCGGCAGGCATGAAACGTCGCCTGGGCGCCGTCGGCGACCGCATACGGATAAAACCGGCGCTTGCCCGACCAGGCCTCGTTAAGCCGGGCGCACTCCTGACCATCGGGCTCGAAGCCGATAGCCATCGCGCCCTTCCGGGCAAGCAAAGGCGCGTAAACATCCGCCTCTCCGGCTCCGTGCGCGCCGACATCCACGACCGTGTAGTCGTCAATGAAGCGTCCGAACAGCGCGGCGAGCGCAGCCAGATAATCCTGTCTCAGATCGGACACGGCGTTGCTCATAGCAGGTCGGCGAATGAGCGTCGGGTGCGCTGGAAAAAGGCGAAGGTCGCGAGCGCGAACAGGATGCAGCC
Organism: Bradyrhizobium sp. USDA 4538; assembly: GCF_024171045.1. Taxonomy (NCBI): domain Bacteria; kingdom Pseudomonadati; phylum Pseudomonadota; class Alphaproteobacteria; order Hyphomicrobiales; family Nitrobacteraceae; genus Bradyrhizobium; species Bradyrhizobium sp. USDA 4538. Next base: position 44,770 of record NZ_JALJZE010000002.1, read on the forward strand.
TGCGGAGTGGATCGCCCACTCGCCCGCCGCCATCATCTCACCATCAAGAACGAGATTTCTGAACGCCGTCACAAACCACGTGACTGGATTAAGCTCGACCGCAGTGGTGAACGCCGCCGGAACTGCGGAAGCTGGATAACAGACTGGCGCCAGAAACATGAGCAGTTGCGCGAGCAGGGGACTTAACTGCGACAGGTCTCTAAAGAACACGCCCAAGGTCGCGAAAAGGAACGCGAGACCCAGTCCGATCGCGGCCAAGGGCAGGAATATCAGCGGCAACGCCAAAGCAGTCGGAGGCACAGCGCCCCAGATCACGCCGACGGCGGCAACGAGAATAAGCGCGTTGATCGCGGCCAGTACGAGCGCGCTGTTGACGGCGACCACTGGAAGCAGGGCAAGAGGAAAGCGAACTCTCTTCACAAAGTTCGTTGCCGATGTGATGCACGACGCAGAGCGAGTCATCACCTCCGCTATAAAGAGGTACGGGACCAGCCCGGCAAAGATCATCAGCGCGCCCTCGTTGGGGCGCCCATCCGTGCCCGCCGACCACCGCACGTTGAGCACGAGCGAAAAGACGAACGTAAACATCGATAGGAGAAGGCCCGCGTAGAGAAACGGCCATAAGGCGCCAAGGACCGTGCCACGATAGCGCTGCGACAGGTCCCGTCGCGTCAGCATGAAGCCAAGCCACAACGTCTGCGCCATATCCCTATTCCTTCGTCTGGATACTGAGCAGGCGCTCCGCGAGCATCGCGGTCGTCAGTGGCGTGCGGGATGCAACGAACACGCTGCGATACAGCCTGGTCGCATTGGCTGGCGCAGGCTCGAGCCAATTAGTCGGGAATTCCTCGTGCCAAGGCTGCGTGCGCGGCACGTACACACAAGGAAAGAGGCGCTTCAGAGAATTGAATATCAAGTCGCGGGTTGGCCGGCAGCCGACGCCGTTCGCGGCCTGAGTTGGATCGTTCTCGTCCTCGACGACCTCGTTGATCGACTCTTCGGTCCCGAAGGAGACGCAGGTTTCGAGCAAAAGCATCTCTTTGGTCAAAGATGCAATTCGCTTCAATGCGGAGAGCGGTTCTGAGAGATGGTATAAGACCCCATAGGCATAGACGATATCGTGCGCGATCAAATCGGCCGGGAAGTCGCGTTCGACATCCACCACGCGGGCCGAAACCGTCGGGAATCGCGTGCGAAGATGAACCAGATTCTCCTCCCGCGCGTCGGTTGCAGTAATTTTGCAACCGCGATCGATAAAGAAGCTCGTGTGATCGCCCACGCCCGCGCCGAGCTCAAGGACCGTCCGGCCGGCAATCGGCAGCAACAGGCTGGCAAGATGCTCTTGCCGCCTCCTGTTGTGCCGCTGATAGGCATCATGAGTAAAGAATTCTATGGACATCAAGAGCGCGCGCGTAACGATCGTCGTTCAGCAGATAATCCTGCCGGCCGTTCGTGTGCCGAAGGTGCTCTTCACCTACCCAAAGAAAATCCGCTCAGCCATATCCCAAATGGGACTGTTCGTTCGTTTCCTTGCCGCTAAAGGTTGGCGCAAGGTTTGCTGTCGGCAGAACGGGTACAGCTGGGGACGCGTGTCTTCTGGCTGCGAGCATTTCAGAACGATATGGTCGCGCGAGCTCCCGTTCGCGACAGCGTCCTTTTGGTTGTGGAAGTCACTTGCTCGGTTCCAGCGCCGACGCGAGGCCTTATCCGTGCGCGAGGCGCGCCTTGGATCTCAGGAGGCGCGTTCGTCCGCGAAGGATTCTGCGGGGAGCAATACATCGTTGCCCTGCCGATCGACGAAACGATCGTGGGCGACACGACCGGCAACGCTAGTGACTGTTGAACGACAAATTGTTTGGACGGAGGCATTGAAGCGGGAAATGAGCGGATTGATTGTGCCCTTGGTTCTGTGCGGTGGTGCAGGAACACGTCTATGGCCCGCATCGCGTGATAGTCGGCCGAAGCAGTTCCTCAACCTTTTCGGTTCGCATTCGTCATTCCAAGAGACGATAAAGCGAGTTGTCGATCCTTCGCTGTTTGATAAGCCTATTATTATCACCAACGCAGCCTATCGGTTCATCGTACGCGAGCAGCTTTCAGCACTTGGCGTTGACGCCGACGTGCTGCTCGAGCCTGCGCGTCGCGATTCCGGGCCGGCCATGCTTGCGGGTTCGGCCTTTGCCCGTATGCGAAATGAGAGGTCCGTCGTTCTGGCGCTTGCCGCCGATCACGCTGTGCAAGATCCTTCCGCTTTCGCCCTCTCCTGCCGCAGCGCGCTTGACGCGGCACGGGACGAGTTTATTCTCACATTCGGCGTTACGCCGGAGGGGCCCTCGACTGAATACGGGTACATCCAGCCCGGCGAGAGGATCGCGGCCGACATCAGAAAAGCCGCCAAGTTCGTGGAGAAACCCGACGCAGAGCTTGCCGCCAAATACGTTTCGGCGGGCTATCTTTGGAACTCTGGAAACTTCATGTTTCGGGCCGATGCACTGCTTACCGAATATGCGCAGTTCGATGCCGACACGGTGGCGGCAGTTACGTCAGCAGTCACGAACGTTACGGCCGATCTCGGTTTCCTTGCTCTTGATGCGGCCTCGTTCAAGGGCGCGCGGGCTATTTCCATCGACTATGCCGTCATGGAGAAGACTTCCCGCGCCGCCGTTGTTGAGGTGGACTGGGGCTGGTCGGATGTCGGTTCGTGGCGAGCGGTCTGGGAGTTATCGTCCAAAGACGGCGACGGCAACGTCGCAAAAGGCAAAGCAATCTTCGAAGACTCAAGGAACTGCACGGTTAGCGCCGAGAACGCCTTGGTGGCCCTCGAAGGGGTTGACGATCTCGTCGTTGTGGCGACGGAGGACGCCGTTCTGGTGTCGCGCAATCGACAGCCGGGTGCGATGAAACGCCTTGTCGGCTCGGTTCGAAAGGCTGCACCGCAGCTCGCCGAAAACCACCTCAGAGTCGACCGGCCCTGGGGATCATATCAGTCGCTTGATATCGGTGATCGCCATCAGGTCAAGCGCATCGTGGTGACGCCCGGAGGCCGGTTGTCGTTGCAGCAGCATCATCACCGCGCCGAGCATTGGGTTGTTGTGCGGGGCATTGCGCTCGTGACGATCGATGATAGGGAGACGCTCGTTCATGAAAATGAATCGATCTATGTCCCGATGGGCGCCGTCCACCGCATGGCCAACCCGGGCAAGATCCTGCTCGAGCTGATCGAGGTCCAGACCGGAAGCTATCTTGGCGAGGACGACATCATCCGCCTCGAGGACGATTACAAGCGCTCGTGAGATGACGGTCGCACCAGGACATTCCGCCAACCAGATGATGGGAAAGGCACCACCGGAAGTCACGGTGGTGGTTCCCTCGCTCAATCAAGGCTGCTATCTGGAGGACGCCCTGCAATCTATCGCTATTCAGGATGTCCCGACCGAGATCATTGTCATGGATGGCGGTTCGACCGACATCTCACTTGCGATCCTTCGCCGCTGGAGCGGACGTCTGGCATTTTGGCGTAGTGCACCCGACGGCGGCCAAGCCGCAGCAATTAATGAGGGTATGCAACACGGCACGGCGCCATATGTCAGCTGGCTGAACAGTGACGACAAGCTTGAGCCTGGTAGCCTGCGCGCGCTCATCAACGCGTTGGATGAAAATCCCATCGCCCCCGCCGCTTATGGAGAGGCCCTGAACCTCGATGCACGAGGCGCCAAACGCCCCGTATGGGTGCAGCCGTTTAGCGAGCGCTATTTAAGGCTGCGTTGCATTATCTCCCAGCCGGGAACACTCATCCGACGTTCCGCCTGGGACGCGCTGGGAGGGCTCGATCCAACCCTCCACTTCGCGCTGGATTACGATCTCTGGTGGCGGCTCTACCGCCGTTTTGGGCCGCTCGTTCATGTGCCGCGGGTCTTAGCTGTGAACCGTCTTCATGCGGATACCAAGACGCGCAACAACCGCGCGGCTCATTATGCTGAAGCGATGCGCGTTGTCCGCCGGCATCATGGCAGCCTGCCCGTGAAATGGTGGCTCGCACGACCTTATGCGGTGTGGTGGAAGGCGCTGCTGGCGACGTTCGGCAATCGCCGGTAATTCACGCAAGTTGGCGCCGCAGACAGTCTATCCGCTTTACGCCTGAGCGCGGCCTTCGCCTTCATTTCTTTCGCAAAGCATCTCGTCGTAGAGGTCGAGATATCGCTGCACCATGAGATCCGCTGTAAAAAGCGTCTCATATCGCCGACGAGCATTTTGCCCCATACGCTTGCCCGCTAGTGGGTTCTCAGCAAGGTATGTCATCGCCCCCCTTAGGGCATTTGCATCCGATGGGCGGACGACGAGTCCCGTCTGTCGGTCGATATTAACGAAGCTCGTTCCAGTGCCGATCTCTGCCGAGATCATCGGCTTGCCGTACATGGCTCCCTCCAGAAGCGAGATCCCAAACGCTTCCGATCGCAGATGGGACGGGAAAACGAAGGCGTGGCACAGCGTCAGGAGAGCGGCCTTGTCCTCATCCGACACCTCACCGAGCAGTTTGACATTCGAGAGGTCGTGCCTTTTGGCTTGCTCATGCAATCTGCGCTCGACGGGCCCTGTCCCCACGATGACGACTGGAATATCCGTCCCCTTGACGGCTTCCAACAGGATGTGAAGCCCCTTGTAGTATCGCAAACCGCCAACGAAGAGGAAGAATTGATCGCCGACGCGAGCGCGCCATTTCTCAATTACATCGGCAGTCGGCTGCGGATAAGTTGACTGGTCGACCCCGATCGGGATCGAGCGCGTCTTCGAAGCGTAATTCCGCAAGGTTTCGCTTGTAGCACAATAGTTAGGCGATGTGGCAACGATACGATCGACGCTGTCGAGAAAGCGCTTCATCAGCGGACGATAGAGCCATAGCCCCGCACGTTGGCGGACGACATCCGAATGATAGGTAACGATTGAAGGCTTGGATGCGAGGGCCGTCAGATGCACGAGATCCATAAGCGGCCAAGGGAAATGATAGTGAATGATGTCCGCATGGCCAGCTAGTTCCGTGAACTTCTTGAATAGAGAAAGCGAAATCGTGGTCGACGCTAGTTCAAGGTGCAAGGGCACCGGATGGCTCATGTAATTGGCGAGCTTGGAGGCGTGCAATGGTCGCTGGCGGCTTGGAAAAAGAACATCGACGGTGTGACCGCGCCGGGCAACGCCTCGCGCGAGCTGGTCGATGAACTGGGGTATCCCGCCATATGTATCTGGAAGATGGGTCTTATAGAGATGGAGAATCCTCATACTTTTTCATGCTTGCTCGAGCTCGCGCTCGTATAAGAAGAACACACTCGAAATGACAGGCGATCGGTTCGGTCTGCCGTGCTCATGCAGCCCAACGAACAGCCGACGCGCGCACCGATAAGGCGCGCCAAGGTCGCCCGATTGGAAACGGCCTAGACGCACCCGGATTGCAATTGCATGGATGCCGTTGCGAGCCGACGCTCGTGACATTTGCGTGGCGCCGCTTGATGACAATCGATGGGCGGAGTTGTCTATTTCTGGTCAAGTCCGATCAGCAGCGGCTCCTGAAAACGAGCGTCGCCTTGATCGACGAATAGCGAACTCGAGCCAGCCCCAGCTAGTCCCATTTGAGATAGAACACGCAAAATGTGCGTATTTTCCCCACGCACACCATGGCGCGACATGCCGTTCCTGGAGATTGGCATCGGGCGGCATTCACGTAACGCTCGTCAGAGTGCCGCGACGCCTTAAGTGAAGAGGCCGCGCTTGTGACTCTATGCGATCGGTGAACTCTTGGAGTAACCGGCGGAAGGCCCTTTGCGGCCGATAGCACCAGCGAGGACGAACGGGACGCGCACTTTTGAACAGCCGACAGGCGCTTCTTTGGATGCAGCATCCCGTTACGTCGAGAACGGACTGTGGGTGTTCGTTTCTGCGATGTCTGGCGTTGTTGCTGACCCGACCTCTTGCCGTCTTCTTTGTACATGACGTACGAAACTGGTGCGCCTTCAATTGACATTGGGAGATGATTTTGCAGAAGAAATGTCCGTCAGTATGCCGGAACACCTCGGACATACAGCCTGGCGCTCGGTCAACGAGCAGAAATATGACTTTGAATGCCGCGTGACAGAGATGATCGGCGAAACTCTCGCGCCCATGCGCCCCCACCGCAACCGCATTCACCGTTACCGCCGTTTTCTTGAAACACCAATCGTCGGGCTTCAGCGCGAAGATGTCGAAAGACGTCTGTCTGAGGAGGCGTTACGCCATGGATGCGCTCGTTTCGGCTATGTTGTCGTTCGTTTTGAATATGCCGGACGGATCGGCTCCTCCGATCCAAATTTGAGCGGCGTGGCACTGAAGCGCAGCAATCGCGCGGGGGTTCACTTACCTTGAGGGGCTTTACGGCTTGAGCGAGCAGCCTGCCCCATAAATGAACCATACGACGATGAAATTCAGCGCGAAAGCGAGGAACTACGCGTGATGTGTGCAGATGCCAGACTGTAAACTGAATGACTCTCTTCTTGCTGATGAGTTCGGTTTTCACTTGCGTATGAATTGCCATCGCAATGTGCGCTCAAATCGAACGTCAGAGGAAGGGCGTTTTCCATCGCGCCAAAAAAACTCCGTGGCGCAATCATGCAGCCGGACACTTTTAGAAATTGATGAGAAACCTATCCCAAATGGGACTGTCCACTTTGACGCACGCAGCTATAAGTTGATGCATAGTTGGCTGGTTTTTAGCGAGATGCATTTCTTGAACTATTGCCATGCTTGAGATTGACGAGGGAACGGGGGCCGGTCTGAAGGGAGCATTGTTTTGCCCGAGTGAACTGCGCATCGCTCGTGGGGAACCACCCGGTATGTTTGGTGCGCTTGATCTGTTGGGGCGGCCTGCGATTCTAATCGATCGGAACGGCTTTGTGACCGCCGTCAACGACAACGCCTCCAAGCTCTTGGATGACGACCTCTCGGTGAAGGGAAAGCGTCTGTTTGCAGCGGACGCTCAGTCGCGGTTGAGGCTGGACCGACTGATCACACAGATCCGGATTCTATCCAGCAAACCGGGCCGCACCACCCTTCAAGCAGTGGTCGCTCGGAGTCAGCGCCGGCCGATCGTCATCGACGCCATCGTGCAAGGCTGGGACGGCGCAAGTGATCTTCCCTTCCAGGATGTGGGTGCTCTTCTGATCTTGACCGATCTGAACGAAATACCCCGTGTCTCGCAGACTTCCGTGATGGCGATCTTTGGATTGACGCCCGCTCAGGCTCGACTCGCATCGCTGTTGGTGGCGGGAAAGTCTCTGGAAGAAATCGCCCTTGATATGAACATTTCGTCCGGGACCGCGCGCAACCATCTCAAGGCGGTCTTTTTACGGACAGGGACCAGGCGGCAGGCTGAGCTGGTCTCTCTGTTGTCTCGATTGTTACAGCCTTGGCAAACTTAAAGCTGCCGCCGCGGTACACTAGCTCGCCCCACGCGGGATCGTCGGTTTCCACGTTTTTAAAGATGGAAAGCCGCGGGCTGGGCCTATGAAGCTTTATCTTATTACATGATGCTGACGAGCCATCGGGCAAAGCATTCGCAATCACCCCCGGCAATTCTTGGCCTTTAACGAGACCGTCTCAATGTTTCCCAAGCCAAAATCCGTCTTGTTGCCCAACACCTACGGCTTCGAATCCGAGCCGATGGTGAAGCCGACCGGCTTTCGCGAATACGACGCGCGGTGGTTGTTCCAGAAGGAAATCAACCTGATGGGGGTACAGGCGCTCGGCATGGGACTGGGCGCGCTGATCGCCGAGCTCGGCGTCAAGCAAGAGATCGTCACCGGCCATGATTTCCGCGGCTATTCGGCCTCGATCAAATATGCGCTGATCTCCGGCCTGATGGCGGCCGGCTGCAAGGTGCACGACATCGGCCTTGCGGTGACGCCGATGGCCTATTTCGCGCAGTTCGATCTCGACGTGCCCGCTGTTGCCATGGTCACGGCCTCGCACAATGATAATGGCTGGACCGGCGTGAAGATGGGCGCCAACCGTCCGCTGACCTTCGGCCCCGACGAGATGACGCGGCTGAAGGAGATCGTGCTCAATGCCGATTTCAAGAACAAGGCCGGCGGCTCCTACCGGTTCCACGAGAATTATCCGGCGCGCTATATCGCCGACCTCACGAACCGCCCGAAGCTCAAACGCAAGCTCAACGTCGTCGCGGCCTGCGGCAACGGCACGGCCGGCGCTTTCGCGCCGCAGGTGCTGGAGGCGATCGGGTGCGAGGTGATTCCGCTCGACACCGAGCTCGACCACACCTTCCCGAAATGCAATCCGAATCCAGAAGACATGGAGATGCTGCACGCGATCCGCGACGCGGTGCTGCATCACAAGGCCGATGTCGGCCTCGGTTTCGACGGCGACGGCGACCGCTGCGGCGTCGTCGACAACACCGGTGAGGAGATCTTCGCCGACAAGGTCGGCGTGATGCTGGCACGCGACATGTCGGCGATCCACAAGGACGCGCGGTTCATCGTCGATGTGAAGTCCACTGGCCTGTTCATCACCGATCCCGTCTTGCAGAAGCAAGGCGCCAAGACCGCCTATTGGAAGACCGGCCATTCCTACATGAAGCGCCGCACCAACGAGACCGGTGCGCTCGCCGGCTTCGAGAAGTCTGGCCACTTCTTCTTCAACAAGCCCTATGGCCGCGGCTACGACGACGGCCTGGTCTCGGCGATCGCGATTTGCGACATGCTCGATCGCGCCCCCGGCAAGTCGATGGCCGACCTGAAGAACGCGCTGCCCAAGACCTGGTCGTCGCCGACCATGTCGCCGCATTGTGCCGACGAGACCAAGTATGGCGTCATCGACGCCGTGGTGAAGCATTTTGAGGGCTTGCAGGCCAAGGGCGCCAAGATCGGCGGCCAGGCCATCCGGGACCTCGTCACCGTCAACGGCGTGCGCGTCACGGTCGAGGACGGCAGCTGGGGACTGGTGCGCGCATCCTCGAACAAGCCCGAGCTCGTCGTCGTGGTCGAGAGTCCGGTCTCCCAACAGCGCATGCGCGACATGTTCGAGATGGTGGACGGTGTGCTGCGCACGCATCCGGAAATCGGCGAGTACAATCAGACGATCTAAAGCCCTTCTTCCCGCCGCGCAGGTCTGTCGGCTTATACCTAGGCCTTCGGAGGAAACGCTGCTTCTTTAACGCGACAAAGCTGTCCAAAGCCGCGCCTACTTTGGTTAGAAATCTCCGCACTTCCAGGTTCAGACGATTGCTATCTTCAGATAAGGACTTAGCGGCGGCCTGCGTAGATACCGCGCCAGTCTCGGCCGCACCGCGGCCACTCAGGCTCGCTCAAGTCCTGCGGAGGCCGCCCGACCCGCCGGAACAGAGCCCGCTGCAACGCCGCCTCGCTCGCGTAAATCGGCGGTAACGGCCAGCTTAAGCCCGCCTCGCGTGCTCGCAGCAGGTAGGAGGCAACCGAGCTCTTGCTGATCTGCAGCCGTTCCGAGATCTCCCGAACCGACAGGTCCTGCTCGTACACCGCCAGGAGAATGCGCCGGAGCAATCGTTCGAATGCCAATCGAATTGTGATCCGCACGTCGCTTTCTACCTTCGCTTACTCCCTTCTGATCCCGAATCTCCAAGCATTCTCCGCTGAAATGGGCGGCGTGACCGTGGATGTGGTTAGTTCACTGTCGCAGCCCGCATCCTCGGACGATTTCGACATTCTTGATTACTCGCGACCTCTCCCCGAACGAACCGGCCGACGATTGGGAAATCCATAACGAGCAACTGGTCTGCGTGGGCTCTCCAATTCACGTAGGCGGCAAAGGCCTCTCGATCGTTCGCTCGATGCCAGTTCTGAATGTTATATCCCGGCCAGACATACTGCCTACATGGCTAGAGCCATGAACTTGACCTCGAACGACATAAAGTCGGGGGCGCGATATGATCACAATTACCTGGCACTGCCAGCGGTCATGACGGGAAAATGCCTTCTCGTGGCGCCCGAGATTGTTGTCAGTGATCTGGTCCGCGGAGGCGCGCTGCATATGATACCGGGATCGCGCGCTCCGAGCGGTATGCGATATCGGGCCTATGCGGTGGATCGCAGTGACAATCCCGAAATCGCTCGCGCCTTTTGCCGGTGGCTGGTTCGGCTCTGTAAGAGGTCCATGATTCCGGGAGTCGCCTAACATCGCCTACGAGAGCGACACAGATCGAAACTTCGCCTATCCGATTGCACACGCCATCGGCAGGACGCGTGGCTTTGTCCGGTTCGTACACACTTTTCGCGCAAATGAGAACGGCAATCTGTCAATATAGAGTTACCTTTGAGCCGCGGCGTACCCGCGCCGCTTTACGTGCTATCGTGATCGTTCGAGCTTTTGCGGCTGGTGAGATTGGCATGGCCGGGGTGCGTATTTCGCGAACCGTTCGATTTGATGCGTAAGCCCCGATATTTGACGCACGAATGTGGAACGATGCCGCTGACGAGTGGAAAGCCCATCGGTTATGACCCGGAATCGATGGTTTATAGATTCACGATGTTCGATGGCAACAGGAGCATCGAGTGCGAGATCAGTAACGCGGCGCTGTGCGCCTTGGGAGGAATGTGGGCGGATCCGAGGCTCACGCACGACTCTGTCTTTAAAACCTGTCGCAAACTGATCGAGAGAGTCGCGTCAAATCAATACAGAGGCGATGTGGGACCGGTCCGGATTTTCGCGAAACATCTTCCTTCGGTGAGGGCGGGAGATGGCCAATCAGCGAAGCGCCCTCGTCGCCCTCGTCTTTCGAGTTCTTGATCGTTTCAAGAAACGCCGATTTAGAGAGCGTGTTGTTGTAGACGTTGACGACCGCCGGCCAAGGCCACTGCCGTCTAATCGGAATCTATGACCTTGTGCAACTCCATCCGAACCTCAAAGATGGCGAGCGAAAGCAATTTCGCAGTCTCATAGCTGCCACGACCAAGCAGAAATGAGTGATACTCTTCCAGGGGTGCAAGCAGCGACAGCAATCGTTCTTCAAGATTAGCGGCCTGCATATGTTCAAAACACACGATCGGGTCGCGCCGAGGCGTTCCATTCCTCTCGCTCCATACGCCGTTCCACCAATAGTGTGCGGATTGTGGTCAGGCGCAGGGATGTTTCCGATGATTCACGGCCTTTCGGCATTTGTCCAGCAACAATGCGAAAGCTCAACCCACACCATCATCGAGGTTTCGCCAACCGACCGGGCGGCGCCAAACAGCCCTGCTTTAACCATCCCACCAACACTAGCACCGGTTGTACTGACGATAACGCACTTAACATGTTGAAGGTCCCGTAGGAATACGGGACATGAAGCTGTGCTGCGCGGTAAGCACGAACATCAAAATCTGCGATGACTAAACTCGTACTAGTTGTGTTGCGGCCATTATTCTGCCAAATGTGGCGGGCGGAGTGTCGACAGGCCCCCTGGCGCGATCGGCTGCACGTAATCGGGCGGCGTCAGTATAAAGGTGCTTTCGATGCTTTAAATGAGTTTGGACACCGATCCGGCGCCCTTATCGGGTTTTCGGAATTCTCACGACCAACTGGGCGATCCAAGCGGATTTGACGCGGTACATCATGGACGGCCCCTTGACCTTGGAGGGCAAGGGATTCTCGATTTGAAGGACGGGTCACTAGAATGAGATCAGCAGCAAAGAAGATGAAGCAGCGCAGTGCCGGCAAGTCGGACATTGAGTTGGGCAAGCGGATTCGCCTGCGACGTGTCGAGCAGAAGATCTCGCAGGCTGAGCTCGGCGACAAACTCGGCGTCAGCTTCCAGCAGGTCCAGAAGTACGAAAAGGGCGTCAACCGCGTCGGCGCCGCTCGCCTTCAGCAGATCGCGACCGCGCTCGATGTCCCGGTCACCTTCTTCTACGACGGTGACAACAAGGCCCGGGAAGTCGAGAGCCTCCTGTTCCTCGACAGTGCCTTCAGCCTTCGGTTGCTGCGCGCCTACAGCAAGATCAAGGATCAGACTGTCCAGCGCCAGCTGGTATCGCTGATGGAATCGATCGCTGCCGAGGAAGACTGAACGGCGGCCCCATATCGCGGGTCGCGATCGACTAGACTAGATCGAGCGGCTCGGCTGGCGGGGTACCGGAACACACAATTTGCTGGTCCGACCGGGAGAGCATCGAGGCGCTGTCAATGTGGAAGCCGCGCCTCAGAATTGTCGTCGCAAGCATGCGGGTACGGGGTGCCATACGAATGGTCGTTCCGCTAGACCCACGGTGCGGACGGTTACGATCCAGTGCCACCGCAGTACGCGCCGTTCATTTTGTGCAAAGTTTGCGTGTACGCTTCAACGAACAGCGTGGCGACTTCAAGTGCGGTCAGCACTAAACTCATGCGTCGTTCGTCGCATCGTAGGTTTGCGTTTTGATAAGCCATCAAGGGAGCATGAGCACCACCTCCCGGCCTCTTTCCATCGTCCAACCGAGTCTGCTGACCGGGTTGCTTAGCGGCATCAACAGACTCACAGCCCGAACGAACGTGTTTGAGCTTGGCTATGGGAACAGTCCACGCGTCTCCTTTGCGTCCCGTACCCGCTCCACTCCGATGGCCATGGCGGCGGTTCGGTTCAACACCTTATCCCGCTTACTTCGCAACAATACCTGTTCAAACGCTCGATTCAGAATCTGATACTCGCGCCGCATGACCTCTTCCTCCTCCCAGAACAATCGTTGAAGGTCCTGCACCCATTCGAAGTAGCTAACTACGACACCTCCTGAGTTGCACAGGATGTCCGGGATCAGGAAGATCTCATCCTGACGTTTTTCTAGCACTCGATCAGCCTCTGGCGTAGTCGGTCCATTCGCCCCTTCGGCAAGTATGCGGCAGCGCAGATTACCGGCGATTTTTCCGTTGATGACCCGTTCCACCGCGGCCGGAACAAGTATGTCGCACGGCAACGTCAGCATCTCCATTGAATCCAAAGCGAGCTCGCTGGAATAGCCGTTCAAGCTGCCTCGCGAGGCTGCATGTCTGACCAGCTCGGGGATGTCGAGGCCCGCAGGCCGGTAGAGCGCGCCGGTGTGATCGCTTACCGCGATCACGTTGACTCCCATATTGTGCAGCTCGAGTGCGGCGATCGAACCGACATTGCCGAATCCTTGTACAACTGCGGTTGCGCCATCGAGACGGATATTGCGTTCATCTGCAGAACGACGGACCAAATGAGCGACACCTCGCCCTGTGGCTTCGCGACGTCCCAATGTCCCGCCGGCGCTGACGGGTTTTCCCGTCACGATTTCCGTGACTGTTTGCCCCTGATACATCGAGTACGTGTCCATGAACCAGGCCATGATCTGCTCGTTGGTCCCCATGTCGGGCGCCATCACATCTGTATGCGGACTAACGAATGGAATCATTTCCTGCATGTAACGGCGCGAAAGCGCTTCAAGTTCGTGCTTGGACAGACTTGACGGGTCGACGCTAATTCCTCCCTTCGCGCCGCCATATGGCAATCCGACTAGCGCGCACTTCCAGCTCATCCAGATGGCCAGTGCCGCGACTTCACCGAGATCAACGCTCTTGGCGAACCGCGTGCCACCTTTCGTGGGGCCCAGCGTTAGGTGATGCTGCACACGATAGCCCTCGAAGACCGCCGTCGTGCCGTCGTCGCGATGTATCGGACATGAGACCGTCACCGCTCGCTTCGGCATCAATAGCCGAGCTCTCGCGTCCTGCGGTATAGATAGATAATCTGCGATGACTTCAAATTGCTTCGCGGCCATGTCAAAGACCGGCCCACCGTATACGGTCACGTTCGCTCCTTAGCGTGAAGTTACATACATGTTGGGGGAAGACGCGGCGTCTGCGTTGTAGTTTCCGAACAACCTCATTCGGCGATGCGATGGACCCACTCTCTATTGCGATCGCAGCCGTCGGTCACGCGCGCGACAGCGCGCCAGCTGCAACGCTCCAACAGCCAGCAGATGCGTCTGAGACCACCGGTTGGCGCCTGTGTGTCAACTTGCACCCGCCTTGCGCTTTCAATGGAATTCCTTCGCAGGCCATTCGACGCTCGAGAATTGAGATAGAGGCAAAGCGTTAGCAGACTGACACCAAACTGCTCGATAGGCGACAACAATCTGCGTCAGCGACGCCTCAGACTTGTGTGAGTTTTACATTGTTCACGTTCGTCATTTGGGGGCGCACTGAGAATGCCACCGCGTAGGCTATTCCGCCTCCGCGTTTGCACGTTAGCTTGATCGATTGCGCTCATGCAAACTTCGTACGGAACGGACCAATCTGTGCTCTTCAAGTCTCTGACGGCGCCAATTTTGCCCGTGGACCAAGCTTCGTCAGTCTCAATGGCGAAGTCTTACAATCATACCTAGACGTTTGATGCTCTTGCAATCGACGAGAGATTTTGCAAACAGAGTTTTGTCTTGTCGGGAATGACGATTCTTGATTCTTGCCGTCGCCGTTGTTTTCAGGTTGACGATGCATCTGAAAGCGGTTCCAGCAATTAAATTCGTCGAACGGCTTGAAGCGCAGTTGCCTCGCAACAGAGCTACGCGCGTTGCTGGCTCGAGCCGAGCTTGGTTTGTAGACGACAGAGGCCATAGCCAATCCGGCTCGACGTTTGTCCCCTCGATGCACAACAGGCGTAATAGTATCTCCTCTTGTCTGCGGTGCCGGAACATGATGACGCTTGCTTCGCAGGGAACGAACAAAAAGCCGCCGCTGCTTCAAATGCGAAACATCCCAGTAACGTCTCCCTCGCTACCCTCCCCGGCATTCTCTATGAATCTGGGCGGCGGGTGAATAAGCTTCGCCACGTAAGATGTACGCACACTCAGTGAAATGGCCCACTTCGAGACCTCGGTGTCGACGATGATCTCCGCGCGATTGAGATGCGCGCCGTGGTTCTTGCTACGACGCGCGCTTTGGCTTGCGCTTGTCGCCGGCCTTCGCCAATCCGACGTTACCCGCCCGTCGAATACAAAGGCTGGCGGAGAACGATCATGACTGCAGGGGGCGCTGAGAGCGACAATTGCTGCCTTGCTGTCCGGCTGGCTACCCTGCCAATCTTGAGCGCATTATTCCTGCGGTTTCTTGGGAATGGCGCAGTTTTTGGCAGGTCAGCCGATTACGTCGTCTTGCGGCAAGCCATGTAGCTTGCGAAACTCTGTGAGATTGAGGAGTAGGCCTTCCGCGTTTGCTCGCGGACCGATGCCTTAGAAGAAAACATCCCCCCGGCACGCGAGCCACTTCAAAATTGCAGTACAATTTTTTGGATTGAAATGCGTGGACTCCTAATCCTTTTTGCGACCGTAGTAATTGTGTTGGCGACACGCGGCCAGCACCAATCCGGCTTCGTGCCGCGTCCGACCGCAGCCCTGCCCCCGGTGAACGTGCCATAACGAAGGCTCAGCTCAAGCTGTAGCTGACGCTGTGGATGTTTTTCAAACGTGTGGCAGCTGCCACCGTTTCCCGCGGGGTCAGTTCGCTAAGCGCTGGAGCAGCTCCGCGCCAGCTAATGCCACGGAACGATCAACAGCTATGCCTCCTCCAGCCGTTGAGATGTTGCAGAACTGGGCCGGCTATTCGGAGGATCCTATGCGATAGGAGCGCGCAGAAATCACGTCGGCGATGAGGACCATTTCGTGGTCCGCTCACTGCGACGTCATGACTGCCATGCAGCAGGGTCATCGCTCGGATTAAAGGCGATCGAGGCATCGCAGTTGCCGCCCACGCCGATGTTTGAACGCGATATCGCGCCGGGAACATGCTTGTGATTCGTACCAGACTCGATTTATGGTAGATCACACCGAGCCGATATGATCGATTCAGCTAAAGTCCTGACGCGTAGCGCCGATGGCATCACAACGCCGCTGAGGCACGCGACCTTCCGGCGCATCTGGTTCGCGAGCCTCCTCTCCAATCTCGGCATCTTGATTCAAGGTGTTGGCGCAGCCTGGGCGATGACGCAGATGGCGCCCGCGGCCGACAAAGTTGCGCTGGTGCAGACCGCGCTGTTGCTTCCAGTGATGCTGATTTCGATGCCAGCCGGTGCGATCGCTGATATGTATGATCGCCGGATCGTCGCGCTGTTCTCGCTCGGTATTGCGTTTGCCGGCGCAACCGCCCTCACGGTAGTTGCCTGGCTGGGGCTGGTCACACCAAATCTCCTCCTTGCGCTCTGCTTCGTCGTCGGCAGCGGCATGGCGCTGATGGGGCCGGCCTGGCAATCGTCGGTCAGCGAACAGGTGCCCTCTGACGCCTTGGTGCCTGCAGCCGTCGCGCTAAACAGCGTCAGTTACAATATCGCGCGCAGCGTGGGTCCGGCGATTGGCGGGGTCGTGGTAGCAACCGCGGGCGCAGTCGCAGCATTCTCGCTAAACACGTTGCTTTATCTGCCGCTGATGGTCGCGTTGTTCCTATGGAAACGCATCAGCGCGCCCTCGCGGCTGCCGCCTGAAGGGCTGAACCGCGCCATGGTGTCCGGTGTGCGCTACATCACCAATTCGCCGTCGATCAAGATCGTGCTGGCCCGCGCCATGGTGACCGGCGTCGTCGGCGGCGCGATCACTGCTCTAATGCCGCTCGTAGTGCGCGACCTTTTGCATGGCGACGCCCAAACGTACGGCATCATGCTTGGCGCCTTTGGCGTGGGAGCGGTCGTTGGCGCGCTGAGCATCACCGAACTCCGAAAGCGCATGAGCGGTGAGGCTGCGATCCGCACCTGCGCGCTGTCCATGAGCGCGGCGGTCGCGGCGGTCGCGCTCAGCCGTCAACCGGTGTTGACGGCGGCAGCACTGGTCCTGGCGGGAGCCGTGTGGATGGTGGCGTGGGCCGTATTCAACATTGGCGTGCAGCTGTCGGCACCGCGCTGGGTGGCCGGACGCTCACTTGCCGCCTATCAGGCGGCGAGTTCAGGCGGGATTGCCGTCGGCAGCTGGGGTTGGGGCCATCTGACCGACGCGGCCGGGGTCGAAACCGCGCTGCTGGTGTCGGCCACCATGATGCTCGCCTCACCACTCATCGGCCATTGGCTGCCCATGCCTCGCATCGGCGCGCGGGGCGAGGAGTCTGAGCCGCTCGCCGATCCCGAGGTACGGCTCGCCTTGACCGGTCGCAGCGGGCCGCTCGTCGTTGAGATCGAATACCGGGTTGCACAGGAGAATGCACGGGCGTTTCATCATGTCATGCAGGACGTGCAGTTGTCCCGCCAGCGCAACGGCGCCTATGGCTGGTCGATTGCGCGCGACATTGCCGATCCTGAATTGTGGACCGAGCGCTATCACTGTCCGACCTGGTTCGACTACTTGCGCTGGCGTAACCGCTCGACCCAGTCGGAGCGCGCACTGGATCAGCAGGCCATCCGCTTTCACATCGGCCCCGCCCCGGTTCGTGTCCGCCGCATGCTGGAGAGGCCATTCGGCTCGGTACGCTGGAAGGACGACACGCCAGACAACGCGACCGCCGAAATGCTGCCGGAGGTCCCAAGTACCAAGGGCAGTAGGGAGCCGGCTGCCCAGATGACCCAGCGTGCGGGGACGTACCGGAAAGCCGCAAGCGGTTCGAAATGACAGATGCCCAAATTAGCCGCGGGTTTGACGTCGATCGGTGCACCATACGACAGCTGATTCAACCCTAATGTCGCCGATGCCAATGGCGGGAAGCAGGGACTGACTGATGTCAGTCGTCGGCATGATCTGCTACCGCTATCGCGCTGGCTAATGTTCGACGCGACATGTCATAAGGATTTGCCAACCATGCAGGCTTACCGATCTGGTCGCTAACCAATCGAAAATTGTTCTGGCACACTTTCCCGCCGGGATCGAATGGGGAGATTCGAACATGTCCGGGTTGGCCGTTATGGAAAACGTGCGCCGCTACCGCGCAATAGCTTCGCTGTGCCGTCAGGCGGCGACATTTCGACCGATTCAACGAATCTCGTTGCTAACGCAGGCCGAGGAATGGGAGCGACGAGCGGTTGTCGAGATCGAAGGATATTTTGGCGCTTTAAACGGATGTGGATCTGAGATGGGAGGGCCCAGCCAGCTCTCGTCAGACTTCCCTGGCCCGATTTAGGGTCGCTCGGGATCGCCAATCTCGAGCACGTCCGCGTACGTCCCTAACCAGCGGCCCAAGGCACATGGGTAATGCTTGAGAAATGGCGGAAACACCAGCAATACAAAGCAATGCTTTGGTGTTCCGGAAACCCGAACGCGGCGTCCATCAGGTCGCAAGTGATGCTCATGAAGTCAAGTCGGACCATAAACGAGCAGGTCGTCGGAATCCTGTAGGGAAGCAGGAGGCGGGCCCGAGCACGGCCATCCTGATCAGCTTGGGTGCGCTTGGCCGATCGCGCGAGGCCCACAAGCGGCGCATCGAGTGCCAGTGCAACGGCGAGACGCGTCCGTCATGCGCGGGCCACCTTCGAGCTGAGCGAACGGGGAGATACGAAATTCGCGCGTGAGTTGGCCGGCCATTCAGGCGTCGCTATGAAAAAGGCAAGCCCGCTGCTCAGGTGGGAGCCCCTTGCACAGTCAAACGTTTAGGAAAATCTTTGCTTCGCCGACGCTTCAGCTGCGGCCCTCATGATGCGGTCAAACGCTTCCAACGGTGTGCGACCTTTTTCAAACTCGTCTCGACAATGCTCTGGATGGAGCTCGAATTGCGAATACACTTGCTCGATCTCGAAACGGAGCTGGCGTAGCCATTCTTTGAAGGCTTCTTCAGACATACAGCTTCGGCTCTACGGTATTTCACTGCTCAACCCGGGCTTAGCGCACAGTCTAACTGCTCGCAACCCTTGAAGATAGAACGGTATCCTGATGCAACCGTGCTGGTTTTCAGCAGCGGCGTGCTTAAAGGATCAAGTTGCAGATCGACGAATCGCGACCATCGGACTGCACATGAAGTTCAAGGCACCCACCGATGCGCTGGCTCCGAGTTGCCGGACGGCAGACGTGACATGGATTCAGCGACCGCCTAACGCTGCTTCGATCTCGTCTTGGTTGCCGTCCCATCGAGCCAATTCAATGTGGCGTTTATCCTTATGAGCAGGCGGGCAATTTCGTCTTGCTCATGCAAACCGGGCTCCATTTGCAGCCGCTCCAATAGCTGCTGCTTTTGCGCAAGGAGTTCAGCAAGTGTCCGCGTCATTACGATCTCTCGTTTAGGGACAAATGGCCACTTCTACAACTAGCGGGCTCATTGTCAGTTCCGGCTCCGCACGACCAGATTGACCGCCTCTCGCGTCCGGTGAGGCCAGCGATAAAAGCTGTCCCTTTCGGTGGCTGCGGGCAGCATAATTTTCGCATTCTTCGGCGCTTGCGCTGCGAGTCGCGGGTTGATTCGCCTCCCTTCCCGCCAATTCGCCCAACTGCCTGTTGAAAGGAGGTGTCCATTTATCTGCGGCAACTGCTTATGAAGAACACTTGATCTGCGAGCGGCGCGAATAAGAGATGGCTATTTTATTGACCATCAACACCACCTATCAGATAGTTGAATAGAGGACGGGAATTGCAACAATGAGCACCGACGATACGTTGGCAGCTGCACGTTTCACTATGTGGTGGTTCACGCCCGATAGGCAACGCGCGGGCCGAACGCATCAGACGTTAGGATTGATCAGCGGATCAGCTTGCTTCACCGTCATCTGATGAACGGCATGCTGTGAATACTACGGTAGTTGCCGCTCTGAAGTAGCTTGCGCTAAGGACTTGGATAAAGTTCGCGGCTCTTTTTCTACGTGATCACCATGAGATTCGAATGACTGCTCTTACCCCTTGGTCGAGATGGATTACTGCCACACTGATCGGTGCACTCATTCTCGTGTCGCCGGCCGCGTCTGCCGGTCCAACGCTCGACAGAATCAAATCACATGGCGTCATCAAAGTCGGTGTGGGCACCACGCCCGGCTTTTTTGCACCGGACGACAATGGCAGGTGGCAAGGGTTCTTCATTGACTATGGGCGCGCGTTGGCAATTGCGGTCTTCGGTGATGCCAATAAGGTCGAGTTCACGAGTTCGTCGCCGCAGCAACGGCTTCCGGCGCTTCAATCCGGCGAGTTCGATATCCTGCTATCCGGCGTGACCGTTACGATCACACGCGCATTCAAGCTCGGATTCCATTTCGGGCCGACTATCTTCTATGATGGACAGGGGATTCTGGTTCGCAAGGATAGTGGGGTGACATCGGCATCTCAGCTGGACGGCGCGACCATCGGTATCCAGAGCGGCACGACGGGCGAGTTGAATATTGCCGATTTTTTCCGCAAGAACGGGCACAAGTTTACCCCCGTCACTGTCGAGGATACCAGTGAGTTTGTCGCGGCACTCGAGTCCGGCCGCGTTGACGCCATCACACAGGATTCGTCGGCTCTTGCTGGACAGCTCGCGCAGCTGAAAAAGCCGAACGACTACGTCCTGTTGCCGGAGCGACTTTCGAAGGAGCCGTTGGCGCCAGCAGTAGCAAGTGGCGACGACCGTTGGCTTGAGATCGTCAACTGGACGGTGAATGCGACGATTCAGGCCGAAGAATGGGGGATCACCTCGCAGAATATCGACAGCTTCTTAAAGTCAGAGGATCCTGCGGTCCAGCGCTTCCTCGGCGTCGATCCGTCGCTTGCGCAGGCGATTGGCCTTGATCCGAAATGGGCCTACAACATCATCAAGGCGGTCGGCAATTACGGCGAGATCTTCGATCGTCATCTCAAGCCACTTGGTTGGGAGCGTGGCCACAACAAGCTCTGGACCAACGGAGGCCTGTTGTACTCCCCGCCGTTTCGCTGATATGCGTCCGTGATGATCGTCGCGCCGAAGACCGCGAGCGTGGCGAGGACGCGCTCCCTCCGGCGCCAGGTCTTTGGCTGGCTGGGTCCGAGTCCCTGGTTGCAGCTTGTGATCTTGGTTGGCGTGGCCGCAATCCTGATTGTGCTCGGATCCAACATCGCGACCACCATGGCGCGGACCGGGGTAACGCCGGGCTTCGGATTCCTGGAAAACGCCGCCAATTTTGAGATCGGTGAGGGGATGATCGCCTTCCACGCCGGCGATAGCTATGCGCGGGCGATTTTAGTTGGCCTTTTGAATACGGCCAAGATTGCGTTGCTGGGATGTGGCTTCGCCACGGTCCTTGGTGTCGCGCTCGGGGTGATGCGGCTTTCGGGCAATCTGATGCTGTCTGGTCTCGTACGTTGGTATGTCGAGATCGTTCGCAACACTCCATTGTTATTGCAGCTGTTCTTCTGGATCGCGCTTGCCCATGCCCTGCCCTCGCCGCGTCGCGCTGTCACATTGCTCGACGCGGTCTTCCTGACCAACCGCGGCGTATATGTGCCGGGAATCGTCATACGAGAGTTCTCGCTCTTAGCGATGCTGGTTTTGGCCGCCGTGGCCGGGATCTGGATCTGGCTGGTATGGCGCGGTTGGCGCAACAAGCGCACAGGGCTGCTGGCGCCGCTGCCGGTATCCCTGGTGGGTATTCTTGTGCTTGGCGCAACGTTCACTGCCAGCGGCACGCGGATCGGCCTCGAAGTGCCGGCGATCAGCGGGTTCAACATTCGGGGCGGCGTCAGCCTGACGCCCGAGTTTGCGGCACTCCTGGTTGGATTGACCGTGAAGTTTTCAGCGATCATCGCGGAGATCGTCCGCGCCGGCATCCTGTCGGTGCGTCAAGAACAATGGGACGCCGCGCGTGCGTTGGGACTGCACCGCGGCAAGATCATGCGGCTGGTCGTCCTGCCGCAAGCCCTGCGCGTCATCACGCCATTGGCCACCTCGAGCTATCTGGACCTCATCAAGGATTCCAGCCTTGCCGTTGCGATCGGCTATCCGGATGTCATGAACATCGTCAACACCACCGCCAATACCACCGGGCAGGCATTCGAAGCGCTGCTGATCGTCGTTCTCCTCTATCTCACCTTGAACCTCGCGGTGTCGGCATTGATGAGTGTCTACAACACCAGAGTGGCGTTGCGCGGAGAGACGTCAAAATGACTGCACTCGAGGCTGCCAAAAAGCCTCAGAACTCTCGTCCACGGCTCTGGAGGAGGCTACGAACAGGCTTGTTCGGCACCTGGCTGAACTCGATCATCACGGTCATCGTGACTCTGGGGGTCGTCAGGATTGTCACACCGCTATTGCGCTGGCTGGTGCTTGATGCAACTTGGCACGGGACTTCCGCCGACTGCCTGGCGCAGGACGGCGCCTGCTGGGCATTCATCACAGCTAAGTTCCGCTTCATCGTTTTTGCATTTTATCCGGCTGACCTCGATTGGCGTCCGGGCGTTGCGTGCCTCTTGATCGCGTCCTTGCTAGCCGTCACGGCCGTGCCGCGCTTCTGGCGGCGCGAACTCGCAGTTGGCTGGCCGGCGGTAATCCTACTCTGCTGGCTATTGATGAGCGGTATACCGGGTGAGGCGCGGATTTCCTCCAACCAGTGGGGCGGGCTGCCGGTGACGTTGCTGGTCTGGATGGCCTGCTTTGCCGTATCGCTGCCGTTGGCAATCCTGCTGGCACTCGGCCGGCGATCCAGGCTGCGCGCTCTGCGGCTGCTCACGATCGGCTATATCGAGTTCATGCGGGCTATTCCGATGGTGGCGATACTCTATTTCGCGACGCTGATCTTGCCCATGGCGCTACCAGCTGGTCTTTCGACCGACAAGCTGCCGCGAGCGATGATCATGGTTACGCTATTCTGGACGGCCTATACCGCGGAGGTCATACGCGGCGGTCTGCAGGCCGTTCCGACCGGACAGGAAGAGGCCGCAGCTTCACTCGGACTGAGTTATTGGCGGTCGATGCGGCTGGTGATCTTGCCGCAGGCGTTGCGGATGGTGATCCCCGGGCTGGTCAACCAGGCCATCGGCTTCCTGCTCGCGACGTCCCTTCTTGCCGTTATCGGCATCGTCGACATTCTCAACGCCGCCAAGGCGGCGGCGGCCGACCCCAACTGGCTTGGGTTTTACAAGGAGGCGTTTCTTCTGGTGGCCGTGATCTATTTCGTGATCGGCTATGGCGGCTCGCGCTACAGCCTGTGGCTCGAGCAGCGCCTTGGTCGCGTCCGTTCGCCTTGAAGGCAGCGCGGTTCGGCCTGCCGCCGGTCCGAACGATCTTCTCCGGACAAAAGATCCGCCGATGTCTTTGCCCTGGCGCTGATTGCAGTCGAGCTCGTGCTTGGCGAGCCGCCTCAGTGGGGTGGCCGTGGCCAATCACGTTGCACAGCCGGAATAGACTACCGTGCGGCGCATGCCACGCTCAGCGTCGACGACGTCTTATACAAGGTCTTTCAGCGGAAGCAGCGTCCAAAAACCTCAAAGCGCCGTTCTACCCTCTCCCCTTCCTGACCAGAGCTAGCTAGCCATCCCGAGCGGGCTTAGACGTGGCAGCGACGCGGCGCTGTCCGGGCGCCGTAGGAGATTGAGCACGTGACGCTTCAGATGCACGAACTCGCTCTCGGTAACAAGCTCTGAGTTCCGTGGCCGGCCAAATGGCAAGCGGATATCATCGATCACGCGTCCCGGCCTTGCACTCATGACGATGATCCGATCAGCCAGGAACAGCGCTTCCTCGATATCGTGCGTGACGAACATGGTCGTCGTCGGGATCTTGGTCCAGATGTCCAGCAGCACCTCCTGCATCAGGATGCGCGTTTGGGCATCCAGCGCACCGAATGGCTCATCCATCAGCAGGACTCGCGGCTGATTGATGAGCGCCCGGGCAATCTCGACCCGCTGCTGCATGCCACCGGAAAGCTGTGAGGGATAGAAGCTTTCGAAGCCCTCAAGACCGACCAGTTTCAGAAATTCATCCGCAGTACGCCGCCGCTCGGCCTTGGCGATGCCGCGCATCTTCAGCCCGAACGCGACGTTGTCGCGCACCCGTTTCCAGGGAAACAGCGTGTGCTGCTGGAAGACCATTCCCCGATCGGGACTTGGACCGAGGATCGGCCGCTCGTCGACCGCTAATCGTCCCCGCGTCACCTGCAAATGTCCCGCAAGCGCTCCGAGCAGGGTCGACTTGCCGCAGCCGGACGGACCGAGGACGCAGACGAGTTCGCCCGGTGCAACTGTGATGTCGAGATCGCGGACTGCCTCGAAGGTCTCCGCCCCCTCGCCGAGTGAGATCGAGACTTGGCGGACGTCGATCCGGCCCACCATCTGTGCTGTGATGTCGGACAGGCGCACGTTCATCTCGTCGCCGCCGGACGCCGCCATGGCATCAAATATTGCCCAAGTGTCGTCAGGAGCCAGCTGCTACCCATGCCGAGCAGACCAATGACCAGCATGCCGACGATAATGTCGGCATAATTCTGCAGCGTGTAGGCCTCCC
Organism: Bradyrhizobium sp. USDA 4538; assembly: GCF_024171045.1. Taxonomy (NCBI): domain Bacteria; kingdom Pseudomonadati; phylum Pseudomonadota; class Alphaproteobacteria; order Hyphomicrobiales; family Nitrobacteraceae; genus Bradyrhizobium; species Bradyrhizobium sp. USDA 4538. Next base: position 69,091 of record NZ_JALJZE010000002.1, read on the forward strand.
ATGTGTAGTAGCCGATTCCAAACTGGCCTGAGATCATCTCCGCGGTGACGAGACAGAACCAGGAGGTGCCCATACCGATGGCAAGGCCAGTCACGATGCTCGGCGCCGCACCCGGCAGCACGATTTCGCACAGGATTGCGGCTGGCGAACCACCGAGACTTTGAGCGGAGGCAATCAACCTGCGATCGATGTTGACGACGCCATGCACGGTGTTCAGGATGATCGGAAACAGCGCGCCGATAAAGGTGATGAAGATCATCGACAATTCGGACGACGGGAAGATCAGGATCGACAGCGGTATCCATGCGACCGCTGGAATCGGCCGCAACAGCTCGAGCGGCGGTAGCAGGAGATCGCTGGCGGCGCGCGACCGGCCGATCGCGAAGCCAAGGGCTATTCCGGTCACCGCCGCGGCCAGATAGCCCGCGAACACCCGCCACAGGCTGCTCGTGACATGCGCCAGGAGTTTTGGCGATTTCAAGAAAACGATCGCCGCCTGTACGACCTCGGTCGGTGGCGGCACGTTGCGAAACGTCACGACGCCAAAATTCACATGCTCCGCCGAGGCAAGCTGCCAAAGCGCGATGCAGGCAAGGATCGAGAAGCTGCCCACGAGCCAGCGCAATGCCTGCCGCCTTTTCGCGCTGCGCCGCGGTACCATGGCTTACCGGCTCGCGACGAGCGAATCGCGCGCGCCGGCGTAATCGACCACCTGGCCGCCGTGCGCTTTCACCCACTTCTCCGCACCTTCCTTGAGCAAGAAAGCGCTGAGTTCCCCCTTGGGGGTACGCACGAACCAGGCCTGATTTGCGAACAGCTTGATGCCGCTCGCGCGGTCCTGCACATAGACGACACGGATCGCCTTACCCTCCTTCTCCAATGCCGCCAGCGCCTGCAGGGCATTCTCCGGCGCGCTATAGTGCCGCACCTGAGGCTCGTCCTTGATCCAGATCTGCGCCACCCGGGTGAAATCGGTGATTTCTGCTCCGGTCGCAGCATCCTTGGCCTTTAGGGGAAGCTGGGCGTAGTTCTTCAACTCAGCATCGTCGTCGCGACCAGCCTGCGCGAGTGCGATGCGGATGAACTTGTCGGTCACGAACTGAGTGATGTCGAGGTCGCTGTCGGCGCGCTTCAGGTGTTTCAGCGTCTTGATCGATGTCGCGACTGCCTGTCGGTATTCGGGCTTCCAGGTCACGTCGCGGGTCTGCAGGCCGAGCGGCCCATGAAACAAATAGACCACCTCCGCTTCGATTCCTGTCACATTCGCGATCAGCTCGCTGTATTTCTCCGGCTCTTGCGCGATCAGCCGATCTGCTTCAAGGGCTGCGAGGAGATAGGCGACGACGATCTCAGGGTACTTTTCCGCATATTCGGCATCGACGAGAGAACCATGGAAGGTCGGCGCATTCGCCTGCGAGCCGTCAAAAATCTTGCGCGCGAAACCGCGCCAAGGAAATAGCTCAGCAAATGGCACAAAGTCCGCGTGGGCCTCGATCTTGTTCGCCTGCAAGGCGGGACCGGCCACTTCCGGCGCTTGGGTGATGATATTGACGTCAGTTTCAGGACTCCACCCTTGGGCCTCGATGGCGCGAAGCAGCATGCCGTGGGAGGTCGATGCGAAGGGAACGGAGATCGTTTTGCCCTTCAGATCAGCAATCGACTGTGCTGACGAGCTTGCCGGCACCACGATGCCATTGCCGCTGCCTTTGGTGCTGCCCGACAAGACGCTGATGAACAGGCTGCGGCGACCGGCCTTCTGGAAGGCGACGCCGTTGAGCGATCCAGGAAAATCCGCCATCGCCCCGAAATCGAGCTTGCCGGCGACCATCTCGTTGGTCAGCGGCGCGCCACTGGTGAAATTCTTCCACTGGATATCGTAGGTGACGTCTTTGTACTTGCCGTCATGGGGCAGGAATTTCTCAAGGAGCTTTAGCTCGCGGATCAGAAGGCCGCCGGTTGCGCAATTGATCGTCGTATCCTGCGTCCCAACCGCAACCCGAATAGTTTCGGCGCGCGATACGCCCATCATGCCAATCGCCGCAACGGCGACAGCAGCGGTCATCCTCAGAGTCTGACTCATAAATCACCCAACCTTAGCTGCAGCCGCGAGTCTGCGGGTCAGGAGCCTGATGTGTGCAATCAGCAGCCAGGCAGCTTCGGTTGCCACCGTCGCCTCGAAGTCCTTGGCGAGGCGGCGGCATCTGCCGAACCAAGCGAATGTGCGTTCAACCACCCACCGCCTCGGCAGAAGCTGGAAGCCTTTGACGCCTTGAGGCCGCTCGACGATCTCGACAGTCCATGGACCGCAGTCTGAGAGCGCGTCGAGGAGTTGATTTCCGCGGTAGATCCGGTCGGCAAAGACGTGGCGCAGCCGGGGGAAGTTCATCCGCACGTTCTTCAGCAGCGGTACGGCGCCATGGCAGTCCTGAACGTTGGCGGGATGAACATGAACCCCAAGGAGGAGGCCATTGGTATCCGTCACAATGTGCCGCTTGCGGCCGTAGATGCGCTTGCCTGCATCGTAGCCGCGCGGTCCACCAGCTTGGGTGGTTGGCGCACTTTGACTGTCGATCACGGCTGCCGTCGGCTTCGGTGTCCGTCCAAGCTTTTTTCGCGCCCGGCGGACAAGCACGCTGACAATCCTCTGCCACCGGCCTGTATCCCGCCATCTATAAAAATAGCCCTGCACCGTCGAATAGGGCGGGAACTCCTGCGGCAACGCCCGCCACTGGCAGCCGGTCGAAACGATATAGAGGATCGCTTCGATCACACGACGCAGCTCCGTCTTACGCGGCCGGCCGCGCCGGTTCGCTCGCGGCAACAGGCGTCTGATCACCGCCCACTCCGCATCGGTCATATCGCTTGCATAACGCAGATCGTCCCGCCGATATTGCTCCCGAGTGATCTTGGTCCAGGGCATCGTGCTCTCCCTCGAATCTTTGCAAATCCGATGGAATCACACCCCACTGAGATCACTCACCCATTTTTCAGTCAGGCTCTCAGGAGTTTGGACGAGATCATTGGCCCTCTCTTTCGATTGCGCGCGGCCGGTAGCCTGCCCCCGGCACCTCAGGAGCGAACCCTGGAACTGATGCGGCGGCCTATGAAGCAATTAGTTGCGTTGCGGCCTGCTCGGCTCGCGATGTCTCTATTTGGTCTCAGTGCGCGAATGGGGTGCGTTGAATTTCTTTCTCGTTGCATCGCGATGGGAAGATGAATCATTTCCTCGGCAACGCATTTTTCGGATCAGTTTGCTAAGTGCATTTCAGCACCATCAAAGATGTGGACTTTGCGTTTTCGTCCGCCTTAGCTACGCGCGCACCGCAGGGCGAACCGATAGCAATGACCGCATTCAAGGACGCTTTTGACTCCAAGACTGAAAACCCGATTGCGCGAAGTCGCGCTACGGCTCAGCTGGACTGGCCCGCCAAGCTGAGCGCTGCCGCGACATCTGCCCCTCGCCTGGCAGACAATGAAATTGCGCTGTTCATGAGCGAAAGCATCGATGGCCTTAACCTGGGAGCGCATTTTCTTGACCGCCTGTCGAGCGAGGAAAAAGCACAGGTGCTGGCCACGGGGCGAGCCGTTTTCGTCCCGCAGGGCGAGATGGTGTTCAGCCAAGGCGAATACCATGATGGGATTTTCATCATCAGGCGCGGGCAGGTCCGGGTCTACTACACGGCCCCTTCAGGCCGGGAGATCACCCTCGCCTACTGGACGGCTGGACATTTTATCGGAGGGCCAGAGATCTCGGGCTTCGGTGCGCACATGTGGTCCGGCGTGGCTATTAAGGACTGCGAGATCACCGCATTGTCCCGCCGCACATTGCAAACGCTCCTTCTGCAGATCCCATCTTTCGCACTGGCCATGATCGATGGGCTGATCGCGAAGGGAAAATGCTACTCCTCAATGGCGCAGATGCTGGGGACGCGCTCCGTGATCGAGAGGCTGGCGCAATATCTGTTGAACCTGGCTGCACTCTACGGAACTGCAGATGGCAATACAGTTCTGATAGCCCGCAAGGTGACGCATGACCAGATCGCCGCAATGGTCGGCTCCACGCGGCAATGGGTCACGATGATGCTCAAGCGCTTTCAGAACAAGAACATCATCTGCATCGACGGCAGCAGCATCCGTATCAATCGGCTCGATCTGCTCAAGAAGATCCTGTTCAAGGATTAAGGCGCGCCTCGATCTGTTGGAGCGCCCAGTTCACCGTTTTCCTCACGTCCGGATCATAATCCCGGGCGCGCGCAACCAGCGCGTCGCGGGCGCAGGGATCGGCGATTTCACCAAGCGCGGCGGCGGCATCCTTGCGGAGCGACGGCAACTCGTCATCGAGGAAGGGAGCGATGGCGCCCACCGCCCCCCGGAACCGGAGCTTGCCCAGGCTTTGCAACGCCTTCTGACGGACCTGCCAATAGCTGTCGTTCAACGCGACGGTGAGCGCGGCCGCGCCCGGGCCCTGACCGATCCGCCCGATCGTCTCGGCGGCGACCGCCCTCACCTGCCATTCGCTATCCGAAAGCGCGGCGGCGGCCGCCGCCTGAGCGGCGGCCTCGTTCCGGGCAAAGGATAGGGCGTCAACCGCGGCAAGCCTTACATCGGGATGTCCGTCCTTGGTCGCATGGATCAGCGAGGGCAGTGCCTCGATGAGTTTGAGATAGCCGATTACGCCGACCGCCTGGACGCGCACCCCAGGATCATGGTCATCGAGTGCCGCAATGGCCGGTCCGAGCGATGCGCCGACCTGGAGCGCTTTCAAAGCGCGAAGAATCGCCGCCCGCACGAAGCTGGACGAATGGTCCAACAGCGGCAGCAGGGTGGCGCTGGCCGCGGGGGTGCGGAGCTCAGCAAGGCTGCCCGCAGCCGCCTTTGCGACTTCGACATCAGCATCGACCAGGACGCGGACCAGAGCCTCGGCGACCTTGACCCCATCGAAGTCTCCCAACGCACGCGCGGCCTGGAGCCTGACCCTCGAATCGGTGTCGGCCGCCGCTCGTGCCAGCAGAGGCACGGTTGCATCCGTGGACGTCTCCACGAGGTCGATGACCGCGAGTCGACGGACCGCCGGGTCAGGGCTTTGCAGTCGGTCCGAGATTTCGTCGAGATCGCCGAAAGACTCGAATGGATCGAATGCCGTCATGTCAGCGCAACAGATAGGGAATGTTGACGGTCACGGCGCCGGTCGGACAATCGGCCTCGCAGGGCATGCAGTACCAGCATTCGTCATACTTCATGTAGGCTTTGCCGGTGAGATCGCTGATCCTGAGCACATCGAGCGGGCAGACGTCGACGCAAACTGTGCAGCCCTTGTCGGCGATGCACTTGGTCTCATCGATGACAACCGGAACGGTTGTGGGCGTGTAAGCAATCGGCATATGGAATCCATCTTTTAGGCGTGCTGGCGGATGCGCTGGCGGTCGTAAGCCGACCGCTCGGATTCGTCGATCGGGACGATATAAGGTGCAATTGCCCGCTTCTCCGCGGTCATGCGCCCGTTCTGCTTGCGCAGGATCGCATGGCAGAACCATTCGTCGTCGTTCTTCCCGGGATAGTCGACGCGGTGGTGGTAGAGGCCCCAGCGGCTCTCGGTGCGGAACAACGAGGCGAACGCCGCCATCTCGGCGCAATCGAGAATCGAGGCAACCTCCAGCGAGCGCATCAGCTCGTGCGCATCGCGGACCACCATCGCATGTTCCATGTCGTCGCGGATTTCGGCGAAGCGCGCTTGGGCGAGCTTCATCTTCGCGGTCACCTTTGGCGGCTGAAGATAGTCGTTCACGAAGCGGCGCGTCTTGTATTCGAGCTGGTTCGGCGGAATTCCGTCCTCCCGCTTCGTCGGCGCCAGCACACGGTCGCGCTCCTGTGAGACATCGCCGGAATCATAGTCGGGAAGATCGATATTGGCCGCGAATTCGGCAGCGTAGTCCCCGGCAACCGCACCGTTGGTAAAGGCGCCGAGCATGTAATTGTGCGGCACACTCGCCATGTCGCCGGCCGCATAGAGGCCAGGCACCGTGGTGCGCGCGAACTCGTCGACATAGACGCCGGATGCGCTATGGCCCGAGCAGAACCCAATTTCGGAGATATGCATTTCGATCATACGCTCGCGGTAATTGGTACCGCGATTGTCATGAAAGCGCCCGCGCGACGGCCGCTCGACATTGTGCAGCACGGCCTCGATCTTGCCGATAGTGTCGCTATGCAGATGATTGAGCTTCAGGAACACTGGGCCCTTGCCGGATTGCAGCTCATTGTAGAACTCCTGCATCATCTGGCCGGACCAGTAGTCGCACTCGATGAAGCGGTTGCCCTCGCTGTTGGTGGTGTAGGCTCCGAACGGACCGGCCACGTAGGCGCAAGCGGGGCCGTTGTAGTCCTTGATCAGTGGATTGATCTGGTAGCATTCGAGATTCGCCAGGCCTGCCCCGGCGTGGTAGGCCATCGCGTAGCCGTCGCCGGAATTGGTGGCATTCTCGTAAGTACCCCAGAGATAGCCTGACTGTGGCAGGCCAAGCCGCCCCGCCGCACCTGCGCAGAGAATCACGGTCTTTGCGCGCAACACGAGGAATTCGGCGCTGCGCGTATTGACCGCGATCGCGCCCGCAATCTCGCCGTCGCGCCCGGTTAGCAGACGCGTTGCCATATAGCGGTTGGAGATCAGTACCTTTTCGCGGCGCAACTGCCGGTACAGTGCTTTCTTGACGGTATCGCCATTCGGCATCGGCAGCACATAGGAGCCGAGATGATGCACCTTCTTGACGTCGAAATCGCCATTCTCGTTCTTCTGGAACTTGATGCCGAAACGATCGAGCTCCTGGATGATGTCGAAGCAGCGTGAGGCGTACTTGTAGACCGGCGCCTGGTCGCAGATGCCGTCGTTGGCGATCGTGATTTCCTTGGTGTATTGCTCGGGCGTGGCGTAACCGGGAATGACCGCATTGTTGAGGCCGTCCATGCCCATCGCGATCGCGCCGGAGCGCTTGACGTTCGCCTTTTCCAACAGGACGACGCGCGCCGCGGGATTTTTTCGCTTGGCCTTGTACGCCGCCATCGGCCCGGCCGTCCCGCCGCCGATCACCAGGACGTCGCAGGCAATTTCCATCAGTCCGTCTTTGATCTCGTCCATGTCGCGACCTCAGGCTGGCTGCTGTTCTGCGAGTTCCCGCAGATAGGACCAGGGGTAGATGCCTCGGTCGTGCCCGTCGGAGAACGACAGCCGCAAGGCGTAATTGCCGACTGGCTCGATGCCGGCGACATGAAGGCCCGGCGCAATCACGAGCTCGATGCCGTCCACCTGCCGGCGGATTTCGCTGGCCGCGCGGCTCGCCCGGCGTAGCGTCTCCACGCCGAGCAGGTGGGTTCCGCGGTCCGGCCAGGTCAACGCCAGCGCAGTTGAATTGTCCCGCAACTCGACCTGAATTGGTTGCACGTTTTACCTCACATTCTCACGCTTACGGCTTTTACGCTGGCTTGGCCGGCCGCCGCCCGCAATAAATTGCTTTCGCCTTCCGTCAGCGCAGGACCCGACCGGCCCTGTTCGACTGATCCACCCTTCGTTCGGCCTCCCCGGCACCGTACCAAGGCAGCCGGCGACGTACGCTGCGTTCGAGCAGGAGATCGGCCGTGAACCCCATCGCGCCGTGCACGATCAAGCCGACGACTATCTGATCGACTCGAAATGGCTGTTGCGACATTTGGGCTCACGAGCGGAAATGAGCCGACGAACCTTCATCCGGCGTTTCGAAGATGGGACGGGCAGTTCACCGGCCATGGTAGGTCGCGCAGGCGCGCGCGGCGATGGCTCGCGGCCTTCTGGAGGTAACGCAGCCGGCGCCGCGCACTACCGGGCGTCCTTGCGTGCATCCGGCACCTAAGGCCGGAGTAGAGTAGCGACATCGCCCCAGCACCTAGAAACCAAAGATATCCAAGATAACGGACATTTATCCGCTATAGCGCCCAATTCGCTGGTTTTGGCTCCCGCCGATTCCAGTTTCTTGGAGAAAAGAGAAGGAGATAAAAGTTTCATTATTTGTGAATTGTACAGATCATTCTATCCCCTAGACCGAAGCAACTAAGTTCTTTCCTACTCTGGAATTGGGAGTCCGAAGATGAATGCCGCGATGCAGATGATGCCGATGCCCATGATGATGGGCGGCATGATGAACCCGATGATGTCCGGCGGCATGATGCCGATGGGCATGTCGATGATGGGTATGCCGATGATGATGGGCTGCCAGGTGAAGTGCACCATGACGCCCGCCGGTATGGCCTGCGAAATGACGCCGACCGACCCATCAATGAAGGACATGTTCATGAAGTGCTGTGAAAGCATGACGAACATGATGCAGATGGGAATGCCCATGATGGTGTGCTGCGGCGGCATGATGATGATGTGCATGCCGATGAAGACAGCGGCCTGACCCGACAGACCTGTTCAGAAGCTCTGGGCCGGACACTGTCCGGCCCTTTTTGTTGCGCCGGCGCAACGGTTTGACACCAAGGCGTCCGCGCGAATTCTTGTAAACGTGCGGAACGTCTGCATCGAACAGGATCGCATCTCCTTCGGTGAGCGTCATTGGCTTGTCGAGGCCGACCGTAATCTCCACCACCCCTTGCGCGACGAAAAGATTTTCGCGCGTGCCCGTCGCGCGGGGCTCTGCTGTCTCACGGTGGAGGGGCGCGATTCGCAGCTCGTAGAACTCGACCTTCCTGTTGTCGTCGAACGGAAACAGCGCCCGCGACGTGAATTGGCCTTGGCTCGAGGAAAGAAGCTTCGCATCGCTCCGCCTGAGAACCACCGGACCACGCGAGATCTCCGCCTGCAAGAGATTGGCAAAGGGAACGCGAAGCGCGTTGGCAACCTTCCATAACAGGGCGATGGTCGGTACGCTCTTTCCGGTCTCAATTTGCCCGAGCATCGCGCGGCTGACGCCGGACTGTTTGGCAAGCCGCTCCAGCGAATGGCCTCGACTGGTTCGCAGGCGCCGCAGATTGCGGCCGACGACGGCCGGCAGATCCATATCGGTCAGCGATGGAGCATCCGCGTCCGACGATGGCGCGACACTGCTACCGGTCACGAAGCGTCCCATTGCGAGGCCGCGCCCGTGGCTGGCCCAACCGGCACCCAGAACCAGATCGGCCAGAACCAGAACTGCTGAAGCGCGATGCCCCCGACGGCGACCGGGCTCGCCGCGGTGTGCCGAGCGAATTCCCTTGGGTCAGCCTGCCGCTCACGACGGCGCGCCCTGTAGGTGTTCAGATCGATAATGTTCGCCGAATTGCCGTTATCCATAACCTATCGCGTCCACTTCCTTGAAATGTCATGCATGGTAGCCGCAGTCCCTGGCCCGGCAAGCTGCCGCGAAATAAAACAACAAATGTTCCGTAGAAACGACCTGACGGAGCAAAGCGTTCTCACATGCCCCGTCGATGCATCCTTTCCAATATCGGTCGTTATCGATCAGGATCTCGGCAGAGCGAGACGGCGCGTGGCTTGCCGCGGATGGCGCCGATATAGATGAACCGGCCCAGTGATTCCGCGGTTACGACCCGCATTATGCACCGCGAGCGCTCCATTGACAGCAGCAAGCAGATAGGTTTGCAGAAGCTGCACCACGCCCTCTGAACCCGCGCCGCGATACCACGCTCATCTCTGATCTCCGGTGCATCCGTCGAAAGCGTACAAACTACATGCCAACGGTTGAGCCAAGCGGACCGGGCCGGTAAGCAGACAATCGCGTGGGACGCACAACCGTAACCGCCATTCGGCCGTGCGCCCACGCGATCATCCGTTCCGAACGTCTGGCCGGCGCTACCCGACTTGCGCGTTCAGCACTCTCCCGCCGCCTCGGGAGTCGGAATTCAAAATCCAACGCTTGGCGCCTCCACCATCAGCGCCTCGCATCTGGCACCTATTTAACGGCCGCTCACCGGTGAACGTAGGGAAACGCATATCGATCGGCCAAGTATCGGAGGATGCGCTCGGACGAGTCGATAAAGCGCCATCCATTGGCGATGCTAGCGTCCTCGGGCACCGGCTGGCTCTGGTCGAAGACCAGAACCGGAAGCGATTGATGCTGCTCTCCCACAATATCGATGATCACGTTCCGTGGCTTCGGAAACGGCAAGCGATGGATTTCAATCTGCGTGGCTAAACCTGGAAACGACGCGAGAAGCCCCTCAATTGCGTTGCAGTGCGGACAGATGAAAAATCGACCAGGCCGCGCCGGATCTGTGAATCCGGGCTTGAGGAGGAAGAGCCGGTCGCCACTCATGTCTGTTCACCTGTGATTGTAAGGCGGCTGCTTAGGCTCTGCTTCATGTCGACGGCTCGATGATTCATCGCTCCAGCGTTAGCATTCTGCATTTTCAACGTCGCACGATCGTAAGGCCGAACACTTGCTAGTCAATGAAATGAAATCTGCGTTGTTGGTCGACAGGCGTAACGTTCGCTTCGGCGGCAATGTTTGCGCTAGAATGAACGCGATTAGACCCGCGGTCCGCCGCCTGCCCTTCGTACGAAGAGGTCGCGTTGGGGCATAATGCGGAGGCGTTGCCGCCGCGGACCCTAACAGGGGGCGAAGCACAACGGGCAGCGTTGACGCGCGCATCCGCGATTGCTTCTGAACGAGTCGTTCGGCGCGCTGCATGCGCTGGGCCGAATTCATGTGCACGGGCCCGTGGGCGTCTTTGCCTTCGCCACTCCGCCGCCGTGCTGCTGGTTACGCACGACGGCGATGAGGCGATCTCCCTCGCCAGTCCGATCATCGTTCTCATCGGACGGATGCGCCGCAACCGGGTTTGACCTCGGTGCATCGTCTGTGAAGAGCATGCCGCTCCGCCGGAATTGAAGTCGCGCCCAGTTTTGTGTCCCGGTTCAGGATGCCGGCAACAGCGCTTGGTGGTCAGCTCTTTTGGATTGGCAAGCCGCCACCGCTGATCGCCGCGGGCACAACCGGGGCGTCAATGTCATGCTCACCTGGAAAGCCCGGCTTGACGATCGCGCAAACACCTGTCGCCAAGATCCGTTCCGCAACCCTCGTTCGTGTAACCGTCTAAAAAGGCAAAGACCTCGCCGAACAGAACACGGCGAGGCCCCTCTTTGCGCGATTGGACCCGGGGAGCTACCGAGCATCCGAATATTAACACGACGCCAGGTCACGTCTAGGGCAAGTCGATCTCGTTGCGGGGTCGGATAATTGTCGCCCGTAGACTGATTCGCTGCTTCGCGCCAAGGTCGCTGGTTCACAAATCGTCTCTGCTATCCCCACCAATCAAAACATACGTTCTACGCGAGTCGTGTGCGCTGAATGAAGCTACTAGACTCTATTCTTGCAATCGCCGTTGTGTTCAACGTGCACCGGAGCGTGATACTCTAATGTCCTGGTTCTTGACTGTATTGGTGGCAAATTGAATTACCTCGCTTCGCTACTCTCGCTACTTTCGTAGACGCCTCTCCTTCGATCAACGGCGGTGCGCGGTCGACGTCTTGTTACGACATGACGTTCTAGACCAGACCATAAGCGCTCCCCTTCCCACGAGTTGCCGAACTGCAAGGGACGGGCGGCTCTGCACAAGCTGTCTTCGATTTTAAAGAACTGCTGCGCTCGCAGGTATCCTTATGGGCGACACTCAAACGCGGGTCGACAACTACTCTCCGGCGACACGACGCCGCTCCGCGAACAGTGCCCGTGCCGCGCGTTCCGCATCGCGCGCAGAACGAAACTCACGGCCCTCGAGGCGATCGAAGATTCGATCGGAAGAGAAGAAGTGATAGCTGCGCCTTTCTTTTGTGACGATGCCTGCGGTGTAGCTTTCGATTTCGATGATATAGGCGTTGGACATGCTGGCTCAATCGCCGGTCTTTGCGGCGCTCCCGTCTGACGATGTGATCTTGATTTAACTACAGATGGATCAACGACAGGCGTCGGTCGCCGCGGAGAAGCAACGCCGCAGCCAGTGCTTGCGCACATCCCCGGTGGCGGGTGTTTGAGCCATTCTCATGCCTATAGCCTTTGGCAGAGCGATCTCTGCCTGACGAATATCCAACGATTTCGCCAAACCGTCAATGAAATGGCTCTTCATATTTGGCCCTCGCAACGCGCCTGTCCGTCTCCTCGGGCGGCAAACGATGGAATGCCACAAGCCGCGTGAAAAGGTCGCAGCACAGCATCGCGAACGTCGACAGCATCGACATGCGATCCAGGCGCCGGTTCCTAACGTTCCTGCACTTCCGCACTCCTTGTTTGAAGAAAATTACTCTCTTCAACGTGTCAGCGCAATTTACGCGCCAGGATCGGGAACGAGGCGGGCGTCGTTGCATTGATTTCGGTGCCAACGGGGGTGCCGTCTCATGCGCGATTTTGCGAAAAGGCATGCGATCATCATCGGCGGCGGCGCAAGCGGCGTGTTGCTCGCCTATCAGCTTCTGCAAAACCGGGAGTTGGGATTTCGTGTCACACTGATCGAGCGACGGCTCGCGATCGGCCGTGGTCCCGCCTATCACACCAGCAATCCCGAACACGTCCTGAATGTCCGCGCCGCCAACATGAGTGCGCTGCCGGAGGATCCGGAGCATTTCTGGCGCTGGCTTTCGAACCGCCGAGAGGGGCCGCAGTGTCCTGATCCGTATTGTTTCGTGCCGCGGCGGACTTATGGCGATTATCTTGCAAGCCTTGTCACACCGTTCACGTCGTCCGAAGGTGGAGCCCGTCGCCTGACCATTGTGCATGGCCAATGCGTGGATGTCGTCGAAGGCACTGCGGGCGTCACCGTGACACTTGACAGCAGTTCATCCCATACTGGCGATGTCGCCGTCCTGGCCACCGGAAATGAGAGCCCGGTTGCCAGATTCCCCTGCGACGCCGATCCCTGGGCAGCGCCGTCCACATCTGTCGATGGGGATGCAACGGTGCTGATTCTCGGCACGGGGCTTACGATGGTCGACTACCTATTGTCCTTGCTGCGAGGCGGTCATCGGGGCCAGATTGTCGCAATGTCGCGACGCGGCCTTTTGGCCAGAGCTCATCGCCGCACGGATCCGGCTCGAATCGACGAAAGCGACGTTCCCTTCGGGGCGAGCGCCAGCCAGTTGCTGCGGTGGCTACGCGTCCGCATCGAAGCGCAGATGGCCGCGGGGGGCGATTGGCGCAGCGTAATAGATGCCCTCAGACCGCATACGCAACGGCTCTGGCAGGAGCTCCCGCTCGCCTCCAGGCGGCGATTCCTCGAGCACGCACGCGCCTGGTGGGACATCCACCGCCATCGTACGGCGCCCGAGGTTGAGATGCGCCTCACCCAGGTGCTCGCATCGGGGCGCCTCTCGCTGGTGGCTGCGAAGATCACCGGCATCGAGCCGAATGCTTCCGGCGCGCTGGTTCGCTATCGCCGGCGAGGCCAACAGGATACCGCCAGCCTCCAGGTCGGCTTGATCGTCGATTGCACGGGCATTGTGAAGGACCCCCGGGCGACCGACAATCCTGTGATCCAGTGCCTGTTCGAGCATGGCCTGGCACGCGCGGACGCCCTGCAGATCGGGATCGACATCGCAAATGATTGCGCCGTGATCAACCGGAACGGCATTGCTTCGCGGCGGCTGTTCGCTGTGGGCCCACTCACCCGCGCTGCTTTCTGGGAGATCGTCGCGATTCCTGACATCCGCAACCAGTGCGCCAAACTGGCACCACGTCTAGCGGCCGTCTGCGATCTGATAGTCGTCGCCGCACCAGACTTACCGGCGCTGAATGGAGAAGCGTCGCCACTGGCAGCAGACGATGCCGGGAACAATGCTGTAAGGATCAGCTATTGAACCCGATGCGAATGAGCGCGGACAGTCAGTCCCTCTGCATGAAGTGCTTGGCCTTGGGGGCAACTTGATCATTTCGATTGAATGGTCTTCAGCCGAGCAACGTCCGAGCCCGCTATTCATACGCGGGTGATGATGCCCCCGCCGCAATGCTCCCAATGGCGAACTGCAAGGCATGATTCCGCCGTCGGCGTGGTGAGGCCAAGGTTGGGCGCCTGGCGATGCCAAAAAAACGCAAAAGGCAATGAAATACCGAGGAATTGCCCGGCTAGGAGAGTGATATCCCGTTGGACCCGACTGATGAGAACAATGCGATCGCAGATATGCTTTGCCGCGCGGCCCCAGTTCGAACCCGGCTATGGGTCGCGATGCAACCTACCTGCTGGGGCGCCAGCAGGTTCAGGATTGATCTCAGGCGTTCCTACGTGAGCCGTGGGCGAGCAGCTTACTTGAGCTCTTGACAGCACAAGTCGTTTGCCTGACTCGTATCCAAGCTTTCCTGATGACATAGGAAAGCCGTATGCCATCCAAGGGCGACAATGACGACCGACGAGAAATTGGCCCAGCTGCGCGCTAGCAGGAATAGCATCGCCCGCTATCGCCGGCTGCTCCGGACGGGACGCGTGGAAGTCGAGCGACAAGCGATAGAACTCCGCCTCGCTAACACGATCAGTCCTGTTGTCATCTGCTCCGTAAGAGGCTCATGAGCGAGTTGCAGAAACTGCCTCTGGCCGAGGCTATCCGACTTCGCTGGGTCATGCGAGACATACGCGCACGGCGCTTTGTCACCAGCCCGTTACATGCGGCCGACGTCCAGGCACTTACCGAGATGGGCTACGTAGAAACCCGGGATGGATTTCCCGCGTTAACGGCTGCGGCGTTGAATGAGATCTGAAACAAGAATAGCCGTGCCGAATGTTTTGCGTTGGATATGCGTCAGTGCGCAATCCATCATCGGCTACTCAACTCGTTGATACCGCTGATTCCACGTGATCGTTGGCCGCAGCTCCACGATTGCCGGTCAAACGATCCGGCACGGCCGCTATGCCGTCAGCCAGCACATCGCCAAGCGACTGATGCCAGCCAAGCACCGCCAGCTTGAAGACCTCGACACGCAAGGAACGGTGAAGCTGTCCCAAGCGTCTGTCGTTCACCACACCGGCACGATGAAGCGGCCGTATTTCTTGGTGATATAGTCCTTCACCTCCGGCGAACGATAGATCGCGACGAAGCGCGAGAGCCGCGGGTCATCCTTTCGGTCGGTCCGCGCCACGAACTGCAGCGCGTAGCGCGGATCGCCAAATCCATCGGCGATCAGCAGGCTTTCGGGATCGCCGCCCGAGGCAATCAGATAGTTGATGCTGACCTGCGCGAGCTCGACGTCGTCGAGGATCCGCGGAAGCTGCGGCGCCTCGATCTCCAGGAATTTCAGATTCTTGGGGTTTTCAACAATATCACGAACGCTGGCTTTATCGCCCGCCCCCTCACGCAGCTTGATCAGGCCCGCCTTCTCGAACAGCAGCAATCCACGCGCTTCATTCACGGGATCGTTGACCACCGCAGCACGCGTTCCGGAATGAACCTCGCTAATCTTGGCGATCTTCTTTGAATACAAACCGACAGGGAGCACATAGGTGGGAGCGATCGGTGTAAACGTATAGCCGCGCGCCGCGATGGCGTTATTCAGGAACGGCGTGTGCTGGAACAGGTTGGCATCGATATCCCCGCTTTGCAGCGCCTCATTCGGCGTCACCCAGTCGGAAAACTCGATGACCTTGACGTCAAGTCCCTGCTCCCTGGCGCGTGCGGCTGCAAACTGCAGGATATCGGCAACCGGTCCGCCCGACGTGCCGACTTTCAGCCGCTCGGCAGCCTCGCCCGGCCGAGCGAACCCAACGGCGAACACGGCGCCCGCCGCGACCATCGCAAGCAGGAAGCGCCGGTGATAACCACCGATTTCGATACCGCCTTTCATCCAAGTCTCCCTTCTTTATGTGGCAGGCGGCGGGGCCGTCCGTCGCCGACATCGATTTCGCGACCACGCCGATGGGATGCCCCCAGTGTGGGGTTCAGGCAAGCGCGCCGATCGGCCGAACAGTTTTTGACGCAGGGTCCCTTCGCGATACGACGTCTTGTAGACGCCGCGCTCCTGCAGGATCGGTACGACCAGATCGACGAAATCCTCCAATCCATCCGGCGCCACGACCCGGCTGAGGTTGAAACCGTCGATCCCGGTGTCCTCGACCCAGCCCTGGAACTCGTCCGCCACTTCCTCCGCCGACCCGACAAACGGCTTTGTCCGGCTGCCGAGCCCCATTTCGCCAAGCAGTTTTCGGAGCGTCCATTGCTCGCTTGAACGCGTGGTCAGCGCCTCCAAAATCGACTGCATCGCATTGGTATGCTCGTGCTGGAGCGGCGCATCGAGATCCTCTTTCGCGTAATCGATCCCAACCGAACTTGCGAAATGTGCGAGAGCTCCCTCGACGCTGCCGTAATGCTTGTAGTCGGCGAATTTCTCTTCCGCCTCCTTGCGCGTGCGCCCGACCACAATCGCGCGACTTGCGAAGACGACGATATCCTCCGGACTGCGACCGTTCCTGACCGCTTGTGCCCGCACGTCCTTGACCAGCGCGCGCACGTTGTCCTTGGTCAAAGTCGCCAGAAAGATGCACTCGGCGTGCCGGGCCGCGAAAGCCCGGCCCCGGGTCGAAACGCCAGCCTGGAAAAGAACCGGCGTACGCTGCGGCGAAGGTTCGCTGAGGTGGATGGCATTGAAACGGTGACGCCGCCCGATATGGTTGATCGCATGAACTTTCGCCGGATCCGCGTAGATGCGGTTGACCCGGTCGGCGACAACAGCGTCGTCTTCCCAACTTCCCTCGAGAAGCTTGTACATCGCCTCCATGTAGTCGTCGGCAAGATCATACCGGTCATCATGCTCGATCTGCCGCTCAAGTCCCATCGCCCGTGCGGCGCTGTCGAGATAGCCGGTGACGACGTTCCATCCTGCCCTGCCCTTGGTGAGGTGATCGAGCGTCGATAGCCGGCGGGCGAACAGATAGGGCGTCTCATAAGTTGCGTTCGACGTGACGCCGAAGCTGATATTCCTGGTCACCGCCGCCATGACCGGAACAACAAGCAGCGGATCATTAATCGGAATTTGTACCGCGCCGCGAATCGAGGCCGCCGGCGAGCCGTCATAGACGTCGTAAACGCCGATAATGTCCGCGAGGAAGATCGAGTCAAACAGGCCGCGCTCGGCCGTCCTCGCCAAATGCTGCCAATACTCGATATCTGTGTAACACGGCGACTGATCGCGGGGATGAGACCACATCCCGTGCTGGATGTGGCCGACGCTATTCATGTCGAAGGCGTTGAGCCGGATCTCTTTTGGCATAACCCGCTCACCGATGGCGCAGGCGCCGGTTGACCCGACGAGCCAGATAGTCACCGGCGGTTTGTACCGTCTGGACCAGCGCGATCAGAACGACCACCACTGCGCGCATCATTTCCGGCATGAAGCGCTGCTAACCATAGCGGATGCCGAGATCGCCAACGCCGCCACCGCCCACGGCTCCAACCATCGCAGAGTAGCTGAGCGGGCTCACGACTACGAGGGCCGACAGCTTTTCGGCGCGTCCTGTCATGGATCACTCTCCGCAAGTCCAATGTCGCGCGGCGCAGTATTGGCGCCGCATCGCACAACATCGCGTGAGGCCATACGTCTGGCAATTTCAGATAGTTGCGCCGATGTGGGCGAAACTTCCCTTGGCATGCGCGGCAAAAGAAGATTCGTGTGGCGGCATACGCGCCATTTTCTTTGATCGCAGAACGCAGAAGCACTCTTTGCATCCGCGGCGCGATTCGGGCCGAATCTTCTTTTCGCTGCACGGCTTCGGCCGCTTGTCTCGAGGCCGCGCGCTATCTCGTTGAACTCACTCGTCCTGCAGAAGAAGCGCGGCGACGATGGCGGATGCAATGTCGGAACCGCAATTTCGGCCTGGCGAGCGTGCTCGAGCACAAGGCGCGCATGAGCATGCTACGGAATAGTACCACAGCTCGCCCCTGCGCGATCATTTTGGTCTCGCAAAGCTGCGAACCGCTTTGCCAGGTCCCGACCGGCCGCGGCTTCGGTCTGAGATCGCGCCGCCGGCTCGGCCGTCCGCGCGGTTTGTGCCCGCGGCACCCGCGGGATGACCTCCAGGGCAAACCGGCGCATCTCCGCCTTAAAGGGCTGAAACGGCAGCATGAACAATTCGATTCCCGCGTTGTGGAAGCAGCGAATGCGCGCCGCCACCTCGTCATACCTGCCGACGAGACCGGCGGCCGTTCCGCCATTGGTGCCGACACAGCGCGTCTTCTGCATTGTCTGCATCATGACGACCTTTGGATCGGTATTTTGGCAGGATCGCCTTCATCGGCACATCCTTTGCCGCGCAAGGGCCAGCAAGCGCTCGTGCTCGGCATGCGCTTGCTCACGGGCCACGACGAAGACAGCGAGCCCGAACCGCAGCGGCAGCGCGCCGGGAACGCGGATGTGCCGCCACATCTGCCACCAGCCCGGCGACATCAGCCAGCAGCTGCCCATTGATGAGCCAGACATCACCATGGTCGGCGACCAATGCGCGGGCGGGCTCAGATTCGCCTCCGACATAGATAGTGGGCCGCTGCCGGTAGAGGCTCGTCGGCCGCAGCACATAGTCGAGCACCTCGAAATGCCTGCCACTGTAGGTGAGCCGCTCCCCCTCCATCAGCCCGTGACACCACCGAAATCCATTCACGGCCGTAGGCGTCGCGCTTGTCATGATCGGCAAAGCCGATGCCCGCTTTCTCAAGCTCGGGACGATTCCAGGCGTTGACCAGATTGATCGCCAAGCGGCCGCGACTGATGTTTTCGATGCCTAGCGCTATCTTGGCGAGCACGACGGGGATGATAGAGGTACGGTTTGATTGCCGCAATGATCTCGATCCGGCTCGTCAGTGCCGCGATCACAGCTGCCGCACTCCACGCCTCGAGCTGATCGAACTCCTCGATATGCGGGTTGATCGAGTGCTGGGCGATCAGGGTCGCGCATAGCCGAGTTCCTCTGCAGCAAGGACCAGACCGCGAGTGCGCTCCCATGACGCACGATAGGGCTCATCGGGATCTTGGTATGCGCCGCGCGAACCGTGCACGACCGCCTAAATGCCAAGCGAGGAGACGTTGCTGTCATGGAGCCTCTGTTCGCGCCCTTGCTTCGTGAGTGCTTGCGTCGTTTCGCGCGAACACAGGTTGTTTTGACCTCCGGACGCATCAAGTTCAAGCACAACCGCATCAGAAAGATGTTCTTTGCCGCGTGGGCACGCGCGGAGAAATCAGAACGCTTCGGAACCAATGACAATTGAAAAACCGCTCTATTTCTGTTTGCCGCATTTCGTGGGACAATTTCACGCGTGTGATGACGATTGCTGTTGGCAGCAGAGCAGCGAGTGCCGGCTCACGCGCCTGTTTGCTGCACAGCATAATCGACGTGCGGTTCACGGGCTCCAATGACCCGACAGAATGAACAGGACTCGACTCAGCCTTGAGCAATATCGAGCAAACCCTCTCAGGAGCTAAATTTGATCAGGCGCGGACGGACGCCTCACAGCGCCCGCCCGCTACGCTAGGCAAGCTTAACCTGCTGGTGAGTTCGCGATTCGCGGCGACAGCCTGCTGTTTGACGTCGGCGGGGCATCGGCGACCAAGAAAGTGACCAATTTGGACCGCCACTGGCGCAATGCCCGCACGCTCTCGTCGCACAATCCGACCACTTACAAGGTGCGCTCGATCGGCCAGTACGAAATCAATGCTACACCGCTGCCTGCCAAAGGCTACTTCTAGAGGAAGCCCAAGCAGCCGGTATCCGCTGATACCCAGGGAGAGACGGATGGGACGGCCAGATATTCACCTCGCGAGTGGAAGTCACGAGATCGAAGATCAGTTTCGCGCCGTGATGCGGCGCCTTGCCGGCGGGGTCAGCATCATCACCGCCGGACGCGACAACAATATAACAGGGATGACCGTTACTTCGCTGACGTCGCTGAGCGCAACTCCGCCCCGCCTGCTCGTCAGCGTGAGCCGCCAGGCGTCGTCGTTTGGCCCGATCGAACGCCACCGCGTGTTCGGCGTGAATATCCTTGGATCGAACCAGCAGGAGCTGGCGAGCCGGTTCAGCAATGGAAAGCTCAAGGGAGCGCAGCGTTTCGAGAGGATCCCATGGTCGGCAGGATCGTCTGGCGTGCCCCTGCTTGGCAATGCTCTTGCCTCGATGGAGTGCCAGGTTGAGGAAATCATCGAACGCTATTCGCACGGAATCATCATCGGCAGTCTTTTGAGCTTCGATCTGTCGCCTCGCCTCTCCGGGCTGGTTTACTGGAATGGTCAGTACATCGAGATCAACCACGAGCTTGACCTCGATCTCCTCGCGGAAATCAGCATTCCCCTGGCCCATGTCAGGTGAACGGGTCAACTAGCCACAACTGATGGGATTGTTGCGGCATGAAGCACGAAAGTTTCCAAGCACTGTCCGACGACGGCGTGCGCAACCCGGCTCATCCCGTGCAGAACTGCTGGCATCTCGCGCCGGTTGTTGCCGCGCTGCGCGTCTCCCGGGTGGAGACCCGCAGCATCCGCCGCATGGCGAGGCACGCCGGCCACCATCACGTGATGCCCTTCAGGCGATCCTGGATGGCCTGACCGAAGCGCTATTCCCGCGTCCTTATGGTCCGTTCGAACCCGACGGCGAGAATATCGACTTCTTCGTCGGCAACCGTCCGAGCACCGCTCTCGACCGGCTCTGTGACCAAGTCCACCACGCCGCGCTCTTCATTGGCGAGGACCTCACGCCCTGCTTCCGGCACGATGCAATCGATCTGACGCGCAAATTTGCCTCGCAGCTCCGGGACGTGCGCGGGCTCATCATCAGCGATCTCCGCACCGCCTTCGTGGGCGATCCCGCGGCCAGGAACTTTCCAGAGATCCTGATTGGTTACCCCGGGGATGAGCGCAATCATCCACCACCGTCTGACTCACATCGTCCATCAGCTTGGCCACGGTTGATTGCAAGGCTATGGCGGAGATCGCGCACGCCAGGACCGGCGTCGACATTCATCCCGGAGCCAGCATCGGCTCCGGCTTCTTCATGGATCACGGCACCGGTGTCGTCATCGGCGAGACCGCGATCATCGGCGACAATGTGCGCATTTATCAAGCGGTCACCCTTGGCGCACGGCATTTTCCGATCGACGACGAAGGCACTTTGATCAAGGGCGACGCCCGGCACCCGATCGTGGAGGACGATGTCGTGATCCACGCCGGTGCCGTCATCCTTGGCCGGATCACGGTCGGCCGGGGCTCGACGATCGGTAGCAATGTCTGGCTGACCCATGACGTGCCTTCGAACAGTATCGTGACGCAGGCCACCGCTCGCAACAGGCCACGCTAGTAACCTTGGGGCTGACCATATCTGATGGGACTCGAGTTCCGTGTTCACAGGTGATGCAGAGCGTACGACCACAGCGGCAGCGTCAAGAACGAAAGGCATATGCCAAGCCCGACCATCAGCGATACCAAGGGCGGGTTGAGACCATGCTGCACGGCGACGATCGCACCGCCGATTTGCGGCCCCATCGCGGCTTCGAACAACGTCACCCGTGTGGTTTCGTCCACCGACCTTAAGATGCCGCAGTACAGCAGTGCCAGCACGACGGGCGCAAGAAGCAGCTTGAACCCGAGGCCCGCCGCGAGCGCGGTCACAAGACCGTTGCTTTGATCAAACCTCAGTTGCAACCCTACGGACACGAGAGCCAGCGGCGCGAGCGTGTCGCCCAATCGCTTTAAGGCGTCGACGACCCAGCTGGGGAGCTCAAGCGGCATCAGAGCGAAGGCGACCACCAACGCAATGAGCGGTGGGAACAGGACAATCCGCTTGAGGATGGCAGCCTTCGATTCCTTGCCTGCGGAATAAATGGCTGCAACGGTGATGCCCAACGTGCTTAGCACGAGATAGGTCCCGAGCTGGTCGATCAAGATGCCGGTTGCCATGCTCGGGGCGCCAAAAAACGCCTCGATCATTGGCAGGCCAACAAAAGACGTATTGGCAAGACCTCCGGCAAGCATCAGTGCGCCGGTCGTTTCCCGCGAAAACTTCAAGCGGCCAGAAAGCGCCCAGAAGAACCAGACTCCCAAACCGAACATCAACCAAGGCATCGCAATGCTAAACAGCAGCGAAGTCCGTAGCTGGACACTATGGATTTGCAGAACGATAAGCGCGGGCAGGGATATGTGAATGATAAAGGCGTTCAGCGCGAAATGGCCATTCTCCGGGATCTTCTTGGCAACACGCAGCGCAATTCCAAGTAGCAAGCAGAAGAAGAGTAGAATGATGTTGTTCATTGCATCTACTCCGGACGCCCGCCGCTGGTTGACGAGGTCGATGCAGCGGCCGTCACGTTAAGTGCCGAATACAAAAGGTGCCCACCATTGAAGACCAGAAACACCGCAAAGAGCCCTGCCAGGACACGGGCCGGTAGCCAATGCGCAGCCGCCACACCAATACGAACGGTCACGAGCGTTCCGGCGACGAGCGCCGCCAAGGCAGGCAAGTTGATGTAGCCAAGCATCCAGTGACCGAGCGGCACATTGCGACCCTCCCAGGCATAAGCGAGAGTCCCCGCCAGACTGACGGGGAGACCGATCGCGGCCGAAGTGCCGATCGCATTCTTCGGCTCCATGCCGGCCGCCTTGAAATAAGGTGTGAATAGAGTTCCGCCGCCGATCCCGGCGAGAGCCGCAATGCCACCGAAAGCCAGGCTGAACAATCTCAGTGAGGAACCACGCCGCGCCACCGTTTGCAGCGCGCCGATCTTTGATACGTCGGTCACCATCAACGCAGCCGCAAACAGCTGAAAGCACGCCACAAACACCAGTAACGGGATCGCGGGTGCTTCGGAAGCGAGTGCGCTGCCCAACGCGACGCCGATCACCACCCAAGGCGTCGTTCGACGGATGACATCGGTTGAGGTGCTGCCGCGGCAATAATGGCCATATGCGCTTTGTGCCGCCGAAAACACAATTGCCGCCATAGACGTTCCAAGCGCCATCGCGACAGCGTGCTGCGGGTCAGTCCCCGTCGTCTTGAATGCGTAGACCAGCACCGGGACCATGATCAATCCCCCGCCGATGCCGAACAGACCGGCGAAGAACCCCGCAGCTATCCCACTCAATCCGAACACAGCCAGAGTAAACTCAGCTCCCACTGCGTCCTCCTCCTGCGTTTGACGGGACTGACCGCGGCGCGGCTTGCCGCTGGAACAGCGACCGCTTGGCTATCACGCGCAAACCTCGGAAGAGTACGCTGCGGCAATTGAGCGACGATTTGGAGGACGATCGTGCTGCCACAATGCTCGCAAACCAGTGAGCCGCATCCTCGGAGCGCCGACGCTGAGCGCTCCCCCACACTTCGGCGAAATTGTTGCCTCTAAAATCATCCTGCACGACCGCGATTCCTTGAAAGATTCGATGACGTCAATTTGTACTACAAATAGGCTTCCATCAGCTTGGCCGAATTCGACCCCGCAAAGTGATTCCGATAATCCTTCGACCGCGACGCATTCGCGCGCCGTCACGTGCGTCCATGTAACGAATGGATCGATCGAGGCAATGTCTAACGTTGCTGGCGTCACGACGGCCCCGTCGGCAGATTCACTATCATTTGCTAGGGGAATGCCGCCATCGCTATGAAGTCGTCAGGAGTCGCTCCCGGCGAGAACGCGTCAAGGTATATCGCGATCAGAAGCATGATCGACATCATCGCGTAGCCCGCCAGGATTGCGAGGTCGTAGCTAGAGCATTTTCCACATGATGTGGATCATCTGGTGTATCCAGCATGCCTAAAGTAGTTGGCACACATCTGCGGCGCAAACGACTTGACGAGTTTGCCGATGAGTTTGAGCAGGGCTTGGACCGTGCGGGTGGCGCCTTTGCGCAGCGCAGCTTTCAACCGGGAGAAGGCCTGTTCGATCGGATTGAGGTCGGGCGAGTAGGCCGGCAGATAACGCACGCGGGCGCCGACAGCCTCGATCGCCTCGCGGACACCGGCGATCTTGTGAGTGCGCAAGTTGTCCATGAAGACGATGTCGCCCTTGCGCAAGGTCGGCGCCAGGACTTGCTCGACATAAGCCAGGAACGAGGGCCCATCCATTGCACCGTCGATGACATAGGGCGCCGTGAGGCCATCGATGCGCAGCGCGGCGACAAGCGTCAGCGTCTTCCAGTGACCATGGGGCACGCCAGAGACGAGGCGCTCACCGCGAGGAGAGCGCCCATAGTGCCGGACCATCTTCGTCGTGACCGCAGTCTCGTCGATAAAGATGAGGCGCGGTGCACGCAGCTTGGGCTGCTCGGCTTTCAGCGCGGCACGCTCGGCAGCGACGTCAGGTCGATCCTGCTCGGCGGCGTGCAGTGTTTTTTTTGAAGGTGATGCTGTGACGGTCGAAGAAACGCCAGATCGAACCGATGCCGGCCTTTTGCTTTCTCTGAGAGCGCAGACGCGCGCGGATCTCCTCGAGCGTCAGGTCCGGCTCCGCGGCGATCAGCTCGATCAGCCACTGCTTGTGCTGCTCCAACGGCGAGCGGCTGTGCCCGGTGCCGGGCTTGGCCTCAACGTTTCCGGTCTTCCTCCAACGATCCATCCATCGGATCGTAGTCGAAGCGCCGAGATTGAGAATGCGCGCAGCCTCACGTGCGCTTTCGCCGGACTCAACAAGCTCAACCGCACGCACCCTGAGGTCCTTGGAGTATCCCTTCGCCATCGCATGCCCCGCATGTTGTCGCGGGCAACACCGAATCTGATTTGCGTGCCCGTGGGAATCCCCTTTGACTGTTCCGATTCACCTCAACTGAAAACCGCTCTAGTGTCGTCGACTTGCTTGGGCCGAACTGGCTGACGTTTTGGTTGCTGCACGATTTCCATCGTCCTGTTTCCAATATGGTCGATGCGATTCCGGCACATCATTAAATACATGCGGTGACGACCGAGCAGGTGTGACGCTGTTCACATCGGCCAACAATTAAAGAGGTAACTCCCCTTCTTCGCTGATAACTGTCAGCAAGAGCCTACACCGTCGGGATCGTCCTTTTCAAACGGCACCAATGAGGGCTTGACGTCCCTGTCTTCCAAACGCATTTCGCGGGGCGACGGGCCACCTTCAACGGCAGAGGAACACTCACTATAGCGTTCGCGTGACATATAAAAGATGACCAACCTGATTGAATCGTTTCCGGCGGTTTCTCGTAAAGTGCAGGCTTGGCGTCTACACTCAAGGCGGTACAGTCACATTGCTGGCCGCCGAGACATTCCTAACACTATATCTCGCGCGGCCTCATCGTACGTTGTGTACGAACCTGATACGACGTGGCCATAGTCGGCCACTAGAAGTCGCACCGGGAGAAGACCGGGTGAAGGAAGAAACGCGCGCGCGCGGGCAATCATCCAGCTTGACCTCTCTGAACGGTCCGCCGATCGCCATTCTCGTTGATGTTCCCCGATCCCGCATTTTGTATAAGTACACTCGATAACCATTGCGGTTCTCCATCAGCGCATGGCCTATGTAGCTCAGCTTGGCCGGCTGGCCGTCAGCCTTCGATACCATCAATGCGCATGCCATCAATGAATTCATGATGCGCTTGCAGTGCGTCGCCAAGGCTCTTGGCAGCGGACACAACCTTGCTAGCACTGCTACATAATCCTTTCGGCGCTGTTCGTTGGCCACTTTGCTGTAGGTGGCACGCTCCTTTTCTATCTCAACCAGCAGCAGCTTGCGCGCGCCTCTATCTGCGCGCCCACTTCGCGCATCTCGGCAGCACCATACCAATTCCCTGGCGGCATAGGCGGGCCGGCTCTTCTGGCGATTGCTCGGGTAACAGCGAACCCAGCAGATCGGCTGCGCCCTGATGGCGCAACTTCGGCTGCGGTTTATGGCGCGGCTGCTGAGCCTGCCACGTTGCGATATGTTTGTTTTGCTCTACGGTCAGTTCTCGGCCGCGTTGACCGATCTCCTCGATCTGCGCAACTAGCTCGCGGTCCTTCCGCAGTCGATCCGCATAGCGCTTGTGAGTCTTGCTAATAACTTCGATAACGTCAGGCATTTGTATTCTCCAATAATACGCGTGGCGCGTTATGCAGCATGAGCCGCGATACGAGTTCCGAGAAGGCGGCCGATTTCCGTGTCGGCCTCCCTCGGCGTGTAGTTCCGAAACTCAAGCGCTATAGCTGCGAGCACAGATCCGGGCACGCTGATAGATTTAGCCGAGGAGTCTTCGGGCATTCGCGCGCCAAACGTCATGTCGTTCATGATTATCCCTCGCGCCGACATCAGCCTGACAACTCAACCGCACGACGGGCCAGGGTCTGCAGTCGCTTCCACCAACTCTAAATCAATTAGCGGTACGACGCTGTCATGAGCAACAGAGAGACCGAGAATTCCCCACCAGCGATCCATGCAGGCCTTGGCGCGTGGCTGGTGCGCGGCAACCGGGTGCAGGAGCCCAGTAGATCGCACGAACCGGTGCGAGAATATCTACCGAGCCGGACTTCCGAGCCTCCCCGGCGACCGCTACCTGTTCGCAGTCAAAAGGCCGGTTGAGAGTGAAGTCGTGGCCGCCGTCACGGATTGCGTCCAACAACTGCCGGCTCAATCGTTCCAAATACGATCGCCACAAGACCTCGGTAACGCGCCGACCGCACGCAATGAACCAAACCGCTGCAGAGAAGACACACCCCGGTCGGTAGCTGGCTCTTTGTACGGCTTGTATATTTGCAGCGAGCAAATGCTCGCCGAATCTCATAGCCATCACGCAAGTCGCGTTCGCCTTTTGTTGAAAGGTGTAGGCGGTACAGTATCGGTTCGACTCGAACGTGAACTCGGTATGCCAACCGCCCAGCGTTTTCCGTAGTTAAGCGGCAGAGGGCTCGGACAATCCGAGAGAACGATGGTGGGCGATTCATCTCTTACATTGAGCGCTGATAACCGGCTTTATGTAATCGGCGATATCCACGGTCGCTCGGATCTACTCGATAAGATCGCTGATCTCATCAGACAGGACCTCGCCGATCGCCCGGTCGCCGATGCGTTCACGATAACGCTGGGAGACTACGTTGACCGTGGCCCAGACTCGCGGGGCGTCCTCGACCGGCTTACGCGAAACACGTTTCCTACGCCGTACGTCCCGCTGAAAGGCAACCATGAAGAGATGCTCCAGCTGTTCCTGGTGGACCCGGAGATCGGCGCCGACTGGAGACGCTGGGGTGGGCTCGAGACCATTCAGTCCTATGGCGTGTCAGCCAGCACGCTCATGATCGGAAAGGGATTCGAGCAGACATCCAGGGCGTTTCGCGCCGCGGTACCGGACGAGCATCTTGCGTTTATCTCATCGTTGAAGCTCTCGATCTCCGTTGGCAAATACTTTCTATGCCACGCTGGCGTGCGGCCAGGTATCCCGCTCGACCAACAGCGGCCGACCGATCTGCTCTGGATTCGAGACGAATTCCTGAGCAGTAAGACGGATTTTGGCAAGATCGTCGTTCATGGGCACGCACCTGTCGAGGAGCCTGAGGTACGTCCCAATCGAATCAACGTGGACACAGGTGCATTTACGACCGGTTGCTTGAGCTGCCTTGTGTTGGAACGTGACGCTCAGAGGTATCTGCAGGCGAGGTAGGGAGGAGCGGTACAGGGAGTCCCAATGGTATCTTCCGGAGCAGTGGATGCGTTTGATGACTGGGCCGGACCAGACCACCACTTAGGCAGTATCTGCAGCAATTGACCCCACGGGCACGCGCCCGCCTGCTTGCCGAACTGGAGAGGCTGCATCAGTTGGGCGAAGAAATTCCATATTCGAAGCCGCTGATCGCGGCGCTGCGCGCCGAGTTCGACGACACCGGGGAGCCCTACCGGACTGATAAACGGTCGATGCCGAAATCAACAGCATCGCCACCGACCATCCTTGCCATTGCCGTAAAGTATGCGCTTGGCCCTTGCCGCCCAGAAAGGTGGCGCTGAAAACGTCATTGAGTCCACGAATGCGGCGCAACGTTGCGGCGGTGACGATGCTATCAGTCCCCCGTGGCGGGCCTACCTAGTTGATGCTTGGTACGCATGATGCGAACACTCGCCGTCATCATTCGTAAATCGCAAAGTATCGCCGCGCTAATTGCGATGTCGATTTGGCCGGAATGCTCGTCCTTTTGCGAAATGAAAAGCGGGCTGGCCGCCTAGCGCGACGCCTGCAAGCAATCATCCAGCCGCAATGGTTGCTGCAATCTGTGCTCCAAAGAATTTGTCCGTGCGCAAACAGCGCTGTGAGTACATATCAACCCCACCCGTCAAGTACGAACCTGTGGGCGGCCGCTCGCCGCAATTCTACACTTTCAGCCATGCCGAGCGCCGCAATTTGGTCTTAACGATTTCGGCATCGGTTCCAATCATGATGAGGGCAGCGACGTCATCGCCCTGATCCGCGGACCACAACTTGATACAGCCGAAAGCGCCATGATGAGTGCCGTTATCGATCGCGTAGCCAACCGGGTAAAGGATAGCTACGCCGCGTTTCGATTCGCTACCGGCTGGTTTTCCCGCCTCGCGCTAACGAAGGGTACGATTCGTACGCAAATTCTCATTTTCTGTCTTGCAATGAGCGCCATTGCGGCAGCCCTCGGAGGTTACGCCACACTTAGAGTCCGTCAAGCGGGCACCCTGGTTGAGAGAACCTTCGACGAATCGTTGATGTCGATCAACTATGCGCGTGCAGCGGCGGCGGACTTCGCGGCAATGCGCGTGACGTCTTTGCAGCGCCTCACCACGACGGATCCAGCCGACCGTGCAAGACTTGACGCCCATATCAACGCACTGGCGAAAACGCTCTCAGAAGATCTCGCAATAGCAACTGAGCGGTCGCAATCGGCACAAGCCGCAGGAGCAGCCGCCAAGGTCCAAGCGGCAGCCGACGCCTGGGTCGCGCTGCGTCGACGCGCACTCGAAGCATCCGCCGAGGACGGCGCAAAGTCCGAAACGAGCGCGACGAACGCTCCGCTAGTCGGCGACATCGATCAGTACTCTAAAACCGTGAACCAGCAGGTTGAACTGCTTGTCAACTACACCGCTGGCGACGGCTTTCTCTTCCGGCAGCGGGCCCTCGCCGCGGTCAATCGGGATGTGCAGCTAAACGTGGCGGGGTTGACGATTGCGCTCATCTTGTCTGGGTTATTCGCCTGGCTGTTGATGCGCCGGATCATCGGTCCTGTCGCCGTTGCTTCTAAATCGGCGAGGAGTATCGCCAGCGGTGATTTGAACGCAGTCATTCCCGAGGGCGGAAGCGATGAGCTAGGAACGCTGCTCACCGCGATAAAAGTCATGCGGGATAATATCAAGGCAATGGTTGATCGAGAGGTGGCGCAACGGCGTTCTGCACAGGCGCGGCTTACGGCCGCCCTTGAAAGCTCCCGGGAGGGCGTCGTGCTGTTGGATGGGAATGGTCAGCTCGCCTTGGCCAACTCTCGAGCGAACGAATTTATCCGCAGCTCGCCGGAGCTTCTGCAATCCAATTCCCTACGTCCCCGGATCGTGGCGGGCGGCGGCTCGGCGATGGCCGAATCGATCTCGGAAGCTGAAGATATCAGCCTCGATGGGTCAGCAGGGGAAGCCCAGCTTGCGGATGGACGATGGCTACGTGTCAGCCGCAGTCTCACGCAAGAGGGCGGCGTCATCGTTATCTACAGCGACATTACTGCCCTAAAAAGCCAGGAAGCAGCGCTGCATGCGACGAACCTACGGCTCGATGCGGCGCTGAAGAACATGTCACAGGGCCTGTGCCTTTACGATGGCGAATCCCGGTTGCAAGTCGTCAACCCGCGTTTTTGCGAAATCTATGACATTTCGCCGGAGCTCGTTCAACCGGGGACTACCTTCGAGAACATTCTCGCTTTGAGCGGTGCGGCAGGAACTCAAGGTGACCAAGCCGCTGCCGATTTGGATGCAGAACGCGCACGAGTTTTGGTCCAGCATGAGGCCGGCAAGTGTCTCCAGCAGCTCCGTGATGGACGTATCATCTCTATCGTTCGCCGCCCCACCTCTGACGGAGGCTGGCTCATGACTTGCGAAGATGTGACCGAGCAGCGGAGAGCCGAATCTCAGGTTGCGTTCATGGCGCGCCACGATGCGCTGACTAAGCTGCCCAATCGAATATTGTTCGGCGAACGAATTGAACAGGCTATTGCGCAGGCCGGTCGAGGTTCGAACTTTGCCGTGTTCTGCCTGGATCTCGATGGTTTCAAGCAGGTCAACGATACTTTGGGGCACCCGGTGGGTGACAAACTGCTCTGCGCGGTTGCCGACCGACTAAGTGCCTGCGTCCGGGAGATCGATACCGTTGCGCGTTTGGGCGGCGATGAGTTTGCGATCATACAATGCGGCATCCACGATTCGGGGGACGCCGAACGCCTCGCTCGCCGCGTGATAGATTGTGTCGGTGCGCCTTATGAACTGAGCGGGCATCGAGCCGTCATTGGATGCAGCGCGGGAATTTCGCTGGCGCCGTGTGATGGCGCGAGCGGCGAAAAGCTTTTGAAGAATGCCGATGTGGCGCTGTACCGCGCCAAGGCGGACGGACGGGGCACTTGGCGGTTTTTCGAGCCGGCCATGGACACACATTTGCAAAGACGCAGGGCCCTCGAACTCGATCTTCGCGAGGCAATGAATAACCATGAATTCGAGTTGCACTATCAGCCGCAATATGACTTGCGTCTCGACCGAATCGGCGGCTTCGAGGCATTGCTCCGCTGGCGTCACCCGACGAGGGGCCTCGTGCCACCCGACCAGTTCATTCCCATCGCGGAGGAAATTGGCCTCATTACGCCGCTCGGAGAATGGGTCCTTCGTCGCGCCTGCAAGCAAGCATCCACGTGGCCAAAGGAACTCAAGATCGCGGTCAACGTCTCTGCGGCCCAGTTTCGTGGGCAAGGCCTCGTCGAGGTCGTTGCAAACGCACTCGCTGCTTCAAAACTCCCGGCGTACCGGCTTGAACTCGAAATAACCGAATCCGTTCTGCTAGCAAACAACGCCGAGACATTGGCCGCGCTGCACAAGCTCAAGACATTGCGTTTGCGAATCGCGTTGGACGATTTTGGTACCGGATATTCCTCGCTGAGTTATCTGCGCAGCTTCCCTTTTGACAAGCTCAAGATCGATCGGTCATTCATACGGGAAGCGACTACGGCTGAAGAATCGAGGTTGATCGTCCGAGCGGTCATCAGCCTTGGGAAAAGCCTCGGCATGCGGACTATCGCCGAGGGAGTCGAAACGTTCGAGCAGCTCAACCTGGTTAAGGCGGAGGGCTGCAACGAGGCACAAGGGTTCCTGATTAGCCGTCCGGTGCCCGCGATTGAGGTTGCGCCAATGATCATCGGGTGGAGAAACGGCCTCGGGCAAAACGGCCACACCGCAAGAGCCAGCTAGCTGGTCGCGGCATCACAGGCTCTGCCGCCGCTCAATCGTCCCAAATACAAATACGATTGCCGCACGCACTCGAACATGTAAATGATGTTTCCGCTTCACAAGTTCAATGCTGCAACGCGCGCGGACATGCGGCGCAATGGTACCAACGCCATCCAACTTGTGAGACCCCTGTCGTCAGCCCGGGAACCAACTCGAAACTGGAAGAGACATGCGCCCGGAACGGCGCGACTGCCCGAGGACGCGGCGCGGCCGACCGCGCTTGACACCCTCAAAGGGTGGGCGGAACATTTCTCCATGTTTTCATGCCCTTGATCGATTTTCTTCGCATGGAATCGGGCGACGAATTCACGACGAGGCTGGAGCTGCTGTGCAATGCAGTACGATCGGATAGACGCGCGCATCCTCGAGATCGTGCAGAAGAACAACCGTCTGACGTCCGAGGTGATCGGCGAAATCGCGGGGCTTTCTGCTACTGCGTGCCAGCGGCGGTTGAAGAGGCTTCGCGCGGAAAAGATCATAGAGGCCGATATCTCAATCGTCTCGCCGAAAGCCGTGGGAAGACCAATCCAAATGCTCGTGTTGGTTACAATGGAGCGAGAGCGTTCGGACATAATCGATCAATTTAAGAAGGACATCAAATTGTCAGCTGATGTCGTCAACGGCTTCTATGTCACCGGCGAGGCTGATTTTATCTTATACGTCACCGCACCTACCATGGAGGACTATGAGCAGTTCACCAGGTGCTTCTTCTATAAGAACCCTGACATCAAATCTTTCAAGACAATGGTCGTCTTGGATCGGGTAAAAGCTGGGTTTGCTATTCCGGTTGAGACTCCTCCCTGCGATAGACCAACCAATCGTTGATCGATTGGCAAACGGCTGCCGCCCTTGAAGTCAGTATCGCTGACATCAATACGATGATCAGCTCCTCTTTTGCCACACGCTACGTCAACGACTTTCTTGATCGCGGCCACGGATCACTTTGCTCTGTAGCGGAGCCTTGCTCGCAGCAGCCGACTGATGCCACAGCTCAATGTCCACGAGGTCCGCTTCGATGCGAAGCGCTGCTTCACTGGATGTCGAATCGGACGCTGCCAAGATAGCGGTCGTCTTACTCGTTTAACTTCACTCGCATGTGACCGAACAGTCGCTTCAAGAGCCGACGCCGCCGGAGAGGATTACGTCCGCGAGTTGATGAAGCGGATGAGTAAGGACGTGCAGATTTCAAGGACGGCCGATTACACACTTTCTTGATTCCGTGTCGGAGCGCCCGTGTTCGTCACCACCGCCTGACGGCGCCGAGGCGTAGGGAAAGGCGCGATGCTTGCCAGAACGCGAGACCGCCGCGGCTGTCACGTTGCGGACGATGGTACAGATAGTTCGAACGTTGCCGCTGAGGAGCACGCAAGAGAAAGTAAATTGCACCTGATCGTGTTCGAGGACAACAGTATCGACCATCTGCTTCCATGCGCCCTCGACAGTTCATTTCGCAACATCCGCGTGTTCGAACGGAGACTGATCAATCAGACGCGCTCGCGTGAGATCAGACGTAAGTACAATTCGTGGCAGACAATTGCACTATGGTCTTAGTCGTCTCGCATGTCTCCTATGTCGTGCGGCGACTTTCTTGCCCAGCCGACGCGGGTTACCCGCGTCGCTGCTAATGCGAATCGCATGTGCACTATGTCGGTGACGCAGCGGTTTTGGTCGAAAGGCTTTCATGTTGACGAGCAAACGCAATTTGACGGCGCCGTTAGGGACTTCATCTGGGTCACTGTCGCGACTCGAGCCCGACTCTTGTTCGCATGTCTTGTCTGTGATGACACCCGTCCCGCAGATCACGCATCCATCCCGCAGCGCAGCTCATACGAGGGTTCGGTTTCTGCGCGATATCCTGTTCGCTGGCCTTCTGGCCATTACCTCTGTTGTGATGGCGGACCCATGTCTCGCACGTACACACATGGATCATGAAGGCGCAGATGGACAGCCCGCATCGGATCGATATTGCCTGCAAGGACCACCAAGGGGCTGGCCCGGCGAGTGCGAATATTCGACCTATCAGCAATGCAAAGCGAGCGCATCTGGCGTCGGAGGGCTTTGCGCAGAGAACCCGGAATACCTGTTTCGAGAGCAGCGACACAGCTACTAGGTGTCGTCAGTACCTGCTCGCACGCGCCTATTCTGAAACGAGAAAGTGAAAGTCCGTTTCGTACGGATTTCTTCAGCCCATCGTCGTGCCGCGATCGGCTCGGCGGTGGGGTCGCTTAAGAATCGCTACCGCGCGAGGTTCCAGACGGTCGCAACGTCAGTCTCAGAGGAAATGATGAGCGTCAATTTCAAGAACACGTTCCGGGAACGTGTATTCCGCGCCGATCCCAAGCAAGCGCACTCGTCATTGCGGACGCGGCATACAGAGATGCCGCGATCCGTCAATTCAGGCTCGATAGAGATGAAACGCGATGGGAGAGCTAAACTGAGGCGAACCTTACTGCTGGAAAGCGTCCTGATAAATCTAGGCCTCTGCCACGAGATCAGTTATCGTCGTTATGCCGACATACTCGGAGTCTCGCTGAACGACGTCTTGGTCCGGTACACGCGCCCACGTGACCCGAGCAGTTGCTTCGATTTCCGCAAGGGGGTGTGGTCCGGCAACGACCCGATCGAAATGGAGGTAATCCTGGACAGCCCGGCTTCGGAAGCTCAGCTTGCGCGGCTCAATGATATGGTTGATCGCTATTGTCCAGGCTTGGGCGAGCTTCGCAAGCTCGCGCCGATGGTGTCCTCGGTTCGCTTGGGGTCATTGAGCCTCGTTACCGCAGGGGCCATAGCCGAGTTAGAGGGTAAGTTCCGTCACGTGCATTGACCACATGAACGTATATCCGTCGCGCGTCGAGCGCAGACGTTGTAGTTATGTCTGATGTGCAGTTTGCCCTCCGGGCACGAATGATTCGAAGCAGTGGGAGGTTCTTGCAAACTGCGCCTCCGCCATCACAGAATCTGGTCGGCCCCAACGATTTCCGACCTACTCTCCCCTTCATAGAACAGCTCCAGGGACAACCAACCAAAGATTTGCCGATTTAGTCGCGCGCGATCACGTTCGATGGTCCGAATGGCGATGGCGTCGCGGAAGGTACGCTCGATCGGCTCGTTCGGATAGGCGTTTGGGAGATTCCTGCTTCGGTTGCGCGTTGTCGTGAATCTCAGAGCTGCGGTGGCCTTTTCGGCGGACCAATCACGATTCTCCCGCGCGAGCGGTTCACTAGCGTCAAGGCTCGTTTCCGTCCGCGTGGTGGTTCTTTTTAGTGGCGTTCAATAAGGAGCTATTTGCGGAAGACAGCGAAACTCGGAAGCTCGTTAGATCGCAAGAATATGGTACGGCGGGGACCATTGTGTTGTCGCGAGAAGGCATCCGCCAAGCGTGGACCCCGGGATTGTCCGTTCTGTACAAAAGTTGTGCGCCAATTTTGACTGCAATCGCTTATACCTCATCAAGCGATCGGTGCATTCACTCTCCCTGGTTTTTGGCCCCCCGCTTCGGCGGGGGTGTTTTTTTTGCGCCTATACTCCGCAACAATGTAGAGCTGCCAGTTCTTGAGCGAGGTTGATACCCGCTTCCATGGTGTCGACCGCTCCTTCCTTGATCGAGTTGTCGCGCGTGATTTAAGCGATCGACGAGCCCAAATGACCTCCAGCGCGCGTCGACCAAAACGAGCGGCCCCGTCTCGCGGGAGGCTTGGCGGGGTCGCCTGCTCCATGGGCTTCAAAGGGGTCCGCAAGCGAACGTAGTGCTTCTGTAATGGGCCTTTGTTCGTCAGGTCCCTCTCAACAAATATCATCACCAGGATCATGCTTCTGTCCGTGGTCGGCACGAAGACCGCCACACCATGCCATCAGATCCAGAGCCGGCAGGTCAATCTAGGACGCGTGATCTGCCGCAGCATTCACAGCACTACTCACGACCTTGCCAAGCCCTCGTCCCGGCGGCGGGACCTCAGGAGAACGTACCGTTTCCGGCTCGTTCCGAATCTTCTCTATCTCCTACGCAGCCGCAGCGGTTTTGCTCCAGCGGAGCTCGGTCGCGTCCACCCACATGCGATGCAGCACAACGCCCAACTTGCGAGCAAGGGCCACTTTGGCGCGCTTCATGCCGCGCCGTCGCGCAACCTCGAGTGCCCAGCACTTCAGGCTCGAGAAGCGTGTCGCACGCGTCAGCATGATGTGCGCCACTTCAAAGAGCGCGGTCCGCACCATGGCGTCGCCGACCTTGCTGACGCCTCCGTCCCGGTCGGTCTCACCGGACTGACATTTTTTAGGCGTGAGCCCGAACTAGGCGCCGATCGTACTGGATTTTCCAAACCGCGTCGGGTCATCCACCGCCGAGCGATATGTCAGGGCGACCAAAGCGCCGACGCCAGGCGTGCTCATCAATCGCCGGCA
This sequence comes from Bradyrhizobium sp. USDA 4538, assembly GCF_024171045.1. NCBI lineage: Bacteria > Pseudomonadati > Pseudomonadota > Alphaproteobacteria > Hyphomicrobiales > Nitrobacteraceae > Bradyrhizobium > Bradyrhizobium sp. USDA 4538. The sequence goes on from NZ_JALJZE010000002.1 coordinate 104,870, forward strand.
AACCTTGTCGGCCCGCGCGATCCTCAGCATCTCACGATGCAACCTGGTGAACTCGTTCCACAACGCCGTCCTCGCGGCGAGCATCGCGCCTATCACCATTTCCAGGGTCACATGCTCCGCTGTCAATTCCCGAATGCGCGCTTCAAACCGTCCACGGCTCACTTCGCCGACCTTCAGCCCGTAGCCACGCAAGATACCGCGGATGCTCAGCTCGACGTCGAGAAGCTTGCCCTGCAGAAGTTTTCGTCCAACAAGAAGAGCCCGGGTATCCTTGCAAGGCACCGATTTCGCGTGAACCGGACGATACCAGCCCATCCGCAGCAACTGAGCGATCCCGCGGGCATCCTTCCGGTCGGTCTTGGCGGTCATGGCCGAGAGTGCTGCTTTCAGATGCCGTGTCTCGAGCAACACTGCATCGCGGCCGGCGGCCACAAGTGCGGCATGCAGCCACTGTGACAACGGCCCGGCCTCGAGCCCAATGCGGCTGACAGGTAATCCCAATTCGTCGAAATAGCCAATAAGCACCTCAGGCTCGCTGGCGACCTTGACCTCGCGGACGACCTTGCCAGTCCCGTCAACAACGCAGATGCTGCTCTCTTTCAAAGAAACGTCGATCCCCGCATAATATAGTCCATGGCTGTTCCTCACTTGATGCCTGGAGCCGATCACTTGGAGTCCGTTTCAACATCATCATTCTGAGGGACAGCCACCAACCTGGCTAGGCTCGCGAAGGCCGGCCATTACGGCATCTAGATTGCCACCTGTCGTCCGATCTCCACCACCTGGTCGTTGGGAAGACTGAAGAAATCGCTGACATGTTGCGCGTTCCGCTCCATTGTTGCGAATAGACGCTCCTGCCAGCCGGGCAGGCCCATGCCGTCCTCACGTCGGATCACGGTCTCGTGGCCCACATAGTACGTCACGTCGGCAATCTCGATGGCGCATCCCAGCGATTTGCTTTGGGCGAGCAGCCCCGGGATATGGGGACGCTCCATGAAGCCGAACCGCGCCTCTGCACGCCAGAAGTTATGCGCAACCTCTTCAAGCGTTATCCGATTGTTGGGCTGAACCCACGGCACCGAGAGGATCTCCACGCGTACCACGAAGAGTTGTTCGTGCAGAGCGCGGTTATGCTTGACATGCCAAACCATGACCGGCGGCGTGCCGTGCTCGGTTCGGGTTAGGAATACTGCGGTGCCAGGCACCCGAGGCACGTTCCTTTCGGCAACCTCTGCCATAAATTGCGGGACCGGGATCAGCGCCTCGCGCAGCCGCGCAGAGACGGCGGCCGCCCCGCGATGCCATATCCACATGACACCATAGACTGACACGGCCAGGACGAGCGGCACATATCCCCCCTCTGCCACCTTTGTCAGATTGGCCAGAAAGAAGGCCGCTCAAGGAGCCTAAGCGGCGGATGCACGCAGCTGCCTTCGCTATCCCTCGACGCAGCCTGAAATTGCGCTAATCTCGCAACTCACGGGCAAGGAGCAACGATGCCGAGGAAGCTTCAACAGACCCATGCGGTAAGGCAAGCGGTTCTGCCGCGCCTACGTCGTGTGCAGGCTTGGCGCCAAAAACGACTGCAGCGCCTTCTCGCAGATCCTGATATCGCCGAGAATGATCGGATCGGCACAAGTCCATCAAGGCCGCGCGGCATTACATGGCCGTCTCTATGCGCGCGGAAGCCGTCCTACGCGGACTATCGAAGGTTAAGTCCAGCCGCTCCGCAAGAGGTGCCGGTAACCGTGTCTGCTCATCCACTTGGCGCGGGAGAGATGGCTCTCATAGGCGCGGCGGGCGCGCTCCGGCTCGCGTTTGGAATTGATGTGCAGCACGACCTCCGCGACTTCCCGCCAGTCGGCACCGTCCGCATCCGCATCCAACAGACGCATGTAGGTAACGACGTACTCGCGGTCATACGGGGTCAGGGTCGGATCGCTCGGTGCAGCGTCGAATGGAATAGTAGTCTCCCGGCTTAAGCTCGCAAGGATCGCTGGAGATTGTGGGCTTTTTATAGTGTTCCAGCTTCCCCATCGAGATTCTAACCTCTTTTAAAGCACTTGCTCGATCGCGTTGCGAGCGTTCCGATATGTCGACCATGCGGTGTGCTGATGGATCGTGTGTCGACTCAAATAGTTGGATTATAGCCAGTGGTTTAAATATCCGGGCGCAGACATGATCGGCACATGAAAGCTCGTGCTCTTATGGCCCTAAATGTGCGTCGAATCCGCGTGGAGCGCGGTATTTCGCAACAGAAGCTGGCACATGAGGCTGGGATTGACCGCTCCTACTTGGCGAGCCTCGAGCGGCAATCCAAAAACCCGACAATTGATATCCTTGATCGCATCGCCGACGCGCTGGGTGTTCATCCATTCGAATTAGTTGTTCAGCATTCCAAACGCGCCAAAGCTCCAAATACGTTGCATGAAGGTCGTAAGCGCGCGCCTCTTAAACCACCGAGGAGAGTTAAACCGCCGAGGACAGGATAGTTGATCGACACTTGGTCGCGTTCAGTTTCCGGCGAATGCCGCCTTGCGCGGTGTGATGGAGAATGCCAAAGGTCTCTGGGCCGGAAGTTGTCTCATAGGTTCCGCAGCCGTGCCTTGCTGACATGCTCGGCCGTATCGCCGCTCCTGCGGCTCATCGGATAAGCGCCGCGTGGGTGCGCTTTTGAGTTTGCCGCGCTCTCCCGTTTGGTTGGCCTATATGCAGATCATCCCTTTTTTACATTTTGCAGTCGTCTCAGGCAGGCTCTGGCTCGTGGGTTCGGTTGGCTTTGGCTGGGTTCAACAGCGGAATCACCTCTCTGCCGAACGCCGGCAATTCGTCAGTGAAATTCAGGAAGGCGCAGAGGATCATGTCGACGCCGATCGCCTCATAGGCCCGGATACGCTCCGCGATCAGCTCGGGAGGACCGAACAGACGGGTCTTGAAGCCGTCGTTGGGCTGAACCAGGTTGGCGTGGCTCGAATCTGCCCACATCCCGACCCTCTCCGCTGTCGACGCGCCAGCCTGCTTCACCTGGTCGGCGAAGGCCTGCACGATCTCGGGGTCGGCGCCGGCGATGATCGCTTCGAGCTGCTCGAGCGCTTCCCGCTCGGTCGGCCGCTGGATGATGAAGCCGTTGAGCCCGAACTTGACGGTGCGGCCTTCCGCCTTGGCGAGCGCGCGGACCTCGTCGATCTGGTGCTTGGCGCCCTCCACCGTGGTGCCATTGAGAAAATACCAATCCGAATATTTCGCGGCCATCCGGCGCGCGGCCTTGGAATTGCCGCCCTGGAAAATCTCCGGATGCGGTTGCGAGATCGGCCTCGGCTTCAACCAGGCGTCGTTGATGCTATAGAAGTCGCCCTTGAAGGTGAAACGGTCCTGTGTCCAGAGACCCTTGAGCACCTGGATGAACTCTTCCGAGCGGCGGTACCGTTCGTCATGTTCCAGCCAGGGCTCGCCGAAGGCGCGAAACTCGTCCTTGAACCAGCCAGTGAGGATGTTGATCGCAAACCGCCCCTTGGAATAGACGTCGATCGTGGCCCCCACCTTCGCGATCATGGCCGGGTGCCAGAAGCCGGTGTGAATCGCGCTGATGAGCTTCAGCCGCTCGGTCTGGGCGGAGAGCACTGCCGTGCAGGTGATGGCTTCCTGCTGCAACTCCCAGCCATGGCTCGCGATGAAGCGCGCTGGCGCCAGGCCATATTCGAAGCCGAGCTCTTCGGCCTCGCGCGCGAGGGAAGCATTGTAGTCGAGCGTCCAGTCGGTGCGCTGCGGAACGTCGCTGATGACGAAGCCGCCGCTGCCGAGCGGCATCCAATATCCAAAACGAATCGCCATGGCGCGCAGCCCCTGCTCATACAGTCGTGGTCTGGACCGGTTCCGCCGCCGTTCCGGCCGCTGCGGCACCGAGATAGAATTCGGCAACGTCGTCCCGCTCGGCCAGATCGGCCGCCGTGCCTGACGCAGCGACCTTGCCGTTCTCGAGAACGTAGCCGTGATCGGCAAATTGAAGAACAAGATGGGCGTTCTGCTCGGCCAGCAGAAAGCTGACACCCTCGTTCCTATTGAGATCACGGATGATGTGGAAGATCTCCTCCACGATGATCGGCGCCAAGCCCATCGAGGGCTCGTCAAGCAGCACGAGGGTCGGACGCGTCATCATCGCACGCCCGATCGCAACCATCTGCTGCTCACCGCCCGACGTCAGGCCGCAACGCACGCTGCGGCGCTGCCTGAGCCGCGGAAACCAGGTGTAGACACGCTCGAGATCGTCGGCGAGTTCACGGCGGCTGGGCCGGCGCACAAACCCGCCGCTGAGAAGGTTCTCCTCGACCGTGAGTTGAGGAAAGACGTGACGACCTTCGAGAACCTGGACCACTCCCCTGGCAACGAGGTCGGCCGGGCCGAGCGTTCCGGTGACCTCGCCGCGCCACGTGATTGCGCCGCGGCTCAAGTGACCGCGCTCGGACGCGAGCAGGTTCGAGATTGCCTTCAGCGTGGTGGTCTTCCCGGCGCCATTGGCGCCGAGAAGAGCAACGATTGATCCTTCTTCGACCCTGAGCGATACGCCGCGCAAGGCCAGGATCGCCTGACTGTAGAGGACCTCGATGTTATCGACTTCGAGAAACGGCGACATGGTCATGACGGTCCTTTTGGCGATCCTTCCGGGCAACATCAGTTGGTTGCATCGCGCGGCGTGATGCCCTTTTCCTTGGCGTAGGCGGCAGCGCGCTCATAGATCAGCGGCAGCAGCAGGTCCCGGTCGGATTTCACCCAACCGTTGGACACCACGTTCCACTTCTCACCGTCCCACTGCAGCACCTTGCCCGCACCACCGCCCTCGTGGTCCTTGGCCGAGAGCTTCAGCGGCTGCTGGAGACCGGTGGCGCCGATTTCCGCAAGGCGCTTCTCGGAGAGGTCGAGGTGTTCGAGGCCCCACTGCGCTTCCTCGCCGTTGATCGGCCGCACGCCGAAATGCGCCTGTGCGGTCCGGATCGCCTCCACCGCGACGATCGCCTCGTCCACGCCGGAATTGTAGTAGACCGAGCCGAAGCTCTTCGGGTCCTTGAGATCGCTGAGACCCTTGTCGAGAATGTACTTCTTGAGCTTCTGGTGGATCTCGAAATTCGCGCCGGCGGGGAATGGCGTGATCGCGAGATAGCCTTTGCCTACCGCGCCGGCGGGGCGAACGTCCTCCTCGGAGCCCGACCAGATGCCACCGATGATATGATCGACCGGAAAGCCCACCTTGGCGGCGGTCTTGATCGCAACCGGCGTCATGACGCCCCAACCTCGCAAGAACACCCAGTCAGGCTTGAGCTGGCGAATCTTGGCCCATTGCGCCGATTGTTCATTGCCCGGATGCGGCACCGGAATCTGGATGTCCTCGAAGCCATACGTCTTGGCAAGGTGGGCAAGCGGGACCTGGGTTTCCTTGCCGTAGGGCGAATCGTGATACACGGTCGCGATCTTGAGGCCCTTCAGCTTGTCCTTGCCGCCGACCTTCTCCGCGATGAAATTGACCGCCGAAGAAGCTTCGCTCCAGAAGCTGAAGACAACCGGGAAGCTGTACGGGAACACCCGCCCGTCGATCGCCTCGGTGCGGCCATAGGCGATCGTGACCAGCGGAATCTTGTCAGCCACCGATTTCTCGGTCAGCGCCTTCGAAATCGGATCGCCATGCGGCAGGAAGATCGGCACCGGCGAACCATTCTTGCCTGCCTTCACCCGTTCATAGCACTCGACGCCCTTCTCGACTTCCCAATTGGTCTCGCACTCGTCCCAGACCAGCTTGATGCCGTTGATGCCGCCTTCGACCTCGTTGATATAGCGAAAATAATCGATCTCGCCGGCCCAGACCGGAATGCCGCTCGACGCGTAGGCCCCGACGCGAAATGTCGCGAGCGGGAAGTATTGTGTTTTTGCGTCCTCCGCCGACGCAGTGGCACCGATGGCCGCCGACAGAACGAGGGCTGTCAGCCCGATCGCCCTGCTCATGATCCGCTTCTGCTTCCGTAAAGACATCTGCTTACCCTCCATTTGATGCAGAATTCTCGCTTGGCCGTGCGTGCGGCTCACACCCACGGATGATGTTTCGTTGCTTGCTAGCGGCCCAGCCGAGAAGCCAGCTGCGTCCATGCTCGCGACAGCAAGGCAGCGAGCCCTCTCGGCTCCTTGATCAGGAACCAGACGATCAGCGCGCCGAACAACGCCTTCTGAAGATTTTCAAGCTGCCCGGGATCGATCGCGCCACCGAACACGGTGCCTCCGACATGATCGAGCAGGATCGGCAGCAAGATCATGAAGGCGGCGCCCAGATAGTTGCCGCTGATGCTGCCCATACCGCCGATGATGATCGCAAACATCACCTGGAACGAACGATCCAGGTTGAAGCTGCGCGCATCGACCGTGCCGAGATAAGCAAAGGCCCAGAGCGCACCTGCGATCCCGATCACCAGCGAGCTCACGAAGAACGCCTTCAGCTTTCCGGCGGATACCGGAATGCCGATCACCGCAGCCGCGGTATCCATGTCGCGGATCGCCATCCAGGTCCGGCCGGTCTGGCTGCGGACCAGCCGTGTTGCGACGGCCGTCACGACGACGACGGTGGCGAGAGTCAGGAAATAGCGACCGGTCGGGCTCGAGAGATCATGACCGAAGATCGCAAGCCGTGGCGCCGAGATCGAGCTTGAGGTCGAATAGTTCGAGAACCAGCCATACTGATTGAACAACCATTCGAGCAGAAACTGCGTCGCCAGCGTCGATGCGACGAGGTAGAAACCCTTGATCCGCAGGCTTGGCAGCCCGGCGACGATGCCCACGAGCCCGGAGATGACGCCCCCGAGCAGCAGGCTGACCGGCAGCGGCAGCTCCGGCAGGCGCAGCAGCAGATTGTATGTCGCATAGGCACCGACCGACATGAACCCGCCGGTGCCGAGCGACGCCTGCCCGGCGTAGCCCATCAGCAGGTTCAGCCCCAGCGCGGTGAGCGACATGATCAGGAACGGAATCAGGACGGCATTGAGCCAGTAATCGTTGGCCACCAAGGGAATACCGACCAGTGCGGCAAGCAGCAGCACCGCCGAGCCGACGCGCAGCCGATCGCGCGTAACCCGGGCGGTGTCACCAGTGGCGCTGAACCCTTCGATGGCATCGGTGCCGATCGCAGACATGCATCAAATCCTTTCGATCGGCGCTTCGCCGAACAGGCCAGCCGGGCGGACCAGAAGGAAAGCGACCGCCAGCACATAGGCGAACCAGGTCGATACGCTGCCTCCCAGCAGGCTTCCGAGATAGATTTCAGCGAGGCTGTCGCCTGCGCCGACGATCAGCCCGCCGATAATCGCGCCCGCGATCGACGTAAATCCGCCGATGATGAGCACCGGCAACGCCTTGAGCACGACGAGGGTGAGTGCGAACTGCACGCCCTGGCGCGCGCCCCACAGCAGACCTGCAACCAGCGAGACGAAGCCCGCGACGCCCCACACGATCTGCCACAGCGTCTGGAGCCGGATCCCGATCGAGAGTGCGGCCTGAGGATCGTCGGCGATCGCACGCAGCGCGATCCCGACGCGCGTCTTGTTGAAGAAGATCGAGAGCGCGACCACGAGAATGCCGGCCGTGCCCGCCGCCGCGAGGTCGAACTGGCTGACCTGGACTCCGCCGATCTCGATCGGGGTATCGACGATGCCGAGATCGAGCTCGTGAACGCTCGCCCCCATCGCGATCTGCGCGACGCCCTCGATCACGAAGGATACGCCCAGCGTCGCCATGAACAGCGTGATCTGCGGCCGGTTGACCAACGGCCGCAACACGACGCGTTCCACCGCGATCCCGAGCACCACCATGACCGAAAGCGTGATCAGCGCGGCCAGCCAGAAATCGAGGCCCTTGTCGCGCAGGGTCACGAAGGTGAGCGCCGCACACAGCACCATCGAGCCTTGTGCGAAATTGAAAACGCCGGACGCCTTGAAGACCAGCACAAAGCCAATCGCAACCAGCGAGTACATGACGCCCGCAAGCAGGCCGCCGACCAGCGTTTCGACGAAGAAGCTCATCTGGACCTCAATGTGCCGTGCCGAGATAGGCGGCGACCACGTCCGGGTTCCGACGCACCTCCTCTGGCGAGCCATCGCCGACCTTGCGGCCATAATCGAGCACGACCACGTGATGCGAGAGCCCCATCACGACGCTCATGTCGTGCTCGATCAGCACGATGCTGGTGCCAAGGCTCGCGTTGGTCTCCAGGATGAAGCGGCTCATCTCGTGCTTTTCGTCCTGGTTCATCCCCGCCATCGGTTCGTCCAGCAGCAGCAGGCTCGGGCCACCGACCAGTGCCCGCGCGAGATCGACCCGCTTCTGAACGCCATAAGGAAGCGTCGCGACCACCCGGTCACGATGCTTGGTCAGGTCGAGAAAGGCGACGATCTCGTCGACCCGACGGTTGAACTCGCGCGACTCGCGCCGGTCGCGGCCTATGCCGAAGGCGTGCTCGACAATGCTGGCGCGGCAATGCCGGATCAGTCCGGCCAGTACGTTGTCGAGGACGCTGAGATGCCGGAACAGGGCATTGTGCTGGAAGGTCCGGCCAATGCCCAAATGCGCGGCTTGTGCCGGGCGAATCCGGACGAACTGCTCACCATTGAAGGTGATGCTGCCACCGTCGGCCCGATAGACCCCGTTAATGATGTTGAGCAGCGAGCTCTTGCCGGCCCCGTTCGGACCGATCAGCGCGCAGATCTCGCCTCGCTCCACATTGAAGCTCAGCGCATTCAGCGCCTTGATCCCCTTGAACGACAGCGAGACGTCATGCAGCTGTAGAATCGGTTCGGCCATTGCCCGTCACGCCTCGACGGGCTGACGCGCGGCCGAACCGGCCGCCTCGCGCTCGCGGCGCTTGACCGCCTGGATGTCGCGATAGCTTGCTGCCGGATGGCTCGCCGGCAGGTACGGGCCGTCTCCGAACAGCTTCTCCCGCAGAGTGCCAGGACGATAGCCGGTCGGATAGACGCCACGCTTCTGCAGCTCCGGAACCAGCAGATTGACGACGTCCTCGAAAGTCTCGGGCGTCACCGCATAGGCGAGATTGAATCCGTCGACGTCGGTCTCCTCCACCCACTGTTGCAGGATATCGGCCACCGTCGACGGCGAACCGACGAACACCGGACCGAGCCCGCCGATGCCGCCCCAGCGCGCCAGTTCCTCGATGGTCCAGGACTTGCTGCCGCTGGCGAGATGGTCGACCACGGAAACGATCGCATTCGTTTCGACCTTCCTGACCAGATCGGTCGGCGCGTACTGTCCGAAATCGATGCCGCTCCATCCCGACATGAACACCAGCGCGCCGTCATAGGAGGCGTATTGCTGATACTCCCTGAACTTTGCCTCCGCCTTCGCGTCGGTCTCGTCGACGATCACCGTGACCAGATTGTAGGTCAGGATCTTGCGCGGATCGCGACCGGCCTCAGCCGCGATCCGGCGCACCTCGGTGACGTAAGATTTCAGAACCGGCTTGATCGGGGCGGCGACGAAGACGCATTCGGCGTGCTGGGCCGCAAACGCTTTGCCGGCTCCCGACGCGCCGGCCTGGTAGAGCACCGGCGTCCGCTGCGGCGACGGCTCACAGAGATGATAGCCAGGCACATCAAAGTATCGTCCCTTGTGCGCGATCTCGTGCACCTTCGAAGGGTCGGTGAATATCCTCTTCCCGGCGTCGCGCAGGACGGCCCCCTCCTCCCAGCTCCCCTCCAGCAACTTGTAGAGCACCTCGGCATACTCGGCCGCCACCTCGTACCGATTATCGTGACGGCGTAGCCCGCCCTGGCCGATATTCTTCGCTCCGCTCTCCAGATACGAAGTCACGATGTTCCAGCCGACGCGGCCCTTGCTGTGATGATCCGCAGTCGAGAGCCTGCGCGCGAAAGTGTAGGGATGCTCAAATGAAGTCGACGCCGTGATGCCGATGCCGAGATGCTCGGTTGCGAGCGCAATGGGCGCGACCAGTTGCAAGGGATCGTTGACGGGAATCTGCGCTGCCTGCTCGAGCGCATGGAACAGAGAATTTTTGTAGACGTCATAGTAGCCGATCACGTCGGCGATGAAGATGCCGTCAAATATCCCTCGCTCCAGCGTTCGCCCGAGATCCTGCCAATAGTCGAGATCCTTGTACTTGTATGAGCGGTCTCGCGGGTGCGCCCAGACACCGGGAGACTGATGGCCGACACAATTCATGTCGAACGCATTGAACCGAATCTGTCGCGCCATTCACACATCTCCGTCGCGTCGCTCAGCACGACACCGTTGGCTCGTTCGCGCGACATCTCGCCACAACACGCGATCAATCGTCCATCGCGTTTATCGATCTTTTTCGACACGCATCTTTCGTCGCATCTCGTTGCGGGATGAAAAACTCGCTCCTGGCTGCTTCCTGCTTGGCGTCACCAGGCTCGGCCCATGCGACGCACTCGATGCAAGACGCGACAACAACTTGCTTCGATTCGATCGCGTTTCGACACGATCTACCGCGCAGATCGCACGGCACGGAGAAGACTCCTTTCGCGCTAGCTGTGCTCGCGAGCATCGCAATCTTTTTCACCGATCCTTGCGTCACTTCAGACGACGTCGATAGACGACATCGATCGGCGGCTCACGCAGCAGATTTTTCTTCGCGCGACGTGCGGCTCCAAACGATCGTGTTGCATCCGAACGGAAATTCAGTCTGGCTCTCGCAAGCGCGTGGATTATTCTTCAAGACAACAAATCCATCCAAGGACCCACGGAACGAGCGGACGCAGCACGATGACCATTCATCCCGGCAGACCGAGCATCAGCGACGATGCCCTTCACGAGCGCTTCGCTCCGATCTTTGAGACGATCGCAGCAGGTGCGGTAGCCCGCGAACGAAGCCGCACGCTGCCGATCGAGGAAATCAGACTGTTGAAAGAGGCCGGCTTCGGCGCATTGCGTGTGCCGATCGAGTTCGGAGGGCTCGGCGCGACGCTCCGCCAGACCTTCGAGCTACTGATCGCGCTCGCGGCCGCCGATTCCAACCTGCCGCAGGCGTTACGGGCACACTTCAACCTGGTCGAGGACCTGCAGCTGAACAAGGATGAGGCCGTCAAGGCACGATGGCTCGGAGCCATCGCGAACGGCGCGCTGGTCGGGGTCGCCGTCACCGAGCCGGGCCTGGGTGCGGTTGATCGCTACCGGACCGCCGTCACATCGGAAGGAACCGCGCTGCGGCTCAACGGACTGAAATATTACACGACCGGCACACTTTACGCCGATCATCTGCTTGTCGCGGCCGACCAGGACGGCAAACGAGTGACCGTCCTGGTCGACACCAGCCAGCCTGGCGTCAGCGTCGAGGACGACTGGGATGGCTTCGGCCAGCGGCTCACGGCAAGCGGCACGGCGGAATTCAAGAATGTCACGGTCAGCCCGGATCGGATCATCGGTCCCGGCTATGGAACGGAAGGCAGGGTGTTTGGAACCGCCCACGTTCAGCTGATCCTGCTCGCCACGCTCGCAGGGATTGCGAAACGCGCCGCGGCGGATACGACCGACTGGATTAAGGCACGAACGCGCACGTTCACCCATGCCGTCGCCGACCTGCCCCGCAATGATCCCCTGGTGCAGCAGGTGATCGGCCAGCTCCTCAGCGCCGCCTTTGGCGCGCGGGCAACGGTCCTCGCCGCGGTCGACGAGCTCGCGCGGACGCTTGATGGCCGCCACCAGGATCCTCAACAGCTCGATGCCTCCGAGCTTGCTGCAGCGCAGGCACAGGTAACCGTCATCAAGCTCGTGCTCGACGCCGTGACCACCCTTTTCGAGGTCGGCGGCGCTTCCCTCAGTTCGGAGAAGCTCGCCATCGACCGGCACTGGCGCAACGCACGGACCATCGCTTCCCACAACCCTGTAATCTTCAAGCTCCGCGCAGTTGGCGGGTACGAGTTGAATGGCGAGACGCTTCCATATGCCTGGAGTGCCGGCGTTCGTTCCACACGACAACAGGGTAACTAGCACCCCGCCTTCTCGCGAGCTTCACGCGTCGAGACGATGACGCACGTCGAGATCCCGCCTTCGGCGCCGAGAACTTTTCCTTCAGGAGAACCACGTGTCCAACACCAACCGCAAAGTCGCGATCATTGGAGCAGGTCTTGCCGGGACGACGGCCGGACTTGGCCTCGTCAACGCGGGATTTGATGTCACCATTTACGGCGACCGAGACCGGTTATCGCTACGCAACGATGTGCCTCCCACGGGGACGGCTGTCTACTTTGGCAAATCCCTCGAATACGATGCCGAGGTCATCGAGGATCTCTATGACATCGGGACCAGCACCGGCATGAGCGTTCGGATCTTCTCCGGCATCGGCGAGGCTCGAACTCCCGTTATCGAGTTCGACCGTCCCTTTAACTATCGGGCGCAGGCCGTTGATACGCGGCTCCGTGCCGACGATCGCCTCGGTCGTTTCCTGGCGCGAGGCGGAAAATTCGTCGTGCGCCCGGTCACGCCCGAAGATCTGGATGCGATTGCGGCGGACGCCGACCTCACCCTCGTGGCGACAGGGAAGGGCGGCTTGTCGTCCCTATTCCCGGTTGATCCGGATCGCACCGTCTACACCGAGCCGCAGCGGCACCTGCTGCTCGCAACATTCAAGGAGCTGGATCGCGCCGATCATCAGTTTGCCTATCGCAGCTCGGACGGCGCCCGGCACAACTGGTTCAACATCCATGCCGATTTTGGCGAGACGTTCTTCGGCCCTTATCTGCACAAGGACCTCGGCGCCACGCGGGCGTTCATTGGGTTCGCCAAGCCCAGTAGCCCGTGGATCGACATCTTCAACACTGTAAAAGACGCTCAGAGCGCGCGTGACGCCGTGGTGAACCTGTTCGCGACCTATTTCCCGGAAGATGCGGGGCTGATCGATCAGCTGAAGCCCTTGCACGAGGATCCACACTCCTGGCTTCTCGGCGCGGTCTCACCGACGGCTCGACGCGCCGTCGCCCGCACCAAAAATGGACACGCTGTTGCAGCAATCGGAGATGCCGCAGTCTCCTTTGATCCGCTCGGCGGTCAGGGCGCGCAAAATGCAGTTGTCCAATCCGTGCTACTGATCCGCGCGCTCAAGGAGCACAAGGACAGGATCACCTACGAATGGCTGCAGGATCAATTCAACAAGCATTGGGACCATCGCGCCGAGGCCGCGACGGAAGTTACCCGGCTGCTTCTTGGCGATGAAAAATACGCAACGCATGCGGAGTTGCTGTTCCCGGCCGCTGCTGTCAACGCGACGGTCGGAAGCGCGTTCTTCGATTTTCTCTCGGAGCCGCAGCCGTTACTCGGTATTCAGAGCCGAGAGCAGATAATCAAGTTCATTTCGGATCTCGCGGGTGAGACAGCGGACAATGTCTTGGCACGGTTCAATCCACCGGAGCAACTTGCGCGCGCGCAAGCGGCCGAGCGTGCGTTCGTCTCATCATAAGCAACGGAGTTCACTACTTCGGCGATGATCGAAGCCTATGCCGAAGCCGAAAAGTCGGCAGCCTGCTTGATGCGTACGGGAGCAGACCGAAGGCCGTGCTCGACATCGAATTCAGCCGTCGGAACGACATTTTCGATAGCGTCAAGGCCCACGTCCTGGCACGGAAATGGACGGCAGCCGAGCTCGATGGACGGTTTCGTGCGTCAGCACTTGCCGAACGACGATCCTGACTGCCGCGCACCGCAATTTCGCAGAGAAATTGTTGCTCCTGATGGTGTAGTTGGCGAAACCGACCGGGCCGAGCGCGTTGTTCAGATTGTGATTGCCGAAGCGTCCGCCGCCCGAACACGCCGACATAGAAGCCGGACCGTCGTAGGCCGGTACCGCGACCGTGGGCGCCTTGGTGTAGACGGGACGATCTGCGCTCACGGCCGGCGCAGCGAGCAGCAACGCTCCGAGCGCCGCGGCAGTGAAGAGAATCTGCTTCATTGCGTGCCCCAAATTCCGATGAGGGAGCCGCGCGATCTTGTCGGCGCGGCGCCGCCTGTGGATCAGAAATGAATGATGATGTCTGCCGAACCGATCAGAGCGTCCTTCTTGGTGGGCGCAATGCCGAGGTTCGCGTTACCGTTGAATGCCGTGGCGTCGAGCCTGGTCGAGCTGGACCGTGTTCGGGTTGTAGTCGTAGGCCGCCGGCGAATTGCCGCCGCGCACGCTGTTGTTGCTGAGGTTGCCGCCGGCATTGATCCAACCGCAGAGGTTGTTGGCATCGTTCGTTCATCCACTGTCCCGCTGGCGTATTGCCGAGCGCCGCCATCAGCGGGCTGTCGACCGAGCCCGACCTCGTCACGCCGAAGCTCGTCGTGCCGCCATAGGGCCATTCGCTGAACGGCATTGGCGGCGTGCTCTGCGGCGTCGCCGGCCAGTCGGCACGCCGCGGCGCCGACGCTTTCGGATCGGACGGCGCGGTGTCGTGTCCCCACTCGAGCCGGTAGTAGTTAATGAAACGACTGAAGAAGTCGCTGGCCAGATAGCTGTCGAGGCAGGAGTAGTTCTTTGTACGCATCGCACATAGAGGTCGGCATCGTCAGCAATGGCGGATCGGCGTCAGCTGCGTGTGCTGCGCACGTGCACAAGGAGTCTGCGGAAGACTCCTCGTTTCGAGACATCGGCGCGTTGCAATACGAGAGATTTGCAGAAGGCAATGTCATTTCCGCCATAGCCGGGCCGGCATCATGCTCACGATCGATGCGCTGCTATCTTATTGCTATGCCGATCGTGGTGAACCGAGTCGACGATTTCTGCAGCTAGTCGTAAGCTTGCTGCATCGGGCGGAATAGTTCGCTTCGATCGAGATGGAGCGCTGCGATTCGTGGTAAGCGGTACGAAACGTACAAATGATATCGCTCTCAACAACACAGTTGACGACATCGACCTGAATTTCCTGCCGGCCGATCTCACGGCACAATGCCGCAATCTGATCGAGAGCTATCACGACATTCACGGCTACGCCTGCCTGCCCGACATGCTGTGGCGTGCCCGGCTCGGTCCGTTCATCGAACGCCATCATGAATTCCGGCAGCGGTTGCGCAAGGCATCGACCACGCGCAGCGCCAAGAAATCCAACCAGGGTTTTGTTGGGATCGCGACCGCGATCCTGTCGCTCGAGATATTAGCGAGCAGCTTCGCCGGCTGGAGCGCCCTCTATCCGGAGGCTGGCGCGAGGGCGCTCGCGGTCCTGAAGCGGCAATCCGGGGCTTCGCTGACCCCACTGATGGACTTCTATCTCTATCCACCCAAATACATCAGCTCAGCGGCCATCACCAAGTTGGCGCCGCCACGGGCCGGCCGGACAAGCGGGTCCGATCCTTACCGAACGTCGGAGCCGGATGTTTCGGGCGAGCAGCTCGCTCTCAGCCATGCCGACATAATGCTGCAGAATTCGGTTGGTGCAGCACTACTGCTTCAACGGCGCTGAACCCGCCTGCCAGCGTGATCCTGCGCCAGCGTCCGGCAAGTACCCGGTGGTCGTGGTCGGGCCGCTGTCGGTCGATCTTGCCAGCCAGACCGTCTCGCTCGACGATACCAGGGTCAAGCTGACGCGAAGGAATACCGACTGCTCCACGTGCTTGCGATGCATGTCGGATGGTGGTGACGCACAATCAGCTGCTGAAAGAGATCTGGACCGGCAACCAGCGCGACAACATCCAGTACCTGCGCATCCTCGTGCGCAAGCTGCGACAGAAGATCAAGGCCGATCCCAACCAGCCGCGCCTGCTGGTAACCGAATCCGGGGTTGGCTACTGGCTGGAGACCAGCGTGGCCGACTGATCGGCTCGGTGCCGGTCCCTCGGGGGCATATATAGAAAAACAATATGTCTCCGGCGTGGATGGCTCTGACTCGCGCACAAAAAGGGGCACGCGGAGGAATTCCTGATACAGCCTTTTCACATCCCGGGCCTTGTGGGTCGGTACTGGATGCTGATCGTTCGCGCTGTAGCCACCTTCGCGCTGATCGCCTGCAGAACCCGGGACCGGGCCTAACCGCCTCCCGCATAGCAGTCCCAGGGGCAAGGGACCTGTGTTCCGGGTTGGAGACCCGGTTTCACCGAGCGGCCTCTCGGTTTCCGCGGCGGTTGCTTGTGTCGGCACTGCTGAGGCGGCCAGCGCCGCCGCGCTTTTGATGACGCTGCGACGATTGAACGCTCGGTTGTGGGAATCGGTCTTCCAAGCGTGTGCGGAGACTGGTGACCTTAATGACGCGTTCGACGCCTGTAGACTAATCAGAACGCGCGCGCTGATATCCATCATGACCCGGAGCACCAACGCACGGCCGGAACCTACATAAGGTCACACGCCTACCACGCGTCGCGCAAGACGGCGCCCGTCGGGCCCGTCGGATGCGTACGATCATTCTGCAATGGACGAGGAACATATGGCGGATCGAAGTGCTATGAGCGCCCCGTCATTCGAACGTTTCCTTTCGAGGGAGCGGGTTCTTTCAGTCCGGTTGCATCACCGTTGCCGGCTCGGTCATGCGGTCGCTCACCGACCGCATCGGTCGGTGGAAAGATGCTGTCATATATCGCGCGAGCTTCGCGAATGAGGCGAAGCCGCTCGAGCTCGGATTTCGGAACGAATCCTGCGATCTCGGTCATTTTCGCTCCCCTTTAGGCGCAGCAAGCCTCAAAGCCTTGCCTGAGCAGGTCCTTTGGCAAGTCGCGCCCGATGAAAACGAGCCGTGTCTGGCGCGCCTCTTGGTCCTTCCAGGGACGCCGACTTCCGCCTTCAATGAGCATGTGCACGCTCTGAACGACAAATTGCCGATCGTCATCCTCGATCGATGCGATGCCCTTCATGCGAAGGATGTCCGGACCAAAGCGCTGTGTGACATCCTGAATCCAGGACACGAACCTGCCGGGCTTCATCGGTCGATCGGCGACCAGGGACAGGCTGCCGATCCCGTCGTCGTGTTCGTGCTTGTGTTCTTCGGTGAGGAATCCGGGCTCGACTTCGAGGATGCGCTCGAGATTGAAGGCGTCTTGCCCCAGTATCTGGGCGAGATCGATACCACAGCGCTCCGTTCTGTGAATCTTCGCATATGGGTTGATGTTTCGGATACGACGTTCGACTATTGCGAGCCCGTCCGCATCGAGAAGATCAACCTTGTTGATGAGAACGACGTCGGCGAACGCGAGTTGCTCCTGCGCTTCTGGTGCGCGGTCGATCTGTTCGAGGAGATGCCTGGCGTCCGCGACAGTGATGATGGCGTCGAGCTTCGTCTTGCGGCGGACGTCCTCGTCGACAAAGAACGTTTGCGCCACCGGCGCCGGATCTGCGAGCCCTGTCGTCTCGACGACAATGCCGTCGAAGGCTCGGCTGCGCCGCATCAGCCCTGCGATGATCCGGATGAGGTCACCGCGCACCGTGCAGCAGATGCAGCCGTTGTTCATCTCGAAAATCTCCTCGTCCGCGTCGACGATGAGATCGTTGTCGATACCGACCTCTCCGAATTCGTTCACGATCACCGCAAACCGCCTGCCGTGCGTCTCGGAGAGGATGCGGTTCAGAAGCGTCGTCTTGCCGGAGCCGAGATAGCCGGTCAGAACCGTGACGGGAATCCGAGGTGCAGCATCGGTCATGGGTTGTTATGTCCTTGCTCCTGTCATATGCAACGTTATAACATTACATCCAATCAGGGCGGATGCAAGGCAAAGATGTGCGGTCAGCCCCCGTCAGATGCGGGCGGTTCGGGGCTGAAGCACAAAAAAGAGAAAAAGACCGTCCGGGTTTCCATGAACTAAGCAATGCGGTGAGGCTCTGTTGTTCCAGCTGTGTCGTGACACCATGATCCATGCCGACGCTCGACGCCGGCTTCGATTCGATTTGGCCGGTCGACCGGCACACGACATCTCCGTGTGGCAGAAGGCCCGCTTTCGACAGCTTCGACGATTGACCTTGGTTGGCGTGGCAATGGCCTCGGCGATCTTGCCGGCTTCCGCGGAACAGCAAGCAACGAAACTAAAGGTGGTGGCGACATTTTCGATCCTCGGCGACTTCGCCAGGAACGTTGGCGGCGATTGGGTCGAGGTCACGACGCTGGTCGGTCCCAACGGCGACGTCCACGTCTATTCGCCCACGACCGCCGATGCGGAGGCGATCAGGAATGCCAGACTGGTGATCGTCAATGACCTCGGCCTGGAGGGCTGGCTACCGAGGCTCGTCAAATCATCCGGCAGCAGTGCGACCATCGTCGCCGCAACCGACGGCATCGTTCCGCGCAAGATGGCTACCGGCGAGATACCGAGTCGTGATCGTGGCGCAGGGTCAACCGACCCGCACGCCTGGCAATCCGTTGCGAACGCTGAGATCTATGTCACCAATATCCGCGATGCCATGGTAGCCGCCGATCCCGCCAATGCTGCAACGTACAGGGCCAATGCATCGACCTATCTGACCAAGCTGGAAGCGCTCGACCGCGACGTTCGCGAGGTGCTCGCGGCGTTCCCTGTCGAGCGGCGCAGGGTGATTTCAACTCACGATGCCTTTGGTTATTTCGCCGACGCCTACGACATCACGTTCGTGGCGCCCCAGGGCGTTTCGACCGAAACCGAGCCGAGCGCACGGGATATCGCAACCATCATCACGCAGATCAAGAAAGAGAAGATTCCAGCGGTCTTCCTGGAAAACATCAGCGATCCCAGACTGATGCGCCAGATTGCCTCCGAGACTGGAGCCGCGATCGGCGGAACGCTTTATTCGGATAGCCTGACGGCGAAGGATGGCGAGGCTCCGAGCTATATCGAGATGGTCAGGCACAATATCAGAACGATTGCGAGCGCCGTTGCGGACTAACGCGCTTGCCTCGCCGCGAGGTCCGGCGCTAACGGCTGAACACGCCGCGACGCTTGAACTAGCATGCAGACGCTTCGGCAGGAGAATTGAACCGGTGCGGTCAAGATCCGTCCTTCTGATCATCAATATCTTCAGCCTCGTCATCATCGTCATCGCCTTACTGGCGTCGCCACGGTCTTTTGCCGCGCAGCAATCATCGGATATTCCGGCTTGGCTGAGGGGACATGTCGGCGAAGGCGAAGGTCAAATCGCACAACTGGTCTTGCAGAGGGCACGCGCGCTTTACCAGCAAAAAGTGAGCCAAGGCGCGGTTAAGAATCCTTGCTATTTCGCGATGGACGCGACGCGTCCCAACGATTTAGGCGACGGCAAATTGGGGCGTCGGTTCTACGTTGTCTGCGAATCCGAGCGATCGTTTCGTGCAATTTCGGCGGGGCATGGCGGCGGTCGCGATTTGAAAGGCGTCGCGGATTTCGCAAACGGAAGACGCTGCGCGAAGAACTTCGGCAATGCGATGGATTCGAATCTAACGGCTGGCGGGGCCTACGTGACCGGCGAGACGAAGACGTCTTTCAAAGGCTACTACCGTGTTTCGGCGAAACAAGACGCGGTTCTGATACGCTCGTTCGTTCAATTTGATGGCGAGGGTGAAACCGCAAATGCCCGACAGCGCGAGATCGGCGGGCATCCGGCCGAGCTGTTGAGGAACGTCTGTCTTCGAAAAGATCCACGCAGTCCGTATGCAAATCACGAGGGGTACGTTCCTTTTGGAACACTGGAGGATTACGCTGGCGGCCGCAGCAACGGGTGTACCAGTTGGTCGCCATCGGACGCCGGCCAGATTATCGCGATGGTGAAGGATAACCCGACGACGCTTTACATTTATCCTGAGTCTGCCGACATCGAGGTCGTCGCGCGAGCAGTGGCGGCCGGCCGGTCGCTATCCGGCGTGGGACTATATTGGAACGCTTCCTGTTTGAACGAAATCCGCGCTCCGAAATTTTGGCGGAAGGAATCCCTCGAGCCTATCCTGGCTCAATACAAGAAGGATCATCCGGCACCGGCGCAACTGCCAACGCCGATATGCAAGGGGCGGTGAACTTGATGACTCGCCTCATCTGTTGGAGCTACCGCTCATCCCTTGCAACTCACCAGCGACATATTGCAACGCGAGCATCTCAGGATCACGGATTTGCAATTGTCGGTCTCAATCCCGATCGGATCATTTTCGACCACGCGCCCCTTCTTCCCTTCTTATTTCTCAATGCTGCCAAGGCGCAGCAATCGCCCCACCAGCGCTTACGGGCACAGGCCGCTTCCGGCTCACACCGCCCGGATGTCGCCTTTCGCGACCTTCAGGTCGACCTCGCGCAGCGCCGCGACACCGCCAAATGCCAGCGAGATTCCCAGCGGGCGCATAGTTTGTTACCGACGGGATAACAAGCGTCGTTCACTCGTCACCCGATAACATCGGGCCTCTTCCGGCGGCGATGTGCGCGATCTTCACATTCCTTGAATGATAGTTGTCTCCGTGGTGCCCCAATAGCATCGCTGGCTCCATCGTGCCGTTACAACGACTTTCTCGACGCTTATTCGGCTGGCGTGTCGCTACATCGCCAATCGTTTGATTTGGAGCACATGCCGCTCCGGGTTCATTCTTTGTTGCAATGTTCATTTAACTTGAATCATGTCGGCAACGCGCAGACCTGACCCAATTCGACCGCCTC
The DNA here is from genome assembly GCF_024171045.1 of Bradyrhizobium sp. USDA 4538. Taxonomy (NCBI): domain Bacteria; kingdom Pseudomonadati; phylum Pseudomonadota; class Alphaproteobacteria; order Hyphomicrobiales; family Nitrobacteraceae; genus Bradyrhizobium; species Bradyrhizobium sp. USDA 4538. Next base: position 125,432 of record NZ_JALJZE010000002.1, read on the forward strand.
GTAACTCCTCCCTCAGACGGCTCACCGCAAACTTCGTCGCGATTAGCGATCTCGATCGCTGTGGCAGCCGTTCGAATGCAGTGGGTTTCCGCTATTCCTTAGCAATGGTGCGGCGGGTTCGCCAAATTGTCAGATCGGAATAGCCTTATCCTATTTGACGAGCTATCCGGACAAGGGACGAACTATCGTGGGCGCGAATTGTGCAACACCAGGCTCGCAGACGCGACGAGCATGCCAATCCAGAAAGTTCCCCACCAGTACTTCACGATAGACCCTGGATGCTCGCCTCGACACAGTGAACGGGCGAGGTCGCATATGTCTGAACGACCAACGAGACAAAGCCCCGCCTCCGGGATCGAAAGATAGGCATACAGGACGACATCCCGGTAGGTGATCCACCACCAGACGATAGCGAACACCAAGACAACGATCCCGACCGACAGGAGATTCGCCGCCCTCCTCGCCACCTTTTGCCTCAGGTCGGAAGGCCGAGGGTTGCGAGAATGCTTCGGCGCAGCGTTATCAAATCCGGATCATCGCGATGTCTTGGATACGGCTTGTCGAACCGAAATTCGGCCTTGATGCGTGCCGGGCGATCACTAAGGACGATGATGCGTGACGAGAGCACCAGCGCCTCTTCGACATCGTGCGTGACCAGGAGTGCGGTGAAGCCGTTGTGCTGCCACAAACCCACTAGCTCCGCCTGCAATGTCAACCGGGTCAGCGAATCGAGCTTGCCTAGCGGTTCGTCAAGCAAGAGCAGCGCCGGGTCGTTGACAAGTGCGCGCGCCAGCGACGCTCGCTGTGCCATGCCGCCAGATAGCTGGTGAGGATAGGCACCGGCGAACCCCTCGAGCCCGACGAGTGCCAGCGCACTGTCGACACGTTTGTGCGCCTGTTTTAGCCGCCCGCGCGCTTCCAACCCGGTCGCCACGTTTTTCCATACGGAAGCCCATGGAAACAGCGTCGGATCCTGAAAGACCAGACCGCGCGATGGATCGGGATGTGTGATCGGGCGGCCATCTGCCAGGATGCTGCCGCTGGTCGGCTTCTCCAAGCCCGCGATCAACCGCAGCAATGTCGACTTTCCGCAGCCTGATGGTCCAAGCAGTGCGACGAAGTCGCCGGGCGCAATATTGAGATCGAGCGCCTCGATTACCGGAAGCTGCGCGCCGGCCAGGCTGAACTGATGGCTGACGGCATGGACGTCGATGGACATGCTGACGGACCTGACAACATCAGCCTGTGGCGAGGCGAGCGCTGCGATGGACATCAGATAAATCCCTCCTGCCAACTCAGCAGACGGTCCCGCACCACAAACAGCAGCCGGATGAGACCGGCGCACAATATCGCCATGATGATCAAGGCGGCATAGACATTCGCATAGCCGGAATAGGCGGTCTGAAACTGGATATACCAGCCGAGCCCGTATTTAGCGCCGAGCATTTCGGCCACGACCAGAACGGCAAATGAATAATACAGCGCCATGAACAGGCCGACAAAAACGTGCGGGGTCGAGGCTGGGATTGCCACCCTGCGGATCAGGTACCAGTCATCCGCACCAAGGATGCGGCCGACGTCGTAGAAGGTACGATTCACGGAATTGACCCCTGAAGCAGTCAGGATTGCGACCGGAATACCGGAAGCCAGCGCAACGATGAAGACGCTCGCGCCAAACGTGGTCGGGAAGAAATAAAAGGTACAGGGTATCCAGGCAGTCGCCGGAACCGGCCCGATCAGCTTCAGGAACGGCATGCCCCAATAACTGAAGCGCTTCGACCAGCCGAGCGCTACACCGGTTGCATAACCAACGAGGATGCCGGAGAGGAAGCCAAGCGTCCACAGGCGCATCGTATAGCCGATGCAGATCAAAAGGCGTTGGCCGTCGGTCACGTAAACGTTGAGCAGCCCGTGCGGCGGGGAGAAGAACGGCTTGGGGAGCCAACCGAACTTCGCGGTGGTCAACTCCCAGAGGGCGAGCCACACACCAACAGCGACAAACCAAGGCCCGTAATGCACGAGCAAGTCACGGGCGCCTCTGAGACGAGGTACAATCGGTGATAGAATGAGGAACATCGCCGCGATCCCACCGGTAATCGCAGCGAACAGGCCCGTGCTGCCCCATGGCACAACATCGGGAATCCCTATGGTGATCACCGCCGCCGTCGCCCATGCCAGCGCCGCCAGAAGACCCTCGCGCCACAGACCTGCAAAAAACGTCGCCGGCGCCAACAATAGTCGGCGGCCTATCTGGAGCGTGTCAGTCACCGCAAGCCTCACGCCAACAGGTTGACCGTGACCCGCTCCGCAAAGGCCTTTGGGTCGGTCGTTGAATCTAGCACTTTAACGAGCTTCAGATCCTCTGCGGTGATGCGGATCTGATCGACCAGCGGCTGGCCGATCGGATGATCGTGATACACCAGCGAGCCGAGGATCTCGGTCAAGTCGGCGAGAGACAGACCAGCCGGTTTCAGGGTCTCGAAATACCACTTCGCCACTTCATCGGGATGATTGGCAGTGTATTCGTGCACCTCAATGTTAGCCTCAGCGAGCCGCCGAAGAGCGTCCTTGTTCGCGGCCAGAAATGGCCCGTTGGCACCGAGGACACAGCATGTATGCCCCTCGTATGCGCCGGTCTGAGTGTCCGCGAGCTTGATGAAATTGAACTTCTTCTCGATCGAATACGCCCACGGATCGAGATGCGCGGCAACGTCCGCCTCTCCCCTGTGGACTGCCTCGCCAACCAGATCGAAGGGGACGACCTTCCACGTGACCTCCGTTTCTGGATCGATGCCGGCCTTCGCTAGCGTGACCTGGAACGCGACCTTCGGGGGCGATACAACATCGTAGCTTGCGATGGTTTTCCCCTTGATCCCTGCAATGTCCCTGATGCCGGACGCCTGCGAGGCCAGCAACCGCTGGCATCCGCCGTGCGACCCCACGAACAGCTTGACATCGAAACCCTGCTCCAGCGGCTTGAGCCAGTCTCCAACAAGGCCGGCGCCCGCATCGGCCTTGCCTGTCGCCAGCGCTTGGATCAGAGTCTGGCCACTGGCGCCCTGATAAAACAATTCGACATCAAGATTGTGCTTGGCATACAGGCCCTTTGCTACTCCGAAACCTAGCGGAGAATGACACGCGGCCACCTCGGTCCAAGCGAGCCGAATCTTGGGTGCCGGCCCGGCCACTGCAGGTGAATAGATATTGTTTCCTACGAAGCCAGCCGATGCCGCCAGCCCTGCCATGCCGGTCGCCTTCAGAACTGTTCGGCGCGAAACATTGAGAGTCCTCAATCTGCTCATACCAACACTCCAATGCCTTACGGCCAATGGGCTTGCTCGGACCGAAGCGCTTCTTGCGCTGCGGGCGCAGAGAATGCGATCGATGTGGAATGATGCGTTCTTATCTCTTGAGTGTCGAGCCACGGTCAGAAATAACGATGCACGCTCTGCCGAGCGATGGCTCGGCATTCCGTTTGTTTCCGAGCTATTCTTGATAACAGTCCATTTTTTCCGCTTGCTTCGTGACTGTTCGCATTCAGCCCTGGCTTCGGCTCGCATCTCCCTGACGATGCATGTTTCGGGTCCGCCGAACCGGATAATGGATTTTCCAGGTGGACCAGCGGTCATCAACCCTCTCGGACGGATTGGCTCGCCTACGCGAGTTGGCGCCTCAACTGTCCATCGGCAAACAGCTGGCCCCTAGCCGCCGATATACGTAGAACTCCATTGTCCACGACTTGGAATGCGCTGTGCGATCGTTAGCCGCCACGGTATCGAACCGAACTACACGTACTTATTTTGCGAACGTTCTTGACCCGCGTCCAAGGAGGATGGCTCTATCAGCCGATCTGATTATTCGGCTTCAAGCAGCCTTTGCCTTGCATAAGGCACGCCAGGCCGCAGTCATGCCGCCCGTCAGACGACTTCTGTCCCGCCCGGACACCCCAACAGATCCACCGGATCGAGAGCTGAATGGAGAGTTGCCATGACCGATCAAGCCGAAGCGGGTTCTTCGTTGGACAACGAAATCGGAATTCTTGAACGGCGACAGATTGAGGCGGGCGTTATTGCGCCCATCTACGCCGTCATGTGCGAGCGCTTCGGTGAGGATCAGGCCAAAGCCGTTCTCGAGCTGGCGATCCGGCGCGCCGCCATCGCCGGCGGCAAGCATTTTGCCGCGCGCACCCCCGGCGGCACCAATATGCAGTCGTTTCGGGAGCTCCAGCCTCTCTGGACGAAGGACGATGCTCTGACGATCGAGGTCATCACGGCCACGGACGATCAATTCGACTTCAACGTCCATCGCTGTCGCTACGCCGAGACCTACCGTGAGATGGGCCTCGGTTCCATCGGCCATCTCCTATCGTGCAATCGGGACGGCTCGTTCTGCGAAGGTTACGACACGCGGCTCAAGTTGACGCGTACCCAGACGATCATGGCCGGCGCCGACCACTGCAACTTCCGTTATCGTCTTGAAGAGGACGAAGAGGCACCTGCCCCGGAGCAGCGCTAGTTCAGCACGACGGGCGTGACGCGCGCAAGTCGCGTCAGTCGATGCCCGATCGGAGCGTCTGAGCCAGATCATTCCGTGTAATTGCTAGACCCAGTTGTGAAGTGGAGGGTTCTTGCCATTGAGGCCATAGTTGCCGATCAGATGGTATTTCCAACGTACAGGATCGTGCAGCATGTGGGTACAGGCATTGCGCCGGTGGCGATCGAGGCTGAGGTTCGTACGGGCACTGCTCGCTCCACCGAACTACTGGATTCCGCGTTCGAAAGTGCCACTTTCCAGCTTGGAATATCGAAGTTCCCAAACCTATACTATCCCGAGATTATAGGAATGCCCCTCTGTTGGAGTGGACGGCTCTGACATTGCATCGCGCTGCGTCAATCCCGGAGAACGTTGGCCTCAGCGCACAATTCCATCGGCTGCATATTGCAATCGACAATGCTGAGGGTGGAGCGGGCCACTCCAGTCTCGCGGAGGGAGCTCGGATTAGCTACGAACTAAAGAGCGGCCGTTCGGGCAAAAGTCTCCGCGGAAGAGCTCCGAGTTGGTAGACTCGTCGGTACGGACTCAATTCAACCAGCGTTGCTTGGGCAAATAGCCAAGAGGTTGCCAGGAGAACGGTGCCAGCGCTCTCCCTTCGTGAGATGAGATAAGATAGACTTCGTCAACAACGTCGAAATTCACAGCTCCATGTGTATGACCTCAATAGGCATGCCGCCGAGACCGTGAGAGAACGAGCCTCGGCCCACGCTTCGAAAGCCGCATTTTCGGTAGAAGCTTTCGGCGTTGATCGTCGCCTCAAGCCTGATTGGCCCACTATGGCCCAAGCGCGCTTGCGCTATACCCATCTCGAGCAACCGTCGGCTGAGTCCGACGCCTGCTAAATCGGGCAATATGAACAATCTGGTTACCTCGCTAGGCTCGACGTCGACAAATGCAACCACGACGTCTCCGCGCTGACACACGGTCATCCGTCCCTTGGCAATAAGGCCTTCGTAAAATACCGGCGTACGCTCACCCATCCAATTCTCGATTTGAGCCCGCGAGTAGGATGCGCCCGCAAGGCCAGCGATCGACGCCTTGGTGATGTTGAAAACCGTTTCCGCATCTTCCCGACGTGCGGGCCGAAAGGAAAAGTTGCCGTCGGCCATCATGAAAACCCGAATTCCGAATCGCTTCGTCTGCCTTTCAATCTGCGAAATCGCCGGGGCGCCAGTCAACAGTGCGCCTTAGCCGGTGGTGATGTTCCGATCCGCTGAGAGCGCGAAGTACCAGAGGCGCTAACGGCCCGACCAGCGAAGTTGAAACGATTGCCGACATCGGAACCGTCCGCCGAAGATCGACGTAAAATTCTTGAACGGCGACGCGTCGACGCGAGCATCATAGCGTCCATTTTTGCCGTTAACCGCGAGGCGTTCCGGCTCCGTCGCAAGATCACTGTGAGCTTCTTGCCTCAGGAAGTTGACATGACCTGATCGATGTAGAAGCTGCGCACGTTGGTGATGCCCTGCCCGCCTTACGCCAACGGCAACCGTGCTCCCACGGCTGTTCCAGTCCCGCCCGCACAATATCCCTGTTCGTTAGCTTGCTGTTCTAGCGCAGATTTTCGTCGTATTATTCTATATTGGGATGATTTTCTGCTTCTTGGCAAGTTTTCAGAGCTAAATCCACCTTAGGCTGGAGCGGATTATGCCCTACGACCGAACAGATGCCCGTATTCTCCAGATCGTGCAAAGGAATAACCGTCTAACCTCCGAGGCGATCGGCGAGATGGCGGGGCTTTCAGCCACCGCGTGTCAACGACGACTGAAGAGACTTCGTTCCGAAGGTATCATCGAGGCAGACGTCTCAATCGTTTCGCCGAAGGCAGCGGGAAGACCTATTCAAATGCTTGTGCTGGTGACCCTTGAGCGCGAGCGTTCAGACATCATCGACAGGTTGAAGAAGGCGATCAAAACGAACGATGAAATCGTCAATGGGTTTTATGTCACCGGCGATGCCGACTTTGTCCTGTACATGACCGCCCGCTCCATGGAAGATTATGAGCAGTTCACCCAGCAATTCTTTTACAAGAACCCAGACATTAAGGGTTTCAAGACGATGGTTATCCTGGACCGCGTAAAGGCCGGCTTTGCCATTCCAATCGAAGCTCCAGCCCAGGATTGATCAACCCCCCCGCGACCACGAGAGTTGGGCATCTCACTGTCGGACCAATCGCGAGCGACGTCTCGAGACTACGTCCTCGTCGACTGCAACGCTCGTCATCCAGCCGACGGACGTCGGCGTTCGCGGCGAGTTCGAGAGGCCACCGTCGCAAAACAGCCACGGCATGGTTATCTGACGCCGCGAAGTCAGGACCTGTTAGCGAAGCCGACAGCCTTCCCGGTAAACCCAACTCCGACCGGCATCAACATCAGACCAAGATGACCACGGCAACATTTCCGATTGGATCGCCGCACAGCCAGCTCCCTGAAGCGCGCATCCTCGTGCTGCGTTCCAGCTCGCGCAGTTCGTCTGTCGCCGGTGATGCTCCATGCAGGCTCGCATTCCGCCGCCATATCCATGTTGAATGTGTTAGCCGATCAGGACCCATAAGGCGGCTGCAGGATGCGGCCATCTTCGGCGGTCATCCGCCATCAGCGCCACCACCGAGACATTCCCCATAGGCTTCTCCTATGACCGACCCAAAAGTGCCTATTTGTCTGTCCGGGCAGCGCGCGTTACTCGTTAACAGTGTTCGGAGATCAGGGTCGGTGCGCGACGAAGAGCTTCAGCACGAAATGGTCGCGTGGTGTTGGCACCCGGCTCGTCTGCACGACGCAAGGCGCTATAGCCTTCACGCCGAGGACCAACGCAGAACTGAGCGTCCGATTCGCGGCAACCGACATTGAACCCTTGGGTTGAGGAGCGCGGTTTCGCCTGCGGCCGGATCGAACGCCTTAGAGGACGCAGGACACACCGATTGGATAGAGATCAATAGGTAAGCAACAGGGAGGTCGAATTCCGTCGAGTCACTCAAAAACGGTCATCAAATCAGAACAATGACAGAACCGTGACGCTCATCCGACGAGCAAGGTCGCCATCGCGCGGACGCTCGGAAGATGAAGACTGGGAGGAACTTAAATTGGATGGACAATTGCAGGCGTTGATGGACGCCATCGATCTCGCACGCGACGAGCGTTCCATTCGCAACGCGATCAAAAAGTTCACTGTCTCATCCGGCTTCGATCGCTATGCCTACATTCATATCAACGCCGATGATGTGGTCGCTTTGAGCGATTATCCCGCGGAATGGCAGAACCTCTATCTTGCAAAGCATTACACGATCATTGACCCTGTCGTAACGACCGCCAAACGCAGCATGCGGATGTTCGCCTGGTCGGCTGAGGAACGCGACGTGCGCAAAAGTTCGCGCGAGGTCAGGCAATTCTATTCCGAGGCGACTGACTTCGGCATTCGCTCCGGCGTTTCAATTCCGATCAAGACAAGCTATGGCCGCACCGCGATGATCACGCTCGCATCAGATCGTCGGCGGGTCGAGGTTCCGCCATGGGACCCGATGCAGGCGGCATTGGCGCTCGCCTACATTCATGTTCATCTCAGCCTGGCGTCTGCGTCGTCGTTCAAAACGGGGGATGTGACGTTGTCGACGCAGGAAGCGATTTCACTCAGCTGGTCATCATATGGCAAGTCGATGAACGTGATCGCCGACTTGCTTGGGATCAAGCCACGAACGGTCCAATTCTATCTGGATAACGCGCGCGACAAACTCGGCGCCAGCAACCTCCAGCACGCCGTCCGCATCGCCATGGAGAAAGAGTTGATCTAGATCCGGCGTGAGCGCCCCGGGGCAGCACTCACTCTCATGTTGGGTAATGCCCCGAGCGAGACAAAGACGGAAACCACGACGCCCACACCGGTGCGCGCTGATTCACGAAGTCTGCGAGTTTGCCGATTATCCGGCCGGTACCTTTGGAACGTAGCCGAGCCGATCGATCAGGTTGTTCAAAATAAGCTGGCGCGCCCGATGGTCGGCTTCCGCGTGTTCATGAATTCGTCGGAGTTCCGCCCGGCGTTCTGGGCCACAGTTTGTGTCAGTCTCTGCGGTTGCCCAGTCCAGTCGGGCCGTCTCGGCGAGCGCGACGCTAACCCGGTATTCGCGAATGGCGCCGACGGTTAAGTGTTCAATCTCCGGTTGCGTCATTCCGCCAAAGATGCGATCGAGATCGCAATTGAGCCCAATGCCGGGCGATTCATCATCCTTGATTGATACCACAACTCTCACACGGGCCTGGTCCGCGGTGCGCCCCCGCCGACGATAATCCTTTGATCCCTAGCCGGGGGTTGGAAACTGTGTCTAGAGCATTTTCCACATGATGTGGATCATCTGGTGTATCCAGCATGCCTAAAGTAGTTGGCACACATCTGCGGCGCAAACGACTTGACGAGTTTGCCGATGAGTTTGAGCAGGGCTTGGACCGTGCGGGTGGCGCCTTTGCGCAGCGCAGCTTTCAACCGGGAGAAGGCCTGTTCGATTGGATTGAGGTCGGGCGAGTAGGCCGGCAGATAACGCACGCGGGCGCCGACAGCCTCGATCGCCTCGCGGACACCGGCGATCTTGTGAGTGCGCAAGTTGTCCATGAAGACGATGTCGCCCTTGCGCAAGGTCGGCGCCAGGACTTGCTTGACATAAGCCAGGAACGAGGGCCCATCCATTGCACCGTCGATGACATAGGGCGCCGTGAGGCCATCGATGCGCAGCGCGGCGACAAGCGTCAGCGTCTTCCAGTGACCATGGGGCACGCCAGAGACGAGGCGCTCACCGCGAGGAGAGCGCCCATAGTGCCGGACCATCTTCGTCGTGACCGCAGTCTCGTCGATAAAGATGAGGCGCGGTGCACGCAGCTTGGGCTGCTCGGCTTTCAGCGCGGCACGCTCGGCAGCGACGTCAGGTCGATCCTGCTCGGCGGCGTGCAGTGTTTTTTTTGAAGGTGATGCTGTGACGGTCGAAGAAACGCCAGATCGAACCGATGCCGGCCTTTTGCTTTCTCTGAGAGCGCAGACGCGCGCGGATCTCCTCGAGCGTCAGGTCCGGCTCCGCGGCGATCAGCTCGATCAGCCACTGCTTGTGCTGCTCCAACGGCGAGCGGCTGTGCCCGGTGCCGGGCTTGGCCTCAACGTTTCCGGTCTTCCTCCAACGATCCATCCATCGGATCGTAGTCGAAGCGCCGAGATTGAGAATGCGCGCAGCCTCACGTGCGCTTTCGCCGGACTCAACAAGCTCAACCGCACGCACCCTGAGGTCCTTGGAGTATCCCTTCGCCATCGCATGCCCCGCATGTTGTCGCGGGCAACACCGAATCTGATTTGCGTGCCCGTGGGAATCCCCTTTGACTGTTCCGATTCACCTCAACTGGAAACCGCTCTAGATAGCGTCAGACGGATACCTCTTATACCAGACATCCAAACTGCGAGTGGGGACCTTATAGATGCGCCATTCTAGGTCCTTCATTCTGACTGTTGTGTCGAATGGAGGAATGCACGCTCAGTGCGTGGACCTGAGGTGCTAATGGGAGGGGCTGGCTAAACACCCCGGTGCGTTGATCCGCGGCTTAGCGCACGAGTAAGGTGCGTCGATTGCAAACACACGCTGAGATGTGTATCTTGGAGGTGGAGCACAAACTGCGGCCTGTGGAACGCCGAGGGCTGCCGTCGCGTGGAGGAAGACTATGAACAAGCCGACTGAGCGGATCATCAAAACCAACGGCATCAGGCTCAATGTGCTCGAGCAAGGCGAAGGTCCGCTCGTGGTTCTGTGCCACGGGTTTCCCGAAAGTTCTTACTCCTGGCGTCATCAGATGGAGGCGCTTGCCGCCGCCGGCTTCCGTGCCGTTGCCCCTGACATGCGTGGCTACGGCAAGAGCGACCAACCGGACGCAGTTGAGCAATACACGACATTTCATATGGTTGGCGACCTCGTGGGTTTACTTGATGCGCTCGAGATACGCAAGGCGGTCGTAGTAGGGCACGATTGGGGCGCCGCGATCGCTTGGCAGGCGGCGCGTCTGCGTCCGGACCGATTCCATGCGGTTGTCTGCCTTAGCGTACCGTACCGGCCACGTGGTCCAGCGCCGCCGACCACCCTAATGCCGCAAACGGCCGATGCTCAATTCTACCAACTCTACTTTCAGGAGCCCGGTGTCGCTGAAGCAGAGCTTGAGAGAGATCCCAGTCTTTCCTTGCGGACCATGCTGTATGGCGCGTCAGGTGAAGGCGCCGCCGCGATCCGCGCGCTGATCGCGGACGGCAAGGCCGCGCCGAACGCCGGCATGATACCGCGCGGCAGCGGCGTGTTGCAGGGAGTCATTGAGCCGCCGCCACTGCCGTCGTGGCTCAGTGAAGCCGACGTCGAATTCTATGCCGGTGAATTCGCGCGCGGCGGCTTCCGCGCTCCCCTGAACTATTATCGCAATGTCGATCGCAACTGGGAATTGGCGGCGGCTTTCGCTGACGTCAAAGTGACGGTGCCTGCGCTCTACATCGCTGGTGACCACGATATGGTCTTGGCGGCCCCGGGGACGGCCGAGTACCTTGCAAATCTACGTCAGTTTGTCCCTTTGCTGCGCGAGATCAAGATACTCCCGGGTTGCGGCCACTGGACCCAGCAAGAGCGTCCCACGGAAGTTAGCATCGCGATGATCAACTTTCTGCGCGATCTGCCGAACTGATCTATCTGTTTACAGGAAAAGGACCTGCGCACGCGACAAGGCGCCTTCACTATCAAGGCGAGGCGCCGAAGTCGCCCTATCGCAGTTCAGCCCTTCGATAGAACCGTGCCTGAGCTCCTCACCGACTCCAGTGCTGAGCTCAAGTCCAAGCGAGCCTCCCGACATCTCCATTCCGAGTGCGTAGGACGTCATGCGCGACACGGCAAACGGCTATCGCAGGACAAAGTCGAAGCCAATCCCAAGTCCCTACCTTGTTACGCCTGCATCACATCCATGCGTGCCGTAGCGCGAACTACCTATCACGGTGCAGCCTAACATCGATCCCTTTTTCTATCGCAGCATCCAGGCTCTGTCCGTAATCCTCGCTGGCCCCGCCCAACACGAACGAATTGCCGACGATCGGATCACCCAATTTAGTCGTCCGTGAACAAGCCTCTAAGCGATTGAGCGGGAGTCTGTTTTTCGGATGCGGAGGCATTTGAGATATGCAGGGATTGGGAGCTTGAGAAGCCCAAACCCTGCAATTTCGTTTTATGGATTTCCCTTCGCTGCGGACCATGATTCTGTGTTGCATCGGAGGGGGACGATGCGGCCGAAGAAGCATAAGACGACGGGATCGAACGATCTGTTCCGGGCACGGCTGGACCAGATCATCAACATGAAGCACGAGCTGGTTCTGCTCGCTGGCAAGGTCGATTGGGACTGGATCGACGGCGAGATCGCGCCGCTCTACAGCGAGAACGGCCGGCCCGGGATCGAGACCCGCTTCGTGATCGGGCTGCTATTGCTCAAGCACATTTACGGGTTGTCCGATGAGGGGGTCTGCGAACGCTGGGTCCATGACCCGTATTTTCAGTTCTTCACCGGCGAAGAGTTCTTCCAGCACGTCTTCCCGCACGAGCGCTCGGACCTGAGCCACTGGCGCAAGCGGCTCGGCGACAAGCTGGAGCTTTTGCTGGCCGAGAGCCTGCGGGTGGCACACGAGGCCGGCGCGTTACGTGGCCAAGACCTCCAGCGGGTCACGGTCGGTCGAGTAGCCCCGGGGAATTGCACCCCGAGGCTCTCACGAAACCGGACGTGAACCTCTCGATTCATCCGGCTTCTATCTTCCAGCCGCAGGTCGAATGCCGACTCGCCACAAATAGAGTAGGTTCGGATCGCGCTGTGCGAGCCGTCCCAACCAATATACTGAGGCGACTTTCCGGCCTTTCAACCGCTTGTATTTCCGCCTCGTCCAACGGGCGAGCGCGTCGTTTACGTGACGAAGGACGTTGACACATTCCGTCCGGTAAAACCGTCCGTAATAGTTCAGCCATCCTTGCACGACAGGATCAATCAGCTTGGCGAGTTCTTCAAGACTCCAGTGGTTTCGCGTCGAACCCAGTCGCCATGAGCGAATGGTTTGTCGGATTCCTTTGGCAGCCTTGTTGCTGATTGCCGGGAGGAAGTTGAGGAACTTCTCGCCCTTTCGATCGCGAGCGCTGCGCGGCTGGAAGGTGTAGCCAAGGAAGTCGAACGAGATGTGTTCGCATTCCTTTCTCCGTTTATTATCCTTGCAGTAGACGATCCGGGTTTTCTCCGGATGGAGCTCCAGACCGCATTCCGCAAGACGTTTTCGGATCGCCTCCATCACGGTTCGAGCCTCGCTTTCAGTTCTGCAATGGACTATCAGTCGAGTCGCCCGGGGGAGTTTCACCCCCAGGCGCTCACAGATCCGGACGTGAACGTCTCCGCTCATCCGGCTCTTACCGTCCAGCCGCCGTCTTGTGCAGCATCGACCAATGGGCCAACAGCGTGGGGGTGCGGCACGCAATGTCCCGTACCCAGTGCTCTGCCCGTCTTCGATGTCGCCGCAGACGTTTGTATTTTGACATCGCCCATCGCGCGAGACATCGGTCGAGATGGCGTAGTGTCGGGTAAAGCGCCGATTTGTAGTACCGACCATAGTAGTTCATCCAGCCTCGAATGATCGGGTTGAACATCCTCGCCAGGTCGTCGATCCTCTTATCCACCCGGCAGCGTAGTTGCCAGGCACGGATTTCCTGTCGGATTGCCTTCGTCGCGGCATTGCTGACACCGGGGCTGAAGTTGACGAAGTGCTTTCCCCAACGGTTCTTCGACCGACGGGCGCGGAACGTGTAGCCCAAAAAGTCGAATTTCTGTTCAGGATAATCACCTCGCCGGTGGTCATCCTTACAATAGACTATCTTCGTCTTGTCCGGATGAAGCTCCAGTCCGCATTCGGCAAAGCGCTTCGCAAGCGCCTCCTTCAGTTGTTGTGCCTGCCGCTCACTGTCGCAATGGCAGAGAATATCATCGGCATAACGCTCGAACGGGATGCTCGGATGATTTCTTCGCATCCACATGTCGAACGTATAGTGGAGAAAGAGATTCGCCATCAGCGGTGATACCACCGAGCCCTGCGGCGTGCCCTTCTCACGGGGTTCAAGGGTGCCGTCTTCCAGTTGAACGGGAGCTTTAAGCCACCGTTCAATGTACAACAACACCCAAGCGCAGTCCGTGTGCTTCCGAATCGCCTTGAGCAAAAGCTCATGCGATATCGAGTCAAAATAGGCCCGAATGTCGAGATCGAGCACGAAGGGATGCCGCCAGCATCGCTGGCGAGCAACCCCAACGGCATCGAGCGCCGATTTTCCGGGTCGATATCCGAACGAGTCTGGATGAAAGTGCTTCTCCAAATCCGGCTCCAGATATCCTTTGACGACCGCCTGAGCAACGCGATCCGACACCGTAGGAATTCCTAGCGGCCTCTTCCCGCCGTCGCGCTTGTCGATCTGCACACGCTTGACCGGCGGTGGAAAGTAGCTGCCCGAAGACATTCGATTCCAGAGCTTGTACAGATTGCTCTGCAAGTCTGCCTCGAACACCTCGATCGACTGCTCGTCCACACCGGCTGCGCCCCGATTTGCTTTAACCCGTTTGTACGCCTCCCAAACCCAGCGCTTGGGGATGTCATACGGCTTTGCTTGACCCAAAAGAGTCCTCCCGTTTCCGGTTGCTCTTCCAATCAAGCGGGACAGTGCCGTGCCTTCGCTCCGCCACCATTACAGTGCCTTCGTCACTACTACACACGGCTCCGTCCCTGCATCGCGCATTGGTACTCAGACTCTTGTGGGGCTTCCACTTGAACCATTCCCTTGGCATCGCGATACAGGTTCCCACGTTCCGCACAGAAGCCTGAACCGAGGTCACGCCACCTCGCCTGCCGGACGCCGCCTGAGCCGTAAACAGGTATCGCTCAGACTGATCCCAAGATAACGACTACCCCTTGGTTTTGACGTCTTCCCTACGCTTTCGACAGTTCATCGGTGGTTCGCTTGCGCTCGTCTCCTCGATCCTTACCTGACAGAGTCTCGCTCTGCCTTTTCCGGTCTCGCTCACCACCTCAACCATTGGGCCGAAGCAGCAGCCGGTGGTTTGAACCCTGATCCTGCAACCCGAGTTCGAGGGGCCAACCCCCATCTTCTGTGCAGCAAGGCTGCTCAAAGGTGCTCTACATCACACCTCCTTCGCGCCGTCGTGGCGCACCATCGTCAGCGTATCTTTCGAAACACAAACAAGGGAAGGTCCGCTGCATCCAGCGATCGAATGCATAGTGCAGAACCAAATTTGCGAGCAGCGGTGAAACCACTGAACCCTGAGGGGTTCCGCGTGTTCTCTCCACTAGGATTCCGTCTTCTTTCTCCACGGGAGCTTGCAGCCACCGCTTTACGTAGAGACGAATCCAGCTCAGTTCCGTGTGGTGGGCGACGGCCTTTTCGATCAGGTGCCAAGGAATCGAGTCGAAGAACGACTTGATATCAAGGTCGATAACCCAGTCGAATTTCCAGCAACGCTTTCGCGCTGTCCCCACTGCGTCAAGCGCCGAACGGCCGGGCCGATAGCCGTAGGAGTCGGGATGGAATATTCGTTCCATCGTCGGCTCCATAACCATCTTTGCAACCGTCTGAGCCACGCGGTCAGCTATAGAGGGTATTCCTAACGGACGCTTCCCTCCATTAGCCTTGGGAATTTCCACGAGACGGACGGGAGGCGGAAAGTATGTTCCCGACGACATTCGATTCCAGATCTTGTAGAGGTTTCTCTTCAAGTCCTTTTCGAATTCCTCGATGGAGACCCCATCCACACCCGCTGACCCGCGGTTCGCTTTCACCTGTTTCCAAGCTTCCCAAACGAGATGTTTGGGGATCTGATACGACTTTGCCTCAGTCATCGGCTCCTCCCGTTTCCGGTTGGCCTGTGACTTTGGCTGGAAGATCGGGTCCCTTCGCTCCGCCCGTATTACCGGGCCTCATCACTATTACGAACCCGTCCGCCCCTGCGTCGCGCATTGGTACTCTGCCCTCGGCGGGTCCGCCGCCTTTGGGGTCTCCCTTGGCATCGCGACGCAGGTTCCCATGTTCCGCGCAAGAGCCTGCCATCGGGATCACGCCGCCTCTACACCGGTTGCCGCCCGGCCAATAGACAGGCTCTCGCCGCGCTTGATCCCAGGAGGTGGTATCGCCCCCGGTTTCGACAACACCTGAACTGTACTTTCGATGCATCATCGGCGGTTTACTTGCGTTCGTCTTCCCGTGGCTCACCTGACAGGCTGATTGCCCGCCTTTTCCAGCAACGCTCACCACCTCAGCCATTGAGCTAAAGCAGCTTGTGGCGGTTTGGACTCTGATCCTGCAATCCGAGTCCGAGGGGCCTGCCCTCATCTCTTGCGCAGTAAGTGCTCGGAAGATGGTCTACATACTCAACCTCCTTCTTCGCGCCGTCATGGCGCACACACCACGGTGCAGCCGAAGGCCATCACCTTTCCGACCGACGCCAAGCTGCTGCATGCGGCCATCAATGGCCTCAACCGCCTGGCGAGAAGACACGGCGTCAGGCTGCGGCAATCCTATTCTCGCGTGGCCGAGGCAGCCGCGATGATGGCGGGCCGCTACGCCCATGCCAAACAGTTCAGGCGGCATCAGCGGCAGTTGCGTATCTTGCGCAGCCGGCTGGGCCGGATCATCCGCGACATCCGCCGCAAGATCGGGGGCCAGCCTGCACTGGAGGAGGCGTTCGCCCTCCCGCTGAGCCGAGCCACCCAGATCCGCTCGCAGCAGCAGCGCCAGCGCGGCTGGAAGCTGTATTCCTTCCATGCTCCGGAGGTCGAGTGCATCGGCAAGGGCAAGGCCAGCGCACCTTACGAGTTCGGCGTGAAGGCCTCCATCGTCACCAACAACCGCCGGGCTCCCGGTGGCCTGTTCGTGCTGCATGCCAGGGCGATGCCCGATAACCCGTACGATGGTCACACCTTGCGGGACGTCCTTCACCGCACCGAAACGCTCACCGGCTGTTCGATCGAGCGGGCCTATGTCGACAAGGGATACCGCGGCCACGACGCACAAAATCCCCGTCGCGTCTTCATCTCCGGCCAGAAGCGCGGCGTCTTCGGTGTCATCAAGCGCGAGCTGCGCCGCCGCTCCGCCATCGAGCCCATCATCGGACACCTGAAGACCGAAGGTCACCTCGGACGCTGCTACCTCAAGGGCCGCGCAGGAGATGCCGCCAACGTCATCCTCTCGGCCGTGGGCCACAACTTCCGCCGCATCCTTGCCTGGCTCAGAGAACTCTTGTGCCTCTCCCTGTTCCAGCTATGGCGCATGCTCGCCTGTCCAGCCCCGCTCAATTCGGCTTCTTAACGGACGACAATTTAAGCGTTGCGATCGTCCGACCTTCAACAATGAAGTCAACGTTATGGCCCGCCGCCTGCCGGCTGAACTCCCTGAGAACTCGGGCGGAAGAATCGCTAAAGACAAGTTCTATCCCGCCGCTCGGAAGCTGCGTATTTCGCAAAAACGGGACAGTGGTTTCGCTAACTGACGGACAGCAGTTTCGCTAAATCGCGGACAGCGTGGCGGCGCTGGCTTTTGGTTGCCTGGTTGTTGAAGTCAGTTGGTATTCGTTTCGCTGTTTTCGACGTCGGTCAAGGGGCGCGCGGCTTTTTTCCTTCGCATGCTGTCGCCTTCGAGAGCGATGCGGTGGGAGTTGTGGATGATCCGGTCGAGGATAGCGTCTGCGATGGTTGGCTCGCCGAACACGTCAGAGTACCCCTATTCTTGAGCGGGTCGTGTCTCACGTCACGATCACTGACCCGCATCATTTTCTTTTTGGGCACCGGCTTGAGGTGCTGAAGGAGCGGTCGGGGCGCGGTCCCGCCTACGTCGTTGTCGCGCTGCCGGACGGCCGGCCGCGGGCGATTCGGATCGCGTCGACGGATCTTGCCGAGACGATCACTTCCCGCCCGAACGCCGCCGATCTGCCGCGCATCAGTGCACGTACGCTGATCCCATTGATGCATTGATGCAACATTTGAGCGCGAGTCTGAGCCTTCTCGACGAGAAGGTGATTCGCGATGACCCACCGACCGCTTCCAGGTCGCGTTGCGTATCGACCCCTACCGACGTTGGCAAATCCACCTGGCCGTCCGGCCGACATTCCGCGCCTGTGGCCGAATCTATCGACCGCGACACAAACGCAGATTGCTCAAACCATCGCCGCGCTGATGCGGCGAATGCAAGCGGTTCCCGGCACGCCCGGAAGAGGACTGGGTCGTGCTGATCAGCTTGAACGTCGCTGACGAGCGGCTCACGACTGCGCACCGAGCCAAGTTGGCCTATGTCTACGTGCGGCAGTCATCCGTGAACCAGGTGCGCCAGCACCAGGAGAGCACGGAGCTGCAGTACCGGCTCGTCGATCGCGCCGTCGGTCTGGGCTGGCCGCCGGAGCGCGTCCAGGTCATTGACGAGGATCTGGGTAAATCCGGTGCTGGCGGTGTGGATCGTCATGGTTTCCAGAAGCTCATTGCCGAGATCGGCCTTGGCAACGCCGGTCTTGTGGTGAGCCTCGACGCTTCTCGCCTGGCCCGCAATAACCGGGACTGGCATCAGCTTCTCGAACTGTGCTCGGTGTTCGGCGTCCTCATTGCGGATGGTGAGCGGCTTTACGATCCGCGAGCCTACCACGACCGCCTGCTGTTGGGATTGTCCGGTATCATGAGCGAGGCGGAGTTGCATCAGCTTCGGATGCGTCTTCACCAAGGGGAGCGTCAGAAGGCGGCACGGGGCGAACTGCGGCTGCCCCTGCCGGCCGGGCTCGCCTACGATCGGGCGGGTACGATTGTTCTCAATCCCGACGAGGAGGTGCAGGCCCGTCTTCATCTTGTATTTGCCAAATTTCGGGAACTGCAAAGCGCTCGCCGTGTGATGCGTTACCTGGGCAGGAACGGATTGTCCTTGCCGGTTCGACCGCTGCTTGGGCCATCTCCACACGAGGTCGTCTGGCGTGCGTCAGAGAGTGGACGCGTCCTTAGTATCCTGCAAAATCCAGCCTATGCTGCGGCGTATGTTTATGGTCGCCGGCAAAAGGATCTGAGCCGATGCCAGCCGGGATCACTGACGGGAACGGTCAAGGTGGCGATCGGGGATTGGGCGGTTTGCCTCCACGCCGCTCACCCAGGCTATATCAGCTGGGAGGAGTTCATGGCCAACCAGGGGCGACTGGCAGATAACGTCTTCCGCTATGAGGCAGGACATTCTGGCGTACCGCGCAAGGGGGCAGCCCTGTTACAAGGAATTGCGATCTGCGGCCGTTGCGGACGGCGCATGAGCATGCGCTACACTGGCCCGAATGCCGACTATCCGGTCTATTGCTGCCGCTCGGATCGGGACCAGCAAGGCAGTGCACTGTGTCAGGAAGTCCGGGCCTTGGCGGTTGACGCGCTGGTCGAGCGGGTGGTCCTCGATGCCCTGGTGCCGGATCAGATTGAGATCGCACTCGCGGCGGCGGGCCAACTGGAGCAGGAGAGCCGTCAGCTCGAGCGCCAGTGGGCGCTTCGCGTGGAGCGCGCCCGCTACGAGGCCGAGCGCGCTCGGCGTCAGTATGACGCCGTAGAACCCGAGAACCGTCTTGTGGCGCGCTCACTTGAGCGGGCTTGGGAAGAGAAGCTGCGTGTCGTCGAGGCGGTCGAGCAGCAGCATGCGCGTTGGCGCGTACAAGAGCCGCTTCTGATTGGCCCGGCGGAACGCGCTGGGCTACAAGCGCTCGGCGAGAACCTGCCGCGGATTTGGAATACGGCCACCACGTCGGCAGCCGATCGCAAGCGCATTCTGCGATTTGTCATCCGCGAAGTCGTTCTTGATCAGAAGCGGACCCGAGGTCAAGTGTGGCTCAAGATCATCTGGCACACCGGCGCAACCAGCGAGCATCACGTACAACGGCGCGTTCACACCTACCGCGATTACATCGACATTGATCGGTTGCGGCAACGGATCGTCGAGTTGAATGCTGAACACAAAATGGATGGCGAGATCGCGGCGATACTCAATCGGGAAGGCTTCGTCGCGGCCCGAGGCTGCGCCTTCAAAGGCGAGAACGTCTGGGTGTTACGCACCCGCTGGGGCATTCCCACCGTCAAAATCAACGGCATGGTCAAGAACCCAATGCGCTGGCCCGACGGTAGCTTCTCGATTCAGGGCGCAGCGGCTGAGCTTGGAGTAACCCCGCAGACGGTGTTCGATTATCTCGCGCGCGGATTGCTGGCAGGTCATCAGTTGGCCAAGGGCCAGCCATGGCAGATCGAGCTCTCAGACAAACAAATTACTCAGCTTCGCAACCGGGTACGACGCACCAAGCGTTCGAAGAAGGAGGCATCATGAAGTCATCGGCTCGCCGATCATGTCGTGCCATTGGGCAACGGGCAGCTGGGCGGTAATCAAGGTCGATTTGCGCCTATAGCGCTCTTCGAAGATTTCGAGGAGATCAAGGCGCTGCTGATCATTGAGGGTGTGGGTGCCCCAGTCGTCGAGGATGAGCAGATCGATGCGGCCGAGCGCCCGCAGGAGCCGCGGGTGGCGGCCGTCGCCGCGCGCCAAAGCGAGATCGGTGAACAGCCGCGGGACACGCTGATAGAGCACGGAGCGATTGTCGCGGCAGGCCGTGTTGCCGAGCGCCGAGGCGAGCCAGCTCTTGCCGACGCCGGACGAACACGCGACATAGTACCCAAGAACATCCGTTCGAAGTTGTCATTCAATATCGACATCATCCACGCGCTGGTGAGCGCGTCATTGCTTTGAGGCGCGTCATTCACGGGGCTCGCCATCACTTCGTGATCGAACAGCCCGACGGCTCTCGCGCCTTGCTGCCGGCATGGATGACAGAGAATTCCGCCGCGGCACTGCCGACGGTTGAAGTCCCTCGGCTTCCCCTGGATTCGTTGCGCGCACTTCGCGGCCTCGTTGATGCACAGCGCGTATCGTCGTCACCATCATCTGGAACGAGTCGGACGGTTGGAGGTGATGATGGAACAGCAATGGCGACAGCTCGATCTGCCGGCGGTCACGGCAGGCACAGTCCAGCACCAGCGGCTCGATCCGCTGATTCGTTTGGAAGTCACAAGTCTGCTCAAACTTCTTCTCGACGAATGCAGCACCGACTGCGCAAAGGTGACGGAGGCGGACAATGAATAAGATAACGTCTGATCATTTATCACGCAGCGCCTATGTCTATGTGCGGCAATCGACCCCGGACCAACTCGTCAATAATCCTGAGAGCCGTCGGCGTCAGTACGCGCTCGCAACTCGCGCACAGCTGCTTGGCTGGGAAAACGTCATCGTCATCGATGATGACCTTGGTCGCTCGGGGGGCGGCACAGCGCGTCCCGGCTTTGAGCGCTTGCTGACCGCGATCTGCACCGGAAGCGCCGGCGCTGTGCTGGCCGTCGAGGCTTCCCGCCTGGCCCGTAATGGCCGCGACTGGCACACACTTCTGGAGTTCTGCACGCTGGTGAACAGCCTGATCATTGATGAGGACGGCGTTTACGATCCAAAGCTCACCAATGACCGACTGCTGCTAGGTATGAAGGGGACGTTCAGCGAACTGGAACTAACGATCTTGCGCCAGCGCTCACAAGAAGCACTGCGCCTCAAGGCAGTACGTGGCGATCTTCACACGAGTGTGGCCGTCGGCTACGTGCGCAGCAGCGACGACAGGCTTGAGCTGGATCCGGACAGGCGGGTGCGCGAGGCGCTCCATTTGGCGTTCCGTAAGTTTGCCGAGTTTGGCAGCGTGCGCCAGGTCGCGATTTGGTTATGCGACAACGGCATCAAGATGCCGATTGTCGTGTATGGTCCACGCGGCCGAATGGTGGAGTGGCGGCTGCCACGCTACAATACGATTCACCGGCTGCTGACCAATCCGATCTATGCTGGCGCCTACGTATTTGGTCGGACCGGCTCGCAGGTTCGAATCGAAGCCGGCCGCAAGCTGGTCACCCGTAATGTACGGCGAACGCAGAAAGACTGGGAAGTTCTGATTCGTGATCATCACGACGGCTACATCTCCTGGCAGGATTACGAGAACAATCAACGGACCATCAACGGGAACGCTAACATGAAGGGCGCGATGGTGCCGGGATCGGTGCGCAATGGCGGTGGATTGCTGGTCGGCCTGTTGCGTTGTGGACGTTGCGGTCGCAGGCTCAAAGTGCAGCATAATGGGCTGCGAGGTGTTGCGCGCTACCTTTGCAACGATGCCAGCGTTAATCACGGAAGACGAACGAAGTGCATTGCATTTGGCAATGTGCGAATCGATGCAGCTGTGTCGGCCGAGGTATTATCGGTGATTGCGCCTCTCGGCCTTGACGCTGCTCTGCAAGCAATCGCGGACCGCGAGCGCGCCGGCCGAGAGCGGCTGCAGCACATAGAGCTTGCGCTCGAGCAGGCACGCTATGAAGCGGCTCGCGCACACCGACAATATGATGCGGTTGACGATGCCAGCCAACCTCTGCACTAACGAAATGGTACAAGGCGCGGGTCGCACACAATAACGGACGCATGAAAAAATCAACCATCGTTGCGCTGGCACGCAAGCTGCTGGTCGCCCTTTGGAAATATACAAACTCGGGCGTCGTCATCGAGGGCGTGGTTATGAAACCTGCCTGACGATCACGTCGCCCTTTCCGCAATCCCTCAGGATGTGATCAGTCCTGACGGAACCGGGCCGATGGACCGAAGGTGCGCGATGGCGAAATGCCGGGTATAAGTATGGTCTCATCGTCCTGAGCCTGCCCGCCGCAAGCGGGATGTTGGTACGGCTGCACATCACGCCGACCGTATGTGAGCTTGATATGGCCCGCCAGGCGAGCCGCGTCACGCAGTTGGCTCAGAACTCGGACCCGCTACGCCGGAGATATCCATGTATTCTGATTAATAACGGACGTGGGAGTGCAAGCCCCGCGCTGCCTCACGCTACATGGTCACGCCGGGCCAGGCTCCTGATTGTTGCAAGGATCGTTCGTGGATGAGATGCGCGGCTGTGGAGAAACAGCCGACTTGGTGCGAGGGTGAGACCGGGTGAGCCGTCCCGAGAATTTTTATTCGAGGGCGCGCCTATACGTCGTTCCGACTGTCGCCTTCATGTGCCAAGGTTCAAACAGCGAAAGAGGCCCACTCGTTCTTTACTTCGACGTGGCGAGGTGCGCGCAGATGAACTGTGTGCCGGATCGCATTAACCGCGATCTGCAAGACCTTGACCGCCGTGTTCAACCACGAGCGGATTGCGGAGTTACGCCAAATCATTTGGCGATGCCGCCATTCCACAATATTCTTGACATCGACCAAACCATGTGAGCGCGCCCTCCCTCGAAAAAATCTCGCGATGGACCGCGCCGTGCCACACCGTCCCGACAACATAGAAGCAATCAGCAAGGCGCTCAACTGTCATCGTGTCATCGTGTCATCGCCGCATCGACAACGAACGAAGACGATGGAGGCAACAATGTGCAAGCTGCGGGACTTCGACACGGAGCTGAAAGCGCTTGAGGACAAGGCGCGAGACCTCCGAAGCCGCGAGGTGCTCGGGCTTGGCGAACTGGTCATCGCCACCGGAGCCGACGCGCTCAGCGCCGACGACTGCCGGGTGCGCTGGTCGCCATCGCGGAAACGAAAGATACCGTAAAGACGGAGGCGTGGGTGAAGCGCGGGCCCGCGTTTTTCGAGGCGCGAACACCGCGATCTACGTCAGCGCCGTGACACCGAGCGCTCTCGGTCACATTCGAGCGGCGCGCAACCGGCGTCAGGCGGCGCGGGCGCGCATGACATGCGAAGCTGGCAGATCGAGCGCCGCAGGCGCTCGCGGCATCTGATCGAACTCGGCAGGCTCGTCGTTAAACCCGGCGTCGGGGACCTCACCGACGACGACCGCGCTACCATCTACGGCACGCTCATCTGGATCTAGCAGGCCGTTGAAGAACTCAGCCGCGTTCGCAAACGAAGGCTGAATCGTCGCCATTGTGGATGTAGAAGTGGCCAACGAGCCTGCCCGCAGTGCCGATCATGGCCCATCCGCGACCACAGGACGGATCATTCTCGTCGTGCCTCTCCCATGAGAACTCGGCGCAGGCCGATCCGTCGCGGGTGCCGTAGCGAGCATCCAGGAAGCCCTTGAGAGCCCCAAACGCTATTTCGCCATCGGACTTGCCACGGAAGGTGAGATGCGCCTCTCCGACAAGATCGAGGAAGTCGCTGTCCCAGTTGTCCATTTCGACGATGCGCCAGCGGCCGGCAAAGGCCTTGGCAAAGCCGGGCACCTTGGCCATCAACCGGTCTCCGCGATCAACTTGGGCAGCCGCACCAGATTGTAGGCGGCCGCAGCGAAGGTAAAGGCCCATCCGACCCGATCACGGCCACGGAATCTGGTCTTCTCTTGCCCGGCGACCGTCTTGATCCAGCCGAATGCCTCCTCAATCCGCTTGCGGATGCGCTGGCTGACAGCATAACCGCCGTGCCGGGTCGTACGCCCGTCGATCGCAGAGCTACGGCCGCCGGTATTCTGCGCAACATGCGGCGTCACGTTCATCGAGCGCAGCTCGTTGACGAAGTCTTCTGCATCGTAGGCTTTGTCGGCACCAAGCGTGATCGCTGTCGGTCGATCGGCACGAGGCTCGATCATGTGCAGCGCGGCCACCCGTTCGGCATGCCCACCGGCCTGCGTCAGGCAGGCGTCGACCAGCAAGCCGTGGCGGTTCTCCATCAGCCCGTGCCCGATGAAGCACAGCTTCGTCTCCTTGCCTTTCCCCTTGCGGTAGAGCCTGGCCTCCGGATCGGTGGTCGAAGCATGGGTGTCGTTGGAGCGCTTCTGGCCATGGAAGTTCGCTTCAGCATTGCGCCCGCCGCCTTGGGCCGGCGGCTCGCCGGAGCTATCCTTCGGTTTGACGCTCTTCATCGAGGCCCAGGCCTCGATCAGCGTGCCGTCGACCGAGAAGTGATCGCTCGACAGAAGCTTCTTCACCCTGGGCTGCGCCAGCACCGCCGCCAGGAACTTCGCCGCGATGTCGCCTTCCAGCAGCCGGTCGCGGTTCTTCGAGAATACCGAATGGTCCCAGGCTGCATCGTCGACGCCGATTCCGACGAACCAGCGGAACAGCAAATCATATTCCAACCGCTCCATCAGAAGCCGCTCCGAGCGGATCGAATAAAACGCCTGCAACAGCATCGCCCGCAGCAGCTTCTCCGGCGGGATCGACGGCCGTCCAATCGGCGAATAAAGGGCGGCGAACTCGTGCTCCAGCGCCGCCAGCGCCTCGTTCACGATCGTCCGGATCCCTCGCAGCGGATGATCACGCCGCACCCTTGCTTCCAGGTCGACGTAGCTGAACAGCTCGCCCGTTCGATTGTCGCCGCCGCGCACGCACCATCTCCGAATCTCGTCGGAGCCAATGAATCATGATCCTCGGTCGGCGGCGACCGCCTTTTTTCAACAGCCTGCTAGACAAGCTCAAAAGCGAGCAAGGCGAACAGGCGCGCGAGCTCTGGGCCGAGAAGGGAAAGCATTTGTGGACCGACGCAAAGGAGCGAATCTCAGCGCCTCGGAAGACCGGTACGATAGGGTTTCCTGATCTGAACCCTTTTTGCAATATTCTGACCGTTATTCCGATAATTGGTGTTCAAAACTTATTATTAGAGCCCCACGGCTATCCGTGCGCCGTTTGGGGGGGAAGTGGTGCTTTATTCGTTTTATGCCGTTCTCGGCCGTGCAATCCGTTTGTTCTTTCTCGTCGCTGCCGTCCTTGCTGGCGCAGCGATTACTGCGAACGCAGCTCCGGTGGAGGTGACGGGTTTCACGCCGACCTCGGGACCTGAGGCCGGCGGCACCACGGTGACCATCACCGGCAGAGGTTTTGTCGTTACTGGCGCACGTGTTACCAAGGTGGCTTTCGGCTCTAACGATGCGACTAGCATCAGGATAGTCTCGGGTACGGAGATCATTGCAATCTCACCGCCAGGTACTGGCAGCGTGCATATTGTCGTTACGTCGACTTTGGCGGGTGAGGTAGCCTCGGCCGACCGCTTCACCTACACCCCGCCGGCGCCGACGGTCACCTCGATCACGCCGACGTCCGGTCCTGAAGCGGGCGGCACGGTCGTAGCGATCACCGGCACGGGCTTCACCGGCGCGACCGCCGTCAAGTTCGGCGCCACCGCGGCCACCAGCTTCACGGTCAATTCGGCGACCTCGATCACCGCGACCGCGCCCGCCGGCGCCGGCACGGTCGACGTCACCGTCACCACACCGGTCGGCACCAGCGCAACGTCTGCGGCCGACCGCTTCACCTACACCCTGCCGGTGCCGACGGTCACCTCGATCACGCCGACGTCCGGTCCTGAAGCGGGCGGCACGGTGGTGACGATCAGCGGCACCAACCTCGCCAATGCCAGCGCGGTGACGTTCGGCACCAGTGCGGCGCGGATCACGGCCAACTCGGCGACCTCGCTCACGGTGACCTCGCCGGCCGGCACCGGCACGGTCGATGTCCGCGTGACGACGCCCGGCGGCACGGTGTCGCCGGGCCGCTTCAGCTATGTCGCGGCGCCGACGGCAGCCTCGCTGTCGCCGAGCTCCGGCCCCGAGGCGGGCGGCACGGTGGTGACGATCAGCGGCACCAATCTGGCCGACGCCAGCGCGGTGACGTTCGGCACCAGTGCGGCGCGGATCACGGCCAACTCGGCGACCTCGCTCACGGTGACCTCGCCGGCGGGGACCGGCACGGTCGACGTCCGCGTGACGACGCCGGGCGGCACGGTGTCGCCGGGCCGCTTCACCTATGTCGGCGCGCCAACGGCAGCCTCGCTGTCGCCGAGCTCCGGCCCCGAGGCGGGCGGCACGGTGGTGACGATCAGCGGCACCAATCTGGCCGACGCCAGCGCGGTGACGTTCGGCACCAGCATGGCGCGGATCACGGCCAACTCGGCGACCTCGCTCACGGTGACCTCGCCGGCCGGCACCGGCACGGTCGACGTCCGCGTGACGACGCCGGGCGGCACGGTGTCGCCGGGCCGCTTCACCTATGTCGGCGCGCCAACGGCAGCCTCGCTGTCGCCGAGCTCCGGCCCCGAGGCGGGCGGCACGGTGGTGACGATCAGCGGCAGCAACCTGGCCAATGCCAGCGCGGTGACGTTCGGCACCAGCATGGCGCGGATCACGGCCAACTCGGCGACCTCGCTCACGGTGACCTCGCCGGCGGGGACCGGCACGGTCGATGTCACCGTGACGACGGCGGGCGGCACGGTGTCGCCGGGCCGCTTCACCTATGTCGGGGCGCCGACGGCGGCGTCGCTGTCGCCGACGTCCGGTCCGGAGGCCGGCGGCACGGTGGTGACGATCAGCGGCAGCAACCTGGCCAATGCCAGCGCGGTGACGTTCGGCACCAGCATGGCGCGGATCACGGCCAACACGGCGACCTCGCTCACGGTGACCTCGCCGGCCGGCACCGGTGTGGTCGACGTCCGCGTGACGACGCCGGGCGGCACGGTGTCGCCGGGCCGCTTCAGCTATGTCGGGGCGCCGACGGCGGCGTCGCTGTCGCCAACGTCCGGTCCGGAGGCCGGCGGCACGGTGGTGACGATCAGCGGCAGCAACCTGGCCAATGCCAGCGCGGTGACGTTCGGCACCAGCATGGCGCGGATCACGGCCAACTCGGCGACCTCGCTCACGGTGACCTCGCCGGCAGGGACCGGCACGGTCGATGTCACCGTGACGACGCCGGGCGGCACGGTGTCGCCGGGCCGCTTCACCTATGTCGGGGCGCCGACGGCGGCGTCGCTGTCGCCAACGTCCGGTCCGGAGGCCGGCGGCACGGTGGTGACGATCAGCGGCAGCAACCTGGCCAATGCCAGCGCGGTGACGTTCGGCACCAGCATGGCGCGGATCACGGCCAACTCGGCGACCTCGCTCACGGTGACCTCGCCGGCGGGGACCGGCACGGTCGATGTCACCGTGACGACGCCGGGCGGCACGGTGTCGCCGGGCCGCTTCACCTATGTCGGGGCGCCGACGGCGGCGTCGCTGTCGCCAACGTCCGGTCCGGAGGCCGGCGGCACGGTGGTGACGATCGCCGGCAGCAACCTGGCCAATGCCAGCGCGGTGACGTTCGGCACCAGCATGGCGCGGATCACGGCCAACACGGCGACCTCGCTCACGGTGACCTCGCCGGCGGGGACCGGCACGGTCGATGTCACCGTGACGACGGCGGGCGGCACGGTGTCGCCGGGCCGCTTCACCTATGTCGGGGCGCCGACGGCGGCGTCGCTGTCGCCGACGTCCGGTCCGGAGGCCGGCGGCACGGTGGTGACGATCAGCGGCAGCAACCTGGCCAATGCCAGCGCGGTGACGTTCGGCACCAGCATGGCGCGGATCACGGCCAACACGGCGACGTCGATCACGGTGACCTCGCCGGCCGGCAAGGGCGCGGTGACGGTGACGATGACGACGCCGGGCGGCAACGTCTCGCCGGGCACCTTCACCTATATTCCACCGGCGCCTTCCGAGACGAAGACGACGATAATGTCGTCGCAAAATCCGAGCAGTTTTGGTCAAGCCGTCACGTTCACGGTCACCGTCACCGCAATCGGCGCCGGAACGCCCGCGGGCACGGTGACGTTCAGGGACGGTGATGTGCAGATAGGAGCCTCCTTCCTGTCTGCGGCGGGCGTCGCGACGCTGATGACAAAGACACTCTCTGTCGGTAATCACAGCATCACAGCGGCTTATGCTGGCGGCCCTGCGTTCAATGCCTCGATTTCGTCGCCCCTGACCCAGTCGGTGAACATTCCGGCCGATAGCACCAAGCTGCGTCAACTGCAGGTCGACGTTACCAAGGTCGTGGCGCAAAACTCCGGCCAGGCGATTTCGAGCGCAATAGATACCGCAATCTCCGAAGGGTTCAGTGATGGCGGACGATGCATAACACCTGGACCAACGGGTCTGCGGCTTAACCTGACCGTCCCCTGTGAGGACGAACTGCAATCCGCGCGCCCCAGCGCCAGTGCTTACGCGAGAGAGGGGGCTCCCGGCAGAGCCAGCCGCGATAATTCTAGCATCGACGACGTTTTTGCAGCGGTCGAGTCGGCGAAGGTGGCTTCGGCGAAGGTTCGGGCACAAAATAACTGGCTGTTCTGGATCGACACCCGCGGGACCAGCATCGACCGCTGGGCATCGCCGGGCAATTTCGGCGCCGGAGCGACCCAGGCAGCACTCTACGGTACCCAGTTCAATACGCTCGCCGGCCTGACCTACAAGATCGCTCCTGACTTTCTGGTGGGAGCGGTGGGCGGCTATGAGAGCTTCCAGTA
The DNA here is from genome assembly GCF_024171045.1 of Bradyrhizobium sp. USDA 4538. Lineage (NCBI taxonomy): Bacteria > Pseudomonadati > Pseudomonadota > Alphaproteobacteria > Hyphomicrobiales > Nitrobacteraceae > Bradyrhizobium > Bradyrhizobium sp. USDA 4538. The sequence continues at coordinate 154,356 of NZ_JALJZE010000002.1, forward strand.
CACAATGGATAGCATCAGCGGAAGACTCAAAGGGGACGGCTGGACGGCCGGCTCCTATCTCGGTTGGAGGATTACGCCGGCATTGCGGTATGATGCGGCCGTGACCTTTTCCAACATCAGCTACAACGGCACCGCAGGTGCCGCGCAAGGAAGTTTCAGTGGTCAACGCTGGCTGCTGACGACCGGCCTCACCGGCTCCCATCAATGGGCCAACTTCCATCTGGAGCCGTCGACCAGGCTCTACATCCTCCGGGAGCGGGAGGGGGCCTATATCGATACGCTTGGAACCAAACAGGCCGCGTACAACTTTTTCGCAGGACGTGCCTCAGCCGGGACCAAGCTGACCTATCCGGTGTCCTGGAGCGATGGCCTGCTGCTGTCGCCCTACGTCGGGGGATATGCTGACTACTACTTCACGCGGGACAATGCTGCGGCCGTCATCATCGGCACGTCCGTGCCGCAAATTCCGATCCAGTTGCAGGGGTGGTCTGCGCGTTTCACCGGCGGCGTCGACCTCAGATCCGCCGGCGGCGCCACACTCGGCGTTGGCGCCGAGCTTGGCGGGATTGGTGGCAATACCCGGATCTGGACGTTTTCCGGACGCGCTCAAGTGCCATTTTGACGATGAGGCTAAATTCGATCTGGTAAGGCAGCGCCCGTCCCAATCGGGAAGGAGATTCTGGTGGCTGAGCAAACGTTACAGTCCGAGAAGAAAACAACCCAAGGGAATGATTTTCCGAGTGTTTGGTGCGAGCGGAAATGGCTATGGCTGTCCGGCGTCAGCCTGGCGACCCTGGCTTCTTTTGTTTCCCCCTGCCACTGCGGAGACGGTCGTCCTGCGGACGGGCGCCCCCACGTGCGTTATGAGTGATGTAACGATCCACGGATCGCCTTATAAGAACGCTAATAGTGATTACGACCCTGACGGCAAAGGGGTCTATTTGGAAAAGGGTACTCGGTTCAAAGGTAGCAACCTCACCATCAACGCGGACCTGACGGGGATCCAGTTGCTCGGCGGGAATAACTCCGTCAGCCTCACGGGGCACAACACCATCAGTATGACTGGCGTGCCCCAAAAAGGCTTCGGGGTATGATGCCGGCATTGACATCAGAAATGGCGGCACACTGGATTCCAATGGAACTCTCGACATCCGGTCTTATCAATCCGTGCCTTGTCGTCCTGCGACCAGCGCCGCCGCCGCTCCAACCCGCCCAAAACCTCGACCCGCATCGCCTGATGACCTTAAAGCTAGACTTAAGGCCACAGGCTTCGCGAATTGCCACCCGTCACGCAAGACGGCCCCCGCCGGCTTACGATTACCCACATTTTTGAGTCAGAGTTCCGCTCCCGTTGCGATATCGATGAATCGCGATAATCCGCGCCACATGATCAGATTCCCTGGAGGCGGATCGTTGGCGCGGGCGAGATAGCCGCCGAGCCTGGCGATCTTGATGAGATAATTCGACAATGTCTTTCGTTGTGTGCTGACTGGAGTCTTGTCTTTGACGAGCCGATCAAGCAATTGGATTTCGGCTTTGGTCAGCACAAATTCTGGTGGGGCATTTGGCGCTGAGCGATTGAGCATCGTCATCCAAAAAATGCGCCAACTCACAATGCAGAATACAGAGATAAGATTCGTCAATCGCTGAGCAGTCCGCAGTTGCGAGTCCTCTGCCCTGCAGCCGGATTTGAGGATCTTGTGGAAGACCTCGATCTTCCATCTCAGAGAATACCATTCGAGTTTTTCGATCGCATCCCTGCGCGATTGCACCGGAAGATCGGTCAGGAGTTTCCATTCAATCTTCTTTCTGTTCTTTGGCGCTCCTCTTTCATCAGCGTGGATCACTGTCAATGTCAAAGCTGGATACCGCGACTGCTTGCCTATCGGTGGCAGAATACGGATTTTACGATATCGGATTTCAAGAACAGCCTGGTCTGGATTGCCCTTGCTATCCTGGACTTCGATCCGGTGGAGACCTTTGACCACGACCTCGTCCATTATCGTTGCAACGGTATAATCGCCATCGCCTGCGAGGCGATTGACACAGGTCCTTACCAAGAAATGCGTTCCAACCTCTTGGGCGGCGCAGAACAATTCATAAATATCGGCCTCACGATCACCGATATGGATGCACTGGGATGGCTCCTCGAACAGCTCCGTGGATTGCTTGAGGTTCTCCAGCCACCGAATGCTCTCCTTGGTTTCAATGGGGATCCGTGTCAGGTTGACCTCGCGCCTGAGCGCAGCGACCCCTCTGAATTTCTTTCTGGTCCAAAACTTCACGGCGCTGAGCCCCAGTGGAAGCCCCTCGAGGGTCACCGCAAGGCTCGAATGCATCAATATTCCGCACGTCGTGTACGTTTGGGGTTTTCCGTCCAGTCTTCGGGAGTTGCTTTTGGGGATGCGCTTAATCATCCCGATCAGATCCGGACGCTCCCGTTGGTAGGTGAATTCGGTCGTATCATGCAGGACAAGAACAGGTCCTTTCGCGGCCGCGATACGTTCCCGCGTCGATTTAAAATGACCAGACAGGATGTCGGCCTCGCTTACTCGTTCATTGGAGAAGAAACGATAGGCCGCCTTGGTGTTCGCCCAGTCTTGGCAAACCATCGGAATACTCTGTCCGATGTCTCCACCAATCTGCTTCAGCAGCATGCGAAATCTCTCGCCAAGTCGGGCATCTTGAAACTCGCACAGCGCAGCTTCACGGTCAAACCAGGTCACCGCGTCAGACGTCAACCGATGCGCCTTTTCATCCCGGGCGCGTGAAGCCAGTCCCATAGAGCACCTCTTCTCGAATCAGGTGCCCATCAAAGAATCACAAGCGATTCTGGCGACTCAAGTTTTTCGGCTCAGTGCACCCCGAAAAATGTGGGTAATCGTAAGGCTGCTCGGATGCGTACGACGGATGCAGTCGAAGCCCTCCTCGATTCCGAAACCGCGCGGCATGAGCTGGGTGATCCCGCCGATGTAAGCGCAGATCCACGGTACCCGGCGCCTGGCGGCGGCGGCCGACAGCGCTTTCGGCTGCGCCTCGAGCGATGCGGCCAGGATCCGCCTCGCCTCGTCGGCGGTGCCCCCTTTCGCGCTGCTTCTTTTTCTTCTTCACCTTAACGACGATGCCTTTGGTAACGTGGGCGTTCAGAAAAGGCCGCCCGGGCCGCCGCAAGCCTTCTCAAGCCCCGCCAGAAGAGCAGCTCTCGCCTGACCGTCCAAATCCAGGGCTCGGCCCAACGTAACCGGTATGAGCTCCCACGTCCGCGATGATTAGCGGTCGCGTGCGTAGCGGATGGGCGTCCAGTGCTGGCGCAGCGGACGGGTTGACGCTGTTTCTCCGCGACGGCCGTGTCGAAGTTGACAGCAACACAGTCGAGCGTTCCATGGCAATCTCCACGGGCTTCGTCTGTACCGGCGAAATACACTCGGACTTGCCAACCCTCCCGCCATCGCTCTCGGCGCCAATTTGGATAGGCACGAAGTTCTGGGCTTTGCCGGCCAGCGCCGCCGCTACCTAGCGTCGCCACACCGTGAGCAGTCCGCGAGAAACGCCATTGCGCCGGGCCACCTCGGAGATGTTCGCCCCCTCCTCACAGCTCTCCGCCGCGATCCGGGCCTTCTCCTCGCTCGTCCACCGTCGCCGCCGGCGCTCCCCAGTGATCACCTCAACGCGGCGATAAGAGTCACCTTCCTGCCTGGCATCAAGCATGGCCTTTGCCATCACGCTACCTCCACCGATCAACTCTTGCCAGCCTGTATCGCAGGCACGCTTCGTCACTGCGAGGTGAGGGCCTCATGCCCGATACGGCCCAACATTAAATTCACTTCTCCTAAACGTTTCACGGTCACCGCCGCACGCTGCAATCCGTCCTCTTTACGGTGACATCGGCGGTCACCCGCTCCGGTCGCCTCTTCTTTGTGAATGCCAATTCGCCCATCGGACGTCCAGAGACACGACGATCTGGACGGAGGCGGTCGGCCCGTGAGCTGTATAGCAGACGCGCTCAAGCTTCTGGCTACCGTTGTCTGCTTTTCTCGAAGCGGGACATCGAAGCCGCTTGACCGCAGGGAAGAGATGCATCGTCAGCACCGCCCCCTCAAACTCCTCACAAGCAAGCCCCCTCGTCGAGGTTGTTAGAAGTATCCCGATTGCCAGGGCGCCGAGCGCTCATTTCGCCTTCTGCAGCTTCGTGATCGCAATTCCGCCGTCGAGTCGCTCGACTTCGCACTGAACCTTTTCGCCGACATTGACCTGATTGAGCATCGATAGGTCCTTCACGCGGTACGTCTCCTTGACTTCGCCGGTGACGGCGTTGCCTTGCGCCAGAGCAGCCGTGGATACGACGACGGATGCGAGCAGGATCGCTGCTTTCAACGTTCTCATGGTTTCTCCTTTTCGTTGATCGGATCATTCGTAGCTTCGCAGCGATGTTCGCTTCACCTCACGGTGCCGAACATGCCGGACTCGCGGTGCCCTGGGATCAGGCAGGCGCACTTGCCCGACTTGCTGAACTTCCAGACGGGCTATGCGGTCTTCTTCAGAGCAATCTTCTTCGGATCGTCGTGCGCCATATCGGGGTTCATAGCCGCCGCGTGCTCTGGATTCTCAGCATTTGTTCCAAGAACGAATTCATGATCCAACTCACCATTGTTCTTCAGTACGAACGTGATCTGCTCGCCCTGCTTCGCTTCTCAGAGGAGTTGCCTGTGTCGATGTGGATGCGGTGAGCCTACATTCCCTTCATGTCGTGCACTTTGGGCGGTTCTGGCGGCGCGTCCCTGCGTGTCGGCTGCCCCGTCGTCGCATCGACCTCATATGCGACGGTGCCTGGCGGATACTTGTTGGGGCCTGACTCAAAGTCGTCAGTCGTGTGTGATTGATAATCCGTCAAAAGACCGCACGGGCGCCGCCGTCGTATCTATTCGGTGTGATCGACCGATTGGTGTGAGAGCCGAACAATGCATCGGCGGTGCCCGTCCTGTGGCCGAGGCCGAGTCCGCATCCATCAATCGACTTAGTCGCACTCGATCGCTGGCAGCGAAGCTCTGTTTCGCCAGGGCGTCGCTGACGGCCTGCTCGATGGATGCGAGGGATTTTCCAGCCGCATATGTTCCAGCGAGGTTCACGAGCTTCTTCGTCCCGTACACCGTGAGCGGTGCGAGTTTCATAAGCGTGTCGTCGCCATAGATCGGCGAGCCACCAACGACGACCAAGGCCACATCCGCCGGCATTACGCTAACGACCGACAAAGTCGGTGAGCTCACGTCACCGCGCACGACAATAACGTCGGCCTGACGGCCGGCATCGAGTGAGCCGACATGAGCGTCAATTCTGCCCATCTTTGCGGGCTTCGTGTTCGCCATGGCGATCAGCTTATCGGTCTTGACGAATGGATAGCGCCGGCTCGCGTAACCCAACTCCTGCAGCATGCCGGCGCTTCCCGATTTGCTCCAGTCAGGCGCAATCGCGAGCGGTACCTGCAATCCGTCCGCTGCGGCAATGTCGGTGGTCGTGTCATAAAGGTCATCGTTGCCCCGCGGCGACCAGATGAGACCGGCGTCACCCTTCGCGATGGCGTCGACGTCGACCCTTCGAAGTGCCGTACCGTGAATGATCCCTATTCCAGGCGTGCGCAATCCGGCGCTCTTCAACATGAAGGATTCGTGATGCGCGCTCGCATCGGTTGGTGCACGTTCCGACAGGAGCACGGTGAGACCGCGCAGGAGGCCGGCCTTGAGTTCGCACAGAATGAATTCCATTCGATCGCGAGCGCCCTCATGCGGGAACACTTCGTTGTCGACGAGATCGAGGAGCCGAGGTTGGGGATTATTGGCGTCCTTCTGGTAGGGATCTTTGGCGGGTCCGGCATCATGAACGGCAGGCCCGACCAGAGATCAAGATTTCAAATGAGGCCCGCTGTGCACTTCTTGTTGTCGTTATGTTCGTCAGTTGGATGGAGGCTGCCGAGCGAGGAGGTCGTACCGCCGGCGATCGCTTTGATCTCGGCCAGGATCTCTACCTTGCAGGCCGCGGCGTCGAGAATCGCATTGTGTGGTGAGACTAGGTTGCGGTCATACTCGGCATAGTCCTGCCACTCGTACCGGTTGGCGAACTTTCTCGGGCGCAGCCATCGCGGAAGGACGTACCAGTAAAGATGGTTGTGCTGATCGATGAAGCCGGTATGGATGATGCCGGGAACCTTGACCGGCGCCGCGGTGATCGCGCCACTTCCTTGTGGGCCAACTGCCGCGATCTTGTCGCCTGAGATCGCGAGCACGCCGTCCGGGAGGACGGCGCCGGGCGTCAGGGCGGTTCCATGCACGCTCCAATCCGTGGCATCCGCTGGATGTCGACGTGAAACCGATCAAGGGCGGAAGTCAAAAGCAACAGATAGAAAGAACGAGTGACACGCGTCCAAGGCATATCGGCCTCCGCCTGCACCGTGGGAGCCAGGCGGGGGAGACGGCTTTTCTTTTCAGCGCAATGAGCAACAATCGGCGTTGCTTTATTAGATAACGTGAAGTTAGACTCGCTCTCGCTAAAATTGTAAGTCAAGGTGTCGGCTGAATGATCGGTTCGAGTTGCCGCCGCAAAATGCCTTCCCTGATGGCGGTCCGCGCTTTTGAAAGCGCCGCGCGCCTCGGACATTTTACGGCGGCAGCCGACGAATTGCTGCTAACCCAAAGTGCTATCAGCCGCCACGTCCGCAATCTGGAGCAAAGCCTCGGGGTCCAGCTTTTCCATCGCCGCGGCCGTCATGTTGCTCTGACCCAGGACGGACGCCGCTATATGGAAGTGGCGGCAGACGCTTTCGACCGCATCGCCGCGGCCACGGCATCGTTGCGCCATTCACGGCACGCCCAAGTGCTCACCATCAGCATGCCTCCATCGCTTGCGATCAAATGGTTCACTTCGCGGATGGCGCAATTCCTTGAGTTCTGTCCAGGAACGGAACTGCGCATCCGGGCATCCTGCCAGCTTGCCAATTTCGATGATGACAGCATCGACGTCGCCATCCGTTATGGCCGCGGCAATTGGCCGGACGTGGAGGCCGAACAACTGATCGGCGAGCAGGTCGTCCCTGTTTGTAGCCCGTCCCGACGCAGCAGGACGAGCCGCTATCGCAGCTATTTCCGCTATGGGCGATCAGTAGACTGATCACGCATGTTTCTTTGGTGAAGAGGAAAACTGGTGGACATCCACGGCAAAAACAACGAGGTCTCCTGTGGAGAGAACGTTACCCTGACCGGCACGATCACCGGTGAAAACAACACTGTTTCTATCGGCTCTGCGAGAGAGTACAGCTCGATCCGACTGTCAATAAACGGCACCAACAATCAGATTCGAATTGATGACTGCTACCAGATCAAAGGCTTAGCGATCCAATGCGGCTGCCACGTTGCTGCACATAGCACCCGCCTGACAATTGGAAGCCAGTTCTCGATGGAGCCTGGCTGCGCCTTTCTGCTGTATAACTCGACCAATCAGATCTCTATTGGGCGAGATTGCCTTTTCTCGAACGGGATCATTATCCGCTGCGGAGAATCTCCGCACCTCATCTTTGAAGCATCATCGGGAAACTACATTGATGTCTCGGATGGGGTCTCAATTGGCAACCACGTCTGGGTCGGCGAACGTGTTTACATTAACAAGCGGAGCGCAGTTCCGGATAACTGCATCGTTGCGGCATGTAGCGTTGTTACGAAGCGTTTCGACGAGCAGTTTGCTGTTATCGCGGGCAATCCATCGCGTGTTGTGAAGGCCGACGTTCAGTGGGTAAGGAACAGAGATTTTCTGGCGCCTGGCTCGAAACTGTCTGCTGGATACAAGAGGTTTCAAGACCACCTCAATGAACGTCTTAACGCCGGTGTGACCGACTTTGAGCTGTAGCGTTGCGCTCGCTTCACGGAACCACAAATGAACCACGCCTCAGACCAAACAAATGAACCGGAATCGACGAGTTCTGGCTTAGAGAGCTTTTCGAGAGTGTTGACAGATGACCGCTTAAAGATTGCATGCATGCGCCCAATCTATTTGGCGACGTCGGCGTGGCTTGAACATATTCCGTTTGCCTTTTGGCTAGTCAACGGGCAGCGCCCCAAAAAGCTGGTCGAACTCGGGACGCACTACGGCGCCTCGTACTTTGCTTTTTGCCAAGCGATCGAAAAACTGACTCTAGGTACAACCTGCTACGCCATCGATACTTGGAAGGGGGATCAGCATGCGGGCTTCTACGACGAAGAAGTGTATGCCATTGTGACGGCTCACAATAATGCTCTCTACTCCCGGTTTTCTCGACTTGTTCGTGCAACGTTTGACGACTCCGTGACGTATTTCGAAGATGGAGCTATAGATTTGCTTCACATTGACGGACTGCACACATTTGAAGCTGCTCAACACGACTTTCAGACGTGGAGACCAAAACTATCGGAGTCGGCAATTGTCCTTCTACACGACACGAATGTTCGCGAGCGCGAGTTCGGCGTGGGTATCCTGTTCGCGCAGCTAAGCGCGGAACATCCATCGTTCGAATTTAAGCATGGACATGGTCTCGGGGTGATCGGCGTCGGAAAGAACCAGCCCGCAGCGATACAGGGCCTGTTCGAGGCGAGCAAGCATGGGCCCACACATCGAGACTACTGTGAGTTCTTCGCCAGATTGGGACGCGCGTGCGCAGATGCACATTGCGTCAGTATCCTTCAAAAGCAGCTTCAATCGTTAAGGCCACCGAGCCTGCCGCCAGCCAGCTCCTAAGATGTCAAACAACCTCTCAGCGCAAAGGCGACTACGTGACGTCAGAATTCAAGTATGAAATCGAGCGCATTACTCCCGAATTCGATTCGGAGTACTACCTGAATCAAGTGCCCGAGCTACGAAGCTCGAAAGACAATCCCATTCTTCATTACCTAGAACAGGGCTGGCGAGAACTTCGCGATCCGTCACCGAATTTTTCAACTCGATTTTATCTGGACAGGAATTCAGATGTTCGGACGGTCGGCATTAACCCGTTCGTTCACTATATTATCGCTGGTAGGTCTGAGGGACGTTTCGGGCACCCCAAAGATCCGAGGAAGATAGCTCTTGATCATGACCTTGAAGCTGCACAGATCGCTCCCTTCTTTGATCGAAAACACTACTGCAAGCAAGTTCCAGAACTTTCTGATTCCGAGAATGAAGCTCTGCTACACTACGTAAGGCAAGGTTGGCGAGAACGCCTGGACCCATCGCCGGAGTTTTCAACGTCCCACTATCTCGAAAGCAATCCCGACGTGAAAGCGCGGGACATGAATCCCCTGTTGCACTATGTGGTCGCTGGTCGCGCTGAGCATCGGCAGCCGAAGCCGAGCCAACAACTCGGAAAGAGGCCTCTTGCCCGTCCGCAGGATGGGAGCCAGTCGTCTCCGCAGACGATGGCAGCCAGCGAAGGGGCCGGCCCTCCGAAACGGGCAATTGATTCGATTAAAGACACAGATTTCTTTGATATCGGTTACTATCGTCGAACATACGAAATAGTCGGAGACGACGCGGAAGTAATTCTCGATTACCTCCGGACAGGGCGGAAGGCGAGCCCTTACTTTGATCCCGATTGGTATCGGAAGAATTATCCTGACGTTGGGGCCGGCCTCTTCGCGCCGCTTTGCCATTATTCTGAGGCCGGCCGTTCAAAGGGCCATCGGCCGTCACCGAATTTTGATGGAAGTTTTGTTCAGTTTTCGGCTGAAGAGATCGAGAAGATCATAGCGGAGTCGGGTCTATTCGATCCGAAGTGGTATCTTCATCGCAATGCGGACGTGGCGCGCGCTGGCGCGGACCCGCTAAAACATTATGCGAAAGTAGGCCATCAGGAGTACAAGCGGAGTGCCAATGCTCTTTTCGACAACACCTACTACCTACAGCAAGCGATCGAGGTACGGGAACGCAAGTGGCACCCATTGGTTCACTACATCTTGGTGGGTTCCAAGAGATCGCTCAGTCCTCATTTAATGTTTGATGTCAGATGGGTCGAGAAGAGGGCGGAATTGCCCATGTCCGCGAATACGCTCTTGGGTCGCTTGCTCGTCGGAGGGCTAGAGGCGGGAATTGGACCCAATGAGTACTTTGACCCTTCGCTTTATTTGGCCAACTGCCCCCAAGCCAAGAACTTCCCAGGCGGCACGATTTCTCATTTCCTTGAGAAAGGTTGGTCAGAGGGACTGGATCCGTCGGAGCGCTTTAGCACCACAGGATACGGAAACGCCAATCCTGACGTGAGGGAGATGAAAGCGAACCCCTTGTTGCATTTCCTCGACAAGGGTCGCGATGAAGGACGCAACCCCAAGCCAACCTTTGTGGGACTTCCACCGGGACTGGAGCGGTTCAGTGACCCCGAGTACGGAGGGACTGGTCCCCTACTTCGCTTTGATGCGGAAGTTGCTTTGCCGTCCACATTCGCCCTATCTGTTGCTGTGCATCTGCATCTCTATTACACGGAAATGACAGAGGAATTTTGTTCATACCTGAACAATATCCCGGTCTCATTTCACTTGTTCGTATCCGTACCGCCGGGCCGGGGCGACACAGAGGTCATTAGCAAACAATTCGCTGCCCAGCTCACGCGCTGTTCTGGGATTACAATTTCGTCGCCCGACAATCGTGGACGAGACATTGCACCATTCCTAGTTGAGTTTGGCCGCGCGCTCCTGACCTACGATATCGTACTTCATCTCCACTCCAAAAGGTCGCCGCATAGCCCGAAGCACGCAAGTTGGCGTCGCTATCTACTTCACTATACCCTGGGCAACGAAGCAATAGTCTCGCAGATTTTGACGACCTTCTACGCTGATCCCAAGATTGGCTTGTTTCAGCCCCCCTATCATCCGCAAGTGCGTGCCCAACCTAAGTGGGGAGGAAATCGCGATCTCGTTGCCATGCTTCTCGATCGGTTTGGAATGTCATATCATGGCAATACGTGCCCTGACTTTCCTGCAGGTTCGTTCTTCTGGGCCCGGACCGATGCGATCCGCCCACTATTAGAGGGACGCCTTAAGCTAAATGATTTCGACGATGAGGCAGGTCAAATCGATGGAACGATTGCACACGCGATCGAACGGCTCCTTGGCCTAGTGCCAGTCTTACGTGGCTATTCCGTGGCATGCCGATTTATCGATGTTGCGCACGATCTCGTACATTACTACGGGAAGTCAAGGCAGTTTCATGCGTTCAATCGAGACAGGTCAGCTGATATCATAACCTATCAAAGAGCGGTCCAAGCCAGAGGAACGAAGCGCGGACGAATCGCAGTAGTTACAGCTATTATTGGGCCCTTCGACGCTCTTCTGCTCCCATACCATCTCGAGCCCTCAATCGACTACTTTTGCGTCACCGACTCAGTGACCGATGGCTACGGGGTTTACCGGCTAATAGAGTGTCCGCTAGCTGATGCTGATGCGCGCAGAAGCGCTCGTTACATCAAGACGAACCTATTGCGACTATTTCCGGGATACGATTTTGTTGTTTGGAGCGACGCAAACGTGCTCCTGCGTGCGAAAGTCACTGACTATGTCGCTGCGACAGAGGCGTCGGGCTGCCCTGTCGGGGCCATTCCTCATCCAACGCGAAGGTCATATCTGGAAGAAGCGGCAGCAGCTGTTGAGCTAAAGCTCGACGACGAGAGCGTCATCAACGCTCAGATGGCAAGTTACGAGGGTGTGGAGGGTCTAGATAAGACCAACCTAATTGAAACTAATTTCATGGTTGTCGACGCTCGCAAACAAGAAACGAAACAATTCATGCAGAGGTGGTGGAACGAACTCAATAAATACAGCCGGCGCGATCAGCTTAGCATCAATTATTCCCTCTTGATCACCAACGTGAAGTGGCATCCGCTGCTATCGGAGTTTATGTCGGTAAGAGACGCAAGCGACTTTTCTCTGTTTCGACATGGTTTAAATGATTGGGGTCCTAAGCCACACATCTATTCGTCCTGGCACCAGCCCAACAGGAACGACGGGCATCTCTTGCCCCTCTTCGATGAACATCGTTACATGAAAGCGGCTGGAACACTCGATCTGGACGTTGTTGTCTGCGTATTCAACGCCCTTGACGACGTACGGCTCTGTCTAGCTTCTGTTGTCGAGGCGCTCCGTGGTCGCGGACACCTGATTATTGTTGACGATGCATCGGACAATGAGACCGCTACCTTTCTCCAAGAGTTCGCGCGCAAGCAACGCGCGACAATCGTGCGACATGAAGAACGTCTTGGGTACACCTGCGCTGCAAACGCGGGAGTGCGGGCGGGGAACAATCGGAACGTATTGCTGCTAAATAGCGATACCATTGTTCCAGCCGGCGCCCTCGAGAAGCTGTCTGACGCTCTCGATCGTGACGCGTTGCTCGGAATCGTCGGGCCGCTATCGAACGCCGCCAGCTCACAATCCGTTCCGTCAACGGTGGGAACCACGTCGCAGACTGCTATCAATCAGCTCCCGCCGGGAATGACAGCCGAGGATATGGATCTCTTGCTGGAAAGAATCTGGGACGGCCGCATAGTAAGAACGCCGCTCATTCATGGATTCTGCTTCTGCGTGAAGAGAAGCGTGTTCGAGAGAATCGGTTTCTTTGATGAACAGAATTTTCCTCGTGGATACGGCGAGGAAAATGACTTTTGTTTTCGTGCTGCAGACGCGGGTTGCGACCTCGGCGTTCTCACGAGCACATACGTCTTTCACGCAAAATCCAAGAGCTACGCCGAGAGTGAGCGTAAGGAATTGATGACCAATGGCATGGCCTCTTTGATCCGAAAGCACACGAAGTCAAGAGTGTCACGGGCTGTAGCAACCATGGGTGCGCAACCCAGATTGAAATCGCTGCAAGACCACGTCCAACGGCTATTTGAGACTCCGAAGACGGCCGCGGAAACGCGAGGAAGATTGTTCTTGTTGCCCGCCCTTCGGTCTGATGGCCTCCCCGCTGGGTCCGGCTACGTGCGAGTACTGCTGCCATACAGGTCCGAGGCCGTCTGCAAAAGGTGGCAGGTCCATGAACTCAGGAGTGCAACTACTCCGGTCCTCACCGCAAAGGATACTGTTCTGATTCAGCGCGATGGCGGCGTAATAAGATCGGAAGATCTTGAGGAGTGGACATCCAAAATTGTCCGGTCAGGCGCACGAATTGTATATGAAATTGACGATGATTTGCTTGACGGCGTAGCGCTCCGCAGCAGGGGGTTCCGCGGAGATGCGGACGATTTAGACAAAAGGGTTCGAACGTTTGTCAACGCTGCCCAATGCGTTTTGGTCTCCTCCGACGCCCTGCATCACAAATTCTCGGCAATGCACAGGAATGCGATCACACTTCCTAATGCGTTGGATGGAGACCTGTGGCAGTTGACAGATGCGGAGCCAGTTGGGCTGCAAAATCTTGAGAATAGGTCCGCATCCGAAAGGATCACCATCGGCTATGTCGGCACTCCAACGCATGATGACGATTTATCGATCGTGAGACCAGTAATGTCTGAACTGCAGAAGCGATTTCCCAATCGCATCGATTTCCAAGTTATTGGCGGTTTTTCGCGACCGAAGGACGCGTTCGGTAGCGTGATACAACTGCCGACAAGCAATGATTACCCCAGCTTTGTACGCTGGTTGAGAGAATCAGTCTGCTGGGATATCGGATTGATACCTCTTGCAGCAAATAGCTTTAACTCAAGTAAGAGCTATTTGAAGTTTCTTGAGTGTGCCGCATTGGGTATGGCGTTGGTTTGTTCGGACGGTCCAGAATACTCGAAGGTAGTCAAGCATGGTCACAACGGACTTCTCGTCAAGAACACGACGAACGATTGGCTATCGGCGCTCTCAGATCTGATAACTCGACCTGACGAGCGTGCTCGGCTCGCTCGTAGCGCATTTGACTATGTACGATCCCTTCATACAATTGAGAGGTTAGGACCTGAGATCTTGAAAAACTTGCGTTAAACCCGGCCCGAATAGTAAGGGACATGCCGTCATCTTAGCCGAGCCTGTTCCTGGGGCAGGATTCGACGCACACCGTGTGAGATACAGAGAATGGCCTTTCGTTATTCAGCGGTTGGCATAGTCGTAGGCTCTATTGCGGTGATCTGTTCCGGGTTTTCCCGTGCCGAAGACTCTTCGGGCATCGGTTGGCCCTCACCAAGCAAGCGCGCCTATATATCCGGCCACTTTCACGACGATTTCATTTCGCTTGGCGTGTCAAGTAGAACAGCGGGAGCTATTCATAGCCTAATGTGGAGAGGCGTCCAGTTTGTGAATAGTAACGATCATGGAAGAGAGATCCAATCAGCCACATTCTTTGACGACAGAGGTGAGTGTCTTAACCCAACCGAAGCAGGAGCGGCCAGGGACGGAACGGGCGAACGCAGTACCAGCAAGCTGCTCTCATTGAGCGTTCAGAAGAGCCAACTCACAACCGTTACTCAGATGGCCTACTGGCTAGGCCCGGGAGAGAGGAGCGAAAATTGCAAGAGCAGCGCGTCCATCGTTACATCTAAGCTATCGAACGACATATTGACGAAAACGGTAACTATAGGCGTTGGCGACATAGCAAATGCCATATCGTATGAAACCACCTTTCACGTTGCTGAGAACCACTCGTCAGGAGGATTTGAAGCCCTGACTGCTTACATGCCTCCTGAGTTCAATAACGTTTGGACCTTCAATCCTGCCACCAGCGAGTTAAGGCTTGAGCAAGTCGGACAGGGAGATGATGCTCTTCCGGTGATATTTTCGACGGCCGACCGAAACTATGCGATCGGAGTGTATAGCCCAGCGGAGGAACGGTCGGCATATGGCCGGTGGAAATTCCTGGAAAGAGGAATGTCGGCGCCCACAACAAAGATGAACTGTTACTTCCGAAAAGCTCCCGTTGCTCGTGGTGATCATAGTTTCAAATGCTATATTGTTTTAGGCTCGCTGGAGGATGTGAGGAGTGGGATCAGGTCCTTATGCTCTCGTTCCGGTGTGCGAACCTGCTCGGAACGTTGACGGATACCGTCAGAAAGTCTCAGGTCTCAGGCGACAAGATTCTGACGTTCCTGGCCCGGCAGCCGCGCTGCATCGTGGGTGATCTGTGAGCGTCATGCAGAGACCACGCGCTGAGGGTTGATCTGGTGGGCTAGGAAGATCTCGCGGAATGTTTTGTCGCGAGGTTACAATGTCCAAGGATAGTCGTAAGGATAGCGATAAGGATAGGTCGCGGTAGGGACACGGATTTCTCCGTGCCCCCCGCCCAGATCGTAAGCGGCAAGCTGAGGCCGTCAGGCTGCGTGGTTCCATGGCATAAGCGCGTCGATTTGTATCCCTCCGTTGAGGCTTACGATTACCCACATTTTTCGGGGTGCACTGAGCCGAAAAACTTGAGTCGCCAGAATCGCTTGTGATTCTTTGATGGGCACCTGATTCGAGAAGAGGTGCTCTATGGGACTGGCTTCACGCGCCCGGGATGAAAAGGCGCATCGGTTGACGTCTGACGCGGTGACCTGGTTTGACCGTGAAGCTGCGCTGTGCGAGTTTCAAGATGCCCGACTTGGCGAGAGATTTCGCATGCTGCTGAAGCAGATTGGTGGAGACATCGGACAGAGTATTCCGATGGTTTGCCAAGACTGGGCGAACACCAAGGCGGCCTATCGTTTCTTCTCCAATGAACGAGTAAGCGAGGCCGACATCCTGTCTGGTCATTTTAAATCGACGCGGGAACGTATCGCGGCCGCGAAAGGACCTGTTCTTGTCCTGCATGATACGACCGAATTCACCTACCAACGGGAGCGTCCGGATCTGATCGGGATGATTAAGCGCATCCCCAAAAGCAACTCCCGAAGACTGGACGGAAAACCCCAAACGTACACGACGTGCGGAATATTGATGCATTCGAGCCTTGCGGTGACCCTCGAGGGGCTTCCACTGGGGCTCAGCGCCGTGAAGTTTTGGACCAGAAAGAAATTCAGAGGGGTCGCTGCGCTCAGGCGCGAGGTCAACCTGACACGGATCCCCATTGAAACCAAGGAGAGCATTCGGTGGCTGGAGAACCTCAAGCAATCCACGGAGCTGTTCGAGGAGCCATCCCAGTGCATCCATATCGGTGATCGTGAGGCCGATATTTATGAATTGTTCTGCGCCGCCCAAGAGGTTGGAACGCATTTCTTGGTAAGGACCTGTGTCAATCGCCTCGCAGGCGATGGCGATTATACCGTTGCAACGATAATGGACGAGGTCGTGGTCAAAGGTCTCCACCGGATCGAAGTCCAGGATAGCAAGGGCAATCCAGACCAGGCTGTTCTTGAAATCCGATATCGTAAAATCCGTATTCTGCCACCGATAGGCAAGCAGTCGCGGTATCCAGCTTTGACATTGACAGTGATCCACGCTGATGAAAGAGGAGCGCCAAAGAACAGAAAGAAGATTGAATGGAAACTCCTGACCGATCTTCCGGTGCAATCGCGCAGGGATGCGATCGAAAAACTCGAATGGTATTCTCTGAGATGGAAGATCGAGGTCTTCCACAAGATCCTCAAATCCGGCTGCAGGGCAGAGGACTCGCAACTGCGGACTGCTCAGCGATTGACGAATCTTATCTCTGTATTCTGCATTGTGAGTTGGCGCATTTTTTGGATGACGATGCTCAATCGCTCAGCGCCAAATGCCCCACCAGAATTTGTGCTGACCAAAGCCGAAATCCAATTGCTTGATCGGCTCGTCAAAGACAAGACTCCAGTCAGCACACAACGAAAGACATTGTCGAATTAATCTCATCAAGATCGCCAGGCTCGGCGGCTATCTCGCCCGCGCCAACGATCCGCCTCCAGGGAATCTGATCATGTGGCGCGGATTATCGCGATTCATCGATATCGCAACGGGAGCGGAACTCTGACTCAAAAATGTGGGTAATCGTAAGCCGTTGAGGGCCGCCTTGTTTGACGAACGCGATCGCTGCAGGTCCTAGGGGTAATCCTAGGAGAAGCGCTATGACGATTTCGAGGGCGGAGGTGATCACGTCGGTCGAGCGGCGGCGCCGCTGGTCGCAAGATGAGAAGGAACGGCTTGTTGCAGCGTCGCTGGAGCCCGGCGCCAATGTTTCCGAGGTGGCTCGCGTGGCCGGGCTTCATGTGAGCCAGCTGTTCAGGTGGCGCAAGGAGCTTTGCAGGCACGGCGAAGCGAGCATAGCGCCGTTTGTTCCGGTCGAGATTGGGTCGTCCGCGCCACCGCGGGAGGTGGCCGAAGCGCCGTTGACGACGACGACGCGTCGACGCAAGAGCCACGGCATCATCGAGATTGATCTTGGTACCGGGCACCGCATCCGGGTCGATGGCGACGTTGATGGAGACGCGCTACGTCGTGTTCTCGATGCTTTGGTCCGCCGATGATCCCAGTTCCCACGGGCGCGCGAGTGTGGCTCGCGACAGGCTACACGGACATGCGCCGAGGCTTTCCGTCGTTGGCACTCCAGGTGCAGGAGGTGCTGCGCAAGGACCCGCTCAGCGGTCATCTGTTCGTCTTCCGCGGTCGCCGAAGCGATCTTGTGAAGGTGATCTGGCACGATGGCCAGGGAGCATGCCTGTTCACCAAGAGACTCGAGAGAGGAAAGTTCGTCTGGCCATCGGTTGCGGGTGAAGCTGTGACGATCTCGCCGGCTCAGATGAGCTACCTGTTGTCCGGAATCGATTGGCGTAACCCTCAAGAAACCCATCGGCCGACGCGGGTCGGATAGCCGCTTTTACGATTTGAATCTGCTGCTCGATCTGATTCAATGGCTTCATGACATCGAAGCCGGACGATCTTCCTTCTGACCTCGCGAGCGCCTACCTTGCGCTGCTGGCCGAGCGAGAGATGTTGCAGGCTGAGCGCGATGTCGCCGTCGCGGATGCCGCCAGTGCGCGGGCGGAGCTGTCGGACAACGAAGCGCTGATCGCACATCTTGAGCTGCGGATCGAGAAGCTCAAGCGCGAACTGCACGGGCAGCGATCCGAGCGCTCGGCACGGCTGCTCGAGCAGTTGGAGTTGGAGCTCGAGGAACTCGTAACCACGGCGAGCGAGGATGAGCTTGCCGCTCAGGCGGCGGCGGCGAAGACGCAGAACGTCCGTCCCTTCACGCGTAAGCGGCCGGTGCGCAAGCCTTGGCCAGACGATATCGAACACGAGCGCGTCGTCGTTGAAGCTCCAACGACCTGCGCCTGCTGCGGTGGATCACGGCTGGCGAAGGTCGGCGAGGATGTGACCAAGACGCTGGAGGAGATCCCGCGCCGCTTCAAGGTCATAGAGACGGTACGCGAGAAGTTCACCTGCCGCGATTGCGAGACGATCAGTCAGGCGCCTGCGCCGTTCCATGCCACGCCGCGCGGCTTCATCGGTCCACAATTGCTGGCGACCATCCTGTTCGACAGTAGGGTCGAGGACTGGCGCGCCGCTCGACCAAATTTTCGATCGCGCACGTTTCCAGCCCCCGCCACATCGCACGCAGCATGCGGATTTCCCGCACTACGCGCTCCCATTTGCTTCGCACCAAGGCTTATTTGACCTATCGTGCTGGAGCGGCGTTCGCCTTGCCAGTACTCGCCCGGTAGCCATTGAACAGCTTCAAGGTATCGTACAGCCACGACCTACTCCACTGCTTCCAGCCGAAGCCTTTTCGTTTCCGAGCCTTCGCCAGATGGCGTCTGACCTTCTTCTCTACCCAGTTTCTGATGTAGGCGAAACATTTACCGGAATCGCCCATCGCGAAGTAGTTTACCCACCCTCGGAGCTTCGGATTGATCAGGCTTATCACCCGGCCAATCGGTTGCGACCGGTGGCGGCGAAACACTTCCTTGAGCCCCCGCAGAAGCGCCGTCCGCTTTTTGAGCTTGGGCGTGTAATACGGCCGCATCACTCCGCGCAGACTGCGGAGGTAGCGGAAGTCGAATCCCAGAAAGCCGAAGCTCTCGCCTCGTTCCAGATCGACTATGCGGCTCTTCTCATCATTCACTTCAACCTGCAGTTTGGTGAACTCTTCCCGTAATCGCTTGTCTATGGCACCGAGCAGCCAGTCATGTCGCTTGTGGGCGTCGATCAAGACCACCAGATCGTCAGCGAATCGTGCATATTCGACGTTGGTGTACTTGCCGCGACGAGTTACCTCACGCGCTCGCTCCAGCATCTTATCCACCTCGTTGAGGTAGAGATTACTGAGCAAGGGTGAAATTACCCCGCCCTGTGGAACGCCCTTCTTGCCAGATGCTTTCAGCATCAGCCGCAGCAGATGCAGAATTTCCTTGTCGTCGATTCGCAGAGCCACCTTCTCTAGCATCCGATCGTGCCGGATGTTGTCGAAATAGGCGCGCAAATCAACGTCGAGAATCCGCGTCTTCCGCTCGGCTACCGCCTGGGCAACTCGCTTGATCGCTTCATGTGCCGTACGCTTGGGCCGATATCCAAACGATCCCGGTTGGAAATCCGCCTCGAAGACAGGTTCGAGTACGAGCTTGAGCGCGCCTTGCACCACTCTGTCGCGAATAGCCGGAATCGACAGAACGCGGACCTTGGAGCCCCCGTCCTTCGGTATTTCCCGCTTCCTTGATGGGAGTGGCTGATAGCTGCGCCCGATCAGTTCGTCCCGTAATTGTTCGAGTAGCGACTCCACGCCTCGCGCTTCGATGGCTTCGAACGTCACTCCGTCTATTCCCGGAGCGCCGTCGTTTTCTTTCGCCATCTCATACGCTGCGCGCAGCGTCTCCATCTTACACACGTGGACGTATAGACCCCAGAACCGCCAAGACGGTTCAGCCTTCGCCTTGACGTATAGCCTCCGCCTCAGGTCCTGCAAATCGATGGACGCCTTTGTCATCTCGTCCTTGCCTTCCTTACGTTGGAGACATCACAAATGGCAGGGTCCCTTCGCTCCACGGGTGTTACCCCGCTTCAGCGCTACTGCGGACCCGGCCGCCACCTTCTCATCTTCGGCCGATTTCCCGGGGGCGCCGGTTATACGGCCTACCTTCTTCCGGCGATTTCTCTCCGGGATGAGGAAGGCTTCTCCAGTTGCTTTGCATGTCCTTGTCACCGTGCTGTCGCTTTCACCCCGCCGAAATGATCCGTCGCATCAGTTAGCATTCGTCGGATCATGCTGCCTTCGCCCCTAAACTGCGGGCTCGGCTTTCGGTTCTGAGCATTTTCCAGGCCACAGCGCGTTCTCTTTTGATACGGCCCGGTGACTCGTGAGCTCCCCAAGGGAGTCTTTGTCGATAGGCTTCAGAAATTCGGTTTCTCTCCTTTCTGCTATCCACACTACGGGGAGCTAACTTTTTCCCCGGCAGGACTAACTCCTGCTGAACATGCCAGCCTTCGCTGGACGCACAGTTCGGCATGCATATCCCGCTCAACCGCCAAAGCGCGCGCTTCAAGAGCGAGAGGATCGACCTGTCGTTGTCGACGCTGGCGGACCAGGTCGGCCACGGGACCTTCGCGGTCATGCCGCTCTTCCACCTGATCGAACGCCATGTGCTCGCTGCCGAGCGCCTTCATGGCGATGACACTACCATCCGGATCCTGGCGAAGGGCAAGTGCACGACCGGACGGATCTGGACGTATGTACGGGATGATCGGCCCTTTGCCGGGCCTGCGCCGCCTGCGGCGGTCTATTACGCCTCGGGTGACCGACGAGGCGAGCATCCCCAGAAGCATCTGGCCGCCTTCGCCGGCATCCTGCAAGCCGATTGCTACAACGGCTTCGAGCCGCTGTTCGATCCGCAGAAGAAGACACTACCAATTACGCCGGGTATTGCTTTGCCCATGCCCGGCGAGGCTTCTTCGAGCTGGCTGACATCGAGAAAAATGCTCGGGAGGGCAAGAAGGGTAAACCGGTCTCCCCGATCGCACTGGAGGCGGTCAAGCGGCTGGACGCGTTGTTCGAGATCGAGCGCGCCATCAACGGCTGTGACGCTGACGACCGGCGCGCCGTCCGCCAGGAACAGAGCAAGCCGCTTCTCGACGACATGCACGCCTGGCTGCTGCGCGAGCGCGAAACCCTCTCGCGCTCGTCCGAGGTCCTGAAGCCGATCAACTACATGCTCAAGCGCTGGGAGGGCTTCGCCCGCTTCCTCGACGACGGCAGGATCTGCTTGACCACGGATGGTGTTGAGAAGTCCTTACCTTCAGTTCGTGGCAACTTTTTTTGGTTTTTCCTTCCAGGCAGCCACCATGCGTTCGTAGGCCTGTTCGACGCGTGCGACGTAACCAGCTTCCCGTTCGCGGATTTCCTTGATCCAATAGTCCCGGCCCGGGCCAGCCTTGCCGTAGGCACGGGGAGCCCCAGCCTTTAGAGCCACCTTCCGGAGTTTCATTGCCGTGAACGCTGGCCGCGCGTAAGCGTAGTCCTTCCCGGTCGTCAGGACGTGCCAGATCATGACTGCGAGCTTGCGCGCCGTCGCAACGGCTGCGACCCCGGCCCCGTGCTTTTTCTGCGTGCGGTTGAAGAATGCTCGCAACGGACCCGGCGCCGTCTTGGCTGACCACGCCGCCTCAACCAGCATCTTGCGGGCGTCACGGTTGCCCTGCTTCGAGATCCGGCCATGCCGTGCCGGGTGCTCGCCTGACTGCCGAACCCGCGGAGTCAACCCGAAATAGCTGCTGAGCTTATCCGGCGACGGGAAGCGTGCAATGTCGCCGATGGAGGCCAGTACACTCGATGCGACAACCGAACTCACGCCGGGGATCGTCATCAGCTTGAGGGCCCGTGGATCGCCCAGAGCCTGCTCGGCCACGACTTTGTCGATCTCCGACAGTTGCTTCGTCACGCGTTCGAGTTCCGCGATCAGACGCCAGAGCATTGCACGCTCCTCCGGTGGAAGAGGCAGACTGTCCAGCCAATGCTGTCCGCGCTTGCCGAACAGATAGCCTTTGTAGGGCGGGATAAGGTTGGCATGCAGGATAGCCTTCATGCGTCCTTTGATCCGGATGATCTGCGCCAAGACGCCAGCGCGCTCGGCCATCTGGCGCCGGCGGCTGTAGGTGTCCTCGTCAGCAACCCAGACCTCCGGCAAGAAGCCGGCAGCATGCAACTTTGCCAGGGTCCCAGCATCGACCTTGTCCGTTTTGACTCGCGCATAGGCGATCGCCCGAACGAGCCTCGGATTGGCGACCGCGATGCGCTTAACGTGCGGGCGCAGAAGACGTTCGACCGCGGCGCTGTTGCCCGTCACCTCGATGACCACCTCATCCTCGAGGCTGAGTGTCTTGGCGAAGGCGACAAGCCTATCGTGAACGAGCTCTACGCGGAGCTGTCGGATTATTGTTCCGTCCTCCAGGATCGCCACCTGGGCGAACGATCGGTGGATATCCATGCCAACGATTTGCATGCTTGGTTCTCCTTTGTCTTAGGAGCCAGTGGCTTGCACGACATCTACGGATCCGCGCTCGCAGCGCAGCCGGGCAAGTCGTAGGGGGCGGCCAAGTAACAAAGCGAGCTCACAGCTCATGGTCATGGCGGCCTGCCACCGTTTCGTGCTCCAGCGCCCCTATCCCGGCTTCGACAGACTAATCCGGACGACCAGTCCTCTCCACCGGGTTTGAGCGCTGAAAACATCATGCCCTTTAACAATTGCGCTGAACGCGCATTGAGAGGCATCGCCTTGGGACGGCGCAACTGGACCTTCGCCGGCAGCCAGCGTGGGGCCAACCGTGCCGCCATCATGCTGACGATGATCACGACGTGTCGTCTCAATGACGTCGATCCAAAGGTCTGGCTTGCCGACGTCCTCACCCGTATCGCCGATCTTCCCACTTCGCGTCTGCACGAACCGCTGCCCTGGGATTGGAAGCTTCTGCGCCAGGCTGCAGAGCCCTCCGATCAGCGGGCCGCCTGATCTTCACCCAACGCCATCATAGCGCTCTCGAGACCCGCGCGCATGCGTCAATCGGGCGGCCCTCGTCGTGTGCGTACCGACGTTCGACTTGCCGGAACACTGCTGTCTCGTCTGAAAGTCGGATCAATGCTGCTTGCCGACCGTGGCTATGACGCCGACTGGATCAGAGAGTTTGCCATGAAGAAGGGCGCGTGGGCCAACATCCCGCCGAAAAGCAATCGCAGCGATCCGATCTGCTTCAGCCCTTATCTCTACCGCGCTCGCAACCAGGTCGAGCGGTTCTTCAACAGGATCAAACAATGTCGTCGGGTGGCGACGCGCTATGACAGGCTCGCTGCCAACTACCTTGCCTTCGTTCAACTCGCGTCAATTAGGCTAGCTGCGCCTTCATGAGTCCGCGTCCTATTTCCAGAGCATAGTAGACGCGCGGCGATCGGCTATACTATTGCTTGCGCGAGTCTACCGATTCGCGATTCCGCTGACATTCCTTTTGCCGCCGATCTTGGCCCGATAGGCATCTGGCTCGCACTTCCGCTTTCGGATGTCTTTCAGATATTGGTGACCTTCGTGGTGTTGAAGGCCAGGTCACCGCAATCCGAATGGGGTTTGTTCCGGTCAGCATAGGCCGGAAGTGCTGTACGCTGTACAGGTGCTCGGGAACACAGTGAGCCAATCACAAACGCAGAGATCACGCGTGGGGCGTCGACAAGCAGCAACGATCGTCTGCCGACGCCATCGCCGCATTGTCCCAGACGTTGCCGGAACGGCTCATGCTGCAGACGATGCCGTGGTTGGCCATCAGGCTCTGGAACTGCTCGTTTGTGTATTGGCTGCCCTGATCCGAGTGGTGCAACAGCGCATCCGGCTTACCCCGCCGCCAGATCGCTATCAGCAGCGCATCGGTCACCAACTGAGCCGTCATGGCAGCGTTCATCGACCACCCCACCACCCGGCGTGAGAACAGGTCGATCACCGCCGCCACATAGAGCCATTCCTCGGCTGTCCAGAGATAAGTGAAGTCGGCGATCCACTTCTGGTTCGGCCGCTCGGCAGCAAACTGTCGGTCCAGCAGGTTCGCCGGCACCGTCTCGAGCTGCCGATCGCCGCTGTCCTTCGGCAAGCGCAGGCGGCGCGGCCGTGCCCGCAGGCCCTGTAGGCGCATCAGTCGTTCAATCTGGTGCAGGCCACAGTCAGCCCCGTCGGCAAGCAGATCACGCCACACTCGGCGCGCGCCATAGGTGCGGTCGCTGGCCCTGACGCTGGCCTTGACCTTGCCACCGAGCACTTCGTCGCTGCGGGATTTGGCGCTGGGAGAGCGGTTCAGCCAGGCAAGGAAGCCCGACCGCGACACCCCCAACGCATCGCATAGCCCTGCCACCGGCCAGATCGCCCGGTGCTTCGCGATGAAGCCGAACTTCATGTCGCTTCCTTCGCGAAGTAGGCAGCGGCCTTCTTTAGGATGTCCCGCTCGGCTTTCAGCTTGGCGACCTCACGGCGCAGCCGTTCGATCTCCTGCTGCTCAGGCTTCATTTGCCCGTGGCCGGGAAAGGCCTGCACCGGATCGGAGCCGAACTCCTTGACCCACTTGCGCAGAACATTCTCATGAACGTCCAGGTCGCGGCCAGCTTGCGCCACCGACACCTTGCGTTCCCTGACCAGCTTGACTGCCTCGATCTTGAACTCGCGACTGCACTTCCGTCTCTTCATCGCCCACCTCCGGCTTCATGAAACACCTAATCTTGGTGTCCATCAAACCGGCAGCAGCTCATTTCTCCGCTTGGCGACGTCGATTCGGACAAACGCTTCCTTATAATCCGCCACGGCTCGTCCTCCTGTGATGAGGGTCGGCCCCGACTGCCCAGCAACCTTCGGACTCCCAGTGTAGGGCGAGCCACCTCATCGATAGCAGCGCATCTACGCTGTTACTGTCCAGCGGCGTTGGTTCCCAATCTGCTTCAGAACTTGAACGTCAAAGGAAATATGGTCGCCAAGAGGCGTTCGAATGCAGAACACTGCTCAAAAACGCGCCTCTCGAGGATTTTCCGCTCTACGTCAGGTAGCTCGGTTTGAAGCAACCGACGACAACGCCAGATGTCGTTCCGCACAGATCTGATCTCACTCAAGCTATCATCAATCGAAGTCATCGGATGCGAACTTAGTTGAAACATTCGCGATGGAGCCGCCAGGCGCGCGTCTCACATCGATAGTTCGGCGACCGGCGATTGCAACTAGTAATTGGTCTAGCCTGGGACTTGGATTGACACTTCTTCGCTGGAACGGGGTCATCGCGCAGCCTTCATGCGTTGCGCAACCTCTGTTCGCCAAATGTCGACCGGTCGACGGCATTCGCGTGCATCCTTGGCTTTGCATTTTCTAACAATCAAGTTCAATGAGTGAACTGTCTCGTCGCGTAGCGCGCTTCTGTCGACCTGCCTTCACTGGTTGTACGTCCGGGGTTGGCACACCCCGCGCTCACTGCAAACCAGTTGATTGTTCACAATAGCCGCCTCCTGCCGGCCTCTCGACTAACTGAAACCGCGCAGCAGATTTCGCGAGCTCGAATGCTACACGGGAACAGCTAGCTCTTTCGGCACGACCCTACAGCGATCACCGCGCGGTGGGTTCGGCCCACCGGCCACAGAACTCGAATCCATGTAGACCGACCAAAGAGTCGAACCGGCCGGCGAATCGAACCGACGCCGCTCGGGACTGAACTTGACACGACAACTTCAGTTTACGAACCCAAAGGCTCGGCGTTAGATGTTGGTATTCGCGCTGGTAGAGAGTGCTGAACATCATATCAAGTGGATTGATATCGGGCTACCGCCCAGTACGTCCGCGTCGAATGCGAAAAATCCCGCGCCGCTCGATAGCCGTTCGGCGCGCCCAGATTGATTTCTCATGCGCCGAGCTCCATGAGTTGGCCTTGATCGACGCTGTCGAGAAACGATCGCGCGAGACCGTACTTGTGGCAATCTCAGATGTTGACGCGGAGTTGGAAGACGCTTTCTCCGCCGCTTTCGCCGCGAGGAAACATTGGCTGTGCTCTCGGTGGGTCTTCCGTAGCAGTGAGACGCTGTAGCGAATGATATTCTCGTCTAATCGCGGTCCACCCCAGCCTTTCTCTACAGAGTACGATCGCCACGCAGCGAATGTCGCGAATTTCAGCTAATGAGCGTTTTGCGCTTCATTCGACCGTTGCTGCGCGATAGCTTGAGCAACGTTGGAATGCGTCCACCCGTCGGCATTTTCGTGTCCCATGATGAGGGGCCGCAATTTGTCGCCGGTTGGATCCATACGCGATTTCCATACTCCTTCGATGATATGCAGATCGGTTCGGCATACGCCCGCGCCGCCGATACGAAGTAGCGCCCAGCGGCGACTCGTCTGAGCTAAAGACGAGGCTGGTTAGCCGACGCCCTATGAACATCCTCGACTAAATTGCTCTAGCATGTCGGGACAATCTTACGCTTGCGCTGAGTCGGGTGCCCACGGAAGACTAGCTCTGCAGCGGCTAGTCCGCAGGGATGGTTCCCCTACGGTCATGCAAGCTCCGCCCGTTTCGTCGCGACGCGAAAGTGTCGCCCGAGTTCCTCAGCCAAATCTGGATCAGATAGAACGCTGTCGCTGGTTAGTATTTGACAAACCCGTGCGAAATCCACGTCGGACAATTTGCGAGCCAAGAATGCCGCGAGCTCGCCAAGCCCCGCCCTTTCCTCATCGATTGGATACTGCGCTCTAACACTGCGACTGGCATCCTCCGATGCAACGCTTCGCTCACGTCTACTTTGCGCCACGAATGTCCTTAATTCCTGGCGTATAGCCACAGCGCCGATTTGTTCTCCGGCTTCAAGACGTTCCAGCACATCAACGACGAACTGCTCTGGCACTCCGTTCGCGGAAAGCATGTAGATTGCGGATACAGGCAAATGCGCAACGGCTGCGCTTTTTCCGGCCGCCCACTGTGCGGCACGCATGTACGCTTGAGCGGTCCGACAGGGAATGCCCACCTCGCTTTCCACCCAGCCCAAGAATACTCCATGGGAGAGATGCCGCTTGGCTTCGAGAAGCGCTTTGCCGATCTGAATTATCGAGCTGGCACATTGCCTGCGAATACGATCGGCCTGACCACGCAAGAACGCCTCAACGGAGGGTGACACACCTGCATAGTCGAATTTCAGGCTAGACGAAGCGACATACCGATTATCGGCCACCAAACCAGCGGCATTTCCAGACATGAACCCGCCCAACGTTTCGTCGCCCAAGCTATTCAGCGCATATTGTCTCACACAAATCAACGCTGGGTTGTTCGTAGATTCGTTCATTTTTTTCGCCGTGAGCTGTTCGATTCTTAAAAGCCAATGCGTCAATCCGACGTGACAAGAGGAACCTATCAACCCTGCCTGATCGGCTCGGTATTCGTTCATGATTGAGAGCCCACTACGTAGACCCGTCCGACAGGGACAGATAGCGCTCCTCCGCTGGGGCGAGAATCATTCCGACGATACTCGGCCAACGCGCGTCCCGCGGGTCACGTCCACCTTGTAGCCGCCGGCGTAGTCGCGGCCGGCGCTCAAAACTTCGACTTGGGTGTCGCGCGCCATGGAAAGCTGCCCCCTCGGCGCCATGAGGAATTGCCCCCTCCTTGGATTAGCCGAGGAGAGAGCGAATGAAGCAGGAACGAATCACTAGAGGCTCGTCGTGGAGTGATCCACGGGGCAGGTGATGAAGACGCCGGATGACGTGGCGGAGATGTTGCGCCTGAGGGCGTGCGGATGGGGGCTGAAGCGCATTGCGCGCCAGCTGGGCTGCAGCCATCACACGGTGAAGGATTATATTGCGGTGGACGGGTGAAGCCGTTCAAGTCGCCCGAGCGGCTGAAGCGGCTCGACGGCCTTGAGGGTTGGCCGCGCGAGAGGTTCATTCGCCATCGCGGCAATGCGGACGTGGTGCGCCAGGACCTGTTGGCCGAGAAAGGCGTGACAGTCAGCCGGCGAACGCTGCAACGCGCGATGCAGCCCTATCGTCGGGCGCTGAAGGCGGAGGCGCTGGCGACGATGCGGTTCGAGACGCCCCCTGGCCGGCAGCTGCAGATCGACTTCGGAGAGCGCCTGGTCGAGATCGGCGGCGTGAAGATCAAAGCATTCGTGTTCGTGGCGACGCTCGGGCATTCGCGGCGGGTACATGTGGGTGCGTTCCGGGCCGAGAAGCAGGAGCACTGGTTCGCTGGGCTCGAGAGCACATTCACCACCTTCAGCGGTGTCCCGGAGGAAGTGCTGATGGACAACCCACGCGCACTTGTGGTGCGCCGACGACGTTGGCAGCCGGTCGGTTCAGTTCAACGACAGGCTGATTGCCTTCTCGAAGCACTGGGGCTTCCGGCCTCGCCGCCTGCGCACCATATCGGGCACGCACGAAAGGCAAGACCGAGAATGGCGTCGGTTAGACGACGCGACGCCTGCTCAACCCCGATCATCGCCGCCGCTAGCGAAGGCACGCTGACCAGACGCGTCACGCCGCTCTGCTCCAGGACCGATGCCAGCTCGTACACATCATTGACAGCTGCCTGCGGCACGATCACCAGCGATCGCCCCCATGCCAGCGGCACCAATATCTCGAAGATCGAATCGATTGAAATTCCTGAGCGGAATAGAGGCACTCCAGATCACAGCGACGCGTCAAAAATGGCAAGGTCAGGCTCGACGGGAAACTGCCGTGGGTGACCAATTTGCGCAAGGAAGGGTTCGACGTCGCGGCTGCCGTCCAGGACGACGACAACAGGCCGGCTTTTGTCGTCAGCCTATCATCGGAGGATAGCGGTCTGACGCGCTCGGCCGACCTTGACCTCATGGCCATGCGCGCGTCGAACACCGCAGCAATCAGGATCGCCCGTCTTGATATCGATAATGACAGAATCATTCACCCGAATGCCGGCGATTGGCTCGCCCGAGTGCGTCCCGCCTTTCTGGGCTTGCAATGCGGCATGTCGATCGGACTTGCGGCCCGCGCGCTGTCCGAAGCGGGCAGCCTGATCGGCGACGGGCGTGGTCAGTTGGCGGCGGCTGTCGAACGGCTCACGGGGGAGCTCATTGTTCTCGAAGATCAACTGCTATCGCGGATCGATAGCTCGTTCTTCGTCGATCAGCCCATTACGCTGTTTGAGTTGCGGATCCGCCTCGCCGAAATTGTCAACCAGTCGATTCAGCTCGAGCTCAGCGCCACCGGAGGCAAAGTCTATTTGTCGATCCCGGGCGAAGGCTATCAGCGCCGCCTGCGCGAGAGTGCCTTCATTCCGGTGGTAACTCCGAGCCTCGTGCAGCTTGAAAGCGTGATCAAGGCGCATCGGCGACCCTCGGCTAGCACCGTGGCCATCGAAGCGGCACCGACGGCTCCACGCCGACGACCTTGATCGACGGGTTGAGAAACTTCACGAAAGCGGTCACGCCGGCCGCCAGCCCGCCCCCGCAATCGGCAGTAAGATCGCTTCGATCGCATCTGGATGCTGCCGCAGGATTTCCATCCCGATGGTTCCTTGGCCAGCAATCACGTCGAGGTCATCGAAAGGAAGGCGACGGCTGGCTGCGCTGGTGCCACGCAGTGAGCTCCGATGCCAAGTTGCTCGATGGCGTCGATCGGCTCAGCAGTTTCCTGTCGCGCAGCAAACCCTGAACGCCAATCGGTCGGAGGATGCACGACGCGCGGAGCCCGTGCCCCCAGCATTCCTACGGCGCAAATCAGACGCTTCTGCTTGAACGCGCACTGCTGGACCGTTGACCCCCGACTTTCGATTGTTCAGGTGCTCGCGTGCGTGCATTCGGATCGCCTCTTCGCTCCTGGGCAGGCGCAACTCCAAAATGTAACCTGTAGCTTCTCGAGAACTGCGTCGGTGCCGCGAAGCCAGTTGCAAGCGCGATTTCGCCGATCGATTTCGTCGTCTGACGCAACAGGACCCTGGCGTGCTCGAGCCGAGTCCGCCGGTAGTGCCGATGGATCGTGGTGCCCAAGTGGCGCGCAAACAGGCGCTCAAGCTGGCGCAGTGAAACGCCTGCGATCTCGGACAGTTCGCGCGACGACAAGGGAGTTTCGATCTCCCTTTCCATCCGCAGCAACATCTGAACCAGTTTGGGGTGACGGACACCGAAGCGCTCGGTGGGCGACAGTCGCTGGGCGACTTCGCCGCGGCGCACTTCCGTCTGGAGAAACCAATCACTGACGGCCGAGGCCAACGCCGCGCCGTGATCGATGCGGATCATTGCGTGCATCATGTCGAGTGCAGCAATGCCGCCGGCGCAAGTGAAGCGGTCGCGATCGAGCTCGTACAATGAGCGACTGAGATGCAGGAATGGGAACGTCTCGGTGAATGCCGGAATGTGTTCCCAATGCACCGTACAACGATATCCCTCGAGCACGCCGGCCTGAGCGAGCAGATAAGGCCCCGCCGACACGCCGCCCAGTGTGACCCCGTGGCGGGCTGCCTTTCGCAGGAAAGCTAACGTCGGCGGGTGATTAAAGGCTTGCGGATTGCCGCCCGCACAAACCACGATCGCATCGAGCCTACCTGCACTGCCGATATTGGCGTCGGCCTGAATGCGGACGCCGTTCGAGGCGACGATATCGCTACCGTGAATCGAAATATGCCGCCAACGGTAGAGGTCCTTGCCGGCCAGGACGTTGGCGGCGCGCAACGGCTCGACCGCCGACGCATAAGACATCATTGCAAAGCCGGGGATCAGCAACAAGCCGATCCGGCGCGGCTGCGTAGTGTCGTAAACAGCTATCTTTTGGTCGTTTTTCGCCATTTGGGGCAATCAATAACAGCGCATGATGCCTCTTACAAGTTAGCGTCGAAACGGCTCAGGTCATGCACTACTCCTTCCTAAATCTTGCCTGGCAGGCGCTCCGCGGACATCGCGATTGGCGGCCGGCGTGGCGTGATGCGGCCCCCCGCCCGCATTACGACATCATCATCGTCGGCGGCGGTGGACACGGCCTTGCCACCGCATATTACCTCGCCAAAGAGCATGGCGTCCAAAACGTCGCGGTGCTCGAGAAGCGGTACATCGGCTCCGGCAACGCCGGGCGGAACACCACGATTATCCGCTCGAACTATCTCCTGCCCGGCAATGAGCCCTTCTACGAATGGTCGATGAAGCTGTGGGAAGGGCTCGAGCAGGACCTCAACTACAATGCGATGGTCAGCCAGCGAGGCGTGCTCAACCTCTATCACTCTGATGCCCAGCGCGATGCTTTCGCACGGCGCGGCAACGCCATGCTCCTCGCCGGCGCCGACGCGGAACTGCTCGATGCGGCCGCCGTGCGCCGGATGCTTCCGATGTTCGATTTCGACAGTGCGCGCTTTCCGATCAAGGGCGGTCTGTTGCAGCGACGGGGCGGCACCGCCCGGCATGATGCAGTCGTGTGGGGCTACGCCCGCGGCGCCAGCGATCGTGGAGTCGATGTCATCCAGAACTGCGAGGTTACCGGCTTCCTGCGAGAGGGCGACCGTATCGTCGGGGTCGAGACGACCAGAGGCAAGATCGGCGCCACGAAGGTCGGGCTGGCCGTGGCCGGCAGCAGCTCACGCGTCGCCGCGATGGCGGATCTGAGGCTCCCGATCGAAAGCCATGTGCTGCAGGCCTTCGTGTCGGAGGCAATCAAGCCGTTCATTCCGGGCGTCGTGACCTTCGGCGCAGGCCATTTCTACATCAGTCAGTCCGACAAGGGCGGGCTTGTGTTCGGTGGCGACATCGACGGCTACAACTCCTACGCCCAGCGCGGCAACCTGCCGACTGTCGAGGACGTCTGCGAAGGCGGCATGGCGCTGATGCCTGCAATCGGGCGGGTGCGCATGCTGCGCTCATGGGGCGGGCTAATGGACATGTCGATGGACGGCTCACCGATCATGGACAAGACGCCGGTCGACGGCCTGTATCTCAACGCCGGCTGGTGCTACGGCGGCTTCAAGGCAACTCCGGCTTCCGGATGGTGCTTCGCGCATCTGCTAGCGCGCGACGATCCGCACCCCGTCGCGGCGGCCTACCGTCTCGATCGCTTCGAGACCGGCCATATCATCGACGAAAAGGGCCAAGGCGCCCAACCGAACCTGCATTGAGAACCGGCATGCGTATCAAATGTCCCTTCTGCGGCCCGCGCGATGTCAGCGAGTTCGCCTATTACGGCGACGCCAAGCGCCGACCCGAGGCATCAATGTCGGATGCACCGCGGCAGGTTTATGAAGCAGTTTATCTGCGCGACAATCCGGCGGGCCGACATGAAGACCTTTGGTATCATTCCGGCGGATGCCGAAGCTGGCTGAGAGTGACTCGTGATACTCGGACGCATGAAGTTTTCGGTGCGAGTCTTGCCGCTGGAGAGGTGCCATGAGTGGAGCAGCCTCGCACACGAAGCCCAGACGGCTTTCGAAAGGCGGCCTGATCGATCGCAGCAAGCCGCTGAGCTTCACCTTCGATGGCGAGCACTATCAGGGCTACGCAGGCGATACGCTCGCCTCCGCGCTGCTCAGCAACGGCGTCAAGCTCGTCGGCCGCTCGTTCAAATATCACCGGCCGCGCGGGATTCTGACTGCGGGCAGCGAGGAACCGAACGCGCTCGTCGAGCTGCGGAGCGGGGCACGGCGCGAGCCAAACACGCGCGCAACCATGATCGAGCTGTTCGACGGTCTTTACGCACAAAGCCAAAACCGCTGGCCTTCGCTGAAATTCGATATCGGAGCCGTCAACTCGTTGCTCTCCCCGTTTTTCGCCGCCGGCTTCTACTACAAGACCTTCATGTGGCCCGCCTCTTTCTGGGAGAAGGTCTACGAGCCGGCGATCCGACAGGCCGCCGGTCTCGGGCGCGCCAGCATGGAAGCCGATCCGGACGTCTATGAGAAGCTGTACGCCTTCTGCGACGTTCTCGTCATCGGCGGTGGTGCGGCGGGGCTTGCTGCGGCCTTGAGCGCGGGCCGCTCCGGCGCGCGGGCCATCCTGTGCGACGAAGACCACGTCCTTGGCGGCCGTCTCAATGGAGATAACAGGGAAATCGGAGGCGAAAGCGGTTCGGCATGGGCGCACCATGCCAGCCTTTCCCTCGACGCCCTGCCGAATGTTCGCGTCCTGCGCCGGACGACGGTGTTTGGTGTCTACGACAGCGGTACCTACGGCGCGGTCGAGCGTGTCTCCGACCATCTTCCGGTTCCCGCGCCACATCAGCCGCGGCAGCGGCTTTGGAAGATCGTCGCGAAACGCGCGGTCCTTGCCACGGGGGCGATCGAGCGGCCGATCGTGTTTGGCGGCAACGACCGGCCCTGCGTGATGATGGCTTCAGCGGTTCGCAGCTATCTGAACCGGTTTGCCGTCGCGGCCGGCCACCGCGCCGCGATCTTCACGGGCTGCGATGACGCATGGAGGACCGCTTTCGATCTGGTCGGAAGCGGAATTCCCGTGGAAGCCATTATCGATATGCGAAGTGACGTTGACTCCCGCCTTATCGAGAAGGCGGGGCGGTTGGGTATTCCTGTCTTTGCTGGCGCACGGGTTGTCAAGACGCGCGGAAGGCAAGGTCTCAAAGCCATCTCCGTACGCTCAGCGGATGGTCAAACGAGGGATCTTGCGGTCGACTTGCTGGCTATGTCCGGCGGATGGAACCCGAACCTCGCCCTCACCACCCATCTGGGCGGCCGGCCGAGCTGGTCGGACGCGCTGGCGGCATTCGTTCCAAATGTGACTCCCCCTGGCATGACGGTCGCTGGCGCCGCGCAAGGATCCTTTGCGCTTGCGGACGCGGTGCGAGAGGGCGATGCGGCTGGCACGGCTGCGGCCGAAGCGGCTGGATTTGCCACGCAAAATCATCCTCTGCCTCAGGCAGATGATGAGGCGATCGGCTCCAAGCCTTTCTGGTACGTTGCCGACAGCCGGTCGAAGGCATTCGTCGATTTCCAGCACGACGTAACAAGCGATGATATCGCACTCGCCGCCCGCGAAGGCTTTCAGTCGGTCGAATTGCTGAAGCGATATACCACCCTCGGCATGGCCACCGATCAGGGCAAGACATCGAACGTCAACGGTCATGCCTTGATGGCGCAACTAACCGGGCGGCAGATGTCACAGGTCGGCACGACCGTATTTCGGCCGCCCTATACGCCGGTTGCGATCGGCGCGCTCGCCGGTCACCATCGCGGTTCGGAGTTCAAACCGACGCGCTTGACCGCGGGCCATGGCTGGGCCGAAGAACGCGGCGCCACGTTCGTGGAGGCTGGGCAGTGGCTGCGCGCGCAGTGGTTCGCTCAACCGGGAGAAACCCACTGGCTGACGACAGTGTCACGCGAGGTCAGGGAGGTTCGCAGCAGGGTCGGCGTCTGCGACGTCTCCACCCTCGGCAAGATCGATGTCCAGGGCAATGATGCGGCTGCATTCCTGGACCGGGTCTACGTCAACATGTTTTCGACGCTTCCGATCGGCAAGGTCCGCTACGGGCTGATGCTACGTGAAGACGGCGTCGTGATGGACGACGGCACGGCTGCCCGCTTTGCGACCGACCACTATGTGGTGTCGACGACGACCGCCAATGCGGCCAAGGTCATGCAGCACCTCGAGCACGCACGCCAGATACTATGGCCTGAGCTCGATGTTCAGCTCGTATCCGTCACCGAGCAATGGTCGCAATACTCGATCGCGGGACCGTATTCCCGACGGCTCCTGGCCCAGTTGCTTGGCGACGCCGCCGAAATCTCCGACGCCGCCTTTCCCTATCTCGGCTGCATCGAATTCCGCTGGCGCAACGTTCCGGCCCGCCTGTTCCGTGTGTCCTTTTCGGGTGAACTTGCCTACGAGCTGGCGGTGCCGGCGCAATTCGGCGATGCAACCATCCGGACGATCATGGAGGTCGGCAGCGAGCTCGGTGTCGTGCCCTATGGAACCGAAGCCCTGGGCGTGATGCGCATCGAGAAAGGCCATGTCGCCGGCAACGAACTGAACGGCACGACGACGGCGACCGATCTTGGCCTCGGCCGGATGATGTCGCGCAAGAAAGACTTCATCGGCCGCATGCTCGCCATGCGGCCGGGGCTCGCCGCCCGCGGGCGCCCGGCGCTGATCGGAGTCAAGCCGGTTGCTAAGACTGCGCGACTGCACGCCGGCGCTCATTTCCTGGGCCTTGGTGCGAAGCCGAACATGACGAATGATGAAGGTTACGTCACCTCCGTCGCCTACTCGCCGATGCTCGAGCATTGGATCGGTCTCGGCCTGATCCAGAACGGCCTGGCGCGGATCGGCGAGATCGTGCGGGCTTACGACCCGGTCCGTAATCGCGACACCGAAGTCGAAATCGTCTCTCCCATCTTTTTCGATCCCGAAGGGACACGTCTGCATGGCTGATCCTGTTCTATCTCCACGTCCTGCCTTATTGGACATCGACCGATCGCAACCCGGTGCTGGCGTCACCATCTGCGAGTTGCGCGGACTTGGCTTGGCGACGATGCAGACCCGCAAGGGACAGCACACGCTGCTGCGCGACCGCGTCAGACAGCATTTCCTTCTTGAGCTTCCCAATGGCCCAGCGATCGCGCGCGCAGGCGAGATCGCTTTCGTGGGCATTGGCCCACATTATTGGCTCGCTATGGGCGACGGGGCAGGCCCTCTGTTCGCAATGTCGCTCAAACAGATTGTCGCGTCGCTCGCATCCGTGTCCGATCAAAGCGGAGGCTACGCGATTTTTCGCGTCGGCGGACCTGCGATACGAGACGTGCTTGCCAAGGGGTTTCAGGTCGACCTTCACCCCCGCACGTTCGAAATTGGAGCCGCGGCGACCACGATCGTCGCCCATATCGGCGCCAGCATCTGGCGCTGTGAAGACAAGGCCGACGGCAGCGCCTGCTTTGAGATTGCCCTGTTCCGCAGCCTCGCCAAGAGCTTCTCGGGTTGGTTCTCGAGCAGCGCCGCTGAGTTTGGTTGCGAGTGGCAGACCCGAACCGTTCCGTAACCTGCAGATTCCCTCTTCCAAGAGCCTCCCATGTCCGTCGACAGCTACATTCTGACCTTCTCTTGTCCTAACAAGCCCGGCATCGTCGCCGCCGTCGCCAAAACGCTCTTCGAGGCCGGCGCCAATATCCAGGAAGCCCACCAGTACGATGACGTCGAGACCAACGTCTTCTTCGCCCGCATTCGCTTTAACTTCGTCGGGACCGACAATGCTGAATGTTTCAGCAACGCCTTCGCAATCATCGCCGATGGGCTGCAAATGAAGTGGACCGTCCGTCCGCGTGCCGCGCGCCCCAAGCTGCTCATCCTGGTGTCGGGGTTTGATCATTGCCTGGCAGACCTGCTCTACAAATGGCGGATCGGCGAACTTTCCGCCGACATTGCCGGCATCGTCTCCAACCATCCGATCGAGACGTTCGCGCACCACGATCTCAGCACCATTCCGTTCGACTACCTGCCCGTTACGTCGCAGACCAAATCCCAACAGGAAGCGGCCATCTGGAAGATTGTCGAAGACCGGAACGTCGATCTCGTCGTTCTTGCCCGGTACATGCAGATCCTGTCCGACGGACTTTCGGCGAAGCTCGCCGGACGCTGCATCAACATCCACCATTCCTTCCTTCCCGGCTTCAAGGGTGCAAAACCGTATCACCAGGCACATGGACGCGGTGTCAAACTGATCGGCGCCACCGCCCATTATGTGACGCCCGATCTCGATGAAGGCCCGATCATCGAGCAGGACGTCGAACGCGTTTCGCATCATGACCAACCCGACGATCTCGTCCGCAAAGGTCGCGACATCGAGCGGCGGGTGCTGTCGCGTGCCGTATTCTGGCATATCGACGGTCGCATTATCCTGAACGGCTCCAAAACCGTCGTGTTCAAGGACTGAGCCATGACTGCGGTCAATATCGACGGCAAGGCGATCGCCGAGCAGGAACGTCTCAAGACCGCGGCCGGGGTCGCGGACCTGCAACAGCGGCACGGCCGGGTACCGGGACTCGCGGTCGTGCTCGTCGGCAACGATCCCGCAAGCGAAGTCTATGTTGCCTCCAAGGCACGTCAGACAATCGCTACTGGGATGCTCCCGTTCGAGCACCGCCTGCCAGCCAAGACCTCGCAGGAGGCGCTTCTCTCCCTGATCCGGAGGTTGAACGCCGACGACGAGGTCGATGGCATCCTGGTCCAGCTGCCATTGCCGTCGCACATCGATACCGACACCGTCATCCGGTCGGTCGATCCGGCGAAGGATGTCGATGGTTTCCATCCCGAGAATGCCGGACGTCTGATTCGCGGACTGACCAGCCTGGTCCCCTGCACACCGCTTGGCTGCATGCTGTTGCTCCGCTCGGTGCAGACGAAACTGGCGGGCCAGCACGCAGTGGTGGTCGGGCGCTCGAACATCGTCGGAAAACCGATCACTCACCTCCTGCTGCAGGCGGATTGCACCGTAACGATGACGCACTCGCGCAGTCATGACTTGCCGGGACTTTGCCGCCAGGCCGATATCCTGGTTGCAGCGGTCGGCCGACCGGAGATGGTGCGCGGCAGCTGGATCAAGCCCGGTGCAATTATTATTGACGTCGGAATCAACCGCTTGCCGGCGGAGGCCGGGGCCAAGGGCCGACTGGTCGGGGACGTTGCCTTCGGAGAGGCCCGGGAAGTGGCCGGCGCGATCACTCCGGTTCCTGGGGGTGTCGGTCCGATGACGATCGCGTGCCTGCTGAGAAACACGCTGCAAGCTGCGACGAAGCGGTGGGCCGAGGGTTGACCTCGTCGAACGTGCCGCAAACCGTTGGTTTGTGAAACTCGCCCGATATCCGGAACAACCGGTCTATCTTTTGATACTAGAGCATTTTCCACATGATGTGGATCATCTGGTGTATCCAGCATGCCTAAAGTAGTTGGCACACATCTGCGGCGCAAACGACTTGACGAGTTTGCCGATGAGTTTGAGCAGGGCTTGGACCGTGCGGGTGGCGCCTTTGCGCAGCGCAGCTTTCAACCGGGAGAAGGCCTGTTCGATCGGATTGAGGTCGGGCGAGTAGGCCGGCAGATAACGCACGCGGGCGCCGACAGCCTCGATCGCCTCGCGGACACCGGCGATCTTGTGAGTGCGCAAGTTGTCCATGAAGACGATGTCGCCCTTGCGCAAGGTCGGCGCCAGGACTTGCTCGACATAAGCCAGGAACGAGGGCCCATCCATTGCACCGTCGATGACATAGGGCGCCGTGAGGCCATCGATGCGCAGCGCGGCGACAAGCGTCAGCGTCTTCCAGTGACCATGGGGCACGCCAGAGACGAGGCGCTCACCGCGAGGAGAGCGCCCATAGTGCCGGACCATCTTCGTCGTGACCGCAGTCTCGTCGATAAAGATGAGGCGCGGTGCACGCAGCTTGGGCTGCTCGGCTTTCAGCGCGGCACGCTCGGCAGCGACGTCAGGTCGATCCTGCTCGGCGGCGTGCAGTGTTTTTTTTGAAGGTGATGCTGTGACGGTCGAAGAAACGCCAGATCGAACCGATGCCGGCCTTTTGCTTTCTCTGAGAGCGCAGACGCGCGCGGATCTCCTCGAGCGTCAGGTCCGGCTCCGCGGCGATCAGCTCGATCAGCCACTGCTTGTGCTGCTCCAACGGCGAGCGGCTGTGCCCGGTGCCGGGCTTGGCCTCAACGTTTCCGGTCTTCCTCCAACGATCCATCCATCGGATCGTAGTCGAAGCGCCGAGATTGAGAATGCGCGCAGCCTCACGTGCGCTTTCGCCGGACTCAACAAGCTCAACCGCACGCACCCTGAGGTCCTTGGAGTATCCCTTCGCCATCGCATGCCCCGCATGTTGTCGCGGGCAACACCGAATCTGATTTGCGTGCCCGTGGGAATCCCCTTTGACTGTTCCGATTCACCTCAACTGGAAACCGCTCTAGAGCGTGATCGTTTCACGTTGACGCGTATCCGGCATTGGCGAGGTAGTTGGCGCATTCCTGCTGTGAGAAGCAGTTTAGCAAAGTGCCGATGCGCCTCCAGGTTGCCTCCACGTTTCGCTCAGCCGCCTTTATGAGTACGGTCTTGAGCTTGGCGAAGACCTGCTCGATCGGGTTCAGGTGGGGGCTGTCGGGCAGCAGGAAGAACAGCTTTGCACCGGCGGCGCGGATGGCGCGTCGGACGTTCGTTCCCTTGTGACTGCCGAGGCTGTCGATGATGACGATGTCGCCGGGCCTGAGCGAGGGAACCAACACCTGCTCGACATAGGCCAGAAAGCTGTCGCCGTTGATCGGCCCGTCGATCACACTGGGGGCGCTGACGCCGTCATGTCGAAGCGCCGCAAGGAAGGTCCGTGTCCGCCATCGGCCATGGGGAGCCTTGGCAACCAGCCGCTCCCCGCTGCGCGCACGGCCGTGGGAGGTCTCGTTGTCCTGGCCCAGGTCTGGTCGATGAAGACCATACGGAGGGATCAAGCCCTTGATACTTTTTCCATTGGCCCGCCGCCGCGCGACGTCGGGATGATCCTGCTCGCTGCCGTGCAGGCATTTTTGAAGCTGATGCCTTCGTGCTCGACGAAGTGCCACACCGCGTAATAGCTGATCTTGATCCCGCGCTCTGCGAGCTCTGCCAGCAGCGCGCGCAACGTGATGTCCGGCTGCTCGCCAAGCCGCTTGAGCAGCCCGTCGCGTTCGGCCGACAGCGCGTAGGGACGATTGCCTCCCATCGGTCGCGCCGGGGCGCTTCCGGTCGAGCGGTACCGCTGGGACCACTTCACTACGCTGGCAACGCTGACCTTGAAAGCTGCCGCCACAGCTCGACAGCGTTCGCCTGCGGCTGCCGCTACAACAACTCACGCAGATCACGAGAATAGGCTCGCCCCATCCGATGCGGGCCTCCAGCCCAACCAGCATCTTGATTCAGAATCCGATCGATTGGGACTCCCTATCGATTCAGACTCAGACGATCATGCTCTAATGACGAACGGGGGGGAGCACAGGTGCACTGTGCCTCCCTTTTCGCTGCTTTGATGCCTGTCAGCAATCGAGCGTGGTTTCGCGCTCCCATGCCGTCAGATGGCGGGAATACGAATTCCACTCGTCGGTCTTGAGCTTGATGTAGCTCGGTATGAACTCGTCCAGCCTTTCCGACAGCACCGGTGACGATTTCAGCGCTCGGATCGCGTCAAGCAGATTCAGCGGCAGCTTTTTGCCCCCCTCGACTGTATGACCTTCGGTGTACATGTTGATATCGAGGCGTTTGCCGGGATCGCGCTCATTGTCGATGCCATCCTGCCCGGCAGCAAGCAAACCCGCCTGCAGCAGATAGGGATTGGCTGCTCCGTCAGCCAGTCGCACCTCGAAGCGCCCCCCTTCGGGAATACGGATCAGATGGGTACGATTATTCCCCGCATAGGTCACCGAGTTCGGCGCCCAGGTCGCTCCAGACGTCGTACGCGGCGCATTGATGCGCTTGTAGGAATTGACGGTCGGATTGAATAGAGCAGCAAGCGCATCGGCCGAGTGCATGATGCCGCCGAGGAAGTGATAGCCGAGCTTTGAGACCCCGAGTTCGCCGGTTTCGTCCTCGAACAGATTGCGGCCATCTCGCCACACCGAGACATGGGCATGGCAGCCATTGCCGGTCAGGTCGACGAACGGCTTCGGCATGAAGGTGGCGCGCAGCCCGTGCTTCTCGGCGATCGCGCGCACCATGTACTTGAAGAACGCGTGACGATCCGCCGTCTTCAAGGCCGCGTCGAAATCCCAGTTCATCTCGAACTGGCCGTTCGCGTCCTCGTGATCGTTCTGATAGGGTTTCCAGCCGAGCGACAACATGGCATCGCAAATCTCGGCGATCACGTCGTATCGTCGCATCAGTGCCTGCTGATCGTAGCAGGGCTTTGACTGGCGGTCGGCGCCATCGAAAATCCCGGTACCGTCGGGCGAGATCAGAAAGAACTCACATTCGACCCCGGATTTCAGCTCATAGCCTTTGGCGGCGGCATCGGCGATCAGCCGCTTCAAGAGATTGCGCGGCGCTTGCGCAACGGGCTTGCCGCTCATCCAGGGATCGGCGGCAAGCCAGCCGACTTCAGGTTTCCATGGCAATTGGATTAGGCTTCCCGGATCTGGCATTGCGAACATGTCAGGGTCGGCCGGCGTCATGTCGAGCCATGTTGCAAAGCCGGCAAAACCCGCGCCGCTCTTCGCCATGCCGTCGATCGCGGCGGCGGGCACCAGCTTGGCGCGCTGCACGCCGAACAGGTCGGTATAGGATATCAGGAAATATTTGATGCCTTTCTCCTGCGCGGTGGCATGAAGACTGTTGGTCATGGTTCCCTCTTTGATGCTTCAATACCCCGGCATTGGATACTTGCAGCTCATTAGGGCTCACGAACTGCGAGCCCGCTACTTCGTGATTCGCGGAATCCAGTTCGTTCCGGCGAGCGGCACGCCCGCCATGGCTGCGGCCTCGATCGTCAGTGCGACGAGATCTTCTGGTTCGAGATTGTGCAGGTGACTCTTTCCGCAGGCGCGCGCGATCGTCTGGGCCTCGATCGTGAGCACCGAAAGGTAATTTGCCAATCGACGCCCCGCCTTCACGGGATCCAGTCGCGCTGCAAGCGCGGGATCCTGCGTGGTGATCCCGGCGGGGTCCAATCCCTCCTGCCAATCGTCATACGCACCGGCAACCGTACCGAGCTTTTCATACTCCGCTTGGAGCTGCGGATCGTTGTCGCCGAGCGCAATCAGCGCTGCGGTGCCGATCGCCACCGCATCCGCGCCGAGCGCCAGTGCCTTCGCGACGTCGGCGCCGGTGCGGATACCGCCAGAGACAATCAACTGCAGCTTGCGGTGCAAGCCCAGATCTTGCAGCG
This sequence comes from Bradyrhizobium sp. USDA 4538, assembly GCF_024171045.1. Lineage (NCBI taxonomy): Bacteria > Pseudomonadati > Pseudomonadota > Alphaproteobacteria > Hyphomicrobiales > Nitrobacteraceae > Bradyrhizobium > Bradyrhizobium sp. USDA 4538. Next base: position 196,034 of record NZ_JALJZE010000002.1, read on the forward strand.
CCTGCACCGCGGGCCGGATCGCAGCCAGGATGGGCAGGCCCACATTTTCGATGAAGACTTCCTGGGTTGCAGCGGTGCCGCCCTGCATGCCATCGAGCACGATCACGTCGGCGCCGGATTTTGCCGCTAGTGCCGTGTCGTAATAGGGACGGCTGGCGCCGACCTTGACATAGATCGGCTTTTCCCAATCGGTCAGCTCGCGCAATTCCTCGATCTTGATCTCCAGATCGTCAGGTCCGGTCCAGTCCGGATGCCGGCAGGCTGAGCGTTGGTCGATGCCCTCCGGCAGCGTGCGCATCTTTGCGACCCGCGCCGAAATCTTCTGCCCCAGCAGCATGCCGCCACCGCCCGGTTTTGCGCCCTGCCCGATCACGATCTCGATTGCGTCCGCCTTTCTCAGATCGTCGGGATTCATGCCATAGCGCGACGGCAGATATTGATAGACCAGGATGGAGGAATGCCCGCGCTCTTCGAGCGTCATCCCACCATCCCCGGTGGTCGTCGACGTCCCCACTGCAGAAGCGCCGCGCCCCAAAGCTTCCTTGGCTGGCGCCGACAGGGCACCAAAACTCATGCCAGCAATGGTGACGGGAATCTTCAGCTTGATCGGCTTCTTGGCAAAGCGCGCACCCAACGTGACATCAGTGCCGCATTTTTCGCGGTAGCCTTCAAGCGGATATCTCGAGATCGAGGCGCCCAGAAATAGGAGGTCATCAAAATGCGGCAACGCACGTTTTGCGCCACCACCGCGGATGTCGTAGATACCAGTTACAGCTGCGCGTTGAATTTCGGCGATCGCTTGCGGGCTGAAGGTGGCAGAGAAACGCGGCGGGGTGCGATGAGGCGGCGGAACGGTCATCAGGAATCCTGCTCAATAGGCGTCGACGTTGTCGATATGGAAGTGATAGAGGCGGCGCGCAGAACCGAACATCTTGAAGTCATCGGGACTGACCGTGTCCGTCAGAGCCGCGCGTTTCAACACCGAGCGGAGGATCGACTTGTCCGCCGTCGACATTTGCTTCTCGATGCAGTCAGCTCCAAGGCCTGCGACATTGCCGCGCACGAACAGCCGGGCTTCGTAGATGGAATCGCCAAGCGCATCACCGGCGTCGCCGAGCACGACGAGATTGCCGGCCTGCGCCATGAACGCGCTCATCGGCCCAATCGACCCTTTGACGACGATGTCTATGCCCTTCATCGAGATACCGCAGCGCGCAGATGCGTTGCCGTCGATCACGAGCAAGCCACCGCAGCCGGTCGCGCCGGCGGCCTGGCTGGCGTCTCCCCTGACGCGAACCTCGCCCGACATCATGTTCTCGGCAACGCCAACGCCAGCATTGCCCGAGACAACGATCGTCGCTTGCTTGTTCATGCCGCCGCAGTAATAACCAACATGACCTTCGACTTCGATCGTGACCGGCGCATCGACGCCGCAGGCGATCGCATGTTTGCCGCCAGGATTGGTTACGACCCAATGAGTGTCATGGGCGGTAGGCGGCAGAGCATGCAGCATCGCGTTCAATTCGCGCAGCGGCGCTTTGGCAAGATCAAAGCTCGACATCAGCGTCGCTCCCACGCGTAGATGGTTGCGGGTTTCGGCTCGAAGAGATGGGCCTTATCGACCCCCGGCAACATCGCCAGCGCACGATATTCGGAGCCAAAGGCCACATAGTCGTCGGTCTCGGCCATCACCGCTGGCTTGCAGGCGATCGGATCGCGCAGCACCGCGAATCCGGTCTCCGTCCCCACGACAAAGGTGTAGAAGCCGTCGAGATCGGTGAGACTCTGCGTCAAAGCATCCTTGAGCGAAGCGCCTTCCCGGATCTTCCAGCTGAGATAGCCCGCGGCGACCTCGGTGTCGTTTTCGGTTTCGAACGTCATGCGCGCGCGTCGCAGGACGCGACGCACGCCGTTGTGATTCGAGAGCGATCCGTTGTGGACGAGGCATTGATCGGGACCGGTCGAGAACGGGTGCGCGCCGCGCGTGGTCACTGCCGATTCCGTCGCCATACGGGTGTGGCCAATACCGTGGCTGCCCGCCATTCGTGCCAGTCCGAACCGCTGCGCGACTCGTTCCGGAAGGCCGACCTCCTTGTAGAGCTCCATTCGCGTCCCGGCCCCTACAAAGCCGATGTCCCCGCGCGCAGCGATCCAGCCGCGCGCTTGTTGCTCCTTGGTCGCGGGAAGCGAAACCACCGCGTGGCTATCGCGATAGGTAGTGACCAGATTGTCCCCAACTGCCTGTCCGAGCTCGGGGATCGCCTCGCGCAGCGCCGCCTCGCTCGCGCCGCTCACCGTCAGTTTCACGCGCCCCCGCTCGCCATCGCCATAAACAGCGAAGCCAGCGCTGTCAGGGCCGCGATCACTCATCACGGCAAGCATGTCCGACAACATCGCCCCGAGCTCCGGCTCAAGCCTCGGCCGCTTCAGAAACAGCCCCACGATTCCGCACATGAAATCCTCCACCATCGTGGTTGCGCCAACGCGCAACCCTTAGCCGACGTAACCTGTACGGCAATTTATATTCCTGTCAAGCAACGGTTAGACAACCCGTCAATTTTCGGAAGGCTGCGCCCACAAGCCCTGAGAGAACGAGATAACGTCGCGTCGGCGAGATGAGATCGCGCCGACGCGACGGCGTTGCAGAAAACCCTCAGCTATGGATGGCCTCGCCGTGCAGCGCGAGATCCAAGCCGATCTCTTCGTTTTCCTTGCTGACGCGCAGACCGATGGTGATGTCGATCAGCTTGAGGAGCACAAAGCTAATCACGCCAGACCAGACCAGGGTCATGCCCACGCCTTCGAGCTGGAGCAGGATCTGCCCGGGATTACCGTCGACGAGACCAGCCTTGCCGGTGCCGCCGATCGCGGCGATCGCGAATACGCCGGTCAGGATGGCACCCAGGATTCCGCCGACGCCGTGTACGCCCCAGACGTCGAGTGCATCGTCATAGCCGAACATATTTTTCAGCCCCGACACACCCCAGTAGCATGTAACGCCGGCCGCAAGGCCGATGATCAAGGCACCGCTGACGCTGACGAACCCGCAGGCCGGCGTTATGGCAACGAGGCCGGCGATCGCTCCCGACACGGCGCCAAGCAGACTCGACTTGCCGCGCATTATCGCTTCGACCAAGCACCAGGAGACGATCGCCGCAGCAGTCGCGCCATGGGTGTTGATCATTGCGATCCCCGCTGAGCCACCAGCAGAAAGCGCGGAGCCGGCGTTAAAGCCGAACCAACCGACCCACAGCAGAGCGCCGCCGATCATAGTCAGGAGCACATTGTGAGGCACCAGGGCGTCTGTGCCGAACTCCTGGCGCTTGCCGATCATCAGAGCGGCGATCAGTCCGGCGATGCCCGAATTGATGTGAACGACGGTGCCGCCCGCAAAATCGAGCACGCCAGCGTCGGCGAGGAAGCCACCCGGCCCCCAGACCATATGCGCGATCGGAGCGTAGACCAGCAAAAGCCAGAGCGACAGGAACAGCATCGCCGCCGAAAACTTCATCCGATCCGCCGGACCACCGAGGATAATGACGGGCGTGATAATGGCAAAGGTGAGCTGGAACATCACGAACACAAATTCTGGAATGGTTTGTGCCGCCGGCGCCAGCGTGTCTGGCGCAATGCCCTGCAGCATGAACTTGCTCATGCCACCAAAGAACGGATTGCCTTCGGTGAAGGCCAGCGTATAGCCGATGACGATCCAGATTACCGATAAGATACCGGCCGCAAAGAAGCACTGCATCAGAACTGCAAGCACATTCTTCTTGCGCACCAGGCCGCCATAGAACAGTGCAAGACCCGGTACCAGCATCATCAGGACCAACAGCGACGAGGTCAGCATCCAGGCCGCGTCGCCGGAATTCAAGGCTGGGGCCGGCGTGGTTGCCGCCGGCGTTGCGGTCTGCGCCAGACCTTCGCCGAAGCCAGCCATCAAGAACACACCGGTGGTCAAAACTACGTCACGCATCTTCTTCAGCATTTGAACAGTGTCTCCCCTAAGAGCCTAGGATTTTGGGTTGCCGCGTCGTGGATTTGATAAGTCGGGGCCTCGTCGAGGCAGGTCGAAGCCTTGAATCGATGTCGATGCGCTGGAGCCACTTACCTGGTTTATCGCGCCGCGCGACACGCCCAGTAGGATGGCCGCAAAGTTTCGATCTGGTGGGCCGAAGGACAGCGATGATGAACTTCATTTGCGCTTCCATTGCATGCCGCGGGATGTTTCCCGACAGGCAACAAATTTGAATACAAATATCGTGCCAATTGTTCTGCGCCAGAAATTTTCTTTCTTGATGAGAAATTTTAACGGGGCACGGGCTCTACCTCGCCCCGTCCCGAGTGACCGGCCGCCTCAGGACCGCGGGCTGTGGCTAGAATTCAAGCAACAGAACAATCTTGTGGCAGGGCGAAAGGCTTCCTGCCGAGAACTCCCCGTGCGCCCTGAATCGGCCGGGCCGCCGAGCAATGTGGGAAATCGCAGCAGGGGCTGCGCTTGGCTAGAGCATTTTCCACATGATGTGGATCATCTGGTGTATCCAGCATGCCTAAAGTAGTTGGCACACATCTGCGGCGCAAACGACTTGACGAGTTTGCCGATGAGTTTGAGCAGGGCTTGGACCGTGCGGGTGGCGCCTTTGCGCAGCGCAGCTTTCAACCGGGAGAAGGCCTGTTCGATTGGATTGAGGTCGGGCGAGTAGGCCGGCAGATAACGCACGCGGGCGCCGACAGCCTCGATCGCCTCGCGGACACCGGCGATCTTGTGAGTGCGCAAGTTGTCCATGAAGACGATGTCGCCCTTGCGCAAGGTCGGCGCCAGGACTTGCTTGACATAAGCCAGGAACGAGGGCCCATCCATTGCACCGTCGATGACATAGGGCGCCGTGAGGCCATCGATGCGCAGCGCGGCGACAAGCGTCAGCGTCTTCCAGTGACCATGGGGCACGCCAGAGACGAGGCGCTCACCGCGAGGAGAGCGCCCATAGTGCCGGACCATCTTCGTCGTGACCGCAGTCTCGTCGATAAAGATGAGGCGCGGTGCACGCAGCTTGGGCTGCTCGGCTTTCAGCGCGGCACGCTCGGCAGCGACGTCAGGTCGATCCTGCTCGGCGGCGTGCAGTGTTTTTTTTGAAGGTGATGCTGTGACGGTCGAAGAAACGCCAGATCGAACCGATGCCGGCCTTTTGCTTTCTCTGAGAGCGCAGACGCGCGCGGATCTCCTCGAGCGTCAGGTCCGGCTCCGCGGCGATCAGCTCGATCAGCCACTGCTTGTGCTGCTCCAACGGCGAGCGGCTGTGCCCGGTGCCGGGCTTGGCCTCAACGTTTCCGGTCTTCCTCCAACGATCCATCCATCGGATCGTAGTCGAAGCGCCGAGATTGAGAATGCGCGCAGCCTCACGTGCGCTTTCGCCGGACTCAACAAGCTCAACCGCACGCACCCTGAGGTCCTTGGAGTATCCCTTCGCCATCGCATGCCCCGCATGTTGTCGCGGGCAACACCGAATCTGATTTGCGTGCCCGTGGGAATCCCCTTTGACTGTTCCGATTCACCTCAACTGGAAACCGCTCTAGCCGTAGGCGCCGGGCCACAGTATAGAGGGGCGACGATTTTATCATCCGGTCGGACGATCTGCGGTAGCCGCGCTTTGGGGGCGGACTGAGCAGATTCAGCGAGGTTTCACCGTGGTTAAACGCGCCATCAAGCGTTCGAGAGCGGACGCACCGCGGCAAGAACCGGAGCTTCTGACCGGTTCGTTAGCTCCCAAGGAAGTAACCCCCACTCTTGAATCCGAAATCGGAGCTGAAGTCCGAAGACTGAGGAAGGAGCTGGACCTCACGGTGCTGGAGCTCGGCGCGGCGGCCGGCATTTCAGCCGGCATGATGTCCAAGATCGAGAACGGGTCGATCTCGCCCTCTCTGGCGACCCTATCTGCGCTGGCGAAGGCCTTGAATGTGCCGATCGGCCGTCTATTCCGCGAAAGCACCGAGCAACGTGATTGCTCCTTCGTGAAGGCGGGTACAGGCGTCCGTATCGAGCGGCGCGGCACCAAGGCCGGGCACCTCTATGACCTGCTCGGGCATAGCGTCGGCGGCGATATCGTCGTTGAACCGTACCTGATCACATTGAAGGGTGACGCCGTTCCCTATACTGATTTCCGGCATGCTGGGGTAGAGTTTATCTACATGCTCACGGGCAAAGTACGCTACCGACACGCCGATCGTAGCTATCTGCTGGAATCCGGCGACGCGCTTTTCTTTGACGCGGCAGCCCGCCACGGTCCGGAAGAGCTCATAAAGGCACCGATGACGTATCTCTCCATCATCGTTTATCCGCGGCGCAGCCGAAATTGACTGCGGGTTAGACGCCGAGGAATGTGACAGCCATGACGAGACCGTATGCTGCGATGGAAACCATCGGCGCTATAGTCCGCTACTCGGCCAGGACGCCATCCAAATCAGGTAAGAGGAGTGTGAGGTGATAGCGGGGGAGCGCGACCACCTTTCCCCACACCAACCAAACCTATCTCATCCAATCCTCGGCGCAAGGAACAGCATGAACCCTTGGGCCGAGTCAGCTTCTACGCCCCTGAAAATCCCCGAACCGAGGACGGGCGAAAGGGGGCGATATAGCGGAAAATCGAACGGTTTCGCGTAATCGCGATCGCCACCGTGCTGGCGGTGATCGCAGCAAAGGCGCCCATCGATCCATCCTACCGCACGCCCGGTGCGAAGGATTGCTTCGCTTCGCTCGCAATGACGGAACTTACGCCTGCCGCACCACTCCGCCCGCGTTCATGCTGCCGTCGATGACGATCTCGGTGCCGGTCACATAGCGAGATGCATCCGAGGCCAGATACAACGCGCCTTGCGCGATCTGAATCGCCTGCCCGGCACGGCCGAGCGGCGTCGCAAACCTTGCGCCCTCGTCGGGATCGATCGGCGCATTCTGTCTAGCGCCTGCGGTACCCGTCGGAATCTTGCCCCACATCGGCGTATCGATAATGCCGGGATGCACGGAATTGACGCCGAGGCCGGCGAGCGACGACATCATGATGATCGAGCCGCCGCCGTGTTTGCGCATCAGGGGCAACGAATACTTCACCGACAGGAACACGCCGTCGAGATTGATCGCGGTCTGCCGGCGCCAATCCGCAGGCGACATCTCGACGATCGAAGGCGCGTTGATGCTGATTCCAGCATTGGACACCATCACATCGAGCCGGCCATGGCGCTTAGCGACCTCTGCCACGACCTCGATCCAGCGCTGCTGGTGATGTCCTGCGGCAGGAAGCTCACATCGCGAACCGCCTTCTTGAGACGCGCGGCGAGTTCCGGTCCCCTCAACTCATCGATATCGGTTGCGATAACGGTCGCCCCTTCCTGCGCAAACAATTCGACGATTGCCTCGCCGATGCCCGACGCACCGCCGGTCACCAGCGCGACCTTGCCTTGAACCTGTCCTGACATATCCACTCCGAACATTTCCTATCTGATCACCGTCGGGCCCCGATCCGATACCGCGACGTCGAGTACACGGAACTGCACACTTTCGGTGCCTTGCCAACGGTCGACCGCAAGAGAGCCCGCCACGGGCAATTGCTGGCGCGATTGTACGTCAACGCGCTGCCGAGCTTCTGTCCGACCGAACGGGACGCGACGTATGGCTTCTCCGCGATCTACACCGGCGCCGGCTCAGGCAAACAGTCCGGCCTCGCGATGGAGCTGACGTTCAGCTACGATTCCACCGTCGGAGATCAGCAGATCCTGCAAGCCTTCAACATGGGGCATGTCGGTCTCGCCGAGGGCGCCCCTCAGGGTGGCATCGCGCGCGGACATATGCTCGAAGTGCTCCAGATTCAGGGGGCGACGCTCGCTCTGATCTGATGCTATCTTTCGATCAGGATCCAAGCTGATCCGCGAACGAGCTGCCGCGAACAAGCGCGCGGCTCGTTTTACCAGAAGTCTTCGTTGGACATGCTCTACGACATCACCGCATTAACAGCTGCGCTACGCGTCGCCTTGAGCAATATCATCTCGCCTCCCGCCATTCGTCATCTCGGTCCGGTTCGATTCAATTGCTGGCGTCTTGGCGCCGCGTTGATTGCGCTGATCGGACTTGTCGCGTGGCGCGGCGCCTGGTCGCTGCCGACACATGGTCAGTTGCTAGCGCTCATTCTCTCAAGCGCAGTCGGCATTGTCCTTGGCGACTCTCTCATTTATGCAGCGATGAGCCGGCTCGGTCCGCGTCGAACAGCGCTGCTCTACACGAGTTGGTCTCCGTTTGCTGCATTGCTAGGCTATGCAGTGCTGCGCGAGTCGCTGTCTCTCGCAACATTGTTGGGCATTGGACTCGTCGTAATTGGTGTGTCGCTCGCTATCAGCTATCGCGACGTGAAAAGCACAATGACGTCGGAGGAGACCAAGGGAACGTTGGCCGTTGGGGTCCTGTTCGGTTTGCTCGGCGGGTTGTCAGCAGCGGGTGCCGTCTTGATCGCCCGTCCCGTTATGGCCGCCGGCGTGGATCCGGCAACGGCAGCAGCCATACGAGCTTCCGTCGGACTCGTTGGCTTGCTGATTGTCGCGCAGCTCCCAGGTTTTCGAAGCCAGGGGCCGATGACAGGACCGATTGCGATACGTTCGGCCGCAAGTGGACTTTTAGGTATGGGAGCGGGGATGACTCTTGTGCTTTTCGCCCTATCAGCGCGGCCGGTTGGCGTCGTCTCGGCGCTGTCTGCCACGACGCCGGTTTTGATTCTGCCGCTGCTCTGGTTGGTCAACCGTAGTCGGCCCGCAGCTTTGGCGTGGATTGGTGCGGCGGTTGCCGTTGTTGGAATCGCCGCGATTTCGAGTGGCTACTGAGGGGCCACCAGATCTGCTCCGGGTGCGCACTCATCGCGGCGCGTCTTGCGACCCCGCGCTCAGCTTGAATCAAAGTCATTAGTCGTGTGATTGATAATCATTCAAAAGACCGCACGGGCGCCGCCGTCGTATCAATTCGGTGTGATCGACCGATTGGTGTGAGAGCCGAACAATGCATCGGCGGTGCCCGTCCTGTGGCCGAGGCCGAGTCCGCATCCATCAATCGACTTAGTCGCACTCGATCGCTGGCAGCGAAGCTCTGTTTCGCCAGGGCGTCGCTGACGGCCTGCTCGATGGATGCGAGGGATTTTCCAGCCGCATATGTTCCAGCGAGGTTCACGAGCTTCTTCGTCCCGTACACCGTGAGCGGTGCGAGTTTCATAAGCGTGTCGTCGCCATAGATCGGCGAGCCACCAACGACGACCAAGGCCACATCCGCCGGCATTACGCTAACGACCGACAAAGTCGGTGAGCTCACGTCACCGCGCACGACAATAACGTCGGCCTGACGGCCGGCATCGAGTGAGCCGACATGAGCGTCAATTCTGACCATCTTTGCGGGCTTCGTTTTCGCCATGGCGATCAGCTTATCGGTCTTGAAGAATGGATAGCGCCGGCTCGCGTAACCCAACTCCTGCAGCATGCCGGCGCTTCCCGATGGGCTCCAGTCAGGCGCAAATCGCGGGCGGTACCTGCAATCCGTCCGCTGCGGCAATGTCGGTGGTCGTGTCGTAAAGTTCATCGTTGCCCCGCGGCGACCAGATGAGACCGGCGTCACCCTTCGCGATGGCGTCGAAGTCGACCCTTCGAAGTGCCGTACCGTGAATGATCCCTATTCCAGGCGTGAGCAATCCGGCGCTCTTCAACATGAAGGATTCGTGATGCGCGCTCGCATCGGTTGGTGCACCTTCCGACAGGTGAACGGTGAGACCGCGCAGGAGGCCGGCCTTGAGTTCGCACAGAATGAATTCCATTCGATCGCGAGCGCCCTCATGCGGGAACACTTCGTTGTCGACGAGATCGAGGAGCCGAGGTTGGGGATTATTGGCGTCCTTCTGGTAGGGATCTTTGGCGGGTCCGGCATCATGAACGGCAGGCCCGACCAGAGATCAAGATTTCAAATGAGGCCCGCTGTGCACTTCTTGTTGTCGTTATGTTCGTCAGTTGGATGGAGGCTGCCGAGCGAGGAGGTCGTACCGCCGGCGATCGCTTTGATCTCGGCCAGGATCTCTACCTTGCAGGCCGCGGCGTCGAGAATCGCATTGTGTGGTGAGACTAGGTTGCGGTCATACTCGGCATAGTCCTGCCACTCGTACCGGTTGGCGAACTTTCTCGGGCGCAGCCATCGCGGAAGGACGTACCAGTAAAGATGGTTGTGCTGATCGATGAAGCCGGTATGGATGATGCCGGGAACCTTGACCGGCGCCGCGGTGATCGCGCCACTTCCTTGTGGGCCAACTGCCGCGATCTTGTCGCCTGAGATCGCGAGCACGCCGTCCGGGAGGACGGCGCCGGGCGTCAGGGCGGTTCCATGCACGCTCCAATCCGTGGCATCCGCTGGATGTCGACGTGAAACCGATCAAGGGCGGAAGTCAAAAGCAACAGATAGAAAGAACGAGTGACACGCGTCCAAGGCATATCGGCCTCCGCCTGCACCGTGGGAGCCAGGCGGGGGAGACGGCTTTTCTTTTCAGCGCAATGAACAACAATCGGCGTTGCTTTGTTAGAAAACGTGAAGTTAGACTCGCTCTCGCTAAGATTGTAAGTCAAGGTGTCGGCTGAATGATCGGTTCGGGTTGCCGCCGCAAAATGCCTTCCCTGATGGCGGTCCGTGCTTTTGAAAGCGCCGCGCGCCTTGGAAATTTCACGGCGGCAGCCGACGAATTGCTGCTAACCCAAAGTGCTATCAGCCGCCACGTCCGCAATCTGGAGCAACGCCTCGGGGTCCAGCTTTTCCATCGCCCCGGCCGTCATGTTGCTCTGACCCAGGACGGACGCCGCTACATGGAAGTGGCGGCAGACGCTTTCGACCGCATCGCCGCGGCCACGGCATCGTTGCGCCATTCACGGCACGCCCAAGTACTCACCATCAGCATGCCTCCCTCGCTTGCGATCAAATGGTTCACTTCGCGGATGGCGCAATTCCTTGAGTTCTGTCCAGGAACGGAACTGCGCATCCGGGCATCCTGCCAGCTTGCCAATTTCGATGATGACAGCATCGACGTCGCCATCCGTTATGGCCGCGGCAATTGGCCGGACGTGGAGGCCGAACAACTGATCGGCGAGCAGGTCTTCCCTGTTTGCAGCCCGTCCTATCTCGATGTGTCCGGCAACCTCAGCGATCTGCGCAAGGTCAGGTTTCTTCATGCCGACCTGCGCGAGGATTGGCGGACTTGGTTTCAGGCCGTCGGGCGGGCAGTCCCTGACGTGCTCCATGGCCCAAGGTTCGACGATGCGACATCCCTCCTGCAGGCAGCCATCGACGGTCTGGGCCTGGCCCTTGGTCGGACCCTGATGGTGGAAAAGGATCTTCGTGAAGGCCGTCTTGTGGCGCCATTTGACACGGCCCTGACCTCGGACTCTGCCTACTGGTTCGTTGTGCCCAAAGATCGAGCGCGCCATCCCCTGGTCGATGATTTCCGGCGCTGGATTCATCGGGAGGTCCAAGACATAAAGCTAGCGGTCCCGCGGGTGGCCGCTGCATGAGTTAGATTCATCAATTGCACGAATAAAAACGCGTTTTGCCGATCTAGGCAATCTCAAGGTCGACTCGCGCTGCTCAATCCTATTCCTGGATCTTGCGACCGGCGCAACGCTACAGATTGCCGGCCGCGGCAGGGTGATGAACGAGCTCGCACCGCTCCTTCACGTTTCACTTTTCGCGCCACGTCGTGAATCCCACGATCGTGTCCCTGAGCGTGGTGTAACTGGCGGTAGGGCACCGCGTTCGCCGGCATGAGCCGGACTGGTCAGCTGGCGATAGCCGGGAGGCTGACGGTTGGATCATCGCTCAACGGCGCGATGGTTTCCAGCGTCATGTAACGGGCGCGCTGGACGGCCCATTCATCATTCTGTTCGAGCAGGATCGCGCCGATGAGGCGGACGATGGCGTCCTCATTGGGGAAGATGCTAACGACCTCGGTCCGGCGCTTGATCTCGCCGTTGAGGCGCTCGATCGGGTTGGTCGAGTGCAGCTTGGTGCGGTGCTGCGGCGGGAACGTCATGTAGGCCAGCACATCGGTCTCGGCCTCGTCGAGGAAGCCGGCGAGCTTGGGTAGCCTGGGGCGGAGCTGATCGGCGACCTTCCGCCATTGCGCTCGTGCGGCCTCGGCATCGTCCTGGGCAAACGCAGTGGCGATGAAGGCGGAGACGACACGCCGTCCGCTTTTGCCGGCATGGGCCAGCGCGTTGCGCATGAAGTGTACGCGGGGGTCGTTGAAAAAGCTGCAATTGGCTGATTCCGTTCTCGTCGACGATTCGCGATCGGCGGAGCAAACGAGATGCTGGGGCGCAAGGAGCGGGATCAGTTGGAGCTCTTCATCGCTGGCTCGCTCAGACAGCTCGTCCCAGATGAGCACGTGCTGGCGCGGGTCGATCGCGTGCTCGACCTGTCTTGGCTAAGGGAAGAGGTCTCCGACTGCTATTGCGCGAACGACGGTCGGCCAGGCATCCCGATGGCCCGACATGGTTTCCATTGCTGCACCCAAGCTCCTGGCTGCTCGCCGTCGGGCTTGCAACCGCATTCGCGACCGGCCGCCCCACCTCGGTCACTGGTGCAGTCAGGCGAGCCTGGCTGAGGGGGCGCAAGCCGGTTCTCGCCATTGCACTTTTTCTTGCCATGGCCCAGGTGATGATCATGTCGGGCGTCGCCGGCGGCCTCGCGAAGGGGCTGCGGCTGCTTCTCGGCCCGTTCGCCGTTCTGGCGACACCCCTGCTCGGCGGACTGTTCGGATTTCTCACCAGCAGCAGCAGCGCGACCAACGGTCTGCTCATGCCTTCTCAGGCCGCACTTGCCGCCGAGACGCATCTCAGCTTGCTCTGGCTTGCCGCGCTCCAGAACTCGGTTGCCGCTGCCGCGACCATGCTTTCGCCGGTCCGCATCGCGGTCGGTTGCGTCCTTGTCGGGCAACCTGATCTCGAGAGGACCGTATATGCACGCGCATGGCCGCTTGGCCTAATTCCACTGATCATCCTGGTGGCGGCAGCCGCTCTTCTACTCGTTTGAGGTCGATGCGGCAGAGACTTTCGCCCCAATGAATCGGAGTACCAACCTGCAAACCCAGCGTTCTTAGAAAGGAGAAACGACCATGACCGATCAACTACTCTGGACGATGCTTCGTCAACTACTGTGGATCATGAGCTCTTCGTCGCTCGTCATCATCGTCTTTTGCACCGCCGAGGTCATCGCGGGGAAATTCAAGTTTCACTCGCTGAACGACTCGATCCTGGATCTCGGCACGTTCGCCTTTCCAGAACTTGTCGTCAGCCCCTTGGTCATCTACGTCGTCGCGGCGATCACGACGACCTTGCTGCCAGGAGACGCAGGAGCGTTGGCGGGCACGTCGATCTGGATACAGATCATCGCGTTCCTGCTTCTGGATGACATGGTCAGCTACTGGTACCACCGCGCCACACACACTTTTCCCTGGCTCTGGTACTTTCACATGGCCCATCATACGCCAACCTATATGAGTGCCAGCATCACCCGCCGGAATAGCTACATCTACCTGATCATGCATCCGAATCTTTATCTTGTCGGGATCCTTATTTACTTGAGTTTCGGCGACACTTTCATCTGGTACATCGCCGTCAAGAATACCGTGCTCACGGCGGCCCACAGTGCCATCCGCTGGGACTCCTTTCTCTACCGCTACGAATTCCTGAAGCCGATTGCATGGGTGATCCAGCGCACGATCTCCACGCCGGCCACGCATTGTGCCCATCACGCCACGCGTGAGGATGACGGCATCGGGCACTTTAACGGCAACTACACCGTTCTTCTGTTCCTGTGGGACGTTCTGTTCGGAACCGCACGTATTACACAGCAATATCCTCCGGAGTTTGGCGTCCCGGTTGACCCGGTGAAGGGTCCCGAACCGTGGTTCGTACAACTTCTCTATCCGCTGTTCTCTCCATCGCGCCAACCGGCAGCGGCTCCGCTTGACATCAGGCCGACGTCGGAAGAGCAATATTCCAGATGATCACACGAGAGAGGAGGCCGCGCGCGGCCCTGCCTCATCAATCGTCCGCCGATCAAAATTTACCTACCGGCTGCCTGGTTCGATGGATGCTCGATCCGGCGACCAGTGTGCGCAGGTGGTCGCCGCGGTAGCCATCGCCCTCGGTTCGCAAGTGCTCCGGGTGTGATGTCCGCGGATGTAATGTCCGAGACGGGCTGACGCAGCATCCGACATGACATCGTCGACGCAAATGACCCCCACAGCAGACAAGAGAACTCAATTGCTCAACTCATTGGAGCGGGGAAGTATGCCACACCGACAATAGACAGTTGATGCGGCTTATGCTCGCCTTTCCTGTCAGGCCTAGTCTGACTGAGTCACAAAACCGCCGGCCAGAATCAATGATGGTTGCAGCATGGACCATTAGCCGATGAGGCCGATATGAGCGGGCGTGGCACGAAGACGAGCGAGGAGCGATTTGCGGCATATTTGGAGGGGCTTGCCAGTGTCATCGGTCATGCTGATCGGAAGGCGCCGCTGCGCGACTATTGCGTCGGCCTGATGGCCTGTGGCGGTCGCAAGAGCGTGGAGCCGATGGCGGCGGTGACGGCTCCGGAGCGGACGGCGGCCCAGCATCAATCGCTGCGGCATTTCGTCGGCAGGCGGCGCCTGGTCGGATGAGAAGGTGCTGAGCAAGGTACGCGAGATGGTCCTGCCGGCGATTGAACGCCAGGGCTCCATCGAAGCCTGGATCATCGATGACACTGGATTTCCCAAGCAGGGGCGACATTCGGTTGGAGTTGCACGGCAATATTGCGGGCAGCTCGGCAAGCAGGATAATTGCCAGGTGGCGGTGTCGCTGTCGATTGCCAACCACCACGCCAGCCTGCCTGTCGCTTACCGCCTTTATCTTCCGAAGGAATGGACTGAGGACCGCGATCGGCGGACGCAAGGTGGGCATTCCTGCCGAAGTCGGCTTCCAGACCAAGCCGGAGATCGCGCTGGAGCAGTTGCGGTGGGCCTGTGCGAGCGGCCTTCCGCGCGGTGTCGTGCTGATGGACGCTGGCTATGGCAACAACAGCGACCTGCGCACCGAGATCAGGGCGCTGGGATTGACCTATGTGGCGGGTCTTCTGTCGAGCACGACGGTATGGGCGCCCGGCACCGGTCCCTTGCTGCCGAAGCCATGGTCGGGCCGCGGCCGTCCACCAAAACTGATGCGCCGCAACCGTCAGCATCAGCCAGCCGCCGTCAAAGCGCTCGCGATCGGCCTGCCGGTCCAAGCTTGGCGCACCATAACGTGGCGGCAAGGAACGAACGAAAAGCTGACCTCGCGCTTTGCCCGCGTGCGGGTCCGTGCCGCGCATCGTGATTATTGGCAAACCACCCGGCGAGCGCAGGAATGGTTGCTGATCGAATGGCCGAAAGGCGAGGACCAGCCTACCAAATACTGGCTCTCGACATTGCCGGAGGATGTGGCATTCCGGACGCTCGTTGAGACGGCTAAATTGCGCTGGCGCATCGAACGCGACTATCAGGACCTCAAGCAGGAGGTCGGGCTCGGCCACTTCGAGGGACGCGGCTGGCGCGGCTTTCATCATCACGCAACGATGTGCATTGCGGCCGACGGATTCCTAATCTCCGAGCGGGAGACGATTCCCCCCTCAGGCGCTCGGCGCGCCCGGCCGATCCCGCTCAATCGCATTCCCGCAGATTACAGACCCCGCGGATCTGCCGCTGCGGACCCAACGTCACATTCCAAATTCGATCGCGACGATGCGACGGCGGCTCGAACATGGGCTCGTCCGAATGCTGTCGAGATGTCCTTGTTGTGCGATCAAGTTCGACCACTACACAGATCATCGTTTGTGACGCAGTAAGATTAGAGGGCTATGGAGGAGACATAGTTCGCATCATCGCCCGAGACGGCGCGCCAACTTCCCCAAAATCTGCTTTGTTTGCGAACGCCGAATACCGCCGGACGCCGCACTAATTGGGCTCTCAGTTGCGCCCATCGACGCGCTGATAGCAGTGCGCTCGGGCTTCCACCTCGGTACCGGCCTCCGAATCGAGCCAGCATGTCAGTCGGCGTTAAGCCCGCATCTGAATTTTTCGCCGACTTCTCCGCCCCGCAGAGCCGGAACAACGGCTAAGCGGCTCCGCTACGATCTAAGTGTACCGGCGGAAGTCCGATGAGACCGCAATCCCGAACTCGACGTGCTTGAGGATGCGCCCGACGAACTGGGCACAGCGCCATCCTCACCTCGGCACAAGGGCGGAAGAATTTTAGGAGTAGGTTGAACATTAAGATAACATATGATATTTGGATATCATGGGACATCCAAGCCGTCGCCGCCTTACCCGTGAACAGAGCCAGGAACAGACCCGTCGGCGTCTGATCGAGTCCGCCCGTCGGCAGGTCGCCACGCGCGGTTTCAATGCCGCGACGGTGCGCGACATCGCAGAAGACGCCGGCTATTCGCTGGGCGCCTTCTATTCGAACTTCGACAGCAAGGAATCGCTGCTGCTGGAGGTTCTTAGTCTTCACAGGTCCGAGGAAGCGCTGCGGGTCGCTTCGATCATCGATTCTGCTGGCGGCGATTTCTCAAAGGTGCTTGCCGGCATTGAAACTTGGGCGGAACAGCTCTCCAAAACCCCCAAGCACGCAATGCTAGCCCTCGAGCTTCAGTTGCAGGCTGTCCGCGACCCCAATTTCGGCGCCGCATATTCAGCTGCCATGGCCAAGCAGCTCGCGCTATATGCAGACCTCGCGCGCCGGCTGTTCGATCTCAGCGGAGCGACTCCGCCGGCGCCGCTAGAAGACATTGCCAGCGGACTGATGGCGCTTTCGCACGGCGTCTCACTCGACAGGGCGCTCGGCGTCGGGACGGGCTCAAGCGTGCTCCCTGTCTTTTTCCGTGCCCTTTTCCAGAAACACCCAGCAGGACACGCCCGGGCAGCGAAGCCCGTCGCGCGCATCGAGCCTCCGCAGCATCGGAGATCGTCATGACCATTCCGGAACATTCGTCCAAACGCAAGGCGCTTATCATCCTGTCGTCGGCGCGAGCCCTCCCGCTCCGCGAGCCGGCCGATCATGCGCCGATCTCGACCGGGTTCTTTCTGGTCGAGTTGGCGCAAATCCTGAAGGAGTTTGAGGGCACGCACGCGTTCACGCTCTGCACGCCTGATGGCGCGACGCCGCAACTCGATATCAACGGCATGTCGCTCCCATTCATGGCGACCGACCGGCTCCGGAGCAATGGCCTCTCAAATGCTCGCTCCGGGCGGATTTGCCCGGCGCCGTCCCGATCTGGTGGCGCGGCGGAACGCCGAGCTGGAACTGGGTCGTCGCCATCTCGGCCCGCTCCCGGTGTCCGACAGTCTGCCGAACACCGATCCGGAGGCAGCCGATTTGCGTGACGAGATCGTTGCGTCCTTCGGCGAGTTGGCGAAGAAAGACTATCTGTCAGCGAAAGCAGTGGTCGAGCGGCATCGCGACCCAAACGATGACTTCTCGCTCGCGGATTTCGACTTCATCCATTTTCCCGGCGGCCACGCTCCCATGGTCGATTTCCGGGATTCGCTCTGGCTCGGCGAGATCATCAACCTCGCTTGCGAGGAGAAGGTGTTGCTTTCTCTGATCTGTCATGCACCGGTGGCCATGACTTCGGCGCGGTTTCGCATCGATCAGGATGGCGCGCCCCGCGATTTCCAGGACCATCCGTTCCGCGGCGCGAAGCTGACCACGGTACCCAACTATGGAGAAGTGGTCGCGCTCACGACCAGCTATCCGAAGATTCCGGGCCAGAAGACCCGGCTGACCTACTATGTCGACGAGACACTGAAGCAGGCGGGCTATGAGGTTTCCCTGTCGCTCAACCCCGGCGCGGTTCGGGTGATTTGGGAGCCGCATCTTCGTCTCCTCACGTCCAACGGGCCGCAATCGGTCGACGCCCAGGCAAAACAGCTGCGCTCGATCATCGGATAACCGCAGCGACAAGATCCATCCTCGGATTTCTTCAGCGAAGGAATAACGCATGGCAACGAACGAGATCCGCGGCTACCGGCTATTCGTCGGGGTGGCCTTCATCCTGATCCTTGGGCATCTCATGCACGCTTTTTTCAAGGGCTTTAGCGAGCCCTATGCCGCCACCACGATCGCCGGCGTGATGACGCCCGTATTGGTGACGCCCTTCGCCTTGTGGCACGGCTACCTGCGCTATGGCGCCCGGAAGATGATCGTCTTCGTTGTTCTCGTATCCATCATAAGTTGGAGCTACGAGTCCTTGAGCATCGCGACGGGCTTCCCATTCGGACATTATCACTACTCGAGCCTGCTTGGGACAAAGATCGGAACGGTTCCCTTATCGATCATGCCGGCATATTTTGCGTTCGGCTATTTGGCGTGGAGCATTGCCGCCGGACTTTTGTCCAGGCGCGACAGCCGCACGGTCGGCACCGACGTGTTCATGGTGCCCATTGTGGCGTCCTTCATAATGGTCGCTTGGGACGTGACCATGGATCCGATCAATTCATCGATTACGGGTACGTGGGATTGGCCCCAAGGGGGCGCGTATTTTGGAGTGCCCTTCGTCAATTTTCTTGGCTGGTACCTCTGTGTTTTCACATTCTTTCTTATTTTCGCACTGTACAACAGATCGGCCAATCACGGCGAAGGTCGGCCCGGACCTGACCAAGAGCTCTATTGGCAACTTCCAGCATTCATGTACGCGACGATCATTGCCGAGTATCCGGCTGGGATGCTTGGTCGTGAAAGCGTCCAGATAACGACCCACGATCATCACGTTTGGTGGACTGGCGATATCTACGGTTCGATGACGCTCGTATCGTTATTCACGGTACTTCCATTCGTGGTGCTGTGTTTGCATCGGCTAGCCGTCGATTTTTCTAAACCGCAGATCGGCTCAGGAGCTCGGGCGACCGGCAACTGATTGAGCGATTGACTGAGCAGCGCGTGCTGATGCCCGCCCTGGTCAACGATCCGCGCACGGCATTGAAGGCCCTGACGCACATATCTCGGAACATTGAGGCCCACCAGTAGCGTCATGTCCGATCCGGCCACACCGACACCCCCCACCACGCCGCCGCCCTACTCGCTGAGCAAGCTACGAGCGTCGGCCTACGTGATTGCATCCATCTGGCTCGCGCTCACGCAAGGGCTCGCGATGAACCTCATCAGCGTTAACATCCCGCAGATTCAGGGTGCCATCGCCGCCACAACAAGCGAGGCTAACTGGCTGATCGCGGCCTATTGGGCTCCCAACGTTTCACTGGCGCTGGCGTTGATCAAGGTCCGTACCCAATTTGGCCTGCGCAATTTCGCTGAAGCGAGCATCGCTCTCTTTGTCGGCGCGTCACTGCTCAACCTCTACATCATGGACCTCAATTCGGCCGTGGTGACGCGCTTCCTGAATGGCATAGCGGCTGCGCCGATTTCGACGCTCGGCTTCCTCTACATGATGGAGGCCTTCCCACCGAATCTGAAGCTACGTGTTGGTGCACCATTGGCCCTGATGAACACGACTTTGGGCACACCCATCGCTCGGCTGATCTCGCCCTATCTCTTCGATATACAGGGGCTACACAGCATCGCCATCCTCGATGTCGGGCTGGCGCTTGTGGCGTTCGGCTTTGTCTACATGCTGCCCCTGTCGCAGCCGCAACCGCGCGCCAAGGTGATTGAAAAGATCGACGTCCTCAGCTATTTGCTGATTGCCACCGGCATGGGCTGCACCGCCATCGTCCTTTCGCTGGGCCGGTTGTACTGGTGGTTCGAAGCGCCCTGGCTCGGTGTGTTGTTGGCGATCGCCTTCGCGACCATCACTGCCTCCGTTCTCATCGAGCTCAACCGCAAGAACCCACTGCTCAACATACGATGGCTCGTCAGCCCCGGTATCCTGCATTTCGCCGGGGTTCTACTGCTGTTTCGGCTCCTGCTTTCGGAGCAAACCACGGGCGCGGCGGGCATGTTCCTGGTGCTTGGATTGTCCAACGCGCAGATGGCGACGCTCTACTGGGTGATCCTCGGCGCATCGATTGCAGGCGGCCTGACCTGCGCAGCCGTGATGCAGCCGGGCCGTGCGACGAAAATCCATCTGGTCGCACTAGCGCTTATCGCCCTGGGCGCATGGCTCGACAGTCAATCGACCAGCCTGACGCGTCCCAACGATCTATTGGTAAGCCAGGCCATGATCGCGTTCGCCAGCGCGCTTTTCCTGCCGCCGGCCATGATTGCCGGCTTGACGTCGGCGCTGGCCAAGGGGCCGAACTACATCCTCAGCTTCGTCATCATTTTCCTGTCGACGCAGTCGGTCGGGGGCCTGCTCGGATCGGCGGTATTCGGGACGTTCATTACGCTGCGCGAGAAGCTTCATTCCAATTACCTGGTTGAACACATCGCCCTGACCGACTCGATCGTGGCGCAGCGCATCTCGCAGCTTGGCGGCGCCTATTCAAGGGTTCTTACCGATAAAGCCCTGCTCAATGCCGAAGGCATCGCATTGCTCAGCCAACAGGCCACGAGAGAGGCCAACGTGCTCGCCTACAACGACGCCTTCCTATTGATCTCGATCGTTACCGCCTGTGCTTTCCTGATCCTTCTCGTTCGCACCATTGCCAAGGCTGCAATACGCGCCGTGCAGCCGAGTCCCCAACCAACGGGCAACTGACATCATGAAGTTTCTTCGATCGGCCGCAACCATAGTTGCAATCGCGGTTGGCGTGACCGGCATCGCCACGGTTCTCTATGCTTGGCGATTGCCGCCCTTTACAAGTGTCGAACAGTCGACTGACAACGCATATGTGCGCGGTCGCGTCACCATTCTCGCACCACAACTCGCCGGATACATCGCCGAGGTCGCCGTGCAGGACTTTCAGGAGGTCAAGAAGGGGCAGATCCTCGTGCGCCTCGATGATCGCATCTATCAGCAGAAGCTCGATCAGGCAAAGGCGACCCTGGAAGGGCAAAAGGCCGCCCTTGCTTCTTCCGAGCAACAGCCTCTGTCGGCGGAAGCCAAGATCCGCGCTGGCGAGGCATCGGTCCGGGCCGCCAAGGTGACCCGGGACAATGCCGAGGCGAACGATCAGCGTATCGAGTACCTGAATACCCGCGGTGCAACGACCCAGAGCAATCTAGATCAGGCGCAAAGCGGGCTGGAACAGGCGCGCGCAGCCTATGTCCAGGCAACCACCAACCTCGATGTCGCCCAGCAGGATCTGCAGGGCATGCTGGTCCACCGGCAGACGCTGGAATCGGCCGTCGCCGCCGCTGAAGCAGCCGTACAACTGGCAACCATCGATCTGATGAACACTCGCATTGAGGCCCCGGAAGACGGCAAGCTTGGGGAGATCGGCGCACGTCTCGGACAATACGTCGGTGCAGGCACGCAACTTATGGCGATCGTTCCGCCGAAACGCTGGGTCATCGCCAATTTCAAGGAAACCCAAATACGCCGTATACGGCCTGGCATGCCGGCCAAGGTGGTTCTCGACGCTGCTCCCGACCTCAACTTCACGGGCAAGATCGAGACCTTAGCACCGGCAACTGGCTCGGAGTTCAGCGTGCTTCGACCCGACAACGCTACGGGCAATTTTACAAAGGTAGCGCAGCGACTGCCTATCCGTATCAAGTTCGACGAGGGTCAACCAAATGTCGAACGTCTGCTCCCTGGTCTTTCGGTGACCGTGACGGTCGACACCAGCCATGGCGGCTAGGCGAATCCACGCGCGTTGATCCGTCGGATTATGTCACGAAAATCCCGATTAGAGGTAATGGTATAGCGCGACAATCAGGATGAGAGCGGCCCGTCAATCAAGATGAGACGAGGCGGCCGAGTCAGGAGATAATTGACGCTGGCCGTCGACTTGGCAAGCGTTGATTGACGCTGCGCGACAATCAAGCGGCGCTGCCAGCGTCAATTAAAGTCTTGTCGAGTTCGTTTGGGGTAGTGTGAACAGGCGGCCGGCCTGGACCGCGCTTGCGATCGAGGGCAACTTTTCGACGGTAACTTTCGACGTTCATCTCGAGGATCGTGGCGTGGTGGACCAAACGATCGATGGCAGCCAACGTCATTGCTTGGTCCGGGAAGATACGCCCCCATTCGCCAAATGGCTGATTGGCCGTGATCAGCAGCGAGCGTCGTTCGTAGCGGGCGGCGATCAACTCGAACAACACACTGGTTTCCGCCTGATCCTTGCTCACATATGTGATGTCGTCGAGGATCAGGAGGTCATAGCGATCGAGTTTGGCGATCGCGGACTCCAGCGCCAGCTCGCGCCGCGCGACCTGCAGCCGTTGCACCAGATCAGTGGTTCGCGCGAAGAGAACGCGCCAACCGTTCTCGACGAGAGCCAGGCCGATCGCCGCGCCGAGATGGGTCTTGCCGCCGCCCGGTGGACCGAACAAGAGCAAATTGGCGCCGGCCTTCAACCAGGCGTCGCCGGCGGCGAGCGCCATCGCCTGTGCCTTTGATAGCATCGGCACGCTTTCGAAGTCGAAGGTTGCGAGCGTCTTGCCGGCGGGCAAACGCGCTTCCACCATGTGTCGCTCGATCCGACGGCGGGTGCGATCGGCGGCCTCGTGCTCGGCAAGGGCGGCGAGGAAGCGGGCGGCAGGCCACCCTTCCTTGTCCGACTGTGCGGCGAGCTTCGGCCAGATCGCCTTGACGCCCGGCAGGCGGAGCTCATTGAGAAGCAGCTCGACACGGGCAGCATCGACGGAGGTAGCGATACCGGTCATGCTGCCTCTCCCAGGTTCGAGCGGCCCGACATGACGCTGACGGAGGCGAGTTCATCGTAGACGTCGAGCGGCGCCAGCTTGACGGCGACACGCGGGATCGAGGCCGCCTCGGGCCGGAAGCGGTCGCGCAGCGCGGCAAGATCGGGTAACTGTCCGGCGTCCAGATCCATCGCGATCGCCTCGGCGAGGTCTGCTTCGCAGGCGCGCTCGTGAGCCAGCGCCAGAAGCTCGACCGTCACCTTGCAGGCGCGCCGGTCATCACCATGCTCCCGCAAGGTCTCGAACAGACGTTTGTAAGCTGCACGCGGGAAGAGTTGGTCGCGATAAACGAGATTGAGGAGCGCCATCGGCTTGCGCCGCAGGGCATGGATGACATGCCGGTAATCCACGACATGACCGCCCTGGCTCTCGGACACAGGCCGACCGCGCCGCAGCGTCACGACCGGTGTGACGCCAAGGAAGCATTCGAGCCGGTCGTCGAAGATGCGCACACGCAGGCGATGGCCGATCAATCTTGAAGGCACGGTGTAGAACACGCGCCGCAGGATGAAGCCGCCTGACGACGTCACCGGGATCACTTTCTCCTCGAAGTCGGTCGTGCGGCCTTTTGGCAGCGGCGCCAATGCCTCCTTCTCGATCGCGATCGGCTTGGCGAGGTTGGCGTTGCGCCGGCCGACAATCTCGTCGACAAAAGCCCGGTACGCATCGAGACTGGCGAAGTCGCGCGTCCCCCGCAGCAACAGCGCATCTTCCAGTGCCCGCTTGAGATGGCCGTGCGCGCTCTCGATCGAGCCGTTCTCATGTGCGATGCCCGCATTGTTGCGCGTTGGCGCCATGCCATAGTGGCCCATCAGCCCGGCGTAGCGCTGCGTCAGATCCTCCCGTGCGTCGGCGGCCAGATTGCGGAACGCTGCCGACAGGCTGTCGCTGCGATGCTCCCGCGGCACGCCGCCAAGCGCCCACAGCGCGTTCTGCAAGCCCTCCGCCAGGGCGACGAAGCTTTCGCCGCCGAGCACGACATGGGCATGCTCGAAGCCGGAGAACGCCAACCGGAAGTGATAGAGCCGGTGACCGAGCGGCTCACCCGCGATGGTAATACCGAGCGCGCTCACGTCGGTGAAGTCGGACAGACCCAGGCGGCCGGGCTCGTGCTGCTGGCGGAAGATCACGTCCTGTTCGGGGCCGTTGAGCGCCCGCCAGGCGTTGATGCGCCGCTCCAGCGTGCGGCGGATGTTCGGGTTCAGGTCATGATGCCGTCGGCGCAGCTCGTCCAGCACGCCGATCACGCGGATGCCGGGCGCAGCCTTCAGGATCGGAACGATCTCGGCCTCCCAATACTGCGCGAGCGGATCGGACCGGCGCCGGCCCCTCGGCGTCTTCTTCTGCGATGGCGGGCGACAATCGCCCTCGATTCGATACGCGCTTGCCTTCGAGAACCCCGCCTTGGCCGCGGCGGCCTCGGGGGACAGTGTCTGTCGGTAGGTCATGTACAGCCTCATCTGGTGGTCGGTGATGTGGAGGCCAGGCAAGGCATCGATTCCCTCTTGTCGAGACGAATCAACAGCTTGCACCAGCCGCACCCGGCCGCCAGACGGGTCCAAAAACGCGCGACGCCGATGGGGACGGTCCTCCGGTCGGGCTACGCCCTCCCTTCGGTCCGCCCCCATCGGCGCAGTCTCACCTTGATTGTCGCTGAAGTCTCACCCTGATCGCCGCCGCGCAGACGAGCGCCGCGCGGGGCGACAAGCGCATGCCCGGCCTCTGGCTGCAGCCTTGAAGCAGTGGTTTGAGGCCAAGCTTGCTCACCTTGCGCAGAAGAGCGACACGGCGAAGGCCCTGCGTTACGCGCTGCGTCATTGGGACGGCCTGACGTTCTACCTTGATGACGGGCGCATCGAGATGGGTAGAGTCGACGACTGGCGCGGTGGCTACAGGTTCCGAGGAGTTGCGGTTGGCCGGCAGCTTTCGCTGATGCGCCGGTGCCTCATTTCGGACCATGGCTCCGTTTCCAGTCGCCGCTCGTCAAACCGGGCGTGCGGATTTCCCGCACCCGGCTTTCTCTCGATCTATCAAGCCTTCGCTCTCGGCATGTCGGCACGTGCTCTGGGGAGGCGGTAGAGGCCAAGCGTTTCATGCAGGAACTCCTGCGAGTAACGGTTGAAGCCCCGTCCGCGCGCCCCGGTGCGCTGAACCAACCAATGTCGCAGACGGCGATCGACGTATTGCCGAATGAGGTTGTAAGTTTCCACCACTGGCCCTTGGTCGAAGTAGCCGCACCAACCGCGTAGAAAGCGGTTGATGACAGCGACTGTGTTCTCCGGTGTGTCCGGATACCACTGACGTGTCGTGCGCTCATGGATCTGTCTGAGCAATCGTCGAACGGCTTTCTTGGAAGGTCTTGTACCAAGGAACGCTTGACCTCCCTTTCCATAGAAGCGTCCGATCGTATACCCGAGGAATGTTACGCTATCCTCCGGGATACGGGCGAGACGCGTCTTGGTCTCGTTCACCTCCAGCCCGAGCCTGCTCATTAGCGTCTCCATTCGCGTCATTGCCATCTCGGACGAACCTGGGCGGCAGCAAATCACGAGTCGAGTCGCCCGGGGGAGTTTCACCCCCAGGCGCTCACAGATCCGGACGTGAACGTCTCCGCTCATCCGGCTCTTACCGTCCAGCCGCCGTCTTGTGCAGCATCGACCAATGGGCCAACAGCGTGGGGGTGCGGCACGCAATGTCCCGTACCCAGTGCTCTGCCCGTCTTCGATGTCGCCGCAGACGTTTGTATTTTGACATCGCCCATCGCGCGAGACATCGGTCGAGATGGCGTAGTGTCGGGTAAAGCGCCGATTTGTAGTACCGACCATAGTAGTTCATCCAGCCTCGAATGATCGGGTTGAACATCCTCGCCAGGTCGTCGATCCTCTTATCCACCCGGCAGCGTAGTTGCCAGGCACGGATTTCCTGTCGGATTGCCTTCGTCGCGGCATTGCTGACACCGGGGCTGAAGTTGACGAAGTGCTTTCCCCAACGGTTCTTCGACCGACGGGCGCGGAACGTGTAGCCCAAAAAGTCGAATTTCTGTTCAGGATAATCACCTCGCCGGTGGTCATCCTTACAATAGACTATCTTCGTCTTGTCCGGATGAAGCTCCAGTCCGCATTCGGCAAAGCGCTTCGCAAGCGCCTCCTTCAGTTGTTGTGCCTGCCGCTCACTGTCGCAATGGCAGAGAATATCATCGGCATAACGCTCGAACGGGATGCTCGGATGATTTCTTCGCATCCACATGTCGAACGTATAGTGGAGAAAGAGATTCGCCATCAGCGGTGATACCACCGAGCCCTGCGGCGTGCCCTTCTCACGGGGTTCAAGGGTGCCGTCTTCCAGTTGAACGGGAGCTTTAAGCCACCGTTCAATGTACAACAACACCCAAGCGCAGTCCGTGTGCTTCCGAATCGCCTTGAGCAAAAGCTCATGCGATATCGAGTCAAAATAGGCCCGAATGTCGAGATCGAGCACGAAGGGATGCCGCCAGCATCGCTGGCGAGCAACCCCAACGGCATCGAGCGCCGATTTTCCGGGTCGATATCCGAACGAGTCTGGATGAAAGTGCTTCTCCAAATCCGGCTCCAGATATCCTTTGACGACCGCCTGAGCAACGCGATCCGACACCGTAGGAATTCCTAGCGGCCTCTTCCCGCCGTCGCGCTTGTCGATCTGCACACGCTTGACCGGCGGTGGAAAGTAGCTGCCCGAAGACATTCGATTCCAGAGCTTGTACAGATTGCTCTGCAAGTCTGCCTCGAACACCTCGATCGACTGCTCGTCCACACCGGCTGCGCCCCGATTTGCTTTAACCCGTTTGTACGCCTCCCAAACCCAGCGCTTGGGGATGTCATACGGCTTTGCTTGACCCAAAAGAGTCCTCCCGTTTCCGGTTGCTCTTCCAATCAAGCGGGACAGTGCCGTGCCTTCGCTCCGCCACCATTACAGTGCCTTCGTCACTACTACACACGGCTCCGTCCCTGCATCGCGCATTGGTACTCAGACTCTTGTGGGGCTTCCACTTGAACCATTCCCTTGGCATCGCGATACAGGTTCCCACGTTCCGCACAGAAGCCTGAACCGAGGTCACGCCACCTCGCCTGCCGGACGCCGCCTGAGCCGTAAACAGGTATCGCTCAGACTGATCCCAAGATAACGACTACCCCTTGGTTTTGACGTCTTCCCTACGCTTTCGACAGTTCATCGGTGGTTCGCTTGCGCTCGTCTCCTCGATCCTTACCTGACAGAGTCTCGCTCTGCCTTTTCCGGTCTCGCTCACCACCTCAACCATTGGGCCGAAGCAGCAGCCGGTGGTTTGAACCCTGATCCTGCAACCCGAGTTCGAGGGGCCAACCCCCATCTTCTGTGCAGCAAGGCTGCTCAAAGGTGCTCTACATCACACCTCCTTCGCGCCGTCGTGGCGCACAGTCATCCGCGTAATTCACGATATGCGCATCGAGTTGGTCTTGGTGTCCGTGTTTGCGCCAAGCCAGCAGGAACCGACGAAAGTAGAGATTCGCCAACAGCGGGCTCAAAGGTGAGCCTTGTGGGGTTCCTCTTTTCTTCGTACGGGCCTCCGCCGTCCTTGTGGTTCGCCGACCGTCTCTCTCGATGACCGCGACTGTCAGCCAGTCTTTGATCATTGAGAGGAGCCGACCGTCGGCGATCCTGCGTGTGAGGCATTTCACCAGTGGTGCATGCGGAATCGAGGTGAAGTAATCCCTCAAA
The DNA here is from genome assembly GCF_024171045.1 of Bradyrhizobium sp. USDA 4538. Lineage (NCBI taxonomy): Bacteria > Pseudomonadati > Pseudomonadota > Alphaproteobacteria > Hyphomicrobiales > Nitrobacteraceae > Bradyrhizobium > Bradyrhizobium sp. USDA 4538. Next base: position 223,604 of record NZ_JALJZE010000002.1, read on the forward strand.
TCCGCGTCGACGATCTCCGATCGTCGATGGTCTCTGATGTGCCAGAACACGCGGCGCACCGCCATCTTGGCGTCCAGTTTCGGACGGAAGCCATACTGGTTGTCCAGCAGGTCCGCTTCGAAGATGGCGCCGATCACCAGCATCGCTGCCGTCATGACCGTCCGGTCTTTTACGGTTGGAATGCTAAGCGGTCGACGTCCGCCATTACTCTTCGGTATCCATACCCTCAGCAGGGGCTGTGGTCGGTAGTTGCCCGACATCAGCTCCTCTCTGACATTTTCCAGCCATCGCTCGCGTCCCTCGGTTTCGATCTGAGCAAATGTGACGTCGTCCACCCCAGGAGCGCCCCGATTTCCGCGGCAGCGCCTGTAGGCTTCTTCCAGCACATCCAGTCTGCAGACTTTGTCCCAAAGAGAGTAAAATCGATAGTCCGGTTCAGCCTTAGCTTTCGCCTGCAGCGAGGTTTGAAGTTTCTGAACAGATATTTCCGGTGTTGCTAGGTTCATCACCAATCGCCGTGTTCTCAACTGTCGTTCTCGCATGGATCGAGTCAGGGTCCCTTTCCTCCGTCGGCGTTACCCGACATCACCGGTAATACGAACCCATCCGCCATCTGCCATCGCCGGCACTGCCCCTCACGGGTTTGCCGTTGGATACAGGCTTGCGCCCATCCACGGCGGCAGACTTCCCTTGTTGCTCACTGTCCATGTCCCGCGCGTGCTGCCATCACTACCCCGGTGGGACCTTGGGGTGCGTTTCTCGCTCGCTTCCCCCACGGCATCGGCTTTCCCCGTTAGAATGGCGGGTCGGCTCCCACAACGACATTTCGAGGCCTGCTCAATGTTCACTCACGTTGCGGCCCGCGCGGACCGTCGACCCTCGAAAGGGCACATTTTCGGAGTGCTTCAGGTCATTCGTCGCCTCCTGACCCGCCCCGAATACTTCCGGCTGGAGCGAGAGTTTGCCGGCCTGGGTTTACACCAGGGAGAACAGTGCGCCTTGCAAGGCACACACTCCAATGCGGTCGAGCGAGCGATGCGGCCGATCAAGCTCAATGCCAAGAACTCCCTTTTTGCCGGTTGCGACGAAGGTGCCGAGAATTGGGCATTGCTGGCTTCGCTCATTGAGACCTGTAAGCTCAATGGCGTCAGTGCCGAGCACTGGCTCGCTGACGTTCTCGCCAAGCTCGTCAATGGTTGGCCTGCGGCGCGACTGGACGAACTGCTTCCCTGGGCGTCGACCTATACGATGCATACACACGATCCGAGGCTGGCAGCATGAGCCTGAACACGACCGCGGTCCGGATCAAGGTGATCCTCAAGGATGTGAAGCCGGAGGTGATGCGTCGCCTTGTCGTCCCCGTCACCCTGCGCCTTGATCGGTTGCATCTGACGCTTCAGGAGGCGTTTGGCTGGACGAACAGCCATCTCTTCGAGTTCCTGGCCGGCGAAGGACGTTGGGGTATACCTGATCCCGATGGAGATTTTGGCCCTCAGCCCATCGATGCCCGCAAGACGCGGCTCTCTAATATCGTTCAGGAGACCGGCGCGAAGACGATCCATTATCTCTACGACTTCGGCGACAGCTGGGATCACGTGATCAAGCTTGAAAAGTGGTTCGACAACACGACAACGGAGGGACTTCCGTTCTTGCTCGAGGCCGCCGGCCGTTGTCCTCCGGAAGATGTCGGCGGTGCGCCAGGCTATGCTGAATACCTCGACGCCATCAGCGACCCCACCCATCCGGAGCACGAACATATGCGCCTCTGGGGCCCGGAGCAGTTCGATCCCAACGTCGTCGACCGGAAGGCGCTTGAGGCCGCTGTCAATGCGTTGTCCGACATATGGAAGCCGCGCCGGCGCACCACGCGCTCAAAATAGACGTCAAGCGCCAATCAAATGGGCCTCAGAGCTACGCTTACCCTCCATATCAGACAACACGATCTCTAGCGTATCCCTCCGATGCAACCCAAGGAATCACGCCACTCGATTCGATGGAATCCAAAACTTCAAGTTGCGCGCTTTTGGGACCTCAACGCCTAAAACCCGGAAATTTCAAATGTTGCGCTCACCCGAAAATCGAATCCCGCTCAAGGACTTGGCAGATTCTTCACGGCCGAATCGCTAGTTCACCTTGAGGCCACATTAGCAAGTTCGGCGATCAGCCCGCACACTGTAAAATCCTTCCGACACTCTTTCCATGGGCCATTCACAGTGCGGCCCCGCAATCTTCGTCGGCTTATCGCCGCCGTGATGACAGCCTTCACCACCTGTTCACGGGGGGGTCTCTGAATAGGGCATTCCTATTATGCTGGCCTGCCTCCCAGCCGGCATGTTGAAAAGCGATCATATTTGGGAAGCCAAATCGACTTAAACCAAGAGCCATCCCGCTCAAGGCCCACGCTGGCTGCGGTCTCGCTTCCGCAGTCTCGTCGACATTGTCAGTTTAATCGACTAATCGATCGATATGAGCATTTTTCTTTCTGAATCTTAAATTCAACGCAGCCAAGACGCCCTGGTCGAGGTGTCCTGTGTGAACTTTAATTGTCGAATATGTAAGTCGCAATACACAACGTGACGGTGCCTATCGATGTCCTACACCCCTCCCGATCACGGTTTTCGGACCTTTGTAATACTGTGGGCCGCACAATCGCTCTCGGTCATTGGCAGCGGTATGACCAAGTTTGCGCTCAATGTGCACATAACGCTAGTGCTCTTTCCTGTGCTTGAGCAGCGCACCCAGCTCGCCCTGGCGTTGACGGTCCTCAATCTAAGCTTCGCCATTCCCTTCGTTTTCGGTAGCCCCATCGCAGGGGCGTTTGCCGATCGTCACGACCGCAAACGGATTATGATTGTGGCCAACGTTGTGAACGGGCTGATCGCGCTTGTAACCCTCTCGCTGATGGTATCGGGGAGCCTTCAGATCTGGATGCTGGCCTTGATCGGTATTTTCGCCGCGGGTGCGAGTGCCCTTCATTACGCAACGTTCGATGCCTCCTACGCGATGCTCGTTCCGGACCGGCTCCTGCCGAGAGCGAACGGCATGATGCAGACGACTTCGTCGCTCGCGAGCATTGTCTCCCCGGCGCTCGCCGCCGTTATCATCGCTTTGCCCGCGCTTCTGGGCTGGGACGCCGAGCGCGACGGTGCGGCCCTGGTCATTGCTATCGACGCAGTGACCTTTCTCCTTTGCGCCCTCATGCTCATGGTCATGCACGTGCCTTCGCCCGTACGGGGGATGGGAGCGGACGGCAGGCCGAAGCAAAACCTCGTCGCAGACATGCGGGAAGGCGCGCGTTATATTCTCGACCGTCCACCGCTCATCTGGCTGCTTGCGACTTTCGCGGTCGCGAACCTCGCCGGGGCTCCGGTCGGAGTCATCGTACCCTTGCTGGTGCGATTCAACCTCGCCCCCGACCTTGCGGCGCACGGCTATACTTTCCAGACCGGGCTCGCGCTCATCGGCATCGCGAGCGGGGTCGGCGGCGTCGTCAGCGGTGTGCTTGTCAGTACTTGGGGAGGGCTGAAGCGCCAACGCGTTTACGGCGTACTCATCCCAATGCTACTTGCCGGCGTTGTGCAGACCGTATTCGGTCTCTCTCCGTTCATCATCGTCAGCACCGTCACCGCGCTCCTCGCAGCCGCAATGCGTCCGATCCTCAACGCGCATTCGCAGACGATCTGGCAGTCCTATACACCGCGCAAGCTGCAAGGCCGCGTCTTCTCGATCCGCCGTATGATCGCCTTGGCTATCCTCCCGATATCGACCGCGGCAGGAGGCGCACTCGCCGCAGTGTTGGATCCAGGTGTCGTCCTCGCCGCCCTAGGCGTCGTTTGCGCGCTCTTCACCGTATTGCAGCTGTTCAACCCCATGCTTTTGCGCATCGAAGACCACCTTTCGCCGGCTGCGTCCATTAAGGGGGATCCTCCGGCGGAGTGTGTTAGACCGCATGATCGTTCACTTAGCCGTCCGCCGTCTTGATAAAGCGGGACAGCACTCTTCGGACGCTTGGTTACGCGGCAAGGATGTCTGTCCGTACCCACCGACTCGAAGCTGATAATATCGGTTGCGGTTGTAGAGAGCGGACGTTGAGGGTGTGCTTTATGGTGACATCTATGCCGAGCGGTCATCAGTGGCATTGATGGTTGCCGAGTTGGCAAAGCAAGATGCAGACACGTTGGATTAACGTGGGGTTACGCTAAACTGGTAGGTGATGCCGGCGATTGAGGCTACTTGGCGTCCGCGGCCTTGGTTGGCGGTCTGCGGGTCAGTAAGGCGCAGACCCTTGCGAGGGTCGCGCGCATTTCGGCTCTGGGCACGACCATGTCGACCATGCCGTGCTCCTTGAGGTATTCGGCTCGCTGGAAGCCCTCGGGCAACTTTTCGCGGATGGTCTGCTCGATCACACGCGGGCCGGCGAAGCCGATTAAAGCGCCTGGTTCGGCGAAGTGGACGTCACCCAGCATTGCATAGGAAGCGGTGATACCGCCGGTCGTCGGGTCCGTCAGCACAACGAAATATGGCAATTTTGCCTCCCGCAAACGCTGCACGGCCACAGTTGTGCGCGCCATCTGCATTAACGACAGCGTCCCTTCCTGCATGCGCATCCCGCCCCCGCTCGCGAACAAGATCAAAGGTGTGTGGTGTTCGATGGCGGCTTCTACAGCTGTGATGATGGCTTCACCCGCCGCCATGCCAAGCGTACCGCCCATGAAATTGAAGTCGTGGACAACTACCGTGACAGGAATACCCTCGATTGTACCACGGGCCACTTTGATCGCGTCCTGCAAGCCTGTCTTCGTTCTCGCCTCCTTGAGGCGATCCACATAACGCTTATTGTCGCGGAAGCGCAGCGGATCGACAGGCAGCTCCCGTAAGGGCACATTCTCTTGGGAACCCTCATCGAGCGTGATCGACAGGCGCTGCAATGCAGTAATCCGCATATGGTGATTCGAGCCCGGAATCACCCACATATTGGCTTCAACATCTTTGCGGAAGACGAGCTGGCCAGTTTGGGGGCACTTGATCCAGAGATTCTCTGGCGTTTGCCTCCGAAGAAGAGTGCGGACCTTTGGAGGAACTACCGCGGTGATCCAATTCATGGGTGAATCCATTATCAATCGGCGTTCGCAACCCCCCGCTGCGCTGCTAGCGCCGTTAGATGAACCAAGTGGAAATGTCAACCGGGGTCTAACCAGAGGTGTGACGCCGATTCGGCGCATGCGGCTAGCCTTTGAGAGAGATGTCCTCATGCAACGAATGTCTTGTTCATGCAACGACCGCAGCCATGCATGGAGATCTTGATATCGGCGCTTACCATCGCACCAGTGAAGGCCGCGCCGGTGAGCTAGCGGCCCCGGTCGGTATTGAAGATATCCGGCCGCCCGCGCAGAGTCAGAACGTCGAGCACCGCGAGGCAGAACGAGGTGTTCATCGTATTAAAGATGGTCTACGCTAAAATTGCACGGCTCCTGATTGCCACGAGATAAAAGCCGCGACCGATCGGCAAATGAGTGATGTCGGCAGCCTACACCTGATGGGGCTGGTCGATCCTCAAATTGCGCAGCACGTAGGGAAAGATCTCGCGACCAGGCGCCGATTTGCTCGTGTTCCGTTTCGGTCGCAGTGCTGAAATCAACCACTGCATGCGCTTGCGGTTCACTGTCCGCTCCCTCGGCTTCCGGCATCGCAGCTATCCGCCACGAGCCCAGGAATGGCTAGGCGATGAACAGCTCATCGATCCGCTGCATCATGGCAAGGTCTTTATAGTCTGAGCGTGGTGGCAGGTAGACGCCAGAGCGGCCGACTGAGCCGGTCGGCGCAATCAAGCCATTCCACGACGTCCGGCGTGCTTATCTTCCGGACCTCCGCGCTAAAAGATCGGCTCCACTGCAGTCATTCAAATCCTGGTGTGTAACTTCTCGATCTCGCGTTCGCGAGCCCCCTGGTTCTTCTTCCGTCAGACATTAGCGTCAAAGGCCCGTGCCGCTTGTTCCAGCAATTGCTTCTTCCAGGCGTCGATCTGGTTCGGATGAACGTCGATCTGGTTCGGATGAACTTCGTAAGCGCTGGGCCAAATCGGCTGCCGTTGCTCGTTCCAACATCGCCTTTAGCGCGATCTTCGCCTTCAGCGTCGCGTCAATCTTTTCATTTCGCTTTCTTAGCTATCGTTGGCTCTGCTTACAACGAAGCTGCAACACGGGCGCCACCTTCACAAGATTTTTATCTTTCCATCAGGCCAAGTCAGTCCTGCAGCGCTCGTCGTCAAGTCGCGCCGAACCATACTTTTGGAATTGCCGCTTCTCGATAAGTGCTCTTGCAATTCGAGCGTGTGTTTGATTACATCCCGATTGCGCTCGTCATGTCTGAGATCACTCAGAAGGACCGCTCATCACGAATCTGCTTGATCGTCCTGACATCAAGCACTTGGTTCTAGTGAATGCCGAAGAGCACGTATTCCCTTTGGCTTAAAACAAGTGAGGTTCTCGCTGGAAAAGAAGTCCGATTTGGTCTCGCGAAGAAGGGCGACCGTACTAAGCCTATGGTGACCCGGCATGTGTGCCGTCTTAGCCTTGCGTAGAAACCACCTTTGACTTGTTAAAGAGTGCGCCCGCCTTGTGACAATCAGAGTGCGGCTCAAGAACTATCCCTCTGATGCACGTTCTATTTGATATTTTCGAGTAAGGCTTTAGGAGGCGAGTGAACATGCGGTGATCTAGCCGTTATATTAGGCTAGCGGTTGTTTTGTGCTGTTTTAATTTTGGCAAAGTGGCGCGATTTGTCGCCTTAGTGGAGAGGAAGAATGGTGGCTATGCCTGTCCCTCTTACGCATAACTGCAAGAGGCGTCTCCCGCTTTCTTTTGCCCAACGCCGTCTATGGCTGCTTGATCGAAATGACGCGGCGCGCGCGATCTGTAAGCTTCCTCTTGCTTTGCGGCTGACCGGTCATCTGGATCCGGAAGCGTTGTGGAAGGCCCTCTGCGATTTGGTCGAGCGCCATGAGAGCTTGCGCACGATCTTCATCGAGGAGAACGGAACCCCGTTGCAGATGATCTTGGCGCCGGATGCTGCTCGTCCAGTGTTGACTGTAAGCCAGTGTACGGCCGACGAGCTTTGTGCAGCGCTGGCTCAGAGAGCGCAGCATGCGTTCGATCTCGCCAGCGAGCTTCCCATCCGGGCTTGGCTGCTGCAGCTCGACGAAGAGCAGCATATCCTTTTGCTTCTCATCCATCATATAGCGTGCGACGACTGGTCGCTCGCGCCGTTAGCGCGCGATTTTAATGCGGCCTATGGGGCGCGCTGCCAGGACCTAGTGCCGGACTGGCCAATGCTCGGCGTTAAATATGCGGATTACACTTTATGGCAACGTGAGCTTTTGGGTGATGAGGGAGACGAGCAGAGCTTGATCAGCCGTCAGCTTGATTACTGGAAGCAGGCTCTTGCAGGTCTTCCTGAGCAGCTTGATCTACCGGTTGATCGGGCTCGTCCGGCGGTAGCGAGCTATCGCGGTGCGAGCGTGCCGCTATGGATCGATGCGGAGCTCCACGGCAAGCTGCTGGGTCTGGCGCGTACCAGTCAGGCGAGCCTGTTCATGGTGCTGCAGGCTGGGTTGGCAGCGTTGCTGACGCGGGTGGGTTGCGGCACGGATATTCCGTTGGGGAGCCCGGTTGCGGGGCGCACGGATGATGCGCTCGACGATCTGGTCGGGTTCTTCGTGAACACCTTGGTGCTGCGCACCGACACCTCGGGCAATCCGCGCTTTGGCGAGCTTGTGGGGCGGGTTCGCGCGAGCGACCTGGAGGTCTATGAGCATCAGGACCTGCCGTTCGAGCGCCTGGTGGATGAGCTGAACCCGGCACGTTCACTGGCGCGGCACCCTCTGTTCCAGGTGATGCTGGTTCTACAGAACAATGTGCGGGCACATTTTGAGTTACCCGGGCTTGAGGCGAAGCCGGTGCCGGTAGGCATGGAGAGTGCCAAATTCGACCTTCAGTTTACGTTCAGCGAGCGGCGTGGGGAGGGTGGTGAGCCACAGGGTCTGCAAGGCGCGCTGGACTATGCGAGTGACCTGTTTGATCGAGAGACGGTGGAGCAGCTGGGAGCGCGACTGATCCGCCTTCTGGAAGCTGTTGCATCTGATCCCGAGCTTCGGATCGGCGAGATCGAAATCCTTGATGCTTCGGAGCGCCATCAGATCCTTGAGGCGTGGAACGCCACGGCTCATGCGGTTCCAGAGGCGACGTTGCCTGTGCTGTTCGAGGCTCAGGTGGAGAGGACGCCGGATGCGATCGCTCTGGTGTTCGAGGACACCTCCCTCACTTATGGTGAGCTCAACGACCGGGTCAATCGTTTGGCGCATCTGCTGATCGCGCGTGGCGTGGGTCCCGAGGACATCGTCGGTCTTGCCTTGCCGCGTTCGCTGGAGATGGTGATCGGGCTCTTGGGAATCCTCAAGGCCGGAGCGGCGTATCTGCCGCTTGATACCGACTATCCCAAGGACCGGCTCGCCTTCATGGTGGAGGACGCACGGCCTGCTTGCCTGCTGAGCACGAGCGAGGTAGCGGCCCGGCTGCCCGAGGCGGAGCTGCTGCAGCTCGATGATGCCAGCACTCTTGCCGCACTCGCCGCGGCTCCCGCCGGCAATCCGACCGATCGAGACCGCATCCGGCCGCTCAGGCCGAGCAACCCTGCCTATGTCATCTACACATCAGGCTCTACCGGTAGACCTAAGGGGGTGCTGGTGCCACATGCAGGCCTTCAGAACTACATCGCCTGGGCTCTAAATACCTATCCAGTCAACTACGGCTCCGGCGCGGCGATCAATACGTCGTTATCGTTCGACGCAACCGTTACCAGCCTTTTCATCCCTCTTGTATCGGGACGGATCGTCAATCTTCTGCCGGACGAGAAGGAGTTCGCAGCTCTGATAGAGCGGCTAGTGAGAGAATTGAGGGATTTTAGCTTTCTCAAGGTGACACCAGCCCACGTCGAGCTTTTTAATCAAATAGTTGCTCAGAATTCCCTTGCCAGTATTGCTCACTGCCTAGTCATCGGCGGGGAGGCCTTGAAGATGTCAACTCTGGCACCTTGGCGCAGTCATGCACCACAAACCCGCTTATTCAATGAATACGGGCCGACAGAAACTGTCGTTGGCTGTACCATCCACGAAATTGGACTGGAGGACGATGCCGGTGACAACGCCCCAATAGGCCGACCGATCTGGAACACGCAGGTTTATGTTCTGGACGGAGGCTTGCGTGTTGTCCCGGCTGGTGTTGCGGGCGAGCTCTATATTGCGGGAGCTGGCCTGGCGCGCGGCTATCTCAACCGTCCTGGGTTGAGTGCGGAGCGTTTTGTCGCGAATCCGTTTGGTCCTGCCGGGAGCCGGATGTATCGGACGGGAGACCTGGCGAAGTGGCGGGCGGACGGTGTTCTGGACTTCCTGGGTCGCGCCGACGACCAGGTGAAGATCCGTGGCTTCCGCATCGAGCCTGGCGAAGTGGAAGCGGTGCTGACCCGTCATTCGAACGTAGCACAGGCAGCCGTCATCGTACGCGAGGACGAGCCGGGTCGCCAACAATTAGTCGGTTATGTTGTGGCCTCAGGCGCTGCTGTTATCGAGGGGGCTGAGCTACGCCGGCATGCGGCAAGTGCATTGCCTGACTACATGGTGCCAACCGCCATCACTATGCTCCCGGCCTTGCCGCTGACGCCGAACGGCAAGCTTGACCGGCAATCACTGCCCGCGCCCAACTTCGCACCATCGAGTATCGGGGCACCGCGCACATCGCAAGAGGAGTTTCTAACTACTCTGTTCGCTGAAGTCCTCGAGCTCGAGCGCGTCGGCATCGACGACAACTTCTTCGATCTCGGCGGACACTCCTTACTAATCACCCGCTTGATAAGCCGTATCCGAACCACGCTTGGCGTTGAGCTGACGATCCGCTCGCTGTTCGAAGCGCCCACCGTTGCTCAATTGACGCATTACCTAGCCGGTGCCGGACAAGCCCGCCCGGCACTGCGGCTCATGGCTAGCTCACATAGGAATCAGCACTAAATAGATGGTCGCTGATCCTTCGGAATTATACCAACGGTCTTGAGGATTTGACTCAGACTTAGGATTCTCAATCAATGATTTCCGAATCGAGGATTGCTATTGAGGATCTGCATTGCAGGGTCGCGGCAGAGATCAGCTGCTTTTGAAATGGAATTTTGCCCCGCCGTAGGCTTCTGAATCTAGGGAGTTCGCTACGAATGAGCGAGGATCTCTTGCCGAGGGCCGCTGATATCTCTCGGGTAGTTTCTGATTTGCTACCTTCTAATGTATTCTTCTCTGGTGGCGTTAAGCGAGCCGGCACTGACCAGTTATGGCCACCGGAGTATAGGATAGTCCAAAACGCGGTAAAGAAACGCCAAGAAGAGTTTGCGACTGGCCGATTTTACGCGAGAAGCGCCTTACGAGGATTGGGGCTGATACCCGCACCGATCTTGGCTGATAAGAACCGCGTTCCAATCTGGCCATCTGGCATTGTCGGTAGTATTTCGCATTGCGATGCATTCTGCGGCGCGATCGTTGCTTATGCGAGGAACGTGAGGACCTTAGGATTTGACGTTGAAGACGCGTCTCCTCTTGAATCCGATCTCATTCCAATAATCTCTTCTACGAATGAACTCACCCAAGCCGAGGCAGGCTCAAGCTACGACAGAGGAAACGTTGCAAAGTGCTTATTCTCTATAAAAGAGAGCATCTTCAAAGCCTATTTTCCTGTAACGCGGCGTTTTTTGGATTTTAAGGACGTGCACGTCGAGCTCGATTGGGCTTCAATGACCTTCGCAGGATATTTTGCCGGTGAGAAGTCATTACTAGGTTCCTCTGTGGTAAGCGGCGGCTTCAATTTGAGCGCGGGCGTAGTTATCGCGACCACAGTGGTACCGGCGTCTGGAAGCGGGGAGCGTCCGCCAAATGTTCCTCATTGAGTTCGCTAAGACCGCCAAACGTCAGCGACTTCACAGTGAGTGCGACTTTTTTTGCAGACGACGTGCCTTGAGTACTCTGGCGCACAAAGTCCCACCGAAATAGGAGGATACTTTGTGATGGTCGACGATGACCAGTGCGGATTCCGACGAAGTCGCCCAGGCGTACCGATATGAAGTCGCCCGTGGATTCCCAGACGATGTCGCCCACCATTCCGATTTGATCTCGCCCGGCGGCGAGGCGTTCTGGCCGGCTGGTTCTCTGGCATCGGTCAAGCCGCGTGGTCAATCTGGAATCGCGACTTCAACCTGTTTTTCTTCTTCTGCGGTTGCTGTGGGCATGGTAAGCGCTGTTCAGCGGCCACCTACCGGATGACAGGGTGATCTGCGAGTCTGCGGTTCGGTTCGACCGTTAGGCTTAGAATGAACACAGTGCATACTGCTATCACGGAGCCGGTGCGGCGGCTTGAGGTCTTCACCGGAGCCGGTCGTCGGCGGAAGTGGAGCAACGAGGACAAGGCGCGGATTGTCGCGGAGATCGTGTCGAGTGGCGACTCGGTGTGTTCCGTGGCACGACGGCATGGCTTGTCACCGCAGCAGCTGTTTGGCTGGCAGCGGCAGTTGCGAGAAGCCGCAGGCGGTCATTTCGAGGCGGACGAAGTACAGTTTGTGCCGGCGGTGGTGGACGCCGTGGTGCCGGCGCCCGCTCTTGGCCGTGAGCGCAAAGGAATGCGGTGCAAGGCCAAGCCGGATACCGGGGTCATCGAGATCGAAGTTGACGGCATCACGATCCGTGCCGGTCGTGGTGCGGACCCAACGATGATTGCATCGATTGTCCGTAACCGGCATGAGGGCCTCACCTCGCAGTGACGAAGCTTGTCTGCGATACAGGCTGGCAAGAGCTGATCGGTGGAGGTGGCGCGATGGCAAATGCCATGCTTGATGCCAGGCAGGAAGGTGACTCTTATCGCCGCGTTGAGGTGATCACTGGGGAGCGCCGGCGGCGACGGTGGACGAGCGAGGAGAAGGCCCGGATCGCGGCAGAGAGCTTTGAGGAGGGGGCGAACATCTCCGAGGTGGCGCGGCGCAATGGCGTTTCTCGCGGACTGCTCACGGTGTGGCGACGCCAGGTAGCGGCGGCGCTGGCCGGCAAAGCCCAGAACTTCGTGCCTATCCAAATTGGCGCCGAGAGCGATGGCGGGAGGGTTGGCAAGTCCGAGTGTATTTCGCCGGTACAGACGAAGCCCGTGGAGATTGCCACGCCGCCGGCCAAGGTCTGTGGAGTGGTCGAGATCGAGGTGAACGGGGCGCGCATCCGGGTCGAGCCGGGGGTGGAACTGGCGACGCTTTCGGTGGTGCTATCGGCGCTTCGAGGGATCCGGTGATTGCTCTACGGTCAGACCTCAAGGTGGTGCTGGCGGCCCAGCCGGTCGACTTTCGTAAGTCGGTGCATACGCTGTCGGCGCTGGTGAGCGAAGCACTGCGCGCGAACCCATATTGCGGCGACGTCTTCGTGTTCCGCAGCAAGCGCATGGACAGAGTGAAGCTTCTGGCGTGGGACGGCAGCGGCATGGTGTTGGTAACGAAGTGGTTGCACCAGGGGCGTTTCACCTGGCCGCCGATCCGCGACGGCGTTGTGCATCTCAGTGCGACGCAGCTTGCGATGCTACTCGACGGGCTCGAGTGGACGCGTGTGTCGCCCAAGCCTGTGAAGCAGCCGGCCATTGTCGGCTGAGAAGTGAGGATTTCACTGGAGCATGGGTCGCACGGATGTATCGTCTGGTCATGGCGATTCGCCCCGACACTCTCCCGACCGATCCGGCAGCTCTGACCGAGATGGTGCTCGCGCTTGACGCTGAGAACGAGACGCTGCGCGTAGCAATGCAGACGTTCAAGGACATGATCTTCGGGAAGCGCTCGGAGCGGCTTGCCGCGCTCGTGGCCGAGCAGCTCGCGCTTGAGCTTGGCGATCTTGAGACCGACGTCACGCCGCCTGCAGCTGCCAACGACGATGCAGCTGCGGCAAAGCCGCCCGGCAAGCCACTGCGGAAGAAGGCGCGCCGCAACATCGGCGCGCTTCCAAAGCACCTGCCGCGCTGCGAGCATGTGCTGGAGCCGGAGGCGACCGCATGCCCGTGTTGCCAGGGCCAGCTTCACAAGATCGGCGAGGACGTCAGCGAGGTGCTGGACATCATCCCGGCGATCCTGCGGGTGCTGCGGACGGTCCGTCCCAAGTACGGCTGCCGCCGCTGCACCGATGGTGTGATCCAGGCGAAGGTGCTGCCGCGCCTGATCGAGAGCGGCATGGCTTCGACCGCACTCGTGAGCCACGTGGTAGTCTCGAAGTTCGCCTGGTATCTGCCGCTGTACCGACAGGTGCAAATTCTGGCCGGCCAGGGTGTCCATCTCGACCGGGCGACGCTTGCCGGCTGGGTGAAGCGTGCGGCCTGGTGGCTCAGGAGCCTCTATGCGCTTCAGCTGCGCACGATCCAGACCGCGCCGCGCCTGTTCTGCGACGAGACGCCGATGCCGGTGCTCGATCCCGGACGACATCGCCCGCGCATCTGCCAGTTCTGGGCGCATGCCATGGATGACCGGCCATGGGGCGGTCCCTCGCCGCCGGCGGTGGCCTACGTGTTCGCCGACGGCCGCGGCACGGCGGAGATCGCCAGACAGTTGATGGGCTTTTCCGGCATTCTGCAGGTCGACGGTTATGCCGCCTACAAAGCGCTCGCCCGCGATCATGGCGGCGCGATCCAACTCGCCTTTTGTCTCGCCCACGCCCGCCGCAAATTCGTCGAGGTGTATAAGACGACCCAGTCGCCGTTCGCGCGCGAAGTGATCGAGCGCCTGCAGGCGATCTATGCCATCGAAGCAGAGATCCGTGGCAGCAGTGCCGAGCAGCGGCTGGCCACCCGCGGCACCAGGTCCGCTCCATTGATGGAGGCGCTCAGGACGCGCCTGACCGCAATGGTCGGCCAGCTCTTCTCCCAATCGAAGCTGGCGGAGGCCATCAACTACGCACTCAATCACTGGGACGGGTTGACGCTGTTTCTCCGCGACGGCCGTGTCGAAGTTGACAGCAACACAGTCGAGCGTTCCATGCGCCCGATTGCGATGGGAAGACGCAACTCATTGTTCAGCGGCAGCGAAGGCGGCGCCGAGAGCTGGGCGATCCTGGCGTCGCTCGTGAACACGGCAAAACTCCATGAGCTCGACCCGCAGGCCTACCTGACCGATGTGCTGGAGCGCATCGTGTCCGGGCGAACCAAGAGCCATCAGCTGCACGAGCTGCTCGCCTGGAACTGGAAGGCGGCGCGCCGGCACACACCGCAGGCAGCGGCATGAGCCCACGTCGCCATAAGGCAGGATCGTCGATGGCGTCAGCCGCGATGTCGCTTGCGGAGCTCGAGCGATGGCTCCAGGATCGCGTCGATCGCCATCCTGCCGCCACCAGCATTCCCATGCTCGACGGCTATACCGCCGCGATCGTGGCCGGACCGGTGTCAATGAGCCCGCTCGATTGGATCTGCCCGCTGCTCGCGATCGATGCCGACGCTTTCAACCATGGCGGCACGCCGGAGTTCGCCGCGATCTCCGCCGTCGCGCTGCGCCACAACGACATCAGCAACACCCTCTCGACTGCCCCCGATCGGTTCGAGCCGATGCACCGGCGCGACCCCAGCGGCAACATCGATGCGCATCCCTGGTGCCAGGGTTTCTATGCCGCGATGCGGCTCAGACTGTCGGCGTGGGCGCCGTTGCTCGACGTCAACAACGTCAATCACGGCCTGCTGCTGCCCATCCTGCTGCATTGTCGCGACGATCAGGCCCGTCCGCTGCTCGGACCGCCACGAAACGGTCGCAAAACCGAGGATTTCCTCCGTAACGCCTACCTCGATATCCCAACCGTCGTCGAGGCGCTGCGCCAGCACTGGATGCCCATCCGCTACGCACGCGACCGCTAATCATCGCGGACGTGGGAGCTCATACCGGTTACGATTGTCCAAGCGCTGAAGGCGAGCCGGTGATCGGTCCGTCGGGTGCTGTCCGGGTGATGGTGGCGACCAAACCGGTAGACTTCCGCAAGGGCATGGACGGTCTTGCGCCCCTGGTGCGCGAGAGCATGGGAGCTAACCCGTTCTCGGGTGCGCATTCCAGGGATGATGATCAGTGGTTCCAGGCGATGGTGATCACGGATTCCAGACGATGGTGATCACTTGCGGAGGCGAACACGACTGACTGGTTTAATGTGTGCTGGAAATGATCCTCCTGGTCAAGACGGGCGGGAGGGTTTGAAGATCGTCCCAGCGGTCCATGGGAGGGCCCCGTGCGCGGCGCGGAGTGCCCCACGAGCGACGCAGCGGCGCGCGCGGGAGGGCCTGTGGGCCGGTGGGACGATCGGGCGCACGGTGGTCACGCTTTTGTCCTATCATCGGCCCGACGCCGCAGGCTGTCGCCTTTGAGCTCGATGCGGTGAGCGTTGTGAATGATGCGATCCAAGATGGCATCGCCAAGCGTGGGATCGCCGAACACGTCAGAGTACCCCTATTCTTGAGCGGGTCGTGTCTCACGTCACGATCACTGACCCGCATCATTTTCTTTTTGGGCACCGGCTTGAGGTGCTGAAGGAGCGGTCGGGGCGCGGTCCCGCCTACGTCGTTGTCGCGCTGCCGGACGGCCGGCCGCGGGCGATTCGGATCGCGTCGACGGATCTTGCCGAGACGATCACTTCCCGCCCGAACGCCGCCGATCTGCCGCGCATCAGTGCACGTACGCTGATCCCATTGATGCATTGATGCAACATTTGAGCGCGAGTCTGAGCCTTCTCGACGAGAAGGTGATTCGCGATGACCCACCGACCGCTTCCAGGTCGCGTTGCGTATCGACCCCTACCGACGTTGGCAAATCCACCTGGCCGTCCGGCCGACATTCCGCGCCTGTGGCCGAATCTATCGACCGCGACACAAACGCAGATTGCTCAAACCATCGCCGCGCTGATGCGGCGAATGCAAGCGGTTCCCGGCACGCCCGGAAGAGGACTGGGTCGTGCTGATCAGCTTGAACGTCGCTGACGAGCGGCTCACGACTGCGCACCGAGCCAAGTTGGCCTATGTCTACGTGCGGCAGTCATCCGTGAACCAGGTGCGCCAGCACCAGGAGAGCACGGAGCTGCAGTACCGGCTCGTCGATCGCGCCGTCGGTCTGGGCTGGCCGCCGGAGCGCGTCCAGGTCATTGACGAGGATCTGGGTAAATCCGGTGCTGGCGGTGTGGATCGTCATGGTTTCCAGAAGCTCATTGCCGAGATCGGCCTTGGCAACGCCGGTCTTGTGGTGAGCCTCGACGCTTCTCGCCTGGCCCGCAATAACCGGGACTGGCATCAGCTTCTCGAACTGTGCTCGGTGTTCGGCGTCCTCATTGCGGATGGTGAGCGGCTTTACGATCCGCGAGCCTACCACGACCGCCTGCTGTTGGGATTGTCCGGTATCATGAGCGAGGCGGAGTTGCATCAGCTTCGGATGCGTCTTCACCAAGGGGAGCGTCAGAAGGCGGCACGGGGCGAACTGCGGCTGCCCCTGCCGGCCGGGCTCGCCTACGATCGGGCGGGTACGATTGTTCTCAATCCCGACGAGGAGGTGCAGGCCCGTCTTCATCTTGTATTTGCCAAATTTCGGGAACTGCAAAGCGCTCGCCGTGTGATGCGTTACCTGGGCAGGAACGGATTGTCCTTGCCGGTTCGACCGCTGCTTGGGCCATCTCCACACGAGGTCGTCTGGCGTGCGTCAGAGAGTGGACGCGTCCTTAGTATCCTGCAAAATCCAGCCTATGCTGCGGCGTATGTTTATGGTCGCCGGCAAAAGGATCTGAGCCGATGCCAGCCGGGATCACTGACGGGAACGGTCAAGGTGGCGATCGGGGATTGGGCGGTTTGCCTCCACGCCGCTCACCCAGGCTATATCAGCTGGGAGGAGTTCATGGCCAACCAGGGGCGACTGGCAGATAACGTCTTCCGCTATGAGGCAGGACATTCTGGCGTACCGCGCAAGGGGGCAGCCCTGTTACAAGGAATTGCGATCTGCGGCCGTTGCGGACGGCGCATGAGCATGCGCTACACTGGCCCGAATGCCGACTATCCGGTCTATTGCTGCCGCTCGGATCGGGACCAGCAAGGCAGTGCACTGTGTCAGGAAGTCCGGGCCTTGGCGGTTGACGCGCTGGTCGAGCGGGTGGTCCTCGATGCCCTGGTGCCGGATCAGATTGAGATCGCACTCGCGGCGGCGGGCCAACTGGAGCAGGAGAGCCGTCAGCTCGAGCGCCAGTGGGCGCTTCGCGTGGAGCGCGCCCGCTACGAGGCCGAGCGCGCTCGGCGTCAGTATGACGCCGTAGAACCCGAGAACCGTCTTGTGGCGCGCTCACTTGAGCGGGCTTGGGAAGAGAAGCTGCGTGTCGTCGAGGCGGTCGAGCAGCAGCATGCGCGTTGGCGCGTACAAGAGCCGCTTCTGATTGGCCCGGCGGAACGCGCTGGGCTACAAGCGCTCGGCGAGAACCTGCCGCGGATTTGGAATACGGCCACCACGTCGGCAGCCGATCGCAAGCGCATTCTGCGATTTGTCATCCGCGAAGTCGTTCTTGATCAGAAGCGGACCCGAGGTCAAGTGTGGCTCAAGATCGTCTGGCACACCGGCGCAACCAGCGAGCATCACGTACAACGGCGCGTTCACACCTACCGCGATTACATCGACATTGATCGGTTGCGGCAACGGATCGTCGAGTTGAATGCTGAACACAAAATGGATGGCGAGATCGCGGCGATACTCAATCGGGAAGGCTTCGTCGCGGCCCGAGGCTGCGCCTTCAAAGGCGAGAACGTCTGGGTGTTACGCACCCGCTGGGGCATTCCCACCGTCAAAATCAACGGCATGGTCAAGAACCCAATGCGCTGGCCCGACGGTAGCTTCTCGATTCAGGGCGCAGCGGCTGAGCTTGGAGTAACCCCGCAGACGGTGTTCGATTATCTCGCGCGCGGATTGCTGGCAGGTCATCAGTTGGCCAAGGGCCAGCCATGGCAGATCGAGCTCTCAGACAAACAAATTACTCAGCTTCGCAACCGGGTACGACGCACCAAGCGTTCGAAGAAGGAGGCATCATGAAGTCATCGGCTCGGCAATCACGTCATGCCATTGCGGCACGGGGAGCTGACTTGTGATCAATAATGATCCCTTGTCGTAGCGATCATCGACGATCTCGAGCAGGTCACGGCGCTGGTCGGCGGTGAGCGGTTCGGGTCCCCAATCGTCAAGAACCAGAAGATTGACGCGCTCCAGCGCGGCGATCAGGCGAGCGAGACGGCCTTCGCCGCGCGCCTGCGCGAGATCGGCGAACAGGCGGGACACGCGCTTGTAGAGGACGGAGAAGCCATCGCGGCAGGCTTTGTTGCCGAGCGCGCAAGCCAGCCAGGACTTGCCGGTGCCGGTCGGGCCGACAATCACCAGATGATTGTGATCGCGGATCCATTGGCCGGAGGCGAGGGTCTGGAAGAGCGAACGGTCGAGACCGCGCGCCGTGCGATAGTCGACGTTCTCGATGGTGGCGGCCTGGCGGAGCTTGGCATTGCTCAAGCGGCGCGTGAGGCGACGGTTGTCGCGGGCGGTGACCTCGCGATCAACGAGGAGGCCGAGCCAATCGGGGTGCGGCATCTCGGCGGCCTCGGGATTGTTCTGCAGTTCGATGACGGTATCGGCCATGGCAGTGAGGCCGAGTGCGCGCAGGCGTTCGACGGTCGGATGAATGAGCACGATGATCTCCTGATCAGTTGTAGTAACCGCGGCCGCGGATGTTGGTGTGGAAGAGGATGGGTGCGTCCTGGGTCGGAGGCGCAGTTTTGTCGGTGCCGTTCTTGAGGATGGCAGCGACCGATTTGTAGGAACGGGCATTGAGCAAAAGGGCACGGGCGCAGGCGGCGTCGACGCGCTCCTGGCCATAGCGTTTGACCAGCCCGAGAATGCCGATGGCCGAGCGGAAGCCCTGCTCCGGATGCGGCCGCGAGCGCAGGATGACGTCGATCAGGGTCTCGGCGTCGGGCCCCACCTTGCCGGCTTCGGAGCGGATGCGCTCGTGGGTCCAGTCGCGGTAGCGGCGATGCGAGCTTGGCATATGCTCGCGGATCGTCGTCGGACGGTGCGGTAGGGTGCTGCGCAGATGCGAGGCGACACGCTTGCCGCGCAGGAAAATCTCGATGGTCTTGAGGGTGATCCGTGCCTCGACCTCCTGATGCACGAGGTGGTGAGGCACGCTGTAATAATGTTTGGCAATCTCGATATGATAGTCGAGATTGACCCGGCAGCGCTTCCACTCGGCATACTCGTAGGGCTCGTCCGGCAAGGGGGTCAGCGCCGGGCGATCGAGCTCCTCGAACAAGTCGCGCCGGCTTCGTCCCCAACTCCGGAGAGGTCGATCGTTCAGCTCGACAAGGAGCGCGTAAATTGCCTCGTTGAGGGCGGCGAGCGAGAAGAAGCGGCGGTTGCGCAGGCGCGCCAGGATCCATCGCCCGACGATCTGGACCCCCACTTCGACCTTGGCCTTGTCAAAAGTCGTCGACTGCAGGTCATGCGGGTACGGCCCGGCAAAAGGTGCGGATCACGCATCCGTTCCATCCGCTTTGCGGTCGCAAGTTCGAGCTGATCTGCCGACGCCGTCATTGGGGCGAAGACCGGGTGGTCTATGAGGGCCAGAACGGTCGACTTTGCACGATCGCGAGCGCGTGGACCGATATCGATCCACCCGATGAGTTCCGGCTGATCGCTACGGGCAGAGCAGCCTTTTGCGTGGCTGACCTGTTGGCGCTTTGTGACGCGCTGGACCGACTTGCCGAGAGCATAGGCGCCAGCGATGCGTAAATATAAATACGCCGCCTATGTAAAGATAATAATGCCATGCCGTCGACGCGATGCGGCGTATTACTTCGCGATTATTAGCGCAAAATCCTCATATAGCGTTGACGTTTCCATTGACGCCCAACATATAGAGGCGTATTTATATTTACGTCAGATTGAGACCGAGCATGGCCACGGCGAAGAAGCGGGATCCGAAGAGCGAGGCGTTGGCGCAAGACGGCGTTCTCAATCCAAATCCGGAAGCAGTCCGCGACACCTCGTTCGTCAGCAACCCATTCTTCGATGCGAAGGACCTGGTGCAGGTGCGCTACGAGATGGTGCGACGCCACCAGGTCGACGGCGTTGCGATCAGCGAGGCCGCCGAGACATTCGGCGTCACACGGCCGACCTTCTACAAGGCGCAGAGCGCCCTGCAGACCGTCGGGCTTGCCGGCCTGTTGCCGAACCGGCGAGGCCCCAAAGGCGGCCACAAGGTCTCCGCCGAGGTCGTTGCGTTCGTCGCCGCTCTCAAAGCTGCAAGGCCCGAACTGACCACGTCGCACTGCCTCGATGCGATCGAGGCGCGATTCGGCGTCAAGGTGCACCGACGCAGCCTGGAGCGGGCGCTGGCGCGCAAAAAAAAACGACTCAACCCAGCCTGATTGTCGCGCCGGACGCAACAGACAGCTACGAGAAGCTGCGCGCCGCCGCATTGCGTGCCGAGTTCACGGCCTGCCCGGGTCTCGCCATTCTTCGTCGACGGGGATTGGCAGCGTGGATCCGAGCACGCGGACAGGAGGTCGATGCCGAGGAGGCCTACCGCGACCATCGGCTCGCACACTCGGCCCTGGACGATCCGTCGCCTGCAACAAGCGACGTCACGCGCCTCATCGCCGGCATCCTCGTCGCCATCGCAATGGAGCCCTTCCATGCCTGAGCTTAAAGTCACCGCCGACCATCTCAAGCGCGACGCCTACCTCTATGTCCGCCAATCGACCCTTCGCCAGGTCGCCGAGCACGGCGAGAGTACCCAGCGCCAATATGGGTTGCGGGACCGAGCAGTTGTGGCCGGCTGGCCGGTCGAGCGCGTCCACGTCATCGATCGCGATCTCGGCAAGTCCGGATCAAGTATGACAGCACGCGACGGCTTCCAGCGACTGGTGAGCGAGGTGGCGCTCGGCAAGGCCGGTATCGTCATGGGACTGGAGGTCTCGCGCCTTGCGCGCAACTCGGCTGACTGGCACCGGCTCATCGAGCTTTGCGCATTGACGGCGACGCTCATCCTTGACGAAGACGGTATCTACGATCCAGCCAGCTTCAACGACCGCCTCCTGCTCGGCCTCAAAGGTACGATGAGCGAGGCCGAGCTGCACATCCTCAAAGCGCGCATGCGTGGCGGTCAGCTCAACAAGGCCCGGCGCGGCGAGCTCGAGATGTGCCCTCCGGTCGGGTTGGTTTACCGGAACGATCGGATCATCGGCCTCGATCCCGACCTCCAGGTGCAGAACGCAATCCGTCTGGTGTTCGATACCTTCGAGCAGACCGGAAGTGCGATGCAGACAGTCCGCTTCTTCCGGGAGCAAGGTTTGCTGTTCCCACGCCGGCTCCGGACAGGGCCGAACAAGGGTGACCTCCTATGGGCTGCGCCGCACCATGCGCGCGTCCTGCAGGTGCTCCACAATCCGCGCTACGCTGGCGCTTTTGCGTATGGCCGAACGCGCATACGGCACCGGCCCGATGGTGGCACCAGTGTCGTCAAGGTTGCCAGGGCCGATTGGCAGTTCGTCATGCCGGGAATGCACCAGGGCTACATCGACTGGGAGCGCTTCGAGGCCAACCAGCGGCGGCTCGCCGACAACGCTCGTGCCTTCGGTGGCGAGCGGCGGTCAGGGCCGGCGCGCGAGGGACCGGCGCTCCTCCAAGGTCGCGTAGTCTGTGGCCTATGTGGCGAACGCATGGGTGTGCGCTACAGCCAGGAGCACGGCCGCACCGTCCCAACCTATCTGTGCCAGGCGAACGTAATACGCTGCGCGGGAGCGACCTGCCAAACGGTTCCCGGGAAGATCGTCGATGCGGCGATCGCGAGCCTGATGATCGAGCTGATGACGCCGATGACGCTGGCCGTCACCCTTGAGGTGCAGCGCGAGCTTGAGGCGCGCGCCGCAGAGACCGACGCTGCGCGTCGCCAGCATGTCGAGCGGATGCGCTATGAAGCCGAGCTTGCGCGTCGACGCTACATGAAGGTCGATCCCGACAACCGACTCGTCGCCGATTCGCTCGAGGCCGAATGGAACGACAAGCTGCGCCGTCATGCCGATGCCGCTGAAGACTACGAGCGCCGGAGCAAACAGCAGGCTGCGGCACTCAGCGCAGAAGCCCAACGACGCATCCTTGACCTCGCCGAGCAGCTTCCGCGGATCTGGCAAGATCCGCGAGTTGACTCCCGTGAGCGCAAGCGCATCGTGCGTCTGCTCATCGACGACGTAACCTTGATCAAGTCGCAAATGATCACGGCCCATGTCCGCCTGTCGGGCGGCGCCACGCGTACCTTGGTGCTCGACCGGCCGCTACCCATCGCCCAGATCCGCAAGTTCAAACCTGAACTCGTCGCCGAGGTTGATCGTCTTCTTGACGATCATTGCGATCGCGAGGTCGCCGAGATTCTCAATAATCACGGCTGGCGTACATGGGAGGCGAAGGCGTTCAATCTGAAGAAGGTTGCCTTCATTCGCGGCGCCTACAAACTCGCGAGCCGATATGAGCGGCTGCGTCGACGTGGTATGCTTACGACGCGCGAGATCGCCGCCAAATTCTGCGTCTCCGAGACAGCCGTACACACGTGGGGTCGCCAGGGGCTCATCATAAAATGCTATACCGACAGTCTGAACCGTGGCCTGTGGGAGGTCCCGCCTGGCATGACGATCCGCAAGGGCTGTGGTGGGCGCGGCGCCCGCTCGGCGCAGCTCACCGCTATCACCGCGCCATCAAAGGAATGAGGTGCAGTATGAAGCGCTCGCCTTGTCGCGCGGACGATACGGCCGCGCCGGCACAATGGCGGTGCGGTAATGGCGGGCGAGATCGGCATAGGTCCGGTTCACCATCGGCTCGTGAAAGCAGGCCCGGGTGATGCCGGCCTTGAGATTGTCGCTGACCGTCTGCCGGGCCACGCCGCCGAAATAGGCAAAGGCGCGGACGTGCGAGGCGATCCAATCCGGCAGGCTCTGGCTGAGGCTGGCCTCGGCGTAGGTGTAGTTCGAGGCGCCGAGCACAGCGACGAAGATCTGCGCGCTGCGCACCTCGCCGGTGAGCCCGTCAACCACCTCCATGGTGTGGCCAGAATAGTCGACGAACAGCTTCTCGCCGGCGACATGAACCTGGCGCAGGGTCGGCTTGAGGCGGCTGGCCCACTCCCTGTAGCGTTCGCAGAACCACGAATAGCTGAAACTGTCGGAGTGGGAGCCGCAATACTCCTCCCACAACAACATCAGCGTGACGTTCCTCCGCCGCAGCTCGCGATGCACGAGCGCCCAATCCGGCTGCGGCCGCTCGTCGCTGGGCAAATCGGACGGTGGCGGAAACAGCCGGCTCTCGAGCCGGACATCGTCATCGAGCTCCGGCGGCAACGGCCAGGTCAGGCCGGCCCGGCGCGTTCGGTTGAGGTACTTGTTGACCGTGCCCTGGGCCAGGCCGAGGCTGCGGGCAATCGCGCGTTGCGACATGCCGACGCTGTGGTGCAGGCGCAAAACTTCGCGAATGTGGCGCATGGACAGTCTCTCTGTCGGCATCTCGATCCTCTGCTGCTGGGCAAAAGAC
Organism: Bradyrhizobium sp. USDA 4538; assembly: GCF_024171045.1. Classification (NCBI taxonomy): domain Bacteria; kingdom Pseudomonadati; phylum Pseudomonadota; class Alphaproteobacteria; order Hyphomicrobiales; family Nitrobacteraceae; genus Bradyrhizobium; species Bradyrhizobium sp. USDA 4538. Next base: position 247,265 of record NZ_JALJZE010000002.1, read on the forward strand.
CAAGCTACCTGGGTTGCAGACTGTCAGTGGTGTGCGCCTCGCTGTCCCTGATCACGATCCGCTGGAAATAGCGATCACAATCCCCTGGAATTGGCGATCACGATCCGCTGGAAACGGTGATCACGATGCTCTGGAATGAGTGATCACGATGGCCTGGAATTGGTGATCACGATCGTCTGGAACTCGCACTCGGGAGCTGTCTATGTGTTCCGGGCCAAGCGGGCGGATCGGATCAAGCTGGTGTTCTGGGATGGAACGGGCTTGTGCCTACACCTCCTTCAGCTTCAGTTGAGGGTTTTAGCACCAGTGACGTCGTGAGGGCGGCGGCTCGATCGACAAGACGATTCCATCGGCTGCATTGCTTGCGGGGCAGGTTCGATGTGGGAATCTCGTATAGGCAATAGTGTGCATTGTAGGCATGCCTGGTAACGAGTCCATGTTCAGCCCACCTTGCGAGGGTCGTTTCGTGGATGTTAAGGCGCGCCGCGGCTTCCCGTTTTGTCAGCATTCCGCGATCTCGCAGTCGGTCATAGCGCGAGCGCAAGCCATAGCGATGGACGAGATATGCGACCCGCAAGGCCGTGAAGCGGGTCTCGTGGCGGCCAGGGCGCGCTGATCCACCCGGGCGATATCCTTGCTGGTTGAGAAGTTCGGCAATCTCTGAATAGATGTGTTTGTCGAGGAGCTTGTCGACCAACTCGACGATACCGGGTTGCGTCTTGACCTGCTGCGCGGAAGATTTTGGGCTCATGGTGGTGAGCGTTTGGATTTTGCCGCCCTTGAAGCGAATATGAATTTTGGTGGTTCGTTCCGCCGGCATCTTGATGAGGGTGACATCTTCGATGATGTGGGCGAGCAGCCGTTTGCGTTCACGATCCGGCGTGTCTGGATCTGCCCAAAGCTTTTTGAAGTCGACGGTCATCGCGGTCAGCCGCTCGCGAACAGCTTCATCGAGGAAGAGCTGATCCTGCTCTCGCGCGCGCTCGCGATCGTCGCGGGCTTTGGCCAGCACGCGAAGCTTGTCATTCCATTCGCCGTCGAGCGTGTCGGCGACGAGACGATTATTGGGGTCGACCAACATGAAGCGGCGCTGAGCGAGATCCGCTTCGATTTGAGCCCGTTCGATCGCCCGACAGCGCAGCCGGTCTGCTTCCTCATACCTGGCTTCGATCTCCTTGCGGATGTCGAGCGTCAACTCGACGGCGGCCGGCGTCATCTGTTCGGCAATCAGCATGCCGATGGCTTTATCGATCTGAGGCCCGGCGATTGACTGGCAGTTTGGCTCGCCACGATAGCCGTGAGCGCGATCACAGACGTACCAGGCATCCAGCCGTCCGCGCCGGGCAGTGTAGCGGATGCGAAAATGTTTACCGCATTGCCCGCACACCGCCCGTCCTTGCAGCAGTGCCGTCCCCTCCCGAGGAGGCGATGCGCGCGCCACTTCATATCCTCGACCGTTGGTCTTGAGAATTTTGAGATTCTCCTGGAACTGCTCCCACGTGATGTAGCCGGGATGGGCATCCGGGATACAAGCCAGCCAGTCATCGTGGTCACGCCGCTGCAGAGTCTTCTTACCGTCGATGGTTCGTCGATAGCGCCGGCGTCCATAGGCGTAGGCGCCGGCATACCGCGGATTGTTCAAGACGCGTATCGCCGTTGACGCGGTCAGTGTCCGAAACACCGTGGTCTCGCTGTTGCGCAGACGCGAGGGAAACAGAAGGCCCTCCTTGCGAAAGGCCTTGACGGTCTGGCATGCGGAGCCCACGCGAGAGAACGTGTCGAAGAAATGGACGATTGTCTCCCTGATCTGCGAGTCGGGATCGAACGTCACGTTGCCGGACTGGTCATAGATCAGCCCGGTTGGCAAGACGCAGCGGTACTCGCCGCGCCTGACCTTGTTGAGGATTCCGCCGCGCAGCCTTGCTTTGATCACATGCAGCTCGGCTTCACTCATTGTGCCTTTGAGACCGAGCAGAAGGCGGTCATTGAAGCTTGTCGGATCGTACACGCCATCCTCATCGAGGATAAGGGTGTCGGCCAGTGCGCAGATCTCCAGCAAACGCTGCCAGTCAGCATTGTTCCGCGCCAGGCGGGAGACCTCCAGGCCGGACAAAAGAGGATTGGTGCGGCATTAATCACCTTACATTTGCGGCATAATCATCCTTACGGTTTGCGCGCGATCGCAACGCTGCCCCGTCGGAAAGGCGCTTCACCAGGCTGGCCAGCTCCATCAGGTCGAAAGTACGCAAAAGTGCCCGTCCATGACCCATGACGATCTCTGCGTCCGGGCTCACAAGGTCCGTCCATTGCGGAGGAACCGACCATACGGTCGCGCCGTCGCCCTGCAGCAAGAGGCGTTCGCCATACCGGTTGTATCGTTTGCCGACGCAGAGAAGCTGCCGCCCGAACAATGGGTGGAATGGATGCATCACCCGCACAAACTGCCGCGCTGCATCCGAAGAGTCTGCATTCTCAGTTGAGGTACAAGAGGCTTGAGGATGGGATCTTCCGCTGGCCGAAGATCGAGGACGGTGTGATGCGCCTGTCGGCGGCGCAATTGTCCGCGCTGCTGGAAGGACTCGACTGGCGCCTTGTGCACGAAGCACGGGAAACGCCGGCGCCAGCGCGGCCCGGATAGCTGTTGGCAGTGCTGCGGCGAAGTGAATCAGGAGCGTCGGGCGCGTCGCGAGATGGCGGCGAATATGCTCTGATTTGGGTGTGAAGGACACTCTGCCCGACGATCCCGAGACGCTGAAAGCGATGCTGCTCGCTGAACGGTGCGAGAGCGAACGGCTGCGTCAGATCATCAAGGAAATGCAGCGACACCGGTTTGGCCGTAAGCCTCCGAGGAAAACGCCTTGCGACGGGCTGGCCTGATGGTTGAGAACTGTACGTATGGACAGCCATACGATCAGTGCGCTGAATCGACTCGAAGTGGTGGAGACAGGCCGGCGGCGGCGTTGGTCTGAGGAGGAAAAGGCGCGGATTGTTTTGGAGAGCCTGTCCGAGCCGCGCCTGGTTGCGGCGACAGCGCGGCGATACGGCTTGTCGCGTTCTCTGCTGGTGACTTGGCGAAGAGCCTTCGCGGCGAACCGGACCAAATCCGAGGCTGCCTTCGTCAGGGCAGTTGTGGCCGAGGATGGGCCTGTAGCGTCGATGGCGACGTCATCGGATAGTGCGACAGCCCATTCGACGGAGCGTCGGATTGAGATCGAACTGACCGGCGGGCGGCGCGTCATTGTCGATGCGGGCGTCGACGTCGAGGCGCTTCGCCGGATCATCGAGGCTCTGGATCGGCGATGATCCCGGTTCCTACGGGAGTTCGGGTATGGCTGGCGACGGGCCATACCGACATGCGCAAAGGCTTCGCCTCTTTGGCGTTGCAGGTGCAAGAGCTGCTGCACCGCGATCCGCTGAGTGGTCATTTGTTCTGCTTCCGCGGGCGCCGAGGCGATCTCTTGAAGGTGATCTGGCATGATGGCCAGGGGGCCTGCCTGTTTACGAAGAAGCTGAAGAGAGGTCGTTTTATATAGCCATCGCTGGCGGACGGCGTGGTGTCGATCTCGCAGGCACAGATGAGCTATCTGTTGTCCGGCATCGATTGGCGCAATCCCCAAGAGTCCTGGCGCCCGACGAGCGTGGGCTGAGACTTTGTCATTTGAGGTTGGCAGCGAATGTGATTCCATCTGGTTATGGACTCCAGCGCCGACCTGCCGCCCGATCTTGCTGCCGCGCATGCAATGATTCTGGCCGAGCGCACGGCCAGGCTTGCGGCGGAAGCCAGGCTTGCTGAAGCGGCCAATGCCCAGGCGAAGCAATCGAGCACCGAAGCGCTGATTGCCCATCTCAAGCTCGAGATCGAGAAGCTGCGACGGACGATATATGGGAGCGCGCTCAGAGCGGTCGGCGCGGCTGCTCGATCAGCTGGAGCTTGAGCTTGAGGAACTCGAGGCGGCCGCGACTGAAGATGAACTCGCTGCCGCGAAGGCGGCCGGGAAGACGCAGACGGTGCGTTCGTTTGAGCGCAAGCGGCCGGTGCGCCAGCCCTTTCCCGATGACATCGAGCGAGAGCGCGTGGTCCTGCCGGCCCCGACGCAATGTCCCTGCTGCGGATCGGCCCGGCTGTCGAAGCTCGGTGAAAGCGTGACGTCGACGCTGGAGGAGATCCCACGCCGGTTCAAGGTGATCGACACGGTGCGGGAGAAGTTCAGTTGCCGGGACTGCGAGGCGATCACGAGGACTCTCGCGGATCGGATAAAGCAGATCACAGGCCGTGGCTGAACAAATTCAAGTCGTTCAGAACGTGGTACTTCGCTTTAGATAGATCCTGAAGCCGGCTCTGGTTTCGGAGAAACTGACTCGCCGCTCCGCGATTCTAACCAATTATCAGTCGGCCAAGGTTCAGCCTGGGATCCAGTCGTTCCGGTGGCCGGAGTGCGTAAAAATCGGTGGGTCTTTGCACTTCGATGCGAATCTGACGGACACGTCGGTGTAGGATATGACGGGAAGGAGGTGTTAGTCGATAGGGAAAGCTTTTCGCTTCGATCTGGCCCGGTAGATGTGTGGTTGGCCTCGCTCGTGCAGATCGATGATAGTAGGCGTCAGGCGGTGTTCGCGTCTCCTGAACTCGCGGATTTTCATCGCGCTGAGTTAGAAGATCGGCGATTCCGCTACTTTTCTTATTGGACTCTGAAGGTCTAGCTCGGACGGACATCGCAAAACCTCGCTACCACGATCGTCAAGCGAAGATGAATCGGAGTAGCGCTTGCGGGCCTCTTCGCGTGGAAGAATCAGAGACAATTGGCTACAACTAAAGTCTTCGAAAGACTGGACAGTAGGGGAAAAATGCGTATTCCAAGTACCGCTTGGCCGAAGAGAAGCATTTGCAATCTGCCATCCAACACTGGCAAACGCAAGGGCTATACTGTGGCAAAGCAAGGAACCGCGCAAACACAGAGGCCAGTGGTCTTGGTGTGCCGGTTACACCCAGAAACAGGTCAGGAAGTGCAGACCCCAATGGGATGGGGACTGATACCGCACTACGCTGACGACCGTCCGAGCTTTCAGCCAATGTATGCCCCAGCTGAGATGGTGTCTCAGAAGCGCATATTCCGCGATGCGTACCACAAACGACGATGCATCGTACCCATGAAAGAGTTCTATCAAAAAGATAGACACCGCAAGCGCAAGATAATTGCGCATGAGAAGGGCGACCATTTGTGCTTTGCGGGCATCTGGGAAAACTGGCGCGATCCAGACACGGGCGAGTGGGAGCGTACATTCGCAATACTGACCGTCAAGGCCGACGAACTAATCGCTAGAGTCCACCATCGAATGCCGCTTTTTCTGGATAAGCTCAGTCTCTATCGCTGGATGAGTGCAGACGGTAACCCGCACGATCTCTTGAGCTCTCGACCAGCAACGATTCCTATCGTAGTCTACGATGCGTAATCCAAACTAGCTTGCAACAACCCGCTTTACGATAGTCGGCGACATACCAAACTGTCGAGAAATGGTTGTGATCTTCACGCCTGCCGCAAAGGAGGCTTTTATTGCATTTATTTGCCCCTGCTTCAACGTGAGAGGCTGTTCTTGCTGAGCTTTGCAGGTTGCCACTTCGTCGGTATTGTGCGGCTTATCAGACGTAACTATCCCGCGCTTATGGTCGTTGCCAATCTCTGAGGCTCGCTTTCTACGTCTCTTTTCTTCGGCGACACCGTTGATCAATGTCTCAAACTCTGCTGCAGACAAAAACTTGAGTAATCCTGACAGATTATCTGGCAAGACCACCTTGCTAGTTTGACGCACATCGGACCCAACTTTACCGTCGACCCTTGCGCGGGCGCGCGCATCTTCTGGCGGCGAAGCTCTCTTTGGCATATTCAACACCTCAATCTCTCATCGAGATGTCTAAAAAAAATATCTGCGAGCCCTGCAAAGCAGAATACGGGAGAAGGCACAGAACTCAATTTCATTGTTGTCTACACCGTTCGTTCGCGATTGAGTGCGCTCTGAGTCACCGCTTTTTGGCGTCCGCCTGCTTCGCATGTTCTGCCAGCCTCACTCCGCGAGAGGAGGCACCCACGCCGCGAGATTCATTGTATTCTATCTGTTCAACTTCTGAAGGTCTAGAAACGAGTATAATCTTGCTTGTGACGTAGCCGCGTGGACGAAGAACATCTCCTTGCGGGACGAGTGCGTTTGTCACTAAGCCTTTGCGCTGAAGCGGGTCGTATTGGTCGATCCGCCGGCCGATCCGCAATCAATAAGCAGAACGCTTGGCAGCTCTCCTCGGCCTAAAGCGGACGCTCCGGAGCGAATACGTCCCAGCTCTCATCGTGAAGCCTCGTGTTGCTGACTCCGCTCGATGTTGCCCACCATTCCGGAATGATGTCGCCCCGGTGACGAGACCTCTTCTGACTCCGATACGGTCCCGCCTAACCATGTTAGAGCGCTTACCTATTGATTTTGTTGTTGTTCGCATAATGAAGATTATGGAATACTTTTGAACTTCTTGGAATACGGACGAAGATAACTTCGAATTACTTTAATATACTTTCTTTGATCTTCCGTCCATCCTCGCCGTTTTACGCCGGGTCGCACGTTCGTTCCAAGCATGGCGAATGGCGCTGGACGTAACCACGACGGGTTTTTCGTCTGAGCCAGGTCTCAAGGGCCTCGACGGCCTGGACCATCGAACAGATCGAGCCGCCGACGACCGCGCCCACCGAGACGGCCCCATTCACGCACCAATGCCGTATCGCCAAAGAGGGTCGGCTCGATCGTGAGCACATAGAACCGCGCCATGTTACGAGCCGGATCGCGACGCTCAAGTACGAGATATTGCACGGTGAGTTCGGACATGCGCCAGAATCGCAATTACCGAATCGACCGTCCAATTAAATAAATGAATCGATCCGCGCCAACGATTCAAAAATTTTATGCAGGCAATGTGGCAGTCGCGGTCAGCCTCGCAGTAGGCGGCTTGAGCTGAAGCCCCAAGCTCCAGTCTGACTGAGTGGCAGCGTACTAACTTGCCGCGCGTGCTCGACGGAGATCCCCTCCTCCGACCTCAGGCATTGCGCAAGACTTTCTCGAGCTGCGCGACGAGCTTCGCCCTGTGCTCGGCAGAAAGCTTGTCCAGATTGATCTGCTTCCAGCGCACCGCCGGCAGGTCCGCGGCGCCAGGGACGCCCAGCAGGCTCCAATCGGGCTCGCCGCGCTTAAACCCCAAGAGGAAATCCTTGTGAGCTTGCGGCATTTTTCCCGCGATTTCGGCGATCAGCGTTTCCCGGGCTTCGAGCAACTCGTCCAGGCTTACTTCATCTGCGGTCATGCCCTCGAAGCCGTGCGTGAATTCGTGCTCGATATCCTTGCGACGAGGAACCACGACCTCGGAAATCGGCCTGTCATGGCTGATGAGGTAGACGATGAACGCCTTGCGGAGATCGTCCGTGATGCCTTCGTTGGCGAGCAGATCGCGGACATCGAAGAGGTCGCGCGGATGCTGCCGGTCGAGCGCCGCGACGAGCTTGCCGGCGTATAGATCGGCGAACGAAACGACTTTCATCTGTGCGAAGCCGAATGTTTCTTCGACGCTCGGCGACACGTCACGCGTCTCCGGCTCGAAGACGCGGCCCCTGATCACCGGCGTGACCTCGATCTTGATCTGCGCATCGCCTTTCTGGATGGTCAGCTTGGTGACGATCTTTTCACGAGCGTTGACGACTTCCGTCACCCGCGCGCCCGGCAATCCTTTCCTGATGGCCGCTGCCACGCGCTTCATCGCTGCATCGATCGCGGCAAGAGATTCGGGGCGCGGAGCTACCGGCAGATATGTCAGGTCGATATCGACCGACAGGCGCGGCATGTCGCGGTGGAAGAGATTAATGGCGGTGCCGCCCTTGAGCGCAAAATCGGGTTCCGCCGCGACGAACGGGATCGTCTCGATCAACAAGGCCACTTGATGCCGATATTTTTCAGACAGGGGCATTGAGGTCGTCTGGGATGGTTATGAGATATTTGGTGTCGAGTTTGCCGCCCTTGACGAGCATGCGCTTTCCCGTACCGAGATTGACTTTCGACTTGTCGATCTGTTTGAGCCAGGCGTGCTGATGCCGCTCCGCGAACCAAAAAAAGAGTCGTTTGACCTTGACGCTCTTGCAGTCGTTCAGAAGCGTTTGCAGTCGCCGGGGACTCAGGCTCCTCAAGCCTTCCGCCAGTGCATCGACCTGATGGAAGCTTTCGTGGCGGGGCAATTCGTCGAGCAGTTCGAGGAACGCGCGTTCGGGCGCCGATACCGTGAGAGGCCAGTCGGATGGTCCCGGTATTTCTCGCGTCGTTCCCGACTTTGATCCGGGCAGGCTCACGTGCGTTTTGAATAGACTTTGCGTGCGGTGAACGCGGAATTTCGGTTTGAGCGGCAATTTGCCGAGCCAGCCGGGAGCACGCCGCGTTCCATATAGATGTACGGTCGAAGGGCCCGTCTGGCTCAGGTAGTGGCCGAGGCCTTGCGCTTCGATGGCGGTACGTCCGCCGACGACAAGATCGGAGCCGAGCAGTTGCTGGAGTGAAACGACGACGCTCTGCCAGGAGAGTTCGCCGAGCGGGCGCTTGAAGGTTCCCCGTGCCGGCTGAACCAGCCAGCCAGCCGATACGTATTGGCTGCGCAGGCTGGTGGAATATCCATGCCGTTCCATCCAGGCAGCATCGACCAAAAGTCCCTGCGGGAGGGTTCTTTCGAGCTTGTTTAGCTTTCTTTCGTTTTGCTCAGCCATACTAAGTGAATTAGCATTTTATCAAACCAATCTCAAGGTTTCAGATATATCCATTTTTCGCAGTCAGACTAAGTAAAACTATCACAATACAAACTCACCCCGGATTCAAAATTGACATTCTGTTCCTATTTTGTTCTAATCCAGGTTACCCTCCCGCGAGGCAGCTCGCGCTAACTCGACGTGTCGGTGGAAAACCCGCCGGCGAAGTCGAAATCGACAACGCGTATGTGGACATGAAGCCGAGCGATATCGCAATCGCGCACAGATCATGTTGAATCCGGTTGCAGGGATGATGGGGAGTTCATGAGTTTCAAAGCAACCGGCGCTTCGCACGAGGCGACCCTAAATTGCCCCAACTGCAATCACGAGATCCGGCTGACGCAGTCGCTGGCCGCTCCCCTCCTCGCTGAAACCCGTCAGCGCTTTCAACAGCAGCTGGCCAGCAAAGATGCAGAGATGGAGCGCAAGACAGAGGCACTGCGGCTGGAACGCGAGCAGGTCGCCAAGGACCGCGAGCAAATCGAAGACCACGTTGCGAAGCGATTGACCGCCGAACGTGCCCAGCTGGTCGCGGCCGAAAGCAAGAAGGCGCGAGAGGCGGCCGCAGCCGAGCTGCAGGCGAAGGAAGCGGAAGCCGCGGAGCTGCGAGCCAACCTGCTTACCAACAACGCAAAGCTTGCCGAGGCCCAAAAACAGCAAGCCGAACTGATGCGACAGCAGCGCGAACTCGAAGACGAAAAGCGCGAGCTCGACCTGACAATAGAGAAGCGCGTGCAGGCTTCAATCAGCGAAATCCAGATCAAGGCCAGGCAGGAAGCCGACGAGGCTGCGCGCTTAACGGGCCGCTTCCGTTGTCGTTCAGTCAGGAGCGGCTGTGGATTCTGGACAAGCTGGGTTTGGTCGGGACGGCTTACAACATCCCGGTTTCGGTTCGGCTGAGCGGGGAGGTAAACGTCGACGCCCTGCGTCGAGCGTTGAGCGCATTGGTGGAACGGCACGAGTTGTTGCGGACGCGCTTCGTCCAGGATGAGACGGGTGGAAAGCAGACAATCGACGCCGCCTCTTCCGTGGAGCTTCCCATTGATGACTTGTCTGACCTGGAGCCGGTGCAGCAAGATATCGAAGCGCGGCGACTGATGTCGATCGCGGCGCAGGACAGCTTTGATCTTGCGAAAGGACCGATGTTGAGGAGCCGTTTGCTGCGGTTGACGGCAACCGAGCACATTCTCCTGGTGGTCGTACATCACATCATCTCGGACGGCTGGTCGATGGGCGTTCTGGTCCGGGAGATGGGGGCGCTATATGCGTCATTCTCGCATGGCAAGCCGTCGCAGCTTCCGGAGCTGCCGATTCAGTATGCCGACTACGCGGTTTGGCAGCGCGAGTGGTTGCGCGGCGACGTCCTGGAGCAGCAGGTATCCTACTGGACGAAGCAATTGTCGGGCTCGCCGGCGCTGCTCGAATTGCCGACGGACCGCGTACGGCCGCCGGTGCAGAGCTATCGTGGCGGACGCTGCACAGTCGAACTTTCCAAAGAACTGACGTCGTCGCTCGCCCATTTGGCGCAAGCCGAAGGAGCGACGCTGTTCATGGTGTTGCTGGCGGCGTTTCAGATGCTGCTTGGGCGGTGGGCCAATCAGGATGACGTGGTCGTAGGAACTCCGATCGCCGGCCGTACGCGGCGCGAAGTCGAGGGCTTGATCGGCTTCTTCGTCAACACATTGGCCCTGCGTGGCGATCTGTCGGGCGACCCGACCTTCGTCGAGTTGTTGGCTCGCGTGAAGGAGGTTGCGCTCGGGGCCTTCGCGCACCAAGATCTGCCGTTCGAACGTCTCGTCGAAGTGCTGCAACCCCCCCGCGACCTGAGCCGATCTGCGATCTTCCAGGCATTCTTTGCATTGCAGAACGTGCCGGTCGAGAAGATCAGTCTTCCCGGGCTTCAGCTCGAGGGGCTGCCATTTGACACCGCGACGGCCAAATTCGACCTGTCGCTAAAGGAGACGAAGCTGTGCTTCATCGGGCACGGGCTGATGGAGAACCGCCACGGCTTGCTGGTCGACGCCTGCCTGACGCAGGCCGGTGGGCATGCCGAACGGGTGGCCGCGCTGCACATGATCGAGCCTCGTGCCGATCGACCGACAGCGATCACGCTTGGTGCCGACAAAGCCTACGATGCAGAAGACTTCGTCAACGAGCTGCGCTCGATGAACGTGACGCCGCATGTTGCGCAGAACACCGGCGGCCGTAGCTCTGCGATCGACGGGCGTACGACCCGGCACGGCGGTTATGCTGTCAGCCAGCGCATCCGCAAGCGGATTGAGGAGGCATTCGGCTGGATCAAGACGGTCGCCGGGCAAGAGAAGACCAGATTCCGTGGCCGTGATCGGGTCGGATGGGCCTTTACCTTCGCTGCGGCCGCCTACAATCTGGTGCGGCTGCCCAAGCTGATCGCGGAGACCGGTTGATGGCCAAGGTGCCCGGCTTTGCCACGGCCTTTGCCGGCCGCTGGCGCATCGTCGAAATGGACAACTGGGACAGCGACTTCCTCGATCTTGTCGGAGAGGCGCATCTCACCTTCCGTGGCAAGTCCGATGGCGAAATAGCGTTTGGGGCTCTCAAGGGCTTCCTGGATGCTCGCTACGGCACCCGCGACGGATCGGCCTGCGCCGAGTTCTCATGGGAGGGGCACGACGAGAATGATCCGTCCTGTGGTCGCGGATGGGCCATGATCGGCACTGCGGGCAGGCTCGTTGGCCACTTCTACATCCACAATGGCGACGATTCAGCCTTCGTTTGCGAACGCGGCTGAGTTCTTCAACGGCCTGCTAGTCTTACTGCGTCACAAACGACGATCTGTGTAGTGGTCGAACTTGATCGCACAACAAGGACATCTCGACAGCGTTCGGACGAGCCCATGCTCGAGCCGCCGTCGCATCGTCGCGATCGAGTTTGGAATGTGACGTTGGGTCCGCAGCGGCAGATCCGCGGGGTCTATAATCTGCGGGAAGGCGAGCGAGCGGGATCGGCTGGGCGCGCCGCGCGCCTGAGGGGGGAATCGTCTCCCGCTCGGAGATCAGGAATCCGTAGGCCACAATGCACATCGTTGCGTGATGATGAAAGCCGCGCCAGCCGCGTCCCTGGAAGTGGCCGAGCCCGACCTCCTGCTTGAGGTCCTGATAGTCGCGTTCGATGCGCCAGCGCAATTTAGCCGTCTCAACGAGCGTCCGGAATGCCACATCCTCCGGCATTGTCGAGAGCCAGTATTTGGTAGGCTCGTCCTCGCCTTTCGGCCATTCGATCAGCAACCATTCCTCCAATCGCCGGGTGGTTTGCCAATAATCACGATGCGCGGCACGAACCCGCACGCGGGCAAAGCGCGAGGTCAGCTCTTCGTTCGTTCCTTGCCGCCACGTGATGGTGCGCCAAGCTTGGGCCGGCAGGCCGATCGCGAGCGCCTTCACGGCGGCTGGCTGATGCTGACGGTTGCGGCGCATCAGTTTCGGTGGACGGCCGCGGCCCGACCATGGCTTCGGCGGCAAGGGACCGGTGCCGGGCGCCCATACCGTTGTGCTCGACAGAAGACCCGCCACATAGGTCAATCCCAGCGCCGTGATCTCCGTGCGCAGGTCGCTGTTGTTGCCATAGCCCGCGTCCATCAGCACGACACCACGTGGAAGGTTGCTCGCACAGGCCCACCGCAACTGCTCCAGCGCGATCTCCGGCTTGGTCCGGAAGCCGACTTCGGCGGGAATGCCCACTTTACGCCGCCGATCGCAATCCTCAGTCCATTCCTTCGGAAGATAAAGGCAGTAGGCGACAGGCAGGCTGGCGTGGTGGTTGGCAATCGACAGCGACACCGCCACCTGGCAATTATCCTGCTTGCCGAGCTGCCCGCAATATTGCCGCGCAACTCCAACCGAATGTCGCCCCTGCTTGGGAAATCCGGTATCGTCGATGATCCAGCCTTCGATGGGGCCCTGGCGTTCAATCGCCGGCAGGACCATCTCGCGTACCTTGCTCAGCACCTTCTCATCCGACCAGGCGCCGCTGCCGACGAAATGCAGCAGCGATTGATGCTGGGCCGCCGTCCGCTCCGGAGCCGTCACCGCCGCCATCGGCTCCACGCTCTTGCGACCGCCGCAGGCCATCAGGCCGACGCAATAGTCGCGCAGCGGCGCCTTCCGATCAGCATGACCGATGACACTGGCAAGCCCTTCCAAATACGCCGCAAATCGCTTCTCGCTCGTCCTGGTGCCACGCCCGCTCATGTCGGCCTCATCGGCTAATGGTCCATGCTGCAACCATCGCTGATTCTGGCCGGCTAGAGCCTGCGGTTTTGTGACTCAGTCAGACTAGTGGCCCGGTGCCGCTACTGTTGTTCCCCTCGCTTCGGTGCTTGGACGTTGGCGCCTCGCGATCTTCTACACCAGCCGCCGATCGAGCTCTTCTATCGGCTCCGGTTGGATCGCCACCGTCACCCATACCGCACTCGAAGCACCGACCTCCGGCGGGCCATCGCGGAAGGATCGAAGCAATCATCGCCAAACCGGCACGACGAGCGGATCATCGTCCCGTCAACGTCGATCTCTTTGACTTCGTCTAATACGTTGCCCGCTCATCAGACACGAGAACGAGCATTCGTCTGAGCCGAGCCACGCGACCATCCCGGCGCCTCCTCAGGCCTGGCCGTTATGGCCAAGTGTTCTGAGATGCTGCAGCATCGGCATGCGGCGGGCCACGGGTTATCGCCGTCATTTTGCGGGAAGCCCCATGGAGAGCCCGAGTGATGCCATGTTTTTTACAAATTATATAGATATTTCAATTATATACGAGTTCGCTGTTTTATTCTCGGTCCCAAACCACGAACGTTTTGGAGCGGACTGGGTTTACCGAGGATGGCTGCTCTGAGGGCTTCCTTGCTACCGACGATTTTGACCGATTTGTCGCCGACGATGATCGCTCCGATAAGGGTACGCAAATATGCCTTGCGTGCGGGCGTTTCGCCATTGTCGAGCAGATCTGTCATGAGCTTGCTGAACGCCGCGACCTTGTCCGGGTCGATGTTGGCTGATGGTGAGGCCTGCGCCGCCGCGTGGTCATAGGCTGCCTGAGCCTTCTCGCGATCAGCTTTGAGTTCAACGATCCGCTCGCGAAGAAGATCGTCGAGTTCGACGATACCCTCCTCGATCCCACGATAGAGGCGCTTGAGGCGATCCTCGGCATCAACGACCAGGGATTTCAGCGAGGCAAGGCGACGGTCAACGGCAGCGGTGCGCTCCTGCCGCCGGGCGGCAATTGCGGAAAGCAGCTCGGTCAGGCGCTCGGGCGTGAACATGTTTTCCCGGAGCGCCGTCAGAACCAGATCATCCAGGAACGCCATCCGGATCGTGTTCCCCCCCGACAGGCCGTTGGTCCCTTCTGCGCCCGGCTGGCGCAGGTGTAATAGGCGTAGATGCGCCCCGTACTGGAGGTTCCAGTCCACTGCGTCATTCCCCCGCCGCAACGCGCACATTTGGCCAGTCCGGTCAGGAGGATCGGGCCGGTGACCACGCGCGGGGCTGTGACCTTGGGATTGTTGGCCACAAGGCGGGCCTGGACGCGATCGAACAGATCTTGCTCGACAATGGCGGGCGTTGCGATCTCGACGACTTCCGAGGCGGGCTTCAGTTCGCCGGTCTTGGCCGAACGGACGTTGTATTGCCAGCGGCCGACATAGACGGTGTTGGTCAGGATATGATGCATGGGGCCGACGCCGAAGGTCCCACCCGCCTTGGTCCGGTAGCCCTGGCCGTTGAGCCATTTGACCAGTTGCTTGATACCGAGCGGCGGGGTGCCGGTTTTGGAATCACCCTCCGCATAAAGACGAAAGATTAAGCGGACAGTCTCGGCCTCGACAGGATCAATGGCGAGATGCTTCTTGATCTTCTGCCCGCGTCGTTCAGCCTCGACAATGGTGTAACCGAGCGGAGGCGAGGCACCGTTCCAAAAACCCTGCTTGGCATTCTCCTTCATCGCCCTGGTTACGTTCTTGTCATTTTCCTTCGAGGTGTATTCATCGAAGATGCCGATGATCTGGCGCATCATCTCCTGCGACGGATCGGTGCCGGTCGGTTGCGTCATCGAGACGACCTCGACGCCGTGACGGCGAAGCTTACGGATCGTCAGTTCCATCGTGGCCCCGTCGCGAAAAAACCGCGAAAAGGAGTGCACGACGATCACGTCATAGGGATGATCTGCATCGCAGGCACGTTCCAGCATCGCCTGAAACACGGGCCGCCGATCGTCAGTCGCGCTTGCTCCAGGCTCCACATACTCATCGACGACAGTCCAACCGTTCGCCAGACAATGCCGCGTGGTCAGGTCGCGCTGCGAGGGGATCGAAACCTCGCCCTCCGCCTGCTTGCCGGTCGAGACACGCAAATAGACGGCGGCTCTCAATGGCGCGAGGCGTTCCGTTGCGGCAAGACTTGTTCTTGATTGCAACTTCCGAGTCATTGACGACTCTCTACGGTCCCGCGCGATTTTGTCTGATTGCGCTGTTTCAATCTTACTATTGATACGGGCGGCGACGTCACGCCGCCATCATGTCGAATTCGACATGCACGCGGTCATAGGGAAATTCCACGCCCCCACTTTCCGTCCGCTCCAAAATCCCCGCGCCCAGTAGCAGCGTCACGTCGGAGTGGACCCCCTTGAAGTCGCGATCGACCCGACGTGCGACTTCCCGGATCGTCAGCGGGCCGGCTCCGGTCATAACGCGCACAATTTCCATGCGCTTGGGCGCCAGCACCCGCCAAAGATCGCTGACGCTCTCGAACGAAATTCGGTCGTCACCAGCCTTACGCTGCCCGTGCGCAGTCGCCAGGATGCGGCGCGTCAGGTCGTTTTGTGTCTCGACACCCAGGATAACCGTCCGCATGCTCTATCTCCGTTTATTCACGTCGCGCCAAAAATCCGCCAGCAGCCGCTCCAGCCCACGAAACGCATAAGGGCTTTCCTTGCCATCCAGGTGGCGATGATCGCCCTTGCCGCGCTCATTGTCGTAACGCACGCGGCAGACGCCGTTGACCACATAGGCGAGCCGGTATTTGTAGCTGTGCGGACTGCCCGAGACGGGCTCGGGAACTTCCCACACAACCAGCTCTGCAAAGCCGGGGCTGACGACAAGCCGGGTTCGCGTGATTTTACGTGCTTTGGCCACTGATGGAATATTTTACATCAAACGGATCGTGATGTCAATGAATACATCAACGCCTGACAATTCCGACGGATTTGTTTGTTTTCCGCGAGTGGAAGCATCGCCGTCCTGGGTAGTCATGCTGACCATCGAGCATCATCCGCTCAGCGGCCATACTATTCTTACATATTTTTCCCAAAAATGGAAACGCCTTCTTCCATTTTTGGGAAGTCTGCGCTAGTATTCGCTCATGCTGGTGATCGGCACGGACATTGTTGAACGATATTTCGCCGAACGGTCCGGTCATCGGGGCATCGATGCGGCGCGCGCTCAATACAGGGCGTGGTTGGCGATTGCGGAAGCTTCGGAGTGGCGGACGCCGCAGGACGTGAAGCGTTCGCACCCCAAGGCAAGCATTCTGAAAGGCGGACACGTGGTATTCAACATCAAGGCCAATGACTATCGGCTCATCGCCCTGGTGCAATATCGTGATGGCGTGTTGATGATCCGCTTTTTCGGCAGTCATGAAGAGTATGACAGGGTGGATGTGGAGACGGTGTGATGAAGGCAACTTTGATCATTATCCAGAACCAGGCCGATCATGAGGCGGCCAAGGCGCTTGTCGGCAAATTGATGCAATCGAGCGAGACCGCCGATCGTGCGCGCATGGTGGCGCAGGTGCGCCTTATCGAGGCGTATGAGCGTGCGCGCTGGCCGCGCAAAGCGCCGCCACTGCCTGATTTGCTGACCTATCTTGTGGAACAACATGGTTTGACGCGTGCTGATCTTGTGCCGCTTCTGGGGACTGCGAGCCGCGTCAGTGAAGTCATGTCCGGCAAGCGCGAATTGAGCATGACGATGGTGAAGCGCCTGCGGGAGCGTTTCCATATTCCGGCAGATGTGTTGATTTCGGCAAGCGAGAGTGTCGCGGCCTAGGGGGACAGGGAAGCGGGCGCGCTTTGCCGAAGCAGAGCGTGCGCCGGCTTGATGGGACGTCGCGTTTCCCATTGGCATCATCCCCGCCTCCGTATCGGTGAGTTTATCGGCTCATCGGGCTTGGCGATGTCGCCTTGCGGTCGATGAGTCCCCTCAAACAGTCCATCCAGATGTCTGCCCAGATACGCCTCCAGTACCTGGACCTCGGCATCGGTTACGCGAAGGGCGCGGTCGATCGCGAGCTCGACCGACCAGTCGGCCTCCTTGTCCAGATTTCTTCGCCGCGCCGCCGCCGGCCGGCGCGGCGGACGTGTCACTTTCCGCTCAACGGCCATGGTCCAGTTCGCGGTCACGCGTACGCGTTCTGGACGGCGGGGCAGATCGAATGGCCTCCCGGGCTGTTAGCGATTTTGCGGGCGGCTGCGTCGCCTGATCCATCGCTTGCCGGCTAAGGGGGCGACCGACCTGCTTCGCAGGGAGAGCGGTCTGTTGGATCACGGCAAGCCCTGCAGCCGAACTTGGATTGTCCTGTGGGAGTGTACGTGGGCGCAATGTCAACCGGCCCCACCCCACTTGACGGTCACGCCCCTGAGACTACCGGATCATCCTTTTCGTTGCCGATTTCCGCGTTGGCGTATCATCAAGACCGAGAAGATCAACCCAAACATTGATCTTAATGGCTCCCCCTTCAAATTGCAGACTGAGAATGAAAAATGGACGAACCCTTCTATGCTTGACGGATATAAGCAAGAAGTGCCGCTACGCGCTCTAATAAGTTCGAGCGGCATGATGGGTTACTACGGGTGTGTAATCGTGTAATCGTCGAAGAATCGCCAACGTACCTAGCAAAGACCGAGCAGTCCGCACGCCCTGTGGAATCGCAACTAGTCGTGCTTTCGGCGCACGCGACGAAGGGGCTCCACGTTAGAGCTTACCAATTGCACCGTTTCTTGAGCCAGAATCCTCAAACGAATTTGGCTGATCTAGCCTATACGCTTCAAATCGGTCGGGAACCGATGCCCCTACGTTGGGCGACGATCGTAAATTCGGTCGATCAATTGTTGGAAATTCTAAACAGCTACTTGAACCCAAAAGATGGCTCCGGCGAATACCCAGCAGAAGTCTTGGTATCAAAATCCGTCTCGCCGTCACTCTCGCTAAGGACCTTTGTAGACAAAGACGCTGAGGCATTGATCCTTAACAAGTACCTCGTCGACAGGAATCTAGGTAGACTCGGGCTTCTTTGGGTACACGGAGTCACGATTCCATGGGCGAAACTGCACGCACTAGAGCATTTTCCACATGATGTGGATCATCTGGTGTATCCAGCATGCCTAAAGTAGTTGGCACACATCTGCGGCGCAAACGACTTGACGAGTTTGCCGATGAGTTTGAGCAGGGCTTGGACCGTGCGGGTGGCGCCTTTGCGCAGCGCAGCTTTCAACCGGGAGAAGGCCTGTTCGATCGGATTGAGGTCGGGCGAGTAGGCCGGCAGATAACGCACGCGGGCGCCGACAGCCTCGATCGCCTCGCGGACACCGGCGATCTTGTGAGTGCGCAAGTTGTCCATGAAGACGATGTCGCCCTTGCGCAAGGTCGGCGCCAGGACTTGCTCGACATAAGCCAGGAACGAGGGCCCATCCATTGCACCGTCGATGACATAGGGCGCCGTGAGGCCATCGATGCGCAGCGCGGCGACAAGCGTCAGCGTCTTCCAGTGACCATGGGGCACGCCAGAGACGAGGCGCTCACCGCGAGGAGAGCGCCCATAGTGCCGGACCATCTTCGTCGTGACCGCAGTCTCGTCGATAAAGATGAGGCGCGGTGCACGCAGCTTGGGCTGCTCGGCTTTCAGCGCGGCACGCTCGGCAGCGACGTCAGGTCGATCCTGCTCGGCGGCGTGCAGTGTTTTTTTTGAAGGTGATGCTGTGACGGTCGAAGAAACGCCAGATCGAACCGATGCCGGCCTTTTGCTTTCTCTGAGAGCGCAGACGCGCGCGGATCTCCTCGAGCGTCAGGTCCGGCTCCGCGGCGATCAGCTCGATCAGCCACTGCTTGTGCTGCTCCAACGGCGAGCGGCTGTGCCCGGTGCCGGGCTTGGCCTCAACGTTTCCGGTCTTCCTCCAACGATCCATCCATCGGATCGTAGTCGAAGCGCCGAGATTGAGAATGCGCGCAGCCTCACGTGCGCTTTCGCCGGACTCAACAAGCTCAACCGCACGCACCCTGAGGTCCTTGGAGTATCCCTTCGCCATCGCATGCCCCGCATGTTGTCGCGGGCAACACCGAATCTGATTTGCGTGCCCGTGGGAATCCCCTTTGACTGTTCCGATTCACCTCAACTGGAAACCGCTCTAGCTAGACAGTCCTGCGACCTTTAGCACCGAGGCACCTGGACATACGTCACAGGCCCCCGGCCAATAGGTCAGAGGATCCTGATGCCGTCTCGGCCGGCACCAACCGCTAGACAGAGGTTTCCACACCTCCGGGCAGTGCGTACTGCCCTGTGATTCCTTATAGATCGATCGGGGGCCTGACGCCAGCCGTAGAGAATATGGCGAATTCAATCAAACCGGCTCAGTCTGAGCCGGCCAACAGCCGACCGAGATGAAAGGCGAGCCGGATGATTGACGGCGTGCGACACATGCAGATGAGCATCGGAAAAGAGTCCCCCGCGCCGGAACAGAGTTGGCTGGATCGCCGAGCGCCTGCATCTGAGCATTACGGAGCTGACGGGCGATAACGCTGCTTTGCAGCTCCCCTACACCGGGCCTGGCTGTCCAGCCCCCGATCGTCGCGTCCGGAGGTCGGCCTATTTCGGTTTGCTGACACCAATGCCGCTCAGATCGATCCGGATGCCCGCCTTGTTTGGATTGTCCGGCTCCTGCGGGGTCCCATTGACCGGACCGCTCGCGGACCTCGCCGCGTCATTCCCGTCCACGGGCTCGTCCCCAGAGTCGGGCTGAGGCTTGCGGGCTGGCAGGCTGCCGGGATCGGGCTCGTCGAATATATACCGCCCGTCGAAATAACCGGTCTTCCAGGCGTCGATGGCATCGCCGAACGCCTCGTCGACCGGTCCGCCATACCACTTCGTAACGATGCGATAGACTTTGCCGAAGAGTGCGGTTCCCATCCTGAGATTGGCACAGGCATCGACCAGATCTGGTTTGAGTTCGGCGACATCGTTGATGCCGAGTCCGGCCGGATATTGGGTTACGCCGACCCGGACCATAGCCTGACCGACGTAACGGCGGACCAACTCCATGGCGTCATCTGGCGTCTTGGGCGGTGCCACGAGGATGACGCGGTTTCCGGCGCGGATGGTGACGGCGAGCGGATCGGGCGATCCGACCGCGCCGATGAACTTCTCGATGATCGCAGGCTTCAGACCCGGATCGGCACATTGATGAATGGTGGCGGCATCGATCATGATGAACCCCTTCAGGTGTTGAACGAGAGCACGAGCGGCAGGGCGAACAGGCGCGCCCAGGCCTGTGTGCTCGCTCTCTGAATCGCGAGGACGTTGGTGCCGGCGGTCCACCAATCGTTACCGATCGCGACAAGCAGGTCGGGCGAATGGAGCATCGACTGCAGGACGGGCCAGACGAGTAACTGCTCGTAGCAGATCAGCGGCGCGACGCGCCGGCCGGCCGACTCCACGATGGGGCTGCCGAAGAACGTGGCTCTGGCGCCTCCGCCCTGCCCCGTCCATGCGAGCCAAGGTTGCCACATCGAGACCGGCACCGGCATTCGTTCGCCATAGAGCTGGCGTGCGCGGCCGGCGGCGATCTCCACCATGGCGTTCTCATAGCCTTCACGATCGACGATCGCCGCGCCGGCGATCACCGCGACGTCGGTGCCGCGAAGGCCGTCCGTCCAGAAGCCGCTCGTGGTCGGCGTCCACGGCCCGGCCGCGCTCTCGGGAAGCACGACAACGCGCGCTCCGGCGGCGCCAGCCTCGCGCACGCGCTGGAGAAGCGCCTTGGATTGATCGAGGTCGGGAGCCCGGCCGAGCGCACTCCCAAGCCTCGTATCGAGGCCAGCCCATCCGTCTGGTTGCGACGGCCGGGTCCAGTGCGCGGCCGACCAGGCCCAGAAGCTGGCCGCGACGATCGCCGCGATGGGCCACTTGCCGGTCGTCATGGTGAGCAGGATGGCTGCGGTCGCGCCCAGTCCCCACCATCCCCATCCGGGAAACAAAATGCCGGCCGCCGTGATCGGCTGCGCCCATCCGACGACCCCGAAAGGCGGCAGGCTCATCAAGATCGCCCCGAGCCCGAACCAAAGCGCCCTCTCCCAACCCGGCCGCCTTTGCCACAGCCCGGCGTGGACCAGGGTGAAGATCGCCGCCGCGCCGATCCACAAGGCGATGCCGACACCGAAATCTGTATCGTAGAAATTGACGACGCCGAGCGGCAGCCCGCGCGAAGCCGCAAGGAAATAGGCCGCGCTCACTGCCGCTGAGATCAACCGCGACGGCGCGAGCGCCCAAAGCGTCGGGAAGGCGCAGGCGAGCGGCAGAGCGAGTGGGTGACCGCACCAGGCAGCAGCCCCGACTGCAGCCGCGGCGCCGGCCATCGCCGCGCCGCGCCAGGGGCTATGGGCCGATGGCGAGGACCGGCCGGGCGAGGCCGAGAATGCCCGATGACGGGATCGGGCCAAAGTAGCGGGAATCATAGGAGCCTGCGAAGTCGGAGTGGAGATAGAGCTCGCCGGCGGGAATGACGCCACCGGCAAACGGCGCGAGAGGACGGCCGGCGGCGTCGGTATGCCGGACATCGGAATCGGGGAGCGGACGGCCGTCGATCGAGACGTGATCAGCCACATCGAGGCGTTGGCCGCCGATAGCGGCGACGGTCTTGATGAGGGGGCTTAAGCCCCCGGCGCAAAGTCCGCGCCGGAGGTAGCCGCGCGCAAAGGCGCGCTCGAACTCGGCCGTGTCCGGCGGACAGATGAAGACGAGATCGCCGACGGCGGCCTCACGATCCAGCGGCTCGATCCGCCAGAGCCCCCGCGGATAGCTCGGCGTCATGTTGATGCGCAGTCCGGCGCACCAGCCAGCGCCCGTGAAGGCAGCGACGAGTCCGGCGCCCGCCGCCAGGATCAGCAAGGGGAGGTGCCGAATGCTCATTTCAGGGTCTGCCCCGGGCTTTCGGTCAGACGCTGTGCCTCGGCCTGCTTGAGGGCCTGCGCGGCACGCTCCTGGGCGGCGAGTTGCTGTGCCGCACGCATCGCAGGCCAGGCTTCCGTGAGCTGGTCGCGACGCGCTGGATCCATGCCGGCCGCCGCCTTCTCGAAGGCCTGCCCCTTCGCCTCTCCGGCCGCGTTCGGCAGGAATGTGCGATCGCCAAAACGCTCTGCGACAGCCTTGTTGAAGCCGTCGATTTCCGCTTTCACCATCCGATCTGCGAGCGCGAATTCGAGCGCGCTGGGCAGGTCGTTGCGGTCGATGGCATCGCGCACGCGCTCGAGTACGCGACGCGCGTCGCGTGACAAGGCGGGGATGTCGATCCCAACACGCTGCCGGGTCGCGCGTTCCTCGGCTTCATGCTTGTGCTCGGCCTCGGCCCGAAGACGCAAGTAACGCTCGATGTCGCGCTTGAGCGCCGGCACATTGGCCTCGGCGCGCTGGCGCTCCTGTTTGTCGGCCTTGCCCGCCAGCAGGCCGGTCTTGCCGCGCAGCGCCCCGAATGAGTCCGGGCTCGAGGCGAGCAGGGCGAGCGTCGAAGTCGCCGCGGCGGAGTCCTTCAGCACGGCGTCGAAGTTCGTCGCGCGGAACGCGCGCTCGGGATTGACAAAGACCAGGCGGAAGCGAGTGGAGACTTGCTCCCACTGCTGCTTGATGGCGGGATCGGCGAGGATCCTGTCCTCGACGGTGTCGATGAGGGATTTCGGGAACGTCGTCACGGCGGCGACCATGGGCTTCTCCTCCTTGTGTGCGGTGCTGATGATGGGTTTGCGGCTGTCGATGAGGCCTAGTTTTTCGCCGAGCGCGCGCAATCGACGGCCGACGTCGGCAAGGCGCAGCTTCTGACGAACCGTCCAGCGCAGGCGGTCGTTCAAGAGCGTGCGCGCCACCTTGACGATGTGCAGTCCGCGGTTCGCGGCGAAACGCAGCGCATCGCGATAGAGACTGCCGCGTTCGTAATCGAGCGTAGTTTCCTTCGCCCGGCGCTGCGACAGGATCGGGATCAGGCCGCCTGCCCTCTGGAACGAACGCCGGCCGTAGTAGAGCGCCACATCCTCGCGATGGCGGGTTAGCGCGACATAAGTCAGGTGCTTGTCGAGGGACAGCGTTGCCAGCGCCTTGACCCGGTCGACCGTCGCTCCTTGCGCCTTATGCACGGTCGTCGCATAGCCGTGGTCGACATTGCGATAGAAGCGCTGATCGACCTCGACGCGGCGGCGGCCCTCGCCCTCACCGATCTCGGCGACCAGGCGCTCCGGCTCGGCGTCCACGACCTTGCCGATCATGCCGTTCTTGACGCCGAGCGAGCCCTCGTTCTTCAGGAAGACGATCTGGTCGCCCGGCGCAAACCTGCGCTCGCCATCCTCGGTCCGGAAGGCATATCCTGCTTCGACCAGACCGCGCTCGACGAGTTTAGCCCGCGCCATTTCGTTCAGCCCGCGGACGTCGCGGCGCAGATGCGCCAGGATCAATGTCGACTTGGACGGATCGTAGTCGCGATTCCAATCGGCGATCAGATTGTCGATCGCCTGTGCCTTCAACTCCGAGCCGAACAGACGTCCATGGTGACCATAGGCGGACAAGGCCTGCGCCGTCCGGCCACGGGCAAGATCGAGCGAGGCGTCACGCATCCATTGCTGGCGCTGGCGATAGATCGTTTCGAGTTCGGCATAGCCGATGCGCTCGACGATCGCGCGGAACGCCGCCCCCGCTTCGATCGGCTGGAGCTGCTCGGGATCGCCGACCAGGACGAGCTTCGCTCCTGCCTTTGATGCTGTTTCGACGAACAGCGCCATCTGCCGGGACGCGACCATGCCGGCCTCGTCCAGAACAAAAACCGTTCTATCATCGAGGCCATCGCGCCCGTTCTTCCAACGCAACTCCCACGAGGCCAGCGTGCGGGATTCGATGCCCGCCTCCTTCTCCAATCCCTCGGCCGCCTTGCCGGCCAAGGCGGCGCCAACGACCCGGTAGCCTGCGGCCTCCCACACCTCGCGCGCGCCCCGCATCATCGTGGTCTTGCCCGCCCCAGCACGGCCGACAACCGCCGCGATCCTCCCTCCGGACGCCAGATGCTCGATGGCGGTGCGCTGCTCGGCCGAGAGGTTGGCGTGCCGCGCGGACACGGCGGCGATGATTGGTGCATTCACCGCGAAATCCGCCCTGCCAGAGAGGTGAATCGCGCGCCGCGCCATCTCCGCTTCGAGCCGGATCAGCTCGCGTGTCGCGTATTTCGCCGGTACCCGCGCGCCGGTGGCGAAGTCGATGGTCTCGCTTTCCAGCCGCAGCGCATCCGGGCTTTGCAGCACCCGCGCCATCAACTGCTGGAAGGTTCCAACATCGTCGACATAGCGATGCAGGAGCTTGCCGACATCCCGCTCATCGAACACGCTCTTTTCCCGCGAAATCATGTCGAGCACGATCTCCGGACGGCGCTGGATTCGCCTGAGAGTTTCGGCGCGGTTCTCCTCGAAGACGCGCAGCCGTTCGAGGTCGGGATCGCGCCCCTCGCGCTCCGCCCGGCGCTGGATGGCCTTCGCCGCAACGCCGATATGGGTGGTCGGCGCGATATCGATCCCGCGCTCGGCGTAGGACCGCCCATCGACCCGAATCTCGTGACCGTTCAGGGCGAGATGCTGGTTCTGCAACTCGAGCCAGCCGTTGCGTTGCTCGAGGAACTCCTGTTTCTCGCCGGCCCAAAGCCGGTAGACGATCTTGCCGGACTTCATACGCAGCGGCTGCCCGTCCTCACCGATAACCGCGACCCGCTTTGGCCCGAATCCATCCTCAGTGAGAGGCCGCAGCGTCGTCATGAGGTGGACATGCGGATTGCCCGGCTCGTCATGATAGACCCAGTCCGCGACCTGTCCGCGCGACAGCACCTGTTCCGCCACGAACTGGCGCATCAGCGCGATGTTCTGCTCGGTCGTCAGTTCGACAGGAAGCGCGATGATGAACTCCTTGGCGAACTGCGCATCCGCGCGCTTTTCGAAGGCCTCGACCTTGTTCCAGAAGGCCTCCGACGCACCCGCGATGGAGCGATCGGCGATCATCGTCCGAAGCCAGGCGGGCGCGTTCGGCGGAACCTGAAATTCCTCGTGGATCATCCCGCCCTTGTTGGAATAGTCGACGGTTCGGCCCTCGGCCTCGAATTCCATCTTCGCGCAATGCCGGTAGGCGGCAGCCAGCACGGCGCTGCGGCCATCGCCGCGTCCGATGAGCTGGGGCGTGAAATGGGTGATGGCCACGGCTGGAGCGATCCCGAAACGAGTGAACATGCTGTTCGTCGGAACCGGCCGCCTACTCGAGGCGGGAAGCAGGACGTCGCGTCAGCGACGTATTACTGCGCCCTTGGAAGCCGCTCCTTCGGAACGGCGGGATGATCTTCCAAAGCGTCGGCTTCGCCGACCCCGTTAATTACCCGGGTCGCGCTTCGCGCTCTCCCTGGCTTTCTTGTCACGCGCTTCGCGCAGTTCGATGGGAAAGGTCTTCCGGAATGAAAAAGCCCTCGCGGCAAATCAGGGACGAAATCGCACGGCTCCAGGACCAGCTGAAGCAGGCTGAGACGCGGGAGGCCGAGCGCATCGGCCGCATCGCGCTCAAGGCCGGGATGGGAGAGATCGAAATCGAGGAAGGCGCGTTGCTGTCTGCGTTCGAGGAGATCGCGGGCCGGTTTCGCAAAGGCGGGAGCCGACCCGCCGAGGCGGCCACGGCCGTCCCGCCTGGCGCGTTTTCGGGCTTGGCTGAACAGGGCTGAACGCATGCGCCGCTCCGATGCCAATAACGCCCGCAAGAAGGACACACGGGAGAAGATCGAGCTCGGCGGCCTAATCGTGAAGGCCGGGCTGCGCTACGAGAAGCGCGCGCTGTTGCTCGGCATGCTGGTCGACGCCGCGGGCCGGGTGCGCGCGAGCGACGTCGAGCGAGAGCGCCTGAGCGCGATCGGAGCAAAGGCATTCGGCAATGAACGCAAATAGGGTCGCCCTCGCCATCGTCCCGTTCGCGCTCATGATCGGTGCGCTGATCGCACTGCGCGGGCACGAGCAATGGCTCGCGGATTTCGGTCGGACGCCGGCAGCGACGCTGATGCTGGGCAGGTGCGGGATCGCCCTGCCCTATCTCGGGGCTGCGGCCATCGGCATCATCGTCCTGTTCGCCAGCGCCGGCGCGCTCACCGTGCGGGCCGCCGGCTGGAGTGCCACAACGGCCGCAGCGGCGATTATCGCATTCGCGGTGTGGTTGGAAGCGAGCCGCCTGTTCGTTCTCTCAGCTCGTGTGCGGGACGGGTCGGTCCTTGCCTATGTCGACCCCGCCACGCTCATCGGCGGGCTCGCCGTTGCCGGATGCGGACTGTTCGCCCTGCGTGTGGCTTTGATGGGTAATGCCGCGTTCGCCGCGGCTGCGCCGCGCCGGGTCTTGGGCCAGCGGGCGATCCACGGCGATGCGCAATGGATGACCCTCGTCGAAGCGGCACGATTGTTTCCGGAGGCCGGCGGCATCGTTGTCGGCGAACGTTATCGCGTCGACAATGACGCCGTTGGGGACCAGGCCTTCAGTGCCCCAGCGCGCGCCAGCTGGGGCGCAGGTGGGCGCGCCCCGCTTCTGTGCTTCGAGGCCACCTGGGGCTCGACGCATGGCATCGTCTTCGCCGGATCGGGCGGCTTCAAGACGACCTCGGTGACCATTCCGACCGCGCTGAAATGGGGCGGCGCGCTCGTCGCGCTCGACCCTTCCAACGAGGTGGCGCCAATGGTGATCGAGCATCGCCGGCGGGCCGGGCGCGACGTCTTCGTGCTGGACTCCCATGTGGCTGAGGTCGGGTTCAACGCGCTGGATTGGATCGGCCGGTTCGGCGGCACCAAGGAGGAAGACATCGCGTCAGTCGCGTCGTGGATCACGACCGACGCGCCGCGCGCCCACTCGGTGCGCGACGATTTCTTCCGCGCCTCGGCCTTGCAATTGCTGACGGCGCTGATCGCGGATGTGTGCCTGTCTGGTCATACGGAAAAGAAGGATCAGCATCTGCGCCAGGTGCGCGCAAACCTGTCGGAGCCGGAGCCGAAGCTGCGCGAACGGCTGCAGGCGATCTACGACAACTCGCAGTCGAAATTCGTGAAGGAGAACGTCGCCGCCTTCGTCAACATGACGCCAGAAACCTTCAGCGGCGTCTATGCCAATGCGGTGAAGGAGACGCACTGGCTGTCCTATGAAAACTACGCGGCGCTGGTCTCGGGAAGCAGTTTCTCGACCGACGAGCTCGCGGCGGGAATGATGGATGTGTTCATCAATCTCGACCTGAAGACGCTGGAGAACCATCCCGGCCTGGCGCGGTTGATCATTGGGGCGCTGATGAATGCGATCTACAATCGCGGCGGCGAGGTATCGGGACGGACCCTGTTCCTGCTGGACGAGGTCGCGCGGCTTGGCTTCATGCGCATCCTCGAAACCGCGCGCGACGCCGGACGCAAATACGGCATCACCCTGCTCCTGCTGTTCCAATCGATCGGACAGATGCGGGAAGCCTATGGCGGACGCGATGCCGCCTCGAAATGGTTTGAGTCGGCGTCATGGATGTCGTTCAGTGCGATCAACGATCCGGAGACGGCCGACTACATCTCGCGCCGCTGCGGTGACACCACGGTCGAGGTGAGCCAGATCAGCCACAGTTCGCAAGCGTCGGGGTCGTCGCGCACCCGATCGCGCCAATTGTCACGACGTCCGCTGATCCTGCCGCACGAGATCACGCAAATGCGCAGCGATGAGCAGATCGTCTTCACACCCGGCAATGCGCCGCTGCGCTGCGGCCGGGCAATCTGGTTCCGACGCGCCGACATGAGCGCCTGCGTCGGGACGAACCGCTTCCAGGGTCAACGTGATGCGCGATGACCGACGTCGTGGACAGGTCGGCAAGGTGCGCGAGGACCATTCCTCGAGACGGCCGATCGATCCGGCAAGGCTCGGCCTGCGTGAGGATCGTCACCCGAATGGGCGGAGACCGCCTGCGGGCTCCGGGAGCGCCGCCTTGGCGGCGCGACTAGAGCCGTCCCCCGAAGGGGGCTCGCCCAAGTGTTTTTCCTAGACAGAAGCACCGCGGGCTAGCCAAGCGACCGTGACCCATCGATCGGCATATCCGCTCAAGACGACCGTCAGGGTAGACGTCCGCATTGAACGGAAGCGACAGCTCGCAGCTGAAGCGGTTCCCAAAAAGGAGGCAGAGTCACCGTCGAGGGCGACCCATGAGATCTGTGCTCGCTGGGGCCGTCTCATTCAGGGGGTTGGGTGCGTGCCCGGCTTTTGCCCACAACGGACTATCCGATCGGCTGATGTTCGCGATCACCGTGCTGCACAGGGACATGCTGGCGGAGACATTCCCCGTGTGCGGTAATGGGTGTCGTGTAATCTGCGTGGTCGGGGAGCATTCTCGCTCGTGACTGGCGTCAGGGACGAAGACCGGTACGGTCGCGAGCTGCGCACCGTGACGCGCGAGGGATCCTCTATCGGTGAGACCCGGCGACGGTAGGGTTCACGCGACCATGGGATCGAGCGCGGCGTCCCTTCGAGGTGATTGATGTATTAAGAAAATGAATCGAACCCCTTGATCGATTCATAGAAGTCATTGGACGTCACTTCCGAAGGAAGCCAGAATCCGTCCATGCTGAAACCCGAGCCAGGGCCGGTTCATCTTCGCCGCATCGATGCCGCGCGCAATATGCGGCGGTTCTATGTGCTGTCCATTCAGCCGACCTTGTTCGGGGGAATATCGTTGATCCGGAACTGGGGCCGGATCGGCACGAATGGCCAGACGATGGTGCAGACGTTTGATGGCAGCGACGAAGCGGGAGACGCATTCGAACGGCTGGAGCGCGCCAAGCGCAGGCGCGGATACGCTGCTGTGGAGGAGAAGGTCCGATAGTTCGTCAGTTTTCCGGGGATTGTGGCTCTGCCCGCGATATCGGCCCTACCCGTCCGGCGCCCTTCATGTCAGACGGGAGAAAATCACAGCAAGATGGAGCCGGTTCCATGGCCACCGCGAATGAAATCGCCGATAAAATCGCCGCCGAGAACAGCCTGACAAAGACACAGGGGAAAGCCATCGTCGACAGCGTATTCAAGGCTATCGCCGATGCAGCCGCGGGCGGGGCGGAGACGAGTATCGCCGGCTTTGGCAAGTTCAAGATCAAGGATACCCCTGCCCGCGAGGGCCGTAATCCGTCGACCGGCGCAACGATCGCGATCGCAGCGTCCAGGAAGCTGACCTTCACGCCAGCCAAGGCCATCAAGGACGCGCTCAACGGAGGATCGCGGCCCTAGCGGCGGTTGCACCGTCAGTCGGTAGATGAGGGGGCTTAAGCCCCCTCATCCTCAAGCGCGAGCGCTTCGTTGCGTTGCCGGATGAGGTCGGCCAGTTCGGCTTCGAGCGCCTTGCGCTCAGCGGGAGTGAATAGGCATTGCCGCAACTCGGCGCGCAGTTCCTCGATGACGTCGACGGTCATGAGCATGTCTCCGATTGATAAGGAAGAAGGCCCCGCCTTGCGGCGGAGCCCTCTGGCGTGAGCCTCAGTCCCGGTTCGGCCGGGACCAGATCAGCTGCAGGCCATCCTCGCCCTCCACCTCGATCAGGGTGGCGTAGATCGGAGCGGGGAAGCTCGGGTCGTCCAGCTTGATCGAGAGGTAGTCGCGGCCCTCGTTGGAGACCTTCTGCCAGGCGGCGCCCAGCTCGACATTGCCCGAGTAGATGCGGAAGTGGGGTCCCTTGTCGGAGGGGTTCTCGACGCGGGCCAGCTTGGCCTTGACGTTGAGGTTCAGGGTCTTGATGGCGCCGGAGAAACCGTTGCCCGTGGAGGTGAAGGTGCCGATGGTAGCCATTGTCTCATTCCTTTTGGTGTTCTCGGGCCGCGCCTATCGCGACCTCGATGGCGGTCGTGAGACCGGAGGCGATCGACCTGCACCCGAAGGGCCGAAACAAAGTGGAGGGCGGCCGGGAGCGACTTTCTTGAACCGCGAGGAATGGCGCGCAGCGCCAGGGGAAGAAAGTCGACGACGGACGTTGCGGGGACAAGATCGAGAGCCCGCGAAGCGGGATCGGCCTTCGGTCAGACCAGCCTCTATCGAGGACGCAGATGGGCGTGCCCGTCGTGAACGCACATGGAATGAAGACAGGCGCCTTTGGCCCACCGCATCACGAGGCAACGAGCGCAGCACATCGAGACGCAACCGTTCTCAACCAGGTCGGCGTTATAGCGTGTTCCCCGAGGCAACGAGACCGCTGATCTCTGCAATCTCGGGACTCCTGTCGAGGTCGCCGCCGCAAAGATCGACAACGAGACGCCGACGTTCCCGTGTGCTGGACGCCGCTTTCGCCGCGCCGAATCCATCCGCATGATCGTCGGCGGGTGCGGCAAGGCCGGCAATCAGGTCCGACCGCAAGCGCAAATGACATCCGCCAGAGGGATTCGCCGCAAGGCGGGTCTTCACCTTGGCGATCGGACGGGGCAGAGCGGCGTGCGCACCGCATCATCAGGTGATCAAGCAGGCCGCGGATTGCGGGAGAGAACGTACTGCGCTCCCACTCAACGGGTAGAGCATGGAGCATGAGGCGACGTTTCGTTCCGCGGATGCTGCCGCATGAAAGCGGCGATCGATGCCCGACGGCGTCCTTCCCTGCAAGTATCGTATTTGGGCGAAGGTCGGCGCCCGAAACGCTGTGGGAGGGGAACGGCAGGACGTGCGGGGCCATCGCGCAGAGGCTCGTAAACGGCGCTAGGATCCCAGCGCGCATTGGCGAACACGGGTCGGGGAGGGCTGAGTGCCCTCCCCTCAACGAGTCAAGCGCGCGACATCAGGCTGCATCCTGCTTGCGATCGTTCTGGGGCTGCAAGCTGTGGAGATAGGCAACGGCCCGCTGCGCATGGGCGGCGGCGGTGAAGATAGCTCGCCTGTCGTTGGAAAGAACGGTCAACCAGCTTGCCAAGTAAGCGGCGTGATCGGGCCTTGGCTCAAGCTCGGGAACGATGCCGAGATCGGCGCAGACCAGCGCGGAGCCTATTTCCGCGACGAGTTCTTCCCTCGCCCTGTCGCTGCGATCCTTCGCGTAGCGGTTGAGATCGCGACCAACGCGACGAGAATCCGCAGTCCAGTGAATATGCTCATGACTCAGGACCGCCACGTATGACGCTGCATCGCGGAAGCTCTCGAATATCGGCATCTGCACGTGATCGGTCGACGGCGAATAGAACGCCCGCGATCCGCCATGCCGGACCACGGAGCCGGTGTTGGCAAAGAAGCGATCGGCCTGCTCGATCCGAGCGACTGGATCGAGTACTGGCGTCGGCCGGTGATAATAGTGTTCCGGCAGACCGTCGACCTGCTCGACGTTGAACACGTTGTAGGCCTTGAGAAAAGGGATGTCCCGTTCGACCTCGCCGCCGTGATCGTCCGTCTCAGTTTTGGTGAACCGGCTTGCATAGATCACCGTCGAGCTCGTCTCGCCCTTGCGGACATGGCCGCCGAGTTCGATCGACTGCTTGAACGTCATCCAGATCGGCGACGTGAAGCCGCGCGCCAACCCCTCCGACCACAACAACAGGACGTTCATCCCCGTGTACGGCTCGCCGTTATGGCGCAGCGGACGGGTGATCCTGCCCTTGGCATTGCCGCTGCACCAGGGCTGCACCCAGGGCCGCACACCCTTTTGCAGATCGGCGACGATACGTTCAGTAATTCGCGCATAGACGTCAGCGCGTCCGTTTTCCTTATTCCTATTCATTTTCCAGAGCCTCCGTTTCAGAGGCCGCGCCCTTCGCGGCCGTCACGGCGGTCCGTTGCCGGGGAATTCAGGAGGACGGCGCACCCTCGGGCCGGAACGAAGTGGAGGGCGGCGAAGCCGCTGCGCCGGGCGCCGGCCCCGGCAGGACTGAGAGCCGGGACGGCCGCGAAGGGCGCAGAGACTTCCCTTCCTGTCCGCCTCTGGCCTTGCTTCCTTCCCCCATCAGAGACGGTCTCTATCTTGTTGCGTGTGGAGGACACGAAGCCGGCGGCGCGATGGCTGTTCGATTCGTCGAACGACAACGCAGGAGCTGTTTCCGCTGAGCCTACGTTCCGGGCGGTGCCGATAAACCTTCGCAATTCTGCGATTCGGCTCATCACAAGCGATTCTTTCCGGGGCGCCAAAGATTTGGCGTGTCGCTTCCTGGTGCGAACGACGGGGACAAAAGATAGCCTTGCGCGGCGGCACGCGCGATTCGGATGTGTCGCTGATTTCGATTGGCGCAGGGATCCATGGCTCAAGCGGCACACAGACTCGAACTGGCGGAGATCGAGCAATATCGCGCGATGCCGCACAACATCGAGGCCGAACAGGCGTTGCTCGGAGCAATCCTGATCAACAATGCCGCATTTTATCATGTGTCCGACTTCCTGAGGCCGGACCACTTCTTCGAGCCGCTTCACGGCACGATTTACGAGATCGCAAGCGGGTTGATCAGTGTGAACAAGACGGTCACCCCGATCACTATCAAGACCTTTCTTCCCGCCGATCTGGATATCGCCGGGTTGTCGCCATCCCAATATCTCGCCCGTCTCGCTGCGGAAGCGACCACGATCGTCAACGCAGCCGACTACGGGCGCACGATTTATGATCTCGCGCTACGGCGCGAGATCATAAATGTCGTAGACGACATGCGCAGTGCAGCCTTCGGCGTGGCCATCGATTCCCCGCCGGCGGAGCTCATCGAACGGGCCGAGCAATATGACGTCGCCGAGACCGGACGGTTCGGCGGAGGATTCGAGACCTTCGATTCGGCGCTCTCCCATGCCATCGACCGCGCGGCGCAAGCGTATCAGAGCGCCGGTAAACTCTCGGGCTTGCCGACCGGACTCAGGGACCTCGATGCGAGGATGGGCGGCTTGCAGCCATCCGATCTCATCATCCTCGCTGGTCGCCCGGGTATGGGTAAGACGGCGCTTGCGACCATTGTCACCTACAATGTCGCAAGTTCATATCAGCCTGCTGCGGCAGACGACGGCTCCCGGAAGGCTGCTGCCGGCGGGATCGTGGCGTTTTTCTCGCTCGAGATGTCGTCGGAGCAACTCGCCACGCGCGTCATATCCGAGCAAGCGGAGGTATCGTCATCAAGCATTCGTCGCGGCGTCATCGATGAACGGCAGTTCGAGCGGCTTGTCGACCGCCGCGATGGGATGCGGCGCACCCCGCTCTATATCGACCAGACCGGCGGCTTGAGCATTGGCCAGGTGGCGGCGCGCGCAAGGCGTTTGAAGCGGCAGCGCGGGCTCGATCTGATCGTGATCGACTATCTTCAACTGATGCAAGGCCGGACACAGCGCGCTGCGCAGAACCGCGTCCAAGAGCTCACCGAGATCACGACGGGCCTGAAGGCGCTGGCCAAGGAACTCAACGTGCCTATCATCGCACTCTCGCAACTCTCCCGTCTGGTCGAGAACCGGGAGGAGAAGCGGCCGCAGCTGTCGGACCTGCGAGAATCGGGTTCGATCGAGCAGGATGCGGACGTCGTGTTGTTTGTGTTTCGTGAAGAGTATTACCTGAAGAACAAGGAGCCGAGGCCGGGCACTGAGGAGCATCTGACATGGGAGGCCGATCTAGCGGCGGCACACGGCAAGGCGGAGATCATTATCGGCAAATAGCGTCACGGGCCCACTGGCACGGTGATGTTGTCGTTCCAGGGCGAGTTCACGCGCTTCGCCGATCTGGCGGATGATCGGGGATGAACAATTCGGTGCAAGAGCACGCGACATGACAAAGGCCGCTCGTTCGGAGCGGCCTTTGTCATGTCGGCGACGAGAGATAATTGGCGGGGCCGAAGCCCCGCCTGGGTAGTCAGCCGAACGCTGCCATCTGGAGCGTGGCCGCTTTGCGGTCGACGGTCTGACCGAGGTTCTCAACCGGGCGTTCAAAGGGCTTCCAGGCCTCGCCGACGACCTGCTCGTAGGCTGCAACGGCGCCTTCGGCCGCCATCCGCAGCGCGTGCGACTGCAGCGCCATGTCGGCGGCGAATTCCCGCTTGCGCTGCGCGGTGCTGTCGAAGCCGACCGGACCGTCGAGGTCCTCGTCGCGGGCGTCATTGGCGGCCTTGGCCGTGGCGTCGCGGGCTTCCGTCACCGCGCGGGAATAGAACTGGCCGGCCCCATGTGCGGAGCCGACATAGGCGCCGACGATGCGCTGAAGGTGGATCTGCATCGCCCGCTCGCCGAGGCCTCCGTTGAGGGCATCGGCGGTCTCGACGATCAGGCGCTCGTGGAGATGGCGGATGCCATCGCTGTCGAGGATGGGAAGGCCGAAGCTCTCGGAGATGAGGGTGGCCTGGGTGGCGTCCGGGCAGGCGAGCCGGACCATTTCGAGGTTGGCGCTCTTGCGGAGCTGGACGACCTTGGCGGGCTGGCGGGGAGTGCGAGCGGTCTTGGTCATGGGAACGTCCTTTCCTTCGGTTCTCCCGGAAGGCTTGGGCCGGCTCCTGCCGGTCCTCCCTTCGGGTGCGATCGGAAAAAACCGGCGGGATGACGGGCGCTTCCGGGTCCGGACCGCCAGATCGAGCGGAGCGGGTTTGCGCGCCAGCGGGGCCTTCAGGCCCTCGCGCAGCAAGCGGACCCGCTTTGCCGAGATCGGCGGTGACCCCGGCCGCAACGCGGCGCGACAGCGACCTGGAAGTGACCGGACGCCGGTTTACGAGCGCAACAAACCCGAGGGGAGATCCGGCGGACTGGAACGATGAAGAGGAGAACAGGAGGTAGGGACCTCCATGACCTGGCGCGATCCCATTCGTCGCCCCAGGTCGAGAGCGACGCGCGCGGCCACCTCGATGGACCTTTGCCCAGACCTCCGGCCGTCAGAGCTTGATGAGCTTCGCTATCTCGGCGCGGAAGGCCTTTTGGACATTCCTGACTAAAAATTCGACGAGACCACCGATGATCGTTGCCATGTCGCGGGCGATATCATGATCCACGGCGAAGATTCGGACAGGTCGAATCCGCCGAGTCTCCAGGACCCCCAGGATGAAGTTCGCGACATGACGCAACCGGCCGATGTCGCACCTCGCGATGTGGAGCAGGCGTTCGAACGCCGCGCGCGTGGCGTCATTCATGGTCGCACCACCTACGGCCCGCGCGATCGCAGCACAAGACGGCCGCGATGGCACGGGTCGACAGCATGTCCGCCCAAATCGTCGAGCCGGTCAGTGGAAAGTCCGCTACGTGTGCAGAACGCCGCGATGGCCGCATCCTGCCGCGCGAGCTTGCGGGACAGTGCGTCGATCTCCAGTTGGCGTTCCGCCGTGATTGCCGAAAGATGCGAGCGATACCGCTCGAGGAAGGCACTCGGGTCCGGCGCCCTGCCCGACCGATAACTGGCGCGTGTCGGCTTCAGCTGCGGGATCAGCGCCGTCATCCGCCGCGTGATCTGCCGGTTGATCAAGTCGAGCTGGCGCTGAATCTCCCGCCGCGCCTCCTGCATGCGGTGAAGGGGCGCCAGCCGATCCGCGGATGGGCTCATGTTGCCCTCCCGGGCTGCCAGCCGACGAAGTCCGATGGCCCGCCATAGACCTGGTGCCGGTTCGGATCGATGACGAAGCCAAAGCGTCTGACCTCATATTCGGCGGATGGAACCAGGAAGCGCCGCTCCTCCGTTCCAGCACCGCGCCTGCCGCCGGGCGTTGCAACGCACTCCACGAAGCCTTCGCAGCGACTTGAAGTGACCGCCGAGATCACGATCCAGTCGTTGGCATGTGCCAGCTCGAAGCTGCGGCGATCCTTCTCGTAGGACTCTCCCGGTACGAGCACGGTGCCGAAGATCGTCTCCCAGGCATCAGGCCATGAATCCTTGATCGTGCGTTCGGCGCAGCGGCGCTCGAACGTGGTGAAGAGATGCGGAAAGGTGATCGCGACGATCGCCCATTCCGAATCCTCCTCATACCAACCGCCCGTCGATCGCAGCGCGGGATGGACCTTGCGGTTTTCCTCGGCCGAGAGCTTGAAGCCTCCATGTCCGGCCGTCGAGTGTCGTTCAACGCCTTCGGCATAGACGGTCGCGCCCTGCGAGGCTCCCCAGGGCGTGTGGACACGCGAATACACCTCGACGCGGCCAAGCATCTTGTGCTCGCGCTGATGCTTGGCGTTCTCGAGCACGGCGGCGCGGAATGCCGCCTCGTCGGCGAGCTCGCCGGAATGGCCGTAGAAATCGCTACGCTTCCATTTGTCCATTGATCGAGGAATGCGCCAGGCGGTGGCGAGATAATGCCGGTCGTCGCGGCCGGGCGCCATCGCGAAAGCCGTCTCGCCGACAAGTGCGACGAGAAGGCCGTCAGCGCCGCGGCCGAAAGCGACTTCAGGAAATTCAGGCACGGTTTGGTTCTGGCGTGTGGGAGATGACGCATTCATGCTGCGGTCCTGTCCCTCGGTGACATGCGCGGACATCGTGTCCTCCGGTTTTTCGGATGTGCGGACCGCCGCCGGCTTGGCCGGCGGCGGCAGACGGTTCGGAACAAGGCGGCCGGCTGTTATTCAGCCGCCTCCCTGACCGCCTCGGCGTCATCCTCGGTCGGGTCATCGGCGATGCCCGCATTGTCCTCATGCACCTCGTCAGCGTCATCCGCGACCGTCGTGCTGGACGACAGCCATTCCGAAAGCTTCGTCGGGTCCGGTGCGAAGAGCGCCGCGGAGTGGACGAAGCGTCCGTCCTTGAAGTGCTCGGCGAGCGCGGCGCGGGTGTCCTTCGCACGCTGGCGCGGAAGGACCGGCGTGTCCTTGCACGATGCGTCCAACGCGGGGCGCGACAGGCACGAGAAAAAGTCCTCGGTGCCCATATTCGGCAGGAACTCGTCCGCGCCGATCGTCGCGCCGGCAATACGAGCAACGATGCCGCTGTTGGTGGCGTTCTCGCGGCACGAGAGCACGTCGATGAGCATGGCGCGCGCTGCAACGCGCAGCGTGTCCAGGTCGAAGGCGAGCTTGCCGTCGCTGTCGAACAACACCGCCGTGTGCATCGCCAGACGGCTATGACCGTTATGGAAACCGCCGCCTCCCAACGTGACGGAGACGTTCTGGCCGGCGAAGGCAAGGAGTAGCAGCGCCATCAACGTGTCGTCCTCGATCGGTGCGCGGTCGAGCGCTTCGCGCAGCGCGTCGGTCCGGTAATCGCCGATCATCTCGATACCCTTGCGCGTCACATCGGGACGGGATTTCGGCATCGCACCGGTGTCGTCCGATTCGATGTCCGAACCGGATGCGGCCCTGCTCTTCGGCTTCTTCGCTTCGGGCATGCGGTAATGCACCGTCTGCACACGACCCTCGCGGTCGAGATACATGGCAGCGCAATCGGACTTGGTCGGCTTACCGTGGACCCGCTCGGCCTTCGGCGGGAGCTTCACCTCGCCCCAGTTCGTGGTCTCGGCGATGACGCCCTTCTTTGGCAGGTTATTCGCCATCCACTCGTGCTGCGCGCCGAGAAAGGCTTCGACATCAGTGGTGTAGCGGCTGTCCTCGTCGGCCGGAGCAAACAGGTCCTCGACCCACTGGATTCCGTAAGCTTGCGCGAGCTCGTCGCCGAAGCTGGCGTGGCGGGCATACATGCGCGTCTTCTGCAGGCTCTGGGCGACACTCCACCAAGCCACCTGTGGGTCCGCCTTCGATGGCTTGTGCTTCTTCCAGACCTCCTTCTGTTCGTCGAGCGACGCGGCGGCGATGGTGCGAAGCTGCTGCTCGTTCGGCATATCGCCCTTGGCCATGTGGTCGAGCATGGCCGGCAGGACATTGGCGAGCAGGCGCAACTTCCTGATCTGACGAACCGAAAGCGCCAGCGCGACGCCGATCGCCTCCTCGGTCCAACCAAGCGCGACAAGGCGTTCGATCGAGCGCCATTGGTCAACCGGGTTGAGCGGCTCGACAGCGATGCTCTCGACCATCGAACGCATGGCGCCGTTATCGTTTGCCGGCTCGTCAACGAGCACATCGATTTCGGTGAGTCCCGCCGCGATCGCCTGCTTCACGCGACGATGCCCGGCATTGATGACAAAGCCATTGCCGCCGGCGCCTTCCGGCGTGATGAGGGGCGGCTGCACGATGCCGACGGCCTTGATCGTGGCCAGCAGCAGCGCGTCGGCCTGCGGGGTGGATTTGGTCTGGCGCAGACGGTCGCGGTTCTCCTTCAGCGCGCGCGGATCGATCTTCATGAGCTGCATGGGAATGACTCCTTTTGGGGTTGCGGACCGGCTCGACCGGCCCTTCTCGTCTTCTTTCCGAAGACATCCCCTCGACCCGCGGAGCGGACGGGCCGGTGCAACTGCGGCCGAGCATCCCCGCCCGGCAGGACCAGCAGGGCCAAAGCCCTGCGCAGGACGACGGGCTGGGATCGCGCAGGCGGCGGTTGAGCTTTAGCGCCGGCGGCCCGCCCGATCCGCGAGCGGGCCTTTCCTTTTTTCTCCTCTCAACCCCCTACCAGTTCGGCAGCGCGCACAGGACGATCGTGGGTGCCGGGTGTCTAAGCCGCGACGGCCCTCGCCTCGCCTGCGCCCTCGATGTCCGCGGCGAGCGTCTTCTCGATCTCGGCGAGTTGCTGGCGCTTGTCGGCGAGTTCACCGGCAAAGGCGAAGTTGCCGCCCTCGCGCGACTGATAGGCCGCAAGGCGCCGCTGTGCATCAGAAAGACGCTGCCGAAAGCGCTCCCGCTCCCCCTCGAAATCATCAAGCGCGTGCTCGAGGCGGGCGACCGCGCCAAGCGGCGTCACCGTGACCGGCAGCTCGATCTCGTATTCGGCGGCGGTGCGCAATAGCACGGTGGTGTAGCGATAGCCGTCGCGGCCAAAACGCTCGCCAGCATATACGAGATCAAAGCCCCCGATCGAGGCGATAACGGACTCGCCTTCCTGCTGAAGCTGGACGATGCTCAGAATCTCCTTCATCAGCGCGCGACCGGCCTCCTTACGTTCGGAATAGGGCCTGCCATTCACGCTCATCGCAAAGGCCTCGCCCGCCGTCGGCACAAGGCGCTCAATGTCCTGTCCGATCTCCGTGATGCGCCGGGTCGAGAACTCGATCTCGCACTCGGCGTCGCGAATCTGGCGGCAAACCGCATGCTGATCATCGACATGGGCGGCGCGAAGTCGTTCGAGCCGGGCGATGTCGGCCTCCAGCCCCGCCTTCTGCATCAGGCGCGGATCGCCCGAGGCGATCGCTTTGGCCATGGCAAACTGGTTCGCCTGTCCCTCGCCGAGATCTTCCAGCCGCCGAATCGAGGTGTCGCCCGAGAGCGCGGCCGCGATGAAGCGGGCCTTGCGCTCGTTGTTCTGCCACATCGTGGCATCGAGCGAGCCCTCGGTCGCGTAGGCGAAGATATCCACCTGGTCATGTTGATTGCCCTGCCGGACAATACGGCCCTCGCGCTGTTCGATCTGCGACGGCAACCAGGGCACGTCGAGGTGATGCAGCGCCTTCAGGCGCAACTGCGCATTGACCCCGGTGCCCATCGTGTCGGAGGAGCCGATCAGGAAGCGAACTTTCCCGGCGCGCACGTCGCTGAACAGACGCTGCTTCGCTTCGGACTTCTTATAGTCCTGCATGAAGGCGATTTCCGATGGCGGCACGCCCATGCGGATCAGTTCATCCCTGATCCAGCGATAGGCAGAGAAACCGCGGCTTTTCTCGACGCTGATCGTGCCGAGATCGGAGAAGATCATCTGCGCGGCGCCGGGACGCTCGAACGGCTTGCCGTCCGGGCGTACATAGGTGTTTTCCGCGGTCTCCCTCCAGATGCGGAAGGCGTTTGCGATCAGATTGTTGAGCTTGTTGTCGGGCTCATTATCATTGCCGGGTTCGACAAGCCGCAGGTCGATCGCCGCATGGCGACCGTCGGTGATGACGGAGAGCAGGATGTCGTCGCCGGGCTCCGGCGGCCGATCGCGCATCTCGATCGCCTTGATCCGCTGGTCGAGCAGCACCTGATAGCTCCTGAAGGCCGGCGATGGCTTGGAGGTCAGCATCTGGCGCCGGCCGGTCGAGAGTGCCGGCACCTTCACATATCGACGTAAGTCTTCCGGTACCACCACGTCCGCGAAGGAGCGGAACATGGCGATCAGCTCCGGCACGTTGACGAAGGTGGCGAAACGGGTGACCGGCTTGTATTTGCCGGAGGGCTGGAGCTCGAGCTCGGTCGAGACGTCGCCGAAGGTTGAGGCCCAGGCGTCGAACTCGTGTAGGCCGCGCTCGAGAAGCGCGGCGTAGCCGAGATAGCGCTGCACCGAGAACATCTCGCCCAACGTGTTGGTGATTGGCGTGCCGGAGGCGAGCACCAATGCCCGGCCGGGGTTCTTCGTCTCGATGAAGCGCGCCTTCACATAGAGGTCCCAGGCGCGCTGCGAGCCATTCGGATCGACACCCTTCAAGGTGCTCATATTGGTCGCGAAAGAGAGCTTCCTGAACTCCTGCGCCTCGTCGACGATGATCTGGTCGACGCCGATCTCGGAGATGGTCAGAAGTTCGTCTTTGCTGGTCGACAGCGATTCCAGCCGCTCCTTCAGGCCTTCCTTCAACCGTTCGAGCCGCTTGCGCGAGACACGGTCGTCGCTTTCGACCTTGGTCAGCAAGGTCTCGTACAGCTCCAGCTCGTCCTGGATCATCTGCTGCTCGAACGCCGAGGGTACAGCAATGAAACGGAATGCTGAGTGCGTGATGATGATTGCGTCCCATGTCGCCGTCGCTGCACGCGACAGGAAACGATGCCGCTTGTCCTTGGTAAAATTGGTCTCGTCGGCCACGAGGATGCGCGCGTTCGGATAGAGCGCGAGGAACTCGCGTGCCGCCTGCGCCAGGCAGTGACCCGGCACCACCAGCATCGCCTTGGCGATCAGGCCGAGCCGGCGCTGCTCCACGATAGCGGCTGCCATGGTCATGGTCTTGCCGGCGCCGACGGCGTGGGCGAGATAGGTCGACCCGGCCGACACGATGCGCCAGATGCCGCGCTTCTGATGCCCATAAAGAGTAAAGGCGCCAGAGGCGCCCGGGAGCTTCAGATGGGAGCCGTCGAAGGCTCTGGGCGCGATGTTGTTGAAGCGGTCGTTATAGAGGCGCGCCAGCCTGTTGGTCCGATCGGGATCGGACCAGATCCAGCGCTGGAAAGCGTCCTTGATCTTTTGCAGCTTCGTCTTCGCGGCCTCCGTGTCGACGACATTGAGCACGCGCCGCTCACTGTCGCCGTCCTTGATGATGTCGAAAATCTGCGGAACCCGGCTGTTCAGTGCATCCGCGAGCAGCTCCCCGGCATGCCGGCGGTCCGTCCCCCATTCCGACGTGCCGGCCGCCATCCATGCGAGCTGGCGCGCCTCCACCGTCCAGGAGGCCAGTTCCGGCATGTGATGGATCTTGATCTCGGCATCCATCGTCTCCTTGACGAAAGCGACGATGTCGGCGGCCGGAATCCAGGGCGCGCCGAGCCGCGCGGTGATGTCGGAGGGGCTGAGATCTGCAGGCTGCACGGCCCGCAGCGCCGTGACGTTGCGCTCATAGGACGGATCGAGCGCGGTCGCCGCTTCCGCCACCTTCAGCTTGTCGCGGACATGGCCAGACAGATAACCGTCCGCCGTCTGCCACGATCCGTCCGCGGGATCGCGAAAGATGGCGCTGCCGAGTTCGGCGACGACGTCCTGGGCGCCACGATGCAAGAGCTCTGCGATGTGCTCGACGTCGACCCGGCCACGCTCATTGAGCACCACAGCCAGCGCATCCGCCGCGCTGGTGATCACCGGCGGCGCCGGCGGCGAGATCACGCGATCGGTGAAGATCGGGCCGGGTTTTGCGGTATTGGTCTCGAGGTCATAGTCCTCGATTGACGCCACCAGCCAGCAATCGGGATCGTCGAGGAAAGGCTGGATGTTGGGGCGGCGGTGCGTCTCGCGGACTTCGCCGGTCTCCTCGTCCTCGACCATGGAGACCGTGGTGAAATTGATCGGGCCGAAGTCGCGCACGAAGTTCGACCAGGCGATGCGCAGCCTGACCTGGGCCTCCTTCCAGGGCCGGTCGAACTCCTGCGCTTTCAGCACCTCGCGTACGGCATCGCGGATCGGGATCAGCTTCCTGATGATACGGACATGTTTCTCCGGTACGCCGTCGCTACTGCGGCCCTGGCGGACCTTCACAGCGACAGGTCTGCCGTCAAGGATCTGCATCAGGCCGAGCGCTTTGTCGAAGAAATAGCTGCCCTCGCGCACATGCCGGTCGGACGGCAGATCGGCGCCGGCCGGATCGCCAGCGTCCTCCAGATCCAAGTCGATCAGATCCGGTTCGCCGTCGTAGATCGCTTCCGGAAGGAGAGCGATGACGGCCGTCAGCGCGATGTCGAGGTCCTCGCCATCGCGCTGACGGCATGTGTAGGTCTCGCCAAAGGGGCCGGAGGCGAGAGCGTGGGTGCCGAGCACATAGTCCGGATGGCCAGCGAACCAGCGGTTCACCCGAATGGAGCCTTCATCCTCGGTCGCGGGCCGGACGTCATCGACATCGAGCCAGGACCGGTCACCTTCCGCATCACCGATCTTGCGCTTTCGGAAGAACAGGATGTCGACGACGACGTCGGTACCTGCGCTGGCGCGGAAGCTGCCCTCGGGCAACCGGATCGCGGCGATCAGGTCGGCCGATTTGGCGATATGCTCGCGCGCCGACGCATCCGCCTTGTCCATCGTCCCCGAACTGGTCACGAAGGCGGCGAGCGCGCCGGGCTTCAGCAAATCGATCGCCCGCGCGATGAAGTAGTCGTGCA
This sequence comes from Bradyrhizobium sp. USDA 4538, assembly GCF_024171045.1. Classification (NCBI taxonomy): domain Bacteria; kingdom Pseudomonadati; phylum Pseudomonadota; class Alphaproteobacteria; order Hyphomicrobiales; family Nitrobacteraceae; genus Bradyrhizobium; species Bradyrhizobium sp. USDA 4538. The sequence continues at coordinate 290,112 of NZ_JALJZE010000002.1, forward strand.
AGCGAAGGCCGAGAGACCGGTACGCACGATCCGATCGCACGGTGCGATCGGAAAACGGCGGATTGCCGATGGCGAGATCGAAGCTCGCCGGCAGCTCGGTGCGGGCGAAATCGGCGGCGATGATCCAGGCGCGCGGCTGCAACAGACGCACGATGCGGGCGGTGACCGGATCGAGCTCGATCCCGGTGACGTGCGAAATCTCGCGAAGTCCCTCCGGCATCAGCGCCGGAAACAGCCCCGTGCCGATGCCGGGCTCGAGTACGCGGCCGCCGTGCCAGCCGAGGCGCTGCAGTCCCGCCCAGATTGCGCGCACGATGAACTCGGGGGTGAAATGCGCGTACTGGGTGCAACGTGCGAGCGAGGCATGGTCGAGATCGGCGACCGCATCCTGCAGATCCTCGCCGATCGCCTCCCAGCCCTTGCGAAACTCGGCCTCGCCCGGACGTCGGAATACCGAGTTGGCGAGCTCGGACGCGCCGAACCCTGTGAAGCGGATTAGCTGCTCCTGCTCCGCAGGGGTCGCCGGCCGCTCATCGGCCTCGATGGCGGCGGCAAGCCGGATCGCCGCGATATTGTCGCGCGCGCGATCCTTCCAGCCCTTCGCCAGGCCGCGGTCGCTGGCGAGATGGAAGTTCGCGCCGCGTGTGCGGCGAGCAGATGACATAGAGACCGCGGCTGCCGCGACCCGCGTCGCGGGCGCCGGCGTCGATGGATCGGGATCGTCGTCGTCGTCCGGCTCGGCGGTAACGACGCCGGCGAATGCGGTGACGCCGAGGCCAAGGCCGGATGACAGCGCCGTGTTGCCGAAGAGGTCGAGGGTGAAGGGATCGTCTTGCGCCATGAGAATTTCTCCTTGTGATGAGGGCGCGTGCCGTCGTCCCGCCGAGTTGCCTCGGCGGGTGGTGCGGACGGTCACGTTGGATGGGGGACGGGAGGGGCTAGCGCACGATGCGCGACAGCGAGATGTCCGTCTCGCTCAGTTGCATGCGCAGATGCGTGTATCGAAAATCGCGATTGATGAGAGGGATGAGCCGCTCGGCCTCGATGAACTCGATGCCGTCATCGCCGCCGAAATGGCGGCGCTTGTAGTCGAACCAGTCCGGATTGCCGATCGGATGGCATTCCTCGGAATAGACCACAAGCGGGCGAGCGCCCTCACTGAGCTTGCCGTTCGACATAATGTAGACGCCGTTGTCCCCGACAAGCCAGAGGCCGGGCTTCTCGCCCTCACCAGGCTTGAGGCCGTAATAGGGATTGCGGAAACCGCCACTGGCAGCGGCGTCGGATTTTCCGCGCTCGATGACCGTGCGGACGGCGGGGATGGGAAACGTGAACATTACCACCTCCCTCACGCTGCGATCGCGTCAGGCAGGTGGCGCAGATGCACCGGCAGCTTCACGGCGATCTCCGCGTCGGTCAGCTGGTCGAGCAGCTTCAGCACGGTGCGGTGTTCGCCGCCGTAGATCAGTATCGTGCGCTCGCCGCGCAGATGCTCGGCCCAGCGTTCTCCGGCATAGCCGCGATAGTCGTCATGCGTGCTCGACCAGATGTGCTCGAGCCGCTCTTCGCGCGTCATTGCCTTCAGGGGCCGCGCTTCCCGTTCGATGATCGCTGCGCGCATCCGGTCCGGCGAGTTCTTGTCGCTAAGATCGCAATAACCGTGGAAGTAGCGTGGCTGGCCCTCGATCCTCAGCGCGAAGAACACGCCGGTGATGCTGCCGGTGAGGAATTCGCGCAACGCGAACATCTCAGCCTTCATCCAGAGTGGCGGCAGGATCTCGAACATATGGTCATGGTCGGCCTGGCCGATCTCGAACCATTCGCCGCAATAGAGAGCGCTGTCGTCATTCTCGGAGCGGTTCGGCCGCTGCGCGTGGCGATCAAACATGCGGAACATTTGCCGGCGGTCGGCGATGCCCTGATAGATCTTGCGGAACGGTGAGAGGGTCATGAGCGGGCTCCTTTCAGCCTCGTCGGGCTGAAGCGCGGCTCATCCTTCCGATTCCGCCATCGTCTTCAGCCCTTCCTGACCTCTCCTCCGCGGCCGCCTCTCCGACCGGCCGGGTCAAGGGCCGCGGTACGCGGGCGAAGCTTCACCCTTGACGCGGTCGGCGGGCATGCGGCAGCAGGGTTTTCGTTTCCCTCCTCTCCATCTTCATCTTGTTGCCGGGATGTACTTGTTCGTCCCAATCCTCGGCGGCAGGCCGTTGCCCGTCGACATGCACCGCCCACATGCTGCCATGCGTTCCTTCGCAATTCGTCATTACCGGATCACGGCACGGATAATGTCCGGCCGAAGCTTGTGATCACCTGATCAGTTCATCTACCGCTCGACCCCATCCATATCCACTGGCGAGAAACCGCCTGCCTTGTCACCCTCCGCTCTAACCCGATCCTGCGCAGTGCATCTCCTGGATTATCTCGATGTAGCTTCTTGAACTGGCTTGATGGGCCGATGTGTCGGTCGATCAGGCGTCGAAGTTCTTGCCTGAAGACCACGTTCAGCTCCCATCAGCACACCTGACGCGAAGCGTCTGCGGTGAATCGTGATTGTCAACGCGGCAATTTGCAGGCCACGTTTGCGGAACGTGAGTCGCAGGCTGGTCATCACCAGCCCGTATGATATGTGGACGGGCGGCGGCCTTGGCCAAAGCTCAGACACTTCGGGGCCGCTCTTTCGTCCATTCATTAGGGATTCTATGCCAAACTCCAAACAGAAGAAGCCACTCATTCGACGGGAATACACCAAGGATGATCTGAAGGCGCTCAAGGCTCACTCGAAGGCCAAGACGCCGATCGCCAAGATCTCGAAGCAGATGAAGCGTACGGTGCCGGCGCTTCGGGCCAAGGCCCACCAGCTCGGCATCGGGCTCGGCCACCAGCGCTGAGCCCTCGGCAGCAGGGAGTAGCTGAAGATCGACACGAAGCGCTGGCTACAATTCGCAGGCGTCGACCTCCTCGTCCGGGAACTTCTCGGACTCGAGGTCGAGCCTATCCAGCGCCTCTTCAAGCTCTTCGGTGATCAGGACATAGTCTTCGAACGTGCTCGACGAGCTGATGTGCTTTTCGATCAGCCGCCGCAGCTCGACCCTGAACTGATGTTTACTGAAGGTCATTCGTCGCCTCCGTGCCGCCCAACGCCGGGCCTGGTCCCTTAATAGCGCGAAGCGCTCGTCTCCGGTTGGCGTGGACGGAAGCGGACCGCCACCCACCATATGGCACCGATGAGCACCAGCGGCGGCGCAATCACGATCGCAATAGTGATCTGTCTACGGGTGGTCTCCCTACCGCTTGACTGGCCTTTCTCGCAGCCTATTGAAAAGTGGCAAACGATTCCCCAAACGATTTGCCGGAGAATGGACAAAACCGGTTAAGGAGTGGAGTCCTTGGAAGCAATCCGTTCACAACCATTTTGGGGCCTATTGCACCGACTGGACAAGCCCGCCGCGTCCAAAACAGCCGTAGCGGGCTAATATAGAGGCCCAGCCTCCGGTGTCTCCGAAAGCGCCTATCGAAATGCGGACGTGAGCAGGCACATCGTCGCGATCGATGGTGCGCCAAGCCCACCGGCGTCCTCTCCTGCAGAAGTCCGGGACGGGTGAAAGACCGCAAACGCAGGATTCCGTCATGTATCGCTCTTTAGGCGATATTCGTACAGCGTCGGCTCGCCGTAAATAAAGGTGACTTCGCAGCGCTCGATATAGCGCTTGCACTCACCGCGTTTGCCCATCCGGACGTAGAATCGGCCACCCTTTTCCATCCGCCGAACGAAGTGCCTGCTACGGTTTCCGCGGAAAACGTCGCCGCTGTGCACCATGACCCTGTTGTGAAAGTGGATGTGCTTGTCCACCAGTGGGTGGTCCAAGGCCATCGTCACCGTCCGCATAGCCTTCGCAAGCTCGTCCAGTTCAACCATCGGCGTCCTCATACGACCAAATTTGCCGGATACTCTATTTTTGCAGCTGGTCATTCCAGTCCTCCGTCGCCGGCCGCAGGCGGTCATAGTCGCAGCCCACCTGCTGCGCGATGGCCGCGAGGCGATCGGCATAGACCTCTCCCTGCCGATTGTTATCGGTCGCCGCGACGAGCCGCGCACCAGGCCGCGCGCTCAGCGCTCGAATGGCGGCGGCCGTGGCCGGCGCCCAGCCGCCGCCGGTGCTCAGATAATGAGTATCCGGCCGCTGGTCTTCGATCGCCGCCAGGCTCATGGCGTCGATCGCGGCCTCGGTGATGCAGAGCCGGGTCGTGTCCGCCGGTCCGAAGCGGAACAGCACCTTGTCGCCGCCGCTGGCGAAGCCGCGCCATTGCGGACCGCGCTCTTCCCAGCCGGTGACCATGCCGTCATTGTCGAGATGCGCCGCCCACATGCTGCCGTGAGGGCCTTCGCGCAACCGGTCATGCCTAATTACAGCGTGGATGATGGCTTCCGGAATGCCGCGCTCGTCGCGCAGATATCGCCAGGTCAGCGACCCTCGCCGAGGCTTGCGCCGCGCGCGCCAGCGATCAGCAGCAGCAGCAGGATCGTGCACGCGGGATTCTCGGGACCAAATGGGCTCCGTTGGCACAAAGCCGACCAGGTCGGACACTCGCCGCAGCACTTCGGGAAACGCGATGCGGTCGAGATGCTCCACCAGCGAGAACACGTCGCCTCTGGCGTCGGACAGTGCGTCGAACCAGCCTCTTCCTTCATGGATCACGATGATGATGTCGCCGCCACGACGATATTTGACAGCTTTGCGCGTGCTCTCCTTCAGATCGATCGCAAATCCGGCCTTCTCGAGCACGGCGGCGCAAGCCACGCGATTCTTCAGCTCTTCGATATCCTTCTTTTCCATCTCCGATTCCCGGCGCTGCTGCACTGGGCCTTTCCCGCTTGAATTTCTCATTTCCCGCACTTTGCGGGACCCGCTCGCCCCTGCCGCGAAGAGCGAAGGGGGCAAGGGCGCGGCTGGCAATTGATGAATCTTACGGGGCACACGACGTCGTCGCGGCCGCCAGCCGCGGCGCAGCCTCCCTTGCGGCCGCCCGCTCGCGAGCGGCACCCAAGGGAAAACCCGGCTCAATGAGCCGGGCTGAACTGGTAGGGATCGTATTCGTGCATCACGAGGACATCGGCATCGTCGAGTTCGTCGCTCGGCATCACGCCGTATTCGCCGTCGACCTTGAAGAGCGTGACCGGGACCATCAGGGTGCGGGCGAGCTCGAAGGCGTTGGACTGGGCGAGGGAAAGATCGTGCGACATGTGAGGGCTCCATCGTGAGCGAGGCCGATCCCCGCTCGATGGCGTCCGTCAGTGTCCTCAACCGGCCGCGATCACCGCGCAGCCGAAGGCGCAGCGGCGGCATGCTCGCATAGCCGACCCCTTGCGGGTTGATCGTGGAAGGCCGGACGGAGGACCAGGAAAGCCATCCATGGAGAGCGGGGTCGGGGCTTGCTCCGAATGGTCAGCGCCCTCTCGCGCGTTTTTCCCCGGCCGCAATTCAGCGGCATCGCCCTCGGCTGTTGGTCCCGCATCACGGATCAGGTCAAAGCGAGGAAATGGGTTGGCGACGGCAAGTGATATCGGCGCTGCCGTTCAATTCGCCGGCGCCGCGGACATCCATTCAGCATCGGAAGCAGTAAGCGGCAACGATCGTCACCCGAAAGGCGGAGACGCTTTGCGGCTCCGGCCGCAAGCGCATGCTTGCGGGTAGAGCGTGACCGACCGGCAGGGAGGGGCCGCCCAACAATACTTCCCCGCCCGCTTCATCCGCTGGAATTGGTTTGGCAACGGGTGCTTTCGGGAGGAAATGAGAGCTATCGGACGCCACTGACCAAAGTTTGGATATAAATTTAGGCCAGAGCCGCGACTGGAGATCCTGACGGCCTTCACTCGCTTCCCATCAACGGTGTCCCGCAACGAGGCCCCTGCGTCAGGGACGGACGGCCCGGATGGGGAAGACCCATCAGGGGCTTCGGCGTAGCCAACAGCTCGGCCCGAAAGGGGGACATCTTTCCTAACTTTGAGAGAAATACGTTTCGACAACTAATAATTGACAAATATCGAGATATATAAAGTTTCCACTCACGTAAAATTTGAATTTATGCCATAATGTCCAGCATGAATGGACAAAAAACAAAAAAGCTAAAGTTGCTTCTGCAGGCGGTTCCCCCGGGGTTCCTCGTGGATACGGGCTGGATGAGCCGTCACGCCATCTCGCGGCAGTCCGTCTCCGGTTACGTCAAACAGGGTTGGCTCGAACCCGTGATGACGGGCCTGTACCGCCGTCCATTCATGCCGGACACGCCTCCGGAAGCGAGCATCGGATGGAAGATCCCTCTGCTCTCGGCCCTCTGGCTCATGCGGCACAGATTTCATGTCGGTGGGGCCAGTGCTCTCTCCCTGCGCGGCCATACGCACTATCTTTCGTTCGGCGGCGAATTCGCGCTCTATCTTTATGGCGCCGACGTTCCCGCATGGCTGTCGAAACTGCACACCGACGCACGCGTGGTGGTCAGGAGCAACGCCCTATTTGGTGATGATACCGTCGGCATCGAGAATTCCGATTTCAGCCTCTCGAATGACGATGACCCGGGGCTCGCGCAGAACCCGTGGCGCTGGCCGATACCGATGTCGTCCCCCGAACGTGCAATCCTCGAGATGCTCGACGAGCTCCCGAAAGGCGAGAGCTTCCACACGATCGACATGGTGTTCGAAAGCCTCGCCAATCTGCGCCCAAAACTGCTGAGGACGCTGCTGGCCCAGTGCCGAAGCGTGAAAACCAAGCGCCTCTTCTTCGTCTATGCCGACAAGCACAATCATGCCTGGCGCAGGCACATCGACAGCTCGGCGGTCGATCTCGGCAAGGGTGACCGGGCGTTAAGCCCAGGCGGCCGGCTCCACCCCGTGTACCGCGTCACGATTCCAAACGATCTCATGCCGAAGGAGCCCCCGCATGGCGCGTGAGCAATATATGCGGCAGGTCGAACTGCTGGTGCGGACCCTTCCCTTCATCGCCCGTCACAACGCCTTCGCGCTCAAGGGTGGGACGGCGATCAACCTCTTCTACCGGGACATGCCGCGGCTGTCGGTCGATATCGATCTCGTCTATCTCCCGATCGAGGATCGCGAGACGACGTTGAAAGGCATCGACGCGACGCTCGAACGCATTCGCGAGGATCTGCAGCGCAGTCTCCGCGGCGTCACAGTCCAGAGGATTGCGGGCGGCGGCAACAACGACACGCGTGTCCTCGTCCGGCAAGGCAACGCCGAGATCAAGATCGAGACGTCGCCCGTCGCGCGAGGAACGGTCCACACGCCGGAGATACGGCGTGTCAGTCAGTTGGTCGAAGAGACCTTCGGTTTTGCCGAGATGCAAGTCGTCTCGTTCGAAGATCTGTTCGGCGGAAAGCTGCATGCGGCGGTTGACCGCCAACATCCGCGCGATCTGTTTGACGTGAAGCTGCTCTACGAGAACGAAGGTCTGACTGACGCGCTGTTTCGCACGTTCCTCATTTACGTCGCCAGCTCCGGCCGGCCGCCGCACGAACTGGTCAAGCCTTCCTTAGCGATGCTCGACGAAGCCTTCGTGAAGGAGTTCCAAGGGATGACGATCGAAACCGTCAGCCTGGATGAATTGAAGGCAGTAAGACTGAAGCTGACGGCCAATCTCCTCGCGCGGCTAGACGAGAAGGCGATGCGCTTCTTGCTGTCGTTGCACGATGGCGAGCCGGACTTCGAGGCGATCGGCCTACCTCAGGCCGCAAAGCTCCCGGCCGTTCGCTGGAAGCTGCTCAACATCGCGAAGCTGAAGGAGCAGAACCCGGCGAAACATGTCGACCAGCGGCGAGAGATCGAGGACATACTCTCATAGCCTCGCATCCATTCGCGCCAGCCCATTTCGGACGGGAGTCCCCGATCATCGTTCAGCAAAGATAGTCAGGTCATTTACATGCCCCATCGTTCGGACCTATCGAAGCGAAAAGAGAACATCCCACGAGCGGTTTTGCCCGACATCGAACCGCGACGATGGTTGTTTTGGATGTGGGATAGATATGTGTATTGTGATGGTATTAGCTTTGTTGGCCAGCAACCGGACCGAAAACGACTAAAACCATCAGATGTAGAGATAGGTGACGTTCTGCTCTGTGTGGGGAAGCGTGGACTAATCTCGCACCTAATTCAAACAGCCACTCACGGCCCATTCACTCACGCCGCCATCGTGGGTAACTATAATTTAGCTCATGAGTCTATGCCCAGCGGCATCGGAACGCGTCCAATCCGAAAATACGTCGAGAACTATGAATATGTCGTCGTTCTCAGTCATCATTTTCTTCGAGAGAAAAGCTCACAGAAGAATCTAATCTTGTTCCTCGAAGGTCAGAAGGGCTCGTATGGTCTTCTCGCCGCTCTGCGCGCAACGATACAGGGCGGAATGTTGGCACGCAAAGCCGGCCGGCAACGTTCGTCCTATCGCCCAGTTACTCCTACATGCTCAGGATTTGTCCGCCGAGCGCTTGTCGCTTGTGGTGTTTGGGCCCTTGATCAAAATGCCGACCTCGCGACGCCGACTGATATCGCCAATGCGGCATGTTTTGCTGTGCGCGGTATTCTATCTGATCACTGGCCGATAGTGCCTCATCTCAAGGATTCGACTTTCTCACTCTATGATGTACGAGAGTGCCCAGCCCATAAGATTGACAAGACTACGAAGAGAAAGGGCCAAGTACAGGATGTTAACCCGACGTCCGACACCCTCGACCGCATCCCGTGACCCGGATCTAGCCCCCAAACAGTTCCGGGGCACCGGGTGTTCTCGAGGGAGAAGGCCTATGTCCGAAAATTGCTTCATATTTCGGACATCCTTCGGCTGTGACTGGATCGTACGCACTCATACCGACCGCGGCAATGATCGACGAGCTGGTGCGGAACTATGCGAACGTGACGTCAATGATCTTCGGCAACGCCCCTCGGTTCGAGCACGTCCTGACGTCAATGAAAGAGATCGAACGCACCCCTAATAGGGCACGATGATAGGATCAAGAAATTGTCTATGCGCATTGGGCGCTCGACATTTACGACTACGACGATAACGGCACACATGAGGTCGGGTTCGTGCCGCGTCCGCTGCGTCTGCCGGAAGAAAGGCTCAACGCCGACGAGGCCTCGGTCCATATCCTGAAGGACCGTCGGATCGACGCGATTGCCGTGCGTCATTAGAAAAAACCAGCCGAATGGAAGGCCGACTTCGCGGTCAATCGCAGCGACATTCCCACCTGCCAGCCTCCAATTGACCAAGCCGCGATGGTGAGACTGTAGGCCCATCTCGCATCCGCGCGCATAGGGCCAAACGTGGATTCAGGTTGCCCGCGCTGTAGAGTGAGTCCTTCAGAACCGAGGCGGCGAAGGCTGTCGGCGCGCCACGCTGCATGGGACCAGGCTTTGCCGGAAAGACGAACTTCAGCCCGTAGGTGATGAAGTCGCGCAGGTTCCTGCGATTGGGATCCGGGCGGCCGGTCATCCGGTCCTTGATTGCCATGGCTGATGCAAGGCTGCGCTTGATCGAGGCGGCGATTTCCGTTTTGCTGATTCCGAGGGAGGCCTCGAGGCCCCGCACCGAGTACGGGTCTTCGCCGTCCTTGCGGAAGGGATCTATCCCGGCTGCGCGCTCATAATCCTGCAAGCACACGAGCTTCAGCAGGACGACAATATCTTGGCTCTTCATGGTTCCGTGAGTGTCCTCGGTCCTAGGACTGAGGACAGTAAGCACGCTCATGGGCCCACATGTCAATTTATCCGGGCCATATCAACCCGTTACGACCTCGACGGGTCCAGTTCAAATCATGAGTTCTGCGGAAAGGAACCACACGTCCGAAGAATGCCGCATGGTTCGGACATGGACATCCTTGCTCTGACCGAACTTTGCATCATATTTCGGACATGCTTAATCGAGCGACCACAGACATCCGGCCGCGACTTGTTGCCCGCATCGAGATGACACCGACAGAGTATGGACACCCGGCGACTTCGCGGATCTCGGCAGCCGCGCGGCCGTCGACAAGACGTTGCAGCGCCTGGTCGCGGCTGGTGAGTTGCGCCGCATCGACCGCGGACTTTACGACCGGCCGCGAAGGAGCAACATCACAGGCAAGCTGACGGTCCCCGACTATCGCGCGGTCATCAGAGCTGTGGCGCGCCGCGACCAGGCCCGTGTCGTGGTCGATGGGATGACTGCCGCGAATGATCTCGGCCTCACCACGGCCGTGCCGGCACGCATCGAGGTTCTGGTCGACGCTCGCCTAAAGCCGATCAGGCTTGGAAAGCAGGTGATCCATTTCAAGTCGGCGGCACCCAGCCGTCTTTATTGGGCGGGACGTCCAGGCATGCGCGTCGTTCAGGCGCTCTATTGGATGCAGGACAAGATGGGCGGGGGATGACGATCGACGCGCGATAAAGAACAGCCTCAACAGGCTGTTCACCAACCCGCAGCATGGAAAGAAGATTCGCGACGATCTCCGTGCGGGTCTTTCAGCTATGCCGATCTGGATGCAGGACTTTCTCAGGCCCTTGCTCGAGCCTAACGACGCAGTGGAGGATCACTCGTGAGGAGCGCAACCTACAAGGAGCTCATCGCCGGCGCACCCGGCGAAATCTCGATCTGTTCTTGACGATCGCGAACCGGCTCGGACGAAAAACCAGCAAGACTCGACAGGCCACAATGATAGGATCAAGGCATGGCTGAGGCTCCAGAGAACATCCCGGTGCGACTGCCCGATCCCGCTTCGATCGAGACGGTTCTCGCACGTCTTCCGGCCGGTGCTGACGAAGCGGCGCTGGCCGCCGCGCTAACTGCCGCGTTCCCTGGTTTCTCATTTTCGACGGCGAACATCGACGATCAGTATTGGCGCGACAAGCGCTCGGTGATCGCCGCGGACGGAACACGGATCGCAGAATACCGGCCGTGGATGGAAGCCGAGCTTGCCAAGGACAACGGCGACATTCGCGCACTTTGGACTCGATTGCGCGAGAGCGGCCTTCAGATTTCGGAATGGCACGGCAACACCGTGTACGCCTTCGCGCCGACTGGATCGGGCGCGGCGGACTATGTGCAAATCCGTCTCGGCCGGGAAGTTGAATGGCGCGCCGGGCCGATCGCCAATCCGAAATACTGCCCTTGGAGCAAGGACGAACTACTCGATGCGTCGTGGATCACGCACGACGATATGCCCGACGACAGGGTTATCGCCGGCCCGCTTTTTCGGATGCTGGGGCACGCGGGCAGCAGCGTCGTCCATGTCCGGAGTTTCCTGACGCGGCGCGCGCGCCTCGAGCGCGAGAAGCGCGACGCGCAGCGGACGGAGATGGAGCGCCGCGTGGTGCGGGAAGTGACGCGGGAGGGCACGACCGAGACGCCGTTCCTGGAGTTGGTGCCGGACTGGTTCGACTACGTGCCACGGGAGATTCGTTTCTTCCAGGATTGGGAAGAATCCAGCGCTTCGGCCGAGCGTGTCTACGCGCACTGGGCGCTCGACATTTACGACTACGACGATAAATGCACGCGCGAAATCGGATTCGTGCCGCGCCCGTTGCATCTGCCGGAAGAAAGGTTCATCGCTGGCGACGCCTCGGTCCATATCCTGATGGATCGCGTCGAAGCCATCGACCGTGAGGCCGGGGTCCCATTTGGCTGGTTCTTCCTGATGACCCATGGTAACCGGGTTGAGCCAGAGGTTGGTCAAGCAATCGCCAAGGGCCTGCGTGACCAGCGCGTGGTCTTACCCGATCGGGACGCGCGCGTACTGCTGCGCTGGGCTGAACGATCTTACGGCTTCTGATAGGACCTCGGCACCGGTCAGAACCCGGTCGCACTCCAAGAATTTTCGCTGGTATCGATATCGCCGTGTTCGGGAGAGAATATGGGATGAAGGACGATCGCGCGCGCTTCGCACGGCACGCTAACCGACATCGCGGGGCCGCTTATGCCAAAATCACAATAGGTTAGTTTGCCACAGGCTAGCCGTGCCTCAGCAGTAGCTTGTAACCGCGTTTGCTCATCCACTTGGCTCTTGCAAGGTGCGTTTCGTACGCAAGCCTGGCACGATCAGGTTCGCCTTTGGGGTCGATGCGCAGCACGATTTCCACGACTTCTCGCCAGTCAGCGCCTTCAGCGTCAGCGTCCAGCATGCGCAGGTACGTTACCGCATGGTCGTGGTCATAGGGCGTGAGCATCTCCTCCGCCGGTGCGGTGGCAGCGACTTTTGGATCAGACGGAATCTCGCACATCGTGCTTTCCTCAACGGTTGCACCAACCGTCTATTGCACGGCATTTGGACCGATTGATGTCTCGGTGATCGGTGCTGAGGTACCACGCAATGGGGCATCGATTATTCCGCAGTGGAAACCGCTGTACGAAACGGACAATCGGTTCGACGAACCGCGGAAGAGCGCGGCATGCGCGAGCGCAATTCATTGATTTGGCGATCTTTCGCGTTGCGCCTCGCGGCCCCTTCTGTCCGGCCTGGCGCAGCATCGGTCTTCCATGTACGTTCTTGCTGACGGGCCGAGCCTAAGCTCACTGCTTGCCGCCAGGGATCACGATCGGCTTCCATGGCTGGGTCTCCCTAATCGAAGCAATCATGGCGTCGACGCTGTCAGCGAGCAGGGGAGACAACTTCGCCGTTGCGGCGTCACTGTTGGCGGCTACGTCCTCCAGAAACCGGATGATGAGGTCCTTGCTGACTATTTCCTTGTGATCGAGGAGCTTGATCAATCCTACGAGGGTGAGTTTCTGCACGAGCAGTCGCGCGAATATTTCGCTGTCCATCTTCAACTCCGATCTTGAGCGCGACAGGACAGTATCAGTCAGCACGACGGTTTAGCTATCGGCGTCGTTCGCGAGGACCACTTCCCGCGTCCGTCTCAAATAACGAGAAGAAAAAGGGGCCGTTCGAGCGGCCTTCCTCCTATAACCACGAGTGCGATGGCAATATTGTGAGTCGTTTGGACACGCCCGTTAACCGTACTTATGCTATTGAAAGGGCTTTAGACGCGTACTGGGAGTCGGGAGATCGCTTGCTCTGGCGCTAAAACACCGGAGGCTTGCATTATATGAATGGCTACTGCCTTTTACGATGCAGATGTGCTGGCTTAGGTCGCTTGGGTGATGTCTTCAGAGTGTCCGCATGGTTAGACGGCTCGGCAAAAAGCTCGGACGGCTGGACGCCGAGCTTTTCGGCGATGCTGTCAAGAACATCAATCGTCGGGTTTTTCGATTGCCGCTCAAGACCGGCCAAGTAGGAGCGGTCGATCCCGGCCGCGCGAGCCAATTTCTCTTGCGAAATACCGCGTTTCAGGCGGATCCGACGGACGTTCCAGGCCAGCAGCGCGCGAGGTTTCATGCGTCAGAGCATGCCATTCGTCCGGCCGGTTAAAACACTGGCTATAGTCCACCATTTAAAATCTAAATCCTCGTTGTCGCCGCTCAATGCCGCCGGCAGGACAGCAACCTGCAGAACAAGTTCGATATGGCGTGCCGGAAACATGATCGAACGTTGGGCGGCGAGGACCTCCTGCAACTGCACCCGGGCCGAGCGATCTAACGGAAAAAGACCAACAGCGCTCTTCAAATACGCGGCGGGTCACCCACTCCACATTCGCAAGGTACGCTTCGTACGATCGCCCAGGCGCAGTCAAGTTCGCGCAGCCGATCGATAATCGCAGCACGGCTTCCATCAGGTCGCGCTATTCAGTTTCTTCGTGTCCGCTACGCTGCGCGATCTTCCGAACATCCGGAACGTTTATGGCCCCATCAATTCGCGATGAGAACAGACCGAGCAAGTGCGAACGGAACGACTCCATGGCGTTCAACCCGAACGGTAGCCCGCTTTCTGTGACGGCAACGGCTGCAGTCATCCCATTATATCCTTCCAAAAATATTCTCCCGCAGCTTCCCTTTCGTCAACAAGCGACGGAAAGAACTTTGGGGGGCGGCGATCATCAATCGCCAAGAGCGCAAGATTCTGGCAGGGCGTGTATCGTTACTCTTCCAATACAGCCGTTAGCGCGCCTTGGCGGCGGTATTCACCACTTGCAGGTTATCGAACGCCTGGAAGAGGCGCGTATCCGGCATGAGGAGACCAAGAATGGGAGCATCATCTAGCGAGAAGCCCGAACTATTACGGTCAATGTTCCTGCGGCGCGTCAGGCCGTCATACAGATCCGCTACGTTCTTGACGAATTGGATCGAGAACGCATGCATCGCTTTCAGCGAGCGAAAGGATTCCCAAATATAAGAAGGGTGGTATTTGTCCGTGATATTGATGATTTCCACTCATGTCGTTCCGCACGCTGCTGCTTCGACTCGGTTAGAGACACCCCGACGGCTGTTCGACGACTCTCGAACAAGCCGAGTTGATTGGGGGCCTGAGGGTAAGTCGGCTCACGGCCGACCAGAAAGACGCGCTTCGCTTTTATCTCCGCGACTTCAGCGCGCTTTTCGGCGGCTAGAACTTCGAGGTCGGCGGCAATGGCGAGATAGTCATCCCGGGAGCTTCCGCGGTGGGCTCATCGGCTGTCTTGAGCGCGTCATTCCGCGCCTCCTCCAGTTGCCTAAGCTCGACCTCGAGCGCCAGCAGCTCCGCGTTGAGATCGTCCAGCGACATCAAGAGTGAGGGTTTTCTTTAGATTGCTCAGGAATGCGGTCTGGACGACGGTCACAAGGCGTAGCAAACGTTCTAGCTCCGCACGCTGCGGCGTCGCTGGTCGCGGCAGCGAGGCGAGTCCGGACGCTGTCTTCCTTCGCCGCGTACGTCGCGAATTTCTGCTCGACTTCATTGCGGGTCATTCCCCCGATGAGGCCGATGGCGGGGCAACGTCAACGTCAGCAGCACCTTGATTGCGCACTGCGCAGGCGGCTTCAATAGTCCCTAGAATACTGCAACGAAAGGTTTGCCGGAGCGCAACAGCGCTCGCGAGATAACCCAATACGATATATTCTGACCACCTCTAATCGCCCACCGGAACACGAAATCAACTTCCATGCCACTCATCCTGCTAACAGGCGCCGGCTTTAGCCGCAATTGGGGCGGCTGGCTCGCCAACGAGGTGTTCGAATATTTGCTTGGACAAGACGGCCTCCACCTGCGCACGCGTGAACTGCTTTGGGATCACAAGGAGCGCGGAACCGGATTTGAAGGCGTCTACCAAGCTCTCCCACCCGGATTGTACAGGCCGATCGATGGTTCTTTCTCGGTGACCGACCGCCATCAACCTTATTTCAAACTGCACGGATCGAGCAACTGGACGTTGCCGGATCGATCCGATCTGATGCTGATCATCGGCGGTAACAAGGTTACCGGGATCAACAGTTCTCCTCTGCTGTCGTGGTATCGTGAGCAGTTCAGAAAGCTGTTGCATGGCGCGAGGGTCGTCATCATCGGATACAGCTTCCAAGACGAGCACATCAACGATGACCTTATGAACGCAGCAAAGACCGGCGCGCGTTTCTTCGTTGTCGATCCGTCGGGTGTCGACATCATCGACAAGCGCAAGCTGGCACAAATTCCCCAACCGCGAGAGCCTCTGATGGAGACACTCATGAGGAATATCGATGGCGCCTCGCGACGTCCGCTTCGCTCGACCTTTGACGGCGATGAAATCGAGTGGCGCAAGCTGGATCATTTTATGACGGCGGATTCGCGGGGGTTGAGGCCCTGATCGAGGGTGATTTCTTTCGTGAATCCAAGGAAGCCGCTGCGCGACCTCTTCAAGCCTCTAATCTACTCAGGCAACGCGTCAACCAAGCGAGAAAGCGCCCTCTCCCCGGAAGCGGAAAGGGCTGTCGTGGTTCAGACGGCGGGTTGCCGTTGCTTCGCTTCGAACAGTTCAACGATCGCGGTGTTGTCGGCACGCTGCTACGCATCGCCCCAGCACACAAGGTCATATTGCTGATGGTTTCGTGGGTATCGGTCGTGTGGGCTGTCCCCTCGACCAAGAGACCGTGAATCATAATTAGAAGATCTATGCAGTTAATTGAATCTGCGCTCAACGCTCACACGATGCAACAGATTTTTGTCGCTCATGCGGGCACTTGATCGATATCACGATTGGGCTCAAATCAACTGAAGCCGAGCAGGACGGTCCAATCTGAAATCGGATCTCGCCTGGTTCTGAGTGTGTTGATGGGATCTTCGTCTGCAAAGCCCAAGGCCATCCCGCAGAAGACCAATTCCTCGGCGGATAAGTCGAGCAATTCCGTTAGGGTTTTTGGGTAGCGTGACCAGTACTCCTGTGCACAGGTCGCCAGTCCTTCTTCGACCGCCAGGAGCATCATCGTCTGGATAAAGATACCGAGGTCCGCCCACTGCGGTGGGCCGAACCTTCGGTCGAGACAGAAAAACAGCCCGACAGGTGCGCCGAATAGCTGCCCGTTTCGAGCCAGATGCTGCAGCCGACCTGCCCGATCTTCCCTCGGAATGCCGATCACAGCATAGAGATCCTCGCCGTACTCCCAGCGTCGGCGCCGATAGGGGTCCCACAGCGAGTCTGGATAAATTTGATATTCCGGGGGCTCCCCAAGCGGATTTGCGCTCGCGCGCCTCTTGAGTTCATCGAGCGGGCTACCGGTGAGCGCGTAGACGCGCCATGGCTGGAGATTGCCTCCCGAAGGGGAGCGACGGGCCCTCTCCAGCAGCGAGCGCACCCGCTCTTTGGAAACTGGATCGGGCTTGAAGGAGCGGACCGACATGCGCCGCTCGAGGGCCTCGGAGACATTCATACGACCACCCATATTTCGGGCGCAAGAAAACTGTACCAGGCGCGCCACAATTTTCATGAAAGTTGTACCAGGCCTGTCCGCAGGGTCCTTCGTCGATGTAGGGCAACGAAAGGCGAATTTGCCAGCCACTTGACCGTCACGAGGCAGGACTTGCGGCAGTATCGCGCGGATCTTCTGACTTGCGCGAACGGATCATTTTGATCTTCTCTCCTGTGCCTTTCGCTTTTCTCAGAATCACCAGGAGCATTGATGCTGCCAACAGCGCAGCCAATTGGAACGCGCCGACCACGGCTGTCTTTGGGCTGATTTCCAGATGAATATCCTGCCACATCAACATTGCGAGTGGCGTTTTGGACGGCGAGCTCAAGAACATGCTCAAGACGAGATCGTCGAACCCGGCGAGGAAGGCGAAGAGGAAAGCGCTGGACAATGCGGGAATGAGAAGTGGCAGCGTAACGGTCAAGAATGCTGCCATCGGGGTGGCTCCCAAACCGACTGCCGCTCGCTCGACATCGATGTCGCTGTTTTGCAGGGCAGCGGTCATGATAATGACCACGTAGGGAAATCCTAGCACGGTAAAGCCGAGCCAGAAACCAACGATGGTGCCGTTGAGATTTAGCGCAACGGCGAGGAAGAACAACCCGATACCAAGCACGATTTGCGGAAGAATCATCGGGACAATCGCAGCCAGCCACATGATCCTGCGTGCACGCAAGGCGCCTCTGGTTACCGAAATGCTATAAGCTGTCCCGACCAGCGATGCCGTGGAAGCGGAAAGTACGGCCATACTGAAGCTGAACACTGCGGCGTCGCGCCAGCGCTGGTCGCCGAGCAGGGAGTTAAACCAACGTGTAGAAAAGCCCGGAGGCGGGAAGACGAGATAGGGCGCATTGCTGAACGCAATCATGACGACGACGATCATTGGTGCCAGCAGGAACAGTAGTACCAAGGCGGAGAGGATCAGAAGACAAGGACTGGCGAGAAAAGCCATCGCGTCGCACAAATCGACGAGCGCCACCGCCACCTGATCGATACCCGTTCGCCGATACCAGGCAGCACCGCGCAGGCCGCTCCCGGTTCCTGCGGACCGCCATCGATCGTTCGCGGCCGGCCCCAGAGGAACGACGTTTCGGCGAAACAGGACCAAAAACCCGCTGACCCCAAAAAACAGTATGCACGCCAGGGCGGCGGCGAAATCGAAATCCGCCAACGTCGAGACGCGGACTTCAATCGCCTGGGCCACCAGGTAGTCGCCGGGGGCCCCGAGCATGGCTGGCGTGATGTAAAAGCCAAGGGCACACAAAAAGACCAGTGCGCAGCCCGCTGCCAATCCCGGACGCGAGAGCGGAAAGACGACCGTCCAGAAGACGGTCGCTGGGCCACCGCCAAGGCTCTGCGCAGCTTTGATCAACGCCGGATCAAGTCTCCGCAGGGCACCGTAGAGCGGCAGGATCATCATCGGCAGAAGGATGTGAACCATGCCGACATAGCTGCCAAAGCTGCTGAAGACCAGCGGCAGCGGCTCGCTCGTCAGCCCGATGGAAATGAGAAGCCGGTTTACAATGCCGGAGCTGCCGAGGATCGCGATCCAGCTATAGGACCGGATCAGGACGCTGGTCAGATAGGGAATCACCACCAGCATCATGATCGGAGCGGCATACCGACGGATCCGGGTCGCGACGAAATAGGCATAGGGATATCCCAACAACGCACACAGCCCGGTGACGGAAAACGCCATCCAGAGGGTCTTGAGGAAAATTCCAAAAAAGACCGGGGCACGAACGATCTGTGCGTATGCTTGAGTGCTCCAATGCCCTTGATGCCGCAGGCTCATCCAGACGACGATTGCCATTGGCAAGGCGTAGCCCGCCGCGAGAAGCGCAACGCCCGGCAGAGGGAGAGCTAGCCGTTTCACTTGTCTGCATCCCCTGCCGGAGAAATTGGCGATGCTAGCCTCCGGCGACCCACCGTTCCCACTCTACGATGGCACGTCGCAGGCCGGTTTCTCCGGTGGCATCCACCGCATTCCAGAAGGCATAATCCTGCACAATCTGCCGCTCTTTGAGCCCAGGCGCGGTAGGCATCAACTCTGCCCGCTGTTTCGAGAGGTGTTCGAAAGCGCGAGCGTTGGTGGGTCCATAGGTGATCAGCTCGGAGAATCTCGCCTGAGGCTCCGGGCGGCTCATATAGGCGATGTATTTCTGTGCGTTCTCGCTGCTCTCGGCTCCTTTTGGAACAGCCCAGGCGGCCCATTGCAGAATGCCCTGGTCCCAGCTCTTGCCAATCCTTGCCCCCTGATCGTTCGCGCCATCGATGCGCCC
The DNA here is from genome assembly GCF_024171045.1 of Bradyrhizobium sp. USDA 4538. Taxonomy (NCBI): domain Bacteria; kingdom Pseudomonadati; phylum Pseudomonadota; class Alphaproteobacteria; order Hyphomicrobiales; family Nitrobacteraceae; genus Bradyrhizobium; species Bradyrhizobium sp. USDA 4538. The sequence goes on from NZ_JALJZE010000002.1 coordinate 309,187, forward strand.
ATTCCAGGCGCTACCAACCGTTGCCTGTCGATCGACCTGGAGCTGCACCGATTCAGCACCACTGGCCCACCACTTGACGACGTTGCTTCGCAGATTGTCGAGGCTGCGGAAGGCTCGCTTCCAGTCCAGCGGATAAAGCTTTTCGGGCGGAACGCCGTCGGCCAGCAGCGCGATCTCATAGGTTGCGCCATCTGCGGCATTGGTCCCGGCGGCAAGTGTCCGCCGTCCGGGAAAATCCCGCGAATTCCATAGATCGGCCCAAGTCGAAGGAGTCCGGCTCCCCAACTTCTCGGCTTCATACGCAATCAGCATCGAGTAGATCATCGCCGGTGCGTAGTTCGTCTCGGCCGCAACGACGTCATAACCCTCTCTGTCCTTGCCCGCCCAGCGGTCGTAGTCAATGGGAAGCAGCAGCTTGTCCTTCTCGAAGTTAGCGATCGCGCCTCCGGAGAGCAGAGCGACGTCGTGTTTTGGGGCCCCCGCCAGGACTGTCGCCAACTGCACGCCGGAGGCAACGCCTGGCTGATGAATGACCTTGATTCCGGTTTCCGCTTGGAAAGGTTCAGAGTAGGCCTTCAGCTGAGCGATCCCCATCGACCCGCCGCCGTCATGGACGACCACGGTGCCGCTGCCTTTCAACGTTGACCCCGCAATGGCTGGTGCCGGAAAGGTGAACCGCCCGCCGCCGGCCAGCGCCGCGCCGCCTAGAAATGTCCGTCGGGAGAGCTTAAGCGGCATGGGACTTCTCCTGATTTGCGACCGGCGATTGGTCAAATAGACGAACGGTGCCCGTACGGAAGCGTAGCGCGGCCACCTCGCCCGGCCGCCAGGCACGCTCGCGCGCGGGCTGTTCGGCGATCAACCGATGTCCGCCCGCCTCCACCAGCACTGTCTGGGTCGAGCCGCTGAAGGCTGTCTCGATGATGCGGCACGCTTGGCCACCCTCGCGCTCGAGGCCGAGCAGGACGTCCTCCGGACGAACTCCGGCCCTTGCGCCTGTTCTCGGACTGTCCGTGGCAAGCGCATGGGCCAGTTCCGTTGCGAATCCATCGACGCGCAGACTGCTGCCGGCAAGCGGCAGGAAATTCGTGCGGCCGATGAAGTCGGCAACAAATGCATCGGCCGGCTGATGATAAAGAGCTGCCGGCGTACCCACCTGACGAAGGCGGCCTTGATCAAGCAGCGCAATCCGATCTGCCATCGACATCGCCTCTTCCTGATCATGGGTGACGAGAATAACGGTGGTCCCGAGCTCTCTTTGAAGCAGCTTGAGTTCGAGCTGCATATGCTGCCGCAGCTTCCTGTCCAACGCACTCATCGGCTCGTCCATCAGAAGCACCGTCGGCCTTGAGATCGTCGCTCGCGCGATCGCGACGCGTTGCTGCTGGCCGCCGGACAGTTCGCCAATCGACCGCGCGCCAAGACCGGTCAGCTTGACGAGATCGAGTGCCGCCGCAACCCGCTGCCGGATTTCGAGGTCGGAACAGCCCCGTCGCCGCAGCGAATAGGCAAGATTCTCTGCGACGGTGAGATGGGGGAATAGCGCATAGCGTTGAAACACCATACCGATGCCGCGCCTGTGGGCCGGCACACGGTCGATGGCTTGTCTGCCGATCAGGATCTGGCCGCGGTCTGCAGATTCGAACCCGGCGATCGTCATCAGAGCGGTGGATTTCCCCGATCCGCTCGGACCAAGAATTGCGAGAAACTCTCCTGCCCGCACGGTAAGGGACAGATCATCGAGCGCGACCGTGGAGCCGTAGGTCTTGCTCAGCGAGCGAACCTCGACGCTTTGCCCATTGATGATGCTCATATCAGGCTCTCACGCGATGAGCGGAAGTGAATGATCAAGCGTCGAAAGACGCTCGGGTGCTTCATCGGTCACGATGAACGTCTCGCCCAGGCTCATCGCAAGGCCAGCTTCGCTGTCGAGAAGGATCATGTGCAGGAAGATCACCATACCCGGCGCAATGGATACTGGATTGCCTGCATAGGCCATTGGCCACTCCATCCAGGTTGGTGGATAGGAACTTCCGAGGCTATAGCCGCATGCATTGAGTCTCGCGTGCTGGAATCCGTGGCGATCGAGTACCTCGGCGTGAGCATCGAACAAATCACCGAAAGTAGATCCCGGCTTCAGGCGCTGCTGGCAGGCGGAAAGCGCCTCAACCGCTGCGGCATACATGCGATGTTGCGTGGTGCTCGCCTGCCCGACCAACGCTGTTCGCATGAGGGCCACATGGTAGTGACGATATGCCGCCGCGAACTCCACCGTCACCTGATCGATCGCACCGATCGTTCCTTTGCCGGTGAAATAGCGACACTGCAGGGCGTTATCGCCGGCCCCGCAGACGAAACGTCCCGCCGCCGGATCGCCTCCCGCTTTGAGAACCGTGCCGTACAGTTCGGTCAGGATGTCGGACTCGGAATTTCCGGGTGCGCACTTGGCCCGTCCGTTTCGCCATGCCACATCGGCAATGCGGCCGGCCTCGCGAACATAGACTAGTTCGGCGGGAGACTTGATGAGACGCAGAGCCGAGATCAACTCCGACGCATCCTCCAGCTTTGCGTCCTTGGCAAAGGCGGCGTCCACCAACTTGCCGCGCTGCGCATTGAGCGTCGTGGCGCCATATTCAACACCTATCCGGCTGCCGAAGGCGAAGCGATCACGGATCTCGCCAAATAGCGTTTCTGCCGGATTTGCGCCATGCCGATCCACCCAGAGGCGCACATCGTCGATTGTCGACGTCAGCCGGGCCTGTCGGATGTCGGCAGAACGCGTCAGCAACACCATATCGCCGGCAGCACCGAACCATAGACACTGAAACTGAGAGTAACCGGATGTGTCATAGCCGGTGAGCCAATACATGCTCTCCTGTCGGAATATCAAAAGCCCCGACAGGCCAAGTCGGCTCAGCTCATTTTGCAGCCGCCGCTGTCGTGCCTCGTACTCGGAGCGCGTGAAGTGAAGCGCCATTTGATCCCCGCAATATGCCCGCCATTGTGAACTCCTCCCGATTCGTCTTGCCTGTCCGATTTCAGGCAAATCAAATCCGACTACTTACGCCCCGAAGCTCATCCCATCGATGGTATTTGGCCCGGATCGAAATCGACTAGGAGCACGAATGACAATTTTCGTGAACATCATGCCAAGCATGAGCGTCTCGTTTTTGCTTTGGTTGCTCGTATCCCGCAAATCCTCCCATCGTCAGACCTACGACGCATCCGACCTCTGGCTGATGGCCCAACCCCGCTGATCATCTCGTGGTCCCCATTCTCAAGCCCAGTTATGAAGGGGCGGATTTCGTTCGTTCAGCACATAATTTCCGATCAAATGGTACTTCCAACGCACCGGATCATGCAGCGTATGCGTGCGCGCGTTGCGCCAATGCCGATCGAGGTTGAGGCTTGTGCGAGCACTGCTTGCGCCGCCAAATTCGAATAGCTTGGATGAAGCAAACAGCGCCGTGTCATTTGCCAGCACCTTTGCCTCGGCAACCGCCACGGAGGCGCGCGCAACATCCGCCTCGTCATGATGCTCCCTCATACTATCCGTGATGCGAGCTGCCCGCTCCACCATCGCGCCGGCCGCGTGCACCCTGATTTGCAGATCCCCGAGCGCGGCGATCGTATGAGGGTCATCCTGCGGTCGCTCCACTCCACTGTCGATCCAGGGACGCGACGCCGCGCGCGCAAGCCGTACCGCCTCCGCAAAGGAAGCGCGCGCAATTCCGAGGTCGATCGCGGCATGCAACAGTTGAGCAAAGGGACCGCTCAAGCTTGGGCTGGAAAACGATTTGTGACGCTCCACGACATGCGCTGGATTGACCGCAACATCCTCGGCAATCACCGTGCCGCTTGCCGACGTTCGTTGTCCGAATCCGTTCCAGTCGTCGACGACGGATAAACCGACGGCATCGCGCTCGACATAGGCATAAACGATATTGCCGTCATCGTCGACGCCGGAGATGGGTATCCAGTCCGCAAACAAGGCGTTGGTGCAATAGACCTTATGGGCGTTCAGCCTGAGGCCCTTCGCCGTTCGGCTGATGCGGCTGCGGATATCCTGCACATCCCTTCCGCCGGCTTCGGCGAATGCATTGCCGATCACCTTACCTCGTAACACTTCAGCGAAGAAAAAGCGCTTCTGCTCCTCGGTGCCGATGCGATTGAGGTTCTCGAGCAACAGGTAGTTGTTCTGCGGAAGCTGCCCAATCGACGGATCAGCCTCCGAAATGGTCACCACCACCTCGACGATGGTTTCGAACGAAACCCCGGCTCCCCCGAATTCGGGCCGGATGCCGATGCCCCACAATCCGCTTTGTACAAATTGCCTGACCTCCTCGTGCGGCAGGCGGCGTTCACTGTCGCGTTCGGACGCGCCGGCGGCCAACGCCGGGGCAAGCTCCCGCGCAACGGTCAGCGCTTCCTCGGACGTACGGATTACGCGAGCCGCAGCGTACGAGGAGGCACGATCCAAATGCATGACGGAAGACGCTATATTCATGGCGGTTGCTACCTTTCAAACGGCCGCGCCGACGTCGCCAGGCCAACGAGAAACTCAAAGATCACGTGAGCGCAGAGAAACGCGGCAAGACCTGCGGCGTCGTGGGGCGGGCTGACGCAATTGATGTCGATTGCGACAATGTTCAGGCGGCGGAGCAGCCGTACGATCTGCAAGCCCTCACGCACAGTCACGCCATCCCAACTGGGTGTGATGACGCCAGGCGCCGCCGACGGATCGAAGAAATCCATATCCCAGCAAACATAGACGGGACGACCGGCGAGCCGACGGCTCACTTCGTCGAATACCGCCGTAATACCCCGATCCAGGAGCTCCGCGACCGTTATGAGCTGATAGCCAAGTTGGCGAGCATGCGCATAAAGCCCCTTTGAGGAGACCGGACCGCGCAGCCCGATATGGAACGATGCCGTCGGGTCAAGCAGCCGCGCCTCAACGGCCCGATGGAAGGCTGCCGGTCCAATATTTCCGGTCAGCGGATAGGCATCAGTGTGTGCATCCAAATGCACGACCGCGAGCTCCGGATAGCGGCGTGACACCGCGCGGAGCAGAGGCAGCGTGACGCTGCCGTCCCCTCCAATCATCACTGGAACCGCATTCGTGTTGACGAGAGTGCCGGCGAACACGGCGATAGCCCGCTGGGAGGCGTCGAGGTCACCGTGCTGCACGCGTACGTCCCCGACGTCGACCAGTCCGAGCGCGGCCACGACGTCACAATCGGTGTCGGGATCTACCGCGCGCAACTGGATCGACTGTTCGCGAACGCTCTGGGGGCCAAGCCGCGAGCCCAGGCGCGAGGCGTGCTGTCCGGCATCGAACGGAAGTCCGGCGATGACGGCTCGCGATGACCGCGGTACGCGAGTGACGAACGGCGCGCCCATGAAGGTGAGCGGCGCTGCGGCGTCAATTGGAGCCTCGTCCGCCATGCTCATGACGCGAGCGCGTCGAGATAGCGGTTCTGGACTTCGAAATAGTTTCTGGCGTACCACTCGGCATCGGTCGCCACCTGACGTGCGAGGTTTTCGGGCGAACCGGGATTTTGCTGCTGCAGTTCGGCTGGAACAAGCTTGTTCGCGGCCGGATTGATCGGTCCCCAGCCCAGCCGCGCGAGCAGCGCCACCTGAAGCGCCGGATCTTGCGACAGCGCCACCCAGCGCCATGCATCCTTGGCGTTCTTCGTCCCTTTCAGAACGTTCCACGCAGCAATCAAGAGAATGGCCTCATTGAAGTGATAATTAACCCGCCCCTTCGTGTCCTCCTTCACGCCTTGCGCCCGCGTATTCCAGAGGCTGCCGACCGAGACCTCGCCCGATCGGAGCAACTGCTGGGCCTCGGACGTGTTGCTGTAGAAGATCGTGTCCTTCTTGATCGCGCGGATCTTCTCCAGTCCGCGATCGACATCCAGCGGGTACAGCTTGTCCCGTTCAACGCCGTCCGCCAGCAGGGCCGATTCCAGCACACCCTCGACATTGTTGCGCAACGCACGCCGTCCCTTGAACTTCTGGATGTCCCAGAAATCTTTCCAGGTTCGCGGCGGTGCCGAACTACACTGCGCGCTATCGTAAGTGATGACGAAAGAGAAGAAGTACGAGCCGACGCCCCATTCGGTACGAAACTGGCTTGGCACCGCGTTGAGGTCCACAATGGAATCATCGACTTTTTCCAACAGGCCTTGGCGACCGAGCTCAAGCGCGGACAGGAGGTTGCGGTCGGCCACGTCCCAGGCAATATTGCCTGACTCGACCATTGCCTTGATCTTTCCAGGCGTGGGGCCCGTCGTGTCAAATGCGACACGGTTGCCCGGATAGCGCTTGACGAACTCTGCCGCGAGGACGTCGCGCTGGGCGGGCAGCGCGTCGCCACCCCAATTGGCAACCACAAGCTCGTTCTGCTGCGCAATCGCAGAAGATGAGAAGGTCAGCGAGCCTGCACCGATGCCCAGTGCTGACAAGAGCTGGAGAAAGTGGCGGCGATGGACAGTCTTGCCTTGTGTCACCATCCGGAGCGACCGTTCGAGGTTCTGCATATAATCGGCATCTTGCGAAAAATCAGGCATCACATCTCCTTTCAATTCAAGCGGACCTCTTGGCATCTGACAGCAAAAGGCCGGGCGCGGCGTAACGACAGGGCTAAAAGCACCAGCAATGTTGCGGCCAACGCCAGAGTGCCCAACGCTGCAACGATGGGACCAACATTGAGGAAGAGGCTCTGCCAGATTTGCTTCGGCAACGTGTTGACGTTGCGGCTCGTGATAAACAGCGTCACAACGATCTCGTCCCAGGACGTAACAAACGCGAGCACAAAGCCTGCCGCAGTGCCATAACGAATCTGCGGCAACAGCGCCTTCAAGAGCGCTTGGATCGGCGAAGCCCCAAAGCTGCGGGCGAGTTGCATCGTTGCCGGATTCACCGAGGATAACGCGGCGGAAATCGAGAGTATGGCAAACGGCAGGCCCTTGATCGCATGAACGAGTATCGTTCCCGTGAAGCTGTCGAACAGCCCCACGATCGACAGGGCGCGATGGTAGGCAACGGCGTGAACGATCCCGGGCACGATCAGTGGTCCGAGCATCAGTACCCGCAGGAAGCGAACCGCCCCGCCCTGTCGCTGCCATGCACCGAGGCAGAATGCGAGACCGAGCAGGACGGCAAGGCTTGCAGCCGGAAACGCAATGCTGAGGCTATGCAGTAGGCTATCGCGCCATGTCGGGTCGCCGAATAGGCGCTGATAGTGCAGCGTGGACAAGCCATTGTGCGGTAGCGACAGGAAGCGCGTGGCGCTGAACGACATCGGCACGATCGCGAGCAGCGGTAGCACGAGGAATGCTGCCACCAGAAGGGCCATGTACCGCGCGGGCCCGAACGGAACCGCGATTACGGGTGATCGCGCGCTCATGTCTTCGGCTTGGCCGTGGCCAGGTCTAGCAGGTAGCTAAAACGCCATACCAGCCCGCCTGTGACGAGGAGGAGCAATGTGCTCAGCGTCGTTGCGATATCCCAGCGCAGTGTTTCCGTCACCTGGACGGATATGAATTCCGCCACCATGACGGTCTTGCCACCGCCCAGAATGGCGGGCGTCAAATAGAAGCCCAGCGACATGATCGAAGTAATGAACGCCGCGGCTGCCAGCCCGGGACGCGAAAGTGGCAAAAAGATGCGAACGAAAGCTTGGAGGCGACTTGCACCCAGCGACCGCGCCACTCCCGGCAGAGCTCCCTCGATCTGCGCCATCTGGGCGTAGATCGGCAGGATCGCGTAAGGCAACATGTAGTGCACCATGCCCAGCACGACGCCGAATGTATTGCGCACCATCGACAAGGGGTGATGCAGCCAGCCCCAGTGCAGCAGGATGTTGTTGGCGATTCCGCCGGGCGCAAGCAAGGCTATCCATGCGTAGTTTCGGACAAGCACGGAGATCCATAAAGGCAGCAGCACACTGGTAAGCATGAGTCTTCGCGCCGCCGGACTGGCCTGTACCAACCCGTAGGCAGTCACGTATGCCAGGAGCAGCGTAATGCCGACAGTCAGGCAACTGATCCAAAGAGTGTTTCCGACGACCGAACGAACCGTTGGGTTCGCAAGGACAGCCAGATAATTTCCAAATCCAGGCTTCGGCACCAGAAGGCTCAAGCCGACCACCCACGCCAACGGAACGAGGTAAGACACCACAAGCACACAAGCGGAGCCGACCAGCATCCAATCTTGGATGGACCGATCGCGCACGGATGCCACCGGAAGGCAGGGGCGCGGCAGCCCCTTCAGTACCGTCAGCGCAGAGCTCATGCCGCCAGCTCCGACGAAATCGCGGCGAGTTGGGACGGACGCGCATCGCCGTTAGGCAAACACCAGAGCCGTTCGCTGTCGAAGACCAGCCAAACGTCTTCGCCGGCCCCTGTGGGCAATGTGGCGGTAGCAGGCAACGTGACCGACAAGGTGTCATCACCGACAGCAACGACAACGTCAGTCGACGATCCCAGAAAAGTCCGGCTGACGACTTTCCCACGAATTCGGTCGTCGGAATGCGAGGCTCCGCTTCGAACCGCGTCAAGGGTGATGTTCTCGGGACGAACCGCAAGAATGCAGGGACCGGCGGGCGGCGGAACCGCTCCAGGCCTCGCCGCAATCCTGTGGCCGTGCCAGTAAAACTGGATCCGGCCGTCGGCCCCGACGAGCACGGTCGCTTTCAGCAAATTATTCTTGCCGAGAAAGCTCGCAACAAAACGGCTGGCTGGGCGGTCGTAAATCGCGCGGGGCGAACCAATCTGCTCGGCCCGGCCTCGATTCAAAACAACGATGCGGTCGGACAGGGCGAGCGCTTCCTGCTGGTCGTGCGTGACATGGATGAACGTTGTCCCCACCTGCCGATGAAGCCGAACAAGTTCAGCTTGTAAGTCGCGCCGCAACGACGCGTCGAGCGCGCTCATCGGCTCGTCCAGCAACAACAGATCTGGCTCGAAGGACAGTGCGCGTGCCAACGCGACGCGTTGCTGCTGCCCGCCGGAAAGATGCATTGGAAGGCGGTTGCCCACGCCTTCAATTTGCAGGAGCTCCATTACCTCCTGAACACGGTTGTCGATGCGTGTTCCGAGGGTACGGCGGACCCGCAATGGGAAGGCGATGTTTTCATAGGCCGTCAAATGAGGAAAAAGGCCGTAGCCTTGTGGCACGACGCCAAACTTGCGCTTTTCCGGCGGGAGACGCGTGATATCGGCCCCGTTCAGATGGACACAGCCGCGGTCCGGCGCGGTGAAGCCAGCGAGAACTGCAAGCAGCGTCGACTTGCCTGATCCGGATGGTCCCAGCAATGTCAAGAACTCGCCCCGAGCAACGTCGAGCGAAATCGCCTCCAACGCATTCAGCTCGCCGTAGCGCTTGCTGACGCCATCAAGTTTGAGGCAATTCGGTGACATCACGACTCGCTCGCCTTCGTGCGCGGGTCCGACCGAAAGCATGACCGAGGCGACATTCGGATGATCTCGAAATGAATAGGGTTGGCTCAAGAAGCGCCAATGATGTTGTCGCCGATGCGTAATGTCGAGGGCTGCAAGGAAAAAGCGATGAACCCACCACGCTCAGGCTGCGAACACGTTTTCTGTTTCGCGTTTAATCCATTCTTGGAAATGCCGTTGCGTATCGTGCCGCGACAAATGCTGAGTTCAGCGGACCCGACGTAGCAATCGTGTCGACGGAAGGCTGCTCTCGCCGCCACGTGCACGACTACGTTCACGAGCTCGGTCGTTGCATGCCGCCCGTTATGATGACGCCTCATCGCGATCAGCCAAACAGAATGGCATGATATTCACGACAAATGTCATCCCTGCCACTGGCCAGCGCGTATGCGCGCGAACGATCATTCATTACTGTAGGCACACCATTGTCTTTCGATGCTGGCGTCGCCTGAGCCGCAACCTCGAAATCAAGCTCACGAGGAGTACATCTATGAAACTGAGGCTTTTGCGCAATGCCACCCTAAAACTAGAAGTGGCCGGTCGCACGGTCTTGATCGATCCTTTCTTTGCGCCGAGGCACAGTCGGCCTGCAAATGCTGGGCGATCGCGGAATCCGCTGGTCGATCTCCCGACCAGCACCGATGACATTCTCGACGGCGTCGAGCTTGTTATCGTTTCCCATCTACACTCGGATCATTTCGATTCCGTCGCTCAGTCCCTGGTGCCGAAGCAACTGCCGCTGATCAGCCAGCCGGGCGACGAGGACAAGATTCGCTCCTTCGGCTTCGAGAACGTGACGCCACTGACCGACACTATTGATTGGCAAGGCATCAGGCTGACGCGGCGCGACGGACAGCACGGTTTCGGCCCCGTTATCAAGAAGATGGGCCCCGTGATTGGCTTCAGCATCGAAGCTTCGCGCGAACCGACGCTCTACTGGTCGGGCGATACGGTTTTTTATCCGCCCGTCGAAGCGACGATACGCGACACCCGGCCCGACATCATTGTCATCCATCCCTGTGGCGCTCTGTGGGAGGGCGAGCAGATCGCAATGGACGCCGAGCAGGCTGTTGCGGTGTGTAACGCCGCGCCTGAAGCCATTGTCGTCGCAACTCATCTCGATTCGCTGGACCATGCAACGGTCGGCCGCGCCGATCTGCGACAGCATGCGCTCACCCGCGGAATATCTGCCGCGCAACTCCGTATCCCCGACGACGGGCAGACCCTGGAATTCGGCGCCACCATCGGGGCCCGCCATGCCGCAGCAAGCTAACTGGAGCTTGCGGTCGCGCCGATAGTTTCGCAGGCGTACTGCGGGCGTCGGCTTTTGCGGGGAGCCGCCGTACTTCAAACCGCTTCGAGAGGCCCACGTTCTTCGAGCGAAGGTTCAAATGCCTCCCATGCCTTTATGGCCGCATCGCGCTTGCCGCACACATAGGCCATCGCGGTAGCTCCCTCGACAAGAAGCATGATCTGGGTTGCCAATCGCTTGGATGACGCAATTCCCTGGTCGGTCAGGACAGACGCAATATATCGTTCCATGTCACGCTTGTAACGAAGCACGACGCGACGGACTGCAGAATTCCCGTCGTGAATTTCGCCCGCAACGTTGTTGAACACGCAACCTTCAAAATTGGCACGGCGAAACCATTGATCATGCCAAAGGAATATCGCCCTCACCTTGCCGCGCGGGGAGCGGCTCTTGTCAACAAACGCCTTTAGGGACTGCATCGAGCGTCGAGCGCACTCCTCGAGCGCTTCAACGATCAGAGACTCCTTGGATCCGAACTGATTGTACATCGTCATCTTCGTGACGCCGGATTCCGCGATGATGCGCTCGATGCCGATGGCTTGAATGCCTTCGAGCTCGAACAGGCGGATGGCCGTCTCCAGGATTTTTTGTCTCTTCGACTGCATTAGACAAGAACGGATGAGTTTCACTAGCTCAAGACTAGAGTAAGAATGCGCCGGACGCCATAGCAGGCCAGGTCCGTCTTTTAGTATCCTGCGTCGGGGTTTCGCGTGCGCCCCGCAGGCAGCGGGACACGCTAGGGCGAGGCACTCTTAAGGCTATGCGGTTCTCGCGGTCGGTAGCTACGGCGCTTTTCCGGGACGGCCTTCTGAAAGCAGGCCCGATAGCGCGTTGGGCTCGTCGCAAGGTGCGCACGAAAATGGTGGCGCAGCGTATCGACCGAGCCAAATCCTGACATCTCGGCAACCTGTTCGATAGAGACCCGCGTATCCTCGAGCAGCGTCTTCGCATGGTTCATCCGCTCGAGCGTGATCCACTCTCCCGGCATAGTGCCTGTTGCATCCATGAACCGCCGGATGAAAGTCCGGCGCGACATGCGCGCCCGCTCTGCCAGCCTCTCGATCGTCAGGTCTTCTTCGAGATTCTGCGTGATCCAGACCAGAAGCTCACCCATAGCATTGCGCACCGGCCGGGTGCGACGCGGAATGTACTGGGCCTGGCCTCCCTCCCGATGCGCCGGAACGACCAATCGGCGCGCAACATCGTTGGCGACGCGGGTCCCGAAATCACGCTCGACGATGTGAATACAAAGATCCAATCCGGCGGCACGGCCCGCAGAACTCAGGATGTCCCCATCGTCCACGTATAGGACGCGGGAATCGACTTCAATATCCGGATACTTTCGCTTGAGCGCTTCGGCCTGAGCCCAATGCACCGCTGCGCGACGTCCCGACAACAGGCCCGTTGCCGCCAGCACGAACACACCCGCACAGATCGTCGCAATCCTCGTGCCGCGGGCATGCGCCGCCTTCAGGCGCTGAAGAATGTTGCGCGGAGGCAGCGCGTCGATATCCTGCCATCCGGGCACGATCACGGTCCCTGCGTCGTTCAGCGCGTCCAGCCCTCTGCTGGCTTTGATTTGAACGCTGCACGAACTCGATGTCGCGCCGCGCTTTTGATCGCCGCAGACCGCCACATCGTACCAGCCGGGCCCCATGTTGGGCAGACCAAACACCTCCATGGCGATTCCTAACTCGAAGGTATTGACCCCGTCATAGGTCAGAATGGCAATCTTCGGAGAGTTCATGCCCGGCACTCCGGTTGACACGATGTTCATGATATTCGGCATTTGTGCCAGTGGTCAACCAAGCAACGCCGCGTCAGGATCGTCCGCAGATGTGTTGCTCAACGCTGAACGCGTAGCGCCGTGATGCGGCGCACATTTACGCGTGACCAACGCTCGGCGCTACGCATAACGCCCGCTGATGAACTGCAAAATCCGCCACACATCCGGCGTCGTCCCTAATCGAAAGTATTCGCAGACGCCATACGAGCAGCAATCTGACGAACACCGCATCCAGGGGAGCTCCCAATGACACTCGCGTCGACCGACCAGAATGCAGCCCAGGGACAGCTCGTCGCTGTTGGGCTTGTCGAAGCTCAAGGCGAGCCTCGACGTGACCGCTGGTTCTCGCTGGCAGTGCTGGTGTCAGGGATATTCATGACGACCCTCGACCTGTTCATCGTCAACGTCGCGCTGGAGCGCATCCGGCAGAACCTGCATGCGAGTCCCGCTGATTTGCAGTTGGTGATGGTTGCTTACAGCGCGGCCTACGGCGTGTTTCTCATGAACTGCGCACGCCTCGGCGATCTGTTTGGCCGAAAGCGGCTGTTTCTGATCGGAACTTGCGTATTCACGGTCGCATCGGCCCTGTGCGGCGCGGCACCATCAGCTGCATTCCTCGTCACAGCGAGGGTCCTGCAAGGGATCGGCGCAGCGCTCCTGATGCCGCAGGTCCTGGCGACCATCCGCGTGTTGTTCGAGGGCGAAGCGCGGCCAAAAGCCTTTAGCATCATGGGTATCGTCCAGGGCCTCGCTTCGCCGATCGCCCAGATCGGCGGAGGCCTGCTCGTCACCTACGATCTGTTTGGCCTCGGCTGGCGCCTGGTCTTCCTGATCAACGTGCCAGTTGGTCTCGCAATGCTCCTGCTCGGCTCGATGTGGATCATCGAAACCCGTGCCCCGGTTCCTGCTCGATTGGACATCAAGGGAGCAATCATCCTTGCCTCGGGTCTGCTAGCCCTGTTCGTGCCGTTCCTCGAAGGCCAGGATCGCGGCTGGCCATGGTGGTCGATCGTCCTTCCCCTCAGTTCGGTGGCCATCTTCTATCTGTTTGCACGCTTCGAGGCCGCACTCGTCCGTCGGGGTCAAGTACCGATATTCGATATCACCATGCTGTCCAATCACCGGCTGCTCGCCGGCGTGATCGGAGTATTCTTGTTCTTTGCTTCTATCAGCTCGTTTTTCCTGTCGCTGACGCTGCTCTTGCAAGCAGGTCTCGGCTACACCCCGCTTGTCGCTGGACTGATCTTCACTCCGACCGCGCTCGCATTCATCACCGCCGCGCGTCTCAGTCCCGCTATCGTGCGGCAAATGGGCGGCCGATCCCTGCTACTCGGTGTCGGCGCCTTTTTCATCGGTCTCACTCTATCCGTGCTCGTCGCTTTCTTCGTTCCGACCAGCGCGCCGTTGTTGGTGGCTTCATTGATCTTCAATGGCTTCGGCCAAGGCCTGACCATTCCACTCGCGCTCAACGCCAATCTCTCCACGGTTCCCGACGCGCAGGCCGGCATGGCCTCCGGTATGGTCGGTACCATGCAGACACTGGGAGCAGCATTTGGCGTAGCGATCGTCGGCGTGATTTTCTTCGCCGATTTGTCGGAACCGCTTGCGCTCACGCTGGAGGCAAGGGCCCACCACTACGGACACGCTCTGGGCACGGCGACCTATTTCAATTTATTCGCCACGGCGCTGAGCGCGCTTTGCTTTCTCTATCTCATCCGTACGAAGCGTACCTAAGCGCAAGCCAGCGGCAAGCGCGCAAGAGCCGTTGTCATCGCAATCGGCGATGTGAGCGCGCGACCTATGTGACATTCATCATTTGAAATTGCGTCACCTACTTTTGTCGCGCAGCTGATTCACGACAATGCAGCAATACGCTGTCCGATTGGACCTCGGCGCTGTTCACCCGCGTGAGCGACAAAGAACATTCATGCTCTACCCGCATAGGCTTGCAGCATTAGAGGCGCAGCGAAGCACGGCATGATTGAAGCAATATTGCAATCTTCCTTTGATTGACTATCGTGCCTTGACTCTGAGCATCGCTCTCAGCAGATTAGACTGACCGGTCTATCTAGATCACTTCAGAACGGCCGAGCGGGGCCGCAAACATATCTCTTATCAACTCGAACTACGGATGGGCCGGCGGCACCGCTTTGGCCGCCGCCCGGCTTGCTATGCAACGATAGGATGGCCGATGCAAAGTTGGTTGGCTCAAACAATCCAAGCCCGACGCCCGGCGCGCGGTGCGCAACGCCGAGCAATCAGGCTCATGCCCGCCGGATGATCGGCGAAACCTTCTGCCGCGCCGTCCACTAGCACCGGACATCTCACCACAATCACGTTCGACTCCCCTGGAAACAGCGAAAGGGACTATTAATGAATCGTCTCAATGACGCCTTCCCTGCCGTCGACAATGTCGCGACCGCGCCTCCGATTCTCGAGGCAGACCGGCTGGATGCGATTGACAGGCTTCGGGACTATCTGCGCTCCGAGCGAACCGCGGTCCTGGACATCTTGACCGAAACGGCAACGTTCCAAGCGGCTGAAGCCGAGATCCAGGCCTCTGAACGCGCGTTGTCGGGCGCTGCGGATGAAGTGATCAACAATCGCCCGAAGACTCTGAATCATCTCGCCGCGTTTATGCCGTCCAATGTTCTGCTCTACTCCTACGTGCTGTACGCTGTCGTGCCATCACTCTACATCCGCAAGATCTCGCTGCGGCCGTCGAGCTATGTAAAAGAGCCGATGGAGCGTCTGCACCGACTGCTCGCGCCGCGGCACCGACTGCCGATTGATGTTGTGAACTACGAGCAGAAAGTCTTCGTCGAACGGGTTGCGCGGGACGCGGATGTCGTGGTGTTCACCGGAACGTTCGGAAATTCGGAGAAACTGCGAAAGTCGCTGCCACGCGAGCAGCTCTTCGTCTTCTTTGGCCAAGGAGTTAACCCATTCATCGTTGGCCCCAAGGCGGACTTCGACAAGGCGATCCGCGATCTGATCCAAGTCCGGCTGTTCAACTCGGGGCAGGACTGCATGGGTCCCGACGCGATTTTCGTGCCGAGAACCCACAGCACCCTCTTTCTTGAACGGCTTCAACTTGCCCTGGAGAAGCTGAAATTCGGATCGCGCAAACATGCCGATGCCGATTATGGGCCGCTGTTCTACGGTTCGGCGCTGGACGAAATCTCCAAATACCTGCTGGAGAACGAGCGGCGGATCGTCCACGGCGGTGCCGTGAGATACTCCACGCGGCACGTGGAGCCCACGGTTATTTTCAGTTCGTTGCACAATCGTGCCGACATTGTCGAGTTCTTTGGGCCGATCTTCAACGTCATCGCATACGACACCCCCGAGGACCTCGTTCGCGAGCTATCGCTCGACATCTATACTGAACGCGCGCTGGGCGCGAGCGTTTACGCCGTGCCGGAAATAGAGGATTTCCTGCGCAAGCGGCACATGGTGTCCGTCGACTGCACGCTTTTCGACATCGAAGACGGCAATACGCCGTTCGGTGGTTACGGCCGGATGGCCAACTACGCATGGCGCAACGGCGACCTTCGTATCGAGCCGATTCTGCTGTCCCAGACCATCGCCCGCATGGTGGGGCAACGACCATGAGTCAGGCGCTAACGGCGTGGACCGAGGTCGCCCGGTTCATCGAAGCTTCCGGCACCAATCCGGTGTTCGGAATTCCGGGCGATGACCTGAGCATTCTGAGGGCACTGGAGGGGCGCAACATCACCTTCGTCGTCGCCAAGGACCAGCGCAATGCGATGTTCATGGCGACAGGCTATGCGCTGGCTGCGCGCAAGCTCGGCATCTGCATCGTAGGTAAAGGACCGGCTGTCACCAACACGTTGACCGGTGTGCTGGAAAGCCGTGCTTCGTGCGCGCCTGTGGTGCTGCTCGCCGTCGGCACGGCGCGCCATCGCCTCGGCGCGCGCGCGTTCCAGGAGTTCGATCAGATCGCGGTGGTCAGGCCGCTGGTAAAGTGGGCGTACCGAGTCGAGCACGCGAGCCAGCTTCAGTGGGCGATCCAGCGGGCGGCCTTCATTGCCACGAACGATAGCCCCGGGCCGACCTATGTCGAAATTCCGGAAGACCTCGCCGACGTCCCGGCGACGGACGTCGCCTACGATCCGCCGATCCGGCATCATCCCTATCTGTCTGCCTCGGCTGCCGCGGAGGTCCAGAGGTTCATCCGACGCTTGGCACGACCGCTCTTCCTGCTCGGTGGCGGCGCACTCGATGGAAGCAGGACGGTCGGCTACGACGAATTGGCGGCCAGAGTCGGCGCTGCGGTGTTCACCACCGCGTCGGGCCGCGGCGCGGTCAACGAGCAGCATCCGCTGTTCTGCGGCCTGGCCGGCCTCTATACGGCAAAGCCGCTGCGCGAGCTGTGGGAGCACTGTGACGGCCTGGTGAGCTTCGGTAGTCGTCTGGAGGAGACAGCCACGCTGCTGCTGGATTCCAAGCGCCTCCACGGACGCGTACTCCAGATCAATATCACCAGCGAGGAGATGTCGACGGCATATTCCGGCCCGAAGATCGTCGCGTCGTGCGATGGCATCACCGACCGGCTGTTGCAGGATGATGATTTCGGCAGTCGGCCAGCTTGGCTGGAGCAGATCCGGCGCAGCAAGGCCATCAGCTTCGAGACACGAACGGCCTCCCTCAAAGAAGTCAGGCAGACTGACGCCGTTTCCCTGCCGGCGGTGATGGATCAACTCGAAGCCGCACTGCCGCACGATAGCATTCTGGTGCAGGAGAATGGTCTGCTCGACATGTGGTCGTATTTCTATCCCTCGTTCGCGCTCGGCTGCGACCAGCGATCCATCGTCCCGAGCGAACAGACCAGCCTTGGCTTCGGGGTCGCCGCGGCGATCGGCGCAAAGGCTGCGAGGCCCGATCGGCCGGTCGTCGCGCTGGTGGGCGACGGGGCCTTCAATATCGCTCGCGCCGATCTGTTCACATCGATCCATTACGGCCTGCCCGTCACCTACATCGTTCTCAACAACCAGGGTTTCGGCTGGCTGGAATATCAGTGGCGCAAGCATGGCTTCGAGAACACGAGATTCGGGCTGGAGAGCAGCTTCGCCACGATCGCGCGAGGCGTCGCGCACCTGCCCGTGGAGAATATCGAAAGGTTTCGCGGCCAACTCGCCGCGGCGCTCGAGCGCAACAGCCAAGGACAGACCGCGATCGTGGACGTGCGTGTGACCAGCCTCCAGCCCGCGCCGGGTGTGGAGGACTTTGAAAGCACCTAACCCGGTCTGAGGAGCAAGGATATGGCAAGGACAGCGAACACCGATTACCCGTTCTCTAATGTCCATAGCTGCCGGATTCATCCGGGCATCGGGATCGCGCGCGTAGGTAACAGCCCAGACAGCTTCTACGTCGCCGCGGATACTCCCGAGGGGACCAGAGATGCCCCCGCCGGCGGCTACAAGGATACGAACGGTCGCGTCCGGCGGCAGGCTGCTCTTTTCAGGCTCTACGGCTACGACAAAGATGGCAACAATCTCGGCGAGCTACCGTTAAGGTCAGCCAACGGCGAACCCGCCGTCGAAGTCGAATGGAGCGCTCATCTCGTCAACAAGAAAGGCGCTGCACATCGGTTTCAAGACGGCCTTGTAAGCAACGCGCCGACGCGGCTGCGCAACAGTAACGGCGCTTCCCATCACTATCCCGACACGCGCAGCCCCGACGAGCGCGCGGAGCTGATCATCGACCCTGGCGTACGGGCCATCTCTTCCTCGGGTGCATCTGACAATCCACGATTCGACACCGGCGCGTTTCTCGGCGTGCCCGTTTACCTTGGCGAGCTCCAGGTGGACGATGGTGGGCGGCTGCTCGTGCTTGGCGGGCTCGGGCGGGCGGGATCTACGATTCCGGATAATCCGATTGGCGCAGACGCGCGAAGCACCGACTACTGGGCTAACAACGATTACTGGTATGATGACGTCTCTGACGGTCCGGTGTCGGCGGCCGTCACGCTGCCTGACGGACGTCGGATCGACGTATCCGATCCCAAGGATGCGGCTTGGGTGGTGGTGGGGCCACCGAACTTTGCTCCTCCTATTGATGCACTGGTCACCCTCCACGATGTGGCAGAGGAGATCGCCATCAACGCCGGATGGCTGAGCGAAAGGGCCGAAGCCGACAACGAGCGTCTGCAGTCGTTGCTCTCCCGCATGGACAGCATCGGTTGGGTCAGTAATGACGCCCGCAGAGGCCATCGATTCTCGTTCGCACATTGTCAGCCCGGCACTGAGCGCGCCCGCATTTTCGCCATGCTGCGCGATCCGACGGCAGAAGGCGGTGTGGCCATCAAGCAAGCGACCGCGCGGTATATGCCGCCGCTCTATGGCGATCGAGGGCCCGGCCAACCCGGCGTCCCTGCGAGTTGGTTCTCGCTGCTACCGCGGCAATATCGTCTGCTAGAGAAATGGAAGCAGGCGACTGCCGCCACTTCGGAAGCCGCGGATCAGCCGCCACGGACTTCCGCTGGCCAGACGCCGGACGAGCGCGTGAGCGAGTTGCAGCGTATCGTGTTGGACCGGGCAGTCGGCGGTCCTTTTGCCCCTGGGGTCGAAGTCGGCCAGCGGGCAAAGGATCCCGCCACCTATGCCGGCGCCTTTCGGATCAACCGCGGCCCGATCAAGGCCGGTGATCTGACGTCCAGCCTGAGCTTACCCTGGCAAGCCGGGCTCTTTCTGCGCCGCGAAAACTGGTGGCCTTCCGCGCGGCCTGACGACGTCATTCCGCAGGACGTCTTCGACGAGGTCAATTCATTGTGGCAGCCGGGAGGCAAAAGCGTCCGCGAAGGCCTGGAAGGGCGCGTGAAGTGGGACCGGGGCCTGGGTGTTAGCACGCTGTTGCGCCGACCCTGGCAGAATCCCGCTGCGACACGCGATGATCCGCGAGACGCGGCGCGCCGCGGCGCCGACGACATGGTGCGCTATTGGCACGAGCTCGGTTTCGTGCAGCGGATCCGAGCCGCCAGCGGCGAGGATGTCTATGTCGAGACGGAGCGCCTGCCTTACGCGGGCATGGACATCCGTTACCTGTTCCATGCACTGCTCAATCTGGAGAACCACCGCGGCTGCGTCGGCAAGGCGCAGGAGTATGTGGAGAGCGTCCTGCAAGCGGCACGCGACGTGCAGAAGTTGCCGAGCGCGTTCAACTTCATGAACAACGTGCGGCCCTTCCGGTACTCAGAAGAAGTGTTCGAAGCGCGCATGAAGGACATCTATGACGACTGTATGGAGTTCGGCCTGACCCAGAACGGAAGGCCCTACAACGCTGCGAACGAAGAGCACAACCCCTACTTTGCGACCCGTGAAAACGTCATCGAGCGGATCAAGCAGCTTACGCCATTCAATTTCCTTGATGGCGCCTGGCTGCGCAATGTGCACCGCATGGGACCGATGGATGAGGTGAATTCGACGCTGTTCTCGATCTTCAACGAAGAGCTTGGCGACGGCGAGGTCTCGCAGAATCACGCAAACGTCTACCGCGACCTCTGCCACTCCTTCGGCTTCTATCCGGCACCCGTTGCAAGTACTGCGTTCGCCTTCGATCCTCAATTTCTCGACGCCGCCTTCGAGAGCGCCACATTTCAACTTGGAATCTCGGAGTTTCCGAGCCTGTACTATCCCGAGATCATTGGCATGACGCTCTGGCTCGAGTGGACGGCACTCGAACTGCACCGTGCCGCATCAATCATCGAGAATGTTGGCCTCAGCTCTAAGTTCCACCGTCTCCATATCGCCATCGACAACGCCGAGGATGGACACGCGGGACAAATCCTCCGAGCGGTGAAGATCTATCTCCACAATGTCAAGCTGCATGGCGGAGAGGAAGCGGTGCAAGAGCAATGGTCCCGCATCTGGGACGGTTACGTTGCTTACGCACTTACCTTCGCCATCCTCATGCAGCAGATCATCCATATCCTCAGAGAACCGCGTACCGTCGAGGATCAGCTCCTCCAGCTGATTGGCGCGAAGAAGCTCTACGGACAATATAACCACGGCACCAAGAAGCTGGGCAGCGTACCGATCAACCAGTTCTTCAACGATCCGAAAGCATTCCTCGATGGCCTGATCGAACATGGGTACATCGTACCCGGCAATCCCGACGCGAGCCGCTTCTTCAAACTGCTCGAGTTCGACGGGGCTATGTTCCGCGTATTCAACGATGCCGAAATCAAGCTGTGGCGCGACTGGGTGCAGGATGAAGCGCCATCGTTCAAGCGGCGAGACCGACAGCGGCCAAAATCCTTGGACGAACGCCGCCTTGATGAGGCGTGCCGAACCAAATTCAAATTCGTGGAGCAGATCGCCGATGAGCGGTTTAGCGGCCTGCGGCAGACCGCGTCGCCGCGTCGGGTATTTCTCTGGCTTGACGCTATCGACAAGACTCGCGCAAGAACCGGAAATGGGGCCTCGCCCCACAGCGAGGTGGATCAGGCCCGCGCAGTCGTCACGAAATACGATAACTGGCTTGCCTGGGCGATGGTGCGCTCCGTCTATCACATGACGACTCAACTGCGCGTCACTGATCGGCAGGCCGGGCAGGACGCTCTCGTGAGCGGTCTATTGAGCATCCGGGACGCGTCCGACTTTTCGACGGCCGCGGCGCGCTTTCTCCAATCGCTCAAGGGAAAGCTCGCTAGTTCAACGAATGGAGAAGTGCTGTCCGAGCTGGAAGCCAGCCCGTTCGGTCAACTTTTAGATGCGATCCCGCCGGGCGGCGATGGCAACACCATTCGCGCGTTGTTGTCGGCCTGGATCGGACAAGGCATGCCGCTGCCGAACGTCGCCGACAAGAACCCTAAAGCTCTACGGCTGGAAGCAACCGTTGAGGAGGAGGAGTTTCATCCAACAGGTATAGCTCTCGGATACGGTGCAGTGCATTAGGACCAAACGCAACCTAGTCGCGAACGGCAGCGCGGCTCATTGCCGCCGGGCACCTTCCATGACGTTCGCGCCGCCAGTTTCGACCGCCCATTCGTAGATGAGTACCAGGACTGTTCGATCCGCCAGCACGCACCTCGTCCGGTCGGGTGCGGCTGCCGCGCCGCTAATCTTGGGCGGCCCCTCTCCCTTATCGAGAAAGCGGCCGTCAGATTTGAAGCGCGGTCACTTCCCCATTCGACATGCGCTGGACGCCAAGGCATGCTTCTGCCGGCCGTCCGTACAGCTCTGGCGCGGCCCATCAGACCGATGATGCTGATCGCTATTGTCGAGCTGCGCCGCTGTCTTGGCTTCACGGTTAGATCGCCAGCGCGCCACCTCACCGCGTTCACGCACTGTGCCATCGAGTGGTGTGATACGGGGGCGCTTTTTAGCCCCGACGTCGGCGCAGCGCATTTGCGTAAGTTTGGGTCGCCGCGATGAGCGCCTCGACGCCGCGCTTTGAACGAGCGCGATTGGGCTTGGCGAGCTCCTGCAGAAGGAGGCCGTCCATTCCCGCCAGCATGAAACGGGCAATCGTCCTGCATTCCTCAAGTGAGAGCCCGCCTTCGCGCTCAGGAATCTTTCTGAGAAACTCGACATAAGGCTGCACATAAGCATCATATTGCCGCTCGGCCAACCAGTCGGCATCCTCACGAAGCGCGTAGAGCGTTAGTTCGTATTGAATGAGTTGCAACGGACGTGTGCTCATCAACATTCGCCATACGACCTGCAACAATTGGTCGATGCACTCGTTGATATCTGTGACGCTCTCCAGGTGAGCTCGCTGCCAGGAAACCATTTCTTCGATCAGCGCTTCGAGGACTGCGAATAGTAACGCGCTCTTGCTGTCGAAATGATAGTGCAACGTCGATAGTTCAACCCCGGATTCTGCCGCGATTTTTCGCGTTGTGATTCCGGCGACGCCCGCTTCTGACAACGCTCGAATCGCGCCCTCGATGATCTGCGTGCGCGTTCTATCGCTTTTCGTTCGCGCCATTTACTTAGCTTCTTCTGTTGGGATAACTTTGGATCAGGTAGGTGTCATAAGCTTTCAGGAGCGAATGTCCTGCTTCCAGACGGTAAGGCGCCGTTCCAGCGCGACGAGACCCCAATTGCTGAGGATGCCCAGCAACGCGACAAGAATGACACCGACGTAGAGAAGATGAATGCTCAGCAAGTACTGCGCGTTGACAATGAGGTAGCCGAGGCCGCTGGTCGCGCCCACCATCTCGGAAACAACGAGCATCAGGAAAGAATAAGTCGCCGCAAGCCGCGCTCCCGTGATGATCGAGGGGACGGCCGAGGGCAGCACAACTTTGAGAAAGATTTGCCAATCCGGCAGACCAACCGAGCGAGCATATTTGACCAACGCCGGATCAGCCTCACGAACACCGTTGACCGTCGCAAGCAGGATCGGCCACACTACCACCCAATAGATGATGACAACGTTGGTCGCGTAGCCAATGCCGAAGAACAGGATGAAGGCCGGAAACAGCGAGACGGGATTTGTCTGTCGCAGAAGTTGCAGCAGCGGGTTCAGATAGGCTTCCAGTGACCGGTACCAACCCAGCAGGAGGCCAAGTGGTATGGCAGTGACAACACCGAGCGCGAAGCCACCCGCGGCTCTCTCGACGCTCACGAGGATTTGCGGCAGCAGCTTACCGGCCCACGCGTATTCAGCACCTCGCACGATGACTTCGGAAAACGGCGGCAGGAAGGTCCGATTGATCAGACCGAAGCGAGGAGCCAGCTCCCATAGGGCCAGAAAGATCAAGATGGCGATCGAGTTTCTGATGGCAGGCTCGATGGCGCGCCAAGCCGATTGAGTGATCGATGTCCAAACGAAACCACCAGGGGAAGCCATAACGCCCGGCTCCTTACGATGAACTAGCATTTTTCCTCCACTGCCCTTCCCTCCTACCCGCGGCCATTGAAGCTTAGCAGATGATCCATTTACGTCTATAATTCCATCGAGCGGCCCTTCGATCGGAGCGCTGGCTCGTGTCGCAAGAGGTACGATGCCGACATCAGCTCACCTGCCTCGGGAATCGCGACTCCCGATGTGCTTGCGGGACTGAGCCCTGCCTCAGATCGGCAACTTACGTGATCCGCTCACGGCAGCTTGCCCTGCTAACGGATCATCACACATTCACCCGAGGAGCAAGACGTTGGCCGCGCAGACCATCGGCCAGCAATGTGTCCCTCGCGAGAGGAGGCGAAAATGTCAGTCCCGCGTTGCCGACGTCCAGCGTAGTCGCGGGCCGGGCAAACTCTCCCAACCCAACCAAACAATCCGCCGCCCCGCCATTCAATCGGTGCAGCACCGGCAGGGCTGGGCTACACATACACCGGCGGGGTTGCTCCGAACCATTCTGGCTTTGAGCTCTCCAATTGTGTTGCGATCTGCAACAGCAGATCTTCCCGGCCCCATTTGGCATGCAGCAGAACGCCGATGGGAAGTCCTTCGTGGTCGAGCCCGGCCGGTACGGAGATGCTTGGCATTCCCGTTTCATTTCCTGGCATCAAATAGCGGCAGGCGTCGCAAAGCCGGGCGACCCAGGGC
Source organism: Bradyrhizobium sp. USDA 4538 (assembly GCF_024171045.1). Classification (NCBI taxonomy): domain Bacteria; kingdom Pseudomonadati; phylum Pseudomonadota; class Alphaproteobacteria; order Hyphomicrobiales; family Nitrobacteraceae; genus Bradyrhizobium; species Bradyrhizobium sp. USDA 4538. Next base: position 333,275 of record NZ_JALJZE010000002.1, read on the forward strand.
TCAAGCTCTTGATCTCTGAGAAGCGAATAGGGCCCGTTCGCTTTCTGAGGTCGAATTGCAAAGGTGGGGGTTAGGAGCAGATCAAACCCGCTCATGAACCGCCCGAACTCGCGGGTGACTTGATTGTTGCGCTCCATGATTCGCCAAATATCGAATTTGTCGTATCGCTCTGCCGCCAAATAGTGCCGATAGACCATCGGAGTCAGATATCGCTCGAGGTCCTTCTCGTTGATGCCGCGTTTCTCGGCGTGTTTGCGAAGCTGTGCGCGGCTCGAGATCCACGTCGCAACATGCCCCTCCCACAAGGCCTCCCAATCGCAAATCAGGGCATCGTCGATCTCTTCAACGGCGTGGCCGAACTTATCCAGTACCGTCCCAACTGCTCGAACACGTTCCGATACTTCGCTATCCGTATCCGTACCGCGGCCCCAGCGGCCAGTCGAAAGGCCAATCCGGAGCTTGCCGGGCTCGCGAGAAGCCAATTCCAGGTAAGAGCCAACGGGCGGCGCGATCGGTATGAACGTCCCGCCTTCGGGTATGCGTGTGATCAAGTCGTAGGTGACAGCCGTATCGCGGACGGTGCGGGTGATCACACCATCGATGGTAAGCCTGCTGATATATTCGCTTTCTGCAAGCGGCCGCGCCACTCGCCCGCGGGACGCCTTGAGCCCCACCAACCCCGAGAACGACGCTGGAATGCGGGTGGATCCCCCGCCATCCGACGACGTCCCGATAGGAACGATGCCAGCAGCCACGGCGGCGGCAGACCCTCCCGATGAGCCGCCTGGTGTGCGCTCCAAATTCCAGGGGTTTCGGGTCACCATGACCTTGCCCAAATAATCAGTCGTGGTGTCAAACGACATCCCGAATTCCGGCGTGGTCGAGCGCCCGATCGGGATCAATCCGGCGCTCAGGAAGTTCTCAACTACCGGATCAGTCGCCGTTACCACGTTGTCCCGGTAGAGCTTCGATCCGTACTCTTGTGTGCGTCCCTTGAGTCCCAAGCCGATATCTTTCAGGAGCATGGGCACGCCATAGAGCTTGCCGGCTCTATCGGGGCCATCGACATCGGCGTTTTCAAGGCTATTTTCATAGACTTCAATAACCGCGCCGAGCTGCGGATTAAGGCGCTCAATCGCCGCAGCCGCCTGCGCCACAATCTCGCGAACGGACACCTCTTTCGCTCTGATCAGCTCGGCAAGGGCGATGGCATCGTGCTTGCCCCACTCTGCCCAACTCATTGCAAGCCTGTTTGACGCCGCCATTCATCGCCTCCGCGGGACATCTGCAATCGGAATTGTGGTTTCCAGTGCTTGCATCGCCAAGCTCGTTCCAGTTCGTCGGGGATTGAAGCGAGGTGCGCTCATCGTCAGCGAGTGGCAGCACAACAGCGCTCCCGGCACGAGCAATGTCAGCGAGTTCTCGTGCCATTATCACTTTCCTTGCGACCACCTCTCGGGCAAGCGCGTCGAATGAGAAGCGCCTAGTAAACGCGACGAGAACAATCGATTCAATCGTACATCCTGTCACCCGACCGACGAAATGGCTTGATCAAAGACGTCAACCATCACGTCGACGTGCTCCTTCTTTAAAGTAAGTGGCGGCGAGATGATGAAGGTGTCGGCGACATTGCGCAAGAGCACGCCGTTTTCGACGCAGCGCTCCCAGATTCTTGCTCCGAAGCGTTCGCTGAGATCAAACGAGCGCTTGCTCTCCTTGTCGGCGACCAATTCGATGCCGATCATCAACCCCTTGCCGCGAACGTCGCCGATGTGAGGATGACGTGTCGCCATCTCCTTTAGGCGATCGAGAAAATAGGCGCCAACCTCTTTGGCGTTGCTCGCAAGGTCCTCCTGTTCGACGATCCGCAAGTTGGCAATCGCGGCGGCACAGGCAAGCGGGTGGCCAGCATAGGTGTTGCCATGCATGAAGGCGCGCGGCGTGTATTCGCTGTCATCTTCCGTTTCAAACGCCTGAGCAACCCGTTCATTAATCATGGTGGCGCCCAGAGGAACATAGCCGCTATTGATCCCCTTGGCGAAGGTCATGACGTCAGGCGCTACGCCGAAGGCTCGACAGCCAAACATACTGCCCGAGCGCCCGAAGCCTGTGACCACCTCATCGGAGATGAGAAGCACACCGTGCCTGTCGCAGACTTGCCGTACCAGCGGCCAGAAATTCGGCGGCGGCACAACGACGCCGCCCGCCCCCTGGATCGGCTCTGCGATGAATGCGGCGACGCTGCCGGCACCTTGATAGATGATCTCTCGCTCCAGAAGGTCCGCACAGCGCCGACCCAACTCGGCCGTATCCGAGGTGAACGGATTGCGGTAAAGATGCGGACTCTCGACCTGATAAAAACCGGGCAGCAACGGCTCGTATTGCTCCCGATGAGCCGCTCGGCCGTTCAGTGACAAGGCGCCGAGCGTGACACCATGATAGGCGAGCCGCAGAGAGATGAATTTGAACCGCTCGGGATGGCCAGAGAGGCGCCAATACTGCCGAGCGAGCTTGATTGCCGCCTCGACGGCCTCGGATCCGCCGGACGAGAAGAACACGCGCCGCATGCCCTCCTTCTCGGCGAGCCGGCACATAAGCTCGGCAAGCTCGACGGGCGGCAATGTGGTGGTGCCGCCAAACATCGAATAGTAGCTTAGCTTTTCGAGCTGGTCGACGATGGCTTGCTTTATCTCAGGCCGCCCGTGTCCGACGTTGACGTTCCAGAGTCCTCCTTGCCCGTCGAGATAGCTCTTTCCGCGTTCATCGAAGACGTAGACGCCGTCACCTCGCTCGAGGCAGAGTGGCGGATTTTTTGCCATGAAAGAAGCATTGGCGAACGGATAGACGAGATTGCTTGTGAGCCGATCATTGGAGAGGGGTCTAGCGCTGCCCATTGGTGACACTCCGTCTGTGGCCGACTGCCGTTGCTTCAGGACTCCTTTGAAAATAGCCAGCGAGACGATACTCGGTCAATCGACCGAATTTGGTCGATCGACCTTTTTTCGCTTGTGTCTGCAAGCGGAGATGTTACGATCTTTGGTCGACGCGGAAGGATGCGCAAAAGTGTTCTACGATTCCGCGACACGGCAGCAGCCTTCTGTCTCTATCGTGGAGAAAACCATGCGCCTGTCCTTGGTCTCATTATCCTTGAAGCATTTCGTATCCGTCGCCGCGCTCGTGATCGTCGCCGCAGCGGGAATGGAGGCAATGACGCCCGCGAGCGCCGCTGAGGAGTTGAAGACCGTCAAGGTCTTCTTTCCGCCCCTGAACGTCGGTTGGACGCGTGGCTTTGAGCTGATCGAAGTGGCCCGCGCGCAGGGCTATTTCAAGAAGTACGGTCTGGACGCTCAACTCGCCGCCGTGCCCTGGGCCCAGTTTTCGGTTGCGCTCGACAGCGGCTCGGTCGATTTTGCGCCCTTCGCTGACTATGCTTATTTGGTCAATGCCCGCGACAAGGGACTGAAGGCAAAGGTGATTGTGTCATCGTCCCTGCCGTTTAATCCCGAAGCGGCGGGCGGCCAGGCTCTTGTTGTGCGCGCAGACGGTCCGATCAGGAAGGCGCAAGACTTGAAGGGCAAGAAGATCGGCACAGAGTATCCAAGCTTTTCAGGCGCTTGGTACGCGCTCGACTGGCTCGCGAAAAACGGCGTGGCCAAGGACGAGGTTCAGATCGTTCCGGTGCCGGATCCGCAACTGCAACAGGTGCTCGATCAGGGCGGGGTTGATGCAATCATCGCCTATGCACCCCTTTATATCTCGCTCGAGCGAAGCGGCTACCGATCTCTGTTTTCTGTTGCCGATATCGCCGGGCGGTTGATCGCCCGGGGCGGCACGATGGCATCCGACAAATTTGTCAGTGAGCATCCCGACCTCGTCCGCGCCTATGTCTCCGCCATCGCGGACGCTGCCGAATGGGCGAATGCCCATCCCGGCGACGTGATCAAGCTCGGCCTCGACAATGGGCGGCTTGAGCAGCAATACTTACCCGATCTCTACACCAAGAACGGCAGCAAGGATTACAGCGCCCTGCGCTGGTCGAAGTATGCACTAAATGATGATACGGACGTCGCCTTCTGGCTAAAACTCGTTGAAGACGCTGGAATTGTGCCGCCCGGCAAATACAAGCCGAGCGACTTTTATACAAACGAGTTCAACCCGCACGTCAAGGAAAGCGCCACGGCCAAGTAAGCTTTTCATTGCCGGTCCTCTTCGGGGTCGTCAGCGGAAGTCGCGCCAATTGTTCGACCTCCGCTGATCGTCACTGCAAACGGCTGACAAGGACAACCGCATGAGCGGCGCCATCGAGCTCCAGAGCGTGGGCAAGATTTTTGAACCCAGGTCAGCGTCTCGCTGCTCCGGGGACACGGCTTTCGTTGCGCTAGAGGACGTCAATCTGCAGATCAAGGCAGGCGAGTTTTTCGTAATCGTCGGCCCGAGCGGCTGTGGAAAATCGACGTTGCTTGACCTGCTCAGCGGGCTGACTTTGCCGACGAGCGGCCGCATTCTCATCGGCGGCGCGCCCGTCACAGGCCCAGCGTTAGATCGGGGGGTTGTTTTTCAGCAATACGCGCTTTTCCCGTGGCGTACCGCGCTCAAGAACGTCGAGTTCGGGCTGGAAGCCAAAGGGATCGCCCAACGCAAACGCGCTGACATTGCTATGCGCTTCCTCGCCATGGTGGGTCTTGCAGAGTTCGCGGAGCGATATCCGCATGAGCTTTCGGGCGGTATGAAGCAGCGCGTGGCGATCGCGCGCAGCCTCGCTTACGATCCCGATGTGCTTCTAATGGATGAGCCGTTCGCCGCACTTGATGCGCAGACCCGCGAAACGCTTCAGGGCGAACTCGTTCGCATTTGGGAGGAATCCGGCAAGACCATCGTTTTCATCACGCACGGGATCGATGAAGCGATCTATCTCGGCCAGCGCGTTGCGGTTATGACGTCCCGTCCGGGGCGGATCAAGAAGGTGATCGACACGTCCTTGCAATCGCGTTCCTGCGAGAACGACGTTCGCGGCACGCCTGAATTCGCCCGCTTGCGTCAGGAAATCTGGACCCTGCTGCGAGACGAGGTTCACCAGGCCGAAGTTTCCGAGCGCTTTCGTCTTTCGGCCAGTAGCGCTCCTGCCTAGGAGGAACTGTTTCTTTCGGCAGCGCCAAGCAGGTCCGCAAATTGCCGCCAAGCCGCTGATGCTTGTCAGCGTTGGCCATACAGTTCAACCACTAAGGGGCCGCGCGCGTTCGACCGCGCTGGTCTTGCTCGAAAGCTCAATATGTCCATCATCGGAGTTGTTCCTTGACCATCGCTACGAAAGCCGACGTGGGGACCGGATCCTTGTCCCAATCTGGCCGGATCATAAAGGCTGAGTGCATACTCGTTGCTGTGCCGTTTCAGTTGGACGCAAAGCCAGTTTGGGCGTTCACAAGCGCGCCCGCGAATACTTTCGATACGTTGTTTGTGCGACTGGAAACAGACACCGGTCTCGTCGGCTGGGGCGAGGCCTTCTCACGTACAGAGGACCGCTCGCTCAAGAATCTTATCGAAACCCGCATCTTGCCGCTGGTTATTGGTGAAGAGGCACGCCGTATCGGCAAAATCAAACACAAGCTCGAGTACGGCTTGCAGAATTTCGGACGTGTCGGACCAACCATGTACGCGATCTCGGCGATCGATATTGCGCTGTGGGATATCGCAGGCAAGGCCGCCGGCGCGCCCTTGGTTGATTTGCTTGGCGGGCCTTTCGGGAATGAAGTTGAGGTCTACGCCAGCCTTTTGCGCTACGACAGCGAGGAGGGTGTCGCTGCCGCCGTCCGGCGAGCTATTGCGGAGGGATATAGCTACATCAAGCTGCACGAGATCAGGTATCGGGAGATCGCGGCGGCATGCGCGGCCGCGGCCGGCCACGCAACTGTCATGCTCGACGTGAACTGCCCCTGGTCGGTGGCCGAGGCGCTGGCGATGGATGCGCGGCTCGCCGGACTTGACCTTCTCTGGCTTGAGGAGCCGGTCTGGCCCCCGGACAATTATCGTGGCCTTGCGAGAGTACGCGCTGCGAGGCACCACCGCATTGCGGCGGGCGAGAATGCCGGCTCGCTGCAGGATTTCGTCGCGATGGCAGACGCTGGCGCTATCGACATAGCTCAGCCCGACGTCGCGAAGACTGGTGGCGTTACCGAGCTGATGAAGATTGCAGCCTTTTGCGAGGCAAGCGCGATCGAATTTGTGCCCCATTGTGCGCTATTCGGCCCCGGACAGATTGCCACCCTTCACATCAACGCCGCTCAGCGCACCATACCATTTCTTGAGCGACTTTACTGTCAGTTCGAGGCCGAACTCTATAATGGCGCAACACTACCAGTCCACGGCAAGCTCACCGTCCCAACCGCACCTGGTCTTGGTATAGAGCCGGACCCAACCGTGATCGACCGCTACCGCGTCATCTGACGAGAGTCGTCTCCTGGTCTTCGGCACTAGGGTTTCGGCATTTTTCTTGCTGTCGACGCGTAGAATAGCAAGAGGCGAATCGGCCCCTCCTTGTTGAGCGCCGTTCCGCCGCGGAAGCGAAGCTCTTTGCGCAGGAATGGGTCGTTGAGGAGCTCGACCGGCGCCCGCGCGATGATAAGGTCCTGCTCGATTTGCCGCTGCTCTGCCCACGGGGCATGCTTTGACCAAGCGATGATGTTCTGAGCGGGGATCATTCATCGATGTCCAGATAACGCCGCACAATCACGCGCCAACGCTCGTTGCGCTCGACAGGCGTGCGGCGCGCCGTCCCATCCTTTCGACGCTCCGGTTCGAGCGTGACCCAGGGCATCGCTCCTTCTTCCAAGAGCCGATCGTGAAGCGGGTTGGCGCGCTCGGCGTGACCGAGCCGATCAAGCAGATAGCCGAGCCTCTGGCCGCAAGCGCGCTCGAAATGCGCCGACATGGCCGCCAGCTTTTGACCATCAATGCTTTCCGCGAGGTCCGTCATGACGGTCGCGACAGCATCGATGCCGCCCGCCGCGTGCATGTAACGGAAGAGGTCAAGCGCCGTCAGTTCGGGCCCTGAAATTTTCATGCTGCCCGTATCCGTCTTTCGATCGACGACACCCTCACGGACGCTTTCCAGGTCTTTGCGGAAATAGAACGCGACCCAAGAGCGCCCCGCCCGGATCATGCGGAGTTGCTTGTCAGTCACGACTTGGAATTCCATGACGGCATGATGCGTAGCGCCGTGCAGCTCAGCCGCCTTGAGCAGACCTACATAGTAGGAACGCTGCTCGTGCCGCATCAGCGCGTCGATGTACCAGGGGGGCGGTGGTGCCTCCCAGTTCATGAATTGCGGCGGGACGGCCACATAGAAACCGTGCCGGGGATTGAACAGCATGTGGCGTTTTTGAAGCCGCGCGGCGGCTTTGAGGAAGGCACCCTCCGTGACGCCGAGGGCTGCGATGGCCTCGGCGCGCGTGAATGTGATGCGCCCCTCCGACTGGAGGGACGTAACGAAATTTGGGAGGCTGGAACTGCCTTGTAGCATCATATTCAAAAATAGGTTATAAACGTCCATTTTTCAATATGAGACTCCATTGATCCATACGATGTATGCAAATTTCGCCCAAAAATGTCCATTTTACAATATAATACTAATAAGCGAGGACCTCGCCTATGACGGCCGCCCCCGTCACGCGCCGATTTGCCTTCGGCGCCGTGCTCTACGACAGCGCTGATTTCGTCCCCACCGGCGCTAAGCTGGTCGCGGCGACCTTGTCCTCTTTGTGGAGCTGAGCGGCATGGGCCAACCCACAAGATCATCCCGCACGCGAATCGGCTCCCCGGTCGAGTCCGCTTTGGGATGGAGCTATCTATCGCGAGAGGCGCTCGCCCGCGCCAAGGCGCAGATGGATGAAGAATCCATGGGCGTGCGCGATGAGATCGGCTTTCTGACGATCCATCAGCGTTATGCCGATCGCTTTTTTCCGGGCACATCGGTGCTGCATACCCGCGCCCGCTATGCCATCTTCGTGCCCTGGCTGTTCGAGGATCTGGCGGGACTTACGGGGCTGGCCGCTGTAAGGGCTTTGCGCGAACGCGAACGGGAGCTTGCTGGACGGCTGAAAGACGCAAAGGAATCCCAGGTGATCGGCAGCCGTGTCTATCCCAAACCGTCAAGCCAGCCGCCATCGACCGTGTATTGGAATGCGCTCGCGGCGTGGGGGATATTGCGTCCGCGTCCGGACGGACGGACGATTTCGCGAGCGCAAGCGCATCGGTTGCTGAAGAGCGCGGGCGCAGCGACTGATGACGATGGGCAGCCGCTCCTCAGGTCAGAGCCGCCATTCGCGTCTCTGCCCGACAGGCCGGACAGTTGGCATGGCGGTCCCATCACCCTACGGCTTACGGCCGCGGAAGCGGCATTTCTTCGCGAGCGGCTCGCTCAGTTGCGCCGGAATGGCGGCCATGAGCTGTCTCTCCTTGCGCGGCTGGTCCGGACCGAGGTTGCGGCACCATCAGCTATGTGGGCCGACGAGACTCGTGCGATCGCCAACTCTGATCAAGCATCGCTTGTTCGGGCGCAGCAGGCCGCAAGCCTCGCCGCCGTCGGCCGCGCCGTCTACGACGCGGTTCTCGAACAAATCGTCGAGGCGAACGACAAGCGGGAGACCTCGACCCGACATCGCGACCACTTGGCCACCATTGTCGAAGAGCACGGGTCCATTTCAGCCAAGCTCGATGTCGACGCGCTCGAGGCGGACATTGGCGTGCTACCATCCAGATTGCGCGCAGTCCTAACTGCCACAAAGGCGTGGATCGCGGCCAAATCGGAAAATCCCGGCTCGCTCTTCGATGTATATGCTGCGGCCGAAGCTCGTAAAGGGCCGCGCGCCCGGCTTGCGCCGACGCCCAACGGCCGCGCGCGGCGCCTTGAATGGTCGAGCGACGAACACGGTCTTGCAGGGCCTCTCCACTATCGATGGGAGCAGGTCAGCACGCTCCTCAATGATCTGGCGGACGCAAGATGAGCGGACCTGTCGATAGTTGGCCGGCGCTCTCGTTCCTCGAAGGCTTGCGCCCACGGCCGGATGAGAGCGTCGAGCTGGCGCTGCTGGCCTCCTATTCGGCGGATCTGGGATCGATTGGTGCTACCCTGCTCGCCCTGGTGGGGAAGGACACCGACGCCGGCCGAGGCAGCCCGTCCGATTTCGCCGACGCGGTCGAGCGACTACGTGGGAAGGTGCGCATTATCATCCAGCGCGGCCGCCTCGCGAAGGTGCGCAAGACACCGCGTATCGCGGCGGTGCTGGATCAGTTCGTGCGCGAAGTCGATTTCGATGAGGCGACGCACAGCTGGCACCCCAAGGCCGCGCTGGTCCGAACGCGCGGAGCCGATGGCGAAATCGGCTGGCGGCTCTGGATTGGGAGCCGAAATCTAACTGAATGCGTGAATCGTGACATCGGGCTTTTGCTTGTTTCTGGCGCGAAAGGCGGCGCTCCGGTTCTCGGTGCGGAGGAGCTGGCGCGGGCCCTGGCTGAACGGGCCGCACTCAAGGCGCAACGCCCCGCCTCGCTGGCGGCGGCCGTTGCAAAGGTGGCTTGGCGGCCACCGTCGGGTGTGCGCGTGGAGCGGATTCTCTGGTCGGCCGGATCGGGCGGTCAGACCGTTCCCGTCCCGCCGGCAGAAACGGATGAAGTCGTGGTGGTGAGCCCCTTCGTCGACAAGAATTTCCTTTCGCGACAGGCGCCGCCGCAGGCGACGAAGTCAACGCGGCGGCGGCTCCTGACGACAATGCGCGAGATCGAGCGGATCGGTCCGTCTCTGGCGGTATTCGACGATCTGTTGGCGTTGGACGCGCCTGACTATCCAATTGGCGATCCCGAGCCTGATCCGCAGAGCGCGTTGCCCACTCCTGACAGCGGCGGCGCCGAAGACGAGGAAGAAGAGGTCGGCCGCGGTCTACATGCGAAGTTGCTGTTTATGCGATCCGGGCAGAAGCGTCGGCTCTGGCTTGGAAGTGCGAACGCCACCATGCGCGCCTGGACCGGGCGCAATGCCGAGGTAACGGTCGAACTACTCGTGACTGAGCAGGTCGAGAAAGGACTGAGAGCGCTTCTCGATTCAGCCCGGCTGGTTAAAGCGCCCAGCATCGAACATTCGCCGGATGCGGTAGCCCTGGAAGAGGAAGCGCTCGAACGAGCACGTGCCCAGGTCGCCGCGCGATGGGCGGCGCAGCTCAGCATCGACGATACGGGAGCGCGGCTCACCCATCGTTCCAGTGTCCATCCCGGGGGCCCTCATCCTGATGAGTCAGACATCGTACTTGAGGTGGGCACGCTTCACGGCGAGCTCATAGCCTGGCCCGCCCAACAAGTCGTGGTGGAGCTGGGGCCCGTCGCTCCCGCCGAGCGGAGCGAGTTCGTTCGCTTGCGCGTCAGCCGCGGTGGGAAAGGCCTGTCGTGGCTGCAGCGCGCGCCAGCGGAGCCGCCTTTCGGAGAGGATCGCGACCGCACAGCGTTCGTGCACTTTCTAGGCGCAAGAGGCTTCCTCATGTGGCTGGCCGGATTGTTGGCGGACGACGGGCGCGAGGGTGAAGGCGACTGGACGAATGACGAGCCGCAGCAACGAGCGGGCACGGTAACGAATCCCACGCTCGATTCCTCATTGCCAACGCTCGAAGAAATGTTGGCGGCATGGGCGCGCGACCCGAACAAGTTCCTGGAGATCGAGCGGCGGGTTTCTCAATATCTGCCAGCCGTACTTGAGCAGGCTAAACAGGAGGAGCCGCAAACCGCGGAGATGCTGGAGCGCTTTGATGATCTGTGGCGCAAGCTCCGGAGCGGGCTCGGCCTCGCTGAGATCAAGGACAAGCGTCGGTGAGTGCGCCAAAACCATTCCAAGAGGCCGCCGTCGATGCGGCGCTTGCGATCTTCGCAGCACCCGGAGGCCGTCGGCGCTTTCTGGTTGCCGATGAGGTCGGTCTCGGAAAAACGGTCGTGGCGAAGGAGCTTGCTCGCCGCATGTCCGATGATGGCTGCCGGCCCTTCGTCATCTGCTATATAGCCAATGGTCACGCGGTTTCGCATCAGAACAAGGGACGTGTCGTCGGGTTTCTTGGCGATGCACAGCGCAAGGCCGCAACCGCCACACCGGATCGGCTTTCGCTGATTGCGGTTGCAAAGCGGCCGGACAATCCGGTTCTGATTTACGCGTTGACCCCGGCAACGTCCTTTCCGGGTGCACGAGCACGCCTGACCGGAGGACGCAAAGAAGAGCGGGCATTCCTTAAGGTCTTGCTCGAGCAAGCATACCCCGCTTTCGCCCGCGATCTTGATCCCGACATATTGCGGCTGAGCGCACGTGGGTCGTGGGATTGGGCGGTGGCGGACGCGGAGACGAAATTCGCAACCTCGCCACCTCATCTGCGACAGCAGTTCCGCGACGCGCTGGCGGCGGAATTTGGTGAGCCGGTACGCACGATGCTCGATCTAGCCGTGCACGGCGACGCCGAGCGGTGTTAATGGCTGCGACGAACCGCGCATAAACGGCGCAGTCTCGGTGGGGCGCGTATGCGCGTTGCCGGCCAGCCCCGGGCGAGCCGAGTGGGTTGCCGTCAAGGTGGGTGGTCAAAACGGCGCCGGCGGCGACCAACATGGCGACGCGGCAGGACCGAGAGGCGCACAAGCGCCGACGCCGATCGCGAACAACGATGACAGAGTTCGAGGTGAGGTGCGTTACCGCGAGGTGGATCGCTCGAAGCAGTGTTGACTATGGACAAACGGCGCTCTGACCTGGTCACCAAAGGACCATGGTCCGTCACGTATCGCCGTCGAGCGCGATACCGGCGGTTCCGATCGGCGTGCATAGCCCGGCCACGGTCAGTTGCCTGATAGCGCCGCCGGGCCTCCCTACGCCGCTCACGCCGTGCTTCCTGTGCGCAGGCCCCGAAGCAGTAAATCTGACCGCGATCGCATCGGCGGCAGACAAGAACCTGAACCCGGCAACGGGAGCACAAAAATAACCTGCAGATGCCATCAGAGCATTCCGAGTGGCACGCTTTGCGTGCTCGTACTGTCGCTGCGTTTTGCAACATCCGCACCGCGACCTGCTCAAGAACCTCTTGCATGGAAGCCATCGACCCTCGGTGGGAGGATGGCTGGGCCGGTCGCCGCTGTAAAGGCTGGCCTACGGCCACCGCCTTCGGCGGCTGGCGGCCTTGACAACGGCGGCCAGCCCAGCCGTCGTTGGCCACCATCGGTTCGACGACTTAGACCGCCCGGATGCTCTGCCCGCGCACGATGTCGCCAGATTTACGCGGTTCTCGAAAGCCATCGACAAGCGGAAAATCAAAGCCCTCAAGCCCACGACCTTCGTTGGCCGCCTTCGACGCGCGCTGGCGCTGGCGACGCTGCGCCAGCAACCGCCCAATCTCGTTATTCTGGATGAGTTTCAACGTTACCGGCAGCTTCTGGACGAGAAAGACGCTGATCCGCTTCTCAAGGCGCTGCTGGATCCCGAAGGCTCGACCACCCCGCCGGCGATCCTGCTACTCAGCGCGACACCCTATCCGCATCTGACCACTCGGTGGGAGGAAGCACGCGGCGCGCTCGCTCACGCCGAACTTCTGAAATTGATCGATTTCCTCGGCGGTCCTGATGTGCGCGACCGTGCGAGGAAGCTCTTCTCGGATTTCGGCGACAAGCTACGTGACATTGCGGCGCATGCTGATGCGAGCCATCCGGAGCTGAAGAATGAGGTGGCCGAAGCCGGCCGGCTCAGAGACGAGCTGCGCAAGCTGCTGAATCCCGTGATGTCGCGCACCGAACGAGACAGCGTGGCCTCAATAGATCCGCTGGCAGGAACTCAATTCCTCCATGCCGATCCGTCGCCCGAGGACTTTCAGGTGTACCGCCATTTGGCTGACAGTTTCGCCGAACGGGTGCGCTATGAGGCGCTGCCGTACTGGTCGTCGGTTCCGCTGCCGGCCCAATCTCTGGGTCCCCGGTACGCGGCCTGGAAGGGCGCCAATATCAAGGCTGCGCCGAAGCTCATCCGGATCACGCGCGAGCGCCGCAACAAGCTCGATGCGCCGGCCGCGTGGCCTGACGCAAAGCTTCGCGCTCTGAGCAGCGTAGCTCCACCCAAACTGCTGGCGTTGCCGTGGGTTGCCCCGTCGCTTCCCTGGTGGCCGCTCGGCGGAGACTGGAAAAACGCGGCGGCCGAGCCCAAGCTCCTGATGTTCAGCCGCTTCCGCGCAACGCCGCCCAGTGTCGCCGCACCGCTCAGCTTTGGCGTCGAGGCCCACTGCCTCCCCCGAAAACATGGCGGCTATGAAAAGGCCTATAGGCGCCGGCGCTTCAAGCTGGCCGCCGTTCCCGGACCTGTGATGGCGGCCTTCCATCCTTCGCCATGGCTGATCCGTAACACGGACCCACTCGCGAAAGCCGGGGCGACGCTCGGCGCCGTCCGTAAAGAGGCCCGTCGGCAGATTCTCGCCGCATTGCCAAAAGGGATCGTCGAACGAGACACCGTCAAAGCCCGGCGAAGGCACAGATCGATTGCACCGATCTTGGCCTCGATTGAACGCTTCGCCGGTGTCGCGGAGCTGTCCGCCTCAGCGTGGACGAGCGCAATCGGCGACGATCGTGCTGCGCAGGCCGCTGTCCAGAAATGGCGGCAAGGGCAGCCGGTCGATCGACTCTCTCCAGCCGAGCTTTCGGACCTCGTGGACTATGCGATCGGAGCGCCGGGTGTCGCGCTGGGCCGGGCCCTGCTGCGGCATGACCCGACAATGCTCGATCCCGCGCGCTACTCCGAACTGGTGCAACTTAGTTGGCAGGGGCTTCGCGCCTATCTCGACAATCCGGTGATCCTGTCATCGTTGCCGGGAAAGAGTGCGGTCGACCAGGTCATGGGTGCGGTCGTCGATGGCGGTTTCGAAAGCGTTCTCGACGAGCACTTCTGGCTCCGCGCGCAGAACCTGCAAGAGGGGGCGATTGGACTTGCCAAGGACTTGCAATCATCTCTCGGACTTCGCGCCGGCGGCTTCAGCTTCCATGGCATCGGCGGACCTCCGCATAAGATTCCCGTGCGCTGCCATGTTGCCGTGCCCTTTGGAGACGCCGAAACCGAACCCGTCATCAAAGTGGATGGTGGCGTGGCGGAAGCCACTCCGGTTCGCCCCGACGAAGTGCGCCGAAGCTTCAACACACCTTTTTGGCCGCATGTCCTTGCCACGACGTCGGTTGGGCAGGAGGGACTGGATTTTCACCCATGGTGCTCACATGTTGTTCATTGGGATCTCTCCTCCAATCCGCTCGACCTCGAGCAACGTGAAGGTCGCGTCCAGCGCTACGCGGGACTGTCGGTTAGGCGAAGGTTATCCGCGGAATTGCGCGACGAAATATTGAAAGATCCCGCCTTGGGCGACGCCTCACCGTGGCGATGCGTACAAAGACATGCGGAGCGTTTCGTCGATGCCAGCGGCCTCCGTCCTTGGTGGGTGCTCGACGGAGCCGAAATCCGCCGCCACGTCTTCGAGCGCCCCTTTGGACGGGACATTGCTCGATTCGCCCAACTTCGCGAGCAGCGCATGATCTATCGGCTGGCCCTTGGACAGCCCAATCAGGAGGATTTCATCGACGTGTTGTCGCGCGGGGGCGAGGCAACCCGCACGCTGTTGCAGCCACTCATCCTTGATTTGTCTGCGATGGGTCTTCGAACGAAGGCAATCCATGCCTCGGGTGTTGGTCAGAGCCCGATATCGATCGCCTCTCCTCCGGTCAGGGTGGGCGAAGATATGTCTGCGCGGCCGCCGCCGGCCGAGGAGACGACCATCGATCGAGCGATGCCTGACCGCACCGCTCAAACGTTTTAATGTTCCCGCGATGCGGCGATCGCCAGCGGGCTACCGCCGCCATAAGCGGAAGCCTGTCTTTATCAGTAGGCCGCGGCAAAAATTAATCCACTGCTTCGAGGCGTCTTACAACGCTGTTTCCCGAACTTGGATGGAGTGCTGGCGTGAAGCGGGAGTTTGAAAGATTAGCCGCAGGTAGGACAGGGCATAGATCAAAGCTCCGACGCCGAAAAGTAACCACAAAATGGGCTGCCAAAACGGTACGTAGGTGAGATTTCCGTCGTAACGATAGGCCGTCTTGAGAACGTCCGGAAGGCCATTCGCGGGCCAGAAATGCGCCCATACGCCAATCTTCTGCTTGCAATTCTCAGGACAGCTGAAGTTGCCATCGGCCGCGAAGTAGAAATTGCCGTGCAGAAATGTCCCTTCGAGGATGCCAAGACCGATAAGGGGCAGCGCGACGAATAAGATCAGAGACCAGATCGCGACCATGCGGGCCTTATCCGATATCAGTCCGAGATCGGATTTGGTGACCACCCTATCGAACCAGGCCCCGCCCGTATGCCGCCTCGCAAAGGCCTTGGCCCACCACAAGGACCAGACACAGAGCGTAGCAACGACGGGAACACCGAGAAGAGCGACAGCATGAGCGTTGAGCGAAGACCAATCCAGACCAAGGATTTCGAGAATCTTGCCCGCTCCGGACTTCGCGCCGCGTGTCAGAAGAAATAGCGCAACGGTGCCTGAAAGCGTAAGCCGCGACGCCTTGCTCCACTGTTCGCGAAGCATTGCGTCCGGGCTTTTTTTATCGGCCATGTAATCAAGCCCCCCTAGACTAGAAGCCCAGAGCTTTCCCGAGCTTCCTTATTTCATTGTTCGGGCCTGGCCCGTGCACAATATCGTGTGCGGCATTGTCGAGGGTTTTCCTAATTTCGTTGTTCGGTCCGGGCCCATGTTCAAGATCGTGGAGCGCATTCGTAAAGGCCTTGACGATCTCATTGTTCTTGCCGAACTCCGCGCCTCCGAACAGAACTTTCATATCCGGATCGACCGATGGGCATGCTGAGGCTGCGCGTGCTGCTGCCTTGACGCTGTCAGCCAATGCGCGACGTTGAGCTATGATTTCCGGCGGCAGCTCTGCCTCGTCGACTGAATTCATGTCGAGCTTGGCGCTCACGATGTAGCCGTTTTGGGTGGCCATCGCGTCCGTTATATGGACCACATATTCGATCGCCTCGTGGGCCGGAGTGACCGTGATGCCATGGTGGTCCGGCTTCGGACTTCTGAGACCGGCACGGCGAGGGAGATCGTCCATAACGAGATTGGGTTCGCCGAGTGTCGGCGGGACCGGCATGGTCCATCGCACCCCGACTTTGACGAGATCGACTTTGACAGGCCCCATCTCGAGCCGTCCATCCGTGGTCACGTCCGCAGTCAACGTATCGCAAGGCATCGTAGCGCCGAGTGACAGAACTGGATGCCCGTCCACGTTCTTGGTAGTCAGCTCGACCGTGCCCGCTACATGCTTTCCGGTTTCTCCCTCCAACCCGAGGACGGTCCCCATGTTCACCACTGGTTTGACATGCGCGTGAACCTTGGCGTGCAAGTCCATGCGCAAATCGGTAGCAAGCGCCACTCCCTTGCCTGGCATCCACACCGCACTCGGCGGCCCAACGTTCATGGTCGCATTGATATCGGTGGCATCGGGCAGTTCGAGCAGGATGGTCTCATTGTCCACGAGGTGCCCCGTTACGCTGGTTGAGTGGACAACGACAGTCCGGTTCACTTGCGGGAGCGTGCTCAGTTTACTGATAAAGCCAACCAAAGCCTTTCCGCTAAGGAAAAAGGCGAAGTCGCTTTTTTGCTCCCAGTCTTTGGTTGCGCCTGAGATGTGCTCCCGCAACGTAGCGATCCGTGTTTCAAGTTCTGCAGGCTGTAGATCAGGAACGGCAGGCGGGCTCACGGGAGCCTGACCGGGGGCTGAGGTCGCGGCCAGAAGCCATACACCCGAGTGTAGAAACACGGGCGCAGAAAACGAGAAGCGCTGCTCCAGGACCTCGCCGGGCAAGCTCACACTCAGCACAACGGTACCGTCGGGGGCCTTGATGGTTGTATCGCTTTTGAACCCTGTGTTGAAGCTGATGCGGTCTTCGAACGGGACCGCGACGGTAAGATGATTGTCGAGAGCGATCATCAGGCCGGAAGAGATCGCCTCCGATAGAAAATTCCGGCCGCGAATATCGAGGAAACCCCAATCGAACTGCGGCTCCGCCTTCGTGACGCCAACTGCGAATTCAGCCGTCGCAGTCGGCCTGTCGTCGGCTTGGGGTACAATGCCGCGAAACGAAATATTACCTTCCAGTTTCAGATTCACCGCGCGACCGCGCCGTGGGCTTGCGACATTTATGTCGACGATAGCTCCCGTGAGCCCAAGGCCGGGCTGGACTCGCGCATTTTCCACCGTAACCACCAGATCGCCGAGTGTGGATTTGATTGGACTGATCGTCGTGCCGGCGAGTTGCATGAGCGCCTTGTCGATGACTGCATTTGAGAAAAATACCGCTGCGTCGGCATCTTGCGGCTGATGCGTCTGGGCGAGCGTTTGATCGGTAAGCGTCAGAGCTACCCAGTCCGCCGCCGCTCGCTCGTGAATGACGTAGTCGTGCCTGTAGGTCCCCCAGCTGGCAGCGACAGCGACAAGCGCGACGATAAGCAGGCCTACAAGCAGACGTCCGGCACGCATCATTTCTCTCCGCGGACTGTTTATCGTTCCTCACCGTCCAGCACCAAGCTAACCGCTCATTGCGACATCACAATATCGGAAGTTGCGGAGGAACGCCTGACGATTTCAATGAAGTACTGAAAGCGCGCCGACCGACCTGCCCACTGATCAAACCCGCGTGGGGTGGGCGTCCAAGCGATGATGGTTGTCAGCGCGTTGAGTCCGTTTGGGGGTCATTCGCGACAGAGCCGGACCAGCAGCAAGTCCGGCGATGTCCGTTATGCCGCCGGAAGCGGAAGTAAATTCAGAGCATTAGGTAGTGGTCGCCGCCGACGAAGATGGGCACACCAACGAAGGCGTCCCATGCGAATGAGCCTGCCCGCGCGCAAATTCATGCTGATATCGGATTGACCGCCCAAATCGTCAGCGTCATCGAGGGTCGCCGACCTCTGCCCAATAGAGGCGGTCCTGCTCGGCCTTCAGCTCTTCGAGAGATACCGGGATCGGATGGAGGTCGACATTGTACATCGGCAACGGCCAATGCCGGTACAGTACATTGACATGATCCTGGTTCGCGGATTCGCCCGGCAAACCTTCGGCAATCAGTCGAGCCACAAGTTGCTCGGTTAGGCGTTCGGCGTCTTGCAGACTCTCCTTTTCCTGAAACTCAAACTGCCCCCAAACCTCTGATGTGGCTTGCAGCCCCGCTACCGTGAACATTCCGCAGGCGGCCATCGCGTCGACAACCCGCACAACGGACGGCATGCGCGACCGGAAGGCGCTTGGGTGGACGACGGGTGCATTCCAGACCGGCGTGCCATCCTCGTAGGCCTCGACGTCCGCGTAGAGCTTGCTCTCTCGCTGATAGATGGCGGAGTTCGGCATGATGAACTCGCCCATCGTCCCTTCGAGATCATGGGCCTTGCGCAGCGGCTCGACGGCTTTACGGAGGTCCGCGACATCAATGGACCACCAGTCGGACAGCTGGGCGTAAATCAGCCGTTCGAGGTGTCCATAAAACCTGCCAACCAATTTGTTCACCTTGCCTGCGATCCGCTTCTCAGGGCAGCGGATGATATCGAGCAGGATGAGAATCTTCGCCGCCTCCTCTTTAGCGAATCCCGCAAGTACCTCGGCTTCTCGCGGCTTTTCTCGCAGTTCAGCAGACGCGGACCAAAATCCCTTCGCGCTGGCGTGAATAATCGGAAGCCCCTCTGCGATGAAAGCAAGCCGATCGGTGGCCGACATTTGGCAAATGCGGCTAGCCTGTCTCTGTCCAATCTGCAGCTTTTTCATCATCGTCCTGGTCTTCGTCCTGTGCCGGCAAGGAATCCGGAAACTCACCTGCCAACATCTTATCTTTACTGAGCAGGCCGGCGTCCTCCAGCGCTTCCATATCCGGAAGATCGCGCAGCGTCTCCAGGCCGAAGTGCGACAGGAAGCCCTTGGTCGTCACGTAGGTGTAGGGCGCGCCAAGTTGCGGGCTGCGCGGGCCACTCGCGATAAACCCTAATCCGCGCAGACGGGCGATAGTATCGCGGCTGACCTCCTTGCCGAAGAAGGATGACAATTCGCTGCGATTGATCGGCTGGTAATAGGCGATGCAGGCGAGTATCAGCGCTTCGGTCTGTGACAACGCCTTGTCGCCGCCGGCAGTGCCGCTCGCCGAGCGGATCGCCTCGGCGAAGTTTTTCCGGGTGCGGTGCTGCCAGCCGCCCGCGACGGAGACGAGCTCGTAGGGCCGGCCGCGGAGCTCCTCGCGGATATCGCCGATGATGAGATCGAGGTTGCAGTCGCGGCCGACGACGCGCGTCAGGACCTCGCGCGTCACGGGCTCGGGCGAGGCGAAGATCACGGCCTCGACCCGGCCCATCCATTCGCGCCAGCGCAGCTCCGGCGGCAGGTCGGCCAATTCGGTGTCGAGATCCGCTTTCGATCGCGCGCGCCGTCCCATGTCAGAGCCCGTAGAGTCGGAAGGTCGGACGGCCGGTGAGC
This sequence comes from Bradyrhizobium sp. USDA 4538, assembly GCF_024171045.1. Lineage (NCBI taxonomy): Bacteria > Pseudomonadati > Pseudomonadota > Alphaproteobacteria > Hyphomicrobiales > Nitrobacteraceae > Bradyrhizobium > Bradyrhizobium sp. USDA 4538. Next base: position 352,820 of record NZ_JALJZE010000002.1, read on the forward strand.
TCGCGCACCGCGCCGAGCGACACCAGTCGCTCGAATAGCCGTCGCGTGCTGCGATCGCTCGACGTCTTGCCGGCGCCAGCGGGCTGGGCATCTTCCATCATGAGGATCCCCACCATCCTGTCGGCGTCGCGACCGCGCAGCTTCGGCGCTGCGGCCAGCAGCCGGTTGGCGCGTCGCACGAGGTCGGCATAGAGCTCCGATGCGGCTGCGGCAGCGCGTGCATAGGCCTCGGCGCAGGCCGCCAGCCAGGCGTCGTCGATGCCGCCCGGTCTGCCCGCAGCGCGCAGATCGGCCCGGCTGACCTGGCCGGCGATCAGCGGCACCGCCATCGGCCATTTCAGGCGATGGGCGAGGACGACGTCGGCCAGCCACAGCGCCAGCGGCTCGCTGTGCGGGATGAAGCGCATGCTCGCTGCAGCAATTTCCGCCGCCGCCGCGACGGCGTTCCCGTTACCTGCCGCCAGCTTCGCCGCGGCGGTGACGACGTCCTCGAGCGCGTCGTTGAAGCCCAGCTCGAACATGATTGAGCAGGAAATCATCCAATCATCAGGCGCCATGGCAGCGCGCTCGCCGAGATACCGCCAGGCCTTGAGGAGGCGCCCGCCCGGACCGAGCTCATCGATCTCGCGGCGCAGATACCAGGCGTCGCGCAACGCCGCCTCGTCTTCGGTGCGCCCGCCATGGCGGGCGAGGACAGCGGCGTTGGCCAGCGATAGGCGATGCCGCCAGAGCAGGCCGAGCGGGTGCTCGCTGCGCGCGATCGGATGGATCCCAGCAAGCGCGGCGCCGGCAAAAAACATCGCATCATCAACCACTTCGGCTGGTCCGATCTGCCGGGCCCATCCCGGAAAGGGCGGGAAGGTCGGCGGGGGCTCAGGGATGATTCGCGCACGCGAGGGCATGGCTGAATCTAACCCGGCGCGGCGCTTACAACCAGCTATCCGCCCAAAACCGCCGCGGTTGTCGACAATTTAAAACGAATGATAATGTTGCCTTATCGTTCGTTTTTGCCATTATTAGAGGATGCCCGTTTTCAGCGCTCAGACGATCGAAAATCACCCGCAATCGGGCTCCTGGCCGCCTCTTGGCTTGGCCTCCGAAACTACAGGCAGCGTTTCGTGGGCGTCGGCAGACGGCCCCCGTCTAGAGACGTCCGGCCGCCCGCAACGCATCGGCGAAGGTCGTAAGCGGCGCAACGAGTGTAAGCGGCTGATCCGCCAGCGGCTCTGCGCCAAAGCCGCGGTACCATTGTGCCGCCCGCTCGTTCTTGGCCTCAATGACCATCAGGACGCCGCCGATCTCGTCCGTCACCCGCAGGCAGCGCAAAGCGGCCGCCAGCAGGAGCTGGCCGCCCAGCCCCCCGCCCGCGACCGTCTTGTCGACCGCGAGCCTCGCCAGCAGAAATCCGGGCACCTTATGGCGCGCCAGGCCCTTGGTCATGGCGGGCGGCACGGCGTCATGCGCGACCGACGCCGGCGCAAGGCTGTAGAAGCCGAGGACCTTGTTCGGCGTATCATTGGCGATCGCGCAATACGTCTTGACCGCGTTCTGCTCATGCCCCTGTCGGGCATAGCGCAGCAGGAAGGTGTTCAGCGCGTCATCGCCGCAGTCGAAGGCTTTCCGATCATGGCTCTTGGCGATCGGCTCCTCGTGCCAGGCGGGAAACGTCACAGGTCTTTGGGCAGACTGGATGCGGCCGCGCGCAGCTTGGCGTTCGCCTTGGGCGGATTGTCCAGGAGGTCGAGGATGCGCGCAAAATCGCGTTCCGACACCTTGACCACATCGGCGTCGGCAATGACGGCGTCCGCTTCGCGGAGCGCCGACTGCGTCACAAAACTGGTCAGATCGGTATGGCGTAGCGCAGCCGCGCGCATCAGCCGGGCTTTCACCTCTGGCTTGATCCGCAGATTCATGCGGTTGGTGTCATCGACGGCAACGCGCGCCATGGCTCAAATCCATTCCTTGTGCAGCCAGAATATGTACATGAGGCAGCAGGACAAATCAATACCGTACACACACAATATGTACGGAGAGGAAGCATGACTATGACCGACACCGAAAACGAGGATCTTCCCGACATCGTCGCCCCCGTTCGGGACATCGTCGAGGCCCCCTCCCCTGCCCTGCCAGCGCATCTGGAACGGCTCGCCGATCGCGCCCGCGATTATGTCGACGCCGCAAGCTCGGCCAACACGCGTCGGGCCTACACCTCCGACTGGAAGCATTTTTCCACCTGGTGCCGGCGCCAGGGCCTGGAGGTGCTTCTGCCCTCCCCGCAGACGGTCGGGCTTTACATCACCGCCTGCGCTTCGGGCGCCGCGACGGCCGATCGCCAGGCGAATTCGGTCGCCACGATCGAGCGCCGGCTCTCGGCGCTGAGCTGGAATTATGCGCAGCGCGGGACGCCGCTGGACCGCACGGACCGGCACATCGCGACCGTGCTCGCCGGCATCCGCAACACCCATGGCGCCCCGCCCCGGCAGAAGGAAGCGGTCTTGCCGGAAGACGTCATCGCCATGCTCGAGACCCTCAATCGCGGCACGCTGCGGGGCTTAAGGGATCGCGCCATGCTGCTGGTCGGCTTCGCCGGCGGCCTGCGGCGCTCGGAAATCGTAGGCTTAGATTGCGGCCGCGACCAGACCGAGGACGGCCGTGGCTGGGTCGAAATCTTCAAAAAGGGCATGCTCGTCACCCTGCGGGGGAAAACCGGCTGGCGCGAAGTCGAGATCGGACGCGGCTCGTCGGACGCGACCTGCCCCGTCGTCGCCCTGCAGACCTGGCTGAAACTGGCCCGAATCGGCCACGGGCCACTGTTTCGCCGGGTCACCGGCCAGGGCAAGGATGTTGGTCCGGACCGGCTGGCCGATCAGCAGGTCGCCCGGCTGGTCAAACGCGCGGCGCTCGCCGCTGGTGTGCGCGCCGACCTGCCCGAAGGCGAACGGGAGGAGAAATTCGCCGGACATTCGCTGCGCGCTGGCCTCGCCACCTCGGCCGAGGTCGACGAGCGCTATGTGCAGAAGCAGCTTGGCCACGCCAGCGCGGAGCGAACCCGCGGCTACCAACGGCGGCGCGACCGGTTCCGGGTCAATCTCACCAGGGCCGCGGGCCTCTGACGCCCCGTCCCTGCCCTCGCCTTAGAAATCCCACGGCAAAATCAATTCGAGCCCTGTCGAGCCAAAATCAGGGAGATTCCGCGTGGCCAATCGACCGCCCTTGACGCCGGCGATGGCTGCAATCATTCCGTCGGGCGCCGCATGGGTTGTCCGCGGCGCGTGGCCTCCCCCATAATGTCGCCATACGCCAACGCGGCCTCTTCCGTCAGGCCGAAGATCCGATCAGCGAAGCGTTGGCGCCAATCCAACAAGCCACGTTCCAGGTCGCTCTGCGCGTTGATCGGGCCTGATTTTTTGGATTCCGAACGCGATCTCGGCGATTGTGACCGTGGGAAGTGCAAGCTCTGCATCGTGCCGGACGAGCCAAGCGATAACGGCGTCGTCGGGCGACTTCCTCAAAGTCTCAGAGATCACATTGGTGTCGAGGAAGATCAAAGTTCGGGTCCAGTACAGGGTCGTCGGCCCTCGCGGATGATCGCTTCAAGGTCGATATCCACATCGGCGCTGGACTTAAGACGGGCGTAGAACGCCGCCGGTGGTTCGCGCCCGGCCGCACGTTCCTCGTAAGCTTCGAGCGCACGCTCGACGACATCCGCGATCGAACGGTTTTCCCGACGCGCAAGGCGATGGGCAAGATCTCGTGCCTTGGCACTGCGGACTGAGAGTTGCGGTTCGGCCATGTACGACTCCTTCTTGAAGTATCTAGGCAGGAAGGGCTTGCCATCAAGCTGGCAGCTGGTGGCTAGCCAGCTTAGCTTGCACCTACGAATTCAGGCTCGGTCGACGCGGCAACTCGGGCGACGCACGCATATTTCTCATCACCTCACCCATCGCCATTCCGAGCTCGTCCTGGGCGTCGTTCAGTCCGACATGGCCTGTGTAAGCCGCGAGCGCCGCGAATTTCAGTGCGGCTAACATCGCCGCTTCGCTGCCCAGCTCCCGCGAGACCTGCTTTGCCGGATGCTTCTCCAGGACGGAAACAGCCGACTGTGTGATCGCTTGCCTGAGCTCGTCGATCAGATCGTCGAACGCAGCAAGCTCAAGCTCGTCTGCCGTGCGGCTCGGCCGCGGCACAAGCGGGGCGTTTCGGACGGCTAGCGTCACTTCGCCGACCACCTCGTCCACCAAGTCAACGATCTCGCCGGCGCGCGCATCGAGCTCGTGCCATGGGATACATCGTGTCCCGAGGCCCTCCTGCGCGCGATGCTCGGCCGGGGTCCGTGCCGCGATGCGGGCATTGATCGTGAGACCGGAGCGATCATCGCCAAAGATCGTCATGATCCGCACCCGAGCCGGGCGATCACTGAGGCCGCGCAGCTCCTCGGCCCGTTCGAGCGCGGCCGCGATTGCGTCGCCGACGGATGTCGTGTCTCCAGTCAAATCGCCCTCCCCGATCTCTGCCCGAAAACCGTAGCCGAGTCGTCTCCGGCGACGGAGTCATTCCTGGCGCTATCTAGTCATTTCGGCCGCCTGGCCAGCGAGGCGCGCAATTCGGCGCTGGCTTGGAAGGCGCCGGCTTGCGTGGGGCTCCCGGGCTCGAAGCTGGCGGGACCGCTACCCGTCGGCGGAGGGGTTGGCTTCGATCCGTCGAGTTTGGCGCGCAACAAGGCCATGATCATCGGCCAGACCGAGAATTTCCCAGCCTTGGCGCGGTCGGTCAGGCTGCGCAGATAGCCGCCGGCGCTGCTGATCTGATCCGCTTTCTGATGGATCGCGGCCAGTGTAATCGCGGCTTGCTGGTCGCCGAGCACCTCCCGCGCGTCGTGCCAGGCGCTCGGGCTGATCCCCAGCATCGGCCGGGCAAGCTCGGCGGCGGCCAGCAAATCCCTCCAGTGCCGGATCTCGCCGCCTTTGATCAGCCAGCGCATGTTCGGGCAGGCATCCAGCACGATCCCTAAGGGGAGCTCACGCTTCGGCAGGCTCCGGAGGTTATGGTTAACGGCAGTGCTGCCGCCCGCTTCATCTTCGTTTGCTAGGCTACTTTCAGATTCAGATGGAAGATCTGGGTTTGAATTCTGTATGTGGCAACCAGAATGGGACTCATTGGCGTCCGGATTCTGTGTTTTTGCGAAAGTTTCCAACAGGTCGCGGATCTCGCGCCAGAGTGTTTCCATCTCGCCACCGATGCTCTCCAGGAGCTGCCGTGGTGCAGTCCGAGGAATCCGCCCGGCGATCCCTTGGTAAGCCTGCAGAAACCGCTTCCAGTTTCCCGGCACGCCCTCCTGAACGCCGGCTTCGATCATCTTCACGATGTCCCGGCGCAGGATCGTCAGGCGCTCTTTAGCTACGCGGAACGCCTTCTTCTCAGCCTGGACGGTTTCCGCGAGCGTCTTGTACTCCTCGGCGCGGGTCACGATCGGCGCCAGGTCAAATCCATAGGCCTGCTCGATTTCTCCGCCATGCCCTTTGCGCGCAAAGCGCTTGCCGTTCGGGCTGTCCCTTCGAATGATCAGACCGCAGCCGACCAGGACGGCGAGATGCCGGCGTAGCGTCGTCGGCGGCATCCCGTTGGCCCGTGCCATCAACTGCTCGTTGGAGGGCCAGACGATCAACTCGCTGTCGGCCTCGAGCGCGGTCTCGGGATGGAATGACAACAGCGCGTGCAGAATCGTCAGCGCGCGGTCGGTCGCGCCGAGAACCTGACGCGCCTCCTTGATGTGCTGAAAGACATGCCATTTGTGAACAATGGCCGTCTCCGGCTTTGCCTTCGCGGCCAGCTGGCTTGAAATCATTCCAAGCGTCATCGGCCGCCGCCCAAAGGGCGTCGTTGATATGGATTGCGTCATGGTTGTGTCTTTCAGCTTTTAGGCAAAGCGAAAGTGCTCACCAAAAACGGTGCCCAACGCCTCGAAGAGGCTCTTGACTGTGATTCGCGGAAGTGAGATTCTCGTTGTCGCCAAACACACGAGAGGGGCTTCCGGGACACTGTTTCGGGGGCCTTTCTTTTTACCGCATGCTACCTCTGTGGTTGTTGCGCCATCGTCCGGCTTCGGCCGAGGCCTCCGCCCTTCCCGCCACCCAACCAAACCTTGTCAGCTGACAAGGTAGGGCCGAGTGCCGAAAATCACTCAGTGCCCTCTCGGGCAAAAAATCTCTCCACCAGTCCCGGCAGCTCTTCCTCCAGGAAAGTGCCAAATCCAGATGCATGCTCCTCGACGACCATGAGCTTGATGTCTCCTTTTGCGAAGGTCGCCTTCCCCAGCACCTCACCCCCAAGGCTCCGAAGCTCGAGCTCGCTTCGCGAGCGCGCTGCTGGCTGTTTTAGAGCGGCAAGGACAAGCTTGAATCGATCGTCCGAGGTCAGCCCCGAAACCTTGTCAGCTGACAAGGTTTTGCGTACCCGACCCAACGCCGCTGGGTCTTCGCCAATTGCAGCCGCGAACGCAACCCAGCGGGGGCGGCCCGCTTTCGGCGCCCGGCCTATCGCCTCGATCACCTCGATCGGGACGGCTCGGCAGACCGCCCTGAGGCGAGCGAGTTCCGGATCGTCGATCGAAAGAGCGGCTCGGATGTCGCGTGGCTTGATCCCGGCCTGATCCATTCGCCACGTGAAAAGGGCGCGCTCGATCCAGCTCAGATCCTGACGCGCCGCGTTCTCGATTCCCTGAGCGACGACAAGTTCGCTGTCCGACAGCGCGACAACCGTGGCCTTGACTTTGATTCCAAGATCCAAAGCCGCCCGCCAGCGCCGATGGCCATAGACGACTTGGTACCGGCCATCGGCAGTCGGATGCCGGCGGACCTGGATCGGCACCTTCTGGCCTTCTTCGGCGATGAGTTTCTTGAGCGCCTCGAAATCGACTTGGCTGTCGTCGGGCAACCGGTCCGGGAAAGGCGAGGGGTCGATCAAGGAGGGGTCAAGCTCCGAGCCGCCGCCGGCGTCGACCAGCGCCTGGAGCCGGTCACGGTCTCCTCGCAACTCGGCCAAAGAACGCTGTGTTGCTCCAATCACCCCGGCTCCAACACGGGCCGGAGGCTGGATCGGCGTATCTGCGCGAGGGGAGGGAGAAGGGCTGCTCGGCGCCGTCTCGGGCTTGGAGAAGGAGCCGAAGTTGGCGAGGATCGATCGACCTGAAGTACGCTTATTGTTCATGCGCGCCCCCAAGCCTGAGTGATCAGTGCAAGGATCTGATCATTGACCGCATCAATGGACTCCCGTGCGCGCTTGGTGGTCGCGGCCGAGATGTTGCCCGGTTCCAGTTCATAGAGAGTACGCTTCGCCAAACCAGCGGTCTCGATGGCCGAGCTGGCGATCGCGGTTGCTGTCAGCACGTCTTCGGCGAACAGGTGCCGAAGCATGGTCACGACCCGGACTTGAGATTGGTCGAAGGGATCGTGTCGGGTCACGACGTAGCGAAGGAAATCCTGCTTCATCGTCGCGCCAGCTTCGCGGATCACCGATATGAGGTCTCCCATCATCAGCAGGAACTGGCTCATCGACATGACATCGAGCATTGCTGGGTGGACCGTCACGAGGAGCCCTGTGGCCGCGTAGATGGCCCCCAACGTCAGGAAACCGAGCGAGGGCGGGGTGTCGAGGATGATGACATCGTAGACGTCTTCGACCTCCGCCAATGCGAGGCGCAATCGTTCGAAAAAGATACTCTCGGAGTCCGCCTGTTGCTTCGACAAATACCGCGGCGTCTCGTGCTCGTACTCCATGACCTCGATATTTCCGGGGATGAGGTCGATCCCTGTGAAATAGGTCGGCCGGATGATGTCAGCTATGGGTCGACGCTCGTCGTCATACCGCAGGGCCGCATAGATGGTTTCGTTCTGCCGGACGTCGATCTCCGGCTGCGCACCGAACATGGCCGACAATGACGCTTGGGGATCGAGATCGATGGCAAGGACGCGGTAGCCTTGCAGGGCCAGGTAGTGCGCAAGGTGCGCGCTCGTTGTTGTCTTGGCACTGCCGCCTTTGAAATTCGCAACCGCCAGAACCTGCAGATGTTCGCCGACCCCGCGGTGAGGCAAGAACCTCAAAGCGTCCGCAGGACGCTGAGAGGCAAACAGTTCACGTAGTTCATTGATCTGCGCGAGCGTGTAGGCGCGATGGTTGTTCTCCAGCCGAGCAGGGAGGGGGCCTTTCCCTTCGTTCGACATCAACTTGAGCGTTGATTCCGGAATCGAGGTCAGCTTCGAGACCTCGTGGGTCATAAAATGCCGTAGGCTTTTCTGAGCGTCCGGGGGATACATCTGCTGGCGCCTGGCCTGCAGGTGTTCAGAAAGCATTCCCGCGTGCCGAATAATCCTGTCTGCGGGATCTTCAATTTGGGTGCTGATCTGGGCCTGTGCTGCCATTGCCGATTCATTCCTTCGTTGTCGGCCAGTAGGCGATTTATCGCCCTTTGCCCGCTAAAACTAGGTCACGATTCTCGGCTTTCGTCCAGTCCCTTAAGGTTAACAGATACTTAACGGAGGCTTCGCATCGCGTCGCTCAAACCGCTGCTTCGTCGGGATTCGTTCAATGTTATTGTGGGCTTATCTTGCATACCCAAGCCGGTACGAAGGCGTTTTGTCTCCCGTTAATCTTACAGACAGGCATGCTCGTTTGCCCCGTGGTTTGGATGGATGACAGAAGAGGTTCGACACTCAAAGTGCGACTCACCACGATTCGCGACCGCGTCCTCTGACCAACCTCCGTGCCCAGCGAGCGTGACCCAATGAGCTTCGGGCCGGGCCGGAATCGCTTATATGCGGGTCGATGTCCGGACGGACGACGAGTGGCATCGATCATATCGACAAGGAGTAACCATCGGTGTGAGTGATCTATGCAGAAACCTGCGTCGCTGTGGCAGAATCTAAATGCGTGTTAGCTTCCGACTCGGCGAATCTTGTTAAGGCTATCAAGATCTTGCAGCCCCTCTATCTGATTCCCGATCCGCTGCCCTGGGACCAGCTCGCCAGCCCGCTCACCACTGCTGAGGATGCGCTCGCGCGGCTAGACGAGCGGCTCGCCAAAAGTCCGATCCGCGACGGCTGGATCGCACGGACTCACTTCACAGACGCTTGTGCGAGTTTGTGGCTGGAAGGCGAGCTCGTCCATCTCGAGGATCTCGTTCTCCACGACGCGCATATGGACGTGCGCGCACCAACCCATGAGCTCACCCGCGCGCGCGCCGTGCTGCAAACGCGCCGGCGTATCGCCGCGGCCAAGCCCGACTGGGCACTGTCGACGGCCGGTGTTGCCAGTCTCTGCGGACGAGGAGGAAACGGCGACCGGGAAGAAGCGATCGACATAGAGGGCCGTGAGCCCGGCTCTGGTCAGGATGAATCAGCAGACATTGAGGTTATCTCGTTCGTCGGTGCCAGCGAGGCCGATGAGAGGCTCGCGGCCACCTTTGCCGCGGTTGATGCCGCGATCACGAACGCCGACCGGACTCTCGCGCGCGAAACGCGCAATCCGCACCTCACCCGCCTGGACAGCGATCCGCTCGTCTACGATCTGGACTGGGACGAGGGCGCCCGTTTCAACGAGTGGCGCGCGATCGTCGAGGCCTGCCGCTCCCGGCCGCCGACCTTGGCGGCGGCCATCGCGCTGGACGCCTGGGGCGCAATTCAACCGCTGCAGCATATGCCCTGGCTCGGCCAGCTGCTGGCCGCAGCGCTGTTGCGGGACCGTGGCAAGGCGCAATGCCATCTGCCCTGTCTGCACAACGGCCTCAAAGCCATCCCGCGCGAGCGGCGGCGACCGCGCGATGCGGCAGGCCGACTCGCCGTCCAGCTCGAGGCGATCGCGGCCGCGGCCAGGGCAGGGCTGAAAGACCACGACCGCTGGCTGACGGCTCGCACCCTGCTCGTCCGCAAGCTCGCCGGTCGCCGGTCCACCTCCCGGTTGCCGGCGCTTCTTGATTACGTGCTGACGCGACCGATCGTTTCGACAGCTATGATCGCACAGGAACTCGGCGTCACACCCCGCGCCGCTCAGAACCTCGTTGCGGAACTCGGCCTGCGCGAGGCGACCGGGCGCGGGACGTATCGGGCGTGGGGGATTCTATAGGGCGGTCGGCTCAGTGCGGCGTGGCCAGGTGGTGTTTATGATAGCTGGTCCGGACCGGTCGGCACCAGATCCCTGACATCGGGAGATAGAGCGGAGCTTTCTGCAAGGCCGCGAAGATCAACGCGATGGCCAAAATTCAGCTATCCAAACTTGCCCCGCCCTGTGGCATTGTTGTCACGATCGGAGGGAACGCAATGCCAAACCGGATTCCGCTCGACCCCAAGCTGCGGAAGGCCTTCAACGCGACGCCGAATGAGGCACGAAGCAAGGCGGAGCTCGATGCATGGTGGGATCGTCCTTACGGTCTCACTTTGTCGGACGGCCGCATCGAGGTGCGGTGCCTGAATGGCGGGGCGTGGGACCGTTCGACCCATCTCGGCGTCGCGGACGATTACGATGCGGCCTGCGCTTTGGCCGAAGCGAAACAAGCCGAATGGCTGAGGTTCCGTGAGCGCCCCTGCGTCCAATTTGATGTAGATCAGGTCGTGGTGATACGGCAGGCACAGCGGCCAGACGAAGCGCCGCAGCAGTTGGCAGCGTTCCCCACGGCGGACGCGGCAAATGACTACCTGCGAGCCAACTACCCCAAAGCGTAGCCGCCGTGATAGCCCGGTCTCGACCGGAATGGCGCGAGCGTCGGCGCCTTGGTCCGGAGCTCGGACGGCGCGAGGCGACAGGGCGAGGAAGCAACCTTCGATTTTTCAGTGCCGCGCGAAAATCCGTAGAGGGCTCGCCGGCGTCCCTCAGGAGTGAGATCATCCTTATTGGAGAATAGCCGTGCGGTGTGGTGAATGTCGCGCGAGCGGCCGGCGGTTCCGACACCGAAGACTGCATCGAGAAAATGCGGGCGGAAGATCGCTGAGGCTGCCCTCACGACAGGCGGCTTCGAGAACCTGGAACTGGTTTCCCTGAGCGCTCGCCGCGGGAGCGTTAAGCATCTGAGTTAGCAGGCGCCTCTGCATCAGTCGGATTCTGCGACGGCAAGGGTGCCGCGCAAAGGCAGGGGGGCGTCGCCAGTTTCGGCGATAGCCAACATCAGCCCCCGTTAATTCTACAGGGGACATGAACCCGCGCTCGATGCTGACTTGCCTCCGTTCACCAGAACGCGACGGAGGATTCGGCGAATGCAGGCAATTGCGATTGATGCCAACGAACACGGCGGATTGGGGTCTCTGCTCGATGAGATGCATCAGTTGCGCGCCCGGGTGTTTGCCGATCGGCTCGGTTGGCGCGTAAAGATCGAGTACGGCCGCGAGCGCGACGAATACGACAAGCTCAACCCGACCTACATCCTGGCCCTAACGGACCGCGGCGACGTCGCCGGCTGTGCCCGTCTGCTTCCGACCACGGGCCCCACCATGTTGTCGCAGACCTTCCCGCAACTGCTCCCGGGCGGCCAGCTACGGGGCAAATCTACCGCCGTTGAGAGTTCGCGCTTTTGCGTCGACACGCGAGGCGAGGGCAGGGGAGGCCGATTCCTGCACGAGGCGACGCTGACGATGTTCGCGGGGATCATCGAGTGGTCGATGTCGAACGGCTTCGACGAGATCGCCACGGCAACGGATGTGCGGCTCGAACGCATCCTGCAACGGGCGGGCTGGCCGATGACGCGCCTTGGCGGCGTGGAGCTCATCGGCGAGACCATGAGCGTCGCTGGGATCCTGCCGGCCGACCAGGTAAGCCTCGAACGGGTCTGCCCGCCTGGCTATCGGTCCGACCTGCGGCGCCCTCAGCGCGCCGCTGCGTGAGCGATGGCGGGCGATTGCCATGACCGAACTTCGTTCGCACCCGCGGCTTGTCCGCAAACTCCAGGACGCCCTCGGCGACCAGATCTGCGCCGCGCTCGAGGATCCGGCGGTCGTCGAGGTGATGCTTAATCCGGATGGGCAGCTGTTCATCGAACGACTCGCCCACGGGATGACCGCGGCCGGCAGCATGCCGGCCGCGACCGCCGAAATCATTATCGGCAGCGTCGCACACGCGCTGCAATCGGAAGCTGACGACGAGCGCCCGATCATTTCAGGGGAACTGCCGATCGGCGGCCATCGCTTCGAAGGATTGCTGCCGCCCGTCGTCGGCGCCCCCACCTTCACGATCCGAAAGCGCGCTTCGCGTCTCTTCGACCTCGAGGATTACGTGACGCAGGGCATAATGACGGCCGACCAGCTCGCGGTCATCCGCAACGCCATCGCCTCGCGCCTGAACATCGTCGTGTCTGGGGGCACCGGCTCGGGCAAGACCACACTCGCCAATGCGGTGATCGCGGCGATCGTCGCGCACGCACCTGAGCACCGCCTGGTCATTCTCGAAGACACGGCCGAGATCCAGTGCGCCGCTGAAAACGCCGTATCGCTTCACACGAGCGACACAGTCGATATGGCGCGCTTGCTCAAGAGCACGATGCGCCTACGACCCGATCGCATCATCGTCGGAGAGGTGCGCGACGGCGCGGCGCTCACGCTGCTCAAGGCGTGGAACACCGGCCACCCGGGCGGCATCACCACGATCCACGCCAACAGCGCTCTGTCCGCGTTGCGCCGTCTCGAGCAGCTCACGGCCGAGGTCAGTCAACAGCCCATGCGCGAGGTCATCGGGGAGGCGGTCGATCTGATCGTCTCGATCGAGCGAACGGATCGCGGCCGACAAGTCCGCGACGTGCTGCATGTCGAGAGCTTCTCGGCGGGCCAATACCAAACTCAATCCTACGTCCCAAAGGAGGAGCCCGATGTCGCGTAAACACATAGTGATTGTAGGCGCCGGCAGCCTGCTGCTCGCACTCGTGATGTCGGACGCCTGCTTTGCCTCCACCAGCGGCGGCGGCAATCTTCCTTGGGAGAGTCCGCTCCAGCAGATTCAACAATCGATCACCGGCCCGGTGGCCGGATTCATCGCGCTTGCCGCCGTAGCCGTTGCCGGCGGCATGTTGATTTTCGGCGGCGAGCTCAACGATTTCGCACGGCGCCTCATGTACGTGGTGCTCGTCGCCGGCATCCTTCTTGGCGCCACACAGATCGTCGCCTTGTTCGGGGCAAGCGGCGCCTCGATCGGCGATGTCGCACGTACGGCGCCGAGCACAGATAGGGCAGGGAACCCCAATCATGGCTGAGGTCGGTGCCAATCTCAGACGTAGTCGCATCCATCGCGCGCTGTCGCGGCCGAACCTGCTGTTCGGCGCTGACCGCGAACTCGTGCTGTTGACAGGCCTTGCCGCCGTCATCCTGATCTTCGTCGTGCTCACCTGGTACGCCGCAATCCTGGGCGTGGCGATCTGGATCGTTGTCGTGGCGGCGCTACGGATGATGGCGAAGGCCGACCCGATGATGCGGCGGGTCTATGCCCGTCACATCTCCTACCGGCCTCACTACCGGGCGACCTCGACGCCCTGGCGCCGTTACTGAGGTCCGCTCATGGTCGCGCTACGCTCCTTCCGTCACTCTGGCCCATCCTTCGCCGATCTCGTGCCTTATGCCGGGCTCGTTGCGAACGGGATCGTGCTGTTGAAAGACGGCTCGCTGATGGCGGGCTGGTATTTTGCCGGGCCTGACTCGGAGAGTTCGACGGATGCCGAACGCAATGAGGTCTCGCGCCAGATCAACACGATCCTTGCGCGCCTTGGTTCCGGCTGGATGATCCAGGTCGAGGCGGTGCGGGTGCCGACCACAGATTATCCGGCGCGGGAGGACTGCCATTTTCCCGATCCGGTGACGCGGGCGATCGATGACGAACGCCGCAGCCGGTTCGAGCAGGAGAGGGGACATTTCGAGAGCCGCCACGCGATCATCCTGTCCTGGCGGCCGCCCGAGCGGCGGCGCGCGGGCTTGGCCCGCTACATCTATTCCGATGCCGAGAGCCGATCGGCCTCCTATGCTGATACGGCGATCGAAAGCTTCCGCACTTCGATCCGCGAAGTCGAGCAGTATCTCGCAAGCGTCCTGTCCATCCGGCGCATGGAAACGCGCGAGATCGATGAGCGCGATGGCACGCGCATGGCGCGCTACGATGAACTGTTCCAGTTCATCCGCTTCTGCATCACCGGTGAGAATCACCCGATCCGCTTGCCGGATATCCCGATGTATCTCGACTGGCTGGCCACGGCGGAGCTCCAGCACGGCCTGTCGCTGATGGTCGAGAACCGCTTTCTCGGCGTGGTCGCGATCGACGGATTCCCAGCGGAGAGCTGGCCGGGAATCCTCAATTCCCTTGATCTGATGCCGCTGACCTACCGGTGGTCGTCGCGCTTCATGTTCCTCGACGACCAGGACGCGCGGCAGAAGCTCGAGCGCACCCGGAAGAAGTGGCAGCAGAAGGTCCGCCCCTTCATCGACCAGCTGTTCCAGACGCAAAGCCGATCGATCGATCAGGATGCGGCCGCCATGGTGGCCGAGGCCGAGGATGCGATCGCGGAAGCCTCTTCGCAACTCGTCGCCTATGGCTATTACACGCCGGTCATCGTGCTGTTCGACGAGAGCAGCGCGCGCCTGCAGGAGAAGGCGGAAGCCGTCCGTCGTCTGATCCAGGCCGAAGGCTTTGGCGCGCGCATCGAAACGCTGAACGCGACGGAGGCTTTCCTCGGCAGCCTGCCCGGCAATTGGTACGCCAACATCCGCGAGCCGCTCATCAACACGCGCAACCTCGCTGACCTGATCCCGCTCAACTCGGTATGGTCGGGCAATCCGATCGCGCCTTGCCCGTTCTATCCACCTAGCTCGCCGCCATTGATGCAGGTCGCATCCGGCTCCACACCCTTCCGGCTGAACCTTCACGTCGATGACGTCGGCCACACCTTGGTGTTCGGACCGACAGGCTCCGGCAAGTCGACATTGCTCGCGCTGATCGCAGCGCAGTTTCGGCGTTATGCCGGCGCGCAGATCTTCGCCTTCGACAAGGGCCGTTCAATGATGCCGCTGACGCTGGCTGCCGGCGGCGACCACTACGAGATCGGCGGTGATGAGGTGGACGGCGCGGCCGCGCTCGCGTTTTGTCCGTTGTCAGACTTGTCGACGGACACCGATCGCGCCTGGGCAGCGGAATGGGTCGAGACGCTGGTCGCCGTGCAGGGCGTCGTGATCACGCCCGATCATCGCAACGCCATCTCGCGGCAGGTCGGCCTGATGGCCGAGGCGCGCGGACGATCGCTCTCGGATTTTGTGTCGGGCGTGCAGATGCGCGAGATCAAGGACGCGCTGCATCACTACACCGTCGACGGTCCGATGGGTCAATTGCTCGATGCCGAGAGGGACGGCCTGCAACTCGGGTCGTTCCAGACCTTCGAGATCGAGCAGCTGATGAACATGGGCGAGCGCAACCTCGTCCCGGTCCTGACCTACCTGTTCCGGCGAATCGAGAAACGGCTGTCTGGCGCGCCGAGCCTGATCATCCTCGACGAGGCCTGGCTGATGCTCGGCCATCCCGTCTTCCGCGACAAGATCCGCGAATGGCTGAAGGTCCTGCGCAAGGCCAATTGCGCGGTGCTGCTCGCCACCCAATCGATCTCGGATGCCGAGCGCTCCGGCATCATCGACGTGCTGAAGGAAAGCTGCCCGACGAAGATTTGCCTGCCGAACGGCGGGGCGCGCGAGCCCGGCACGCGCGAGTTCTACGAGCGTATCGGCTTTAACGAACGGCAGATCGAGATCGTCGCGACGGCGGTTCCCAAGCGCGAATACTACGTCGCTTCGCCGGAGGGCCGTCGCCTCTTCAACATGGCGCTCGGCCCTGTCGCGCTCTCCTTCGTCGGTGCGTCCGGCAAGGAAGACCTGAAGCGCATCCTGGCGCTGAAGAAGACCGCGGCCAATTGGCCCGTTCACTGGCTCAAGGAAAGGGGTATCGGCCATGCCGAGACGCTTCTCGCCGATTTGTAAGGCGGCCATCATCGCCACGACGATCGGATCGATAGCAACCAGTCCGTCGTTCGCTGGCTCCTCTGTAGGAGGAGTTGGCGGTGCGACCGAGTTCACGCAGCTTCTTAACAACGGACAGTTGATCCAGCTCGCTGGTCAATCCGCTCAACAGATCAACAACCAGATTCAACAGATTTCGCAGCTCGCCCAGCAGATCCAGAACCAGCTGAGGATCTACGAGAACATGCTGCAGAACACAGCCCAGTTGCCCTCGCATGTCTGGGGGCAGGTGGAGGGCGATCTCAAGCAGCTCCAGAACATCGTCAACCAGGGCCAGGGAATGGCCTTCTCGATGGGCAACATCGATGATGTCCTCAAGCAGCGCTTCCAGAGCTATTCGCAGTTCAAGACCAATCTCCCGAATGGGGCGAGCTTCACCTCCACGTACCAGAACTGGTCGGCGACGAACCGCGACACGATTTCGAGCACGTTGCAGGCGGCGGGCCTCACCTCCCAGCAATTCGCGACCGAGAACTCGACGATGGCGCAACTCAAGATGGCCTCGGAGAGCTCGGATGGTCAGATGAAGGCGCTGCAAGTCGGCCATGAGATCGCCGCGCAAGAAGTCGCCCAGATGCAGAAGCTGCGCGGTCTCATCGCACAGCAGACCACGATGATGGGGACATGGTTTCAGTCCTCGCAGGCAAGCAAGGACCTGTCGCAGGCGCGCCGGGAGCAATTCTTCAACGCGACCGCGCCGGCCACCTCCGGCGGCCAGACCATGGAGCCGCGTTGGTGAGATCGTCCACAATCATCATCGTCGTCATCGCGATCGGCGCCTGCGCCGCAGGGGCCTGGGTATTCTTCGCGCGGCGGGGTCCGGTGGCGGGACAAGGGACCGAGTCGCGCGCCAGCGACTTCTTCAAGCCTACGCAGGACTACAAGACGTCGGGCGGCCAACAGATGAAACCGCGTTGGTAGGGGAAGGGGGCAGGGGGTGCGTGGGATCAAATCGGGGCTCGTTCTGATCGTTGCGATCGGCATCGTCGTTGCTGCGCATCCTGCCTTGGCGCAGCAGGACGGCAGTGTTCTCACGACGGTGGAAAATTCGGTGACGACGGCCGCCAAGGGCTGGCAGACGACCGTCATGCAGGCGGCGAAGTCGCTGTTTTGGATCCTCGCCGGCATCGAGGTCGGAATTGCCGCGGTCTGGCTCGCCATTCAGACCGCAACCCTCGATGCCTGGTTCGCCGAGATGGTGCGGCGGATCATGTTCATCGGCTTCTTCGCCTTCGTGCTCGACCAAGGGTTCACCTTCGCGAAAGCGGTCGTCGACAGTCTCTATCAGATCGGTGCTGGCGGCGGCTCGGCCTCGCCCGCGGATGTGTTCAACGCGGGTCTCAAGGTCGCCTCTGCAATGTCGCAGAACGCGCAGTTTGGCCTCTTCCAGGACAATGCGCTCGCGATCGCCTCGGTATTCGCCATGGTAATCGTGGTGATCGCCTTCTCGCTGGTCGCGGCGATCTTCGTCGCGGTGATGGTCGAGATGTATGTCGGCTTGCTCGCCGGCATGATCATGCTCGGTCTCGGCGGCTCGTCCTTCACCAAGGACTTTGCCATCCGCTATCTCGTCTACGCCTTCTCCGTCGGCATGAAGCTGATGGCGCTGGTGATGATCGCCAAGATTGGTTCCGACGCCTTGCTGAACCTCGCCAACCAGACCGGCACCGGCAACGATGCCTTCGTCGGGACGCTGGCGATCGGCGGCATCTCCGTCGTCGTCTTCATCATCTCGATGTACGTGCCGAGCATCGTGCAAGGCGTCGTGCAGGGCGTCTCCGTCGGCAGCGGCATGGAAGTGGTGAAGCATGCGGGGCAGGCGGCGAGCTTCGCGGCCGGCAGCGCTGCGCTCGCCATGGGAGGTGCGCGGGCAGGGGCGGCCGGGTTCAGTTCCGCACGCGCCGACGGCGCCTCGTTTGGCGCGGCCGCCCTCAAGGCGATGACGCAAGGCATCGGCACAGCGGGCGGCGCGCTCGCCTCCGCCGCACGCGACCAGGCCATCGGTGCGCCGGGCTCGTTCGGCACGTCGACGCTCGGCCTCGCCAACGCCAAGCTCGATCAACGGGTCGCCCAGAAGAAATCAACCGGAAAGACCTGAACGGGGCGACCGACAGATGATGAATGGAGATGCTTTCCCGAATGCCCACGCGTAATCCGTCCGATAATCTCTATCTCGCCGCCCGTCAGGAATGGAACGAGCGCTACGGCTCCTATGTGAAGGCGGCAGCGGCCTGGCGCACCGTCGGCATCGTCGCCATGGTCATGGCCGTGATCGGCTTCGCCTATGCGTTGTTCCAGAGCACGCAGGTCAAGCTCGTCCCATACATCGTCGAGGTCGACAAGCTTGGGACCGCCTTGAGCGCCGGCTATCCGCAGCAGATCGAATATGCGGATCCGCGCGTAGTGCGCGCGACGCTCGGAAGCTTCGTGTCGAACTTCCGATCGGTGACACCAGATGCGGTCGTCCAGAAGCAATATATCGATCGGACGTATGCGCTGCTGCGGACCTCCGATCCCGCCACGCAAAAGATCAATGACTGGTTCCGGAGCAACTCGCCCTTCGAGAAGGCGAAGACGACGACGGTCGCGGTCGAGGTCAACAACATCGTCGCCCTGTCGAACCAGTCCTATCAGGTCGACTGGACCGAATTTGAACGCGACAGGAAGGGAAAGGAAACCGGCGAGCACCGCTTTCGCGGCGTCGCCACTGTCACGCTGACTCCACCCCAGGACGAGCAGACCATCCGGCTGAATCCGATCGGCCTTTACCTCCGTGATTTCGACTGGACGGCGCAACTATGAAAGGGGCGGGGACACCGATGCACCCAAATATGACCAGAGTTCATCCATGCATTGTTTTGGGGGCATCCGCCTTCGGCTTGCTTCTTGCCAATGTCAGTGCGCACGCGCAGGCGATGAACGCCAAGGAACGAAAGGGCACGAGTATCTCGAGCCAGTGGCGCGCATCGACCGGCCTTGTGACGCGCGGAACGGACGGCAAGGTCGTCTTCCTGTACGGCGAGGTCCAGCCCTCCGTCGTCTGCTCGCCGCTCGAGGTCTGCGACATCGAGCTCGAGGCCGGCGAGGTCGTGCGCGATGTGCTGGTTGGCGACACCGTACGCTGGAAGGTCGAACCGGCGACCTCTGGAGCGGTCGGCGGGCAAGCCATCCACCTGATCGTCAAACCGTCGGAGCCGGGACTCGCCACCTCGATGGTGGTGACGACCTCGCGGCGGACCTATCACATCCAGCTCAAGTCGAATGCGACCCAATACATGGCGCGCGTCGGCTTCGAGTATCCGGAGGATGTCGGCAGGCGGCTCGCGGACGTCAACGCGCGCATTGGCGCCGACACAATTCCGGGCGCCGGCGTTCCCGCCGAGCAGTTGAGCTTCGCCTACAGCGTGAGCGGCAGCGCGTCTTGGCGGCCGACGCGCGTCTACAGCGACGGCGTGAAGACCTACATCCAGTTTCCGTCCTCGCTATCGGGTCAGGATGCGCCGGTCCTCTTCGTAGTTTCGGGCGGTCAGAACCGCATCGTCAACTACCGGTTGAAGGACGACATGATGGTGGTCGACTATCAGATCGACACCGCCATTCTGGTCTCCGGCGTTGGCTTCTGGAACCAGGACAAGGTGACAATCCGGAGGGGAGGCTGATGATGCGCTCGATCTCCTCGATGCGTCGGCTCGTCCTTATCTCCCTGCTCGACCTGCCGCTCGCAGGATGTGCGTCGTTCAGCGGCGGCACCCTGGTTTCGAGTTCGGCGCCGCCCGAGCTGTCCGGCGCCGCGGCTTCTGCAATCGCCGGCGACATGGTGACGAAATTCGCCGAGCAGGTCGGTCCTGGCACAGGCACGATCATCCTGAAGCGAGACGGTTCGCCCTTCGGCCAGGCTCTGGAAACATCGCTCAAGAGCTGGGGATATGCGGTTGCCACCGATCAAAAGACCAGTGCCAAGAAGACCATTCCACTCGCCTATGTGATCGAAGCCTACAATGGTCAGGTCCTGGCGCGCTTGTCGACGGGCGACGTCGAACTCGGCCGCGCCTATGCCGCGACGGCCGCTGGAGCGTCGCCGGCCAGCCCTCTCTCCGTCATGCAGCGCGGTTAGGAGAGGGCGGTCATGGCGCAATCCCTGAAGCTTGGCGGTGCTCCGGAGGACGCGGAGGGCAGAGGGATCCGGCGCCTCAACCGGCTGCCGATCATCGTCGCCATCGTGCTGGTGATCGTGTTCTTCGCCGTCATTTTTTACGGCCTGACGTCGCGCGGACTGTATTTCCGTCGCGAGGCCGGCATCGACAGCGCCTCTTCCAACCCGGCCTCGACCTATGCCGATCAACTCAAGAAAGGCGTCTCCAACGGCATCATTGGCGACCAACAGGAGGCACAGACGTTCCAGCCATCGCCGGCGCAGCCTGAAACCCAAAAGCCGGCAAAGAATCCCTTCGGCCGCCAGCCGACGGAGGCACCGGCCGGCTCGCAACTCGAGCCGGAAGCGCTGTGGCGGGCGCGCCTCGAGCGGGAGGCCCATGAACAATATTTGAGGGAGCAGCAGCGCCAGCGCATGGCCCGCGTGCAGGCCAACGGCGCGGCCTACGATTCTCCGCTCGCCATCAATGTCAGCAAGCTGCAGACATCAAGCGCACCCGTGAGCAATGCATCGCCATCGACGACGACACCACGCGGTTCTACAGGCGGAGCGGCAGACCTTTATGCGGCAGCGCTTCGCGCAGGCTTCGGCACGCAGAACATCGATCCGAACGGGCAAACGGCGAAAGAGGATTTCTTCAACGCAGACCTCAAGAAGCTCGGTTACCTCCCCAACAAGGTGGTCGCGCCGACATCCGCCTACGAATTGAAACGTGGCTCCGTCATTCCAGCGACGCTGATCACCGGCATCAATTCCGATCTTCCCGGTCGCATCACGGCCCAGGTCAGCCAGAACGTCTATGACAGCGCCACAGGCCATCAGTTGCTGATCCCGCAGGGCGCCAAACTCCTGGGACGGTACGATTCCAAGATTTCGTTCGGGCAAAGCCGCATCCTTGTCGTCTGGACTGACATCATCTTCCCGAACGGCTCGACGCTCCAGATCGGAGGCATGGCGGGCACGGACTCGGAAGGCTATGGTGGCTTCAATGATCAAGTCGACAATCATTATTTCCAGGTATTCGGCTCCGCGATCCTGATTGCCGCGATCGGCGCTGGCATCGATATGTCGGTGCCGGCGAGTTCGCCGTACGGATATCGGCAAACGCCTTCAGATGCCGCACGAAACAGCTTTGCCGAGACGTTTGGCCGCGTCGCCGAACAGACCATCAGCAAGAACCTGAACGTCCAGCCCACATTAGAGATTCGTCCCGGTTATGTGTTCAACGTCCTCGTCGACCAGGATATGGTCTTTCCCGGCGCCTATCGCAGATAAACGATGAACGACAAAACCGGCTGACGAGTTAGCACTGACTGATCGCGTTTGGGTGATCGAGCAACTTGTCGCCGAGAAAAGCGATGCCTGTAGCACTTGTCAGCAGGATATCTGACCGTCATCGCTAACGCATCACGTCCCGCGATGCCGATCATTGCCGAACTCAACCGGCGCTCTCTCGCAGTCTATCCGAGATCAGCCTTCCGGAGCGCTGCGACGAGAGAACAGTGACAGCGACCTGCTCCTGAATTTTCATCCAGCGGCAGTTAGAGTCTCTGTGGTTTTGCAGCGAGACCGAACTTTGGACCATCCAGAATTAGAGGTTTGCGCCTGTCACGTTGGCGGGCTGGTTGCGCCGACGTTGTTTTGCAGCAAAATCGGCGGTCGATTGCCAATCGCCCCGTGGGCCTTTCTTCATTATAATATCTGCGCCAATCCTCCACTTTTTGCTGGGCGTTTGCGTAAGTACTGAGAAATCGTGCTGGCAATTGTTGTTAGTGGAAGTGGATCACACATTTCGAGGTGTTTGCATGGGATAGTGGTCTGCTCAATTTTGCCGCGAACGTAAGGCTCCCAAGTGCTTATAGCGGCTTGGCTGTGGTCATTCTCGCCCGATGCGGTGAAAATGAGAACATCGCCGACGTAGTCTTTAGGTACAAACTGATCGGCTAGAAGTCCGTTATTTTTCCATACTGCGATCAAGCGATTCAATTGATCATCGGTTAGGTGAGCAAAATGAGTACTGGCTCTCATTTGAAGCACGGCAGCCTTCTCGTAGTCTGGATGCAATTTTGCTATGCGATCGTGGTTGCTGTCTTCCACACGATAGGTGTCTAATAGGGCAATTAGTCCTACCTCTTTTCCTAGGCTTTGAAGGGTAACTGCGACCTCGTAGGCAACTATGCCACCAAATGACCACCCAAGCAGATGGTAGGGGCCGTCTGTTTGGATACGAAGAATTTCGCGGGCGTGAAGCTCGACCATTTCGGTAAGAGAGTTGGCTAGGATATCATCGGGATCCAAGCCGGGAGATTGCAGTCCAAAGATGGAGTAGTCCGACAGTGAACTGCCCGCAAGACCTGCATAACATCGGCTTATTCCAGCCGAGGGAGGAAAGCAGAAGATCGATTTGTTTCGTGGACGCTTGCAGATCGTAAGCGTGCCTCCCATTTGGCTATTGAAGCGCTTGTCGAATAGCTGCTCGGATAGGCGGGCAACGCTCGGAGCATCGAATAGGGTGCGGACACCAATCTCGATACCGAGGGTCGAGCGGATATGGTTAGTTAGCCGGGCTGCTAACATGGAGTGACCGCCAAGATCAAAGAAGCTATCGTCAATGCTGACCCGCTCGAGGCCGAGCACTTCGGCGAACAGCCCGGCCAGGATCTTTTCTTGCGGCGTCCGCGGCGGCCGGATGTTCTCCGGCACGAACTCCGGTGCCGGCAGCGCCTGTCGATCAAGTTTTCCGCTTAGAGTTGTTGGTAGGTCGTCCAGCACCACGATGGCTGACGGCACCATGTAGTCCGGCAACGCCTCGGAGAGACCCCGCCGCAGTGCGACCGGGTCAACTGTCGCCTCCGGTCTCGGCACCACATAGGCGACCAGCTGCTTCTGGCCGGGCCGGTCCTCACGGACGATGACCTTGGCGTTGGCCACGTCGGGATCGCGCGCCAGAAGCGCCTCGATCTCCCCAGGCTCGATCCGGTAGCCGCGGATCTTCACCTGGTCGTCCGATCGGCCAATAAACTCAACAAGGCCATCGGGGCGCTGGCGGCAGAGATCGCCGGTGCGATACAAACGTTTGCCCGGCGTCCCATAGGGATCGGGGACAAACTGTTCGGCCGTCAGGGCCGGACGGTTGAGGTAGCCTCTAGCTACGCTGTCCCCGCCGATACAAAGCTCGCCTACGGCGCCGACTGGAACGAGATTGCAATCCTCATCCATCAGATAGGCGGTCCGCCCGGGATAGGGGCGGCCGATTGGCACGATCGACGTCGCCTCGTCTTCGGCCGTCGTGGTGTGGTAGAGGACCGACATGGCGGTCTCCGTCGGGCCATAGCGGTTGTCCAGACGAACGCTGCCCAAAGGCCCGTTGCGCCATTCCCGGACGCCTTCTCCCGGAACGGCTTCTCCGCCCGTCGTCACCCGTCGCAGAGACGTCGGCTCGTTCGACAACGTCCGCATCCATTGACGCCAAAAAGTTATGGGGATGTCGGCGACCGTAGCGCGCTCTTCGCTCAAACGGCGGCTGAAGGTCTCCAGATCCCAGACATCATCTCCGCGCATAATGACCTGTCCGCCCACCGTGAGGACCGGCAGCAACTGCTCGATGGCGGCATCGAAGGTCATCGGCGAGAACTGGACGACCCGGTCGGCGGAGGTGTAGTTAAACGCCGGGATGAAGTCGTCGATGTGCTGAATCAGGGCTCGATGGCTGAGGGCCACACCTTTGGGCCTTCCGGTTGAACCCGAAGTATAAATCACATACGCTAGCTGATCAGGTTTGAGCGGCTCGCCTACGCTGTCCGTGCTCTCGTCCAGATCCGCAATATGGATCAGATTGTAACCTGCGGCTTCAAGATCCGGATGTGATGGATTTGTCGGATCAACGATCAGGTGCCGGATCCCGGCATCGGCGGCCATATCCAGCAGCCGCTCCTTTGGCGAAGTCGCATCCAGAGGAACGAATGCGCCACCTGCCTTGAGGACTCCAAGCAATCCGATAGGCAGGAGCAATGAGCGTCCAACGCACAGTCCCACTCGCTCATCTCGCTTGACCTTCAAAGCCGTCAGGTGTTGGGCGACTTGGTTAGTTTTGGCTTCGAGGTCTCCATAAGTAATCGAGACGCCCTCGCAGGATATCGCCACCCGATCCGGAGCATTCAATGCCTGCTCCGAGATCCTCGTCGTGACTGGCTTGAACTCGGCGGCAGACGTTGGAGCGGGGCTGTTCCATTCCAGCAGGATCTGCTTGCGCTCGGCGGGATCGAGCAGGTCGATCTGGCCGATCGGCTGGGTGGGATCGGCAACAAAGGCTTCCAGCAGCCGCACCAGGCGGCGCGAGATCACCTCCACCGTGCCGCGGTCAAACAGGTCGGGGCGGTAGGCGAACTTGATATGCAGTTCTGGGCCAGGCAAGGCCAGGAAGCCGAGGGCATAATGGGAGATATCGCCGGTGCCGCCGGCGCCGGTGATCTGCAGCTCTCCGTCCGGAGTTGCAATGGCGCGTTGGTCCGCCGGATCGACCGGGTAGTTCTCGAACACAAGCAGGGTATCGAACAGTTCGCCATGCCCCGCCATGCGCTGGATCTCGGCAAGGCCGAGATGCTGATGGGCGATCAGCCGGGATTGCTGGTCCTGCAGGCGGACGAGCAGGTCGCTTACCCGCTCCGCCGGCGGCAGCCGCAAGTACAGCGGCAGCGTGTTGATGAACAAGCCGGCCATTCGCTCGATGCCTGGCAGCTCCGGCGGCCGTCCTGCGACCGTGATGCCGAAGACGACGTCGTCACGGCCGGTGAGCTGACGCAGAAGAATACCCCATGCCCCCTGCAGCAGGGTGTTCAGCGTCACGCCGTGTCGACGGGTTTGCTGGCCCAGCGCATCCGTCAAAGATGACGGCAGGTTGAGCTCGAGGGTTTGCGGCATGGTCGGCATTGCCGGTTTGATTGGTGCAAGCCGGGTGGGTTCGCTGAGATCGGCAAGAGCATCCCGCCATGCGGCCTGTGCCGCCGCCACATCCTGTCTGGAGAGCCAGGCCAGGTAATCCCGGTAAGGGGTCAGATGCGGCAAAACCGCCAACCCGCCCCGGCTCCGGTACAGGGTGAACAGCTCCTGCAGCAGGATCGGCATCGACCAGCCGTCCAGCAGGATGTGGTGATGCGTGAACACCAGTTGATGCCGGTCCTTTGCCAGGCGGATCAGGGCAACGCGCAGCAAGGGCGGCTGCGCCGGATCAAAGCGCTGCCGTTTGTCCGCTTCCACAAACTCGGCGAGCGTCGTCGTCCTGGCGGCCTCGTCCAGAGTGGTGAGATCGATGAACCGCCAGGGTACGACAGCATCGCGCGGGATTATCTGCACCGGCGCATCAAAGCCCTGGTGAAGAAAGCCCGCGCGCAGGTTCGCATGCCGCTGCAGCAGCGCCTGGATGGCGTTCTGCAATGCGGCGGCCTCAAGTGGACCGCTCAGCTCAAGGACCAGCTGCACCACATAGTCGTCTTCGGCATCACGGTCGCAGGACGGCCGCCGGAGCTGCCAGGCATCGAGCGAATGGCCGGCTTGTTCATCAACACGCTGCCGCTGTACTTGCGGCTGCCGCCGGCGGAGCGGGTAAGCGACCTGCTCGTCCGCCTGCAGGACCAGCAATCCCGGCTGATCGCCCATCAGCATCTCGGCCTTGCCGAGATCCAGCGCATGGCGGGGCATGGCGAACTGTTCGATACCCTGCTTGTGTTCGAGAACTACCCGGTCGATCCGGCGGACCAACGCGCCATTGCAACTCCGGACGGAGAGCTGCAGATCACCGGCGCCGGCGGCACCGGCGATATCTCCCATTATGCCCTCGGCTTCCTGGCCTTGCCTGGCCCAGAACTGCATATCAAGTTCGCCTACCGCCCCGACCTGTTTGACCGCGGCACGGTGGAGGTGATCTCGCGCCGCCTGGTGCGGCTGCTGGAAGCCTTTGTTGCCGATCCCACCCAGCCGATCGGCCAGATCGACCTGCTCGATCCCGCCGAGCGCAAGCAGATCCTGCTGGAATGGAACAGCCCCGCTCCAACGTCTGCCGCCGAGTTCAAGCCAGTCACGACGAGGATCTCGGAGCAGGCATTGAATGCTCCGGATCGGGTGGCGATATCCTGCGAGGGCGTCTCGATTACTTATGGAGACCTCGAAGCCAAAACTAACCAAGTCGCCCAACACCTGACGGCTTTGAAGGTCAAGCGAGATGAGCGAGTGGGACTGTGCGTTGGACGCTCATTGCTCCTGCCTATCGGATTGCTTGGAGTCCTCAAGGCAGGTGGCGCATTCGTTCCTCTGGATGCGACTTCGCCAAAGGAGCGGCTGCTGGATATGGCCGCCGATGCCGGGATCCGGCACCTGATCGTTGATCCGACAAATCCATCACATCCGGATCTTGAAGCCGCAGGTTACAATCTGATCCATATTGCGGATCTGGACGAGAGCACGGACAGCGTAGGCGAGCCGCTCAAACCTGATCAGCTAGCGTATGTGATTTATACTTCGGGTTCAACCGGAAGGCCCAAAGGTGTGGCCCTCAGCCATCGAGCCCTGATTCAGCACATCGACGACTTCATCCCGGCGTTTAACTACACCTCCGCCGACCGGGTCGTCCAGTTCTCGCCGATGACCTTCGATGCCGCCATCGAGCAGTTGCTGCCGGTCCTCACGGTGGGCGGACAGGTCATTATGCGCGGAGATGATGTCTGGGATCTGGAGACCTTCAGCCGCCGTTTGAGCGAAGAGCGCGCTACGGTCGCCGACATCCCCATAACTTTTTGGCGTCAATGGATGCGGACGTTGTCGAACGAGCCGACGTCTCTGCGACGGGTGACGACGGGCGGAGAAGCCGTTCCGGGAGAAGGCGTCCGGGAATGGCGCAACGGGCCTTTGGGCAGCGTTCGTCTGGACAACCGCTATGGCCCGACGGAGACCGCCATGTCGGTCCTCTACCACACCACGACGGCCGAAGACGAGGCGACGTCGATCGTGCCAATCGGCCGCCCCTATCCCGGGCGGACCGCCTATCTGATGGATGAGGATTGCAATCTCGTTCCAGTCGGCGCCGTAGGCGAGCTTTGTATCGGCGGGGACAGCGTAGCTAGAGGCTACCTCAACCGTCCGGCCCTGACGGCCGAACAGTTTGTCCCCGATCCCTATGGGACGCCGGGCAAACGTTTGTATCGCACCGGCGATCTCTGCCGCCAGCGCCCCGATGGCCTTGTTGAGTTTATTGGCCGATCGGACGACCAGGTGAAGATCCGCGGCTACCGGATCGAGCCTGGGGAGATCGAGGCGCTTCTGGCGCGCGATCCCGACGTGGCCAACGCCAAGGTCATCGTCCGTGAGGACCGGCCCGGCCAGAAGCAGCTGGTCGCCTATGTGGTGCCGAGACCGGAGGCGACAGTTGACCCGGTCGCACTGCGGCGAACTCTCTCCGAGGCGTTGCCGGACTATATGGTTCCGTCGGCGATCGTGGTGCTGGAGAAGCTGCCGCTGACGCCGAACGGCAAGGTCGATCGCCGGGCGCTGCCGGCGCCGGAGTTCGTGCCGGAGAACATCCGGCCGCCGCGGACGCCGCAGGAGGAGATCCTGGCCGGGCTGTTCGCCGAAGTGCTCGGCCTCGCGCGGGTCGGCATCGACGACAGCTTCTTCGATCTGGGCGGAGACAGCATCGGCTCGATCCAGCTGGTCAGCCGCGCCCGCAAGGCAGGGCTGATCATCACACCCCGCGATGTGTTCCAGCATCGAACCGTCGAAGCATTGGCCGGGATTGCTTTGCCAGTGGAAGACCGAGGCGCGGTTGTTGCAGACGTTCCCGTCGGCTCCGTGCCGCTTACGCCGATCATCCGTCATTTCCTGGAAGGAGACGGTCCGATCGATCGCTTCAACCAGTCGCAATTGCTGCAGGTGCCTGCCGGGCTGAAGGAAGAGCATCTCATAAGGGCGCTGCAAGCCATATTGGATCTGCACGATGCCTTGCGGCTCCAGATGAAGCGTGCCGAGGCACAAGAGAGCTGGCACGCAGAGATTCCGCCGGCCGGCAGCATTCGAGCCGAAGAGTGCGTGAGACGGATTGATCTTGGCAGGCTGCAAACCGGATCGGCAGCTTTTGAAGAACTGCTGGCGCAGGAGGTTGTCGCGGCCGAGAGCCGGCTCGATCCTGAACGGGGCGTGTTGCTGCAGGCAGTCTGGTTTGATGCCGGCAAGAAGCGATCAGGCCGGCTGCTGATCGTCATCCATCACCTGGCAGTAGACGGAGTGTCATGGCGGATTCTGGTCCCCGACCTGCTGGCTGCCTGGCAAGCAGCCAGCACAGGCCACGATCCCAAGCTTGATCCTTGCGGCACCTCCTTCCGCAGGTGGGCACAGCAGCTGACCACTGAAGCAACGACCTCAGGCCGAACGGCCGAGCTGCCATTCTGGACAGAGATTGCCGGGACTGCTGATCCATTGCTTTCTGCCCATCCGCTCGATCCCAGGCAGGATATCAACCAGACAGCGCAGGTATTGAGCCTGACGCTCCCGGCAACTCTGACGGCCCCGCTGCTGGGCTCCGTCCCGGCTCGCTTTCATGGCCGGATCAACGACGTTTTGCTGACCTGTTTCGGATTGGCCATCGCTGACTGGCGCCGCAAGCACCGGCAAAGCAATGAGCGAACCGTTCTGCTCGAGCTGGAAGGCCACGGCCGAGAGGAGGTATTCAACGGCACAGACCTGTCGCGCACAGTTGGATGGTTTACCAGCCTGTTCCCGGTGCGTCTGGACTTCGGACCGATCGATCCGGGCGATGCCATAAAGGGAGGAGCGAGCCTTGGGCAAGCCGTCAAGCGGATCAAGGAACAGCTAAGGTCCGTGCCGGATAACGGCATTGGCTACGGCCTGCTGCGTTATCTCAACAACGAGACTGCCGGGCGCCTGGCGGCGTCTACGCCGGCTCAGATCGCCTTCAACTATCTCGGCCGCTTTGCCGCTCCCGAAGCTCAAGACTGGGGCCCGGCGCCGGAGGCCTATTCCAACGCAGGCGATGCGACCAGGCCGCTCAGTCATTCGATTGCGCTCAATGCCGTCACCCACGATCGTCCGCAAGGGCCTGAACTGGTTGCTTACTGGTCCTGGGCCGGCCGGCTGTTCTCCCGCCAGGAGATCGAGGATCTCGCAAAGACCTGGTTCTCGTGCCTGGAGCAGCTGGTCAAACATGCCGCCGACGAGCACGCCGGCGGCCTCACACCTTCGGACGTGCCGCTGGTTGCACTTACCCAGGACAAGATCGAAGAACTCGAGGCGCGAATCAGAACAAGACGATTGGATCCGCGTTCCCAAGCGTTCCGCACTGTAGAGACTGAATAATGCAAATTTTCGATCGACTTCGAATACTCTCTCAACGAGAGTTTGCCTTGTTTTTTGTGGCGAACGCGATGTCTGTATTTGGAACAACAATGGTTCCGATTTCGCTCAGTTTTGCACTGATTGCCGCAGGTGGATCGGCAACCGAAATTGGTGGTGTCCTTGCTAGCGAGACGGCTCCTATGGTTCTTTTGGTAGCAATTGCGGGTGTCGTCGGGGATAGATGGCGACGCGACAAAGTGATTATATTAGCAGATCTACTGCGGTTTTCGGCTCAATTAGCGCTCTTCGCGCTTCTATTCTCCGGGCATGTCTATTTACCAATAATTTTGCTGCTGAGCGCGCTCATAGGGGTTGGCAACGCATTCTATGGTCCTGCGGCAGGTGGTATCTTGCCTCAACTAGTCGCGCCAAATCAACTTCGAGAGGCAAATGGTCTTTTGGGTATGGCGAACTCTTCCGCTTTTGTTATGGGGCCTGCGCTTGCAGGGATTATCATTGGACTGTGGGGGGCAGAATGGGCCATAGCGGTAGATGCAGCAACTTATGCTATCAGCGCGATTTGCATAGCGCTGATACGCCCTAAAGCCCGAGCCGGGAGTCAACCGGTTGCGACTTCCGTCGCTTCCGAATTCGGAGCCGGATTAAGAGAGGTGCTTCAGCGACGCTGGCTGACAATAGTCATTGGGCAATTCGCGCTACTAAATCTGATCGCAACGCCTTCGTTTCTCGTCCTCGGTCCTATTATCTACGCTACGACTACAAATGGAGCAGCATCGTGGGGCTTTATTGCCTCGTCATCCGGTGTTGGTGGAGTGCTGGGAGGCCTTGCCGTCTTGTACTGGAGGGCATCGAATCCTTTGCTAGCGATTGAACTCGCGATACTTGTGTTTGTCATCCCTCTGTCGCTTCTCGCTCTAAACGTGCCTGCTACTACAATGCTAATTGGAGGAGGTGTCCTTGGGGCAGCAGGTGTAATCGTCAATGCGCTTCTTGGAACGATGATCCAGCGGGAAGTACCTCAAGGCTCTCTTTCGCGGGTCTATTCGATCATGGGCGCAATTTCGGCAGGAGTGGCGCCCCTCGGATACGCTTTGGTTGGACCGTTGTCCGAACATTTTGGGTCTGCGAATGTACTGTGGTTTGCCGCCGTAGCGGTTGGTGTAATCGTCCTTGCTGTGATCGTAGCGGGGGACGTGAGAAAGTTTCAGGAGTCCCAATAGATTTTCTGAGCATGATACCTATTGATCTTTCAGTATTGGACGGCAACTCTCCGGTTGAGTTCAAGGTCGGCGATCGCATTTTTGGTGTTGTCGGAAAAATTGGAAACTACACCGAACAGCTTTATCCGGAAGAGTTGGTTCACGTGAAACGTGCCGTCAAGAAGCGTCGAGATGAGCACTCCTCCGGCCGGTATTTCGCTCGGCTTGCGTTGGATAAGCTAGGATGTCCGAGTGTAGCGATCCTCATGGGCAGTTCGCGCCAACCCATTTGGCCTGACGGAATAATCGGCAGCATTGCCCATTCAGATGAGTTTGCTCTGGCGGTCGTCGCCATAAAGGGAGAGACGTACGACGCCATTGGCGTCGACCTTGAGTGCATCTGGGCGTCGCCGGATTTGGTGCATTTGGTATTAACAGCGCAGGAACTGCGCCGGCTTGATGTCGGATCATCGGGTGCCGCACGCCTAGCTACACTGATCTTTAGTGCAAAGGAATCGGTATTCAAGGCGGTCAATCCACTCGTAAATCTCATGATCGATTTCGACGAAATCGAAATACACTTGGATAGAGAGTCTCAAATGTTTAGAGCTGTATATATAGGGCCAAACAGAAGGAATGCGATCATCAATAATGGGGTCGGTAGCTACACGGTTTTTGAGCATCACGTTCTCTGCATGTTTCTGTTGGCGCGAGGCGCTTTAAACTCGACGATTGATTCCGGCGACGAACTAACTGTCGAGCGGTGCGCAGTTCGCCGCCTAACCTCCCGATAGCGATGCGGCATCGACGCGACGCCATATTGGATCGCATCATTCACAATGCCCACCGCATCGAGCTCAAAGGCGACAGCCTGCGTCGTCCCAGCGCCTGAGCATGTAATTCATAGGCTTCAGAGCCTCGGAGGAACGCAGCAGAGTTTCGTTTCGCGCTGACGGCTTGCCGCAGTCACAGGAATGTCAGCTTCGGTCACGTCAACGACCAGAGAAGCTTCTATCTTGGGCCGGTGTCGCATCAAGGTTAGTCTAGAAAGACCGAGTCGAGATCGCCGGAACCGAGAACCGCTCACCATCCTCGCCAAGCTTCCGGCGTAATTCACCCAGGATCCGACCGCTTCCCGTCAGGAGGAGGACGAGTTCCCTTTCGAGGGTCGCTTCCGAGCTCACCTGGAAATCTTGTGTGCGTATTTCGCAAAAACGGGACAGCGGTTTCGCTAACTGACGGACAGCAGTTTCGCTAAATCGCGGACAGCGTGGCGGCGCTGGCTTTTGGTTGCCTGGTTGTTGAAGTCAGTTGGTATTCGTTTCGCTGTTTTCGACGTCGGTCAAGGGGCGCGCGGCTTTTTTCCTTCGCATGCTGTCGCCTTCGAGGGGTAAGCGGCAAGCTGAGGCCGTCAGGCTGCGTGGTTCCATGGCATAAGCGCGTCGATTTGGCTGCTCGGCCAGCCGTTGGCGATACGCTGAAGTGTTAAGGCGAGCCAGGCGAACGGATCGACGTTGTTCATTTTCGCCGTCTGCAGCGTAAGCGCGAATTTCCCCGCACCTTTTGGTTTTGAGTGCTCTGATGCATGAGGTGTCCACTTAAATAGGTGGACACCTCATGATGAGCGACGATGGTCAGAAACTGCGTGTCAGGCTTGTTGGTCGGAACGGTCGCCGGCGCTTTGAGACGACATCGAAGGAGCGTCTTGTGGCGGCCTGCCTTGAGCCTGGCGTTTCGGTCTCGAGACTTGCACTCGAACATGGGGTCAACGCGAACCTGCTTCGGAAGTGGATCAAGAAGGACGCCGCGGCCAGGTCGGCGCCGTCGTCGTCACCCTCGGCGTTCATCCCGGTTCACCTTGAGGGGGCCGCCGAGCGGGGTTTGTCGCGGCAAGGCAGTGTGGAGGCGGTGGATTTGCCGGCGACCTGCGATGAAGTGGGTGGGTCGGAATCCAAGGGGTCTCCAGCTTTTTGTTCTCCGGCCAAAGTGAGCGCGTCGCTGCCGAATGGCGTGAAGCTCGCGCTGGAATGCGGGGATGTGGATGCATTGACGGCGATCATTGGAGCCCTGGGCCATGTTCAGACTGGGCGGTGACCTGCAGGTCTATCGTAAGCGTGGCGTTGAGGCCCTTGAGAATTTTTGTACTCAGTCCTGAGAGGACCGCTAGAAGAGTCATCTTCTGCAAGGGTGCTCACAATGGACGACCATTCGGACGACATAAGACGACCGTTGTCACCGCGTATCGAAGTGTACGCAGGCGCAGGTCGAAAGCGCTGGCCGGACGATTTGAAGGCACAGATTGCCGCGGAAAGCCTTGAGCCGGGGGCGATTGTCACAGATGTCGCGCGTCGCCATGGGTGCCGGCCCCAACAGGTGCACGACTGGCGGCGCCGGGCGCGTTTGGGCCAGTTGGTGCTGCCGGCTTCGGCGGACACGCTGTCGTTCGTGCCGGTGGTATCGGAATCGGCGCTACCGGCGGCCGCAGAGCCCACCGGGTCGCCGGAAGCAGCCGTTGTGACGGTTGAACTCCAGGGGGCACGCGTGGAGGTGCGAGGGACGCCTGGCCTTGCTGTGTTGAGTGATGTGTTCTTGGCGCTTCGACGGACACGTTCATGCTGACGCCGCCCGCGAGCCTCATGATTTACGTGGCGACGCAACCTGTGGACTTCAGAAAAGGTGCGGAGGGCTTGGCGCTGTTGGCGAAGGAGACGCTGGGCCATGACCCGATGAAGGGCGTGGCGGTGGTGTTCCGTGCGAAGCGCGCCGATCGGGTGAAGATTGTCGTCTGGGATGGCAGCGGCCTTGTGATGTATTGGAAGCGGCTCGATGGCAGCGGCTTCAAATGGCCTCCTATCGTGGCCGGCGTGATGCGGATGAATGCCGCCCAGCTGTCCGCGCTTCTGGCCGGCATGGATTGGACGCGGATGCACGCGCCTCGAATCCCGCAGCCGAAAGCACTTGCGTAGGACATAAAATCTTCGCTGCATCGGGGCGCGAAGCATGGCAGACTTGGGCCAATGAGTGATTTGCCTGATGAGCTACCGAGCGATCCAGCCGAGCTGCGTGCCTTTGCCGCGGCTCTGCTGGATCGCTGCGCCAGGCTCGAGCGGTTGCTCAAGCTTGCGAAGGATGCGCAGTTCGGTCGATCGTCGGAAAAGCTGGACGCTGATCAGCTACAGCTTGTTCTGGAGGACATCGAAGAGGCCGTCGCGGCTCTCGAAGCAGCTGAGGATCGCGCCAATCCCAGAGCCCGCGAGAAGAGAACTGCCAAGCGCAGAGCCAACCGTGGTCAGCTTCCGGAGCATTTGCCACGCATTGTCGAAACGCTGATGCCGGCTGCAACCTGCTGCCCGTGCTGCAAAGGCGATCTCGTTGAGATTGGTCACGATGAGAGCCAGAGGCTCGACGTCGTTCCGGTGCAATACAGGGTGATCGTCACCCGCCGGCCCAAGCTTGCCTGCCGCGCCTGTCATGGCGTCGTCCTCCAGCACGCTGCGCCCGAGCGATTGATCAAGGGGGGACTGCCCACCGAGCGTCTCGTCGCGCATGTAATTGACGCCAAGTATCATTGGCATTTGCCGCTCTATCGTCAGGCGCAGATGCTGGCGACCCACGGTATCGCCATCGACCGTTCCACGCTCGCCTTTTGGGTCGGCTACGCCGCCCAGGAATTGAAGCCCTTGTGGCATCGTCTGCGCCAGCTTCTGCTCGCCTCTTCGAAGCTCTGTGTCGATGAGACCCCGGCGCCGGTGCTGGATCCAGGGCGCGGCAGGACCAAAACCGGCTACTTCTGGGCGCTGTCACGCGATGACAGGCCCTGGGCCGGACCTGATCCACCTGGCGTGGTTTACGCCTATGCACCGGGCCGTGGGGCCGTTCATGGCTTGAGGCTGCTCGAGGGCTATCGCGGCATCATCCACTGCGACGGCTATCAGGCTTACAAGACCATGACCCGAGAGACGCGTGCGGACGCCCTGTCCGGGACGCTCGCCTTCTGCTGGTCGCATCTGCGGCGCCAGTTTGTGAAGATCGAGCGGGAGGCTGCGCCGGCGCCAGCTCCGGTTGCCCGCGAGGCCCTTGAGCGCATCGCCCTGCTTTACGCGGTCGAGAAGGCACTCCGCGGCCGATCTGCGGACGAGCGCCGCGCGGGGCGACAAGCGCATGCCCGGCCTCTGGCTACAGCCTTGAAGCAGTGGTTTGAGGCCAAGCTTGCTCACCTTGCGCAGAAGAGCGACACGGCGAAGGCCCTGCGTTACGCGCTGCGTCATTGGGACGGCCTAACGTTCTACCTTGATGACGGGCGCATCGAGATGGACACCAATGCGGTCGAGCGAGCGATGCGGCCAATCAAGCTCAATGCCAAGAACTCCCTTTTTGCCGGTTGCGACGAAGGTGCCGAGAATTGGGCATTGCTGGCTTCGCTCATTGAGACCTGTAAGCTCAATGGCGTCAGTGCCGAGCACTGGCTCGCTGACGTTCTCGCCAAGCTCGTCAATGGTTGGCCTGCGGCGCGACTGGACGAACTGCTTCCCTGGGCGTCGATCTACACGATGCATACACACGATCCGAGGCTGGCGGCATGAGCCTGAACACGACCGCGGTCCGGATCAAGGTGACCCTCAAGGATGTGAAGCCGGAGGTGATGCGTCGCCTTGTCGTACCCGTCACCCTGCGCCTTGATCGGCTGCATCTGACGCTTCAGGAGGCATTCGGCTGGACGAACAGCCATCTCTTCGAGTTCCTGGCCGGCGAAGGACGTTGGGGTATACCTGATCCCGGTGGAGATTTTGGCCCTCAGCCCATCGATGCCCGCAAGACGCGGCTCTCTAATATCGTTCAGGAGACCGGCGCGAAGACGATCCATTATCTCTACGACTTCGGCGACAGCTGGGATCACGTGATCAAGCTTGAAAAGTGGTTCGACAACACGACAACGGAGGGACTTCCGTTCTTGCTCGAGGCCGCCGGCCGTTGTCCTCCGGAAGATGTCGGCGGTGCGCCAGGCTATGCTGAATACCTCGACGCCATCAGCGACCCCACCCATCCGGAGCACGAACATATGCGCCTCTGGGGCCCGGAGCAGTTCGATCCCAACGTCGTCGACCGGAAGGCGCTTGAGGCCGCTGTCAATGCGTTGTCCGACATATGGAAGCCGCGCCGGCGCACCACGCGCTCAAAATAGACGTCAAGCGCCAATCAAATGGGCCTCAGAGCTACGCTTACGGTCTATCTGCACCGTGAGCCGATCGACTTCCGAGCTGGCATCAACAGCCTTGCGGTTCTGGTTCAGGAGACGATGGCGCTCGATCCGTTTGTGCCGGCGGTTTTTGCGTTCTGCAATCGCCGTTGCGACCGGATGAAGTTGCTGTTCTTCGACCGGTCCGGCTTTGTGCTGGTCCTGAAGCGGCTGACCGAGGACAAGTTCCGATGGCCGCGCCGCCAGGAGGCGGTCGTCCGGCTTACGACCGAGCAGTTGCACTGGATCCTCGACGGCATCGATATCGATGCGATGGTCCGTCATCCGGTGCGGCAATATCAGGTTGCCGGCTGAGCTCTTGAGTTGAGCGGTTGACGCGTCGGAACGGTTCAGATTCAAGAATCCGATGAATCGAACCGGCAATCCGAGTGTCGAGGTGCTGTTGGCGCGCATTGCCGCGCTGGAGGCGGAGAATCGTCAGCTCACGGAGCGCGTCGTCAAGCTGGAGGAAGAACTGGCGCTGGCACGCCTGCATCGTTTTGCGCCGCGCAGCGAAAAGCACGTCGACCGTCTCTTCAATGAAGCCGAGCAGGCCGCCGATGAGGATGACGCCGGCAGCGAAACGAACGATACCGCCGAACTTCCGGACACGGGTCTGCCATCGGTCGAAAGCACGACGGGAAAGAAGCGCGGCCGCAGGCCGCTGCCGGCAAACCTGCCGCGCGAGCGCGTCGAGTATGACCTGCCCGACGATCAGAAGGCGTGTCCTTGCTGCCGTGGCCAGATGCATCGCATGGGCGAGGCTGTCACCGAGCAACTTCATATCGAGGTGAAGGCGAAGGTTTTACAGAATGTGCGCTTCAAATATGCCTGCCGCCATTGCGATCGCACCGGGATCAACGCCCCTGTCGTGACCGCGCCGATGCCGACGCAGCCGTTGCCGGGCAGCGTTGCCACGGCCTCGACGCTGGCGTTCGCGCTGGTTCACAAATATGTCGACGGCACGCCGCTCTACCGCTTGGCGCAGGCCTTCGAACGCGCAGGCGTTCCTGTCAGCCGCGGCGCTTTGGGCCACTGGGTGATCGGCTCGAGCGAGAAGCATCTGCATCGCATTTATGACGCCCTGAAGCTGCGGCTCAGATCGCAGCCTCTCATCCATGGCGACGAGACGACGGTTCAGGTCCTCAAGGAGAAGGACAAAGCGGCCACCAGCACATCGTACATGTGGGCGTATCGCAGCGGCAAGGATAGTCACGAGCCGATCGTTCTTCTGGATTATCAGCCGGGCCGCGGCCAAATCCACCCGCAGGTCTTCCTCGGCGATTACCGTGGCATCGTGATGAGTGACGGCTATAGCGCATGGCGCACGCTGGAAGGGGCCACCCACATTGGATGCATGGCCCACTCCCGGCGGCGTTTTGTCGACGCCCTCAAAGCGAGAAAGAAGGGCGGCGGGCCGCCCGAGCAGGCGCTGCGGTTCTTCGAGCAGCTCTACCGGGTTGAAAGGCAGGCGCGGGACGAGAAACCGGACAGAGACGAAACGCCGGATCAATGCATCCGTCGCTTCCGCCAGCAACACAGCATTCCTGTCCTGAACGCCCTCAAGGAATGGCTCGATCAAATCGCCCCGAAGGTCCTGCCGGACAGCAAGCTTGGCGACGCCGTATCTTACACCCGGAACCAATGGGACTATCTGACGCGTTACACCGAAGATGGCAGGATGCCGATCGACAACAATCTTCTGGAGCGCGACATCAGGGTTTTTGCCACCGGCCGAAAAAGCTGGCTGTTCAGCGACACCGTCGACGGAGCCAGGGCCAGCGCCGTCGTCTACAGCCTAATGCTGACCTGCCGCGCCTCACGTGTCGAGCCGTTAACATGGCTGCGCCATGTGCTCACCGAGTTGCCTCAGCGCGTGGACAACGCCGATATCGCTGACCTGTTGCCCTTCAACTTCCCCAAAGCGGCCACTGCCTGAACGGCTCAGCATCGCCCCGATACGAAGGCCATCCGTCAAATCGCGGCCGACAACGTGCGCGGAAAATCGCGCTTACTCTGCAGCAGCGTTGCGATGGTCGCCCAGGTTCGTCCGCCGCCGTCGCTGCCAGCGAAGAGGCTATTCTTTCTCGTGATTGTTTGTGGCCGGATGGCGCGTTCGACGACGTTGGAGTCGAGCTCGATACGTCCATCGGTCAGGAAGCGTTCGAAGATGGCACGGCGCGAGACGGCATAGCGGATCGCCTCGGCCAATTTTGATTTGCCGGAGATCCGCCGCAAGGTCTGCTGCCAGAGATCGAAGAGATCTGCGACGATCGCCGCGGAGGCTTGCCGGCGCGCGGCAACGCGAGCGTCGGGGCTTTGACCGCGCACGGTCTTCTCGACCTGCCAGAGCCTTGCCATCCGCTCGACCGTCGCCGTTGCCACTTCTGAGCTCCCTGCAACATGCAGCTCGTAGAACTTGCGTCTGCAGTGTGACCAGCAGCCAGCCAATGTGATGCCATCATTGCCGCGATCGGATCGCGCGAGCTTGTTATAGGCGGCATAGCCATCCACTTGCAGGATGCCGCGATAACCATTGAGATGGCGGACCGCGCATTCGCCGGAGCGGCTGTCTTCGAAGCGATAAGCCACCATCGGGGGACCGCTGCGGCCAAAGGTTCGGTCATCCCGGGCATAGGCCCATAAGTAGGCCGTCTTTGTCGATCCGGAGCCCGGAGCGAGCGTCGGCAAGGTGGTTTCGTCGGCAAAGACCCGTTCGGCCTTCTTGACCTCGCTGAAGATGTAGTCGGCCACGATCTCGAGCTCGAAGCCGAGCTTGCCCATCCATTGCGCCATCAGCTGGCGGTCGAGCTCGACATGATCGCGGGCGTAGATAGCCTCCTGCCGGTAGAGCGGCAGGCCGTCGGCATATTTGGCGACGGCTATCTGGGCCAGAAGCGCTTCCGTCGGAATGCCTCCTTCAATGATATGGGCCGGGGCCGGCGCCTGGATGACGCCGTCCGCGTTCTTGAAGGCATACCTGGGACGGCGCGTGACGATCACCCGGAACTTCGCCGGCACCACATCCAGGCGCTCCGACACGTCCTCGCCGATCAGCACCTTCTGCTTGCCGGCATGCTCAGCCAGCTCTTCCGGCTCAATGACGGTTTCGATCCGTTCCAGATGGGGCGCAAAGCCCTTGCGCCGACGCGGTGCACGCTTGCCATCCGCCTGCGCACGGCCCTTGCTGACCTGGGCCTTGATCGCGGCGATGCCGGTCTCGATCTCCTCGAAGACGAAGGCCTGCTGTTCATCGTCGCCGTTCGCCGAGCCGAGCTTCTCCGATCGTCGGCCGAACCGGGCGCGGTCGAAGGCCTGCAGGATTTGCGTCAGCCGCTCGATGCGCGCATCGGCATCGGCGTTGCGGGCCTTGAGATCGGCGACTTCGCTCTCCAGAGCAGCGGCGCGGGCCGCTTTCTCGGCCATGGCAAGCACCATGGCTTTCAGCGTCTCTACGTCATTCGGGAGGCTGAGATCGGGCGGCGTCATTGACCCGACCAGAGCACATTTTGCCCCGGTTCTCTTGCCCTTTCAGGCCGCTGATTCACTTCGCCGCAGTGCTTTTACCCAACAATCTCCGGCGGCTTGACCGCCGCGGTCCGGACCCGCTTCCAGTCCATCCCATCCACCAGTGCCATCAACTGCGCAGCATTCAGCTGCACCCGATGATGCCCGATCCGCGGCCAGCAGAACCTCGCCTTCTCAAGCCGTTTGTACCTCAACTGAGAATGCAGACTCTTCGGATGCAGCGCGGCAGTTTGTGCGGGTGATGCATCCATTCCACCCATTGTTTGGGCGGCAGCTTCTCTGCGTCGGCAAACGATACAACCGGTATGGCGAACGCCTCTTGCTGCAGGGCGACGGCGCGACCGTATGGTCGGTTCCTCCGCAATGGACGGACCTTGTGAGCCCGGACGCAGAGATCGTCATGGGTCATGGACGGGCACTTTTGCGTACTTTCGACCTGATGGAGCTGGCCAGCCTGGTGAAGCGCCTTTCCGACGGGGCAGCGTTGCGATCGCGCGCAAACCGTAAGGATGATTATGCCGCAGATGTAAGGTGATTAATGCCGCATCAGCCCTCTTTTGTCCGCACCGCTTCATCAAATACGGGTTATAAATGCGCTATAGGCTACTTTCGCGACCTTGACAGCGATGCATTTAGCGGCGTAAATATATTTACGTTAACGCCTTCTTGTACGCTCGGAGCCGACGGTGCCGGCGAAGCACGACAGCAAGCGCTCAAAGATCGACGCCCTCCTCGAGGAGGGCACGCTCAATCCGACGCCCGAGAAGGTGCGCGATCCAAAGTTTCAGGGAAGCGAGTTCTTCGATCCGCACGACGCCGTGCAGGTCAAGTACGAGATGCTGCGCCGTGTCTCGATCGACAACGCTTCGGTGACGGAGGCTTCCGACGAGTATGGCGTCTCCAGGCCGACCTACTACCAAGCGAAGGCGAGCTTCGATGCCGCCGGGATTGCGGGACTGGTCCCAAAGAAGCCGGGCCCCCGCGGCCCCCACAAGGTCCAGGGCGAGGTCCTCGCCTTCCTGCAGGCGCGGCTGGTCCCGGGCGAGCCGGTTCGCGCTCGGGAGCTGGCGAGCTTGATCCGCGCCGAGCTCGGCATCGAGGTTCATCCCAGGACGATCGAGCGAGCATTAAAAAAAACTGCCGGATGAACACCCCACGACACCGGCTTGTTCGATCCTCTCGACCGCCATTGCGGCCCAGTATGAGGTGCTGCGTATGGCAGCTCTCGGCGAAGCGCTGCCGCCTACGGCCCGCAGTGGCCTCATGCTTTTTCTGCGCCGGGGCATGTGGGGGTGGGCGCAGACGCTGGCCGCCGCAGCCCCCGTTCAACAGTCAGTTGCCTCGTATACTCCACCAGTGCCGCGTAACGAGCACACAGCTGTCGTTTACGTGCTCGCGACAATGGCGATGAGCACACCCGAGCGGAGAACGCCATGAAGGAGTCCCTCAAAGTCCAGCCTCACCACCTCGAACGGGGTGCCTACCTCTACATTCGCCAGTCCTCGATGCGACAAGTCATCGAGAACGTCGAGAGCGCGAAGCGGCAATATGCACTTCGTGGACGCGCAATTGTCCTTGGCTGGCGCGACGAGCAAATAATCGTCATCGACAGCGATCAGGGCGAGTCCGGTGCATCGGCTGTCTGGCGCGAGGGCTTTCAGCGCCTGGTCAGCGACGTCGGCATGGGGCACGCCGGCATCGTGATGGGCCTGGAGGTCTCCCGCCTGGCGCGGAACAATGCTGACTGGCAGCGTTTGCTGGAGATCTGCGCACTAGCCGACACCCTGATCCTCGATGAGGATGGCGTCTACGATCCGTCAAGCTTCAATGACCGCCTCCTGCTCGGGCTCAAGGGCACAATGAGTGAGGCCGAGTTGCATGTGATCAAAGCAAGGCTGCGCGGCGGAATCCTCAACAAGGTCAGGCGCGGCGAGTACCGCTGCGTCTTGCCAACCGGGCTGATCTATGACCACTCCGGCAACGTGACGTTCGATCCCGACACTCAGATCAGGGAGACAATCGTCCATTTCTTCGACACGTTCTCTCGCGTGGGCTCCGCATGCCAGACCGTCAAGGCCTTTCGCAAGGAGGGCCTTCTGTTTCCCTCGCGTCTGCGCAACAGCGAGACCACGGTGTTTCGGACACTGACCGCGTCAACGGCGATACGCGTCTTGAACAATCCGCGGTATGCCGGCGCCTACGCCTATGGACGCCGGCGCTATCGACGAACCATCGACGGTAAGAAGACTCTGCAGCGGCGTGACCACGATGACTGGCTGGCTTGTATCCCGGATGCCCATCCCGGCTACATCACGTGGGAGCAGTTCCAGGAGAATCTCAAAATTCTCAAGACCAACGGTCGAGGATATGAAGTGGCGCGCGCATCGCCTCCTCGGGAGGGGACGGCACTGCTGCAAGGACGGGCGGTGTGCGGGCAATGCGGTAAACATTTTCGCATCCGCTACACTGCCCGGCGCGGACGGCTGGATGCCTGGTACGTCTGTGATCGCGCTCACGGTTATCGTGGCGAGCCAAACTGCCAGTCAATCGCCGGGCCTCAGATCGATAAAGCCATCGGCATGCTGATTGCCGAACAGATGACGCCGGCCGCCGTCGAGTTGACGCTCGACATCCGCAAGGAGATCGAAGCCAGGTATGAGGAAGCAGACCGGCTGCGCTGTCGGGCGATCGAACGGGCCAAAATCGAAGCGGATCTCGCTCAGCGCCGCTTCATGTTGGTCGACCCCAATAATCGTCTCGTCGCCGACACGCTCGAAGGCGAATGGAATGACAAGCTCCGCGTGCTGGCCAAAGCCCGCGACGATCGCGAGCGCGCGCGAGAGCAGGATCAGCTCTTCCTCGATGAAGCTGTTCGCGAGCGGCTGACCGCGATGACCGTCGACTTCAAAAAGCTTTGGGCAGATCCAGACACGCCGGATCGTGAACGCAAACGGCTGCTCGCCCACATCATCGAAGATGTCACCCTCATCAAGATGCCGGCGGAACGAACCACCACAATTCATGTTCGCTTCAAGGGCGGCAAAATCCAAACGCTCACCACCATGAGCCCAAAATCTTCCGCGCAGCAGGTCAAGACGCAACCCGGTATCGTCGAGTTGGTCGACAAGCTCCTCGACAAACACATCTATTCAGAGATTGCCGAACTTCTCAACCAGCAAGGATATCGCCCGGGTGGATCAGCGCGCCCTGGCCGCCATGAGACCCGCTTCACGGCCTTGCGGGTCGCATATCTCGTCCATCGCTATGGCTTGCGCTCGCGCTATGACCGACTGCGAGATCGCGGAATGCTGACAAAACGGGAAGCCGCGGCGCGCCTTAACATCCACGAAACGACCCTCGCAAGGTGGGCTGAACATGGACTCGTTACCAGGCATGCCTACAATGCACACTATTGCCTATACGAGATTCCCACATCGAACCTGCCCCGCAAGCAATGCAGCCGATGGAATCGTCTTGTCGATCGTGCCGCCGCCCTCACGACGTCACTGGTGCTAAAACCCTCAACTGAAGCTGAAGGAGGTGTAGTATGAATGCACGTAGTTTAAATAGAGGCACACGCCGGAGCCATCCCGCCATACGATCTTTATTCGGTCGGCTCTTTTGGCGCGGAACACATAAAGCGCACCGTCGAACGGATCTGAGCCGGCATCGCGCACCAGCGCAACAAGGCCATCGATACCCTTGCGGAAGTCGACTGGATGGCTCGCCAGGAACACCTTCACGCCGGAGGGGATCATGCCGAACGGACCGCCCGGATCACCCGCTGCAACTGCGCCTCGTCGACGTCCACGCCGGTGCGCACGATCACCTCGCCAATGGCAATCTCGATCACCGCGCCTGCCACAGGCGCCACCACACCCTCGCAACTCGGGTGCCGTAAGCGATAACGCCGCCGCTCGGCCCGAGCGTCACGGCGCCAGGCGAACAGCTGCGACGGGTGAATGCCGATCCGGCGGGCGATCGCCGAGACGCTCGCGCCAGGCTCCAGCGCCTCCATCACGACTTGGGCCTTAAACTCGTCCGACCAGCGTTGGCGAAGCTGCCGCGGCGCTCCCTCAAGACGGTCGGCGACCGCTTCGATCATATGGAAGGTTCTAGTTCCAGAACTAGGCGCAGACATAGAAGCTCACATCGGCTCACAAACTTAGCAGCCGATAGCCGATCGTTCACCCCTCCGCCAGACGGGGTCTCCTTGCTTTCAATTACCCATAATTGTTGCCTCGATTGCGGCTCCAAGTTCGATGTCGGTCAGCCGCGATAATCCGCGCCAGATCACGGTATTTCCTGGAGGCGGATCGTTGGCTCGGGCTAAATATCCTCCGAGCCGCGCGATCTTGACGACATAGTGCGAGAGCGTGCTTCGTCGAGAGCAATCACCACCCCTGTCTTTCACCAAATGATCAAGAAGCCTGATTTCGGGATCCGTCAGCGCCGTTTGCGGTACGGCATTCGGCGAGGAGCGATTGAGCATCGTCATCCAGAAGACGCGCCAACTCACAATGCAGAAGACCGCGACCAGATTGACCAGACGCTCAGCAGTTCGCAATTTTGAGTCCTCTGCTTTGCAGCCCGATTTGAGGATTTTATGGAAGACCTCGATCTTCCACCTCAACGCGTACCATTCAATCTTCTCGATGGCGTCCTTGCG
This sequence comes from Bradyrhizobium sp. USDA 4538, assembly GCF_024171045.1. Taxonomy (NCBI): domain Bacteria; kingdom Pseudomonadati; phylum Pseudomonadota; class Alphaproteobacteria; order Hyphomicrobiales; family Nitrobacteraceae; genus Bradyrhizobium; species Bradyrhizobium sp. USDA 4538. The sequence goes on from NZ_JALJZE010000002.1 coordinate 396,981, forward strand.
CGATTGGACCGGAAGATCGGTGAGGAGCTTCCACTCGATTTTCTTTCGCCGCTTCGGCCTTCCTCGCTCTTGAGCATGGATCACGGTCAGAGTGAGTGCGGGATATTTCGTCTGTTTGCCGATCGGCGGCAGGACGCGTATCTTGCGGTACCTGATCTCAAGAACGGCGTCGTCGGGATCGCCTTTGTCGTCCTTGACCTTGATCCGATGTAGACCCTTGATCGTAACCTCGTCCATTTCGTCGGCAATTGTATGATTGCCGTCCCCGGCAAGCCGATCAACACAGGTTCGCACCAGGAAATGCGTTCCGACCTCCTCGGCCAGGCAAAACAGCTCATAGATGTCGCTCTCGCGATCACCAATATGAACGCATCGCCCGGGAGCAGCGAGAAGGTCGGTCGATTGCCGTAAATTCTCGAGCCAGCGGATGCTCTCCTTCTGCTCGATCGGCACCCGTGTCGGATTGATCTTTCGCTTCAGCGCCGTCGTCCCCTTGAACTTCTTGCGGGTCCAGAACTTGATTGCCGACAGTCCGAGCGGAAGCCCCTCGGTCGTCACGGCGAGACTCGAATGCATCAGGATGCCGCACTGCGTGCGTCCTGCCGTCTTACCCGTAAAGCCGATCAGATCCGGCTTCTCGCGCTTGAAGCTGAATTCCGTCGTGTCATGGAGGACGAGGATCGGTCCCTCCGTCGCCGCTACGCGCCCGCGCGTCGCCTCGAAATGACCGCAAAGAATATCCGCCTCGTTGACCCGTTCGTTGGAGAGGAAGCGATAAGCGGCCTTCGTGTTGGCCCAATCCTGACAAACCAGCGGGATGCTTTGACCCATGTCGCTCCCGATTTGTGCGAGCAATTTGCAGAACCGGCGACCAAGCCGCTCATCCTTAAACTCGCATCCCGCAGCTTCCCGATCAACCCACGTCTCGATACCAGTCGTCAATCGCTGAGCACGCGCCCCGGCACGTTCCTTCACCAAGCCCATCGAGCACCCCGCGCTTCCGAATCAGGTGCTCAACAACGAATCACAACAGATTCTACCGATTCAAGATTTCGCCCGCGGCGCCTCGCTCAAATCCGACGTCAAATGTGGGTAATTGAAAGGTCTCCTTGCCGCTTACTTCGAGGGCGATACGGTGGGAGTTGTGGATGATCCGGTCGAGGATAGCATCTGCGATGGTTGGCTCGCCGAACACGGCAGGGTACCCCTATTCTTGACCGGGTCGTGTTTCATGTCACGATTACCGACCCGCATCATTTTCTGTTCGGACAGCGGCTTGCCGTCCTGAAGGAGCGGCCGGGGCGCGGTTCCGCCTACGTCGTCGTCGAGCTGGCAGACGGACGGCGGCGAGCGGTTCGGATCGCATCGACGGATCTTGCCAAGACGGCGATCACTTCCCGCCCGAACGCAGCCGATCTGCCGCGCATCAGTGCACGGACGCTGATCCCATTGATGCAACATTTGAGCGCGAGTCTGAGCCTTCTCGACGAGAAGGTGATTCGCGATGACCCACCGACCACTTCCAGGTCGCGTTGCGTATCGACCCCTGCCGACGTTGGCAAATCCACCCGGCCGTCCAACAGCCGACATTCCGCGTCTCTGGCCGAATCTATCGACCGCGACACAAACGCAGATTGCTCAAACCATCGCCGCGCTGATGCGGCGAATGCAAGCGATCCCCGGCACGCCCGGAAGGGGACTGGGTCGTGCTGATCAGATCGAACATCGCTGACGAGCGGCTTACGACCGCACACCGCGCCAAGTTGGCCTATGTCTACGTGCGGCAATCGTCCGTGCACCAGGTGCGCCAGCATCAGGAGAGCACCGAGCTGCAGTACCGCCTTGTCGATCGTGCCATCGGTCTGGGCTGGCCGCCCGAGCGCGTCCAGGTGATTGACGAGGACTTGGGCAAATCCGGTGCTGGCGGCGTGGATCGTCATGGTTTCCAGAAGCTCATTGCCGAGATCGGCCTTGGCAACGCCGGTCTTGTGGTGAGCCTCGACGCTTCTCGCCTGGCCCGCAATAACCGGGACTGGCATCAGCTTCTCGAACTGTGCTCGGTGTTCGGCGTCCTCATTGCGGATGGTGAGCGGCTTTACGATCCGCGAGCCTACCACGACCGCCTGCTGTTGGGATTGTCCGGTATCATGAGCGAGGCGGAGTTGCATCAGCTTCGGATGCGTCTTCACCAAGGGGAGCGTCAGAAGGCGGCACGGGGCGAACTGCGGCTGCCCCTGCCGGCCGGGCTCGCCTACGATCGGGCGGTACGATTGTTCTCAATCCCGACGAGGAGGTGCAGGCCCGTCTTCATCTTGTATTTGCCAAATTTCGGGAACTGCAAAGCGCTCGCCGTGTGATGCGTTACCTGGGCAGGAACGGATTGTCCTTGCCGGTTCGACCGCTACTTGGGCCATCTCCACACGAGGTCGTCTGGCGTGCGTCAGAGAGTGGACGCGTCCTTAGTATCCTGTCCAGCCTATGCTGGGGCGTATGTTTATGGTCGCCGGCAAAAGGATCTGAGCCGATGCCAGCCTGGATCGTTGACGGGAACGGTCAAGGTAGCGATCGCCGATTGGCCGGTTTGCCTCCGCGCCGCTCACACGGGTTATATCAGCTGGGAGGAGTTCATGGCCAACCAGCGCCGACTGGCAGATAACGTCGCCCACTTTGAGGCAGGGCACGCTGGCGTGCCGCGCAAAGGGGCGGCCCTGCTACAAGGGATTGCGGTCTGCGGCCGTTGCGGACGGCGCATGAGCTTGCGCTACTCGGGGCCGAATGGCGACTATCCGGTGTATTGCTGCCGCTCGGATCGAGACCAGCAAGGCAGTGCACTGTGCCAGGAAGTCCGGGCCTTGGCGGTTGATGCTCTGGTCGAGAGGATGGTCCTCGACGCCCTGATGCCGGATCAGATTGCAATCGCACTCGCGGCGGCGGGCCAACTGGAGCAGGAGAGCCGTCAGCTCGAGCGCCAGTGGGCGCTTCGCGTGGAGCGCGCTGCTACGAGGCCGAGCGCGCTCGGCGTCAGTATGACGCCGTCGAGCCCGAGAACCGTCTTGTGGCGCGCTCGCTTGAGCGGGTTTGGGAAGATAAGCTTCGTGTTGTCGAGGCGGTTGAGCAGGAGCATGCGCGCTGGCGCGCGCAAGAGCCGCTTCTGATCGGCTCGGCGGAACGCGCGGGGCTACAAGCGCTCGGCGAGAATCTGCCGCGGATTTGGAATGCGGCCACCACGTCGGCGGCCGATCGCAAGCGCATTCTGCAATTTGTCATCAGCGAAGTCGTTCTTGACCAGAAGCGGACCCGAGGTCAAGTGTGGCTCAAGATCATCTGGCACACCGGCGCAACCAGCGAGCATCATGTGCAGCGGCGCGTTCACACGTACCGCGATTACATCGACATTGATCGGTTACGGCAACGGATCGCCGAGCTGAATGCCGAACACAAAATGGATGGCGAGATCGCCGCAACGCTCAATCGGGAAGGCTTCGTCGCGGCTCGAGGCTGCGCCTTCAAAGGCGAGAACGTCTGGCTGTTGCGTACCCGCTGGGGCATTCCAACCGTCAAACTCAACGGCACGGACAAGAATCCGATGCGCTGGCCCGACGGTAGCTTCTCGATTCACGGCGCTGCGGCTGAGCTTGGAGTAACCCCGCAAACGGTGTTCGATTATCTCGCGCGCGGATTGCTGGCAGGTCATCAGTTAGCCAAAGGTCAGCCATGGCAGATCGAGCTCTCCGACGAACAGATCAGTCAGCTTCGCAATCGGGTACGACGCACCAAGCGTTCGAAGAAGGAGGCATCATGAAGCCATCGGCTCGCCGATCATGTCGTGCCATTGGGCAACGGGCAGCTGAGCGGTAATCAAGGTCGATTTGCGCCTGTAGCGCTCTTCGAAGATTTCGAGGAGATCAAGGCGCTGCTGGTCATTGAGGGTGTGGGTGCCCCAATCGTCGAGGATGAGCAACTGGACACGTGCGAGCTTATCGATGAGGCGCGGGAAGCGACCATCGAGACGGGCCATGGCGAGGTCTTCGAACAGGCGCGGCATACGCAAATAAAGGACCGAATGATCGAGCCTGGCCGCCTGGCGTCCGAAGGCACATGCCAACCAGGTTTTGCCAATCCCGGTCGAGCACGCGACATAGTACCCAAGAACATCCGTTCGAAGTTGTCATTCAATATCGACATCATCCACGCGCTGTTGAGCGCGTCATTGCTTTGAGGCGCGTCATTCACGGGGCTCGCCATCACTTCGTGATCGAACAGCCCGACGGCTCTCGCGCCTTGCTGCCGGCATGGATGACAGAGAATTCCGCCGCCGCACTGCCGACGGTTGAAGTCCCTCGGCTTCCCCTGGATTCGTTGCGCGAACTTCGCGGCCTCGTTGATGCACAGCGCGTATCGTCGTCACCATCATCTGGAACGAGTCGGACGGTTGGAGGTGATGATGGAACAGCAATGGCGACAGCTCGATCTGCCGGCGGTCACGGCAGGCACAGTCCAGCACCAGCGGCTCGATCCGCTGATTCGTTTGGAAGTCACAAGTCTGCTCAAACTTCTTCTCGACGAATGCAGCACCGCCCGCGCGCGGAGGCGGACAATGAATAAGATAACCGTCTGATCATTTATCACGCAGCGCCTATGTCTATGTGCGGCAATCGACCCCGGACCAACTCGTCAATAATCCTGAGAGCCGTCGGCGTCAGTACGCGCTCGCAACTCGCGCACAGCTGCTTGGCTGGGAAAACGTCATCGTCATCGATGATGACCTTGGTCGCTCGGGGGGCGGCACAGCGCGTCCCGGCTTTGAGCGCTTGCTGACCGCGATCTGCACCGGAAGCGCCGGCGCTGTGCTGGCCGTCGAGGCTTCCCGCCTGGCCCGTAATGGCCGCGACTGGCACACACTTCTGGAGTTCTGCACGCTGGTGAACAGCCTGATCATTGATGAGGACGGCGTTTACGATCCAAAGCTCACCAATGACCGACTGCTGCTAGGTATGAAGGGGACGTTCAGCGAACTGGAACTAACGATCTTGCGCCAGCGCTCACAAGAAGCACTGCGCCTCAAGGCAGTACGTGGCGATCTTCACACGAGTGTGGCCGTCGGCTACGTGCGCAGCAGCGACGACAGGCTTGAGCTGGATCCGGACAGGCGGGTGCGCGAGGCGCTCCATTTGGCGTTCCGTAAGTTTGCCGAGTTTGGCAGCGTGCGCCAGGTCGCGATTTGGTTATGCGATAACGGCATCAAGATGCCGATTGTCGTGTATGGTCCACGCGGCCGAATGGTGGAGTGGCGGCTGCCACGCTACAATACGATTCACCGGCTGCTGACCAATCCGATCTATGCTGGCGCCTACGTATTTGGTCGGACCGGCTCGCAGGTTCGAATCGAAGCCGGCCGCAAGCTGGTCACCCGTAATGTACGGCGAACGCAGAAAGACTGGGAAGTTCTGATTCGTGATCATCACGACGGCTACATCTCCTGGCAGGATTACGAGAACAATCAACGGACCATCAACGGGAACGCTAACATGAAGGGCGCGATGGTGCCGGGATCGGTGCGCAATGGCGGTGGATTGCTGGTCGGCCTGTTGCGTTGTGGACGTTGCGGTCGCAAGCTCAAAGTGCAGCATAATGGGCTGCGAGGTGTTGCGCGCTACCTTTGCAACGATGCCAGCGTTAATCACGGAAGACGAACGAAGTGCATTGCGTTTGGCAATGTGCGAATCGATGCAGCTGTGTCGGCCGAGGTATTATCGGTGATTGCGCCTCTCGGCCTTGACGCTGCTCTGCAAGCAATCGCGGACCGCGAGCGCGCCGGCCGAGAGCGGCTGCAGCACATAGAGCTTGCGCTCGAGCAGGCACGCTATGAAGCGGCTCGCGCACACCGACAATATGATGCGGTTGATCCAGAAAACCGCCTGGTCGCTGGAGATCTCGAGCGGCGGTGGAATGAACGGCTTGCGGAAGTGGCGCGCCTCGAAGATGATCTTCGCATTGCCCGCGACAAACAGCCGCCCACTCTAACCGACGCAGAACGCGCAGAGATTCTTGGACTAGGGACAGACGTGGAGCGCCTGTGGAGCCATCCGGCAGCCTCGGCCGCGACACGAAAGCGGATATTGAGAGCGGTTCTCGAAGAGATCATCGTCACCGTCGAGCCACGAATATTGCACCTAAAATTGCACTGGAAGGGGGGCGACCACACCGCGCTCGAAGTTGTGAAGAACCGGGCCGGACAGCATCGGTGGAAGACCGATGCTTCAACTGAACAGCTGATCTGTGATCTGGCTCGTTTGCTGCCGGACGGGAGCATTGCATCCGTTCTTAATCGGCTTGGCACACGCACGGCCAAAGGCAACACGTGGACCCAGCAACGCGTTTGCGTCTTCCGCAACGACCACAACATCCCTGTCTACCGAGATGGCGAACGCGCCGAGCGTGGAGAGCTGATCCTGCACGAGGCTGCAAGCCGTTTGGGTCTCAGCAAGATGACGGTGGTACGACTAATCAAGGATGGTATCCTGCCGGCCAAACAGAGTTGCGTAGGCGCACCGTATGTGATCCGGGAGATTGACCTGAATCGGCAGGAAGTCCGTCATGCGGTGACCAATGGTCGCGCAGTATCACAAGATCCGCGGCAACGAAGCTTCGATTATCAATGACATAGCGAGATGTGCATCATGCCACCAGCCCGGTCAGGCCGGTGATGATGAAGTTCTCATGGGCTTTCAGCCAGGCGCCTTGCGCCAGCTGCAGGGTGTTGCGCCGGTCAAGGCCGCGGCGGGACGCGACGTCGACGTCTTCGATACAGGCGTCGACGAAGCGCAGCTTGGCTGCGGCCAGCCGATTGGTCAGGCGCCGGTCGGCACGCATGGCGGCTTCGCGATCGAGCATCAGGCCGAGCCACTCATCCCGGCTGAGATCGGCGGCATTGTCCTGTTCGGCTAGTTGCCGGTAAGCGGCCGCCATTCCGGCAAGGCCGAGCGCCTGCATCTGCTCGAGGGTCGGGTGGGTCAGCATCGCGATGTTCCTTTCCTTCATTGATAATAGCCCCCACCACGGATGTTGGCGTGCGAGGGGGTGGCTTTGACGGGTGCGGCAGCAGGGCTCGCGCGGTCGAGCCCGGATTTGAGGATCGCGCTCACCGAGGAGTAGCTGATCGCGTTGATGACGAGTGCCCGCTCGCAGGCCGCTTCGAGCCGATCGCGCTCGTAGCGCCGTGCCAGGGCGATGATCCCCATGGCGGAGCGATAACCCTGCTCGGGATGCGGGCGCTCACGCATCATCCGCTCGACCAGAGTGGCGGTGTTGACGCCGATCCGCGCTGCCATCTTGATCAAGCTCGCCGGCGTCATATTGGCATAACGCTGATGGGCCTTGGGCATGTGCTCGTTCACGGTGACATGGCCGCTGCGCTGAGAGCGGCGCACATGGCTGGCGACACGCGTGTGATCCTGGAAGATCTCGACGGCTCGATAGGTGAGCCGGACGTCCACCCGACGGCCGATCAGCCGGTGCGAGACCGAGTAAAAGGTCTTGTCGACTTCGACGTGATAATCGGGGTGGACCTTCGCCGTTTTCCACTCGGCGTATTCGAACGGCTCGCCCGGCAGCGGCGTCAACGCAGCGCGCTCGATCTCCTCGAACAGCTGCCGGCGGGATTTGCCGATATGGCGCATCGGCCGATGGTTCAACTCCTCCAGCAGACCGGCGATCGCAGTATTGAGATCGGTCAGGTTGAAGAACCGCCGATGGCGCAGCCGTGCCAGAATCCAGCGCTCGACAATCAGCACCGCGCCTTCAACCTTGCCCTTGTCAAAAGTCGTCGACTGCAGGTCATGCGGGTACGGCCCGGCAAAAGGTGCGGATCACGCATCCGTTCCATCCGCTTTGCGGTCGCAAGTTCGAGCTGATCTGCCGACGCCGTCATTGGGGCGAAGACCGGGTGGTCTATGAGGGCCAGAACGGTCGACTTTGCACGATCGCGAGCGCGTGGACCGATATCGATCCACCCGATGAGTTCCGGCTGATCGCTACGGGCAGAGCAGCCTTTTGCGTGGCTGACCTGTTGGCGCTTTGTGACGCGCTGGACCGACTTGCCGAGAGCATAGGCGCCAGCGATGCGTAAATATAAATACGCCGCCTATGTAAAGATAATAATGCCATGCCGTCGACGCGATGCGGCGTATTACTTCGCGATTATTAGCGCAAAATCCTCATATAGCGTTGACGTTTCCATTGACGCCCAACATATAGAGGCGTATTTATATTTACGTCAGATTGAGACCGAGCATGGCCACGGCGAAGAAGCGGGATCCGAAGAGCGAGGCGTTGGCGCAAGACGGCGTTCTCAATCCAAATCCGGAAGCAGTCCGCGACACCTCGTTCGTCAGCAACCCATTCTTCGATGCGAAGGACCTGGTGCAGGTGCGCTACGAGATGGTGCGACGCCACCAGGTCGACGGCGTTGCGATCAGCGAGGCCGCCGAGACATTCGGCGTCACACGGCCGACCTTCTACAAGGCGCAGAGCGCCCTGCAGACCGTCGGGCTTGCCGGCCTGTTGCCGAACCGGCGAGGCCCCAAAGGCGGCCACAAGGTCTCCGCCGAGGTCGTTGCGTTCGTCGCCGCTCTCAAAGCTGCAAGGCCCGAACTGACCACGTCGCACTGCCTCGATGCGATCGAGGCGCGATTCGGCGTCAAGGTGCACCGACGCAGCCTGGAGCGGGCGCTGGCGCGCAAAAAAAAAACGACTCAACCCAGCCTGATTGTCGCGCCGGACGCAACAGACAGCTACGAGAAGCTGCGCGCCGCCGCATTGCGTGCCGAGTTCACGGCCTGCCCGGGTCTCGCCATTCTTCGTCGACGGGGATTGGCAGCGTGGATCCGAGCACGCGGACAGGAGGTCGATGCCGAGGAGGCCTACCGCGACCATCGGCTCGCACACTCGGCCCTGGACGATCCGTCGCCTGCAACAAGCGACGTCACGCGCCTCATCGCCGGCATCCTCGTCGCCATCGCAATGGAGCCCTTCCATGCCTGAGCTTAAAGTCACCGCCGACCATCTCAAGCGCGACGCCTACCTCTATGTCCGCCAATCGACCCTTCGCCAGGTCGCCGAGCACGGCGAGAGTACCCAGCGCCAATATGGGTTGCGGGACCGAGCAGTTGTGGCCGGCTGGCCGGTCGAGCGCGTCCACGTCATCGATCGCGATCTCGGCAAGTCCGGATCAAGTATGACAGCACGCGACGGCTTCCAGCGACTGGTGAGCGAGGTGGCGCTCGGCAAGGCCGGTATCGTCATGGGACTGGAGGTCTCGCGCCTTGCGCGCAACTCGGCTGACTGGCACCGGCTCATCGAGCTTTGCGCATTGACGGCGACGCTCATCCTTGACGAAGACGGTATCTACGATCCAGCCAGCTTCAACGACCGCCTCCTGCTCGGCCTCAAAGGTACGATGAGCGAGGCCGAGCTGCACATCCTCAAAGCGCGCATGCGTGGCGGTCAGCTCAACAAGGCCCGGCGCGGCGAGCTCGAGATGTGCCCTCCGGTCGGGTTGGTTTACCGGAACGATCGGATCATCGGCCTCGATCCCGACCTCCAGGTGCAGAACGCAATCCGTCTGGTGTTCGATACCTTCGAGCAGACCGGAAGTGCGATGCAGACAGTCCGCTTCTTCCGGGAGCAAGGTTTGCTGTTCCCACGCCGGCTCCGGACAGGGCCGAACAAGGGTGACCTCCTATGGGCTGCGCCGCACCATGCGCGCGTCCTGCAGGTGCTCCACAATCCGCGCTACGCTGGCGCTTTTGCGTATGGCCGAACGCGCATACGGCACCGGCCCGATGGTGGCACCAGTGTCGTCAAGGTTGCCAGGGCCGATTGGCAGTTCGTCATGCCGGGAATGCACCAGGGCTACATCGACTGGGAGCGCTTCGAGGCCAACCAGCGGCGGCTCGCCGACAACGCTCGTGCCTTCGGTGGCGAGCGGCGGTCAGGGCCGGCGCGCGAGGGACCGGCGCTCCTCCAAGGTCGCGTAGTCTGTGGCCTATGTGGCGAACGCATGGGTGTGCGCTACAGCCAGGAGCACGGCCGCACCGTCCCAACCTATCTGTGCCAGGCGAACGTAATACGCTGCGCGGGAGCGACCTGCCAAACGGTTCCCGGGAAGATCGTCGATGCGGCGATCGCGAGCCTGATGATCGAGCTGATGACGCCGATGACGCTGGCCGTCACCCTTGAGGTGCAGCGCGAGCTTGAGGCGCGCGCCGCAGAGACCGACGCTGCGCGTCGCCAGCATGTCGAGCGGATGCGCTATGAAGCCGAGCTTGCGCGTCGACGCTACATGAAGGTCGATCCCGACAACCGACTCGTCGCCGATTCGCTCGAGGCCGAATGGAACGACAAGCTGCGCCGTCATGCCGATGCCGCTGAAGACTACGAGCGCCGGAGCAAACAGCAGGCTGCGGCACTCAGCGCAGAAGCCCAACGACGCATCCTTGACCTCGCCGAGCAGCTTCCGCGGATCTGGCAAGATCCGCGAGTTGACTCCCGTGAGCGCAAGCGCATCGTGCGTCTGCTCATCGACGACGTAACCTTGATCAAGTCGCAAATGATCACGGCCCATGTCCGCCTGTCGGGCGGCGCCACGCGTACCTTGGTGCTCGACCGGCCGCTACCCATCGCCCAGATCCGCAAGTTCAAACCTGAACTCGTCGCCGAGGTTGATCGTCTTCTTGACGATCATTGCGATCGCGAGGTCGCCGAGATTCTCAATAATCACGGCTGGCGTACATGGGAGGCGAAGGCGTTCAATCTGAAGAAGGTTGCCTTCATTCGCGGCGCCTACAAACTCGCGAGCCGATATGAGCGGCTGCGTCGACGTGGTATGCTTACGACGCGCGAGATCGCCGCCAAATTCTGCGTCTCCGAGACAGCCGTACACACGTGGGGTCGCCAGGGGCTCATCATAAAATGCTATACCGACAGTCTGAACCGTGGCCTGTGGGAGGTCCCGCCTGGCATGACGATCCGCAAGGGCTGTGGTGGGCGCGGCGCCCGCTCGGCGCAGCTCACCGCTATCACCGCGCCATCAAAGGAATGAGGTGCAGTATGAAGCGCTCGCCTTGTCGCGCGGCTTGCGGCTGCGGGTCGGCAAAATCGTCGTGTCGTAGTGCTCGGCCATGGCGGCAAAGGTTTGGTTGAGCGTCGGCTCGAACCACAACGCCTTGACGACCCCGGCCTTCAGATTGTCGCAGACGATCGCCTTGGGAACTCCGCCGAAGTACGACAAGGCTCGGGTCTGGCCTTCGATCCAATCTGGTAGTCGCTGACCGAAGCTCCCCATAGCGAAGATCAGCGACGAGGCCCCGAGCACCGCGACAAATATCTGCGCCTGACGGATCTCGCCGGTTTGCGGATCGATCACCTCCACCGTCGGACCGGCATAGTCGGTCTGCATCACTGCACCCGCCGCGTGGCGATGACGGAAGGTCGGGTTCGCCCAGCGCCGATAGGCGTCAAACTTCTCGCAGAACCACATGTAACCATAGGCCGTCGGGATGCGCCGTCCGGTATTCCTGCCACAGCAGCGTCAGCGTCACGCCCTTGCGCTTGAGCTCCTGCGCCACCCGTGGCCACTCAGGCTCGCTCAAATCCTGCGGGGGGCGCCCGACCCGCCGGAACAAGGCTCGCTGCAAGGCCGCCTCGCTCTCGTAAATCGGCGGCAGCGGCCAGCTCAAACCCGCTTCACGCGCTCGCAGCAGGTAGGTGGCAACCGAACTCTTGCTGATCTGCAGCCGTTCCGAGATCTCCCGAACCGACAGGTCCTGCTCGTACGTCAGCCTCAGGATCGATCGTAGGTCCTTCACAGTGGTTCGTTTCGCTTGCTTCCGTCTCGGCATTGCCCCTCTCAAACTCAGCTTGAGAGAGAACATTGCCTGAACGGCGCTCCCGAAAACCAACCTCCCGCAACTGTCCGCGATTTAGCGGAATCCCTGTCCCGGAATTACTGAAATCGCTGTCCGCGAATTAGCGAAATTGCTGTCCGGAAATTGCCGAAACACGCAGAAATCTTGTGTTCACCATTCGCTTGAGACAACATGGGAGAAGGCGGGCACGAGTAATTCCAGGATTGCAAGTCGATGGTCATGAATCTCCGGCAGATGGAGATTTTCCGTGCTGTTATGAGAGAAGGCTCGATTACGGGAGCGGCGAAGGCACTGAATATCTCGCAACCGTCAATCAGCGAAATCATTCGCAATGCCGAGGCTCGTTGTGGTCTACAATTTTTCGTGCGCGAAAAGGGCCGATTGAGACCGACGCCAAATGCATCACGTCTCATAGACGACATCGATGCGGTGTTTCATCAGGTTACGAAGGTGAATCGGGTCATAGAATCCCTTCGATCTGACCGCGACGTCACCCTTATTTTGGGATGCACCTACTCATTATCGCTATCACTCGCGCCAAAAATAATCTCGTTTCTCCATTCGCTCGAGCCCAAGCTGAAGCTGCACATTATGGTGGAGCGCCGGGTGGAGAGCGCGAATAAAGTGGGCTCTGGATCGATTGATGCTGCCATCAGCTTTCTCGCAGAGACTTATTCAAACGTGGAAATCATTACGCTGACAACGGCAGCAGCGCGTTTCATTTGCCCGAAGTCACACCCACTCGCGCAAAGAAAGTCCGTATCCGTGAAAGATTTGCGAAAGGAGCGCTTCGTCGGCTATTTTCCGTTTCTTCAGCTGCGCAAGCGGATCGATGCTTTTTTTGGGGCGCATGGCTTTCCATTCAACCCGGCAATCGAAGTCGAACAAATTGCGCAGGCTTGGCATCTGGTCCGATCGGGCGAGGGAGTTGCGATCGTCGATCCCTTCTGTGATCTTCAAGTGTTTTTTCCGGAGATCGTTTCTCTTGCGCTGCGTGACGCGCCTCGCATTCCCCTACAGCTGCTCGTCAAGAAAGGAAGAAACCTCACTCCGACATTGTCTTTGCTGGCCTCGAAATTCACAGAACTTGCCCAGACGTCCTCCGGTGAAATGCCATAGAAGCACCGTCGAGTGGTCGGTAGACACCAACATCGAGGCGGTTGGTCGGACGTTTAACCGAGTTTCCCTTAAGAAGCAGGCGAGCGCGGTTTGAGCGTGGCCTACCGAAATTAGGCAGCGAGAAGCGCCTTCAGACCGAGCGCCAAATCCTCTTTGAGGTCGTCCGGATCTTCAAGACCAACATGAAGCCGAACGGTCATATCACGGCGATTTGCAGGGGCGCATCTGCGCGTATATCGGGCGGGCAACACCAGGCTTTCAAATCCGCCCCAGCTTGCTCCGATGCCGAACAACCGCAGACCATTGATGAATCTCTCGACCGCCTGCTTGTTGTCGATATCAAACGCGACGCCAAACACGCTAGACGCACCGGTGAAATCACGCTGCCATAAAGAATAACCACGGTCGCCAGGCAAAGCGGGATAGACGACTTCCCGGACGCCGGGCTGCTTTTGCAGCCAGCTCGCGACGTTCAAACAACTGGCTTGCTGATGTCGCAGCCGCAAGGTCAGCGTGCGACGTCCGCGCAATGCGAGATAGCAGTCGTCAGGGCTTGTGCTGAAGCCGAAATCGGCAACCCGCTCGCGGACCGGAGACCACCACTTCTCTGAGGTTGCGATAACGCCCATTAGAATATCGCTGTGGCCGTTCAGGTATTTAGTTGCTGCTTGAATTGAGATGTCGACGCCGTGCCCCATCGCATCAAAAAATACGGGCGTTGCCCACGTATTATCCAGGATCAGCGGGACGCCATTGCCTTGCCCAACTTTCACTAAGGCAGGGATATCCATGACTTCGAATGTCATGGAGCCAGGACTTTCACAAACGATGGCCTGTGTATTGGATCGGACAAGATGCTGCAGCTCAGAACCTGTCATGGGGTCAAAGTACTCGACCTCTACGCCCCCTTTAACCAAAGGACCGTCGCAAAACGAGCGAGGGGGCCCGTAGACGGAGTCGGCAACCAGCAAGTGACCACCGGGACTTACCACTGCGCCGAGCGAGGCAGTCACCGCCGCAAGGCCCGACGGGACTACGATGGCTCTGAAACACTGTTCAAGGGAGGTCAGTGCCTTTTCCAATTGGAAGAGCGTTTCCGTACCATAGACGCCATATCGAAGCCGGCTGACGCGGTCTGTTGACGCCAAATCGTAGCTGGCCATGTCTTCAAACAGGATGGTCGAGGCACGCATCACGGGTGGACTTACTGGGCCCGCTGCGGGGCGCCCTGCGTGGGCGAGCCGTGTGTCGAGCTTCATTCGCTACCGAACCTTCATCTAGATTGGATCTATCAGGAAATGCCACACTCGAGGGGCAAATGTCTCTGCAGGTGATGTTCTCGTGCACATTCCGCGTTGTTCCGCTTCTCATCCTTGGGAACGGCCGGCGACGCCCGATTGATGGTGTGCATGCGACCTCAATCGCTCCTCACCTGGTGATCGGTGCGCGGCGGCGATCAGGGTGAGACTTCAGCGACAATCAAGGTGAGACTGCGCCGATGGGGGCGGACCGAAGGGAGGGCGTAGCCCGACCGGAGGACCGTCCCCATCGGCGTCGCGCGTTTTTGGACCCGTCTGGCGGCCGGGTGCGGCTGGTGCAAGCTGTTGATTCGTCTCGACAAGAGGGAATCGATGCCTTGCCTGGCCTCCACATCACCGACCACCAGATGAGGCTGTACATGACCTACCGACAGACACTGTCCCCCGAGGCCGCCGCGGCCAAGGCGGGGTTCTCGAAGGCAAGCGCGTATCGAATCGAGGGCGATTGTCGCCCGCCATCGCAGAAGAAGACGCCGAGGGGCCGGCGCCGGTCCGATCCGCTCGCGCAGTATTGGGAGGCCGAGATCGTTCCGATCCTGAAGGCTGCGCCCGGCATCCGCGTGATCGGCGTGCTGGACGAGCTGCGCCGACGGCATCATGACCTGAACCCGAACATCCGCCGCACGCTGGAGCGGCGCATCAACGCCTGGCGGGCGCTCAACGGCCCCGAACAGGACGTGATCTTCCGCCAGCAGCACGAGCCCGGCCGCCTGGGTCTGTCCGACTTCACCGACGTGAGCGCGCTCGGTATTACCATCGCGGGTGAGCCGCTCGATCACCGGCTCTATCACTTCCGGTTGGCGTTCTCCGGCTTCGAGCATGCCCATGTCGTGCTCGGCGGCGAAAGCTTCGTCGCCCTGGCGGAGGGCTTGCAGAACGCGCTGTGGGCGCTTGGCGACGTGCCGCGGGAGCATCGCAGCGACAGCCTGTCGGCAGCGTTCCGCAATCTGGCCGCCGACGCACGGGAGGATCTGACGCAGCGCTACGCCGGGCTGATGGGCCACTATGGCATGGCGCCAACGCGCAACAATGCGGGCATCGCACATGAGAACGGCTCGATCGAGAGCGCGCACGGCCATCTCAAGCGGGCACTGGAAGATGCGCTGTTGCTGCGGGGGACGCGCGACTTCGCCAGTCTCGATGCGTACCGGGCTTTTGTCGACGAGATTGTCGGCCGGCGCAACGCCAACCTCGCCAAGCCGATCGCGCTCGAGAAGGAGGCATTGGCGCCGCTGCCAAAAGGCCGCACGACCGACTTCGAGGAGAAAGTGATCCCGGTGACGTCGTCAGGCGGCTTCATCCTGCGGCGCGTGTTCTACACCGTGCCTTCAAGATTGATCGGCCATCGCCTGCGTGTGCGCATCTTCGACGACCGGCTCGAATGCTTCCTTGGCGTCACACCGGTCGTGACGCTGCGGCGCGGTCGGCCTGTGTCCGAGAGCCAGGGCGGTCATGTCGTGGATTACCGGCATGTCATCCATGCCCTGCGGCGCAAGCCGATGGCGCTCCTCAATCTCGTTTATCGCGACCAACTCTTCCCGCGCGCAGCTTACAAACGTCTGTTCGAGACCTTGCGGGAGCATGGTGATGACCGGCGCGCCTGCAAGGTGACGGTCGAGCTTCTGGCGCTGGCTCACGAGCGCGCCTGCGAAGCAGAACTCGCCGAGGCGATCGCGATGGATCTGGACGCCGGACAGTTACCCGATCTTGCCGCGCTGCGCGACCGCTTCCGGCCCGAGGCGGCCTCGATCCCGCGTGTCGCCGTCAAGCTGGCGCCGCTCGACGTCTACGATGAACTCGCCTCCGTCAGCGTCATGTCGGGCCGCTCGAACCTGGGAGAGGCAGCATGACCGGTATCGCTACCTCCGTCGATGCTGCCCGTGTCGAGCTGCTTCTCAATGAGCTCCGCCTGCCGGGCGTCAAGGCGATCTGGCCGAAGCTCGCCGCACAGTCGGACAAGGAAGGGTGGCCTGCCGCCCGCTTCCTCGCCGCCCTTGCCGAGCACGAGGCCGCCGATCGCACCCGCCGTCGGATCGAGCGGCACATGGTGGAAGCGCGTTTGCCCGCCGGCAAGACGCTCGCAACCTTCGACTTCGAAAGCGTGCCGATGCTATCAAAGGCACAGGCGATGGCGCTCGCCGCCGGCGACGCCTGGTTGAAGGCCGGCGCCAATTTGCTCTTGTTCGGTCCACCGGGCGGCGGCAAGACCCATCTCGGCGCGGCGATCGGCCTGGCTCTCGTCGAGAACGGTTGGCGCGTTCTCTTCGCGCGAACCACTGATCTGGTGCAACGGCTGCAGGTCGCGCGGCGCGAGCTGGCGCTGGAGTCCGCGATCGCCAAACTCGATCGCTATGACCTCCTGATCCTCGACGACATCACATATGTGAGCAAGGATCAGGCGGAAACCAGTGTGTTGTTCGAGTTGATCGCCGCCCGCTACGAACGACGCTCGCTGCTGATCACGGCCAATCAGCCATTTGGCGAATGGGGGCGTATCTTCCCGGACCAAGCAATGACGTTGGCTGCCATCGATCGTTTGGTCCACCACGCCACGATCCTCGAGATGAACGTCGAAAGTTACCGTCGAAAAGTTGCCCTCGATCGCAAGCGCGGTCCAGGCCGGCCGCCTGTTCACACTACCCCAAACGAACTCGACAAGACTTTAATTGACGCTGGCAGCGCCGCTTGATTGTCGCGCAGCGTCAATCAACGCTTGCCAAGTCGACGGCCAGCGTCAATTATCTCCTGACTCGGCCGCCTCGTCTCATCTTGATTGACGGGCCGCTCTCATCCTGATTGTCGCGCTATAGTGATCGGGACCAACTGTTCGGAATTGCCTGACCGGCGGCGTGTAATCCAGTGGGAAGAACGTGCTTCTGGGCTCTTTGTCCGTGAGCGATACCGAACGGCGAGGCACAGTCGGATTGGCAACGGGAACGGCCGAAAGGAGACGGCGGGTATAGGGATGACCTGGCGTCGAGAAGACAGCGCTTCTGCTCCCTATCTCAACGATCTCTCCAAGATACATGACCGCGACGCGGTGGCTGATGCGCTCAACGATCGCCATGTCATGAGAAATGAAACGCATCGATAAGTTGCGTCGCGCCTGCAGCTCAAGCAAGAGGTTCACAATCTGAGCTTTGATTGACACATCGAGGGCAGACACCGATTCGTCGGCAATGATGACTTTCGGACGGGACGGCTATGGCGCGGGCGATGCAAATGCGTTGACGCTGTCCGCCGGAAAACTCGTGCGGATACCGGCTTGCCGCGGCGCGATCCAGCCCAACCTCCTCAAGTAGTTCTCCAACGCTGTGACGGATCTCTGCGCCGCTACCGGTTCCGTTGACAATGAGCGGTTCCGCAATCGACTCGCCCACCTTTAGTCGTGGATTTAAGCTCGCAAACGGGTCTTGGAATACCATCTGAATGACCCGCCGCCGCTCACGCAACTCGGACGCGTTGACGCCCATCAACTCTTGACCGCATAATTTTATTGATCCGGAGTCCGGCTCGACGAGACGCATAATTGAGCGGCTTGTGCTCGATTTGCCGCATCCCGACTCGCCGACCAATGAAAGCGTTTCACCAGATCTGATGGAAAAGGAGACGTCCTCAACCGCGTGCACGCGCCCGACAGCGCATGACAACAAGCCCTTGCGAACGACGAAGCGCGTGGTTAGATCGCGCACCTCCAGAACCGGGGGCCCATCGTCCTCAGCTAGCAGGGCGCTCGGATTCAGACACGGCCGTTCGGCGCCGGTTACGTCAAAAGGCTCAGGAAACGGCTTGCCGGTCATCGCGCCAAGCTTTGGCACAGACGAGATTAGCGCTCGTGTATAGTCGTGCTTCGGTTCTGCAAAAATCTTTGTTGTTGGCCCCACTTCAACGCCGTTACCGCGAAACATGACGAGCGTACGGTCCGCGACCTCTGCAATAACACCCATGTCGTGCGTGATGAAGATAACGGCCATACCTTCTTCGCGCTGAATGGCACGAATAAGGTCAATGATCTCGGCTTGAACCGTAACGTCCAGAGCAGTCGTCGGCTCGTCAGCGATCAGCAGCTTCGGCCCGCAAGCCAGAGCCATGGCGATCATGACTCTCTGACGCATACCGCCGGAGAATTTATGCGGATAGTCTGTCAGGCGGCTTCGCGCCGCTGGAATCCTCACTCGCTCAAGCAGCTCCACCGCCTGGTGCCTGGCCTTCCGACCACTGATGCCTCTGTGGATGCGCAAAGCTTCCGATATCTGATAACCGATACTAAGGACAGGGTTTAAGGACGTCATCGGCTCTTGGAACATCATGGCGATCTCGTCGCCACGTACTTTAGCCATCTCCTTCTCTGGTAGAGCCAGCAGGTCCCGCTGACCGAAGAGTGCTTTTCCTTTGATAGTCGCCGTCCTCGGCGAGACGAGCCGCATGATCGAGAGCGACGTTACGCTCTTGCCACTCCCGGATTCTCCCACGAGCCCGAGTGTTTCCCCAGCTTGCAGATCAAAGGACAGATCACGGATGACGGTACGCCAACCGTCTGTTGTTTTGACGCTTACCGTCAGGCCTTGAACTGAAAGCAGCGGAGACCGATCAGTGGTGTCTTCGTGGGAGCGGACCAAAAGGCTCATTCTTTTTCGATCGTTTGAGGAAGCGGTCGCCGGTTTTGTTTGAGGCGGCGAGGGTTCTTTATTGACACATCAGTGTGTCCCAGCACGTGGATCAAGCAGGTCACGAACGCCATCGCCGAGCAGATTCACCGCCAGAACTGTGACCGACAGGAACGCGGCGGGAAAAACGATAATCAGAGGTTGAACAAGCCAAAGCGTCCGACCGCCAGCCATTATATTGCCCCAAGACGGAATGGTCGGGGGAACGCCGGCTCCGATGAACGACAGAATGGATTCGACAACCATGGCGCTGGCGCAGACATAGGACGATTGAACCATAAGTGCCGGAAGTGCATTTGGGACGATATGTTTGAGGACAATTCGAAGGTGGAACACGCCGATCGACATCGATGCCTCGATGTAAGGTTGTTCGCGTAACGATAGAATCGTGCCGCGTACGAGACGCGCCGTTCGTGGTATCTCGGCTAGGCTGATAGCCAGCACCACGCTGCCCAACGAGCGGTTCCAGAGTGCCATGAGGGCGATCGCCAACAGCACGGACGGAATCGCCATCATGGCATCAACGAAGCGCATGATCAGACCGTCCAGCCGCGGGACAGAGCCGGACAGAAGGCCCAGAGCGAGTCCAAGAATACCGCTGATGGCAGCAACCGACATGCCCACGACCAGCGAAACCCGGGCGCCGTAGATCACACGAGAATAGACGTCCCGGCCGACCATATCCGTTCCGAACCAGTGCACAGCGCTCGGGGGCTTTAGGCGGTCCATTGGGGCGAAGACGGTGGGATCCGTTGTTCCCAAGACAGGTGCCAAGAGCGCGCAAGCGATCGCTAGCGAGAGGAGGCCGCCCCCTATGACGATCAGCTTATGCCGTCGCCATGAACGCATTGGCCTGCTTTCAAGTTGAATCATCTTGGAGGACACTGTCATCGATAACGGATCCGCGGGTCGACCAACACATACGAGATATCGATGATCAGATTGACGATCACATACGCGAACGAGAAGACCAGGACCACTCCTTGGATGATCGGGTAGTCGCGCATGGCGATTGCATCGAGAGTCAGGCGACCAAGGCCTGGAATGGCGAACACGGTCTCGGTCACCACGGCACCTCCAATCAAGAGAGCCACGCCAATTCCAATGACGGTGATGATCGGAACGCCAGCATTCTTCAAGGCATGAACGAACAGAATCGCGGATCGACTTGCGCCTTTGGCGCGCGCAGTTCGGATATAATCCTGCCCCAAGACCTCAAGCATAGACGCACGTGTTACGCGAGCGATAAGGGCAATGTATACAGTTGAGAGAGTGAGCGAAGGGAGGATGAGGTTGCGAAGCCAGGGCCACACGCCCTCCGTTATGTCCTTGTACCCTTGAACAGGAAGCCACTGTAGCTGCCGCGAAAATATGTACGCGAGAATATAGCCGAAAACAAAGACCGGAACTGAAAAGCCGATCACGGACAAGCCGACGACCATCCGATCGATCCAACCTCCCGCGCGCCATGCGGCGGCGACGCCGAGAGGAACAGCGATCAGCACTGAAATTATCATTGTTATCAGCATCAACGACATTGTCGCTCCAAGCCGGTCCAGAATTAGGCCGGTGACGGACGCTCCGTTGAACACGGAATGACCAAGGTCGCCGTGAAGAATGTGCCAGAACCACTCTGCAAATCGAACCAAGAACGGTCGGTCAAGGCCCAGCATCTCTCGGACGTGTCGGATTTCCTCAGGGCTCGCACGATCGCCGGCAATGACAACCGCAGGATCACCTGGCGCCACATAGAGGATCGAAAAGACGATGAATCCCACGAGAACGAGGACCGGAACAGCAGAGACCAGTCGACGCACGATTTGACTGATCATATCAGGCTCCCCTTGTATGAGGCCTTGAGACTGTCGGCTATCTTCTCTGCCATCATCAGGACCGGAACGTTGATATTGGCGCAGGGGATCGTCGGCATGAGCGACGCGTCGCAAACGATTAGTCCATCCACGCCGTATACGCGGCCATCGGAAGCGGTCACCGCCATCCGGTCGTCCGGTGATCCCATTCGAGCCGTTCCGCAGGGATGCCAGACACCGCCAACGTTATGCTTGAGGAATTCGTCCAGCTCGTGATCATCGTTCAAGAGCCGGGCCAGTGATGGCGTATCCCCTTGGATGACGCACACCAGCTGCCGACGAACAAGATCGCTGCGATCGATAAGAGGCGCTGCGAAATCGGTGATCATGCGATTTCGGAGGCTCGGAGCCAGCAGCTTCTTTATTCGTGCCGAGAAAGTTGATGGCACGGCAGCCCAGACGACGTTCGCAAGCCTTGGGTGCGTCACAGCTCTGGCGGACAGCCGAAAGGCGTCGGCCAGACGGCGCAGATCTCGGACGTCCGAAAGCATTTTAAACTCAATCTGAGCCGGCGTTCGGCCGTCGGCGGAGCGCAGCCGCACGTGGCCAGTGGAATATGACTTGTTGACCCATGAGAACAGGTTGGCAAGCTGGCCGCCGACGGCATGCCAGCCTGCGCGGGCGACGATGCCGGTGTGCATGTCGCCGGCGGGCGTGCCTTCAAGAGCGGACGTCCATCGAAGCAGACTTTGAATGTGATAATTCTCGCCGGCCGGCAGACGCGCTTCCGGAGCGATGAGCGCGGTCACACCGATGGAGGGATGTTCCATCAGGTTTCTGCCAACACCGGGCCGATCGGCCGCGACTTTAAGGCCCAGATTGACGAGATCTGCCCCTGGACCAATCCCCGAACGCAACAGGAGTGTCGGCGTTTGGAGCGCACCGGCACAGACGATGGTCTCGTGCGCGCGTATGATCTGAAGGTTTCCGCCTTCATCCATAAATTCGACTCCGGTCACCGCGCCGTGGGAGGCGATGAGTCGGGTCGCGAGCGTATTGCAACGGATCTCGAGCTGCGGCCTTCGTCTCACTTCGTCGCGCAGATAGGTCGTTGCGGTCGTGGCGCGGTGCCCGGCACTATCGAGGTTGACGGCGGTCGGGTAGATACCGTCCTGCCAGATCCCGTTCTGATCTTGTCTTCTCTGGTATCCAAATGATGAAAAAGCGTCATGGATGGCCTGGGTAAAGCCAGAGAAGCTTGCAGGATCGATATGAGTGATAGGCCATGGACCGTCGGTCCCGTGCAGGGCACCATCGCTCGAATATATCGCCTCCGTTTCGAGTTTACGAAAATAGGGTAGGACGTCGTCCCAGCCCCACCCGCTGGCGCCGGCGTCCCGCCATTGATTGTAGTCGTCCGGTGATCCGCGGTTCGATCCGATGCCGTTGATCAGCGAGCCGCCACCCAAGCCTCGAGCCTGTTCATAGGGGGTTTCTGATCGATTCGAGCGCCGAGCCTCTCCCGTAAGCCTGACCGTCAAACCTTCCCAGGTGAGATGTCTGTCGAAGTACGCGCGGCCCGGGTAGGGTGACCTCACGTGCGGAGGAAGTGTCTCCTCATCGAAACTAGATCCAGCTTCGATGAGGAGAATACGAAGGCCGTGGACCTCGCTCAGCCGCGACGCGATGACCGCGCCTGCCGAGCCGCCGCCAATGACCAGATAATCGTAAATGGGACCGTTCCCTGCCATGGTCTTCCTGTCCGAACGAACGGTCTGCGTTCGTCGCAATCATTTCTCGACGTTCCAGAACACCGGCATCGGGGTATTGAGGAAACCCTTCAGGCTCTTCTTGAAGGCGATCGGCGAAAAGAACTTGCCAAGCGGCACAACTGGAAGGTTCGCCGCTGAAAGCTTCTGAAGTGTGTCAATCGAGCTTTTAGCGGCCTCTACCATCAGGGTGGATCGCGTTGTTGTCAGGAAGACATCGATGTCGATACTACATTTCAGGCGACCGCTGACAAGGCTGAGCCAGGACGAGGTCGCGGCCGAAGCGGACCTGACCAGGCAAACTATTGTCCGGCTGGAACAAGACACATCTTCGGCTCAAGAGCGCACGCTCCGCAACGTGCGACCAGTGTTCGAGGCGCGGGGCGTTCAGTTCTTGTTCCGCGATGGTCTGGGGGTAGGCATCTTTCAATTACCCACATTTGACGTCGGATTTGAGCGAGGCGCGGCGGGCGAAACCTTGAATCGGTAGAATCTGTTGTGATTCCTTGTTGAGCACCTGATTCGGAAGCGCGGGGTGCTCGATGGGCTTGGTGAAGGGACGCACGGGGGCGCGTGCTCAGCGATTGACGACTGGTATCGAGACGTGGGTTGATCAGGAAGTTGCGGGATGCGAGTTTAAGGATGAGCGGCTTGGTCGCCGGTTCTGCAAATTGCTCGCACAAATCGGGAGCGACATGGGTCAAAGCATCCCGTTGGTTTGTCAGGATTGGGCCAACACGAAGGCCGCCTATCGCTTCCTCTCCAACGAACGGGTCAACGAGGCGGATATTCTTTGCGGTCATTTCGAGGCGACGCGCGGGCGCGTAGCGGCGACGGAGGGACCGATCCTCGTCCTCCATGACACGACGGACTTCAGCTTCAAGCGCGAGAAGCCGGACCTGATCGGCTTTACGGGCAAGACGGCAGGACGCACACAGTGCGGCATCCTGATGCATTCGAGTCTCGCCGTAACGACCGAGGGGCTTCCGCTCGGACTGTCGGCAATCAAGTTCTGGACCCGCAAGAAGTTCAAGGGGACGACGGCGCTGAAGCGAAAGATCAATCCGACACGAGTGCCGATCGAGCAGAAGGAGAGCATCCGCTGGCTCGAGAATTTACGGCAATCGACCGACCTTCTCGCTGCCCCTGAACGACGCGTTCATATTGGTGATCGCGAGAGCGACATCTATGAGCTGTTTTGCCTGGCCGAGGAGGTTGGAACGCATTTTTTGGTGCGAACCTGTGTTGATCGGCTTGCCGGGGACGGCAATCATACAATTGCCGACGAAATGGACGAGGTTACGATCAAGGGTCTGCATCGGATCAAGGTCAAGGACGACAAAGGCGATCCCGACGACGCCGTTCTTGAGATCAGGTACCGCAAGATATGCGTCCTGCCGCCGATCGGCAAACAGACGAAATATCCCGCACTCACTCTGACCGTGATCCATGCTCAAGAGCGGGGAAGGCCGAAGCGGCGAAAGAAAATCGAGTGGAAGCTCCTCACCGATCTCCCGGTCCGATCGCGCAAGGATGCCATCAAGAAGATCGAATGGTACGCGTTGAGGTGGAAGATCGAAGTCTTCCATAAGATCCTCAAATCTGGCTGCAAAGCAGAGGACTCAAAATTGCGAACTGCTGAGCGTCTGGTCAATCTGGTCGCGGTCTTCTGCATTGTGAGTTGGCGCGTCTTCTGGATGACGATGCTCAATCGCTCCTCACCGAATGCCGTACCGCAACGGCGCTGACGGATCCCGAAATCAGGCTTCTTGATCATTTTGTGAAAGACGGATTGCTCTCGACGAAGCACGCTCTCGCACTATGTCGTCAAGATCGCGCGGCTCGGAGGATATTTAGGCCGAGCCACCGATCCGCCTCCAGGAAATACCGTGATCTGGCGCGGACTATCGCGGCTGACCGACATCGAACTGGGAGCTGCGATCGAGGCAACAATTATGGGTAATTGAAAGCAAGCTGAGGCCGTCAGGCGGCGTGGTTCCATGGCATAAGCGCGTCGATTTGGCTGCTCGGCCAGCCGTTGGCTATTCGCGAGTCATCGAGGGCACGCGGCAATCGCTCGCGATCGGCTTCGGCGGCGCCGGCCGCGACACCACCCGTTGACGCCGGATCCGCCCAGAACATGTAGGACCGCAAGACAGCCTTCCTCAACGCCTCGACGGACAAGCGCACGGTCAGTCCGGACCGGCTCGAGGCCAAGGTCTCGCCTTATGTTGTGCAGGCGGGCACCGTGATCCCGGCGGCGCTCATCACGGGCTTCCGCTCCGATCTGCCCGGGCTGATCAGCGCGCAGATTACCGAAGCGGTCTATGATCGCCCGTCCGGCAAATATCTTCTGATCCCGCAAGGTGCGAAGCTGATCGGCCAGTATGATAGTTCCGTCGCGTTCGGCCAGAGCCGAATTCTCCTGGTCTGGACCCGCATCATCATGCCCGACGGCAACTCGATCGTGCTGGAGCGCCAGCCCGGCGCCGACACCGGTGGTTATGCTGGACTCGAGGACAAGGTCGACAACCATTGGGGCATGCCGTTCAAGGCCGCCGTTCTCTCGACGCTGCTCAGCGTCGGAGCCGAGGCGGGCACGAACCAGAATGAGAACAACCTTGTTCAGGCGATCCGCAGCGGCGCGTCCAACAGCGTCAGCCAGACCAGGCCGCAGATCGTGCAGCGCCAGCTCAACATCCAGCCGACGCTGACCATCCGGCCAGGTTTCCCGGTGCGTGTCATTATCACGCGCGACTTGGTGCTGGCGCCCTACGCGAAGGGAGGAGGGCCGTGACGAAGCTTGAGCTTGGACCACTCGAAGACGACAAGCCGGTAAAGCTCACGATCGAGCTGCCGGCGGCGGTCGTCAGGGATCTCAAAAGCTATGCCGAGATCCTGACGCGTAGCGGAGCAGCGACGACACCGACCGAACCCGCTAAATTGATCGCGCCGATGATCGAGCGTTTCATGGCAACCGATCGCGCCTTTGCCAAGGCATGGCGAAATGCTGCTCAGCCCGCACCTGGATCAGCCGAGAGGTCCGGATAGCGCTCGCGAAGCAGGTCGAGGAGCGGACGCAGCGATGGATTGCAGTTTGTCCGCTGCCAGTAGGCGCGGAAGCTCAACCGGGTCGGACCGTCGCCATCATGCACCTCGCGGAAGGTGACGCCCGGATAGGCCGCACCGGTCGCACCCTCGAATGCCAGCAGGATACCCCAGCCCGCGCCGACCAAGGTGAGGAGGCGGTCGAGCGCCACATCATGCCGAAGCAGCCGGCAAGGATCGGACCCTCCCATTTTGCTGATGAAGAGCTCGTGGAATTCCGATGCCGGGCCGCGCTGTGACAATAGAAGCGCTTCCTCCCTCAGTTCGCCCCAGTGCACCACATCACGTTCTGTCAGCGGACGGTTTTTGGGGAGAGCGACGACTACACGTTCGCTCCAGAGCAATAATGACTTGTCGCTCCAGCTTGGGATAGGTTCGGCCACGAAGGCGATGTCAATCGCCGAGCTGGCGAGGTCAGAGATCAGGTGGTCTCTCGAGCCGTCGACCAGATGCGTCTCGACATCGGGGAAGCGGTGCCGGTGGTCGAGGAGGGTGGCCCGGAGATTGCCGGTTGAAAATGAAACGTTGACTCCGATGGTCAATCGACCGCATTCGCCGCGCGAACGGCTCTTGACACGAACCGTGATCGCTTCCGTCTCATCCACGATGCGCCGGGCGGCATCGAGGAATTGCTGTCCCTCGATGGTCGGTCGCGTGCCGCCGTTGGTGCACTCGAAGAGAATGACGCCCAGTTTGTATTCGAGATTGCGCAGGCGGCGACTAAGCGTCGACTGCTTGATTCTGAGCGTCTCTGCCGCTTGGCGCAAGCTCCGGTGTTGGGACGCGATAATTGCCCAGCGCAGTTCTCGCAATTCCACTGGCACGGTTGAAACCTGGTGAGTTGCCGACGACTAGAGTCTTCCCTATCGTAGAGATTGGCCACGGAGGCACCAGTAATAGACTTGCCACGAGCGCCGGTGTGGGGCTGTTCGATCAGCGTCAGGACCTCGGCGTCGAGGAGCTCGCCGCCGCGGCCATTCGCCAGGCCTTCCTTTCTCGGCAGATCGTTCCAGGAAACTGTTTATCGAGCGACGATCAATCGATCTTGTCGGACTGGGGTAGATGCAGTCCATGCAAAAGTCGTGATCGTTGGAATCACAGCAAGAGCAGTCTAACTGCATTTTTGGTACAACACAGTGCGATAAAATTCGTCGTGGCGCTTTATGACTTCCTCGATAGTAAATTTGAGGACTCTCCCTTTGCGTCAAGGACGACGCTGTCGCATTGAACACGCAGAATTTAGGTAGGTGCGTCCGCCAGTCGTCGGGGTCTTGAGAACTGCGCTGTTTCCCGACTTCGATCCGCCGCCGCTCGCTGCCTTGAATTTTTAAACCAGATGGGTGCACTTAAACGCTCCGCGAGCATATAGATCAAGATCGTGATGCTATCGATGCTCTGACAACTCTCCGACACTGCTGTGCGCATGCCGTCACTAGCTTGATAGCAGACTTATTCCACCTCTTTGATGATTTTTGGCGTATCGGGGAGCGGGCTGCACGTGCACTTGGATTTCGACGGTTCGCGTATTTTGGATGGCGCTCCTTCGCACCTCTTCTGATTTCGTCATACCCAAAGTAACTGGACCGACTATTATTTCGGTGAAGGCTACCAAGATGTTGATCCGGTCCTACATCGCGCGCCTGGCGCCAGTGCCTCGCATGGGCATCTCGCGGCGGGACGATGGAAGAGCTAGGCGTAATTCTCGATATCAGGTCAGGAGCCGTAAAGTTTCATCTGGATAGTGCGCAGAAGATTCTGGCTGCTTCACGCTGTCGCGCTGCCCGTTCGTCTCGGCCTGTTGCCATAGCGGCGGGATCCGTGTGACGCAATTGTTAGCCGCGATCAAAATTCCAAAGAGTTGTGACGCCCTCCGGGACACGGATGAGTGCCGCTGCACGCGGCTGCATCGACTCGTGCTTATGCCGCCCAGTGTGTGAACTTGATTGTTAAAAATGCAAAGCCAAGGATGTACGCGAATGCCGTCGACCGGTCGAAATTTGGGCAAACAGATATAGTTGAACGCGTACTCCTGCTGAAGTTCGAGGAGTAGCACTGCGCAGCGCGACGTACGGAGCGGGTCTACGTAGTGGACTCTCAATCATGAACGGATACCGAGCCGATCAGGCAGGGGGATAGGTTCCTCTTGTCACG
Organism: Bradyrhizobium sp. USDA 4538; assembly: GCF_024171045.1. Lineage (NCBI taxonomy): Bacteria > Pseudomonadati > Pseudomonadota > Alphaproteobacteria > Hyphomicrobiales > Nitrobacteraceae > Bradyrhizobium > Bradyrhizobium sp. USDA 4538. The sequence continues at coordinate 424,852 of NZ_JALJZE010000002.1, forward strand.
TTGGATTGACTGCATTGGCTTGCAAAATCGAACAGCTGACCGCGAAAAAATGAACGAATCTACGAACACCCAACGTTGATCTGTGCGAGAGACTATGCGTTGAATGAGTGCGGGCATTGGCCGAAGAAACGTTGGGCGGGTTCATGTCTGGAAATGCCGCTGGTTTGGTGGCCGATAATCGGTATGTCGCTTCGTCTAGCCTGAAATTCGACTATGCAGGTGTATCACCCTCCGTTGAGACGTTCTTGCGTAGTCAGGCCAATCGTATTCGTAGGCAATGTGCCAGCTCGATAATTCAAATCGGCAAAGCGCTTCTCGAAGTACACGCGCGACAAACCGTTGATCGCGGCCGTCGAAGGCTGCGCCTATGGTGGAGGCTTTGGCCTGGCTCTGCTGGCAGATCTGATCGTTGCAGGCGATACCGCGCGCTTCTGCATGTCCTTTGCCCGGGTAGGCCTTGTCCCCGACTCCGCGTCGCTTTACACATTGCCGCGCGTCGACGGCGCGCAGCGCGCCAAGGAGTCATCGTGACAGAGGTTGTCGCCGCAGGCCACGCCCTGGCCTCGTGCACTGTACTTGGCCGCGACCCTATCGCAAGCCTCCTCGACGGCGACGGCGCTCACCAAGACCGCGATCAACAACTCACTCTCATCGGACCTGCGTTCGTTGCTGGAGTTCGAGGCTGCAGCGCAGTGCGTGGCCTTCTGCTCCGACTTCCACCGCCAAGCCGTCGCACGGTTCCTCGCCAAACAGCCCAGTCAATTCCGCTGGCCGCCGTCAAAGGAGACGGCCAAGTGAATGGATGTTCCGGGCCTCTGTCGGGCATCGAGGTGCGCGATCTCGCGACCGTGTTCATGGGGCCCTTGACCAAGCAGATGATGGGCGACGTTGGCGCCAACCTCATCAAGGTGGAGGCGCCCAGTGCAGAGGCAACGCAGGGCGCGAACGGGGCCGTTCGGGATGGGAGGCTTCCTTAATGCGCACAATCAGGATCGGATCGGGTGCGGGTTATTCCGGCGATCGTATTGAGCCCGCGGTCGAACTCGCCGAAAAGGGCGAGCTCGACTACCTGGTTTTCGAGTGCCTCGCCGAGCGGACCATCGCCCTGGCGCAACAGGTCCGGATGAAGGATCCACAAAGTGGCTTCGACCCCTTGCTGGTCGCTCGCATGCAAGCCGTTCTGCCGATCTGCCACGCGAATAGGATTCGGGTTGTCACCAATATGGGCGCGGCCAATCCCGTCGGTGCGGCGGAGGCGACGCGGGAGGTCGCCCGCCAGCTCGGCCTGCATGGGCTGAAGATCGCCGCGGTGACCGGAGACGATGTCCTGGCGACAGCACGCGCAAGCGATCTGACGCTGGAAGATGGGAGCAAGCTCTCTGCGCTCGGGAACCGGATCGTGTCGGTCAACGCCTATACCGGCGCAAGGCCGATCGCCGAAGCTTTGGCGAGCGGCGCGGATGTCGTGATCACGGGTCGGGCGGCCGATCCCGCCCTGTTTCTGGGGCCGCTCGTCCACGAGTTCGGCTGGACCCTGGACGATTGGGACCTGCTCGGCAAGGGCACGGTGGCAGGTCACTTGCTGGAATGCGCGGGCCAGATCACCGGCGGTTATTTCGCCGATCCCGGGCCGAAGGATATTCCGGGCCTCGCGCGACTCGGATTTCCGATCGGCGAGGTGCGCGAGGACGGCGAACTGGTCGTCACCAAGGTGGAAGGCTCGGGTGGCCGCGTGACGCCCGCCACGGTGAAAGAGCAACTCCTCTACGAGATTCATGATCCGGCCTTGTACTATCAGCCGGACGTCATCGCGGATTTTTCTCAAGTGCGCGTCGAGGAGATCGGGCTTGATCGCGTCCGCGTGACGGGCGGCCGCGGCAAACCGAAAACGGGATTCCTCAAGGCATCAGTTGGTTACATCGACAGCTATATCGGCGAGGGGCAGATGTCTTATGCAGGTCCAGGCGCTGTCGAGCGCGGCCGCCTGGCGCTCGAGATTGTGCGCGAGCGGCTCGACATCATCGGCGTTCAGTCCACCGAACGGCGCTTCGACCTGATCGGCGTCAATGCGATGCACGGCGACGAACTTTCACAGAGCCGCGAGCCCTACGAGGTGCGCGCACGCGTCGTCGGCCGCACCGGAAGCCTGGCCGAAGCGATCAAGATTGGCAATGAGGTCGAGACGCTTGGCACGAACGGGCCCGCCGCTGGCGGAGGCGCCTGGAAATCGGCGCGCGAAGTCGTCGCGGTTGCCGCGACGCTGGTGCCCGAAGGCGCGGCGCAGCCGAACATTTCCATCCTGGAGGCTTGAGCGATGAAACTGCGCGCACTCGCCCATTCGCGCACCGGCGACAAGGGCGATACCTCCAACATTTCCGTCATCGCGTTCCGGGACGAGGACTACCCCTTCCTGTGCGCGCACGTCACGGCAGAGCGGGTGAAAGAGCACTTTCGCGAGATCGTGAAGGGTGAGGTGATCCGCTACGAACTGCCGGCAATCTCGGCGCTGAACTTCGTACTCAGAGGGGCGCTGGGCGGCGGCGTGACGCGCTCCCTTGCCCTCGACGGTCACGGAAAGGGCCTTAGCTCCGCCTTGCTTGACCTCGAATTGCCCAAGCGAGGCACAAGGGAGGGCGCATGAAAAGCCAAAAACTGGTTTTGGGGTGTATGACCCGCGTCCTGCGGGCCGGCAAGTCCTTGCAGGCAGCCGGCGCACCTTAAGGCTGAAGAGTGGCTCGTACGACACACGAAACCTCCATTGACCCAATGAATGACAAAGACACGGATGGCAAGACATGAGGAAAGATGAGACTGCCGGCCCGCTGGCCGGTGTGAAGGTTGTGGACATCACAGCGGTATTCATGGGGCCCTCGGCCACGCAGATGCTGGCCGACCTCGGCGCCGACGTGATCAAGGTGGAGTCGAAAGGGGGGGACAGCACACGTGGCATCGGCCCGTGCGGCGGCCAGAAAATGGGGCCGCTCTTCCTGGGGTTGAACCGCAATAAGCGCAGCATTGTGCTGGACCTGAAGGCGCCGGCGGGGCTCGAGGCTCTGCTGCGCCTTGTAAAGGATGCAGACCTGCTGGCGTACAACGTGCGTCCCCGGGCCATGAAGCGCCTCGGGCTGGACTATGAGTCGCTGGCGAAGATCAATCCGCGCCTGGTCTACGTCGGCATGTTCGGCTTCTCCCAGCGTGGCCGCTATGCACCGCAGGCAGCGTTCGACGACCTGATCCAGGCCGCGACCGCACTGCCGCTCGCCGTCTCGATGGGGAGCGGCGACATTCCGCGCTATCTACCCCTCACTATCGCCGACCGGTCGGTTGGTCTCTATGCGTTCGGCGTGATTTGCGCCGCGCTCTATTCCCAGGCGCGCACCGGGAAGGGGCAGCGCGTGGATGTGCCAATGTTCGAGACCATGGTGCCCTATGTGATGGGCGACCATCTCTATGGTGAGACCTTCATTCCGGCCAAGGACGGTTTCGGTTACCCGCGCCTGCTTTCGCGGGAGCGCCGCCCGTACAAGACAAAGGACGGGCATGTGTGCTGCCTGATCTATCACGATCACCATTGGCGCGCCTTCCTCAAGGTGATCGGCAAGCCTGACCTGTATGACGCCGATCCGCGCTTTGCCACCATCACCACCCGCACCGCGCATATCACCGATCTATATTCCATGGTCAGCGACGAACTGGCCAAGCGCACCACGGACGAGTGGCGTACGGCGCTGAGGGACGCGGACATACCGGTCTTCCCGATGCACACCTTCGAGTCCCTGCTCGAAGATCCGCATCTGAAGGACGTCGGCTTCTTCACCGAGTCCGATCATCCCGCCGTCGGCCGTATCCGCGAGATGGCGGTGCCGAGCGAATGGCACGGCACACCGCCGCAGATGCGCCGCCATGCGCCCCGCCTGGGCGAACATAGCCGGGATGTGCTGCGCGAAGCTGGCTACGATGATGCCGCCATCGATGTGATGATGGCGTCGGGTGTGTCGACGGAAGCTGGCGCGGCATAACAACCAGAGATCGACGCGAGAGGCCAATATGGATGAAGAACTCCTGAGCGACGTGCGCGGCGCGGTCCTCTATCTGACCATCAATCGACCAGAGCGCCGCAACGCGGTGAATCCGACAGTGCTCGCGGGGCTGCGTGATGGCATCGAGAGCGCCAATAGCGACGGCAACATACGCGCCGTGGTTATCACTGGTGCGGGAGACCGGGCCTTCTGCGCCGGTGCCGATTTACAAACGGGAAAGTCGTTCGCATTCGACTATTCCGAGCCCTATCAGGGCTTGGCTGATCTATTCCGCTGTGCCCGCAGGTCGACAGTGCCGCTGATCGCCCGTGTTAACGGCGCCTGCATGGCTGGGGGCATGGGACTGATGGCTATGTGCGATATGGCGGTGGCCAGCGAGCACGCAATTTTTGGACTGCCTGAAGTCAAGGTAGGCGTGTTCCCGGCACAAGTGCTCAGCGTGCTGCAGTGCCTGGTACCGCGCCGGGTGCTTAACGAGCTGTGCCTGTGTGGCGAGCCGCTCTCCGCCCGGGATGCCTTGTCCGCTGGGCTAATCAATCACGTCAGCGACGATCTCGACGCCAACCTCGACTGGTTGTTGGGCCGTTTGCTGAACAAGTCGCCTGCGGCTGTTCGACGTGGTCTCTACACCCTCAAGCATTCGGAGGACATGCCTTTTGAACAGTCGATGGCCTTCAACGAAAGCCAGATCGGACTGCTCGCGGTGACAGAAGATGCACGCGAAGGTCAATTGGCCTTCCGCGAGAAACGCCAGCCCAATTGGACGGGCAAATAAGGAGGATACATCGATGAGCGGGAAAACGGTACGCATCGGCGGTGCCTCAGGCTTCTGGGGTGACAGCAGCGTCGGTGCGCCGCAACTGGTCCGCCATGGCGACATCAATTATCTGGTGTTTGACTACCTGGCGGAGCTGACCATGTCGATTCTCGCGGCAGCCCGGCTGCGCAAGCCAGAACTTGGCTATGCCACCGACTTCGTGACGGTCACGATGAAGAGTCTGCTTCCGGAGATCGCCGCGCGCGGCATCCGCGTTATCAGCAACGCAGGTGGCATGAACCCGCAAGGCTGCGCGCAGGCCGTCGCGGAGCTGGCTAAAGAATACGGCCTGAGCTTGCGAATCGCCGTGGTGGAAGGCGACGATGTAATGCCGCTGCTACCCACGTTGCGAGAAGCCGGCGTGCGCGACCTGCAGAAGGGCCGCCCGCTGCCGGACAAGGTAGTCAGCGCCAACGCCTATTTGGGCGCGCTGCCGATCAAGCAGGCGCTCGACCAGGGCGCACAGATCGTCATTACGGGGCGTTGCGTGGACAGCGCCGTCACGATCGGCGCGCTGATGCACGAGTTTGGCTGGCAACGAGATGACTACGACCGCTTGGCGCAGGGTACCCTGGCCGGTCACATCATCGAGTGCGGCTGCCAGGCCACGGGCGGCCTGCATACCGACTGGGAAAGCGTGCCAGACTGGCCCAACATCGGCTATCCGGTGGTGGAATGCCGGGCCGACGGGACTTTCCTGGTGGGCAAACCGCCAGCGACAGGTGGATTGGTCAATACTGCAACTGTCGGCGAGCAGGTGCTCTATGAGATCCACGACCCTTCTGCTTATCTGCTGCCGGACGTGACGTGCGACTTCACGCAGGTCAGGCTGCGGCAAGCTGGCCCGAACCTGGTGGAAGTGAGCGGCGCACGGGGGCGTGCGCCTGGCGGCGCCTACAAGGTCAGCGCCACCTTCGTCGAGGGCTATCGCTGCGACGCGCAGCTTACCATCGTCGGCATTGATGCGGCGGCCAAGGCGGAGCGTACGGCTGCGGCGATACTAGAGCGTACGCGCAAGCTCTTCGAAGAAAATGGCTGGGGCGACTACACGCGCACTCGGATCGAAGCGCTCGGTGCAGAGTCTTGTTTTGGGCCGCACGCTGCCACGCGTCACACCCGCGAAGCAGTGATGCGCTTGGCCGTGATGCATTCCCAAAAGGCGGCGTTGGAATTGTTTGCCCGCGAAATTGCAGCGACGGGAACGAGCTGGTCGCCCGGCACGACCGGAATGGGTGGTCGCTCCCGCCCGTCGCCATCGATCCGGCAGTATGCCCTTCTGCTCGACAAGGGCGCGCTGGCCCCAACAGTTGTCATGGACGGCGTGCGCACGGCAGTGTCGATTCCGACGGGCGGGCCGGCGATTCCTGAGCCGGCATCTACGCCGGCGCAGGTTACGCACGAAAGCGCCAGCCAGCCCACGCAAGACACCGTTGAAGTTCCCCTAATCCGCCTCGCCTACGGTCGCAGCGGCGACAAGGGCGATACCTCCAACATCGGGCTCATCGCACGCCGGCCGGAATATTTGCCTCTTCTCCGCGCTGAGGTAACCGCGGCGCGCGTCGCCGAATGGCTGGGTCATCTGGTGGAAGGGCCTGTGACCCGCTACGACCTGCCCGGCTTCGATGCAATGAACTTTGTTTGTGAGTCAGCCCTCGATGGCGGCGGCATGGCATCGCTGCGCAATGACTCACTCGGCAAAGGCATGGCACAGATTCTGTTGACGATGCCGGTGCGGGTACCGCGAGGCGTATTGTCATGACCACGGGGTCCGGCGAATGCGGCCAGGCAACGACGGTGGCGCGCTTCCCGACGTCGCCTCCAGCGTCGTCACCCGCTGTCGCCAACCGGCGAGCATACAGAAGATCGCTTCGGGCGCACCGCTGGCCGTTCAGGACAAGCGTCGGACTCTTAGCGGTGGCCTTGCCGATGAAGTGCGCGGCGCTCGAGCGTGAACTGAACTGTCAGTTAGCGCACATAGGCAGCGCCGACTTCCGGGAGGGCATCAAGGCCGCGGCCGAACGCCGCGAGCCGGCGCTTGCCGGCCAGTGAGCTCCACCCAAAGGACAGGAAACACCCGATGACCGACGCCACAACCGTTACTGCCACTGCGTCCGTTCCAGAGGGGCCGCTTACGGCGTTATCGACCTGAGCCGCGTCTTTGCGGGACTGTGGTGCGCGCAGATCCTGGCCGAACATCGCGCTGACGTGATCAAGGTCGAAGTGCCTGCAGGCGACGAAACCCGCGATTTGGGCGCCAAGCTGCCTGGTGACCGGTCGAGCTACCGCGGGAGCCCAGGTATGACGGCGGGCGAGCAGGAAATTCTGTGCGACCTGCGCGCGGCGACGCCCCGCGCGGCATAGACCCAATACAGGGAGACGAGTATGTCACCGCATCGACGTTCACAGGCTGGCCGACGAGGCCAAGTTCAACCAGTTTCACGCCACCGTCCTGGCTTGGATCTTCTTGATCGTCGTGCTGGATGGCTACGACCTCGCCGTTTCGGGGATCGCCTTGCCGGGCATCATGAAGGAGATGGGTGTCGAAGCCACCAAGGCAGGGTTCATGGTGAGCTCCGCGTTGTTCGGCATGATGTTCGGCGCGATGGGCCTCGGCGTGCTCGGCGACAAGCTTGGCCGCCGCTGGGGCATTGCGCTCTGCGCTCTGCGTGCTGCTGTTCAGCGCCTTTACCGCAGCTGCGGGATTCGCCCGTGATCCAATCACCTTCAGCGTGCTGCGGTTCATCGCGGGCCTCGGTATCGGTGGTGTATTGCCGCTGTGTGTCGCGCACCTGACCGAATACGCGCCGGCCGGCGTCCGTGCGCGCCTCGTCACGATCGCGGCGGTCGGCTATTCGGTCGGCGGCGACATTTCGGCGCTGCTCGGCAAGGCGCTCCTGGGATCCTATGGCTGGCAAGCGGTGTTCTTCGCTGCCGGTGCGCCGATCGTGCTGATCCCGTTCATTTTGAGATTCGTTCCTGAGTTGCTGCAGTTCCTGCTCAAGAAAAAGCGCGATGCCGAGGTGCGCCGGATCGTCGGCAAACTTGCGCCCGGCCTGCAGTTGCAGGCGCAGGAGCAGGAGCAGGAGCAGTTTGTTGTCCCGCACGAAGACGAGGCGGCGCCGATCGGCAGGCTGTTCGAGGGCGGCCGCGCATTTAGCACGCTGATGGATTCTGCAGTCCAACAAGAACAGGAGATAGCGTGACGTCATCCTACGTACGACGGGCCGCCGATGCAGTCGTCTATTCGCCGGCGAACCATACGGGCATCGCCAATCAGCGCATCATCAGCAGGGAAACCGTCGGTGCATCCAGGATCGAAGTACTGATCGGCACCATCGCACCAGGGCACGGGGCGCTGCCGCATGCCCATCCCAATCTGGAGCAAGCTAGTTACGTGTTTTCTGGAAAAGGCCTTGCCCAGACGCCGGGCAAGCAGCAGATGCTGGACGCGGGTGGCTGGAGCTTCAGCCCCTTGGGCGTCTTTCATCGCTTTGAAGTCACGAGCGACGTGCCGGTGCGGCTCATGGTGATCTATGCGCCGCCATACAGCGAGAACCCGAATGCCGCCGTCGTCGTAACCGGCCTGGACGATCAACGTTGGCAGGCCGGTGCGAGCGGAGACGATATCAAGGACATCGAAGCCGCCGCTCTGCCTTACTACCGGCACGCACTCGCAAAGCCGATTGTGACAGGCCGAACCGTCAACGCCCGTTTTCTTGAGATTCATGACGTGGAAATCGCAGCCGATGGCGGTGTTGCGCCGCACTCGCTGCCGGAAATAGAGCAGGTTCTTTTTGTGAAGAACGGAGCCATCCGAGGACGGATCAACGGACAGGAGTTCGCTGCGGTCGCACAGGAATGGGTCTTCGTACCCGAAGGCGCGGAGTTCAGTTTCGATGCCGACCGCGCATCCTGCGGGATTTTCGTCATCCGTGCAGGCGACCCTCTGCAGGGCCAAGAGCTTGGCGCAGGTCGCTCAGGCCTTGGCCGATCATAACTCGGGGCGTGTCATTGCCGGTCACTCACCGGTTGAGACCGCACGCACGCCGGCACCGTTACCGGCGCCGCTGTACTTCGAGCGGGTCGCCCCATTCGTTGGAAGTGACCAGAGCAAAAACAACCACCAGGGAATCAGGAGACATTCATGGAGCAAGGACCAATGTTGGAGGTTGCGGCAACACATCGTTCGCAGGCGTTGCCCGCGGAGACTGCCGGACTGACTGGATCGCAGATCAAGATGCTCGGCATCGCGATGCTGGGAGGTGCGTTTGAATACTACGAGTTCATCGTCTTCGGATTCATGGTTCCAACGCTCAGCCAGGTGTTTTTCTCCGATTCAACCGAGCGATGGCTGAGCATCCTGCAGACGCTCGCGGTCTTCGCCGTGGGCTACCTCGTCAGACCCATCGGAGGGATCATCCTTTCGTCGCTGGGCGATCGATTGGGCCGCAAGCGCATGTTCATGGTCACCTTGGTTCTGATGGCCACACCCACGTTGTTTGTCGGCCTGCTCCCCACCTATGCGCAGATCGGCGCGTTTGCGCCGTTGCTGCTGCTTGTATGCCGGCTGTGCCAAGGTCTGGCAATGGGCGCGGAAATCCCTTCGGCACTGACGTTCGTCGTTGAGCATGTGCCCGAGCGTCGCAGCGGATTGGCCATCGGGCTCATGGGTTCCGGGTTGTCAGCCGGCCTGCTGCTCGGGATCATGGTGGTGTCCGTGGTCAGTCACGCGTTCTCCAAAGATGAGATCCTGGCTTATGCATGGCGGGCACCGTTTGTGCTGGGCGGCGTATGCGGCCTGCTATCGGTCGCGTTGCGGAGATTCGCACACGAAACACCGGTTTTTGCCGAGATGGCCGCTCGCAAAAGCTTGAATAAGGCCATGCCGCTACGAGGAATCTTGACGACGGCCCGCTGGGAACTGCTGATCGGCCTGCTCGCGAGCCTAATCGGCAACGGGATTGTCCAAACAGCAATTCTGTTCCCTACCACATACTTTCAGACGGAGATGCATTTTTCCGCAGCGACCGTGCATACAGCCCAAGCGGCATTGATTGCGGTGAGCATTTTTTCGCTACCGTTGAGTGGCTGGATGATGGATCGATTCAGCTGGACCACATGTATCGCCGTCACGGCAACCGTGCTTGTTGCAGCCCTGGTCAACGTCTATGCCGCGCCGACGGAGCATAACATTCTCGTCAATATGGCGCTGATGGGCATTCCCGGCGCGCTGCCGATCATGTTGAACAATCACACGGTCGGCGTGTTTCCTGCCCAGATCCGGATCACGGGGATTGCGGCCGCACACAATATCGCCACTGCGGTCGCAGGCGGAACGCTGCCGATCCTGATGGGATTGCTGGCTCACTTCGATCCACGCGCCTTGATCTATGTTCCTGCCGCCTTTGCCATCATCGCGCTCGCAATCACGCCAGTCGCGACTCGATATCGCAAGCCGCTGGCGTTCCAAGCGTGAAAGGCCATCGCCAACTTGAGCTAAGGGCCATTTGCCGCGCCGCAAATCCAGAGAGAGAGGACATGATACCCGTTACCGTAAATAGGCTTGTGATTGTCTCGGCGGCACCACTTTCGCTCATTGCCGCAACCACGGGCGGCGCCCTTGCACAGAAGAAATACGACACCGGCGCCAGCGACACCGAGATCAAGATCGGCAATATCATGCCCTATAATCCTTCACACGGTTGCCTATGATGGACGCCCGTTACATCTTTGAGCGTGGGTGGCGTATCGGACGTGGAACCTTTCGCGTTGAAGCAGGCCATTACCATCCTGTTCGGACCGGCCGCCATTAGCATTGCATCGCCGCTGCCTCGCGCGGCCTCGCCGTTCGGCCTGGAATACCCGTCCTATCGACTGTTCATCATGGCGATCTCGACCGCGCTCGTGGTCGCTACCTTACCTCTTGCTCTATGCCACTTCGATTGGTCTCCAAATCAGGGGCGTGATCGCCAATCGTGCAATGGCGGCTTCACTCGGGATCAATACCCGCCTGATGGACCGTGCGATCTTCGCCATCGGTGCCGGCCTCGCGGCGATCTCAGGCGCCGTCATGGCGCCGATCATGAGTGTCGATCCTCAAATGGGTGTTGGCTTTCTAATCCCGGCGTTCCTCGCCATTCTAGTTGGAGGTCTCAATTCTCTGGTGGGCACCATTCTCGGTGCGGGCGTTATCGGAGGGGCGACGACCGTCGTCTCGAGTTTCATGTCGCAGGCGTTTGCGCAAATCGCGGTGTTCGGTCTTGCGATCGCAATTATACGGCTGTTTTCCAATGGCCTTTCGAAAAGGAATCGCTGAATGGCCGCACGCCGATCGCTGCTCCTGACGGCAGCCGTCTGGCTCGCATTCCTGCTGGCACCCGCGTTGCTGGATGAGTGGCGGATCAGTCAGATGGCTCAGCTCGTGACCTACGGGCTCTTCGCAATGAGCCTCGCCCTGACCTGGGGGCAAGCGGGCATTCTCTGTTTCGGACAAGCGATCTTTTTCGGTGTCGGAGCTTACATTGTGGCGCTGGTAACACTGGGTAAGATGCCCGCCGTCGGCGACAGTCAATGGACCGACCTCTTGTTGGCCGTCGCCGGCGGTGGAATCGTGGCGCTGTTGCTCGGATTGTTCATGTTCGGCGGCCAGGGCCTGACAGGCGCGCATTTCGCTGTCGTGACGTTATGCGCCTCCGTCATCGCCGAGGTGGGTGCCAGACGATGGGACTTCATCGGCGGCTTCAATGGTCTGTTGGCGTGCCGCCACTCGTTTGGCCAGTCCCATGGCAGGACATGTATTTGCGCGGGGGCGAAACTTACTTGCTAATTCTCGTGCTGACCTTCGGCGCGTATCTGTTCCTTCAGTGGCCGAGCCGGACCCCACTAGGCACGTTGACGATGGCGATCCGGAGCAATGAGAACCGCACGCGGTTCTTCGGTTCCAATGTGACCAGCCTGAAGTTGTTCCTCTTCGTCGTATCGGCGATGCTGGCATCACTCGTTCGGTTTTGTGTCGCCACCGCTGGTCGGTTTTGCGCTATCGACCGAAGTGTTGATCTGGGTTGCCGTGGGCGGGCGCGACGTCTTATTGGGGGCGCTGATAGGAGCGATGCTGGCGCGCTCGGTCGAAAACGCGCTTTCCGATACACTCGGCAGCTACTGGTTACTGTGCACGGGACTCTTGTTTGTCGTTGTGGTGGTGTTTGCGCCGCAAGGGTTGTTCGGCAGGCTGCTATGCTTGCAAACGCCACCGAACGAACCGCACTAAACTGGAGCTGCGGCGTGCCGGACAATCTGGGCCGGAGCTGCGCTGTCCATTGCCTCCCTCTTCGCGTCTCGCGTGGTCGCATTCTTGGACTCTCTGGCGCGATCTCTGCGACGGTAACGAGTGATACCCGCTGCTGCACTACCGTGCTCGGGAAGTCCCCAACACATGGTGCAGAATTGCCAGTGCGCGGATGGGGCGCTGAATATTCGACATCGCCGTCGTTGAAGACGATCCCGCATTCGAGGTGACCATGGCGCGGCGTGCCGGCGCTTTTGCGGTCGGCGTCTCGACGGGCGTCGCAGGTCGCGACGCGTTCTGCCATTGCGCACGGGTCCGGCTGCCGAAAATCTCCGCGAACAGCGCCCGCCTCTCCTCGGGCGGGGCCATGCTGGTCAGCCAAGACCGTGGCCAGATAAAGCCAGCCCTGGTCGATCTCGACGTAGGTGATGTCGGCGAGCCAGATCTGGTTGGGCGCGGTGGCGATGAAGTTGCGCTTGAGCAGGTTCGGGGCGATCGGGAAGTCGTGACAGCTGTCGGTGGTCCGCACCCGTCGTGGCGTCGCCATGAGGGCCCTGATACCGTGGCGGCGCATCAACCGCTCGATGCGACCACGGCTCGCCCCGCGGCCCCGAGCCTTCAACTCGACATGGATACGCGGGCTGCCATAACGCCCGCGGGTGTCACGGTAGACCCGCCTGATGTCGTCGACGAGGTCACGATTGGCGGCAGATCGTCGGCTCTCCGGGCGCGAGCGCCAAGCATAATAGCCGGCCGGCGAGACGCCGAGCACGTCGCACAGGAGCGCCACCGGATAATCGGCGCGGCGATCTTCGATGAAGGGGAATCTCATGTCCGTGTTCCAGCAAAGATCGCGATCGGTTTAAAATGTCGCGCTCCATGCGCAACCGCTCTTTCTTTTGCTGCAAGCGCGCGCTCTCTGCCGCGTGGTCCACCGACGGCAGCGTCGCCTGCATTGTGGGGCGCCGCGTCGCCGCCGTCAGCTCCAGCCGCGCCCCGCGCTGCTCCACCCACCGCCGCAGCACGGAATCGCGCAGGCCAAGCTCCTTGGCAACAGATCCGATCGAGCGCCCGCTCGACGCTACAAGATCAACCGCTTGCCGCTTGTACGGGATTGCGTTAGCTGGCCCGGGCGATGGCGAAGGACACCAAGCCTAGCAACGTCGCTGTGGACCAGCTCATAGGGACGATTTACGCACTTTACTCAAAAAATGCCGGCCGATTCTAAAAGTCACTGACACTCGACCTTGCTAGCGGTTTTCGGCAAGCGTATTTGATCTCATGTTGGCGCGACATGCATGACTCGCTGCGGCGCCAAGTGCACCTTGCCGCCTTTTTCGAAGAGGGTTGCTTGCCATGACCGGATATGTCGCTCGCCATTGATTTTCTCCCCCAGCTTTTGGCCGGCCTTGCATTCGCCGGCGCCGTAGTCTGGTTGATAACCCGAAATGCGAGCAGTCGCTCCGTCCGAAATGCTGAGTGCCGGCAGGTCGCCGGGCTGACCATTGTCGACGTTGCGATGGTCGACAGTCGGCGTAGCCTCGTTCTGATACGTCGCGATAGTACTGAGCATCTACTGTTGATCGGAGGCCCAAACGACATCGTAATCGAGTCTAGCATCGCACGCCTTACGTTGTCTGGCGAGAGCCGACCAAGTGAAGTACAACGATTATCGGAAGCTACGCCACTTCCCAACGTCTTCTATTGGGATGATGTTGCCGCTATTGGTTCCGAAAGCGAACCGGCATCGTCAGCGTTGCAATCAGGTAAGACCGAGTTGCACGGCCAGTCGCGGGCTGTCGCCGAGAGCGGTGCCGCTGATCCGCAGGTGAGCGACGGACTTGCAAGCCTTGCCCAGGAGCCGATGGTGCATTCCAAGCCTCCCGGGTCAGGACACGAACCTCTAACCGACCACAGTGCCGCAGGGGCGCGAACCTCCCACACCCCGATCGCTCAGTTCCGCTGCATATCTTCCGATATTGCTGTCCCTCCGTCGCAGAGCAAGGATCAGATACCGCCAGTCAGCTTAGATGATGCGGTTCTCGACGAGCTCGAAAGCGGAATCATCAAGTTGGTCAAGCGCCTTAGCGCGATGCGGTGAGCCTCCGAACGCTGTATACATGCTTTGCCGTCGGAAGAACGTCGGGCTTCCATCGGGTTGAGGCAAGCGCTTTGGCTTGCCTGACCTATCAAAGAGATGTGCTGACCGGACCGAACGCCGAAACGCAATGCCAGATTCGTGCGGAGCTCTCCCGAGGCGCAACACCGCAGAAGTAGCTGATGATACTGCGTCGATCCGCCGCCAAGGCCGGGTCCCTCGCGGGAACGATCGTAAGCGTAGCTCTGCGGCCCTTTTGAATGGCGCTTGACGCCTATTTTGTTCGCGTGGCGCGTCGCCGCGGTTTCCATGTGTCGGACAACGCGTTGACGGCGGCTTCGAGCGCCTTCCGATCGACGACGTTGGGATCGAACCGCTCCGGGCCCCAGAGGCGCATATGTTCGTGCTCTGGATGGTGGGGTCGCCGATGGCTTCGAGGTATTCGGCATAGCCTGGCGCACCGCCGACGTCTTCCGGAGGACAACGACCGGCGGCCTCGAGCAGGAAGGGAAGCCCCTCCGTCGTGGTGTTCTCGAACCATTTTTCGAGCTTGATCACATGGTCCCAGCTGTCGCCGAAGTCATAGAGATATGGATCGTCTTGGCGCCGGTCTCTCGAACGATATCGCAAAGCCGCGCTTTGCGGGCGTCCATGGGCTGGTGGCCGTAATCGTTGTGGGGATCAGGAATCCCCCAACGGACCTCACCAGCGAAGAACTCGAAGAGGTGACTGTTCGTCCAGCCGAATGCCTCCTGAAGCGTCAGGTGCAACCGATCAAGGCGCAGGGTGAGCGGCACGACAAGGCGACGCATCACCTCCGGCTTCACATCCTTGAGGGTCACCTTGATCCGGACCGCGGTGTGTTCAGGCTCATGCCGCCAGCCTCGGATCGTGTGCATGCATCGTGTAGATCGACGCCCAGGGAAGCAGTTCGTCCAATCGCGCCGCAGGCCAACCATTGACGAGCTTGGCGAGAACGTCAGCGAGCCAGTGCTCGGCACTGACGCCATTGAGCTTACAGGTCTCAATGAGCGAAGCCAGCAATGCCCAATTCTCGGCACCTTCGTCGCAACCGGCAAAGAGGGAGTTCTTGGCATTGAGCTTGATCGGCCGCATCGCTCGCTCGACCGCATTGGTGTGTGTGCCTTGCAAGGCGCACTGTTCTCCCTGGTGTAAACCCAGGCCGGCAAACTCTCGCTCCAGCCGGAAGTATTCGGGGCGGGTCAGGAGGCGACGAATGACCTGAAGCACTCCGAAAATGTGCCCTTTCGAGGGTCGACGGTCCGCGCGGGCCGCAACGTGAGTGAACATTGAGCAGGCCTCGAAATGTCGTTGTGGGAGCCGACCCGCCATTCTAACGGGGAAAGCCGATGCCGTGGGGGAAGCGAGCGAGAAACGCACCCCAAGGTCCCACCGGGGTAGTGATGGCAGCACGCGCGGGACATGGACAGTGAGCAACAAGGGAAGTCTGCCGCCGTGGATGGGCGCAAGCCTGTATCCAACGGCAAACCCGTGAGGGGCAGTGCCGGCGATGGCAGATGGCGGATGGGTTCGTATTACCGGTGATGTCGGGTAACGCCGACGGAGGAAAGGGACCCTGACTCGATCCATGCGAGAACGACAGTTGAGAACACGGCGATTGGTGATGAACCTAGCAACACCGGAAATATCTGTTCAGAAACTTCAAACCTCGCTGCAGGCGAAAGCTAAGGCTGAACTATCGATTTTACTCTCTTTGGGACAAAGTCTGCAGACTGGATGTGCTGGAAGAAGCCTACAGGCGCTGCCGCGGAAATCGGGGCGCTCCTGGGGTGGACGACGTCACATTTGCTCAGATCGAAACCGAGGGACGCGAGCGATGGCTGGAAAATGTCAGAGAGGAGCTGATGTCGGGCAACTACCGACCACAGCCCCTGCTGAGGGTATGGATACCGAAGAGTAATGGCGGACGTCGACCGCTTAGCATTCCAACCGTAAAAGACCGGACGGTCATGACGGCAGCGATGCTGGTGATCGGCGCCATCTTCGAAGCGGACCTGCTGGACAACCAGTATGGCTTCCGTCCGAAACTGGACGCCAAGATGGCGGTGCGCCGCGTGTTCTGGCACATCAGAGACCATCGACGATCGGAGATCGTCGACGCGGATTTGAGGGATTACTTCACCTCGATTCCGCATGCACCACTGGTGAAATGCCTCACACGCAGGATCGCCGACGGTCGGCTCCTCTCAATGATCAAAGACTGGCTGACAGTCGCGGTCATCGAGAGAGACGGTCGGCGAACCACAAGGACGGCGGAGGCCCGTACGAAGAAAAGAGGAACCCCACAAGGCTCACCTTTGAGCCCGCTGTTGGCGAATCTCTACTTTCGTCGGTTCCTGCTGGCTTGGCGCAAACACGGACACCAAGACCAACTCGATGCGCATATCGTGAATTACGCGGATGACTTCGTGATTTGCTGCCGCCCAGGTTCGTCCGAGATGGCAATGACGCGAATGGAGACGCTAATGAGCAGGCTCGGGCTGGAGGTGAACGAGACCAAGACGCGTCTCGCCCGTATCCCGGAGGATAGCGTAACATTCCTCGGGTATACGATCGGACGCTTCTATGGAAAGGGAGGTCAAGCGTTCCTTGGTACAAGACCTTCCAAGAAAGCCGTTCGACGATTGCTCAGACAGATCCATGAGCGCACGACACGTCAGTGGTATCCGGACACACCGGAGAACACAGTCGCTGTCATCAACCGCTTTCTACGCGGTTGGTGCGGCTACTTCGACCAAGGGCCAGTGGTGGAAACTTACAACCTCATTCGGCAATACGTCGATCGCCGTCTGCGACATTGGTTGGTTCAGCGCACCGGGGCGCGCGGACGGGGCTTCAACCGTTACTCGCAGGAGTTCCTGCATGAAACGCTTGGCCTCTACCGCCTCCCCAGAGCACGTGCCGACATGCCGAGAGCGAAGGCTTGATAGATCGAGAGAAAGCCGGGTGCGGGAAATCCGCACGCCCGGTTTGACGAGCGGCGACTGGAAACGGAGCCATGGTCCGAAATGAGGCACCGGCGCATCAGCGAAAGCTGCCGGCCAACCGCAACTCCTCGGAACCTGTAGCCACCGCGCCAGTCGTCGACTCTACCCATCTCGATGCGCCCGTCATCAAGGTAGAACGTCAGGCCGTCCCAATGACGCAGCGCGTAACGCAGGGCCTTCGCCGTGTCGCTCTTCTGCGCAAGGTGAGCAAGCTTGGCCTCAAACCACTGCTTCAAGGCTGCAGCCAGAGGCCGGGCATGCGCTTGTCGCCCCGCGCGGCGCTCGTCCGCAGATCGGCCGCGGGGTGCCTTCTCGACCGCGTAAAGCTGGGCGATGCGCTCAAGGGCCTCGCGGGCAACCGGAGCTGGCGCCGGCGCAGCCTCCCGCTCGATCTTCACAAACTGGCGCCGCAGATGCGACCAGCAGAAGGCGAGCGTCCCGGACAGGGCGTCCGCACGCGTCTCTCGGGTCATGGTCTTGTAAGCCTGATAGCCGTCGCAGTGGATGATGCCGCGATAGCCCTCAAGCAGCCGCAAGCCATGAACGGCCCCACGGCCCGGTGCATAGGCATAGATCACCCCAGGCGGATCAGGTCCGGCCCAGGGCCTGTCATCGCGTGACAGCGCCCAGAAGTAGCCGGTTTTGGTCCTGCCGCGCCCTGGATCCAGCACCGGCGCCGGGGTCTCATCGACACAGAGCTTCGAAGAGGCGAGCAGAAGCTGGCGCAGACGATGCCACAAGGGCTTCAATTCCTGGGCGGCGTAGCCGACCCAAAAGGCGAGCGTGGAACGGTCGATGGCGATACCGTGCGTCGCCAGCATCTGCACCTGGCGGTAAAGCGGCAAATGCCAATGATACTTGGCATCGATGACATGCGCGACCAGTCGCTCGGTAGGCAATCCTCCCCTGATCAGTCGCTCGGGCGCGGCGTGCTGGAGGACGACGCCATGACAGGCGCGGCAGGCCAGCTTGGGCCGGCGGGTGACGATGACGCGATACCGCGCCGGCACGACGTCCAGCCTCTGGCTCTCATCGTGGCCGATCTCAAAGAGATCGCCTTTGCAGGACGGACAGCAGGTTGCAGCGGGCATCAGGGTCTCGACGATGCGCGGCAAATGCTCCGGAAGCTGACCAAGGTTGGTTCTACGCTCGGCCGCTCTCTTCTCGGAGGTTCTGGGATTGACGCGATCCTCGGCTGCTTCGAGAGCTGCAACCGCCTCTTCGATGTCCTCCAGAACAAGCTGTAGCTGATCAGCATCCAGCTTTTCCGAGGACCGACCGAACTGCGCATCCTTCGCAAGCTTGAGCAACCGCTCGAGCCTGGCGCAGCGATCCAGCAGAGCCGCGGCAAAGGCACGCAACTCGGCGGGATCGCTCGGCAGCTCATCAGGCAAATCACTCACGGGCCCGAGTCTGCCATGCTTCGCGCCCCGATGCAGCGAAGAGTTTATGTCCTACGCAAGCGCTTTCGGCTGCAGGATCCGAGGCGCGTGCATCCGCGTCCAATCCATGCCGGCCAGAAGCGCGGACAGCTGGGCGGCATTCATCCGCATCACGCCGGTCACGATGGGAGGCCATTTGAAGCCGCTGCCATCGAGCCGCTTCCAATACATCACAAGGCCGCTGCCATCCCAGACGACAATCTTCACTCGATCGGCGCGCTTCGCACGGAACACCACCGCCACGCCCTTCATCGGGTCATGGCCCAGCGTCTCCTTCGCCAACAGCGCCAAGCCCTCCGCACCTTTTCTGAAGTCCACAGGTTGCGTCGCCACGTAAATCATCAGGCTCGCGGGCGGCGTCAGCATGAACGTGTCCGTCGAAGCGCCAAGAACACATCACTCAACACAGCAAGGCCAGGCGTCCCTCGCACCTCCACTCGTGCCCCCTGCAGTTCAACCGTCAGAACGGCTGCTTCCGGTTCCGGCGACCCGGTGGGCTCTGCGGCCGCCGGTAGCGCCAATTCCGACACCACCGGCACGAACGACAGCGTGTCCGCCGAAGCCGGCAGCACCAACTGGCCCAAACGCGCCCGGCGCCGCCAGTCATGCACCTGCTGGGGCCGGCACCTATGGCGACGGGCGACGTCTGTGACAACCGCCCCCGGCTCGAGGCTTTCTGCGGCAATCTGTGCCTTCAAATCATCCGGCCAGCGCTTTCGACCTGCGCCTGCGTACACTTCGATACGCGGTGACAACGGTCGTCTTATGTCGTCAGAATGGTCGTCCATTGTGAGCCCCCTTCCAGAAGATGACTCTTCTAGCGGTGCTCTCAAGACTCCGCACAAACAATCCAAAGGGCCTCGACGCCACGCTTACGAACGATCACCGCTGCTTTGGAGATTAACTGTCGGAGGGCACCGCCCTCAGGTCGGTATCCGTCCGGTGGACACTTCGCCGGATGCGTACTCAGGTCGGCGAAGAACTCGAGAAAAGTTTGAGCTTTCGATGAAGGGTTTCAGCACCGCACTGGCGTCTTGCCACACTCGCCGCTCGACCCGCGGTGGCGCGCTGGGCCACTAGGTCGTGCGGAACTCGATGTTCATTCCTGCAGGAGGTGAGCTTCAGAGACGCGAGTCCAACAGCAGACCCATGGCCGGCTCTTCAAACCCAAACACCGAAACGACTGCAAAGGGGGGATGTCCCGCTCGCTGTTGAACTACGTCGGGCCGACGTTGCCGGAATGAATGTTACGCGGCGAACGTGACGTGGGCAACGGGCTTGATCGTCAGTCATGCGATCGTGGTGAGCTTGAAGGGCCGCCCGCAGAATCGACAATTGCTTATGCGCCTTCAATCGTCGGAAGCCTTTGTTGGCCTCGATCATGCCGGCACCTCTATCTTACCGCCGTGGAAACCGATCCGACCTCGCGTTCGGCCCCAACGATGCGCCCGCCTTCGTCGACAAGATGAGTGGCCTCCACATCAAGGTCCAGGAGTGCGTCGAAGCGTGGCAAGGACGGGATCGGTACAGAGAACACAGGAGAATGTGAATCCGCTTCGCTCTTCTTCTGGCGTCAGTGTCGATATCCCCCAGGCACATTGAAGGAGGGACCACGTTGGTTAAATCGTGAGAATTTGATCTAAACTTGAGTGAATTGAACAACGAGTTATCAGCTACGACAAGTGGGTACAGGACGAACGCACAAACTTCCGCTCCGATCTCAAAGCGTCCCTCCCAGTCTTGCTTTGAATGCGTCACACGGCGATGAACGCAGGGAATACATGGAAGCTCTATTGTTGAGTTGCATCGATTGTGACAACAGTGTCTTGGTGAGGGGAACGAATCTGGGCCCCGACACTTGGAGAAAGTTCTACTGTCGGACATGCCGATCCGTCGGCGCACGCGGCCGGAATATCATGATAGAGCGGGTCGACATCCTACGACAGCGATCGCTATCAGCCACGCAAAACGACATGGCCGTGCGGATCCGACCATGACAACCGGTTTCACGAATGGATGATCGGCCGTCCAGTCAAACCCCAGCTTGGGGTCGGGGGACAATGTATCTTGGAACTGTTGCAACGATAGCGGACAACGATGAGAACGCGTGGTGAGCAGGCGACGATTTCACAAGCTGCAAACACCGCTTCCCTTGGGGTATATCATTGCCCTGGGTCACAGCCTCGGGCGTACAGAAGCTCCCGAACGGCGAAGGTGATCTCCCACTCCTCAGTGTCGCTGTGTAGTGATCTGAGGCCGGCAAACTGAACCATTTTTGGCTAACGTTTTCGCTGCCGAATCCCCTCAGCTGGGAGGAGCGAAAGACGATGAGGGCCTCGACGTTTTCGGACGCCCAGAAGGCGTTCATCCTGAAGCAGGGCAACGATGGGGTTCCTGTTGCGGAGATCTGCCGCAAGGTCGGGATCAGCCAGGCTGACCTACTTCAGTTGGAAGAAGAAGTGTGACGGACTGCTGCCGAGCTGCCGACAGAGATGCTGCGGTTGAAGCAACTCGAGGGTAAGCGGCAAGGAGACCTTTCAATTACCCATAATTGTTGCCTCGATCGCAGCTCCAAGTTCGATGTCGGTCAGCCGCGATAGTCCGCGCCAGATCACGGTATTTCCTGGAGGCGGATCGTTGGCTCGGGCCAAATATCCTCCGAGCCGCGCGATCTTGACGACATAGTGCGAGAGCGTGCTTCGTCGAGAGCAATCCGTCTTTCACAAAATGATCAAGAAGCCTGATTTCGGGATCCGTCAGCGCCGTTTGCGGTACGGCATTCGGTGAGGAGCGATTGAGCATCGTCATCCAGAAGACGCGCCAACTCACAATGCAGAAGACCGCGACCAGATTGACCAGACGCTCAGCAGTTCGCAATTTTGAGTCCTCTGCTTTGCAGCCAGATTTGAGGATCTTATGGAAGACTTCGATCTTCCACCTCAACGCGTACCATTCGATCTTCTTGATGGCATCCTTGCGCGATCGGACCGGGAGATCGGTGAGGAGCTTCCACTCGATTTTCTTTCGCCGCTTCGGCCTTCCCCGCTCTTGAGCATGGATCACGGTCAGAGTGAGTGCGGGATATTTCGTCTGTTTGCCGATCGGCGGCAGGACGCATATCTTGCGGTACCTGATCTCAAGAACGGCGTCGTCGGGATCGCCTTTGTCGTCCTTGACCTTGATCCGATGCAGACCCTTGATCGTAACCTCGTCCATTTCGTCGGCAATTGTATGATTGCCGTCCCCGGCAAGCCGATCAACACAGGTTCGCACCAAAAAATGCGTTCCAACCTCCTCGGCCAGGCAAAACAGCTCATAGATGTCGCTCTCGCGATCACCAATATGAACGCGTCGTTCAGGGGCAGCGAGAAGGTCGGTCGATTGCCGTAAATTCTCGAGCCAGCGGATGCTCTCCTTCTGCTCGATCGGCACTCGTGTCGGATTGATCTTTCGCTTCAGCGCCGTCGTCCCCTTGAACTTCTTGCGGGTCCAGAACTTGATTGCCGACAGTCCGAGCGGAAGCCCCTCGGTCGTTACGGCGAGACTCGAATGCATCAGGATGCCGCACTGTGTGCGTCCTGCCGTCTTGCCCGTAAAGCCGATCAGGTCCGGCTTCTCGCGCTTGAAGCTGAAGTCCGTCGTGTCATGGAGGACGAGGATCGGTCCCTCCGTCGCCGCTACGCGCCCGCGCGTCGCCTCGAAATGACCGCAAAGAATATCCGCCTCGTTGACCCGTTCGTTGGAGAGGAAGCGATAGGCGGCCTTCGTGTTGGCCCAATCCTGACAAACCAACGGGATGCTTTGACCCATGTCGCTCCCGATTTGTGCGAGCAATTTGCAGAACCGGCGACCAAGCCGCTCATCCTTAAACTCGCATCCCGCAACTTCCTGATCAACCCACGTCTCGATACCAGTCGTCAATCGCTGAGCACGCGCCCCCGTGCGTCCCTTCACCAAGCCCATCGAGCACCCCGCGCTTCCGAATCAGGTGCTCAACAAGGAATCACAACAGATTCTACCGATTCAAGGTTTCGCCCGCCGCGCCTCGCTCAAATCCAACGTCAAATGTGGGTAATCGAAAGCTCAGCTTGCCGCTTACACTCGAGGAGGAACCCGCTTGCGTGATATCGAAGCGATCGTTCCGGTCGTCGGCAAGGCTTGCCAAGATCTTGAGTTCGCAGCTGTCTGCTCGCAGACACTTTCGTGGTTCAACCTAGATTAATAGATGCAACTCGTTCCACGAGCATGCACCTCGCCATGTTGCGTCAATCTTAGGCTTAGGTAATATCCGGTCAGATTGCTGTAGGCGATTTCAGGCAACGGCTAGTCCGAACATCCACCGGCAACGATCCCCAGATTGCGAATGTCCGCCCTAACCGACTCCAGGAATTTGCTGACCCGGGACTTCAGGCAAGCGCATTTTCTGAACAGTGCACGTGCAGAATTGGGCACCTGGCGACGAGGCGGGATGACTCGTTGGCACTGCTGCTCGTCGGCGATGTTCCAGGCAACTTCCTGCGTTCCTTGGGACGCCTCGGTCACTTTTTTCTGGTTCTCACCAGCTGTTTTTGCCCTCCTATTACCGCTGAACCTGCGCGCCAACTTCCTGAATGGCAAGCACAGAGTAGCGAGTCTCCTCGCCGCCTTTCCATAGGCTGATATCGGCACTGGGCGTCTCCCGTCGTGCTATCTCACCGTGCTGGCGATGGCCTATATTCTGGCCGCAATTCCGTGCCTGCACTTCAAGCCGCCCGTGTCTCTGAGCGTGATGGTGGTGAGGCGACAATTGCCGATGCGGCGTCTCCCGCCATATGTCGCCGCTCGGGCATCTTCGGTGTCGTTCTGATCATTGCGCTGGGCTCGACGGCCATCCGCACTACAATTCGGTTCGCGTGCTCTCGATCGGAGCTGTGCTGACAGGCCGTGGCGTTGATTCCACTGACGAACACGTCGCTCAATTCCGTCCCTTCAGTTTATCCGGTGTTCCTGATGGCAGACAGCGAGTTTGAGCGACTTGCTCAGACCGCTGGTTAGCAGCGCTGTCGTGCGATTGCGGAGGCATCGTGCGACCTGAGAAGGAGGACCAACGATCCTGACGGTTGCACTGGCGCAACAGCAGGCCGCGCTTCAGGGCCTTGATGTCCCTTGGACAAGAAATGTTCGAATTCGAAATATGCGGACCGATGATTCAAGTATATTATAGCACTTTCATTGAAATTCACTAATGCACGCCTTGCACGGCATTTGCTTCTTGCAGGCGCGGACATGTAAGAGCACGACATGTCAGCAAATTTCACCAAGTGAGTTTATGCAGGAGGGTTGTTGAAATTACTTTGACTCAAGTTTTCGGTCGCCATGGCAGTGTGGCGGTTTCCTTGAACTAAGGCACGTTCGCGGCTCCCGCAGGACAGGTCAATCTTCTGATCCCGTAAACACCGATTATTGGCGCGCGGTCCGCCCTCGCTCCGCTAAAATCGCGAGAAACCCGTGAGACCACTTTGATGCCGTCATCTGTTTCCAACAAGATCGCGCTCTTCATCGACGGAGCCAATCTTTTCGCTACTGCGAAGACGCTCGGCTTCGACATCGATTACAAACGTCTTCTCAAGGAATTCCAAGGTCGCGGCATTTTGCTCCGCGCCTTCTATTACACGGCGATCATCGAGGATCAGGAGTATTCGTCGATCCGCCCGTTGATCGACTGGCTCGACTACAACGGCTATACGGTCGTCACGAAGGCGACCAAGGAGTTCATCGACGCCAGCGGCCGTCGCAAGGTGAAGGGCAACATGGACATCGAGCTCGCGGTCGATGCCATGGAACTTGCCGAGCACATTGATCAGATGATTCTATTCTCCGGCGACGGCGACTTCCGCTCACTGGTCGAGGCGGTGCAGAGCCGAGGCGTCCGCGTCACCGTGATCTCCACCATCGCCAGCCAGCCGCCGATGATCGCCGACGAACTGCGCCGTCAGGCCGACGTCTTCACCGACCTCGTCGAGCTGCAATCCAAACTTGGCCGCGATCCGTCCGAACGTCCGGCCCCGCGCGAACCCCGCGAACCGCGTCACCACTCCCCGCAATTCCTGCAGCGCGCGACCACTACGATGGCCCCATAGGCATCCGGTAACCATCTCGGCGAGTAGTCTCGCGGTCCTTAATCAGCTGCTCGCTCTGCCCACGGCTCGTCACCCTTCGCATGACGGCCCGCGCGTGCGAGCCGGGCTGGTTCAATTCGTGGATTCGCTTGGATTGCCGGATCAGCGACTGTGAGCTGTGCGCCGCCGCAGATGCCGCGGAGATCAACACCTGTCCGCAGTTTCTGCTCAGATCGCACTTAGTTGCAGCTTCTCCGACTGCGCCCATTTATCGACGGTCTTGGAGCTGGCTCTGGAAGCGACACCCTCAACCTACAGGCGGCGACGCAGATAACACGTTGAATGGCAGAGCTTGGATGAAGCGCCGTTCTACTGAGGCCGGCATCGCCGATCTGTGCGCCCGACGGAGGGGGCCGGGACGCGCCGCCAGAACCGCGTGGTCCGAAATGGTGACCGATTTCAAACAAGACTGACCGATTATCAAGGCATCCTGAATGAGGGTGTGCTCGACGTTACAGCAGTCGCATCTCCACGACAGCGGTCACATGAGGATGCTGCCTCCACGAGCCTCCGCAGCAGCCTGCGGCTATCGGGCGTCGCTGGAGCCAGGTACAGATGGTGACGGCGCACAGTACCTCCCGCGCCAGTAACTCGAATGAAATTGGTAGAGGCGCGGATGCGTAAAGTGACATGTAACGACGGGAAAATGCGGGAGTGGCTCGTTCGGGCCGCGACAGGAATGGTCGGCGGCGCCTTACTGTCCGCAATCAGCGGGCCGGCACTGGCAAATAACGAATGCGGCACACCGTCGGGAAGTTCAATCACTTGCCGTGGGACAAGCTATTCATCGGGCATTTGGTATGGCGTGGCTTGGCAGTTTCCAATTTATTATCCGTCTGGCGCAACGCCGCCAGCGCCGACGCCGTCCTGGAGGGTACGTCCACAGTTCCCGAATGGATTCACGCTCGTTCTCGACAACCCCCAAATGGTGGTGGGACCTGACGCTCCGAGGGATTTTCATTATAAAATGCCTGAGATATTTCTCATGGATTCTACGCCGGCCCCTTTAGTGGTCGATGTCAGGAACGTGCAGTCGATCGGCGGTACCGGGCCTGGCGTCGGGCGTGGGATTCATGTGGCCAACGACGGCACGGGCGCGGCAACGATCTATTTCCGAAACGGCACGCTCATCTCGAACAACCCCTACCAACCGGAGCTGGGATTGTGGGCCACGAATGATGCAGGTCTCCAACTCAACCCAGCGAATCATAGCGATACGTCAATTTATATTCTGGGTGGAACAATCACAAGCTTGAGTCATGGCGCATTGTCCGAGAATTGGGGGCGGGGCGGGGATGCTATTATCGACATGTCCGCTGGAACGGTGGCCACGCAGAACGCCGGGGCCAACGGCCTTTACGCTCTTATCCTGGATTCCCAATCGACAGGCGCGGCGCGGGTGACGCTGTCGGGAGGCAGCGTGACGTCCAGGGGCGGCAGCGGCCTTGTTGCTCAGACGCCCGGCCTCGGCGCGGCGCTGGTGACGATCTCGGGCGGGACCGTCAGCGCGCAGGGAAGCAACGGCCACGGCGCCTTCGCCACCATCACCAATGCGGCGAACGCGAAGGACGCCACCATCACCCTGACGGTCGGCTCCGTGACGGCCACGGGCACGGGCGGCAACGGCCTCAACGCCACCACCGCCGGCACCGGCAATGCCGTGGTCACGGCAGGCGCCGGGACAACGATCGTCTCGCAACGGGGTGTCGGCATCAACGCCGTCTCGAACCGCGGCAACGTCGTCGTCACATCCAACGGCACCGTCACCGGTGCCACCGGCATTCGCGGCAGCGCCCCCGCCGGCACCGTGACCATCACCACCGCCGGCGCCACCACGGGCACCGCCGGCAGCGCCATTCAGGTCGACGGCGCGTTACGGGCGACCGTCAACAATTCCGGCAACGCGACGACCTCGAGCCTGACCGCCGCCGTGGTCGATGTGCGCGCCACCAACGGGACAATCATCAACAACCAGGCGGGCGGGCAGATCAGCGGTGCCAGCGACCTGGCCATCCTCAGCCATTCCGGCACCACCGTCATCAACAATAACGGCACCATCATCGGCTACGTCACGCTGCTGGGCAGCAACAACGTCTTCAACAACAACTCGCCCAATTCCTTCGACACGCGCGACTATGTCAACGGCGTGCAGCATGTCGCCGTCTCGCAGATCAATGGCGACTTCAACAACAACGCCAATGGCGTCCTGCGGCTGCTCTATGTCGACCGGCCGCAGAGCGTCGACAATACCGGGGCCTACCAGCCGGCCGGCAGCCTGCTGCCGACGCCCACCAACGGCGTTGCCCAGGGGCAGCTGCTGGGCGTCAGGACGTTCGACAACCGCGGGATCATCACGCTCCAGGGGGCCGACACCGGGGCGGGGCGCCCGATCGCCGGCGACGCGCTCGTGATTACCGGCGGCACACGTCCCGGTACTGACGGCGGCGGCGTCTTCATCTCCGACGGCGGCGGTCTGAGACTCGACACCGTCCTGAACGCCGGTGGCCCTCAGAGCCTGAGCGACGTGCTCGTTGTGGACTCGACGCGCCTTGGCTCCGGCGGCGCGACCCGGATCAGCGTCGCCAACGCCGGCGGCGCGGGCGCGCCGACGCTAGGCAACGGCATCATGCTCGTCGATGTCCTGAACAAAAACGCGTCCGCGCCCGACGTCTTTGTGCTCAACGGGCAGTACACGACCAAGGACGGCCGGCCGGCCGTGGTCGCCGGGGCCTATGGCTACACGCTTTTCCACGGTGGCGTCGGCGGCAGTGCGGCGGATGGCAACTGGTACCTGCGCTCGCAACTCGTTCCGCCCAATCCAGTCCCGCCCCCCCCAGCCAGTCCCGCCTCCCACGCCGCCGACAGTGCCTCCCGCGCCGACAGTGCCTCCAGCAGCGGCGTACCAGCCCCTCTACCAGCCGACAGTGCCGGTGGCTGAGGCCTATCCGCAGGTGCTGCTCGGCCTGATTGGCCTGCCAACGCTGCAGCAGCGGGTGGGCAATCGTTACTGGTGCGACGACCGGGAAAGAAGAGACGCGGCCGACGCCTCCGATCGGACGGCCCGTCCGTTCGGTTGCGAGAAGGATCCCACCATCGAGGGGGGTGGCTTCTGGCTCCGCACGGAGGGACGCCATGATCATGTCCAGCCAGCCCTCTCGACGGCGAGCGTGAACCGCGACGTGGACCAATGGCAGGTTCAGGCAGGCGTCGATGGGCTTCTTTATGAATCCACCTTTGGCGATCGCCTGATCCTCGGCGTGACTGGCCAGTACGGCAATGCCAGCGCCAGGCTGGTCTCGCCGCACGCCGACGGCTCCATCAATGCCGATGCCTATGGCATCGGTCCGACCCTGACCTGGTATGGCCGCCATGGCTTCTATGTCGATGCCCAGGGACGGGCGACCTGGTTCAACAGCAATCTGTGGTCCGATCAGGCCGGCCTCATCGCCCACAACAACACCGGCTTCGGTTACGCGTTCTCGCTCGAGATGGGCCAAGACCTGCACATCGCCAGGAGCTGGACGGTCACGCCGCAGGCGCAGCTGATCTATTCCTCCGTGACATTCGATGGCTTTACCGACCGGTTCGGGGCGAGGGTCTCGCCCGACAAGGGCGACAGCCTCCGTGCCCGGTTCGGCATCTCGGCCGGCTGGGAGAAGGCGTGGAAGGACGCGCATGGCAACGCCGAACGCCTCAAGCTCTATGGCATCGCCAATCTCTATGCCGAGTTCCTGGGGGGGACCCGGGTGAGCGTGGCCGAGACGTGGTTTGTCAGCCGCAACGCCTCCTCGACCGGGGAGCTCGGGTTGGGCGGGACCTATGATTGGGGGGACAACAAATACTCCCTCTATGGCGAGGTCGCCGCCTCCACGAGCCTCGGCAACTTCGGCAGCAGCTACGGCAATCGCGGCATTGCTGGGGCCAGGTACAGATGGTGACTGCACACAGGATCGCCCGCGCGAGTCGGACGCGTCCGCTCCGTCAGTGCGCGCGTCAACTCCACCGCTCACCTCGATGGTGGTGACGCTGTCGTGGGATGCCGCCCTTGGGCTTTGTCACCGGCCAGACCATTCCGGTCAACGGCGGCCACTCTTTCGCACTGTGATCGCTGTGACCAACCTCATCCGCTGATTTGCTAGATAAGGACGCCTTTGGATGACGATGACCGACCAACTCAAAGACTTCAAGCCCGCTGCAATCGACAAGGAGCGGCTGCGCCTGAAGTATCAGGAGGAGCGCAACAAGCGGCTGCGTCCTGACGGCAACGACCAGTATCTCCAGATCAGGGACCAGCTCGCGCATTATCTCGACGATCCCTACACGCCGGTCGTTGAGCGCGCGCCGAAGACTGATCACGTCACCTTCGCCTTCATCGGCGGCGGCTTTGCCGGGCTCGCCACCGCGGCGCGGCTGACCGAGGCCGGCGTCAAGGATGTCCGCATTGTCGAGAAGGGCGGCGATTTCGGCGGCACATGGTACTGGAACCGATATCCCGGCGCGCAATGCGACACCGCGTCGATGGTCTACATGCCGCTGCTCGAAGAGACCGGCCACATGCCGACGGAGAAATACGCGCATGCGCCCGAAATCCTGGCGCATTGCCAGCGGATCGGCCGGCAGTTCAATCTCTACGACAATGCGCTGTTCCACACCGAGGTGACGAGCCTCGATTGGGACGCCGCGCAATCGCGCTGGATCATCCGCACCACGCGAGGCGACGCCTTCACCGCGCAATATGTCGGCATCGGCACCGGTCCGCTGCACGTGCCGAAGCTGCCCGGCATTCCCGGCATCGAGCGCTTCAAGGGCCACTCGTTCCACACCAGCCGTTGGGATTACGACTACACCGGCGGCGATCCCAGGGGCGCCTTGATGAATAAGCTTGCCGACAAGCGCGTCGGTATCATCGGCACCGGCGCGACGTCGGTGCAGTGCATCCCGCATCTCGCGCGCGCCTGCAAGGAGCTCTACGTGTTCCAGCGCACGCCGTCGTCGGTCGACGTGCGCGGCAACGGCCCGATCGATCCCGACTGGTTTGCCGAGATCGCGACGCCGGGCTGGCAACAGCGCTGGCTGGAGAATTTCACCGCCAACCAGGCCGGTGGATCGGCCGAGGAGGATCTGGTGCAGGACGGCTGGACCGACCTGTCGAAGCGGATTCGCGCCAAGGTCATGCTGCTGCCGCGCGAGCAGCGGACCCTGGAAAACATGCGGGCCGCCTTCGAGGATTCCGACTTCGAGAAGATGGAGGAAATCCGCAACCGGGTCGACGCCATCGTAGCCGATCCCGAGACGGCGAAAAACCTCAAGGCCTGGTACGGCCAGCTCTGCAAGCGGCCATGCTTCCACGACGCCTATCTCCAGGCCTTCAACACGCCGGGCACGCATCTGGTCGATACCGACGGCAAGGGCGTCCAGGAGATTACTGAGAACGGGATCGTCGTTGCGGGCAAGGAATACACGCTCGACTGCATCATCTATGCGTCGGGATTCGAGGTCGGTACCGAATACAAGCGGCGCGCGGGCTTCGATCTGACCGGCCGCGATGGCGTCAAGCTGTCGGAGCATTGGGCCGAGGGCATGCGCACCAAGCACGGCATCCACGTGCACGGTTTCCCCAACGTGTTCTTCGTGCAGCCGACCCAGGGCGCCAATCTGATCTCCAACGTGCCGCACAATCTGACCGAAGCGGCGCGGACCATCGCCCTGATGGTCGGCCACGCGCAGGACAACGGCTTCAAGGAAATCGAGGTCAGCAGGGAAGCCGAGGATCGCTGGGTCGAGCTGCTGCTGACCGGCGTCGGCCGGATGATCGGCGGGCCCGATTGTACGCCCGGCTACTACAACAACGAGGGCCGCGAGCCGGGCCCGGCCGCGAGGCTCAATGTCGGCCATCCCGCCGGTGCGCTGGCCTACTTCGAATATATCGACGGCTGGCGCAGCAATGGCCAGTTCGAAGGCGTGCAGTTCCGCTGAGTGAAACGCGAACAGGACGTGATGTCCGCCAAGTGAGGGGGAGCTGAGTATGACAGAGACGACCGCAGGTGAAAACGTGACAGTAAATCCCGAAGACCGCATGGATAGGACAGCGAATGGCGATCTCGACATTCCCGCCGACATCGCGGCCACCCTCGTCGATCCCGTCGCCTATGCGGACGACCGCATCCACGACAGCTATCGCTGGCTGCGCGCCAACAACCCGCTCGGCATCGCGCGGCCGGACCAGTTCGATCCGTTCTGAGTGGTGACCAAGCATGCTCACATCCAGGCGATCAGCCGGCAGAACGAGTTGTTCCACAACGCCGACCGCTCGACCACGCTGACGAACCAGGCGCTCGACGAGCGGGTGCGCAAGATCACCGGCGGCCCCAATCTTGTGCGCTCGCTGGTGCAGATGGACGCGCCAGACCACCCGAAATATCGCGCGCTGACGCAAGGCTGGTTCATGCCGGCCAACCTCGGCAAGTTCGAAGGCCGCATTCGCGAGATCGCGCGCGCCACGGTGCAGCGCATGCTCGCGAGGGGCGGCGCCTGCGACTTCGTCGAGGACGTCGCGCTCGGCTATCCGCTGCACGTCATCATGGAGATCCTCGGCGTGCCCGAGGCGGACGAGCCGCGCATGCTCAAGCTGACGCAGGAGCTGTTCGGCCCGCAGGATCCCGACACCGCGCGCGTCCGCGACGCGCTGAGCGCAGAGCAGGTCTCGGCGATGCTGCAGGCGATCATCGCCGACTTCTCCGCCTACTTCCGCAAGATCACCGAGGATCGCCGCCAGCACCCGCGCGACGATCTCGCCACCGTCATCGCCAACGCGAAGATCGGCGGCGAGTACATGCCGGAGCACGATCAGACCAGCTATTACATGATCGTCGCGACGGCGGGCCACGACACCACCTCATCCTCGACCGCCGGCGCGATCTGGGCGCTGGCCAGGGACCCCGCGGAATTCGCCAAGGTGAAGGCCAACCCGGAGTTGATCCCGGGCCTGGTCGACGAGTCGATCCGCTGGATGACGCCGGTCAAGCATTTCATGCGCTCGGCCACCGCGGATACCGAGCTCGGCGGCCGCAAGATCGCCAAGGGCGATTGGCTGATGCTGTGCTACGCCTCCGGCAATCGCGACGAGGAGGTGTTCGAGGACCCCGATCGCTTCCGCAGCGATCGCAAACCCAATCGCCATGTCGCGTTCGGCTATGGCGCGCATCTCTGCCTCGGCCAGTACCTCGCCAAGCTCGAGATGCGCATCCTGTTCGAGGAACTGCTGCCGCACCTGAAGTCGCTGTCGCTCGACGGCGAGGTGAAGATGACGCAGGCCTATTTTGTCAACGGCCCGAAGAAGCTGCCGATCCGGTTCGAGGTGAATTGAGTACTTGTCATTCTGGGACGATACGAAGCATCGAACCTCAGGCGCGCAATTGCGCCAGCGTGCGCGAGCGCCGATCTTCGCGAAAATCGTGTATCGTCGCGCGATGCGATCGTAGAGATAACGCCTCTTGCGCGCGCAACATTCGAAATTCCATTTCATTGACGATGGTGATATCGCGCCGCATTCTATTTTGCCGAGCTGCGCAAGCGGATCCTCAGCCTGCTCGAGCTGGAGGCGACATACGGCTGCAAGGGAGGTCTCTCACCCAAGTGCGCCTGAGCACGTTGTGCGCGCCTTGCGGCTTGCCGAGGTGTTTGCCGCGCGTGCTCCGTCTCACGACCGCGATGCCAGCTTTCCGTTTAAGATTTTTGCCGACCTTTCGCGTGAAGGCCTGCTGGCCCTCACCGTGCCGGCGGCGCTCGGCGGGGTGGGGGCGGGCGCCCGCGATACCGCGCGCGTGCTTGGCATCATCGGCCGAGCCGATCCCTCGACGGCGCTCGTGCTGTCGATGCATTACATCCAGCATCTGGTGATGGTGCGGAGCACGCGTTGGCCTGCACGTCTCTCGCGCAAGCTCGCCAAGGAGACGGTCGAGGGCGTGGCGCTGATCAACGCGTTGCGCGTCGAGCCCGAACTCGGCTCGCCGTCGCGCGGCAGTCTGCCGGCAACGATCGCGCGTCGCACTGAGACCGGCTGGCGGGTACGAAGATTTATTCGACCGGAGTGCCGATCCTGAAATGGTATGTGGTGTGGGCCAGGGCAGATGAGGCGGAGACGCGGGTCGCACTGTTCGTGGTTCCGGCCGGCTTGCCGGGAACGCGGACTCGCCTTCCAGTTGGCGACGCCGAATGCGATTAGGCCAAGCGCGCCGAGCTCGCGGATTTCGTGCGACGACTGGTTGCGGCCCGTGCCTGGTCGCTCGCTCCTTCTCAGACGCGATCGTCAAGGGAGCGGGTTTGTAGAGCGAGATCGTGATCAAGAAATGACTCTGGTGAGCCGCCCGATTTCGGCGCCTAGGACCTACAGCCGGCGGCACTTCAGACCAGACGCGAAATTCCCTCGCTCCGATGCGCACTACCACATGCCAGCCGTCGGCGGCGCGGCGGCCCCACCGTTCCCGGTCGAAAGCGTCCCTCAAAGCCATGGCCGTGGAACCGCAGATGCGGCGGCGCTGGGAGGAATTTGATCTAGGGCAACGTGCCTCCCGGCCGGCCGCGCTACCTTGATCCCCGGAAAGTCACAATCAGTTTCCTGACAGCGATTTTGCTCACGGCAACTTAGCTATGAAGACGGTGTCCAGAGTGACTACCATAAACCGGTACTACTATGGGCCCCGGTAACGAAGAGCGATGCGACCAATGAATACGTCTTACCGGACAGACCAAACGGTGCTTAACGTCGGCTCGGAACTATCTATTTTGAGGACAAGCGAAACCTTGGGGTGGCCGAACATCAACGCTAGTTTCGCGAGAGGGCTGCCACATGGTTACGAAATAGCCCATCGGGCCACACCCGATGTTTGGATCGCCATGTCGCACAGTTTGGTGGACGTGTCTTTGAGTTTGGGCCGGCAGAAGCAGCGGCTTGTCTGTCCGAGCCGACGGGTCCTGCTGCTCGCGCCGGAGACCCCCATTGGAGTGAGAAGACAGAATGAGATCTACGGACTTCATGTATTTCTGAAGGCCGAGATCTTGGCCGAGGTTGCAAGCGAAGTATTTGATCGCGACCCCAAGAGCTTTGAAGTCGTTTCGGCGTTCGGGTTTGAGGATCCGTCCATGAGTCTGCTGTTGGACTCACTGAATTACGCACTCTC
Source organism: Bradyrhizobium sp. USDA 4538 (assembly GCF_024171045.1). Taxonomy (NCBI): domain Bacteria; kingdom Pseudomonadati; phylum Pseudomonadota; class Alphaproteobacteria; order Hyphomicrobiales; family Nitrobacteraceae; genus Bradyrhizobium; species Bradyrhizobium sp. USDA 4538. The sequence continues at coordinate 458,900 of NZ_JALJZE010000002.1, forward strand.
TGAACCGAGGGAGCATTCGAGCCTAAAAATCGAGTATCTTTCACGCGCGCTGGCGATCGATGTGCTTTCGAAGCATGGAGCTACAAAGCTAACCACCGGCATACAAGCAAGCGAGCGCCTGACAACGAAGCAGGCTCGATTGGTGACCGAATACATCCATGATCACCTCTCTTCGGAAATACTGCTGAACGATCTTGCGAAGCTGGCCGGACTCAGTCGCACCGTCTTTATTAAGCGGTTCAAGGCATCATTTCAGCTCACGCCGCATCGATATTTGATGGAAACACGCATTCGTCGCAGCCAGGAGTTGTTGGCGACGACCAACTTGTCATTGACGCACATCGCAATGATCTGCGGCTTCGCCGATCAATCACATTTTAGTATGGCTTTCAAACGTGCGGTTGGCTGGTCCCCATCGGTATATCGAAGGAACGCCTAGGTGTTTAGTCCTGGCATTTGCTGGAGCGGATTGAGTTTGAATCGTTCTGGCTGGGAAGTCCAGCATTTGCAGATGTATTCGTAGGGTGTGAGGCCCTTCAGGGTCTTCAGCCGCCGAGCGTAATTGTAGGCGGTGATGAAGTCGGCAAGGTGAGCTTCGAGCTGATCGTGTCGATCCTAATGGTAGCGTTGGACGGTCGCTTCCTTGATCGTGCGGTTCATGCGTAAGGCCGTATGTCCGTGTCTGCCGATGAGGTGGCTCGCCCTACACTGCGCGTCCGAGGGTTGCTCGGGCGTACCGAGCCGATCCTCATTACAGGAGGACGAGCCGTGGCAGATTGAGCTATGGGGGATTTTGGGTGACGAGGTGATCAGGCGGCGTGGCTTGCCGGCATTTGGATGACCTCGATGCCGTCGTTGAATCTGACACCTGCGATGACCTTCGGCAACTGATTTGTGCCTCTGAGCCGTCGCCAGGTCTTTGATGCGGCGATCACCAGCTTGAACACCATCAGCCTGGCGGTGGTCGGCGACAACGAGCCCTTGGTGCGCACCGTCCGGTGCCGCACGGTGGCGAACACGCTTTCGATGGGATTGGTGGTGCGCAAGTGATCCCAATGCTCGGCAGGAAGGTCGTAGAAGGCCAGCAGCGCGTCGCGATCCTTGACCAGGCATTCGACCGCCCGGCCGTACTTGGCGCGGTAGTTCTCGGCGAAGACGTCGATCGCCGCTTCGGCGGACGCCCGGTTCGGCGCCCAGTAGACCTCGCGCAGATCCTTCTTCATTGTGGCCTGTACCGAGAGCGGGACCTTGTCCAGGACGTTCACGGTCTTGTGCACCCAGCATCGCTGGTGCCGCGTGCCGGGAAAGATCTCGTCGAGCGCCTTCCAGAAGCCGAGCGCGCCGTCGCCGACGGCAATTTCCGGGGCGATCTGCAACCCGCGCTGCTTGACGTCGATCAGGAGCTCGCGCCAGCTCTGCGCGCTCTCCCGCACGCCGACCTGAAAGCCGACCAGTTCCTTCTTGCCTTCCGGCGTCGCGCCGATCAGCACCAGCATGCATGGTCTTCCATGCGGGCCTGCAGGAAGACGCCATCGGCCCACACGTACACGTATCGCCGCGCCGACAGATCGCGCCTCTGCCAGCGTTCGTACTCGCCTTGCCACTCGGCCGTCAGCCGGGAAATCACCGCGGGCGACAGGTTCGGCGCGTCCTTGCCCAGCAAGGCCGTCAGCGCCTCCTGGAAATCGCCGGTCGAGATGCCGCGCAGGTACAGAACCGGCAACAGCGCATCCAGACTTCTGGTCCGCCGTGCCCACAGCGGCAGGATCGCCGAGCTGAACCGGATCCGCTCGCCATCGCCGGCCGCCCCGCGGTCGCGAATCTTCGCCCGCGCGACATCGACAGGGCCGATGCCGGTCTGGATCGTTCGCGCCGGGCCGTAACCATGCCGCACGACACGGGCGCGCCCGTCGGCAAGCTTCAAGTCCTTCACCGTGGCAAGAAATGTCTCGACTTCGGCCTCGACAGCCTGCGCCAGAAGCTGCCGCGCACCAGCGCGCAGGACATTGGTCAGTGGATCATCGATCTCGTCGGGTGTCGATCTCGTCGGGCTGACGAAGCGGGACAATGTTGCTAGTCTCATTCATGGCGTATCGCTCTCCTTGAGAGGTTCTGGCAGGCTCGACACCCGCCTCGATACGCCGCCTATCTCAGGTCATCACCCACTTTCCCGCATAGCTCTGGCAGATTATAGGGAAGCATTTGTCGGAATCGACGTCGCAAAGCTGAAAAACGCCATCGCGATCGCGGAAACAGGCCGGGAAGGAGAGGTTCGCTTCTTCGGTGAGGTCGACGCGTCGGCGATCGGCATGCGCCGGGTCGTTGAACGGATCGCCAGCCGGTTTGGTGGTGTGCATTTCTGTTACGAGGCCGGTCCGACTGGCTATGGCCTTTATCGCCTGATCCGGTCGCTCGGCCATGAATGCACTGTGGTTGCGCCGTCGCTTATCCCGAGGAAGCCGGGCGATCGCGTGAAGACGGTACGCATCCGACGGGGCTTACGATTACCTACATTTTTCGGGGTGCACTGAGCCGAAAAACTTGAGTCGCCAGAATCGCTTGTGATTCTTTGATGGGCACCTGATTCGAGAAGAGGTGCTCTATGGGACTGGCTTCACGCGCCCGGGATGAAAAGGCGCATCGGTTGACGTCTGACGCGGTGACCTGGTTTGACCGTGAAGCTGCGCTGTGCGAGTTTCAAGATGCCCGACTTGGCGAGAGATTTCGCATGCTGCTGAAGCAGATTGGTGGAGACATCGGACAGAGTATTCCGATGGTTTGCCAAGACTGGGCGAACACCAAGGCGGCCTATCGTTTCTTCTCCAATGAACGAGTAAGCGAGGCCGACATCCTGTCTGGTCATTTTAAATCGACGCGGGAACGTATCGCGGCCGCGAAAGGACCTGTTCTTGTCCTGCATGATACGACCGAATTCACCTACCAACGGGAGCGTCCGGATCTGATCGGGATGATTAAGCGCATCCCCAAAAGCAACTCCCGAAGACTGGACGGAAACCCCCCAAACGTACACGACGTGCGGAATATTGATGCATTCGAGCCTTGCGGTGACCCTCGAGGGGCTTCCACTGGGGCTCAGCGCCGTGAAGTTTTGGACCAGAAAGAAATTCAGAGGGGTCGCTGCGCTCAGGCGCGAGGTCAACCTGACACGGATCCCCATTGAAACCAAGGAGAGCATTCGGTGGCTGGAGAACCTCAAGCAATCCACGGAGCTGTTCGAGGAGCCATCCCAGTGCATCCATATCGGTGATCGTGAGGCCGATATTTATGAATTGTTCTGCGCCGCCCAAGAGGTTGGAACGCATTTCTTGGTAAGGACCTGTGTCAATCGCCTCGCAGGCGATGGCGATCATACCGTTGCAACGATAATGGACGAGGTCGTGGTCAAAGGTCTCCACCGGATCGAAGTCCAGGATAGCAAGGGCAATCCAGACCAGGCTGTTCTTGAAATCCGATATCGTAAAATCCGTATTCTGCCACCGATAGGCAAGCAGTCGCGGTATCCAGCTTTGACATTGACAGTGATCCACGCTGATGAAAGAGGAGCGCCAAAACCAGCGATGCTGGGTGCACAAGACCGTGAACGTCCTGGACAAGGTCCCGCTCTCGGTACAGGCCACAATGAAGAAGGATCTGCGCGAGGTCTACTGGGCGCCGAACCGGGCGTCCGCCGAAGCGGCGATCGACGTCTTCGCCGAGAACTACCGCGCCAAGTACGGCCGGGCGGTCGAATGCCTGGTCAAGGATCGCGACGCGCTGCTGGCCTTCTACGACCTTCCTGCCGAGCATTGGGATCACTTGCGCACCACCAATCCCATCGAAAGCGTGTTCGCCACCGTGCGGCACCGGACGGTGCGCACCAAGGGCTCGTTGTCGCCGACCACCGCCAGGCTGATGGTGTTCAAGCTGGTGATCGCCGCATCAAAGACCTGGCGACGGCTCAGAGGCACAAATCAGTTGCCGAAGGTCATCGCAGGTGTCAGATTCAACGACGGCATCGAGGTCATCCAAATGCCGGCAAGCCACGCCGCCTGATCACCTCGTCACCCAAAATCCCCCATAGCTCCCTGTTTGGAGTACTATTTGCGATCCCATTGCTCTGGATCAAGGGCTATCTGTTACGGACGCTGTTGGGCACGGTCTTGCCGTTACTGGTAGCGTGGTGGTCATGTGGCTCCTCTCGGATCCCGTACTCTTTCGTACAAACGCCCACACCCACCTTGCTTCGTTAGGTAGGTTTTGCGCGGCGCATCTGAGACTGCTCTGGTCTTTTGTCAGTTCTCGATTGCAGTCGCGAGATAAATAGCAGACAGCGCGTTTGGGCTGACTGCTCGACTTGTCAGGTGACCGGGAATTTTCAGCCTCTGATACGGCTATCCAGGCATCAAAGCCTGAAGGCTCAAGCTTCACCGCAAGTGAGTGGTAATCGCCTGTTCTCGCTTGCAGCTACTGTCTGCTCGCAGTTCTCGTGACGTGGTCTTCGTACCAGTTCAGCCCGAGCTGATCTGGGGAACCCCTTGATCCTGTGAAGCGCTGCTTGCTCCCCAGTTATCGACGGACTGTCCGTCGTCAGATGATTTGAGACTGATCAGGCGTTAGGCGAAGGGAGGCTCTGGCTCATCTGGGGTTAGAGTTTAAGCGGCCTGCAGTCGATGCTGCAAGCGACGGTTTGCAATGGTCTGGCGTTTGATGCGCCGACGCTCAGTCAGATCGTCTCGGCTCTGCCGAAGTAGACGTCGGCGGGCGTCAGATTGTCGATGCTCTCATGATAGCGGACGTGGTTGTAGTGTTCGATGAAGGCGCCGATCTGCCGTTCGAGATCGCCAGGCAGGTAGTCGTTGTCGAGCAGGATGCGTGTTTCGGCAATTTCCGGACAGCAATTTCGCTAATTCGCGGACAGCGATTTCAGTAATTCCGGGACAGGGATTCCGCTAAATCGCGGACAGTTGCGGGAGGTTGGTTTTCGGGAGCGCCGTACTCCTTTCCTGTATCGAACTTTCATCGACTATCCTTCGCCAGTTTCACTGGCGCACTACGCATCCGACGGGGGCCGTTTTGCGTGACGGGTGGCAATTCGCGAAGCGTGTGGCCTTAAGTCTAGCTTTAAGGTCATCAGGCGATGCGGGTCGAGGTTTTGGGCGGGCTAGAGCGGCGGCAGCGCTGGTCGCAGGACGACAAGGCGCGGATTATCGAGGAGACGTTGGTGCCGGGCGCGAAGGTGACTGAGGTTGCGCGCCGCAACGGAGTAGCGGCCAGCCTGGTGTTTACCTGGCGTCGACAAGCACGGACATCAGAGCAGGTTGTACCATCTTTTGCGCCGGTGCAGATCGTTGCTACGGGGGTGAAGGAAGCTCCGTAGCTTTTGCCTGCGAGTGACGGCCGGGTGCGCTCCGTAGCGTCCGCGCGTGTCCAACGCCATCTCGCCAGAGACTTCTTCACAGCCTGTTAAAGCGGCGCACCTATCGGAACGTCCTGCTCGCATGACCCGCGCGTGCGATAAGAATACACCATCACAGTCTAGGACTAATCATCTAGTGTCGAAGCCACCAGAACAGTGAGCTGAAAGCCAAGCAGAATACCGTTATGCTAAGAATCAATCGAGCTATTCCGCCAACGCTGTTATTGCCGATCAGCAGCCCATACTTCTCTCTTAAATCTGGCATCTTGATCAACTCCAGTGGCTGCCGCACGAGCCGTCTCTTGTTAGGCCAGCGTAGTCCAGGTCCACAGAACAACGGTCATTGTGAGCGAGAATGCAAAGGTCGCGATGGCCGACCGGCGCGACGTCCGATTCTCGAATCCAAATCCGAGATCCAGGATCAGGTGACGCAATCCCGACGCGAGATGTTGGCACACACACCACGTCAGGCTGAACAGCACGAACGTGCCAAACCAGCTGCCGGCAAAGGACTCGAATTGTCGGTAGCTATTCGGTCCCATCGCGACAGAAAGCAAATACCAAGTCAGAAGCGGCATGCCGCCGAAGTACATTACGATTGCCGTTAGACGATGGGTAATCGACGCCTTCATCGCCGTCGGCGGACGATAGATCGTCGTATACGGCGACAACGGCCGTTCAATCTTGGGATTCATTGATGCCCCTTGTACATCAAAATCGAGAATATCCAGTTATGCTGAGCCTAGGACGATGCTTTCCGTTGACGAGCGCACGAACGTCATTGGACATCGGGCGGTTCTAGGCGCTTCAGCGTACATCGAGAACCAGCATTAACCCTCCGCCCCCCTCCTGCTCCACGTTGTTGTTCGCCGTGTGGTGAGGAATATGGCAATGGACCAGCCATTTCCCTGGCTTTCGCGCGGTCCAGATCACGTCATACCGCTGTCCGGGTCCCACGTTGACGGTGTCAGTCTGATAGCGCACCCCCTGCGCAAGAGTGACGCCGTCAACGGCAACGACTTCGAAGGGCCCGCCATGGATGTGCATCGGATGAACGAAGTTATTATTGGTACCAATAAAGCGGATCTTGATGGACTGACCGACTTTCATCGGTACCCTGTCCGTGGCAGGATAGGCCTTACCGTTGATCGTGAAGTAGTTCGGCATGCCGCCTTCCATCAACATGGCCGGATAAGTCAACCGTTCCCGTTTGAGCCACTCCTGGAGCTGGATCGTGTAATCGAAGTCGGACTTCACCTCCTGGGTTGGGTCCTTGGGGGCGATGATGAGGGCACCGTATAGGCCCAGCGCCTGTTGCCGGTCTGGATGATCGTGGCTGTGATAGAAGTACGTCCCTGACTGTCCGACCGTGTATTCATAGGTATAGAAGCCACCGGGCGGGATCGGCGGCTGCGTGACCTTGGCCGGCCCATCCATTTCGTTGGGTACGATCAATCCGTGCCAGTGCACGGTGGTGCTCTCGGGGAGGGCATTGTGGAAATTGATCCGAACGTGGTCGCCTTCGGTCAGCTCGAGCCGCGGCCCGGGTACCTGGCGGTTGTAAGCGTAGGCATCCACGGCGACCTCCGGCAGGATGTTCCAGCGGATGATTGATGCTTCGATGTCGAATATCTTGATGCCGTTTTCGATCCGCGGCTGCAGCACCCGATCTCCGCGGGCATCTGCGGCGGCCCGGTAACTCACATCGCGGGGCATCACCGCGGCCATGTCCTTCATCGCCTCGGCCGGCAGATCGTAGGTGTTGAGCATACCGGGCGGCATGATGGAGGCCCCGACGTCGCGTGTGCTCAGGTGCAAGTTAACCCAAAAGCCGGGGAACACCATGCCGGTGAGCAGAAGGAACGACGTGACGAGACCGAGTGCGGTGATCTGTGCCCTCGTCGCCTCACTGTTCATCGGATGTCCGGCGCGGTGCCCGGGGTCGTCATGCTCGCTCTGACGCCCGTGCTCGGCATGCTTTTGTTGTTCATGAGAGTGTGGCGGCTCGGTCATCAAACCGTGCTTGATACCCTTCTTCACCATCCAGACATTGCACGGATAAGCCGTGGCGAAGCCGACCATCACGCCGAGCGACATTACGCCCCAGAAGACGAACTCAAATGGATCCATGGCGCGCATGTCGCGCCCCATCATCAAGAGGCTCATGGTTGGCGCCATGCCCGCCATCATGGCGTTCATGCTGATGAACTCGGGCATGAAGCTCTTCTTGACGTTGTCCCAGTAGGAGCCTCCCATCATCCGCTTCATGAAAAGTGACTGGAAGATCAGCAGGCCGAACGAGAAGCCTGCGACATACTCCACCAACAGGTCGATCCACATTGGGAGCCCAAGAGAAGCAGTGACAACCGCGGCAAGAATGATGCCTGTGGCGTCGCCAGCGACGCAATGAATCGTACTGCCGACGCCCTGCTTCCAGAGCGGAGAGGTGAACCTCTCATGTTCGCCCGGACGCGGCTCCTTGTCAGCGAGCACATATAGAAGTAGTCCGAATGGTCCCATGTACAGGGTGACAAGAATAAAGCCCCACTTCATTACCGTCGGCTCGGGGTTGCCAGTGAACTGATCGTAGGCGACATAGGTCGTCGACCCGAGAGCGAGTACAAACCATGCGATCAAATAGTAGTCGTAGGGCATGACGATCATGGCCGATCCTTCCTGACGTGGTCAACCGCGCGTCTAAGCTATATCGGCGGATTCCCCATCCGTCGCGATCTCGTCCCAACCCCCGTCATCGGACAGCAAGGCCCCGGCCGCTCTTCCGAGGAAGATCGTCGTTGGCGTGCCTAGCCACAGCGTCCGCACTCTTGGCCACGTGTCGGTGTTGAGTATCGGCATAAAGACGCGAGTCTATGGGACGTGTCCTCGTCGACGCATGATCATAGACATGGATGACGTCCACAACTTGTAACTCATCCAAGCAAGGCGCCGGTCCGGTCCGAACGGCGAGGCTGTACCGGGCACAAGCACGCAGAACAGGTAAAGGAGAGCGATCACTCGCCCCGCAAACTTCCGTTTCGATCTCGTCCACCAAGCCATCCCGCCGTCGCACCTACGATCCAACCCGAATAGCGCGTCGAACTACGATTTAGCAAAGTCGGATGCAAGCAGCGCCGTTGCCTCGGCACCTTGAAAAAAGACCTGCAGCTTTTGAAAACGATCGTTTTTTGCTACGACGGAAAGCTTCGGTCGATCAGGGACTGGCGGGGACGCCTCGCACGGCGGCAACATGCGTAGCGGTCGAAACCGCCGTAGCCAATCGTAGATCTGCCAGCGTGTCGCAGCGTGCTTGCGCGCCACCTCGGACACCTGCGCACCGGGTAACAGACTCTCGGCGACGATCCGAGCTCTCTCAGCTTCCGAACGCACGTGGCGCCTTCCAGCCGACTCACCGACCCCGCCGATGAGCCGTTTAAATGGACGTCCTTTTTGCTGTCCAATCCCATCCCAAACCTCCGTCCAAGCCGGAGGCTTCTTCGCACAGCTATCCAGATCCCGAAGCAAGGGTTGTCTGATGTCCTTTTGCAAGACCTAATCGCGCGTCAATTTACCCGCGCCGATTTCCCGGTCGGTTCTCATCACTGAAGTGCCTATCGGAGGAGACGTGGCCTGGGACGTAGGTGAACAAGCTCTGATGCGCGGATTGGGTACCGCAAGTCCATGTATTCGTCCGGGGCTGGTCCTCTCTTACAACGGGCGTCGGCATTGCCGGCCACAAAGCGTTGCCGGGAATTCCCCATTCAACGCCACGTCCCCACCGATAGACACGATAACGATAACCATAGGTCAGGTCGCCGCCAGCTGATCGTCTATTCTCGCGATGGCCCACATGAAGGCAGCAAGCTCGCGAGCGACCGCGGTCACCGCCACGGTGCTGCGCTTGCCGCGAGCAACGAGGGCACGGTAACGCTTGGTCAAACGTGCTTGGGCCTTCCATGCAATCTCTCGCACGACCTCAGGCATGTGCCGGCTTGCGAAGTACTTTCGTTTTCCCAACTTGGCCGGATAGCGGTAAGTCCATGCGGTCTCAGCCAAAACCCGGCGCACTCTGGCGTTTCCGGTCTTGGTGATGCCAACCCGGCGTACGGCATCACCGGTCGAGCGTTCCGAAGGTACAAGGCCGAGATAGGCCATTAACTGCCGCGGGTTCGTAAAGCGACGGACGTCACCGACCTCAACCATGAAGGTCGCTGCGCAAATGAGCCGGACCCCGCGCAAAGCCTGCAAACGTTCGACCACCGGTGTAAGTGGCCAATCGAGCATGCTGTCTTCGATCGCCTTTTCCAAACGCAATACTCTTTCCCGGCACTGCGACTCCGCGACGATCAACTCCTGCAGGACAGTTTGCTGGCCCGAATACGCTAAGCTGAGCCCGTGCATCCACTTAAAGTACTTCGTTCCCCAGGCTTTCAAGCCGGGAAAAATCTTGCCGTGTCGCAACAGAAAGGATCGGATCTCCTGTCGTTTGCGGTTCCGACCCTTCACCGCCGCCTCCCGCGCACGGATCAAGTCACGCATTGCCTCATGCGCTGCGTCCGGGGTCCAGATCTCCGTCAGTTCACCGGCGCGGAACAACCGGGCAAGCTTCTCGGCATCCCGGCGGTTTGTTTTGATCCGATCGCCAGGCTTGTGTGGAATCAGGGACGGGGCAATGACAGCACATTCATGGCCAAGCGCTTCGATCTCTCGCTCAGTCCATATCCCGTCGGCCCAGCCTCATAGCAAAATCTTAAACGTAAACCTGGCCGCGCGAGCTTGCGGACGAGCCGGCCTACCGACGCGTTGTCAGAGGATATTTCACCCAGATAGCGAACCTCACCGTCGCGCCCGTTCTCGGCAATCGCAACTGCATGCCGATCTTTGGCCGCATCCAAACCTACGAAATTCTCGCTATAATCTTTCACGGTTCGTCCTCCTGGCGTGAGGATAGGCTCCTTGAGCAACCCTCGTTTCAATACCGCCAGTGTAGGGCGACCCACCCCACCGCCGGCATCAGAAAGGACATACGGTCTTACGTTGAAGCCGTGGTTCGAGAAACAGCTGTCGACGATCTCCAGCGGTTCGACGCTCGCCGAGGACATCCGCTACGCGCTCAATCACTGGCAGGGGCTGACCCGCTTCCTCGAAGACGGGCGCCGGTTATGGCCGCCTTTCTACACCACGCTCAGGGACAAGATCGGTTTGCGGGGCCTCGAGCGATTGCGACTACAGATTCGAGCCCATTTGGCGCAAGGCGCCGGGGCGAATACCGAAGCGGCGCTGAAATGCCCGGCTCAATGATGTTTCCGACTGATAACCGACGTCCGCTGCAATCCTGTGGAGCGCTTCAGAAGTATGCGAGATTCGATTGCGGGCCAAGCCTAACCGAAGCTCTGTCAAAAAGACTTGCGGCGGCATTCCGCAGATTCGTCGGAATGCTCGCACCAGTGTTGCTCTGGATACCGCTGCGATGGAGGCCAATTCGTTCAGCTCCCAATGTCTGGCAGGATCGGCGAGAATTGCGGCCGCTGCTCGCGACGTCTCTCGTGCGCTCAGTAGGCCCAGCAATCCTTGTATGGAGGGAGCGAGCTCGAGATGCTGGCGCAGCAGCATTACAAACAATGCGCTTGACAGATCATTGGCAATGGCTGTGGCACCGCAACGACCGTTTTCCAGTTCGTCACGGATCAAGCGTACCACGGCCGCGCACTGCAGCATACCTCCTAGCTTGAGCACGATCACATGAGGGAGCGCTCGCAGCAGAAGGTTTTCGGTAGCGCTCTCCAGATGCAGGCGACCGCAGATCAGCTCGGTTTCCGCTGCCGAACCTTGCGTCTGTCTCACGCGAATGTGGTCGTGATAGGTGGCGGTGATGTTCCGGGATTCTTCCCTTCCGTCGCCGGCATAGACAACATGCCCGTCCCCATGCGGAAGCAGCAGGACGTCCCCGGCCTCAAGCTGGACCGGCAGTTGCCCGGCTCGCTCGATGCAGCAGGCGCCCTTGGTGACGATGTGGAAGGCAGCCCAGCCTGGTCCTTCAGGTTCGTGCACAGTGCGCCACGTGCCACCAAACCGACAGAAATCCTGCAACTCGGGCCGGACGCGAAGCATCGGCGCTAGATTGCTTAAGCCGTCCTGCGGTCCAGACACCGATCGGCGCTCCCTTTGATCCTTGCGGTCATTGAGTAGCGCCGCCCGGACATCGACAGGAAGGCCTCTCTTCATCACCTTATGGTTATCTGATCACATTGCCGGCCGCCCCCGGCGAACAGCGCCCCGTCGAGACGAGCAGGCTGGGCTATGGGTTTCGAGGTATCGAAGAAAATGACCGATCGTAGAGACCATTCCCCCGAGAGTATCGAGGGTCGACTGTCGCGAAGAAACTTCCTAGCAGCGTCCACGGGGCTTGCGGGAAGCATCGTGGCGGGTCGGGCCGCGGCGGCGGACTCTCTCGCCGATGTGCCGCCGCGAGAGGACGGTGCCGACCTCTCGGGCCACAGCGAGCGATCGAAGTACGTGAAGATCGCACGTATTCCAGAAGCTGGTCCCGGCAAGCGCAACATCGATCCGGGCGACGCGATCAATTCGAAGGCGCCGCTCGACAAGCTCTTCGGCAGCATCACGCCGACCGACCTGCACTACGAGCGAAGCCATTCCGGCGTGCCCGACATCGATCCGGCCAAACACCGGTTGCTGGTGCACGGTATGGTCCAAAAGCCGCTGGTGTTCAACGTCGAAGATCTGAAGGCAATGCCGTCGATCTCGCGGATGATCTTCCTCGAATGCACCGGAAACGGCTGGGAAAATTGGAAGAAGGCCGATCCCAACCTTACCGTGCAGAACACGCACGGATTGGTCAGCACCAACGAATGGACGGGCGTTCCTCTCAAGTTCATCGTCGATCTCGTCGGGAAGGATCGCAATTCCACCTGGATGCTCGCCGAGGGCGGCGACGCGGCAGGCGTTGCCCGCAGCATTCCGCTCACCGACGAGATTCTGAACGAGGCATTCGTTGCCTATGGGCAGAATGGCGAGCCGTTACGGCCCGCGCACGGCTTTCCGATGCGGCTGGTGATGCCGGGCTTCGAGGGCAACCTCAACATCAAGTGGTTGCGCCGCCTGAAGTTCGGCGACCAGCCCTGGATGACCCGCTGGGAGACAGCCCGCTACACGCAACTCCAGGCCAACGGCAAAGCCATTCAATTCCAACTCCGGATGGAGACCAATTCGGTGATCACCGCGCCCTCCGGCACCATGATGATTAAGCCCGGCTACCAGCGCATCACGGGGCTGGCCTGGAGCGGTCATGGCAAGGTCGCGAAGGTCGAGATATCGACCGACGGCGCAAACACCTGGAAGGAGGCGCAGCTCTATTTCCCGGCGCTGCCGAAAGCGCAGACCCGATTTCAGATGGATTGGGTCTGGGATGGCAAGCCGACCAAAATCGCAAGCCGTTCGACCGACGACAAGGGCAATATCCAACCCGATCGCAAGTCCTTCATCGCGGCAATGGGGACCAACGCCTTGTTTCACTACAACGCACAACAAACCTGGAGCATCGACGAGACCGGGAGGGTCAGCAATGTTCTCGACTAACAAAGCTCTTCTCGTCGGGGCGTTCGCGCTCATGCTCGTCTCGCCAGTCCTTGCATATGACTTCGGCCGTCCAGCAACGCCCGCCGAGATAGCGTTGTGGGACATCGACGTCAGGCCGGATGGAACGGGGCTGCCGCCAGGAAGCGGAACAGCGGCGCGCGGCAAGGAGGTCTTCGCCGACAACTGCGCAGCGTGCCACGGGGACAAGGGCGTCGGCGGCATCAAAGACCGCTTGGTGGGCGGGCAGGGCACGCTGACCTCGAATGCACCCGTGAAAACTGTCGGCAGCTACTGGCCCTACGCCACGACGCTGTTCGACTATATCCATCGGGCGATGCCCTATCAGGCGCCGGGCTCACTGAGCGTCGACGACACTTACGCCGTTGCCGCTTACATCCTAAGCCTGAATGGCATTCTGCCTGCCGACGGCAAGCTCGATCGTGACAGCCTGCCGAAGATCAAGATGCCAAACCGCGACGGGTTCGTGCCGGAAGCGGAATTCGATCCGGCGAAGCTGTTCAGGAAGCAATGACATGAGGTTTGCTTGGACTGTCGCTGCTGTATTGATCGCAACTCTGATACTGGGAGAGCCGGCAATGTCCACCGATGGATTAACTACTGTGCGCAGTAGCTTCGGCCCGCAAGAGACCATGAAGCGATTGGAGGCCGAGGTCCGTGCCAAGGGCATGACGGTCTTCGCTCACATCGATCATGCCGCTGGCGCCGCCGCGGTCGGTCTACCGCTGCGACCCACAGACCTTCTGATCTTCGGCGCCGCCAAGGGAGGCACGCCGCTGATGCAAGCATCGCAGACGATTGGCATAGACCTGCCGCTGAAGGCGCTGGTCTGGCAGGACGAGGCGGGCTCGACGTTTCTGTCCTACAACGATCCAGCGTTTCTTACGCATCGGCATGGGCTCGACGAATCCGTCAAGCCAGTCGTCGAAGCGATGTCGGACGCGCTGAAGGCAATTGCGGCCAAGGCAACCGAGACACCCTGAGATCGGCGCGAGTCAGTCTCTCACCAAACGAGAAGCGCGTTCGGCTAGGGGGCTACGCAACCGTGGCAACGTAAAGGTGGGTTCCGCGTAAGCGCGCGCGGTTCCTGTTCCTGGCGGAAACCTGGCGGCTGCATCCGGATGCGGCTGCGATCGCTCGCTGGACTCGAAAAGCAGGCCGCGTCAAACGAAGGGGAGCGACGCACGGAACATCACGATGTAGCGTCGCACGTTCGCTCCAGAGCAGTAATGATCAGTCGTTCCAGCTTGGGTTGGGGTCGGCGACGAAGGCGATGTCAATCGCCGAACTGGTCGGAGATCAGATGGTCTCTCGAGCCATCAACCAGATGCGTCTCGACATCGGGGAAGCGTTGCCGGTGGTCGAGAAGGGTGGCCCGGAGATTGCCGGCTGAAAATGAAACGTGGACTCCGATGGTCAATCGACCGCTTTCGCCGCGCGAACGGCTTTTTGACACGAACCGTGATCGCTTCCGTCTCATCTACGATGCGCTGGGCAGCATCGAGGAATTGCTGTCCCACTGAAGCCGCCACCACACGATCGAGCCGTGTCGCGCCACGCGACCTTGCTTGTGATCCAAGGCTGCCGTGCCGCCAGCCTGGAACTTGCGGACGACATATCGGATTTGCTCGTCATTCTTCATCAGGCCAGCGCTGCGGAGTTCATCTGTCCGGGCTCGGTCGATCTTCCGCCAGCGGATCAGCTGAGGGCGCAGACGGCTGGCGATCTTCGCTGGAGGGCGGCGCTTCTTGGTTGATCGCTCCAAGGACCCCTTGCCTTGATAGGGCCGCAACGCTACCCGATGGGCATCGTAGATCTTTTGCAGCATCGTTCCGGGCGCGGTCATGGCTCCCTCTCTGGGTCTCCAATATGGTCAATTGGCTTGACATTAAAGGGGGCTCGCCCGACAGATGATGGCGAGGAGAGGCCATGATCGACCAACGACAGAAGGCGCTTCAGGTGGCGCTGGCGGCAAGTGCTCGCGCCGGAGGGCAGGGGGAGGGCCGCATCGAGGCGCTCCGTCAGCTTGGCGGTGGCGCGAGCAAGGAGAGCTGGTCCTTCGATTTCGTGACCGCCGAACGATCTGTACCCATGGTGCTGCGGGTGGCGCCCTTGTCCGAGCGTTTCAGCGGCAATGGCGTTCTGCCGATCGCAACCGAGGCGGCCTTGATCCGCGAGGCGTATCGTGACGGGCTGTCAGTCCCGGAGTTTTTCTTCGAGCTGACACCCGATGCCGAGGTCGGCGAGGGCTATGCCATGGCGCGTCTGACCGGTGAGAGCGTGGGGCCGCGGATCCTCAAGTCGCAGACCCTCCACGGCGCGCGCGCGGGTCTGGCGCGACAATGCGGGATGGCGCTGGCACAACTTCATGCGCTCAGCCGCGATCATCTTCCGGCACTTCCAACCGCCCACCCCGCTGTCGCATCGCAGGTGCTGGAAGACCGCTTTCGCGCGACGGGCCAGTCCCGCCCGGTCTTCGAACTGGCTTTCGGCTGGTTGAGCAGGAATCGTCCCGAGCCGCGGCCCCTTGCCCTGGTTCATGGCGATTTCCGGAACGGCAATCTCATGGTCGGCCCGAACGGCCTCGTCGGAATTCTCGATTGGGAGCAAGCCCATATCGGGGATCCGATCGAAGACCTTGGATGGTTGTGTGTGGAGAGTTGGCGCTTCCAGAATCCCTCGCAGCCCGTGGGCGGCTTTGGTGGCTATCAGGATCTGATCGACGGCTATGCGGAGGCTGGAGGGCGAGCACCGAGCCTGGGCGAAATCCGCTACTGGGAGATCTACGGATCACTCCGCGGGGCGTGATGTGCGCGGAAGTCGCCGAGCGCTTCAGGGAGGGCGTACGAAGCATCGAGGGCGCGATGATCGCACGGCGCGCGTCGGAGACCGAATATAGTCTCATTCGCCTAATCGGAGGCTGATCAGCCTGCAGCTTCAAGCTCGACCGCAAGAGGCTCCAACGCCGGGCGTACGACCTTGCCTGCGGGGTTGCGCGGAAGTCGCTCGACGAAGAACACCGTCTTGGGAGTTTTGTAGCCCGCGATCTGCTTGCGGCAGCGCTCGATCACCTCTGCCGCGCTCATCTCCGCCTCCGGGCGAAGTGCGACCATGGCGCAAATGGCCTGGCCCCAGCGCTGGTCGCGCCGTCCGAACACGGCGACCTCTGCAACCTCGGGAAAAGTTGCGATGACATTCTCGACCTCCGACGGATACACATTCTCGCCGCCGGTGATGATCATGTCGCCCCATCGTCCGATGACGCGAACATAGCCGTCCGTGTCCATCGCGCCCATGTCACTGGTCGCGATCCATCCATCGCTTCGGGCGATCGGAATGCGCCTGCCCTGCCGGAGATAGGATGGAGCGGGGTAGGACAGCTGAACCTCGATTTCGCCGACCTCTCCCGGCGCAACTTCACGACCATCTTTATCGACGACGCGAAGCGAGATGCCGGGGTTGATCGAAACTGTGGGCGGCCCTCCCGAGCCCCAATCGATCCGGTGCGCAGCGGGCGCGAGATGGCCGACGGGGCCGACGGTCTCGGTGAGGCCATAAACCTGAGAAAATTCGCAGTTGAAGGTCTGGTAGCAGCGCTCGAGCATCTCCGGCGCGATCGGTGCTGCCCCGTAGGCGATCATGCGCAGGGCCGAGAGATCGCGCGGATTGCGGGCCTGCTGTTCCAACACAGTGTCCAGCATCGTGGGGTGCCATTGCACATGACTCGCACCGAGATCGGCGACTGCGGAGGTCATGCGATCTGGCGAGGCTTGGGGCAGCAGAATGATTGTCATGCCACCGGTTAGCCCGTAGCAACACCAAACCCATCCAGCTGTATGGAAAAGCGGAGCCACGATCTGCAGCCGCGACTGCGCGTTAAAACCAAGAGTAGTCGGCGCCGCAATGGCGCGTTCGGCGGACTCGAACGAGAATTCGACTGCCTTGGGAAGCCCGGAGCTTCCGGAGGTGAAGAAGATCGAGCAGGGATCGCCCGCCTTGATGGCGACATTGTCGAACTGCGGCACCGCTTTCGACAACCTGTGAAGCGCCTCGCCGGCCTCAAGGGATGGCGTAGACGGCGGCAGCTTTGCCTGGAAGTCGCGGTCGGCAAATACGACGGAAACGGGCAGATCATTCATACACTGGCGAAGGCGGCCATCGTTCGTCCGGGTCGTCTTGTATCTCATAGTCATGCGGCAGCTGCCGATGGTTTTACACGCCCGCCGTTCGCTCAACCGGTGGGCATCCATGAGATGGGCGACAGCTTTCCGTTCAGCTGCGGGCGTCACCACTTCTTCTCCAGCAAGTCCTTCAGGGCGACATTGTCGAGCATGACATTCGCCAGCAACCGCTTCAGCCGTGTGTTCTCATCCTCCAGTTCTTTCAGTTGCTTGGCATCTGACACCTCCATGCCGCCGAACTTCGCCTTCCATTTGTTGATGCTGGCGTCGCTGACGCCATGCTTGCTGCACAGGTCGGCGACGGAAACGCCGGCCTCGTGCTCCTTTAAAATCCCAATGATCTGCTCTTCCGAAAAGCGGCTGCGCTTCATACTCCGGTCCTTGTCGTGGGCCAGGAAGAACTTCAAGCAGGATAAAGCCCGTGGGGCAAGGTCAACGCCATCGGCTTGTCGCGTTCCTTGCCGTTGTTTCGACGATCGTCATCGCTGATCTGTCACGGCTGCGCTGATTTCCAGGGAAAGCGGCCTCTGCTGAACGGTCTGCGTCTCGTCTCCGCAGCAAACGAGGTCCCTGCTCATGGCTGCCGTCCCGCCGCACGACACTTTCACACGCTTCCTCTGTCTTCCGTCGGCAAGTCGGCACCTCGCTGCCGCATCCTCACGGCAGACAGAACGTTTGAGAAATGTCTGAACTAGCGAGTACGGAGGCATCGTGGTTAGCTGAGAGGGAGGACCATTGGTCATGGACGTCACACTGGTGCGACGGCAGGCCGCGCCTAACCGCGTCGCTTGAAGCAAGAAATGTTCGAATTCAAAATATGCGGACCGATGATCCAAGATTACTGCGGAGGTATCCTTGATGCTTAATGGCGCGCTCCTTGCGCGGTATTTGTTCTTGAGCAAGCGCGGACACGCAGCCGCTGCCGACATAAAACGGCCAGCCCTTTGATTTCCCGTAACATTCGCGAAATCAAGGATGCCCATCAGCTCGCCGCGTAGCTCGGCATGGACCTCGCCGCGTTTCTCGCCGGGGGGCAGCACGATTTCGCCGATGAGCGAGCGGAGCGCCTGGGCTGCTTCCCGGCCTCCGTCCGGATCGTCCAGAGCCTCGGTGAACCGGACTACGTTCTTGCGGTAGATGTTGGCGACGTTCGGGTGAACGTCCGGGATATCGGCGGGAGCCTGGGTAAGACGCTCGGTGATCTCCGCCCTCTGCCGTTCAAGCTCGTCCATCCGGGCCTTCATCGACGGCTGGTAGAGGCCATCTTCGATGGCTGCCATGATGCCGGCCATGGCACTTTCAAGGACGGGCGCGGCGATCGACGTCGGCAAATGGCCGTGACGCGGGCGGCCCTGCGGCGCAACCGGACCGAGCGCAACCGCCATCAGGCGGCACAAGCGCGTCATGATATGCGCACATGGCAGGTCGAGCGCCGCAAGCGCACGCGGCATCTCATTGAGCTCGGCGGTCTCGTCGTCAAGGCCGGGATCGTCGAGCTGACCAACGATGATCGTGTCACCATCCTCGGCGCGCTGCTCTGGGTGGCGGACAAGCTCAAAAGCGATCAGCAAGAACAGGCACGGGCGCTTTGGGCCGAAAGGGGGATTATGGCGTTCAAGGCAGACCTGGCAACCCACAAGAGAGCAGATCGAACTGCTCCAACCGTCATCCGTTGACACACGACAGGGCACGTCAGGCGAGCGCGATTGTAAGCTACATGCCGCTGGCGAGCGTGGACAAGTTTCGAGCCGACGCGTTGTGGTCATACGCTGACCAGATCGCCGAAGATACCGATGCTCCAGTTCGTCTGCTCGTCCGGAACTATCTCAGCAGCAGGGTGGTTGTAGCCCTCCCGAGAGCTATGTGGCCCTGTTTGCTGATATGGCCAGAACTGATGTCCGTACCAGACTACTGTTGCGACGGCGTGTGTCCGAAATACTCCGCCGACCGTCTGTATCGCCGGGATTTTGTCAGACGTTGATTTTGAACAATCTGCCGACAATGGACCTAACACTACACACCGTCATCAGCCCAACAGACCGGATGCTGGACGACTCGTCGGCCGCAAGCGGTTGCGCCGGTTCGGCGAAGTACAATCCGCCGACGCAGCGGTAGCCCCCGCCGTTCCTTCTTAGACACCATCGGTTTGGAGAGCGAGCCGAACGGTAGCGTCTGGCGGTCATCGGCCGATGCACAGCGAAGACCGTATGGGGTTGTTTTTAATTGCAATCGTGTGCTTAAAAGCCGGAACGTTGCCTCACAGCGCGAGTACAACCTTGTCTCAGGCCTCAAATCATCGAATCCTTATTGAAAAGTTCACTGGCGAACTAGACGGAGTAGTCGTCGTTCCCGGCAGCAAGAGCATCACCAATAGGGCCATCATGATGGCCCTCTGCAGCAGGGGTGGGTCGACCATTCGAAACCCGCTCGACAGCGATGACACCAAGGCCGGGCTCGCCGCCGCCGAAGCTCTCGGATGCAAAATTGAGAAGGTGGCTGACGGATTCACTGTCTATGGAATTGGACGAGACCGTCCCGTTACTGGGACTGCCCTCAATGTCCACTCGGCGGGCACGGTCGCGCGCTTTTTGCCGTGCGTGCTGGCTATGGGTGGCGCTGGGGAGTGGCAAATCGTAGCCAGCAAGCAGATGACCATGCGGCCCATGAAGGGTTTGTTCGATGCCTTGGCTATGCTCGGGGAGTGCATCCAGCCTTTAGAACGTCCCGGATTTCTCCCCGCTTTGGTTCGTGGCGGTGCCATTACCAATACCGAAGCTTTCGTCGATGGCGGCGTATCCAGCCAGTATCTCAGCGGACTCCTTATTGCTGCCCCTCAGGCCGAGCATCCCATGGTCTTCCGCACAGACGGTCATGTCGTTCAGCGTCAATATGTCGACATCACGCTCGATTGCATGCGCGCCTTTGGAGCGGAGGTCGATGCCACGAGCGATCTATCCAAAATCCGCGTGCAACCGACCGGCTATTTCGCCACCGATTTTCAGGTCGAAGCGGATGCCTCAACGGCGTCCTATTTCGCAGCGCTGCCAGCTGCTCTCAAGGGTACGCTGGTGATCCCCAATGCCATCCGACATAGTCGTCAGCCCGACACCAGATTTATCGACCTCATTGCGCAACTTGGTTGTGAAGTAGCCTGGCTCGGTTCGAAGGGCGTGCGGATTTCACGCCCCGCAACTCTCTTGAAACTGAAGGGCGGATTCACCCTCGATCTCAATGATTGTTCGGACATCGCCCTGACGGTCGCCGCGCTGGCCCCTTATGCTGATGCTCCCATCGAGATCCAAGGAGTTGCCCATATCCGCAACCATGAGTGCGACCGCGTCGATGCGATGACGCAAGCACTTCTCGAGGTGGGCGTTCCGGTCGAAGAAAGGGCGGATGGGTGGAAAGTTTTCCCGGGAATTCCCCGCTACGCCGAGCTTCGAACCCGCGACGATCATCGAATGGCGATGTCTCTTGCCGTTCTCGGAGCGGCCGGCGGTGGCGTGAGCCTAGATCATCCCGAATGTGTCGCCAAGACCTGCCCTGAGTTCTATCGCTTGATTTCTCAAGTCGGGCTTGCCGTTCGAGACATACCTCCGCTTTGACCGTCAAGTTCACCACCGCAAGCAGCCGTTGCGTACGCCGCTACTACGGGGCCCCATCTGAGCGTTGTACGCAGGATAGTGGTCGACCTTCGCGGCGCGGAGCTCCAAATTCAGTTTGCCCTCGCTAATGGAAAAGTGACGCGGCTTTTGAAGAATCGTGGTTCCTGCATTGCGGCGGTCAGCGGGAGCGATCGTTATGTCGTGTGAATGCCCCCGATGATCTCGTGGTAAACCTTGCGGTCGGGATCGAACGATCCTCTACAAATCACCTCGCAACAATACGTGATCTGAGGCCCCGAGCAAGCTTCGCCGGCATGACTTTTGTCGTTGACTAAAGACGCTAGCAAATCCTCCCTTACTGGATCTGGTGCTAGACGAATATTCTTGCCTAGCAGGCTGTTGAAAAAAGGCGGTCGCCGCCGACCGAGGATCATGATTCATTGGCTCCGACGAGATTCGGAGATGGTGCGTGCGCGGCGGCGACAATCGAACGGGCGAGCTGTTCAGCTACGTCGACCTGGAAGCAAGGGTGCGGCGTGATCATCCGCTGCGAGGGATCCGGACGATCGTGAACGAGGCGCTGGCGGCGCTGGAGCACGAGTTCGCCGCCCTTTATTCGCCGATTGGACGGCCGTCGATCCCGCCGGAGAAGCTGCTGCGGGCGATGCTGTTGCAGGCGTTTTATTCGATCCGCTCGGAGCGACTTCTGATGGAGCGGTTGGAATATGATTTGCTGTTCCGCTGGTTCGTCGGAATCGGCGTCGACGATGCAGCCTGGGACCATTCGGTATTCTCGAAGAACCGCGACCGGCTGCTGGAAGGCGACATCGCGGCGAAGTTCCTGGCGGCGGTGCTGGCGCAGCCCAGGGTGAAGAAGCTTCTGTCGAGCGATCACTTCTCGGTCGACGGCACGCTGATCGAGGCCTGGGCCTCGATGAAGAGCGTCAAACCGAAGGATAGCTCCGGCGAGCCGCCGGCCCAAGGCGGCGGGCGCAATGCTGAAGCGAACTTCCATGGCCAGAAGCGCTCCAACGACACCCATGCTTCGACCACCGATCCGGAGGCCAGGCTCTACCGCAAGGGGAAAGGCAAGGAGACGAAGCTGTGCTTCATCGGGCACGGGCTGATGGAGAACCGCCACGGCTTGCTGGTCGACGCCTGCCTGACGCAGGCCGGTGGGCATGCCGAACGGGTGGCCGCGCTGCACATGATCGAGCCTCGTGCCGATCGACCGACAGCGATCACGCTTGGTGCCGACAAAGCCTACGATGCAGAAGACTTCGTCAACGAGCTGCGCTCGATGAACGTGACGCCGCATGTTGCGCAGAATACCGGCGGCCGTAGCTCTGCGATCGACGGGCGTACGACCCGGCACGGCGGTTATGCTGTCAGCCAGCGCATCCGCAAGCGGATTGAGGAGGCATTCGGCTGGATCAAGACGGTCGCCGGGCAAGAGAAGACCAGATTCCGTGGCCGTGATCGGGTCGGATGGGCCTTTACCTTCGCTGCGGCCGCCTACAATCTGGTGCGGCTGCCCAAGTTGATCGCGGAGACCGGTTGATGGCCAAGGTGCCCGGCTTTGCCAAGGCCTTTGCCGGCCGCTGGCGCATCGTCGAAATGGACAACTGGGACAGCGACTTCCTCGATCTTGTCGGAGAGGCGCATCTCACCTTCCGTGGCAAGTCCGATGGCGAAATAGCGTTTGGGGCTCTCAAGGGCTTCCTGGATGCTCGCTACGGCACCCGCGACGGATCGGCCTGCGCCGAGTTCTCATGGGAGAGGCACGACGAGAATGATCCGTCCTGTGGTCGCGGATGGGCCATGATCGGCACTGCGGGCAGGCTCGTTAGCCACTTCTACATCCACAATGGCGACGATTCAGCCTTCGTTTGCGAACGCGGCTGAGTTCTTCAACGGCCTGCTAGTCTGACTGAGTCACAAAACCGCAGGCTCTAGCCGGCCAGAATCAGCGATGGTTGCAGCATGGACCATTAGCCGATGAGGCCGACATGAGCGGGCGTGGCACCAGGACGAGCGAGAAGCGATTTGCGGCGTATTTGGAAGGGCTTGCCAGTGTCATCGGTCATGCTGATCGGAAGGCGCCGCTGCGCGACTATTGCGTCGGCCTGATGGCCTGCGGCGGTCGCAAGAGCGTGGAGCCGATGGCGGCGGTGACGGCTCCGGAGCGGACGGCGGCCCAGCATCAATCGCTGCTGCATTTCGTCGGCAGCGGCGCCTGGTCGGATGAGAAGGTGCTGAGCAAGGTACGCGAGATGGTCCTGCCGGCGATTGAACGCCAGGGCCCCATCGAAGGCTGGATCATCGACGATACCGGATTTCCCAAGCAGGGGCGACATTCGGTTGGAGTTGCGCGGCAATATTGCGGGCAGCTCGGCAAGCAGGATAATTGCCAGGTGGCGGTGTCGCTGTCGATTGCCAACCACCACGCCAGCCTGCCTGTCGCCTACTGCCTTTATCTTCCGAAGGAATGGACTGAGGATTGCGATCGGCGGCGTAAAGTGGGCATTCCCGCCGAAGTCGGCTTCCGGACCAAGCCGGAGATCGCGCTGGAGCAGTTGCGGTGGGCCTGTGCGAGCAACCTTCCACGTGGTGTCGTGCTGATGGACGCGGGCTATGGCAACAACAGCGACCTGCGCACGGAGATCACGGCGCTGGGATTGACCTATGTGGCGGGTCTTCTGTCGAGCACAACGGTATGGGCGCCCGGCACCGGTCCCTTGCCGCCGAAGCCATGGTCGGGCCGCGGCCGTCCACCGAAACTGATGCGCCGCAACCGTCAGCATCAGCCAGCCGCCGTGAAGGCGCTCGCGATCGGCCTGCCGGCCCAAGCTTGGCGCACCATCACGTGGCGGCAAGGAACGAACGAAGAGCTGACCTCGCGCTTTGCCCGCGTGCGGGTTCGTGCCGCGCATCGTGATTATTGGCAAACCACCCGGCGATTGGAGGAATGGTTGCTGATCGAATGGCCGAAAGGCGAGGACGAGCCTACCAAATACTGGCTCTCGACAATGCCGGAGGATGTGGCATTCCGGACGCTCGTTGAGACGGCTAAATTGCGCTGGCGCATCGAACGCGACTATCAGGACCTCAAGCAGGAGGTCGGGCTCGGCCACTTCCAGGGACGCGGCTGGCGCGGCTTTCATCATCACGCAACGATGTGCATTGCGGCCTACGGATTCCTGATCTCCGAGCGGGAGACGATTCCCCCCTCAGGCGCGCGGCGCGCCCAGCCGATCCCGCTCGCTCGCCTTCCCGCAGATTATAGACCCCGCGGATCTGCCGCTGCGGACCCAACGTCACATTCCAAACTCGATCGCGACGATGCGACGGCGGCTCGAGCATGGGCTCGTCCGAACGCTGTCGAGATGTCCTTGTTGTGCGATCAAGTTCGACCACTACACAGATCGTCGTTTGTGACGCAGTAAGACTAGGTCCGCACTTGAAAGTCCCGAGCAGCTTTCTTGCGTTATGCGAAGCTGAATACAACGATCATTCATCATCGCGCGACGACTCACTTTGTCTATTTTGGGCCCTGTTTCGAGACGAAGAAAACGTTCGGTCTGTTTTTCGAGCCGCGACGGAATTTTCTTCTCGCAATGCTGCGGTAATGTTCCGGCTGCAAGTCAGATTGCACTCTTCTAAAAACGCAACTCTTGACTCACATCCACGAGATGCATAACACTTTGATGACAATTCAAAGTAAAGGCGCTCTAAAGTTGAACACCAAGTATGATGTAATTGTGGCTGGTGGTGGAGTCATCGCCCGAGCTACAGCTCTCGAACTTTCAGCGCGTCGCCTCTCCGTCGCGCTCATTGCCCCAAACTCAGGCTTAGAGAAAAGTGCAAGTCACGCGGCCGGCGCCATGCTCGGGTCATTCGCCGAGTTCTGCAAAGACAAGTGGACGCTTGCTGATCAAGAGGAGGCAAAGCTCCGCATCGAATCAGGGAGGGTCTGGGAAGCATGGTATCGCTCGGTCGCCGAGCGTGCTTCCAGCGACGGGCGCGTGGGACGCGGCACATTCATTGTTGCCACGAATCACGGCAGTCAGGATGTCGAGAATATTCGTTTTATCAAGGCTCAGGCTGATGCCTGGGAGGAACCCAGTGAGTGGGTCGAACCGAAAGACGTCCAAGGGCTCGCGCCCCACAAGCTTTCACGGCCGCAGCTCGTGCTTTCGCTGCCCAAAGAAGGCTACATCGAAAGCCGAGTGTTGCTTGACACGCTCGGCAAGGCAATTTCGCTGGACCGTTCCATCACCGTGATTGATGAGACGGTCGTCTCAATCGAAGCCGACACACGCCGCGTTCAGGTGAAGACGGATCGTGGAGCCGTCCTCGATGCCAAAGAAATCGTCGTTGCTGCCGGCGTTAATACATTGCGGTTGCTACCCTGGCTCGACGTTGGCGTCGGTCAAAAGCTCGTCATGTTGGGCGGACGCGGTTCGAGCGCAATCGTCGAAGCGCCTCTTGCATTCGCGGGCGTAATGCGGACCCCCAATCGCGACTTCGCGTGTGGCAGTCACTTGGTCCCGCTCTCGGGGCGACGAATATATCTGGGAGCCACGAACCGCCTTGAGACGGCTGAATTCGATGATCCCAAGCCCACCGTGGGCGAACTTTATGCGCTTTGCCACTCGCTAGCCAATGAATTGAATGTGCATCTTCGGCTTGGGGCGGTTCGTGAAACACGAGCGGGATTCCGCCCGATTACTTCCGACGGATGTCCACTTTTCGGGCGAACGGCCCACGACCGTGTTCTAGTGGCGACCGGCACCTACCGGAACGGAATCCTGATGGCGCCCGTTATCGCGCGATCCATAGCCGATGAGCTCACATCTTCGTCCGGTGCCGCGAACAATCCGTTTTCGCCCGGCAACCGAGCTCGCATGCGAGAGGACAGGGATCCGGTCAAAGAGCTGTTGGCGAGCGTCGCTCAGATGGTGTCCTTCATGCAGGAGCCAGACGGGAATCTGCCCTTCGACCGCGCCGCCGAACTCGAAGGATTAATTCGAAGCCTCCTGGGCGGTGTCGTGAGGGAGGCCGATCGAAGCGCGGTCAAGGAAACGATCGAGCAGACTCTCGCGCGCTATCCGATTCAGGAGGCGATGCCGTTGATCCTCTACGCGATCAACTCTCGATAATTCCTCCAATTCTGGTGGTACTTCGTATGGCCCACATGCGCGCCCAGTTTGCTGTGCCTGAACTCGTCGTATTCGACCTTGATGGAACATTGCTGGACAGCAGCCTGTCCATGCGTTCGGCCTTCGAGCGTGCGTTCCGGCGAGCGAGCCCAGCTAGCGATGTTATCCCATTTCACGAGCTTCTCGCGCGCCAAGGCATTCCATTCAAGGACATCACGCGTGAACTCCAATGGCCGGCGTCGCTTCCGGCGCTGTTCGAGGAAGAGAGCATCGCGAGCTTGTCCCTCAATCGGCTCTTTCCCGCAGTGGGGTCGCTCCTGACCGGGCTCGCGGCCAACGGAACGAAGTTAGGTCTATTCACGGGCAAGGCGCGGGCTCGCACCTTGTTACTGCTTGAGCATTTCGGGCTGGAACGCGCGTTCTCAGGCATTGTATGCGGCGACGATCCGTTGCCTGGGAAGCCGTCGGCCGATGGCTTGCATCACATCATCGCGACGACCGGAAGCCATGCGGGTCGTTGCGTGTTCGTCGGCGATTCCATGAACGACCTCAAGGCCGCTCAGGGGGCCAGCGTGAGGTTCTTGCCCGTGCGCTGGCCCGGCCAGCCGGAGTTGTTTCCACGAGGCTGCGTTCGCCGCATCATTGCGGACATCGAGCTTCTCCTGGATTGCTGCGGAGGCGGTCGGTATGTCTGACGTCATCCTGATCAACGGTCCCAATCTTGCGCGGCTAGGCCAACGCGCGCCCGCGATCTATGGTTATGTCACCTTGCGGCAGATCGAAGAGAAGGTCCATCGGCGAGCTGAAGCGAGTGGACTATCTCTAAAGACCTTTCAAAGCGACATCGAAGGAGAGATCATTCGGTTTGTCGACGCGCACCGCGACGCGCGCGGATTGATTATCAATCCCGGTGCCCTGATGATGAGCGGTTGGGCCTTACGAGACTGCCTCGAGGACTTCGCGGGCTACAAGATCGAGATTCACATCTCCAACATCTTCGCGCGCGAAGCGTTCAGGACCCGCTCCGTCCTGGCGGACGTGATGAACGGCATGATCGCCGGCTTGGGCGTAGCCGCCTATACGCTCGCGGTCTCCGCGATCGAGCAAGCCATTCGTCCAGAAGCGGACGACGCTCGATGACAAGAGCCGACTCAAGATACCTCGCCCTCGATCTTGGCGCGACCAAGTTTGCGTATTGCCTGTCGAATGACGTGTCGTTGCCCAAACCCACTCGGATCGAAATCCCATTGCTGGGAGATCCGAACCGCGAATTCGCTATTATCGCTGATGTGCTCGCGCGTCGCGCGATATCCTTCCAGGGAACTGCCGTCGTCTGCGTGGCACCCAGCGTCGATGACGCCGGCATCGTCACATCGTGGCCAAATAGACCGTATTGGCGGGATTTTCCGCTCGTCGTCCAGTTTGAACAGCTCTTGGGATGCGCCGTACGATGTATCGGCGACGGCGAAGCAGCGGCTCTGGCGGACGCCGGCGAGGATCGCGGGCGAGCCTATGTGTCCCTTCATTTTGGCACGGGCGTGGGCGGGGCGATCGTCGTCGACGGCGAAATCGTGCGCCTCGGCCCCTTAAATGCCGAACTCGGTCACATCATCGTCGATCCATCGGGGGCGCCCTGCAAATGCGGCAAACGGGGTTGCCTGCAGGCCGAGTGGCAAGCCTCCCGCACCACGGACGAGGCGCTCGACGGCCTTTTAAGTAAGCTGGCACTGATGATTTCAAATTTAGCGCAGATTCTCCCGGCTTGCCAAATAACCCTTGGCGGCCGTTTGTTGGAAACTCGCCAAGACGCTACTGATTGCGTTCGCCGCGAGGTGAACGCGATCCTCGACCGCTCCGCATGGACGCCCGCTATCCGAAGTTCTGCATTCGGCAGCAACGCGCCTTTGGCGGGAGCGTTGAGGGAAGCTGTCAAGTTGGGGGCGTTCGGTGCTTAACGAACGAACCGGACCGTTCCGTATCGCCTTCGAGGGTATCGACGGCGTCGGCAAGAGCTCTGTCATTGCGCGTGTGCGTGAGACGCTTGGTAGGGATTATGGCGTGCTCTCGGAGGCGTTTGCACCGGTCACGCTGGACCTGCTCAAGCGGTTTGGCGAACATGTCGGCGAAGGCCCCCAAGCATATTGGACACGGGTATCTCGGCGAACGAAGACACAATGCTTTCTCACCGAGGGTGTTGTTCGTCCTCACTATCTCCGCTCTGACTACCAGTCCTACGATGTCGTCCTCCACGACCGATGGTGGCAGACCTTCAAGGCATACAGCAACGGTCCGGTGGAATTCGATGCACGATGCGAGTTTCTCAAGGACAAACTGCCACCTATCGATCTTACGCTGTTCCTACGAGGCGATCCGGATATCTGTGCATCAAGGCTGGTTGCGGCCGATGACTGGTTGGTTAAGCAGCTGGGGCCCGACCAAACCCGATCATTCCTTCGGCACCTCGATGCGAAATACGTTGATCTCTTTCAACGTGACCGGACGTGCGTTGAGGTGGATACTCGAGGAAAATCCCTCGACCAAATCGTCCAAATCGTTCTCGACCTCGTTGGCCAGCACGTGAACCTGTCGGATCGGCGGTCCGATCCGCACCGCCCTGTCGCGAACATCTCACCGGCCCGGTTCCGGCTACCGGATGCTGAGATATTCGCGATCGAGGGCGTGGACGGCTCGGGCAAAACGAGCATCTGCACGGCGCTTTCGGCACAACAAAGCCGCGCGGTCCGGTGCTGCCGCTTGAGTGCGGCAAGTCTCGCCGCGTTCAAGAGCGCGAACCCGCCAAGCGCTCAGGGTGACGCGTCGTCCTTCATCCGCACAACGTTCGAAGACGAATTTAGGCACCAAACGTACATCGTCGATGGATTGGTTCAGCTTGCCTGCATGGCGACGAGCGCAGCACCGCCTCAGAAGCTGCTGTTCGACAGATGGTTTCCTGCGTTTGCCATCTACCAGAACGACATCTGCTCGGATCGCGAGTTGTTCGACTTCTTGCTCGCACAGTATCCTGTGCCGGAAACGCTATTCTATTTGAACGTTGAGCCCTCTGTTGCAGTGGATCGCCTGCGTGATCGTGCCGACTGGATGATCGCCTCCCTCGGTGCGCAGGCCACGGAGGAGAAGTTATCTTGGATGCAGTCGGTCCATCGAACGAAGATGGAAGAGATCCACGGCATTATTCAGCTCGACGGGCATAAGCCACTCGCTGACATTGTTCAGCAAGTCAACGCGAGACTGTCAGCATGATCGTGCTGGTAGGAATGCCTGGTTGCGGAAAGTCAGCGCTGGCACGTGCATATGCTGGCGCAAAAGGCCTGCCGAGATACGATACCGACGAGATCCTTCGCGAGCGCCATGGCGATATCCTTGGGCCTGCTCCGTCTGAGCGGCGTTGGCAAGAATTCCGCTGGCGTGAGGCTGCGCTCGTTGATGAACTTTCTTCTAGGCAGGAAGGTATTCTCGCTCTTGGCGGCGGCGCATGGGAAGCTGGCAGGCATCTCCTCCTTTCGAAGCATCTATGCGTCTACCTCGAATGCGAGCACAAGATCCTGATCGAGCGGCTAATGAGTGGCGATCGCGTGATGTTCTCAGCAACCTCCCTTGAGCAACAGGCGCGCGAGTTGCTGAAGCGGCGGGAGGCCATCTACCGCCTAGCCCATAGAACTATCGACGCAAGCGAGCCGCTTATGGGGCTCGTTTTCCAACTGTCCATCCTACAACAAGATGGCCTTCCAGCCGCAGTGAGGATCGCATGAAATTCGACAATATCGAATGGCCACGCTTCGGTTCGGATGAGAAGAGCGCCCTCAACGAGGTATTGAGTAGTGGGAAGTGGTGGCGCAACGAAGGGCGATTTGTTGTTGAGGTCGAAAAACAGCTTGCCGCACTCGAGGGCGCGCGGAATGTTGTTGCTGTCTCCAGCGGCACGCATGCCCTTGAACTCGCGTTGACAGCGACGGGGGTGCCGCGCGGCTGCGGCGTAGTCGTACCAGCGCTAACCTTTAATTCGTCCATGTCAAGCATCCAAAGGCATGGGGCTTATCCCGTTGTGGCGGATGTGGACCCCGACACATGGACGCTTTCAACGGAATGGCGAGACATCCCCGCAGAAATTCCAATCGGCGCGGTGATGCCAGTCCACTATGCGGGAATTCCTGCGGACCTTGAGGCGCACGGCAAGAGCGCCCGGGATCTTGGTGCTGTCACGATTCAGGACTCGGCGCATGGACCGGGCATTCGCTTTGGTGGCTCGTCAGTCTCCGCGTATGGCGAGGCGGTTTGTTACAGCTTCCAGAACTCAAAGCTGCTGCCGGCAGGTGAAGGCGGCGCGGTAATTTTTGCCTCCGACGAGGCCTACAAACGCGCGCAGCTCGTACACAATTGCGGTCGCGGACTGGGGGAGACTGGCTACGATCATCGTGAGATCGGATCGAACTACCGCATGAATGAATTTTCTGCCGCCGTGCTCGCCGGGCAATTCAAGCGCTTCCAAGAGCAAAGCCGCATCCGGCGCGATAACGCTGCGCGATTTCGCAAGCGCCTTGAACGATGCGAGCCGCTCGTATTCCAGAAATCCGCTGGCGAAGGCAGCGAATGCTCCGAGTATCTCGTCCAGGCGCGGCTCCAAACGGATCTGCCGGGGGCGGAATTGAGAGACAGGGTGGTTCACGATCTCCAGGCGCTCGGTATCCCCGCCAACCGGCTCTATCCTCCCCTCTTCACCTTGAAGTCGTATTGGCAGCAGGCGGAGCCGGGCGCGTCGCCAGAGGGTTTAGCAAAACGTTGCCAGAATGCCATTCGGATCGCCGAAACCGGCTTCTGTCTCCATCACCGGATGTTCCTGGCCTCGCCGGATCTGATCGAGCGCTTTGCCGATACCGTCGCAATTGTCGTCCGGGAAGCGCTGGTTTCAACATGACGCGCAGCGTGGTCTTCATAGGTCGAGGGTGGGTGGTAACCGACATCTGGTTACCCAACCTTCAGCGTGCGGGAGTATCACGCTTCTGCTGCATTGATCCGTTCGCAGCCAATCAAGGCGAGCGTTCCGCTTCGCTCCGGACCGTCCACGGCCTGGATGAACTCGAGCCAGACGATGTCGACATCGCGATCGTCGCCTCCCCCAACGCCATGCATGTTGAACACGCGCACGCTCTCTTGAGCAGGGGTGTGTCCACAGTCATCGAAAAGCCCGTTTGCTTTTCATGCGACGAGGCATCGCGGCTTGGAGTGACCTCAACGGCGTCACGTTCCCAGCTTCTGCGTAGCTGCGCGTCAATTTTTGATCCCCACTTTGAGGAATTCAAGCGCTTGGTCCATGGCCACGGCGCCGCTCGCATCCAGTCAGTCGCGGCGCACTGGATTCGTGGTAACGGCATTCCCTCCTCGCGTTGGCTGACAGAATCGCAGCATGCCGTAGCAGGGTCTTCCGTAGATCTCGGCTGGCACTTGCTGGAATGCATCCTGGCGCTACTCGACTATCCCAAGATGACGCTCACGAACGCGAAATTCTCCTTCCTTGCGTCGGCCGACGGTGCCCAAGGCAAGTTTGCGTCCTGGTACGGGAGCCAGTTGGGGCATTCGTCGGGTTTGGTCGACGTCGATGTTGCTGCCGAGCTGAAGTTCAGGACGGCGGCAGGCGCAGATGTTGCGATGAAGACAGCTTGGCAGGCCAATGTTGCGCACGACGAGGTTCGTTTGGCGGTCGCAGGTCAGGGTTTTGAGTTGGATTTGCGCACCATCTTTGGGATGTCGCGAAACGGCCCCGCTCGCCCGCACATCTACGGAATAGTTGACGGCAAGGCGTTGGAGTTCGAGCTACCCAAGAAGGAGCCGGGTGAAGCTCACGCGAGGATGATACAGACCTTTGTCTCCGCAGGCTTCGATTCAGGGCGCGTCAATCAGAATATTCGTCAGTTGGAAGCCTTGGCGAGCGCTTCCGCGCAGATTGTGGATCACCACCGGCTCTGGCGAGCAAGGGTTTCTTAAAGGAGAGGCCATGGAAGATCGCGGCGGAACTCTTGGTGGGCTCGTGCGGAAGTACGGCGATTTTTCGCTTGCGTGCTCGTTGGCCCAGCCCCGGCTCAGGTTCTATGGGGATGAACACGGCGGCCTTTGTTACGACGAACATAAATCTTACGGTAGCTCGACCCGCTTAGTTTTGGGGGAGCCACTAGCTGATGTCGAATGCTGGGAGCGTATCCTCATTGAATTTCTGAATCAGTCAGAGGATGTGATCTTCCTCAACGTGGGGGAGGTGTTCGCGAAGGTTCTGAAGGCTCACGGCTTCTATACCAACTGTATCGGATGGGAGGCCCTTGTTGACCTCACCACCTACGAACTCGCCGGGCCCAAAAAACAGAATATCCG
The DNA here is from genome assembly GCF_024171045.1 of Bradyrhizobium sp. USDA 4538. NCBI lineage: Bacteria > Pseudomonadati > Pseudomonadota > Alphaproteobacteria > Hyphomicrobiales > Nitrobacteraceae > Bradyrhizobium > Bradyrhizobium sp. USDA 4538. The sequence goes on from NZ_JALJZE010000002.1 coordinate 491,256, forward strand.
CAATGCCATCCGGAGATGCGAGACCAACGGCTATTCCATTGAAGAAGTCGATCCGGCTTCCGGCGCGTGGCTGGAAGTCGACAGCGTCTCGCAAGACTGGCTCTCACGTAAGTCATTATCGCGGCCCGAAAATCGGCTGATTACCCAACCGCTATTACGAGCCAATATGGGGCAGCGGGTCTTTGCGATGCGCGACAGCCGCTCTGAGATGGTACATTTCATCACGATAGATGAAATGTGGAAGGATGGCGCCCTTCTTGGTTACCATTCCAATATTAACCGCGGCGTCGCAACCTCTCCGAAGAACGCCGACTACGCAATTCATGCGCATATCATCGCCCAGCTCAAGCGGGAGAAAGTCGACTTGTTCTCGCTGGGCTTATGCCCGGACATGGGTTCGATGAGAGATGGCAAGTCAGAGAATATTTACCTCGCCATTGCGCTCCTTGCTGGAGCCAAGCTAGGCAGCCACATCTACAATCTTTCGGGAATATCAGCGCACAAAGCCGCGTTTCGGCCCGACATGAAACGGTCTGTCTTTGTTGCGACATCGCGGCCATGGCCAATTCCAAGCCTTGCGAGAACGCTTAGTGCCATGAACCTGATCTAGTCCATTTCGTAAGGCGCGGGCGGCCGACCAAGTCGTCTCTTCACAGAACGAAGCCTAGAGGTGACATGCGGGATTGGTCGAGCCCGGCGCGCTTGGTGAACCCCGAAGGAGTTGCAGCAATGAAAGACACAGCGCGGACCGAAAGCTTCATCAATGAGCTTCGGCATTCGGATAACCTTCTTGAGCTATTCCAGAAGAAGGGCTTCAGCCTAGAGAAATTCTCCCGCCAATTGACGGGTTCGATAGACGACGTCGGCATCTTGTTGGTGGGATCCGTGGCCGAGGGTTACGCCACTACGTCGTCCGATATTGACCTGTTGGTCTTGAGCTACGTCTCTCGAGATGAGGTCGATCTGAGCGACAACCTTCGGATTGAATCCGGAAAATCGTTGGAAACGCTGGTCTATCTCGACGGCGTTGAGATCAACGTCGAAGTGGTCTTGCGAGAAGACTACGACCACGTCGCCAAGTCTCTGGACAAGATTGCCGCGGATGCTGCCTTAGGGCGAGGCATGACGAAGATGCCGATGATCGACAATTACAGCCTGCGGTTCCTACATCGGCTGCGGACAGGGATCGTCGTCGAAGGCGAGGCCGTGATCGATGAATTCCGGAACGATTTCCGCGTCCAATCCCTTCCGCTCTACCTGGCGATCAAGCGCATCATCCTCGCGAGGGAATCGCTCGAGGACGCTAAATCGTCCGATCCTGCCGTTTATGGGTTGGTTGAATTTATCTGCCGCGACATCATCGAGCATGCATGCCTCGCCCTGGCCGCCGCACGAGGTTTCACCTCGCAAAGCCGCCGCTTCGTTCTGAATTGGATTAATCAGCGCTCGGGTGAAGAACAACAGCTCGCGCTGCTTCACGCGCTTCGCCGGCAACTGGTCGAGACTCGCGCCTTGGAGCCGGCCGCCAAATCAGAACTGGTGCGCCGTACCGAGGGGCTCTATGTCGAGGTCCTGAAGGTTCTGCAAGAAGACTATACGATGCGGCGCATCCTCGATCAGACCTTCGCGAACATCTCCTACGCCGAGTAGATCAAATGAAGCGTGTGTTTGTGGTCACGGGAGCGTCTGGTTTTCTCGGGAAGCAGCTTTTGCTCGAGCTGGCGTGCCGCACCCCTGCGCGGCATATCTTTGCGCTTGTTGGCAACTCGGAGCCGGAATCTGTGCTAGCGTGGCTGCGTTCCCGGAATGTGGTGCCCGCGCATCTCACGGTTCTCTCCACGCAGTTGCAAGCGGACCATTGTGGTGTCCCGATGGAGGCGTTTCGGGAGTTTCGTGATTGTGAGATTCACGTCATTCACTGTGCCGCGCACTACGACCTCGACCAGGATGATTGGAACAAGTGCTTCGACACAAACGTCACCGGTACGGCCAATGCCATTGCGTTGGCGCGGCGCATAGGCGCGGCGTCCTTCAATCTCATCAGCACAATCGCTGTGGCGGGGGAGTATCCCGGCGTCTGGACAGAATCGCACTTCCGGGAAGCCAAGAAGTGGAGCAACAACTACGGAAGGACGAAGCATCAGGCGGAAGGCTTGATCCGCGAAGCGCAATTCCCTGCGGCGAATATCTTTCGTCTGGGTGTGCTGGTTGGAGATACGCAGACCGGCAGCTACTTCAAGGCCGACGGCATCTATAAGTTCTTTCCGGCCCTGAATGGTGCACTCAGGTACTTGCCATCAGGAATGCCCCTTCCGTCAATCGGTTGGGCAAACATACCCATCTGCCCAGTGGACCACGCCGCCCGGGTGATCGCCTCGCTGGTTGCGCAAGCCAATACGGGCCTGGCCGTGCATCATGTTTTTGAAGACACGAGCTACAGCGTAGATGACATCCTAGAAATTTTTATCAAGTCCGCCGACCATGATGGATTCGTGGTGCCGACTGGCTCTTCCCACATTCTGACGTGGCTTAGCGAGTTCACGCGGCACGACCGAGTATTGGATAGGCTTAAGAACGAGCTCCTGGACGCGTTGGGTGAACTGGATGTCCCGACGAACCTGCTCAAGGAGCTGAGGCAGCCCACTCAGTTTGTCAACAAAGAGACCTCCCGGCGTCTCTGCTCTATGGGGATCGCCTCGCCGGAGCTGCCTGATTACGCGCCGAGGCTGTGGCGGGCATGGCAAGCGGGCCGCACCATTCAACGCCGGCACCAGACGACCACGCATTTTGAGAACAAAAATGTCCTCCTCACGGGAGGTACTTCGGGAATCGGAAAGGCCATCGCTCGAAAGTTGGTTCGGCGGAAGGCCAACATCGTCGTGCTGGCGAGGAACCGCGATGCGTTCGAGAAACTTCGCGCGAGCCTCGGGAGTCCGGGAGCCGAAAGGTTGCGTTTCATTGAATGCGATCTCCTGAACGATGTCGCGATCTCGGAGGCGCTGACGGAGCTCTCCCGCGGCAAGTGGATTCCCGACGTCTTCATTCACGCCGCGGGCCTTTCAGTAGCCAGGGAATTCCTCAAGATGTCCGCACAAGCCGAAGAGACCAAGCGAATGACGCAAGTCAATTTTCTGTCGGCCGTAACTCTCCTGCGATCGCTATTGCCCGGCATGATCGAGCGAGGCGGTGGCCATGTTGTCGCGCTTTCCTCGATTTCTTCCGAGATGGATGTAGCAGAATACGCGAGCTATTCCGCGAGCAAGACGGCTCTCGATCAGTTTTTTACGGCGTTGCGGGCGGAGTTGCTCGGGAAAGGTATTCTCTTTGGGATTCTCCATCTTCCTTTGGTCAAGTCGCCAATGACTAGCCGGAATATCAAGCTGCGCAATTTTCCGATGATGTCGGAAGACGCCGCGGCCTCACGGGTCATCGAAGCCATCCTCGCCGGACGCTTCCGAACGAGCATGCCCTACGGAAAGGTCTTCGCGGTCATCAAATCGATGTTCCCGAAGGGGTCGCTGGTGCTGTCGACCATCACGTGGCGGATCGTTGCAAGATTCCCGTATTTTGCGAAACTTCTGGACGCGACGTTCGACGCACCGGCGCGGTGACGTATGGGCATGCCCTATCAAGTCAATCCTGCGCACATACCTGATGAAAAGACCATCGTAGCGAAGTTACCCCGCACATCGACGTCCTACGGCTGGATACTCGGTTGCTCGGTATTCTTCGCCTCGTTTTCTCAGTTGGCTGCGTACATATGCGTTCCGGCCGTCCCGCTCTTTTCGTATCTGTTCCCATCCGACCAGGGCGCTGTGGCCATATCCACGTATCTGCTGTTCTCGGCAGTTGGGCAATTAACTTGGGGAGCCGCAAGCGATCGCTCGGGCCGCTTTCAGACCGTGTTATGGGGAGCTCTTCTCGGTACGGCTGGAACATTACTCTGCATCTTCGCCACGACCTGGCAAGTGCTGGTGTGCGGACGAGCCCTTCAGGCGCTCGGCTTTTCAGCATGCTTGATCAATTCGCGGTCGATCCTGCGGGACTGGTTTGACGGCGATGAGTTGACCAGAGCGGTAGCTTTGTGTTCGGTCTGGATCTCAGTCGCGCCCATACTGACCCCGCTTGCCGGCGGAGCACTCGCCAGCGCCTGGGGATGGCGGGCTCCCTTTGTCCTTACACTTCTGGTCACCCTGTTTTTGCTTGCACTCTCCTACTCCGGGATTCGCCGCGACCGCGTTATTCCAAGTTCGATTCGTGTCAGGGATGCGTTTGCGACTTGTTTCAAGACGCACACCGTGGTCTGGGGCGCGGCGCTGGGCGGCGTCTATTGCATGGCTTTTGGCGCCTACATGGCAAATGCTCCGGACTTGGCCAAGAGGCTCGATCTTTATGAGCCAATCAGGTTTGGCATCGCTCTCAGTCTTCTAACCCCCTTCTTCATTCTCGGAGCGCTCGTGGTCAGAAGATGGCCGAGGATGGTGCAAGGTAGCAGGATTCTGCTTCCGCTCACGGCCCAAATGCTGTGCGCCTTGTTCTCGCTGTGGTGGCTCGCCAATGGGCAAGTCCTCTCCCCCGGCAACGTGATCTGCATGGCAGCTTATGCGGTGCTTCAAGGTGTGGTCCTGCCGGTGATCATCGCGCGCACAATGAGCGACTCCGCAGAGCTCAGTGGCACTGCTTCGTCGCTATTCAGCGCGATGCAGATGGCAGGTGGTGCATTGGGAGCCTGGTGGGCTCATACGATGCTGTTCTACTACGACGGCGGAATCCATGTAGTGGCAATATCAAGCTTGGCTCTAGCTAGCCTCCTCGCAGCACGCATGGAACTTAAGGCCGTTTGATCGTGGTTGCAGCAGGTATTTGCCTGCCGAATTCGGCTTCTGCCGGGCGGGAGGGGACGAAGTGTTGAGCCGAGGAACAGCTGTAACTCGAATGGCGGGGCGCGCCTCAAACCTCTAAAATAGGCCTGCCCAGGTCTTGACTGAACTCAGGTTCAGCGGGGGTGCAGCCATGACCGCCCTGGTGGTCTCTAGGCATTCAAGCCGGCGCAAACGCAAACACCGCCCCGATGGTTAGACCGGGACGGTGAGTGAGTTATGACAGAAGTGGTTGCGGGGACCTGCAAGAGCAGGAGATGGCAGAAAATGCCACAAGCGCGGTTTTGCAGGAGGGTTGTTGAAATTGCTTTGGCTCAAGGCCTAGTCGCCGTGGCAATGTAGCTGTTTCTCTGAGCGAAGGCGTGTTCGTGGCGCCCTAGCAGGCCGTTGAAGAACTCAGCCGCGTTCGCAAACGAAGGCTGAATCGTCGCCATTGTGGATGTAGAAGTGGCTAACGAGCCTGCCCGCAGTGCCGATCATGGCCCATCCGCGACCACAGGACGGATCATTCTCGTCGTGCCTCTCCCATGAGAACTCGGCGCAGGCCGATCCGTCGCGGGTGCCGTAGCGAGCATCCAGGAAGCCCTTGAGAGCCCCAAACGCTATTTCGCCATCGGACTTGCCACGGAAGGTGAGATGCGCCTCTCCGACAAGATCGAGGAAGTCGCTGTCCCAGTTGTCCATTTCGACGATGCGCCAGCGGCCGGCAAAGGCCTTGGCAAAGCCGGGCACCTTGGCCATCAACCGGTCTCCGCGATCAACTTGGGCAGCCGCACCAGATTGTAGGCGGCCGCAGCGAAGGTAAAGGCCCATCCGACCCGATCACGGCCACGGAATCTGGTCTTCTCTTGCCCGGCGACCGTCTTGATCCAGCCGAATGCCTCCTCAATCCGCTTGCGGATGCGCTGGCTGACAGCATAACCGCCGTGCCGGGTCGTACGCCCGTCGATCGCAGAGCTACGGCCGCCGGTATTCTGCGCAACATGCGGCGTCACGTTCATCGAGCGCAGCTCGTTGACGAAGTCTTCTGCATCGTAGGCTTTGTCGGCACCAAGCGTGATCGCTGTCGGTCGATCGGCACGAGGCTCGATCATGTGCAGCGCGGCCACCCGTTCGGCATGCCCACCGGCCTGCGTCAGGCAGGCGTCGACCAGCAAGCCGTGGCGGTTCTCCATCAGCCCGTGCCCGATGAAGCACAGCTTCGTCTCCTTGCCTTTCCCCTTGCGGTAGAGCCTGGCCTCCGGATCGGTGGTCGAAGCATGGGTGTCGTTGGAGCGCTTCTGGCCATGGAAGTTCGCTTCAGCATTGCGCCCGCCGCCTTGGGCCGGCGGCTCGCCGGAGCTATCCTTCGGTTTGACGCTCTTCATCGAGGCCCAGGCCTCGATCAGCGTGCCGTCGACCGAGAAGTGATCGCTCGACAGAAGCTTCTTCACCCTGGGCTGCGCCAGCACCGCCGCCAGGAACTTCGCCGCGATGTCGCCTTCCAGCAGCCGGTCGCGGTTCTTCGAGAATACCGAATGGTCCCAGGCTGCATCGTCGACGCCGATTCCGACGAACCAGCGGAACAGCAAATCATATTCCAACCGCTCCATCAGAAGTCGCTCCGAGCGGATCGAATAAAACGCCTGCAACAGCATCGCCCGCAGCAGCTTCTCCGGCGGGATCGACGGCCGTCCAATCGGCGAATAAAGGGCGGCGAACTCGTGCTCCAGCGCCGCCAGCGCCTCGTTCACGATCGTCCGGATCCCTCGCAGCGGATGATCACGCCGCACCCTTGCTTCCAGGTCGACGTAGCTGAACAGCTCGCCCGTTCGATTGTCGCCGCCGCGCACGCACCATCTCCGAATCTCGTCGGAGCCAATGAATCATGATCCTCGGTCGGCGGCGACCGCCTTTTTTCAACAGCCTGCTAGGAAAGGTTGATCTTCTTATCCCGCTAACACGGATTATTGGCGCGTGGCCCGCCAAAATCGCGATGAACCCGTGCGTGAGATCACTTGAATGTTTCAACAAAATCGCGCTCTTCACGAGCCAATCTTTTCGCTACGGCGAAGGCGCTCGGCTTCGCGTCTTGACGCGGGAGCGCGATGCCGACACTGGTGCTGGGGCTACTAATGCTTACCGTCTGCGCCGGTAGCACCACGACGGCGCCCTTGGCGATCTTGCGGCCGCCGAGCTCGGTATCCGCGGTGGCCGAGCGCATGAAATGCTTCACCGGCGTCATCCAGCGGATCGCTTCGTCGACCAGGCTGGGGATCAGCTCCGGGTTGGCCTTCACCTTGGCGAACTCGCCCTCGTCCTGCGCCAGCTGGGTCCATCGCGTCCGAGATGACGGCGTCCGGGCGTTCACCGTCTTCGGTATCGAAAACCTGATCAAAATCGTCCGCATGTACAAAGAAAGTCCGGAACTGCTCAAGCGCTGGCCGCCCAAATAATCCAACCAGCCCGCGACCTACGCCGGACGCGTATGTCAGATCGCAATTTGTTGCGGGTTTTTCGAGTACGCCCATTTAACGACGGTCTTCAAGCGCCCTTGACGCGACACCCTCGGTCTACAAGCGGCGGCGCAAATAAGACGTTGACTGACAGAGCTCGGATGAAGCGCCGTTCTGTTGAGGCCGGCCTTGCCAATCTTTGCGCCCCGACAGAGGAGGCCGGGACGCGGCCGCTGCCAGCGGCGCCCGATCAAAAATCTTGACCGATTTCAACAAGGACTGACCGATTATAAGCATCATTTTGAATGAGGGCGTGCTCATCTTTATTGATGCGGAACAAATTATCGATTCATCGCCCCTTCTCGATCGCACTGTTGCAGTTCTGCCATCGGTCTGTCGGCGCAGCCTTGCCTGCTGCGCTGGCCACCATGTTGCTGGCTATAAGCAGCGGCGAGACGTTGGCACAGTACGAGTGCGGTCATCCGACCTCGAACCCGGCCACGATCACCTGTGGAGGCGCCTCCTATCCTGGTGGCATCTACTATGGCGGTCTGGGTTGGGGATTCTGGCCTCTCGCCAATAACCTGACGCTCGTCATCGTCAACCCGGGCATGGTCGTCGGGCCTTCATCTCAGCCGAACGGCGTGGTCCAGAATGACGGATACGACAATATCGTCGTCGACATCAAAACCGTCGGGACGATTACCAATCCGTACAACAGTGATGTCATTGCCTTCGACTTCGGCAACGGCAATTCAACGGTGATCCTCGACAACGGTACGATCGTTGCCGGCAAGCACGGTCTGTGGGCGGGCAATCAATTGGCGGGAGCGGGAAAGGGGGACATGTCGGTCATCATGACGGGTGGCTCGGTCAGGGCGGGGCAGGTGGGTTTGCTCGCTTGGCAGGCGGGTAGTGGCGCTGCCACAGTAACGATGAACGGTGGGACGGTAACTGCGGGACAAAGAGGGCTTCTAGCCTGGATTACCAACGGTGCGAATGCGCGCGATGCACGAGTGACGATGACGGGCGGCACAGTCACCGCCGGTGCAATTGGCCTCTTTGCGCTCAACCAAGGCAGAGGTGCTGCGACCGTTGCCGTCTCGGGCAATAGCCGCGTCGACACGACAGCGGCCGGGTCACACGGTGCGCTCGCCCAAGTCTTTAATACCGCAAGCTCAGCTGACGCGACGGTCACTCTGGCGGACCACGCGACGGTCACGACAGGGGGCGCCGACGCCGTCGGCCTCTATGCTTACAACGCCGGCCTCGGCGGGGCGCTGGTGACGATCTCGGGAGGGAGCGTCACCGCGCAGGGAAGCAACGGCCACGGCGCCTTCGCCACCATCACCAATGCGGCGAACGGGCAAAACGCCACCATCAGCATGACGGGCGGCTCCGTGACGACAACGGGCACGGGCGGCAACGGTCTCAACGCCACCACCGCCGGCACCGGCAATGCCGTGGTCACGGCAGGCGCCGGGACAACGATCGTCTCGCAACGGGGTGTCGGCATCAACGCCGTCTCGAACCGCGGCAACGTCGTCGTCACATCCAACGGCACCGTCACCGGTGCCACCGGCATTCGCGGCAGCGCCCCCGCCGGCACCGTGACCATCACCACCGCCGGCGCCACCACGGGCACCGCCGGCAGCGCCATGCAGGTCGACGGTGCGTTACGGGCGACCGTCAACAATTCCGGCAACGCGACGACCTCGAGCCTGACCGCCGCCGTGGTCGATGTGCGCGCCACCAACGGGACAATCATCAACAACCAGGCGGGCGGCCGGATCAGCGGCGCCAGCGACCTGGCCATCCTCAGCCGCTCCGGCACCACCACCATCAACAACGATGGCACCATCATCGGCTACGTCACGCTGCTGGGCAGCAACAACGTCTTCAACAACAACTCGCCCAATTCCTTCGACACGCGCGACTATGTCAACGGCGTGCAGCATGTCGCCGTCTCGCAGATCAATGGCGACTTCAACAACAACGCCAATGGCGTCCTGCGGCTGCTCTATGTCGACCGGCCGCAGAGCGTCGACAATACCGGGGCCTACCAGCCGGCCGGCAGCCTGCTGCCGACGACGCAAAACGGCGTCGCCCAGGGCCAGCTGCTGGGCGTCAGGGCGTTCGACAACCGCGGGATCATCACGCTCCAGGGGGCCGACACCGGAGCGGGGCGCCCGATCGCCGGCGACGTGCTCGTGATCACCGGCGGCACCCATCCCGGTACTGACGGGGGCGGCGTCTTCATCTCCGACGGCGGTGGTCTGAGACTAGACACCGTCCTGAACGCCGGCGGCCCTCAGAGCCTGAGCGACGTGCTCGTCGTGGATTCGACGCGCCTTGGCTCCGGTGGCGCGACTCGGATCAGCGTCGCCAACGCCGGCGGCGCGGGCGCGCCCACGCTAGGCAATGGCATCATGCTCGTCGATGTCCTGAACAAAACCGCGTCCGCGCCCGACGTCTTTGTGCTCAACGGGCAGTACACGACCAAGGACGGCCGGCCGGCCGTGGTCGCCGGGGCCTATGGCTACACGCTTTTCCACGGTGGCGTCGGCGGCAGTGCGGCGGATGGCAACTGGTACCTGCGCTCGCAACTCGTTCCGCCCAATCCAGTCCCGCCCCCCCAGCCAGTCCCGCCTCCCACGCCGCCGACAGTGCCTCCCGCGCCGACAGTGCCTCCAGCAGCGGCGTACCAGCCCCTCTACCAGCCGACAGTGCCGGTGGCTGAGGCCTATCCGCAGGTGCTGCTCGGCCTGATTGGCCTGCCAACGCTGCAGCAGCGGGTGGGCAATCGTTACTGGTGCGACGACCGGGAAAGAAGAGACGCGGCCGACGCCTCCGATCGGACGGCCCGTCCGTTCGGTTGCGAGAAGGATCCCACCATCGAGGGGGGTGGCTTCTGGCTCCGCACGGAGGGACGCCATGATCATGTCCAGCCAGCCCTCTCGACGGCGAGCGTGAACCGCGACGTGGACCAATGGCAGGTTCAGGCAGGCGTCGATGGGCTTCTTTATGAATCCACCTTTGGCGATCGCCTGATCCTCGGCGTGACTGGCCAGTACGGCAATGCCAGCGCCAGGCTGGTCTCGCCGCACGCCGACGGCTCCATCAATGCCGATGCCTATGGCATCGGTCCGACCCTGACCTGGTATGGCCGCCATGGCTTCTATGTCGATGCCCAGGGACGGGCGACCTGGTTCAACAGCAATCTGTGGTCCGATCAGGCCGGCCTCATCGCCCACAACAACACCGGCTTCGGTTACGCGTTCTCGCTCGAGATGGGCCAAGACCTGCACATCGCCAGGAGCTGGACGGTCACGCCGCAGGCGCAGCTGATCTATTCCTCCGTGACATTCGATGGCTTTACCGACCGGTTCGGGGCGAGGGTCTCGCCCGACAAGGGCGACAGCCTCCGTGCCCGGTTCGGCATCTCGGCCGGCTGGGAGAAGGCGTGGAAGGACGCGCATGGCAACGCCGAACGCCTCAAGCTCTATGGCATCGCCAATCTCTATGCCGAGTTCCTGGGGGGGACCCGGGTGAGCGTGGCCGAGACGTGGTTTGTCAGCCGCAACGCCTCCTCGACCGGGGAGCTCGGGTTGGGCGGAACCTATGATTGGGGGGACAACAAATACTCCCTCTATGGCGAGGTCGCCGCCTCCACGAGCCTCGGCAACTTCGGCAGCAGCTACGGCAATCGCGGCATTGCTGGGGCCAGGTACAGATGGTGACTGCACACAGGATCGCCCGCGCGAGTCGGACGCGTCCGCTCCGTCAGTGCGCGCGTCAACTTCTCCCCTCACGAAAGTACTCCGTGGTCCGAACTTCCGTTTTGCTCCTGGCAGCTTTGTTCGCCGGGATCCTTTTCATCGGCGCATCGCCTTCGAACCAGATCTTGGCCCAGGAGACGACCAGCCAGCCTACGACGATCATGGAAACCTACGATGCCTGGGCCTTCCGCTGTGATGCGCGCAATGCCGACAGGCAATGCCAGATCAGTGCGGAGCTCTTCCAAGACGCGACGAACCAGAAGGTATTGTCGATACTGCTTCGTCCCGCTGCCAAGGCCGGGTCTCTGGCGGGAACGATCACCGCAGCCTTCGGGATCAAGTTGTCGGAGGGTGTTACCCTCAAGGTCGGCAACAAAGACTTCAGAAAGATCGAGCTGCTGACCTGCCTGCCGAACGGGTGCTTAGCGACTACAGAATTCAACGCCGATGAGGTCAAGGTCCTCGGCACTCAGCAGAAGGTTGTGGTTCGCATGGTTACTTACGATGGCGGCAATCCGGTCGACTTTGAGCTTTCGATGAAGGGTTTCGGTGCCGCGCTGGCGCGCCTTGCCAAACTCGCCGCTCGACCCGTGCCCTGACGTTCCTTGCGGAAGTCATCGCTCATTCCTGCTGGAGATGCGCTGCAGAGACGTGGATATTTTCTGTCAGCTCGGATCGTTGAGATTCGGATCTATGCTCCGGTGTGTCATGCTTAGCTCGCCCTTCTGATCGGCTTCGATCTAATGCATGAGGCATCTGCGTGACATCGAAACGGGAGCACAGAATTCGTAACTGCACTTCTCAGACGACAAAAAGCTCGAATGTGAAAGTGCCGGAACGATCATCAAAGTTTTTGACCGGACCACGTTCTACCGGTCGTCGTCGTGCCGGATGTCAATGACTTCCGTTTGCTGCCTGCGGGCGGCCAACTTTTGCCGCGGGGTGGCGCTTGCCATTTGCAGGCTACAAGCCGGACGTGAGATCCATTGCTGGCTTAATGCGGCGTTGGCAAGCTATACGGCGTCTCTTCCCAGTCGACGTTATCTCCACGACGACACTTGCTCCGGCATTTGTCTGCCGTCTCGCAACGCCCATTAGCGCGGCGCAAGGTTCCTTTGGTGCCGCGCTACGATTCCTGGTCCGGTCGCCGGGGCGGCCAGCGCGAGGCGGACGAGGGTTGCGTATTGGTTTTGCCGTCGCAGCGATCGTCTCCTGCTCGCTGAGCGGGTCGGCTCACGCGTTCGACTTCTTTGGCCTGCTCGGTTCAGACGACCCACCGCCGGTCAGCACCACCACATTGTCCTATCGTCTGGTGATCGAGGCCAGGACGGAGGACGGCAAGGAGGATAGCGATGCCGAACAGGCCTTGCGTGACGCCTCCGCTACCTATCGGCTCCGACAGGAACCGCCACCGGACGGAGACGGTCTCGCGCGTCGCCTTCAGGCCGACATCAACCCGCTGCTCGACACGCTTTGGGGCCTTGGTCGCTACAACGCGGAAGTCGATGTGGCCATCGACGGAGTTCCCGTCTCGCCGCTGGACGAGGCCGGATTTGCCGCCGCGGCCGATCGGGCCGACGCACTTCGCAACAAGGCCGTCGTTCCGATCAAGGTCACCGCGCGGCTCGGTCGGCTGTTCAAGCTGCGCACCATTGACGTCGACTATCCGCACGACCAGACGCCGCAGGGGCTGCCGCGCCGCGCCTTCGGGCTGAAGCCGGGAGATCCGGCTGTTTCGGCTGATCTCCGCACCGCGCAGCTTAAACTCGTCGACTGGTTCCGCAGCAGCGGACATCCGTTGGCGAAGATCGCCGACGTCAAGGCAACGGTCGATCACGCAGCTGGCGCGATGGATCTTCGTATGCGGGTCGAACCCGGGCCCAAGGCCGGCATCGGCGCCGTCACCATCTCGGGCGACGGTGCTGTCGACCCGCGGGTGGTGGCGACCCATGTTTATCTCAAGGAAGGCGAGCCTTATTCTCCCGAGCGGCTGGCGCTGACCAAGACCTCCATCGCCAAGATGCCCGCCATCGGTGGCATTCGCATCCGCGAGGCCGACAAGCTCGACGCCAACGGCAACCTGCCGGTCTTCATCGATGTGACGGATCGCCCCCGGCACGCGGTCGGTCTCTCGGCGAAGTATTCGACGGTCGATGGTCCCGGCATTTCGGGCTACTACGAGGATCGGAACATATTCGGCGGCGGCGAGCGCTTGCGGCTCGAGGCGTCCGCCTCCCTCTTGCAGCGGGTCGATGGAACGTCCTTCAACGGTTTCAGCAATCTCCACGCTTCAGACTTCGGCGCGCGATTCACGGGAACGTTCATCAAGCCGGGCCTGTTCGGCACCCCCAACGACCTCTTGATCGAAGCCACCGCCTTCCGCGAGCGCGTCGGCAACAACGAGCTCGGTGGTTATACCGACGACACGGTGCGCGGCACGATCGGCGTGGTGCATCGCTTTTCGGAGACCGCTTCGCTGCAAGGCGGCTTTCAGGTCGAGCAATCGAAATCGCAGGACGTGCTGGGCCGAGTCGATGCGACGCTCGTCGGCTTCACCGCGACCGGCCGTTACGACACGACAGACAATCCGCTCGATCCCACGCGCGGTGTGCGGCTTGCTGCGACCGTCAATGCCTATCCGAAGCTGATGGGCTCCACGATCGATCTGTTCGAGGGCCGCGTCTCGGCTTCGGCCTATTACGCACTCGACGAGCAGGCCGACTACGTGCTCGCGGGCCGGCTGGCCGCGGGCTCGCTCGCGGGCGCGCCGCTGGCCGACATTCCGGATTCGCATCGTTTCTTCGCTGGCGGCGGCGGATCCGTGCGCGGCTACGGCTTCAATACCATCTCGCCGATGATGTTCGGTCAGATCACCGGTGGCAGCAGCCTGATCGAAGGTTCTGCAGAAGTGCGCGTCAGGATCACGCCGACCATCGGCCTCGTGCCGTTCCTGGACTTCGGCTCGGTGTCGCACTCGTCGCTGCCGGGCTTCAGCGACTATGTCGGCTACGGGGCGGGGCTCGGCCTGCGTTATCTCACGCCGGTGGGCCCGATCCGTCTCGATGTCGCGACCCCGCTCAATCCGCGACCGGGCGACAGCCGGTACGCGATCTATGTCAGCATAGGGCAAGCCTTCTGATGCGCGCGCGCCGTGCGCTGGTCATCGGTTTTGCCATCGCGGCGCTCGGGGTCGTCTCTGTCGCTGTGCTCGGCATCGTCTTCTACGGAATGGCCGGCATGTCCGACGCGAACCAGCAGGACATGCTCGCGGGCCTCGTCTCGCGAACGCTTTCAACCCCCGCGACCCAGGTCCATATCGGCGCCGTCGACGGCGTGCTGTCATCGGATGCCACGGTGCGCGACGTCAGCATCACCGACAAGGACGGAGTTTGGCTGACCCTCGACAAGGCCCGTTTCGTCTGGCGCCGCACCGCGCTGCTGATGGGGCGGCTGGAGATCGATCGGCTCGAGATCGGCACGCTCGATATCAAGCGAAAGCCGCTGCCATCAGACGAGCCCGCCGCGGCGTCCGACCAGCCGATTCTGCCGGACATTCCCGTGAAGGTGCAGGTGAAGGCTTTCGACCTGCATGCGCTGGTGCTGGGCCAGTCCATTCTCGGCGAAGCGCTCAGCGTGAAGGCGACCGGCAACACCGAACTGGGCTCGCCCTCGGAGGGCCTCGTTTTCAATCTCGATGCGACCCGCAACGATTTCCCGGGCCGCTTCAAGGCCGCGCTCGCCTTTGTGCCGCATGGAAACGCGTTGACCCTCGACGTCATGCTCGACGAGCCCGCCCACGGACTGATGTCCAAAATCGGTCATCTGCCGGGCGAGCCGCCCGTCACGTTCGCGCTGGGTGGCAAGGGCACGCTCGACAGCTTCGGCGGTGCTCTGAAGTTTCAGGCCGGTCCCACCATCGATGCGACCGGTGCGATCACGCTCGACCGCAACGGGGCAGGCCGGGTCCTTGCAACCCGTCTGTCGAGCCATCTCGGGCCGCTGCTGCCGTCGGTTGCCGCGCCCGTCTTTGCCGGCGAGACAAATCTCGACAGCACGACGCATTTCGGCGACGACGGCAGCGTCGTGCTGGATGGGCTGGCGCTCACGAGTCGCCTCGCCCGGCTCGATGTGAAGGGCCTGCTCGGTGCCGACAAAGTCATGGATTTCTCGGCCTCGATCCGCGCCCTGCCGAGCAATGGCGATGTCACGGAAACAGACCAGGGTTCGATCCGCAGCCTGGTTTTCGACAGTCGGGCCAACGGACCGATCAAGGCCCCGACGCTCAGGGCCAAGCTGGCGCTGTCAGGCGCCCGCCTGCCGGATGGAGATATCGATTCGCTCGACGCCTCGCTCACGGCGATTCCTCACTCAGAGGCGAGCGACCTGGCAACGCATATCGTGCTAGATGCGAATTTGCGGGCCTCCGGCATCGCGCCGCGCGATCCCGGTCTCGCAGCAGCCATCGGCAACGCCGCTTCGCTCTTGCTCCGCGGCAGCACCGATCTGGGCGGCCACGCCACCATCGAGCGGTTGGAGATCGGCACGCCCACGGTCCACGCCACCTATGCCGGCGATGTCAGCCCCGATCGGCTGCATGGCCGTGCGACCGGAAACCTGCCTGACCTCGGCCGCTTCAGCGATCTCGCCGGGTTGAAACTCAAGGGCGCGGTGGCGCTCGGTCTCGATCTCGACGCCGACCGCGAGCACGGTCGCTTCGGCGCCAAATTGTCCGGCACCGGCGAGCAGATCGCGACGGGACTCGCCGCATTGGATGGGCTCACGGGACCGCGCGTTTCGCTTGCGGCGGATGTCGGCGCAGATACCGGCCGCGACATCTATATGGTCCGGGACGTTTCGCTCGACGGTGCCCATGTCGCGGTTCGCGCCAAGGGAACGGTGACCCGCGAGACGAGCGATCTGTCGGCGCGTATCAGTCTGCCCGATCTTGCCGCGGCCGATGCGCGCCTCACCGGTGTGGCAGCTGTCGACGTCGGCCTCACCGGAGGGCTCGCGCGTCCCGGCGTGTCGTTCTCGGCTTCGGTCGATCGCGCCACCGCGATGCGCCGTCCCATTCCGCATCTGGAACTCGCCGCGACCGTCAATGACGTCAAGGGACCCTGCACGATCGATGCCAGGCTCGACGGCTCGGTCAACGGCAAGCCGGCCCGCGGGATTGTGCAAGTGAGCCGTCAAGGCGGCGACGCAGCGGCATCGGCTGTTGCCGGATGGGACGCCAAGACCGTCGACATCGCGATCGGCTCGGTATCACTGAAGGGGGCAGGGACGGTCGACGCGCAAAGCCTCGCGCGCGGGGAACTCCATTTCGCAGCCGGCTCGCTCGCCGACCTCTCGCCGCTAGCCCTCATGGACCTTGCCGGCTCCGCTTCGCTCGATCTTGCCGCAACCGCCGATGGCGGTCAGCAATCCGTGCGTCTCGCCGGCAAGGGTGCGGCAGTCCGCGCCGCCGGCGCCGCGATCCGCAGTTTCGATCTGCGCGCCGATGCGGCCGATCTTTACCGCCATCCGTTGCTCAACGCGGACGCCAAGGTCACCGGCGCCGAGATTGCCGGCCAGGCTGTCTCGAGCGTCGCCCTGACCGCGCGCGGAAACGCTGGCACGAGCATCATTGGTCTGTCGGCCAAGGCGGCTGGCTTCGATCTCGATGCTGGAGGCGTGCTGACGGCCAGGGATCGCACGCGGTTCGAGCTCAACCGCTTCACCGCGCGGCGCGGCGCCAGGGCGATCGTGTTGCAGGGGCCGGCGAGCTTCACGCTCGACGACGGAAGCGTGCTGATCGAGCATCTGGCGCTCGGCGTCGGCAACGGTCGGTTCACGGTCGACGGCAGCGTAGGCAAGACGCTGAACGTCAAGGCCATCGCGAGCGCAATCCCGCTTCCCGAGGCCGATGTCGTGATGCCGGGCCTGGGCCTTGCCGGGACGCTAGACGCCTCGGCTGTGATCGCCGGCTCGACGAGCGCCCCGACAGGCCAGTACAAGGTATCTGTCAAACAGCTAAGCGCGCCGCAGAGCCGCAGCGCCGGCCTGCCGCCGATCGACGTCGCGGCGGATGGGCGCCTCGAGGGAAGCCGCGCCAGTCTCGCCACCACGATCGCGGCGGGAAAAGCCGGCACGATCACCGCCTCGGGTACGGTACCACTCGATGCCACGGGCCCGATCGCGCTGACCGCGAAAGGCCGTCTCGATGCAGCCGTCGCCAATGCGGCGCTATCGGCGTCCGGCCGCACCGTTGCGGGCACCGTCGTGCTCGATGCCCGTTTGGGCGGCACGCGCGCCAGGCCCCAGATCGGCGGTGCCGCCACCTTGAGCGCGGGCACGTTCCGCGACAGCCTGCTCGGCACACGCTTCGACGACATCGAGGCGAAAGTCTCCGCCGAAGGCGACCGTATCGTCGTCGAGCGACTGACCGCAGCGACGCCCAACGGCGGCACATTGTCGGGCTCCGGCCAGGTGCGGGTCGCCCCGGATGCAGGCTTCCCGGGGACGGTCTCGATCCGTGGGCAACGGGCGACCCTCGCGGCCAGTGCGCTTGCGACCGCGCAGGCCAATCTCGCGATCGACGTCAGCGGTGCCCTGGCGCGCGATCCACGGATCAGTGGCCGGATCGACCTCACCCACGTCGCCGTCGATATTCCCGATCGCCTGCCGTCGACGCTGAAGCCAATCGACGGCATCAACCACGTGAACGCCGCGGGTCAGGCGGCCGCGCGCCTTGCGGCGGCGCGCAAGGCCGAAGCCTTGAAAGGCAGCAAGGGGCGTGCGGCTTTGTTCAATGCCGCGCTTGACGTTTCGGTCTCGGCGCCGAACCACGTCTTCATTCACGGCCGTGGGGTGACTGCGGAGCTCGGCGGCTCCGTGCATGTGGGCGGTACGACCAACGCTCCAGTGCCGAAGGGCGCCTTCTCGCTATATCAGGGCAAGCTGGCGGTGCTCGGAAAGACGTTGACCTTCACCAAGGGCATCCTCTCCTTCAACGGCGATCTTGCCCCCGAGCTCGACTTCGCGGCGGAGATCGCAGCCTCCGACATCACCGCGCAGGTCGGCATCTCCGGGCCGGCGGCCGCGCCGGTGTTCGCCTTCACGTCACAGCCGGAATTGCCGCAGGACGAGATTCTGTCGCGCATCCTATTCCAGAAGGCGTCCGGCAGCCTGACGACGTCGCAGGCGCTGCAACTCGCAGAGGCGGCGGCACAGTTCGCGAGCGGCGGCGAGGGGACGATGGACCGCATGCGCCGCTCGCTCGGCGTCGACAGCCTGGACGTGGGTGCCGGGGCTGGCGGCCCGATGGTCGGTGCGTCGCGCGCCATCGGCGACAGGCTGAGCGTGGGTGTGCGGACAGGTGCGAGCGCCAGCCAGTCCGGCGTGTCGGCCAATGTGGACGTTACGCGCCACATTCGGGTCGAATCGGATGTCGACGCGAAAGGTTCGACATCCGTCGGGGTTGGAGCGCGATACGAATGGTAGCACGGGCGATTTCTGCAGTGACACTGACAGCTTGTCCGATAGGCCAAGCCGGCCGCCGCAAAGGGCGCGATGTCTAGATTGCTATAGTAAGGTCGCTCTTGCAGAACGGTCGGTGGGATCAACGAGATCAGCGCTGTGTCTTCTGCCTAATGGGCAAAAGCTGTTGGAACACGGGAGGAGGGGCGGCATCGAAGGTCTCGGGCGGTGCTTCGAGGGGTAGGGACGATGCTTCCTGTCTCTCTGACGCGGTCGACATCACTGCTCCATGTGGTCCAACGTACACTAGGAAAGTTCAGGTAATGGCGTCTACAGCAAGGAAAAGATCTAGCTTACAAATTTGCGTCCAACTTTCCTATCGCTGGGCATCTTCTTAGGTCTATTCAGTAACATCGTTCCAGACGCCGAACCAGAAGCCGCCCTTGTTTAGCAAAACGCAACCTTCGAAGCTACACTCCTCGCGGGAGGAGTGCCCGACGTATGGAATGAGGAGTAAGACTCTAGGCGTGCAAGACAGTGTTGAGCAAGCCCTCTCAAATGTGGGGCCGGCGTTTACGATCTGGTTTCAGCCAATCATGAACATGGGGCACGGCGACACGATATTCTCGCACGAAGCGTTGCTGCGCGGTCCGTCCGGCGAAGGTGCGGCATTCGTTCTCAGTCAAATTCCGAGATCTCAGATAATTGAGTTCGATGCATTCTGTAGGGAGTGGGCTGTCCAATTGGCCCAAGCGAGCGGGCTTCCCGCGCGGCTAAATCTTAACATTGTTCCTAATGCAATTTGTGATTCACAATTTGGACTGGATAGCACGGTTAGTGCAGCCCGCGAGATTGGCTTCTCAGAGCAACGTTTGGTGTTTGAAATCGTTGAGAACGAGCGGATAGCAGACACCAAGCAGGTGCGTGATAAGCTTGGCGCACTTAGAGATAGCAAGATATTGATTGCACTCGACGATGTTGGTGCGGGATACAACGGCCTGAATTCGCTAGTCGAATTGATGCCGGACATTGTCAAATTGGATATGGCATTGATCCGGGGAATCGACGCAAGCGCCAGGCGACGGTGCGTAGTTCAGGGTATTGTGGCGATGTGCAAAGACCTCGGCAGTCGGCTCATAGCAGAAGGGGTGGAGACAGAGAAGGAAGCGAATACGCTCCATGCGCTTGGGATTGATCTCATGCAGGGATTTTTGTTCGGTGGTCCGTGTGCGGGCGGTTCACCGGTAGTTTTCCGATATCCCCTGCGCAGAAACGAATCGCACCGCGCTATCGAGTGAGCGCGCTGCCTTCGACCGCTGCATTATCCGCCCGAACAGGCGAAAGGGGCGTTTAACCGTTTGTGATCAAGCGCGAGATACCAGCTCCTGTAGCACGCTCAGATTGGAGAGGCTGGTCTAATTCAGTTTAGCTGGAATTGGACACGTTGTGTCTTTCCGACTGGTTACGCGCGCTCTTGAGTGCGCTTGGGCATTTAACGAAACGATCGCCCTATCAGCGAGCTGTTGCTGAGACACCAGCCAGCAGCGCTCGAGTGGCCCGTATGTGTCACGCATTGATCATTTTCGTTCATGATTCGATCATTTCGAGAGTGATCACAATATGCAGCGTGATGGAGGTGCTAGAGTAGTGTTTGGTAATAGAAATGATGAGAACTAAGTATGACGGACGAAATACCCCCTCAGTTCGATCACTCTGCCGACCTTAACGATCCTAAAGTTGATCAGTTGAGAGGCATCACAGGCCTGTCGGTGGCAGGCGTTCAATACCTTCTTTTTCAATGGGAGGAGCCTCCACATTCTGTCTTCGCAGAGCTGGAAAAATTGCTGACGATATTCAAAAGCAAGGCGGCGGGTGACAAGACGACTCTGCGCGCGAGCGGCGTGCTCAGACTTGTCAGAAGTTAGTATGAAGGCGCTCAAGCCGGGTCGACTGAGGACATGCAGGACATCCGCGGGCGCCTCGACGCCTGCCAGCGCGGTGCGTCGCCCCGTCAAAAGCACGCGCCATACAATAATTTCGTCGCCGAGATCAAAAACATCGCGGCGAACGCCGGCTGCAGGAGCGAAAGATCGAAGGATGTCATTCGCTACAGGGCGGCGAGGTTATCTGGATCGCTACGTCGCCCCCTCGATTAGCATGTATCGCGCGCGTCTGACGGGGGACCCATTCGCACGGTGCTGACGGTCAATAGGTGACGACGATCGATCTGCCGCCGGCGCCGACGTTACGACCGCCGAGGCGCCTAACGCCGGCGGACGCACCGGCGCTGAGCGGCGATGCCCCGGTGACGCGCCGCTGATTGGCTTCATCGACAGCGGGGCCTCGGCTACTAGTCGGGCTTGACGCTGAGGAGGTATTTGATCGCCTCGCGCGGGTCGAAGCCAATGGCTTCGGCAAAAGCAAGAAGCTCAACGACGTCGACCTTTCTTTGTCCCACTTCAACTGTGGCGACAAAGGATTGATACCGGCGGAGCTTCTTCGCGACCTCCGCCTGAGTTAGGCCCGCCTTTTTCCTTTTCATGATCAGGAAGGTCTTCAAGGCTTGATGTCTTGAAGAGTGCAGTGTGCGAGACATGACCGACCGCTCGGAATCGAGGGTCGTCCAAATAATGCGATTTACAGATTATCTCAAAACCAGATAATTTAATCACGATCATCAGCGCATCGTCGCAGCCCTTGGGGCGGTAATTGGCATCGACTGCCGGAAGCAATCCATTCGATCTGTCGCGGCTGTCTGATGATGTCCGGAGTACGGCGGCCGCGATCCGGCGACATCCAGCGTTTCGCGCGACGCTGCGTTCGTTTTGCAGCGAGTATGCCGGGATCTTTCAAGGAAATCGCCTTCTCACCACAATCGCAACGGGCGAGGCCCGCCAGCTGATCTGTGCCTTCATGGTAGCGCTGCATTATCGGCGAGATGTCAATGACCCGATATCCGGAATTGTGGTTTCACGCGTCGAGGCGTTTGCCCGCCAGCATCGGCTCGCAAGCCACAATCGTGTCATCGATCTCGTTGACCTAATGAAGGCGGCCGGGTATTTCCGTTCGGTCCGCAGCATGTTCGACCGACGTGTGGTTGTCCTGGAACCGACGGATACGTTGGCGGACCTGGTGCGGAGCTTCGTGCGGCCGTTTCTGAGGGCCTTCGACAGGATGAACGGTGACGGCAGTTTTGAGCTGCGGCTGGCCCGTAACGACATCTTCAAGGACGCGATTTTGACGCGTGCGCTCGAACTTTATGTCGACGGCTGCGCGCTTTGCGATGCCGTCCCGGCGATTCGCCTCTTTGATGGGCGCATTGCAGGCTACGAGATGATGCTATGGATTTGGACGACTTCCCAATCAGGGAACGGGAGTGATGTGCCTGTTCATCTCCGCTACACAGCCAGGAGCTTTGGCGTGTCGGACACGCATTTACGCCGGTTGGTGCAAGAGGCGGAACGGCAGGGCTATCTCCGCCTGGCAACGCGCCATGGAGTATCTCTCGTTGAGGTGCGTTCGTCGCTTTCCGATCTAGTTGAACTCTTCGTCTCTCTCAAGCTCGCTCTTTTCCGGTGCGCGATCGCCCGAGTTGACACCGAAGCCCCGCCAGCCAATCCGCCTCTCAGCCGCGGTTGATCCGCGTTGGCCAGCCGACGCCGGTCGCTCGATACGTGGCCGGCGAGAGTGGGCGACTCCGACATTCTTTTCCGCCGGAGCTCGAGGAGGGCAGTCGCGATCATGAATTGACGGGCCGCGCTCTTCCGGATCAGAGAGCGGAACAGGCCGCCAAAATTGGCCCGCCTGGATCCTCGAATCGGTGGACCGTTTGCCGCGGCATCATCGGACGCGAGCTGATGGACATAGATCGCGAGCAGGGCAGTTTGCAGCGAACCTATGGTATTCTCGCCTTCCGCCCAGGCATCAGGGCTAGCCCCGAAACCAGGCCGCAGGATTCGCCCCGCGGCAACAAAATCCGCGGCCGAACGGCAATTTATGCCGGCATCAGAGAGCGCCGGACAGGCCTCCACGACGAGAGCTAGCGGAAAGGCTTGATCTGACGCTGCAATTGCGGGTTGCGGCGGTTCGGATGATCCGCGGTCGGCGTCCCCATCATTCTCGCAAGCCGCTTTGGAAATCTCGTTAGAGTTTTCAGGGTCCTTTTCTAAATGGCGGGCATTGTGCCCGGCTGAGCCGGGCATTTTCTTGTCATTGGATCGATCGTCCAACGACTTAGTGAGTTCGTAGAACAGTCCCTCAGCTCGATCGCGCAATTCGACCAATGAGGCCAGGATGGGCTCACGCGGGGCGATCCGATCACGGCGCGGGATTCTGCGCTCGAGCTCCGTGAGCTCCGCAAGCAGTGGCTCGGTCTTGCGCTGCTGGTCATAAGAAACGGCGGCGGTGAGGGCGGCGCGGGTAGCGATCCTGTGTCGCGAGATGTCGTCGTCGAGGGCGGCGCGAGCTTGGCGATCGCGCTCTTTCTGAAGGACGATGCCGGCGAACTCGGCATGGAGGTGGATCAGGGGCGAGAGGATAAACCCGAACGCGTCCTCGATTTCGCCGCCGGCGCCTTTACTCGCGTAGCGATAACGGCGCGGGGAATCCTTGGGGATGATAAGGCCGAGGCCGATCAGTTGCTGTATTGCTCGGCGAATGGTGCGCTCATCAAGACCAGTGGCCGCGACGAGCCACTTGCTCGCCGGCCAAACGATGATCTCATTCTTGATCGGTTTGCCTCCGTAACAGGCACAGAGTTTTTCCAGCACGTGGCGCGGGGCACCCCGCAGGCCCAGGGCCTGAGCAGCATCCTTTTGAGCGAGAATGAGTCGATCCCGGCTTGGTGATCCAAGCCGGTCTCTGATGGCTTCGGTCGCCAAGGATGCTGCGATCTGCACGGGAGTGATCCCGCGCAAACCGGGCTGGGGGAGATGTGTTCGCATGCGGTTTTCCATTGGAAAACGCAAAGCAATCCCGTTCGCCGAATCGGCGTTGCCGTATTGACAGTGGTGACGGGAAAAGGCAGGTTCGACCCGTCTTCTGTTTGTCGAACGATCGACTGATCAACGATCGAATGATGCCTTCCCGGATCACCGGGTGCACGTAAACGAAAACGGAATCAGCCTCACCAATTGCTGTTGGTGGGGCTTTTTCTTTGCGTGATTGCTACTCCAGGTTTTGGCGCGACTCACGCTGCCGCTCGTTGCCGAGTCGTGTAAAGCGACGCAGAAGCATGGCCCCCCAAATGATCAGTATGCGACCCAAATTGATCAGCAGATTCGCTCCGCACGAGCGCTAGGTTGCTAGACAACAATCAGACGCGCTCCGATTGTGCGATACGTCATGACCGCGCGAGCCCGTAAGGCCCATCGGTAAGCGACGTGGAGCGTTGTGGCCGCAGGAGAAGGGCTTTGGATGACTCAGCGCTGAAAGATGTGAGGGCACAGATCTTGACGCCAGCGTATGGCGACCAGGTCACAGTTGCATATACGCAGAGCATGATGGCGCTTGTGAATGCCTGCTGGTCTCGCGGCATGATCATGAAGATCGCCGTCGAGAATGGTCAGAGTCTTATCACGCGCGCCCGCAATGAGATGTTGGTAAAATTTCTGGACACGCCAGAACTGACGCATGTTTTCTGGATCGACGCTGATGTCGGCTTCCGCTCAGAGGACGTGTTCAGGTTTCTGTCGTCGGACCTGGATGTCGTCGCGGGAGCCTATCCGATCAAGCAGTATGATTGGCCAATCGAGATTCCCGCCGGGACACAGACGCTTTCGCAGGAGCAATTCGAGAGTCTCGCCTTGGTTTACCCGGTAAACGCGAATGAGGATGCCGGACTGTCCTTCATTCCCGACGACGATGGGTATCTCGAAGTAACTGACGCCCCGACCGGGTTCATGTGCATCAAACGGCGTGTGTTTGACCGGATGATGGAGGCCTATCCCGACCTACAATATTATCCGGACTTCGATTTGCAGCCAGGTCGGGAAGCCAAAGCAAAGTACTGTTATCGTTTTTTCGACGTGATGTTCGACGCATCTTCAAAGCGATATTTGTCGGAAGACTACGCCTTTTGCCGCCGCTGGCGCGATATCGGCGGCAAGGTTCACGTCTGCACCCGCACACGGCTCACGCACGCCGGAACACATCGCTTCAACGGAGACATCCAAGGCGCGCTTGCGGTGCGGCCGCTCGAAGCGATTGGGGGAAGGAGGGGTCGTCGCACTCCGGAGGAACGCGGGAGATAAACGAAACGGGGTGCAGAGACCGGTCTCCGCGCCCGACAGCGGAAGCTATCGGGCCTCACTGCGGAGCGAGGCCTGCAGGATATGTGAGCTTGATATGGCCCGCCAGGCGAGCCGCGTCACGCAGTTGGCTCAGAACTCGGACCCGCTACGCCGGAGATATCCATATATTCTGATTAATAACGGACGTGGGAGTGCAAGCCCCGCGCTGCCTCACGCTACATGGTCACGCCGGGCCAGGCTCCTGATTGTTGCAAGGATCGTTCGTGGATGAGATGCGCGGCTGTGGAGAAACAGCCGACTTGGTGCGAGGGTGAGACCGGGTGAGCCGTCCCGAGAATTTTTATTCGAGGGCGCGCCTATACGTCGTTCCGACTGTCGCCTTCATGTGCCAAGGTTCAAACAGCGAAAGAGGCCCACTCGTTCTTTACTTCGACGTGGCGAGGTGCGCGCAGATGAACTGTGTGCCGGATCGCATTAACCGCGATCTGCAAGACCTTGACCGCCGTGTTCAACCACGAGCGGATTGCGGAGTTACGCCAAATCATTTGGCGATGCCGCCATTCCACAATATTCTTGACATCGACCAAACCATGTGGGCGCGCCCTCCCTCGAAAAAATCTCGCGATGGACCGCGCCGTGCCACACCGTCCCGACAACATAGAAGCAATCAGCAAGGCGCTCAACTGTCATCGTGTCATCGCCGCATTGACAACGAACGAAGACGATGGAGGCAACAATGTGCAAGCTGCGGGACTTCGACACGGAGCTGAAAGCGCTTGAGGACAAGGCGCGAGACCTCCGAAGCCGCGAGGTGCTCGGGCTTGGCGAACTGGTCATCGCCACCGGAGCCGACGCGCTCAGCGCCGACGACTGCCGGGTGCGCTGGTCGCCATCGCGGAAACGAAAGATACCGTAAAGACGGAGGCGTGGGTGAAGCGCGGGCCCGCGTTTTTCGAGGCGCGAACACCGCGATCTACGTCAGCGCCGTGACACCGAGCGCTCTCGGTCACATTCGAGCGGCGCGCAACCGGCGTCAGGCGGCGCGGGCGCGCATGACATGCGAAGCTGGCAGATCGAGCGCCGCAGGCGCTCGCGGCATCTGATCGAACTCGGCAGGCTCGTCGTTAAACCCGGCGTCGGGGACCTCACCGACGACGACCGCGCTACCATCTACGGCACGCTCATCTGGATCTAGACAAGCTCAAAAGCGAGCAAGGCGAACAGGCGCGCGAGCTCTGGGCCGAGAAGGGAAAGCATTTGTGGACCGACGCAAAGGAGCGAATCTCAGCGCCTCGGAAGACCGGTACGATAGGGTTTCCTGATCTGAACCCTTTTTGCAATATTCTGACCGTTATTCCGATAATTGGTGTTCAAAACTTATTATTAGAGCCCCACGGCTATACGTGCGCCGTTAGGGGTTTAAGTGGTGCTTTATTCGTCTTATGCTGTTCTCGGCCGTGCAATCCGCTTGATCTTTCTGGCCGCCGTCGTGCTCGCCTGCTCTCTGACGGTATCAAACACTGCCCAAGCGTCGCCCCAGATATATTCGGTTTCGCCGTCATCAGGTCCCGAGGCTGGCGACAACTGGATACACGTCAGGACGAACGTAGAGGCTTGGCACGATGTCGTAGCCGGCTGGCTGTTACACGTCTGTGAAACGTCTCAAGAGCTGACTATTCGTAGCTTGGTTAATAACAATGGTGTCGTAACCATGGGCGCGAAGATGGTGCCGGGGACTGGCAAAGTGCACCTTGCAATACACGATTCGCCGTGCACGTCGGATAACGAATACACCTATATCCCGCCGGCGCCAACGGCGACGTCGCTGTCGCCAACGTCCGGTCCGGAGGCCGGCGGCACGGTGGTGACGATCAGCGGCAGCAACCTGGCCAATGCCAGCGCGGTGACGTTCGGCACCAGCATGGCGCGGATCACGGCCAACTCGGCGACCTCGCTCACGGTGACCTCGCCGGCGGGGACCGGCACGGTCGATGTCACCGTGACGACGCCGGGCGGCACGGTGTCGCCGGGCCGCTTCAGCTATGTCGGGGCGCCGACGGCGGCGTCGCTGTCGCCAACGTCCGGTCCGGAGGCCGGCGGCACGGTGGTGACGATCAGCGGCAGCAACCTGGCCAATGCCAGCGCGGTGACGTTCGGCACCAGCATGGCGCGGATCACGGCCAACTCGGCGACCTCGCTCACGGTGACCTCGCCGGCGGGGACCGGCACGGTCGATGTCACCGTGACGACGCCGGGCGGCACGGTGTCGCCGGGCCGCTTCAGCTATGTCGGGGCGCCGACGGCGGCGTCGCTGTCGCCAACGTCCGGTCCGGAGGCCGGCGGCACGGTGGTGACGATCAGCGGCAGCAACCTGGCCAATGCCAGCGCGGTGACGTTCGGCACCAGCATGGCGCGGATCACGGCCAACTCGGCGACCTCGCTCACGGTGACCTCGCCGGCGGGGACCGGCACGGTCGATGTCACCGTGACGACGCCGGGCGGCACGGTGTCGCCGGGCCGCTTCAGCTATGTCGGGGCGCCGACGGCGGCGTCGCTGTCGCCAACGTCCGGTCCGGAGGCCGGCGGCACGGTGGTGACGATCAGCGGCAGCAACCTGGCCAATGCCAGCGCGGTGACGTTCGGCACCAGCATGGCGCGGATCACGGCCAACTCGGCGACCTCGCTCACGGTGACCTCGCCGGCGGGGACCGGCACGGTCGATGTCACCGTGACGACGCCGGGCGGCACGGTGTCGCCGGGCCGCTTCAGCTATGTCGGGGCGCCGACGGCGGCGTCGCTGTCGCCAACGTCCGGTCCGGAGGCCGGCGGCACGGTGGTGACGATCAGCGGCAGCAACCTGGCCAATGCCAGCGCGGTGACGTTCGGCACCAGCGCGGCGCGGATCACGGCCAACACCGCGACGTCGCTCACGGTGACCTCGCCGGCCGGCAAGGGCGCGGTGACGGTGACGATGACGACGCCGGGCGGCAACGTCTCGCCGGGCACCTTCACCTATATTCCACCGGCGCCTTCCGAGACGAAGACGACGATAATGTCGTCGCAAAATCCGAGCAGTTTTGGTCAAGCCGTCACGTTCACGGTCACCGTCACCGCAATCGGCGCCGGAACGCCCGCGGGCACGGTGACGTTCAGGGACGGTGATGTGCAGATAGGAGCCTCCTTCCTGTCTGCGGCGGGTGTCGCGACGCTGATGACAAAGACACTCTCTGTCGGTAATCACAGCATCACAGCGGCTTATGCTGGCGGCCCTGCGTTCAATGCCTCGATTTCGTCGCCCCTGACCCAGTCGGTGAACATTCCGGCCGATAGCACCAAGCTGCGTCAACTGCAGGTCGACGTTACCAAGGTCGTGGCGCAAAACTCCGGCCAGGCGATTTCGAGCGCAATAGATACCGCAATCTCCGAAGGGTTCAGTGATGGCGGACGATGCATAACACCTGGACCAACGGGTCTGCGGCTTAACCTGACCGTCCCCTGTGAGGACGAACTGCAATCCGCGCGCCCCAGCGCCAGTGCTTACGCGAGAGAGGGGGCTCCCGGCAGAGCCAGCCGCGATAATTCTAGCATCGACGACGTTTTTGCAGCGGTCGAGTCGGCGAAGGTGGCTTCGGCGAAGGTTCGGGCACAAAATAACTGGCTGTTCTGGATCGACACCCGCGGGACCAGCATCGACCGCTGGGCATCGCCGGGCAATTTCGGCGCCGGAGCGACCCAGGCAGCACTCTACGGTACCCAGTTCAATACGCTCGCCGGCCTGACCTACAAGATCGCTCCTGACTTTCTGGTGGGAGCGGTGGGCGGCTATGAGAGCTTCCAGTACACAATGGATAGCATCAGCGGAAGACTCAAAGGGGACGGCTGGACGGCCGGCTCCTATCTCGGTTGGAGGATTACGCCGGCATTGCGGTATGATGCGGCCGCTACCTTTTCCAACATCAGCTACAACGGCACCGCAGGTGCCGCGCAAGGAAGTTTCAGTGGTCAACGCTGGCTGCTGACGACCGGCCTCACCGGCTCCCATCAATGGGCCAACTTCCATCTGGAGCCGTCGACCAGGCTCTACATCCTCCGGGAGCGGGAGGGGGCCTATATCGATACGCTTGGAACCAAACAGGCCGCGTACAACTTTTTCGCAGGACGTGCCTCAGCCGGGACCAAGCTGACCTATCCGGTGTCCTGGAGCGATGGCCTGCTGCTGTCGCCCTACGTCGGGGGATATGCTGACTACTACTTCACGCGGGACAATGCTGCGGCCGTCATCATCGGCACGTCCGTGCCGCAAATTCCGATCCAGTTGCAGGGGTGGTCTGCGCGTTTCACCGGCGGCGTCGACCTCAGATCCGCCGGCGGCGCCACACTCGGCGTTGGCGCCGAGCTTGGCGGGATTGGTGGCAATACCCGGATCTGGACGTTTTCCGGACGCGCTCAAGTGCCATTTTGACGATGAGGCTAAATTCAATCTGGTAAGGCAGCGCCCGCCCAATCGGGAAGGAGATTCTGGTGGCTGAGCAAACGTTACAGTCCGAGAAGAAAACAACCCAAGGGAATGATTTTCCGAGTGTTTGGTGCGAGCGGAAATGGCTATGGCTGTCCGACGTCAGCCTGGCGACCCTGGCTTCTTTTGTTTCCCCCCTGCCACTGCGGAGACGGTCGTCCTGCGGACGGGCGCCCCCACGCGCGTCATGAGTGATGTAACGATCCACGGATCGCCTTATAAGAACGCTAATAGTGATTACGACCCTGACGGCAAAGGGGTCTATTTGGAAAAGGGTACTCGGTTCAAAGGTAGCAACCTCACCATCAACGCGGACCTGACGGGGATCCAGTTGCTCGGCGGGAATAACTCCGTCAGCCTCCAATCCTCCCTGCTGCTTCCAGCCGGAGAATTGGCCCAACGATCGGGCTTCACACCATCCGAAACTGCGCGCGATCAAATCGGAATACTGGAGGGTTCAAATAGGTCCCGCGTTAAAGATCTCGCCGCAAGTCGAGCGCGGGACCTATTTGAACCCGGATTGAACGAAGACGCGTCTTGTGGGCACGGAGCTATGGGCGCTCGATCCGAGCGTCGGCTGGCGCGGCGGAGCCGATGTTGGGCCCGCGGGCGAGCGAGGTGGCAGATTGCCGCTGATATTGGCAGCGAAGGCAGTCGCCGACAATAGCGGCAAGCCGCGCGTTGTGCGTGAGAGGCCGATTCCGGCTCGTTCGCCGGGCGTTGTGAGCGTGCTTGATTGCTCCGACGGAGAAGGTCGGCATGGCGCGATGCACCTAACGGGAGCGATTAAGTCGACGTGGTTGGTCATGATGTGTCGCAGCGAGGTGTTTGCGAGCGCGGCACAAGCCCAATCTCGGCCATGCGGCCTCCGCAGACGGGACACAAGTCGAGGCGGTGACCAGTGAGGACGGTATAGCGCTCACGATAGTCGACAGGTTCGGCACGCGGAGGCGGCTC
Source organism: Bradyrhizobium sp. USDA 4538 (assembly GCF_024171045.1). Lineage (NCBI taxonomy): Bacteria > Pseudomonadati > Pseudomonadota > Alphaproteobacteria > Hyphomicrobiales > Nitrobacteraceae > Bradyrhizobium > Bradyrhizobium sp. USDA 4538. The sequence goes on from NZ_JALJZE010000002.1 coordinate 521,532, forward strand.
CGGCGCCTCAAGCGCCGCTCGGATGCGCGCGAGTTTGGCCGCGCGGCAGGCGTTCGCCAGGAAGCTAAAATGACGGATGCGGCGGAACCCCTTCGGCAAAACGTGGAGCAGAAGGCGACGAATGAACTCCTCAGTGTCGAGCGTCATCACTTTGGCTTTGTTGCCGGCGCGATAATCCTTCCACCGGAAGCGGACGTGGCCCTGCTCACAGGTAAGGAGCCGGCCGTTGGCGATCGCAACGCGATGGGTGTAGCGCCCGAGATAGGCCAGAACCTGCTCTGGCCCGCCGAAGGGACGCTTGGCGTAGACGACCCATTCGACCTTGCGGAGAGCGTTCAGATAGCGGCCGAATGCGGCTGGCTCGACGAGGTGCGTGAGGTGGCCGAAGAACTGGAGCTTGGTATTATCGAACGCCGCCTGCAGGCGCTCCAGGAATAGCCGACGATACAATCGTGACAGGACGCGGACGGGAAGGAAGAAGCCAGGACGACAAGGAACCCAGCTTCCGTCAGGGGCAATCCCGCCGCCCGGCACGAGGCAACGGGCATGCGGATGATGCGTAAGGGTTTGGCCCCAGGTATGGAGAATGGCAATCATCCCGGTCTCGGCACCGAGATGCTTTGGGTCGGCACTGATGAGACGGATCGTCTCGGCTGCCGTCTTGAGCAAGATGTCGTAGACCACCGCCTTGTTCTGTAGCGCGATGGCGGCCACGGGCGCCGGCACGGTGAAGACGACGTGAAAATAGGGCACCGGCAGCAGGTCGGCCTGGCGATCGGCGAGCCATTGGGCGCGCGCGCGAGCGCTTGGCACTTTGGACAGTGCCGATCGCGACAGCTGTTATAGGCGACGCGAACCAGGCCGCAGTCGTCGCACCGCTCGACATGGCCGCCGAGCGTCGCTGTGCGGCACGCCTCGATGGCCGCCATCACACGGCGCTGGTCGGATGAAAGCCGAGAGCTCTGTGCGGCACGGAATGCGGCGCCGTGGCGGCGGAAGATGTCCGCCACCTCGAGCACGGGGCGCATCTGCGCAGCTCAGTCGGGTGGGATCACCGTGATGGAGAGCCGGTCGAATGGGCTGGTCGACCGAGGCCGTGCAACTGTTCAACTCGGCGTTGGAGCAGTGCCCGAAGTCGTCTATCGAATATGATGCGGCGGCGGCGGAACTAAATCGGATCGCGCATTAGCGAACTGCCTGACGTTTGCTTCGAATCCCTTTTGACCATGTCCGCGGCCCGTTTCCGCGATCATGATCAGCGGCGCGTTCGTGTTGCCGAAACGATAGTTGGCATGATCGAGGCCTCGATCATCTGCAACCCCTGGACTCCGTGGACACTAAATCTGTCATCGACCACGGCCATCGCGTTTGCCCCATCTTAGCCGTACCGACCGGTAATGGATCGTCCCGCCCTTGCCACGCGCAAAGTCTAGTAGCTCGTCGTCGGCCTGTTCCCGCCGGGATCAACCTCTTCCGCGATGGAGCGGGCGAGCGGCGGCGCCTCCTTTAGGGATTGCGCAACAAAAGATCGAGAATGACCTTCGCAGCCGTCTCGCTCGGCGGAGCGGGTACTTGCAGCCGCTGCCAGGTTAATCTGAAGCCTTCCATCATTGCGCGGCGCTGCAGAGTGTCTGCTGAGAGGCGTTCCGCCCAGCGGCAGAGGCTTCCCGCTCGCACAACTTCATTGATGTATTCCGGGACAATGGGATAGTCCGCGATCAGGTTCGGCAGTGCGGCCGACCAAATCTTTATCCTTTTGGACATTAACCTGATCAGCCAATCGCTTTTGTAGGCGGACACCGCCGGAATGTTTGAGAGGGCAAGCTCGAGAATGACGGTTCCAGAGGCTGCTATTGCTGCATCAGCTTCCGCAAAGGCCGTCCATTTGGCTTCCGTGTCTGAGGTGACCTCTACTGGAAACGGAAGCGTTAGTGCCTTCTCACGAACAAGGCTTTCTTGGTGCGGCACAGTAGGCAAAATGAAGCGCGTAGGACCATTGCGTGCGATGAATTCTCGAGCCGCCTCGCCAAAGACAGGCAAGAGTGTTCTTATCTCTGCGGCCCGTGAGCCAGGCAAGAGCAAAATTGTTCTCTCTTCGGGAGCCCCCAGGGGGCGGCAAGCGCGAATGTTCCGGACCTTCAAAAGTGCCGGATCGTGGGTAAGGCGATGGCCTACGTACGTTGTTTCGGGGCCACCGAGCCGGCGCATAGCCTCTTCCTCAAAAGGCAGCAAAGCAAGTACATGATCCACATAGCCACGCATTACAGTGGCGCGATGTTCCTTCCAGGCCCAAACGCTCGGGCAAACGTAGTGTACAATGAGCAGTTCGGGTAATGCTGCGCGAACCTTCTTCGCCACCCGGTGCGTGAAATCGGGGCTGTCGATTAGAATGAGCACATTCGGTTTTGCTGCGACGATCGCCGCCGCCGTCTGCCTTATGCGCCTAGCGAAATTCGGTAAACGCAAAAGAGCCTGCGTGAACCCCATAATGGACAGCTCGGTGAAATCGAAAAGCGAGCAAAGCCCGTGCGCTTGGAGCGCCTCACCTCCCACGCCCACTAGCGCTATTGGAGCATCATGGGCAGCTTTCAGAGCCGCGATCAGATCACCGCCTAGAAGATCACCGGACACTTCTCCAGCGACAACGGCTATCTTTAGACCTCTTTCATGAGCGAACATACACTGCACCACGCTTTCTTCTTTCTACTGCTTAAGCCTGGACCAAAAAGTGGCGCAGTAGTCGACAGGAGTCTCGACGCTTAGCCCCGATCTCAAAGCCGAATTGCGACGAATCGTCGATCTTGACCAGTTCCGACGTTATCCGGTTCCGCGTTTGTTGGCGACCTGCGGTCAGAACTACCGAACTCAGCCTATCCCGCGCTTTTTTGTTCGTTGTGCCGAAAGTCGGTGCTCCTCGGTCAAGCGCAGCCATTGCGCGCGGTTGTGTCGGCTCTCGGCTTGGTCTTGGCCGTGTCGGGCCTTCATCACCCGTAGCAGTCTGGCGTGCTCTTGTCGCAGTCTGCTCGGCTCGCTCCAATGCCCATGTAACTCGCGCCGAGATCTTTCACGGGCTTGTATCCGCGCGCGGTCGCCCGCAGCCGCTTGCAGCAATCCCTCTGCCGCGTGCAGAGCTTGTCCCACAACCTGACCCACCCGATATCGGCCTCCAGGTTCTGCTCGGAGTCGTCAGGTGCGCGAACCAATCGCTTTTGCTCGTTGCGCTTCGACTCAAGTCGATCGAGCCGGGTATCGATCTGTTCCAACTTGATTTGCGCAAGACGCTCTTCTTTGGCGGCGGTCGCTGCTGTTTCCTGGGCGTCAAGGCGACGACGCGTGGACCGGCCCGTCGGGCGAAATCAGCAAGTTCCCGTTCGATGACCTGCGGTGCCGCGGTAGCACGTTGGCCATCGGTCACCGTGCCGACTTCGGCCAGGATCTCTTCGAGGTTCGACGGGCACCTTGGCTGAGTGTATCAAGCACGGAGACTGGCCTTGCTCTACTCATAGCAACCCTAACGCTCCACGGCTATCCTCGTCGGCGGCGCGAGTGCCAGCGCGGGCGAACCCAAGAAGGGTTTGCAGGCGTTCTTCCGCCTCATCGCCAGTCGAGCGCCCATCGGGGCCTTCAGGATTTACCGAATCATATAGCAGGAAGCGCTTACGGAGCTTCCATACATTACCGCCAAACTCGAGGGACGGATCGATGGTGGGTGTTACATCATCGCCACGTGGTCGAAATGAGCGGACGCGATCACTTCGTGATCCATGCCGCTCGACTAGTACGGCCCACAACGCCTTCAGCACCAGTTCCTCCGCCGGTCAGAAATGCCCTTCTTCAGCAGCCTGGGAAACCGTCGATTATCGACGTCGACGCCGCACTCGATCTATTAAGAGGTAAATTACGGGAATCGTATAGAGGGTGAGTGCCTGGGATACGAAAAGACCGCCGATAACCGTGATACCAAGAGGTCGGCGCAGGTCGGTACCGACCCCCGTAGCAACGATGAGAGGAATGCTGGCAAATACAGTCGCCAAGGTCGTCATCAAGATCGGACGGAAGCGAGCTCTGCAGGCCTCTAGAATCGCATCGATCGACGACATCCCGGTCTGACGCTCTGCGTCCAGCGCAAAATCCACGATCATAATGCCGTTCTTCTTTGCGATGCCCATCACAAGAATAATCCCGACAAGCGCGATCACGCTCAACGGTGTATTGGTGAGTTGCAGGGCCAGAAGCGCACCAAGTCCGGCGGATGGCAGGGTTGAGATGATGGTCAGCGGATGAGCGAGGCTCTCGTAAAGGATTCCCAGCACGATGTACATGGCCGCTACAGCGGCCAAGAATAGGAGCGGCAGGCGGCTGCTCGCCTTACTGGAATCACCTGCGATGCCATCAAAGCTCCCGCGGATATCTTGGGGCATATGCAACTCCTCGACCGCACGCTGGATATTGGAGGCCGCGACCGGCAGCGACACACCTGGCAGAAGATTGAATGATACGGTGGTCGAGGGAAACGATTGCGAATGGTAGACCGCCAGCGGCGCCAGCCCTCGCTGCACGCGCGCCACCGCCGACAGCGGCACCTGCACGTCGTTGGTGCCCGCGACGTAGATGCGGTCGAGATTGGCGGGATCGACCTGGAATCTCGGATCGATCTCCAGCACCACCGTGTACTGGTTTCGCTGGGTATAGATGATCGAGATTTGCCGCTGCGAAAACGCGTTATTAAGCGCATTGTCGATGTCCTGCACCTGCACTCCGAGTCTTGAGGCTGCCTGACGATCAATCGAGAGCATCAACTGTAGTCCACCAGTAGCATCCTGATCGCTGGAAATGTCGGTAACGCCATCGACAGTCTCCATGCGTTTGGAGACGATCGGTGTCCATTGCTGCAGGAGATTGAGGTCCGTGCTATGAAGTGTGTATTGGTATTGGGAATCGCTCTGCCGTCCGCTGGTGGGAAGGTCCTGCACTGAAACCATGAACAGGCGGATGTTTGGTACCCTCGAGAGGTTGCGTCGTAAGCGATCAATCACGAGCTGTGTCTGAACATGCTCCCGCTCCTCGGGCGGCTTCAAGGTAATGAACATATTACCTCTGTTGACGCTCTGACCGCCGCCATTGATGATCGAGCCGATGGAGGCAACTGCTGGATCCGACAGCACTATGCCGGCGAGTTGTTGCTGCGATGATGCCATGGCTTGAAACGAAACATCGGAGGACGCCCGCGTTGCGCCGAAAATGAATCCGCTATCGTCGCTGGGAAAAAATGCCTTGGGGACTCTGACGTAGAGCACCGCCGTTGACGCAATGGTCGCCAGGAATACGATCATGATTAGAAGTGGATGCTCAAGCGTACACTTCAGAGTTCGCTGATAGAATTCCACCATGCGCACCAGCGTTTCCTCGATGAGATGGTCGAACCAAGTCACGCGATTGGGTGGGATTTCCTTGACAAAATGCGCGTAAATCATGGGTGTTGTCGTGAGCGAGACGAACAAGGAGATGAGAATGGCAAAGGTCAACGTCAGGGAGAACTCACGCAACAGCCGACCCACGAAACCATCCATGAAGATCAGCGGCGTGAAAACGGCAATGAGCGACAGGCTGATTGACAGCACGGTAAAACCGACCTGTTTAGCTCCTCGTAGCGCCGCATAATACGGTGGCATGCCAGATTCGAGATTGCGAGATATGTTTTCAATCATGACGATGGCATCGTCAACGACGAAGCCGATTGAGATCGTGAGCGCCATGAGAGAGAGGTTATTGATGGAATAACCGGTGGCCCACATGCCAACGCAGGTGCCGGCCAGTGTCAACGGCACGGTAACTCCAGCAGCAATAGTCGACGCCAATCGTCTCAGAAAGACCAGCACGAGCAGCATCATCAAGATCACTGCCGCCACTAATGTATGCTGCATATCTCGCATGCTCGCGCGTATGCTTTTGGTCAAGTCAACCAAGGTCGAGACTTCGATTGCCGTCGGAATCGACTGCTCTAGTTCGGAAATTGCAGCCTTAATGCGTTCGACTGTATCTATGATGTTGGCATCGCTTTGTTTAGCGATTTGGATTATGATGGCCGGTTGTTTATTGAACCAAGCTATAGATCGGACGTTCCGAACGGAATCTTCGATGTAGGCGACGTCAGACAACCGCACGAAATTGCCGTGCGAGCTTTTGACGAGGATGTCGCGGAACTCTTTCGCCGTGCGCATCTGCTTGTTCAGCGACAGCGTCTCGCTCTGGCGCTCGCCGTTGAAGATGCCGACCGGGCCGAGTGGATTGGCATTGACGATCGCGGTGCGCACGTCGTCGGTGGCGATGCCGGCGTTCGACAGGGCTACTGGGTTAAGCGCGATACGCACCGCCGGCTGGTCGCTGCCGGTCAGGGTCACGTTGCCAACGCCCGGCACTTGCGATAGCCGTTGCGTAAGCACGGTGTCAGCAAGGTCGTAGATCGCGCTGGTTGAAATCGTTTTGGATGTCAGCGCCAGCACATAGACCGGCATCGCCGCAGTGTTGGCCTTGCGGAAGCGCGGCAGCGCTGGCAGATCGCTCGGCAGATCGACGAGCGCGGCGTTGATCGCGGCCTGCACATCACGTGCGGCGTGATCAATGTCGCGACCCATCGAAAACTGTAACTGGATGGTGCTCGTGCCGAGTGTGCTGGTTGAGATGATCTGGTCGATGCCCGCGATCTTACCCAGTCGCCGCTCCAGCGGCGCCGCAACGGTCGCTGCCATCACCGACGGATCGGCGCCCGGCCGGCTTGCGGAGACGAAGATGGCGGGGAAATCCACGTTCGGAAGCGCGGCCACGGGCAGGAACTCGTAGGCCACGACGCCCAGCAGGAACAGCCCGATCGAGAGCAGCGTGGTGGCGACGGGCCTGCGGATGAAGAGCTCCGAGATCGATGCCATCACTGCATCCCCTCGGTCGCCCCGGCCGCGGGCGGCCCTTCAGGCTCGGGCGGCGGCACCGCTTGCTCGAGCCGGCGGTTGATGCGGTCGAGCGCGAGATAGATCACCGGCGTCGTGTAGAGCGTCAGCAACTGGCTGAGCAGCAGGCCGCCGATGATCGAGATGCCCAGCGGAAAGCGCAGCTCCGAGCCGGTGCCGCTCTCGACCGCAAGTGGCAAGGCGCCGAACAGCGCAGCCAGCGTCGTCATCATGATCGGGCGGAAGCGCAGCAGGCAGGCCTGCACGATCGCATCGGTGGCCGACATCCCCTGCCCGCGCTCGGCCTCGAGCGCGAAGTCGATCATCATGATCGCGTTCTTCTTGACGATGCCCATCAGGAGGATGATGCCGATCAGGCCGATCACCGAGAGGTCCTGACCGAACAGCATCAGGGCCAGGATCGCGCCGACGCCGGCCGACGGCAGCGTCGAGAGGATGGTGATCGGATGGATGTAGCTCTCATAGAGCACGCCGAGCACGATGTAGATGGTGATGATGGCGGCGAGCAGCAGCCAGGGCTGCCCGGCGAGCGCCTTGGCGAACTCGGCGGCATCACCGGCATAGACGCCGACGATGCTGCCGGGCATGCCGATGCGGGTCTCGATCGCTTTCACCGCCTCGACCGCGTCGCCGAGAGCGGCCCCCGGCGCGAGGTTGAAGCTGAGCGAGACCGCCGGGAATTGCGCCTGGTGCGAGATCGCCAGCGGTGCCGTCGTCCGTGTGAGCGTCGCCACGGCCGACAGCGGCACTTGGGCGTTGGGCGCGCCCACGGTGGCGCTCGCGGCACCCGGTAGATAGAGCTTCGACAGGATCGACGGATCGCGCTGATACATCGGCAGCGCCTCCAGCACCACGCGGTACTGGTTGGCCTGGCCGTAGATGGTGGAAATCTGCCGCTGCGCGAAGGCATCGTTCAGGGTGTCGGTGATGCCTTGCAGGTTGACGCCGAGCTGGCCGGCGCGGGTCCGGTCGACGTCGAGCTGGGCGCGCAAGCCGCCCTCCTGCGCCTCCGAGGACACGTCGCGGAATAGCGGATCCCGCCGCATCTCGGCGACCAGCTTGCGCGACCATTCCGAGACGGATGCCGCGTCGGTGCCGGTGAGCGTGTACTGATATTGCGAACGGCTCGACTGGGTCGAGATCTGCACGTCCTGGACTGGCTGGAAGTACACGGTCATGCCGGGGATCGCGGCAACCCTGTTCTTCAGCCTGTCGACGACCACGCTGACATCGTCGCGCCGCTCGCCACGCGGCTTGAGCGTCATGACGAGGCGCCCGACATTGGTGGTCGGATTGACGGAGCCTGCCCCGATCACCGAGACGACGCCGACCACGTCAGGATCGGCCTTGATGGCATCGGCGGCCTCGGCCTGCCGCTTCTGCATCCCGGCGAAGGAGACGTCGGGGCCGGCCTCCGTCACTGCCGTGATCGAGGCCGTGTCCTGGAGCGGCAGAAAGCCCTTGGGCGCGACGACGTAGAGAGCCAGGGTCGCGATCAGCGTGGCGAAGGTCACGACCAGGGTCGCGCGCTGGCGCTCCAGCACCCACAACAGGCTCCGGTGATAGAAGCCGACGGTCCAGTCGATAAAGCGGCTGACGGCGGCAAGTCCCGGCACCGCCAATTGCTCATGGGCGTGCTTGAGGAGGCGCGAGCACATCATCGGCGTCAGCGTCAGCGAGACCACCGCCGAGGTCACGACCGCGATCGTCAGCGTCAGCGCGAATTCGCGGAACATCCGGCCCACGAGGCCCGACATGAACAGAAGCGGGATGAAGACGGCGATCAGCGACACCGTCAGCGAGATCACGGTGAAGCCGATCTCGCTCGCGCCCCTGAGCGAGGCCTGCATCGCGCTCTCGCCATTCTCCATGTGGCGGACGATATTCTCGATCATCACGATGGCATCGTCGACCACGAAGCCTGTGCCGATGGTCAGCGCCATCAGCGACAGGTTGTCGAGGCTGAAGCCGGCGAAATACATGATGCCGAAGCTCGTGATCAGCGACAGCGGCAGCGCGACGCCGGCGATCAACGTGGCCCGCAGCGAGCGCAGGAAGAGCAGCACCACCAGCGTCACCAGCACCACGCTCAAGATCAGCGTGAACTGCACGTCGTGGACGGAGGCACGGATGGTGACGGTGCGGTCGGAGACCACGGTCAGCTTCACGCCGGCGGGAATTGCGCGCTGGACCTTCGGGATCTCCGCCCGGATCTGGCTGACCACGTCGATCACGTTGGCGCCGGGCTGACGCTGGATGTCGATGATGACGGCCGGCGTCCCCTGGTACCAGCCGCCGGTGCGGTCGTTCTCCAGGCCGTCGATGATCTGTGCGACGTCGCCGATCGTGACCGGCGAGCCGTTGCGGTAGGCCACGATGACTGGCCGGTAGGCATCGGCGGCGGCGATCTGGTCGTTGGCCGCAATCAGGTAGGACTGCTGCGCGCCGTCGAGCGAGCCCTTCGGCCCCGAGACGTTGGCGCCCGCGATCGCGCTACGCAGGTCCTCCATGGCGATACCGTAGGCAGCCAGGCGCGCCAGGTCGGCCTGGATGCGCACAGCGGGCTTCAGGCCCCCCAGCACCGTCACGCGGCCGACACCGGAAATCTGGCTCAGCCGCTGTGCCAGGATCGTATCGGCGATGTCGCTCATCGCGCGCAGCGAAATGGTCTCGGAGCGCAGCGCAAGCGTCATGACCGGCGCATCCGCCGGGTTCACCTTGGCATAGGTCGGCGGGTAAGGCAGCGTCCTCGGCAACACGCCGGCGGCCGCGTTGATCGCGGCCTGGACGTCCTGCGTCGCGCCGTCGATGTCGCGGTTGAGATCGAATTGCAGCGAGATCTGGCTGACGCCGAACGAGCTCGTCGAATTCATCGCCGACAGCGACGGGATCTGGCCAAGCTGCCGCTCCAGCGGCGCGGTAATGAGCGAGGCGATGACGTCGGGGCTCGCGCCGGGCAGTTGCGTCGTCACCTGCACGGTCGGGAAGTCGACCTGTGGCAGCGCGGAGACCGGAAGCGAGAAATAGCCGAGCGCGCCGCCGATCAGCAGCGCGATGCCGAGCAGCGAGGTCGCGATCGGCCGGCGAATGAAGGGTTCGGAGACGCCCATGACGCGATCAGTTGGTCGAAATCGGGATCATGGCTGCTTCGCTCCACTGCCCGATGAATCTGCCCCCTGCGCCGGTCCGGTCTGGCCCTTCTGGTCGCCCTCGCCGCTCTGCCGTTTGCCGCGACGCTCGCCGTCCTTGCCTTGTCTGTCCTTGCCTTGCCCGTCCTTGGCCTGACCGTCTTTCTGACCATCCTTCTGGCCGGGCTGGGGTGCGCGGGTGCGCTTGCGCGGCGCGAGATCGGCCGACGGCGTCTGGTCGTCGCGGCCGACGATCACCTTGGAGCCGTCGGAGAGATTGGCAAAGCCTGTGGTGACGACACGATCGCTCGGTGACAGGCCGCTCGCGATCACGGCGTCGTGCTCGTTCTGCTGCGTCACCGTCACGGGTTTTGCCGAAACGATATCGCCCTCGCCGATCACATAGCTGAAGGTTCCGACCGGGCCGCGCTGCACGGCTGATGTCGGCACCACCAGCGCTTTCGGTAGCGTCTCGACCTTGAGGCGGACATTGACGAATTGGCCCGGCCAGAGCTGGTAGTTGGCGTTGGGGAATTCCGCCTTGAGCTTGAGCGTGCCGGTGGTCGGATCGACCTGGTTGTCAAGCCCGGTCAGCTTGCCGGTGTCGATCACCGTGATGCCGTCATTGCCGAACACGTCGACCTGCAACGCGCTCTTCGCCGCCGCCGCGTTGACCCGCATGATCTGCTGCTGCGGCAGGCTGAACCACACCGCGATCGGCTGCAATTGCGTGATGACGACGAGGCCCGTGGTGTCGGCGGCATGGATGATGTTGCCCTGGTCGACCTGGCGAAGGCCCGCGCGGCCCGAGAGCGGCGCCACGATCTTGGTGTAGCTGAGCGTCGCCGCCGCATTGTCGATCGCAGCCTGGTCGGCCTTGACCAGCGCCTCGGTCTGCGCGACCAGCGCGCGCTGGGTATCGGCCTGTTGCTTGGAGCCGGCGTTGGAGGCGGCGAGCTGCTCGTAGCGCGTGAGGTCGATGCGCTGGTTGGCGAGCTGGGCCTGGTCCTGCGCCTTTTTGGCCACGGCCTGTTCGTATTGCGCCTGGTAGATCGCGGGATCGATCTCCGCGAGCACGTCGCCCTTCTTGACGTCCTGGCCTTCGGTATAGTTCACCGCGATCAGCTTGCCATCGACCTGCGAGCGCACGGTCACGGTGTTGAGCGCGCGGATCGCGCCGACGCCGTCGAGATAGACCGGCACGTCCTGGATGCGCGGGATCGCCGCCAGCACCGGCACCGGCAGATCGGGCCGCGCATTGCGGTCATTCGCCGGCTTCTGGTGCCATGCGATCCAGCCGAGATAGCCGAGCCCGCCGGGGATCGCGAGCGTGATCAGCGTGGCAACAAAGCGGCGGCCGCGCCGGGACCTGCCGCGCTTGCCCGCCTTGTCCTTCGCGCCTTCCTTGGTATCCGGCTTAAAGAGCATTGACCGGTTTCTCCATCCTCGGCTCCCAGCCGCCGCCCAAAGCCTGGTACAGGCTGACGATCGCCAGCAGCCGCGCAAGCTGCGCCTGCCATAGCGCGTCTTCCGCCTGAAACAGCGTTTGCTGGACGTTCAGCACGGCCACGATGTCGGCCGTGCCGGCGCGCAATTGCTGCTCGGCGAGCTCGAAGGCACGACGCGACGAGGCAAGCACATCGCGCTGCAACTGCAGCCTGATCGTGGTCTGCTTGATCGAATACAGCGCATTGTCGACATCCGCGAAGGCTTGAACGATTGTCTTGCGGTAGGCTTGGAGCAACTCGTCCTGGCGTGCCTGGGTATACTGGAAATTGCCGAGGATCCTGCCGCCGTCGAAGATCGGCTGCGTCGCGCTGCCGACGAGCTGGAAGAAGGCCGCATGCGGCTGGAACAGCGACACCAGCGCCGAGCTCTGATAGCCGCCGTTCCCGGTGAGCTGGATGGTCGGAAAGAACTGGGCGCGGGCATTGCCGATATTGGCGGTGGCGGACGCAAGCTGCGCTTCCTGCCGGCGAATATCAGGCCGCTGCGTCAACAGCTCGGACGGCAACCCCGGTGTGACGCGCGGAATCGCGATTTGGTTCAGGGAGCCGCCCGTGACGCGCACGCTCTCCCGCGGCCGCGACACCAGCACGGCCAGTGCGTTGATGTTCTGGTCGAGCGTCTGCCGGAGCGACGGCACCAGCGCCTTCTGGTTCGCCACCACGCTCTCCTGCTGCGCAACGTCGAGGTCCGTGCCCGTGCCCGCCTTGCGCCGCTCCTTGATGGCATCGAGGATCCGCTGGGCGCTGGCGATGTTGCTTTGCGAGGTGCGCAAGCGGTCCTGCGAGGCCAGCACCTGGAAATAGGCGTTGGCGACGCTGGACAGCGTCGTCAGCGCGACGACGTCGCGATCGAACCGATTGGCGGTGGCGGTCTCTTCCGCGGCCTGCAGCGCGTCGCGATTCTGGCCCCAGAAGTCGAGCTGGTAGCTCGCGCTCAGCGACACCGAATAGTTGACGACCTCGCGGCCGCCGATGGACAGGCCCGAGGCGCTCGAACCCGAGGTGCGTGAGTAGGTTTCTGAGCCGCTGCCCGATAGGCTCGGCAGCAGTGCTGCGCCCGCCTGCCGCGCCTGGGCGTCGGCCTCGACTATGCGTGAGACGGCGGCTGCAATATCTAGGTTGACGGTCTCAGCTTCCTCCATCAATTGCGTCAGCTCCGTCGAACGAAAACCGCGCCACCAGTCGAGCGGCGGTGGCGCATCGGGCTTGCCGGCGTATTTGTATTGGCTGGGCACGTCGAGCGCCGGATCGGGCAGATCCTGCGTCAGCACGCAGCCGGCCGAACTCATCGCAATGGAAACGGCCGTCAACAACCTGGCTGCAGGTAGTACCCGGGGAGCGCGGCCGCAACACCGCCTCAGGGCGGCCATGGGGACTTCCTGCATCACCTCCACCCCCTGCGGGGCAACTCTAGAGACCACGACGCGGATGAAGCAGCGGATGCGCGATGAAGTGATTTACAGACCTTCTGCGGCTGACCGACGGGAGCGATTTGCGCGGCAAGAAAGTCTACGTCTCTCCGCTTCGGCGGGCGATTTCGTCCCAGGTGCTGTCTCGGATAAATTGGAAGCCACCTACCAATCCTGGAAGCGAAGATCCAAAAATTGGTAGAAACGACAAAATGCAGGGAAACTACGCGTCGAATAAATCCGACGTTATGATCGAACCTCAAATTTGATCCCATCACTAGCTGACTCGTCCTGAGCATCTCGGTCCGCACAAGCGCTTGAGGACGGCAATTCGAACTAGCAGGCCGGCACATCATCACAATTCACGGGGGCACTGCTGCAGATCTGGTCTACGGCGGTTCAGTCGTTACAGCTTTCAACTTTGGGCGCAAGCAGTTGGGCTAGATCTGGACATCTGGCAGCCTTTAAGTGCGGTCATATGAGATTGCTAGCCCCTCTGATATCGCGCTTTGGCTGCCGAGCGGCGCAAGTCGGTGGTGATCCGCTCGAGTTGATGCTTCTGTATTCACGATGAAGTCTCGAACCTGCACGCGAGATCAAATGCGTCATTTTCGATCGATAACTGGTTCGCAGTGTCGCAGCAATTGTTCCGGTCGTTCCCGCAAAGACATCGGGCGTTGTCTGTAGAAGCACGAGCCGGACGCGCAGCGCGCGCTCATGTAATAGAGGAAGCTCGTCTACAGGCTTGAGCAACTCGAGAGCTTCGCCGCTAATGTCGGAGAGCATTCCGCTGTCATTCCTCAAATTTCTACCGGCTTCATGAGAACGTCTGCGCGCGCGATTTTTGCGACCGTGACCATTCATCGTGCGGACCTTTGATCGCCGCGAGCGATAGCGGACCTGCGGGCGAGCCACTCTCTGCGCATCCATTCGGCCTCCTCTTTAGTCGGCGAGACGCGAACGAAATAGTCTATTGAGAGATCGTGACGACATCATGAAGTAGTGTACCCGCATCTCCCACTGAAATTTACACCACATGCGTACACCTACTTCCGCTGCTATTTGACTCGATGCGCAGCAACATCAATTGACATGCGATGGAATTACCGCCATATCGGATGCACGTCAAGATTGCGTTTTGTGCGACATGGCATGGTGCAACGTTGAGTAGATCAAGGTCACAAGCTTCTTCCGACAAGATCGCTGTGGTTGGTATGGCTTGTCGCTTTCCGGGTGACTGCAATTCCCCAGAGGAGTTCTGGCGCTTTCTTGCTGAAGAGCGAAGTGCGGTGTCGCGCATTCCGGAGACTCGATTCGATCCGGAAAAATATCGGGATCAAGATGCTTCGCGAAGCAGTCTAATCTACACGGATAGAGGGGCGTTTCTGAATGGTATCGAATTTTTCGATGCGTCCTTCTTTAATATATCCCCCCGAGAGGCCCACGGCATAGATCCGCAGCAACGTCTGTTGCTCGAGGTTGCGTGGGAGGCGTTGCAGCGAGCTAATCAAGTCGTTACTAGCGGCGCGAACAGCTGCGGGCTGTTTGTCGGACTGAGTAACGATGACTACTCACATCTAAATTTGAGCAGCGATGCGTTGGACCACATCACGGTTTACAATGCGCTCGGCACTGCACGCAGTATCGCTGCAGGTCGCGTTGCCTACCATCTCGGCTTTCGCGGGCCGGTAATTCAACTCGATACCGCATGTTCGTCGGCATTGTCGGCAATACATTTGGCGTGCCAGAGCCTCGCACTTTTTGAGTGCGACGTGGCATTGGCGGCCGGTGTGAATGCGATTATTTCACCCCATAAGTACGTGGCTCTCTGCAGGCTTAATGCCCTCTCTGCGCGAGGGGTGCAAAGCGCTTTCGACGATGGCGCGGACGGTTACGTTCGCGGTGAAGGATGTGGCGTCATCGTGTTGAAGCGTCTGAAAGACGCGGAGCTGGCGAATGACAATATTATAGCGACGATTGTCTCGTCCGCGATGAACCATGATGGTGCAAGCAATGGGCTCACAGCACCAAACGGGCGCGCTCAAGTTGGCTTACTTAATGCGGCACTGAGCCGAAGTGGCGTGGATCCAGGCGAGGTGGGATACATCGAAGCGCATGGTTCTGGCACGCAGCTTGGAGATCCGATTGAAATACGCGCGCTCGGGGAAGCTTTTAGTCGTCGTTCTCTTCCCTTGATGGTTGGTTCGGTTAAGAACAATATTGGTCATCTTGAGGCGGCAGCTGGCGTCGCCGGCTTTCAGAAGCTCGTAATGTGTTTGGTCAACGGAGCGGTTCCGGCGCATATCAACTGCCCTAATCCAAACAAACTCGTCGACTGGCAGGCGCTTAAGTTGAACCTGCCTCAAACTATGAGTGGCTGGGAGCCGAGGGGTGGTCGGTTGTGTGGTGGGGTGAGCTCCTTTGGCCTGAGCGGCACCAACGTGCACATTCTCGTCGAGCGATACACTCCGCCGATGCGTCAGAGTTCAAGCGCGAAGCATCAGCTTCACATGGAACGACCGCTCCATCTATGGGCATTTTCCGATCGTTCTCTTGATCGACTACAGCGGCGCATCGAGCGCTTCGCGGCGGAATCCAGCACGGAAGATTGTGCTGATATCGGTTACACGTTGAATACGAGACGTGAACACGGCCGGGTAAGAACAATCGTTGCCGCCGCCACGACGGCGGACGGCTTGAAGATGATGGAACAGAAGCGTTTTGAGTTTAGGGATTCTTCGAAAGAAGCGCGAAGGCCGAGGATTGTCTTCTTGTTCACTGGCCAAGGTGCGCAGTATCGGGGAATGGGAAAGGAGCTCTATCAAAGTAGCCCATACTTTAAGGACCTGATCGATGAATGTGCGGAGCTCTTGAAGCCGCACATGTCTCGCCCGGTTCTAAGCGTTTTGTTTGAGGGTGAATCAGATTCCTTAATAAATCAAACAGAATACTCTCAACCTTGCCTATTCGTTCTTGAATACTGTCTCGCGAAGCTTTGGGAACGATGGGGCATTTCGCCAGATGTCGTTCTAGGCCACAGCGTGGGGGAGCTAGTGGCGGCGACTGTTGCGGGGGTCATGTCACTATCAGATGGCCTTAAGCTAGTGGCGGCTCGTGGCAGGCTCATGCAATCAACGAGCGCCGAAGGCGGAATGCTGGTCGTGGAGGGCCCCGTCGATCAGGTGTTGGCTGAGATTCGTCAGATGGACCGGGGTATTGATGTGGCAGCGATCAACAGTCCTGCGCAGATCGTGGTCTCGGGCCGCAAATCTGAACTTGTAGCTTATCAGGCCTCGCTGCAGAGAAAGGGTGTCGGCACGAGCTTCCTTGAAGTCTCGCATGCCTTTCATTCTCGCTTGCTGGATCCGATGATCGATCCATTCCGCGCGGTGGCCGAGGGAATTTCCTTCCGCAAGCCGAAAATTCCGTTGGTGTCGAATGTCACTGGTTCGTTCACGGATGGCATTATGGATGCGCGGTATTGGGCCCGTCATGTCAGAGCATCTGTACGCTTTTCTGATTCAATTCGCCTGCTGCTCTCAGAGGAGGCTAACGCTTTCATCGAGATCGGGCCACAACCAATTCTCACCAATCTCGGGTCGCAGCAAGATGAGGTGCGAAGGAATGAGTGGCTCCTTTCGATGCGTCGAACGCAAAGCCCTTGGAAAACGCTGCTCGGGAGTCTCGCCAACCTCTACCTCGCGGGTGTCAAGGTCGATTGGCTCGGCTTCGACATAGACTATGTCCGCAATCTGGTCGTGCTGCCGACCTATCCCCTGGCCAAGCAAAAATTCTGGACTGAGATCGGCTTGCCTTTCGGTGCCGAACGAAACCTCTAGTACTCGGATTGTGACCACGCCATGTCCAATGAACGCTTTGTAACGATCGCTTCGCTAGTCCGAAAGCATTTGGCAGACATCCTGTTTGTCGAACCGGAACAGCTTGATGACGACACGAACTTTTTTGAGTTTGGCCTAGATTCTCTGATGGGCGTTGAGATGATCAAGCGACTAAAGCATGATCTAGGATCGACGCTTGAACTCACCAGCACCTCAGTCTTCGAGAACCCCAGCATCAAGGCTCTCACGCTTCATCTTGCCAATCAGGTAGGCGCACAAGCTGACGCGAAGCCGAGTTCAGCTGTCAGTTCCAGCGCGCCACTCGAAGATCAACGCCCAGCGCTAGAATCGGAACAATCCGAAGTAGCCAATGACAACGTCGTGTCAATTCTTGCCGTAGTCAGAAGACATCTCGCCGAGATATGCGGACTAACCCCGTCTGATGTCGATGACGACTTCATTACGTTCAACGAACTCGGCATGGACGCTGCGATGCGAGTCGATCTCATTCGACGACTCAACTCTGAAGGGTTGACGGATAGATCTCTGTCGAGTGGCGATACCTACCAGTATGTCTCGGTAGTCGAATTCTGCCGATATATTTCGAGGCATGGTCGGTCATTCGATGATGCAGACGGTGTGCGCGAACTTGACTCCGAACGTTCCACCGAAGTCAACGGTCAAGACTTCGGTCAGATCGTTCCTGTACCCGCTCTCCCGAGTTCGATTACGGTCACCGTCGATCGAACTCTCGGACGCAGTGCAATCGAGATGGAATTGCGGAACGTAGCTGTGGCAGCCGCTCGCCAAGTGATGTCGCTCGCCGACAGCGTTCTGAACGAGTTCAGCTATTTTCCAAGGGTCCTCGAGAGCAGCTGCTCTGACGAAATCACACTTTCTACCCATGTGGTTTGCCGAACCAATGGAGAGTGGCAGGTCAACATAGTGGAAGCGACAGAAGAAGCTCAACAGACTGGCTTGGTGCCACTGCTGGTCGCGGTAGCAACACTGAGAAAGTCGTCGTCGCTCAAAGCTATTGCCTAGGGACAAACCAGTGAAATTTGGATTGATGTTTTTTGGCGGCAATGCAGATACCGCCGTGGACCGATACGAGCTAGTGCACCATTGTGCACGCTATGCCGACGACAATGGGCTCGCCGCGGTATGGCTTCCTGAGCGCCACTTCTCGCGCCTTGGTGGATTGTTTTCCAATCCGTCTGTCGTGCTAGCTTCGCTTGCTGCAATCACCAAGCGTGTTTCTTTGAGGACAGGGTCGATCGTGCTTCCTCTTCACGACCCGGCACACGTGGTCGAGACGTTCTCCGCGATAGACAATCTTTCGAATGGACGAGTTGGCCTTGGGTTCGCATCTGGATGGAATCCGGACGACTTTGCGTTCAAGCGCGATCGGTTTGCTGGACGTGCCGATCTCTTGTTTACATCGCTTGAAACTGTTCGGCAGATCTGGGCGACGGGTGCAGCCGCCGTCATCAATGGCTTAGGCAGTGCCACCAAAGTGAACGTGTACCCACCGCCTGTACAATCGATGCCGCCAATGTGGATTGCGGTCGGTCGCTCGCCCTCAACGTTCCAACGTGCTGGAGCGGCAGGAGTCAATCTGCTTACGCATATGCTTGACGTCGATATCGATCAACTTGGTGAAAGGATAGCGCTTTATCGGGACGCGCGCCGCAGTGCCGGACTGGACCCTAAGGGGGGCACCGTCACTGTTATGTTGCATACGTATATTGCGGAAAGCGAAGCCGCAGCGATTTCCGCTGCGAAAGGCCCGTATTGTGAATTTCTCAAATCTAATATTGATCTTTTCGGGAGGCTTGCTGAAAGCCGCGGGATCGCGCGTGGTGTAAATGCTCGCGAGACTATCCACGCAAGCGTTGACGAATTCGCGGAGATTCTTTTCGATCGGTTTTACGCAAGCCGTTCCCTGATTGGCACTCTAGATAGTTGCCAGGCATTTGTTCGAAGACTGGAGTCCGCTGGCGTTGACGAGATTGCCTGTCTTCTGGACTTTGGTCCTAGCAGTGACCTGGTCAAAGAAGGCCTGCTGCGTATTTCTTTGCTGCAGGGTCGCCTTGACGGGGGTGCAACGTGTGAACCCGGGATCGCGGTCCAAACCCCGTACAATCGGCTTGAAAGCGACTCAACTAATACCGGCGAAGAGCCGCATGCCTTAGTTGAAGCGGTCGATGGACGTCCGCTCGCGAAGGTAAACGACTCTCCATCCATAAGCGGGGGCCCGCGCGCTGGAATCTATTTTGATGTCGAGTGGCTTCCGGTTGCCTCTCCGTTATTGGAGGTTCGGCACGCGCGATGCGATGACGTGGCCATATTGTTCGCGGTCGATCGACCCTTAGCTGACGCGGTGGCTCAAAAGTTACGTGAGGGAGGCGGTACGGTTTACGTCGTTCAATTTGGAACGGAATTCAGGCAGACGAACGACGACTTCGTGATCGATCGCACGCGAGAAGATCATTACAACTGGGTCCTCGGCCTCGTTTTCGATCGACACGAGCGTGAAACGATCCGCGTGCTGAACCTCATACCGTTGGGCGTGGGACCGGCGGTCGGAATAGATGAGGCGGCTTCGCGGCTAGCAATAGATCTTTGCTACGACTGTTCAATATTGATCGCTAAGGTCTGTTCCGTATTTAATAAGCGAAAGGCGCACACGTTACATATCGCTACGGAAAACGCCGTAAATATCCCTGACGTGGATCAATCGATTAATGTCTACAACTCGCTCGCACTCGGTATTGGTCGGGTTCTCGAATACGAAGCTAACTCACCTGAGACGAGAGTAATCGATTTCGGCCAAAATATTGCAATGCCGGGGGTGGCAGCAAAGCTTGCTGCCCTGGTAATGAGGGAAACCACTGCGAACGCTCCGAGACAGGTCGCGCTCCGGGGAGAACAAATATTCGCACCGGTGTTAGTCGAGCAGTCGCGGCGTCTGCGAGAGCAGCCCAAGAGAAATGTCGTTGTAAGACCAGGCGCCAGCTATCTCATTTCCGGCGGACTCGGGGCGCTGGGATTGCTCTTCGCAGCTCGGCTCGTCGAACAGGGTGCCAAGACGTTGATCCTGTGCCATCGCCGCGAGTTACCGCCGAGGCAAGCCTGGCCCGACGAAGTAAAGCGAAAAACCCCTCATGCAGATTGCATCCGCCAGCTGCTGAAGCTTGAGGCGAGCGGAGCGGTCGTGCACGCGGTGCGAGTGGACGTGACAGATTTCGCGGAGGTGTCGACCAAGATCAACGAGTTGTATCGCCAGGGTGTCCCGCGAGTTGCAGGTGTGTTGCATGCGGCGGGAGTTGCTCCTGATTTCGGGCCCTTCGAGGAGATCAGCTTGGAGCGATCCAGGGCTGTGATGGATCCGAAGATCCGCGGGGCCCTGAATCTCCATCGATTGTTTCTTGATACCACGCTTGATTTTTTCACTCTGTTCTCTTCGTGGGCGGGCCTGCTGGGGGCGCTTGGGAAGAATTTGCTTCCGTACTCGGTCGCCAATGGATTTCTCGACGCGCTTTCTCGACACCGTCGCCAGGCTGGACTTGCTTCACTCAGTATCGCGTGGGGTGATTGGACAGGGATAGGAATGAGAGCGGCCGCGGAGGCCCGCGGTGGATCGGGGCTACTGCCGCTTGACTGGGCAATTTCGCCGTCGACCGGGATTAGCGCGTTTGGCGATTTGGTGGGATCGCCGATTGCAGTTGCCTCCGTCACCCCGGTTAACTGGCGCGATTTTGGGGTGCTGTTTCCAGATGCGACAGCAAGAGGACTTCTGAGAAGAGTTGTTGCCGCAGAGCACAAATCTCTCGAAGCGCCGAGAGCAATGGCCCAACTAACCTTGCCTGGGGAAGGGGACGTCGAACGCTGGCTGCTCGGTACGTTGTCTGAGGGACGGCAGGCTATTGGCGATCTGGATTACGATAAGACACTCGCTGGCCTTGGCCTGGATTCTCTCGAAATCTTGGAACTTAGACGGCGGATAATGGGCGCGTTTGGCTGCAGCTTGCCGCTCAAGCTGCTGATGGGCGCGGGTACTTCACTACGCGATATCGTAAAACGAATCGCAACAGAAGGCGATCGGACGATCTCACAAGAGCCGGATCAAGCAGCTCTCAACGCCGCTCCAGCGGAGAGAACTGTCCTGCCATTGTCGTCTTCGCAGGAGCGCATGTGGGTTCTGAACCAGATGGATCCTTCCGGGACGGCCTACAACATGTCGGCGGTGTTCCATGTTAGAGGACAGCTGGATGTATCCGCCTTAACGTCTGCAGCTCGGGCGATTGTGGCCCGACATGAAGCGCTGCGGACGTCCTTCGGGAACGATGACGGTATCCCCTACCAGTGTATTGAACCAGAGATCCCGTTTGAAATCATCCAGATCGAGTGCGCGAGTATGGACAAGGCGGCGATCGAGGATCTGATCGATGCGCAGCTCAGCAAACCGTTTGATCTGGGTCGTGCACCTCTAATGAGAATTCATGTCTATAGGTGTAATCCCGAAGAACGCTATGTCGCTCTTGAGATGCACCACATTATCGCTGACGGATGGTCGAACGGAATATTGCTTGCCGAGTTCGAGGCTCTTTATGCTCATCATGCATTTCGTGAACCGCTGACATTGCCGAATGCAAAGGCTCAGTACCGCGAGTTCGCTACAGCGCAACTTGATAATGGTACCGCCGAAAAAATCGCCGCAGGACTAGAGTATTGGAAGCATGAGCTTGCGGGCGCGGGAGAGTTCTGTGTTCCGACCGATTATCACCTCGGCCACAGTCGCGCGGTTGGCGTGCACCGCATTCCCTTGGCTCTATCGAGTCTAGATTGCGCAGCTCTCTCGCAACTGGCCCGTGATCGCGGGACTACGGGATACACTCTTCTTCTCGCTCTATTCATGCTTATGCTGCACGAGTTTTCTGACAGTAGCGATATTGTTGTGGGGATGCCCGTGGCAAACCGGGATGACTCACGCTTTCGAAATACAATTGGTCTGTTTGCGAACACAATGCCGATCAAAATGCGGATACCTGACGATGTGGACCTGACGGCATTTCTGAGCCAACTTCATGCCAAAGTCGTCAATGGCATGGAGCACTCGCACGCACCATTTGAGAAGATTGTATCCGCTGTGGCGGTTACGCGTAATGCAGACCGGAATCCTCTGTACCAAGTTTTGTTCGCGCCTCAAATCGTCCTCAACGACAATCTTCGACTGCGCGGACTAGACGTCAGTCCGGTGCACTATACTCCAAAGCATAGCGTTGTAGATATCACTGCGTCGGTTACCTTGAGTGAGGAAGGGACGTCCGGCTACATCGAGTTCGACAAGAGATTGTTCGCCCAGGAGACGGCAGCCAGCATGGTCCAGTGCTTCCACGAGCTGGCAGGGCGGGCCGCTCGCGGCTCCTTGTCATGATGCTAGACCTGTAAGGTGCAGGCGATGCCGCGATACAGGCTGCTCGGTGGTTGTGAGACCTTTTGCGCTGATGATGGAGAGATGCGAGCCCTCTGCAGGGAGACCTTCGGGCGGCGATACGACTTGCAGCAAGGGATCGATCTAGACTGGGTTCGCTGCATCGTCCGCATGGGTAACATCAGATCGGTTGGTCTTTCCTTCTATTGGCGCCAACTGGGAGTTCGATCGCTTGCATCGGCGTCGATCCCCGAAGCGCGCGAGATCTTGCGTGCAATATTGTCTTACGCGATGGGGAGGGTCAGGCTCGCCAATGTTGGCTTGTCGAGCATGCCCGGTTTGGCGAGCTTTGCGTTCTATCCAAGCAACAGAGCTTTGTCCGATCAGAAGGCGGATCAGGCAAAAGGTGCGGCTCTTGCGAGCGTGTGTCTCAGAAATCGTCAATGAGCGCGCGCGACATCTGCGTGTTGCTCGAGTCAAAGTTCGTGAGCCGGCAAGTCAGGTGTGGGACGTCGTGCAGAGGAATGAGCTCTCAAGACTAGAAAGTGGGACAGATTTCGGCAGAAGCCGCGAGGATGCTCTTCGGTCTTTCTGTCAATGGCCTCTATGACGCCAAGGTAAGGGACGATTCGCGTGATAACGCCGAGTTATGGGCGGTCGACGATCGACGCTAACGCAAGAAAGAATGGTACGGAGATTTGTGAGATGAACAAATTGGTAGATGTTCTCCGACCTGCGGCTGCTACAGAACAAAGTGGTCGCGGCGATCTTAAAGGCTGGCTCGATTGTTGTGCGCAACAGGTGCCGGAAGCCATCGCATTACGTTTGGTGTCGTCTGGCTCGAAGCGTCAGATATCGTATGCCGATCTCCGGCGTGACGCTCGTCAACGAACCGCTCACCTCAACGAGGTGAACCACGATGTGCGTGCGATAAGTGTTGGCGCATGCGCCGAGATCGAAACTCTCCTCGAAATTGTCGCCTGCTTTTACGCTAACATAGAGGTTCGCATTACCAATCTCGCGGAAGGCGAGGCGCGTAACTGCGTTCTGCGGTCCTGGGTGAATGGATATACGTCGGACACTGTGTGCCAGCTAAGTGACCAGCTTGCCGAAATCTTGCAGCTGCATCGCGGATCCGAGATTCTCTTCGTCGGCACACTGGATGATCCGTTCTTGATAAAGTGTCTTTTGGCAACCATCCGGAACGGAGGCACTTTGACGGTTGTCGACGATATTGATGGGGCTCGCGCCGCATCATTGGGCGCAAATGTAGAGGAGCGAATTCTGTGCGTTCCGACGCTCCGAGATCTATTGAAAGCCGCTTCGCTCATGCCTGGCGTGGCTCAAGTGCTTTCCAATTGGAGAGCGTTGGCCGTAGCGCCGCGTGAAGCTTTCACACACTTGCGAAAGGCGTGTATCGCATTCGCTGGTGTCAACGGCGACGGACAGACGCAGTTCAGTCGCTGGGAGGAGGCTCCAGATGAGAAGTACGTTCGTATTCCAAGAGGCAACCAGCCATATCAGGTGCTACGCCGAAATGGCGCCGAAGCATGGGTAGGCGCTGTCGGAGAATTGCACGCCTTTAATCCTGGATCGCCGCCGATTAGCCTTTCAATGCGAGGTAAGCGCTTGAAAGACGGTTCGGTAGCAGTGTTGAAAGAGGACCTTGCGAATCAAACGTTCGCCGATGGCTTAACAGCTTCGTCCTTACTACGGGGCGCTCTCTCCATGCCGGAGGTGCGTGATGCGGCCGTGGTGAAAAGCAGACCAAACCACGATCCCGTTCTTTTCGTCGTGCCGGCCGATGATCGCATCGATACTAAACGCTTCCAACGCGCACTCGCTCGCCTTCTCTTCAGGCAGCATTCTGTTTCAGTCTGCTTTGTTGAGCGGTTTGTCCACGATTCCACCGGTAAGCTCGATGAGCTTTGTCTCTTGGAGGCAGACAGGGCACCATTAGCGCCAGCATCTGAAACGATACCCTCGCTCGCCGTCGACAGACCTACTGAGGCTAAAACAGCGCGCAAACCATCCTTGCTGACCGGGGAGCCGTTCGAGCTTGATCGTAGAATGCCAACGACTTTGGTGGAGGCTCTGCGGGTTGCGTCGAAGCTTCCAGATCATCGAGGGCTTTGGCTCATTGATGCTGACGGTGATGCAAGCTTCCTTAGTTATTCGCAACTGTATTCGGAGGCAAAAGGGAAGGCAGCTTTATTGCAATCATTGGGCCTTAACAAAGGCGATGTCGCTATATTTCAGATCGAGGATCAGCGCGTATTCTTTATCAATTGGTGGGGATGCATACTAAGCGGAATTCGCCCGATTGTGGTTGATGTATCGGCGACCTACAGCGGCAATAGTCGTGGTAGCGAAAAGTTAATGAGCGTTTGCCGCTTATTTCCCGGCGCCGCTGTCGTCGCATCGACCAGCTTAGCTCCGAAGCTCGCGACCTTACTCGGTGAAAACAAACTTCAGAACCGGATGCATAACGCAGAAGTAAGGGCAGATCTGGATGATCCAAGCCTTCCACAACTGGCGCCCACAGATGTCGCATTCGTACAATTGACTTCGGGTAGCACTGGAACACCAAAATGCGTTATCGAAACACACCAGAATATCATCTGCCACATCCAATCAACAACGGTGTTCAATAAATATGGACCTGACGATGTTACGCTAAATTGGCTGCCACTGGATCATGTGGCGCCACTATTGATGTGTCACCTGAAGGACCTCTACAACGGTTGTGTACAGATACACGTCGATACGGCCAGAATCACCGCAGAGCCTCTGGCTTGGTGCGATTATATTGAGCGATTTAAGGTGACGCATACTTGGTCACCAAATTTCGGATACCGATTATTAGCAGAGCACTTGAAGAATAGCCTGGATCGGACTTGGGATCTTAGGTCCGTGCGGCATTTTGTGAATGCCGGGGAGCAGGCAACACACTCGACTATCGAAGATTTCATTGCGTCTGCTGGCCGTTTCGGGGTTACAGCGGCGGCAATCCGGCCAGCATATGGGATGGCAGAGCTAAGCACAGCCATCACCTATGGAAGCGATTGCGAGAATGTGCATTTCGTGAACGAGCGTAGTTCGCGATCGCACCTTGAGCTCGTTAGTCGCTCCGAGAGTACGGCCACCTTCGTACCGGTTGGATCCCCAATTCCGGGGGTCAGTGTGAGAATCGCAAACGACGCAGATGAAATTGTGCCTGAATGGTCGGTTGGGCAGGTTCAGGTGTCAGGGGAGGTCGTTGTTCCAGGCTATTGGAGTAACGGAGCGGTCGACCGGTCGGCTTTCACCCCTGATGGTTGGTTTCGCACCGGTGACCTCGGTTACGTGGGGCGCGGTGAGTTGGTGATCACGGGAAGACAGAAAGAAATCATCATCATACGCGGCGTGCACTATCATTGTTATGAGATGGAGGAAGCGGTCGGTAAACTGGAGTCGGTGAAGGCTGGCTTTGTCTGTTGCACGGCCGCAACGGATTCGGTTCGCGGTACAGAGGGGGTGGCTGTATTCTTCGTGCCGGAAGGGCCGCGCGAGGAGGACGAAAGAAGGGGGCGGGCGGACGTCCAGCGACTCCTTGCGAAACGGTATCATCTGAATGCTTGTCGTGTTGTAGCGCTTAGAGAACAAGACTTTCCGAAGACGACCAGTGGCAAGGTTCAGCGAGAGAGGCTGCGCAGTTCGCTAGACGTGAGCACGTTTGCAAATGCGCAAGAAGAATTACAGAGCGCGGAGAAAGCGGCTGCGTCGGCGCGCGATGTCTATGCACCTGTACTTGTACCCAAGCAGCGCACGTCATTGCCCTTTGAAATGCAATCCGTTAACGCCCTTGTTGTTGGACCTCAGGGGCTGCTCTGTCACCAGCTTATCGAGAGCTTAAGATATACAAACGCGGATGTATCGTTTGTCGAGATTCCGGATCGGCCAAAATCGCTGTCAATTCACGACTTCGAATCGCAGTTGGTCGAATTAAGTGCGACCGGACGCAAGTATTCAACAGTCTATTTCGTGGCGCCGACGCAGGCATTTTGTAGCAAGGAGCATGAAGCGAACCTATCTGCGAATTTTGCAGAAGTGTTCTCGACTCTCCTATCATTGTTTCAAGCGCTTTCCAGTCGGTCGGGCCGTGAGCTTTTTCAAAGCATTGCGACTTTGATAATTTGCTCCCACGTTCCAACTGACGATAGGGGCACTCAATTTGAGTCGCATACCGAGTGGATGTCAGGTTTCCTTCGGACCCTCACGGCTGAACTCGGCTGGTTGCAAGTCAGATCGGTCGAGGTTCGCGGGACGACAGTCGATGATGCTGCAAAGTTGAGCATCGCAGAGGCTTATGCACTTAGCAAGGACGAGCTCGTCGTCTACCGTGGGCGGCAGCGGCTCGTCCCGCTCTTGAAGCCAGTTGACCTCGACATGGAGAGTGCGACAACGCCTCTTCGAACCGGAGGAAACTATCTAATAACGGGCGGATGCTCAGGTATTGCGCGAGTCCTTGCTCGGCATCTCGCACAATCTTATCGCATCAACGTTGTTTTTGTGGGGCGGCGGCCTTTGAACGCGGCCATCACCACGGAACTGGAGTGGCTAAAGCGCATCGGCGTTCGCGCTTGTTACGCCGCGGCCGATGTCGGTAACCGCGCGTCGCTGGAAAGCGCCTTAGAAAGTGCAAAGCAGGCAGGAATTGCCTCGTTAGACGGTGCGTTTCACCTTGCTAGCGTATTCGAGCAAAAGTCATTTCAGGAGGAATCATGGGACGCGGCTCAAGGAGCGTATGCTTCGAAGGTGCTGGGAACTGTGACCATTGCGCAATTCTTGCGCTCGAAGAATCCGCAGGCGCTATTGGTGCTTTTCTCCTCAGTTAACAGTTACTTTGGAGGCCTTGATGCAGCGGTCTACTCTGCGGTTTGCGGGTTCCAGGCAGAATATGCCCGAAAGCGGTCGCAACATGGGAGCCTTGATGTTCGGTGTTTGGCATGGACGCCATGGCACGGCATCGGATCGGCGAAGGGGTTCACTGCAGATCAACTGTCACTGATTGAAGGTAAGGGATTTGATGTCCTAGGCGCTGCTGAGGCGCTGGTTTCGCTCGAAGAAGCTCTTTGCGGCTCCGCGCCGACGCTATTCGTCGGGTTAAACAAATCCAAACAGACCATCGCACAGCATGTGTATGGTACGGATACGGTTCTCCTGGATGCGGCTAGCGCGCCTGCAATTGAGATCGTACGCAGCGAAGCTGCTCAGAGCCAGGACGAGATGCAAACGGGCATTGGTCCCGATGCCGCTATCTTACGAACCCTGCGCGACACTTGGGAGAGCATTTTAGGGGCGACGGACCTCGCGGCTGAGGACAATTTTTTCGAACGAGGGGGCAATTCGCTCCTAGCGAGCAGGCTCGTCGCCGAGGTGAGCAAGCAGTTTGGTGTAAAGGTGCCGCTGAGGCAGCTTTTCGCGACGCCGACTATAACCTCTCTGGCCGCACATTTGACCGAGTGTACTCGATCCACCGATCGGGAAAGTGCCGCGGAAACAGGTCAAGCTTGGCCGAGCATAATCCATGAGCCAGGAAAGCGCTTTGAACCGTTTGCGCTCAACGAAATTCAACAAATCTATTGGATCGGTCGGGATAGTGCGTTCGAACTGGGCAATACGAGTGCCCATGTGTACCTGGAGTTAGCTGTCGGGCAACTAGACGTAGGGCGCCTATCGCGCGCCATTGCTCAAATAGTAGAACGGCACGACATGTTGCGTGCTGTCGTTCTTGAGACAGGCCAACAGCAGGTGCTCCGTGACGTTCCCCCGTTCCGAGTGTCCGAAAGAGATCTTCGGTGGATGTCACCTTCGCAAGTTGAGAGCGCACTCGGCGCGGTGCGAAGGGAAATGTCACATCATGTCTTTGATACGGGGAAATGGCCCCTTTTTGATGTTCGCTTGAGTATTTGCAGCGCATCGCGCGGTATTCTGCATTTTGGCTTTGACGTGATCATCGCAGATGCAGCCAGTCTGCTAATTTTTGCGCGGGAGCTTGTGACGCTCTATGCCACGCCCGAAGCGAAATTGCCGACTATTGGTTTGTCCTTCAAGGACTACCTGTCGACGCTTGACGCTTTCCGACGCGGCCAGCAGTATGCAAAGGCCTGGGAATACTGGAGCAATCGTCTTCCGAATTTACCAACCGCTCCACAATTGCCGCTCGCCAAAGATCCGCAAAATATTGGCGCTCCGAAGTTCACTCGACTGACCGAGTCGTTGACGGAGAAGGAGACCGAGAACTGGCAGGAATGGTGCGGTCGCCGGAACCTTACGCTGTCGGCCGGCTTTCTAACGGCTTTTGCAGAAGTCCTTCAGCTTTGGTGTAAAAGTGAGTCGTTCTGCCTGAACTTGACCACCTTCAATCGTCTTCCGCTTCACCCGGACGTCGATAAGCTCGTAGGTGACTTCACCACGTTGACGCCAACGCAGATTGCTCCGAGAGGTGACCGCACTTTTAGCGACCATGCATCCGAAGTTCAGGCGCAACTGTGGAGTGACCTGGACAACTCAATTGTTGGCACGCGTGTGCTGAGAGAGATAGCTGCGAAGCGTGCGAATAAAACATCGGCTCCGTTGCCCGTGGTGTTTACGAGCACATTACCGATGACCACAAATGCGCAGGGCATTTTGGGTGAATTCGGTGCCATCGAATATATGATCACCCAGACGCCCCAAGTGTGGCTCGATCACCAGGTATTTTGGGACGAGAAGCGGATTGGCTTTAATTGGGACTTCGTCGAGGAGTTGTTCCCAATCGGGATGATTGAGACGATCTTTAGCGCATATCTCGAGTATGTTCGATCACTCGCCGCGGACGAAGGATCGTGGTCCAAGGCCAAGCCGTTTGAGGCCCTCTCATGCATAAGACAGCGCGATAATTTGCTAAGGGGCACTTGTTTGCCTTCGTCGCCGCCAAAAGAGTGTTTGCACTCGCGTTTCCTACAGTGGGCAGCCTCTAGGCCCGATCGGGAAGCGGTTGTCACCTCCAGCCATACCATTTCCTACGGCGTGCTTGAGTACGCCTCGCGCATCTTGAGTCGCAGGCTACAGGCAATCGGGATCGGTTCTGGAGGTCTCGTTGCAATAGCGATGGAGAAGGGATGGGAGCAGGTTGTTGCAGCACTCGCGGTACTGCGAGCGGGCGCCGCATACGTTCCGATAGACGCCGCTGCTCCCGTGAAACGCGCACGTAAAATGCTAGAGATCTCCGGCGCGAGCTGTGTGCTGAAGACCGCAACTGATATGGGGATCGGTGATGTTATGATCCCCACTCTCGCGGTGACGGAAGAGTTACTAAACCTGTCCGAGGCCGGTACTCTGGTTCATGCGCACGAAACGCTGAACGGTTCAACGAATTTGGCCTATGTCATCTTCACATCGGGCTCAACGGGGGAGCCAAAAGGCGTAGCGATTACCCATGGTGCGGCGCTTAACACTATAGACGACATCAATCGACGGTTCGGAGTGAACTGCGACGACGCTCTATTTGGATTGTCATCACTGACGTTCGACCTATCAGTGTACGACATCTTTGGTGCTCTGTCGGCGGGAGCCAAGCTCGTGCTGCCAGACGCTCAAGGGCTCATGGACCCAGGGCATTGGATGTCCATGATGAAAACGCACAGCGTAACCGTATGGAACTCCGTACCAGCCCTGATGCATTTGATGGTCGACTTTAGCGAGCGCACAGGCGTTGGCAGAGGCGACTTTCATACACTTCGGTTGGCGCTCATCAGTGGCGACTGGATCCCGCTCAATCTTGCGGAACGTATCCGGCGCCAGTACGGCCAACGAACGAGAGTTATCGGCCTGGGCGGAGCCACAGAAGCGTCAATTTGGTCTAATTTTCACGAAATCGAAGAAGTAGATCCAAGATGGGCGAGCATCCCATACGGCAAGGCATTAGCGAACCAAAGTATCTTCGTGCTTGATGAAGCTCTTCAGCCCGGCCTTATTGGACAGCAAGGAAACATCTACATCGGCGGAGTCGGGCTGGCGGACGGGTATTGGAAGGATCCACAGCGCACCGCAGCCAGTTTTACTGAACACCCAAGCACTGGAGCTCGTCTCTACGCAACCGGTGACCTTGGGAGATTCATGCCGGACGGGAGCATCGAGTTTCTCGGTCGTCAAGACAACCAGGTGAAGATCCGCGGATACCGCGTGGAGCTCGGAGAGATCGAAGCAGCCATCGTAAGCGTCTCAGGTGCTGCGGCGGCCGTCGTAAACTTGGCGGAGTACAATGGTAAGACGGCGCTAGCCGGTTACCTTACTACTCCGTCAAAAATGACCGATAAAGCGAAGATACTGGAAGGGCTCAGGGCGCTACTGCCGGCGTACATGGTGCCGGACGTATTGATATGGATTGAGAGCGTGCCACTTACTGCAAACGGAAAAGTGGACCGTCGAGCGTTGCCCGTGATCGATATGGAGAGAGACGCTCGATCTGTGAGCGGGCTGCCTTCGATCGATTCGTTCTCACAAGAGGTTACTCACCTCGTCTCCCAGGCAATCGGCGTAGCTAATCTTGCAGCGCGCGATAATCTTCTAGAGGTTGGAGCAAACTCAATAGACTTGGTTCGAGCGCTTACAGCACTTCAGGCTCGCTTTGGTTTTCGAATTTCGACAGGCGAGGTTTATCGTAACCCAACTATCGACCACATCGTTGCGCTCATCAGGACCCGCGCTGTCGCAACGAAGGCCGGTAGCATGAGCTCCCGCGGCGGAGATCTTCAGTTGGTCTCACGTGAATCGCTGATGCCGCTTTCATTTGGGCAGGAGCGGATCTGGTACATGCAACACAAAGCGCCGGATATCGTCGCTTACAACGAGGCGGGAGGCGTAAGACTCAAAGGCCACATCGATCCTACACTGCTTCGTGACTCGCTCAGCTACGTGTTTCAACGACATGAAGCGTTTCGTACTCTGTTCGTAGTCGATGGCGATGATGTCTATCAGAAAATTCTATTGGCCGCGCGAGTGGACCTCAGTATTACCGATCTTTCGCATGTCGAAGCAACGCAGCGCTCCTTGCATCTTCGTGAGTTCGTAAGGTCTGCCGTCCGACAAAAGTTCGACTTAACAAAGAGCCCGCCAATAAAGGTTCACCTTATAAAGGTGCAATCGAATGAGCATATTCTATTGGCGGTGATCCATCATATCATCGCGGACGGGTGGTCAGTTGGAATACTAGTGAAAGACTTGGTTCACGTTTACACCAAGTATGCTCGAAATGAGCAACCAACACTCACTGTCCTGCCGTTACAGTATTGCGACTACGCGACCTGGCAACGGAAGTATTTTGGGGAAAATGCCCATCAAGAGTCGCTTTCCCATTGGGAGCGGACGCTGAGAGGAATGCCGATCCTCAAGCTGCCGCTGGATTCGCCGCGTCCGCGAACTCGTAGCTACAACGGGGACAAAATCGACTTTGCGATTGATGAGGAGACGACTGCGCTTTTGCGTAAAGCCTCCGCCAGGCACGGAGTGTCTCTATTCGTCAGCTTGATCACAGTCTATGCAACGCTGCTAGCAAGGTTCTCTGGTCAAGAAGACTTCGGCATTGGAACCATCGTCGCCGGAAGGGATCGTCCAGAATTCATGGACGTAGTTGGCTGCTTTGTTAACGCTTTGACATTGCGCGCGGACTTCGCTGGCGCGCCTACGCTTGGGCAGATGCTCTCGCGAATGAAGCAAGTCTGCGTCGATGCGTTTGCAAATCAGGAAGTGCCTTTTGAAAAGGTCGTTGAAGTGTGTGCCGGTAATCGCGACGCCGGTATTGATCCGCTTTGGCAAGCGATGTTCATATTGCATGTGCCGCAGGAGACGTTGTCCCTGCCCGGTCTAGAGGTCGAGCCATTCGATCTGGAGGTGGTGAATGCGAAGTTCGACCTCAAACTAGACATATATGAGGACGGTAAGGCGTTACGCGGATCGTTCATATCGAATAAGGATATTTTGCGCCGCGAGAGCCTCGAGCAGTTCGTCGAGGCCTGGCTTGCTCTCATAAACCACTGGCCTCATACATCGGATGATGCGCCCGTGGCCCAGATTCCACTTGTCTCGGTCAAAAGCCCGGCCAGTGCCGACCCGGCGACTGATACCGAGACGGTCGTTGATAACGTCTATAGCCGGTTCGAGTCGTGCGCACGCAAGTACCCTGAACGTATAGCGGTTTTGACCGGTGCCACCCGTTGGAAATATTCTCAATTGAACCGGCGCGTGGATGCTATTGCCGGTGCATTGGCGCGCTTAGCCGTGACGGACGGCGACATTGTCGCGATTTGTATGGAGAACCCAGTCGAATTCGTCGCTACTATACTCGCTGCAATGAAGCTCGGATGTGCCTATCTGCCGCTCGATGCCAAATGCCCACCCGTCAGAGTTTTGGATCAATTGAAGAGATCGCGTGCCGCCTTACTCGTCGGGGACAGTCGCATAATCTCCAGCTTGGTCGATGTCCCGGTTCGCACGGTTGCACTTGAGGATGTGGAACGTGGCGCAACGACAGCCAATGACAAGGTGCATCTGCCCCGCCTGACCGCTGACGCAACAGCTTATGTCGTATTCACGTCTGGCTCCACAGGAAACCCAAAGGGCGTCGCAATTAGTCATGCGCAGCTTCTAAACTACGTCGATGGCGTGATGCCGCGGCTCGGGTTGCCGGATGGAGCTTCGATGGCTCTGGCGTCAACTTTGGCCGCGGACTTGGGGCATACTTGCACATTTGGTGCATTAACGACCGGCCGCTGCCTTAACATTGTACCCGCTCACACCGCACTCGATCCGAATGCTATGGCGGCATACATGCGGCACACGCAGCCTGAGTTTTTCAAGGTAGTACCGTCGCACCTGGCGATGCTACTGGAGGCTGAGGTTTCAGCGGACGTTCTGCCGACGTCCTGCCTCATGCTCGCGGGCGAGCAGCTTACAACGTCGTTAGCCCAACGAGTGCACGAACTCTCAGCAGGACTACGAATTATCAATTCTTACGGTCCGTCAGAAACGACCTGCGGGCCCTTCATCCATGAATTCGATCCAAGCCGTGCATACTCCGCTGCTTCTGTGCCTATCGGTCTGCCGCTCCCCAACATGGACGGGGTGGTCTGCGACGAGGACGGTCGCCGCGTGCCAGACAACGTTGTGGGTGAATTGCACATTGGCGGCGTTGGAGTGTGTAGCGGATATCTTGAGGACGAAGAAGCTACATCGGCTGCTTTTATTCGTCATGCGGTTCGAGGATTTGTATACCGAACTGGAGATCGAGTCCGGCGTCGAACGAATGGTGAGCTCGAGTTCATTGGCCGTGTCGATAATCAGATTAAAGTCAGGGGTTATCGAGTCGAACTCGAAGAAATCGAGCGGGTGGCCGCCACCTATTTGCGCGATCGGCCTTGCGCGGCGTGCTACGACCACGAAAGAAGCGAGCTGGGAATTTTCATCGCGTGCAGTCCTGAGGATCTTAATACTGCCGAGTTCGCTGAATACTTGGAGCGATCTCTTCCAAGCTATATGCAGCCATCCCTGCTGGGTTATACGTCTCGGCTACCCGCGACGCTGGGAGGGAAGTTGGATCGCCAAGCATTGAGCCGGTCTATGGGTCGGCTTTCGTCGTGGCGAAATGATATTGCATCGACGGAAGCCCGTCCCCAATCTGCATTGCAGCGAACAGTGCACGACGTCTTCTGCGAAGTTCTAAAGGTCCCTCAGGTTGATGTGAACGCGACGTTCTTCTCTCTCGGGGGGCACTCGCTGCTTGCCGTAAAGGTCGTTAACGCTCTTAGGGAGCGTCTCCGTGTACAGCTTCCCCTTAGTGAACTCTTCGAACATCCGACAGTTCTCGGACTGTCCACTGCTTTGGAGCGTCAACAGGCGGATCAAGAAGCAAGCCGCGGTTTAGAACTTAGATCGATACCAAGGAACGGGAATATTCCGCTGTCGTTGGCGCAAGAAAGGTTGTGGCGCATCAATCAGTCCCCACATCAAGCAGCCATCCTAAACACTGCTGGAGGGCTGCGAATTCGAGGGGCGCTGAATGTCGATGCCCTACAAGAGAGTTTCCGCCTTCTGATCGACCGACATGAGGCGTTTCGCACATCGTTTGTTCGAGCCGACAAGGCGCCCGTTGCAAATCTTGTGACGCGTGTCGCTTGGTCGATGATATCGCGCGACCTGTCGCAGCTAAGCAAACTAGAGCAGGCGTCAGAGGTCGAAAAGACGTGGTTGGAGCAGGTGAATTTCTCCTTCGATCTACGGCAGGCGCCTCTACTACGAGCCGTGCTTCTAAGGGCTGCAGCAACCGAGCACGTCTTAATCTTATCGATGAATCACATCATAACAGATGCCGTATCGATGGACATTTTTCTGCGCGAGTTGGCCGTAGTCTATAGTGCTTTGCGCGACAAGCGCTCACCGAGCCTGCCGACCTTGCGTTTTCAGTATGCAGACTTCGCTGCGGCGCAGCGCAGCGAGACTGCGCAGCAGCGGCTAGCGAAACAGCGCGCGTACTGGCTGAGAGAGCTCAAGGGTTGGGAGTACATCGATCTCTTTGCCGACCGAAAGCAACCTGATCGCCTGAATCATGCAGGCGCGCATGTTAGGAGTTTCATTGATGGCTCGACGACGGCCTTGATTAGGATGTTTGCCCAAAATGAAGGATTGACGGAGGCTATGGTACTGCTGGCAGCTTTCGTTGTACTGTTGTATCGGCACAGCGGGCAGGCGGATATCGTCACCGGCGTGCCGTACAGCGTGCGAGGCAGCGACGAGCTCGATAATATCGTCGGCTATTTTATTAATCCGCTGTCAATTCGCATCGCGCTGGGGGAGACGCTGACGTGTGGCGAGCTTCTCCATCAGGTGAAGCGAAAAGTCTTGGCGGCGCAGGCGCACGCGGAGCTACCCTTCGACAGCGTTGTCGAGGCGGTGACAGAACAGAGGCTTCCAGACAGGCAGCCGGTCTTCCAAGTTGTGTTTAACTATCTGAAACGTCATCGCCTATTGGAGTTGCCGGACCTGGAGATCGAGCTTCTCGATTTCCAGCGCGGTGTATCGCCGTACGAGCTAACTCTGCATCTGGTAAGCGGCGCTAGTGAGATCGATTGTCGCTTGGAGTACAGCGCCGAGTTGTTTTTTGGTACCACAGCTGAGGCGATGATGACCGACTATGTCGACGGACTTCGACGTATCATGTCAAATCCGGAGGCGGAGCTGATGGACGTAATTTCGCCGAGCGATCGGCTGTTACGTGGCGAGCTAGCCGGTATCGAGCAGGCTGCTGTTTGAGGGCTGGATGGTGACATCGTGTCGGTCGACGATACGATGTCACCATTGGCAAGTGCTGGGTTGCGTACGTATAGCTGGGGAGAATTCACTATGTCGATCGAGACCCTTTCAGTGCGGGAAAGGAACAACCTTGTTCGACGCTTGCGGAGACAATCCACTGTACCAGCTGGCGATTCCGGGCAACGCACCGCGTCGGTGAATGGTAATATCACCCGCGCTCAATCTGACATATGGCTTGCCAGCAAGATCAATCCCGATGTGCCCTTGTGGTGGCTTCCGACGATTTGCAATATATTCGTCCCGATAGACGTGGGGATGTTTCGGATCTGTCTCCGGACGCTTGCGCAGTCGCGGGAAGCGCTACGTAGTCACGTGCAAGAGAAGCACGGCGCAACGCGACTGGAGTGCTCAGACACGTTGGCGCCCGAAATCGATTTCATAGATTTTTCTACCGCTGCCGATGCAACTCGCGAATTCCAAGCGTGGTTGCAGGCCCGCAAAAGCGGGCCGCCAGAGCCAACGGTACGTTTGTTCGACACTGCGCTGCTTAAGCTCAGTGATGCGCACTACGTGTGGTTTCTCAACGTGCACCACCTCGTGGCGGATGGATGGTCATTGCAGCTATTGATCGCGGACATGGCGGATGCGTATGGCCAGGCAGCTGGAGGTGTAGAGCAGATCGTTGTGCGTCCTCGCCCACGTTATGATGATCTCGCCGGTTTGACCAAATCCGATTCAGAACGTCGCAACATGGCATATTGGGAGCGAGTGGGTCGGGACGAATATACGGCGTTCAACTTCTTCGGCGGCGAATCTCCGACTTTCTCTCGAGCTGCTGCTGTTCGGCGTGTCAGCCAAGACCTTCCTCATGACGTAGTGCAACTCGCGCGGCGTTGGATCGACGATCGTTCGACTGAGTGTCGTGTTCGATTCTCCATTCTTGACGCCGCTTTGAGTGCGTTGGGCATTTATCTAAGCAAAGCTGGAGGATGCGAGAGAGTATCCGTCGGAGTGCCCTTGCACAACCGAACAGCGCGCGGGATGCGTGAGGTAATCGGTCCTTTTGCGGACGTCTATCCAGTTCGATTCTCTTTGACGCCAGATGATAATGCAGAGGCAGTACTGCAACGCGTGCGCCTAGCTCTCGAAGAAACCTATGCTCACGTGCCATCTCCAATCCCCCGCACGCCTGACAGTCGCCTATACGATTGTGAGCTGAACTACATCTCGTACGAGCCTGTCTCGTTTTGCGGCAAACCGGCGCAACTCGAGACCGTTCATCCCGGTCATTCAGTTCAGCCGCTGGTAATCCAAATAATTGCGCATCGGAGTATCGGGCAGTTCACGCTAAATCTTGATTGTCGTGTGGATTATTTTAGCGAAAGCCAGCAAATGGAGACACTTCAGTGTCTCACCCGCATTGTCGCTTCGTTACTAGAGAGTCCTAAGGCACCTATTGGATCTTACGACATCGTCAGCTCCTCTCAGCAAGCGCAAATTCGCGCCTGGAACGATACTCAGCGTTCTTCTGAATCGTATCGCCCAGTGACGGCCGATATCGATGTTTGGTCGGAGACCTCTCCGCAGAACGTCGCGCTGCAGACCGATGGCGAGGCGGTCACCTATTTTGAGCTGCGCCGCCGGAGTGACGCGATTGTGGAGGCGCTAAAACGAGAAGGCGTAGCACCCCAGGAGATCGTTGGGGTGTGTTTCGAACGATCCGTCGAAATGGTGATTAGCATCGTTGCGGTTCTTAAGGCCGGTGCCGCCTATCTGCCACTGGATCCGAGCCTGCCGACTGACCGCCTCAAGTACATGGTGGAGGATGCTGGCGCGCGAATTGTGCTAACGACGCGAACGCTGCGCGAGGCTGTAGGGGAAATTGCGCCAGAGCAGATCCGGGTGGTGGATCATTGGTGGGCGGGAGAGGAATGCTCGACGCCGTCGCAGGCGATTGATCCGAAGCAGGGTGCTTATCTTATCTACACGTCAGGCTCCACGGGACAGCCCAAAGGCGTGCTCGTAGAACATGCAGGACTCTTCAACCGGCTGGACTGGATGCGAAGACAATATTCGCTGGGGCCCGAGGATTGCTTTCTGCAAAAGACGCCGTTTGGGTTCGATGTCTCGGTGTGGGAGCTGCTACTGCCGTTAATGTGCGGCGCCCGGATGGTGATTGCGAAGCCAGGTGGGCACCGCGATCCCCAGTATCTCGCGCAGACGATTGAACAGTATGGTGTCACGGCCCTGCATTTTGTGCCTCCAATGCTGCGTGAGTTCCTCAAGTCGAATGGCGTCCATGCATTTCCGGCGCTTAGGCACGTGTTCTGCAGCGGAGATGTGCTCGCAGCAGAGACGATGGCGCATTTTCAAGCCGCGTTCGGCTCTTCGGTTCGCTTACATAACCTCTATGGCCCGACAGAGGCGAGCATTGATGTAACGGCTTGGGAGTGCACTCCTTTAGGCGGCGGAACCTCCGTTCCCATCGGAAGGCCAATTGACAACACGTGCACGTACATTCTCGATCAATCGATGAGCCTACTCCCGGTCGGTATTATCGGGGAGCTTTATCTGGGGGGGATCGGTTTGGCGCGTGGTTACCTTAGGAAACCCGCGCTCACCGCTGCCAGTTTTCTGCCGAACCCGTTTAGTGGCAACGGTGATCGGCTCTATCGCACCGGGGATCTAGCGCGCTACCTTCCGGACGGAAACATCGAATTTGTCGGTAGGAGAGATCATCAAGTTAAGGTGCGTGGCAATCGCATCGAACTAAGTGAAATCGAGCAAGCGCTTGTTGCACATCCGTCGGTCCGGCAGGTCGTTGTTCTAGCGCGCCGGGACGAAGTGCAGGATCAATGCATCTGGGCCTATGTCGTCAAGGATGAGGGTAACGATACGTCCGCTGCGACACTCAAGCACTACATACGGACGAGGCTGCCAGACTACATGTTGCCGGCACAATATGCATTTCTATCTGAGATTCCTTTGACGCATAATGGGAAAGTCGACAGGAAGGCGCTACTTGGTCTTTCCGCATCGGGCACACCTGAGGAAAAGGCAGCCTATGAAGCGCCCGTAACGGCGACAGAGACCTTTCTATGTTATGCATGGGAGCAGGTTCTCGGCCGTCGGCCAATTGGGATAACAGAGAACTTCTTCGACATTGGAGGGCATTCTCTACTAGTTAATGATGTGTTTGCGCGAATCCAGGACAGGTATGGATCGGCGCTTTCATTCGCAGAATTGTTTCAGAATCCAAGGATTGCGCAACTTGCGGCGCTCATTGAACAGCGATCAGGTCCATCTGATCCAAGCGAAGCGTTCGAGATTCGGCCTGTCTCCAGACAGCTGCCGATGCCGCTTTCCCAAACGCAGGAGCGCTTCTGGTATCTGAGCCAATTTGAAGACGTGCGTGCGCTCTACAACATGACCAGCACGATTCTGCTGCGCGGAAAGGTAGACGCGAGCGCATTGCGCGAGGCCGTTCGCTTTATTCAAGTTAAGCACGAGATTCTTCGGGCCAATTTTCTTATGGAGGATGGTCGCCAAAGAGTCGCTATTAGCGAGAAGCCGCGCTGCGACCTGGAAGTGATCGCACGTTCTCTAGAAAATAATGAGGCGCTGGAGGAAAACGCTGCGAGGAACCTTGCGCAAAGCTTATCCGAACGAGCGTTCGATCTGGCGACGGATCCGCTCCTTCGCTGCGTCTTGATCCATACCATCGACGGAAAGTCGCTCCTGGTGATTTCCACCCATCACATCGTCGCGGATGGCTGGTCGATGATGATACTCTTTCGAGATTTGGTGGAGGCCTACAACTCAATCGTCCGACAAAGCGTACCAACCGCACCCGCAAAGCCGTCTTTGCAGTACCTCGACTTCGCTCACTGGCAGGCTCGTTGGATG
The DNA here is from genome assembly GCF_024171045.1 of Bradyrhizobium sp. USDA 4538. Classification (NCBI taxonomy): domain Bacteria; kingdom Pseudomonadati; phylum Pseudomonadota; class Alphaproteobacteria; order Hyphomicrobiales; family Nitrobacteraceae; genus Bradyrhizobium; species Bradyrhizobium sp. USDA 4538. The sequence continues at coordinate 561,053 of NZ_JALJZE010000002.1, forward strand.
GGCTCATCAGAGGCGGTTGCCGAGCGAGACTACTGGAAGAAGCGGCTCGCCGGTGTCGAGATCGCCGAGTTCCCGCGTGATAAACCGCGGCCGCCGATTCAGACGCATCGTGGGGCGATCCTCGAGTTTTCGATCCCGGCAGACGTTATCGACGGACTACGGCAGACTGCGGAAATCTGCGGAGCCAGCCTTTTCACTGTCTTCGTGACGGCGCTAATCGTTCTGCTGTCAAAATATACCGGAAAGCGGGACGTAACCCTCGGAACGGTTGTTTCGGGCAGGCACTCTAAGACCTTAGAGTCAATGGTTGGCCCCCTTGTTAACACCCTGGTTGTTCGCAGCACGTGGAGTTTCGGCACCAATGTTGGCGAACTAGTGCGTTCAGTTAAACGGGATGTGCTCGAAGCCTTTGCCAGTCAGTCATTGCCATTTGAGAAAGTAGTTGAGGCGTGTGGGATACGGCCGGACAGCGCACGCACTCCGCTTTTCCAGACCATGTTTGCTTATCAGGACATACAAAATGAACTGATACAGGTCGACAATGTAAGCGCTGAGTTCTTGCACCCCGAGCAGCGAATTGCATTATTCGACATGACTTTCCAAATATTCCCGGACGAGCGGCACTTCTCGGGAAACATGATCTACAATTCCGATTTATTTGATGAGGCTACAGCTCTCCAAATAAGGAATAGCTGGCTGAATATTCTGGACGCGCTGGGAGCGTCGAGCGAATCAAGCGTTGATCAAATAGAAATTGTTGAGAAGCCATTCGTCGAGGCTGCCACCATTAATGGCAGCAATGTAGAGCAGGGCCGGGCGGATTATCGCGATCCTGTAGCTATGTTCCGTGAGGCGACAGCCCTCTATCCGCGTGCGCTTTCAATTGTGCACGGTGAGGAGAAGCTTACATATTCAGATCTGAATGAGCGCTCGGACCGATTAGCGTCACATCTGTTGGCAGTGCTGGGTACTCGCCCCGGTGACAGGGTCGCAATATGTTGCGAGCGATCCATCGGATTCATGGTGGCTGTTCTAGGTGTTCTCAAAGCGGGCGCTGTGTATGTGCCTGTCGATCCGTCTCTTCCCGAAGAGCGCATTAGCTATATCTTGTCTGATTCAAGCTCGGCCGCTGTGATTGCTGTCTCCAAATACGAACAAAGAGTGAGCAGCGGAGGAGTGCCTATCGTAAATTTGGATGCACTTGATTTGGAGTCGTCAATTGTCGATTGTAAGATGCTGCCATTGCCAGCTTCACCCGACGACCTTTGCTATATCGTTTACACGTCTGGATCGACGGGGTATCCGAAGGGAGTGATGGTCTCGCATGGTGGACTCGCGAATCTTATCGCGTGGTTTCAAGGTGCGTTCGACATTACGCAGGCTGACATTGCAACCCAGGTTCTCTCGGCTTCGTTTGATGGCTTCGTTTTGGAGACATGGCCGTACCTCACAAAGGGAGGTTGCATTCACATCGTTGGTCGTGAAGTTCTTCTCGATCGGGAAAACTTTAGGGACTATTTGTCGGCCAATCGAGTATCTATCGCGTTCCTGCCGACAGCACTCGTTAGCCATTTTATGGCGCTTCCATGGAAGCAGCCGCATTTCCTGCGTGCGATTCTCACGGGAGGAGACCGACTCATCCTTACAGGTGCGGAGAGAGCCGATATCCCGCTCTTTAATCTCTATGGTCCCACCGAAGGTACAGTTGTTGCCACCTACGGGCGTGTTGCGCCCGGCCGAGGGTCGCCTTCGATAGGCCGCCCGATTGCCAACACTGAAATCTATATTCTCGACGAAGAGCTAAGGCGAGTTCCTGCCGGGGCTCTCGGAGAGATTTATATCGGCGGTGCAGGCGTAGCTAGAGGTTACGCTGGTAGAGCCGCATTGACTGCCGCGTCGTTCATTCCAAATCCCTTTGTTACAACTCCCGGAGCAAGGATTTACAGAACTGGAGATATTGCTCGACACGCTGAGGATGGTTCGATCGCCTTCGTCTCTCGGCGAGACGACCAGATCAGCATTAACGGATACAGGGTCGAGATTCAGGAAATTGAGAGTCGCATAGCGATGTTGCGCGAGGTGCGACAGATCCTGGTGTTGTACCGCCACGCGGGTTCCTCCCAGGGGCAATTGGTCGGATTCTATAGTTGCCACGATGGCGAGCAAATAGCTCCGTCGTCCGTCATATCCTTTGCTGCTGAATTCCTTCCCGACTACATGGTACCACGTAAGCTCGTTTGCCTGCCTGAGTTGCCGCTTACTGCGAGCGGCAAGTACGACGTAACCTCGCTTATGAAGCAATTGGACGAAATTCGAAACGAATCGAGTTCAGTGCAACCTCCGTTCACCGATGACGAGCTGTTACTCGCGACAATGTGGGAAGAGGTACTTAGTGTCAGCCATGTCGGCGTTCATGACGACTTCTACCTCCTTGGCGGAACGTCGATGTCGCTCATCGCTTTGCAGAACAAAGTCAAGAGCCGTACGGGGCTGCACCTGCCCCTTCCGGCTTTGATGAGAGCAACCACGATTAGGCAGCAAGCGCTGTTGTGGAAGGATTCTAGAGCGAAAAGCAGCGCGGCCTCATCTCTCGTTCTTCTCAGTGATGAAGGTGACCGTGGAACGCCAATCGTCCTCGTACATCCACCCGGGGGTGACGTTGCCTGCTATCGGGAATTAGCCGCGCTGTTAGGTGTGGACCGGAAAATCTGGGCAATCCAGGACGTTAGGCAATACAGCACAAACATCGTCGCGCTCCGAACTGAGGAGTGGATCGATATGTACGCGTCCGAAGTTGCGCGTCAGTTTAATGGCCCGATCGTACTTGCGGGTTGGTCGGGCGGAGGTCTGCTGTGCTGTGAATTAGCGTCAAAGCTAAGAGCGATGGGGCGAATCGTTCGCGCCATAGTCCTGCTGGATAGCCGCATCCCCATCGGACTCGCTACCGGTGACAAGATTGAAGCAGAGATTCATTATGGGACGGCATTGGCTCTCAGCATTCTCTCTGGACGCGAAGTCGAAGTGCGCTCGAAAGATGTTGTCGCCGCGATGTCAGCTTCCAAAAGACTTGAGTACGTCGCGATGCAACTGCAAAAGGCGAAGCTCACAGTAGCCGACAGCGCCGATGATATGGCAAGAAAACTGATCGACCTTTTGCGAGAGCATGTTGTCGCGATTTATGGGTTGTCCCACGGGCCGATCGAGGGGCCTGTTATTCACCTCAAAACGCTCGATCTATTGGACCCGGATATCAGCGATGACGGCCAGCAAGAGCTTTGGATACGTCGAGTGTCGGGTAACTATCGTGAAATACCAGTTTCCGGCAACCATCTGACGATGTTGCGACGGCCGAATGTAGGTCAGGTAGCGGAGAGCATCTTAACGGCGCTCGCCACCGCGGAAAATCAACCGTGAGTCAGCTTTGTCAATGCCGAGTATCATTGCGTGAACGATCCACAACAGCGGCCGTATTTAATTGGGCTTTGATGAGAGTTAGAACAATGACGTGCAAGGTTACAGAGAAGGTTTCTGAAAGGGGCGAGTTCGACTCCAGCGAACATCCGTCAGCGGACGTCCAATCAGTGGTGGCCCATGCGATATGATGATGAACAGGCTGATGCGCGCATTTACACTGTTGTGGTCAACGGGGAGGACCAGTATTCGATCTGGACATCGGATAGGCCGATCCCTGCGGGTTGGAAGGAAGTCGGACGGCAAGGTACAAAAAAGGCCTGTCTTGAGTTTATCGAGCAAGTGTGGACCGATATGCGACCGCTCAGCTTGCGCCGCTCCTCAGAAATGTCCCTAGCTTCAAAGAGCTCTGGTTAGCTGTGTCGAGCAAAAGCGTTTCACCGCGGGGCGACTTCTCAGTGTTGGACCGACGCAAGTCAGAGTCGAGCGCTCACCTCGCGCGACTGCACCTGTCCTGAGATAATGGAGAAGCAAACCTAATGCCTGTTGGTATCGAAGCAATAAGCTCGTACGCGGGGTGCGCTTACGTTGACATTGAAGAACTGTTTGTTCATCGCGGGTTAAATGTCGCCCGAATGCAAAACCTGATGATGAGCCGGAAGTCGATCCAGCTTCCGTTCGAAGACGCAATAACCAACGGTGTTAATGCGGCATGGCCGATACTCGAACAGCTTAGCCCCACTGAGCGGTCGTCAATAAACTTGGTAATTGCCGCAACCGAGTCGGGAGTGGATTTCGGCAAGTCCATCAGCAGTTATATCCATGCTGCTTTGGAGTTGAGTTCTGAGTGCCGCTACTTTGAGGTGAAGCAGGCATGTTATGGCGGTACCGCAGGTCTTCAAATGGCGATAAATGCGATCGCAGCAGATCCGTCTCCTACTTCGAAGGCGCTCGTAATTGCAACGGACGCGGCGCGCCCTCAGGAGAAAGCGAGCTACGCAGAGCCAACACAGGGGACCGGCGCGGTCGCCCTGCTCGTGAGCCGGTCGCCAAAGGTCATGACGTTTGATTGCGGCGCCAGTGGATACTGCAGCTATGAGGTAATGGATGCGTTTCGACCTACGGCTGAAATTGAGACTGGCGACCCTGATCTGTCGCTAATGTCCTATATGGACTGTTTAACCCGCTCATTTTCCAGCTATGGACGAAAGGTTCCAGACTGCGATTATCGTAGGTCCTTCGATAGCCTCGTGTTTCACACGCCCTATGCTGGAATGGTGGCTGCATGTCACAGAACTCTGATGAGAGCTTTATACCGCTGCGAGATGAACACTATAGCGGATGACTTTGGGCGACGAGTTAGGCCGTCGGTTGAATACGCTATACAGGTCGGAAATACATATTCCGCTTCGTTGTACATGGCACTGCTAAGCTTGCTCGAAAACTCTCCCACAAGCGGTCCCCATCGCGTCGGCATGTTCTCCTATGGCTCTGGTTGTTCTTCTGAATTTTTTAGCGGTACCCTCACGATTCCTGATCGAGACTCTTCACGTCCCAGATTAGGTGCACTCATCGAAAGTCGTCACAAGTTTTCGATGCAACAATACGATGAAGTCTTGAAAGACTGCCGGGGTCTGCGCTTTGGTTCAGAGAACGTCGACGTACCAGACAAGGGGTACATCGACATGTTTCGTTCGGGCACTCCACGGCCGCGGCGTTTGCGACTGGCATCTGTGCGCAATTTCCATCGCAAGTATACCTGGGACTAGTTGGCTGGACGAAGACGGCGTACGTGGGAGGTTGGGATGCTCGGAAGCGGATCGTGGATTCAGTCAGTCGGGCGTAGCGGGACGCCCGACATGAGACTTGTTTGTTTTCCGTATGCGGGCGGCAGTTCGGGTGCATTTAAAGGATGGGCTGCGCACTTAGACAATGTCGAAGTGCTTGCAGTGCAGCTCCCTGGACGAAGTGAGCGGATCGGTGAGCCAGCGTGCACTCGCATGGACGTCGTGCTCCAGCAACTCAAGTCGGAACTAGCGTACTCACACAGCTTACCTACTGTATACTATGGTCATAGTATGGGGGCCGTCATCGCATTCGAACTCGCGCTGATCGTTGATGCTAGCGTGCGACCGACTGCACTTGTCCTTTCTGGACGTACGGCGCCGTCGTCCAAGCGCCCCCGACAGATGCATGATCTACCGCAACACGAGCTTTTCAGCTCGGTAAGAACGTTTGGAGGCATGCCGGACGCTGTGTTCGAGTCAGCCGATCTTATGCAGATGTTAGAGACGGTTTTGCGAGCTGACTTCAAACTACTGGAGACGTGGAAGGAGTCAGCAGGGCGACGTATTGATATCCCGCTCCTTTGCGCAGCCGGATCAGCGGATTTGGTCGCGTGTGTCAATGATGTAGGCCGCTGGCGGCAGCATGCAGCGGCGGACTTTCAGTTGCGTGTCTTCGACGGCGATCACTTCTTTATCCAAAAATCAGAAATCGAGTTCGTACGTCACTTGAATCGCGACCTTCAATACCTACGAGAGCGTCGCCAGCGCGAAATGAAAGCAGGCGAACAGCGTCACGTCGCCATCCAAGCGAACCATATCTACCAGGGGAGCTGAGATCGTGAGTGACGGCTGGAAGGACTTAGACCGGACAAGGCAGACTGTTCAACTTCTGGGAAAGGACGGTCGTACGAAGCGTTATCGACTCTAATGCAACATCAGCTGAACTCCCTGTATTGGGGCAACCGATTAACGCGCACGGAGCACCCTTGTTTTGCGGTCTCGACCTCCTCGACGGATCTTCCTTACGCAACGCGTTCGCGGCGCGGGTAGCTTGGCTTGATCACTTGGCACTCTTCCATCCATCGAGCCTTGAGCTAGATGTGTACGAATTGCCTGCCCAAGCATTAGGGGCGGAAATCGTTTCTCACACTACGTTCCACGCGGATGGAGCGTCTTTAGCGCGAACCGTCGGGCGCGCCCTTGCGAACGGCGTTTTGTGGCCTGCGACGAAAATGCCGCCGCGCGTCACGCAGAGCCTCGCTGACCACCTGTCCTGACGAGCTACAAAGGAGCACACCAATCATGTACGAAAATTCTGGCGCAACAACCGCATTTTCAAACTTCATTGAAGTAGTTGCGCATCAGGCCTCAAAAAATCCCGACAAAGTCGCGTTCCGCTTTTTGAGCGAGAGATTGGAAGTTGCCGGCGGCCTCACCTTTGCCGAGTTAGATGCGCGGGCTCGAGCGATCGCCGCTTCGTTGCAACAGCAGTTCATGCCGGGTGATCGGGTGCTTATCGCGTTTCCTTCCAGCCTAGAGTTCCTGTGCGCCTTGTGCGGCTGCTTCTATGCCGGGATGATCGGCGTGCCGATCAACTTACCTGGCAAACGACAGAGTCGAGCCAGCCAAGCGGCGCGCGTCGTCGAAGATTCGGAATGCGTCTGCGTATTGACTCGAAGCGACAAGCTCCAACTGCTTAAAGAGTGGTGTCTCTCGATAAGTGTCAGGCCAATGCCGCTCATTGCCACGGATTTGATTGAGGCGGCTGCGTGCGCAGAGTTCAACTCATACTACGCGAGCCCGGATACGGTGGCGTTCCTGCAATACACGTCCGGGTCGACCGGTACACCGAGGGGTGTTGTAATCAGCCATAATAACTTAGTTCACAATCAAGAACTAATGCGGAAGGCGTTTGCACATGACGAGACAACTCGAATCGCATCGTGGTTGCCCGTTTACCACGACATGGGACTAGTCGCGTCGTTGCTTCACACGGTATATATCGGTGGGGATCTTATCCTGATGGCTCCGCCGACGTTCCTGCAGAAGCCATTAACCTGGTTGCAGTCGATCTCAACGTTTAAGGCGACTACTACGTTCGCGCCAAACTTTGCCTACGAGCTATGTTGTGATCGGATCTCTCCCGAGCAGGTTCGTACGCTCGATCTAAGCAGCCTTACCCTTGCTGTTAACGGCGCGGAGCCAGTGAGACCCAGTACACTGGCAAGGTTTACGCGCCACTTTGAACAGGCGGGGTTCAGATCAAAAGCGCATTGTCCAGCCTATGGTTTGGCCGAATCTACGGTTTGGGTTTCGTCCGCGGTTAGCGGGCAGGAACCAAAAATGGCCTGCGTCAATGCGGCCGCCCTCAAGAATCATCGCGTTCAAGTTGAGGACAACCGCACGGTTGCCACCGATATTGTGAGTGTAGGGCCGTTGAACACCGATCAATGTGTCCGCATTGTTGATCCGCAGACGCAGCGCACGTGCGCACACGATCGCGTCGGCGAGATCTGGATCAGAGGCGGGAGCGTTACAAAAGGGTATTGGAAAGCATCGCCTGCGTCGGAGAAGGAGGGTGACTTTCTTCGAACAGGCGATTTAGGATTTGTGCTCGATAACGAGCTCTATATTACCGGCCGTATAAAAGACGTCATCATCATCAATGGGCTCAATTACTACCCCCAAGATATCGAACGGACCGTACAGGACGCACACCCGGCTCTGAGCCTAGGTCGAGGTGCGGCATTCACCATTGAAACCGGCGCCGGCGAGCGACTTGTGGTCGCTCAGGAGGTTAAGCGCTCGTCGATGGCAAGCCTAGATTTTGCAGAGATACGCCGTGCGGTATCCCTGGCTGTGGCCGAGAATGAACAACCACCGATATTCGGGTTCTTTCTCCTTGAGCCGCTCACGCTTCCAGTCACGACCAGCGGAAAAATCAGGCGTCGAAATACGCGCGACGCCTTGTTGAGTGGGTCTCTGACGTCTCTGTTCAGCTGGTGCTTGCCTGCGCTAGAAGCCGCTTTTGCGAGGCCGGACGCGACCGATCTCTCTCAGCCAACTCGCCCACTGCCAAACCGGACCATTGAAGCGGCGCCGGTAGCCGAATGGATCATTGGTTGGATCACTGAGAATCTACAAGTTCGCGCAGAAGAGGTCGATACGCACACCGCATTTGCCGAGCTGGGAATGGACTCTGTGAGGACGATCGAATTCGTGACGGCGATGAGCGAACATTTTGGCGTTAAATTTGAACCCACACTGCCCTGGAGCGCGCCAACCATCGAACAACTCGCTTCCGAGGCCTGCAAATATTCTCTCCTCGAGCGCTTGTCCGGAACATGACCCTATCGCATAGCATGGAGTTCGGAAGTCCTAGTCAATCTGCGATCCGCGCCGAGGCGCTTGGAAGCGCGCAGTTTCGTGCAGACTATGGCCTCAAGTACGCGTACCTCGCGGGGGCGATGTACAAGGGGATCGCGTCCGTCGATCTCGTGGTTGCGTTGGGACGTGCTGGCTTTATGGGCTATCTAGGAACCGGAGGCTTATCGTTAGTCGAGGTCGAGGCGGCTCTTCGGAACATACAATCCATACTTAAGGTTGGAGAGCCCTACGGCGCAAACCTGCTATTCAATCCGGACGTCCCCGCCTTGTTAGAGCGCACGGTAGATCTATATCTGGACTGTCAGGTGCGCCACATTGAGGCGGCAGCTTTCGTCGAAATTGTGCCTGCACTAGTCCGTTATCGTTTGCATGAAATTTCGCGGGAGCGGGATGGCGCGGTTCGCACGCCTAATCGCGTACTGGCCAAGGTCTCGCGCCCAGAAGTTGCCGCTCAGTTTATGAAACCAGCACCAGAACCGTTCGTACGTCAATTGCTAGAAGCGGGCATACTCAACACCACGCAGGCTGAACTCAGCCAACGTGTCCCGATGGCGGACGACGTCTGCGTCGAAGCGGATTCTGGTGGCCACACGGATCAAGGGATGGCGTACGCACTACTGCCCGCCATCTTGTTTCTCCGCGATAAGATCATGCAAGGCACAAACTACGAAAGGATGGTCCGTGTGGGGGCTGCTGGGGGCATTGGTACGCCGCACGCGGCCGCCGCGGCCTTTGCGATGGGTGCAGATTTTGTCCTCACAGGCTCGATAAATCAATGCACGGTCGAAGCCCGCACGAGCGAGGTCGTGAAGCAACTGCTGCAAGGGATGAACGTGCAGGATACAACCTATGCTCCTGCCGGAGACATGTTTGAAGCTGGATCAAAGGTACAAGTTCTGCGTAAGGGCCGCTTCTTTGCGGCACGCGCCAACAAGCTATATGAGCTTTATCAGCGCTACGATTGTCTTGAGGATATTGATGCTGAAATGCGGCAACACATCGAGACGAAAATATTTGGTCGATCATTCGACGCCGTCTGGTGCGAGACCGCTGCCTATTATGCAACGGCTAATCCCGCGAAGCTTCTAGACGCGGAGCGCCATCCGAAACGGAAGATGGCATTGATTTTCAAATGGTATTTCATACACAGCATGCGCTTGGCATTGCGCGGCGCGACGGAGCAGTCGGCGGACTTTCAAATTCACTGTAGTCCCGCACTCGGTGCATTCAATCAATGGGTTAAGGGGACGCACTTGGAAAGTTGGCGCAATCGTTATGTCGCGGAAGTCGCGGCTGTCCTTATGAACGAAGCGGCTGCATTGCTCACTCATCGTCTGTGCAACTGGGTAGGGCGATAATGTGCAAAGCGTCCGCAGCAAACGTGAAACCCCACACCCGCGTCAGAGCCGTGGCTACCGAGAATAGCGACGACTCTATATCGAGCATACATGGAGAGGAGCTAATCTGTGACAAGTGAAGAGATCTTCAATATCATCACACGTAGCACCTATGAAGTTCTTCCAGAGTTGCGCAGTCATACGTTGTCGCGCAACGACAGTTTTGCAAATCTCGGCGCCAATTCGATGGATCGCGCCGAAATCATTGCAATTGTACTTGAAGAATTGGCCTTGCGCATCCAGCGATCTGAACTGTTTGGGCCACAGAATATTGGCGAACTCGCGGATTTGCTGAATGCAAAACTTGGTCAATCCTGAGTTCATAATCAGCGGCGTTGGTGTTTTGACGCCAATCGGCGTAGGACGAACGCAATTCGCTGATGGCTTAATCAGTGGTCGTAGTTCCTTCGGTGTGATGCGGAGGTCCGGACGGCAACGAGGCACGGAATTTCTAGGAGCCGAGCTTCCCGATCTAGCTTGCCCTAAAGTTTTGCCGGAGAAGCTTTGGAGGAGCGCCACGCTCTCGGCTCAAGCCGCGCTGGTGGCGCTATGCGAGGCTTGGCAGGATGCTAATTTAGCTGCGGTAGATAGCCAGCGAATAGGACTAGTTGTCGGAGGTTCAAACTTCCAACAACGTCAGATCGTACAACTTCAAGATGCGTATCGAGAGCGTTTTGATTTTGTCAGGCCAAACTATGCCCTGAATTTCATGGATACCGACTTATGTGGAGTCTGCACCGAAGGGCTCAACATTCGAGGGCTTGCTTATACCATCGGCGGCGCGTCGGCGAGCGGCCATCTTGCGATTATACAAGCACTGCAGGCAGTGCAAACCGGTCAGGTAGACGTCTGCATTGCGGTCGGCGCGCTTATGGATCTCTCATACTGGGAGCTCCAGGCGCTTCGCTTCAGTGGCGCCATGGGCTCGGATCGCTTTGCAAAGAATCCGTCGCTGGCTTGCCGACCGTTCGACAGCGAACGTGATGGTTTCATCTTCAGTGAGTGCTGTGCGGCCGTTGTGGTCGAACGCGCCGACGGCATCAAGCGAGAGAATGTAAATCCTTATGCTGCGTTTCGCGCTTGGGCTACAGCATTCGACGGAAATCGCAACCCGGATCCTTCGTTGGATGGTGAGATCGCAGCGCTTCAGCGAGTGCTCGCGGATGGCGGCTTGACACCAAGGGACATAGACTATGTCAATCCGCACGGCAGCGGATCGATAGTTGGCGACGCGATCGAACTTGACGCCATCCGCGCATGTGGGCTCGACCATGCGTACATCAACACGACCAAATCGCTTACGGGGCATGGATTAAGCGCCGCCGGGGCGACCGAAATCGTTGCCACAGTGCTGCAAATGCGGGCGGGTATGCTGCACCCATCGCGCAATCTCTCGCAGCCGATTGACCCAACCTTGAACTGGGTCGGTGAAAATGCGGTTCCTCATCCTATAAATCGCGCCGTGAACATTAGTCTTGGCTTCGGCGGCATAAACACAGCGATATGTCTACAGCGTTGCAGTTCCAAGAATGAGCAATAACTACAAAAACGCAAGTGTAGCGCAGAGTATTGGGTATCGGCGTCTGGATGGCATATCTGGCTGGAGCAACTGGAGCATCTTCGCCAGCTCACCCGCTTACCCCGGTACGTGAAAAAGAGAGCCAGGTGTAGAATGAACTTCGAAAGCGTGCGCATCCGTTTGGACGACAATGTCTGCTTTATTCAACTTGACCGCCCTCAGGCGAACAACGCGATTAATCGCCAGCTTATCGAAGAGTGCCATCGAGCACTCGATGAGCTCCAGGGGGCGGCAGTTGTTGTTGTGTTGGAGGGGTTGCCGCACGTGTTTTGCTTTGGTGCAGACCTTCGTGAGTTAAGCGCTGGAGGCGCTTACGAGAAGTCGTCGCCGCCGGATCTTGCAGCCCTATATGACTTGTGGCTTCGGCTCGCATCTGGGCCTTTCGTAAGTGTCGCACATGTACGTGGCCGGGCTATTGCCGGCGGAATCGGCTTCGTTGCCGCTTGCGACATCGTAATCGCCGACTGTACAGCTACGTTTAGTCTTTCTGAGATGCAGTTCGGGATCATACCGTCGTGCGCGTCGCAATTCTTGATTCGGAGAATTGGTCAGCAGAGGGCGCGCTATATGACGCTCTCAACACATCCTATCGATGCAAAGCAAGCGTTCGCTTGGGGGCTAGTGGATGCGCTTGAAACTGACAGCAAGCCCCTTCTTGGCCGTCATTTGCTGCGCCTCAGCCGATTATCGAAATCAGCCATCCGGCGCTATAAAGATCACGTCAAGATTACGAATGATGCCCTCTGGCAGAACCGGGACGCCGCGCTTGGCGCCAGCGCCGAGTCGTTCGCAGACGCAGAGGTTCAGAGTTTGATCAGAGGCTTCGTCGAAAATAGCCGACACCCCTGGGAGCGATAAACGTGACGAACCAAACAACAGTGGACCTGAGAGAGATAGAACCAGGCATCATGCTGCTCAGAATGCAAGAGCGCGACGGAAAAAACACGTTTACTAGTACCTTCATTGACGGTCTTTTGAGCGCATTCGACGAGATCGACAAGAATATGTCGTGCAAGGCCGTTATCCTCACTGGGTATGATACGTACTTCGCTTGTGGGGCAACAAAGGAGTTGTTGCTGGCCCTACACAAGGGGGCTGCCAAATTTTCCGATGTTAATCTTTACAGTCGGCCGCTTGAATGTGCAGTTCCCGTTATCGCAGCAATGCAAGGTCACGGTATCGGGGGGGGCTTCGTTTTCGGATTGTTCGCCGACATCATAATTCTCGGCAAAGAAAGCCTCTACACGGCGAACTTTATGAAATACGGCTTTACCCCAGGTATGGGCGCAAGTTGTGTAGTGCCAGCCAAACTTGGAACTGCCCTGAGCGCGGAATTACTTCTCGGCGCGGGTACTTACTCTGGAGCCGAGCTTGCCCGCCGTGGTGTTCCTTTCGCCGTTCTTCCTCGATCGGAAGTAGTTGATCACGCCATAAAGATCGCCCGCGAGCTTGCTTTGATGCCACGGACGTCGCTTATGCTCCTCAAGAAGCATCTTGCTGCACCTCTTCGCGCAGAACTGCCGCGCTTCATAGCAATAGAGGAGAGTCTGCACAAGGAAACGATTTGCGAGCCTGAAGTCAGGGATAGGATTGAAGCTTTGTTTGAAGGATTGCAAAGGTAACGAGCAGAAGCGATGTTCATTGCAAGCGCAGGACCCAGTCGCTCAGTCGTTTGTTCGCGGCGAATGTTCAAGAAGCCCGTATTCCGTACTCAAGGAAGGCTTCCGTGCACTAAAGTCACCCCAATGAAACCAAGGTTGTCCTTTCCACGAACTTATCGGGCTTGAGGGCTCTAATGTCGAGTGTGGGGCAATGTGCTCTTGACTTCGGACAGGTTGACGTATGGCTGACATCGCTGTCTGACATCGGCGGAAAGGAACAACTCACCTACCAGCGATTATTGAGTGACTCTGAGCGTGTGAGGTGGCAGCGATTTGCGGTGCCGGGCGCGAAACTGCAGTTTCTGGTTGCTCGCATACTTCTTCGCTCGATACTTTCTCAGTATACGGGTGTGCCCTTCGAATCTTGGGAATTTGAAGTTAATGAATATGGGCGGCCCCGCGTGTTGCACCCGAGCGAGTTTCGCGACATTCAGTTCAATTTGTCTCATACGGAGGGGCTTGTCGTTTGCGCAGTGGCTAGAGAATGCGAAATTGGGATTGATGTCGAGTGTACCCGGCGAGCTTTAGATGTCATGTCGTTGGCGCAAACGATTTTGTCGCCGCGAGAACTTTCGGCGTTGACCGGCGCACCTCCGGCGTATCAGCAAAGGCGTTTTTTCCAGTATTGGACGTTGAAAGAAGCGTTCGTAAAGGCACGGGGGATCGGTTTGACCCTCCCCCTTGACGAGTTCTGGTTCGACCTGAATGAAGCGTTTCCGCGGGTGCATTTTTCACCAAACTTTCCTTGTAAGGCAGAACGTTGGCAGTTTCGTCAGTATTCTCCCACTCTCCAACACATGCTTGCAGTAGCTGTTTCTCTGGCTAAGAGCGATTTGGATATCCGTTTGCAGTGGGTGGTCCCGGCAGCACGCTTGTAGCGCCCACTATCACGCGTTTATCCGCACGCGCTGTTCAGCGGCTCCGTTCAGATGTAACGTAAGCGGCAAGGAGACCTTTCAATTAGGGGCCGCCGCGGCGACCTGATCAAGATCATTTGGCATGATGGCCAGGGCGCATGTCTGTTCACGAACTACGTGCATTCATACTACACCTCCTTCAGCTTCAGTTGAGGGTTTTAGCACCAGTGACGTCGTGAGGGCGGCGGCTCGATCGACAAGACGATTCCATCGGCTGCATTGCTTGCGGGGCAGGTTCGATGTGGGAATCTCGTATAGGCAATAGTGTGCATTGTAGGCATGCCTGGTAACGAGTCCATGTTCAGCCCACCTTGCGAGGGTCGTTTCGTGGATGTTAAGGCGCGCCGCGGCTTCCCGTTTTGTCAGCATTCCGCGATCTCGCAGTCGGTCATAGCGTGAGTGCAAGCCATAGCGATGGACGAGATATGCGACCCGCAAGGCCGTGAAGCGGGTCTCATGGCGGCCGGGGCGCGCTGATCCACCCGGGCGATATCCTTGCTGGTTGAGAAGTTCGGCAATCTCGGAATAGATGTGTTTGTCGAGGAGCTTGTCGACCAACTCGACGATACCGGGTTGCGTCTTGACCTGCTGCGCGGAAGATTTTGGGCTCATGGTGGTGAGCGTTTGGATTTTGCCGCCCTTGAAGCGAACATGAATTTTGGTGGTTCGTTCCGCCGGCATCTTGATGAGGGTGACATCTTCGATGATGTGGGCGAGCAGCCGTTTGCGTTCACGATCCGGCGTGTCTGGATCTGCCCAAAGCTTTTTGAAGTCGACGGTCATCGCGGTCAGCCGCTCGCGAACAGCTTCATCGAGGAAGAGCTGATCCTGCTCTCGCGCGCGCTCGCGATCGTCGCGGGCTTTGGCCAGCACGCGGAGCTTGTCATTCCATTCGCCTTCGAGCGTGTCGGCGACGAGACGATTATTGGGGTCGACCAACATGAAGCGGCGCTGAGCGAGATCCGCTTCGATTTTGGCCCGTTCGATCGCCCGACAGCGCAGCCGGTCTGCTTCCTCATACCTGGCTTCGATCTCCTTGCGGATGTCGAGCGTCAACTCGACGGCGGCCGGCGTCATCTGTTCGGCAATCAGCATGCCGATGGCTTTATCGATCTGAGGCCCGGCGATTGACTGGCAGTTTGGCTCGCCACGATAACCGTGAGCGCGATCACAGACGTACCAGGCATCCAGCCGTCCGCGCCGGGCAGTGTAGCGGATGCGAAAATGTTTACCGCATTGCCCGCACACCGCCCGTCCTTGCAGCAGTGCCGTCCCCTCCCGAGGAGGCGATGCGCGCGCCACTTCATATCCTCGACCGTTGGTCTTGAGAATTTTGAGATTCTCCTGGAACTGCTCCCACGTGATGTAGCCGGGATGGGCATCCGGGATACAAGCCAGCCAGTCATCGTGGTCACGCCGCTGCAGAGTCTTCTTACCGTCGATGGTTCGTCGATAGCGCCGGCGTCCATAGGCGTAGGCGCCGGCATACCGCGGATTGTTCAAGACGCGTATCGCCGTTGACGCGGTCAGTGTCCGAAACACCGTGGTCTCGCTGTTGCGCAGACGCGAGGGAAACAGAAGGCCCTCCTTGCGAAAGGCCTTGACGGTCTGGCATGCGGAGCCCACGCGAGAGAACGTGTCGAAGAAATGGACGATTGTCTCCCTGATCTGAGTGTCGGGATCGAACGTCACGTTGCCGGAGTGGTCATAGATCAGCCCGGTTGGCAAGACGCAGCGGTACTCGCCGCGCCTGACCTTGTTGAGGATTCCGCCGCGCAGCCTTGCTTTGATCACATGCAACTCGGCCTCACTCATTGTGCCCTTGAGCCCGAGCAGGAGGCGGTCATTGAAGCTTGACGGATCGTAGACGCCATCCTCATCGAGGATCAGGGTGTCGGCTAGTGCGCAGATCTCCAGCAAACGCTGCCAGTCAGCATTGTTCCGCGCCAGGCGGGAGACCTCCAGGCCCATCACGATGCCGGCGTGCCCCATGCCGACGTCGCTGACCAGGCGCTGAAAGCCCTCGCGCCAGACAGCCGATGCACCGGACTCGCCCTGATCGCTGTCGATGACGATTATTTGCTCGTCGCGCCAGCCAAGGGCAATTGCGCGTCCACGAAGTGCATATTGCCGCTTCGCGCTCTCGACGTTCTCGATGACTTGTCGCATCGAGGACTGGCGAATGTAGAGGTAGGCACCCCGTTCGAGGTGGTGAGGCTGGACTTTGAGGGACTCCTTCATGGCGTTCTCCGCTCGGGTGTGCTCATCGCCATTGTCGCGAGCACGTAAACGACAGCTGTGTGCTCGTTACGCGGCACTGGTGGAGTATACGAGGCAACTGACTGTTGAACGGGGGCTGCGGCGGCCATCCGAAGAGTCTGCATTCTCAGTTGAGGTACAAGCGGTTGGAGCGCGGCCGCTTTTTGTGGCCATCGCTGGCGGACGGCGTTGTGACGATCAGCGTTGCGCAACTATCCTATCTCCTGTCCGGAATTGACTGGCGAATGCCGCAGGCAACCTGGCGTCCGCAGGCTTCCGGTTAAGCTGTGGCTTATTGACTCACGAGGGAGATCGGTCGCGAATTTTAGCGGCGAATATGATTGATTTGCCCTCGTGACAACGCCTTCCGATCCGCTTCCCGCCGACCTTGCCGCTGCGCACGCAATGATCCTTGCGCAGCGCGAACAACTGGCGCTGGCGAAGAGCGAAGTGACCGTCGGTCGACTGGAAATCGAGCGGCTGAAGCTGATGCTGGCCAAGGCACGGCGCGAACAGTTCGGGCAATCCTCCGAACGCGGCAAGCTGCTGGTCGAACAGCTCGAGCTTGCCATCGAGGATCTCGAAGAGACGCAGGCCGAACAGGAAACCAAAGCCGAACTCGCCGCGCCAGGGGCCGCCAAGGAGAAGCGCGCGCAAAATCCACGGCCGCCGCGACGTCCGTTGCCGGACAATCTGCCGGTCGAGCGCGTCGTCGAACCCGCGCCTTGCGCATGTGGTAAGTGCGGCAGCGAGCGGCTGCATAAGCTCGGCGAGGTGGTCTCGAAGACCCTGGAATGCGAGCCGCGGCGCTGGAAGATTATCGAGCATGTCCGCGAAAAGTTCTCCTGCCGAGATTGCGAGGCGATCACAGAGGCGCCGGCACCCTCCCATCCGATCCCGCGAGGCTTTGCCGGGCCGAACCTGCTGGCGATGGTGCTGGTCAACAAGTTCCTGCTGCATCAGCCGTTGAACCGGCAGAGCAAGACCTATGCCCGCGAGGGGATCGAGATCGACGTCTCGACCTTGGCGGATCGGATTGGCGCCTGCGTGGTAGCACTCGCTCCCATTATTGAGGCCATCCGGATCCACGTCATGAGCGCGGAACGCATCCACGCCGACGATACGACGGTGCCGGTGCTGGCCAAGCTTAAGACGGTTACCGGCCGGATCTGGACTTATGTTCGCGATGACCGGCCGTTTGGCGGCACGGATCCGCCGGCGGCCCTGTTCTACTACTCACGCAACCGGGCTGGAGAACATCCGCAAAGCCATCTTGCCGGCTATGTGGGCCTCATGCAGGCCGATGCCTTCGATGGATATAACCAGCTCTACAAGGCCCAAAGGAAGCCGGCTCCGATCCTGGAAGCGGCGTGTTGGAGCCACGGCCGCAGAAAGTTCTTCGACCTGGCGAAGTCTGGAGAGGCGCCGATTGCCAGCGAGGCCGTGCGACGCATCGATACCTTGTTCGAGATCGAGCGCACCATCAACGGCAAAACGCCGGAACAGCGGCTTGCGACACGTCGTGATCAGTCGAGGCCGATCGTCGCCGATCTCGAAATCTGGATGCGCCAGCAGCGAACCTTGCTCTCATCAGGCAACGATACTGCGAAGGCGATCAACTACCTGCTCAACCGCTGGGCGGCGTTCACCCGCTTCCTGGAAGATGGCCGCATCTGCCTCTCTAACAACGCTGCCGAACGAGCGCTACGCGGTGTGGCTGTCGGAAGACGAAATTGGACCTTCGCCGGTTCAGATGCTGGCGGCAATCGTGCCGCCGCTGTCTATACCCTGATCGAAACCTGCAAGATGAACGACGTTGATCCGCAAGCCTGGCTCGCTGACGTGCTGGCCAGGCTTCCTGATCACCCCGTCAACAAAGTCGCCGACCTGCTCCCGTGGAATTGGAAGGCGACCCAACAGTCCAAAGCGGCTGCTGCCTGAACGCCGCGGCAGACCGCCACGCCTGCCCGGGGTGCTGGCCGGATGCGTACATTGGACCGGGAGATCGGTGAGGAGCTTCCACTCGATTTTCTTTCGCCGCTTCGGCCTTCCCCGCTCCTGAGCGTGGATCACGGTCAGAGTGAGTGCGGGATATTTCGTCTGTTTGCCGATCGGCGGCAGGACGCGTATCTTGCGGTACCTGATCTCAAGAACGGCGTCGTCGGGATCGCCTTTGTCGTCCTTGACCTTGATCCGATGTAGACCCTTGATCGTCACCTCGTCCATTTCGTCGGCAATTGTATGATTGCCGTCCTCGGCAAGCCGATCAACACAGGTTCGCACCAGGAAATGCGTTCCGACCTCCTCGGCCAGGCAAAACAGCTCATAGATGTCGCTCTCGCGATCACCAATATGAACGCATCGTCCAGGAGCAGCGAGAAGGTCGGTCGATTGCCGTAAATTCTCGAGCCAGCGGATGCTCTCCTTCTGCTCGATCGGCACCCGTGTCGGATTGATCTTTCGCTTCAGCGCCGTCGTCCCCTTGAACTTCTTGCGGGTCCAGAACTTGATTGCCGACAGTCCGAGCGGAAGCCCCTCGGTCGTCACGGCGAGACTAGAATGCATCAGGATGCCGCACTGTGTGCGTCCTGCCGTCTTGCCCGTAAAGCCGATCAGATCCGGCTTCTCGCGCTTGAAGCTGAATTCCGTCGTGTCATGGAGGACGAGGATCGGTCCCTCCGTCGCCGCTACGCGCCCGCGCGTCGCCTCGAAATGACCGCAAAGAATATCCGCCTCATTGACCCGCTCGTTGGAGAAGAAGCGATAGACGGCCTTCGTGTTGGCCCAGTCCTGACAAACCAACGGGATGCTTTGACCCATGTCGCTTCCGACTTGTGCGAGCAATTTGCAGAACCGGCGACCAAGCCGCTCATCCTTAAACTTGCATCCCGCAGTTTCTCGATCAACCCACGTCTCGATACCGGTCGTCAATCGCTGAGCACGCGTCTCCGCGCGTTCCTTCACCAACCCCATCGAGCACCCCACTTCCGAATCAGGTGCTCAACAATGAATCACAACAGATTCTGCCGATTCAAGATTTCGCCCGCCGCGCCTCGCTCAAATCCGACGTCAAATGTGGGTAATTGAAAGCCGCGCGTCGCCTCGAAATGACCGCAAAGAATATCCGCCTCATTGACCCGTTCGTTGGAGAGGAAGCGATAGGCGGCCTTCGTGTTGGCCCAGTCCTGACAAACCAACGGGATGCTTTGACCCATGTCGCTTCCGACTTGTGCGAGCAATTTGCAGAACCGGCGACCAAGCCGCTCATCCTTAAACTTGCATCCCGCAGTTTCTCGATCAACCCACGTCTCGATACCGGTCGTCAATCGCTGAGCACGCGTCTCCGCGCGTTCCTTCAACAGACCCATCGAGCACCCCACTTCCGAATCAGGTGCTCAACAATGAATCATAACAGATTCTGTCGATTCAAGATTTCGCCCGCGGCGCCTCGCTCAAATCCGACGTCAAATGTGGGTAATTGAAAGTTCTTCGAGACCGTCCCGGCTCGAAGCACCGCTTGAGTCGGGAGCTGCCGCCAGTTCTTCACGAACGACTAATTCGCCTATTTTGGGGACGATAGCCGCTCTGTCACGGCGTGCGGCGAGCTTTCACGGTTCCTTCCCTATGTCCGTAGCGGACGTATTTTCGTTGTCGGCGGCAATCCGCGCGGCGAAGTCCTCGCCCGTCATACGTCTGCCAATGATGCGCACCAGCCTGAGGGCGACTTGAGCGATCTTCGCAACACCTCGGGATCGGGACCGCCCACGTTATCGTTGGCCGGGATGGGATAGTTTAAGGGATCGGTCCATCATCCCGGCGTCATGGTCGACGGCCTTTCCGCGCGGCTATTCGTTGTCGTTGACGGCGCGCCACGAGGCGGGGTTTGCGACCTATCTGTCGGTGTCGGATTCGTGCGAGCCTGTACCGTTGGCGCTGATCCTGAGCTGGGCGGGGAACGTGCCCTCGGCGATCTTGCGGTAGATGGTGCAGCGAGATAACCGGTTCGGGAAAGCACTATCTTGAGACGAATGATGCGATCTGGTTGGCACATGGCGGCGCTGCCTCCTGCCGGCTGGTTCTGACGATTGCCGAGACCAGACAGGACAGGCCATCACGCGCGCGCAAGGCACAAAATCCTGCAGTGCGCCGAGCGGCGCACAACCGGCGTCAGGCGGCGCGGGCGCGGCATGACATGCGAAGCTGGCAGGTCGAGCGCCGCGGGCGCTCGCGGCATCTGATTAGAAGATTTCTTTTTTCAAATATTCTGACCGTTATTCCGATAACTGGTGTTCAAAACATTTTATGCGCGCCCCACGGCTATCCGTACGCCGTTTGGGGGTTAAGTGGTGCTTTATTCGTTTTATGCCGTTCTCGGCCGTGCAATCCGCTTGATCTTTCTGGCCGCCGTCGTGCTCGCTGGCTCCATGACCGCTGCGAGCGCCCTAGGGAATGACAAGACGCCCACGGTGACGTCGATCTCGCCAACATGGGGCTCGGAGGCGGGCGGCACCAAAGTGAAGATTGAGGGCGCATATTTTCTTGCGACGGGCGTACCAAACATACATGTGAGTGCGGTAAAATTCGGTAATGCCGATGCGCAAAGCTTCGAAGTGAGATCTGAGCAGGGAGGCTCTGCCTTTAATCGTCACATTTGGATCGTGGCGGTGTCGCCGGCCGGAACCGGCACGGTAGATATTACCGTGGTGACAAACTATGGGACCTCGGCCACCTCTGCTGCGGATCGCTTCAGCTATGTCGGCGCGCCGACGGTGACGTCGCTGTCGCCGACCTCCGGTCCGGAGGCCGGCGGCACGGTGGTGACGATCGCCGGCACCAACCTGGCCAATGCCAGCGCGGTGACGTTCGGCACCAGTGCGGCGCGGATCACGGCGAACTCGGCGACGTCGCTCACGGTGACCTCGCCAGCCGGCAGCGGTGTGGTCGATGTCACGGTGACGACGCCGGGCGGCACGGTGTCGCCGGGCCGCTTCAGCTATGTCGCGGCGCCGACGGCGACGTCGCTGTCGCCGACCTCCGGTCCGGAGGCCGGCGGCACGGTGGTGACGATCGCCGGCACCAACCTGGCCAATGCCAGCGCGGTGACGTTCGGCACCAGTGCGGCGCGGATCACGGCGAACTCGGCGACGTCGCTCACGGTGACCTCGCCAGCCGGCAGCGGTGTGGTCGATGTCACGGTGACGACGCCGGGCGGCACGGTGTCGCCGGGCCGCTTCAGCTATGTCGCGGCGCCGACGGCGACGTCGCTGTCGCCGACCTCCGGTCCGGAGGCCGGCGGCACGGTGGTGACGATCGCCGGCACCAACCTGGCCAATGCCAGCGCGGTGACGTTCGGCACCAGTGCGGCGCGGATCACGGCGAACTCGGCGACGTCGCTCACGGTGACCTCGCCGGCGGGGACCGGTGTGGTCGATGTCACGGTGACGACGGCCGGCGGCACGGTGTCGCCGGGCCGCTTCACCTATGCGCCGGCGCCGACGGCGACGTCGCTGTCGCCGACGTCGGGTCCTGAAGCGGGCGGCACGGTGGTGACGATCAGCGGCAGCAACCTGGCCAATGCCAGCGCGGTGACGTTCGGGGCCAGCGCGGCGCGGATCACGGCGAACTCGGCGACGTCGCTCACGGTGACCTCGCCGGCGGGGACCGGTGTGGTCGATGTCACGGTGACGACGCCGGGCGGCACGGTGTCGCCGGGCCGCTTCACCTATGCGCCGGCGCCGACGGCGACGTCGCTGTCGCCGACGTCCGGTCCGGAGGCCGGCGGCACGGTGGTGACGATCAGCGGCAGCAACCTGGCCAATGCCAGCGCGGTGACGTTCGGCACCAGTGCGGCGCGGATCACGGCGAACTCGGCGACGTCGCTCACGGTGACCTCGCCAGCCGGCAGCGGTGTGGTCGATGTCACCGTGACGACGCCGGGCGGCACGGTGTCGCCGGGCCGCTTCAGCTATGTCGGGGCGCCGACGGTGACGTCGCTGTCGCCGACGTCCGGTCCGGAGGCCGGCGGCACGGTGGTGACGATCGCCGGCACCAACCTGGCCAATGCCAGCGCGGTGACGTTCGGCACCAGTGCGGCGCGGATCACGGCGAACTCGGCGACGTCGCTCACGGTGACCTCGCCAGCCGGCAGCGGTGTGGTCGATGTCACCGTGACGACGCCGGGCGGCACGGTGTCGCCGGGCCGCTTCAGCTATGTCGGGGCGCCGACGGTGACGTCGCTGTCGCCGACGTCCGGTCCGGAGGCCGGCGGCACGGTGGTGACGATCAGCGGCACCAACCTGGCCAATGCCAGCGCGGTGAAGTTCGGGGCCAGTGCGGCCACCAGCTTCACGGTCAATTCGGCGACGTCGCTCATCGCGACCGCGCCGGCGGGGACCGGTGTGGTCGACGTGGTGGTGACCACCCCGGGCGGCACCAGCGCGACGTCTGCGGCCGACCAGTACACCTATGCGCCGGCGCCGACGGCGACGTCGCTGTCGCCGACCTCGGGCCCCGAGGCGGGCGGCACCAGCGTGACCATCACCGGCACCAACCTGGCCAATACGATATCGGTGTGGTTCGGCCCCAACATGGCGCGGATCACGGCCAAGTCGGCGACCTCGATCACCACGATCACGCCGAGGGGGACCGGGACGGTCGACGTGGTGGTGAACAACCCGGGCGGCACGGTGTCGCCGGGCCGCTTCACCTATGTCGGGGCGCCGACGGCGACGTCGCTGTCGCCGACGTCTGGTCCTGAAGCGGGCGGCACGGTGGTGACGATCAGCGGCAGCAACCTGGCCAATGCCAGCGCGGTGACGTTCGGGGCCAGCGCGGCGCGGATCACGGCGAACTCGGCGACGTCGCTCACGGTGACCTCGCCGGCGGGGACCGGTGTGGTCGATGTCACGGTGACGACGGCCGGTGGCACGGTGTCGCCGGGCCGCTTCACCTATGTCGGGGCGCCGACGGCGACGTCGCTGTCGCCGACGTCTGGTCCTGAAGCGGGCGGCACGGTGGTGACGATCAGCGGCAGCAACCTGGCCAATGCCAGCGCGGTGACGTTCGGGGCCAGTGCGGCGCGGATCACGGCGAACTCGGCGACGTCGCTCACGGTGACCTCGCCAGCCGGCAGCGGTGTGGTCGATGTCACGGTGACGACGCCGGGCGGCACGGTGTCGCCGGGCCGCTTCAGCTATGTCGCGGCGCCGACGGCGACGTCGCTGTCGCCGACGTCGGGTCCTGAAGCGGGCGGCACGGTGGTGACGATCAGCGGCAGCAACCTGGCCAATGCCAGCGCGGTGACGTTCGGGGCCAGCGCGGCGCGGATCACGGCGAACTCGGCGACGTCGCTCACGGTGACCTCGCCGGCGGGGACCGGTGTGGTCGATGTCACGGTGACGACGCCGGGCGGCACGGTGTCGCCGGGCCGCTTCACCTATGCGCCGGCGCCGACGGCGACGTCGCTGTCGCCGACCTCCGGTCCGGAGGCCGGCGGCACGGTGGTGACGATCGCCGGCACCAACCTGGCCAATGCCAGCGCGGTGACGTTCGGCACCAGTGCGGCGCGGATCACGGCGAACTCGGCGACGTCGCTCACGGTGACCTCGCCGGCGGGGACCGGTGTGGTCGATGTCACGGTGACGACGGCCGGTGGCACGGTGTCGCCGGGCCGCTTCACCTATGTCGGGGCGCCGACGGCGACGTCGCTGTCGCCGACGTCTGGTCCTGAAGCGGGCGGCACGGTGGTGACGATCAGCGGCAGCAACCTGGCCAATGCCAGCGCGGTGACGTTCGGGGCCAGTGCGGCGCGGATCACGGCGAACTCGGCGACGTCGCTCACGGTGACCTCGCCAGCCGGCAGCGGTGTGGTCGATGTCACGGTGACGACGCCGGGCGGCACGGTGTCGCCGGGCCGCTTCACCTATGCGCCGGCGCCGACGGCGACGTCGCTGTCGCCGACGTCGGGTCCTGAAGCGGGCGGCACGGTGGTGACGATCAGCGGCAGCAACCTGGCCAATGCCAGCGCGGTGACGTTCGGGGCCAGCGCGGCGCGGATCACGGCGAACTCGGCGACGTCGCTCACGGTGACCTCGCCGGCGGGGACCGGTGTGGTCGATGTCACGGTGACGACGCCGGGCGGCACGGTGTCGCCGGGCCGCTTCACCTATGCGCCGGCGCCGACGGCGACGTCGCTGTCGCCGACGTCCGGTCCGGAGGCCGGCGGCACGGTGGTGACGATCAGCGGCAGCAACCTGGCCAATGCCAGCGCGGTGACGTTCGGCACCAGTGCGGCGCGGATCACGGCGAACTCGGCGACGTCGCTCACGGTGACCTCGCCAGCCGGCAGCGGTGTGGTCGATGTCACGGTGACGACGCCGGGCGGCACGGTGTCGCCGGGCCGCTTCAGCTATGTCGGGGCGCCGACGGTGACGTCGCTGTCGCCGACGTCCGGTCCGGAGGCCGGCGGCACGGTGGTGACGATCGCCGGCACCAACCTGGCCAATGCCAGCGCGGTGACGTTCGGCACCAGTGCGGCGCGGATCACGGCGAACTCGGCGACGTCGCTCACGGTGACCTCGCCAGCCGGCAGCGGTGTGGTCGATGTCACCGTGACGACGCCGGGCGGCACGGTGTCGCCGGGCCGCTTCAGCTATGTCGGGGCGCCGACGGTGACGTCGCTGTCGCCGACGTCCGGTCCGGAGGCCGGCGGCACGGTGGTGACGATCAGCGGCACCAACCTGGCCAATGCCAGCGCGGTGAAGTTCGGGGCCAGTGCGGCCACCAGCTTCACGGTCAATTCGGCGACGTCGCTCATCGCGACCGCGCCGGCGGGGACCGGTGTGGTCGACGTGGTGGTGACCACCCCGGGCGGCACCAGCGCGACGTCTGCGGCCGACCAGTACACCTATGCGCCGGCGCCGACGGCGACGTCGCTGTCGCCGACCTCGGGCCCCGAGGCGGGCGGCACCAGCGTGACCATCACCGGCACCAACCTGGCCAATACGATATCGGTGTGGTTCGGCCCCAACATGGCGCGGATCACGGCCAAGTCGGCGACCTCGATCACCACGATCACGCCGAGGGGGACCGGGACGGTCGACGTGGTGGTGAACAACCCGGGCGGCACGGTGTCGCCGGGCCGCTTCACCTATGTCGGGGCGCCGACGGCGACGTCGCTGTCGCCGACGTCTGGTCCTGAAGCGGGCGGCACGGTGGTGACGATCAGCGGCAGCAACCTGGCCAATGCCAGCGCGGTGACGTTCGGGGCCAGCGCGGCGCGGATCACGGCGAACTCGGCGACGTCGCTCACGGTGACCTCGCCGGCGGGGACCGGTGTGGTCGATGTCACGGTGACGACGGCCGGTGGCACGGTGTCGCCGGGCCGCTTCACCTATGTCGGGGCGCCGACGGCGACGTCGCTGTCGCCGACGTCCGGTCCGGAGGCCGGCGGCACGGTGGTGACGATCAGCGGCAGCAACCTGGCCAATGCCAGCGCGGTGACGTTCGGCACCAGTGCGGCGCGGATCACGGCGAACTCGGCGACGTCGCTCACGGTGACCTCGCCAGCCGGCAGCGGTGTGGTCGATGTCACGGTGACGACGCCGGGCGGCACGGTGTCGCCGGGCCGCTTCAGCTATGTCGGGGCGCCGACGGCGACGTCGCTGTCGCCGACGTCGGGTCCTGAAGCGGGCGGCACGGTGGTGACGATCAGCGGCAGCAACCTGGCCAATGCCAGCGCGGTGACGTTCGGGGCCAGCGCGGCGCGGATCACGGCGAACTCGGCGACGTCGCTCACGGTGACCTCGCCGGCGGGGACCGGTGTGGTCGATGTCACGGTGACGACGGCCGGTGGCACGGTGTCGCCGGGCCGCTTCACCTATGTCGGGGCGCCGACGGCGACGTCGCTGTCGCCGACGTCTGGTCCTGAAGCGGGCGGCACGGTGGTGACGATCAGCGGCAGCAACCTGGCCAATGCCAGCGCGGTGACGTTCGGCACCAGTGCGGCGCGGATCACGGCGAACTCGGCGACGTCGCTCACGGTGACCTCGCCAGCCGGCAGCGGTGTGGTCGATGTCACGGTGACGACGCCGGGCGGCACGGTGTCGCCGGGCCGCTTCAGCTATGTCGGGGCGCCGACGGCGACGTCGCTGTCGCCGACGTCGGGTCCTGAAGCGGGCGGCACGGTGGTGACGATCAGCGGCAGCAACCTGGCCAATGCCAGCGCGGTGACGTTCGGGGCCAGCGCGGCGCGGATCACGGCGAACTCGGCGACGTCGCTCACGGTGACCTCGCCGGCGGGGACCGGTGTGGTCGATGTCACGGTGACGACGGCCGGTGGCACGGTGTCGCCGGGCCGCTTCACCTATGTCGGGGCGCCGACGGCGACGTCGCTGTCGCCGACGTCTGGTCCTGAAGCGGGCGGCACGGTGGTGACGATCAGCGGCAGCAACCTGGCCAATGCCAGCGCGGTGACGTTCGGCACCAGTGCGGCGCGGATCACGGCGAACTCGGCGACGTCGCTCACGGTGACCTCGCCAGCCGGCAGCGGTGTGGTCGATGTCACGGTGACGACGCCGGGCGGCACGGTGTCGCCGGGCCGCTTCACCTATGCGCCGGCGCCGACGGCGACGGTGACCTCGCTGTCGCCGGCCTCCGGACCCGCGTCCGGCGGCACGTCGGTGACGATCACCGGCACGGGCTTGACTGGCGCGAGCGCGGTGAAGTTCGGCGCCAGCGCGGCCACCAGCTTCACGGTCAATTCGGCGACGTCGATCAGCGCGACGGCGCCGGCGGGGACCGGCACGGTTGACGTCACCGTGACCACGCCGGGCGGCACCAGCGCGACGTCCGCGGCCGACAAATTCAGCTATCAGGCAATTACGAGCGTGACGCTGGCGTCGTCGCTCAATCCCAGCAGTTACGGTCAGCCCGTCACCCTCACCGCGACCGTCACCGGATCCGGTGGAACGCCGGCCGGGACCGTGGTCTTCAAGGATGCCGGCGCGGTGATCGGCTCCGCCACGCTGTCCGCAGGCATTGCCTCCTTCGCCACCACGACGCTCGCGGTCGGAACTCATTCGATTACGGCCAGCTATGGTGGCAACACCGTATTCGCCGCGAGCACCTCGCCCGTCCTCAGCCAGACCGTCAATATCCCGGCCGACAGTGTCAAGCTGCGTCAGCTGCAGGTCAACCTCTCCAGGATCGTGGCGCAAAACTCCGGACAGGCGATCTCGGGTGCGATCGACGATGCGATCAGCGAGGGATTCGCCCAGGACTGGATCTTCGCGACCCCGGGCCAGTTGGGCGTCCGTTTCAATTTCGCCGCGGACCCTTACGAGAGCCGCGACGATCAGGGCGATGCGGCGTCCACGTCCGGCACCGGACCCCGCAGCAACATCTTCGACAGCGGAGCAGGCAACGCATATGGCGCGGCCCCCGCGTCTGGCGGCAGCCGACGCAATCCCGCGTCGCGGATCAATGACACCTTCGCCGCGATCGATCCGCAGACGCCGCGCAAGGTGTCGCCAAAGAGGATCCGGGAGAACAAGGACTGGCTGTTCTGGGTCGACGTTCGCGGCACCGGTCTAGATCGCCTGACCTCGACGACCACTGCGGCCGGCATGACCACGACCGCTGCGCCGCTCTACGGCCTACAAGTCAATGCGCTGGCGGGACTGACGTACAGGATGTTGCCTAACTTCCTTGTCGGTGTGGTCGGCGGCTATGAGACCTTCAATTACACCGAGCAGGACATCAACGGCAAATTGACCGGCAACGGCTGGACCGTGGGTTCATATCTGGGCTGGAAGATCACGCCTTCGCTGCGCTACGATGCAGCCGTGGCCTATTCCGGCATCGGCTACAACGGTGTCGCCGGCACCGCCCAGGGCAATTTCAGCGGCAACCGCTGGATGCTCTCGACCGGCCTGACCGGCACCTACCAGGCGCTGGGTTTCACCATCGAACCGTCAGCCAAGGTCTACGCACTTTGGGAGAAGCAGGGCGCTTACGTCGACTCGCTCGGCACCCGCCAGGCGAACTATGACTTCTCGACCGGCCGTGCCTCCGGCGGCGTCAAGTTGGTCTATCCCTTCACCTGGGCCGACAGCATCCTGCTGGCTCCCTATGCCGGTGTTTACGGCGACTACTATTTCAACCTGGACGATGCTGCCGCGATCCTGCAGGCAGGCGGCCTGCCGCTCGCCTCGACACCGCTGCTTCAGGGCTGGTCAGCGCGGGCGGCCGCCGGCATCAACGCCAGATTCGAAAATGGGGTGATGGTTGGTGCAGGCGCCGAATACGGCGGCATCGGCGCCAACTTCCAGACCTGGACCGTCAAACTCAGAGGCCAGATGCCATTCAACGCTCAGTGACAAATGCTCAGCATCGAGAATGGTCAAACATGGCAATATAGGAGGCCAGATGGGGTGAGCAAGGGCCTGCTTGCGAGGCAGGCTTCAAAACCAATGTCGAGAGCAAAATAAATGAGACAACGGACCGTACTCGGGAGTATGGATGCGTGAGGCAATGCGGTGGTGGTGTTTGCGTCGCAAGGGCTGTTCGGCAGGCTGTTACGCTTGCAAGTCTTCCGTGAAGAACTTCCCAAGCCATTGAGCGGGAGTCGATTTCTGGACCGGAGAGAGGTTTGAGATTGCAAGCTTTCGGGCTTGGAGGAGCCAAAAGCTTGCAATGTCATTTTCAGGATTCCGTCGAATCGCACGTCGTGATTCCGTGGTGACATCGGAGGGGACGATGAAGCCAAAGGAACGACGCGACAGCGGACAGGCCGATCTTCTGCGCTCCCGGCTGGACGCGATCATCGATATGGGTCACCCGCTGGTGAAGCTTTCGCGGACGATCGACTGGTCGTTCCTCGAGCAGCGGCTCGGGGCGGTCTATGAGGACAAGCCGGGCCGGCCGCCGCTGCCGACGCGGCTGATGGCAGGACTTGCCATTCTCAAGCACACCTACGACCTCTCCGACGAGGTGTTGTGCGAGCGCTGGGTGGAGAACCCCTATTACCAGTTCTTCTGCGGCGAAGAGTTCTTCCAGCACCGGCTGGTGTTCGATCGCTCCTCACTGACGCGCTGGCGCCAGCGCATGGGCGAGGAGAAGCTGCAAGCCTTGCTCCAGGAGAGCCTTGCGGTCGCCACCAAGACCGAGGCGATCAAGCCGTCCGATCTCAATCGCGTCATCATCGGTCGAGTAGCCCCAGGGAATTGCACCCCGAGGCTCTCACGAAACCGGACGTGAACCTCTCGATTCATCCGGCTTCTATCTTCCAGCCGCAGGTCGAATGCCGACTCGCCACAAATAGAGTAGGTTCGGATCGCGCTGTGCGAGCCGTCCCAACCAATATACTGAGGCGACTTTCCGGCCTTTCAACCGCTTGTATTTCCGCCTCGTCCAACGGGCGAGCGCGTCGTTTACGTGACGAAGGACGTTGACACATTCCGTCCGGTAAAACCGTCCGTAATAGTTCAGCCATCCTTGCACGACAGGATCAATCAGCTTGGCGAGTTCTTCAAGACTCCAGTGGTTTCGCGTCGAACCCAGTCGCCATGAGCGAATGGTTTGTCGGATTCCTTTGGCAGCCTTGTTGCTGATTGCCGGGAGGAAGTTGAGGAACTTCTCGCCCTTTCGATCGCGAGCGCTGCGCGGCTGGAAGGTGTAGCCAAGGAAGTCGAACGAGATGTGTTCGCATTCCTTTCTCCGTTTATTATCCTTGCAGTAGACGATCCGGGTTTTCTCCGGATGGAGCTCCAGACCGCATTCCGCAAGACGTTTTCGGATCGCCTCCATCACGGTTCGAGCCTCGCTTTCAGTTCTGCAATGGACTATCACATCGTCAGCGTATCTTTCGAAACACAAACAAGGGAAGGTCCGCTGCATCCAGCGATCGAATGCATAGTGCAGAACCAAATTTGCGAGCAGCGGTGAAACCACTGAACCCTGAGGGGTTCCGCGTGTTCTCTCCACTAGGATTCCGTCTTCTTTCTCCACGGGAGCTAGCAGCCACCGCTTTACGTAGAGACGAATCCAGCTCAGTTCCGTGTGGTGGGCGACGGCCTTTTCGATCAGGTGCCAAGGAATCGAGTCGAAGAACGACTTGATATCAAGGTCGATAACCCAGTCGAATTTCCAGCAACGCTTTCGCGCTGTCCCCACTGCGTCAAGCGCCGAACGGCCGGGCCGATAGCCGTAGGAGTCGGGATGGAATATTCGTTCCATCGTCGGCTCCATAACCATCTTTGCAACCGTCTGAGCCACGCGGTCAGCTATAGAGGGTATTCCTAACGGACGCTTCCCTCCATTAGCCTTGGGAATTTCCACGAGACGGACGGGAGGCGGAAAGTATGTCCCCGACGACATTCGATTCCAGATCTTGTAGAGGTTTCTCTTCAAGTCCTTTTCGAATTCCTCGATGGAGACCCCATCCACACCCGCTGACCCGCGGTTCGCTTTCACCTGTTTCCAAGCTTCCCAAACGAGATGTTTGGGGATCTGATACGACTTTGCCTCAGTCATCGGCTCCTCCCGTTTCCGGTTGGCCTGTGACTTTGGCTGGAAGATCGGGTCCCTTCGCTCCGCCCGTATTACCGGGCCTCATCACTATTACGAACCCGTCCGCCCCTGCGTCGCGCATTGGTACTCTGCCCTCGGCGGGTCCGCCGCCTTTGGGGTCTCCCTTGGCATCGCGACGCAGGTTCCCATGTTCCGCGCAAGAGCCTGCCATCGGGATCACGCCGCCTCTACACCGGTTGCCGCCCGGCCAATAGACAGGCTCTCGCCGCGCTTGATCCCAGGAGGTGGTATCGCCCCCGGTTTCGACAACACCTGAACTGTACTTTCGATGCATCATCGGCGGTTTACTTGCGTTCGTCTTCCCGTGGCTCACCTGACAGGCTGATTGCCCGCCTTTTCCAGCAACGCTCACCACCTCAGCCATTGAGCTAAAGCAGCTTGTGGCGGTTTGGACTCTGATCCTGCAATCCGAGTCCGAGGGGCCTGCCCTCATCTCTTGCGCAGCAAGGGCTCGGAAGATGGTCTACATACTCAACCTCCTTCTTCGCGCCGTCATGGCGCACACACCACGGTGCAGCCCAAGAACGTGATGTTCCCGACCGACGCGCGACTTCTGAACCGCGCCCGTGAGATCCTGGTGCGGCTCGCCAAGGGCGCCGGCATTAAGCTGCGTCAGTCCTATGGGCGGGTCGGCAAGTTCGCGCTGATCAAGCACCAGCGCTACGCCCACGCCAAGCAGTTTAAGCGCGCCAACCGGGCCTTGAAGACGCTCCGAACCTATCTCGGTCGCGTCATCCGCGACATTGGCCGCAAACTCGGTGGCAACGTCGATTTGCTCGGTGGGATCGTGTTGGAGCGCATGCTGGCGCGGGCGCGACGGGTGCTTGAACAGAAACAGCTTCAGCGCGGCCAGAAGGTCTATTCGCTGCATGCGCCGGAGGTGGAGTGCATCGGCAAGGGCAAGGCCCACCGGCCCTACGAGTTCGGGGTCAAGGTCTCCGTCGCCACCACGCTATCGCCCGCCCGAGGCGGCCAGTTCGTCACCCACGTGAAAGCGCTGCCCGGCAGCCCCTATGACGGCCATACACTCAAAACCGTGATTCCGGACATGGAGGCACTGATCGGCAACATCATCGAGCGCCTCGTTCTCGACAAAGGCTATCGCGGCCACAATGCGCCACCCGACTACAAGTTCAGGGTGTTCATCTCAGGTCAGAAGCGGCGCGTGACGCCAAAGATCAAACGCGAGCTGCGCCGGCGTTCCGCCGTCGAGCCGGTCATCGGTCATCTCAAATCCGAGCACAGAATGGGCCGCAATTATCTCTGGCATCGCGAGGGCGACGCCGCCAATGCCATCCTCGCCGCCGTCGGCTACAACTTCCGCCGTCTGATCCGGTGGCTCGCTCTCTTGCTGTCCCAAATCCTCGCCCCCGATCACGGTTCGCCTTCATCTCGTCACCGGCTGAAATCGGCGTTCTTCACGGACGACTTGCAAACGCCACCCAACGAACCGCAAGCGACGCCATGGATGGTACGAAACAGCGTCAACCGCATTGCGTCCGCCGCCGCCAGACGCGGGTTTCGTACCAAACGGCGAAGCCACCGGTACACGGTGAGGGCGGTAGATCCTTTGGCAGCATGCGCCAGCCTCCGCCAGGGTGTCATGTGGAGGATCGCGTTCAGCGCCTCGCGCAAGTCCGCACCTGGCTTGCGGCTCCGCCTTCTCGGCCTGGGTAAGAACTAGGTAATCCTTTCCCACGTCTCATCCGTGAGATCTGTCGGATAGCGTCAGGTCGTCTGTTCGATCGCCGCAATGCGATCTCGCGTCTCTCGTGTCCACATGCATAGCATAGCGCGATCACAGATGACGCGTCCAGGTAATCCGTTCTAAAGCGTTCTCTTAGGAGGCGAGTTTTCGATATTGTGATGGCGACTTGCCAACGGCGCGCCTGAAGGACATGCTCAAATGCGATTGATCAGCGAAACCGCAGATCAGTGCAATGTGCGTCAGGGGCAGGCTGGTCGTTGCCAACAATTCTTGGCAACGACGAATACGCGTCTCCATCAGGTATCGATGCGGCGTCTGATGAAACGATGCCCTAAATCGCTTGATAAAAAGCGTGCGGCTGACTCCTACCAGCTTCGCAAGATCCTTCAGAAGTATTTCCGAAGAAAGGTGTTCGCGGATGTATTCGGTCACCAAACGAGCCTGCTTCGTCGTTAGGCGTTCGGCGCCTTGAACACCAATGAATCGCGCTGAGGTGACATGCTTCGAGAGCACGTCGATCGCTAGCGCACGTGAAAGATGCTCGATCTTGAGGCTCGAATGCTGTCCGGGCTCAGAGAGTGCATAGTTCAGGGAATCTAGCAGCAAGCTCATGCTGGGATCGTGAAATCCGAATGCCGAGACAATTTCAAAGCTCTTGGCGTCGCGATCGAATATCTCGCTTGCAACCTCGGCGAGGATCTCCGCCTTCAGAAACACGTGAAGTCCGCGAATCTCGCTCTCCCTACGCACCCCAATCGGGGTCTCCGGTGCGAGCAGCAGAAGCCGCCGGTCCTGAAAGATAAAGCGCCGTTCTCGCTCGCCCGCATTCAGAAATACATCCATCGGACTATACGACATGGCGATCCAAACGTCGGGCGTGGCTGGATGGGTTATTTCGTAGCGGTGTGGGAGTCCCCTTGCAAAACTAGCGTTGATGTTCGGCCACCCGAGGCTCTCACTCGTCCTCACGATGGAAAACTCCGAACCAATCTTCAGCACCGTTTGGTCAAGTCGATACGGCACTTTCATAGACGACATCTTCATAGACGACATCAGCTCCATTGCTTGAGCCTAGGGTATGGTTTGGTTCTTGGTATTTTCTTTTAGAAACGGGCCGCCTTTTTTAAAAACGGTCAAAAATGGCCTAGGTACTAACGCTTCCGAGTCTCCGGCGCCTGCCCGAGACAGTCTCGCGCTTGCCGCTTGCTGATGCACTGGCTCCGCGCCGCCCAGTAATCTGTCATCTAGCAGGCTGTTGAAAAAGGCGCTCGCCGGCGAGCGACGACCATGATTCATTGGCTCCGACGAGATTCGGAGACGGTGCGTGCGCGGCGACGACAATCGAACGGGCGAGCTGTTCAGCTACGTCGATCTGGAAGCACGGGTGCGGCGTGATCATCCGCTGCGAGCGATCCGGACGATCGTGAACGAGGCGCTGGCGGTGCTGGAACGCGAGCTCGCCGCGCTTTATTCGCCGATTGGGCGGCCGTCGATTCCGCCGGAGAAGCTGCTGCGGGCGATGCTGTTGCAGGCGTTTTATTCGATCCGCTCGGAGCGGCTTCTGATGGAGCGGCTGGAATATGATTTGCTGTTCCGCTGGTTCGTCGGCATCGGCGTCGACGATGCAGCCTGGGACCATTCGGTGTTCTCGAAGAACCGCGACCGGCTGCTGGAAGGCGACATCGCGGCCAAGTTCCTCGCGGCGGTGCTGGCGCAGCCCAGGGTGAAGGGGCTTCTGTCGAGCGATCACTTCTCGGTCGACGGCACGCTGATCGAGGCCTGGGCCTCGATGAAGAGCGTCAAACCGAAGGACGGCTCCGGCGAGCCACCGGCGCCAGGTGGCGGGCGCAATGCCGAAGCGGACTTCCACGGCCAGAAACGCTCCAACGACACCCATGCTTCGACAACCGATCCGGATGCCAGGCTGTACCGCAAGGGGAAAGGCAAGGAGACGAAGCTGTGCTTCATCGGGCATGGGCTGATGGAGAACCGCCACGGCCTGCTGGTCGACGCCTGCCTGACGCAGGCCGACGGGCATGCCGAACGGGTAGCCGCGCTACACATGATCGAGCAGCGTGCCGATCGGCCGACAGCGATCACGCTTGGCGCCGACAAGGCCTACGATGCAGAAGACTTCGTCAACGAGCTGCGCTCGATGAACGTGACACCGCATGTTGCGCAGAATACCAGCGGCCGCAGCTCTGCGATCGACGGGCGTACGACCCGGCACGGCGGCTATGCCGTCAGCCAGCGCATCCGCAAGCGGATCGAGGAGGCATTCGGCTGGATCAAGACGGTCGCCGGGCAAGAGAAGACCAGCTTCCGTGGGCGTGATCGTGTCGCATGGGCCTTTACCTTCGCTGCCACCGCCTACAATCTGGTGCGGCTGCCCAAGCTGATCGCGGAGGCTGGCTGATGGCCAAGGTGCCCGGCTTCGCCCAGGCCTTTGTCGGCCGCTGGCGCATCGTCGAGATGGACGTCTGGGATAGCGACTTCCTCGGTACGCACACGACGAGGGCCGCCCGATTGACGCATGCGCGCGGGTCTCGAGAGCGCTATGATGGCGTTGGGTGAAGATCAGGCGGCCCGCTGATCGGAGGGCTCTGCAGCCTGGCGCAGAAGCTTCCATTCCCAGGGCAGCAGTTCGTGCAGACGCGAAGTGGGAAGATCGGCGATACGGGTGAGGTCCCGGGTCAGCAAATTCCTGGTAAGCGCGAATTTCTCCGCACCTTTTGCTTTTGAGTGCTCTGATGCATGAGGTGTCCACCAAAATAGGTGGACACCTTGTGATGGCAGCGGACGATCAGAAACTGCGGGTCAGGCTTGTTGGCCGGAACGGTCGCCGGCGCTACGAGGCGGCATCGAAAGAGCGTCTTGTCACGGCCTGCCTTGAGCCTGGGGTTTCGGTATCGAGGCTTGCATTCGAACATGGGGTCAACGCGAACCTGCTTCGGAAGTGGATCAAGAAGCACACCGCGACCAGGTCGCTGCCGCCGTCCTCACGCCCGGCGTTCATCCCGGTTCAGCTTGAGGGGGCCGCCGATCGAGCCCTGTCGCGGCACGACAGCGTGGCGACGGTGGATTTGCCGGCGACTTGCGATGAAGTGCGTGGTTCGGAACCCAAAGGGACTCCAGCTTTTTGTTCTCCGGCCAAAGTGAGCGTGTCGCTGCCGAACGGCGTGAAGCTCGCGCTGGAATGCGGCGATGTGGATGCATTGACGGCGATCATCGGAGCACTGGGCCATGTTCAGACTGGGCGGTGACCGGCAGGTCTATCTGCACCGTGAGCCGATCGACTTCCGGGCTGGCATCAACAGCCTTGCGGTCCTGGTCCAGGAGACGATGGCGCTCGATCCATTCACGCCGGCGGTTTTTGCGTTCTGCAATCGCCGTTGCGACCGGATGAAGTTGCTGTTCTTCGACCGGTCCGGCTTTGTGCTGGTCCTGAAGCGGCTGACCGAGGACAAGTTCCGATGGCCGCGCCGCCAGGAGGCGGTCGTCCGGCTTACGACCGAGCAATTGCACTGGATCCTTGATGGCATCGATATCGATGCGATGGTCCGCCATCCGGTGCGGCACTATCAGGTTGCCGGCTGAGCTCTCGAGTTGAGCGGTTGACGCGTCGGTACGGTTCAGATTCAAGATTCCGATGAATCGAACCGGCTATCCGAGTGTTGAAGTGCTGTTGGCGCGCATTGCTGCGCTGCAGGCGGAGAACCATCAACTCGCCGACCGCGTCGTCAAACTCGAGGAAGAACTGGCGCTGGCACGCCTGCATCGTTTTGCGCCACGCAGCGAAAAGCACGTCGATCGTCTCTTCAATGAAGCCGAGCAGGCCGCCGATGAGGATGACGCCGGCAGTGAAACGAACAATATCGCCGAACTTCCGGACACGGGCTTGCCACCCGTCGAAAACACAACGGGAAAGAAGCGCGGCCGCAGGCCGCTGCCGGCGAACCTGCCGCGTGAGCGCGTCGAGTATGACCTGCCCGACGATCAGAAGGCGTGTCCTTGCTGCCGTGGCCAGATGCATCGCATGGGCGAGGCTGTCACCGAGCAACTTCATATCGAGGTGAAGGCGAAGGTTTTACAGAACGTACGC
The DNA here is from genome assembly GCF_024171045.1 of Bradyrhizobium sp. USDA 4538. Lineage (NCBI taxonomy): Bacteria > Pseudomonadati > Pseudomonadota > Alphaproteobacteria > Hyphomicrobiales > Nitrobacteraceae > Bradyrhizobium > Bradyrhizobium sp. USDA 4538. Next base: position 597,850 of record NZ_JALJZE010000002.1, read on the forward strand.
TTCAAATATGCGTGCCGCCATTGCGATCGCACCGGAATCAACGCCCCTGTCGTGACCGCGCCGATGCCGACGCAGCCGCTGCCGGGCAGCGTTGCCACGGCCTCAACGCTGGCGTTCGCGCTGGTTCACAAATATGTCGATGGCACGCCGCTCTACCGCCTGGCGCAGGCCTTCGAACGCGCCGGCGTTCCGGTCAGCCGCGGCGCTTTGGGTCGCTGGGTGATCGGCTCGAGCGAGAAAGATCTCTCCCGCATCTATGACGCCCTGAAGCTGCGGCTCAGATCGCAGCCTCTCATCCATGGCGACGAGACGACGGTTCAGGTCCTCAAGGAGAAGGATAAAAAGGCCACCAGCACATCGTATATGTGGGCTTATCGCAGCGGCAAGGGCAGTCACGAGCCCATCGTTCTTCTGGATTATCAGCCGGGCCGCGGCCAAATCCACCCCCAGGCCTTCCTCGGCGATTACCGCGGCATCGTGATGAGTGACGGCTATACCGCATGGCGCACGCTGGAACGGGCCACCCACATCGGCTGCATGGCCCACTCCCGGCGGCGCTTTGTCGATGCCCTCAGGGCGAGGAAGAAGGGCGGCGGTCCGCCCGAGCAGGCGCTGCGGTTCTTCGACCAGCTCTACCGGGTTGAAAGGCAGGCGCGGGACGGAATACCGGAGAAGGGTGAAACACAGGCCGACTGCATTCGCCGCTTCCGCCAGCAACATAGTGTTCCCACCCTCAATGCTCTCAAGGTATGGCTCGATGACATGGCCCCGAAGGTCTTGCCTGACAGCAAGCTCGGCGACGCCGTATCCTACACCCGAAACCAATGGGAATATCTGACGCGCTACACCGGGGACGGCTGCATGCCGATCGACAACAATCTTCTGGAGCGCGACATCAGGGTTTTTGCAACTGGCAGGAAGAGTTGGTTGTTCAGCGATACCGTGGACGGAGCCAAGGCCAGTGCCGTCGTCTACAGCCTGATGCTGACCTGCCGCGCCTCACGTGTCGAGCCGTTAGCGTGGTTGCGCCACGTCCTCACCGAATTGCCTCAGCGCGCCGGCGACGCCGATATTACCGACCTGCTGCCCTTCAACTTCCACAAAGCCGCCACTGCCTGAACGGCCCGGTATCGCCCGATACTAGGGCAATCCTTCAAAACCGCCGGCGTCAACGTGAGGGGAAAATCGCGCTTACGATCCTCGTCCTCCATGACACGACGGAATTCAGCTTCAAGCGCGAGAAGCCGGATCTGATCGGCTTTACGGGCAAGACGGCAGGACGCACACAGTGCGGCATCCTGATGCATTCTAGTCTCGCCGTGACGACCGAGGGGCTTCCGCTCGGACTGTCGGCAATCAAGTTCTGGACCCGCAAGAAGTTCAAGGGGACGACGGCGCTGAAGCGAAAGATCAATCCGACACGGGTGCCGATCGAGCAGAAGGAGAGCATCCGCTGGCTCGAGAATTTACGGCAATCGACCGACCTTCTCGCTGCTCCTGGACGATGCGTTCATATTGGTGATCGCGAGAGCGACATCTATGAGCTGTTTTGCCTGGCCGAGGAGGTCGGAACGCATTTCCTGGTGCGAACCTGCGTTGATCGGCTTGCCGGGGACGGCAATCATACAATTGCCGACGAAATGGACGAGGTGACGATCAAGGGTCTACATCGGATCAAGGTCAAGGACGACAAAGGCGATCCCGACGACGCCGTTCTTGAGATCAGGTACCGCAAGATACGCGTCCTGCCGCCGATCGGCAAACAGACGAAATATCCCGCACTCACTCTGACCGTGATCCACGCTCAGGAGCGGGGAAGGCCGAAGCGGCGAAAGAAAATCGAGTGGAAGCTCCTCACCGATCTCCCGGTCCAATCGCGCAAGGACGCCATCAATAAGATCGAATGGTATGCCTTGAGGTGGAAGATCGAAGTCTTCCATAAGATCCTCAAATCGGGCTGCAAAGCAGAGGACTCAAAATTGCGAACTGCTGAGCGTCTGGTCAATCTGATCGCGGTCTTCTGCATTGTGAGTTGGCGCGTCTTCTGGATGACGATGCTCAATTGCTGATTCCGCTCGATGTCGCCCACGATTCCGGAATGATCTCGCCCACCATTCCGGGATGATGTCGCCCGGGGTATCGCAAGGGCGAACCCGGGGTGACGAGGCCTCTTCTGGCTCCGATACGGTCCCGCCTTTCGGCTTTGCGAAGGGGGACCTGGATGCCGACGGAGAGGTTTGCGATGCGCCATGTGCGCGATGTGATCAGATTGAAGTCGGCCGGGATGCCGACCCGCGAGATTGCGCGGCGGGTGGGGACAGCCCCTTCGACGGTGCGGTTGACGATCCACCGGTTCGAGGCGGCGGGGCTGACCTGGCCATTGCCCGACGACATCACCGACGCTGCGCTGGAAGCCCGGCTGTTCGCCAGCGCGGGAGCCGGTCCCGGCACCCGGCGGGGCCATCGCCGGCAGGCCGAGCCGGACTGGGCGGCGGTACACCGCGAACTCCGGCGCAAGCATGTGACGCTGTCGATCCTGTGGGACGAGTACATCGCAGGCGAACCCGGCGGGTATCGTGATTCGCGGTTCTGCGAGCTCTACCGCGCCTGGGAAGGCCGCCTGTCGGTGACGATGCGCCAGTCGCATACGGCCGGCGACAAGCTGTTCGTCGACTATGCCGGCGACGGCGTGCCGGTGGTAATCGACCGGTTCACCGGCGAGCGACGCGCCGCGCAGATCTTCGTCGCGGTGCTCGGCGCATCGAGCTTCACCTACGCGCAGGCGACCTGGACGCAGGGGCTCGCCGACTGGATCAGCGGCCACGTCGGCGCCTTCGAGGCGATCGGCGGCGTGCCGGCGCTGCTGGTGCCGGACAATACCAAGGTCGCAGTGATCAAGGCCTGCCTCTACGACCCGCAGATCAACCGCAGCTACGCCGACATGGCGGCGCATTACGGCACCGCCATTCTGCCGGCCAGGCCGCGACGGCCATGGGACAAGGCGAGCGCTTCATACTGCACCTCATTCCTTTGATGGCGCGGTGATAGCGGTGAGCTGCGCCGAGCGGGCGCCGCGCCCACCACAGCCCTTGCGGATCGTCATGCCAGGCGGGACCTCCCACAGGCCACGGTTCAGACTGTCGGTATAGCATTTTATGATGAGCCCCTGGCGACCCCACGTGTGTACGGCTGTCTCGGAGACGCAGAATTTGGCGGCGATCTCGCGCGTCGTAAGCATACCACGTCGACGCAGCCGCTCATATCGGCTCGCGAGTTTGTAGGCGCCGCGAATGAAGGCAACCTTCTTCAGATTGAACGCCTTCGCCTCCCATGTACGCCAGCCGTGATTATTGAGAATCTCGGCGACCTCGCGATCGCAATGATCGTCAAGAAGACGATCAACCTCGGCGACGAGTTCAGGTTTGAACTTGCGGATCTGGGCGATGGGTAGCGGCCGGTCGAGCACCAAGGTACGCGTGGCGCCGCCCGACAGGCGGACATGGGCCGTGATCATTTGCGACTTGATCAAGGTTACGTCGTCGATGAGCAGACGCACGATGCGCTTGCGCTCACGGGAGTCAACTCGCGGATCTTGCCAGATCCGCGGAAGCTGCTCGGCGAGGTCAAGGATGCGTCGTTGGGCTTCTGCGCTGAGTGCCGCAGCCTGCTGTTTGCTCCGGCGCTCGTAGTCTTCAGCGGCATCGGCATGACGGCGCAGCTTGTCGTTCCATTCGGCCTCGAGCGAATCGGCGACGAGTCGGTTGTCGGGATCGACCTTCATGTAGCGTCGACGCGCAAGCTCGGCTTCATAGCGCATCCGCTCGACATGCTGGCGACGCGCAGCGTCGGTCTCTGCGGCGCGCGCCTCAAGCTCGCGCTGCACCTCAAGGGTGACGGCCAGCGTCATCGGCGTCATCAGCTCGATCATCAGGCTCGCGATCGCCGCATCGACGATCTTCCCGGGAACCGTTTGGCAGGTCGCTCCCGCGCAGCGTATTACGTTCGCCTGGCACAGATAGGTTGGGACGGTGCGGCCGTGCTCCTGGCTGTAGCGCACACCCATGCGTTCGCCACATAGGCCACAGACTACGCGACCTTGGAGGAGCGCCGGTCCCTCGCGCGCCGGCCCTGACCGCCGCTCGCCACCGAAGGCACGAGCGTTGTCGGCGAGCCGCCGCTGGTTGGCCTCGAAGCGCTCCCAGTCGATGTAGCCCTGGTGCATTCCCGGCATGACGAACTGCCAATCGGCCCTGGCAACCTTGACGACACTGGTGCCACCATCGGGCCGGTGCCGTATGCGCGTTCGGCCATACGCAAAAGCGCCAGCGTAGCGCGGATTGTGGAGCACCTGCAGGACGCGCGCATGGTGCGGCGCAGCCCATAGGAGGTCACCCTTGTTCGGCCCTGTCCGGAGCCGGCGTGGGAACAGCAAACCTTGCTCCCGGAAGAAGCGGACTGTCTGCATCGCACTTCCGGTCTGCTCGAAGGTATCGAACACCAGACGGATTGCGTTCTGCACCTGGAGGTCGGGATCGAGGCCGATGATCCGATCGTTCCGGTAAACCAACCCGACCGGAGGGCACATCTCGAGCTCGCCGCGCCGGGCCTTGTTGAGCTGACCGCCACGCATGCGCGCTTTGAGGATGTGCAGCTCGGCCTCGCTCATCGTACCTTTGAGGCCGAGCAGGAGGCGGTCGTTGAAGCTGGCTGGATCGTAGATACCGTCTTCGTCAAGGATGAGCGTCGCCGTCAATGCGCAAAGCTCGATGAGCCGGTGCCAGTCAGCCGAGTTGCGCGCAAGGCGCGAGACCTCCAGTCCCATGACGATACCGGCCTTGCCGAGCGCCACCTCGCTCACCAGTCGCTGGAAGCCGTCGCGTGCTGTCATACTTGATCCGGACTTGCCGAGATCGCGATCGATGACGTGGACGCGCTCGACCGGCCAGCCGGCCACAACTGCTCGGTCCCGCAACCCATATTGGCGCTGGGTACTCTCGCCGTGCTCGGCGACCTGGCGAAGGGTCGATTGGCGGACATAGAGGTAGGCGTCGCGCTTGAGATGGTCGGCGGTGACTTTAAGCTCAGGCATGGAAGGGCTCCATTGCGATGGCGACGAGGATGCCGGCGATGAGGCGCGTGACGTCGCTTGTTGCAGGCGACGGATCGTCCAGGGCCGAGTGTGCGAGCCGATGGTCGCGGTAGGCCTCCTCGGCATCGACCTCCTGTCCGCGTGCTCGGATCCACGCTGCCAATCCCCGTCGACGAAGAATGGCGAGACCCGGGCAGGCCGTGAACTCGGCACGCAATGCGGCGGCGCGCAGCTTCTCGTAGCTGTCTGTTGCGTCCGGCGCGACAATCAGGCTGGGTTGAGTCGTTTTTTTTTGCGCGCCAGCGCCCGCTCCAGGCTGCGTCGGTGCACCTTGACGCCGAATCGCGCCTCGATCGCATCGAGGCAGTGCGACGTGGTCAGTTCGGGCCTTGCAGCTTTGAGAGCGGCGACGAACGCAACGACCTCGGCGGAGACCTTGTGGCCGCCTTTGGGGCCTCGCCGGTTCGGCAACAGGCCGGCAAGCCCGACGGTCTGCAGGGCGCTCTGCGCCTTGTAGAAGGTCGGCCGTGTGACGCCGAATGTCTCGGCGGCCTCGCTGATCGCAACGCCGTCGACCTGGTGGCGTCGCACCATCTCGTAGCGCACCTGCACCAGGTCCTTCGCATCGAAGAATGGGTTGCTGACGAACGAGGTGTCGCGGACTGCTTCCGGATTTGGATTGAGAACGCCGTCTTGCGCCAACGCCTCGCTCTTCGGATCCCGCTTCTTCGCCGTGGCCATGCTCGGTCTCAATCTGACGTAAATATAAATACGCCTCTATATGTTGGGCGTCAATGGAAACGTCAACGCTATATGAGGATTTTGCGCTAATAATCGCGAAGTAATACGCCGCATCGCGTCGACGGCATGGCATTATTATCTTTACATAGGCGGCGTATTTATATTTACGCATCGCTGGCGCCTATGCTCTCGGCAAGTCGGTCCAGCGCGTCACAAAGCGCCAACAGGTCAGCCACGCAAAAGGCTGCTCTGCCCGTAGCGATCAGCCGGAACTCATCGGGTGGATCGATATCGGTCCACGCGCTCGCGATCGTGCAAAGTCGACCGTTCTGGCCCTCATAGACCACCCGGTCTTCGCCCCAATGACGGCGTCGGCAGATCAGCTCGAACTTGCGACCGCAAAGCGGATGGAACGGATGCGTGATCCGCACCTTTTGCCGGGCCGTACCCGCATGACCTGCAGTCGACGACTTTTGACAAGGCGAAGGTCGAACAGGCGGTCCTCATGGTCGAGCGCTGGCTGCTCGGGCGGCTGCGCCACCGCACCTTCCACAGCCTCGCCGAGGTCAACGCGGCGATCACCGAGCTAATGACCCGGCTCAACGAGGAGCGGCCGATCCGGCGGCTCGGCGTGACCCGCCGCAAGCTATTGGAGGAGGTATGGATGTCCACACCGCGGCAGATAACGCGAATCAACCGGCTCTTGTGCTGGCGACGAAGCGGTAGTCGAAGCGATCAGACCGCCGCGCTTGCGGCCAGGCGTACGACGACGTGGTCGATCTCGTCGACTGTCGTTTGCCTTCCCAAGCTGAAACGTATCGCCCCCATTCCGGTCCTCTCGGGCACGCGCATGGCCGCGAGGACCGGTGAGAGTTCGATCTGCCCGGAATGGCACGCCGAACCTGTCGACGCCGCGGTATCGCGTAGCTGACCCAGGATGTCCGCGCCTATTTTGCCAACGAACGCTACGTTGAGGGTATTCGGCAAGCGATGCGTGGGATGGCCGTTGAGCGCCACGCCTTCACCGAACCTGTCTTGCAGTGCCTGCCATAAACGATCGCGCAAGACCCGGACGTGGTCCATAGGTGCAAGATCCGCGGCCAGTGCACAGGCGGTCCCAAGCCCGACTGCCAGCAAGGCACTCTCGGTTCCGGCGCGTCGGCCCGATTCATGACCGGCGCCGTGGACCAACGGCTCAAGCTCGATGCCTCGCCTGACATAGAGCGCGCCGACGCCCTTTGGCGCGTAGAGCTTGTGACCGGCGATCGTCAGCATATCGACACCGAGCTCGTCCACCTTGGTCGGAATTTTTCCGACCGATTGAGCCGCGTCGGTGTGGAAGCGGATTCCGTGCTCTCGCGCGATCGCGCTGATTTCAGCGATCGGCTGGATGGTGCCGACTTCGTTGTTGGCGTGCATGATGCTGATCAACAGCGTCTGCGGAGTAACGGCGCGCCGCACGTCCTCTGGATGGATTAAGCCTGTCCCGTCTACCGGAACGTACGTGACAGTCGCGCCGAACCGTTCGAGAAACCGGCAAGGAGCAAGGACGGCGGGATGCTCGATGGCCGAGGTGATGATGTGCGTCCCTTTTCGGTTCGGCGCGAAGAACGTGCCCTCGATCGCAAGGTTGTTGGCTTCGCTGCCACCGCTGGTGAATACGATCTCATCGGGTGCTACGCCGAGGAGTCCAGCGACCTGGCTGCGAGCCCGATCTAGCGCGGCCTTCGCCGGCGCGCTGGCCCAATGGCCGCTGGACGGATTGCCGAACGCGCCGTCCAAAAATGGCCGCATCGCTTCCGCCACGGCTGGATCAACCGGTGTGCTCGCGTTGTAATCGAGATAGATCAGCCGCGTCGTCGCAGTCATTTACCTTGCTCGCTGTGGTCAAGCTGCAGCCAGGGCAGTTGCTCGTTGGCGAAGAAATGCTTCCCCGGTCGGAGCTCCGCCGCCCGATCGAAGGCGCCGACGTGATAGTGCGTCTCCGTCGGAAAATGCACGGTAGCGCAGGGCAGCGTCGAGCCGCAGCGGGCACAGAAGCCGCGCGTCGTTCCTGGCGATGATTTGAACGTCGTGATGGCGCTTTCGGTCACCGTGACAGCGTCGTTCTCAAACCCGACGAACACGCTGACGGGAGCGCCGGAATGACTGCGGCAGCTATCGCAGTGACACCAGAAGACTCCCTTCGGCCGACGTCGCGCCTCGAAGCGCACCGCCCCACAAAGGCAGCGTCCTGAAAAGGTCTCGTTCATTGTCGTGCTCCGGGCCGGCCCTCCATGGCGATGAATACTATCGCCCCCGAGAGGAAAGTGAGTGCGCCGATCGCTCCGATCGCCCAGGCCATGCCGAACAGGTCGGCGATGATTCCGGCCGATAGCGCCCCGATCGCGTAACCGAGATCGCGCCAGAATCGGTAGACGCTTAGTGAGCGTGCGCGCCAGCTTGGGTGCGAAGCGTCGGACACCGCAGCGATCAAGCTCGGATACACCATGGCCGTACCAAGTCCGAGAAGCAGGCTGCCGATCAGCCACCATTCGAAATGGGTCGTTGCAGCGGTCAGGAATAGACCCGCGGCCTGCACCCACATCCCGGCCACGATTAAGCCCTTGCGGCCCCAACGGTCGGAAAGTGGGCCGGTGGCGATCTGCAGGATGCCCCACGTCGCCGGGTAGACGGCTTTCAAGATGCCGATCCGGTCGACGTGCAGGCCGAACGAGGCGAAGAACAGCGGGAAGATTCCCCAGCTCATCCCATCATTCAGATTGTTGACGAGTCCGGCTTGCGACGCAGCGAACAGATTCCGATCGCCGAACGACGTGAGGACGAATATCTCCCTGAAGCTGATCGGAGACGCTTGACGCGCATGCGCCGCGGTCTCCAGCCGGACGTGCTCGCGTGTGTCGCGCACCAGCAGGATCGAGAGCGCGGCGCCGAAGACGGCGTAGACTACGCCGAGATAGATCGGCGCTGGTCGCAGTCCGTACTTCGAGGCAAAATATCCGGTAAGGAAGGCGGTCACGCCGACCGCGAGATAGCCGGCGAACTCGTTCAGGCCGACGGCCAGTCCTCGCGACTTCGGGCCGACGAGGTCGATTTTCATGATCACCGTCATCGACCAGGCAAGACCCTGATTGATGCCGAGAAGGGCGTTTGCTGCGATGACCCATCCCCAACTCGGCGCCCACATGATCATGAACGGCACCGGCAGGCCGACGAGCCAGCCGAGGATCAGAACACGTTTGCGTCCCCAGGCGTCGGCGAGTTGGCCGGAGACCAGGTTGGCGCACGCCTTCACGACGCCGAAGCTGACGATGAAGGAAACGACGAGCGTCGTCGAACTGATTTTGAACTCCTCGGAGCCGATCAGCGGCACGACCGTCCGCTCGATTCCGACCATCCCGCCGACGAAGGCGTTGATCAGGACGAGCAAGGCGAACTGCGGCCAGTTCTCTTTCAGCCCCAGCCGGACAGACGACGCAGTCTGTGGACCGCTTACAGCCTCGGTCATGAGATCAGGCCGCAGCCGCGGCCGTGCCTGAATTGGCAGCCCTGATCTTCGCGGCTTCCGGAGGAGCCGGCGGAATCTCGGCGACCATGAACCGAACGAACTCGGCTTCGTCCTCGATCATGAACGCCTGATTGTGCCGTTTCTCGAAGCCGATTGCGGACGATGGCTTGCCGCTTAGCCGCCGACCACAGACCGAGCCTGCATAGGCACCCGGCAGCACCTCGATGTAGTCAGGAAGCTCCTTGAGCCTTCGTACGCTCCTGAACAATTGCCTCGCACCTTCCTCAGCGCTCACGGCAAGTTCGGTACGGCCAAGATCACCGACCATGAGGGTGTGTCCAGTGAAGACGAACCAAGGCTCGTCGGCGCGCGTTCGGTCTGTCACAAGGATGCAGATGTGCTCGGGCGTGTGACCCGGCGTGTGCATCACGGTTGCCGACACATTGCCGAGCGGAAGAACCTCGCCGTCACTCACGCCCTTGTACGGAAACGATACGCCGGCCTGAGCAGAAAGCACGTACTCGGCGCCCGCCGCGGCGGCGAGAGCCCGGCCCGCCGACAGGTGGTCGGCATGGACGTGCGTGTCGATGACGAAATGTATCCGCATGCCGGCATTGTCGGCGGCCTTCAGGTAGGGCTTGATGTCACCGACCGGGTCAACCACGGCGCCTGCGGCTTTGCCGCCGCAGCCGAAGAGGTAGGAGATACCGACTGGATCGCTATGCAAGAACTGGCGGAGAATCATGGACTTGCACTCCCTCGTGAGAAACGCTAGATACATTCAATCGATCTGCTGAATGATATATTGAAGGAGCGCCGTGTCAAGCTCGGGACCGAAACAGGCGATCTATGAAAACCTTGCCCAGGTGGCGCAGGCGCTCGGCCACGCTCACCGGCTTGAGCTCCTGGAGCACCTTGCGCAGGGGATACGCACTGTCGAGGAGCTGTCCGCTCGGGCACATCTGACGTTCGCCAACACGTCGCGGCACCTACAGATCCTGAGGCGCGCGCGTCTTGTCGAGACCGAGCGTCGCGGCAAACATATTCTCTATCGTCTCGCCGGCGATGCCGAAGTAGTCACGCTGATCAAAGCGCTGGGACGCGTAGGTGAACGGAATGTCGCCGAGATCGGTCGTGTTGTGACCGATTACTTCCAGGCCCGTGATGCGCTTGAGCCCGTCTCGCGTGACGACCTGGTCGCGCGGTTACGGGACGACCTGGTTACGTTGCTCGATGTGCGGCCCGAGGATGAGTTCGCGCTCGGCCATCTACCAGGTGCGCTCAACGTCCCGCTTGCCGAACTGGAACGACGCCTCGGCGAACTGCCGAAGGGCCGCGAGGTGATTGCCTACTGTCGCGGGCCCTATTGCGTTCTTTCGTTCGAAGCCGTGTCGGCGCTGAGAGCGCGCGGTTATCGCGTTCGCCGTCTTGAGGACGGTTACCCGGAATGGAAAGCCGCCGGCCTGCCGGTCGAATCCGCGGCTTGAGACAGATCGTCAGGTGCATCATGGATGATAAGCCGCATCGCGCGGAATCCGCGTGGCCGATCGTTGGCGTGAAGGATCACAAGGCGCCCTCGGTGTTCCGGCCTGAATCCCTGTTGAGGGAGGCGCGCCGGCAGAGACAGTTGCCGCTCGTCGCAGTGCCCGAAATCTGCGTGCTCGATCCGGACGGTGACGTCGTCCGTCACCTCAAGCGGACCGGTGCCGGCCGCGTCCACGAAGGTTGGGCCTGCTACCATACCGAGCTTCTTGCCTTCGATCTCGACGGCATCGGCGAGGTCGGGATCGTCGGCTGCGCCGTCGGCGCCGCCTTCGCCGTCCTGGTCGCCGACCAGCTCTTCGCGTCGGGCTGCCGGTTGCTCGTCAGCGTCACCTCGGCGGGCCAGATCAATCCCATCGGACCGACTCCCTACTTCGTCCTGATCGACCGCGCGTTGCGCGACGAGGGGACGAGTTATCACTACCTGCCTGGCTCGGCTTTCGCCGCGGCACCCGACTTGTCGCTTCTGGATCGCGTCGAGCGGGCGGGCCGATCGCTGCCGGAGAAACTGCATCGGGGCTCGACCTGGACGACGGATGCTCCCTATCGCGAGACCGAAGCGGCGATCGCGCGAGCGCGCGATCTGGGGACGCTCGCCGTGGAGATGGAAGCTGCGGCCCTCTACGCTTTCGGCACAACGAGCGGCAACTCGATCGTCTGCTTCGCTCACGTCACGAACTCGATGGCGCAGACCGAAGGCGACTTCGAGAAGGGCGAGGCGGACGGTGCCAAGGCCACGCTCGCCGTCGTCGCCGCTGCGGCGCGGGGGTGGCGAAGTTCCGGGTCATGACCTGCCTGTGATCGGTATGCGAAAGTTTGGCTACATCTCCATTTGACGCAATCATTAGTTTACGCTAATCATTAGTCATAACTAATGATATGGCGTCAGACAGCCATGGCTAAAGACAGCGTGCAATTGGCCGCTCTGGGCGATTCCACTCGCAGACGAATTTTCGAACTGGTGGGCGCGCGGCCTCGCACCGTCGTTGAGCTCACTCGAGAGCTGACGGTCTCCCAGTCAGCCGTCTCCCAGCATCTGAAGGTGCTGCGCGAATCTCGTTTGGTTCGTGCCGAGCCAAAGGGGGCCAGCAACATTTATCACATCGATCCGGCGGGGCTCGGCCAGATGCGCGCCTGGCTTGACCGGTTCTGGAGCAGCACACTGGCAGCCTACAAAGTGGCCGTCGAAAAATCAGTGGAGGACCAGCAATGATTAAACGTGTATCGGCCGCGCCCATCAAACAATCAATCGTGGTCGAGGCGCTGCGTTCAAGGTCTTTACTGAGGACTTCGGCAGCTTCAAGCTCCGCGAGCATAATCTGCTCTCCGTCCCCATCGCAGAGACCGTGTTCGAACCCCGGGTTGGGGGGCACGTTTATGATCGGGGTGTCGATGGCAGCGAATGCCGCTGGGCGCGTGTGTTGGCTTTTGAGTCGCCAGATCGCGTGGTTCTAAGCTGGGACATCGGCCCGCGTTGGCAAATCGAAACCGATCCTGACGAGACCAGTGAGTGGGAGGTGCGGTTCATCGCCGAGACGGCGAGCCGGACGCGATTGGAACTGGAGCACCGTCACCTCGAACGTCATGGCAAAGGTTGGGAAGGCGTGCGCGCCGGCGGATAGGCCGCTCCTTGCGGGCCGCAACGGGATTATTCGCATTTGCCCTTCTGGGGTTTCTTGTGTCAGGTCAGGGCCGATGAAGGCCGCGGAACAGGACAAGCCGCTCCGCATCGGGCTGGCGACCAACATCTCGAACCAAGCGATTGAGATCGCGGCCCGCGAGGCGAAAGCTCAAGGTCTCGATGTCCGGCTGATCGAGTTCAATGACTGGAACACGCCCAATCGTGCAGTCGCCGAGAAGGAGATCGAGGCGAATCTGTTCCAGCACGTTCCGTTCCTCGAGGATGGCCGGTCGCCATTACCCTCTAATCGGGATTTTCATGACATAATCCGACGGATCAACGCGCGTGGATTCGCCTAGCCGCCATGGCTGGTGTCGACCGTCACGGTCACCGAAAGACCAGGGAGCAGACGTTCGACATTTGGTTGACCCTCGTCGAACTTGATACGGATAGGCAGTCGCTGCGCTACCTTTGTAAAATTGCCCGTAGCGTTGTCGGGTCGAAGCACGCTGAACTCCGAGCCAGTTGCCGGTGCTAAGGTCTCGATCTTGCCCGTGAAGTTGAGGTCGGGAGCAGCGTCGAGAACCACCTTGGCCGGCATGCCAGGCCGTATACGGCGTATTTGGGTTTCCTTGAAATTGGCGATGACCCAGCGTTTCGGCGGAACGATCGCCATAAGTTGCGTGCCTGCACCGACGTATTGTCCGAGACGTGCGCCGATCTCCCCAAGCTTGCCGTCTTCCGGGGCCTCAATGCGAGTGTTCATCAGATCGATGGTTGCCAGTTGTACGGCTGCTTCAGCGGCGGCGACGGCCGATTCCAGCGTCTGCCGGTGGACCAGCATGCCCTGCAGATCCTGCTGGGCGACATCGAGGTTGGTGGTTGCCTGGACATAGGCTGCGCGCGCCTGTTCCAGCCCGCTTTGCGCCTGATCTAGATTGCTCTGGGTCGTTGCACCGCGGGTATTCAGGTACTCGATACGCTGATCGTTCGCCTCGGCATTGTCCCGGGTCACCTTGGCGGCCCGGACCGATGCCTCGCCAGCGCGGATCTTGGCTTCCGCCGACAGAGGCTGTTGCTCGGAAGAAGCAAGGGCGGCCTTTTGCCCTTCCAGGGTCGCCTTTGCCTGATCGAGCTTCTGCTGATAGATGCGATCATCGAGGCGCACGAGGATCTGCCCCTTCTTGACCTCCTGAAAGTCCTGCACGGCGACCTCGGCGATGTATCCGGCGAGTTGTGGTGCGAGAATGGTGACGCGACCGCGCACATATGCGTTGTCAGTCGACTGTTCGACACTTGTAAAGGGCGGCAATCGCCAAGCATAGAGAACCGTGGCGATGCCGGTCACGCCAACCGCGATTGCAACTATGGTTGCGGCCGATCGAAGAAACTTCATGATGTCAGTTGCCCGTTGGTTGGGGACTCGGCTGCACGGCGCGTATTGCAGCCTTGGCAATGGTGCGAACGAGAAGGATCAGGAAAGCACAGGCGGTAACGATCGAGATCAATAGGAAGGCGTCGTTGTAGGCGAGCACGTTGGCCTCTCTCGTGGCCTGTTGGCTGAGCAATGCGATGCCTTCGGCATTGAGCAGGGCTTTATCGGTAAGAACCCTTGAATAGGCGCCGCCAAGCTGCGAGATGCGCTGCGCCACGATCGGGTCGGTCAGGGCGATGTGTTCAACCAGGTAATTGGAATGAAGCTTCTCGCGCAGCGTAATGAACGTCCCGAATATCGCCGATCCGAGCAGGCCCCCGACCGACTGCGTCGACAGGAAAATGATGACGAAGCTGAGGATGTAGTTCGGCCCCTTGGCCAGCGCCGACGTCAAGCCGGCAATCATGGCCGGCGGCAGGAAAAGCGCGCTGGCGAACGCGATCATGGCCTGGCTTACCAATAGATCGTTGGGACGCGTCAGGCTGGTCGATTGACTGTCGAGCCATGCGCCCACGGCGATAAGCGCTAGTGCGACCAGATGGATTTTCGTCGCACGGCCCGGCTGCATCACGGCTGCGCAGGTCAGGCCGCCTGCAATCGATGCGCCGAGGATCACCCAGTAGAGCGTCGCCATCTGCGCGTTGGACAATCCAAGCACCAGGAACATGCCCGCCGCGCCCGTGGTTTGCTCCGAAAGCAGGAGCCGAAACAGCAGTAGAACCCCGGCGAAATGCAGGATACCGGGGCTGACGAGCCATCGTATGTTGAGCAGTGGGTTCTTGCGGTTGAGCTCGATGAGAACGGAGGCAGTGATGGTCGCGAAGGCGATCGCCAACAACACACCGAGCCAGGGCGCTTCGAACCACCAGTACAACCGGCCCAGCGAAAGGACGATGGCGGTGCAGCCCATGCCGGTGGCAATCAGCAAATAGCTGAGGACGTCGATCTTTTCAATCACCTTGGCGCGCGGTTGCGGCTGCGACAGGGGCAGCATGTAGACAAAGCCGAACGCCACAAGCGCCAGCCCGACATCGAGGATGGCGATGCTGTGTAGCCCCTGTATATCGAAGAGATAGGGCGAGATCAGCCGAGCGATGGGTGTGCCCAAAGTCGTGTTCATCAGGGCCAATGGTGCACCAACACGTAGCTTCAGATTCGGTGGGAAGGCCTCCATCATGTAGAGGAAGCCGAGCGTCGAAATCGGCGCAGCCGCTATGCCATTCAGGAAGCGCGTCACCACGGCCGAATTGAGGTCCATGATGTAGAGGTTGAGCAGTGACGCGCCGACAAAGAGAGCGATGCTCGCTTCAGCGAAATTGCGCAGGCCAAATTGGGTACGGACCTTGATCAACGCCAGCGCCAGTGAAACGTTGGGAGCCCAATAGGCCGCGATCAGCCAGTTAGCCTCGCTTGTTGTGGCGGCGATGGCACCCTGAATCTGCGGGATGTTAACGCTGATGAGGTTCATCGCGAGCCCTTGCGTGAGCGCGAGCCAGATGGATGCAATCACGTAGGCCGACGCTCGTAGCTTGCTCAGCGAGTAGGGCGGCGGCGTGGTGGGGGGTGTCGGTGTGGCCGGATCGGACATGACGCTACTGGTGGGCCTCAATGTTCCGAGATATGTGCGTCAGGGCCTTCAATGCCGTGCGCGGATCGTTGACCAGGGCGGGCATCAGCACGCGCTGCTCAGTCAATCGCTCAATCAGTTGCCGGTCGCCCGAGCTCCTGAGCCGATCTGCGGTTTAGAAAAATCGACGGCTAGCCGATGCAAACACAGCACCACGAATGGAAGTACCGTGAATAACGATACGAGCGTCATCGAACCGTAGATATCGCCAGTCCACCAAACGTGATGATCGTGGGTCGTTATCTGGACGCTTTCACGACCAAGCATCCCAGCCGGATACTCGGCAATGATCGTCGCGTACATGAATGCTGGAAGTTGCCAATAGAGCTCTTGGTCAGGTCCGGGCCGACCTTCGCCGTGATTGGCCGATCTGTTGTACAGTGCGAAAATAAGAAAGAATGTGAAAACACAGAGGTACCAGCCAAGAAAATTGACGAAGGGCACTCCAAAATACGCGCCCCCTTGGGGCCAATCCCACGTACCCGTAATCGATGAATTGATCGGATCCATGGTCACGTCCCAAGCGACCATTATGAAGGACGCCACAATGGGCACCATGAACACGTCGGTGCCGACCGTGCGGCTGTCGCGCCTGGACAAAAGTCCGGCGGCAATGCTCCACGCCAAATAGCCGAACGCAAAATATGCCGGCATGATCGATAAGGGAACCGTTCCGATCTTTGTCCCAAGCAGGCTCGAGTAGTGATAATGTCCGAATGGGAAGCCCGTCGCGATGCTCAAGGACTCGTAGCTCCAACTTATGATGGATACGAGAACAACGAAGACGATCATCTTCCGGGCGCCATAGCGCAGGTAGCCGTGCCACAAGGCGAAGGGCGTCACCAATACGGGCGTCATCACGCCGGCGATCGTGGTGGCGGCATAGGGCTCGCTAAAGCCCTTGAAAAAAGCGTGCATGAGATGCCCAAGGATCAGGATGAAGGCCACCCCGACGAATAGCCGGTAGCCGCGGATCTCGTTCGTTGCCATGCGTTATTCCTTCGCTGAAGAAATCCGAGGATGGATCTTGTCGCTGCGGTTATCCGATGATCGAGCGCAGCTGTTTTGCCTGGGCGTCGACCGATTGCGGCCCGTTGGACGTGAGGAGACGAAGATGCGGCTCCCAAATCACCCGAACCGCGCCGGGGTTGAGCGACAGGGAAACCTCATAGCCCGCCTGCTTCAGTGTCTCGTCGACATAGTAGGTCAGCCGGGTCTTCTGGCCCGGAATCTTCGGATAGCTGGTCGTGAGCGCGACCACTTCTCCATAGTTGGGTACCGTGGTCAGCTTCGCGCCGCGGAACGGATGGTCCTGGAAATCGCGGGGCGCGCCATCCTGATCGATGCGAAACCGCGCCGAAGTCATGGCCACCGGTGCATGACAGATCAGAGAAAGCAACACCTTCTCCTCGCAAGCGAGGTTGATGATCTCGCCGAGCCAGGGCGAATCCCGGAAATCGACCATGGGAGCGTGGCCGCCGGGAAAATGGATGAAGTCGAAATCCGCGAGCGAGAAGTCATCGTTTGGGTCGCGATGCCGCTCGACCACTGCTTTCGCTGACAGATAGTCTTTCTTCGCCAACTCGCCGAAGGACGCAACGATCTCGTCACGCAAATCGGCTGCCTCCGGATCGGTGTTCGGCAGACTGTCGGACACCGGGAGCGGGCCGAGATGGCGACGACCCAGTTCCAGCTCGGCGTTCCGCCGCGCCACCAGATCGGGACGGCGCCGGGCAAATCCGCCCGGAGCGAGCATTTGAGAGGCCATTGCTCCGGAGCCGGTCGGTCGCCATGAATGGGAGCGACATGCCGTTGATATCGAGTTGCGGCGTCGCGCCATCAGGCGTGCAGAGCGTGAACGCGTGCGTGCCCTCAAACTCCTTCAGGATTTGCGCCAACTCGACCAGAAAGAACCCGGTCGAGATCGGCGCATGATCGGCCGGCTCGCGGAGCGGGAGGGCTCGCGCCGACGACAGGATGATAAGCGCCTTGCGTTTGGACGAATGTTCCGGAATGGTCATGACGATCTCCGATGCTGCGGAGGCTCGATGCGCGCGACGGGCTTCGCTGCCCGGGCGTGTCCTGCTGGGTGTTTCTGGAAAAGGGCACGGAAAAAGACAGGGAGCACGCTTGAGCCCGTCCCGACGCCGAGCGCCCTGTCGAGTGAGACGCCGTGCGAAAGCGCCATCAGTCCGCTGGCAATGTCTTCTAGCGGCGCCGGCGGAGTCGCTCCGCTGAGATCGAACAGCCGGCGCGCGAGGTCTGCATATAGCGCGAGCTGCTTGGCCATGGCAGCTGAATATGCGGCGCCGAAATTGGGGTCGCGGACAGCCTGCAACTGAAGCTCGAGGGCTAGCATTGCGTGCTTGGGGGTTTTGGAGAGCTGTTCCGCCCAAGTTTCAATGCCGGCAAGCACCTTTGAGAAATCGCCGCCAGCAGAATCGATGATCGAAGCGACCCGCAGCGCTTCCTCGGACCTGTGAAGACTAAGAACCTCCAGCAGCAGCGATTCCTTGCTGTCGAAGTTCGAATAGAAGGCGCCCAGCGAATAGCCGGCGTCTTCTGCGATGTCGCGCACCGTCGCGGCATTGAAACCGCGCGTGGCGACCTGCCGACGGGCGGACTCGATCAGACGCCGACGGGTCTGTTCCTGGCTCTGTTCACGGGTAAGGCGGCGACGGCTTGGATGTCCCATGATATCCAAATATCATATGTTATCTTAATGTTCAACCTACTCCTAAAATTCTTCCGCCCTTGTGCCGAGGTGAGGATGGCGCTGTGCCCAGTTCGTCGGGCGCATCCTCAAGCACGTCGAGTTCGGGATTACGGTCTCATCGGACTTCCGCCGGTACACTTAGATCGTAGCGGAGCCGCTTAGATTAGCCGTTGTTCCGGCTCTGCGGGGCGGAGAAGTCGGCGAAAAATTCAGATGCGGGCTTAACGCCGACTGACATGCTGGCTCGATTCGGAGGCCGGTACCGAGGTGGAAGCCCGAGCGCACTGCTATCAGCGCGTCGATGGGCGCAACTGAGAGCCCAATTAGTGCGGCGTCCGGCGGTATTCGGCGTTCGCAAACAAAGCAGATTTTGGGGAAGTTGGCGCGCCGTCTCGGGCGATGATGCGAACTATGTCTCCTCCATAGCCCTCTAAGGCCCTCCCTTTTGCCAGGATGGAGTTGGAACGCTGGCCGCACCGGTTGGCGTATGATCGTCGCGGCTCAGCCTCGGCCGGCAAGTTGATCGCCCGCGGCGCCACGCCCGTAGGCGTCAGCAGCTCTTAATTCCCGGCAACGGCTGCCCGCGGCGCCGAAATCAGCGCAATTGGCAACTTGACGATGGCCTCAAGCGAATTTCCGGCGATCTCGGGTGCGCTCGCGTCCCTCCGTTGTGGCCCGATGCCTTGCTCCAAAACGGCCTCCAGTTGCGGAGCGACGGCCGCTAGCTGCGCGAACTTGTCGTGGTTGGTGGAGTCCAACGCTTTCACATCCGTCATGTCGATCACGGTTGCGCCCAGCTCCGCCAACTCGGCCGTATTGGCATCCGCACCGAGTCGCGTCTGCCCGCCAGCGAGGAAATTCGACACGCCGAGCGCCTTATCGTCCTTTGACACGATTATGTAGAACGGCTTGGTTGGCTTGCCGAAACGCCGCATCTGCGACTCGCGACCCGCACATTGAGTAGGTGGTCTGAATTACCGGTGTGATAGGCGATGCCGCGGCCAGATCCGGCCTCCGTTCGATCAGCGTGACGCGGAGATCGCGGGCTGGCTGGTGGGCAGCTGGTACGCCAGCAGCACGCCGCTCGCGCCACCACCGATGCCGAACGAGTAAGCTGCACCAAAATTGCGTCAGCAGAGCCAAATTGAACACGATGACGTAATTGCGGTCGGCGCTCGCGGCACGAAAGGGCCGATTGACAGCGATGGACGCTATGCCCGCTTGCTCAAAACCCTTGGCCGCGTCCAGCTTCTGATTTTGGACGATTGGGATTGTCGGTGCTCAAGCCGCCGAGCGGCGCGATCTACTCGAAGTCCTCGAAGACCGCCATGCCTCCACCATCGTAACCAGCCAACTCCCTGTGGACACATGGCACGAAGTTATCGGAGACCAACCTACGCCGACGCCGTCCTCGATCGCCTCGTCCATAACGCTCACCGCCTCCAGCTTGCCGGCGAAAGCATGCGAAAACGCAACGCCAAACCGGGCCTTGAGCAGGCTCCGCGGAGATCATATTTTAAACGTAAACCACGAAAGCGCTGGGACGTCATCAGTAAAACTGAGTTCGATATTTTGGATTTCGTTGCGACACATTCATGAATGGAACGAGGAAATATCAAAGAATGCCGTTCGTGACGCCACCTGGGTCTCGCCCCGTTTTCGCTGAGGTCAAAAGCAACCCGCCTGAGGGCGCCACTCCTCAGGCAACCGGTAACCAGCCCGGGACGCCTCCCAGTCCTGGTGCCGCCGACGCTGTCCAGCTTATCCTTCCAGGAAACAGTGAATCCGAAACGCTGGCCGCAACCTATCAGACTATTCGCGACATTCCCGGTGCAACCGATGAAGCAAGAGCGGCAGAGAATGAACTGACGGAGGCGGTCCAACGACGCAATCCTGCCAACCCTACAACTGAGCAGCAACGGCGGTTTATCCGAGCGCTTATGAACTACACCAGGGTGGCCAATCGGATCTATCAGGCTTCGCAAAGCCCAAAGGCGCCAACTGATCCGTCGCTGAGAAGTTCTCTGACCAATCTCGGCGTCGGGATGATGCGCAACGTCTTTACCTTTACACTGCCTGTCGGCCTCAGTGTATACGCCGGGCAACTTGCCCGGCAGTCCGGGGGAGATGAGGCAAATGTGCGCAATATGCAGTCGGGAGTCTTTGCAGCGGCGATTGGAATCATAAGCGCGTTGATGGAGCCAGCTGGCGATGCCCTTCGCGCCAACCTGAAGGGTAATGTCTCATCTATCCTGATAGCTGGTAAGAGCGCAGCAACGGAAGGTGTCTACAAGAAGATCGTAGGTGGGCTTGCCGAGTCCACTGTCGCCACTGCCATCTATGCTTCAGCCCGCGCGGGAATGCTTGCCCATCTGGCAGGGGGCGGGCCCATTGCCGACATCGGTAAGGCTATAGGTAGCGCCATGGCCGCCGCGTTAACTGCCGGAGGTGTCATGAACTTGACGAGAGAGGCCGCTCTGGCTGGCGGAGCCAAGGCAACCCTTAGGGCCAACGGAGTGTCGACGGCAGAGGATCTGCCGATTGTTCCCCACAACCGGACGCTGAAGAACGGCATCTACATGCGCTCTACGGACGGCTTTACCGATGAGGGAACTACATCACAAAAGATCAAGAAATACATTGGAAGCGCTATCGGCTGCGCCGTGGGTGCAGCCGCGCAATTTGTTGTCGAATTGGGGCTGGGCAATGGGTTGCAACACTTCGCACTGACTTCTCCAGATTCTGCACATCCCTACTCCACGGTTGCCAACTCCACTGTTGCAAACAGCGCGACATTGGCGCCCGACGTCTCAACGGTTGTAGGCGACGAAGTTGCGGACATTTTTCTTCGATTCACTACGTTCTTCACCGTCAAGGCGGCTGTGGAAGCGCTTTGGACCACCTATGTTACCCACCCCGACAAACATGCCAATGCCGCCGGCATCGCTGAATCAGAGCAGGCTGTGCGGAACCTGCGGGCCTCTGCTCTCAATGGATACGAATCGCTTCTGGACCAGGCCAGCAAGGAGCTTGAACAGGGCATTGACACAGAT
Source organism: Bradyrhizobium sp. USDA 4538 (assembly GCF_024171045.1). Taxonomy (NCBI): domain Bacteria; kingdom Pseudomonadati; phylum Pseudomonadota; class Alphaproteobacteria; order Hyphomicrobiales; family Nitrobacteraceae; genus Bradyrhizobium; species Bradyrhizobium sp. USDA 4538. Next base: position 619,182 of record NZ_JALJZE010000002.1, read on the forward strand.
CAGGCTAAACTCAAAAAAGAGGCGCAACAGTCTTGCTTGATTCTATCAGGGACAGTCTTCGGCCTGAAGGAAAATGCCACAGGGAAGGTTTTAGAAGTCGCCGAGCTGTTCAGCGCGAAAGCAACCAAAGTGCGCAATCTTGGAGACGAACAGCTCTTTTCCAGGATGGCCGTACACCTGGAGCGTGCTGCCAAATCTCTCCACGAGCTTGCTAACAGCATAGATAGCGGAGCCCCGGTACAGCCTTGGCTCAAGGACGCTCAAGGCAGACTGCGGGATGTGCAAGCAATTTTGGCCGAAAACACGGTACAGCCAGAGGTGCAAGTGCAACCTGACAAGGTCAATAGCGCAATGGGCGAAATCGTGCCATTGCTCGTTGGATTGCGCGAAGTGGATCGCCGGAACAATGCACATTCCTTCATTCATGCTCTTGATGACTTTGACCGAGGAGACGGGGGGCCCGATACAGTCCTGGCAACCCTCAATCGAGGTGGTCACGGTGCCTTTTTTGCCAGCGATGCGGTCAGGGTGATCCGTGAATCTGGACAAAACGAAAAAGTCATCGAGAGCGCTGCTGCAAAACTCATGGCCAATCTTTCTGACAAAGCCAAGTCGTCCAATTTAGGGGCTCTAACCAAGCTGAACATCGTTCTAGGTTCTCTAAACGAAAGATTGCCGGCCGATCGATGGGGCGAAAATGCGCTCGTAGGCGCCCTTCATGAAATTAGTCAAACCCAGGATAATGAACGAGCAGTGGAATTGACTCGAGATCTGCGAACGGGCCTGAGAGAGGGGCGTGTCGACGCGAAAACCCTCGGTAAAGTACTCGATCAAGTATTGGACTCGTCAGTGACCAACCTTGCCGGCCCCTCTCATGCACAGGATCCTGAGGCGGCTGGGGCAGACATGGCACATCGCACGTTTACAGATGCGCAGCGAAGGCAGCTTGAGAAGCATCTTGGAAGCGCCTTCATCTCTGCTGTAACGCATGAGACGACGACCTCTGAACGCGGCTTGCTGAACGTGTACGTGCAAAGCGGCCAGCTGCTGGCAACGTTGGCTGCGGACATCGCCGCAATGCCCAAAGGGCATCAGGCCCTCTATAGGGAGGCATCCAGATTGTCTACGTCTCTCGCCAACCCGGTCGAGCTTAACTCGGTTAAGCAGAATGATGTGCATTTTCACCCAACCAGCTATTCAGGCAAGGTCAATAACCTTCAGCTGCTTGTAACATACATGGACGCTAATGGAATAGACCGAACAAACCTGGCTGGAATCCCGTCCCAGGTACGTAAGCCAACGAGCGAGCAGAAATACTATGCCAACTCGCAAAAGGGGATCGATTACCGTGATCACGACATGCCGCTTGCCGACCAGCTTGCTCAGATCAAGCGAAAGGATCCACCTCAATACGAGGCATTGATGCGAAGGTTCGATCTGTCCATCACCGGGATCGACATTACCAATGGCCCGACCGTCGGGCAGGAGCTCAATCATCGTCAGCGCATGTATCCGGGCATGTTTAAGTCCGTCGGCGAGGTAACCCTGAAAAAGGAAATCGTCAGCCACAAAAATCCCCACAATCCGCACATCGAAAGCAAGGATACGCAGACCTTCTTAACTGAGACGTTCATGCACGGATTTCCTCTGATCCTGCATTGTGACCGGGGCAAACCAGGTGACAAACAAGCCTATGAGAAGAAGCTTATCGAAGCGCTGGAAAAATCGGTCAGGGATTTGGAGAAATGGTCCCCTAGCAATGATCCTATGGTTCGGGCGGGTATTGCAAGCGCGGACGTGCCGAGGCCCAAAGCAAAGGTAATTTGGGCACATGGAGCTGGCATTAGTCGCTTCACCGTTGCCTCGAATTCGCACACCCAGCGGCTCGACTCTCTGTTGAATCGCCCGTCGCTAAGGGATGCTTTAATGATTGATCTATCATGGGATTTCATTGCTCATGACATCCTGCGCAATACCTATGACCTCTTTGTGCGCAAAGGATTGCCCAAACCGATAACGGACGGCATCCAGGCGATGCTAAAGACCTATCAGGCCTTTGCCGTCGAGGGTAGCCGCGCCGACAAGGCGAGCGATCTTGGTGATGAAAACTTGGCGGCGATGCACCGGGTCGCCGCCGAGAAGATCGCCTCGCTTCACATGCAAACGTTGGCCAACTTCCGCCACCTGATTCACACCGAGGTAGAGGCAAACCCTGTGGTTCGTGGCAAGCTAGACGAGCTTATCACAGCGCACGGCAACGACGGCAACAACTGGCTCTACGTACTCAACAAACATAAGGATCGCATGGTGTTTGGAACGGATGCATTGGCGGTTGGGATCAAATCCCACGGGGATGCAGCCTACGCGCTGAATACGCGGATGCTTTATCCGATCTATGACATCTTCTCGGCGATCGCACGGAGCAAGAATGAAGCGGATCAAGTAACCCCCAAGATTGCCAGAGATAACTATGTAAAGTTCATGGATGACGAGGCAAACGGTAAGCGACGTGCGGCTTGGGAGAGCTATCTCGCCAATCATGATCCATCATCCTGGTCCACTAATGCCACGCCCCAGGCTTTTACAATATCAGAAGTTGCAGAACCGTTCCTTAGGTAAGCGAGGCTTTTCTCCCATTTGATTGATGGGTTTCCGCTCGGTTTTGTGCTCTGCGATTCTTGGCTGTTCAGGCAGCTAGAGCATTTTCCACATGATGTGGATCATCTGGTGTATCCAGCATGCCTAAAGTAGTTGGCACACATCTGCGGCGCAAACGACTTGACGAGTTTGCCGATGAGTTTGAGCAGGGCTTGGACCGTGCGGGTGGCGCCTTTGCGCAGCGCAGCTTTCAACCGGGAGAAGGCCTGTTCGATTGGATTGAGGTCGGGCGAGTAGGCCGGCAGATAACGCACGCGGGCGCCGACAGCCTCGATCGCCTCGCGGACACCGGCGATCTTGTGAGTGCGCAAGTTGTCCATGAAGACGATGTCGCCCTTGCGCAAGGTCGGCGCCAGGACTTGCTCGACATAAGCCAGGAACGAGGGCCCATCCATTGCACCGTCGATGACATAGGGCGCCGTGAGGCCATCGATGCGCAGCGCGGCGACAAGCGTCAGCGTCTTCCAGTGACCATGGGGCACGCCAGAGACGAGGCGCTCACCGCGAGGAGAGCGCCCATAGTGCCGGACCATCTTCGTCGTGACCGCAGTCTCGTCGATAAAGATGAGGCGCGGTGCACGCAGCTTGGGCTGCTCGGCTTTCGGCGCGGCACGCTCGGCAGCGACGTCAGGTCGATCCTGCTCGGCGGCGTGCAGTGTTTTTTTTTGAAGGTGATGCTGTGACGGTCGAAGAAACGCCAGATCGAACCGATGCCGGCCTTTTGCTTTCTCTGAGAGCGCAGACGCGCGCGGATCTCCTCGAGCGTCAGGTCCGGCTCCGCGGCGATCAGCTCGATCAGCCACTGCTTGTGCTGCTCCAACGGCGAGCGGCTGTGCCCGGTGCCGGGCTTGGCCTCAACGTTTCCGGTCTTCCTCCAACGATCCATCCATCGGATCGTAGTCGAAGCGCCGAGATTGAGAATGCGCGCAGCCTCACGTGCGCTTTCGCCGGACTCAACAAGCTCAACCGCACGCACCCTGAGGTCCTTGGAGTATCCCTTCGCCATCGCATGCCCCGCATGTTGTCGCGGGCAACACCGAATCTGATTTGCGTGCCCGTGGGAATCCCCTTTGACTGTTCCGATTCACCTCAACTGGAAACCGCTCTAGGAGGAGCTGGCGGCGATGGAACTTTCGAGCGAAGAGGCCGAAGCTGACGGTTTTGCGGGGAAGCTTGCGCGCCGTACGCGTTCTGGAGGTCCCTTGTGGCCTGCGGAGATTAAGGGGCGCGCTGTTTTCGAGAGCATGAAGCCTGGCGCCCGGGTATGACGCAGACGTGTCAGCGGTGCGGATCGCGGAGATCGTAGCTGCGATCGAGCGCGGCGCATGATCATTCCGGCGCAGGGACCGCGGATTGTGCTTGCTGTACGTCCTGTCGATTTCCGGCGCGGGCACGGAGGAAGCGGGCGAAGTCGTCCCAGCGCCTGAGCATGTAGTTGATCGGCTTCAGGACCTCGGAGGAGCGCGAGAGGGTTTCGCGCTCACGCAGCAACCAGGCGTGCATGTCGTCGAGGAGTGGCTTGCTCTGTTCCTGTCGCACGGCGCGACGCTCGTCGGCGCCGCGGCCGTTGGATGTCGCGCTCGATCTCGAACAACGCATCGAGGCGCCTGACCGCCTCCAGCGCAATCGGAGAGGCCGGCTTGCCCTTCTTACCTTCCCGAGCATTTTTCTCGATGTCAGCCAGCTCGAAGAAGCCCCGTCGTGCATGGGCAAAGCAAAATGCCGGCGTAATCGGCCGCACCTTCTTCTGCGGGTCGAACAGCGGTTCGAACCCGCTGTAGCAATCGGCTTGCAGGATGCCAGCGAAGGCGGCCAGATGCTTCTGGGGATGCTCGCCTCGTCGGTCGCTCGAGGCGTAATAGACCGCCGCCGGCGGCGCAGGCCCGGTCATCCCGCACATAAGTCCAGATCCGCCCGGTCGTGCACTTGCCCTTCGCCAGGATACGGATGGTGGTGTCATCGCCATGAAGGCGCTCGGCAGCGAGCACATGGCGTTCGATCAAGTGGAAGAGCGGCATGACGGCGAAGGTCCCGTGGCCGACCTGGTCGGCCAGCGTCGACAACGGCAGGTCGATCCCCTCGCACTTGAAGCGCGCACTCTGGCGGTTGAGCGGGATATGCATGCCGAACTGTGCGTCCAGCGAAGGCTGGCATGTTCAGCAGGAGTTAGTCCTGCCGGGGAAAAAGTTAGCTCCCCGTAGTGTGGATAGCAGAAAGGAGAGAAACCGAATTTCTGAAGCCTATCGACAAAGACTCCCTTGGGGAGCTCACGAGTCACCGGGCCGTATCAAAAGAGAACGCGCTGTGGCCTCGAAAATGCTCAGAACCGAAAGCCGAGCCCGCAGTTTAGGGGCGAAGGCAGCATGATCCGACGAATGCTAACTGATGCGACGGATCATTTCGGCGGGGTGAAAGCGACAGCACGGTGACAAGGACATGCAAAGCAACTGGAGAAGCCTTCCTCATCCCGGAGAGAAATCGCCGGAAGAAGGTAGGCCGTATAACCGGCGCCCCCGGGAAATCGGCCGAAGATGAGAAGGTGGCGGCCGGGTCCGCAGTAGCGCTGAAGCGGGGTAACACCCGTGGAGCGAAGGGACCCTGCCATTTGTGATGTCTCCAACGTAAGGAAGGCAAGGACGAGATGACAAAGGCGTCCATCGATTTGCAGGACCTGAGGCGGAGGCTATACGTCAAGGCGAAGGCTGAACCGTCTTGGCGTTTCTGGGGTCTATACGTCCACGTGTGTAAGATGGAGACGCTGCGCGTAGCGTATGAGATGGCGAAAGAAAACGACGGCGCTCCGGGAATAGACGGAGTGACGTTCGAAGCCATCGAAGCGCGAGGCGTGGAGTCGCTACTCGAACAATTACGGGACGAACTGATCGGGCGCAGCTATCAGCCACTCCCATCAAGGAAGCGGGAAATACCGAAGGACGGGGGCTCCAAGGTCCGCGTTCTGTCGATTCCGGCTATCCGCGACAGAGTGGTGCAAGGCGCGCTCAAGCTCGTACTCGAACCTGTATTCGAGGCGGATTTCCAACCGGGATCGTTTGGATATCGGCCCAAGCGTACGGCACATGAAGCGATCAAGCGAGTTGCCCAGGCAGTAGCCGAGCGGAAGACGCGGATTCTCGACGTTGATTTGCGCGCCTATTTCGACAACATCCGGCACGATCGGATGCTAGAGAAGGTGGCTCTGCGAATCGACGACAAGGAAATTCTGCATCTGCTGCGGCTGATGCTGAAAGCATCTAGCAAGAAGGGCGTTCCACAGGGCGGGGTAATTTCACCCTTGCTCAGTAATCTCTACCTCAACGAGGTGGATAAGATGCTGGAGCGAGCGCGTGAGGTAACTCGTCGCGGCAAGTACACCAACGTCGAATATGCACGATTCGCTGACGATCTGGTGGTCTTGATCGACGCCCACAAGCGGCATGACTGGCTGCTCGGTGCCATAGACAAGCGATTGCGGGAAGAGTTCACCAAACTGCAGGTTGAAGTGAATGATGAGAAGAGCCGCATAGTCGACCTGGAACGAGGCGAGAGCTTCGGCTTTCTGGGATTCGACTTCCGCTACCTCCGCAGTCTGCGCGGAGTGATGCGGCCGTATTACACGCCCAAGCTCAAAAAGCGGACGGCGCTTCTGCGGGGGCTCAAGGAAGTGTTTCGCCGCCACCGGTCGCAACCGATTGGCCGGGTGATAAGCCTGATCAATCCGAAGCTCCGAGGGTGGGTAAACTACTTCGCGATGGGCGATTCCGGTAAATGTTTCGCCTACATCAGAAACTGGGTAGAGAAGAAGGTCAGACGCCATCTGGCGAAGGCTCGGAAACGAAAAGGCTTCGGCTGGAAGCAGTGGAGTAGGTCGTGGCTGTACGACACCTTGAAGCTGTTCAATGGCTACCGGGCGAGTACTGGCAAGGCGAAAGCCGCTCCAGCACGATAGGTCAAATAAGCCTTGGTGCGAAGCAAATGGGAGCGCGTAGTGCGGGAAATCCGCATGCTGCGTGCGATGTGGCGGGGGCTGGAAACGTGCGCGATCGAAAATTTGGTCGAGCGGCGCGCCAGTCCTCGACCCTACGTGCGTCCAGCGAAGGCTGGCATGTTCAGCAGGAGTTAGTCCTGCCGGGGAAAAAGTTAGCTCCCCGTAGTGTGGATAGCAGAAAGGAGAGAAACCGAATTTCTGAAGCCTATCGACAAAGACTCCCTTGGGGAGCTCACGAGTCACCGGGCCGTATCAAAAGAGAACGCGCTGTGGCCTGGAAAATGCTCAGAACCGAAAGCCGAGCCCGCAGTTTAGGGGCGAAGGCAGCATGATCCGACGAATGCTAACTGATGCGACGGATCATTTCGGCGGGGTGAAAGCGACAGCACGGTGACAAGGACATGCAAAGCAACTGGAGAAGCCTTCCTCTTCCCGGAGAGAAATCGCCGGAAGAAGGTAGGCCTGGCGCCTGAAAGCTCGCTGCCGTCGCGCACTTGCGCCGCCACACCGTCAGCAGCCCACGGACAACGCCGTGGCGCCGAGCGACCTCGGAAATATTGGCCCCTTCCTCGAAGCTCTCCGCCACGATCCGGCCTTCTCTTCCGCCGTCCAATGCCGTCGCCGACGCTGCCCCGTGATCACCTCGATCCGACGATAGGAGCCGCCTTCCTGCCTGGCATCAAGCATGGCTTCATGCATGGCATCTGCCATAGCCCACCTCCAAAAGACAGTTCATACCCGGCTGTATCGCATCTCATTCGCGCGATGCCCAGGTGGGGGGCTCATACTTTCAATTACCCATAATTTTTGCCTCGATCGCAGCTCCCAGTTCGATGTCGGTCAGCCGCGATAGTCCGCGCCAGATCACGGTATTTCCTGGAGGCGGATCGTTGGCTCGGGCTAAATATCCTCCGAGCCGCGCGATCTTGACGACATAGTGCGGGAGCGTGCTTCGTCGAGAGCAATCGCCACCCCTGTCTTTCACCAAATGATCAAGAAGCCTGATTTCGGGATCTGTCAGCGCGGTTTGCGGTAGGGTATTCGGCGAGGAGCGATTGAGCATCGTCATCCAGAAGACGCGCCAACTCACAATGCAGAAGACCGCGATCAGATTGACCAGACGCTCAGCAGTTCGCAATTTTGAGTCCTCTGCTTTGCAGCCCGATTTGAGGATCTTATGGAAGACTTCGATCTTCCACCTCAAGGCATACCATTCGATCTTATTGATGGCGTCCTTGCGCGATTGGACCGGGAGATCGGTGAGGAGCTTCCACTCGATTTTCTTTCGCCGCTTCGGCCTTCCCCGCTCCTGAGCGTGGATCACGGTCAGAGTGAGTGCGGGATATTTCGTCTGTTTGCCGATCGGCGGCAGGACGCGTATCTTGCGGTACCTGATCTCAAGAACGGCGTCGTCGGGATCGCCTTTGTCGTCCTTGACCTTGATCCGATGCAGACCCTTGATCGTCACCTCGTCCATTTCGTCGGCAATTGTATGATTGCCGTCCCCGGCAAGCCGATCAACACAGGTTCGCACCAAAAAATGCGTTCCAACCTCCTCGGCCAGGCAAAACAGCTCATAGATGTCGCTCTCGCGATCACCAATATGAACGCATCGTTCAGGGGCAGCGAGAAGGTCGGTCGATTGCCGTAAATTCTCGAGCCAGCGGATGCTTGCGCGGCGGCGATCAGGGTGAGACTTCAGCGACAATCAAGGTGAGACTGCGCCGATGGGGGCGGACCGAAGGGAGGGCGTAGCCCGACCGGAGGACCGTCCCCATCGGCGTCGCGCGTTTTTGGACCCGTCTGGCGGCCGGGTGCGGCTGGTGCAAGCTGTTGATTCGTCTCGACAAGAGGGAATCGATGCCTTGCCTGGCCTCCACATCACCGACCACCAGATGAGGCTGTACATGACCTACCGACAGACACTGTCCCCCGAGGCCGCCGCGGCCAAGGCGGGGTTCTCGAAGGCAAGCGCGTATCGAATCGAGGGCGATTGTCGCCCGCCATCGCAGAAGAAGACGCCGAGGGGCCGGCGCCGGTCCGATCCGCTCGCGCAGTATTGGGAGGCCGAGATCGTTCCGATCCTGAAGGCTGCGCCCGGCATCCGCGTGATCGGCGTGCTGGACGAACTGCGCCGACGGCATCATGACCTGAACCCGAACATCCGCCGCACGCTGGAGCGGCGCATCAACGCCTGGCGGGCGCTCAACGGCCCCGAACAGGACGTGATCTTCCGCCAGCAGCACGAGCCCGGCCGCCTGGGTCTGTCCGACTTCACCGACGTGAGCGCGCTCGGTATTACCATCGCGGGTGAGCCGCTCGATCACCGGCTCTATCACTTCCGGTTGGCGTTCTCCGGCTTCGAGCATGCCCATGTCGTGCTCGGCGGCGAAAGCTTCGTCGCCCTGGCGGAGGGCTTGCAGAACGCGCTGTGGGCGCTTGGCGACGTGCCGCGGGAGCATCGCAGCGACAGCCTGTCGGCAGCGTTCCGCAATCTGGCCGCCGACGCACGGGAGGATCTGACGCAGCGCTACGCCGGGCTGATGGGCCACTATGGCATGGCGCCAACGCGCAACAATGCGGGCATCGCACATGAGAACGGCTCGATCGAGAGCGCGCACGGCCATCTCAAGCGGGCACTGGAAGATGCGCTGTTGCTGCGGGGGACGCGCGACTTCGCCAGTCTCGATGCGTACCGGGCTTTTGTCGACGAGATTGTCGGCCGGCGCAACGCCAACCTCGCCAAGCCGATCGCGCTCGAGAAGGAGGCATTGGCGCCGCTGCCAAAAGGCCGCACGACCGACTTCGAGGAGAAAGTGATCCCGGTGACGTCGTCAGGCGGCTTCATCCTGCGGCGCGTGTTCTACACCGTGCCTTCAAGATTGATCGGCCATCGCCTGCGTGTGCGCATCTTCGACGACCGGCTCGAATGCTTCCTTGGCGTCACACCGGTCGTGACGCTGCGGCGCGGTCGGCCTGTGTCCGAGAGCCAGGGCGGTCATGTCGTGGATTACCGGCATGTCATCCATGCCCTGCGGCGCAAGCCGATGGCGCTCCTCAATCTCGTTTATCGCGACCAACTCTTCCCGCGCGCAGCTTACAAACGTCTGTTCGAGACCTTGCGGGAGCATGGTGATGACCGGCGCGCCTGCAAGGTGACGGTCGAGCTTCTGGCGCTGGCTCACGAGCGCGCCTGCGAAGCAGAACTCGCCGAGGCGATCGCGATGGATCTGGACGCCGGACAGTTACCCGATCTTGCCGCGCTGCGCGACCGCTTCCGGCCCGAGGCGGCCTCGATCCCGCGTGTCGCCGTCAAGCTGGCGCCGCTCGACGTCTACGATGAACTCGCCTCCGTCAGCGTCATGTCGGGCCGCTCGAACCTGGGAGAGGCAGCATGACCGGTATCGCTACCTCCGTCGATGCTGCCCGTGTCGAGCTGCTTCTCAATGAGCTCCGCCTGCCGGGCGTCAAGGCGATCTGGCCGAAGCTCGCCGCACAGTCGGACAAGGAAGGGTGGCCTGCCGCCCGCTTCCTCGCCGCCCTTGCCGAGCACGAGGCCGCCGATCGCACCCGCCGTCGGATCGAGCGGCACATGGTGGAAGCGCGTTTGCCCGCCGGCAAGACGCTCGCAACCTTCGACTTCGAAAGCGTGCCGATGCTATCAAAGGCACAGGCGATGGCGCTCGCCGCCGGCGACGCCTGGTTGAAGGCCGGCGCCAATTTGCTCTTGTTCGGTCCACCGGGCGGCGGCAAGACCCATCTCGGCGCGGCGATCGGCCTGGCTCTCGTCGAGAACGGTTGGCGCGTTCTCTTCGCGCGAACCACTGATCTGGTGCAACGGCTGCAGGTCGCGCGGCGCGAGCTGGCGCTGGAGTCCGCGATCGCCAAACTCGATCGCTATGACCTCCTGATCCTCGACGACATCACATATGTGAGCAAGGATCAGGCGGAAACCAGTGTGTTGTTCGAGTTGATCGCCGCCCGCTACGAACGACGCTCGCTGCTGATCACGGCCAATCAGCCATTTGGCGAATGGGGGCGTATCTTCCCGGACCAAGCAATGACGTTGGCTGCCATCGATCGTTTGGTCCACCACGCCACGATCCTCGAGATGAACGTCGAAAGTTACCGTCGAAAAGTTGCCCTCGATCGCAAGCGCGGTCCAGGCCGGCCGCCTGCTCACACTACCCCAAACGAACTCGACAAGACTTTGATTGACGCTGGCAGCGCCGCTTGATTGTCGCGCAGCGTCAATCAACGCTTGCCAAGTCGACGGCCAGCGTCAATTATCTCCTGACTCGGCCGCCTCGTCTCATCTTGATTGACGCGCCGCTCTCATCCTGATTGTCGCGCTATAGGATGCTCTCCTTCTGCTCGATCGGCACCCGTGTCGGATTGATCTTTCGCTTCAGCGCCGTCGTCCCCTTGAACTTCTTGCGGGTCCAGAACTTGATTGCCGACAGTCCGAGCGGAAGCCCCTCGGTCGTCACGGCGAGACTAGAATGCATCAGGATGCCGCACTGTATGCGTCCTGCCGTCTTGCCCGTAAAGCCGATCAGATCCGGCTTCTCGCGCTTGAAGCTGAATTCCGTCGTGTCATGGAGGACGAGGATCGGTCCCTCCGTCGCCGCTACGCGCCCGCGCGTCGCCTCGAAATGACCGCAAAGAATATCCGCCTCATTGACCCGCTCGTTGGAGAAGAAGCGATAGGCGGCCTTCGTGTTGGCCCAGTCCTGACAAACCAACGGGATGCTTTGACCCATGTCGCTCCCGACTTGTGCGAGCAATTTGCAGAACCGGCGACCAAGCCGCTCATCCTTAAACTCGCATCCCGCAGCTTCTCGATCAACCCACGTCTCGATACCGGTCGTCAATCGCTGAGCACGCGTCTCCGCGCGTTCCTTCACCAACCCCATCGAGCACCCCACTTCCGAATCAGGTGCTCAACAATGAATCACAACAGATTCTGCCGATTCAAGATTTCGCCCGCCGCGCCTCGCTCAAATCCGACGTCAAATGTGGGTAATTGAAAGGGGCTCATACCGGTTACAAACGATGGACATCGCTGACAACGATGAAGGAGACACCAAGCAGTACCTGATAGGCCGCAACCACCGGCGCTATCGGCCAGTTCGACACCAACCCGGCGAGCTCAGCATTGAGCCGCTCCAGCCGGTGAGCACCCCCGGTTTGCTTACAGCTGCAAAGAATACGGGGGGCCACCCAGCTCAGACCACGGGTCATAACGTCGAACTACAAACAGGCAACGTCGAACGACTACCGATGCGGGTTGACGTGCGCAGGAAGGTATACAATGTCGCCGGGGTCGTCCAACCCGGGCATAAGCGAGTTGCCGATAGCTGCGAAAACGCGGGCGACCCTGCTGATTCCGCTTCTCGGAGTTTCTAAGGGAGGGGGCGCTTCTGACTCCCTCTCCGCATCTGCTGCTAGCTCCCTCAGCGCTTCCTCGTACGTAGGGGGTGCTTTTGACTTCCACTCAGCCTCTGCTTTTGACGCCCTCTTCGCTTCCTTAAACGTAGGGGGCGCTTCCGACTCCTTCTCCGCTTCAACCTCGTCTTCATACACTTCAAACAGTTCTGCCTTGCTAGCTTGTCAAGGTTCAACGAAGGACGCCCTGGACGAGGTGGCCCAAACTTGGCAAGTTCAGCCAACTCTTTACGTGTTAGCGGCACAGTCCTGAGATCGTCTGTCTCCGCCGCATTTCGCGGTACGAGATCGCTCCGATCGGTCAGTTGCTTCAGAGCTCATGGCGCCCCGTAAGTGATGACGAACGCTGACTGTTGTCGTCGCCGAAGTGCGCACCCTGCCAAGGGCATCGGCAAAAACATCGCTAGCTCGAACCACTTCGACACCACCCACTGCACCTTCCGGTTCACGCGCAAGATGGTGATCACGCGATGCAGCGCTGTGTTCGACGGGTGTCGGCGAGGGCCTGCTTGGTGGCGCAGTCTGCGCCTGCACGACCGCGCTGAATTCGCCAGAACTGAGTGAATGAGCAACGGTTGGACGTAGCATCAGCATGGACCTCTGTGGCTGGGCTGTTATCGGGCCTGTTTTGGTGAATAACATCCTTGTTCAGAATATCGCAATTTGATCATCCGATAGTCTGCTGGAGACACCGAGCAGCGATCCCAAGATTCTCTGCCGCCTCCGCCGGTACGTGGGGCAAAGTTCCAGGCAGGAGAGTCTAGATCAGCGGGTGGGTGCCGTCACAAGCTGGGGTCGGAATAAGATTTGTTCCCGCAGACACGCTAAGGCCGTAAGCGGCGTTTACGTCCCATTCGCAAAGATTTGGAGGGACGGATTGCAACGGGTTGGCGCAACGGACTGCAAATCCGTTGATTAACACGTTGCAAATCGTTGAAGTCGCGACTGTGGCGGCAGCTGCGGAGAATTAGGAGGTGCGGGCGAACGACCGTAAGCGTAGCCCTGCAGCCCTTTTGAATGACGCTTGACGCCTATTTTGTTCGCGTGGCGCGTCGCCGCGGTATCCATGTGTCGGACAACGCGTTGACGGCGGCTTCGAGCGCCCTCCGGTCGACGACGTTGGGATCGAACCGCTCCGGGCCCCAGAGGCGCATGTCTTCGTGCTCTGGATGGGTGGGGTCGCCGATGGCGGCGAGGTATTCGGCATAGCCTGCCGCACCGCCGACGTCTTCCGGAGGACAACGACCGGCGGCCTCGAGCAGGAAGGGAAGCCCCTCCGTCGTGGTGTTCTCGAACCATTTTTCGAGCTTGATCACATGGTCCCAGCTGTCGCCGAAGTCATAGAGATAGTGGATCGTCTTGGCGCCGGTCTCGCGAACGATATCGCAAAGCCGCGCTTTGCGGGCATCCATGGGCTGGTGGCCGTAATCGTTGTGGGGATCAGGAATCCCCCAACGGACCTCACCAGCGAACAACTCGAAGAGGTGACTGTTCGTCCAGCCGAATGCCTCCTGAAGCGTCAGATGCAACCGATCAAGGCGCAGGGTGACGGGTACGACAAGGCGACGCATCACCTCCGGCTTCACATCCTTGAGGGTCACCTTGATCCGGACCGCGGTCGTGTTCAGGCTCATGCCGCCAGCCTCGGATCGTGTGTATGCATCGTATAGGTCGACGCCCAGGGAAGCAGTTCGTCCAGTCGCGCCGCAGGCCAACCATTGACGAGCTTGGCGAGAACGTCAGCGAGCCAGTGCTCGGCACTGACGCCATTGAGCTTACAGGTTTATGCCGCCCGCCGAACTATGCCGAACGGGTTGGTACAGCGCAACAAAAATGGCCGGATCAATAAATTTTCGACCGATCATCAGCGCACGAATTGTCAAGAAATTGGATTTGTCCGCGCGTGTGCGATGGGAACTATGAGGATGAAAAACAGTTCACGCTGTGGTCTTAGCTTACCTCAGACAGCGATCGATATCGGCAACGGCATTTCATTTCTAAGGACGAGCGACCGACTGGGGTGGCCTAATCTGCATGCGGCCCTAACCGAAGAACAGCCGCATGAGGCGAGACATGATGGTATCCCAAGCTTATGGTTAGCAATGGTCCTCTCGCAGGCTGATATATGCCGGAATCTTGGTTGTCGTGAGGAGCATATGATCATGCAGCCGGGGAGGATATCGATTGTGGGCCCAAAGACGCCACTCGCGGTGCGGCTCAAATCGACGATCCGCGCTTTGCACATAACTCTGAAGGACGAGCTCTTCAATGAGGTGGCCAGCGAACTCTTCGATGGCGCTTCCACAGTTGAGGTCGTCCCCACGTTCGGCGCTGAAAATCGATGCATGGAGTTCCTGTTACGTTCGGTGGTGGAGACCCTCCATGAGCCGGCGCACCATTCTGGCCTCAAAATCGAATATCTGTCTCGAGCATTGGCATCCGCAATACTCGGAAAGTACGCTGTTCTGAGGCGCCCCGGTATACGTGCGGATAGTCGGCTTAGCGCCCATCAGACCCAGCGTGTCCAGGAATACATTCGAGAACATCTGTCCTCGAATATATCGCTCAATGAACTCGCAGCGGTTGCTGGGGTCAATCGTGCAGCATTTATCCGACGTTTTACAGGGACCTTGAACACGACGCCGCACCAATATCTCACGAGGGTTCGCTTAAAGCGCAGCCAAGACCTGTTGTCCGAGTCTGATCTGCCGCTTGCGCAGATTGCGTCCGTTTGCGGTTTCGCGGATCATGCGCACTTCACAACGGTTTTCAAGCGAGCGCTTGGCATCGTACCATCTGCATACAGGCGACAATGTAGCTAAAGCTCGATGGCAAAGCGCTTGAAATGAGGTTCTGCTGTACGGGAACTTACTTAAGCGGTGTCATGACAAACATGATCCGGGTCAGGCAAACTGGAGCATTCTTTAGACTAGAATGTTCGTTGCCAAATCCACCGGCTGGGAGGGAGCAAAGGATAATGAAGGCGTCGAAGTTTCGGACACCCAGAAGGTGCAGTAGGCCTTCAGCGTCTCGTTCATAAACACGGTGTCGTTGTCCGTATCGAGACCGAGCAGCGCGAAGGGCAATTGTTTGCGCAATTCCATCAGCACAGTGCTCAGCAGTGTCTGTTCGCACAATCAATCAATGGAGCGCACTCTAGTCCAACCGGTCACGACGTCGGTGAGCACGAGGGGCTGGATGAAGCTGCCGCGCGCTGACCGCTGTGCGGATCAATTTTTCAGCCTTGTCGGCGTCATCGAACTCCCAGGCCTGACGCAGCACGCGACGGGGTGGCCGTCTGATGCTTTTTCGGCAGGCGTCCCATGATGTTGCGCGCCTTGTGAATATGATTCCATTGCCAGCTTCGTCGTGACGACCGGCTTTGCGCTTCTCCATGAAGGCGACGAAGTCGGCGAGCCGACGGAGGCTTTCCGCGACAATCTGCTCCTTCAGATCGGCACCACGCTTATCTTATTCGATAGTTTTCTTTTTTAAAAAAGAAACGATTTTAAGATACCTGAGCGCGAAAAACCCTTAGCCGGCACCTCACAATAGCGTGGTCCGCTGCGGGTTCTTGGGTCGTCCGTGAAGAATGCGGATTGACCTGAGAAATAAGTAGAATTGATCTTGATGTAGTATTCGATTTTGCAGGAAAGCAATGGGGTGTTGGACCTCGCTTTCTTGCGTTTTAAGGTTTTGCTTTTGGGCGATTCGTGATTCCCTGACGGCGTCGTCGACATTGGGGGATGCGATGAGCAAGCCGCGGGATGATCGCCAGAAAGACCTGTTGCTTCCGGCGCTTGATCAGATCATCGACATGGGTCATCCGTTGGTGCGGTTGGCAGCGCTGATCGACTGGAACATCCTGAATGAGCGCTTCAGTTCGGTGTGCCAAGCAGGGTCGGGACAGCCGGGCTTGCCGACGCGGCTAGTCGCTGGCCTGTTCATTTTGAAGCACATGCACAACCTGGCAGATGAGGTGCTGTGCGCTCGCTGGATCGAGAACCCCTCACATAAGTAAATTGCTGTCAAGGTGATTGTTTCCTCACAACGCCATGGGATTTTAATGAAGCGCCGCCGTGAGCGATTGCCCGGGCGAAGCTGGTCGGGTTGCGTAGCCGGGGCAATCGCGGGAGGTCCACCCCGATTATCACGTCGAAGTCGACAAGACCTTTTACTCGGTCCCGCACCGGCTGATCGGCCGTCGGATGGACGTCCGGCTCACCTATCGAGCCGTCGAGATCTTCCAGGATCACACGCGTGTCGCCAGCCATGTGCGCCGCTCTCAGCGCAGCGGCCATGTCACCGTGAACGAGCACATGCCCAAGGCCCATCAGCGTTATGCCAATATGACGCCGGCGAGCTTGATCAAGATGGCAGCGCGGATCGGCGTCAACACCGCCACTCTGGTCGAGCGGATGATGCGTGAGCGCCCGCATCCCGAGCAGGGTTATCGCTCCGCCATGGGATCATCGCCCTGGCACGGCGCTACGAGCGCGATCGGCTCGAAGCGGCCTGCGAGCGGGCACTCGTCATCAACGCGATCAGCTACTCCTCGGTGAGCGCGATCCTCAAATCCGGGCTCGACCGCGCGAGCCCTGCTGCCGCACCCGTCAAAGCCACCCCCTCGCACGCCAACATCCGTGGTGGGGGCTATTATCAATGAAGGAAAGGAACATCGCGATGCTGACCACCGTACGTATCCGAACAAGGCCGCCTTGTGAAAAGATTGGGAGCGTAGCTGACCGTCCTTATGGATGTGCATAAGGACAGTGCGGTGCTGAGCCGCATAGAGGTGGTTGAGACCGGTCGGCGGCGCCGCTGGACGAGTGCGGAGAAGCTCAGGATCGTAGAAGAGAGCTTCGCGGGGCCACGACTGGTTTCGGCGACCGCTCGCCGGTACGGGATCTCACGCCAGCTTCTGCTGAATTGGCGCAAGGCTTTGGCCTCCAATTATGGGGCTGGAGAGAGTTCGATCCGCCCGACGTTTGTCCCTGCGATAGTTGTGGCGAGTACGTCCCCAACGACGGAAGCTGTTGAGGCAGGTCAGATCGAAATCGTAAGCCCGAAAGGGCTGCGCGTGGTCTTCGGTCCCGGCGCGGATGTCGAGGTGGTGGTTCGAATTGTTCGCGGACTGGAGCGCCGATGATCCCGATCCCGACGGGCGTGCGGGTGTGGCTGGCGACGGGCCACACGGATATGCGCAGAGGCTTCCCCTCCTTGGCGCTGCAGGTTCAGGAAGTGCTTGGTCAGGACCCACTGGGCGGCCACTTATTCTGCTTCCGCGGTCGCAGAGGTGACCTGCTGAAGGTGATTTGGCACGACTCCCAGGGAGCCTGCCTATTTACGAAACGTTTGGAGCGGGGGCGATTTATTTGCCTTTGGCGGCGGATGGCGCGGTATCGATCTCACCGGCGCAGTTGTGTCTTACTTGCTGTCCGGCATCGACTGGAGGCATCCTCAAGAAACTCAACGTCCAACGCGGGTCGGCTAGTCGTTTTACGGTTTGAATTTGCGGCTTGATCGTAAGCGTGGCGTCGAGGCCCTTTGGATTGTTTGTGCGGAGTCTTGAGAGCACCGCTAGAAGAGTCATCTTCTGGAAGGGGGCTCACAATGGACGACCATTCTGACGACATAAGACGACCGTTGTCACCGCGTATCGAAGTGTACGCAGGCGCAGGTCGAAAGCGCTGGCCGGATGATTTGAAGGCACAGATTGCCGCAGAAAGCCTCGAGCCGGGGGCGGTTGTCACAGACGTCGCCCGTCGCCATAGGTGCCGGCCCCAGCAGGTGCATGACTGGCGGCGCCGGGCGCGTTTGGGCCAGTTGGTGCTGCCGGCTTCGACGGACACGCTGTCGTTCGTGCCGGTGGTGTCGGAATTGGCGCTACCGGCGGCCGCAGAGCCCACCGGGTCGCCGGAACCGGAAGCAGCCGTTCTGACGGTTGAACTGCAGGGGGCACGAGTGGAGGTGCGAGGGACGCCTGGCCTTGCTGTGTTGAGTGATGTGTTCTTGGCGCTTCGACGGACACGTTCATGCTGACGCCGCCCGCGAGCCTGATGATTTACGTGGCGACGCAACCTGTGGACTTCAGAAAAGGTGCGGAGGGCTTGGCGCTGTTGGCGAAGGAGACGCTGGGCCATGACCCGATGAAGGGCGTGGCGGTGGTGTTCCGTGCGAAGCGCGCCGATCGAGTGAAGATTGTCGTCTGGGATGGCAGCGGCCTTGTGATGTATTGGAAGCGGCTCGATGGCAGCGGCTTCAAATGGCCTCCCATCGTGACCGGCGTGATGCGGATGAATGCCGCCCAGCTGTCCGCGCTTCTGGCCGGCATGGATTGGACGCGGATGCACGCGCCTCGGATCCTGCAGCCGAAAGCGCTTGCGTAGGACATAAAATCTTCGCTGCATCGAGGCGCGAAGCATGGCAGACTCGGGCCCGTGAGTGATTTGCCTGATGAGCTGCCGAGCGATCCCGCCGAGTTGCGTGCCTTTGCCGCGGCTCTGCTGGATCGCTGCGCCAGGCTCGAGCGGTTGCTCAAGCTTGCGAAGGATGCGCAGTTCGGTCGGTCCTCGGAAAAGCTGGATGCTGATCAGCTACAGCTTGTTCTGGAGGACATCGAAGAGGCGGTTGCAGCTCTCGAAGCAGCCGAGGATCGCGTCAATCCCAGAACCTCCGAGAAGAGAGCGGCCGAGCGTAGAACCAACCTTGGTCAGCTTCCGGAGCATTTGCCGCGCATCGTCGAGACCCTGATGCCCGCTGCAACCTGCTGTCTGTCCGTCCTGCAAAGGCGATCTCTTTGAGATCGGCCACGATGAGAGCCAGAGGCTGGACGTCGTGCCGGCGCGGTATCGCGTCATCGTCACCCGCCGGCCCAAGCTGGCCTGCCGCGCCTGTCATGGCGTCGTCCTCCAGCACGCCGCGCCCGAGCGACTGATCAGGGGAGGATTGCCTACCGAGCGACTGGTCGCGCATGTCATCGATGCCAAGTATCATTGGCATTTGCCGCTTTACCGCCAGGTGCAGATGCTGGCGACGCACGGTATCGCCATCGACCGTTCCACGCTCGCCTTTTGGGTCGGCTACGCCGCCCAGGAATTGAAGCCCTTGTGGCATCGTCTGCGCCAGCTTCTGCTGGCCTCTTCGAAGCTCTGTGTCGATGAGACCCCGGCGCCGGTGCTGGATCCGGGGCGCGGCAGAACAAAAACCGGCTACTTCTGGGCGCTGTCACGCGATGACAGGCCTTGGGCCGGACCTGATCCGCCTGGGGTGATCTATGCCTATGCACCGGGCCGTGGCGCCGTTCATGGCTTGCGGCTGCTTGAGGGCTATCGCGGCATCATCCACTGCGACGGCTATCAGGCTTACAAGACCATGACCCGAGAGACGCGTGCGGACGCCCTGTCCGGGACGCTCGCCTTCTGCTGGTCGCATCTGCGGCGCCAGTTTGTGAAGATCGAGCGCGAGGCTGCGCCGGCGCCAGCTCCGGTTGCCCGCGAGGCCCTTGAGCGCATCGCCCAGCTTTACGCGGTCGAGAAGGCACCCCGCGGCCGATCTGCGGACGAGCGCCGCGCGGGGCGACAAGCGCATGCCCGGCCTCTGGCTGCAGCCTTGAAGCAGTGGTTTGAGGCCAAGCTTGCTCACCTTGCGCAGAAGAGCGACACGGCGAAGGCCCTGCGTTACGCGCTGCGTCATTGGGACGGCCTGACGTTCTACCTTGATGACGGGCGCATCGAGATGGACACCAATGCGGTCGAGCGAGCGATGCGGCCGATCAAGCTCAATGCCAAGAACTCCCTCTTTGCCGGTTGCGACGAAGGTGCCGAGAATTGGGCATTGCTGGCTTCGCTCATTGAGACCTGTAAGCTCAATGGCGTCAGTGCCGAGCACTGGCTCGCTGACGTTCTCGCCAAGCTCGTCAATGGTTGGCCTGCGGCGCGACTGGACGAACTGCTTCCCTGGGCGTCGATCTACACGATGCATGCACACGATCCGAGGCTGGCGGCATGAGCCTGAACACGACCGCGGTCCGGATCAAGGTGACCCTCAAGGATGTGAAGCCGGAGGTGATGCGTCGCCTTGTCGTGCCGCTCACCCTGCGCCTTGATCGGTTGCACCTGACGCTTCAGGAGGCATTCGGCTGGACGAACAGTCACCTCTTCGAGTTCTTCGCTGGTGAGGTCCGTTGGGGGATTCCTGATCCCCACAACGATTACGGCCACCAGCCCATGGACGCCCGCAAAGCGCGGCTTTGCGATATCGTTCGAGAGACCGGCGCCAAGACGATCCATTATCTCTATGACTTCGGCGGTAAGCGGCAAGCTGAGGCCGTCAGGCTGCGTGGTTCCATGGCATAAGCGCGTCGATTTGGCTGCTCGGCCAGCCGTTGGCGATACGCTGAAGTGTTAAGGCGAGCCAGGCGAACGGATCGACGTTGTTCATTTTCGCCGTCTGCAGCAGCGTTGCGATGGTCGCCCAGGTTCGTCCGCCGCCGTCGCTGCCAGCGAAGAGGCTATTCTTTCTCGTGATTGTTTGTGGCCGGATGGCGCGTTCGACGACGTTGGAGTCGAGCTCGATACGTCCATCGGTCAGGAAGCGTTCGAAGATGGCACGGCGCGAGACGGCATAGCGGATCGCCTCGGCCAATTTTGATTTGCCGGAGATCCGCCGCAAGGTCTGCTGCCAGAGATCGAAGAGATCTGCGACGATCGCCGCGGAGGTTTGCTGGCGTGCGGCAACGCGAGCGTCGGGGCTTTGACCGCGCACGGTTTTCTCGACCTGCCAGAGCCTTGCCATCCGCTCGACCGTCGCCGTTGCCACTTCTGAGCTCCCTGCAACATGCAGCTCGTAGAACTTGCGTCTGCAGTGTGACCAGCTTGCGTCAGGACAAGTCCTGGAAAGGAGGAAGAATGTAATCTGAAACCTTTCAACGTGACCCAGAGGGTTCGACGCCCTCCCGGCAAAGGCGGAGCCCGCCAGCCGGAAGCGAGTCTTGCATGGGTGACGGCAACGTCACTCGTGAAGCGTAGACAGCGGGTACTGAAGCCCTGTGACCAGCCTCGAAATCACGGTCGTGCTGAAGCCTTCGTCGTGTTGGATCCGGGGGCAGCACTGGGAAAGCCGCTATGGCCAGGCTGACCGGTTCGGCCGGGGTCTCTGAGCAGGGCAAAGGTACGGGATGGGACACCAGGAAACCTGAGAGGTCCCGGTTGTGCCCACATGGGAAAGCCGGCACGGAGCACCGGCCATAGCAACGCTCCAGGCCTGATGACCGACTTGGCGAGCATCGGGAGC
Organism: Bradyrhizobium sp. USDA 4538; assembly: GCF_024171045.1. Lineage (NCBI taxonomy): Bacteria > Pseudomonadati > Pseudomonadota > Alphaproteobacteria > Hyphomicrobiales > Nitrobacteraceae > Bradyrhizobium > Bradyrhizobium sp. USDA 4538. The sequence continues at coordinate 640,567 of NZ_JALJZE010000002.1, forward strand.
GCGCACGCGAACACGAAAACACCAAGGCATGTGGAATCCCGAGGTGAAGACATAAGCCGACGGACGCGCGCGGCGGGAAGTCGTAGCGGCTTCGTAGTACCGAGGAAGGCGGGGAACTGGGCTCACCGGGACCCGCTCGAGGGAAGGGAGCCGCCACGCGTTAAGACCCATTGACGAGAAACACGGGAGGGAACGCTGAGTCCCACGAACCTGTTCACGAAACGACAATGGATAGCCGATCTGGCGAGGAAGAATCCCAAGCGGGTGCTGACCTCGCTGCATCACCTGATCGACCGTGAATGGATGCTCGAGGCCTATCGCCTGACGCGCAAGGATGGCGCGCCCGGTATCGACGGCATGATGGCGACGGACTATGAAGCGAACCTGGAGGCGAATCTTTGTGATCTCCTGGCGCGCATCAAATCCGGACGTTACATCGCGCCGCCGGTGCGACGGCACTACATCCCGAAGGCGGATGGGACCGAACGGCCACTCGGCATCCCGACATTGGAAGACAAGGTGGCACAGCGGGCGATTCTCCTGCTGCTGGAGCCGATCTACGAGACCGACTTCTTGTCGTGCTCGTATGGCTTCCGACCGGGACGATCGGCCCATGATGCCCTACACGCTCTGCGCAATGGGTTCATGGAGCAAGGGCTGCGTTGGGTGGTGGACGTCGATATCTCGAAATACTTCGACACCATCGACCACACGCACCTGCGCCGATTCCTCGATCAGCGAGTCGCGGACGGCATCGTCCGGAGGATGATTGATAAATGGCTGAAGGCGGGGGTGCTCGAAAAGGGCGTCCTGCGCCGCACGACTGGTGGAACGCCCCAAGGCGGCGTGATCTCGCCACTGCTTGCAAACATCTACCTGCATTATGTGCTGGATGAATGGTTCGAGCAGGGGGCGCGACCGCGGCTCAAGGGGCGATGCCAACTGGTCCGATACGCTGATGACGCGGTGATCGCCTTCGAGGACCATCTGTCCGGCAAGCGATTGCTGAATGTGCTGGGTAAGCGGCTCGGTCGGTACGGGCTTCAACTCCATCCGACCAAGACCCGCTTCGTAGACTTCCGGTTCAAACGCCCCGGTGGGCGTCATCCCGCGACGGCGGGGACCACATTCAACTTCCTTGGCTTCACCCATGTATGGGGTCAATCGAGGAAGGGTAAGAATGTCGTCCGACAGATAACGGCAAAAGACCGTTATGCCCGCGCGCTGGCTTCCGTCACGGAATGGTGTCGGCTCAACCTGCATCGCCCGTTCCGGGAACAGCACGCGCACTTGTCGCGGGTTATCCGGGGGCACTGCGCCTACTACGGCATCTCCGGCAACGGCCGACGGATCAGATGGTATCACCACCAGCTCACGCGGATATGGAAGAAATGGCTCGCGCGGCGTGGTCGCCACAGCAATCTGCCGTGGTCGCGCTTCCGAGCCATGCTCGCGCGACACCCTCTGCCGACAGCCAAGATCGTCCACCAATATGCCGTCTCGTGAGCGAAGCTTACGCGTGAAGAACCGGATGCGGGTAATCCGCTCGTCCGGGTCTGTGAGGGGCGGGGATGGCAACATCCCCGCCTACTCGGCAGCCAGCCAATGTGATGCCATCATTGCCGCGATCGGATCGCGCGAGCTTGTTATAGGCGGCATAACCATCCACTTGCAGGATGCCGCGATAACCATTGAGGTGGCGGACCGCGCATTCGCCGGCGCGGCTGTCTTCGAAGCGATAAGCCACCATCGGCGGACCGTTGCGGCCAAAGGTTCGGTCATCTCGGGCATAGGCCCATAAGTAGGCCGTCTTGGTCGATCCGGAGCCCGGAGCGAGCGTCGGCAAAGTGGTTTCGTCGGCAAAGACCCGTTCGGCCTTCTTGACCTCGCTGAAGATGTAGTCGGCAATGATCTCGAGCTCGAAGCCGAGCTTACCCATCCATTGGGCCATCAGCTGGCGGTCGAGTTCGACCTGATCGCGGGCGTAGATGGCCTCCTGCCGGTAGAGCGGCAGGCCATCGGCATATTTGGCGACGGCGATGTGGGCCAGAAGCGCTTCCGTCGGAATGCCGCCTTCGATGATGTGGGCCGGGGCCGGCGCCTGGATGACGCCGTCCGCGTTCTTGAAGGCATACTTGGGACGGCGCGTGACGATCACCCGGAACTTCGCCGGCACCACATCCAGGCGCTCCGACACGTCCTCGCCGATCAGCACCTTCTGCTTGCCGGCATACTCCGCCAGCTCTTGCGGCTCAATGACGGTTTCGATCCGTTCCAGATGGGGCGCAAAGCCCTTGCGCCGACGCGGTGCACGCTTGCCATCCGCCTGCGCACGGCCCTTGCTGACCTGGGCCTTGATCGCGGCGATGCCGGTCTCGATCTCCTCGAAGACGAAGGCCTGCTGTTCATCGTCGCCGTTCGCCGAGCCGAGCTTCTCCGATCGTCGGCCGAACCGGGCGCGGTCGAAGGCCTGCAGGATTTGCGTCAGCCGCTCGATGCGCGCATCGGCATCGGCGTTGCGGGCCTTGAGATCGGCGACTTCGCTCTCCAGAGCAGCGGCGCGGGCCGCTTTCTCGGCCATGGCAAGCACCATGGCTTTCAGCGTCTCTACGTCATTCGGGAGGCTGAGATCGGGCGGCGTCATTGACCCGACCAGAGCACATTTTGCCCCGTTTCTCTTGCCCTTTCAGGCCGCTGATTCACTTCGCCGCAGTGCTTTTACCCAACAATCTCCGGCGGCTTGACCGCCGCGGTCCGGACCCGCTTCCAGTCCATCCCATCCACCAGTGCCATCAACTGCGCAGCATTCAGCTGCACCCGATGATGCCCGATCCGCGGCCAGCAGAACCTCGCCTTCTCAAGCCGTTTTAAATAGAGGCACACGCCGGAGCCATCCCACCATACGATCTTTATTCGGTCGGCTCTTTTGGCGCGGAACACATAAAGCGCACCGTCGAACGGATCTGAGCCGGCATCGCGCACCAGCGCAACAAGGCCATCGATACCCTTGCGGAAGTCGACTGGATGGCTCGCCAGGAACACCTTCACGCCGGAGGGGATCATGCCGAACGGACCGCCCGGATCACCCGCTGCAACTGCGCCTCGTCGACGTCCACGCCGGTGCGCACGATCACCTCGCCAATGGCAATCTCGATCACCGCGCCTGCCACAGGCGCCACCACACCCTCGCAACTCGGGTGCCGTAAGCGATAACGCCGCCGCTCGGCCCGAGCGTCACGGCGCCAGGCGAACAGCTGCGACGGGTGAATGCCGATCCGGCGGGCGATCGCCGAGACGCTCGCGCCAGGCTCCAGCGCCTCCATCACGACTTGGGCCTTAAACTCGTCCGACCAGCGTCGGCGAAGCTGCCGCGGCGCTCCCTCAAGACGGTCGGCGACCGCTTCGATCATATGGAAGGTTCTAGTTCCAGAACTAGGCGCAGACATAGAAGCTCACATCGGCTCACAAACTTAGCAGCCGATAGCCGATCGTTCACCCCTCCGCCAGACGGGGTCTCCTTGCTTTCAATTACCCACATTTGACGTCGGATTTGAGCGAGGCGCCGCGGGCGAAATCTTGAATCGGTAGAATCTGTTGTGATTCGTTGTTGAGCACCTGATTCGGAAGCGCGGGGTGCTCGATGGGCTTGGTGAAGGAACGTGCCGGGGCGCGTGCTCAGCGATTGACGACTGGTATCGAGACGTGGGTTGATCGGGAAGCTGCGGGATGCGAGTTTAAGGATGAGCGGCTTGGTCGCCGGTTCTGCAAATTGCTCGCACAAATCGGGAGCGACATGGGTCAAAGCATCCCGCTGGTTTGTCAGGATTGGGCCAACACGAAGGCCGCTTATCGCTTCCTCTCCAACGAACGGGTCAACGAGGCGGATATTCTTTGCGGTCATTTCGAGGCGACGCGCGGGCGCGTAGCGGCGACGGAGGGACCGATCCTCGTCCTCCATGACACGACGGAATTCAGCTTCAAGCGCGAGAAGCCGGATCTGATCGGCTTTACGGGTAAGACGGCAGGACGCACGCAGTGCGGCATCCTGATGCATTCGAGTCTCGCCGTGACGACCGAGGGGCTTCCGCTCGGACTGTCGGCAATCAAGTTCTGGACCCGCAAGAAGTTCAAGGGGACGACGGCGCTGAAGCGAAAGATCAATCCGACACGGGTGCCGATCGAGCAGAAGGAGAGCATCCGCTGGCTCGAGAATTTACGGCAATCGACCGACCTTCTCGCTGCTCCCGGGCGATGCGTTCATATTGGTGATCGCGAGAGCGACATCTATGAGCTGTTTTGCCTGGCCGAGGAGGTCGGAACGCATTTCCTGGTGCGAACCTGTGTTGATCGGCTTGCCGGGGACGGCAATCATACAATTGCCGACGAAATGGACGAGGTTACGATCAAGGGTCTACATCGGATCAAGGTCAAGGACGACAAAGGCGATCCCGACGACGCCGTTCTTGAGATCAGGTACCGCAAGATACGCGTCCTGCCGCCGATCGGCAAACAGACGAAATATCCCGCACTCACTCTGACCGTGATCCATGCTCAAGAGCGAGGAAGGCCGAAGCGGCGAAAGAAAATCGAGTGGAAGCTCCTCACCGATCTTCCGGTCCAATCGCGCAAGGACGCCATCGAGAAGATTGAATGGTACGCGTTGAGGTGGAAGATCGAGGTCTTCCATAAAATCCTCAAATCGGGCTGCAAAGCAGAGGACTCAAAATTGCGAACTGCTGAGCGTCTGGTCAATCTGGTCGCGGTCTTCTGCATTGTGAGTTGGCGCGTCTTCTGGATGACGATGCTCAATCGCTCCTCGCCGAATGCCGTACCGCAAACGGCGCTGACGGATCCCGAAATCAGGCTTCTTGATCATTTGGTGAAAGACAGGGGTGGTGATTGCTCTCGACGAAGCACGCTCTCGCACTATGTCGTCAAGATCGCGCGGCTCGGAGGATATTTAGCCCGAGCCAACGATCCGCCTCCAGGAAATACCGTGATCTGGCGCGGATTATCGCGGCTGACCGACATCGAACTTGGAGCCGCAATCGAGGCAACAATTATGGGTAATTGAAAGGTCTCCTTGCCGCTTACCGCCGACCTGAATAACTCTCGGCTACAATCCGCAGCTTCGCCTCGTCGGTGAAGCGCCGCCGCCCGCCCGTATCGACGATCTCAAGCCCGCCGACCGGTGTCTCTGTATAGACGTCCATACAGACGATTTCTGACTTGTTCGCCAAAATACACAAGCCTGCCGCCCCCGGTTGCCGTCGGACGGATACGGTAATCGTAAGCTCGCTCGGATGCTTACGTCTAACCGCCGCTGGATGAAAGTTCGGTGGGTTACAAAATGATGTTATTTGCTGTAAGTTATTCTTGTAGATTTGCTCAGAGGGGATTCTCGAAAACTGAGAGCAAGGCTGCGGAAATTTACTCGTGCGTCTGTTTCTGTCAGATCTGTCATGGCAACGCGCATTGCGGCGTCACGGTTATTTGAGAGATACTCAACCAACGCCAAATTCTGGCGGATTGTTCTGTTATTCAGGTTGGATCGCAACAGCTCTGCTATCCGCGGCAATGCGGCGTGTGCGTTGCCGCTCAATGCCTGAGAGAGCGCAAGATTATTGTGTGCCTTTTGGTTGGCGGGGTCGAGGGCGAGGACATTCTGATACCCCTCCTGGGCAAGGTCGTGCTGCCCCATTAGATCATACGCCACCGCGAGACCGTTCAGGACGTCGAGATTATTGGGCTCGAGCGCGAGCACCTCCTGAAGATATGCGCGAGCGGTGCCTGGATTCGATCGGGCCAGCTCGATGCGGGCGAGGCCCAGCTTGCCCCCGACTTCCGCTTTCAGTTGGATGGCCCTCGTGTAAAAGCTCTCCGCCTTCATGTACGCGCCCTGCCGATAATAAGCGTCGGCGAGGGAGAGGGCAGCTGTCATGGATGAGGGATCGCTATCGGCTACTGCGTCCAGCACGCCATAGCCCTTGTCATATTCCGCGTTACTCACGAGTTGCTCGCCCGCGGCGACCACAGACGTGATGCTGGTGCTACTGCTCTCGGGGCTGGCACAGTTCGCAAGACCGGCTATGCTGGCGACAGACGCTATTTTGAGTGCGGCTCCCAGCAAGAAACCAGTGGTCGCGCGGCGTTTGCCAACTGCCTCGGCATTGATCGTATTTGTTTTGGCTGTTCGGGATATTGTCACTGTACTCTGTGCTTCCCCGTTTCGGAGCGATCGCTTGCAGCAACGCGTAGTATTTTCTCCATGCCGATGGCCGAACGCGGCGGCAAATACTGCCCAACCCCCGCCATGGCGTGAAATTCTTGGGCGACCCCTGGCAAGTTGAATGTCGGGATGCGGAAGGCGCGTAACTTCGCCTCAAGCCGGGACACGCTGCCGCCTCTTGCCTTCATCACAACATAGGGACGTTGTCTTGCCTGTTCACGATAGATGATAGCGACAAGATGATCATCTCCAAAGACAACGTGGGTCACATCTCTCGGCCCGGGTTGGTTGGTATTATTCATTGCAATTGATTTTCTAGCCGATTTTATCTGCGGATCGCCTTCTTGGTTCTTGTACTCGTTTTTAATATCCTCTTTTGACATTTTGCTCTTCGAAATAAACATCTTCGTCTGCGCCTTGAAATCGAAAGCCGCCAAGATAATAAAGACAACCAGGATGATGACTATCGTGTTGACGATCTTCGTTTCCATGATCGGTGCTGTGCAATGAATCCCACAATAGCTAGAGACTATAATATCCCGCAGGCTCGATGTTATCGTGTAGTAGACTACATATGAAATAGAGAAAAATATAATCAGAATCCTGACGAAATTATAAATCGTATTCATGGAGAACAGGCCTTTTAAGGTATTCACGGGATTCAGTCGATCGAACTTAGGGCTGAGGGGCTTGAGGGAAAAATTAAACCTGTTGAGCAGCAATCCCGAAGTTAGTGTTACTATTAAGATGAATCCGAGATAGGCTGCCACGAGTGCGGCGAGCTCATAGTTGATTTTCATAAGCGCCGGCAGGTTTTGCTCCAGCCCTTGTAAAACCGTATCGATGGCCGTTTCGGTCAAACGGATCGACAAACTGCCGAAGGGCCGCGACAGCGCTATAAGCATCAAGAGAGATGCCGTCACGACTATGGCCTCTATGACGTTTTTGCGCTGTGGAAGCTGCCCCTCCTTGCGCTGGTCCTCAAGTTTCTTCTGTGTCGGTTCCTCAGTCTTTTCTCCGCTCATGGCGCCAACACCTTCGACATGAGTGTGATGCTAGTCGCGAGCGCCTCCATGATCTTGGGATAGGCAATTTCGAGATAAACTCCGAGCATAGTCAGTACGATGAAGGATTTTACCGGGGGGGCGAAGGTCAGCGCGTTTAGGCTCTGCGCTGTGCGGGTCAGGAAAGCGATGGCGATATCGGCCAGAAGCAGGAACCCCGAAATCGGCAAGGTGAGGGCAACCGCCGTGAAGAACAGCATGCCGGAAAACCGGAGGAAGAGTGGCAAGGCATTGGCTGAGAGCTGGGGCAGCATGTCTGTCGGCGGCCAAATGCTGATACTGTCGAACAGCATTGACATAACGATGATAAACCCGGCAGAAGAGAAGAAATATCCTGAAAAAATCTGCGACAATAGAATGGCTGTCGATGTTGTCTGCGCGCTGAAAATAACGTCGAGATCCTGCCCTTGTGTGCTGCCGATCTGAGTGTCGAAAAGGGTTCCGGCGAGTTCGAGGCCGCGAACAGGCAGCCACGTGAGCACACCGAGAAAGAAGCCGAGCATCAGCTCCTTGGACACGAGCGCCGCGTATTGTACGGAAAGGCCGCTTGTCGCTTGCAAGGCCTCAACCAAGGCAGGCGTGCACATTATGGAGGGAACCGCGATGATGCCCAGTCGCACGGCGCGCGGCATCGCACGCCGCGAAAAGAAGGGTGAAATGGCGAAGAAGCCGGAAAAGCGGCCCATTAAGATCAGGAAGGCCATGAGGACGGTTTGAAGTTTTTCGATATCTTGCAAGCCGGTGGGCATCGCCGTCCCCCTAGAGTCCGCTGACGCGGCTGAGTGCTTGCTTGAGGAACATCAGCAACTGGGTGGCCATCCAGGGGCCCCACAACACGAAGACGGCGACGACTGCGGCCAGCTTCGCCGCAAAGCCAAGTGTCTGCTCCTGCAACTGGATAAGAGTTTGCACCAGTGCGACGATAAGGCCGACAACAGTTGCGGCTGCGATGGTCGGCATGGACAGATAGAACACAATAACGACCGTGCTCTTAGCCATGACGATGATTTCTTCGGTATACATTACCTATCCTACGTGTAGCTGAGGATGAGGTTGTGCAGCAGCACGGCCCACCCGTCGGCGGCGACGAACAGAAGAATTTTGAGCGGCAGCGAAATCAGCATAGGCGGCACCATCATCGCACCCATGGCGAGGAGGATGTTAGACACCACCAGGTCTACCACCACGAACGGCAGGAACAGGACGAAGGCGATCTCGAACGCCCGCGTCAGCTCAGACGTCACATGGGATGACAGGAGAATGAAGATATTGTCGCGCGTGATCTGCCCATGCAGAGGGGCCGGCCAGAGTTTCTTGGCGGCCTCCATAAAGAAGGTCAGTTCTCGCTCATTCGAGAAGCGCAAAAGGTATTTTGAGAACGTGCTGGAGATGATGTCGTAGATTTTGGCGATATTATCCCAACTGCCACTCGTGATGTTCTGGGCGGCGATCTGACGAAGAATGTCATCGCCGAGCGGCATCAGGATGAAGGCTGTCAACGTGAGAGCAATGGCGTTGATCAGCATGCCAGATGGGGCCTGCTGAACGCCGATCGCATTCCGCACAAGCGTAAGCACGATTGTAATCTTTGTGAACGCCGTTCCCATGACAACAAGGAAAGGCAGAAGGCTCAGCGCCATGGTGGCGATGATGGCAGGCAGGAAAGACGGGACGGCCTCAGTCACCGCCGGAGACCTTTTGCATTGGCCAGCGTGTGATTTGGACGCCTATATGATTGCCAAGTTGCAGTAGATGTCCCGAGCCAATGGCCGCACCGTTGGCTAGGATCGTCACGGGAGCTTTCAGGTCGATCTCCAGATCAAGCGTTACGCCGGGCGCAAGGCTGCGAAGGTCCGCGAGGCTTAGACGCCGGCGTTTCAGCAGCACATCGATCCGCACGGGGAGATCGGATACGGCGTCTGAAAGGAAAGTAGCATCGGCTTCGAAAAGAGTTTCGGATTTGGTTTCTGTGATGTCGGTCATGTCGAAAGTATCCGGTTCGAGACGATCTTCCTGCACGATATGCATCAACCCGTTGGGGCTCAGGTTTGCCGAAAACCGCACGATGCCCGGGATGCGCCCGACCAAAGGTAGCGCCTCGACAGAGGCCGCTTCGATCAGGAGAACATCCTCACGGCCCAGTTGCCTGTAATCCTCGACGATGAGGGTTCGCACATGCAGATAAAGCATGCAGCAAAACCCCGGATCGATGGTCGCCGGCGGCGGTGCAGGGGGCAGGGAGGCAAAAAACGCTGCTCCAGCAGGCGAAACCGAAAGAATGGCGAGATCAAACGGGAAATGCGCAGTGTCGATACGGACCATTCCTCCCAGCGTGGCCGTGACATCGCAGAGTCGTTCGTCAACATGACGGAAGGCAGCATCGAGGCTCGCGATGAGGTGATCCATCCCGGCCTTCTCGGCCAGTTGTGTCACAACCAACACGGCACGCCACGTCATATCGAGGACGCCGGGAGCCTCGTCACGCCATTCGGGAAGGGCGTGATCGCACAAGACATCGCAGAGGTCCGGTTCGACGGAGAGCACGAAGGAGCCGAGCCGCGAGGAAACCATGACGTCGATCCGCGGTGTTTTCCCGGCCAGCGATGGCGGAGCGCCAAAGGTGATCCCGATTGCATCCTGGTCGGTGCCGTCCTCACCCGTCATGGGCAAACTCAGCGAGTGACGCGGGCCGGCGACGGCGTTGATGGCCTGGGCGATCTCCGGCGAGAGAACGGGAAGATGCGCCACATTCGGCGTCATGGTCCACGCCCTTCCGATGCGATCAGTTCACAGAATTCGTCGAGCTCGGCATCCTCCGCCGCAATCTCTTCGGCGCACACGATCTGGCGGAGCAGATCGTGCATCTCGCGGCTCTTGTTGAGGCGAGATTCGGTCGCCTTCTTTTCCGTAGAGGCCATCTCCAGCGCATCGCCGGATTCTGTCAGCGCGTGCCGCGCCGCGGCCACCACATTGGCGAGGTTCTGCGCGTCGTCCTGTGTTTTCCGCAGTCGTTCCTCGATAGCCCGGAGATCGTTGGTCGTCACCGGTTTGTTGAGGATCTCAGTCAGAAGATCTATTTCGAGCGTCCGCGTCTTTTTAAGAAAAGTATCGGCAGCGTCCTGGGCCTCCATAAAGCGCCGCCCCGCTTCGGCGAAAAGCCGTCTGGATCGTGCGAGATTGCGCCGTGCGTGGTCGAGCCGGCGGCTGCGTATCCGGACGATCTGGCCGAAATCAACCATGACCCACCGCCCGCTTGAGCGCCGCGATCGTGTCCTCGAAGCTCGAAAACTCGCAGGGTGCCTGCCGCAGGAAGGCATCCAGTACCGGTTTGCGGCGGATCGCCTCATCTGCCTCCGGATCAGAACCGGTGGTATATTCGCCGATGCGGATCAGCAGTTCGATTTCGTTGTATTTGGCAAGCAGCGTCCGAAGGACGCGAATGGCTTCGCGATGATCAGATGTGACGATGTTGGTCAGGATGCGGCTTGCGCTGGCGCCAACATCGATGGCCGGATAGTGGCCGGAACTGCCGAGCTTGCGAGAGAGGATGATATGCCCGTCTAGCAGCGAACGCACCTCGTCCGCCACAGGTTCATTCATGTCGTCCCCCTCGACCAGAACGGTGTAGAACGCGGTGATCGAGCCGTGTTCGGTTTTCCCCGCGCGTTCGACAAGAATCGGTAATTGTTCGAAAACAGAGGGCGGAAAGCCGCGCCGGGTCGGTGGTTCACCCGCGGAAAGACCAATCTGGCGCTGGGCACGGGCGAAGCGGGTCAGGCTGTCCATGATCAGCAAGACCTTTTCGCCGCGGTCGCGATGATATTCGGCGATGGCCGTGGCGGTATAGGCGGCTTTGACCTGTTCGATGGCCGGCCGGTCGGAGGTTGCCGCGACTATGACAGATCGCGCCATGCCGTCCGGTCCCAGCTGCCTGTCGATGAATTCGCGCACCTCGCGGCCACGCTCGCCGATGAGCGCCATCACGCAGCGATCGTATTGCGCGTTGCGGACCAGGATCGAGATCAAAGTCGATTTGCCGCCGCCCGCCGCTGCAAAAATTCCCATGCGCTGACCCTCGCCGCAGGTCAGTGCGCCATCCAGCGCGCGCACGCCGAGCGCAAAATGTCGATCGATCAGAGGGCGGGACATCGGATTGGGCGGCATTCGGTTGCCGGGAGTGCGCTCGGTAGGGCCGAGGGGAGCGCGGCCATCGATCGGCTGTCCCAGGGCATCCAGCACCCGGCCGACCAGGCTGTCCCCGACGGGCACCTCATACTCCGACATCACCGATTGTATGGTGGAATTGTGCGAGATGCCGATAGTGCGCCCATAGGGCGTCAGGAGCGCGGAGCCCGCCTCAAAGCCGACCACCTCGGCCAGCACGGACTCTTGGTTCATACGCGAAATCGCGCAGACCTCCCCGATGCCGAAGTTTCCAGCGGCGCTGATCAGCGGGCCGACCGTTTTGAGCACGCGCCCCCGCCGGCGAAAGGGCGAAGCCATCCTCGGCTCGCGCGCGAGCGCGTCTTCGCTAAAGGACCGATGCACTTCATGCTGCATGAGGCACTTCCGATCCTGCCAACAGGGTGAGAGCGCCGAGCATCTCCTCGATCATTACGGGGATGCTGGCATCGATCACATCCGATCCGGCGTAGATGAGGCATTCCTCCGGCGGCATGCGCGGATTAGCCTCCGTACGGATAAAGATTGCTGCGTTCCGGTTCTCGCGATGCAGGGCGAGCGTCTGCTCCAGCGCGGGCATCGCGCCGGGGTGGACCATGATCAACACATCGATACCTTGACGCAGATTGCCGAGGACGCTGGCCAGCGTCGCGGCCAGGAGTTCTTCTCGCGGCATCGAGCCGAGGATGTGCTCCAGGCATTCGCGCAGCAGCGCCTCGACGCGATCGGAGACCTGCTTGCCGACCTGGTCGACTTTCCGGATGGCTAAAGCGAAAGCGTCGAGACCGGCGGCGTAGCCGGCGCGGCGCGCGGCGGCACGCTCCGCCTCTATCGTCGCGCGCATGCGCCGCATTTCCTCTTCTGCCCGCTCCCGTGCGATGCGCTCGATGCGCTCAGCCGCAAGAAAGCGCGTCATCAGAGCTGCCTTTACGATGCCATTTGGCGGAAGGGCGATGCCCGGATCGATATTGATCTTGTGCATGAGCCGGCCTTTACCGCTCTAACAGGGAATGGGCGCTCAGGGCGTATTCCAGAAATGTCGTGCTGTCCGGATCATCGGGGGCGAAGGTCGCGATCGGCGGCAGGTCCTCGGCCGCAAAGCGCAACCGGAAGCGCTGGGCGTAGGCGCAGGGCAGGATGCCGAAAAGATACTGACGAACTTTTTGCGCATAGAGATCGAGCGCCTCCAGTGTAACGCTAGTGAAGACCCCGAAACCTTGGAAGACTGGCAATCCGTCCTGCCGGCGGACAATGTCGATCAGATCCTTCCGGCCGCACCAATCGATGATCTGCTCCAGAATGGCGCCATCGGTAGTGCCGAAGACGGCCTGATGATTGATCAGCAGCGCCATCTTGCGCGACAAATCCTCCAGCAGGGCATCGGGACCCGTCACGATTAGGTTGAACAGCGCTGCGGATGCCGGCGGCGTATCCTGCGGTAGCGGTTCGAGTTGTGGATATAGCCTGTCATGCAGCACCGCCCTGAGAAAGTCGTTCGACAGGATCTGCGCGGCAATCCTCCGGCTGCGGATATTCAGCAGGTTCTGCACTTGACTCACAGCGATATGCGAGGAGGGGGCCGCGTCAAAATCGCATGAGATGATCACGGCGTGCCTCCGCGGGCCTTGAACAGGAACGCTCCGGCCGCCCCGAGCAGGGTCGCCAGGAGGCCAGTGCCGGCCAACATCAGGACAGCCCGCGAATAGCTTGCCTTCTGCAGTATGATGCCCGCAAGGTTGACCATTGCGGCCGGTTGCGGCTTTGGCAGATCGACGGGCGAAACGATCACGGCGACACGGTCGTAATCGATGTTCTCGACGCTGAAGGCGACAAGCTGCTTGACCTGGGGGATCAACTCCGCCGTGATCGCATCCTTGGCAACCAGAACGAGAACTGAGGCGCTGGGCGGCGGCGCTCTCTCGAAGGGCGCAGTCTTGCGCGGATTGGCAACATGAACCTCCGCCGATACGACTCCGGGGATGCTCGAGATTGTGTTGGAGAGCTCCTGCGTCAGGGCGTAATTCAGCCGCGCCCATTCCTGCACCGGGCTGGAAACCAATCCTTCGGGTGCAAAGACCTCTCCAAGGCTGGTAAACCGGCGCCGCGGTAGACCCAGCCGCTTCAGTGTCTGGACAGCCTCGGCGAACTGGGCCTCCTCAATGAGGAGGGTGATGGTGTTGTCCTTTTCCGTTTTCTTGGAGGCCGAGAGGTTATGCGCCAGTAATTGGCTCAACATCTCGTTGGCTTCCTTTTCCTTGAGTCCCCGGCTCAACTCAACCTTGCAGCCGCCAAGCATCACCGCGACAGCTGTTACTGCTATCGCCGGGAAACGCCCGCGGCGCCGGCTCGATTGGCTTAGTTTTCTCACAGACACGCTCCGTGATACTTAGCATTACTGCGATGATAGAAGTTGCTGCGCGCTGTTGATCGTTTTGCTGATGGCTTTCACGGCTAGTTCTAGTTGAATTTTGTCGATACCGTGCTGCGTCTTTTGCCGTATGTAGGCGCTGTTTTCGCTATACATATTGACGATCTTCTTTTTTATGGCCAGCGCCGCTTCCCGCTCCTCCGGTGTCCGCAGATATTTGTCCCATTGCTTGAACTGTTCCTGGATCGGCGTCGGGATGTTCAGGAGAGGACTGGATTGATCAAGTACCGCCTGGAACGTCTTGGCGATGTCGTCCTCTTGCTGGCGGACGGCATTGGCCAGACGCTGGCCGATATCGGCAAAGCTTTGCAGCGACTGGAGGTTGCGCGCCTGTCCGACGGAGACGGTCGTAGTGCTGATCATTTTGGAGGGCTCCTTCACTTCGGTTGTTCGAATTCAATGCACATCGTCTTGGCCATCGATCAGACGACCAAGCACGGCATTGCATTCCGTTGTTACGATGCGGATCATCTCCCGGGCGGAATCGGAACCCACCAGGCCTTCATCCATGTAGATCTGGCCGAGATCGGCGGCGCGCTCGATCTGGCCATCCTGCTGGAGAAGGAACAGGTGAAAGGCGACGGCCTCATCGCGATTGATGGCGGCTTCAAAAACCTTGCCCGTTTCGAGGAGGTGGATGGCCTCCCGCGTCTTTCCAATTGAGTATTTGTACATGGCTTCCAGCAGAAACGAGCCAGCATTCTGAGGACGCGCGTCCTGAATAAGGCTGATGATTAACGTTACATGCTCCCCAATGCCTTTGTTCACCGCTGTTGATGCGATGTTGCCGAGGAGAAAGATATCTTCCTTGGTGTATTCTATGCAATTTTTAGTCATGGAATTTCATTTTTTCGTTTTTGTAATTGATTTCTACGACAACGTATTCGTTGTGCACGCTGACAAGCGTGATGCCCGGCCGCAGGGTGTCACCGGGCCGGACAATCGAACTATCGGAGAGCACAACGTAGGGATATTCGCCCGTCCAGATTGCGGCAAGTGCGGCGCGCGCCTGTGTCAGGTCGTTTTCGGTGCTTTTGTCGAACGCGACTCGAAGAAGCCCCGGCACATCCCTGAGCAGGCTGTTCTGGATGGTCTCCGCCGATTTCCGGACATCGCGCAGAGGTGAAAGTTCTATCACGCCGTCTTTCACCGAAAGAACGCGCATGCCTGCGGCTAGATTGGCGAGGGCCATCTCCGCGGCCCTCCGCAGTTGTGCGTCGACGTACACTTCGGGTTCGAACGGAAAATCGAGACGTTCCAGCTTGCTGTTGAGAAGCTGCAGGGCGTCTTCGTCCCCAACCCGCAGAATTGCGGTCCAGCGTCCATCCCGTTGGGTAAGGCTGGAAGGCGTAAGCCCCAACGCTCCGAGCTTCCGGGTGATGGCCGGGGCATCCAGCACAGGCAGGGGCATATTCGCCCACGCTTCCGTCCTGACCTGAGACGGCACCGGTACGGCCCACCCCTCAAACTGCAAGAGGCAGACAATGATGATAGCGGCGACCAATGCGCCGGCGACAGGCGTCAAGCGGCGCGCAGTGGGCTTGATCTGATTCGTTCCGGCCGGACAGCCCGAAGCCGAATAATCCGGCCTGATCCCCTCGAGCTCGATCCGGACGTTCTCGATCTGGAGAATGTCACCGGCATGCCAGGCCCGACGATCACCGCCCCGCAGCGTCGATACAGTGCCAGTGAGACCAGTGTGAAGCTCAGCTGTCGCACCATCGTTAATTTCGACGTCGACCGTATCTTCGGTCGCATGCAGGACCATGTGGACCGGTTGAAAGACTTCGTCGAGCAGAACAACTGTGCAGCCAAGGTCCGCGCCGATGCGGCAAATGCCCGGCACCAGCTTGAAAAAGCGATCCTTGATGCGCGGGCTAGTCACCTTGGCGACGATCAAGAGACGGCCTCCCCGGATGAAGTGGCGGCAGCGGCTACGGTCGTCTCGCCATCGACCTCGCCGAGGGCGA
This sequence comes from Bradyrhizobium sp. USDA 4538, assembly GCF_024171045.1. Taxonomy (NCBI): domain Bacteria; kingdom Pseudomonadati; phylum Pseudomonadota; class Alphaproteobacteria; order Hyphomicrobiales; family Nitrobacteraceae; genus Bradyrhizobium; species Bradyrhizobium sp. USDA 4538. The sequence goes on from NZ_JALJZE010000002.1 coordinate 656,440, forward strand.
GCAGGTGTTTCACGGTCTCAATCGCACAATCGAAGACGGCGACCGCGCGCATATGGTCGGATGGGTCGCCGCCATAGGCCGCAACGCGCGACATGTCGCGCACCAGCATCTGCCGTCGCGTCCTCAGGTAGGTTGCAACGGCATCAGCGCCGCCGCAGGCACCGCGGAACAGGATGTCGTCGAACCGTTGGCCACATTGCGAAAGAGGTTTGGAATCGATTCCGGCAGGCGCCATGACTGCACTCCTTTCCCAGCAAATCAGGCCGTCGGGGACTTATGAGGAATTCAGAGTTGGTGATGATGCCGTCGCGCCAGCCAGTGCTTATAAGGTCTCACCATGCCCGACGCTGATCGGGAGCAGGGCGGGAGACAATCAGCGTTTTCTATTCGCCCATAAGCCAACTCTCGCAGATGATGCCATTCATCAACGATCTGCAGCGAAAGTGAGCCAGCCCCACACTTGCATGCCGAAGTGCTCGAAGCTCAATAGCATTCGAGCCCTCTCTGCACGGCCACCCACTCGCAACTGTAATTCAACAAGATGCCAAACAAATACAGCGGGAGCAGGCGGAAATGCTACCTAGAACGAATTCGCTGCCATCGGTTGAGGCGATATCAACAAACAGACAACGGGCTGATGAAATCGAACATCAGATTTCGCATCACCGACGATCGAGCGATCCTGGCGTGCGTCAACCCGAATCGCCGCTGCAACCAGGATCAATAATTGCGGCGGCCGACGTATTTGCCGAAGGTTGTCACGCGGCAAGGGCTGCATCTCGCGAATCTGCAGTGCAAAGCGCAGATAGAAACGCTCGTTCTCAGTTTACTCCGGTCGCTATTGACGTGGGAGCAGACCTCGATTCACCTGTCAAACTTCGATGGTGGAATATTGTGCAACGATCGCAGCGGTTGACAAAAACGGAAGACGTAAAAATGTCGCTGTTGCATACCGCCCTCAACGATTTGCACCAAAGATCAAACCCGCGTCTGGCCGAGAGCATTGCAATACTCAAAAGCGCTCTTCCGCATGGAAGTCCGCATGCGAAAGAGGCGACAAACGCATTCGACGCACTACAGGCGCAGCTGACAAAGCTTGAAACATGTTACGAAGAATTCTTGAAGCTCCGCGCTTATCAACAAACACATCGAACCCCGGATACGAGGTCATTGCTGTTTGGAAAGTCGCTAGGGCCCGCCCTCGTGCGCGGGACCATGCAATCCGTGATCATAGTTGCAGGTGGTGTCGGTTTGCAATATGCGACGGTGGCGGCGGTTTCGGCGTTATTGCGGCGAGATCCCGGGCTCTTGCCCGCTTCAGTGCTAGAGCGCGCGGCTACCACAGCTCATGGCGATGTTGACTTAGCATCGGTCTCTCAGCAACAGCTACAGCAGATCGAACATGCCGTTTCGACTCTCCCACCGCGCGACATCCTAAGCCTTGGAACGCTTTCGACCAATCAGCTTGACGATGTGGCCGAGAAAGTCGCTGCGGACCTTCAAAAGAGTTCGGTAGAGACCGTCACGAGCACAGTAGTGCATCAGACGCCCAACGTACTGTCCGAGGCGAACATCAACGAAATCATTGACGGGTATGTTAAGCCGCCCAGTACGTACATCGATGAAAGCGAGGCATCGGTTGGCGTAATATTTGGCCTTGAAGCGGGAGTTGGCTTTGCGCGTGGTATTTCGAATGCGACGGCCGATTCGTTCACTGAAAGCAAGATCCGCGCCCAACAATTGAACGATGCCGTCAACGCCGACTTGAGTACTGTTCCCGGTCGAGGCAAGCGCGTCGTCACCACGACACGCCATTCCGCGAAGTCGCAAGGCATAGGCAGTGCAGTTTCGGTAGGCATATCCGGCGTGACACTTGCCGCGACGTATGGGGCTAACGGCGCAAAGGCAGTCATGGAGGAAATCGGCAAGGCATTGTTTTTTGGCGCAACGACGTGTGGCGTCAACGTCGGTGTGGACGCGCTGCGCACCGCTTTGCCGATCGATGGATGGGGAGACGGTCGAAAACAGGCTCTGAAGGCGGCATTGCGTGTTGTGGGAAGAATTGCCACACAATATGTCAAGGCGGGCATAACGATCGGGACGGCATCACCAGGATCAGTCGGCGGCGCGGCTCTATGGAACGTGTCGACACTTATGGTAAGTGCGGGTCAGGGCACACTGAAGGAAGCCATTGGCGCAGTTGCTCAGGCCGCAACATCGAAATTGTTACCTGCAGACGAAGTCTTTGCAAAGGAGACGGCCGAGACCCTGAAATGCGCCGCAACGTTGATGAATGCGCTGCGCAATCCTGCACTCGAACAGGAATTGTCCGATTCCGACGTGCCAACGCATTCGACCGGATCATCGCAGCCGGGGCAACAAGCCCTGCGCGAGGCGATCAATCATTTGAACGGATATTTGCCGCAAGTCAAAAGTGCAGCCAGTCTGAAGGCTGATGAACCGGGTATTGAACTCAAATGGCGTGCATTTGACGCGGCAGTCCAAGACATGATCGATGGTCCATCATTGGAAGAAGTCGTGATAACGCAGCCCATCTCGAATCCGAGATCAATACAATCCCAAGGACATGACACATCATCAGAATTCGAGCTAAGGGAGGTTATCGTCGCTCAATAAAGCCCATTCACATGTCGCTGATGCCAAACCTAGCAGGCCGTTGAAGAACTCAGCCGCGTTCGCAAACGAAGGCTGAATCGTCGCCATTGTGGATGTAGAAGTGGCCAACGAGCCTGCCCGCAGTGCCGATCATGGCCCATCCGCGACCACAGGACGGATCATTCTCGTCGTGCCCCTCCCATGAGAACTCGGCGCAGGCCGATCCGTCGCGGGTGCCGTAGCGAGCATCCAGGAAGCCCTTGAGAGCCCCAAACGCTATTTCGCCATCGGACTTGCCACGGAAGGTGAGATGCGCCTCTCCGACAAGATCGAGGAAGTCGCTGTCCCAGTTGTCCATTTCGACGATGCGCCAGCGGCCGGCAAAGGCCTTGGCAAAGCCGGGCACCTTGGCCATCAACCGGTCTCCGCGATCAACTTGGGCAGCCGCACCAGATTGTAGGCGGCTGCAGCGAAGGTAAAGGCCCATCCGACCCGATCACGGCCACGGAATCTGGTCTTCTCTTGCCCGGCGACCGTCTTGATCCAGCCGAATGCCTCCTCAATCCGCTTGCGGATGCGCTGGCTGACAGCATAACCGCCGTGCCGGGTCGTACGCCCGTCGATCGCAGAGCTACGGCCGCCGGTATTCTGCGCAACATGCGGCGTCACGTTCATCGAGCGCAGCTCGTTGACGAAGTCTTCTGCATCGTAGGCTTTGTCGGCACCAAGCGTGATCGCTGTCGGTCGATCGGCACGAGGCTCGATCATGTGCAGCGCGGCCACCCGTTCGGCATGCCCACCGGCCTGCGTCAGGCAGGCGTCGACCAGCAAGCCGTGGCGGTTCTCCATCAGCCCATGCCCGATGAAGCACAGCTTCGTCTCCTTGCCTTTCCCCTTGCGGTAGAGCCTGGCCTCCGGATCGGTGGTCGAAGCATGGGTGTCGTTGGAGCGCTTCTGGCCATGGAAGTTCGCTTCAGCATTGCGCCCGCCGCCTTGGGCCGGCGGCTCGCCGGAGCTATCCTTCGGTTTGACGCTCTTCATCGAGGCCCAGGCCTCGATCAGCGTGCCGTCGACCGAGAAGTGATCGCTCGACAGAAGCTTCTTCACCCTGGGCTGCGCCAGCACCGCCGCCAGGAACTTCGCCGCGATGTCGCCTTCCAGAAGCCGGTCGCGGTTCTTCGAGAATACCGAATGGTCCCAGGCTGCATCGTCGACGCCGATTCCGACGAACCAGCGGAACAGCAAATCATATTCCAACCGCTCCATCAGAAGTCGCTCCGAGCGGATCGAATAAAACGCCTGCAACAGCATCGCCCGCAGCAGCTTCTCCGGCGGGATCGACGGCCGTCCAATCGGCGAATAAAGGGCGGCGAACTCGTGCTCCAGCGCCGCCAGCGCCTCGTTCACGATCGTCCGGATCCCTCGCAGCGGATGATCACGCCGCACCCTTGCTTCCAGGTCGACGTAGCTGAACAGCTCGCCCGTTCGATTGTCGCCGCCGCGCACGCACCATCTCCGAATCTCGTCGGAGCCAATGAATCATGATCCTCGGTCGGCGGCGACCGCCTTTTTTCAACAGCCTGCTAGTCTTACTGCGTCACAAACGACGATCTGTGTAGTGGTCGAACTTGATCGCACAACAAGGACATCTCGACAGCGTTCGGACGAGCCCATGCTCGAGCCGCCGTCGCATCGTCGCGATCGAGTTTGGAATGTGACGTTGGGTCCGCAGCGGCAGATCCGCGGGGTCTATAATCTGCGGGAAGGCGAGCGAGCGGGATCGGCTGGGCGCGCCGCGCGCCTGAGGGGGGAATCGTCTCCCGCTCGGAGATCAGGAATCCGTAGGCCACAATGCACATCGTTGCGTGATGATGAAAGCCGCGCCAGCCGCGTCCCTGGAAGTGGCCGAGCCCGACCTCCTGCTTGAGGTCCTGATAGTCGCGTTCGATGCGCCAGCGCAATTTAGCCGTCTCAACGAGCGTCCGGAATGCCACATCCTCCGGCATTGTCGAGAGCCAGTATTTGGTAGGCTCGTCCTCGCCTTTCGGCCATTCGATCAGCAACCATTCCTCCAATCGCCGGGTGGTTTGCCAATAATCACGATGCGCGGCACGAACCCGCACGCGGGCAAAGCGCGAGGTCAGCTCTTCGTTCGTTCCTTGCCGCCACGTGATGGTGCGCCAAGCTTGGGCCGGCAGGCCGATCGCGAGCGCCTTCACGGCGGCTGGCTGATGCTGACGGTTGCGGCGCATCAGTTTCGGTGGACGGCCGCGGCCCGACCATGGCTTCGGCGGCAAGGGACCGGTGCCGGGCGCCCATACCGTTGTGCTCGACAGAAGACCCGCCACATAGGTCAATCCCAGCGCCGTGATCTCCGTGCGCAGGTCGCTGTTGTTGCCATAGCCCGCGTCCATCAGCACGACACCACGTGGAAGGTTGCTCGCACAGGCCCACCGCAACTGCTCCAGCGCGATCTCCGGCTTGGTCCGGAAGCCGACTTCGGCGGGAATGCCCACTTTACGCCGCCGATCGCAATCCTCAGTCCATTCCTTCGGAAGATAAAGGCAGTAGGCGACAGGCAGGCTGGCGTGGTGGTTGGCAATCGACAGCGACACCGCCACCTGGCAATTATCCTGCTTGCCGAGCTGCCCGCAATATTGCCGCGCAACTCCAACCGAATGTCGCCCCTGCTTGGGAAATCCGGTATCGTCGATGATCCAGCCTTCGATGGGGCCCTGGCGTTCAATCGCCGGCAGGACCATCTCGCGTACCTTGCTCAGCACCTTCTCATCCGACCAGGCGCCGCTGCCGACGAAATGCAGCAGCGATTGATGCTGGGCCGCCGTCCGCTCCGGAGCCGTCACCGCCGCCATCGGCTCCACGCTCTTGCGACCGCCGCAGGCCATCAGGCCGACGCAATAGTCGCGCAGCGGCGCCTTCCGATCAGCATGACCGATGACACTGGCAAGCCCTTCCAAATACGCCGCAAATCGCTTCTCGCTCGTCCTGGTGCCACGCCCGCTCATGTCGGCCTCATCGGCTAATGGTCCATGCTGCAACCATCGCTGATTCTGGCCGGCTAGAGCCTGCGGTTTTGTGACTCAGTCAGACTAGAAGTCCGCTAAGGTGATCAACGGTCTGCACGGTGCGGGGCAAAGCCGCGCAACGTTTTGCCCCTCGCGCCGCAGCCGTGAAGCGTGAAGCGGCGCCATGTTCGACTGGACCCAGAGGTGAATAGACCGGAGGAATTTCACCTGCCGGCCACTCGCAGAAGGGTGCGTGAACGTCGCGATTCACACCGCTCCCATCAGGTACACGTATTCGTTTCGAGCACCTTCCAAAGCACGCACAGCCCCCGCCCGCGCCAATTGTCTCAAGAAGACGCTGGTCGCGCGTCCTATGGTAAGCGACGTTTACGTTCCATTCGCAAAGATTTGGAGGGACGGATTGCAACGCGTTGGCGCAACGGACTGCAAATCCGTTGATTAACGCGTTGCAAATCGTCGAAGTCGCGACTGTGGCGGCAGCTGCGGAGAATTAGGAGGTGCGGGCGAACGACCAGAGCAAGAGTTCGTCGATCCGCGACTGCGCGTGATCGGTTGCGATCGCTTCGAGGGCCGCTTTCATCCAGGCGTAGGGCCCCACGCCGTTGATCTTGCAGATGGCGATGAGCGAAGCTATGCGGGCCCATGAACGGCCACCTTCGTCGTGACCTGCAAATAAACTGTTTTTGCGAGTCAGAGTCAGCGGCCTGATTTGATTTTCGACGGGGTTAGTGTCCATCTCAACGCGGCCATCGTCGAGAAACAAAGTGAGGCCATCCCAATGGTTCAGCAGATAGGCGATCGCCTTGCCCATCTCGCTGCCCGGCGACAGGCGGGCGGCTTGCTCGCGCAGGAACTTCTTCAGTTCGACGACGAGCGGCCGTGATCGTTCGTCGCGCGCCTTTTGTCGGATCGCGGCGTCGGAGCCACGGATCTCCTTCTCGATCGCATAGAGCGCGGCGATGCGCGCGAGGACGGCTAAAGAGCGGGCGAGCTATCCCCACGGATCACAGGCGGAGAGCCACATCAGACGGCAATGACGCTGTTGCGGGCGATCATCGAGAACGAGATGATCTGTCGCTCCTCATCGAGCAGGTTTATCAGCGTCATTCTGTCCTCGTCAGGAAGCTCGGACACCGAAATCGCATTCTTCACTTGGCTCAGGGCCTCTAGCAGGTCCGAATTGTTTCGAAAACGACATGCAACGCGCGCGACCTCAGCATGAGAGAAAGTAAACACATCTCCGACAAAGGTCATATGGACCGGGAATTTGCCGAGATCATTGTCGATCATCGTTGCTTCTAAGACTGGGTGTGAAGGGGCACTGAAGGAGCAGGACGCGACGGGCTGACAGTTGCGTTCAGCCGATTCTAAGCCAGCACATCCTCAGGGCACGTACATCCGATCAAAGGCCTGCTGCAAGTCCGAGTGCTTCATCTTGAGGCGGGCGCAGTGGCCAAATGGCATGACCAGCCCAAGCGGCACGTAAATCCGAGAGTGCGAGAATTGCAGACTCCGCAACTGGTGGTCGCACATCTGCAGAGAATTGGAAACAATCGTCGGAATGATGGCTGTCCCTTTGAATTGAATCAAAAATTGTTGGAGGATGCTGCGGCTATTCACTTCGATGAAGTGATCCTTACTGGCGTCAGTCGCGATTTTCAAAGTCTGATAGATGCGGTCCTTTGTGGTGGGATTGATGCCTGAGTAGATGAACGTATACTTGGGAACATCCGTCCACGAGATTACGTTGTTGTCAGCGCTGCCCAAAACGCTCGGATTCGAGGTCACTAACACCATTTCATAACTGCCAAGCGGCAAATACTCGCGATTCCTAGGGCAGACCTCACCATCGATGAGCGCCACGCACCTGTCGTGCTTCTCGATCGTCGCCAGGATCTGGTGCCAATCGGTCACACGAATGGAGACGCCACCCTCCGTGTAGCCGGATATCAGACGCCACAGCCAATCGGGGGAGACGGCCGAGGCATAGGGCGCTTGGATCAGGACGCCGTGCTCGCAGCGCGTTTTCTTCGCTTTGCTGATAGAGCGGAGCGCCTGATCGTAAAAGGTCTTGGCTTGCACCAGCGCATCATAGGTTTCCTTGCCGCGCGGGGTCAGCTTGGCGCAACGCACCTTGCCATGGCGAACAAAAAGCTCTTCCCCGCTTATCGCCTCGATCTCGTCGACGATGCTTACCACGGCCGGTTGTGAGATGTTCGACTGGCGGGCCGCCTCAGTGAAGCTGTCCGTCTCGGCGGCTGCGATGAAGATGCATATCTTCTTGAGGCTCAGAGTTTGCATGGTGTCAATAACCTATTGACGATTGGTTTTGTTTTCGGTCTCCGATCTATGTTCGCACGCCCTTGCAGCAAGGAAACGCCGGTTCTTCGCCAAATCCTCCGCCTCTTTCGAGACGTTCCTGCGACGCTTTTTTGGCCTCCAACGTTCTCTGTGCCCACATTTGCAGGTCATTCGTAGCGCAATTGCCTAGGTACGAGTCCGCGTTGCTTGGAGAATTGTTCGCATGAAAGGCAGAGCGCATATTGAGCCGTAAGTTCAACGGCCCACCACTGCTGCTGACGATCCTGATCGTGTCCATAGCGCAGAACGTTCCGAACAGCTCGTTGCGATGGATGCGAGACATTTCGATATAACCTTTGGCGCGACGTTCCATTCTCTCGGTGAAACGCGCGATCCCGCTCTTCTCATACCAATCTGCAAGACGATGGTTGGCAGTGCAAGCGATCTTCAGCATCCCTGTCGCCTCCTTCAATCTCTGAAGAGTTTCGAACCTGTCTGGCGACAGGGGAGCGGAGAGCGATGGGGTATGTTGTCAGGGTCGACTAACGAGGCTCACGCCAAGACCCGCGACGTAACAGCTAACATCCATCACTCAACCTCGCTACTATGCTTCAATGCAGACGCGCTGTGATGATCGGTTAGCAAAGTTTTGTTATCGGTCGCCTTTTTTCAGAGAACGTATGCCTGCCCGGCCCACTCAGTGAGCTATGCGGGAAAGTGGGTGATGACGGGTTGAGAGAGGCGGCGTATCGAGGCGGGTGTCGAGCCTGCCAGAACCTCTCAAGGAGAGCGATACGCCATGAACGAGACTCCATCCTGCCCTTGTCAGCCGTCTGCGGTTGATGATCCACTGACAGAAATTCTGCGGAACGGAGCCCGTGAGCTGCTCGCCCGGGCCGTCGAGATTGAGCTGCAGGCATTTCTAGCGACGACGGCGGAGCTGAAGCTGCCGGATGGCCGTGCTAGGGTGGTGCGGCACGGCTTTGGCCCTGCGCGTAAGATTGCAACGGGGATCGGCGCGATCGAGGTCGCCCGGCCCAAGGTCAGAGACCGCGGTGCGGCCGGAGCTGATCGGATCCGCTTCACCTCGGCGATCCTGCCGCTGTGGGCGCGGCGGACGAAGAGCCTGGATGCCCTGCTGCCGATCCTCTATTTGCGCGGCATCTCGACCGGCGAGTTCCAGGAAGCGCTCTCGGCGCTGCTCGGCAAAGGATGCGCCGAACCTGTCGCCATCGGTGATCTCAGGCCTGAAGGCGCAATGGCAGGGCGAGTACGAGCGCTGGCAGAACCGCGATCTGTCGGCGCGGCGCTATGTCTACGTCTGGGCCGACGGCGTCTTCCTGCAGGCCCGGATGGAGGACCACAGCGAATGCATGCTGGTTTTGATCGGCGCGACGCCCGAGGGCAAGAAGGAGCTGATCGGCTTCCAGGTCGGCGTGCGTGAGAGCGCCTAGAGCTGGCGCGAGCTTCTGATCGACATTCGTCGGCGCGGACTGCAGGTCGCGCCAGAACTGGCGCACACTCGGCTTCTGGAAGGCGCTGGATGAAGTCTTCCCCGGCACGCGGCGGCAGCGCTGCTGGCAGCACAAGACCGTCAACGTGCTCAACAAGGTTCCGAGCTCCGTGCAGGGCGGCATGAAGAAGGCATTGCAGGGCATCTGCATGGCGCCGAGCCGAGCTGCCGCGGAGCTTGCACTGAGCTATGCTTGAATTTGGGTGACGGAGCCGATCAGGCGGCGTGGCTTTGCTGGGTCGGAATGACCTCGATGCCGTCGGCGAATCTGACACCGGCGATGATCTTCGGCAACTGATTTGTTCCTTTCTATCGGCGCCAGGTGTTGGACGCAGCATCGATGAGCTTGAACACCATCAGCTTCGCGGTCTGCGGCGACAGCGATCCTTTGGTCCGAACCGTCCGGTGCCGCACAGTGGCGAACACGCTTTCGATCGGATTGGTGGTTCGCAAGTGGATCCAATGCTCCGCAGGGAAGTCATAGAACGCCAGCAGATCGTCGCGATCCTTGGCCAGGCAATCAACTGCGCGCGCATATTTTGCACCGTATTTCTCGGCGAAGGCTTCGAGTGCAAGCTCCGCGGCAGCTCGGCTCGGCGCCATGCAGATGTCCTGCAAAGCCTTCTTCATGCCGCCCTGCACGGAGCTCGGAACCTTGTTGAGCACGTTGACGGTCTTGTGCTGCCAGCAGCGCTGCCGCCGCGTGAGACGCTCGGTGTGTTGCGGAATGGCCGGCGTCGCTATGGCCCGGCCAGCAAACAACAGCTGGTCGAAGTCTGTCTGCGGCCTGGCGGGTCGCTCGCGGGGCTGGCTTTGCAACACGGCGTGAACGCGAACCTGCTGCGCAAGTGGCTGGCCAAGCGACAACTTCAGAGCGGCAATGGCCCGGCGGAGGCGCGGGCGCCGATTGCGCCGGCGTTTATTCCGGTTAGCGCGCCGTCGACGTCGCCAACTCGATCTGCTGGCGCGATCGCGGTTTGCGCGACGGAGCGATCCTGTGCCGGGCGGCTGCCCGAAACGACGCTCGGGCGCGACCGTGGTTGAAGGCGTTATTCGCCAGACGGCCCTTCAAGGTTGTCGCGGTCGCGCAAGCCAACAAGACTGCGCGGATCATTTGGGCGTTTCTGAACAAGGGCGGGACGTACCGGCGTCCCGACCCGCTGTCGACTACCGCGGCCGCCGTCTGATGGACGCAGTGACCGCCAAAGCGATCTGACCGGCGCAGGCCGGCAGAGGGCAAGGTGCAACAACAGCCGATGAACCCATGGGACGAAATCCCGAAACGAGTGAAGCTACTGCCCCCAATGCGCTCAAGCGCGTAAACTTGATTTAGCTCCTCGTTCCGCGGATCTCATCGAGGCCAGCGGCCATGTGCCGCGCGCAACGGCCGGACATATGACCGCACCGTTCCAATGTGTGAAATCGACTGAAAAAGCTCTTGCCACGCGGACCGTTCCACATATGGGGGCAAGGTCATTAGTCGCCGAGTTAGGAATTTATGATGCCACTATTGGTCCAATCTTATTTACGTTCTTGCTGGCTTGGAGACGGTCTCCATCGGCATTCACAAGGCAAACAAGGGAGAATAGAGTGATTATCTCTATGATAACTAATATGCTGTCCCAGCAGGCGCAGGCTGCACGCGACCAGCAGAATACGCAGCAACTGCAGAAGACCCAGGAACAGCAATCCGCCGAAAACAAGGAATTCCTGCGCCGTATGGAGGAGCGGCAGAAGAAGAGCGACCAAGAGTTTAAGGACATGATGAAGCAATTTTCCCAGGACAACAACTCGGCTGGCGTAAGTGCGAGCAGGAACGCTGCGCCCGATGGGCTTTCGCTCGGACGTGGCCCATTGCAATCGCCTAATGGCAACGAAGCGAAAGGAGAGCTGGCGACGGCGCGCATCTCTAGCTCCGAGCGTGATTCCAGGGGGTACGCTCCGAATCTCTCCTTCCAGTAAGCAGCGACGAGAATTGTACGTCTGAGACGCGACAGTTTCTCGCAAACTCCATCCAATCACAGAATCGAAAGGAACTTACCAATGACGGCAGCAGCTCTTATGGCCGCGCAGCAGGCCCAGTTTAAACAGCAGATGGTGGAACAAAGTGCGATGTCGATGCAGAATTCGCGTCAGGAGCATCAGCAGCAGCTCGCGGCCAAGCAGAACGAGTCCCAGCGCGCCCTCGCGAATGATCAGACCAAGCGCGCGAATGAAGCGCAGGCCGACGCAGCGGCGGTATTGAAGGATACGACGCAGAAGCTGGATTCTTCCTCCGGCGCCTGAGGTCGCGATAGGCCTCGCACCGGCCCATCCGGTGCGAGGCTTTTCCAATTAAAAAGGGAATTCTACCATGACTCTGCCAATACTTCAGCCGGGGATCACCGGAGCAGCCTTTGATGCCGGTGTTCCTGCCGTCGTGGAGCAATTGAACCAGCAGATGGTGGCCCAAAGGGCGGCGCAGTTGACGCAATTCGGGCGGATAGATGATGAAATCCGAAGAAAACTGACACAGCAGCGTGCAGAAGGGGCTTTTTATCAGGCTGATCGGGCCATCGCCAATGCGAAGAGTCAGCGGCTGATGGGGGCGCTCTCTTCCAAATTCAGTCTCATCTCGAAGATACAGCAAAACATAGGCTGATATCTTGGCCGGATTCGCTTTCGTTTAGAGCGTGTTTGTTTCCCTTGCCGTCAAACGGAACAGAAATCATGTCCGTAAGACCCGCAACACCTTCTGATCTGCCGGTGTTGAAAACGCTATGTGCGGCCTTCCGCGCCGAACACAGGGCCGGGGCAGCTCTTCCCTATGAGCCCGATATGTTTATGGAATCGCTCGCCGCCGCGATGAAGAGCGACGATGTCTTGTTGCTCATCTTGGACGATGATCAGGGTTTTTTTCTGGCTGCACTCGGCGTGACGCCCTATTCCACGGTGCAGGTCGCGCATGAACTGATCTGGTACACGCGTCCGGAGGCCCGCGGGAGGGGCTTCAGCCTGTTCCGGGCTTACATGCGCTGGGCGCGGGCAAAACAGGTCGAATATGTCTTCCTGACTCTGCCGGAGCCGAGCGAGACAATGGAGCGGCTTGGATTCTCCCGGGCGGATATTGGTTATTACATGCGTTTGCCGCCCGCGGCCTGAGAGCGTGACGCAGATGGGCATCGCATTGTTCAAATCTAGCATAATCTACGCACGCTGCTTCGTGGGGCAGGCATAGATGCCCAGACATCGTCATCGATCAGAGCAATACCATTCCCTCGCCGCAGACGTCCTGTTGTTGCTGTCCTCCTTTAGCTTGCGGGGCCAGTTTATCGCGAAAGCCGTGCTCTACGGACGCGTCGGCGTGTCGATGTTTCCGGACGATTTGCGCCTGCGCGAAATCTACACTTACGCCCTTTATCTCGACGGCCGGATTGACGAGGCCATCGACGTGATCCAGTCCGCGCAAGTGGACACGCCGAACGTGTCATTCCTCAAAATGCGGCTCGCATTGCATGCGTCGAAGCCGGCGAGTGAGCGCCGTGCGGCCGTTCGATCCTATCTCAAGGCAGAGCGGAAGACATGACACACGAACTCCGTAACACCGGGCCGATGCCCGGCACTTACGTTGCGCAGGAGCAGCCTCTTCGGCCAACGCATCAGGCCGAGCGGAAAGCCTTGTACATCGAGGAGCGCTCTCCCGGCGAGAAGGGCGCTGAGCCTTCCACTTCCTATGCAGCGATGCTCGCGGAGGCACAGGATGGCGATACGTCGGAAGCGTTGGCCGTCGCTCTGGGAGGCGCTCGCCAGAGGGCGGTGCCGGAACTGAAAGATGCCGTCATCTCTTCGCAGCCGAGGTGGAAAACGGCAAAGCCGGTGTTCCGCACCGAGGTCGATCAGGACTCGGCGAACCTTCTTTTCGGCCTGCGCGATAAGCAGAACGCCGAACGTCTCGGTGGCGAGAGCGCCATCGCGCATGCTGGCGGCGCTCGACTGCTTTCGGTCAAGAACTCGCATGACCAGCTGATGCTGACGGCAAGTCAAATGCGTTCATCCGAAGCTGCCACGCATATCAGCTACCGAGCTTTTCTGAAACTGACGAAAATCCTGTCTTCGAGCGATTGGGTGCGCAACGTCCATTGCTCGGAAGCCCTGCTTCGATCGCAGATGGCCAGGGTGAAGGGAACGGCGACATGAGAACTGCATACGGCTCCACGCATGCGCCACGGAAGGGGATCGGCCGCTTGTGGGCGGGAATTGTACGGGCGATGCTGCTGGTTGTAACCGTTCTTGTCTGTACAGAGGCCTTCGCCCAATCGCGGCGGTTGATGGTCGAAGTCGGGAAAGGCATGAAGCTGGAGGGGGTCCAGAATGCGGAATCCGTCTTCGTTGCCGATCCCGCTATTGCCGATGTGAGCAAGTCGCCCGGCGACGCGCTGTTCATCTATGGAAAATCTCCCGGTGGAACGACGCTCATTGCGTCGGACCTGTCCGGGAAAACGCTGTTCAAATACGATGTTGTCGTCATTCATCCGGTGTCCGAACTGAGGCGCATGCTAGCACAGCGCCTCAAGGCCGGGAATATTTCCATAAGTTCCGCCCGCGGCAGCATCCTCATCTCGGGCGTCGTCGATGACGAACTGGAACGCCAGAATGTCATCGCGAGCCTCAAGAGCAGCGTCCCGGATAGCGTGCTGATCGACGAGCTGGTCGTTCGCAAAGGCAAGCTGATCCGCCTTGACGTCAAGCTTCTCGAAGTGGCGCGGGATAAGCTGGAGCGGTATGGGATCGACTGGCTCGCGCTCATTTCCGGGACGGGGGCGACGCAGACGCTCACCAGAAGCACGGCCAGTCTGAATGCAACATTGAACCTATTGACGGCGAATGGCGTTGCGACCATTGTCGCGGAATCTACCTTGATCACCGTCAGCAACAGGAAGGCGGATTTTTCCGTTGGCGAAGAAATTGCCATTCCGACATTTGCCATCGCCAACAGCGCCAGCCTCAACAGCTTTGGAATCGACTTCAAGTTTGTCGGGATAAACGTGACCTTCCTTCCTATTATCATGCCGGGTGGAAGGGTAGCTCTTGAGATTAATTCGATCGTTTCCAATATGCAGGCGACCGCGCGGCAGATCAACGGGAACAGCTTTCCCAATCTTGCCTCGCGCAAGCTGACAACGAATGTCGAACTGGAGGGTGGCCGCAGCACGGTCATTGGCGGGTTGTCGCGTCTGGAAACCTCGGCTGCGCTTCCGAAGCCATCGAACGGGACGTCAGAGTTCGTTCGAACCCTTTTGGGAAGTGAACAAATCGAATCCTTGCAGAAAGACCTGATCATCGTTGTGACGCCCCGTTTCGACGACCTCGACAAGCCGGCTGTCGCGCAGATCGTGCGCCCGCTACAGAACAATCTCGAGTTCATCCTGTCGAGAAAGGTCATGGCGTCCGGATCTGGCGACCCCGCTTCCATCCGCATCATCGGTCCTGCGGGGTTTCTCTACTGATGGGCGCGGTGCCTCTTGTGACCCTTGCCTCGAAAGTTGCCTGCCCCCTCGTTCTGGCATGGGGGGTGATCCATGCAGGATCTGCCGTTGGCGCCGAACTGCCCAATGCGGCAACGATCTACCCCTTCATCAGCACCAACCAAGATCTGGCGGCGGCGATCCGCTTTTTCGGAAACAACATTGGCATCGGGGTCAATGTCGATGCCGCCGTCACCGGAAAGATCTCGGAAAAATCGGAAGGTGTGCTGACTCGGCGTGACTATCTCGATCAATTGGCGGCGAAGTTCAGGCTGGTCTGGTTCTTCGATGGCACAACCCTGCATGTCGCGCCGGTCAGCAATGTCGAAACGGAAGTTTTCTTCCTGAAGCAGAACGACGGCGCCGCCATTCTGAAGATATTGCAACGGCTCGATCTCTACGAGACCAGGTTTCTGCATCGTTTCGATCCCCGCAATCGGGTGCTGCTCATTTCCGGCCCCTCCGTCTATGTCCGGATAGTGAAAAAGGCAATTGAGGCGGCCGAAAAAGCCGACCGGACGGAAACGACGGTATTGCGCGGAACTCCCGGAGGGACTGCCGCGATTGTGCCGTCGATCACGCCTGTCAAGTCCGCGGCTCCACCGTGATCAGCGATACACCATGACGATCGCGCAGTTCGCCTCCACGCTGGCCCGACAGAAAGATATCTTTCTGATCACCGTCTTCGCGCTCGTCTTGCTGATGATGATTGTGCCGTTGCCAGCCTTTCTGATGGATGTGCTGATCACGCTCAACATCAGCGCCTCGATCATCATTCTGCTCATCTCGCTTCAGCTTCATAATCCAGTCCAATTCTCTACCTTTCCATCCGTCCTGCTGGTCACGACGCTGTTCAGACTGGCCATCTCGGTCTCAACGACACGCCTCATACTGATCGAAGGGGATGCGGGGGAGATTGTGGCGACCTTCGGCGCGGTTGTGGTGGGCGGTAATCTTGTGGTAGGGCTGGTCATCTTTCTGATCATTACGGTCGTACAGTTCATTGTCATCACCAAGGGAGCCGATCGCGTGGCGGAGGTCGGTGCCCGTTTCACGCTCGATGGCTTACCCGGCAAGCAGATGAGTGTCGATGCGGATGTCCGCGCGGGCAATATCGATCAGGCCGATGCCAAGGAGACGCGCGAGACCCTCGAACGTGAGGCCAAACTGTTCGGCTCGATGGACGGGGCAATGAAATTCGTCAAAGGCGATGCGATTGCCAGCCTCGTCATCACGGCCATCAATCTCCTGGGAGGCGTTGCCATCGGCATGGTGCAACGAAGCATGAGTTTTGGTGACTCGCTGAAGCTCTACGCCTTGCTGACGGTCGGCGACGGTCTCATCGCCCAGATTCCAGCGCTCCTCATTTCCGTCGCTGCAGGCAACATCGTTACGCGTGTGACCAATCCGAGGGGCATGGATCTCGGAACCGAAATCAGCCAGCAAATGCTGGCCAACGGGCGAACGATCATCATTGCGGGTGTCGTCATTGCAGTCTTCGGGGTCATTCCGGGCTTTCCGACCGCGATCTTCGTCGCTATCGGAGGCGCGATGTCCGGCGGGGTCTTTTGGACCTATCGGATGCTCGCTAATCGTGCTCTTGCGACCGAGACGAGCTGGGATCGCAAGCTGGAAAGCCTTGAGCGGAAGTTCGCCGAGATCGAACAGCGTACCAAAGCCATGGAGACCATCAAGCTTGTCCTGCCGTCCGGCATCCGAGAGATCGACGTCTCCTGGTTCTGCCAGATGCTCGACAATGTTCGCGCCGGCCCTGAAGCCGAGTTCGGAGTTCCCCTCGGGTACTGGAGGATTGCCATCGAGGATAATCAGGCGGACACCTACCGTGTCTTTGTTCGACAGGAGCTGGTCGCAACGGGACAATTGAGGCCCGGGACTGTCTTTGTGAAGGCCAATCCAAGCTATTTGGAAGCTCTCGAAATTCCATCGGCTGCCGATTTCGGCCCGCGTGAGGGCACTATCGTCGATAGTCGCTCTATTGTGCGGTTGAAGGAGGAAGGCATCGAGTACTGGACTCCGGAGGAGCAGCTGTTCATACACCTCAAGATGGTCGTCATCGAACATCTCGACAGCATCGCCGGCTTCCAGAACACGGTGGATATCATCAACGAGACGCGCCAAAGCAATCCTGTTCTCATCGCGGATTTGCGGGAGGCCCTGTCTAACAACCAGATCATCGCTGTGTTGCGCATGCTGCTGCGTGAACGCATCCCGATCTCTAGCCGCGTCCAGATTTTCGAAGCCCTCCTGCAATGGTCGCAGGAACGGGACGCGACCAGCCTTCTGCAGAAAGTGCGGATATCGCTGGCGGAATTCCTCACCAAGCGCTTCGCGCCGGATGGATTCCTGCCCGTTGTTGTTGTTGCGCCGACGCTGGAAGCCAATCTTCGGGAGGGAATGCGCATTACGGAGGAAGGGCGTTTCCTGGTGCTCGAACCCTCGATCTCTGCCAATATCGCGAAGCAGGCGCGGGACATCGCCAGTGACGGGTTTAGGCGTGGGTATCATCCCGTGCTGATGACCCAGCAGGACGTTCGTCACGCGCTTTTCAACGTGCTGCGCAAGCACGGAGTTTACGTGCCAGTCCTCGCCTATCAGGAGATCGTACCGGAAACGATTATTTATGCCGTCAGTTACCTCTCAGCCGATCCGGAGGATGCTCAGTAGGCACGACGCGCCCGTCTCCGCGAGCGCTGCGGCGCCGCCTACTCTCCGGAGTCTGGAGGGGTCTGATTCAAGCTGCCTGCTGGTGAAGGAGGCCGGCAGGCATGGCGCCAGCTCTTTCGATTGATCTCCGCAAACGTGTGGTCGCCGCCGTTGAGGGCGGCATGTCGTGTCGAGAGGCTGCGGCGCACTTTCGAATGGGCGTGTCGAGCGCGATCCGCTGGGTGGCGCAAGCTCGAAAGACAGGTGAGGTGACGCGAAGCCGCAGGGCGGGGATCGACGCTCGCAGGCGATCGAAGGGCAGGCTGAGCGCATTCTCGCGCTGATAGCGGCCAAACCCGACAGCACATTGGCGGAACTGAAGGCGGCGCTCGCCGCCGATGGACACACCTTCATCGCCTCCGGAGATATGTGCGTGTTTCGGCAATTTCCGGACAGCAATTTCGCTAATTCGCGGACAGCGATTTCAGTAATTCCGGGACAGGGATTCCGCTAAATCGCGGACAGTTGCGGGAGGTTGGTTTTCGGGAGCGCCGTTCAGGCAATGTTCTCTCTCAAGCTGAGTTTGAGAGGGGCAATGCCGAGGCGGAAGCAAGCGAAACGAACCACTGTGAAGGACCTACGATCGATCCTGAGGCTGACGTACGAGCAGGACCTGTCGGTTCGGGAGATCTCGGAACGGCTGCAGATCAGCAAGAGCTCGGTTGCCACCTACCTGCTGCGGGCACGCGAGGCGGGCTTAAGCTGGCCGTTACCGCCGATTTACGCGAGCGAGGCGGCGTTGCAGCGGGCTCTGTTCCGGCGGGTCGGGCGCCCCCCGCAGGACTTGAGCGAGCCTGAGTGGCCGCGGGTGGCGCAGGAGCTCAAGCGCAAGGGCGTGACGCTGAGTAAGCGGCAAGGAGACCTTTCAATTACCCATAATTGTTGCCTCGATTGCGGCTCCAAGTTCGATGTCGGTCAGCCGCGATAATCCGCGCCAGATCACGGTATTTCCTGGAGGCGGATCGTTGGCTCGGGCTAAATATCCTCCGAGCCGCGCGATCTTGACGACATAGTGCGAGAGCGTGCTTCGTCGAGAGCAATCACCACCCCTGTCTTTCACCAAATGATCAAGAAGCCTGATTTCGGGATCCGTCAGCGCCGTTTGCGGTACGGCATTCGGCGAGGAGCGATTGAGCATCGTCATCCAGAAGACGCGCCAACTCACAATGCAGAAGACCGCGACCAGATTGACCAGACGCTCAGCAGTTCGCAATTTTGAGTCCTCTGCTTTGCAGCCCGATTTGAGGATTTTATGGAAGACCTCGATCTTCCACCTCAACGCGTACCATTCAATCTTCTCGATGGCGTCCTTGCGCGATTGGACCGGAAGATCGGTGAGGAGCTTCCACTCGATTTTCTTTCGCCGCTTCGGCCTTCCTCGCTCTTGAGCATGGATCACGGTCAGAGTGAGTGCGGGATATTTCGTCTGTTTGCCGATCGGCGGCAGGACGCGTATCTTGCGGTACCTGATCTCAAGAACGGCGTCGTCGGGATCGCCTTTGTCGTCCTTGACCTTGATCCGATGTAGACCCTTGATCGTAACCTCGTCCATTTCGTCGGCAATTGTATGATTGCCGTCCCCGGCAAGCCGATCAACACAGGTTCGCACCAGGAAATGCGTTCCGACCTCCTCGGCCAGGCAAAACAGCTCATAGATGTCGCTCTCGCGATCACCAATATGAACGCATCGCCCGGGAGCAGCGAGAAGGTCGGTCGATTGCCGTAAATTCTCGAGCCAGCGGATGCTCTCCTTCTGCTCGATCGGCACCCGTGTCGGATTGATCTTTCGCTTCAGCGCCGTCGTCCCCTTGAACTTCTTGCGGGTCCAGAACTTGATTGCCGACAGTCCGAGCGGAAGCCCCTCGGTCGTCACGGCGAGACTCGAATGCATCAGGATGCCGCACTGCGTGCGTCCTGCCGTCTTACCCGTAAAGCCGATCAGATCCGGCTTCTCGCGCTTGAAGCTGAATTCCGTCGTGTCATGGAGGACGAGGATCGGTCCCTCCGTCGCCGCTACGCGCCCGCGCGTCGCCTCGAAATGACCGCAAAGAATATCCGCCTCGTTGACCCGTTCGTTGGAGAGGAAGCGATAAGCGGCCTTCGTGTTGGCCCAATCCTGACAAACCAGCGGGATGCTTTGACCCATGTCGCTCCCGATTTGTGCGAGCAATTTGCAGAACCGGCGACCAAGCCGCTCATCCTTAAACTCGCATCCCGCAGCTTCCCGATCAACCCACGTCTCGATACCAGTCGTCAATCGCTGAGCACGCGCCCCGGCACGTTCCTTCACCAAGCCCATCGAGCACCCCGCGCTTCCGAATCAGGTGCTCAACAACGAATCACAACAGATTCTACCGATTCAAGATTTCGCCCGCGGCGCCTCGCTCAAATCCGACGTCAAATGTGGGTAATTGAAAGCAAGGAGACCCCGTCTGGCGGAGGGGGTGAACGATCGGCTATCGGCTGCTAAGTTTGTGAGCCGATGTGAGCTTCTATGTCTGCGCCTAGTTCTGGAACTAGAACCTTCCATATGATCGAAGCGGTCGCCGACCGTCTTGAGGGAGCGCCGCGGCAGCTTCGCCGACGCTGGTCGGACGAGTTTAAGGCCCAAGTCGTGATGGAGGCGCTGGAGCCTGGCGCGAGCGTCTCGGCGATCGCCCGCCGGATCGGCATTCACCCGTCGCAGCTGTTCGCCTGGCGCCGTGACGCTCGGGCCGAGCGGCGGCGTTATCGCTTACGGCACCCGAGTTGCGAGGGTGTGGTGGCGCCTGTGGCAGGCGCGGTGATCGAGATTGCCATTGGCGAGGTGATCGTGCGCACCGGCGTGGACGTCGACGAGGCGCAGTTGCAGCGGGTGATCCGGGCGGTCCGTTCGGCATGATCCCCTCCGGCGTGAAGGTGTTCCTGGCGAGCCATCCAGTCGACTTCCGCAAGGGTATCGATGGCCTTGTTGCGCTGGTGCGCGATGCCGGCTCAGATCCGTTCTTATGTGTCGGACGAGATTATGTGGCGGAGGCGCTCTAACGCCAGCCCGGGCCGGCCACTCAGGGTTTCTCCGCCACATAATAATCAGATGTTGGCCAGCAGCTGCAGGATGGTGTCGTTCGGCCGGAAGCGCGCGCTGCGGTCGCCTGAGACGCCCGCCTTCTCAAGTCCCCGGCGCATCATCTCGACATCCGCAGCGGCGTATCGGTGGGTTGTGGCGACCTGAGCATGGCCAAGCCAAGCCTGGATCGTCAGGAGGTCCACACCTGACCGGAGAAGCTTCATGGCGAGGGAATGCCGGAAGATGTGCGGCGATATCGGCTTGCCCTCCAAGCTTGGCCTCGTGGACCCGGCCTGGGAGGCGGCACGCCGCACGATGTGTGTCGCGCCGAAACGCGTCAGGCGCTCGTTGTGAACCCCGACGAAGATCGGCCGCGGTTCATGATTGGCGAGACCGCGTTCGCTCAATAGGTCCGTCAGCGATCGCACCAGATCCTTAGGAATGGGAACGACGCGATCTCGGCGTCCTTTTGCCATGAAGCAGCACCTGCGGGCGTCCTCGCTCCAACTGAAGGTCGTTCGCGTTGACGCCAGTCGCTTCGGACACGCGAGCGCCGGTTCTCGCCAAGAAGAGCAGAAAGGCCCGGTCGCGCCGGCCGCGGGGCGTCGTCTGATCAGGGGCTGCGATGATGGCCTCCACCTCGGCGTTGGTGAGATGATGCGTCACCTCGATGTGGGCCCGTTTGGTGGGGATCGTCAGAACCCGTTGGGCGACGCCGAACGAGGCGGGATCGGCGGCAGCGACGTGATGGAAGAAGGATCGGATCGCGGCTAATCGGGCGTTGCGCGTTGCGACGGAGTTGTTCCGCTTCTCCTCAAGCTCGTCAAGAAAGGCGAGAACAAGGTCCCGATCGAGATCCTCAAGGGCCAGCGCCGCCGGCTTCTTCCCCAAATGGGCGGCGGCAAAGAGGATCAGCATGCGCAAGGCATCGCGATAGCTGGCTAAGGTCGCGGAGGTCGCGTTGCGCTGCTTGGTCAACCGGCGACGAAAGTACGACTCCAGGAGCGGCGCCAGCAGGAGGTGTTCGTTCATGCCGCACCTCCGTCGAGGAAGGCGCGCTCAGCCGCGATGGCGAGGAGATCCGACGAGCCGGTGAGGTAGTAGGCTGTGTCGCTATAGTTGGCGTGGCCGAGGTAGGTGGCGAGTAAGGGCAGCAGCGCTTGGACGTCTGCGCGCTGTTGGTGCCACAGCCTGAGCCTGGTCACCGCGAACCGGTGCCGGAGATCGTGCGGTCGCAGAGGCTTGCCATTGTCAAGACCCGCGAGCTTGCGGACCTTAGCGAAGTTGCTTTGCAGGCCGGTCGCCGACAGACGGCAGCCTCGCGAGCTGAGGAAGAAGGCCTCGCCTTTGGGCCTGGGAAACACGGTGTCGCGCTCACGGGCGTATCGACGAAGGGCTGCCTGGGTCGTTGGGTGAACAGGAATCAGGCGGTCTTTACGGAACTTGGTTTTACGGACGAGGACGATCCCGTTGGTCAGATCGACGTCGCCGCGATCAAGGCTGACCGCTTCGCCCGATCGTAATCCCGTGCTGGCCAACAATCCGATTAGCGTCGCCATCGTACGGCCCCTGAGAGGGTTCCCTGGCGAAATGAAGCTGCATGCGTCGATAAGCGACGTCAGCTCAGCCTCACTTAGGATGCGCGGCGGCGGAATCGCCCTGGACCGCGGGAAAGCTTTGCGCTCCAAGACCTCGGTCTGGGGGGCGTAGAGGACCAGGTACTCGTAGAATCGGCGGAGCACGCCGTGACGGACCGCGCGGCTGTCGGCGGCGCCACCGAACGATAGGACGAAGTCCAGCGCCATCGTCCGGGTGGCGGGCGCACCCAGCTGAGATTGCTCGACGTAGCGAACGAAAGCCCGCAGCGTGCCGGCTTGCTTGTTGAAGGCGTAGCCGAGGGAGCGGCGCAGCTCGATGTAGCGCTCGACCTTGTCGCCGAGGAATGCGGCGAAGGCAGTCATGCGGCGCCTCCCGGAAAGGGGAGCGCGACCTCAGCGAGCTGCGAGGCCGCGACCTTCACGTACAGCGCCGTTGTGTTGATGCTTCGGTGCCCTAGAAGATCGGCGACCTCGTTGATCGGCCTTCGTCGCCCGACGGCTGGGTGGCTAGACTGTGGCGCAGGAGATGTGCGCCTCCGACGCGACCGAGCTCGATCCCACCATGCTGCAACCGCTTCCGCACGATCCTTGAAACAGACGACGCGTACTTGAATGGTCCCACGGGCGGCGTGAAGGACAGGAACAGATGCTTACTATCGACCTTCGGTCTAGCCCGCAGGATATAGTCGGCGAGCGCGGCACCGGTCTCCTCGATGAGCGGGGCCACTCGGTCACGCTTGCCCTTGGTGCGCCGGACAAAAAACTCACCAGCTCGCCAGTCGATATCCCGGAGCTGAAGAGCGCGTAGCTCGCCGTTGCGAATGCCTGTGGTGGCGAGCAACAACAGAACGGCTCGATCGCGAAGGTCGATCGGCGTCACCTTGCCGATCGCATCGATGGCGCGGCGAACATCATCCCACGAAAGCTGGGGCGGTAAATGGGCCAGTCGCCAATATGGCGTTCTTGGAACGATGGGAGCCAGATCCTGCTCGTGGTGACCACCCCAATGCAGAAAGCGGAGAAACGTTCGGATGTGAGAGATCGCCGCCGTGCGAGGTGCCGGAGGTCGCCGAGAGCGACAGCCGATACTCGACAGCGGCAAGGACATGCTCTGCCGTCAACGCCTCGAGGTCTTGGCCAGGATGGCGATGGTGGAGCCAATCCAGAAAGCGCCGTGCGCCCAAGAGAACGCCATCGCGGGACCTTGGCTCAAGGCCTCGTACCCTGCTCAGATAGTGAGAAAAGGAGCGCAAAAGCGGAGCGTCCGGATCATCGACTACAATGGGCGTCGAAGCAATGAATCGTTCGGGCGCCACCCGTCGCGCGTGTTGGATCGCAGACACTGCCGCAATCCGTGGTGAGTCCGTGGTGAATGTGCATAGATAGCTATCGACGATAGCTTCGCCGATTGGCCGTGAACCGCAATGTGCTGCAGCAAAACGGCCGAACCGCGCGATCCGGCTCAGATAAAGCTTAGCGGATGCTTGCTTGTAACCGAGCGAGAAAAAGTGCCCCGCGATGCGATCCATCTCGGCGCCGAGCGCCCCGTCACGAAGGCGTTTAAGCACCCCGCGGTACGAAAAATAGAACTCGAGCATTGTGCCCCTCCGGCGTTACGGCGCAGGGGGATCCCGCGTCGCCACGAGGGGCACGAAATATTATGTGGCGGAGGAATCCAGCCGTGGCCGGCCCGGGCTGGCGTTAGAGCGCCTCCGCCACATAATCTCGTCCGACACATAAGTGTGGATCCCGCTTCAAGCTCTCGTGAACCAGACGCGCAAGGCTCGGGAAGCCTCGGCGCATATCGGTATGGCCGGTCGCAAGCCACACCCGCACATTACCCGGTATGGCGATCATCGGCGCTCAAGCACCTCGAGGACCCGCGCCAGTGCCTCCGGGTCGACGTGCGCATCCAGCCGGATGCGTCGCCGGTTGCCAAGATCAATCTCGATCAATCCAGTACGCGCGGACGCTACGGAGCGCACCCGACCGTCACCCGCAGGCAAAAGCTTCGCAGTTTCCTCCACCTCCGTAGCGACGATCTGCACCGGCGCAAAAGATGGTACGACCTGCTCTGACGTCCGTGCTTGTCGACGCCAGGTAAACACCAGGCTGGCCGCGACTCCGTTGCGGCGCGCAACCTCAGTCACCTTCGCGCCCGGCACCAATGTCTCCTCGACAATCCGCACCTTGTCGTCCTGCGACCAGCGCCGCCGCCGCTCCAGCCCGCCCAAAACCTCGACTCGCATCGCCTGATGACCTTAAAGCTAGACTTAAGGCTACACGCTTCGCGAATTACCTCGCGTCACGCAAGACGGCGCCCGTCGGATGCGTACCCTCAAACGAGCGCTGGAGGATGCGCTGTTGCTGCGGGGCACGCGCGACTTCGCCAGTCTCGATGCCTACCGGGCTTTTGTCGACGAGATTGTCGGCCGGCGCAACGCCAACCTCGCCAAGCGGATCGCGCTCGAGAAGGAAGCACTGGCGCCGCTGCCGAAAGGTCGCACGACCGACTTCGAGGAGAAGGTGATCCCGGTGACGTCGTCGGGCGGCTTCAAAAAATCGTTCTCCAGCGTCAGTTCGCCGATCTTGGCGTGCAGCGACTTCACGTCCACCGCGGGCGTGGCCGGTGTCCCGCCTCCCGGTCCGAAAATCTCGGAAGCGCCTGCCTCAAGCTGCGATTTCCATGTCGTTATCTGGTTGGGATGGACGTCGAAATGCTCTGCCAGCTGGGCGATGGTTCGGTCGCCCTTGACGGCGGCCAGAGCTACCTTCGCCTTGAAGGCCCCTGAGTGGTTCCAGCGGGGTCGTCTGCTCATTGTCGCTCCTGATTCGCAGGCACAGCGTGCCCGCTGTCAGGCAGAAATTCCACTTATCGTCCTGTGCAGAATTCCGCGACCAGCTCTCACCAACTGTAATGCTAATTACCGTATCTGTCCCAATCTTCTCTAATTAAAGAGTGCATCTCGACATCACGATACTCTCCCGCGAGGAAAACTCTCTGCCTGAGACAATCGGCTTCACGAGTAAAGCCGAGTTTAGCCACAACAGCTTTCGAGCGAACGTTCTCCTTTTCGACTTCAGCCTCTATCCGGTTAAAACCGAGATCTAAGAACATATGCCTGATTAAGGCTTGGACGGCTTGGTTCGCCAACCCCCTCCGTCCAAATTCGGGCAAAAGAACGTAGGCGATCGAGCCGTGTTTGTTCACGATGTCAGCGCTAAAATACATGAATGATCCACATACAGCACCGGATTTCTTGAGCCTTGCAACGAACCACGTAGCCCATTTCCGGTCATACCCCGAAATGGTCTTAACAAGTTTTCGAGCCTCCTCGATGGTTTCTGATGCCGAGAACAGGTATCTTAAGAGGCTCCTATCGCTGAGAATTGGGAATAGATCTTCGGTATCATCAATAGACAGTGACCTTAGAATCAGTTCATCCGTTTCTAAGGTGACCGTATTATTAGGGGTCATGCGTTCGTCCATTTTACCCTCCGGCCTGACTTCCTGCGCTTTCGTCAGCGGTCCTTCGGTGACCTTGCCCCCAAGCTTAATCCAGTTTGAAGTCGCGGAGGCTCGTCCAGGTACCGGTGTTACACCATCGAGCTATCGCCAAATTTTGGTGACGGCGAGGCCGGTCAGGCGGCGGCGGTTATGGGCTGACGGTCGGTCGGCTTGGCGATGACCTCGATCCCATCGTTGAATGTCACACCAAGAACGAGTTTTGGCAACTGGTTGTGGCCATCGAGACGGCGCCAACTTTTATTTCGCCTGCGTCAGTTCACGCCCTCTCGCCCCGCTCCGTGGCTTCGGTTCCAAGTACGTACGAATAGAGTCTCGAAGGTATAGCGCGACAATCTGGGTGGGAAGCGCGCGACAATCAGGATGGCGAGTCGGTGTCGCGGCGAGGTGATGATCGCCGCGATGATTGTCGCGCGCAAGAGTTTTGTTGAACTCTGATAGTCGTGGAGCGTCAATCAGCGGCGGTTTTGGGTGTCGCGTACGATGGCGGCCGTCCGGGACCGCGTTTTCGTTCGAGGGCGGTCCGCCTGCGATAGCTCTCGACGTTCATCTCGACGATGGTGGCGTGGTGAACGAGGCGATCGATGGCGGCGAGGGTCATAGCGGGGTCCGGGAAGACCCTGTTCCATTCGCCGAACGGCTGATTGGCCGTGATCAGCATCGAGCGCCGCTCGTAGCGTGCGCTGATGAGCTTGAACAGCACGCTGGTCTCGGCCTGGTCCTTGGTGACGTAAGCGAGATCGTCAAGGATCATGAGATCGAAGCGATCGAGACGATTGATGGCCGCCTCGAGGTTGAGCTCGGGCCGCGCCACCCGGAGCTTCTGCGCGAGATCGGTGGTGCGGGTGAAGAGGACGCGCCATCCGTTCTCGATGAGGCCAAGCCGATCGCTGCCGCCAAGTGGCTCTTGCCGCCGCCGGGCGGGCCGAACAGGAGCAGATTGGCGCCCTTGCCCAACCAGCCATCACCGGCGGCGAGCGCGGTCACCTGCGCCTTGGAGATCATCGGCACGGCCTCGAAGTCGAAGTTGTCGAAGGTCTTTCCGGCGGGCAGCCGCGCCTCGACGAGATGGCGCTCGATGCGACGGCAGCCGCGTTCGGCGATCTCGTGCTCGGCAATGGTGGCGAGGAAGCGGGCCGCCGGCCAGCCTTCCTTGTCGGACTGCTCGGCAAATTGCGGCCACAGCGCCTTGATGGCGGGCAGCCGCAGCTCGTTGAGCAACAGATTGAGGCGCGCGGTGTCGACTGTGTTGGCCGTGTTCATGCGGCGTCTCCGATCTGGCTGGCGCCGATGAGACACTCATAGCTGGCGAGCGGCGCAAGCTGCACCATGCGCTGCGGCATGCAGGCAGGATCGGGCGCGAAGTGGGCGCGCAGCCGTCCGAGATCGGCAGTTGGCCGGCGTCCAGGTCGGCGGCGAGCTGACCGGCGAGTTCGGCCTCGCAGCGGCGCTCGTGCGCCAGCGCAAGCAGATCGACCATGAGCCGGCAGGCTTTCTTGTCCGGCAGCCGTTCGCGCAAGCGATCGAAGGTCCTCCGATAGGCATCGCGCGGGAACAGCCGATCACGGTAGACGAGATTGAGCAGCGCCATTGGCTTACGCCGCACGGAATGGATCACGTGTCGATAATCGACGACCTGGTCGTGCTTGCCGTTGGGATGCGGCCGCCCACGCGGCAGGGTGACCAGATGGGTGCCGCCGACGAACACGTCGAGACGATCGTCGTAAAGGCGCACCCGCAGCTGGTGGCCGATCAGGCGTGACGGCACGGTGTAGAACACCTTGCGCAAGGTGAAGCCGCCGCTTGACGTCACGCGGACGATCACCTCCTCGTAGTCCGAGGTGCGACAATCTGGCAATGCCTGCAGCGTGGCGCGCTCGTGGTCGATCCGCTTGGCGTTGCGGGCATTGCGGCGGCTGACGATCTCGTCGATGAAGCCGCGGTAGGCGGCGAGATCATCGAAGTCGGCAGTGCCGCGCAATAGCGGCGCATCGGCGATTGTCCGCTTGAGATGGCCATGCGAGCTCTCGATCGTCCCGTTCTCATGGGCGATGCCGGGATTGTTGCGGGAAGGCCGCATGCCGTAATGGGCGCAGAGGTCCTCGTACCGCCGGGTCAGATCGTCCTGAGCATTCCGGTCCAGATTGCAGAAGGCGGTCGACAGGCTGTCGGTCCGATGCTCCCGCGGCGCGCCGCCGAGCGACCACAGAGCATTCTGCAGTCCTTCGGCCAAGGCGACGAAGCTCTCGCCACCGAGCACGACATGGGCGTGCTCAAAGCCGGAACAGGCCAGCCGGAAGGTAAGCCTCCGAGGAAAGACGCCTTGCGACGGGCCGGCCTGATGGTTGAGAACTGTACGTATGGACAGCCATACGATCAGTGCGCTGAATCGACTCGAAGTGGTGGAGACAGGCCGGCGGCGGCGTTGGTCTGAGGAGGAGAAGGCGCGGATTGTTTTGGAAAGCCTGTCCGAGCCGCGCCTGGTTGCGGCGACAGCGCGGCGATACGGCTTGTCGCGTTCTCTGCTGGTGACTTGGCGAAGAGCCTTCGCGGCGAACCGGACCAAATCCGAGGCTGCCTTCGTCAGGGCAGTTGTTGCCGAGGATGGGCCTGTGGCGTCGATGGCGACGTCATCCGAGAGTGCGACAGCACATTCGACGGAGCGTCGGATTGAGATCGAACTGACCGGCGGGCGGCGCGTCATTGTCGATGCGGGCGTCGACGTCGAGGCGCTTCGCCGGATCATCGAGGCTCTAGATCCGCGATGATTCCGATTCCTACGGGAGTTCGGGTGCGGCTGGCGACGGGCCATACCGACATGCGCAAAGGCTTCGCCTCTTTGGCGTTGCAGGTGCAAGAGGTGCTGCACCGCGATCCGCTGAGTGGTCATTTGTTCTGCTTCCGCGGGCGCCGAGGCGATTTATTGAAGGTGCTCTGGCATGGTGTGCTGCAGAGCATGAAGGAGGTGAATAACCGAATTTAATGCGTACAGCTTTATGAGAGATGGAGGACGGCCCTCCTGCATCGGCGTTCCAGGCGCAGATGCAACACCACGACACTGTGGCTTCGCTTAAAAGGCGCGGTCATCAGCAAGTGTTGCAAAAGTCCCGGGTTTACGGGGCAGGTAAGTATCCAGAAGGCGAGCGAAAGCGAATCTTCCGATGACGCGTCGAAAATTACTAAGGCGTCGCCAAAATCAGGGGCGCGTGCTATCCCTGAGATCAATCCGTGAGACGCCTGGATTACTGCGCGGATGGCGACCGGCGTTTAGGGGACGCGATCTGGATACAGGCTCTTGTAGAGAACTGCAGGAACCAGTCGTTGTGATGCCAAGGGAGAAGTTCAAGCGGCGCACACCGCGAGACGAGAGTACCGAAGCACAACACTGGGGCGGATCGGCTCGTAGTAGCGATGACGGTGCTGTAATGGAACTGGAGCGAAGGGGCCGAAACAAGTGGGTTGCGCCCATATGCAACTGTGATGAGCAGGAGGACATGTGAGTGTAACCGGACGTAAGCAGTACGATATCGACAAGCAGACAGTGATGAAGGCCTACAAACTGGTCAAAGCCAATGCGGGCGCGGCCGGCGTGGATAAGGTGTCGCTCGAAGCTTTTGAGAAGGACTTGAAGGGCACCCTTTACAAGGTCTGGAATCGAATGTCTTCTGGCAGCTACTTTCCACCTGCCGTTCGGGCTGTCCCCATTCCCAAGAAGAACGGCGGACAACGCATTCTAGGCGTGCCGACAGTAGCAGATCGCGTGGCGCAGACGGTCGTCAAGCTGCAGATTGAACAAGCGCTCGAGGAAATCTTCCTTCCCGATTCCTACGGCTACCGGCCCGGAAATCCGCGCTGGACGCCGTTGGCGTCACCCGGCAACGGTGCTGGAAGATGGACTGGGTGCTGGAGTTCGACATCAAAGGCCTGTTGGATGTTGCGTCATACTACACCTTCGGTTTTTTTGAGAGGGTCGAAGAGGTCCGGAGCAACTGCAGGTACTTGAATTCGTATGCCTTTTGCCCGTCCGCGATAGACGTGAACGGCGTTAAGCTCGCCGCGCTTTACACGTTGCAAGATGGTTTGCCGCGAGACGCCGAGTAGATTCATGGCCTTGAACATCTTCACGTAACCTTCGGGCGCGCTCTCCACAAAGCGCGACCGCAACTCGTCATTGATACGGATGCGCCACGGCGCGCCAGGTGTGATCTGCTCTCCGGCAATGAAGCCATCGTTGAGGCAGCGATGCAAAGTAGAGGGTGCGATCCCGAGCGCGCGTGCGGCTTTCTCGAGTCATGCACTCGCCGTCCTGCACTTGCTGTTTCGGCTCGAAGCACGGGATCTCCCAGTGCGTCCGCAGGCTCGACACACGATTTGCCGTAAACGACAGTCCTGTGGCCGTTGTACGTCCTTGGCGATTGAGGATGCCGGCGATCTTGGTGTCGGGATAATGTGCAGCCAGTCGCCGCAGCAGATCGATCGTATCGTCGGCGGTGCGGATCGGCGATGGATGCGAGTGCGGCAATGGGACATTAACGTCACTGAAGGGACCGCCGTGCCAACGCAGCGTCAGGTGAGCGTTGTATTTATCGCGCTCGACTCTCAAGGTGACATCGTCGAGCAGCGTGCGGAGCAACTCCTTGCGATCGCGATCGCTCGTCGTGGGAGCGAACCAGATACGCTTGAGGTCTTTACCGAGTGCAAGAATCGCGTCGCGTTCTTCGTGCGTAAGCGAGTGCGGTCGGGCATGTTCGCGGTCCGAGAGTTCGGATTCGGCAGTCTTCAGTTCCAGCAGAGCGCTTTCCCATTCTGCTTCGAGTCCACGCGCGACGAGTCTATTCTCCGGGTCCACGGCGCGATAGCGTCGCTCGGCGCGCTGCGCGTTGTAGCGCGCACGCTCGACGTCGCGACGGAACTGCGCGAGAGTCGTCTCGTGATCGGCGTCGAATTGCTCGATCGCCTGGAGCGAGGCTTCCAGGCCTGCGGGCGCGAGAGCCGCAAGGAACGCTTCGGCAACAGCCGCATCGATCTGCACACCGCCGATGTTGAGGCAGTACTCGCCCCGGCCGTTGACGATGTTCTTGCCGGCGCAGTGATATCCGGGCGCCGAGAACCGGCCGCTGTAGTGTACGGCCAGGCGCCGACCGCAGTGTCCGCATACGGCGAGGCCTTGCAGGAGTGCTGCGCCTTCTCTCACGGCACCCCCGCTCTGGTGCGATCGAGGACGGATGTTCTGCGCCAGGCGCTTCTGGTTCGCCTCGAAGGTATTCCAATCGATGTATCCGGCATGATGGTCACGAATGAACACCGGCCACTGCTCGCGGTCGCGTTGTCTGATGCGCTTTCGGATTCGACCGCCGACATCGAGATAGCATGTCTGCTGGGTGCGGCCATACACATAAACGCCGGCATAGAACGGGTTGGTGAGGACCTGGTGGATCTTTGTGTAAGTGGGGGCGACCCAGCGGAGATCGACAAGGCTGTTGGAGTGCAGCGGAAAGCGCAGGCCTTGCGAGCGGAACCACAGTCACACGCGTCGTGCCGAGCCGAATTCGGCAAAGCGGTCGAAGACAGCATGGATCGCGGCTTGCACCGACTCGTCAGGATGCAACAGCACCTCCCCGTCGGCGTCGCCCCGTACCAGACCCACCGGCAGCCCGCGGTGCAGTTCTCCGCGTGCGGCCTTGTTGCGGATGCCACCGAGCAGCCGCGCACGCAGCACATGCAGCTCTGCCTCTGACATCGTACCTTTGAGCCCGAGCACCAGGCGGTCATTGAACAAGCCCGGATGATAAATCCCATCTCCATCACCGATGAGCGTGTGGGTCAGGCCACATAGATCGAGCAGACGGTACCAATCAGCATTATTGCGCGCTAGTCGCGAGACTTCCAAGCCGAGCACGATGCCCACCCGGCCGAGGCCGACCTCCGCGGTCATACGCGCGAAGCCGGTGCGCTCGGAAAGGCCGGAACCGGAAATACCGAGGTCCTCATCGATGACCTTCACCTGATCGCGTCGCCAACCGAGCCTCGCGGCGCGTTCGGCTAACTCGTACTGACGGGCAGTGGACTCGCGATTATGCTCGACCTGCGTCGTACTGGACTGACGCACGTAGACGATTGCGCATCGGCAGAGGTGCTCAGCGGTGATCTTGCTCAATTCGTTCATCGTTGTGATCTCCGGCAGTGGCGATTGCTCGGGCGATTAGTCGGGCGAGTCGCAGCACGAGATGTGCGCGCTGCTCTTTATCGAGGGCCTCCCATACGGGTGCGGCCCCGCGCTGAGGTGGTGGGTCGAGAAAGCTTACCTGCTGCATGGCTGTCCTCCGCTTCCGGTGGCAGGACAGTATGCGCGGCATCCAATTGCCGCAGCAAAGCGTCGACGATCGTCCGGGCGTGCTGCAGCTCGGCGTGGGAAGCCAGGAATGCCGCTCGAGCGCATTGCGGGCTTGCACGCGGTAAATGTTGTGCGATAGGCAGATCCGTCCACGCGGCCGGTACAAGGGCACGGGCACCATCGGGCAGTACAAGCGTCAGATGAAGTTCGCCGCGTCGATGACACCAGCCAAGCACATTAAGCGCAGATCCCTCAAAGGGATGGCGCGACCGAACGATGGTTACCTGATCGGGATAGTCGTCGAGATGATGAGTGCGGTGGTGGGTAGTCTGTCGAGTAGCCTTTCGACCGGGTCAACCACGACATCCTGATGAGGCTCGTTGCCAAGCGGGTGACTGACAAGCGCCTCCTGAAGCTGATCCGCGGAGTCCTGAATGCGGGTGTGCTGGAGAGAGGGCTGGTCAGTCCGACGGAAGAGGGTACGCCGCAGGGCGGTCCGCTCTCGCCGCTATTGTCGAACCTGATGCTGGATGTGCTGGACAGGGAACTGGAAAGACGCGGCCATCGCTTCGTGCGCTACGCCGATGACTGTGCGCCACGACGGCGCGGAGGAGGTGTGATGTAGAGCACGTTTGAGCAGCCTTGCTGCACAGAAGATGGGGGTCGGCCCCTCGAACTCGGGTTGCAGGATCAGGGTTCAAACCACCGGCTGCTGCTTCGGCCCAATGGTCGAGGTGGTGAGCGAGACCGGAAAAGGCAGAGCAAGACTCTGTCAGGTAAGGATCGAGGAGACGAGCGCAAGCGAACCACCGATGAACTGTCGAAAGCGTAGGGAAGACGTCAAAACCAAGGGGTAGTCGTTATCTTGGGATCAGTCTGAGCGATACCTGTTTACGGCTCAGGCGGCGTCCGGCAGGCGAGGTGGCGTGACCTCGGTTCAGGCTTCTGTGCGGAACGTGGGAACCTGTATCGCGATGCCAAGGGAATGGTTCAAGTGGAAGCCCCACAAGAGTCTGAGTACCAATGCGCGATGCAGGGACGGAGCCGTGTGTAGTAGTGACGAAGGCACTGTAATGGTGGCGGAGCGAAGGCACGGCACTGTCCCGCTTGATTGGAAGAGCAACCGGAAACGGGAGGACTCTTTTGCGTCAAGCAAAGCCGTATGACATGCCCAAGCGCTGGGTTTGGGAGGCGTACAAACGGGTTAAAGCAAATCGGGGCGCAGCCGGTGTGGACGAGCAGTCGATCGAGGTGTTCGAGGCAGACTTGCAGAGCAATCTGTACAAGCTCTGGAATCGAATGTCTTCGGGTAGCTACTTTCCACCGCCGGTCAAGCGTGTGCAGATCGACAAGCGCGACGGCGGGAAGAGGCCGCTAGGAATTCCTACGGTGTCGGATCGCGTTGCTCAGGCGGTCGTCAAAGGATATCTGGAGCCGGATTTGGAGAAACACTTTCATCCAGACTCGTTCGGATATCGACCCGGAAAATCGGCGCTCGATGCCGTTGGGGTTGCTCGCCAGCGATGCTGGCGGCATCCCTTCGTGCTCGATCTCGACATTCGGGCCTATTTTGACTCGATATCGCATGAGCTTTTGCTCAAGGCGATTCGGAAGCACACGGACTGCGCTTGGGTGTTGTTGTACATTGAACGGTGGCTTAAAGCTCCCGTTCAACTGGAAGACGGCACCCCTGAACCCCGAGAGAAGGGCACGCCGCAGGGCTCGGTGGTATCACCGCTGATGGCGAATCTCTTTCTCCACTATGCGTTCGACATGTGGATGCGAAGAAATCATCCGAGCATCCCGTTCGAGCGTTATGCCGATGATATTCTCTGCCATTGCGACAGTGAGCGGCAGGCACAAGAACTGAAGGAGGCGCTTGCGAAGCGCTTTGCCGAATGCGGACTGGAGCTTCATCCGGACAAGACGAAGATAGTCTATTGTAAGGATGACGACCGGCGAGGTGATTATCCTGAACAGAAATTCGACTTTTTGGGCTACACGTTCCGTGCCCGTCGGTCGAAGAATCGTTGGGGAAAGCACTTCGTCAACTTCAGCCCCGGTGTCAGCAATGCCGCGACGAAGGCAATCCGACAGGAAATCCGTGCCTGGCAACTACGCTGCCGGGTGGATAAGAGGATCGACGACCTGGCGAGGATGTTCAACCCGATCATTCGAGGCTGGATGAACTACTATGGTCGGTACTACAAGTCGGCGCTTTATCCGACACTACGCCATCTCGACCGATGTCTCGCGCGATGGGCGATGTCGAAATACAAACGTCTGCGGCGACATCGAAGACGGGCAGAGCACTGGGTACGGGACATTGCGTGCCGCACCCCCACGCTGTTGGCCCATTGGCCGATGCTGCACAAGACGGCGGCTGGACGGTAAGAGCCGGATGAGCGGAGACGTTCACGTCCGGATCTGTGAGCGCCTGGGGGTGAAACTCCCCCGGGCGACTCGACGGTTGGTACATTGTCGGAATGAGATGGAGGCGCGCAAAGCGTTCGCGAAGCGCTCCAGGCTCGGCTGGCGAAGTGCCGCCTGGAATTGCATCCTACGAAGACGAGGATCGTCTACTGCAAGGATGATCGACGCCGAGGTAAAAGCGAGACGGTCATGTTTGACTTTCTCGGTTATTGCTTCCGGCCACGATCGGTCCCTGGGGCCGCATTCGCAGAAGATGTTCTGTGGGTTCACCCCAGCGGTCAGCAAACCAGCGCTGAACGCCATGCGGGCAACGGTCCGAGGCTTGAAACTTCGCAGGCGAACCGAGGTGACGCTGGACGATATTGCTCGCGAGCTAAACCCGATGGTTAGGGGGTGGATCGCTTATTATGGGCAATACACGCGCTCAGCGCTTTATCCTTTGGCACGCTACATCAACCAGACGTTAGCTATTTGGCTGAAGCGAAAGTACAAGCGCTTCCATCACCGTTTAGGACGCGCGCGTCTCTTCCTGGAGAAGATCGCGCGTGAGAAGCGCAGGCTCTTTGTGCAGTGGCAACTCGGCGATGGCGGCAAGCTTGCCTGATGGGAGCCGGGTGAGGCGAGAGTCTCACGCCCGGTTCTGCGAGAGGCTGGAGGTGAAATCCCTCCGGCCTACTCACCCGACGGTGCCGGTGCTGGCCAAGCTTAAGACGGTTACCGGCCGGATCTGGACTTATGTTCGCGATGACCGGCCGTTTGGCGGCACGGATCCGCCGGCGGCCCTGTTCTACTACTCACGCAACCGGGCTGGAGAACATCCGCAAAGCCATCTTGCCGGCTATGTGGGCCTCATGCAGGCCGATGCCTTCGATGGATATAACCAGCTCTACAAGGCCCAAAGGAAGCCGGCTCCGATCCTGGAAGCGGCCTGTTGGAGCCACGGCCGCAGAAAGTTCTTCGACCTGGCGAAGTCTGGAGAGGCGCCGATTGCCAGCGAGGCCGTGCGACGCATCGATACCTTGTTCGAGATCGAGCGCACCATCAACGGCAAAACGCCGGAACAGCGGCTTGCGACACGTCGTGATCAGTCGAGGCCGATCGTCGCCGATCTCGAAATCTGGATGCGCCAGCAGCGAACCTTGCTCTCATCAGGCAACGATACTGCGAAGGCGATCAACTACCTGCTCAACCGCTGGGCGGCGTTCACCCGCTTCCTGGACGATGGCCGCATCTGCCTCTCGAACAACGCTGCCGAACGAGCGCTACGCGGTGTGGCTGTTGGAAGACGAAATTGGACCTTCGCCGGTTCAGATGCTGGCGGCAATCGTGCCGCCGCTGTCTATACCCTGATCGAAACCTGCAAGATGAACGACGTTGATCCGCAAGCCTGGCTCGCTGACGTGCTGGCCAGGCTTCCTGATCACCCCGTCAACAAAGTCGCCGACCTGCTCCCGTGGAATTGGAAGGCGACCCAACAGTCCAAAGCGGCTGCTGCCTGAACGCCGCGGCAGACCGGCGCGACTGCCCGGGGTGCTGGCCGGATGCGTACCTCTTTGGCGATCGCGCGCACGCTCCAGTGTGTTGCGGCCTTGGGCTTGCGAGCGAGGCCACCGCCTCATCCTCAACGGTGCGGGGCCTGCCGCTACGCATCTCGTCGTAGAGCCCCTCAATCCGATCGGTGATGAAGCGCTTGCGCCATTTGCCGATCGTATGGGGACCGACGCCAAGCCGCGCCGCCACGACGGCGTTGCTGGGCTCGCGCTCGCTCGCCAGCACAATCTTCACTCGCAACGTCAGTGCCGCCGGCAACGAGCGCGACCGCGTTATGGCCAACAGATGCGTGCGTTCGTCGTTCGATATCGTCAGTGTCGCTTTTGGCCGTCCGGTTCGCATCGGACGGAACACTAGGGCACCGGGACCAATTCTCTTGGTGGCGGGCTGTAACAAGATACTGCCGCCAATCATTCATCAATCTAAAAAAAGTCAATCGATCTTTACAGACCTGCCCCTCCCCATACCGTCAAACAGCGCGTGGGTGATACACGATGGGACCAGAAAGGAAGCGCTGCGTCGACGAAATGCAGTATCCCCTCCCTTCAATCCGCAGTGTGCGGACAACAGTCTAGAGTCGGCAAGTGTGCATCTTCCGCAAAAAACATATCGCTTAAGCCAGACATCGCTCGACTGCAGTAAGGAAATGCGCATTCGCAGAACAAGCGAACACCTTGGCTGGTCGGATATCAATGTCAGCATAACGGCCACCCAACCACACAGCTATGAGATCGTACATAGAGCTATTCCCGATCTCTGGATCCATCTAGCTCTGGCACCGATGGACCTGTCCTTTGTCATAGGCCAAAAGCAAATGCGTTTGGTCGGGCCGCCGCACCGCATTTCGCTCGTTCCACCGGAGACGTTGGCCAAAGTGAGGCGACACACAGAGTCCGACGAGCTCCACACGTTTCTGAAATGCGACGTTCTCGCGGAGGTCGCTGGTGACGTGCTTGATCGCCATCTGGGAGACATGGAAATCGAATTGACGCTCAATTGCGATGACCACAGCATGAGTTGCCTCCTTCTTTCTTTGAAAGAGGCACTGTTTGAGCCGGCGGAACACTCAAGATTGAAAATCGAGTACGCTTCACGTGCGCTCGCTCTCGACGTTCTCGGCAAGCATGCTCGTCAAAGGCACGGCGCCGTTGGCGGTACGGAAGTGCATCAACGGTTGACCGTGAGTCAGGTTCGCCTGATCTCCGAGTACATTCGCGAAAATCTTTCCGCGGATATTTCACTGAATGACCTAGCGGGCTTTGCAAAGCTAAGCCGCACGCTCTTCATCCAACGCTTTAAGGCGTCATTTCGTCAAACCCCACATCAGTATTTGATAGCGGAGCGTGTACAACGGGGGAGGGAACTGCTGACTAACAGTAGCCTGCCAGTGACGCAAATTGCGCTGGCCTGCGGCTTCTCGGATCAGGCGCACTTCGGCATGTGTTTCAAGCGCGCAATGGGTATATCACCATCGGCGTATAGAGCAAATCTCGAATAAGCACAAATAGGATGAATGATCTACTCGTCAGACGCGAGCATCGGCCCAAGCAGCGCGACAGTGCCGCTGTTCATGTCCGAAACTAGACATCGGCGACATCGCAGGAAGTTGTGGTCTGCTTTGCACATCATCGCCTCGATCGTATCCGCCCGATGGAGCCAAGCTAAGGCCGTCAGGCGGCGTGTTTCCATGGCATAAGCACGTCGATTTCGCCGCTCGGCCAACCGTTGGCAATACGCTGAAGCGTGAGAGCGAGCCAGGCGAGCGGATCATCGGCATTGGGGACGGCGATGAGCAAACCGCGGGATGATCGCCAGAAAGACCTGCCGCTTCCGGCGCTAGATCAAATCATCGACATGCGCCACCCGCTGGTGCGGTTGGCGGGGCTAATCGACTGGAAGTTTCTGGATGACCGCTTTTGTTCGGTGTGCCAGACCGATTCAAGGCAACCTGGCCTGCCGACGCGACTTGTCGCCGGCCTGTTCATCCTGAAGCACATGCACAATCTCTCGGATGAGGTGCTGTGCGCCCGCTGGATCGAGAACCCCTACTACCAATACTTCTGCGGCGAGTTGAGCTTCTGCCACCGCCTGCCGTTCGATCGATCGTCGCTGACGCGCTGGCGGCAGCGGCTCGGCGAGGAGCAACTCGTCGCGCTGATCCAGGAAAGTCTGGCGGCGGCGCACAAGACTGGCGCCATTGGTCCTACCGACCTGGAGCGGGTGGCGGTCGACACTACGGTGCAGCCCAAGGCCGTTGCGCATCCGACCGACGCGGGGCTGATGCATCGGGCAATCACCAAGCTCGTTGGGCTCGCCAAGCGCAACCGGGTGCCGCTGCGCCAGAGCTATCTGCGGTTGGCCAAGCGTGCCGCCATCATGGTCGGCCGCTATACCCACGCTCACCAGTTCAAACGCGCCCGGCGCCAGCTCAAGTTCCTGCGGACTCGGCTTGGCCGGCTCATCCGCGACATCCGCCGCAAGATTGATGGCGATGCGGTGCTGGAAGCTCGCTTCGGCCCGCTGCTCGATCTGGCGCAGCGGGTGCGCAGCCAGGATCAGCATCAGCGCGGTCCAAAGGTCTATGCGTTACACGACGCCCCGGAGGTCGAGTGCATCGGCAAGGGCAAAGCCCGCGCGCCTTACGAGTTCGGCTGCAAGGTAATTATCGCCACCCCCGTTGACCTCCCCGAAGGGCGGACAGTTCGTGCTCCATGCCAAGGCACTGCACGGCAATCTCTTCGACGGGACACGCTCGGCCCGTGGGTCGCCGACATAGAGAAGCTCACCGGCGTGGAGGCTCGCCGCATCCATGTCGACAAAGGGTACCGCGGCCACAACCACCCGCATCGGTTCAGGGTCTGGATCTCGGGGCAGGTTCGCCGCGTCACGGCTTCCATCCGGCGCGAGATGAAGCGTCGTGCGGCTGTCGAGCCCGTCATCGGCCACGTCAAGGCCGAGCACCGCATGGACCGCAACTATCTCAAAGGCCGCGTCGGCGACCGCATCAGTGCCGTCCTCGCCGCGGCCGGGCACAACAACTTCGGCCTGCTCCTGCGATGGCTCGCAGAACTCTTGCGTGCCACCATCCGGACCTTTGCAAAAACTTTCCTGGGCCAAAACATCGCTTAAATCAGCGGTCGCCCGCTTTCTTCACGGAGGACTAGTGATCATCTGTCTGTCAATTTTAGATTGTGTTGTTGGCGCAGTAGTAGTATCGCATCAAGATACTACTAGAGCGAGATTGCTTAAGTTCGACGACGCAGTCGCGTTCTCATCTCAGCAAGGGATTGTGTCATGACCCAATACAACGGCGTGCTATTGCGACAAAATCTGCAGGATCAGGGTTTGCTGCCTCGGACGGGCGGCTGGACTGCGAGCCCCGACCTGATCGCTGCGGGGACGCAGCCGATCCAGAACCCGGCTGCCTACTACTCGTCGGCGGGCAGTATGGGCAAGGATTTGACGCAGCCGGTCGTCATCAATGCCACCAACTACTTCTACCTTCGTGGAAAGAACCTGGGCACCAAGACCGTCCCGGCGGAAGGGCGCATTTTCTTTGCCCCACAATCGCTATTCCTCTATCCGCAGCAGTGGCTCAACAACGGCATGAAGACGGCCAAGGGGGCCGAGTTCAGTGCAATCAGTTCGATCGAGCCCAATGCGATCGGAGTGACCACTGATCCGCTGATCTGGCTTGCCCCGAATACTTCGGAGCACACCTGCCTGATCGGCTTCATCTCGACGGCAGGTTTTCCGTTTGCGAGCCAGAGGCCGCCCAATGCGGTGCATTCGCTCGACGATCTGGCTGCCTGGATCGGCAAGAACGGCGGCACCGGCTGGCACAACGTGCAGTTCACCAGCGCGGGCTCGCCGACTTTCACCAACTACACGACCTATCCGGCCTCGTCGAAGCCGGCCAAGGTCCAATTCGTGATCACGTGCCTCGGTTGCCCGGTCAATTCCCAGGTATCGTTCTCCTGTGGCACTCCCTTGCCCGATGGCACTTACATCAATCTGCCGCTGACCACGGTGACCAAGTCCGATCAGTTCGGCGTGATGTTGCAGTACGACATCCCCGCTGGATGGACCTCGTCAGTCACCTATTCCTATAAGGATAATGGCCTTCCGCCGGGAGATAACTTCAGCGTCTCCATGAGTGCGTCGATCGTGGAAACCACGCCAGGCGGGCATGCCTTCTCCGCCTTCGCGCGACCGGCAGCGGAGGTTTTCCCGAACCACGTCGCGCTAAATCCGAAAACGCTCGCAGTGACGGATATGCCGGTCGGCCTCGTGTTGCCGGTGGGCAGCGACATGACCAAGCGTCCTTGATTGATCGCAGGGCCGCGCGCCGACCCGCGCGCGGCACTGATCGCGACCTGGTCTCTGGACTGGTCTCAACGTTCGTCGTCGGCGATGCGAAAGGTCGGCAATGGCCCCCGTTCCGTCAAATGTGAAGCAGGCGTTTGACGTCGTCGCTCAGAAAGGAGGGGCCTACGATAGGGAGGATTCTCCGACCGATCGGTATTACGCCTTTCTCTTCGATGTCGAGAACGCCGTCAATCCGAAGAGCGGCGCGAAGCTGTGGTCGGTGCAGTTCGAGATGGTGCCGTTCGAGTGGATGGAGTCCGCGGTCCTTTCGCAGGACGGGGTGACCAGGAGTCCGCCGCCGAGTGGTCCTGCGTCGCTTCTTGTGTTCGACGACGCAGCGCCCGACGACCTCGCCAAGGCGCTGGGTACCCCGGTTGATGAGATCGTTTCCGGCGAGTGGTACGTCATTACGCTGGGAAAGGGCGGCTTGTCGGCGCAGCGGGCGCGGCCGGTTGCGGTGCCAAGCGTGCGGCGAACGACGGCGAAGGGCTACAAGGTGCCGCGGCGCCAGATGCTAAAGCTGAACAAGCGTTTTCGGCCTGTCAGCAGGTTCTCTATCAGAGCGATCGTGAAGATGCTGAGGGCGCGGATAGCGCGCGAAGTTGGCGTGATGGATGTTGGCCAGGCGTCATGCAACCTCGTTTACGACGCTTTCGGCTCCCCGCAGTTCTACGTCGATGTTGGCCTGCCCATGTTTTTCAATTTTGCGAGCATGCCGCCGGTCAACGGGCTCGGAAACGTCGAAATACTCAACCCGGGGCCATGCCTTCAAAACAATCCGATCGTGATCGTGACTCATTTCCACTTTGATCATTATTCGATGGCGGCAATGTCGGCGAACTGGGCCGCTCTGGTGAACCGCAACTGGTTGGTGCCCAATCAGGTGGTGGGACCGGTGGCCTGGTTGGTGATTAACAATGTAAACGCCTCCGTCAACGGGCAGATCCACGTCTTTCCGGTTGCCTTGGCGGGCCTGGTTGGCGGGTACGTGAACATCATCCAGTGTGCGCCGGCGATGGGCATGGCGCCGGGCAACCTCAACAATACGGGACTCGCCGTGGTCGTGACGATCAACGACCTGTTGCAGACCAACTCCCTGTTGCCCGGCGACGCCGCGTTTCAGGCGATTCCGGGCGTTGGCGGAATAGCCGGACTACGTTGGCTGGTTGCATCGCATCACGGGTCCGATACCGATCTCATTCCAGCCGTTGGGCCGTCCCCCATTCCAGCGCCGAACGTCGCTAACCAGGGCCGTCTCTCCTATTCCTACGGCATCAATGGCGGTCCTCCGCTTGGCGTTCATTGTTATGGCCACCCGGATGCACCGGCTGTCGCGGCGTATATCGGCGTCGGCTGGGGGACAGCGCCGGCCTTCGTTGCCAGCACTGCAGAAACCGGCCCCAACACCAACGTCGCCGGGCGCGGCAACATCATGATGTGCAATAACGTCATCCCGCCCGCCTGCGGGGTGGCTAACTGTCCCTTCCATGCCTTTCCGAAGCGTTTGGTGTGATCTGGAAAGCCGACAGCGCCATGCCGCAGATCGCCACCTATGATGCTCTTGCGAAACTGGCTTCAGGTCTGAAGCCAGGCGATACGCTGACGGTCGGGCCGAATGATGTCGCGCCAGCGATGCTACAGATACTTGAGGACCTCACGCTGGTCTTCACTCTCTCGGTCACCAAAGCGACGGTTTCCGCGCAGCCACCGGTCGTCACCGTTGAGGGAACGACAACGCTGTTCGGCCTCGCCGATATGGCGACGACGCTGACTTTCGTGCCGGAAACCGACAAGACCTTGACAGGGCCCTTCCTGATGAGCGTCATCGGGTCCCCCCAACAGGGCACCGAATGGGACCTCCTCAGCAACTTCCAGCTCACCGGCATCAACCTCAACTTCGCGCCCAATCCGGCGATCGAAAACTATGACGCGAGCATAAGCTGCAACCTCGTCGTCGGTGCAGCGCACTCGCTGACTATGCCAGTGACGGTTGCGCTTCCGGCATATCCTGGCTTGGACTGGGTGATCACAGGGCAGTTTGCAAAGCAGCCCTTGTCTGCCGATGCCTTCGCGGCCCTCGGCGGCGGCCTGTCGCTTTCGAACTATTTGCCATCGCCGCTGGATACCTTGGCCAAATTCGGCTTAAGTGAGATCGAGGTCGCCTTCAATCCAACCGCCGGCCACCTGTCCTACGTGTTCCTGACCATCACCTACACCGACGCGTGGTCGGTGCTGGGCATCATGGACGTTCCCGCAGACGGTGTCGCGCTGCGGTTCATGGTGGATTTCCGGAAGACCGGCCAAAGCTATGTCGAACTGGAGGCACAATTCGAAATCGCGACCGTACCGGTCGACATCGGCGCGCACTTTGCGCCGGATGATTTCGTGGTCTGGGGGCGGCTGCAGGATGGTAAGA
The DNA here is from genome assembly GCF_024171045.1 of Bradyrhizobium sp. USDA 4538. Lineage (NCBI taxonomy): Bacteria > Pseudomonadati > Pseudomonadota > Alphaproteobacteria > Hyphomicrobiales > Nitrobacteraceae > Bradyrhizobium > Bradyrhizobium sp. USDA 4538. The sequence continues at coordinate 699,417 of NZ_JALJZE010000002.1, forward strand.
CAGTCGGCATCACCGATCTGTTCAAGCACTTCAAGGTAATCCTGCCCGATAAGTTTCCCGAGATTGAGATCGATCGGCTCTCGGTGCTCGCCAGCATCAGTGCCGGGAGCTATGACTTCGAGCTGGTCGCGCGGGTCGATGCCGGAGTGCAGCTCAAGCTTGAGAATCTGACCGCCAAGGTCCATGTTGCGACCAAGCCCTCGACGGTGGTCGACGCCTCCTTTCTCGGCACCATGGTGCTTGCCGCGGACGCAAGCGTGTTTCTCTCGGCCAAATATGATGGCGGGGGCGGCGGGCTCACGCTGGTCGGCGACGCCGAGAACATCCCGATCGGTACGCTCATCAGCTACTGGGCCGACCGGTTTGGCATCAGCGATGTCCCCGAGCCGATCAGCTCGCTTCTCCTCAAGACGCTGACCATCAGTTACAACACCGCGAGCGGCGATCTGCATTTCAAGTGTGTCGGCGGCTTCACCGTCCACGATACCGCGGTGCAGGTGACCTTCACCGTCGACCTCGTCCACACGGCGAGCGGTGGGGCGATCCCGGCAGGGGCGAAAGTCGGCAGCAAGGGCTACAGCGCCACCTTCGGCGGCTCGGTGACTTTCGCCGATCTCGAATTCGACATTCGCTTCAACACCAAGGACACCGGCGAGAAGATCTTCATTGCCGACTATGTCGACAGCGGCACCGCGCACCAGGTCAAGCTGCATGATCTGGTCGCCGACGTGTCCGGCGATCTGGCTAAGCTCGTTCCCGACGACGTCGCGATCAGCCTGCACGTCGTCAAGTTCGCCTATTTCAAGGACAGCGGCGGGGCCAACCGTTTCCTGTTCGGCGCCGAGCTTGGATCCGAGATCAGCCTGACCACGATCCCGCTGATTGGCGACAAGCTTCCCGAAGATGCGACGGTGAAGTTCAGCCAGTTGCAGTTCGTCTATTCGGACTCCGCCTTGCTCAAGGACCAGGCCGCCTCGATCAATGCACTGTTTCCGCAGGGCGTAGGAGGGCTGCCCGCCGCGGGACTCGACAAGGGTGTCCTCGTCTCCGCCGATCTGCAACTCGGCTCCAGCCACAAGACGATCTCGCTTCCGATCGCGATCGGCAAAGACCAGGCGTCGGCGCTGCTGGTCGATGCGCGTCCGGGCGGTGAAGGCGTCGTGCCAGCCGCCGCGCCGTCCACCGCATCGGCGCCGGCGTCGCTGTCGATCAACATCCAGAAGCAGTTCGGTCCGGTCGCGATCGAGAAGCTAGGCCTGATGTACGACAATCAGGTGCTCTACGTCACCGGCGATATCGGGCTGACCGCGCAATTGCTGTCGATCGGTCTCATCGGCCTCGGCGTCGGGTCGAAGATCACCAGCTTCTCACCCGAGGTAACGCTGTCCGGCTTGACCATCACCGTGGATGATGGACCGGTGCAGGTCCGCGGCGGCCTGCTCGGATCGATCCATCCGCTGAACTTCTATGGGGCCTTGTCGGTCACCGTGCCGTCGATGTCGATCGGCGCGCTCGGCGGCTATGCCCAGCTCGGACCCGATCCGTCGTTCTTCCTCTATGCGTCGGTCAATCGGCCGCTGTTCGGCTATCCCTTCTTCTATGTCGACGGCCTGGCCGGCGGCCTCGGCTTCAATCGCGACCTCCTGACCCCGGGCATCGACGGCGTCGCGGGTTTCCCGCTGGTCAGTTGGGCGATGGGCAAGGACGTGCCGCCTGCGGATCCCTCAGGCAATATCGGAAGCCAGATCGAGACCGTGATCAAGTCGTTGGGCGACACCATTCCGCCGCGCGTAGGCGAGTACTGGATCGCGGCGGGCATCAAGTTCTCCTCGTTCAGTATCCTGCATTCCTTCGCGCTGCTGACTGTCTCGTTCGGGACCGATTTCAAGGTCGCACTGCTGGGACTGACCACCGCCAGCCTGCCACCCGACACCGCAGCCGGGGTGCCGCCGATCGGCTATGTCGAGATGGCGCTGGAGGCGGTGTTCTCGCCTGACAACGGCATCCTCGAGATCGCGGCAAAGGTGACGCCGGCGTCGTACATCTTGACCAAGGACTGCCACCTGACCGGTGGCGTCGCCTACTACTCCTGGTTCAAGGACAATCCGGCAAACGATCCCGCGTCCTATCACGCCGGCGATTTCGTGGTCACGCTCGGCGGCTACAATCCCGCTTACGCGCGACCGGCCTATTTCCCGGTCGAACCGCTGCTCGGCTTCAACTGGCAGGTCGACAGCAACACCAGCATCAAGGGCGGCATCTATTTCGCGATCACGCCTTCGGCGATGATGGCCGGCGGACGTCTTGAGGCGGTGTGGGAGAGCGGCGATCTCAAGGCGTGGTTCATCGCCCATGCCGATTTCCTGCTCTGCTGGAAACCGTTCCACTACGAGATCGAGATCGGGCTCAGCATCGGCGTCTCCTACAAGCTGGACCTGCTGTTCACCAGCGTCACCATCTCGGTCAGCATCGGCGTCGATCTGTCGCTGTGGGGACCGAAGTTCGGCGGCACCATCTATGTCGATCTATCGGTGATTTCGTTCACCGTCGGGATAGGCAATCGCGACAAGCCCAAGGCGAGGCCGATTCCATGGAGCGAGTTCAAGACCTCGTTCCTGCCGGCGCCGCAGGGCGGCGCTCATCTTGCGCTTGCCGCTGGCGCGCCTATCGTCACCGACAGCTATTGTCATTCGAGCGTTGCGGCGGGGCTCGTCACGGCTATGACGGCGGCCAAGGTCAACCCGACCGATCCGGATTGGGTGGTCAATTCCGAGACCTTGCAACTCATGACCTTCACCGTGTTCCCGGCCAAGACAGCGACCCTGACGACGGCCGGAACCAAGACCACGCCGCTGCCGACCGGTCAGAGCAATTTTGGCGTCGGCCCGGTGGATGTCTCGATCGATCATTTCACGTCCGAGCACGCCATCACGATCCAGCGGCTGGTGAAGGGACAACCCGATTCGGCCTTCAATCTTGCCGACGTTGCGACCATCGTGCCGGTTCTTGCCAACATTCCGGCCGCAACCTGGTCGGGCAAGCTGACGGTGAACCCGAATATCGGTGACATCAACAAGTCGCCCGCCAATGTCGGCGGCGTGCTGGTCGGGTTCTCGATCACCATGAAGCGACGGCCACCGGACCACACGCCGTTGCCCATCGACATCGCGATCCTGCAGCAGGAGTCCGAAGGCACGGTCGGGTTCAGCTGGACTACCCCGACCGTTCCGTCGATGGATTCATTCGACCAATCCACCGCGATGAAGACCTTCTCGGACACCCTAGTGTCGGCCAAGGCCAACCGCGAAGCGGTCATCGGCGCGCTCAATGGAACGGGCCTCGACCTCGGCGTCGATGCCGATGTCGACATTCGGCTGCTGGCCGAGCAGGCGCCCGCGACCCTGCTCAAGGCGCCGGGGCTCCGCTATCTGGGAGAACAACGTGCTGCTTGATATCGCCGCACCGGCGTCGCCGCAGGAGGTTGGTCATGAGCGATGATCCAACCCAGGAAACCGGCAAGATCACCTTCGTTGCCAGCCACCGCCCGCCGCTGGAAGACGGCGAATATTCCGTCACCATCGTGCAGACGGTCAAGAACAGCGATCCAAATCCGCCGAAAGATGCGGTGTTCGACGAGGCCTATACCAACACGCGGCGCTTTCAGGTGCGCGGCGAACGCTTCGCGGTCGACGCAGCCGAAATCAGCAGCGTGTTTCCGCCGTCGTCGAGCACCGGCGAATATGCCAACGTGCTGCCTCACATCGTGTTCAGCAGGGTGACGCTGCCCTGGGAGCGCTCGGTCGGCGACGCCGCCGACAGCTCCTGGCTGGCGCTGCTGCTGTTTGACGAGGACGATCCCGTGCCGGAGCCCAAGTCGGTGTTTGCCGGCGACTTGACCCCCAATCCATTCCCGCACGCCAAAGGCGGTCCCGATCAACCAAGCGCGCTGCCCACTGGGACCGTATCCTATCCCGGGTTGACCTTCGACTATGGCGAGTTTCCCTATCAGCCGTGCAACGTCATCGATGTGCCGGTCGCGCTGTTCAATCAGGTCGTGCCGGGGCAGGTCGACATGCCGTGGCTGGCGCATGCGCGGATCCTCACGACCGACAAGCCGGCGCGCATGGGACTAACCACGGATCCGGGCACCGAGGTCAAGACCTCGGTCATCGTCGGCAACCGCTTGCCGAATTCCAATGCGCGCTGCACCGTTCATCTCGTATCGCTGGAGGGGATGGCGAGCCTTCTCCCCGCCGGCGACGACTACACGCCGGCAGCGATCAAGTCGCCCAACGGCGGTGCCGCCGACGCGGTGCGGCTCGTCACGCTCGCCAACTGGAGCTATCAGTCGGTCGATCCGAAGCAGACCTTCTCGGAATTGCTCAAGGCGCTGGATGCGGACGATAACCTTCGGGTGTTTGCGATCGCCGATGGCAGCACTGGAACGGGCCCGGCCGACAGCTTTGTCGCCAACGCGCTGCACATGGGATACACGCCGCTCAATCATCAGACGCGACAGGGCAGCAAGACAGTGTCGTGGTATCGCGGCCCGTTGGTGCCGTTCGCGGTGCCGCCGGACAGCATCGTGCCGGTGCCTGGCGATGGGACGCATTCGGAACCGATCGCGACCGCGGACGAGGCCGTTCGCTATGATCCCGACAACGGCATGATGGACATCTCCTATGCTGCCGCCTGGCAGATCGGGCGGTTGCTGGCGCTGCAGGACCAGGGCTTCTCGCAGGCGCTTTATGAATGGAAGCGCAGCAACACCCTTGCGGTGGTGACGGCATTCGAACGCCAGGTGCTCGAGCGCGAGTTCGGTGCAACGCTGGGCGTCACGGCGGGGCGGCATTCCGCCGAGGCCAATTTGATGCATCATTTGACCAGCAGCTTCATTCGCACGCGGCTGAAACCGCATCTGATGCGCGGACAGGCGCGCCGCAATCCGCCAGGTGAGGTGCAGTGATGGCCCGGTTGCTCGACAGGCAGGCGCATCTCGAAAGCCTTGCAGCGACGTTCGCCAACCGCGAGGCGATCGCGGCCGCCACGGCGGACATCGATCCGACCGTGCAGTTGAGCGATTGGCTGAAGCGGCTGGAGCAACTGCACGGCCTGCCGTATCGCTATTTGGTTGCCAATGAGCGCTTCTTGCCGAACGAGTCGATCCGCTTCTTCCAGATCGACTTCAACTGGCTTCACGCGCTGGTGGAGGGAGCGTGCAGCATCGGCCATGCCAGCGATGCCGAGGCCGCACAGCACGCCGTCACGCGACAGAAATTGCACGCCTCGGCGCGGCGCGGCGTCTCGGCCGACGACAAACCGGTTGCGGTCACCGGCTTCCTGCTGCGCTCCCAGGTCGTTCCCGGCTGGCCCAAGCTGGAGATCGTTCCGTTTGACCAGGCGGGCACCGAGCTTACCGACGTGATACGCATGGACCTGCTGTCGCCGTCGATCCTGCTCTACATAGTGGTCGGAACGATCGACCATGTCGTGATCCGCGAGCCGGCGGTCGGGCTTCATTCCGGAATCGACGTCGATGGCGGCAAGCCGTTGCGCTACGTCACCGTGCCGGCCACCGCGCCGCCGGGGACCAGACCCGGCGACCAGCTCGAGGGCGTGTCCGCCGCTGTCGACTACCGCGCCGGCAACCGGCGCGCGCTGCGTATCAACAAGCTGGCCGGCAACGTCAAGGATCTCCTCGACAAAAACAAGGCGAACAACGCGCCCAATGGTGACGCGTTGCCTTTCACCGCGGCGGAGTTTGCGCTCGAGATGGTCGAAGGCACGCAAGAGGTCACGTTTCGCAGCAAACCTGCGGCAGCAAAGTAATCCGGCATGGCAACGCTCCCTTCGGCCCTGGTCGTCCCAATCGATCTCTCCGCGCTTTGCGTCGGCAAGACGGACGTCAACGGGTCCTCGACCCATCCCTACGGGACCAAGGATTTTGCGCGCCTGGCGCCCGACTTCTCGCTGCTGCCCTATGCCGATCAGGGCATCGCCAACAACCCCGGGCCCTATACCAGCGATCAGGTCCTCACCACGGCGTTCCAGCCGTCCTCGCAACCGCTCGATGTCGGCATCCATCTGCATTGGGCGCTTCCGCAAAGCCTCGCGCACGGCACCCAGGATGCCACCGGCAAGATCACGTTCCCACCTGCACCCAACCGCTGGCTGGTGGTGAGAATCGCTTCCAATACCGCGGTCGCCACGGCCCCGGTGACCGAACTGACCGGCTGGGTCGTCGAGAGTGACCGGCTCTGGGACAAGCGCAACGACACGGTCCTGTTGCCGGTCCAGAACGCGGTCAGCCTCGATATTCCGATCAAGCCGAATCCGATCGCCGCCAGCAACAAGTCGTTCAAGACGATTGGCAGGATATTTCCCTATGTGGGCTGGGCCGAGGACACCACCGCCGAACGCGGGCAACTGACGGCGCTCGGCTTCGGCGAGGCGCATTACGCGGCCAGCTCGCAATATTGCACCAACGTCTTCGGCATGTGGGATCCGCTCGGCGATATCGACCAGACGCGGTTCCCGCCGGCCACGACGCGGATGTCCTATCTTCTGATCGGATGGCATGCCGACATCGTCGACGACCCGCTGTCGCGGGTGACTTATCCGTCGCAGGCCGATAACAAGCAGAAGCTTGCGGCGATCGCGGCGCAGCTCGATTGGAGCTTTGCGCTCGCCGCCGGCGCATCGATGCCGACCCGGACCATCTACAGCGCGCTGACGACCGCAATCCCGTGGGATCCCGACCGGCATTTCATCGACCCGCATGCTGCGTCGTCGGATCTCGAGATCGCCGTCGGCAACACCTCCGCGGAGGCGGTGTCCGCGCTGCTCGCCGCGCAGCCCGACCTGAAGTCGCTGCCCAAGATCGAGTTCGTGTTGAATGCGCTGCAGACCGGGATCCTCAGCCGCCTCACGCTGCCGGGCGGATTGGCCGACATGGACGAGGTGCTGCACCAGGCCGACTTCACCAGCACCAATGTCGGCCAGATCTGGGTGATCGTGCCGGTGAAGGCGAAGGACGGCGAGGTCGGCGCGTCCGACAGGATGTTGGCTGCCGCGCGAAACCTGAAGAGGAGTTTACCGGCGGGGGCAGGCGATGCGCTGAACGCACTCAATGAGACGCAAAGCCTGCTCGATCGAACGACCCAGGAAGTCGAAAGCCTGCGCGCGCGCATCTTCGCGGACTGGTACCGCTACATGTCCATCGAATATCCGCCGGCCCAGGCCCCGCCGAGTCCGATCTCGCCGAACGATGCGCGCACGTTCATCGAATCCGAGATCGCCGAGCTGAACGTCATGCTCGGCTCCATCACCACGATCAGGAACGACGTCAAGACCCAGGGCGATGCGCTGAAGCAGCTGATCGGCCCCGACTATATGCTCGATATGACCAACGGCCCCCGCTACTGGAGCCCGAGCAATCCGGTGGTGCTGTTTTCGGGCTCCGACGTTCAATCGGCCTATCGCAACCGGATGCCGGCGGCGCGAGACCCGAGCGGCAACCTGGTCTGTCGAACCGGCGCCGATCTCGTCAGCGCGATGATCGCCGGCAGTAGTGCGTTCACGATCCACGCGGCGAACCTGCCGACGCTTGGTCAGGCCGATCCGGACGGCCTCGGCGACGTCGTAGCCGCGTTGGTCGGCGAGGGCTTTTTCGTCGACGTCTGGCAGGCGCCGGTGCTGGCGGCAGCGGTTGCCGCGCTCGGCGGCAGTGGCAACCCGGCGGCGGATTATGCCGGCCTGGTCAGCGCGATCACGAGTGCCCAGCAAGGCGAAGCCGGCGGCAAGCAGCCGTCGATCACATTTGTGGGTACGCCGGGGGCGGCTGGATCGGTCAAGCCGTGGAGCCTGCCATGGGTCCCGATCATCCTGCAATGGCAGAGCAGCTTCTATGCCAACGGACTGCCGCCCTACGATTCCGGTTTCATTCTCAAGAACTATCAGCTCGACGAGGCCGATATCGACCTGCAATTCAAGGGCACGATTCCGGTCGATCCGAAGTACGTGCGGACCTATCAGGGCACCATCGTTCTCTCGCACAATAGCGAGATCGACCTCGCGCAACAGATCAAGACCTACCTTGCGAACTTCCCTGACGACGATGTTGACGGTGAGCTGAAGACCGTTCTCGACAACCTCGACCTGTCGGCCCAGGCGCAGGCGTTGAGCGGCTTCAATCAGGCGTTCCTGATGCTCGATCGCGTGCTGCAGATGGAGGTGTCCGATCCGCTCGCGATCCTGCAGGGACTGTTCTTCTCCAACTTCACCAACAGGGACGTGAAGGATGCGGTGGGCGTGCAGAACGTCGACTCGCCGCGCGGCAACAACAGCTTCTGTCCGCTGCGCAACGGCGCGTTTGCGATCGACCGGCTGCGCGTCGTCGATGCCTTCGGTCAGGTGCTGGATATCGAGCGGCCGAAAGTGATCCGCGCCGAGAGCCTGATCGCTCCGGGTGACAGCTCCGGGCTGATCAATCTGCCGGTACGGCTCTCGCAGGCCGCAGCGCTGCGCTTCAACTGGCTGGCGGCCGACAACGATCGGGTCGAGACCAACAGCGATCCCGCCACCACTCCGGTCATCGGCTGGGTGCTCTACAACCATCTCGACCATGCGCTCGCGATCTACGATACCGCCGGGACGGCGATCGGATCGTTCAACCTGCTCGGTCCGTTCTGGCAGGGCGCGCCGGGCAACACCGCGAACTATGGCCAGCCGATCGAGAAGGCGTTCGCCTCCGCCAATCCGCATCTGCGCGATTTCGCGCTGGGATTGGCGGGCAGTCCGACGCCGGTCGACTACCTCGGCGAAATCCTGGCCGCCATCGACAATGCGGCGGGCTTCATCTCGCCGCGGACCTACAAGCAGGATGGTGGATTGTCGGTCCTGATCGGGCGGCCGATTGCGCTGGTTCGCGCCGCGGTGAAGCTCGACCTGCTGGGGTTGCCGGCGATGGACCAGAGCATGTCGGCGTTCGGCGCCGCGATCGCCAGCGACAACGTGCTGGAGCGCCAGGACGGCCAGCTGCCGCAACTGCAGGTGCCGGTCCGAATCGGCGAGCTCTCCGATATCGACGACGGCATGGTCGGTTACTTCATCGAGGACGGCGAACCCTCGACCTATCAAACCTTCTACTCGCCGGCGGCGCGGAGCAGCGACAGCCACGGCGTCAAGAAGCCATCGTTCGGACAGGTCGTTGTAACGGCCGACCGCAGCGTGCCGCCGGTGTTGCTGACCCTGCTGGTCGACCCGCATGCTTCCGTCCACGCCACGACCGGGCTGCTTCCGATGAAGGAGCTGACGATTCCTCCCGCCGTGATCGCCGATGATCTTGCGAACATGGCCGTGACGTTCCTGACCACGCCGTTCGTCTCCGGCGGGCCGCCCGAAATACCGGTGCCTGCCGAAAGCGGCTTTGTCTGGAATTGGGTGACGCAGCCGAGCGGCGCGGGCTGGACGATCGAGCCTGTCCAATCCGCGAGCGTTGCGATCTCGACGCTTCCGCGACGTGCGGTCGAGGGATGGCTGAGCTTGAGCCAGGCCAAGAAGTCCACCAACCGGTGAGGAGGGGCGCGATGGAGACGACAGCGAAACCTGCCGTGCAGTTCCAGTTGCAGAACGCGCAGGGACAGAGCGTCCTCTATGTGACGCAGGACACCAGCCAGAATGTGCTGACCTTCACCATCACCTATAGCGGGACGGCGGCGGTAACCGTGAAGGGCGGCGCGCCGGTCAGCGAGGACAAGATCACTCCGGCCGGCCCGACCAGCTTCTATTTCACCGTGTCGTCGGTTCTCAGTCCGAAGGAGTTCGCGACCATGCGGGTCACGCCTCCGGCCGGATGGCAGGCAGCGCTGTTCGGATCCTGGGCCCTGACGCCGATCGCCGACACCAAGCTGGAGCCAGGGCAGAGCCTGGTTTTCACCCTGACGAAGATCACCGCCAACGGGCGGCCCGGCCCCGGATCGTTCAACATCGACTATTACAACATCTCGACCGTCGCCAACTCCGGCACGCAGCTGCCGCTCTCGCTGCAGAACCTGCCCAATCTGCACAAGCGCCTTGCGGATTCGATGTTCATCTCGATGGTGGGGGGCAACTCGGTCTACATCGACGTCAACGACCAGCACCTCATTCCGCCCAACACGCTCGTTCTGCAGTTGAACAATTCGACCGGCGGGCCGCTGGTGCCGCCCGGCGCCAAGCAGGGGAAGCCGGTGTTCTACCTGACCTTTGTCAGCGCCAGCGGGGCGCCGGGCTATGGCGCATTGACCACGATCGACCGCCTGAAGAATATCGTCGTCGGCACCAATGGCGATTACGGCACCGTCTGGGATGTCCAGGATCATCGGCAGAATGATCCGCCGTACTGGGCGATCTACCCGAAGAGTCCGGAAATTCTCGGCACCGGCGCCTCCGCGATCGCTGAATTCAGGATCAGCAACATCGTCACCGACTTCGATCCGTCGTCGACAAATCTGTATCTGCAGTCGGTCGACATTCCGACTTACGACGACGGCAGCATGACGCAGCCGCTGGTGAAGGCGGTGCCGACGCTTGCGCTCCAGGGCGTCGGGCCGCTCAAGGACAACGTCCCGAGCGGCACTCAGGTCGGCCTGACCTGGACCAGTTTCAACGCGAACCGCTGCACGGTCAGCCCGGTCGATGGCGGCGAGGTGCCGGCGCCAGCGCAGCCGGACAAGACCGGGTTTCCGGTCACGGTGGCGCGCACCACGACGTTCACCGTGACCGCCTACAACGACGCGCTCGGGACCAAGACCAGCGGGCCGGCGACCGTGAACGTGCTGCCCGTGACGGTCAGCGAGGCGCTCACCGCGGTTCCCGCCACGGGCTATCATTTCGGCGATCGGGTTTCACTGTCCTGGGCGTTTTCGTCGGCGCAATCCTGCACCGTCGATCCGCCGATCAATGGAAGTGCGTCGGTGCCCGCGCAGTCCGATGGCACCGCGATCTTTCCGACCGCCGCCCAGCGCTACACCATCACGGCGCAGGGCCAGGCCGGGCCGGCCGCGACCTCGCTCGATATCATCCCGATTCCCAATGGCTGGAAATCGGTGCCGGGCGCCGGCCCCTGGGACACGCGCGGGCGGCCGGTCCTGCTGGCCGAATTTCTCGATCAGATCTGGTTCCTGGCCGGTGGCGCCGACGATCTCAAAAGCATCGTGTTCAGCAGCCGCGACGGATTTACCTGGTCGATCGTCAACAATGCCGCCGCATTCTCGCCGCGCACTTCAGCGGCCGGCTGCGTGTTCGCGGGCAAGCTGTGGCTCACGGGAGGCGCAACGCTGAATGGCGGCGTGCTCGACGAAATCTGGTCCAGCAGCGATGGCGTGACTTGGACGAAGGTCGCTGCCACACAACATTGGCCGGCCCGGGCAGACCATGGCTGCGTGGCGTTCGCCGGTAAGATCTGGGTGATGGGTGGGCGCAATGCGTCCGGCACGCTCATGAACGACATCTGGAGTTCGACGGACGGTGTGTCATGGACCTGCGTCAAGCCGTCCGCGGTCTGGTCGGCTCGGTCGGCGTTCGGTCTCGTCAATTTCGGTAACGGCATGTGTGTGATAGCCGGCAGTGGCGCCGGCGGAGTACTCGCCGACGTTTGGCAAAGCGGAGACGGCGCGACTTGGAACGGTCTGAGCAACACCGTGCCCTGGCCCGCACGCTCCAGTCCGGGTGTGGCCGTGCTCGGCGAGCAACTCTACGTCGTCGGCGGCATGAGTCAGGCGGGTTTGGCGTTTTCCGACAGCAACATCGCTGATCAGTCCGGCAACTGGTCCATGGGGCTTGGACCGAATTGGGGCGCGACCGTGCTCGATCTGGGCACTACCGCATTTCGCGATGCAATGTGGTTTGCAGGAGGCTCTGCAAACGGCTTACCCAACACGACGGTCTGGGGCTTCGGCACCTAACGAGAGCTTAAGTGATCGACAACGGCGGCTGAAGCTAACAACGTCGCGCGTTGTTTCGGCGCGGCGCTCAGCGGCCGCGCGACAGTCTCGTGGAGCGCCGGTGCGGACAATCTTGCTGAAGTCAGGCTCGTGAGAAGAAGCGTAAAAATACGACGAATACGGCCTGATTGACGCATGCGCGCGGGCACAGTGAGCTCTATGATTGCTTGGGTGAAGGTCAGGCAGCCTGCTGGCGGGCTTGTCGCCTTGGCGCAGGAGCTTCCATTCCCATATGTGGACGGCTCCCTCCTTGCAAGATATTGTTCAGTGATTTGACGGATCGCTTGCCTCCGTATGTCCGGCCTTTGCATGCGGTCGCACATGACCGCTGGCCAAGATGGGTTCCGCAACGCGTGTTCCTAACAAGGCAGCGCCCCTCGGAGGGCCACTGGGAATGACGGAGTGTCACGAGTTTTGGATCGATCGATCGCACCATCTGCTCTTCTCATGCAAGTTCACAGCATCAGCGCAACGCGGTAGTTTCTGTTCTCACCGTGGTCGCCAATCCTCTATATAGCCTTTGGCTGTTCCTCTATTCGCCGATACGTTTCACCGCTCACCATGAGTTTCCAGGCAACGCGGGCGATCTTGTTGCAAGCGCCACGGCGACAAGTTTGGGGCTTTTTCGTTGCAGCAGGTCGGCAAGCCATCGGGAGGCATGTTTGCTTCGACCTACTCTTACATGCTGAAGAAGAGCGGTCGCGCCGACCACCAATGTGCTCCTCAACATTTCGTCGCCGGCACGTGTAATGACCCCAAGCTTGACCTTGCCGGCCGTCGAATGATCTCTGGGTGTAAGCCCTATCCAAGCCGCACAATCGCGGCCAGACTTAAACATACGAGGATCTGGTGTCTTCATCATCAAGAGTGACGCACCAACAGGACCGGCACCGGGAATTTTTGCAAGACGCTTGCTGCATTCATCGGCGCGGTGCAGTTCCATTAGCGTTTTCTCGACCGACCTGATTTGCGACAGCAGATCTCGAGCCGCGCGATCTTGACGACATAGTGCGAGAGCGTGCTTCGTCGAGAGCAATCGCCACCCCTGTCTTTCACAAAATGATCAAGAAGCCTGATTTCGGGATCTGTCAGCGCGGTTTGCGGTAGGGTATTCGGCGAGGAGCGATTGAGCATCGTCATCCAGAAGACGCGCCAACTCACAATGCAGAAGACCGCGACCAGATTGACCAGACGCTCAGCAGTTCGCAATTTTGAGTCCTCTGCTTTGCAGCCAGATTTGAGGATCTTATGGAAGACTTCGATCTTCCACCTCAACGCGTACCATTCGATCTTCTTGATGGCATCCTTGCGCGATCGGACCGGGAGATCGGTGAGGAGCTTCCACTCGATTTTCTTTCGCCGCTTCGGCCTTCCCCGCTCTTGAGCATGGATCACGGTCAGAGTGAGTGCGGGATATTTCGTCTGTTTGCCGATCGGCGGCAGGACGCATATCTTGCGGTACCTGATCTCAAGAACGGCGTCGTCGGGATCGCCTTTGTCGTCCTTGACCTTGATCCGATGCAAACCCTTGATCGTAACCTCGTCCATTTCGTCGGCAATTGTATGATTGCCGTCCCCGGCAAGCCGATCAACACAGGTTCGCACCAAAAAATGCGTTCCAACCTCCTCGGCCAGGCAAAACAGCTCATAGATGTCGCTCTCGCGATTACCAATATGAACGCATCGTTCAGGGGCAGCGAGAAGGTCGGTCGATTGCCGTAAATTCTCGAGCCAGCGGATGCTCTCCTTCTGCTCGATCGGCACCCGTGTCGGATTGATCTTTCGCTTCAGCGCCGTCGTCCCCTTGAACTTCTTGCGGGTCCAGAACTTGATTGCCGACAGTCCGAGCGGAAGCCCCTCGGTCGTCACGGCGAGACTAGAATGCATCAGGATGCCGCACTGTGTGCGTCCTGCCGTCTTGCCCGTAAAGCCGATCAGATCCGGCTTCTCGCGCTTGAAGCTGAATTCCGTCGTGTCATGGAGGACGAGGATCGGTCCCTCCGTCGCCGCTACGCGCCCGCGCGTCGCCTCGAAATGACCGCAAAGAATATCCGGCCTCATTGACCCGCTCGTTGGAGAAGAAGCGATAGGCGGCCTTCGTGTTGGCCCAGTCCTGACAAACCAACGGGATGCTTTGACCCATGTCGCTCCCGACTTGTGCGAGCAATTTGCAGAACCGGCGACCAAGCCGCTCATCCTTAAACTCGCATCCCGCAACTTCCTGATCAACCCACGTCTCGATACCAGTCGTCAATCGCTGAGCACGCGTCTCCGCGCGTTCCTTCACCAACCCCATCGAGCACCCCACTTCCGAATCAGGTGCTCAACAATGAATCACAACAGATTCTGCCGATTCAAGATTTCGCCCGCCGCGCCTCGCTCAAATCCGACGTCAAATGTGGGTAATTGAAAGCTATTGGGGTGGTGCCACTCATCAAGGTAGATCTACGGACTTTACGTGTTCTGAAGCCCGCGGATCATTGCCGAGGTTGCGACATGCGCACGTTAATGATCGTACTGGGAATATGGCTGTTGCTGAACGTCCTTGTCGTGGTGATCATGACGCCACCCCGCAAACCGCGACGGACTGAACCCGCAAACCGACGCGGCTGAGATCGTCGATCGACAACAACGCACACGTGCGTCGCATCCGTGATGGAGCTGCCGATGCCGTCCTCGGATTGGGTGGCGGTTCAGGACTGCGTACATAGCACATCTCCTCAGGCGCTTCGTAACGAGTATCTCGGCGTCGCTAGCTCCTGGCTTGATAATCGCAACGCCGAACGACTATATCCGATCGAGCAGATCAGTGAGTCTGAAAGACGCGGTATAAGAGAAGATGTGAGATATGCCGCACGCGGTGCTGGTTTCATCTCACCATTCGGGCCCAAGTACGGCCGCCACTTCTGCGAGAAGATTTGTCCGGGCGCCTGCCCCGGTGATCGCAAAACTTGATCTTCCCTTGCCGTACTACCGCCAGGCGGCGATGAACGCGGCGCGAGGGATTGCAGTCGACCGCTCGACGCTGCCCGGTTGGGTTAACTAGACGGCACCGCTGTTCGATCCCATTGTTACCTGCTCATCACGAGGTCCCCATAACAGCTACTCGATCGAATAATAACGCTAAAAGCGAAGATCATTTCTCAAGGAGCGGTCGGCACATTCCGAGCGAATGATCGCGGTGCATGGAAGAACGTCTTCGATGAGCGCGTTGGCGCTGGCCGCACAGCTCATGTTGACGATAGGCCGTTCGTGCGCAACGTAGAGACGTCGAGAACGCATTTACCACGCGGATCGAGTAGCGCAAAAACGACCGACTTCAAATGATCCCGGCCGATCATCAAATCAGTCCTGATCGGGATGTACTTCACGTAACGCGATGCAGGATAAATCATCCATAGATCGTTGTTGGTCGAGCGCCCTCTGGCACCATTCGGAAGTACACCTCAACGACGGAACGCCGGGCCCTCTGATCCTTAACGTCAAGAACGTGCAGTCGTCAGAGCTCTCGGCCGTACGCCATCCCGGCAGCTCGGCCGACTGCACAACGCAAGACGACGTGCTGTTCTCGAGTCCTGGACCGGGCAGGGTGTACAAAGCAGCATTATGGATCGCACTTGTGCCGAGCGCGATTGCAGGAGCTCAGCCAATTTGCCGCTGGCCGGTTGATACCCTTGCGCGGTTCTGACGCGTCATGTCTTTAACCAACTTAGCCGGCAGGGTTGGAAGGACGTTCTGCCAACAGGAGAACTCAAGAATGTTCATCGCAATAAACCGCTTTCAGGTGAATAAGGGCTTGGAGCAGGCGTTCGAGACAGTTTGGAAAACAGGCGAATCCCATCTCGGCGACGTCGAGGGCTTCATCGAGTTTCATCTGGTGAAGGGGCCGGAAGCCGAAGACCACACGCTCTACGCCACACATACGGTGTGGGCCGACTACGCCGCGTTTGACGCCTGGACGCGCTCGGAAGCGTTCAGCCGCGCGCATTCCAGTGCTGGCAACGAGACCGGCGGCAGCCTCTTCCTCGACCACCCCAAGTTCGAAGGCTTTGAGGTCCTGATCACCGAGCGCGCTTCCAGTACGGCGGCGTGACGGAAGCGTTTATGCCGCGCCGATTACATCATCCGCTTCAGCATCCTCGCGGACTTGGATTGAGCGAAGGGACGCGGCACGGACAGTGCGTCAACGCCGGGGAGGCGATCATGGGGGACAATTGGTTCAATACCGTCCGTCGGCACCTCGCGGTCACGGGCGATCTGGCTGCAGTAAAGGAGACGAGCCGTGATAGCGACGACGCACTCGCCAGATCATCCAGTTGGCGGCGCGCGGGATCAGCCTTCTCGGCGGCACCATCGAAGACGGCTTCGAGGGGCGCACCGTGTTCTAGTCGCAGCGAGCTTGGGCCACGTATTGCGCAGGATCCAGCTCGCCCGCAACCGCACTGAATGACCAGCGCAAAGCTTGGCCCGCGAGTGGAGCTGCCACCATCCGGGCGGATGGAGAATTAACTTGGTTCGAGTGTCGTGACATACCCTATCACAAGAATTGACGGGCTCGGTGCCTATGTCGCTTCCAAGCTAAAGGCTCAGAAGATTCGAACAACCGCTGCGCTGCTGGAGCACGCTAGGACAGTGAGGGCTCGAAAGGCGCTTTCGGCGAAAACCGGGATCAGCGAACGGCAACTGCTCGAGTGGGCAAATATCGCCGATTGCATGCGCATCAAAGGAATGGGCAGGGCTACGGTGGAACTACTGCGTGCCGCTGGCGTCTTCACCGTCAGGGACTTGGCTCATCGCAACCCCGCACGCCTAGCGCAGGCGATGAAGGAAGCCAATGAAACGCGAAAGGTCGTCATTGTCATGCCCTCGGAGAAGTCCATTGCTCACCTAGTCCAGCGTGCCCGCAACTTGCCCCTGAAGATCACTTACTAGATGCCGTAATGGGCCCTGCTCCGAGCAAGGGTGATGATGGTGGCTGTCCTCCGATAGATGATGAAACGGGGTCACAACGTTGAGTCGGCCCCAAGCATCTGGAGACGGAGGACAGCCGTGGAGAACTATGCCGGAATTGCGTGTCATTGGAACTGTCGAGCGTATGCGTTGTGGATGTCCAGGGTAAGACCCTGAAAGAGGTCGCGAGCGAACCCGACGCCTTCGTCCGCGCTGCCCCACAGCGACCCAGTACGTGGCATCGCAGTATGCCGCCGTCTGCCTTCCGGGCCTTCTGGATGTCCTCCTGGTCCGCCGCGCTGGCTTCAAAATACGCGCGAACGAGTCACGCTTCCTGTGCCCCCTTCTGAGCACATTGCCATCGGCCGGTATGGAGGCTGCCCGCCGAAAGCCCATTCCGTGGACCGTCGGAATGGGCCAGGCCCTCTACCGTGCCGGCCCGCGGATGGACGCCCGCTGGCCCGGCAGCTTCAGCTTCGGACCCGACATCAGGACGTCGCACGCGGGATAGAGCAAGCCCGCCGGGTCGTTCGAAGGACGACAAACAAGAGCGAACATGAACAGCCTGACACCGTCTTTCTCCTCGCCGCGATTCGCGCGTCACAAAAACGATCATTTTTAAAAGATGCAGGTGATTTTCAAGAGTCCAAGGCAGCGGAGCTGCTTGTATCCGGCTTGGCTAAATCGTAGTTCGACACGCTGTTCAGTTTGAATCGTGGGTGCGACGACGGGATGTTTTGGCGGTTGACGAGATCGAAACGGATGTTGTCGGGGCGACGATCGCTCTCGTTTACCTGTTCTGCGTGCTTGCGCCGGGTACAACCCTCGCCGTTGGGGCCGGACCGGCACCTTGCCTGGATGAGTTACAGGTTGTGGACGTCATCCATGTCTATGATCATGCGTAAGAATGTGCGTCCCCTGGACTCGCATCGTTATGCCAGTACTCAACACCAACACGTGGGCAAGAGTGCCGACGCAGCGGCGCGGCACGCCAACCACCATCATCCTCCGAAGAGCGCGCTGGGGCCTTGCTGTCCAATGCCGTGCGTCTCGGCTATTTGGGCGGATTTACCTTCTGTCGCGATCCCCTCCCAATCTCCGTCTACTTGCATCTCCGTTTCTTACCGGGGTCTGCACAGCGAGGCGTTCTCGCGCCTCTATCGTCCGCCCATCGTCTGATCTCGATGTCACCAACTGGCGCGCGTTCGATTTGGCGCGTGCATTCCTGCACAATCGACGCATCGGGAGTACGCATGTATTTGGGAGTTCTGGCGAAGTTCGCCACCATTGGGACGTTGGGCGAACGACGTCGCTTGTCTATCTTCGGCATGACCATTTTGGGCGCCGCTCTCGGCGGATGCCAGACTGTGGCGCCGCTTGTCGCATCCGCGGATCCGGGTGTCCAGGTGCGCCGCGTTGCCTATCGCTCAACCGTAGCGCCCTATTTTAGCTTGCGGCCATCGACACCCGCTCTTTGGCGCGAGCGCAACGAGGCCGTCACTCCGAAACGGAAAGGCGAGGGTGACGAACGATGAAGACATCCAGCACGAAATCGATCGCTCTCATCTGCACAGTCCTGTCGGCGGCGCTCCTCTCCGGATGCGCGTCCTTCTCGTCCGATAGCGGCTTCGCTGTCGTTTCAAACGCCACGGCCTCGATCGAAGGGAAGCAGGCTGCTTTCGTGCGCTCCCCGGACGACGCAGAACGCGCCACGATAGCGGTGCGCGGGTTGCTTGCGCGGACGCTTACGGAAGATTCAGCCGTGCAGGTCGCGCTCCTGAACAACAAGGGTCTTCAAGCGGCTTACAATGAGCTCGCACTCGCAGAGACGGACATGGTCGAGCAGAGCTTGCCGCCGAACCCGACGTTCTCCGTTTCCCGAATATCTGGCAACGGGGCGAGCGAGATCGAACGGCAGGTGGTGGGAGACATCCTGGCACTTGCGACGCTGCCGTTGCGCAGCGAGATCGCACGTGAACGCTTTCGGCAAGCGCAGCTCAGGGCAGCGCTTGCGACACTGCAGCTGGCCGCCGAGGTGCGTCGCGCTTACTTCCGGGCGGTGGTAGCAAACGAGATGGCAGTTCTGTTGAATGACGCCAAGTCTACCGCAGACTCCACGGCGCAGCTCGCCAAGAAGCTCGGCGAGACCGGTGCGATCAACAAGCTCGACCAAGCCAGAGAGCAGGTGTTTTACGCGGAGACCGCGGCGGATTTAGCGACCGTCCGGCAGGAGGCGATCAGTGGGCGCGAGCGGCTGGCGCGCCTTATGGGTCTGTGGGGTGCCGCGCTGTCGTACCGGATTCCAGACAAGCTACCGCCGTTGCCACGCCGTCCCCGGACACTACCGTACATCGAGATGGATGCTGTCGCGCATCGGCTCGACTTGCAGATCGCGCGGATGGAAGTCGTCGCGCTGGCGAAGGCGCTCGATCTCACCGAGGCGACCCGCTTCGTCACGCTGCTCGACGTCGCCGGTATCGACCGGCGCACCCGCGATCCGGAGGGCCCACCGTTCAGGGAGCGCGGGTTCGACGTCCAGTTCCAGATCCCGATCTTCGATGGCGGGGAGGTGCGGGTTCGCCAGGCGGCCGAGAACTATCACCTTGCGTTCAACCGGTTGACCGAGAAGGCGATCAACGTCCGTTCGGAGGCGCGCGACGCCTACCGCGTCTATCGCTCCACCTACGACATCGCCAGCCACTACCAGCGCGAGGTGCTGCCGCTGCGCCAGATCATCACCGAGGAGATGCAGCTTCGCTTTTCGAGCATGCAGGTCGACGTGTTCGCCCTGCTGACCGAGGCACGGCAGCGCATCGCCGCCTTGCGCGCGGCGATCGACGCCAAGCGCGACTTCTGGCTCGCGCAGTCCGACTTGCAGACCGCCGTGAATGGCGGCGGATCGGAGGGCGCCGCGGCGATGACTTCCGCTGTTGCCTCGACCGCGCAGCCGGCGGCCGGCGGCGGCGATTGAACGGAGACGGCAGATGTTTTCACGCAGAGGATTCTTGGGAACCGCCGCACTGGTCACCGCGGGCGCAGTCAGCGGCCGCGTGCAGGCCGCCGCTATTCCGGAGGCGCCGACGATGGACAAGGTGGTGATGCAGCCGCCGCTGCATCCGACCAGCGGGCCCGACTACCGGCCCGTCGTCACGCTGAACGGCTGGTCGCTGCCGTGGCGGATGAACGGCGACTGGAAGGAATTCCATCTCGTCGCCGAACCTGTTGTGCGCGAATTCGCCGACGGCATGAAGGCCAATCTCTGGGGCTATAACGGTCAGGCGCCGGGTCCGACCATCGAGGCGGTCGAGGGCGACAAGGTCCGCATCTTCGTCACCAACCAGCTGCCGGAGCACACCACGGTGCACTGGCACGGTATGATCATCCCAAGCGGCATGGACGGTGTCGGCGGGCTCAACCAGCCGCACATCCCGCCCGGCAAGACCTTCGTCTACGAGTTCGAGATGAAGAAGAGCGGGACGTTCATGTACCACCCGCATTCCGACGAGATGGTGCAGATGGCGATGGGCATGATGGGCATGTTCATCGTGCACCCGCGCGATCCGTCGTTCCGCCCCGTCGACCGCGACTTCGTTTTCTTGATGAGCACCTACCTCATCGACCCCGGCACTTACCTGCCGAAGGTCAACGAGATGACAGACTTTAACATGTGGACGTGGAACAGCCGCGTCTATCCCGGCATCGATCCGCTGGCGGTCAGACTCGGCGACAGGGTGCGCGTACGGATCGGTAACCTCAGCATGACCAACCATCCCATCCACCTGCATGGCCACAGCTTCGCGGTGACCTGCACCGACGGCGGTTGGGTGCCGGAGAGTGCGCAATATCCGGAGACCACGACCGACGTGCCGGTCGGCGCCGTCAGGGCCTTCGACATGCTCGCCGACAATCCCGGCGACTGGGCGTTCCACTGCCACAAGTCGCATCACACCATGAACGCGATGGGCCACGACATGCGCAACTTCATCGGCGTGTCGCGCAAGGACCTGGCGAAGGCGGTCGGCAAGCTCGCGCCAGACGCGATGGTGATGGGATCGACCGGCATGGCGATGGGCAACATGGAGATGCCGGCGCCCAACAACACGCTGCCGATGATGACCGGAACGGGGCAGTTCGGCCCGATCGAGATGGGCGGCATGTTCACGGTGATGAAGATCCGCGAGGGAATGGCGCACGACGACTATCGCGATCCAGGTACTTACAAGTATCCTGCGGGCAGCGTCGCCTACGAAGTCGCCGCACCGTCAGCTCAGCCAGCGCGTAAGGAAGCTCCGGTGACCTTTCCGAATGAGGGCAGCATGAAACAGATGAAAGGCATGCAGGGAATGAAGGGCATGTAGTCTGTCACACACTACTATGCAATAACACCGCAAGCCAACGGACCGACGGGAACGAGAAATATCACCATCACTGCATTTGCGGTCGCGACGGCGACGCTGATCTCCGCCGTCCCATGGCCAGGAGCCGGATCGACCGGCCATAGCCACGACGGCACCTTTACGCAGGTGAGCCCGGAGCTCCTAAGGACCCCTCACGGATGGTCCAGATCACCATGAGCGAGGAGGACGGAAAGATGATGTTTACGCCGACCACGATCGATGTGAAAAGCAAGGGGAACAGATCGCATTCGTTTTGCCCAACAATGGTGGACTGGACCACGAATTCGTTCTCGCTACAACAGCGGAGAACATCAGGCACGCCGAGGCCATGAAGAAGACCCTCGACATAGGGGCATGACGAGCCGATCGACAAGCGGCTTGCACCGAAGACACCCGACGAAATCGTCGCTACGGACAGTCGGATCTTCTCACCGTTTCACGGCTGATCAGACGGTGATCGAAACACTCGCGCAACAGCAGACCCATGGCTGGATCTTCAAACCCAAACACCGAAACGACCGCAAAGGCTCTTGGGCGCGCAACGATCACCCGGCTTATAGCGCTTGACGCTACCATCGTGTCAACAATCAATGCGCGACGCCCGATCGGCGTGGATCGATCACCTCTCGCCGACGTTACGCAGCGTGGAGGGAGATCTCCCTAAGCGATCGATCTCGGGTGCTTGTCCAACGCATTAGGCATAGCAATACAGTCCCGCCAGAAGGCAAGCACGCTCAACTGCGCGAAGCGGTTTCTCGGAGCAGCGCTTAGTGTTTGAGATCGTCGAGAGCGAGCAGATGGTTCTGAGGAATCAAACGCAGATGCGACGCGACGGAGCATAGTATATTGCGCGGATACGCAGCGTACTTCTGAAGGATCTTGCGAAGCTGGTAGGAGTCAGCCGCACGCTTTTTATCAAGCGATTTAGGGCATCGTTTCATCAGACGCCGCATCGATACCTGATGGAGACGCGTATTCGTCGTTGCCAAGAATTGTTGGCAACGACCAGCCTGCCCCTGACGCACATTGCACTGATCTGCGGTTTCGCTGATCAATCGCATTTGAGCATGTCCTTCAGGCGCGCCGTTGGCAAGTCGCCATCACAATATCGAAAACTCGCCTCCTAAGAGAACGCTTTAGAACGGATTACCTGGACGCGTCATCTGTGATCGCGCTATGCTATGCATGTGGACACGAGAGACGCGAGATCGCATTGCGGCGATCGAACAGACGACCTGACGCTATCCGACAGATCTCACGGATGAGACGTGGGAAAGGATTACCTAGTTCTTACCCAGGCCGAGAAGGCGGAGCCGCAAGCCAGGTGCGGACTTGCGCGAGGCGCTGAACGCGATCCTCCACATGACACCCTGGCGGAGGCTGGCGCATGCTGCCAAAGGATCTACCGCCCTCACCGTGTACCGGTGGCTTCGCCGTTTGGTACGAAACCCGCGTCTGGCGGCGGCGGACGCAATGCGGTTGACGCTGTTTCGTACCATCCATGGCGTCGCTTGCGGTTCGTTGGGTGGCGTTTGCAAGCGTAACAGCCTGCCGAACAGCCCTTGCGACGCAAACACCACCACCGCATTGCCTCACGCATCCATACTCCCGAGTACGGTCCGTTGTCTCATTTATTTTGCTCTCGACATTGGTTTTGAAGCCTGCCTCGCAAGCAGGCCCTTGCTCACCCCATCTGGCCTCCTATATTGCCATGTTTGACCATTCTCGATGCTGAGCATTTGTCACTGAGCGTTGAATGGCATCTGGCCTCTGAGTTTGACGGTCCAGGTCTGGAAGTTGGCGCCGATGCCGCCGTATTCGGCGCCTGCACCAACCATCACCCCATTTTCGAATCTGGCGTTGATGCCGGCGGCCGCCCGCGCTGACCAGCCCTGAAGCAGCGGTGTCGAGGCGAGCGGCAGGCCGCCTGCCTGCAGGATCGCGGCAGCATCGTCCAGGTTGAAATAGTAGTCGCCGTAAACACCGGCATAGGGAGCCAGCAGGATGCTGTCGGCCCAGGTGAAGGGATAGACCAACTTGACGCCGCCGGAGGCACGGCCGGTCGAGAAGTCATAGTTCGCCTGGCGGGTGCCGAGCGAGTCGACGTAAGCGCCCTGCTTCTCCCAAAGTGCGTAGACCTTGGCTGACGGTTCGATGGTGAAACCCAGCGCCTGGTAGGTGCCGGTCAGGCCGGTCGAGAGCATCCAGCGGTTGCCGCTGAAATTGCCCTGGGCGGTGCCGGCGACACCGTTGTAGCCGATGCCGGAATAGGCCACGGCTGCATCGTAGCGCAGCGAAGGCGTGATCTTCCAGCCCAGATATGAACCCACGGTCCAGCCGTTGCCGGTCAATTTGCCGTTGATGTCCTGCTCGGTGTAATTGAAGGTCTCATAGCCGCCGACCACACCGACAAGGAAGTTAGGCAACATCCTGTACGTCAGTCCCGCCAGCGCATTGACTTGTAGGCCGTAGAGCGGCGCAGCGGTCGTGGTCATGCCGGCCGCAGTGGTCGTCGAGGTCAGGCGATCTAGACCGGTGCCGCGAACGTCGACCCAGAACAGCCAGTCCTTGTTCTCCCGGATCC
The DNA here is from genome assembly GCF_024171045.1 of Bradyrhizobium sp. USDA 4538. Lineage (NCBI taxonomy): Bacteria > Pseudomonadati > Pseudomonadota > Alphaproteobacteria > Hyphomicrobiales > Nitrobacteraceae > Bradyrhizobium > Bradyrhizobium sp. USDA 4538. The sequence goes on from NZ_JALJZE010000002.1 coordinate 723,332, forward strand.
TCTTTGGCGACACCTTGCGCGGCGTCTGCGGATCGATCGCGGCGAAGGTGTCATTGATCCGCGACGCGGGATTGCGTCGGCTGCCGCCAGACGCGGGGGCCGCGCCATATGCGTTGCCTGCTCCGCTGTCGAAGATGTTGCTGCGGGGTCCGGTGCCGGACGTGGACGCCGCATCGCCCTGATCGTCGCGGCTCTCGTAAGGGTCCGCGGCGAAATTGAAACGGACGCCCAACTGGCCCGGGGTCGCGAAGATCCAGTCCTGGGCGAATCCCTCGCTGATCGCATCGTCGATCGCACCCGAGATCGCCTGTCCGGAGTTTTGCGCCACGATCCTGGAGAGGTTGACCTGCAGCTGACGCAGCTTGACACTGTCGGCCGGGATATTGACGGTCTGGCTGAGGACGGGCGAGGTGCTCGCGGCGAATACGGTGTTGCCACCATAGCTGGCCGTAATCGAATGAGTTCCGACCGCGAGCGTCGTGGTGGCGAAGGAGGCAATGCCTGCGGACAGCGTGGCGGAGCCGATCACCGCGCCGGCATCCTTGAAGACCACGGTCCCGGCCGGCGTTCCACCGGATCCGGTGACGGTCGCGGTGAGGGTGACGGGCTGACCGTAACTGCTGGGATTGAGCGACGACGCCAGCGTCACGCTCGTAATTGCCTGATAGCTGAATTTGTCGGCCGCGGACGTCGCGCTGGTGCCGCCCGGCGTGGTCACGGTGACGTCAACCGTGCCGGTCCCCGCCGGCGCCGTCGCGCTGATCGACGTCGCCGAATTGACCGTGAAGCTGGTGGCCGCGCTGGCGCCGAACTTCACCGCGCTCGCGCCAGTCAAGCCCGTGCCGGTGATCGTCACCGACGTGCCGCCGGACGCGGGTCCGGAGGCCGGCGACAGCGAGGTCACCGTCGCCGTCGGCGCCGGCGCATAGGTGAAGCGGCCCGGCGACACCGTGCCGCCCGGCGTCGTCACCGTGACATCGACCACACCGCTGCCGGCTGGCGAGGTCACCGTGAGCGACGTCGCCGAGTTCGCCGTGATCCGCGCCGCACTGGTGCCGAACGTCACCGCGCTGGCATTGGCCAGGTTGCTGCCGCTGATCGTCACCACCGTGCCGCCCGCTTCAGGACCCGACGTCGGCGACAGCGACGTCGCCGTCGGCGCCCCGACATAGGTGAAGCGGCCCGGCGACACCGTGCCACCGGCCGTCGTCACCGTGACATCGACCACACCGGTCCCCGCCGGCGAGGTCACCGTGAGCGACGTCGCCGAGTTCGCCGTGATCCGCGCCGCACTGGTGCCGAACGTCACCGCGCTGGCATTGGCCAGGTTGGTGCCGGCGATCGTCACCACCGTGCCGCCGGCCTCCGGACCGGACGTCGGCGACAGCGACGTCACCGTCGGCGCCCCGACATAGCTGAAGCGGCCCGGCGACACCGTGCCGCCCGGCGTCGTCACGGTGACATCGACCACACCGCTGCCGGCTGGCGAGGTCACCGTGAGCGACGTCGCCGAGTTCGCCGTGATCCGCGCCGCACTGGTGCCGAACGTCACCGCGCTGGCATTGGCCAGGTTGCTGCCGCTGATCGTCACCACCGTGCCGCCGGCCTCCGGACCGGACGTCGGCGACAGCGACGTCGCCGTCGGCGCCGGCGCATAGGTGAAGCGGCCCGGCGACACCGTGCCGCCCGGCGTCGTCACCGTGACATCGACCACACCGGTCCCCGCCGGCGAGGTCACCGTGAGCGACGTCGCCGAGTTCGCCGTGATCCGCGCCGCGCTGGCCCCGAACGTCACCGCGCTGGCATTGGCCAGGTTGCTGCCGCTGATCGTCACCACCGTGCCGCCCGCTTCAGGACCCGACGTCGGCGACAGCGACGTCGCCGTCGGCGCCGGCGCATAGGTGAAGCGGCCCGGCGACACCGTGCCGCCCGGCGTCGTCACCGTGACATCGACCACACCGCTGCCGGCTGGCGAGGTCACCGTGAGCGACGTCGCCGAGTTCGCCGTGATCCGCGCCGCACTGGCCCCGAACGTCACCGCGCTGGCATTGGCCAGGTTGCTGCCGCTGATCGTCACCACCGTGCCGCCCGCTTCAGGACCAGACGTCGGCGACAGCGACGTCGCCGTCGGCGCCCCGACATAGGTGAAGCGGCCCGGCGACACCGTGCCACCGGCCGTCGTCACCGTGACATCGACCACACCGGTCCCCGCCGGCGAGGTCACCGTGAGCGACGTCGCCGAGTTCGCCGTGATCCGCGCCGCACTGGTGCCGAACGTCACCGCGCTGGCATTGGCCAGGTTGGTGCCGGCGATCGTCACCACCGTGCCGCCGGCCTCCGGACCGGAGGTCGGCGACAGCGACGTCGCCGTCGGCGCCGCGACATAGCTGAAGCGGCCCGGCGACACCGTGCCGCCCGGCGTCGTCACCGTGACATCGACCACACCGCTGCCGGCTGGCGAGGTCACCGTGAGCGACGTCGCCGAGTTCGCCGTGATCCGCGCCGCACTGGTGCCGAACGTCACCGCGCTGGCATTGGCCAGGTTGGTGCCGGCGATCGTCACCACCGTGCCGCCGGCCTCCGGACCGGAGGTCGGCGACAGCGACGTCACCGTCGGCGCGCCGACATAGCTGAAGCGATCCGCAGCAGAGGTGGCCGAGGTCCCATAGTTTGTCACCACGGTAATATCTACCGTGCCGGTTCCGGCCGGCGACACCGCCACGATCCAAATGTGACGATTAAAGGCAGAGCCTCCCTGCTCAGATCTCACTTCGAAGCTTTGCGCATCGGCATTACCGAATTTTACCGCACTCACATGTATGTTTGGTACGCCCGTCGCAAGAAAATATGCGCCCTCAATCTTCACTTTGGTGCCGCCCGCCTCCGAGCCCCATGTTGGCGAGATCGACGTCACCGTGGGCGTCTTGTCATTCCCTAGGGCGCTCGCAGCGGTCATGGAGCCAGCGAGCACGACGGCGGCCAGAAAGATCAAGCGGATTGCACGGCCGAGAACGGCATAAAACGAATAAAGCACCACTTAACCCCCAAACGGCGTACGGATAGCCGTGGGGCGCGCATAAAATGTTTTGAACACCAGTTATCGGAATAACGGTCAGAATATTTGAAAAAAGAAATCTTCTAATCAGATGCCGCGAGCGCCCGCGGCGCTCGACCTGCCAGCTTCGCATGTCATGCCGCGCCCGCGCCGCCTGACGCCGGTTGTGCGCCGCTCGGCGCACTGCAGGATTTTGTGCCTTGCGCGCGCGTGATGGCCTGTCCTGTCTGGTCTCGGCAATCGTCAGAACCAGCCGGCAGGAGGCAGCGCCGCCATGTGCCAACCAGATCGCATCATTCGTCTCAAGATAGTGCTTTCCCGAACCGGTTATCTCGCTGCACCATCTGCATTGATCGGTGCAGACCGCAATCTCCGCCTTGCGAACGACAAGACGCAGGACGTGACGATCAAGAAGCTGACCCGAGGCAATCCGACGATGGCGGCGAAATTTGCTGAGCTCAAGAGCCCGCCCGCTGAAGCTGCGGAGTGAGGCAGGCAGGAGCCAAGCGAAACAAACGGTGATGTGAAACGATTGGCGATTTTGCGGCGCGCATAATGCTACCAACGAAGATAGTCGCCGCGCAAGTTCAAGATTTCCGATAATAGGAATATATTCCATAACGAAGATTATGCGAATTACAACAACAACGTCACGTCCGAACTGCTGTTAGGTTCTGTATCGCAACTGTCCTCTTAGAGTCTTAGGTCCGTCATGGGAATCGACGACCTTAACGGGGCATTTCGGGCAAGGCACACAGGCGTCCGGGTCAAGCGTTCCCGCAGCGTAAGCGAGGACAACGCTTGACCCGGCGGCGACACCACAAACTATTCAATGGGGTGCAGGCGAAGTCCTGCTAGAAACCAGTGCCGATCACTCGCGGGCCAAAATCCTAACGTCGTCTACGATTGCCGGTTTGTGTCGGTGCGGTCGAAGGACAATCGTCGCCCATCTATTGCCTGCGACAATCATGCACGGCATGATCTGCAGCATGCTTGACCCATTCGATCCGGACAGCTTCATTGTGCGCGCCGAGGTTCATATCCTCGGCATCGAGCCCAAGATCAGCCGCACTCTCGAACTGCCAATCACTCTCAACCTAGCCCAACTCCACGAGGTGCTGCAGGCCGCCTTTGGCTGGAGCGACAGCCATCTGCATCAGTTCAATATTGGCGGTCTCATCTACGGAGCTCCAGAGTTCGATGACGACGGTCTGTCCGACAGCAGGATCTTCGAGGCGACCGAGGTCAGGATGATCGACCTTCACTTCCCCCACGATCCCGGCGAAAACTCTCTCACGATCCTCTACGAATACGACTTCGGCGATAATTGGCGTCATCTGCTGCGCTTGGAGCGCGTCGCGCGCGAGGAGAGCGCCCAATATCCTCGCTGTATCGCCGCCGCACGCTCAGGCCCCCCCGAAGACGCTGGTGGGCCTTCAGGCTATGCCGACTTCCTTGAGGCCTGGCTCGACCCCGACCATGAAGAACATAAAGCGATGCACCGATGGGCTGGCCGCAAGTTCCACCCGGAGTCCTGCAATCTCGACGACATCAACGAGGCTATCGCCAAAGCACTGCGCGCATCAAAGGACGACTATCGCCTCCGTCGAGAAAAGCCATCGTGATTGACACCAACTGGCTGCGCTTCAGTGCCAAGGCTGACCAGCATGCCGGGCGCCGGCTTCGGGGCACGCCAGAGACTTGTGCAGTTCTATTGCGTGGAACCGATCTGCGGTTGACGAACCTGCGGTTGACGAAGTTTGACAAAGTTGCCTCCATATCCAGGGGGCGGAGTTGAGATCATGTCCAAGGCACAGTCAAAGGCCACCGGTAACAAGGATCTGTCCTCCGTCCACGAGGACGGAGTGATGATGGTACTTAAGCAGAAGCCCTCCGCTTTGAAGAGCCTGGCTCTTCCCGCAGACGCTCAGGTCGCGATTGTTTCCAAGAGTGCGACGGCGCTGCGGAAGATTCGTGAGCGCAATAAGCAACTGGCGGGTCAAGCGTTTCGGTTCTTCTCTGGAGCAGCGAAGAAGACCCGTGTCGTTAACAAGGAGGCATTTGCGCCCGACGCCCGTGCTCTCGCTGTCCTCGAGGGCGTCCGCATTGCGCAAGAGGATCTTCGGCGATCAGGAGGCGCGTACGATCTGGACCAGGTCAGAACCCTGCTGCGGGGAATCTCCCGGCAGGCTGTCGACAAGCGCGTGCAGGAAGGTAGTCTCCTTGCCGTTCCCGGTCCCAGCAACCACCGGAGCTTTCCGACCCTTCAGTTCAACGCGGACGGCACTGTCGTCGAGGGTCTTAAGTCCGTCCAGGAAGCGCTGCCGACCGACAATCCCTGGACCATTCTGAATTTCCTGGTTCAGCCAGATGATCGGCTGGGTGGCCGCAAGCCCATCGACCTGCTCAAGGAAGGCAAGGTTGAAGTTGTGATCGAGGCCGCTCAGCGAATGGCCCAGCAAGGCGCGTGACCGCTCCGCTGCCGCCGGACGCTTGATCGCCGCCGTCCCCGCCCGGTCCAGCTGCGGCGGGGTACGGTGGTTCATCGGCTCTACACCGCCGAGTACGATCCGATCTTTTTCGACACGTCGCGTCTCGGCCGGCTGAACGCCCCTGATGGAAGCTACGGCGTTCTCTATGCAGCCCGGGAGCCCTTCGGCGCATTTGCAGAGACATTCCTTCGCGTGCCGGGACGGACCCTGATAGATGCCGGCCTGCTGCGTCGCAAAGCCTACGCTCGTCTCGAGATCACCGCAGATCTTTCGCTCATCAGACGGGCTGGCCCCTCGCTCGCTATTCTCGGTGCGACCGCCGAGGTGGTGCATGGCGGACTGCCTTACGACGTGCCGCAGGCCTGGTCGAGGGCGCTATTGGGCCATCCGCTTAGTCCCGACGGCATCGCCTATTACGCTCGCCACGACGACGATGGCCTTTGCTATGCGCTGTTTGATCGCACTCGCAGCTCAATCCGGGAGATCGATCGACAGACCAACCTGGACCAAGACTGGTTCTGGCGGCTTGCGCAACGATATAAGGTCGGACTAGCGCCTGGCTGACTCTCGTTGAAGCCGGCAGCCCGGACACTGCCCGTCGTCGCTGAAGGAGTCGAGGCAAATGAGCAGTTTGACTTCCTGGCCTGCCATGACGTTCAAGGCTCCTTCATGGCCGACCGGGTCCGAGATCGGGGTCGTCGCCCTCCAGGGATTGGTTGATGGCCGCGTCTATACTCCCGTGCCTTGGCCCGCGAGCTCGATCCTTCCGGCGCATTCTGCGGCCTGAGTTCCTGGCTCCGTGCTCCGTGCTGGAGGCAAGATTATCCGCCCAGCGCCGAGACGTGCTCCAGATCCTGCCGTCGCTGCCTGGCGCGGCGTTCGTAGCTGGCCTGGTTCTTGGTAGCGACCAGCGTGTGGGGACTGCCGCGTCTTTCCGTCGCGAGGTCAAGGTCGCACGTCGCGCTCCGGACCCTTTGCTCGACATGGGTCCTCCGGTCCTGGACCGCCTTCAGGCGCCATTGCTGTTGATCCGGCGCAGTCAGGAACGCGCCCAGCCCGCGGCAGTCGCCGCACGTGCATTTGAGCGGGTTGGTCCTGGTCCAGTCCCGTGGCGCCTCCAGCGGCAGGGCGATGCGCCTGTGCAGGTGGTTGAGCGCGGCCTCCCGGAGCCGCGCGACCACCGGCCACGCCCTGCTCTCCTCCAGCTTGGCAATCGCCAGAGCAGCGGGGACCAGCACATCGTCCGGCTTGTATGTCTTCGGCCAGGCCATTAGGTGCTGGATCGCGCGCGCTGCGAGCCCCGCATCGATCCGACTTGTCGCTGTCAGGAGGTCGACGACAAAGCCTGGCTTCACCGGCGCTGGCCGGGTCCAGACATCGACCTGCTGCTGCGTGGTGGGGTCGCCCGGCATCGCATCTATTAAGGCTTGGCCGATCTGTTCGAGGGGCAGACCTGCCGGCGCCGCAACGCAGCGCGACAGCAGATCGCCGCAGGCGCTGAGATGGGCCGAAGCGTTACGGCTGACAATCCGGATCAGCAATTCCGTTGCGCGCGAGGCAGGCAGAAGCGCGACAGCGCGCACGATCGACCCGTTGTCGGGCGCAGCGTAATGGCCTTCGGCGGACAGTTCAGCGAGAAGCGCATCGATGCGCCCGACGTTCCCAAGCCGGATCTGCAAATCGAGCATCCGGCCAGCTGCCACGTCGTCGTCTGCCCGCGAGGTGCGCGGCCAGGAGCGCAGCATGTGCCCCGAGAGCTCATCGGCCTCATGCCACAACGGCGACGAGATCGATGCGTCGCTCGCCTCCCAGCGCGCCGTCAGATCTTCGAGATAGGGCAACGTTGTGCCGAGGCCGGCCTGGTTCAGCACTGCGAGCCTTCGGGCTGCCGGCCACAACACGAGACCAGCGCGGCGATAGGCGCGCTCGAAGGACGCGCCTTCGTTACCCGTGGCTTCGTGAAAATGCTGCTCGTCCGGCATCAGATTCTCGAAAGCATCTGCCGGGCACAACTCGTCCTCGGCGAATGGAAAATCGCCGAACCCGGCCTCGCCGCCGTCTGGGCGCCGCCACTCGGATAGGATCAGCGCCCGGTCGAAGATTTCGGCAACCTCGAACTCCTCATCGTCTCGACTCAAGCGGTTGCGACGGCCGAAATAGGGGCTATGTTCGGCGCTGCCGCCCTCCTCGATCGACACGAGAGCGAGGTGGAGATCGCAATTCGCGTCAGCAGCGGCCTTCGCCAGCACGGACGCCACGCCCGCATCGGCCCCCTTGAGTGCACCGAACGACAACTCGGCTGGCGTGTAAACGTGCTCTAACGGCAGAATCAGCTTGTCAGGCTCGTCCTCAGCGCCCGCCCAGGTCCGCAGCAACTCCACCACTTGCCCGTGTTCCGCCCGATAATCGGGTGCCTTCAGCGCGCGGCTCGTGCCGGCGAAACGCAAATTGTAGACGAGGGTCAGACGCCATCCCGTCTTAACGGGGCGCACCTCATGCACGCAGTCAGCGTAGAAGGCCGCAAATCCGATCTCCGACGGCTCCTCCGGCCGCAGCTCGAGCACCACCTCCCGGCCGAGATGCTTGACAATCAGCTCGCCACCGCTATGGGCCGAGGGCAGTATGAGCACCAACGTCGCGAACATGCCGGCGACCTTTTCGGTATCTCGGTGATCAACGAAAAAGCTGCCGGTGTCGTAGACAAGAAGCTTATAGAAGTCGGCCGCAACCGGCTCGCCCACGCCGAGCCGGCGGGCTATGTCGGCGACAAGGCCGGCCAGGGTCTTGTCCCAGTGACGTCCTGCGATCCGAACGTTGGCCGAATCGACCTGCCAGGTTCTCCGGACTTCGCGATCGACCAATGTCTCCTCGCCGCGCCCAAAGGGAGCAGCCTCTGCGATTGCGACGAGCCGCTCCGCTTGGGCCGGCAGAACCGGAAAGGCGAGCCTGCCCACGCCGTCGACGTCGATCGTTGGCATGAAAATCTCGCGAATTCCACCGACACAGAAGTCACCCGGGCGCTCAACGGATCGCAGACTGTTGAGCAACCTGGTACCGATCGACGACATGCTAATCCTCCGGCAAGTTGGACGGTGTTTCGTGGATGACCGTCAAGTCGACGCGATCCCACACGGTCGGGGGACAGACCTGTCTGGCCACTTGGCTCGACACCCCGAACAGGTGCGTGAAGTTAATTTTTACCTAGACCGATCTCGGTGGAATCCGCGCGAACGACGTCCCCTTTCTATCACGCGTCATTGCAGCACGTGAACCTGTCGCTCTCCCTTCTAAAGGTACCAGCGTCTCGCGGTGCGATCCTTCACCACACGGACTGTACGGATGTCGTCTTGGGGGCACGAGACGGGGCCGCTGCGCCCGGCAAGGCCGCGGGACAATGACAATTCTTAAGCTTGGTCTGATAGCCTTCGAGCGCGCATCGTGCAGCTTCGATCGCGACCGCCTTGCGGTTCTCAGAAACCTCCGATCCAAGACCTCACGTATAGCGCGACAATCTGGGTGGGAAGCCGCTGTCACCCCGATTGCCGCGCGGCACTCGCGACCGAGAAATGCATCTCCGTCATTTCGAAGAAGCCGGGCGCATATCGCTCAAGGCAGGCGTCACATGGCGGTGGCAAGAGAATCGCGTCAGTTGCACGCTGTGGCCGCGACGTGACGTTCGGCCACAAGATTCACGACAGCTTCCACGCGCTGCAGGTGATGCAGATTCAACACCGCGCCTGCATATTCAAAGAGCTGGAGTATGCGCTTAGATACGTCCGCGCTCGGCGGCCATCCGGCGAGCCCCGATCTCGAGATAGAGTCGAGCGGCGCGGGTACGCTTAACATTGTTCGGGTCGCATTCCTTGAGGAGACGCACAAATCTGGTCATGCGCCACATTTCAATGCGCTGCAATCGTTGCAGTAAGGATATGATAGCTCGATGCCAGACTCTACGGCCTTAGCCTGCTCTCTGGTCAATCGCCCCTCCCCTAGCTGTGCGAGCAGGCTAGCACAGCCTCGCGAGATTTGAAGGTTCATTGGCGGTATCTACGTCTAGTCCTCGCAAAAGGATTGACCAATGCGGGAGTCAGATTGGCCACATGGCTAGTATTGTGGCGCCTGCGCAGGCGTCTGTTCCACTTAGGATGCGGATGTTTACCACCATCGGAATGACGAAGGCCCCCCCCCCGTCATTCAAGCGGCTGGTGTCGACCATCGCTTTTCTTGATCGAGCAGAGCGAAGATGTCGTCGGCCGCGACCGGCCGACCGATGAGGTATCCTTGCACTTCGTCACAATTGGCTTTTCGCAAATAGTCGAGCTGCTCGGCGGTTTCGACGCCTTCGGCGACCACGCCGATCCGCAGGTCCTGCGTCAGTGTGATGATTGATTTCACGATCGCCGCGCTCTCCGGTCGGCTCAACATGTCTCGTATGAAGGACTGATCGATCTTGATGCGAGTGTAAGGCAGTTTCAGCAAATAGGTCAGCGACGAATATCCCGTCCCGAAATCGTCAAGTGCCACCGTCACTCCCAATTGTAGGAGTGAGTTCAGGATCGATGATGCCGGCGCGTACTTCGAGATCAGCATCGACTCGGTTATTTCGATTTCGAGACGGTGAGGAGCAACTCTGGCTTGCGAAAGGGCCTGCACGATGGTCTCAAGGATGCTGACGTTATGGAATTGAGCTGCCGAAAAATTCACCGCGATCCTGAGGTCCGACGGCCAGTTCGATAGGGTCGCGCAGGCGCGTCGCACCACCCACTCACCGATTCCGTGGATCAGTCCGGTTTCTTCGGCGATTGGGATGAACTCGGTCGGGGAAATTACCCCACGGACGGGGTGGCGCCAGCGCAGCAACGCCTCAAAGCCAGTGATTCGGTTCGCGTGAATATCAAAGAACGGTTGGTAGAGGAGGAACAGTTCATCTCTATCGATCGCGAGCTCCAGATCCCGCTGCAACGCCCTGCGCTCGTGCGCAGATTTGTCGTCGTTGATCTCAAAGAAGCAGATCGTTCCCGGCCCCGTTTGCTTGGCACGATAGAGCGCAATGTCGGCATTCCTCAGGAGCTCATGAGGCACGTCGCCGTCGCGCGGGGCCACTGCGATTCCGACGCTGGCCGCCCCCGCGATCTCGCATTTTTCGATGGCGAATGGTTGGGCGAAGGCGCCGACGAACCGCTCGGCGACTTCGAAGGCATCCTCAACCTTTGTCAGATTGGTCATAACAAGCGCAAATTCATCGCCGCCGATGCGCGCAACAGTATCAGTCTGCCGTACGCATCGCTGTAGTCTTGCCGCAGCCTGCACGAGAAATTCATCGCCAGCGGGGTGGCCGAATTTGTCGTTCACGTCCTTGAAGCGATCGAGGTCGAGAAGAAGAACCGCGAACTCCTCGCCCGTGCGAGCGAGCCTGTTGAGGGCACCTTCGAGGCACTCATTGAAGGCGAAACGGTTCGGCAGTTGGGTCAGCGGATCCCGTCGCCCCCTCCTTTCGGCCTCCAGTTGAGCAATGGCGCGTCTGGTAAACGCGAACGAATTGGCGAAAACGCCGCGCAGGAGCACGAAGCCATAGGCCACGACCAGGATAGCGACGAGCAGATAGGCTAAATCGTCGTTTCTGCCGAGGCAAATTGCCGTACCCACAAAGATCGGAGCCGTGAACGCAACTGCCGCCACCGGAATCGTGGCGAAGGCAAACGCACCACCTGCAAGCATCCCAGAGCAGAGACATGTTATGACGAGCTGCCCGCCATTGGAGGCGTTCGCGAAGAAAGCCACCGGCACAATTGCCCAGGCGGTTCCGAGAACCAGCGCATTCCGTACCAACCGGTGCATGGCCTGGCGCGACACGAACTGGGGCTTCGTCAACTGTCGTGATGAACGCGCTCTCAGGCCTATCGATAGCGCGCCGCAGACGACAGTCGCCGCCCAGATCAGGGCAAAGTTTCTGTCTGGCGAATGCCAAAGCGCAATTGCGAGCACGGCCGCATTGCAGGCGTTGGCCAGCATGATGCCCAGCGAATAGCCAAGCACGAGGGAGATCTGCTCGGCACGAATGTATCCTGCAGCCGCTTCATCGGTGGCCGGCCCGCCAAATGCCGCCAAATCTCCGGCTAGGAGCTTCGAGAGCCAGGAGTTCAGATATGCCCTCATTCCGGGACCCTGCAGGACTGGTTATGGCGGTGGCGCCAGCTCTGGAAGGTCGCGGCAAATCTTTGACAAAGGATAAACTCTTGATTGTACCAGCCGCCTCGCGACACCTCACGGCGCGCTGGATTCATTGTTGAGGCGTGGACCGGTTAAAATTGAAGACGAACTCTGTTCGTTTCGTACAGACGACCTATTGCTTTGATAGATCGCAAATTTGAGTTAACTCGCGCGCGGACAGCCTCAGCGCCAACGAGATGAAACGGCGGGGTGCGAGATCGATCGGGCTCGACGAAGGTGTGGCGACGGCGCATTCCGTAGTTGAGTCGCTTGCTCCGACGACTTTCTCCCTTTACGTGGGCCTCATGGTTCGCTTTCTTGCTGCACGGCACGCCAGCCAATAAAACGGCCGGTCTTTCGGTAGAGGTGCCGATTATCCTTTTTGTTCGATCGAGCCAGCCTTCATTGCCGTCGGCGAAACCGTTGTGGCGCGCGAAACCCTCGCGAGTGCGCTAGATAGCGCCACCAACAACCACAAGGACGAAACCATCTTCGTCCGCGCCGACAAGTCGCTGAGCTATGGCGAGCTGATGGAGGTGATGAACACCTCGCGCGACGGCGGCTATCTCAAGCTCGCGCTGGTCGGGCTGGAAGCGCCGGCGGCGAAGCCATGAACGCCCGCGCCCTGCATCTGCCTGACAATCGCGGCGTATCACGTTGGACGCTGGCCGCGCTGTCAATCCTGCTGGCGCATGCCGCAATCGTGGCCGCCATTGCACTGTGGTATTCCCGCAGGCCCGTCGAGCCCAACATCATTCCTGCGATCAGCGTGACGCTCGCCCCAGTCGAAGCCAGCTCGCCCGAAATCCAGAACCAGGACATCAGCGCGCGATAGCTATCTCGCGCCGGTCGCTTTCGCGCGCTGACGTCTGCCGTGAGATCAATAGTTTCGTCGCGATGAGGATTTTCCATGCCGGGGACTGGAGATCTGGAGCAATAGACCGCACGGTCAGAGCAGCAGACCAACCCATTTGCCTCGGTCGAAGCGCTTCACCGGCGCGGCATTTCCATATCGGCCGATCGCCCGGACTTGAACCCTATACCCCATATGGGAGATGAGTGGCGTTGTCGCATTCGCTTTATCTGTGTCAGCCTCACAGTGGAGCAGCTCGATTTGAGCAAGCAGACATACTTCGGTCCTAAATTCGATATTTTCACCTGCAGTCCGCCTTCATTCGCCGCGTTAGGCGCTGTATGCATTCTAGTGGGCGCCGCACTCGCTCTGAGGGTGGACGTGCATAAGTCGCGCGCCGCACTTGTGGAAACCTGTGCAGGGGCGTTCTTTATCCTCGGCCTCGGTTTGCTGGGACACGCATTGCCACACATTCCCTGATTGTTGGCGGTCGGTTAAGTCTAATCAAAAAGAGCCGACCGCCTGACAGATTGAGTCGGATGGGAACGGATTGAGTAGCATTTTCTTGCCTTCCAGTCAGTGATGGCCACACCCGAGTGAATGCCGCCGGCAGGGCCACTTTCGAAAAGTGCTCTCAAGAGCACCAATTCGTCTTCGCGCTTGAGTGCGTCCGTCCTTATCCCGAATGGGAGATGCTCCGGGTCATCGTCTGCGGCTTAAAGAGGAAAGTTAGATTGTCACGCCCTCTGGCATGAGTCATGTCCGATCCGAACAAATATTTCTGTTGCCCCAAGCTTCTTGGTTTGACTGACCGTGAAAGTTCGCGAGTTTGCGCAAATTGATGCACTACCACCCGTGGACACTGAAGGAAAAATCGCGTGGACCTTCGAAGGCGTTCCACTCACTGCGCGAGAGCATCGCTGGCTCACCTGTATGACAAGCACCGGAGGACGGTACGCGCCCAAGGTCATACCGAGGGCGGGTCGAGCTTGACGGCGCTGCCAATTCGGCTGTTAGGCGATTCATCATCTCAATGGCGAAGTTCTGGAGATATACCTGGGAGCGCTCGATGATTACGAAAATGGCGACCCTGCTCTCGTGTTGGTTGGTGATCTTTGCCTCAACATTTGCAGGCGCGCGGGCGCAGAATTTGTCAAGTGCGGAGGCGCGCTTGAGAGAGAAGAACATCACGCTGCCGGCTGATGCCATACCAGCCGGAAACTATGTCAACGCGGTGCAAGTTGGAAATCTCCTGTTCCTGGCCGGCAACGCGTCAGGCGGGGTGAAGGGTAAGGTCGGACGGGATTTGACAGTCGAACAAGGCTATGACGCCGCCCGGCAGGCCGGCTTGATCATGCTGGCAAAAGTGCGGGCGGCGCTGGGTGGTCTCGATCGGGTGAAACGTGTGGTCAAAGTGGTCGGCATGGTGAACTCGGCCGACGACTTCACTGACCAGCCTAAGGTGGTCAATGGATTTTCCGACCTGATGGTCGAGGTATTCGGCGCATCGGTTGGTAAGCACGCTCGCTCCTCGTTGGGCGTGGCGGCACTTCCTAACAATGCCCCGGTCGAAGTGGAAATGATCCTTGAGATCGATCCAGTCGAAGCAGGATGGGTTCTCGAGGTAGAGTAGCCTTGTCGCTGGTCGCAATCAGTTACACACAATGCTCTTGCCGAAGGAGATTCTAATGCGGGCGTTGACGACAATCGCTGCGTCGACATGCTTGACCGGATTTCTCATGGCGGCACAAAGCGCCGAGGCTCGCATTACGCGCATCGAGATAACCAAGATCGAGGCCGCTTTTGCCGGTCAAAGCTTTGGCAAGGTTGGTTCCTATGAGAGAGTGGTCGGCAACGCTTACGGGGAGGTTGATCCGACGGCCGAGAGCAACGTAATCATCCAGGATATCAACCTGGCGCCACGCAATCAGCGGGGCATGGTCGAGTATGTCACGGACATCGACATTCTAAGGCCAGCCGACCTTGGCAAGAGCAACGGCGTGCTGTTCTTCAATATCGTCAACCGCGGCAACAAGGGTGGCCTCTCCCTGTTCAACGTGGACATGCCGTTCGAAACCACCGCCAACAACAACCTCGCCAGTGCAGGGGACGGCTTCCTGCAACGGCAGGGGTACGTTATCGTCTGGTTCGGTTGGCAAGCCGACGTGGCGCCCGGAAGCGATCGGCTGACCATGCACGTGCCGATTGCCCGTAATCCGGATCAATCATCGATCACGGGTCTTGTGCGAAGTGAACTGACGACCAGTCCACTGATCGTTCCGCCAGCGGCAACAACGACGCTAGACCTGTCGAGTGGTTGGTTCACAAAGCTGGCCACTCACCCTTATCCTACTGTCAGTCTCGCGAACCGCACTTCGCTCCCTGATGGTTTTCTGCCTCGGCTCACTGTCCGCCGGCATGAATTCGAGCCGCGGACTCCGATCCCGAACACCGAGTGGGCGTTCGGTGCCTGCGGGTCCGGCGAGCCCGCGACCAGCGACACGCAGATCTGTTATCCTGCGGGATTCAGGCCGGGCTTCCTCTATGAATTGACATATCGCGCAAAGGACCCGCTGGTGCTCGGGCTCGGTTTTGCGGCAGCTTGCAACCCTTTCACCTATCGCTTGCCAAACGCACCAAAGCACCGTGCACCGACGTGACAACGAGAGCGCTGCCCTTCAAAGAATTGATTGCCACCGAACTGGCGCGCATCGAGGCCCGCCTTGCGAATACGCCACACGGGCCGGAGCGCGAACTGCTTGACCGCAAACTGCGTCGGCTCAGGACTGCGTTCAACGTCGATAATTGGGCGTGTCCGACCGAGTCGAAACCTTCTGATTAGGCGACGCCAATGGGAGCCGCCTGGCGCTGACAGAGTTTGCTTCAGATCGGAACGGCCAAGTCCAATTTTTCTGCTACAGACCCTTGCTCCAGAAAAACACTGTCCTATTTCAGCTGCGCCCGCGTTGGCACTCGCGGGCGAGGATTGCTAGCAATCCAGAAATTGTCAACTCATGCAGATGTTTAGGAGGTCCGTATGAATTTCCGTCCGCTTCACGACCGCGTCGTGGTCAGGCGCATCGACGCTGAAGAGAAGACCGCTGGCGGTATCATCATTCCCGACACAGCCAAGGAAAAGCCCTCGCAAGGCGAAGTCATCGCCGTTGGGCCGGGCGGCCGCGATGAGACCGGCAAGCTGATTCCGATCGACGTCCAGGTCGGCGACCGCGTGCTGTTTGGCAAGTGGTCGGGCACCGAGGTCAAGATCGACGGCCAGGAGCTCTTGATCATGAAGGAGAGCGACATCATGGGCGTTCTCACCAACGTGTCTTCCAGCAAGAAGGCCGCCTAATCCACCGCTCGCACCGCTCACCCCTGAGGAGCGCCTGCCGGGCGCCCGCCAAGGGTGAGAAAAAACGAAACTCAGGGAAATCAACTATGTCAGCCAAAGAAGTCAAATTCGGCGTGGACGCACGCGACCGCATGCTGCGCGGTGTCGACATCCTTGCCAACGCGGTGAAGGTCACCCTCGGTCCGAAGGGCCGCAACGTGGTGCTCGACAAGTCGTTCGGCGCGCCCCGCATCACCAAGGACGGCGTCACCGTCGCCAAGGAGATCGAGCTCGACGACAAGTTCGAGAACATGGGCGCCCAGATGGTGCGCGAAGTCGCCTCCAAGTCCGCTGACGCGGCCGGCGACGGCACCACCACGGCGACCGTGCTTGCGGCTGCGATCGTCCGCGAGGGCGCCAAGTCGGTCGCCGCCGGCATGAACCCGATGGATCTGAAGCGCGGTATCGACCTCGCGGTCGAAGCCGTCGTGGCCGACCTCCAGAAGAACTCGAAGAAGGTCACCTCGAACGAGGAGATCGCCCAGGTCGGCACCATTTCGGCCAACGGCGATGCCGAGATCGGCAAGTTCCTCGCCGACGCCATGAAGAAGGTCGGCAACGAGGGCGTGATCACGGTCGAGGAAGCCAAGTCGCTCGAGACCGAACTCGACGTCGTCGAGGGCATGCAGTTCGACCGCGGCTACATCTCGCCCTACTTCGTCACCAACGCCGACAAGATGCGCGTTGAGATGGACGACGCCTACATCCTCATCAACGAGAAGAAGCTCTCCTCGCTGAACGAGCTGCTGCCGCTGCTCGAGGC